>CBDBDQ010000005.1:0-4800000 GCA_965203905.1 Spirochaetia bacterium | reverse complement strand
CGTCAACCACATGCTTTCGGGGTCCGGAGTACGGTGCGCATAGCATAGGAACTCGGGCTGGTAGACGACAAGACGCGGATCGCTGTCGAGGACGAGCGGAACGAGAAGCCGCAACAGCGCCGACGTGGAGGACGATACGTCAAACGGGGCGAGGTTCGGCGTTTGTTCGCGGCGCCCGGTACCGATCCTGTCGGCGCACGGGATGTAGCCATGCTCGCTTTGCTCTACGGCGCCGGCCTGCGGCGCTCGGAAGCAGCCGCGCTCTTGCTCGCGGACTACGACCAGATGTCCGGGGCCATCACCGTACGCCACGACGTGCGGCAGATTTACGCGACAGACGGTGGCAAGGAAGCGATCGACGCCTGGATCGCGATCCGCGGCGACTGGTCAGGGGCCCTGCTGTGCCCGGTCAGGGGCGGGCGCATCCAGACGAAGGCCATGACCGACCAAGCCGTGATGCTGCGGGTATGCACCATCGCCAAGCAGGCAGGCGTCGACCCGGTGACCCCGAACGATCTACGCCGGACGTACTTGACCGAGCTGGAGAGGCAGCAACTCGCCGCCCAGACGAAGGGCAGGCCCGAGGTACCGGCACCCGTGATGACCGTTCCGTACCAGGCGCCCTGATTCGGAGCCGGTGCTCCCAGGCGACAGAGTGCCCGGTTCTCGGACGTGGCGTTGCCCTACTGGTTTCAATTTTGTCCGGAGACGGGGATGCATGCAACTTACCGGTAGTGCTTCAGTTTGAATCTACCCCTTGACTGTGGGCGTAGATGAAGTCGGTGAGCGCGATTCGCACGGCTTCTGTAACGGTATCCTCAATGGTCTTGACCGTGTCCGCTATCCCGATCGTGGCTCGGTTGAGAGATATGTCCCAGAAAACGAAAAGCTCGCCGAACCGCTCCCAACGCCGGAGAAAGGGCCTCACGTGGTACACCCACGAACCGTCCCCCGTTGCCAGGCACATCACATCCACGTTCAGAGCAAGCCCGGTGTACTCGTTCGTGATACGGTTGCGCACCATCTCGGACTCAACCAAATCGTTGGCTGTATCCTGATCGATGCAGTCTCCGGTTACGTCAATCCAATAGGACACCGAATCCGGGTCGCTGTACTCGCGGATCGTTACTAACCAACCCTCTGGTGGCGGGTTGTAGGCGGGCGAAGCGACGGCCAGAACCATCAGTAGCGCGGCCACGGCGAGTAGACGGTGCATCCGGCGACTACCATCCGCAGTTCTCGTATCAAGGGCTTGCGCTACAGCGGCATGTAGCGCATTCAAGCATAGCTCGACGGCGGTTTCATTAGTATCTCGCATGGTCCTCAAATAGTATGAGATCGGCGGCACGGCGAGCAATACGGACCCGTCATACGCCGGCCGTGCTCGGTGCCGGAAGGGCCTTTGCGCCGACATCATGCGCGCGGAACCATGATTCGTCATAAAGACAGTCTTTGCCCGCCAAAATACACGAATATTCCATAGTACATCCACTCCAAATGTAGTATGCAGATTTGATAGGGTGCCGGGTCGAAGGCTTGAAGTGTGGGAGCACGCGGGCGAGCCGGCGCCGGGTTGACAGATGGCGGTATTATCGGAAGTGGGGTGACCGTCTGGCTTCCGTCCGACGCTCCCGCAGAGCGATTTTAATAAGTGATCAGGGGTTCATGGCAGTATGTACTCGACCGGCCATTGCCCCGTTTGATCGAGATCGTCAATAACCGCGAAGTGCGACACATCCGGCCAGGAATTCGAGGTAGCTTCGAATGCCTCACTTCCAATTGTCACGGCAACTCCAGAAGAAAGCCTGAACTGTATGCCGACTAATGAAATCGTCGCATTTTCCTCTCCGAGGATGCCGACGACGAGCAATTTATCCTGAAGATCTAGGATGCTCATCGGGGCGAATGCCGTGCGTATATGGCCTGGAGGTGCTCGGAATTCGAACACGAAGATCTCGCGGCTCGGAAAGTAGTGTAGGCGGCCTGCTTCGAGACGATTTGAGGACAGCGCGAAAGAAACCTCAGAGTATGGTTTACCAGCAGAGGCAGGGAGCGAAAGGTCCACGTCATTGACGGATACAGATCCTTCGTAGACTCCAACTTCTAGCGACACTTTAATGGCTTCCTTCGGAAATAATATGTCATGAGGAACTGGCAGCCAGATTTTATCTACTTGATTTCCTTCGGGACCAGTATGTCCATCAACGTAGATCTGCGAATATTTCGGATTGTACCAACTACCTCGATTACCGTACTCCTCTATGATGTCGTTAAAGAGCGGCATGAGGCAGTTATCAAGACAGTCATCAAGATATTCCTTGGTCACCGGATGGTCTTTAGGAAACCGAAGAGCTGTAATGATCTGGGCGTCAGCAGTGAACGAGTGATTCTGGCGATTGATCTCGAGAAGTATTTTCTCCTGCCGTCCAACACTCTCGGAAAGGCTCTCTATTTCAAGGGTGTGTTCAAGAAGCTGACCCACGACACCAAGAGTGGTCGAAACGACAATACCTGATAGTGCTATGCGGCCCCATTTGGTGACTCGTTGCGTTCTCTCATCGCGAAACGTCACCAGCAGACCCATTATGCCAAAAGCCGCAGTCCATAAGACTCCACCGAGCTTGCAGATCTGCACAAGTAGGTCCGGTATGGTGGACTGCATAGCTAGATAGCCTGTCGCGGTGCCACCGCTACCTCCTGATAAGCGCGCCCCACACCCGTATTAGCCGCACGCTCTATGCGACTGCGCAGGCCTTCAAGATTGCCACGGCGTGTTCTTCTCACCCACCACGCGGCAAGGTATTCCGCTACTGGATCGTATGTAAACTGAAGGGTATTTGACCAACGCACCAAGAGCCCCGATTCCACCAACAAGTTAACAACCTCCGGTGGACGTATTGACTCCTTTCCCGCCACGTCGTAGAACTCATCTGAGTTGATCTCAGCCATTAGCGTCTCTCGTAATTCCGACACGGAGACTTCACCCGGTATCAACCTGTCTTGAACGGCCCTAATCGCTGCCACTCCCGCCGCTCGCTCCATGTCCTCGCTACGAATATCTATCTTATCAGCGCGCAGCGCCTCCATATACCTCAACACGAGGGTCATATTATCTATCACACCCACCGGCCCCGCCGTGGCCTCCGCAATGGCGAAGCGAAGAAATAGAGGGCTAGGCATGTTCCTACCGTCGTCGAAGAGCGGTTGAATTCTTCGCCTCACCTCCTCCGATCCTACATCGATGCGGTAGTAATCTCGGTATGACTCAATAAACGGTAGTATGTTAGCACGTTTTAGTTGATGAACTTCAATGGACTCCACTATCTGTTCCAACTGCTCATCGTGCACTTCTCTCCTAGACGTCACTATAACGTGTCTGAAGTCGTGCTCCAACACCGCACTCTTCACCGATGTTCCAGCCTCGTCGCTCCGCTCGCTCAATGAATCTACCAATGGGCAGACTAGACCCAAAGCCCCGAGCGTCTTGACCATATTTTCAGTCGGCCCTCTGGTCCAATTGGGACCTCGCAAGTAGCGGGCCACTTGCGCAGCAAGTGATCCCTTCCAGTCCTCACCAATATATAACGGAATCGGTCTGTTGGTGTTCCCCACGAGGGTCTCACCGGCTACGTGAATAGCTAGCGCACTCTTGCCAGTGCCACCAGCACCCAATATCCAAATTAGCCCACGTTCATTGGCGTCGAGATGGCTTAAGAATCTTGCTGTATCGTCCTCATTTCCAACGGAGCAATAATTGGCACGCTCGCGCACCTGAGTTCGGTCAGTGAAACATCTTTCTTCGATCTCCGGACGACTCTCTTGTAGCCACTTTACCAAGGGACGTTTCGTGCGACCTAGTACATGGAATAAAGTAAGCAATCTAACGACACCAGACAGCCGCGCAGTTACCGGATTACTGCTATCTTCAAAGATCTCAAGTACCGCATGTCTGCTGCCAGCCTTTGGCATCGACCACCAAGCCAACTTCGCGGGCCAAAATAGCCACGCGGTGACTACTGCCAACACTCCGATAATTTCCGCCAGCAGGAGCCACAGGCCTACCGAATAGACTCCAAGTCTCCTATGAAACTCAACGACTTTGTTTATTGCCCTTTCCGTGGTCGTGCCGATGATCAACCATGGGTCTGACCTCCCAAACAGATAGTGCTGCATTTGTCGATCTGATATAACGTCTGCGACGCCCTGATCTTCGGATCCGATGAAAGCAGTTATCTTGTCTTTTAGGTTCGGCGGTGATGCATACACACCGTGCCCCTCAATCGTCGCTACAAGCCCCTCTCGGAGTACAAAAACCTCTCCCGTACGTCCAAGACTAGAGTTCAAGAGCACGGTCCTATCGCGGCAGCCCACTATGATCGCACTAGGCGCTATCCAATTCACAGAGCGTATTTCACGATATCCACTCCCGCAAATAACTGCTGATTGTACCATCTGTTCACCATCTCGCTCCCATATTCTAACGTTCCCGTCATGGCCGGCTGAAACCACCCGTTCCCCGTCGATACTAAAGTCGACACTCCAAACGCTCCTGAAGTGGTTTCCGATCGGTAGGCCGCCTGAGAGGCGCAAATCATTGACCTCCCATAAACGGACTGTCCCGTCCTCGCCCCCTGACACGACGTGGTTTCCATCCGGGCTGAACGCCACGCTCTCAACGGGACCATGATGTCCCTCGCCGGCTCCGCCTACTCGATCTCGGACTCTGACGTCCCACAGCCGTACCGTGCCGTCGTTGGTGCCTAGGACGACACGCGTGCCATCTGGACTGAACGCGGCGCTTTCGATGGCGGCCTCGTGATCCGTAGATGAGAGGCTGTCCACGTCCCAGAGTATCGCTAAACCATCACGGCGCACTGACACAACGTGCTTCCCTTCCGGGCCCACGGCTATGCTGTTCACGGCGCTCCTCGGACCGCCCAGTGCCTCGCCCACGTACGTCGCACTATCTGTGTCCCAGATCTCCACCGCACCGTTGTCTCGTCCCAAAAACAACCTCGTGTCGTCGTGGCTAAACTCCGCGCTAGTCACTTTGGTGGCACCTAGCAACCTAACGCCGTCCGAACGCCATAGGCGAGCGACACCACGCTCGCTAATTGAAACAATTTGATCACCGGTCGAACTTAGCACCACGTTCCTCATCAGTCCGCTGAGGTTCTTCAGTGGGCCGCCAGCACTGGTGCCGTTACCCAATCGCCACAATCGTATCGTACCATCTCCTCCGGCCGAGGCCATATGACGTCCGTCTGGGCTGAACGCGACACTCTGAATCCAACTTCTATGTCCCTCGGTTGGTACGCTGATCTTCCGTCCTTTTTTGAAGTCCCATAATCCCAGATCACCCTGATAACCACCTGACAAGAGATACGTACCCTGCCGATCAAACGACAGACTAAGAATCTCGCCTCCATGTCCCGGGATTGGGCTGCCACGGCCATCTCCGGCTTCAATCTTGTCAACGTTCCACATCAACACTTGGTCGTCATCTCCACCAGACACGAAGTGCTTTCCATCGGGATGGAAGGCCACGCTCCGAACTCCAAAATGCGCCGACAAAGGAGTGCCAATTTGCCTAATATTATGGACGTCCTCTACGCTCCACAGTCGCAGGAGCCCTTCGTCGCATCCCGACACAAGATACTTTCCGTCAGAACTAAATGCGACGGCCGTTATCCAGGCGTCATGCGCATCGCGCCACGTCTCGGTCAATCGGCCCTCGTCCACATGCCACAGTCGAATACCGGCAGTTCCTCCTGATGCAAGGTGCGTTCCATCCGGATTGAACGCAACAGCGTTTACGTAAAACTTATCTCCTGAAATCGGTTCGCCCATAGCTCTCGGTTTCTCAATGTCTTCGATGTTCCAAAGAATGATCGACCCGTCGTTGCTGCCCGATGCAATTATGCTGCTGCTTGGGCTATACGCAAGACTGTTTATCACGTCTTCGTGCCCTTCCAACTCTCCTTTTAGCCTAGCATCGGCAAAATCCGAGACATCCCACAGTCTAACTATGTTGTCGTATCCACCTGACGCGATATATCCACCAGTCGGACTAAACGAGACAGTTGTCGCCCAACTACCATGCTCAAGAAAACCGGGCATCGAGACAATACCATGGACGTCCCAGGCTCTCACGGTACGATCCTCGCCGCTCGTTATAATTCGGTTTCCATCGGGGCTGAAGCGGACACTTCCGACCCCGAATCTGTGACCCTCAATCAACGTACCGACTACCTTTTTGCCGCTCCTGATATCGGCAACAGACCAGAATCGGATAGCTCCGTCGCTGCCTCCGGAGACGATATATTCTCCATTTTGACTGAAGGATACATCCCATAATTCGTCTCGATGAGCCTCGATGGGGATTCCTACGAGCGTAGGTCGAGCAAGGTCGGTAACATCCCACAACTGTAGGACTCCGAAAGCATCACCTGATACGACAAAGTTTCCGTCGGGACTAAACTCGACACTGTGGACAGTGCTATCATGTGCGGCTAACGGCGCACTTACGGTGTTAGGGGAATCTAAGTGCCAGATCCTCATCGTCTTGTCGTAACCGCCTGACACGATGTGGCTGCCACTTGGGCTGAACGCAACAGTAGAGACCCATCCGTCATGAGTACCAAGCGTGTAAGGCACTCCTACAGTGTCGTTCACATTCCATAGACGTACATTGCCGTCTTGCCCTCCGGATACGATCTTTTTCCCGTCGGGACTAAACGCGACAGTAAAGATCCATCCATCATGGGTACCAAGCGTGTTAGGCATGCCTCCGGCTTCGTTCACATTCCATATACGTACAGTTCCGTCGTCCGCTCCAGATACGATCTGCTTCCCGTCGGGACTAAACGCAACAGTATATGCTCCAGTTGGGATTTCTAAGATCTTCTTAGGCTCGCTCCAGATATTGATGTCAAAAATGTCAACTCGCCCACCTTGATTGAGAACCATCAACCGGTGGTTGTCACGCGGGTGGTAGATGGCATCCATTGGCCTAAAATTGGTTAATTCGTGGACGGGAACAAAGCGAATATCGTCGGAGTACAATGGGGATACGATTAGCAAGAATGCAATGGATAACGGCTTCAATAACTTACATTTCAACGTATTGAGTTTCACGACCATAGCCCTCCAAAGCGGCCAAAATATACTTTATGGGCCCGATACGCCGCGGGTCCAACTATTTGCTTCAAGTTAGTGTAGTTCGGCGGCAATTTCCGATCGGTGATGATCAGGTTCTGAGCTACTGCCGGCACTACGATGAGAAAGAGTGCCACAACGGCACTTGCGCAGAGGAAATAAACACCGTTGTCATGTGTCTTCCAAAGGTACCGACCTATGATCTCAGCGTGTTCCAACCGCCGTTCCAGTTTGCGCGCCACCGCCACCGCATCTTTTTTCAGCTCTACCATGCCCGCGCGCCAACGGAGAGCATCAGGTTCCGACGACGTGTTGCTCATCCGATCACCCTCGCTAGATCGCGTGCCGATGCCACCTCTGTGTTCACTTCCGTACAAACCCGTTCAGTCGAGACGGTGGTTGCTCCGGCCGCCCATACAGCTTCTTGGAACGGGTTTCTGACGCCCGTCCGGGGCCTCAGAACGACGGCCGCTGACCAAGCTGCCCGGCCCCGTCGCTGGCCTGCAACTATCAGGAGCTGCATTCCTCCTTCGTCTTTCCACCGTCCCACGCACGGACACGCCCCTCGGTGTCTCGGAAGTACCCATCCGACCACTCTGCCGATAACAACTACGGCCCGCACAGTCTGGTAGACTCGTTTCCGACATCGAACCCAAGCGGGGGAAGCCCCTGCTGGATCTGCGCGCGCGGCCACCTACCGGAAGTTGCTGCGGGTGGTGAAGCGGACCATCGGCTACGTCGAGGCAGCGCTGCCGGTGGTGGCCTGCGAAGCTGCGCCGTGGACCGAGAGGTGGTGCAGCGAGGTGCGCTCGTACCTTGAGCTGCTCGAGCGGGTGGTGGATCAGACCAAGCGCCGCGTGTTCGCCGGGGAAACGGTGCCAGCGAGCGGGAAGGTGGTGAGTCTGTTCGAGCCGCACACCGACATCATCCGCAAGGGCGGGCGTGCGACCCACTACGGACACAAGATCAACCTGACCACGGGGCGCAGTGCGCTGGTGCTTGACGTGGTGGTGGAGAGCGGCAACCCGGCCGACAGCGAACGCTGCCTGCCGATGCTGGAGCGGCACGTGGCAATCTACGGCGAGGCACCGCAACGAGCGGCTTTCGATGGCGGCTATGCGTCGCAGGCGAATCTGGCAGCCGCCAAGGAGTTGGGAGTCGAACACGTGGTGTTCCACAAGAAAAGCGGGCTGGAGCCGACCGAGATGACGCCTTCGGCGTGGATTTACGGCCAACTCAAGCGCTTTCGGGCGGGCGTTGAAGCAGGCGTTTCCTATCTGAAGCGCTGCTTCGGGCTGGATCGCTGCCACTGGCGCGGCTGGGAACATTTCCAGGCCTACGTACACTCGGCAGTGTTCGCCCACAACCTGCTGCGGTTCGTTCGCTTACTGCCCACCTGACGCCCGCCACCGGGCGCGGCTCCTCTCATCTGACGGTTTCTCGGGCGCCTTCGACGGCTCGCTGTGTCGTAATCGGGCTGCCCGGCGGGCTCTGCGTCCGTTGAAATGTCAAAACTGAGCCCCGGACGCGTCACGATCACGTGAGGGGTCGCCGATTCGTGAGTTGTTAAAGGCCCTGAACACGCTCCACTAGCCTCGCCGTTGGCATGCCTTCTCTCAATTCGGGATTATCGGACAGGAACTAGCTAATGGGCCGTGTCCGGACCAGCCACGGCATATCCGAGTCGATCTCTACGTTATGACGGTACTGGTCAATGACCACGATCTTGCGTGTGGGCTCCAAGCCGTCGGCACGAAGTTGCTGCTGGCTCTCTTCGTTCGCCCGGCGAATCATGTCGCTGGCCTCTTCCTCGTCCTCAGTTACGATAGCGTCCTCGATCATTTTCCATTGAGCTCTATTCGCGAGTCACCCCGACGGCCAAACACTGTATCCCCACGCAGGGCAGCGTGTCCAGCGAGCGTAGTGAAAGGCGGCGCCGGCCATGCCTACGGGAGACAGAAGCGCCCTTATCGGTAGTGGCAGGTCGCTCGGCGGTGGCCTCCCAGGGGGCGTGCCGGCACCTGGTTTGATGGAACGAAAGAGCGGACTACCTTTGGCTGTGACCGCCGGCGGGTCCCATTTGATTCAGAGCCGCGCGGCCTGCATCGGTAATCTGGTAGATGCCTCGTTGCGGTCGTCGAACGAGCCCGCGACGCAAGCCTTCTTTGAACGGCCAGCCACCCATGATCTTGGCACCAGCAACAGGCAACCCTTCCGTAATCATACGGCCGATAACCAATTCACGCTTAGCATGCTCACCGTCGGCAAGTGCAAAGAGGACTCGTTTGCATAGATCAGACATCAAAGTATCTCCTCAGATTTAGGGGTCGCCGGCACCCTGCCAAGCTGGCAGTCAGGAGCCAGTCAACCGCACCCCCGATGCGGGCAACCGCTCCGCCAGGGCGTGCAGGTCGCGGCGTAGCACGCCCAACTCGGCGACTACACGGCCATGCAAGGTCAGGATCAGCGGATCAGCGGTACCAGCACGGCCAACAGGGCCACGCCGACCCCAGCTATGGCGATTGCCTCGGCACTCACAGGCGCCACCATCCTCGACTGGCGCCGCGGCGTCAAGCGGGGTCGAGCAGCCCCAGTCCATCTTGCGGGAGAGGCGGGAGGCGACAGAGCACCCGTTCCCGGAAGCTACCGGCTCCCGGCTTCACTGCCCGCGCGAACTGGATTTCATCTGCGGTTCGAGGCCGGGCCATCCCTGATAACCCTTCGACCGGCTGCCCAGCGTGTCAGTTCGATGGCGAAGTTCGGAAAGGTGCTCTCGTTCCCAGATGTGCTTCACGATGAGTTCGACTACAACTGTAACTGTATAGATGACGGCACTCGTAAACGCATGTCCCAGTTACCGCCGGGCGAGGGCGGCGTCGACCGATCCCGCGTCCTTAATGGCCGCTTTCGACACCCGCACCAAACAGCCTGTGCCGGTCCATAAACCCTCCGGGCCGGCTCCTGCCATGCTCCCTTGCGCACGGATCAGCGGTATCCAGGACGGCCAGTATCGCGCCCACCGACCACCGCACCGAACAACACGGTAACTCCCGTCCGTCATGACACCGCGGCCTCCGCTCACTTGACGCTCGCTGCGCTGCTGACGCATCATGGGACGCTGGACACGAAATGACTTCCGAAAACGACAATCAAGATCAAGGATCCTTTCTATTCAGTGGGAGAGTCGTCCCAATCAGGCGCGAGGGCAACATCGTCTACGCTCGAACCCTCCGGCGTGGTGAAGAAGACACTGGTGAGGTCGTCCACCTGGAGCCCGGAGATAGGATTGTATTTCCGGCGGGAGAGCTTGTAATCGATTCACGGGACATTGACGAACACTACAACCCCAAGCGTACTGGCGGGTACCGACCCGTAGCGAATACCGTCTGGTCATGGTACCGGATTGCAACAGAACAACTGGGATTCTTCCTTTTCTTATTCGCCTTTTCCCGGCGTACGGACGCTGCCCATGCGTTGTGGGTGTTGGCCATCGAAGCGCGGGATAAGGCAAGGACAGAAGGCGGAATCCCTCAGCGATTGGCACATTTCAACGCACTCGCGGCGGCAGAGGTGGCCATTGTAGCTCTCGGCCGATGCTACCGGATGGTGAATGCTCTCGTGGAGAAACACTGCCCAGAATTGCGGGTGCAGGACAGCGTGACAAAGACACGGGAAGCCGTAATCGAGATGCGCAATGCGTTCGAGCACATCGATGAACGCGCCGAGGGGAAGGTCGGAGGAGGAAGGTTTGACGCGGACGCACTGACGATTTTCAATCAGCCAGATTTCGTTCAGTCGTCGATTCTTCGGTACAAGCACCACAGACTGAATTTCGAGAGCGACGTTATCGCTGCCCTTGTGGACTGTCGGGAATTGGTCATGGACGCGATAGACGCACGGGCCGAGCATCATCAAGCGGCAAGCAAGAAGCAGAACGAACCCGAGTCGAGCTCGTTGTGACCGCTGTAGACTGTCATTTGCGGAACAGGCGCGGCGGGCGGGGCCACGTCACCGGTCTCGGCAGGGGTCTCCGAGGTCCAGAACGGGGCGTTGATGGGAATCGACCGCTGACCGACGAGGAGGCGAGAACGGTTGGCGGCACCCGATGGTTATAGCAGCGACTTCGACTGGGTGGTGACCCCCATACCGAGGACGGATCCTTGGACGGTTAGATACGGCCGTGCGCACCGGCCCTCCTTCACCAGGCAGCACCGGGGAGGGCGACGGAACTGGGCATTCCCGGAAGCGCCCTGCACAACCTTCCCACGCGCGTCAGCGGGGGAACTGGGGCGGCCGTAATCACACGTCGCTCGGTGTCGTATCGACCTCGATCATGACGCGGCAGTGGTCGCTCGGGCCCCATTGAGCTTCTTGTTGAGAGCGCTGGCTCGCACCTGCTCATGAAACCCCCGCGATGCGAACACATAGTCAAGCTGCCGACTGGCACTCGCCCGCGTTTCGGCCGTGGTGTGGAAGGTCGGCACGTTGTTGGTGCATGGCGGTAGGTAGTTCGGCGTGGGGCTGGCCTTTCTCCCTGCCGGGTAACGTGGCCCTATCAGCTCAAGGCCGATTGTCTTCATCCTCTCGAAGACGCCGCTATTTCGCTCGTCCAGGTCCTGCGCGCAACCGGTCTTGCCGTCATAGATCAGGTTGAGGTCGCCGGCGGCCAGTATGCGGTGGGTCGAAGGGTCCGCATTCCCGATGAACGCGGACAGGTCAGGTCCCGTTCAGCGCGACTCTCCCGTGACAGCCACGCCGAAGGTGAGTACGCGGGCGGAATGTAATACTGGTCCTCGTCACGAACGACCCTGACGATTTCCGAATCCACCCCTAGCCCTCCGAGCCTATCCTTCACAGCTTCGTCTCCCGCGGCGACTTGCAAGAATACCTTCCTCGGGCCAAGTAATTCGAACACCTTACGATCAAGTTCCCGGTTGAACAGTGGAAACGAATAGCCTATTACCACAACGATTTCAACGGGGGAGAATTGGTCAATGAGTTCAAGTACGCTAGCACGGCGATTGTCGTCCTCCCAAGCGAATTGCAGGTAAGGATCGTCATTTCCCATGACCTTTTCATAGAAGTGTAGAGCTAGATTAAGGCTACTACAGTCGAATTTGTCGGTCTGGCCGAAGATAACAACGTCATAGGACTTGATCATCATTCTGTTGTTGTGAAAGTGGCCCCGGTCCGAGGGGTCTCGTACGCCAGCCGCGCCATTAAGTTTGTATATCGAAAAGATACCGTCGTAATGATCACGAGATTCAACCCCTGTAGGTACAATTTGTAACATCCTGCCGACATCACTTTTCTTTTCGTAGAGATGGTCGGGAATAAACTCTGCAAATGATTTTTCGAATTGCATATCGTAGTTCCACGATACAATACGTAAGTCAGTCGGCATTGCGAGTGTTCCATTAGCATCTTTATCAGCAAGGTATGCGAAGAATGAACCGTAGCGAGGATCGGAGGGCTTATTAGATTGTTCGAGTAGCAAATAGGTGGATAATGTAGCTTTGAGCTTACGTAGCTCGGCGTCTTTTCCTTGAAGATGGAGGATTCGTGCAAGTACATCGATAGATGGATACGCTGCGGCACGAGTAGCCAAGCTTTTCATTTCGTCGCACAATCGCCCAAGCAAATGTTTGTATTGAGAGTCAGGTTCGTAGTTGCCGGTGCTGAGCGCGTTTGCGAGTTTTCTCATACGGGAGGGAATATCTGCTGCCGTCGGTAGAGACTTAGCGCTTGCACCGGCACCGATGTAGTAGACGAGTCTTACGTCTGACACGGGCGCTCCCATCGACAGGAAAGCACCCCATCTGATTGCATACGGGTTCGTACGGCAGTCATTCGGGCGCTTCCTGTACAAGTGACTTAGATTACGGTCTCGTCAGCCTAGGAACTGACGAGACCGTGCCACGTTTATTGTGGAATGCCTACAATGGTTCCCTCCGGAAGTCAAACCGGCTAGTTATGCAGAGCCACACGCAGCGATCCCTCGGCAGGTGACCTACTTTACCGCGGCGACGCCGGAGGGTGTTCATGCACCGTGGCATTGTCGGGCCGGATGGGCGTATCGACGACAGCAACCCAGGTGCTCACGGGCGTCGCCGATGCCACGATAGGCTAAGTACGGGGCCGGGCAATCGGCGGTCCCGCTGCCAGCGCGTCGGCCGCGCGCGGGCCGACGCTACGGGCGTTGCGATCACTGGTGCCGGCTGGCTGCTGCCTGACGACGGGCGGGTGCGCGTACACCAACGCTACGCGCAGTGCAGTGCCGCAGGAGCATCGGACCCTTTGGCGCAGGTCGTGCGGCAGGAGCGGCGCGCCACCGCAAGCCGGGCAGCACAGACGCAGGCGAGGCAGGCGACGGCTCACGGTTCGAGGCGTTCCGCTGGCGCCGGCTGGCCGTTGAACAGGTCTCCTGCCTTCGTGTCGGGCATGGCGTTGTCGGAAACGTTGCATACCCTCTGGATAATCTTCTCAAGTTCGGACGTGAGAAGTTTCGCCGCTGACCTGAACTCCACCGATGTAGTGCTCATGCCGACCTTCATCAGGCGGACTGCCTCAGAGGCCAGAACTTCAGCCGTGGCATCGTTAGGAAGCCTATAGGCCGCCTGTACCAGATAATTTTCGGCCAACACGATGGCGATTTCGGTCTCTAAGTCGATAGAATGACTGTCGGTTCTCACTCTCATCGGCAGCAACCGCTTGTAAGCTTGCTCGAACGCGGCGGGCGGTTCCTCTTCATTCTCCATGTACGAGTACGCCGGCGCACTTATATAGAAGCGGCCATCGAATTCCATGATCTCGCCTTCCGCGAATCTGCGCAGCAGGGCAATCCACTTGTCGATCTGGTCCGGGTCCCATTTCCGGACGGCCGCCAGGAGATCGGCGACAATCTGTCGGGCGGCGGTCTCGTTTTCCGCCTCTTCCACCGTCAACAGCCGCCAGCCACGCCAGCCGCGCACGTTCTTGCCGCCTTGCTTCAACGGCGACGCCCTTTCCGGAAAGCCGGTCACGTGTTCGCGAAGACGTGCACCGAGGCGGTTGCGGCTGATGCCGCCGGCTTCCGTGGCGTCCGTCGGCTCGTCGTTGTGCTCGCACCAAGCCGCCCACACATCCGGCGAGGTGAGCACGCCGCTTCCGCGAACGACCCGTGCCGCGAAGACACCGATCTCGCCCACGTCTTCCACGATGCGCTGGGTCGTAGCCTTCTTGATGGAGATCGGCTCCTCCGGGGGCTTGCCCACCGGCTGATGCGCCGCGGCCGCGACCAGGCGCGCGAACAGGGCCTCCTTGAAGGTAGGGTCCTTGATCCGCACGTCGTTGAAGTCGTCGATCACGGCGTCCTTTGGGATCGCCGGGTACGGCAGCGCCCGGAGGCGAACGCGAATGCCTTCGTCGTGTCCGCCGAGCTGCGCCTGCGATCCGGGGTTGCACAGCAGGATCAGTGTGGCGCTCACCGGGTCGGTGCGCGGGTCCTTGTTCTTTGGCTGCCACGAGACCAACCCGTCGCCGGAGTAGTCCTTCAGGATCCTGTGGTTCAACCTGGTAGGTTTCACCTCGTTGACAAAGGCGAGGCGAACCGGTGGCACGATGTGTACGACTTGCGGCGAAAGCCCCGTCTCGCTTTCGTTGCTACCACCCCGGCGCATCTCCAGGAGCGACGCCTGGGTGATGCTGGCGTAGGGGCCGAGGGTGCCAGTCAACGCCCGCATCAAGCCATTCTTGCCGCCGCCCGGCGGGCCCTTCAGCTCATAGAAACGCCGGGATGGAACGCCGCGGAGCGCGAAGCCAAGCGCCCGCCACCACCAGTCACGTTGATCGGGCGGGAGGTGCGCGAACAGACGGTCGACGTCCGGGTGGCTCGCGCCAAGTGCGTACCTGACCGGCGCTCGCTTGGTGATCAGGTGCTTCCTGCCTTCCTCGGGCGCGAGCAGCTTCCCGGTGTGCAGATCGATCACCCCGGACTCGCACCCGAAAAACTGCAGGTCGGCGTCCAGGGCGGGGTCGAAGCATCGGGTAACGCCGAAGTCATTATCACCCCCGGAAATGCTCTGGTACTTCTTGCGCAGCACTGCATACGAGGCGGCGGCGATCTTCCGCAGCGGCAGAAGCTCTCTCGGGTCGAACAGCGGGCGGATGCTGCGCAACGCCCCTATCAGCGACTTCTCGTCCCTATTTTGGTCCTGTGCCTCCTGCAGCGCTTGCCTGCGCAGGCTGTCGCCCCGTTCGAGCAACCATCCGTGCAGCACTTCGTCACCCCGGCGCCATATCCCGGTGTCGTCCAGGACGTACAGATCGGAGTGCGAGAGTTGCTCGTTGCGCACCACGAGCAACTGGCGGCCGTACTGCATCAGCAGGTAGCTGGCATTCCCGTGCGGGGTCACGTCGTAGAGAGCTTCGCGGTCCAGGGTCTCGGCGTGTCGGCCCTTCCCCATTGGGGCTCCTTGCCACCGCAACCATTCCCCGGACGGCGGACTTAGGCAGTTTACGGTTTACAGTTTCTTACGTCTTCCCCAGTTCGTCAACGACGTATCCGTACACATTGCGCACGAACTGGGGAAGAGGGGGATCGGCGTAAACCGTAAACCGCTGCAACCCACAGAGGGCGTTGGTGCACTGCCAGGCTCTCACCCCGGCGTAAGTAGGGGCCTGTGGCGCCCGGGGCTACCGCCCTCTTCCGGACGTTCTGCCTACGACGCCCGGAAGTTCGCCACGGACGACTTCCAGGTCACTTCGCAATGGAGGTTGGTGAAGACGGAAGGAATGCGAACCACCCGTGCGGGTACGCGGCTACAGTTGCCGAAGGGCTGAGCTGATAAGCCGTGTGCCGGAGTGCAGCGCCTTCACTCCTGAACGGCCATCACAGAGCGCTTCGAGAACGAACCGTCGCTACTCGGGAGCTCGCAACATGGGCATTACGGCTCGTGATTCTCGCCGCGCTGCAAGTAGTCATCGTCACCCGTTCGGCGCCGCTTGCGAGGTCTAAGCTGGTATCCCGACCACGCTACCAAAGTCTGGTTCGTCGGAGGCTGTCTCTGTAACTGCCGCTGCTCCGGGGATTCCGGCGCAACGACGACCGAGGTCCGGCGCTTCTTCCTGCTATTCCGCCGTCTCCGGACGGCGTGTGCTACCACGCCGCCGCCAACTATGCCGACAGTCCCCGCAGCCAGTGCAACCGGTAGGGTGCCAGCGACAGCTACGCCCATGCCGACTCCAACCTCCGCGCCCCAAAGGCCGTTACACCCAGGGTACTGCGCTCTTTCTGTTCATCTGACATCGGTGCGCTTCCTTCGGCCCAGGTTCCTACGCTCTCAATGCACAATGCGCCTCGATCCGTGTCAACAAGCGCGGAAGCCCCACGCTGAACCCCCTGGTTTCCCCTGAGGCTCCTGCAAAATTCCCAAGAGAGCGGGAATTGGAGATGAGGGAGGCTGTCAGAGGCTGACTTCAACAGGGACGGGCCGGCTCACTCCGTAATACCATGTGTTTCACCACAAACCCACATGATGGGAGCGAGGAGCGGCCATGTCCCTGCGCGCAAGACTATCCAGTTACTGGTGCACCATTCAAGAGTGTCTGTTCCCGAGCCTCGAGCAAGACCTCGGTCCCCTGGGAGAACGCTACCAGTCGTTCATCACCGTGCTTGAGTTCGTCCGGGTGGAACGACATCTGTCGTGCGGTCGTACCCTGCGCGGGCGCCCGCGCCAGGATCGGGCGGCGTTGGCGCGCGCCTTCATCGCCAAGGCGGTGTTCGGGATCGACACTACCAGGGCGCTGCGCGAGCGGCTGGGCAACGACCAGGCGCTGCGCCGTCTGTGCGGCTGGGAGAATAGAGGCGCGCTGCCCAGCGAGGCGACCTTCTCGCGGGCCTTTGCCGGGTTTGCCGAGGGTGCCTTGCCGAGTCGCCTGTACCAGGCGCTGATCGAGGACACCATGGCCGAGCAGTTGGTCGGCCACGTGTCACGCGATGCGACGGCGATCGAGGGGCGCGAGAAAGCGACGCCGAAGCCCAAGCAGCCAGCCAAGCCGAAGCGCAAGCGCGGACGCCCGCGCAAGGGCGAGGAACGGCCCAAGGAACCGAGCCGTCTTGAGCGTCAGCAGACCATGACGCTGCCGGAGATACTCGACGATCTGCCGCAGGTGTCAATCCGCGCAACAACAGTGCCGCATTCAAGCAGGCACTGAAGCAGGAGGCGAAAGCGAAGCGCACCCTCGGCCAACCGTACGCCAAGGAGGTGCGCTACCGGGAGCGGTCGACGGTGGAGCGCGTCAACGGTCGGCTGAAGGACGAGTTCGGCGCCCGGCAGGTACGCGTGCGCGGCCACAGCAAGGTGCTGTGCCACCTGATGTTCGGGGTCCTGGCGTTGACCGTGGATCAGTTGTTACGTCTGGTGAACTGAACTCGATCCTCGTTCCGATCCGGTAGCGCGAGACCAAGCTGATCTCCCGGAGACAGGCCACAGTACTGTCCGCACCCAGTCACGGAGGTGGCATGACCTGCCGATTCTGGCCGATTCGCGGCGCCGCCGACGCTCTGAAGGCGTCCCGGCCGAAGCCGGGTTACCATCCAGTCCTCTGGTATCGCGTCCCCAACTCCTCATCAACGCTCACAGAGTTTTTGCAAGAACCTCCTACTAATACTCGAAAAGCTCCAGCCACCGCGCCCCTCCCGCCCAAGGCGACGGCGATCAGTACTGGGCTCTCCGAGTTAGGCCCAAGGTCATGCCGTGCGTGAAGTAAGAACTCCTGCCACCACTCGTTCATCTCGGACGTGCGAGCGCCCCGGTACGCTAAGCTTCGAAAAGTTTTTCGCCGGATTCTAATCTCCACACCAGCATGTCGCTTCGTAGCTCTCTCGGTAGTCTGCAATCCTTGAGAGTGCGCTCAAAGAGCAACGAATCATTCAGGGCTTTAATGAATTGCCGCTCGTCACCGCATAAGACGACACGTCCCTTGGATAATCCATACTGCTCGGATGCTAGCTCGATGAGAAGCTCCAATTGTACGATTACGTCCTTGCCGATACTTGGCGGGAGTGGGAACGGAAACAGCTTACCGGCAAGAGCGGTCTGGAGATCATTATGGGCGAGCAGTTTGTCCCGGCCCTTCTTAAGTTGTTGATGAAAGCAGTCGCACCGTTGTGCTATTCGCTCCGCTTGAGAGCCTCGACCATCGGTCCATATTAGCCGTTTCACGACTGTTCGAACAGTGAGATTCTGGTGCCCGTGGGACGTCGCGGGTTCCGTGATCCGACTCATCGCTCCAATCACGGAATTGAGGACCAACCCATTCATCTTCATCATGAATTTAGGTGCGGTGTTGTTCATGATGTCTTGGGCGGAGGGATTCTGGAACAGTTCGTCTATAATTTGATTTAGGTCACGTATCTTCGTCACATAGTCAATGAAACTATCGACGAGGGCGGTTACGTCTGGCTGGCTCATGGTTAACCGCCTTGTGGCGAACGGCCCATACGGGGCGGAGCGAAAGCTAGTAGTATGCGGGAACTGCCGTTATCGTCGTGGTAGTATTCATTCATACCGCCTAAACGTTAGCAGCCGCTGGAGCGCCGGGTCAAGGGCGTAGCGATGAGTGGGCCATCTTGGACGGCTCCATAATGCGACGGGGCGTGTCACGGGCGACTTGGTATCGTCGTCGTGCGCTGTTCCGAAAGCAGTGAGACTGGAACCATAGCGCGCTTTCCTAAAACGCCGGACGGGCTCCGCTCCAGGTGCTCAAACCATGTCGTGACTGGATGTCGTGCACCCAAGCAGCTTCGCGGCCGGGCGGATCCGCGTCGGCCGGCTCCCAGCGCTTGCCGCGCAACGTGACCAAGTGCCCGCCACCACGCACGCCGAGCCCCTGGTTTCGGCTCCCAGCGTTTGTCAGTTGCGGCTTGGTTCGACGGGCGTATCGACTTGCGGTCGACCGCCGCGGCCGCGATTAGACCAGATGTGGCCGGGCAATCGGTCCCTGGGTCGCGCGGCGTCGACTGGCCGTCGACTCTGGACGATTCGCCGGCTGCAATTCCTTGCGCCAGTATAGGCTGGGCAGTTGTATCGTCTCTCGTTACAATCGATTGGCGTGAGGATCAAGCACAGCGCGCTGCGGTCACTGCATAAGCGCGCCGATGGCTTCACGGCTGTCTGCAGACCTGGTTCCGCGGCAGCGGCGGGTTCTGTTGCCTCTAGGGCGCGAAGCGGCCTGGCAACATGGACGTGCTTGGCTACCACCCTGCATCCGCTGAAGGGAGATCGGCGCGGGCTGTGGAGCGTTCACCGACGGCCCAGAAGTGTGAATGGTTACCGACCCCACCAGGACTGTGAAGTCTTCGCGGGACGGGTAGCCGTGTAGTCATCCAAGGAGTTCCCCGATGACGAGTCTCAGTATACCCAAAATCTACCTCATCGAGCCTTACCGTGATTTCCTTATCAGAAGCGGCCTGCTGGATGGCGGTGACCGCGATACAGTGACCGAGGACTGGTCCGAGGTAGACGTTCGGCGCCTTCTCAAGAGTCGGAATATCGATCGCTGGAAGCGAAAGTTTTTTCACAGGGAGCGCGTAGAGAAGAAGAAGATCGATCGCATCTTGCGAGAAGGTCCGCGAGAGGATGTTCCCAGGAGAGAGCGCAATCACGCCGTGCAGGCGCCGCCGGATGCCGAGCCCAAGCGCTGGCTCTCTGGCGAGCGGCGAGGGGTGCTTGCGAAGCAGACCTACGCCCCGGCGTCGCTCCGCAACAAACCGAAGCTGCTGCGCGCGTACTCGTTGCTGTTCAACGATTTCGGCAGCTCGCGCACCTGGACAGGGCCAGTCTCGACAATCGCCGTCGCGCTGAAATGCTCCGAGCGATCAGCGCGAGAGCGGGTCAACGAACTGAAGGACGCGGGAGTGCTCGAAGTCGAACGGCGCCCTGGGCAGGAGTCACAGTACCGACTCCTGCTGGAGCGTACCTATGTCGAACTGCCGCTGATGCTCGTCTTGCTCGGTAGCTGCGCCGTGTGCGCGGTGTGGGCAGCTCTGCGCACCATGCTCGGCCGCGGCCGTTCAGCACTGAAGTGCGCGACAGCCTTCACCCAGGTGGCGTGGGCGACCATACAGCGCTTATCTGGCCGCGGCCGTACCGCGGTCGCGAAGGCGTTGCGCTGGCTGCGGGAGCATGGCTGGCTGTCCCGCCGGATAGTTTGGGCCAGCGTTCGCCCGATCCGGCGGGCGGTGTGTCGCTGGAAGCTCTGCCTGCGTACCCCGGCAGAAGAGTGTACTCCACCCCAGCGGGAATGTGGACTGCCTCCCTCCGGGAGGGATAGTAGGAATATAGTAGAACCGCAAGCGGAACCTTCTACAGACTCCGGAGTAGGCATGAAGGCGCTGAACGCCGCCATAGAATCGGGTGCCGAAGGGCTCGACCGCCTCACCGCGTTTCGGAAACATGCGGATCAACTGGCGCAGTGCCAGCCCACGCCGCACCGCTGAGCTGTTCCCGCGCAAGACGCCCCGCGAACCACCCCTGATTTCACCTGAAGATTTTCTGCTGGCGTAGGTGGGGCCCCAGTCCGCGGCCGGGATGGGATGGGTCCCTCGATTCTGCAATGGCGGTCGCAGGGGCACGTGGAGGGTTCCACTCCCTCCCGCCCGTGGGCGGGAACTCACAGGGGGGCCGGGGTGGGGGGCCGGGGGTCCCTGCTGGATATGCGGATTTCCTCCACACACACGCAAAACACAGGGTCGCGGGCCGGATCGGGCGCCGGTGAAGGCGCTCGGGAGCGCTGAACAGCGTGCCGTAAGGGCGCCTGCACGGCGTTGGTCGCCCTGAGCACGGCCGATCGGGCTGCGGATGGCCCGTCGAGACCCGGTAACGGGCGCCGACGGCGTGTCGAGGCCGGTTCAGGAGGCGATCCCGGCGGTTCAGAGCCGGTTCGAGACCCGATCCGGCGGTCGACGTTGGCCTGCCGGGAGCTGCCGCAGTGCGTCGGCGAGCGGCTGCCGGGTTGTCGGAGGCCGGCTGCACGGCCGACTGGCGGGTCGCGGCGCAGGTTTTCAGTGACCCAGGCGGCGCTGAGGACGACATCGAGGGCGCGCCGGGCTGCCGGCGGGAGTGAAGCGCCGCCGGCACTGGCCGACAGGCGGGTGAGGGGAGCGGGGCGCGCCGCACCGTGCGCCGGCGAAGGGTCATGGTCGAGCAACCACGGGTACCGTGCTACCGAGCGCGCACTCGCTTTCCGGCAGGGGAGTGCCGCGCCCCCGGCACCGGCACCGGCACCGGGAGCATCGAGGGTCGGTTGACGCATACACGTCAAGCCGCGCCGCGAGCGGAAGCGCCGCCGTCGCCGGCGATCTGCGCCTTGCTGGCGGCGTGCCGGTGCACGACCGACCGTGACCCGCGCCGTGCCGTCGCCGGCCTACACAGGAGCAGTAGTACAACCAACAGCACAGCGCGCAGCGCGAGATCCTGACGCCGCGGGGCGCGCGTCGAGGCGGACCGCGAGGCCGATTCAGGGCGAATGGACCGCGTGAACGCTGTTCTCGGCCCCGTATCGCAGAAATTGGACCGATTGTTCAAAAAATCACCTGAAGGAGTTGATCTTGTCCCTGAGTACCCTTAATTTAGTTATGACAATGTGCATTGTGGGGATCATAGTATGGGTCTCCGCAGGAGGGCTAATCAGCAGGCGCGCAACGGCAGCGCGCGCCACCACCAACCGAGCACGGCGGGGACGTGACCTCACTTCGATCCGCGCGATGCGACTTCGGACGGCGAGCGGCGCACCACGTGCCGACCGATAGAGCGCGACACCGGAAGGGGTGACGGGGTGCAGACAGATCGACCGACAGCGGCGCGCGCCGGTGCTCGCAGTAGCGACGTGGTTCAACCCCACGGCGCGCCGCATTCCTCCCCGCAGAAGGGGACAGGAGGTAACGATGGACGGACGGACGGTATGGGTGCAGCCCGGCGACGTGGACGGGCGCATCGAGGCCGGCAACGTGGTGACGGCAACGCGCGCACTCGATTCGTGGTGCCTGCGCGGAGACGACGACAGCGCTCCCATCGAGGCAGGGGCAGCCCTGCAGATCGTGGAGACGCGCGGATGGGGCGCGGCGATGGCGGAGGAACTGCCGGCGCTGAGCGAGGCATCGGACGATGAGAGTGCGGCGCGGGACGCGGACGCATGGGTGCAGGCGGGGTTGGAGCTTCAGGAGCTTGGCCTGTTCGTGGTGACGGAGACCGTGCCTGAGATGACGGCGGACGGCGACATCAGGTTGGTCGAGCGCGCGGTACGGGCGACGGCTTCATGAGGATCGGCGACCACGTGATCGTAGGCGGGGGGCGCAACCTCCCCGTCTACGGCGCGCTTGACTACGCCGTGGCTGCCGCGCAGCGCATGGCAACGGCACGTGTACCCGGCACGGACCGCGTGCAGGTGGGCGAGTGGGCGGTGTTCCTGCCGGCCTGTCGGTCCAACACCGCAGGCACGATGCTCGCCCGTGGCAAGGGGCGCCGGGTGCGATGGTTCCCGGAAGGCCGTGAGGCTGCGGGGCTGCCGGCATGCTGACCATCGAAGTACGGCAGGAGCACATCGACGACGCCAACAGGTACAGACATGGGGTGACGGCTTGCCGTTGCCCCATCGCCCTTGCAGCGCGGGACGCTGGGCTGTACGCGCCGCGCGTGACCCACGACATGCTGACCTATGAGGACGCCAAGGGCACGACGCGGTACGCGATGCTGCCGCCCGTGGCGCAGCGCTTCATCGTCGCCTACGACAGCGCTGAGCACGTCGAGCCGTTCTGCTTCCACGTCGACCTGGGGGTGGCAGCGTGACGGCGGCGCAGACCTTCAACAGGACGGACCTTGACGACAAGCAGCGGATCGCGTGGTTGAACGCGAACGGGGAGCGGCTCGGCACGGTCGACGGTCAACAGACATGGCGGCTCGCGGACGGTAGCCGCGTGCATCGCATCGCAGTGATGGGAACGGCCTGCTACGGCAGCGCGCCACCCGTGACGGCGACCGACACCGACACCGGCGAGGAAGAGAAGCCGCGCCGCTGCACCCTGTGTGGGTGCGATGCGACGGGCGAGCGCTTCGGCTTCCCGGTGTGCACCTACCACTACGACCACACCGAGGACGACCCGCAGTGCCCGACCTGCGCCGCAGGCGTAACGCCAGAGGATTGGGAATGCCCGGTGTGCCAGGAGACGGGGTGCGTGCACTCGCGGGAACCGCATGAGGGGTACTGCTGATGCTGAGCGCAGAGACCATCGACGGGATCAAAGACAGCATCCTCAGGGATACGGAGGCGGCGCAGGTTCTCGAACGCGCCGCCTTCCGCGTTGAGCGCGGGTGGACACACGGCGTCGAGGCGCAGATGGGCAACCGCGCGGTCGACTATTGGTCGCCCGATGCGATGCGGTTCTGCATGCGTGGCGGCATCCAGCGCGCGCTGCTGGACCTTGGGCACACCAAGCTGGACATCGACGAGGACGGCGAGCCTGAGGTGACCGACGGCACGGCCGACGCATCGCGGGTACGGGCGCGAGCGATCGGGGCCGCGGCACACGTGATCCTGGGGCAGGTGCCTGACCCCATGAGCAACCTGCCCCGCATCGTGAGTCACTGGAACGACAACACGGCCGTGAACGGGCGCCAGGCGGCGCGGAAGCTGCGCCAGGGAGCGCGCCACATCCGGCAGCGCATCGCGGAGGTGAAGCGCGGACTGAAGGAGGGGCGCTGATGGCAACGGCAACGGTACACGGCAACGGGCGGGTGAACCTGAACGTACCGAACGTGTCGATCCTGGTGGCTCGGCGCGAGGCAGAGGGACTCCGGGATGCGCTCAACGCAGCGCTCCCGGAGCGCATCGAGGATCTGGTGTTGGACCCGCGAATCAAGGACCTGCACGTCCTACAGGCGGCGCAGGCGATCGCAGCCGAGCATGAGTGCCACGGCGTGGTGAAGCAGATCGCCAACATGATCGAGCTGTACTGCGGCGACACTGCCGACGAGACGTTCGTGCCGGGCCACGTGATGAGCGACCTTACTGCGCCGCGCGTCCGGTGGGTGTCGGACTCATGGGAGACCGGGCGCAACGCTACGCTCGCGACCAACGAGCGGCGCCTGTCGCCGGCGATGGTCGCGCGGACCTACACCGTGGAAGCCTACGTACTGGACCGCAACACGCTGCCAGAGCATCGCCATACCAAGCAGTTCTCCCACTACACCGATGCGGAGCGCGCCGCCGATACCTGGACGCGCAGCGGCGAGTGGAACGCGAGCGAGGCGAGCCCGGAGCGCGATGAGCGCGACGCGCCGCCCGAGGTCGTTGACGAGCGTGAGGTGGTGGTGGCGGTTGGTGACCGCGTGCTGGACACGATGAACGGTCACCAGTGGCGCACCGTCACCCGGATCGAGGGCGATCAAGTCTACATGGCGGACGGCGGAGTCATGGGAATGCGCGAGTGCATGAGCAGCGAGATCCGGCTGCCAAGCGAGAAGCTGGACTGATGGAGCTGCTGGGAGTTCTCAGGGACAACCAAGCGCTGCTGCGGGAGATCGCGTTGCGCTACGGCGTGGCCAAGGGAGCGGAGAACAGCGACACGGTGTTGATGACCCCTGAGAGTGTCGCCGCGTTCTGCGCAGACATGACGGGGCTGCTGCAAGAGCAACTCCGGGTGCTGCTGCTGACCAACAAGTCAGAGCTGATCGAGGCAGTGACCGTCTACCAGGGCACCGTCAACGCCGCCTCAACCCGTATCGCCGAGATCCTGCGCCCGGCAGTGGTTGCCGGGGCGCCGCACATGATCGTCGTCCACAACCACCCGAGCGGAGACCCGGCGCCTTCCCCTGCCGACCTGCGGATCAACCGCAAGCTGTTGGGCGGCGCCGAATCCCTGGAGATCGACGTCTACGACCACGTGATCGTGGCGCGACGTGGATTCGTGAGCATGGCCGAGCGCAAGCTGGGAGGGTTTGCATGAGAACGCCGGCGGGACAAGCGTGAGCGTGGTTCAACACCACCCCGCCGGCCGATAGCTCGCAGGCGCTACAGGGCGCCGGAGCGATCTGGAGGGATATCGATGAGTGACGACGTGGCAGCCCGCCTTGGGCTGAGGGTCGAGACCGAGCCGTACCCGAACGGGATCGCGGCGCGCGCCGTGTACCGGGGCGATGAGCGCATCTACCACGGCGAGGTTGCCGGGGTGCGCCCGTTCCTGGACGGCTACGAGGCCGGCGGCGACACGCGCCTGAGCGACGTGGACATCCTGCGCGCGGCACGGTCGATCCTGGAGGACCGCAATCAGGACGTCGAGAACCTGTCGAGCGCGATATGGTCGCTCGGCGGCGACGCCGACGCAGCGGAGTCGCTGTCGTGACCGCGGCACAGCGATTCATCAGGCAGGACCTGGATGATGCGCAGCGCATGGCGCGGCTGCGCGCTGCGGCCGTCACGGTCGAGGACCGCACCTACAGCACCGTCTGGACCATGCGCGACGGCAGCCGGGTCGAGCGCGGCTGCGCCCGTGGCGTGGCCGCCTACGGCACCCTGCCGAGCTTGGTCACCATGATCGAGCGCACCCTGAAGGCGGACCGCGAGACCGTGGTGTACTTCCGGCGCTGCGAGGCGCAGGCGCGGCTGCGCGCCAAGCGCACCGGCGGCGCCGCCTGGGAGGCCGCGGCAGCGGAATGGGTCATGGCCCGGTTCCACACCGAGGCCGACATCCGCCGGCACCTTCGCGAGCTGATCCGGCTGCGCCAGGGGCGCCCAGCGGTCACCGACTACCCGCTCGGCGCCTACGTGGCGCGGAGGGCTGCTTGATGGTGATGGTAGCGCAACCGCAGCCTCAGACAATCCGCGAAGCGGCAGCGGAGGTCCTGGACGGCGCCGCCCGGTACATCGAGACCGGGTGGTGCCGCTTCTCCACGGCGCGCGGCGCCGACAACGTGCCCTGCGCACCGACCAGTGACGACGCCGTGTGCTGGTGCGCATCCGGGGCGATCCACGTCGCCGCGCGGCGCAGCGCGCCGCCGCAACTGCTGGGAACCATCACCGAGACCGCGCAACGCGCGATGGTCGACGCAATCCTGGAGACGCATCCGGATTACTTCGACCCGGGCACGCTGCCGATGAACGCGATCGCGTCCTGGAACGACCACGCGGAGATCGGGCCTACGACCGTGACCGAGCGGCTGCGCCGCGCCGGCGCGCTGCTGCGGCAGCCGGAGGCAGCCTGAATGCGGGTCGCCATCCGCAACGGCATGAGCCTGCAATTCTCCCGCGAACCCGCGCGCTTCACCCGCGCGCCGCGCCGGGTCCTGGTGTACCGCCAGGGCAACCGGCGCGCCGTGGTGTGGCGCAGCGACCTACTGCTGATGGGCCGGCACCGCCGGCCGTACACCGTGATGCTGCTGCGCAGCGACGGCGGCGACTGCCGCACCGAATCTCACCGCACCGTGCCTGCTGCGCTCGATACGGCGCGCGGCTGGGTCACGGTAGCCATCGCCGAATAGTGGCGAAATACGGGCCGTAGCTGGCCCGTATCGTGCCGGGATTGGCCGCCCGGTGCCTGAATGAGCCATGGCCACAGGAGGGTTGTACGTGAACAACCTCAATTCGGTCCTCTTGGAGGGCAATCTCGCCCGAGATCCCGAGCTCCGCTACACGCCGAAGGGCACGCCGACCTGCACGCTGGTGCTGGCGTCGAACCGTTCCTACAGGGACCCGGAACGCCAGGGCGAGCGCACCGAGGAAGTCTCGTTCATCGAGACCACGACCTGGGGCAAGCTCGCCGAAGTGTGCCACGAGCACCTCGCCAAGGGGCGCGGCATCCGCGTGGTCGGGCGCCTGAAGCAAGAGCGCTGGGAGGACACCGAGGGCAACGCGCGCGCCAAGGTCGTGATCGTCGCCGAGCAGGTGGAGTTCCAGCCGGTGCGGCACCGGCCCCGCGAAGCCGCCGGGGTCCACTCCGTCGGCGCGGAGCCGGCAGCCGCTGCCAGCTAGATCCCACAAAGGCGGGTGCCCTTCGGGGTGCCCGCCCTACTTCCTGCGACACGTTCCAAAGGTTCCCAGGACCGCCGCAGAAAGATCGGAGGAGACAACCTATGCCAAACCCGAGAGGATCGCAACGGTGGCGCCAGGAGCGCCGCGAGAACAAGCGGGTCGAGCGCGAGCTGCTGACCGATGCGAACGCGCTGCGCGCCGCCCGCGAGCGCGCCATGGTCGAGACCGCGCCCATGGCCAACATGCCCACCGAGCAGTGGCAGCGGGACGTGTGGGGGCTGTCGGATGACTGATCTGGCGAGCACCATCCGAGACCTGCGCAGCGCGCTGCACGACGAGCTTGCCGGCAACGACCGGGTGCGCGACTGCGCCTTCGAGGTCGTCGAGGCCTACGCCCGGGCGATCGCCGCGAACACGACCCGCTGCGTACGCTGCAACCTCGCCACGGCCGAGCTGGTCAACGGCTGGCTGTACGGCCCGATGTGCTTGCAGTGCGCAGAGCTCGCCTTCAGCGACATCGGCTACGCGCTCAAGGTCGCCCACGCAGAGCGCGCGGAACGGCTGCGCGAGTCGCGCCGCCTCGCGCGCGCCGCGCTGCTGGAAGAGGAGCATCGAGAATGACCGGCGGCACCAGGACCCTGGCCGACAAGGCCGCCAAGCTCCGGCTCCGGGACGAGACCGAACCGCACGGCGCCGGCGCCGGGATCGCCGGCTACACCGTTTCCCGAGGCGGCCAGTGGCTCTACCAGGGCACCGCGGCTGAGACCCATGCGTACCTGGACGGCTACCGCGCCGCGCTGGCGCTGCGGGGCTGCCCATGAGCGCGCCTGAGGACCTGTGGCGCACCAAGGATGGCAAGGTCGCCATCTTCCGCCTGGTCTACCACGCCGCCGACCTGGAGACCGCCAGCTACCCGTCGCGCTATGCGCAGCGCAACCCGGCGCTTCGCGCCCCTGACATCGCCCCCCGGCTACCCGCTGCAGGTGCTGGCCAGCGATGGCGAGTTGCACTACGCCGAGGCAGCGGACCGGGGGCGCATCAACGCCGACGGCGTGTTTCGGCTGCGCGATCTGCGGCGGGGCTGAGACCGAACCTACCTACCACCACCAGGAGAGACACTTTGGAAAGACATGAGACGTTCGCCGCGGCTGCCCTGCAGGGGATCATCGCCGCCCGCACCAACTTCGACATAGCCGGCGAGATCGAGCTGGCGTGGCGCTACGCCGACGGCATGGAAGCCGAGGCGGCGCGCCGCGGCAAGCTGGCGATGGCCGACCAGCTTCCCTACGACTGCCCGGTTACGATCCAGACCAAGGCCGACTACAGCTACGCCCTGGTCGAGGGGATCGAGGCCGCCGCCGAGCAGGGTATCGAGTACTCGAACCGCGACCGGCGCCTGATCGGCGAAGTACTCGAAGCCTACGGCCGCGCCGAGGACGCCGGCAATTCTTTCACAGGCAGGTGCGAGCTGAGCCACACGTTCGGCGAGGTCTGCCGCTTCACCTTCACGCCGAAGCAGGAGGGCGACGAGTGACCGCGGCATTCGAGGCATTCATCGACAAGAAGTTCGCCGCCTCGTCGCTGGCCATCATCGAGCAGGCGAACACCATCATCGGTGAGTACGCGGCGCAGGGCTTCAAGCTGACCCTGCGCCAGCTCTATTACCAGTTCGTGGCCCGCGACCTGATCGCCAACACCCAGCGCTCCTACAAGCGCTTGGGCAACATCATCAGCGAGGCGCGCATGGCCGGCCGGGTCGACTGGAACGCCATCGAGGACCGCACCAGGAACCTGGAGAGCAACCCACACTGGGACGATCCCGCCGCCATCATCGAGGCCGCGGCGCGCAGCTTCCGCATCGACAAGTGGGAGAATCAGCCCTGCCGGGTCGAGGTCTGGATCGAGAAGGAAGCGCTGATCGGCGTGGTGAGCGGATCTGCCGCCGGCTGGACGAGGATTTCTTCGCCTGCCGCGGCTACGTCAGCCAGTCAGAGCAGTGGGCGGCCGGCAAGCGCTTCGCCGAGTACCGCGAGGCCGGCCAGGACGTGGTGGTGCTGCACCTGGGCGACCACGATCCCAGCGGCATCGACATGACCCGCGACAACGACGTGCGGCTGGGCCTGTTCGCCCGCGAGGACGTGACGGTGCTCCGGGCTGGCCCTCAACTTCGACCAGATCGAGACCTTTCAGCCACCGCCGAACCCGGCGAAGCTCAGTGATTCGCGCTACGAGATGTACTTCGCCCGCTACGGCGCGGAGTCGTGGGAGTTGGATGCGCTCGACCCGCGCGTGATTCAGGACCCGATCGGGGAGGCCGTGACCGAGTACCGCGACGAGGATGCGTGGCTGGCCATGACCGACCGCGAGAACGACGAGCGCGAGCAGCTTTCGGTCGTGACCCGCCGCTGGTCGGACGTGGTGGCCTACCTGGAAGCGGAGCCGAGTTAGAGAGACCGCGCCGGCCGGCAGCCGGCACCTACCACACACACCGCACGACACGCGCCTGCAGGGCGCCCTCAGGCACACCGGGGGCGCCCTGCCTGTGTCCGGACGCCGGGTTGGTCCCGAGCGGGGGGTTCGACTCCCCCCGCCGTCCGTAGCCGCTACTGCGGCCAAGGAGCTCCATGGTGAAGCTTGGAGTACCGTTCATCGTGATCGCCCTGGTGGCGATCCTCGTCATGGGTTGCACCGGCAACGAGATCGCGCCGGCCACGTCGGACGCCGCGCCGGCGCCGGGGAACGGGGACCCGCTCGCCGCGCTGTACGCAGCACCGGCCGACGTCGCTTTCGTCACCGTCGCCGACGTGCAGGCCGACATCGTGGGGCCGGACGCCTTGCCGTTCGATCCCTTCTACGGCTACGGCTACGCCGCCGAGCTGGTGCTGCCGTCCGTGGATCCCTGGGGCGCGCCGTTCGCGGACCTGGGCCTGGATCTGGCGGCTTCGGATGCCGTGCCGCTGCCGGTGCACGTCGACCTCGACGCCCACTTCGCCGCGGCCATCGCCGCCGCGGCCGCCGACAGCCAGCCGGTGGTGTGGGAGCGCGGACCGGAGACGCAGCAGCTCCCGGAAGGCTGGGAGGCGCCGCCGCTGGACGCCAAGTAGCCGGTGGCGGAGTTGTTCCTGGGGGCGGCAGCCATCGCGGCTGCCGCCCTCCTGGTGTGGGTCGCCGTCCGCTTCCTGGTGCGGCTGCTTACTCGTCCAGAAGGCGATAGGTCATGACCCACCCCACCCTACCACGGGCGCGCACGGCAGGCGCCCGTTACCGCGTGTCCCGTTCCCGGGCCGCCCGGGCCGGCAGGAGGACACCCGTGCTGATTGATCTGACCTGGGCGGCGCCGCCGGTGCTGCTGGTGGCCGCCACGGCTGCCTACGCGGCTGCGCTGCTGCAGGTGATGGCCTGGGATGTGACGCGGCTGCGCTGGCACCGCGAGTTCGACGGCTGGCGCATGATCCTCCGGGATCGCGTCGCCAGAGGCGCGGCACCGACCACGCCGATCGTCGTCGGCTGCGGCTACTTCGCGTGCCGCCGCTGGCACCGCACCTATGGCTGGGGCTGGCGCCGCGTACAGCGCGCCCGCATCGCCGCACGGCGCTGGGATCGTGCGTTCCGGTAGCAGGCCAGGACGCGCCCCCGTTCCCTTGGCGAGAGGTTCTGCTGGAGAGACGGGTCAATGACCCCGCCGGCAGGTTCGAGCCCTGCCCGCTCGCCCTACCCTTGCGCCCCAGCCGGGGTGCCGAAAACATCTACAGGAGGAAGTTTTCACACATGAGCACCAAGAGACTACGGTACTCCGAGCGGGTACCCTGGATGCCGACCGCACTCCAGTTGGCGCACCAGATCGGGCGCGTCAACGCGCTGTACGCGCACCGCGAGGCGCGCGGCGATCGCTGGTGGAGCCACTTGCGCGCCGGCTATCTGAGTGCGGGCCTGCCGGTCGATGCTACACTGGACGGAATGACGACGGCGGCGATCGCTACCGCCCGCACCACGCAGGGTACCATGGTCGGCATCATCCAGCGGCGCCGTGCGCCCGCCGAGCCGCGGCCGCGACGGCGGGGTGCGGCATGAAGGCGCTGCCGCCCGCTGTCGTTCCCCAGGCGCAACCGCCGGCCGCGGCCGCGCCGGTTCCGGTCCTGGCCGATCCGGGACCGCTCGACGAAAACCCTGCCTCCGTCTACCTGGCCGGCAAGCCGTCCGCGGTCGGCCGCCGCGGCCTGGAGCGCGCACTCAATCGCGCGGCCGAGATCCTCACCGCGGGCCTTACCATCGACGCCCTGGCCGTGGACTGGCCCCAGATACGCTATCAGCATGTCTCGGCGCTGCGCTCACGGCTGATCGAGGATGGTGCCAAGCCGGCCACGATCAACCACCTGCTGTCGGCCTTGCGCGGCGTGGCCAGGGAAGCCTTCAACCTCGAACAGATCGACGCCGATACCATGACGCGCATCGTCAACGTGAAGAACGTGCCGGCGAGCACTCTGCCGGCTGGCCGCCACGTCGACGTCGGCGACGTGCGCCGGCTGTTCCTGTTCTGCGAGGACACGCCTGTCGGCGCCCGTGACGCCGCCATGCTGGCGCTGCTCTACGGCTGCGGGTTGCGCCGCAGCGAGGTCGTCACCGTCCAACTCGACGACTACGACGACGGCGCGGTTACCGTGCGCCGGGGTAAGGGGCGCAAGGAACGAATCGTCTATGCACCGACCGGCGGCCGCGAGGCCGTCGATGCGTGGCTCGCCCGGCGCGGCTTCTGGCCGGGTGCGCTCCTGGTGCCAGTCGCCAAGGGCGGGAAGATCCAGCATCGCGGCATGACCGCCCATGCGGTAATGCAGCGCCTGCGCTACCTCGCCAAGCTCGCCGGCATCAAACAGTTCTCGCCGCACGACCTGCGCCGCAGCTTCGTCGGCGAGATGCTCGATGCCGGTGCCGATATTTCCAGTGTGCAGCAGCTCGCGGGGCACGCGAACGTCCAGACCACCCAGCGCTATGACCGCCGCCCCGAGGAAGCCAAGCGCCGCGCCGCGGAGTTGATGCACGTGCCCTACATGGCACCACCGCCCATGCTGGTGTCGGTCGAACCCGCGGATTCGCGGGATGATCCCCCACCTGACTCCGAAACCGAGCCGCCTGGGCGCGCGGGCCCGTCGACTGCAGACGCACCTGGTTGAACCTGGTGGGAGACCAGGGCGGCCGACAGCGGGATGGCCTCCCACCCGAAACCGAGCGCCTGGAGCGGCTGCGTTGCCGCGAACTGGGATGATCGAAGGCCCTCGCCGCGGCGAATCCCGGAGCTGCGGACGTGGGAGCCGTACCCCGTGGATCGCGGGCGGGCCTCCCACCTTGTCCCTTCCGCCCGCTACTTGCCGTGCCCCGGCGCACACCGATAGGCTTGTGCTTGGGGTAACACCCCTCCGTAACTGCCGCCTTCCCCTGCCGAGTGTCGGGGGGAGGCGGCTTTTCGCGTCTAAGGAACGATGCCCAACCAGAACGACTGGCGCTTTGAACGGCCGGCGACGCCACGTTCGTCCTGAACCAACGCATCACCGCCATCGAGCTTGCGTCCTGGGTATCGGTGAGAAGTAGCAAGGGGAGGTCCCGGTGGGGACCCCCGGGCCGCCTTCGCTGCTTGCCCAGTCGCTCAGGCGCCCCAGGAGCCGTCACACGTGCGAGATGGTGTATGGGCACCACCTCAGCGCTGCCAGCGCGCCGTGGCTACAGGAGCGGCGATTCCCGCTGGAGAAAAGAACAGGTGCCCGAGTGTCGTTTCCGCAACTCAACGGGCACCCGGACCAGAGCCCCGACAGAAAAGGAACCAGGGCCGGCGGAAGCGCTGATCGTCGTGAGTATACCGGATGCAACCGCGCGGCGCGAGACGCCTGAGACTGGATGCTGCAGGCGGTTCTTGCCGGCGTTCGGGAAGATCGAGACCCAAGCGTCATGTGTCGACATGCCCTGGACCTTCACCCGGAACCACAGGATGCGCCCGGTTCTGGCGTTCTTTGTGTTGCGTTCAAGTTAATTACGCCTTCCTTTTCCTCTGGTTCTGTAAGGGGTTCTGGCCGTTTCGCAGGGGGCTGAGGGGTATCCATATTTGTCGACACATGTCGGCACACGCCAGCCCGCGCAGAGCCGCATCATCTGTCGTTCACTCAGAGCCGTTCACTCAGTGGTGGGAGCCATTCGTCGGCGGCGGGGGCAACTTCCGGCCCTCGGCCTCGACGACGCGCTCATGGGCTTCCATCGCCTGTTTGCGCTTCTCCTCGATCTCCTTGAGGATGTCGCGGTTGGCCTTCCACGCCTCGAACTCTTCCATCGTCTTGAACTCGGGGATGGTGGCGAGGTTGACGGGCCGGCTCTCGTCCTGCTCGATGAACTGCCGGCGCCACTTCTCATCCTTCTCCATGAGCTTCAGCAGCCGGTCGAAAGCGGCGGTGCGCACCTTCCAGTTGGGCTCGTCCGTCTCGACGTGCTTCTCCTGTTTCGGGTCCCAGCGCCAGACCTTGGCATGGAACATCTCGTCGAGCAACTCGCCCATGCGCTGCGGCGTCAGGTCGAACGCGGCGGCGATTTCGTGGAACGTGCCGGGGTAGTTTTCCTCGTACCAGCGCAGGAATCGAGACGCCTGTTGCTGGATGCTGCGGCGGTTCTTGCCGGCGTTCGGGAAGATCGACATCCAGGCGTCATGTGTTGACATGCCCTGGACCCGCACCCGGAACCAGAGGATGCGCCCGGCTCTGGCGTTCTTTGTGTTGCGTTCAAAGTACTTACGGCCAGTCTTTTCCTCTGGCTCAGTGAGAGGTTCTATCCGTTTGTCAGGGGGGTGGGGGGTATCCATATCGTATACACAAGCCTACACGTGCTCGGTGCCCCTGCAGGCAGGATACTGCTTCAGCGCTGCGGCTGTCTATCCGGCTTGTAGCGGGTGCGCAGCTTGGTGTTCAGGTGCGCAGACCAAGTGTTTGACCTCGCGGAGAGGCCGCCCCCCTGCTTTTCATTGAGATAGAGGCGCGGAGGGCCATTGTGGGGCGTTCTGCCCGCTATCCACAGCCATTTCGTAACACTTCAGACTCCCGAGACGGGCTGTGGGCATCGGTGAGCGGCTCTGCCTCACTTACTATTCTAACCGGGAGGTGGGCCTGCTGCGCGCTCTCCCCGGAGGGCCGGTGGCTTACGCCACCAGCTTCCGGACTGCCAGAAGCGACTCCAGGACTAGTAGGGAGGTGCTGGAGAATCGTGTCAAGGGGTCCGAGACATTTTTTGGCCAATACAGAGCCACGTAATTCGGCAAAGTAGCAGAAAAGCGTTGCAGAAAACGTTGACAGAAAGGTTGACGTTCGTGTTGACGATAGTGTTGCCACATACGATTTTGCTCTTGATACAGGCACCGAACCGTTGAACCGTTGTGATTTTCGTAGCAGGTGCCTCGCGTTGTGAATCGTAACAGAAAGTCGGCAGTGTCTCAGTTCAAACTGAGACACTACCAGAAAGTCCAGGCCATTGAGTGGAACCGGAGCAGTGTCGTAACATGGTGGTGGTGTATAAGTGGCGCGATCCTGTTCGATCTGCAGAGACCCGGTAATCAAGCAACGAGTTGAGGCTGATCTGGCGGCAGGGATGTCGCTGCGGGAGGTGGGACGGCGCAACGGGGTGAGCTACGCAGCGGTTCACCGCCATCGCTTGAATCACCTGCAGGCGGTGTCAACCGCGGCCGGGCCGGTGTCAGCGGGCGATGTGCCGCGTGCCGCCGCTCGCCAACCGAACATCCGGAAGATGCGTATGCACCAGTTGTACGCGCAGGGCCTTTCCCTGAAAGAGATCGCGTATCGGTTCGGGGTCACCCATCAACGAGTGTCGAAGATAGTAGCGGCCGGCAACAACGCCGATGTGCGCCGCCTGCACAAAGCCCGCATAGCGCTCGACAAGAAGCTGATCCTCTGCGAGTCCGTCACCCTGGACGACTATCTCGTGGAGGACGGCGACGGGTGAGTGAGCGAGCGCGTCGACCGCGTGCCATCCCGACGTGGCGGCCGCGGCCTGGGAGGCTCTCACCCGCAGCGCGCTTCAGCTCGGGCCACATCGGCTTTCAGCCGGAAGGTCCACCGCGGACGCCTGGCGGTCCTGATCTCGTCGGCCCTGATCACAGGCCTCTATATAGCTAGCACAACCGGCCTACCCCGTCTCGTTCCAACTCATGTTCACGGCACGCAAAACGGGCGAGAGCAGAGGTGTGGCACCGTTTCACGCGGCGCGCGGCCGGCCCTCAGCAACCGGGCAGTACAGGGCTCGGCTGCGTTGCCGTATCGCAACCCTGCACATCGGCCAAGATCACGCCCTCCAGGTTGGTTCCGCTCAAGTCAGCAGCAGTCAGGTCGGCGCCGGATAGGTTCGCGGTCCCCAGTCTAGCTTGACGCAGGTCAGCGGCGCTCAAGTCCGCGCCGCTCAGGTCAACACCGAGCAGGACAGCGTGGCGCAGGACAGCATGGCGCAGGTCCGCGCCTTCCAGGTTGGCGCCGGTCAATACCGCGCCGCTCAGATCCGCGTGGCGCAGGCGGGCATGACTCAGATCCGCGTCCATCATGCTGGCACTCTCCAAGTTGGCGTTGCTCAGATTGGCATGGATCAGACTCGCATTAACCAGCAGAGCGCCAGTCAAGTTGGCGTACGTCAGGAACGCGCCAGTCAGGTCCGCTCGGGCCAGCCGAGCGTGGCGCAGGTCCGCTCTTGCCAAGCTGGCACCCACTAGTTGCACACCACTGAGGTCAGCGTCGCTCAGGTTAGCGCCTACCAGATTGGTGCTTACCAAGTTGGCGCCGAACAGTTGTGCACCGCTTAGGTCGGCAGCCGACATATGGGCAGCCCAAAGGATGGCACGGCTCAAGTCAGCACCGCTCAGGTCTGCCTCGCCCAAGTCGGCGCCGTACAGCTTGGCGTTGCGTAGGTTCGCGCCGGTCAGCCTGACGCCGAACATGTTGGATTGGTGTAAGTCCGCCCCTTCCAAGTTCGCGCCGGTCAAGGTGGACACGCTCAGATCAATGCCGGCCAGGTCGGCACCGGCACAGTCCGGCAGACAATCGGGCAACGAGACAGCGCGCCCGGCGACCATAAACCAGAGACTTCCGAACACCACCGCCACGATACAATGCGCGGCTTGCGGAACTCTCCGGCAACGCTCATGTCTATTACCGGCGCCGTTTAGGTTCAAGTTCATCGAGACACTCCTATGCTTGGTACGGCCAGGACCGCAGCCTTCGCATCAAGGACAGCTTGGCCAATCCACCAGCTCGAGCTGCTGCTATCGGGCCTTAGGCGCCAGTAAGCTTCGGTTCCCTTGATGGCGTCGTTGTTCTGCGCCAAGTCCCAGGGGGTCATACCGTTCTTGTCTTCTGCTCTTATGTTCGCACCGGAATCTAAGAGAACGCTGATAACATCGGCGTTATTGTTCCAACGTGCAGCTCGGTGTAGGGGAGTCAGTTGCCATACATCTCGAGCCTCAATATCGGCTCCCTGGCGCAATAGACACTTCAACATTATGACGTTCGTATTGGCCTGGGCTGCCAGATGTAACGGAGTAACCTGAGTAATCGTCCTATGGTCTACGGCCACGTCACCTATCGACATGAGAGCCAATGCGACTGCCACGCCGTCCCCTAGTGTCGCTGCCGCGTGCAGGGGGGTGAATCCCAAGTTGTCAGTTATCAGAGGGTCAGCGCCGGCGTTCAGTAGTGCTATGGTGGCGCTATAATTATCTCCTCTGGCAGCCCAGTATAAAGGCGTTTCGCCTTGGTCCCGGGTTCTAGAATTAGGATCAGCACCGTGGTGCAACAACATCCAAACCACTTCAGGCCTGGGATTTCCTATAGCAGCAGCGTGTAGTGGGGTCAGCCCAGGTGGGTTGATGTGAGCCCCATGTCGAATTAGAGTTTCTACTACATCTGCCTCATTGTCGTAGGCCGCGAGATATAGGGGCGATCCTCCACCTTGTGTAACGTTTACGTTTGCTCCTTCCTCGATGAGCATCCTGACTACGGAAGATGTGTTTTGGCTCGCGGCTTCCTGCAGCGGAGTTTGTCCGATTCCACTCTTTATATTTACGTTCATCCCTGCATCCAAAAGGGCTTTTATCACACCATAGTTGCTGATTCTGGCGGCCTGATGAAGAACTGATCTTTTTTGATATCCGTACCGGACGCCGAGATCAGCGCCCAAGATGATGAGCATCTCTATGGCCATTTGATTGTCGTTTCGTGTTGCTGCATAGACCGCCCTCTCACCGTTGGAGTCCTCGGCTTCAATATTGGCACCACCGCGATCAACCATGAGACCGATAATCCGATGGTCATCTTGTCTGGCAGCAGCGTTGTGCAAAAAAGGCCAATGGCCGCGGTGGTCATTCAGGTCTACCCCTTGATCGATACATGACTCGGCGTCTATGTAGTCGATCTCACCCCACCAGAAGGGGTACCTGCAACTTTCAATACTGGGTAGCGTTCGAGACGGCCCAGGTACCCCGTCGTCTCCAGGCACGCCCTGTGGTCCGGTCGGCCCGACCGGGCCCTCGGGTCCGGGAACTCCAGTCTCACCCTGTGGCCCGCGCTCACCCTGTGGGCCCCTCTCACCCTGTAGGCCCCTCTCACCGGCTGGACCCGGTGGACCTGGCGGCATCTCGCAGCCTAACAGCGTCAGGGTTGCCGCCATGGCAGCCGCGGCTATAACTCGACCGGGCATTACCGGCCGCCGTTGCTACGGCAGCGGAGGCGACGGCGCGCGCACCGCACGTGCCGGTGCTGTGACCCGCACGGCACGGTGATGATCACGAAGGGCTCTGCGACGGGATGACGGTAGAGCATGGTGGCTCCTTCCTCGTAGTCGCCCGCACCCCGGAAGGTGCCGGGCCGTTTGAGAAAGGGACTCGCATGCGTGGGCACACAGGTATCCTTGGGTTTCTGGCTATTCGCTCCGGGACCGGGTAGCTACTCCCTGCCCCACATGGAGCTGTTGTATTGACCAGCGACCCGGCATGAAGCCCAGCCGCAAGTCCCTTTCTCGGTTGGAAGGATTGTGGGGAGGTATTGCCAGATCAGTCAACGCAGGTAGGATTGCCGTCGTGACGGCGGAGGACCCGTTTGTTTGCTGTCAGTGATAAATCGAACGGGAAGCGCGGCCCTGGGCCGTTCTTCTGCTTCCTTGCGCTGCTCGTGGTGGCGGCCTGCATCGCGACCCGACTGCCGCGGCGCCGTCGGCCATCCTGACTCGATCCGCTGCGGCGAGTTGCACCAAGGGCTCGGGATAGGCCTTAGGCCGCCTTAGGCCAGCCTTAGGCCCCACTGCCGATCGGCAGACCGATCCGTTCGCCCTGAATGCCGCCGCGCGGTGACCGGCAACATCCTCACCATCGTGATCTCCTACAGCGGCGGCTGCCGCAGCCCGTGTTCGTCCTGACCGCGGCCGAATCGTTCCGGGAGTCCGCCCCGTCCAAATGCCAATGGTGCTCACACGACGCCAACGAGGATCCCTGGCGAAGCCTATCCGAACCGACAGCTCCGCTTCGATCTCGCGCCGATCAGGAAGCGCTACCGGCCAGCCCACAGCCAGGGCTCCGGCACCGTCCTGCTTCTCCTACAGCCGCTGCCGCTCGCAGATGATCAGCCGCTCGTTTACCAGTGCATTGGCCCGCGCCGGGGCCTACTTTGAGCGCCGCCACGCCGGCGCCACGCCGCGCTAGCCGGTCCTGGGCAAGAGCGTGTCGTTCGACATCGACATCGTACTCCGCTACGGTCCGCTACTGCTGGCGGGACTGTGGACGACGGTAAGCATCTGCGCCCTCGCTTCGCTTCTGGCCGTGGCCGCCGGGCTCGCGGCAGCGCTCCTCTACAGCCTGCCGCTGCGCCCCGTCCAGCTTCTGTGCCGGGCGTACATTGAGGTCATGCGCGGCACGCCGATCCTGGGGCTGCTGTTCATCCTGTACTACGGCGGCCCGGCGATCGGGCTGACCATGGACGCCGAACCGGTCGGAGTCATCGGCCTCGGCGTCTATGGCGGCGGCTACTTCGCGGAGATCTTCCGGGCCGGCTTCCTGTCGATCCCGTCCGGACAGGTCGAAGCCGCGCGTATGCTCGGGCATCCCACGTCGGCTGATCGTTGCCCGCATCCAGATCCCGCAGATGCTGACGCTGATCATCCCGCCATCGACCAACCAGGTGATCATCCTGGTCAAGGAGTCGGCACTCCTGTCGATCATCACGGTCGCCGAGTTGACCAAGAACACCACGCAGATGGTGAATGAGACCTTCGCCGTGATCGAGCCCTACGTCGCCGTCGCCCTGCTCTACTGGCTGGTCATCGAGGGCATCGCGTTCTCCGGCGGCCTCCTGGAGCGCCGGTTCAGCAGAGTAGCATGAGCGGCGATACGGCGGGAGTGGCAATGGAACAAGAGCCCGTAGTCCTGGTAGAGGGCCTGCACACGCGATTCGGCGCGGTTCACGTCCTGCGCGGCATCGACCTCGCCGTCGATTCCTCGCGCGTGGTCTGCGTAATCGGCCCGTCCGGCTCCGGCAAGAGCACCCTGCTGCGGTGCATGGCGTTCCTCGACCGGTATGACGATGGTCGGGTGGTCATCGAGGGCCGGCTGCTCGGCTACCGCGAGGTCGACGGCAGGCGGGTGCCCGACAGCGACCGCAACGTCGACTCGGTGCGCAGCGTCATCGGCATGGTGTTCCAGCACTACAGCCTGTGGCCGCACAAGACCGCGCTTGGAAACGTGACCGAGGCGTTGCGGGTGGTCAAAAAACTCGGCAAGCGGGCCGCGGAGCAGATCGGCATGGAGATGCTGGGCAAGGTAGGGGTGGACGACAAGGCCCACAATAACCGGCGCAGCTCTCCGGCGGCCAGCAGCAGCGCACCGCCATCGCGCGGGCGCTGGCGATGCGTTCGCACGTGATGTACTTCGACGAGCCCACGTCGGCGCTGGATCCGGAACTGTTGGGCGAAGTGCTGCAGGTGATGCAGGAACTCGCGAGCGACGGCATGACCATGGTCGTGGTCACCCGCGAGATGGGATTCGCCGCCCACGTGGCCGACGAGGTGGTGTTCATGGATGGCGGCGAGGTCATCGAGCGCGGTCCCCCGGACGACATCTTCAAGCGACCGCGGAGAGCGCGCCTGCGCGAGTTCCTCGATACCTGGCGCTCGCGCGCGATCTGAGCGCTGGTGCCGGCGTCTCGACCGACTCTGACCCGTCGCGTCCGCGGGCCGTCCGTTGGGCCGTGCGCAGGGATGTTTTCAGAGTGATGGGGGCATGTATATGCTTCGTTCCGCCGGTTACTGTCCAACCCGTGATCGTGCCGCTGAGCCGCCCGGCGCTGAACAACGGCGTTCGGGCTGCGCTGTAGAGAGGCGGCGTCCCACCGTCGATGGACTCTGTGGAAGACTCATGTAACGGCTTACGCATTCGGCAACGCATCCAACCATCGTTCGACATCCTCACGTCGCCAGCCGACGGCTCGGGATCCCTCGCCCCCGAGCCTGACTGGCGCTGGGAAGTGGCCGGCACGTACGCGTCGCCACAACGTCGTGCGAGAGAGTCCTATCAGAGCCAACACCGATGGCGTCCTCAAGATTGCAGGAAGAGAATCACGAGCCGAAGCTGTCGTTCGGTTAGGAGCGAAATGATTGGGCACGGGAACCGCTGCCCTGGGCCTAAGTTATACGGGACATACTCATTGTTGCAATTACTTTCGCATTTCACAGCACGGCTGTCAACCCGTTCAACCCGTCGCGCGTTCCGCCACGTTCCGCCCAGGGGCATGTCACGCTTGAGAACCTGAAGCGAAGAAGGGCGATGCAGGGGAGATGCAGAGGGACGATTCGGTCAGTGGCGCAGAGTCGGCGTGCGGGGGACGAAGTCGAATGCGTACTGGTGGCAGTTGGAGCGCTGCGACTACCGGGTGGTAGGGCGGTGACGGTGGGCAACGGTCGGGAACCGTAGCGGTGGGATCGCTGGCCGGTGGTTTCCGGCACACGCAGGGTTCGGATCAGAGGGCGTTGCACTGAACGATCAGACTGGGTTCAGTGAGCGCGCGTAGCTTGGCTGCGGTCCATCGCAGATTCCTGCACCGCAACGGCGACGGGCTTGCGGCCGCGATGGAAGATCACCGCGAGCGCCAAGTTGTTGAGGATGGCGTTGTTGGACGGACCGTGGCGGGTGTGCATCGAGAGGCATCTTCGGCGAAGGTGGTATCGCGGAAGCGGTGGTTCAGGTTCTCGACGGTCCAGTGTCCGCGATTGAGCGCTAGCAGCCGCGCCACATCCGCACTCTCGGGCACCACGAAGTGATGCCGTAGGCCACTTCGTTGGGATCGATGCCGGTCTTGATTGTGTGGCGGTGGCGGATGATGCGAAACACCTGCTTGACAAGCGGGTAGCTGAGCATGCCGGACTCGGGTTCCATGGTCTGGATGTGGCACTGCTCGATGCGGCTATGGACCTTGCTTGGTTGCTCGCGGAAACTCGCCGCGGCGGTCTGATCCCAGTCGATGGTGCGCAACGCTGCGAAGGTCTCGGAAGCGTTGCCCTTGACCGAAAGCAGATAATGGGCGCGGTGGCGATGCAGGATGGGGTAACAATATACTTGACTAACCAACCGACTCTGACGGAGAATCCAGAAGACTCAGTAGCGCCTCTGCCGCGCCCTTGTACAGGACCGTGTTCTCGTGGTTTCCCTGAACTTGACGGTCGATGTATTTGTGAATCTGGGATACGAGATCGTGACGCTCTTCAGTGGCAACTGAGTTAGCGCGTGCATTATTGACGGAAGGGTGACAATATACTTGACTAACCCGACTCAGTGGGAGGTGTTAAGTCTTCCCGGATTGACCCAATTAAGACAAACAATTTTGCTTGCTCTCCCTCGATCATATTTGGAACAAACGCCAACGCCCTGTCCCGCATGTGTTGAGCAAGCACTTCCAGAGCTTGCGCCATTCCAGGTTTATCGCGCAGCCGGTTTGCCGCCGTCTGAGCACACGCTACAAAAGCCGTGTCTGCGGGTATCTTAGATTCGGTTATTTTGTCTTTTTTGGCGGCGGAGGAAAAGAAAACCCTAACGTCACGTCGAAAGCCTGTCCTGGTAACACTATTCCTTCAGTATAATCGATGATTTCCCTGGACAACTGAAGGGCTGCCGCGAAGTCATCATTTCCTCCGGTGTGTTTTGAACCAAGATTAGCGAGTTTGTCACGAACCTTTTGCACCAATTCGGTGTCATCGGCATTTGCGATCAGAACCGTCGTCGTCAGCACGAAAGCCATCGACGTCTGATGATCGGTGTAGTTGTCGAAGTGTATATCGCTGCTCATTACCTATCCTCCAGTTGGGAATATAGCATGTACATTCCCAACCGGTCAACCATTCCGGCCAACTATGGCCCGTCATCGCATTGACGTTCGACCTTTAGGGTAGCCGTCGTTCCCACACCCACAGGTATTGGCGGTGCGAAATACACATCGAGATCGTGTGTCACACCATGTCTGCATAAAGCGAAAGAGAGAAATTCGACCACATCACCGGCCGCTTCAAAAAGAAACAAACCCTTTTCCGCAACTTTCTTAAATTTATCTCCGAATTTCGGTTTCTCGCCGTGTGGCACCTCTTCGACGTTTGTAACATTCCCATCTTCGTCAAGAATGAAATAGACGTCGGATGTAGAATCGTAAGTGATGTGTGTCACTGTCGTTGTATTCGCTACTGCGCTGCTGCGATCGGCAGTCATGGCCGATGTATCGGTGCCAACAACAAGAGTATGGTTGAGGATTTCTTCGACCGCGTCAGCACTATTGGAGAACCTGAATAAGTACACTAACATCCCAGGTTCGACCACGGTTGTATCTTAAGGTGAGGCCAAGGTACAAACGAACAAGAACAAGAGCGTCACTCGTGACATATACTCCCTCCTTTAGAGGCTCAATCATTGTTTTTCGAAACTGTCAATTCCAACCTCCCTTCCCCGGGGCGGGGACGTGGGAGGTTTGTTTATGTCTCTTTCACGGCGAGTCCCGCCGTAGCGACCAGCACAATCAGTGCTGCTATGATTATGGAACGTTCCCTCCTTCCCGCCTTGTGGCGGAATACTTTGCGATCAATCCCAACCCCTACGAGGGGGACTGTGGAGGTCTTACATTGTCTGTACGTCCTGAATCACGTCGCGAAGATCAATCGCCAACCGTTGCACGAGTCCGGCGTCACTCGGGTCCGATTTCGCCAGAAGCTCGTAAGCGACTAAACAAAGTTCTACCTTCTGTGCTTCCCAACCTGGATGCGGAAATCGAAGCATTATCGGTTTATCACCAGTCTCGAAAGTAAGAGTCGTCACCGAGCCATCGCTCCCAACGGTAAATCCCGTTGGAACAATCGTGTCGTGGTTAGGTTTTTCATTCATCGTTTTATCCAATCCGTGAACATAACTGAAACCAACGAGGAATTGCGAACTGTCTTGCGTCCATACCGAACATGATGGCTCGCCACGGTTCACGAGGATCAGTGAGGTGGTCCCGAAAAGTCGGGCAGGATGATAAGTGTATTCCAGGCCATGAGGAGGGCCAACGGAATGGCGAAACGACGCCGATTCACAGCGCAGTTCAAAGCCAAGGTAGCGACCGAAGCGCTGCGCGGGGAGCGCACGATCCAGGCGATCGCAGCCAAGTATCAAGTGCATCCGAACCAGGTCTCAGGGTGGAAGCGGCAAGCGCAGGCGGGTCTTGAGGAAGTGTTCGCCGGCGCCACCAAGCGCAGTCAGAAGGACCACGAGGAGATCGTGCACGACCTGCACGCCAAGATCGGCGAGTTGACCGTGGAGCGCGATTTTTAGCGCGCGGGCTCGGGAGCTGAGCCGGGCCGAGCGAGTGAGGATGATTGACCGCGAGCATCAGAGGTTGCGTGTGAGCCGGCAATGCCAACTGCTCGCTGTGAGCCGCTCGACGGTGTACTACCGAGCGCTCGGGGAGCGCGCGCAGACCCTGGCGTTGATGCGCCGGATCGACGAGTTGTACCTGGAAATACCCGTTCTACGGCAGCCGTCAGATGATGCGTCACTTGGCGCGCGAGCGGGTGAAGGTAGGTCGGCACCGGGTGCGGCGGCTGATGCGGCTGCTGGGGCTGGAGGCGATCTACCGCAAGCCGCGGCTCACCGTGGCGAACCCGGAGCACCGCGTGTATCCGTATCTGCTGAGAGGAGTTACGATCGAGCGTTCGAATCAGGTGTGGAGCGCGGACATCACCTATATCCCGGTGCAGGGTGGCTACTTCTACCTAGTGGCGGTGATGGATTGGGCGAGCCGGCGGGTGCTGGCTTGGCGGCTGAGTAACACGTTGGATACCTGCTTCTGCCTGGAAGCGTTGGCAGAGGCGCTGGAAGGCTGTGCGGCGTGCCGGAGATCTTCAACACCGATCAAGGCAGCCAGTTCACCAGTGTCGCCTTCACCGGGATGCTGGAAGGGAGCGGGATACGGTGCTCGATGGATGGCCGCGGGTGCTGTCTGGACAACGTGTTCATCGAACGGCTGTGGCGCTCGCTGAAGTACGAGGCGGTGTACCTGCACGAGCTGGAGGACGGCTTCGAGGCGCAGCGAGTGATTGCACAGTGGTTCAAGTTCTACAACGAAGTGCGACCCCACTCGGCGTTGGATGGAGGCACGCCGGACGAGGTGTACCGCGCCGGTGGGCTGCCCAGAGAGCAGGTGGCGTAGTGGTGGAGAAACGGGTGCCGCGGCCAGTTCCGAGCCCACGGGGCAGGTGGTGGTCAGGCCATCGGGAGCGGGGACTTATTCACATATCCACAGGCGTTGGACACCCCCGTCCCCGGACCCCCACCCCCCATTACCGCCACCTGTTTGAGAGAGGGAGGGGTAGGTTGACAACCAACGGAATACACTCTACACTACCCCGCGGACTGTCCAACCGACCCGAACACACCTCAGTGGCGCGGGCGAGACACCTAAGAAAGGAGTAACTCGGTGACGGGCCTCTTCTTCGAACCGCGCGAGGGATGTTGCTATCGCCATGAGGAATATGTTCGATCCGCCGGTTACTGTCCAACCCTGCGCCGGCCCTTTCTGGACGCCCGTCGCTCAGTCCATGATACGATAATATGGCAAGTACTGTCTTTTTGAGACGCAGCGTTATGCTAATGATGGCGGTTTCAGCAATAGCATGTGCCAACTCGCTACCAATGGGTGAGATAACGCACGAACTAAGATGCCTAGATGAGGGACAACGGTCCGTAACGGACCTTAATTCTCTCGATAAGTTCGTTATCAGGGAACGTCTAAGCGAGGGTTCGCTTGTGTTTCTTTGCGTTGAGTCGACAACAGACGACACCCTTCTGAAAGTGGTAACAGAGTTGCAGTATTGGTCTATTGAGGAGGATGTTCTGGGCCTTGCGGCTGTATATATCGCAACGAAGGAAGATGGCCGGTGGCGCGCCGGAAACACCGGTCAGCAACGTTTCATATTTGCTCCAGGAGACGAGAGTCCTCGCGAAGATCTCAGCCACATCTATGACAATGACCTTGAAGGAACCTCCTTGTTTATCGGACCAAATAATTCTCAGCAAGGAGAACAATAATGAATATTTCCATGACCATTCTAAAGATAACCTCCAACAGGTTCGTTCTCGTGATTCCTCCTGTCCTAGCAGCAGTCTACTCTTTTTCTTTGAACCGCCGTCGTCTTCGATCGCTAGCTGCCGAGCACGACGGGTTAACATTCCCACAGATACTCTCCTTCAGTTTCGTCAATCCTCAGAACGCCGTCGAAGTTCTTTCTTCTACTGTAACATTCAGTTCAATAATATGTTCGTTTGTTGGCGTGTCCATATCAGTACTGATTGGACTCGATACTCCGGCCATGCAACGAATTCGTAGCGACCCGACAGTCCTCTCAGACTTCCGGAATATTTTAGGCTTCACGTTTGCCACCGGGCTCTTGCTAGTGTTTGCGTCTCTGGTGACTATGTACCACATAGAGGAACTGGCGGAGGTCTGGGACATCCTCTGGCTACCGCTGGTGGTATTGTGCTTGGCTTCGCTTGTTCGACTCGCCAGCTTGATGTTGTTGACACTTTCAGCATCTAGCCGCGATTCAGCGTCTAGCCAAGACTGAGATTATCTTGGAGTATCATGGACTCAAATAATGACTCGAACGGATGAAGATTGGGAATATAAGAACTATAGGAGTTGCAACATTTTGCGGTGACGGTGTTGCGGTCATCGGCGCCAGTCCGCGTGAGCAATTCAGATTCGGACTGTCTACATGTGATGGGAAATCTGAATGGATGTACAGCAAAAAGCAGTTCGATTATCTCAATGTTAGTGGGCTCTGTTTGTTGAATGAGACACAGCCTTCCGCTTTCGAAATGCCAGATTATTTTCCGGAGGAATGTGTGCTCGTGCCTCTCGAGAAGTGGATTGTATTGCTTAACGATGACGGTAGGTACGCTGTGGTATGCCTGACTAGGATTAGTGGGAACGGCGAGGATCGTGAGGTTTCTCTTGTGTATGCTATTTCGTCGCGCCGTCTTCGTGTTCGCCGCAGAGATGTACGGTCAGTGTTATTTGAAATGCAGGGCCACAGTGGTTCCGATCGCGAGTAAGATACTAGCATAAGGAGAAAGAGAGGGAGACCGAAAGGTAACCGGATTATGGTGGGGCGACTACCATGGACTTCGTTGGCGTTGAGCGGCTGATGTCGATCGTAAGGTTTGCGATGAGTTAGTCCCGGTTGGGTCGAAGGTCTGAGGGATAGAGTAAGCGGGTCTGAGTAGGTAGGGTCGTTACCACGTTCCGCCCCTCATAGACCCGAGCGCGCGCGATTGACGCAGTCGGTTTCTTACATACCAGATTCGCCCATACGGCAGGGCTTGCACGCCGGATCGTGGCTCGATGGCAATGGGTATGGGTTAAGAAGTGCCGTCATTTGATCCCAGTTCAGGTAGTCCGAGTGGCTGCGACGGGAGAGTCACTTGTGACACACGCGGACTACCCGACGGCGGAAGCGTCGATTCGTTTGCTGTTACCCGGCCTACTGTACTGTAGTAGGGACAGTGGCCCCGAATGACACGGGCAAGCTGCGCTTGCTGCACCGTAATCGGCAGGTGCCGGCACCAGACGTTCACTGCTTTCACCGCACGGGCGAAGCGATCCTTGGCGGTGATCTGGCGCACAACCAGCGCACCCGATTCGCGATGGCCACCACAGGTGGGTGAACCCAAGAACGTTGAACGTCGTGTTCAAGTTATGCCCTTGTCGACCGTATGGCCGGAAGGCCGTCGGGGCCGGGAGTCTTGGGTTCTCCGGCGCTCCGCACATCCGGATGTCCCCTGCGGTGCAGCGACAGGACCTCCCAAGTTCCTGGCGACCCATCCCGTGACTCTGCGCCGGTCCACGACCCCGGACGACCCTTGGCGCCTTGCCACTGCCGGTGCTGCCCCCAGCCGCCAACAGTCCGCGCCAGCGAATCGCGCCCACTGCGCTGGTGTAGGTCTTGCTGGCGCGCAACACGCTCCGGTAGCGGCGCCTCTCGATGCTAACCTCCGGTTGGTCTACATCCAGCCGTCCCTACTCATCCGCCAGCACCGCCCGCTCGGCGGCGGCGAACAGACTGATGCGTCTCCCGTTCGTAGCGCTCAAGTCTTGCTCCGCCGGAGCATCCTGCGACAGTCGCCGCAGGTTCGTCGCCAAGTCGCTGAGAATCTGGGTCAGATGATCGCTGTTCCCGGTAGCGCCATCAGTGCAGGTATGCGATAGTGGCATCGGGCCACTCCTTCGGCGTCCTGATGAGGGAGGGCTTCCTGGACGATTCCCCACCTCATCGTACCCGGTAGGAGTGCTGCCCATACCTGCTGGGTTTGGTTCATCCTCGTCCTGCACTACCGCTACCTGTTGCCGCTACCGCTGCCCCAGTGCCACTTTGTCACCGCACTCATCCGCGTGCCCAGGATCCTCGCCAGACCCGCTCGATTCCCTCGTTTTGATATTTACACCCACCGCTTTCGCGAGCGGCGGAGTGGCGCGAGGTGCTGGGGCGAAGAAGTGCGATCAGGTTATCCATCTTGATTTGAGCGCGGAATGAATCGTCGTGCGGCCGGGAGCGACCGATATGTGCAAGTAGATCATCAAGCAGGTGAGCGACGAGCGTCGCAGTCGTGCCACCGGAGGAATCCCTGAGCAGCGCCGTCAGCAAGAGTTCCCCGCCTGCGAGGGTGCGCCCGGCCGCCGAGCGGCTGGGCGCACGCATACCGATCCTGGTGGAGGTGACGGTCGCGGTGAGCTTACAACGGGCGCGTGGTTACGCGATGGCCCGCAGGTTGGCTGCGCGCATGGACGCAGCATTCGCGCTCCATCGCTCCATCGCCAAGGGGACCGTGGCACGCCAACCGGAGCATCGCGTCGCGTAGTTGGCGGCGACTTTGGTCGCCGCCAATCGCAGCGTGAGCATCGGCTGGTTCCGAACTCGCTTTCTGACGCGGCCGCCGAATCGGTTCTCTCTGGTCTCCGTGCAGCCACGGGGACGGCTTACGCCTTCGGCCGCGCCTCCAACCATCCCTCGACATCCTCACGTCGCCAGCCGACGGCGCGTGATCCCTCGCCCGCGAGCCGGACAGGCGCCGGGAAGTCACCAGATTGGACGCGTCGCCATAATGTAGTACGGGATACACCAAGCAGCGCCAGCACATCTCGCGTGCGCAAGATTACGAGAGAGGAATCTATGACCGATTCTGTCGACCGGTCGAAACGGAATTGTTTTCGCATAAGCACTCGTGCCAGTAGGACAAATGGCTCACACGTTCCGTGTACTTCACGCGTTCAACGCGTACATTCCACATCGTGGATAGTCAACACGTAACTGGTGCTTTCGTATAGGACGGCGACACCGGTTGCACCCGCGTCAGCGCGCCCCTGCACATCCCAAGTAGTCCGCCCACGCCTGCATCAATCTGCGCCGCCGCTCGAACAGGTCGGAGCGCATGTAGGCACCTTCGACACCTGGGACCACATGCGCAAGCGCCGCCTCGGCCAACTCCCTCGATTCGTCGTTCTCCGCGCACCAGGACCGGAACGACGTACGGAACCCGTGCATCGTGGCGTCGATGCCCGACCCATTCAACAGCGATCTTGTCGTCACGCTACTCAGCGCCTTGCCGGTCGGCGACGGAAACAGCAGGTCCGAGCCATCCGACAGCTTCTGCGCTTCGATCAGCAACTCAAGCGCCCGGGTTGACAGCGGCACCCGATGCTCACGACCGGATTTCATTCTCTCGGCAGGTAAGGTCCAGACCTCAGCAGGTAGATCCACCTCGCTCCAAGTAGCAAGCCGAGCCTCTCCGGATCGAGCCGCCGTCAAGATCGTGTACTCCAGCAGCAGCTTGGTCGCTGCCCAGGCGTTGGACGCCCGAATCTTGGCCAGCGCGCTCGCCACCTCTCGATGATGAAGCGCCCGCCGGTGTCTCCTCGGCACAGTTCCGTTCTTTGGCAGCACCTGCGAAACGGCATCTCCGGCTGGATTGTCACCCCGGTGCCCGGCGCCAATCGACCACCGCATCACCGCGCCGATCCGATGCCGCAGCCGCCTCGCCGTCTCTTGCTTCCCACCGTTCCAGATAGGCGTCAGCACGGACAGAATGTCAGCGCTGGTGACGGCGCCGATCGGTTTGCTCCCGATCAGCGGAGAGACGAACCGCCTGAACGAAGAACGCCAGATGTCGGCGGTACGCGGATTGCGCCAAGTGCTGGCGTGCATCTCGACGACAATCTCAGCGGCCTTGTCGAAGCTCGGTGTGGCCGATCCCTTCCTCGGGTCGTGCCCCTGGTAGACGGCCCGTGCGTTCTCCAGCGCCGCCTCCCGGGCTTCGGCCAGATTGACGATGGGGAACGGGCCAAGGCCGATGTTGCATGGCTTGCCGTTGATACGCAGACGCTGGCTCCATGACTTGGCCACGCCGCCGTGGGCGCGCGGCTTCACCAGGAGGCTCAAGCCGTGCCCGCCGTGGCCGTCGCCGTAGCGGCCGGGTTGCTTGACGGTGCGGACGAAGGAAGCGCTCAGTCTCTTCGGTCGTGTCTGAGGCATGGTCGCGGCCTTGAATTGACGCGGTGGTTGGTTATCACTTACGGTAGCACCATATGGATGAAAATATGCAGGATTCGATGAAACGTCAAGGGACAGTTGATTGGGGTTAAGTGATTGTGAACGGGTTACTTAACAGAACAAAGTGGAACAACCAGAAACACTAATATAGTAGCCTGTTCGACTACGCGGTGCATGAGCTGGGCTACAGCGAAGGCGCCGCCTGGCGCCGCATAAAGGCCATGCGTCTGTGCTCCGATACCGCCGGGACACGCGAGCGGCTGCAAGACGGCTCGCTCACCCTGAGCGCGGCGGCGCAGTTGCAGAACACCTTCGATCTCCTGCAGCGCACGGCCACCGCCCCCGTGGACCCCGGCTCGGCGCCCGCGGCACCGGTGCCGGCGCTGGACGCGGCGCAGCGGCAGGAGCTGGTGGCGCAGGCGAGCGGCAAGAGCACCCGCGAGGTGAAGCAGTTGTTGGCCGGGGTGGCTCCCGAGCTGGCGCGGCCGGCCGATCGCATGCGCGCGCTGGGCGACGGCCGCTGGGAGTTGAAGGTGGCGATCGACTCTGCCTGTCAGTGCGGGATCGAGCAGCTACGGGCACTGCTGTCGCACGTGGACCCGCACCTGACGCTGGGGCAGTTGGTGGAGCGGCTGGTGCAGGACGGCCTGCAGCGCTACGACCCGGGGCGGACGCCGCGCGGGCGCAGAGGCGGGCGCCGAGAGGCAAGCACGGGCCAAGCGCCGGAGCCGAAGGCGCAGCAAGGGCCGGCGGGCGGGGCGACTTCGCTGGCGAAGCGGGGCGCGCAAGAGCAACCCGGAGTGCCGACGCCGCCGGAGGGCACGAGCGCCGGTGGCAGCACCCCAGTGCCGGCAGCGCTGTCTGCAGAGGAACCCGCACGCGGGATCGGCCACGCCGGCACCTCGGCGGTGGCAGCACTGTCCGCGCCGCCGGCGGGGCGCGAGACTTGCGGCAGCAGCACGCCGGTGAGTGCCAAGCCAGCGGCAGCGAAGGTGGCGGCTGGTTGCGGATCCCACGCCACCGTAGCGACGTTGCCGGCAGACCAGAGCTTGCCGACCGCGACGGCCACGGCGGATCGCGGTCGCAACGCTCCTTCGCCAGCGAAGCGGGTAGGAACGGCGCAGCGGGCAGGGGCGGCGCAGCTCGATGGCCGTTCGCGGCCGCAACCCGAGGCAGCCGGCCCCTCCGGAGGCAGTACGCAGCCGCCCCACCGGGCGCGCCGATCCCGCTACATCCCGGTACCAGTGCGGCGCGAGGTGTGGCGCCGCGACGGCGGCTGCTGCAGTTACGTCGATCCGCACAGCGGACGGCGCTGCGGGTCCCGCTTCCTGCTGGAGCTCGACCACATCGTTCCCTTCGCGCTTGGCGGCAGCGCCGAGCCACGGAACTTGAGGCTCCATTGTGCTGCGCACCACCGTTTCCGGCATCGGGAGTACGGATCGCCGCCAGACGGGGCCACGTGATCGGCGCTCGCCAGGATGCGAGTTGGGCCGTCGGGCGTCGGTCCGAGGGCAGCGGGAGCAACGATCGGTAGTCGGCTTCTCGCGCAGCGTGGGATAGTCCTGCCACCGCGCCCGTCGCGCCGACCGCGGGCGACGCGACGGGCGGGCGGGTCAGGAGTCACTCTGCCTACTGGCCGTGAATTTTGCGGTAGTTGGCAAGAGCCTCCTGCTCTACTTCGTCTCCTCCGTTGGCCCGGTACGCGGCAACCGCCTCATCGAACAACGCATCGAATTCGGACTCCGGCGCAGTGATGAGCTTCGGCAACGCATCGCGCCACTCACCCTCGATCACGCCGAAGTAGCGATCTCGTGCAGGATTCGGAAGGTTGATTATGGGACGCGGGTAGTTCCCGGCCGCTTCCACCTCGTCGGTCCAGACCAGGAACTCGTCGGCGTGAGCCATGGTTCCATACAGCACCTTGGCGTTCAGGCTGGCCCGTGCGAAGGGCAGCGAAAGCACCTCGAAACAGGGCTGTATCCAGGAGATCAGCCTGGTCACCGCCGATTCGTCGATGAGTCGTTTGAAACCCCCATCTGCAGTCTCCTCCCAGTGTTCTCCCTTGATCCCGATGGTAGCCGTCCGGTAGCCCTCCTCCGACGCCAGGTAGTCGAGGTAGGTCATTACCGCCTCCGGATGCTTGGTGGCGGAAGGGGTAATGAACATCAGCCCATGTCTGCCCACGTTGAAGAACAGCTTGCTTTCTCCCGGCTGCTGGCCCCAGGGGAAAATCGTCACCAGGCGAGCGTGCGGGTTCACCGTCCGCATCTTTTCGTAGATGGCCCCGTATCCGGTGAAAACCGGCCCATGAGTCCACCAGGGGATGATGGCGGCCTTCCCATCTATCATTATCGCCTTGCGAATACTCGAATCGGAATCCAGGGAGTCGTCGAACATCAAGCCTTCGTTGTACAGCTTGTTGAGGTACCGAAGTCCATCCTTGGCCTCAGGCCAGAGCGCGGGCGGAACCGCGAGCCGTTCCGGCGCCGGCTCACCATCGGTGAACGCCGGAATCACGTAATACGACCATTCACCTGTACCCCACATCGTGAACGGATAGAACGATTCCCGATCGTGGCCGAGTGCCTCGGCATTTTCTTTCAATTCGACCAGGACGTCATAGAGCTCGCCGACCGACTCCGGTGCTTCCAGGCCGAGAGCATCGAGATAGTCCTGGCGCGCGAGCGTCGTACGCGCCCACTGTGCCCACGTCTGGATGCGCCGCAGCGCCGTGAGCTTGCCGTAGAATGTGCCCGTCGCGAGATCCTCCTCGGTGTACAGCTTGCGGATGTTGGGTCCGAGCTCATCAAGGTACTCACCGTAATCCAGAAGTCCGCCTTCCTGGGTCCATTTTCCGACCTGGTCGGCACTCCATGTCCACATGACGTCCGGCGCCGTTCCCGCGGCCATCATGGTGTTCACCTTGGCCCCATACTCGCCCCTGGGGAACACCACGATTCCGACTTTCACTCCGCTCGGGGCGAGCGTCTCGTTCATCTTGTCCACGAACCAGTTGTCCTGAAGCGTTCCTACTTCAGCCGGCACGATGCCCCTGTCCGCGACCATGTGGGTGACCTCGACAACCTCACCGGCCGCCCCTTCACCTTCCCCGGCACCGAACACCGATGCCGCTATCAGCATCCCTGTCAGGATGCTTGTCAGTCTTCTCACAGTAACCTCCGTAGATGCTACCTGACTTCGACAATGCGTAGCCTGTCGCATTGATTCTGCTCCAGCGTGCAACTCTACATCGTTCCTCCTCCTCAACCCTTTATCGCACCCAGCGTGACCCCCTTGATGAAGTACCTTTGCAAGAACGGATAGATCAACACGATCGGCACCGTGGCTATGACGATCGCGGCGGCCTGGGCGCCTTCCGCCACCAGCGATCCATAATCCTGTGCGGTCTGCACAATCTGCAGCCGTGACGACCACAGATCCAGGATGATCTGCAGGCGGAGCTGGAGGGTGTACTTGTCCGGGTCGCTGATGTAGATGAGGGCCTGGAAGTACTGGTTCCAGTGGCCCACGGCGTAAAAAATGGTGAGGGTCGCCAGCACCGGCTTGCTGATCGGGACGACGATGCGAGTCAGAATACGCCAGTAGGAGCACCCCTCCACTACCGCCGCCTCTTCCAGCTCCTCCGGAATCCCGCGGATGTAGGTCATCAGTATGATGAGCAGAAACGGGGCAATCGCGTCCGGCAGTATCAGCGACCACATCGTGTCCAGCAGGCCCACGTCCTTCACCAGCAGGAAGGTCGGTATCAGCCCCGGGTAGAAGTACCAGCTAATGAAGATGCCGGCCAGGATGATGGCGGTGCCCTTGAGCGAACGGCGCGACAGCGGGTAGGCCGCCAGCACGGTCAGAACCAGGTTCACCAGGGTCCCGACGATGGTGAGCTGGGTGGTGAACAGCAGGGCCTGGATCATGCGGGGATCACCCAGCATCACCTCGTAGGCATTCAGCGTGAATCCCCTCGGGAACAGGTAAATCTGTCCTCTGAGGATGTAGAACCCGTCGCTCAGTGAGCGCGCAATCACGAACAGGAACGGGTACAGGAACACGATGCAGAGCAGCACCATGAACAGCGTGTTGCAACTCGCAAACACGCGATATGAGCCGGAACGGCGTCCCGACTTCACCATATGCCGCGCTCCCCCGTCAGCTTGATCAGGTAATTGGCAGCCAGCAACAGGGCAAAGTTGATCACCGACTGAAGCAGTCCGATCGCGGCAGTAAGACTGAACTCCGTTTGCAGAATACCGAGCCGATAGATGTGCGTGCTGAGCACCGACGACACTTCGCTCACCAGGGGATTGCCGAGCAGAAACGGCTGCTCGAACCCGATGCTGAGGAGCTGTCCCAGGCTGATCACGAAGATGATCACGATAGTCGGCCTGATCCCCGGCAGGGTGACGTGCCAAGTGGAGCGCAGGAATCCGGCACCGTCGACATACGCGGCGTCGTAGAGATCGGGATCGATGGCGCTGAGCGCCGATATGTAGATGATCGCGGCCCAGCCCGCGCCCTTCCAGATTCCCGAGCCCACGTAGACCGAGAGCCACCACCTGATGTCCGCAAGGAACGGGATCGGCTCGAGGCCCAGGTCCTCGAGCAACCCGCTGAGCAAGCCGCTGTAGGGATTGAGGAACGCCAGCAGAATGCCGTAGACGACCACCCAGGAGAAGAAGTGCGGCAGGTAGGAGACTGACTGTACGATCTTCTTGAAGTTGCGACGGCGGATCTCGTTGAGCAGGAGCGCGAAGATGATCGGTGCCGGAAACCCGAAGATGAGCGACAGCAGGTTGAGCCTGATAGTGTTGACGAACGCACGCCAGAAGGAGGGCTGCTCGAAGGCCCGCTCGAACACCGAGAAGCCGACCCACTCACTGCCGGCGACGCCTCTGAAGATGCTGTAGTCCTTGAACGCGATGACGATCCCGTACATCGGCAGGTACTTGAACACGATGTAGAACGCGACCACGGGGATCAGCATCAGATAGAACTGATGGTATTTCTTCAGATAGGCAGTCAGGGCCGGCGCATAACGGACCGGTAGCGTGCCCGGCTTTGCGAGCGACCTGGTCTTCATGGTGTCGGAGCGCCTGCGCGCCTCGGCCGACGATTTCTCGGGGGCAGGCGCACTACGACTTCCTGTTCCGCGTGTCTCGGCTCGCGGCGCTCGGCCGAAGGCCTCCGAACGGCGGCGACGATTGGTTCCACGATGGCGTTGATCTTAACACACGCGGGAGGGTCATTCAAAACTCGTGTGAGGCGCGGGGCGCGATACTTCCAGGTAGACCCCGTGCGGCAGTTGTCGCACTCTTCGCCGTGCTCCTCATCGGCACGAAACGGTCCGACCCATGTGGCGGGATCAGCCTGCAAGCGCGCCGGGTACCCTCCACTTGTGCTCGCGAGCGCGCGCCTATCCCGACAAGCAGATGCTGGCCTACAAGAAGCCGGCCGCACAGTCGTCGCGTTCTCCATCCACGTCACCGTCGGCGAAGGTAACGACCGTGTCAAGGTGATCACGTTGACACAGCAGCACGGTGCCGTGGGACGCTAACTCAGCCAGCTTCGGCGGACACGAGCGAGATCGCGTCGCACGGAGGCTGACATGACCGTGGCTGCTGATCCCCGCGGGGCTCGTGATCGCCGCTGTGCTGTCCTGCAACGTCCTCGGTGACGGGCTACGCGACCACGGCGGACCCGTACCCGGTAGCTGGTGGCACGCGGAGACGGGACAGCCAGGGAAGCGTAGCATCCGCCCCCCTGCCTGTCTTACGTCCGTTCAAACCCTACTGGTCAGAAGTTCTGACGGTAGTTGGTAATGGCCTCTTGTTCTATTTCGTTTCCGCCGTTGGCCCGGTAGGCGGCCAGTGCCTGATCGAAAACCGCATCGAATTCGGACTCCGGTGCGGTGATGATCTTCGGTAACGCGTCGCGCCACTCACCTTGGATAACGCCGAAGTAGCGATCTCGGGCGGGAGTGGGCAGGTTGATCACCGGAGGCGGATAGTTGCCGGCCCTTTCAACCTGATCGGTCCAAACGAGATACTCGTCAGCATGCGCCATCGTTCCATACAGTACCTTGGCATTGAGACTGGCCCTATCAAAGGGTAGCGATAGAACCGCAAAGCAGGGCTGGATCCAGGAGATTTCATTCGTCACCGTCGCGTCATCGATGAGTCGTCTGAAGCCGCCATCTGCGGTCGCTTCCCAATGTTCTCCCAGCACCCCGACGGTCATAGTTCGGTAGCCCTCCTCCGACGCCATGTAGTCAAGGTACTTCACTACGGCTTGCGGATGTTCCGTGGCGGAAGGGGTAATGAACAGCAGATTGTATCTGCCCACGTTGAAGAACAGCTTGTGGTCGCCGGGACTCTGCCCCCACGGGAAAATCGGTACCAGGCGAGCGTGCGGATTCACCGTCCTCATCTTCTCGTAAATGGCGCCATAGCCGGTAAAGATCGGGCCATGGGTCCACCATGGAATTATGGCCGCCTTCCCGTCTATCATTATCGCCTTACGAATACTTGAGTCGGAATCCAAGGAGTCGTCAAACATCAAGCCTTCGTTGTACAATTTGTTGAGGAAGCGAAGACCATCTTTGGCCTCAGGCCACAACGGGGCTGGAATGTTCAGCCGTTCCGCATCCGGCTCGCCCTCGGTGAAAGCTGGAATCACGTAATACGACCATTCACGTGAACTCCACATCGTGAACGGATAGAACGACTCCGTATCCTGGCCCAGTGCCGCGGCGTTTTCCTTCAATGCAACCAACACCTGATAGAGCTCATCGACGGATTGCGGTGCATCCAAACCCAGAGCCTCGAGATAGTCCTGTCGTGCGAACGTCATACGCGCCCATTGGGCCCACGTTTGGATGCCTCTCAGTCCGGTCAGCTTGCCGTCAAAGGTACCTGCGGCGAGGTCCTCCTGAGAGTATAGTGTGCGGATGTTGGGTCCGTGTTCATCGAGGTAGGGAGCGTAATCGAGAAGCCCGCCTTCCTGCGTCCACTTTCCGACCTGATCGAAACTCCACGTCCACATGACGTCCGGGGCTGTCCCGGCTGCCATCATGGTATTCACCTTGGCGGAGTACTCTCCCCGGGGGAAAACTACCACTCCCAGTCTTACTCCGCTTGGTGCGAGCTTCTCGTTCACCAGATCCACGAACCAGTTATCCTGCAGCGTACCTACCTCGGCCGGGACGATGCCCCTGTCAGCGACCATATGGGTGACCTCGACAATCTCGCCGGTCGCACCTTCACCCTCCCCGGTACCGAACACCGATACGGCGAGAAGCATCCCTAGCAGGATACTCATTAGTTCCTTCATGATTACCTCCGTAGATGGTACATGACATCGACAATGCATAGCCTATCGCATTATCTCTTCTCCATTAGGTCATCCTACATGTCGCCCTCCTGCTCAACCCTTTATTGCGCCAAGCGTCCGGGCGCCGCCGTCGGCCGGATCCGAAGGGGCGCGCTATTCGCCGGCCCAGCGGTCGGCGCCGGTCTGGTAGATCTCCAGCACCCGCTCCATACCCATGTTGTTGAGCTGCTTTACGTAATCGTCCCACTCTTCGTCGATCTTGCCGTTGACCACCCACTCCGCCTCCTTGGACTGGATGTAGGAGTTGATGTCGGTCAGGTACACGCCCGCTTCGGCGACCTCGTCGGCGGACAGCTTGACCGCGTTGATGCCGGACATGGTGGCGTGCGGCAGGTACAGGTCGACCAGGCCGTTCTTCCACTGGTTGCGCTCGTCGGGCAGGAAGTTGGTCGCAGACCAGCTCGGAACCACGCCGTTGGTCATGAACACGGCGGTCTCGGAAATGCGGAACTGGCCGTAGCCCTGGTAGCTGTCCGGCGTCGGGAGGTATCCGATCCGTCCCTGATCGTCCTGGAACAGGTTGTGTCCCAGCGGGCCGAGGCTCCACTGCACGGCGTTTTCCGGGATGAAATTCAGGTCGACGTAGCGCACCAGCGCCTCCGGCATCTCGGCGGCGTTGGTGATCACCAGGCCGTTACCGATCCCGGCGAGCGCGTTGAACTCGGCGTCGCGGCTGCCGTCGGGGCCGGCCAGCGGCGGGATCGGGGTCCACCATTCCTTGGCCTGCGCCGCGCTGCCCTCCGGGACGATGTTCCAGCCGCCCCAGGCCGAGCTCACGCCGATCACACCCTCCTGGTTCTTGGCCCGGTAGGCCTGGATTTCGTAGGTGAACGCCTCCTGGTCCAGCAGCCCCTCCGCCCAGATCGAGTGCAGCCACTTGATGGCGTCCCGGTAGCCGGGCTGCAGGGTGGTGGCCTGCACCACGTTGTCGCGGATGAACATCGGCCCCATGAACGCGCTGGTGGTGCCGAACGGATGGAACCAGGCGCGGATGCCGGAGATGCCGTCGGCCCAGCGCACCGAGAACGGGATCTCGTCGGCCTGGCCGTTGCCGTTGGGGTCGCCGTCGCGGAACGCGCGCAGCAGCTCGACGAAGCCGTCGAGGTCCTCGGGCACCGACTCGCCGAGCGCTTCCAGCCACTGCGTGCGCACGAACGAGCTGTACGCAACCTGTCCGCCGCGGCTCAGAAACCCGATGCTCGGGATGTGGTACAGGTGGCCGTCGAGCGCGGTGTGCAGGCGGCGCGCGGCGGTAACCTCGTCGAGCGCCTTGGTGATGTTGGGCGCATAGCGAGCGACGTACTCCTCCAGGGCGATGTTCAGCCCCTGCGCGCCGTAGTCGTCGCTCACCGCCTGCCTGATGCCGATGAACGCGTCCGGCAGGTCGTTGGTGGAGTACATCAGGGGCACCTTGGTCTGGGCGTCCTGGCCCGACATGTGGATCCAGTCGAACACCAGGTTGGTCTTCTCGGTCCAGTCGCGCACCATCTGCTTGTCGTTGAAATCCGGCGTGTTCCAGTAGTCGATCATCGCCACCCGGAAGGTGACCGGTTGGTTCAGGATCGGCAGTCCCGTGGGGTTGAAGTTGTCGCTGACCGAGCTGTCGCCGGCCGCCTCTCCCTCGCCGCCGGCCGTGGCGGCGACGGCAACGATGAGCACCAGCAGTGCTCCCAGAATCGGGGTCGGCGCTTTCTTGTACACAAGCGTCCTCCTTGCGGTTTCGTCTTCGATTGTGCCCGGTTCTCGCTATCCCTTCAATGAGCCGATCATCACGCCGCGCACGAAGTGGCGCTGGATGAACGGATACAGCACCAGCATCGGCACCGACGCCACGATTATCACCCCGTACTTCATCAGGTCGGCCATCTTCTGCTGCTCCAGGAACGACTCGTCGCCGCCCAGCTCGGAGGCCAGCCACTCCACCTGGGTGAGCAGGCCGCGCAACACCAGTTGCAGCGGATGCAGACTCTCCCGCTCCAGGTAGATCAGCGGCAGGAAAAACTGGTTCCAGTGGTTCACGCCGCAGAACAGCGTGAGCACGGCGATGATCGCCGGCGACACCGGGATCACCACCAGCAGGAAGAACTGGCGGTTGCTGCAGCCGTCGATCTGGGCCGCGGCGAGGAGCTCGTCCGGAATCGTGGTCTGAAAGAAGGTGCGGGCGATGATCATCAGGTACACCGAGACCGCCGGCAGCAGCACCATCGGCCAGATGGTGTCGTAGAGCCCCAGCTTGCGCACCAGCAGGTAGGTGGGAATCAGGCCGCCGCCGAAGAACATGGTGAACACGAACACCGCCATGATCAGGTTGCGCCCCACCAGGTCCTTGCGCGACAGCGCGTACGCCGCCGGCACCATCACCGCCAGGTTGATTGCGGTGCCCAGGAACAGGTAGATGAACGCATTGCGGTAGCCGATCCAGATCGGGCGGTATTCGAGGATCAGCTCGTAGCCGCGCAGGGTGGTGTTGTGCGGCAGCACCAGCACCTTGCCGTTATAGACCGAGTTGGGATCACTGAAAGAAGCGATCAGGATGAACCACAGCGGGTACACCATGGAGACGAACACCAGCGCCAGGCAGCCGTAAATGACGGCGTTGAAGATGCGGTCCTCTCTGCTCTCCCCGAGCCGCGCGGTGGTACTCGACATCAGAACATCGCCTTTCAGAACACGGACGTGTCGCTGAACTTGCGGGCGATGCGGTTCACCAGCACCAGCATGGCGAAGTTGGCGACCGCATTGAACAGCCCCACGGTCACCCCGAGCTCGATCCTGCCCTGCTCGATGCCGGCCCGGTACACGTAGGTGGCCAGCACTTCCGAGGTGCGGATGGTGAGCGGGTTCTGCATCAGGTACACCTTCTCGAAACCGACGCTCAGCAGGTGGCCGCAGCGCAGGATCAGCAGGATGATCACGGTCGGCATCAGCAGCGGCAGGTCGATGTGCCAGATGCGGCGCAGCTTGGTGGCGCCGTCCACGATCGCCGACTCATGCAGGCCGGGATCGACCGCCGACAGCGCCGCCAGAAAGATGATCGAGCCCCACCCCACGTTCTGCCAGACCCCGGAAAACACGTAGATCGTCTTGAACAGCTCCGGCTTGATCATGAAGAACACCGACTCGAAGCCGAGCGCCTTGATGACCAGGTTGATGGGGCCGTACACCGGGTGCAGCATGATGCCGATCATCCCCACCAGCACCACCACGGTGATGAAATGGGGCGCGTAAGAGACCATCTGCACGGTCTTCTTGATCCCGGGAATCGGGGTGTAGTGGAAGATCAGGGCCAGCAGCACCGGCATCGGAAAGCCGGCGATCAGCTCGTACAGGCTGATGCTCAGGGTGTTGAAGACAATGAGTTCGAAGGAAGCACTGTTGAAAAAAATGCGGAAGTTCTGCAGCCCGGTCCACGGGCTGGCCCAGATGCCCTTGACCGCCAGGAAGCGCTTGAACGCCAACTGCAGGCCGTAGATCGGGACGTAGTGGAACAGCGCGATCAGGCCGAGTGCGGGCAGAATGAAGAGATACAGCTCCCAGTTCCGCGCGATCCGCCGGCCGAGGGTGTTGCTGCCGGTCATGCGCTCTGGGGTGGGAACACCCGCCGGGTCAGGTCGTCGTTGCTCAGCAAACGGGCTGCCTCCTGCGGTCGTCACATTAAAGCGAACGCACCTCGTGCGACCATCCCCGCCACATCTCCTCGAAGGGGCCATCGGGATCGGGAAGCGCGGCCGCCCGCTTGCGGTAGTCACACAGCACGGCTTCGCGGAGCTGGATCCGCGGCGACCGGTTCCAGCCCGCGGTATGCGCCAGCAGGCGGTGCCACAGCAGGACGTCGCCGGCCGCGCCGTGTCCTTCCACGCGCGGGTCGGCGTTGAACTCGATGATGCGCCGCTGGTACGCCTCGTTGCGGGCCAGTCCCTCGGTGTGCAGCAGCAGGTCATGGATGATGCGGTGGGTGCCCGGCCACACGGTGAACGCCCCGCCCGCGGGCGGGATGTCGGCGATCAGGCCGACCGCACCCAGGCCGGGAGCCAGCAGCTCTGACAAAGGCGTGCTGTGCAAGCGGTCCGGCGTCACGTCGCAGTGGCACACGGTCGGACGCGGCGGCAGGTCCCCCTCCGGCAATTGGCAGTAGATGCCGCGGATCCGCTCCGGAACTTCGATCTCGCCCCGGCCCAGGAGCTGCTGCGCCCAGCCCAGGAGCACCGGGTTGGTGGCAAACATGGCGACGATCCACGGCTCGTACGCCGGAGCGGTGTACTTCCAGGTGAACCCGGAGCGATAGTTCACGGGACTCTCGGCCAGTTCCTCGTCGGCCCGAAACGGCCCGAACCAGGTGTCGGGATCGTCCCGCTTCATGCGCGCCGGCGCACCGGCCCACTTGCGCTTGCGGGCGCGCGCCATCGGCTCCGGATCGAGCACGCCGCGCTTGATCAGGTACCCTTCGCGCTTGAAGAACCGGATCTCCTCGGGGGTGAGCGTGCTCATCGGCTGATCGATTATCGGGTCATTCGGCGGTGGGCCGCAAATCACTCGCCGTGCGGCTCGCATGTCGTCATTCGCGTCTCGTCGCTGCCACATCGATTCCGCGACCCGCACCTCTCCGCCGCCCGCAGCGTTGTCTACATGCCATCGAATCGGTGAGAGTGCGGCTGGCGCGGCGAACGCCGAGCACGCGGGTGGACGAGGACGGCATGGTGGTACTGCGGGCGCGGCTGACGCCGAAGGTGGGCGCGGTCGTGCTGCACGCCCTTGAGGCGGCGCTGGAGCAGGTGCCGCCGACGGCGGACGGAAACGATGTGAGCATCGCGCCGCGGCGTGCAGATGCGCTGGGGATGGTGGCAGAGAGCGCGCTGGCCGGCGAGCTCGATCCCGGCAGTGCCGGCGACCGCTTCCAGGTGACGATGCGCGTGGAGGCGGAGACCCTTTGCTCCCGTGAAGCCGGCATTGCCGCGCCGCGCGTTTCCGCGGAAACGCGAGAGATGGACCGGAGGACCCGGAACTGCAGCTCTGGCAGTGGAAGTTGCTGCGGCAGCCGCCCACCAAGCCCGCGGCCGATCTCCGACTCCCCGCGGCGGCGTCCGACAGCGGCCCGGCGGCTGGCAGGGTAATCCGATGTGGGTGCATGGCGACGTCGCAGCCGGAACCCTCCTGGTGCGGATGGGCGACTGCATGCCGTGATCGACTTCGGTCAGTTGGCGGCGGGGGATCCCGCGTGCGACCTGACGGTAGCATGGACTCTGCTGGACGAAGACAGCCGAGCATTGTTTCGTGCCAACCTGAAGTTGCACGGGCTTGTCTGGCAACGGGCACGCGGTTGGGCGCTCTGGAAACAGTTCCTCGTTCTGGACTCGGTGCGGTCGTTCCGCACCGGCAACGCGCGGCGAGGCCGGGAGGTTCAGCAAGTGATCCGGCAGATCACCGCGCCAGCCGATTGAGCGGCGTGGGTGCCCGGCGATATTCGTGAACTCCCCGCCCGCGGGCGGGACTTCGGAAATCAGGCCGCGCCGACGCGAGGCCGGGAGCCGGCAGCGTGGGACGGGATAGATGGGACGATGGGATTCTTCGACCTTCGACCTGGCTGGTTGACCCGAGTCGCGGGTCCGTACTACGGTCGCACAGGGAAGTCATGCAGGGCCCCTGTAGGCCAACCGGCCTGTGGGCAAGCCCGGTCGGGGAACAGGACCCGGCCGCGGCGACAGGAAAAGGAAATGGTACTCGACCCGAGCACCGGCAACAGCCAGTACCAGCCTCTATCCCTCTTTAGATCGCATCTGGCTGAGAGCTGCGCCCCCCCCCGATCCATTCACGATTATCTTCAACATCCGCAAAGGGGTTAAATGGCAAAACAACGCACCGATGAATGGGAGAGAACTAAAGTCGGTAGCTAATCAGGCTAAAATTAACATGTGAAAAGGAGGTGCGCATGGGATCGGACACAATACAAATTACGGAGGTGAAAGAGCGCCAAATCCTCGCAAGGTAAGATTGATCTCGAAATGTGTATTGTCTGAAAACGTATTCAGTAGGAGTTGCGAAAGAAGAAAACAAACTTGTTTCTAACGATGAGGCAGGGAGCGGTAGCTCACCGGACAATACTCTCAAATCTAACCTCAAAGAGGAAAATGTATGAAAGAGCTAAGAATCACGAAGGTTTGCATGGTCGTACTGGTCTTAAGCTTGGCCGCGACCACACTCTGGGCGGCGCCAGAAGAGGAACAGCCAACTGCTTCCGCTGACAAGAAGTACGTGACCGACCCCACCACCGGCAAGCAGGTAGTCGCGCCAGAGTACGGCGGGATACTAAACTTGGCCGGGTGGGGAATGCCTGCCCATACTGACACCTGGTGGCATCACGACGCGGGATATGTGATCACTGACGTTGTCGAGAAGCTAAGCCATGGGGACTGGGGACTAGATAGGGACGTATATCACTGGAGGGCAGAGTACGTTCCATGGAACCTGGCAAAACCGCACCTGCTGGAAAGCTGGTCACAGCCCGACCCACTAACTATCGTCATGAAAGTCCGTGAAGGCGTTCACTGGCATGATAAGCCACCGATGAACGGTCGGGAGTTCACTGCCAAGGATATCGAATATAACCTTCACCGTTATTGGGGTATTGGCAGCGGCTTCACCGAACCGTCTGCCTATGTGGTGGGCACAGTTCCTTCGCTGGAGTCGGTAACGGCCACCGACGAGTGGACGGTTGTCATTAAAATAGGTGAGCAACAAGTAGATGCGCTTGAGAAGTTAGTGTGGGGTTATATGTACCCCCCCGAGGTAATCGAGCAATACGGCGACGCCAAGGATTGGAAGAACTTGGTCGGCACCGGGCCCTTTGAGTTGGTTGATGTTGTACCGGGAAGCTCCGAAACCTACGTCAAGAACCCTAACTACTGGGGCTACGACGAAAAGTACCCCGGGAACCGCCTGCCCTATATTGACGAAATAAAGTCCCTGGTTATGCCGGAAGAAGCAACAAGGGTAGCAGCAATGCGCTCGGGAAAGATCGATGCGCTGGGTATGTCTTTCGGCGGCGGCTGGACTCAACTATGGTCTGTCGACCCGGCAGTGAGCCTCATGCGGACCAACCCGGAATTCCAGTTTGAGCCGTTGTGGGCTATGTCAACTACGTCTTTCGCTGTTAACACGCAAGCGCCGCCGTTTGACGACGTCCGTGTGCGCCACGCACTGCAGATGGCAATCAACCTCGACGAGATTAACGAGATCTTCCATCATGGTTACGCAGACACCACACCTCAGACGTATTTGTCGTCAAGGTTGGTGGGGTATGTCGTCCCATACGAAGATTGGCCCGAGGAGCTCCAGGGATACTACCAGTATGACCCTGCAGGGGCAGAAGCGTTGCTTGATGCTGCTGGGCTCAAGCGCGACGCGGGTGACACTAGATTCTCGACCACCCTCTTGCTGCGGCAAACCTCGGGAGCCGTTGTTGACCATGCGTTCGTAGTTAAGCCGTACTGGGAAGCGATTGGCATTGATGTGGAGATAAAGTCAATGGACGTGGATATTTGGCGCGAATTAGTTTATAAGACAAGGGATTGGGAAGGTATTACCAGTTGGCAGGCGGGGTTGACCCCTCTGGGGCAGATGAAAGCGATGAGCGTAAAACACAGCCCGGACCGCAGCGTCTGGAATGTGAACGACCCGGCTTATGACGCCATGTACGAAGCCGTCCGAGACGCTACCAGCGCTGAGGAGCAGATGACGCTGAGTAGAGAGACATCTCTGTACATTGCGGAACAGCACTGGAATATATGGGGTGCTATGGCGCCACAGTTTAGCGTCGTTCAGCCGTGGATCGTAGGTTATAACGGTGAAGCCACTATGACCGTCGACGCCCGCATCTGGATTGATTCCGAGTTGAAGGAAGCGAAGGGTTATTAGCAACAGAATGCGGTGCTATGGCACCCGCAGCACCGCTGCAGCGGTATTTGACCCTCGGGCATAATAAGGCCCCGCATAATCTCCGATTTTGTGGAGTAAGCGGCTCCCGCAGCAAGCTGCGTGACGAGGGTCAAGCTTCCCGGCTTCCGCACCTATTGAATAGCGAGAGAGCGACGAGATTGCCACTCTCTTAAAATCCCTCTCACCCTCCTTTAGGAAGAGTCCTTCAGGATGAATCCCTTTAGGAAAAGAGAGAGCTTTAGTTTCCCTCCTTTGAGAAGGGGATCTAATAGCGAGATAGCCGAGCTCCGCTAGACCGGGGCTCGCAATGACAGGGGAAATCGCGATGAGGTGTATCATATGAGAGCCTATATGATCAGACGGCTATTGCTGATAATCCCCACGTTGTTTATCTTGACCCTCCTGGTCTTTTTCGCCGTGCGCTATATCCCGGGCGATATAATAGACCAGATGATGTATATGCATGACGAAATGTTGTACGGGGATTTTGACCGTGCAACCATGGAGCGTCTGCTGGGATTGGACGTGCCCGCTTACGTGCAGTATGGGCGCTGGATAGGAGTGTTGCCGACCCCTGACCTGTATACCGGCGAGTCCCACTTCGAGGGTCTCCTCCAGGGTACCCTTGGTAAGCCAATAAAGGGCGGCCTTCCGATAGGGCAGCAGATAATAGAGAGATTGCCAGTAACCATTGAGCTCGGTTTTCTGGCAATCGTAATCGGGCTGGTGATAGCCCTGCCAGTCGGCATCTACTCGGCGATTCGCCAGGATACGGCCGCCGACTACGTGGGGCGCACCGTCGCCATCATCGGCATGTCAACTCCTAACTTCTGGCTGGCACTGATGGTCATGATCTACCCGGCAATCTGGTGGGCCTGGTCGCCACCGCTGGAATACATTCCTCTCGTGGAAGACCCGCTGAGGAATCTCGCGGGGCTCATCATTCCCAGCCTGATTCTGGGGACGGCATATTCTGCCGGCACCATGCGGTTGATGCGCACCATGATGCTGGAGGTACTGAGGCAGGACTATATCAGGACGGCCTGGTCCAAGGGTCTCAACGAGAGGGTAGTGATAATCAGACACGCCCTCAAGAACGCGTCCATCCCGATACTTACCTCGATAGGGGGGCAGCTACCCTTGATGGTAGGTGGCTCCGTTATCATGGAGAACATATTTAACCTGCCGGGGATAGGTCGTCTCGCTCTGCTGGCCCTCCAAGATAGAGACTACTCGGTGGTCTCCGGAGTAAACCTGTTTTTATCGATGATAGTTATGTTGAACATCCTATTTATCGACATGCTGTATCCTTATGTAGACCCCCGGGTACGCTATAAATGAACCCCACAAGTGAGCCAAAGAGACGTGTGGCGGTGGCTGATTTCTTTATCAGGCTGTGGAACGAGAAGCCACTGGGTACTGCCTGCGGGATTGTCATATTGATATTGATTCTTGTCGGTATCTTTGCCGATGTTCTGGCTCCGTATCACTACGATGAATATAAGGTGGTAGACAGGCTGCAAGGCTCATCAGCCCGGTATCCCCTGGGTACCGACCAGGTGGGACGAGACTACATGAGCCTCATTATCTACGGGGCTCGTATCTCGTTACTTGTCGGTCTGGCAACGACCACTCTTAGTGTTGTGCTCAGTAGCCTGATAGGCGGTATTTCAGGGTTTCTGGGTGGTAAACTCGACATCATGTTGCAGAGATTTACCGATGCCTGGAACAGTTTCCCGGGACTGATCCTGTTGTTAACCGTAATGTCCATAGTGGGGCAGGGTGTGGTACAGATAATACTGGTCCTGGGGATATCAGGAGGCCTCGGCGGCAGTAGAGTAATTAGAGGCTGGGTTATGAGCATGAAAGAGAATGTTTATTTCGAGGCGGCGGAGGCGGCTGGCAGCTCAAAATGGAGAACGTTCCTCCGCCATGGCGTGCCCAGTGTTATGCCTATCGTAATCATTTCATTCAGCATGAGCGTAGGAGGCACAATCCTGAGTATTTCTTCTCTGAGCTTCCTCGGATATGGTATGCCAGTGGAGATTCCTGAGTGGGGTGGTCTGCTCAGCGTGACAGGGCGTAGATTCATGGAGCAGGCGCCACACCTGGCTTTCTGGCCCGGTCTTTTCCTGACAATTACCATTTACTGTCTAAACATGTTTGGCGACGCGGTGAGGGATCTACTTGATCCCAGGCTGAAGGGTGGTGCGGGGCATCCCGGTTTCTATGGCGCGAAGTCTTTGGAGAAAGCCAGGAAGAAAACTGGAGGCAAGGTTGTGCCGGAAGTTCGTCGTGTCAGGCTTTGAGCTTTTCGACGGCTTTAATGGACACCGCCTTCCAGGGGGGCAGTTGCCTATGCTGGTAGGTGGCCAGGGCTGAGGGAAGAGAGGGAGGGGCGGGTTGACAACCAATGGAATACACTCTAACCTACCCCCGGACTGTGCAACCGACCAGAGCCACCTCCGAGGTAATGCGTGCACTTGATTTCGTACCACTCGCGGGCTACCATGCCCCAGACGCTGCGGCGACACAACAACGTGTACCTGAATAGTAAGATGCAGGAGAATCGCAATGCGCGTTGACGGCGGATTTTTGGTTGGCAAAGCTTTGGCTAATGCCGGCATCGAGCAAGCGTTTGTTCTGTGCGGCGGACACATCATGCCGATTCTTTTTGGCATGCGCGACAACGGCATCGAGACTATCGACATGCGTCATGAGTGCGCGGCAGCATATGCCGCAATTGCCTATTCCAGGGCAACGGGGAAGCCCTCGGTTGTAGTAACTACCGCTGGGCCGGGGGTGAGCAACACTACTTCCGGAATGATGGAGGCGGATACTATTGGCGTACCTCTCATTCATTTAGGCGGCGCCGTAAAGATGTCTGCTCGAGATACCGGAGACCTTCAGGACATGGACACCTTTGAGCTCATGCAATCGGTTACGAGATGGGCCAAAAAGATCACGCTGAAAGAGAGGATTCCCGAGTATATCTCCATGGCGTATCGGCATGCGACCGACTCTAGAAATCCAGGGCCGGTATATCTCGAGTTTCCGACCGATCTGCTACGCGACACGGTAGAAGCAAACGATATTGTTTTTCCTTCGAACTACTGCACCGACGCGATTCCCCACGGTGATCCAAAGCTTGTCGAGAAAGCGGCCGAACTTCTTATTCACGCCGAGCGTCCGGCCATCCTGATAGATGAAGGCGCGAGATTCAGTGTAGGTGAACATGCGGCCTCGATATCCGAGCTTGCCGACTATCTGAAAATGCCGCTTGGATACTGCATTATGGGCAATCTCTGCCCTGGATTGTTTGGCAACGAAATGGAGAATCCACTTCTTCAGATGAACGCGACACCCCATGCGGACGTGGTTCTCGCAATGGGATGCGAGTTTGATTTCAGACACAGCAAGGGATCGAAGATCCCGGCGGACGCAAAAGTCATTCAAGTCCATACCGACAGCAGAAAGATCGGCTTCAATTTGCGGGCGGACCTCGGCATTGTCGGGGGCATTGGGCCTGTTGGAAGCCAGATATTGGATGCGGTAAAAAACAAGAAGAGCGAACCCGTCGAAAGTACATGGGTCACGTTGCCGGGAGAGAAATGGCCTGAAAGCTTGCCCGGTGCGTTCCACTCGAAGGGCATACCAATGCATCCGGCGAGATGCGCCTTTGAGGTAGCGAAGTTTGTAGCAGAAGAAGGTAGTGACTGGAATATAGTACTAGACGGTGGCGAAGCCGTGGTGTGGTCGCTAAACGCAATCAGGCCGTCGCGACCAGGCCAAATCCACAGTACCGGCGCTAACGGAATCATCGGTACCGGCCCCGGTTTGGGGGTGGGCGCATGGGCGGCAAATAGGAAACCCGTGCTGTGGTATACCGGAGACGGTAGTTTCGGCTTCTATGCTATGGAAATGGACACTATGGAAAAACTTGGCATCCCCTGTGTGTGCGTGATTTCCAACGACTCTGCTTGGGGTATGATTCGGCTGGAGTATAAGCACTATCACCCCGAAAAAGGCCAGGTGAATACCGAACTGGCGCCTATGCGGGCGTACGAGAAGATGGTTTCGATGTGGGACGGTCACGGGGAAGCAGTCAAAGATCCAAATGACATCATCCCGGCTATTAGGCGGGCGGTAGCGAACGGCAAGCCATCGATCATAAATGTTGAAGTGGATCATGAATCGATGTCCCCGTTTATCGGCGGCTACTCCGCAATGGTCAGAGCGGACAAATAGATCACAATGAGGAAATGGAAGTGTTGTGGGCGCACACGCCATTGCGCTGAGAGCAAACTGCCGGAGATATGGGGCGCGCGGTGGTTCTCTTGGTCTCCGACGAAGCAAAGAATATTACCGGTCAGACACTGCACGTTGACGGCGGAATAACGATAAGGTGATCAATGGGGAAGAGTCGATGAAAGCATGCGTGGCCACGGGGGAAAAAAGAAAGATCGAGTGTAGGGACCTCCCGATTCCGGAACCGGAGCCTGGATGGATTCTATTGAAAACGCGATACGCCGGCATTTGCGGAAGCGATCTAGAATACCTAGATGGCGCATTCCAACTTGTCTATCAGGATACGCCCGATTTCCTAAAGGATTCCTTTTCATTACCTACCGGGGCAGGGATTAGTCCCCGTCCAGGATCGATACCGGGACACGAGTTTATTGCTGAAGTCGCCGAGATTGGCAATGGTGTTTCGGGATGGTCGGTAGGTGACAGGGCAATACCGATCGGAGATCCCGATCCGACTACACCCGGGCGGCCCGGCCGGGGGTATGAAAATTATAAGTGCATGGCCGAGTATTTTTTGTCAACCCCCCACGGATTGATAAAGGTTCCGGATCACATCCCGGACGAAGAGGCGGTGTTCGTGGAACCTCTTTCCACCGGAAACGGCGCCATCGCCGCCGCTGAAATCAGGCCGGGCCGGTCCGCGGTGGTCGTCGGCGCCGGGAAAATAGGCCTTCTGGCAGCGATGGCGGCCAAGGCGGCTGGAGCCGCCCCGGTTTTCATCGTCGACCTGGTTCAATCACGGCTGGATAAGGCGAAAGAACTGGGAATCGACATCGCGTTAAACGCAAAAGAAGTCGATGTCATGAAAGAGGTGTGGACCCGCACCGAAGGCGGAGTCGATGCCGTGCTGATCTGTGTACGCGACGGCAAAGTGCTCAACGATGCGACCGCGATGGTGAAACGAGGCGGATCAATCGTACTCGCGGGATTTGTCAGCCCAATGGAAGTCAATCCGATGGTGTGGACGGTAAAACGGATAAAAGTTGTAGGTATTCTGGGAGGCCGCATGTCCGACGCCTTCAATGTGATCTTTCATAAGCAGATCGATCCTAAGCCGTTGATTTCAGAGATTATCTCTTTTGATGAGTGCCAGCGGGCGGTGGATTCCGTTTACAGCGGCAAGAATCTTGCAGTGTTGTTGAGGCCGTGAGGGCACCGCGCCCTCACCTATCAACCGACCATCACCATCTCGTCGAATCGCTCCCTCGGCGCGAGGTCGTGGATATCGTCTCTATGTAGCCCACTTGCCGGTCAGTCTTGGGATCGTCTGCAGCCGAACATGGTCGTCGGCGCACTGCGCATTCACGGATAGGCCGGAACTCCTCAAGACTACCTGCCGCGTCAGAGCGTAACGACTCCTCAATGCAAGCTATTTCGTTCAACGCCCACAAACCAGTTATTTTTTGAACCGCCCTTATAACAAAGAATTTTCCTAGTAGCTTTTTACGGCTTCTTCTAACCGGGCAATATGCTCTTTCCCAATACCACAACAACCCCCGATCACTTGAACCCCGCGCGCCATCCAAGTCTTTGCGGCAGAGGAATAATCTTCTGGCGATATGATGTCATTGAATATCCAATTGGGGGCCACGAACTTTCCGGAATGAGCATAGACCCCAATTGGGCCATCCCAATGAGACTGTACAATATCTAAGGCAGCATCAATATCTTCGACCTCGGTGTGCATGATATTGACAAGGCCCACATTTTTATCTTGTATCGCCTCAAGCCCTTCTGCCAGTTTTGGGCCCTGCAGCAAACGAACCTCGCCTTCCTCATCGACTTCGCAGCTAAAACCGACCCACACCGGCAACTCTGTCTGTTGGCCTGATTCCAACATAATCAGCATCCGTTCCAGATCCATCATCATTTCCAACATGATCAGGTCTGCACCTGCATCGTCCATGATCGCGGCTTGTTCTTTAGCACTAATACGCAGCTTCTCACGGGTCGGGAAATTGTTCGTAAAAGAAATGACGCTCATGCCTCCTGCTACCAAAACATTGGGTGCATCCATGTTCTCTCTGGCCTCGCGGGCAAGCTCTACCCCTCGCCGGTTAAGAAATTCAAAATGCTCCTCCATGCCAGCATCTTGTAAAGTGTGACGAGCAGTTGAAAAGGTGTTCGATATCACAACCTGTGCGCCATGACGGATATAGTCTTCATGGACTCCGCGAACGATATCAGGATGCGTCAAGGCCCCGCCCCCATTCCATGCATTGTCCACCATGGGAACACCTCGCCGTTCAATCTCGGTACCGGTAGCGCCATCAATCAATATCCGTTCCCCCTGATGTAAGCGCTGCATGAAAGAATGATATCGGTCCATGACGATCCTCCAAACTTTAGACTTTGTGTATTGATGTATGTGCGCCCATGATGCCGGCACCGACCGCTCGGCGGACGTGGGCACCAGCGTCACAACCCCACACTGGGTGGTGGTCGGCGAAGCAGCGAATCTGAGTGGCCGGCAACGCCGGATGGGTTTTGCCGGCAGTCAGTGGGTGGGGATCCGGGACGTTGCGGTCGCCGGGAAGGGCGACGGCGTGCGCGGGGGCGCGTACGGGGCGATGAGCGGGAGCGGTTAGTTGTTTCTCGGTTCCCAAAAAAGTGGGGGGGATAGGGTACACGGGCTGCTTCACCGCCAACCGGCCATTGCGCTGACTGTCATCATGGCGCTTCATCGGCATCCGTTCGATGCTCGAAGTCGCTATCGTCACAGGCTCGCCTGGCCATGTCAATGCGCGGACTCCGGCCGTTCCGGCCGCTCGCCAGCGCCCGCTGCCACCTGAGGTTGTGACGTTGCGGCCACCGCCAACCGGTCTGCCCGGCACTGTGGCGCGGACTCCCCGGACTCGTTCATCGGATGCGCTCCATCACCCCGGCGCTGGCAATCTTCAGCTTCGCCGCCGCCGCGCCGACCTGTGCGTGCGCGGCCGACCGGGACCCCTCGCGGATCCATGCCGGATACGCGGTGACCTCCGCCCGTGGCCCCATCCGTGGTGCCACGGGTGGCATGTAGCTCCCGGCCCGCGACAGGACGTCGTGGGCTGCTCGGCCGGGATGCAGCGCCGTTCGAATGCAGTCGGAGTTTCGCCACGGGCTGCTAGGCAGCGGCGGCGAGTTTGCGGAACAGGTCGCGCAAGATCGGATCGCGGTGGACGAAGCTGGCGCAGCGGATCAGGTGGCGGCGCCGGTCGACGCTCCAGGTGACCTGGTCGGTCACCACCGGGCTCGGCACCAGCTCTGTCGGCACCCAGGCCGGGTCGAGCAGCCAGGCGATGGTGGCCACGTCCCACAGCACCTTCGACCAGACGAAGTGATCGTCGCGCATCTCCTTGAACCGGGACGCCAGGAGGGCGCCCAACTCCCCGTGCGGCGCCACGTGGCGGTCGATCTCCGGGACCGAGGTGTGCAGGTGGCTGGTCACCCCCATGCAGGGCACCAGCACCAGCGGCACGCCGCAGTCGAGCACGACGCGGGCGGCGGGGACGTCCTGGCGCAGGTTGAATTCGCGCGTATCGGGCCAGCTCAGGGCGTGGCCGCCCAGCCACGCCACCACGATCTTCTCGGCCAGCGCCGGCTCGGTCAGCAGCGCGGAGGCGACGTTGGTTATCGCCCCGATCGCCACCACGTAGAGCGGGTCGTCATCGCGGCCGGCGAGCCCGCGGGCGACCAGGTCGCGCACTGCGTCCGCCTCGCGCGGCTGTCCGCCGCGGCCCAGGTAGCCGGTCGAGCCCCGGAACGCGAACCCCTCGGCGGAACGCCCGAGCCGCTCCAGCAGGCGCAGGATCTCCTGGCAGCTCAGCTCCATGCCGTGCCCCGGCCCGTCGGAGCGCTCGTTGTGAAACGGCGCCGCGTAGACCGCCTCGACGGTGAGCCGTTCCGGGGAGAGCATGGCATGCGCCAGCGCGAACTGGTCGTCGGTCTCGTTGTAGGTATCGGTGTCCAGCACCATGCGCACGGGACCGGCGGGCGGGCGCAGCCGTTCGAGGCGGGTGGTATCGGAGATCTCGGAACAGGGCATGTTGAGCCGCATCCTACTGGTCGCGGTGGGCCTCGTCGAGCGACCAGCGCCCGGCGACAGTGAGCAGTCCGCGAACCGGTTAGCCGACGGTATTCGGTCCGCATCTCACCACAGGCCGACTTCCTGGCCGGCGCGTCCACACAGAATTGCTTGACCAGATAGACCTGAATTGGTCAGATTGGTCAGAGAACGAAGTGAGGGTAGTCGCATGATCGTCAACGTGTCCGAAGCCAAGGCACAGCTTTCGAGCTTGCTCGACAGGGTGTATCACGGCGAGACGGTGACCATCGCCAAGAACAATCTCCCGATTGCGGATCTTTTCAAACACCAACCGCGCGGCAAACGCCGGCTCGGGCTGCTGCGCGGTCGGATTGTCGTTCCCGACGACTTCACCGACGAGAATCCCGCGATCAACGAGCTGTTCTATCCGACCGACGGTCTAACCCGGTTCCCTCACCAAGGGGATCGGCTGGCTTGATTTGGTCCCGAGTTGACGGCGCTGGAGTTTGCAGAGAGCAAGAAGGGGCCGTGGGCCGGCGGTGCGACCGTGATTTTTCGTGCCAGGCGCCGCTGCCCACGTCGTAATGGTGGGTCACAGGCGCTGCAAGCTGCGTATTTGGGCGCACCTCACCCTGATCAGACCTGCGGCGGTGAGTTTCGTGGTCGTTGCGGCTGGCGCTGGACAACGAGAGCATCAACGACACGCTGTTTGCGGGGCTGGGCGACACGACACCGTACGGGATGATCGGGCAGGCTCGCGTCGGGTTCTACGTTCGCTGAGCTTCCTTGGTTTCGGTCTTCCCCCGAATGTCGCCACCTGGGGAGGCATGCTCAGCAACGACGGGCGCCGGTTCATGGAGTTGGCGCCGTGGCTGGCCATCTGGCCCGGTCTTGCCCTGACCATCGTGGTCTACAGTCTGAATATGCTCGGTGATGCGCTCAGAGACCTGCGACCCCCGGCTGAAGGGCGGTGTGGGTCGTCTGGGTGCCCATCATCGCGCCAAGCAGGTGTAGAGTACCATCGCGCGTTCATGGTACGGGCCTGCGCAAAGTGTGCTACGTACGCGGCGTACGCGGGCATGCGCTTGCTGGTCCCGCTTGCCCGCTGTACAATGCGTGTATTGTGAGCGAGCGCCTGGATGCCGCCGCCAGGAAACCTGACGGGCCGGATCGAGTGGCTGCCGTGGCCGCTTGGGTTCAATCGCTGTTCTCGATCGACGATGCCGTGCCCACCCTGGTGGGGGGTGGTGCGGTCGAGCTGTACACCGGTGGCGCATATCGAACCGGCGATCTGGATTTCGTAGGAGTCGTGACGGCGGCAGTCGCCAAGCGGATGGGCGAGGCCGGATTCGAGCGCCGTGGTCGACACTGGATTCATGAGCGACACCGGTTGTTCCTCGAATTCCCCGACGACGCTCTGGATCGCGGGAACGTTGTCGCGACAATTCGCGTAGGAACCACATCGGTCGTGGTGATCGGGCTGGAGGAACTCATAGTGGACCGACTCGCGGCATGGCAGCTCTGGCGATCGGAGGTCGATGGCTACAACGCCTGGCTGTTGTGGTCGAGCGGAAACCACCGCCCGAACCTTGCTCGACTGCGCGCCCTTGCCGAACGCAACGAGGCGTCAGCAGCGCTCGACTCGCTCATGGCCTTCGCCCGAACCCACGTCGCACGAGAGCCGACGCACACGGAGGTGGAGACATGGGCACGCACGAACCCATGAGGTTTTACGTGGCTCCGCGCGCGCGTCCTGCGTTGCCGCGGACACACTTGAGCCGGCGCAAGCCTCGGTCGTACGAAGAGTGGAAGGCGTTGCGCAGATGGGGAAGAGTCCCGCCCTGGGAAGCCGATCCGCCGGGCTATCTGCTGCGTGAGGCGCGAGAGTCCGCCGGGTTCACCCAAGGCCGGCTCGCGGAGCGGCTCGGTTGCACGCAGCAGGCCATTTCCCAAGCCGAGCGCTTCACCGGCAATCCGACGATCGGATTCGTACGCGAGTGGGCACGAGCGCTCGGACGGCGGGCGGTGGTGGAGCTCCCCGCCGATCAGGCCTGATCCCGCCGTCACCCGCCTGCGATCTCGGCCTCGAGCGCGACTATCTCGCTTTCGATCTCCACGTCGTCCGGCAGGTCGCGCTCGGCGCGCCGGTACCAGCAGCCGGCGTTGGGGCGATCGCCCTCTATCAGGTGGACGATGCCGTGCGCCCAGCTCGGCGAGCTGCGAAGAGTATGCTCGATGCCCGCCATCAACGCCGTGTTCGGCCTTGACTTACCCGACGAATCGAGTCGCCAATTCCTCACTCATTCTGGTCTATATCACCGTGCAAATTCCCTTCACCACCTAGCTGTTGAAAGGATTTTTCGATTCGATACCCAAGACTCTTGATGACGCCGCACGGATAGACGGAGCTTCCCGGCCGCAGACTTTGATTCGGGTGATTCTTCCTCCTGCCATGCCGGGCATCGCCGCTGCCATACTCTTCAACACCATAAACTCGTGGTCACAGTTCGTAATCCCCTATATGTTCCTGTCCACGGGAAAACTACTGCCCATTTCGGTTGGTGTGGCGCGCCTGGCCGAGACTGCCGGTGAGGCAGTATTCTGGCCATGCTTCCCTCAATCGCCATATTCATCCTCTTGCAGAAGTTCATCGTCCAAATCATCATCGGCGGTGCCGTGAAGGGGTAGACGCCACACGCCATAGGGGGCATGCACGTTGAGACTGGACGGGAAGGTTGCACTGATCACCGGCGCAGGCGGCGGCATAGGCCGCGAGACGTGTCTGCTGTTCACCCGCGAAGGCGCCAAGGTCGTTGCTGTGGACGTAGCCGAGGAGCCGGGCCGGGAGACGGAGCGCCAGGTGCGGGAAGCGGGCGGACATGCCCGGTTCTTGGCGGCCGACGTCTCCCGCATGCAGGACTGCCGCGCAATGGTGGAGTTCGCAGAGCACACCTTCGGCGCTCTCCACATCGCCTTCAACAACGCGGGAGTCATGCTCGACGGCGACGGTGATGCCGAGTCGACCGGCGAGGAGACCTGGCAGCGCACCCTCGCCATCAACCTCACCGGCGTCTATCTGGGCTGCAAGTTCGAGGTGCCCGCACTCCGGCGCGCCGGTGGCGGCAGCATCATCAACACCGGGTCCTTTGTTGCCTCCATGGGCGCGGCCACCCCGCAGCTTGCCTACACCGCCAGCAAGGGCGGCGTCGTTGCGCTGAGCCGCGAGTTGGCCGCCGTGCATGCGCGGGAGAGTATCCGGGTCAACTCCCTCTGTCCGGGGCCCCTCCGCACCAAGCTCCTGATGGACTTCCTGGACACTGACGAGAAGCGCAACCGCAGGCTGGTCCACGTGCCAATGGGGCGCTTTGGCGAGGCCGCGGAGATGGCCCGGGCGGCCCTCTTCCTGGCGTCCGACGACTCGTCCTACATCACCGGCTCAGAGCTGATGGTCGATGGCGGGATCACCACGACGTACGTGACGCCGGAATAGCCCGCCACGATGTCGATCCGGCGCTGGTCCCCACGGTTCCGCTCGCGGTGCCGCGACGTTCGGTTATCGCCCCGATCGCGACCACGTAGAGCGGGTCGTCATCGGGGCCGGCGAGGCCCCGCGTCACCAGGTCGCGCACCGCATCCGACTCGCGCGGCTGTCCGCCGCGGCCCAGGTAGCCGGTCGAGCCCCGGAACGCGAACCCCTCGGCGGAACGCCCGAGCCGCTCCACACAGAGGCGCTTGACCAGGTAGACCTGAATTGGTCAGATTGGTCAGAGAACGAAGTGAGGGTAGTCGCATGATCGTCAACGTGTCCGAAGCCAAGGCACAGCTTTCGAGCTTGCTCGACAGGGTGTATCACGGCGAGACCGTGACCATCGCCAAGAACAACCTCCCGATTGCGGATCTCGTCAAACACCAGCCACGCGGCAAACGCCGGCTCGGGCTGCTGCGCGGTCGGATAGTCGTTCCTGACGACTTCACCGACCAGGATCCCGCGATCAACGACCTGTTCTTTCCGACCGACGACTGCAGCGAGTGAACCTGCTCCTCGATACGCACATTCTGCTCCATGCGCTCACCGAGCCGGAGCGGCTCTCCCGCAAGCGCCGCGAGTCGATCGAGAACCCCGCGAACGCTGTTTTCGTCAGCGCAGTTTCGATTGCGGAGATCGCCATAAAGGTTTCGATCGGCAAGCTGAGCGTCGACGTGGACCTGCTTCCCGCCGTCGAGGAGGCAGGCTTCGAGTGGCTCGACTTCAGCCCGCGGGAGGCGCACCAGTTGGCTGAACTGCCGCTCCACCATCGAGATCCGTTCGACCGCATGTTGATCGTGCAGAGCCAGATCAACGATCTCATGCTGGTGACCGACGACTCCCTGATCGCGGACTACGACTGCCGCATCCTGTAGGTGGGCACATCGGCTGATCGATTGTGGGTCATCCGCCGGCCAGTGGCAAATCGAGCGTCGTGCGATGCGCACGCATACCGGCCGGGTGGCGAGGCTCCGCCGTGCCGAGTATCATTGCGGCGCAAGAACGAGACTCGGCGGCGGCGATCGTAGCGTCACTATCAGCAACGGGGAGGTTGAGACGATGGCAACGGCACTGCGGCTCGGCGTGATCGGATACGGACGCCGCATCCACGGCTTGGTCAAGGGTTCGTTTCGCGAGGTGGAGCCGGACCTGCGCCTGGTGGGGGTGGTGGATCCGAACGAGCGGGGCGCACGTGCCCGCATCGGCGACCTCGGGGCGCAGACCGCGGAAGAAGTGCGCTTCCACGACGACGTTGCAGGGCTGCTGCGCGAGGCGCGGCCCGACGCAATCGCGGTCGGCACCCGCTGCAACCTGCATACGCCGTACGCCATGGAGCTGGCGCAGGCCGGCCTGCCGCTGTTTCTGGAGAAGCCGGTGGCCATCTCCATGGAGCAGGCGGTGGCCCTGGAGCGTGCCTTCGAGAACGCCGCGGCACCGGTGGTGGTGAGCTTCCCGCTGCGCGTGTCGCCGCTGTGCGAGCTGGCGCGCGGCTACGTCGCGGACGGCGCGGTGGGCGAGGCGGTGCACGTGAGCGCGGTCAACTACGTGCCGTACGGTACCGTCTACTGGGAACAACCCTACCGCGACTACGACATCACCGGCGGTCTGTTCCTGCAGAAGGGCACCCACGACCTCGACTACCTGATGTACCTGCTCGGACAACCGATCATCCGGGTCGCCGCCATGGCTACCCGCGGCCGGGTGTTCGGCGGCACCAAGCCCGCCGGCCTGTGGTGCTCCGGCTGCGACGAGACCGCGACCTGTCCGGAGAGCCCGCAGAACCGGCGCCGCAACGGCAGCGGCGGCGACCTTGGCGACCATGCGTGCGTGTTCAGCGTCGACTCGGGGAGCGGCCCGCGCAGCAACGAAGACTGTTCCAGCGCCCTGCTGGAGTTCGCCGACGGCAGCCACGGCGTCTACACCCAGGTGTTCTACGCGCGCCGCGATGCGGCCTGGCGCGGCGCCACGGTGAGCGGCTACCGCGGCACGGTGCGCTTCGACTGGTATGCCGGCGAGCTGCAGCGGATCCGCCACCATGCGCCGTTCAGCGCCGTCGAGCGCGTCTCCGGCGGCGCCTCCCACCACGGCGGCGACCTGGAGCTGGCGCGCAATTTCTTCGCGGTGGTTCGCAGCGGGGCCGCTTCGCGCACGCCCATCGAAACGGGCATCCAGTCCGCCTACGCCTGCCTGGCGGCGCGCGCCTCGGCAGCCTCGGGGGCCTTCGAGCCGGTACGCCAGGTCGGTCGCCCGCTGCAGCAAGGCGCCGCTTAGCAGCCCGTGGCGAAACTCCGGCCGGCTGCGTTGCTCCACGCTTAGCGCACCGGTGGCAAACATGGGTGTGGCCGGCGCGATTCTGACCACCAGCGCCGACCTCGGCGCACTGCAGCGCGAATTCGTGGCCACCGTCCGTGCCGTCAAAGCGGAGGATCCGCTGGCTCCGGTGCTGGTAGTGGTGGGCTCACACCTCCAGCACATCTACCTGCGGCGCCTGCTGGCACGCAATCTGACGGCAGTGGCCAACGTCCGCTTCGTCACGCTGATGGACCTGGCCGGAGAGCTTTCGCTCCCGGACGGTAACGCCGGCACGACCGGCGATCGCCCTCCCCTGCCGCTGCCGCTGCCTGACGGCGCCCACATTCCGTTGCTGGAACAGGTGATCGCCGAGCAGCGCACGCCGGCCCACGGCACCACCGGGCTCGCCGACACCGGCATGGTGCACGCCGTGGCCGCCACCCTGCGCGACCTGCGCGAGGGTGGCATCGACGGGCCGCTGGTACGCACCGCCTCACCGCGGCCGTGGCTGCGGGCCCTGGCGGCGATGGCCGCTGCCTACCGGGAGGCGCTCGCGCCGTTCTCCGACACCACCCGGCGCACCGAACAGGCCGCCTCGGCCACCCCCGCCCAGGTTGCCGCGGCCGTGCAGCGAATGGCACCGGACACGGCGCAGGTATTGATCTTTGGGATATACGACGTCAACGCCCTGCAACTGCGCATGCTGGAAGGGCTGGCAGGGGTGTTGCCGGCGCGGCTGTTCCTGCCCTGGAGTGCGGCGGCCGAGCCGTTCGCATTCGTGCAACAGACGGTCGACCGGCTGCGCCGGCGCGGTTTCCGACTCCAGCCGCTGGACGACGGCCCGACGCCGCGCGGGCCGCGGGCCATCCGGGCGGTGTTCTCGTGCGCCGACCGCCAGGCGGAGATAGAGGAGACGGTGCGGCGGGTGCTGGAGGATCTGGCGGCCGGCGTGCCGGCGGGGGAGATCGCGGTATTGCACCGCATGGACCCGGTCTACGACGAACTGATCTGCGGCGTGCTCGATCGCGCCGCGGTACCCCACTACCGCTCCGCCGGCCAGCCGGTACGGCGCTCGACGGTCGGGCGTGCCGCCCTCAACCTGCTGCAACTGCTCTATTCCGAACCCCGCCGCGGCGCGCTGCTGGAACTGCTTTCGCTCCCCGGAATCGACCTTGGCTGGATCGAGACTACATCCGACGCACGGCTGACGCCGCGCCCGGCGCGTTGGGAGGCCTTGAGCAAGGAACTGGGTCTGGTCAAGGGCTGGGAAGAGTTCGACTCCGTACTCGCCTTCCACCGGGAACACGCGGCTCGCGGCGACGACGAGCGCGCCGCGGAGTCGATCGCGGCGGCTGGCGAGTTGCACGCCGTGGTGCGGACCCTGGCGACCGCTGCCGAGCGGTCACTCGCAACGGCGATGTGGCAAGAGCACGCCGGATCGTTCCTGGAGCTGCTCACGCAGTTCCTGCCGGCGGCGGTCGCCAGCCGGGCGATGGCCGCCATCGCCGACCGCATTCGCAAGCTGGCGGTGCTGGACCGGGCAGCCACCCGGGGCGGAGGCGTTGCCGCCACGCCGGAGCGGTTTCGCCAGGCCGCGGAGACAGCCATTCGCCAGGCCATCGTCACCGGCGGCTATTTCCAGCGCAGCGGAGTGTTCGTCGGCAACGTGATGAGCGCGCGCATGCTGCGGTTCCGGCGTGTCTACGTGACCGGCTGCGCCGAACGCGTTTTCCCTCCCGTGATCCGCCAGGATCCGTTGCTGCTGGACGCCGAGCGGGAGCGGATCAACCGCGGCGCGGGGAGCGACAGCTATCTGCCGCTCAAGGGGCAGCGCCTGGAGGAGGAGCGGCTGCTGTTCGAATTGGCCTGTCAGGCCGCCGGCGAGCAACTCACCCTCTCCTATCCGCGGCGCGGCACCAGTTCCACCAACGTGCGTCTCCCCTCGAGCTTTCTGCTCGAGGAAGTGGGAGACCTGGCCGGCGGCTTCCTCTCCGCCGAGGCCCTGGAACGCAACGCCGGGGACTGGTACCAGCGCATGCCGGCGCGCATCGGCTACCACGGTGCCGGCGCCGCGGACGCGCTGCGCGCCCTCGATGAGTCGGACCTGCGCTGGCACGTACTGGAACAGGGCGGAGGGCAGCCGGCGGTACGCGCGGTGGAGCCGCTGTGGCGCACCATCGACGCGGTACGGGCCCACCAGGCCGCGCGCCGTGGCCGCGCCTTCGGCCCTTTCGACGGCATCGTGCCGGCCCACCTCGTTGCTGCGCGTGGCACCCTGGAACGCGACTTGACCGCCACCGCCCTGGAGGACTTCGCGGTGTGCCCGTACCGCTTCTTTCTTTCTCGCGTGCTGGGGATCCGCGCCCGCGGCGAGCCGGAACAGACCCTGCAGATCGCCCCGCTGCAGCGCGGCAACCTGGTCCACGCGATCCTCGACGAACTGGTGCAGCGATTCCTGGAGGACGCGGGATCGTGGGCGGAGTTTCTGCGCGGGGCGGACACCGCGCTGCGCGCAATCATGGAGCGCCGCTTTGCCGAGTTGCCGGCGGGCGTCACCGGGCTGCCGCTCTCCTGGGATCTCATCCGCGACCAGGTGGCGGCGGAGCTGACCGGCTACCTGAGCGAGGAGCAGCGCCGGGCCGCCGAGCGGCGAGCCGACGCGGGAGCCGAAGCCGGCTGGACACCGGAGGCCGCCGAGCACGAGTTCGAAGGGGTGCCGATCGCGGCCGGCAGCCGGCAGCTCAGCTTCTCCGGACGCATCGACCGTATCGACCGATTCGGCAGTCGCCTGCGCATCGTCGACTACAAGACCGGCGCCGCCGCACACGAAGCCGCGGAGGGCTACCGCGAGGGGCGCTCCCTGCAGTTGCCGGTCTACCTGTACGCCGCCGCGCACGGGCAAGCGTCCGACCTGGCCGCGTGCAGCGCCGAGCTGCACTACGTGAGCGAGCGTGCCGCCTACGCGCGTCTCGGACTGACCGGTCTCCAGCTTGCGGCTGACCCGCGGTTCGGCGAGGTGCTGGGTGCCATGGCGGAGGCGATCGCCTCCGGCGCCTTCTTCTACCAGCCGGGCGAGAACCGCGCTCACTGCCGGTGGTGCGACTACCGCGATGTCTGCCACACCCGCGTCGCCGACTACGCCAAGCGCAAGGCGGCCGGCAGCGAGACGATCATGACGCCGTTCCACCGCATCGGCGCCTCGCAGTCCGACCAAGTGACTCGACCGGGGCGCCGCTCATGAGGACACCGACGTTCCGCGGACCGCCGGCCGCGACGCCAACCGCTCCGCGGAAGGCGTCGCACAACGGGCGTCCGGTACCGGTCGACCGGGAGATTCGCGACGCCTCCACCAGCGATCTCGACACCTGTTTCTTTCTGGAAGCAGGGGCCGGCACCGGCAAGACACGAATCCTGGTCGACCGGGTGCTGGAGATCGTACGGCGCGGGGTCGCCGAAATTGCGCAGATCGTGGTGATCACGTTCACCGAGAAGGCGGCGGGGGAACTGCGCGCCCGGATCCGGGATCGCCTCCACGAGCAGTTCGAGGACGCCGTGGAACCGGAGCGCTCCCGCTATAGGGCGGCACTGCACGCCCTGGTGAGCGCCCACATTGAGACCATCCATGCCTTTGCCTCCAGCCTGCTGCGCGAGTTCCCCCTGGAGGCGGGCATCAATCCCGGATTCCAGCAGCTCGACGAGGTCGCCGGCAGGGTCGACTTCCAGGAACAGTGGGACGACTGGATCTGGAACCTGGCCGGCCGGCACCTCACCGCCGTGGAGAGCTGCGTGCGCCTCGGCATGGGGCTCGACACCGTGCACCAGGTGGCCGGCATCCTGGACCGCCACCGCGAGCTGCGGGTCGGCGGCAGCGCACCGCGCCGGCCCGCGGCCGAGCACGTCGTGCAGCGAATGCGCGACCTGCGCGCGGCCGGCGACGAACTTGCCGCCTCCTGCAACAGCGACGCCGATCGCTGCCTGCGCAGCTACCGCGAGCTGCGGCGCCAACTCGTCGTCGTGGAGCAGCTTGCCGGCACTGCACCCAGCCCGCGACGGATGGTGCTGGTTGAGGCGGCGCTGCACGGCGTTGGCTTCCGACCACAGCCGGGCAACCGCCGGAACTGGCGCTCGGAGGAGGCACTGGAGCAGATGCGCGAGCTGCAGCGGGATGCGCGCGAGCAGCTCGCCAGGTATCGCTCCGGCCTCAACGATGACGCGCTGCACCGGCTCAGCGTCGCCCTCGCCGCGTTCGTGAAGAACGCCGCCGCTGACCGGCGCCGCGCCGGCAAGCTCAACTTCGACGACCTGCTGATCGAGGCACGGACGCTGGTGGCCGCAAACTCGGGGGTGCGGGCGGCGCTGCGCGACCGGTTCCGCTTCCTGCTGGTGGACGAGTTCCAGGACACCGACCCGCTGCAGGCCGAGATGGTGTTCCTGCTCGCCGCCGACGATCCGCCGGCTGCCGCCGGGGGCGGGCCGAACTCCTGGCAGGAGGTGACCTTGCGGCCGGGAAAGCTGTTCATCGTGGGCGACCCGAAACAGTCGATCTACCGCTTCCGGCGCGCGGACATCGACACCTACCTGCGCGCCAAGGAGGTGTTCCGCCGCCAGCCCGCGGGGTGCGCGCGGATCGCCACGGTGTCCCAGAACTTCCGCTCGGTGCCCCAGATCACCGAGTGGGTGAACGCCACCTTCGCGGCCGTGCTCACGCCCAACCCGCAGTTCCCCGGTGCGCAACCGGAGTACCGGCCCATCCACGCCTTTCGTGACCCCGCCGGCGCGCCGCGAGTGGCGCTGCTGTACCCCACGACGGACCTGCACGAGACCAGGCTCAAGGAACTGCGCCGGGTGGAGGCGACCGCGCTAGCGCGGCTGATCGCCGACCTGGTCGGCAGTCCGCGCTGGCAGATCGACGCCACCGAAAACGGCGCCGCCGGCACGCGGCGCATCGCCCTGCGTGACATCTGCATCCTGGTGGAAACCCGCACCGACGTGGACGCGTACACCGGCGAGCTGGCGCGGCACGGCGTGCCCTATATCGTCGACGGCGGCAGAGACTTCTTTCAGCACCAGGAGATCAACGATCTGGCCGCGATTCTGCGCGCGGTCGACGACCCGAGCGACCAGGTCTCGCTGGTGGCGGCGTTGAAGTCGGCGGCATTCTGCTGTTCCGACGTCGACCTGCTGCAGCACCGCCTCGCGCACGGCCGCTTCAGCCTGCTGGCCTCGCAGTTCCCCGACACTCCGGTAGGCACGGCCCTGGAAGTACTGGCCGGCCTGTACCGCGCCAAGAGTGAGCTGACGCTGCCGTTCCTGGTCGACCGCGCGATCCGCGCCAACTTCCTGGCGGAACCGCTGCTGATAACCAGCCGCGAGCGCCAGCGCGCCGCCAACCTGCGTGCGATCGTGGACCGTGCCGCCGAGTTCGCGGTCAACGAGTCCGACGCGCTGCGCCCGTTCGTGCGCTGGCTGACTTCCCGCCAGGGAGAGAGTGGCGGCGAACGCGACCTGCACCTGGCGGAGACCGACGATGACCTGGTGCGGGTGATGACCGTACACGGCGCCAAGGGGCTGGAGTTCCCCGTGGTGATCCTGGCCAAGCTCAGCGCCGGCGTGAACCAGGGCGCCGCGCGCTCGGTGGTGGATCGTGCCCGCGGCATGATCGAATTCTCCGTGGGAAAACGCGACAACCGCTTCAGCACCCCCGGCTTCGCCGCGGCGGCGGCCCGTGAGGCGGCCTACGCCCATGCCGAGCAGGCGCGCCTCCTCTACGTGGCCGCCACCCGCGCCCGCGACCTGCTGGTAGTGTCGGCCTTCCGCTCGGAAGAGCGCCCCGGCATGTTCGTGCATCTCCCCGATCTGCCCTCCTGGGTGTCGGTGTTCGACGGCGGTCTGAGGGAAGCGCCAGGCGGAGCGCAGGTGATGCTCGAGAGCGATCTCCCACAACCGATGCCGATGACGCAGCCGCCCGCGACCGACTTTCCCGAGGACCTCGCCGGCCGCTGGCAAGAACAGAAGTCGCGCCGCGCCGCGCAACTGGAGCGGGGACCGGTGTACACCACTCCTTCGCTGCTCGCCGCGGAAGCGCACAAGGAGCCGCGCGAGACCGAGCCTCACGACCGCAGCGCCCCGGAAAGCGACCTGGACCGCTTCGGCGATGCCGACCGAGCGCTCGCTACGGCCGACGGGGCCGCCGGCGTGGCATTCGTCGGCTCGTCGGCGGGCATGCGCCGCGGCTCCCTGGTGCACGAAGTATTGTACCGCTGCGCATTGGGCGACTCCGCGGACGCCACCGCGTGGGCGCACCGACTCGCCGCCGAGCAGGGATCCCCGGAACTGGCCGACGAGGTCGCCCGCTTCGCCGCCACCATCATCCGCAGCCCCACCATGGAACGGGTGCGTGCCGCACGCCGCGTGCTGCGTGAGTTGCCCCTGGCTTGGTACGACGCGGGACAGGACCGTTATGTGGAAGGCTTCGTGGATCTGGCCTTCGAGGAAGCCGGCGGCTGGGTGCTGGCCGACTACAAGACCGACGCCGTGCCGGCCGCGGCGCAGGGCGGCATCGGCCTGCTGCTGGAACGCTACCGGCCCCAGGTAGACGAATATCGCCGTGCCGCGGCCGCTACGGGCATGCAGGTGGCCGCCTGCGGCCTGTGGCTGGCCACCGACGGCTCCCTGCACCTGCTCTGAGCCTGAGACGTCCGCAGCCCGCGGCTGCAGTAAGTCTACGCGACCGCGGGGCGTGGTGGCGTGCGTGGTGACGACATCGACTTACGCGCTCTCGATCAGGTGACGCGCTGCCAGACCTTTCGACTGAAAGACTCGTACGACGCCAGCGAGGAAATCATTTCACCTCCTACATCCGAGAGGCGAGCGAGATCCGATCTTGGGATGGAAGCTTGGTCCGAAAATACGAGAAGCGATTCGAATCGAAGCTCATGTCGGTGAAAGTGGGACAACATAATGGTCGCCAACCGTGCCTTGTCACGATTTGGAACACCATATAGGAAAAGAGGCACTTCACCTTTACTCTCAATTCGGTAGTCCACAAGGTAGGCTTGCGAATTAGGCACCGCGGGCTCGTAATCACGTTGGACTCTAGCCTCATCAACCACACTGAAGAGCAAGTCGGTCAAGTCATCGTAGAACGTGGAAGCGACACTCGAACGAGAGAGCAAAGTGAGGTCATAGATTTTCGTTAACGCTTGCCCGAACGTAAACATGGCCTGTGGAAGTTGCTCAGGCGACGTATCGAAGCAGAATGCTCCTCCGTCCCACTGGAGTCCACTCTCATCCATGATTCGTTCCAAGAGCAATCCTCGTGATCCTTCCACGAACGAGTCAACGTCATGGTCATAGCTGATGTGCATGAGCGTGTGACCACGGTCAGAGAGGCGAAGCGCCCCTGAAGGCGTTGCCGAGAGGTGAATCTGGTAGCTATCGCCATCGGGAAATCTGAAATGGGTGCGCAGCATCACCGTATCGTCGGGACGCTTCTCAACTCCCACGTCCACACACAAGCGGTCACAGAGTAATCGCTGCAATGAGTGTACATCCAACTTCATGTGAACATCTCCTGCTGAGCGTGGCGAGACACTTCGACCCCGCTCAGATTGAAGTCCTCAATGAGACGGTCCAATGCGCCGTCAAGATCATCGAACCCGTCAGTCTCCTCTGCCTCGGATTCCGGCTTCTTACCTGCTGCGATTGCGCGTTCAGTGGTACGATGTACGTGCGGACGATAGGCGATTTCGCCATGCCGGTGGCTCGGCCCGTTGTAGCGCGCCAGTGTCAATGGCGGGGTCCCTTGTGGATGGTATGAAATGCCGCATGAGAAATCGCTTTTGTCGTGGAGGTTCTGACGTTGGTACACCTGGAATCGCAGGCTCCCGTCCTCGCCTCCGCGCACGATAAACGTACGTTGACGATGCGATGGATTCGACCGCGGTTTCTCGGACCAGCGCGCCCGTGGGTTGGTTACCCTCTTTGGCATGTCTCTGAGTGTCGTAAGTTCTTCGTCTGTGTAGTGTTTGGCGACCATCAGTGCTCAGTTCGTGTATGTCCTGCCGCAAGTCTCATAGTAGACGATCATGGGCCCCGGTCAGGACCAGGAGCAGAATCTCGGTCGGGCCACGGCACTCAAGCCAAGTCCGCGATCCAGTGGCCCATCGCTCTTGCCACTCTCCAAGTATCGGTGACCACACTCTACGTTGTACCCCATGATCCATGATCCGGCCACCGACAACCACGGGGCGGCCCTCCTGCACCGCGGCGATGAACTCGTCCAGTGCGCCGGCAAAACCCTCGTAGCCGATGTTGTCAGTGTATCGGTCCCGCTCTATCCCCGCGGCAGTCAAGCGCTGCACGTGTCCGGCGGGAGGCGTCTGCGTGCGCACCAGGCCGCGGGCGCCGAACACCTCGACCCGGTCCTCGGCGCCGTAGCTGCAGCGGCGGCCGTTCTCGATGATGCACAGCGCGCCGCTCGGGAAGTGCAGCATGGCCATGGCGGTGTCGACGTCTCCGGCCTAGCCGATGTCCGGATCGACCAGGCATGCCCCCGTGGCGTAGACCTCCACCGGACGCTCGCCACCCAACGGGTAACGGACGCGGTATGGCGATCAAGCCGTTGCACGCGGGCTGCGCGCGTGGTACCTATCGCTCCGTGATCAGCCGTGGACGCCCCCTGCCGCTGGGAGCCACCGTGCTCGACGGCGGCACCCAGTTCGCGCTGTTCAGCCGCCACGCCAGCGCGGTCACGCTACTCCTGTTCGAAGACGGGGAGGCTACTCTGCCGACCGCGGAGCTCCCCCTGTGCCGGGAGGAACACCGGACCGGGGACATCTGGCACGGCCTGGTGGAGGGGGTTGGCGCCGGCTGGTGTTACCTGTACCGCGTGGACGGCCCCTTCGCGCCGGACGAGGGACATCGCTTCGACCCGGCACGGCCGCTGTTCGACCCCTACGCCAAGGCATTCACCGGCGCCCTCCCCGCGCGCCGGCGGGCGGCCGAGTTACCGGCTTTGCGACCGCGCTGCGTGGTGGTGCGCGACGACTTCGACTGGGCCGGCGAACGCCACCCGCGGCACCCGCTGCAGCGCAGCCTGATCTACGAAGTGCACGTCCGCGGATTCACCGTTCATCCCAGCGCGGGAGTGGCGCACCCCGGCACCTTTCGCGGCGTGTGCGAGCGCATCCCCCACCTGCAGGCGCTGGGGGTCACAGCCGTCCAGTTGCTGCCGGTACAGGAGTCGGACGAGTACGCCGCCGGCGCGGTGGCGCCGGACGCAGAGCCGCTGGTGAACTACTGGGGCTACAACCCGATCGGCCTGTTCGCACCGAAGCGGCGGTACAGCTCCGCGACCACCCCCGGCGCCCAGGTCACCGAGTTCAAGGACATGGTGCGGGAACTGCACGCCGCCGGGATCGAGGTGATCCTGGACATGGTGTTCAACCATTCCCCCGAGGGCGACGCCAGCGGCCCCACCCTCTCCTACCGCGGCCTGGACAACAGCATCTACTACCTGCTGGACGGCGCCGACCGCAGCCGCTACCTCGACTTCACCGGCTGCCGCAACACCCTCAACTGCAACCACCCGGTGGTGCGCCGCATGATCATGGACTGCCTGCACTACTGGGTGGTGGAGATGCACGTCGACGGCTTCCGTTTCGATCTGGCGTCGGTGCTCGGCCGCGACCGCTCCGGCAACCTGAGCGCCAATACCCCGATCCTGGAGCAGATCGGAGAAGACCCCGTGCTGCGCGACACCAAGATCATCGCCGAGGCCTGGGACGCGGCGGGCGCCTACCAGGTGGGCAAGTTTCCCGGCGACCGCTGGGCCGAGCTCAACGACCGCTTCCGCGACGACGTGCGCCGTTTCTGGCGCGGCGACGGGGTGGCGGCCGACCTCGCCACCCGGCTCGCCGGCAGCTCCGACCTGTACCAGGGCAACGGGCGCCGGCCGTTTCACAGCGTCAACTTCATCACCTCCCACGACGGCTTCACCCTCAACGACCTGGTGAGCTACGCGGCCAAGCACAACCACGCCAACGGCGAGGGCAACCGCGACGGCAGCGACCACGAACCGAGCGCCAACTACGGGGTGGAGGGTCCCAGCGACGATCCCGAGATTCTGGCCGTGCGCCTGCGCCAGAGCAAGAACCTGCTGGCCACGCTGTTCCTTTCCCTGGGCACACCGCTGCTGCTGGGCGGCGACGAGTTGGGGCGCACGCAGCGGGGCAACAACAACGCCTACTGCCAGGACAGCGAGCTGTCCTGGTTCGACTGGACGCCCACCGTGCGCGGCGCCGAGCTGGGCCGCTTCTGCCGGGCGCTGGCGGCCCTGCGTGCCACGCACCCGGCGCTGCAGCGGGACGCGTTCTACGCCGAGACGGCGCCGCGCGACGAAGGCGTGCGCTGGTTCGGCCCCAGCGGCGGCACCCCCGACTGGAGCCTCCGAGCGTCCTCCCTGGCGGCCTGCCTGGGAAGCGTCGCCGGCGACCTGTACCTGGTCCTCAACGCCGCTGCCGCAGAGCGGGAGTTCGCGGTTCCGGCCGCCCCCCACGGCGGAGCGTGGCGGCGGGTGATCGATACCTCGCTGCGGCCGCCGGACGACATCAGCAGCGTCGACCGGGGATTGTTGGTCACGCCGCAGGAGACGTATGCTGCCGGCGCACGCTCGCTGGTGCTGCTCGCGGCGCCCTCCGCTCCGAACCGCTGAGCCGCCGCAGGCTGGCGGATAGGCTACCTGTGGCCTGGACCTGATCAACCCGTGGGCTCCGGGCGCCAATACGCCGTAGCGACTGCGATCGATGCGGACCTCGTCCGCCGGCTGGTTGGCGAGCAGTTCCCCCGGTATCGGGAATTGCCGGTCGCACCGGTCGTCCCAGGCGGCCACGACAACCGCACCTTTCGGGTCGGCGGCTCACTGTGCGCCCGCCTGCCGAGCACCAGCCGCTACGCTCCCCGCCTGCTGACCGAGCATGAGTGGCTGCCGAGACTGGCCGGCCATCTGCCCCTGCCGATACCGCAGCCGGTCGCTCTGGGGACGCCTGGGGCAGGCTACCCCTGGCATTGGGCACTGAACCGATGGATCCCCGGAGAGCCTGCCACGCGGATGAACATTCGCGACCTGCGCGACTTTGCGCACCGGCTCGCGAGCTTTCTGGTTGCGCTGCAAGGCGTGGACGCCGCCGATGCCCCGGCACCGGGGCCGGAGAACTTCCACCGCGGAGGGGATCTCGCCATCTACCAAGCCGAAACCGATCGACTGCTTGATCGGTACGGCGACCTCATCGATCACACTGCGGCGCTGGAAACGTGGCGCCGGGCGCTGGGATCGCGGTGGAAGGGCAATCCGTTGTGGGTGCATGGTGACGTCACCGCCGGCAACCTGCTGGTGCGGGACGGGCAACTGCATGCCGTCATCGACTTCGGCCAGTTGGCGGCGGGGGATCCCGCGTGCGATCTGACGGTCGCCTGGACTCTGCTCGACGAGGACAGCAGAGCGATCTTTCGCGCCACCCTGCAACTCGACGGCGGCGTCTGGCAGCGGGCGCGCGGTTGGGCACTCTGGAAGCAGCTCCTTGCGCTGGACTCGGCACGATCGCCCGGCACCGACAGCCCGCCGCGAGTACGAAAGATCCTGCAGGTGATCCGGGAGATCACGTCCGTGTCGGCGTCACGATCAGGCACCTCATGAAGCCCGGAGCCCTCGACTGCCCTCGACCGGGGATTGTTGATCACGCCACGGGAGACGTATGCTGCGCCAGCACGCCCGCTGGCCGTGCTGGCGGCACCTCCGGCTGCGGAACGCCGGTAGCGCAGCATTCGCGCCGGGAACCCAGCGTCAAGTTCACCAGGAGGAGACCATGAGCCTTGCGACCGCCCTCGATCCCGACCTGATCCGGTGTTACGAGGAGCAGGGATACACCGTGGTGGCGGGGCTGTTCAGCCGCAGCGAGACCGATCGCCTGCGCGCCCACTTCGAGGCCATGCGCCAGGGCCAACTTGCCGCCGGCACCCTGCACGTCGGTGACGATATCACCGACCTCGAAGACCCGCTGGCCGTGTATCCGCGCATCATGCAGCCGCACCGGCACGACGGCGTGAGCCGCGACTGGCTGCTCGACGCGCGCCTGCGAACCTGGCTCAACGCCCTGACCGGGCGCGACCCGTACGCCGTGCAGACCATGTTCTACTTCAAGCCGCCGGGGGCGCGCGGGCAGGCCCTGCACCAGGACCAGTACTACCTGCGCGTCCAGCCGGGCACCTGCATCGCCGCCTGGATGGCCGTGGACCGCTGCGACCGCGAGACCGGCTGCCTGCAGGTGGTGCCGGGCACCCGCGACACCCCGGTGCTGTGCGCGGAGCAGGCCGACCACGACACCAGCTTCACCAACGTAACCGTGCCACTTGCGCCGGGCCTCCAGCCCGAGGACGTGATCATGGAGCCGGGGGACGTGCTGTTCTTCAACGGCCAGGTGATCCACGGCAGCCTGCCCAACCGCAGCCGCACCCGCTTCCGCCGCGCGCTGATCGCCCACTACATCGCCGCCGAGGCCCGGCAGGTAGCCCACTACTACTTCCCCGTGCTGGACATGGACGGCCACGAGGTGGCACTGGAGAAAGGCGCTGGCGGCGGCCCGTGCGGTGTCTGGGTGGACCGCAACGGCCGCCCCGCAGTGGAACTGCCACGGGCCACCACCGCCTGAGCGGCGCCGCCGGCGCCTAGTACGTTCAGATCAGCCGTGAACAGCGGTGAGCGACGTCAGCCGTTGCCAGGGTTGACGATAGTGACACCAGTGCCACCGGACAGTCTCGTTTTTTGTAGATTGCCCTTGTAAATTATTACAATTGAGGGCAAGTTATTGTTTCTTGCAAGCTACGTCCACTAAGTATCGTTTTTCATGGTCGGTTACCGTTTTTCGGGAACAGAGCCTTCCGGTAACAGCCACCCCAGCCGGCTACGCCGCGCTCATCGACGCCTTCGACCTGAACGTACCACTCCCACGCACGCTGAGCGCCACCGGTGAGCGGCATCGCACGCTGGTGAAAGACGGATGGCGGATCTACTCACCCTCGTACGCGCCGCCACCGAGGCTGGACGGCCACCTCACGTTCGCCCTGAAACATGAGGGAGTTGATCTGGCAGTGCTCAAGCGCCTGTTTGCCGCCAGCGGTCCCTCCCCGATAGAGGCGATCGTCAGGGCCGCGCCGACCGGTGCCTACGCACGGCGCATCTGGTTCCTCTACGAATGGCTCACGGGCCGGCGGCTCGGCCTGCCGAACGCCGACCGCGGCGCCTATCCACTGGTGGTCGACCCCAAGCGCCAATTCGTGGCTGGCGCCGTGAATTCCTCCCGCCATCGCGTCAAGAACAACCTCCCCGGTACGCCGGGATTCTGCCCGCTGGTATTCCGTACCGAGCGGCTGGACCGCTTCCTCGCCCTCGACCTGCAATCACGAGCACACGCCGCCGCGGCGGCGGTGCCCCGCGACCTCCTGGCGCGAGCCGCCGCGTTTCTGCTGCTCGACGACTCCCGGGCGAGCTACGCGATTGAAGGTGAGCGGCCGCCACAGGCCCGCATCCAGCGCTGGGGCCACGCCATCGGCCAGGCGGGCAAGCAGCCGCTGGACGTCGCAGAACTGTGCCGGCTGCAGCGCATCGTGATCGGCGACGATCGCTTCGTACCGCTCGGTTTGCGCAACGAGGGCGGCTTTGTCGGCGAACGGGACCGCGAGACTCGGCAGCCGATCCCCAGCCACGTAAGTGCCAAGCCGGAAGACCTGCAACAACTGGTCGACGGCCTGATCGCCTTCGACCGCCAGGCAGCGCGCGAGTTCGACCCGGTGTTGGCCGCCGCGATCCTGGCGTTCGGCTTCGTCTACATCCACCCCTTCGAGGACGGCAACGGCAGAGTGCACCGCTACCTGGTACACCACGTCCTGGCCGAGCGGGGCTTCAATCCTCCCGGCGTGACGTTTCCCGTCTCTTCCGCGATCCTGCACCGGATCCGCGAGTACCGCTCGACGCTGGAGGATTACTCCAGGAGACTGCTGCCGGTGGTCGATTGGCAACCGACCGCAGACGGCAACGTGCGCGTGCTGAACGACACGGCCGACTTCTACCGGTTCTTCGATGCCACACCGCACGCCGAATTCCTCTACGGGTGCGTGCAGCGGACCATCGAGCACGACCTGCCGAACGAGGCCGAGTTCCTGGGACGGTACGATGCGTTTCGCACTGGAGTGAACCGGATCGTCGACATGCCTGACCGTGTGTCCGACCTCCTGTTCCGGTTCCTGCGCCTGAACAACGGGACACTGTCGCGCCGCGCCCGGACGAAGGAATTCGCGGCGCTGACCCAGGATGAGATCGGACGGATCGAAGCGCTCTACCGGGAAGCTTTCGAGACGGGTCAGCGGTAGGGGTCGGCGGCGTCGCGGGCGCCGTCGCCCAGGAAGTTGAACGCCAGCACGGTGAAGATGATGAACAGCCCGGGCAGGAGCAGCCACGGGTACAGCGCCACGGTACGCACGTTCTGGGCATCCTGCAGCAGAACGCCCCAGCTCACCGCCGGTGGCTTGAGACCGATCCCCAGGAAGCTCAGCGCGGTCTCGGCCAGGATCATCTCCGGGATCGCCAGCGTCAGCGTCACGATCAGGTAGCTCATGAAGCCCGGCAGCAGGTGGCGCAGGATGATCTGCCAGTCGGCCGCGCCCGCCACCACCGCGGCGGTGCTGTAGTCCTCCTCGCGCAGTTGCAGCAGCTTGCCGCGCACCACCCGCGCCAGCCCGGTCCAGCCGATCACCGAGAGAATGATGGTGATGCCGAAGTAGACCTTCACCACCGGCCAGTCCACCGGCAGTGCCGCGGCCAGCGCCATCCACAGCGGGATCTTGGGAATGGAGAGCAGGAACTCGATGAGACGCTGCACGAACAGGTCCACCGTGCCGCCGTAGTAGCCGGAAACGCCGCCTAACAGCACCCCGAGCACGAAGCTCAGCGCCACCCCCACCAAGCCGATGGAGAGCGACACCCGCGCCGCGAGCATGACCCGCGAAAAGAAATCGCGCCCCAGGTTGTCGGTGCCGAACAGGAACAGCGTGGCCGGCTCCTCCACCCCGAACAGGTGGATGCGGGTCGGGATGAGGCCCAACAGTCGGTACTCGTAGCCGCGCACCAGCAGGCGCACCGGGTAGCGCGCGCTCGTATCCTCGGTGTAGGTGCGGGCGAAGCTCTGCATGTCGACCGCGCTGGTGGTGGCGTACACGAACGGGGCATGCAGCCGGCCGTCGGCCAGCACCCGCACCCGCTGCGGCGGCATGTAGATGAAGGAGCTGCGCAGATCCACGTCGTAGGGGGCGATGAAGTCGGCGCACAGCGCCAGCACGTAGAACGCCGCCAGCACCCAGCCGCCGGCGATGGCGAGGCGGTGGCCGCGGAACTTGCGCCAGGCGAGCTGCCACTGGGAGGCCAGGTAGTAGCGCTCCTCGCGTCGCTCGGCGGCGGCGGTAGCGGTGGTGGAGTCGGTAGCGCTCATTACGTGCGGCTGCGCTCGAAGCGGATGCGTGGGTCGACCCAGGCCAGCAGCAGGTCGGACAGAAAGGTGCCGACGATGGTCATGGCGCTCAGAATCATCACCACGCTGGCCGCCAGGTACATGTCCTGCGACCGCAGCGAGCGCAGCAGCAGCGGCCCCGCGGTGGGCAGACTGAGCACGATGGCGGTGATGGTGGCCCCGGAAATGGTGCCCGGCAGCGCCCAGCCGATGGTGCTGACGATAGGATTCACCGCCACCCGCACCGGGTACTTGAACAGCAGCGCCCGCTCCTTCAGCCCCTTTGCGCGGGCGGTGATCACGTACTGGCGCCGCAGCTCGTCCAGCAGCGAGCCGCGCATGATGCGGATGATGGCCGCGGTTCCCGCCGTGCCGACCACGATGATCGGAATCGGCAGGTGGCGGATCAGGTCAAATACCTTTGCCAGCGACCACGGTTCGCCCAGGTACTCGGGCGAGAACAGGCCGCCCACGCTCAGCCCCAGGTACTTGAAGAACAGGAACATCAGGATCAGCGCCAGCAGGAAGTTGGGGGTCGCCAGCCCGATGAAGCCGACGGTGGTGAAGGTGTAGTCGCCGACCGAGTATTGGTGGGTGGCGGAGTAGATGCCGATCGGAATCGCCAGCAGGTAGGTGAACACCAGGGTGGCCAGGGAGATCGTCAGGGTCAGGGCCAGGCGCTCGCCGATGAGCGACGCCACCGGCTGGTTCCACTCGAAGGAGACGCCGAAGTTGCCGCGCAGCACGCCCCACATCCACTTGAAGTACTGCACGTAGATCGGCAGCCCCAGGCCGTAGTGGGCGCGCAGCGACTCGATCTGCGCCTCGGAAACGTCCTCGCCCTGCTCCTGCAGGGCCATGATGTAGGTGGACAGGTAATCGCCCGGCGGAAGCTGGATGATGACGAAGGAGACCACCGACACCAGCACCAGCAGCATCAGCGTGAACAGCCCGCGGCGCGCGATGTAGTCGAGCATGCGGTATGCGGGGCGGAGGCGGACTCCCCCACCCCACGGTTAGACCGGCGTCAGGAGCTTGCCGGGTTCACGCCGACGAGGTCCCGGCAAACCGGACCGGACCGGCCGCGACCGGCGCGGCAGGCGACGGTCTCGGGGCGCTATTCGCTGTAGAACCACTGTTCCGGCATGTAGGGCATCCAGAACCGGTAGGGCCAGTCCCACAGCGCCTGCTCCGGCGTGTTGCGCAGCGTGGCCTTGAACAGCACCGGGTACGGCTCGATGCCGAGCGCGGTAATGGTCCACAGGTTGCGCGTGTTGATCTCCAGAATCTGCTTGCCCAGCTCCACGTAGGCGTCGCTGTTGGGCTCGGTCGTCAGCCACTCCTCCACCAGCCGGAACAGTTCCTTGACGTCCTCGGGCGGCTCGACGCCCTCCTGGCCGCCGCTGACGTGCCACTGGTACCACGGCAGGTGGGTGTCGAAGGTGGGAAAGGCGAACGGTCCGCCGAACCGGGTGCGCATGTTCAACTCGTTGATCTCGGCCTTCTCCCGCCACACCAGGTCGTGCTCGTTGGCGCGGCGCCGGGCGTTGATCAGCGACGGCTCCTCCTCCTTGATGATGGTGCGGATGCCGAGCGCCTCGAAGTACTCCTTGAACACGGCGGCGTCGCGCGCGGCGCGCTTGATGTGGTCGATGATGACGGTCAGGGTCTCGCCGTCCGGCCGCAGCCGGTACTTGCGGTCACCGTCCCACTGCAGGCCCATCTCGTCGAGCAGGCCGTTGGCGCGGTCGGGGTCGTACTCGATGAAGTAATCGGCCATCCACTGCTCGAACAGGCTGCTGAACGGCGCCACGTGGTAGTTGCGCGGCGTCGCCAGGCCGAAGAAGAAGGTCTCATTGAGCTCGTCGCGATTGATGCTCAGCGAAAGCGCCTGGCGGAAGCGGATGTCGTTGAAGATGTCGCGCAGCACCGGGTCCTTGTGCAGCGAGTTGAGGATGATCGGATGGGTGTTGCGCGGGGCGCGCCAGACCAGCACCCGGAAGCCGCCGGCAGCTTCGTTCTCACGGTACAGGGGCACGTTGTCCATGCGATGCCAGGTTCCCGAGTAGTCGATCTCGCCGGCGATTTCCTTCAGCACCAGCACTTCCACGTCCTCGACGAACACCGCGATGTGCTCGTCGATGTAGGGAAGCTGATTGCCGGCGGTATCGATCTTCCAGTAGTAGGGGTTGCGCACGAAGTAGCGGTTGTTGGCGCTGTCGATGCGTTCCAGCATCCAGGTGTTCATCACCGGCAGCTCGGCTTCCTTGCGCGCCCCGAGGCGGGTCGGGTTGTGGAACAGGAACGCGCTCCACCAGTTGTCGAACCCTTCCTCCTTGGCCAGGGCCTCCGCCTCGTCGTTGTGATCGGCGTGCCAGCGCGACACGTAGTGGCGCGGGGCGAACACCGGCACGTTGATCAGGGTGGCGAGCACGCTGAGCATCGGCGGGTAGGGCTTGCTGAAGTCGAACCGCACCGTGGTGTCGTCCACTTTGGTGGCCTTGATGATCTCCCCGTCCAGCAGCATCCAGCCCGGCTTGGAGGGACTGATCTTGTCGTTGAGGATCATGTCCTGGTACCAGAACATGATGTCGTCGGTGGTGAACGGAGCCCCGTCGCTCCAGCGCGCGCCGGCGCGCAGATACACCGTCAGGCTGGTCTTGTCGGCGTTGAACTCCCATCCCTTGGCGATGTTGGGAAGCAGGTCGGTGAGGTCGGGTGACACGCGCAGCATCGGCTGTCCGCGCATGAACTCGATGTCGTTGTCTCCGGCAGGACGCACCGACTTGCCGCGCAGGGTGCCGCCGTAGCGGCCGATTTCGGCATACGGCTGGATCACCATCGGCTCCTCGGAGACGCGTTCCTCCACCGGCGGCAGGTCGCCGGAGCTGACGCGCGCCGCCAGCATCGGCGACTCGCTGATGCTGCTGATGCGGTTGCCGGTGTCCGACTCGTAGACCGCCAGCGTGGCCCAGATGCGCGGGCCGTCGCCCGCGGCCATGGCGGTCGCGGCGGCCGCGGCGGCGGGGGTGGCGCTCTCGGCGGCGGTCGCGCCGCCCTGCTCTTCGCTGCCACCGGCCCATGCCGTGGCGCTGACAGTGATGGCCAGGGCTACCACTGGCAGCCGGAATCGAAGTGTGTTCATGGCAGCGATTGTCGCCGCTCCGCTCAGCCGGGTCAACGGCGAACCCGATCATCGGGTGGCGGCGAGCCAGCGCACTTCGTAGGCAGCCAGCGACAGCTCCCACGGCGCGGCCTCAGGCACGGGCACTTCCACCCCGGTGATCAACTCGCGTACGCGGTTTCGAACCGGGAACAGGGCGCGCTCCAGGCGCAGCCGCTGCGGCAGCCCCGAGACGTTGGTCACGGCCAGCACGCGGCGTCCGCCGCCGGCGGCGACGACCGCGACGACCGGGTCCGGACTGTCGAGCACTTCCAGCGGTGGACCGCCGGGTGCGAACGCCGGCTCCCGTGTGCGCAGCGCAATCAGGTGCAGGAGCCGCTCCAGCACCAGCCGCATCTGGTTGCCGCGCTCGTCCAGCTCCGCGTATAGCGCCGTCTCGTCGAACTGCTCGCGGTTGATCGAGCGGTTCTCGTCCAGTTGCCGCCGATCGAGCCGGTTGGGAACGCCGAGCAGTCCGTTGATGTAGAACGCCGGCACTCCGCGCAGCACCAGGCCGAGCGCCGCGCAGGCCGTGTAGCGATCGACCTGGATCTGGAGCGGTTCATCCGCATCCGCGCGATTGATCAGGCTCCACGGAGTGGCGCACAGCTCGTAGATGATGCGCCCGCCGCCGGCCTGCCGTGCATAGTTGGGCAGCGCGCCGTGGCGGGCGACCAGATCCTGCACCATCCGCTCCAGGTCCTCGTCCGGCAACAGCCCGAGCACCGGTTTGCGGCCCATGCCGTCGTGGCTGCCGAACACCGTGATGAACTGGCGTCCCGCGAACGGCTCCAGGGTTCCGAGCCAGCGCTTGTAGTGGCGCGCGTCGCCGGAGTGCAGCGCGTGCACCGCCAGCGGGAAGTGCGCGAACTGGTATGCCAGGTCGGACTCCACCCCTGCGTCGGCGCTTCCGAGGTACGGCAGCACCGTGTCCTGCGGCTCGTTCACCTCCGCCACGCTCACCAGCTCCGCGCGGCCGGCCAGCGCGTCGCGCAGCACCTGCAGCAGGCGGTGGGTGTTGGGATGATGGATGCTCGGCGTGCCCAACTCCTTCCACATGTAGCCGGCCGCATCCAGCCGCACCCAGTCGGCGCCGTGCTCGCGATAGCACAGCAGCACCTCCAGCATCTCCAGCAGCACCCGCGGGTTGCGAAAGTTGAGGTCGACCTGCCGGGTGGCGGCGCTGCCGTCGGCATTGGGCGGGCGCGAGAAGGTGGTCCAGACCCAACCCCCGGTGGCGGCGGCAGACTCGGAGTCCGGATCGAACGTCGCACCTTTGCGGCCATCCGTGGCTACAACGTAATATCGGGTCAATACCGGGTCCGGCCGCGGCCGGGTGAGCTGCGCCAGCGCCGCCGCATCCGGCTGGGCGCCGTCGTCGTACCGGATCACGAAGTCGCGGTAGCGCGGGTCGCCGGTCAGCGCCCCCTGCACCAGCGGGTTGTCCAGCGAGGCGTGATTGATCACCAGGTCGACCATCAGGTGGCTGAACTCCGCCGCCAGCGCCTCGATGTCGGCCCAGGTGCCGTTGCGCGGGTCGACCGCGCGGTAGTCCTGGACCGAGAAGCCGCGGTCCGTGTCCCAAGGGAAGAACGGCAGCAGATGCAGCGTGTTGATGGTTCGCGCCAGGTAACGCTCGACGAACCGCCGCAGCGCTTCCAGCGGCGCGCCCGCAGTGCCGCGGATCGAGTCGGCGTAAGCGATCAGTGCCACGTCGCCGGCGCCCGGCATCGCCGCCGCAGCGCCCGGCGCCCCCAGCTCCGTCCCGGCCGCCTGCGGCGCCGCAGCCAACCCGTGGCACGCCCACAGTTGGTGCAGCTCCGCCAGCGCCGCATCGGCGCCTGCCCCGTAAAGATGCCGCAGGTTCGCCTGCAGGCGGGGCGGAACGTCCATCATGATCGCCCTCCGGCGCGGCCCTGGACTGCCATCGCCACTTCCGCAGCGTACTGTAAATCACCGCGCCCGCGACCGCCAGCGCATCCAGCCGAGTCGTTCGACGCGGCGGCGGCGCTCGACGTCCTGCGGCAGCCGGGGGTCAGGGAACCGGCGGCTGCCGCCGTGAGCGCCGGCGCTCCGTGAGAGATCCGGCATCAATTGAGCCCAGGGCCATCCCATGCTGAACGACGGCTGAATCCCGTGTGGACAAGCGGCGGTGATGGCCCCGGTGCCTGCCAGATCGCCGCTTATAGGGGGTGCGGGGTCGTTCGCTGTATGATGTGTCCAGGAATGGGTGGGTTGCCGCCCACCCGCAACGCGCCGGTCTCCGCCGATGCGCTGCTGCCACGTTGGGTCGACCTCTCGCTGTAGCCAGCCTTGATGGCGGCACCTAGTCGACCACGGTGCGGCGCCGCGGTGCAGGATTGTGCGAAAAAAGTGCAAAAAATTGCGCTGAGCACTTGCCGGGTTTGGCGCTGCTCGTAACGGCCTCCTGACACATGTTCCGGCCCCTCCGACCCTTCGAACATCCCGCCACGCCCTCCAGGCCCGTCAGCACCCCGCCAGCGCCGGCCTGAGCCCTTCCCAGTGCCGGTCCGGGACTTTCAGAAACCGGACATTTCTCAGCCATGAGTATATTTACGCCATGGCTCCCGCGACCGCCACCGGCTTCTCCTCCTCGCTCTCCGGGCTCCCCGACCAGGTGCTGCTGGCGCATACCAGGTCCCTCGTCCTGCACGAGCAGGCGCTGCAGCTCGCCGTCCTCGACCACCTGCGCGAGATCCACGCCCGCCACCTCCACCTGCGCCTCGGGTTCTCCAGCCTGTTCGACTACGCCGTGCGCGAGCTGGGCTACAGCGAAGGCGCCGCCTGGCGCCGTATCAAAGCCATGCGCCTGTGCTCCGATACCGCCGGATCACGCGAGCGGCTGCAGTACGGCTCGCTCTCCCTGAGCGCGGCGGCGCAGTTGCAGAACACCTTCGATCTCCTGCAGCGCACAGCCACCGCCGCGGTGGACCCCGGCTCGGCACCCGCGGCCCCGGAGCTGCTGCCGGGCGCCACGGGGACGGCGCCGGAGGCGGGGCTTCCAGGACCGGGGCAGCGGCGCCGGCGCGACCGGTGCCGGCGCTGGACGCGGCGCAGCGGCAGGAGCTGGTGGCGCAGGCGAGCGGCAAGAGCACGCGCGAGGTGAAGCAGTTGTTGGCCGGGGTGGCTCCCGAGCTGGCGCGGCCGGCCGATCGCATGCGGGCGCTGGGCGACGGCCGCTGGGAGCTGAAGGTGGTGATCGACGCTGCCTGTCAGTGCGGGATCGAGCAACTCCGGGCACTGCTGTCGCACGTGGACCCGCACCTGACGCTGGGGCAGCTGGTGGAGCGGCTGGTGCAGGACGGCCTGCAGCGCTACGACCCGGGGCGACCGCCGCGCGGGCGCAGAGATGGGCGCCGGGAGGCAAGCGCGGGCCAGGCGCTGGAGCCGAAGGCGCAGGACGGGCCGGCGGGCGGAGGGACTTCGCCGGCGAAGCGGGACGTGCAAGAGCAACCCGGAGTGCCGTCGCCGCCGGCGGGCACGAGCGCCGGTGGCAGCACCACGGCGCCGGCTCTGTCCGCAGAGGAACCCGCGCGCGGGAATGGCGGCGCCGGCACCTCGGCGGTGGCAGTGCTGTCCGCGCCGCCGTCGGGGCGCGAGACTTGCGGCGGCAGCACCCCGGTGAGTGCCAAGCCAGCGGTGGCGGCGCCCGGCACCGCTGCTTCGGCGGCGAAGTTGGTGGCTGGTTGCGGGTCCCACGCCACCGTACCGACGCCGCCGGCAGACCAGAGCATGCCGACCGCGCTGGCAGTGGCGGATCGCCGTCGCAGCGCTCCTTCGCCAGCGAAGCGGGCCGGGGCGGCGAAGCGGGCAGGAGCGGTGCAGGTCGATGGCCATTCGCGGCCGCAGCCAGAGGCAGCCGGCCCGTCCCGAGACAGCGCGCAGCCGCGCCAGCGGGCGCGTCGATCCCGGTATATTCCGGCACCAGTGCGGCGCGAGGTGTGGCGCCGCGACGGCGGCTGTTGCAGTTACGTCGATCCGCACAGCGGGCGGCGCTGCGGCTCCCGCTTCCTGCTGGAGCTCGACCACATCGTTCCCTTCGCGCTCGGCGGCAGCGCTGAGCCGGGGAACCTCAGGCTTCATTGTTCTGCTCACCACCGCTTCCGGCATCGGGAGGACGGGCCGCCGCCAGACGGGGCTACGTGATCGGCGCTCGCCGGGGGCGCCAGTTGGGCCGTTGGGTGTCGGTCCGATGGCAGCCGTAGTAACGATTTGCAGCCGGCTTGTCGCGCAGCGTGGGATAGCCGGGCAATGGAGCCGGCGCGCGGTTGACAGCCACTCCGAAACGGAATAACAGAACTGCCACCGGCAGGCCGCATGGAGCGTCGCCAAGCAGTCGGCCGGAACCAGGAGGCACGAAGAAGTGAACGCACACGCGCTGATCTGTGATGCGCAGCGACGGTTCGCGTTGCGCGAGGTGACCCTCCCCGACCCCGGTCCTCACGACTTGGTGCTTCGCACGCTGTGGTCGGGGGTCAGCATCGGCACCGAGTTCATGATGGTGCGCTCGACCCTGGACCGCATCTTCTATCCGCTGTGTACCGGCTACACCGCGACCGGCGTCGTCGAAGCGGCCGGCGCGGAGGTGTCCGGCTACGCGGCCGGCGACCTGGTATACTTCCGTGCCAGCCCGGGGATGCTGCTCGACGGGGATACTGTGTGCACCGCCGCCGGCACCCACTCCAGCCACTCGGTGATCGATGCGCGGCGGCCCGATACCGCGCACCTGCCCGCCGGGACGCCGCTGGACGTGGCCAGTGCCTTCGTGCTTCCCGGCGTCGGGCTGCACGGCGTCGACATCAGCAACCCGCGCCTGGGCGACTCCGTGCTGGTGTTCGGCGTCGGCCTGGTGGGCCTGTCGGTGGTGATGTGGGCCAACCTGCGCGGCTGCGAGGTGGTGGCCGTGGACCGGGACGCGGCACGCCTGAGAGTGGCGCGCAAGCTCGGCGCCCGTCACCTGATCGACGCCTCCACCACCGACGTGGCGCAGGCGGTGGAAGAGCGCTGGCCGGGCGGCTGCGACGTGGTGTTCGAAGCGACCGGCCTGCCGCAGAACATCGACGCCGCCATCGCCCTGACCCGGGCGCGCGGCAAGTTCGTGTGGCAGGGCCACTACGGCAAGGACCCGATCAGCTTCCGCTACCCCCCGCCGCACGGCAAGCGGCTGCGGATGTTCTTCCCCTGCAACGACGGGGAGGAACCGGCGCGGGAGACGATCATGCACAACCTCGCCCTCGGCTACCTGCCGTGGGAGCATACGGTCACCCACCGCGTAAGTCGCCTCGAGGCGCCGAATCTCTACCGCCGCATCCTCGAAGGCAACGCCGACGGCGTGATCGGCGCCCTCATCTTCTGGTCCGACGTCTGACCCGAGGCAACGGCGGCTGCCGACTCAGCGCAGGCGGTCGCCGAACTGCGGGATCTTGAGCTGCATTTCCGGGCGGTGCAGGTCGTAGAGGTCGACCGGCTCGTAGGGGTGTGACCGCGCCGCGACTTCGTCGAACTCCACGCCCAGCCCGGGACGGTCGGGAACCTGCAGCCAACCGTCCTCCACCAGCATCGGATTGCGGCACACCTCGAAACGCCATGATTCCGGCGGGAAGTGCTCCAGCACCAGGAAGTTGGGTACGCAGGCCGCCAACTGCACGGCCGACGCATAGGCGATCTCACCGGTGGCGTTGTGCGGCGCGAACGCCGCGTAGTGCGAATCGGCGATGGCGGCGATCTTGCGCGCCTCCAGCATGCCGCCGCAGTGCGACATGTCGGGCTGGACGACGTCCGCACCACCCCGCTCCAGGAGTTCCCGGAACCGAAAAATCGTGAACAGACGCTCGCCGGCGGCCACCGGAATGTCGATCTTGCGCCGCACGTACGCCATCGCGTCGGTGTTCTCGTGCGGTATCGGTTCCTCGAAGAAACTGATGTTGAACTGCTCGACCGCCTTGGCGGCGCGGATCGCGTTGCCGACGTTGTTGAAGATGCCGTTGCAGTCGATATACAGGTCGACGCTCGGTCCCAGGGCTTCCCGCAGCGCACCCACCACTTCGACACCGGTGTTGAGGATGTCGTTCTCCAGCCGATGGAAGTCGATCCCCGGCCGGCCGCCCCAGGGGTTGAACTTGATCCCCCCGGCGCCGAGCGCCACCACCTTCCTGGCGGCGGCCACGAACTCGCCGGGACTCATGCCCTGCCGGTACCAGCCGTTGGCGTACAGCTTGATGCGGTCGCGCGTGCGACCGCCGAGCAGCTCGTATACCGGCACTCCCAGCACCTTGCCCTTGATGTCCCACAACGCGGTCTCGACCCCGGTGATGGCGCTGGTGAGCACCTCGCCGCCGGCGTAGAACGCCCTCCGATACATCTCCTGGAAATGGCGCTCGATGGCAGCCGGGTCCTTGCCCTCCAGGTAGCGCGCCAGCTCGCCCACCGCCGTCTGCACCGTCTTCGACTTGCCTTCGAGCGTGGCCTCGCCCACGCCGTGCACGCCGGCGTCGGTCTCGACCTTCACCACCAGCCAGTTGCGCCAGCTCCCGCCGACCAGGAAGGTCTTTACGGCAGTGATCTTCACTCCAGCCCCAGCAGCTTGAGCGAGTCGCGGTGAATGATCCCGTCGATCATCTCGTCGGGGATGCGCGGCAGGCGGGTACCCTCGAGCTGATCGTTGAAACGGCGGATCTTCGCCAGCGCCTCGGTCGGGGTCCAGAGCGGGAAGTCGGAGCCGAACAACAGCTTGTCGGTCACGCTCCACTCCAGCATGCCGATCAGCGCCTCCCAGCCCTGCCAGGGCCGTACCCACACGCCGGAGATGTCCGCGTACACGTTGGGGTGCTTGCGCAGCACGATGGCGCAGTCCCGCTGCCACGGGTGCGACAGGTGCGCCATGATGTATTTCAGGTCCGGGAATGCCTGGGCTATTTCGTCGACCAGCAGCGGATGGCTGTACTTGAGCATGGCGCGCGGATTGGGGTGGGTGCCGGTATGCGAGAGCACCGGAAGCCCCAGCCGCTGCGCCTTCTCGAACATGGGGAAGTTGGTCGGATCGGCGGGGTCGTAGCGGCCCAGCATCGGGTAGATCTTGATGCCGCGCAGGCCGAGCTCGATGCCCTGCTCGATCTGTTCCATGTGGTCGTCTTCCATCGGATCGATCGCCATGAATCCGATCAGCTTGTCGGGATCGCGCCGGACCCACTCCGCGGTGAACTCGTTGGGGCTGCGCACGCCGGTGGCCACGCCCCGCACCCCGAACACGATCGCACGGTCGACCACCGCCAACTCCTCGGCATAGCGCTCGAAGGTCAGCGGCTGCATCGGCGGATAGCCGGCGCGCCGGTCGGCCCGGTGCCCCGCCTCGCTGATATGGTCGGGCTGCAGGCAGTGAGTATGGACGTCTACTATCATGGATCGCTCCCGAAGCCCCATGATAGGCGGCTTCAGGAGAGAAGTCAGTCAGTCTGTGTCGCGGGGGTGGCAAAGGCGACGGCGAGATTGTAGGATGAGGCATGGCTGATTCCTCGACCGGGGTCCCCGCGGACACGGTCTACCAATCGCAGGTAAGCATCGAGCGGATCAAGGGTCCGTTGCGCCGCGCCCACCTGCCGGCCGAGCCCGACCCGGTGCTGTTCGGCGTCCACTCCGAGGTGGCCGAGCACTACGGCGTCGATCCGGAGGTCCATGAGCCGCACACCACGACGCTCGACTACGTGGTGGCGGCCGCGGCCGGGTGACTGACCGGTACGTTGGGAGGCGCGCTGGAAGCGCGCGAGATACCCGCCGGTGAGGGCTACCTCACCAGCGAAGCGACCGGTTACATAGGCAAGGAAGGCTCGGTACTGGTGATCCGGGCGGTGCACGTCGACTACCACCTGCGGCTGTCCGCCGACAAGCACGCCGCCGCCGAACGCGCGCATCGGTTCCACGCCGACCGCTGCCCGGTGGCCGTATCGCTGCGCGGCAGCATCCGCATCACCACCGCCCTGCACCTGGAAGACCTCCCCGCCGCCTGAGTCGGCGGGCGCTGGGCCTGCCCGATGGATCGCGTAGACACGCCGCGACGCAGCCAGTTGCTGCAAGACGGCTACTGCTTGGTGCCGGGCGTTCTGGACGCCGGCCTGCTCGGCCGGCTGCAGGCCGCAACCGACCTGATGCTGGATACGCAGACCGAGGAGCACAAGGCGCGCAACCGGTCCCAGGGCAGTATGTTCCCGTTCAAGGACACCACCGACTCGGTGTTTGCCGAGTTGATCGCCCTGCCGGCCGCCCTGGGTGCGCTGGCACGGCTCGGCTTCACCGAAGCCACCTACACCGACGGCTACCTCATCAGCAAGCCGCCGCACAGCCCGCAGCTGTTCTGGCATTACGACTGGTTCGCGTGGGAAGAGCCCGAGATGTTCGCGGCCGTGCCGCCGCAGGTGTTTCTCATGTACTACCTGACCGACACCTGCCGGGAGAACGGCTGCCTGCGCGTCATTCCGGGGTCACACACACGGCACAATCCGCTGCACGACGTGCTCGCCGAGCCGCACAGCGAAGTGCTCGGCAGAGCGGAGAGCCTGGAACGGGCCGAGTTCGGGAGCCGGCCCGACGAGGTCGACGTCCCCGTGCGGGCCGGCGAGCTGGTGATCGGCGATGCGCGCCTGCTGCACGCCTCCCACCCCAACGGCAGTGAGCGGCGGCGAACCGTGCTCACCCTCTGGTATCAGCCCGACTACCCCGCGCTGCCGGAGCGGGTCAAGGCGCAGATGGTCGCCAAGACCCAGCCGCTGGCCGAGGAGTGGTCCGCCGAGCGCAAGGCCCTGGTCCGGGCCCTGCACCCGGTCTACGACGGCGTCGCCCAGCCCCACCCGCGCATGCAGCGACCGAAGCAGTCGCCGGCGGCCTACTCTCCCGCCAGTCCCTCAATATAGCGCGTCGCTTCGGCGACGATGCTCTCGGCCTCCTCGACCGCGACCCGAGCCGTCTCCGCGTCGGCGTACGAGAACAGTTCGTAGTCGGCGCTCTCCCGATCGTCCTTCAGGTTCGAGAAGAACCGTCCCGCCCGCCGGCTCATCTTCCCGGTCTTCACGAACAGGAGATTGAACAGCGTCACGGTACCATGATGGGTTCGCCGTTGTTCCCCGGCGCTGGTCAACAGCGCTTTTGCGGCGTGGAACGCGGCGTAGTAGGCCCGTGAGATCGCATCGTCATGATCCCCGGAATCACGCAGGCGCCGGGCGACGTCGAGTTTCTGGCGGGCCCTTTCCAGGTAGGCCGCGATGAGCTGCTCACTCGTCGAGTGCAAGCGGAACTCCCTCGTGCAGGACGTTGGCAACGAGCGGATTGCCCTCGGCCACCAACGTCCGGAACTGTTCTCGGGAGACGATCTTCAGCGAGACGAGTGAGCCGGTTTCACACACCACGTCGACCACCGCGTCGTACAGCGTGTCGATCGCGTCTCGCGTCCGCTCTTGCAGCACGACGAACACGTCATAGTCGGAGTCGGGATGGTGATCGCCACGGGCCCGCGACCCGTACAGATACAACTCCACTACTTCGCCGCGAACCGAGGAGACTCCGCGGAGGAATGCAGCGAGCACGTGGTCTATCCTGCCTGCCGTACCGACCTGAGCCATCGAGCCCAGTGTACTACAGCAATGGAGCGACACCTACTCGCGTTCCAGGTCGAGGAGGCGTCGTTTGCGCCACAGGCCGCCGCCGTAGCCGGTAAGGGCACCGCCACTGCCGATGACCCGGTGGCAGGGGATGACGATTGAGATGGGGTTCGCGCCAACCGCGCTGCCCACGGGCCTGGCCGCACGCGTGCGGCCGATCGCCGCCGCCACTTGGCCGTAGGTCCAGGTCTCTCCGTATCGAATCTGCAGCAGCGTCTCCCAGACCTGGCGCTGCAGCTCCGTACCGGCCGGCACCAGCGGGAGATCGAAGTGGCGGCGGGAGCCGGCGAAGTACTCGGCCAACTGCTCGGCGGCGCAGTCGATAGGGGTCTCACGACCCGGCACCAGCGTAGCGTGCAGGCGCTGTCTCACCCGGCGGAGTTGCGCTTCCAGGCGCCCGCGATCGGTAAACTCGGCGAGACACAGCTTGCCTCTCACGGCGCCGAGAAGCATCGCGCCCAGCGGCGTCTCCAGCGGCGCCACCGCCAGCAGCGTGGCATCGCTCGCCGCGCCGGGTGAAGCGCCGATCAGGCTGCGAATCGCGTCGTTGAAGCCGCTGAGCGACTCGTAGCCGTGCTCGAACGCGGCGTCGGTGACCGGTGCGCCCTGCTGCAGGTTGTCGACCGCGGCCGCCAGCCGCCGGGCGCGCGCGTAGCCATGGAAGGTCATGCCGAATCGGCGCCGGAACCAGCGCCGCACCGCCTCCGGACGCAGCCCGCTTGCAGCCAAGTCCGCATCGGTCCAGCGCCGCCGCGGGTCGCGCTCCAGCTCGGCCAGCAGCGAACCGAGCCACTTCGGCGCGGAGCCCCCGGGGTCCAGCGGGCGGCAGCGCAGACAGGCCCGGTAGCCCGCGGCCACCGCCGCGCCCGCCGTGGCGTAGAACTCCACGTTGCGCGGGTCCGGCTTGCGGGCCGGACAGGAGCAGCGGCAGAAGATGCCGGTAGTGCGCACGGCGGCTACGAACAGGCCGTCGTAGTCGCCGTCCCTCTCGTTAAAGGCCGCAATCATCTCGGCGCGCGGCGGAAGCGGTGGAGCCATGCGCCAACCGTAATCCAGCCCCACGCCCCTGGCTACCGCAAAATGAACAACGAACTCCGTCGCCGTTAGAGCGGGAGGATCCCGCCACCCGGCCAGCCCGGTATGCGCGCTTGCCCGGTTGCGATACCCTCTACCGGCGCGGGGCCCACGCTCCGCCGCAGGAGAGTGATGGGTGCCTGGTGGTCCCCGCGGTCTTCAAAACCGTTGTCGACCCTGCCGATGCAGGGCGAGGTGGGTTCGATTCCTACCCTCTCCGATATCGTTCCTATCTGTCGCTGATCGTAGTGGCGCCGGCAGGCATGCCCCTGGCGCTGGCCTGCCGGCAGCTGCGCCGGCTGGGCTACGTCCGCGCAACCTGGGACGCCGCCGCGGTGCTGGCGCGCGCGACGGTTGCGGCATCGCTGCTCGCGGGGCTGCTCGGTCCGTTGGCGACTGCCATCTACGCAGTCATCTACTCTAGGTACTCGCGGTGCCACGGCAGCATGGTCACCAGCTCGCCGTCGCGCTCGCCCTTCGAGAGCTCCAGGAACTCAACCAGGCAATCCGGGATCGGTGGCGCCGCGCGTAGCTCCGCGGCCGCCTGGTCGCGCTTGTCGACACGGTCGCGGCGCTTGCGGCCCGGTCCCTTCGGCTGATTTCCGCGTTCGCGGCCAGCCGTGCCCCCAGTCGCCGGGAGCGCTTGGTGGTGATCATTTGTCGATCCCCGATCTGCGGTCGGCCCGGTTCGTTTGCACCGGTTTTGGTTCGGGTTTCGTCGAGGACCTATCCACCCACCGAAGCCTCAACTACGGTTGTAGTCAAAGCCGACTTCCTGGTGCTCAGGGATCCCCGCAGCCTTCAGTCAGTAAACACCTGTTTGGTCGTACTCAGTATCATCGTCCACCTTGTACACCGTCACGACATTGGCCAGCGACACCACCGCGAAAACCTCCTCTATCTCGTCGCGAAAGAGGATGCAGCGGCCATCGTCTGAGAACACAATTCCTGTGCTACGATGAGCGGACCTGATCTTCCCAGCTCTGCTATAACGCGAAACGCTCTCATATCGCCCCATCCTACACCTCGTCAACCATCGCCCCCGTCCCGCTTCTCAAGTATTACCTTTGGCACGCGCAGGGTCTCCAATAGACCGTGCAGGAACTGGATCACCACCGCCAACAACCCCACGATCAGCACCCCGAACACGACCACCGCCACGGTAACGCTCTCCATGTACCCCATGCCCATAAAAAACGCCAGCACCGCGCCGACCACCAAGCAGCAGAACAGCGTGAACACGACCACCATCAATCATCCCTCCGGGGTCAACGCCTTCTCCAGCGCTGTCACGGTTTCATCCCAGCCTCCTTCCCCCACGTACCACCAGGCAGGCTCCGGTTTACCCTCGGCCAACGGTGCACCGTAGCCGTTCGCATGAAGCTCGGTCACCGCAACCAACGCTTCGGGTTGGCCCGTTCGCTCCACAAAGCCCTCGCGCCGTAAATTGTCGACCACTGTCGCGGCATCCCACCCGTTCGGGTCGCCCCAGTGCTTCGACTCCTCGCCACGCACAACAAGCCTGACCAACGCCGTCTCACTCATGCTGCTACCTCCAGCGTGTCCCCGGATGGGACCGTATAGTAGGCGATCACTCACCCTCGGATACGATACCATCAATCGCCAGTCCGATGCAGAGCTGCGGCGAATCGCTGTGCTCCACGATTGAAGTCGAAGGTGAACGTCAGCGCATCCGCCGGCTCCGGAGGATTGCCCGAGCAGCCGCCGAGGAACACGCCTATCAGCAGCGTTACTGGAGCGAGATGCGAGCGCGGGTAACGCATGAGGCGCATGGTACCGGAGACGCGCGCGGTGATGTCGCGACACCGGGCAGCTTCGCCGTTCTGTGGTACCGTAACGCGCCCTGAGTGACGGCTGACAAGCGGGGCACCAGTTCCGTGAATTTCGTGGCCAGGGGGGGTGATATCGAGTGACTCGCGAGGAGATCTTTCAACTTACCGCGCTGTCCTCCTGTGCCGGGTGAGCTGCCAAGCTGAGCCAGCAGGCACTGGTCCAGGTCCTGGGCCAGCTTCCGACGTTCGACCATCCTGCGGTGCTGGTGGGTTCCGCGGCCGGCGACGATGCCGGGGTCTACCGGCTCGACGCCGAGCGTGCCCTGGTGCAGACGGTGGACTTCTTCACGCCCATCGTCGACGACGGCTACACCTACGGCCGCATCGCCAGCGCCAACGCCCTCTCGGACGTGTATGCCATGGGAGGGCGGCCGGTCACGGCACTCAACATCCTGGGCTACCCGCCGGACAAGGTGCCGGAGGAGGTGGTGGTGGAGATCCTGCGGGGGGGCGGCGATGCCGTACAGGAGGCGGGCTGCGCAACCGTCGGCGGGCACACGGTGCGCAACCCGGAGCCGGTGTACGGGCTTGCCGTCACGGGTGTAGTGCACCCGGATCGGTTGCTGACCAAGGCCGCGGCCCGGCCGGGGGACTACCTCGTGCTTACCAAGCCGCTGGGCACGGGGATCGTGACCACGGCCCTGAAGCGCGGTCACGTGGCACCGGAGGTGGTGGAGCGGGCGGTACGCAGCATGACGCTGCTCAACAGCGCGGGGGCCGACCTGGCGGCGGCGGGAGTCGTCGCTGCCACCGACGTCACCGGGTTCGGGCTCACCGGCCACCTCGCCGACCTTTGCGCGGCGAGCGGCTGCGGTGCGGAGTTGTGGTACGACCGGGTTCCCGTGATCGACCCCGTGGTCCCGGATCTGATCGCCGACGGATGCGTTCCCGGAGGAAGCGCCGACAATCTGGCCGCGGCGGCGGCGACGGTGGACTGGGGCGCATGTCCCGAGGATACCCGTACGCTGCTCGCCGACGCCCAGACCAGTGGCGGGCTCCTGTTGTGTGTCGGCGAGGACCTGCTGGGCCGGGCGCGCGCCGTACTCTCGACTCACGGAGCCTTGGAGGCGGTCGTGGGGCGGATTACCCGGCCCGGCGGCAAATCCCTGGTGGTGCGGCCGGCGCCATGACGCGCCGGGCGCTACCGGCAGATTCAATCGTTCGGCCGTGTTTGTGATAGCCTCGGCAGCGCGATGAGCAGCGGCAACAACGGCGGCCCGGCGCAGCCGGATCCGGGCGCTCCGTCCAGGTCACGCAACCCGCTCGCGGCGATTCCGCCGGTCAACGAGTTGATCGAATGCCTGGCCGATCTGGGGCTGCCGCATCCGCTGTGCGCCGACCTGGTGCGGCGCGAGCTGGAGGGGGTGCGGACCGCGGCCCCGGTGCCGGAGCGCGCCGCGATCGTCGCCCGCGTACGCGGCGCCGCCGAGCGGCTGGCCGATGCGCGCCTGCGGCCGGTGATCAACGCCACCGGCGTGCTGCTGCATACCAATCTGGGGCGGGCGCCGCTGGGAGCGGCGATCGACACCCTCGTCCCGGTGGCCGGAGCCTATACGAACCTGGAGCTGGACCTCGCCACCGGGGAGCGCGGCAGCCGCGGGCGCTACGTGGAACAGGCGCTGGCGGCCCTGTGCCGGGCGCCGGCCGCGACCGTGGTCAACAACTGCGCGGCCGCGCTGCTGCTGGTGGTGGCCGCCGTCAGCGATGATCCCGAGCGGCGCGAGGTGGTGGTCTCACGGGGCGAGCTGATCCAGATCGGAGGCGGCTTCCGCATTCCCGATATTCTCATCGCCGCGGGCGGCCGCCTGCGCGAGGTCGGAACCACCAACCAGACCACCGTTGCGGACTACTCCGCCGCCTGTGGTTCCCGCACCGCGGCGCTGCTGTCGGTGCATCGCAGCAACTTCGTGATGGAGGGTTTCGTGGCCGCGCCGCGGCTGGCCGAGCTGCGCGATGCCGCGGCCGGCGCCGGCGTGCCGCTGGTGGTGGACCTGGGCAGCGGCGCGGTTACGCCGACCGACGCCGCTACCGGCCTGCCGCGGGAGCCGCTGCCGCAGGAGGTGCTGGCCGGCGGCGCCACGCTGGTGTGCTTCAGCGGCGACAAGCTGTTCGGCGGACCGCAGGCCGGAGTGGTGGCGGGCGACGCGGCGTGGGTGGCGCGCCTGAAGCGCCATCCGCTGTTCCGCGCCCTGCGCCTGGACAAGGTGGGACTGGCACTTCTGCAGCACACCGTGGAGGCACACCTGGGGAACTCGCCGGTGGTGCCACTGGAGGGTCTGATCCGGATCCCGGCAGCGGACCTGCAACGCCGGGCGGCGGCCATCCTGCGGCGGTTGCCGGAGCAACTGGAGGCGGCGCCGGTCGACTGCGTCAGCCGCCTCGGGGGCGGCACCCTGCCGACCGGCACCCTGCCCTCCTCCGGCCTGGCGCTGCGGCCCGCGCCGGCGCAGGACGCGGAAACCCTGGCCGCAGCGCTGCGGCGCGCGACCCCACCGGTGGTAGGGTACATCCAGCGCGGCCGGGTAGTGCTCGATCTGCGCACCGTGCTGCCGTCCCAGGACGAGCCACTCACGCGCGCTCTCGCCGCGGCGGCGACCGCGGTGCGGAGTCGCGCCGGCGAGCCGGCCCCACGATGAAGATCCGTCACTACATCGCCGCCACGGCCGGTCACATCGATCACGGCAAAAGCGCATTGGTGCAGGCGCTGACCGGCGTCGACCCCGACCGCCTGCCCGAGGAGAAGCGCCGCGGCATCACCATCGAACTCGGCTTCGCCCACGTCGACCTGCCGGTGGCGGGGCGCGATCTTACCCTGCAGGTCGGCATCGTCGACGTTCCCGGCCACGAGGACTTCGTCAAGAACATGGTCGCCGGGGTCGGCGCCGTGGACCTGGCCATCCTGGTAGTGGCGGCCAACGAAGGCTGGATGCCGCAGACCGAGGAGCACCTGCAGATCGTCGAGTACCTGGGCGCCCGCGCCAGGATCGTCGCCCTGACCAAGTGCGACCTGGTGCCCAACCCCGGTCCGCGCATCGACGAGGTGCGGCGGAGAACTGCCGGAACCGGGTTCGCGGACTGCCCCGTCGTAGCGGTATCGCCGCTGCGCAACATCGGACTGGATGAGCTGCGGGGCAGCATGACAGACCTGCTGGTGCCGCTGGCGCCCGCCGTGGCTGCCGGCACCCCACGCCTGGCCGTCGACCGCACCTTCACCATGTCCGGTGCCGGCACCGTGGTCACCGGCACGCTCGCGGGCGGCGCACTGCAGCGTGGCCAGGAGGTGGAGGTGTGGCCCGGCGGCGAGCGCACCCGCATCCGCGCGGTGGAGAGCTTCAACCGTGCCGCCGACCGCGTCGGCCCCGCCACGCGGGTGGCGCTGAACCTGTCCTCGTCCCGCTCCGCCCGCGGCGGTGGACGGCCGCTCCGCCGTGGCGACGTGGTGACCCTCCCGCGGACGGTGACCACCGGCACCCTCTTCGATGCGCGGCTCACCCGCAGCGCCCGCACCGCCGATGACCGCGCCGCTCCCCTGCTCCGCGACGGCGCCCGCGTACGCCTGCACCACGGCACCGCCAACGTCGCCGCGACCGTGCGCCTGGAGCCGGCCTGCGCCAAGGCCGGCCTGCCGCCGGGGGCCGCGGCCCTGGCGCGCATCCAGCTCGACGAGCCGCGCCCGTTCCTGATCGGCGACCGCCTGGTGCTGCGCGACTGGTCGCAGCGGCACACGCTGGCCGGCGGCGTGATTCTCGATCCGCTGCCCCGGCGCCCGCTGCGGGACCCGGTCCAGCACACCCTGCTGCACGCCGCCGCAGCCGCGCCCGAGCACCTCGCAACCATAGTCCGGTCGCGGACGGCCGCCGACGGCGCAGTCGATCTCAACGCCCTGGCACGCCTGCTGCCGGCCGGCGACGGAGAGGTGAAACGCGCCGCCGATGCCCTGGCCGAGGCAGGCGCCCTGCGGCTGTTCGGCGCCTTCGCGGCCGATGCCGCGTGGTTCGCCGGCCGCGTGGACGCGGCGGCCAAGGCAATCTCCGCCGCGCTGCAGCGCCATCCCGAGCGCACCGGGGTTCCGGTCGCCAGCGTCCGCGCCGGACTCGCCGGCCGCCGAGCCGGAGTTCCGGCAGGGGTACTGGACGCGGTGCTCGCCGAGTTGCAGCGGCGCGGTTATCGACGCGCCGGCACCGAAGTGAGCCCACCAGGCCACGCCGCCGCCCTGCCGGCCGGACTTGAGCGTGCGGCGGCGGCCATGCGCACCGCCCTCGCGGCCAACCCGCTGGCGCCCCCCGGACGCGGCCAGCTCAGCGCCAGCCGCGAGGGCCGCACGGTGCTCGAATACTTGATCGGGGCCGGCGAGGTGGTGGCCCTCAGCAGCGAAGTCGTGCTCGCAGCGGCCGTCTACCGCCAGGCGTGCGGCGCGGTAATCGCCTTCCTGCGCCGCCACCGCAGCGGCACCACCAGCGCCCTGCGCACGGCGGTCGGCACCAACCGGCGTGTCATCGTGCCGCTCCTGGAGCAGCTCGACCGCGAGGGCGTAACGCTCCGGGTAGGCAACGAACGCCGTCTCACGAAAGCGCCGGAATCCGACTGAGCGGGCACAGCCTCGCCACGCCACGCGCCGCGGCCGCCAGCGTCCGGTCAGCCCGCTCGACCGCACCTCACGTGCGCAGCATTTGCGCCACGGCCCGTTTCGCCTCGTCCAGGTCCACCGCGAACGACTCTTCCGGGAGACGGTCGAAAACACCCAGGGCCGTGAGCGTCTTTTGCAGATCGGCGGACAGGCCCGCCACGATGCAACCCTTGTCCTGGCCGAGAACACTGCCGTTGATCAGTTCCTCCATCGCCAGCGCCGCGTTGTCGTCCATCGCCTCGGTCTCGGTGAAGTCGAATATCACCACCTCGTGTTCGGCCAGGTCCGGGCTGATGACGCGCACGATCTCGCGTGCGGACGCGATCGAGTAGCGGCCGCGCAGCGACAGCAATCCCACCCGCGCGCGGTACGGATCGGCATCGGCCGGCAGGTCACCGAACAGGACCATGTCCAGCAGCGGCGTCGAGATCGTCTGATTGATCTCCTGGCGCTGGGACCGCATCGCGTAGGCCATGCCCGAGATGAAGAACCCCACCGCGATGGCCGAGATCACGTCCACGAACGTGGACAGAGCCGCCGTCAGCAACGTCACCAGGCCGATGTCGGGCGCCAGCTTCGGGATACGGCGCAGGAAGCGCACGTCCATCATGTCCCAGCCGACCTTGATCAGGATTCCGGCGAAGGCGGCGTTGGGAATCCACGCCAGGGCGCTCCCCAGTCCGAACAGCACGCCCAGCAGCACCGCGGCGCAGACCACGCCCGTGACCGGCGTGCGCCCGCCCGACCTGGCCGCCAGCAGCGAGCACGGCGCCGACGCCGCGCCCGGCAGCGCACCGATGAGGCCGGCGGCGATGTTGCCCACCCCCAGCCCGAACAGCTCGCGGTTGGGCTTGTGGTTGCGCCCCGCGATGGGGTCGATGATCAGCGCCGTCAGCAGGTTGTAGATGGAGCTGAGGAACGCCAGGATCAGGGCGGGCTGGATTGCATCCACCAGCACGGAGGTGGTGAGAATCGGCATCTGGATGGCCGGAAAGCCGATCCGCGGCGCGCCGATCCGGACCGCCGAATCGAACCACAGCGCTCCGGCGACGGTGCTGACGATCAGCGCCACCAGCGCGTTGGGCACCACCCGGTGCAGCCGGGCCGGCCACAGCATGAACACGAGCAGCGAGATGGTGGCCACCGCGAACGCATCCAGGTTGAGGTTGGCCACCGCCCGCGGCCACGAGGCGATGATGGCCACCACCCCGATCCCGGGCTCCACCGGAGCGCCGAGGAACCAGAGCGTCTGGGTCATGAAGATGTAGCCGCCGACGCCGACGAAGACCCCGCGCACCACCGAGAACGGCAGCCAGTTGATGAACCGGCCGAGTCGCAGCGCGCCGAACAGGATCTGCATCAGCCCGGCCAGCATGACGATGGTGAACGCCTCGGCCATGCTGTCGGCGTAGCTGCCGATGATGACCGCCGTGAAGATGGTCACGATCGCGCTGGGACCGGAGATCATGGGGGCGGCGCCGCCGAGCACCGCGGTCAAGAAACCAACCGCGATCGCGCCGTAGAATGCCGCCACCGGACCGAGCCCGGACAATATCCCGAACCCGAGCGCCACCGGCACCATCATCACCGCGGACACGATGCCGCCGAACACGTCCCCCTTCAGCTCACCGAGCCCATATGACGGCCGCCGCTCACCCGACCGCATGGCGCCTATCAATTCCTGTGCCGGGCGCGCACGACGCGACCGCGGGCATTGAAACCGCCCTCCACGTCGCGTTCAGGGCTGCCGCGGGCCATCATGCCGTCATCATCCCCGGTATATCGCACTTCGGCAAAGACCCGCGCCGGATGGCGCTCGCGCAAAAATGGCGTATTCTGAAATCCATGGAGTTCCAACGGATTTCCATCGATCCCAACATCTGCGAGGGCAAGGCAACGGTAAAGGACACTCGCATGACCGTCGAGTTCGTGCTCAAGCTTCTGGGAGCCGGGTACACGGCGGAGGACGTAGTCCGCGAGTACCCGGTGTTGGAGCTTGCCGACGTCTACGAATGCGCATCGTTTGGCGCATGGCTGGCAAGCGATAACACCGTATCAGTTGGATGAGGCTGATCGCCGACGTTCATATTTCTCCTCGTACGGTGCAGTTCCTCAACTTGGCCGGGCACGATGTAATCCCTATTCATTCCGTCCTGCCGGCAGATTCCCCGGATCGCGACATCATCCGTATGGCAACTGAACTCGACCGGGTAATTCTGACTCAGGACCTCGGCTTCTCCGGTATTCTGGCTCTGACTCGCACAACGAAACCGTCTCTCGTATCGCTCCGGCTGTCGCGCCCCCTCGTGGACAACGTGAATCTCCGACTCAGACAGGTGCTCCCTACTCTGGAGGACGCAGTTGTCAGAGGAGTAATAGCGACGGTGGAGGACGACAGAGTGAGAGTACGTCCGCTTCCGCTGTGACCCCTAGTGACGGCATGGACATCGCCAAGTTGAGAGTGCCCCCGCCCGGCGGCGTGTTTGCAGAGCCGTGGTCGGCGAAGAAAGTGATCGGCCTGCTCGCGGTGTTCGGTCCGGCCGCGATCGTGGCCTCGGTCAGCATCGGCGCCGGAGAGACGATCGTGGTGGTGCGCGCCGGCGCGTGGGCGCGTTACGGGCTGCTGCGGCTGGTGCTGTTGAGTTGCGTCGTGAAGGGGGTGTTCGTCACCTACCTGCTCGGGCGCTACACCGCGGTCAGCAGCGAGGCCATCGCCTGGTGCGGCTGCCGGGACCGCGTGGCTGGCTGCTGCTGGCGATTGTGGCGCTGGAGATGATCGGCGCGCCGCTGGCCTGGGTGCCGATCGCGAAGCCGTGCGGGGACCTGTTCCACTTCCTGCTCAGCGGCGTGCTGCCGGCGGCAGTCCCGGAACCGATCTACGAGAACCTCATCACCTGCCTGTTCATCACCTTCGCTCTGGCCTTCGGCCTGCGGCTCTCGTTACCTGCCCGACGATCCGCAGCATGTAGCGCTACTGCGCAAGAGCGTTGCGCCGCTGCGCTGGGACGTCGCCATGGGGGCGATCGTGCTGTTCATCGTCACCGCGGCGTTCATGATCTCCGGCGCCGCGGTGCTGTACCCGCTGCAAAGCGAGTTCAAGGGCTGGAGCCTGCTCACCGAGCAGCGGCACGTCTGGAGCAACATCCACGGCTCGCTGATCTGGGTCTGCTACATCGCCATCATCGCCGCGCTGTGGGGCACGCTGCAGGCGTTTCCAGAGATCTACGCCCGCGTGTCGCAGGAGTTGTTTCAGGCGATCTGGCCGCACCGCAAGTGGAACTACGCCACGATTCGCCGCTATGTGAGCGGCTGCATCCTGGTCACCACCTTCGTCATCATCTGGCTGAATGTTCCGTTCGACATCCTCACCCAGATCGCGGGGTTCGTGCTGGCCAACCTGTCGATCGCGCTGATCATGCTGGGCGCGCTCTACCTCAACTTCGAGCTTCCGGCCGCCTATCGTACGCGACTTCCGATGTTGCTCGGAGCAGTCGTCTCCGCGGCGATCCTGGTGATCTTCGCGGGAATCAGCGGCTGGGGACTGCTCGCAAGTTGCTGGGAACCGGTTAGGCCGTCGGACGGGCAAGGCGTCGGTGCAGCGCGCTCGACCGCGGTCGGCGCGCGCTGCTACGCTGCGCCGCATGAGCCGCCCCAACATCATCCTCATCATCACCGACCAGCAGCGCTACGACACGGTGGCCGAGCTCGGCTTCCCCCACGTCGACACGCCGCACCTGGACGCCCTGGTGCGTGACGGCGTGTCCTTTACCCAGTGCCACGTGACGGCGCCGTCGTGCGGGCCGTCGCGTGCCAGCCTGTTCACCGGATACTACCCCCACAACGCCGGCGCCATGCGCAACAACGACCCCTGGCCGCGCACCTGGGTGGAGGATCTGCGTGCCGCCGGCTACTACTGCGTGAACGTGGGCAAGATGCACGCGGACCCCTACAGCGCCATGCACGGCTTCCATGAGCGCTTCGTGGTGGAGAACAAGCAGCGCCGGCAGTCGGAGCCGCTGTGGAGCGGCAACCCGCACGTGTTCGACGACGAGTGGGACAAGGCGCTGGCGGCGCACGGCCTGAGCCGCCCCGAGAAGCCGTTCTACCGCGACTGGCCCGACGTGGCGCAGCGCCAGGGGGCGTACGAATGGCGCCTGCCGGAAGCGCTGCACCCGGACGTGTTCACCGGCGAGCTGGCGCTGCGCTGGATCGACAACGCGCCCGTGGTGGCGGACGAGCCGCTGTTCCTGGAGATCGGCTTTCCGGGGCCGCACCCGCCCTACGACCCGATCGAAGCCTACACCCTCCCCTACCGCGAACGGGAACTGCCCCTGCTGGAGGCCACCGCGGACGAGATCGCGGCGCAGCCGTCCACCCTGGACGCGCTGCGGGCGCGGCTGGCGGAGCGCTTCGCCGACTCCATCGCGTTCGACCCTCTGGCCCCGGTCGAGCAGCGCCAACTCCAGCGCGCCTACTACCTGGCCAACGTCACCATGATCGACGAGCAGGTGGGTCGGATCCTGGCGCGGCTGCGGGAGCGCGGCTTCCTGGACGATGCGGTGGTGATCTTCACCTCCGATCACGGCGACTGCCTCGGCGACCACGGCCTGGTGGAGAAGTGGAACATGTACGCCTCCAGCGTGCGGGTGCCGCTGGTGGTGAGCGCACCGGGACGATTCACCGGCGGCCGGCGCGTGGACGCCCTCACCCAGTGGTTCGACATCGGCCCCACGGTGCTGGAGCTGGCCGGGCTGCAGCCGCCACCGCGGATGGAAGCGCAGTCGCTGCTGCCGCACCTGGAGGGCGCGGCGGACGCGCCAACGCGCCGCTACGTGTACTCCGAGCACGGGCCCGACGTGATGCTGCGCGGCGTCGACCACCTGCTGATGATCCGCGACCGGCGCCACAAGCTGGTGCAGTATCTGGGCACCGGAGAGGGGCAGCTGTTCGACCTGCAGCACGATCCGGACGAGCTGCAGGACCTGTGGGACAGTCCCGGCCACCGCGACGTTCGCGCTACGCTGCTCGATCGCCTGCAGCACTGGTTCGTCACCAGCACGACGGCAGCCGCCGGGTGGTGGAAGTCTCCCGCTGCGCGGGTTCCGTCGTAGTGGCCGCTGGTGCCGCGGGCGCGGCGGTGGTGCTGCTGGACCTGGACGACACGCTGCTGTACGAGCAGCGCACGGTGCCCGGGATATTGGTCGCCGCGGCGCGGCTGGCCGAGCGCCGCCACGGCGTGCCGGCCACCGAGCTGGCGACCGCACTGCGCCACTGCGCGCGCCGCCGCTGGCGGGCGCTGCCGGTGCATCCGTTCGCCCTGGCGGTGGGAATCAGTTCCTGGGAAGGGATGTGGGCGACCTTCGACGGCAGCCACCCGCGGTTCGCCGCCCTGCGCGCGGTGCGCGACCAGTACCAGCTTGGTGCCTGGTCGGACGCCCTCGACGAGCTGGGGATACCCGATGCCGACCTCGCCGCGGCGCTGGTGGCGGAGCTGCGCGCCGCCGCCGACCGGCGCTTCCAACTGGTGCCGGATGCGCGCCAGGTGGTGCTGGAGCTGGCCCGAAGGATGCGCGTCGGCATCGTCACCAACGGCGTTCCCGAGTTGCAGCATCGCAAGCTCGCCGCGCTCCGGGTCGAGGCCGCGGTCGAGCACGTGGTGGTCTCCGGGACGCTCGGCTACGGCAAGCCCGATCCACGCATTTGCCTGCACGCGGCGCGGCTGTTCCGGACGCCGGCCCGTGCCTGCCTGATGGTGGGCAACAGCCTCCAGCACGACGTCGCCGGGGCGCGCGCGGCGGGTATGCGGGCGGTGTGGTTCTCCCACGAGGAGGTCCCCGGCACTCCGCCGGCCGCCGCCGCGGGCGTGCCGCCCGATCACGTGATCGGCTCTCTCCCCGAACTGCTGGTGCTCCCCGCCGTACGCCGCACGGCCCGCTGAGGCACCCGCGCCACAACCGGTCCGAGAGCCCCCCAGCGCGCCGGGCCCGTAAGCCACCGGAAGGTGAGCGTGCGGCGGCGAGCTTTCACCACTCGCTGGCCGCGACCGGGAAAGAGTTTCTCAACCTCACTGCGAAGTGGGAAAGGACTGCCGGCCCCGGCGGTCGTGCAGCCCCGATGAGCGGGCCCGCATTCCGCACGAGCGCCGCTGGAAGCGCGTAGAAGCGGCGTCCGGCGCGGTTGGCACGCTTCCTGCTTATTCCTCCGTAACCGCCGCGCGATACCGGGGCTGCCGAGCTAGCCGGTTGCCACGGATCCCCGGCGACAACCACATCAACGTTCATCGGAGGAGGAATACCATGAACATCCGCAAGCACAGACGATCCCTGATCGCCGGAGCCGCGCTCGTCGCCGTGGCGCTGATCGCACTGCCGGCCGCCGCGCGCAGCTGGCACGGCCTCTGGACCAACGAGAACGAGACCGGAGTCCTGGTGGCATCGGTGGATCCGGACGGCCCGGCCGCTGGTGCCGGCCTGCAGCGCGGCGACCTGATCGTCGGCGTGGACGGTGCCGAGATCGCCGGACGCGCCGACTTTCTCGCCGCGATCAGTGACAACGGCGTCGACGACACGCTGCAATTCCACGTGCGCCGCGGCAACGACAGCGTTGCCCTGACCGCAACCGTCGGCCAGATCAACGGCAACCCCTACCTCGGCATACTGTTCGGGCCGGATGCGCTGGGCTCGAAGGCCGCCGCGACGTTCGGCGAGTTGCGCAGCCGCCCGGACCGGGGCGAGCGCAACTTCCGCGGCCAACGCGGCGGCGGGCGCTTCTTCCGCCGCGATGGCGGGCAGCAACTCGGACCGCAGCAGTCGGTAGCGCCGCGGGTCGACGACGCGTAACGGCGCGCACCATACGCAGCCCACGGGGCTGCACCGTAAGGGGGCGGCGCACCGGCGCCGCCCCGAATCGATGCCGCGGCCACAGCAACCGGCGGCAGCACTTCGGCTGCCTGCGATTGCAGTGTGACCGGCAACCTGCCAACATCTGCGCTGTGATCCATCCGCATCCGCCGCGATCCCACCACTCCGCCACCTGCCCTGCGCTCCCGCGGCGCGACGCTGGGACGACCGTGCCGCCACCACGGCCATGAAACCGGCGACACGGGGCAACCTCATTGGCGCGGGTGCTGCCCTCGCCGCATTCGCGGCACTCAGCCTGCTCACCGGGGTGTTCATCCACAGCGAGCGGGAGCGCAACAAGCTGCTGGTCCAGTACGAGGCGGAGCGCATCGCCTCGGGGCTGTTCCTGATCGTGGCCCAGGCCATGGCGGGCGCGGAGGTGGACACCACCCTTACCGAGCCGATCATTCGCGCCGCCACCTACGACGCCGCCGGCCGCGTCGAGCGGATCCGCATCGGGGACGTACCGACGCGGCTTGATCCGGAGTTGCTGGCGCGCGGTGAGGATCGATTCGAGTATGATCCCGATCGGGGCAGCCTGACGCTGTACCGCCGCCGCTGGCGGCCGCAGGACCCGCGTCTCGGGCCCGACGCAAGACGCGGCCGGCGCGGTTTCCTCGACCGCAACGAGTTCATCCTGCTGGAGGTCGATGCCAGCGACTACTTTCGCGCCGAGCGCCAGTGGTGGGCCGCCCAGCTCGCCAGCCCGCTGCTGATCGCGGGGCTGGTCGGCGGAGTCGCCTCGCTGGTCCACAACAACGCCCGCTTCCGGCGACGGCTGGACGCCCAGCGCCAGCTCGTCCAGTTGGGGGAGGCCGCACGTACCCTCACCCACGAGATCAAGAATCCCCTCAGCGCGATCCGCCTCAAGAGCGCGATCCTGCGGCGCACGACCGGGGCGCCGGCGGCACCGGAGCTGGAGGTGATCGACGAGGAGGTGGACCGCCTGGCGGCGCTCGCGGACCGGATCAGCGACTTCCTGCGCGATCCCGCCGGCAACCCCGAAACGGTCGTGGTGAACGGATTCCTGACCGAGCTGGCGCAGCGGCACACCGGGCTGCTGGTGGAGGTTGCGGCGCCGCCCCTGGCGGTGCGATTCGACCGCGAACGGCTGCGCTCGGCGCTGGGAAACCTGATCCGCAACGCCGAGGAGAGTGGCGGCGACGGCGCGCCGGTGGAGGTGATCGCCACCGCCACCGGCAAGGTGGTGACCCTGAGGGTGCTCGACCGCGGCGGCGGGATTGCGCCCGAACAGCTTCAGCGCGTGTTCGATCCGTTCTTCACCACCAAGTCGAAGGGATCCGGGATCGGGCTGCCCATCACCCTGCGCTTCATCGAGGCGGCCGGCGGCAGCCTGGAGCTGGCGCCGCGAATCGGCGGCGGCACCGAGGCGCGCGTCACGCTGCCACAGGTCGAGGTCTCTGCGTGAGGGTGCTGGTTGCCGACGACGAGCCCAACATTCGGGACTCGTTGCAGCGCTACCTGGAGCTTGACGGCGCCGAGGTGGTGACCGCCGACAACGGACTCGCGGCGCAGCGCCGGCTGCAGCAGGAGACCTTCGCGGCCGCCGTGATCGATCTCAGGATGCCGGGCATGGACGGGTTGGAGCTGCTGCGCTGGTTGCGCGCCGAGCGCCCCCGGCTGCCGGTGATCATGGTTTCCGCGTATGGCGAGGTGGCGGACGCCGTGGCCGCGATGAAGCTGGGCGCGGGCGACTACCTGGTGAAGCCGTTCGACCCCGACGAGCTGGTGCTGCGGCTCTCCAAGCTGGTGGAGGCGCAGGCGCTGCGCGACCACGCCGAGGCCGCGGGCCGCGCCGCCGGTGATGCGCCTCCGGTGCTGGGCGAGAGTGCCGCCATGGTCCGGATCGAGGCCCTGCTGCGCAAGGTCGCGCCGACCCCGTCGACGGTGCTGGTCACCGGCGAGAGCGGTACCGGCAAGGAGGTGGCCGCACGTGCCCTGCATCACCACTCCGCCCGTACCGGCCCCTTCGTTCCGGTGAACACCGGGGGCATACCCGAGGCGTTGCTGGAGAGCGAGCTGTTCGGCCACGAGCGCGGCGCCTTCACCGGTGCTGCGCAGCGCAAGATCGGCATGTTCGAGCTGGCCGCCGCCGGCACCCTGTTCCTGGACGAAATCGGGGAGATGGCGCCGCAGCTCCAGGTCAAGCTGCTGCGCGCGGTGCAGGAGCGCCGCATCCAGCGCCTCGGCGGCACTGCAGCGGTGCCGGTCGACGCGCGCCTGGTCGCCGCCACCAACCGGGACCTGGAGGAGGACGTAGCCGCCGGACGGTTTCGCGAGGATCTCTACTATCGGCTCAATGTGGTGCGCATCCACCTTCCACCGTTACGTGAGCGGCTGGAGGATCTTCCGTTGCTGGCCGGACACATCCTGACCCGGCTCAACCGTGCGATGGGCCGCCAGATCGAGGGGCTGAGTCCGGCGGCGCTGCAGGTCTTGGGCGGCTACCGCTTCCCCGGCAACGTGCGCGAGCTGGAGAACATCCTGGAGCGGGCGGTGATCTTCGCCGAGGGCGCCACCATTGGGCCGGACGACCTCGAGCTCGGCGCCGCGCAGCCCGGGCCGGCGGGCGTGGCACCCGAACCTGCCGCCCTCCGGGGCACGCTCAAGGAGCAGGAGCGGCGCCTGATCGAGGCCTCCTTGTCGCGCTGGGAGGGCAACCGCACGCGCGCCGCCGAAGAGCTCGGCATTACCCGCCGCACCCTGTTCAACAAGCTGCGCCAGCTCGGCCTCGGCTGACCCGTCCGCCCCAGAACGCTTCTTGACTTCCACGTTCGGATTCAGTCCCAAATTGAGGACCCTGACACTGACTGGCGAGCGCCACCAGGCATGTCCGCATGGGGGATCGAAGGAGAACGAATTCGCATGGTGAAAGGACCCAAACCGCCGGTGGTCTGGAACGGAAACTCTTACGCCATATGCCTGCCTTGGCCTCCGGAACAGATGCGTAGCGAGTGGTTGGAGGTGGACGTTACACCACACATCACCTACGTGGTGCGGGTGCGAGAGTCGGGCTCTGAAGAATGGCTGGTTGGCGTTGAGACACCGCTTACCTCTTGCACGTTCATCGGTTTGAAGCCGGATACGGAATACGAGATGGAGTTGCGCGCGAAGAATGCGGCCGGCGAGAGTAGCCCCGCGGGAGCTGCGAAGCCATTCTCGACTTTGGGCCAATGAGTGCTCCGCTTGCAGTCCCAGGTCCGATTCGGGCCGAAGCATTGACTGGCGCACTTGGTGGACGCTTTACTTGGCCATCTGAGCAGCCAGGATCTCTGGAAGCAACTGTCAGTTATTCGCCCACTGAACCGGCAGGTTTGACGGCAGCAAACGATTACACTCGAGAATCGCGCGGCGGCGCGGTATTGATTGCGGATGAGGGAGAACCGGTAGCTCATATCACGCCATTTTTCATCGATCTGAGAGGAGATTACCGCGCCGTCATACAACTCATACAGTCGGGAATCGTGGAGCCGCCAACCTCGCCCGGCGATGTGGAATCGCTACTGGCCTCGCCGAACCCGAGTTTGCCAGACGGGGTGAGTGCCAGCCGCCTCATAGCAACAGAACGCGACACCGGATGGTGAACCGATGCGGTATTGGGATTCGTCGGCTTTGGTTCCCCTGGTCGTCAATCTCTTGAGTTCTCATCCTCTCCGCGCCGCTGACGCTCTTCAGCTTGCTGCGGCATTGACGGCCAGGGACAAGACGCCCGAGCTGCTGCAGGTGGTCTGCAGCGACGGAAGATTGTCGGATGCAGCCGGAACTGAGGGGTTCACCGTTCTATAACCGCACGCAGACGCTTGGGTCGACTTCGTAGACCCGAGCGAGTAGGCCGCTATGGCCACCCCCGTATCGGCGAGGCCACCGTGCATGCGCTGGAGGATTTTGCCGGGCGGCCGGTGAAAGGAGCCGCCGCCCCCGCCCTATGGGAGCGAGCGCAACGTCGACCTGCTCCTCTTGAATGGCGCGCCGGCCTCCGTGTGCGCCGCAGCGCTGCTCTCCGGACGGCCGGTCCTGATGCGCGCGACCGGCGTTCTACACCCGCTACTTTCTCGCCGTCACCGCGGTGGCGAGCGATTTCCAGGAGACCGAGCGGGCGGCAGCCATCGTGGAGTGCCGATCTACCGGCTGCGCGCGACCCGGAAGCCAGAGCCGATCCGGATCCGGGCAAGGTTGATTGTATCCTCCATTCCTCCATAATTCGTGGAGGAACCCGACCATGCCGTTGAACATCAAGGACGACGATACCCACGCGTTGGCCAAACGGCTTGCCGGCCTCACCGGCGAGTCTCTCACCAAGGCGGTCAAGCGGGCCATCCAGGAACGGCTGGCGCAGGTGGAGAGAAGCCGAGCCGGGAGCCGTATCGCCGACGAACTGGACCACATCGCCCTGCATTGCGCCAGTCTCCCGCGTCGCGACCGGAGGAGCGCCGACCAGATCATCGGCTACGATGAGCACGGTCTTCCGACCTGATGGTGGTCGACACTTCGGCACTCGTAGCGATCATGGGCAATGAACCGGAACGGCACCGGTTCAACCGAATGATCGAGGCGGCGGCCGCCACGTATGTCAGCGCTGCGAGTCTGATCGAGACCCGTATCGTGCTGTTCGCCCGATCCGGCTACAGCGCCGTCCTGGCGCTGGATGCGTTTCTCCTGAAGTGCGCGAGCCGGCCGAAGACCCTCGCCCCTCGGCTGCCGCCGCCGCGGGCTCGACCTCACCACCTCCGGACACGCCCGAATAAGGCGGGACCGAGACGGCTCGGCTGGCGCTTGGCTCTCCGTACCGGTGGGGCGCGGCGCTGTCGGGACCGCGGCACTGTCGGGACCGATGCAAAAAGGGCCGCCCCGCAGGGCGGCCCAGGTAGGTCAGCCGGTGTGATACCTCACACCGGCACGTATTTCACTCAACTGACAATTACCTCCTCAACATCAAGTTTCGTCGGCATGGGCATCTTGCGATGCCCGACCCGGGGTGCCGCCAACGACGCCATGCCCGGGCCCAGTAACGTGCTCGTGAACAGCGGCAACATGCCTGCGGCGTGCCGGCCGTGTCAACCCCTCGCTACGGGCGCTCAGGACAATCCCACGCTAATGTAGCGGGATCGGCGCGGCCGGTGGGACGGCTGCGCGCTGCCTCCGGAGGGGCCGGCTGCCGCCGCCTGCGGCCGCGAACGGCCATCGAGCTGCGCTCCTGCCCGCTGCGCCGTCCCTGCCCGCTTCGCTGGCGAAGGAGCGCTGCGACCGCCATCCGCCGCTGCCAGTGCGGTCGGCATGCTCTGGTCTGCCGGCGGCGTCGGTACGGTGGCGTGGGACCCACGATCGGCCACCAACTTCGCCGCCGAAGGAGCAGTGCCGGGCGCTGCCGCCGCTGGCTTGGCACTCACCGGCGTGCTGCCGCCGCAAGTCTCGCGCCCCGACGGCGGCGCGGACAGCGCTGCCACCGCCGAGGTGTCGGCACGGCCAATCCCGCACGCGGGTTCCTCTACGGACAGCGCTGCCGGCGCCGGGGTCCTGCCACCGGCGCTCGTGCCCTCCGGCGTCGGTGGCACTCCGGGTTGCTCTTGCGCGCCCCACTTCGCCGGCGAAGTTGCCCCGCCTGCCGGCCCTTGCTGCGCCGTCGGCTCCTGCGCTTGGCCCGCGCTTGCCTCTCGGTGCCCACCTCTGCGCCCGCGCGGCGGTCGCCCGGGGTCGTAGCGCTGCGGGCCGTCCTGCACCAGCCGCTCCACCAGCTGTCCCAGCGTCAGGTGCGGGTCCACGTGCGACAGCAGTGCTCGTAGCTGCTCGATCCCGCACTGACAGGCAGAGTCGATCACCACCTTCAGCTCCCAGCGGCCCTCGCCCAGCGCCCGCATGCGATCGGCCGGCCGCGCCAGCTCGGGAGCCACCCCGGCCAACAACTGCTTCACCTCGCGGGTGCTCTTGCCGCTCGCCTGCGCCACCAGCTCCTGCCGCTGCGCCGCGTCCAGCGCCGGCAGCGGTCGCGCTGCCGCCGCTGCCCCGGTCCCGGAAGCCCCCGCCTCCGGCGCCGGACCCGTGCCGAGCGGCAGCAGCTCCGGTGCCGCGGGTGGCGAGCCGGGGTCCGCGGCGGTGGTCGCCGTGCGCTGCAGGAGATCGAAGGTGTTCTGCAACTGCGCCGCGGCGCTCAGGGAGAGCGAGCCGTCCTGCAGCCGCTCGCGGGTCCCGGCGGTATCGGAGCACAGGCGCATGGCTTTGATACGGCGCCAGGCGGCACCCTCGCTATAGCCCAGCTCGCGCACGGCGTAGTCGAACAGGCTGGAGAACCCGAGGCGCAGGTGGAGGTGGCGGGCGTGGATCTCGCGCAAGTGGTCGAGGACGGCGAGCTGCAGTGCCTGCTCGTGCAGGACGAGCGACCTGGTATGCGCCAGCAGCACCTGGTCGGGGAGCCCGGAGAGCGAGGAGGAGAAGCCGGGAGCGGTCGCGGTAGCCATGGCGTAAATATAAGCATGGCTGAGAAATGACAGATCTCGGAGGTAAACATTCGGTCTACCGGTGTGGGACCGCTGGACACATCCGGACCGGTGTGCTACGAATGAGGTGTGGGAGGGTTCTGGCGGAAAACGAGTGGCTGCACGGCGGCGTGCCAGAGCCAGATGGACGAGTTGCGGTGCGAGGTAGTAGAGCTGCGACGACAGGCGCGCTATTACCGCAGGATGCACGGCAAGGCGGTAGCGCGCGAGCAACGGCTGAAACAGAAACTGCAAGCGGCACGGGCCAAGCTCAAGGAACTGCGCCAGCGCCTGCGGGAACGCTGGGCACGGCGCCGCGGCAGCGAGAAGCGAACCAGGAGTGGCGGCGCTCCTGAGGCAACCGCCGCGCCACCGCGGCGCCGCGGTCAGCAACCCGGGGCGCCAAGCCATGGTCGGCGCCGGCACGCACACCTGCCGGTACAGGTTGAAGCACACGACGTTGCCCCGGACCGGCGCCGCTGCGCGGCCTGCGGCGCTGAGTATCATTCGCACGGCAGCGAGGATTCCGAGCAGTTGGAAGTCGAGGTGCGCGCCTACCGGCGGGTGATCAAGCGGCGGCGCTACCGCCGCAGCTGCCAGTGCACGGCGGCCGCGGCGGTGCTCACGGCGCCAGCGCCGCCACGGCTGATCCCGAACGGCATCCTGGGGATCTCGATCTGGGTGACGGTGCTGCTCGACAAGTATCTGCTGTACCGGCCCACGCATCGGTTGCTCGCGGATCTACGCACGCATGGGCTGGATCTTGCCCAAGGCACCGTCACCGACGGTCTGCGGCGTCTGGCGCCGTTGTTCGCGCCACTGCGCGAGGCGCTGATCGAACGCAGCCGCACGAGCGAGCACTGGCATGCTGACGAGACCAGCTGGCAGGTGTTCGAGGCGGCCAGCGAGGACACCTGCCAGCGCTGGTGTCTGTGGCTGTTCTGGAGTGCCGAGGTGGTGGTATTCACGCTCGATCCAACCCGTTCGGCGCGGGTGCCGAAGCAGCATTTTGCGACCGTGACGGGGGGCGTGGTGAGCGTCGACCGCTTCTCCTCGTACAAGCGGCTGGCCAAGGATACCGAGCTGGAGTTGTCGTTCTGCTGGGTGCACATGCGCCGCGACTTCATCACGGTAGCCCATGAGCGGGACGATCAGCAGGAGTGGGCCGAGCAGTGGCTGGCTGACATCGCTACGCTGTATCGCCTGAACGACGAGCGTCTTGAGGTGCGTGGTGAGCCCGCGCAGTACGCGGCGGCCGATGCGGCGTTGCGGGCGGTGGTGCAGGCGATGGAAGAGCGACGAGAGCGCGAACTGGCGCAGCAGCCGAAGCTGGCGGCAGCGTGTGCGAAGGTGCTGCGCAGCATGCGCAACCACTGGCAGGGGCTGACGCGGTTCGTCGAGGATCCCGACTTGCCGCTGGACAATAATCAAGCCGAGCGTGCGCTGCGCGGCCCGGTGGTGGGGCGCAAGAACTACTACGGCTCGGGGGCGCAGTGGAGCGGTGAGTTGAGCGCGGCGCTGTTCAGCCTGTTCCACACCCTCGAACGATGGCAGATCAACCCGCGTACTTGGCTGACCGAGTACCTGAGCGCCTGTGCGGTCGCCGGCGCTCGCGTGCCTGAAGACTACGAGCGGTTCCTGCCCTGGCACCGTCCCGAGGCGCGCTTGCTGCCCCGCGGCTCACCCGCCAAGCTGGTCGACGACCGTGCCGCCTGAGGCGGTGCGCTACTGCGGCCGGCCCTTCAGCGAGCAGGAGCTGCAGTTGATCCGCGCGCTCATCGCTGAGGACCCTACCCGCCATCGGTTCGCCCTCTCGAAGGTGGTGTGCGAACGGCTGCACTGGCGGCGTGCCAACGGACAACTGAAGGACATGAGCTGTCGCGTCGCGATGCTGCGCATGCACCGCGACGGGCTCATCCGGCTGCCGGCGCCGCGGCGGCGTCACTACAACGGCACGCTGCGCCGCCGTCGTACCGCGCAGGCGGAACCGGAGCTGCCGATCAGCGCCCGCGTCGATGAGCTGCCCGCGCTGCAGGTACGACCGCTGGCCGATCAGCGCGAAGCGCTCCTATGGCGCGAGTACGTGGACCGCTACCACTACCTTGGCTATACGCCGCTACCGGGTGCGCAGCAGCGCTACTTGGTCACCTGCCAGCGGCAGGTGCTGGCGGTGGTCGGCTTTGGCGCCAGCGCCTGGAAGGCGGCTCCTCGCGACCGCTTCATCGGCTGGAGCGTTGCCCAGCGCGAAGCGCGGCTGCACCTGGTGGTGAACAACGCCCGCTTCTTGATCCTGCCTTGGGTGCAGGTGTGCAATCTCGCTTCCACCGTGCTGGCGCGCATCAGCCGCCGGCTGCCCGCCGACTGGCAGGCGCGTTATGGGTACCGACCGCTGCTGCTGGAGACCTTCGTGCAGTCCGACCGCTTCGCCGGTACCAGCTACCGCGCCGCCAACTGGACCCACGTCGGACAAACCCAAGGACGCGGCAAACTCGACGTACGTCGAATGCACACGCTGCCCACCAAAGACATCTGGCTCTACCCGCTCAGGCGCGACTTCCGCCGTCGACTGTGCGCTCCTCTTGATCCGCCCCCCAACCTGTAGACCGAATACTTACTCTCGGAGAGTCCCGGACCGGCATCGGGAAGGGCTCAGGCCGGCGCTGGCGGGGTGCTGATGGCCTGGGAGGGCGCGGGGGGATGTTCGAAGGGTCGGAGGGGCCGGCACGTGCGGCAGGAGGCCGTCACGAGCAGCGCCAAACCCGTCAAGTACTCAGCGCACTTTTTTGCACCTTTTCTGCAGAATCCTGCACCGCGGCGCCGACAAGCCCAGCAAGGCAGCGGCGGAGACCGGCGCGTTGCTGGTGGCGGCTACCCCCTCTTTTCTGGACACGTCGTACAGCGAACGAACCACACACCCAGAAGGCGGCGATCTGGCAGGCGCCGCGCCGGGGCATCACCGCAGCTCGCCCACACCACGGGATGCAGACATCGTTCAGCATGGGATGGCCCTGACGGGCGCTTACGGACGCCGCGGGCGCGCGTTCGGCGACCAGCCGGTGTGTCAGCGAGCACGACAGCAGGTCATGTCGTCCTTGCCCCAGGGCCAAACGGTGAGGACGTCGGCGACCGGTGCAGAGTAGTATGCGCGACGTGATGGATTGGAAGGCGGAGACCTGGAGCTGTCGCGCTACGCGGCACGCAGGCAGCGCGCTGCGCGGAGTAGCGCGATGATTGAACCGGCGCTGATCCCGCGGCCGGCGGAGCTGGCGATGGGCTCCCGGCACCTGCGCGTCAGCCATCGCAGCGCCGTGCTGGCCGACGCGGAAAGCCACGCCGCCGCGGAGTTGCTTGCGGCGCTGCTGCCGCCGGTAGCGGGCGAGCCGCGTCCGGTGGGCGACACCCGGGGTACGCCGGGGCCCGATACGATAGCGCTGGCGGTGGACGGCACGCGCTCCGATCTCGGCAGCGAGGGTTACGAGCTGACGGTCACGTCGAAGCGCGCCACGGTCACCGGGGGCGGCCGGCACGGCGTGCTGTGGGGGGTGCAGACGGTGTGCCAGTTGCTCGCCCTCGACACCGGGCCGGCGGCCAGCCTGCCGGCAGTGACCATTCGCGACCGGCCCCGTTTCGCCTGGCGCGGCCTGCACCTCGACGTGGCGCGACACTTCTTTCCGGTGACCTTCATCGAGCGCCTGCTCGACCTGATGGCGCTGTACAAGCTCAACACCTTCCATTGGCACCTGACCGACGACCAGGGCTGGCGGATCGAGATACGATCCCGGCCGCGGTTGACCGAGGTCGGCTCCCGGCGCAGTGCCACGCCCCTGCCCCACGACCGCCACCAGTCGGACGGCACGCCCTATGCCGGCCACTACACCCAGGACGAGGTGCGGCGGGTGGTAGCCTATGCGGCGGCGCGCGGCATCACGGTGGTGCCCGAGATCGAAATGCCCGGTCACGCGCTGGCGGCGCTGGCCAGCTACCCGGAGCTCGGCTGCCGCGGCTCCGGTTACGAGGTGGGCACCAGTTGGGGGATCAGGAGCGAGGTGCTGTGTGCCGGGCGGGAGTCCACGTTCGCCTTCCTGGAGGAGGTGCTGAGCGAGGTGCTGGAGCTGTTTCCGAGCCGCTTCATCCACGTCGGCGGAGATGAATGCCCCAAGCGAAGCTGGCGCGCGTGCCCGCACTGCCAGGAGCGCCGCGCCGCCGAGGGGCTGCGCGACGAGGACGAGCTGCAGAGCTGGTTCATCCGGCGCATCGAACGGTGGCTCGCCGCCCGCGGCCGGCGTCTGGTCGGTTGGGACGAGATACTGGAAGGCGGCTTGGCACCGGGCGCTACGGTGATGAGCTGGCGCGGGATCGACGGCGGGGTCGCCGCCGCCAGCAGCGGCCACGACGTGGTGATGTCCCCCAATACCCACTGTTACTTCGACTACTACCAGTCACGCGACACCGCGGCCGAACCGCCGGCGATCGGTGGCTACCTGCCGCTGCGGCAGGTCTACGACTTCGAGCCTGTCCCTCCCGCCATCGATGCCGCCCGCGCGGCCCACGTGCTGGGCGTGCAGGGAAACGTCTGGACCGAGTACATCCCGAGCGAAGAGCAGGTGGAGTACATGGCCTTCCCGCGCGCCCTGGCACTGGCCGAAGTGGGCTGGACTCCGGCCGTGAGGCGCTCGGCCGCTGGCTTCGAGGAACGCCTGCGCGCGCACCGGCAATTGCTGGACCTGCTCGGAGTCAACTACCGGCCGTGGGAGGCCGGCTGATCGCCCCGGCGCTCGGCCGGTAGCCTCAGCCGGCCGCCGGCACCGCGACCGGCTCCAGGCCCACGGCGGCGAGCGCGGCGCGCATCGCCTCGATGGTGGCGGTGATGTCCGCAGCCGTGATCCCGTAGTGGGTGACCATGCGCAGCTCCGACGCCCCGGAGTTGATCAGCACGCCGGCGCGGTGCAGCTCCGCGGCGATCTCGACCCCTCTCCCCGAGGGGACCCCGAAGCGCACGATGTTGGTCTGGATCAGGTCGGGATCCAGCTCGACGGCCTCGAACCGGGCCAGGCCGCGCGCCAGTGCCGCGGCGTTGGCGTGGTCTTCGGCCAGCCGCTCGATCATCGTCTCCATGGCTACCAGTCCCGCCGCCGCCAGCACTCCTACCTGGCGCATGCCGGCGCCCAGCATCTTGCGCCAGCGGGTAGCCTCTGCGATGAACTCGCGGCTGCCGCAGACCACGCTGCCCACGGGGCAGGCGAGCCCCTTGGAGAGACAGAACGTGACCGAATCCACGTCTGCCGCCAGCTCCGCCGCCGGCACTCCCAGCGCTACCGCCGCGTTGAACAGGCGCGCACCGTCCAGGTGCACGGCGAGGCCGGCCGCGCGCGCGGCATCCACCATGGTCGCGGTCTGGGCGCGGTCCAACGCCCGCCCGGAGCTGGCGTTGTGGGTGTTCTCGATGCACAGCAGGCGGGTGCGGGGGCGGTGGTAGTCGTGCGGCTTGACCGCCGCGGCGATCAGCTCCGGCGCCAACTCCCCGTACGCGTTGGTGGCGATGGGGTACAACACCAGGCCACCCAGCACGGACGCCCCGCCTGCCTCGTTGTTGAACACGTGGCACTGGTCGCCGACCAGCACTTCGTCGCCGCGCGCCGCGTGCGACAGCACCGACACCAGGTTGCCCTGGGTACCGGAGGCGACGAACAGTCCCGCCTCCTTGCCCAGCAGCACCGCCGACTGTTCCTGCAGGCGGTTGACCGTGGGGTCATCGCCGTAGACGTCGTCGCCGAGCTCGGCGTCGTACATGGCACGGCGCATCTGCTCGCTGGGATGAGTCACCGTGTCGCTGCGCAAGTCAATCATGGGACCCGCATTGTGGCGTGAGAGAAGCGACGCCGCAACCGCTTGCGATCGGTTCAATCGGTTCAGGCGGAGGCGCCGGAGTAGCGCTTCAGGCCGCGGCTCCAGACCAGCCGCGAGGCCGCCAGTGCGAACAGCGCCACGCCGAGCGCAAGCGCGACGCGGGTCCCGGTGAGGCGTCCCACCACCGCCTCCGCCGGCACGGTCACGGCGATCGCCACCGGCACCACGAAGGTAAGGATGAAACGCAGCCACTGCGGGTAGATGCCGATCGGCCAGCGCGCCGTCTGGTACACGTCTCCGAAGATCACCAGGATGTTCTCGATCCGCAGGAACCAGAACGACACCGCTGCCAAGGCCAGGAAGAAGCTGTAGACGATCGCGCCCCCGGCGAGCAGCATCAGCAGAAACAGGGCCGCGTCCCCCACTCCCAGCGTCGCGCCGCGCCGGCTCATGGCCACACCCAGCACCGCCAGTCCGAGCACCACGTCGACCAGCCGCCAGACTCGAATCTCCGAGACGCTGATCAGAAACTGTGCCTCGCCCGGCTTGGTCAGGGTGTAGTCGAGCGTGCCCTGGCGCACGTCCTCCATCAGCTTCTGCATGCTCGGCTCGATGATGCCGCCCATGGCCGCCCCCATCAGCAGGTACACGCCGAGCACCGCCAGCACCTCGTCGGGGCCCCACCCGCCCAGGGTATCGGTGTGGTTGAACACCACCACCAGGCCGCCGACCGCGCCCACGACCGCCACCCCGGACTGAAACAGTTGCAGATAGAGGTTCGCGCGGTAGGCGAACTCGTTCAGCAGCCCGATCTTCAAGAACGTCCACGTCACCCGCAGCGGATGCATCTACGAGCCCACCGCCGTGTACTTGCGCACCCCCAGCCGCCACACCGTCTGCATCAGCAGCAGGCCGAGCACCAGCCACAGCGCCTGCATGCGGAAGCCGGCCGCGATCTCGGCAGGGCTCAGGCGATTCAACGCCAACTCCACGGTGAAGAACCCGGTCCAGCGGAACGGCAGGTACCAGGACACGCGCTCCAGCCAATGCGGCAGCAGCTCCAGCGGCGCCAGCCGTCCGGAGCAGAACAGCATCACCAGGAAGTAGATCTGGTTGAGCGCCGAGGTGCGCGTGGTCCAGAAACCGCTCAGCGCGAACCCCCAGTCGACGAACATGCGCAGGAAATAGGCAATTACCAACGACACCGCGGCGAGTCCCAGCGAGACCAGGCGCGGCTCGAAGGCCGGTTGGAACAGCACGGTCAGCAGCACCGCCACCGGCAGGAGGATCACCAGGGTCAGGAGCTTGTAGCCCAGATTGTCGGCGATGTCGCTGTGGATGGGGTGGATCGGCCTGAGCAGTATCGACGAGAACTCACCGCTGCGAATGCGCCATTCGAACTCGAAGATGATCCAGGTGAAGGTGAGCTGATTGACCACCATCAGGATGATGAAGTAGGCGGCGAAGTCTGCCGCTCCATAGCTGCCCACGGTGCCGCGGGCGTTGGCGATGGTGACCCACACCACCAGGAACACGGTGGGCTCGACGATGCGGTTGATCATCCAGATCGCCATCGCCGCGCGGTACTGAAACTGCATCGCCAGCGCGGTCTTCAGGTACACCCAGTAGATGCGCAGCATGGTTGTTCAATCGGGAGCGGTCCGCCGCGCGGTGTCCAGGGCGCCGGCGAACACCTGTTCGATCACGTCCTCGATCGGGGGATCCTCCACCGTGAGGTCGGCGATCGGCAGGTCACCGAGCAGCCGTGCCGTCACCTGCGGGCGCAACGCCGCCGCCAGGCCCGCCTCGCGCTCCGGAACTACATAGGTCTTGGTGAGGCGCTGGACGTCGATCGCGAGCACCGGTGCGCGGTACCGCCTACGGCCGCGAACCCGCCGCCTGCCGGCGTCGCGCCTGGCCCCTCTGGCGCATGCCTGCAGACTCCTAAAGCGCGGCGCGCAGCAGGGCTCGAATCTCGTGCACCAGCACCTCGTAGCGGGTGGCTCCCGCGGGCAGGCGCCCGGTCTCCAGCCGGCGCCCGTTGACGAATACCGTGGGAGTGCCCTGCACCCCGCCGCGGGCACCCTCGTCGATGTCGCGCTGGATGACGCGTAGCGTCTCCTCGCTCTGGATGGCGGCGAGAAACCCCTCCTGGTCCTCGATACCGGCTTCTTCAGCGTTGGCCAACAGGCGTTGCGGCGCGTGGTTCTGGAAGTGCTCGAACAGTAGCAGATGATAGTCCAGGAACTGGTCGTGCTGGTACGCGGCGTACGCCGCGGCGGCGGCGAGGCAGGAGCTGCTGCGCTGCTGCGGCCCCATGTAGCGGTTGCAGGTAGCGTCCAGCGGGAAGAACTTGAACACCACGCGCACGTCGCCGGGAAAGTCGTCCGCCAACTGCAGTGCCTCGGGATCGAAGTGGCGGCAGTGGGAGCAGTTGTAGTCGCCGAACACCACGAGCTGCACCGGAGCGTCCGCCGGTCCCACGCCGGGGGAATCGGTGATGTCGAAGCTGAAGGCGTTGCGGCTCAGGTAGGGCGACACCTGGGCCAGGGCCGCGGCGCTGACCGCGCGGTCGGCGACGGCCAGGGCACTGGACTCGAAGCCGAGATGTGCGACTCCGGCCACCACGGCGCCGGCCGCCAGAGCCAGAACCGCGGAACCGACGCCCTGCCCCACACCGCGCAGCTGCCGGCCGCCGCTGTGCGCCCGCTGCTGTCGCCGCCACCAGAGCAGCACCAGGAACAGGGCAATGGTGACCACCTGCAGCAACGCACAGTAGATGCACAGCGCACGGATCACCAGCGCCGCCACCGCCGCCAGGGCGAGTGCCACCAGCGTAGCCGCCGCTCCCAGGACCAAGGCGATATCCAGGTTGACACTGGCGAGGCGCCGAAACGGGGCTAGCAGCGGCAACGCCAGCAATATCCCGAGAGCGCCGTATGCCGCGATCGCCAGCGCCGAAATCGGCACCCCGGCCACGGCCGCGAACGGCGACTCGCTTACCCGGTCGCAATCCACGTACTCCGAGATCGAACAGCCGCTGACCTGGCCGGCCAGCAGATGCCGGTGGTAGTTGTGCGTCAGCAGCACCGCCAGCGCCAGCCCGGCGGCGACCAGCGCCAGCGCCAGCCACGGCGCAGGGAGGGAGGCGGGAGCGGATCGGGACGGAGCAGCAGGTCGGGGAGCGGTACGTTGCGACATCCCACACAAGGTCGCAGCCTCCCGAGCGGACGTCAAGGGCGCAAGGGGTGCGCCCGGAGGACGCTGCCCGCCGGTCCTGTCCGGATGCATCCGACGCCTGCTTGACGGACGCTCACACTTCGCTAACATAGAGCGGGTGGCGGCCATCGCCGCGGCGCCGAGAACGATCCTTGGGAGGGCCTATGCCAGGACACGTAAAAGCTTACCACCCGATGGGTTACCCTCCCCGGATCGAGTCGGTGGGCATGGCTCCGCGGCCGGCGACGCTGGACGGAAAAACGGTCTACCTGGTGGACTGCCGCTTCGACGACGCCGACATCCTGATGGAGCAGATGCGCGACTGGTTCGCCGAGCACATGCCGGCGGTGCACACCGAGCTGCGCAGCAAGGCGGGCGTGTACACCGATCGCGACCCGGACCTGTACGACGAGATCCGCGCCAAGGGGGACGCCGCGATCGTCGGCGTGGGGCATTGAAGCACCTGCGCGCCGGCGGTCGCCGGCCAATGCTTCATCCTCGAGACCGAGTACGGCGTTCCCACCTCCTCCCTGCAGACCCACGTGTTCGAGCACCTGGTGCGCGCCTCCTGCCAGCAGCAGGGCATGCCGCGGCAGCGTTTCGCCTTCGTGCGCCAGCCGGTGATGGGCAAGTCGCCGGCCGAGTTGCGCGCCTACGTGGACGGCGCGGATGCGATCACCGGGCGGCCGTTCATGAACGAGGTGATCGAGGGGATCACCCGGCAGGTGTCCGCCGAGGAGGCGGCCCAGGTCAGGTTCGACCGCAGCACGCCGCGCTTCGTCGAGCCGGCCAGCGAAGAGAGCCTGCAGCGCCAGTTTCGCGAGCAGGGCTGGACCGACCAGCTCCCCATCGTCCTGCCCACCGAGGAGCGGGTGGCCGCGATGCTGGCCGGCACCAGCCAGCCAGCGGACCGGGTGGTCGGCCGCATGCGCCCCACCGGGACCCGCGAGGCGTGGGAGTACACCGTGGAGAAGGTGGCGGTGAACGCCGTGATGGCGGGTGCGGAGCCGGCGTTCTTTCCGGTGATCCTGGCACTGGCGGCGAGCGGAATCTCGGCGCGCCACAGCACCACCAGCTCGGCCGCCGGGATGGCGGTGGTGAACGGCCCGATCCGGGACCAGATCGGCATGAACAGTGGCCTCGGGGCCCTGGGTCCGTACAACCATGCCAACGCCGCTATCGGCCGCGCGTACGGCCTGCTGTCGCAGAACCTGCAGGGCGGATCCGAGCCCCAGGTGACCTACCTCGGCTCGCAGGGCAACGGCTACGCCTACGGCAGCCTGACCTTCGCCGAGAACGAGGAGGCAAGCCCGTGGCAACCGTTTCACGTCCAGCACGGCTTCGCCCCCGATGCGAGCGCGGTGAGCCTGTTCGCCGGCAACCGCTCCACCTCGTTTCATCTCGGATTGCGCCAGAAGCACTGGCAGCAACACGTACGCAACCTGCTGCGCGGCATGAATCCGCACAGCCCGCCCACCCTGGTGCTGGACCCGATCGCGGCACGGCTGTTCGTGGACCGTGGCGGCTTCGACACCAAGGAGAAGCTGATCGACTGGATCTACGAGAACGCGCGCATGGAGGCGCAGGTGTACTGGGACTACCAGCTCGTGCAGAACTACGTGTATCCCCGCGCCCTGCTGGGAGAGGAGCCCTACGCCACCTGGCTGGCGGCGGCGGACGACGAACTGATTCCCATCTTCCCGCGCGACCACATTCACGTGGTCGTGGTGGGCGGCGAGACCAACGGCTATTGGCGCATCTTCGGCAACAGCTACCAGAAAACGGTGTCGATCGATGAGTGGCGCTGAGCACCCGGCCGCCAACGTCAACACCAGGGTGCGCGACTACGTCGCCCATCTCGAGGAGGCGGCTGCGGACCAGGAGCTGATCGTGGATCAGCTCCTGCTGGACCGCCTGGAGGCCCTCTACCAGTCCTTCGCCAAGCTGCGCAGGCAGGGTCCGCAGCGCCTGCGGCAGGCGCGCTCCGCCAAGACCCGGCGCCGCCCCAAGCGCGACGCGAGTTGAGCGGTTACCCCGGCCACGCCGGGGTAACAGTTGTAACCGCCACCACGGGACCACGTTCCTGCTACCCTTACCGGCGTGAACTTCGAGTGGTCACTGTTCATCGACCTGGGGATCATCGCCCTGGCGCTGTGCGCGGCGACACTGATCCGGGCCAGGGTCCGCTTCTTCCAGGCCTACCTGATCCCCAACGCCATCATCGCCGGGCTGTTGCTGCTGCCGTTCTACAACTGGATCGCGCCGCACCTGGGGATCGGCCGGCAGGGCCTGGAGAACCTGGTGTTCCACCTGCTCAACATCACCTTCATCGCCATCGCGCTGCGGCCCACCCCGCGGCGACGGCGGCAGTCGCTGGCGGTACTCGGCACCGCCACCGTGATCATCTCCCAGTTCACCATCCAGGGACTGCTCGGCTACGCGCTTACCTTCCTGTTCATCGGGTTGCCGCTGCTTCCGGCGCTGTTTCCGAGTTACGGCTTCCTGGTCACCCTGGGCTACACGCTGGGACCGGGACAGGCGTTCTCGATCGGCCTGAGCTGGCAGGACCAGGGCTTTGCCGGCGCCGGCGGGCTGGGCCTGATCTTCGGTGCGATCGGCTTTCTGGTGGCCTGCTTCGGCGGCGTGTGGCTGATCAACCTCGGCCTGCGGCGCCGCTACGTCGATCTGAGCCCGCAGCAGATCCAGGCCCGGCGCTCCCACAGCGGTCTGCTGGCGCCACGTGACGAGCAGCCGGTCGGGCTCCGCCAGACCACCCACAGCGAGGCGATCGATACCCTGTCATTGATGCTGGCCGCGGTGTTCGCGGTGTACCTGGTCACCCACCTGCTGCTGCGCGGCCTCACCGCGCTGCTGGTGCCGATGGGCGGCGCCGTGGCGCAGGTCGGCGAAGGCCTCTGGGGGATCACGTTCGTGTTCGGCCTGCTGGTGGCGCTGCTGGTCAAGGCCCTGCTGGGCGCCACGGGACGCGGCTATCTACTGGAGCAACGCGGGCTTACCCGCATCAGCGGCAGCGCGGTGGACTTCATGGTAGCCGCCGCCCTGGGCGCCATCTCGCTGACCCTGGTGCGCGCCAACTGGCTGCCGATCGTGGTGTTCGCGGGGTTGGTGGCGGGCGTGGCCGCGCTGACCATCCTCTGGCTCAGCTCGCGGCTGTTCGCCCACGACCATGCCTTCGAGCGTGTCATCCTGTTCTGGGGAGCCCTCACCGGCACCCTGAGCACCGGACTGGCGCTGCTGCGCGCCCTCGACCCGGAGTTCAAGACCCCCGCAGCGTCCGATTACATGTACGCCTCAGCGCTCACCTTCTTCCTGGTGCTGCCCCTGATCCTGATCATGGGCTTCCCGGCCCTGGCCTACGCCACCGGCAACTCCAACCTGTACTTCATAGCGCTGGCCGTGCTGCTGTGCTACCTCGCGCTGGTGGCGGCCGGTTTCGCCATCCTGGCGCGCAAGTCCGGAACCAGCGGCTTCAGCGCCGTCACCCGCGTCTGGTTCACTCCCTCTCCGCCGAGCCGGTAGTCAGCCTCCCGCGCGCTTGGCCGCCCAGCCCCGCGCCGCAAGCTCGGCCACGATCACATCGCGGTGGTCGCCCTGAATCTCTATGCACCCCGCCTTGACCGTACCGCCCGAGCCGCAGCGGCGCTTGAGGGCGGCTCCCAACTCGGCGAGCTCCGCGTCGCTCAGCGGAAGACCGGTGATCACGGTCACCCCCTTGCCCTTGCGCCCCTTGGTCTGGCGGCTCACCCGTACCGGGCCGCCGGCGGAGGGCCGCCGCTGCCGCCGCTCGCCGGCACAGACACACTCGGCAACGGCCCTGCCGCAGCGCGGGCACAGCCGCCCCTGCTCACTGGAGTAGACGAAACCGTCGCCGCCGCGGGAGCGTCTCACGCGCGTGCCGCCCTGCTGACCGTCATCGCTTCACAGTAGCACGGGACGATGCGCGACTCACGTCGCCGCTGGAAGGGTGGCGTAAGGGGAGCGCCGCGGCTTATGCTGGCAACCATGGGAACCAGTACGATACGGGTCGGCGTGGTGGGCGCCGGCGCCAACACGGTGAGCCGGCATCTGCCGGGGCTGCTGGAGCAGCCGGACGTTGAGCTTGGCAGCGTCTGCAACCGCAGTCGGGAGTCGTCCGAGCGCGTGGCGCAGCAGTTCGGGATCGGCGCGGTGTACGAGAGCTGGCCGGAGCTGGTGGCGGCGGACGATAGCGACGCCATCGTGATCGGCACCTGGCCCTATCTGCACTGCCCCATCACGCTGGCGGCGCTGGCGGCGGGCAAGCACGTGCTGTGCGAGGCGCGCATGGCGATGAACGCCGGCGAGGCGCGCGCCATGCTGGCGGCGAGTCGGGGTCGGCCCGAGCTGGTGGCCCAGATCGTGCCCGCCCCGCACACCCTGGGAGAGGACGGCACCATTCGCCGCTACCTGGCCGAGGGGCGCCTGGGCGACCTGCTGGCGGTGGAGTTGATCGACAGCAGCACGTTTCGCACCGAGGGGCCGCTGCATTGGCGCCACCAGCGCGAGCTGAGCGGCCTCAACATCATGACCCTGGGCATCTGGTACGAGGCGATGATGCGCTGGGCCGGGCCGGCCACGCGGGTGGCCGCGTTCGCCCGCACCTTCGTGTCGATGCGCCCGGACGCCGGCGGGGTGCGCCGGGCGGTCCCGATCCCCGACCACATCGACCTGCTCGGCGACTTGGCGTGCGGTGCCCAGTTGCGCATGCAGGTGTCGCAGGTGACCGGTCTGCGGCCCAGCGGAGCGTGGCTCTGCGGCAGCGAGGGAACCCTGCACCGCGATGCCGACGGCGGCCTGCACTACGGCGCGCGCGGCGACAGCGCGCTTGCCCCGGTCACCATCGCGCCGGATGACGGCGGCGCCTGGCGGGTGGAGGAAGAGTTCATCAGCGCCATTCGCGGGCATGAGGAAGTGTCGCATACCCGCTTCGCCGACGGTGTGCAGTACATGGAGTTCACCGCCGCGGTCCACCGCAGCCTGGAGACGGGTCAGGCCGCTGCCGTAGCGGGGCTGTAGCGCGTGCCGCGGCGGGCGCATCCGCGCGCTCGCGTTGCCCGCCCTTGCGTAGCGGCCGGGTTCCGGCCGCGGGCGGTCGCGGCGCCCGGTCGATCCCGGGCATGATAGGGGCGACATGGGAAGCCGCATCTACGTGACCCGCCAGCTCCGCAACCCGGAGTTCGCCTCGCCCGCGCGCAGCGCCGGGCTGGAACAACTGGCCACCCTGGCCACGGTGGAGGAGCAGCCGGCCGAGCTGACCGCCGCCGAAGCCCCCGGCGTGATCGCCGTGATCGCCGACTCGGCGCCGTTCCGCGACAGCTTCTACGCCGCCGCCGCCGACCTCCGCGTGGTGGCGCGCTGGGGGGTGGGGTTCGATCAGGTCAACGTCGCGGCGGCCACGCGCCACGGCGTGCTGATCACCATCACCCCCGTACACATGGACAGCGTGGCCGAGTACACCATCGCACAGTGGTTCGCCACCATGAAACGCACCTACACGCTCAACCGCAACGCGCATCGCGACGATACGCGGGTGCTGCGCTGCTTCGACGTGCAGGGCTCGACCCTCGGCCTGTACGGCTTCGGCCGCATCGGCCAGGAGGTGGCCCAGCGGGCGGTTCCGCTGCTCGGTCCGGCCGGCCGGCTGCTGGTGTACGACATCCGTCCCGACATCGGCCAGCTCGCCGCGAAGTCGGGTGCCGAGGCGGTGCCGTCCCCGGAGGTGCTGTTCCGCGAGTGCGACACCGTCTCGCTGCACGTCTCCGGCGACACCACCATCGTTGGCCGGGATCTGCTGGAGCTGATGCGGCCGCACGCGTCGCTGATCAACCCCTCGCGCGGCAATCTGGTCGACGACGAAGCGGTGCACCGAGCCGTGGAGCAGGAGCAGTTGTACTACTACGTGGTCGACGATCCCGTGAACGGGCCGCGTGCGATCCACCGCGATCATCCGCGCATCATCGCCACCAACCACAGCGCCGGCATCACCGTCGAGTCGTCGGCTCGGCTCGACGCTGCCACCTTCCAGCAGGTGAACGCCGCCGTCGCCGGACGCCGGCCGGCGCACGTGCTCAACCCGGAGGCGCTCGACCATCCGCGGGTACGCGGCTGGCTCACCTCCACTGCCGAGGATCAGTAATGGCAACCATTACCCATCTCACCGTCCGCGACATCCGCTTCCCCACCTCCGCCAACCTGGACGGCTCGGACGCGGTGCACACCGACCCCGACTACTCGGCCGCTTACGTCGTCCTGTATACCGACCAAGTGGGACTGGAAGGCCACGGCATCACCTTCACCCTGGGGCGCGGCACCGAGATCTGCATCGCCGCGGTACACGCCCTGCAGCACCTCGTGGTCGGCCGCACCCTGGAGCAGATCAGCGCCGATCTGCGCGCCTTCTGGCGGGCCCTGACCAACGACAGCCAGCTGCGCTGGATCGGACCGGAGAAGGGCGCCATCCACCTGGCCACCGCGGCGCTGGTCAACGCGGTGTGGGACCTGTACGCCAAGCACGAGGGCAAGCCGCTGTGGCGGCTGCTGGCGGAGATGACTCCCGAGCAACTGGTCGCCTGCGTCGACTTCCGCTACCTCACCGATGCCCTCACGCCCGAGGAGGCGCTGGAACTGCTGCGCGAGCACGCTCCCGGCAAGACGCAGCGCACCGCCGAGCTGCGCCGCATCGGGCTGCCCACCTACACCTCGTCCGCCGGCTGGCTGGGCTACAGCGAGGAGAAGGTGCGGGCGCTGTGCGGGCAGTACCGCGCGGGCGGCTGGCGCGCGTTCAAGATGAAGGTGGGGTCGGACGACGCCCAGAACGTGCGCCGCGCCGCGGTGATGCGCGAGGCGCTGGGCGGCGACTGCCACCTGATGTTCGACGCCAACCAGGTGTGGGACGTACCGGAGGCGATCGCCCACATGGCACCGCTGGCACAGTTCGATCCGCTGTGGATCGAGGAGCCGACCTTTCCCGACGACGCCATGGGTCACGGCGCCATCGCCCGCGCGATCGCCCCCATCGGTGTGGCCACCGGCGAGCACTGCCCCAACCGGGTGGTGTTCAAGCAGCTCATGCAGGCGGGCGGCATGGCCTTCTGCCAGGTGGACGCCTGCCGCCTCGGCGGCGTGAACGAGGTGCTGGCGGTGTTGCTGCTGGCGGCGAAGTTCGGCATCCCGGTATGCCCGCACGCCGGGGGCGTCGGTCTGTGCGAGTACGTCCAGCACCTGTCGGCGTTCCACTACGTGGCGGTGGCGCCGAGCCTGGAGGGCGTGCTGATCGAGTACTCCGACCACCTGCACGAGCACTTCGTCGACCCCGTGGTGATCCGTGACGCGCGCTACGTGCTGCCGGAGGCGCCCGGCTACAGCATCACCATGCAGCCGGCCTCACTCGACCGCTACGAGTACCCCCACGGCGCGGCCTGGGCCGACCGCTGATGCTGAGCCGCCGCGCTGCCGGCAGCGTCGAATTGGACATCCGCAATTTGGGGCTGCCAGCCACTCTCTTTACCTGGGCGCGGCGTTGTTGTTCCCTGGGTGTTTCTATTTGTCGCGTTCGGTTTGAGCCGGCTTGGTGGGCGGGCGGGCCGGCTTCTGAGGATTCGCCGGTCGCGTCTCAGGCGGGGGGACCGCCGGTAGTGGTACGGTCGCCGGCCGCCGCGGCAGGCTCTTGGTAAAGTCCGTGTTCAATTCTGTCTTGCGTATTCCTGCTCGAGAATGGAGGTGGCCTCTTGCGCCGCCTGGATGTTCAAGTCTTCCTTGGTCGCCAAGTCCGCCATGGTCCCGGTAGCTTCGTCGAGTTCCCGCTGCAAATCGGCCCATCGTTCCTCCACGATCTGATCTGAAACGCTGTCGTTCTGGATCCGTGTCCAGAGCATGCGTGCCTCGCGCTGTACCCTGTCGCAGCGCGCCCTCACCTCCCGGACCGCCCAGAGCTTGCCAGAATGATCTCTGACCATAGACGAGACCATGAATGCCACCACGCCCACATTTGCTACCACGGCGATCCAGGAGACCACCTCCGCCACGAGAGCGGTGCCGGCCCCAGCCGCAAGCACCGCTTGGCCGCCAAGTATCCAGCGGTGACGTGTGGACATCTTCTGGTGGATTCCGGTCCAGTATCTGACCAGATGGTTTGCTTCCCACAGCAGTAGCCATGCTTGGCGCCTATTCGCCTGAGAAACCATGAATGCCTCCCTGATTCAGGATGGCCTTCCCCACGCCACTCGTCAACGCCGAGGCGGCCGCGGTGACGCGCGCGGCCTGGGCGGATGTCGGCGTCCCGCGCTCATGGAGCAATGTAGCGAGAGGTTCTGAGCGTTGACAACCTACTATCCCCCGAGGCCCCGAGAAGGGTGTCGGCTCCGGGAAGGCCGCGCACAGGGCGTTGTGCAGGGTGTCGACCAGCAACGGGCACTGCTGCGGCGCGCTTCGATGCCGACACCGCCACCGAGTTCTGGCTTGCTTCGATCCCGCCTCACCAGCCTGACTGCAGCCCGACCCACACCCTATCTTACCGACCTCGATTCGTAGCCAACTCCAGGCCCAGCTCGGTGCTGCGATCGGCGATCTGCCGCCAGGTCTCCGGCTCCACGAAGATGCCCTCCTGCAGGCGCTGCCGGCGGGTGGCGGCTTCGATCTCACCCGGCATCAGCACGGCGTCGAAGCCCGCGGCCGGCGGCGAAGACTTGACGAAGGCGATGAAGCGGTCCGCCTCGGCGTGGAACTCTTCGCGGGTACCGAACTCGGTGATGCTGAGTGCCAGCAGCAGCACGCCGTTGCTGAGCTGGCTGCCCTCACGCCCGATGCAGCCGTTTCCGGTCAACGCCCCGGCCAGCAGCTCGATCGCCACGTTGAGCCCGTAGCCCTTGTGGCCGGCGGTGACGCCGCCCAGGGGCTGAATGCTGCCGCGCGGTTCTTCGTACAGCACGCGCGGGTCATTGGTCGGGGTTCCGGCGGCATCCAGCAGCCAGCCGTCGGGGGCCGCTTCGCCGCGGTTGCGCTTGAGCCGCACCTTGCCCTCGGCCACCACGGTGGTGGTCATGTCCATGACGATCGGCTCGCCGGACGAGGTGGGGATTCCCTTGGCCAGCGGGTCGGTGGCCAGGCGCGACTCGGTGCCGCCCCACGGTGCCATCCGGTACGCCGGTATGCCCACCGCATTGACGTAGAGCAACGCGATCATGTCGTGCCGCGCAATGCTGTCGACGTAGCTGCCGAGACGGCCGATGTGGTTCGCGCCCCGTACGGCAACAGCGCCCAGCCCATGGGCCCGGGTTTTTTCCAGCACCACTTCCACGGCGCGGGTCATGGTGACCTGGCCGAAGTCCCAGTGCCCGTCCAGCAGCGCGGTCGCGGATCCCTCGCGCACCACCTCGACGCCGGCGTTGGGGTCGATATCGCCCTTGGCCATGCTGTCGAGATATTGCGGCACGCGGATCACGCCGTGGGAGTCGTGGCCGGTCAGGTTGGCGTCGATGAGCAGCTCGGCAACGGTGCGCGCCTTGGCCGGCGGCGTCCCGGCGGCGCTGAAGATACGAGTGACGGTCTCGGCGAGCTGATGCGCGGTGAAGGTCGGCATGGCGCCAACTCTATGCCAGGAGGGCGCCGCGTTACGACCGCGGGCCGGCGCGGCATTCGAAGCTCAGTGCGTGAAGATGGAGCCGCGCACGTAGCGCGCCTCGTCGGAGGCCAGGAAGGCGAACACCGGAGCGATCCCCTCCGGCGGAATGAGCTGCCGCAACGCATGCTCGTACTGCGCGCGGTCGCCGTCGTGGCGGTATACCTCCCGCAACTGCGCCACCTTCAGCGGCGTGTCGACGGAGCCGGGGCAGACGTCATGCACCCGGATGCCGTGCGGCGCCAGGCGCTGGGCCAGCACCATGCCGAGGCCGTGGGTGGCGCCCTTGCTGGAGCCGTAGGCGAACGACGAGCTGCCGCCGATCACGCCGGCGCCGGAGCTGCACAGCACGATCACCCCCGCCCCGGCTGCGATCATCGCTGCCGCCACCTGCTTGCTCACCAGGTAGGAGCCCTTGAGGTTCACGTCCAGCACTTCGTCCCACACCGTGTCGGAGAACTCGGTGAGGTCGACCGCGGCGCCCTGCAGTACCCCCGCCAGGTGCAGCAGCACGTCGACGCCGCCGCCCAGCCACTCGATCGCGGCGCCGACGCCGGCCGCCACCTCGTCGGCGCGGCGCACGTCCGTGTGCCAGTAGCGGGCCCGTCCCCCGCCCGCGACGATTCCCGCCACAGTAACCGCTCCGTCTTCGTCGTTGATGTCCAGGGCCGCCACGGCGGCGCCCTCGGCCGCCACCAGCCGCGCGCTGGCCGCGCCGATGCCGGTAGCCGCGCCCGATACGATGATTCTTTTGCCTGCCAGTTTCACGCCTATCCCCTACCATACCGGCGCCGAAGTGCCCAGCCGGGGACACACCGGGCACCGACGCGGCGCGCCACGGTGTAGAATTGCGCATGCGCCTCGGGCTGTTTCTCATCCTGCCGCAACCGGCGGGCGTGTCGCAGACACAGGTGTTCGCCAATGCGCTGGAAGACGCCCTGCTGGCCGAGCACCTGGGGTTCGACAGCGTGTGGGTAACCGAGCATCACGGTTCCGCCTACGGCCTGGCGGCGGCACCCTCGGTGATCGCGGCCGCCATCGCCGCCCGCACCGAGCGGGTCGCCATCGGCTACGCGGTGAACGTCACGCCCCTGCATCATCCGCTCCGGCTGGCGGACGAGATCGCCACGGTGGATCATCTCTCGGACGGGCGCGTGATCGCCGGCTTCGGCGCCGGCTACTCGCCGGTGGAGTATCGCCACCTGGGCGCCGACTTCGATGACCGCCACCGGCGCCACCGCGACGCCGTCGCCGCCGTCATCGACCACTGGAGCGGCAGCCCGGGGTTGCGCCCGCACCAGCGCCCCCACCCGCCGGTCGCGGTCACCGGCGCCGCCCCCGAGACCGCAAGCTGGGCGGCCCGCAGCGGGTTCCGGCTGCTCACCCTCGGCGACGAAGGGCAGACGGAGCGACTCCTCCATGCATATCGCCAAGGCCGTGCCAGCCCGGACACGGCAGGGCCGGGCCGCTTCGGTCTCCTGCGCAGCATCTGCGTAGTCGACGAGGCGGCGGCTGCCGACGAAACTCCGGCGCAGGTCCGCTCCGCGATCCGCTGGACGCTGGAGCACCGCAATCGCATGGTGGAGCAGCCGCCGCCGACCGACCAGGAGGTGGCGGCCTACCTCGGCCAACGCACCGTGATCGGCAGTGCGGACCTGCTGCGCCGGAGGCTGCGCCGTCTGGCCGCGCTCGGCGTCGACGAGTTGCTGTGCTGGTGCCGCTGGGGCTCCCTGGCCACGCCCACCGTACACGCCACCATGCGCGCGCTGGCGGACTGTGCGCCAGCGCTCAGGCGGACGTCTCGGTCGATGCAGGCCAGCGCCAAGCGCGCCAGCCGCGGGTAGAGCGTGGCGGCGGCCAGGCTCACGGTGCTCGGAAGCGGCGGTTGAACTGCACCGACGCCACCGCCGGATCGGCCTCCAGGCGCGCCTTCAACTGGCTCAGGTCCTGGTCCTGGCGCAGGCGCACCAGGCTGAACTCCCCGTCGCCGGGGCTTACCTGCAACAGCCCGAGGCGGCTGCTCAGTGCGGCGGCCGCGGCGGCGCCTGCCGCGCGGCTGAGCCGAGCACCGCTCCAGCGCACCACCAGGGTACGCGGATCGGCGGACGCCGGTGGCCCGGCGGACGCCAGCGCATCCGCCGCCGCGGCGCCGCGCAGGGCCGCCGAAGGTGCCGGGGGCAGGCACGGCAGCGGCGGCACCGCGACCTCGGCGCGCGGCGGGTACGCCCCGAGCAGCGCAAACACGTCGAGCAGCCCGGCACCGTAGCGATCGTCCCATCCCGCCGGTCCCAGGTCCGCCGCCGAGTCGGCCAGCAGCACGCGGGCATCCTGCAGGGTGACGTCGGGGGCGTGGCCCGCCAGGAGTGCCAGCGCACCGGACAGGTGCGGGGCGGCGAACGAGGTGCCCCGCTGCCGGCGCGTGGACCACGACCCGTTCGGGGCGGTGGCGAGCACCTCCAGCGCGGCCCCGCCGTCGCCGCCGGGGGCCACCAGGTCCAGCCGCGGGCCGTAGTTGGAGTAGGCCGCGAGCTCGCGATCGACGTTGGCGGCCGCCACCGCCAGGGTGCAGCCGGAGCTGGCGGGAGCCCGTACCGCCACTTGCGCCGGGGCTTCGTTGCCCGCGGCGGCTACCACGATCGCGCCCGCCTCGGTGGCATCATGGAAGGCATTCTGCAGCACCGCGGAGACGGCGACGTGCTCCGGGTCGGTGATGCTGACGTTGATGATCTTGGCCGCCCGCGGCGGCAACTCTCCGGAGTCATTTTCCAGACCCGCGGCGTAGCGCACCCCTTGCGCCAGGTCGTAGTCGGTGCCGGTTCCGTCGACGTCGATCACGCGCACCGGCATGATGCTGATGATGCGTTCCGCGGACCAGTCCATTCCGGCCACGTAGCCGTTGCCGATGCCGGCGGCGACGATGCCGGCGACCGCGGTACCGTGCCAGGCGCCCTCGGCGTAGGCGTCGGGATCGACCCCGTCGCCGTCGGTCAGCAGGCCCGCGCTGACGAAGTCGTACCCGGCGCCGGGATCCAGGCCGTCGGCCAGGTCCGGATGTGGCAGGTAGCCGCCGTCGAGGACCGCCACGATCACCGGCCGCGGCGGCGTCAGCCTGCCCCCGGCGTACGCCCGCCACACCTCCGGCAGCCGGATCTGCTCCAGCCACCACCTGCCGCGCGCGTCGTCCGGAATTCCACCGGGCAACGCCGGCAGGGCGGCTACCCGCGCACTGGACGACGCGCGCAGCGTGCGGCCGCCGACCTGGGCCCGGACCGTGAGCACGTGCCGCCCCGGCGCCAGCGGTGCCGGCGCACGATAGGAGCGGGCCGCCGGGGGCAGCTCGCGGTAACGGCCGTGATCGAGGGATACCTGCAGCCGTCCGACTCTCCCCGTCCCGTCAACGCTCCACTGCCACAACGGCCGGTCGGCGTAATCCGCCAGCAGCTCCGAGGGCCGCACCCGCACCGACAGCGCCGGAGGGAAGAACAGGTCGCAGCCGGCCGTGGCGAGAGCCAGCCCCACCACTGCCAGCAGTGACGGCGCGCCGATCACCGCCCGGCGGGCCGGGACGCGCGGTCGGAAGCAAGTACGGCGGCACGCGGCCGGCGCCCATCGTGAGAACTGAGGAACCACCCGCCGAATGACCTGCCGGCGAGCGCTCAGGCGATGGAAGCCAGTTGGCGGCGCAGCGCCGCGACCCCCGGCGGGGCCTGCGCGAGCTGATCCCGCCAGCGGCACTCCAGCGAGAATGCGCCGTCATAGCCGATGCGGGCCAGTGCGCGCAGGAACGGGCGAAAGTCGTCGCCGGCGACCCCCGGCGGTGTGCGCTCCGCTCTCTCCGCCACGTGCACGTGCCGGATCAGGGCGCCCGCCCGCTCGATGGCGTCCGGGCTCTCGTCCTCGCGCAGCATGTGGTACAGGTCGGCCAGCAGCATGACGTGGGGATGTCCGGCGGCGCGCACCGCCTCGGCGCCCTCGGTCACACTGTTGATGAGGTTGCACTCGGCGGTGTTGAGCGGTTCCACGACCACGGTAACGCCGGCCTCCGCCGCCGGGGGACCGACCGTGCGCAAGGCTTCCACGAACTGCTGCTCGGCACGTGCCCGGTCGAAACCCTCGTCGACCTGGCGCGAGGCGCCGCTGCCATACACGACGATTCCGATCCCCACCTGCCGCGCGCGCCGGAACGCCGCCGCGGCGTAGCGCCGCAGCCGCTCCAGGTCCACCGCCGGTCCCGTGGAACGCAGGTCGCCCGGCAGAAACCCGTTGGCCGCGGAAATCGGGAGCGTCGCGAGCGCCGCCGGCGGCGGAGGGTCGAACGTCGCCTCCGGCTGCTCCGGCACCAGCAGCCGTTGCACCGCCTCTTCCGCGAAGTCGATCGACCCCGCTACCGCGCACAACTCGGCATGCGCGCCGCATACGCCCACCTGAGGCTCAGCCATGCATCCTCCTCGCGACAGCCTGCATCACGCGCGCGAGTGTACCGGGGTTGCCGCCCCAGCGTCTCGTTCGCGGACCGTTGCAACGGCAGGTTCGCCGCCAACTTGCCGAGACGTGGGCCAAGTTGGCACCATTGGTTCGTGCTCGGGAAACGCCACAGCAAACTGCGGGCGCCCATCGGCGCGGCTCTCCTGGCGGTGTTCCTGGCGGCGCTGGCCGCGTGCGAGTCGGACAGCTGGCGCCCCGTCACCCGCGCCCAACGCGCCGAGCGGCGCCTGGACTACGCCGTTCACGTCGACGAGGGCGACGCCATGGTGCGGCGCTTCGACGAGTTCCTGCGCGACCCGCAGCCGCCGCCCGATCCCGACCGTCCTATGAACTGGCGCGCGCTGCGCGGGCTGCTGCACTCCTGGCGCGATCCGGCCGCGCGCAAGACCGACGAGCAGTTCCGGCTGGCGCTGCAGCGCAACGAGGAGCTGGGCACGCCGCTCGATATCCTGCCGGTGCGGGGGGACCAGTTTCCGGTGCAGGTGCTCTACTTCCGCGACCAGACCTTCCTGCTGGTGGATCGGGTGGAGGGACGGCACGTGTTGTTCAGATGCCTGCTGGACGACCGGGAAGTGATTGCCACCGGCACCCGCCACCCCTGGCATCCGCGCATCAGCGGTCCGGGCGGCGAGGATCTGTCGATCAGCGTGTACGTGTTCTTCGGCTACGACAGCCCGGACCGCAGTACGCAGATGACGCCGCAGCACCTGGCAGCCTGCATCGGTTCGTTCGCCGACAGCTCCCACCGCGTGCGGCGCCGCATCGGAGAGGACGAGCGGCAACTGGTGCAGGGGGTGCACGATCGCTTCTTTCAAGTGACCCGTTGACCTGATCCCTGGCACCTTGTGGCCGATGCGCCGCCACGCTACCCTCCCGGCACTGTCATGCCTCGTCTGCGTATCGTCGGCGCCGGCACGCCCACTCCCACCCCGAACCGGTGGGGGACCTGTTTCGTACTGGAGATCTGCGGTGAGCGGCTGATGATCGACTGTGGTCCGGCATCGACCTACAAGATGCAGCGCATGGGTACTCCGTGCATTTCCATCCGCCACCTGTTCTTCACCCACCTGCACTCCGACCACGTCTCCGACTATCCCTGCTTCCTGATGACGCGGTTCGACCAGGCCAGCGGCGGCGAAGGCGATCTGCAGGTGTATGGACCACCACCGATTCGCGACATCACGGAGGGCATCTGGAGCCCCGAACGGGGTGTGTTCTGGTACGACGTGGTGGCGCGCACCAACCACCCGATGAGCCTCGCGGCTTACCGCTCACGGGGCGGACGCGGCCCGCGCCCGGCGCCGGTCGTCGAGGTACACGAATATGCCGACGGAGTGGTGGCCACCGGCCCCGACTGGACCTGCATCGCACGCCAGGTGAAACACGCCCAGCCCTATCTTGCGTGCTACGGCTTCCGCTTCGAGACCGCACAAGGCGTGGTCGCCTTCAGCGGCGACACCGCACCCACGGAGGCGGTGGTGGCATTGGCGCGTGGTGCTGACCTGTTCGTCATGGAAGCGGTCCATCGGGAGGAGCGGTTGAGCGAATACGACACCGAGAATTCCGAGAGCGGCACCCTGGGTGCGGGGCGCATGGCGGCCGCGGCCGGCGCCAGGCGTCTGGTGATCAACCACCAGGCGGCGAGCCTCGATCCACCCGAAGAGACCAGCCAGGCGATCGCCGAGGTGAAGAGCAGGTATTCGGGACCCTTGTACTGGGGCCGCGATATGATGGACGTAACGTGGTGATCCCGGGACGCACCGTCGGCCCGGGGCCGCACAGGGACGGCGGCACAGTCACCGGCGGAGGACAGCCATGACCATTCCCGAGGCGCTTATCGAGGCGGCCTGGAGGCGCGGTGCGCGGCACTGCTTCGGAGTACCGGGCAGCGGTGCGCTGATGGACCTGATCGATGCCGGGCGGCGGCGGGGCGTGGAGTTCGTGTCCACGGCCAACGAGGCCTCGGCGGCAATCGCGGCCGCCTACTACGGACACCTGCGCGGCTGCGCGGGTCTGGCCCTGGCGATCAAGGGCCCGGGGGCCGGCAACCTGGTGGGCGGTGCGGTAAACGCCTACTTCGAACGCAAGCCGGTAGTATGCATTACCGAGGCGCTGCCGGAGGCGTTCCTGCCGGCGGAGATGGGGCAGCGGATCGACCAGCCCGGTCTGTTCCAAACGGCCGCGAAGCAGGTGGCGAGACTGCTGCCGGCGGGTGCCGGCACCACCATCGACGCCGCCTTCGACCGCGCGGCGGCGGGGCGTCCGGGCCCGGTGTTGCTGGATCTGCCCGGCGACCTGGGGGGCGCGGAGGCGGGGGCCGCTGCGCCGGCCGCGCCGGAAGCCGCCGGCGCTCCACCCGCTGCGACCGATGCGCCGGCCGTGGCCGCCGCGGCGGCCGTCGTTGCCGCGATGCGGCGGCCGGTGATCATAGCCGGCGCCGACCTGCTGCGCGCCGGTGCGCAGGATGAGCTGGAGCGGCTGGCGGAGCGGATCGGTGCGGCGGTGCTGGTGGCGATCGATGCCCGCGGCGTGCTGGCGGAGGACCATCCCCGCTTCGCCGGGGTGTTCGCCTGTCTGCCGCCGCCCGCGGTGCTCGCCAACCGGGTGCTGGCGGAGGCCGACGGCGTGATCCTGGCAGGCGTGGATCCGCTGGCCGCGGAGGCGCCGTGGCAGGCGCAGCTGCCCACCGTGGAGCTGGTCGCGGACCGTGCCTACCAGACCCTGTCGCCGTTGCCGCGGGCGCGCGTGGACGGAGCGCTGGGCGCTACGCTGGCGGCCCTGGCGGCGGCGGCGAGGGAGCGCGTGGACGATGGCTTTCCGGTGGCCGCCATCCACCGGCTGCAGGCCGGGGCGGGCGACCGCTTCGCCCGCCCCGGCGATGCCCGGTTCGCGGTGCAGGACATCATCGACGGCATCCGCGGCGCGCTGCCCCGTGACGGCATGCTGTTCTCCGAATCCGCAGCCTTCGTACTGATGCTTGAGTACCTGTGGCCGGTGTATCGGCCGGACACCTTCTTCGGCTCGGCCGGCGGACGCACCATGGGGCTCATGCTGCCCGCCATTCTGGGGGCCAAGCTGGCGCGCCCCCAGCGCGCGATGGTAGGCCTGGGGGGTGACGGCAGCGCCCTCATGCGGCTCGGCGAGCTGGAGGCATTTGCCCGTACCGGTGCCGCGGTGCCGCTGGTAATCGTCAACGACCAGGCCTACGGCACCATCCGCGCGCGGCAGCGGGCACGCGGCTTTCCCGCCTACTCGCTGGACCTGCAGCCGGTGGACTACGCCCAGGTAGCGCGCGCCTGCGGGCTGCAGGGCGTCACGGTCTCGGATCCGGACGAGTTCCGGAACGCCCTGCGGCAGGCGTTGCAGGCGGACACCGCCACGCTGATCGACGCCCGGGTGGACCCGGAGCCCTACTGGGCAAGCTTCGTCCCCACCACCGGAGCCGAGTAGCCGGCGCGCCGTCAGGTACGTTGGGCAACCCGCGTCGCACAGAAGTGCCCCGCGACGCGGGTTGCGTGAATGCCGCTCACCCAGCCGCCGCCAAAGCTGTCCGGCTCCAGGTGCTCCACGTGCAGCGCGAGGTAGCCGCCGTCGAAGGCGCCGCGCTCGGTGCGCAGGTTGGCGAGGGATCCCAGGCGCAGCGTGATCTGCGGTGCCACCGCGGCGTCCCGCCGCTGTTCCAGCACCAGCACGCCCGGGCGCAGCGGATCGCGCGATCCCGCAGCGCCGACCTCCACGGCTCCCACCGCCTGCAGCTCGATCTCCACCCAGCCGTACAGGGGCGTGCTCACGCCCTCGCCAAACACGCGCAGGGCCGGCTGGTTCGGCTCCAGGTGGAGAGCCCCGGAGACGCTGACCTGGCCACCGTTTGCGGTGGGAGCGACCAGCGTCAGCAGATAGCTGCCCGCCGCCCCCTCCAGGGTAGCGTCAGCCCGCAACGGCCCCCGTTGGGCGACGCATGGCGCATGCGCCGCCGAGTCGTGCGGCGGATCCGCGGAGGTGGCGCATGCGGCCAGCAGCAGGACCAGCGGCACGCTGACGAGAAGCCGCACCCACTCAGCGACGCATGAATTCGGCGATCCGCTCGCCGATGGCCATGGACGTGCAGTTGGTGTTGGCGCGCACGCAGTCCGGCATGATGGAGGCGTCGGCGACCCGCAGGCCGTCGACGCCGTGCACCCTCCCCTCCTGATCCACGACGCTCGCCGGGTCGTCGGAGGTGCCCATGCGGCAGGTCGACGATACGTGGTGGCTGGTCTGCACGACCCGCAGCAGCCACTCGTCGAGGGCAGCGTCGGCGCCCAGTTCGGCGTCGGTGGGACTGATCCGCTGCGCCACCAGCGGGCGGAAGCTGCGGTGCCGCAGCAGATCCGCGGCGATGCGTATCGACTCCCGCATCCGTTCCCGGTCGCTCGCCTCGGCCAGGTAGTGGTAGTCCAGCAGCGGTGGTGAGTCGGCTGCCGGCGAACGCAGGCGAACACTGCCGGCGCCGGCGGCGAGATACAGCGCGGGCACCACGGTGAAGCCGAGCGGTGCCAGGCCCGCGCGGTAGTGGCCCTCGGCGGTGGCGAACCCGATCAGCAATATGATCATGTCATTGCGCAGTGAAGACCCGGCCGCGGTATAGCGCAGCCCGATCTGCAGCCGCGGTTCCGTTCCCGACTGCCGGAACCCATCCGCCGCGCGCACCACCACCGCGGCCTGCGGGTGGTCGCGCAGGTTGGCGCCGACGCCGGGCCGGTCGTGCACCACCGGCACGCCCACCTCCCGCAGGTGGTCGGCGGGCCCGATGCCGGAGCGCAGCAGCAGGTGGGGCGTCCCGATCGCCCCGCAGCACAGCAGCAGCTCAGCGCCGTGCACCGCCTCGGGGCCGTCCGGGCCACGTAGCGCGACGCCGGTGGCGCGGCCGCGCTCCAGCAGCAGCCGCTCGGCGTGACGGCACGGCCGGATGGTCAGGTTGCGGCGCCCGCGGGCGGGGTCCAGGTAGCCCATGGCGGCGCTCCAGCGTACGCCGGCGGCGGTGTGGTTGAACGGCAGCGGGCCGACACCGGTGGAGTCGGGAGCGTTGTGGTCGGCGCACTCGGCGAAGCCGGCATCGAGACATGCCTCCAGAAACGCCCGCTGCTCCGGCTGCAGCTCGCGGCGGCCGAAGCGGCGCACGGGGATCGGACCGGACGCGCCGTGAAAGGAGTCGGAGAAGCCGGGATCGGCCTCGACCCGACGCAGGCTGGGCAGCAGCTCGGCGAAGCTCCACTTGGGGCAGCCGGCGGCGGCCCACGCGTCGTAGTCCTCCGGCACCCCGCGCAGGAAGATCTGCGCGTTGATGGCGCTGGAGCCGCCCACCACCTTGCCGCGCGGCACGAACATGCGCGGCTGGTAGCGGGTGGCGCGGGCGCGGTAGTCCCAGCCGTAGGCGGTGTCGTAGCCGAACGCGAGCGCCCACAGGTCCCGGTGGCGGCCGAAGCCGTAGCGGATCTCCTCCGGCAAACGCCCGTCGGGGAAGTCGGGACCGGCCTCGAGCAGCAGCACCCGTCGCGCCGGATCCTCGGACAGCCGCGCCGCCAGCACCGCACCCGCGGCCCCGGCGCCGACGATGATCGTATCGAAGTGCGCCCCGCCCATCGGCTCTCCGCGAGCATGGGCGGCGGTCCGTGCGCTGTCAACCGGAGTGCAGCAGCAAAGCACCGTCGGGGCGGTGCGCTCAGCCGAATCCGAACAGCCTGCGGGCGTTCTCTCCGAGCAGCAATTCGCGTTCACCCGCGGTCAGCCAGTCGAATCCTTCCCGCACCAGGCGCAGCTCGTCGGCCAGGGAGGGCCAGCCGTGCCGCTCGCGGTGGTAGCCGGGGTAGCCGGTACCCCACAGGCAGCGCTCGATCCCGAACGCGTCGATCGCCCGCCGCACCACGTCGTGCATGTCACGATACGGGAACGCCGCATCCGAGCGGCTGTGGATGTCGGAGATCGTGAGCCTGACGTTCGGGTGGCGCGCCAGGGCCAGGACCGGGGCGTAGTCGCGCCAGTCGGTCGCGGCCATCGCCGGCTCCGGGTACATCAGGTGATCGATGATCCAGGTGATGCCCGGGTAGCGACCGGCCACGGCATCGAGTTGCGGTGCGTTTGGCGCCCGGTTGTGCACCTTCACGATGCCGGTGCGAGCCTCGATCTCCTCGAACAGCGCGCCGTTGTGGGGCAGCGTGAGGACCTCCACCTGCGGATAGTAGTCGGGATGGAAGCGGAACCCGCGCATGGCGAACCGATCCATCCACGTCGCCACCCGCTGCGCGTTGCCCGCGTCCAACGGATCGATCAGCCCGATCGAGCACAGGCGGCTGCCGGCCGCGGCCGCCTGCGCCACGTAGGTGTTGTCCCAGGTCGACCAGCTCGTCTGCACCAGCACCGCCGCGTCCACGCCGTTGGCGTCCATGTCGTCGAGCAGCAGCTCCACCGGCGCCGCCGCGGCGGGCAAGGCGGTAAAGCTCGGCGCGGTCGGCCCGACCGGCGCCACCGGCGGCATCTCCCACACGTGCACGTGAGTATCGACAATCATCGTTCGCTCCCGAGTGTGATCCCGCAGCCGGGTCACGGCGGTCACTTGTAAGGATCGGCCGCGTCCCGCAGGCCGTCACCGACAAAGTTGAACGCCAGCACGGTGACGACCACGAACAACGCCGGAATCAGCAGCCAAGGGTACAGGAATATGGTCCTCACGTGCTGCGCGTCCCGCAGCAGCGTACCCCAGCTCACCACCGGCTCGCGCAGCCCCAGCCCGAGAAAGCTGAGCGCGGTCTCACCGAGAATCATGGCCGGCACGGCGAGCGTCGCGCGCACGATGATGTAACTGGCGAACGCCGGCACCAGGTGCGCGAAGATGATCCGCGAATCGGAGCATCCCGTTACCTTTGCCGCCATCACGAAGTCCTCTTCCCGAAGCTGGAGGAACCTGCCGCGCACGATGCGTGCGATCCCGGTCCAGCCAATCACCGACACGATCACGACGACGCCGAAGTAGACCCGTGCGGGGGGCCAGTCGGCGGGCAGAGCGGCGCTCAGGCCCATCCACAGCGGAATGGTCGGGATTGACAGCAGGATCTCGATCAGGCGCTGGATGAACAGGTCGACGCGCCCGCCGTAGTAGCCGGAAATCCCGCCCAGCACGATGCCGAGGAGGAGACTGATGCCCACTCCCGCGAGACCGATCGTCAGCGAGATTCTGGCTGCATGCACCGTACGAGAGAGCAGGTCCCGCCCCAGGGAGTCGGTCCCGAACAGGTAGACATGTCCCTCCTGCACGCCGAACAGGTGGCGGTTCGATGGAATCAGGCCGAGGATCTTGTAGGACCAGCCGCGCACGAAGAAATGCAACGGGTAGCGCCGCTCCTTCTGGATGGGATAGGCCCGCAGAAACGTCTCCGTGTCGAGACCCGGCGTCGTCGCGTATACGAAGGGCCGCAGGCGCAGCGTGCCCTGATCGAAGAAGCGCACCCGCTGCAACGGATGGTTGGCCTGGTCGGCGTGGCGCTCGGCGATCGGATAGGGAGCCACGAAGTCGCCGAACAAGGCCAGCGCGTAGAGCACGGCGAGGAACGTGCCCCCCACCAGAGCCAGCCGGTGGCGGCGGAACTTCCGCCACACGAGCTGCCACTGGGATGCCAGGTACGCGCTTTCGTCGCGAGACGTGTCAGACGCAGGACGCGGCTCCGTCATGTCAGCCGAATGCGCGGATCGAGCGCCGCCAGCATGATGTCGGAAACGAAGGTTCCGACCAGCACCAGGATCGTCAGCAGCAGGATGATCGCGCCGGCCAGAAACATGTCCTGGCTCTCGAGCGCCACCAGCAGCATCGGACCGAGCGTCGGCAGATTCAGCACCACGGCCGTAATCGTAGTGCCCGAAACGATTTGCGGCAGCCGCCAGCCAATCGTGCTGACAATCGGGTTGAGCGCTACCCGGACCGGGTACTTGAACACCAGGGCCCGTTCAGCCATGCCCTTGGCGCGTGCGGTGACCACGTACTGTTTGCCCAGCTCGTCCAGCAGTACGCCGCGCAGCACCCGTATGATGGCCGCGGTTCCCGCCGTTCCAATCACGATCATCGGTATCCAGAGGTGGTTGATCATGTCCACCACCTTGGCCAGCGACCACGCTGCATCCTCCATCTCAGGAGAGAACAGACCTGATGGATTGATGCCGAAGATACGGAACATCAGCACGATCAGAATAAGAGCCAGCAGGAAGTTGGGGATGGCGAGTCCGATGAAGCCGAATACCGTGGCGGTATAGTCGCCGATGGAGTACTGATGGGTAGCGGAATAGACGCCGATGGGAATCGCCACGACATACGCGAACAACAGCGTGCTGACAGCGACGATCATGGTGAAGGGCAAGCGCTCCCTGATGAGGTGAGTCACCGGCTGATTCCACAGAAAGGCCATGCCGAAATCGCCGTAGAATACGATTCTCGAGGCCCACTTCAAGTACTGGACGTAGATGGGACGGTCCAGGCCGTAGTGCGCGCGCAGGGCCTCCACCTCCTCCTCCGAGACGAACTGCGGCTCAGTGCCGATGCTGCGGGTCTCCAGGTAGTCGATGAAGTCTCCCGGCGGAAGCTGAATGATCAGAAACGCGATGATCGACACGGCCACCAGGCTGATCAGCATGGAGACGACCCTGGTCAGGATGTAGCTCAGCATTCAGTCCGCCCTAGTCCGAAACCTGTCCAGCATACCATCCAAGTGCACCGGTTTTCATGGTCTCTGGCGGCACGGAGTGGCCTTGCGCACTAGTCGGGTGTCGGCGTATCGGCGATCTGGAACGAATACAGGTCGGCGTCGCGCATGTGGAATCGCAGCTTTACGGCGAACGGAAGCTCACTGATCCGGCTGCGTTCCGCCCAGGTGACCTTGTGGCGCACACTGTCACCCGTGAATCGATCGCAATCGGATCGGGAGAATCCTGGCCACGGGTTGTCCCAGTGATCGGTAACCTCCACCTCGATGTAGCCTCCCGACCGGCAGCGGCCGTTGATGAACAGATGGGAGCCGGCCGACGACACCGGCTTGGTCTCGATCCAGCCCTCCCGCAACCCCGTCGCCAGCGACACCCATCCATCCAGCCGGAGCGTCGCCAGAGCCAGGTGATGCCCGTTTTGCGAGAGCGTGGGATCGTGCGCTTCGGGGACTCCCAGCCCCTCACGCCGGCCGCATATCCACCAGTCGTGGTGCACGCTGTGGCCACCGTAGTACAACCAGACTTCGTCCCCCACGACGATTGGCTGCGTGGGCGTTTCTATCATGTGTTCATCGAAGCTGCCGGCTCCACCTCGCGCCAGCAGCGGCCGATGCTGCGGTAGCCGCTGCCACGCCAGGCCATCGCGGCTGAACAACAGATACATGTCCATCGTGTTGTCCACCTGGTGGAACACGTTGAGTATTCCCAACTGCAATTCGCCGGCCCGCCACGGCACGAATCCGTAGTGGCTGTCGTCAAGGTTGTCGCGCTGGTCCGGATCGAACACCAGCACGGGATCGGACCAGTGCACGAGGTCGTCGCTCTCGAGCCGGTAGAGGTTGCGCCGTGTGCCCCAGATCCCTTCCGGTCGGCTGGGCCAGACCGGCGGAAACGGCTGTGCAGCGTGAGCGTGCCCGGGATGCACGCTGCCCCCCTTGTTGGCATGGGCGCGACCGAAGAGCAGGTACTTCCGGTCCACGGAATCGTAGGTCAGCACCTCGACGTCGCCACCCCAATGGGGGAACAGCGGGGTCTCCTTGTTGAGCTCCCATTCAATCCCGTCGGGCGAAGTGGCCAGACACAGACCGGCACCATGACGTCCCGACTTCGCTGCCGCGGTCTGGTGAAGATAGAGCATCTTGTAGCGCTGCGTAGCATCGGCAGCGCGCTGGTCCAGCAGCACCGTGGGCGATCCGATGCGCGTATCCGCTTCCCAGATCACGGTATTGGTGTCGTGACCGTCGATCAGGTAGCGCCCCAGGCCTGGCTTTTCCCAGGAGATTCCATCGGCCGATTGGGCGTAGCAGATACGGTTGCGGTGCACCTTCCCCACCCCCTGCGGGGTCTCGAACTGGAACCCGCCACCGAACATTTCGTACATGTCCTCGTACCAGCACTTGAATACGCCCGCGCCGCGATCGCGGATCACGTTGAACGCGCTGGTCCGGAAGAAAGGGGTGTGCTCCCACGCCGTATCGCGCTCGACGAGCGGATTCGCGGGGTGCTTTCGTGGCGTGTGCTGGCGCCGCGTGACGTTCTTGACCGCGGCGATCACGTCATCGTCGAAAAACAGCTGGCGGCAACTCCCGATCGGCTTGTCGACGCGTTGGTTGTTGTAGGCGATGAACATTGAAAGCGCGCTCACACCCCGCGTTTACCATGCGGCGCGGTGGTGGCCGCAATCTCTTTGACCTCGGGGTTCACGACGTTGATCGGCCGTGCCCCCGCGAGATGGTCGGACACGATCTGCTGCCACTCCTCGCGCCATGCCACGGTGGACTCGACCGTCGACCCTGCCGCGTGTCCGGTGATCAATACGTTTTCCATCGACAGCAGCGGGTGATCGACCGGCGGCGGTTCGCTCGCGAGCACGTCCAGGCCGGCACCGGCGATCCACCCCTCGCGCAAGGCACGGATGAGCGCCTGCTCGTCGATCACCTGGCCGCGACTGGTGTTGATCACGTAAGCCGTGCGCTGCATCATCCTGAGCTGCGGCTCGCCGATCAGGCGGGTAGTCTCCTCGTTGGCCCGGAGGTGCAGCGAGACGAAGTCGGACCGCCGCAAGAGAGCCGGCAAGGACTCGGGTTCGGCACCTTCCGCTTCGATCCGGCCAGCCGGCAGGTACGGGTCGTGGGCGCACACGGCGAGCCCCAGGCCCCGGGCGAGACCGGCGACCGCACGTCCGATCAAGCCGAAACCGACGATGCCGAGGGTGCGACCGGCCAGTCGGCGCACCGGCTGCACGTGCGCTCCACACGGCCACGGCCACGCGCTGCGCCGCACGCCCGCCTGCAGCATCCCGATCTTGCGCCCGCACCAGAGCATCAGGAGAATGGCGTGCTCGGCCACATCCTCCACGTTGTATCTGCGGCCACAGGTGACGGGCACCCCATGTTCGGTTGCGGCGGCAACGTCGATATGATCGAAACCGTTGCCGGAGGCCATGATGAGCCGCAGCCGCGGCGCCGCCGCGATTGCCCGCCGCGTTACGGGAATGCGAAACGCCAACAGCACCTCCGCCGCCCGCAGGCCGGCGATAAGATCCTGTTCCGTGCCGCACTGCCGCAGAGTCAGCTTGACATCGCGACGCGCCAGCCAACGACCGAATTCATCGTACACCGCCATCGCGCCGGCGTTGTAGTTCGCCGCCAGCAACTCGAATCGTGCCATTCTCAATCGCCCGCCATTACGTGGCGGGATTGCCGCTACGCTATTCGAAGTACCATTGATCCTGGAGCAGCGCCTGTACCCAGATGGGGCCTACCGCCCAGATCCCGTCCTCGTCCACCGGAACGTTGCGCAGCTTGTTGGAAACGATGATCGGATGCGGTGGCTGTTGCACGGTTCCGATCATCCACAGATTCTCGTAGTGCAACTCGAACAGCTCGCGACCCAGCCGCTCGTAGTCGGCGGAGCCGTACTCGACGGTGCGCCACTGCTCGAGGAGATCGAACACCTTCTGGAACGACTCCGGCGGCGCCTCGCCCTGGGCCCCGTTGCTGTTGCGCCAGCGGGTGTACTCGTGCCCGTAGGTGAGCAGCCGGTGCGGCGAACCGAACATGTAGCCGGAGGCGATGGTGCGCCACCACACCGTCGGTTCATCCATGCCGGAGGCCTGGTGCGCGGTCACCTGCACCAGCCCTTCGCGGGTGCGCTGGTCGTAGCGCGCCTTCTGCAGCATCTTGAGATCGGTCTTGACGCCAACCTCGCGCCAGTACTGGGTGACCAGCTCGTGCACCTTCACCGGCACGCCGCAGGCATCGCACGACTCGATGAGGAGGAACAGCGGCTCGCCGTTCGGAAGCAGACGGAACCCGTCACCGTCGCGCTGGTCCAGCCCGATTTCATCCAGCATCGCGTTCGCCTGAGCGGGGTCGTAGGCGGCGTAGTTGTCGCCCCAGCGCTGCTCGTAGAAGCTGACCGACGGCAGCACGGTGGCCTGCGATGGCCGCGCCAGTCCCAGGTATACGAGCTGGTTGACCTCGTCGCGGTTGATCGCCAGCGACAGCGCGCGGCGGAACTGCCGGTCGCGGAACAGCGGCCGCAGCACTTCCGCGTGTTCACCGTTGTAGGTCTCGTTCAGGGCGTACACCCCGCCGTTCTTGTCGGTGGGATAGAGTAGCGTACGATAGCCGCCCTGCTGTTCGTTCTGGCGGTAGAGCGGCATGTTCGCCAAGTCGTTCAAGCCGGCGCCGAAGTCCAGATCGCCGGCGATCAACGCCACCGTACGCGTTTCCGGGTTGGCGAACTCCTTCTCCACCCAGCGGTCGATGTAGGGCAACTGGTTGCCGGCAGTATCCACCTTCCAGTAGTAGGGATTGCGCACCGCGACGGCTTTCTCGGCCGAGGACTCCTCCAGGACGTAGGCGGAGACCGTCGGGCCGCCGTTACGCGGCAGCTTCTTGAAGTTGAACAGCTTGTCCCAGGTCTCGAAGCCCTCCTCCTTGGCCAGGGAGTTGGCGTCGGCGTTGTAGTCGATGTGAAACGTGCTGACATAGTGGCGCGGCATGTAGAACAGCCCCTGGCGCGCGTGCGACCCACCGAGGTAGGAGCGGACGATGCCGTTCGCCACCGGCCAGCCGATCCGGAACGTGAGATCATCCACCTTCTCCATGGTCATGGGATGACCGCCCGCGACCCACATCGCCTTCTTTACTGGCATCAGCGTTTCGTTGGTGAACTCGGCTTCGTAGTAGAACACGACGTCGTCCGCGGTGAACGGCGTACCGTCCGACCAGCGCACGCCCTCACGCAGCGTGACGGTAATGGCGCTGGCACCGCCGGAGAACGCAAAGCCGGTGGCAAGGTTGGGACTGACGTCGCTGTAATTCGGAAAGTGCTGCTTGAAGAACGTCTCGTACAGCGGACGGGTGTCGACTCCGAATCCGCCCGGCCTGGTGTCACCGGTGGTGAGCGTGCCGCCGTACTTCCCGATCCCGGCATAGGGCTGCACCACCAGCGGCTCCGGCGGCAGTCGTTCGGCCACCGGCGGCAGCTCGCCCGCCTGCACCAGTGCCTGCAGCATCGGTGCTTCCTGGTAGCGCCCCGTGGAAGCTGCCGAGGGCTCGGCGGCGTCAGTTGTCACGGCCCCCTCACCGGTGCCTCCGGCGTACGCCGCGATTGCCAGCAGGAACGCTGCAGCGCCTGTAACGATTCGAATACCGTGTCTCATGAGTTGCCTCCGGTTTCCTGGTGATGTTGTCGGGTCAATCCAGCAGCCTAACCGCTTGCTACCAGCCTGTCAAATTGACGTTCCATGAGGTGCTCCAGGCCGATCGCGCACCGTAGTCTCCGCCAGACGAGAGCAGGCGAGCAAAGCCGGGACCCGGGAATCGTCACTGCTGCCGGCGCCCGTCATGGCCTCCGGCAAGTCGAAAGCTGTACAACTCTGCGTCGCGGACAAAGAAACGTACCCTGCGATAGGCAATACCTTCGCGCATTCCTGTGGCGTCCGGCATAGGGATGTCAGGATCTCCCTGCCACGTGATCTGGTGCGCCACCGAGTCACCAAGAAACGGGTCACACTCCGTCCGCAGGCGTCCCGGGAGCGCGTTGTGCATCACGTCGGTTACTTCGGCGATCACGTAGCCGTCAGGACCGCAACAAGCGTTGATCTCGAGGCGGTCGCCGCGTGACAGCAGCGGTTGCGTGACCAGGAAGCCCTCGCGTGCGCGGTTGGCTCCCAGCGACACAAAGCCGCCCTGCCTAATCTTCGCGAGACCGAGCCCGTAGCTCACGGCGTCCATGTTCGCTACCTCGGGCGCATGATCCCACAATCGCGGATTGTCGCGGTTCTCGCGGGTGCCGGCGAACCACCAATCGTGATGGTTCCGGGCGCCGCCGTAGTACACGAAGGTTTGCTTGCCTACATCAATGGGCGTGCTCGAAACCGTCACCATGAACTGCTCCCAGCTACCCGCCGAGCCACACTCCAGCCAGGAATGCGTCGGTGCCAGCCGGCGCCAGTTCCGACCGTCCCTGCTGTGCGCCAACTCGACGTTCATCGTGTTATCGACCATGTGCAGTACGTTGAGAAACCCAATCCACTGGCCACCGACTTTGAACGGTGCCATACCGTAGAAACCGACATCCACGTTGTCCAGTTCCGGAATAGGAGCAAGGACTACGCGGGGAACGGTCCAATTCACGAAGTCGTGACTTTCGGCGAGGAAAATGCGCCGCCGGGCACGCCGGTTCTCGGCTCCCAACCGTACGTCGAATCGTGGCGTGCCCAGTGCCGGCAACTGGACTTCCGGCACATCTCTCGGGGCGAACCCCATGTTGCCATGGCGGGTGAAGCACAGATAGGTACGCGAGTCCGGATCGCAGCTCAGGATCAGCACGTCCCCGAGCCCGCTACGCGCCTTTCCGAAGTTCAGTGGTCGGTCCACAGTCGTCCAGTGAATCCCGTCGCCCGAGGTGGCCGCCCTTACGGCGGGGTGGCCGGCGAGTCCGGCCGGTGAAACGTACGTGTACAGCGCCTTGTAGCGCTGCTCGGGCCTACCCGCGAATGGATCGTCGAGCAGCGCCAAGTCATAGACTCCACCGGTTGCCGCGCTCCCAAGTACGGTATTGGTGTCTTCGCCCCCCTCGCGATGAATCCCCAGTGCCGGCTTCTGCCACACGTGGCCGTCCTCGGAGCAGGCGTACAACGTGCTCATAACGGCGACATCAGGACTGTGAATACTTCCCCCCTGCCGGGCATAGCGATCGCGGTCAAACTTGAAGTTGGTGTACAGACAGTGAAACTGCCCGGTAGCCGCGTCGCGCCAGAATTGGCCGCCGTTGCAGGAAGCGTAGGTAATCTGCTCCCACGGCCGGTCCGACTGAATGATGGGGTTGCCTGGATGCCGCTCGGGACTGTGGATCGTACGCTTGAGGCTGACCAGTGTTTCGATGATCGCGTCGTCGAAGAAGTACTGTGCTTCGTCGCCGATCAGTAGCTCAGTTGGATCCACGGTCACTCTCCCCCCGCCGGCGCTTGGTAGCCCGATACCGAGCGACGCCGGGTTCACGGCAGCCGCTCGGGGCGGTGTCTCGGTTCCACGCGCCGCGTAGCGTGACCGCAACTTCAGCGCGACCGGTGCCATCTTTCGAGACGTGCACTTGCAGGTGCCGCCGACCACTCCGTCGTGTGCCAGTACGCTTGGTCCACGGTAGGCAAGCGCGGCCAAGTCGGTCAAGTAGAGCGGCCAACCCAACCGTCCTACTTCTCCTGCGATCAAATGCGCATTAGATTCCGTATGATGAGTCGGAGCATCGCGCCATTCCAGTTGCCGACACGGGTGCCATGTCCATTCTGTGAACTGGCCGCCGGGCATCGCGAAACCAGGCACATCGTCGATGCGACCGACACTACGCTCACGTTCATCAACCCAAGACAGTTCGAAGTCGGCCAGCTTCTCATCATTCCTCGCCGGCATGCGCCGACGATTCTGGATCTGACCGATGCTGAAGCCATCGAAGTCATGAACAAGGTGCGGAGCGCCGCCAGCGCCCTGACAACTACGTTCAATCCAGATGGCATCACGGTTTACCAGAACAACGGCGTGACCAGTCTGCAAGAGGTGCCGCACTTCCACATTCACGTCGTCCCGCGCCGGCAGTCGAGTGATTGGGGGCCTGGTCCACCACACATCTCGGTACTCCAGCCACGTGCCGCGGAGACGGTCCGAAAAGCAGTCGTCTCCCGGGAGCGGGTTGCAGAGCTCGCCACCCTGGTCAAGGCGAACTACGGCGCGCAGGCATGACGAGCGAACACGAGCCGGCGTCGCCGATCGGTCGCCGCATTCACGTGCTGGGCAATACCGGATCCGGCAAGACCACGCTGGCCGCGCGATTGGCGAAGGTGCTCGACGCGGCGTTCGTGGAACTGGACGCGCTCAACTGGGAGCCGGGATGGGTCGCCGTGCATGACAGGGATCCGCAGGAGCTCGACCGCCGTTTCCGCGCCGCGACGCGCGGCGAGCGCTGGGTCGTTGCCGGTTCCTACATGAGCCATTCACAGCGTTGCTTCTGGGATCGCCTGGAGGCCGTCGTCTGGCTCGACCTCCCGATGCCGCTGATGCTCTGGCGGATACTGCGCCGCACCTGGCAGCGCTGGCGTTCCAAGGAGCTGTTGTGGGGAACGAACCAGGAACGGTTCTGGCCCCAGTTCATGATCTGGCGCCAGGACTCCCTGCTCACCTGGCTCGTCACCCAGCATGCGCGCAAGCGCAACCACACGCTGGCGCTGCACACCGACCCGCGCTGGTCCCACGTCCGCTTCGTGCGGCTGACCTCGGCGCGGGAAGTCGAGGCCTTCACCCGCGCCGTGGAGCAGGCGGTGGCCGAATCCGGCTGACTCCGCGCTCCACCGCCTGCCACGTCAACGGCCTCCGGCGACCTCCTCCGTGGCGCCGAACTTCCAGATGCTCAACGCCGTCTTGGCGAACAGCCACTGCTTGTCCTCTTCGTTGAGAAACCTCATGTGGCGGCGAAACAGGTCCAGGCCCGCGCGATAGCCGATGTTGCGGAAGATGTGCGGGAAGTCGGTGCCCCACATCAGGCGCTGGAAACCGAAGGCGTCGTAGATGCGCTGGTATACCGCGTGCTGGTCGGGGAACGGGTAGATGTCGGTGCCGGCTCCCACCCGTGGCGTGAACTTGACGTAGACGTTGGGGTAGCGCGCCAGGTCGAGGACCTTGCGCAGCAACGGAAAGGGCGGCTCTTCATGCACCGGGGCGCCGCCGAGGTGATCGAGGATCACCTTGACCCCGGGGTGGCGGGCGACGATCGGCGCCAGCGCCGGCTGCTGCTCCGCGGGACCCAGGCTCAGCATGCAGGCGCCCAGCTCCTCGGCCTTGCGCCAGATCGGGTCCTGGTCGGGCGCCGCCCACTCCGCCGGGTCGTCGGCCCGGCCCAGGTGCATGCGCAGCCCCTCGAAGCCGTGTTCCCCGACCAGCCGCTCCAGTTGCTCCACCGCATCCGGCGCCCGCCGGTCCATGAGCGCGATGCCGGAGAACGTCGTGGGATAGCGGGCCAGGCAGTCGGCGACGTAACGGTTGTCGAACAGGTAGTGGATCGGCTGCACGATGCACGCCTTGTGCACGCCGTGCTTGGCCATGGTCTCCAGCAGCAGCTCCACCGTGCCGGCCTCGGTGGTGCCCTCCCCCGCCCACGGATAGCGCACCGGGTCGTCGCTCCAGACGTGCAGATGGCTGTCGATGATCACCGCGCCTCCCCGCGCCAGCATATACGGCACGCGCGCCGCTCCACTATACTGGGCCTGCCGCTGCTGCGATGCGCGCCGACAGGAGTAACGGATGATCAAGCTGGGCTGCAATTTCCTCAGTCTCCGCGACACCAGCGTCGAGGACTTCATCAGGATCTGCTACGACCTGCGGCTGGACGTGGTCGACTTTCACGCGCAGGCGTTCCTGTCGACCGACCCCGCCTACCTCACCACCATCAAGCTGCTGTGTCTCCGCTACGGCCTGCCGCTCGGTTACATCGGCGTCAGCGGGCTGTTCCACGGGACCGCCGAAGAGCGCCGCGAGCATGCCGCCGACTCGAAACGGGCGGTCGACCTGGCCGCGTTCCTGGGCTCCCCCCTGATCCGCATGTTCTGCTCCTCGGTCCCGGAGCAGAACGGCGACGGCGAGGACACCTGGCCGCCGATGATCGCCGGCTACCGGGAGGTGGCGGACTATGCCGCGGCGCAGGGCGTGGCCATCGGCCTGCAGAATCACCCGTCGACGGGCGAGGAGATGCTGCGCATCCGCCGCGAGGTCGACCGGGACAACTTCAACTTCATCATGGATACCGGCCAGTGGCTGGGCTCGCCGGGCTCGGTGCCGATTGGAGAAACCGACCCCCGGCACGACTTCTACGCCTACATGGAGCAGACCATCGGCCATGCCTCCTACATCCGCACCAAGTTCTATCGCATCGAGAGCGGCACCGAGGAGTGGCTCGACTACGAGCGCATCGTCGCACTCATCAAGGCCGCCCGCTACAATGGCTGCATCTCCATCGTCTACGAGGGCAAGCATCCGGACCGCGTCGAGCAGATCCGCCTCGCGGCAGCCTACCTCCGGGAGAACCTGGCCGGCTTCTGACCAGCAGCGAAGTCGCCCCTCGGCCTTCTGAATCCACTCAAGCGTGAGTGGATTCATAGAGCACTTCCCCCCGTCGTATCACTTCCTTGAGGAAAAAATCGTTCCAGGCCAAGCGCTGGCGGATCTCCCGCGGAGTCCTCACGACAAGATCGATGGGGATCCTTGATTTGACGCGGCGGACGATCTCCAGAGCTTGCGACATGCCGCTGCCCTGATGCTCCATGATCACCAGCAGATCGACATCCGAATCTGGAGCGGGCGTACCGAAGGCGTAAGATCCGAACAGAATCACTTTCTCGGGCAGGAACTCCGCACCGATGCGTGCAGCGACGGCATCGATGTCGTTTCGGGTCACTCGCACTACGACATCGCGTCTGACCGCCACCCATCACAGAGACGGTTGCGACCGGGACCACCGTATAAGTTCGGGCGCGCGCGGCGGCGGGCGCGCTACGCCGACAGCTCGAAGTAGCCGAACTCGGCCATCCGGCGCAGCCAGCGTTCACGACGTGAACTGGCGTCGGGGTTGGCCAGCCACTCGGCCGGATACATCTGCTGTCCGGGGCGGCCGAACCGGTCCGGGGTTTCGCGGGCTATGCGGGCGCGGCGGCGCGTGGCGGCTTCTTCTTTCTCTCCCTTGGGGTTGTTGTAGTAGACGCAGGTCGCCATGCGGCGGCCGTCGGCGCCGCCGTGGCTGGCATGCCAGCAGCGCATGTCGAACGCCACCACGTCGCCCGGATCGGAGGCGCACACGCAGGCCGGCACCTCCACGACCGAGAGGTCCAGGGCCGGCAGCGAGTCCCGCACCTGCTCGTGGAAGGCGCGGTTGTGAGAGCCAGGGATCAACCGCAGGGCCCCCGTGTCCGCTCCCACCGGGTCGAGATAGAAGGCGAACTTCACGCCGAAGCAGTCCTCGTCCGGGTCCGCGGCGTGGTCCGGGTGCCAGCGGGTGTCGCCGACGTAGCGGTTGGCGTCGGTGCAGATGCCGATGACGTCGGGCCCGTAGAGCTGCTCCGCCACGGAGCAGAACCGCTCGTCCTCCAACAGCCCGGCGAACAGCGGCGTGCGCGGATGCAGCATGGTGGTCCAGTAGCGGGTCTCGCCGGTGAAGGGCCGGTCGGCGTACACCAGGCCGAGCTCCGCCTCGTACTCCGCGCGCAGGGTCGCCACCTCGTCCGCGCTGAACAGGTTGCGCAGCACCACGAAACCGAAGGTGCGGTAGTGCCGGAGCTGTCGGTCGGTCAGCATGGTACGGTCGATTATGCCGAGCCCCACCGCTCGCGGCCAGCCGCCAGCGCCTCAGCAGCGGCCTGGTTACTCTCCGCTCGCCCCAGTTCCCCCCCGGGCCATCCCATGCTCAGCGACGTCTGAATCCCGTGTGGGCAAGGGATGTTCTGGCAGTAGTGGCCGAGCGGCGGTGATTGCCCCCGGCGCCTGTCAGATCGCCGTCTTAAGGGTGCGTGGTTAGATCGCTGTACGAGGTGTCCAGGAATAAGCGGGTATCCGCCTCCCGCATCGCCGGTCTCTACGATGGGTTGCTTCTACCTCGACGCCGCGGTGCAGGATTCTGCAAAGGTGCCAAAAAGTGCGCTGAGCACTTGACGGGTTTGGCGCTGCTCGTCACGGCCCGCTACCGCACGTTCCGGCCCTTCCGACCCTGCGAACATCCCGCCACGCCCACCAGGCCCGTCAGCACCCCGCCAGCGCCGGCCTGAGCCCTTCCAGGTGCCGGTCCGAGCCTTGCCGCAGCAGGCTATTTCTCTTCCATGCTTATATTTACGCCATGTCTTACGCGACCCCTACCAGCTTCTCCTCCTCGCTCTCCGGGCTCCCCGACCAGGTGCTGCTGGCGCATACCAGGTCCCTCGTCCTGCACGAGCAGGCGCTGCAGCTCGCCGTCCTCGACCACCTGCGCGAGATCCACGCCCGCCACCTGCACCTGCGCCTCGGGTTCTCCAGCCTGTTCGACTACGCCGTGCGCGAGCTGGGCTACAGCGAGGGTGCCGCGTGGCGCCGTATCAAAGCCATGCGCCTGTGCTCCGATACCGCCGGGTCACGCGAGCGGCTGCAGGACGGCTCGCTCTCCCTGAGCGCGGCGGCGCAGTTGCAGAACACCTTCGATCTCCTGCAGCGCACGGCCACCGCCGCCACCGACTGCGGCTCGCCGCCCGAGGCACCGAAGCTGCTGCCGGGCGGCACGGGGCCGGCGCCGGAGGCGGGGGCTTTGGGGGCCGGGGCAGCGGCGCCGGCGCGACCGGTGCCGGCGCTGGACGCGGCGCAGCGGCAGGAGCTGGTGGAGCAGGCGAGCGGCAAGAGCACCCGCGAGGTGAAGCAGTTGTTGGCCGGGGTGGCTCCCGAGCTGGCGCCGCCGGCCGATCGCATGCGCGCGCTGGGCGAGGGCCGCTGGGAGCTGAAGGTGGTGATCGACGCCGAGTGTCAAGATGCTGACCCCGTGGGAAGGCAAGACCCCCGACGTGGTCGACATTCCGGTGCTGCACCCGTGGCTGGTTACCAGCAGCACGCCGACGCAGACGATATTCGAGCGCAACCCCTACTACTTCAAGGTGGACGCGGCCGGCAACCAGCTCCCCTACATCGACCGCATCGTCAGCGCCAAGGTGGAGGGTCCGGAGGGCGCCAACCTGAAGATCATCGCCGGCGAGGTGGACCTGGCCGACGAGCTGGCCAAGATCTCGTCGTTGCCCCTGTACCGCGAGAACGAGGGCAACGGTTACCGGGCGCTCGGCTCGGGAGTCCCCTACAACCCGGTGGTGCACGCCTTCAACTTCGCCTACGACGATCCGGTGTGGCGCCAGTTCGCCGGCGACCTGCGCTTCCGCAAAGCGCTGAACCTGGCGATCAACCGCGACGAGATCATCGACGCGGTGTACTACGGCTTCGCCTCGCCGCCGGTGTGGGTACCGGCCGAGTTCAATCCCGAGGAAGCCAACCGGCTGCTCGACGAGGTGGGCCTCGACAAGCGCGACAACGACGGCTGGCGGCTGGGCCCGGACGGCGAGCGCTTCGAGATCAACCTGGAGGTGGCGGCGCACCTGCCGGACACGGTGCCGGCCAACGAGCTGGTCGCCGAGCACTACAAGGCGGTGGGCATCTTCACCACCCTCAAGGTGGTGGAGATCGGCCTCCTGTTCGAGCACCGCAACGCCAATCAACTGCAGATCGACACGGTATGGAACGAGGCCACCACCATGCACGCCTTCGGCCACGCCAAGCACCACCTGATCCACCACATCCCGTTGTGGCGGCAGTGGTACCACTCCGACGGCGCCGAGGGCGAAGAACCGCCGGAATGGTTCCAGGAGCTGTACGCGCTGGGCATCGGCATCGGTCCCGGGATCCCGTGGGACCAGGAGATCGTCGACCGCTACCAGCAGACCTTCTACGACACCATTCCGCAGATCAACGTGACCTACAATCCGGGCACGGTGCTGATCGTCAACGACCGGCTCGACAACGTGTTCACCGAGGGCGTGGCACAGTGGGTGATCTACAGCGCCGAGCAGCTCTTCTACGGGAATTAGCACGGTCACTCCGTGACACTGAACACCATGAAACGAGGCATGGGGCGGTACGCGGTGGCCGCTATTCTCGGTCAGTTGACACGGTATTGACAGGCACGCTCTCGCCGGGGCCGGCGGCGCCGCACGTTCCGCGCGCGCGGGGCTGAGGGCGTCGCCACCCCGGTGCTGGTCTACATCGCGCGGCGGGTAGCGGGCTTCGTCCCGCTCCTGCTGCTGGTCTCGGCGCTGAGCTTCCTGATCATCGAGTTGCCGCCGGGCGACTACCTCACCTCCTACGTGCTCACGCTGGAGTCGCAGGGCAACCGCGTCACCGAGGCGCAGGTGGCCAACCTGTCGGCCTTCTACGGGCTCGACAAGCCGGTGTACGCCCGCTACTTCACCTGGCTGCGCAACATCGTCACCCGCGGCAACCTGGGCTGGTCGTTCGCCCACGACCGGCCGGTGTCGGTGGTGATCGGCGAGCGCCTCGGGCTGACCCTGCTGGTGGCGATCTCCACCTTGATCTTCACCTACGTGGTGGCGGTGCCGATCGGGGTGTTCTCGGCGGTGCGCCAGTACTCGTTCTTCGACTACTTCTGGACCTTCTGGGGCTTCGCCGGGCTGGCGATCCCCAACTTCCTGCTCGCCCTGGTGCTGCTGTGGATCTCGTTCCGCTACTTCGGCGTCGCCATCACCGGTCTGTTCGGCTCCGAGTTCGTGGACGCGCCGTGGAGCCTGGCGCGGGTGTGGAACCTGCTGCAGCGGCTGTGGGCGCCGGTGCTGGTGGTGGGCACGGCGGGAATGGCCGCGCTGATCCGGATCATGCGCGCCACCTTGCTCGACGAGTTGCGCAAGCAGTACGTGGTGACCGCGCGCGCCAAGGGAGTCGGCGAGCGCCACCTGCTGTTCAAGTACCCGGTGCGGCTGGCGATCAACCCGATCATCAGCGGCATCGGCTGGCTGCTGCCGAGCATCATCTCCGGGGCCACCATCACCTCGATCGTACTCAACCTGCCCACCACCGGACCGGTGCTGCTGGGCGCGCTGGTGGCGCAGGACATGTACCTGGCGGGCAGCTTCATCATGGTGCTGTCGGCGCTGGTGCTGGTGGGCAACCTGATCTCCGACATCGTGCTGGCCTGGGTCGATCCGCGCATCCGGTTCGATCAACTGGAAACATGACCGCCCGCGCCCGGACCCGCATCCGCACCACCGACGAGAGCTACTTCGTCGCCTCGCAGTGGCAGATGATGTGGTGGAAGTTCCGCCGCCACCGGCTCGCGCTGGTGGCCGGCCCCGCCCTGGCGTGCATCTACCTGGTAGCGCTGTTCGCCGACTTCATCGCGCCCTACGGCGTCAGCACGCGCTTCCCCGACTACCTGAGCGCCCCTCCCAACCGCATCCGCCTGCTCGGCGCCGGCGACAGCGGTGGTGCATTCGTGTACGGCCTGCGCGTGGAGCGCCACCCGCACACCATGCGCAAGATCTACGAGCCGGACCGCGAGCGGCGCTACCGGGTGCGCTTTCTCGCGCAAGGCGAGGAATACCGCTTCTGGGGCACCTTCAAGACCCGCACCCACCTGTTCGTGCCCGCCGCCGAGGGCGCTCCCCTGTTCCTGTTCGGCACCGACCGGTTGGGGCGCGACCTGTTCTCGCGGGTGCTGCACGCGGCGCGCATCTCGCTGTCGATCGGCCTGGCGGGGGTGCTGATCAGCACCGTGCTGGGGGTGCTGCTCGGCGGCGTGGCGGGCTACTTCGGCGGCGTGGTGGACCGCGTGGTGATGCGGCTGGTCGACCTGCTGGCCTCGATCCCTACCATTCCCCTGTGGATGGGGCTGGCGGCGGCGGTGCCCCGGCAGTGGTCGGTGCTCACCACCTACTTCGCGATCACCCTGATCCTGTCGCTGGTGGGGTGGACCCACCTGGCGCGCGTGGTGCGCGGCCGCTTCCTGTCGCTGCGCGAGGAGGATTTCGTGATGGCGGCGGTGGTGGCGGCGGCCAGCGAGCGCGCCATCATCTTCGGCCACCTGCTGCCGTCGTTCCTGAGCTACGTGATCGTGTCCCTGACGCTGGCGATCCCCGGCATGATCCTCGGCGAGACCGCGCTCAGCTTTCTCGGCCTGGGGATCCAGCCGCCCGCGGTGAGCTGGGGAACGCTGCTGCAGGACGCGCAGAACTTCCAGGCGGTGTCGCGCCAGCCGTGGCTGTTGATCCCCTGCCTGTTCGTGGTGCTCACCGTGCTGCTGTACAACTTCCTCGGCGACGGCCTGCGCGACGCGGCAGACCCCTACTCCTGATGCTTGCGTGTCGGTAGCATTGGACGCGATACCGTCCGCGAAATAGCAGCGATGAAACGTATCGCCATAGGGCAGGTCCGCCAGGAGACCAACAGCTTCAATCCCGTGCTCACCGAGCGCTCCCACTTCGAGGACTACGGTCTGGTCCGCGGCGCTGACATCGTCGAGCGCTACGGGGACGTGGGCGAGCTGTCCGGGTTCACCGAGCTGCCGCAGATCCTCGGCCAGCCCGTGGAGTGGGTCGGCCTGTGCCGGGCGGTTTCCTGGTCGGGCGGCCCGCTCGCTCGCGGCCTGCTGGCCGAGCTGATCGAGATGACCGTCGAGCCGTTGCGCGGCGGTGCGGTCGACGGCGTGCTGCTCTCCCTGCACGGCGCGCAATTGGCGGTGGACGACCCGGACGTGTCGGGACGGGTGCTGGAGGCAATCCGCGGGGCGGTCGGGCCGGGCACGCCGGTGGTGGCCACGCTGGATCTGCACGCCAACCTGACGCCGCTCATGGTGCGCGCGGCCGATGTGCTGGTCGGCTATCACACCCATCCGCACGTCGATGAGGACCTGACCGGCGCTCGCGCCGCCGCGGTGCTGGCGCGCCTGCTGGACACTCCCGAGCGGCCGGCGGTGAGCGCCTGGAAGATGCCGATGGTGCACAACGGCGACGGCCGCTCCACCGACCGCGGCATCCAGCGCGAGCTGTGGCGCCGCATCGTGGCGGCCGAAGCGGCGGAAGACGTGGCCTCGATCGGCCTGTACCCGGTGCAGGCGTGGCTCGACGCCCCGTACCTGGGCTGGGCCTTCTACCAGGCATATTGGGGCGTGGAGCCGCCGCTGGATCCGCAGTCGGTCGCGCGGGAGTGCTGGGCGACGCGCGGCTACACGGAGGAAGAGCGGTTCATTACCCCCGACGAGCTGGTTGCCGCGGCGCGCGCCATCGACGGCGGGCCGGTGGCGGTGTCGGAGTTCCACGACGCCACCAACAGCGGAGCGCCCGGCGACAGCACGCACCTGCTGGCGGCGCTGCTCGGCGAGCCGATCGGCGGCGGGGGGGCGCTGGCTTTCTGCGTGGACCCGGAGTCGGTTGACCGCTGCACCCAGGCCGGCGTCGGCGCCACGGTGCAACTGAGCGTCGGCGGCAAGCGCGATCCGTACTCCGAGCCGCTGGCGGTGAGCGCGCACGTGGAGCGGCTGGGCACGCTGGCTTACCGGCTGAGCGGCCATGGCGGCCACAACTTCCCGGTCCACATGGGACGCATGGCGCGCATCCGCGCGGGCGAGGTCACCGTGGTGCTGGTAGAGAAGAGCGGCCCCGGCAGCTCGCCGCTCCTCTACCATGCTGCGGGGGTCGATCCACGGGACTTCAAGATCGTGCTCGCCAAGAGCCCGGAGGGCTTCCGCAACGACTACCAGCCGTTTGCGGCGGGCATTCTGTTCTGCACCGCGCCCGGCTGCTCGTCACCGTATCTGAAGCCGTTCCAGTTCACGCAGACGACGCGGCCGCTGTATCCGTGGGAAGACCTGACCAACATGGAGGAGGCGAGCTGGGCCGGTCCCATGGCTCGTTAGGCAGTGCCGCGGGTTGCCTGCGGGCCGCTCTCCGCCTATCACGGCACCGTACGCGAGGACGCCCGGCGACCATATCGGCTTGCTACGGTGGGTCACGCCGGAACCCGAGGCCGACAAGGCCCCGGTGCAGATCGGCCCGTCCGGTCATGTCTTTTCGGTGTCGATGACGAAGACCTCTTCGCCGGAGTTGACACCGTGGGCCACGCCCGCTCGCGAGAATCGTCGCAAGCCGCACCCTTGCTGAAGAATCCGAACGTGCCTTCCGCCGCCGTCGCAACGAAGCAGATCAAGTAGGCATCGAAATACCACGGCACCTCACCCCGCCCCGGGAGCACGCCTCAAGTCCGACGGCCGGAAAGCGAGATCACATCCCTATCGGCCCCAACCCACTACATCGAGTCCAACGGCGCTATCCAACCAACCACCCATATCTTCTTAATTGCTTCTCATTACCCGAAATATGACTCAGTCGATCGCGTCGCTCAGCGTCGTTGACGTCTACTCGATACGCCTATACCCTGTCTCCACCCGGCTAGTTCCCAATGATAGCATATCCAGCCTGGGGAGGAGGAAATGATCACGTAGCGTTCTGAAATCATCCGGAATGCCGCTCTGGTTGGCAACTCCGGCTGGGTGAATCCTGCCGACACCAGGAACCGGATCCGGTGTTGCCCCACTTCCTACTAAACAAGGATTGGAGGGAAGAAATGCGACTAAAGACCCTTTGTATCGGAATTATTGTTTCAGTATTACTACTGGGCGCGGACAGGTTATTTGCCACTGCCACGCAAGAATCCGTTGGCACTGACGAAATAACACTAATCGCTGGTAGTTGGGTGGAAAGTATTTTCGACACATTCGAAGAAAAACACGGGTACAGTGTTCTTGGAAAGTTTGAAGAGCAAACTGGCATTAGCGTGAAAGTTGAGCTGCACCCGTTCCGAGAATTGTTTCAGGCAATCGAAGTATATATGAACGCCAAGAGCTCCGAGGTCGATGTCTTGTACGTCGATGCACCACTTACTTCTTCTTATGCCGTTCGTGGATTCCTTATCCCAGTGGGTAATAACTTAACAGAAGAAGAACAAGAACGTTTTTTTCCTGCTACACTTCGAATGGCGACTTGGAATGGTGAGCTGTTCACCTATCCTTTCGAGAATTCCAGTCAGGTCATGTACGTAAATAAGGAACTCTTCAGAAGAGCAGGGATTGCGATTCCTTCCCGCAATGTTGATGAGCGATTGACTTGGGATGAGGTAGTTGAAATTGCCCAAAAGATCCAACTATTAAACGAACCTGGAGAAACAAAAATATGGGGACTGTTGTTCGACCAAATCAGTCGTCCATATCAGATGCTTGCGATTCCGCAATCCGCAGGCGCAGGATCTGGAGTCAGCCCGGACGGTCTGCATGTAGACGGATATCTCAACAATGAAGGGTGGATTCGTGCTATGGAATGGTGGTATGATCTAAACAATACGTTGAGGATAATCCCGCCAGGAATAGGTCCAGAACAGACCGAAGGCGTGTTTGCCGCAGGTGACGTCGGCTTCTATGTTGGAGGCCCTTGGCATATCGGCGCCTTTATGAAGGCCAAAGAAGAAGGGCGATTAGATTTTGACATAGTACCTCATCCCTATTTTGGAGATGGGAAGCCTGCTACGGCCACAAATGGATGGCACCTCGGCGTTAGTCGATACAGTGACAATCCCGAGGCTGCGGTTCAGTTTATTAAGTATATCACCAGCGACGACATAATGAAAGATTGGTTTTCGACGGGCCTGCTCATGACCGCCAATACGGTAATGGCCGAGGTAATAGCGGAAGACCCCTATTTTGCTGAGTTTCCCCATAGCAGTTGGCGTGATATAGTGATTCATGAGCTTGCTAATTCTGCGGAACCAAGACCGACAACGCCCTTGTATCTCGAGTGGGAGGATCAAGTCGCCAAGGCATTCGAAGATATTCGCAATGGTGCGGATCCAAAAGAAACTTTGGATCTCTATGTGGATATCTTGGAACGGGCAGCTGTGAAATACCGCTAAGCTCCGTTGCGTTTGGTCATACCCAAGAAGCATACTGGACGAGGGTTTTTCGCTCTCGCCAGTATGCGTCGTACTGTTGCTGCGTACCTTTTTTTGGTTCCGGCAATTACGGGTCTCATACTTTTTCGAATCGTTCCTGTCATAAATACGTTTACGGGAAGCCTGTTTCGGTTGGATTATTCGCGCGCGGGACAGTCTACGTTCGTCGGTCTCCAAAACTATCTAGATCTGCTTCATGATCCCGTCTTTTGGATCTCTTTGAGAGTTACATTTGTCTTCAATTTTATCATAAACCCATTTCAAATTGCTTTTTCATTGATTGTAGCTCTGTTGATACAGAAGAGTGGACTTACCAACAGGCTTTTCAGGATACTCTACCTGCTTCCTATAGGAATGTCGATAACGATCGCATCATCCACATGGGGATTGTTGATGGCTCCGAATCAAGGCCTTATCAATAGCATGTTGAAGTTGATCGGAGTTCCACCACAACCATTCTTGACATCACCAAAACAAGCGCTCTTCTCCATAATTCTGATCGCGTCTTGGTATGGAATTTCTTATTGGATGCTGTTTTTCTTGGCCGGTCTGAAGGACATACCAAGTACGATTTACGAGGCGGCTCGCATTGATGGTAGCAACGCCTGGAACACATTTTGGTACATTACGCTACCGTTGCTAAGAAGAGTGTTATTGTTCATCGTGATTGCTGACACATCAGCGAATTTCTTATTGTTTTCTCCGATTTACGTACTCACCAGGGGCGGCCCCCAGATCTCGACGAACACCCTCATGTACGAGACATATGCAAGTGCATTTATTCATTTGGACTTTCCCCGATCGCTTACTCTTACATGTATCCTTTTTATGGTACTGCTGGTGATCATTCTCATCGAGCAAAGAACCCTTGAGAAGTAAATGAACACGGATCTCGACAGAAAATTAAGAACCAGCGTAGTATATTTGAGCAGACTCATTCTGATGTCGCTATTCGCTGTATTCATCACACTTCCTTTTTTTTGGATCATCCCGACCGGATTCAAGCCGATGGATAGAGTTTTTGCCGATCTATCACCTTTTTCGATAAAGGCGTTCGTGCCCTCCCCGTTTACCGTTGAGCCCTTGATTACACTATTTAAGGGTGGCTTCGCACAGTCGATCTTCATAACCATACTTGTCGCGGTCGCTACAATCGCTGCAGGAATCCTGGTTAATTCGATGGCCGGATTTAGCTTCGCCAGATTCGATTTTCCCGCCAAGAGACTATTATTTATTATGGTCATAATGTCTTTTCTGATTCCATTCGAGGCGGTTGTCGTACCACTTTTCTTAACTATTCAAGCGCTTGGCTGGCTCAATACGATAATGGCGCTGGTGCTTCCTTTAGTCGCGAACGGTCTATGTATATTCTTGTTTCGGCAGTTCTATTTGGGGATACCTCAAGATCTTGTAGACGCCGCGTTGGTTGATGGTTCCAGCTGGGTCCGCATTTACTGGAATGTATTTGTTCCAATATCTGCTCCCGCTGCCATTATCGCGGGAATGTTATTGTTCTTGTCCCAGTGGCAGTCGTTTTTCTGGCCTTTGCTAGCAGCCAAAACAGAGAGCTTAAGAATGATGCAGGTTAGCATTGCGTATCTTACCAGATCAGAGCATGAAGTCTTTTGGAACCGCATCGCTGTTGCAAGCTTTATTACTGCGATTGTTCCTCTATTCATGATTTTCCCTCTTCAAAGATATTTTGTAAGAGGTATCACGACCAGTGGTTTGAAAGCCTGAAACACTGATACGCACGATATCGTAGGAGGTGGAAATGATCGTACAACTTTGTACACTTTGGAGGTGTCATGAGATTTCCTGAATTGAGCGATGAATACCGACTCGATAGATTGTTGCCGCCTACGAGCAAAGTCAGGACAGTGCTGGATACAGACACTTATAACGAAATCGATGATCAATTTGCTGTCGCTTATGCACTGCGATCCACCGACCACCTGAGTGTCGAGGCGATTTATGCTGCTCCTTTTCTCAATAGTAGATCATCAGGTCCCGCTGACGGGATGGACAAGAGCTATGCGGAGATAGTTAGACTGTTAGAGCGATTGGACATCTCCATTGAGCAATTCGCATTCAAGGGATCGGAGGGCTTCTTACAGAATTTGGATAAACCATATAAAAGTGAAGCTGCTTTGGATCTCGTCGCTAGGGCGATGCAACCGACTGATGAGCCTCTGTATGTGGTGGCAATTGGAGCCATAACCAACGTCGCCTCAGCGATTCTGATCGAACCGGATATTGTGAAAAAAATCGTCGTGGTGTGGCTCGCTGGTCATCCCATCTATTGGCCCCAGACGGCGCCCGACTTCAATTCGGATCAGGACATCGTATCGTCTCGCCTGATCTTTGATTGCGGTGTTCCGCTTGTGCAGGTGCCATGCCTGGGAGTGAGCTCACACCTGCTTACAACCGTTCCAGAACTCGCAGCCTATTTGAAGGGCAAGAGCAGGATTGGTGACTATCTCTTTAGAATATTCTGTGATTACTCCGCAGACCATTTTGCCTGGGCAAAAGAAATATGGGATATTTCTACTATAGCCTGGTTGGTTAATTCGGACTGGGTACCGAGTACGATTACACATAGTCCGATCCTAACCGATCAACACACCTGGAGTGTGGATCATTCCCGGCACCTTATGAGGAGCGCTACATTCCTACACAGGAATCCGATATTTAGGGACCTCTTCGTCAAACTTTCTTAGTGGTACACATTTCAGACCTAGAACCATCACGGTGGGTTTACCACAACCCCATGGATAGACCGAGGCGGTACTTCGGTTGCAACGGAATATAGCGTTCCAGTGGCCGAGCACGAGAGGGCTTCGGTAACATCGCGCACCTTCGATCCGTATAGTGAGTGTCCATTGAGTTGGGCTATGGCCGAACGAGGTTGAGTTGTTCGTCGATCACGGAAGTCGGCGGACCCAGTGACGAGCGCCACATCGGACCACCTCGGGATCGGGTGTGGCGCCCCCGCGCGGTGACCGACCGCCGTAACCGGGAGTCTTCATGAAATCGCGATAATAGGTCCGGGTCGATATCTCCTCCGGTATCTCCCGCTCGTCCACCTCCAGCACGTGCCGGTCACCCGGCACCCGCAACTCCTGGTCGAACACACTCAGCAGCCGCTCCAGGTCCGTCCTCCGCCGCGACGCCAGCAGCGGCACCTGCACCACCGAGCAATCGTGGCTCAACGCCTCCACGAACTCTTCCCGCTCGCTCAGCCGCTCCCCGCTCACCCCGCCCACGTACTCCCGCGCCACCCGCAGCACCGTCGTCGCCGTGCGCGGCAGGCACTCCCCCAGGATGTAGATCGCCCGCAGCGGCCGGTGCCGCTGGCGACGACCGCGCCGCGTGCTCCTGCGGCAGCACCACTTCCTCGCCCAGCACCGCCCCGACCAGCAGCCGCGCCGCTGCCTGGTCGTCCATCAGGTACTTGAAGGCGGCGTCGTACATCGGATTGGCGATCCGCATCGCTTCAGGTCAATTCGCCGCCCGCGGGCGCGCAAGCGCCCTAACTAAGACAGGGCGTGAGCGCGGACCCGGAGCACAAGCTTCCTGGATTCGATCCGATCCCTACTCCTGAGGCGTGTGTGTCGGTAGCATTGGACGCGATACCGCCTGCCGATATAGCGTGTGAGTACGGAGCGACGGATGTTGACGGCAGTGAAGAAGAAACTGTTCACGGTCGACGACTATTACGCCATGGCTCGCGCCGGCATCATCGGCGAGGATGACCGCGTCGAACTGATCGAAGGAGAGGTCATTCAGATGTCGCCCATCGGCAGCAGGCACCAGGCGGTGGTCGACCGCCTCAACCGACTGTTCGTGACGCGTGTAGCCGACCGTGCCATTGTCAGGGTGCAGGGCCCGTTGCGGCTGGCGCCGATCACCGAGCCGCAGCCGGACCTGCAACTGCTGACGCCGCGGGACGACTTCTACGCCGCCGGGCATCCATCCCAGTATGAGGCGCTGCTGGTCGTCGAAGTGGCTGACACCTCGTTGCGCTTCGACCGGGACGAGAAGGCCGCAGTCTATGCCCGGCGCGGCGTGCGCGAGCTGTGGATCGTGGATGTCAACGGCGAGCGCGTCCTGGTGCTGCGCGGTCCGACCCCTTCCGGGTACGGCGAGTCGCTGGCGTCAGCAAGAGGAGAATCCCTCTCGCCGGACGCATTCCCGGATCTCGTCGTCAGTACCGAAGAGCTGCTGGGACCGGTTTAACCCAGCTCGGTGCGGTCGGTGCGCCGCGGGAAGTCGTAGAGCGCCGTCTCCTCCGGTGTGGGATCGGCAATCGGTATCTCCTGCGGCGAGCCCCAGGCGATGAAGCCGGGGGAGTACTTGAACAGGACCGAGCGTCGTTCCCGGTCCGCCGGCTGCCACGGCAGTGTGCCGTGGACCAGGGCCTCGTTGAAGATCACCAGCGACCCAGCCGGGGCCACCACCTGGTGCACGCAGCCCCAATTCTCCTCCAGACGGAGCACTTCGTACGGCGGGCGGTAGTTCGCCTTGTGGCTGCCGGGGATGCAGGCAAAGCCGCCGTCGCCGGCGCGCACCTCGGTGAGTTGCCAGGCGGCGACGCACAGGCCGCACTGCACGCGCCCGTCGATGAAATGGTGATACTGGCTGGCATCGAAGGTCATGCTGCCGTGCAACTGGTGGCCCTCGGTACCCCGGGTCATGCGGATGAAGCCGGGGCCGTGGTCGAGACGATACCCGGGGCCAAGAATCTCATTGAAGATGTCGATGCTGCGCGGATGGGCAAGCATGGCACGAAACGGCTCGCACCAGGGACGCTCGAAGGTGAGTGGATTCTCAACAAACTCGCCGCGTCCCGCCTCCCGGGCCAACACGGTGGAGCCCCCGGCGAGACCCGGCTCACGGTTTTGTATCAGCTCCGCGTAGTGGTCGACGGCGGCGTTGGCACGCTGCAGCTCGTCGGCCCCCAGCACCCCCTCGATCACGACGTATCCCCACAGGTCGAACAGAAACGACTCTCGCTGCGTCATGGTCGCTGTGTACCTGAAATCGGTGTGGCGAGCAAGTTCGAGCCGGCCCCGGCGCCGCTCAGGCTCATTCGATCGCGCCCGAATTCGTCTACCCGGGACCTCGGGGTTGTATTCCGGGGCGCGGATCATACATTAATGGGAGAGCATGCGCCGTGTCCTGGGATACGTTCTCACCCTGTTCAACTTCGGCCTGTTCCTGCTGGTTTTCGTCGCCACGCGCGACCTGTACAAGACGCTGTTCGCGTTCTTCTACTTCCTGGCCACGGATCGTGACATGAGCGCGTTCCGGGTGTCGGCGCTGCTGCGCACCGGCGACATGGTGGGCATGTTCTTCATGGGCCTGGCGGTCATCGTGCTGATCATCGTGATTCAGGCGGGCTACGAGCGCAGCCGCGACTATGGCCAGCTCGGGGCGCGCTTCGCCCTGGTGTTCGGGCTGCAGCTGATGTGGATCGGCTTCACCCGCGTGCTGGTGGCGATCATACCCGTGGGTGTGCCCACCTTCGGCATCGACGCATACACCCTGGTGCCGCTGGTCGCTGGCGGTGCCGCCGTGGTTGCTGCTATTGTGCTGCGACGGCGCCCCTCGGCGTCGCGATCCTGATCCGACTCGTATGCCACCTCTGATTCGTACCTCCAACGTCTCGCGCGAGTTCGTGCTCGGCCAGGAACGGGTGCAGGCCGTGCGCGCGGTCAACATGGAGTTGACCCCCGGCCACTTCGCCCTGATCCGCGGCAAGTCGGGCTCGGGCAAGACCACCCTGCTCAACCTGATCGGCGGGCTGGACCGGCCCACCTCCGGCGTCGTGTTCTACCTGGAGCGCGACCTGCACCACTTCTCGGAACGCGAGATGACCCGCTGGCGCCGCACCAAGGCGGCGTTCATCTTCCAGGCGTTTGCGCTGATTCCCGGACTCACGGCGGCGGAGAACGTCGACGTGCCGTTGCGTATCGCCGGGGCCAACCCACGCGTCGCCGGTGAGCGCGCGCTGCACTATCTCGACCTGGTGGGACTCGCGCCGCGCGCCCATCACCGCATCTACGAGCTCAGCGGCGGCGAGCAGCAGCGCGTGGCCATCGCCCGCGCACTGGTCAAGGAGCCGGAACTGCTGCTGGCGGACGAGCCTACCGGAGAGCTGGATCAGGCAACCGGACAGGGCGTGCTGGCGCTGCTGCGCACCATGGCGCGGGAGCGCAACATCGCGGTCTGCGTGACCAGCCACGACCCCACCGCCGCCGACTTCGCCGACGAGGTGTACGGCATGCGCGACGGCATGCTCAGCACCGAACGGAGTGCGGCGTGACGCGGTTTCGGTGCAGCCGCGGCGGGCGCGCGACCGGCGCGTGGCGGCTAGCGGCCGCGCTACGCGCGGTCGCGTTGCTGCTGTTGGCCGCCCTGCTTGCCTCCTGCAGTGCCCTTCCCGAGGATGAACAGGAGGGCTTGCGCGAACTGCCGTCGATCCCGCTGCGCTCGCGCGCGGTCACCTACGAGGTGGAGCGCATCGACCTCGCGGTCGAGGTGCGCGGCACCGCGGTGGTCACCCCCACCCGCGAGGTGGAACTGTACTTTCGGGAGCCGGGGCGTCTCACGGAGCTCAACGTGGGCGTGCGCGACGAGGTGGGCGAAGGCCAGGTGCTGGCACGACTGGAGAGTTCCGACCTGGAGCAGGAACTGCGCCTGGCCGAGATCGACCTCGAGATTGCCCGCCTGCGCCACGAGGCCCTGAGCGCCGGCAACGTCACCCGCACCGAGCGCGTCGTCAACCAACTGGAGCTCTCCAAGCAGGAAATCCGCACCGACTATCTGCGCGACCGCGTCGGCGCCTACGTGATCCGGGCCCCCTATACCGGCTATGTGAAAACCGTGCGCGGCAAGGTGGGGGAACTGGTCCAGGAGTACAAGACCATCATCGAGGTGTCCGACCCGACCGAGCTGGAACTGCAGATGCGGGTCAATATCGACGAGTTCGAGCGCATCGTGGCCGGCCAGCCGGCGCTGGTGGAGGTGACCCGCGGCTCCTGGGAGCCGGGCGCGGTGACCGCCGTCACCAGCCGCAACCAGGCCACCGACCCCACCCTGCGCCGCGACGAGTACATCGTCCACCTCGCCCTGGAGGAAACCGACATCGAGATGCGTGCTCAGGCCCGTCTCACCGCCCGCGTGGTGATCGAGAGCCGGCCGCAGACTCTGGTGATCCCGGCCGCCGGGCTGCGCGAGTTTCGCGAGCGCACCTACGTCAGGTTGCTCGAAGGTGAGCAGCGGCGTGAAGTCGACGTCCAGGTGGGGGTCCGCACGGACACCCAGGTGGAGATTCTGAGTGGGCTGGAGGCGGGTCAACTGGTGATCGGCAAGTGAGCGGCAGCGCCGCCACCGGCGGCATCAGCCCGCCCGGCTCCGCGCCACCGGCGGGCGCTGCCGAGCCGGCGAGCCCCGAACCCGTGGGTGACGGCGCCGACGCCACACCGGTGCTCAGCTACGGACGCGTCGGGTCTCGGCGCGAACGCGGGCTGGCCCCGGCCGCCATAGTCCTGTATCCGCTCACCGTCCTGTGGATCACGCTGCAGCGGATGGCGCGCAACTGGCGCCTGCTGGGAGCCCTGCTGGCCGGGCTGGTGCTGGTTGCCGGCCTCGCCGCCGCCGTCCCCATCTACACCGCCGGCGGCCTGCAGCGCAGCTTCATCGAGCACTGGCACGCGGATGATGACTTTCGGCCGCCCTTCGCGGTCATCGTGGCGCACCGCAACAGCCGGCGCCGCGAGCCGGTCACCTACGAGCGCCTCGAACGCCTGCAGCGCTACCTCGACGGCGAGCTGCGCGGGCGCATCGGTCACCCGGCCCTCGCCACCTCCTTCTACGGCAGCTTCGGCAGCGACTTCGTGCTCCTGAACGAGGCCGCCGATCCGGCAGGACGTGCCACCCGCGCCGAACTCTCGTTCCTGAGCAACCTGGTCGACTACTCGGAGATACGCGTGGGCCGCTGGTATGCGCCACGCGCCGACGGCGTGGTGGAGGTGGTGGCCGACGAAAAGACCCTCGACGACCTGGAGCTGGTGGTGGGCGGCCGCTACGTGTGGGCCTACCAGCTCCTTCCGGACGAGGAGTTTGCCAGTCTCCGGGTCGAACAGTTCCGGCAGCAGCGCTTCGCCGTGACGCCGATCGAAGTGGTGGGGATGTTCCGCCCGGAGCTGACCATCGACGAGGACGGCGACGGCACCCCCGACAAGTCCTCGGTCACCACCCGCGAGTGGATCTATCCGCCGCTGCCGGGGCGGCTGTTCATGCTTCCCGAGGCGTTCCGCGACATGCAGAGCGCGGGACTGCGCACCTCCACCTTCGACCTGCAGTGGGTGTTCGACGACCGCCTGGTGCGAATCGATCAGGTAGGCGGCCTGATCTCCGATCTGCAGGCGATCGAGGCACGTGCGGCGGAGCTGGTCCCATCCAACTCCCAGGGCACCTACACCGCCTACTGGCTGGCACCACTGGAGTTCTTCCAGCACTTCAAGACCATCCTGGACGAGGTGTCTCTGTACCTGTTCTCGCTGGCGGCTCCCACCATCGGCATGATCCTGGTCTACGTCATGCTGATTGCCGCCCTGGCGGTGGAACGCCGCGTGGGAGAGATTTCGGTGCTGCACAGCCGCGGGGCCGGCCGCGTGCAGGTGCTGGCAAGCTTCACCCTGGAGTGGATCCTGCTGGCCGCCATCGCCGCGCTGATCGGCCCCCACCTGGGCCTCCACATCGGCCGCGTGGTGGCCAGCGCGCAGGGCTTTCTGGAGTTCACCGCGGAAGCCGAGAGCCAGGCCGAGCAGCTCCCGCTGGTGGTCACCGAGCAGTCGCAGCGCTTTGCGCTGCTGGCTACGGTGGTCGCGGTGGCGGCGGCGATCGCCCCGGTGATCGCCAGCTCGCGCTTCTCCATCGTGACCCTGCGCCAGGTGCAGGCACGCGGGATGCGGCGCTCATTCTGGCACCGCTACTTCCTCGACGTGATCCTGCTCGGCCTCGCCTTCTACGGTTACAGCGCGCTGCGCTGGCAGCAGGTACGGCTCACCGGCGACGCTACGGTGGTAGCCGATCCGATCCTGTTCCTGGTGCCGGTGGCGTTCTTCATCGGCGGCGGGTTGCTGTTCCTGCGCCTCTACCCGCTGGCGATGGCCGGCCTCGGCTGGCTCAGCAACCGCTTCCGCGGCATCGTGCTGCAGCTCACCTTCCGGCGCCTCAGCCGCAGCGGCGGCCAGTACGTGTCGCTGCTGGTGCTGCTGCTCCTCACCGTCGCCATGGGCATCTACAACGGTTCGACGGCGCGTACCCTGCTGGTCAACTTCGAGGACCGGATCCGCTATCAGCACGGAGCCGACCTGGTGGTGCGGGAGGCCTGGGAGCCGCCGGAGCAGTTTGCGGCGGGCCCCGGGGGCGGGCCGACGCTGCCCACCGGTCCGGATCAGCCGCGCAACCCGGCCGAGACCGAGCCGCCCTTCTTCAAGCGTCTCGAAATCGAGGGAGTGACCGGCGCGGCGCGGGTACTGATGCGCCGCGCCGAGGCGCGCAACGCCTCCCTGCACGCCGGCTCGGTGACCATGATGGCGATCGTGCCGCACGAGTTCGCGCGCGTCGCGTGGTACCGCAACGACCTGTTCGATCCCCACTTCTACGATTACCTGGTTCAGCTCGGAAAGCATCGCGAAGGTGCCCTGGTCAGCTCGGAGTTGAAGCGCCGCGGCAAGCTGGAGCCGGGCGACCGCATCACCATCAACTACAACAACCAGCCGATCGAGGCGTACGTCGTGGGCACCGTGCCCTACTGGCCGTCGCTCAACCCGGAGTCGCGGTCGTTCGTGATCCTCAATCTCGACCACGTGCAGGACTTCATCGCGTTGGAGCCCTACGACTCCTGGTACACGGTCTCGGCGCCTGAGTTCATCCCCCGGATCCTGGAGCGGCTGCCGTCGGTCGGGGTGTGGCCGTGGCAGGTGCTGGACACCGAGCAGATCCTGCGCGAGCTGCACCGCGAGCCCTACCGGCGCGGCTTCTTCGGCATCCTTACCATCGGCTTCCTGGCGGCGGCGTTGGTGGCGGTGCTGGCGTTCGTGGTGTACACCATCTACACCACCCGCCAGCGGCTGATACAGTTCGGCGCGCTGCGCGCCAACGGCCTGTCCCTGGTTCAGACCGTCGGCGTGGTGGCCCTGGAGCAGATCCTGACGGTAGGGATTGGCCTGGTGATCGGCATCGCCGCCGGCAACGTCGCCACCACGCTGTTCCTGCCGTTTCTGCGCGACCGCACCAGCGAGGTGCAGCCGGTGCCGCCCTTCCTGATCGTGACCGACCTGACCGATCTGACCCGGATGGTGGTGATCGTCGGTGCCGCGTTCCTGTTCGCGGTGGTCGCGCTGGCGCTGTTCCTGGTGCGCGCCCGGCTGGCCAGCGCCCTGCGCCTGGGAGAGGAGAGTTAGCAGCCCGTGGCGACGGACGAGTTCATCCGCTGCGAGGGCCTGGTCAAGATCTACAAGATCGAGGACGTGGAGGTGGTGGCGCTGCAGGGCCTGGATCTCACCATCCGGCGCGGCGAGGTGATGGGCATCATCGGGCCCAGCGGCAGCGGCAAGACCACCCTCATGAACGTGCTCGGCGGGCTGGACGTACCGTCGGCGGGCAAGGCGGTGGTGGACGGCATCGACCTGATCCGCATCTCCGAGCGCCAGCGGCTGCGCTACCGGCGCCGCAGCGTCGGCTTCGTGTGGCAGAATGTGAGCCGCAACCTGATCCCCTACCTCACCGCGGTGGAGAACGTGCAGCTGCCGATGATCCTGGCGGGACGCTTCGACCACCGGCGCGCGGTGCGGCTGCTGGAGCTGGTAGGCCTCGGCCATCGGCTGCACCACCGCCCGGTGACCATGTCCGGCGGCGAGCAGCAGCGGGTCGCCATCGCCATCGGCCTGGCCAACGAGCCCACCGTGCTGCTGGCCGACGAGCCCACCGGCTCGCTCGACACCGAGAACACGATTCGCCTCCTGGAGGTGTTCGACACGGTGCGCAACGAACTGGGGGTCACGGTGGTGATCGTGACCCACGACACCTCGATGGCGCGCGCCCTCGACCGCTACGTGCAGATACGCGATGGCAAGACCAGCACCGAGTCGGTGCGGCGGGTCGCGGTGACCTACACCGAGCAGGGCACCGCGGAAGCGGTTGCAGCGCTGCGCGCGGGATCGGCAGCAGCCGCCGGCGCCGACGCGGCGAGCGACGGTGAGGATGAAGACGCGGCGGCGGGCACGGACGACGCCAGCCACGAACACTTCACCCTGCTGGATTCCGCCGGGCGCCTGCAGATCCCCGACGACATGCGCGACGCCTACCGCATCGGCGGCCGCGTGAAGCTGGTGGAAGAGGACGGCCGCATCCTGATCGTCCCCAGCGAGCAGTAGCGGACGCCGGGGCCACGGCCGTGACGCCGTTTCCGGACGACTTCCTGTGGGGTGCCGCCACCTCCGCCTGCCAGATCGAAGGCGGCGGCGGCGAAGACGGACGCGGCGACTCGATCTGGGACCGCTTCGCGCGCCGTCCCGGTCGGGTGGCCGCCGGCGCCACTCCCGCGGTCGCCTGCGACCACTACCACCGCTACCGCGAGGACGTGGCGCTGATGGCGCGCCTCGGCTTAGGCGCCTACCGCTTCTCGATCGCCTGGCCGCGCATCTACCCACGCGGTCACGGAGCGGTGAACCGCCCCGGGCTCGACTTCTACGACTCCCTGACCGACGCGCTGCTGGAGCATGGCATCACCCCGCTCCCGACCCTGTACCACTGGGACCTGCCGCAGGGCCTGCAGCGCCGCGGCGGCTGGCCGGCGCGCGATACCGCGCGCTACTTCGCGGACTTTACCGAGCAGGCGGCGCGCCGCCTGGGCGATCGCATCACGCGGTGGATTACCCTCAACGAGCCGCAGGTCGCCGCTCATCTGGGCCACGAGCACGGCGTCCACGCTCCCGGCACGCGCGGCCTCGCCGGCGCCCTGCAGGCGGCCCACCACCTGCTGCTGGCGCACGGGCTGGCGGTCGAGGTGCTGCGCGACCTGGTGCCGCGGGCACGGGTGGGCATCGCCCTGAATCTGGCGCCGGTCCACCCCGCCGGCGACAGCGCGGCGGACGCCGACGCCGCCGACCGCGCCGACGGCTACCTCAACCGCTGGTATCTCGATCCGCTGCTGCGCGGCGCTTACCCCGAGGATCTGCTGGATGCCTACCGCGAGCTGGAGTTGCTCCCGGAGGTCGCGGAGGGCGACGCCGAGGTGATCGCGGCACCGCTGGACTTCCTCGGCGTCAACTACTACTTCCGCTGGGTGGTAGCGGCCGGTGCGGCCGCCGCGGGAGCCGCGGGAGGCGCGGCGACGGAAGCGGCGGGTAAGACGCCCGGCGGGCCTGCGGCCGGGAGTGGGCCGCGGCAGCGTGAGCTGGGCTTTCGGGTGACCAACGTCGGCGCCGGACAGCGCGAGGAATTCACCGCCATGGGCTGGGAGGTGTACCCGGCCGGTCTCGGCGAGCTGCTGCTGCGCCTGCACCGGGAGTATGCGCCGGCGGCGCTCTACGTGACCGAGAACGGCGCCGCATACGAGGACGCCCCCGCCGCCGACGGGTGGGTCGACGACGGCGACCGGGAGCGCTACTTGCGCGTCCACCTGGAAGCGGTGCACGAGGCACTGGCCGCCGGAGCGCCGGTCGGCGGCTACTTCGCCTGGTCGCTGCTGGACAACTTCGAGTGGACCCACGGCTATGGCAAGCGGTTCGGCCTGGTGCGGGTCGACTTCGACACCCAGCGGCGCACCCCGAAACGCAGCGCCCTCTGGTACCGCGACGTGATCGCGCAGGGAGGCCTGCCGTGACGCCGCCCGTACCTGCCGCGGCGGCCGGACGGCGCGCGGCCCTGGAGGCGTTCTACGCCGCCGGCGTGCGCCGCGTCGACCCGGAGGAGATGGTCGCCGCGCGCCTCCGTCTGCACGGCGATACCCTCGTGGTGAATGCCGACGACGGCCCCCTGCGCATCGACCTGGCGCGGTTCCGCGAGGTGCGGCTGCTGGGGGTGGGCAAGGCGGCGGAACCCATGGCGCGCGGTGTGGAGGCGCTGCTGGGCGACCGGCTCGCCGGCGGCGTCGCGGTGACCAAGCGCGGCCACGTGAGCGGCGCAGGCGGGCTGCACCGCACCCGCCTGCTGGAAGCCGGGCACCCGGTGCCGGACCAGGGCAGCGCGGCGGCGGGCCGGGCGCTGGCCGCGGAGTGCAGCCGCGCGACGGCGGATACGCTGCTGATCGGCGTCGTTTCGGGCGGGGGCTCGGCACTGCTGGCGGCCCCCGCCAAAGGCGTCACCCTGGCCGACAAGCAGGAAACCACGCGCCTGCTGCTGGCGGCCGGCGCCACCATCGGGGAGCTGAACTGCGTGCGCAAGCACCTCTCGGCCCTCAAGGGAGGGCGCATGGCGGCGCTGCTGCACCCGGCCCACTCGCTCAACCTCATTCTGTCGGACGTGGTCGGGGACCGGCTCGATACCATCGCCTCCGGCATCACGGCGCCGGACCTCACCTCGTTTGCCGACGCCGCCGCGATCCTGCGCCGCTTCGACCTGTGGCGACGGGTACCCGACGCGGTACGCGGCGTCATCGAGGCGGGTGTCGCGGGGGCGATCGAGGACACCCCCGGGGTGGGCCACCCGGCGTTCGCCCGCGTCCGCAACGTGCTGCTCGGCTCCGGCCGGACCGCCGTGGAGGCCGCCGCGGCAGCGTCACGTGCCGCCGGCAACGACACTCTGGTGCTGGCCACCCAGCTCACCGGCGAGGCGCGCGAGATCGCCAAGGTGTTCTACGCGCTGGCGCGCGACCTGCGCAGCGGGCGCCTGGAATTGCGTCTGCCCGCCTGCGTGGTGGCCGGCGGCGAGACTACCGTCACCGTGACCGGCGGCGGCCGCGGCGGTCGTTGCCAGGAGCTGGCGCTGGCGTTCCTGGCCGAGATGGCCGCGGACTCCGATCCGCCCCTCGGCGCCACCCTGCTGGCCGCGGGCACCGACGGCAACGACGGTCCCACCGACGCCGCCGGAGCCTTCGCCGACGCCGACGCCGTGGCCGCCGCGGCCGCCCTGGATCCGCGCGCCGCGCTCGCCAACAACGACTCCTACGCCTTCTGCAAGGCCTGCGCGGCCCTGTTCCAGCCCGGGCCCACCAACACCAACGTCGCCGACCTCTACCTGCTTACCGTCGAACCGGAATAGGCGAGATCGGTACCACCGGTCGAACCGCTCGGAGACCGCCGATCTGTGGACGGCGCAACATTGGCGCCGCTACATTGTTGATGGGAGCCAACTACGATGCCTGACGCCGATGACCAACGCCACCTCGCGCGGCGCCCCGACAGCAAGTGGCAGTTCTGGCAGCCGCCGCAGTCTGACGGTGGGCCGCAGGAACAGCCTCCGCTGATCCGGCCGCCCAGCCGCGGACAGTTCCGCTTTTCGATGTGGTACGTCGTGCTCGGCGTCATCGTCCTGTTGCTGATCAACTCACTGCTCAGCAGCCGGCAGGTGGCGACCACGGTGGACTACAGTACCTTCAAGAGCCTTGTCAGCGACGGTCAGATCAGACGGGTGCGCATCACCGAGGCGTACTACGTGGGGCTCAGCGTCACGGAGGGCGAGCTGCAGCGACTGCAGGAGTCCGGGAGCGCGACGCCGGCGGCGGTCCGTGAGTGGCGAACCGTACGCGTGGACGACCCGGGGTTCGTGACCCTGCTCGACGAGAACGGCGTCCAGTACTTCGCCGACCCGCAGGGCAACCGGCCGTTGCTGGGGCTGGTACTGCAGTGGGTCATCCCCCTCGGATTGATGTTCCTGGTGTGGCGCTTCATGTTCAAACGGATCGGCTCGATGGGCTCCAACGTGATGGCGTTCGGCAAGTCGCGCGCCCAGGTGGTGGCCGAGGGCGAAACCGGGGTCCGCTTTGGCGACGTCGCCGGCGCGGACGAGGCCAAGGCGGAACTGGAGGAAGTAGTCGACTTTCTCAAGAGCCCGGAGCGCTACGTCGAAATCGGCGGCAAGATCCCCAAGGGCGTGCTCCTGGTCGGGGCTCCCGGCACCGGCAAGACGCTGCTTGCGCGCGCGGTGGCCGGCGAGGCGGGGGTTACCTTCTTCCGCCTCAACGGCGCCGACTTCGTGGAGATGTTCGTGGGCGTCGGCGCGGCGCGGGTGCGCGACCTGTTCAAGCAGGCGCGCGAGAAGTCGCCCTGCATCATCTTCATCGACGAGCTGGACGCCATCGGCAAGAGCCGGGGTGTCGCCATCACCGGCGGCAACGACGAGCGCGAGCAGACCCTCAACCAGTTGCTGGTGGAGATGGACGGCTTCGACGCCCGCTCCGGCGTGATCATCCTCGGCGCCACCAACCGGCCCGAGGTGCTGGACGCGGCGCTGCTGCGGCCCGGCCGCTTCGACCGCCAGGTGCTGGTGGACAAGCCGGACCTGGCCGGCCGCGAGGCGATTCTCAGGATCCACAGCGCCGAGGTGAAGCTGGCGCCGGAAGTGGATCTGCACGACGTGGCCCGCGCCACGCCGGGATTCGCCGGCGCCGACCTGGCCAACATCGTCAATGAGGCCGCGCTGCTGGCGGTGCGCGCGCGCCGCAAGCTGGTGTCGCAGCGGGACTTCAGCGATGCGATCGACAAGGTGGTGGCCGGTCTGGAGAAGCGCAGCCGCGTGCTCAGTCCCAGGGAAAAGGAAATCGTCGCCTACCACGAGGCGGGTCACGCCCTGGTGGCGCACCACACGCCGGGATCCGACCCGGTGCGCAAGATCTCGATCGTGCCGCGCGGGCTGGGAGCTCTCGGCTACACCATGCAGACCCCGGCGGAGGAGCGCTTTCTGCTCACCGAAACGGAGATCCTGGGACGCATCGACGTGCTGCTCGGCGGACGCGGAGCCGAAGAGGTGGTGTTCGGGGAGATCTCAACGGGAGCCGCCAACGACCTGGACCGCTCCACCGACATGGCCAAGCGCATGGTGACCGACTACGGCATGAGCGAGAGGTTCGCCAACGTGCACCTGCCCTACCGGCAGGAGAGCCCGTTGTTGGGACAGAACGGCCATGCCGTGAACCGCGAGTACTCGGAGGCCACCCAGCAGTACATCGACGAAGAGACGGCACGCATCATCGGCGAGCGCTACCAGCGGGTGGTGAAGCTGCTGCGCGAGCAGGGCGCGGCCCTCAAGGCGGTCGCCGCCCGCCTGCTGGAGCAGGAAGTACTGGAATCCGGCGAGTTCGCCGAGCTCGCCGGCTCTCCCGCCCGGGTCGCGGCCGGGTAACGGCAACGGCAGGCAACCGGTGCCGGGCACTTCCACGGTGCGGCCTGCCGAGGTGACGCGGGTGGCATCGTGCACTACGGCGGTCGCGCTGAGCCGGGGGCTCAGGAGAGCAGTGCGAACACCGTGGTCAACAAGGTAACGAGGGCGAACCCGACACCGATCATCAAGGCCAGCGTCTTGAAACGGCTATCGGCGTGCCCTCTCGACTCTTCGAACCGCCGGTCCACCGTCTCGAAGCGCGCATTCATCTGACCGATCAGGTCCTCGAAGCGCTTGTCGACCGCCTCGAAGCGGTCGGCCATGAACCCGAAGCGCTCGTCCATCAAGGTGCGCTGCGCCCGAAGCTCTTCCTCGACTCTGACCATGCGTTCGAGCAGTCGAGCGCCGACCGGCTCCGGGTGTGGAACCATCTCGTCCACCAACTCCCGCAGCCACGGCTTGACGTACTCTCCGATGCGACCGACGTCCTCGTCCCTCAGGGTCATGGGTTCTGCCACCGCCCACCTCCAACATAACCCAATGACGGGCTTCTGTCGGTACCGCTTCAATGGTCGCGAGCGGCGAAGCGGCGCTCCATGGCACGCCGCAAGGACACAGCCGGATCCTCCTCGTCGATGGTCACGTCGTCCCAGCGCAGCACCCCTCCCGCGGCCACCGCACGGAGCATCCTGACGCCCTGCGCCAGACCAAGGGGCAGTGCTCCAAGCTCCAGGGAGCGCGCGGCCGGAAGCTGCTTGCCCCAGACGGTGTAGCCGCCCTCGCCGTCCAGCTCCTCGCCCGCCGCCAGGTCGCGCTTGGCCACCGCCACCACGTCGGAGCGGAACCCGGTTGCCGCACCGGTAGGCTCGCCGCGCACGGCGACCGAGGCAATCGACACGCCCAGCTCCAGTCCTATCAGGTGCTCGGGCCGGTACAGCGCCAGGTAGGCGCCTGCGGCATCGGCCTGGAAGCCATACTCGCGGATGCACTGCGCGACGTACTCCTGGCCCGCGTCCACCACCACGTAGGTGCCCATGCGCAAGTCGTGCGCCACCTCGCTGCCGTCGCGGTGCAGACTGGAGACTACCTCGGTAACACCGGTGGCGCCCGGCTCCAGCGCCAGCACGCCACCTGCCGCGCGCGGCCGCAGGTGGTGGGCCAGTTCGTTCCGCGCCACCGGCGGAAAGCTCAGCCCCTCCGGCTGCGGCACGAGCCCCGTGGCGTTGCACACGGCGGTCATCTCGATGGCCGACTTGCTGCCGTCGATAAAGCTGTTGAACATCTTGGGATCCATGTGACCACGTGTAGCTACATCGGGATCGATCCCGAAATTACTCCATACTGTGTCGGGAGTTGACTGGTGGAAGGACGGATGGTAGCGGGTTCCCTTGCCGGCCGCGGTTACCCGAAAGCCGGCGCTGCGCGCCCAGTCCACCTGCTCGCAGATCAGCGCCGGCTGATCGCCGTAGGCCAGGCTGTACACCACGCCCGCGGCGGCCGCCCGCTCCGCCAGCAGCGGGCCGGCGATCACGTCCGCCTCTACCGTGACCATCACCACGTGACGGCCTGCCGCGATCGCCGCCGTCGCGTGCCGCAACCCGGTGCGCGGGTCGCCGGTGGCCTCCACCAGCACCTCGATGCCGTCGGTGGCGATCACCCGCTCGCCGTCCTCACCCAGGTGGGTGCGCCCGCTGTCCCGCGCGGCCACCGGCGACGATGCCGCGAACTGCTCCGGCTCCCACCCTGCCGCCGCCAGCAACCCGCGCACCTTGGGAACGTCGCGGTCGGCGATCGCCACCACGTGCATGCCGGGCGTCCGCCGGGCCTGCGCCAGAAACATCGAGCCGAACTTGCCGGCGCCGATCAGTCCGATCCGCACCGGCCGCCCCTCGGCCGCGCGTCGCTCCAGTCCCCGCGCCAGATTCACCCGCAACGCTCCTTCATGGCTGAACCGTACCACGAATCCGACGCTTCGCGACCGCTGCCGGGAGAGGTCCGACGCCACCGACCGGTTGACAACGGCCGGCGGCCGGCACCAAGGTGGCGCGCAGAGCAACTGCGCATGACCGATCCCAAGATCACCAAGATCGAGATTCACGAGTTCCGCCACGAAATCCCGGACATGGGGCACGACGAGGACGGCTTCAACATGGTGTACGAGCCGGGCGGCCGGCTGCAGGCCGGAGGCCAGATCCTGCGCCTGTTCACCGATACCGGTCCGGTCGGCGAGTGCCTGGCCGGCCGCGGCTCCGAGCTGTCCACCCTGCCCCAGTTCTGGCACTACCTCAAGGGCAAGAGCGTCCTGCACCGGGAAAAGATCTACGACGACATCAAGCGCGCCCTGCGGCAGAGCGCGCGCATCGGCGTGGCGCCGATCGATAACGCGTTGTGGGACATCGCCGGCAAGCTGTTCGAGGTGCCGATCCACCGCCTGCTCGGGGGCCACAAGGAGTCGGTGCCCTGCTACGCCAGCACCTATCACGGCGACGAGGCCGGCGGCCTGGACAGTCCCGAGGCGTACGCGGAATTCGCCGTGCAGTGCCGGGAGATGGGCTACCCGGCGTTCAAGATCCACGGCTGGAGCAAGGCGCCGGTAGCACGCGAGGTGGCCAACGTGCTGGCGGTGCGGGAGGCGGTCGGCGACATGGACCTGATGCTCGATCCCGCCTGCGAGCTGCGCACCTTCGGCGATGCCGTCAAGGTGGGACGCGCCTGCGACGCGGCGCAGTTCTTCTGGTACGAGGACCCGTTCCGCGACGGCGGCATCTCCCAGTTCGCGCACCGCAAGCTGCGCCAGTTGATCAGGACGCCGCTGCTGCAGACCGAGCACGTGCGCTCGCTGGAGCCGCATATCGACTTCGTGATCGCCGACGCCACCGACTACGTGCGCGGCGACATCGGCTACGACGGCATCACCGGGGTGATGAAGCTGGCGCACGCCGCCGAGGCGCTGGGCATCGACATCGAGTTCCACGGCCCGAGCCCGGCCGCGCGCCAGTGCATGGCCGCGATCCGCAACACCAACTACTACGAGATGGGACTGCTGGGTCCCAAGGCGCCGCCATCGCACGCCACCGAACTGTACCTGGACCACCGCGACGCCCTGGACGCCATCGACGAGCGCGGCCACGTGCCGGTGGGGCAGGCGCCCGGGCTCGGCGCCCAGATCAACTGGGACTGGGTCGCCGCCCACCGCACCGGCATCAAGACCTACGACTGAGCAGGGAGCTACGACAGATGAACAACGGCAGTTCGGTGGTGAGCGACGCCCAGCGCGAGCAGTTTCACGAAGAAGGCCTGTGCATACTCGAAGGCGTAATCGATTCGGAGACGGTGACCATGCTGCGCGAGGAGTGCTCCTACTTTCTGGGCTACATCGACGCGGTGATGGACGAGCAGGGAGTCTCCACCATCGGCATCACCCACCGCGGCAGCCGCTACTTCATCGCCAACCGCTACCGCTCCAGCCGCCGCATGCGCAGCTTCCTGTTCGGCGAGCTGATGACGGAGGTTACGCGCCGCCTGCTCGGCGACGAGGTGTTCCTGTTCAACGAGCAGTGGGTGGTCAAAGGGCCGGAACAGGGCATGAAGTTCTCCTGGCACCAGGATTCCGGCTACGTCAGAACCCGTGACCCGAGTGCCATTCACCCGCCCTACCTGACCTGCTGGTGCACCCTCGACGACGTGGACGAGGCCAACGGCACCGCATACGTGCTGCCGCACTCCCGCGGCGGCACCCGCCGCACCATCTACGACCACCGCCACGAGGAGGGCAGCAACGACCTGGTCGGCTACAACGGCGACGATCCGGGCGAGCCGGTGATCGCCCCGGCGGGCAGCATCGCGGCGTTCAGCAGCTACAACCTGCACCGCAGCGGGCCCAACACCAGCGCCGGGATGCGCCGCGTGTACCTGCCGCAGTACAGCAGGGCGCCGATCCGCGGCGGCGCGGGCGAGCTGTGGGGCATGGCGGTGCCGTTCCTGTCCGGCGGGCGGTCCGTGTACCGGCCGGACGAGGACACCCCCGAGCGGTACGGCCCCTTCTCCCGCTAGCCCCACCCGTCCGGGGGCAGTCCCCCGAACTACGGTCGGCGCCCACGAAAGTAAACCGCGAAGCGCGCGCGACAGCCGTGAAAGCAGTACAATCTAGTACATGAACAAGCGCGTACTGCTCTATGGAGCGATTGCGGCAGGGGCCGCGGTAGTGGTGGTCGTCGGCTGGTACCTGGCCTCGCCGCTGTTCATCAATCGGATGGTCAGCGAGGCGTTCCCGGTCCAGATCCCGAGCGCGGCGGAGATGAAGGAGATGTCGGCGGCGGAGATGGACGCCATGGAACGCACCATCATGGACGCCCTGCCCTCCCCGGACGAGATGGACGAGATGCCGGACGGCGTGCGCGAGCGCATCCGCAAGCAGGTGGAGCAGTTCGCGGCGGCGATGCCGGACAAGGAGATGGTGGAGGCGATGCCGGGCGCGCCGCAACTGCTGGCGAGCGGCGAGTTTCGCGACGCCGACCGGTTCCACAAGGGCAGCGGCAAGGCCAAGCTGTACGACATTCCGGCTGTCGGCCAAGTGCTGCGCTTCGAGGAGTTCAAGGTCACCAACGGTCCCGACCTGCGCGTCCTGCTGGCCACCGAGCCCCTGCCCACGAATCGCCACGACCTCGGCGACTACATCGAGCTGGGACCGCTGAAGGGCAACGTGGGCGACCAGAACTACGAGATACCGGAGGACACGGAGGTGGCCCGTTACGCCAGCGTGGTGATCTACTGCAAACCGTTCCACGTGGTGTTCGCCACCGCCACGCTCAATACGGAACGTTCCTGACAACCATGGCTGCCCCGCGGCACCAGGCGACGCCGCGCTTTCGTCTCACTCGTGCGCTCCAGCGCACCACCCGGGAGAGCGCCGAGAAGGCGGATTCTCGGTTCTCCACCTACGCTCCGGCGCTCATCATCCCATTGGGCGCGCTGGTGCCGCTCAACGCCATGGCGTCTCCCGACCTTCTCTGGTCCCTGAATCCCGGTCAGCGGCGGAGGCCTGAGCCTGCTCCACTACTACCTCGGCATGCGCGCCCGGAGGCGCGACGCTGGAATATGCCCCGTCGGAAGACCTCAAGCGCCACTGCCGGCAGGCCATCGACCAGTACCAGCGGCAACTGCACTCGTTGCGGGACCTGGAAGAACGAAATGAAACAATCGACCTGCAGGCGAAGGCCGCCGTCTCGGCACTGCAGCAGATATCGCTCGATGTCTCACGCATGAAGAGTGTCGGCGAGCCGCTCCCGCACACTGCGTTACGCGACCGCGCACGCGAGCTCAGTGCCTATGTCGACGACCTCCAGGCCGGTTACCGCCAGCTCGCCGGGACCGGTAACGGCATCGCCTCTTCGACGGCAACCCAGGTCTGAAAGTCGCCGTGCCGCGTGACAGCGGTGCTGTCGCGTGGGGGCGGTCGCTCAGGCGACGAGTACAAGGATTACCCCGGCCACGGCCAGGACGGTCCCGACCAGGGTGAGCCGGCTCGGCGGTTCACGGAGGAACAGCGCACTCAGCGGTGCGGCGTACAGCGGCGCAGTGGCGCCGATGATGGCCGTGAAGGTGGCGCCCACCAGCTTGATCGACTCCACGTAGAGCGTGCCGACCACCACCCAGCCCAGCAGCCCGCCCAGGATCAGCAACCACCGCGTGCGGCGGTCGCGCAGCACCCGTTCGGCCACCTCGAGCGAGCCCGGACGCCGCAACGCCACGCTGAGCGACAGCAATGCCGCAATCGGCACGCGCACGGCATTCACGGCCAGGGTCGTCAGGCCTTGGGCGGCGGTGGCGGTCAGAATAACCTCCAGCCCCCACACGGCCGCCGTGACGGTGGCCAGCAGCAACCCGAGCTTGCGCTGACGCCGCGCGACGGCGGGGAGCCGCTGCGCCGTACCCGGTGTCGATGGCCGCCCGGGCGCCGGACGCCGCTCCGGCAGCGACAGCACCGCGCCGGCTGCAACCACCAGGAGGGCGCCGAGAATCGCCAGCGGTGCCGGCGCCTGCCCCCAGAGCAGGAACGCGAACGCCATGGTGAAGATGGGAAAGCTGCAGGTCACCGGGACAGTGCGCGCCACGCCCACCAGGCGCAACGCCACCACGCTGCAGGTGTCCCCGATCAGGCCTCCCACCGCGATGGCGGCCACCAGCAGCAGCAGCCGCGTGGGGGTGAAGCCAGCCGCACCGGGGGCGCCGGCTGCCAGGAACCAGGCCACGATCACCGCTGCCCCCAGCAGCGCGCGCAGCCCGTTGAGCACGAACGGGTCCAGCCGCTGCGAAAGATGGCGTAACAGGATGCTGGTGACGCTCCAGCACACCGCGTGAGCGAAGGCGATGAAGATGCCCCACGCCATCATCGCGGCAACTCTCGGAACGCGACCTGACCGACGACGGTCGCCGCTCCCCGACCGCAGGAGAGCGAGGCCGCCGATGGCTCGGTGCGGCAGTCATACGCCGGTCCCGGCAACGCCGGCAGAACGCGTCGCTTGGAGCGCCTCGTCACAAGCTAGTATGATGACGATACGAACCATGGGGAGGCAACCATCCGAGCGGGACGAGCGCCCTGCGGCGAAGGGCTCGCTACGGCAGCGGCTGGCTCGCTTCGTACGCAGTTGCCGCGCGCGGGCGGAGAGCGCCCGATCCGGTCTCACCGTGCACTTCCTTACCTACGCAGTCGTCAACCCTCTGTACCTGGTGATCAACCTTCTCACGTCGCCCGACTTTCTGTGGTTCCTATTCCCGCTCGGCGCCTGGGGCATCGGGTTGCTGCACCACTTCACCGAAGCGCGTGTGCGGACGCGGGAGGCTCGTGATGCAGCGGCCCTTCCGCCGCTGACCAAGCGCGCACTGGCGCGCGTGCGCAAGCTGTTCACCGCTCGCCGCCGCCTGTGGCACCACCTGACCACGGCCACCGCTCTGTCCGCCCTGTTGATTGCAATCAACGTTCTCCTGACACCCAGAGAGGGGCCGTGGGCGATCATCCCCATCTTCTGGGCGCTGGGCGTTCCCCTGGGCATCCACTACGCCAAGGCTCGTTCCCAGCGCAGACGCCTGCGCCGCAAGCTGGAGCAGGACGGGGTGGATCTCGAGTCGGCGGCGGACCTCGCGTCCCTTCCGGCGGACGATCCCGAGGTGCTGCTCGGCGACGCACCGTTGCTGGCGGATGCCGCGCAACTTCGGGAGTCGATCCTGGCAGAGCTGCGGGACGGCGGCGCGGAGGCGGAGCGCTGGCGCTCGGACCTGCAGCCGGAACTCGATGCCTACACCGAGCACATCGGCGCCCTGCTGCAGGCACGCCGCGACCTGGAACGCGCCGAGGCGCGGGTGTCGGCGGCGGAGGTCACCCAGGAGCTGGCCGCCCTGCGCGGAAAGCTGGACGAAGCCAGCTCCCCGGAACTGCGACGCGAATATCAGACCGCGGTGCAACAGTACGAGGGGCAGCTCAGGACATTGCAGGACCTGCAGGAACGGATGGAGATGATCGACCTGCGCGCAAAGTCCGCGGTGCTCGCGCTGCAGCAGCTCTCGCTCGATATCCCGCGCCTGCGCGCCGCCCCAACGGGAGAATCCGACGCGTTGCTATCGCTGCGCGACAAGGCGCAGGAGCTGACTCACTACCTGGAGGACCTGCGCGCCGGCCACCAAGATCTCGAGCAGGCCGGCATCCGTGGCCGTTAGCAGGCACTCCGTACGACGCGGACAGGCGACGGTTCCGGGGCGGTAGGCGGCGCGACGTGGTGCAGGGCGGCTCGTGCGCGCAGGCCATTGCCCAACGCGGTCGTGGCCGCGCAACCGGGGCTGCGGACGATGGCATAAGATCGCCACCCTCGGTTGGAGCGCGCTACGACAAGCTGTTACCTTAGGGCGGAACCAAGCGATGGCAGTGGAACCAGCAACGCCCGACGGAAGCGCGGGGCCGAGCAGCTCGCTGCGCGAGAGGCTGGCGCGCTTCGTGCGACGCACGCGGGAGCGCGCCGAGAGCGCCCGGTCGGCGCTCACGGTTCACGGGGTCACCTACGCTGCGGTGAACTCGTTCCTGCTCCTGATCAACCTCTTCACCTCGCCCGGCTTTCTGTGGTGCCTGTTTCCGCTCAGCGCCTGGGGCATCGGCCTGCTGCACCACGTCACCGAGGCGCGGGTGCGGGCGCGGGAGGCGCGCGATGCCGCGGCCCTGCCGCCGCTCACCAGGGGCACGCTGGCGCGCATCCGCAAGCTGTTTTCACTGCGCCGCCGCCTGCACCACCACCTGAGCACGGTCGCCGGCCTGTCGGCCTTCCTGGTCGGAGCCAATATCTTCCTCGCACATCCGGTGCCCTGGTCGATCTTCCCGGTCTTCGCGTTGGGCGTGCCTCTGGCGATTCACCATGCCGTGGCGCGCACCCGTCGGCGACGCCTGCGCCGCGAGCTGGAGGAAGCCGGCATGGAAGACGAGCCGACCGCGATGCCGCGTGCCGGCCGCGATCCGAGTGCGAACGAGGTCTCGCCGGCGCACGCGCCGCTGCTGGCGGAGGCGGTGGAGCTGCGCGATACGATCCTCGGCGAGCTGCAGGTGGGGGGCGCGGAGGCGGAGCGCTGGCGCTCGGACCTGCAGCCGGAACTCGATGCCTATACCGAGCACATCGGCGCCCTGCTGCAGGCACGCCGCGACCTGGAACGCGCCGAGGCGCGGGTGTCGGCGGCGGAGGTCACCCAGGAGCTGGCCGCCCTGCGCGGAAAGCTGGACGAAGCCAGTTCCCCGGAACTGCGACGCGAGTATGAGACCGCGGTGGAACAGTACGAGGGGCAGCTCAAGACATTGCAGGACCTGCAGGAACGGATAGAGATGATCGACCTGCGCGCCAAGTCCGCGGTGCTCGCGCTGCAGCAGCTCTCGCTCGATGTCCCGCGCCTGCGCGCCGCCCCAACGGGAGAATCCGCCGCCCTGCTGTCGCTGCGCGACAAGGCGCAGGAGCTGACTCACTACCTCGAGGACCTGCGCGCCGGCCACCGCGACCTGGAACAAGCCGGCATTCGCGGTCGTTAGCCGCCGTGAGCGCAGCGGCGCGCGGTGTCGATGGTCGCCTGACATCGTACGGCGATCCGGGATTCAGCTCCTTCCTGCGGCGCGCGTTCCTGGCCTCGGCCGGCTACGACCGCGCCGACCTGGAGCGCCCGGTGGTGGCCATCGTCGAGACCAGCTCCGATTACACCACCTGCCACCGTGACATGCCGGCGCTGGTGGAGGCGGTGCGCCGCGGCGTGCTGCAGGGCGGCGCGCTACCCCTCACCCTGCCGACTCTGTCCCTGGGCGAGATCCTGATCACGCCCACCTCCATGCTGTACCGCAACCTGCTGGCGATGGAGACCGAGGAGGCGCTCAGCGCCTACCCGATGGACGCGGCGGTGCTGGTCGGAGGCTGCGACAAGACGGTGCCGGCGCAGTTGATGGCGGCGGCCTCCGCCGACGTGCCCGCCGTGGCGCTGGTCACCGGGCCGATGCGCACCGGGTCCTGGCGCGGTACGCGGCTCGGCGCCTGCACCGACTGCCGCGCCCACTGGCAGCAGTTCCGTGCCGGCGAGCTGGAGCAGGCGGAGCTGGAGCAGGTGCAGCAGGAGCTGTGCCCCACGGGCGGCACCTGCATGGTAATGGGAACGGCGTCCACCATGGCCTGCCTCGGCGAGGCGATGGGACTGATGCTGCCGGGCGGCGCCACTGCTCCCTCCGGCTCGGGCGCGCGCCTGCGCCACGCGGTGGCGACCGGCCGGCGCGCGGCCGCGCTGGCGCAGGCGCCGCTGCGCCCAAGCCAGGTGCTCACGCCGGCGGCGTTCGCCAACGCGGTCACCGCGCTGCTGGCCATCGGCGGCTCCACCAACGCCGTGATCCACCTGCTGGCCATTGCCCGGCGCGCCGGGGTCGCGCTCACCCTCGACGACTTCGAGGCGGCCGCACGGCGCGTGCCGCTGCTGGTGAACTGCAAGCCCAGCGGCGACCTGTGGCTGGAGGACCTGCACCAGGCGGGCGGCATGCCGGCGGTGCTGGCGGAGTTGCGCCCGCTGCTGCGGCTCGATGCGCGCTGTGTCAGCGGGAGCACCATGGGCCAACAGCTCGCGGCCGCACTCGCGGCGCATCCGACCGCTCACTCGGGGCCGCAGCGGCCGGAACGGGTGATCGGCACCCTGGAAGCGCCCATCGGCGGCCCCGGAGCCATCGCGGTGCTGCGCGGCTCGCTGGCCCCGGAGGGCGCGATCCTCAAGCGCTCCGCGGCCACCCCCGCCCTGCTGCGCCACCGCGGCCCGGCCCTGGTGTTCGAGTCGCCCGCCGACCTGGCGGCACGCATCGATGACCCGGATCTGCCGGTCACGCCCAACCACGTGCTGGTGCTGCGCAACAGCGGCCCCGCCGCGGCCGGCATGCCGGAGACCGGCTCGCTGCCGATTCCGCGCAAGCTGGCGGTCACCGGGGTACGGGACATGGTGCGGGTCTCGGACGCCCGCATGAGCGGAACCGCCGGCGGCACCGTCGTGCTGCACTGCTCGCCGGAGGCCGCACGCGGCGGCCCGCTGGCGCTGGTGCAGCATGGCGACCCGATCGAGCTGGACGCGGACCACGGCCGCATCGACCTGCTGGTGGCGAGCGCGGAGCTGGAGGCGCGCCGCACCCGGCTACCCGCGCAGCCGCCGCTGGCGGCACGCGGCTGGCGGCGGCTGCACGCCGAGCACGTGCTGCCGGCCCACCTCGGCGCCGACCTGGACTTCCTCGCGCCCGACCCGTCCGCGGAGCCCGAATAGCCGCAGCCCGGTCGACGCTTAGTCGATGATCTTGCTCAGCGGGTACTCGACGATGCCGCTCGCTCCCGCTTCCTTCAGGCGCGGGATGATATCGCGTACCACCGACTCGTCGATCACCGTGTTCACGGCGATCCAGTCGCCATTCACCAGGCCCGACAAGGTTGGCTTCTGCAGCGCAGGCAGGACCGCCACCACACCATCCATCTTGTCGTTGGGCACGTTCATCATCAGTCCCACCTTGCCCTCGGCGGCCATGGCGCCGCGCAGCATGAGCGCCATGTTCTGGAGCTTGCGACGCTTCCAGTCATCCTTCCACGCGGTCTCGTTGGCGATCAGCCGCGGCGTGCTGTGCACGATCGTGTCCACGATACGCAGGTTGTTGGCGCGCAGTGAGCTGCCGGTCTCGGTGACCTCCACGATGGCGTCCGCCAGACGCGGCGGCTTCACTTCCGTGGCGCCCCAGGAGAACTCCACGGACGCCTCCACGCCGTGGCGCTCCAGGTAGTCGGCGGTGAGGTTCACCGCCTCGGTGGCGATGTGCTTCCCCTGCAGGTCTCGCGGCCCCTGGATCGGCGAGTCCTCCGGCACCGCCAGCACCCAGCGCACCGGACGCCGGCTCACCTTGGAGAACACCAGCTCGGCGACTTCGACCACCTTGGCGCGGTTCTCGACGATCCAGTCGTGTCCGGTCAGCCCGGCATCCATGACGCCGTCCTGGACGTAACGGGCCATTTCCTGCGCGCGAATCAGGATGCATTCGATTTCGGGGTCGTCGATCTCCGGGTAGTAGGAGCGCGACCGAAAGGTGATCCGGTAGCCGGCCTGATGAAACAGCTCCGCGGTGGCCTCCTGCAGACTGCCGGCCGGAATGCCGAACTTGAGCACGGGCGTACTCACTTTCGGTATACCTCCCGCGGATCGAACACCCGTTCGGCGATCACCTGCAACTCCTCGCCTGCGACCTGGCGGAAGAAGCAGCTGCGGTAGCCCTCGTGACACGCGGCGCCGCCGACCTGGTGCACCTTGACCAGGATCGCGTCGGCATCGCAGTCGATGTACAGGCCACGCAGCTCCTGGACATTGCCGCTCTCCTCGCCCTTGCGCCAGAGCCGGTTGCGGCTGCGCGAAAAGTAGCAGACGCGGCCGGTACGCAAGGTCTCGGCGAGTGCCTCGCGGTTCATGTACGCCATCATCAGCACGGCGCCGTCCTCGGCGTCCTGCGCGATCACCGGCACCACGCCGCCCGACTTGTCGAAATCGATAACCCCATCCAGCGCTGACACCTCAACTCCTCCCATATTCGCGTACAAGGTAATCAAATATCCGCCGTTAACGGCGCTGACGGCCTTCGTAGAGGTCGCGGCCTGCGACCAGGGCGTGCAGCTTGCGGTCCGCCACGCTGCGCGGGAGCATCCAGAATCCGCAGTCGGGGTGCACCCAGCGGACGCGCTCGGCGCCCAGCACGCGCACCGCGTGCTCGATGCGCCCGGCGATCAGGTCGGGACTCTCCACGGCGTTGTCCTTGATGTCGACCAGGCCGACTCCGAGGGCGATCTCCGGACGCAGATCGTTGAACAACTCCAGTTCGTCGTAGCCGCGGCGCGCGAACTCCAGCACCAGGTGGTCCACGTCGAGCGCATTGAGAAACCCGAGCAGGGCGCGCCATTCTCCCGACTGAATGCTCTGGCCGCCATAGTTGCCGAAGCACAGATGCAGGGCCTTCTCGCCCTGCACGCCGCCGAGCACGGTGTTGATCGGCTCGTGCGCCCAGCCGGCATCCTCCGCGTGGCCGGTGAGATTGGCCTCGTCGATCTGGATGACCGCGGCATCGATCTCCGCCACCTGCGCGCGCAGCACCTCGGCGAGCGCCGCGGCCAGCGCCCGCGCGTCGCCGTAGTGGCGGTCCAGCAGGGTCTGCGCCAGCATGTAGGGCGAGGTCACCGTGAACTTGATCGGCGACCGGCTCACACCGCGCACCTGCTGCCAGGCGGCGGGCAGATTGAGGGTTCCCTCGCCCAGCGGCCCGCGCACCACTCCCGCCGGCGCCGAGCGGAAGCTCATGCCGCGCAGCTCCCGGAAGGCGGCCAGCTCGGCACGGCTCAACTCGGTGGCCACGCCCGCCAGCGGCGCCACGAAGTAGTCGATCATGCCGTTGGTGTCGGGATGGTTGACGTCGAAGCGGGAGAACTCGCCGTCGGACAGCAGGTCGATGCCGGCCAGCTCCTGGGTCTTGAGCACCACCAGCAGGGCGTCGGCCAGGTTCGGGGCGCTCGGCAACGCCGCCAACCACGTGGGGATCGGGTAGCTGCCCACCACGGTGGTGCCGATGCGGCCTCCGGGTGAACCGGGCGCGCCGGGAGTCGGCCCTGTCATTGGAGAATCCCCGTCTCGCCGCCCGGCGCCGCCGCGGGGAACGTCTGCGCCGCGGCGGCGAACTCCTGCCACACCCCGGGCGCCAGGGAAGCGGTCGCGTGGCGGTAGCTGGCGGCGGTCTCGGCGCCGTCGCGGCTGCCCACCAGGGTCGACGCGATGCCGGGGTGCCTGGTGCTGAACTGCATCGCCAGCGCGCCCACGTCGATCCCGCGTTCCCCGCACCAGGCGTGAATCGCCGCCGCGGCTCGCACGTCCTGCGGCTCCTGGGCTCCAAAGCGCGCCTGCACCGCGGGATCCGGCCCCGCCAGCAGGCCGCGCAGGTAGGGCGAGGCACTCACCACGCCCACGCTGCGGGCCTGAGCCAACTCGATCAGCGGCCGGGCGCTGTCGCGGGCCAGGCTGTAGTCGTAGGGCAGCAGCACCACATCGAAGCGTCCATCCTCGATGCAGCGCCGCTGCCAGCGGTGGGTCCGTACCCCCAGGCCGAGCGCACCCACGCCGCCCTCCCGTTTCAACTCCAGGATCGTGTCCGCGGCCCCGCCGGGCCGCAGAATCGCCTCCATGTGCTGCTCCGAATTCGGGTCGTGCACGAAGACGATGTCCAGGTACTCCCGCCCCAGCGCTTCCCGGCTCTGCTCAAGGGAGGCGAGCACCGACGCGCGGTCGTAAAGCCCCTCCATCCCGGTCCGGGTCCCCACCTTGGTGGAGACGTGAAGGGAAGCCCGCTCCGCGGCGTTCAGACTGCCCAGGGCGATGCCCAGACTGCGCTCGGCCACGCCGGCCTGGTACAGCGGCGACGTGTCGATGTAGTTGATCCCCAGTGCCACGGCCCGGCGCACCGTGGCCGCGGCAATCTCGCCGCGCTCTTCCGGGCTGGTATCGCGATCCCGCATCAGCCCCAGCGACGCTCCGCCAAGCCCCAGCACCGTCAGCTCCATGTCGAGCCGTCCGAGGCGCCGGCGCGGCAGGCGGCCGGTGAGCGGCTCCTGTACTACCCTGTCTCGTTGCACGCCGGCACCGTAGCACATGCGCCGCCGTATGGCAGCGCGAGCCGCAGGGCACCTGCCGACTCCGCCGACTGCCGCAGTCCACCTGCGCTTGTCCGCTCCGCCTGCCGGGGGTATTAATGTTGTCATTCCACCCATGCCCATCGTCCAGCGTCTTCCGCGCGTGCCGGCGCGGTTCCGCTCCCTCTACCTCGGCCTGCTGGCGGTCACCGCCCTGTTCGGAGCCGACCTTACGGTGGTCGGCGCCGTGCTGCCGGAGATGATCCGCTCGTTCGGCTGGAGCTACACCGAGGCGGCGGCGGTGCTGGCGGCGATCTCCATCGGCTACTTCGCCTCCACCTTCGCCAGCGGTTTCGTGGTGCCCCGACTCGGGCCGCGCGCCACGGTGGTGACCGGCCTGGTGCTGATGGCCGGCGCCCTGGCGGTGTTCGGCGCCACGCCGCTGGTGCTGATCAACGTGCTGCTGCACGGGCTGATCGGGATCGGCCTCGGCGCCGTCGAGGTAGTGCTCAACTACGGTGCGATACGCATCGAGCGCGACGGCCGCAGCCAACTGATGAACCTGCTGCACGCGGCCTTCTCGGTGGGTGCGGTGGCGGGTCCGCTGCTGGCGGCCCGGCTGCTGGACAGCGGGGTCGCCTGGCAGATCGCGTTTCGCGCGCTGGCGGTGGCTGCGGCAGGAATGGCGGTGTGGTTGGCGCTGCTCCCCTTCGGCCGCCTGGAAGAGGGGCTCGGGGGCGGCCACCGCGCCAATCCCGAGAGCGCTGGCAGGCTGTCGCTGGACCGTGGACTGGTGGTGATCTGCGTGGCGCTGCTGTTCCTCTACGTCGGCGCGGAGGCGGGCGTGTCGTCGTGGCTCGGGGAGTACTTCGTAGGTTTCCTGGGCACCACCCCGGCCCATGGTGCGCTGATGGTAATGCTGTTCTGGGGCGGCGTGCTCGGCGGCCGCCTGCTGCTGGCGTTCTGCTACCGCGGGACGCGTGCGGCCGAGGCCATCCTGTTGCTCGCCGCGATCGCCCTGGCCGGTCTCGCCGGCGCCGTGACCGTGACCGACCGCACGGCGGCAGCGGTCGGCTTCGTCGCCGCCGGGTTCGGTTTCTCTTCGATCTACCCGCTGGTGATGTCGCTGGTGGGCCGCTTCTTCGCGCTGCGCCATCAGAGCATGGTGATCGGCTTTGCCACCACCGGCGGCGGCATAGGCTCCTTCCTGTTTCCGTTCGCCATGGCGCTGGTAGCCGAGCAGATCGGCATCCGCCGCGGCTACCTGCTCTACGTCGTGGTGTCAGCGCTGCTGGTGTTGCTCGCCTTTGCGGCGATCCTCAAGACCCGCCGCACCATTCCCCGAGAGCGACCATAAGGCGGTCGGGAACGTGGCATTCGGCGCCCGCCGCCCTGCCACGGGAGCAGGCGGAACGTAGCGGCGCCAGGAGTCTGTCGGGTTGGCGCGTCAGCGGCAGCTCCGACACGACTCCGTACGGTAGGCGGGGCTGGGCCGAAACCGTCGCCGGCAGGCGACGGTTTCGGGGCGCTACGAGCCGGCGCCGTTGCCGCCGGCGCCCCCGGTCCCGGCGACGGTCGGAGCGACGCGCAGAATACGGCTCGCCACCACTTCCTCCGCGATCTCCAGGGTAATCACGTGCGCCCCGTAGTTCTCGAAGGTGCAGTTCACCGGCAACACCAGTTCCACGTCCTCGCGCTCGCGCCGGATGCGGATGTCGCCGGTGCGGGCGTACACCTCGTCGGAGGATTGGCCGTGGGTGAGACTGATGCGGAATTCGTAGGTCCCACGGGCCATGCTGCCCAGGGCGCCGTAGATGAACCACTGCGGACTGGCGACGGGTACGCGCGGGAACTGGAACGAGTGAAACACGCCGATCAGCCCCTTCTTGCCGTTGTTCTCCGTGATGATGCGATCGCAGCACAGGATCGCATGGACTACCATCTCGAACATGCTCGCCTCGGAAACGACAGCCTACCCCATCTGGCCGTGGTCCGCCATCGCGTGGCGTCGCGGCCATGGCGGGGTTGCCGTGCCGGTGCTCAGCTCAGGCGGCGCAGGCGCCGGTTGGCCAGCAGCGCCACCGAAACCAGCAGCATGAAGCCGCCCATAACGGTGCCGGCTACCTGGCCTCCGAACGCCTCCGCCAGGGCGCCGGCAGGCAGCGCCCCGAGGGGCACCAGGCCGAATGAGATCATGAACACGCTGGCCACCCGGCCGTGGTACGCCGGATCGGCGATCTCCAGCATCACCGCCTGGTTCAGCGACTTGCGGATCGCGTCGCCGATTCCCAACACCAGCATACCCACCATCCCGACCCAGAACACGGGCACTCCCGACATCACCAGTATGGAAAGGCTGGCGAGCATCGCCCCGCACACCAGAATCAGGCCGCGCCGTCCCGGCGCCACGCCCGCCACCACCACCGCGGCGCCCACGGAGCCGATGCCCATGGAGCTCACCAGCAGGCCGAGCACTTCCGGCCCCATGCCGTACAGGTCGACCACGAACACCGGCAGGATGAGGCGAAACGGCATCGCCACCATGGCGTAGACCACGGAGATCAGGAACATCAGGATGATGTCGGGCTGGCGACGAATGTAGGCGAGCCCCTCGACGATCGCCGCGCCGTGTGATGCACCGCTTGCCGCCGGTGCACCGACGGAAGAGATGCGCCCGGTCAGGATCACCGCCACCACCCCCATGGCGGCCACGAAGTAGTAGGTGGCGGCCGGTCCGCCGAAGCCGTACAGCCAGCCCCCCAGGGCCGGCCCAAGCAGCGTGGTCATGCTGAACGCCGCGGCCATCAGCGCCAGTGCGTTGGTGGTGAGCTTGCGCCCGACGATGCCGGGAATCATCGCCTGCCGCGCCGGCACCAGGATCGCCCACAAGGTTCCCTGCAGCGCGGATGAGATCAGCAGGTGCACCCAGGTGACGATCCCGATATGGGCGAACACCGCCACGAACAGCGCCACCCCCGAGAACATCGCCTGCGCGAACTGCACCAGACGGCGCCGCTCGAAGCGGTCCGCTACCACGCCACCGACCAGGGCCAGCGACAGCATCGGCACCGCGTAGCCCACCGCCACCAGGCTGAGCAGGAGCGGCGAGCTGGTCAGCTCGTACGCCAGGTAGCCGGAGGCCACCATGCGGATCTGGGTGGCGCCGAACAGCACCACCAGCCCGCCCCACAACAGCCGGAAGTCGCGCACCGCCAGTGAGGCGAAGGTGCCGCGCGTCGCCCGCCTTCCGGCGCTCCAGATGCGCGTGGCTACCTGCACGCCTTGGTCCTGGGATCAGTCACGAGGCGCTGCGCAGAGCCGTGTGCCGAACGAGCGCGTCGAAGTCGGCGTCGTGGTGCAGGATCGGCGTGTCGGCGCGGATCGCGACCGCTGCGATAAGGCAGTCGATGAGACGGCGAACGGATTCACCCTGACGCCGACAGCGACGATACAGCGCCGCAGCATCGTCGTAGTCCGCGGGTGTCACCGGAACCATCACCGCACGCGCGAGCAGCCGGCGCAGCCGTTCCAGGTGGTACTCGTCGCGCGCGCCGGCAAGCACTTCCATCCGCACCGGGTGGCAGGTCGCCACGTCGGCGTCAAGCAGGGTCTCGACCCGATCGCAGACCGGCGATCCGGTATCGCGCAGAAACTCTATCCAGGCCGAGGTATCGATCAGAATCACCGGATGCGGCTGGAGCGCAACTCGTCGAGATCGCCCTGCCAGCCGGAGCCCCGCAGCCGACGCGCCTCCTCCACGCTGAGGGGCTCGGCTGCGAGCGTGCGGAGCGCGAAATTCACCGCTTCGCGCTTGGTGGCCAGACGGTACCGGCGCATCACCTCGGCGCAGGCCTCGTCGTCCACGTCGATGTTGGTGCGCGACATACACCAACCATACACCGCAGCCAGGGATGACCACAACCGGGAACTACCCAGGTCGGTGTGCACATCCGGCTCGCCGCGGCATGACCATGGATTAAATTCCTGAGTATATTTACTTATGGCTTTAATGCCAGGGGCGTTCGAACGCGCGCAGGTCGAAACACTCTGCCGACGGCTCGACGAGCCACCAGAGCGGATCATTGCTCTGTTCGGACCGCGCCGGACCGGCAAGACGATCATTGCGCGGCAGGCATTGCGCCAGATCGACCGCAAGGGTCGCCGTTTGCCCGTGGACGAACCCGACCCCTCGGGGATTATTCCGCCATTCGATTCGGCGGAGCCGACTCTCGCCGTTCCACAGGAACGCGACACGGCTTGGCTGGTTCGCAACTGGGAAGAAGCGCGAATCGAGGCGGAACGGTCTCCGGGCGGCTTCGTACTGGTGTTGGACGAGATACAGAAGATTCCGCAGTGGTCGGAAACGGTGAAGGGACTATGGGATGCCGACCGGGTGAGCGGCTGCCCGCTGCACGTGGTCATTCTGGGATCCGCTCCCCTGCTCATGCAGTCGGGCTTGAGTGAGAGCCTCACCGGCCGATTCGAGCGGATCCGCGTTTCCCACTGGTCGTTCGCGGAAATCTCATCCGCGTTCGGCTTCGACCTGCCGCACTACCTTTACTTCGGAGGCTACCCGGAGCCTTACAGTCTGGTGGGCGACGAGGACCGCTGGCGCGACTACATTCTCGGGGCGGTCGTGGAGCCGAACATCGAACGCGACATTCTTGCGTTGACACGCGTGGACAAGCCGGCGCTTCTGAAGCGGCTGTTCGAGTTGGGAGCGGCATACTCCGGACAGATCCTGTCATACACCAAGATGCTCGGCCAACTCGACGACGCCGGCAACACGACCACCCTGGCGCGCTATCTCGAGCTGCTCGGCATGGCCGGACTCGTCGCTGGACTGCCGAAATACACCGGTACGGCTGCCGGGCGACGCGCATCCAGTCCCAAGCTAAATGTGCTCAACACGGCCCTGATGACCGCCGGCTCCGGATACTCCTTCGAAGAAGCGATGGCGGACCGGACGTTCTGGGGCCGGATCGTCGAGAGCGCCGTCGGTGCGCACCTGTACAACACCGCGAAGTCCAACGTGCACCTGCACTACTGGCGCCGCGGTTCGCACGAGGTGGACTTCGTGCTGCAGCGCGGGCCGCGACTGGTCGCGATAGAGGTCAAGAGCGGCAGCGCGCGGGGGGGAGCGACCAGCGCGCTGCCCGGGATGCGGGCGTTCGAAGGACAGTATCGTCCTCGTCGCTCGCTGCTGGTGGGAGAGGGCGGTGTACCGCTCGACGAGTTCCTCAAGCAGCCCGCCGACCATTGGCTTGACGAGGCATGAGTCTCATCGTCGCCCGCACCTGTACCGAAATCAGGGACGCGAACACCGCAGCGGATGCGGCACGCACTCCGGCCAACGCCGGACGGTCGCTGGAGAGCTATCGGTCCACCCCAGCCTATGTGCTGCTCGGCGATCCCGGCGCCGGCAAGACCACGGCATTCAAGCGCGAGTGCGAAGCGCTGGGTGAAGCCGCCTGTTTCGTGACAGCACGAGATTTCCTCACCTTCTCCCCGGACGATCATCCCGAGTGGCACGGCAAGACGCTGTTCATCGACGCCCTCGACGAGCGCCGCGCCGGATCGCCCGACAAGCACGCTCCGTTCGACCGAATACGCTTCCGTCTGGACAAGCTCGGACGACCCCGCTTCCGCCTGTCCTGCCGCACCGCCGACTGGCTGGGAGACAACGACCGCGGGCAACTCACCGCAGTGACGCCGCATGGCTCAGCGGTGGTCGTCCTGCGGCTCGACCCGCTGACCGATTCGGATGCCAGTCGAGTCCTGGAGGCGCGGGCGGACATTCCCGACGCTTCGGCATTCATCCGAACGGCGACGGATAGAGGGGTCGATGGCCTGCTGAGGAATCCGCAAAGCCTCTGCTTGTTGACAGACGTGGTAGCGAGCAGCGGAGAGTGGCCGGAAACCCGCCTTGAGACATTCAGTAAGGCGTGTCGCCTCGTGGTAGAGGAGCACAACCGAGAGCGCCGCCACGTCGGGCCAGCACCCGCGGCGGATTGCACGCTGGATGCCGCCGGGCGCATGTGTGCGATCCTCATCCCCACCGGTTGTGCAGGCTACGCAACCGACCTCGATTACGTGGACGACGATTACCTGAATCCCGACCGGTGTAAGTATGATCGCCACACTCTGCGGTACGCGCTGTCCACGAAGCTGTTCACGGCGAAGACCGAAGGTCGTTTGACCCCAGTACATCGCCACTTGGCCGACTTCCTGGGCGCGCACCACCTCGCTCGGCTCATCGCCGGCGACCTCCCCGCGCGGCGCGTACTTGCCCTGATCACCGGCGAAGATGGAACGGTCGTGACGGAGCAGAGAGGGCTGTCCGCCTGGCTCGCGGCGCTCTGCCCGGAGGCGCGGTCGGAACTCGTCGAGCGTGATCCGATCGGGGTGGTCTCTTACGGTGACGTGCGCCAATTCACGACCTCGGAGAAGCGCATGCTGCTGGCCGCGCTGAGCCGGGAGGCCTCGCGACTCCGCTCGTTGACCTGGAGTCCGGAGGCGGTTGGAGCACTCGCTACTCGGGACATGGAATCGGTAATTCGCGACGTGCTGACAACGCCGGCGAAAGAGCCGTATTTCGAGGCCCTGGTGTTGCTTGCGCTCACACACGGCACACCGCTCCCGGGCCTGGCCGATTTCCTGTTCGACCTGGTCTACCGGGGCCACCGATGGGTACAGCTTCCTTGCATGATGCTGGAGGCGTTTCTCCACAATTGTACGGACCGCACTGTCAGAGACGGCAGGCTTGAGCGGCTGCTCATTGACCTGACCTCCGGACGAGTTTCCGATTTCAACAACGAGCTGCTCGGAACCGTGCTGACCAAACTCTATCCTCGCCGCATTGCCCCCTCCGAGATCTGGGATTACCTATCGGTTACAGCCCAGCGGTACGCTTCCGGACCCTATCGTCAGTTCTGGCGCGTCGATCTCGTCGAGAACGCATCGAACGTTGCAGCACTGCTGGATTCGTTCGCTTCGCGACGCCACGAGCTGAAGCATGCCGTGGACAGTCACGATCTCCACGACGTCCCGCTAAAGCTGTTGGCGCGTGGCCTCGAGATCCATGGCGATACTCCGGATACCGCACGCCTCTGTGACTGGCTCACGGTCGACATGTTCCCGGACCTGCGCCGAATGTCGATTGATACCGTCCGGCGTATCCGGTCCTGGCTGCAACGGCGTCCGGACACCCTGAAGGCAGTGATAGCCGAGCTGGTAAGCAGTCGGACCGATCCTGGAGATTCCATTCTATCGAAGGTCGACGATGTCGACGCCATCCGCTACGGCGCAGACTTTCCCCCGGACTACGGACTCTGGTGCCTGCAGCAAGCCGCAGCAGCTACCGATGCGCCATCCACCCCGTACTTTCTTTACTGTTCCTGTCGTGCTCTAGCCGACCAGAGGTACAACCGGGGTTTGACGCTGGAAGTATTGTTCGAACTCACCCGGAGCAGCGCACGCTTGCGTCAGGAACTCAAGGGTCTGCTCCATTGTCGCGTCTACTATCCGAGCGGCCTCCAAGAGCAGCGCGGATCGCGTGAAGAACGAGAGCGAAACCACAGTAATTGGATTGCCTACGTACGCGAGAGTGTTGCCGAACTGTGTTCCGGAATGGGCGGTCTCGATATATTGTATCTCACCGGAAAGGCATACTTCGGCTCGCTCATGGAGGCTCGCGGGGCCAGTCCCGTAGAACGGATCAGGAGTCTCTTTCGAAACGAAGAATCCCTGGTCGAGGCCACACTCGCCGGTATGCGCGGCACGCTGAGCCGCAACGAGGTTCCGGAACCAGCCGAGATCATCGGCAATACGGGAAGCGGTCAAGAGTACCGCGTCGCCCTACCGTTCCTGGTGGGTATGGAAGAAATCGAACATGAAGCGGTGCTCCGAATGAATGACAGACAGGTCAGACAGGCTCTCGCGTTCCGTTTCGGCTCGCCCGGCCTCCGCACGGGGCCGCAGGGTTCGGGGTGGTACCTAACGCTGCTGGACCGGTGTCCCAAAACCGTCGCTGACGTACTCGTCGGTTGCGCCGCTACGGTTCTTCGCAGCGGAAAGTGCGACTACTCCATCGTTCATCAGCTACTCATGGAAGATCATAGCCGCGTAGCCCGTCACGCGGCCATGCCGCTATTGCGCGGCTTCCCCCTTCGGTGCACGGCAGAACAGCTTCGGAATCTGGATGATCTGCTCCATGCTGCCCACCGGTACGCCGATCGACGGTCCTTTCTTGGATTGATTGCGGAGAAGCTATCCCGTCCGAGCATGACCGTCGCGCAGAGGGTTCACTGGCTTGCGATGGGAGTCATCGTTCGTCCCAACTGCTACCTTGATCCCTTGAAAGATCTCGTACAACGCAGGGAGCGGCTCATCTCGCATCTCGCCGAGTTCCTGCGACGGGCAGGTCCAACCATCGACGAACTGACTGTATCGGCATTGAAGTACTACATCAGTCTCCTCGGAACTACCGTCGGACGCTGGATATCAGATGCGTCGGGCATCCTGGAAACTCCGTCCGCCGATGTGTCGCCGAGTGTGTATGAGATGATCCAACGACTCGCGGCCCTGCCCCAACCGGAAGCGAGCGATGCACTGGATGAGCTTGCGTCGGACACGGCGCTTTCCTCCTGGAACTCGAACCTGATCACCGCCCGCGACCGCCAACGCGTGGTCCGCCGCGATACTCTTTATCGGCACCCCAGCGTCGACCAAGCCTGCGGCACGCTGCACGACGGACCACCAGCCAACCCAGGAGACCTTGCCGCCCTGGTGACTGACCGCCTGGACGAGATCGCCATCCGAATACGGACCGACAACACCGACGACTGGCGCCAATATTGGAACGTAGACCAGTATGAACGGCCTACAACGCCGAAGCCCGAGAACTCGTGCCGGGATGCTATTCTTTCCGATCTTCGGCAGCGTCTACCAGCGGAAGTCGACGCGCAGCCGGAAGGGCGGTACGCCAATGACGGACAAGCCGACATACGAGTTACCTGCAACGACTTCCACGTCCCGATAGAGATCAAGAGAAACAGCCACAGGAGATTATGGAGTGCAATCCACAACCAGTTGATCAACGGATACCTCAGCGACCCGGCAACAGGCGGACACGGCATCTATCTCGTGTTCTGGTTTGGCACGGGAGACTCGCCGCCATCGCCTCGCGGCGTTCGTCCAGCCGGCCCTGACGAGCTTCGGAAACAGTTGGAATCGATGCTGTCGGACGAGCTACGACGCAGGATATCGGTCTGTGTGGTCGACGTCAGTCCGCCATCCCGGCGCGCCTGAGGCTGCTCCGGCCAGCGGGTGAGACCTCGTCCGGCAGCACGGCGCTGCGGCTCGCACAACACGCACTGCCTTCGCCAGCGCGCCAGCTCCGCGAATCGCGCATGACCCGTACGCCGCGCACCGCTATCATTCTTCCATACCTGTTACCCCACGAGGAGCATTCATGGGCAACGACAAGCTACGCACCATTCCGGTGCAGGAGACCGACGCGCCGGAGTTCGCCAGGGTGGCGCGCAGGGTGAGCTGGCCGCAGAAGGACGTGGACAGGCCTTCGCAGTTCTGGCCGGCGATGAGCGGCTTCAACATCGGCTCCGGCTCGGACGTCGACATCTCCTACCTGGAGTCTACCCGGTCGGAACCGTCCAACGGCTTCGATCGCCACCTCAACACCGAGGAACTGTTCGTCTGCCTGGAGGGCGAGTACCTGATGCCGATGGCGCCCTGCCGCAAGCCGGACGACCCCGACGACGAGCCGCGGGTGGAGGACCTGATCGCCTTCCGCGTGCAGGCCGGCGACGCCTACGTGCTGAAGCCCAACGTGTGGCACAACGGCGGCTGGGCCACAAAGCAGGCCGGCAAGATGCGCTACATCATGGTGCTGTCCGGGCATCGCGCCGGCGAGGGGCACCAGGGGCGGGTCGACCACATCATGAAGACCCTTCCCGACGACCAGTCGGTGCTCCCCGAGCGCCTGGTGTAGCGGTTGGCGATGGCAACCGACCTTCCCGCCACCGGCGCCATCAAGGCCGCGGTGATCGTCGGCGGCCACGGCTACGACGTGCCCGCCTTCAAGGCCCTGTTCGACTCGCTCGAGGGTGTCGACTGGTATCTGCAGGACATCGACAACTGGGTCGGGTCACCGGTCGCCGACCAGTACGACGTGTTCGTGTTCTATCACATGGTGGCGTGGGGCATCGCCAGCCTGCGCCGGGACATGGACCAGCGCATCAACGAGGCGATCGAGCGGATCGGGAGCACCGGGCAGGGCTGGTTCGTGTGGCACCACGCGCTGCTGTCGTTTCCCGACAGCCCGGCCTACGACCGCGTCTGCAACTCCACCGACCGTACCCTGAAGAAGCCGGGGCGCTTCGAGCCGCGCATCGACATGAATGTCCACGTGGAACAATCCGAGCATCCGGTCACTCTCGGCGTGGCCGACTTCGCGATCGCCGGCGAGGGCTTCCTGCTGCCCTCCTGCGGCGCCGACAGCACCGTACTGCTGACCCACGACCACGAGCGCAACATCGCCTCGCTGGCGTGGTGCCACGAACTGCAGCGCTCGCGGGTGCTGTGCTGGCAGTCCGGTCACGACGCCTCCGAGTGGACCAACCCCGGCTTCCGGCAGATCTTCCAGCAGGGCATCGAATGGCTCGCCCGCCGCAGGTGATAGGCCGACGTTGAGAGACCATGAAGCTGTTGACGATAGACGTCAGGAACTACCGGAGCCTGCGCGAAACCAACGTCACCGTAGACAGCCTGACGCTATTCTTTGGGGCCAACGCTTCCGGCAAGAGTTCAATACTCGATGCGTTGCGCTTTCTAAGCGAGGTGGTACGCGCTCGCGATTTCGAGGCGCCTGTGTACTCGCGCGGGAATTTTCTCAATCTCGCATGGAAGGGCCAGGATGCCAGCTACATATCGCTTGTGGTTTCCCTCAAAGATGCTGACACCCGCTACGACTGGTTCGTACGATTGGTCCGAACGGACCACGACTTTTTCGTTGAGGAGCAGGTGTATCAGGCTTTGCAGGGGCAGCCGCGTGCGGAACTGCTCAATGCCAAGAACGGTGACGGTTGGTGGTGGTCTGGTGAAGAGCAACGGTCAGTAACACTGAAGCAGAGCCCGACCGCTTGTGCACAGAGTGCCGCATCTGCGGACGCTTCGTTCGCTGCCCGTGAGGTCACGGAGTTCATCAGTCGATGGGGATTCTTCGATCCTAGTCCATACCTCCTTCGCCCGGGACGCAACTTTCGCAGAATCCACGCCGTTTGACCCTTACGGACGCAATCTCGCCGAACGCTTGTACCACTTGCAGGATTCAGACCCCGAGGTGTTCGATAGAATCGTTGCCGCAACCCGGTCGGTGGTCGGTCTCCGAGACAAGATAGTCGTGCGGGAGTCAGAAGAACGCTGCTACTTCGTACAGCAAGAGTCGGGATTAAAACCAATACTGTTGCTTTAATAAGCAGCCCCCACGACATGGGGTGTCCATGAGTGTTTCCGAGTCGAGAGCTGCCCCCGCCGTCGCACCCGATAGCTGCTCATCTTGCGTTTGACACCACGCGGCTTCCGCTGCCCGCGGCTGGAGACCACCTGTTCTTCCAGAATCTCCTCCAGGACCATCCGGACAAGCTGTCTACCCTGGTCCGCTGGGGGGAAAAGCACCGGGGTTCTGGACCCGACGGCGTACGACCTGGACGGCATGCACGAACGATAGTCGGTCCGGATCCTCGTCGGCTTGGCGGGCGGCCGCGTGGATCAGGCGGCGCACCGCATAGTACGCCAGCATCGATCCGTCCACCTCCTGGCGCACCAACTCCGGCGTCTTGCTGCGCAGCACGGCACCGGGGCCGAGCAGGTGCGTCTTGACCTCGTCATAGGTGTTCTCGCTCTCCCAGCGCTCATGATACAGCGCCGCCAATTCGGTTGCTGGCGCTTGCTCGGGATCCAGCAAGGTGGTGGCGAGCCGGTACACCTCATCGCCTTCACCTGCGATCCGATACTCCACGACCCGGATCGGACACTCACCCCGGCTGCGCCTGCGGTCCTGACCACTGCCACGGACGACACTGCGAAACGACCCATCAGGCAGCCGTTCCAGCACCGGCAAGCGAACCCGTGCCTTCACCCGCCACAGCAGGTCGGCGCCGGTCTGCAGTGCCCGCAGCCACAGCGGGAATCCGAAGTAGTTCCGATCCGCCAGTACCAGCATCCCGGCCCGTAAAGGCACTCATACCCCTATTGCCCATCGGCTCCACCATAACCCCTTAGCCCATGACCATAACCCCGGTGCCCATCGGCACCGGTTAGCCTTTGGGCAGTAGGGTTGATAAGGGTGGTTGGCAAGGGCTAACAATCGAAGTGTCGGGGATTTGTCGAATAAAATTATCTTCTTTCGTTAGAGCGTGTCCCACAGCGCCACAATTGTGGTACAGGTCGCCTCAATGTCCTTTTTCATTCGTGCGCCCACACGAGCGAGCTTATACTCCTTACACGAATAGCGGTCCCACACACGTACTGCCGAACTTGGAATGGCGTGACCCGCGTTGAGCGCAGCTTCGAACATGACTTGACAAACAATCTTTGAGAACTGTTCTGGATCTCTCGAATCTGCAAAGTGAAACTTAATCAACCTTTCGTATCGACCCTCAGAACCGAAGATATCGGTATAGACCTTAATAAGCAGGCCATCGTGTGAATAAGAAAGCATGGGTCCAGGGCTATTCCCCCCGATATTACGATTGCCGAAACACGTCTCAAATTGACGAATTGAGTCTATGTTATGATCTAATCGCGCTTGCGCACGCGGTGTCGGAGGTGTCGATGTTGCCGCCAAAAGATCAGCTTGATCAGATAGCCACGTCGTCGAATGATTGCTTCGGTAGAATCGATGAAGCGTATTGTATGCTTCGCGATAGTATTTCCTAATCGCTACGCCCTCCACGTCGTCATCGTATTTGTGGCGACGCAATATGGTCCGCTGTTGCGATCCCGATGCCATCATAAACTTGACAAAATCCGTTAGCGTGATCTTTGGTGTGCTTGATACCACTGGTTTTCAAGGCGAGCAGCAGGGCGATGCGGCGGCGGCCGTTGGCGTCGAGCAGGCGTGGTCCGTACATGAAGTCGGCTTGAACACACTCCAGCGGGGCGAAGAACTCGAACTTCAGGTGCTGCTCGCCGTGCGCCTGCTGCTGGCGAGCCGAGCGCTGCAGGCCGGCTGAGCGCACCAGCCGGGACAGTGCGGAGCTGGAGGGAGTGCCGGTGATGCGGCCGTCGGTCTGCAGCTTGCGCAGCACTGCGGTGGCGGTCAGCTCAGGGTGGTTCTCCAGGTAGTTCAGGAACACGGCAGTCTCGGTGTCGGAGAGCGAGCGTGCGCGTCCGGCATCGCGCCGCGGGCGCGGGGCCAAGCCAGCTCTGCCATGCTTGCGGTAGAAGGTCAGCCACTTGTGGATGCAGCCCACCGAATGGCGACGTGGACCGAGGAACGGCACCTCGTGCTGGATCTGGGCCTTCTGCTGGATCAATTCTCGGCACTTGGTGGCGGACAGGTAAGGGTTGGCCAACTCGGCCACCAACTGGTAGCGGAACTCGGTGATTCTGCAGTCACGGTCCGCGCGTTGTTCTGGGGTCATGGGTGCCTCCTGGGGGCGCGGATGATGACCCAGAGACTATGCGGCGCCTGCAAGCCGGGGCAGAGGGTCGCTTCCGTGCTGGTAGCGGAGGGCGTCCGAACAACAGGATCGAAACGCGGGCACAGCAGATCGCGTTGACGCGGTGACTCAGACAGAAGTGGTTGAGACTCAGCAGCGGAGCGGTGGCCGGCAACGGCGCGCAGGCGTCGCGGATCCATGCCAAGCCGGCGCGGTGCAGGTCGGCCGCCTGCGGCCACAGCGCCTTGCCACGGCTCACGATCACACCCAGCCGGCGCTCCAGTTGCTTGCCGTAGCCGGCGTGCATCCCCCGCTCCCGCAGTTCTTCCAGCGCCACGGCGCGGCTGGCGCCACGTTCGCGCGCCTCCAGGTAGCGCTCTACCTCCGCGGTGCCCACCGAGGTGTCCGGCAGCGACCACGAAGGGATCACCGCATGGGTGCGCCCACATCCCCAACAGCGCAGCCGCAGGATTGTGATCGGCTGCTCGTACAGATACTTCTGGTAGCTGCTGTGATGCCCCAACCGGGTGCTGCCGCAAGCCGGACAGCGCGCCCCCTGGAGTACTCCCTGCCAGCCATCCCGGAACTCCCCGAAGTGGTAGCTGGTCAATATCGAGTATGAGTATGGTTGCTGTTGGAGGGGAAACCGGGTCAGGTTGCAACCCTATATGCCCGGTTTCCCTTCTTCTCTCTGCTCAGTCTCAGCTACAGCAAACCGAGAATATCATCCCTTTTCCACTATCAGAGCGCGGGCGCTGAGAAGCGTTGGCGCGCGCCTTCATCGCCAAGGCGGTGTTCGGGATCGACACTACCAGGGCGCTGCGCGAGCGGCTGGGCAACGACCAGGCGCTGCGCCGTCTGTGCGGCTGGGAGAATAGAGGCGCGCTGCCCAGCGAGGCGACCTTCTCGCGGGCCTTTGCCGGGTTTGCCGAGGGTGCCTTGCCGAGTCGCCTGCACCAGGCGCTGATCGAGGACACCATGGCCGAGCAGTTGGTCGGCCACGTGTCACGCGATGCGACGGCGATCGAGGGGCGCGAGAAAGCGACGCCGAAGCCCAAGCAGCCAGCCAAGCCGAAGCGCAAGCGCGGGCGCCCGCGCAAGGGCGAGGAACGGCCCAAGCAACCGAGCCGTCTTGAGCGGCAGCAGAGCATGACGCTGGCGGCGATGCTCGACGACCTGCCGCAGGCCTGTGCTGTGGGCACCAAGCGCAACGCCAAAGGCTACCAAGAATTCTGGATCGGCTACAAACTGCATATCGACGCGGCCGACGGCGGGATTCCGCTCAGTTGCATCTTGACCTCGGCCTCGGTGCACGACAGCCAAGTCGCGATTCCGTTGGCCACCATGACCGCGGCACGGGTCACCAGTCTGTACGACCTGATGGACGCAGCCTATGATGCCGTCGAGATCAGAGCGCACAGCGAGGCGCTCGGGCATGTGCCGATCATTGATGTGAATCCGCGCAACAACAGTGCCGCATTCAAGCAGGAACTGAAGCAGGAGGCGAAAGCGCGGCGCACGCTGGGCCAGGTGGACGCCAAGGAGGTGCGCTACCGGGAGCGGTCGACGGTGGAGCGCGTCAACGGTCGGCTGAAGGATGAGTTCGGCGCCCGGCAGGTACGCGTGCGCGGCCACAGCAAGGTGCTGTGCCACCTGATGTTCGGGGTCCTGGCGTTGACCGTGGATCAGTTGTTACGTCTGGTGAACTGAACTCGACCTTCGTTCCGATCCGGTAGCGCGAGACCAAGTTGATCTCCCGGAGACAGGCCACAGTACTGTCCGCACCCAGCCACGGAGGTGGCATGACCTGCGAATTCTGGCGATTCGCGGCGCCGTCGACGCTCTGAAGGCGTCCCGGCCGAAGCCGGGTTACCATCCAGTCCTCTTGGTATCGCGTCCCCAACTCCTCATCAACGCTCACAGAGTCTCTGCAAGAGCCTCACACGCCGACCTTTCGGTGTTTCAGTTGATGCAAGCGTTCCCCAATAATCTTGCAGCCGAGCAATGGCTGGAAAGATTGCGTTGGCCTAAAAAAAGGATGTACGCTGTCCTGCTTGTGGCTCCGATTCAATTATAGAAGTAGCCAGCAGGAAACCTACTCCGTTTCGCTGTCGTCCGTGCCGGTTCGGATTCTCGGTTCGAAAAGACACGATTATGGAAGGAACCCACGTAGGGCTCCAGAAATGGATATTCGCCATTTATATGTTGGTCACAAGTCCAAAGGGAATTGCATCGACGGTATTGTGCAAGAGCTGAAAATCTCTCAGCCCACCGCTTGGTTTCTGTTGCAGCGAATCAGGGAAGGCTTTGCAGATCAATTCGACGAGCCGATTAACCTTCTGGAAGCAGAGAAGATGGAAGGCACCGTCGACGTTGATGAAGCTATGTTTGGTGGCCAGTGGAGGTTCATGCACTATGACAGAAAACAGTAGTATGATACCTGGCGCCAAGCCAAAACGATTGTCGCGGGAAAAAAAACCGCGAGACTGGTCAAGTGACGGCCAAGGTAGTGTCGGATCGAGAAAGGGCTACTTTCCAGAGATTCGTAAAAGAACGGGTTGAGGACGGAGCGACGATATACACCGACGACCATACTGCGTACCAGGGAATGCGAAACTATGAATCCGTCAATCATGGCGGCTGGAGCTATGTCAACGGTGACGTGCACATTATGGCACGGAAAATTCTTGGGGTCTATTGAAGCGCGGATACAAGGGAGTATACCATCGCATGAGCGGTAAGCATTTGCAGAGATACGTAAACGAGTTTGCTGGACGATACAATATCCGCGATCTTGATACGCTGGAAAGGATGGCGATGGTGGCTATGGGTTTACTTGGAAAGAGATTGAAGAGGAAGGATTTGGTATCAGGACGGGGCGCTTGTAGAACCTAACGGTCCCAAGCAACCCAAAAATACGGTTGGAGGTCAGATGTCACAAGAAAGCATCCTACTTTGGCACGCATGGAAGAGGTCTTCAAACGGATGTTTACTCATGCGAACAATCTTCCACCAGACCCTAACGCCAGAGAAGAGAAGTTTCCGATGCCCTGGTATCTCCGGATATTTTATCGCCGGAGAAGAAGTAGACGGCGAAGAAAGTAGGGCTATCGCGACGAAAATGGTTGGGGGCGGCTGTATATAGCAGCGCCCCCGGGTCGGCTAATTAACGAAGATATAACGAATTACTCCGAAATTGACACGCCGGCAGCAATCAGGCACGATAGTGTGGTCTGCTTAGGAACGAAGCGAGATTCTCTCTGGGTAATAAGATGATGACTGAGCCGGGGGGTAATGTGGCCCCCGCTATGGGACTTCTGCGCAGGGTGGGCCGGGCGCTGTCGGGAGTGATTGGGGTTCTAGCCGGATTGGCCAGTTTAGCTGAATGGCTCGGTCTCGAAACCGGGTTGTTCCCGTCTGTAGAGATAAATTGGGCTGTAGTCTGGCTGCTACTCAGCACGATATTTTTGACAGTTGCAGCGGTTCTAGTGCTTGGCAATAGGAAGATTGTGATGCTGCGCAACATGCGCGACGAACTCGCGCAATTGTCGAGGTGCTATGATCTTACAAGGCCGAGAGGAGAGGACCGACCTGCTGAATTAATACTCCGCGATAGAACCTCCAAAGTCCTCGGGTTCCTTGCAAAGCGGTGCAATATCAAGTGCCCCACCAAGGCTAAGCACATGTCCATATTTTTCGATGAATTGTACCGAAAGATAGATTATAGGTACAACCTCAAAAAAATCAGGGAGTTTTTTGATGCTATTGAGGAAGATGATTAGAGCTAAGCGACGGCCCGGCTCCCGCTGGCTCTTGGGTATATAAGCCCAGGAAAATGGGCAAGGGGAATTAACTCAAATCTGTTCCTCCTTGCCCGTCACTTTAACTATATCAGTAACTATGTATCTAAACTGCCCTTTGAGGAATCGCGCATCGATAAACCGTTGTGTAATGATTCCTCTTCCATCGTATCCGTATTCGGAGTATGTGCATAAATGGCACCCTCCATGGATTTTTTACCCACCTTGGTGAGGTGAGTTTCTTTATTTCTCCATGCGGACGGATGGTTATTTGTATTCGGGCCGTGTACATATATGTCATGGCCCAGCTTGAGACAGAATCAATAGAGCCAAGCTGAATTGGTAGGAATGCCCAACAGATATGTCATGGCGCAACCTGACTCTACCGTTGTTAATACGATATGCTAGATCAGGAGTCAAGCGGTTTTTGAGGTTAATTTGGTTAACGGTGCTAAAGCTTCGATAGACCCGGTTAACATCATCGTGCCGCGTCGGGCGCGTGGGGCGATTAACTTATTAGTACATAAGGACTTACGGTCAAAGTTGACCCCATGTGCCCCGTCATGGTAGGAGAGAGTTATGCATGGCGAACTTGAAAAAGCAATTCAGGAAGCGCTCGAGATTACAGAATGGCCTCATGGAGACTCCGCGTGTCACCGTGGAATAGTTGACCGCCATCCGATTTTTAAAAGAGCTATCATGGCCATCGCTCAGGATTCTAATTGCACGATTCAACAGGTCCATTGGCGAGCATTTCGGTTGTACCTGCGAACCTATCTCAACACTCGGCGTTGAATTGCTTCAATGTTCACGATGGCTGCAACCTGTCTAAACCTTGGTAGAGGCAAAAAAATCTCCCCAGGGACCGAGACCCCTGGAGAGAGTGGTGGCACCGTTTACAGAATCCAATAAAATTTTCGGCTCATCCGAAGTGTAAACGATGCGTCATTGACAGAAACCATGCGGTTTTTGCCAATGATTTTCAGCCAATGTTCTTGTGTGCTAATCAACAAGAACATCCTGATTCGTTGCTCCACATTTTTTCCTATGAAGTCGGTAGCATAGACGGCGCAAACTTCATAGGGGCATATGGTGTGCCTTGATTCTCAAGGAGTCAAGAGGCCGCCCGCGTGCCCACCTCCACCATCGCGGTCAGCCGTACCTGCGGAAACGCCGCTTGTCCCCGCCCAGTGCCCGGTAGCCCGAAGGCATCCCGGTTCTCGGCTTCGTCCGGTACGTCCAGCGTCGATCCGTCGAACGCTATCAGGCACCGGCCACGGTACCACGCCCCGCGCGTCTCGCGTTCCGCTACCACCCCCACGCGCGCGCGGCACAACGCCGCGAATGGCGCCGTGCCCAGCCGGCTCCGAGCCCGCGAGATCGACGACTTGCCCGACACTCGCACCGCCATGATCGGCGCCAGCCAACGCAACCCATCCACCAGACAGCGCAACACCTCCCGTGCCGCTACCGACCGAAACAGTGCCATCGTGATGACGTAATAGATCATCACCTCGGCCGGCAACGACCGCTGCCGCCGGCTGCGCCGACCGGTCTCATCCAACGCTGCCCGTACCGCCGACAACGGAAACACCTGCGCGATGACGCCGACGCTCAGATAGTCCGACAATCGCGTCCCCCAGGAGACATCTTGGCGGCAGGTCACAGGGTCACGTAGACACATCGCGACCTGACGAAATAATCCGGCCCAAGGAGCACCTGAAGAACCTGCTCAGGCGCGACCAGATCGTGTATACCGCGCGGCTGTCGGCGGAAATCGCCGAGCAACTCGACCCGCACACGATTGAGGGCCGAAGCCCGAGCTTTCGAGCATTCGGGTTGGCCGTAAGGAACGGACCCGTGACGGCGGATTCGTAGGGAACGGAGTGCGAAGAGGGGCAGCCGGGGCAGCCGGCCCTACCGTCTCCAAGCGCCACACGAGAGTTCCCCGTCGATGCCACGCACGGCGTGCGGCAGACGTTGTGCGTCGTGCACACCGTGCTTACACTGCCGAGCTATGAAACTGGAAGGGAAGTGTGCCCTGGTAACCGGGGGAGCCTCCGGGATCGGCAAGGCGAGTTGCGAGCTGTTCGCCCGTGAGGGGGCCAAGGTGGCGGTGGTGGACGCCAACGGTCCGGGCGCCGAGGAAACCGCGCACGCGATCGGCGCGGGCGGGGGCACCGCGCTGGCGTTCACCGCCGACGTGACCGACGAGGCGCAGGTGCAGCGCGCCGTGGCCCAGGCCGTGGAGGAGCTCGGGCCGATCGACGTGCTGCACAACCACGCCGGGCTGCTGCCGGCCAACGACGCCTCCATCTTCGACATCGACGAGGCCACCATCGACGAGGCGCTGTCGATCAACGTCAAGGGCATGATCCTGGTCGGCAAGCACGTCGCCAGGGTGATGCGCGGCGCCGGCTCCGGCGCGATCGTCAACACCGCCTCCGACCTTTCCTACATCGCGCTCGGCGGCCTCACCACCTACGTCACCTCGAAGAGCGCGATCCCCGGCCTGACGCGGGTGATGGCGGCCGACCTCGCCGATCACGGGGTGCGGGTGAACGCGGTGGCGCCCGGCTTCGTCTACACCGGCATGACGGCCGGGCTGCTGGACCATCCCGAGGTGCTGGAGCCGATGCGGGAGACCTACCTGATCAAGGATCTGGGGCAACCGGTCGACGTTGCCAACTGTGTGCTGTTCCTGGCCTCCGATGAGGCGCGCTTCGTCACCGGCGCCGTGCTGGTGGTGGACGGCGGCCACACCGTCCGGTAGGGCCGCGAATGATTGCTTCTCGACACGGCGGGCGCCCGCGGACACCGGCGCCGGCGCCGCGCTGAGCGGGCCCGCGCAGATGCGTGCGGACTGGACGGCCGCGGACGAGCGGCGGGTACGCGAGCGCTACCCCGACATGGTGCCCTGCCCGCAGCCGGCGCTCCACGCCAGCATCGAGTTGCTCGGCAAACGCTGCACGGTCACCGACCTGAGCCACGAGATCGCGCCGAGCAACCCCACCTTCAAGGGCCACCAGCGCACGGTGATGTGGCAGCACCTGTCGCACCAGGACGTACAGCAGTTCGGGCTCACCGAGCCGCCCTACTCCTACGAGGTGGTGGCGTTCACCCTGTGCGGCCACACCTCCACCCACTGCGACTCGATCAGCCACATCGTGCCCGAGCAGGGCGCCCGGCCGATCGACCGGAGCCCCCTGCAGTGGCACATCGCACCGGGAATCTGGCTCGACTTCCGCGCCAAGGAGCCCAACTCCTACATCACCCGCGCCGACCTGGAGCGGCAGATCGCTGAGCACAAGCTGGAGATCAGGCAGGGCTCGGCGCTGCTGTACGCCACCGGCTGGAGCGACAAGTGGTCAGGAGACCCCTACGCCTACATCGCCGGCTACCCCGGCCTGGACGAACAGGCGAGCCACTTTCTGGCCGATTCCGGCGTGGTGGCGTTCGGCGCCGACGCCCCGAGCGTCGACTCCCACCACGAGGTGGCAGTGCGCCGCGTGCAGCCGGCGCACATGATGTGCCGCCAGCGCGGTATCCTGAACATGGAGAACCTGGCCAACGTGCACCGCATCCCCAAGCGCAGCTTCACCTTCATCGGCCTGCCGCTGAAGATCAGGAACGGCGCCGGCTCGCCGATCCGGGCCGTGGCGATCACCGAGGACTAGCCCGTGCAGGCGCTGGTGCTTACCGCTCCCAACGAGTTCTCGGTGCGGAACGTGGCGCTGCCCGAGATTGGCCGCGATGACGTGCTGGTGCGGGTCGACACGACCTACATCTGCGGCACCGATCCGCACATCATCGCCGGCGACTTCCCCGGCTTCTGGCCCGGGTCCTACCCGTTCGTGCCCGGTCACGAGTGGTCCGGCACCGTGGTCGAGGCGGGGCCGGTCGCGGCCGGGCTCGGCTGGCGCGCCGGCGACCGGGTGTGCGCCACCTCTCACTGCGGATGCGGTTACTGCCGCATGTGCCTGACCGGACGCTACAACCTGTGCCTGAACTACGGCAACGAGGCGGTCGGCCACCGCCAGTACGGGCACTACACCGCCGGCGGCTACGCGGAGTACGTGGCCGCCAGCGTGAAGAGCGTCTACCGCATCCCCGACCAGCTCGCGCTGGCCGAGGCCGCCGTGATCGATCCGCTGTCGATTGCCCTCTACACCGTCAAGCGCACGCGCCTGGAGCCGGGCGCCGACATCGTCATCCTCGGCACCGGCCCGCAGGGACTGATGGCGATCCTGTGCGCGGCTGCCCTGGGTGCCGGACGGATCATCGCCGCCGGCAGCGGCGAACGGCTGGCACGTGCCCGCGAGCTGGGCGCCATCGGCATCGACTACCGCGCCGCCGACGTGGTCGCGGAAGTGCGCCGCCTGACCGGCGGGTTGGGCGCGCCGCACGTGGTGGAGTGCGCCGGCACCACCACGGCATTCCGGCAGGCCTGCGAGCTGGCCGCCAAGGGCGGCTTCATCTCGGCGATCGGCCTGCCGGCGGAGGACGCCGCGGTGCCGGTGCGCCGCCTGGTGCTCGACGAGGTTGAAATCCGCGGCGGCCGCGCCAATCCCAACACCGCCGAGGAGGCGCTGTCCCTGGTCATCAACGGACGCGTCGACATCGCGCCGCTGTTCACCCACCGCTTCGCCCTGGCCGACTTCGGGCAGGCGCTGAGCACCTTCACCGGCCGTGTCGGCGGCGCCATCAAGGTGGCCGTCTGTCCGTCCGGCGATGCGCCCTGAGATGGCGGAGCGGCCGTCGAAGCCGTCTCACCAGGTGATCGACTCGCTGCCGGTGTGGGGCGTCCCGGTCGCCGGCGCCGTGGAGCAGATGCAGCGCTGCCGGGAGCGCGCCGACTACGCCGCCCTGATGGCCGACCACCACCTCGGCTACGCGGTCCCGGTGGGCGGTGTGATCGCCTATGCCGAGCACCTCAGCCCATCCGGCGTCGGATTCGATATTTCCTGTGGCAACAAGGCGATATTGCTCGACGCCGAGGCCGCCGAGGTGCGCCGTCACATCGGTCCGATCATGGACGACCTGTGGCGCACCCTCTCGTTCGGCATCGGCCGCAAGAACCCGGAGCCGGTGGAGCACGAGCTGTTCGCCGACGATCCCGCATGGGACCTGTCGGAAGCCGCGCAGCACCGCGACATGGCGCGCGCCCAACTCGGCACCATCGGCTCCGGCAACCACTACGTCGACCTGTTCGCCGACGAGGCGGACCGGGTCTGGGTAGGGGTGCACTTCGGCTCCCGCGGACTGGGCCACAAGCTGGCCAGCTACTTCATCCGCGCCGGCGGCGGGCGCGACGGCATCCACGTCGATCCGGTGCTGCTGGCCACCGACAGCGACCTGGGACGGCGCTACCTGGCGTGCATGCAGCTCGCCGGCCGCTACGCCTACGCCGGCCGCGACTGGGTCTGCGCCCGCGTCGCCCGTCTGCTCGGCGCCACGGTCCTGGACGAGGTGCACAACCACCACAACTTCGCCTGGCGCGAGCACCACCTGGGCCGCGACCTGTGGGTGGTGCGCAAGGGCGCCACGCCGGCCTTCCCCGGCCAGCGCGGCTTCATCGGCGGCTCCATGGGCGACATCTCGGTGATCGTGGAGGGCATCGACAGCGAGGAGAGCCGCCTCACCCTGCGCTCCACGGTGCACGGCGCCGGGCGGGTGATGTCACGCCGCCGCGCGGCCGGCAAGCGCCGTCGCAGGCGCGACCGCGTAGAGCAGATCAGCGAAGGCGAAGTCAGCCGCGAAATGATGCAGGATTGGCTGCAGCGCGCCGGCGTCGAGCTGCGCGGCGCCGGCACCGACGAGTCACCGCACTGCTACAAGCGCATCGAAGAGGTGCTCGGATTCCACGCCGGCAGCATCCGCATCCTCCACACCCTCACGCCCCTCGGCGTCGCCATGGCCGGCCCCGACGAGTTCGACCCCTTCCGCGACTGAGTTCCGGCACGGTCGCATCCCGGCCGCTGCGGACCGCGGAGCCGCGTGTCGGGCGCCGGGGTCACATGCCCCAGACGGTGACCGGAACGGCTCCGCCGGGCGGCGGGTCACGGCGGAAGATCTTCTCCTCCCAGCTCCGCTCCTGCGATCGGTCGAACACGATCAGGTGGCCCGCCTCCGCGCCGCATCGATCCAGGTAGGCACGCGTCTGCTCCAGCCCATCCGCGATGGTCCGCTCCAGGTCCCCGTGCCGCACCTTGCACTCCACCACCCAGCGCCGCTGGAGCCCGCCCTGCGGCCACACGATCAGCAGGTCCGTGCGCCCGCGCCCGAGCGCATACTCCCGCTCGATCCCCCCTCCGCCGTTGACGACGCGCTGCAGATGCGCCTGCAGCAGCAACTGCGGGCCGGCCTCCTGGTAGCGCTCGAAGCGCTGCACCCAGTGCTCGGAGTGCTCCCGGAAGAAGGTCTGGAACGCCGCGATCAGGCCCACCACGTCTAGGTTGCCGGCGCGGTCCACGTACCACGCCATCTCCTGCGGCAGCCCCGCCTGCACCGCGTAGTTCAGGTGGCGCGGGACCAGCTCCTCGTAGATCGGGTTGGCGATGCGTGACCGCCCGCCCACGTCCTGCGTGACCAGCCCCAGGTCGCGGACGTAGGCGATGTCTTCCTCCGACCACGCCTGCCGGCCGGCGCCGGCGAGGATCGGCCCTATCACGCGCCGCACACGCTCTTCGCGCAGCTTGTTGGCGAGGTCGTCGACGTGCGTGTCCCGACGCAGAATCAGCCGCTCCTGCGCCTCCAGGATGGCATCGGCCGAAATCGGGGCCGCGATCGGTCGCGGCCGGCGACGCTGTCGTAGCATGACTCCCGGCACAGCGCGTTCACCAGCCACGGCTGGCCGGCGCTGCGCGTCCAGATCAGGCCCAGCGCTTCCGGCGTGAACGCCTGCCCGGTCTGTTCGGTGTGCTGCGTGGTCAGCGAGCGTATCTCCTGTTCGGAGAAGTCGCCGAGCCGAAGCGACTTGGACTTGATGTTGAATGCACTGCCACCGAGCACCATTCGGTTCTCGGCGCTGGAGTGGATGCGATAGTCGCACACGTCGCGCACCCCGCACAGAATAATGCTGTGCGGGAAGGCGTCCGGACGCTGGTCGTAGCCGGTGCGAAGCTGCAGCAGCACCGACAGCAGCGTGTCGCCGATCAACGCGTCGATCTCGTCGATCAGCAGCACCAACGGGCGCGGGTCCGCCATGCTCCAACGCGCCAGCGCCTGGCGCAGCGCCTGCCCCGGCCCGACGCGCTCCAGCAGCGCGGGCCAGAGGTTCTCCAGCGTCTCGTCGTGTAGCGTCACGCTGGCCCGAAACGCAAGTTCGGCGAGGACGGTGCGGATTCCCTCGCCGATGTTCTCCCGCATCGCCTGTGCGGCCTCGACGTTGGCGCACACGCAGCGGAATTCGCCCGCCTGCCCTGAGTTGAGCAGGTCGCGCAGGGCCAGCAGCGCCGAGGTCTTGCCGGTCTGCCGTGGCGCGTACAGCACGAAGTACTTCTCGTGGCGGATGAGGCCGAGGACGTCGTCGAGATCGAGCCGCGTCAGCGGCGGAATGTGATAGTGCCGGTCCGCGCGGATTGGGCCTTCAGTGTTGAACTTGCGCACGGGCATCATTGTCGCAGGACGTGACGCCGCTGTCATCGTTCCGTAATCACGTTCCGATCGAGACACGGCAGGAGACAGATGGAACCGTCACAGCCGGCGGTGGATGCCACGCGGCGGTCTCGTGCGCATCACCAAGCGGTCGGGCCGAAGGCGGTGTTGTTCGTTACGAACACCCAATCGTCGCTGACCGCGCGTTGCACAAGCTGCCAGTCTTGCGCCGACTGCAGACCCAGCCACCTGACATGTGAGCAAACTATTCCAGCGTACCATGCGATCCGTGCCGAATCTGGACTCAGACGCTCATCGATCAACAGCTTCACGAAGACGGAAATAGATCATCCAGCGGGATCTCACTCGATTCGATCGGCTGTTGCCGCCGCCAAGCTGGTTCCCTTTCGGGCCTCGCCAGCCGAGGAAACGCGCGTGTATAGGCGACTGCAGCATGGACCTGACCTTCCGTAAGGTAGGGATACGCAGCGATGATCTCGATCACGCTGTCCCCATTCGCGACCATGTCCGCGATATAGTGGGCAGGCACGCGAGTCCCCTTCAGACAAGGCGTACCCGAGAGGATGCCCGGATCTACGGAGATGTAGCGCTCTGCATCTCTCCCCAACTCCTCTTTTTAAAGCGGAGGTTCGGACCGGTCCTCCGCGATCAATTCCAACAACCAGAATTTGGCACGTCAGCAAACTCGGCGGCGGCGTCCAGCGACATCGATCCGGTCCGACACAGGTTTACGGCAGTGACGGCTTTCTCCTTTTCACGCAACTGCTCCCGCGTACGCCCAGGTGCGAGCAACGCATGCTCCTGCTCCAGCGTTAGTGATGGCACCTCAATCTCCTCCAAGCTACGACGACAGGTTCACCGAATGTGGACGCGTTTTCCCCTCGACGAAGAACAGTCCCTTGAACCGCTCCATCTGCTTGATCCTGTCGATCAGCGCCCGTTCCTGCTGCGAACTTGATACGTTCCTGACCAGAAATCGAGCGTCGGTCGCGGTCAGCCTCAGTACGAGATAATTCGCGATTGCCGAGAATACGGATACGTGAAAGTCGCGTGCTTCCTGGGATGCCAGCACGAGGGAGATACCGTACTTGCGGCACTCTTTGGCCATCGTCGGGATCAGCCTCAAACGCGCGGCGCGGTGTGCTTCGTCGAAGATCAGCGCGTGGGTGATCCGATCCTGTGTGCCTCGCCGGAACATGTCTTTATACAGGCCGTAGAATACCAGAGACGCAAACGCACGCTGCAGGTTCTCGTTCTGTGTGGTGTGGACACGGATGACGGTAGGCTGCTCATGGTCCCACAGACTATGGTGAGATTGGTGGACCTGAAAGAATCCGTAGTCGTCAAGTTCGTTGAGACGGGCGCGCAGGGTTCGCAACCCTTTGTCCGGCTTCGCATCTGAGCGCAGAATCTCCACGAAACGGGCGAACACAGGCTCTGACGTACCTTCGGGGGCGCCATTCGGGCCCCACCCCGCTTCCGCGAAGCTGTCCTTGACGGCGGTCCGCAGGCGCTCTCCCTGAATATCTCCTAGTTCGGGATAGATCGCCATGAAGATGTCCCGGATATCCGCAGCAACGTCCAGGTGAGCCAACCGCGACGCTCCTGGTATCACCTGCAGCGGATTGAATCCAAGGCCGTCGAAGTCGACGAACCGGACGTCCGAAACCGACTCCGCGAGCTTCTCGTCGATGTCCTGATGATAGGAGAAGACAATCGGACGCACCTGAGATGCAGCCATTTGACGGCAGAGGTTGAGCAGGCAGGTGGTCTTGCCCATCCCTGGTAATCCCGCGATCAGCAGGTGAGGGTTGCCCTGCACCTTCAGCGGCCAACGCACGTCTCGGTTGGTACGTGCATCCGTGCCGAAGGAAACGGAGGGCTCAGAAGACTCCGCAGCAGTCGAGGCCGACGCGCGGCGCTCTTCACGGGTTGCCTCGGTGTTCTCCGACCCAGCCGTCGCACTGGACTCTCCTTCATGTTCCGGCGTCCGCCGGGAAGTCGACTGCTGGGGCGCCGGCGGCGGCCGGAAGGGCACGCCGTCGCCGAAGTCGGAGTCCGGCAGTCGGCCTGGGCCAAACAGGAATATGCGCGTGTCCCACTCGTCGGGGGAGATCTGCAGCGGGCTGTCGCCGGCATACTCCGGGCAGAACACCCAGCCACGGGTTTCGGCGTGTTCGGGAGCGAATTTGTACTCCGCACCACGCTCGATCATGCGGTCGATTTCAGATACCAGCGCCTCATACCGCTGATTCGGCAAGGCGTGGCGGTGGGCCTTGTCGGCGTAGAATCTCAACACGCGCGCCAACTTCGCACGCCGCAGCGCGCGAAACGCGGAACACACGTCGCGGTCGTACCATTGGAACCACCGCTCGCACACAGAGTGGGTCTGTTTGCGGATGCTGTCGAGAACCTCTACGGACCGCGCCGTGCGCAGGTGTCTGCGATACTTAACCTCGATAAAGCTGAAAGTGAGCACCTTGCGGCGCGGAGCAGAGAGCGAAACGTAGATCAGATCAGGCCTACCACGGTGCGATTCTTCATCGTCCTGGTCGCCGGCCACCGAGAGGGGTGGCAGCAGGTCGCATACGTCGTCGATCGGGATGAAGAATCCATGTTCGAGAGATACCCAGCAATCATCGCTCGCAGGCGCAAGCCGGCAGTTGGCGTGGGATAGGGCCATCGCGATCAGCTCAGATGTCACCGCGCGGTGACCCGTGAGGCGAATGGCAAGCCGACCGCTGAGCGCCTTCAGGTGTGCTATCAGAAACTTCGCGTTCCGGCGGCTGCGGCTCAACCCCATCTGATCGAGTGCACGGTCAAGCAGGTTGCGGACCTCGTCCAAATTGGCGGTCGACGTGATCAACTGAAGACAGCCAAGGTCATCGCGTTCCGGCACGCAGTCGATCATATAGGCGTCGTATACCGTCGGGTTGTCGCGCGGCGAGTCGAAGTACTCGACACCGGCGTTCCGGTCCAAGGTGACTACCCAGTCGCACAATCGATGCAACTTGTCGAGGCTGTCTGCCATTTCCACAGAGATCTCGGTGCGCAGCACCGGGAAGCCCGTGATGCCCAGGTGGCTGGACACGGCCTGTTGTATCGCGTGCTGCAGGCGCAGGAGCGTATCGGTGTGCGTCCGGCTCGACGGGTGCTTCTCGCCCCCGTGACCCGGTGGGGCAGCACTGACCCACTGTGGCGCAGGCAGACTCGCGTACTGACGTTCGTAGAACGACAGCAGGCCGAACGCGTGAAGTGGTCGGGCCGTGCGTGACACTGCCGGATCGGGCGATACGCGGGACTCGAACGTATCGAAGGCGATGGCAACGTGCGCTGCCGTGTTCGGATCCTGTTGGTCTTTGCGCGCCCAGCGCAGGCGAGGTTGGTTGACCCCGCCGGGAAGACTCACGGATTGCAGCATCCAGCGGTCTTGTTCGGCAAGCACGCCGGCCCCGCTGCGCCGTTTCTCGCGCGCTTCGGCAATGAAGCGCCCGGTAATGCCCTGCTGTGCCACGGATGGATACAGATCGAGCGAAAACACCGGCGCCGTTGTGTTCAGTTGATCGGTGTCGTCCTCAATTTCTTCGCCGTCCTGGTAGTGCTCCTGAACGGTGCCGAGCGATCGCGCCACGGTCATACCGTCGCCGGCACGCAGCGCGTGTATCCGCAACAGTCGGGCCGTGTCATGGCAATCGAGGTACTTTACCACTTCGCTCCCGAGCACCGCGGCGCTCTGCATGCCCACGCTCGGTGCGCTGTCAGCCGCGTCGCTGCCTCCCACGGCACGTGCCAGCATCGCCACCGCGGCCTTCGGCTCCCGGTCGTCGTCCGGCACCATACCGACCGCGTGAAAACCCAGGGTGTCGGCGAACACGAACGCCCCACCGTGCGGGTTGGGCAGGAACGCCGGAAACATCGCGCCGTCGAGTCCGGCCAATTCGCGCAGCAGGTCGCTGTGCCTGACACTCTGCTCGAAGGCCGCATGGAGTACGAGGTTGTCATAGGCAGCGTGCCACGCCATCCGCAACGGGTGGGCCGGAAGGACGATCAATCCAATCGTGCGACCTGACAGCGACTGCACCTCGACGGTATTGCAGATTGCGCAAGCCGGATCTCCGCTCCTCAGCAGAGCCAGCCATGCCCGCAGGTAGAACTTGACGATGTCATGTGCCTTGCTGCGCTCGTCGTAGATTTGTGCCACGCCGCCGCAAGTGGTAGCAAATCGCGCGGCCACTCTGCGGCTCGCCTTCTCGACGCGATCCCATTCCGCGCCACTGCTGTCCATCGGCGAGAAGTCAGGACCGCGAGCCCACTCACCAGAGCCGCGTACCTTGAGTACCCAGCGTCCGACGCAACCCTCGCGCGCGCTCCAATCACGTTCGACCTCAGCGACCAGAGCGGAGCGCAACACCCGGTAGCTTCGCCGCCGCCGTCCCTCAACCGGTGTGCGCAACGTAACGTAACTCCTGCCGCCGGCCGCCACCTGCGGGGCCTCCGCGATCTCCGACACCACATCGCGGCTCCTCAGCGCGGCAACGCCCTCGCTGAAGGCGCGAACCCTGACGCCGATCCCGCCGGTCTGCGGATCGGGTCCGTCACCAAAACGGATGAAAAACTCCTCACTCTCCCGCCGCTCAACCTTTTCATCTCCGACGACCGAAACGACCACCTTGGCGGCAACTTGCGCATCTTCATCAAGCGCGAAGTCGTCGCCGCTGAAGCGCCACTTTTCACCGGTCTTTCGAGCGGAGTGGGGTACGTCCTTATAGGCAAGTTCCTCGTTCAGGTTTCCCGTAACGACTTGTACACGGTAATCGACCGCATTACGTTCGAGATCACCGGGATCGACCTTCCACCGCACCTCGAGCGTAGCGCCCGGTTGATCCGCGTCTGCGCTCAGAATCAGTGCCGGCGGGTCATTGACATCGCCGTCGTCTACCAACCCCGACCAACGATGAATCTTTCCGTGCGCGTTACGCCACGGCGTGAGCTCGATGCTCTTGATCGAAAGCGCCGGGCCTTCGGTGCGCAGCGAACCCACCCACAGGTGCCGCTGGTTTGGCTTCGCCAGCTCTTCGAGGGCCGTACGCAGAGGCTTGGCGTCGACCTCATGCAGGAAGTGCTCCAGACTAGCCCGTTGCTGTTCGGAGTCGCCGTCGAGGCGTAGCGCGTCGATGCGGGCGGCAGGCGCGAGACTTGCGGCAGCCGGCCCTAACAGAACGTCAACAAACTTCCGCGCGTCGCGCAAGTCGTCAGCGTGGTTGGACTCCGCGCTGTCTCGAATGGGCCACAGTCCGAGAACATGTGTGTACGTTCCCGGTGACTGCTCGCCGGCGGCGATCCGGCACAGGAAGTCGAATGACGTCCAGGGCGGGAGCGCGTCTCTGCCGCCGGACGTGCGGATCGCCGCCTTCAGCGCATCCTCCGCGTACCGGCGCGTTGCGGTGGAATGACGCTTCGTGATCGTCGCCAGCGCCAGACGTCGCGCCTCGCGGAACAAAGTTGCCTCATCCACCTCCCGTGCGGCACTGTAAATGCCATCCATGCCGGCTCCCGCGCGTACAGTGTCGACCAGGAGCAACAGCGCGTCGCCCTTGCTCTCGCGCAGCTCCACGGCTCGGTCAGCGGTAATGGTGCGTTCAGCGGACCGAACGGCGGCAACGCGAAAAACCTTCCACGAGTCGAGATCGAAGGCAGAATCCATCGCGAGCTGCTGTACGACTTCCTTCGTCAGGCAGCGTGCGAAGGCCACGGCTCCTGGCTGCGGGTGGCCGAGCACCTTGTCGAACGCCCGAGCGAGAAGCGAGCCATGGAGTGCGGTCCACGTCACGGTAGGCATCCATCCTCCACCGGGAAACGAGGCTTGAGCCGCTTCATGGCTTCGGCGTCGTTCACACCGACGAGCAAGCCAAGATCACGCAACCGGCGCTCGAGAATCGTGCGGTTGACCTCCAGCAACTGGTTGGAAATCGTCATTCCTTCCGGCGCTGCGTCTACGTGGAACCCGTAGCGCTTGCGGATCGTGTCGATAAACGATCGCAACGAGATTCGACGCTGTTTGGGGCTCTGCTCCTTGCTCAAGACGTGCAGATGAACGAGGTAGTCCAACCCCGCGTCGGTAAGGTGCAGCGATCGGACTTCGCGGCGGCGGCGTCCCGACGTCACGGAACTCGCACCGCGAGTGGTGAGGCGCTTGTGGGCCAAGCCATTGGGGCGGCCAACTTGCAGCGTCGAGTCGACCATCCCGAGCAAATTACCACGGTGACTCGATCCCAAGAGCGGTGTAAGGCCGGCGGCCAAGCGGCGAATCGAGTTGGGTTCGCTCGCATCGTTACGCAGCACTTCGGTCGCATCCGGGTATTCAGCGTCCAACGCGTCCGCAAGCGCTTCACAGTAGTCGTCCATCGTGCGGTGAATGAATGGCGCTTCTTCGTGGCGTCGATGCATGATGTCTCCGAGCAGATTGAGCCATCTGGTAGCGTACGGCAGTGTTGATATCTGCTGCTTCTTTATCTTCCGATTGTGCTTCGCGGTGTAGTCCAGCAGCCTGAGCATCATCAGTACAACGGGGACTCGCTCGACACGTCGCATGAAATCGTCCATGGAGTGTTCGGCCAGCCCGCGCAGTCGGGTATCGACGCCGTTCGAGCAATCCACGAAGATGCTCGCGGGACGCTGCTCGTGCTTCGGCGGTACCGCACCGGTGTCGGACCATGCGAACAGGATTTCGATGACACTTGTCAGGATCGCCGTCATGCCGGTGGACATGCACGACTCCAGCATGTCAATGAAGATGTAGCGCGGCGTGGTGGCTGCGTAAGCTCGCACAAACAGGCGGATGTCTTCGGAGAAGTGTTCGGCGGTCTGTTCGGCAATCGGACGTTGATTCGAGATCTTCTCGGTTTCGTTGCCTCGTGGTCGATCAGGAGCGTTCGGCAACTGCTGTGCGAGGCGAATCATCAGGAGTTGATCGAGACCGACCGTCTGGTTCTCATCGAAGCGATCGGAAGCCGTATCATCCAGGGGACCGCCTCGGTGCGCTACTCCTTGACTGAAGGCACGGAGCAACACGTTGTCCTGAGCGCCGCGTGCCACCGCAAACCAGGTCTTTTGACTATCGAGATGCGTAGGCACGACGTGATTGCCGTACTGATTTGCCAGCATCGCCACGATCATCTCGGGGACGGAGCGGAGTGCCGTTACTCTTTCTGGAAGGTCGACCCAGCTCGCCAGGTAGTGCGCCGCGGCAACCCGTTGAATCTGCTGGTCCCGACCCAGCCTCCGATTCGCATTCTCCAGACAGAAACAGAGCAACAGGTCACCCAGCACCGCCTGCTCGACCTGGCCATCGAAACCATGCAAGTCCGCGCTCGATGCCAGCGCCTTCGCGACGCGTTCGACGGTCGCCTTCCTCCGGCGCTCGGGTGGAGTACCACCTTCCGGAACGAACGTCTTCAGGAATTCGCCCGTTCCCCGACGTCGTCCGTATCTGAACATGTACAACACCGCGGGCAACACTGCGGAGAGCTCGAAACTGTTGGAAGTGATTGGGAGTGCCTTTTCGTAGCGCGCCGACCAGAGCTCCTTTGCCATGTTTCGTGGCAACACGCCACGGACGATGTCGCGCGGATTAACCGGTTTCGCCATTCCAATCTCCCGAATCGCGCCGACCAATTGCCAGGGTTTGACGCCGCCCGGAGGCGCCATGCTCCGCAGCGACTTCGAAGACGGCTTCGTCGGCCATGGGACTCCATGCCAACACACGCCGTTCGTCCTCCCGCACCAAGCGCTGGACGAAGATCGACAGATGAGCGAACGTGCCGTCCGTGGCGACGTCGCCCAGTTGATAGCCGTCGGCCAGCTCCAGCAGCAGGTGGAACAGCTCGGCACCGAGGAGCAGTTCTTCATTGGAGCCGTTCCGATAGCGGTAAATCAGCTTCGCATGGCGGTGAAGTCGATCCAGGTCCGGCGTACCGGGCAGCTCGACCTCGAGTCGGAAATCGCTGCCCTGCTTCTCGACCCAGAAGGCGGTCTCGGTGGGCGTTCGCGGCGTGATGCGCAATGGCACGGCACCCGAACGGTTCAGTGCCTGCGGAGGCAGGGCTTCGAGTCGGGAGATTCCTTCACAGAGACGCGCAGCCAACCGGTCACGGGACGCGTTGTCGACGATGGTCAAGTCGCGGAACTGGCTTAAATGACGCCCTTGAGCGAGCCCCAGTGCATCAGGATCTCCCGCCAGACTCTCAATCCGCGACTCGGGCCACTCGAAGTACGCGCGGCGCCGCTCCGACACCAACCGCGCGCGGCGTTCGGCTGCTCCGCGAGAAGCGTCGAGGAACCCGGGGCCGTTGAACTCCCTGGCAATGGTCGACGGATGCAGTAGAGCGCGGTCGATGTGCGGATGGGCGTCGAGGGCGGGGTCGAAGCGAGCCAGTTCGCGCAGCACTTCTCCCTGGCGACCCGGCGACTGAGGATCGAATGCGCGATCCCAGTGTGCCAACGCGTCGGTGTGTTCGCCGGAGTGGTAGTCGCTGCAGAAGTGAACACCGAACAGGATGTATACCAGCGCCGCGCGCAACTCGCGCACGGTGATGTGCGTCTCTCCGCGCAGGTGAACGGCCTGCAGCGCTTCGAACAGCCGCTGTCGGACACGGCTCCGAACGCGCTCGTCGGCGCGGCTGTCGGGGGCAAACAGACGCGTCGCACGGAGCACCTCGCAACGGTGCTGCGCCGAGCACGTTTGGCACGGTGCCCAGATCGTCGCAGACTCTTTGCCGCCGTATAGCGCATCCACCAAGCGGTCGAGAAAGCCGGTCTCGATTCTCGTCCTGTCTGGGGTGACGGCGCCCACGAGCGAACGCTGGTTCAGGTCCACGAATCGGACGTGAGCGTCGTGCTCCCGTTGCCGGCCACCATCAAGACCGGTGGTGAGCGATCGCGTCAGCGGCGTAGGTCCACCTTGACTCTGTTCGTGGTCCTCGATCCATTCCAGCAAGCGGCCATCGTTGATAGCTAGCAGGTGGGCAATGTTCTCGCTCGGCCGGCCGTGCTGAAACGGCTCCAGAAACTCGTCGAGTAGTTGGTCCGACGTGCGCCCCTCCCAGGACGCGGACCCGTCCAGATTCATACGGACAGTCAATCCAGCCGGCGTCTGTCCCTCCAGGATACGCCGCGACGACTTGTGATCTCCGAGATCGAGGCGCTGTGCGAGTCTCTGAAGCAGGGCGGTCTTTCCGTCTCCAGCGTTGCCGCACAGGACCACCAAGCTGACGTTGCCGTTCTGGAGGTCCCGGTATAGTGCCTGTTCCAGTTTGGTTTCAACGTAGGTGCGGTCGGCAAACTCGCTGTCCAGGCCGCGCGTTTCTCGGTTGCCCCACCGCGAACCGGGGTAGGACTGCAGCACGTCGCGCAGCCAAGCCACTTCGTTTTCCGTTCGTTCCCGTTGAACGCGTGGCTGCTCGGTCTCTCTTTCAGCTTCTCCCTCGGTGGATGTCGAGTCGTCAGGCCGGGGTGTTGCCGACGAAGCGGCAGCTAACGCTTGCAGCGCCGCCGTCGCACGTGTGAATCGCCGGTCCCTATCCGGATCGGTCGCTCGATCCAGAAACGCTGACAACACCGGGAAATCGGCGCGTTCAACGCCGGTCCAGTTCAAACCGCGTTCTTTAGCGAGGTCGCCATCGCGCCGAAACGGTTCCCTGGCGAGCAGAACGTGAAACATGCTCGCCGCCAACGCGTAGAGGTCGTCGGACGGCGCCGCAACGTGGCCATCGGCGCGAGGCGAGCAATACATCACGGTGCCCGGCACCGCACTCGGTTCGCCTATCTTGGTCACGCAGTCGTAGTCGGTCAGAACCAAGTCAGATCCCGACAGGATCAGATTCCGGGGACTGATGTCGCCGTGCACCAGGCCGCTGGCGTGTAACTCGCCCAGCGCCTCGCACGTCGTCCTCAGCCAGCGTACCACCAGAGCATCTCGGGACTCTTTCCCGTAGTCGTCCGCGAGTTCCTTAATCAGCCCGGTGTACTCGCCGAGCCGTTCGCCTTCGATCCACGTCATCAGGACGGTGATCGCGTTGTCCTGCCACTCCGAAGCGACCTGGTAGACGGTGGACAACGCGGAATGGCGGAGATGGGAACGAACCAGCCGGTGGGTCCGTAATACGCGGTCGGCGGTTTCGCCTTCGTGCACGACCTTGGCGACGTACGTCCCCAGATCCTCTTTCGTCCTGCGGTCGATCTCGACGACCTTGAACGTCGTCCCTACGCCGCCGGAACCGAGACGAGCGACGATCCGGTAGTCGTGACCCTCGAAACGCACGACCTGATCCTCGGTCCAGTACCGGGCCGGCGGCGGCGGCGGGGCGGGAGGGTCTTCGCCAAGCATCTCGCTCAGCGCGGCGTCCAGTTGGGCCAATGTGCTCCGCGCATCTGGTTCGTGCGCGGCACCGCCAGCAAGGGCGCGCTCGGCGGCGCGGCTGTCGTCGTCTTCGCGTCCGGCGAATAACATCTGGAGTGAAGCGCACAGGGAATACGTGTCGGAGCGACGGTCAGCGGCCCCACGGCCCTGCACGCGCACCTCGGGCGCGGCGGCCTCGTCCCACTCCGTGGCGGAGGGCGACGAGGCGACCGTGACCTGAGTTGGAATCCGGGCATGCTCGAACCCAGTAAGGACCGCGGCATTGTCATGCCTGACCAGCACCGTTTTCGGCGTCAGATTCCGATGCAGCATCGGCTCGCCGCCGGACTCGGTTTCGTGCAGTTCGGCCAGAGCACGGATGGCGCTACGGGCGAAACCCAGCCGGGCCGCCGAATCCCAGGACTTGTCGTTGGCACGTTCGGCGATGGACGGCGCCGACGGGTCAGCCACGGTGAAAAACGCTATCTCCCCGGGATAGCCGCGGACGTCCTGGAACGAATCGATGATGCGCGGTGCCCAACTGTGTCGCTGCAAGCGGTGCAAGGCCTCGAACTCGCGGCGCGCCCTCACCTCCGCCTTCTTTAGGTCGTCGCTCGCGGACCAGTCGTAGAGGTGGAGAATCACGCGATCCCGCCGGGAGGCGTGTGTCGCCCGATACACACGGTGAAACTGCTCGTGAGCAGGTGTCTGCAACTCGAGCGAGGTGTAACCGGAACCGGGCAACCGCCGCAATTCGCCGTCTATCGCAGCCCGGCTCCGTGGCTCCAGGACACGCGCTGCCGTCTCGATCTGCGGCGCCGACAGCGCCTGCGGCAAGTCGAAGCCAACGGCTTCCCGCCACCTTTTCAGTGGGTAGACGCGCACGCCCCGGAATTCCTCGTTCCTGAGCGGTTGGTCCTTGGTGGCGGGCCGAGTCACCAGGAATGCACCCGCTACGTGCCGGAGGCCGGGGATCTTCGCGCGGAGCTTCGTGCCGATCCTGCGCGCCTTGCTGGTTACCCGGTCGGCTTCGTGTTCGACCAAGTCCGTGTTCCGGTTGATCCACGCCGCATCCCAGTGCTTGACTTCGATTACCCGAACCCCGGGCGGCCCGATGGCGACGATGTCGATCTCGTCGGATTGGAGTCGATGAGTCGCCGAAAAGGCGAGATTCGTCAGCAGCAGCCACTGCCCGTTTCCGCCGTGACCAATGAGACCTGCCTTGAGATGCTGGATGGCGTGTCGCTCGCTCTCGTTGACAGTGGGACCGCAGGTGATCAGGTTAACTGCCATTTGGACGTCTTCAGCGGTGCCACGTTCGCCGGATCGCAGGAGTATTCAGACCCAGTCAGCGCAGGCAACCGTTCCTCCCCATCCTGCGACTGACGCCGACGAGCGTCAAGCGCCGGTACGCCCCGCGCTGCCCCGCAACCAACTCTCAGCCGGCCGCAACGTGCGGAGCCAGATGGCGGTCATCCGGTAGCTCGGTAAGAATCCGCTGCGTCCCAGTACAACGCTTCAGCACGTGCCGGCGCGCGATGGCTGCGTGAACCGGCTTTGATGCTCGCGCTCATGGCCGAGCGCGGCACCTATGTCGGGCGGTAGCGGCGGTGCGCGCATGCTACGCGATCGCGTCGCGCCGGCAGCGACAGCGCTACGGGAATTGACACGCCCCGGGGGGGCGATGAACCATCTCCGTACCGAGGTCCAAGCTCATGCTCAACAATCTGTCCCCGCAACCGGTCACCAACCGTTTTTCGCGGTGCCGCCATTGCCAAATGGGTCTTTGTCGCACTTGCGGCCGTCACCATAGCTCGCTCCTCGCCCATCTGTTGCTGCCGGATGGCGGCGCACAGTCGATCGCCAGCATCCCACTCGACGGCTTTACCTCCAACGGTGCGGTGGCGGTCATTCATATCTTCGCCCAGATTCATGGCCAGCTCCGACAGAGCTCGACCCCTTTGTGGCTGAGCAGTTTCTGGGTTACTCGCGTTGCTGATCAACGGGCTGAAGCGGGAACTCCCCGCATACTGATACACTGATTGATTCCTACGGCGGCGGAAATCATCCAACGATACCCCGGTTGGATTGCCAGCCGCCACGAAGGATACGACACAGAGCCAAAAAAAGATGTTACTCTACTACCGTTCAGGTAGCACAACTCCACTCTTGGCCCGATCATCCAGCGCGGATGACACGGGCAACTTCCTTGATGCCGTCGACAACCTTCCTGAGAACCTCTTCATACTGCACAGGATACGGGAATGGCTGAATCTGCTTTGATCCCTTGAACGGCTTCACGAAATCGGTCACCTCATCGATTCTTACCTCTTCGGGCAGTGGTAGTGGAACGTAGACGTTCTTCCCGTCAATAAGCGCATCACTCTTGCCATGTGCCTTGAATGAGTGTAATACCTCGTCAAAAGAGACCGACAACTCGGGACTCCCGGATGTCCAGCGCTGAAAGTGCAGCCAGAGAGGCGTGTTCGGCCCGGAATCGCATCCCCAGTGCTTGGTGTCAACTCCCAGCCACGCTCCGGCGCCGGCAACGAGCAGATACTTACCATAACCTGTCGGGCGACGAGTCGCTCTCAATCCGGACGTAATCGCGTAGCCATCTGTGGCTGCGCCTGCTGCGGCGTCACGGATCAGACCTGCAAGGTCGAGCTCGTTGGGACCAACCGGCACCAATTTCCTTTCAACTGTTGTATCGGCTCCAGCTGTGAGTCCTCTCAGTTGTTGAATCTCTGCTTCTCGCTGTGCGCCTACGGAGTTCCTCAGATGATCAAGCAGGTGATCCCAACTCGTCAACATCAGGAACTTATTCTCGCGAGTTCTCAGGCTACTAACCACGGATCCTGGGATAGAAAGTGAGGTATAGCTGGACGTCTTTTTCTGAAGTTCATCCCAAAGAGTACCAATTCTCTTTTCTGGTGCGATGAACAGAAGAGCCTTACCCTCAGGGAGTTGATCTAAGTATGAGTTGGGTTGATTCTTGGTGAGGTAGGCCCAGAATTTCGCTTCTATCAGAAGACAGTTATCACCGTATTGGTCCGTACAAGCAAGATCAGGGCGCGATGCATCGTCGCCAATCGCTTGTGTCTGGACTTTGGAAATTGTGTCGAGATCCGCTCCCGCGTCCTGCGCCAGCTTCACAAGCGCGCGGCGAGCGGACTCTGACTGAAGGATGTATCCCAGGGCCTCCACGGCGATGTCCTCGTGACGGCATGCAAACATCCATGCGAGATGGGCCAGTAACGTGTCATACTCAGCTTTTTCGGACATCGTTGTGTCCTCCTTATTGGATCCTTCTACCCGTATCGCCTGGTCGAACGTCGAAGTCTCTGTGATCACGGTATAGCATCGCCCGGTTGAGGACAAAGTCCTCCTCGGTGGCGTCGAGTTCGATCTCGGCGCACGGTGTGTAGGTCCAGTACTTGTAGTCGCCAATGAACAGATAGGTGAACTTCTTGCTGAAGAAGTGGCCCTCGACCCCTTCTCCGTTCGCAATTCGACCGCATATGGCAGAGAGCAGTGCCTGCTGACGGTCCTTCTTGATCAGTACGTACTCATGGGGCCACGTGTGCCGGTAGGTCACCGCCTCGCGCCAAGGAGCCTGGGTGATCAGTTCCATCAGTTCCAACTGCGACCTCTACTGCACGGCGCCGAGGGTGAGGCCGCGGACCAGGCGTTTCTGGACGATGAGGGCGAAGACTATGACCGGGATCGAGGCGGTCACGCCGACGGCGGCCATCTCGCCCCAGAGGATGCCCTTGTTGGTGGAGAAGCCGGCGGCGGCGACCGGGGTGGTCTGGATGTCGCGGCTGGTGAGGATCAGGGCGAACAGGAACTCGTTCCAGCCGCCGATGAAGTTGAGGATCGCCACCGCCACCAGGCCGGGGGCGGCCACCGGCACCACGACGCGCCAGAACAGGCCCCACTGAGAGCAGCCGTCGATCAGCGCCGCCTCCTCCATCTCACGCGGGACCTCGCGGAAGAAGCCGACCATGATCCACGCCACCAGCGGCGTCATGTACACCGGGTACACCAGGATCAGGGCCCAGTAGGTGTCCAGCAGCCGCAACTCCCGAAACATGGTGTAGACCGGGATCACGATGGCGATCGCCGGCAGCGTGCGCATGGCAAGCAGGAAGAAGCGGAACGGCGTGCCGCCTAGGCGATGGCGGGCGATGCCGTAGGCCACCAGGGAGCCGGCCACCAGGGCAATCGAGGTGCTCCCCACCGTGACCACGGCGGAATCGACGAAGTGGGTGTAGAACTTCTCCCGGATCAGGGCCTGGGTGTAGTTCTCGAAGGTGGGCCGGAAGATGAACTTTGGCGGGTACGCGTAGACCTCCTGCTTCGGCTTGAAGGAAGCGAGGAACACCCACACGAAGGGGAACGTCACCACGATCAGCACCAGCACGATGGCCAGGTTCTGCGCTCCGATGGATAGCCGCTTGTGCATGCTCACTGCTCCCGTTCCAGGCGGATGAACACGTAGGCCGCCGCCAGCACGATCAGCACGATCACGTAGGAGAGCGCCGCCGCGTAGCCCATGTTGAAGAAGCGCAGCCCCTGCATGTAGACGTACATGCTGGCCAGGAGCGTGCTGTCGGCCGGGCCGCCGCCGGTCAGCACGAACACGATGTCGAAGGAGCGGAACGCGTCCATGAAGCGCAGCAGGGCGGCGATGTAGATGAAGGGCGTCAGCAGCGGCAGGGTGATGCGCCAGAACCGCTGCCAGACGGAGGCGCCGTCGATGCGCGCCGCCTCCATCACGTCCAGTGGCAGGCTCTGCAGCCCGGCGAGCAGGATCAGGTACACGAACGGAGTCCACTGCCAGGCGTCGATGACGATGATGGTGGGCATCGCCCACGCCACCTTGCCGGTCCAGATCGGCGCGTCGATGCCCACCAGGGACAGCAGGTACTTGATGACGCCAAACTCCCCGTTCAGCATGTAGCGCCAGTACATGCTCACCACCACCGGCGTCATCATCATCGGGATCAGCAGGATGGTGCGCGCCACCTCGGTGAAGCGGCGCTTCTGTGACAAGAGCAGCGCCAGCGCCAGCCCGATCACCAGCTCGCTGGTCACCGACCCCACCGTGAACACGGTGGTCGCCTTCAGTGACGTGCCGAAGCGGGGATCGGCCAGCATCTCGCGGATGTTCTCGGCACCCGCGAACACCGGCGCCGGATCCTTGGTAAGGGTCCAGCGCGACATCGCCAGCCGCAGCGAGTTGCCGAGCGGAAACACCCCCACTCCGAGCAGCACGATCAGCGCCGGCAGCATCATCAGCAGCGGCACGCGCTTGTTTGGATGGATGAAGAACGGCGACCGCCGCCGGGCCGTGGGGGCCGGCGGCGGTGCCGGTGGGGGCTGGGACGCTGCGCTAGGAGCCTGCCGGATTGACGCGTCAGCGGCAGATCCGCCAGCGCTCCGTACGGTCGGTGGGGATGGGCCGAAAACGACGCCGCGAGGCGACGGTTTCGGGGCGCTGGTGCTCACGCCGCGTGGCTGGCCGGGCTGCTAGTAGTAGCCGGCCTTGCGCATGATCTGGTCGATCTTCTCCTCGGCCTCGTTCAGCGCGGTCTGCGCATCCTTCAGGCCGGCGATCACCTCGCTCATGGCCAGGCCGATCACGTCGTTGATCTGGGCATACTCGGGAACCTTCGGCGGCGTGAAGTAGTTCACGCTCAGCGCCTCCTCGACGCCGGTCACGAACGGGAACTTCTCGATCATGTCGGGGTCGCGGTAGTTGTCGTAGCGCACGCCCACGCCGCTGCCCTTGGTGTAGGTAAGGGCGTCGTTCTCGCGGCTTACCTGCCAGCGGATGAAGTCGTACACCTGCTGCTTGTGGCGGCTCGCCGAGCCGATCGACCACACCCAGTAGTCGTCCATGGTGTAGGGGGTCATGCCCTCTTCCGCCACCGGCATGGTGGTCCAGCCCAACTGGCCGACCACCTTGGACTGATCCTCGCGCAGCGACAGCATCGCGACGTGGGTCCAGTCCCACACCACCGCGGTGCGGCCTTCCAGCACCGGTCCCAGCTTGTCACCCACGTCCCAGGTGGTGGAAGCGGGATCGGCCACCATGGAGACGTTGAGCAGGTCGACGTAGAACTCCATGGCGGCGAGACCGGCTTCATCGTTGAACGCCGGGCGCCACTCGTCGTCGAACATCTCCCCGCCGTGGTTGTAGAGCAGGATCATGAAGTCGTACGGGAGCTGCTGGCCGCCCTGCTTGGCGCCGAGGATGGTGCCGTAGTTGTCCTCGGTGGTGAAGAACTCGGCGTGGTCGCGGAACTGCGCCCAGGTCTTGGGCACGCCCAGATCGTAGCCGTAGCGGTCCTTGTACGCGGCCTGGTTGTCCGGGTCCGCGATCAGATCCTTGCGGTAGTAGAACATGATCGGTCCGTCGTGGAACGGCAGACCGTAGATCCTGCCGTCGGGGCCGGTCTGCATCCACATGAGAGCCGGCGGGAACTGCTCGGGGTAGCCGTCGGGGGGCCTAGCCGCGAGGTAGTCGTCGAGCGGCTCCAGGAACTCGCCGCGGATGAACTCCGCCAGCCAGTCGCCGAGCACCGAGATCATGTCGAACGAACCGGTGCCGGAGACGAAGTCGGTGAGCGCCTTCTCGTGCAGGCTCTCGAACGGCACCAGCGACGACTCGACGGTGATCTCGGTGCCATGGATGCGGTTGTACTCCTCCGCCTGGGAGGCCATCAAATCCTCGTTGTTGGCCCACGCCATGCCCTTGGCGTTGAGCAGGCCGATGGTGATGGGACCGGTGGCGGCGGCCTCGTCCTCGCCGCCGGCAGAGACGTTGGCCGCGGCCAACGCCAGCCCGACGAGCAGCAGGCCGAGGGTCCTGAGCGAATTGCGGTTACGCATGGAAGCTCCTTTGCTCCTTTGAGATGGTTGTCGGCGACACCCGCGGGGGCCTGTCGCCGCAGCAAGTAATACCCTACAACGCGGCGCCGCATGTCAACCACCGCTCCCCGAGGCGCCCGAGGCGGGCGAGTCCGGCGTGGACCATTCGGGGGCGTCGCGGCGTGCGGAGTCGAGCGGCCAGAAGTGGGAGGACAGGCTGGCGCGGGGCCGGTCGGTGCGGTTGGCACCGGTGTAGTGGAGGGTGCGGCCGTGGTGGAAGCTGCAGTCGCCGGCGCGGTATTCCACCTGCTCCGCGGCGCCGGTGTCCGCCTCCGCCTCCAGCGCGCCGCCGATCGGGTTGCGGTCCTGGGCCGAGTGGTGCGGCACGATGCCGTGGCGGTGGCTTCCCGGCAGGAAGGTCATGGTGCCCTGGTCGCGGGTCACGTCCACCAGCGCCAGCCAGCAGGTGATGCCGCGCTCGCCGGCGCTGCCCTGCCAGTGGTAGCCGGCGTCCTGGTGCCACAGCACCTCGGTCTCCTGGCCCGGCTGCTTGTAGATCATCTGGTCGTAGGCCAGCACCATGTCGTCGCCGCCCAACGCGCGGGCGATGGCGCAGATGCGCTCGAAGTAGGGCATGCCGCGCCAGCCCAGCTTCGCCGAGGGGTCCCCCAACTGCACGATCTGCCCCGGCTGCAGGCGGTCATTCCAGCCGGTGACGATGCGCTCGCCACGCGCCGCCGCCAGGTAGGAGACCAGCATCGGCTCCAGCTCCGCCGCCGAGACCAGCCCGCGCACCACCACGTAGCCTCGTTCCCGGAACTCCCGAACCTGCGCGTCCGCCAGTGCACCGCTCGCCATCGTCACCTTCCGGGCGCCGATGATCCTGCGCCTCCCGACCGTCCGTCAATCGCCGGCCGATGGCGCCGGTTGCGCCGCCACCCCGGTTGCGGTGTACTGCGCCCATGATCCACGCCCTCGACTCGATACCCCCACAACAGGTGGTCAAGGCCGGGGTGATCGGCACCGGTCACTACGCAACCGCCATCGTCTGCCAGGCGCAGTCGATGTCCCGTCTGGACGTCGCCGTGGTGGCCGACGTGGACGTGGACAAGGGCCGCCAGGCGTACCGCCACGCCGGCGTGGACGACGAACGCATCGCGGTCTGCGCCAGCCGCGGCGCCGCGCTCGACGCCCTGGAGCGTGGCGCCAAGGTGGTGCTGGAAGACGCCGCGCTGATGATGGAGCTGCCGATCACGCTGGTGGCGGAGGCCACCGGGGTCGCGGAAGCAGGGGCGCGCCACGCGGCTGCAGCGATTCAGCACGGCAAGCACGTGGCGATGGTCAACAAGGAAACCGACGTCACCGTGGGACCGATCCTGAAACACCGGGCCGACCGCGCCGGAGTAGTCTACACCGCGGTCGACGGCGACCAGCACGGCCTGTTGATCGGCCTGGTCGACTGGGCGCGCACCCTGGGCCTGCACGTGATCGCCGGGGGCAAGGCGTGCGACGGCGAGTACCTGCACGATCCGGTGCAGCGCACGGTCAGCCGGCAGACGCGGCAGCGCGACTATCGGGTGACACTGGACGACGCGACCGCGCCCGCCTTCGATCCGATCCCGCCGCGGGCGGCCGAACCCGTAGTAGCTACCAGGCGCCACATTGCGCGGGAGCTGCCCGCGGTCGGCGGCTGGGACCTCGGCGAGATGGCGATCGCCGCCAATGGCACCGGTCTGCTGCCCGACGTACCGGAACTGCACGCACCCATAGTGTGCGTGGCGGAGATCCCGGAAGTGCTCTGCGCGCGCGAAGACGGTGGCATCCTCACCCGTGATGGCGCGATCGATGCCGTGATCTGTCTCCGCCAGCCGCAGGAGGCGGGCTTGGGCGGCGGCGTGTTCGTGGTGGTGGACAGCGCCAGCGATTACTCGCGCCGCATCATGGTGGGCAAGGGCCTGCTCGCCAACCGCCGCGGCAGCGCCGCCCTGATCTACCGCCCCTACCACCTGTGCGGCGTGGAGACCCCGCTCAGCATGCTGTGGGCCGGGCTCCTGGGGGCGCCTACCGGTACCAGCGAGTTGTTGCCACGGGTCGACGTGGTAGCGCGCGCCAACGTCGACCTGAGCGCCGGAGACACGTTTCCGGACGACCACAGCCCGAAGCTGCAGTCGCTGATGCTGCCGGCGGTGCCGGTGGCGGCCGCGGCGCCGCTGCCGTTCCACCTGGGCAACGGCAACCGCCTGGCCTGCGACGTGCCAGCCGGGTCCGTGATCACGGCCGCCATGGTCGAGCGCCCCGCGGGTTCGACGCTGTGGGCGCTGCGCAAGGAGCAGGACGCCCACTTCCTCGGCGCCGGTGCGTAAGGCAGCCAGCCTATCTTGCACCGCACGCTTTCAACACAACTGATTAGGAGCTGATGAATCCACTCCAAGCCTACGCCAGTCCCAACGCCTTGGTAGAGAGCGAGCCATTGCGGCTCGCCAGGCTGCTCTCGCTGGACGTAACCGAGGAGTTTGATGAGGTGGCTCTCGCGCACATGGTAGCGAACGGGCTACCGCCTCATTGCATCAATGCGCTGGTCCAGGTTCTCGACCTGGACCGTTCCGAGATTGTAGGGCCGGTGATTTCGAGTGGCACGTTACAACGCCTGAAGAAGAGCGGCAAAGCCTTGTCGAAGGAGCACAGCGAACGGATCTATTCTCTTGGGCGCGTAATCGACGCGGCTGGGCGCGCTTATCATGGCGACCTTAAGCAGGTTAAGGGCTTCCTTAACCGCCCGCATCAGATGCTCAACGGTGGTAGGCCTTTGGACTCGGCGCGATCCAGCTCCGCTGGCGCAGAAGCCGTGCTGAGTCTGCTGCGCTGGGCGGAGGCTGGCGTTGCCGTGTGAGCATCCCTCGGCAACTGCCGGTCGTCACAACCGCGTACCGCATCGGCGATGCCAACGGCACGTATCCTGTCTACAGTGCGGAGGGCGCCCGCAGGAGTGATCGCGGCCGCTGGCACCAGCTTGGCGACCGTGTGATCTATGCATCAGAACACTACTCCACCGCGATGCTTGAGACCTGGTTCGATGGAGCGGGGACCCACCGGACAATCAACACTATGTTCGAAATTACCATTCCGTCTGGTATCAGCTACGAGGTGGTCACCCAACATCAGGTGCCGGGTTGGCAAAAAAACCAATCAATACGACAGCCCGACGATTTGGTCACCAGTGGTACGCCCAACAGCGCAGTACAATCTTGATAGTGCCCTCTGTAGTAGCTCGCCTGGAGAACAACATAATCATCAACACGACCCACGCCGAATTTGCCCGAATCGTTACCGGACTCGAGACGCCGGTGTGGTGGGACGCGCGACTATTCCGCTGAAGATTGCGCGCTACTACGGCTGCGCACACGGACCGCGAGCGGTGAACCACTCGGCAATCAGCAAGGGGCTTGGTCTCGAAGGTTATTGGAGCTGTGCCGCCAATGCGTCCAGGTCGCCGGCCGGAACCGTCTCCTGGCTGCGCTGCTGCAGATCCTTGACCACCACCGTACCGGCGGCCGCTTCGTCGGGACCGACGATCAGGGCGTAGCGCGCCCCCACGCGGTCGGCGTGCTTCAACTGCCGTTCGAGACGTTGATCGGGTTCCAGGCACAACTCCACGGCCACGTCACGCCGGCGCAGGCCGTCGGCGATGCGTGCCGAAGCCGCCTGTAGCTTCGCGTCGAAAACGGTCACCACCGCCGTCGGACTCCCGGCGACGGGAGCCGGCAGCCGCTCCAGCGCGCGCAGCAGTTCCAGCAGCGCCAGGTCGCCCACCGCCATGCCCACGCCGGGCACCCGCTGCTTGCCGCCCACCTGGCGCGTGAGGTCGTCGTAGCGCCCGCCCCCGAAGATGGCCCGCCGCAGGTCGCCGGTGGCCCAGGCCTCGAACACCGTGCTGGTGTAGTAGTCGAAGCCGCGTACGACGGCGCGGTCCAGCTCCACGTAACCGTCCTGCCCGGCGATCTCCACCTGCTCGACGATCGCGGCCAGGCGCTGCGACGGAGCGTCCACCGGGGAGCCGACGTACGCCACCAGCTCCTGTGCCTGCCCCGGCCCGAGCCCCAGCTCGCCGAGCTGGCCGCAGGCGCGCTCGGGGCCGACCTTGTCGAGGCGGTCGATCACCTGGAACACGCCGCGCACCTGGTCCTGCGACACCCCCAGCTCGCCGACGAGGTCAGCCTCCACGGCCGCGCGGTCGTTGATCTTGATCCGCACCTCGTCCGCGCCGAGCCCGAGGGCTCGGAACAGGGCGCAGGCGACGAGTGTCACCTCGGCGTCGGCCACCGGACTCTCGCTGCCGAGCAGGTCCACGTTCCACTGGAAGAATGAGCGCCCGCGGCCGCGCTGCGGCCGCTCGTAGCGGAAGAACTGGCCGAACGACTGCCAGCGCGCCGGCAGCGCAATCTCCCGCTCCCGCGCGGCGATCATCCGCGCCAGGGTCGGCGTAAGCTCGGGACGCAGCAGCAGCGCCTTGCCGTCGCGATCCTGGATGCGGAACGTCTGCCGGCTGACGATCTCCTCGCTGCTCTTGCCGAGGTACAGATCCAGGTACTCGATCAGCGGGCCCTCATACTCCCGGTAGCCGTATGCGCGGCCCGCCGCCAGCATGATGTCGCGCAACGCCACCTGCTGCTCCCAGGCCTCGGGATAGAAGTCCTGCGTCCCCTTGACGCGCGCTACCGGAGGCATCGCCGCCTCCGTCCTTGCGACGGCGTCCGCGCCCGCGCCGCTGCATCCTCTGTCGATGAACCGTTCATCAGCGTGTCCCCGTACCGACTCAAGGTAATAACGTCGCGGCAGCCGTGACATTGCGCAGCGACGCATCTGCCGCTACCAGTCGAGGCCTCCCAGGGCGCGCGCCAGCCGATCCACCAGTTCCTCCAGCTCGGCGCTGGTGGAGGTGAACGGCGGCTTGATGATCAGGCTGTCGCCGCGCTGGCCGTCGGAGTCGCCGTGCACCGGGCACAGATTGAGCCCGTTCTCCATGCACGCCTGGTAGACGCGCTGCGCCATGTTGCACTCGGCCGCGTACGGCTCCAGCGTGTCGCGGTCGGCCACGAGCTCCACCGCCAGGTGCAGCCCCTTGCCGCGGATGTCGCCGACGTGCGGGTGGGCGCCGAGAGCCTCCTGCAGCCGCGCCAGCAGCTCGCCGCCGAGCTCCTCGGAGCGGCGCACCAGGTCGTGGTCGAGGATGTAGCGCAGCACGGCACGGCCGGTGGCCGCGGACAGCGGGTTGGCGGCGTGGGTGTGGCCCACCACCGTGGCGCCGCTCGAGTCTCGCTCCAGGGCCTCCCACACCGTGCGTCCGGCTATGGCGCAGGCCAGCGGCGTGTACCCTCCCGAGATCCCCTTGCCGCAGGCCATCAGGTCGGGGCTCACCTGCCAGTGGTCGATGCCGAAATTGCGGCCGGTGCGGCCGAAGCCGGTCACCACCTCGTCGCATACCAGCAACACGCCGTAGCGGTCGCAGATCTCGCGCACGCGCTGGAAGTAGCCGGCCGGCGCGGGACACGCGCCCATGGTGTTGACCAGCGGCTCGGCCACGAAGCAGGAGACCGTCTCCGGCCCTTCACGCAATATGGCGTCCTCCAGCGCCGCGGCGGCTACCGCGGCGTACTGCTCCTCGTCCAGGCCGGCACCGTGGCGCAGGTAATACGCCGGGGCGATGCGGGTGGCGGGGAAGTAGTACGGGTCGAACTGGCGACGCCGGCTGGAGCGTCCGGCGTAGCCCAGGGTCGCCAGCGAGCTGCCGTGATAGCCGCCCCAGCGGGTGATGATCTTGTGACGCAGCGGCTCGCCGCGGTTCAGGTGACACACGCGCGCCAGCTTGATGCACAGCTCGTTGGCCTCGGTGCCGGTGGAGACGAAATACACCCGCTCCATGGCGTCCGGTGCGAAGTGCTCGATCACCAGGTCGGCCAGCTCCAGGGCCGGCCGGTTGAGGAACAGCGAGGCGTTGGCATGGCACAGGGTGCGGCTCTGCTCTGCGATCGCCTCCAGCACCTCCGGCACCCCGTGGCCTATGTTGGCCGCGCCGACCCCTCCGGAGGCTCCGTCCAGGTACTCGCGCCCATCGGCGGCGTAGAGGCGCCGGCCCGTGGCACGCACGATCAGCGGGTATTCCTGGTGCCGGTTCATCGGCAGGAAGCGGCTGGTGGAGAGGTTCGGCGATGACATGACACGCCATCATAGCACCGAACGAGTCCAGCGACTTGATCAGCACGGTATCGGTGCTGTACCATGACTTCGGGCATCACCCGAAAATTGCTGCCCCCGCGCCGTAGACACGCGGAGATAGCCGGCCATGACGGAAGCTGCCACCCAGAGATCTCATCCATATCTGCCATATCTATACGAAATGGTGATTTCGTTTTTTGATGTGGCCAGAGAAACCCTCGATCCGGTTCTGCAGGCGATCGATGGTTACCGGGAGTTGAAGACTGACCACGACGGTAGGCCTGCTGGGCCCGACCATGTTGCGCGCAAGTTCGCGGGACTCCCAAGCGGCAAGGCCGTCCGTTACGTCGGTGCCTGCTTGTCCGCAACGTCGAACCTCGGTCTTGCCTACGTCCACTCGTTTCGTTTGCTGAGTTTTCTGATCCAGAACAAGGATGCCCTTCCGGTAAATGAGACAAGACCTCACCTCGCCAAGTTGTTCGATGCCCTTCCGGCTGATTCGCGGGAGGCCCTGTGCAGTGTATATCATCAGGTGGCGGCTCACGACTTCGAGATGGAAATGAGTGTGGAACCGTTCTCGGAGGGGGCCAGAGACGAAGCTCCGTCCGATGCGCGTAACTTCCGCTCAGTTCTTGCCTATTGGCAGTCGAGCGGGATGCTGCACGACAGTCACCTCTCCCTCTCGGGTGTCGGTCGCGCTTCTGCCATACGAATCTTTATTCCGTTGAGATCCATGATTGTACTAGACCGTATTCTTGCGAACCAAATCGCGCCTAGGCTTGGTCGGGATTACAGGACCATGGATCAACAAATGTCAAGCCGTACGGAAGATCCCGTACTCAAGTGGCAGGACAACATGGTTTATGTATCGCTACCTGACAAGCTCGGGAGGACCCTAGAAGCCAGATGGAGGCCGACAGTCACTTCCGTCGTTCGCATCAGGGAGTCGGGAGCGGAAGCGTGGAGTCCCGGGTTCGAGACACCGTTCGACAAGTGCTCGTTTGTTGATCTCAAGCCCGATACCGAATACGATGTGCAGGTGACTAACAAGAACGACGTTGGTGAGAGCGAGCCCGCGACCACTTCGATCAAGACCGGTCCAAGAGCAGAATAGGAATTTCATTTGTCTAATGCACTTGCCTTGCGGTCCTTGCCTCCCGCCGTTCTGGAACTGTCTACGCCGGAAGAAACAACACCGGACACGTATGTCATCAGGTATTCGTTCGGCCAGGGGTGCAACCTGATAGCCGTCCGAACTGAACGACGACAAACCACTCGGCCATGGCACGGAGTGCCGCCGAGCCGCTTAACATTCCGTGCGCTGAATAGTCGTGATTCGGGCCGCTGGGTCGCACTCACCTCAAAGGTCGGGTCCGAGTCCGAACTCCGCGAAGAACTCCGGTCCTATGCGCGCTTGGAAGAGAACTGGGATGGAGACGGCGCTAAGGCCCCATCACAAGAGGCAGTGAACGACGCCCTGACCTTCCTCGACGGCAGACCCGGTAACATTCCGCCGCCGTACCCGGAGGAAGGCACCGAGGGAGATGTGGGCATTTACTGGGACTTCAGGGATGCACAGGTGTTCGCCGAGGTGACCTTCGAGGGCGACGGCACGTGTGCATATTTTGCCGTCCGTGGAGTGCCGGGAGCAGTGACGGAGAAGTACGGCAGTGACGGTGTGGATGTGGTCGGCCCTTGGCCGGACGACATACTGCGAATCCTGCGGTTACAATAGCGCTCCTGAGACCAACTGCTATCGTTATGTCGTGCACCTGCTTGGAGCTGGAGATCCGGCATTGCCAAGGGGATTGCAAGTGTACTCGCTACCGTGAGCAGTTTCCCGACTGCGAGTGCGAACACCAATCGGTCAGTGAGCACTCGCCTGGACCAGTGGATGACAGTGAAGTCCTGGTACGTACTCTTTTCAGAGAACAAACGGTCGGGCCCGACGGTCATTTGAAGCCTGCGTACTTTCGCCGCGACCCCGAAGCCAGAGGATTCTCCGTTGATCGTGTGCTCCGGATGGGACCCGAGCTCTTGATGTCAAGCAAACGCACCGACGCAAGATACAGTGGTTATTTGCAGTTCATCGCAACCTGCACGATGGACGTCCGGGGATTGCTGGAAAGTGGAAAACGACTGTTCTGTGTTTACGACTCGGGCACTGTCATGAACAGCTTCCACGCCGACATCTGCCAGAACGTGCGTGTCGAACCAGGTGTCCAAAACCGTAAAGCCCGTATGATGGAAATCGCGTGGCAGCTCAGGAGCGCTTTCAGACCGCCGCAGCCTGTTCCTCCAACAGCCCTTCCCTGATGAATTCGGGTGGCGCGGGAGTCACCGCCTGTCCGCAGCCGGCGATCTTCGTTAATCTGGACCTCGAAGGAGAGCACCGTGCCGTTTACCGTCTGCGTCAGCACCGAGTACGACCGCGACCTGATCATGCCTGCCCTGGAACCGCTGCGGCCGCGCGCCCGGCTCACCTTCGGCCCCGTGGTCGGGCGCAGCGTGACGCGCGCCGAGCTGCTGGATGCGGCCGCCGGCGCCAACGCGGTGATCGCCAGCGACGAGACCTTCGACGCGGCGGTGTTCGCGGCATTGCCCGATCTGCGGCTGGTGACCCGCGACGGCATGGGTTACAACTCGGTCGATCTGGAGGCGGCCACCGCCCACGGTGTGCTGGTGACCAATTCGCCGGTGATGCACGTCGCCACCGCCAACTTCGCCATGGGCCTGATCACCGCCCTGGTGCGCCGCATCCTCGTGGCCGACCGCGCGGTGCGCGAGCAGGGCTGGACCCGCCGCGAGCTGTTCCTGGCTCCCGGGCTCGACGCCATGACACTGGGCATCATCGGCTACGGCAACATCGGCCGCGGCGTGGCGCAGCGCGCCATTGCCCACGGCATGGAGGTCCTGGCGTTCAGCCGCGGCCTGAGCACCGCGCAGGCGCAGCGCGACGGCGTCACGCTGGCCCCGGTGGAGCGGATTCTCAGCGCCAGCGACGTGGTGAGCCTGCATGTCCCGTTGACCGACCGCACGCGCGGCCTGATCGGAGCGGCTCAACTCGCGCGGATGCGGCCCGGCAGCTACCTGGTCAACACCAGCCGGGGCGCGGTGGTCGACGAAGCCGCGCTGATCGAGGCGCTGCGCTCCGGCCATCTCGCCGGCGCGGCACTGGACGTATTCCAGATCGAGCCGGTGGCGCCGGACAACCCGCTGCTGGCGATGGACAACACCATCCTCGCCCCCCACATCGGCAGCGACACCACCGTGGCGACGGTACGCGCGGTGGAGGTGTGCGTGGAGAACATCATCGCCTACCTGGAGGGTGCGCGCCCTCCCAACCTGCTGAATCCCCAGGCCTGGGCCGATTCCGACGGCGACTCCTGACCACGCTCCCGGTGCCGGCCCGCAACGGCCGGCGCCGCAGCCCGGCAACTCGTGTTGCGGCACTTGCCTGTGCTGCCCGTAGCTGAACCTTGTGTCGCGCTGCAGCTACCTGCTACCCGTTGCTGCATCCTTGTGTTGCGCAGCGCTGCCTGTGCTACCCTCCGAGTCATGCAGCGCACTGACAACGCCGGCGTGACCAAGCGCGCCGAAGCCGTAGCCCGCCAGCCGGTGGCCGCCGGCACCGCCACCGAGACGCAGGTCCTGATCGGGCCGGAGGATGGCGCCCCCAACTTCGCCCTGCGCCGTTTCGTGATGGGGTCCGGCGGCGGCATGCCGCGCCACACCAACGCGGTGGAGCACGAGCAGTACGTGCTCACCGGGGCGGCGCGGGTCACCATCGGCGACCAGGTGCACGCGGTGGCGGCCGGTACCGCGTTGTACATTCCCGCCGAGGTGCCTCACTCCTACGAGGTGACCGAGGCCCCCTTCGAGTTTCTCTGCATCGTCCCCAACCGCGAGGACTGCATCACCCTGGTCGACGGCTCGTGAACCCGGCCGAGGTCTGCTACCTCTCCGCACTGGAGCTGCGCGCGCGCTATCGACGCCGCGAGCTGTCGCCGGTGGAGGTGGTGGCCGCGGTGCTGGAACGCAGCGAGCGGCTGCAGCCGCGCCTGAACGCGTTCGTTACGGTGACCAGGGAGCTGGCCGAGGAGCAGGCGCGTGGCGCCGAGGCCGCGTACCGCGACGGCAGCGCCGGGCCGCTGGCCGGCATCCCGCTCTCGATCAAGGACCTGGTTCCCACCAGGGGGATCCGCACCACCATGGGCTCGCTGCTGTCGCGGGACTGGGTGCCCGATTTCGACGCCCCGGTGGTGGAGCGGCTGCTGGCCGCGGGCGGCGTGCTGCTGGGCAAGAGCAATACCCCCGAGTTCGGCTGGAAGGGGGAGACCAGCAACCGGGTGGCGGGGACGAGCCACAACCCGTGGCGCCACGGACGCACGCCGGGCGGCTCGTCGGGGGGTGGCGCGGCGGCGGTGGCGGCGGGACTCGGGCCCCTGGCCCAGGGCAGCGACGGCGCAGGCTCGATCCGCATCCCCTGCTGCTTCTGCGGCCTGTTCGGATTCAAGCCGTCGTTCGGTCTCGTGCCGCAGTATCCGGCCAGCGCCGTGGAGCTGCTGTCCCACGTCGGCCCGATGACGCGCACCGTGGGCGACGGCGCGCTGATGCTGGGCGTCATGGCCGGCGCCGACGACCGCGACCCCAACGCCTGGTCCGAGCCGTGCGACTACCTGGCCGCGCTGCAGGCGCTGCCGGCCGGGAGCGGGGCCGGGGCGCGGGTCGCGTGGTCGCCGGACCTGGGATCCGCCACCGTCGATCCGGAGGTGGCGCAGTTGACGGCCGCGGCCGCGCACCGCTTCGCCGAGCTGGGCTACGAGGTTGAGGAAGCCACGCCGCCGGTCGCCGACCCGTGGGGGCTGGTCAACGTCATCTGGTGCACGGGGGAGGGAGCGATTCACGGTGAGCGCTTCGACGCCGTGCGGGAGCGGCTCGATCCGGGACTGGCGCAGATCATCGAAGGCGCGCGCGAGGTCAGCGGCCTGCAGCTCGCCGCGGTGCAGCGTGCGCGCCTCGACTACTACCACCGCATGCGTCAATTCATGGAGCCCTACGAGCTGCTGCTCACGCCCACCATGCCGTTGCCGGCGTTTCCCGCCGGTCTCGACCGGCCGCGGCGGATCGGCGACGCGGTGCTGGACGCGGGGCTCAGTTGGACGCCCTTCACCTACCCGTTCAACATCACCGGCCAGCCGGCGGCCACGGTGCCCTGCGGATTCAACCGCGACGGCCTCCCGGTGGGCGTGCAGATCGTCGGCCGCCGGCGCGCCGACCTCGCCGTGCTGGCCGCGGCGGCGGCTTTCGAGACGGCCCAGCCCTGGGCACAACACCGGCCGCCGCTGGAGGACGGCACTCGCTGACCCGGCTCGGCGGGCCGCGCTGATGGACCTCGAACGATACGGCATCCACGTAGGCCAGATCATCCGCAATCCTTCCCCGGCGCTGCTCTACGAGTCGGCGCTGCGCCACGAGCGTGGCACGGCGATCGCCTCCAGCGGCGCGCTGGTGGCCATGAGCGGCGCCCGCACCGGCCGCAGCCCCACGGACAAGCGGATCGTGGCCGAACCCGCCACCCGCGACGACGTGTGGTGGGGAGAGGTGAACATCGAACTCGACGAGCACACCTTCGAGATCAACCGCGAACGCGCCATCGACTACCTGAACACCCTGGAGCTGCTCTACGTCATCGACGGCTACGCCGGCTGGAGCACCGCCCACCGGGTCAAGGTGCGGGTGATCTGCGCGCGCGCCTATCACGCGCTGTTCATGCACAACATGCTGGTGCGCCCGAGCGCCGATCAGCTGCGTCGCTTCGGCACCCCCCATCTGCTGATCATCAACGCCGGCGCCTTCCCCGCCAACCGCTATACCACCGGGATGACCTCCACCACCTCCATCGACCTGCACCTGTCACGCCGGGAGCTGGTGATCCTGGGCACCGAGTACGCCGGAGAGATGAAGAAGGGCCTGTTCACGCTGATGAACTACCTCATGCCCAAGCGCGCTGTCCTGCCGATGCACTGCTCCGCCACCACTGCGGCCGCCGACGACGGCGACAGCGCGGTCCTGTTCGGGCTGTCCGGCACCGGCAAGACTACCCTGAGCCACGACCCGGGGCGGCTGCTGATCGGAGACGACGAGCACTGCTGGGACGACCGCGGCATCTTCAACATCGAGGGCGGCTGCTACGCCAAGGTGATCGATCTCTCCGAGGACGACGAGCCGGACATATTCCGCGCGCTGCGCTTCGGTGCGGTGCTGGAGAACGTCGCGTACGACACGCGCAGCCGCGAGGTGGCCTACCAGGATACCTCGCTGACGGAGAACACGCGCGGCTGCTATCCGATCGAGTTCGTGCCGCAGGCCGCGACGCCGTGCGCCGGCGGCCACCCGCGCCACGTGATCTTTCTGGCCTGCGACGCGTTCGGAGTGCTGCCGCCGGTGGCGCGGCTGACGCCGGCACAGGCGGAGTACCACTTCATCAGCGGGTACAGCGCCAGGATGGCGGGCACCGAGGTGGGTGTCACCGAGCCGGAGGCGACCTTCTCGCCCTGCTTCGGCGGTCCCTTCCTGGTGTGGCATCCCACGGTCTACGCCGCTCTGCTGGCACAACGTCTGCAGCGTCACGACAGTTGCACCTGGCTGGTCAACACCGGTTGGTGCGCCGGCCCGGCGGGGAGCAGCACGCGCATCGAGCTGCGCTACACCCGCGCGATCCTCGACGCCATCTACGGCGGGACGCTGGCGGCGGCGCCCGTGGTCACCGATCCGGTGTTCGGGCTGGCCGTGCCAAGCGTCTGTCCGGGCGTGCCGCGCGGAGTCCTGCAGCCGCGCACGGCCTGGCCGTCGCCGCAGGTCTACGATGCCGCCGCGCGCGGGCTCGCGGCCCAGTTTCGAGACAACTTTCGCCGCTACGAGGCGCAGGCCTCAGCCGACGTACGCGCCGCCGGTCCGGGCTGACAGCCGCCGCTCACTGTCCGCCAGCCGACTTACTGTCCGACGTAGGTGCCGCGCTCGGTCATCAGTGCGAGCTGGTTGGCGGCCGGATCGCGGAAGAACGCCATCCGCAGCTCGTAGTCGGCGGCCGAGTGGATTACCTGGGGCGGCCCGTCGAACGCCACGCCGCGCTCCTGAAGCTCGGCGTAGCGCCGGTCGATGTCCGGAACTTGGAAGTACAGGGCGCACCGCGCGCCCCCGTCACCGCCGCTCGACAGCATCAGACGCACGCCGTCGCAGTCGAAAAATGCCAGTCCCGGATTCGCCCGCGCTATGAACGGCACCTCCAGGGTGTCGCGGTAGAAGACGATGGCGGCGTCCAGGTCATTCACGCCCAGCGCAATCTGGGAGACGTGCCAGGCTCCCATCTGCTCAACACCCATCTCGATCCTCCTCCAGGCAGGCGGCGAGCCGCTCGGCCCCCGCGCGCAGCTCGTCGACGCCTACTCGCGAGTAGGCCAGCCGCAGGTACTCTGCATCCGGTCGCGGCCCCTCGGCGGGAAAGAAACCGCGTCCGACCGGGAACACGACACCACGCTCCAGGGCCCGTTCCTGTACCATTTGCGCCGAGCACGGCGCGGCCAGCCGCAGCCAGAGGAAGAAGCCGCCGGCCGGCTCGGTGAACTGCAGCGCCGCGCCGCAGGCGGCGCGCAACGCGTCGGCCAGGACGCGCATCTTGGTGCGGTAGAGCGCGCGCATTCGCACCACGTGCGCCTCCAGCTCGCCGGAGACCATGAACTCGTACAGCATGCGGTGCTGCAGCGGGCTGTTGCCCATGTCGAAGCGCGCCGGCAGCAGCAGCCGCAGCAGTTCCGGGCGCGCCTGCAGCCAGCCGACCCGGAGACCGGGAGCGATCACCTTGGAGAAGGTGCCGGCGGTGATCACGAAGTGGCCCTGGGCCAGCGCCGCCAGGGTGGGCCACAGCTCGGACCCGAAGTAGAGCTCGTTGTAGGCGGTGTCTTCCAGTATCAGGACGCCGTGGCGCGAGGCGACCTGCAGCAGATCGCGGCGGCGAGCTACCGGCATGGTGATTCCGGTGGGATTGTGGAAGGTAGGCGATGCGTAGATCAGCTTGGCCGGGGTGCCCGCGGCGGCGAGCCGCCGCAGGGTGGCGTCGAGTTGGTCGACGCACATGCCGTCGGCGTCCATGGTCACCCCGACCAGCCGCGCGCCGTGGCCACGGATGGTACGCAGCGAGCCCGAGAAAGCCGGCACCTCGGTAACCACCACGTCGCCCGGATCGAGCAGCGCCGAGCAGGCCAGGTCGATGGCCCCGGCGGCGCCGTTGGTAAGCACGAAGTGCTCGCCGTCGATCGCTGGGTGCTGGTCGCGGGCGAAGAACCGCGCCACCGCCTCACGCAGCGGCTCATAGCCCTGCGGGCCACCGTAGGAAAGTGCGGCCGCGCCCTGCTGCGCGCCGGAATCGGACGCATCCCCCGCGGCCCGTCCGCCGTCGCACTCGGCCCCGGCTGCGGCCGGCCCGCAGTCGCACTCCGCCGCCGCGGCGCTGCCGGGCGCGCCGCTGGCACGGGATGGCCCCGAGCTCAAGCCCAACGCCCGGGACACCGCCGCCAGCAAACCCGCACGCGGCAGGGTGGCATCGTCGGGGATGCCGCCGGCCAGGGAGATCGGCTGCGCCGCCGGGTCCGGTCGGCGGGCGGAGAGGCCCCAGTCGGTCGCCGAACCGGCGTTCAGCTTCTGTATCCGCCGCGACATCAGCGCGTCCAGGCCCGGTCCCGCCCAGCCCTGCGTCAGTTGCTGTCCGTCAGCGCTCACGGCGCCCAATGTAGCCGTATGCGGCGCCGCCGTCACCGCTGTCAGTGCCGCCGCGCCGGCGGTAGAATCACGCCATGGCAAAACGCCCCAACGTGCTGCTCGTTACCACCGACCACTGGCCCGCCGCGTTGCTCGGCTGCGCCGGTCATCCTGCGATCCAGACCCCGACTCTCGATGCGCTGGCCGCGAGCGGGCTTCGCTTCAGCAACGCCTACTCGGAGTGTCCGGTGTGCATCCCGGCGCGGCGCACGCTGATGACGGGAGTCAGTCCGCGCACCCACGGCGATCGCAACTTCGGCGAACGGATGCCGATGCCCGAGCTCCCGACGCTGGCGCAGACCTTCCGCGATGCCGGCTACCAAGCCACCGCGGTGGGCAAGCTGCACGTCTATCCCCAGCGCAACCGCATCGGCTTCGACGACGTGATCCTCGACGAGGAGGGCCGGACCCAGTACGGGGTCACGGACGACTACGAGCTGTTCCTCGGAGACTCCGGCCATGCCGGCCGCCAGTTCTTCCACGGCATGAGCAACAACCGCTACGTCAGCCGTCCCTGGCACCTGCCGGAGCCTGCCCACCCCACCAACTGGGCCACCGCGGCGATGGTGCGCACCATCAAGCGCCGCGACCCCACCCGGCCGGCGTTCTGGTATCTCGCCTACCGCCATCCCCATCCGCCGCTGGTGCCGCTCGCGGCCTACCTGGACCTGTACCGCGACCAGCCCCTGGACAAGCCCCGGTGCGGTTCCTGGGCGGACGAATCCGAATGTCTGCCGTTGCGCCTGCGCGCGGTCCGCATGCGCGAGGCGTACCTGGCGACGCCGGCGCAAATCGCAGCCGCCCGGCGCGCCTTCTACGCGCTGTGCACCCATATCGACCACCAGCTCAGCGTGATCGTCGGGACCCTGCGCGAGGAGGCACTGCTGGACGACACCGTCATTTGCTTCACCTCCGATCACGGCGACATGCTCGGCAACCACGGCCTGTGGGCCAAGCAGCTCTTCTACGAGCCGTCCGCCAACGTGCCGCTGCTGCTGGTCGGCGCCGACAGTGCGGAGCCGCCCGTGAAGATCGGAGTCGACGAGCGGGTGGTGGGACTGCAGGACGTGATGCCGACGCTACTTGGGATGGCCGGGATCACCGTTCCCGAGAGCGTGGAGGGACGCTCCGCGCTGACGGACCCGCCGCGCCCGTGGCTCTACGGCGAACTCGGTGAGGGGATCCTGGCCGGGCGCATGGTGCACGCCGGGCGCTACAAGCTGATCTACTACCCCGCCGGCAACCGTACCCAGCTCTTCGACCTGGCAACCGATCCGCACGAGTTGACCGACCTTGGCCAGGCTCCTGATACGAGCGAAGCCGGTGCGGCGCGCCAGCGCCTGCAAGGGGTGCTGATGGCGCAGCTGTACGGCGACGACTGCGCGTGGATACGCGAAGGGAATCTGGTCGGATTGCCCGACGCGGACTACCACCACGGACCCAACAAGGGCCTCTCGGGACAGCGCGGGGGACACTGGCCACCGCCGCCTCGCACCGACATGCAACAGGTGCAGTGGCTGCCCGGATCGACGCGGCCGGCGTCCTGATCTACGGGCGCCCGTCGGCGCTGCTTTCGATCAGTGTGGAGCTTGGGCGCCTGGCCACAGCTCGACGTCGGCGTGCACGTCTTCGTACTCTTCCTCTTCCTTGAACGGCCGGAAGCCGCGGGCCCGGTAGTTGGACAGCGCATGGGGGTGGTCCTCGGAGCAGGTGTGCAGCCAGACTCGCCCGGGGCGCAGCTCCCTGGCGCGCTGCACGGCATCGCACAGCAGATAGCCGCCGAGCCCGATGCCGATGAAGCTCGGCAGCAGCCCGAACTGGACGATCTCGACGCCGCCGGCGGCGCCGGTCGCCAACTCGAAGAAACCCGCCGGGGTGCCGCCAACATAGGCGACCCAGGTCTGCAGACCGTCCCGTCGCAGGTAGTTGTCCCACTCCGCCCAGGTCCAACCGAGTCGCCTGGTCCAGTTCCAGCGGTAGCCGACGGCGGCATACAGGAAACGGGCGAACTCCGGGCTGGCGGCGGCGGCCCGCCGCAGTTCGTAGTCGGGCTTCGCTCGTCCCGGCGGGCGCGGCTCGGTCGCCGCCTGCAGTTCGAGATAGGTGGTGCGCACCAGAGTACGCGTTACGGTCACGGTCAAATCCTCCCTGCCGACCACGCCGCCCGGCTGCGACGCGGTTGCGCGCTATCGTAGCGTGTCCGGCGATTTCGCACAGCGTCCGAGGTGCCTGCGGTGCCCGCGGTGAGCCGGCTGGCCGAGATGGCGGCCGGATGCTACGCTGGCGGTGTGACGCCTCATACGGTTCCCGGGGTGGTGGTGAACCATACTCCGGCCGCCCTGCGCCAGTACAACGGCTGTCCGTCGCTGGCAATCCTGCCGGGCGGCGACTACGTTGCCAGCCACTCGCTGTTCGGCCCCGCCGCGACCAACACCGACAGCTTCGTTTACCGGTCGACCGATCGCGGGCAGTCGTGGCGCCGCATTGCCACCGTGCGTGGCCAGATCTGGTCCAAGCTGTTTCTCCATCACGATGTCCTCTACCTGATCGGGACCGATCACTGCGACCGCTATGGCGGGCGGCTCAACGGCAGGATGGTGATCCGGCGCTCGCTCGACGGCGGAGCCACCTGGAGCGAGGCGCGGGACGCCGCCAGCGGCCTGCTCAGCGACGAGGAGGGCTACCACACCGCCGCCGTGGCGGTAGTCGAGCACGGCGGCAGGATCTGGAAGGCGATGGAGTTTGCGCCGACGCCCGACCGCAAGACCTGGGAGGCGTTCGTGCTGTCGGCACCCGCCGGCGCCGACCTGCTGCAGCGGGCCAACTGGACCTTCAGCGAACGCCTGTCGCACCGCTGGTCGCAATGCCAGTGGATCGAGGGCAACATGGTGGCGGCTCCGGACGGCGAGCTGTGGAACGTGCTGCGGCAGGACCAGGACGCCGGCCGCTTCGCGCGTCGTGCTGCCGAACGGGCGGTGGTGGTGCGCGTCTCCGCCGACGGCGTCTCTCTCACCCATTCCCCGGACGCCGATCAGATCGCGTTTCCGGGCGCCAACACCAAGTTCACCATCAACCGGGACCCCGTCACCGGCTGCTACCTGGCACTGGTCAACCCGCAGGACCGGCCGCGGCGTTACCGCAACCGCCTGGTCCTGTCCGCCTCGCGCGACCTGCGTGAGTGGGCCATCGTCCACGAGGTGCTGTTCCATCCCGACCCCACCGCGCACGCGTTTCAGTACGTCGACTGGCTCATCGACGGCGACGACATCGTGTTCCTGTCGCGCACCGCCTACGACGACGGCAGCGGCGGCGCGCATCGCGCCCACGATGCCAACTACACCACGTTCCACCGCATCTGCGGTTTCCGCGCCTTGCTCCCGGGAACCCGGCAAGCTGCCGCAATTGAGCAGCGGGGGCGCCGGGCAGCGCCGGCGCCCCCCGTCAGCGGCGCGGACCCGCCAGCCCTGCCGCCGGGTAGTCGAAGTAGGCGTCGACCACCCGTTGGTGCAGGTTGCGACAGTCCGCGTCTATCTGCCGCAGCAGTTCCGCGCGGTCCTCCCGGTCCGGCCACTCGTAGTGGACCAGGGAGCTGAGACGCTGCGCCAGACGCTGTACCGAGGAGCTGGCAGCCGCGTGCGGCCCGGAACCGATGGCCGCCAGCTCCGCGGCAGCCCCGTCGAGCGCATGACAGAGGGACCCGGGCAGCAGGGTGTCGGTAACCAGGAGATCCAGAACGCGGTCCGGCTCGACCGCGATGCCGCAGCGGCGCTGGTAGGCTTCCAGGGCGTAGCCGCAGCGCAGCAGGCCGATCCAGTCCGCCTCCCGCGAGTCGTCGCTGCTCCGCTCGACGGCGAGGTGTGCCAGCAACAGGCCGGTCGCGAGCTGGGTGCGCTCGACGTAGCGCCCGAGGCGCATGAACCGCCAGCCCGCATCATGGTACATCGTGGCCGCGGCGACACCCGCGAAGGTATCGACCTGGGCCGCGGTGTCGGCGTAGAAGCTCTCCGGCGACGGGCGCCAGATCTCGTGGATCTCGAGTTCCCGGAGCCGCAGGTAGGCACGGTTCAGGCGGGTCCACATCTCCGCGCTGATGCAGCGCCGCATCTGGCGCGCGTTCTCGCGGCCAAGGGCGAAACAGCTCCACACGGAAGCGGGATTGAGGCGATCGAAGGTGAGATGATCGGCCAGGGTGTAGGAGTCCGCCAGCGTATAGTCGTCGCTGTCGAACGCCTCCAGGCTGCCCGGGGGAGGCTCGCTGCCCACGGTGCGGTAGATGCGGTGCCAGCCGAAGCGGATCTCGCGCAACGGGCGGTCCACCAGCGCCTCCGCCTGCAGCCGCAGCAGGCGACAGAGCTGCTTGGCCCGCTCCAGGTAGCGGCTCATCCAGTAGAGCCCCTGTGCGTTCCGCGCCAGCACGCGCCTCACTCCCCCCGCGGCGCGCTCGCGCGCGCGGCGGCGCCGCTCAATCCGCCAGCACCCACAGGTCCTTGCCTCCGCCCCCCTGGCTGGAGTTGACCACCAGACTGCCGCGGCGCAGGGCGACGCGGCAGAACGCGCCCGGTACGATGCGGGTCTCGCGGCCGTGCAGCACGAACGGCCGCAGGTCCACGTGCCGCGGTTCGAAGCGGCCGTCGATCAGGCACGGCGCCCGCGACAGCGCGAGCGTCGGCTGGGCGATGAAATCCGCCGGGTTGGCACGTACCTGCTCGGCGTACTCCGCGCGCTCCTGCGGCGTGGCGTGCGGGCCTACCAGCATGCCATAGCCGCCCGACTCGCCCACCCGCTTCACCACCAGCCGGTCGAGGTTGTCCAGGGTCTGCTCCAGATCCTCCGGCCGGCGGCACAGCAGGGTCTCCACGTTGGCCAGCAGCGGCTCCTCGCCGAGGTAGTAGCGGATCATGTCGGGCACGTAGGCGTAGACGCTCTTGTCGTCCGCCACGCCGGTGCCGGGAGCGTTCACCAGCGACACGTTGCCGCGCCGGCACGCATCCATCAATCCGGGCACCCCGAGCAACGAATCGGAACGAAACTCGCGCGGATCGATGAAGTCGTCGTCCACCCGGCGGTAGATCACGTCCACGCGCCGCAGCGCGGTGGTGGTGCGCATGTAGACGAATCCGTCCACGGCCAGCAGGTCGCTGCCCTCGACCAGTTCCGCGTCCAGCTCACCGGCCAGGAACATGTGCTCGTAGAACGCCGAGTTGTAGACCCCCGGCGTCAGCAGCGCCAGCGTCGGGTCGCTGCGCCCGGGTGGCGCCAGCTCGCGCAGGGTAGTCAGAAGCACGCGCCCGTAGTGCTCCACCTCGCGCACGTTGGAGCTTCGGTACAGGCGCCGGAAGGAGGCCTTTACGGCCTTGCGGTTGGCGATCATGTAGGATACCCCCGACGGAACCCGCAGGTTGTCCTCCAGCACCCGGAATCCGTCGTTGGTGCGCACCAGGTCGGTGCCGCAGATCGCTACCCAGGTGCCGTGCGGCGCGCGGAATCCGCGCATCTGGGGGCGGTACTGCGGACACCCGTGCACCATCTCCGCGGGGATGACGCCGTCGTTCAGAATGCGGGCGTCGTTGTAGATGTCCTCGAGGAAGCGGTTCAGCGCCCGCAGGCGCTGGGTCAGTCCCGCTTCCAGCAGCTGCCAGTCGGGGGCCGCCAGAATCCGGGGTACGCAGTCGACGGGAATGATCCGCTCCTCGGCCTCGGCATCGCCGTAGACCGTGAACGTGATCCCCTCGGTCGAGAATGAACGGGTCACCCGCTCCTGGACACTCCGGAGCTCCTGCGCGGAAAGCTGGCGCAGCGCTTCGTGGAGCTCGTGGCAGTGCCCGCGCGGCGTTCCATCCGCCAGGAACATCTCGTCATGGTAGGTCGGATCCAGGCCGTACGCGTCGAACTCCACGCCATCTCCCGCTCGGGGTCACCCGCTCACGCTGGTGCCCGCTTCATTCTAAAGCCGGCAAACGAGGATTCGCAACGCGGGCCGTTTCCGTTACGGGCGGTCACTCCGCGGCCAGGTCGGCGGGCGGGTGCAGGGGCAGATCGATCACCATCTCGGTGAACGCGCCCGGCTCGGTGTTCACCTGGATCGTACCGCCGTGCTCGCGCACGATGTCGGCGGACATTGCCAGGCCGAGACCGGTGCCCTTGCCGGCCGGCTTGGTAGTGAAGAATGGTGTGAATATCTTCTCCACGACCTCCGCCGGCATGCCGTCGGCGTTGTCCTTGATGCGGATCACGGCGCGTTCCGCTTCGCGCTTGCTGGAGATCGAGAGCGTCGGCACGTAGGGGGCGTCCTGCTGCCGCTCGCCCGCTTCGGTGCGCCGCTTTTCGTCGGTGGCGTCGCAGGCGTTCGCCACCATGTTCAGGAACACCCGCCCCAGGTCCTGCGGAACCACCTTCAGCGCGCCCATCTCCGGGTCGAGGTCGAACTTCACGTCGAGCTGGAACTCCGTGTCGCTGGCCCGTGCGCTGTGGTAGGCCAGCCGTGCGTACTCCTCCAGCAGGCCGTTGACGTCCACCTCCTGCACCTCGGCGGAGCTGCGGCCCATCATCAGCATGTCGTGGACGATGCGGTTGGCGCGGTCGCCGTGCGAGCGGATGCGCTGCAGGTTGTCGACCAGATCGCTCCTGATCTCCTCCAGCAGCGAGCGTTGCTCCTGGTCCAGCTTATCGCCGCCCTCCTCGAGCACCTCCTGCAACTCGTCGAGCAGCTCTTCGGAGGCCTCGGAAAAGTTCTTGACGAAGTTCAGCGGGTTCCTGATCTCGTGGGCGACACCCGCGGTCAGTTCGCCCAGCGCGGCCAGCTTCTCGCGCATGACAATCTGGTCCTGCGCCCGAGCCAGGTCCTCGAGCGCCTTCTCCAGCTGCGCGTTCTTGCCCTGCAGTTCCTCGGCCAGCTTCTCCACCAGGTTCAGCCGCTGCACTTCGAGGGCATGGCGGCGAAACACCTCCAGCGCCGCGGCCATGTCCGCCACCTCGTCGCGGCCGCCCATCTCCACCCGCGCCTCCAGGTCGCCGCCGGCCATGCGTCGCATCCAGTCGGACAGCATCCCCAGGCGGTGCAGCAGCACCCGGCCGACGAACAGCCAGGCGATCAGCAGCGCGCCGCCGAGGCTGATCCCGCTGATCAGCAGCAGCAGGGTGCGGGCGGTCAGGATCGCCCTGGTCGAGGCCTGAGTCGCCGCCCGCGTATGGCCGTGCGCGGTGTCGACCAGCTCGTCCACCACCGCGACCAGCTCGACGGTGAGGTCACGGTTGCGTGCCAGCAGCTCCCGCTGCCGCGAGGAGAGTCGCACTTCCTGCGTGCGCAGGTCGAAGCCGCCTGGCCGCTCCAGGCCCAACGCCAGCAGGCGGGCGAACAGCGGTACCACGGCACGGCGCAGCGGCGATTCCTCCAGCGCCGCCAGGCTGCGTTCGATGCGGCCCGCGGCTGACTCGAAACGCTCCCGCAACGGCTCGATCGACGACGCATCCTGAAGGTTGAAGGCGCTCGCCAGGAGCTGCGAGGCGATGCTGCCATCCGCGTGCAGGTCGGCCAGCCGGCGGTAGCGTCCCAGCTCTCGCTCCGACAGGCGCTGGGCCCGGGGCGCGGGTGGTTCTCCGAGGGTGTGGTAGCCGGTGATGGTATAGAAGAGCTGGTCGTCGATGGCAGGCACCACCAGCTCGTCCAGCCGGCCGCGCAACGTGGCCAGCTCGGCGCGCAGGGCGGTGCTGCGCTCGTACAGCGGGAACAGTTCGGTCATCCCCAGGCGGATCGCCTCGATGTTGGACAGCACCGTATCCGCGTGGGTGCGGACCCGCGCAATTCCGGCGGGGTCTGCGCCCGCCTCCTGCAGGGCGTCCAGCTCGTCCTGCAATGCGTGGTCGGTGGCAGCGATGCGGGACGCCACCACGGCCAGTTCCTCGGGGCTGGCCGCGGTGGTGAGCCGCGGCGCCGCGGCCACCAGGCTGCCGGCATGCCGCGCCACGCCGAACGCGGCTACCATTTCCGGCACGCTGCCCTCGTTCACCTGCCGCTGGACGCTGGCCACCCTGTCGAACGAGAACCATCCCACCAAGCTGGCCGCGAAGGTGAGCGCCACCGCACCTCCGATCCCGAGCGAGAACTGCCCCGACAGCCGGAAGCGGTAGTCGAGCAGCCGCTGCAGGCGCTGGTGCATGTCAGCGGCGCGCCGCGGCGCCGGCCTGCAACCTGGTGGCGGGATGATAGCGGCCGTCGGCGCCGATTCTGGTCAGGAACACCGCGTCCGAGCCCTGGTTGTCGGACGCGCCGAAGCGCAGCGTGAAGCCGTCGATGTCGATTTCTTCGCTGCCGAGCAGGCTGACCAGGAAGCACTCGCGGGCCGGCTCGGTGCCGCAACCCTGCACCCCCGCGACCGCCAGGCGCCCCGCCAGATAGCCCTCGAACGAAACGAATCCGGGCACCGCCTCCGCGTCATACGCCGCCAGGGCGCGCAGGTAGGCGCCGACCACCGGCAGCGTGGCATCGCTGGGAAACGGCACCACCTGGGTCACGTACACCCCGGCCCCGGCCGCACCGAGCTCCTGCGCCAGGGCGTTGCTGCCGACGAACGACACGGTCAGGAAGGTGGGGTCCATGCCCACGTGGCGCGCCCATCTGATCAGCGCCGCGACCGGCTGGTAGGCGCCGATCATGATCACCGCTTCGGGCTCGCCCCGTTGCAGGTCGAGCAGCGCGGTCTTCACCGCGGTCGTGTTGCGCGGGTAGAGGCCGATCGACACCGGCTGCATGGCGCGCCGGTCGAGTGCCAGCCGCACCCCGCGGTAGCCGGCGCGGCCGAACGAGTCGTCCTGGTACAGCACGGCGATACGGCTCACGTCCAGGTCCTCGGTCAGCCGCGCGACCATCTCCTCGGTCTCCTGGTAGTAGGAGGCGCGCAGGTTGAGCACGTTGCCCCAGCTCGCGTCGCGCAGGAACTCGGCACCCGTGAACGGGGCGATGTAGGGGACCCCGGCCTCGGCGGCCACCGGCGTCGCGGAACGCGAAGTGGGAGTGCCCACGGCGCCGATCAACGCGAACACCTGGTCCACTTCGATGAGGTGGACGGTGTTGGCGATGGCCGCCTCCGGCTCGTAGGCGTCGTCATGCGAGACCAGCTCCAGGGACCGGCCGTGAACGCCGCCGCGTCGGTTTGCCTCTTCGAACGCAGCCTCGATTCCGAGTCGCATGTTCCGGCCCAGCTCCTGGGCGGGGCCGCTGAAGGCGGCCGACTGGCCGAACCGGATGCGGGTTGCGGTCACGCCGGGTACGGGAGCGTCCGCGGCGCGCGAACCGCCGTCGGCCGCCGCGTCCGGGACCGGTGCCACCACGGCACTCGGGGCAGGTTCCTCGACCCGGCTGCTGCAGGAGATGAGGCTTGCCGCCAGCAGCGCGCCGGCAACGGAAGTGGACCAGCCCCGCCTGCCGTACGCGCCGCACGCCATTCCCGAGCGGCGCCCGGTCATGCGGAAGTGCCGGTAACCAGGGTCAGACGGTTCTTCCCGTCCTCGTACCGATAGCGCACCTCGTCCATCATCGTACGTACCAGGTGAATGCCGAGCCCGCCTACCGGACGCTCTTCCAGGGACGCCTCCGGGTCGGGAATCGGCGCGTCCCGCAACGGGTCGAAACGCGGTCCGTCATCCACGATCTCGATGGTTATCGTTTCCGCATCGGAGGTCACGATGACCTCCAACTCACTCGCACCCGCTTCCTGGCCGTGGGTCATCACGTTGAGGCCCAGTTCCTCCAGCACCAGGTTGACGCGGAACAGCAGCTTGGGGGGCCAGTCTTCACGTTCCCCGAACTCCTCCACCGCCGCGTTGATACGTTCCAGCTCCTCGGGGCGCGCTTCGAGGTTCAGTTGCAGCCGCGCGCTCAAGGGCCAAACTCGCCGCGGCAGAGCGTCAGACAGGTGACGTCATCGGACTGCGGGGTAGCGCCGGCAAATTCATGCACGGCGTCGAACACGGCCTGACTGGTCTTCATGCTCTCACCCGGTGCGCCGGAGGCGAAGATCGCACGCAGCCGCTCGACGCCAAACTCTTCGTGCTCGTCGTTCATCGCCTCCGTGACGCCGTCGGTGTACAGGACCAGCGTGTCACCGGGCTCCAGCGTGACCGTCCGCTGCGCGTACTCGAAGCCGGGCATCACCCCGAGCGCAATCCCGCCGGTGAGCGGCAGCAACTCGGAGCTGCCGTCGGCGCGCACCATGAGCGGCGAATTGTGACCTCCGTTGGCATAGTTGAACTCGCCGCTCTCCGGGTCGAACGTCGCGTACAGCACCGTGACGAACATCGAGGCCTCGTTGTCGTCGTTGAGCAGGTCGTTGACCTCGCGCAGCACCGCGCCGGGATCCGACAGCCCGACCGCCGCCCCCTTCAGCAGCGTACGCGTGGACATCATGAACAACGATGCCGGGACGCCCTTGTCCGAGACGTCGGCAATGGCCAGGCCGATACGACCGCCCTCCAGCGGCATGACGTCGTAGAAGTCTCCGCCCACGGCGCGGGCGGGCTCCATGTGGCCGAACACGCGGAAGTTCGGACCTTCGGGGAACCGGGCCGGCAGGATCGATTGCTGCATCTTGCTGGCCAGATCGAGCTCGTGCTGCAGCGCGACCAGCTTGTCCCGCGACGCCAGCGCCTCGCGCCATTCCGCGACCCGGCGCAACGTGCGGTCGATGGTGACCCTGAGATCGTTGAAATCGAGCGGCTTGGTGACAAAGTCGAACGCCCCCCGATTCATCGCCGTGCGGATGTTTTCCATGTCCCCGTACGCCGAAACGATGACGCAACGGATGTTGGGGTCCACCTTGGGGATCTGCTCCAGCAGGGTGAGACCGTCCATCTGCGGCATGTTGATGTCGGACAGCACCATGTCGATGTCCGGTTCCTGCCGCAGCCGCTCCAGGGCCTCGACGCCGTTCTGGGCGAACACGAACCGGTATTGGCCGGAACGGATGTGGCGCCGCATGCGCTGCAGCACCAGCGGTTCGACGTCCGGCTCATCGTCGACCACCAGGATCTTGTGAGGATGCAGCACCTGCGTCACCCTCTAGTGCCCCGGGCTCGCTGCGCTACGCGACGCGAATGCCTGCGCGATCAGCCCGCCACCGCGGAGACCGCCTCGGACCGGGAGGCGTGCACCGGGATGATCCGGTCGAAACCGCTGATCTCGAACACCTCTCGGATCGAGTCCGAAAGCGAGCACAGCGCGAACTTGGCCTGCTGCCGTTGCAGTTTCCTGGCGATCAGCAGCATTACCCTGAGTCCCGAACTGCTGATGTAGGAAAGCTGCTCCAGATCCAGGACCACGGCACGGTCGGCGTCATCGATCACCGCCTCCAGACCATCCTGGAACTCCTGCGAGTTGCTGCCATCTACCCGCCCAGCGGCATGCACGATCAGTGTGCCGCCATCGCGTTCGTTACTGATTTCCACTCAAACTGTCTCCTGCCCCACCTGATGAAGCGGCATAGGCACCGGCCATGAACCCCGCCCGGTTGCCCCACCACGAAATGATGGAATGCATCGTAAAGATAGCACCAAGTCGACTGTTCTGCTACGCCGTTCGCGCAACGACGGGACGGCCGCACCGGCGTCCCGCCGGCAGCCTTGCCTGGCCCACCCGGTACCGCATCATAGCTTGCAGTGCGGTCTCGCGGTTGTCAATCACGCAGCGTGGTCAGCACGGCGCGCGCATCCGGTTGGCATGGCCCGGGCCCCGGTGGGGCCGGCCGAACGGCATCACGAACGGCTCCTCGAACGGCCGGAACGGCACCATGGCGGCGACCTCCCCGATCCTGGCGAGCACCTCCTCCGGCAGCGGTCCCCGTTCGGCTGCCGCCACGTTCGCCTCCACCTCGGCGACCGAACGGGCGCCGGTCAGCGTGCAGGAGATGTCGGGATTGGACAGCACGAACCGCAGGGCCAGCTCCGGAAGTCCCATGTCCAGCTCGTCGACCAGTGCGTAGAGCGCACGGTACTGCTCGCGGCGCGGTGGCGAGAGCCAGCGGGCGCCGTGCTCCACCTCCTCGCGGTACACGTGCGACAGCGCGCCCTGCTGCAGCGGCGATCCCACCACGATGCCCATCTGCTGCCGCATCGCCTCCGGCAGGACCGCGATCAGCGCTTCCTGCCACAGCAGGCTGTAGTTGAAGGCGGTCAGCACCACGTCGAACTCGCCGGTGGCTATGAGGTGGGCCATGGTGTACGCGGTGGTGCCGCCGATCCCGGTAAAGCGGATCACGCCGGCCTGCTTGAGCTCGTCCAGCAGCTCGATCACGGGACCGTGGAACCGCTCCCAGTCGGTGAACCAGTCGTACTGGCCGGGGCGGTCCGGCTCATGGATCATCAGGATGTCGATGTGGTCCAGCTTCAGCAGCCGCAGGCTGGTGTCGACCGAGCGCCGCAGGCCATCCTTGTCGCGGGCATCGAAGGGCCGCGGGCGGCCGCCCAGCTTGGTGGACAGGATGAACGGCTTGACCACTCCGTCCAGGGCCTGGCCGAGCACCTCCTCGCTGTCGGCGTACGAGGGCGCGGTGTCGACGTAGTTGATGCCGAGCTGCAGGGCGCGGCGCACCGCGGCGATGCCGTCGGCGCGTGCCGCGGCGCGTTCGGTGATCCAGGCACCGCCCATGCCGAGCTCGCTCACCTCCAGGCCGGTCCGGCCCAGCTTCCGGTAGCGCATGCGTGAACTCCGCCTCGGGTACGGCCGGCTCAGCGCGCGGCCTTGACCCCGCCCCCGGCCGCGGCGCGCTTCACCTCCGCCTCCACCGCGCGTCGGTTGACCATGGTGATGTCGCCGGGCGTCTCCTGCACCAGGATGCCGTGGGCGGCCCCCCACTCCACCGCCGTCTGCAACGACTCGCCCTGCAGCAGCGCCGCCAGGACGCCGCAGGCGAACGAATCGCCGCCGCCGGTGCGGTCGGTGATGTGCACGTGCTCGCGCAGCGGGGCGCGGTACCAGGTGTCGGCTGCGCAGTCGTAGAGCACCGCCCCCCAACTGATCTCGTCCGCGTCGTGGGCGCCACGCCACTGGGTGCCGACCAGGCTCAGGTTGGGGAAGTCGCGCGCCACCTGCACGATGGTCTCCCGGTACACCTGCAGCCAGTCGTCGAAGGAGTCCGAGGCCGGTTCGGCGGTATCGTAGCCGAAGGCGTCGTAGAGGTCGGAGTCGTTGCCCACCAGCATGCTGAGGTAGGGCGCAAGGCGGCGGTTGATGGCGCGCGCCCGCTCCTTGTTCGGCTCCACCTTGGAGCGGTAGTTGAGGTCGGCCGCCACGAAGCTGCCGTGGGCCTGGGCGGCGCGCGCCGCGTCGATCGCCAGCTCAGCGGTCTCGCTGCCGATCAGGGTGAGGATCCCGCCGGTGCTGAAGACCCTGGTACCCTCCTCCGCAAACAGCCGTTGCAGGTCGAAGTCGCCGGGACGCATGCGCGCCGCCGGCGTGTTGGCGCGGTAGTACAGGGTCTCCGACGGCAGCACGCCGCGGCCGACGGTGGTGACGCTGATGCCGTTGTGCAGCGTGCCCTTCTGGTCGGTGGAATAGGCGCCGCCGTCGTCGTCGGTGTTCCACCACAGGATGTTGCTGACGTCCACCCCGGCCTCGCGGAGCTGATTACGGATGTTCTCGCCGACGGCGTCATCCACCAGCGCGGTGAGCACGCCGGCACGCAGGCCGAAGGTGTAGGCGGCGCCGCACGCGACGTTGGTCTCGCCGCCGCCCTGGGACACGCGGATGTTGTCGCGCATGCGTGCGGTGGGGACGTCGCGGGGATCGAAGCGCAGCATCACCTCGCCCAGGGCGAGCAGATCGTAGCGGCACTCGGCGGCCGACTTGAGCGACTGGTAGGGTACGGTGTCGGGCATCGTCTGTCCTTATCGTGGACGCCACACTATCATGGCGGCGTTGGCTGCAATTAGTACGCGTGAGGACGTGGAATTCAACCCCCACTTTCAGCTCGGCCTGGACCTGGCCGGCCGCCGCTGCCTGGTGATCGGCGGCGGAGCGGAGGCCCACGACAAGACCGGACGGCTGCTGCAGGCGCGCGCCGAGGTGCTGCTGGTAGCACCCGAGTTGAACCGGGAGCTGCAGGACTGGGCCGCCGCCGGGCGCATCGACCACCGTGCCCGCCGCTACCGGCGCAGCGACCTGCGCAGCGCTCACCTGGTGCTGAACACGGTGCGTTCCGATGCCGCGCTGTGCCGCCGCGTCTACGCCCAGGCACTCCGGAGGCGGATCCCGATCAATACCTTCGACCTGCCGCGGTACTCCACCGTGGCGATGGCCGCACTGGTCACCTGCGGCCACCTTCGGATCAGCATCAGCACCAGCAATGCCGCCCCCGCCCTGGCCAGCCGCCTGCGCCGCGACCTGGAGGCGATCCTGCTGGCGGAGGCCGCCTCGCCGGTCGGGGATCCGGCCGGCGGCGGGCACCCCGACCCGCCCGTCTCCGAGCTGGAACAGTTTCTCGATGCTCTGGCGCAGGTACGGTCACTAGCCAGGCGGCGGGTGGCCTCGGCGGCCGAGCGCCGCAAGCTGCTGCGCGGACTGGTGGACGAGGTGCGGCTCACCGGCGCCGTGCACTTGCCGCCGGCATGGCGCCGGCGCCTCGCTGCCGTGCATGCCGAGCTGGAGCGTAATCCGAGCCGTCCGGCCTAGATCCGGCCAAGCGATGGTAGTGGCTTGGCACGGTCTCCGCATGGTACGGTCGCAACGTCCATGATCGATCTCAACCGGATCCGTTCCGACCCCGCCGGCGTCACCGCGGCACTGGCCAAGCGGGGCGTACAGGCAGACTTCGCCGAATTACTGGAGTGGGACGAGCGGCGCCGTGGTCTCATCGTCGAGGCAGACGCACTGCGCGCCCGCCGCAACGAGGTCTCGGGCCAGATCCCGCGCTTCAAACAGCGCGGCGAGCCGGTGCAGGCACTGATCGCAGAGATGCGGGAAGTGGGGCAGCGCATCAAGCAGCTGGACGGCCGGCGGACGGAGGTGGAGGGGCAACTCCAGGAGTTTCTGGAACAGCTCCCCAACCTGCCGGACGGCGACGTCGCCGGAGGCGGCAAGGAGAGCAACACCGTGCTGCGCGACTGGGGCCAGCAGGCGCGCTTCGACTTCGTCCCCCGCGACCACATCAACCTGGCCACCGATCTTGGATTGATCGACTTCGAACGCGGCGTGAAGATCGCCGGCAACGGCTTCTGGGTCTACCATGGAACCGGCGCCTTGCTGGAACTCGCGCTGGTGAACTACTGCATTTCGCGCAACGTGAATGCCGGTTACGAACTGATGCTGCTGCCGCACATCGTGAGTTGGGACTGCGGCTACGTCTCGGGTCAGTTTCCCAAGTTCGGCCACGACGTATACCGGCTCGCCGACGGCGACGGCACCGGCGAGGCCGCGGTCGACGGCCGCGGTGGCCAGGTGCTGATTCCCACCGCGGAGACCGCGCTGGCCGCCGTGCACCGCGACGAGATCCTCGACGCCGCCACCCTGCCGCGCAAGTATTGCGCCTTCACTCCCTGCTATCGGCGCGAGGCGGGCAGCTACCGTACCCACGACCGCGGCACCATTCGCGGCCACCAGTTCCACAAGGTGGAGCTGTTCCAGTTCGTGGCGCCGGAGCAGTCGGATGCCGCCCTGGACGACATGCTGGAGCAGGCCGAGTCGCTGGTGCGCGATCTGGGCCTGCACTACCGGGTATCACAGCTCGCCGCCGGAGATTGCAGTGCTGCGGCCGCCAAGACCTATGACGTCGAGGTGTGGATCCCGAGCATGCAGAGCTACGAGGAGGTGAGTTCGGCCTCCAACACCCGCGACTACCAGGCGCGCCGCGGCCGGACCCGGGTGCGCGGCCCGGGCGGCACCTCGCTGGTGCACACGCTCAACGCTTCCGGGCTGGCCACCAGCCGCCTGCTGCCGGCGATCCTGGAGACCTGCCAGCGCGCGGACGGTTCGGTGGCCATACCGGAGGTGCTGCATCCCTTCACGGGCGTGACCGAGATCGGCGCCGAGTGCTGAGCGTACCGCCTCGACGACGTTCGCGCTGCCCCAACGGGTGCAACGGGTAGATGCACTCGTCGATCTGTTTTATGATACAAATGGTCCGATGATACAGATGATACTGTGTGGCGGATCGGCGGCTTGATACGACACCGTGCGCGGGCGGCTCGCCGGCACGGCCCGGAGGCCAAAACCAATCGAAACGAGGATAAGTACATGCTTCGACGTATGCGACGCTCGCTGACGGATTTGCAGACGGTTTCGGTACGGAAACCGCTGCTGGTCCTCGGCCTGTTACTCGGTGGCGCCAGTCTGGCCTACGCGGCGGTGGACGAGGAGTCGCTGTTCGTCTTCAACACGTTCTCGTTCATGATCTGGGGCGCGCTGGTGATGTGGATGGCCGCCGGCTTCACGATGCTCGAAGCGGGCTCGGTGCGCACCAAGAACGCCTCCGTCATCTGCCTGAAGAACATCGGCCTGTACTCCATCGCCGGACTGGCCTACTACCTGCTGGGGTACAACCTGATGTACGTCGACGTGGGCAGCGTGATCGGCAGGTTTAAGCTGCTCTACGGGCCGTCGGCCGACGAGCTCGCCCTGATCGGCGGAGATGCCGCTGCGGCCGCCGCGGTGATCGGCAGCGGCTACTCGGTCATGTCGGACTGGTTCTTCCAGATGGTGTTCGTGGCGACGGCCGCCTCGATCGTGTCCGGAGCGCTGGCCGAGCGCGTCAAGATGTGGCCGTTCTTCCTCTTCACCTTTCTCCTGACCGCCATCGTCTACCCGGTGGTCGGGGCCTGGACCTGGGGCGGGGGCTGGCTCGCCAGCATGGGCTTCCAGGACTTCGCCGGTTCCACCATCGTGCATGGCACCGGAGGCTGGGCGGCGCTGGCCGGCGTGCTCGTCGTCGGCCCCCGCCTGGGCAAGTTCAGGCGCGACGGCACGGTCCGGGCGTCGGCTCCCTCCAACGTGGTGCTGGTGACCCTCGGCGTGTTCATCCTGTGGTTCGGCTGGTTCGGGTTCAATGGCGGCTCGCAGTTGCAACTGGGCTCCGCCCTGGATGCGGTGGCGATGAGCAACGTGCTGGTCAACACCAACCTGGGCGCCGCCGCGGGGGTCATAACCGCGCTCGCGTGTTCCCGCTTCATCCTCGGTCGCACCGACATGTTCGCGGCGCTGAACGGTGCCATAGCCGGGCTGGTGTCGATCACCGCCGGCCCCGACATCACCCAGCATCTGTGGGCGGTGATCATCGGCGCAGTCGGCGGCGTGCTGTGTACCGCGGGGATCAAGCTGCTGGAGACGCTCAAGATCGACGATGTGGTGGGAGCGGTGCCCGCGCACCTGATCGCAGGCATCTGGGGCACGCTGGCGGTGTGCATCGCCGCCGGCGGCAACTTCGGCGTGCAGCTCGTCGGCGTGCTGGCGGTCGGCGCGTTCGTGTTCATCGTCACCTGGCTGCTGTGGCGCCTGCTGGACGTGCTGTTGACCGTGCGCGTGTCGAAGAGCCACGAGCGCCTCGGACAGGACGCCAGCGAGCTGAAGATCGAGGCCTACCCCGAGTTCGTGCTGATGCCGGAAGAGGACGACGAAGAAGACTGACGCCAGGACAGGCGACCGGATGGAGGGAACATGCACCTCAATCTTCCTACTCGCGTTGCGGTAAACATCTTTCTGATTCTCACGTTGGCGATTTCGCTGACCGGACTCATGAATCACTACAAGTACCGGAAGTTCCTGTCCGACCTGTTGCGCGACCGCCATGCCCTGGTGCTGCAGGACATCGCCCACACGGTCGAGTCCTCGCTTTCCCTCGGGCTGGCCGTGGATGCCCTGCCGGGCGTCAACCAGGCGTTGCAGGCAGCCACCACGCGTCACTCCGGCGTGTTGTCGATCGAGATGTTCGACGAGCGGGGTACGGTGCTGTACAGCTCCGACGAGAGTCTCCGCGGCGACCTGGTGGCCAAGGAGTGGGCCGCCGCCTGGAACGCTGCACCCGAGCCGGTGTGGGCCCGGGTCGAGCATGACGCCCACGTCGTGGGGGTGCGGGTGCACGACAGCATCGGGCGCGCCGTCGGCTCCCTTGCCCTGCGCTACTCGCGCACCGACTTCGACAGCGCCGTGCGCACCATGGCGCTGCGGATCACCGGAATCTGCGCCGCCGTGCTGCTGGGTTTCGCCGCGGCCGGCACGGTGCTCGCCGTGCTCTTCACCCGCAAGCTGCGGCGCCGCCTGCAGAACATGAAGGCGGCGATCGAGCAGGAGCCGGAGGACCTGACCATGCAGCCCGACCAGTCCTCCGCGGATTTTGCCAGGACCGCGGCGGCAGCGCGGCAGGCGGTTGCCGAAGCCACCGAGGAGATTCGCCGCATCGAGGCCGATCCCCAAACGCCGCAGGTTGGGTCGAGGAGCGATCGATGAGCTCGGTCGCGAGCGGGGGGCAGGCGCGCTCCGGCAACCCATCGCCGCCACCCGAGCGGTCGGAGCAGAGCATCTTTCGCGGCGTGGTGCTGCGCCTCGCCGCGTTGACGGCGGTGCTGCTCCTGCTCTCGCAGGGGGTCGTCTCCTTTCTCCTGGCCACCACCTTCGAGGAGTCGTTGCTGCCCGACATCCATCGCAAGGCCGAGGTCGCCGGGGAGCTTGCCGCCAGCCAGATCGCCTACGCGCTGTCGCTGGGGATTCCGCTGGACTCGCTGGTCGACATGGACGTATTTCTGGGCGGCGTGCTGGAGCGCAACCCGGATTTCACCTACCTCGGCGTCCTGGACACCAACGACCGAGTCCTGTACTCCACGGACCCCGCGGCGGCCCCGGTGCCGGGCGAAGACCAGTCACTGATGCTCCCGATCACCGTGCGGGACGAGCTCGTCGCGTTCCTCCGGGTAGGCGTGCACGAGGGCGCGATCCGGTCCGAGCTCGGCGAGTTGCGGCTGGACATCGGCACGGTGTTCCTGGCCACCCTGCTGGTCGGCATCGAACTGCTGGTGGCCTTCGTCGTGGTGCGGGTGTCCGGCCCCATTCAACTCGCGGACCGGCTCATAATCCTCAGCGCGAAGGGCGATTTCCTGCGCCGCATCGGGCTGCGCAACAAGGACGAGATCGGGGCTTTCGCCGAGGCCTACAACGACGCCGTGCACCGCGTGAACAGCGCATTCGCGATGTTGACCGAAGAGGCGGAGGATGCGCGCGCGGTGCAGCTCGACCGCACCGTTCAGCAGCGCATCCGCGACGTGGTCACGGCGCTGGGCAGGCGCTTCCGCTTTACCCTGCCCGGCTCGGAGGAGACTATCGTTCCCCGTTCCCCGATGGACGTACGCATCCCGCTGTTCCTGTTCATGCTGGCGCAGGAATTGTCGCGGCCGTTCCTGCCGCTGTTCTTCGACCAGCTCTACACGCCGCTCGGGATGCTGAGCCAGGAGCTCACCATCGGCCTCCCGATCACCACGTTCATGGTGATGGTGCTCATTGCGATTCCGATCGGCGGCGCGCTCACCGATCGCGTCGCTCCGCGGGCGATGTTCGTCATGGGCATCGTCCCGTCGGTCGCCGGGCACGTGGGGGCGGCGCTGTCCGGCAGCATCGCGGAGGTGCTGGTCTGGTGGACGCTGGCCGGGCTCGGATACGGGTTGATCTTCATCTCGGCGCAGGCCTACGTCGCGCACCACACCGTGCAGTCAAACCGCGCGGTGGGGATGTCCGGCTTCCTGGGGGCGGTATTCGCCGCCTTCGTGTGCGGTCCCGCGATCGGTGGGATTCTGGCCGACCGCCTGGGCTACCAGCAGACCCTGCTGGTGGCGGCCGGGCTGGCGCTGTTCTCCGCCGGAGCCGCACTGGTGACCGTCGATCCGGAAACCGGCCGTGGCGCCCTCGCGGGCTTCCGCGGCAGGAGACGCACGAACCGCAGTTGGCGCCGCCTCCTGGTACAGCGCGACTTCGTCGTGCTCACCCTGTTCTCGGCGCTCCCGACCAAGCTGGTGCTCGGCGGCCTGTTCTTCTACCTGGTCCCGCTGTTCCTGGCAGAACTGGGCAACTCCCAGTCCAACGTCGGCCGCATCATGATGGTGTTCGGCATTGCCTGCGTCACCATCACCCCACTCGCCGCGCGCCACTCCGACCGCCTGCAACGGCCGCGCGCGTTGATCTCGCTGGGCGGGCTGGTCGTGGGGCTGGGCTGCCTGCTGCCGGCGTTGGCCGGATCCACCGGAGGACTGCTGGTTTCCGTAGCGCTGATGGGCGGCGGGTACGCGCTGGTGACCGCGCCCCAGTTGGCGGCAATCCAGAAGATCGCCGAGCGCGGCCGCGAATTCGGCGTCGGGCCGGGTGTAATCGTCGGCTCGTTCCGCACCCTGGAGCGGATCGGCACTGCCGCCGGCGCGGTGGTGGTGGGCGCGGTCGTCACCTTCGTGGGCTACGGCGAGGCAATGCTGCTGGTGGGAGCGCTGGTCATAGCCTGTACCCTCGCCTTCGCGCTGCTCAACATGCCGCAGGCCCCCGAAGAGGCTGCGGCATGACACGCAGAGGTCTTCGCTTCCTCACGGCCGCACTCATGGTGGTCGGCGTCGGCAGCGTACCGGCCCAGACCGCCGACGACCCGTTCCACATCTACCTGGTGGTTTGGCGCGGCGAAACCGTCGTCGAGCACGGCTTCCGGGCACACCTGCGCGAACGCGGCATCCACGTGCGCTACACCCTGCGCAACATCGCCCAGGACCGCAGCCGGATCCCGGAGATCGTGGCCGAAATTCGCGCTGCCAAGCCCGACCTGGTGCACACCTTCGGCACCTCGGCCACGCGCGGCATCTTCGGCCCCTTCGAAGACGCCGAACCGGGCGCCCACGTGGAGGGGATCCCGGGGGTATTCTCGATCGTCGCCTATCCGATACAGGCGAAGATCGTGCCGACCTTCGAGTCCACCGAACGGCCACTCACCGGCACCGCGTTCCTGGCGCCGATAGACTCCCAACTGGACGCCATCCTGGCCTACCGGTCGATCGACTCGCTGGGCGTGATCTACAACTCCCTGGAGTCCAATTCGAAGATCAACGTCGACGACCTGCGCGCCGGCGCGGAGGCGCGCGGCATCGAAGTCACGGCGCTGCCGGTGCCCCTCGACGCGGAAGGCAGGCCCGACGCCGGGCGCCTGGGCGAGCTGGTCGACGACCTGGCCGCGCGCGGCGTGGACTTCATCTACATGGGCCCGGACTCGTTCATTACCGTCAACAGCTCCAGGATCACCACCGCTGCCGCCGCGCACGGGATACCGGTGTTCGCCGGCACCGAGGCGACCTTCGAGCGCTCCGAGGCGATGCTCGGGCTGGTGAGCCGCTACTACCTGATCGGCAAGCTGGCGGGGGCGCAGGCGGAACGGATCCTGGTGGACGGTGAGCAGCCGGAGGAGATCCCGGTGGCGTCGCTGGCGCGGTTCGCGCTGCTCATCCGCATGCCGGTAGCGCTGCAGCTCGGCATCTACCCGCCGCTCGACCTGCTGCGCATCGCGCAGGTGGTCAGTTAGGTCTGATGGGAATCAAGACCCGCATCGGCCTCATTGTCGTAGCGTTCATGGCGGTGATGATCGCCGGTCTGGTGTTCGCCGGCTTCCAGCGCGAGGAGTTGCTGCGCGAGCAGCTCGACCAGACCGCCATCGGCGGCAGCCGGGCGCTGTGGAGCAAGATCGTCGAGACCGGGATTCAGCGCATGCGCGAGCTCACGCCGCTGGTGGAGCAGCATGATGCTTTGCGCGCCGCGTTGCTCGACAACGATCCCGGCGCCATCTCGACGGCCGCCGGGAACGTGCTCGCCCGGTTGCGCAGCACCGGAGACGTGACCCGCCTCGACCTGGTGGCGCTGTCGCGGGAGGTGCTGTACTCCTCGGAACCGGCGTTCGAGCCCACCGCTGCGGCGAGCGAAGACGCTCTCAGCGCCATGATCGTCGGACGCCGCGGCGCCAGCGGGGTGGCGATCGACGCCGAGCGCAACGTGACGCTGTCCGTGGGGGTGCTGCTGTACGCGGACGACGGAACGCCGCTGGCGGTGGCCATCTATGCCACCGACATCGTGCAGGCCCTGTCCGAGCTCAGGGAGGACATCGGTGCCGAGGCGTTGATCGTCAACCGGCGCGGCCGCCTGCTGGCGGGCACCGATCCGCAGATCTGGGACGCCGTGAGCGGGTCGGAGTGGCTCCGGGACCGCGCCGCGCAGGAGCTGCGCAGCGAGGACGATCGCGTGTTTTCGCTCGCCGCATTCCCGCTGGAGGCGGAGCTGGGCAACCTGGTGGCTCAGGTGGTCACCGTGCGCGACGTGACCGCGGCGTATACCGAGCAGCGCCGCGTCGGACGGATCACCTTCCTGGCGATCGGCGGCTTCCTGCTGGCGTCGCTGGTGGCGCTGTCCTATTACCTCCGGCGCGCACTGTCCCCCCTTACCGACGGGGTGCAGGTGCTGGATGCGCTCTCGCGCGGCGATACCCAGGCCACCGTCGAGGTGAGCCATCAGCACGCCAATGACGAGCTGGCGCGCATCGCGGAGGCGGTCAACACGTTCCGCACCCAGACCCTGGCGTTGCGCCGTCACCGCCGGCGGGCGCTGCGCCGCCAGCGCCAGCAGGAGCGGTTCATCCGCGGCGAGATGACGCGGCTGTCCACCAACCTGAACGAGGAAGAGCGCAACGACATCCTCCAGGACCTGGCCGAGATCGAGGCTCCGGCGGTGCCGGCGGCGAACCGCCCGGGAGAGATGCCGGCCGAGCAGGACAGCGCCGGCGACCTGCAGGTGATGGGCTTCGCCTTCCAGAAGATGACCGATCGCGTCGGGCGGCAGCAGGAGCGCCTGCGCACGCTGGTGGCAGAGCTGCAGGAGGCGTTGCGCACGCAGACCGCCTACATGGCCCTGCAGCACGACCTGCAGGTCGCGACCCGCGTGCAACGTTCCTTCCTCCCCGGCGAGCAGCTTGACACCGACGGCACCCACATCCACGCCACCATGCACACGGCCAAGGAGGTGGGCGGCGACTTCTACGACTTCTTCCCGCTGGACGAGGACCGCGTCGGCATCGTCATCGGCGACGTGGTGGGCAAGGGCGTGCCCGCGTCCCTGTTCATGGCGGTTACCCGCACCGTGATTCGGGCCACCGCCCGCTACGTGGAGGACGGACCCGGCAAGTGCCTGGAGATGGTCAACGAGACGCTGGCCGACGCGTCCCGCTCCGACGTGTTCGTCACCGTGTTCTACGGCATCTTCGACCGCCGCGACGGGACGCTGTGGTACTGCAATGGCGGCCACAACCCGCCGGTGCTGGTGGCCCCGGGCCAGGCCGATCTGCTGCCGCTGACCGGCGGCGTGGCCCTGGCAATGTTCGACGGGTTGGACTACGGCGATGGTCGGGTGGTGATCCCGCCGCAGGGGAAACTGTTCCTCTATACCGACGGCGTGCCGGAGTCGACCAACCTCGAGGAAGAGGAGTTCGGCTACGAGCGCATGCGCGAGAGCCTGCTGACCTGTGCCGACCGCAGCCCCAGCGACACCATAGAGACCATGTTGCGGACGGTGGAGGCGTTCGCCGGAGAAGCGCCGCAGTTCGACGACATCGCAATGCTCGTGCTCAGTCGCGAGAAGGCGGAGGACGCGATCATCGTGCACCGCTTCTCGCTGCGCAATGACCTCGCCGAGATACCACGGGCCACCGGCGAGATCGCCGCCTTCGCCAAGCGCGCCGGCATCGATCCGGCTACCGCCAGAGGGCTCCAGATGGCGCTGGCCGACGTGCTCACCACCACCATCGACTACCGCCTGCCCGCGGGCAGCACCTACGAGATTTCCGTCCGGGCCTCGCTCGAGGATGGAGTGGCAGAGTTGACGGTGGACGACTACGGTGCTCCCTACGAGTTGGTGGATGCCCCACCCGACACGAGCGCCGATGACCGCTACGTGAGCCACGTGGCCGGGGAGATCGTGCGGCCGGCACAGATGGATGGGGTGGAACACGCCACCTTCGGCGGGCACAATCGACTCATCATGCGCAAGCGAGTGGCCGCCTGATGTGTCCCACGCAGTCGGTCACCGCGCGCGAGAGGGCCTGAATGCTCAGATTCTCCGAAGAGATCATGCTGCTGCTGCTCGATGATGGCGGTGGAGCCTTCGCCGAACTGCCCCCGCAGTCGCTCGAACTCGCCCTGGCCGGCGCCGTACTCATGGATCTGGCGCTCGACGGACACATCGATACCGACCCGCAGCGGCTGTTCGTGGTGAACCCGCTGCCGAGCGACGATGAGCTGCTGGCCCCAACCCTGCGGCGCATTGCAGGCTCCACCGCAATCCATGACACCCGCCATTGGATCCGGGAGATTGCCTCGTACGCAGGCGAGATTCGCGATCGTTCCCTGGCCCGTCTCGTCGAACGCGGCGTTCTGCGCCAGGAGCAGGGTCGGTTCCTGTGGGTGTTCCGCACCCGGCGCTACCCGGTGCTGGATGACCAGGCGGTGAAGGAAGTGAGACTGCGCATCATGGAGGTGCTGCGCAGCGAGGAGATACCCGACGCCCGCGACACGCTGATCATCGCTCTGGCGGACGCCTGCGGCATCTTCGCCACCCTGCTCTCCGGCGAAGAGTTGCAGAAGCTGCTGCCACGCATCCGGCAGATCGACAAGCTGGACCTGATGGGACGCGAAGTCACCGCCGCGGTACGCGAAATCGAGTCCGACCTCACCTCCGCAATGGTATCGTTCGACTAGCTGATGCATATTATTGAAGTCTTTCTCCCTCTGGGGCTGCTGATCGTCGTCGCCAAGCTGGTCGAGGGCATCCTGGGCCGGTTCGGCCTGAGTTCGATCCTCGCCTACACCATAACCGGCGTGGTGCTCGGCCCGGTGCTCGGCATCGTCAAGCCCACGCCCGAGATCCAGCTCTTTCTCGGGGTGGGCATATTCGTCCTGTTCTTTCTCATCGGCCTCGACGAGATCGACCTCGCCGGCTTCGTGGCCACCATCCGCGGCCGCTACTTCGTGGCCGCGGTGGTGTCGGTGATCATCTCGCTGCTGGCGGCACTGGTGGTCACCTCGGACCTGCTGGGGTTGGAGTTCGCGCTCGGCCTGGGCTTTACCGAGGCACTGGCGCTGGCGGGCATCCTGTCGCTGTCGAGCCTCGGGCTGGTGGCTAAGGTGCTGGCCGACGGCGGCCACCTCAAGGAACCGATCGGGCTCAAGATCTTTACCGTGGTGATCATCGCCGAAGTGACCGCACTGCTGGTGGTGGGGTTCACCATCGGCGAGCATCACGACCTGAGCGTGGTCGGCGTGCTGGTGCTGCTGGCCCAGATCACCGGTTTCGTGGTCGTGACCTGGGTCCTCTCCACCAAGGTGCTGCCGCCTGTCATCATGTTCCTGCGACGTCTCCTGCAGGTGCCCGAGCTCTCGTTCGGCCTGTTGATGGGCGGGCTGTTCCTGGTCGTGGTGGCGGCCGAGAAACTGGGGCTGCACGGCACCATCGGCGCGCTGCTGTTCGGCACCGCGCTGTCCGGACTGCCGCAACGGGTGCACCGCGACATCATGCCGGGCATGCGCAGCGCGGCGGAGGGACTGTTCGTTCCGCTGTTCTTTGCCTCGGCGGGACTGCAGTTCGACCTCTCGTTCATGGCAATCCCCGTCGCGACCCTGGTGGCCCTGGTGCTCATCCCGCTGGCGGGAAAGTTCATCGGCGCATTCCTGAGCACGTATCTGACTCGCCTCGACGCACCGGTCACCCTGGCCACCGGTCTGATGTCGAAGGGCGTTGCGGAGATTGCCCTGCTCCTGGTCATGCTGGAGGCCGGCGTGATCGGGCAGGACGTGTTCTCGCTGCTCGTGCTCATCATGTTCGGCTACATCCTGCTGATGCCGCCGGTGATCGATTTCACGGTGAAGCGCGCCAAGTCCCGGGCCCACGCGGCACCGGCTCCGGCGGTCACCCCGTCCTACGCCCGCTATGCGCTCGACGGCGTCAAGGTCAGCAGCGTGCTGGATCGCTCGCGGGACTATCCGCAGTCGTCCACCTCGGTGCAGAGCTTCATGGACGAGTGGACGGTGCCCAACCATCCCGACTACGTGGTAGCCGACGACGGGTCAGTCGCGGGTATCGTCTCGCTGGCCCGGCTGCGCGCCATCCCCCACGACAAGTGGGCCACGACCACGTTGCGCGACGTGCTGCGCCTCAACCTGCCCTGGGCCTGGCCCGACGAGCTGATATCGGACGTGCTGGAACGGATGGCGGCCAGCTCGGTCGGGGTGATCCCCGTCATGGACCGGGAGACGGGCGAATTCCGGGGCACCGTGGCCAGTCATGACGTCCTGGACCTGGTGCTGCTGATGGACGAAATCAAGAAGGAAGAGGCGAAGCTGCTCGGTCCAGCGGACGCCTGAGGGGCGCGGGCCGCCGGCGGCCCCGTGTACAGCGCCACACCCCATCGGTCCATTCGCGAAATGGCGAATTTCTTGTTCGTTTCGCGACTGTTACGCCAATTCGTGAATTTAGCAGGTTGATTTCATTCCAAACTGCTCCACGATGTTGACTGTGCTCATCAGGTTGTTTTGGAGAGACGATTTACGCGCGTTGGTTCAGTATTTCGCATAGGGGGCCGTCCTAACGCGAAATCGCGAACTTCCGAGTAGATTCCGAAAGTCCGCCGATTCGCGAATTAGCGAGAGAGAATCAGGTGCTTCGGCACGGATTTGGGCTGCTGCGGCGGCGGCAGGTGCTGTCGCGTTGGAACGGCAGATCGGGGATACTGGTTGCCGGAGCGGCACAGCAGCACCATGGGTGAGAATGTCGCTATGCCAGGTTCCGACCGGCCGATCGGTCGCCGGCGCTTTCTGCGGCGTGCTGGCGGCTGGCTGATGGCGGGCAGTCTGAGCGTGGCCGGCGGCTGGCTGCTGACCATCGCGGCCCGGTTCCTGTTCCCGCGCCGCGGTGCCGAAGCACGCTGGCAGTTCGTGGTCCTGGAGCGCGACGTCGCGGTCGGCCAGACGGTCCCGTACGTCAGCCCCACGGGAGCGCTGGTGAATGTCACCCGGCTTCACGCGCCCGCGGAGACCAGTTCATTCGCGGCGTTCTCCAGCGCCTGTCCCCATCTCGGGTGCCGCGTGCACTGGGAGCCCCAGCACCGGCGGTTCGTCTGTCCGTGCCACAACGGAGTATTCGACCCGGAGGGGCGCCCCACGGGGGGACCGCCGTTCGAGGAAGGGCTTGACCTGGAGCGATTTCGGTTGCGCCTGGAGCGGGGGGCGCTGTTCATCCATGTGGTGGTGGACCAGGGTGTAGTGTGATGGGTGGCGCGGAGACCAGGACTGGCTGGATACGCCGCCGCGTAGCCTTGCGCCGCGGCGCGCTCACATCCGCGCTGCAGGAAGAGCTGCCCGCGCACCTGCGCCACTGGTGGTTCGCCCTCGGTGGCACCGCGGCGTTCCTGTTCTTCGTTCAGGTGGTGACCGGGATCCTGCTGGCGCTCTACTACCGCCCTGATCCTGCGGTGGCCTATGAATCGGTGCGCTACATCACCGAGGAAGTGGCGTTCGGGTGGTTCATCCGCAGCCTGCACAGGTGGGCTGCGACCTTCATGGTGGCCGCGGTCGCCCTGCATCACATGAGGACCTTCTTCACCGGCGCCTATCGCTATCCGCGGGAGCTGAGCTGGATGCTCGGAATACTGCTGCTGGCGTGCACGTTGCTGACCGCCTTCACCGGTTACCGACTGGTGTTCGATCAGCTCGGTTACTGGGGAGCCACCGTCGGCGCCAACCTCGTCGGACGTGCGCCGTTCATTGGCGACCTGGCGAAGGGACTGCTGTATGGCGGAACGTTCTACAACGACACCACGCTGTCGCGGTTCTTCATCATCCACGCCGCGATCCTGCCGGCAGCGCTGACGGTGCTGATGGTTCTGCACCTGCTGCTGGTTCGGCTGCAGGGCGTGTCGGAGCTGGAGCAGGGCAGCGGCGCGCGGGACGGGAGCAAGAGCAACTCCGCGCGGTATCGACTGCTGCCGGACCATCTCTACACCGAGGTGATCGTGGCGTTGCTGGTGCTGATCACCTTGAGCGCGCTGGCCACGGTGCTGCCGGCAACGCTGGGGCCACCGGCGGATCCGCTCACCACCCCGGAGACGATCAAGCCGGAGTGGTTCTTCTATCCCATATTCCGCTGGCTCAAGCTGTTTTCAGGGACGGTAGCGCTACTGACCATGGGATGTGCGATGTTCGTGGCGCTGCTGTGGCCGTTCGTGGAGCGGCTGCTGGTGCGATACCTGCACGTGCCTGACATAAGCATCTGGATCGGGTTGGTGGTAGTGGCCGCGTTGTTGGGGCTCACGGTATGGGAGGCGGTCACAGTCCATTGACGGGAGGTCGAAGATGGGATTGAGCGGAAAGAAGCTGATCATCGGGACCTTGGCCGTGGTCTACTTGGGAACGCTGTTCTTCGTTCATGTCCAGGAGCTGATGCGGAGCCGGCGCGAGGCGGGGCTGGTGCAGCCGGCGATCGCTGTCCCGGCGAGTTCGGCGCAGTGCGTGGATTGTCACACCCAGGTGACCCCCGGCCTGGTCGACCATTGGAAGAGCAGTACCCATGCCGAGAAGGGGATCGGGTGCGTGGAGTGCCACGCGGCGCAGGTGGAGGACGCGGACCACTTCATGCACTGGGGGAACATCATCGCCACCATCGTCACCCCGCTGGACTGCGCGCAGTGTCACCCCGTTGAAGCCGCGGAGTTTGCCGCCAGCCACCACGCCGAAGGCGGCAACATCCTGGCGTCGTTGGACAACTTTCTGGCCGAGACCGTGGAAGGTTCACGGATACCGTTCGATCCTCATTCCCCCACTCCAGGCATGCAGGTAGGCATGGTCAACGGCCTGGCCAGCGCCCAGGTCGGCTGCATGCAGTGCCACGGCAGCAAGATCGGACTGCAGACCACGGGCGGGGGAACGATCACCGTGGATGATCTGAAGCCGGACGCCGCGGGCCGTCCCACGGTGGCGGCGGCCGCGGCGAGCGTGCTGCGCGACGCTCAGGGCCGAGTGTTGTTCGATCCGGGGACCTGGCCCAACACCGGGATCGGCCGGATCAACCTGGACGGGTCGCTGGGGTCTTGCTCCGCTTGCCACTCGCGTCATGATTTCTCGCCGCGGCGCGCGCGCCAGCCGGAGAACTGCGCCAAGTGTCACCTCGGGCCCGACCATCCGCAGAAGGAGATCTTCGAGGAATCGAAGCACGGGGTCGCCTACCGGGATCTGGTGCAGTACATGAATCTGGATGCCAACCGTTGGGTTCTGGGCGTGGACTACAGCCAGGCGCCTACCTGTGCCACCTGCCACATGTCGGGCAACACCCGGAACAACGGCAAGATCACCCATGATCCGGGGATCCGCATCTCGTGGACCAATCGGCCGCCGGTGAGTCTGCGCATGGACACCGACGCCGAGGGCAACGTCGTCAAGAGCGCGGACCCGGAAGTGCGCGCCCGGTTGATCGCCGACACCGCCGACGCCAAGCGGCAGCGGATGCAGGCGGTATGTCTGCACTGCCACACGCAGCCGTACGTGACCGGCTTCTACCAGCAGTACGACAGCCTGGTGGTGCTGTACAACGAGAAGTTCGCCAAGCCGGGGCAGGCGCTGATGGGGGCGCTGCAGGAGGGAGGCCTGCTCACCGCGACTCAGTTCGACGAAGAGATCGAGTGGACCTGGTTCTACCTCTGGCACCACGAGGGCCGCCGGGCGCGCCACGGGGCCTCGATGATGGCGCCCGACTACGCCCATTGGCACGGCATGTTCGAGGTGGCGGAGCGTTTCTACATGGAGCTGGTGCCGCAAGCCCGAGAGCTGATCGAGCACGCCCGAGGCGAGGCCGGTGCCGAGGCGGCGGAGACGGTGCTGAACGAGATCCTCGACCGTCCGGAACATCGCTGGTTCTCCTACGGTGCCGAGGAGCAGAGCGCGTTGATTCGGCAACAGATGGAGCAGCGCTATGGCCAGGGAGACTCCTGAATCACACCGGTTGGAACAAGTCGCCGGACACCCTGCCGCCGGCGCTCTGCCTCGATTCCACTATCCCCGGCTCGAAGGCGGCCCCGGGTTCAGGTCCGGTCCGCGGCATCCGCAGCGGTCGCCGCTCCGAGCAGCCGGTAGGCAACGGCGCGCGCATCGTCGCGGGTGTCGACCAGGCGGTCCGCCGGCACCTCCTGCAACACGCCCAGTGCGCCGAGAGTCTCGGCCACCGAACCGGAGAGGCTCGCTACGACTATCTCGGTGTGCTCCTGCGTGGCGACCTCGATAAGCTGGTGGATCAGCATGGCGGCACTGTCGTCGATGTAGGTGGCGGCGGAGAAGTCGAAGATCACCACTTCGTGATCCTTGATGTCCGCGCTGATAGCGGCTACCAGCTTGTGCGAGGAAGCTACCGTAAGGCTGCCGCGCAGCGCCACCAGGCCGACCCGCGCCGAGAACGGGTCGGCCCAGCCCTGCGCCTGCCTGGCCAGGTAGGCAAGGTCGAGCATGGGAACCGAGATCACGCTGTCCAGCTCCAGCCGCTCCAACTGGCGCGCGTGCGCCATGCCGGCGGTGATCAGCCCGATGGCAACCGCGGTCACCAGATCGACGAACACGGTCAAGCCCAGCGTGATCAGCATCACGACCAGGTGCTCGCGCCGGATGCGATGGATGCGGGTGAGCATGCGCCAGTCGATGATGTCCCAGCCCACCTTCATCAGGATCCCGGCCAGCACGGCATGCGGGATCGGCTCGACGTAGCGTCCGAGGCCGAGCAGCAGCGCCAGCACCACCACCGCGCGCAACGCGCCCGAGACCTGCGTCGTACCGCCGGCGCGGATGTTGATCACCGTCCCCATGGTGGCGCCGGCGCCGGGAACGCCGCCGATCACGCCGGCGACCAGGTTGCCGATGCCCTGCCCGATCAGCTCGCGGTCGGCGTTGTGGCGCGTCCCGGTCAGCGAGTCCGCCACCAGTGAGGTAAGCAGGCTGTCCACCGAACCGAGCAGCGCGAGGATGAGCGCCGGCTGGATGGCGCTCACCAGAAAGGAGACCGAGGGCAAGGCGAGATGAAGCTGCGGGAGTCCGGTGGGCACCGGCCCGATCACCGGCACGTCGCGCAGCGCCAGCACGCCGATCAGGGTGCCGACGACCAGCGCCACCAGCGGCCCCGGCATGAAACGCGTCCAGCGACGCGGCCACAGCACTCCCACGAGCAGGGTGGCCGCGGCGATGGTCAGGGCGTGGAAGTTGATGTCGGCGAGCGCCGCAGGCAGCGCACGGATCGCGCCCAGCGGCCCGCCCAGCGCCGTGGGTGCGCCCAGGAACGGCAGGGTCTGGATCAGCATCACGATGATGCCGATGCCCGACATGAACCCGGACACCACCACGTGCGGCGTGTAGGCCACGAAGCGGCCGAATCGCAGCACGCCGAGCATCACCTGCAGCAGCCCACCCAGCATCACGACCGTGAGCGCCTCGGTCAGATTGGACGAATGGCTGGTGATGATCACCGCCATGGCCACGGCCATCGGCGCGGTGGGCCCGGAGATCTGCGACCGGGTGCCGCCGAACACCGCGGCAAAGAACCCCACCGCGATGGCGCCGTACAGACCGGCAGCCGCCCCCAGTCCCGACGCCACCCCGAACGCCAGCGAGACCGGCAGTGCCACCACCGCGGAGGTGAGACCCCCGAACAGGTCGCCGCGCAGCGTATCGAGATCGTACTTCACCGGTTACCGGCGAGCCTAACTCCATGGGCTCCATCCCACAAGCTGCGCGGCCCACCCCCGATCGACGGCAGGCGTCGCCGGCGCGTCGATGCGTATCGAGGTCGTACTCGACCAGTACTACCCGAAGAGACTACGGTAGTCGCCGCGGAAGACCGTTCGAACGAAAGGTCTGTTCTCCTGGGTGACCGGCCCACCCGAAAGAATCTGGCGCGCACGCAGAGCATCGGGCTCGTCGATGAAGCTTCCGGTGTGAACGAATTGTTCGGGAAAAAGCCCGTCGAACTCCGTGCGGTAACCGTCGTCGATGATGACGAAGCGTTCGATTTCGGGGTGCGTGTCCAGATACTGCTTCACTTCCCCGGCTCGGTAGTGCGGCGGCCCCGAGGCGTCGATCGTGCGGTCCACCACCAGGTGATGCAGGTCGTGAAGGCGAAACAGCGCCCGGAGCTGGTCCACCGACCGCCGCAGTCGCCAATCCGAGCTGACGACGATCCTGGCGCCGTGGTCGTCGCACAGGGCGCGCAGCCGCGCCACCGCCCCGGCGTGCCAGTCATGGACCACCGCTCCCAGGTCGTACTCGTTCACCTCCCGGTATTCGGCGCCGAAGCGCTCGGCGAGGCTCTCGCGCAATGCAACGAGATCATGCTTGAACCGCTTCTGGCTCGACGTCGGCTGCAACACCCCGTCGATGTCCAGGAAGATGACCCGGGCCGGGCGCATGCAGGCGTCGGTCCCGGTCGGCGCCTTGTCCGGTTGCATCAGCCTGGTGCCCGCCTCCCCATCGCTCAGTATGGCCCCTCGCCGGTCACGAGACATCGAGCGGAGTGGCGCGATGCCCCGACGCAGCGCGGTTCTTCGTCCAATCACTTCCGTCAGTCCGATCCATCGAGGATCACCTCCCGCCCGGCGGCTGCCGCGCGATAGACCGCGTCCGGCGCGCGCGGCGCGGCGAACACGCGGTTCAAAGCGACGAAGTCGCGGCAACTGACCGGGGCGACTGCGCCGGCCCCGATCACTCCCACGCGAATCACGCTTCCAGCATAGCGACCGAAATCCGCTGAGTCAGCACGGTCGCACCGTGACACGGAAGACCATGAAACCGGCGCAATGGAGCAGTGCACGGCGGCCACCATTTTCGGATCAGGCTACGGCTCTGCCCCCGACCCACCCGACCCCTTGTCTCCCACAACGCTGCGCGTCGGGGCGGCTCGCCGGGAACGGCGCCGTAGTTCTGTCGCCGGCTGATGCGCCACCGTTGACCATGGCATACACCGCTCATCCGGTCGACGACGAAACCGCCCCCGGAGGGCAAAGAGGCCGGGTCTCATGGTTGAGGCCCGGATAGAGAGGCTCATACGCGAACTGCGCCGACGGCGTAATCGCTTCAAAGAGACCGCCTTGGGCGGTAGCACACTCGCTGTTGACCGCGATCAAGTATATAGTTAGATTACGCCGTAGGCTAAGAAATGACAATAGCGCAGCTGAACGCCAGGAGTACGTCGACGGGGCAGCGTTCGTTTCGAGTAGTGGTCGGTGCTCGCGCCATCGGCGGTATCGAGGAGTGGAGGGAAGAGTCTTCCGTGCACGTGATTCTATACCAAGATGCTGCAAGCGCGGGCGGCGATCGGGAGAGTAGCGAGATGCGCGAGATGGCGAAGGTTCGTCTTCCTCCTGGAGCGAAGACGCCCCCATGACGTACCGCGACTTCTTCTCCGCAGCGTTAGGGGGAGCCAAGCCGTTCGCTTACCAGGAAGCGCTCGCCGACCGCGTCTGGCCGGATGCGCTCATAGCTCCTACCGGCCTCGGCAAGACCGCTGCGGTAGTGCTCGCTTGGCTCTGGAAGCGCGTCATCTCAGCCGAAACCGCTCCGCTCCGGCTGGTTTACTGCCTGCCGATGCGCACGCTTGCCGACCAGACCGCGCGCAACGTGACCGCGTGGCTTCGACGGCTTCCATCCGTTCAGGAGTGGCAGGTACGTTTGCCCGACGCCGACCGCGACGTCCACGTCCTGATGGGTGGGGAGGACGAGCCAAGGTGGTACGAGTGGCCGGAGCGCCCGGCAGTCCTGGTCGGGACCCAGGACATGCTGATCAGCCGCGCACTGATGCGCGGATACGCCATGAGCCGCTTTCGCTGGCCGGTCGATTTCGCTCTCCTTCACAACGACGTCCAGTGGGTGTTCGACGAGATCCAGCTCATGAGCTCTGGCCTGGCTACCTCCACGCAACTCGAAGGGCTGCGGCGAACACTGGGGACCGAGGCGGACGCCGCCAGCCTCTGGGTATCGGCCACTCTGCACCCTCGGTGGCTGCACACGGTGGACGCACCGGCCAATCCCCGCGTCTGGCGCGTTCCCGACGAGTTTCCAGGAGACCAGCAGTCTCCGGCCGTCCGCACCTTGCTCGACGCGCCGAAACGGATCGCGCCGTCGCCGGTCCGGCCGGTGAGCGCCAGGAAGGCCGACATCGCAGCTTACGTACGTGAGTTGGCCGCAGCAGGTCGCGCGCATCATCAACCGGGGCGGACGACACTGGTAATCCTGAACACGGTTGCCCGTGCTCAACGGGTGCATGCGGCCCTCATCAAGCAGGGTGTGCCGCCCGACCGCCTCGCCCTGATCCACTCCCGGTTTCGCCCCGGCGACCGCCACGTGCAGATGGAGAAGCTGCCGCAGCCACGCACGGCGCGCGACCTGATCGTGGTCACCACGCAAGCCATTGAAGCGGGAGTCGACCTGTCCGCAGCTACGCTCATCACCGAGTTGGCGCCGGCTTCCTCGATGGTGCAGCGATTCGGTCGGGTGAACCGGTACGGAGAACTGAACGAAAGCGGCGGTGCGACCATTCACTGGATCGACCTTACCACTGCTGACGACGCCCTGGCGGCCCCGTACGAGCCGCGCGAACTGGCCATCGGACGCTCGCGCATCGCCAGTTTGAACGACGCGAGACCGTCGAATCTGGCCCCTCCCGCTGCCGAGGATTGCGCGCACCGCTGGGTGATTCGCCGCAAGGACCTGATCGATCTGTATGACACCGACCCAGATCTAACCGGCTTCGACGTCGATGTGTCGCCCTACGTGCGCGACGCGGAAGACACCGACATCCGCGTGTTCTGGCGCGACTTCGACCGTTCCGAAGGTCCCCGCGACGAGCCTCCGCCGCGGCGAGAGGAACTGTGTGCAGTGCCGATCGGACAGGCGCGCGATTGGCTCAAAGCGGTACGCACCAAACAGCGGTTGCGCGCCTATCAGACCGATCCCCAGATACGACGGCGCGGTGGTGGCGAACGCGGCACGGCCTGGGTGCCTCTTGACGCCACTCCGTGGCCCGGACTCGTGCTGATGCTGCACGTCACCGCGGGAGGCTATTCACCGTGCACCGGATTCGACCCCACCGTGACCGCCCCGGTCATGCCGATCGATCCCCCGGATCCTGATCAGCGGGTGGCTGAGTCGCTGGACGCGGATCCTGAGAGCCAGCAGCGGGCAGTGGTGCCTCTCACCGCTCATCTCCAGCATGTCGTGTCGGAGGCCGACCGGCTCTGCGAGACTCTTGGGGCCGTCACTGGCAAACGCGAGGTAATCCAGGCGGCGCGCTGGCATGATGTCGGGAAGGCCCACGCCACATTCCAAGAGCGACTTGGCGCGAGTGCCTCGGGGCCAGTGCTTGCCAAAGCGCATCACTATGACCGAAGCAAGGGTCGCCCCTACTTCCGCCATGAGCTGGCCTCGGCCCTCGCATGGCTTGCCCATGCCGAGTGGTCGCGCGCCGCCGACCTGGTTGCGTACCTCATTGCCGCGCATCATGGCAAGGTGCGCATGAATCTGCGCGCGCTTCCCGCGGAGAAGCCGGGGACCACTGCTGAAGGCCGCCCCGACGGTCGGCGGTTCGCGCGCGGCGTGTGGGAAGGCGACCAGCTTCCGGACGTCGAACTGGGAACCGGCGAGCGGTGGCCCGGGGGTGAGCTGAGCCTGTCAGTGATGGAACTGGGCGAGGACGCCCGTTCGGAGGCCAGTTGGACCGAACGTACGCGCGGTCTGCTGGAACGCTACGGACCGTTTCGACTGGCGTGGCTGGAAGCCCTCCTGCGCATCGCCGACTGGCGGGCATCGGCTACCGAAGTGGAGGTGACGCGTGGCAACTGAGGTCCTCCGACTGGCCGGCTGCACTTCGACGCCGCTGGCCAGCTACCTGAAGGCGCTCGGCGTCCTGCGTCTCATTTCGAGCCCGTCGAACAACGCGACCGGCATCGCTGCTGACGCCGGGGCGCGCGGCTGGTGGGAGGGCGGAACCTTTCATCTGGCTACCAACCTCGACCTGGAAGAACTGATCCGATTCTTGCTGGAATCCTACGCTCCGAGCGCGATCATCGCGCCCTGGAACGGTGGGAGTGGGTTCTATCCCACGGACAACAAAGAGGGATTTGGGCCGCTCACCCAAACGGTAGCGCCACGGTTCCGGGCCATCGCCGCGGCAATAGCGGAAGCGGCCGACGAAATTGCGCACAGAGGATTGACGGCACGGCCCAAGGACGACGTAAAGGCCGCTCTTATAGCCGCGCTGCGCGGCCGACTGGCCGATTCCTCCCTGCAGTGGCTGGACGCTGCAGTCGCGCTGTCGGGCGCCCGGCTGAGCTTTCCCCAGTTGCTCGGCACCGGAGGCAACGACGGCCGCCTTGACTTCACCAACAACTTCATGCGGCGGCTGGTGGCCCCCCGAGGCGGCTTGTTCGATGCCGCCAGCGGCTCGCCGGGCCCGGCGAGCCACCGTCTGCTGAGAGCGGCGCTCGATGCCGACGTGACACCGGGGCTACGGTCGAATTCGGCAGGACAATTCGCTCCCGGCGACGCGGGAGGGGCAAACGCCACGGTCGGGTACGAGGGCAACCCACACGCCAATCCCTGGGACCTCGTTCTGGCGCTGGAGGGAGCGGTTCTGTTCGCCGGTGCGGCAACCCGCCGTCACCAGGGCTCCCCGGAAGCCGGGGCCAGCTTTCCGTTCACCGTGCGACCGACCGCCGGCGGGTCGGGAGGGGTCGCGGAGACCGATGAAACCAGCGTGCGAGCCGAGTTCTGGGCGCCGCTGTGGCACCGCCCGGCGGGCTGCGACGAGTTGATCGGACTGCTCAAGGAGGGCCGCGCCATCCTGCACGGCAAGACTGCACGAGACGGACTCGACTTCGCGCGAGCAGCCACCAGTCTGGGCACCAGCCGCGGCATGACGGCGTTCGAGCGCTACGGATTCGTGATGCGCCAGGGCAACATGTACCTTGCGGCTCCCCTCGGAAGGCGCGTGGCGACCTCGCACGTTCCGGAGAGCGCGGAGTTGATCAACGATCTCGACACTGGCGGGTGGCTGCAGCAAGTGCGCAGGGCGGCCCTGGACGGCAATGCGCCGGGCCGCGCCCGCCAGCTCATGAAGCGGTTTCAGGACATCCTGTTCGCGCTGACCGACACTCAGGCCTCTTCGGCTACCGTCCGGAACGCCTTTGAACTGCTCGGAGAAATCGTCGGCTGGCTCGCGACCAGCCCGGGTGCAAGGGCCGCGATTCCCCCGCCGCCGCGGTTGCGCCGGGCGTGGGTGCAACGCGCGGACGACGGCTCGCCCGAGTTTCGAGCCGCCGCTGCGCTTGCCAGCTTGGGCTGGGACCCTGGCACAGCTCCGAATGCGTCACCGGGGCCAGACACGTCTCATCGCGACGCAGAGGCGATTCCCGACAGGGGCACGGCGGTGCATGCAGAACCTGCGGCCACTGCGCGCCAGACATCGGTGCCGATGGCGGTACACCTTGCTCCGGTCGCCCCGGGCACGGTCACCCGGCGATTCCGAAAATGGGATGCTGGCGGGAACCAGGCCCTGACGGTTTGGAGGGCCGGCGGGTTGGTAGCCAATCTTGTCGAGGTACTGGGGCAACGCTCGCTTGTCGGGCAATTGGGCGAGCCTCTATCGGCAACGGCGCCCACGCACTCCGACGTAATTACTCGGTTTCTCGCGGAAGAGTTCGACGACGTCCGTTGCTCGCGGTTGCTTGGGGGACTCGTCTGGGCGCTACCCGCGACGCTCCCGCGCGCCGCAACCGGCCAGAACCGCCCCTTGCCTCCATTCGCGTACACAGCCCTGAAACTGCTATTCGCTCCCGGTCACGTGCTCGAGACCCTCTCCGATCGCAAGAACGAGGACGGGATGACCCGCATCCCGCTGCCACCCGGCCTTCTCGGAAGACTGCGCGGCGGCGACGTGGACGGGGCCGCAGGTCTGGCGCTCGATCGGGCACGGGCGTCAGGAATCGCCTCGCCGTTCGCCGGTGCCGGCTCCCGCCGCGCCACCGGGTTCGGCGTCGGGGTGGATGGCCGCCGGCTGGCCGCCGCGCTGTTGATACCGATTCACGACAACCAACTGAGAGCGCTCCTGGACAGAGCCTATCCCACAGAGAAGGAGAACGAAGATGCCGCTTGAGTTATCACCCCTCGCCGATGAGCCGCGCCTGTTGCTGGAGGCGGAGTTGCAACCGGTGCAGGGATCTCGATTCCAACCGACCGGGTTCCCCAACCTCGGGCCTGCGGTCTATGCGGCGCCGGACGGCAGCGGACAGACGGTACTGGTGGAGAGCGCACAGAGTATGGCGAATCGCCTCGAAACCGTGTGCTGGGACGATGCCGCGGACGACTGGGTGCCACCACTGCGCGGCCTGCCGTTGATCAAGGTCGTCGACCAGGACGATCAGCCGATGACCAATTCGGTCCTGGAGGCGCATCGCATCAATTCGCCCTACATCCTGGAGGGAAAGGACAAGTCGGTCTTCGACGTGCTCAAGACCCGCCTCGCCGGTATGGAGACCGGCCGGGTCAATCTGGCGGAACTGGCGCGGGTGCTGCTGCAGCTCGATGCCAACGCGCTGCTGCACGGCGTGTTTCTCGCCAAAAAGGACCTGGCCGGGGGGCGCCTCCGTCTGCCCCGCGCGTTGTCGGCTTTCATGGAAGCCACAGGAGTCCGAATGGTGACGAGCGGAGGCGTGAAGAACGACTCGGTCAATCCCAGCGGTGACACCGCCAAGGGATTCGGCAACGTGCCCTTTTCGCGGGACGAGTTCGCCGCTGAGCACATTGTGGCGTATTTCAATCTTGATCTGCGTCAAATTCGCTCGTTTTCGCTGGGGGACGACGTCGAGCGAATGCTGATCGCGCTGGCGTTGTTCAAGATGCAATCGTTTCTCAAGGTGGGGTTGCGCCTGCGCACGGCATGCGATCTCGACGTGACAACGGTCAGCGTCACGCGGCCGGCAACGTTTACGCTTCCGTCACTGGATTCGCTCTCCGCCGAGCTGCCTGGACTGATTGCAGCGGTTGCCGACCGCGGGCTGTTCAACGAGCCGCGCGCGGTGACGGTAACCTTCTCGTAGTCGCTCGCCGACATGCTCGCGCTCTCGTTCAGCTTTCCGGCGCACCGCTACCACGCGACCCCGTGGGGCCGCCATGTCAACGAGGCCGACGTGGCGTGGCCGCCGGAGCCGTGGCGAATCCTGCGAGCGCTGATCGCTACCTACTGGCGCAAGGGATCCTGCGCGCACTGGTCGAAGGAAGAGGCCGCGAACCTGATCGATGCGCTGGCGGAGGCGACACCGATTTACCACTTGCCCGAGGGCGCCGTACACGCGCACACTCGGCACTACATGCCCGCGCCGGCCAGGAAGACCCTGGTGTTCGATGCCTTCGCTCACCTGCCGGAGGGCGCATCGATCGTCGTCGCGTGGCCGGACCTCCTGCTGGAACCCCGGCTGTTCGACTTGGTTACCGATCTTGCCGACGGCATCGGGTACCTTGGCCGCGCCGAGAGCTGGGTGCAGTGCAGCGCGACGGCGGAGTGGGATCGATCGGGGGCCAATTGTCTGCCCGTTGAGGGCACTGCGAACGGCTTCGGAGAGTTAGTTTCGGTACCGGGACCGCTCACCGCCAGCGATTATGCGGCGCGGCGCGAGCGCCTCCTGGCACAAGCGGACGCTGAGGAGCGGGCGGCAGCGCACGCAGCCGGCAAGCGACCGCCTACCTCGCTGGCGCTGGGCAGGAAGCGGCAGAGACGCTTCGGCCGCACGCTGCCGAACCGCCTTATCGACGCGGTAGCCGTGGACACCGCCGATTTCCAGAAACACGGCTGGAACCGGCCTCCGGCGGCGCACGAGATCCACTACGAGCGCACGCCGCTCTCACCCCACCCGCGCCGCGTGGTGCCGCGCGGTGCACGGATACCGGACCCTTCCCGCTACACGGTCGCCCGTTATCTGCTTGCCGGACGCCCGCAACCGCGCATCGAAGACGCGGTAAGGATCGGCGAGCTGATGCGCCGCGCGGCTCTGTCACAGTTCGGCTGGGAATCGGATCCGCGCACCGGGCGCTCCCGAGCGCTGGCACCGCCCGAGATCTCCGGCCGTGGCGAGGGTAACACTCCGTTGCGCGACGCCCACCATTCGCATGCCTTCTGGCTTCCGGAGGACGCCGACGGGGACGGTCTGATCGACCACGTGTGCGTGTACGCTGCTAGCGGATTCGACACCCGGGTGCGGGCCGCCCTCGATCGGCTGACGCGGTTGTGGCTACCGGCACGCGGCTCCCAGGCGGGCAGCGCTACCGAAGAAGGCGGCCGCCGCGAGTGGCGGCTGGCACTGGAAGGCTTCGGCACGTGTGAGGAGTTCGCGCAATTCTCCGCTCTATTCCGGCATGCACGGGTTTGGGACAGCGTCACCCCCTTTCTGCCGACTGCTCACCTGAAGCGAACCGGCGAGGGACGCACTGCCCGCCGCACGCTGGAAGCCGGTCGAATGATCGAAGGCCCCCTGGCGGAGGCTACCGGCTACCCCCGCGAAGTGCGCCGGCTCATCCAGCGTCGAGGCATCCTGGGCCCATCGCTGACCGGCCGCATTCAGGTCGACCTGCTCCCCTTCGTGGAGGTCCACGGCAACCGCCGCCGGTCGCTCCAGTATCACCGCTTCCGCTCCCGCGGCCGCGAACGCGCCTCCGACCCGCACGGCGCGCTGCTGCGCGTGCACTTCCCGGAGTCGGTCTCCGGCCCGGTCGCCCTCGGCTACGGCTGCCACTTCGGCCTCGGGTTGTTCGCCGCCACAGATTCGATCGCCCCAAGGACCGGCGCCCCGTGAGCAAGGCCCTCTACCTCGCCCGTGACCTGTCCGGCATCCAGCGCTTCGTCCTTGCGCGTCAAATCCGCCGGTAACGCGCAGGCAAACGCCTGCGCGACCGGGTTCCGCCTGAACACGTGTCGAAGCTGCTGGACATCCTCGCCACGCTCGATCAAGCAGTGGACCCGAAGGCATGGATCTGCCGAGGTTTCGGCTCCATCCGCTACGGACCATGAAGGGATACTCGTTGTTGCCGTGTCCGCGAATTGGCGTGTTACCTTCTGCTTCGAGGACGGATCTGCCGTCGTCGACTACGTAGACTTCCACTGACGACGTGTTACGATCGTATCTATGCACAATCCCCCCCATCCCGGCGGCATCGTCCGGCGACAGTGCCTTGAGCATCTCGGCCTCTCGGTCACGCGGGCAGCCGCAGGGCTCGGCGTGACGCGGCGCGTCCTCTCCGAACTGGTCAATGAGAAGGTGCGTGTTTCCATCGATATGGCCATTCGCCTGTCGAAGGCGTTTGGTTCCACTCCAGAGACTTGGCTCGGCATGCAGATGGCCTACGATCTCTGGCAGGCCCGGGACCGCGCCGAACAGATCACGGTGGAGCGGTTCGAGACGGCTTGAGACGGTGTTCGTCCCTGAGCGGCAACGGCAGATGGCTCTCGAATCGCTCGGTCGCCCACACCGAGGAGCGCGCTACGCGGTTGGCGGCGTTGAGTCCGGTTGAACGCGAGATCGAGGAAGCCCTGAACAGCCGGAGCGAGGTCGCCGCCTGGCTGAAGAACAGAATGAAGCGCGAACCGATGGAAGGAACGGATGTCGGCCGCGCCAATTTGCGCCGATTTTCACCACGGAGGTGACGGAGGTGTCGAGATGAGCACCGCGTATCCCCAGATTCCTTACGACCGCACCGACTTCGAGGCGATGCGCCGCGAACGGATGCTCTACGTCGACAAGACCCGCTTTCTGCACGAGCTGGAAGAGGTACACTACGCCTTTCTGATGCGCCCCCGCGGGTTCGGGAAGTCGTGCTGGGTTTCGCTGCTGCGGAACTACTACGATCGCAACGCCGCCGGCCGGTTCGAGGCATTGTTCGCCGGCACCGACATCGCACGGCGACCGACGCCGGAGCGCCACCGCTACGTCATCCTGCACTTCGACTTCTCCGCGCTTGGCGACGCCGCGGAGACCTCGCGGGAACCCTTCGATCAGCATTGCTCCCGAAGCCTCCGCCACGCGTTGGAGTGCAACCGTGACCTGTTCCCCGACGCGGTGAGGCAGCGCATCCTGGCGGCGTCCAGCATCGAATCGAAGCTGAACGAGTTGTTCCTGCGCGGGTCAACGCACGGCGTTCCGCTGTACGTACTGATCGACGGCTACGACTACCTCGCCGATTCCGTTCTGGCCGATCGCGGCACCGGTGCGAGCCGGTGGCCGGCCCCGGACTTTGCCGGCTTCTACCGCAGCTTCTTCGCCACGCTCAAGGCCGGCACCGGACACGGCGGCATCGAGCGCATTTTTGTCGCCGGGGTGACGCCGATCAGCATGGCCGGCGTGACCGGCGGCTTCAACATCGGCATGGACATCAGCCTGCGTCCGGAGTTCAACGAGATGCTGGGTTTCACGGAAGCGGAGGTATGCGACCTGCTGGAGCGCTACCGCCAGCTCGGCGTGTTCGACCAGGACGTGAACGAGGCGATGGCCGTCATGGGTGAGTGGTACGGCGGCTACCGATTCGGCGAGCGCGCCCGGAACGACCTCTACCACACGAAATCGGTGCTCCGCTACCTGATGGAATCGATCTCGAACGGTGGACCGCCGGACGACCTGATCGATGGCAGTGTACGCGTCCACTACGACAAGCTGCGCCACCTGCTGACCGGCAACCGGAAGCTCAACGAGACCTTCGACATGCTGCGCCAACTGGCCTGCGAAAGCGCCGTGGAAAGCCCGGTCCGTGACGGCTTTCTGCTGGAGGAACTGGCCCAGCCGGAGAACCTCCCGTCGCTGCTGCACTACTTCGGCCTGCTGAGCATCCAACCAGAGCGTGAATACATTCCCCGCATGGTTATTCCCAACCAGACGGTGCGGCGCCTGTTCTGCGGCTCCCAGCGTGACGGCTGACGATAGAGGAGTTGCAGGTCGGCGCGATAGCAACACAGGGGCAACCTACCTGCGTCGGGGCCGAAGGCGCCAAGGGCGTTGGCGGCACGGGTGCTCGACAAGGTCGAGGATGACGCGTACATACTGACGCGTCATGTCCGACACCCGCCCTCGCAAGGCCAGCACCACCGCGATACTGGTGGCCGCCGTACGCGCCAGCCACCTCAGGTGGAATCCGAATCCGATCTTCTCCGACCAATACGCAGGCGCCATGGTGACACCGTTCTGGCGGCTGGTCGCCAACAACTGGGTGCTGAACCGCCTCGTGGTCGATGTCCTGCTGCGAACGCTCAAGCCCACCCACACCGTGATCATCCTGCGCATCCGGTACGCCGAGGACCGGCTGCAGGAAGCGATTTCATCCGGCGTGCAGCAGTACGTGATCCTCGGAGCCGGGCTCGACACGTTCGCGGTGCGCCACCCGAGTCTGGCGGATCGGCTGCGCATCTACGAAGTCGACCATCCGGCGTCGCAGGAGATGAAGCGCCACCAGCTCGCGCGCATTGGCCCGCTGCCCTCGAATCTCGCGTTGGTGCCGGTGGACTTCGAGACGGACCGGCTTGACGCTGCATTGATCGGAGCCGGCTTCGACCCCGAGGCACCGGCCTTCTTTGCGTGGCTGGGGGTGACGTGCTACCTGACCAGGGAGGCCGTCAGCGACACCATCGACCAGATCGACGCCGTCGCCGCACCCGGAAGCCAGGTAGTGCTCGACTACCGGTACCCCCGAAGCCTGGTGCCCGCTGCCGGGCTGGCGCTGGTCGAGAAGATGGACCGATTCGTGGAACGCCGCGGCGAGCCGATGCTGTCGGAGTACAGCCCCGAGGAGATCGACGCCGAGATGCAGAGGTCCGGCTTCACCGCGATGGATCATGTCTCGCCGACGGAGCAGACGCAGCGCTACCTGCAGGACCGCAACGACATTCCGGAGCCGCCACCCAACTTCGCGTTCGGGCTGTTCAGGAAGAGCCGCTAGACCGAGGAGGCCGGAGCCCGTGACCTCCAAGTGCCTACTTGTAGGCACACGCTGGACGTTGCCACCGTCGTCGGCCGCACCGGTACAGTCGTCGACGCACTGCAGCGGATCGTCGCGATCCAAGACTGCGCTGGCGCTGATCGATCCCACTGATCGGAGTGGAGTCCGCGCACAAATTGAACTGATCCCGAGACACGCCGCGTTCTCAAGGACGCCGTATCCTCCGACACTCAATGAAGGACGAGCCTCAAGAGTCACGGACGTGAGTTCGGTACGTCCGGCTGCCGGGGCTGGCGGAGTGCGATGTGAAGACAGATGGTAGGCAGAACGCGGCGGCGAACTTCCCGCCGCCGGCACTGGTTCCTCAGACCGGTGACACCGAGGAAGCGAGCCGTAGAACCGCACCGCAGCAGGGCGAGTTCGTGTTCCCTCCTGCCGGAGCACCGGTCGAAGGTCCGCTGGTGCCGGCCCGGATGGTGAACGAGTATCAGTACTGTCCGCGCCTGGCCTACCTGGAGTGGGTTCAGGGCGAGTGGGCTGACTCCGCCGACACCGTAGAGGGACGGCATGCGCACCGGCGCGTCAATCGGGACGGCGGCGCGATGCCGGCGCCGCAGGAGGTCGCGGAGAAGCTGCATGCCCGGTCGGTCACGCTGTCATCCGAGCGACTGGGGTTGATAGCACGCATGGACCTGATCGAGTCCGAGCATGGGCGCGTCGTTCCGATCGACTACAAACGTGGCAAGCGTCCGCACGTGAAACGCGGTGCCTACGACCCCGAGCGAGTGCAACTCTGCGTACAGGGACTGATCCTGCGCGAGCACGGCTATCGGTGCGACGAAGGGGTGCTCTACTTCGTGGCCGGCCGCGAGCGCGTACGGGTCGTGTTCGACGACGAGTTGATCGCCGCCACGGAACGGGCCGTCGAGGGCTTGCGGAACGTGGCACACGGCGGCACCATCCCGCCGCCGCTCGAAGACAGCCCCAAGTGTCCGCGCTGTTCCCTGGTGAGCATCTGTCTTCCCGACGAGGTAAATCATCTCGCGTTGCTTTCCCGCCCCGGCGCCGCGCCCCGTCCGATCGCCGTGCCCGCCACGGACGCGCTGCCGCTCTACGTGCAGGCCCGCGGCGCCAAGGTCGCCAAGTCGGGTGAGACGCTGGTTGTTACCGTCGACGACGAGAAGGTAGCCACCGCCCGCCTTGCGGAAACCTCGCAGGTGGTGCTCATGGGCAGCATCTACGTCACCTCACCGTGCCTGCACGAACTGATGTGGCGTGGTATTCCGGTGACCTGGCACAGTCACGGCGGATGGTTCTATGGCCACACCATCGGGAATGGCCACAAGAACGTGGAGCTCAGAACGGCTCAGTATCGGGCCAGCTTCGACCCGACCATCTGTCTGCGCTTCGCCAAGGGGCTGGTGAGCGCCAAGATCGCGAATTGCCGCACCCTGCTCAGGAGGAACTGGAAGCGGTCGGAAGATAATCGCGATGTGCTGATCGAGCTCAAGGAGGACAGCCGGCGGGTGGCACGGGTGCGGTCGCTGGCCGTGCTGCTCGGCGTGGAAGGAACGGCCGCGGCGCGCTACTTTCGAGCGTTCCCGGCAATGTTCAGCGAGAGCGAGCCGGCGCGGACGTTGGCGTTCGACTTCGAGAAGCGCAATCGGCGGCCGCCGACCGATCCGGTCAACGCGTTGCTCTCGTTTGCCTACTCGCTGTTGACCCGCGCCTGGACCGTGACCCTGACCGCCGTCGGCTTCGATGCCTTCCGCGGCCTGTATCACCAACCCCGCTACGGCCGTCCCGCCCTTGCTCTCGACCTGATGGAGCCGTTCCGGCCCTTGATCGCCGACTCGGTCGTCCTGCAACTCATCAACAACGGCGAGATACGGCCGATCGACTTCAGATCAGCCGCCGGCAGCGTTGCCCTTACTCCAGAGGGTCGGCGCCGGTTCATCGCCGCCTTCGAGCGTCGCCTGAGCCACGAAATCGTCCATCCGCTGTTCGGCTATCGGGTCAGCTACCGCCGCCTGATGGAGATGCAGGCCCGGCTCCTGGGGCGCTTCCTGCTCGGGGAGATTCCGGCCTACCCCAACTTCACGACGCGCTGAACCATGGACGAGCACCTGTACATCGTGGCCTACGACATTGCCGACCCGAAGCGGTGGCGCAAGGTCTACAAGCTGATGAACGGATACGGAGCCTGGGTACAGCTCTCGGTCTTCCAGTGCCGCATGAACAAGCGCCGCCAGGCCGAACTGGTTGCACGCCTCGACAAAACAATCGATCATAACGAGGATCACGTGGTACTGGTCGATCTGGGCGTCGCCGACAACGTCGAACCGCGTGTCGTGAGCCTGGGGAAGACCTTCCACCCGATGCAGCGCGAACCGCTCATTGTGTAGCCGGCTCCGCCGCTGCCGACCGAGCGCTCCGGTGCCGCGCGTACCTCAGGGAGGGCTCGCAAGTCGCCAGGTCTTTGACATACATAATCTTACGGTGTAGAATCGGTACCTGATGCTGCCTGTGATCTCTGCTCGATCGCACCTTTCACGCACCACTCGCAACCCTGCGAGTAATTCTCCCACTCGTCGCAAGTTGGAGCGGGTGCGTTTCCGCCGGTGAATTCCGGCGGCCTCATTGAAGCGTTGAACTTTCGCGGCGTCTGCGACGACTGCTGCGGTGCGTTTCCGCCGGTGAATTCCGGCGGCCTCATTGAAGCGGTTCCATGCCCGAGCTGGATTCCGCCAACAACGATGTTTCCGCCGGTGAATTCCGGCGGCCTCATTGAAGCCTCGTCTACTCGATGCGCGGCATCAACGCCTGGTTGCGGGTTTCCGCCGGTGAATTCCGGCGGCCTCATTGAAGCACCACGCGCCGGAAGCTCAGTGACGACCAGGTGGACGAGGTTTCCGCCGGTGAATTCCGGCGGCCTCATTGAAGCCACGAGGCCGAGGGGAACGTAGACGTCGTTGTGCCGGGTTTCCGCCGGTGAATTCCGGCGGCCTCATTGAAGCGCCAGCGAATCGGCGAACTGCGTCCCGATGACGGCGATGTTTCCGCCGGTGAATTCCGGCGGCCTCATTGAAGCGCCACTTTGACTTGACGAACTCTCTAACTCTCAATCCTCGTTTCCGCCGGTGAATTCCGGCGGCCTCATTGAAGCAAGATGGGGCTTGGTCACCAAGGGCTGCGAGTTTAACTCGTTTCCGCCGGTGAATTCCGGCGGCCTCATTGAAGCCTTGAAAAACTTTGCGAAAACCGCTTGACCCTGCTGTGTTTCCGCCGGTGAATTCCGGCGGCCTCATTGAAGCCCGTTGAAAAACAGCATCATAGCGCCATTCTTAGGCGGAGTTTCCGCCGGTGAATTCCGGCGGCCTCATTGAAGCGGCGCGCAGGGCGACATCCACGGCGCCGGAGACCAGGGGTTTCCGCCGGTGAATTCCGGCGGCCTCATTGAAGCGTTGCCATGTAGACTACAACGTCATTCACTATGCCGTAGTTTCCGCCGGTGAATTCCGGCGGCCTCATTGAAGCACCAAAGAGACCGACAGCACCATACGGCGGTATCGACACGTTTCCGCCGGTGAATTCCGGCGGCCTCATTGAAGCGCGATCTGGTGCGGCTCGATCCTTCTACTGTTCAACGTTTCCGCCGGTGAATTCCGGCGGCCTCATTGAAGCGGAAGGTGCCTTTTTCGCTTTGTAGGTTGCTAATGCGAGGTTTCCGCCGGTGAATTCCGGCGGCCTCATTGAAGCGCCCGCTCCGACCACGAGCACGCCATCGCCTTCCTGACGTTTCCGCCGGTGAATTCCGGCGGCCTCATTGAAGCGAGGCCATCGGAGGATTCCTCTGCGGCTCCTGGGCGTGGTTTCCGCCGGTGAATTCCGGCGGCCTCATTGAAGCAAGAAGTACAGCCCGGCCTCGGACACGTCCTCGGCGGCCGTTTCCGCCGGTGAATTCCGGCGGCCTCATTGAAGCACGGCATGCGCCGGTGCCCGATTGGGCTTACGGGCGGGAGTTTCCGCCGGTGAATTCCGGCGGCCTCATTGAAGCGATGAGGTGGACAGCCCGTTGACCGGGCAGGTGCAACTGCGGATCACGTTTCCGCCGGTGAATTCCGGCGGCCTCATTGAAGCGAGGCCATCGGAGGATTCCTCTGCGGCTCCTGGGCGTGGTTTCCGCCGGTGAATTCCGGCGGCCTCATTGAAGCAAGAAGTACAGCCCGGCCTCGGACACGTCCTCGGCGGCCGTTTCCGCCGGTGAATTCCGGCGGCCTCATTGAAGCGTGATCCATTCCTCCACGATGTCGCCGATGATCCGGGCGGTTTCCGCCGGTGAATTCCGGCGGCCTCATTGAAGCGCGCGGCCGGGCGCGGTCGCGGGCGACACGTACGAACCGCGTTTCCGCCGGTGAATTCCGGCGGCCTCATTGAAGCACGCGATTCTCCGCGAGTATAGCCCGTGGCGCTGCGAGGTTTCCGCCGGTGAATTCCGGCGGCCTCATTGAAGCCACTTCCACCCGTTCAATACCCGCCGGAGCAAGGCGGGCGTTTCCGCCGGTGAATTCCGGCGGCCTCATTGAAGCATTGTCGTACTGCCGGACGGCGGCGAGATCACGGGCTTGTTTCCGCCGGTGAATTCCGGCGGCCTCATTGAAGCGAAATGACGGGGTATAGCCTACTAATCGCATATAGCTAGTTTCCGCCGGTGAATTCCGGCGGCCTCATTGAAGCGAGGACAACCTGACCGATGCGCCGGCGCCCGGGCCGCCCGAGTTTCCGCCGGTGAATTCCGGCGGCCTCATTGAAGCATCGTGGCCGATGACGCGCCGCCGCCGTTCCCGTCAGTTTCCGCCGGTGAATTCCGGCGGCCTCATTGAAGCTCGGCCATTTCGGCCTCGCGGCCGGGGATCGGTTCGGATGTTTCCGCCGGTGAATTCCGGCGGCCTCATTGAAGCGTCTGGCGGCGCCGTCGGCTCGCGCGCTGGAGGATCTGGCGTTTCCGCCGGTGAATTCCGGCGGCCTCATTGAAGCGCGATGCGCTGGCACCCGAAGCGCTCGGCGTGGTATTGGGTTTCCGCCGGTGAATTCCGGCGGCCTCATTGAAGCGAATCGACAAGTGGCGAGACCAGGATTGCCGTATCGAGTTTCCGCCGGTGAATTCCGGCGGCCTCATTGAAGCCCCAAGTCAGTGAATGCCACAGTTCTCCCTCATGCCGCCGGTTTCCGCCGGTGAATTCCGGCGGCCTCATTGAAGCCCGTCTGGCGACTCGTGCCACGGGGCCCCGCCCGCCTGTTTCCGCCGGTGAATTCCGGCGGCCTCATTGAAGCCTGTGTATAATGGGACGGGTATCAGCCACTCTGTCACCGGGTTTCCGCCGGTGAATTCCGGCGGCCTCATTGAAGCGTGGTGGTGGAGGATTGGGACGACGAGGACGTGACAAGTTTCCGCCGGTGAATTCCGGCGGCCTCATTGAAGCGCCATGGAGTTCGGCGGTGATTTCGTGGGCTCCCCCGAGCACGTTTCCGCCGGTGAATTCCGGCGGCCTCATTGAAGCGCCATGGAGTTCGGCGGTGATTTCGTGGGCTCCCCCGAGCACGTTTCCGCCGGTGAATTCCGGCGGCCTCATTGAAGCCTGGGCGACCTGGACCCGGCGGACATGGACAGCGGCAGCGTTTCCGCCGGTGAATTCCGGCGGCCTCATTGAAGCTTCTTGATGGTGAATGGCCAGTAGGCGTTTCCGAGCAGGTTTCCGCCGGTGAATTCCGGCGGCCTCATTGAAGCTGCTCGATGAGCGGCTGGCCGAGCCCGACCAGATACTCGTTTCCGCCGGTGAATTCCGGCGGCCTCATTGAAGCATCGATATGGAGCAAACCCTGGACCAGAAGTACGCTGCGGTTTCCGCCGGTGAATTCCGGCGGCCTCATTGAAGCGTGCAGCACCATCTCGCGGTACCGGACATCCCCTGGGGAGTTTCCGCCGGTGAATTCCGGCGGCCTCATTGAAGCGGCTTGCTCCACCCACAGCACGTCGACACCCTCGGCAGGTTTCCGCCGGTGAATTCCGGCGGCCTCATTGAAGCTTGTCAAACATGGTACTCATTATGTGCCGCTGGCGTTTCCGCCGGTGAATTCCGGCGGCCTCATTGAAGCGACGGCATCAGCCCGCTACAGTCCGACGGCTTCGCCACGTTTCCGCCGGTGAATTCCGGCGGCCTCATTGAAGCGCATCCACCAACTACGGGGCGCGGTTCCTGATCCTGGAGTTTCCGCCGGTGAATTCCGGCGGCCTCATTGAAGCGTCTTGCTCAATCAGACTATGATATTGTTAGCTGCGAATGTTTCCGCCGGTGAATTCCGGCGGCCTCATTGAAGCGGCGATGGGCTGGACCTGCTGGACTACATGGAGGAGCAGTTTCCGCCGGTGAATTCCGGCGGCCTCATTGAAGCAATCACGCGGCCGTGCCAGAGCGCGCCGGCCGGTGCGTGTTTCCGCCGGTGAATTCCGGCGGCCTCATTGAAGCGCATCCACCAACTACGGGGCGCGGTTCCTGATCCTGGAGTTTCCGCCGGTGAATTCCGGCGGCCTCATTGAAGCGTCTTGCTCAATCAGACTATGATATTGTTAGCTGCGAATGTTTCCGCCGGTGAATTCCGGCGGCCTCATTGAAGCGAGACGCGCTCCGTGCTCCGGGAGGCAGCATGAGCCGCGTTTCCGCCGGTGAATTCCGGCGGCCTCATTGAAGCCACCGAGATCATGACGATGGGATTGCAGGAGATGGCGTTGTTTCCGCCGGTGAATTCCGGCGGCCTCATTGAAGCGTGGTGTTGGTGTCTGCATCCGCTTGCGCGGCCATCGCGTTTCCGCCGGTGAATTCCGGCGGCCTCATTGAAGCGATGAGCTGACCGAGTGGCCGGACCCGGCGCCGTTCCTCGTTTCCGCCGGTGAATTCCGGCGGCCTCATTGAAGCAGCACCGACACAGACGACTACGGCAACATCAGCGGCGAGTTTCCGCCGGTGAATTCCGGCGGCCTCATTGAAGCGTGCAGCACCATCTCGCGGTACCGGACATCCCCTGGGGAGTTTCCGCCGGTGAATTCCGGCGGCCTCATTGAAGCGTGCAGCACCATCTCGCGGTACCGGACATCCCCTGGGGAGTTTCCGCCGGTGAATTCCGGCGGCCTCATTGAAGCACGTTAAGCATTCTTAACATTCGGCTTATTGACACGAGTTTCCGCCGGTGAATTCCGGCGGCCTCATTGAAGCGGGGTTGGCTGGAACCATGATTCAAACCGGAAGTTTCCGCCGGTGAATTCCGGCGGCCTCATTGAAGCATCAGCCGGTGCAGCGCCGTCTTCTCCGCCATCTCGGGGTTTCCGCCGGTGAATTCCGGCGGCCTCATTGAAGCGCGAATACGTAACCCGTGAACCGGATCACTACCATGGTTTCCGCTGGTGAATTCCGGCGGCCTCATTGAAGCTGCCGGACTCTCGTCCTGCAGGTTGACGTGCTCGACTGTTTCCGCCGGTGAATTCCGGCGGCCTCATTGAAGCGTATAAGCCCATGTTTCAGTTGCCCTCCTGCCAGCGCGCGTTTCCGCCGGTGAATTCCGGCGGCCTCATTGAAGCTCGGCGGCGGCTTTGGCCTCGGCGGCGGCCTTCTTGTCGGCGTTTCCGCCGGTGAATTCCGGCGGCCTCATTGAAGCGCTTCGGCCGGACGCTGGCCGAGGGGATGACCGCCGAAGTTTCCGCCGGTGAATTCCGGCGGCCTCATTGAAGCGGGGTCAACCGCCGCCACAGCACGGCCGTCGCCGAGGATGTTTCCGCCGGTGAATTCCGGCGGCCTCATTGAAGCGTATAAGCCCATGTTTCAGTTGCCCTCCTGCCAGCGCGCGTTTCCGCCGGTGAATTCCGGCGGCCTCATTGAAGCTGGAGAGATTGACCCGCCGCTGGGCGTGGTGGCACGCGCGTTTCCGCCGGTGAATTCCGGCGGCCTCATTGAAGCGAAGTCTATGGCACTGGTGCGCAGACGAACGGCCCTGCCGGTTTCCGCCGGTGAATTCCGGCGGCCTCATTGAAGCACCAAAATCTGAGAACAGAACGCGACGGAGCAATGGAGTTTCCGCCGGTGAATTCCGGCGGCCTCATTGAAGCGAAGTCTATGGCACTGGTGCGCAGACGAACGGCCCTGCCGGTTTCCGCCGGTGAATTCCGGCGGCCTCATTGAAGCGTCGCCTGGACCGATGCCGAGATCCGCGAGTTCGTGCTCGGTTTCCGCCGGTGAATTCCGGCGGCCTCATTGAAGCTCGGGCTGGAGCGCTGCGCTTGCCAGCACGCCATCCGCGTTTCCGCCGGTGAATTCCGGCGGCCTCATTGAAGCATGAGCGACTCGCTGAGGGTCACGCGCTTGATGATGGTGTTTCCGCCGGTGAATTCCGGCGGCCTCATTGAAGCCTGATTGGGTCGGGTGCCAGCAGCTCTGGTACCTGCGCGTTTCCGCCGGTGAATTCCGGCGGCCTCATTGAAGCTCAGCCCCGGCACGTTCGCCGGGGTGGCGGCGCGGGTGGTTTCCGCCGGTGAATTCCGGCGGCCTCATTGAAGCGAGTCACGGCAGCTGGATGAGACCCAATTTCCCATGGCGTTTCCGCCGGTGAATTCCGGCGGCCTCATTGAAGCCCACAAGCCCTGCTCCTGCAGTTCGGCCTGTGCCTGCATGTTTCCGCCGGTGAATTCCGGCGGCCTCATTGAAGCGCCAGCAGCTTGTGCTCCTTCCGGTAGGTGCTGCTCGCGTTTCCGCCGGTGAATTCCGGCGGCCTCATTGAAGCCGGGCTGCTACCGGGCGCGATGTCCTGTTGGCATGGGAGGTTTCCGCCGGTGAATTCCGGCGGCCTCATTGAAGCAGCAGTCGCCAGGCGGGGTCGATGGCGTCAGGCAGGGCGCGTTTCCGCCGGTGAATTCCGGCGGCCTCATTGAAGCAAGCCCGGTCCCATCACGTCCGGTACGCTGTTCGGAATCGCGTGTTTCCGCCGGTGAATTCCGGCGGCCTCATTGACGCGGGTGGATCAGACCCGTTGACCGGCGGGCGATTCCACTGGCATAGGAGGACATTTGTGTCAGACACTGATGAGAGTGCGGTAGGTCGGTTCACAGATCCGATTGGAGTTCTGATCGCGCGGAATCCGCAGGGTGAGATCATCTACCCTACGGAGCCGGATCAGATTGAGAGAGCCTTACGCCTTGAGAGGGCGTGGGCTATATTCTATGCCAATGGTGACAGGACCGAGTTGGTGGAGCTTGGGATGCTGCCTGCTGAGGGCGATGAGTCTTCGAAGGAGCAGCGCAAGCGTGAGCGGACGGCAGCGCGTAGGGAGTCAACACGAAGACGTAGTCAGCCACCGCGGCAGTAGGACAGGAGGGCGGAGGAGCCGCCCGAGGAGCATGAGAGGAATAACCTGGGACGATAGGATGGCGCTCGGAGCGGTGCTGAAGAACGAGCGCTCTAACATCTTGCCGATGGCTCGCGACTATGCCAGGAGGAGGTTTCGCCGATGAATTCCGGCGGCCTCATTGAAGCCGCTGCCGGTGGAGGGTCCCCGTTCATTTCGTCAGTACAGATGGCTTCACGTGCGGCACGCAGATTCGCGATTCGGTTCGGGCAGTTCACGAAGTTGCGATCGAATCTGACGGTTCCACGAATCTCAGGCCTCGGGCCCCAAGTCAAGTAGACCCGGGCATCCGCCGAAAACGGTCGTAAGTGGGGAGCGGTGACAGGCGACCCGCTGCGAGCCGCGGGGGGTGGCTGAACATCGCCCATCGGGGGCTCGCTTTCATGGGCGTGGGCATCAGTGCCGTCGTGAGCCTCTTGTGGTGATGGCACCGCGCCCGAATGGAGGCACCACAGATGATGATGAGCGCGATAGTGTTGCTGGCGGTCGCCGGCATTACGGTAGTCTGGTCGTTCGAGCGGATTCAGCGAAAGGGGAACCGGTCCGCCGCTGCCTACCAGGTCACGGCGGAGACGGATTCGACCTACCTGGCCCGACGCAGTGGTGCCGGCACTCTGACTGAGAGCCACCCGGTTCGGCTACCGGCACGCTCTCACTCTCTCTGAACCGACTCAGGAGAAACCGCGAGACCAGGCCGGCGTTCGCCGCCCGGCTGCAACAGGAGCTCTCGACCGCTGCGCCGAGGCGACGCGCAAGGGCACGGTGGTGCTCCCCGGCGCCCTCGGAAGGCGCGCCGTTGCGCGTCAGGAGGCGTCAAGGAGCCTCGCTCCGAGTCTGGCGCCCGCGGATTCGCCGGATTCGCAGGTTGATGCGGAGCTGCCGCGTGCCGTAGACTACCGTAGCCGGCGCCACCGCCGGGCCGCCGTTTTACTCCAGGGATGCAGCGTACTTTCGATCTCAACGTTCACGCCATCGACCCCCTCATCTCGCCGCGGGCGCTGAAGCAGGAACTGCCAATGCGGCCGGCGGCCAACGAGACCGTGGTGCGGGCGCGGGAGACGGTGGTGAAGATTCTCTCACGGCGCGACCCGCGCCTGCTGGTGATCGTCGGTCCCTGCTCCATCCACGACGAGCGGGCGGCGCTGGAGTACGCCGGCCGCCTGGCCGAGCTGGCCACCCGCGTGCAGCACGAGATCGTCGTGATCATGCGCGTGTACTTCGAAAAGCCGCGCACCACGGTGGGCTGGCGGGGGATGATCATCGACCCCCATCTCGACTACTCCTCTGACATTCCCGAAGGGTTGCGCATGGCCCGCCGTATCCTGCTGGCGATCAACGAGCTGGGGCTGCCCACCGCCACCGAGGTGCTCGACCCCATCGTGCCCCAGTACACCGCGGACCTGGTGGCATGGGCCGCGGTCGGGGCGCGCACCACGGAGTCGCAGACCCATCGCGAGATGGCCAGCGGGCTGTCGATGCCGGTGGGCTTCAAGAACTCCACCGACGGCAACCTGCAGGTGGCCATCGACGCCATCGTCTCGGCGCGTGATCCACACCGCTTCCTGGGCCTCGACCAGGACGGTCGCATCGGCGTCGTGAGCACCCGCGGCAACCGGACCGGCCACGTGATCCTGCGCGGCGGCCGCACCGGCACCAACTACGACGCGGCCAGCGTACGCGCGGCAGTCGACCGCCTGGACCATTCCGGACTGGCGCCGGTGCTGATGGTGGATTGCAGCCACGACAATTCCGGCAAGAAACATCAGAACCAGGAGACCGCCTGGAACAGCGTGCTGGAACAGCGGGCGCAGTCCCCCGCCTGCCCGATCGTCGGCGCCATGCTGGAGAGCAACCTGTTCGAGGGCCGGCAGAGTATCCCCGACGATCCCGGCGAGCTTCGCTACGGTATCTCCATTACCGACGAGTGCATCAGCTGGGACACGACCGAGCGCATGCTCACCGGCGCGCTGCGTGCGCCACAGGGCCAGACCGTCTCAGGCTGACTGCCGGCCGCCTCGTCCGAGGCGCGTCGTCACGCGCTCGCGCCCCCAACCGATCCGTCCGACCGTTACCGCGCCACGTGGTGGTGCGTCGCTACCCCATCCCATCTACGAGAGGAGACCCGCATGGCCACCGTAGTACCCGGAATCTCGCGCACGTTCAGCGAGTACCTGCTGCTTCCCAACCTGACGCGGCGCGAGTGCATTCCCGCCAACGTCAGTCTGCGCGCGCCGCTGACCCGCCACCGGCCACCCGACGCCGCGCAGCTCACCCTGAACGTGCCGCTCATCTCGGCGATGATGCAGTCGGTGTCCGACGACGCGATGGCGGTGGCGCTGGCACGCTCGGGCGGCCTGGCGTTCATCTTCACCTCGCAGCCGATAGCGCAGCAGGCGGAAATGGTGCGCCGGGTGAAGAAGTTCAAGGCCGGATTCGTGGTAAGCGACACCAACGTCTCGCCACGGGCGACGCTGCGTGACGTGCTGGAGCTCAGCCGCACCACCGGACACACCACCATGGCGGTGACCGACAGCGGCAGCGCCAACGGCCGCCTGCTGGGCATCCTCACCGGCCGCGACTACCGCCTCGGCCACGTCGCCCTGGAGCAGCCGGTGGAAGACCTGATGACGCCGTTCCGGGAGCTCGTGTACGGCCGCGACGGCATCACCCTGACCGAGGCCAACAACCTGATCTGGGAGCACCGCCTCAACTGCCTGCCGATCATCGACCACGAGCACCGGCTGCGCTACCTGGTGTTCCGCAAGGACTACGACGAGCACAAGGAGAATCCGGACGAGCTGATCGACCACGAGAAACGGCTCATGGTGGGTGCCGGAATCAACACCCACGACTACGCCGAGCGCGTGCCCAGCCTGATCGACGCGGGGGTCGACGTGCTGTGCATCGATTCCTCGGACGGCTATTCCGAGTTCCAGCACGACTGCCTGGCGTGGGTGAAGGAACGCTACGGGGACAGCGTGTGCGTCGGCGCCGGCAACGTGGTGGACGGCGAGGGATTCCGCTACCTCGCCGCGGCGGGCGCCGACTTCGTCAAGGTGGGCGTGGGCCCCGGCTCGATCTGCATCACGCGGGAGCAGAAAGGAATGGGCCGCGGCCAAGCCAGCGCGGTGCTGGACGTCGCGGCGGCCCGCGACCGGCTGTTGCAGGAGACCGGCGAGTACGTCCCGATCTGCGCCGACGGCGGCATCTTCCACGACTACCACATCACCCTGGCACTGGCGATGGGGGCGGACTGCGTGATGATGGGCCGCTACTTCGCGCGCTTCGACGAGAGTCCCGCGCCGCGTCTCCGCATGGGCACCAACTTCGTCAAGGAGTACTGGGGCGAGGGCACCATCAGGGCCCGCAACTGGCAGCGCTACAACGGCCACCCGCAGGCGGGTGGGCTCGCCTTCGAGGAAGGTGTGGACGGCTACGTGCCCTACGCCGGCGAGCTGCGCGACAACCTCAACCAGACGCTGGGCAAGATCAAGAGCACCATGTGCAACTGCGGGGTCACCGACATCGCGGCGCTGCACCGGGAAGCACGGCTTACGGTGGTCTCCGCCACCAGCCTGCGGGAAGGTGGCGCCCACGACGTGGTGCTCAAGGAGTCGGAAATCGTGCCTGGGCTGTAACCGGTACAATACGCGCATGCTTCTGCAGAACCGAGTGGCCATTGTCACCGGCGCCAGCTCCGGCATCGGCCGCGGAATCGCCCTGGAGCTGGCACGCGAAGGCGCCGCCGTGGCGGTGGCCGACATCCGTGAGGATCCCAAGATCGGCATCTACCACGAGACCGAGCCGCGACCGCCGACCGCGGCGGCGATCGCCGAGCTGGGAGGGCGCGCGCTGTTCGTGTCCACCGACGTCGGCGACGCAGCGCAGATGGAGACGCTGGTGGAGCGCACCGTGGGCGAGCTCGGAGGCCTGGACATCGTGGTCAACAATGCGGGCATCACGACGCTGGCGGACTCGCAGCAGCTCTCGCTGGAACAGTTCGACCGCATCATGGCGGTGAACCTGCGTTCCGCCTTCGTGGCCACCAAGCTGGCCGTGCCGCACCTCAAGCGCTCCGCCGCGGGGCGCATCATCCACATCGCCTCGGTGCACGCGTACGGGGGCGGCGGCGGTGCGCCCTATGCCGCCAGCAAGGCGGCCCTGGTGAACCTGGCGCGGGACACGGCATGGGAACTGGGCGCCCACGGCATCACCTGCAACGCCATCTGCCCCGGCTACATCGAGACCGCGATCCAGGACTACATGACCCCGCAGCAGGTGGAGGAGGCACGCCAGCGTACCGCCCTGCCCCGCTTCGGCACGCCGCGCGACATCGGCCGCGCCGTGGTGTTCCTGGCGTCGGAAGACGGCGAGTGGATCACCGGCTCCAGCCTGTTGGTGGACGGCGGCTACATCGCGGCGGTGTGAGGGGGCGCCGGGCGTCAGTTTCCGCGTTGCCCGGCGTCAGTAGCCCAGCTTCGTGTCGACCACGTTCTCCAGCGGCTCCCCCGCCAGGTAGTGGTTCAGATTGCGCCGCAGAACGGCCGTGACCGAGGCGTGGGTCTGTTCGGAGACCGGCGAGCTGTGCGGCGTGATGATGCTGTTCGGGGCATCCCACAGCTCGCTGTCGGCGGGCAGCGGCTCCACCGCGGTGACATCCAGCCCCGCCCCGGCCAGCGTGCCCTCCCGCAGCATGCGCGCGACGGTCGGCTCGTCCACGATGCCGCCGCGCGACATCACCAGGAGATAGGCGCTCGGCTTCAGCAGCGCCAGCTCCCGCGCTCCCAACATGCCCCGGGTCCGGTCGGTGATGGGCGTTGCCACCGCCACCACGTCGGCCCGGCGCAGCAGGTCGTCCAGGCCGTCGAGCAGGCGCAACTCCGCCACGCAGTCCGGCTTCGGCAGCTCGTGGACGTCCACGGCGATAACCTTCATCTCGAACCCGTGGGCCCGCACCGCGATCGCCCGGCCGATGTGGCCTAATCCGATCACGCCCATGGTCAGCCCGGAAAGCCCCACGGTGCCGGCGGGCGCCGGCGACACCCAGACCCGCTCCTGCTGGGCTCGGTAGAGGGCATCGAAGTGCCGCGCGAGAAACACGAGCATGCCGAGCGCGTGCTCGGCAATGGTGGCGGCATGGGCGCCACGGGCGTTGGTGACCACGATGTCGGAGGTGGCCAGCGCCGGAACCTCGCGCAGCCACTCCACTCCCGCGCTGAGGGCCTGGATCCACTTGACCTGCGGCGTCCGCTCCAGCACCGCATGGTCGACGCGGCCGATCACCACTTCGACGTCCGCCGACGCCTCCCGAACGAACTCGACCGCGGCGAACTCCGCCTTCAGCTCATTCACGTAACGCAATGCCCACTCGTCGGTTACCAGCGCCTTCATTGCAGGGTCTCCTGTGTAGCTTGGACTAAACGTGGCCAGCCGCCGCACGTTCGGCGCAACGCGGCCGAGGGCTCGACGGACGCAGCGCGCCGCACTACCCTGCGAACATGTTGCACGATCCGATTTTGGGCACAACCCGCAGCTGCATCAACCTGCAGCAGATCAAGCGGGAGATGGGGGAGCCGCCGTGGGCCCGGCAGGTGGTGCTGCTGGACCACGTGGTCGCCACCGCGATCTGCCAGCCGCCGGGCACCATCAACGACCGCCACGTGCACGACTACGACGAATGGTGGGTGGTGATGGAAGGCGAGATCGACTGGGTGATCGAAGGCCGGGAAGAGACCGTCCACGCGCGCGCCGGCGACTTCATCTTCGTTCCCGCGCTCACTTTCCATCATATCTTTCCCAAGGGTGACGGCCCGTCGATACGGATCGGAGTGGGAATGCCGGGACACCCTCACCTCCACCAGCGCCCCGAGCGCAAGGTGAACGTCGCGATTACCTGACCGGGGGCCTGCCTGGCGGAGGATCGGCCACGGCAGTCGTCTGCGTGGCCTCGTTGGCACAGGTCTGCCCGGGCGCAACCCCGCACACGGGACACGCCTCCTGCTGATCCATGAACGCGTTGGCGTTGGAGCAACCCGGCTTGCGCACCTCTTCGTCCTTCCCGAACAGCACGCGCAGTCCGAGGAACACCGCCAACAGCACCATGATGCCGACCGCCAGCACTACCGTCATAGCAATGACCAGAATACCTCAATTTCGCGACGGCGGCCACCGCGTACGCCCGCAACCGTCCTGAGGGGCTACCCTACCGGGCGGCCGCGAAGTTCAGCGGATCGGCGTCGGTGAGGGCATCCAGATCGAGCTTCAGCAGCCAGCGCTCCGCGCGCAGGACCTCGGCGTCCAGAGCCAGCAGCTCCTGCTCCAGTTCCGCCTGCCGCAGGTCCGACGGGACCACGACGCCCGCCTCCAGCGCCGCTCGCGTCTCCGCCACCCTCAACGCCGCCAGACGGATGCGCTCGCGATGCTCCCAGGTGCGGTGGTCCAGGTCGCGGATGCGGCGTTCGGCATCGACCAGGGCATCCGCAAAACCGCGCCGGGCGACCGTGCCGGCCAGCTCGGCGGCTCTGCGGGCGTTGTTCAACTCCTCGTCCCTGATCCGCTGCAGGCCGCCGTCCAGCAGCGGCAGGACCAGGTTGAAGCCGACCCCGGCGGACAGCCTGTTCTCGCGCCAATCGTAGCTGGCATCGAAGGCTACCTCCGGCCAGTTGCTGTTGGCATCCTCCCGGATGCGGTGCTCGCTGGCACGCAGGTCGACGGTGGCGTCCACCACCTCCGGAGCGCGCTCCGCCTGCTCTGGCGGAGGCAGCGACAGGGGCACCTCGTCGAGGCGGCCGAAGTCGCCGCTCCCCGTCAACTCCTCGAAGGCGTCGCGATCCTGTTGCAGCAGAAGCTGCGTGGTCTGCAGGCCGCGCCGTTCCCGCTCGACGTTGAACAGCAGCGTCTGGAAGCGGTGGCTCTGCTCGTTGTCCTGGAACACGTCCCGCCGGCGCACCACTTCTTCCTCCAGTTCCGCCACGGTATGCGCGGCACGCCGCTCGGCGATCCGGTGCCGCAGGATCGCGATCATGCGCTGTAGTACGTCGCGGGAAATGGCCCGTACCCGCGCGCGCACGCCGCGTTCCGCCTGCACTACCGCGTGGGCCGCTTCCAGGTCGTCCGCGTCCCTGGCATCGAGCCCCAGCAACGAGCCCAGCGGCTGCTCGACACGAGTGGAGAGCCCGAGTGCAGCCACCGGCGTCACGTCCCAGGGACTCTCGTCGGCGGACTCCTCTACCGGTCCGCGGATGGAGGCGGTGGTGGAGATGGTGCCAAGCGGATACGGCAGACTCGCTGTCAGGCTGGTGTTGATGCCGTAGCGAACGTCGAATTCGTTGCCACCGCCGATGTCCGCCAGCGTGAAGCCCAACAGTCCCGTCGGCCCTTCCGGATCCGACAAGCTCAGCGCCAGCCCGAAACCCTTGCCCGCGGCGCGACGGGTGACGCCGAGCTGCCGATTGCGGACCTCCAACTGCCGTTGCGCCAGCGCCGGGTCGCGGGCCATGGCTGCCCGCACCAGTTGCTCCAGACTCGGAGCGTCGCCCGCCGTGGACTGTCCGGATCCGACAACCGTGACCAGGGCCAGCAGCACACCCGCAACCAGGGCAGCGCGATGTCCGGCAGGCGAACCAAGTGCAGCGGTATTCATGATCTCCGCGCCACGGAGTGACCCTGCGTACTAATCCTCAGCACACCCTTAGGGTAGTCTCGTTGCAGACCGATGGGAAGTGGCGGCGCCAGCCGGGTGCACGCGCCAGCCGTGCGACCGGCGCGGCGGAAACGCGGGCGACGACGCTTTTGCGGCGGCCATGTTGGCCATGCACGCGACGCAGCCGATAAGTCCAATGTGCGTGCCGACACCGGCGACCATCTGCATGACACGCCTCCGCTCGATCCGCCGGAGAGACCGCGCCGCGATCCGACGGCGCGACGGCTCTTCATATTCGTCTCGTTTCTCGGCCTCTGCTTCCTGGCTCTCATCTACCGCTATGCGACCGTCATGACGGGCCTCGACTTCCCAGCGGAAGGGCCGGCGGTACGCCTCCCCGAAGTGGAGCGCGGTCCGATCCTGGACCGCAACGGGCGGGTGCTCGCGCTCACCATCGAACGCGACTCGGTCACCGCCTGGGTGCCCGCCGTCACCTCCCCCGAGGACTCGGCCGAGCTGCTGGCAGAGATCCTCGATACGGCGGCCGAAGAGGTGCTGGAACGGTTGCGCGGTACCGGATTCGCCTTTATTCGGCGTCACATCACCCCTGAACAGTCGGCCCGTATCCGCGCAGCCATGGAAAGCGGCGAGCTGCAGGGCATTGACCTGCGGCCGGAGCAGACCCGTTCCTATCCGGAGGGGACACTGGCGGCCCATCTGCTGGGGTTCGTCGGGGTCGACAACGTCGGGCTGGAAGGCATCGAGAACACCTTCAACTACGTATTGGCACCGGACACGATCACGGCCGACGGCACCGGCGTGTTCGGCAACAGGGTGTTCCTGACGATTGACGTTGAGGTCCAGCACGCGATGGAGGAAATCGCCGGCGCCACCCTCGGCGAGCATGACGCGGACGCGGTGTTCATCATCGTGGCAGACGCCGCCAGCGGCGAAGTCCTCAGCTACGCCGCGCAACCGGGATTCGATCCCAACGACTACACCGCCTTCCCCAGCGAACGCTGGCGCAACGCAATCGCCACCGATTCCTACGAGCCGGGCTCGGTATTCAAGGTGTTCACCATGGGAGCGTTGCTGCAGACGGGGGCCGTCACGACGTCGATGAGCTTTCCCAGTCCCGGCTACTACCGCCGCACCCTGCCCAACGGCGGCGTCATTCGCATTGCCGACCTGGGCGTGTACGGGGACCTGGACCCGGAGCAGATTCTCCGCTACTCCAGCAATGCCGGCATCGCGCACGCTTCGGACCGGATCGATGCACACAGCTTCTACCGCATGCTGCGCACGTTTGGCTTCGGCGAGCCCACCGGAGTGCCGCTCCTGGGCGAAAGCCCCGGACTGCTGCGCCCCGTCGCCGAGTGGTCCGGGCGCACCAAGCCCACCGTGGCGATCGGCCAGGAGATCTCGGTGACACCGCTGCAGATCGTGCAGGCGGCCACCACCCTGACCACCGGCGGCACGCTGCTGCGTCCGCAGTTGGTGCACAAGATCGTCGCGGCCGACGGGACGGTGGTCAAATCGTTCGCCCCCGAACCGATACGTACCGTGCTGGCGCCCGAGACTGCGGCCTCGGTCCTGGGGATGATGGAAACGGTGGCCGAAGAGGGTACCGGGCGACTGGCGCGCCTGAAGGGCTACCGGATCGCCGTGAAGACCGGCACCGCGCAGGTGTTCGACCAGAACGAGGGAGTCTACTCGAACGAGCACCTGATCGCATCGATCCTGGGTGTGCTGCCGGCCGACGCTCCCCGATTCATCGCCTACGTCGTGATTCAGCACCCGAAGGGCGACCAGCGCTACGGAGGCCTGATCGCCGCTCCGGCGCTGCACGAGGTGGCCACCTTCCTCGCCTCCTACTACCGGCTGCCGCACCAAGACGAGGAACCGCTGCTCCACCCCGCTCACATCACGGTCTCGGCGACGCCCCATCTGACGCTCGGCGCCGAGTTGCCCAACCTGGTCGGCTTGCCGAAACGACGCCTGCTGCCGCTGTTGGCCGCGCCCGACCTGCGGCTGGCGCTGCACGGTTCCGGCTACGTCATCCGCCAGGACCCTGCGCCCGGATCGCCGCTCACACCCGAGCGTACCGTCCACGTGTGGCTGGAGTGACCTGATCCGCCAGGGCGTGGCGAAGGTGAGCGGCGGCGGTCAGCTTGTTCTTTGGGCGCCAAAGCCGGTACCGTAGCGCCAGCCATGGCAGCAGGACGAGCGCGAACCGCCATTTCCCCGACCCGTGCCGAGAACTATCCCGAGTGGTACCAGCAGGTGGTGCGCGCCGCGGACCTGGCGGAGTTGTCGCCGGTGCGCGGCTGCATGGTGATCAAGCCGTGGGGCTACGCGGTATGGGAGAACATGCAGCGCGTGCTCGACGGCATGTTCAAGGCCACCGGGCACTCCAACGCCTACTTTCCCCTGTTCATCCCGTTGCGCTACCTGGAACGGGAAGCGGAACACGTCGAGGGGTTCGCCAAGGAGTGCGCGGTGGTGACCCACCATCGCCTGGAGCCGGGCAAGGACGGCGGCCTGGTGCCGGCCGGCGAGCTCGACGAGCCCTACGTGGTGCGGCCGACCAGTGAGACCATCATCGGCGAGATGTACTCCAAGTGGGTGCAGTCCTACCGCGACCTGCCGATCCTGATCAATCAGTGGGCCAACGTGGTGCGCTGGGAGTTGCGCCCGCGCCTGTTCCTGCGCACCGCCGAGTTCCTCTGGCAGGAGGGACACACCGTGCATGCCACGGCCGCGGAGGCGCAGGAGGAGACCCTGCGCATGCTCGGGGTATACGCCGACTTCGCGGAGAACTACATGGCGATGCCGGTGATCCGCGGCGAAAAGAGCGCCGCCGAGCGCTTTCCCGGCGCCGTCAACACCTACACCATCGAAGCGATGATGCAGGACCGCAAGGCGCTGCAGGCGGGGACCTCCCACTTTCTGGGTCAGAACTTCGCCAAGGCCTGCTCCATCAGCTTCGCCGACCGTGACGGCGCCATGGCGTACGCCTGGACCACCTCCTGGGGTGTCTCCACGCGCCTGGTGGGGGGCCTGATCATGACCCACGGCGACGACGACGGGGTGGTGCTGCCGCCGCGCCTGGCCCCGCAGCAGGCGGTGATCCTGCCGATCTACAAGGACGAAGCGCAGCGTTCCGCGGTGCTGGCCTGCTGCCGGCAACTGCAGCAGCAGTTGAGCGCGGCGCGCTTCGGCGGCGAGCCGCTGCGGGCCGCCATCGACGACCGTGACCTGCGTGGCGGCGAGAAGAACTGGCACCACGTGAAGCGCGGGGTGCCGTTGCGCCTCGAGGTGGGTCCCCGCGACCTGGAGGCCGGCGCCGTGTCGGTCGCACGCCGCGACCGCCCGCCGCGCGAACGGCACCCGGTGCCGCTCGACCGTTTCGTGGCCGAGGCCCCCGCGCTGCTCGGCGAGATCCAGGACGCCCTGCTGCGGCGCGCGCGCAGCTTCCAGGAGGCCCACACCGTTGCCGTGGCCGGCGCCGCCGAGCTGGAGGAGTACTTCACCGACGAAGCATCCGCCGGCTTCGCCATCGCCGCGATGGCTGAGGGTGCCGAGCAGGAGGAGTCGTTTCAGACCCTGCTGAAACGGCTCAAGGTGAGTCCCCGCTGCATCTTGGGGGTAAACGGCGAGGGTACGGTCGCGGCCGGCGGCAACTCGACCTGCGCCTTCACCGGCGCCGCCGACGCCGCCCAGGTGGTGTTCGCCCGCGCCTACTGAGGCGGCGCGGTTGTTGAGTCGCCGCCCGCCACCCGGTATGTTTCTTGAATGGCCGTCAACGTGATCGTGTTCATCATCGTGATGGCGTCGGCAGTGTTGCTCGGCGCCATGACCACGGCGCTCGGCCCGCCGCTGCTCAAGATGGTTCGCTCAGGCCAGGGACTGCGGGTAAGCCAGGGGCTCCTGTTGGCCGTGGTGCTGCTGGCGGAGCTGGCCATCGTGATCGCGCTGGCGGTGGTGGTGGCGCGCCTGTAGCCGTACGGGTAAGCGGGGCGCGCTACGGCGCCGCCGGCTCGAGGCGATAGAGCCCCCCGCGGCGCTCGTCCGTGAGCACCCACAGGCGCCCCTCCGGTCCCTGGCGCACGTCCCGGATGCGCCCCAGGTTCCCCTGCAGCAACACCTCCTGCTCCACGACGGCCCCGTCGCGCACCACGATGCGACGCAGGTGCCTGCCGGCGAGCGCGCCCACGAACAGGTCGTTGCGCCAGCGCGGAAATCCGGTGCCGGTGTAGAACGCCATTCCGGACGGCGCGATGGAGGGGGTCCAGTGCAGCAGCGGCGGCTCCATTCCCGGCGCCTCGCTGCCCACCCCGATGCTGGGGCCCGAGTATTCGCGGCCATGGGTTACCACCGGCCAGCCGTAGTTGGCGCCGCCGCGCAGGATGTTGATCTCGTCGCCGCCGCGCGGGCCGTGCTCGTGGATCCAGATGTCGCCGCTGGTGGGATGGATCGCCAGCCCCTGGGCGTTGCGGTGGCCGAAGGTGAATACCTCCGGCGCGGCCCCGGGGATGGCGAGCGCCGCGACACGCGGTGACGGGCTGCCGTCCGGGCGCATCCGCAGCACCGATCCGGCGTGGTCGGACGGGTCCTGGGCGCGGTGCCGTTGCCCGCGGTCGCCCACGGTCACCAGCAGGTCGCCGTCGGGCAGGAACGCCAGCCGCGCCCCGAAGTGGCGCCCGCCACTGGAGGCGCGGTTCATGGCGAAGATGCGACGCAGCGCGACCAGGCGGTCGCCGGCCAGCTCGGCGCGCGCGACCGCGGTGCGCTGGCCGCCGCCGAACTGCTCGGAGTAGGAGAAGTAAAGCAGCCGGTTGTCCGCGAAGCCGGGGTCCAGCACCAGGTCCAGCAGGCCGCCCTGGCCCACCGCGGCGATGCGTGGCAGCCCCTCGATGCGGTGACGCTGGCCGTCCGCGCCAATGCGCAGCAGCCGTCCGCGCCGTTCGGTGACCAGCAGGTCACCGCCGGGGAGGAAGGCCAGCGCCCACGGATGCTCCAGCCCGGTCACCACGGGAACGACCTGGAAACGGTGCTCGTTCGAGGCATGGGTACGGCTCTGGGCGGCCGCGCCGTGGCCCGCGAGGAGGAGCGCGAGCACCAGCGGAGCGGCCGATCGCAGCAGTCTTGAACGCATGTCCCTATTCTAATACCGCCATCCGCGGTTGTGGTCACGCGCGGTTGGCGTACGGGGGTGGTACGAGTAAAGTTGCGCCATGAACGATGACGCTGCCCGCCATGCGACCCGCACCGGGGCCGACGTCCTGCGCTTTCTCGGCGCCGAGTTCGCCCTCGCCCGGCGCCTGGCCGAGCGCGCGGTCGCACAGATGCCCGCCGCCGACCTGGGGTGGCTGCCGGACGAGCGTTCCAACAGCGTGGCCATGCTGATGAAGCACGTGGGAGGCAACCTGCGCTCCCGGTTCACCGACTTTCTCACCACCGACGGCGAGAAGCCGGACCGGGACCGCGATTCCGAGTTCCGCAACGACGTGGCCGACAAGGATGCGGTGTTCGCCAAGTGGCGCAGCGGCTGGGAGTGCCTCGAGTCGAGCCTCGCCGGCCTCACCCCCGGCGACCTGAACCGTGAAGTCACCATCCGCGGCGAGCCCCATACCGTGCTGCAGGCGTTGCTGCGGGCGGTCAATCACGCCTCCTACCACAGCGGCCAGATCGTGGAACTGGCACGCATGCGCTCCCCGCAGTGGACCACGCTGAGCCGGCCCCGCACCACCCCGCCATAGCGCAGCACCGCGCGGCGACTCCGGCCCCGGCAAGGCGCCGGCGCCTGACCGTTACCGTTTGACGGCGCGGAAGCGCAGGCGCACGTAGTCCACGGTCCAGGACCCGTCGGCATCCCGCAGCTGCGGGGCCGTGGCCGACTCCACCTCGGCTTCCACCTGCCGCCGGGTGTCGCGCTCGAGGCCGGCGAGAAGCGGCGTGGCCAGGGTCTGCAACCACTCCTTGAGGCTGCCCGGCACCGGAGTCGGACGCGCGAACAGCCTCATCTCGGGGACCGCGAAACCGCGCGTTTCGAGCAGGCCACGATACGCCTCGGCGGTGGGGAAGTACCACGGGTCGCGCGGCGCCGGATCGATCCCGTGCCGCCGGAGTGCGCGATGCAGGGCGCGGCGCACGGTGGCGATGTTGCCGGCACCCCCGAACTCGGCCACGTAGCGGCCGCCGCGCCGCAGCAGTCGGTGCACGCCTCGGATTACCGCCACCGGCTGCCTGATCCAGTGCAGCACGGCGTTGGAAAACACGGCGTCGAATTCCTCCGCCGGCAGCGCCGTGAGGTGCAGGCGGCGCGCGTCCCCCGCGACCACCTCCAGCCCGCGACGCCGCGCTGCCGCCACGAACGCCGCACTACGGTCCAACCCGACCACCGTGCAGCCGCGCTCGGCGAGGCGCGCGGTCAGCGTCCCGTCGCCGCAGCCGAGATCGAGCACCCGCTCTCCCGGCCGCGGATCGAGCAGGTCCACCAGGTCACGGCCCAGTTCCGGCACGAAGGAGGCGCAGCGGCGGTACCGGTCGGGGTTCCAATGCTGGCCGTCGGCGGCGCCCGCCGCGTCCTGCCCCGTCATCGGCGGAGACAGTACCCGACGCCCGCCGGTAGATGATAGGGTTCGGGACACATGAACGCTTCAATCGCCGTCCTCGAAGGCGACGGCATCGGCCCCGAAATCGTTGCCGAAACGTTGAAGGTGCTGGACGCCGTGGCCGAGCGCTACGGTCATCGCTTCACGTATCGGAGCACTCCGTTCGGTGCCGGGGCTTATTTTTCCTGCGGGGCCGCCTTCCCCGCGGAGTCCAAGGCGGTCTGCGACAGCGCAGATGCGATTCTGAAAGGGCCCGCCGGCGTGGCGCTGGAAGAGATGCGCGCCATCCCGGTGGACCAGCGTCCCGAGCTCGCCATCCTCGAACTGCGGCAGCGCTACAACACCTTCGCCAACTACCGGCCGGTAGTGCTGCCGGGCCGGCTCGCCGGGCTGTCGCCGTTGCGTCCGGAAGTGATCGGAGACGGCGTCGACATCCTCATGATCCGGGAACTGGTGGGCGGCATCTACTTCGGCGAAAAGGTGGAGCGCGAGCACACGGCAGGCCGCTACGCAAGCGACGACTGCCGCTACTCCCGGGAGCAGGTCGAACAGGTCGCAGAGGTCTCGTTCCGCGAGGCCCGCACCCGCTCCTGTCATCTCACGGTGGTGCACAAGGCCAACATCCTGGCCACCTCGCGGCTGTGGGAAGAGGTCGTGGAACAGGTGGCCGAGCGCCATTCCGATGTCGATTACTCGTTCATCCTGGTGGACAACGCCGCCTTTCAGCTGGCCGCCGATCCGGCGCAGTTCAACGGCGTGATGCTGCTGGAGAACATGCAGGGCGACATCCTCAGCGACCAGGCGGGCGGTATCGTGGGTTCGCTCGGGCTGATGTGCAGCGCCAGCGTCGGACCGGAGCAGAGCTACTACGAGGCCGTGCACGGTTCCGCGCCGGACATCGCGGGACGCGGCGTGGCGAATCCATTTTCGCTGATCGGCAGCGCCGCGTTGATGCTGGAAAAGAGCTTTGATCTGCAGGACGAGGCGGCGGCGGTATGGAACGCACTGTGGAGTGCGCTGGAGGGTGGCCGGATGACCGCCGACCTGGCGCCGAAGAACGGCTCCTCACCGCTGTCGACCGCGGCCTTCGGCGACGAGGTGGCCGCCCGCGTGCGGCAGGAGGGATAACTTGAGCGCCGGACGCGGGGTTCCCGGCACCGGCAGCGCGGCTGTGCCCGGAGCCGCGGTACCCGTGGTGGTCCCGGCCGAGGGAGTCGATCCGGCGGCATGCAGCCCGGACCAGCATGGCATCGAGCTGCCGCCGGCGCTGCAGGCGCGGCCGCCGCGGGTGCTGATCCCCGAGCAGGTGCTGCAGCGGCGGGTCACCGAGCTGGCGCTGGAGCTGGCCGCCCACCACCCGCGCGGCAGTGAGTTGGTCATAACCCCCGTGCTCACCGGCGCCTTCATGTTTGCCGCCGACCTGGGCCGTGCCCTGGCCGCGGTCAGCACCCTCGACGTGCGCTACGAGTTCGCCAAGACCAGCACCTACGGCGGCTCCCTGGGCGCCGACGGCGCGCAACGCCGGGTGCACATCGATCTGCAGCCGGCGGACGTGGTGGGACGGGCCATGCTGCTGGTGGACGACATTCTGGACCACGGCTTCACCCTGGCGGCCCTGCGTGACCGCATGGCGCGCTGGGGGGTGCGCAGCGTGCAGGTATGCGTGCTGCTCGACAAGCAGCTCAGCGCTCCCCCGCCCCACACCCTGGCCCAGCGCGCCAAGGCGGCCCCCGACCTGGTCGGATTCGAGATTCCCGAGGTGTGGGTGGCCGGCTACGGCCTCGATGCCGCCGGTGCCCTGCGCCATCTCCCCTGCATCGTGGCCATCGACAGCACCGGCTGACAGCGGGTTAGACACACTATGAAGACTATCAAGCAGTTCCGGCTCGACGCATTCTTGTCTTTCCCTCCAGGGTCCGAGGCGTTCGAGCTTGAACCTCTGAATGTCCTGATCGGGCCCAACGGGTCAGGCAAGTCCAACCTGATCGAAGCGGTGGAACTGCTCCACGCAACGCCCACGGGCTTCGCGGCCGCGATTCGTGATGGGGGTGGTGCCGAAGAGTGGCTTTGGAAGGGCGGCGATCGGCAACATCGAACTGCCACGATCGATGTCGTATTGCATGCCGGGACCCCGACCCACCGGCAAATTAGATACCGTCTCGAGTTCACCACCGTTGGCCAACGGGTCGAAGTGCTGGATGAAGCCATCGAGGAGACCGAGGCTCAACCGGGAGAGTACGATGTCTATTTCTACTATCGCTTCCGGAGTGGAGCTCCCGCAATAAATGTACGAGATCCCTCGGGGAAAGAACGTCCCGTGCGCCGTCACCTTCAGCGGGAGACACTAGTGCCGGACGAGTCGGTCCTGGCGCAGCGCCAGGACCCCGACCTGTATCCGGAACTTACCTGGGTTGGCAAGCACTTCGGCGCCATACAGACATTCCGTGAGTGGACCTTCGGCCGCTACACGACATTGCGACAGCCGCAGCCGGCCGATCTCCCCGAGGACCGGCTGCTTCCCGATGCCCGCAATCTTGCGCTGGTGCTGAATCAAATCGAGCACCGGGACGGTCGCAGATTCGACGACCTGTTAACCCGGTTCTTTCCCCGCTACGAACGGATGTCGACCCGCGTCTCCGGAGGCACCGTTCAGTTCTATCTGCACGAAACGGGATTCCGGGCACCGATACCGGCAACGCGCCTGTCGGATGGCACGATTCGTTTCATCGCCATTCTCGCTACGCTGATGTCGCCATCACCTCCGCCGCTGGTATGCATCGAGGAGCCGGAACTCGGGCTGCACCCCGATGCCGTGGCGCTACTCACGGATCTTCTGGTCGAGGCGTCCGAGCGCATGCAGCTCATCGTCACCACGCACTCGGATGCGCTGGTCTCGGAACTGACGAATCAGCCGGAAGCGGTGATCACCTGTGAGCGCCCAGGCGACGGTACCGTACTACGCCGCCTCGACCGCGAGAGTCTCGGCGGGTGGCTGGACGACTATCGCCTCGGCGACCTGTGGCGCATGGGCCAACTCGGGGCCAATCCGTGAGCAGCGTCACCATCTATCTCGAAGGCGGAGGTGACGGCAAGAACACCAAATCAGCTTTGCGCCTGGGTATGGATGCACTTCTCGGCCCGATCAAGCAACTGGCGAGAACGAAATCATGGCACCGGAGGTTGGTTCCTTGCGGTGGCCGGCAGCAGACGTACGACAGATTTCGCACTGCGGTTAGCAACGGCCAGATGGGGGGAATCGTCGTGCTACTCGTCGATGCGGAAACGGTGGTGATCAGCAACTCGCCACGCGTACACCTGCAAACGCGCGACTGCTGGGACCTGAGGTTCGCCACCGACGACATGGTCCACCTCATGGTCCAGGCCATGGAGACCTGGATCGTCGCGGATCCGGATGCCCTGGCCGCATTCTACCGGCAGCGTTTCCTTGCCAATGCGTTGCCCAACACGGCCAATCTCGAGAGCGTCCCCAGAGAAGACATCATCCGCGCCTTGGAACATGCTACTTATCGGACGCAGAAAGGCGAGTATCACAAGATCCGTCATGCCAGCGAGATCTTGCGGAGAGTCGATCCACAGAGAGTTGGGCAGCGGTGTCCGGCGTTCGCGCGACTCTTCAGGACGCTTGGAAATACAATCAACGCAGCGTAAACATTCGGTCTACCGGTGTGGGACCGCTGGACACATCCGGACCGGTGTGCTACGAATGAGGTGTGGGAGGGTTCTGGCGGAAAACGAGTGGCTGCACGGCGGCGTGCCAGAGCCAGATGGACGAGTTGCGGTGCGAGGTAGTAGAGCTGCGACGACAGGCGCGCTATTACCGCAGGATGCACGGCAAGGCGGTAGCGCGCGAGCAACGGCTGAAACAGAAACTGCAAGCGGCACGGGCCAAGCTCAAGGAACTGCGCCAGCGCCTGCGGGAACGCTGGGCACGGCGCCGCGGCAGCGAGAAGCGAACCAGGAGTGGCGGCGCTCCTGAGGCAACCGCCGCGCCACCGCGGCGCCGCGGTCAGCAACCCGGGGCGCCAAGCCATGGTCGGCGCCGGCACGCACACCTGCCGGTACAGGTTGAAGCACACGACGTTGCCCCGGACCGGCGCCGCTGCGCGGCCTGCGGCGCTGAGTATCATTCGCACGGCAGCGAGGATTCCGAGCAGTTGGAAGTCGAGGTGCGCGCCTACCGGCGGGTGATCAAGCGGCGGCGCTACCGCCGCAGCTGCCAGTGCACGGCGGCCGCGGCGGTGCTCACGGCGCCAGCGCCGCCACGGCTGATCCCGAACGGCATCCTGGGGATCTCGATCTGGGTGACGGTGCTGCTCGACAAGTATCTGCTGTACCGGCCCACGCATCGGTTGCTCGCGGATCTACGCACGCATGGGCTGGATCTTGCCCAAGGCACCGTCACCGACGGTCTGCGGCGTCTGGCGCCGTTGTTCGCGCCACTGCGCGAGGCGCTGATCGAACGCAGCCGCACGAGCGAGCACTGGCATGCTGACGAGACCAGCTGGCAGGTGTTCGAGGCGGCCAGCGAGGACACCTGCCAGCGCTGGTGTCTGTGGCTGTTCTGGAGTGCCGAGGTGGTGGTATTCACGCTCGATCCAACCCGTTCGGCGCGGGTGCCGAAGCAGCATTTTGCGACCGTGACGGGGGGCGTGGTGAGCGTCGACCGCTTCTCCTCGTACAAGCGGCTGGCCAAGGATACCGAGCTGGAGTTGTCGTTCTGCTGGGTGCACATGCGCCGCGACTTCATCACGGTAGCCCATGAGCGGGACGATCAGCAGGAGTGGGCCGAGCAGTGGCTGGCTGACATCGCTACGCTGTATCGCCTGAACGACGAGCGTCTTGAGGTGCGTGGTGAGCCCGCGCAGTACGCGGCGGCCGATGCGGCGTTGCGGGCGGTGGTGCAGGCGATGGAAGAGCGACGAGAGCGCGAACTGGCGCAGCAGCCGAAGCTGGCGGCAGCGTGTGCGAAGGTGCTGCGCAGCATGCGCAACCACTGGCAGGGGCTGACGCGGTTCGTCGAGGATCCCGACTTGCCGCTGGACAATAATCAAGCCGAGCGTGCGCTGCGCGGCCCGGTGGTGGGGCGCAAGAACTACTACGGCTCGGGGGCGCAGTGGAGCGGTGAGTTGAGCGCGGCGCTGTTCAGCCTGTTCCACACCCTCGAACGATGGCAGATCAACCCGCGTACTTGGCTGACCGAGTACCTGAGCGCCTGTGCGGTCGCCGGCGCTCGCGTGCCTGAAGACTACGAGCGGTTCCTGCCCTGGCACCGTCCCGAGGCGCGCTTGCTGCCCCGCGGCTCACCCGCCAAGCTGGTCGACGACCGTGCCGCCTGAGGCGGTGCGCTACTGCGGCCGGCCCTTCAGCGAGCAGGAGCTGCAGTTGATCCGCGCGCTCATCGCTGAGGACCCTACCCGCCATCGGTTCGCCCTCTCGAAGGTGGTGTGCGAACGGCTGCACTGGCGGCGTGCCAACGGACAACTGAAGGACATGAGCTGTCGCGTCGCGATGCTGCGCATGCACCGCGACGGGCTCATCCGGCTGCCGGCGCCGCGGCGGCGTCACTACAACGGCACGCTGCGCCGCCGTCGTACCGCGCAGGCGGAACCGGAGCTGCCGATCAGCGCCCGCGTCGATGAGCTGCCCGCGCTGCAGGTACGACCGCTGGCCGATCAGCGCGAAGCGCTCCTATGGCGCGAGTACGTGGACCGCTACCACTACCTTGGCTATACGCCGCTACCGGGTGCGCAGCAGCGCTACTTGGTCACCTGCCAGCGGCAGGTGCTGGCGGTGGTCGGCTTTGGCGCCAGCGCCTGGAAGGCGGCTCCTCGCGACCGCTTCATCGGCTGGAGCGTTGCCCAGCGCGAAGCGCGGCTGCACCTGGTGGTGAACAACGCCCGCTTCTTGATCCTGCCTTGGGTGCAGGTGTGCAATCTCGCTTCCACCGTGCTGGCGCGCATCAGCCGCCGGCTGCCCGCCGACTGGCAGGCGCGTTATGGGTACCGACCGCTGCTGCTGGAGACCTTCGTGCAGTCCGACCGCTTCGCCGGTACCAGCTACCGCGCCGCCAACTGGACCCACGTCGGACAAACCCAAGGACGCGGCAAACTCGACGTACGTCGAATGCACACGCTGCCCACCAAAGACATCTGGCTCTACCCGCTCAGGCGCGACTTCCGCCGTCGACTGTGCGCTCCTCTTGATCCGCCCCCCAACCTGTAGACCGAATACTTACAACGCAGCTTGAGTACCGACGACAGGGTCACCCGCGCCGCCGCGCCAGTCCGGCACGCCTGGACCGGCCTGTTGCAAGACGCCGGGTAAGGCAATACCGTAGCCGGTATCCTCATGTCACAGACACCATCCGTCACTCATGATCCCGGCACCGAGCTGCACGGGTTTCGCCTGCAGAGCGCCACGCCGGTCCCGGAGGTGCGCTCCGTCGCCTACCTGCTGCAGCACCCGGCCAGCGGCGCGCGGCTGCTGCACCTGCACACCGCCGACCCGGAGAACCTGTTCTCGGTGAGCTTTCCGACCCCGCCGCCCGACGACACCGGCGTGTCGCACATACTGGAGCACTGCGTGCTGGCCGGCTCGCGGCGCTTTCCGGTCCGCGAGCCGTTCTTCGAGATGATCAAGATGAGCATGGCGACCTTCATCAACGCCATGACCGGTGAGGACAGCACCTACTACCCGGTGGCCAGCAACGTGCCCAAGGACCTGTTCAACCTGGCCGAGGTGTATTTCGACGCCACCTTCCATCCGCTGCTGACCGAGCAGACCTTCCGTCGCGAGGGCCATCACCTTGCTCCGCCGCAGGGCGCGAACGGCGGCAGCAACGGCGCCACCCGGCTCGCGATCAGCGGCATCGTGTACAACGAGATGAAGGGCGCCTTCTCCGACCCGGAAGCGCGTCTCGGACGGCTGCTCAACCACAGCCTGCTGCCCGACACCATCTACTCCCACGAAAGCGGCGGCACGCCGGAGGCGATCCCCGACCTTACCTACGAGTTCTTTCGCCGCTACCACGCCACCTACTACCACCCGAGCAACGCCTACTTCTTCGCCTACGGCGATATCGCCACCGCCGACTACTGCCGTTTCCTGGGCGAGCGGCTGAGCGGCTTCAGCCGGCGCCCGGTCACCTGGCCGGAAGCGGCCGGCAGCACCCGCTTCGCCCCTACGCGCCAGCACCGCTGGAGCGAGCCGCGCGTGCTGCACGAGAGCTACCCCATCGGCAGCGGCGAGCCGGACGCGGAGCGGACCTTCCTGGTGAACGCCTGGCTGACCGGCGACGCGCTCGATCCGGTCGACGCCGTCCTGATGCGCATCCTGTCGCTGATCCTTGCGGGCAACGAGGCGGCACCGCTGCGCAAGGCGGTGGTACAGTCGAAGTTGGGGGCCGATCTCACCTACTCCGGAAGTTCCTCGGTGGGGCGCGAGGCCACCTTCGTGATCGGCATCCGCGGCAGCGAGGGCGACCGGGCGGGCCGCTTCCGCGAGCTGGTCGACACCACGCTGCAGGACATCGCCGACGGCGGCATCAGCGCCGAGATGGTGGAGACCGCGTTCCGCCAGGCCACCTTCGAATACCTCGAAGTGCAACCCATGTTCCCGTTGCACACCCTGTTCCGGGTCGTGGGAAGCTGGATCTACGGCGAGGATGCGCTGAGCTTCCTGCGTCTCGGCACCCATCTTGCCACCTGCCGCGAGCGTTGGGAAACGGAGCCGGACCTGTTTGCCCGCCTGCTGCGCGAGCGGCTGGTGGAAAACCCGCATCGCCTGAACCTGGTGATGGGCCCCGACCGCACCATGCAGCCGCGTCTCGACCAACGGCTGACGGAGCGCGTGCGGCAGATCGAGGGCGGCATGACCGAGGCGCAGATTGCCCAGACGGCGGCCGACGCCGCGGAGTTGGAGCAGCTCAACAGCACGCCCAACACCGCGGCGCAGCTCGCCAGCCTGCCGCAACTCAGCGTGGACGATCTGCCGGCGGCGCTGCAGCACGTCGCCACCACGGTAAGCGACGTGGCGGGGATTACGCTGCTGCGCAACGACGTGTTCTCCAATGGCGTCAATTACCTGGTGCTGGACTTCGACCTCACGGGCCTGCCCGCGGAACTGTGGCCCTACCTGCCGCGCTACCTGGACGCCACCGCCAAGCTCGGCACCGAGGGCGCCGGCTACGAGGAGGTGGCGCGGCGCAAGGCGGCGGCCACCGGCGGGATCGGCGCTTCGCTGTCACTGGGAGCTCACAGTGTGGAGGCCGCCCGCACCCTGCGCGGAGTACGCTTCAGTCTGAAGGCGCTCGATGACCAGATCGAGGAGGCACTGGCGATCCTCGACAGCGTGGTGTTCTCCGTCGACCCGCGCGACCGTGCGCGGCTGCAGGAAGTGCTGGTGCAATCCCGCATGCGCTATCGCACCGGACTCGTGCGCAACGGTGCCCGTACCGCGAGCCTGCACGCCGGGCGCGGCCTCGACCTGGAGGGACACCTGGCGGAGATCGCGAACGGGCTCCCGCAGTTGGCGCTCTGCGAGCGGCTGACCGGCTCGTTCGACGCGGAGCACACGGCGCTGATGGACCGCATCGAGCGGATCCGCGACTTCCTGCTGGCGCGCGGACGGCTGACGGTGAGCCACACCGGCACCGAGCACGGCGCCACTTGCGTCAACGCGGCGCTGGCGAGCTGGGGCAGTCGCCTGCGGGACGAGCCGGTCACCGACGCCGAGCTCGGCTTTATGCCCTACGCCACCCCGCCGCGGGAAGGGCTCGCGGCCCAGATGCACGTGGCCTACTGCGCCCAGGTGATGCCCGCGCCGCACTTCTCGCAGCCGGAGGCGGTGGCGCTGGAAGTGGGCGCGCACATCGTCAACCTGGACTGGATCCTTCCGGAGATCCGCTTCAAGGGCAACGCCTACGGCGCCTGGTTCCGCTACGACGCGCTCGGTGGCTCGCTGGGGCTGGGTTCCTACCGCGACCCCCACATCACCCGCACCCTGGACGTGTTCGGCCGCAGCCGCGACTTCGTGGCCAAGGCGAGCTGGAGCGAGACCGACATCGGACGCGCCATCATCGCCGTGGCCAAGCGCGGCTTCACCCCGTTGCGGCCGCGTCCCGCCACCGGCCTCGCGCTGCAACGCCACCTGGCCGGCATCACCCCCGAGATGCGCGAGGCGCGCCACGAACGGCTCAGGGCCACCACCGCCGCCGAGGTGCAGCGGGCCCTGGAGCAGACCCTCGCCGCGGGCTTCCCGCGCAGCGCCGTGTGCGTCGTCTCCAGCCGCGACAAGCTGGAGCAGGCCAACACCGAGCTGGGCGACAACCTGCTGGCCATCGAAGAGATCCTGCAGCACGGCTGACCTCCACCCCCGCGCGGCGGGGACTGGAAATACTGCGCCCGATGTAGCTACATAGAGCTACAAACGCCTCACTCCGGGCTGCTCCCCGGCTGCGCCTCCTTTCCCTTTCGAAACGCGCACGTACGATCAGGTACGAACGCCGGTGTCGTGCAATAGTGCTCCCGTGCGTTCCGCTACCGCCCAGGACTACTCGCGCAGGCTCGTCCGCGCTCTCGACTTCATAGTGCCGCGTCTGGACCGCCCCTGCTCGATTGAGGAAGTAGCGGCCCAGGCGGCGTTCTCGCGCTTTCACTGCCAGCGCATGTTCCGCGCCATGACCGGCGAATCGATCACCGCGTTGGTACGGAGATTGCGCCTCGAGCGTGCCGGCCACCGGCTGCGCCACGAGTCGGTCGATGTGATCGAGGTGGCCCTCGATGCCGGCTACAGCTCGGAAGAAGCGTTCTCGCGAGCGTTCAGCCGCGGCTGCGGGATGAGTCCCAGCCGCTACCGCAAGGCCTGGCCATCGCCATCGTTCAGCAGTCCGGTCGCGAGGGTCAGATACTACCCGGGTGAGGAGCGCGTGGAATTCGATCCCCCAAGTGGAGGCACCAACATGGAAGTTCGTATCGAGAACCTTGACGACATCGACGTGGCCTGCATCCGTCATGTCGGTCCGTACAACGAGGTGGGAGGCTGCTTCGAGCGGCTGTTCCAGTGGGCGGCGAGCATCGGTGCGCGACCCGGCCGTGTCCTGAGTCTCTCCTACGACGACCCGGACGCCGTGGCGACGGAGAGCCTGCGCTCCGATGCGTGCGTCGAATTGCGTACCGACGCATCTCCGCCGCCCGGCATCTCGCTCGACAAGCTCGAAGCCGGCCGCTACGCCGTGTATACGCATCGTGGCCCCTACGACGGCATTCCCGAGGCGTATCGGCGCCTGTTCGGATTGTGGCTTCCACAGAGCGGCGAGGAGCTGAGCGACAGGCCGTGCATGGAAGTCTATCGCAACATGCCGTCTGACACCGCATCCGAGGATCTGTTGACCGACCTTTATGTCCCGCTGCGGTCGGCGGCGGCGTCCTGACCTTTACGGCAGGTGCAATCGCAGGTCGCCAAGCCTGATTGAAGTGCGTTAACGTCAGGGCCGTCATGCGCAACGCTGCGCGTCTCGCCGCGCTCGGACTGACGGTGCTCCTGGCAGCGAACCAGGGCGTCGCCTCCCCCGGCGGCGGCCCGCGGGTGCAGTGGGTGCACGGCTACGGCGGAGCGGAGACCGAGGAGCACCCGCACGCGGCGATCCAGGCGCGCGACGGCGGCTACGTGATCGTCGGGGAGACCGCCGGCCATGCCGGCAGTCGCATCTTCGTGGTGCGCACGGACGAACGCGGTGCGTTGCGGTTCGCGCGGTCGTACGGGGAGGGCCGCTTCAACCTCGGCAACTCCGTGCTGCAGGAAGCGGCCGGCAGTTTCCTGGCCGCCGGCTCCTGGGATGCCGGTACGGGCGCGGTGCAGGAGGATCGGGTGCTGCTGCGGGTCACCGGCAACGGCGAGGTGGCGGCGCAGCGCACCTACCCGGCGGCGGGGCGCGACGCCATCGAGGGCATCACGCTGAACGCCGACGGCACCATCGTGGCGGTCGGCTACCGCGGCGCCGCGCAGGACGAGCTCACCTCCTTCCTGGTCGACACCGGCAGCGGCTTCATCATGAAGCTGGACGCCGACCTGGACCCGATCTGGGAGCGCACCACTGCCGCCACCCTGTTCCAGCCCCTCCGCGTGCTGCCGAGGACCGGCGCGCCCGGCTACGCCGTGTTCGGCGCCTGCCGCGGGCGCGCCGAGCAGACCGTGTTCTGCCTCGCCTTCAGCGACCGGGACGGCCACACCGCCGCGCCGATCACCTACGGCACCGGCACCTCGCATCCCTACGACTTCGACGCCGCCCCGGACGGCGGCTTCATCCTCGCCGGGCACCTGGCGACCTGCCCCGACGGCTGCTGGGACGGCTGGCTGGTGCGTGTCGATGCGGCCGGCAGGGAACTCTGGAACCTGTCGTTCGGCGAGCCCAACGGCGGCGCGCCGGAGCGGATGTTCGAGGAGTGCTACGGGGTGCGGGCGGTGCCCGGCGGAGGCTTCATCACCGCCTGCGGCAGCGGCGTCGAGCCGGGCAACGAGGCACGTCCCGACGATCCGCTCAACACCTGGCGCGCCTACGTGGTGCGAGTGACGGAGGCCGGAACGGTGCAGTGGCAGGAGAGCTACGGCTCGCCGCACGCCAACAACGCCGCCGAGTTCGTGCTGCCGACGCGCGACGGCGGCTTCGCGGTGTTTGCCGACTCGGACGAGCACGGCCCGGGCTGGTCCAACTTCGCGCTCTACAAGCTCGCCGGCGACCCTGCTGCCCCTGGCGCCAGGCCATAGCCAGCCTACGCACCGGCAGCGTCGACGGCCGCCACCTCTTCACTGTGCACCAGGTCCCAGCCGCGGAACACCAGCGCCACACCCTTGAATTCCACCTCCGGGAACTGCCGCGCCAGCCGGCACGCCGGCAACCACGTCGCGGATGCTCAGCCCAGCGCCGTCTCGACGTAACCGGATCGTGCTCGCGTAAGGACCGTTGACAATTGCGCTGCACCTGTCAAGAATCGTGGTTCGAGACTGCCGTGAACGAAGCCGACCTCCTGGAAAGAATCTCCGTCGATCCACGGATCTATGGGGGCAAACCGATCATTCGAGGTCGCCGCTTAGCGGTCGAACATGTCCTGGGTATGCTGGCAGCCGGTGATGATCACGAAACCCTGCTCCAGGGTTACCCGTGGTTGGAGCGCGAGGACATTCTCGCCTGTCTGGTTTATGCCCGTCGCCTCGTGGGCCGCGAACGAGTCGAGCCTCTCCTGGTACCGGGAGATGGATGAAGCTGCTCCTGGATACCTGCATCTGGGGCGGTGCCGTACCTGAGCTGAGGGCAGGAGGGCACGATGTCGTGTGGGCGGGTGACTGGCAACAGGATCCTGGAGATGATGAGATTCTCGCCATCGCCCATCGTGAGCAACGTGTCCTGGCAACATTGGACAAAGACTTCGGTGAGCTGGCTATCGTCCACGAACGGCCGCACGGCGGGATACTGCGGATAGTCGGGTTTCCGGCACGAAAGCATGCAGCCACATGTCAGCAGGCACTCGACGTTCATGGCGACGACCTCGTAACGGGAGCGATCGTTACCATGGAACCGGGACGGCTCAGGATTCGCGAGTAATCCATGGAAAGCCCCGATTGAGCGGTCCGCAGGAGGCGACGTGACCGGCGCGGCCGGCGCCACCCAGGACCAGCCGACGGTGCCAATCCATTGTGCGCTCGCGTGGTCAATCCATCGAAAGCACGGACGGCATCAAGGTAGGCTACCATCCGATAGCCGTTCATCTCGCGTCAACCAGCGCGTTTGAAGAACTCAAGAATCAGGCTTCATATTCGAGACAAAGTACGCCTCGAACGCACCGCACATCGGGTCGATCAGCGATGAGTTCAAGTTCTCGCTACCAACGATAGATGCATGGAAGCAGCATCGAGATGAATTGACCGCGCTTACGCGCAAGGTCTGCGCAGCCTACGACTCCGCTCGAGAAAAAACTCGGCCGGCGAGTAGAGGGCAAACAGCTCGGCCGGACTACGCGAGAACGTCAGCAAGGCCCGCGCTCGGCCGGTGCACCGGTGGACTCGGTAGACAGGAATGACCTGCGCCGTCGGTTCAGCCTATAGGGTCTCCTCGTCCTTCGCCGGGGGCTGGCCGCCGTGGCTTTCGGACGGGTCGTCCGGCGGTACAGCCGGATGCCGTCGTCTGGCGAGTGCTCTGTGCAACGGGACAGCGGACCGGTCGCCATCTGAGATTGGCCCGCGGACGGACCAGAGTGCCGCACGTCGTCCACGGCGGGTCCGGAAGGAGGGTTCCGGCATGCCCTGTTTCTTGAAAGCGCCGCTCTCCTGGACGTTACGCTGGAAGTTGCCCGGGTCGAGGTGTGTGTTCCACACCGCCTCGTAGACCCGGCGCAACTCGGCGATCGTGAATTTCGGCGGGCAGAACTTCGCCGCCAGGGCCGTGTACTCCAGCTTGGACCGCGTCCGCTCGACGGCGTCCCTGACTATTCGTTCGTGGTCGAATGCCAAGCGGACACCGCGCGACTCGATCTCCTTCACCGGCACCAGGATCGCGGACGCGGCGTCACCTCCGGCTTGCGGCGCTGGCAGATCGGCGCAGATCGCCCAGTAGGCGACGGTGACCACCCGCATGCGGGGGTCGCGATCCGGTGCGCCGTAGCTTCCGAGTTGCTCCAGGTGGCGGGACTCGTCCCGGAGACCGGTCTCCTCGGCCAACTCCCGGGCCGCTGCATCATCCAGGTCCTCGTCCGGCTTCACGAACCCACCCGGGAGAGCAAGGTCTCCTCGGTGCGGTTCTTCCGCCCGTCGGACCAGCAACAACTGTAGTGCATCGTCCCTGATGGTAAACACCGCCACGTCCACGGTGACGGCAAACGGAGGGAAACCACGAGGATCGTAGTCCGATGACGCGCTCGGGCCCACGAAGGAACTATATATTGTCGAGTTGACAATCACAAGCCCAGGCTGTATTATTGTTCAATCGACAATAAGCGGTAACGGAGGTGCCATGACAATCCCGAAACTCGACCGCGTCGCCGTCGGTTCAGCGATCACCCGCTTGGGCGTGTCCTTCTTTCCCGTCTACCTGGCGGCCAACGACCTGCCGCCGATCGCCACCGGCGAGGGTGCGGGCCTTGTCGTCGACGAGCTCGACGAGGCATCTGTCCACGCCCTGCGCGTGCGCAACCCCGGCGACCGTCCGGTGCTTGTCGTCGAGGGCGAACACTTCCTCGGCGGCAAGCAGAACCGCGCCCTGAACGCGACCGTTCTGGTGCCGCCCGAATCCGAGCTGGAGATCCCGGTGTCCTGCCTGGAGCAGGGCCGCTGGGGTGAGCGCCAGGGGTACCGCCGCGACGACGCGTTCGCGGCCGCCACGGTACGCGCCACGCAGCACGCCGGAGTGAGCGAATCGATAGGGCGCAGGGGCTCCCGCGAAGGAGACCAGTCGGCGGTGTGGGACGCGGTCGACCGGATGCTGGACCGTGCCCAGGTGGAATCACCCACGGCGTCAGCGGCCGAAGTGCGCCGCCAGGCTCACCGGCGCGAGCCTCCCCGTACCGCCGTGGTCGAGAAGCTCGCAGCCTGCGGGCCGCTGCCCGGCCAGTGCGGCATCGTCGTCACCCACGGGAGCTGGGTGCAGGCCATGGACCTGTTCGGCGCCCCGGACCTGCTCGCCGTTCACTGGCCCGCGCTGATCCGTTCGTACCTGCTCGAATCACCCGTCGCCAAGGGCCGCCCATCCGCCACGCGGGTGCTGGATCTCACGCAACGATTCGCGTCGGCTCCGGGTCGGCAAGCCCCGGGGGTGGGACTCGGCGTCGAGTACCGCGTGGCCGACAGGCGGCTGGTCGGTCAGGCCCTGACCCTCGACGGCGCCATCGTCCACGCGGCGTTCTTCGCAGCGAACTCACCGGTCTTTGAACACGCCGCCCGGAGGTAGCCTCGGGTCATGCGGGAGAAGCCGAACGTGCTGTTCGTCATGACCGACCGACAGCGCTGGGACACCATCGCGACGCTCGGCAAGTGCGGTCGGAGTGGACAGCCGGCGGCGCGAAGATGATGATGGCAGCGGCAGCCCATGCCGATGCAACCGAACATCCTGCTGATCGTGGCCGATGAGTTGCGCGCCGATACCCTGTCGGCGTACGGCAATCCCGTGTGCCGTACGCCCAACCTCGACCGCATGGCGGCCGCAGGGGCGCGGTTCGCCGATTGCGTGGTGACCCAGCCGACCTGTACGCCGAGTCGCGCGTCGATACTGACCGGGGCGTTTCCGTCGGTGCTGAAGACGCGCATGGTGGGCTGCCACGCGCCGGACGATCCGCGCTTCCTCGGCCACGGCCTGCAGCGCGCCGGCTACCGGTGCGCGTCGGTCGGCAAGATCCACCTGGTGCCGCAGCGTGCCGAGCCGGAGGTGCTGCGCGCGGCCATGGCGCGGGAGGGAAGCGACGGCTACTTCGGATTCGCGGAGGTGGACCTGGTCAACGGCCACGGCGACGGCTGCTTCGGCCCCGACTACGAGGCTCATGCCGCGGCCAGGGGCGTCGACCTGGATGACGCACGGGCGCAGCCCCGGGAGGGGGAACATCAACTTACGCCGGTGCTTGGACCGCATCGCTTCCGGCTGCCCCCCGAGCTGCACTCCTCGCACTACCTGGCGGACCGCACCATCGAGTTGCTCGACTCCGTGCGCGATGACGGGCGGCCGCTGTTCGCCCACGTCAGCTTTCCCGACCCGCACCACCCGTTCACGGTTCCCGAACCGTGGGCATCGGCGTACGACCCCGTAGCGGTGCCGGCGCCCCTACCCCACGGCGGGCGCCACATGCCGTCGTGGTACGACTCGATCTTCCGCGGCGAAGCGCTGGACGTCGGCGAGTGGGAGGTACCACCGGAGGGGCCGGGCATCGACCGCATCATCGGTACCCCGCCGCTGGACTACTCGCGGGTGAGCGAGGCGACCTGGCGTGCGGTGCGCGCCTCCTACTACGGCATGACCGCCTGCCTCGACCACCACGTCGGGCGCATCCTCGACCATCTCGCGGCCACCGGCATGGCCGAGTCCACCGTCGTGGTGTTCGTCGCCGATCACGGGGAGTACCTCGGCGACCACGGCTTCGTCGGCAAGGGCATGCACTTCGCCTCCGCCCTGCGCGTACCCCTGCTGGTGCAGGGCCCGGGCATCCAGGCGGGACAGACCATCGAGCAGCCCGCCTCCACGCTCGACATCGCCGCCACCCTGTGGGACCTCGCCGGCGTGCCGGAACCGGAGGGAGTACAGGGCATCTCGTTCGCACCGGCGCTGCGCGGCACCGGTCCCTACCGGCGCACGGCCGCGCTGACCGAGAACGACGATGACATGATGCCGGCGCGCATGCGCACGCTCACCACCGAGCGCTGGCGCCTGACCAAGTACGCCGGGGGCGCGCACGGCGAACTGTACGACCGCATCGAAGATCGCGCCGAAACGCACAACCGCTACGCCGACGCCGACTACGCCAGCACTCGGCGCGAGCTGGAAGCGATGTTGTTCGAGGAGGTGCTGTGCGCCAGTGACTACGCCAACGCCCGCCGCCAGCAGCCCGCGCCACCGCCCCGCCACTGGATCCCCTCCCACCATCGACCAGGGAATGGAGCCACGTGAGAGTCGATCACCGAGATGGTCCGCGAAATTGGGTTCGGGACTCCCGGCACTCCCACCTTCCCGATCCAGTCCTCTACGAGGCGGCGTTCAGCCACTGTTGGAGGCGACGGCTACCAGCTCCGGTCGATAACTTCGCATGAACCAGGTCAGCACGTCTTCCGCTACCGCAAGGTCGCGTTGGCCGACGTAAGCCGCAATGCTGCCGCCCTCGACGGGGGCCGGGCGGAGAAAGAAATTGCAGTACGCGATGTGCCGGAAGACGAAATCATCGTGTGGCAGACCGCGCTCAACCAGATGCGGACATTCGATACTCACACGAGCATGGCCGACCTGATGACCGGTGCACCGGCAGATGAATGGAGCGCTGATGAGTATCTGGGGGCATTGACTGCGGCGGTGCGCGCGGCCAAGCAGATCAGATCAGACTTCGTTTCCGGTCTGTCTCCAAGCTCCCCGGCGTATGATCTCGAATGGGAGCTGCGCTATGGCAGCGAGGACCGCTTGATCTTCGTGTTCTCCGTGGTGATCGACCTCGAGGAGGACTTCGATGTACGCGAATATCCCACCGCGAACACGAACAGCAGCGACGCGAAGCTGATCGTTACCGTGAGCCAGTAGCGTTCGCTGATCAGCCGCTTCACCGGCATGCCGTGGATCAGCGACTGGCCCATGTCGCCCTGCAGCAGGTTGAAGAACCACTTGCCGTAACGCAGCAGGAACGGGCGGTTCAAACCGTACAGTTCTTCCAGGTAGCCAATGTCCTCGGCGGATACCGAGCGCCCGCTGGCCCACATCTCCTGGATCATGGTGGACAGCGCGTCGCCGGGCGGCAGCTCGATAAGCACGAACGACACGAACGAGAGCACCACCAGGAGCAGCAGCATGTAGACGACCCGCCGCACCAGGTAGCTCACCATCGCTCAGCTCCGTCCCTCGAGCCTTGCCAGTCCTGCCCCGCTCAGGCGAGCGTATCCTCGCCGTCCGTGAGCCATGCCAGGTCGAAGCGCGTCAGGGCCAGACCGTCGTAGCCGGTGCCGCAGCCGTGGTCGAACAGGCAGCAGATGCTCATGTCGGGCGCCACGCACAGGTCGGAGTAGGCGGCGTGGTCCTCGTACACCACCCTGCCGGCGTTCCAGGAGCGGCACCGGTCTCCCGGTCCAGCACCGGCGCCGCGTTGCCGTCGGTGTCGGGCCCGATGCGCACGATCACCCGCTTCGGCTCCCAGCTCCGTCCGCCGTCGAGGCTGCGCCGCATCACCAGGTCGATGTCGCCGGAGTCGCCCCCCATCACCTTCGGGTCGCTGTTCCTGCCTTCGCAGATCGCCAGAATGGCGCCACTGGCGGTGGTGAGCAGCGTCGGCGTGGTGTAGGCGCGGTGGCCTCCCGTCCCGTTCTCGAACAACAGCGTCTGGTGATACATCATGCGGCAAGCGCGTAACATAGCACGCTGCCGAGCATCTGTCGCGCGTTCCCGCAGGCCGCGGCCCTGGTCGGATCGCTGCGTGCTGACGCTTGAGGCGCTTTGCGGTGGTCATCACGATGCCCGCGGGAAGTGCTGGACGAAGCGACGCGCTGGCTCCGACTGGCCGCCGGCTTTCCGCCCGACGCGACCGCGACCACCGATGATGGCCACCGTGGCGAACGGACCGCCGCGGATCACGTCCGCCCGACTCCAGGTCTGCGCAGCGGGACATAGCCTTTATCGGGTCGTGCCACGCTCATGGCAGGTGGCCTCGTGAGTCGACATTGACAAGCGTGCTTCGCCAGTAGAATCGCTGACCGAGGCTGCCGTGAACGAAACCGATCTGTTGGAGAGAGTCTCCGTCGATCCACGGATCTATGGGGGCAAGCCGATCATTCGAGGTCGCCGCCTTGCGGAGGAACATATCTTGGGTATGCTGGCGGCTGGCGATGATCATGATACCCTGCTCCAGGGTTACCCGTGGCTGGATACGCGAGGACTTTCTCGCCTGTCTGGTTTATGCCCGTCGCCTTGTGGGCCGTGAACGAGTCGAGCCTCTCCGGGGTACCGAGACTGAACGGCGGCCCGTCATGCTCGCATCATGCGAACTTGGTCTCAGCCGTCATCCCCGACGCCGGCCGGGTGCATCGCGATGACGCACTCTGCGATTAGATCGCCGACCAAAACAGCCTGATCCGAATCGCCCGGAGGCAGACCGGTAATCTCCGCGTGCGATGGGTCGGCATCGAAACGATCCGTTGCTTCAAGTGGATCATGGATGATGCGCAGCGAGTCCAACTCTGTGGCTACGTGGTGTATGACCGTGCCAACATTTATTTCTGCAAAACGTCCGTTTGGCCTCAAGTGTAGACGGCACAAACGGCGCACTTCGTCCAGCTGATGGACCTTGTCCGGTCCAAATACCTCGAGCCAATTTACGGACAATCCTGCTTCTTCTGGTCGTGTGGAGCGCACACGAAAGTCTGAACCATCCGCAGCCCCATCTTCTTGGATCATGCTCGGCTTTACGTAACGAACGATGTGGCCTCCTGTCGGTACACTGTCGCGCTTCCTGGGTAAAGCAACGAATGGAGCTCATAGGTGACAATCATCCATTTTAGTCCGTCCAAAGAATCGCGTCCACTGACCCTCGAAATCGGTTGTCCCTGCTTGCGCTGCTTGAAGATCACGAACTGCACCATTCCTTCACCAAGGAACTGCAAGCCTAGGCGCGTTCCCTGTTCATCCTTCCAAATCGCTCTAAGGTTACCGTTGTCCATCAATACCAGGTTGCCTTTCCGAATGTCGGGCGCGGACCGAACAAACTGCCAGAAATCGACTTCGGAAGTAGGATTCAGTACGTACCCGTCATGTGCCGCCTCGTCCTGCAGGAACTTCAGGCGCGACATGTAGGCGCGCTCAGGGTGTGCTTCTTCATTAGGATCAACATTCAGCATATCGCCGAGATTGCGTGCTCCACCCATCGCAACCAAGGCTTGGAGTGTCTCTTCGACTTTGTCGACATGCCGACTGGAACTCCATGTCATTCTTGGAGGGTGACGGTCTTCGGTGATGCGTAGGCATCCGTTTCCCTGAACACGAAATCCTTTCAAGTCCATTGCCATCGGCAGACTGTCTAGCCTGCTCGCATGTCCGGCGGCGGCCCGTCTAGGCAGCACTATTTCCCCTTTTCTGAAAGTACGGGAACAAACAGTACGAATCCATCGGCTCCTGTGGCACCGCCAGCGCCTGCCGCGAACCCCTGGCCGCCACCACCGCCACTGCCACCTCTACCGATTTTGATCTCGAAACGATCACCGGAAGTCAGATCGGCAAGTTCAACTATCCGAGTCTCTCCCGGAAAGCCCTTCCCGCCATTGCCGCCGTTTGACGCAAGGCGGCCGTCGACCGGAGGTACGACTGCCCCGTAGCCGCCATGGCCGCCATCGCCGTAGTGGCACCCTCTTCCATGCTGGCCTTCGACAGGCTTGCCCTCGTGAAGACCGCCGCCGTCACCACCGACTCCGCCATCCCCACCCGCCGCCTTATAGTGCGCATTCCCGTGTATCACGCGGGTTTCCTCGCCGCCGCCGCCGCCGCCGCCGCCGCCTGCACCATAAAGATTCAGGCCTTCGAGACAGAATGCTCCGCCACCGCCACCACCACCACCTGCTGCCCCGCTCATAACCAGCAGACCCTGCGGCTCCTTCCATGGCCATACGAAGACTCCAGATTCAACAATTCGGCGAAACCCGATCTCTTGCATTCAAGTATCTCCTCCAATGCCAACGGCTGACCGGCTCCCACCAGGTTTTGAGCCGACAGCTACTACTCGCGTCCGATGCGCCGAGGGCTCTGACGTTGCCAACGGATTGTATCGTCGACCAGTGATCGTCGTCATTCGGCATAAGGCGCGACCGGACGCGGACGACACCCTGATTTGCTTCTTCTCCGACGATGGCGATCACCTCGGAGACCACCACGCCTGGCAGAAGGAGAGCTTCTTCGACGCCAGCGCCCGCATCCCGTTCCTGGTCAGTTGGCCGGCGCGGCTGCCCCGCGACCGGCGCCGTACCGAGCTGGTGTGCCTCACCGACCTGTTCGGCATCGCCACCACCGCCGCCGGGCACCCGGAAGTCCGGGAAGGCCGCGACGTGCTGGGCATGGTGGCGGGAGCGGCCGCGCCGCGCGAGGTCCTCGTTGGCTACTACGGGCTGCCCGGCACCGACGCCTTCAAGGTGATGGTCCGCGACCCGCGCTGGAAGTACCTGTTCTTCGCCAACGGCGGCCGCGAGCTGCTGTGCGCAACCTCGCCGCCGGGCAACGCGAAACGGCTGCCGCGCTCCGCGCCGAGGCGCTAGCCGCCTGCCGCCGGCCGGGAGCATCGCCAGCGCTGGCCGGCGGCGGCTTCAAGGTGCTGCCGTTCCGCAAGTGGCAGTGGCGTGGCGAGCGCACCTACCAGTTCGACCGCTCGCGGGGAGTCGCCGGGTTTCCGCGTAATCCGGGGGATGTCCTGACGCCGACCACGCCGACTGCACGTCCTTGACGGCGTGGTGTGCCCGTGGTTTGGTGTACCCGACAGGCTCCGATCAAGTCCGATCAAGTCCGATCAAGGAGGAGAAGCCATGAAACAGGTTCGCACGCTGCTGAGTACCGCAGTCCTGCTCGCGCTGGGAGCGGGCGGCGCGTTCGCCGCCGCCACCGAGGAGACGGGGACGGCGGCTGCCGACATCTACACCGACTCCGGCTACCCGGTGACTACCGAGAAGATCACCCTGGAGATGGTGGGGGTGATCGGCCACAAGACCTATCCGCACGAGGGACTGGAGTTCTTCGACATGGTGGAGGAGAAGACCAACATCCACGTCGAGTGGCGCCAGATCCAGGAGGAGGCGTACCAGGAGAAGAAGAACCTGCTGTTCGCCTCGGGCGACTACCCGGACGCGTTCTTCATGCACAAGACGCTGGACCCGGCGGACATCCTCACGCACGCGCCGCAGGGCGTGTTCCGGGCGATCGAGGACGACCTCGCACAGTGGGCGCCGAACCTGAACCGCATCCTGCAAGACCGGCCCGAGGTGCGGCTTGCGATGCAGGCTCCGGACGGCCACATCTACTCCATGCCCGGCATCTGGGAGTCGGGCGCCGAGCCGCAGCTCCACTTCTTCATCAACAAGAACTGGCTCGACAAGCTGGGCCTCGACATGCCGCAGAACTACGACGAATACCGCGAGGTGCTGCGCGCCTTCAAGCACGGCGACCCCAACGGCAACGGCGAGGCGGACGAGATCCCGCTCTCCTTCCGTACCTTCGGCTGGCTGGGCGTGTACCCGCTGTTCAGCAGCTTCGGGGTCGACCGCCAGCACCACCTCGGCGAGGAGATGGGCATCTCGATCGACCGCGACGACCCGACGCGGGTGATCTACGTGGCCGCCACCGACGCCTACCGGGACGGCATCGAGTACTTCCACGGCCTCTATTCCGAGGGGCTGATCGACATCGAGGCGTTCTCCCACTCCTACGCCGAGCTGACCGCCAAGCAGCGCCAGCTCGACCCGCCGATCCTGGGCTCGTTCACGGCGTGGAGCGCGGCCTACCTGTTCGGCGAGGGGGTGGACAGCGGCTACGTCACCATGGATCCGCTGGAGGGGCCCGCGGGCCGGCGCTGGCCGGGCGATCCGCCGAGCTACTTCCTCAACGCGTTCACGGTCACCAGCGCCTCCGAGTACCCGCAGGCGGCGGTGCGCTGGGCCGACCTGCAGTACGACCCGACCTGGGCGCTGCAGTCGTGGTTCGGGATCATCGGCAAGCAGATCCTCGAGAAGGGCGACGGCACCTACGTGCACGCCGAGATCCCCGACGGGTTCGAGAGCCGCATCAGCTGGAAGAACCAGTCGGTGCCGCGCGGCATGGGCATCTATGCGTTGCCGGTCGAGGTGATGCGCCTGATGGAGCCCACCGCCGACCAGCTCGACAAGTTCGCCGGCAACGAGCAGTACGCGCCCTACATCGCCAGCTACGTGCGTTTCCCGCTGGTCTACATGCTGGAGGAGGAGAACGACGAGATCGCCGACCTGGCGCCGGAGATCAACCAGTTCACCCAGGAGATGGGCGCCAGGTGGATCGTCGACGGCGGCATCGAGGAGGACTGGGAGGGCTACCTGCAGCGGCTCGACAGCATGGGCCTGCCGCGGTTGCTGGAGATTTACCAGAAGGTCTACGACCGCCACCTGAGCGATTAAAGGCGAACCAAAGTGGGACGCTCGGCGGACCGTTGAGAATCGTAGTGCTCATCGGTCCACTCCTCTTGCTCGGCACGGTGATGGTGCCCGCGCAAGTAGATTCTTGTGTGGATCAAGAAGAAGATGACGTATCGATAGTCAATCGATTCATTGCGTTAGTGCGCGATGGAGACAAGAATCGATTAGCGGAAGCAATTAGATTCCCGCTACGAAGGAGGCATCCGCTTCCAAGTATTTCTCGTGACGAGTTTATGGAGCGCTATGGAGAGATATTTGACGACGAGTTTGTGAGGCTCATCGTCTCGTCAGACAACGACAAATGCGGCCGGATCGGATGGCGCGGGCTTCAACTGCACGGTGGACTTGTATGGTTCGATAGTGATGGTCGAATACGCAATATAAACTATGAGTCAGAACTCGAAGAGCGCGAGAGGTATCGGTTGATCGATCTGGAAAGACGTGAGTTGCACGAGAGTCTAAGAGACTACCGCTCTCCCGTTCTAGAATGGGAGACCTGCACCTATCGTATCAGAGTAGACCGTGTTGACCACGGATACCGTTACGCCTCATGGAAAGTTCACAGATTACACGACAGCGAGCCGGATATAGTGATCGACAATGGCACCTACAACATGGAGGGTACAATAGGAAATCATGGATTCTATTTTTCGAGTGGAGAGTACAAGTACATTTTATACGTAGACGCTACTGAGATCGCTCCAGCGGGGGATCTGGAGGTTTATCGGACCAGTTTGAGTGGGTATTACGACGTACGGTACAAATCTGAAGAACACGAAATGATGTTGGCCGAGTCGGTTGTGAGTTCAGGAACAGCGAATCGCTATCAAGCCCTCCTGAAGAGACTGCGGAATTGCTCAGGATGACCCCGTAGAACGCGTAGCAAGGCGATGACTCCATTTATTCAGAAGCATGTGTTCGAGTGGCTGTCCGCGAGCGAGGTGATCGAATCTGGGGAGCGCCGGATCCGTTCCAGCAAACGGCGCGATGACCCACTCCGACCGTCGCCCAAGCCGTCAACCGCCGGCTACCGGCGCGAGAACCGAGCCGGCCTCCAGCGCCGCTTCCAAAGCGACAGTGAGGGCCTGGCCGATTCTGGATCGCTTCCAGTGGCTCTTCCTTCTCATTATCATATCATCATTGTTATCCGCCGCCTTCAGGTCATCACGAGGATCTCGATGCCAACCAACTGATTAGGTCAGATAATCCACGACCGCTTTCAAGCTGATGGTCATCTGGAGTTCGCACGAGTCCCAGTGCCTGTAGCACCTGAGCGTCAACCTGCTTCGTGGCTTCGGACCTTCGCCCGCCTCGAGTAGTTTGAGCCGGACGTCTGCGAGGCAGCTGTTCATTGCCAAGAAGACCGCGTAACGCTGTCGATTCGGCACGCGGATCGAATCGATAAAACCTCTTTGAATGGAGATTGGCGTCTCCCTTCGGTTCGCGTTCCAGTAGAATCTTTCCTGTCCCGTACTAGGTTGTATGTCGCCACGAGCATAGTCGTCGCGCCAGCGTTCGAAGTCCTCCCGCAATCTCTCGAACAACCGTTCGGACACGGCAAACAGATCTAGGTCGGACGACTCTGCCCGGTACTCTTCACCCCACTTCTTGGGTGCCAAGGAGTACCCGATCCGACCGCTACCGACCATGCTGATTTGCTTCGCGTCCAGTCTCAGTCTCTTGGCGAGTGAATCGCGCACTTCCTCATAGACACCCGGGCATCTACTGAACGCAAACGGAATCCCTTCGGAAATCCACAGCCGAGCGAGGATCGCCCTCTCACGCGGCCCAGCCGCGGCGGCCGAAAGCAGGTCCTGCGGGCAAGGATACGCCCCCATTAGCTTGGCCAACTGCGGATCGATAACGAATGCTTTAGTACCTTCGGCCATAGTGCTCCAACCGTGCCATGAGGTACTCGGACCTTCGAGCTATCTGGAGTCGTCTCGACGCCGTACAGCTTTTTGGTTCCGGATACTTGAGACGCGCAACCACCGACGCCGACTCCTGAAGCGAACAAATCTCCGGGTCGACACCCAATCGGCGGCATGCTTGGACAAAGCCATTCATACGCCACCCGTAGTAGCCTACAGAAAGATAGAGCGCCGGCAACTCGTCGATTGGCACATGGCGCGCCAAGTGTATCGCGAGGAACATCTCGTTAGCCTTCCTCCGCCAACTCCTCTCGAAGCGATCCGTAAGCACTCGTACTAGCTGCATAGCCACCGTGGACCCGCCTTCGCGGCGCCCGCGCCCATAAGTCCGCCACAACGCCCGGCAAAGCGCAAGTGGGTCCACACCAGGATGTAGAGCGATCCTGTGGTCTTCACCCACTAGGAGAAGACGGCACATGCTCCTGTTAGGGCGCATTTCGGCGGACGCGAGCCGCGCTCTCGCTACGTCGACTCGGTACCTCAGCGTAGCCCATTTCCCGTCGCTTAGTGCGCCATCCGGGCGGGCGATTCCCGCCATCTCGATCCACGCGGCATCTCTGTCCGACCGCATAAGTCAGTCCTCTTAAGCGTGCCGACAGTCGTCAAAATCGAGAAGATTGCGCAGGAATAGCTCGTACTGTTCGTTCGGATCAGTGGATGGGTCGGGGCCGCGGGTTGACTGCCATCTTCGACCGACCAGGAATCCGTCCAGCTCCCAGGACTCGACAACGGGAATGCTAAGGCCGCGACGCCACCTCAGTCTTGCCTCGCGTGCGGATTCGCTGTCTCCTCGAATCTGTAGCCCCACGGAGTCATCCCGTCCGTAGCGCTCGGTCCAGAACTGCTGGACTGCGTGCTCGACGCTGCCCGCCCTGTAGAAGTAGAACCGTCCTTTGCCAATCGGCTCCCAATCGGGGGCCACAATGTTCTTCTTGCGCTTGTCGAAACTCACATAATGGATGCGACGCAACACCGTCTGATGACAGCGTAGTTCGTACCAATTGGCATGGTTGGCGTCAGTCGCGATCTCACCACGCGTCCACTCCTGACTGCTGTCTAATGGGAACTCCGCACTCGCCGCCCTTAGCGTGAATTCAGGCAACACGTCATGGTGGCAACAGACGAAGCCGTTCTCCTCCTGTATGGTCCACGCGGCCGACTCCTCAAGACACCGTCTGGCTCTCTCGAGTGCGGGTACATCGAGCCCGAACCGCTCGCGCCACATCCGTTCGACCTCATGCGGCTGGGCGGACCTGTTGACCGGCGTGTTAGTATCGCATACGCGCGTGTAAACGTGATGGGCCCGGACCTTTTCGATGTTTGCAATCAAGTGGTAAGGCTTCTTTGGTTCATCCTCGATGACCAGCACGTCTACCAGTATCCCATCAATCCGTACGTCGCGCAGATGAAACGACGGGAACCTCGACTGGAAGAACTTATCGGCATTGTCACGAAATAGGCCGGCGATGTCGGCCTGGGTCCTGCGCCCTTTGCTTCCTTGAATATCGTGGAGCGTATAGTCAACGTCGTCGACACCAAATATCAGGAACCGGGGGCCGACATGTTCGGCGTTAGCGAGGCAGAGTACATCGTGGACCAAGTCCGTGCTAAGTTCTTGATGCTTGCGCTTGAAGTCCCAATGGACTCCTTCGCCCTTCCGGGCGATCAGGTTTCTTATCACCTGGGAGAGGCGACGTTGGTCGGTCACGTTCGTTCACCGCCTACGAAGTGATCAGAGGGTAAGGAATCATCGCCTGGGACGCATGGGAAGCTCTACCTACGCCGTACCACATGAAGAGCAAGTAGATCATGAATGCGAAGAAGATTACAGTAGCCGCCGGGAATCATTAGGGGTTGTCTTGACCGACCTCGACCCTGTTCGCTGTGCGACTGTCGAACGGCCTGTGGCGCGCCCGCCCTGGTTGCTGGATGCGCCACTCTGAGCCCCAACGCTCAAGTCGGCGTGGAGGTGGCCGGCTCCATCGTAGCTCCGTTGTCTGCGGTGTCCCTCCCTCCGTTTGGACACTGTAGCCCGCCTTTCTTTCTTCCACAAGCTTTTCGCTCGTATTTGTTGAGTCGCCTGGGTGCGAAACCGAGTAGCAGAGCAAGCCCCCGAGAACAGCTTACGGACGGGAGGCTGTGCTTAGGTTCAAGGTGAGTTCGACGGCCGTGGAGCGCCACCGAGAAACTGGCGAGGGGCTCCGATGAGCCGGAGACGACCGGGATGGCGGACGGCCAGGTCGCCGACGCCGAGTACCCCGAGTACCCCCGAGTACCGGTTCCGGTTGACCTCAGAAACCAATTGTGGTAGCAGCACATAAGGAGCATTCCTAAGTTGGATCGACACCCGGTACACCTGACCGACACCGACCTGCGTTTCTTCACCGAGCAGGGCTACCTGGTCTATCACCACCAGCTCTTTCCGGCAGAGAAGTTCGGACGCCTGCAACGCTTCTTCGACGGCATGCTGGCGCAGTTGCCGGAGGATGCGCGCCCGGAGGGGATGGACGTCCCGCACTTTGCCTTTCCCGAGCTGTTCGAGTGGCTGGCCGCGGAGGAGGTGCTCGACTTCGTGGAGCGCCTGATCGGGCCCAACATCGCACTGTGGGCCAGCCACTTCCTGTGCAAGCTGCCGCAGCGCGGCCTGGCGGTGCCGTGGCACGAGGACTCCGCCTACTGGAACGTGAGCCTGAGCGAGCACAAGGTGGTCACGGTGTGGCTGGCGATCGACGACTCGCTGCCCGAGAACGGCTGCATGCGGGTGATTCCCGGCACCCACCACCACGGCTTCTCGGAGTATGAGGAGGTGGACCACTCGCAGCACGTGTTCGGCACCCGCATCCGCCCCGACCAGCTCGACGAAAGCAAGGCGGTCGACCTGGCGATCCGCGCCGGCGAGTGTCACGTGCATCACGCCAAGCTGATGCACAGCTCCAGCCCCAACACCAGTCGCCGCCGCCGCTGCGGTTACACCATGCGCTACATGACCACCGACGTGAAGTTCAACCCCACCAGGCAGCGCGGCCGGCACACCGTCTACCTGCTGCGCGGCAAGGACCTGGCCGGCAACGACTACGGCGAGCCGGGGCGCGTGTTCGAGCCCGGAAAGCTGCGCTGGATGGGCCGCTGAGCGGCGCCACCCGGCAGGCCGGCGCGACACCGCCGGGCGAAATCCGCCTCGGGCCGGCCACCGGCATCGGCCGACTCGTCAAGACGCTCCGGCGCGAGCACCAGCTCTGGATCCTGGCGGCGCCCGCCGTCGCCTACTTCATCCTGTTCCACTACGTGCCCATGTACGGGGTGCAGTTGGCGTTCAAGGACTTCGTCGCCACCCTCGGCATCACCGGCAGCCCCTGGGCCGGCCTGGTCCACTTCAAGAAGTTCTTCAACTCGTTCCTGTTCTGGCGCGTCATCACCAACACCCTCGGCATCAGCCTGTACGAGCTGGCGCTCGGCTTCCCGGTGCCGATCATCCTGGCCCTGATGCTCAACGAGATGCGCGCCGCCACGTACAAGCGGGTGGTGCAGACCGCCGTGTACGCCCCCCACTTCATCTCCATCGTGGTGCTCGCCGGCATGCTCTACGTGCTGCTGTCGCCGGTCAGCGGCATGGTCAACCACCTGCTGGTGCTGCTCGGCGGCGAGCCGGTGAACTTTCTTGCCGAGGCGCGCTGGTTCAAGACCATCTACGTGCTGTCGAGCGTGTGGCAGCACGCCGGCTGGGGCGCCATCATCTACCTGGCGGTGCTCGCCGGGATCGACCCCACCCTGTACGAGGCGGCCCGCATCGACGGCGCCACCATCCGCCAGAAGATCGTCCACATCGACCTGCCGCTGCTGATGCCGACCGCGGTGATCCTGCTGATCCTGAGCCTGGGGCAGATCATGAACGTGGGCTTTCAGAAGGCGTATCTGCTGCAGAACCTGCTCAACGCCGAGGCCTCCGAGATCATCGCCACCTACATCTACAAGGTGGGGCTGATCAAGGCCCAGTACGACTATTCGACGGCGATCAACCTGTTCAACACCGTCATCAACATGGTCCTGCTGATCAGCGTCAACCAGATTGCGCGGGCGCTGCGGCAGAACACCCTCTGGTAGCGGGGCGAATCGCGATGCCGGCGCACGCAATGAAGCCATCCCGCGAGGACCGGATCAACCTCGCCATCGTCAACGGGTGCGTGACGCTGGCCCTGTTGCTGGTGGCCTACCCGCTCTACTTCGTGCTGATCGCATCGGTCTCCGACCCCGCTGCCATCTACGCCGGCAACGTGTGGCTCTGGCCGCGCGGCCTGACCTTCGCCGGCTACGAGCGCATCTTCAACACGGCCAGCATCTGGCGCGGCTACGCCAACACCATCTTCTACGCCGTGCTCGGCACGCTGCTCAACATCACGATGACGGTGACGGTCGCCTACCCGCTGTCGTCGCGGCGCTTCTCGGGCCGCTACGTGCTGATGATCTTCCTGCTCGCCACCCTCTACTTCGAGGGCGGCCTCATCCCCAAGTACCTGCTGGTGCGATCGCTCGGGCTGCTCGACACGCGGGCGATCATGGTGATCATGGGTGCGGCCATGGTGTGGCACATCATCGTCACCCGCACCTTCTTCCAGACCACCATTGCCGACGAGCTGTACGAGGCGGCGGCGATCGACGGCTGCAACCACATCCCGTTCTTCGTGCGCATCGTGCTGCCGCTGTCGCGCCCGGTAATCGCGGTGCTGGCGATCTACTACGGCGTGGGGCACTGGAACGAATTCTTCAACGCGCTGATTTTCCTCGACGACCAGCAGAAGTATCCGCTGCAGCTCGTGCTGCGCTCGATCCTGATCCTCGACGACCCCGAGACGGTGACCGATATCGCGGACCTCAAAGAGCGGCAGCATGCCGCCGAGCTGATCAAGTACGGCAGCATCGTGGTCGCCAGCCTGCCGCTGCTGATCGTGTACCCGTTCCTGCAGAAGTACTTCGTGCAGGGCATCATGATCGGCTCTCTGAAGGGCTGACCGCTCGTCCGGCGCGCGCAAGCGCCGCGTGCAATTGCCCCAGATCGTCGGCCACCGCAGCGCCGCTGCCGGGGGCCGCGGCAACCAGCAGCCGCATGTGCGTGACATCCTGGGCGTACTGCGCACATCGTCGTTCGTAGGAGGCGCGCGTCTTGGTGCAGATCAGGATATCCGATCTGCCTTCGCGCTCGGTCCGGCAGTCGATGTCGAGTCGCCCAAAGGTGATCACCGACTCGATGTGCAGGCGCATGTCCTGACGCATCGAGAACCGTAAGGTCGTGGCTACCGCGTCCGCGCAGAAGGCTCGCAGCCGATCGCAGTTCGGGCAGTCGCACCCGACAACGGACTCGATCACCCAGTCGCGCGGCTCCTCGGGGGGCGCCGGGCTGCGCGCCAGCAGAAAAGCCGCCGCGTGCCGCCAGAGCGCCGCGAACCCGGCAGACTCGGTCGCATCGCCGGCCATGCCATCCAGTTTCGCCAGCTCCGCAAGTGCCAGCGGCAGGGCCCGATCCGGGGGAGCCGCTTCCGGACGCTGCACCAGGAGCGCGGCAGCTTCCGCGGCCGCCGCCGGCTGCGCGCAGTGCCAGATCAGTGCGAACAGAGAGCGGATCGCCCGTGCCGTCAGCGGCCGGCCGGAGTTCCACCGCCGTGCCGGCCGGAAGCGGGCCGCGGCCGGCTGCGCGGTGGCTGCGCCCTCCACCACAACGGGCAACAGAAGGCAGACCGCTCGCACCGCCTCGACCAGCGCCAAGCGCCGGATCAGGTCGGGACCTGAATCTTCCTGCCGGTGCAGACGCCAAAGCAAGTCGAGGACGTCCCCCGGGGCGTGCGAGAAATTAGCCGCCGTGAACTGCGGCAGCCAGGTGTGCAGGACAGCGGGAGCTACCTCCGTCGCCGTCCTCAGCAACTCGACGTTTTCCGCCCCGCTATAGTGTTGCGTGGCAACTTCGCACAGAAAGCGCCGGATGGTGGCCTCGTCCCCCAGCCGGTGCAGGAGGCGAAGCGCCTCACCGTAGGCCGGCTGTGACCAATCCGAGCGATGCCGGCTATGGAATCGAGCGGGGTCCGGCTCGGGCCAGGCGGCGATAAGCTGAGCGGCGAGACCGGACAAGCGCGGTTGCGACCGGATGTCGCGTTGCGATCGCGCCAGGTCATCCGCGAACCACGCCAGGGCACCTTCGATGTCGCCGCGGGCGAGGGTCCCCACGGTCCTCTCCCGGGGCCACAGCACCAGCGCCGCGCGACGATAGCTGCGGCTCATCTCTACGCCTGCGTTGCCCGTAAAGCGGGTGTCCTCCTGATCCGGCGCCACGCCGTCCAGCGCCCCGGCGGGGAGCAGTTCTCCCGGCAACAGCGGCAGCTCGCCGTAGTCGGGACGCGAGCCGTCCGGTGCAACCAGTCCGACCAGTGATCGGGTAGAGTGGACCAGTTCCATGGACTCCCAGTCGTCGGAGGGTTCGTCCCAGTCCAGTGACTCGGCCAACTCGGGCAGGGTCCCCCACTCGGAGATTCCGAGGATGGCCGCGTACAGCACTTGTTTCGCCTGCTCCGCCGCCCGCGCGAGGACCCGGCCCAACACCGCGTCGGCGTTCTTCAGCACGTCGAACGACAGACCCGCCTCGCTGTATTCGTGCTCCAGGAGCCAGACCAACTTGTCACCCGCCGTCGAAGTCGCTTCCCAGTTTCTGAATCGGGCCGCGATCTGCTCTTCCTGCGAGCGATAGTAGGGCGCGGCCTTGAGCACCGCGGCAGCGGCACCGCGCACTACCAAGTGATAGACGAGGACGATTCGGTAGCCGTCCGTCACCGGACGGATTTCGTGCACGCAGTCCGCATAGAACGCGGCGAACGCGAGTTCAGAGGCTTCGTCGGTGCGCAGGTCGACGACCTTTTCATGCTCCCGGTGGCGGATGACCAGCTCCCCGCCGGCGCCCGCCACCGGGAGCGACAGCACCAGCGTAGCAACCATGCCGTCGACCTTCTCGGTATCCCGGTGCGGGGCGAAGAAGCCGCCCTTCTCGTACACCAGCAGCTTGTACAGGCACGCGGAGGTCTGTTCGGGCGGACAGCCGAGTCCCGTTGCGGCCCGTGCGACGACCTGCGCCAGGGTGTCGCGCCACGCCCTGCCGGTAATTCGCACCCGCGCCGCATCGATCTGCCGGCAGGCGCGCACGGAACGGTCTACGAGGGTCTGTTCGCCCCTGCCATAGGGCGCCGGTTCCGCCACCGCGACGAGCGCATGCGCCTGCTCCTCGGTGATCGGGAAGGAGAGAGAGCGCGCCCCTTCCACCTCGACGCGCGGCATCGGCACCAGCATCCGATCCTGCGTACAGAAGTCTCCGGGGCGGTCGATCGTCCTCAACAGCACCTCCAGCGGCGCCTCTTTCTCATTGTAGGCAACCCTCACGCTCGACAATCTTTATTCCCTCCTCCGACTCCGGGTTCTCGAAGAGGTCATGATATGCTTCTGACCCGGTAACTGACAATTCCGGCGGCCGCATAGCTGCCGCAGAAGGAGGGCGCATGCTGAACTGGGGAGTGATCGGAGCGGGCACCATCGCGCGGGTGTTCTGCAACGGCGTGCGGTTCTCGGGCAGCGGGCGGATCGCGGCGGTGGCGAGCCGCAGCCGGGAGCGGGCGGACACGCTGGCCGACCTGTTTGCGATTCCCAAGCGGTTCGACAACTACGAGGAGTTGCTCGCCGATGACGAAGTCGACGCGGTCTACGTCAGCACCATCCACCCGGCACACGCCGAGTGGGCGATCAAGGCTGCGGAGGCGGGCAAGCACCTGCTGGTGGAGAAGCCGATCGGCATGAACCACCTGGAGGCGGCGGCGATGATCGACGCCGCGGCGGCGCACGACGTGTTCCTGATGGAGGCGTTCATGTACCGCTGCCACCCGCAGACGCAGCGGCTGGCCGAGCTGGTGCGCGCGGGCGCCATCGGCGAGGTGCGCATGATCCGGACGGTATTCAGCTACCAGGGCAGCTTCTCCGCCGAATCGCGTACCTTCGGCAACGCGCTCGGCGGCGGCGGCATTCTGGACATCGGCTGCTACACCGCCTCCGCGGCGCGGCTGATCGCGGGCGCGGCCGCCGGCGAGCCGTTCCTGGAGCCGCACCTGGTTAAGGGCTGCGCCCGGCTGGGGCCGACCGGGGTGGACCACTACGCCGCGGCCACCCTGCAGTTCGACAACGGCGTCGTCGCCGAGTTGGTTTGCGGCGTGGACTGCCGGGTGCCGAGCCAGCTCGCGGTGTACGGCAGCGAGGGCATCCTGGAAGTGCCGGAGCCGTGGACGCCGTGCTCGCCGTGCCGCCACGCCGCCGAGCCACTGCCGGCCGACACCAGGTTTTCGCCGGGCCGGATCCTTCTCACCCGTCCCGGCGCCGCCGAGCCCGAGACGATCTCCGTCGCGGTCGACCGCGACCTGTTCACCTACGAGGCGGACACCGTGGCCGCGCACCTGGAGGCGCGGCAGGCGCCGGCGATGAGCTGGCTCGACACCATCGGCAACATGAAGCTGCTCGACCGCTGGCGCGAGGAGGCGGGGCTGATCTACGAGCAGGAGCGGCGCTTCCACCCCGGCACGCTCGCGGGCCGTCCGCTGCTCCGGCGCGGCGGCGCAGCCGGAACGGCTATGCAGTACGGCACCATCCCGGGACTGGACAAGCCGGTTGCCCGCCTGGTGCAGGGCGCCGATCGCAACGTCACCATCCCCTACACGGAGGTACTGTTCGACCAGTACTTCGAACTGGGCGGCAACTGCTTCGACACCTCGCACGCCTACCGCGACGGCGCCTGCGAGCGCAACCTGGGCGCCTGGATCCGCGGCCGCGGCGTGCGCGACGAGGTGGTGGTGTTCGAGAAGGGCGGCAATCCCCCCAACGGCACCCCGGAGGGTATCACTCGGGAGCTGCTGGCGGGCCTGGAGGGCCTCGGCATCGACCACGCCGACGTGTGGCTGATGCACCGCGACAACCCGGAGGTGCCGGCCGGCGAGATCGTCGACGTGCTGGGCGAGCACCAGGCGGCCGGGCGGATGACCATCTTCGGCGTCTCCAACTGGTCGTTGCCGCGGCTGCGGGAGGCCAGGGAGTACGCCGACCGTAACGGGCGCAACTACTTCTCCGTGGTCAGCAACCAGTTCAGCCTGGCGCGCATCATCGACGCCTGGTGGACCATCGACGGCAGCTACCCGCATTGGCAGAGCGCCTCCGATCCGGAGTTCCGGCGCTGGTTCGAAGCCACCCAGACGGTGCTGGTGCCCTGGTCGAGCCAGGCGTCCGGATTCTTCATCGAGAACGAGGCCGAGCAACCGCGCGACCGCGACCTGCCGCGCTGCTACCACAGCCCCGAGAACTTCACCCGGCGCGAACGCGCGTTCGAGTTGGCACGCCGGCATGGGGTGAGCCCGATCAACATCGCGCTGGCCTGGGTGCTGCAGCAATCGTTCCCGGTGTTTCCGATCATCGGCACGCGCCTGCCCGCGGAAACGCGCGACTGCCTGCGCGCCCTGGATGTGGCGCTGACCGCGGAGGAGGTACGCTGGCTCGACTTGCAGGAGGACGAACGATGCTGACGCAGAAACAGGTGCAGCAGTTCCACGACGACGGATTCCTGAACGCGGGGCGCATTCTGGACGACGACCAGCTTGCCGAGCTCAGCACCGACCTGGACCGGGTCATCGCCAAGGGGCCGGACGGCTTTGCCGGCGGAGTTCCAGTCGGTCCCACCTCGTAAGTGGACGCCGTCCATCATGTAGCCACATGGAGCTACACACGAAAAGGGCGTCGGCCTGTTCGCCGGCGGACGCCCGTAGTAGCATCCGGCCCATGGCAACATCCGATCCGTTTTCGCTCGCCGGCCGGCGCGCGCTGGTGAGCGGCGGCAGCCGTGGTATCGGCCTGGGAGTGGCCCTGGCCATGGCCGACGCCGGCGCCGCTCTGGCCCTGGTGAGCCGTGACCCGGAGGCGCTGCAGGCGGCTTGCGACCAGGTCGTTGCCCGCGGTGGGCGGGCGGTCGCGTATCCCTACGACCTGACCGACGTCGACCGCATCGACGAGCTGTACCGGCGGGTACGCGCCGACGGGCCCCTGGACATCCTGGTGAACAACGCCGGGAGCACTCGGCGCGCGCCGGCCGAGCGGATCTCTCCGGCAGACTGGAAGTTCGTGCTGGACCTCAATCTGAACTCCGTGTTCCGGCTGTGCCAGGAATTCGGCCGCGACCAGATCGCGCGCTCGGCACGGGAGGACGCGCCGGAGCAACGCGCCAAGATCATCAACATCGCCTCGCTGATGAGCGAGCAGGTGCGCGAGGACAACGCACCGTATGCCGCGACCAAGGGCGCGATCCGCCAGCTGACCAAGTCGCTGGCGGTGGACTGGGCCAGGTATCGGATCAACGTGAACGCGATCGGCCCCGGCTACATCAAGACCGACCTGACCAGGCCTCTCTGGGAGGATGCCGACTTCGACGCCTGGGTGCGCGGCCGCACGCCGCTGGCGGCGTGGGGCGCACCGTCCGACATCGGTACCGCGGCGGTGTTCCTCGCCTCGCCCGCCGCCGACTACGTCACCGGCCAGATCCTGTACGTGGACGGCGGCTGGCTGAGTTCCTTCTGAGCCGAGCTACCTCAGCAGGTCGGCAAGCGCTGCCTCGAGATTCGGATAACGAAACCGGTAGCCGGCCCGCCCGGCCGCCGCGGGGACCACGCGCTGGGAAGCGAGCAATGTCTCGCTCATGCCGCCGAACATCAGCTTCAGGGCGAGGGCCGGCACGATCATGAAGGCCGGGCGCCGCAACGCCTGCCCCAGAGCGCGGGTGAGTTCGGCGTTGGTCGCGGCGCCTGGCGCGACCAGGTTGAGCGGACCGTGCAGCTCCTCGTTACGGAGGGCCAGCTCGATCAGGCCGACCACGTCATCGATGTGCACCCACGGCATCCACTGCCGGCCATTGCCCAGGCGCCCGCCCGCCCCGGCGCGAAACGGTGCCGCCATGCGCGGCAGCGCGCCGCCCTCGCGCGCCAGCACCACACCAGTACGCAGATACACCACGCGGACTCTCAGTTGGTCCGCGGCGGCCGCCTCCCGCTCCCAGCGCTCGGTGACCGCGGCCAGATAGCCGGCTCCCGGGGTGGCCTTCTCCTCCAGCAGCTCCTCGCCGCGGTCCCCGTAGTAGCCCACGGCCGACCCGGCGAGCAGTACCCGCGGCCGCCGCTCGGCAGCGACCAGGCCCTGCACCAGGTTGGCGGTACCGGTCCAGCGACTCGCTTCGATCCGTTCGCGCCGCGCCGCCGTCCAGCGGCCGGCGGCGATCGGTTCGCCCGCCAGGTGGATCACGGCATCGGCGCCGTTCAGAGCCTGCGCCGGCGCCGCCTCCTCCAGCGGCTGCCAGGCTGCCGCCGGCACACCCGCCGGGGCCCGCGCCGGATCGCGGGTCAGCAGCGTCAGTTGGTGACCCTGCGCAGCGAGGCTCTTTATCAGGTGCGTTCCGATCAGGCCGGTTCCACCGGTAAGCACTATTTTCATCCCGTTCTCCCGTCTGCCAGACCTAAACACTGACAAATTCATTGTACGTGAAACCTTGACGAAATCTCTACATTGCGCGAGTTTTTTCCGTACCGTGGCAGAGTCGAACGCCGCACCACGCTACTACTCGATCGGCACGGTCGTGCGCCGCACCGGTCTCAGCGAACATACGCTGCGGGTATGGGAGCGCCGTTACCAGGTCGTGGCGCCGGAACGCTCCCGCGGCAGGCACCGGCGGTATTCCGAGCGCGACGTACGCCGGCTGCAACTGCTGCGTGCCGCCCAGCGTGGCGGCAGTTCCATTGCGGAGCTGGCACCGCTCACCGATTCCCAGATCATCAGCCTGCTGCAGCAGGCCGGGAACGGCTCCGCGCCGGCGTACCTCGAGACCCAGGCAGGCGCCTGCGAGCAGGCCGTCGAGCGCCTGGATCCCTGGCTGCTCAGCGACACACTGACCCGTACGGCTGCCAGTTTCGGCCACGTCGCGGTAGCCGAATCGCTCATCGCACCGGTCATGCAGCGGATTGGACGCCGCTGGGCCGACGGCGACCTGGAGCCCCATCACGAACACCTGGCCAGCGCCGCCTTTCGGACCTTCCTCGGTGCGGCCCTGGCGCAGCAACGGCCGGCGCGCGAAGCGCCGGTCGCGGTTGCCGGTACCTTGTGCGGAGAACTGCACGAGCTGGGCACCCTGGCGGCGGCGGTGGTCGCCGCGGCGGAGGGCTGGCGGGTGATATACCTCGGTACCGATACGCCCGCACGGTGCGTGGTAGCGACGCTGGCCGCGCACCGCGCCGGCGCGGTGCTGATCGGCTTCACCCAGAGCCCGGTGCCGCAGACCCGTCTGCAAGCGCTGGAAGTCGTGGTAGGCTCGGTGCCGGCGGGCGCGATCGTGCTCTGCGGCGGCGCGGGCGCGCATGCCGCACGCCGCGCCATCGAGGGACGGGGCGCGGTGGTTGCAGACCTGGGCGGGACCCGCGCTACGCTGCGCATGCGGCTCACGGCCAGCGTTCCCGCGGCGGAGCCGGCATGGAGGAAGCGAGCATGAATACTGGAATCGGCGACATGGCAGTCTACATCCCCAAGCTGCTGATGCGGCTGAGCCGTCTGTTGGAGCGCTACTCCCTCTCCAACCCCACCATCAAGCGGATACTGGACCGCGCCATCCACAAGACCGGGCAGATCTCGGTACGCTTTCCCCACTTTTGGGAGGATGCGGTCACCATGGCGGCGCAGGCGGCGATGCAGCTTCTCTCACGCATGAATCACAGCGCCATCGCCAGCCTGCGTTACATCGCCGTGGGCACCGAGTCCGCCACCGACATGGCCAAGCCGATCGCCGCCCACGTCGGCGGTATGCTGCGGGCCGCGGGGTTCCCGATTCCCGACGCCATCGCGACGTTCCAGACGCAGCACGCCTGCGCCGGCGGCACCTACTCGCTGCTGGGCGTCAACGCCCTGCTTTCCCTCAGCCACGGCAGCGACGAACGCGGCCTGGTGATCTGCACCGACGTGGCGCGCTACGACGCGGGTACCAGCGCCGAGATCACGCAGGGCGCCGGCGCGGTGGCGATGATCGCCGAACGCGGCTGTGGCCTGGTGGAGCTGGAGCTGGCCGGTGCGGGTTACGCCTCGCGTGATGTCGACGACTTCTTCCGGCCGATCGGGGCCGAGACGCCGCGGGTGCGAGGGGCGTTCTCGGTGCATTGCTACAAGGAGACCATCGAGGATGCGTTTCTCGACCACTGCCGGCGCACCCATCAGACGCCGGCGGAGGCTCTGCAACAGACCGACCTGTTCGCCTTCCATGCCCCCTACCACCAGCTTCCGCTGGAGATGATGAGCTCGCTGGTTACCAAGTACCTGGGACTCTCGGGATCCGATCTGCAGGACTACCTGGCACAGCGCGACTTCGACGCCTCGATCGCTCCGGCCGCAATCGTCGGCAACCTCTATTCGGGGTCCGTGTTCCTCGGGCTCGCCTCGCTGCTCAATCGGCGCTGCCAACGGCGCGGCGAGCGCATGGTGGGAGAACGCCTGCTGCTGCTGTCTTACGGATCCGGCAACACGGCGGTGGCCTTGGGCGGACGGGTGGCACACCGGGCGCCCGAGGTCATTCGCCGCTGGGACATGGACTCCACGCTCAACCACGCCCAGGACGCCCGCTCCGACGACTACGACCGCTGGGTGACCGGCGGCCTCGACGGTTCCGGATACACGGCCCCGAGTCGGGATGCGATGGGCGGGATTCCGCGCGATTCCTTCTACCTGGAACGGATCCGCGAGGATGGCTACCGAGTGTATGCCCTGCATCGGTAGGAGGCTGGCGGAGTGGCGCGCCCACGGCAGATCCGACAGGACTCCGTACGTGAGGCTGGGCTGGGCCGAAAGCGGCGCCGCGAGGCGGCGGTTTCGGGGCGGCAGGAGGTGACCGGGTTGCCAGCGACCGTCGGCCGGCCCGCCACTCAGGTTCTCTTTGCGCGCCACGACCGCGCCGCGGTGGAAGCCTACCTGCACCGGTTTCTGGAGGCCAAACAGCGCTCCGACGGGACCGGTGACGTGGCTGGCCGCTACGCGCAGTACGTCGGCCGCGGAAAGATGATGCGCGCCATGCTGGTGGTGCTCGCCTATCGCATGAGCGGCAGCCGACAACTGACCGACGACGTACTGCGCTGCGCGTCAGCCCTGGAACTGCTGCACTCGGCCATGCTGATTCATGACGACATCATCGACCGCAGCGACGAGCGCCGCGGTCAGCCCTCCTGGCACGTCCGCTACGCGCAGCTCGCGGCTGCCCGCGGTGCCGCGGAGGCCGCCCACATCGGTCGCAGCATGGCCCTCTGCGCCGGCGACATCGGCTTCTTCTTTGCCTTCGAGATGCTCGCCCAACTGGATGTCGAGGAGCGTATCAAGCGCCGCGTCCTCACCGCGGTCACCCGGACGGTGGGCGCCGCGGGACTCGGCGAGTTGCACGAGATGCGCCTGGCGCTACATCACAACGGCAGCGACGCCGCCATTCTCGACGTATACGCTCAGAAGACGGCCGGGTACTCCTGCGCATTGCCGCTCACCGTCGGCGGCCTGCTGGGCCGGCTGCAGCGGGACACGGTGGCTGAACTGGCGGCCATCGGCCAGGCGATGGGTGAGATGTTCCAGGTGATTGACGACGAGCTCGACCTGTTCGGAGACGCGGAAGCGCTGGGCAAGCCGGTAGGGACGGACGTGCGGGAGGGCCGGCATACGCTGTTCTACGCTCTGCTCGACCGCCTGCTTCCCGCACCCGAGTGGGCACAGCTCAAGCCGCTGTTCGGCAACGGCGAACTGCAGCCGGCCGACCTGCACCGGGTGCGCGCGGCGGTCGACCGCGCGGGCATTCGCGGGCTCATCGGACGTCACCTGCAGCGTTCTTCGGCCGCGGCGATGGAGCGTATTGCGGCGTTGCCGGTGGAGCCGGTGCACCGGGAGTCGCTGCGGCGGATGATCGGCGCCATGCTGGCGCGCCGTCCCTGAAGCACGCCAGGCGGCTGCCGGCCATGGCAACGGTCGACCTCGCCCTGTGCGGCGGCGGGTTGCAGAACGCGCTCATCGTGGCAGCGCTGCACGGACATCGGGCCGCACCGGGCGCGGAGGCCTGGCGGCGCCTGGCGCTGGTGGAGCAGGAGACGGTAGGCGGCAACCACACCTGGTGCTACTACGGCGGCGATCTGTCGCCCGCGATGCAGCGCTGGGTCGGTGCGTTCGTTGTCCATAGCTGGAGCAGCTACGAGGTGCGCTTCCCCGGCTATCGAAGGGTACTGGCCACGCCCTACTTCATGATTTCGAGCCCGCGCCTGCGCAATGCGGTACGCACCATGCTGAGCGCCCGCGGCGCCCTGCTCTGGGAACGGGCGCCGGTCCGGCACCTGGAGTCGACCACCCTGCACCTGGGCGACGGCCGCCGGCTGGAAGCGCGCATGGTGATCGATGCCCGCGGTGCGCGAACTCCCGACCCGGAATGCGGCTACCAGAAGTTCTACGGCCAGGAGGTTACGTTGCGCGCGCCGCACGGGCTCACCCGACCCATCGTGATGGACGCCACCGTCGATCAGCACGACGGGTTTCGGTTCATGTACGTGCTGCCCCTGGACGCGCGGCGCGCGCTGCTGGAAGATACTACCTTCTCCGATGGCCCCGAGCTCGACGTGGAGCAGCGGCGGGAGGGCATCGCGGCCTGGCTGCGGCACCACGGCTGGCAGCCGGAGACGGTCGACCGCAGCGAGCGGGGCGTGCTGCCGATGCCGTTGCGGATGCCGCCGCCTCCGGCGGCCGACCGCGGCGTAGTGCAAGGGGGCTACGGCGGCGGCTGGTTCCACCCCGGCACCGGCTACTCGCTGCCGCAGGCCGCGGAACTGGCGGAGCTGGTGGCCGCCACCCCGCCCGCGGCGCTGGCGGCGGCCGCCACGGCCGCCCGGCTGCGGTTGCAGCGGCGCGCACGCTTCTGCTGCCTGCTGAACCGGCTGCTGTTCCGCGGTTACCCGGCGCCCGCGCGGCGCGCCGTCTTCGCCCGCTTCTTTCGCCTGCCCGAACCCACCATCCGGCGCCTGTTCAGCCTGCGCCTCAACCGGCGAGACAAGATCCGCATCCTCGGCGGGCGCCCCCCGCGGGGCCTGTCGCTGCGCCAATGGCGGACCTGGCACCGATCGCGGCGGACTCCGCAAGCGGCTGGTGCCGCTGGCTCCAGCCCGGCGCACGCTGCCGGCGCCACCGCTGCCGGAGGGGCCGCCGGTCGTCCCGCCGGGGCCGCGCAGAGGTCGCGGTGACCGTGACACCGGCCGTCGCGCGGCGCGGAACCTCACGCCCGCTGCCGCAGGGACCGTTGCGAGTCGCCGTGGTGGGCAGCGGCTTCGGTGGACTCGCCACCGCCATCCGCCTGCAGGCGGCGGGAGTCGAGACCACCCTGCTGGAGGCCCGCGAGCGTCCCGGCGGGCGCGCCTACGTGTGGCAACGGGACGGGTTCAGATTCGACATGGGTCCGACGGTGATTACCGATCCCACCCTGCTGGAGGATCTGTTCCACCTCGCCGGCAGCAATCTGGCGGACCACGTGGAGCTGATCGCCGTCGACCCACTCTACCGGCTGCTGTGGCCGGACGGCGATTTCCTCGACTACTGCTCGGACGGGGCGGCGCTGGAGGCGGAGATCGCGCGCCGGAACCCGGCGGACGCAGCCGGCTACCGCCGTTTTCACGATTACGCGGGCGCGGTGTTCAAGGCCGGCTACGAAGAGCTCGCGGCGACACCGTTCCTGCGCTTCTGGGACATGGTACGGGTGGCGCCCAAACTCGCCGCGCTGCGCGCCGACCGCTCGGTGTATCACGCCGTGGCGCACTTCATTCGCGACGAGCGGGTGCGCCAGGCGCTCAGTTTCCACTCCCTCCTGGTAGGTGGCAATCCGTTCGAGACCAGCGCCATCTACACGCTTATCCACTTCCTGGAACGGCGCTGGGGAGTGTTCTTCCCGCGCGGCGGCGTCGGCGCCCTGGTGGGTGCCCTGGCCACCCTGTTCACCTCCCTCGGCGGCCGGCTGCTGCTGCAGAGCCCGGTGCACCGGATCGAAGTCAGCGGCAGCCGCGGCGGCGCGGCCCACCTGGTAACCTTCGCGAGCGAGGGCGCCGAGCGCCGCGAGCGCTTCGACGCGGTGGTCTCGAATGCCGACGTACATCACACCTACGCCGCGCTCTATCGGGGTACCGCCGCGGCCGACCGGCGGCGCCGCCGGCTGGAGCGCTCCACCTGGTCGATGTCCCTGTTCGTGCTGTACTTCGGCACCGACCGTGACTACCGCGACCGGGTGGCGCATCACACCGTGCTGTTCGGACCGCGCTATCGCGAGCTGCTGGCCGACATCTTCCATGGCGACGGACTGCCGGAGGACTTCTCCCTCTACCTGCATGCCCCGCACGTGACCGACCCCGGGCTGGCGCCGTCCGGCTGCGGTGCCTTCTACGTGCTGGCGCCGGTCCCCCACCTGGGCAACGCCGAGCTGCCGTGGGAAGAAATTGCCGGCGCCTACGCCGAGCGCGTCCTGGCGGCACTGGAGCGCGTGCTGCCCGATCTGCGCGCCCACGTCGTGCTGCGCCACTGGATGACGCCGCTCGATTTCCGCCGCGACCTCAACGCCTACCGCGGAAGCGCGTTCTCCCTGGCGCCCACGCTCACCCAGAGCGCGTGGTTTCGGATGCACAACCGCGATCCGCGGATTCCGAATCTCTACCTGGTGGGCGCCGGCACCCATCCCGGCGCCGGCATTCCCGGCGTGCTCAACTCGGCACGGGCGACAGCCGACCTGGTGCTTGCCGACCTGGCACCATGAACCGCGCCCCTCAACTGGCCGTCGCACCCGAGGTGGAGGCGGACTGCCGGCGGCGGATTGCGGCGGGCTCGAAGAGCTTCGCGCTGGCCGCGCGCCTGCTGCCGCGGGGCGCCCGCAGCGGGGCGCTGGTGGTGTACGCCTGGTGCCGGCGGGCGGACGACGCGGTCGACGGTGCCGCACCGGCGGCGCGCGCGGGCGCCCTGGCGGCGCTGGAGCGCGAGCTCGACCTGCTGGCGGCCGGCACGCCGACCGGCGACCGCGCGCTCGACGCCTTCGGCGCCGTCGCCCGCGCCACCGGCATGCCCTCACACTACCCGCGCGAGATGCTGGCGGGGATGCGGATGGATCTGGAGCGTCCCACCTACGACAATCTGCCTACGCTCCTGCACTACTGCTACCGGGTCGCCGGAACCGTCGGCCTGATGATGTCGCACGTGATGGGCCTGCGTGACGACACCGCCATGCCGGCGGCGGCGCGTCTTGGCATGGCGATGCAGCTCACCAACATCTGCCGCGACGTGGTCGAGGATTGGGAGCTGGGACGGCTCTACCTGCCGAGGACCTTCCTGGAGCCGGCCCGCCTCGCGCACCTGCCGGCACTGCTGGGAGGTCCGTTCCCGGTCGCCGCGCGCGATCCGTTGCGCGCCGTAGTGGCGCGGACGCTGGATCTGGCGGCGCGTTTCTACGGCTCGGCGGAAGAGGGATTCCTGGCGCTGCCGTGGCGTGCCGCCTTGTCGATCCGCGCCGCGCGCAGCATCTACGCCGCCATCGGTGGCCGCATTCGGGCCGCCGGTTGCGACGTTACCTCCGGCCGGGCGGTAGTGCCCCTCGCCGGCAAACTGCGGGCCACCGCCGGCGCCGCCTGGGCTGCCGCCGCCGAGATGCCGGCCCGCTCGCGTGCCGGTCGTGGCCGCTTCCGGGCCCCTCGCCGCGTGCTGCGGTTTGCCGAGCTGGAGCTGGGATGAAGCGCAGCCGGGAGACGCTGGCGACCGGTTTCAACCGGGTCGCCGGTGCTTACGATTTGATGGTGGCGCTCAATCCGGGGTACCGCAGGCACCTGACGCTGAGCGCCCGGCGCCTGCAACTGGCGCCGGATGCGCGCATCCTCGATCTGTGCTGCGGCACCGGTCAGTCCACGCTGGCGCTGCGCGCCGTCTATCCGCACGCCACCCTGGTGGGACTCGACGTGGCAGCGGACATGCTGCAGGTGGCACGCACGCGCCCCGAGCTGGCCGACGTCACGTTCCTCCACGGCGACGCCACCGACCCACGCGGCGCGGGGGTGGACGGCGAGTTCGACGGCATCCTGATGGCCTACGGCATCCGCAACGTGGTCGCACGGGACGCCTGTCTGACCGCGCTGCGGAAGCTGCTGGCTCCGGGGGCGCGCGTCTGCTTCCACGAATACTCGGTGGCGGGCTCGCACTGGAGCAGCCTGGTGTGGCGGCTGGTCACCACCCTGATCGTGACCCCTCTGGCGCGCGTCGTGGCCGGTGACGCCAGCCTGTTCACCTACCTGCGCCGCAGTGTCCTGGCCTTCGACAGCGTCGCCGCCTTCGAGCGCCGCCTGCGAATCGCCGGCTTCTCCGCGGTGCGTACCATGCCGATGGGCGGCTGGCAGCGCGGCATCGTGCACTCCTTCCTGGCGCAGCGTCCGGGGCCGCAACGCCAGGCCGGTCGCGCAGACAAACCGGCCGCTCCTCGCACGGCGGTGGTGGTGGGCGGCGGCATCGCGGGGGTGGCGGCCGCCGTGGTGCTGGCGGAACGCGGCATCGCCACTACACTCCTGGAGCGGGAACCCGGCCTCGGCGGTCGCGCCGGCGCCTTCCCGCTGGAGTTGGCCACCGGCGAGACCGTGCAGATGGAGCGCGGATTTCACGCCTTCTTCCGCCAGTACTACAACCTGCGCAGCCTGTTGCGCCGCATTTCGCCCGGCCTCGAGCTCCTGGTTCCGCTGCACGACTACCCCATCCTGGGACCCGACGGCGCTCACCAGTCGTTTGCCGGCCTCCCGCACCGTGCGCCGTGGAACTTCATCGCCCTCACCCGCCGCACACCCGAGCTCACCCTGCCCGCGCTGCGCGGGGCAGGCCTGCGGGCGGCACTGTCGATGCTGGCCTTCGACCAGTTCCACACCTATCGCCGGCACGATCACCGCTCCGCGACCGCCTACCTTGATTCGCTGCGCTTTCCGGCCCCGGCGCGGCGCATGCTGTTCGACGTGTTTGCACACTCCTTCTTCAACCCCGAACCGGAGATGTCCGCCGCGGAGCTCCTCATGATGTTCCACTTCTACTTCATGGGGAATCCGGAGGGGCTCATCTTCGACGTGGCGCGGGCGCCCTTCTCGTCGGCGATCTGGCAACCCCTGCAGCGCTACCTGGCCACGCTCCAGGCGCGCGTGCGCACCGGCACGGCGGCACGCGCGGTCCGGCGTACGGAAGGGTCTTGGGCGGTAGTGGCCGATGCGGGCGCCCCGGCAGTGGGAGACGCCCTGGTACTGGCACTGGACGTGCCCGGGCTGCAGCGCCTGCTGCGCGCGTCGCCCTTCGGCGGCGGCTCGTGGCCGGCCCAGGTCGGCAGCCTGGGGGTGACGCTGCCGTTCGCGGTGTGGCGCCTGTGGCTGGACCGCCCCACGGCGCCGGGCCGCGCGCCGTTCGCGGGTACCGCCGGGTTCCCCCTGCTGGACAACATCTCGTTGTATCACCTGTTCGAGGACGAAAGCCGAACCTGGGCCCAGGCGCACGGTGGTTCCGTGGTGGAGTTGCACGCCTATGCGGTGCCCGAGACCGCGGCCGAAGAGCAACTCAAGGGCACGATGCTGCGCGGCCTGCACCAGCTCTACCCGGAGACCCGCGCGGCGCAGGTGCTCGACGACGTGTTCCTCCTGCGCCGCGATTGCCCGGCGTTCGCCCCCGGCTCCCATGCCTCGCGTCCGGGCGTCGCCACCCCCTACCCGGGGGTGTACCTGGCCGGCGACTTCGTGCGCCTGGCGCAACCCGCCGCCCTGATGGAGCGAGCCGCCACGGCGGGGCTTACCGCTGCCAACGCGATTCTGGCACGCTGGGGGCTGCCGCCCGAACCGGTGGCCTCCGTGCGCCGGCGCGGAGTGCTCCCGGTGCTGGCCGCATGAAGGGATTCCGCTTTGGCCGGCCGCCGACGGGGCGCCAGCCGCCGGCCGATCCGCGCCCGATGCCGGACTGGCAGCAGTCCGACCCGCGCTGGATCAGAGGGGCGCTGCAGCGCGCACTGCAGCTTCCCTCCGGCGGCTGGCACGTGATCGACGCCGTGCGCGCCATCCGCGAGCGGCCGCTTCGCTATTGGGTCGACGGCCGCGAGCTGGTGGTGTGGCGCGGCGCGGAGGGTCTCCTGGTGGCGCCCAACGCCTGCCCCCACCTCGGCGCGTCGCTGGCCGACGGCGCGCTGCGGGACGGCTGCCTGGTGTGTCCGTGGCACGGGCTGGTGCTTGGCCCGGGCGGCCACGGCGGCTGGAAGCCGCTGCCCAGCCACGACGACGGGGTGCTGCTCTGGGTGCGCCTCGACGGCGCCGAACCAGCTTCGCCGCGACCCCACCTGTGCGCCCGCCCCGGGGACTACCTCGACGCGGTGATCCGCATGCAAGCGCACTGCGAACCGGAGGACGTGCTCGCCAACCGCCTCGATCCGTGGCACGGCATCCACTATCATCCGCACTCGTTCGGCCAGCTTCGGGTCATCGAGCAGCAGGAGGACAGCATCACGGTGCGGGTGTTGTTCCGTGCCACCCGGCGCATGGGCGTGGAGGTGGATGCCCGCTTCCACTGTCCCGACCCGCGCACCATCGTGATGACAATCGTCGACGGCGAGGGCACCGGCTCGGTGGTGGAAACCCACGCCACCAGGGTACGTCCCGGAATCTGCGCCATCACCGAAGCGACGCTGGCATTCTCCGACCGCCTCGGGTTCCGGCTGGCACGGCGCGCCGCGACCCTGGTACGGCGCCGGATGCAGGCCTCGGCACGACGCCTGTGGGTGGAGGACGCCGCCTACGCCGAACGCCGCTACGCCCTGCGCACCGGAACCCGGTAAGTAGCGCTCGCGTTGCGAGAAACAGCCGAGTGTGACAGCTACGAGGTTTTGATGAGTTCAAGGTATCTACTGTGAGAAATACCTGCCGTCCGGAGGTTACTCATGAGGACGTGTCTCGACAGTTCCTTGCGATCGGCAGGGAACACGACCGGGCGAATCGCTCCCTGCTTAGTCATGATCAAGTGGGAACCTTTGATGTGTCTGAACAACCAACCATCCAGCTCCATCAGTCTCCTGAACTGGTTAGAACTGGGAAGCGGAAGTTTCGGCACCCTTCTGATATTCTGTATCTGGAGACACTGAAATGGGGATGACGTTTGGATCAGACTGCACGCCGCAGTCCTGGAGAACCTGGGTTAGGGTACCGAGCTCACAGCAGGTCGTTAGGAAGAGGTATGCTGCCTCCCGGATGTTCCTGATGGCTTGTTCTCTGGAATCTCCCTGAGAGTAGAGATCCAACAATGGACAACCAGATACCCACTGGCCAGTTTCGTGGTCGTACCAAACCACAATATCGGTCCTAATCCTCACTCGGATCCCTTTTATTGTGCCACACGTTGACATCTGCTATTTCGGGTATACGAATGCCTTCTCGAGACACCATAGTCAACACCAACTTGCTGACGAACGTAATTGATCTGTTAGCCAACTTTCTAACGACGTCCGTGCTCAATGACTCTCCATGGAACAGTTTGTTGCGCAGGCCATAGATGCTGCTCCATTCTTCTTTCAATTCAGTCAGTCCAATGTCATCCAGCAATTCTCTGACGATTTTACGCGGATACGCTATGCGATTGTCCGTCTTTGAAGCTAACCTCTCGATGGTCGCAAATGCTACCACGATTCTGGCCAGAGGCTCGATAGTCATTTTTGCGGAGTTGATTGACCGTATCGCGAACCGGAGGCTTGCATCAATCGCATCTAATGACTGCGGCAGCAGCTCCTCCATCGGGCTGAAATAGTGGGCGGGACTGGATACTACGTCCAAAGTAACATTGAGAGAGGCAAACAGAGATCTTTCGTCATCCGAGTAGACCCGTAACCCGTGGACCTCACTTTTATGGTGGTATCCTTCCGGCAGATGGTCCTTCATGTGATCTCCCCAGTCGACCAGCTCGGTGTCCGTGCCAGTATCGGCTGCCGGCGACGTCACTATACCTGCGATTTCCACCGCTGTCCGAAGCTTCTCTCCAAACTCCAATGCGCTCGCCTCATCGGAAAACCCACATGCCTCAAAGATGATCCAGTCTGACCTTGAAATTGGCCCGCCGCGGTCGGAACTTACGATTACATCATGTCCATCAAGACAAACGGTGACTCTCGCTTCATCAGTGTGCAACCTATGAGAAATTTTTGCGAGGAGACGTGCCCGGAACATTACGCCAACTACTTAGGATCACCAAGTTTCGAGCCAACCGCACACGTTGAGATCGGCCAGACGTTCAGACGGCCACGCATCCGCTTCGATACGTCGGCAATGCGATCCACCAAGTCTATTCCTTCAAGGTCAGGGTCCACTAGGACTTCCTTCCAGATACACCTACCGGCACTGTGCTGACCGTATCGTTTTGGGTCGTAGGTGTCAAGGAGACGTGGGGACTGGTAGGTAGCCATTGATCCCGTACCCGCCGAGAAAGCCGGTGGGGCTTGCGCCACGGTTACCCGTGGCGGAGTGTCGGTGTCGGCGCCGCACGCAGCGGTCGTGGTCAAGCCGCGCTCGCAGGGACAGGAAGCGGTCAAGCAACGCTATGGCTATACGGATGAACATCGCCGTCAGGAGCCGGAGCAGCGCTACCAGAGTTCCAAGTAGCGGTCGCGTTGCGAGAAACAGCCGAGTGTGACAGATTCGCGCCAGAGTCATGGCACGGATCTATACTCGCGGCGGCGACGGCGGGGAAACCGAGCGCGCGGGCTCTCGGGCACCCAAGGATGACCCGCTGGTGGAGGCCCTGGGAGATCTGGATGAGTTGAACGCGGCGCTCGGCAGGGCGCATGCGGACGCGGACGACGCTGCCCTGCGGCGGGAGCTGGGTCTGCTACAGGCGGATCTGCTGGCGATCGGTGCCGAACTGGGGGCACCGGCCGCCGGCGTCACCCTGACGGCACCGCAGGTGGCGCGGCTGGAGCGCACCATCGACGCCGCGGACGCGGCTCTGCCACGCCTGACCCGGTTCATTCTGCCCGGCGGCGCACCGCTCGCGTGCGCCCTGCACACGGCCCGCGCCATCTGCCGGCGCGCCGAGCGCCGGGTGGTGAGCTGGCACCACCGGGAACCGGTCAGCGCGCCGATCCTGGCCTACCTGAACCGCGCCGCGGACCTGTTGTTCGTGCTGGCCCGGGTCGCCAACCACGCCGCCGGGATGCCGGACCGGGAATGGGATCCGTCCCGGTGATGACGGGTTGCCACCACCGGCGCGTTCCCGACCCCGCCCACCAGCGTGGCGGAACGTAAATCGGGCCGCCGCTGGCCCTGGCGCCGCGACCGCGGCCGGCGGGAGTCAGTGTCGGAAGAGCAGTGGCGCTGGATACGCGACCAGCATCCGATCCTGGCCGGCCTCAGCCCCGCCGAAGACGCGCTGCTGCGGGAGCTGGTGGGCCGCTTCCTGCGCCACAAGCGGTTCGAAGTACGCGGCCTGGAGGGGGATGACGCCCCCTACCGGCTGGTGGTGGCGACCCAGGCCTGCGTAACGATCCTGGGCTTGGGCTTCGAGTGGTTCCGCGGCTGGCGCACCGTGGTGCTTCTGCCGCGCGAGTTCGCCGCCCAGATGGAAGAGACCGATGCCGGCGGCGTGGTGCGCGAGTGGGAGGAAGAACTCGCCGGCGAGGCCTGGGACGAGGGACCGATCGTCCTGTCCTGGAACGACGTGGAGGAGTCGGGCTGGGGTGACGGCTGCAACGTGGTGATCCACGAGGTGGCGCACAAGCTGGACCTGCTCGACGGCGACATGAACGGGCGCCCCGCCCTGCACCGCGACATGGACCCCGCGGCCTGGCACCGCGAGCTGGGACAAGCCTACGAGCGGCTCTGCGACGACGAGCGCCGCGGCCGCGAGGGAGCCGTCGACTTCTACGCCGCCGAGAGCCCGGCCGAGTTCTTCGCCGTCACCAGCGAGCTGTTCTTCGAGCAACCCGCCGCCCTGCACCGCCAGTTCCCCGGCGTCTACCGGCAACTCAAGGCATTCTACCGCCAGGACCCGCTGCAACGCGCGCAGCAGTAGCGGTCCGTTACCCGATGCACTGCAGGTATCGCGACGGGAACGTGGTCGCCTGCTCGCGTCACCCACACGTCACCGAAACGATGTGGCGTCGGCAGGCGCGTCGACCTGTCCGACCGTTAGCATCGCGATTGCCAGCGGCGCGGGTTCTGGCGGCCATGGACCGCCAGTACCACAATGTCCTCCCCAGTCACACGGAAGTACACGGCGTAGGGAACCGTTCCAAAACGGCTCGCCGCGTTTCACCGCGCACACGCGGGTACATGAACGGGTTGGAGACGATCCTATCGACTGTCTCTTCCAGTGCTGCTCGGAACTCGCCTCCGAGTCCGTGCCGCCGGCCTTCGTACCAATCCCGCGTCTCAACAGCTTCCGCCTCGGCGTGCGGCCGAAAGTCGATGCGACGGATCACTCGCGATCCAGTAGCCTCCGGCGCACTTCATCCCAAGGTACCGCAGAATCTGGATTCTCGACGTGTTCCCTCCATCGGCGATCTAGTTCAGCGGCCTCCTCCGGGCTCAGTTCCAGTTCGGCTTCACGTTCGTCGGCAGACAGACTCTCCCAAAGAACCATCGCGAGCTCGGCTCGCTCGCTCGCGGAGAGTTTCAGGAGGTCGGAAAACGGAGGAGGCGACATACGGTATTCTCGCATCGAACACCGAGACTCCGCAACGCTTCCGGCGTTGGCAAAGTTAGTGAGCCAGGTGCCCCACGCTCGTGAACCACTACAGAACCTGCTGGTGGATGCCTGAAGTGCTATCGGTGCGATCCTGTCACCTGGCCGCCGCGCGGCCCGGGGCTCGCCCATCAGCAGGTCTCTGCGCGGGGGACGCGCGCGGGCGGCAGGACGGTTGCTCCCTCCGTAAGCTACGCCCGCCCGCGACCACGAACGCGACTGACGCACACGACTCCTCACGCCGGCAACTAATTCAGTGGGGTGCCGAGCTGCGTGGTAGTAGTCCAGGATCGAAAACGCTGCACCGTGCCCAGCCAGCGATTCCCGGCTCCTGACGGCAGCGTCCCGCCGGCGTCCTGCCCGTCCTCCCGCTTGGACTTGACATCCATGCGCCTGCGCTCCACGTTGTGGCAACGCCGTAACCCGCGCGCACCCAAGGCCCGGCATGCAGACTACGACCAGCAGATTAAGCAGGTTCCTGGCACACGCCAACCGCGACCGCTTCCTTCTGATCCTGTTTCTGCCCGGCATGGCGGCCATATTCGTGTTCTCCTACGGACCCCTCTACGGGCTCCAGCTCGCCTTCAAGGACTACATCTTCGCCGACGGCATCTGGGGCAGCCCCTGGGTCGGACTCAGTCACTTCCGGATCTTTACCCAACCGATTTTCGGGCGCCTGATCGCCAACACCCTGATCATCAGCTCGTACCGCCTGCTGGTCGGATTCCCCGGCACCATCCTGTTCGCGCTGCTGATCAACGAGCTGGCCAACGCGAAGTTCAAGGGCGTCGTGCAGACGATCAGCTACCTGCCCCACTTCCTGTCCTGGATCATCGTCTCCGGCCTGGTCATCGAGGTGCTCTCCCCCAGTCGCGGCATCTTTCCCTTCTTCACCCGGCTGGTGGGCCTGGAATCACCCTATCTGCTGGCCGATCCGCGCTACTTCCGCGGCGTCCTGGTGGTCTCCGGAATGTGGAAGAGCATCGGCTGGGGTTCCATCATCTACCTTGCCAGCATCGCCCACATCGACCCCGAGCTGTACGAGTCTGCCGACATCGACGGCGCCAACCGGTTGCGCAAGGCACTCCACATCACCCTCCCCCACATGCTTCCCGTCACCAGCATCCTGCTGATCTTCAGCCTGACCGGGCTGTTCACGGAGAACTTCGATCAGATCTTCAACCTTTACAATCCCCTGGTGTTCGAGGTATCCGACGTCATTGAAACGTACGTGTATCGCGTCGGCCTTGCGGGCGGCAAGTTCGAGCAGGGCATCGTGGTCGGGGTCTTCAATGGGATCATCGCGTTCATCCTTCTGATCGTCGCCAACAGGGTCGTCAAGGGGGCTACCAGCCATGGCGTCTGGTAAGACCCGCGGAGACCTGGTATTCGACTTTTTCAACGTCCTGTTTCTGGTGCTGTTCAGTGTCACCATACTGGTTCCGTTTCTGAATCAGATCACGATTTCGCTGAGTCCCGCGAGACGCCTCGAGGGGCTGGGGATGCGCATCTTCCCCACCGAAGTAACGTTTACCGCGTATCGCAGAGTCCTCGAATATCCGGGACTGTACTCGGGCTACCTCAACACCATCATACGAACGGTGGCGGGCACTGCCATGGCTACCTTGACCATGACCGCCATGGCCTACCCGCTGTCCAAGCGAACTTTCATCCTGCGCCATCTCTGGACCAGCCTGCTGGTGTTCGTGATGTTCTTCTCGGGTGGCTTGATCCCATCCTACCTGTTGATGCGGAACCTCGGCCTGATCGATACCCGCTGGGCGCTGATCCTGCCGATCCTGGTATCGCCGTTCACCGTCTTCATCATCCGCAACTTCATGATGAGCCTGCCGGTCAGCCTGGAAGAGAGCCTGCGGATCGATGGCGCCCACGATGTCACGATTTTCTTTCGCCTGGTGCTGCCGTTGTCGAAGCCGGTCATTGCCGTGGTCGTGCTGTGGACCGCGGTCGGGCATTGGAACGCCTGGTTCGATTCCATGATCTACATCATCGATCCCGAGAAACAGGTGGTTCAGATCATTCTCCGAGAGATCCTTACATCGCAGGAGCTGTTGCGGGATCTGCTCGACGATGCGGCCATCCTGGCGATGATGGAGGAGGAGGAGGGCATCTACATCATCCCCGAGAGCCTGAAGGCGGCCATGCTCATGGTGGTGACCGTTCCGATCCTGTGTGTCTATCCGTTTCTGCAGCGCCACTTCGTGAAAGGGATCATGCTGGGCTCGTTGCGAGGTTAGTCGCCGTTGGCGACGGCTGCCCGTGCCGCCGCCGGACGCAGCGCGTTTCCAATTTGACAGCCCGGCAGCTATGAGGTACAAGGGTCTGCTGCACCCGAGTACTTCGGCATGAGCCGTAACCGGCCTGAGCCGCAATCCGCATGAGCCGCCGCATGAGCCACCTGAAGGCGCGTGCCAGAGCGCAAAGAGGAGGTCCGCCCCGAATGTCCTAGAGCATGGCGCATCGGTCCCTGTCGTGAGATCGTTCCGACGTTGCGGTACTTCGGGTGCTCTGGAGTTGCAAATGAGAAGCATAGCTGTGAGACATGAACGCTGTCTGCTGATCGCGGCCGCATACCTGGTGTTCCTCGGCGGTCCACTGTTCGCCGCCGCCACCGGGGAGACGGCGGCGGAGACGGCGGCGCAGCCGGAGGATCAACACTACGAGATCTTCTGGCTGTTGAATCGGGGGGCGCCGAGTCCGGACGCGTACGTGATCAAGGAGGTGGAAGAGCGCTACAACGTCACCTTCAAGATGACGTCGGTGCCGTCGCGTTCCGACATCATCCCGAGGCTGACGACGCTGTTGGCGGCCGGCACCATGCCGGACGTGTTCTTCGGAGCGGGCGACAGGACCTCGAAGCTGGTGCAGCAGGGTGCCGCCAGGGTCACCATGGAGGAGTTCAAGCAGCATCGGCCGCATGGATACAAGATGCTGCTGGGAGCGTTGGGAAGCGACGCGGCGATCTCCAACATGTCCTCCATCCATCCCGGCCACATGCAGGTATTTCCCCTGTTGCTGTATCGCCCGGGGCAATACTCGGTGCACTTCTACGTGTGGCGGATGGATATTCTGCGAGACCTGGGGTTCGACGAGCCGCCATCCACGATCGACGGCATGAGCGAGGTATTCGCGGCGTTCAAGGAAGCCAACCCGAACAAGTACCCGTACACCGGCAGCGGCATGACCTTCTCGCGCAGCTTCAGCGAGGTGTTCTATGCCCACGGCACCATCTGGAACCAGTATTACAACAAGGACGGCGAAGTCGTGTACGGCTCGGTGCTGCCGGAGACGCGAGCGGCGCTGGCCGTGCTGCGGGACTGGTATGCAAACGGGTACATCGATCCGGAGTGGATCACCAACGATGCCCAGGCGAAGGCGGGAGCATTCGAGGAGGGACTCACCCTGACCGACAACTGGACCGGCTTCGGCCGCTTCTACATGGGTCTGGAAAACACCGTCCGGGAGGTTTCGGGAGACCCGGGTGCGGAAGTGGTCGTGGCGCCGCGTCCGCTGCGCCAGGAGGGGTATGAATACCGCCACCTGCGCTTTCCCAACATCACCAACACCGGAATGTCGTTTGGCGTGCACCTGGAGCAGGAGCGCGACAAGATGTACCGCATCATGAAGCTGGGGCAGGATCTCAACACGGACAAGGAGCTGTACCTGCTGACCCATTGGGGACGCGAGGGCGAGGGCTACCGGTGGCGTGAAGACGGCACCCTCGACTACACCATCGTGGCACGGCCGGAATTGCGCTACGAGTGGGGCAACATCTGGGACTGGTACGCGCTGGATGGCCTGTGGAATCAGGACTTCAGAGCGTTCACCTCCAACCAGGAGGAGAAGAAGGCCGAGAACGTGTTCCTGGGACCGGGCGGAACCTGGGACCGAAATACCCACAACTACACCGCATCGGCGATCCTGTTCCCGATCCTGGACGAGAACGACGATCCGATCCTGCTGGAGATCGAGAACGAGGCGCTGGAAACGATGGCCGCTCAGATCATCACCGGAATCAAGCCCCTGGAATACTTCGACGAAGTAGTGGCGAAGTGGCACCAGGGCGGCGGCGAGCGCTACCTGCAGCGCGCCAACGAGGTCTTCGTCGTAGACTGAGCAGACTGAAAGGACTGATCGGATACCCAGCCGGGTCGGCCCGTGGGGCTGGCCCGGTGGGCGATTGGGCGATTGGGCGATTGGGCGAAGGAGACCTGCGCATGAGCCGGGCGACACCTGAACGCAGCGTGAAGGAAGTGCTGTTCTCGCCGCTGAACATCACCGAGAATCATAAGAGCTACGACTACGTCGAGCCGTTGCGCAAGGATCCTGCACCGGTGCTGTCGGTCGAGACTCCGTGGGAGATCGAGAAGGGAATCCAGTGGGCCACGATCATCAAGTCGAAGCTCGATGGCAGATACCGGCTGTGGTATCAATCGGGGTTCCGGCGGGAGCCGGCAGGCGGCGCCACGGTGATCGACAACACCACCCACTTCCCGTGGCGCAAGGTAGTGTGCTTCGCGGAAAGTGACGATGGCATCCACTGGACGCGTCCGGTGCTGAACCGGTTCCTGGTGCACCTCTTCCCCGGCAACAACATCGTGCTGGATTGGGACGGGTTCCTGCTGGACTCGCCTTCCGTGATCGAGGATGCGAATGATCCGGACCCCGCGCGCCGCTACAAGATGCTGGTGTTTCACCAGGACAACGACGACCCCTCGGTCACTGGAGGGTGCCTGTTCACGTCGCCCGACGGCATCGACTTCACGTTCACCGGTCAGGTGTTCCCTACCCAGGATGCCGAGTGCCTGTGGTACGATCCGATTCACCGGCGCTATCTCGCGTTTCTCAAGGAGCGCTACGGCGAGAACCGGATCCGGATGCTGAGCTACAGCACGGATTGCAGGACCTGGAGCGAGCCGCATGTCCTGTTCAAGCCGGACTCGGGCGACAACAAGGGCACCAACTTCTATCAACAGACGGCGTTCACGCTGAGCGGTCGCTGCATGGGGTTCCTGAACGTCTATGACGTGACCACGCAGATGTCGTGGCTGGAGCTCGTGGAGAGCCCGGACGGCCTCTCCTGGAGTCGCCTTCCGAGCAAGACCGCGGTGCTGCGGCAGGGCGACTTCGGCGCAATCGATGGCGGCGGCGTGTACTGCGGACTCTCCGAGCCTGTCGTGGAGGGCGACAGGACGTGGGTCTACTACTTCGCTGCGCCGCATCCCCATGACAGCGGAGCGAGCGAGCAGGCACAGCATCTCAAGCAGTGCATTGCCCGAGCCTGGTTTCCGACCGACCGCCTGGTCGGCCAGCAGTCGGAACTCGGCGGCTGGTTTGCCTCGGTCCCGGTGCTGTGTCCGGGCGGCAGGCTGGAGCTCAACTATCGATGCAGCAACGAGGTGCGCGTCGAGCTGAAGTATCCGGGCTACGGCAGGCCGATCGCCGGCTTCACCGCTGACGACTGCATGCCGCTGACCGGAGACGACAAGGCGGGCGCCGTGCGCTGGAGGCATGGCCGCAGCCTGGACGAGCTGGCGGGCAGATACTGCAAGATCAAGGTCTACGGCGACAACATAAAGGTGTTCGGCGCCAGGTTCGTGACCGAGGAACGTTCATGTTGACGCCGCGCCAGGTTCAGCTCTACCACGATCACGGGTACGTCGTGATCCGCGGCCTCTACGGCGAGACCGAGCTGCGACCGATTACCGAAGCGCTGATGGAAGCGGCGCGGCGGGAGCATGGCGACCCGCAACCGGCGAGCCGCTACGTGTTGCTGACCGACGTGGTGGCAGAGCCGCCACTGGCGGCGCTGGCGAGCGACCCGGTGATCGTCCACGCGGTGGAGACGCTGCTCGGCGGTGCGGCGGTAATGGCGACCTTCGTGGCCTACCTCAAGACGCCGGGGGCCGGCGGCACGGGGGGCGACTACTCGGGTTCGCACCCGGAGGCGCACCAGGACTACAAGCCCTACCACAACGCCGGCTCCTCGCTGAACTGGCTGTTCGCGATCATGTCCATGGTCGATCTCGATGCCGAGACCGGCCCCCTGTTCGTGTCGCCGGGATCGCACAAGCTGAGCCGAATCGTCGCAGGTGAGGGTCGTGTCCGGCGCGTGCAACGAGCGGGGGCCGACACCATGGCCCCCCTGGTGGACGCACGACTGCGGCGCGGCGACCTGCTGCTGATGAACATGTTCACCTGGCACGCCGGCGGGGCGAACCGGTCGCGCCAAAACCGGCTGGGGGTCTACAACAAGTACCGCGCGCATACCGCTCCTCCGGGCTGCGGGCCGATCGTGTTCAGCGACGCGGCCCACCGCGCGGTCGTGTGTCACGGACGCTCGCTGCTGCCGCACCACGGCGAGCGGCCGGTCACCGTGCTGCGACTGGTGGTCGAGCGGGACGGTGCCTTCCTGCTGCTTCGCCACGGCAACCAGCCGGGCGCGCGCAGCGGCACCTGGAAGCTGCCCGGAGACGACTGCAGCCCGGATACGAATCACCTGAATGCGCTCGAACACGCAGCGCGCCGCGACCTCGACATCGACCTGCCATGGGCGAGCTACATCGGCGACTTCGACGATGCCGGCCGCCGCTGCCGGGTGTTCGGCTACCCGCTGCCGGCCGGCGAAGCTCCTGCCACGGCCCGGGCGGCATGGTTCACCCGGGCTCAGATCGCCGAGCTCGCCGCCCAGGGCCGACTGCCGGGCGGCTACGAGACGGCTGCCCTCGATCTGTGGCTCGACCCTTCGTTCCTGCGCGGCGTCGGCCAGTCCAAGCAACAGGCCCTGCGCGACAATGATCGATGACGCCGCGGGCAGGCCACGGTTTCGGTCGCTATGGTCCGACCTCGACCGTGCGCCCCTCCGCCGCCGAGCGGTAGGCGGCGTGAGCGACGCGCAGCGCCGCCAGCCCGTCGCGGCCGGTTACCGGCGGATCGGCCTCCCCGAGACAGGCCGCCAGGGTCCGCTCCACCCAGCGGCTGTAGCCGCCGCCCGGCTCCGAGTAGTGCACCACCCTGCGCGGTGAGCCGGTGGCGCTCCACTCCAGCAGCCCCCGCTCGGCGGCGTTGATGCGCAGCCAGCCGGCGGAGCCGAACACGGTGATGCCGGAAGGACCCGGCTTGGCGTCGAGCAGGTAGCCGGAGAACAGCGAGCCGTGGGCCCCGCCGCCGAAACGGAGGTTGACCAGGGCCAGGTCTTCCACGTCGATCGGCTGGCCGCCGACCACCGCGGTCATCGCCTGCACCGCCTCGATCTCGGCGCCGGTGAGGAAACGGATCTGGTCGAGCGTGTGGATGCCGAGCCAGGTGAGGTGGCCGCCGCCGGCGAGCTGCTTGCGGAAGGTCCAGTTGCCGCTGGCAACGTGGCCCGGGATGCGCCCCTGATCGTCCACCTGCACCGCCTGCACCGCGTACAGCGAGCCGATGCCGCCAGCGGCGATGATGCGCCGCGCGTCCTCCTTCGCCGGCTGGCAGCGCTGGGCGAACGCCAGCATCAGGTGGACGCCGCGCCGCTCCGCCACCTGCACCAGCCGTGCAAACTGGTCCGGATGCAAACAGGCAGGCTTCTCCGCCATCACGTGGACGCCGGCGTCGAGCAACGGCTCGATCACCGCCGGTGCGTGCGCCGCGATCAGGGACACGATCGCCAGGTCCGGCCTGCCGTGGCCGAGCAGTCCGTCCACGGTGGTCTCCGTCGCCCGCACCTTGGGGCCGCACGCATGCCGTCCCTTCTCGAAGGTGGCGCCCTCCGGATCCATCAGCACCACCTGCTCTATCCGCGCGTTGTCCCGCATCGCCTCCTGGTAGTGCCTGCGGTGCGCGGCCCCCTGCTCCGTTACGAACGCAACCGTGGCCATTCTTCCCTCGCCTCCTCTCACACGTTCGACAGCATAGCCCAACGAGGCCGGTTATCGTAGCGGCATGCCGTCCATCGGCACACTCGGGTAGTGCGTCAGATTTGAATCCGGCCCCGATAGGGGGTCAGTTTCCGCTCAGGCGCCTACGGTTTGCCGCCGCCTCGGCGGTCGGCATGGCCGGGGTCACCTCTGGCCTGGGCACAGCATCCTCTCGTGCGTGTGCCGGTATCTGCACTTTGGGAAGTTGTCCTATGAGGTATACTACCGCGTCCCACGACGTGTCCTCCCACTCGGGGTAGGTCATGAGGTGCGCGACCGTCTTGAACACCTGATCAAAGAAATCATCCCGCGCCGGCCCCTCCGGTAAGTAGATCGCCACCGTGTTGATGATGGCTGCCAGGAAGACGTTGGCGGCTTGATATAGAGTCGCCCCGTCCAGGTCCAAAGGAGTCCACATGCCGCAACCTGACGAGTGAAATGCAAGGTCAGACGCCTTCACCTCGACAACCGGCGATCTCCCAGCGCCCGTGATGTTCTCATCACCCTTCTGGATCCGTGACCAGAAGCAGTGCTCCCCACCCGGAGCCGTGTACACCCCAGGCTTGATCTCGGTACCCACCAAGTGCGTGCCATCCAGGACCCGCGCCTCAGCCAACGCGCTGACGAAGCACAGTGCGATCACGATAAACCTTGTTGAGTTCAGCATATAAACTCCTTGCTCGGGTTGAAGGCTGCGATGCTCGTCGTGCCCTTCACGAACCAGTTGGGATTGACCTGTCGGAGGAGGAGCGCGCCGGTGTTTAGCTGAGAGAACGAAGGCGTTGGACAACCCACTCCCAATCCTGCTCGTTGTTGATGTTCATCGGGCGCACCTTCTCCACCTTCGTCCGGAGGTTGAAATCGGACCACTCGGCGGGAGTCGTCCCATCGAGAAATACCTCGAGGACTGCGTTGTAGTTTTCGGTCCACCATTCCGCCTGGACACTCCCGTCCCCGGTGGGGTAGAGACGCAGTTCCGGTGCGTCCAAAGGGTAGTGGCTGATCAACTGCTCCGCCAGATTGGCTAATCCATTGCGGTCGCACGCCTTCCCGGTTCCGTCGAGCCATCCATCCTGGAGACTGCCCAGGTTGCTGATCTGCTCCCTGATGTCGTCCTCATGCGCCTTGGTCGAGTGCACCCTGATCTGATGGTCCAAGGATGAGTGGAACGTCTCGCATGCGGGCAGCAGTATCGTGTCCGCCACCGGCGGTAAGGGGCGATCGAGTTGCTCCGAGGGCGGGAGATATTGTGGCACGACCAGAGAACTGGTCCGATAATGGCGGCCACGGTGCACCGTTCCATGCGCCGCTGTCATGGTATTCCGTCTCACGGAGTGACCGTGCTCATCGTTGTTCCGCCTTCATTTTCTGGATCACGGGCTGCTGCTGGGGCTTCTTGTCGGGGGATAGGACGGTCGTCTGGATTTCGTATTCGACGCCCGGCTCCAACTCGATGCCCATCAGGGTCAACTCGAAGGCGCACTTGGCGGGGTCCCAGGAAATGCTCCGCGTTTTCTGAGTGACTTGGCCCTTGGTGGGCGCATCGGCCATTGCCTCCCCCCTTGGCCGGCGCCGCGGGCCAGCCAATACCGTAGTGTACTCCACCATTACTGCACTTCTCGAAAGTGTGCGCCGGCCGGCACCCTCGGCCGGGGCGGCGCCGGACTTCACAGCAGTTCGTCCAACTCCGCGCCGGCGGCGCGCTCGCGCTGCAGCTTGGCGATGGCCGCCCGCGCCAGCCCCAGTGCCAGCGCTTCCTGGTCCTGGTCGGCGTTGCGCCTTACCTTCTCCAGCCACTCCGGCCTGATGGCGTCGGTGCCACCCCAGGCACCGGCGATGGCACCCGCCATGGCGCCCATGGTGTCGGTGTCGCCGCCGAAGTTCGCGGCGTAGAGCACGCACTGCTCCAGCTCACCCGCTGCCAGCGAGAACAACGCCAGGGTAAGGGGAACGGTCTCCAGGGAGTTGGCCTTCCGGAGTTGCAGAAACTGCTCCGCGTGGTCGTGCACGTGCCGGCGAAAGCTGCCGTAGTCGCGGCCGCGGGTCGCCGCGAGCGCCTGCTCCACCCGCGCCACCATGGCCGCTCCGCTGGTGGCCGGGAGGTGGGCGACGGCATCGTGCAATACCGACGCCACGGTGGCTCCGGGGCGGCACGCGGCGGCCACGGCTGCGGCTATGACGGCGGCCCCGTCCTGACAGAAGCCCGCGTCCTGCACGTTGATGAGGGAGGCAAGGTGCGCGGCCTGCCGCGCCGCCTGCGCCGGATTGCAGGCGTTCACCAGCCCCACCGGCGCGATGCACATGGCAGAGCTGGAGCAGGGGATGTTGCCGAGCGCGGCGAGCCTCGGTTCGCCCTGCACCCGCAGCCGGCGTGCCGTGTGCAGCACGGAGATGAAGAACTTCCCCTGCTTGGCGCCGAAGATGTCGTTCCACGCCGCCAGCCAGTCGGCGGCCCAGTCGTCGATGGTGGCGTACCCCGCGGTGCGAATCAGCGAGCGCGCCAGGATGTCGCGCAGCACGGTGTCGTCGGTGCCGCCCGATTCGAAGTCGTCCAGCCAGCCGAACTGCTGCTCGATCTCGGCCGGGCTCTTGCCCTCGGAGGGCGCCCCCAGCGCATCGCCGATGATGCCCCCGGCCAAGCATCCAAGACACTTCGTGTAGAGTCTGCTGCCCTCGATCTCGTTCATCCGCCACCATTGTGGCGTAACCGACGATTTGGCATCAGTCGTCAGGCGAACACCCCGCTCAGCCGAGGCGGCGCCCGTCGCGGCCGCCGCCGCTGCCCGAGTAGGGCCGTCCCGGATCCCAGTTGCCCGGCTCCGGCGCCGCCGGAGCGCGTAGCCCGTTGCCGGCGCCGAGGCGCATGGCGCGCCCTTCGCGGGCCGAGGTGTAAGCCGCGTCGCACAGTTCAAGCGCGGCCAGGGAAAGCTCCACCTGTTCCCACTGTGGAGTGCCGGCGGCAATCTGATCGGCGAGCCGGTCCAGGTAGACGGCGTGCGACGGCGGGCCGGCCGGCACCTGCACCTCGCCCGCTCCCTCCGCGGCGCGACCGGCGCCGACGATGCGGTAGCGGGGCTCCCAGCCGGGCAACTCGAGCAGCCCCTCGCTGCCGACGAGCCGGATCAGGGTCCCGGCGGCCGGCGCCGACAGCGGCACCTCGTCCCCGGTGTGCAGCGCGATGCGCGCGCCATCGGCGGTGGTGACCACGAGCGAGGCCACGGTCTCCACCTGCATCCCGTCGCGCCAGGTGCGGGTGGAGCGGTCGCAGGCGCATTGCACCTCCACGAACGGCCCGCGCACCACCTGCAGCGCGAAGTGCAGCCAGTGGATCCCGGCGTTGAGGATGTCCCACCCGCGGCACTCGATCCACACCAGCCGCGGCGTGCCGATTGCGCCGGCCCGCACCTGGTCGATCACCGCCCTTCCCTGGGCGCTGACCACCAGCCCGTGGGGAACCACGCACGGCAGGTCGCGGCCCCGCAACTCATCCACCAGCCGCCGCCCGTCCTGCCAGGTGTGGGAGATCGGCTTCTCCAGCAGCATTCCGCGCAGCGATCCGGCGGCGAGGGCGTCCCGCGCCACCGGAACGTGTGACGGCGGCCAGGTGGACACGCACACCACGTCGGGCCGCAGGGTCTGCAGCGCCGCGCGGTGGTCGGCAAACAGCGCCACACCGGGATGTTCCGCCGCGACCCGCTGCCGGGCGGCGGACGCGATGTCGGCTACTCCGCGCAGGAGGTAGCGGGGTGAGGCGGCCAGCGCCCGAATGCTGCCGGTGCCGCCGCTGCCGGCGCCGACCACCAGCGCGGAAAGAGGCTCCATCTCCACCATGCTGCATGATATCGTCGGTCGGCGGCATGCCGGCAAGCCCCGGCGGGAGCCACCCACTCTACCCGTGATTCGGAGGTCGATTCGCCATGCCAGCGTCCAGTCCCGATCTTGCCTACACCCCTGCGCACGTGCTGCGCGACCTGATAGCTTCCAAGCGGCTCTCGCCCGTGGAGTTGATGCAGTTCACCCTCGACCGGATCGAACGGCTCAACGAGTCGCTCGGCGCATTCGTGACCGTGATGGCCGACCACGCCATGCGCGCGGCCCGGACCGCCGAGGAGGCGGTGATGCAGGGCCGCGAGCTGGGTCCCCTGCACGGGGTGCCGGTGCCGATCAAGGATCTGGAGGCCGTCGCCGGCGTGCGCTTTTCCCAGGGATCGCTGGTGGATGACGCCACCGCGTCGACCAACGCGCTGTGCACCGACCGCGTGCGTGCCGGCGGGGGGATCATCGTCGGCAAGACCAACACCCCCGAGCATGGGCACAACGGCACTACCGAGAACCGGGTGTTCGGGCCGGCGCGCAACCCCTGGGACCCGGCGCGTACTCCCGGCGGCTCCAGCGGCGGCGCTGCGGCGGCGGTGGCCGCGGGCGTCACCGCCATCGCCCAGGGTTCGGACGGCGGCGGCTCGATCCGCATCCCCGCCTCGCTGTCGGGCATCTACGGCATCAAGGCTACCCAGGGCCGCGTCCCGCGCAGGCATGCTGACGAGCACTCCTTCAGCATCTTCAACAATTCGTCGGTCGGCCCGATGACCTGGGACGTGAGGGACGCCGCGATCTTCCTGAACCTGCTCGCCGGGCCGGCCGACGATGCGGAGTACGGCACCATTCCGGATCAGCCGCCGGACTTCACGGCCGCACTGTCGCGTGGGGTGGCCGGGCTGCGCATCGGTCTCGACACCAGCCACCTGGGTGGCGCCGCCTGCGAGCCGGAGGTGCGGGAGGCGGTGGCCAACGCCGCGCGCACCTTCGCGGAGCTCGGGGCCCAGGTCGAGGAAGTCCAGTACGCACCGGAGGAGCACGCCGTGGTCGAGGAAGCGTTTCTGGACCTGTTCTGCATCCGGGGGTACGGGCGCTGGAGCGTCCAGCTTCATGACCCGGAGAAGGCGGCGCTGCTCACCGACTACTTCGCGCAGGACCTGGAGCGGGGCCGCCGCGCGCAGGCGACCGACTACCTCACCTGCATCAACAAGATCGGCCGCTACCGGGCGCACGCCGCGCGCTTCTTCGCCACTCACGACCTGCTGCTGACCCCCGCGACCGCGACCACGGCGTTTACGATCGGCGACTATCCCCGGACCGTCGGCGGCAAACCGGTGGCCCACTCCCGCTTCGGCTTCACTCCGTTCACCTACCTGTTCAACCTGACCGGCAACCCGGCGGCTTCCGTGCCCTGCGGTTTCGACTCCGAGGGCATGCCGGTCGGCCTGCAGATCGTGGCCGACATGCAGGACGAGATGACCGTGCTGGCGGCATCAGCCGCCTTCGAGAGCGCCCGGCCGTGGGCCGCGACGCGTCCCGCACTCGCGCAGGGGGAGCTGACAGAAGAATAGCACGCAGCAGTTTGATCCGCACGGCGCCGGGCCTCGAAGTGCGGCCGCGCTCAGTGGGTGTGGTACAGCAGCAGATGGTCCCGCAGCACGTCTTGCGCGAAGTCGTTCTCCAGGTCGCGCCATACCGAGTGCACGTGGTTGGCCTGATTCTGGCAGTTGTCGAACTCCACCAGGAAGTTGCCCCCGTGGATGCGGTAGTAGTGGCCCTCGCGCCGCGCCACCGGACCGGCCCAGGCGACGGAGAGATGATCGATCCCCTCGCGGCGCAGGTGCTCCAGCTTGTGGCGTGCCACGTCGCTGCGCACCTGGCTGACGTAGGTCTCCACCAACGCGGTGAGCAGCGCCCGCTGCGCCGAGTCGAGCCGGCGCGCCGGCAGGCCCTCCTCGCGCGGCAGCACCGCCCGCGTGCTGTTGTAGGTGAGGATGTCGTAGGGGGCCTTGTCGTAGATGATGGCCTTCGACTGCTGCCCCCGGTCGAGGCTCTCCATCAACTCGAATGCCAGGTCCTCGCGCCGCGCCAGAATGCGCAGGCCGCGCTTGGGGCCGTGCAGTACCTCCGCCGGATTGGATCCGAAGAAGAACGGCGTCATCGAGATTACCCGCCGCCCCCACACGCTGAAGTGGAGCGACAGGTGATGGCCCTCCGCGCGCCAGCCCCACGGGTCGGCGGAGTGGGGATCGCCGAAGATGGTAAAGTAGTAGCGGCCGGGGTCGCGGGCCCAATGCAGGCTGCCCTCGGCGCGTTCCTGCTCCCCGAGGATCAACTCGTGGTCGATGATCGCACACGCCTGCTCGAAGCCCTTCTCGGACAGCGAGACCTCCATGATGCGCTTTGCCAGCCCTTGCTGCTCGTCGCTCATGGCCAGCAACGGCAGTCCGTGGCGATTCAGCGGCGGGTAGTACCAGAACAGCCGCTCGCCGTCGAGGTAGGGAAAGGTGGCACGCGCGCGCTGTTCGGCATCCATGCTCTCCAGCAGATCGGAGCACGCCGCAGCCATCTGCCGGGCTGCGTCGGGGTGCGAGTTGGCTTCCACGAGGGAGTATTGTACCGACCGCGGCCCGGCGGTCCAGCGCCGTGACGCCGCGCTGTTGTTTCCTGCTGGAGGTGGCGGGCCACGACGCGAAGCTGCACCTGTCGCGCAACCAGATGGAAAGCGTGCACCTGCCGTTGGCGTGGCGGCTGGAACGCGGCTACCGGCAGGCGTGCGACGCCGGTGGGACACGCTACGTGGTGCTGCTGGCCGGCCCGCCCGGCAGCGGCAAGTCCACGCTGGCTGCGGTCCTGGAGCAGATCGGTGGCAGCCTGCGACCGCCGTTGCCGCTGCAGACTCTGCCCATGGACGGGTTCCATCTCAGCAACGCGGAACTGCGCGGGCGCGGGCTGGCGACCCGCAAGGGGCTCCCGGACACCTACGACCTGGATCGACTGAGCGCCAGCCTCGCCGCCCTCAAGGGCGGCCGGCCGCTACGCTGGCCGCGCTACGACAGGCGCATCCACGACCCGGTGCAGGGGGCCATCGTTCCGGCCGCCACCGGTGTGATGCTGGTGGAAGGCACCTTCCTGGCGCTGGACGACCGCGGCTGGCGCGAGTTGCGTGCCCACGCCCACCTCTGCCTGTTCCTGGAGTGTGCGCTCGCTACCGTGCGGCCGCGGGTCGTCGCGCGCCACCGTCGCGGCGGACGCGCGGCGGCAGATGCCGCGGCCCACTTCGCCCGGGTCGACGAGGCCAACACGCGCCGTATCCTGGCGCGGCGCCACGGTGTGGACCTGACTCTGGTGGCACAGGCCGACGGCGGCCTGCGCTGGACCGGCGCATCCGGCCGGGCAGCTGCGGCGACCGGCGAGGACTACACCCCAGAGGGCAGATCGTGGTCAAGAGCCGAATAGCCCGCCGCGATCCACCCACACCAAGCTCGGTATCTCTCGACGTGGAGACCTGGTGCATGTCGTCCTCGCGTTGCGCGGCTACGCACAGGTCTCGCCCTCGCCAGGAAGGCAGATTCCCAAAGAGGCGAGAATCCGAGTCATTTCTTTGCATGAATCCGAGTCAGCGAGAATCGTCTCCTCGAAGACTCCGAGGACATGAAGCAACGTGGTGTACGCTTGCCTGGAGTCGCTGCTCTGAAGAATGCAGGCACGCAGGAATGCTACCCCGGCCGCCAAGTCAGCAACGAGTGCTGCGACAGAATCTTCCGGTTCGTTCCGATGTCGGACTTGCCCTGTGTCCACCTGCACCAGCTCCATCCTCCGGCAACAAGAATCACGTCGTTGCGGTGTTGGACGTATGGTACTGCAATCGGGTGGCCTGAATCGGTCGAATTCGCGAAACGTCCGTTAGTTCGTGAATTCGTAGAATAGCGCGAGTTCGCGAACTGGTGGTGTCGCTACCAGCGTACGGAGCCACACGCGCTCCACGGCAACGTCGTCGTCGACGGTCATGCCCTTGGCCGTTGTTCAGTATCAGTCAACAGGCGGCGCCGGCAGCTTGAGAGCCGTGCGCACGGCGGGGAGGTATCGAGCACTCACCGGTGCCTCGTGGTCACCGCTGAGACGCAGTAACAACTTGCGATCGCGCTTGGTCAATTCCTGCATGTGATCGAGAGCGACCCAGTAACTGCGGTGTGCCCGAATCCCGGCGTCGCCAAGCGCCGCGATGGCGTCCGCAAACCGCATCTTGATCAGGCTGGAACCTGCCGTAGTGCATACGTGGACGTAGTGGTCTTCGCTCTTGAGGTAGATTACGTCGTCGCCCAGTTCCACGGGAAGTTGTCCCAGGAAACGCCCGCGGGGCGTACCATCACTGCGACGATAGGCGACTCGTCGCGGCACCCTTTCGGCACGCTCAACGCGCGGCGTCTCTGGCGTGAAGGACATGGCACCGTTGGAACGACCGGGTGATTCGTCCGAATCGGGGTCGCCGACTCCCGTGCCGGTGTCGTCTGGGGCACTGCGCCTGGCGCGCGCCGTAGCGCTGGCAATATCGGTCTCGGCGGCAGCCACTGTGGGCACTGGCTCGTCCGGAACCTCGTCCGGGGCCTCTTCTTGGGCCTCGTCCGGAACCTCGTCCGGGGCCTCGCGAGTGACAGCCTCAGCTACCTGCTCAATCTCTGCCGAGGCGGCAGCAAGCGCACTGGCATGCTTGATGCGCTGGTACACCAGGTACACCACCAGAAACCCGTTCGCGACGCCCGCCGTCGCCACCATCACGTACACCCGGCCCAAGCCGGCGGCCGCAGTGTAGTCCGGGTGCACCAACGTCTCGACCGTGTGGACCACGGCGGCGCAGGGGATGGCTGTGAACAGCGATACCAGCGTCAGCCCGAAAACCATCTCGAGCGGCGACCGAAAGCGCATGAAATAACATGCCACGACGAACGTGGAATAGCCGAGTGGCCAGCCGATTACGGCATACACTGTCCCGAACAACAAGCGCTGCAGCGGGGTAAGCGCCTCGAAAGTACCCATTGGGCCGAGCACCGCGAATACCCCCACGGCAGTGGCGGCCATCACGAGCATGATCAGTATCATCGATGGTCTGAGCAACTCCAGGTACGCCAGCTCCATGATCCCACTGCGCGGATCGACGTCACCAACCTGACCTGCCTCACGTTGCCTATGTCCAGACATCGCAAACAATAGTGCCTCATTCACCCGGCCCACATCAACTCCTGACGCAGTCCACAGACGACAAATGGACTGCTCTGGACACATCTCGATCGGATTCTTACATGCAGTTCACGCGAATTCGCGAACGGATTCGGCACCGTCAGGGCATTGGATCGCGAATTCGCGTATGCCGTCGCCTTCACCCAAGGGAAGCAGCGCGAACCGCAACGGCGGCGTGAGTTCGTACCAGCCGTGCAACCGGCGATCTTGCAGATTTCAGGAACTCCAACTCGCGAAATCGCGGACAACCCGAGCGAACGAGCCGCCATTTTACGAAACCGCGAACAAATGGGCTTGTTTCGCGAATTGTCGTGCCAGGACTCCGCAGGTTGATTGTAGCCTGATTGCGAGGCGTCGGGGGATGTATGCATCTCTTCACCGGGATCGTTACTGTCCAACCCCCGACCCCTCATTCACTGTTTCCGTCCCGCGTAGTGATTGCAGCGCTGGCTGAACCCCAGTCGCGGGTCTTGTAATGAACGAGTTCCTCTGGCTTGTGGGTGTAGGCGTCGCGGCGGTAATGATCATCATCCCGCTCCTGTTAGGTGACTCATTCAGCGTGCAGGACGACCGCATCGACGATCGCGACGAATCCGAACCAATCGAAACCGAACCCCAGTGAGCGTATTGAACGGTCGCGCCGGTGCTACTCCGGCCGGGCTGCTCCGGCAGGGGCGCCGACCGCGGGGACTACATGCGGGAGGGCAGGTCGTCGTCGTCGCGGTTCCGGCGGGCGATGATCTCGGGGAACTCGTAATAGACCAGGCCGTCGTCGCGCACCTCCATGGTGACGCGGGTGCTGTCGACGAGCCGGTTGAGAAAGCTCTCCGCCTCCTCAATGCTGAAGTCCAGGTCGACCACCAGGTCGGACACCGTGAGGCGTCCGCCGAGCCGGTAGGCGAGACGGAATACCCGGTTCTCCAGGCGGCTGCGGCGTGGCGCTTCGTGCCCTGCCCTCCGTTCGTGCACTGCCCTCTGTTCCCCATGGTCGCGGCCCCACGGCGCTTCGGGCCGACGCTGGGTGCGGGTTTCGCGCAGTGCGACGCGCACCATGTGCAGCACCAGGAAGATGAACAGGATGGGCAGCAGGGTGAAGAACCCGAACGCCGGCCACATGTCCGCAGTGTAGCGGACCGGGATCGGCACGGCAACCGGTCGGTTGCCCCGGTCGCCGAGGACCGCACAATCCCAAGTTAGTTGCGGCCCTTCCCGACGGGTGGTACAGTTCCTGCGGCAACCGCTGGTGTCGCGGACTGCCTGCGAGTACCGGCGATCCTCGATTCATCCAAGGGGGGAGTCCCGTTATGAACAAGACCGTTATGTACCTGTGCATCGGTGCGCTGCTATTGCTGCCGGCTTTGGCAGGGGTGGCCGCCGGTGGCGAGGGCGAACAAGGCGCCGCACCCGAGACCTCGGACGATATGGCGCTGGGCCGCTACAACGAAGCGCCGATGCTGGCCGCGATGGTGGCCGCGGGCGAGCTGCCGCCGGTCGACGAGCGCCTGCCGCTGGAGCCCGCGCTGGTCTACTTTGCCGCGGACGACCAGATCGGCTCATACGGGGGCACCCTCACGGTGTTCCACACCAGCATCAATCCGTGGGCCGATCTCGGGTACGAGACGGAGATCGGCGGCTACGTGATACGCGCCAATCCCGACACCAACGCGCTGGAGCCGCTGCTGGTGCGCCGCGCCGAAATGGCCGACGACGCGATGAGCGTCACATTCTACCTGCGCGAGGGGACGAAGTGGTCTGACGGACACCCGATGACGGCCGACGACTACGTGTTCATGTACGAGGATGCGCACTGGAACGACAAGGTCACCACCTGGAACTGGATCCCGCAGATCAAGCGCGCGATCAAGATCGACGACTACACCGTACGCTTCGAGACCGATGAGCCGTACCACGCGCTGCTGGCCAAGCATGCCAGCCCGCCCGGCGGCGGCTGGCAGGTGTTCCACCCCTTCCACTACCTGAAGAAGTGGCACATCAACCACAACCCGGAGGCTGATGCGCTGGCCAAGGAAGAGGGCTTCAAGACCTGGGACGAGGCCTTCAACCACCACTTCTTCTGGGCCCCGCAGCAGGACCTGGAGCAGCCCACCCACCATCCCTGGATCCTCACCGAGCGCACCAACACCGGCAAGCGCTACGAGCGCAACCCGTACTACTGGAAGGTGGATGCGGCCGGCAACCAGTTGCCTTACGTGGACCACATCCAGGCGCAGATCGTCGACGGCGAGACCTACCACCTCAAGATCATCGCCGGCGAGGCGGACTTCGCGGTGCTCGGCACCCGCTTCGACAACTTCACCCTGTACAAGGAGAACGAGGCCGCCGGCGACTACCGGGTAGTGCAGATACCGGCTCCCGTGGTGGGAGCGAGCGTGCTGATTCCCAACCAGTTCCACGAGGATCCGTTCACCAGGGAGATGTACCGCGACGTACGCTTCCGGCGCGCGCTGTCGCTGGCCATGAACCGCGACGAGATCAACGATCTGGTGTTCTTTGGTGTCGGCGTGCCGCGCTCGGCCACCATCGTCTCCACCAATCCCTGGTTCAAGCAGGAGTGGGAGCAGGCCTACGCGCAGCACGATCCCGATGCGGCGTCCGCGCTGCTGGACGAGCTCGGCCTGACCGCCCGCGACGAGGACGGGTTCCGTACCAGGCCGGATGGCGAGGCGTTCCTGCAGATCCTGGAGCACAACAACGAGGCCGACGTACCGGTCCTGGAGTTGTACAAGGAGCACTTCGAGGCGGTCGGCCTGAAGACCGAGATCAGGCTGCGCGGCGATCTCTGGCAGCGCCACAACGCCGGTACCGACAACATCCTCACCGGAACCATCAGCTCGGCCGAGTTCAGGGAGTACACGGACGCCGCCAAGGCCACGGAGTACGACTCCCGCTTCTACGCCGTGAACTGGGGCCTCTGGATCCGGGCCACGCGCGACCTGGAGAGCGGAGCCAAGACCCTGGACGACTTCGCCGACGGCAAGATTCCGGGGGAAGAGCCGCCGGACATCGTGAAGGAGCTGGACGACGCGGTCATCGCCTGGGGCAGCAGCGCCTACGGATCCCCCGAGTACATCGAGGCGTTCCGGAAGGTGTTCGACATCCACGCCGAGCAGCTCTATCTGATCGGCTCGGTGGGGGTCACGCCGACCCTCGGCATCTACAAGAACCGGGTCGCCAACTACCCGACCTTCTACAAGCCGGAGGCCACCTGGCCGGGAGACCTGCTCACCTCCGCCGACAAGTTGTTCATCAGACAGCCGTAGGGCCGTCAGGCACGGCCGCACGGCCACCAGTGGTCGCCGGCCTGCAACCGCGGGCCGGCGAGATCGAACGGGTTCGAGCAAGAGGAGAAGCCTTATGCGTAAGAGCATTCAAAGTATTGCGTTCCTGCTTCTGCTGCTGCCGGCGATCACGCTCCTGGCGGCCGGCGGATCGGAAGACGGGGCCGACGCGACCGCGGGCGAGACCGCCGCGGTCATGCCGGATACGCGCTTCAACGAAGCGCCGATGCTGGCCGCCCTGGTGGCTGCCGGCGAGTTGCCGCCGGTCGATGAACGGCTGCCGATCGAGCCGGCGGTCGCATGGTTTGCGCCGGGCGATGTGATCGGCACCTACGGCGGCACGTTCACCGTGTTCCACACCAACGATTCCCCCTGGAACGACCTCGCCGAGGAAACCGAGACCGGCGGCTACTTCGGCCGCATGGTCAAGGGCTCGCTTGACGTGGTGCCGAGCATGGCCAAGGCCCTGGAGTTCAGCGACGATGCCATGTCCCTGACCGTTCACCTGCGCGAGGGGCTCAAGTGGTCGGACGGCCACCCGATGACCGCCGACGACGTGGTGTTCATGTACGAGGCCCTGCACTTCAACGACCTGGTGCCCACCTGGAACTGGATTCCCCAGATCAGACGGGCGATCAAGATCGACGACTACACGGTGCGCCTGGAAACTGACGTGCCGTACGTCCTGATGTACTACAAGATGTCGACCGTCGAAGGCGGCGGCTGGAACGTGTTCCACCCCAAGCACTACCTGGAGAAGTGGCACATCGAATACAACCCGGACGCCGCGGCGCTGGCCAAGGAGGAGGGATTCGAGTCGTGGGACAAGGCGTTCCACCACCACTACTGGTGGAGCCCGCTCAAGGACCTCGACAAGCCGACCCACCACCCGTGGATCATGACCGAGGCCACCGCCACCGGAAAGCGCTACGAGCGCAACCCCTACTATTGGGAAGTCGACCCGGAAGGCAACCAGCTCCCCTACGTCGACGAGATACAGGCGCAGATCGTCGACCAGGAGACCTACCACTTGAAGATTATTTCCGGTGAGGCTGACGTTGCCCTGTTGGGGACCTCGTTCGACAACTTCACCCTGTACCAGGAGAACGCCGCCGCCGGCGAGTACCACGTCAACCAGATCCCGAGCGGCCTCGGCGGAGCGGTGATCGTCGTCCCCAACCAGAATCATCTCGACCCGTTCAAGCGCGAGATGTACCGCAACAAGCGGTTCCGCCAGGCCCTGTCGCTGGCGATCAATCGGGAAGAGATCAACGACACCGTCTACTTCGGCGTCGGCGTGCCACGGCAGGCAACGATCGTGTCCGACAGTCCCTACTTCCAGGACCAGTGGGCGCAGTCGTACGCGGCCTACGACCCGGAACGGGCCAATGTGATGCTGGACGAGATCGGGCTCACCGCGCGCGACCGTGACGGCTTCCGGCTCACGCCCGATGGCGATGCCTTCCTGCACGTGATCGAGCACGTGTTCGCGGGCCACCTCCCCGTGCTGGAACTGGTCAAGGAGTACTGGGAGGACGTCGGACTGAAGACCGAGATCAAGTTCTACGAACGTTCGGCGCTCAATGTGCGCGCGGATGCCGCGCAGCACGACTTCTACGCCGACCGGCTGGCATCGCCGGAGCTCCGATCGTGGATGGTTGACGGCAACAACTGGCGCGGCCGCGACTTCGCCTGGGCCCGGCAGTGGCACAACTGGATAGTCGCCAACGGTGAGGTGGAGAGCGGCGCCAAGACGCTCGACGACTTCGCCGACGGCAAGCTCCCCGGTGAGGAACCGCCGGAAGAGATCAAGCAGCTCTACGGCTGGATCAACGACTGGGCCGATGGCCGGCCCGGCGACCCTGACTACGTCGAGGCGTTCACCAAGGTGTTCGACTTCCACGCCGAGAACGTCTACCTGATCGGCACCGTCGGCATCACGCCGCACCTCTACGTGGTCAAGGACAGGGTCGCCAACGCCCCGCTGGAGTACGGGCCTTCGATGTCCTGGAAGGGCGACCTGCTGGTGTACGCCGCGAAGATGTTCATCAAGGGATAGTGAGACCTGAGCCGCTGACCCGCATCCCCCGGTTCGTGCTGGAGGACCGGATCCTCGGCGCCTGGGTCGGCAAGTCGTACGGCGCCGCGATGGGTGAGCCGCTGGAGTTCGCCTTCAACGGCCGCACCTTCGAGGGCGCCGTCGACGTGCAGGAGCATGCCCTGCGCGACTGGCTGGTCAACGAGGACGACCTCTACATGAACATGGGGATGCTCGCTGTGGTCGCCGCCAAGGGTCTCGGCGCGACCTCCGAAGACTTCGCCACGCCCTATCGGGAGGCGGCGTTCCTGGTGTGGCACGCCAACGGCCAGGCGCGCCAGAACCTCCTGGAGGGAATACCGGCGGAGCTGTCCGGGCATCCGGCCTACAACCCGCATGCCGACGACATCGACTTCCAGATCGAGTGCGATTACATCGGCATGATCTCGCCGGGGCTGCCGGAGGCGGCCCAGGACCTGTGCCGGCGCCAGGGCCGGGTGGTGAACTACGGCGACGGCATCTACGGCGGCATGTTCTTCACCGCCATGTACGCGGCCGCGTACTTCGAGAGCGATCCCCGGCGCGTCGTCGAGCTGGGGCGGCGCGCGATCCCGGCCGACAGCAACTACGGGCGGCTGATCGACGACCTGCTGGGCTGGCACCGCGAGCATCCCGGCGACTGGCGCGCGGCCTGGCGCGAGATCGAGCGCAAGTGGAACCGGGACCTGTGCCCGTGGGGGCCGACGGAGCCCGGCGGCAGGTTCAACATCCAGGCCAGCTTCAACGGCTCCTACGTGGCCCTGGGCCTGCTCTACGGCGACGGCGACTACTACCGCTCGATCGAGATCACCACCCGCGCGGGGCAGGACACCGACAGCAACGTGGCCAACACCGGCGGCATCATGGGAACCCTGGTGGGCTACGAGGGGCTGCCGGACCGGGTCAGGAAACAGATGTGGCCCTACCTCAACCGGGTCTACCGCCATACCGACTATTCGATCGTCACCGCTTCCGAGGAGTGCGTGCGGCTGGCGCTGGCCAACGTCGTGGCCCACGGCGGACGCGAGCAGGGTTCCGACGTACTGGTGAGACGCCAGCCGTTCCACTGCGATTGGCCGGCGGAGGTCTCCTTCCCCGGGCTGGAACCGGTCGACGTGTTCGTTGACGGCGACCCGCGGCTGGCGTGGCGCGGAACCTGGCGCCCGAGCGAAAAGGGGGAGATGCTGCGGCACAGCGATACGCCGGGAGACTCGCTGCAGGTCACCTTTCGCGGCAACGTGATCTACGTACAGGGCGACCTGCACTGCAGCAACGGCGTGCTGGAGGCGTGGATCGACGGCGAGCTGGTGCAGACGCGGGACATGTACCATCCCCGGCACTGGGAAAATGCCTGCCAGTGCACGGCGGTGTGGGTCACCGGGCTGGCTGACGGCGAGCACGAGCTGGAGGTCCGCGTCACCGGGCGCCGCAACCCCGCCGGCGACGGAGCCGGGATCGCGCTCGGACGCGTGGTATCGTATTCTGGACGCATTGCCGAGCTTCCGAGCGGGAGATGCTGAGCTACATCGTCCAGAGGATCGTCTACATGGCGGTCCTCCTCCTGCTGCTCTCCTTCGTTTCCTTCGTGCTGATCGAGCTGCCGCCGGGCGACTTCCTCGACAACCTGATCCAGCAGCTGCGCAACGCCGGCGTGCAGGTGGACGTGGAGCAGATCAGGGATCTGGAGGAGCGCTACGGCCTGAACCTCCCGTTCATGCAGCGGTACCTGAAGTGGTTCGGCAACCTGCTGCGCGGCGACATGGGAGAGTCGTTCGCCTACAACCAGCCGGTGACCGAGTTGATCGGCCAGCGCCTGCTGCTCACGGTCACCATCGCCTTGCTCACCCTCGTGCTCACCTACGTGATCGCGATTCCGATCGGCATCTACTCGGCCACGCATCAGTACTCGTTTACCGACTACGCCGCTACCGCGTTCGGCTTCATCGGTCTGGCCACCCCCAACTTCCTGCTCGCCCTGATCCTGATGTACATCGTGTTCAAGTACTTCGGCTGGAGCGTCGGCGGACTGTTCTCCCCGGAGTTCGAGTTTTCCCCGTGGAACCTGGCCAAGATCGTGGACCTGATGAAGCATCTGCCGATTCCGCTCATCGTAGTCGGCACCGCCGGCACCGCGGGCCTGATTCGCGTGATGCGCGCCGCACTGCTCGACGAGCTGCGCAAGCAGTACGTGCTTACCGGCCGCGCCAAGGGCCTGGAGGAAGGCCGCCTGCTGTTCAAGTATCCGCTCCGTATCGCGATCAACCCGATCGTGAGCACGGTCGGCTGGCTCCTTCCCGCGATCATCTCGGGGGAAACGCTCACCGCATTGGTGCTCGGCCTGCCCACCGTCGGACCGCTGTTGCTGGCGGCGCAGCAGGGACAGGACATGTACCTCGCCGGGAGCCTGGTGATGCTGCTGAGCGCCCTGGCCATCATTGGGATGCTGATCTCGGACCTGCTGCTGGTGCTGGTCGACCCGCGAATCAGGTTCGCGCGGGAGGCCACGGCATGAATCGGTTGCGCGGCCGCCGGCGGGTGAGTTCGGCTGCCCGTGAACGGGAGGCGGAACGTTACTACGTCGCATCCAGTTGGACGCTGATGCGGCGCAAGTTCTTCAAGCACCGCATGGCGCTGGCCGGCGGCAGCGTGCTGCTGCTGTTCTACGTCGTCGGATCGCTGTTCGCCGGGTTCTTCTCCACCCACGACACGCTGCGCCGGTTCGGCGATTACTCGCTCGCTTCGCCGCAGCGAATCCGGCTGCTCCACGACGGCACGCTGCAGCGTCCCTTCGTCTATGGGTTGGAGGTCGCGGTCGACCCGGAGACCTACCGCCGGAGCTACGTGGAGGACGGCAAGACCGTCTACCCTATCCGCTTCTTCGTGCACGGCGATGCGTACAAGCTCCTCGGCGTGGTGCGTACCGATCTGCGCTTCATCGGGGTGGACGAACCGGGCACGCTGTTCCTGTTCGGGACCGACCGGCTGGGACGCGACATGTACTCGCGCACCGTCGCCGGTGCGCGCGTGTCGCTCACCATCGGCCTGGTCGGGGTTGCGATCAGCTTCGTCATCGGCTGCCTGCTCGGGGGGCTGTCGGGCTACCTCGGGGGGCCGGTCGACATGCTGATTCAGCGTTTGATCGAGTTCCTCACCGCACTTCCCACCCTGCCGATCTGGATGGCCCTGGCGGTCGCCGTACCGAGCGAGTGGGATCCGATCGCGGTCTACTTCATGATCACCGTCATTCTCTCGATCGTGGGCTGGACCGGCCTGGCGCGGGTGGTGCGCGGGAAGCTGCTGCAGCTCCGGGTCGAGGACTACGTGCTCGCCGCCAAGATCGCGGGCGCCACCGAGCTGAGCACCATCGGCCGCCACCTGCTGCCCGGATTCATGAGCTTTCTGATCGTCCACCTCACGCTGGCGATACCGGGGATGATCCTGGGCGAGACCGCGCTCAGCTTCATCGGCGTCGGCCTGCGTGCTCCAGTGGTCAGTTGGGGCGTGCTGCTGCAGCAGGCGCAGAACTTCCGCAGCGTCTCGCTGGCTCCCTGGCTGCTGATCCCGGCCATCTTCGTGATCGTCACCGTGCTCTGCTTCAACTTCGTCGGCGACGGGCTGAGAGACGCCGCGGATCCGACCCAGGACCGCTGATCCCCCGCAGCAACGGATCGCGCGCGGTGGGTGCGGCGGCGGTCCAATCCATTGCCGGACGCCGCCGCTGGCAGGTAGGATCGCGCCAGATGGCTGCGACGCGCGACCTGGCAACCCTCCTGCGGCAGCGGCTGGCCGTGGTCGGTCTGGCGCTGCTGGCCGCCGCGAGTCCTCTCCCGGCTCAGGACGGAGAGGAATTCCGCCAGCAGGTGCCGCTTGGCGCCATCACCGGGAACGCCCAGATGCTGCGCCAGCGTATCCTCAGCGCCACCAGCTACCGCATGACGGCGGGCGACACCTATGAATTGCAGATCCAGGTCGGTTCCGAGCGGGTTGCCACCTTTCCCCTGGTGCTGCAGGACGACTACGAGCTGGAGATCCCGTACCTCGGGACGATCGCGGTCGAGGGCAGGCTGTTCAGCGACGTGCGGCGCGAGGTGGTGCGCCGCATCAAGTCCCAGGGAACGGTACGCTTCGCCAGCTTCGTGCTGCGCCAGCCGGCGCTGTTCGACGTGTTCATCTTCGGCGGTGTGGTCAACCCGGGGATCTACACCATGACCCCGCTGTCGCGGGTCTCCGACCTGGTCACCGCCGCCAAGGGACCGCAGGTCGGCGCCAGTCTGCGGCGTGTCGAGCTGACCCGCGACGGCGGCGTGGCGGCGCTCGATCTGACGCGCTTCTCCACCCGCGGCGAGCTGGCTGCCAACCCAACTCTGGCGCCCGGCGATCGGGTGCGGGTACCGCGTGCCGAACGGCTGGTGACGATCGACGGCCTGGTGGCCTTTCCCGGCGCCTTCGACCTGCTGGTCGGTGAAGGGATCGACGACCTGATCCGTTTCGCCGGTGGGGTGCTCGCGGCCGCGGGCGAAATCTCCCTGTCCGTCATCCGTGCCCGTGCCGGGGTCCCCGAGGTGCTGCGCCTCACGGCCGCGGAGCGCCGCGCCTTCCGCCTGGTAACCGGCGACCGGGTCACGGTCTCGGCGGCCGCCCACCCGCGACGCCAGGTTCTGGTCCAGGGGGCCTTGTTCGGCCAGCCCACGGCCGTCGACTCCCCGGTCCAGCTCCCCACCAGGCAACTCGTGCTGTTGCTCCCGTTCCACGGCGGAATGTCGGTGCTGGAAGTGCTGGACCTGGTGGGCGGTCCCACCCCGCTGGCGCAGCCGGAACGGAGCACCGTGCTGCGCGCCGCCACCGGCGCACGCGTACCGGTCAACGTGGGCCTGCTCTGGGAGACCCGCGACCGCGGGCTCGATCTTCCGCTGGAGCCCGGCGATCAGCTCCACGTGCCGATGCGCGACCTCAACGTGTACCTCGGAGGCGAGGTGAACACGCCGCGCGCGGTGCCGCACGTCGCGGGGCACACGATCGGCGACTACCTGCGCAGCGCGGGCGGCCTGACCGAAGACGGCGCTCCCCGTTTTACGGTGATCGATAGCGACCACCGGCGCAGCCACGGCACGTTGTATACGCAGCCGGAACCGGGCGCCACGATTCTTGCCGAACGGAACGCCTGGAGCAGCACCAAGCAGGTTCTCGGCGAAGTGGTGGTCGTTGCCGGCTTCGCCACCGTGCTGCTGGATCTGATCATCAAGATCATCGACAACCGATCGAAGATCTTCGGCTGACGATGGCGAGCGCAGCGATGACCTACCTCGACTGGGCGGCCACGGCGCCGCCGCAGGCCCCGGAGCCGGCCGACTACCGGCTCGGCAATCCCTCCTCCGCGCACGCCTGCGGGCGGCAGCAGCGCCAGGCGCTCGGCGCCGCGCGGGCCCGGCTTGGGGCGGTGCTCGGCTGCCCACCCGAGGAGATCGTGGCCACCGGCGGCGCCACGGAGGCGGACCACCTGGTGCTCTACTCCCCGCTCGCACACCTGCGCCGCGATGCCCGCTCGGCCTTCCGCCGCGGCGTCGTTCACTCCGCCGTGGAGCACGCGGCGGTGGCCGAGCCGGCGCGGCTGCTGGCACGGATCGGATTCCCCGTGCGCGAGGTGCGGGTCGGCGCCGACGGCCTGGTCGACCTGGACCATCTGGCCGCCTGCCTGGACGACGACACCCGGCTGGTGGCGGTGATCGCGGTGAACAACGAGACCGGGGCGATCCAGCCGCTGGGGCAGGCACTGGAGCTGGTACGCGACCACGCGCGACGCCGCGGCCGCCCCGTCCACTTCCACACCGACGCCGTGCAGGCCCTGTGCCGCGGTCTCGAGGTACCGCTGACCGCCGCCGACAGCGCCGCCGTCAGCGCGCACAAGCTGGGCGGCCCGGTCGGCGTCGGCGCCCTGTGGCTGCGCGGCCAGGTGCCGTTCGAGCCGCTCACCCGCGGCGGTGGACAGGAGGGCGGACGCCGCGCGGGCACCGAGAACGTGGCCGGGATCACCGCCTTCGCCCGCCAGGCAGCCGCCCTGGCACCGGCGGCCGCGCGGCATCTGTGCCACGCGCGCACCTTGCAGGCGCAACTGGCTGCCGGCGCCGAGCGGCTGGGACTGCAGGTGGTGCCGGAGCAGCGCCGCGACCTGCCGCAGCGCTACTCACCCTACATCACCTGCCTGGCGGCACCCGGGGTGCCGGCCGAGGTGCTGGTGCGCGTGCTCAGCGACCGGGGCGTCTACGTGTCGCGCGGCTCCGCCTGCGCCTCCGGCCGCAACAGGATCTCTCCGGTGCTGCGTGCCATGGGCGTCCCCGTGGATGTGGCCGGCGGTGCCTTCCGCGTGTCCGTGGGGTGGACCACGAGCGAAGGCGACATCGGCCGCCTGCTGCAAGCCCTGGAGCGCGAGTTGCCGCCTCTGCGCGCGGTGGCCCGATGACCGAGTTTCTGGTCAAGTACGGCGAGATCTCGCTCAAGGGAGCCAACCGGGCGGCATTCGAGCAGCGCCTGATCCGCAACATAACCTCACGGCTGCCGCGCGGGACGGCCCGCGCGCGCCGCACCTGGGGGCGGGTGTTCATCACGGTGGACGACCGGTTCGCCGCCGCCGCGGAACAGCTCCTGGCCGCCACCTTCGGCGTGGTCTCGTTCGCCCGCGTGCTGCGGTTTCCCAAGACGGAATCGGTATTCGCGGAAGCCGCCGATGCGCTCGCCGCCGAGTTGGCCGCCGGCCCGGCGCCGCGCAGCTTCAAGGTGGAGGCGCGCCGCGAGGACAAGAGCTTCGCCCTCACCTCCTATGACATCGCCTACCTGCTCGGTGACCTGCTGCGCGAGCGGATGCCCGAGGTGGCCGTGGACGTGCACCGGCCGGAGGTTACGGTCAACGTGGAGGTGCGCGACCGGATCTACGCCTACGCCCAGCAGCGGCGCGGGCCGGGCGGGCTGCCGGTGGGATGCTCCGGGCGCGGCCTGCTGTTGTTGTCAGGCGGGATCGACTCGCCGGTAGCCGGGTACCTGATGGGAGGCCGCGGACTGGCGCTGGACGCCGTGTACTTCCACTCCTACCCGTTCACTTCGACGGAGGCGGAAGAAAAGGTACACTCCCTGGCCTGCACCGTGAGCCGCTTCGTGCCGCGTGTGACGCTGTACGTCGTGGCATTCACCCCGCTGCAGGTGCGCATCAAGGAAGCGGCTCCGGCGGCGGAGGTCACCCTGCTGATGCGCTGCGCCATGATGCAGATCGCCAGCATCATCGCCCGCGAGCAGGGTCACGGGTGCCTGGTCACCGGAGAGAGCCTCGGCCAGGTTGCCAGTCAGACGGTACCGAGCCTGCACCTCACCGGCAGCTACGCCGCGCTGCCGGTGCTGCGTCCCCTCATCGGCCAGTCCAAGGAGGCGATCATAGCGCTGGCGCGCGCGATCGGCACCTTCGCCATCTCTACGCTGCCGTACCCCGATTGCTGCACCTTGTTCGCGCCGCGGCATCCGGTGATCAATCCCGAAGTGCCGGAACTGCGCGCTTCCTATGAGCGGCTCGCAATGGGATCGCTGGTGGAGGAAGCGACCGCGACGGCGCAGACCACCCGCTTCGACGGCGACTGGATCAGGTAGCGGCCGCTGACTTGGTCGCCTTGTCGCCGCTCGACTTCGAGGACTCGGCGGGCTTCTTGTCGCTGCCCTTCTCGCCGCTCTTCGCGGAACCGTCCTTGGTGGCGGTGTCGGCGCTGCCCTCTTCCTTCTTCGCGGGCTGCTTTGCGTGCTTGCCGTTCTTGGAATCGGTCACGTAGAAGCCCGATCCCTTGAAGATGATACCGGTGCCGCCGCCGATGAGCCGGCGCACCGGCCCGCCGCAGGTGATGCACTCCGACAGCGGCTCGGCGGTGATCGACTGCAGGTATTCGAACTGGTGACCGTTCGAGCACTCATAGTCGTAAGTGGGCATGCATACCTCTCTTGGAATCGCCTTTACTGAGTGGCCTTACTATAGCCAAGGAGAGTGCCGCAAGGCAATTTGTCAGCTCGATTAACTGATCTCCGTCGTATGACGCATGAAGCGGCTCCAACGGATCGACTCGCACCACCGGATGACAACGGAGGGGGTGGCGCTGGGAGCGGAACTGCCGCCGTACGTCGGTGGACGCCCGGCGGCAGTTCCGGCAACGCGGCCAGCGGCCCGCACCGAGCCGCGCCGCAGCCTACGAGCAGGTGTTGGCCGCGCCCGGCGTGGCTGCCATGAGCGTGAAGTCGAGCCCGTTGTCGTTGCTGTCGAAGCCGTCCGGACAGCGCCCGATCGACCTTGAGGCAGATCCCGAGTCGGTGCGCGCGGGGGTGCCCTCGCCGGAGCCGGGGACCATCCCCTTGTAGTGCACGCTGTCGATCACCCGTCCGGTTGCCTTCTCGACGATGCGGATCCCGTCCGGGCCGTTCTGCACGCTGTCGGTGAGCAGCACCGGCGTCACCGGCGGACTGCTGTCGATTACGGCTTGCTTCGCGAACAGAAAGTAGCCGCCGGCGGCAAGCGAGCCGGTGCCGTCGTAGGAGCCGTAGGGCCTGCCGTCAGTGCCGTTCACCAGTTCGAAGCGGTAGCCGCTCAGGTCGACGGTCGAGCCCCCGGAGTTGTAGATCTCGACGAACTCGTACGGATCGCCACCGTCCGGAGTGTCGTAGTCGATCTCGTTGATCACCAGCACCGCGGGCGCGGGTGCCAGGGCGTCAGGAAACATCCCGGCGGCGACCACGACACTGGCGGTGGTCTCCAGCCCGGCGGCGTCGGTCACGGTCACCTGCAGCGTGCCGGTGGTGGCTTCGGTGTAGCCGGTCAGCACGGTGGGATTGGCGGTCGCGTCGGTGAAGCTGCCGCCGGACCCGCTGAAGCTCCAGACGAAGCTCGCCTTGCCCTGCGTGGAGACCTCCGCGGTCCAGCGCACGCCGCCCGGAGTACGCTTGCCCACCAGCGCCGTCACTACCGGTCCGAGGGCGGTATCGAGCGCGATCGCACCGCTCTGCGCCGCGGCACCCTTTCCCACCGCAATCTCGAACTCCACCTCGACGCGGTGTCCCTGGGCGTTGGCCACCCGCAACTGCGCGCTGTAGGTTCCGGCGTTCGCCGGTGCCGTGTAGCTGCTGGTGATGGTGCCGGAGCCGTTCGTCAGGGTGACGCTCCCCGTGGCCGGCGTGAACGTTCCGCCGCTGAACTCGTAGTCGAGAGCCTCGCTGCCGCTGCCGGTAACCGTGACTCGCACCGCGGCCTCGGCGTCGGTCACCACCGTTGCCACCGTAATGCCGGTGACCACCGGAATGCGATTGGACGCGCCGTCGTCGACCGCGCTCAGGCCGATGGTCACCGTGTCGCTTTCGTCGTCGAGGGTGGCGGTCATGGTACCCTTGAACAGCGCCGTCTCGGCGGCGGAGAGTGCCGCGGCGCTGAAGGTGAGCGGCGTCCCGATGGTCAACCCGGACAGGGAGCCGCTCCACCCGTTGTCGTCCTTGGTCAACTCCGTCTCCGCGAGCGGATCCTGATACACGTCGTTGGGGTCATTGCCGGCCACCGTCACCTCGACCGACGCCACGTCGGCGTGGCTGCCGGCAGCCGCGGCAGCCCTGAGCGGGGTCGCAGCCCGCACCGTGATCGAAGTGGTCTCGTAGCGCGACCGCGGCGTTTCGAAGTCCGCGATCTCACGGGTGCCGGAGCCCGGCATCCCTCCCAGGAACCAGTCGTCGCAGCCGGCCAGCGCCAGCACCGCGACTACGGCCAGTGCCGTCCAGCGGCACACCATCACGTAAACACGTGTCATGTCCACCACTAACGGCCGCCGCTCCGGCGTGCTTTCGATTCCGGTCAGTCGTCGCGGATGCAGATCCCCCGCGCGGCCAGGCTGCGCTTGATGTCGCGCACGGTATAGGTGCCGAAGTGGACCATGGAGGCGACCAGGGCGGCGTGGGCGTGACCCTCCCGCAGCACCTCGTACAAGTGGTCCGGCGTGCCGGCGCCGCCGGAGGCCACCACCGGGATGGTCAGGGTGTCGGCGAGCAGCCGGGTAACGGTCAGCTCGTATCCCTCCTGCACGCCGTCGGTGTCGATGGCGTTGAGCACCACCTCGCCCGCGCCCAGCTCCTGGGCCCGCAGCGCCCACTCCAGGGCATCCAACTCGGTGGAGCGGCGCATGCCATCGATCATCACGCGGTAGCCGCTGGGCATGGCGGCATCGCGCTTCGCATCCAGGCCCAGCACGATGCACTGGGTCCCGAATGCGGCCGCCCCCTCGCTGATGATCGACGGATTGCGCACCGCCTGCGAGTTCACCGACACCTTCTCGGCGCCGGCCAGCAGCACGGCGCGCATGTCGGCCACCGACCTGATGCCGCCGCCCACGGCGAACGGGATGAAGATCTGCTCGGCCACCCTGCGCACCACGTCGAGCATGATGCCGCGCCTTTCGGCGGAGGCGGTGATGTCGTAGAACACCAGCTCGTCCACCCCGTCCTGGTAGTAGCGCTCGGCCATCGCCACCGGATCGCCTACTACCCGGTTGTCCAGGAAGCGCACCCCCTTGGTGGTCTTGCCGTCGCGCACGTCCAGACACACGATGACGCGCTTGGCCAGCCCTTCCCCAACCATCACGGCGTCCAGGACAGGAAGTTCGCCAGCAGTTGCAGCCCCCAGCGGCCCGACTTCTCGGCGTGGAACTGGGTCGCCACTATGTTGCCGGCGGCGATGATCGCGGCGAACTCGGTGCCGTAGCGGGTGGCGCCGACCGTGGAGCCCTGATCTTCCGGCAGCACGCAGTAGGAGTGCACGAAGTAGAAGCGCGCGCCGTCGGCGATCCCAGCGACGAGCGGGTGCCGGCGCCGCCGATGCACCACGTTCCAGCCCATGTGTGGGACCTTGCGTCCCGCGGCCGGCCGGATCCGGACGACGCGTCCGGGCACCAGCCCGAGACAATCGGTCGGCCCCTCCTCGGAGGAGTCGAAGATCACCTGGCAGCCCACGCAGATACCCAACATCGGCCGCCCCGCCCGATGCACCTCACGCAAGGAGGCATCGAGCCCACGGTTGCGCAACACCGCCATGGCGGCATCCGCGCCCCCCACGCCGGGGAAGATCACCCGCTCCGCGGTCCGTACCCGCTCCGGGTCCGCGCTGGTCACGGCCGCGGCCCCCAGGTGTGCCACCGCCAGCTCCACGCTGCGCAGGTTGCCGGCCTCGTAGTCGACAATCACCACCTCGTCACGACGTTTCATCTTCATCTCTCACCACCGTACCCAGCAACTCGACCAGGGCCGGCCGCGGTATCCGCAGGCCGCTTACCGCAATGGTGCCGGGCGCACCTTCTCCCACCTGCACCCCGCGCAGCGACTCTGCGCCGAGCAGCTCGAGCTGCACCAGGAGCGTCACCACCACCAGCCTTATCAGGGCCAGGTAAGGATCGAGGTCATCCGCCTGCAGCGCCACTCCGGCCTGCAGCTGCACCGGCCCATCGGGCCCAGGATCCGCCAGCTCCCCTGCTGCCCAGGCGGCGTCCGCGGGCAGCCGCACCATGGCCCGCGCGGTGTTCGGGGTGGTCGCACTCAACTCCGCCGCAAAGCCGGCAACGTCCTGCAGGTAGGCGAACATGGGGGCCTCGCTGAGCGGCGCCGCGATCGGGTGGAGCGGCACGCTGGACCCCTCCTGCGCGATCCGGATCATCTCCCGTACCGCCGGCCCCGGAGCGTCATCCGTGGACCCCGCAGCGAAGTCGTAGGGATCGAGCCAGAAACTGAAGATGAGGTTGGGGAACACGAGGATGCCGAAGCCGATGTCGGGATCGCTCCAGTAGTGGCGCACCCCGCTGCCGCCACCGGCGAAGTAGTGCAGGTCGCTGACATTCAGATGCCAGCCGATCAGCTCCGCCGGGTAGTTCGTGCGGGGCAGGAACGCCAGCACCGCTCCGCGCCGCGCGGGGAGCAGGCTGAACACGATCCGTTCGGTCGCGCGGCCAATCGAGTCAGCGTCCTCGGTGAGTTGCGACGGCAGCGCGCCGGCCGCATGCAGGCGGGCCATCACGTCGCTCACCAGCGGTTGGCGCAGCGTCACCACGAGCTGGGCGTCGGCCGGAGCCGGTCCCACCACCGCCGGTGGCAGCCGCACCGCGGCGCCTGACGCACATGCCGTCACCAGTGGCGCTGCAGCGATGACCAGCCACCACCCTAGCAGCACTCCACTCCCGCCTCGCGGTTGCCTAGATCCGTCGTTTGCCAAGTTACCCCACCAAATGTCCGCTGCCGCCGCCCGCCGCTCGAGCACCGGTTCGGGAAGTCCCGGTTTGACAGGTGCGGAATGATGGCCGTACAATACCTCCACCTCTCGGTCGTTGGAAGCGCCATCCGCATCACCGGGGCGGCGCTGTCCGCGCGGCGCTTTCCGCGCCACTCCTCGTCGAGCCCAATCCAGTAGCATGAGCAGCAGTTCGAGACCCAGTTCCGCGGCGGTGCAGCATTCCGCCGGATCCTCTGCGGCGGCGCCGTGGCAGGAACCGGGATCGGTGGGTCTGGTGCAGCCCAACGACTTCACCTTCGCCGCGCCGCCCGAGGAGCTGGTGCTGGAGAGCGGCCGACGGCTCGGCCCGATCACCATCCGCTACGAGACCTACGGCGAACTGAATGCGGCACGCAGCAACGCGGTGCTGGTGTTTCACGCGACCTCCGGCAGCCATCATGCCGCCGGCTACCATGCGCCCGGCGATCGGCGTCCCGGCTGGTGGGACCCCATGATCGGACCCGGCAAGGCGTTCGACACCGAGCGCTACTTCGTCGTGTGCACCAACTTCATCGGCGGCTGTCATGGCAGCACCGGCCCGGCATCGATCAACCCCGCTACGGGCAAGCCGTACGGGCTCAGCTTCCCGGTGATCACCATCGGCGACATGGTGCAGGCACAGCGCGAGGTGGTACGCCACCTGGACCTGCCGGGGCTCTACTGCGTGGCCGGCGGCTCCATGGGAGGCATGCAGGCGCTGGAGTGGACCGTGCGCTTTCCGGAGCTGGTGCGTTCGGCCATCATCCTCGCCTCGACGGCAACCATCTCGGCCCAGGGCATCGCCTTTCACGCCATCGGCCGCAATGCCATCACTACCGACCCTGCTTGGCACGACGGCGCCTACTACGGTCGCGACCAACCCCGCAGCGGCCTGGCTACCGCGCGCATGGTCGGCCATCTGACCTACCTTTCGGACGAGTCACTGGGCAAGCGCTTCGGCCGCAAGCTGCAGGAACGAGACCAGTTCGAGTACGGCTTCTCGCACGAGTTCGAGGTCGAGAGCTACCTCGACTACAAGGGTACCCGCTTCGCCGAGGAGTTCGACGCCAACGCCTACCTCTACATCACCAAGGCGATGGACTACTACGACCTGAACGGCCGCGACGGTGGCCTGGCTGCCGCCTTCGCGCCCTGCCAGGCAAAGTTCCTGCTGGTCTCCTTCACCTCCGACTGGCTCTATCCTTCAGCCCAGTCGAAGGGTATCGTCAGCGCGCTGATGCAGGCCGACAAGGACGTCTCCTACGTCGAGATCGACAGCCCCCACGGGCATGATTCGTTCCTCATCGAGACCGAGCGCCAAACCCGCATCATCCGCTCCTTTCTGGCCAGCGTCGGGTCGTAACGGCGATGCCAGCGGAAGCCTCCGACCGGCCCCACATCGACTACGACGAGATCGTCAAGCTGGTCGAGCCCGGCAGCAGCGTGCTCGATCTGGGCTGTGGTGACGGTGAGCTCCTGGCGCGCCTGACCGCCACCAAGCAGGTGCGCGGGCGCGGCGTGGAACTGCAGGAGTCGATGATCATCGAGAGCATCTCAAGGGGGATCTCGGTGTTTCAGGGAGACCTTGACGAAGGCCTCCGCGACTACGCCACCGGCAGCTACGACTACGTGATCCTCAACCAGACCTTGCAGATGATCCACCGGCCGATGTTGCTCCTGGCCGAGATGCTGCGGGTCGGCCAGCGCGTGATCGTGTCCTTCCCCAACTTCGGCTACTTCAAGGTACGTCTGCAGTTCCTGGCAACCGGCCGCATGCCGGTCACCCGTGATCTCCCCTACTCCTGGTACGACACGCCCAATATCCACCTCTGTACGCGCAAGGATTTCATCGACTACTGTGTCGCCGAGGAGGTCACCATACTCCAGGAGATCGACATCTCGAAGCGGCGTACGATCGGTCGCCGGCTGGCCAACTGGCTCGCCGCGGAGGTACTGTTCGTGTTGTCCAGTGCACCGCGGCGGGCTTGACGTCCGCCAGCCGCCACGGGTGCCGTGCCGCCTGCCCCGTTGCCGCGTACGGTACTTTGACCGCGTGCCGACACCTTGCTATACTCATGACCGACACCTGCAGGGGCCGGCACCGACAGTCGAAGGCGGTGCTTCCGTTGCGGGCGAAATAGGATGATATTCCGACGTTGGTGGCGGGGTCGTCTCCACCACCGATGCCTATGAGGAGGTCGATTGGCCGAACGCAGACTCAGAATTAACGACATGATCCGCGTGCCGGAAGTACGCCTCATCAGCGCCGACGGCAGGCAGGCTGGGGTCGTGAGCACCGACCAGGCCATGGAGTTGGCTCGCGAGAACGGCCTGGATCTGGTCGAGGTTTCCCCGATGGCGCGGCCACCGGTGTGCAAGATCCTCGACTACGGCAAGTACAAGTTCGAGCAGGAGAAGCGAATCAAGGAGTCGAAGCGCAAGCAGAAGCTTGGCAAGCTCAAGGAGATTCGCATGCAACCCAAGATCGAGACCCACGACCTGCAGTTCAAGGCGCGGCAGGTGCGTCAGTTCCTGGAGGAAGGCAACAAGGTCAAGGTTACGATTCGCTTCCGGGGACGCGAGTTGGCACACACCGAGATCGGCCGCGACGTCCTGGGACGGATTCTCGAGATCCTCGTCGACGCCGCGGTGTTGGAGAGGAGGCCGCAGATGGAAGGGCGCTTCATGTCGATGTTTCTGAGCCCAGGACCCGCCGCCAAAGCGGTGGCCAAGGCCGCCGCGCGATCCGCGGCGCAAGCTGCAAGTCAGCCAAAGCGAGAGACAGCCCGTGCCAAAAATAAAGACACGTAAGAGCGCCGCCAAGCGGTACGCCTTGACCGGCAGCGGCAAGGTGAAGTACAAGAAACAGGGACTGCGGCATATCCTCACCAAGAAGAGCCGCAAGCGCAAACGGAAGCTGCGCCGTCCGGCGACGTTGAGTTCAGCCGAGGTGAAGCGCGCCCGGCAGCTCATTCCGTACGGATAGGGTCCCGCCCACTCGACAGACATAACGGAGAGGTAATCCATGCCGAGAGCCGGGAGCGGGCGGCGTCATGCACGCCGGCGCAAGATCATCAAGTCCGCCAAGGGCTACTGGGGGCGACGCAGCAAGCTGTTCCGTCCGGCCAAGGATGCGGTGGCCAAGGCCCTGGTCTACGCCTACCGCGACCGCCGCCGGCGCAAGCGAGACTTCCGGTCGCTGTGGATCGCACGCATTTCGGCGGCCTGCCGGGCGCACGGGACGCGCTATTCGGTGTTCATGCACGGATTGGCACTGGCGCAGATAGGCCTGGATCGGAAGGCTCTGTCGAACCTGGCGATCCAGGATCCGGAAGCGTTCTCCAAACTGGTCGAGATCTCACGCGCAGCCGTGCACGCGCACCAGGAAGAAGGCGCCGCCGCATCATGATCAGCGTAGAGCAGATTCACCGCCTCGAAAACAGAATCGAGCGTGCCCTGGGCATGCTGGCGGAGTTGCGGGAAACGAATGCCTCCCTGACCTCGCAGTTGCAGGCCGCCAACGCCGACGCCGTGGAGACCGCGCGCAAGCTGGAGGAGTCCGAGAGCGCGCGGCTCGCAGCCGAGCAGAAGCTGAGCCAGCTTCGCACCGACCAGGAGGAGATCGAGGCGACCATCAACCGTACTCTGCACCAATTGGAAGAGTTGGAGGTCGACCTGTCGGCCCCGGAGGTGGACTCTCCGCCGGCACCCGACGTGGCCGCGGCCCCCGCTGCCGCTGCGCCGGCCGCACACCCGCTTGCGGGCGATCCGGCGGAGCGGGCAGCGCCGCAGCAGGACGTGGCAGCGCCGCAGCAGGACGCCGCCGGCGAGGAACAATCCGGCGAAGCGGATGCAGCGGCCACTACCGACGAGGGGCCCACTACCGAAGAAAGGGCCACTACCGAGGAAGAGGCGCCGCCGAGTCGAGAGGGTGCGGAGCTCGACATTTTTTAGCGGTGGCGCCCGGGGGCGATGGCGGCACGGCAGCGGTTGACGAGGCAATGGCCGAACATCTGACCAGGATCGAGTTGCTGGGCACCTCCTTCACCATCCGCACCCAGGAAGATCCCGCCTATCTCGGTGACGTCATTGAGTACTTTCGCAAACGCGTCGACGAGACTGCCGCCAAGATTGCGATGACCGATCCGCTCAAGGTATCGATCGTAGTCGCTCTCAACGTCGTAGACGAGTTGTTCAAGCAACGCATCGCCACCGGTGCCGCGGCCGAGGACGCCCGTCAGGCCGGCGAGATCACGAGTCGGCTCATCGCCCAGATCGACCGCGTCCTCGACCCGGAGCCACCTGACCCTTAGCAGCCCGTCCCGTGCTCACGACGGCGCCGGCGAGGCGCGCGTAGTCACAGCCCTCCACCGCGACCACCGCAGCGGCCAGCAGGTTGCCCATGGCGGCCGCGACCGGCGGGAGGCTCCCCCCCAGCCAGCGGAACAGGAATCCGGCGGCGAACGCATCGCCGGCGCCCGTGGTGTCGACGGCAGCTACCGGGACCCCGGCCACGGCCTCGACGCCACCCGGCTCCCACACCAGTGCACCGGCCGCTCCCACCTTCATCACCACGACCGGCGCCAGCTCGCCCGCCGCCGCGAGCGCGCCGTCGTCGTCGTTGCGGCCGGTCAACACCTGCAGTTCCTCGCGGTTGCCGAGAAGCACCGTTACGGTGCCGGGGATCCAGTCACACAGGAGGCGACGATGGCGTTCCGCCACCAGGGGATCGGCGATGTCGAACACTACCGGCACCCTGCAACGCACCGCCTCGGCCGCGCAGCGGCGGAGGGCATCGAGACTGGTGGCAGCGTCGCACAGGAATCCGGTGGCGTAACAGGCGCGAGCCGCGGGCCACACCTCCGCAGGCACCAGCGGCAACTCGAACCGGGGGCTCACGGCAAGACAGGTGAACATGGTACGTTCGCCGTCCGGCGTGACCAGGACCGTGGAGGTGGCGGTGGCACCGGAGCGGCGCTGCACCGCGGTCGCTACGCCCCCGCACCGAAGCGCACGGGCGTAGGCCCGACCCTCCTCGTCGCGTCCCACCACGCCGACGAACAGCGGGGGCTTCAGATCGCCCCCCAGAGCGGCCCGCAGCCAGCCCAGACCGCGCATCGTGTTGGCGCAACTTCCGCCGGGCAGGATGCGCGCCGGAGTCAGCGGGCGGCGCAGTGCACGACTCCGCCGGTGATCGACCAGCTGCATGGTGCCCGGCCGCGCGCCGCTGGCGCGCACCTCGGCCGCCGGCACGTGGGCGATGAAATCCATGATCGCGTAGCCTATTCCCACAACCGAATACACCGCTCGCTCCTGCGCCGCGCCGGGCGCATCCTACGTGGCCGCGCGCCGCCCCGCAAGGAGCTTGTCGGGTTCACCCGACGGGCGAAGAGCGGTGCCGGCCGGCGACGGTCTTCGGGCGCAGGGAGCGAACGGTGAGGCTGGCACCAGGAGGAGCCCGCCTGCGGTCCGGCGCGGCCGGTGGCGACTCCGCGACATGGATAGTAGTATCGTTGCCGACATGGTGGACAACGGCGCACGGGATCCGCTGGCGCGCATGGCCTACATCTCATTGCCCGGCGACTTCGACTACCGGATGGCAGCGTTCAAGGTCGACCCCGAGGTGGCGCTCCCCATCGAACTGGCACCGGACGCCGACTCGGTGAGTACGGAGGATCTGACCTGGGACGCCACCGTCGCCGCCATGCTCAAGATTCTCGCCTACCAGCCGCAGCATCACGACGCGGCGTACTACCGCAGCTTCATCCGTGCCGCCAAGCCCAGCATCAGGGAAGAGCTCACCGAAGCGGGCATCATCAAGGCCCACAACGGCGACTTCTCGATGGCGGAGGAACTGTTCCTGGCCCTCACGGGTCTCAATCCCGAGGATGTCGGCACCGCCCTCAACCTGGCCTTCGCCTACGAGGAACATGCCGCGGCCGCCGAGCGCAACGAGGAACCGGAGGCGGCGGCACGGCTACGGCAGAGCGCGGAGCAGGCCTACCGGCGGGTGCTGGAGTTGGATCCGCTGCACGCCGACGCGCATCTCAATCTCGCCCACTTCTACCTGACTCAACGGCGTTTCGGTGATGCGCGGCCGCACTTGCAGGTGTACGTAAAGCATGGAGCTGACGCGAAGCGCCGAACCGAGACCGAGGATCTCCTGCGCCGGATGACGGCCGACGGCCTGGAAGAGGAGAGCTTTCGGCGCGCGTACGAGCTGGTGCGCGATGGCTCCGAACGTGAAGGGCTGCGCAAGATCGAGAGCTTTCTGGCCGCCCATCCGGACGTGTGGCAAGCACACTTCGTCCGCGGCTGGGCGCTACGCCGGACCGGTTCCTACGCCGCGGCCAAGAGTGCCTTCGAGACGGTTCTGACGCACGCCACCGCGGCGGACCAGGCCGGCATGGCAGACACCTACAACGAGCTGGCCATCTGCAACCTGGAGCTGCGCGAGTACGCGGAATCCGAGCGCAACCTGAGGTCGGCGCTGCAACTCGACCCCGAAAACACCAAGATCATGTCCAATATGGGCATTCTGGCGATGAAGCGCGGCTTGCTGGAGGAAGCACGGCGCTACTTCGAGACCATCCGGGAGCTGGATCCGAACGATCCGCTCGCGCCCAAGTACCTGGACCAGCTCGGGGCCCTACCCGGGGCGTAGCGACGCGGACCTGGAATGCTGCTGCGGACCCGGGAAGTCTTGATTGCGGCCCTGACGGTTCACGATCCGGGCACCGTCTGGGTGGTCGTGGCGGTGTTCGGCACGCTGATCGTGGTGCTGGTCGCGCTCGGCAGCCACCAGCGGAGCGCCGGCGCTCAGCCCGTTTCCGGCAGCGCTCGCGTAGTGCGGCGCGCGGGACGCGCCTGCCGGCTGACGGGACGCGAATTGCGCGTGCTGCGGACCCTGGTGGGCGGCGGCCACTTTCACCAGGAGACGGATCTGTTTCGCAACCGCGCCCTGCTGGATGGCGTGTTGCTGCGCGGCCGGGCGGCGTTGCCCGCGGTGCTCCGCTCCCGCCACCTCGGTCGGCTGGCGCTCCTGCTGTCGATCAAGGCGCGCGTCGAGGCGCGCGGCGAGGCCACGATCGGGTCGTCCTCGTCTCTCGGGGCCGGGACCAGGATCGTGGTGACGCCGGCGTTGCTCGGCAGCCACGAGTCGGAGGTCATTGCCGGCCTGCCCGACGAGATCGCGTGCCGCATCCCCGGCGACGATGCCGGCGGCGAGGTGCGCTGGCATCGCGGTGCGCTGGTGACGGTGCGGGTGGGAGCGCCGGCGACAGCCGCCGCTCCCGTGTTCACCACGGTACTCGGCTATGGCTGGGTCGGCGGCAGACAGGCGCTGCTCCTGTCCCGCGCCGTGCCGCCGGCGGCACCACGAGTGCAGCGGCCGCCGCGCCATTGCGTGTTGACGCGGGTGATTGCGCGGCTCTCGGTTGCCGGCGGAGAGCAGCGCCAGCGAGCGGTGCTGCTCGATGAACAGCAGTGTCGCGGTACCCTGGTATCGGTGGTGGCGGGGCGGGCCGCCATCCGCAGCACTGCGCCGCTTCGCGCCGGGAGTCTGGTGAGACTGGAGATCGAGCCCGGTTCCAGCGCGCGCATCCCATTGTACGGCAAGGTGGTGCGCAGCCCGCGCCGTCCCGCCGCGGGCGGAGTGATGCAGGTTCAGCTCACCTGGCTCTCGCAGCGCCACCTGCGCGAGCTGTACGGCTTCGTCGAGCAGTTTCGTGCCGCGCTGCCCGCGGCGCACGCATGAAGCGAGTCACTCGACTGGTGTGCCGCACCGATGCCGACACGGTCGCGGCGGGGTCGCGGCTTGCGCGCCGCCTGCACCGCCGGCTGGCCGCCGGGAACGGTGCCGTGATCGCGCTGCAGGGAACCCTCGGCGCCGGCAAGACGACGTTCGCCCGGGGCGTGGCGCGGGGAATGGGCATTGCGGAGGCGGTTACCAGTCCCACCTACCAATTGGTGCTGGAATACGATGGGACGCTCGAAGGCGGCGTTCCGGTCACCTTCTACCATATCGACCTGTACCGCGTGGACTCGTCCGCGGAACTGGCGTCCCTGGCGTTGGACGACTTCATCCATGGCGCGGGCGTGGCGCTCGTGGAATGGCCCGAGCACGCCGGCGACGCGCTTCCCGAAGAGACCGTCCAGGTACGCATCGAGATCGCCGACGACCTGAGCCGCCGGCTGGAAATCGTCGAGCCGGCAGGAGAGCAGGCTTGACCCTCGTGGCCCTCGACACCGCCACCGAGACGCTGGTGGTGGCGGCCGCCGATGGCGACTCCTGGGCCGCCCACTATGCTCACTGCGGGCTGCGTCATGCGTCGCAGCTCGCACCGTGGATCGCCCGCGTTACCGCGGAGCTCGGGGTGACGGCCGCCGGGGTGGAGCTGATCGGCGTCGGCATCGGGCCCGGGTCGTTCACGGGGGTGCGCATCGGGCTCGCCACCGCCAAGGGGATGGCCGCGGCCGGCAACGCCAAGCTGGTGGGGATCTGCGGTCTTGATGCCCTGGCCTACACCCGGCGCCACGCGGCCGGGCTGGTGGTGCCGCTGATCGACGCCCGCAAGCGCCGCTTCTACGCCGCCTGCTACCGGCAGGGGCGCCGCGTCACTCCCTACGTCGACCAGGGCCCCGGCGCGCTGGCCGCCACGGTGCAGGCCGCGGCCACGCCCGGCGAGCCGGTACTGCTGACGGGACCGGCCGCCGCCCTGTTCGCCGCCAGGCTCGCGGGCGGGCCGGGAAACGACTGGCTGGTAGACCGGGAACTGCCCGCCGCGGCCGCCCCCAGCCTGCTGGAGCTCACCGCCCGCGGCGTCCCCACCGCGGCCGCCGACCTGACCCCTCTGTACCTCCGCCGCAGCGAGGCCGAGCTGGGCATCTCCGTGCAAGCGGACCGGACACCACCGCCGGGGTGACCCGCGGCACCAGCCGGCGCCGCGGCGCGGTGGCCGGCGTCAGCCGCCGCTGTCGGTGTGGGCGGCGAGGCCGTCCAGTAGCCGCGCCACCTGGGCGCGTGACACCATGAACTCCGCGGTGTCGTCGCGGACCGCGGCGAAGAACTGGCGGTCGTAGGGCACCAGCGCCGCCGACATCCGCGCGTCGGGCGGTGAGTTCATGAGGTAGGTGATGCGCACTTCCGGGGCCGCCGCCAAAATCGCCTCGCGGTCGGCCGCCGGCAGCTCGGCGTCCGCCAGCAACCCGATGATAAGCTGATAGAGCTGCCGGAACGGCTTGTCCTCGATGGCGGCGCCGTCGACGGCGAACGACTCCACCAGGTCGTCCCCCGAACCGGTGCGCTCGATGGTGAGCCGGTTGACCCCTCCGGGATGCTCGATCTCGATCGCATCCACCAACTCGATGTTGAGGATCAGCACGAACTTGTCCACCAGCTCGAAGGGCCGCAGGTCGAGGATCCTGGTCCGCGAGCGCTTGGTGGCGTACACCGTGGCGCGGCCCGGCACCTGGAAGAACACCTCGTCGTCGGCCTCGTCGCCAATCAGCAGCTCGAACACCGCGCCCTCGGCGTCGCGCGCCAGCAGCTCCATGCGCGGCGGGGCCAGGCCGTACTCGGCGGCCGCCGCCGGATCATCGCTCACGATGCGGTCGATACGCGGCTGCACCACCAGCGACTGCACCTCGGCGAACTTCTCGGAATCAATGGCGCGCGGACTCGCGTACGGCTGCACCACCGCCAGCCGGGTCAGCAGGTTGGCGAAGCGCACGTCCACCGGATTGGTCTCGACGACCTCGATCGTGGGCACCTCCGGCCCCCGCAGCCGCAGGTAGCTGAGCGCCTCGGCGTTGATCGTGGGCAGCTCGTCGCCGCGCAGGTCGGCCACCGTGTAGTAGTAGTGGTTGCCGTGATTGGTCCACACCGAGTATACAATGCGCTTCCCGGGCAGCCCCAGGTACCAGGTGTTGCCCGCGGGCGTGCGGTTGCCGAGGTACACCTCGATCGTGGAGTCGTCGTCCAGCGTGGCCACCGCCACCACCGCGGGCGGATCGAGGCCGTACTGAGCCAGATCGGCCGCTTCCTCCTCGATGACCCGCTCCGCGTACAGGCTGCCGAAGCTGTACAGTATGTCCCTGATGCGCGACTCCTTGATCGGGATCGCGCTGCTCGCCCCGGCCACCTCCCAGCCGGACTCGGTGCGCCGCATGCCGAACGGCTGCTCGCGCCCCGGGCCGGTCAACGACACCGCCACGATGCGCTCGATCTCGACCCGCGAAATCTGCGGTTTGGGCGGCGTCGGGTCCGCTTCGGGCACCGGCGGCGGGCGCCGCTGCACCACGATCAGCAGCACCACCAGGGCCGCCACCCCGACCACGATCGCCGCCAGAACGATCAGGCGCCGCGGCCCGCCCTTTCGTGTCCGGGCCTGGTCCGCAAGCTCATTCGCCATCGAGCCGCCTCCGTTACAGGTGACGCCGCCGCAGCCACACCGCCAGGCCGCCCCCCAGCACGCCCAACGGTATGATCAGCACGGCGACGCCGGAGATGATCAGGGCCGCCAGACGGGTGATGCGCAGCGGGAAGGTGCGCAGCGACTTGGCGCGGATGGAGATCGACTCCTCGCGGCTGCGTGCCCAGCTCAGACTGTTGAGCAGCATGTCGTAGTTGGCCTGGTAGGGCTGGGTCAGGAACAGCACCGACGAGAACACCACCAGGCGCGACTTGACGTAGCCGTCGAGGTCGTTATCGGTGATCGCCACACCCACGGAGAACGGGCCGTTGGGCTCCCCCTCCTGCTGCTCCACCGAGTTGATGTTGAAGTCGGTGCGCAGGAACGAACCCTCCGAGGTGTCGAGGAACGACTCCACCTTGAGCGTGCGGCGCTTGGTCTCCAGCTCCGCGATGGGGCTGGCCGCCGGCAGCACCGTGAACAGGCGCGCCGAGCGCATCGGCGACACGATCTCGTGGCTGGTCATCTCCGGCACCAGGAACGCGGGGCTGTCTGGGGTGTGGCGGCCGGACTCCTCCACGATGATGCCGTGGGTCAGCTCGACGCCGAAGCCGGCGAGCAGCTCCGCCAGGTTGGGCAGCGGGGTGCGGCGCGCTCCCTGCAGGGCGAACACGGCGCGCCCGCCGTCGCGCAGCCAGGTGTCCAGGCGCTGAACCTCGTCGCTGGTCAGATCCTGCTCCGGCTCGACCACCAGCAGCACGTCGACGCCTTCCGGAATCTCGTCGCGCGAGACCAGGTCGAGCGTCTCCACCTCGTAGTTCTCGTTCTCCAGCAGGTCGCGCACGCTGAGCCCCGGCAGGCCAAGCTGGAACAGCGACATCTCGCCGTGTCCCTCCAGCACGTAGACCGTGGGCAGGTCGCCGGTGGTGACGTACAGCATCGCTGCGGTCAACTCCTGCTCCAGGGAGAGTGAGGTCGCCTGCCGGGTCTGCATGTTGACGTTGAAGATGTCGAACTGGCTGATCTGCCGGAAACGGTCGCCGCCGTCCACGATCAGGCCACCCGGCCGCACCTGGCCCTCCTCCTCGTACTTGCTCGCCAGACCGGGGTTGCGCTCCGGATCGAGGGTGGCCAGCTTGACGTGCTTGCTGCGCCGCGCATAGCGCTCCAGCACCGAGTCGACGAGCTGGTTCTCGCGCCCGGTGGTGGCGATCTGGTAGACCGTGACGTCGCTGGCGAGGTCGTCCAACACCTGGAAGGTCTGGTCCGACAGGGTGAACAGGCGGTTCTCGGTGAGATCCACCTCCACCGCGAACTGGTCCACCAGCAGATTGACCAGTACCAGGACCGCCACCGCTCCGAGCGAGGTCAGCAGGGCGTAGCCGCCGTAGCGCACCTGCTTGCTCTCACGCAGGCGGCGTATCTGTGAGTTGAGGAAACTGTCGCTCATATCAAGTCCACCTGGTGCGTTCGATCACGCGCACGGTGAGAAACACCAGCACGGCCGAGAACGAGACGTAATAGACGATCGGGCTCAGCGCCAGGACCCCGCCCATGAAGCGCTGGAACCGGCTGGTGAGGGAGAACCATGCCAGAAAATCGATGATGAAGGTCTCGAAGAAGCCCTGCACGGAGAAGGCGACCAGCACGATGGCGGCCGCCAGGATCACCACCATCGCCGCGGTGATCACCAGGTTGCGGGTGGCGAGATAGACCCACAGTGCCACCAGCGCTCCGAGGGCCGAGGCGAACACGATGCCCGGCACGGTGCCCGCCGGGACCCCGTTCTGGACGAAGTCGATGATCCACATCAGCAACAGGGCGGCGAACGTGGAAACCGCGGCGATCACCTGGTTGTCGGTGAGCGAGGACATCAGCATCCCTACGGCGATGAAGGTGCAGCCGAGCAGGAAGAACCCGATGTAGCCGCCCAGGATCTCCCAGCCGGGCAGGCGCCCGAAGAAGCTCATGGTCACGGGATAGAGAACGGTGACCAGCAGCGTGAACAGGAACACGCCCACGGCGGCGAAGTACTTGCCCAGCACGATGCCGGTCACGCTCACCGGTACCGTCATCAGCAGCTGATCGGTGCGCTGGCGCTTCTCGTCCGCGAACAGGCGCATGGTGAGAATCGGCACGATCACCAGGAACACGAAGATGATCGAGCTCAGCACGCCCTGGAATTGCGGGTTTGAGCGCAGCACGTTGTCGGTGGCGAAGAAGAACCCCGCCAGCAGCAGGAAGAAGCCCATGAAGATGTAGCCGATCGGCGAGAAGTAGTAGGCGCGCAGCTCGCGCAGCAGCACCGCGAGCATCAGTCGGCCTCCTCGGCGGCGGCCACGGCGCCGGCGGTAGCATCCGCATCGGCCTCCGCGGCCGCGTCTTCGGTGGTGAGCTGCAGGAAGATCTCTTCCAGGGTGTAGTCCATGGCCGTCATCAGGTAGATCGGCAGATCGGCCTTGCTCAGTGCGTGAAAGATGGCACGGCGCGGGTCGGCGCCGGCGGTGGTCTCCACCCGCAGGTCCACGGTGCCCTGCTCCACGGAGCCCTGGGCGCTCACCTCGTTGACGCCCTCCACGCCGCTCAGGGCGGTGAGCGCATCCGCCTCGCTGCCGGCTACCCGCAGCCGGAACTGGCTGCTGTCGTGCAGGCGCTTGCCGAGGTTCTCGGTGGTATCCGAGGCCACCAGCCGGCCGCGGTTGATGATGACCACGCGGTCGCACACCGCGCTCACCTCCGGCAGGATGTGCGAGCTCAGGATGATGGTGTGCTCGTGACCCAGCTCCCGGATCAGGTTGCGGATCTCTATGATCTGGTGCGGATCGAGGCCGATGGTGGGCTCGTCCAGAATCAGCACCTTGGGGTTGCCGACCAGCGCCTGCGCCAAGCCGACGCGCTGCCGGTAGCCCTTGGACAGGTTCTTGATCAGGCGGTCGCGCACGTGGGTGATGCCGGCGAGCTCCAGGATGCGCTCCTGGTGGGCGGCCCAGGTGCTGCGGTCCGCCTTCTTCAGCCGCGCCACGAAGCGCAGGTATTCGCGCACCGTCATGTCGACGTAGAGCGGCGGCAGTTCCGGCAGGTAGCCGACGCGCCGCTTCACCCGATCCGGATCTTCCAGCACGTCGTAGCCATCCACCGTGACCTTGCCCGCGGTCGCCGACAGATAGCCGGTGATGATGTTCATGGTGGTCGACTTGCCGGCGCCATTGGGGCCAAGAAAGCCGACGATCTCGCCGTCGTCGACGCGGAAGTTGATGTTGTCGACCGCGAGATGCTGGCCGTAGCGCTTGGAGACACCCTCCACCGTGATCACGTTCATGCACCTCCGCGAGTTCCCGGTTACGCTGTCATTGCCACCGTGCTCAACGACGCGCAGCCAATCAATACGCGCGGCCGATCAACGCACAGGCGGCAGAGAAACCGGGCTATTGCTTGGTATGTTCTCAACCTACTGAAACCGCCCCGCGGAGTAAAGCCGACCGCCCGTAGCTCCCGGCGCAGGAGGAGAGATGCAGACTACCATCCGTGCTGTCGCACGCCCGTTCGCGATCGGAGCCATGCTGGCGGCGGCGCTTGCCACGGGCGCCGATACCGCGATCCGGGCAGAGATCGAGGCGGCCACCAGCGCCGCCACGCGGTTCCTCGAGACCCTCGACACAACTCAGTCCGCGGCGGTCGTGCTGCCACCGGACTCGCCGCTCAAAGTCAACTGGTCGAACCTGCCCGCCGGGATGCTGCGGTTCGAGCGCAACGGTATACGCGTCGGCGACCTGAGCGATCGGCAGCGCGCGGCTCTGTTCGACTTCCTCGCGGCGGCGGCGAGCGGTCACGGCTACCATCTGATTGCGGGCGTGCTGGCCGCGGAAAACGCACTGGCCGCTGCGCCGCGGGCATCGCGGCTGGGCTGGAGCGCGGACAACTACTGGCTGGCGTTCTTCGGTGAGCCGGCGAAATCGCAGAACTGGAGCTGGCAGTTTGGCGGCCACCACCTCGCGCTCTACGTATCTCTGGGCGCAGGCGCCATCAGCATGTCACCCACTTTCGTCGGCATCGAACCCGCCACCTTCGCGGTGGACGGAGCCGAGCTGACGCCGCTGGCCGATCACGTCACCGGCGGCGTCGCCTTGGTGGCAGCCTTGCCCGACGCCCAGCGTGGGGCCGCGATGGTCAGCAACCGTCCCCGTGAGCTGTATGCCGGCGCGGGCGCGGATGGCGAGATCCCCCCTCTCGAAGGGAGCCGCGTGGCCGACTGGCCGGCTGCGCGGCAGCGGCAGCTGCTGGAACTGATCGGCCTCTGGGTCAGAGTGATGCCGCCGGCAGCCGCGGCGCGCCGGCTGGCGGAGATCGAAGCGGATCTCGCCCGACTGCGCTTCGCCTGGAACGGCCCGCTCGACGCGGCCGGCTCCATCTACTACCGGATCCAGGGTCCGACGCTGATCGTCGAATTCGCGACCCGGGGAGGGGTTGGAACCAATGCCGGCCACTACCACTCCATCTACCGCAACCCGGCCAATGAGTACGGCGGCGGCTGACCGGTTGCGCCGCATCACGGTACGATACGGACGGGCGACGTGGTGAATGGTCGACGTAACGGCACTCCTTGACTCCATACGGGCCGGAGAGGACAGCGAGCTCGAACTGAAGGAAGTCCTGTTTCGGGGGAACCGGGTCTCGTTCGGATCCGGCGAGGGGCGAGCCCCGGCGCGGCTTGCCGAGGTGTTCGTGAGCATGGCGAATACCAACGGCGGCCGCGTGGTATTGGGAGTGCGTGACAGTGACCGATCACCGGTGGGGATCGACCCTGATCGGCGGGAACTCGTCGAGCAACTGGTGGTCAACGCCGCTACGGAGAACTGCGTGCCGATGATCGTGCCAGTCCTGAACTGGGAGTATCTCCCGGGAGCGGCAGAGACCTCTGCACTGTGCCTGATCGTCGAGATCCCGCGATCGCTCCACGAACTGCACCAGACCAGCGACGGCCGCTTTCTGCAGCGCATCGGCAGTCACCGGCGTCTGATTCCGGCCGAGCGGCTGGCGCGCATGTTGAGCGTCCGGCGCATGAGCAACCCTATCGAGGAGCGGCCCGTGTTCGGCAGCACGCTCGAAGACCTGCACGATTTGCGGCTGGAACACTACTTCCGCGACCGCTTCCCGGACTGGTCCAGCCCCGAGGAGTGGGATCGCATCCTCCGCGCACACAAGCTCGCCATCTCCACCGACGCGGGCGTGACACCGACCCACCTGGGAGTCCTCCTGTTCACGGAGCACCCGGAGCGATTCCTGCCCGGTGCCTACGTCGACATCGCCGCCTACCACGGCGCTACGGCCGACGGAGAGACTGTCGACAGCAGACGCATCACCGGACCGCTGCCGGAGCAGATCGCACAGACACTCACCTACTTCCGATCCTCCGCCCTGGTGCCGACCGCATCGAGAAAGGACTGGGACGGCCGCCACGACTACCCGAGCTACGCCCAGACCGCGCTGCAGGAAGCGGTGGTAAACGCCGTCGTCCACCGTGACTACGAGGCGCGCGGGTCGCAGATCATCATCCGCCTGTTCCCCGACCGCATCGAATTCCAGAACCCCGGCGCGCTTTACAACACCCTCACCATCGAGAACCTGTACGCCGGGTGCCAGCCGGCTCGCCGCAACCAGTTCCTCGCCGGCTTCATGCGCGACTTCAAGAGCCCGCTCAGCGGCGCCAGCTACATGGAGGCGCGCGGCGAGGGCTTCCTGAAACTGGTCCGCGACAGCGAACGCCTGTCCGGCCGCCGCCCCCTCCTGGAACAGATCGGCGACGCCACCAGGCTCACCATCTACGCTGCACCCAGATCGCTGCATAAGGGGGCATCCAATTGGCTGTAGTCAACATTTCTCGAAGCGCCAGAAGCAACTTCGAGGCGATTTTGCGGATGTATACGTGTACGACGACGTACCGCAAGGGTTGCGAGTTCAGATAGTGCACATCTGGTCGGATACGATAGGGAGGAGCGGAGCACCCGCCCCTACCGCTGTGAGTACGCCGGGGATCGCCTACGCTTATGCCGACAGTCGGACATCGACGAAACTGCGGGAAGTGGGCTACCTCTACTCGGTTCTGCGGCGGGCGCCGATGGCCAGCTCTTCGAGGGTGTTCGGCGTCCTGGTGAAGGGTTCCCGGCGCAGCAACTCGTAGCCCTCCGGCGGCGCCGCGCCGAAGGAGGGGGCCGCGGTCCCTCCCGGGAGGCGATACACGAGCAACTCTCCGGGCGTGGCGCTGCCATCGCAGCTATGGATCATTACCTGATACAGGTACTGGCCGATAACGAAGTCGTACTGGTGATTGCCGCAGCCTCCGTGGCCGAACAGTCTGCCGTCCTGGAGCACCAGATCCGGCCTGGCTCTGCGCGGAGCGCCGAGTTTCCAGGAAGCGTAGCGGTAGCTGCCGCCGGCCAGACTGTCGATGCGGATGCGGTGACTCTGCGTCTCCCAGTCCAGAATCGGTCGCGCGTACTCGTGCAGACTGGGGTGCAGCTGACTCCGCTCCAGGTTGATGAGCCGGTGCCACTCCGCGATCCAGGCGGGTTTCCAACCGCCGTACACGCCGCGCAACGAGCCGTCGTGATGCAACCATACGTGGGCGCCTCTCGGCCCCCGCAGCACGATCCCCCGCCAGCCGCCCATCTCCCAGTCCTCGAGGTCGGACGCGATGATGAAATGCGCCAACTCCGAATCGAACAAGTCGTCGAATCGTGCGCTGAACTGGTCGCGCTGAATCGGTGCGACGACTGGATACCCGCGAAACACGGGAAAGTCGATCAGGCGCGCCAGGTCACCATCGTCGTCACTCCGGAAAGCCTCCAGAAACCGCACCACGGAGGAGCCGCAATCCCGTTCCGGGCACAGCTCGTGGGTCAGGTGGCCGGCGCCGGTCCGGTGGTCCTGTGCGAGCACCGACAGGGCGGGCACGAGCGCCAGCACCAGGGCAATGAGCAGGGCGTGAGGTTGCGCAGCACGCATGTTCCGTTACACACTACCACGGCAGGACGCTGGCGTCACGCCACGACGGCGCTGCCGTCGTGCCGACCGGCTGCACCGGCCGCGCGGCACCGCGGTCCTTGCGCGGTTGCCTCCCGGTCCCACGGCGATGTTACCCCTTCCCCATCTTTCCTTTCGGCTGCTGGTCGATCCACGCCAGCCTGGGCCTCGCAACATGGCGGTGGACGAGGCGTTGCTGCAGTGCATGTCCGCCGGCGACGATCCGGTGCTGCGGCTGTACGGATTCGCCCCGCCCTGCGTGTCCCTGGGCCGGTTCCAGTCCGCCGGCGACCTGGGCGACGACGGGATGCGCCAACGGGACGGGGTCGGACTGGTACGCCGGCCCACCGGAGGACGCGCGGTGCTGCACGACGACGAGGTTACCTACGCCGTGGTCCTCGGACACCATCACCTGGAGCCGTTCGGGAAGCGTGCCGCGTATCGCGCCTCGGCGGCGATTCTGCTGCGCCTGCTGCCAGCCCTCGGTATCCGGGGCGCGGTGCAGCCGGGTGCCGCGGGAACGGCGCCGCGCGAGCCCGATCCCGACTGTTTCCGGTCTACCGCCGAGTACGAGATCACCGCCGGACGGAAGAAGCTGGTGGGCAGCGCCCAGACCACCACCCGAAACGCGGCCCTGCAGCACGGTAGCATACCGCTCTCCGCCGCCTACACCGGGATCGCGCGCTACCTCCGTCCACGTCCCGTGGCCCGACCCGGGCAGCTCGCCGCCGCCACCTCGGTAGCGCAGGAAACCGCTTCCTACCGCAGCCACGAAGAGGCCCTGCAGTTGCTGGCCACCGCCGCGGCGGCCCAACTGCAGGTGCGCCGGTCGCAGCTGTCCGCCGCCGAAGCGCGGCTGGCGCGAGAGCTGGAAGCGACCCGCTACGCCTGTCCCCGGTGGACCTGGTCGCGATGACGCGCGACCGGCGACCGCAGGCTGGTCCGGCCGCGGCCCTGCGCGCCGGTTGCCGGCCGCTCGCCGCCGTGCTGCTGCTGGCGAGCGCCGCCTGGGTCGGCCCGCTCCCGGCCCCCGCGCAGGAGCGCACCGCCGGGACCGCACCTGCCACCTTCTGGGACGCGCTCTCCGCGCCGGCGGCGATGCGCGCGCTGGCGTCCTCCCTGAGCGACGACGAGCTCCTGGGGCAGGTGTTCATGCTCGGCTACCCGGACACCGCCATTCCACCCTACCTGCGGCGCTGGATCGAGGAGCGCAGCCTTGGCGGCGTGAAGATCTTTCCCCGCAACGTGGCGAGCCTGCAGCAGCTCGCCACCACCACGGCCGCGCTCCAGGAGGCGGCGCGCCGGCAGCCGCGGCAGATTCCGTTGCTCATCGCCACCGACCAGGAAGGAGGCTGGATCCGTCACATCAAGCACTCCGCGTCGCAGACGCCGGGCAATCTCGCCCTCGGCGCCACCGGGCTCGCGGCGGACGCCTTCCAGACCGGCCGCTACCTCGGTGCCGAGCTGGCGGCGCTCGGCATCAACATGAACTTCGCGCCGACCGTCGACGTGTACTCCGACCCCGACGCCACGGTGATCGGGCCGCGCGCCTTCAGCTCCGACCCGGTGCAGACCGGGCTGCTGGCGGTGGCGTTCTTCCGCGGACTCCGCAGCGCCGGTGTCATGGCTACCGCCAAGCACTTCCCCGGCCACGGCGCGGCCGACCGCGATTCACACCTGGTGTTGCCACGGGTCGCTGCCGATCTGGAGCAGCTGTGGCAGCGCGAGCTGGTTCCCTACCGGTTCCTGGCGCGCGAGGGACTGCCGGCGGTCATGACCGGTCACCTCGCCTTTCCCAAGATCACGGGGAACGATGACTCGGCGTCGCTCTCGCCGTTGTTCGTGCGCGACCTGCTGCGCGAACGGCTGGGATTCACGGGGATCGTGATTACGGACGACCTGGAGATGTACGGCGCCGTGGAAGCCGCCGGGTCGCCGGCACAGGCGGCCGTGGCGGCGCTGAACGCCGGCAACGACCTGGTGATGATCGCGCACACGCCCGACTGGCAACGCCGTGCCTGGGAGCTGGCGCGGCGGCGCATGCGCGACGACGCCGACTTCCGGCTCCGGGTCCTGGATGCGGCGCAACGGGTGCTGGAAGGCAAGCGGCTGGCCGTGACCGCGACTCCCCCGGCGCCGCTGGGACCGACCGGCGGGCGGCCGGAGGAGCTGGTGCCGGCGCCGGGAGCGCGGGAGTTCTTCTTCGCCAGCGCCGCGCGCGCGGTCACCGTGGTCCGCAACGGCGGCTCCCTGCCGCTGCCGCAGGAGCGCGGTGACATGTTGCTGGTGGGCCAGCACCACGCCTTCGTGGACGCGGGAGTCCGCCGCTATCCGCAAGCCCGTGTAGCGACCATCCCCTATTCACCGTTCTACTACGCCCGCGAACCGCACCTCAGCCTGATCCCCTCCCTCGCCCGCGACTACGACACGGTGATCTTCGAGCTGGCCAACTACAACAGCCTCGACATCCTGGAGCGGCTGGAGCCGCTGGCCGAACGGGTCGTAGTGGTGTCCGCGTTGACCCCCGTGTATCTGCGCCGGGTGCCGTGGGTACGCACCGCGATCGCGGTGTACGGCACCAGCGCCGCCTCGTTCGACGCCGGCTTTGCCGTGCTCGCCGGCGATTACCGGGCCACCGGCCGGTTGCCGCTCGACTTCGGCATCGTCACGCCAGCCGCCGCCACCGTTGCCACCGCCGCGGCACCATGATGGGCTGGCGCTACGCGGAGGCCACCGACCTGGAACGGGTGGTGCGCAGCCTGCGCCGGCGCGAGTGGGCCTACGTGCCGTTCAGCGCGCGCCTCACCGGCGGCGGCTGGTGGCACCGCTGGCAGCGCCGGGCCTGGACCGTGGTGCTGGAACAGGGCGCCGCCGAGCATCCCTCGGCGGTGCTGGTGACGCGGACCGGCCTGGTGCTCCCGGCACTGCGAGACGGGCGCCCGCTGCCGCCGGCGCTGCGGCCGCTGATCCGGCGCTACTGCCGCAGCCCGCAGTCGGTCATGGGCACGCGCGGCGACGTGCTGCGGATTCAGGAACTGCTCGGACGCGGCTATGCCACGGTCGACTACAGCCTGATGACGGTGGCCGCCGCCAGCTTCCAGCCCCCGCCGCTGCCGCCCGAACTGCAGATTCACCGCGCCCGGCCGCGCGATGCCCGCAGACTGTTCGAGCTGCAGCGCGCGTACGAGTTGGAGGAGGTGATCCTGGACGCCAGCCGCTTCGACGCCGAGCTGTGCCGGAACTTGCTGCGCCGCAGTCTGCAGCGCGAGCTGGTCTACTTCGGGACCATCCACGGACACCCGGTAGCCAAGGCGGGCACCAACGCCCGTGGCTTCGCGGTGGATCAGATCGGCGGCGTGTTCACCGAGGCGGCGCGCCGGCGCCGCGGTTACGGCGGCGCCGTGCTGAGCGCACTGCTGCAGCACCTGTTCGCCGCCGGCAAGTCGGCGGCGCTGTTCGTCAAGCTGGACAACACCATGGCGATCCGGCTCTACGAGGACCTCGGCTTCGTGGCACGGGACGGCTATCGCATCTGCTACTACCGCGCCTGAGTCACGCCCCGTTCAGCGCAGCGCTCCAGCTTGGCGCGAAGCCGTGCCTCGCGATGCTCCAGGTCCGGATCGGCCGGTTCGCCGCGAAACGGCGCGATGCAGTCCAGCGCCGCCGCCGGGTCGCGCGCCCGGTGCTCGTAGAACTTGCTCAACTCCACCGCCGCGAAGCAGCTGCCGTGGACCAGCCGCATGTCCTCCCACAGGGCCACCGCGTCGGACCATGCGCCGCCGCGCTTGAGGTGCAGACTCAGCAAGCGGCCCGCCTCCGCGTCGCCGGCGGCGTACGCCCGGCGCAGCAGGGCAATGCCGGCGCCGTCGCCGCGCTGCAGCAGAAAGGCACCGACGGCGGTCAGATCAACGGGCACCGGACGATCTTCCTCCGGCCCGCACCTCAGGATCTGCCCGACCACCGCCAGCAGCCGCGCCAGGGTGACGACATCCTCCTGGTTGTGCCGGAACACCACCGGCAACTCGCCCAACACGCCGCGGCGCAGGCTGTCGAAGTAGATCTCCGGCACCATCCAGCCGGGTACGTCGCCGGTGCGTTCCAGTCCCAGCACCTGGCGTTCGATGGTGGCCAGGCGGCAGTTGTCGGCCACGCGCCGCCAGAAGCGCCGCGCCAGGTACAGCAGGTCGAGCTGGTAACCGAACGCCATGGTCATGCCGGAGAGCACCAGCCGGGTCTTGAGGATGGTGGAGTCGAATGCCTTGCCGTTGTAGGACACGAACACCTCGTAACGCGAGATGATGTCGCGGATGTACTCCAGGAAGGCGCGCTCACCGGGGAAGTCGGTCAGGAACACCTGGCGAAAGCGCAGCCGTGCACCCTCCAGCCAACCGAGTCCCACCAGGAAGATGACCGTGCCGGCCCCCGCCAGACCGGTGGTTTCGGTATCCCAGAACAGGCACTGCTGCAACTCGCACGCGTCCGGCAGCAGATGGCCCTGCAGACGCCCGGCCGCCAACCCGATCGGGCTCGGCACGTCGCTGTCCCGGCAGTACACGAAGGGTGCCACGGCGCGCCAGCCGGCGTGCTCCAGTTGACCGGCGAGGCGTGGCGCCGGGGCCGGTGCCGCGGGCAGCGGCGGGGCCGCCGCCAGGCCGCCGGCGGCGGCCGCGACGTCGAGCCGCTCTCCCAGTGGCCGTCTCATGACCGTCCCCGCGCCGCCGCGGTCGCACCCTCCCCGGAAGCCGCGGCTTCGAGCTGAAGCGCCGGGGCCAGGTGCTGCAGCGCCTCCAGCAGCTCCTGCCTGGAGCCGCCGACGGCGGGTCCCCGGTCCGGCACCTCGCCGCCCGGCGCGTGCGCCGCCGGCGGCCCGATGCAGGAGGGGCAGCCCGCGACGCACTCGCAGGCGGCCACCAGTTCGCGGCAGCCGGCCAGCACCTGCGCCACCCGCTGATGCAGCCCCTCGGCGAGCCCGGAGCCTCCCGGATGGGCGTCATAGACGTATACCGCGGGACAGTCCAGCTCGGGATCCCGGAGCCGCGCTGCAACCCCCAGGTCGTGCGGATCGCACAGCAGGAACACCGGGGCCACGTTGCGCACCAGCACCCCCAGCCGGTCGACGATGAACGACCGCTGCGCCGCACCGCATTGCGCCAGCCAGGCGCCGGCCGCGGTGGCGGGTGGGAAGCACAGCACCAGCGCCCGGGTGTGCATCTCCTCCGGCGGCAGGTCGATATCCCCGTAACCGAGGTTCTCGTGCGTGCGGAAGCGCAGTTTCTTGAACTTCGTGGCCTCGCGCCGCACCAGGATGTCCCCCAGCAGCAGGTACAGCCCGGCAGCCTCGCGCTCCAGGTCGCGCTGCAGAATCCTCAATTCCGACTGGACGACGGCTTCGGTAAAGTAGTTGCCGTCCGCCTGCTCCACGTAGCAGCGCCGGTTGACCACGTCGAGCCGGTCGACAAGGTACTGCGCGCCACGGTGCAGGTAGACCGCCCCGTCGTGGAGCAGGGTCTTGGCGGAGGGCAGGTCCATCTCCCCGATCGCGCGCCGGATCCCTGCGCGTTGCTCGACGATTACCACGTTGGCGGCGCCGGAGGTGCGCAGAGAAACGTGCTCGGCCGGGTAGGTACGGTCCGCCCAGTACCAGCGGTCGGCCGCGTGGCGCACGGTCCCGCTCTGCTCCAGGTGGCGCAACAGGGCGTCCACCTCGGGCCCGAACGCCGGCGGCGGCGCCGCTCCCGGCTCCGCAACCGGGTCGGTGTCGGCGCCGGCCAGTTCGGTGTCGGCGAATGGGAGCTCGAACAGCGCGCACTTGAGCTGATCCAACAGGACGTAGATGTTGTCGGGATCGACCCAGCCGCTCTCGGGCGAACGCTCGAAGAAGTACTGCGGATGGCGGATGATGAACTGGTCGATCGGCGACGCCGATGCGATCAGCAGCGACAGCGAGGTGCCGGTGCGGCGCCCGGCGCGTCCGGCCTGCTGCCAACTCCCCGCGATGGTGCCGGGGAATCCGGCCAGGATCGAGGCGTCCAGGTCGCCGATGTCGATGCCCAGCTCCAGGGCGGTGGTGGCGACCACCCCCGCCAGCTCGCCGGCCCGCAGACCGTGCTCGATGGCGCGCCGCTCCCGCGGCAGGTAGCCGCCGCGATAGGCGGCCACGCGGATGGAGCCGCCGGCAGTGCGCCCGGCGCGGTCATCACGCGCACCGTCCAGCGCTTCGCGGATGTAGGAGGCGATCAGCTCGGTACGCCCCCGCGAGCGTGCGAAGACGATGGTCTTGACACCGTGCAGCAGCAGGCGGGTGGCGACCGCCTGCGCCTCCAGCACGACGCTGCGGCGGATTCCCTGGGAGCGGTCCACCAGCGGCGGGTTGTAGAGCACGAAGTGGCGCTCTCCGGCCGGCGCGCCGTTGTCGTCGATCAGTTCCACCTCCTGCTCCAGGATGCGCTGCGCGAGCTGGCGCGGATTGCCGATGGTTGCCGAGCAGCAGAGGAATCGAGGACCCGCGCCGTAGAACGCGGCCACGCGGCGCAGGCGGCGTACCACGTTGGTCAGGTGTGAGCCGAAGATGCCGCGGTAGGTGTGCAGCTCGTCGATCACCACGAAGCGCAGCGCGCGCAGGAAGCGCGCCCACGTGGGGTGATTGGGCAGCACGCCGGTATGCAGCATGTCGGGATTGGTGATCACCAGGCGGCCCTCCGCACGCACCGTGGTGCGCAGCGAGGCGGGGGTGTCGCCGTCGAAGGTGAATGCCGGCAGCGCCAGGCGGGCGGCTTCCAGCATCGCGCTCAGCTCGTGGCGCTGATCCTGGGCCAGGGCCTTGGTGGGGAACAGATACAGTGCGGTCGCGGCGTCATCCTCGAGACAGCTCTGCAGGATCGGCAGGTTGTAGGCCAGCGTCTTGCCGGATGCGGTGGGAGTAACCAGCACCACGTTGCAGCCGGCACGGGCCCGCTCGTAGCAACGCGCCTGGTGGGTGTAGAGCGTGGTGACTCCGCGCTGCCGGCACGCGGCGCGCAGGCGGGGGTCGACGGTGCGCGGAAACGGCACCGGACGCGCACTCTGCGCCGGCAGCACCTGCCAATGATAGACCGCGCCCATGAAACGCGGATCGGCCCGCAGGTCTGCCAGGACCTGGTCCAGCACCGCTCCCCTCCCCCTGCGGTCCAGGGTAGCGTGCCTGACCGGCGCGACACAACTCCATGGTCAAGGACGGTGTCAGCCCGGAGGTATGTGCCCGTTTCCCTGGACCAGTCGGGACCGCTCCAGACGCTCGCGCCGTTCGCGCTGCCGCGTCCGCAGTGCGGCGTGGACCTGGCGCAGGCGCGCCTCGGGGTTGGTAAGCTCCAGCAGCCGCTGCTTCTGCTTCAGGGCGAGGTCGCTGAAGTAGGCCACGTAGAAGGAAACCACGGTGGCGGAGGAACGCTCCAGCTCGGCGTGGGGGAGATTGCCCGGCGTGGTGTCGTAGATGTCGTGAAACAACCGCAGGCAGCGCTCGACGAGCTCGGGAAGGTCGTCCGCGGCGTCGTCCCCGAAGTAGCGCACCTGGGCCTGCAGATAGGACTCTTCCCGCAGCAGCCGAGCGATGCGGAAGCGGCGCACGCCGACGGTCAGAATGTCCATGCGGCCGTCGTCGTAGCGTTTGACGACCTTCACGATCTTGGCGCAGCAGCCGGTGCGTGCGGCTCCTCCGCCATCGGCGCAGATCACCCCGAACAGGCCCTCGCCCTCGAGTGCCGCCGCCACCATCTGCTTGTAGCGCTCTTCGAAGATGTGCAGCGGCAGCGGCGCACGCGGGAACAGCACCACGTTGAGGGGGAACAGCGGCAGGATCTGCTCAGGTTGCGGCATCGCCAGGCACCTCGCTCAGTATAGCACGCCGCGACCGCCGCGGTCGGCACTCCGCGGTGCCTGGACAGCTCGACACGCCGGTGGTAAGAAAACCGGGGAGGACAACGGATGAGTACGGCTCAACCCGCGGCGCAACCACGGTCACTGGCGGAGGTGCGCAACAGTCTGCGAATCAAGTGGTACCGGTGCCCGGTCGAACCGGCCACGCTGCGCCGGCTGATGCAGCGCAGCGACCTGCAGGGCTGGTTCCAGGCTGGCGGCCATCTGCTGCTGTTCCTCGCTACCGGCACCCTCACCTACCTGCTGTTCGCCAACGGCATCTGGCTCGGCTTTGCGCTGGCGCTCGTCGTGCACGGCACCGTAGGCGCGTTCTTCAAGGGGCTCGCCACCCATGAGCTGGGACACGGCACCGTGTTCCGGACCAAGTGGCTGAATCGTGCGTTCCTGCGCCTGTTCAGCCTGATCAGTTGGAACAATCACCACATCTACGGGGTGAGCCACACCTACCATCACCGCTACACCCTGTACCCCGACGGCGACCGTGAACTGGTGCTGCCACAGAACCCGATGCTCAAGCTGATCGACATTGCGCAGTTGTTCGGGTTCATGCTGTGGCGCGGTCACAGCGGCCTGATACCGGTGGTGCTGCACACCATCAAGATCGCGCGCGGCGACTTCCGTACGTCGTCCACGTTCGGGACCCAGGACGAGACCTGGGTCTACGACATCTTCGCCGACCTGCCGGAAGAACGGAAAAAGGCGACCAACTGGGCCCGGCTGCTGCTGCTGTTCCACGGCGCGGTGATTGCCGTCGCGATCGTCTTCCAGTGGTGGTTGCTGCCGGTGCTGGTGACGTTGACGGGGTTCTACTTCAAGGGCTGGACCCTGGTCGTCGGGCTTCCGATGCACTGCGGCCTGCGCGACAATGTTCCCGACTTCAGGAAGTGCGTCCGCTCGATCACCCTGGACCCGATCTCTACCTTCCTCTACTGGCGGATGAACTGGCATACCGAGCATCACATGTACGCCGGCGTGCCGTGCTACAACCTGAAGAAGCTGTACCGGGTGATCGCCGACGACATGCCGCAGCCGCGCACCCTGATCGGCGCCTGGCGGGAGATGCGCGACATCTGGCGCCGGCAGCAGCAGGATCCCGGCTACCAGTTCGACACCCCGGTGCCCCGGCGCCGCGCCGCCACGCCGGCCCGCGACGACGAGTTGAGCACCTCGATCGGCGAGCTGGCCCCCGAGTCGCTGGCTGCAGCGCGTTGACGCAGCAACGTAAGCCGGCCGTTACCGACGCCTGACACCGAGCGGGGGCTTGGCGGCTCACCTGCGCGTGCTGCGAGTCGATGCGTGGGCCGCCGCTGCCACTCACGCCACTTACCCGGTCGGTTGACGCGGGCTGCGCCAGGCTGCACGATTCGTCGGCACGCGCGCGGCGCCGCCTCATGCTGACCAGACTGACCGTTCGCAATTTCAAACGCTTCGACGAAGTTGTCATCGAGCTGGGCAACCCGGTGGTCTTCATCGGCCCCAACAACTCGGGCAAGACGTCGGCGCTGCAGGCGCTCGCGCTGTGGGACGTCGGGCTGAAGCGCTGGCACGAGAAGCGCCACGGGAAGATGCCGGAGGTGCGTCCCGGCATCACCGTGAATCGGCGCGATCTGGTCACGCTTCCGGTACCGGAGGCGAACCTGTTGTGGCGCGATCTGCGGGTGCGGGACGTACGCGCCCGCGACACGGGCGAGCGCAGCACCCGCAACATCCGCATCGAGATCGTCGTCGATGGAATGAGCAGGGGTCGCGCCTGGCGCTGCGGTCTGGAGTTCGATTACGCCAACGAGGAGTCGTTCTACTGCCGGCCGTTGCGCCTGGACCCGGCCCAGGCCGGTGCGCGGATGGAGATTCCGGAGCAGGCGCAGCGGCTGCGCGTTGCCCTGCTGCCGCCGCTGTCGGGTCTGGCGACCACCGAGACCCGCCTCGACTCCGGCGCGGTCAACGTGCGCATCGGCGAGGGGCGCACCGCGGAGGTGCTGCGCAACCTGTGCTACCAGATCCACGAGGCGTCGGAAGACCGCTGGCGGCAGCTCGTCAGCCGTATGCAGTTCCTGTTCCGGGTGCAGCTCCTGCCACCCCGCTACCTGGTCGAACGCGGCGAAATCGTGATGGCGTACCGCGAGCGCGGCGGCACCCTCGACCTCTCCTCGGCCGGGCGCGGGTTGCAGCAGACGCTGCTGTTGCTGGCCTACCTGTACGCCAACCCGGGCGCCGTGCTGCTGCTGGACGAGCCCGACGCCCACCTCGAAGTCCTGCGCCAGCGTCAGACCTACCACCTGCTGCGCGAGGTGGCCAACGCCAACGGCAGCCAGATCGTCGTGGCCAGCCACTCCGAGGTGCTGCTGCATGAAGCCGTGGACCGGGACACCGTGGTCGCCTTCGTCGGCCGGCCGCACCGGGTGGACGACCGCGGCAGCCAGGTCCTGAAGGCGTTGCGCGAGATCGGATTCGAGCACTATGCCCAGGCCCACGAGACCGGCTGGGCACTCTACCTGGGGAACGCCGCCGAGCTGGCGGTGTTGCGCACGCTGGCGCGGCGCATTGGCCACGCAGCCGCCATGGAGGCGTTGCGGCGGCCGCTGGTGCACTACGTGGCCCACCAGCCCGCAGCCGCCAGGCGCCATTTCCTGGGGTTGCGGGAGGCCCATCCGGAGGTGCATGCCGTCGCCCTGTTCGAGCGCGGAGCCGGCGGCGAGGAGGACCCCCCGCAGTTCCACACCCTGCGCTGGGGCCGGCGCCAGCTCGCCAACTACGTGTGCTCGCAGGCGACGCTGGAAGCGTATGCGGCGGCATCGGTGGCGGCGGACGAACTGGGTCCGTTGTTCTCGCCGGCGGAGGGAGAGACGCGCCGGCTGGCCATGCGCCACGCCATCGACAAAATCCGGTCGACGCTGCAGCGGCGCGGCGCGGGTTCACCGTGGAGCGCCGACCTGGACGCCAGCGACGAGGTGTTGCGGCCCCTGTTCCACGCCTACTTCACGGCGCTGGGACAGCCGCACCCGCCGGCCAACGGCGCCTTGCCGGAGTTGGCCGAACACGTGCCGGAAGCGGAGATCGACCCGGAGATACGGGCCAAGCTGGACGCCATCGTGCAGGTGGCCGCAGCGGCTCACCCGGCGGCTGCCGGCGGCGCCTGACCGGAAGTGGGATGCGGGCGCCGCTTGCCGGATGTCCGCGGACCGCGCATCCTGACGCCATGGGGATACTCGAGAGGTTCTCGTTGGCCGGCAAGACCGCCGTGGTGACCGCCGGAGCCGGCCCGCTGTTCGGCAGCAGCATCGCCGAGGCGCTGGCGGAGGCGGGCGCCCGCGTGATCACCGCCTCGCGATCGTTGGCCCGCAACCGGGAGTTCGCGGCGACGCTGGCCGCGCGCACCGGCGCGGAGGTCCACGGCATGCAGTTCGACATCGGCGACGCCGATGCGATTGCACGCTTTCACCGCGAGGTGCTGGAACGCTTCGGCCGCGTCGAGGTGCTGGTCAACAGCGCCCTGGTGCGTGATGCGAACAACGGCAGCTTCGAGACCCAGACCATCGATCACTGGCGCCGCTCGGCGGCCGGGGACATGGTGGGGCTGTACGCCATCAGCAAGGCGTTCGTGGGCTCGATGGCCGCGGCCGGGGGCGGCAGCATCATCAACATCGCCAGCATCTACGGCGTGGTCGGCAACGACCCTTCACTGTACGAGGGCACCGACATGACGCCGGCCCCGACCTACAACTTCGTCAAGGCCGGGATGATCAACTTCACCCGCTACGTCGCCAACTACTACGGCAAGGCGGGCGTGCGGGTGAACTGCATCTCTCCCGGCGGCTATGCCGCGGACCAGCCGGAGCCGTTCGTGGCCAACTACCGCAAGCGGGTACCGCTGGGCCGCTTGATGCACAACGAGGACCTGAAGGGCGCCGTGGTGTTCCTGGCCTCGGACGCGTCCGCCTACGTAACGGGCCACAACCTGATGGTGGACGGCGGCTTCACCACCATCTGAAGAGGCGCAGGCAGCGCGAGGCTCACGCTACTCGTGGCGCAGGGCCTCGACCGGGGGCAGGCGGGCGGCGCGGCTGGCCGGGAGCAGGCCGAACACCAGGCCGGTGCCGAGCGCCAGCAGCAACGCCAGCCGCACCGTGGACGGAGCAATGAGGCGCGGCCACCCGGTGACCTCGGCGACGACGGCGATGACGACCGCCGCCAGGCCGACCCCCGCCAGCCCGCCGCCGCCGCACACCAGCGCCGCCTCCACCATGAACTGGTTGAGGATCGCCGCCGGCTGCGCGCCCAGCGCCTTGCGGGTGCCTATCTCGCGGGTGCGTTCGCGTACCGACACCAGCATGATGTTCATCACGCCGATGCCGGCCACCACCAGCGCGATGATCCCCAGGATCGAGACCAGCGCGGTAACCGTGCCGATGGTGGACTCGATGGTGGAAAGCAACTGCGCCCAGTCGTGCACCACGAACTTGTGATGGACGCCGTCGAAACGGCCGTGGTTGGCGTCCAGGATCGCGAGGATCTGCTGCTTGGCGGTCTCCACCTCGCGCAGGCTGTTGGCCTCGCCCCACAGGATCGACACCCACTCGAAGTCGGAGACGCGCTGCAGCGTTGCGATCGGCACGAAGACGCGGTCGTCGACGGTCATCTCGGCGCCGACCTGGAGCAACGTGTCCTCTTCCGGAGCGAGGACTCCGATCACCTCCAGCTCCAGCCAGTTGTCGATCGAGATCAGCGCGCCGAGCGCCGTGTCATCCGGGAACAGGTCGGCGGCAACCTCCGCGCCGAGCACCGCCACCTTGCGCTGCAGCCGGTCATCCTCGGGATGCAGGAACCGTCCCTGCGCCAGGCGGGTCGACGAGTTCACCCGCAGGTAGTGGTGCAGGGTTCCGAAGATCTCCACTTCGCGGGTGCGGCCCGAGTGGCGCGCGGAGACCCCGCTCCAGGTTGTCTCCGGGGTCACCGCCCGCACCGCGTCCGCCTGCGCGTTGATCCGGGCGATGTCCTCGCGCGTCACCGACGGCCAGTCGTAGCGCCCGTCACTCGCCTCGATCACCTGGTAGTTGGGCAGCACCATCAGCGAGCCGGCACCGAACCGGGAGATGGAGTCGCGCACCACCAGCTTGGCGCCGTCGCCGAGTCCCACGATGGCGATCACCGCGCCGATTCCGATAGTGATGCCGAGCAGGGCCAGGACGGTACGAAAGCGGTTGCTCGCCACCGCCGTCAACGCGGCGAGCAGCAGCGCTCCGGGACCCACGCCGCGCCTCAGTCGCGGCTCAGGGCGACCACCGGCGGCAGCCGCGCCGCCTTGGTTGCCGGATAGACGCCGAAGAACAGGCCGGTCGCCAGCGCCACGCCCAGGCCGACGGCCGCCACCTCCGGCAAGACCAGGTTCCAGCGCAGCGCCAGTGCCACCGCCAGGGTGCCGCCGAATCCCAATATCACTCCGCACAGTCCGCCCAGCAGGCAGATCACCACCGCCTCGATCAGGAACTGGCCCAGGATGTCGCCGTCGCGGGCGCCCACCGCCTTGCGCAGCCCGATCTCGGTGGTGCGCTCGCTGACGCTCACCAGCATGATGTTCATGATCCCCAGGCCGCCGACCAGCAGCGAGATGCCGGCCACCAGGGTCATCACCAGGGAGATCACGCGCAACACCGACGCCTCGGTCTCGATCCGCGCCTGGTCGGTCTTCACCACGAACGGCCGCACCGAGGGCGAACCGGGCAGCACCCGGTCCAGGAAGCGCTGGACGCGGGCGATCGACTCGCCGAGCAGCGCCGCGTCGCGGGCGCGCAGCGTGATCTCCGGCACGTGGGGTCCAATGGCGGCGTCCCACGGGTAGATGGTGCGGAAGAGTTCGTGCGGCAGGTAGCAGGTGCGCTCGTCGGAACCGTCGGCGCTGCGCGCGTCGGGCGCCGCCATCACGCCCACCACCTGCAACTGCAGGCTGCCGGCGCTGACCACGCTGCCCACGGCGCGCCCGGGGTCGTCGAACAGGCGGTGCGCGACGCGGTCTCCCAGCACGATCACCTTGCGCCGCTGCAGCCGGTCCTGCGGCTCCAGGAAGCGTCCCGCCTGCACCGGCGCCGGCCACAGCTCGGCGTAGTCGGCGCCGACGCCGAACAATCTGGCCGGCGCCTCGCGGTCGCGGAAGCGCAGCTCGGCGTCGCCGCGCAGGATCGGACTCACCCAGCTCGTGTCGGCGACCAGCGCGGCTATCGCCTCCAGGTGCTCCAGGCGCAGATGCTGGTCCCGGCGCCGCTCGTCGCGGCCGTCATCCGCCGGCTCGATCCAGTACAGCGCCCCGCCGAGGGCGGCGAGGTCGCCCATGATGGCGCGCCGCCCCATGATCCCGGTCGCCATTACCGCGATCACCGAGGCAACGCCGATCACGATGCTGAGGACGGTCAGCGCGGTACGCAGCTTGTTGTGGCGCACGGTGTCGAATGCCTCGCGCAGGCCCTCGGTGAAACGCATGCCGCGCTTCCTAAACGCCGGGACGCAGGGGCCGCTGCGCCTCGTCGCGCGTTATCCGGCCGTCACGCAGATGGATCACGCGGCCGGCGTAGGCGGCGACCTCGGCCTCGTGGGTCACCAGGATGATGGTCGCTCCCGAACCGTGGAGCTGCGCCAGCAGTTGCATGATGTCGCGGCCGGTGGCGCTGTCGAGGTTGCCGGTGGGCTCGTCGGCGAACACGATGGAAGGGTCATTGACCAGGGCGCGGGCGATGGCCACCCGCTGTCGCTGCCCCCCGGAGAGCTGGTTGGGCCGGTGCCGCACGCGGTCGCCCAGGCCGACGCGGACCAGCGCGGCAACGGCGCGTTCGCGGCGCTCGCGGCGCGCGGCACCGGCGTAGACCAGCGGCAGCTCGACGTTGCGCAGGGCGGTCATCCGCGGCAGCAGGTTGAAGGTCTGAAAGATGAAGCCGATGTTGGCGTTGCGCACCTGCGCCAGCTCGCGGTCGGTCATGCGCGCGACGTCGGTGTCCCCCAGGGTGTAGCGGCCGCCGCTGGGACGGTCCAGGCAGCCGATGATGTTCATCAGCGTCGACTTGCCCGAGCCGGAGGGCCCCATCACCGCGACGAATTCGTGGGCGTCGATCTCAAGGTCGATACCCGCCAACGCGGTGACCGTGACGTCGGCTCCCATGTGGTAGCGCTTGGTGATGGCGGCTAGGCGGATCACTCTGCCGCCTGCGGGTCGGGCTCGGGCTCCGGTGGCTCCTCTTCCCGCGTAACCAACAGGTCGTCGCGCAGCAGGGAAAGGTTGCCGACCACGACCAGTTCGCCCTCCTCCACCCCCTCGCTCACCTCCACCTCGTCGATGCTCGATGCGCCCAGCTTCACGGCCCGCCGCTCCAGCCGGTACAGGCCGTCATCCTCCCCGGTGGGGACCGCCACGAACGCCACGCTGCCGCCCGGACGCTCCAGGAGCGCCGCGAACGGCACCGCCGTGACGTCCCGCTTCAGCTCGGCCTCGATGCGCGCCCGGCAGGAGGCGCCGGCACGGAGTTGGGCGTCCGCGGGCAGGCCGCTCACGTCCACGTCCACCTGCACCGCAACCAGGTGGTCGGTCATGGTGGGAGGGAGCAGCGAGATCCTGCCCGGCAGCTCGACGTCGCGCACGCTGTCGGTGGTCAGCACCACCGCCTGTCCGACCTGCAGCTTGCCGATGTCCACCTCGTCGACCTGCACCTCCGCCAGGATATCGTCCAGCGCGGCGACCGTGGCGACCGTGGCGCCGGGAGCCAACTGGTTGCCCAGCGATGCCTCGAGCGCGGTGAGCGTCCCGGCCAGGGGGGCAGTCAACACGGCCTGGGCGAGGTCGTGGGCCGCCTGAGCCAGCGCCAGCCGGGCCTGGATCACCTCGGGGTCGGCGGCAACGATGCCTTCGTCGGCGCCGGCGTCGCCGATCGGCTCCGCTGCCGCCGGGCGACCGGTTGCCAGGTTTAGCTGCTCCCGTGCCGATCGCAGTTCCCGGGCCGCGGCGCGCTCCGCGTACCGAGCATCCTCCAACTCACTCTGCGTGGCGCCTCCGGTTCGGTGCAGCAACTCATTGCGCGCCAGGGTGTCGCTGGCCCGCTCCCAGCCATCCTGGGCGCTGCGCAGGGTGGCGCGCAGGCTGACGAGATTGCGTCGCGCAACGGCGTCGGCCGCCACCAGCGCAGCCTCGGCGCGCGCCAGCGCCATCCGCAACTGGCGATCGTCGAGCACCACCAGCTCCTGGCCGGTGCTCACCGCTGTTCCCACGGTCACCGGAATCGCTGCCACGCGACCGCCGGTCTCGCTGACCACCGTGACGCTGCGCCGCGGGCGGAACGCGCAACTCCCCACGACGCGCGAGCGCAAGGTGGTGATGCGCGCGGCCTCCAGCGTCACCGGGACGGCGTCGGCTCCAGGATCGGCGGCGAACAACCGCCACAGCACGGCCCCGGCACCGGCCAGCAGGAGCAGGGCCAGTCCCAGCCGCAGGAGGCGGCTCGCGCGGCGCCTCATGCCAGCAACGCCCAACGGCCGCCGGTCACGGTATCGAACAGCGTCCACAGCAGGGCGATGACGGCGGTCAGGGCCAGCGCGCGCGGGGCCGGCAGCCGCAACAGCGCCGCGCTCCCGGCGGCGAGCACCGCCAGCGCCCACAGGCCGAACGGATCGGTAACCAGGGAGGCGCCGCGCTCGACGAAGGCGGGCGGCTCCCAGGGCGCCAGCGCCGCCAGGTCGAAACGGGCGATGGTGTGCTCGCGGTAGGCCGCCACGGTGGTAACGTTGGCCGCCGCCGTCGGATCCGTGGCCAGCGTGACGCCGCCGGCCAGCAGCCGCCGCAGCGCCAGCGGCACAAATGCCGTGGCCACCAGGTGGACGGAGGCACGCGGCCGGCCGGGCAGGCGCCGCTCTTCGCCGCCGAAGAACTGTGCCAGCACCAGCAGCGCCAGCCAGGTCAGGACCACTGCCGCCGGCAGGACGAGGCCCGAGAGCAGCACCGCCGCAGTCTTGGCGGCGGCACCGGAGGGCGCGGTGAGGCGCCGATAGGTCACCGCCTGAATGCGCTCCACCTCCTCCGTATCGTCGAACGAGAGCGCGCGCTGCTCGGCGACGTGGCGCGCCTCCACCAGGGCGATCTGGCGCAGCACCGGATGGCGCAGGTGCCAGAGGATCATCGTCTCGCCGGCCACGGTGGCGGCCAGCAACAGCGCCATCAGCGCGAACAGCGAGAACCTGGGTGTGGAGCGAGCCGCAAACGGCCGCTCCGGGGCCATCAGCGCCTCAGCTACACCGGCCAGGAACCGCACTGGCATGGGCGAAATGTCATCCGCACCCTGAAAAAAATCAACAACGACGTTGTGTTTTTTAAGGGATCAGGCCCAAAGGTCCGGCCGACGAAGGCGGCTACCAACGTCCGGTAGCCGCGAGGCTCCGGCATCGATCCAAGGCTCGACGCAAGCTCGGCGACTGTTCCGCCGCCCGCTGCGGACACCACCGTTCACGGTCGAACTCGCTCATCAGCAGCGTGTATTCCGGTCCAACCCTTCTTGAGTCGCCCGCCGCGGGTACCAGTCCGTCACGGATAGCCCGGCTTCTCGAACGTCGGGCGAGCGCGGTGATGTGAGATTTCGGTGCCCCCAACCGTTCGGGGTGGGGATCCATCATATCACGGGAACGCACAGGAAGCGTGCCATGTTGGCGCGATCAGCGATCAGCCATGCCTCCACTGCCCGCACGGCGACGCGGAAGCACATGCCAATCGTCCGGTCGGGAGGGTAGCTCTGTATGCGAGCCGGAGCACAATCCTCTTCATCGAGATCGCACAGGGCGAACCATGCCGAATGCCGAGCGGCCCGATTGAATGCATTCAGCCGCGTCCTGAAGGCCGGGAGGCTCACGAGGTAGAACGAGCCAGCGGTTAGGGACGAGGTGTCCAGTATCTTCCGTACTACTGCCTCGTCGAGCGTTCCCTCGACGAGGCACGGTACCGGCGCCACGTACATTTCAGAATTCGAACGAGAGTCGATGGATGTCCTTCGGCGCAGCCCGTGGCATGATGGCTTCACCAGGTGTGAGGTTGCCCTCGACCAGAACCCTGACGTCGTCCAAGTCAGCGGCGCATACCACTACGGTGCCCTCGTCACCCGGCTTCAGCAGATACACCTCGCCGAGGTCGATTCCTTCATCGCTGAGCAGCGCAGCCGAGTGCGTAGTCATCAGCACCTGGCGGCCGGACGTGCGGTTCATGCGGGCCATCAAGGTTGCCAAACGTGAGACCAGAGCGTCGTGCAGACTCAGTTCCGGCTCCTCCAGCAACAGGGGACCGCCACTGTCCGCCAGCGCCCAGAACAACCCCAACAAACGCAACGTGCCGTCCGAGAAGGCGGCCTCGCTCTGCCTGGCGCGGTGCGCTCGCCAGTGGTTGTAAGTCGCGTTAAGATGCCATTTGCCATTGCTGTCACGCTCAAGCTCGAAGCCGTTGAAATGAGGGACCGCCCACCGTAAGGCGGCCTGAATCTTGCGTAGTCTAGCTTCGCGGCTGCGCTGGTTGGTGTCGGCCACCCGCTGCAGAAAGTCGGAACCGTAGGGATCATCGCCCCGCGGCGTTCTGCCGCGCGGGTCGCTGTTACGGGTGAACTCACGTACTACTTGTGGAACGAGGTGCAGATAACGAATGGAGCCGAAGAAGCCGGACAGTACGCGAAACTTCTGGTTTTCGCTGACCTGCTCAAGGTGGGTCTGAGTGAGACGTTCCGCGTCCCGCTGATCCCTCTTGTCAGGTCTGTCCAGGATCAGCGCTCCATCCAAGCGCACGCACTCGCGCTCTACGACGGGACGGTGTCGGTTCGGATGATTGCGGAAGTGCAGTTCGTACGACCAAAGGGCGCTACTGTCGCGAGGCCCGACATCGACGGCGATTCGGACGCCGGGAAACTGCCTCGCATGCAGTGAGCGCACCTCGCGCATGCCACCGCGTAGCGCCACCGCTTCATCAAGTCCCGAGCCGGCAACGTCGCGCAGGAAACGGAGCGCATCCAGAATGTTGGATTTGCCGGCAGCGTTCGGTCCAACGAAGGAATTTCGTCCGCGAAGTCTGATTTCCGCCTTACGGCTGAAATTGCGCCACGCTTCCAGCTCCAGGCGGGTGACGTTCCAGCGGCGAAAGTCGGTCCGATCAGCCATGGGCTCACCTTACCGACCGGTCATCCTACCGGCAACCTGCGGGTCGGGCTGCCTGCGCGGGTGTCATACCAGGGCGCCGAGCTTTTCGCTGAGGAACTCCGACTTCTCGCGCAGGCCGATGCCGCCGCTGTCGATCAGCAGGCAGTTGGGCCGCGCCGGGTCCAGGCGCACGCTGCCGTTGCTCTCGGCGAGCAGCCGCATCACCTTGTCCACCGACACCTGCTGCATGCGCGCGAACTCCAGCCGTACCACGCCGCGCTGCTCGCGCAGCGAGGCGATCGCCAGGCGGCGGCAGGCGATACGGATCTCCGCGATCGACAGCAGGCTCAGCACCACGTCCGGAAGCGGGCCGAAGCGGTCGATCAGCTCACCGTGGATCCGTTCCAGCTCGTCGGGGCTGGTAACCGCGGCGATCTTCTTGTACACCTCCATCTTTACCACCGGCTCGGAGATGTAGTCGTTCGGGATGTAGCCGGAGTATTCCAGCTCCAGGTAGACGTCCGGCGCCTCCAGGTCCACGCCGCTCTTCTTGCCGTCGGCTCCCAGCGCCGCGATCGCCTGGTCGAGCAGCCGCACGTACAGGTCGTAGCCCACCGCCAGGATGTCGCCGCTCTGCTCGCCGCCGAGCAGGTTGCCGGCGCCGCGAACCTCCAGATCCTTCATCGCCACCTTGAAGCCGGCGCCGAGCTCGGTAAAGTCGGAGATGATGCGCAGGCGCTTCATCGCCAGCTCGCTCAGCGCGCGTTCCCTGGGGTAGAACAGGTAGGCGTAGGCCGGCTTGTCCGAGCGCCCCACCCGCCCGCGCAGTTGATAGAGCTGAGCGATGCCGAACATGTCGGCGCGGTCGATGACGATGGTGTTGACGTTGGGGATGTCGAGCCCGTTCTCGATGATGGAGGTGGCCACCAGCACCTCGAACTCGCCGCCCACGAAGCGGTGCATCACGTCTTCCAGCTCGCGCTCGTCCATCTGGCCGTGGGCGAAGTCGATGCTGGCCTCCGGCAGCAGCCGGGTGAGAAAGCCGCGCACCTCCTGGATCGAGCGTACGCGGTTGTGCAGGTAGAACACCTGGCCGCCACGTGCCAGCTCCTTGCGCACGGCGTCGGCAACCAGCTCCTCGTCGTACTCCTGAATGAAGGTCTCGATCGGCAGCCGGTTCTGCGGCGGGGTGGTGATGATCGACATGTCGCGGATCTTGGTGAGCGACATGTGCAGGGTACGCGGAATCGGCGTGGCGGTGAGCGTAAGGCAGTCGATGTTGGTCCTCAGCTCCTTGAGCCGCTCCTTGTGCTTGACCCCGAAGCGCTGTTCCTCGTCGATCACCAGCAACCCCAGATTCTTGAACGTCACGTCCTTCTGGATCAGCCGGTGGGTGCCCACCACCACGTCCACGCCGCCGCCGGCGACCGCCGCCACCACGGCGCGCTGCTGCTGCCTGCTGCGGAACCGCGACAGCATCTCCACCTGCACCGGGAACGCGCCGAAGCGTTCGCTGAAGGTCTCGAAGTGCTGCTCGGCCAGGATCGTGGTGGGGGTCAGCACCGCCACCTGCTTGCCGCCCATTACCGCCTTGAACGCCGCGCGCAGTGCGACCTCGGTCTTGCCGAAGCCGACGTCGCCGCACACCAGCCGGTCCATGGGACTGGGCGCTTCCATGTCCACCTTGACTTCCTCGATGCAGCGGATCTGGTCGTCGGTCTCCTGGTACGGAAACCCGGCCTCGAACTGCGCCTGCCAGTCGGTGTCGGCGTCGAAGGCGGTGCCCTGCGCCTGCTTGCGCCTGGCGTACAGCCGCACCAGGCGCTCGGCCAGTTCTTCGACCGACTTGCGCACCTTGGCCTTGCGCGCGTCCCACGCCTTGCCGCCGATGCGGTCCAGCTTCGGCGTGCGTCCCTCCTTGCCAACGTAGCGCTGGATCAGGTTGACCTGCTCGATCGGCAGGAAAACGTGTTCCTCGCCGCCGAACTCCAGGTCGATGTAGTCGCGCTCGTTGCCGAGCGCGCGCATCCGCTGCAGGCCGTGATAGCGCCCGATCCCGTAGTTGACGTGGACTATGTAGTCGCCGGCGCTGAGGTCGACGAAGGAGTCGATCGCCTCGCTCTGTACGGCGGCGGCGGTACGCGGGATGCGCCGCTTGCGGCCGAAGATCTCGTTCTCCTGGATCACGACGATGTTCGCCGCCGGCAGCGCGAACCCGGCGCTGATGGTCTGCGGTACGATGCGCACGGAACTGTCGCGAGCCAGCTCGCCGAGGAGCGCCTGCACCCGCTGTGCCTGGTGCTCGTAGACGGCGAAGATCACGATATCGTTGCCGTTGTCCCGCAACCGCGCCACTTCGTCGCGGAAGTAGGGGATGTTGCCGAAGAAGGAGCGCGGCGGCTCGCACCCCAGGCGCAGGCGCGCGGGCTCGGGTGCGGCATCGACTGCGCGGCTGGGCGCCAGCTCGTGAATGGCTACCCGCCGCGGACAGTCGCGCACCAGGCGCCCGTAGTCGAGCAGGAACGCCTTCGGCAGCGGTCCGAAGTGACCCGCGGTGCCCGCCTGACGGTGCAGTTCGTAGTACTCCTTGCGCACCGCGGCGAAGGTGGCCGCCAACCGTTCCTCGCCGGCCAGCACCAGCAGCGCGCCGGAGGGCAGGATCTCCAACAGCGTCGCGGGCTGAGCGAAGCACAGGGGGAAGAACAGCTCGGCACTGCGTGCGTCGGGGTCACGCCGCAGCCCCTCCAGGAACAGCTCGCGCTGCTCCTGCGGCAGGTGTGCCTGGGCCAGGTTGCCGGCCAGCACCTCTAGCTCCTCGCCGGCGACGTGGACCTCGCGCGCGGGGTACACGGCGGCCCGCTGCAGCGCCGCCACCGAGCGCTGAGTGGCCGGCTCGAATTCGCGCAGCTCCTCGACGGTGTCGAACTCCAGCACCGCCCGCACGGCATGCTCGCGGGCGTACGGGTAGACGTCGATCACCTCACCCTTGACCGAGAACTCGCCGTGGATCGAGACCCGCGGAACGCGCACGTAGCCGAAGCTGACGAGCTGCTCCTCGACCGCGATCGGATCCAGCTCGGTGCCGACCGCCAGCTCCAGCACGCGCCGGGCCAGGTAGTCCGCCGGCGGCACGGGGGTGAGCAGCGCGCGCAGGGAGGTGACCACGACGTCGACGGCCTCGGGCGAGGTGACCAGTTCCGCAAGCACGCCGGCACGCTCGCCGAACACCGCCGGCAGCGGCGCGACGTTGGAATAGGGCAGCAGCCCCCACCAGGGGAAGCGCCGCACGCGCTCACCCGCAGCGCCGCCGGCAGCGGTTGGGTCCGCGTGCGCCCCTCCGACAGCCGCGGGAGCGACGGACGCGGCGTCGGAGGACGTCCCGGCGAACAGGCGCAGGTCGTCCACCAGCAGGTCGGCCTCCTGCTCGGTCGGCGTCACCACCAGCAACGGCCCCGCGACCTGCTCGCGCAGCCAATGCAGCAGCAACGCGGCAAACCCGCCGTGCACGCCCTCGACGGCGACCGGGAATTCCTCGGCCGCGATGCGCTGCAAGAGAACCTGCATGGCGCCGGAGCCGGCCATGCGGCGGCGCGCGAGACGCCCAAGCTGAATCTGCCCCGGCGGCGGCGTGGTAGTGCGCCGTGACGCCGGACGCCGCCGCCTGCGCTTGCTCATGGCCGTGTGCCTGTTCTGTTCATTCGGGATCTCCCTGCTTTCGCGTCCTTATTGATACGTGCTAAATCCACATCGGGCGCTATCTGCCACGCAGTTTGATCAGGTTTCTCTTTGAGCAGGGTTCGCCGGGCTTACGGAAGCAGCTTGAGCAAGGCGACAATTACGGCCACCGCAGTCGCTCCCGTTCCTACTGTCCACTTGGTCGCGGAGTCTTGTTTGTCGCCGATCTGCTTGGTGAGAGCGCCACTTGTCTTGCTGATCTCGGTTCTGACTGACTCGACCTCGGTTCTGACGTTCTCAGTGCGCGTGTTGCTGGCCTCAATCTGCGCCTTGAGGGCTTCGATATCAGCTTTCCGAGCGACATCCCGGAAAGATAGCGCACTTGCTCCTCCAGGCGCGTCAGGCGACGGTCGAAACCCCCACCATCACCACCTCCTCTCTCGTCAACCGGCGGCACGGGACCGGCCTCATGGCCAACCACACCAGATTTCACAGCGCTTTCTCCCCGGCTGCGCCGAGCCAGTCCCACAGGGATCGGTTCGTGTATCCGGAGTACGAGGGAGGGCTGCCAAGCTTGACAACGAATCCCGAAGCATCGTCGACGCGATCGTCGCCTTTGATCCCTACCTGAATAGCGATGTTTTCAGTGATGGGGCTGGAGTCGATAACCAGGAACGTAGTGTCGTTGTACTTGAAGGCTTCGGGGCAGCTCCGTTGGACCCTCTCCCCCACCGCTGCGTTTGCTGTCAGCAGCTGGATCAGATAGATGTGCATATGCCTATTCTATCGGAATCCCACTGTTGCTTGATCGCCGGCAGCTTCTGCAAGGCGGCAGAGTCGCCGAGACGCGCGAGTCACGGCTGGCGCTGCAGCGTCACCCGGTAGAGGCCGGCGTCCGGCAAGACGGGCGTGTCCAACGGCCATCCGGCCTCGCTCCACACCTCGGAGATCACGATCTCGTCGGGCGAGTTGTTGGTAGGCGCATAGGCCATGCGCAACGTCAAATCCGGGGCGATGCCAGGGGACGGATGCCTTTCCCCGCCACTCTCCGCGAACGCCACCGGTTCGGTGAGGATGAGAAAGTAATGCTCCCGATCCGCGGTCCACTTCGCCGTGAGGTCGAAGGTGACCTGGCGGTCCTGGACCTGGACCCTGAATGACAGCGAACCGCCGGCATCGATACTGAGCGTGAACTCCGGGATGCTCATGTCGCCTACGGGCGGTGCGCCGGGACTCGACGGGGCGGCCTGCTCCCCAGCAATGGAACCGGTCCAGGTACCGGTCAATGGAAACGGCAGCGGGTCCTGCACCCGAGAGTAGCGCACGAAGTAGCCTCGCAGCTCGAAGTCGAGGTCCCACGGGTGCATGAACAGCACATCGCCAACCTCGTCGATCCAGTGGATGGTCTTGGCTACCCTGGTCAACGTTCCGTCGTAGTAGGTCCTCTTGCGGATGACCGTGTCGCCCGCTACCTCCCAGGTGCCGCTGTCGGTCCTCCCGTGACTCGTCGTGCCATCGTCCGGCACGTGCGCTTGGTGATGGATCCAGCGGCTCCTGGTGAAGGTCAGGGTATGAATCGTCTCGCCCGCGCGCACCGGCTCACCGTCGGCATTCGCAACGTAGTAGCCTCCGGTAGCCTTCCAGGTCCCGAGCAGTTCGGGCTGTGGCGGCTCCTGCGCTACGGGCGGCAGCGCGCGGCGGCAACTGCCGAGCAGCATGCCCGCCGCCGCCAGCACGGTCAGCGTCGCTGCCGCGACGACCATGCGGGAGCCAGCCCGCCGGTCGAGATTCTTCATAGCGTCCATCTCCTTCTTGGTATGGATCGGCGGCCCGCCCGACCGCGGGTGCCCGGACCGCCCCGCTCCTCAGCTCCGATTATGGTTGGCGCTCCAGCGTCAGCCAGTAGTTACTCGTGCTCGTCGGCGGTCCACTGTGCAACCAACTCCCTCCTCCAGTGACCCGCTCGCTGCTCGACGGAGCGGAACATTCCATCGGCATTGATGGTCACGACGTACTCCTGCTCCCAGGTCTCGCCCGCTTCGTCCTCGCGCGACACCGTACCTCTCCAGGCGCCGGTCGGCGCCGACGGCAGCGGGTCCCGCACTCGCTGAATAACGCTCGTAGATCTCGCCGTCCACCGGCTGGAGAGAGTCCCAGAAATGTATCGAAGATCTGCCTATGGGGCGAGTTGGGGTGCTGGGGATGCATCTTGCGACGGCCCGGCGCGTGGCGCTACCCTGGAGCGCGAATCATGTACCAGCGCGGCGACTACCTGTTCACCTCGGAGAGCGTAGGCGAAGGCCACCCCGACAAGCTGTGCGACCAGATCTCCGATGCGGTGGTGGACGCCGCGTTGGCGGGCGACCACGAGGCACGGGTCGCGTGCGAGGTGTTCGCCACCACCGGGCTGATCCTGGTGGGCGGCGAGATCAGGTCACGCAGCTCGTTCGATCCCGAGCAACTGGCGCGCGACGTGCTGCGCGACGCGGGCTACGACGACTCGGCCCTGGGCATCGACTACCAGACCTGCAAGGTGCTCAACAAGCTGCACGCGCAGTCGCCCGACATCGCCCGCGGGGTCGACCCCGGCTCCGCCAGGGCCCAGGGCGCCGGCGATCAGGGGCTGATGTTCGGCTACGCCTGCTCCGATACGCCGCACCTGATGCCGGCGCCAATCGACTTCGCGCACGCCATCATGCTGCGCGCGGCGCTGGTGCGGAAGCAACGCGTGCTGCCGTTCCTCGGTCCCGACGGCAAGTGCCAGGTGACGGTGCGTTACGGCGATGGCCGGCCGGCGGCCATCGAGACGGTGGTACTGTCCCACCAGCACCGGCCGGACGTAGATCAGGAGCAACTGCGCGAAGGCCTGGTGGAGGAGGTGATCAAGCCGGCGCTGCCGGTCGAGATGCTCGGCGACAACCTCTGCTTCCTGATCAATCCTACCGGGCGCTTCGTGGTCGGCGGCCCCCACGGCGATACCGGCCTCACCGGGCGCAAGCTGATCGTGGACACCTACGGCGGCAAGGCGCGCCACGGCGGCGGCGCTTTCTCCGGCAAAGATCCTTCCAAGGTAGACCGTTCGGCGGCGTACATGGCGCGCTACGTGGCCAAGAATATCGTCGCCAGCGGCATCTGCCGCGAGTGCGAGGTGCAGATCGCCTACGCCATCGGGGTGGCCGAGCCGGTGTCGCTCTACGTGAACACCTTCGGCACCGGGGAGGTGCCGGAGCAGCGCATCGAGACGGTGGTGCGCAGTCTCTTCGACCTGACCCCCGGCGGCATCATCGCTGCGCTCGATCTCGCCCGGCCGATCTATCGCCCGACAGCCACCTACGGACACTTCGGGCGGGACGGGTTTTCGTGGGAGCGGACCGACCGCGCCGAGGAGATCCTAGAGGCGCTATGAGGCAGCGGGCGGCGGGTTCGCAGTGAGCAGCGCTGCCGACACGGCCGGATCCGAAGCGGTTGACGAACGGCGGCGCCACGTCGCGCTACTGGCCGCACTGGCGCTGTTCCTGGCCACCGTCGAGCACGTCATACCGAAACCGGTGCCGTTCCTGAAGCTGGGGCTGGCCAACCTGCCGCTGCTGGTCGGCCTCACCGTGCTGCGACCGCGCGAGATCTTCACCCTTGTGGCGTTGAAAGTCGTCGGCCAGGGACTGGTACAGGGGACGCTGTTTTCCTACATCGTGCTGTTCTCAGCCGCCGGCTCGGTGGCCAGCGGCGCCACCATGCTGCTGTTGCATCGCACGCTGGGCGCCCACATCTCCCTGGTCGGAGTGAGCATCATGGGCGCACTTGCCAGCAACCTGGCGCAGATCGGCAGCGCGCGCCTGCTGATCTTCGGCGAGAGCGCCTGGCTGATCGCGCCCGCGTTCCTGATCACGGGGACCGTGTCCGCCCTGCTGTTGGGCTTGTTTGCCGAACGTTTCGTGCGCCGTTCGCGGTGGCTGCGGACGCTGTCACCGCCGGCGCCCGGTGCGACCGGCTCGTCCCAGGCCGGGTGATGCCGCGGCATTACTCCGCTTGAGCCGGCCGCGCGCCCGCTTCGCTACCAGCCGGCGCTGCCGAGGGGATCGGTCGGATCCAGGCTCCATTCCGCGTGCCCCATCACCCACGCCGATCCGGTGAGCCGGGGCTGCACCGCCGGCAGCCGCCCTACACTGGTCTCGGCGGTGATCCGGGCCGTGAACAGCCCACCGGTGATGCCCTCGTTGCGGAACTCCTGGCCCACCGCCAGGGCGCCGCGGGCGTGCAGCACCGCCATGCGCCCGCAAGTGCCGGTGCCGCAGGGGGAGCGGTCGTAGAAGGTCGCGCTTTCCACCACCAGGTTGGCCTGGTGGGCGTCCGCCCGGCGCCGCGGCGGCCCGTAGAACGAGACGCCGATCAGGCCGCGGGCGATGTGCTCCTGCTCCGGATGCTGGAGCCGGCCGTCGCGGTTCCACGCCTTCTTGAGCGTGTTGCCCAGTCGCAGCAGCGCCGGGACGCTGGCCGGCGCAATCTCCTGCTGCACCTCGGTGGCGTCCACGTACAGGTACCAGTTGCCGCCGAAGGCAATGTCGCCGTGCACGGTGCCCACACCGGGCAGCTCCACCGTCACGTCGCGGTGCTGCACGAACGCGGGCACGCTGTCGAAGCTCACCGCGGCCACCCGCTCTCCCTGCCACCGGGGCTGCGCCGTCACTACCCCGGCAGGCGTCTCCAGGCGCACCTCGGCACGGCGCGGCAGGCGGCCGCCCTGCAGCAGGGCGGTAACCACGCCGATGGTGCCGTGGCCGCACATGTCGTCGTAACCGACCTGGCTGCAGAAGATCACGCCCGCGTCGGCGACCCGCGACGGCACCACGTAGGCGGCGTACATCGCCTCATGGCCACGCGGCTCGCGGCACAGCAGGGTGCGCAACGCATCGTGCTCCGCGCGGGCGCAGGCCCGCTGCGCGGCCACGGAATCGCCGCCGAAGGCCGGCAGGCCATCCACCACCACCCGCGTGGGGTGGCCCGCGGTGTGGGTCTCGATGGTGGTCAGGCACAGGTCGGAGAACTCAGGCATGGCGGCGACATAGTGGCGCGGCCGGCGCTGTGCCGCAACCGCGGCACGCCTGCCGCGACCGCCCGGTGCGCGGTCAACCGGCGCGAGCCGCCGGCCGCGGCGGTTGCGTGCTGAAGATCAACACGCCGGCCACGGCGCACAGCACCAGCGCGGCCAACCAGGAGATGCGGTAGCTGCCGCTGGCATCGCGCAGAGCGCCGGCCAGCGGGGCGCTCAGCCCGCCGGCAAGCACGATCAGCGGCAGCACCACGCCGCGGATGGTGCCGACGAAACGCCAGCCGTAGTACTGCGCCCAGATCACCCCCTGCACCACCATGTTGAGACCGACGCCGGCCCCGAACAGCACGGTGGAAGAGAACAGCAGCGGTGGCCACGCCCGGGCGAGCACCATCAGCAGCAAGGAGGCACAGAACAGGCCGCAGGAAGCCGCGCCGACGATCCGGGGCTGCCGGCGCTCCACCAGGAACCCCGCCGCCAGCGCCGTGATGGTGGCGGTAGCGGCATCGACGCCGAAGGCGAAGGACACGGTGCCGGGGCTGAAGCCCAGCTCCACCCAGTGTGGAACCCGGTGCACGCTGGCTGCACCGAGCAGGCAGGCGAGGATCGCGAACGCCCCGCTGAGCTGCCACATGGTCGCGGTGCGCGCGGCGGCGCGCAGGGTCCAGGCGTGGGTGGCCGCGGGTGGCGCGCACCCAGCTTCGCCGGCTGATCGCGCGCGACTCCCTGTGCGCCGGCGCGACGCTCCACCGGGGCCGCCGTCCGGTTCCAGGCCAAGGTCGCTGGGCTGGCGCCGCAGCAACAGCACCAGGGGCAGCATGGCAGCCGACAGCCAGGCGAGCGTGACCCAGGCCGAGCGCCAGCCGTGATTGCTGATCAGCACCTGGGTCAGCGGCAGGAACACGGCGCCGCCGACACCGAGGCCGAGCTGCACCATGCCGGTGGCGCGGCCGCGCAGGCGGATGAACCACTTGGCCACCGGCACGGTGGCGAACAGTGCGCCGCCGCCTGCCGCGGTCCAGCCGCTGGCGCCCAGGGCCAGCAGCACGCCGAACAGCACCGCCGCCGACTGCGCGCGCGCGAGCACCAGCAGCCCGACGGTGGCGACCACGATCGCCACCAGCACCGGCACCCGCGGCCCGTAGCGATCCAGCCACCAGCCGATCGCCACGCCGCTCAGGCCGCCCGCCCACAAACGGCCGGTCTGCGCCCAGCCGATCGTCTGCCGCGACAGCCCCAGCTCCTCGCTGATGGGAATGACGAACAGGCCGAAGTTGAGGGTGCCACTGGCCTGCCCCGCGATGTTGAGCACGAAGAAGCTGGCGACGATGACCCAGCCGTAGTAGATGCGTCCGGCCGGCGGTGCCGCACCGGCCTGGCGCGTTTTCACCTGGTGGCCCGCTGCGTAGCGCGGGCACGGATTTCGCTGGAGGAGAGGTCACAGCGGAACGATTCCTCGGGCAGCTCCCGGAACAGCGCGCGCAGCGCGGGCGGCAGCGGCAGAGCGAGGTCGGCCAGGGTGCGGTAGCGCTCCTCGACCAGTCTCCCGGCGACCAGGAAGCTGCAGCCGTAGCGCGCCACGTCCGCCAGCGCCCGCTGCATCGCGGTGGCGGAGTTGCCGTAGAAGCGCCGGTCGACCAGCCGCGCGGCGGTGTCCACGCCGACCACGAACACCGCCCCCGGAAACAACGCCGCCTTGGCCGCGAACAGCGGCTCGCGTGACAGCAGCAACGGCGCGCGGCCGGCGAACTGGGCGGCACGCCGCCGCGCCTCCGGCAGGCCGATGGCGGCCTTGTCGGCGTTGACCAGGGTCAGCTCGAACACCACCCGGCGCCGCAGCAGCGCGGCGGCGGCTGCGGCCAGCGCCAGGTGGCCGCCATGCAGCGGATGGTAGGAGCCGGACAGCAGGGCCACGCGATCCCAGCCGCTGCCCTGCTCCACGACGCAGCCGGCGGCGTCCAGCAGCAGCCAGTCGGCGGCGCCGGCCCCGAGAGCGGCGAACCGTGGTGCGGGCCGGAACCCGCGCTGTATCGCGTCACCAGGAGCGGCGGCGGCCGCCGGCTCCGGCACCGCTACCCCGCAGGCCGCGGCCAGCTCGGTCAGCAGCAGCAGGCTTACCACCGCCTCCTCCTGGCGGCGGGTGCGCGTCCCCTTGGCCAACTCCAACTCGCACACCGCGGCACCCAGGGCATCGGCCACCGCCACCACCGCGTGGTGCGCCCCGCGCCGCGGCCGGTCGCTGGCCAGTGCCGCGCTGCACGCCACCCCCACCACCGGGGTTCCCGGTGCGGCCAGGTCCCGCGCCCGGCGGCGTGCGGCGGCCGCCATGGCGACGGCGACGTCGCGGGTCACCGCCTTCTCCGGCGGTTGGCCGAGCAGCGCGGCAAGCGAGGCCGCGCTGTAGCGGTCGGTGGCCTCCAGCACCGTGCGTGAAGAACCGCCCACGGCGTGCAGCCACGCCAGCGCCTGGGTGCCGCCGGCCAACTCCAGCACCGTCTGCTGCGGCGCGGCGTGAATCGCACGCACCAACTCGGCGGGCTCGGCGATGTCGCCCCCCGCGCGTGAAGTCGTGCGGTTGCGCGGTTGCGCTGACGGCAAGGCGACGGGCGTTAGGAGGGTGGCGCGCCGGCGGCGGCAGCGACCGACGGATCGGTCGGATTCTGCTCCAGCCAGGTGCGCAACGGAACATCCTCCGGCTGCGGCGAGGTGTAGCCGCGGCCGCCGCTCGGACTGGTGCCCAGCAACTGGCGCCGGATCGGGTCGCTGCGCTCCAGGTAGTGCGCCACCTGCATGTCGTCGCGCGGCCGCAGCCAACGGTAGCTGTACCCGTAGAACAGCGCCTTGCGCGGATAGTCGGCGTAGTTCTCGGTCCCGGTGTGCCAGATGCGCCGATCGAACAGCACCATGCCGCCACGCGGCACCAGCACCACGGTGGCTCCCGGCGGGTCGACGTCGGTGCGCTCCGGATCCACCAGCGCATTCGTCAGGTGACTGCCGGGGACGGCGCCGAAGTTGCCGCGTCCCGCGACGCTGCAGTCGGTCAGGAAGAAAGCTACCTTCAGTGATACGCGCGGCTGCGGATCGGTCTCCAGCTCGCGATTGAGGCGGCCGCTGTCCTGGTGCCAGCCACGCTTCCCCGGATCGGCGCCCTGGCCGGCGCCGGGAGAGAACATCATGTGGGTGTGGTAGATCTGGATATTCCAGCCCAGGATGTCGACCACCCTGGGAAAGCTGGCCGGCCAATCGATCATCTCCAGGAAGCGGTCGTCCTTGCTGAGGAAATCGAGCATGTTGAACTTTTCCAGCTCGCCCTTTCCCCGTGCCGCCCGCTCCGCGGCCCACACCTTGTCGAATGCCTCCTCGAGGCGGTCCGTCACCTGCTCCGGCAGGCGCTCCGGGAGCACCAGGAAGCCGTCACGGGCAAACGCCTCGCCCTCGGCCAGGGTCAGGCGGTGGTCGTTCCAGGCGCCGTTCGCGGCGCCGCCGTCAGCCGAAGGCACCGCGTCAACCCAGCGCACGGGCGAACAGGTTGCGCGTTTCCAGTCCCGTGTTGGCCGCCTCGCCGTAGGCGTGACGGAACAGGGAGCGGCGCTTTCTGGGCATCGATTCCAGCAGCTCGCGCGGCGGCTCCCACCAGTGGAAACGGCTGCCGATACCGTTGTACTGGTTGAAGATCGCCACCCGCGGCACCTCCGGGTTGGTCCAGGGACGGGCGCTGTGGGTGGTGGCCTCGCTGAAGAAGACCACCGAGCCGGCCGGACACGAGTAGCTGCTCCACAGCGGCGACTCCTGCTCGTAGATCGAGGGCGGCAAGGTGTAGGCCGCCTTGTGGCTGCCGTTCACGAACAGCGTGCCGCCGTCCCCCGCGAGCACCGGGTTGAGCTCCCACACGCAGCGCGTCAGTCCGGAGTAGGCCTTGCCGGGGATGGCGCGATACTCGTGCGAGCTGCCGGGCAGCCGCCACACTCCGTTGCCGTTGTGCGGGCTGAACTTTCCCATCCCCAATTCGCGATAGTACAGGAAGCTGGTCTCGAAGCGGAAACCGTAATGGTCGGCGCCGTCGAGGCGAGGATAGGAGAGGAACTCGTTGCAGAATCCTACCACCACGGGGTGATCGACCAACACCTCCAGCGGCCCCGCAATGGGAGTGCGCTGATGCGGCGGCAGCGATCCGGGATCATCCTTCAGCCGATAGCAGAACTCCCGCATCGGTTCCAGTTCCGCTTCGTCGAGCACCCCGGGGATGCACAACCATCCCTGAGTATCGAACGCGAACTTCTGCTCCTCGGTAAGCTGGACCACCGGGAGACCGGCGCCGTTGGTCTCGCTCAGACGCCGAGAGTCCGGCCGCAGATTGCCAAAGTTCTCCCAGTTGTCGTCGAACACGAACGGCGCGCTGCCGTCCGCGGTGAACGTGGATTTACCCATGACGCTCCATTCTGTCGCCGGCCACCGCTGCAAAGCAAGTACGGCGGCGGGGCGGCTACGAGGTGGGCGTGCCGGCCGCCGCGGCGACCGCGGGATCGGTCGGATTCTGCTCCAGCCAGGCACGCAACGGGACATCCCCCGGCTGCGGCGAGGTGTAGCCATGGCCGCCGCTCGGACTGGTGCCGAGCAACTGGCGGCGGATCGGATCGCAGCGCTCCAGGTAGTGCGTCACCTGCATGTCGTCACGCGGCCGCAGCCAGCGGTAGCTGTACCCATAAAACAAAGCCTTGCGCGGGAAGTCGGCGTAGTTCTCGGTCCCGGTGTGCCAGATGCGCCGGTCGAACATTACCATGCCGCCACGCGGCACCAGCACCACGGTGGCGCCCGGCGGGTCGACGTCTCGGCGCTCCGGATCTACCAGCGCATTGGTCAGGTGACTGCCGGGGACGGCGCCGAAGTTGCCGCGTCCGGCAACGCTGCAATCGCTCAGGAAGAAGGCCACCTTCAGTGATACGCGCGGCTGCGGATCGGTTTCCAGCTCGCGGTTGAGCCGGTCGCTGTCCTGGTGCCAGCCGCGCTTCCCCGGGTCGGCGCCCTGTCCCGCGCCGGGAGTGATCATCATGTGAGTGTGGTAGATCTGGATGTTCCAGCCCAGGATGTCCACCACCTTGGGGAAGCTGGCCGGCCAGTCGATCATCTCCAGGAAGCGCTCGTCCTGGCTGAGAAAATCGTACATGTTGAACTTGTCCAGCTTGCTCTTGTTGTGTGCCGCCCGCTGCGCGGCCCACACCTTGTCGAAGGCCTCCTCGAGGCGGTCGGTCACCTGCTCCGGAAGGCGGTCCGGCAGCACCAGAACGCCGTCACGCGCAAACGCTTCGGCCTCGGCCAGGGCGAGACGATGGTCGTTCCAGGAGCCGTTCGCTGACGTGGACTGTTCCATGGCGATGCATTCTGCGCCGGGCGCGGATTCGTCGCAAGCGTGCCGGCGCCCGCGCCGCGGGCGGCACCCGCGGGCGGGGCGTTGCGAGGACGGGGAGGCACTCGTTAGCATTGGTGCATGGACCCCGCCCAGGACAGGGTGAGCCTGTGCTATCCCTCTGCCGGCACGGCTCCCGGCCGCCCGCGGCTCGACCGGCAGGCCGCCGCCGATACCGGACTGGCGGCGTTGCGGGAGCAGTTCGGACTGCCGGAAGAGCTGCTCTTCGAGCTGTGCCAGGACGTCGCCACGATCCACTACCGCCAGAGCGTGCTGGCCGACGTGCTGGGCTCCGCTCCGCTGCGCGAGGTGTTGCGCGAGGCGCGGCCGATGCTGCGCGAGCTGGCGTTCTTCACCACCACCCGCAAGGAGCAGAGCGCGCCGCTGCAGCAGGCGGTGTGGCGCCTGGGCGAGCTGGAGACCTACGTGGCGTGTCTGCAGCGGCTGGCTGACGCCGCCCAGCTCCCGGAGCTGGAGTCGGCGGGGCTGCGGGCGCTGCTGGCATTCGTCCGGCGGCGCCAGGCGGACCCGGTGTACCAGCGGCTGCTGCAGGAGCTGCCGGCGCTGCGCGGCGGCCTGAAGCGGCGCGCCAGCGTCAGCATCGGCATCAACCTGGACGACCAGCTCCGGCCCTCGGAAGCCACGCTGCTGGCCGTACACGAAGAAAAATTCGCCGAGCGACCGCTGCTGAGCCGCATCTTCGGCGCCGCCTCGCCCTACCAGCCGGTGGCCAGCATCAAGCGGGTGGCGGCGATGGGGACCCTGTTCGGCGATCTGGATCGGATTCTGGGTGCCGTGGCGCGGCCCCTGGCCAAGGCGCTCGGCCAGTACGTGCGCCTGCAGGTCCAGGACCTGCTCTCGTTGGAACGCGAGATCGCCTTCTATTTGGGCGCGGCACAGCTCTTCGAGCGGCTCCGGGCGCGCGGACTGCCGATCTGCCGCCCGCGGCTGGCACCCAGCGCCGAGCGCCGCCTGCAGGTGAGCCGGTTGTACAACGTCAACCTGGCCCTGGGTAGCTCCGAGGAACGTGCGGCGGCCATCGTGGGCAACGATCTCGACATGGACGGCACCGGCAGGATCCTGGTGCTCACCGGTCCCAATCAGGGCGGCAAGACCACCTTCACGCGGGCCGTGGGCTTGCTGCAGGTGCTGGCTCAGGCCGGTCTCTACGCGCCCGCCGAAGCGGCAACCGTGAGTCCGGCGGACGTGGTCGGCACCCACTTTCCGGTAGATGAGCCCGGCCACGCCGAGGGCGGCCGCCTGGCGGAGGAGGCGCGCCGCCTGTCCGCCATCTTTGGCGCCGCCAGTGAGCACAGCCTGATCCTGATGAACGAGTCGCTGGCCAGCACCAGCCCCAGCGAGAGCCTGTACCTGGCGCAGGACGTGGTGCGAGGCCTGCGCCTGCTGGGGGCACGCGCGGTGTTCGCCACCCACCTGCACGAGCTGGGGGAACGGGTCGATGCGATCAACCGGGAAGTGGAAGGCGCCAGCCGGCTGGTGAGCATGGTGGCGGGGATCGAGTCCAACGGCGCCGGCAATGACGGTATCGGCGAAGTGCGCCGCACCTACCGGATCCGGCCCGGCCCGCCGGTCGGCCTCAGCTACGCCCGTGACGTGGCGCGCCGTTACGGGATCAGCTTCGAGGACATCCGCGCCCAGCTCGCGCGCAAGTCTGCCGCCGAGCCTGCTGCAACCCGGCCCGCGCCGTCCGCTTGATCAGGCGGAATCCGCCGGCCGCACGGTGGCGTCGAACGAGTCGATCAGGCGCTCGGTAGCGGCGTCGTAGAGGTTGCCGCGCCGCAGCCGCAGGTGGGCGCGTTGACCGTGGCGCCATGCCGGAGCGGCGCGCGGCACCCGCGCCACCAGTTCTTCCCGGCGCCCGGCGAAACGCAGGTGAATCAGGGTCGCCGCGCCTTGCGGCAGCACGGCGAACACCTCGAACAGCGGCCCGGCTCCCTCCGCCTGCCCGGTGCCGATGATCTCCAGATCCTCGACGCGCACGTTCACCACCGCCCGCTGCCCGTTGAAGACGCCCTTCATCGTGGGGAGCGGAAACGGCCGCGTCGGGTCGGCCTCCGGGGCCAGCAGGACGTGGCAATTGCTGCGCGAGACCGTGACTGGTATCAGGTTGGACTGCGGGAGCCCGGTCATCTCTGCCACCTGCAGCGTCTCCGGACGGTGGTACAGGTCGTCGGCGCGGCCGATCTGGTGCACGACGCCGTGGAACATGATGGCGATGCGGTCGGCCATGGAGAACGCCTCGGAGACATCGTGGGTCACGTACAGTGAAGTGGCGCCGATCCTGCGCTGCAGGCGCTTCAGATCGGTGCGCAGCGCCACCCGCAGCTTGGCGTCGACGTTGGAGAGGGGCTCGTCGAACAGCAGCACCTCGGGTTGCCCCACCAGCATCCGGGCCAGCGCAACCCGCTGCTGCTGGCCGCCGCTGAGCTGGCGCGGGTAACGCTCCTCCAGTCCGGTCAGATCGACCAGCGCCAGCGCCTGCTCCACGGCCAGGGCGATCTTCTCCCGCGGCACGCGCTGCGTCTTGAGCGGAAACGCAACGTTCTGCATCGCGGTCATGTGGGGATACAGCGCGTAGTTCTGAAATACCATCCCCACGCCGCGGCGCGCCGGCGGCACGTCGACCGCCAGCGGTGCCGAGAACATGCACCGGTCGCCGAACGTGATCTCACCCTCGGCAGGCCGCTCCAATCCGGCGATGGCGCGCAACGTGGAGGTCTTGCCGCTCCCGGACGCTCCGAGCAGCACCATGAACTCGCCCTCCTCCACGTGCAGCGCCAGGTTGTTCACGGCCAGCACCTGGTCGTAGCGGATGGTCAGGTCGCGAACCGTTATGCTCGGCACCGCGCCCTCGCGGCCCGCACGAAGCGCAGACCCGGCACCGTCACCAACACCCCAGCAGGCGCCGAAGCAGCACGAGCTGACCGACGTGGTAGGAGTTGTGGTCGGCCAGCACCAGCGCCTCGCGCAGCAGGTTCTGACCGCTGCCGTGGGCGAACGGCTGATACAGGTCAGCCTGCGGATCGGATACCAGATCCACCATCGCAGTCCGGTCGGCCAGGAATGCGTCGACGCTGTTCTTCCAGGCGCCCGGCGGGGGCGACACCGAGGCCGGCCAATAGCCATCAGGCCAGGTCGGCGACACGTGGGCGGGGTCACGGCTGAACTCCAGGATGTCCCACTGCGCCAGCCGCAAGTGCTCCAGTTGCTGCCACGGAGAGAAACCCGCTCCGGTCGGCGCCACCCCGCGGTACTGCTCCGGGATCTCCGCCACCGCGCGCTCGAACGGCACGTGCGCCCCACGCCCCTGCAGCAGATTCACCAGATGTTCCCGCAACGCCGTGTCACTCATGCAACCGAACATATACAGCAGCCGCACGCGCCGCCAAGTGCGCCGGGCGCCGGATCCGCCGCAGCCACCGGCGCCGCGCACCTACCGTCTCGGCAGCCGCGCCGCTCCGTTACACGCATCGACGACCTCCCGACAAGTCGAGCTGTATCCGAGATGGTCCTCGATCAACCGAGTCAGGACTACGCGCACCCATCCGCCAGCGGCCAACGAGCTGTACGCAGTGTACAGGTTTGATTGTGTCCCGGTGCGCTTCGACACTATCCTTGTCCTATGCCAAACAGCCCTCGAACGGCGACACGCCTGGAGGTAACCCATGAGTGAAGACCCGCAACCTGAACGCAGCATGCACAGGAAGCTCGCCGTTGCCGCGCTGGTCGTGCTGCTCGGAGTGCCGTTGCTGCTTGCCGGCTGCCGGGGACCGGGAATCGTTCCAGACTCGCTCGAAACTCTGCACCTGCGCATCGCCACCTGGAACCTGGAGCACCTGAACGACACCGACGAGGCAGGCTGCGTGCCCAGGGAGCAGGCAGACTACGATGCCATCGCCGACCGTATCCGGGAGATCGCCCCGGACGTCGTGGCCTTCCAGGAAGTGGAAAACGCCGACGCAGCGCTCAGGGTGTTCCCCACAACCCACTGGCACGTGGAGGTGTCCACTCGTCCCGAAACACCTGCGGCGCGCGAGTGCTGGAGGATACCGGGAAACTACCTGCACCATCAGGCGACCGGTCTCGCCATCCGCAAGGAGATCGTGTACCAGCGCAACGAAGACCTGCAATCCCTCGGCGACCCGGCTTCCGATCGCTGGGGAACGGACATCACCGTCACCTTCGGCGACCGCCGACTGCGACTCCTGTCCCTGCACCTGAAGTCCGGATGCTGGTCGGCCGAACAAGACTCGAACGAGTCGCGCATGCTGACCTGCACCACACTGAGAAATCAGATTCACGAGGTCAGAGCCTGGGCCGACCGCCGGGAGGACGAGGGGACCGCTTTCGGCATCCTTGGCGACTTCAACCGCCGCCTCGCCGTCAGCGACGACTGGGCCTGGAGAGCACTCTCGCCGGATTCATCCCCGCTGGATCTCCTGACCGCGGACATCGACTACCAGTGCGATCCGGACTTCGAGGAACACATCGACCATATCGTCCTCGACGCTGCCGCCGCAGCCCTGCTGGTCCCGGATTCGACCCGTGAATGGCCCCGGCACGGTGCCCACCCGGACCACTGCGTCGTCTCGGCCGATCTGCAAGTAACCAAGTGAGTCGCACGGTCAGGCGCGTGAACGCCTAGCATGCCTCGTGAATCGCCAGATCTGACGTAATTATTTATGCAGCAATCAAATGCTGCCCGACAGGGATTCGAACCCCGACGAACAGATCCAGAGTCTGTCGTGCTACCGTTACACCATCGGGCAGAGAGGAACGCCAACAAATATAGCATATCCATGCGGCCGCGTCAGCATTGGCCGCTCCCGCGGACTCCAGCCGATCTATCAAAGGCGCTCTTGCCCGCACACGCGATGCGCTTGCTGCACTGCGGTCCTGCAGGCACTGTCCTTGCCCTCACGTTGCCTCACTCACGATCACTCACGTCACGTCGCGTAACGTCGCGTAGCTTGACGGCCCGGAAGCGGCGCGATAGAGTGCGTAATCGGGCCTATGGGCCCCACCCGCAATGTCACCCCAGAGGAGAACTGCATGAATAGCAAGCCAGTCCGGTCGGCGCTGCTGGCGCTGACACTCTGCCTGGTCGCTACATTCCTTCCTGCTGCCGGCACCGAAGACGCATCCGGCCCGACCACGCTGAGCGTCTGGTGCCTGGCCGGCGTGCAAACCGAGATGTACCAGAAGTGGAAGGCGCTATACGAAGCGGAACACCCGGACGTAAAGATCAACATCACCTCTCATGAGGCGCAGGCAATCCAGGACGTTATGACCTCTGCGCTGGCGAGCGGTGCAGAGGATCTCGACCTGACCTTCTACTGGGGAGGAGCTGCCATCGACACCTGGGCGCGCGACGGGCTGCTGCTCGATCTGACCGAGATCACCAAAGAACAAGGTTGGTACGACAAGAAGAATGTCGGTGCCAAGATCTACGAGACAGACGATCTCGGCAATTTCTATTTCACCACCGATTGGGTTACCGTGCCCCATTACTTCTACCGGACCGACACCTTCAAGCAAGTGGGTGTGGTACCACCGGAGTCGATGGACGAGCTCTTCACGCTGGCGGCAAAGCTGAAGTCGGCGGGATATGAGGCTTGGTCCGCCGGAGTACTGACGCGCTGGCCCATCGGGGGAATATTCAACGATATTCTCGCCCGTGTGATGCCCATGGCTCAGTTTGAACAGTTCTTGAACTGGGAGCGAGACCCGAATCGAAGCCCGGCTACCGCCGAGGTTTTTCGGCACCCGGCAGCGGTGGAAGCATGGGGTTACATCAAGCGACTCATTGATGCAGAAGTGTTCGTCAAGGGCGCCAACGCGATGGATGACGGGGCCGCTAGAACGCTATTCGTGGATGGCACTTCGGCTATCTACAATTCGGGAAGCTGGACACCGGGTATCTTCACCAGCGAAGCACCCGACCTTGAGTACGATTACTTCAACCTGCCGCCAATCAACGGCAACGTATCGATACCAGCAGGCTACAACGGTCTGATCATTCCGAGTTACGTCGACGAAAACAAGCTGCCGGTGATCATCGACTTCTTGAACACCTCGTTTGGAAAGGAGTACGCACGCGTCGTCTACGAGATGGGTGCGATCCCGGACAACACTGCGGTCAGCGCTTCCGACTTCGCAGAAATCGTGCATCCGATCGTGCGCAGGATCATAGCAGACGTAAGGACCCACGGCGACGTCGGGATCATCGATGCTTTGCAAAGCCCACCGCACCGGCAGGGTTACTACGACACCATTGCCAGTATCTTCGAGGGTAATATCTCGCCGGCTGAGGCGGCCGAGAGGATGTATCAGACGGCGGTCGGCTCGCTCGAATGAGGTAACCCTCCGGCGCCGTCAGCCGCGTCCCAGGAGAGCTCGATCGGCTGCCGGTAGCCGGGGACTTAGTGACAACAGATGCAGCGAGTCTCAGCGCCAGGAGCGGCCGCCGTCCAGCGTCCGCTACCGATGCTTCATTAGAGTGCGGCGGCGTACGGGCGCTACCAGATGGCACGCACCGTGAAACGGGACTACGGCGAGTACATGATGTTCTATGGCTTCATGTTGCCAGCGCTTCTGTTCATCAGCTTGTTCATCCTCTACCCGATGATTCAGTCTCTCGTGCTACCCTTCTTTCGCTGGAAGGGTTACGGAAAGCTCACCTTTATCGGTCTCAAGAACTTCGCGACAATGTTTACCAAGGACGAGTTCTTCTGGACCGCGCTGAAGAACTCGTTGCTGTTTTCTTTTTTTGCCACCGTGGGGACGGTGGGCATCGGCTTCGTACTCGCTCTCCTGATAGACTTCAAGATACGGTTCTGGGCGGTCTACCGGTTTCTGTTCTTCCTTACGGTCTCGATCTCCGTTGTCATTACTGGCCTGCTATGGGTGAAGGTGCTGGATCCATTTGGATTACTCAACGCGTTGCTGGCCGCCATTGGATTGGAACACCTGCAACGAGTATGGCTCGGAGACGGGGCCACCGCGATGTCCGCCATCATCGCTACCGCGGTGTGGCAATACTCGGGTTTCACGATGATCTTTCTGCTGGCCGGAATGCAGAGCATCAACCCTCAACTCTACGAGTCCGCGATGATCGACGGCGCCACCAGACTGCGCACGGTATTCTCGATCACCATTCCATTGCTCCGACACGTTTTCTCCGTCATTATCATGCTCCAGCTCATCTTCAGCTTCAAGGTGTTCGATCAGGTGTGGGTCATGACCCAGGGCGGGCCAGCAGGAGCCACCGAGGTACTCGGCACGCACTTGTACAAGGACGCGTTCCGCTTGGTTCGCTTCGGATATGGCTCAGTCATCGCCAGCATCATGTTCTTCGTTGCGCTCGTGTTTTCGCTCATCTACATACGAGTGTCCGGCTACGCAGGAACAGTCAGACGAGCAGAACCGAATTGAGAAAATCCGGCGTCGGACACACCATCATACATGCTCTGCTGATCCTTTGGGCCATTCTCCAACTGTATCCCGTAGTGTGGCTTGCCCTTTCCACACTGAAACCAACGGCAGACATATTGTCGCGTATTTTCGCTCCGCCGACTTCTCTCTATCTGAACAACTATGACCTGAGGCTCTTCAATCAGCGCGGCATCCTGATTTCGGTCTACTTCCTGAACAGCACAATAGTTACGCTCACCACCCTCGCGCTACTGACCATGGTCGCGCTCCTCGCCGGTTACGCGATGGCAAAGCTCAACGGTCCGGGCAAGAACGTCATTCTCATAGCACTCGTAGGGATGCTCGGGATCCCGGTCCATGCGCTCATCATCCCACTCTATTACTTCATTGCGCAGCTCAAGCTACTGAGCAACTACTGGGGTCTCATCCTGCCCTACGTCGCCTTCTTTCTTCCCTTCTCGATTCTTCTCCTGCAAACGTACTTCCGCCAGTTTCCGAATGAGATCATGGAAGCTGCGAAGATCGACGGAGGCAACCATCTGCAAGTATTTGGTCGGATCGTTATGCCGGTATCTTTAGGTGGGATAGCGACCGTACTCATCATCAACTTTCTCGGTATCTGGAATGAATTCTTGTTCTCTCTGGTGATCATGAAGAACAATCACGCCAAGACACTTGCGGTCGGGTTGATGAGCTTTCGCGGTCCGTACAACGCTGACTGGGGGCCTATGCTGGCTGCGATGTTCATGGCTACCATCCCGCCGTTGCTGTTCTATTTCATCTTTCACCGGAAGATCATAAGCGGAATCACCGCGGGCTCGCTCAAGGAATAGAGCGGACCGCGGGGATGGCGACTCGCAGCGGCGGCCGACGGGCCAGCAGGTCGCGGTTTGACACGCGGCGGCGGCGTGCGGCAGCCTGCCGCCGGAGCAGGACGTGCCGGTACGGTTCTCATCCACCACCGAGATTGCAGCTCCGCCGGAGCGGGTGTACGAGTGCCTGACCGATCTGGAAGGCTACGGCGCCTGGATGAGCGGGCTGGTGCATATCGAGCGGCTCACCGAGGGGCCGTTCGCGCCCGGAACCCGCTGGCGCGAGGCGCGCCGCGTCATGGGTCGGGAGGGCCGGGAGGTGTTCGAGGTTACCGCCGCCGATCCGCCGCATGGCATCTCCCTGTACGTCGACGGCTCCCAGGGCTCCAGCCGCAAGGGGGCCTACCACTTCCGCTACCGCCTGACCGAAGGCGCCGGCGGCCCGGGGACGACCTGCCTCGAGCTGAATGCCGAGATCGACGTGCCGGGCATCATCGCCAAGTTGATGGGCAGGATGGCGCTCGGTTCCTTCAAGCAGGCCATCGCCAAGGACAAGGCCGCGATGAAGGCTTACCTGGAGTCGGATCGGGTGAGCAGATAGGTGGCGGCGGACTGCGGGCCGGCGATCACGTTGAACTTCTCCGCGTAGTCCACGCCGCACTCATCGCCTACCCCGGCGCGCCGCCGGCGCAGGTTCTCGGCCGCGTTCTTCCAATCGTAGACCTTGGCATACAGATCCATCACCTCGGCGATCTTGTCCATGTGCGGGGTCACGTCCACGTAGAACGGCGGATAGGGGCTCGCCTCGTCGTAGTAGGCGAAGAACGCAAGCTGCGGCGGCCGGTGCGCCTTTAACGGTGCCACCATGCGCGGCAGGCGCGCGTACGTGACCGCATCCTGCATCAGCATCCCGAGATTGCGGTGATCGGGGTGGCCGCGCAGGAAGTTCCAGGTGACGATGGCATCCGGCCGCACGTCGGCCACCAGCCGTGCCAGCTCCAGCGCCTCCTCGTGGGAGCGGCCGATGTGGGCGTCCGGGAACGCCAGTTGCCGGATCTCGCAGCCGACGATGCGCGCCACTTCCTCGGTGTGGCGCTTGCGCTCGGCCACGATCTCATCCATCGGCTTGTCGCCGAACAGGGAGGTCATCTCGCCGCGGGTGGCCCAGGCCAGCACCACGCGGTCCCCGCGCGACAGGTGATTGAGGAGGGTTCCGAGCACTCCCATCTCGTCGTCGGCGTGGGGGAAACAGGCGAGTATCGTCAGCGGTTTGTCGTTGTTTGCGGCCACGGCGGTACCTTACCCGGTCGCACTGGGTGTCGGCTACCGCGATGGGCGAAAAGCGCCGCCTCGGGCAGTGGTTTCGGGCGCTCGCGCAGCGGGGATGGTCCGGGTACCATGATGGGGTGATTCGGTTTGCCCTCTTTGGCGCGGGACGCATTGGCGCCATGCACGCAGCCAACCTCGCGGCCTCGCCCGATGCCCGCCTGGTGTCCGTACACGATCCGCTCGCGAGCGCGGCGGCCGCGGTCGCGGAACGGCACGGCGCGCAGGCGGTGAGCGACGTGGATGCGGCCCTGAACGCCGGCGTGGATGCGGCGCTGATAGCGTCGTCCACCGATACCCACGTCGATCTGATCATCGCCGCCGCCCGCGCCGGCAAGGCGGTGTTCTGCGAGAAGCCGATCGATCTGAGCCTGCAACGGGTCGCGCACTGCTGGGACGCAGTGCAGGGTTGCGGGGTGCCGATCCAGATCGGGTTCAATCGCCGCTACGACGCCTCCCACCGGCGGGTGCGGGACCTGGTCGCGGAAGGCACGATCGGCTCCTTGGAGCAGGTGATCATCTCCAGTCGCGACCCCGAGCCGCCGCCGCTGTCCTACGTGCGGGTCTCGGGCGGACTGTTTCGCGACATGATGATCCACGACTTCGACCTGGCGCGCTTCGTGCTCGCCGAGGAGCCGGTCTCGATCACCGCGATTGGCAGCGTGCATATCACCCCGGAGATCGCCGCCCTCGGTGACGTGGACACGGCGATGGTGCTGATGACCACGGCGTCGGGCGTGCAGTGTCACATCAACTGTTCCCGGCGCGCCGTGTACGGCTACGACCAGCGGCTGGAGGTCCACGGCAGCGCGGGCATGGCCCGCTCCGAGAACCATCCCAACGACCAGGCCAGGCTCTACACCGCCACCAGCGCCGGTGCCCCCGCGGCCCTGCAGCGATTCTTCATCGAGCGCTACGACGCGGCCTACCGCGCCGAGCTGGAAGACTTCATCGACGCGGTGGAAACCGGCCGCGAACCGTCGGTGACGTTCGAGGACGGCCGCCGCGCGCTGGTGCTGGCAGAGGCAGCCATGCAGTCGCTGGCGAACGGCGGCACGGTGCCGGTTCCGGGCGCGACCGGCACGCCCCGGCGCGTCTGACGGGGCGCGCGTTTCAGGGTATCATCGCGGCATGAGCAGACCACGGTGAACGGCACCTTCCGCATCAAGGGGGGCGTCCCCCTGCACGGCGAGGTAACCCCCATCGCCAACAAGAACGCCCTGATGGGCGCCCTGCCGGCGGCGGCCCTCGCCGGCGAGGGCATCCTGTTCCGCGACCTTCCCGATACCCTTGATGTCCACACCTACCTGGAGATACTCACTCGTCTCGGCGCCAAGGTGACCTCCAGCGGCCCGGGCAACGTGCACGTGGATCCGACGGAGATCCGGGCGCAGACCATCGACCCCGCCATGGGGCGGCGGTTGCGCGGCGCGTTTTCTCTCACTGGTCCGTTGCTGACGCGCTTCGGCAGCGTGGAGATGCCCTTGCCGGGTGGGTGCGACCTCGGCTTCCGCGGCGTCACCACGCACCTGGACGGGTTCCGCAAGCTGGATGTCGCCGTGCAGCAGCGTGACTCTTCGGTGTCGCTCGCGGCGCCCCGGACCCATGCCGACCACTACGACATCTGGCTGGTCGAGGCGAGCGTGTCCGCCACCCTCGATCTCGCGCTCTACGCCGCCGGCAGCGGCTTCTCAGTCACCATCAGGGATGCCGCCTGCGAGCCCCACGTGATCGACGTGCTGCGCCTGCTGCGGCGCATGGGCGTGGAAGTGGAGGGGGAAGGCACCAACTGCGTGACCGTTCGCGGTTCCGGCCGGCCGCTCGCGGGCGCCGAGTTTCGGGCCGGACCCGACTACGTGGACCTTGCCGGCAGCGTGGTCGCGACGGCGGTCACCGGCGGCCGGCTTACCATCCTCGGCGGCAACGTCCCGACCCTGGTGAACGGCATGGCGAACTGGTTTCGTGCCTTCGGGATCGAGTTGGAACACGCTGGCGACGACCTCCTGGTGGCGGCACCCGAGCGCCTGCAGGTGCACGCGGAGTTCCTGCCCCAGGCCGGCCGCGACCTGCCGAAGCTGGCGGTGCGGCCGTGGCCGGGGTTTCCCGTGGACGTGCTGCCGGTGATGGTAACCCTTGCCTGCAAGACCCACGGCGCCATCCTGTTTCAGAACTGGATGTACGAGTCGGGCTTCGACTACGTGCGCGAACTCAAGTACCTGGGCGCCGAGATCCTGATCTCGGATCCACAGCGGGTGATGGTGCGCGAGCCGGCGATCACCTTCCGCGGCGGCGAGATCGCGGCCCCCTACATCATCCAGGGCACCAAGGCGATCTTTCTTGCGGCGCTCGCCGACGACGCGGAGACGGTAATCCACGGCGTCGACCTGCTGCGGCGCCGCTATCCCACCATCTTCGAGACCTACAGCGCGCTCGGCGCCCGCATCGAGTACGAGGGCACGTCGCGCGTGGCCCAGGCTGGAGCGTAGCGCCAAAAAACCGTCGCAAGTCGGCGTCGCTTTGTCGGATGAACCGGACAAGCTCCTGGCGGCCGGCTTCGGTTCAGTAGGGGCGGCTGGTTCCGTCCGCCAGCCGGGGTACGGGACGCCGGCTGGCGGCGTCGTCGCAGGGGAAGCGTGCCGCCAGCCGTTCGTCCATCTCGATCCCCCATCCGGGGCGTTCGTTGACATCGACCGCTCCCGCGTGCACCTGCGGAGTCCCAGGGAACAGCTCCTCTTCCTCCGGTGAGCGAAAGGCCCACTCCTGAATGCCGAAGTTCTCCAGGTGCAGGTCGAGGTGGACGTTGGCGGCCATGCCGATGGGCGACACGTCGCGCGGCCCATGAAACGCCGTACGCACGCCGAACGCGGCGCACAGGTGGGCCAGCCTGAGCGCCGGGGTGATGCCGCCGTAGGTGGAGACGTGCACCCGCACGAAGTCGAACAGGCGCCCGGTTACCAGGGGCTCGATCTCCAGCGGATGGACGAACAGCTCGCCCATCGCCAGCGGCACCGCGCACTGCGCACGCAGCATGCGGAAGTAGCCGATGTCCTCGGGCGCCAGCGGATCCTCCAGGAAGAACAGGCGGTAGGGTTCCAGCTCCTTGGCCAGGCGTACGGCATCGATCGGCGCCAAGCGCTCGTGGATGTCGTGCAGCAGCTCCGCTTCCGGCGGCAGGCCAGCGCGTACCCTGGCGAACATGTCCGCCACGCGGCGCAGCTTCTCGCCCGGGTCGAAGAACGCGGAGCCGCTGCCGCCGGTGTCGGCGAAGGAGCCCGCGGCGGCGCCGATGCGCCCGGCCTCCACCCCCTCGTAGCCGCCGAGCTGGCAGCGGATGTGGCGGAAGCCGCGCTCCCAGAGCGCCTGCGCCTCCTCCAGCACCTGCTGCGGCTCGCTGCCGTTGGCATGCACGTAGACCGCCGCGCTGCCGCGGCTGCGACCGCCCCAGAGCTGGTAGCAAGGCACGCCTGCGGCCTTCCCCTTGATGTCCCACAGCGCCATCTCCAGCGCGCTGACGGCGTTGTTCAGCACCGGGCCGTTGCGCCAGTAGCCGTTGTGCATGGCGCTGTGCCAGAAGTCGGCGATGGCGCTGGCGTCGCGGCCGATCGCGAACGGCTTGAGGTGGCGCTCGATGGCCGCCTCCACGGCCCGGAAGCGCTGGGTGAAGGTGCCGCAGCCCCAGCCGTGCAGCCCCGGCTGGTCGGTCACCACCTTGGCCACCACCAGCGGAATGCCCCGCGGCTGCACGGTCCAGGTCACGACGTCGGCGATGCGCATGCTTGTGATACCTCGCCGGTTACCCTACCCGATTGCGGCGCCGCCCGACAGCGTTCCCGCGCCCGGCGCCGGCTAGAGCTCTGCCGTTTCCGCCGCGTGCCCAAGGCACTCCTGGACGTTGAACGGCATCAAGGGCACAATTCTCACGAGGACAGGTTCGCCGCATCGCCGAGTGCGGCGGATTCCGAGCCGACAAGATGACAACACGCTATTCGGATTCCGAGCTTGAACAGATGATGACGGACCTTGAGTCTGAACTCGTCGAGCGCAAGCGTTCATTGCAGGGCGACGGACCAACCGAAATCCGGGAAGCAGTGTGCGCGTTCGCCAACGACCTGCCCGACCATAGCCGGCCGGGCGTCATCTTCGTGGGTGCAGACGACGCTGGCAAGCCGTCCGGCACCGCAGTGACCGATCGGCTGTTGCGGCAGCTTGCCGACATAAAGACGGACGGCAATATCGTACCGCCGCCGACTCTCGCGGTCGCAAGGCACATTCTGAAGGAAACGGCCGTTGCGGTCGTGCTGGTCCAGCCATCGGATTCCCCACCCGTGCGCTACCGGGGACGGACCTGGATCCGAATTGGTTCTCGGCGAGCCATCGCCACCCTTCAGGATGAGCGCATTCTGAACGAGAAGCGCCGCTATCGCGATCCGCACTTCGATGCGATCCCGATTCCTACGGCACGCATCCAAGATCTAGATCTTCGACGCTTCGAAGAGGAATATCTGCCGCTCGCCGTCGATCCCGCCACACTTGCGGAGAACGAACGTACGCTCGAGCAACGGCTCGCTGCCACCAAAATGATCGGCTCGGACGCCAGCCCCACGCCGACGATCGCCGGCATTCTTGTGATAGGAAAGAATCCTCTGGAGTTCCTGCCCGGCGCCTACGTCCAGTTCCTTCGCGTCGCCGGACATGACCTGAGCGATCCGGTTACGGACGAAGCGCGCTGCGACGGTCCGCTCCTGAGTGTGATCAGCCGGCTCGATGAAAAGCTCATCGCCCACAACCGCACCGCCGTCGACTTTACTTCTGCAGAGCGCGAGATTCGCACGCCCACCTATCCGCTGCCTGCGCTGCAACAGCTTGCGCGCAACGCCGTCATGCATCGCACATACGAGGGCACCAACAGCCCTGTTCACGTGTACTGGTTCGACGACCGCATCGAGATCACCAGCCCCGGGGGGCCATACGGCGCCGTTTCGGCTGCCAATTTCGGACGACCGGGACTGGTCGACTACCGCAACCCGATCTTGGCCGAAGCGATGCGCGTATTGGGTCTGGTCCAGCGTTACGGCGCGGGCATACCAAGTGCAAAGCGACACCTGCTAGACAATGGCCAGCGCGAGCCGATTTTCCAGGTCGAGCCGAACTGGGTCAACTGCACGGTGTGGGCAGGACCATGACTCCAGTTCTCACGTTCTTCAACAACAAGGGAGGAGTGGGCAAGACGTCGCTGGTCTACCACGTCTCGTGGATGCTCTCCCAGATAAGCCACACAGTGCTGGTTGTGGACCTCGACCCGCAAGCCAATCTGACTGCGGCGTTTCTTGGAGAGACCCGTCTCGAACGGCTGTGGGACACCGATGGCGGCGATCAAGGAAACACCATATACCAGTGCGTTCAGCCTCTCGCTGAAGTCGGCGATATACGCAATCCGAGGCTGTTTCCGATTGCGGATAAGCTCTTCTTTCTTGCGGGTGATCTTGCGTTGTCCGGATTTGAGGATCTCCTGTCCACGGAGTGGCCGAATTGTCTGGGGAGCCAGAATCTGTATCGGCCGTTTCGCGTGATCAGTTCGTTCTGGCAGGTCATTCAGTCAGGCGCCCGGCAGTGTGGAGCGCAGGTGGTTCTGGTCGATGTCGGCCCCAGCCTGGGAGCCATCAATCGTTCTGCCCTGATCGCCACCGACTTCGTGATCGTGCCGCTCGGCGCCGACCTGTTTTCGCGCCAGGGGCTGCGCAACCTTGGGCCCGCCCTCCGGCGTTGGCGGTCCGACTGGAAGAAACGGCGAGACAACTGGGACACCCATTCCTTCCAACTCCCGGAGGGACGCATGGATCCGATTGGCTATCTCATTCAACAGCACGGTGTACGTCTGAACCGTCCGGTCAAGGCATATGACCGGTGGGCGAGACAGATGCCTGCCGAATATGCGGCGCGGGTCTTGGACGAGCAACGAACGTCAGCGCCAAGTGAAGCGGACGACGATGGGAACGCCATAGCAACGGTTAAGCACTACCGGAGCCTTGTTCCCCTTGCCCAGGAAGCTCGCAAGCCGATCTTCGCCCTGGCCCCGGCCGACGGCGCGATCGGCAGCCACGCGGCCGCCGCCCGGGACGCGTTCCACGACTTCAAGCATCTCTCGGAAGAAATCCTGTGCCGGGTCAAGCACGAGATGCGACGACGCGGCGAAGTGCGGGCATAGAGGCGGGCGGTCCGTCCGCCAACACCTGCCAACACGCTAGACGCCCGTACCGGCCATGGGTATGGTAGGCGCTGCTCCCCCGATGGCGTCCGAATCACTGGCTCCCAGCGGCGCACGTGCCCGCCGCCACTCCCGTCTGTTGCGCGACCTGGCCCGCGATTACCAGTTGCACCTGATCATCGCGCTGCCGGTGATCTGGTTCATCGTCTTCAAGTACCTGCCGATGTACGGCGCCCAGATCGCGTTCCGGGACTTCGCCGCGCCAAGGGCATCTGCGCTGACCCTGCTCGCCGCCTATCCGGTGTCGCGGCGCCGCTTCCGCGGCCGCAACATTTACATGTTCCTGTTCGTGTTCACCATGATCTTCGACGGCGGCATCATCCCCACCTACCTGGTGGTGCGCGACGCAGGCATGATCAACACCCGCTGGGCAATGCTGATTCCCACCGCGGTGGCGGCCTGGAATGTGATCATCACCCGCACCTTCTTCCAGGTGAACGTCCCGGAGGAGTTGCTGGAGGCGGCGCAGATCGACGGCAGCAGCGACATTCAGTTTTTCTGGCACGTGGTGCTGCCGATCTCCGGGGCGATCATCGCCGTGAACACCCTGTTCTACGCGGTGTACAAGTGGAATTCTTTTTTCGAGGCGTTCCTGTATCTGAACAATCAGTGGCTGTTCCCGCTACAGATCGTGCTGCGCAACATCCTGGTGGTGAACTCGATGGACGCTACGTTGTTCGCCATCGCCGCCGGCTCCGACGCGGCCCAGGCGCAGCTCCGTGAGCTGATCAAGTTCGCGATGATCGTGGTGGCCAGCGTGCCGGTGCTGATGCTCTACCCGTTCTTGCAGAGGTATTTCCTGAGAGGCGTATTGATTGGATCGCTGAAGGGATGAGCCTCTCCATCCCGCACATTTCAAGGAGGAGGTCAACGAGATGACCAAGTGGATGGAGGAACAGACCAACATCCACTGGGAGTGGGACGCCGTCAACAGCTCCGAGGACGCCAAGGCGAAGTTCACCCTGGTCATGAACAGCGGCGGCGAGCTGCACGACATGATGATGGGCATGAACATCACCCACGACGAGAAGCACCTGTACGGCTCGCAGGGGCTGTTCATCCCGCTGAACGACATCATCGAAGAGCACGGTTTCTTCATCAAGGACGTGGTCAAGGCGGCGCCCAACTTCCTCAAGGAGAGCGCCGGGCCGGACGGCAACGTGTACGTGCTCACCGCCTACGAGGAGTGCTACCACTGCGGCGTGGCGCAGAAGATGTGGATCAACCAGGTGTGGCTGGACAAGCTCGGCCTGGAGATTCCCACCACCACCGAGGAGCTGCGCGAGGTGCTGCGCGCCTTCAAGACCCAGAATCCCAACGGCAACGGGGTCGCCGACGAGCTGCCGCTGTCCGGCTTCGCCACCAGCTGGCATACGCGCCCCTGGCCATTCCTGCTGAACGCGTTCCTGTACACCGACGACAACAACATGCTCAACGTCCAGGACGGCGCGATCGTGGCTGCCTTCGTGCAGGCCGGGTGGCGCGAGGGCATGCGCTACGAGCACAGCCTGTTAGCCGAGGGGCTGATCGACGAGGAGATGTTCGTGCGCGACCGGTCGGCGCTGGCGCCGCTGGTCGAGGGCGATCCGCCGCGGGTGGGCGCCGGCACGGTCGGCCACCGCGGCATGCTGGGCGCCTGGCGCGGCGGTTACGAGGGCGGCTCCGGCGACTTCCGCCGGGTGCCGCCACTGCGCGGACCGGACGGCCACGCGACCGCCGGCTACTTCCCGCCCGGTCCCAAGGTCCACGACAGCGCCGCCATCACCACGGACGCCGACAACCCGGCCGCAATCTACAAGTGGATCGACTTCATGTATTCGCGCGAGGCGTCGGTGCGCAACTGGTGGGGCGTGTTCGGCGTCGACTGGCGCTGGGCCGAGCCCGGTGAGATCGGCATCAACGGTGAGCCGGCGGTGCACACCAACCTGGGCGCCGACGCGGTATTCCTGGAGCCGCAGCAGACCCAGGCGTGGATCCACTCGTCGCCGTTCTTCATGCCCTCCGACCTGTTCGGCGGCTCCAGCGGCGATCCCGACGAGTTCAACTACGAGGGCTTCCTGATCGACTCGTCGCACGTGTACTACGACCACATCCCCGAGGTGTGGGTGCCGCGCATGGCGCTCGGCGTCGACGACGCCAAGACCGTGTCCGAGATCCGCTCGGTGGTCAACGAGTTCGTCTACGAGTCGGCGGCCAAGTTCGTGACCGGCCGCCTGGACATCAACGACGACAACGACTGGAACAACTTCCTGGCCGAGCTCGACAAGATCGGCCTGCCCCAGTACCTGGAAATCATGAACGCCGCCTACGAGGCCTACCAGTAGGAGTAAGTCGAGGATTTGCGGCGGGGGCGAACGATTCGCCTCCGTCGCCTGCAATCCTTCCCTCTCGGTTGATGCCGCCGCCGTGGCGGCGGCATCAACCGGAGTGAGCGACCGCGAGGCGCTCGTCTGGTAGGATACTCGCATGTCCGCTGCCGCTCCCGGCGACCTCGCGCACGTACCGGCAATCCCCTACGGACTCGCCTACTTCAGGGGCATCCGCCGGGAGGGCTGCCTGTACGTCGACAAGACACGCTTCCTGCACGCGCTGGAGCAGGAGCGGTTCGTGTTCTTCATCCGCCCGCGACGGTTCGGCAAGACCTGCTGGCTGTCGATGATGGAGAGCTACTACGACCGAAACCAGGCCGACGACTTCGAGGCGCTGTTCGCCGGTACCGACATCGGCCGCAACCCCACGCCCAACCGCGGCCGGTACGTCGTGCTGCGTCTCAACTTCTCCGCCTTCAACAACGCCCTGGAGACGCTGGAGCGGAACTTCGAGAACTACTGTCACGTCCAGCTCACCTACGCGCTGGAAGCGTACCCGGTGTTGTTCCCGGAACCGGCACGCCATCGCATCTGCTCGCAGCCGACCATCAACGACCAGCTCAACGTGCTGTTTCTGCATGCCGCCAGGCACGGCATCCCGCTTTACGTCCTGATCGACGAGTATGACAACTTCGCCAACACGATCCTGGCACACCGTGGGGCGGACGCTTACCACGCCCTCACCCACGGCGGCGGCTTCTACCGCAGCTTCTTTGCCACCCTCAAGGCGGGCACGGAGAACGGCAGCGTCGAACGGCTGTTCGTCACCGGCGTCTCGCCGGTCACCATGGACGACGTGACAAGCGGCTTCAACATCGGCTCCAACCTGAGTCTCGATCCCGAATTCAACGAGATGCTCGGCTTCACCGAAGACGAGGTGCGGCACATGCTGGACACGTACCGGAATCTGGACGTGTTCGATCAGGACGTGACTGCCGCGCTGGATACGATGCGGGAGTGGTACGACGGCTACCGGTTCGCGACGGCTGCCGAGAACGTCGTCTACAACACCGACATGGTGCTCTACTACCTGAAGCACTCCGTGCCGAACAAACCGGGACCGGACGAGCTGATCGACGACAACGTGCGCATCGACTACGGCAAGCTGCGCCATCTGCTCACAGTCGGGCGCCGGTTGAACGGCAACTTCGACCTGCTGCGCGACGTGATCGCCGAAGGGCGGGCAGACAGCAAGATCGCGACCAGCTTTCCGCAGGCCCGGCTCGACCAGCGCGAGAACTTCCTCTCGCTGATGCACTACTTCGGCCTGCTGAGCATCCGCGGAGTGGCGGCCGGCGTGCCGCGGCTCGGCATTCCCAACCAGACCGTGCGACGGCTGATGTACGGCTATCTGCGGGACGCCTACCGCGACGTGGGCGTGTTTTCGCTGGACCTGGTGGAGTTCGACCGGCTCACACGGCAGATGGCGCTGGAGGGCGCGTGGCAACCGGCCATCGAGCGCCTCAGCGCCGCCATCGCGGAGCACACCGGCATCCGCGACTACCTGCAGGGCGAGAAGGTGGTGCAGGGTTTCCTGGCGGCCTACCTGAGCGCGTCCGGCTACTTCGTGTTCCACACCGAGATGGAGCTGGCGAAGGGCTACGCGGACATCGTGCTGGTGCCGCGCCCGGAGCGCTATCCGGGCATGCGTCACGGCTTCGTGATCGAACTCAAGTACGTGCGGCGCGACCCGCAAGCGGAGGCGCAGGTGCAGACCAAGGCGACGGAGGCGGTTGCGCAACTGCGCCGCTACCTTGCCGACGACCGGCTGGCGCGCCGCTACCCGGACGTGGAGTTCAAGGGCCTGGCGCTGGTGTTCCGCGGCTGGGAACTGGCGGACAGCGACGAGGTGACGGTCGCTGCGTAGGGTCCCGGCCTTGTACCACAGGCCGTCCGCAATACTTGACGGGCACCGGTCTCGCGGCTGTGATGTCATCTGGCGACAGCGGGCTCAAGTTGCGCTTCCATCAAACTTCGGTAGCGCCCGGCCGACGCCAGCAGCTCGGCGGCGGTGCCGCTCTCGATGACCCGGCCCGCTTCCAGTACCACTACCCGGTCGGCGCGTTCGATGGTGGAGCGGCGGTGGGCGATCACCAGGGCGGTGCGCCCGGCAAGCAGCCGGCCCATCGCCTGCTGGATCAGCTCTTCGGTCTCGGCGTCCACCGATGAGGTGGCCTCGTCGAGGATCAGGATCGGCGCGTCCTTGAGCAGGGCGCGGGCGATCGCCACGCGCTGGCGCTGGCCGCCGGACAGGCGCACGCCGCGGTCGCCCACCACGGTGTCGTAGCCGTCCGGCAGTTCGCGGATGAACTCCTCGGCGTTGGCCGCGCGGGCGGCCCCGTGGACGGCGGCGGCGCCGGCGTCGGGGCGGCCGAACAGGATGTTGTCTCTCACGCTGCCGTGGAACAGGAACACGTCCTGGCTCACCACCGCCACCTGGCGGCGCAGCCACCCCAGATCCAGGGTGCGCACGTCGTGGCCGCCGACCAGCACGCGGCCGGCGTCGGGGTCGTAGAAGCGCGGCACCAGCCGCGTAACCGTGGTCTTGCCGGCGCCCGTCGGTCCGGCCAGGGAGACCACCTCGCCCGGCTGCACGGTGAGGCCGAGCCGGTGCAGCACCGGCTCACCGGGCCGGTAGCAGAACGTGACCTCGTCCAACTCCACCGAGCCGGAGCAGGAGACCGGCACCAGTGCGTTCGGCGGACTGACGATGTCCGCCTGGATGGTCAGCAGCTCGTCGACACGCCGGTAGCTGGCCAGGGCGCGAAACAGCACCTCACCGATATCCGCAAGCTTCAGAAACGGCTGGTAGATGAAGGTCAGATAGGCCAGGAACAGGTACAGGTCGGCCACCTGCAACCCGCCGCCGAGAGCGGCGGCGCCACCCGCGCCCACCGCCAGGATCACGCCCAGACCACCGGTCATCTCCACGATCCCGGAGGGCAGCAGCGAACGGTGGGTGGCACGGATGATGTCGTCGCGGTATTCGCCGGCCAGCCGGGCGATGCGCCGTGCCTGCTCCGGCTCGCGGGTGAACGACTTGATCTCACTCATACCCTGCAGGCTGTCCTCCACCAGCGCCACCACCTCCGCGTAACGCTGCCGCACGCTGCGCCACTGTGCACGGATATTGCGGGTCAGCAGAAAGATGACCAGCGCCGCGACCGGCAGCGGGCTGAGCACGACCAGGGTGAGCAGCGGATCGATGACCAACAGCACCACGATCATCGCCAGCGGGATGGCCACCGCCTGCACCAGCTCCGGGACGCCGTGCGCGACGAAGTCCTCCAGCGCCTCCACGTCGCTCACCGAGCGCGCGATCAGGGTGCCGGTGCGGCTGCCGGCGAAGAAGCGATGGGAGAGCCCCTGAAGATGGCGGTACACCCGTTGCAGCAGGTCGGCCAGCAGCGCGTAGGCGGCCTGGTGGGAGGTCATGCCGTACAGGTAGCGGGCGGCGCCGCGCAGCAGGAACACGCCCACCAGCACGGCGATCACCACGACCAGGGAGACACCGTCCGCCCCGCCCCCGGCGGATGCGCCGGTGATGGCGGCGATCAGGCGGCGCACGTAAAGCGGGGGAATCAGCGTGGTGGCCGCGAAGAGCAGGCCGCTGGCCGCCGACAGCCCGATCAGTACCTTGTGCCCGCGGAACGCGTCGGCCACGCGGCCCGCGCGCGGCATGTCCGGCATCGACTGACGGACGCTCACTCGCGGCCGGCGGCAGCGGACAGGTGGCGGGCGAGTTGCTCGCGGAAGCGCAGCTCGCTGTTGTCCTGCGGCGCGTAGCCGATCACGCGGCGCGCGTTGGCGATGCTCCAGAAGGCGTGCGAGTTGCCGCTGATGCCGTAGAACACCTGGAACGGCAGCCCGTGGCGGTCGCGGATGTCGGCGGTCTCGATGCTCTTGACGATGAGCTGCACCAGGTCGCGCCGGCTCAGGTACACCGCCAGCGCGCGCCGCACGCGGCGCATGTCGCCCGGCTCGATCCGCTCCAGGTCATCCTCGCGCGGGCCGCCGATGCGGATCTGCACGTTCTCCAGCGGCGCCTCTCCCGGACCGCCCTGGGCGAAGATGAACCCCAGGTGCTCGTAGGTGGCCTTGGCCCAGCCGTAGTAGCCCACCGCGCGCTCCTGCATGTCAGGCGTGACCAGGTCCCAGGCGCCGTCCAGGATCAGCGGCTCGTAGTAGTCGGCGGCGTGGTTGGAACTGATCATCACCACCCGCCGCACTCCCTCCTCGCGCGCCGCCTGGTACACGTTGTAGGCCATCTCCACGTTGGCGAACTCGGCGCGGAACCGCGCTTCGCCCTGCGACGCGCTCGAGTCGCGGCCGCCGGGGAGGGTGCTCCTCCCCGCGACGGGAGTCTCCGCGCGTTCGTCCGGACGCACGAAGGCGGCGTGCACCACCGCGTCGGCACCCGTGAAGTGGGCACGGTAGGCATCCCGATCCCTGTCCGTCAGATCCGCGGCCACCACGCCTGCCACCGGGTCGCCCTCGCGATCGACGGAGCGTACGTCGAGCAGGGTCAGGTCGTAGCGCTTGCGCAGTCCCGGCAGCATCAGCCCGGCGATGTAACCGGCCGCCCCGGTGATCACCACCCGCCGTCGCGCCGCTGCCGGGGAGCCCGGCGCCGAACGCCCGTCCGCAGCACCCATCGCTACGGCACCACCACGACCCGGCCGTCAATACGGCCGGCGCGCAACTCGGCGAACACCTCGTTCACCTCCGCCAGCGGGCGGCGGGCGATGGGCGGCGGCTCGATGCGCTCTTCCCGGCGCAACTCGATCAACTCGGCAAGATCCTCGGGCGTACCGAGGTGAGAACCGCGGACGGCCAGCAGCTTGTAGATGTAGTCGGGCACCGAAACCGTGAGCGCACCGCCGAACAACCCGACGATGACGTGGGTGCCGCCACGCCGCAGCGAGTCGATCGCCATTTGCGACGTCTCGGGCCTGCCAACGAAGTCGACCGAGGCGGCCACCCCGGCCCCGCTCCGCTGCTTGAGCTGGCGCCCGGCGTCGGGATCGGCGCTGTCGATGGAAGCGTCGGCCCCGTTGGCCTCCGCCAGCGCGCGTTTCTCGGCGCTGATGTCGGCCACCACTATGCGGGCGTCGGTCATGGCGCGGGCCGCGCGCAGCGCACTCAAGCCGACCCCGCCTGCACCCACCAGCAGCAGGGTGTCGCCGGTCCCGATCCGCCCCAGCGTCCCGGCGCTCTCCGGATAGGTGGTCAGTGCGCGCTTCACCGCGGCGTATCCGGTGATCCCGGCGCAGGCATACGTCGCGGCCGCCTCAGCGGTGATGCCGTCGTAGGGCTGCAGGTAGCGGGGGTGCGGCACCACCAGGTAGTCGGAGAAGCCGCCGTCGACACGCGCGCCGAGGTAGCGGCCGCGCTCGCACAGGATGTCCTCCTCCCGCAGGCACGCCGCGCACTGCCGGCAGCCGACCCACGGCCACACCACCCGCGGCGCACCGATCGGCACGCCGGCCGCCTCCGGGTCGTCGACCTCCGGCCCCACCGCGACCACCGTCCCTACCGGCTCGTGGCCCAGGGTGAGCGGCAGTTGCACCCCCAGGTCGGCGAGCACCCGCTTGCGCCCGCCGCCCATGTCGAAGAACCCCTCGTGGATGTGCAGGTCGCTGTGGCACACGCCGCACAGCTCCACCTGCAGCAGCACCTCGGTGCCCTGCGGATCCGGCGTCGGATAGGTGCGCGACTCCAGGGGCTCGCCCCACTCGATCACCTGGTAACTGGTCATGGCCGTCCTCGCTCAAGCTGCTTCATCGTGTACCGATGATAGCAGCCGCCATTGCCGGCGTCACCCGGGCGGTACCACGGATCACTGTTGGAGGCATCCTCCCTCGCTGGGCGCCGATTGGGGCGGGCGTTTGTTTGGTTGCCGCCTCGGGCTGGCCGCCGGCGGAGGACGGAGTGAGGCGGTGGGTAGCCGGACTGCCTTGGTACCAGCAGAAGGGGCTCCGGCCAACTTGTTCCAACTTTGATATTACGTTATCTTCCTGTTACCAAATCATATTTTAGGAAATAGGAAGATATCCTATGCCGACTCCCCACCGTCCTCCTCCGGCGGCGCGGCGAGCGCTGCGCAAGCTGGGCGCCGACATTCGCGATGCCCGGTTGCGGCGCCGGCTTCCGATGGCGCTTGTGGCGCAGCGGGCCGCTACCTCGCGCCCCACCGTCGCACGCATCGAACAGGGCGATCACGCGGTCAGCATCGGCATCGTGGCCGCCGTGCTGCAGGCGCTGAATCTGCTGGACCACCTCGCCGATGCCGCCGACCCGACGCGCGACACGCTGGGGCTGGACCTGGCCAGGGACGAGCTACCCAAGAGGGCTCACCTCCCTCGCTCCGCGTCGCGATCATGAGCGAAATCGAGGTGTTTCTGGATTGGCAGGGGAAGCCCCACCCGGTCGGAACCATGCGCCGACGTGCCGCGCGAGGCGGAGAGCGAGTCACTTTCGCCTACGCCGAGGCGTGGATCTCCTCGGAGCGGGGCCATGCGATCGACCCCACCTTCCCTGTCGGGCCAGGTACGTTCCGACCCGCGGCTGGGCACGCGGTCTTCGCGGCGGTTGCCGACTCCGCGCCCGATTCATGGGGACGCACCCTGATGCGCCGGCGGGAACGTCGCGAAGCCGAGCGTGAAGGCCGGTCGGTCCGCACGCTTCAGGAGACGGACTTTCTTCTCGGCGTATCCGACGAGGCCCGGCTTGGCGCGCTCCGTTTTCGTTATCGCGGCGACCACCTGTTCCAGGCACCGCGCGAGACCGCCATCCCGGGGCTGGTCGCTCTGGGCCGGCTGCGCGGCGCCGCAGAGCGCGTCCTGCAGGGTGCGGAAACCGACGAGGATCTGCTTGCGATCTTCGCCCCCGGATCGTCGCTGGGCGGAGCACGGCCAAAGGCATCGGTAATCGATCAACGCGGAGAGCTCCTGATTGCCAAGTTCCCCAAGGAGTCCGATGAGTACTCGCTGGAACGCTGGGAGGCAATAGCGCTCGACCTGGCGGAAGCGGTCGGCATTCAATCCGCTGCGCACGACATCCGCGAGGATCGCGGGCGACCGATCTTCGTTTCCCGTCGCTTCGACCGTCGCGGTGGGCAGCGGATCCCCTTCATATCGGCCCTGTCCATGACCGAACATCGCGACGGAGAGCGTGGGAGCTATCTGGAGATCGTGGACGCGCTGACGACCCACGGAGCGCGCGCCGCTGCCGACCGTATCGAATTGTTCAAGCGAATCGCGTTTTTCGTCCTCGTATCGAATACTGACGACCATCTGCGCAATCACGCCTTCTTACGATTCGACTCAAGCGGCTGGACCCTGTCTCCCGCGTACGACATCAACCCCACTCCGCCTGACCTCAAGGCGCGCATCCTCGCCACCAACATCGACTTCGACGACGGCACCTGTTCGATCGACCTGTTGCGATCGGTCGCCGAGGAGTTCTCTCTCAAGCTGGCCGACGCAGATATGCTGATCCGCGACGTGGCGCGGGTGACTCGCACGTGGCGCCAAGCGGCGCGGCAGCGGGGCGCGGCGGAAGCCGAAATCCGGCGCATGGAAGGTGCTTTCGAGCACGCCGAGCAAGCCGCCGCGCTCGCCCTCTGACGGTCGCACGGCAGCCTCGAGAACCGTCAAGTTCTCGGTCAGGGAGATGCACGGTTCGCCGCAACCGCCAAGTGCTCCACTCAGGCGACGCGTCGGGTCCGGCCGGCTTCACGACGCAGTGCGTGCACCAGATCGGCCAGCTCGCGGATGCACGCGAGCAGTTCGTCATGGCTGCCGGACAGATCGAGCGCAGCGACCAGCAGTCGTTTGCCGGCGTGCCGCACCCGGTATTCGGCCCGCTCCGCCTCCCCTTGGGCGTAGATGAGCAACCCGCCGGGCAGGTCGAGCGCGGTGGCGTACGCGAGGAGTTGATAGAGATCGGCGTTGGGGACATTGCCGTCGACGGCACGCTTGTACTTTGCGTCGCCGACAAAGGTACAGGTTCCGGCCTCCCACCATGAGAGATCGGGCTTGAGAGGGATACCTCGGTCCTCGGAGAGGTATACGCCGTGGACGTCGCGGTCGGATCGGAACGCGCGCTCCGAGATGCCCAGCACTTCACGGATTGCCCTGGTGACGAATTCCTGGAATACCTGATTCATGTCGATCAGAAAACCCTGTGCACGTATACGGCCGCGGCCAGCCTCGAAGGAGCTATGCCGCAGGATGAGACGTGCGAAAGCCACGACTTCCCGGTAGTGCTCGTTCAACCGGTCGAACATGACCTCGGGCACTGCATTGGCCGGGAACTCGACCGGCGAGACGTTCTCCAGTCTGGCGGCGATCCAGTGGAGACCTTCGCGCGAGCGCCTCGAGCGTAGCCGCATCCTGCCGAGCCGTATCGCGGCCGCTTTCACCAGGCGGTTGGCCGTGACGTCGTCAGTGAATTCGTCGAAACGCACCTCGATGGGAAGCGCCACGCCGAACCTCCGGCGGATCTGCTCATCCATGCGGATTCGGCCACGGACTGTGTGCGCTGCCTCCTCTTCGAGCCGATAACCGTGCACCAGCCCTCCCGCAAACGCCCGCCGCGCAGCACTGGCAAGCGCCAGGGCCAGGGCTTCGACCAGAGTCCGCGCTTCCGCGAAATCGAAACGACCCATGTCCCGCAGTTGGAAGGCGCCCATCGCGTAGGAGGCGAGGAATATCACCCGCGTAATGGCCAGCTTGGGACGGATCGAGACCGAAAGCCCTCCGCCCTCGAACGCTCCGATGTGGGAGCCCGGCGTCAGACGATACGCGCCCTCTTCGCCAGGAGCCGGCTCCATGGTAAGCGACGGTACGATCCGGCTCAATTCATCGCGCTCGGCAACGGCAAGTGGCATGGCCGCACTGCAGGCGTACTCTTGCAGGTCAATCGTCCGCATCGCTCGGGGCGTCGCCGTCGTCCACGCCCAGATCGTCCGACTCCGCGCCGTCGCCATCGACCTCGCTCCGGAGGCGATCAAGACCGAACTCGGCCAAGCGTTGGGGCTCTCCGTAGAGATGCTCCTCGACGTAGGGAAGCACGTTGTGCTCCCAGATCAATCGCACCATGTCATCGTCGAGATCCCGCTTCATGAAGTAGCTGGGCCCGATGGCCGCCTGCCGGTCGTCCAGCTTCTCGTTCGCCCGCTCCACGACCGCGGCAACCCAGGTCATGTCGGATGCGCGTCGTTCCAGCCAACGACTGAGCAGATCCCGTACCGGTGGCCTGTCGGGGTGAAACTCCACGAAGTGGAACCGGCGCCGCAGGGCCAGGTCCACCAGCGCGATAGAGCGGTCCGCGGTGTTCATCGTGCCGATGATGAACAGGTTTCTGGGCAGGGCGAACGGCTCGTCGGAGTACAGCAGGCGCAACTCGGCTTCGCGGTACTCCAGGAGAAAGTAGAGTTCGCCAAACACCTTGGCCAGATTGCCGCGGTTGATCTCGTCGATCACGAGGAAGTGCTTCTGGTCCAGGTTCGCTCTTGCCTGCTTCGCCACCTCGACCAGCGGTCCGTTCCGCAGTTGGAAGCCGGGCTGGCCGCTTCCAAGTGAAGGGCGGAACCCCTGGACGAAGTCCTCGTAGGCGTAGGAAGGATGAAACTGAACCAGCCGTACCCGCTCTTTGGCGCCGGCAAGGCAGTCCGCCAACTCCCGCGCTACGTACGTCTTGCCAGTGCCGGGCGGTCCCTGAAAGATCACCTGACGCTTGTCGGCGAGCAGCGTCTCGATATTGGTAAGGAACTCGCGCGGCAGCAGCAGCCGATCCGCGAGCTCCGGCAGAAAGTACACCCGTTGCGGATGGGGCATTTCACCATCGTTCCGGTCTTCGTCTCTCTCGGGCGGAGGAGAATCCGGAGAATCCCGACCTTTTTCCAGCGCATGTACCAGGGACTGCGCCTGAAGTCGCGTGCTTGGTGTATCGAGACCGCGCTCCTTCGCTTCCGCGATGAACCGGTCGAGGAAACCAATCGCGTGTTCGTACAGCGCGGCTTCGTCGACATCTCGGCCAGGCTCCTCGAATCCCGTGCATGTGTACGCACTCTTGAATGCCCTCGTCATGAACACCGGATACTGTTCGGCGTCCAGCGCCATCAGCAACACCGAGATCGGATGCGCCCGCGAACCAAGGCCTCTCAACCATGGATCTTGAGGCAACCGTTGCGCGAACGCGCGGAACCGTGCAATCAGCACTGTCAAACGCAGAGTTTTTCCCGCCAATTGGTCTTCGGCGGCCCAGAGATCGCGTAGTGCATCAGCCCCTTCGTCAGTCTCCAGCCACTCCCGAACACCGTCGAAACGCCGGTATGCGGCGCTGAATAAGCGCTTGATGTTCCCACCCCGTTTTATCGAGATTGGCCCCGGCCGGGAGAGCAACTCCTCGCGATAGCGCGCGAGCTCTTGTGCCGCAGCACGCTTGTAGTCCAGTTCCTCCGACTCGATGTCTCCGACTTGAAGGTACCGTCGAACCCGAACGAAGTAGTCGTCCCATTTGTTGGTCTCGGACATGCCCAGACCCTACCACCGGATGCGCGATGACTGCCAACGCCGGACGCACCCGGCTACGGGGCGGCAACGCATGCGAGCGTAGCCTGGGCTACGAGTCGGTGGCCGATAGGGTCGACCGTAACGGCGAAGCCTTCCAGAGTGCGGACGCCCAGCAACACCTGGTCGCCTCTGTCTCCGAACACCACTTCGTCGGTAGTCTCGTATCCTTCGGCGCGCACGATGGCGTACCCGACCTCACGCTGCAGACGGTCCCCGGTAGCGGTGACGAAGGTTCGCTTGCGCCGTGGTGTGATGCCGATGGCGGACAGGTCGCCGGCCGGCAGCCAGGTCAACTCGGACCCCGTGTCGACCAACGCGCTGATCGGTTCGGTGACGATCTCTTCGTTCTTCGGATTCACCGCGACGACGTTTACCCTGAACGCGCTCATCGTACTCCTGCTCCGTCACCATCCTATCAGCAGCGTCAGCAGCGGGCATAGTTTGTTGCCGTGGCGACGATCGGGCTACCATGGCGGAGCCGTGAGCACGCTGGAGATTCGAGCGGGTCCGCATGTGCGGGTGTACTGTCCCGTGGCCGTACCGGACGCCGGGGTTGACCCGCGGGCGGACGCGGTGCCGGCGGTAGCGGCTGCATGGACACCGTCGGCGGCGGCAGAGGGCGGAGCGGCCCTGCGGATAGGTGGCGAAGAGCACGTGTTGCCAATGCAACGGGGCGACGACGTGCGGTGGTGCGTGCTGCCCTATCTGGGACCGGACGTAGTAGAGCGCATGGAGCTACGTGCTGGCGCGCAGTACGCCGGGAAAGGTGTGCGGATCATCGACCGGGGGGCGCACCTGGAGGTAACCGTCGAGGGCGCGCCCTGGTGCGAGTATCACTACACCCACCCCGTGCGCTCGTACCTGCATCCCGTCATCGGCCCGTACGGTATTCCCATGACGCGCGCGTGGCCGCTGCAGGAGGGTGTGGCGGGCGAGGAGACCGACCACGTGCACCACCGCTCGTTCTGGGTGGCGCACGGCCTAGTGAACGGGATCGACTTCTGGAGCGAGGCCGATGGCCACGGCTGCCAGGTGCACGGCGGTTTCGAGGCAGTGGAGAGCGGGCCGGCGTTCGGGCGCATCGTGCAGCGGGTGAGCTGGCGCACGGGTGACGCCGCCGGCACGGCGCTGCTGGAAGAACGCCGCACCCTTACCTTCTGGAACACGCCCCCCACGGCACGCCTGATGGACCTGACCCTCGGGTTCCACGCCGCGCACGGGGCGGTGACGTTCGGCGACACCAAGGAGGGCGGGCTCTGCTCCCTGCGCGTGCCCGAGGCGATCAAGGGCACCCGCGGCGGTGTCATCAGCAACGCCTACGGCGCGATCCACGAAGCCGAGAACTGGGGGCAGCGCGCGCCCTGGGTGGACTACTCCGGCGACCTGACCGACCCGACCGGTGCGCCATGCACCGTGGGGGTGGCGATCTTCGACCACCCACGCAACCCGCACTACCCCACCCACTGGCACGTACGCGGCTACGGGCTGTTCTCGGCCAACCCGTTCGGCCTGGCCGACTACGGCAGCGGCTACCGGCAGTGCGGCGACTGGACGCTGGCCGCGGGCGAGCGGGCCACGTTCCGTTACCGGGTGTTGTGGCACGCCGGCGCGGCGGCCGCGGCGCGGGTCGGCGAGAGATTCCTGGACTGGGCGGTACCACCGGTCGTCACGGCCGGCAATTAAAGGAGAGAACATGGCGCAAGCGATTCGGTTTGCAGTCGTAGGACTGGGCATGGGCAAGGGACGCTCGGAGATCTGCCGGCAGACGCCGGGGGCGGAGCTGGCGGCGGTGTGCGACCTGTCGGAGGAGCGGGGCCGGGAGGCGGAGCGCGCCTGGGGCGTGCCGTGGATTGCCAGCTACGACGAGCTGCTGGCGCGCGACGACGTGGACGTGGTCGGCCTGTGGACGCCAAGCGGCTCCCACGCCGGAATGGCGCTGCAGGCGTTGCGCGCCGGCAAGCACGTGTGCATGACCAAGCCGATGGACATCACCACCGCGTCGTGCGACGCGGCGATCCACGAGGCGCAGGCGCGCGGGCTGCTGCTGGCGGTGGATTTCGAGCAGCGCTACATTCCGCTCAACCACCGCATCCGGCGCGCCCTCGCCGAGGGCGCCATCGGCCGCCTGCTGCTCGCCGACCTGCGCATGAAGTGGTACCGGGCGCAGTCCTACTACGACGCCGGGTTCCCGCAACGCTGGCGCAGCCGGCTCGACACCGAGGGCGGCTCGCTGGCCAACCAGGCGGTGCACTTCCTGGACCTGTTGCTGTGGTGGGTGGGAGAGCCCGAGCGGGTGGCCGGCCGGCGCGGCACCTACGGCCACGACATCCAGACCGAGGATGGCACCGCCGCCGTGGTGCAGTTCCGCGGCGGCACGGTGGGCTCGGTGCTTACCACCACCTGCTGCTTTCCCAACGCCGGCTCGGAGCTGAGCGTGAACGGCAGCTGGGGGACCCTGAGCTGGTCCGACGGCGAGGTGACCCGTTTCGACCACGTGGCGCCGGCTTCGCGCAGCGGCGGCGACGTGTTCCGCGCCGCTGCCACCCCCGAGGCGGTGCCCGGCGACCTGGGTGCGTACCCGGAACCGGCGGACCTGCCGGCCAACATCTTCGAGGACGTGGTGAGCGCGCTGCGCAACGGCACCGAACTGCAGTGCGACGGCAGCGAGGGGCGCCGCACCGTGGCGCTGTTCGAGGCCGTCTACGCCGCCTCAGACGCCGACTCCTGGGTCGCGCTCGGCTGAGCCCCACCATGGACACACCGACCAGCACCATACCGGAACGGGACCGGGTTCCGGCTGCAGACCGTTGGGACCTGTCGAAACTGTACCCGGCCGAGGATGCCTGGGAGCAGGGTCTGAGGCAGTACGAGGAGATGATTCCACGCATCGGCGCCTTCAAGGGTACCCTCGGCGAGTCGGCCGCGAGGCTGCGGGAGTGCCTGGAGTTCCTCAACGAGCTGGAGATGCTCGACGAACGGGTCGGGTACTACGCCCACCTGCGCACCAGCGAGGACGCCGGCGACAGCGACAACCAGGGCCGCTTCGCGCGCTACCTCAACGTCGCCAGCCGCGCCGAGGCGGAGAAGAGCTACCTCACACCCGAGATCCAGGCGATTCCCGACGCGGTGATGGAACAGTTCCTCGCCGACGCCTCGCTGGCCGAGTTCGGGATCGCGCTACGCAAGCTGCTGCGCTTCAAGCCGCACGTGCTCCCGGAGGCGCAGGAACGGCTGCTGGCGCTGCAGATCGAGGCCAACCAGACCGCGCGCAAGGCGTTCGCCGCCCTCACCGACGTCGATCTCGACTTCGGCACCGTCGATACCCCGGAAGGTCCGCAGCCGCTCAGCCAGTCGTCCTGGTCGCAGTTCATGATCCACCCCGACCGCGAGGTGCGACGCCGCGCCTACGGCCAGTTCTACGGCCACTTCGAGCAGCACAGGAACACGCTCGCCGCCCTCTACGGCGGCAGCGTGCAGCTCGACCTGTACCGTGCGCGGGTACGCAACTATCCGTCGGCGCGGGAGGCGGCGCTGTTTCCCGACCGGGTCGCGCCGGAGGTGTACGACAACCTGATCGCGACCATACACGCCAACCTGGAGCAGCTCCACGCCTACTACGCCCTGCGCCGGCGCACCCTCGGCGTCGCGGAGCTGCGCCACTACGACGTATACGTGCCGCTGACCGGCGACGTGCGCGTGCGCCACAGCTACGACGAAGCGGTCGCCGTGGTGATCGCCGCCCTGGAGCCGCTCGGCGCCGACTACTGCACCACCCTGCGTGCCGGTCTGCGCGGTGGCTGGGTGGACCGCTACGAGAACAGGGGCAAGCGTTCCGGAGCGTTCTCCTCGGGGTCGTTCGTCGGCGACCCCTACATTCTCATGAACTACAAGGAAGACGTGCTGCGCGACGTGTTCACCCTGGCCCACGAAGCCGGCCATTCGATGCACTCGTGGAACAGCGTGCGCCACAATCCGATCCAGCACTACAGCTACAGCATCTTCGAGGCGGAGGTCGCTTCGACCTTCAACGAGCAGCTCCTGTGCCGCTACCTGATGCAGCGCGCCGAGAGCCGCGAGATGCGCGCCTACCTGGTCGGCAAGCAGGTGGACGACATCATCGCCACCATCTATCGCCAGACCATGTTCGCCGAGTTCGAGCACCTCACCCACGGCATGGCGGAGCGAGGCGAGCCGCTGACCGTGGACTCACTGCGCACCACCTACCGGGAGTTGCTGGAGCGGTACTTCGGGCCGGAGATGAAGCTGGAGAAGGTGAGCGACCTGGAAGGCCTGCGCATCCCCCACTTCTACAGCGCCTTCTACGTCTACAAGTACGCCACCGGCCTGGCCGCGGCGGTGGCCCTGGCGGAACGGGTGCTGGACGGAGGCCCCGAGGCCCGCGACCGCTACATGGCGTTCCTGCAGTCGGGCGGCTCACGCTACCCGTTGGAGTCGCTGCAGCTCGCCGGCGTGGACATGAGCAGCCCGGAGCCGATTCAGCAGGCGCTGCACGTGTTCGGCAGCCTGGTCAGCCAACTCGAAGAACTCCTGACGTCCTGAGCCGACCCGGGCGGGCCGATCGCGTTACCGGTCCGGGCAAGCAGGTCGACGAGGTGCGCGCGCCGGTGCCGCGACGGGATGGCAATCAAGGCCCCGGCAGCGGCCTCACGTGATCTTCGAGCCATGCGCGCAGCTCGGCAAAGCGGAAGGCGTTGGACTCGAACAGACGCATGAAGTGATCGTAAGCGGCGCGGCTGTCGCAGTCGATGAAGTAGCCGTTCAGGCCGAGAAACGCATCGGTGGCGCCGACCGCGGTCCGCTTGTTGCCGTCGACGAACGGGTGGTTCATCGCGAGGCTCTCAAGCATGGCGGCTGCCTCGTCGAGCAGGCCATCGTAGTAGCCAATTTGCGGACGCATGACGGCTGCCTCCAGCGCACCCCAGTCGCGGACGCCCGGCGAGCCGCCGAACTGAGTGAGCAGATCGTCATGTATGGCGACCACTTCCTCGACTGTGGGGAAGCTGCGGGTCAACGGGCCAGCAACTTGTACAGCAACCGATTGCGCTCCAGGCTTGCCCGGTAGTGGGCCATCACTTCAGGGCGAACCCGATGCTGCGCCCTGGCATCGATGTAGCTGGCCATGGCGTCTTCGAGCACGGCCTGAAAGTGGCGACCATCTCTGCGGGCGATCTCACGCAGCGAAGCCAACAACTCCGGCTTCGCCTGGCTGGAGAACTTTGTCCGTTGCCCGGCCTGCACTGCCATCCTCACCACCTCCTCAATTCACAAGATGCTCCCGGAAGGAAGATGTGTCAAGAAACGTCGTGACGGAGGTGGATGGGTACCGGCAGCGGGTTTCTTCGTCTCGGCGGCTCAGCCGCCGAGGAACAGGCGGCCCACGCGCGGGTCCTCCAGCAATTCGTCGCCGCGCGCCGCCAGGGCCAGATCCCCCGCCACCAGGACGTAGCCCAGGTCCGCGAACTGCAACCCCTTGCGCGCATTCTGCTCGACCATGATGATCGTCTTGCGCTCGCGGTCGCGCAGGTCGACCAGGATCTCGAACACCATGTCGATGAAACGCGGCTCCAGGCCGATGGACGGCTCGTCCACCAGCAGCACGTCCGGATCCATCACCAGCGCGCGCGAGATCTCCAGCAGGCGCCGCTCGCCGCCCGACAGCACCCGCGCCGGCTGCGCGCGGCGCTCGGCGAGGCGCGGATAGCGGTCCAGCACCGCCGCCACGGCGTGCCGCACCGCCGCCTTGTCGCGCATCAAATAGGCGCCCATCTGCAGGTTCTCCTCCACCGTCATGTCCGGGAACACCGAGTTGTCCTGCAGGATGTAGGCGATACCGGCGTGCCTGAGCTTGTCGGCGGAGTGCATGCGGGTGATGTCGCGGCCCTGCTTGCGGATGCTGCCGCCGGTGATGGTGTTGAGGCCGTAGATCGCGTGCAGCACGGTGGACTTGCCCGCGCCGTTGGGTCCGATCAGGCACAGCGACTGCCCGCGGCCGACCTGCAGATCGATGCCGTGCAGGATCTCCATGCGGCCGTAGCCGGCAACCAGGCCGTCGATGGCGACGAAGTCGTCGCCGCCGGCCAGCTCCGCCAGCCGTTCGCGCGGCACGCCCTGCTCCAGCAGCGACGCACTCTCGCGCGCCACCTGCTCCACCGAGACCGCCGCGCCCAGCTCGCCGCCCCCGTAACCGGAAACCCCGCCGCCCGGCTCCGTGCGCCCCATCAATCCCCTCCCAGGTACGCTTCCACCACCTGCGGGTCGCCGCGCACTTCCTCGGGGGTCCCGGCGGCCAGCAGGCGGCCGTGCGCCAGACAGTAGATGTGGGTGGCCAGGTTCATGATCACCCGCATGTTGTGCTCGATCACCAGCAGGGTAACCCCCATCTCGGCGTTGGCCCGCAACAGCCGATCGATCATCCCGTTGATCAGGGTGGGATTGATGCCCGCCGTCGGCTCGTCCAGCAGCAGCATCTTGGGTCTGAACATCAACGCCATGGCGAACTCCAGCAGCTTCTGCTGACCGAACGAAAGGCTGCCGGCGCGATGATGGCGCAGCGCATCGAGGCCGACGAACTCCAGCAGCGACTCCGCCCGCTCGCTCACCGCCGCCGGCACCCGGCGCAGCAGCACCCCGCCGTGCGCCGTGCGGTGCGGTGCGCTCACCAGCATGTTCTCGAGGCAGCTCATGGCGCCGTACACCCGGGTCTGCTGAAAGGTGCGCAGCAGGCCGAGCCGGGCGATGCGCGGCACGTTCAGGCGCTCGATGCGGGCGCCGTCGAAGGTGACGCTGCCGGCGTCCACCGGATGGTGGCCGACGATGCTGTTGAACAGCGTGGTCTTGCCGGAGCCGTTGGGACCGATCAGTCCGTGCACGGCGCCGGGGGGCACGCTCAGGCTGATCTCCCGGTTGGCGGTCACGCCGCCGAACGCCTTGCTGACCGCGTCGACCTGCAGCAGGGCGTTCATGCGCCGCGCCCCGTCGCCAGCGCCGTGGTGCCGCGGCGTTCCCTGATCCAGCCGAGAATGCCGTCCGGCAGGAAGGTCACGATCACCACGATCAGCAGCCCCATGGCGACCCGGTGCCAGCCGAGCAGGAAGGTCCAGAACAGCTCCTGGGTGACGTGGAACACCATCGCCCCGATCACCGGTCCCCACAGCGTCCCACGTCCGCCCATGATCGCCATCAGGATCATCCACACGCCGAAGGTGGCACCCGAGAAGGCGATGTCGAGCGGGTCGATGAAGCCGATGAAGTTGCCGTAGGCGCCGCCGGCCAGCGCCAGGAAGAACGCCGCCACCGACCAGGCGACCACCTTGCAGCGGGTGGTGGGCAGGCCCATCGCCTCGGCCTTGTCCTCGTCGTCGCGGATGGCGTTGATCAGCAGCCCGAAGCGGCGGCGGTACAGCAGCCGGAGCACGCCGAAGCAGACGCCGGCCAGCGCCAGAAAGTAGAAGCAGAAGAAGCGGTTGCGGTTGCCCAGCTCCTCCGGAAACAGCGGCGTGACGAGGCCGGCGCCGGCGCCGATCCAGTCCCAGGCGTTGGCGATCTCGCCCGCGGCCACGCCCAGGCCCAGGGTGCAGATGGCGAAGTAATGGCCGCGCAGGCGCAGGATGCCGGTGCCCAGCAGCAGCGCGATCGGCACCGCCACCAGCACCGCGCAGGCCAGCCCCAGCCCCAGTCCCGCGAGATACTGCAGCGGCTCCAGGCGCGCCGCTACGCCGCCGGCGAGGTCGGCAAGGCCACGCTGCACCACCGCGCTGGCGTACATGCCGGCGCCGAAGAAGACGATGTTGCCGAACGAGTTGTAGCCCATCTGGCCGCCCACGACGTCCCAGGTCAGCGCCAGCACCACCATCACCCACAGCACCGCCATCTGCGACTGGAGCTGGGGCACCAGAAACGGCCCGCCGATGCCCGCCGCCGCCACCAGCAACGGCCCCAGCAGCCGCGCGCTCATCGCAGCACCTGGCGCCGGCGGCTCAACAGGTAGCTGCGCAGCAGCAGGATCACCACCAGCAGCAGGAACACGAACGCGGTCTGGAACTCCGCGCCGAGCAGGAATCCGGTGAGGTTCTCGGCGTCACCCAGGGCGGCGCCGGACACCACCACCGGCGCGATGTTGCCCAGGCCCGCGACCACCACGATCACGAACGAGCGCACCGTGTAGGTGATGCCGATGAACGGATGCACCACCCACACCATCGCCACCAGCGCGCCGGCAATTCCGCAGGCGGCCGCGTTGAGGGCGAAGGCGAGCGCGTAGACGCGGTCCGTGCGCACCCCCATCAGGCGCGCCGCGCGCGCGTTCTGGGAGGTCGCCCGGATGGCGCGCCCGGAGCGGCTGCGGCGCAGGAACAGCAGCAACCCCGCGGCCGCCGCCAGGGCCACCGCAAACGCTACCAGCTTGCTGTTGGCCAGCACCACGCCGTCGCCCATCAGGTAGGTGGCGCCGAGTTCCGCGTTGGCGCTGCGCAGGTCGGCACCGAACACCTGGTTCATCAACTGCTGCAGCAGAATCGAAAGGCCGAACGTGGCCAGCAGCGACACGAACAGGTCGCGGTCGACCAGGCGGTACACCACCGTCCGGTACAGCAGCCAGCCGAACCCGAACAGCACGGCGCCGGCGATGGGGATTCCGAACAGCGGATGGATGCCGAAGGTGGTCAGCCACCAGGTGAGGAAGCCGCCCAGGATCACCAGCTCGCCCTGCGATACGTTGATGATGTTCATCACGCCCCACACCAGCGCCATGCCGTACGCGGCGAGCGCGAAGATCGCCCCGACCAGCAGCCCGTCCAGGAGCAGCTGCACCGTCAACGGCCCGAACAGCAGGAGTCGACCCGTCTGTCCGGTGGCGGAGACCGTGCCTCCGGCGGGACCGGGACCTGGGAACTGCAGCTCGTGGGAGGCCCAGGCGGTCGGCGCCACCACGCGATACTCGCCGTCCTGAATCTGGCTCAGCACCATCGGCTTAGCGATGTTCTTGCCGGTGGCGTCGAAGCGGATGTTGCCGTAGAAGGTCTGCATGTCGGTCGCCGCCAGCGCCGCGCGCACCGCGTCGGTGTCGAACGAGCCGGCGCGCTGCAACGCATCGGCCCAGACCATGACCGCGGCGGTCGACTCCGCGGCCTGGTAGGGCGGAATGTAGCCGTACTCGCGCTCGAACAGCGTGGCGTAGTCGGCGGCGCTGCCGAACAGGTCGTCACGGTAGGACAGCGTCGGCGCCCACTGCGCGGTGCACAAGATGCCCTCGGCGGCGTCCCCGAAGCGCGCGGCATCGGTGACCTCGGCGGACTCGCAGTGCGAAATGGCGACGATCGGGGCCGAGGCCCGCAGCTCCGCGGCCTGGCGTACCAGCAGCGCCGCACCCTTCGAGTGGCCGGACACCAGCAGCACGTCGGGACGCAGCGCCTTTACCTTGAGCAACGTCGTGGTCATGTCGTTGAGCTCGCGCGGCAGCTTGTCGTCGATCACCACCTCCATGCCGTAGCGCGCGGCATCGTCCACCACGCCGTCGCGCACGTCCTGGGAGAACGGATCGTTCTCGGTGGCCACCGCGATCTTCAGCGAGGCGGGGTCCCGGCCCTCCGCCTGGGCCCGCTCCGCCGCCAGGTTGATCGCCTCCTGCAGGTACTGCTCGGAAGTGGACAGCACCGCGAACAGGTAGCGGTAGCCCTTGTTGAACAGCTCGCGCGAGGCACCGTTCCCCTCCACCATCGGGACCTGGTAGCGCTCGGTGACCGGAGCGATCGCCTGGGTCAGGCCCGAGCTGTAGGGGCCGAGCATGAACCGCACGCCATCCTGCCGGATCAGGCGCTCGGCCAGTTGCGCGCCGCGCGCCGGTGTCGACTCGTCGTCGTAGTACAGGATCTCCAGCCGGTAATCCTTGCCCGCCACCCGCACGCCGCCGCGCTCGTTGATCATCTTGACCGCGAGGTCGTAGCCCTTGCGCGTGTGGTTGCCGGCGGTGGTGTACTTCCCGGTGAGCGACACCGCCGCGCCCAGCACGATGGTGTCTTCGCTGACGCGGGCGAATCCAACTACCGGCAGGAGCAGCACCAGCGCCGCCGCCAGCAGCGCCGCTACGCTCCGGGGAACACTCCGCTCCAGGTACATGCGCCGATGATACATTGCTTCACGCTGAAACGGGCAGTGTGTCCGGGAATACTGTCGCTCCCGCTTCATTCCCGTACCCCTGGCGGCCGGTCCCGTTCAGCGCCGGGGTGCACCACCAGGGCCGCGCAGCAGAGCACGCACAGCAGGCCGACGAGCAGCGCCCACTCGACCCCGGCGGCACGGATGACAGCCGCGACCAGCAGCGGGACCAGCATGCCGCGCAGACCCAGCACGACCATCATGGCGTTGACGAACAGGGCCTCGCGCCCGGCGGGCGCGATATTCAGAGCGGCGGTATGGGTCCCGAGCACGAAGCCGGTCACCCCGATGCCCATCGCGAGCTGACCGGCGACCAGCACCCAGAACACGGGACGGCCGGAAACAAACAGCACCGCCACGACCAGCAGCACGGCGGAGATCAGGCTGGCGCCGAAGCAGAGGCGGAAATTGGTGGTGCCGCCGAGCAACCGCAACCGGGGGGCGACCAGCAGTGAAGAAAGCAGCGTCCCCAGGGTGGCGACTGCCGCCAGCAGCCCGACCCGCCATTCGTCGAAGCCCAGCCGGTCGTACACCACCACCTGCATGGTGACGAGACCGGCTCCGTACCACCCATACAGGACCAGCACCAGCACCAGGCGGCGGAACTTGCGGCGGTGCGCCGGCGTCACGGTGTCGGAACGGGCGCCGAACAGGACGCCGGCGATCTCGCGGGCGCGCAGCACCGGCATGCGCGGTGCGGCCGATGCCTCCGGCCGCGTGCCCGCGGGGCGCACCCCGCGGAACACCAGCCCGCCCGCCACCATGGCCAGCCCGGCCAGCAGGAACACCGGCGTGTGGCCGGCGGCCCCGCTGCTGAAGCGCCCGAACAGCGCCGCCAGCAGGGCGGTGCCGGCGGCCACCGCGAAGTTGCGCACCCCCAGCGCGTGCGGACGCTCCTCCGGCCGATACAGGTGCGGCACCAGGGTGGCGTACTGCACCTCGTACAGCCCGAACAGCACCAGCAGGGGAATGACCAGCGCAGCGTAGGGCAGGAGGGAGTGCTGCAGGGCCGCCGCCGCCAGCAACAGCCCCTGGGCCGCCATGAGCAGCGCCAGGCCGGCGCGCAGATCCACCTTGGCGGTGACCCGTCCCAGCGCCAGGTTCCAGAGCTGGCCCCAGTAACCGGCGGATCCGAGAATCCCCACCCACGCCACCGAGGCCTCCAGGCGACTGATCGCGATGAAGGAGATGAGCGTGATCAGCGCCTGCATCGGCGCCAGGTAGAGCACGGCGCTCGCCACGTCGCGGAACAACGTGGCGGCGGCGCCGTGGGGACGACTCATGGCGAGCGGCACGGCATGCAGCGCAGGGGCCGGTGCCGCGGGCGCCGCCGCGGCCGGACTCTCAGTCGTAGCCGGCCCACGGCGTGGAGGCTTCAGCCAGGCTCTGCTCGCTTCCGGTCACGTCGCCGCCCAGCCAGCGGTAGGCACGCGGGCGCAGCGTCAGGCCGCGGTCTTTCAGCGGCAGCGCTACCGGGACCGAGCCGAGGGCGGCCGAGCGCTTCGCCGCGATCGCCACTTCCAGCGCCTGGCGCAGATCGTGGCCCGAGATCCACAGCTCGCTGCCGGTGCGTACCGCATCCAGAAACGAGCCGATGGCAGTTCCCAGATAGGAAAACCGGGGATACTCCACGGGAGTGAAAGAACGCTGCAACGGCACGCGCCGGCCGCTGGCGTCGCTGCCGGCATAGATCGTGGTGGCGTCCCACTCCCAGCGGATCAGCGCGGCGTCGGTCCACAGGTCGACCCCGCTGTGCGGCGTCTCCTCGGCGAACACCGGCACCGAGAGGCCGTCGGACATGGTAAAGCGGGCGTGGATGGCCAGCCCGGCGTCGTCCTCGTCCGGGGCCAGCTTGTGGGCCGGCTTGCCCCAGGCGACCACCTCGGCCACCTCCGCGTCCACCAGCAGGCGCAGCACCGACACGTGCTGGCAGCCGCCGCCGGAGATCTCTCCCCCGCCCCAGCGGTGCACCGCCGCGCCGGTGACCGCCCCGAAGTCGCCGCGACGGATCCAGCGTGCCGCGTCCTGCACGTCGCCGCGGGCGCGCTGCAGGTTGCCGCCGCCGAACACGACGCCGCGGCGCTCGCACGCGGCCACCATGGCGTCGGCGTCGGCCAGGGTTGCGGCGATCGGCTTGTCGGTGGTGACCCCGCGCACGCCGGCGGCGACGGCCGCCAGCACCGCGTCCTTGATGTAGCGCACCGGCAGCACCACCGCCGCCACATCCGGCACCACGGCCGCGAACAGCTCCGCGGCGCCGGCGAACAGCCGCGACACGCCAAAGCGTTCGCCTACCGCGCGGCGCCGTTCCGGGTTGGCCTCGGCGATGGCCACCAGTTCGGTATCGGGCCGGGTGGCGTACACGGTCGCGTATTGCTGCCCCATGCGGCCGCACCCGATCACGGCGACAGTCAACGTGTCAGATCCCACGGCGTACCTCCGTTGCCAGCAGCGCTGCTGGACCGGGGCCTATTGTACCCGGCCTGCGCCAACTCGGCGTCAGGCGCGCAATCCATTAGGATGGAGCGGTCATGGGAGACTCACGGTGAAAATCACCGGCGTGCAGACCTTCAAGTTCAGCGTCGCCACCGGGCAGCGGGAGCATGACCCGGTAACCGGGGAGGCGATCGCCAGCACCGAGAAGGGCTGGCTGCTGCTGAAGCTGGAGACCGATGCCGGACTGGCCGGCTGGGGAGAGGGTACCGCGGAGTGGCTGGTCGAGCCGGTGGAAGCCCAGATCCACGCCTGGCGCGAGTTGCTGCTGGGCGCTGACCCGCTGCGGGTGATCGCCCTCACCGAGGACCTGACCGACCGCCTGCCGTGGAAGGGCGGTCCGGTGCTGGGCTGCGCCGCGGCGGCGGTGAACATCGCCCTGTACGACCTGGTGGGCAAGGCGTGGGGGGTGCCGGTGCATACCGTGCTCGGCGGCCGCCGGCGCGAGCGCGTGCGGGTGTACTCCAACGGCGGCAGCTTCGCCTCCCCGGAGGCGGCCGCGGCGAGCGCGCTGGCCGCGCAGCGCCAGGGCTATGCCGGGATCAAGGGCAACCCGCTGGAGACCCGCGCCACGCCCCTGGATCCGGCCGCCATCGAGCATTCGCGGGCGTGCGTGGCGGCGATGCGGGAGGCGGCCGGCCCCGAGCTGGAGATCCTGCTCGACACCCACGGCAGCCCGCTGCCGGAGCTCAGCGTCGCCTTCGCCCGCGCGGTGGCGCCGCTGCGCCCGCTGTTCCTGGAGGAGCCGGTCAAGGCGGGCTCGGTGGCGGCGCTGGCCGAGGTCAGCCGGCGCAGCCCGGTGCCGATCGCCACCGGCGAGAAGCTGTTCACCGTGGCCCAGTTCAAGGAGCTGACCGACAGCCGCGCCTGCGCCATCCTGCAGCCGGACATCACCCAGTGCTTCGGCATCCACCGCATGCTGGAGATCGCGCGGCTGGCGGACGCGCAGCAGATGCTGATGGCGCCGCACAACACCTCCGGACCGGTGGGCCACGCGGCGCTGATCCACGCCGACGCGGCGATGGCCAACCTGCTGATCCAGGAGACCACGGCCGGATACCTCGCCCAGTTCGACCGCTTCGCCGAGCATCCGTTCCAGGTCCATGAGGGATACATGAACGTGCCGGAGGAACCCGGACTGGGCGTCACCGTCAAGGAAGCCGACATCGCGCAGCTCCCCTATCGGCCGACCCGGTTCCGGCAGTACCGTCACGCCGACGGTAGCTGGAAGGGCTGGTAGCGATGCCGGCGCGCAACCATCGGGAGGGAACCTACGCCATGGCAGATGAATGCGATAGCAGGATCGCCGAGCTGGAACGGCGGATCGGCGAGTTGACATCCGAGCTCAACGCCCTGCGCAAGGAGCGTCCGGGAACGCCGGTGCCCAACTATCGCTTCACGACGCAGAGCGGCCCGACCACGCTGCGTGAGCTGTTCGCCGATCGGCAGCGGCTGCTCGCCATCCACAACATGGGGCAGGGCTGTCGCTACTGCACGCTGTGGGCGGACGGCTTCAACGGCCTGCTGCCGCACCTGGAGTCGGTAGTGGCGGTAGTGCTGCTGTCCAAGGATCCGCCGGCGCTGCAGCGGCGCTTCGCCAACGCCCGCGGCTGGCGCTTCCGGCTGGCCTCCCACGGCGGCAGCGACTACCCGCGCGAGCAGTCGGTCAGCCCCGGCAGCGACAACTACCCCGGCGCCGTGCTCTACGAGCGCTCCGGCGACACCATCCTGCGCCGGAACTCCTGCGTGTTCGGTCCCGGCGACCTCTACTGCGCCCTGTGGGGACTGCTGGCTCTGGCCGGGATCGGTGACGCTGAGTGGACGCCCCAGTACTCCTACTGGCGGCGCCCGGAGACACTGGAGGACGGCGGCGCCAACCTGGTCGACTGAGCGGACCGCCCTGCGACCTTACCGGCGCCACGGCCCCTCAAGTCAGGCCGAGGCGCCCCATCACGTCGCTCTGCAGCGAGCCGCGCAGCTCCAGCTCCTCGGCGAAGTGGCAGGCAACCATGCGTCCGTCCCCCGCGGGGCGCAACTCGGGCACCTCGCCCTCGCAGCGCTGCTGCCGGTACGGGCAGCGCGGGTGGAACGGGCAGCCGGCCGGCTTGTTGAGCGGCGACGGCACCTGGCCTTCGAGGATCACGCGCTCCACCTTGCGCTTCGGGTCGGGCTGCGGAATCGCCGTCAGCAGTGCTTCCGAGTAGGGGTGGCGCGGCTTGCGGAACAGGTCGGTGGTGGCGCCCACCTCGACCAGGTTGCCGAGGTACATCACCCCCATGCGGTCGCTGATATGCGCCAGCACCGACAGGTCGTGGGCGATGAACAGCATGGTCAGCCCCAGCTTGGCGCGCAGGTCCTCGATCAGGTTGAGGATCTGCCCCTGGATCGACATGTCCAGCGCCGACACCGGCTCGTCGGCCAGGATCAGCCGCGGCTCCAGGGCCAGTGCGCGGGCGATGCCGACGCGCTGCTTCTGGCCGCCGCTGAGCTCGTGGGGAAAGCGGTTCAGGTGGCTGGTGTCGAGCCCCACCAGGCGCAGCAGCTCATCCACCCGGTCGGCGATCTCGCGCCGCCGGCCGAGACCGTGCACCACCAGCGGCTCGCCGACGATGCTCTTGATGGTGAAGCGCGGGTTGAGCGACGAGTCGGGGTCCTGGAAGATCACCTGCAGGTCGCGGCGCACCGCCTTCATCTCCCGGCCCGGCAATGCCGCCAGGTCGAGCCAGCCGGCGGCGTCGCGGTACTCGTCCAGCAGCTCGGTCTTGAGCAGGACCTGGCCGCCGTCGGGGTCCACCAGCCGCGAGATGCTGCGCACCACGGTGGTCTTGCCGCAGCCGCTCTCGCCGGCCAGCGCCAGGGTCTCCTCCTTGCCGACCTCGAAGCTGACGCCGTCGACCGCGCGCACTTCGGCCACCTTGCGCTTCAGCAGGCCGGCGGTCACCGGGTAGTACTTGAACAGGTGCTCCACCCGCAGCAGCGGACCGTTGGCGGCTTCGTTCATCGCCGCGCCTCGCTCGGCTTCCCGGCGGGCTCGTGCAGCCAGCACTTGCTGAGGTGGCCGGGCGCGGGACCGAACTGGGGCGGCTCCTGGTCGCAGATCTCGCCGATGTAGCGGTGACAACGGTAGCGGAATCGGCAGCCGGAGAGGCGTGCGTAGGGGTTGGGCACGCTGCCGCGGATCGGCGCCAGGCGGTGATGCTCGGCGGCGACGATGGGAATCGACTTCAGCAGGCCCTCGGTGTAGGGATGGGTGTGGCCGTAGAACACCTGGTCGGCGCTGCCGGCCTCCACGATCTGCCCCATGTACATGGTGAGCACGTCGTCGGCCATCTCCGCGATCAGTCCCAGGTCATGGGTGATGAACAGCACCGCCATGCCGAACTCCCGCTGCAGGTCCTGGATCAGCTCCATGATCTGCGCCTGGATGGTCACGTCCAGGCCGGTGGTGGGCTCGTCGGCGATCAGCAGCCGTGGCCGGCAGGCCAGCGCCATGGCGATCATCGCCCGCTGGTTCATGCCGCCGCTGAGCTCGAACGGATACTGGTCCACGCGCCGGTGCGGGTCGCTGATGCCCACCCGGTCCAGCAGGTCGACGGTCTGGTCGCGCGCCCGCCTGCGGTCCACCTCCTGGTGCACGCGCAGCACCTCGCCGATCTGGTTGCCGACGGTGTGCACCGGGCTGAGCGCCGTCATCGGCTCCTGGAAGATCATGCTGATCTGGTTGCCGCGGATGTCGCGGTACTCGTCGCCCTTGGGATCGAGGCTCACCAGGTCGATCGGCGGCCCGTGCTCGGGATAGTAGTTGATGGTGCCGGTGACGCGCCCCGGCGGAATCGGCACGATTCCCATGATGGCGCGCGCGGTAACGCTCTTGCCGCACCCCGACTCGCCCATCACGCCCAGCGTCTGGTGGCTGCGCACCACGAAGCTGACGCCGTCCACCGCACGCAACAGCCCCTCCGTAAGCCGGAACTCGACGCGCAGGTCGCGCACCTCGATGAGCAGGTCCTCGGCTGCCCCGTGAGCGGAAGCGGCGGCCGCCATAACCGCCGATGCTAGATCCGCCCGCCGCCAAAGTCAACCACGCGTCGGCCGCGGCGGCAGGCCGCCCCGAGACGCCACCCATGATTACGCTCCTGTGCCGCCGCGGAGCGGATGCGGTAGACTCCGGGCTGAGGGAGGCATGATGGAGTACAGGCGATTTGGATCCACGGACCTGGAGGTTTCGCCGATCTGCTTCGGGCCGATGCGCTTCGCCGCCAAGGGAGGCTCCGACGACGAGCGTTCGCGCGCCGGCCGCCTGGCACTGGAGCGGGCGCTGGAGCGCGGCGTCAACTTCGTGCACTCCAGCTACGAGTACGGTACCCGCTGGTCCGTGGGCAAGGTGCTGGCCGGCCATCCGCGCCGCCACGAGATCCATCACGTCATCAAGGTCCCGGTGCCCGACTTCGACGATGGCGGCCGCTTCGATGCGGCCAAGTTCCGGCTGCGGGTCGAGGAGGCGCTGGCCGAGCTGCACACCGACCGCATCGCCGTGATCCAGCACCTGCAGCGCGCTGCACCGAACAGCGACGAGCTGCGGGTCCCCGCGGTGGAGGCGGTCGACGAGCCGCTCAAAGAGACCTTCGAGACGCTGCGGGACGAGGGCAAGGTGGGCTACCTCACCTCTTTTCCGTACACCCCTGCGTTCGCCGAGGCGGCGCTCGCCACCGGGACCTTCTCGGGCCTGGTCGCCTACTACAACGTGATCGAGATGGAGATGGCGCGCTTCTTTCCCGCCCTCCAGCGCCGCGGCGGCGGGTTCCTCTGCATTCGCCCGCTGCTGGCCGGGCTGCTGACCGACCAGCGCGGCAACCGCGGGTCGCTGCCGGACGGAGACCGGATGCGGGCGCCGGAATGGGATCGCGCCTACGAACGCCTGGCGCTCTTGCGGCAGGAGTTGGCACCGGCGGCACTGACCCGCTTCGCGATCCGCTTCGCCCTCGCCCACCCGGTGGTGACGAGCCTGATCGTGGGCCTGAACACGGTGGCGCAGGTGGACCAGGTGCTCGACGCCGCCGCCGAGCCGCTCGACCGGATCAGCTTCGAGCAGGCGCTGGCGATTTTTCGGCAGCAGGGTCGAGCCGTAGAGTAAGCACATGCCGCCTGCAACGCGCGCCGGCGAGCGCTCGTTCCAGCTCCGCTGGTCGGGTTGCGGCAGCTTCGAGGCACGCTTCGCGGAGGTCGCCTTCGCCTTCGATCCCTACTTCTTCGACGCCGAGTTGAGCGCCGCGAAGCCGGTCTACGACTACCTCTTCATCAGCCACGAGCACTTCGACCACTGCCATCCGCCTACCCTCGGGCGCCTGTGCCGGGGAGAGCGGTTCGAGAAGCTGTACGTGAGCCCCGGCTGCGTCAACCCGGCGCAGCCGCTGGCGGAGGTGTACGGCGACGCCGCCTTTGCCCGCGACCTGCCGATCACCAGGAGCATTCCGGCGCAGCGCGTGCAGGTGGTCTACCCGGAGGTCGTCAGCAGCCTGATCGGCACCGGCCGCCGCTTTCCGCCGAACCCCGCGCTCGACCTCGAACGGATCAGTGTCGAGGTGGTCGAGAGCGGCGAAAACGCCACGCCCGACCTCCCCACCTGCGGCTACCTGGTCACGGACCGGCAGACCTCCGTCTCGATCTACCACACCGGAGACCTGCACGAGCCCTATCCCGAGTTGCGGGCTCTCGCCGGAAGAGTCGACTACCTGGTGCACATGAAGACCGGCCTCACCGAGTGGCGCGGCGAAGAGCATACCGGGCACCTGCTGCAACTCGTCGATTGGGTGCAGCCGAGATTCCTGATTCCGACCCACTACCGCACCGACCGCAGGACGGACCCGATCCCCCACGGCACCTGGCCCCCGGACGTGACCGACGCCAACGCCTTCATCGAGTGGATCCGCGCCCAGGTGGGCGACCGCACCACCGTCCTCCCCTTTACCGCCGGCGTCTGGTACGAGATCGCGCTGCCGTCGCTGGAAGTCGCGTGGAAGTGGAATTGGCGCCGCACCTGGGACGTGCCGCCATGGCGCCCGTAGACATCGCCCACGACGGCTTCAAGGGCTACTGGCAGGCGGTGCACGAGGAAGGTTGCGAGGTGGCCTGGCAGTTCGACGAGTACGACCTCTTCACCTTCGCCTGCGACCGCAACCTGTTCTGGCATGACGGTAAGGAGGTACCGGTGGAGGTGCGCATCGCCGCCGACCGTGCGCTCGAGTCCATGTCCCTGGAACGCTGGCAACTGCGCGGCTTCGACTGCAACTCGCCGGTCGCCGATCCCGACTTCACCGACCCCGAGCGCGATCAGCGCCGCCGCGACGCCATCGTGCCGGACGGCTGGTCCGCGGTTCCGGCTCTGCCGATCCCTACGTGGAGAGTGGATTCGCGGCGAGGTCGGAGGCGAAGCTCTCCAGCATCATGTTCCACCCGGCCGTCTGCTCTTCGGTAACGTCGCGGCCGGTCAGGTCGACCACCTGGCTGGTGCCGGTCAGCCGGCTGCCGTCCGCCGTCGCCTCGAAGCGGCAGGTCACCTGCATCACCATGGTGATGCGGCCGCCGAAGTGGCCGGTGATCGACGCCACCAGCGCTTCGTTTGCGCACAGCACCATGATGTGCTGGACCATCTCACCCACTACCTGGCCCTGGTTCGAGATCTCCAGGCGTTCGACTCCGCCCTCGCGCGTGTCGAAGTTGAGATAGCGCATACCGCTGGCGGGGTCTGCTTCCCAGCGGACCCGGGTCTCGGGACTGGTCCAGTGCGCGAACAAGGTCTTCACCGGACAATCGAAGTCACGCGTGACCTGGATGGTGGCGAAGGTTGGTTCTTGCCGGATGTCGTCGCTGCTCATGGCGGAAGGCTGTGTGTTCCGGTGCCCTGAGTCAACGGTCTTGCACGCCCGCCGTCGCGCGATGCAGCCGACTCGGCTCGCCGCGGAAGCGGATCTGCCGCCCCTGGTCTCGAATGCCACTGTCGCGACGCCACCCCATCGCTTCGTAGAAGGCTATGCCCTGACGGTAGCCGGCAACGGTCCAAAGTATGGCCGTGCGATAGCGGTCCTGCACGAGATGGCGGTGAGCAACGCCGATCAGCGCACTGCCGACTCCCGTACGCCAGTAAGGCTCATTGACGAAGATGCTGTACAGCTCGCCGATCGAGGGATCCACCGGATCGCGGCTCGGACCGATTTCAGCGCATCCGATGATCGAGCCCGAGCGCTCGGCAACCCACGTCCGGTGCGGGACAGGCCGGGAAAGAGCCCGCCGCCAGCGCCCGATCAGTTCCGGCGTAACCGCTCGATCCGTTCGCGACAGCAGTCCGCCGAATGAGGCATTCCAGGAATCGACGTAGATGCGTGCGACGAACTCGGCGTCCACCACCGAGGCTGGTCTGATGAAGAGCCTCGACTTCACGTCACCCCGCATCGTCGGAGGCACGACCGTGTCCTTCCATCGCGAATCGTTCGGTAGCGCGTATCAGGCGTTCGCTGATCGCGGCATCGGCCGCATGCCCGGAATCGTCCACGATTACCAGTTCGGCGCGCGGCCAGACCCGGTTCAACGCCGCCGCGGAACAACCAGTCGAATTCCGCGTGGCGGCCGGTCGTCACCCCGAACAGGATCAACTCGGAGACGCGGTGCGGATGGCGTTCGGCGTAGGCCAGGGCCAGCGTGCTGCCCCACGATCCGCCGAGCACCAGCCAGCGGTCGACCTGCAGGTACCGGCGCAACGCCTCCATGTCATCGATGAGCTTCCAGGTGGTGTTGCACTCCAGGTCGGTCGCCGGGGCACCGGCGTGCGGCGTGCTTCGTCCACAGCCGCGTTGATCGAACAACACGACGCGATACGCCGTCGGATCGAACAATCTGCGGTGCCACTCCGAGCAGCCGGAACCGGGCCCGCCGTGCACCACCAGCGCCGGCTTGCCACCCGGATTGCCGCACGTCTCCCAGTAGACGCGGATGCCGTCGCCAACATCCAGTTTCCCGTACTCATACGGCTCGATGGCGGGGAAAAGACCTCTCATTGAGTTCGCACCCCGAGGATGCCCGCTAGTTTGGGCGCTCAGTCAGCAGTAGCCGGCGGCGTGTCGGCCAGCGCTCCGCTGATCGCGTGGGCGGCACGGTCGAGGGCCTGTCTCTCCGGGAGTTGGCGGTAGTCCGGCGGGAACCGCAGTCCGAAGCCGTCCCCCGGATTGCGTGGAATCAGGTGCAGGTGCATATGGAACACTTCCTGCCCCGCGGCCTCTCCGTCGGCGACGAACCAGTTGACGCCGGCACATCCGAGCCCGTCGTAGAGCGCCTGGGTGATGCGCCGGGCGACCCCGAACAGGTGTCCGGTCGTAGCGTCGTCCAGGTCGGCGACGTTCGGCCGGTGCGCCAGCGGGATGAGCAGGGTGTGGCCCTCGGTCACGGGCTGGATATCCATGAAGGCCATGACCGCGGCATCCCTGAATACGACGCTCGCCGGAAGCGTTCCGGCAACGATCCGGCAGAAGATGCAGGACTCCATCGGCGCACTGTACCACGCGTAAGGGCAGCAGAAGCGCAACTGCCAGCCATCGCCCCTGCCGCTGACAGTCTCGTAAGCGTTTTCCGGTTGACCAGAAAACACTCATGAGTATATTCAGGTATACGTGAAAAAACTCATGGCGTTGGGAGCGCACCGATGACCACCCGATACCTCGCGGAAGCCGTGACCGCGGACCTCGCCGACCGTATGGTGTTCGTGGGCGGTCCGCGCCAGGTGGGCAAGACGACGTTCGCCCTGTCGCAGTTGGGAGCAGGCAGCGACGAGTCGTCGCCGGCCTACCTGAACTGGGACCATCCCGTCGACCGGGCAGAGATCCTGGCCGCGCGCCTGCCACCGGGGCAGCCTCTCCTCATCTTCGACGAACTCCACAAGTACGCCGCCTGGCGGGGCCTGATCAAGGGACTCTACGACAAGCACCGGTCCTCGATCTCGTTCCTGGTAACCGGCTCCGCCCGCCTCGACTACTACCGCAAGGGCGGCGACTCGCTGCAGGGCCGATACCACTACTACCGCCTGCATCCGTTCACGCTGCTGGAGGCCCGCCTGGACACCGAAGCCGATGCGGTCGCACAACTGTTGCGGTTCGGCGGCTTTCCGGAACCGTTTCTGCGCGGCGAGGAGCGCTTCCACCGGCGCTGGCTGCGCGAGCAATCCGCACGGGTGGTGCACGAAGATCTTCGCGATCTGGAGCAGGTGCGTGAGGTGTCGCGGCTGGACCTGCTGCTCTCCCACCTGCCCGCCTGCGTCGGAGCGCCGCTCTCCGTCAACCGCCTGCGCAAACTGCTGCAGGCATCGCACGAGAGCGTCGAGCGCTGGATTGCCGCGTTCGAGCGGCTCTACCTCTGCTACCGGCTGGCGCCGTTCGGTTCGGCCCCGATCAGGGCCGTGCGCAAGGAGCGCAAGCTCTACTTCTGGGACTGGTCGCGGGTGGAGGATCCCGGGCCCCGCTTCGAGAACATGGTGGCCGGACACCTGCTGAAGTACTGCCACCTGGTCGAAGACACCGAGGGGCACGCGATGGAACTGCGGTTTCTGCGTGACACCGACGGACGCGAGATCGACTTCGTGGTGCTGCGTGGCGGCCGCCCCGAATTCGCGGTCGAGTGCAAGAGTGGCGAGCGCCGCGCGGCACCGGCCTGCCGCTACATGCGCGAACGCAGCGAGATTCCACGTTTCTACCAGGTACATCTCGGTACGGCAGACTTCGGCGACGAGCACTCCGACACCCGTGTCTTGCCGTTCCGTACCCTCTGCGGCGAACTGGCGCTGCCGTAGCGAGCGGCACCGGCGCGGGCGTTACTCGGCACGGCGCGGGCGGGTATGCTGGTGAGAGATGGAAGCGATCGAGTACGAACGGCGGCGGCTGGGGCGCACGGAACTGCAGGTGCCGGTGCTGGGAATCGGCGGGGCGCAGCTCGGCCGGCGCGGCGACGGCCACAACGAGCAGGTGGCCGTGGATACGGTGCTGGCCGGGCTGGAGGCGGGCATCGACCTGATCGACACCTCGGCCGCCTATCTCGGCGGCGACAGCGAGCGCTACATCGGAATCGCGCTGCAGGAGTGGTACCGTCGTGGCCACCGGCGCGAGGAACTGATCATCGAGAGCAAGGCGGGCTCGCGCCGGCGTCCGCACGACTACTCCTACGACGCCATCATGGCGAGCACCGAGCTGAGCCTGCGCGCACTGGAGACCGACTACCTGGACCTGATGCTGGTGCACGACCCGGCCGAGATCGAGCCGGTGCTGGCGCCGCACGCGGCCCGTGACGCGCTGCTGGCGCTCAAGGAGCAGGGCGTGGTGCGGCACATCGGCCTGGGCTGCCGGCCGCACGCGCATCACCGGGCGTGCATCGCCAGCGGCGACTTCGACGTGTCGCTGACCTTTGCCGACTACAACCTGATCGAACGCTCCGCGCTGGCCGGGGTGCTGGAGCCGGCGGTGGCGGCCGACGTGGGCGTGTTCAACGCCTCGATCATGCTCAGCGGCGCGCTCAGCGGCGCGCTCGGCGGCGAGGATCCCGTGGCGGTCGCGGCGCGTGCCGCCGGGGTGGCGCCCGAGCGGGTCGAGATGACCCCCCGGCTGCGGCGCGCCAGGTGGATGTACGACTGGTGCGCCGCGCGCGGTCTCGATCTGCACGTCCTCAACCTCCATTTCTGCCTGCGCGAGACGCGCTTTGCCTCGATCCTGCTGGGCTTCTCGACCCCGGCGCGGGTGGCGCAGAACGTCGCCGCCTACCGGCAGCGGATCGATCCCGCGCGGTGGGAGGAGCTGGAGCACGATTGGGGCGACGGTGCTCGTGTCGCCGGAAAAACACCATGAAACGGGAGCGACTGCGGGTCGCGGTGGCCGGCGGCTGCGGCGACTGGGGCCGCCGCTACACCTATGCCTACGCCAACCACCCGGAGGCGGAGCTGATCGCGCTGGTGGATACGGCGCGTGACCGGCGCCAGCGGTTCGCCGAGCACTACGGCATTCCCCACCAGTTCGACACGGTGCAGGAGCTGCTGGCGTGGCAGGTGCCGGAGGTGGTGGCCAACATCCTGCCGGTGAGCGCGGCCCCCGCGGCGGTGATCGCCTGCGCCGAGGCGGGCGTCAAGGGCATCTCCTGCGAGAAGCCGGTCGCGGCGCGGCTGGCCGATGCCGATGCGATGGTGGCGGCCTGCGAGCGGCACGGCGCGGCGTTCGCCTGCGGCACCGCGCACTGGGAGGTGCACAACATCGCCAGGATCGGCGCGTGGATACGCGAGGGCGCAATCGGCCGGCTCACCGGGGCAGCCACCGACGGCTACCTGGCGCACGGCGACCAGGTCTCGGGTCTGGGCTGCATCATCCTCAACTATCTCCGCTTCGTCACCGGCGACGAGGTGGACTGGGTAGAGGGCTGGACCGTGCCGGACGAGGCTGCCGCGGGCGACGACGACTGCGCTGCCTACGGCACGCTGGGCATGCCCGGAGGCTACGTCTGTACCGCTGCCCGTGAGATGCCGGCCGCCGGCGCCTATCAGCTCGCGCTGTTCGGAGAGCGGGGCGCGGTATACCTCGCCGGCGCCGCCGGCACCGTGCTGCTGCAGGGAAGCGGCTCCCGGGCCCGCCCCGTGCGGCCCGCGTTTCTGGACGAGCCCACCGCCGACGAACGTGCGGGCGGGCCGTTCCTGGGAGTGGTCGGCAGCCTCATGAACGCGGTGCGTGACGGGCGACCGGCGCCGTGCAGCGGACATGACTTCCGACAGGTGCTGGAGATAGCGGCGGCCATGAAACTGTCGGCGCGGGAGGGCCACCGCCGGGTTGCGCTGCCGCTCGCCGATCGCTCCGCACGCGTGGTGCCGATGCCCTACCGCTGGCACGGCGGCGACGTGACCGGCTGGGAGGTGATCAACCGCCCGGAACCCTCACCCTTCGAACTGTCCGAGTGAGGGTGCCGGTGATGACACGACTGCGACCGGTGGACGAGTTGGGCGACCACTACTCCTCCGCGTGGGCGGAGTGGGCTGCAAGCACCGATCGGTCTGATTGGGAGAAAACGAGCTCCGACGGGCTGTTGGACCCAACTGATTCGCCCCCTACGCCGCCGGTGGGCACCTCCGCGGGCCGGACTACGGCGACGAAGCCGATCAGGCTGTGCCGCAAGTCCTGATTCGCGGCCGGCTGCTGGTCTGCAACCCCGCCGCGGAGCCGCGCACCGATGCGGCGCTGCTGGTCGAGGATGGGGTCATCGTGGAGACGGGTGACGCCGCCGTGCGGCTGGCGCATGGCGCGGCGCAACGTCTCGACTACCCCGGGCAGGTGATCGCCCCCGGGCTGATCGACAGCCACGTGCACCTGATGTGGAGCGGTGCCGGAGTCGAAAACGGCATGGACCCGATGTACGCGGCGATCGGTCGGCCGGCGGCCAGGCTCGCGGTGCGCGCGGTGGCCAACCTGCGGGCGGCGCTGAGCCGCGGCGTCACCACGGTGCGCGACTGCGGCGGCCTGGCGGAGGTGATCATCCCCGTGGCGCAGGCGGTCCGCGACCGCCTGCTGGTCGCTCCGCGGGTGCTTACCGCCGGGGCGCCGCTCACCACCACGGGCGGCCATTGCTGGTTCCTGGAGAACGAGGCCGAGGGGGAGACTGCGGTACGCCGGGCGGTGCGGCGCATGCACCGGGCGGGAGCCGACTTCATCAAGGTGATGGCCACCGGCGGCGGCACCCGCGGCACCAACCCCAACGCCGCGCAGTACGGCCTCGCGGAGCTGCAGGCGATCGTGCACGACGCGCACCGGCTCGGGTTGCGCGTCACCGCCCACGCCCACGGCACCGAGGGGATCGAACGCTGCGTCGGCGCCGGTTGCGACGGCATCGAGCACTGCAGCTGGCTGGCGCGCGGCCGCCCCGGCACGGACTACCGGCCGCACCTGGTGGAGCGGATGCGCGCGCGCCGGACCTTCGTGTGCAAGACCATCGCCGGCTTCGAGCGCTGGCCGCTGGAGGAACTGGAGGCGGCCGGCTCACAGCACCCGGCGTGGGACGGGTTCACCACCTTCCGCGACCTGGTGGCGGCCGGCGTCCCCGTGATCGCCGGCACCGACGCGGGCATCGTCGACACCAACTTCGTGGACCTGGCGCGCACCCTGGAGACCATGGTGGGACTGGGCGGCATGACGCCGGCCGCGGTGCTGCAGGCGGCGACCGCGACCGCGGCCGCAGCGTTGGGCCTGGAGGACCAGGTCGGCACGCTGGAGGTGGGCAAGCGCGCCGACTGCATCATCCTCGACGCCGATCCGCGAGCCGATATTCGCGCACTGCGGCAGGTGCGCGCGGTGATCCGCGACGGCGTCCCGGTGGCACGTGACGGCTACGTCTTGGCGGGCCCGGCACCCTGAAGGAGTTGCCGTGCAGGGCGACAATCCCCATAGTCGCTGTTTATGAGCACCGCGCCGTACCTCAACCTCTCCTGCGGACAGACCGACCTCTACCCCGCCGCGCGCCAGGCGCTGAGCCGGCCGCTGCCCGACCCGATCTACTACCCGCCGTTCCCGGAGGTGGAAGGCGAGTGCGTGGCACTGCTGCGCCGGCTCCTGCACACCGCAGGCGACGTGCTGCTGCCGGTCGGCTCCGCCACCTACGGCGAGGAGGCGGCGTTCAACACCTTCCTGGAGCCCGGCGACCAATGCGTCACCGTGAACACCGGCATGTTCGGCCAGGTGCTCACCGACCTGGTACGCGTGGTCGGTGCAACGGCAGCTGAGGTCAAGCTGCCGCCGGGCAGCTCGCTCACCGTGGAGCAGGCGCGCCAGGCGCTACGCGACCATCCCCAGGCCCGGATGTTCGCCGTGGTGCACCTGGAGACCACGGCGGGCACGCTCAACCCGGTGCGCGACATCGGCGCCATGATCCGGGCCGAGTTTCCGCACGTGCTCTACCTGGTCGACGCAGTCTCCTCCCTGACGTCCGAGCCGCTGAGGGTGGACGAGTGGGGCATCGACATCTGCTGCTCCAGCAGCCAGAAGTGCATCAACGCGCCGCAGGGGATCGCCATCGTGGCGGTCGGAGCGCGTGCCTGGAAGGTGGCGAAACAGCGCTCGACCCCGATCCCCGGCCTGTGCCTGGACCTGGTCACCTGGCGCACCTGGCACCGCGGATTGCAGCAGGAGCGCGAGCAGGCGAACGGCGGGCCGCCCGGCGCCGCGCCCACTGCCAGCGACGCTGCCGCCGAACCCGCCGCCGTCGACACCTCGATCACCGCCTACAAGGCGGCCCACGGCCCGTCCCAGTCCTACTCGCTGCTGCTGGCGCTGCAGGCATCGCTGCGCGAGATCGTGCGCGAGGGGCCGGAACGGGTGATCGCGCGCCACGTTGCAGCCGGCCGCGCACTGCGTGCCGGCGTGCGCGCCATGGGGCTGGCGGTGCTGGCCGACGAGTCGATCGCCGCTTCCTGCTCCACCTGCGTGGTGATGCCGGGCGCGTCCTTCCCCACCCAGGAATACATGAAGACCGTGTGGCGCGAGCACGGCATCGCCACCGCCGGCGGCTCGCAGGAGGTCGCCGAGATGGGCTACGCCGGGAGCCGGGTGGGACTGATGGGCTTCGTCGCCAACCTGGACTCCGTGTGCGCCCTGTTGCAGGCGATGGAGCGGGTGCTGCCGCGATATGGAGTGGCGGTGCAACCCGGATTTGCGGTCGCCGCTGCACGTGCGGCAGCCGCATCGGACCCCGCGCTGCCCGCGTCCCGCTGAGGGAGCCGCCGTTCTGCGCCCGCTCAACCCGCGCCTGGAGGCGATGCCGCGCTCCGGCATCCGTGCCATCCTGGACCTGGCGCAACGGCCCGGCGTGATCCACCTGGAGATCGGCCAGCCCGACTTTCCCACGCCGGCGCACATCGCCGACGCCGCGGCGCGTGCCGTGCGCGCCGGCTACACCGGCTATACCCCGAACGCAGGCCTGCCGGAGCTGCGCGACGCCCTCCGCGCCAAGCTGCAGGCGGACAACGGCGTCGCCGCCGCGAGCGAGCAGATCATCGTCACCATGGGAGCCATGGGTGCCCTCTACGCCAGCCAGCAGAGCGTGCTGGAGCCCGGCGACCAGCTCCTGGTGCCGGATCCGGGCTATCCCAACTACCGTATGGCCGCCGAGCTGTGCGGGGCCGAGGCGGTCCCCTACCCCCTGCCGGCAGCCGACGGCTACCAGCCGGACCTCGACGCCCTCGCCGCCGCGATCACGCCGCGGACCAAGGCAATCATGGTCGGCAGCCCTGCCAACCCCACCGGCGCCGTGATGCGCCGCGACCGGGTGCAGGGGATCGTGGAGCTGGCCGAGCGCCACGACCTCTACCTGATCTCCGACGAGTGCTACGAGAAGATCGTATTCGACGGCCGCCACGTCAGCCCCGCCAGCCTGGGCGCCCGCGACCGCTGCTTCACCGTCGGCAGCTTCTCCAAGAGCTACGCCATGACCGGCTGGCGTGTCGGCTACGTGGCCTGCCCGGAGCCGGTCGCGCCGCTGCTGGTGAAGCTGCAGGAGGCCACGGTCGCCTGCGCGCCCGCGCCGTCGCAGCACGCCGCGCTGGCGGCGCTCAGCGGGCCGCAGGAGTGCGTGGCGCACATGACGCGCACCTACCGCGAGCGGCGTGACCTCGCCTGCGACCTCCTGGGCGCTGCCGGGATGTGCGGGTATCGGCCGGACGGCGCCTTCTACCTGCTGGTCGATCTGCCGGGGCCGGTTGCCGACACCTTCGCCTATGCGCGCCGGCTGCTGCAGCAGGTCGACGTCGCCGTGGCGCCCGGCGAGACCTTCGGCGCCGGGGCAAGCGGCCGGCTGCGCATCTCGCTCGCCACCGCCCTCCCCGACCTCCGCGAAGGCCTCCAGCGGCTGATAGGCTTCGCCGCCTCCGGGACAGAATGAGAACCAAGCTGCCTCCTGGGCAGGTGGCGAGGCGCATGGCCGCTGCGCTGCTGTCGATCCTGGTGTCGCTGGCGCTCTTCCTGCAGTTCCTGGACCTGGCCGCCACCGGCGTCGAGCTGTGGACCCGCACCCGCGCCCTGCTCTCAATGGTGGCGATCTATCTGTTCGGGCTCGGTGAACTGGTCGTGGTCTTCGCCATCTGGTTCGGCTACCGCCGCGCTGCGCGGTACGGGCGGCTGCGCGCCGCCATGCGCAAGGTAACGCTGCTCGAGGGGATCGTCGCCCTCGCCTACCTGCCGCTGCGCCTGCTGGTGTACCTCCCCCTGTTGCTCACCTACGGCGACCCCCTGACCGACGCGTTCCGCCTGCTCGACCTGCTGCAGGCAGCGCTCGGGGTGATCCTCGTCACCACCGGTGTTGCCGTCCCCCGGCAGTCCCGCCGCCCGCCAGTCAATGGCGTATAGTCAAACGGTGACGGCGGATGAGTTCGAGCGTGCGATTGAGGTGTTTGCACGCGCTTGGTGCTTCGCGCGCAGCTTCACCCACCCCTACCTCGCGGAGCGACTACCCACCGGCACACCCGAGAGCCAACCGGGAGGCAGCCTGTGGGTACTGCGCGATGCCGAGCGCCGGAGCGGCAAGTACCGCAACGAGGAGTGGGTGAGCCACGGCCTGGCGCCGGACTGGGTTCACGCGGCGGCGACCGGCCCGCAACCGCACCAGCGTGGCGGCTACACCGTGTGCGCAATTCATGCGGCCGACGAGCCGGACCAGCCGTTGCGCACCGGGTTCAAGGCGCTCGACTACCGGCTGATGACCACCGAACCGTTCATGGTCCACCGCCTGCGGCGCATCCCGCGGGTCGCCGCTCCCGCGACCATCCGTCGTGTCCGTACCCCTGAGCTGGCCCAGCGCCTGGCCAAGGCCGCGCGCAGCCGCCAGATCCTTCCCGAGAACCTGGGCGCCGACGCGCCCCAGCGCCAGTACGTCGCGCTGATCGACGGCGCGATCGTCGGTTGGGTCGGCAGCATCGCCGTGGAGGACGCGACCTGGTGCCAGAACATGTTCGTGCAGCGCGAGTTCCGCCGCCGTGGCATCGCCCGCGCCATGCTGTGCCGCCTGCTGCGCGACGACCGCGCGGCGGGCGCGAAGCTGGCCGTGCTGCTCGCCTCGCACACCGGGGCCAAGCTGTACACCACCGTTGGCTACCGACAGATCGGCACGCTGCTGCTGTTCTCGCCGCCCAAGCGGCCGCCGCCGAAGACCTGAACGCGCGGCTGCTACCCAGCGCGTGGCCGAGCCAGCGCGGCCTACGGCAGCACCAGGGCCCGCACTTCCCGGACGAAGAACTCCTTGCACGCCGACCACTCGAAGGGTTCACGCATACGTGGCAGCGGCTCCGCTTCCGCATCTTCGAAGTACGTCAGGCTCGTCGCTACCTGATAGGGATTCAAACGGCCCGGTCCATACTTGCGCGGCAGTAGCTGCAGGTAGTCGCTGAGAGAAGGGCCGGTCTGCAGCAGCGCAAAGAGGTCGACGAAGTCCTTGCGACTGCCCCGATTGGTAACCGCCAGCAGCTTCATCAACCCGATGTCACGAAGGTCGGCGACGCCAAAAAACGAGAACGGTGTCGCCCGAAACAGGAACGGATCACGGACCTGAAAGAAGAACAGCTTGACGCCGTCCACGAGCACGGTCAACGTATGCTCATCGGAGTAGAGGGTTTCGCACGTGGCCACGTCGCGCAGCCGGTCGGAGAGCGCGGCGGTGTCCACGGCACGCGTACGAAAAAAATAGAAGTCTTCGGAGATCCGGTGGCCGAGCTGCAGCGCCAACCCCGTTCCGCCGGCCAACACCCAGCCGTGGAACTCAGTGGCCCCGCGGCTGGTCAGGGTGGCCAGGAGCTCGCCGCTGGTTGCCGGGAGCACTTCGGTGTGCACGGGACACCCTCCAGCTTCAGGACCGCGTCCCAGAGTGCGGCCACCTTGACGGACTGCATTCTGACCGTGGAGACCGTCTCCAGAAACGCACGTCTCCCCATGACTGCCGCGAGGCCGCGTACGTCGTCCAGGTCACCATGGTGGATCACTCGCGCAACCACCCAGCGGGGAAATGTTTCCAAGTCAGCGGGGGACAGCGGTCGATCCCAGAACAGCCTGGCCGCCCGCTGCAACACAAGATCCCTGGAGACCATCCGGCGCTGCCGCTGCATCACTATGTCATTATAGCACAAACGAAAACGCCGCGCTGACAGAGTCAGCAGGGACGCTTCCAAACTGTGCTGTTGCGGACCCCGGCGGCGCCGCCTACACTCGCGGGCAACCGCTATGGCAACTGCAAAGGGCTTCGACGACAGCACCGTGAGCGACGAGCTGGCGCTCAACTTTCATCTGATGCACCCGGGCGAGGACAGCGCGCCCGGCGACCCCAACCTGGCCTACTGCCTGGACGGCGTCTACCACCTGCACTACATCCTGCGCCACCCGTGGCGCGGCGGTACCGCGCGGCCGCGCGACCGGGAGACCTCGTTCTGCTTCATCCACGTGACCAGCCCCGACATGCTGCACTGGACTTGGCAGACCACCAAGCTGCAGCCCAGCTTCACCGGCCACGGCACCTTCAGCGGCACCGGCTTCATCACCAGGGAGGACAAGCCGGCGGCGATGTACCCCGGCCTGTCCGATCCCGGCCGCACCTACATCACCGTGGCCGAGGACAACCGGCTGAGCCGCTGGAGCAAGCCCTACCCGGTGCTGCCCACCGGCGTGCCGGAGGGCAAGAAGGTGATCCTGGCCGGCGATCCCGACCTGTTCCAGGTCGGCGACACCTACTACGCCTACTCCGCCGGCGACAACCTGGAGCTGGTCAAGTCCACCGACCTGGTGAATTGGCGCTACGTCGGCCCGCTGCTGCAGCACGACCTTCCCGACGTCGCCATGGGCGAGGACACCTCCTGCGCCAACCTGTATCCGCTCGGCGACAAGTGGATGCTGCTGTGCATCAGTCACCAGATCGGCTGCCGCTACTACCTCGGCGACTGGGACGCGGAGGCGGAACATTTCGTGCCGCAGATTCACGAGCGCATGAACTGGCGGCGCGCCGACCAGTCGTTGACCGAGCCGGTCTACCGCGACTTCTTCGCCCCCGAGAGCGTGCTCACCGCCGACGGACGGCGGGTGATGTGGGCCTGGCTGTGCACCGCCGACCCGGCAATCGACCTCAAGTCGGTGCAATCGCTGCCGCGCGAGCTAAGCCTGTTCGCCGACGGCACCCTGCGCATCGAGCCGCTGCGCGAACTGGAGACGCTGCGCTACGATGCGGTGACACTGCACGACGTGGTGGTGCCGCCCCTCGGCACACGTCCCGCCGCCGGGCAACCCTCCTATGCCCGCACCAGCATCGCGGAGCCGGGGGGCGACGCGTTCGAGGTGCGGATCTCGGTCGACCGGGCCGAGGCCGAGCGCCACCGCTTCGGCCTGCTGCTGTTCGCCGACGACGACCACGAGGGCCTGCCGGTACTGCTCCGGCCGGAGACCGGCACCATCTGCGCCGGCGCCACCGAGGCCCCGTTCGCCGTGGCGGATCTGCCGCCGGGGGAAGACCTGGAGCTACGCATCTTCGTCGACAAGTACCTGGTGGAAGTGTTCGTCAACGGCCGCCAGGCGCTGCTGACCGTGTTTACCGCCTACCGTGACGCCGGCAGCGAGCTGCGCGCCTACCTGTTCGGCAGCCGCGGACGCACCCCACCGCTGACCCTGCGCACGGTGGAGATCTGGAAGCTCAGACCTACCAACCAGGGGTTCTTCGAGGCACGCGCGAGCCGCATCTGGGAGCCCCACACCGAGCCGCCAGGGTAGTCCGAACAGCCCGCGAGCCGTGCCGCCTCATAAAGGAATGCACACCCGTAGGCGTCGGCTCCCTACTCCCGGTAGAAGTCTGTCGGATTGGCGCGCCAGCGCCCCGAGGCGCTTGAACCTGGTGACTGCGGCTGATTACAGTCTCAGAGCGGAAGTCGCAGAAGCGCCAGCGTCGGCGCCCCGTTGTAGTCTGTGAGCCTGCAATCGAGTGGGCTCCTGGAGGTCCGATTGTCCGTTGAATGGGTAGCCGTGCTCGTGGCGGTCGTTGCCGCCGGGATAACCACCGCGGGGCTGGTGGTCTCCGGATTCCGCCGGCTGGCGGATCAGGTCGCAACGGGAGATCAACGGCTCGCGGACCAGGTCGCGGCTGGGGATCAACGCCTCGTGGATCGGCTTGCCGGCGTCGAACAGCGAGTGTCGTTCCTCGCCGGTCTCGTAGAGGGGAGGCAGCGCGGTGCGTTGTCAGCCCCGACTCAAGAGGCGGCGGAGTGATGGGCGCGCCTGGGGCGGCGAGTTTGTGAGTCTGCAATCGGGCGGGCTTCTGGAGGAACTCTGATTGTCCGTTGAATGGGTAGCCGTGCTCGTGGCGGTCGTTGCCGCCGGGGTAACCACCGCGGGGCTGGTGGTTTCCGGATTCCGCCGGCTGGCGGACCAGGTCGCAACGGGAGACAGACGGCTCGCGGACCAAGTCGCGGCCGGAGACCAACGCCTCGCCGACCAGGTCGCGGCCGGAGATCAACGCTTGGCGGATCGGCTCGCCGGCGTAGAACAGCGGGTGTCGTTTCTCGCCGGCCTCGTGGAGGGAAAGCAGCGGGGCGCGCTAGCTCCGACCCAGGAGACCGCCGAGTGATGGCCGCGCCCCGGGCGCCGTCGCCCCTACTCGGTAGCGGCAGGCGCTATGCCAACTCGATCAGGGCGTTCAGCCCCGGTGCCCTTGCGAGCCTTCCGTCGCCGGTAACGAGCGGGATGGACAATGCCTCGGCAAGGGCCACGTACACCGCATCGTAGGCGCTCACGTTGTGCCGCAGTTGCCAGACCCGGTCCAACAGAGGCGTATGCGGATATCGTTCGATGTCGAGGTCGCGCCAGCGATCGAGCGCCCGCACGGCGCGCGTGTCTGCCAACAGCCCGTGGAGTACGTGTCGGCGCAGTACCTGGGCGACCTCTATGTCTATCAGGTAAGGGGCGTGGATAGCTTCCGTTTCGTCCGCGAGGCGGGACGAGACTCGACGGCCCGCGGGCGTATTGAGCAGAAGCTCGACCGCCGCTGAGGCGTCGAGGACCATCAGCGCGCGTCCCGTTCCTCGCGCAGGACGTCGGCGGGCGTCGGGTCCAGAATCAGCGGCGGCTCACGGCGAATGGCGTCCAGCGTTTCCCGCCGACTCGGCCGTGCCAGCGACCGCTCGATCTGCCATAGCAGGTACTGTGACATGGAGACGCCCTCCATCGCCGCCCGCGCCTTGAGACGTCGGTGCAGCGCATCCGGGACATTGCGGATCTGAATGTGTGCCATGAAAAAAACATGAAAACATGAACCGGGAATGTCAACCGCCGCCACGGGCAGCGCACCCGCGTTGCGCTGCCGGTGCTCCTCGGTTCACTCTCCGGCGATGATGCGGTCGCGCTGGGCTTTCATCTCGTTCAGTTCTTCGAATGCCCCCCTGGTGACCGTGGCGCCGACATCGACCATCAGGTTGTGGCCGCTGACGTGGAGGCTCTCGTCGCTGCCGAGGAACACGGCCGCGTAGGCTATGTCGTCGGGACTCCCGGGCCGGTTCTGCGGCCGGTTGTCGATCCACCAGCGATCCAGGCGTTCCATCCGGGCGCGGTTCTCCTCCGGGGTCTGGGTGCCGGCGCCGCCCCAGAAGATCGGCGTCGTGATCGCCCCCGGCGAGATGCAGTTCACGCGCACGCCGTGGGAAATCAGTTCGGTGGCCCATACCTTGGTCACCTGGATCATCGCCGCCTTGCAGGCCGAGTAGCTGGCCGACGAGCCGTCGGTGATCACCGCCGCTGTGCTGCCGTTGTTGATGATGCTGCCGGCGCCCTGGCGCTTCATGATCGGGCCCACGTACTTGACCGTGAGGAAGCAGGAGCCAACCAGAGTCCACACGTCGGCCAGGAACTCCTCGCCGTCGAACTCCTCCACCAGCCGGTAGGGGTGGCCGGAACCGGCGTTGTTGAACAGGATGTCGATCCGGCCCCAGCGGTCGACGGTGGCCGCCACCAGGCGCTCCACCTCCGCCTCGCGGGTCACGTCGGTGCGGGTGAACGCGGCATCCGCTCCGAGCCGTTCCACGAGCGCGCTGCCGGCGTCCTCGCGCCGTCCGGCGATCATCACCCGCGCGCCCTCGGCCACGTAGCGCTCGACGGTCGCCTCTCCCATGCCGCTGGTGCCGCCGGTGACGATTGCCACCTTCCCGGCAAGCCTGCCCTCTATCTGTGCCATGGGCCGCATGATGCCGTCTCCCGCGACCGCCACGCAAGCCTCCCGCGCGAGCGGCTGGCGATGGGTGAACCTTCTCTGGTAGGCTGCCTCGACGTGCTTGGCAGGTACGGGAGGAGGCGGTGACAGATGAAAGCCGCGGTATTGCATGAAGTGGGCGGACCGTTCGTTATCGAGGAGGTGGAGCTGCAGCCACCCCAGCCGGACGAGGTGCGCGTGCGGCTGGCCGCCGCGGGCACCTGCCACAGCGACTGGCACTTCGTGATGGGCAAGCTCGACCGCCCCAAGCCGGTGGTCCTGGGCCACGAGGGCGCCGGCATCGTGGAGGAAGTGGGCAGCCAGGTGACCCGCGTCAAACCGGGCCAGCACGTGATCATCAACTGGGCGCCCTCCTGCGGCGGCTGCTTCTACTGCCTGCGCGGCCAGAACGGGCTGTGCGAAACCATGTGGTACTGGCACAACGGCACCATGCATGACGGCAGCACGCGGCTGACCCTGAACGGCGAACGGGTGAACCAGTTCAGCGTGGTGTCCACCTTTGCCGAGCAGGTGATAGCGCCGGAGCAGTCGTGCGTGGTGATACCGGAAGACATCCGCTTCGACGTCGCGGCGCTGGTGGGCTGTGCCGTGACCACCGGCGTCGGGGCCGCGCTGAACACGGTGTCCATTCGGCCCGGCGAGAGCGTCGCGGTGTACGGCTGCGGCGGCGTGGGACTGAACGTGGTGCAGGGCGCGCGCCTGAGCGGCGCCAACCCGATCATCGCCGTGGACACCGACCCGGCCAAGCTGGAAATCGCACGCCAGTTCGGCGCCACCGAGGGCGTGGTGGCGGGAGACGACGCGCAGGAGCAGGTGCGCGCCCTCACCGGCGGGCGCGGCGTGGATTTCGCGTTCGAGGCGGTCGGCGCGCCGGCGGTGCAGGAGGCCGCCTACAAGGCCGCGCGCCGGGGCGGCGCCCTGGTGGTGGTCGGCGTGGCACCGTCGAGGTCGGTCACCCGTTACTCCGGCCTCGACCTGCACGTGAATGAGAAGCGGATCTACGGCTCATTCTTCGGCTCCACCGATCCGCACCGGGAGTTTCCGCGCCTGCTCGCGCTCTACCGCGCCGGCAAGCTGCTGCTCGACGAGCTGGTCTCGGCCCACTACCGCCTCGACCAGATCAACGAGGCCTACGCCGACCTGCTCAAGGGCGGCCACAAGCGCGGCGTGATCCTGTTCGACGAGGCCGCCTGACGCCAGCCGGCCCAGATCACCTGCCGGCCGGTAGCCATTCCTGCAGGTCGCTGCGCTGCATCAGTTGCGATACCACTTCACCCGCGGTGTCTCACGTTGAAGGGCACGGCCGGTGTGCGGTAGGGTCCAAGGGCTGGTAGCAACATGACCGGGTACCTGGTACGACGCGCATTGCTCGTCATCCCTACGCTCTTCATTGTCACGCTGATCGTCTTTTTTACCATTCGGCTCATTCCCGGTGACATCATTACTCTGACGCTGTCCGAATTGGGTGGCGGCATCGGCAACATCGACCGTGCGCAGTTGGAAGCGATGCTCGGGCTGGACGTCCCGGCTCACGTGCAATACGTACGCTGGATGACGAATATCCTTACCCAGGGAGACCTCGGGAACTCTCTGCGCTGGAAGACGCCCATCACCGAAGAGATCCTGCGTCGGATACCGGTCACCTTTGAAGTTGGCTTGTTGGCACTGATCCTGTCGCAACTGGTGGCCGTACCGATAGGGGTGTACTCGGCCTTGAGGCAGGATACGGTAGCGGACTACGTGGGCCGTATATTCGCCATCTTCGGTATCGCCGTCCCCGGATTCTGGCTTGCGACCATGGTCATGGTCTACCCGTCAATCTGGTGGAACTGGTCGCCACCTGTCCTCTACGTTCCCTTTCTTGAGGATCCCCTGGAGAACCTGAAGATAGTGATCGTTCCAGCGGTTGTACTGGGCATGAGCATGTCCGGAGTCACCATGAGGATGTCACGCACCATGATGCTCGACGTGCTCCGGCAGGACTACGTCAGGACCGCCTGGTCGAAAGGCCTCCGGGAACGACTGGTGGTGTACCGACACGCGCTCAAGAATGCGTTGATTCCGGTGATCACCTATATCGGCTTGATGATCCCGATCCTCATTGGCGGTCAGGTGGTGATCGAGAAGATATTCGCGCTCCCCGGCATGGGCATGCTCGCGGTAGACGCCCTGAGCTATCGCGACTATACCATCGTCTCCGGCGTGAACCTGTTCTTCGCCGGGTTCGTGCTGCTGGTCAATCTGGGCGTTGATCTGACCTACGCGTGGCTCGATCCTCGGATTTCGTACCAGGTGGGGCAGGATACGGGAGGTGAGTAGCGCTCCGGAACAGGCGTCGGCCGCGGCCGCGACGGAGCCGAGGAGACGCCGGCCACTGGCCGAGTTCGCCATCAGGTTGATCAGAGAAAAACCCCTGGGTGCGCTGGGGGGTGTCGTCGTCCTCGTGTTCTTTGCGACCGGCATTTTTGCCCCTGTCCTGGCACCGGACGGCGTCAACGAACCTCACCCGGCGGACCGGCTCAAACCACCGTCAGCGGAGTACCTTCTGGGCACCGATACGTTGGGACGAGACCTGCTCAGCCGGGTCATCTACGGCGCTCGCGTGTCCATGATCGTAGGCGTGTTTGCCACGCTCCTGTCCGTCGTGGTCTCGCTGCTGATCGGTATCCCAAGCGCGTTTCTCGGCGGCAAGTACGACATTTTCATGCAGCGGCTGGTTGACGCGTGGATGTGCTTTCCCGACATCCTGATTCTGATCACCATAATGTCGATCGTTGGACCGGGCATGTTGCAGGTAATAGTCATCGTTGGGTTGCACATGGGGATCACCACGTCGCGGGTCATCAGAAGTGCCGTGCTCGGCATCAAGGAAGAGGTGTACGTGCAGGCCGCGGACGCTATTGGATCCCGGATCTGGCGGATCTTTGCGCGCCACATTCTGCCCAATATCATGCCCGCCGTGCTGATCATCGTTTCCATCAGAATGGGGAGTGTAATCCTGCTGGAAGCGACGTTGAGCTTTCTCGGATTCGGCGTCCCGCCGCCCGAGCCGAGTTGGGGCGGCATGCTCAGTGGAACCGCTCGCAAGTACCTGTTCATCGCCCCCGGCCTGGCGTTCTGGCCCGGCCTTGCCCTGGGCGCCGTCATCTACGCGACCAACATGTTCGGAGATGCGGTGCGGGATCTGTTGGACCCCAGACTGAGAGGCGGCACAGGAAGCTATAACCGCATGGAGACGAAGAAAACGGGAGTTCCGTCGGGGCGCTAAAGTAAACGGGCCTGCTGACGTGCGCCAGCAGACCCTCATTTCATACGTGTACGTCTGGCAACTACGAGTGTCCCATCTCGCTCTGCAGACTCTGGTCGATCCAGGCGTACTTCATGGCATTCAACTTCTGGTCACAGCCGTGGGTTTTCTCCTCCCCGCGGAAGCCCTTGAGCCATGGCTGCCAGAACACGAACTCCTTTGCCAAGGCAAACGGAATGATCCAGGTATACTCGTACGGCATCTCGTACAACCGGTGGAACATCTCGTTCTGCTTCTCGGGATCGGGTTCCTGCAGTACCGCCTCACGCAGGCGCTCGTACTCCGGGTCACTCACGCGACTCGCGTTCCACCCGATGTCAGTCTGATACCAGGCCAGGACGTGATACGGCGGCAGATTCGACATCGGATCATATTGAGAGAACATTCCGTCGTATTCGCCGGCATACTCGATGTCCTTGTAGACCCCGTGCTCCATGACCCGGATATCGACTTCGATGCCGACCGCGGCCAGGTAGCTGACCGCCAGTTCATACAGCTCCAGGTCCATGATCGCCGAGATCGGCATGTCGGTCTTGAAGCCGTCGGCATAACCAGCCTCCGCCAGCAGCGCCTTGGCCTTCTCGGGGTTATAGCCGAACGTCTCCTGAACCTCCGGTGAGAAGTGTGAAATCGGCTTGATGTACTGTTTCGGCCATGACAGCGAGAGCGCGGGGTACGGATACTCTTCCGCGTTGCCGCCGTAGTAGTCTTCCGTTATCTCCTGCGTATTCACGGCCATCGCTATGGCTTGTCGCACGCGGATGTCGTCGAACGGCTCCCGGTCGACCCGGATGCTGAACCCCCAGGCGTTTCCGCCCGACCCGGCAACCTCGAGAAAGTTGAGCTCGGGGTTGGTGCTCTGGAGACCTTCTGCCGTCCGCCAGTCGATATTCTGCTGTTGCCCGCCAGCTTGGGCGATTTTGCCCGTCCGCAATGCCGCCAAACGGGTGGATTCGTCGGGTAACATCAGGTAATTGAGCTGATCGGCATACGGCAACTGCAGATTCTCTCCCGGATAGCGCGGATCATTCTCCCAGTAGTCGGGATTCCGTGAGTACTGCACCAGGGAACCCGGCACGTAGTCCTCCAGCATCCAGGCACCGGTGCCCACCGCGTTGCGCCAATCCTCGAGGTCGCCGTGTTCCTGGATCACTTCCATCGGCTGGATAACCAGGCCGCAGCCAAAGCACATCATGGCGAATGCCAGGAACGGCCGCGGGACATCGGTGACGACCTGGACCGTGTAGCGGTCGAGTGCGGTTACCGTAGAACCGGCAAGCCACTCGACATGAGGGTCCCCGAGGTACGGGCTCTTTTCGGTGTAGCCACTGCCCAGACCATACTGCCGGTGCAGGGTAAAGACGACATCATCGGCAGTCAGTTCCCTGCCATTCATCGGTGCTTTGTTCTGCCACTTTATGCCCTGCCTGACGTTGACGGTGATGGTCAAGGGATCAGTCTGCTCCCAGCTCTCGGCGACAATCCCGTACCACTGGTCCCAGGTGAACATTGAGGTTTGGAACTGATTATCTTCGATGGGAGTTCTGATGTCTATCGCTCCGAGCGCCTGGTAAACGCCGGCGGTAAAGGGAGTTCCGGTCTGGTGATAGCGCCACTGATCCCAGGAGTCAACGGCGGTAAACGCGGTAGCTATATTGAGCACGCCACCATGCTCCGGCTTTTCTACAGATTCACCTAGCCAGTTTACCACCATCTCGCGCGGTGCAGCGGCTGCCCCTTCTACCTCTCCGCTTGCCCACAGCACTGTGGTGGGGGCCATAAGGACGACGACGAGGATACTCGTCCACTTGTAGCGATTCATCATCACTACCTCCTGACTCTGCGTTGTCCGATCGACGATCTCGATTGCTCGATTCCAGGAGAGGATGCAGCGCCGGCTTGCTGCCAGCGCCGGTGAGTCGCCGGTCGGTGCTCCTCTCGTGCGGGTGCGCGCATGCCTCCTCTCACGCGCCTCCCGCGCAGTGCACCGGGGCAACCGGGCTCAGTCCATTCAGTCGTGGGCGGTCCTGAGAATCATGACGCACCTCCTGCGGGCTGCGGGCAGGTCCTTCCTGGTGCTACGCTGAGACGTGCGCCTCCGGTGGGTACTGAGCCTCAGGTGAGTGTTTTCGCGGGAATGGCGAGCGCGCTGCCGTGCGTCGCCCGAGGTAGGGGGTGATGTCTGCTGTCGACGTCTGTTGTCATTGCCGGTCACACGCATTGAAACTGCCCTGACGCCGAGAATCATACTAATCCAGGATGCTCAGGCCTGTCAATCACGTTGGTCAATCGAGCGGATGAAATCCGGGCTGAGAGCGGCATCATCGAGCACGATGGCAGGTGGATCGAGGAGCAACTCTGAACCGGGACCCCTCGTCTTCTGACGCCCTTGGCCGGGCAGATCGCCGGAGTGCGCGGGTCGCCGATCGAGTGCTACGGCTCGATGGACCGGCTGCTGCGCGACTCCGAGGGGAGCCGCAGCGCATCATGCAGGCCGACGAGTCGGTGTACCTGCATCCCGGGCGGGCCAAGCCGGGGCCGGCGGCCATGGTGGTGGGCGAGGATGACTTTCCCGACGTGGTGCTGGAAGTGGATCACACCACCGACGTCCACCGCGGCAAGCTCGATCGGTACGAGTCGTGGGGCTTCCCGGAGGTGTGGGTGGAGGTGCCGGACACGCTGTCACCGAGCCGGCCCCACCGGCGCCGCCCGGGACTGACGATTCACCTGCTGGAGCACGGTCGGTTCCGGGTTGCGGCCGAGAGCCGGGCGTTTCCCGGATGGCGGGCGGAAGAGATCCATGTGGCGCTGAACGAGCCGGTACTGTCGGAGCGCACCAGCGCGGCGTTGCAGCGTGTTGCCGCGGCGCTCGGCGCGCGCGAAGGCACCGGCCCGGACGACGACCTGCTGTTGCGAGCGCAGCGGCGCCAGGGGTTCGAGCATGGCCACGCGGCAGGTCGTGCGGAAGGCCACGCAGAGGGTCGCGCGGAAGCCCGCACGCAGATGGTCCGCCAGATTCTGCGGTCACGGGGCATCGAAGTGTCGGCGACGTTCGACACCGCTCCGGAGGCGTTTGCCGCGGCGTCCGAGGAGGCGCTGCTGACGGCGGCGCTGGGCTGCACGAATGAGGCGGACGTCGGCCGTCGTGTCTCGCGACCTCTACCCGCGCTGGATGCGACGGCGGCGGCAAACCACGCCCCGCGACACTTGTGTCGTCCCACGGTGGAGTCAGTGGACCGCGACAGTACCTGCGACAGGAATCGGCCCTGCGGCGACCAAACGCTTCTCGCGCGAATCCACCCGCGCGGCGAATCCCTCCAGCGTTCTGGCGCCGAGCAAACTCAGATCTTCCGAGCGGGCGAACACAACCTCGTCCACCGTCTCGAACTCCCCACTGGAAAGGAAGGCATAACCAACATCTCGCGTGATGGTCATGCCGTTGGCCATCACGAACGCGAGGTCCTTCTTAGCGACTGTGACACCCGCCGCCAGGAGAACGTCCTCCGGAAGCCAAGTGTACTCCGAACCGGTGTCCACCAGCACCGCGGCGATCGTCTTCTCAGGACCGCTCTGGGCGACATCCCGCAGCTTACACTCGACCATGAACGCACCCATGCCACCATGATACGCGTGGGAGCATGCCCCGCCAACAGCGCCAGGCCGTACCACAGCGACCATACCTGGCGACTATAGGCGCGCACGATGGCAAGTGGATCGAGGAGCAACTCTGAACCGGGGCACCGCATGGCGGACGAACGCCGTTCGAGTGCTACGGTAAGCTGCGGATCTGGAACGTTCGGTTTGCATGCCCGCGAGAGGTGGGCTACGCTGGCGCCATGGCCAGCACCGAAGCACCGGCAACCGGGCTGCGTGAGGGAGCGCAATCCCGGCGTGCCAAGTCGCCCGCGTTCCCCGGCTGCAAGCCCGTTCGCCTGCCGCGCACCGAGATCGATCGCTTCGAGGGGCGGCTCGAGTATTGGGATGCGGGCACCGAGACCGCGTGGATCTGCGATCCGACCACTCCCTATCACGAGCGGCCATCGCGTCTGCTGACGCGCTTGGCCGAGCGGATTGCCGGCGTGCGCGGGTCGCCGATCGAATGCTACGGCTCGATGGACCTGCTGCTGCGCGACTCCGAGGGGGAGCCGCGGCGCATCATGCAGGCGGACGAGTCGGTGTACCTGCATCCGGCGCGGGCCAGGCCGGGGCCCGCGGCCATGGTGGTGGGCGAGGATGACTTTCCCGACGTGGTGCTGGAAGTGGATCACACCACCGACGTCCACCGCGGCAAGCTCGATCGGTACGAGTCGTGGGGCTTCCCGGAGGTGTGGGTGGAGGTGCCGGACACGCCGTCACCGAGCCGGCCCCACCGGCGCCGCCCGGGACTGACGATTCACCTGCTGGAGCACGGTCGGTTCCGGGTTGCGGCCGAAAGCCGGGCGTTTCCCGGCTGGCGGGCGGAAGAGATTCACGTGGCGCTGAACGAGCCGGTATTGTCGGCGCGCACCAGCGCGGCGTTGCAGCGGGTTGCCGCGGCGCTCGGCGCGCGCGAAGGAACCGGCCCGGACGACGACCTGCTGTTGCGAGCGCAGCGGCGCCAGGGGTTCGAGCATGGTCGTGCGGAAGGTCGCGCCGAAGCCCGCGCGGAAGGCCGCGCGCAGATGGTCCGTCAGATTCTGCGGTCACGGGGCATCGAAGTGTCGGCGACGTTCGACACCACTACGGAGGCATTTGCCGCGGCGTCCGAGGAGGCGCTGCTGACGGCGGCACTGGGCTGCGCGGATGAGGCGGATTTCCTGGCCGCGCTCCGGCGATTACGCGACCAGCGCGGCTGACCTCGCCCGCGCAGCCGGACAAAGAAGTAGCGTCCGGCGCGCCGCTGGCAGCGTGCCGGATACCTGGCGCCGGGTCAGGTGGAGCGGTCGGCCTTCTGCAGGGCGCGGCGGGCGCCTTCGATGGCGCGGGCGCTCATGCCGCCGCTGCCGAGGCCGGCGGCGCTGCCGCCGCTGCCGCGCAGCCGCGGGTCGAGCAGGTCGCGCACCGCGTCGCCGAATATGTTCAGGCAGTACACCACCACCGTCAGCGCCACCCCCGGCCACATCGCCAGCCGCGGCGCCATCTCCATGAACTGGCGCCCCTCCCGGCTCAGCATGCCGCCCCAGCTCGGCACCGTGGTCGGCAGCCCGAACCCCAGGAAGCTCAGGCTGGCCTCCGCGATGATGATGCCGCCGATGGTGATCGAGAACGTCACGAGCACCGGCGCCGTGATGTTCGGCCACACGTGGCGCCGCAGCGTGTGCCACGCGGTGCCGCCGATGGCGCGCGCGCTCTCGAAGTAGGCGTTCTCCTTGATGCCGATCACCGCGCTGCGGATCACCCGCGAGTTGCCGATGCCGGAGGTCACCCCGAGCACCACGATGATCTGCGGGATGCCCTGCCCCACCACGGTCATGATGGTCAGCAGCAGCAACAGGCCGGGGAACGACATCCAGGCGTCGACGCCGCGCTGCAGCAACATGTCCAGCTTGCCGCCCACGAAGCCGGCCACGCCGCCCACCAGCAGCGCCACCAGTGTGCTCAGTATGGTGGCGGCAAAGCCCACCCCGAGCGAGGTGCGGGCGCCGTACACCAGCCGGCTCAACACGTCGCGGCCGAGCTGGTCCGTGCCCGGCAGGTAGGTGGCCGACGGGCCGCTGAGCCGGTCGATCAGGTGCATCTCGGCGAACGGAAAGGGTGCCAGGAGGTCGGCGAAGATGGCGATCACCACCAGCAGCAGGACGACCACCGCGCTCGCCGCCCCCAGCGGCCGCTCCGCCGCCAGCCGCCGCACCAGGTCGAGCAGGAAGGGCCGGGGTTTGGACTGGTTCATCGCCCCGAAAGCGGCGCCACGGCGCCGCTTTCGGCCCTTCCCCACCGTTCGTCAGGAGTCTGTCGCACGCGCCAGCCTCCTAACGGTACTGCACCCGCGGGTCCAGGTAGCCGTACAGGATGTCGATCAACAGGTTGATCGTCATCACCGCGGTCGCGAAGAACAGGTTGACGCCCGACACCACCGGGTAGTCGCGCGCGGTGAGCGCCTCCAGCATCAGCCGCCCAAGACCCGGCAGCGCGAACATGTTCTCCATGATCACCGAGCCGCCGACCAGGATCGGCAACTGCAGCCCGATCAGCGTCACCACCGGGATCAGCGCGTTCTTGATCACGTGCCGCAGGATGATCACCCGCTCCCGCAGTCCCTTCGCCCAGGCGGTGCGGATGAAGTCCTGGCGCAGCACCTCCAGCATCATGGTGCGCGTCATGCGCATCACGGTGGCCGACAGGTAGGTGCCCAGTATGAGGCTGGGAATGAACAGGTGACCGAGGTTGCGCAGCGGATCGTCGGCGAACGCCACCATGCGCAGCGGCGGCGCCCACGCCCACCAGATTGCGGGAAAGGTCAGCACCAGGGTGGCGAGCCAGAAGTTGGGCGTGGCCAGGCCGATGATGGCGATGGAACGGCCGGCGTAGTCGCCCGCGGTGTCCTGCCGCACCGCCGAGTAGATGCCCACCGGCACCGCGATCACCAGGCCGATGAGGATGGACAGCACGCCCAACTCGACGGTGATCGCCAGCCGGCCGATGATCTTTTCTTCGACCGCAACTCCGCCAAGGAGTGACTCGCCCAGGGTGCCGTGCAGGAAGATGCCGCCCAGCCAGCGTACGTACTGCACCGGCGCCGGCACATCGAGCCCGAGCATGCGCTCGACCCGCTCGCGGTCGAAGTGCTCCATCCCGCCTTCGCGCCTCGACAGCCGGTCCATCATGGCGTCGACGACGTCGCCGGGCAGGAAGCGCACCGAGAGAAACACCAGGACCGTCAGCAGCAGGAACGTCGGAATCAGCAGCAGGACGCGGCGGATGATGTAGGTTCGCATTGCAGGCGGGCTCGGGTGTGGGACGGCGGCCTGCGCCGCCATCCCACTTCGTCATGTGCCAACAGCTAAATCAGAATCCCATCTCCCGCTTCAGATCCTGATCGATCCAGACGCGGGCCGTCAGCGTCAAGAACTGGCCCTGCATGCCGAGCGATATCTCCCCGTTATAGCCCGCCAACCTTCTGGCGCGTCAGCTTGCGCTGCTGGACGAGCTTGCGCAGGCATCCTGAATACCGACGTGCAGCAGGTTGTCCAACTCCTCGCTGAACTGTCCCGCTGGCGCAGCGCTGACCACCGCTGTGGTGGTGGCCAGCAGGGTACCGGCGGCCGAGAACCGCACGTCGTGGAACGACCACAGCCCGTGTTGGCCGAAGTCGATGAGTTCATCAAGAGTGTAGTAGCCAGAAACGCCACAACAAACCGTCCTACCGCGTCCATACCGCCATCCAGCGTACCGATAACGGCTTGATTACGTCTATCTACGTGGATTTATATTTGCGCCGGCCCTAAAGCGACGTGGCGCTGTCAGCGCCGAAACGTCCGACAGCACCCCTTAGCCTTGGATCAACGAGGTCCCGCACCGCGTCGCCGAACATGTTTAGACAGTAAACGGTAATAGTCAGGCAAAGACCAGGCAAGAGAGCCAGCCTTGGGGCCAACTCCATGTACCTACGCCCTTCCCGGCTAAGCATACCTCCCCAGTCAGGAACGTCGATCGGCAGACCGTATCCGAGGAAGCTCAGAGAAGCCACAGAGAGGATCACGCCCCCTATGCTTATGCTGAATATGATAATTATGACAGGCATGATATTGGGCAGCACGCGTCGGATAAGTGTTCTCCATTTTGAGGAGCCAATCGCCTCCGCCGCCTGAAAATAAACACTCTCTTTAATGCCGATAACGGCACCTCTGACCAATCTTGAGCCGCCGATCCCTCCTGATATTCCCAGGACCAGTATTATCTGTGGTATGCCCCGCCCCACTATGGACATTATGGTCAACAACAGGAGCAGTCCCGGGAAAGCCATCCAGGCATCGACAAATCTCTGCACAGCGATGTCCAATTTACCACCAAGGAATCCGGAAGTGCCGCCTATCAGGGTAGCGACCACAACATTGAGAGCGGTCGCGGCCAGACCGACAAGTAACGAAATGCGAGCCCCGTGGATTAGGCGGCCCAAGAAGTCTCGCCCATAGTGGTCGGTGCCCAGGAGATACCGGGCTGACGGGCCCTTCATTATGTCTTCGAGGTGGTGTTCATTATATTGAGGGGCCACAACATCAGCAAAGATAGCGACAAGAATCAAGAGCATTATGATAATCCCACTGGCAGTACCCAATGGCTTCTCCTTGACCAGCCTGATAAAGAAATCAGCCAGACCGGCACGTCTCTTTGGCTCCCTTACTCCTGATGCTATCCCCGTGGCCTCACTCATACCTGTTATTTCCATCTATTTATAACGGACCCTGGGGTCCAAGAAAGTATAGACAAGGTCGATCATCAGATTGATCACTACGACCCCGGTGGCGAAGAACAGGTTTACTCCGGAGACCACCGGGTAGTCTCTCCTTTGGAGTGCATTCACCAAGAGACGACCGATCCCGGGCAGGTTGAAGATACTCTCCACGATCACGGCGCCTCCGACCAGGATCGGCAACTGCAGACCTATTAGGGTGACTATCGGGATGAGCGCATTCTTGACGGCGTGTCTCATAACAACTACCCTCTCCTTGAGACCCTTTGACCAGGCCGTCCTGATATAGTCCTGCCTGAGCACCTCCAGCATCATGGTGCGCGTTATCCGCACGGTGGCCGCGGAAAGTGCCGTCCCCAGAATCAGGCTGGGAATGATGAGAATCCCGAGATTCCCCAGCAGGTCTTCCGTGAAAGGAACCCACTCCATCGGTGGCGACCAGCCCCACCAGATTGCCGGGTAGATCATGACCATGATTCCCAGCCAGAAGTTAGGCGTTGCCAGGCCCATGATGGCGACGGAGCGCCCCAAGTAGTCGGCGGCAGTATCCTGGCGAATTGCCGAGTAGATGCCGACTGGCAGCGCTATCGCTAGCCCGATTACGAGTGCCAAGACGCCAAGCTCAATGGTCACCGGCAATCTAAGTAATATCCTCTCCTCTATCGAATAATAGCCGCCAAACAATGATTCGCCAAGGGTGCCGTGCAGAAAAATATCTCCTATCCAGCGTCCATACTGCACGTGGACAGGAACGTCTAATCCCAGCATATGCAAAAGAGCTTCACGGTCCGTATTTTGACTTCTGCCTCCCATCTCAGCAAAGATCAAGTCTATTGCATCGCCCGGGATGAAGCGCACCGAGAGAAAGACCAGGACGGTCAATATAAACAGGGTGGGGATTATCAGCAATAACCGCCTGATGACATAGGCTTTCACGGGGCCATCCTATTCAATAAGTGAGGGGCCGGGAGGCGCGCTCCGCACGCAACCTCCCTGACACCCTTTTTGCTAAGCCACAAAGGTGTGAAAACGCTAATGACCCATTGCTGCCTTCAGCTCTGAGTCAATCCAGAGGCGGGCGAGGATGTTAAGACCTTGCACTGGCACTTCACCGTTATAACCGATGAGCCACGGCTGGCTCACTCTATACTGAGGTACTCTAGGACCCCACAACTGCCAGTGGTTTGTTGTAATGTACATATTTGCCTCACTAACCAGCCTCTGCTGCTCCTCATGGGTGGTAGCGTCGAGGACGGCTTCAACCATAGCGTCATAAACCGGGTCCTGTGTTAAGGGCATGTTCCATGTTGAGGTCGAGAGAAGTAGTGTTAGCGGAATGATAGGGCTGAACTCCATGTTGCTATGACTGGTGAGACCTTCATAAGTAGCTTCTCGTATATGAGCGGCCCAAACAGCCGTTTCGAGCGGCTTCACCTCTACATCAATGCCAATCTCTTTCCAGTATGGCGCGGCTACTTCAAAAAAGCCCAAATCATATGAAAATCCCGCCGGATCCCACCTGACCTCCAAGTCGGTCCCGAATCTAATGCCGTCGGCACCGCGCGGATATCCAGCCTCATCAAGCAACGCTTCTGCGCCTTCCGGGTCATACCTGTAGTATTGCTTGATGTCTTCCGGCCAGTCTTCAAATGCGGTGACATACCCGACCAAACCTCTCCCTAACCACCCCTCAGGTGTCGTACTTGCTTCACCCTTAAAGTAGGTATTGTTAATGGTCTCGAGGTCCAGTGCCATTTGCATTGCGTGGCGCACCCTGATGTCGTTAGTGGGTGGAATGCGCGTGTTGAAAAAAGCAGTACTCATTGAACCTAATGAAGTCTCGTGCAGCAGGAGTTCCGGGTTGGTCCGCTTGAGGCCCTCTGCCACCTCGATAGAAATATTACTACCAAACATCCAACCCATGTGATCAATCTTAGCCGAGCGCAGTGCCGCCAGACGTGTTGTTTCTTCTGGTATAACCAGGGCCCTTATCTCGTCGACATAGGGCAAGCGGTTCTCCGGGTACTTTTCGTCGTAGCGCCAGTAGTCAGGATTCTTGGTCCAGGTCATAGATGTGTCCTCGATCAAGTCAATCAGCATAAAGGGCCCGGTGCCGACCAGGGCCCTGTAATCCGGAATAGGGCCGTGTGGCTCCTCAGTAGTTATATATTCCTTGATTACCTCGGGAGCATTGATAACAGCAGGGTTGGTGATCACGATAACCTTCAGCGCATCGAGGTGTGGCCGCGCCAGCTTGAAAACAACCGTATAGTTGTCGGTGGCCGTTATCGATTCGATTCCCACATCGTCAAGTGCTTCCCACTGGGCAAGAAAGGGGCTACCTTCGGTGAAGCCGCTGCCCAGACCTAAATAGCGGTGATAGTTATATTCGATATCATAGGCAGTTAGCTCCCGACCGTTCACCGGCGCCTCATTATGCCAGTGAACGCCCTTGCGGATGTGGAAGGTATAGGTGAGGCCGTCCGGGGAAATATCCCAGCTTTCAGCCAGCAACCCTACGAGGACTTCTGGAGACCTGAAGGTGCCTTTAAGATCATTCACGCTCCTATCTATTCCCCAGTTCGCGATGCCTAGCCTCTCTACATCGCCAGTGTAGGCGCTCATCGAAGGATGCCCGTACCAGCTGTCCACTTCCGGGGGCGTTGACGTCAGGGCGATGGTCAATGTCCCGCCGTACTGTGGCGCCACCACCACCTCGCCGGTGGCGGGGTCGGTCACATACTTCTTGTCGGCAGCGGCTGCCGGCTGCTCTTCAGCGCCAGCGGCCCAGAGGCCGGTCGCGGCCAGCACCAGGACCAACGCAACTGCGAAGCTCCTGGTGATGCTTACGATAACATTCATGGTTTTCTCCATAAATCAGGTTTTTTGGAGTATTGCGGAGCGGACTGCCGCTCCCTGGCTACTCTCGGGCCCGCAACGCGGACGGCCAGTCTGAGTCAATTTGTGAAGCGCGCGGCGTGTGACTCAGCCGGGTTCACCCGGGCTCACGCCGCGCGCGCGTGAGATTCTTTGAGTATCATTTTGCACCTCTCTCTCTTGGGGCACAGGGTGCCCTGCCAGATGCGTGACGGAAGCTGCCTGTCTCGGGTGGGCAATAGACGTAAGATGGGGTGCGGTGCGCGCAGCGGGTGGGCGCCCGATCGTGCAAACGCCGACCGCTCGCCGGAGGTCGGGACCTGCGTCACAACGCCCGCGCGGCGGTGGTCGGCGAAGCAGCGAGTCTGATTGACCGGCGACGCCGGAGGTGGGTTTTGCCGGCAGTCAGTCGCGGGCGCGGATCCGGCACGGTCGCGGTCGACGATAACGGTGCGGGCGGCCCGCATGCCGGTTCGGCGATGGACGGAGCCGGTGCCACCGACAGCTACGGCGGTAGTGAAGGCGACGGCGTGCGCGGGGTTGCGTACGGGGCGATCAGCCGGAGCGGTTAGTTGTTCGTCGGTTCGAAAAGTGTGGGTGGGGGGGGGTGCATCGGCTGCGTCACCGCCAACCCGTCACTGCGCTGACTGTCATCATGGCGCTTCATGGGCATCCGTCGACCCCAGGCCAAGCATGCTTGCATGGGCGCGGCGCCCTGTCAACGACTCGGAGCTCACCAAACGTGACCGCCTTGCGCTGGGCGTAGATCGAAACGTCGCCGCGCCATGGCGAGCGAGCCCGCGGCTGCCCTGTGCACGGCGGCTGTGCTCTGGACAGCTTGGGGCGCGGCGTCCGGAGTCCGCGACGATTCAGCCCAGCGGCCCTCAGGGAACCGCCACCGCTCCTGCCACCGTGCCAATGCCTCTCGTCGGTCGCTTCGCACGAAACCGTTGCCGAAGCGGCGCGACCGAGGAATTGGCCTCCTCGGGCGACTGGTTTGCAGCCGGATCTGTCAGCTCACCTCTTTCTCGAGCCGTTGGCTGATATATTCCAGCACCGCGGCGGCCATCAGACCCGATCGAGAATCACCTGTCTCCTTCGCATAGTCGTCCACCCGTGACAGAACTCGTTCGGGAATGGTGACGTTGATGCGCCGTGCTTTGCCACTCACCCGTGAGAGGTCCAAGGTCACCATGGCCCATGTGCCGTCGCTATAGTCAGCGTTGGCCCGATGTGATTCGATCTTTGTTGGCTCCGGAATGGGCTCGCCATCCAGGAGAAGCCCCTCTACATGAGTGATGATGGCCTCGGCGGCATTCGTAAGGGCATCGTCCATCGTTTGGCCAACGGAAAAACAGCCCGGGAGATCCGGCACTGTCACGCCAAAGTCACTGTCCGCATCCTCGTGGATCACGACCGGGTAGTTCATCGTTCTCTCCAGTCCCACCCAGCCTGGCGAAAGATAGTTGCCGATGCCGGAGGTAACGCCGAGCACGACGATGATCTGCAGGATGCCCTGGCCGACGATGGTGATGATCGTCAGCAGCAGCAACAGGCCGGGGAAGGTCATCCAGGCGTCGACGAAGCGCTGCACGAGAATGTCCAGCTTGCCGCCGACGAAGCCGGCCACGCCGCCCACCAGCAGCGCCACCACGGTGCTGAGCAGGGTGGCGGCAAAGCCCACCCCGAGCGAGGTGCGGACGCCGTACACCAGCCGGCTCAGCACGTCGCGGCCGAACTGGTCGGTGCCGAGCAGGTAGGTGGCCGACGGGTCGCCCAGCCGGTCGACCAGGTGCATCTCGGCGAACGGGAAGGGCGCCAAGGACGTCGGCCAGGATGGCGACCACCGCCAGCAGCAGGATCACCACCGCGCTCGCCGCCCCCAGCGGCTGCCGGCCTCAGCCGGCCTGCCCGTGCCGAGCGAATATGCCACCGGTATGCTACATTGTGTTCACGTGTCCGTAGTACTGTCCGGTGGAGGTTGGAGCCGTGCGCCGCATTGTACTCAATCCGGAAATCCTTGGTGGTAAGCCGACTATCGAAGGAACCCGCCTGAGTGTTGATCATATCCTGGGCTTGCTGGCTGATGGGATGTCGCAGCACGAGATCGTTGATTCGTATCCTGAACTCACGATTGACGACGTTACATCAGCGATCCAATACGCAGCAGAGGCAATTCACAATGATGTCATAATCGAAGTGAAACGGGCGGGGGCGGTTCGTTAGTGTGCTGCCGCCACTTGTGGCTGACATGAATATCGCGGTTCCGGTCGTTCACTTCCTCCGGGAACGGGGCGTCGCAGTCATCTCGGCTCACGAGGAGCGGTGGGGCCATTCCACTGACAGCGAGATATTGGCAAGGGCGTACGCACTGTCTCGATTCGTGATCACCCATGATTCAGATTTTGGGACATTGGCCGTGCATCGCGGTGAACCGTTCACGGGGATCTTGTATATGAGACCTGGAGGGCGTCGACCGGATGACGTGATAGCTGATATCGACGCGCTAATAGCGGAAGAGATCGACTGGACGCCACCGATTATCGCCGTCTATCGCGCCGGACGCATAAGACTCCGCCGGGTCGCAACGCGGCCGTGATCGGGGTTCGCGAGCCTTGCGGCGGTTAGACCCGAGTAGCGCAGTCGGTCTCCGGTCTCGATTCGGCTCTTGCCGAGGCGCTCGCCTGGATCGAGGCAGTTGGGGGAGTTCGATGAGGATCACCCACCCCTTTACCGCCACCTGTTTCGTGTGGATATTTGCATGAGGCACCCGTTTTATTTCGTGTGGATGTTTGGGTGAGGCAACAGGTACGGCCCGCCTACCCCGCCGCCTTGTGCAGGGCGCGGCGGGCGCCTTCGATGGCGCGGGCGCTCATGCCGCCGCTGCCGAGGCCGGCGCCGCCGCCACCGCCCCGCAGCCGCGGGTCGAGCAGGTCGCGCACCGCGTCGCCGAACATGTTCAGGCAGTACACCACCACCGTCAGGCACACCCCCGGCCACATCGCCAGACGCGGCGCCATCTCCATGAATTGACGCCCCTCGCGGCTCAGCATGCCGCCCCAGCTCGGCACCGTGGTCGGCAGGCCGAACCCCAGGAAGCTCAACGACGCCTCCGCGATGATGATGCCGCCGATCGTGATCGAGAACACGACGATCACCGGCGCGGTGATGTTCGGCCACACGTGGTGCTTCAGGATGTGCCAGGGAGCGCTGCCGATGGCGCGCGCGGCCTCGAAGTAGGGGTTCTCCTTGATGCCGATCACGGCACTGCGGATCACGCGCGAGTTGCCGATGCCGGAGGTGACGCCGAGCACGACGATGATCTGCAGGATGCCCTGGCCGACGATGGTGATGATCGTCAGCAGCAGCAACAGGCCGGGGAAGGACATCCAGGCGTCGACGAAGCGCTGCACGAGAATGTCCAGCTTGCCGCCGACGAAGCCGGCCACGCCGCCGACCAGCAGCGCCACCAGGGTGCTGAGCAGGGTGGCGGCAAAGCCCACCCCGAGCGAGGTGCGGGCGCCGTACACCAGCCGGCTCAACACGTCGCGGCCGAGCTGGTCGGTGCCCAGCAGGTAGGTAGCCGACGGGTCGCCCAGCCGGTCGACCAGGTGCATCTCGGCGAACGGGAAGGGCGCCAGGACGTCGGCCAGGATGGCGACCACCGCCAGCAGCAGGATGACCACCGCGCTCGCCGCCCCCAGCGGGCGCTCCCGCACCAGCCGCCGCAGCAGGTCGACCAGAAAGGGCCGGGGTTTGGACTGCGGTCTGGATGGGTCGCCCATCGATGGCCCCCTCACCGCCCCGCTACCGTCGCCACGGCGCCGCTTTCGGCCCATCCCCACCGTCCGCTAGGAGTCTGTCGCACGCGCCAGCCTCCTAGCGGTACTGGACCCGCGGGTCCAGGTAGCCGTAGAGGATGTCGATCAACAGGTTGATCGTCATCACCGCGGTCGCGAAGAACAGGTTGATGCCCGACACCACCGGGTAGTCGCGCGCGGTGAGGGCCTCCAGCATCAGCCGCCCCAGACCCGGCAGCGCGAACATGTTCTCCATGATCACCGAGCCGCCGACCAGGATCGGCAACTGCAGCCCGATCAGCGTCACCACCGGGATCAGCGCGTTCTTGATCACGTGCCGCAGGATGATCACCCGCTCCTTCAGTCCCTTCGCCCAGGCGGTGCGGATGAAGTCCTGGCGCAGCACCTCCAGCATCATGGTGCGCGTCATGCGCATCACGGTAGCCGACAGGTAGGTGCCCAGTATGAGGCTGGGAATGAGCATGTGGCCGAGGTTGCGCAGCGGGTCGTCGACAAACGCCACCATGCGCAGCGGCGGCGCCCACGCCCACCAGATTGCGGGAAAGGTCAGCACCAGGGTGGCGAGCCAGAAGTTGGGCGTGGCCAGGCCGATGATGGCGATGGAACGGCCGGCGTAGTCGCCCGCGGTGTCCTGCCGCACCGCCGAGTAGATGCCCACCGGCACCGCGATCACCAGGCCGATGAGGATGGACAGCACGCCCAACTCGACGGTGATCGCCAGCCGGCCGATGATCTTTTCTTCGACCGCAACTCCGCCAAGGAGTGACTCGCCCAGGGTGCCGTGCAGGAAGATGCCGCCCAGCCAGCGCACGTACTGCACCGGCGCCGGCACGTCGAGCCCGAGCATGCGCTCGACCCGCTCGCGGTCGAAGTGCTCCATCCCGCCTTCGCGCCTCGACAGCCGGTCCATCATGGCGTCGACGACGTCGCCGGGGAGGAAGCGCACCGAGAGAAACACCAGGACCGTCAGCAGCAGGAACGTCGGGATCAGCAGCAGGACGCGGCGGATGATGTAGGTTCGCATTGCAGGCGGGCTCGGGTGTGGGACGGCGGCCTGCGCCGCCATCCCACTTCGTCATGTGCCAACAGCTAAATCAGAATCCCATCTCCCGCTTCAGATCCTGATCGATCCAGACGCGGGCCGTCAGCGTCAAGAACTGGCCCTGCATGCCGAGCGATATCTCCCCGTCATAGCCTTTGACCCACGGCTGGGCGACGTTGAACTGCGGGCTGGTCGGACCCACGGCTTCCCAGTGCTGGGCTATGGCGTACAGATTCGCCTCTTTGGTGAGCCGATTCCGTTCCTCCAGCGTCGTGGCTGCCTCTGCGCGTTCGATCAGAGCGTCGAAATCCGGGTCGTTGATGTTGCCAAAGTTGCTGGTGGAGCCGGAGGTGAAAACCGCCTTCAGCGTGCCGGCATCGGCGTAGGTGGCAGCGCTGGAAAAGTGCATCATTCCGTCCGTCGTATGCCCCCGCTGGATGGCTACCATCTCCGGCCCGGGTTTAACGGACAGCTCGACGTCGACGCCAATCTCACCCCAGTAGCCAATGACGAGCTCTGCGTAGTTCGCATCGAAGCGGTTCCCATAGTCCAGCCGGGTCTTGAAGCCATCGGGATAGCCCGCCTCGGCCAGAAGCTGCTTGGCCCGTTCCGGATCGTAGCGGTAGTACTGCTTGACCTCCTCCGGCCACTCGTCGAACGGCGTGCCAGTTCCGGCATTGTCGCTGTGGATCATTCCCTGTGGCGTCGGATCGGCCAAACCCTTGAAGTAGGTGTTCGCAATCGTCTCCAGGTCCAGAGCCATCTGCATGGCGCGGCGTACCCGGATGTCATCGAAAGGCGGATTCTGCTGGTTTACGAAGGAGAATGCGTTGTCGGACCGAAACGCGATCTCCCACATCCTGATGTCGGGATCGGTCCGGCGCAGGCTCTCCACCTGGTCGAGTGACCTCATTTGAGAGTCGCCGAGAGTCGCCAACATATCGAGTTGACCCGAGCGCAGGGCCGCGATCCGCGCCGCCGCATCCGGCATGACCAGGGCGTTCAGCTCGTCGACGTAGGGCAGGCGGTTGTCCGGGAACTTCTCGTCGAACCCCCAGTAGTCGGGAACCCGGGTCCACGTCCAAGAGCTGCCTTCCACCAGGTCCGTCAGCTCCATGGGCCCGGTGCCCACCAGATTCCTGCAATCCTTCATGTCGCCGTGTTGCTGGATGACCTCCGGAGGGTAGATCCACGTATCCCACGTGTCGAATGCCTTGCGCACCCCAAAGAGGTCTGGCCTCGTCAGCTTGAAGACTACCGTCGATTTGTCGGTGGCCGTCACGGATGTGACGGCAGGGAGTGTCCAACTGAACGGCGTGGGTTCGCTGAAACCGCTGCCGAGCCCCAAGAGGCGATGATAGTTGAACTCGATATCGCTGGCGGTCAGCTCCCGACCGTTCATCGGTGGCTTGTCGTGCCAGTAAACGCCCGGGCGGACCTTGACGATGATCGTGGTGGCGTCCGGCGTTTCCCAACTCTCCGCCAACTGTCCTTGCATGACCGAGAACGGCACGTTATAGCTGCGCCAGTTATGCTCGCTCCCGCCGATCGCCCAGTCGCCGATGACGAGTTTCTCGACTACCGGGGCGAATTACCTCCGATCTCGTTCGAGAGCATTCTCCGATCTCACGGCCCGGCCCCTCGCCTGCTCTCGTTGCCTACATCGACCGCAGGCGGCCATTAGCGAGGCGGGCAGCCCATGTGCTACTCGGGAACTGCGTGCGCGACGCGGCGTTACGCGGGTCCCGTGGCGTGGTCTATCTCGTCACGGACACCCCCTTGCACGGACCGGCCGGTCGCCAGCGCTTCGCTCCCAGGTCCGGCAACGCCGGAGGATTGGAGGTGTCGGGTACTGCCGCAAGGCTGCACGCAGCCCGGGTTGGGTAACGCTATTGCTTACTTGTGCGTGGCTTACGCGACTGCCTGCCGGGGGGGACGCACCGGTTGCGTTGGAGCGAACCGGCGGCTGCGGTGGGATGTGTCACTGCGCTTCATGAGCGGCTTTCCGACTCCCGAAGCAGTCACTGTACCACACGACCGCCAACCGTCAAGCGCGCGTGAGCCGAGCGAGCCAAGCCGCGTTTCACGGCAGCTCGGCGAATCTCTTACGGGGACGCAAGATCACGACCGCGAGGTCGAAGCGCTCGAGCGATTGCTGATCAGGAAGATGTCAGCCGCCCGGTCACGCGATCGCCGGAGCGGGCTCGGTTGCCTGCCCCTGGCCGAGATGGTACGTTCCTGGCGCATCCATGCGCCATACGACGGAAATCACGTTGGTCAATCGAGCCGATGAAATCCGGGCTGAGAGCGGCATCATCGAGCGCGCGAGAGTGCGGAGTCTGGAAGTGCGCGATGCGTTGGTCGACACCGGTGCCACCCGGCTCTCGTTGCCTCAAAATCTGATCTCCCAGTTGGGGCTCACGCCGGTCGGCACGACGCGTTCCTTGACCGCCTATTCGGAGGTCAGATTCACCGTCCTGGGACGGTCCGGCACGCTCGAAGTTACCAACCTCCCCGACGGTACGCCGGTGCTGGTCGGCCATATGGTCATGGAGTTACTGGACCTGGCCGTGGACATGCAGCGCGGTCTCATCTACAACCCCGCGCACGATGGCAGGTGGATCGAGGAGCAACTCTGAACCGGGGCACCGCATGGCGGACGAACGCCACCTGCGCAGGGCGCTGGTCGAGAACTACATCGTCGCAAGTTCACTCCTTGAGGGTGTTCGCTGCGAGAGGTCCGAACTCTGCCGCCGCGTCTTCGACGAACAATCCGAACTGCCCTTCCCGGTAGTCGTACACGGCGCGACTCAACACCTGGCGGTCATCCAGGTATACGTCGAGCACGTGCCGGTGCAGGATTACCTTCACCTCTATGGTTTGCCCATGGTCCAGCTCCGGGATTACCCGGAACGCCATTGGCCTGGCACAGAACCACGGCCGCGGATACCTCCACAGGGAGACGTTCTTCAGTGCAGGCTCCAGGCGCAAGTAGTAGCCGGCCGCGCCGTCTTCACTGGCGCGCAGGATCAATCCCGCGGCTACGCCACGGCCAATCCTGATACGGCACGAGAGCAGGAAGTCGTGTCCGCGCACGGCCACCAGTCCGCGTGCCATTCCCTGATCGGACGACGCCAGTAGCGTCTCTCCCTGCCGCTTCCATTCGCCGCGCTCGGTCCGCAGATGGTCGAGGCTGCCTGCACCCAGCGTCTGCGTGCCGGCCAGCCCTGTCACGATGTCCGGGAAGAACAGCGCAAGTCTGCCGTCCGCGAGGCAGCGCATTTCCTGGGGCGTGCCCAAGGCGCCGCCCCAGGTAACTCCTTCGGCGCCGAACTCCGACCGATTGTCGTCGCTGCCGTTGAGGCGATCCGCCACCCATGGGATCAGGTACCGCTTTCCAAGCCGTTCAATCGTCCGCGGCGCGTACAGGTAGTTCGGCAGCAGGACGTCATCCGCCGGACACCGGTAGGGACCCTCCAACCGATCCGCCACCCGGTAACGGGTCGTATTGGTCTCTCCATGACAGAAAATCAGGAAGTAGCGACCATCCATCTCGAACAGCTCGGTGACCTCCAGGTTCATTCCCAGCGAAGGAGCGTAGAGAGGCGCCTGCACCTGCCAGTCGACGAGGTCGCTGCTGACCACCCAGGCAACGCAGCCCCGCTCGCGCCATGGTCCCTGGTTGCGCCTGGCCGTCACCGTCATCACGTAGCGTCCTTGCTTGTCGTCATGAAACAGAAACGGATCCCGCCAACCCCGCTCGTTGTACGGATCCTGCACCGCCGCGTCGTGCGCCATGTACCAGCGCGGATCGGGAACGATGACCGGCTTCAGCGGGTCATCCTTCCGCCACTCGATGAGGTCACGGCTCTCCGCATGGTAGGTCACCTGGGGATTGGTTCCAGCGTAGAACATGTGAAACCTGCCGTCCCGACACACGATGGAACATCCGCCGATGCCATCGTCATCAGGCTCCCCCGGTTCTCCCGGAAACAGAGCCGTGGGCAATCTTTCCCAATGCAGGAGGTCCTTGCTGACCGCATGATCGAGCTGACACGTCGGCAGGCGCGGCGGATCGTCGTTGCGCTTGCTCAGGTAGAAGATGTGACACTCATCGCCGTGCCGAAAGAACGACGCATCCCCGACCAATGCCCCTTCCGGGCGGAAGTGAAGCGTCGAACATGGCGCCATGTCGGGCCGGTCATAGTACCGAGGTGATTCCATTTGAACTGATCTCTTGATGCCGCGGTTACCAGGGGTTGGCCGCGGTGATATCCCAGGCTTCGATGGACCGCACCGAGATGCGGCCCTTTCGGCTGAACAGCCTTACCCCCATGCTGTCGCTTCGCGTCGGGTAGATTCTCTGCGTCACGCACTGCCGGCTGTTGGCAAACACCTCCAGAATCGAGCGGTCAAGGAAGATCCGCAGTCTGAGCGGCTCACCGGGCGCCAGTTCGAAGGGCGCCTTCTGGACCCGGACATCTTCCCGCCCGTCCAGCGGATTGGGCGAGAAGGAGGTGCCGTGTTGAGGCCACGGTTGCACGATTTCCGGGCTCAAGCTGGAGCGCGAGGTGTCCACCTGCAGCGTCCGTGCCTCGTCGTCGAACAGAATCACGGTGTGCTCCTCGCAATCCGGAGAACAACGCACCATCACCCCGAGCTGCTGCCCACGGGGATCGTCTACCTCGAGAGCGAGCTCCAGGCAGTCCCCTTCCATCCCCTTCAATCTCATTTCCGACCCGTCCGCAAGGCCGACACCTTCCTGCCGGCGGTAGTTCCGCCTGAGCATCTGCAGCTCCTCGGCAGGTTCGATAAGCAAAGTGCCATCCTGGCCGAGGGACAGCACCCGAGGAAGACTCATCACCCCCGCCCAGCCGGCGGACAGTTGCGCGTTCCGCGACCGGGACTCGAACACCCAGGCCCAGAAGATGCGCCTGCCGTCTCCAGCCAGCAGGCTCTCCTGCGCGAACAGGGGTCCGCCCGCCCAGCTCATCCGAGCATGGCGCTCGGGCACGAATCTCTCCCCGTCGTAGCTGCCCAGGTAGTACTGGGTGCCGTGGGTATGGCTGATGAACATGAGCATGTGCTTGTTCCCGATCGGAAAGAAATCGGGACAGGAGCAGTCTTCGTTCGCCTCCGTCCAGCGCCGGTCGGATTGATAAAACGGATGGACATACTCCCAGTTGACCAGGTCGTGAGAGCGGAACAGGTAGGCTGTGTCGCCGTCCGATTCGGGAAGCTCGAACGGATGGTTCCCGCAAATGGAGTAGTAGGTATCCTCGTGGAGCCAGCCGCAGGTGTCCCAGACATGGTATTTGCCATAGCCATCATCACCCTCCCTGGGCTTGGGGATCACCGGATTTGCCGGATGCTTGGTCCAATGGATCAATTCGTCGTCCTCACTGGTGGCAATGCACGTGCCGGCGTTCACCCCGTGGTAGATCATGGTCGGCACGCCATCCTTGTTTACCAGCGAGCCGCCGGCGTAGACCTGTTCCTCCGGGTCCCCGGGCGACACTCCCAACGGGATCGGGTGATGGATCCAGTGCACCAGGTCGGCACTGGAGGCGTGTCCCCACACGCCCACGCCCTCCACCTGGTATGCGTAGAACAGGTGGCACCTCCCTTTCCAATAGATGCAGCCCTGCGGATCGAACGGGTGGCAGATACCTTCCGGGGCAACGAAATGATACGCCGGCCGGTGCGGATCCCGTTGGTATCTCTCACGCAGCTCGCGCGCCCGGGGAACAAGGCTCGACATTCTTTCGATCTGTCCGGAAACGTTGTCATCATTCGCCGTCAACGTGCTCACTCCTCAAACCTCGGCGATTCAGCGATTCATCGATAGGGATCAGCGGCATCGCGCAGTCCGTCACCGAGAAAATTGTACATCAATACCGTAACGATCACGAAGATGCACGGTATCAGCAGCCAGGGTTGATGGGCCAATACCTGTAGCTTTTGGGCGTCCTGCAGCAACGTACCCCAGCTTACCGAGGGAGGGCGAATCCCCAGACCCAGAAAACTCAAGGCGGTTTCGCCGAGGATCATCGAGGGTACCGCGATCGTCAGGTTTACAATGAGATAGCTGGCAAACGATGGCAGCAGATGCCTGCCGATAATGCTGGCGTTGGAGGCTCCGGAGATCTTCGCCGCCATCACGAAGTCCTCTTCTCGCAACGCCAGGAGCTTTCCCCTGATTACGCGCGCCAGGCCGGCCCAACCGATGATCGAAAAGATGAGGGTAATGGCGAAATAGACCTGAATCGAGCTCCAGCTCTCCGGAAGCGCCGCCGCCAGCGCCATCCACAGGGGAATGGTCGGCAACGATATTACGAAGTCAATCGCTCTCATTACCACCGTATCGATCACGCCGCCGAAGTAGCCGGACACGCCGCCGAGCACGAGTCCGAACACGAACGTCATTATCACCCCGACCAGACCCACGGTCAGAGAGATGCGTGACGCATATATCACCCGCGACAAGAGATCCCGCCCCAAGCGGTCCGTGCCGAGCAGAAAGACAGCTTCTCCATCGGTTCCGAAGAGGTGCTTGTCGGCGTGGAACAGGTTCCACATCTTGTACGGTTCACCCGTCACGAAGAAGCGCAGAGGAACGATGCTTGTGGTATCGTGCCGGTACACCTGCCGAAACGTGTCGGGATCCATCTCCTGTTGCAACCCGTAGATGAACGGGCGCAGTTGAAAGGTACCGTCCGGGCGCACGAAGTGGATCCTCTGCGGCGGCACGTTCTCGCGATCCCGAAAGTAGGTCAACGGGGTGTAGGCACTGACAAACTCGCCAAATACGGCCAGGAAATAGAGACAACCAAGTACCGGCAATGCGGCCAATCCGAGCCTGTGTTTCTTGAAGTTCCTCCAGATAAGTTGCCATTGCGAGGCGACATAGTAGCGTTCTTCGCGATCTCTTGCGACCTCGGTCGCAGTCACTTGGCAACACCCTGGTATCTGATTCTGGGATCCAGCCAGACCAGCAGAAGATCCGAGATCAAGGTTCCGATTATGGTCAAGAATGCCAGGATCAACACGAAGCTCGCGGCAAGGTAGGTATCCTGAGCGAGCAGCGCCTGGAACAACATCGGGCCGGAAGTCGGAAGGTTCAGGACAATCGCCGTTATGGTTTCTCCGGAGATAATCGCCGGCAACAGCCAACCAATGGTGCTGATCAGCGGATTGACCGCGACCCGCACCGGATACTTGAACACCAACCTGGTCTCGGCCAACCCCTTGGCGCGCGAGGTGACTACGTACTGCTTGCGGAGCTCATCCAGCAGGCATCCCCGCATCACGCGGATAATCCCTGCGGTACCGGCCGTGCCTATGACCAGAATGGGTACCCAGATGTGGCTGAGCATGTTCCCTACCTTGGCCAGGCTCCAGGCGGAATCCGCATACTCGGGAGAGAACAGCCCCGTCACTGCCACACCGAGATGGTTGAAGGCCAACCACATCAGGATCAGCGCCAGCAGAAAGTTGGGAGTCGACAACCCGATGAAGCCGAAGAACGTGGTAACGTAGTCGAATGGAGAGTACTGCCGGAGCGCCGAATAGATACCCGCCGGGACCGCCACCACCCAGGTGAACAGCAGGGTAGCTATCGATATGACCATGGTCAAGACGATGCGCTCGGTGATTACTTCGGCTACCGGTCTCTGCCAGGTAAAGGATCTGCCAAAGTCCCCGTCGCTGAGAATATTCCATATCCACATGGAGTAACGGACGACCGCAGGTCTATCCAGACCGTACTGTTTCTTCAGCCGCAGCACCTCTTCGTCGTTGAGTTGCTTGCCGGACTGCTCCAGGCGCAAGATGAGGGAAGTCAGATAATCGCCGGGGGGAAGCTCGATGATGAGAAAGCTGACGATGGACAGAGCGATCAACAGCGGCACCACCTGAAGGATACGGCCGAGAATATATCCTACCATGCTGCGCTACGATGTTGCTGAAGGCGTGGCGCCGAGGCTCCCGGCCGCAGCGCCACGCGGTAACCAGCAGGCGAACTCCGACTACTCTCTGAAAAAGAGCTGCTCGCCGCTGTTGACGCCGACCAGGACCATGCCACTGGTAGGTACATTCCCCAGCTTGACGGAAGTCAATAGCGGCTTCCTCAGTTTCTGCACGGTCGGAATGTAGAGGATGTTGTCATACATGATCTGCTGAGCGCCCTTCACCAGCCGCTGCGCGTCCTCATAGGAGGACGACCGTACCTCCGCGATCTGGTCGAAGAACTCGTACACCCAGTCGGGACCCTGCTCCCCCGATTCGCCGCCGCTGGTATACCACAGGTGCCACGAATGGGTAGCGAATCTCGGCGAGCCCCAGATGGTGGCGAACAGCCACCACTTCTCCAGGTCGTCCCAGTTCAGGCTGATCTTGATCTCGTTCGAGCGCTCGCGCTCATGGAGCAAGTCCTGCTGCAGCTCTTTCGGCGTCACGTCGAGGTCCAGTTCCGTCCAGTCCCGGGTCAGCAGCTCGACCACCGGCTGAAAGTCCGGGGACTCCGGCGCCCACTCGATCGGTATCAGGAGCGGCTCGCCGTCCGGTCCCAGTCGGTTGCCGTCGCCATCCCGCGCGGTCAATCCGATCTCATCCAGGAGCTCATTCGCTCGCGCCGGATCGTAGGCGCTGGGCACCACCTCAGGCAGCGACGCAAACCCGTAAAACACCTTGTCGATGATGTCCTGGCGGTTGATCGCCATATTCAGCGCCTGGCGAAACCGGACGTCCTGTGCGAGCCCTCGCCACACCGGGTCCGCATGGGTCATGTTCAGGTATATGTCGACCGGCGCGAAGTGTTGCTGCAGCAGGGTCACGTTATAGCCGCCCCGCTCCTCGTTCTCCTTGAATAACGGTAGATTCGGACCACCTGCCTCGCGTTCGACAATATCCAGCTCACCGGCAACGATTTTCAGGTTTATGGTCTCTCTGTCGGTTACGTACTCCGACCTCACCAGGTCGATGTAGGGGAGCTGTTGCCCGTCCGAGTCGACCTTGAAGTAGTACGGATTCCGTTCCCACAGAGTTACGGTAGGGGTCACCTCGGAAATGATCCAGGGACAGAGGCTCGGGAAATCGACCGCGGTGGTGTTGGTCTTCTCCCAGGTGTTGTGGTCCTCCTGGAGAAACAGCTTGTACCATTCATTGTCTTCCAATCCTGCCTCGGCCAGCGCCTCCTTGAGCTTGTCCGAGGAAGTATACTCGGGGTGAAAATTCATCAGGTGATGCTTCGGCTTCAGAAAGTCGCGGTAGGTGCCCCAGAACACTGCCAGGCTATTGATGAAGCCGGGATAGGGCTCCGGAAAGCTCACCTGGAAGGTGTAGTCGTCAATGACCTCCACCAGCATCGGTTCTCCGTCCGGCTGATTCCTTGCCCTCATCCACTGTTGCAGGATGTCCCAGCCGAATTCCTGCAGCTCATCGTTCATGTGCACGTCTTCGTAGGTGAAGCGCACGTCTTCCGTGGTAACGGGAACACCGTCCGACCATTTCAGCCCTTCCCGCATGGTGAAGGTGAAGGTCGTTCCATCCGCGGAAATCTCGTAGTCCAGGATGACGTTGCCCCGCAGGTCCTTGGGATTTGCATCCATCCAACCGGGGGACGCTACCAGGGTCTCTTTCAACATCGCCCACACGTCGGCATCCCAGTTGGGGTGGGTACGAACCGCTCTCAGGGTTCCGCCGTACCTGCCTACCTGAAAGTCCAGGTCTTCGGTCGGAACGTCGTTCCAGGAAGCGTCGAACACCACCGGTTGATCCGGAAGTCGCTCTTCCACCGGAGGCAGTTCTCCAGAGCTTACTCGCGCAGTCAGCAGCGGAGACTCCAGGTATCTGCCAGTGGGAACCGCGGCTGCGGTCTGGGATCCCTGCTCTTCTTCGGTCGCGGCTGCTGCCCACAGCAGAGAGCCTGGCAGGGCAATGCACAAAATGAGAATCGACACTCTTGTCATGTCTCGTAACACCGTACCTTTGATTCTTGAGAGTATAGCATGGTGAATTGCCGTTCCCCGCCTACTCTCGTGCCCGTAACGCCGGCGGTCTAACAGAGGCGGCAAGTTCCGAATTGAATCGCGCGGCGCGTGACTCGACGGGCGCACGCCGCGCTCGTATGGGTTCTTTGAGTATCCTCTTGCGGCTCGTTTTCAGGGCCATGGGGTGCCCTGCCAGATGACAAAGGTAAGACGGAATCCGCCTGCGCGATCAGTATGAAACCGGTCACGGCGCTGGCTGTCGTCGCGGCGCTTCATTCCGTATCCGTCGAACCCCGAGCGTCAGACTGTCGCACGTGCACGGCAGGCCGTCAACCGTTCGGACGTCGGCGCCACGTCAGCGCCAGATACGTCGCGCATGTCACGTCCTGTGGCTGTCGACGCCGAATTTCACCTACGGGGTGGCGATTCCGGTCGGCGACTACGCGTTCACGCCATCGGCTACGGAGCGCGGCGCGGCCGACCTGTTGCAGCGACCGTGCGGATCAGTTGCCGGCGCTGCTGGCTGGCGCGCACCTCCCGGTCGATGCGGCGCCAGTCCCAACGTGCCAGCAACGCAGCGCGCAGTCGCTCCTCCACCGCGACGACGGCCGGGTCGCCGCCGCGGTTGACCAGCTCGCGCGGGTCCGCCTCCAGGTCGTACAGCTCCGGCTCCAGGTCGCCGCCGCCGGACAGGCACAGCTTCCAGTTGCCCTGGCGCAGCATCGCCCGCGGGCGGTCGGTGCCGTGGGCGGTGTGCTCGGCGAAGGCCTCGTCGCGCCACTCCGGATCGGCACCGGCCAGCAGCTTCGCCAGGTTGTGGCCGTCCATGGGCGCTGCCGCGGACGCCGCGCCGGCCGCCGCCACGATGGTGGCGGTCACGTCCACCAGGGAGACGCACTCGCGCACGCGGCGGCCCGCCGCGGCACGGCCGGGCCAGCGCACCTGCAGCGGCACGCGCGCCGACTGCTCGTAGAAGCTCATCTTGCGCCACAGGCCGTGCTCGCCGAGCATCTCGCCGTGGTCGCTGGTGTGGATCACCAGGGTGTCGTCGGCCAGGCCGAGCTGGTCGAGCGCCTCCAGGAGCTGGCGCAGCTTGTCGTCGGCGTAGCTGACCAGCCCGTAGTAGGCGGCGCGGGCGCGGCGCACTTGTGGCTCCGTGTGGCCACCAAAGCCGAACGCCCGCCTCAGCCGCTGCGCCGCCGGCGGCAGCGCCTCCAGATGCCCCTCGGGCAGGCGCGGCAGGTCGGCGTGGCGCGGGAAGTACTGCGAGAAGAATGGTTCCGGCACCACGAATGGGAAGTGGGGGGCGATGAGGCCCACGCAGAGCGCGAAGGGGCGCTCGGCGCTCCCGTGCGCCCGCTGCCGCAGAAACGCCAGCGCCGCTTCCACCGCCGCGTCGTCGGCATCGATCTCCGGGGTGCGTCCCGGCCCGGTGGGCGGGGTGGCCGCCTCCTCGGCCGCGGTCTCCACCTCTTCGCCGTCCGGGCCCGGCGGTACCCGGGACTCGGTGCGCACCACCCCGGGCCAGGGCTCCCGCGCCTCCGGTATCCCCCGCTCCCACGGGAAGATCGGGTGCTCCAGCTCGCTGTGCAGGTCGCGCGCCAACTGCTCCTGGAAGCCGTGCAGGTGGTCGTCGCCGATCAGGTGCATCTTGCCCGACAGCGCCACGTCGTAGCCCTGGGCGCGCAGCAGGTGCGGCCAAGTCACCGCGTCGGGCGCCAGCGGGGTGGCGTTGTCCCAGCCGGCGCAGTGGTGGGTGTGGCGGCCGGTCATGAAGGAGAGGCGCGACGGCACGCACAGCGGGTTGTTGCAGTAGGCGGCGTCGAAGGTCACCCCCTCCGCCGCCAGCCGGTCCATCGCCGGGGTGCGGACAAAGGGATGGCCGTAGGTGCCGCTGAACTGCGCGCCGTGCTCGTCGGTCATCAGCAGCAGGATGTTGGGCCGGCCGGGCGTGGTCGGCCGGCCCTCGGATGGGAGCGCCGCCGGCGGCGTCGCGTTCACCCCTGTGACACCACGCCCTGCAGCAGGCCGGCGTCCTGCATCTGCTGCCACTCGCCGGCGAAGGTCTGGTTCCAGGTGTCGGTGAGCGGATGTTCCATCATGTCGCGGAAGATCGGCCAGAACACGATGATGCCGTCGGCGCCGTTGCGCAGTGCCGCGTACGCCGTCTCCACCGTACGCACCAGGGCGGCAGTGACGTAGGGCCGCTGTTCCCAGCCGGCGAACATGGCGACGCACTCGCGTACCAGCTTGCCGGGGTCGCCGCCCATCTGCCGCACCGGCTCGCAGAACGGCAGCACGTGGCTGGCGCCGGCCTGTGCCACCGCCGCCGCCTGCGCCAGCGAGAACACCGTGGTGCAGAACGTGGTCACCCCCTCCTGCTCCAGGGCGCGGAAAGCGCCGAGGCCGGCCACGGTACACGGGATCTTGATCACCACCTGCGGCGACAGGGCGGTGAACACGTGGCTGACGTCGAGCAGCTCCTGGGTGGAATGGCCTTCCACCTCAACCACCACCGGCTTGTCGGTGATGTCCAGGTAGCGGCGCACCACGTCCAGGAGCTGGCCGTACTTCTGCACCATCTCGTTCAGCACCACCGTGTTCGTGACGATGCCCACGGCGCCGCGCTCCAGCCACTTCCCCAGGTCGGCGGGATCGCCGGCCAGCCAGATGGCGGGTCCGCGGCCGCTGCGCCGCGCCTCCATGATCGATACGCTCATCGTCATTCCTCCTTCAGCATGAAGTCGCGCACCGTCGCCACCAGCTCGTGATAGCCGGCGATGAACTGGCGCAGGGTGCGCACCGTGGGCCCGAAGCCGTCGAACTCGGCGGCACCCAGCCCCTGCTCCTCGTAGGCGCGTCGGAAGTCCGGAAACTTGCTCAGCAGCGCGTCCAGGATCGCGGGGTCCACGGGATCGTCGATACGCGTGGTCACCGCCACGTCGCTGGCGTTGAACCGCACCTGCCACTGGTGCGGCATCGACACGACCAGCTCCCCGCCGATCAGCTCCGACCAGTGCAGGTGGTTGCGGTAGGCCGCCGCCAGCAGCCGCAGGCGATAGCCGCGCTCGCGGAAGATGCGGTAGGCACGCTTGATCACCGCGACCCCGGCCCACTCCAGGTAGCCGGGGTTGGTGATGATGTCGTCACGCTCCATCACCGCCTTCAGCCAGTCGTCCAGCCGCCCCACCATGATGGTCGCGATCGGCCCCATCTCCGCGACCGGCCGACCCTCCGCCTCGCGCCGCTTCAGGCCGCGCTCCACCGCCTCGGCGACCGCTACCGCCTGCGACACGGAAAAGGAAACCGTGCCGTTGACGCTGATGCCGCGGCTGGTGGCCTCCTCGATCGCGGTCAGGCCGGCGGCGGTAACCGGCAGCTTGACGATCAGGTTGGGCGCCAGAGCCGCGAAGTGTTCCGCCTGCGCCACCATGCGTCCGGCGTCGCGGTAGCAGCGCGGGTCGACCTGAATCGACATGCGGCCGTCCTGCCCGCCGCCGCGGGCGAATATTTCCTCAAGTAACCGGGCGCCGTGCAGGGTGACCCGCTCGCATACGCGCCACGCCAGCTCGTCCTCGGTGGCGCACGCCATCTCGCGCACCAGCTCGCGGACCGGCTCGCGCCAGTGGTCCAGATCCTGCTGCAGCACGGTCCCCACGATCACCGGGTTGCTGGTCGCGCCCACCGCGCCATGCTCCAGCGCGTAGCGCAGCTCGCGCGGCGAGCAGGAGTCGTTCCAGTACGCGGTCGGCGTGGTGCACGTCATTTCGTGCAGCGGACTGCGGTAGTTGGCGGCGTTCACTGGCAGGTCAGTAGTGGAAGCGCTGCAGCTCGGCGCGGTCGCGCTCATACTCGGAACGCAGGGTCTGGGTCACCTCGCTGCGGCTCACCTCGGCCGGTGCCACGTCCCACCAGGTCTCGGAGCCGGGCACGTAGCGGTGCTTCTCCACGTCGCACACCACGACGCAGGAGCGCGTCTCGGCCCGCGCCTCGCGCAGCGCGCCGCGCACCTCGTCGGGGGTAAACGCGTGCCAGGTACGCGCGCCCATGCCCTCCGCGATCTTGCCGATGTCGAGCGGCAGGTACTCGCCCTCCAGCCGCGCTCCGCCGTTGTCGTCACCTCCGCCGTTGTCCTCGCCTCCGCCGCGGGCGCGGAACTCGTTGCCGAAGGCGTGCCCGGAACGCCACATCTGCAGCCGGCGGATCACCTGGAAGCCGTGGTTGTCGATCACCACCACGGTCACCTTGAGCCGCTCCTGCAGCGCGGTGATCAGCTCCATCGGGTTGAGCAGGAAGGTGCCGTCGCCCACGTACACGTACACCTCGCCCTCGTCGCCGGTCGCCATACGGACGCCGATGCCGGCCGGCAATTCGTAGCCCATGCAGGAATAGCCGAACTCGATGTGGCAGCGGCTGCCGTTGCTCACGTCCCACAGCTTGAGGATGTTGCCGGGCGGCCCGCCGGCGGCGGCAACCACGGTATCGGCGCCCTGGGACTGCTGGTTGAGCACCTCGATCACCTGGCCCTCGCTCATCACCTCGCCCGGGTGGTCGCCATAGGCCTCGGTGCGCACCACCTTGTCCCAGTTCGCCTGCGCCTCGGCCACGTCCTTCTCGTACCCGGGGAACGCCGCCCCGGCGGCACGGCCCGCCTCCAGCAGCGCCTCAAGGGCCAGCCGGGCGTCGGCCACCACCGGCACCGCGCCCTGCTTGAAGGCGTCCATCGCGCACACGTTGATGCCGATGAAGCGTACCTCGGGGTGATGGAACAGGCTCTGCGAGGCGGTGACGAAGTCGCTCATGCGGGTGCCGACGGCGATGACCAGGTCCGCCTCCTCGGCCAGCCGCGCGGAGGCGGAGGTGCCCTCCACCCCGTGCCCGCCCAGCGACCACTCAGGAGCGCCGCGCAGCACGCCCTTGCCGGCGTGGGTCTCGCTCACCGGAATGCCAAAGGTGGTGGACACGGCGTGCAGCGCGTCCCACGCCTCCGAGTAATGGACCCCGCCGCCGGCAATGATCAGCGGCCGGCGCGCGGCCTTGAGCAGCGCCGCCGCCTCGGCGATGCGCTCCGGGGAGGGCGGACGCCGCTCGATGCGCCAGGTGCGCTCCGCGAAGAAGCTGCTCGGGTAGTCGTAGGCGTGCGCCTGCACGTCCTGCGGCAGCGACAGGGTCACGGTGCCGGTCTCGGCCGGATCGGTCAGCACTCGCATCGCCTGCGGCAGCGCGGTGAGGAGCTGCTCCGGCCGGGTGATGCGATCGAAAAAACGGCTCACGGGCCGGAAGCAGTCGTTGACGCTGACGTCGGCCTCGGAGGGGTGCTCCAGCTGCTGCAGCACCGGCCCCTGGTGGCGGGTGGCGTAGTAGTCGGAGGCCAGCAGCAGCACCGGCATGCGGTTGATGGTGGCGGTGGCGGCGCCGGTCACCATGTTGGTGGCTCCTGGCCCGATGGAGCTGGTGCAGGCCAGGGTCTGGGTGCGCCGCATGGCGCGCGCGAAGCCGGCCGCGGTGTGCACCATCGACTGCTCGTTGCGGGTCTGGTAGTAGGGCAGCGCTCCCCCACCCTGCTCCAGCGCCTGCCCCAGGCCGCACACGTTGCCGTGGCCGAAGATGCCGAAGACGGCGGGTATCAGCCGCCGCCGCGTACCGTCCAGCTCGCTGTACTGAACCGCCAGGTACTTCACCAGTGCCTGCCCCATGGTCAGGCGCTCAGACTGCCCCATGCTCCCTCTCCTCCGGACGTGGCTACAGTACGGCGCCCCCGCGCGCGGCGTCAAACCACCAGACGCGGCCGCGGCGCCGGTAGCAAGCTCTCCGGAGGTGGCGTTCTAAGCGCGGCCGCTGCGCACGCGCTTCTTCACTTGGTACTTCCACGGTACCGGGTCGGCGCGGCGGTGGGCGAAGGCGGCGGCTCGTTCGGGGGCGTTGTGGTAGTGCTGGGCGATCGCCACCCGGCGCTCCACGCCGCGGTTGGCGAACGCGCCGTGCACCATGTTCTTGTGATGGAAGCTTACGTCACCGGGCTCCAGCTCCAGGGGAATCAGGTCCTGCACCGGGACGCCGCCGGTGATGGTCTTGAACATGCTCACGCCGTGGGTCCATTCGTGCTGATGGATGCGGTGGCGGTGGCTGCCGGGCAGCAGCCACATGGTGCCGCCTTGGGCGGTGGTGCGGCGCAACGGCATCCACGCCGTCACCGCGGTGAAGCCGGCGCGCTGCAACTGCCAGTAGTGGTCGTCCTGGTGCCAGGGGGTGGCGTTGGCCGCGTCGGTCCCCTTGATCAGCGCCTGCTGCTGGAACACGGTGGCGTGCTCGGAGCGCATCAGCGCGGCGGCCGCCTCCCGCAGGCGGCGGTTGTTGTGCAGCGCGGCCAGCACCGGGTCGTTGATCGGAAACCGGGTGGCCATGACCTGCAGGATGAAGCGGCCCGGATCGTCCGGGGTCTCCCAGGATGCCGGCCCGCACACGAAGCCGTCGCTGGGGTAGCCTCCGTCCAGCATCCCGTCGAGCCGTTCCACCAGCCGCTCCACGTCGGTGCGCGGCAGCAGGTTGCGAATCGTTACGTGGCCCCGCTCCTCGTACTGTGCGATCTCCGCCTCGGTTACCATGTCCGCAGTCTTGGCTGGGCGGTGACGGGCTCGAACCGCCGACCACTTGGGTGTAAACCAAGTGCTCTACCAACTGAGCTAACCGCCCGCGAACAGGCCGCGATCCGGCCGACACCGGCCCCGCGCCTCACCCGTTGCGCTGCACGCTATCCGCTCGGCGACCGGCTGTCAAACCCGGCGGCCGCGCGGTTGGCCCAAGAACGTCCCATGCTGAACGACGTCTGCATCCCCATGTGTGGCCGAGCCGCGGTGATGGCCCGGCGGCGGCCAGATCACCACCTTCAGGGGTGCGTGGTTCGGTTCCTGTACGATGTGTCCAGGAATGATCGGGTCGCCGCCCACCCGCCACGCCGGTCTCCGCCGATGCGTTGCTTCCACGTCGGCGTCGCGGGGCAGGATTGTGAAAAAAATGCCAAAAAAGTGCGCTGAGCACTTGACGGGTATGGCGCTGCTCGTAACGGCCTCCTGACGCACGTTCCGGCCCCTCCGACCCCTTCGAACATCCCGCCACGCCCTCCAGGCCCGTCAGCACACCGCCAGCGCCGCCCTGCACCCTTTCCGGTGCCGGTCCGGGACTCGCCGCAACCGGGCATTTCTCAGTCATGCTTATATTTACGCCATGGCTGCCGCGACCGCCACCAGCTTCTCCTCCTCGCTCTCCGGGCTCCCCGACCAAGTGCTGCTGGCGCATACCAGGTCCCTCGTCCTGCACGAGCAGGCGCTGCAGCTTGCCGTCCTCGATCACCTGCGTGAGATCCACGCGCGCCATCTGCACCTGCGCCTCGGGTTCTCCAGCCTGTTCGACTACGCGGTACGCGAACTGGGCTACAGCGAAGGCGCCGCTTGGCGCCGTATCAAAGCCATGCGCCTGTGCTCCGATACCGCCGGGTCGCGCGAACGGCTGCAGGACGGCTCGCTCTCCCTGAGCGCGGCGGCGCAGTTGCAGAACACCTTCGATCTCCTGCAGCGCACGGCGACCGCCGCCGCGGACCCCGGCGCGGCACCCACGGCACCGGAGCTGCTGCCGCTCGGCACGGGGACGGCGCGGGGGCCTGGGGCTTCGGGGGCCGGGGCAGCGGCGCCGGCGCGACCGGTGCCGGCGCTGAACGCGGCGCAGCGGCAGGAGCTGGTGGCGCAGGCGAGCGGCAAGAGCACCCGCGAGGTGAAGCAGTTGTTGGCCGGGGTGGCTCCCGAGCTGGCGCGGCCGGCGGATCGCATGCGGGCGCTGGGCGACGGCCGCTGGGAGCTGAAGGTGGTGATCGACGCGGCGTGTCAGTGCGGGATCGAGCAGCTACGGGCACTGCTGTCACACGTGGACCCGCACCTGACGCTGGGGCAGCTGGTAGAGCGGCTGGTGCAGGACGGCCTGCAGCGCTACGACCCGGGACGACCGCCGCGCGGGCGCAGAGGCGGGCGCCCGGAGGCAAACGCGGGCCAGGCGCCGGAGCCGCAGGCGCAGCAAGGGCCGGAAGGCGCGCCGGCTTCGCCGGCGAAGCGGGACGCGCAAGAGCAACCCGGAGCGCCGCCGGCGCCGCCGGAGGGCACGATCACCGGTGGCAACACCCCGGCGCCGGCAGCGCTGTCCGCAGAGAAACCCACGCGCGGGATCCGCCACGCCGGCACCCCGGCGGTGGCAGCGCTGCCCGCGCCGCCGTCGGGGCGCGAGACTTGCGGCAGCAGCACCCCGGTGAGTGCCAAGCCAGCGGCGACTGCGCCCGGCTCCGCTGCTTCGGCGGCGAAGTCGGTGGCAGATCGTGGGTCCCACGCCACCGTACCGACGCCACGGCCGACGCCACCGGCAGACCAGAGAATACCGACCGCGCTGGCAGCGGCCGATCGCGGTCGCAACGCTCCTTCGCCAGCGAAGCCGGCAGCGGCGGCGCAGCTCGATGGCCGTTCGCGGGCGCGGCCGGCGGCTGCCGGCCCGTCCGGAGGCAGCGCGCAGCCGCCCCACCGGGCGCGTCGATCCCGCTACATCCCGGCAACAGTGAAGCGCGAGGTGTGGTGCCGCGACGGTGGCCGCTGTAGTTACGTCGATCCGCACAGCGGGCGGCGCTGCGGCTCCCGCTTTCTGCTGGAGCTCGACCACATCGTTCCCTTCGCGCTGGGCGGCAGCGCTGAGCCGGGGAATCTCCGTGTGCTCTGTGCTGCTCACAATCGCTTCCGGCATCGGGAGTACGGGCCGTCGCCAGGCGAGGCCCCGTGATCGGCACTCGCCGGGGTGCGAGTTGGGCAGTTGGGCGTCGGTCGGAGGGCAACGGGAGTTACGATTGCAGCAGGCTTGTAGCGTGGGATAGTCCGGGTTTGGCTTGGCGGGCGTTGTCCACTTGCGCCCCAGGACGTAAATTAACCGGCGATGAATAAGCTGAGAGCGAGCCGCTGGGCTCGGGTTTCGAGCCTCGTGGCTCTGTTTGGATTGTTGGCCGGCGCTCCCGCGTTCGCCCAGGACGCGTCGGTGGCGACCCAGATCGCCGACATCATCACCGGCATCGACACGATGTGGGTGCTGATGGCGGCGTTCCTCGTGTTCCTGATGCAGGCCGGGTTCGGCATGCTGGAGGCGGGCCTGATCCGCGCCAAGAACACCGCCAACATCCTGATGAAGAACCTGATGGACTTCTGCATGGCGTCGATCGGCTTCTTCATCTTCGGCTACGCCATCATGTTCGGCTCCGGCAACGCCCTGTTCGGGACCTCGGGCTGGATGCTGCTCGGCGCCGAGTCCGGGGCCGACGTGCCGTTGTTCGCCTTCTGGCTGTTCCAGGCGGTGTTCGTCGGCGCCGCCGCCACCATCGTGGCCGGCGGCATGGCCGAGCGGATGAAGTTTCCCGCCTACGTGGTCTACTCCTTCCTGATCTCCGCCTTCGTGTACCCGGTGGTGGGCCACTGGATCTGGGGCGGCGGCTGGCTCGCGGGCATCGGCTTCACCGACTTCGCCGGCTCCACCGTGGTGCATGCCGTGGGCGGCTGGGCGGCCTTCATCGGCACCAAGGTGCTGGGACCGCGCATCGGCAAGTACGGGCCGGACGGCAAGCCCAACGTGCTGGAGGGCCACTCCCTGCCGCTGGCCTCCCTGGGGATGTTCCTGCTCTGGTTCGGCTGGTTCGGCTTCAATCCCGGCTCGACCCTGGGCGTGGGCGACGGCTCCCTCATCGCCCGCGTCGCCGCCAACACCAACCTCGCCGCGGCCGCCGGCGCGATCGCCGCTACCGCCACCGTGTGGATGGTGGCGGGCAAGCCCGACCTCACCATGGGGATGAACGGCGCCCTGGCCGGCCTGGTGGCGATCACGGCGCCGTGCGCGTTCGTGGAACCCGGGCACGCGATACTGATCGGACTGGTGGGCGGCGTGATCGTCGTGTTCGGGGTGATTTTCCTCGATCGCCGCCGCGTCGACGACCCGGTGGGCGCCATCGCCGTGCACGGCATGAACGGCATCTGGGGCACCCTGGCCGTGGGAATCTGGGGCCAGGCCGCTCTCGGAGTTCCCAATAACGGGCTGTGGTTCGGCGGCGGCTTCGCCCAGCTCGGAATCCAGCTCCTCGGTACGGTCACCGTGAGCGTGTTCATCATCGTGGTGATGGGACTGATCTTCAAGCTGATCGACGTGGTCATGGGCCTGCGCGTGCCGCGCGACGAGGAGCTCAAGGGTCTGGACGTCGCCGAGCACGGCGCCGACGCGTACGGCGGCTTCCAGGTATTCTCCACCGAGTAGCACGCAAGGTCCCCCGTGGCGCCGAGGCCACGAAACCCGGTGCACTTGGTTCGTCTGCCGGACATGGTTTTGGAGTAGAGTGACCGAGCGGCCCCGTGCGCGGGGCCGCTGATGCGGTCAGGGGGTCAGACGGTCAGCGGTTCAGGTCGACGTGCTTGCCGGTGATCACGAAGATCGCCGCCTCGCAGATGTTGGTGGTGTGGTCGCCCGCCCGCTCCAGTTGCTTGGCCACGAACAGCAGTGACGACGCCTGGGTGATGTTCCGCGGCGTCTCCATCATGTAGGTGAGCAGCTCGCGAAACAACTGCGAGTAGATCTCGTCCACCTTGTTGTCGCGGGCGCTCACCTGCTCCGCCAGGGCGCTGTCCAGGGTCACGAAGCTGCGCACCGAGTCGCGCAGCATGGCGCAGGTCTCGTCGGCCATCAACGGGATGGCGATCAGTTCCTTGATCAGCTGCTCGGAGGCCAGCCGCTGCGCCACCCGCGCCACGTGCACCGCCAGGTCGCCGATCCGTTCCAGTTGCGCGATCACGTTGAGCGTGCCGACGATCTGGCGCAGGTCGGTGGCTACCGGCTGCTCGGTGGCCAGCAGCCGCAGGCAGGAGTCGTCGATGTCGTGGTGCATGCGGTTGACGGTGTCCTCGTCGCGCAATACCAGTTCCGCGCGGCTCACGTCGTGCTCCGCCAGCGCGCGCACCGAGCCGCGTATTCCCCGCTCCACCTGCGTTCCCATGGTCGTGAGCGCTTCCCGCAGCTCGTCGAAGGCATGGACGTATTGGGCGCGCAGTGGCGGTGTCATCTGGTTCCTCCCTATCCGAAGCGGCCGGAGATGTAGTCCTCCGTGCTCTGCTCGTCGGGATTGGTGAAGATGCGGCCGGTGGGCCCGTACTCTACGAGGTAGCCGGCCCGCTCTTCGTCCATCATGAAGAAGGCGGTGTAGTCGGACACCCGCGCCGCCTGCTGCATGTTGTGGGTGACGATGATGATGGTAAACCGTGCCGCCAGTTCCTTCATCAGGTCCTCGATGCGTAGCGTGGCAATGGGATCCAGCGCCGAGCAGGGTTCGTCCATGAGAATGATTTCGGGCTCCACCGCGATGGCACGCGCGATGCACAAGCGTTGCTGCTGGCCGCCGGAAAGACTCAGGCCGCTGTCCTGCAGCTTGTCCTTCACGTCGTCCCACAGCGCGGCCTGGGTCAGCGATTTCTCCACCAGCTCGTCCATGTTGCCGTTCAGACCGTTGATGCGTGCGCCCCAGGCGATGTTCTCGTAGATCGACTTGGGAAACGGGTTGGGCTTCTGGAACACCATGCCGATGCGCCGCCGCACCTCGACCGGATCCACGTCCGCGTCATAGATGTTGCGTCCGTGAAACAGCACCGAGCCCTGCGTGCGCGCCGTGGGCACCAGTTCGTTCATCCGATTCAGGGAGCGCAGCATTGTGGTCTTGCCGCAGCCGGAGGGGCCGATCAGCGCGGTGATGCGGCGCGTGCCGAAGCTCATGCCGATGTCTCGCACCGCCAGAAAGCTGCCGTAAGAGACGTGCAGGGCATCCACCGACAGGGCGCTGGACTCGGCGGACGGGACCGGCAGGTCCGCGGGATGCGAGGTTACCTGGGTAGACATCGGCTCCTTCCCGGCGCGACGGAAACGCGATCCATCAGGCGACCCGCCGCTTCCTGGCGTAGTGGTTGCGCAACAGGATCGCCGTGGCGTTCAGCGTCAACAACAGTACCAGCAGCACCAGGATGGCCGCCGCCGCCGCGTTGCGAAACTCCGCCTGCGGCCGTGCCGTCCACTGGTAGATCTGGATCGGCAGCGTGGTGAACTTGGAGAACGGGCCGGTGGGATCCAGCGTCACCAGCGTGGAGGCGCCGACCACCACCATGGGAGCGGTCTCGCCGATGGCGCGGGAAACGGCCAGGATGGTGCCGGTCATGATGCGGTCGAAGCAGCCGGGCAGCACATGATAGCGAATGGTCTGCCACTTGCTCGCGCCGAGCCCGTAGCTCGACTGGCGCAGACTGTCGGGCACCGCCTTGATCGCCTCCTGGGCGTTGATGATGATCACCGGGAGGATCAGCAGGCCGAGGGTAAGCCCCGCGGAGAGGATGGTGCGGCCGCTGGCGCTGGCGTCGCTGGCCAGCCCGAACACGGCACCGCTGGTGACCTGCTCCATGGCGCGCACGAACACCGTCAGCCCGAGCATCCCGTAGATGATGGACGGTACCCCCGCCAGGTTGTTGATGTTGGTCTGTATGGCCCGGTTCAGCCGCGTATCCTGCGCGTACTCCTCCAGGTAGATCGCGGCGCCGACACCCACCGGAAAGGCGAACAGCACGGTGACGAGGATGGTCCACAGCGAACCCTTGATGGCCGCCCGTACGCCGGCGTCGTCAGGCCGGCTGGACTGGGCCCGGCTGATGAACGTACCCGTGAGCCAGGAACGGAACGCCACGTGCGCCTGGGGATACCTGGCCGTCGCCTCCTCGACCACCGCCTGGCGCCGGAACAGCGAGTCCCACAGCGGCCACGCCTGCACCACCGACGGATCCACCACCCGCTCGATCACCAGCGCGTAGACCTCGTCGCGGCTGCGTTCGGCGAACGGTCGTTCGCGCTCGAAGCGCCGCATCAGGCCGCGCGAAACATGCTCGCCCAGCACGGCCCGCAGCGTCTCCTTGTCCATGCGCTCCAGGGCAACGCCGTCGCGGGCAAGTTCCTGCGGCTCGATCGCGTTCTGGATCGCCACCAGGCCGAAGGCGCGGTTGGCGACCGTAAGCAGCAGTGCCGTGAGCATCACGATCGCCACCGCGGTGGCCACGTGAAACACCAGCCGCCAGACCAGCCCCATCCGGTGGCGCGCCGCCAGGTTGGCCGTGGTGTCGCTCACTCGTATACCTCGCGGAAGCGCCGCACGATACGGCGGCTGAGCATGTTCAGTCCCAGGGTGATGAAGAACAGCACCAGGCCGATCGAGTAGATGCTGTTGTAGTCGATCGACTGATAGCTCAGGTCGCCGCCGCTGATGCGCACGATGTGGCCGGTCATGGTCTCGGCGGCGTGGAACGGGTTGAAAGTGAAGGCCGATCCGGCGCCGGCAGCCAGGGCCACGATCATGGTCTCGCCGACGGCCCGCGACAGCCCGATGATGAAGGCGGCGGCGATGCCGGAGAACGCCGCCGGCACCACGATCTTGACCGCCGTCTCCAGACGGGTCGCTCCCAGCCCCAGCGCCGCCTCGCGCAGGGACCGCGGCACCGCCGACAGCGCGTCCTCGGCCATGGAGGAGATCAGCGGCAGGATCAGGATGCCGATCACGATGCCGGCGGACGCGGTGTTGTAGATCTGCACCACCTCCACGCCGAACACGCCGCGCAGCAACGGAGTCATGAAGGTGAGGGCGAAGTAGCCATACACGACGGTGGGGATGCCGGCAAGGACCTCCAGGATCGGCTTGAGGAAGGCGCGCATCCGCGGGTGGGCGTACTCGCTGAGGTAGATCGCCACGCTCATGCCGATCGGCACCGCCACCAGCATCGCCGTGAGGCTGGTCATCAGGGTAGCGTTGACCAGGGGGATGATCCCGAACCTGCCTATCGCGGGCTGCCACTCCGTGGTGGTGAGGAACATCCACAGGTTCACCGCATCATTGCGGAAGAACACGATCGACTCGCGGCCGAGCACGATGACGATGCCCACGGTGACGAAGATCGACAGGGCGCCGCAGAAGAACAGTAAGACCTGAATGATGGCCTCACCGGGCCGGGGCCTGCGAGAGAGCGCGTGAGCGCGCCTGCTGGACGTAGCGCCGCTCACGCGCGGGGCACTGGTCGATTCGGCCCTCTCCGTCGTGGACAACGGCACCTCCGCGCCAAGTTTCGGCATCGATTGTTAGGGTATTGTGAGCGCTACGCCAGATTTGTATGAATGCCGGTAATTGTCTGGCGTTACAGGCCGCGGAGGGCCTGCCGGTAGAGAGCCTCGCGGCGCTTGAGGAAGTCGTAGGGCACGTCGTAGGCGCGTTCCAGCCGGTCGCGCGTGTGGATCTCGGCGGTGGGCCCGATCAGCGGCGGCTGATCGGGACGGAACAGCCCCACGTAGTCCGAGAACTCCTGCGACAGCTCCAGCTCGTGCACCGAGTAGTACCAGCTCAGTTGCTCGCGATGGGCATACTCGTACAGGTAGCCCATCACGATGCGCTTCTGGCGCTCCTCGAGTGCGAACACCGGCTCGTCCATCATCAGCACGCGCGACCCGTAGAGCAGGCAGAACGCCAACAGGGTGCGCTGCAGCTCGCCCTTGCTCACTTCCTGGGTGCGCTTGTGGAGCACCTCGCGCAACTCGAACACGTCCACCAGCTCGCGCACGAACTCCTCGCTGTGCTGCTCGTGATACCCCGTGCGGTACACGTAGGCGATCAGATCGCCGATCGACTGCTCGGTCTCGAACTCCATGTTCTGGTGGATCAAGGACACGTGGCGCTGGCGCGTGTGCGGATCGCGCAGCCGCTGGGTGTCGATGCCGCGCAGCAGCACCGTGCCGTCGCTGGGCACCGCAATGCCGCTGGCCAGCAGCATCAGGGTCGACTTCCCGGTGCCGTTCTGGCCCACCAGGGCCACTACTCCCGCCGGCAGGCGCAGGGATAGATCGTGGAACACGAGCTCCGTGCCTTCGGGGTAGGCGTAGCTCACGCCGCGCAACTCGACCGTATGCATCGCGGCGCCATTGTTGCGCGTGCGGGAAGGTTTGACCAGCGCCGGCCGGCGCCGCTAAGGTGCGCCGGTGTCCGGCCACGGTGTGACCCTCAATCCGGAGCAGGAACGGGCAGCAACCCGCGCCGGCGCGCACCGCCATGGTGCGCCGCTGTCCGGCCGCGGTGTGCCTCTCAATCCGGAACAGGATCGGGCGGTAAACACCGTTGACGGGCCGGTGATGGTGCTGGCCGGAGCCGGATCGGGCAAGACCCGCGTCATCACGGCGCGCCTCGCGCGCCTGTTGCAGCGCGGAATCGACCCGCGCGCGATCGTCGCCCTGACCTTCACCAACAAGGCCGCGGCCGAGATGCGCGAACGGGCCGGCATCTCGCGGCGGGCGCGGCGGGCGGTCCCGACGGTGTGCACCTTCCACGCCTTCGGCCTGCAGTTGGTGCGCCGCTACAGCGCCGAGCTGGGGTTCCGCGCCGGCAGCGCCGCGACGCCGGTAACCGTGTACGATCAGCAGGACAGCGCGCAGCTCCTGCGCGAGGTGGCCGGCGACCTGCGCCTCGATGCCGATCTCGCGGACGCCGACCCCGCGCTGCTGCAGCGGCTGGTGTCGGGTCTGCGCATGGGCGCCGGCGCCAACATCCCTGATCTGGAAGCCGCGAGCGAGCAACTGCGCGGACTGGTCGCCGCCTACCGCCGCCGGCTGCGCCTGCACCAGGCGGTGGATTTCGACGACCTGATCCTGCTGCCGCTGGAGTTGCTGAGCGGAACCGCCGGCGACGCCATTCGCGCGCGCTACAGCCACGTGATGGTGGACGAGTTCCAGGATACTTCGCGGCGCCAGTACCAGCTCCTGCATGCCTTCACCGCGGCAGCGCGCAATGTCTGCGTGGTGGGCGACGACGACCAGTCGATCTACTCCTGGCGCGGTGCGGAGGCCGCGAATTTCGACCACTTCAGCCGCGACTTCCCGGAACGGCTGGAGGTCAAGCTGGAGCAGAACTACCGCTCGACGGGATCGATACTGGCGTTCGCCAACGCCATCATCAGCCACAACAGCGCGCGCCGGCCGAAACGGCTGTGGAGCAGGGGCGGCGCCGGCGCGCGGGTGGTGGCGGAGTACCCCGAAAGCGACACCGAGGAGGCGGAGTGGATCGTGCGGCAGATACGCAGCCTGGCGCTGGGCAGCGGGCTGCGCTACGCCGACTGCGCGGTGCTGGTGCGCGCCAACAGCCTCACCCGCGCCCTGGAGGAGGTGCTGCTGCGCGAAAACATCGCCTACCAGGTGTCCGGGGGCATGAGCTTCTTCAGCCGCCGCGAGGTGCGCGACCTGGTCGCCTACCTGCGGGTGCTCGCCAACCCGGACGACGACGTCAGCATGCGGCGCATCGTCAACACGCCGCGCCGCGGTCTCGGCGCCGCAGCCTTGGAGCACATCGCCGCAACCGCGGCGGCGCACGACTGCTCGTTGTTCTCGGCCATGGTGCTGCTCGGCAGCGGCAAGGTGGCGAGTGCGCAGGCAAGATTGGCGACCTTGACCGGGGAGCTGGTCGAGCTGCTGGAACGCTACGCGGCGCGCATCCGCGGCGCCGAGCGGAGCCGGGCCATGGCGCCGGTGCTCGCGGAGCTGGTGGAAGAGCTGCAGTACCGCAACCACCTGCTGGACGGCACCCGTCTCGACGTGGCGCGCTGGAAGCTGGCCAACGTCGACGCGGTGATCGACTCGCTGGCCGACTTCGAGAAGCACCCCGACCGGATCGAGCCCACCCTGGCGGACTACCTGGCGCGCACCGCGCTGGTGAGCCGGGACGACGACTCCCCCGACCGCGGCGGCGACGCGCGCGGCCGGGTGCAGCTCATGACCATCCACGCCGCCAAGGGGCTGGAGTTCGACACCGTGTTCATCGCCGGCGCCGACGACGGCTCCATCCCGCACGCGCGCTCGCTGGCGGACAGCGAGGCGAACCTCGAGGAGGAGCGGCGCCTGTTCTACGTGGCCGCCACCCGCGCCCGCCGCCGCCTGTTCATCACCTGCCCCGGCACGCGCCGGCGGCGGGTCGGCGGCGGCCGCCCCGAGGAGTTCGCCACCGAGCCATCACGCTTTCTGCAGGAGATCCCCGCGGACCTGGTGGACGGCGCCACGGACGAGGAGGAACTGGCGCCCGAGCAGGTCAGTGCCCTGTTCGCCGACCTCAAGCGCCGCCTCGGCTCCGGTTGACTTGGGTCACGCGGCCGCATTTGACAGAGAGCAGCGGTTTCTTTAGGTTCCGTGCAGCGTGACAGGCGCGAAACCGCGCCCACTCTCCCACGTCTCTAACGCGCAATCCCACCATGACGAAGACGAGGTAACCCGATGCCCGAACAGAAGAACTCAACCAAGAACGTCTACTTCTTCGGCGGCGGCAGCGCCGAAGGAAAGGCCGAGATGAAGGAGCTGCTCGGCGGCAAGGGCGCCAACCTGGCCGAAATGACCAACCTGGGGATCCCGGTACCGCCCGGGTTCACCATCTCCACCGAGGTGTGCGCGGCGTTCTACGAGAACGAGCGCAACTACCCCACCGGGCTCAGGGAGGAGGTCGCCGAGCACCTGGAGCGGCTGGAGACGATGATGGGCAAGAAGCTCGGCGACGCCGGCGATCCGCTGCTGGTGAGCGTGCGCTCCGGGGCGGCGCAGTCGATGCCGGGGATGATGGACACGGTGCTCAACCTCGGCCTCAACGACGCCGCGGTCGAGGGCCTGGCCGAGCAGTCGGGCAACCCGCGCTTCGCCAAGGACGCCTACCGGCGCTTCATCCAGATGTACGGCGACGTGGTGATGGGGGTGGAGCACGAGAACTTCGAGCACGCCCTCGACGCCGCCAAGCAGCGCAAGGGGGTGACCGAGGACACCGACCTGGACGCCGCTGACCTGGACGGCGTGATCGCCGCCTACAAGGAGATCTACGCCAGCCATACCGGCAGCCCGTTTCCGCAGGCGCCGCTCGATCAGCTCTGGGGCGCCATCGACGCCGTATTCGGTTCCTGGAACAGCACCCGAGCGATCCGCTACCGGCAGATAGAAGGCATCAAGGGGTTGCTCGGCACCGCCGTGAACGTGCAGTCGATGGTGTTCGGCAACTTCGGCGACGACTCCGGCACCGGCGTCTGCTTCACCCGTGACCCCTCCACCGGCGAGAACACCTTCTACGGCGAGTACCTGATCAACGCCCAGGGCGAGGACGTGGTGGCCGGCATCCGCACCCCGCTGCCGCTGAGCCAGTTGCGCGACTCGGCGCCGGAGTTGATGACCCAACTGGAGGGCGTACGCGAGCGGCTGGAGCTGCACTACCGCGACATGCAGGACATGGAGTTCACCATCCAGCAGGGGCGCCTGTTCCTGCTGCAGACGCGGAACGGCAAGCGTACCGGCCCGGCTGCGGTCAAGCTGGCGGTGGACATGGTCGCCGAGGGGCTGATCACCCAGCAAGAGGCGATCGGCCGCGTCACTCCCGACCAGCTCGACCAGCTCCTGCACCCGATGATCGACCCCGCGGGCCGGGACAAGGTGGAGGCACTGGCCAAGGGTCTGAACGCGTCGCCGGGCGCGGCCACCGGCCAGGTGGTGTTCACCGCCGAGGCCGCCGAGGAGTGGGCGGAGCAGGGCAGGCGCGTGCTGCTGGTACGGCGCGAAACCTCGCCCGAGGACATCGGCGGCATGCACGCCGCGCAGGGCATTCTCACTTCCACCGGCGGCATGACCTCGCATGCGGCGGTGGTGGCGCGCGGCATGGGAACGCCGTGCGTTGCCGGCTGCAAGGAGGTGGTGATCAGCGGCACCACCGCCAGCATCGATGGCTTCGCGGTGAGCGAGGGTCAGTGGTTGACCATCGACGGCAGCACCGGCGAGGTGTTCGACGGCGAGTTGCCCCTGATCACGCCGAAGGTATCCGGCACGCTGGCCAACTTTCTGCAGTGGACCGACGCGGTGCGCAACGGCGCCGCGCGGGAGGGTCTCGGGGAGACCGGTTTCGGCATCCGCACCAACGCGGACCTGCCGCGCGACGCTCAGGTGGCGCGCGAGTTCGGCGCCGAGGGCATCGGCCTGTGCCGCACCGAGCACATGTTCTTCGACGAGGGCAAGCTGGAGATTTTCCAGGAGATGATCGTGGCGGAGGATGCCGCGGCGCGGAAGGCGGCGCTGGACCGGCTGCTGCCGCTGCAGCGGGAGGACTTCGCCGGCATCTTCAAGGCGATGAACGGCTTCCCGGTCACCGTGCGCCTGCTCGATCCGCCGCTGCACGAGTTCGTGCCCAAGAGCGAGGCCGACGCCGAGGCGCTGGCCGCCAGCTCCGGCGTGCCGCTGGACCGGCTCAAGGCCAAGATCGAGGCGCTGCACGAGATGAACCCGATGCTCGGCCACCGCGGTTGCCGGCTCGGCATCACCTACCCCGAGATCTACGACATGCAGGTGCGCGCGATCATGGAGGCGGCGTGCGCGGTGACGGCCGGCGGCGCCGTCGTGCTGCCGGAGATCATGATCCCGCTGGTCGGCACCGTCGAGGAACTGAGCCGGCTGCGCGAACGCGCCGAGAGGGTCGCGGCGGACGTGCTGGCCGCCACGGGAACGGAGGTCGAGTACCAGATCGGCACCATGATCGAGATCCCGCGCGCGGCGGTCACCGCCGACCGCGTGGCCGAGGCGGCCGATTTCTTCTCCTTCGGCACCAACGACCTCACCCAGATGATGTTCGGCTACTCGCGCGACGACGCCGGCGTGTTTCTCCCCGAGTACGTTGAGAAGGGCATCCTGGAGGAGGACCCGTTCCAGGTGCTGGACCGGGAGGGCGTCGGCACGGTGGTGGAGATGGGCGTGCAGCGCGGCCGCGCCACCAAGCCGGACCTCAAGGTGGGCATCTGCGGCGAGCACGGCGGCGACCCGTCGTCGATCGAGTTCTGCTACCAGGCGGGCATGAACTACGTCTCGTGCTCTCCCTACCGCGTGCCGATCGCCCGCCTCGCGGCCGCCCACGCCGTCCTGGGCATCTCCCCGTAGCGGTTACGCGCGAGCCGCCGTAGCGTTCCAACTGTCTGACAGTCGCTGTCGATGAGCCTCAACAATCGAGAGCTCGAAGGGACCCGGCCGAGCCTATCGAAGGGCATCTCCCTGATTGAGCTCGCCAGGATGTTCCCGGACGATGCAGCTGCGGAACGCTGGTTCAGTGAGGGTCGTTGGCCTGCGGTCCCCGCTGCCCCCACCGCCACCAGACCGAGACGGTTCACCGTCGGACCCACGCCAGCATGACGTACCACTGCAGTAAGTGCCGGCCGTTCTTCAGCGTGAAGGTTGTGACCGTGATGGAGAGTAGCAACATCGGTCTCCAGAAGTGAGTGTTCGCGCTCTACCTGATGGCCACGAACCTAAAAGGCACCAGCAGCATGTACGTCCACCGGGATCTCGGGATCACCCAGAAGTCCGCTTGGTTCATGGCGATGCGGATCCGGGCTTGCTGGGGGCAGGGGCGAACTGGACCGGTCGAGGTCGACGAGGCGTTCTTCGGCGGGCTCGAAAAGAACAAGCACTCCAGCAAGCGACTCGGACTGAGTGGCGGACGGCCGTCGCGGCCGCCCGCGATCAGGCTTCAGGCCAGATCACCGCCAGGGTGATGCCGGACACTACCGCGTGGGTGCTGCAGAACTTCGTGATGGATACGGCCGATGAGGGAGCGGAGATCTTCACGGACGACAACACTGCTTACCGTAGACTCCCGTTCCAGCGCCGGACAGTCCGGTACAGCGTCGGGGAGTACGTGAACGAGCAGGCGCACATCAACGGGGTCGAGTCGTTCTGGTCGATGTTGAAGCGGGGCTACTACGGCACCCACCACCGGATGAGCCCGGCGCACCGGCAGCGGTACGTGAACGAGTTCGCCGGTCGGCACAACCAACGTGACGCGGACACCGAGGTCCAGATGCTCGGGATCGTGGGGAAACGACTCCGGTACGGGGATGTCGCGGTCGTGAACGCCCCCGGGCGTATCCGTGCGGCCCAGTAGACAGTTGCTTCACCGGATTGTTCTCGGTCCCGCCAGGCTGTTGCTGGCAGCCTGTGGAAACAGGGAGGCGGACGCCGCTTGGGAGCGGTTCCAACGACAGTTGGAAGCCGAGTAACAGGCGCGGCTCATTCCTCAAGTCGCAACGCTCGCCGAGTTCAACCAGATCAAGATGGGTATGACGCGCAGCCAGGTAACCGCGATCATCGGGGCACCGGGGGAGGTCATAGCGGAGTCTGAGATGCTCGGCCACGTTACCGTCATGATTCAGTGGGAGAACAGTGACGGCGGCAACATGAACGTCATGCTCCAGAATCGTCGGGTGGTCTCCAAAGCCCAATTCGGCCTGCGGTAGGCACCGATCCCCGGATCATCCCACGGCGATCCCATGCTTTGGCTGAGTGACGAGCGCACTGATGCGAACATCGGCAAGAAGGTGGCCGAGTAGGGCACTGAGGCTTGGCGAGATGGAACTGACGGATGCAGTGGACGATTCGGGGATTCGGGACGTGCTGTGGCGCCCCCAATAGCAGTAACTGGGGCCGGTAGCAGCAGAGTGTGGATCAAAGAGGCGTGCGGGAGCGCTACTGCTTCAGAGTGCTGGCGCAATGTAGGATTCGGAAGCAGAAGAGGTCGCTGGCGGGACTTGGCGTAGCGGTGTTCTGAGGTCGCCTCAGACGTGCGCCAGCAGCGCCTTGAAGGCTGAAGTAGCGCAGAGCCTGCGCGGCGTTGTCCCAGCGGCGGTGGTGCAGGATCAGCGCCAGTACGATGTTGTTGCAGGTCGCCATCCTCTGGTAGATTCGGGCGTATCGCACTGCTTGGTGGACGGCCGGCCCTCCAGCATGCAACCAACATGCTGGCTCCTGCCGGCTTAGGTGTTATTCTATGACACTTAGCTCATGTTCAAATCTGCTGTCGGCATCCGCAAGAGCGTTCGTGGCGTCCCGAACCGCGTCGGCGGCGGCTTTCAATTCCTCAAATGACGGGTAAGATGCTACGTTGGTCCAACCGCCGTTTGTCCCTTTTCGTTCGAGGTTGCTGCCTGTTGACACTAGGCTATCTGGCACGTCGGCTATGTCATGGAGTGTGCTTGCAGTTGCTTCATTTCCTCGCCCAAATTCTTCATATTCTTGCGTGCATCCTCAAGCCTCTTACATGCTTGCCGATGTTGGACGCAAGCCTTGCCGACCCGTTCTAGTTTGCTCATTTAGTTGTCCCCTCTGGTAGCTGTCTCAGAATCGGAATCGGCGGTTTCGTACGACTTCAATGTGGCCTTGAACCTATCGCCGTATCGAAAGAGATCATCTAAGGAATCGATCGATACGCGTTCTTGAGACTCTCCGTCGAAGAGACGTATGTACTTCTGCTTACGGTTGAAGTAGAGTCGACAGATCGGCTTGCGGGTATTATTGTCGAGCAAGATCCCGCAGTAGGTCTTACGGTCTCTGATGGTTACACGATCAGGAGACACCTCTGACATCAAGATTGCCTTTAGGATGAAGAATGCCTGCCATTCATCCTCAGTGGTGATGATTCCGTCATCCTCATCCGGAGTTTCAGAATCTGGCTTCACATCATCTTCACTTGGTGGTTCTGCTGGTGCTTCTTGTAGCGCCGACGTAAGGCGTGCGTTTATACGTTCGTTAAGGAACTGACTAAGAGCACGCTTGGTGATGCGAGAGAATTGCTCGATGATAGCCTTTGTCCTCGGTCCCGAGTAGACCTGACCCGCAATAAACCGCACGAACTCTTCTGACGGGTCGGACCACTCGTTAGTTAGAATGCGCTTGATCTCACGGGTGTACTTCAGATCCTTGGCAGTGCTGAGTATCTGATCCAAGTTAAAGAACGGCTTCGTGAACCGTCTCAGACCTTCGACCTCCGCGTCGGTGAAATCCAGCATATTGATCTCAAAGAACGGCTTCGGGTCCATCTTGTTGGCTTCATCAAGATCAGCAAAAAACCGATAGACGACACCATCAGTCAGCACCCCAAACCGTGCTTGCGAAACGCTGAAGTATCGATAAAGTTGCGATGCCGGCTCATCATCCAGGTTGGTCTGATACTTCTTGCATTCGAACAGCACGATCGGATCGTCATCCTGCATGAGGGCGTAATCTACCTTCTCGCCCTTCTTGGTACCGACGTCGGTAGTGTATTCCGGAACAACCTCATGTGGATCGAAAACGTTGTAACCCAGCACGTTGTTGATGAACGGCATCACCAACGCATTCTTAGTTGCCTCCTCGGTGCTCACGCGATCCAGACGCGCACGCATACGTTTAGAGACCTCGGTCATGCGATCGACCAAGTCTATCCCTTCAAGGGCAGGGTCCACAATCTCAACCTCCGAACGTGATGAGCGCGGTGGTATTGCTGTTTTCGATCATGCGTCCACCTTATCAGACGGGCGTCAAAGTGTCAAGTGGGAGGCCAGGACGGTAGAGCGTCAGTTTACTTTCGAGATTTTGGCCATGGTATCACTGGCACCCCAAGGTCTATCTCAAGCGATGTTCCACACGACCAGCACGGCATGCTGATCGTCCCGTCGTACGGTTGGTATTTTATCCGGCTCTCGGCCCGACACTTACGACATGTCACGACTTGGGCAGCTTTCCTCGATAATGTGTGTTGCACCTGTTCTTCATCTCCCGGTCGGCTTCCCGGCAGCCTTCCCAGCGGTTCTGGCCTGACATGAATCGACCGGTCTGATATGGTCTGGTCAGGCGACACGCCCGGCAGGGCTCAAACCTGCAACCTACGGGTCGTAAATCCACGTTGCTCCGTCCGTTTGAGCTACGGGCGTCTCGTGCCGGGGACTTTACTTCCCCGACCGTCTCCTATCGTAGCCCGTCCCCACGGATTAGGTCAACGTGCAGCACTGTCGGTGCTCCAGACCAGCAAGTCCTTCCGGTGCCGTCAAGTGCTGAATTTCGTCCCTGGCTGTTACGACCAATATGTAATTCCCGGAACTCCCATCATCTCACAGAGCGCACATAACACACGGGCCAACTCCGCACACCAATCGTTGAACTCCTCTACTCCGCCCCATAGTCATCGGGGGATGAGTAGTGTCCGCCGAGCGCCGAGTACTCGGGTGATGGAAACTCAGCCTCTATATGCGTGAAAAAGAGCGCCTGGGACATGACCTCGCAGTTCGCAGGATTACGCCCGAACTGCGTGATCCAAAAAGTGCGCCAGCACTGGGTGCCTCCGGCGCAGAACCGTTACGTCGCGGTCACTGACATCTGAGGGACGCATGAACCTGCGCAGCGTGCCGTCGCAGATCTCGACCGAGCAGTCCTGCAGAACCGCATCTACCGTTCCCGATCGATAGATGCGCTCGGAAGGACGACGATCATAGGCGCGGCTGAAGCCACGGCAACCTGTCCTCCGATCCGGCAACCGCACATCCTAATCTATCCCCGGCTGTAGCGGTTACGACTGCAGCGCCGTATCGCTCAGGTGATCGATGCGGTTCAGGTAGCGCAGCTGCCGGCATTCCAAGGTGATCGAGATCCGGCTCGCCCCGGCGTTTTCGTGGACGAAGCGTGCGTAGCGCGAGGCCGTCTCCACGTTCGCACTGCCCGGCCACTTCGCCGGGATGCCGAACAGCGCACTGACGAGACTTGACCCGGACCCTCCGTGCAGGATCGCGGCTACCCGTTCCTCCGTGTCGATGTGGTGGGCTTCCGGTGGGCGACGAACGCCAGCGCATTGCGATGGGTGAGGTCCAGCATCGCCCGGTCGCCCTCCCAGTTGTGGAACCACCAGCCGCGGTCGGTGACGTCGGCGGGTAGCGCGAAGCCGGGAAACAGCGCGCTCATTTCCTTCCGGGTTAGTCCGGGGAGCTGAACGCTGTTGGCGGCGTCGCGCGGTTCCCACACGCCGCCCACTCGTGAAGTCCAACGAACACGTGGGGGGAGAGCTTGGGTAGCGGCCGATGATCTGCGCCGTCTTCAGGGTTCGCAGCATCGGCCCGCAGTACAGTCTGGTGATCCCCTCGTCCCTGAGTGACTCGCCGGCCAATCGCGCCTGCAGCTCGCCGAGATCCGTTAGCGGCGGGTCAGCCATGCGCGGCACGGATGTCGCGGGCGAAGTGCGCGGGTGCTCGGCCAGTGCCTGTTTTGCTAAGGCCTGCTTTCTCAGGTTGTTGGCCGACTGCCCGTGTCTGATGAGATACAGTTCCATGCCGGCGGACGAAGAGTCGGAGTTCTGAAACGCCCCTGTCAAGACTTGCCTGAGTGGGATGCGACCCCAAAACGTGGCAACTCGCTTATGGAGCCGCCGCCAGCGCAGCATAGCGGGCCGAATGCCCCTGCATCACGCCGGTGCCACATAATGGGGTAACACCTGCCTGAGTGCCTGACTGTCCCCTGGTTCCGCCCTTGCGTTGCAACTCGTGAGTCGTTCCCGTCCGCGCGCGTCTCCCGCTACCGGCACCGGGAGAAGGCGCGCTGGCATCCGGTAATCGTGCGCCGTACGGTCGTCGGAACTCTCTACTTGCACACTGTGCCCTGGTCCGAAAATGGCGGCCACCGTGCACTGGCCCCATGCGCCGTTTTCATGGTCTCTCCGTGTCACGGAGTGACCGTGCTGACTCAAGTGAGGTGGCGGCTTCCTCACGCGGCCACGTGGGCGTATTGGTTGCGGAGGCTGATCGAACGGCGTAGGGTGCCGCCATGGGCAGACGCAGGCTCCCCATCGGCATCCAGACCTTCCGACGTATCCGCGAGGAAGACTACTACTACGTCGACAAGACCGCCTACGCGCGCCAACTCGTGGACGAAGGCGGCAAGCACTTCTTCCTGTCGCGCCCCCGCCGGTTCGGCAAGAGCCTGTTCGTCGACACGCTCAAGGAGCTGTTCGAGGGCAGCGAGGCGCTGTTCCGCGGCCTGGCCGTCCACGCTGGCTGGGAATGGTCCAGACGCCATCCGGTGGTGCGGCTGGACTTCAGCAGCGGCAACTTCAAGCGGCCCGGCGTCCTGGAGGAGAGCGCGGTCGCGCAGATCGAGGACACGGGTCGGCGGGCCGGCGTCGATGCGCCCGGCATCAGCGCCCCGGTGCGGTTCCGCCGCCTGATCGAAGCGCTGAGCGAGCACGCCGGCCGGCGGGTAGTCGTGCTGGTGGACGAGTACGACAAGCCGATCCTGGATGCGATGGACGAGCCGGAGATCGCGCGCACCAACCGCGACGACCTGCGCGGTCTGTACGGGACGATCAAGGCGTGCGACGCCTACGTGGAGCTTACCTTCATCACCGGCGTGAGCAAGTTCAGCAAGGTGAGCCTGTTCTCGGACCTGAACAACCTTACCGATCTCACCCTGGACCCGGCCTACTCGGCGATCTGCGGCTACACGGAGGCGGACCTGGACGCGGTGTTCGCGCCCGAGCTGCCGGGCCTGGACCGGGACGCTATCCGCGCGTGGTACAACGGCTACTGCTGGCGGGGCGCCGAGCCGGTCTACAACCCCTACGGCCTGCTCAAGCTGTTCCGCAGCCGCGAGTTCGAAGAGCATTGGTTCGAGACCGCGACGCCGAGATTCCTGGTGGAGACGCTGATTCGGCGCGGCTTCACCGCCCCGGACCTGGAACACGTCCTTGCCGACTCCGCCCTGCTGTCGTCCTTCGACATCGACCACATCGCCCCGGAGGCGCTGCTGTTTCAGACCGGCTATCTGACGATCGTGGACGTGGAGCGGAACGGCGGCCCGTTGCGGTATCGTCTGGGGTATCCCAACCGGGAAGTGAGACGGGGCCTGAACGGGAGCCTGCTCGACGCGCTGGCGCCGAACTGGCGGCGCGCTGCGGACGGCGGGGCGCTGCGGCGACTGCTGGCGGCGGAGGACTGGCCGGGCTTGGAGGCGCTGTTGCGCACGCTGCTGGCGGGCATCCCCCACGACTGGCACCGCCGCAACGACATCGCCCGCTACGAAGGGTACTGGGCGAGCGTGTTCTACGCCTTCTTCCAGGCGTCGCTGGACTACGTGTCGGTGGAGGACGCGTCGAGCCGCGGCCGGCTGGACCTGGCGGTACGGATCAATGGCAACGCGTGTCTGTTCGAGTTCAAGGTGGCGGAGCGGTCGGAACGAGGCGCCGCGCTGACGCAACTCAAGGCGCGGAGGTATGCCGACAAGCACCGCTCCCCGGGCCGAGCGGTGCATCTGATCGGCGTGGAAGTCAGCGCCGAAAGCCGCGACATCACGGCCTTCGACGTGGCTCCCGCCTGATGGCGCGATGCTCACCGCGCGCGCCGTCGTCGGCTCCCGTTGATACGCTACGGCACCACGCTACTCCCAACGGTGGGACGGAACTGACTGACGCTTACGTTCTGACGTTACGACCGCGCGGCCGTGTCGCTCAGGTGATCGATGCGGTTCAGGTAGCGCAGTTGCCGGCGTTCCGGGGTGATCGAGATCCGGCTCACCCCGGTGTTATCATGGTTGAACCGCGCATACTTCACATCCTGAGGGACACCCAGTAGCGCGCCGACGAGACTGGAGCCGGACCCACCGTGCAGTACAGCAGCGACCCGTTCCTCTGAATCGATGTGGTGTGTCTCCAGATGGGCAATGAAGGACAACGCGTTGCGATGGGCGAGGTCCAGCATCGCCCGGTCGCCATCCCAGTCGTGGAACCACCAACCCCGGTCGGTGACTTCGTCAGGCAACACGAAACCGAGGAACATCGTGCTCATTTCTCCTCGGGTCAGCCCGTACAGTTGAGCACTGCCTTGTTTGCCCGGGAACTGCCATACGCCTGCCCACTCATGCAGCCCAACGAAGACATGCGGCGGGGAATCGACTATGTCGCCGATGATCCGTGCCGTCTGCAACGTGCGCAACATCGGCCCGCAGTAGAGTCTGGTGATCCCCTCTCCCTTGAGCCACTCACCGGCCAAACGTGCCTGTCGTTCCCCAAGGGGGGTCAACTCCGGGTCGGGGATCCGGGGCTCGGGCTTCGGAAAGGCCTCGGACCGGCGCTGCTCGGACCGGCGCTGCTCGGACCTGGGTAGTGCTCCTTCAGCCAGCCGGGCCTTGCGCCGGTTGTTGGCCGACTGTCCGTGTCTGATGAGATACAGTTCCATGCCGGCGGACGCAGAATCGGATTCTGGCAAGCCTATGCCAGCCGCATCACCAAGGAGCGGCTGGCATAGGAGTTCAGGCGGAGGAGGCGAACGCTTCCAGGTACTGGCTGCGCGAGGGGTGGCGCAGGCGGCGCAACGCCTTCTTCTCGATCTGGCGGATGCGCTCCTTGGTCAGCCGGTAGCGGGCGCCGATCTCCTTCAGCGACAGCGGCTGCTTGCCGTTGAGACCGAAGCGGCGCACGATGATGTCGGCTTCCTTCTCGGTCAGGGTTGCCAGCACCTTGTTGATCTGGTCCTTCAGGGCGCTGTCCTGGGCCTGCTCCTCCGGAGACTGGTAGTCGGTGTCGGCCACGAAGTCGCCGATGGTCGAGGCGTCGCGATCCACGCCTACCGGGCTGTCCAGGGACACCAGGTCGCGCGAGATGCTGACCAGCGACTCGACGTGCGTGGAGGGCATGTCCACCGCCTTCGCCACCGCCGCCAGCTTGGGTTCCGCGGAGCGGTCGCCCTGGAGTTGCTTGCGCGCCTTCTCGATCTGCACCAGCTCGTTGGCCCGGTTGAGCGGCAACCGGATCATGCGCGACTTCTCGCACACCGCCTTGAGGATAGCCTGCCGTATCCACCACACCGCGTAGGAGATGAAGTGGTAGCCCTTGGTCACGTCGAAACGCTCGACGGCGTTCATCAGCCCGATGTTGCCCTCGCTGATCAGGTCAGTGAGGGGCAGTCCCTGGTTCTGATACTTCTTGGCCACATTGACGACGAAGCGGAGATTGGCCCGAACCAGGTGCTCCTTGGCGGCCTCGTCACCATCGCGGGCGCGGGTGGCGAAGTCGATCTCCTGCTCGCGGGTGAGCAGCGGAATGCGGTTGATGTCCCGCAGGTACAGCGACAGGACGCTGTCGTCACCGTGATCGGTGGTCGTGCGCAGCCGGGTTCCGGTGGTGCGCTTGGATTTTGACGTCTGAGACATGATGATACTAACTCGTTCGCTCACTTGTATGCAATTTCCGTACCAACTTATTTGCGTCGTTCAGTGTTGCTTATTTTATTATATCGGAAAGAATTACTGAGAGGTTTAAGAAACGTTGCGACGGAAGGGGGTGCCGCAAGTGGGTCAAAGCGACCCACTTGGCCCGACTGCAGGTGGAATGTGGCGCATTATGAACCAATCGCGATCTCTTCGCTGGTAGGAATGCGCCCACAACATACCACGTAGGGCAATCCGCTGCCGCAGACGCACGGATCGGCGTCCAGCGCACGCCGGCGGCGCACGAAATCGACCGCCACGACGCGCTCGGCGTCGGTCGCCGCCGGCAGCAGCAGCGGCAACGAGATCTGCATGCCGGCGAACAGCCGGCGCCGCTGCTCGGCGGTCCGGCCGTGCAGCACGCCGCTCCGCACCAGCTCGGTGAAGTGGCCCCACAGCAGGTCACGCAGCATGTCGGTCTCCGCCGCGCCGAGACGGGGGCGTGCCTTGGCGCGAACGTAACGGGCAAGCTGCAGCGAATGGAACGCCCGCCAGTCGTCGAGCAGGCGGTGGCCCTGGCGGGCCATGCCGTGATCGTTGCTGCAGGCGCGAATCAGGCGCGCCAGATGCGGATCCTTGTGCGTCCGCTGTGCATCCACCCAGCAGCGCAACGCGGCATCCCGGCGTCCCAGACGGGCACAGGCGAAGCCCAGCGACCGGAGCACGGCGGCCAGATCGGCGCGCCCGGAAGCCGGGCACGAGGCCAGCGCGGCGGTGAGAAACTCCAGGGCGCGGCGGTTGCGATGGCCGCGGAGAGCGCGCCGGCCGTTGTTGAACTGCTGCCGCCAGCGCGGACTGCGACGTGGCGCCGTCACCGGCTGAAGATACTGAGCACCGGTGTCCGGCGGCCACCCGACCCTGCTCCGGGGGCTCCGGGGACCTGGAAAGCAAACGCCGGTTCCGGTTGACCCCAAATTCGCTCCATCGGTATATTGCGCCCGAACCCCAAAACACAAAGAACTTCTCATTGTTCACAGGAGGATCTACCATGACCATCAAGCCTCTCGGTGATCGCGTTCTGGTCAAGGTCGAGGAAGCGGACCAGAAGACCGCCGGCGGTATCTACATTCCGGATACGGCGCAGGAAAAGACCCAGAACGGGGTGGTTCTCGCCGTTGGAGACGACGAAGAGATCACGGTCAAGGTGGATGACAAGATCATCTACGACAAGTACGCCGGCACCAGCGTGAAGGTGAACGACGAGGAACAGCTCATTCTCAAGGCCGCGGACATTCTCGCCGTCTACAGCTAAGCCTGTCCTTCGTCATTGAAGCTCGGTCCTTCCGCGGCCGGGCTTTTTTGTGCTTCCGGGCCCGGTAGGGTTCGCCGGCCAGCTTCAGCGTTCGAAGAAGGCCTGTACGCGGTGCAGCAGCTCTGCTCCCGGAGCAACTTCCAACTGTACCTCCGGCAGCGACCGCAGGAACACCTCGCCGTAGCCGCGACGCGCCAGCCGGGCATCCAGCAGCAGCACCACCCCGCGATCGTCGTGGCGCCGAATCAGGCGTCCGAAGCCCTGCCGCACGCGCATCACCGCACGCGGCAGCGTCAGGCCGGCAAAGGGGTCCGCGCCCGTCGCCGCAACGCGCGCCATCTGGGCCACGGCCACCGGATGGGTGGGCACCTCGAACGGCAGGCGGCAGATCGCCACCAGGCTCAGGGTCTCGCCCGGGGCGTCGATCCCTTCCCAGAACGAATCGGTGGCCAGCAACACGCTGGCGGTGTCCTCGCGGAAGCGCCGCAGCAGGCGATGGCGATCTTCCTCCCCCTGCCGCAACACGACGATGCCGTCCCGGGCCAGCGCTCCCCGCACCGTGGCGTAGCATCGCTCCAGCATGGCGTAGGAAGTGAACAGCACCAGCGCCCGGCCGCGACTGGCGCGCAGGGCCGGCACCAGGTAGCGACCCAGCCAGGCCTGATGATCGGCGCTGGTGGGCTCCGGTGCATCGAACGGAATGCCGAGCAGCACCTGCTCGCGGAAGGCGAACGGTGACGGATACTGCTCCGTGAACACGTCCCGGCCGAGTTCGCCGTCGAGCCCCACCCGACCGCACCAGAATCCGAACTCGCCGGCTACCGTCAGGGTGGCCGAAGTGAGCACCACGCTGGGGTAGCGTTCGAACAACGCCGCGCGCAGCAGCGGAGCCACCTCTATCGGCGTCATCACCAGCCAGGCTGCCGTGCTGCCGTCGCGCCGGCGACGGCCCTCCACCCAGCGCACCGTATCGGCAGCCGCCGCCGGAGCGCCGTGCGACGCGTCGGCGGTGACCGCAAGCTGCTCGCAGAGTTGTGCGACGGCGCGCAGGCGGCGTACCTGGATGCGCAGCTCCACCGCATCCCCGCTCTCCTGGTCGGCGGGATCGAGGTGGTCCAATGTCGCCACCACCGCGGCGGCGATCCGCGCCGCCGCCGCGGCCACCGCCGCCAGCGACTCCAACACCGCATCCAGGTGCGGTCCGCCCAGCACCACGGCCGGCGCACCGGCCAGCAGTGCACCGCCGGCTCGCTCCAGGCGCTGGCCCAGCCGGCGCAGCCGTTCCACCTCGGCGACCAGTGCGGCTACCTCCTGCCCGGCGCCGACGAACCAGTCGGCACGACGCGGGACCAGGCCGCGGAGGCGCCCGCGGTGACGGTTCACCAGCCGCCCTGCCAGACGCTCCAGGCCGGAGCGCGAGAGTCGTTCCGAGAAGAACGACTGGGCGCTGCTCTCGATGGCATGGGCTTCGTCCAGCACGACACGCGCGAAACCGGGCAGCACCGCGGCGCTCTGCAGGGCGCCCCTGCCCCGGGCACCCGCGAGGCGCACCGCAAGATCGGCAAACAGCAGGTGGTGGTTGACCACCAGCAGGCGGGCGGCGGCGGCCTCGCGCCGCGCCCGCAGCACGAAACAGGCTTCGCGATCGGGACAGCGCAGGGCGCTGCAGGCATCTCCCTCCGAGCACACCAGCTCCCAGGACGCCGCCGCGGTGGAGAACGGAAGGTCGTTGCGGCTACCGGTGGGGCTGGCCAGGGACCAGTCGTAGAGCGCCCGCACCTCGGCGGCGGTGGACTCGTCCAGCGGTTCCTCGGCGCCCGCCGCGGTCGCGCTCGCCATCCCCTGCGCCTCGGCGTAGGCGTCACGCAGGCGGCGCAGGCACAGGTAGTTGCTGCGCCCCAGCACCAGGCAGCTCTTCACCCGGGTACCCAGGATGCGTTGCACCAACGGCAGGTCCTGGGCCAGCAACTGCTGCTGCAGGTTGATGGTCGCGGTCGAGACCACCACCCGCTCATCGTTGGCCGCGGCCCACGCCACCGCCGGGATCAGGTAGGCCAGCGACTTGCCGATGCCGGTCCCGGCCTCGGCCGCCACGATCACCTCGTCGTTGAAGGCGTCGCACGCCGACTGCAGCAGGGCGATCTGGCCCGCGCGCTGTTCGTAGCCGGGATGCAGCCGCTGCAGCGCGCCGCCGGCACGCAGGGTCGACGCCAGTTCACGGGTATCCAGGCGCTGCAGCTCCCGTCGCGGCACCGGCTCGGCGACCACGTAGATCCGGGTGACTTCGTTGTCGACGATGCAGAACCCCTTGCCCTGGTCGCCGACGTAGCCGGCGACGGCGAGGTCGGCAGCGCTCGGCTGCAGCTCGCCGGAGGGGTGATTGTGGATCAGCAGGTCGGCGCCGTCGACGTAAGGGGCGAGCACTGCCACCGCGTGACGGTTGCCGCGCGCCGCGATGGTGACCTCGTGCACCACGCCACCGGCACCGGCGTTGCCCACGCAGAACACCTCGCGGCCGCCCGCCTCCTGGATCGCGGCCCGCAGCCCGGCGACGGCGGGCTCGGCCAGCCACGCCGACACCTCCATCGGCCGCCTGCCGCTCTCCCCCGCCATAGCCCAGCTTCACTGTAGGAGCTTGGCGGGCTACCGACAAGCTCCTACCGCCAGGTCAGGCTGGGCGCAGAGCGACGCCAAGGCGGCGGTCTGCGCCCGCACTCGCCTTGACCCTGGGCGGCGCGCGTAGTATTCATGGGTCACCTCACAGGATCAGTAGAGGCGCGGCCGTCATCAGTAGGCCCGGAGGATGGTTGGATCCGCTGTCCGGGATTACCGAAAGGGATGGGTCGCCGAAGCGGTCGCCCGCCGACTCCGGGAGGCTGCTGGTTGCCGGGGCTAAATCCCCGGGACTGTCACCCGCTGCGGGTGGAGCGCTATGTGGTCCCTTTCCGGTACGGCCGGAAAGCCGTGCCCTCCCTCCCGCAGCAGCGTTACAAAGCGAGGTGCTTCATGGCACGCATACCGGCCGCCGTCGTCGGCGCCACCGGCATGGTGGGACAGCGAATCATCGCCATGCTCGAGGATCATCCTCAATTCGAGCTGCAGGAGGTCGCGTCCTCTGCCCGCACCGCCGGCAAGAGCTACGCCGAGGCCACCACGTGGCGCCTGGACACGCCGCTTCCGGCGCGGGTCGGCAGCCTGCGCCTCAAGGAGGGGGGCACTCCGCTGGACAGCCGCGTGGTGTTCTCCAGCATGCCCTCCGGCCCTGCCGGCGCCATCGAGCAGCAGTACGCCGCCGCCGGACACCTGGTGATCAGCAACTCCAGCAGCCACCGGATGGACCCGCGCGTACCACTGGTGATCCCTGAAGTGAACGCCGATCACCTGGCGCTGGTGCGCTGCCAGGGCACCAGCGGCGGCATCGTCACCAACTGCAACTGCGCCGCCATGTTCCTGGCGCTGGCGCTGGCGCCGTTGCATCGCCGCTACACGGTGGAAGCGGTGCAGGTGACCACCATGCAGGCGGTGTCGGGTGCCGGCTATCCCGGCGTCGCCAGCCTGGACATCCTCGGCAACGTGTTTCCGCTGCCCGCCGAGGAGGAGAAGATGGAGCGGGAGACGCAGAAGATGCTGGGCCGGCTCGCGGGCGACCAGGTGGTGCCGGCGCCGTTCCCGGTCAGCGCCCAGTGCAACCGGGTACCGGTGATCGACGGCCACACCGAAACCGTGTCCGTGCGGCTGGCCGCCGACCCCGACCCGGCGGAGGTGACGGCCACCCTGGAAGCGTTCCGCGGCGTGCCGCAGCAACGCGCCCTGCACAGCGCACCCGTGCGTCCCATCGAGGTGTTCGCGCAGGAGGATCGGCCGCAGCCGCGCCTCGACGCCAACCTGGGTGACGGCATGGTGGCCGCGGTGGGGCGCATCCGCCGCTGCCCGGTGTATTCCATCAAGATGCTGGTGCTGGGTCACAACCTGGTACGCGGCGCGGCCGCGGCGGCCGTGCTCAACGCCGAGACGATGCTGGAGCTGGAGCTGCTGCCAGCATGAGGGTGATGAAGTTCGGCGGCACCTCGCTGGCGTCCGCCGAGCTGCTGGAAGGGGCACTCGAGATCGCCTCCGGTGCGCTGGAGCAAGGCGTGGTCCTGGTGGCCTCCGCCATGGGCGACACCACCGATCACCTGCAGCAGGCGGCGCATGCCGCCGGCCGCGGCGAAGGACAGGAAGCCGACGCGGTGGTGGAGCGGCTCGCCGGTGAGCACCTCGCCGCCGCGGACGCGCTGCTGGACGGCTCCGAGCACGCGCGTGCCACCGCGCAGCTCCGGGAGCTGTTCGACGAGCTGCGCTCCATCGTCACCGGCATGGTGCTGCTCCGGCAGTGGACGCCGCGCAGCAACGACGCCGTGCTCGGCTTCGGCGAGCGCGCCGTAACGGTGCTGCTGGCGGCGCGCGCTCGACAGCGCGGTGTAGCCGCCCGGCTGCTGGACTGCCGCGCCTTGATCGCCACCGACGACCACTTCATGCACGCCAACGTGGCGCAGCCGGAGACCGCCCGGCGGATCCGGGCGCAGGCGCGGCCGGCAGCGGGCGAGCTGCTGGTGGCGCAGGGCTTCATCGCCGCCACCGCGGAGGGCATCCCCACCACCCTGGGCCGCGGCGGCTCCGACTACACCGCCACCCTGTTCGGGGCCGCGCTGGAGGCCGGCGAGGTGATCATCTGGACCGACGTGACCGGCATCATGACCTGCGACCCGCGCCTGGTTGCGGGGGCCCGCACCCTGCCGCGGATCAGCTACCAGGAGGCGGCGGAGCTGGCCTACTTCGGCGCCCGCGTGATCCATCCGGCTACCATCCAGCCGGCGGTGCAGGGCGGAATCCCGGTGGCGGTGCGCAACACGCGCCAGCCGCGGGAAGCCGGCACCAGCATCGTGGCGCAGGCGGAGGCGGGCGCCAAGGCGATCGCCTGCAAGCGCGGCATCACCCTGATCAACGTCACCTCCTCGCGCATGCTGCTGGCGTACGGCTTCCTGCGCCGCATCTTCGAGATCTTCGAGCATCACCGCACGGCGGTGGACCTGGTGGCGACCTCGGAAGTGTCGGTGTCGATGACCATCGACGACGCCACCCGGCTGGAGCCGATCGTCGCCGACCTGGAGGAGGTCGGCGCGGTGACCGTGGACGGCGACGCCGGGCTGGTCTCCATCGTGGGCCAGGACCTGTGGGAGCAGCCGGGGTTCCTGGCCGGCGCCATGGGCGCCCTCGACGGCGTGCCGTTGAAGATGATGTGCCTGGGTTCCTCCGATATCAATCTTTCGCTGGTGGTGGCCGACGCCGCCACCGAGACCGCGGTGCGCTCGCTGCACCGCAAATTCTTCGAGCAACACTCATGCTGAGACTTGGCGGCCTCCCCGCGGCCACCCTGGTGAACCAGTACGGCAGCCCGCTGTACGTCTACGAGGCGGCGCGCATCCGCGGCGCCTTCGATACCCTGGCGCGCGCCTTCGCGGTGGACGACCTGCGCATCCACTTCGCCACCAAGGCGAACTCCAATCCCTGGATCCTGCGCCTCCTGCGCCGTGCCGGCGCCTGGGCCGACGTGGTCTCGCCGGGGGAGATCCTGATGGCGCGCACCGCCGGGTTCCCGCCGCGGCGCCTGCTGTACAACGGCAACTCCGCCTCCGACGGGGAGATGCGCACCGCCGTGGACCAGGGCGTGCGCATCAACGTGGAGTCGCTGTCGCAGCTCCGGCGCCTGGGAGCGCTGGCACCGGGCACCGCCATCAGCATCCGCTTCAACATCTACGTCGGCGGCGGCCACCACTCCCACGTCATCACCGGCGGCCCGGAAAGCAAGTTCGGCATCGACTGGGAGCAGGCCGGCGAGGCGCAGGAGGTGGCCGCGGCCGGGAGCCTGCGGGTGGCCGGGGTGCACTGCCACATCGGCTCCGGGGTGCTGGAGGCGGAGCGGTTCGTGCAGGCGGTGACCAACCTGCTGACCGTGGCGCGGCGCTTCCCGGGGCTGGAGCAGGTCAACTTCGGCGGCGGCATCGGCATCCCCTACCGCCGGGAGCAGCAGGAACTGGCGGTCGACCGGCTCGGCGCCCTGCTCACCGCCGAGTACGAGCGCTTCTGCGCCGAATACGGCGCCCGTCCGGCGCTGTGCCTGGAGCCGGGCCGGTTCCTGGTGGCGCGCTCCGGCACCCTGCTGTGCCGGGTGACGGCGGTGAACCAGGCGCGCAAGTACCTGTTCGTCGGCACCGACAGCGGTTTCAACCACCTGGTGCGGCCGGCGATGTACGGCTCCTACCACGAGATCGAACCGGTGCAGCCGCGCTCCGGCGCGACCCGGCCCACCGTGCTGACCGGCAACATCTGCGAGTCGGGCGACGTGTTCACCCGCGACGAGGAGGGTATCGAGCCACGCGACCTGCCGCCGCTCCAGGAGGGCGACCTGGTCGCGCTGCGCGACGCCGGCGCCTACGGCTTCTCGATGGCCTCGCGCTACAATTCGTTCCCGCTGCCCGCCGAGGTGCTGGTCGAGGATGGACGCGGGACGCTGATCCGGCGCCGCGATACGCTGGACCAGCTCCTGAGCAACGTGCCGCCGCTGCCGGCGGAGGAGGAAGTGTGATGCAGATACCGTTCGTGAAGATGCACGGCATCGGCAACGACTACGTGTACCTGGACCAGGTACCCCGCGCCGGCGCCAACGGTGGCCCGGCGCTGCAAGAAGCCGTGCTGCCCGAGCTGGCGCGGCGCATGGCCGACCGTCACTTCGGCGTCGGCGGCGACGGCCTGGTGCTGATCGTGCCGGGCGACACCCAGCCGCTGCGGATGCGGATGTTCAACGCCGACGGCTCCGAGGCGGAGATGTGCGGCAACGCGATCCGCTGCGTCGCGCGTTATGCGTGCGACAACGGCCTGGCGGAGCGCACCAGCTTCAGCGTGCAGACCATGCGCCGTGACATCGCGCTGGAGATGCTCGCCGACGGCCGCGTGCGCGCCGACATGGGTGCGCCGCACACCTTCGACCACGCCGCCGAGCTGTGCGCCGAGCCGCTGCCGCCCGAGACCCTCACCATCGACGGCACCGACTACGCGTTCACGCCGGTGAGCATGGGCAACCCCCACGCCGTGGTGTTCGTGGACGACCTGGACTTCGACCTGCCGGCCCTGGGCCGCAAGTTCGAGCACCACCCGCGCTTCCCGCAGCGCACCAACACCGAGTTCGTGGTGCCCCTGAGCCGCGACCGGCTGCGCATGCGGGTGTGGGAACGCGGCAGCGGCGAGACCCTGGCGTGCGGCACCGGCGCCTGTGCAGCGGCGGTGGCGGCGGTGGTGACCGGCCGCAGCGAGCGGCGCGTCACGCTGCACCTGCTGGGCGGCGACCTGGAGATCCACTGGACCCCCGACGACAACCACGTCTACATGACCGGGCCGGCGGAGTACGCGTTCAGCGGCACCTACCACTGGAACGATACGCAGGAGGATTCTCATGGCGAGCGCTGACCGCTACGCCAGCCGGCGGCTGGCCAGCCTCGGCAGCTACGCCTTCGCGGAAGTGGACCGCGAGGTGGCCAAGCTGCGTGATCGCGGCATCGAGCCGATCGACTTCGGCGTCGGCGACCCCACGGTACCGACCCCGGAGGTGGTGCGGCGGGCGACCGCGGAGGGCATCGAGACCCGGCGCAGCGCCGGCTACCCCAGCTACATCGGCGCCGACGAGTTCCGGGAAGCGGTAAGCGCCTGGAGCGAACGCCGCTTCGGTGTGCAGCTCGATCCGGCCACCGAGGTCTCCTCCACCGCCGGCGCCAAGGAGGCGGTGTTCAACTTCCACGAGGCGGTGGTGGATCCGGGCGACCTGGTGCTGTGTCCCACGCCCGGCTACCCGCCCTACAGCCGCGGCACCCTGTTCGCCGAGGGCGAGCCCTACCACCTGCCGCTGCCGGCCGAGCGAGACTTCCTGCTCGACCTCGGCGCCGTACCCTCCGAGGTGGCGCGCCGCGCCAAGGTGCTGTGGATCAACTACCCAAACTCCCCCTCCGGGGCGGTGGCGCCGCGCTCGTTCCTGCAGGAGGTGCTGGAGTTCGCCGCCAGCCACGACCTGATCGTCGCCTCCGACGAGGCGTACTCCGAGATCTACTTCGGCGAGCCCCCGCTGTCGATGCTCAACGTGAGCAAGAAGCGGGTGCTGGCGTTCAACTCGTTGTCCAAGCGCTCGGCGATGACCTGCTACCGCGTGGGCTGGGTGGCCGGTGATCCCGACCTGGTGGACCTGTTCCGGCAGGTGAAGACCAACCTCGACTCCGGTACCCCGACCTTCATCCAGGACGGGGCGGTGGCGGCCCTGAACGACGAGACTCACGTGCAGGCCTTCCGTGAGGAGTACCGGCACAAGCGCGACCTGCTGTGCGCGGCGCTGGTGGAGGCCGGCCTGCCCGACTGCACGCCGGCCGCGACGCTGTACGTGTGGCAACGCGTGCCCGAGCACCTGTCGGCGGTGGAGTTCGCGACCGCGCTGCTGCACCCGGAGATCGGCATTGTCACCACCCCGGGATCGTGGATCGCCGAGACCAATCCCGGCCAGCCCAACCCGGGCGCGGACTACGTGCGCTTCGCCCTGGTGCCGTCGGTGGCGGACACCGAGCGCGCCGCGGAGCTGCTGCGCAAAGCCCGTTTCTGAGCGCCGCGGCGCGGCCGTCCGCACCGCGATCCCGCGCCGCGCGGGCGCTGGCGAGTCCGGCTTTCGGCCGAGGCCGCCGATTCGGTAGAATGACGCCGTGGATCGGCTCTTCGACCGCCTCGGCGACCTGCTGCGAACGGTGCTCGGCGGTGACGGCGGCACCACTACCGGCAGCGGCCGGCGCCCGGGCCGACCGTCCCACATCGACGACCCCGACCTAGCCGCCGCCTGGGACGAGCTGGAGGACTACCTGGACTCGGACGACCCCGCGTCCGGCGCTGGCGGCGCGCGCCGCCGGCAGCACCGTCCCGGCGACACGGGCGGCGACCGCACCGCCGCCAAGAAGGATCCGCGCGCTCACCTGCGCGCCGACTACCAGACGTTGGAGGTGCCGTTCGGCGCCCCGATGAGTGACGTCAGACGCGCCTACAAGCGGCTCATGCGGGCGCACCACCCGGACCGCTTCGCCAACGACCCCGGAAAACAGGCTGCCGCCACCCGCAAGGCCGCCCGCATCAACGACGCCTACGCCCGCATCGAACGCGCCGACCGCACCGGCTGACCCCACAGTCCCTGCTTCGCAACGATGCACGCGGTGGCCGACACATGTCCGGACCGGCTTCTCGTGATTGAAGTGTCGCGCCTATCGGTCCAGTCGTGGCAATCTTGCGTCGTGGCTACTCAGATAGAATGCGGTCCATCATGCTGCTCCGGCATCGAAGGGTATGGATGACGGTTCTTGAGTCCCCGTCTGATCGTGCAAGACGGATGGTAACAGATGAAGAAGGCACGGCGCTCGGACCATGCTTGACCACCTGAGACTCCGGAATGTCGGACCTGCTCCTGATATGGAACTTGCGTATGGGCGCAGCGTAAACTTGCTCACTGGCGACAACGGCCTGGGAAAGACTTTCGTCATGGATGCGGCTTGGTGGGTTCTTACTGGGCATTGGCCTCACGATGTGAACCCACGGTTGACCGTAGGGTTTCCGGCAAGACCTGGGGACATGGAAGCGTCGGCGACGATCGAAGCCAGAATCGGCGCGGCCGCGAACGCGCGGGCCATCACGGGAGAATGGTCGCAGGTGCAGGAGAGATGGCTCCGTTCCGCCGCAGGGGGAGAGAGCTTGGTTGTGTATGCCCACGCGGATGGCTCCATGTCCGTATGGGATCCGTTACGTAACTACCTAGGCGGCCTCGAAAACAACACTCCTCCGGGTCTGGAGAAGCGCAGCCTTCGCGGTGTTGACCAGTGGCCCGCGTATGTGTTCTCCGAGTCCGAGGTCTGGGACGGCCTGTGGGAAGAGTCTCGCGGCCGCCGAGTTCCTGCTTGCAACGGCTTGCTGTTCGACTGGTCCAGTTGGATCAAGGATCGCGACCGGAGTAACGCCGACGCCATGCGGGCCGCACTTGAAACTTTGTCTCCCGCAGATGGCGACCCCCTCAGCGTGGGCCCGGCTCGTCGTCTGAGCATTCAGGACTCCCGGGACATCCCGACCATTCTCACTGCATACGCCGGGGCAGTCCCGATTGTGCACGCCGCTTCCGGCGTACGTCGCGTGTGTGCCTTGGCCTACATTCTCACATGGGCGTGGATCGAACATCGCCTCGCGGCACGCCATTTCGGTCGAAGAGCGACGGACAGCGTTGTCATGCTGTTCGACGAGGTCGAGAGTCACCTGCATCCGCGATGGCAGCGCACGATTCTGAGTTCGCTTCGCAACCTCGGCAACGAGTTACTGGGCAACGCGAACCTCCAGCTTGTCGCGACGACACACTCGCCTCTGGTGATGGCCTCCGCCGAGGCGTGGTTCGACCCGGAGCAGGACGCTTGGTTCGACCTCGATCTGGAGGGTGATCCCCCGCACGCCGTCTTGCGGGAGCGCCACTACCTGCCCCAGGGCGGCGCCGGTGCGTGGCTCACCAGCGAAGCCTTCGACTTGCCGACCGATCGCGGGAGTGTCGAGGCAGAGGAGGCGATTGTTCGCGCGCGGGCGTTGCTGCGCGAGCCAGAACCCCGGTTGGCAGACGTCATGGCGGCGCACAGAGCGCTGGGCGCGGCACTGCCCGACATGGACACGTTCTGGGTGCGCTGGAATGCATTTGTCGAACGGTGCGGCGGCACGCCGTGATTCCGATAACGCCGGCTCCGGAACCGGCGGACTTCGACCGCACTGTCCGACAGCCGGGATTGCGGGCTGTCGCGGAACTCGTCGGGGAAACGCCGCAGCGGCGCGCGGGCATACCGTTCGATCAGGTTGCCGACTCCAGGGACATGATTCCGGCCACGAGCTTCCCGCCCTACTGGCGCCACGCCCTCGGCGATCTCCAGGCTGCCTATGATCGGGTGTGCGCCTACCTCTGCGTCCGCATCCCGACCGATCCCACCGTCGATCACTACGTCGCGAAGTCCCGGCGCCGTCTGGACAGTCTTATTGCTTCATCTGCCTTCACGAAATTACCTGCCACACCCGAGCTGATACCAATTATGACCCTGCGCGGAGATCCCGACTTCAAGCGGGACGTTGCCGAACGGCCCGCACCTTCGGACCGCCACCGGGCCCCGATGTGGATGACGATTCCGGCTACCTCACGGCGCAACGTGTCGACGCCCTGCTGGCGGCCGGCAAGCTTCGCGAGGCCGCCGTGCTGACCGCCGGCAAGCAACTTGCCGACCCGTGGCCGCGTCAGGAAACGACGCCCCGTTGACGAATGAGTGTACCGGTCGCAGGATCGGCTTTATCGGGCCGCCCCACAAATTTCGGGGCCGGCGCATGAGCGAGCAGCTGGCGCCGGACACTGACCAGGACGCTGTTCCCGCTCACAGCGTCCCGCTCACAGCGCACCGAAGACGGCGTGTCCGTTGCCATTAACCTGAATACGATCGCTCTCCGTGCAAGAAGAGCCACACCCAACAGCGAACCGTTCAAACCGGTGGCGATTCAGTTCAGCAGGCAATTCGAGTAGAACACCCGCATCACGCGAGGCTTTGGCCCAATCCAGGAGCAAGTCGAATTGCCACTGTTCCTGGAGGCCTCCAAACCACTGCATCCCCTTGGGCGAGATGACGCAGATGACATTGGCCAGATCGCACGGGCCAAGGCATCCGGAGATCGTCAGTTGCACTGACTTGTTGAGTTTCTCGTCTTTCCACTGCTGCTTGATCCAGTCGCGGGGCAACGGCTTGAACCCCTTGTCCGTCCGACCGCAGCAACAGCCTTCGCACAACGCGATCTGCCCAAGAACGCGGCCTCGGGCCGTAACCATTGGTTCGTGTCTGCTGAGCGTTTCGCGGATGCGGCGAGTCTGAGCGTTCATGGACGTGCCTTCTTTGTCTGCTGGATGCCGGATCGGACCATCCCGTTGCGGCCGTGCTTCACTAGTTGTTCACTCGCCAAACCGTTGCGCCACCCTGAGCGTCGAGTGCAGCAAGCGCACGTCCATCCGGTCGCCAGTACAAGGTGCCGACCACATCTGCCACTGGTGCAGATCCGATCGGATAGCCTTGCCCATCGCGCCCAAGTGACCACACCACGACGCCGCCATCCCGAGCTCCCGAGGCCAAGCGCATACCGCGGCGAGCGAAGGCGAGCGCGGTAACGGTTTTAACATGATGTTCCAGAACGCCGGGCCGCGTGCCTTCGGGACCACTTCCCCGAAAGCTCCAGACCGTCACCGCCTCGCCTCCGCCGGTGGCCAAGAGGGTGCTGGTGTCATCGAATGCCAAGACCGACGGCTTCGCAGGATATCCTGACATTATCGCGTCCTGCTCCGTGGAGCGACGCCAGAAGTGCACCGAGTTGTCCTGGCTGCCGCAGGCCACGATTTCTCCGTCCGGGCTCAATACCATCGACACCAGGGAGCCCATCCACTCCAGCTTCTGGCGAAGCTCCCCAGTGGACGCGTCGAAGAACGTCACCCGACCGTAGCAGGCCGTCGCCAGCTCCTCTGCACTGGACCACGCGATCGCGCTGACCGTACTGGGATGATCGTGAAATCGCCAGGTTTTCACGCCATCCGCACCATACGCGTGAACCTGCCGGGAGCAGGATGCTGCCAACCACTTTCCGTCCGGCGACCACGCCACGTTCTCCACCCAACCGTTCCCGACTTCGATAGCTAGGCTGACCCGACCTTCGGCGGCACTCCAGACCAGGACTCGGCCGTCCTGGCCGGCCGTAGCGAACGTGGGTCGGTTTGGGTGGATCGCCACCGCGAGCACCCCACCTTCATGGACTCCGCGCTGCGTCCAGATGGTCGCGCCAGTCTTGCCGTCGAACGCGTAGACGCCACCCGCGGCATCACCGACCACCAGCGCCTCGCCGTGCAGGGTCCAGCCCCCGGCGATGGCGTAGTCACCGACCGCCGCAGACCAGTCCCAGCGAAGAACACCCCTCGGGCTGCTGACCATCGAATCAGACATGCTTCGAATCAGCGTCGGCAGTCGCAACCGCTGCGATGTTGGCCAACAGCCATGCGGATGCAGCACACAACTGCAACCAATCCCCACCGGACCTGATCCCGTAAGTCAGCATGCTGCCAATCCAGCAAACGCTGGCGGCCGTTTGTCCGAGCCACTCGATGCTGCGCACCCTGGCTAGTCGGCTGCGGCCCGCGCCAGAGGTGACGGCGCCTCCGTCGTTTCCCGTCAACACACGCACTCCAACCCACAGCAGGAGAGGTCATCGAGATACATGCCCCATTCGCGGTACTCTTCCAACTCTTCCGCCGGCAGCCCTAACGAGGTCGCAATTGCCTTGGCGACAACGGCGAACCGTTGCCGATACTTGAAGATAAAGCAGAAGACGTGATTGTCATGGCGAACGGTGGGGCCGCAGAGAAACACCCCCGGTACGATGGTCGATTCATCGTGTTCGCTCAGAAGCGGAGAGCCATCGTCGTGGCGTTCAAACAAATCCGCGACCAACTTGTGGCTGCGCTCGAACCCGCCTGCCAATAGTGGCGGCACGCGGGTTTGAAACCGCTGTCCGTCGCGAGCCGTTACTTCATACATGGCGTCCCCGCGAGTGACCGATTCGATAGGTGTGTGCGGAAACAGTTCCACTTGCTCATCAAACTGGGCTTCCCGCATGCGTTCGAGCGTAAACGGGGAAAGTGCGACACTGGGATCGGAACTCTCGTCCTCCCACGGGCAACCCTGGTCGAACAACCGCACTCGTTTGTCGCGATAGGCCAGGTGATAGGCCACGTCGACACCACTTTCGTAGCCACCGACAACGATGAAGTCGTCACCGTCAAGCTCTTCATAGCTGGGTATGGTCGCGGTATGGCGACACAATTGGCTACCAACAAACCCATTCAAGCGTGGGTATTGGAACTCGCCAGCGGCCCAAATGACGTGCCTGGCTTGCAAGGTTCCGTCGGCCGTATCGAGGCGAAAGCCGTCGTCCACCTCTGCAATCTGCTTCACATCGGTATTCTGGCGTATCGGCAGCTCAAAGAACTGTGCGACTCCACGCAAGTACATCGCGTACTCTTCACCGGTCGGATGCTCGACCCCCAGACTGAACGCGGGTGAAGTGCCAATCGCGATCGAGTTCAAATCGAGCATGCCAATCGAATTGGTTGGGAACGACGGCGTGATGAAGCGCGTCTCGGCCGGCCATGAGGCGAACGAGGCGCCGACCGTGTGACGCTCGGAGACCACGAAGTTGTCGATGCCGGCATGCTTGAGAGCCACGGCGGCACCCACGCCCGCGGCGCCGGCGCCGACGACCACTACGTCGTACACGCTTTCACTACTCTCGGCGCCGCTCATGCAGACTCCTCCCGTCGACCTTCAAATCAGGCATGCTTCGAACCCCCGCCGCATGCTCTGCTCATCGAGGTTGCGGCCGATGAAGACGAGCTGATTGCGGCGGGGCGCGTCGCCCCATGGACGATCCGGCTGTCCGTCGAAGAGCATGTGAACCCCCTGGAAGACGAAGCGACGCGACTCACCCGCGATGCTGATGAAGCCCTTCATACGGAAGATGTCCACCCCGCGATTGAAGAGCAGTTCGCTCAACCACGCGTTGAGCCTGTTGGGATCGACGTCGCCGTCCCGCTCGATTGCGATCGAGCCGACTTCGTCGTCGTGCTCATGCTGTGCGACCCAGGTGCGCTCGACTTCGACGGGAACCGCTTTCTCAATGCGCGGGGCGCCGGTCTCCGTGGGGGTGACAGGCTCGGAGCGCGGACTGTCTTTTTGCGTGATTGTCGCTCCATTCGCGTTCGTCAGTTGCAGATCGAACTCGTCCGCGGTGTGCTGGGCGTAGAGGCCAACCCGCACCTGCGTATCGACCTCCAGGAAGAACGACTTGCGCCCTGGGGAATCGAGCGGGAGGTTCACATGCTTTCCGACGGGGATCTCTTCCCCCGGGCGAATGAGCACGGCAGGCTCGGCATACCGCCGCACACACCACTCAGCACTCTCACGAAGTGCCGAGTCATCCGTGCCCTGGTCGGGTACGACGACCAGAGACATCGCCGGATCAGGTCCATCGGCCAGGCTGAGTTCGTAGCGGCCGCTATCGAGCGCATAGACTCCAGTCCACTCGAACGGGTATTCCGGCTCGAGAAATGTGGGACGACGGCCGAGCACCTGGTCCAGGTCGAAGGCGCCGAGGTTGAGCACCGTATCGATGGAGACGTCCGCCCGCTCGCTGCGGATGACCCGCGCCATTCGGTTCATCTCCCGGAGCCGAGCCTCGAGCCGGTCGAGCGCTTCGCCGTCGACGAGGTCCGTCTTGTTGAGCACAAGAACGTCCGCGAACGCGACCTGTTCCGTGCTTTCGTCGCTGCGCCCGAGCTGCTGCTCGATGTGGGCTGCGTCGACCAGCGTGACGATCCCGTCCAGCGCGAACTCCGCGCGAATCTCGTCGTCCATGAAGAAGGTCTGAGCGACCGGACCGGGATCGGCGAGCCCCGTGGTTTCCACCAACACGTAGTCGAACTTGTCTCGGCGCTTCATCAGGTTGCCGAGTACGCGAATCAGGTCTCCGCGCACCGTGCAGCAGATGCATCCGTTCGACATCTCGAAGATTTCCTCGTCAGCGTTGATGACCAGCGCCTGGTCGATGCCAACCTCCCCGAATTCGTTTTCGATCACGGCGATGCGTTTGCCGTGCTCATCCCTCAAGATCCGGTTCAGCAGGGTCGTCTTGCCGGAGCCAAGGAAGCCGGTAAGGATCGTAACAGGTACCTGTCGAGACGTGTTCATCTAGTCCTCCTGGAGTAGCGGTGCGAGCACCGGAATCTTTACGTCGAATCCCCACGCCGTGCAGACCTGAACCAGGTCCTTTGCGTCAACGGCGTCCATGGGTTTGTGTAGTTTGCACTGAAGCTGTGGTGCGTCGGGCCGAAGCAGGCCAATCGCAGTTTCGACGGGGGCGCAGCCTTCTTCGAGACAAGCCAACTCGGTGACCGTGACCGTAATGTCATCGGAAAGGCTCAGCGCTTCGCGCAATGCCTTCTTGATACGTCGAACCCGTTCGAGGTTCGGGTAGCGTCGTGAGGTGCCGATCAACATACGCTTGCAGTAAGACGACGCGCGTTGCCGACCGTCATGCCGCGTTGCCACACGCATCACAGGTTCCGAGCAACACCACCTCATGTCCCGTCATCTGAAACCCCTCAGGGAGCAGGGACTCAAGGCCCTCGACGCAACCGAAGAGGTCGAACGCGTGGTCGCAGGTCGAGCAAAGAAAGTGATGGTGATGCTCGCGGTCCTTGGGCTCGTACCGAACGCCGCCGCCCAGCACCTCGATGGACTCCAGCGTGCCCTCCTCAACACCCCGTTGGAGAGCGCGGTATACCGTGGCGAGACCGACACCCGTTCCGCTCAGGCGGGTCCACAGTTCCCTGGCGGACAGGGGACCGTCCGCCTCGCCAAGGGCTCGGAAGACGGCCAGTTGCTGCTTCGCTCTCTGCATAGAGAAATAATAATCGATTCTCAGTTATTGTCAAGCTTGGCTTCTCTCGGCACGGGGACCCTCGTCCCTGGGCCCCGGGTGGGGACATCTTCGTTTGCGTAGGAGGTAGCGAAGGCTGGCTCAAATGGCAGTCTCTGGCGACGACAACGGGTGCGGCGCCTTCGCACAGAGAGATATCTCACTCATCCATAAAGGTTTATGGCAACCGATACTCCCTCATGGGTGGGTTGTGAGCGTGAGCCGGATGGAGCCGGCGCGCTACCGTGTGGGAGCTGTTGCCGTGGCGGCGGCCCCAACGGGCGGCTGAAGGCCCGCTCGTGCCGGGAGTTCCTGGAGCGGCTCGACGCGGACGGGCCCTGGGGCTGCCCGACAAGCGCCGGGGTCGCGCCGTCAGCTCGGTCACTCGCGTGCGGCGGACGGCGCCGTAGGGTTATAGCAGCGTTATCGAAGGCGGCCGGAATGCAGGGGGCTCAAACAGCTCGGGTAGAGGCCAGATGCGACTATTGAGTGCCATGCGCGTCGTCATTTGAACGGGCACCGGCGCGTGCCGCCACCGAGACGGGACGCTCTCCGGCCCGTTTGCGTCGCTACATGCCGTCCTGGGCAGCCTCCGTAGTAGGCACGTAGAACAGGAAGTCGTTGGCGTCCAGATCGGCGACGTCGACGTTGCGAAGGTGGATGTGGCCTCCGCCGTGTGCGGTCAGGTCGACGATGGCGTCCTCCCCATAGGCGGTGATGGTGAGGTCCTCGAAACCGGAGATGCCGGTGAGCGCGGTGAGGTCGACTACGTCTTCACCATCGGTGAAGTCGTGAATGTAGTCGTATCCGTGTCCCGGGCCGAACACAAACGTGTCCGCGCCCGCACCGCCGGTCATGTGGTCGACGCTCGCACCGCCTACGAGTGTGTCGTCGCCCTCGCCGCCGAACAGGTGGTCCTTGCCTTCGCCGCCATACAGTTCGTCCGCACCACTGCCGCCATAGATGAAGTCGTAGCCGGCGCCGCCCTCGATCCTGTCGCCGTCCGCGTCGCCGTGAATCACGTCGTGGCCGGAAGTGCCTTCCTGGTTCGCCATGGTGGGCCTCCTATTGGAGGGTAAGTGATGGGTGGAATAACAAACCCTCTGTCCACATTTTAGCGTCCCGGAACGAGTGACGGCAAGCACGATGTTGGGCCCCAATTCTCGCCAAGCACCTGATTCTCTCTCGCGAATTCGCGAATCGGCGGAACTTCCCGAATCTACCCTGAAGTTCGCGATTTCGCGACAGGTCTGATCCTATGCACGATTCAGAACCAGCATGAGTAAATCGTTCCTCTACAACAATCTGATGGGAACAGTCAAGATCGTAGAGCAATGCGACGAAATCAATCTGCCAAATTCACGAATTGGCGTAGCAGTCGCGAAACTGACAACAAATTCGCCATTTCGCGAACGGACCGACGGGTGACACCTTGATTCTCATGAACGCTTGGGCGTTTCTGACCCAGGATTGGCCGTTTGCCCATGACACGGTACGTCCGCTCGACAGGCTCGCGCGTGACGAGGTCGAGGACGTGGTAAGGGCGGCTCCCGGCTTCGGCATGCCTTTCACGTGAGCCCACCTGTTTACTCGGATGACCAAGATTAGCAGCGGATGTTTCCGCCGTGCTGCAGAGGCACCACACCTCGCTCATCGGCTGACGCGGCATCCTGTCGGTCACGGTGACCACGGCGACCCATCAGCGGATCCAGGGCGCTCCACGGCGGGCGGTACGGCGAGCCGGCGCGCGAGGCGTGTGGCTACGACGGGCCACACGTGGCTCATGCCGGTCTGCGGTGGCCGGAGGTGCGGGGCTGTGATAGTCTCGGCGCCGGGGGCCGGCCCTGTATACCTACCACCAGAAACGCATGATCGCCGGGTACGTGTTCATCTCGCCGTGGGTGATCGGCTTCCTGGTGTTCGTGGTGGGCTCGCTGCTGGCGTCGCTGTTCCTGAGCTTCACCAACTGGAACGCGCTCTCCAAGCCGCAGATCATCGGCTTCAAGAACTACGCCAAGCTGTTCTTCGACGACCCGCTGTTCTGGAAGTCGCTCAAGGTCACCGCCCTCTACTCGCTGAGCATCCCGCTCAACCTGGTGTTCGGGCTGCTGATCGCCGTGCTGCTCAATCAGAAGATCAAGGGGCTCGGCTTCTTCCGCACCATCTACTACCTGCCGAGCGTGATCGTAGGAGTGGCGGTGTCGCTGCTGTGGGTATGGATCTTCAACCCGCGCTTCGGCATCTTCAACCTGTTTCTGAGGGAGGTGTTCGGGATCGAGGGACCGGCCTGGCTGGCGGACGAGACCTGGGTGATCCCGGCGTTGATCATCATGAGCCTGTGGGGCGTCGGCGGGCCGATGCTGATCTACCTGGCGGCGCTGCAGAACGTACCCACCTCCTACTACGAGGCGGCGATCGTGGATGGCGCCAACGCCTGGCAGCGGTTCCTGAAGATCACCGTGCCGATGATCTCGCCGGTGATCCTGTTCAACCTGATCATGGGCATCATCCAGTCGTTCCAGGTGTTCACGCCCGCCTACGTGATGACCGATGGCGGTCCCAACCACGGCAGCCTGATGTACGTGCTGTACCTGTACCGGCACGCGTTCCAGTGGTATCGCATGGGCTACGCCGCCGCACAGGCGTGGATCCTGTTCGTTCTCATCCTCGGCATGACCCTCGTGGTGCTGCGCTCGTCCGCGGCCTGGGTGTACTACGAGTCGCGGAAGTAGCATCGGCATGTCGAGCGTGACCCTGGTCCGCTACTACGAACGGCAATCGTTCAAGCGCCGCATCACCCTGGCGTTCGTCTACCTGGCCCTGGCCGCCGGCGGCGTGGTGATCCTGGCGCCGTTCATTTGGATGCTGTCCACCGCGGTCAAGGTGCCGGGCACCGAGTTCATCTATCCGCCGCAGCTGTTCACCCGGCCGCTGCGCTGGAACAACTTCAGCGACGGCTGGACCGCCTTGCCGTTCACGCGCTGGTTCTTCAACACCTCGGTCATCACCCTGCTGTCGGTGTCCGGCGCCGTTATCTCCTCCTCGCTGGTGGCCTACGGCTTCGCCCGCCTGGAGTTCCCGGGCCGCACCACCCTGTTCGTGATCCTGCTGAGCACCATGATGCTGCCGTTCCACGTGCGCCTGATTCCGATGTTCATCACCTTCCGCTTTCTCGGCTGGATCGACACCTACCTGCCGCTGATCGTGCCGTTCTTCTTCGGGGGAGTGCCGTTCTTCATATTCCTGGTGCGCCAGTTCTTTCTCACCATTCCGCTGGAGATGGAGGATGCCGCCGCCATCGACGGCGCGGGGGTGTTCGCCAGCTTCCTGCTGATCATCCTGCCGCTGTCGCGCCCGGTGCTCGGGGTGGTGGGGGTGTTCGCCTTCATCCGGGTGTGGAACGACTTCCTGGAGCCGCTGATCTACATCCACTCGATGGACAAGATGACGCTGTCGCTGGGCCTGCGTTTCTTTCAGGACCAGGACTTCACCGACTGGACGAGCCTGATGGCGGTGTCGATCATCGTGCTGGTGCCGAGCGTGGCGCTGTTCTTCGTGGCGCAGAAGTACTACATCCACGGCGTGGTGACCACCGGGATCAAGGGCTGACCGGTGATCTTCGGCACCCACTACGAGTATCCGTTCGGCGGAATGGCGACGCGTCCCGAGTGGCTGCCGCGCGGCGAGCAGGACTGGCGCCGCGACCTGGCGCTGATCAAGGACACCGGGTTCGACGCCATCCGCATCCGCATCGGCTTCGACAGCGACAGCGACGAGGTGGGGCGGCTGCTCGACCTGTGCGCCGAGCTGGAGGTGGGGGTGCTGTTCGGGTTCGCCACCTTCTACGTCGGCTACCCGTTCTTCGAGGAGCACCCCGACGCCAAGGTGGTGGATCGCGGCGGCAACGCCTATCCGGAGGGCCCGCACCACTACCTGTGGCCGCGTGCCTGCGTCGACCATCCCGCGTACCGGCGCCGCCGTGACGACCTGGTGCGGGCCAGCGCGCGCCGCTTCTGCGGCCATCCCGCGATCTTCGACTGGGACATCCACAACGAGCCCAACCTGGGCGTGGGCGACCATCCCTGCTACTGCGAGCACTCGGTGGCCGGCTACCGGGCCGACCTGGAGCGCCGCTGCGGCAGCATCGAGGCGGTCAACGCGCGCTTCGGCACCGCGTTCGCCGGCTTCGCGGACCTTGAGCCGCCGCGCGAGGCCGACCCGGACCCCGCCGGCCTGTGGCGCGACTGGCGCGAGTTCTCGGCGCGGCGGCTGTCGGCCTTTCTGCTGGAGGGAGCCGACATCATCCGCGCCGAGTGTCCCGGCGTACGGGTGAGCTTCAACTACACCCACTTCGATGGGCTGCAGGCCAAGGGCCAGGACTGGTGGCTGCTGCCACGGCTCGACTACACCTCGTCCAGCCTGTACCACGGCTCGGGGGCGCAGACCGCGGCGATCTCCGGCGCCCACCTGGCGCTGCTGAAGGCGCTGGCCCCGGAGCAGGAGCTGTGGATCACCGAGTTTCAGGGCGGACCGTTCCCGTACGCCGGCGCCGGCCGCGACGCCAGCGCCTCGCTGCTGTGGCGCGGCATCCAGATCGAGGCGGAGGTCAACCAGGTGGCAAGCCACGGCGCCGACGCCCTGTTCTTCTACCGCTGGGAGCCGCTGCTGAGCGGACCGGAACCATGGATCAACCACATGGTGGACGCCGACGAGTACGACACCGAGCGGCGGCTGGCGACGAAGCGGGTGATCGCCGAGTTGCGTGCCGATGCGGAGCTGCTGGCGGGGGCGCGCACGGTGCCGGCGCGGGTGGCGATCTACCTGAGCCGCGAGATGGTGTGGCAGGCCAACGCCCGCGGAGCGCCGTTGGCGGACACCGTGTACGGCCTCTACGGGCTGTTCCTGGACCTGGGCTACGAGGTGACCTTCGTTACCGGGGGCAGCTTCCCGCCGGCGGGTGGCGGCCTGGAGCTGGTGGCCGTTCCGTTTCCACTGGGACTGTCGGCTGACGAGTTGGATGGTCTCACCGTTTTCGTGGCCGGCGGCGGGCGCGCGGTCGTGGAACTGCCGATGACCGGCCTCGAGGACAGCCGGCGGGCGGCCGCCGCTTTCGGCATGGAGTGCCGCGAGTGGATCCGGCCCGACCATTGGATGGCCGGCTGGAGCCTGAACGACGCGCAAGGCGGTTTCGGCGGTTTCGCCTTCTTCGACCGCGTGCTGGCTGGCCGGTTCGCCGGCTCGGAACTGGCGCGCTACCGCGACGTGGACGCGCCCGGCCTGGTCGCCACCGGCCCGGAGGGCCGCCTCCTGGTGGCCACCTTCGCCCTGGGCCGCTCCTACCTGTGGTCCCTGCACCGCGGCCTGCGCCGCCTCTTGGCGGGCTGGCTGCCCGCCACCCTGCCGCCCGACATCGAACTGACCGGCGAGGTGCCGGAGGAATACCGCTCGCTGGTCGAGGCGCGGGTGCTTGAGAGCACTGCCGGCAGCCTGCTGTTCCTGATCAACCGCTCCGGATACCCCTGGACGGTCACCGCGGCCGCGCGCGGCTACCGCCCCGAGCAGGTCCGCCTGCCCGCCTACGGCGCCCGCCGCGTCCCCCTGCGCCGCCCGGAGCAGCCTGCCCCGGGAGTTGCCGGCTGTCAGGCTGGTGAGGTATCCTGAAACCGCTCCGGGCACGCTTCCCGCTTGGTCGGCCAGCGCAAGTCGCCGCTCGCCAAGCATCGGAGTCGAGCCACGTGGTCGGCAGGTAGAAGTGAAGGTATTCATCAGCCACGCACATTCCGATGAACGGCTGGCCCACAAGGTTGCCGCGACCCTGCAGGAGTCTGGCTTGGAGGTGTGGGATGCCACGCGCGAGATCCTGCCAGGAGATAACTGGGCACAGGAAGTAAGTAACGCGCTGCAAGAGTCCCAGGCAATGGTCGTACTTCTGACACCAGACTCGGTGCGTTCGCAATGGGCGCGTTGGGAGATGCGTTGGGAGATTGAGTATGCCCTCACCAAGAAGCGTTTCCGCAGACGTCTGATACCCGTTGTTGCCGGCGATCCGAGCGTGCTGGATACCGAGGATGTTCCCTGGATTCTCCGGCGTCAGAAGATGATCAATCTTACTGAACACGAGAGCGAAGAAGAGGGCATCAGGGAAGTCGCTCGGACTCTTCTGCAAGTCGCCTGAGACGCACGCACGCAGCCGCCCGAACCGAAGCATACTGTGCCGCAGGAGATATTCCTCTCACACTCGGATCGAGATCGGGGCTTCGTCGTCCGGCTGGCGGAGATGCTACGGCGGCACGGACTCCCCGTTTGGTATAGCAGTACCGATATCGTTGGAGCGCAGCAGTGGCACGACGAGATTGGATCAGCTCTGCGTCGATGTGACTGGTTCGTGCTTGTGCTATCACCGGGTGCGGTCAATTCGACCTGGGTCAAGCGAGAACTTGCCTATGCTCTCCGACAGGACCCTCTGAACGCCAGAATCGTGCCACTGATGTTTGAATCTTGCGACTACGAGGATCTCTCTTGGACGTTGTCAGGATTTCAGATGGTTGACTTTACGCAGGATTTCGAACAGGGAGCCCGCAATCTGCTCCGAGTCTGGGGATTGGGATACCGTCCGAGTAGGGAGGCAAAGATTCCCCGGCCGTGGACTACTGCGCCGAGCAGGTCCGCCTGCCCGGCTACGGCGCCCGTCGCGTCCCCCTGCGCTGCCGCGGCTGAACGCCGGGGCAGCGCCTGAGAAACCGATCGAAAGCTAGAAGCCGGCCAGGATGTCGTTGGCCTGCTTGACGGTGGCGGCGATCGCTTCTTCGACCGTTATGTCGCCGCGCACCGCGTTCTCCACCTCGGTGTCCATCACGTTGTAGGCGATGCGGAACGCGTCCGCCTGACGCGGCACCAGCGGCGTGAGCGCCTTGTCGCCGAGCATCACGTCCATGATCATGTCCACGTCGACATAGCTCCACAGCTCGCGGAAGGTGGCCGAGTTGATCACCTTGATGTTGGGCGGCAGCCGGAACGGGAGACCCAGGTCGAAGCGCACCTGCCACGACTCCTCATCCACCATGGAGGTGACGAAGTCCCACGCCAGGTGCTTGTCGGGCACGCCGACGGAGATGCCGAGGCTGTTGCCGTCCGCCCACGCGGCGAAGCCCTCGGGACCGGCCGGGAACGGCACGATGTCCCACTCCCACGGCTCTTCCCAGCGGATGTGGCGCAGCATGATGGTGGCGGCGCTCTGCCGCCCGATCGCCACCTTGCCGGAGCTGAAGGAGATCCCGATCTCGCTCGCCTGCATCTCCGGCGGCGGCGCCACCTCATGCGTGCGTACCAGGTCGACCAGCAACTGCAGCGCCTCGTGCACCTGGGGGGTGTCGAAGGTGATCTCGGTGAAGTCCTCGTTGAACAGCCGGCCGCCGTGAGCCCACACCGCGGTCATGATCGGCACCGGGTTGTCGCCCATGTTCACCATCCCGTACTGGTCGGGCACGCCGTCGCCGTCCTCGTCGACCGTCAACTGCTTGGCCACTTCGATGGCGTTGGACCAGTTCCAGGCGCCGCGGTTGTACATCTCGATCGGCGTCTCCAGCCCCGCATCCTCGAACATGGTCTTGTTGTAGACCAGGATGTGGGCGGTGGCGTTGTAGGGGATGCCGGTGAGCTCGCCGTCGAAGATGAACTGCTTGTGTTGCGGGTAGTCGTCGATGTTGAAGTCGACGTCGGCCTGCACCAGCTCGTTCAGGGAGATGATGCGCTCGTTGGCCCACAGGTTGGCGAACGGCGTCGGCCAGCCGAAGATGATGTCGGGCGCCTGTCCGCCCGCGACCATGGTGTCCAGCTTCTCCTTCCACTGCGGGAACGGCGCGATCAGGGGCTCGATCTTGTCGCCGGGATTGCGCTCCTCCCAGCGCGCGATCAACGCCTCGTCCTGGGTGATGTCGTCGGGCCCGCCGAAGCGCAGGTAGGTCATGGTGATAGGCCCGCGCTCCTCGGTGGCGCCCTCCTCGGTCCCGCTGGCGAACACGCTTCCGGCAAGGAAAGCGGACAGCAGCACGGCAATTGTCGGTACGACACGAAGTCGATTCATCTGATCCTCCTTGGGAGTCTGCGAATGAGCCAGTATTGGCCACGCTCGGGGGTACGTCAACGAGGTCGGTACCGGCGGTGGCCTGGAATGGCACCGCGGGAGGCCCAGTCCAGCGGCGCCTGGAGCATCCGGCGGCTTGAGGTATATCATGACGCGGGTCCTGGAGGGCGGTATGCGATACGAACGGGAGCAGCTTGGAGACGGTTTCTCGGTGCCCAGCGCGCGCCTGCGCCTGGCCGAGAATGGCGGCCGGACGGCGCTCCCTGGGCTGGCCGCGGAGATCTTTCGGCTGGTGGACACGGAGGGGGCGTTGCTCATTCGGGACACCGGCCTGAGCGGCCCGCACCAGTTCGCCGCGTTCCTCCAGGCGATTGATTTTCATCCGCACTCGTACGTCGGCGGCACCACCCCGCGCACCGAGTACGCCGCCGGAGTGTACTCGGCGACCGACCTGCCGCCCAACCGGTGCATCCTGCTGCACCAGGAAATGGCGTACCTGGACGATGTACCGGACTATGTTGCGTTCTACTGCCAGGAACCGGCGGAGCACGGCCAGAAGACCAACCTGATCGGCGACATGCGCACCTTTACCAAGGGGTTGCCCAAGAGCTTCACGCGCAGGTTCCGCGGCAAGCGCGCCCGCCTGCGGCGCCGGTTGCCACCGGCCAGCGAGAGCAACGGGGCCTACACCGACAGGAAGAGCTGGCAGGAGTCGCTCGGCACCGCCGATCGCCGGGAAGCCGAGCGGGTCGCACGACAGCGTGGCTGGGAGCTGGCGTGGACCGCCGACGAGTGCCTGGAGATCACCCAGGAGCCGGCCCGCTTCTTCCGCTCACACCCGATCCACGGCGAGCTGTGGTGCACGCAGGCGCTGACCTTTCAGCCGGAGTCGCTGCGCCTGGCGGCGGAGCGGGACGGCAGGCAGGCGGATGCCGAACGCCTGGCGCACACGATGGCCGCCGCTCCGGAGAGCCTCCACCGCATGATCATGGAAGACGGCACGTCCATAACCGTCGAGGAGTGCCGAGCGTGGTTCCGGATGGTCTGCGACCTGGAGACGCCCTACGCCCTGGGCCGCGGCGACGTGATCATCCTCGACAACATGCTGACCGCGCACGGGCGCTCCACGTTCACCGGCTCGCGGCGGCTGTTCGCCGCGCTCGGCGACCGGCCGGGTACGGCTCCCCTGGGATAACGCGGTGAATGGCCGGCAACCGAACATCCTCTGGGTGTCGGTAGAAGACATCAATCCGCTGCTCGGCTGCTACGGCGACCGCTACGCCAGGACCCCCAACCTCGACGCGCTGGCCGCCGAGGGCATCCGCTACACCAATGCCCATTCCCTGGCGCCGGTGTGCTCGGTCTCCCGCGCGGCCATCATCACCGGGGTGGTATCGTTCGCACTCGGCACCCACCACCACCGCTCCCGGGTAGCCGCACCGGAGCACCTGCGCCTGCTGCCCGCCTGGCTGCGCGACGCCGGCTACTTCACCTCCAACTGCGTCAAGACCGACTACAACCTGGCCGCCACCTCAAACCCGCGGAGCGACGCTGCGGCCCCCATCATGGCGCAGGCATGGGACGCATGGAGCGCCAGTGCTCGCTGGCGACAGCGGAGTGCCGGCCAGCCGTTCTTCTCGGTGTTCAACTACACCGAGTGCCACTCGTCCGTGACCTGGGACCGGAAGGGGACCATCCTCGCCGAGCGCGTGACGCTGCTGCAGCCGGAGGACTTCCACGATCCCGAGCAGGCGCCGCTGCCGCCCTTTCATCCCGACATCCCCGAGTTCCGCACGGCGTGGTCGCACTACTACGACGCAATTACCCAGATCGACTACCACGTCGGGCGTCACGTCGCCGAGCTGCAGGAGGACGGGGTGTGGGACGACACCATCGTGGTGTTCTGGGCCGACCACGGCACCGGCATGCTGCGCGCCAAGCACTGGGGGTGGGAGCAGGGCGACCACGTGCCGCTGATCGTGCGCTTCCCGCCGCGCTGGCAGCACCTCGCTCCCGCCGAACCGGGAGCGGTGGTGGAGGAGCCGATCACCACCCTCGACCTGACCGCCTCCACGCTCAGGATGACCGGGCTGCCGGTGCCGGACTACATGCACAGCCGCCCGGTCCTGTGCGCCGGCGCCGTGCACCGCCCGCACGTGGTGACCGGCCGCGACCGCCTCGACACCCGCTTCGAGCTGATCCGTTCGCTGCGCGCCCGCCACCTCCGCTACCAGCGCAACTTCTTCCCGCACCTGCCCTACTTCCCGTACGAGACCTCGATCTACTGGTCCGGCTACATCCACGCCTGGGACCGCCTGGCGCGCGCCGGCAAGCTGGTCGGCCCGCAGCGCCAGATCGCAGCCCGGCGCAAGCCGTTCGAGGAACTCTACGACGGTGCCACGGACCCCTGGTTCGTCGATGACCTGGTGCCGGCCGGCGAGCACGCCGAGGTGGTGGACGAGATGCGCCGCCAGCTCTACGACTGGATGATCGAGCACCGCGACCTGGGCCTGATCGACGAGCCGGAGCTGCACGAGCGCGCCGCTGGCGGCCCGCTGTGGCTGGTCGGGCAGCGGTGCGACAACTACGAGGCTATCCTTGAGACCGCCGACCTGAGCCGGCACGGGCCGGGGCAGCGTGCCGAGCTGCTGCGCCGGCTGGCCGACCCCGATTCGGCGGTCCGCTTCTGGGCGGTCACCGGGCTGGTGATCCTGCAGTGCGCCGACCAGGAGGTGGTGGATGCGTTCACCGCCGCGCTCGAAGACCCCGCGGTGAGCGTGCGCATCGCCGCCGCCGACGGCCTGTTCCGCCTGCGCCGCTACCCCGCCGGGCTGCCGACGTTGATCGCCGCCCTGGAGCACGCGCTGCCGGTCACCCGCGGCCGCGCCGCCAACGTGCTCGACTCGCAACCCCCCTCCGCGGCCCCCCACCTGCGCCCGGCCCTGGAGCCGCTGCGGCGCGCCATCAAGGTGCTGAGCGGCAGCCTGCACGATGTCCAGTACCGCTTCCCGATGGAACGCGCCGTGGAGGCCATCGAAGGCTCCACCGCCTACTACCGCTGGCCCGACAAATCATAGCGTGTTCTGAACCAGGCTCGTGAGCAGTTTGCGCCTGAACAGATTCAAGTCTGACGCAGCACCTCCCAGTCCGATGGGTCCGATGCCGGTGAGACGATGTCGCCGACGAGTTTCGTACGGTCGCGCATGCTACCCAGTACCCGTTCGTCCCTCCGCTGGATCATCCCGGGTTCGCGCATCGTCGCTTCGACGTCGTCCATCTCCAGCGGCGCTCCCGCGGTGAGGTTCTCGCAGCCGTCCTCGGTGACCACCACCGTGTCCTCCACCCGCAGGTAGAGCCGCTCCTCGGGGATGCGCATCTGCGGATCCACCGAAAACACGATGCCGGGCCGCAGCGGCTTGCCGCGGTAGTGGCTGACGTCGTGCACCGCCATGCCTACCGGGTGAGACAGGTGGTGCGGGAACTCCAGGGCACTGCGGGCGGCCCGCTCGTGCACGGGGTCGGCGAACGGCGTCCGGTCCAGGTAGGCGGCCATTGCCTGCGCCGCCTCGCGGTGGATCTCGTCGTCGGTGCGTCCGGGCCGGATGCCGGCCAGCAGCGCCTTGTGGTAGGCGACCATGAACCCGTACAAGGCGCGATGAGTGTCGCTGTAGGTGCCGTTCACCGGCCACATGCGGGTGATGTCCGACGTGTAGTAGTGGTGATCGGGAGCGCAGTCCAGCAGCACCAGGTCGCCGGCGGCGAGCGGCGCGTCGTTGGCGTTGTAGTGCCCGTACCAGGCGTTGCTGCCGCCGGCGATGATCGGATGGTAGGAGGCGCCGCGCGATCCGCTGACCCGGTAGTGGTACTCCAGCACGCCGGCGAGCTGGTATTCGATCACCCCGGGCGCCGTGGCGCGCATGCAGGCAGTCAACGCATCGGCGCAGACCGCCCCCGCCTCGCGCAGCACCGCCACCTCCTGCGCGTCCTTGACCAGCCGCATCTCGTCCAGCACCGGCGACAGGTCTTCGATGCGTGCCGCGGGATACCGCTGCCGCAGCAGGCCGGCAAACGCCGCCTCCCGCGCCGGGCCGCCGTCGAACGGGTCGCCCTCCGCCTCCTCCTGCGCGCGCCGCAGCGTGTCCCAACTGGAACGCGCCCCCTCCGCCGGCGACAGCGGCGTCCAGATCGCCGCCACCCCACGTAGCGCCGCCGGCAGCGCCGCGAGCGCCGCCACCCGGTCCACGCCGGTAAGCTCTCGCGCCCGATCCGCGTTGTCGGCAGACAGGTGCTCGCCCTCCGCCTCGACGCTGTGCCGGTCCTGGTGCGGCAGGAACAGCGCGGCCGTGCCATCGCCGCCGTCGATCACCAGGTAGGCATGCGGCACCTCTACCCCGCACAGGTAGAACAACTCGTTGCTCTGCCGAAACTGGTCATGCGACCCCGAACCGCGCGCCCCCTGAACGACCGCTACGGCCCCAGCCCCGATCCGATCCGCCACCCGCCGCCGCCGCATGCGAAACGTCTCCGGCGCAAAGATCTGTTGATACATCCTTGCTACTCCATCCGAATCACGTTGCGCCCCTGAATGCCCAACGCCGCAGCCACATCCAGCAGACGCTGTCACCCGCGGTCGCGGTCTTGCGATACATGCACGCCGGAGCAGCCGCACACCGGCGGCAGGGCATCGAACTCGGGCAACGTGCAGCGCTGCCGGAACGGTGTGCTCAGGTCACCTGGGCGAACGGGCGGCAGAGACGCCACCGGGCGCCCGCAGTCGGTGATCACCACCCCCTCGCCGAGCGCCGCGCGGCGGACCCATTCGCTGGTCGTCAAATGCTGTGTCCGGACCGCGATCCGCTTCATGCGCACAAAGTGTGTCATGCCCGGCAGTCCGTCAAGCCGATGTCGCCTCGTGTCGAGCGCACCAGTCGACTATAGTAGAATGATGGGAGGTTGGGGGTGTCATCGGAAGTAATCAAGCCAATCAAGACCGAGGCCGACTACGAAGCGGAATTGACAGTCATCGACAATCTGATGGGCGCCGTACCGAACACACCTGAGAGTGACACCCTGGACGTCCTGGTAACGCTGGTAGAGGCCTACGAGGCAGAGTGCTGGCCGATAGATGCCCCCGATCCAATCGGGTCAATCAGGCAGTGGATGTAGCGAAGAATGTGCTCAGACTATCCTGTCATGGATGTCCATCCTCACTGGGAGACGCAGTCCGAGCAAATGGGCACCAAGGATAAATTTTGGTTTCGAGATCCGGATGACCCCCAAGAATGTGACTGGTTGTTCAAGTTTCCCACCGAGAACACTGGTCAGCATTGGGCGGAGAAGGTCGCCTACGAGATCGCACGTAGGATGCGTATAACGGCACCCAAGGTAGAGCTTGCACAGTATTGCGAGCAGGGTGGCGGGCGGAGGCGAGGATCGGTGGCAAGGAGTTTCGCTTCGGGCTACGAGTTGTATCATGGCAACCAGATTCTGGCCGGCCTTGACGAAGCCTACAACCCTGCGCAACGCTTCGGACACAGTATGCACACGGTTCAGCGGATCTTTCACAGTATGAGCGTTTTCCCGTCGGATGAATTCGCTGATCGATGTCGATCGCGACTTGCAGAGTACCTCCTTCTTGATGCCGTGATTGGCAATGTAGACCGCCATCACGAAAATTGGGGCATCCTAGGTAAGGTTGTTGACGGCAATCTGAAGGGTCGTCTGGCACCTACATTCGACCACGCGTCCTCACTGGGTCGCGAGTTGCTGGATACCGGAAGAGGTAAGAGCCGACACCGTATTCTGAACGAACTAGGAATCGATCGGTATTCCGAGCGGGCTCCTGGCGCGATTTTCGTAAGCGAGGACAGCCGTCGTGGACCGTCTCCCCTAGGGTTGATTCGATGGGGTGTGGAACAGCCCGACTACGGGATGTTCTTTCGTAATGCACTGAGAAAGGTCGATAATCTGACCGTAGAACATGTTCAGGAGATCGTCTCCAAGATTCCTGTTTCCTGGATGAGTGGCTTGGCGAGAGAATTCGTCGTGCGTCTTGTCACGTACAATCTCGGCGAGTTACATTCATTGGTATGAACAATCAAAAAACGCTGTTCTTGGGCTGGCGAGACCCCCGTGCGCATCGCTGGTACCCGGTTGGGAGGCTAGATGTGGATGACTCCCCGCCTCAGTACTCATTCGGTTACACACAAGGAGCGGCGGAGGCCGCGGCACGGAGTGGATTCGCTCCGCTGTACGATTTCCCAAACTTCAATCACCGCTATACGTCCTCTTGGTTATTCCCACTGTTCAAGAATCGTGTCATGAACTATCAGCGTAGGAGCTTCTACGAATACCTTTCATTTCTCGATATTGTCGACGAGTCTCCCGATCCGCTAGAGATCCTAGCGGTAGACGGTGGTTACCGAGCGACCGACAATTTTCAGGTATTTCCCAAGATCAGGAAACAGCCTGATGGGTCATTCAGTTGCCGGTTTTTTCTGCACGGATGGCGTCATACGAACACTGATGCTCAGGCAGCGATCGATCGTCTGGAGCCCGATGACAAGCTCTTCGTGACTATCGAGCTTACTAACCCACAGACTACGCTGGCGGTTCAGATTCAAACGACGAAGTACCACATGATCGGCTGGGCTCCACGGTATTTGGTCAGCGATCTAGTGACTGCGATGGCTCATTCACCGGGCGATTACCGGGCCCGTGTGGTGAGAATGAATCCCGTCCCGGCACCGTCGAAGCAGAGGGTCCTGATCGAGTTGGGCGGTCATTGGCCTCAGGGCTATGAACCAATGGAGGCAGATGAATTCAAGCTATTGGGTGCTGAGGATGCAACGGCTGTATCGCTTGGTGGGCAGATTCTATGACGCGGAGGGAGGCGTGGTAGCGTCCCGTCGTGTACGGCGATTCATAGATATGGCGTGGGGGTCGAGGGCGTCGCGGAGGCCGTCGCCGAGGAAGTTGACGCTGAGCACGGTGAGGGAGATGGCGAGGCCGGGCCAGATGACGCGGTCCGGGGTGAGGGTGAGGAAGGGCACGCCGTCGTAGAGCAGGCGGCCCCAGGTGGGGAAGTCGGAGGGGAAGCCGAGGCCGAGGAAGCTGAGGGCGCTCTCGGTGATGATCGCCTGGGCGATGTCCAGGGTGGCGGCGACCACGATGGGGCTCAGCGTGTTGGGGAACACGTGCCGCAGGATGATGCGCCAGGGGCGGGCGCCGATGCTGCGGGCGGCCACCACGTATTCCCGTACGCGGATGGCGAGCACCTGTCCGCGCACGATGCGGGCGGTCTGCATCCAGCTCGTGATGCCGATCACGCCCACCACGAGAACGAAGATGCCCGCCTCCAGCCCCAAGGCCGCGCGCAGCGGTTCGCGGAACAGCATGGTGCTGACCATCAGCAGCGGCAGCACGGGCAGCGCCAGAAACAGGTCGGTGAAGCGCATCAGCGGGCCGTCGAGGCGGCGGAAGAAGCCGGACAACACGCCGATCACCGTGCCCACGGTCAGCGACAGGGTCATCGCGGCCACGCCCACCGCCAGCGACAGGCGGCCGCCGGCCAGCAGGCGGGCGAAGGTGTCGCGGCCCAGGTTGTCGGTGCCGAGCGGGTGCGCCAGCGACATGCCCTGGTTCTTGGCGCGGTAGTCGAGGTAGTGAGGATCGACGCCGTGCACGAACGAGCCGAACAGCACCGCCAGCGCGACCACCGCGAACACGGCGGCGCCGGCGATGGCGCCTGGATGGTGGCGCAGCCGGTGCCACACGGCGTGCCTGTGGGCGCGGTCCGGCTGGGCGCGCGGCACCCCGTGCCCTGCGGCGCGGGCGGACGCCGCGGGGGCGCCAGCAGGGTCGCTAGTCATAGCGGATGCGCGGGTCGAGCATCCCGTAGAGCAGGTCGGCGACCAGGTTGAAGAACACGATCAGGCCCGCGAAGATGAAGGTCACGGTCTGCACGGTGGGGATGTCGGCGCCCTCGATCGCCCCGATCAGCAATGCCCCGACGCCGTTGATGCGGAAGATCTGCTCGGTGATGATGGCGCCCGCGAAGGTGGTGGGGAGGCCCAGCGCGATCACCGTGACCACCGGGATCATGCTGTTGCGCAGCACGTGCACCAGGATCACCAGCGGCTCCGACAGGCCCTTGGCGCGCGCCGTGCGCACGTACTCCTGGTGCAGGGTGTCGAGCACCGCGGAGCGGGTGAAGCGGCTGATCTGGGCGGCGCTGAACAGCGCCAGCACCATCACCGGCATCGCCATCTGCTTGAGCTGGTAGCCGAAGCTGGCCAGGTCGGTTACTCGGTGGGTGGTGTCGTAGATCGACGGCAGCCAGCCCAGCAGGCCGCTGAAAATCACGATCAGCACGGTGCCGGTGAAGAAGGTGGGCACCGAGAACCCCACCATGGTGACCAGGGTGCCGACCTGGTCGAACAGCGAGTACTGGCGGTAGGCCGAGAACACGCCCACCGGCACCGCGATCAGGATCGCCACCAGGTAGGAGACGCCCACCACGGTCATGGTCTGCGGCAGCCGCTGGGCGATCAGGTCCACCACCGGCGAGCGGGTAGCCCAGGAACTGACCCGCAGGCGGCCTGCGGAATCGCCGATCTCGATGCCGAGCAGCACCTCGACCAGGTTGAGCGGCTCGTTGGCCAGGAACTGCTCCAGCCAGCGCACGTAGCGCACGTGGAACGACTCCCCCAGTCCGAGACTCTGCCGGATCAGCTCCCGCGTCTCCGGCGGGATGGTCAGCGGAAGCTGCGCGGTGGGATCACCCGGTGCCAGATCCAGCAGCGCGAACACGACGAAGCTGATCGCCAGCAGGGTGGGGATGGCGAACAGCAGGCGGCGGATCGCGTAGCGCAGCATGCCAATGCCCGCGCCTCCGTGCTACGTCACTCGATGCGATGCCACTCGTGAATGTTCCACAGCGTCGCGTCCCAGGCGTTGTGGCGCATGCCGCCGAGGGTCAGGGAGCGGGCGGCGACCTCGCCGCGGTGGATCAGCGGGATCAGCGCTCCGTCCTCGATCAGCAGGTCGTTCATGCGCTTGGCGATCGCCGCGCGCTGCTCGATGCCGCCGGTCTCGGCGAACTCGGCGGCAAGGGCGTCGTACTCCGGGTTGCAGTAGCGCGAGATGTTGCTGCCGTTCCACTGGTTCTCGGGGCCCGGGATCTTGTCGCATACCCAGCCCGCCATGTAGGCCTGCGGATCGGTGCCATCGAAGTTGCTGGTATACATCTGGATGTCGGCGTAGAACTTCTGGTAGGTGTCGGGGCTGGCCGGGTCGCTGCCGAAGAACACCGAGGCGTTGATGTTGCGCAGCTCGGTGTCCACGCCGATCTCGCGCCACATCTGCTTGATCAGCGCCTGCGTGCCCTGGCGCACCGAGTTGGTCGAGGTCTGGTAGAGGATCGACAGCCGCACGCCGTCCTTTTCGCGGATGCCGCCGCGGCCGCGCACCCAGCCCGCATCGTCCAGGATCCGGTTGGCGTACTCGATGTCCTGCGTCAGGCACCAGTCGTTGGCGGTGGAGGCGTACGCCGCCGGGGCGGGCAACACGTTGCAGGTCACCCGGCCGGCGGGACCGTAGCCGGCCTCCACCAGGATGTCACGGTCGATCGCCAGCGACAAAGCACGCACCACCGCCGGTTCGGCAAGGAACGGGTGCGGATTGCTGCCGCCCTGGTGGGTCGAGCGCTTGTCGCCGAGCGCCGAGTCGGGATTGGTCAGGTTGATCACCAGCCGTTCGACGAAGGTGCCGAAGGCGGACAGCACCTCGCCCTTGCCGGCGCGTTCCATGTCGGCCAGGATCTCGGGCTCCACCTGCAGGTTCCAGCCGTAGTCGAACTCGCCGGTCACCAGCACCGCGCGGGCGGACGAGACGGCGTCGCCGCCGCCCTTCAGCAGCACCGACGAGAAGGCCGGCCGGTCGGGGTCGCGGTAACGCTCGTTGACCACGTAGCGCACCACGTCGTTGGGCCGGAACTCCGCCACCTCGAACGGACCGGTGCCGACAGGAGCGAAGTTCTCGCTGGTGCACTCCGGCGCGCGCGCCCCCCTGCAGTCCTCGAACTGGCGCTGCTGCAGGATCGGCATGACCGAGCCCACGAACGGCGCGTAGGGGAACGGCATGGGCACGTCGAAGTTGATCCGCACCGTGTGGTCGCCGACCGCCTCGACCGAGCCGACGCCCTGGAACGCCGCCAGCGACGCGCAGCCGCCACTCGGGTCCCGGCAGTAGGCCGCGGTGAAGGCCACGTCCGCGGCGGTGAACGGCGTGCCGTCCGACCACACCACGTCTTCGCGCAGCTTCCAGGTGATCGACCTGAGATCCTGCGCCACGCCGCCGTTTTCCAGGGTGGGAATCTCGGCCGCCAGCCACGCGACCATCTCGCCGTGCTCGTCGTAGCGTGCCAGCGGCTCCAGGATCAGCGAGGCCGCATGGATGTCCTTGGTGCCTCCCGACAGGTACGGGTTGAGGATCGACGGCGCCTGCCAATAGAGCATCCTCAGCTCGCCGTCGGTACCGCGCTCGGCCGCGGCTGCCACCGCCAGCGTAACGACCGCCAGCGCCGTGAGAATCGGTGTTCGTAGTCTGGACATGGTAGAGGGGGCTCCTTGGCGAGAGGACTCGCGTCGCTTGTAATGTACCCGCTGTGTGGTTTCGCGGTCACGCGCTTGATTGCCACCCGGCGTTGAGCCGCGACGCTGGCCGTGTCAGGTCGCATCGAGCGCTTGTGATACAGTGCGGACCGGAGCGCCCGGTCCATGCGTTCGTTCAACACCGCCGGCCCCGTCAATCAGACCGATCACTACCTGATCGCGCCGCTATCGAGGATCGACCAGGACCAAGTGCTCGGCCTGGTACGAGACAAGAAGTACTTCGTCCTGCACGCGCCGCGGCAGACTGGCAAGACATCGGCGCTGCTGGCGCTGGCCGAAGTGCTGAACGGGCGCGGCTACCGGTGCGTGTACGTTACGGTCGAAACCGCTCGCACCGCGCGCGACGACGTGCAACGGGCAATGCGCTCGGTGCTCGTCAGGCTGGCGTCGCAGGCGCGGGCGACGCTCGATGACGGCTTTCTGGACGACATCTGGCCGGACGTCCTGGCGCGAGTCGGTGCCGACGAGGCACTGGGTGAAGCGCTGTATCGCTGGGCGCAGGCGTCGCCGGGACCGCTGGTGCTGCTGATCGACGAGATCGACACGCTGGTGGGCGATTCGCTGTTGTCGGTGCTCCAGCAACTCCGCGCCGGCTACCCCGGGCGTCCGGAGCGCTTTCCGCACAGCGTGGTCCTGTGCGGCATGCGCGACGTGCGCGACTACCGCATGGGCGCCGCCGGCAGCCCGTTCAACATCGCCGCCGCGTCGCTGCGCCTGGGCGACTTCACGCGCGAGCAGACGCTGGCGCTGCTGGGTCAGCACACCGAAGAGACCGGCCAGGCGTTCGCCCCGGAGGCGCTGCAGGCGGTGTGGACGCAGACGCGCGGCCAGCCGTGGCTGGTGAACGCGCTGGCGTACGGTGCCTGCTTCGAGAACAGGACGCTGCGCGAAGATCGTTCGCTCACGGTGACCGCGGACGACATCGCCGCGGTGCGCGAGAAGCTTGTCGTGAACCGGGTCACCCACCTGGACTACCTGGCGGACAAGCTGCGCGAGGACCGCGTGCGGCGGGTGATCGAGCCGATGCTGAGCGGCACGGAGCGGCACACCTTCACGGACCGCGACATCGGGTACGCACGCGACCTGGGGCTGGTGGCCCGTGACGCGCCGTTGCGGGTGGCGAACCCGATCTACGCCGAAGTGCTGCCGCGCGAACTGGCGTGGGTGGTGCAGGAGACGCTGGACCTGTCGCCGCCGCGGTACGTGAAAGCGGACGGCAGCCTGGACGCGGAGTTGCTGATGGTGGAGTTTCAGAGCTTCTTCCGCCGCCACTCCGAGCACTGGCGGAACCGCTTCGCCTACGAGGAGGCGTGGCCGCAGCTGCTCCTGCAGGCGTACTTGCAGGGCGTGGTGAACAGCGGCGGCCGCATCGAGCGGGAGTACGCACTGGGGAGCGGCAGGGTCGACCTGCTGATCGTGTGGCCGCTGGCGGACCGGGTGCAGGAGTTCGTGGTGGAGTGCAAGGTGGTGCGCGAGCACGACGGGCTGGAAAGCGTGGTGGACGAGGGCGTGGAGCAGACGGCGCGCTACGTGGACCGCAGCGCGGCGGAGGCAGGGCACCTGGTGGTCATCGACCGGCGGGAGAACCGGAGCTGGGAGGAGAAGGTATTCCATCTCCGGCGCGGCGATGGCGCCGTGCCGGTCGACGTGTGGGGCATGTGAGGTTCGAGCGGGACGCGCGCGCTTCAAGACGCCGCGGTCATGGATGTGGGGCCCCGTGAACCGCGCCTCGTTGCCCTCGAACAGCTCCTTCAGCGTGTCCGGAAGCAGACTCTTGCCGAACCGCCGCGGACGCGAGTACACCTCGCCGCCCAGATTCAACCGGTGAAACCCACTCGGGCTTCCACTCTGGGCCGACCAACCCAATCAAAGAACCCCGCGATTTCCATGCCCGGCCTACAGGTTCAAAATCCGAGGATTCTTCTCCAGAAGTTCGATGGCCGTCTGGGCCTCGGGAAACTGATGATCCTTCAGCTCCTGATAGATACCTTGGTAGGTGTCGCTGTGCAGCACCCCAAGGCTATGATGGAGCCCGACCCACTGGTCCGGGTACTGCTGGACCAGTTCGTCACGTCGGTCGCACATCATCTGGTTGGACTTTCTGAACGCGGCATCGTCCCGCCGGAATCGTTCGGCCTCCTCCGGAGTCATTCGTCTGGACGTTATCTCCATGGGATCAGCTCCAACGGGCGGCTGTCTGGTGCTGCCGCGACCGTCCAGGGGGGGCGCCGGGTCGCGGCGGCCCTCACCTGCAGTCTTTGGTACATTACACCTGTCCCGCGATACGTCAATATCGTCAGCGGTTTTCGCCTGCGGCGGACGCACGCCGCCAGCCCGTTGCGTAAGTCCCGCGAATGCCCGCAGCACGCACCCTCGCCTCACTACCGCTACACGGACCGGGTGTCTTGCGCGCCCAGACGGCCCGCACCGCCGATCAGCCGCGGGTCGAGCAGGTCGCGCACCGCGTCGCCGAGCATGTTCAGGCTGTAGACGGTAGCCGTCAACGCCAGGCCGGGCCACAAGGCGAGGTGGGGCGCCGCCTCCATGTACTGCCGGCCCTCCCGGCTCAGCATACCGCCCCAGCTCGGAACCTCGATCGGCAGGCCGAAGCCCAGGAAACTCAAGGCAGCCTCCGAGATGATCACGCCCCCCACGTTGATGCTGAACACCACGATGATCGGTGCCGCGATGTTGGGCAGCACGTGGCGGACGATTATCTTCGATTGCGAGGCGCCAATCGCCACCGCGGACTGAAAATAGTCGTTCTCCTTTACCCCGATCACGGCGCTCCTGAGCACGCGCGAGCCGACGATGCCGCCCGAGATGCCCAGGACCGCGATCAGCTGCACCAGCCCCTGGCCGACGATCGCTATGATGGTCAACAACAGCAGCAGCCCCGGGAACGACATCCAGGCATCCACGAACCGTTGCACCACCAGATCCAGCTTGCCGCCAAGGAATCCCGACGTGCCGCCGATCAGCACGGCGACCAGAACATTGAGCGTGGTGGCTGCCAGACCCACCGTCAAGGAAACCCGGGCGCCGTGGATGATGCGGCTCAGGAGGTCGCGCCCCAGGTGGTCGGTACCGAGCAGATACTGGGCCGATGAGCCCTGCAGTCGGTCGGGCAGGTGCCGTTCACCATAGGGATAGGGAGCGATGACGTCGGCCAGAACGGCCACCAGAATCAGGATCACTACGGCAATGCCGCTGGCCGTGCCGAGCGGCTTCTCCCTGACCAGCCGGGTCAAGAACCGCGTGCGCCCGCTGCGCTGACTGCTTTGCCCCACCACTGTTTGACCCACTACTGATAGCGGATACGGGGATCCAGGACCGCATAGACCAGGTCTATCACCAGGTTGATCCCCATCACCGCGGTGCCGAACACCAGGTTGATGCCGGCGACCACCGGGAAGTCTCTGTCGTTGAGAGCCACCAGCATCAGGCGGCCCAACCCGGGCAGGTTGAAGATGTTCTCGATGATCACGGCGCCACCCACCAGGATGGGCAACTGCAGGCCGATCAGCGTAACCACCGGAATCAGTACGTTCTTGACCGCGTGCCGCACCACCACCACCCGTTCCTTCAGACCCTTGGACCACGCGGTCCTGATGTAGTCCTGCCGCAGCACCTCCAGCATCATGGTGCGCGTCATGCGCATGGTAGCCGCAGCCAGGTAAGTCCCCAGAATCAGGCTGGGGATCAGGAACATGCCGAGGTTCCCGAGCGGGTCTTCGCTGAACTTGATCAGCCGCATCGGCGGCGACCAGCCCCACCAGATGGCCGGGTAGATCATGACCATGAGGGCGAGCCAGAAGTTGGGAGTTGCCAGGCCCAGGATGGCGATGGAACGGCCGGCGTAGTCGACCGCCGTATCTTGGCGAATTGCCGAGTAGATGCCGACCGGCAGGGCGATCAACAGCCCGATGACGATGGACAGGACACCCAGCTCGATGGTGACCGGCAATCGACCGAGAATCTTCTCCTCTACCAGCCAATCGCCCATCAGTGAGCGGCCCAGGCTGCCGTGCAGCAGGATATCTCTCAACCAGCGGCCGTACTGCACGTAGACCGGCTGGTCCAGTCCCAGCATCTGCTCAAGCTGTTCACGGTCGACCCGCCCCAGGCCATCCATCCTACTTTGCATGACGTCTATGACATCGCCCGGGATGAAACTGACCGAGAGAAAGACGAGGATGCTCAGGATGAACAGGGTAGGGATGATGAGCAACAACCGCCTGATGATGTGGGCTCTCATGTGCCGCACCTCACCGCGATCTTCCCGTCATTTGCACCCTCGGAGGGGGACGATTCCCTGGTCCCCCTCCGCAAGGCTAATAGCCCATTTCTGCCTTTAGCGCACTGTCAATCCAGAGGCGCGCGAGGATCGTGAGGCGGTCCAAAGATGAAAACTGGGTTTCACCGTTGAAGCCGACGACCCATGGCTGGTGCGCCATGTACTTTCCGGCTTTGGGACCCCATATCCACCAGTGGTTCTCTATGGTGTACATATCCACCTCTTTGACCAGCCTCTGTTGCTCCTCAATGGAGGTAGTGGCTTCGGCGGCTTCAACAAGGGCATCCAACTCAGGGTACCTGATTCCGTGATAGTCTTCCGCCTGGCTCGAGTGTACGTAGTTGCGTACAAAATTCACCGGATCGGCATTCCAGCCAAGAGGTTGCCACATCAGACCTTCCCAAGTATGGTCCCTTCGAGCAGCCGACCAGGGGGCTCCATCCAAGGGGTTGATCTCCAGATCAACGCCAACCTCAGCCCAGTAGGTGGCAGCCAGTTCGAAATAGCCTAAAGGCAACGAAGAATGAAGGTTCATTGCGGTCTTGAATCGAGTGCCGTCGGCGCCGCGCGGATATCCGGCCTCATCCAGCAGAGCTTCCGCCCCTGCCGGATCGTACCGATAGCCGTTCTTGACCTCTTCGGGCCACTCTTCAAAGGGAGTGAAATACCCGGTGATGCCTTCCCCCACTATCCCGTGAGGCTGCCAGACTGAAGTGCCCTTGTAGAAGTCGCGGTCGATGCCCTCAAGGTCGATTGCCATCTGCATGGCTCTGCGCACCCTGACGTCGTCAAAGGGCGGCTTGGTCGCGTCCAGAGCAAAAGAGGTTTCCGAACGGTCCCACCAGGCCTGCAGCACGATTTCGGGGTTGTTCTTCTGCAGGCTCTCGAGCACTTCGACCGATGTGATGTCAGAGACACCGGCAGGGAAACCCAGGAAATCAATCTGACCTGAGCGCAGTCCCGCCAGACGGGTCGCTTCCTCTGCGATGAAAAGGCTGTGTATCTCGTCAGAATAGGGTAGCCGATTCCCCGGGTACTTCTCATCGTCTTTCCAGTAGTCAGGATTCTTCTGCAAGGTAATAGAGCTTCCGTCGGTCCAGTCGGTGAGGAAATAGGGCCCGGTTCCGACCAGGTTCCTCCAATCCTTCACGTCACCGTGCTCCTTGATGACCTCGGGGGGATTTATGTAGAAGATGCTGCCCTGGCCAAGGGACCGTCCAAGAGCTGCGCTACTGGGCTCCGGCAGCTTGATAACAACCGTGTATCGGTCGGTGGCCGTTACCGACTCGGCAGAGAACAGCTGCCACGTAACGGGGCTCGGTCCGGCTTCCGCAAAGTCGCCCAGGCCCAGCATGCGCTGAAAATTGAATACGACATCATCAGCGGTTAGCTCTCTCCCATTCATCGGTGCCTTGTCTTGCCATTTAACCCCTTTGCGGATGTTGAAGACGATCGTGAGGGGGTCGGGGGTGTCCCAGCTCGCTGCCAGATGCGGTCTAAAGAGGGATAGAGGCTGGTACTGGCTGCTGAAGGAAAACATGTCCCTATCTATTGCCCAGTCCATCATTCCCAGCTTCTCTACCGTGGCGCCGGAGACCAGTGCTGGGACATGGCTGAAATGCATGTCAGCATTCTCTGGCTCAAGCAAGTTGGCGACGGTCAACGTCCCGCCGTACTCCGGCGCGCTCACCATCTTGCCGGTACTCGGGTCGAGCACCATTTCCTTCTCCATCGCCGCGGCGGGCTCCTCTTCCCCGGCCGGGCTCGCCCAGAGGCCGGTTGCGGTCAGGACCAGACCGCACAGCACCGCGAGGCAGGTTCGGAACGTTGCGTAATGCATACGATAGCTCCTCTCACTCGAGAGTACGACGTTCACTGCCCGCCCCTCGCCTACTCTCGAGGCATGCCTGCAATCGCAGGCGAATCAGAGAGCGAGGGCGACACCCTGGATCGTCCCGACGCGGCGGCTCGCCGCCCGGGCGTTAGTCGTAAACCGGTCTTGGGTTGCTTCCCTTCCTCCTTTGGTCGACTTGGACACACCGACCGCGCGGCCGGCGTCGTACCTGCATCACAACACCACGTGACGTGGTGTCGAGGTATGGCGGTGGTGGGCTCGGCGAAGCCGCGAGTCCGATGGGCCGGCAACGCCGGCGGTGGGTTCCGAGGTGTGAACCGGGAGGATCAGGGACGGTGGCGGTCGGCGGTGAAGGTGACGTGGCCCGAACCGGCGCCGCGTGCAGCGCTGTTATCCGGGTGGTCGCCGCAGCCGTGCTGAAGGCGAAGATGCCCCCCGGCGCTGCTGCTACGCGCTCAGCCCGAGCGGTTAGTGGAGGTGATTCTCGATCGTCAGGTATGTGACCAAGTCCCCGCCGGGGGGCGGGGGGGACGGCTATGGACACGAGGTGAGTGACGTACATGGCACTCCCGAAAACAGGAGGGCACAGAACGAGCGTCGTGTCAACAAGCTTTTTTGCACGGTTCTGGCCGCCTCACATCACAATCGAGGTGGCGATGTTGGGACTGGCCGGGTTGACGATGAGCTTGCGCGTGGCCGGGCATACCAGCACGTCCATGTCCTCCATCGGCACGGCGCCGAGCAGTACGCGGTCGCCGAGCACCAGCGCTCCAGTGAAACAACCCCGGTTCTCGAACTTGACCGACACCGGCCCCACATACGGTACGAGATGCCTGGCGCCGTCGGCAGTCGTTACTTCGCGCTGGTAGAGTTCTTCCAGACCAAGCTGCAGGGCGACATGCTCCGGAACACACAGATGCAGGACGCCGGTATCCACCAGGCTGTTCACGCGCATCGGACGGGTGGCGGAGTCACGCGGATTGGATAGTTCGATATCGGCGTTCACCAGCCCCATGTAGTGGGGAGAGTAGCACACCATCCGGTCGCGGTGCAGCACGGCCCGCGCGTCATCTCGCGTCATCACGTCCGGTATCGCACGCACCCGAATGCGCCAGTCCCTGCCCGGCTATGGACATCATCGTCAACAACAGCATCCGTCGTCCGGTGACAGGATTACGTACATACTCTACAGTCGGCGCAGGCATGGCCACCAGCGAAGCCAGTCTTACCGTTGCTCTGGTGGCGGCGGTGGTCGTAGCGTGCACCGCCAATGGCGTGCTCACGCCCCTGGTTACGCGCCTCGCGCACCGCTTCAAGTGGTACGACATCCCCGATTCCCGGAAGCTCCACACCGGGCTGATCCCGCGCATCGGCGGACTCGCCATCTTCCTCTCCGCCGCCCTGGGGATCGGCGCCGGTACGGCCGCGATGGCACTCCTGGACGTCCCGCTGCCGGATGCGCTCTCCCCCCTGCTGGCCGCCACCGCCGGCGTGGCGTTGATCTTCGGCGTCGGTCTGTTCGACGACTTCGTGCCGTTGCGCGCCCGGACCAAGCTGCTGCTGCAGGCCGTCGCCGCCAGCGTCATCGCGGCGGGGGGGATGCGCATCGATTCCATCGCCCTGCCTCTCCTCGGCCGCCTGGAACTCGGCTTCGCCGCCGTCCCCGTCACCGTGTTCTGGATCGTCGGCATGGTCAACTCGCTGAACCTGATCGATGGACGGGACGGCCTGGCGGGCGGCATTGCCGCGTTTGCCGCCGCCGGCCTGGCGGTGGTCGCCATGCTCCAGGGACACCTGCTTACCGCCGTGGTCGCGGTAGCGCTGTTCGGCGCGGTGTGCGGCTTCCTGCTCTACAACTGGCCGCCGGCGTCGATCTTCATGGGAGATTCCGGCAGCCACCTGCTCGGCTTCTCGCTGGCGGTAGTGCCGCTGCTGGACATCGGCGGGGCCGCTACCCTGCGCACCCTGATGGTTCCGGCGACCCTGATGCTGATCCCGATCCTGGACTGCGGCGCCGCCGTGCTGCGCCGCGTCCGACAGCGCGTCTCCCTGGGGACCGCCGACACCGACCATATCCACTTCGTGCTGCGCGACCTGGGCCTGTCGGACCACAAGATCCTGCTTGCCGTGTACTCGGTATGCGGCTACCTGGCCGCGGTCGCGATCACCGCGACGGTGCTGCTGCGCGAGGCTGCGCTCTACCTGGTGTTCGTGGCCTGGGCCGGCGTGCTGCTGGCGTACGCCACGCTGGTCGCGGTCCACACCCATCGGCGCAAGCAGCGGCGCGGCGACGGCGAGGCCCACGGCGACGCTCATGGCAGCGGCCCGCGCCAGGCGTGACGCGAGCGGACTGGTCAGTCTTCGAGCTGGTACTCCCGCATCTTGCGGTGCAGGGTCTTGCGGCTGATGCCGAGGACCTCCGCCGTGCGTGACTTGTTACCCTGCTGGTGACTCAGGGTGGCGCGGATGATCGCTCTCTCTCCCTGGTCCAGCGTCGATCCCAGCGGCAGCCAGATCGCGGGGGCGTCCTCCGCGCTGCGCACCGCCGGCGGCAGATCATGCAGCTCGATCGCACTGCCACGCGCCATCACCACCGCGCTCTCGATGCCGTTCTGCAACTCGCGTACGTTGCCCGGCCAGGAGTAGCGGCGCAGCGCGGTCAGCGCCGCCGGCTTGATGCCGGCCAGGTCCTTGCCGTTTTCCGCGGCGAACTCCCTCAGGAATCCGGCCGCCAACAGTGCGATGTCGGCCTGCCGCTCCCGCAGCGGCGGTACGTGGATGTGCACCACGTTGAGCCGGTAGTACAGATCCTCCCGGAACCGCCCCCGGTCGATCTCCTCCTTGAGGTCCCGATTGGTGGCGGCTATCACCCGCACGTCGACGTGCAGGGTCTGCTCGCCGCCCACCCGCTCGAACGCGCGCTCCTGCAGGATTCGCAGCAGCTTGATCTGGATGTTCTGGCTGATCTCGCCGATCTCGTCCAGCAGAATGGTGCCGCCGTCGGCCAGCTCGAAGCGCCCGCGGCGCCGTGACACCGCGCCGGTGAACGCGCCCCGCTCGTGGCCGAACAGCTCGCTCTCCAACAGCGTCTCGGTGAGCGCCGCGCAATGCACCTGGACGAACTTCGATCCGCGCCGGGGCGACAGGGAATGGATCGCGCTGGCCACCAGTTCCTTGCCTACCCCGCTCTCTCCGGTGATCAGCACCGAGGCGCGGCTGGGCGCCACCTGCTCCACCATCTCGAACGCCTTCTTCATGGGCGGACTGGCGGTTACCAGCTTGTGGCTCTCGCTGCGCCGCTCCAGCTCACGCTGCAGCGCCAGGTTTTCCAGCACCAGTTGACGTCGCGACAGGGCGCGCTTGACCAGCAACTCCAGGTGATCCAGGTTGACCGGCTTGGTGAGGAAGTCGTAGGCGCCGTCGCGCATCGCCGTCACCGCGCTCTCGATGGTGCCGTGACCGGTGAGGATGATCACCGGGATCGCGGGATAGGAGGCTACCACGCGCTTGAGGAGCTGCTCCCCCGACAGGCCCGGCATCCGCAGGTCGGAGATCACCAGGTCCACGGCGCGGCTCTCCAGCACCCGCAGCGCTTCGCTGCCGGAGGCCGCCATCTGCGTCTGGTAGCCAGCCAACTGCAGCGCCTTGCTCAGCCCTTCGCGGATGTTCTTCTCATCGTCGGCGATGAGAATGCTCATGCGCTCGGCACTCATGTCTTAGCGGCCTCGAATCCGAGCAGGCGCTTCTCGGTCTGCGGGACCGGAATGCTGATGGAAAAGGTGCTGCCGGATCGGGGCTTGCTGTCCAGCCCTATCTCCCCGAGATGCTCCTTGACGATCTTGTACACCAGCGTCAGGCCCAGCCCGGAACCGAAGTCGCGGGTGGTGAAGTAGGGCTCGAATATCCGGTCCTGGATCTCCTGCGGAATGCCGGGCCCGGTGTCGCCGATGCGTACGGTCACCGACTCGCCGTCCGTGGAAGAGGCCACCGTGAGTACGCGCGGGCGGCCGGGGGAGGTGTCTTCCACCATCGCCGCGATGGCATTCTTGATGAGGTTGAGCAGCGCCTCGCGCATGGCGCGCTGATCGAGCAGCACCCGTGGCAGGTTCTTGCCCAACTGCTCGCGCAGCTCGATGCCGGCCTCCTCCAGCTCCGGGCGCAGCAGGCGCAGCAGCTCCGCCAGCAACTCGTTCACCTCTCCACTGGTCAGGTCGATGTTCATCGGGCGCACCGCGAACAGGTAGTCCACCACGATCTGGTTCAGGCGCTCCACCTCCTCCTCGATCACGCCGACGGCCTCGCGTACCGCGCTCCAGGCGTCGGCCCCCGGTCCCTCCCGCTCCGCTCCGAGGCGGCGCTGGATCAGCTGCAGGTGGATGCTGATGGCGCCCAGCGGGTTCTTTATCTCGTGGGCCACGCCGGCGGTGAGGGTGGCGAGGGAGGCCAGGCTCTCCGCCCGGCGCAGGCGCGCCTCGGCGGCGCGCTTCTCGGTGACGTCCTCGGCGTAGATCAGGTTGCCGGAGACGTGCCCCTCCTGCACCAGGGGGAGGACGCCGAAGCTCAGGGTCCGCAGCGCGCCGGAGCCGATGGTGAAGTCGCGATCACGGGCGTTCTCCTGGCGCTGCAGGGTATCGCGCAGGAAGCCGGCGATCTCGGCGTCGGAGATCACGTCCCATACGCAGAGCTGGGCATACTCGGAAGCCTGGAACGGTACCAGGCGCTCGGCGGCGCGGTTGACCAGCAGGACGCGGCCGTCGGTATCGGTGACGATGATGCCGCGTGCCATGGAGTCGAGCACCATGCCGAGCAGGTCGTTGTCCGCGGCCAGCCGGCGCAGCAACTCGCGCAACTGCGCCGAGTCGATCTTGTCCAGCCGGTCCACGGCCCGCTGATAGAAACGTCGCATTACCCTCATCTTGATCCTCCCGCCGCAGGTGCCGCGCCGGCCGCGGCGCGCAGGGCGCTGCCGAGCCCCTGCAACGCGTGGCGCGGCTGAATGCGCAGGGTGGTCACCCGTGCCACGCACTGGTCCACCTGCCAGGCCCAGGCCTGCAGCAGCGCGGCCGGCCGGCCTTGCCGCAACTGGGTCCGCAGCTCCTCCGACAGTTGTTCCAGGAAGGCCAGCAGCCGCTCGCGCTCCAGGCGCTCCGGCAACCCGGCGGCGTGGGCGTAGCCTCCGGGGGGACCGGCGATCCAGGACTGTCCGTCCGGCGGCGGGTCGGTCACTGCCGCGAGGAACCGCGTTGCCTGGGCGCTCAGGCGCTCGGCGCCGAACTCCTGCCAGGTGAGAAAGTAGTCGCGCAGCGAGACGGCCGGCTCCGGCTCCCTGCGGAATATTCGCCGCAACACCTCGCCCTGCTGCCGGCTGCTGCGTTCCCGCAGAGCATACTCCCGCAGCCGCGAACGCAGGGTGGGGATCAGGGCGTCCGGGCGCCGTGTGAGCAGCATGAGGTGGACCCCGGCCGGGGGCTCCTCCAGCAGGCGCAACAGGGCGTTGCGGGACGACTCCTGGATCCCCTCCGCGTGTTCCACGATCACCACCTTGCGGCTCTCGGGCGCGGACAGGTGCAGCCATCGCTCGACGTTGCGGATCTGGCTGATCGGGACATTGTCCGTCTTGACGGTCGCCACCAGCTTGCCGACCTGGGTCTCGATCTTGGCGCAGCGCTTCTCCAGCGCCGCCCCCGTCAGCTCCGGCGTCAGCCCCTCGAGCAGCTCGTTCAGCGCGCCCACCGCGCCGGCGGCCGGGCGCACCCTGGTCTCGTCTCCTTCCCACAGCAGGCCGTCGTAACGGCGCGTGAGCTTGCGCACCGCCCGCACGAAGAAGTGGTAGCAGGCGGCCGACTGCGAGCGCTGCAACAGGTCCGCGGCGGCCCGGATCTCCGCCTCCCAGTAGCGCCAGCCCAGCAACAACAGGTAGGGGAAGCTGAGGTCGCGATGGCGCAGACAAACCTCGCATTCGCAGCCCCAGTCGCCGGACCGCGTGCAAGCCAGCACTCGGGCCAGCTCCAGCGCGATGGACAGCTTGCCGCTGTAGGCGGGACCGCTGAGCAGAATGGCGCGCGGCAGGCGGTCCGCTAGCACCTCGTCGCGCAATACCGAGATGGTGGCATCGTGGCCGATGATGTTCTCGAACACGGCGGCTATATCGTGGCCGATTCCGGGGCCGGAAGCTCGGGAAACGGCAGGTTGGCGAGCATCCAGGGCAGCAGCAGTTCCTGCACCAGCGAATCGGCGAACCACGGCCCGGTGTCGATCAGCGTCTGCACCCGTGCCAGGACCAGGAATCCATACACGACGATCAGTCCCTCGGCAACACCAACCCCGATTCCGAGGATGTGGTCGAGTCCCTTCAGGCGCAGTGCGGCGCAGGCCCGCTGCGAGACCGCCTGCAGCAGCTTGACCACCAGGTAGGTGGCCACGAACAGCGCCACGACGGCAACCGGTCGCTGCCACCATGCCGCTTCCCACAAGGTCTCAAGCTGCTGCATCACGAGCGGGTGGCCGACGACGGCCACGGCGACGCCCGCCGCGATCGCCCCCAGCGAGAAAGTCTCCGCCACGAAGCCGCGAATCCCGCCGCGCAGCCCTGCCAGCAGCAGGATCGCCGCGCACACCACGTCGGCGACCGCTATCACCATCAGCTACCCTCCCCTCTTCCGCCGGTGCCACGACTGCCGGCGCTGGCGGCCACGATACTTGCGATGCGGCGCGCGGCGTCGCGGGTAGCGAGCCGCGCCATGTTGCTGGCCATGTGCCGGCGGCGGACGGCATCGCAGCGCAGCTCGTGCAGTGCCGCGGTAAGGGTGGCGGAATCGGTCTGCTCCTCGGCCAGCACCAGCGCGGCGCCCTGCGCGGCGAACAGCTCCGCGTTGGCCAACTGCTCACCGCGGCTCTGAGTACGCGGCAGCGGAATCAGCACCGCCGGGGTGGCGGTCGCCGCCAGTTCGCCGAGGGTATTCGCTCCGGCGCGGCTCACCACCACGTCTGCGGCGGCCAGCAGATCGGGGAACCCCTCGGTCACGAACGGCAGGGCACGGTAGCGGCCGGCCACCGGCGGCGCCGGTGCGGTAGCCGGAGCACGCCACGCCGCTCCGGTCTGATGCACCACGAACCAATGCCGGACCAGTTCCGGCAGCGCGTGGTAGACCAGCTCGTTGAGCGCCCGGGCACCGCTGCTGCCCCCGGTGACGAACAGCAGCGGCAATCCCGGCGGAGCGCCCACCCGGCTGCGCCCGCGTTCCGCGTCGCCCTGCTCCAGGCCGGAGCGCAGCGGGTTGCCGGTAACCCGTACCCGCCGGTGCAGGCGCGACGGCAGCTTGCCGCGGGTGGCGGCGAACGCCACCAGGACGGTGTGCGCCATGCTGGCATTGATTCGGGTGGCCAGCGCCGGGGTAGTGTCGGACTCGTGGGTGATTACCGGGATGCCCAGCAGCCGCGCCGCCACCACCGGCGGCACGCTCACGTAGCTGCCCTTGGCGAACAGGACGCGTGGACGCAGGCGGGCCAGCAGCAGCAGCGCGTGCAGGCAGCCGGCCAGCACCGCGGCGCCGTCCGCGAAGTTGCGCAGCGAGTAGTAGCGGCGCAGCTTCCCTGCCGGGATGGCGTAGAAGGGCACCCGTGCGGCGCGTACCAGTGTGCGTTCCGCGGGCCGGCGTGATCCGATCCACGCGGCCCGCCAGCCGCCGGTTTGCAACTCGCGGATTATCGCCAGTCCGGGAATGATGTGCCCGGCGGTGCCGCCGCCGGTAAAGACCGCCAGTGGCACGTCAGCTCCGTACCGTGGTATCACCGTTACCCCGCCGCACCGGCGCCACCGTCCTCAACACCGCGCCGCATGACGCCCGCGCGGCGCTTGCCGGTGCCTCGCGGAGTTTCTATGGTGAGTTGGCACGCTCGCTCCGTGACATGGTAGACGATGAAACCGAGACACAGGCATCACCTGCCGGCCGGCATCTGCGGACCACGCCGGTGATGGGTTTCATCCGGCGTGCCGCGGTGGGCTGCCACAGGCCGCTCCGCGGCCGGGGAGTGCTGCTGGTGATCGCGGTCGCGGCGAGCAACGCCGGCGCGTGCCCGGCCGAGCTGACGCAGCTGGTTCCCGATGGCGTGGTTCGCGCGCGCCTCCAGCAGCGGGGAGTCCAGGTCCCGCTGCTGGCCGGCGCGACACCGGAGCTGGTGCCGGAGCTGCCGGACCGGAGCGCCATCGCGACTTCCGTCGCCGCCATCGGCGTGACATACGGTGCCGAGGTCCTGCGCCTGCTTCCCGGCGGCGCTTCCTGCGATTGGACCGCGCTGTACAACCATCTGCGTGCGGTCAGCACTCTGCAAGGCATCGAATACTTCTCCGACAGTCGCGGTCACTATCGTACGCTGTACCAGCGCTCTCATGCCATTGTCGGTCCCGCGGATCGTACTCCACAGCCGGATCCGGTGGCGAGTAGCGTACCACGCCACTCGTCGCTGTTTCTGGAGCAGGAGGACTCCACCTTCGGCAGCAACGTGTACCAGGCGGACTTCCGGTTCGACGGGGTGAGCATCGTGATGCAGGTCGAGAACCTGACCACCATGTGGTGGGGCATCCTGCCGCTGGTGGCGGAGGGCGACTTTCGCAGCGTGGTGACGATCACTCCTACCGACCGTGGCCTGCTGTTCTACGCCAGCGCGGCGATTCATGCCGCCGACCTCGACTTCGCCCGTGAGCGCGCACAGACCTCGCTCGGCAATCGTCTCGACGCCCTGGAGGGCTGGTTGCGGCAACGCCTGGCAGACGACTACTAGCATGCCGCGCCTGAGCGTCCTGGAGGTCAGAGACCCGGGCTGACCGCCCGCAGGGCGATCAGCAGCAAGCCGATGGCGGCGCCGATGACGGCACCAAACAGCTTGATCCACTTCAGGTGGCGGGCGATCACGGTGAGCAGGAGCTGCTCTACCTGCCGTGCGTCGAGGGCGTCGATCTTGGCGATCACCAGCGACTGAATGTCGATCGTATCCATCACCGATGGCAGCCGCTCGCCCAGGAACCCGATCGCCCACCGGGTCAGGACGCCGTCGAGCCGGTTTGCGGTCGCCGCCGGCAATGCGAACACCTCGCCCAGGGTCGTGGTTCCGGCCGCGGTGTCGGCCCGGCCCAGCGCCTCTCCTGCCAGCGCGGGAATCAACTCGGCGATCTGTTGCCCGGTTTCCGGGCGCGCCAGGTGCCCGAGGAGCTGGTTGGCAAGAAAGTCGGCCACCGCCGCAGGCTGCACGCCAAGATAGCGCGCGGCGAGCTCCGCCAGAGTAGCGTCGCCATGCTGCGAATACCAGCGCCGCACCGCTTCGTCGGCCGGAACGGGGGCGACACCGGTTGCACCGTGGCCGGAGAACGCATCGAACACACGCGCCACCAGGTGGTCCACCAGCTCATCGATCTGGGTCGCCGAGTCGGCAGCCAGGTCGCCAAGGCCGCGGGTCCTCCACTGTGCCAGGGCGCGCCGCGCGCCGCCGCAGATCTGCTCCCGCACCGCGGTGCTGGCGGTGGCCGCTTCCGCCTGATCGATCACGTCGGTCACGATCTCCGGCATCCGCTCGTTCAGGCTGCGGTCGTACTGGCCGGCGGTGATGAACACCTTCTGCATCAGGTTCAGCTTGTCGAGGATGTCGCGCAGGATGGCGCGGCCGTATACCTCCAGCTCGCGGCGCACCCGGGGACCGCGTAGCCAGGTGAACAGCACGTCGAGCAGCGCCGGCAGATTGCGCCGGAACAGGCCGATCAGCAGTTCCGTGGTCTCGGGCGTCAGGAACCGGTCCAGGGGTACGTTGGCCGCGCGCTGGCGGTGCAGCCAGTCCTTGACCAGCGCGGAGACCTGGGCCCGGATCTCGTCGCGGCCGAGCGCCGGCAGCAGGCTGCCGGTGACCAGCGCGGTGAGCTGATCGACCCCGATCAGCTCGTGCAGGCGCCGCGCCCCGAAGTCATCCACCAGCCGCTGCACCAGGCTGCGCACGCCGTAGATGAACCCCCGTGAGCCCACCAGCCGTACCAGCAACCGTTGCAACAGGTGGCGCACGAGGTCGGGCCAGGAGAGTTCCCCGCGGTCGTCACCCGCCTGCGCTTCGTCCTGCGGCATGCCACGCAACGCGCTCCCGGCATGTGCCGCAAGCTCCGCCAGTGGGCGCTGCAGCAAGGTCTGGCGCAAGTGCCGGAACTGGGTCTCCAGTGCGACGCGAAAGGTCTCGGTCTGCAGGCGGGCACGAACCGCTTCCGCCGACAGCAGGTCGCGCGCCACCATGCGCGCAATACTGCGCGCCAACTCGCCGCGCCGCCGCGGGATGATGCCCGGCGTCAACGGCACGGGGATTCCCAGCAGGTACTTCCGGGTGAGCGGCCGGAACAGCATTCTGATGGCCAGGGCGTTGGTGAAGTAGCCGATCAGGGCGCCCCACACGATGGGAACTACCCAGACCAGCAGAATCGTCAGCACCGCGGCAGTCGGATGTGCCGGCGGCGCGGTGGTGGCAGCGGGCGGGCACTCCCGGCCGGGAACCGTTTCATCGCTGGCTTCGCCGGCGTCAATCGATGCTGCGGGCAGCCTCTACCCGCGCGTTCACTGCGGCGTCGGTCGCACCAGGCGTGAGCAGGTCCAGATGGGTGCCGAATGCCCAGCCGCGCACGCCCTCGAAGGTCACCTCGAACCAATACCCCTGGTAGCCGCCAATGCGTTGCTCCTCCTCACCGCGGCGCAACACCTCCACCACCTCGCCGCGGCGCAGGTAGGAGAGCACCTCGGCACGCACCGAGGGCTGGGCGCGGACGCGCAGTGAGTCGGCGGTGACGATGCCGCGCACCTCGTTGGTGGCGACCACCGAGGTAGCCGGCAGCAGGAGTCGTTCCTCGGACTCGTCCTGCTGGCAACCCAGCGCGGCGGCGCCCATCACCAGCGCGGCGCCCAGCGCGGCGCTGCCGCCGCGGCGGCGCGGTTTCGCACCGGCGCCGGCCGCGGGCCGTCGCGGCGGCGCCAGCGATCCCGCGGCGGCACTCGGGCGCCGCTCAGTCGGCACGGCGGACGCGGGCCCGAGCCGGGGCCGGGGCCGCGGGGGACTTGGCTCCCGGACCATCGAGCTCCCGCAGGTTGTTGATCTCGTCACGGAGCACGGCGGCACGCTCATACTCCAGGTCCTTGGCCAACTCCAGCATCTCCTTTTCCAACGTCCGAATCAGCGCGCGGCGCTCCTTCGGCACCAGCACGTTGAACCGCTGCTTGACCACCTCCAGATCCAGCTTCTCCGCCGACCGCTTCTCGTCCGCCTTGCGCACCAGCAGATCCTGCACCGCCTTGGTGATGGAGGTCGGCGTGATGCCGTGCTCGGAATTGTACGCGAGTTGCAGGGCGCGGCGGCGGCTGGTTTCCGAGATCGCCTCGCGCATGGAGTCCGACTCGCGGTCGGCGTACATGATCACCCGTCCGTTCACGTTGCGCGCCGCGCGGCCGATGATCTGGATCAGCGACGTGGTGGAGCGCAGGAAGCCGATCTTGTCGGCATCGAGGATGGCGATGAGCGACACCTCCGGCAGATCCAGGCCCTCGCGCAGCAGATTGACACCCACCAGCACGTCGAACTCCCCGGCCCGCAGGTCGCGCAGGATCTCGACCCGCTCGAAGGTATCCACCTCCGAGTGGAGAAAGCGACAGCGCACCCCGATGTCCGCCAGGTAGTCGGTGAGGTCTTCCGCCATGCGCTTGGTGAGGGTGGTCACCAGCGTACGTTCGCCGCGTGCCGTACGCTGCCTGATCTGCCGATAGAGGTCCTCGATCTGGCCCGCGGAGTGGCGCACCTCGATCTCCGGATCCAGCAGCCCGGTGGGCCGGATCACCTGCTCCACGACCTGTGCCGAGGTGCTCAGCTCCTCCGCCGCCGGGGTGGCGGACACGTACACCACCCGCTCCAGCATTCCCTCGAACTCGCCGTAGGTGAGGGGCCGGTTGTCCAGTGCCGACGGCAAACGGAAGCCGTGGTCCACCAGCGCCTCCTTGCGCGAGCGGTCGCCCTCGTACATTGCGCCGACCTGGGGCACGGTGACGTGCGACTCGTCGATGAACACCAGGAATTCCTGCGGGAAGAAATCGAGCAGCACCGCCGGGCGCTCCCCCTCCTTGCGGCCGCTCAGGTGCCGGGAGTAGTTCTCGATGCCGCTGCAGTAACCGATCTCGGCGAGCATCTCGAGGTCGTACTCGGAGCGCGTCAGCAGCCGTTGCGCCTCCACCAGCTTGCCCTGCTGCAGTAACTGCTCGTGGCGCACCTCCAGCTCCTCGCGGATCGCCGCCACCGCCCGCTCCAGCCGCTCCTCGGGGGTTACGAAGTGCTTGGCCGGGTAGACCGCTGCGAACTCGAGCTCGGCCAGCGCATTGCCGGTGAGCGGGTCGATGCGCCGCAGGCGTTCGATCTCGTCGCCGAAGAACTCGATGCGAAGCCCCTCCTTGGCGTGCGGCGGCAGCACCTCGATCACTTCGCCGCGACTGCGGAAGCCGGCGCGCATCAGCAGCGCGTCGTTGCGGGTGTACTGCAGGGCGACCAGGCGCCGCATCAGGCGGCGCGGCTCGACCTCGCTTCCCAGCTCCAGCTCGACCCGCATGTCGCGGTAGTCGTCGGGGCTCCCCAGACCGTAGATGCAGGACACGGTGGCCACCACCACCACGTCGCGCCGCTCCATCAGCGCGGTGGTCGCACCCAGCCGCAGCCGTTCGATCTCGTCGTTGATGGAGGCGTCCTTCTCGATGTAGAGATCGCGGCTGGCAACGTACGCCTCCGGCTGATAGTAGTCGTAGTAGGAGACGAAGTACTCCACCGCGTTGTGCGGCAGGAAGTCCTTGAACTCGCGGTAGAGCTGAGCCGCCAGCGTCTTGTTGTGGGAGATTACCAGGGTCGGTACCTGGGCGCCTTCGATGATCTTGGCCATGGAGAAGGTCTTGCCCGAACCGGTGACGCCCTTGAGCGTCTGATAGCGGTGGCCCCGCTCGAGCCCGCGGCAGAGCGCCGCTATGGCCGGTCCCTGATCGCCGGCGGGCACGAAGTCTGCAACAACCTTGAACTCCGGCATACGCTGCTAAGAAAAATACTCCTGAATCTGCCGCGAGCGGCGGCTCAGGATCACCGTGGCGGTATGGCGCCGCGCGCCGCGTTGGTACACCACTTCTATCCGCTCTCCCGGCTTGTTGTCCTCCAGCGCGTTGAACAGATCGGCGATGGTTGCGGTCGCGGTACCGTCCACCTCGAGGATGATGTCGCCGCCCACCCGGAACACCGACCGGCCCCAGCGCACGGAGCGGCTGCCGCCACGCAGCCCCGCTGCCGCCGCGTTCCCTCCCTGGATCACTTCGGATACCAGGATACCGCGTTCCACCGGCAGACGCAGTTGCCGCGCCAGGCGGGGGAAGAGCTGCACCGGCCGCACGTCGATCCACCCGCGGCGCACCTCGCCGTGGCGCAGCAGCTCCGGCAACACCCGCCGCGCGGTGTCGATGGGCACGGCGAATCCGATCCCCACCGAGCCTCCCGTCGGCGAGATGATGGTGGTGTTGATGCCGATCATCTCGCCGCGCGAATTGAGCAGCGGACCGCCCGAGTTGCCGGGGTTGATGGAGGCGTCGGTCTGGATCATCTCGCGAATGATGACGCCGTTCACGGCGCTCACCGGCCGCCCCAGGCCCGATACCACGCCCGTCGTGAGGGTGCGGCTCAGGGCGAACGGGTTGCCGATCGCGAGCACCTTCTGACCTACCATCAGGTCGGCGGAGCGACCGAACGGGATGGTGGTGAGATCGAGACCACGCGGATCGAACTTCACCACCGCGAGGTCGGTCTCCGGATCGGCTCCCACCACGCGCCCCTCCAGCTCCTCGCCGCTGGCCAGGGTGACGCCGACCATCCGGGCGTCCTTGACGACGTGGTAGTTGGTAACCACGTGGCCCTCGCGATCGATAATCGTCCCCGAGCCGGCCCCGGAGCGCGGGACGACGTCCAGGAACCAATGGTAGTCCATGGCAATCGCGGTGACATTCACGACCGCCTCGTTGTAGCGCTGATAGATGTCGATGTTGTTGGCTTCGTCGGCGGAGACGCCCACCCGGCCAACGCGAAACTGCACCGGCAGTGCCGGGGCGCCGTACGCCGGCGTCGGGCCTACCGGCACCGCCGTGCGGTCACCGGACCAACGGATCCCGACGGCCAGTCCGACGCTTGCACCGGCCAGGGCCGCGATCACGGCGCTGGCGACCAGCTGGCGTCCACGGTACCGCCGCGGCCGCACCTGGCGAGCAGCCGGCGGCGCCTGGGCTGCGGTTCCCATGGCCGCCGGCGTGGTGCGAACATGGTGGCCACCGTGCACGGACGCATGGGCCGTTTTCATGGTCTTCCGTGTCGCGCAATGACCGTGCTGCGTCACGCAGTGACCGTGCCGACTCATCCACGGCCAGTGTACCACTTTTACCGAGGACGGGGCGCTAATCGTAGTGCCAGTAGATGTCCACGTCGCCGTACCTCCGGTACTGGAGGGCCTCGTGCACGTGAGCCGTGGCGATCCGCTCGCAGCCGTCCAGGTCCGCCACCGTGCGCGCCAGCTTGATCACCGAGTGCAGGGCGCGCGACGAGAGCTGGGTGTGACGCATGCCGCGGCCGAGCTGGTCGATCTGCGCCTGGTCGAGGCGGCAGAACCGCTCCACCTCGCGTGGCGGCAGCCGCGCGTTCACGCTCCACCTGCAGTCGCGATAGCGCTGCTGTTGCCGCGAACGCGCCTCATGCACGGCGCCGAGGTAATCCTCCGGACGCTCCACGCCGGGCTCGAGCAGCTCGGCAGGCGCGGTGTCATTCACCGGGACCCGGATGTCGATGCGATCCAGAAGTGCGCCGCCCAGCCGCTTCCAGTAGTGCTTGACCTCGGCGGTAGAGCAGATGCAGGCGGCGTGACGCCGGCCCAGGTTGCCGCACGGGCAGGGATTGGCGGTCATGACCAGTTGAAAGCTGGCCGGGAAGCTTGCGCTGCGCCCGGCTCTGGCGACGTCCACGCGGCCGGTCTCCAGCGGCTCGCGCAGGCTCTGCAGTACCGGCCGGGCAAACTCCGGTGCTTCGTCCAACAGCAGCACTCCGGCGTGGGCCAGAGACACCTCGCCGGGACGCAGGATGCTGCCTCCGCCGACCACCCCTTCCGCGGAAGCGCTGTGGTGCGGCGCCCGAAACGGAGGCCAGCGCAACAGCCCTTCCGCGTGCGGCAGCGAGCCGGACACCGAGTGGATCCGCGTGACCGCCAGCGCCTGGTGCCGGGGCAGCGGCGGCAGCAGGCCGACCAGGCGCCGCCCCGCCATCGTCTTGCCACTGCCGGGAGGCCCGAACAGCAGCGAGTGATGGCCCCCGGCGGCAGCTACGGCAAGCGCTCGCTTGAGCACGCTCTGCCCGCGTATGTCGGTGACTTCGCCCAGTTCCCTGCGCCAGGGCGATGGCCCGCAAGCGGCCCTGGTGACCGGGTTGGCGGCGCGGCCGTGGCTCCCGTTCGGAGATACCGCGCGCACCTGGGCCAGAGCCGCCACCGCTTCGGTGAGGCTCGCCACGCTCATCACGGTGCCCACGCCCAGGGCCTCCGCCTCGCGTCGATTGTCGGCGGGTACCAGAAACCACCCGTGGCCGGCCTTGACGCCGGCCGACACCGCCGTCAGGATCCCGCTCACCGGATGGACCGCACCGGCCAGGTTGAGCTCGCCGCAGGCCAGCACCGGGGCATCCGGCGGCGGCACCTGGCCCGACGCCACCAGTACCGCGAGCGCGAGCGGCAGATCGTACGCCGCGCCCACCTTGCGTACGCCCGCCGGTGACAGGTTGATCAGCACCCGGTCGCGCGGGAACTGAAAGCCGCTGTTGCGGATGGCGACGCGCACCCGTTCCCGGGATTCGCGCACCGCGTCGTCCGGCAAGCCCACGATGTCGACGCCGGGGATACCGCGGCGCAGGTCCACCTCCACCGCCACCAAGTCGCCATCCACCCCGAAGGGAGCATGGCCAAATACCTGAGATCTCACTCTGTTGCCTCCGACCACCTACAACGGCCCGCGCTCTGCGCCGCTTTCGGGAGTCAGACGCGCGACCCTCCGGCGGCGGCCGGGAGCGGGTCGGTGACGATGTTCGCGCTACTGCGGCGCCCGGTGACGACGGGCACCGGCGATGGCGGCCTGCACCAGGTTGTGGCAGCGCTCGTTGCGCGGATCGCCGGCGTGCCCGCGCACCCAGCGGAACTGGGCGCCGGTAGCGCGTGCCAGCTCGTCCAGGCGACGCCACAGCTCGACGTTCTTGACCGGCTGTTTGGTCGCGGTGCGCCAACCGTTGGCGCGCCAGCGGTGAATCCAGGAGACGATTCCCTGTTGCACGTAGGTCGAGTCGGTAACCACCACGATCCGGGCCCCGGCGTGCTCGGGCATGCCGCGGATCGCCCGCAGCGCCTGGATCACGGCCGCCAACTCCATCCGATTGTTGGTGGTGCGGGCGGCGAATCCGGAATCTTCCACCGGATCCCGCGCCACGCCGTCGCCGCCATCCGCGGCGTCCGCCTGCACGGTGACATGGAAGGCCCAGCCGCCGGGCCCGGGATTGCCGCTGCAGCCACCATCGGTGAAGGCTTCAATCAACACCCCGCCATACTATCCCAACCAGCCACGACGATGCCCGCCGGCGCGGTGGGAGGGTGCCGGGGAGCCGCTGGCGCCGACCGTGGCGCGGCTGGCGGCGGCCGGCATCAGCGGGGATGGGTGGTGCGTGCTGCAACCTGCCCAACCTGTCCCGCAGGCGTCGACGGAGGCCGACTCAATTCGTATACTTGGCGGGCCAGCGCGCGTTCCCACGATGGCGCGTTCGGGGCGGTGTAGCTCAGTTGGTTAGAGCAAGCGGCTCATATCCGCTGTGTCAGGGGTTCGAATCCCTTCACCGCTAGTACGAAGACCATGTCCGGTAGACGAACCAGCTGCATCGGTTTTCATGGTCTCCGCGCCACGGTGTGGCCCTGCGTACTATTCGGTCGTTCCACCTCACCTGACTCACGCCGCGTGGGCCCACGCGGCTCAGGTGGCTCACAAGCTCCGCACGACACAGCAAGCCGCTGACACGGCACGCCGTTTCGGTGAGCTGCGGTTGGCGCCGTCCTGGTAATCGGGCGCAAAAAAGCCGCCCCCCCTGGGAGCGGCTCTTCTTGCGGGACCAGTTGATCGGATAGCAGGGGCAGGATTCGAACCTGCGACCTCCGGGTTATGAGCCCGACGAGCTGCCAACTGCTCTACCCTGCGTCGTAAGAACAAAGGTACCACCGAGCGCCTCCTTCGGTCAAGAGGCAGCGGCGGCGGCAGCAAACCTTCCGGGATTTCAGGGCTGATGGTGACTAGTACTTCTTGATGGCGGTGAGCTTGCGCTGCTTCTTGAGGCGCTTCCGCTCCAGAGCCTTGCGTTTCTTGTTGCGGATGGTCGAGGGCTTCTCGAAGTACTCACGTCGCTTCCACTCGCGTACGATTCCTTCCTTCTCCACCATGCGCTTGAAGCGCTTGAGTGCCTTCTCAAGCAGTTCGTCTTCTCCAACGACTACGTGTGCGATGAAATAATCCTCCCGTGAGTCGACTCGGAACCGGCAACGCCGGCCCCGGACTCACTACCGGACAATAATAACGCGATCCCCCGCCGTGTCAACCAGCGGCACGGCGACAACCGTATCCGGGTCGATGGCAACGCCGCCGGCGCGCAGTTCCCAGTGCAGATGAGGTCCCGTGGCCAGACCGGTGCTGCCGACGGTACCCAGCACCTCCCCCGCAGCCACGCGCTGGCCCTCCCGCACCAGGATCCGGGCCAGGTGGTAGTACAGCGAGTAGACGCCCGGCAGGTGTTCGATCACGACCGAGAGTCCGGTGACGATCCGAGCGCGGGCCATCATCACCGTGCCGCTGCCGGAGGCCACTACCGCGGTGCCTTCCGGCGCCCCGAAGTCGATGCCGTTGTGGATCGCGACGTCCACCTTGCCGTCCTCGTAGCGATAGGTGCGGCGGTCTCCGAAACCGGCCGTGCGCCGTATCTCGTCCAGCGGCAACCGCAGCGGGCCGAGATGGCGGTGGGCATCCGCGCGCCACGAGGTCAGCAGCCGCCACAGCTCGCGCGACTGTTCCTGGCGGCGAGGGTCCGGAGCCCGGCGCAGGGTGGCAAGCTCCGCACGCAGAGGGATCTCCTCCTCGGCGAAGGTGCGCGCGGCGACGGTCAGTGGCTGCACCAGCAGCAGACGGAAGGCGGCCGCCTCGGCGCCGGCGGCCGCGTGTCCGGCTATCTCAAGCCGTGCGGCTCCCGTTGCGGCGGTAGTCGGGATCCCGAGCAGCGCAGCCCAGTCCCCGGACGGGTCCGTTGCGACGCCGAAACCACGTCCCGCAACCCGTTCCCCGTCGGGCAGTTCGACGCTGACCGAGAGGCCGGCAAGGGGCACGGCACTGGCCACGGCGACGCGCAGCGGGCCACCCGGCATTACGGCGCGCGGCAGCGTAAAACGGGGCCAGGGCGGCGGCTCCGTACCGCGGTAGTGCAGGAACAGGCCCCGTTCGGCTACCAGCCGCTGCGCCGCGAAGTGGTAGCGTGACCCCGGCGAGCACCACACCGCCAGCCCGTTGTCCAGCAGTGGCCGGCCCACTGGATCCAGCACCGGCAGCAGGAACGCCGACTCCAGGAAGGAGCGGGCCGAGGCGGAGAGCGGCTGACCCATCAATCCCGGCACCACCGCAACGCCTACGGCAGCGGCTGCCAGCACCGTGCGCCAGCGGCGCCCCGCCATCAGCGCTCCAGGTCCAGAATCGTCAACTGCAGGGTTTCCATCTGGTTGTAGCGCGATCGGGTGAGCCGAAATACGATGTTGACGCGGTCTCCCGCGTTGAACTCCGCACCGACCTTGTCGGCGGCGTTCCAGTACAGCCCGGGCCAGCGGTAGCCGCCGGCGTCCAGCAGCAGCTTGGCGTGGGCGGGCTGCCCCTTGCCTACCAGTTCCACCTGCACGATCGGCACGCCCCGCATCAGAAACGCCAGCGGGCGATGCCCGGCCCCGTACGGCGCGAACAGGTCCGCGGTCCGCCACACCTCGGGGGCGAGGTAGGCGGGCGGAATCTCGGCATCCACGGAACGGTCGGCCGAGGTCGGCGGCTCTACCGCGTCGATTGCCTCCGCCACCTCCTCCAGCCGTTGCGCCAGCAGCGGAAGCCGCTCCGAGGTCAGATTGAATCCCCCCGCCATGGCGTGGCCGCCCCACCGCGGCAGCAGGTCATCGAGCCGCCCCAGGATCTCCGGGACCGGTACTCCCGGCAGGGTCCGGACCGAGCCGCTCGCCTCCTCGCCATGGTCCGCCACGACGACCGACGGGGCGCGAAACGCGTCCACCAGGCGCGCCGCCAGCATCCCGGTGACGCCGCGCGGCAGTTGCCGGTCGATGACCCACACCAGCTTGCCGCCGGAACGGTCGTAGCTCTCGCGGGCACCGGGCTGGGCGCGCGTCCAAGCCTCGTCAGCCACCGTGCGCCGGCGTTGATTGAGGTCCACGAGCTGTTCCGCCAAGGTGCGCGCCTCCGCCTCATCCTCGGTCAGCAACAGGCGCACCGCGAGTGGAGCCTGGCCCATGCGGCCGGCGGCGTTGAGCAGTGGTGAAAGGTGAAACGAGACGTCTATGGTGGTGAGATCCTTGCCGTACAGATTGGCCCGCGCCAGCAACTCGCGCAGACCAACCCGCGAGGTCGCGGTCAGGGCCCGCAGCCCGCGTTTTACCAGTATCCGGTTCTCATCCCGGAGCGGCATCAGGTCGGCAATGGTGGAGAGCGCCACCAGGTCCAGCGCCCGCTCGCAGTCGGTCATCAACTCCGGGTGGCGGCGCAACGCGACGACGGTGAACATCTCCACCAGCAAGTCGAGCTCGCTGCAGGTTCCTTCGCTGTACCGCGCCAACTTGCTGCCCTCACGAAGCTGCAGCAGCGACTTGCCGGCGGCGGGCGGGTGCACCGCCGCCAGCTCGGGGGCCAGGTCGTGCACGAACAGGTCCACGGCACCGCAGGCACGGGTCAGCATCAGGCTCACGGCCGCTTCGTCGTACACCACGATCTCGCAGCCGGCCGCGAACTCCGCCAGCCGCTGCACGGCCGGCCCTCCGGCTCCGGGGTTGACCGTCTCGAACAGCCTGGCCCCGGGCACCAGGTTGGTCAGCTTGACCGCTTCGATGACGACACTGTCGTTGAGCGGCCGTACGTTGAGCAGGCACACCGTCTCGCCGTACAGGTCGGTACGGGCGAAGCGCAGCGCCCAGGCCAGCTTCCACACCACGCCGCAGGCCGACAGCTCCAGGAACGGATAGGAGGAATCGGGCAGCTTGGGGTCCACCACCATGCCGTCGGGGACCTCGCCCAACGGCTCGTGATGGTCTACCACGATTACGTCCATCCCGTGCTGCTGGGCTGCCGCCACCTCGGCGGTGGCGGTGACCCCACAGTCGACGGTAATCAGCAGCCGCACGTCGGATGCGGCCAGCTCCTCGATTACCGCCGGCGTCAGACCGTACGGAGCATCTCCCTCCGGCAGCCGCCAACTCACCGTGGCGCCCATTCCGCGCAGGGTCTCCACCATCAGGGTGGTGGAGGTGACCCCGTCCACGTCGCGATCGCCGAACACCAGCACCGACTCCCCGCCAGTCACCGCGTCGATGATGCGCGGCACCGCGGCGGTGATGCTTGGCAGGGTGAAGGGGTTGTGCAGGTAGTGCGCATCCTCCTCGATCAGGTACTGCACCGAGCGCGGGTCGGTGAGACCGCGGCGCAGGAGAATCGAGCTTACCAGCGGATCCAGGCGGTAGCGGGCGGCAATGCGCTTCACCTCGCGGGCGTCGACTGCGGGCTTCGACCAATCCATCGGCAGCGAACCGTCAGGACCCGCCGAGGCGCCGGGTCACCAGCGGCTCGTAACGGGCACCGGCGGGGCCGAGGTGGGACTCGAACAGCACCAGTCGATCGAGAAGAAACGCCACACCCGACCAGGAAACCGGCGACCGTGCCGTCCACTTCCTGCCGCGGCGCACCCGGGCCACCGTGACGTGCGGCAGTGGCGGCCGGCGCTCCACGGCAAACCCGGCGGCGGCCACCAGCGCGCGCATCCGCAACAGGAAGTCCTTCAGCGCCGCCGCGCCCTCGCCGATCACGGCGTGCACGACTCGCGCCGGTCCCCGCGGCGGCAGTTGGCCGAGCGCGCTGAACCGGCAGCGCAGCGGAGCCACCGCTGCCAGCGAGTCGTCAAGACACAGCTCGCGGGCACGATCCAGGTCGCCGCCAACCAGACTGCCGAAGAAGTGCACGGTTACATGGTACCCGGCCGGCGCCACCGGACGCAGCGCAGCGCCTTCCGCCGCAAGCGGAGCGCATTGTGCCGCCACCTCCTGCCGCGCCGGCGGCGGCAACGGCAGCGCGAGGAACACGCGCCGGGCGCTCGGACTCACAGGATGCCGGCGGCGCAACGCAACGAGTTGAGCGGTGCTTCCAGGCCGTTCTGGATCAGTTGTTGCAATACACGACGCAAGCGCTCACCGCCTGCGAAGGGTTGCCGCAGGGCCCGAGCCAGCGGCAAACCCGAGGTAGTCACCAGAAACCGGCGAGCCGCAGGGTCAAGACGCAGCCCCGCCGGGACCGAGCCGGGGCCGTAGCCGTTGGCACAATGCCGGCACCGTCCTTCTCCATTCAGCGCCAGATGCAACTCCTCCGCGGGAGTCACGCCGCGCCCGCAGCCGGCGCAGTACTCCAGGTCCGGAGCCAACCCCAGGAGCTGCAGGCAACGCCACAGCACCTGCACCGACACCGCCCCTGCCTGCTTTGCAGGGGCGGCATCCAGCGTGCGCAGTCCGGTGACCAGGAGTGCGTGCAACGCGGTGGCCTCGCCGCCGCCGCCGTGGCTGCGCAGCACGATCTCCACCCACAGCGAGGCGGTGAAGAACTTGGTGAGGTCGGCGCGGATTGCGCCGTGCAGGTCGAGCGGTTCCACGTCGGTCACCTTGAAGGAGTCACGCACCGGGTCATGGTAGAGGTAGGCGGTGACGCAGGCGAAGGGGATGGCCGCGGCCTTCAGCTTGCTCGCCGCTTTGCCAGCGCCGTGAGCGGTGGCCCATACCACACCCCGTTCGGGGGTGAGCAGGGTAACGCTGCGGTGGATCTCGCCCATGCGCGCCGACTTCAGCACCACTGCCGACTCGATCGAGTTGCGGCGCCGATTCGACGGCATGGCGCAGCTTAACCGTTGCCGCGTGTCGGGATCAACGGGCGCCGGGCACCACCCACGGGCGCGCCCGGCGGCAGCGACGCCCACCACGTGGAGGACGGCTTGCTGCGCCGGCGAGCCGCAGGCACACACGCCGCGCAAGCTTGACTTGGCCCTGCCCCGCCAATACTTTCAAATCGCATGGAGCACCGGCAGATCATCCCCGCCGATACGGTTCTCCCGCCCAAACTCACGATTCTGCCGCTGCCGAATACCCCCGTGTTTCCCGGTGTCTTCACCCCGATGATGATACCCGAGGGACACGGTGTCGAGGTGGTGCGCCAGGCCCTCGACGGCGACGGTTGCATCGGCCTGGTGCTGGTCCGCCACGAGGCCGATCCCGAGTCGACTCCGGAACCGCCGGAGACGGCGACCGGCACAGAACTTCATCAAGTAGGCACCGCCGCCAAGATCGTGCGCAAGATCAACTTGCCGGACGGCGGCATCAACATTTTCGTATCCACGCTGAGGCGCTTTCGAATCGCCAAGTTCCTGCACGCCACTCCCCCCTTGGTGGCGGCCGTGGAGTACCTAGACAACCGCAACCTGGAGTCCGTCGAGGTCCACGCCCTGACCCGGGCCTTGATCGCAGAGGTGAAGCAGGTCTCGGAGAACAACCCATTGTTTTCCGAGGAGATGCGGCTCAACATGGTGAACATCGACCACCCCGGGAAGATTGCCGATTTCGTTGCCTCCATACTCAACGTGGCCGCGGCCGAGAAGCAGGGAGTGCTGGAGACTATCGACGTTCGCGAGCGCCTCGAGAAGGTGCTGGTATTCATCAAGAAGGAACAGGAGCTCCTGCGCATTCAGAAGAAGATCCAGAGCCAGCTCAACGACAAGATCGAGAAGAGCCAGCGCGAATACTTTCTCAAGGAGCAGCTCAAGGCGATCAAGACCGAACTGGGAATGCCGGTCGACGCCAAGTCCAACGAGCATCAGCGCCTGCAGGAGGCGTTTGCCCGCTTGCAGCTCCACGGCGAGGCCAAGGAACGCGTCGACGACGAGATGGAAAAATTCGCACTGATGGATCCCAGCTCGGCGGAGTTCGTGGTTACCCGCAACTACCTGGAGACGATAGCGGCGCTGCCGTGGAACGATCCCCGGCCGAAACCGATTGACCTGGCTCGTGCGGAGCGCAAACTGAACCGCGACCACTACGGCCTGGAAGACGTCAAGGAGAGAATCCTCGAGTACCTTGCGGTGGGCAAGCTGACTGCCAACGGGACCGGCAACGGAAGCTGGCGCGGCTCCATCATCTGTCTGGTGGGACCGCCCGGGGTGGGCAAGACTTCCGTCGGCAAGTCGATTGCCGAGGCGTTGGGACGCGCCTTCTTTCGCTTCTCCGTGGGTGGAATGCGCGACGAGGCGGAAATCAAGGGGCACCGCCGAACCTACGTGGGAGCGATGCCGGGCAAGGTGATCCAGGGGCTGCGCATCGTCAAATCCCGCGACCCCGTGTTCATGATCGACGAAATCGACAAGCTGGGGGTATCGTTTCAGGGCGATCCGTCTTCCGCCCTGCTGGAAGTGCTGGACCCGGAACAGAATGCCGCTTTCCGCGACCACTACCTGGATCTCCCGTTTGACATTTCCGCGGTCATGTTCATCGCCACCGCCAACACCCTGGACACCATTCCGGCCGCCCTGCTGGACCGCATGGAAGTAATCAGGCTGTCCGGTTACGTGGAACAGGAGAAAGTCCACATCGCGCGCCGCTACCTGATTCCGAAGTCCTTGCAGCGTGCCGGTCTGGACAAGACCAAGGTCAAGTACGACGCGGGATCGTTGCGCGCCATCTCCAGCAACTGGGCGCGCGAAGCAGGGGTTCGCAACTACGAAAAGGCGCTGGACCGTATTCATCGAAAGATCGCCAGAAAGGTGATGATGGAGTCTCTCGTTCTACCTCTCAAGATCACCCGCGAGACGCTCGCGGAATACCTCGGAAAGCCGTTGTTCGTAGAGGAAGAGCGGAATCGGATCACGGCACCGGGGATGGTGAAGGGGCTGGCGTGGACCGCTCTCGGTGGTGCGGTACTGATGGTCGAGGCGGTTGCCAATCCGGGCCGTGGAGGGATCAAGCTGACCGGCAAGCTGGGCGAGGTGATGCAGGAATCGGCCACCATTGCGTTCACCTACGTGCGCCTGGTGGCGGCCCAATACGGGATCAGTCCGGAGTACTTCGACGAGCACTCGATTCACCTCCACATCCCCTCGGGAGCGACTCCGAAGGATGGTCCTTCGGCGGGTATCACGATGGCATGTGCGCTGCTCTCGCTGGTGTGCGGAAAGAAGGTTCGGCAGTCTCTGGCGATGACGGGGGAGTTGTCCCTGGTCGGCAAGGTGCTTCCGGTCGGCGGCCTGAAGGAGAAGGTGATCGCCGCCAAGCGCAACCGGGTGAAGGAAATCGTCATGCCTCAGGCAAACGCCAAGGACCTCGACGAGATTCCCGAGAACGTCAAGAAAGGCATCCTGTTTACACCGGTCGACGCAATGGACGGCGTCGTCTCAAGGCTGTTTTGAAGGAGCCATCGGGCGGCCCGGCACGACGTTTCAGAACGGAACTGGGCAAGATCGTGGGCGCCGCGTACCTGCTGTCCGTCGTGGGCTGCGCGGTCTCGGAACCGCCACCCGCGGTGCACCCGGGGTTCTCGATTACCCTGCCGGATCTGGAGGAGGTACTGGCCGCCGTGGAGGCGGACAGCGCGGAACGGATTCGCGCGCGGCCGCAGGTGTTCCTGGAGCTGATGACGGAGATGCTGAGCGCCCCGCAGGCGTGGCACCGGCTGGTGGACAAGGAGCACGCCCTGGAGAGTGACTACGTGCCGCCGGAGCTGGTTGCCGTGGACAACTACGCGATCACAACCAACCGCGCGGGTCATCGCCTGTCACGCAGCATCATGCCCGACCTGCTGGCAATGATCGAGGCGGCACGCAGCGACGGCATCGAGCTCATGGTCTCCTCCGCGTACCGTTCATACGAGTATCAGGCGGGCCTGTACCGGCGCCACGTGGAGCAGCTCGGCCAGGAGGCCGCCGACCGGGTATCGGCGCGTCCCGGCCACTCGCAGCACCAGTTGGGCACCACCATCGACTTCGGCTCCATCGCCTCCGGCTACGGCGACACCCCAAACGGCCGCTGGGTGGCGGCGCACGCGTGGCGCTTCGGCTTCTCCCTCTCCTACCCGGAGGGGCAGGAGGAGCTTACCGGCTACGACTACGAACCATGGCACTTCCGCTACCTGGGCCGGGTCGGCACGCGCCTGGAACGGGAGTTCTTCGGCAGCCTGCAGCAGCGGTTGCTGGAGTTTCTCGCGGAGTGGGCGTGGTGGTTCGAACTGCGCCGCTACGCGTGACTGGCTAGCGCCCGGCGGCGGATAGTTGGGCTGCCGTGACTGTCACGGCTCCCGCGCGCAGGACGCGCGCCGGCGACACCGTGGCGTCCACGATCGTGGATGGCACCGCCGCGGTGACCGGTCCCTCGTCGACGATCAGCTCCACGCTGCTGCCGAAGGCGGCACGCAGCGCCGCGGGATCTCCGAGCGGGGGCTCCCCTGCCCGGTTGGCGCTGGTCGAGTAGAGCGGCGCGCCGACCGCGGCAACCATGGCCCGCAGGGCCGGGTCGGCGGGTACCCGTACCGCCAGGCTCCTCGCGCCCGCCGCAACCGGACTCGGCGCAGGATCTGTCACCGGCAGCACGATGGTCAGCGGGCCGGGCCACAGCGCCGCCAGGGCCGGTGGCGGTTGGGTACCGGTGACCGCCGCGGCGCTGCGCCCGTCGGCCAGCAACAGCAACAGCGGCTTGCCGTCCGGGCGTCCCTTGAGGGCAGTGAGACGGGGGCCGGTAGCGGGCGCCACCCCATGCACGCCGTAGACCGTGTCGCTCCGCATTATCACGATGCCGCCGCGCCGCAGCACGGCGCAGATTTCCTCGTGTCGCGGATGCAGGTTCACGTCGCCACCATCGCTACAACCGGTATACCGTGATTTCGCCGCGGCGCTGGCGCCCGCGGCGGCGCTTGCGGCGTGGCCCCTGCTCCACTCCGCCGTCGCCCGCGGCCTGCGCTGAGCCCGCCGCGCTCTGGGTCCCGGCGTCGCCGCCTGCGGCGACATCCTCAGCCACAATCTCAGCCGCGTCGGCCCGCAGCAGCGGACCGTTGGAGCCGGGAGCCGGCGGCGGCGCCGCCACGCCGTCAGGGGTTGCCTCCGCGGTGACATCGCCACGTGCCAGCTCGGCGTCGGACCAGGCGGCAGCCGGGAACGCATCCTCGACGCTGCCGGCTACCGCATCCGGGTCCGTGGCGCCGCCCGCGCTCTGCGTGCCGCCCGCGCTGTGCGCGCCGTCCGCCTGTTCCGCGCGGCGCAGCAGCATCCGCTTGACGGTGAGCCCCGCGAACAGCCCCAGGCCGAGGAACAGGCCCAAGGCAAGCACGTTGAACGGGTCGCGGGGTACCGGAAGCTTGGGCTGCATGAGCGGGCCAACGTCCGAGAAGTCGGGAGCGTAGGGTGAGGCGGCGGCAGCGCGCGGTTGCGGCCCGACCCTGATCACCATTTCGTCCGCGCGATAGTAGCCGCTGTCACGCGCCAGCAGGCGCAGCAGCTCAGGCTCGGTTCGCAGCAGGTTCGCAAGGCGCTCCAGGTCGGCGTGGCGCTCTTCAAGGACTGCGATACCGGTTGCCACGCGCCGTTCGTACGCCTGCAATCGGTGATAATTGAGCAGCCCTGACGCGCCGAACAGGAAGGACAGCAGGGTCGCTACCACGAGACCGGCGACGGTACAGTAAAACAGACGCGGAACACTCACTCATTGATAGACACGGCAGTCCCGTGGCACGCCTTGAATCGGTCCAGGATCATATTGCGCCGGCGCACGGCCGATATTATAGGCACCGGGTTGAACTTATGGAGCACAATACCAATGCCACCGATGCCGCCCCGAACCGGCCATCGCACGGCGACCCAGACCAGGCCAATCTGGAAGCCTACGGTGACTGGGTGACCGTAGCCCCCGAACCATTGCCGTTCGCCGAGTCGTCGCCCATGACTGACGCAGCGGACAACGGCGGCGCCCACCAGGAGCCGGACAGCAGGGCCGTCCAGGATCTGACCGAAGCCGAAGAACAGCTGCTCGACCAGCTCGCCGAGCGCGAACGCGTTGCCGCCGCCCCGGCGGCTGCCACGGCCGGGCCGGTGGCCGGCGACCCGCAAGCAACCACCGCTGCCCTGGCAAAGCTGGAACGCCAGCTCTCCTCCCTGAACGCCGATCTGAAGGCGGTCGGACAGCAGCTCGCGGAGCTTCGCGGCTGGGCTGGCGCAGGCCCGGGCCCCGCTGCCGCACCTGCCGACCCGGCTCCCCCGGCGGCGCCGACGTTCGACGCCGAGTCAGGTGACGATCCTCCCGTTATCACCCTGGAGGAGTTGGAGCACGATACCGGCGCGCCTTGGGAGGCCGCCGTTGCGCCTCCACCGGTGGCTGCCGGCGGCGCCGCTGAAGTCACGCACGAGCCGCAGGCGAGCGTGCCGCCACCCGGCGGCCAGGAGATTCCCGCGGAGGATGAAGAGGTAGGCGACATTCAGCTCGTGGCCGAGCCGGAGCCGGAACCGGGGCCGCCCGCGGCTGACCCCGCGGCAACGCCGCCGGCGGCGGATCCGGTTCCCGAGGCGCCGGAAACGGCGGGCGGCGCGCAAGTCGGAGGCCCGGTACGAGAGGACGTGCGCTCCGTGCTCGCCTACCTCGACCAGCTGCTCGATGCGCTGCCACCGGAAAAGGTCAGAGAATTCGCCCAGTCACGGCACTTCTCTACCTACAAGAAGCTGTTCAGGGAATTCGACCTCGATGACTAGCACCCCCGGATTGCCTTCGGGTTGCCGACTTCGAACCGCTCCAGCGGGGTACTGCAGCGGTCGACAATAGAGGAAGGCGATATGCGGGACCTCTCCCAACATGCACTTCTGCGGCGCCTGTTCGGAATCGCCGCTACGGCCTTTCTGGTAGTCCTGGTCGGTCTCCTCGCGGTCCGGCTCTACGTAGCGCGTGAGGCAGGTGATCGCAATGCGGCCAGCCACTTCGAGTTGGCCAACAGCGAGCTGACGGACGTCTTCCTGCGGCAGCGTCTCACGGTCACCGATTTCGTGCTGGGCGGCGCCAATGTCGCGGTGTTTGGCGAGGCGGCGCAGAAACTGATGGGCGAGGCCGGGCTGGCGGCGATGATATTGCGCGGGCCGGAGGGCGTGCTCTATGCCCATGCTCCGGCGCGGAGCCTGTTCGAACCCGCCGAGGGACCACCGGAGAGGCTGCACCTGCCGAGCCTGCACACCATGTACGCCGCGCCCTTCGCCGGCGACCCCGCCATGACGCTGACCGCTTCCTACCGGCTGGTGTCGCGTGAACGCGCGTTTCACATCGTGCGCGACGCGCTGTTCCTGGTGCTGGCATTCCTGCTGGCCTGCGCCATCGCCTTGCTGCTGATCGTGACGCTCACGCCACGGCCACCGTCGGAAGCGCAGGAGCCCTGGCCGGACGGTATCGACGAGGAGAGTGCCGGCCAGAACGGCGCCGTGGAGCACGTCGAGCGTGGCGCAGGTTACGGCCTGGAACCGGCGGACCAATTCATGGAGCGGCTGGGGGGTGAACTGGAACGGTCCGCCGCGTACCAGACCGACCTCAGCATCGTGCTGGGCGTCCTGCTTGCGGCCGAAGCCACCACCGACGACAGCTCGGCGCGCATGGCGGACCTGGTGCGGGAGTTGGCACCGCTGCCCGAGCTGGCCTTCGCCTATGGCCAGGCGGGGTTCGCGCTCATCCTGCCGGAGACCGATCTCGACGCCGCCATCTCGCAGTTGGAGTCGTGGCGCAGAGAGGCGGCCGCTGCCGGGCTGAGCATCGCCATCGGCATCGGCGACCGCAGCGGCCGGCACCTCGAAGGTGACCGGCTGCTGCTCGAAGCCGAACAGGCGCTGGGCCGGGCCATGGCCAACGGCGGCCAGAAACTGGTGGCGTTTCGCGTCGATCCGGACCGCTACCGGGTCCTGGAAGCCGCCGCCCAGTCTTAGACCGAAGCCTTAGGAGTCTCGCCAAAATAAGCTGGTCTTTTAGTCACTGTCGGGGAGTCAGCATGTAGTTCCATTCGCCGTGAAACCGATCGCGCTTCAGATTCAGTGCCTGCATCTGTTCGTCGCTCACCGTCTGCCCCGTCGGGTAGCTGTTGTGGTCCAACTCCGAGCGGATCGTCAAGCCGCTCCTGGTTCTCGTGTGGCCGATCAGGTTCACCACCACCTGCCGGCTCACCAGCGGTCGCCCGCGCCAGTTCTCGGTGATGTGACAGAACATCCGATGCTCGATCTTGTTCCACTTGCTGGTCCCCGGCGGAAAGTGACACACCGAGATGCGCAGCCCCGTGGCATCGGCGAACTGCTGCAACTCCACCTTCCACAGCCGACTGCGACTGCTGTTGGAACCGCCCCCGTCGGCCGTGATCAGCAACCGCCGCGCCTGTGGATACGCCATATGGCCCATCCTCTGCCACCACCTCCGCAGTGTCTCCACGGCGAATACCGCGGTGTCGTGATCCTCCCCCACGCTCACCCAGCCGGTGTCACCGGTCACGTCGTAGATCCCGTACGGAATCGCCTTGCCGAGCGTCTTATCCACGAAATCGTGCACCTTGACGCGCTCCGGTTGGCCCTTCGGGCGCCACTCTCGACCCCCGTTGCGGTACTCGCCCACCAACTCCTTTTTCTTGGTGTCAACAGAAACTACCGGCTGCCGCAGAGCCTGAAACGCGCGCACCCTCCGGTTGATGTGCTTGAACTGCGCATCGCGGTCGACATGCTGCGTGCCTTCCAGCGTCTTGCGGTTGGCCTGCAGGCTGTAGCCCAACTCATGCAACAGCCGGTTCACGGTCCGCTCGCTCACCGGGTGACCGGCCGCCTGCAGTTCCTCGGCCAGCCGCGCCGCGCTACTGCAGGTCCACAGCAACGGCCCCATCGGGTCGCCGCGGGTGACCGGGTCGACCAACCGCTCCAGCGCCTGTGTCAACTTCGGGTCGCGGGCGGTCAACGGCTTACGGCCTGCGCCGGGTCGTCGCTGGCGTCCGCTGTTGGCTTGTGCCCCTGCTGCTGCGCCGGCATCCAGTTCCTTCAGCCCGGCGTGAATGGTGGTCCGCGAGATCCCGGTGGCGGCTGCCACACAGGCGATGCCGCCACGGCCCAGCAGGCGCGCCTCCACCGCAGCCCAGCGGCGCCGGAGGCGCTCGTCAAACAATGGATTCAGGGCTGCGAACTTGGTCTTGACCGCTTGGGTGAGAATTGGGTCCACTACGTCTGAGTAGATTATCGGCTACTCCTTTCGACCACTTTATTTTGGCGAGATCCCTTAGAACCTGAAGATGACCCCCAGCTCGATGTTGTGGGTAAGGGCTGCGGCCTTCAGCTTCTCGATCACGTCATCATCGACCGTGTTCCAGTCGAACTCGGCTTCGGTGCCGCCTGCCAGGCGGTAGCCCAGTCCGATCGTCAGCGCCTCGGTCAGGGCGTAGCCGACACCGGCGGTGGCCTGGTACGCGAGCGCCCACTGCGACGCCTCCCGCTCCAGCGAACGCTTGATCAGTTGCTTGCCCAGCTGTGGCACGTCGAGCTCCACCTCCACCTCCACTTCCACCTTCGCGGTGATGGATGATGCCCCGAGGCCGATGCCGAGGTAAGGGACGATCGGGGTGCCGGTATCGATGTCGTAGGAGACGTTCGCCAGCAGGCCCAGGTCGGTAACCGAGCTCTGCTCCGTATCGACGGTGACCTTCAACTCCTCCAGGATATCCTCGGGCAGGCAGCCATCAGGTAGAAAAGCAAGTTCAACTGGATTACAGAACTTGCTGTAGGAAACCTCGGACACGGGGAGCTGGCGGTAGGAGAACGAAATCTCCGGGCGGAATCCGCTGATCGAGTAGCCGGCTCCGGCGCGGAAGCCCACCCAGCCGAGGTCGGTCTTGAGGGTGCCCGTGCGCAACTCCGTCGGGTCGGCATCCTCCGCGGCGGGCACGTCGTTGATGGTGAATGACGTGTCCGCGGGCAGCGCAACTCCGTAGCCGATGGTAGCATACAGGCCGTCCGCCACCTGGGCGGAGAGCGGCGCCAGCGGCGCCAGCAGGAGAACGGCGCAGATGGAGATTCGGAAACCGTGAGAACTCTTCATGGGTCAAGGGTACCCGCCAACCGCGATGGCATGTCAAATGCACCCCTGTGACCCAAATCCCTCGCATGAGCACCGACACTCTCGCGAAGTCGCGAATCGGCGGAAGAGGTCGCGAATCCGCAGAAAGTTCGCGAACCTACTCTGAAGTTCGCCATTTCGCGGTGGATCGTACTCCTAAAGGAAAATAGAATCAGCGCGTGTAAATCGTTTTTACAAAACAAATTGATGAGATCAGTCAGGGTCGCAGGGCAATGCAATGGAAGTCAATCTGCCGAATTCACGAACTGGCGCAACAGTCGTGAAACCCCACAAAGAATTCGCCATTTCGCGAGTGGACCCGATGGAGTTGTCATCTCAAGTCTATACAAGAGATTCAGCATTGACGGCGAGGCTCAGGGTGTGAACCCTGTGAACGTAGCGAACGCGTGATCGCGCTAATCGCGGAACGGGATCGCAATCTCCTGCAGGTCGCGGGTGAGGAACGCGCCGGAGAACTCCGCCCGCGCCTCGCGCAACAGCTTCTTCAAATCGCGCTCGGTGTAGCGCGGGCTGTAGTGGATCAGCCCCATGCGGCCAACCCCGGCGCGGCGCGCCAGGGCGCCGGCCTGACGTGCGGTGAGATGTTTCTTGTCGCGCGCGCTCTCCCGTAGATCCTGGGAGAACATCCCCTCGCAGATCATCAGGTCGGCGTCCGCCACGAAATTGTCCAGGCCGGGGACCATTGCGGTGTCGGTCACGAACGCGAACTTGCGCCCGCGCCGGTGCTCCCCCATCACCTGCGGCGACTCGATGATGCGGCCGTCCTCCAGGGTTACCGAGGAGCCGCCCTGCAGCCGCCCCCACAGCGGCCCGCGCGGCACGCCAAGGGCCTCGGCCCGCTCGGGGAAGAACACGCCGGGCCGCTCATCCTCCACCAGCGTGTAGCCGAGACACGGCTTGGAGTGACGCAGACGGTAGGCATGCACCTGGAAACCGTCGCCGCTGACCAGCGGTCCGCTGTCCAGCGTCTCGTGGATCACGATCTCGTAGTTGATGTAGATGTCCAGCACCCGCAGGCTCTGCTCGATGTAGGCGCGCACCCGTGGCGGGCCGTACACGTGCAGCGGCTCGGAACGTTCCACCTGGGAGGAGAGCGAGAGCATCCCCGGCAGCCCGGTGACATGGTCGGCGTGGGTGTGCGAGATGAAGATGTGGGAGATCTTCTTCCACCGCAGGTTGAGACGGCGGAAGGCGATCTGGGTGGCCTCGCCGCAATCGAACAGGAACAGGTCGCCCTCGCGGCGCACCAGCACCGACGTGAGCCCGCGGCCGGGCAGCGGCATCATGCCGCCGGTGCCAAGTATGAAGACCTCGATATTCATGCTGGGAATCGGATGCTCAGGTGGCGGCGCCGGCGTCGCTCCGGAAGGAGTTCGCCGCGCCCCGAAAGTATAGTGGCGCGTCCGGTTTACCGGCAACCTCTGCCGTCCTCTGCGGTCTCTGCCCACGCACCCCGCTTCCGCATACAATGATCCTCGTGGCCGGCCCGGCAACCTACCTCCCCAACCGCGCGCCTCACATCGGCGAACTGGTAGAGGTGCGTTCGCGGCGCTGGCTGGTGGAAGCCGTGGACGCGCCCACGGGCCAGACGGCACGGGTGAGTCTGGCGTGCGCCGACGACGATGCGCAGGGTCAGACCCTGGACGTCTACTGGGACTTCGAGATCGACCGTCGCATCCTGGAGCAGGAGGCGTGGAGCGACCTCGGGAAGAAGCGCTTCGACCCGCCGCGCCACTTCAGCGCGTACCTGCACACCCTGCGCTGGAACTGCGTCACGGCCACGGACCCGAACCTGTTCCAGTCGCCGTTTCGCGCCGGCATCAAGATCGACGCCTACCAGATGGAGCCGTTGCGCAAGGCGTTGCGCCTCGCCCGCGTGAACCTGTTCATCGCCGACGACACCGGCCTCGGCAAGACCATCGAGGCCGGCCTCATCGCCCGTGAGCTACTGCTGCGCAAGAAGGCACGCACCGTAGTCGTCGCCGCCCCGGCGTCGGTCCTGGAGCAATGGAAAGCGGAGATGGAGGAGCGGTTCGGCCTGCTGTTCGTGATCCTCGACCGCGCCTACCTGGCGCAGGTGCGCCGGGAAAGGGGCTTTGGCGTCAACCCGTGGCGCACGCACAGCCGGTTTCTGGTCTCGCACAACCTGCTCATCGACCCGGCCTATGCCGATCCCATGCGCGAATGGCTCGGCGACCTGTCACCCGGCAGCCTGCTGATCCTGGACGAGGCCCACCACGCGGCGCCGTCGAGCGGCGGCCGCTACGGCATCGAGACCAAGTTCACCCGCGCCATCCGTGACCTGGGCGGGCGCTTCGAGCACCGGCTGTTCCTGTCCGCCACACCCCACAACGGCCACTCCAACAGCTTCGCCACCCTGCTGGAGCTGCTCGACCCATACCGCTTCACGCGCGGCGTGCCGGTACGCGGCAAGGCTGATCTGGAAGACGTCATGGTGCGCCGTATCAAGGAGGACATACGGGAGATTCAGGGCGAGTTCCCCAAGCGCGAGGTGCGCCGGGTGGTGATCGACGGCCTGCCCGACGACGCGCCGGAGCTGGTGCTGTCGCGGCTGCTCGACGAGTACCGCAGCGTCCGGGAGACGCGATTCGAGGACGTACCCGCGCGCACCCGCGCCGCGGCCGCATTGCTCGTGGTGGGGCTGCAACAGAAGCTGCTGTCGTCGATCGAGGCGTTCGCCATCTCCCTGTCGCGCCATCGCAAGACCGCCCGCGAGCAGTGGGAGCGCTTCGCGTCCGGCGATGTCCCGGACGGAGCCGCCGGCAGCGATGCGTTCACGTCCAAGGCCGCATCCCGGTTCGCCACGTCCCCCGACGCCGACGACGATCGCGCGGAGCACACGGACGAGGAGAACGCGTCGGAGGAGTCAGCCCAGATCGCGGCCATCAATGCCGCGACCGAGAGCGCAGCGGGCCGGAGTCCGGATGCCGAGGCGCTGTGGCGCGCCGAACAGGATCTCCTCGACCGTATGGAAACGGTGGCGTCGGCGGCCCGCGGCCGGCCCGACGCGAAGACCCGCAAGCTGATCCGCTGGATCGACGACCACCTCTGTCCCGACCGGCCACGCTGGAACAACCGCCGGGTGCTGATCTTCACCGAGAACGTGATCGGCACCAAGCGCTACCTGCGCGAGATGCTGGAGCAGGCGATCGCCGGCACCGATTTGGCCGACGAGCGGATCGAGACCATCGACGGTCAGACCGCGGGCGCGAACCGCAAGGAGATCCAGCGCCGCTTCAACGCGGCCCCGGCGGACGATCCGCTGCGCATCCTGATCGCCACCGATGCCGCCCGCGAAGGACTGAACTTCCAGGCGCATTGCACCGACCTGTTCCACTTCGACCTGCCCTGGAATCCCGGCCGGATCGAGCAGCGCAACGGCCGCATCGACCGCAAGCTGCAACCGGCGCCGGAAGTCCGCTGCCACTACTTCGCACTCCCGCAGCGTGCCGAAGACCGGGTACTGGAGGTGCTGGTCAGAAAGACGCAGACCATCAAGCGCGAGCTGGGCAGCCTCTCCAAGGTGATCGACGACGACATCGAACGCCGACTGCGGCAGGGCATTCGTCACCGGGACGCGAAGCGCCTGGCAAGCGAGATCGAAGCCGCCGATCCGGACCAGGAGAAGAAGCGCGTCGCGGCCGAGGAGCTCGAAGCGGCGCGCGAACGCCAGGAAGACCTGAAGGAGCAGATCGAGCGCTGCCGGGGGCTGCTGGATCGGTCCCGCCGCTGGGTGGACTTCGAGCCGCAGCCGTTCCGTGACGCGATGTCCTGCTCGCTGGAGTTGCTGGGCGCCCAACCGTTGCAGGAAGAGCGTGCCGCTGATGGCTCCCGGGTCTGGACGTTCCCGGCCCTCAACGGCCAGACGCTGGCGGATGCGAGTTGGACCAGTACCCTGGACACCCTGCGCGTGCCGCGCAGGCGCAACCAGAAACTGGCCGAGTGGCGGCGCGAAGCGCCGATCCGCCCGGTCGTGTTCGAGGACGCCGGCGTGCTCACCGACGACACGGTGCACCTGCACCTGGAGCAGCGGATGGCGCAGCGCCTGCTGGCCCGCTTCCGCGCCCAGGGTTTCGTCCACCACGACCTGTCCCGCGCCTGCCTGGTACAGGCGGCCGACTCGATCCCGCGGGTGATCCTGTTGGGCCGGCTGTGCCTGTACGGCCGCCGGGCCGAACGCCTGCACGAGATCCTGACGCCGGTCGCCGCCCGCTGGATCGAGCCGTCAAGACGCGCGGGACCGCTCAGGGCGTACGCCGGGGAAGCCGAGGCGCGAACCCTCCAACGCCTGGAGTCCGCGCTGGTGGACGCCCACGGCCCAAGCGAGACCATTCATCGCCGTCTGCTGGAGACCGCCGCCCAGGACATCACAGACCTGCTGCCGCAACTGAAAGAGCGAGCCAAACAGGTCGCCCGCATCGCGGCCGACGCCCTGCGCGATCGCGGCGAGAGTGAGGCCCGTCAGCTCCACGTGACCCTGGAACGCCAGCGCCAGCGAGTCGAAGCGGAGCTCGCCAAACACGAGGCTGCCAAGGACCAACTCACGCTTGGGCTAAACGAAGCAGAGGAACGCCAGCGGCAGGCCGACGTCGCCGCATGGCGCAGGCGCCTCACCCAGTTCAACCGCGACCTCGAAACCGAGCCGTCCCGAATTCGCCAGTTTTACGAAGTTCGCGCTCCACGCGTGGAGCCGGTTGGTCTGGTGTATCTTTGGCCGGATACGAATTAGAGGAGAAGCTGCATGGCTCAGCAATATGTCGACGAAATTAGGATTCGAGACTTCCGTTGCTTTGGTGATCAACAGATCGCTCGTTTGGCGCCGCTAACCTTGCTAGTAGGAGAAAACAGTACCGGAAAGACGTCGTTTCTCGCGGCAGTACGTGCGATATGGGACACGGTATTTCAACAGATCGATCCGGACTTCAGATCGAGGCCATATGACCTTGGTGCGTTTTCTGAGATTGTGCATAGTCAAGGACCCCGTCGCGGTTCTCCCGGATGTTTTGAAATCGGATTCAGCGGAACTTTAAGACGCAGGAGAATCAATGTTGACGTGACATTTACTTCACACTCTGCTGTACCGGTTCCTGCTACAGTTTCTCTATATCGAGGAAGCATATGGGTGAATTTCTTTGGGTCTGATGATCGCAAGTTAACCATCGACTTTGGACACGAGGACAGTTCGTGGCGTTATACGACAAGATATGATTATCCCCGTAGTTCGTATACCCCAATTTTCAGCGCACCGTACTTTTTTCGAATACGAAGGGAGTTAGAGGAAGCCATGGAGAAACCACAGACACTCAAGAGACTAGCAGGACCTCGATCCGTATTGAGTCAGGACATAGGTTCTAAGGTGATTCAGCTACTCCGTGACCCTATGTCCCATAGGGCGGGCTCTCCGGCGTTTGCAAGTGCTCCAATTCGATCGAGTCCACGCCGCACATATGACCCCCTGAGACCTACACCAGATCCCGAAGGAGCGTATGTCCCTACTCTTCTAGCTAACGTCAACTTCCGAGATGAGAAACAGTGGAATGCCTTGAAAGAAGAGCTGGAACGATTCGGCCGTGATTCCGGCTTGTTTGATGAAATAGATGTGAAACAACTCGGTAACATGGAGGGAGGTCCCTTTCAGTTACAGGTTCGGAAGTTTGGAATCAGGAGGAAGGGACCGAAACGCAATCTAATTGATGTTGGATACGGTGTAAGCCAAGTTCTACCTGTCCTTACGGAGATATTTCGTGCTAGGGGAGCGCAGATGTTTCTTTTCCAACAGCCAGAAGTCCATCTCCATCCAAGTGCTCAGGCGGCTCTCGGGAGCCTATTCTGTGCCACTGCAGCGTCTGGCCGTCAACTCATCGTCGAGACCCACAGTGACTACATTGTCGACCGTATTCTACTCGACATTCGGGACAAGACCACGAATCTCAAGCCCGACGACGTATCGATCCTGTATTTCGAGCGTGATGACCTGTCCGTCACGATTCACTCGATTCGCATTGACGACGAAGGCAACGTTCTTGATGCACCAGAAGGATACCGGGGTTTCTTCAGAGACGAACTGAATCGGGTGATCGATTACTGATGTGCGCCATCGTCGACGCCGACGTAGTGTACCAGTTAGTGGGGCCGAAACAGACTGAGCCAGGCAGGAGATTTCGGCAATGGTTGGAAGACGGACGGGGCGAACTCGTCGTTGGCGGAAAGAACATCAGAGAGCTGACTCACAACAAGAACTTCGAAAGATGGTTCCTGGAGGCTCGCAGACTCGGTAGGAGAGTTCGGATAATAAGGCTGTCTATGATTAAGGAAGTCGAGGAGCAACTCGGCGGACGGATCAGGTCAAACGACCGGCACATACTCGCCCTTGCATTGGCAAGCGGGGCTCGTTTTCTCTTTACCGATGACGGAAAACTGACGAACGACTTTGTGAATACGGACATCATTTCAGGGCCGGCCGGAAAAGTGTATACGACACGAGGTGATCTTCAACGGCGGTTTACTTCCTCGCACCAGAGGCTGCTAAGTAGTGACAATCTCTGTGGCAGCTTAACAGGTTGCTAGACGGTGGCCGCGCAACAAGAATCGAACACACGCTCCCACCTGGAGTGGCTGGGTTTCATCCAGCCGAACGGATTGGTCGTCTCCGCTCCGGCGCTGGTCAAGGCGGGAGCGATCCTGAACCGACAGGATGCGGAGGGGCAGGCGCTGCTCGCTGGGTGTGTCGAACAACGGGTGGTTTTCCCAGGACACGATCCCGAGCCGTGCGCGCGAGACTTCCAAGAGTTGGCGAACGCCGTCCTAGGCTGGGGCTTTTCGTCGAAGGGCTACGCAGGCACGGCAGAAAACCCCGTTCCGGCTGATCTGGCGGTCGTTCTCCCGGAATACGGTGAGACGCTCCGCCCGGACTTTGCGGTGCGCGAACGCGATCCGCAGAACGGCACGTCACCGTGGCAACTGCTGGTGCAGGTGCTCGACGCCGGGCAAGGCTTCGACAAGGTGAGCACCGGTGCCGGCGGACTGGAGACATCTCCCCAGGGCCGGGCAGAGCGCCTGCTCCGCGGCACCGGCGTTCCCGCCGGCGTGCTGTTCAACGGAGTCGCGCTCCGCCTGATCTCCGCTCCCCGCGGGGAGAGCTCCGGCTGGATGGACTTCCGCTTCTCGGATCTGATCACTACCGCCGGGCGCCCGCTCTGCTCCGCGTTGCGCCTGCTGCTGTCCGAACAGCGCCTGCTGGCGCTACCGCGCGAACAACGGCTCGCCGCCCTGCTCGATAGCAGCCGCAAATACCAGAACGAGGTTTCCGAGCGCCTCTCCGAGCAGGTGTTGCACGCCCTGTACGAACTCCTCCGCGGCTTCCAAAGCGCTCACGACTCCTCCGGCGGCCAACTCCTGCGCGAGCCGCTCTCCGAGGACGGCGACCGCAACGACATCTATCGCGGCCTGCTCTCTGTCATCCTGCGCCTGGTCTTCCTGCTCTACGCGGAGGAACGCGGGATGCTGCCGGAACATGAGAGCTTCGCGCGTTACTACTCGCTCACCGGGCTCTACCAGCGCTTGCGCGAGGATGCCGCCCTCAACCCCGACACCATGGACCAGCGCTTCGGCGCCTGGGCGCAGCTTCTCGTGCTGTTTCGCCTCATTCACGATGGGGCTCGCGCCCATCGCACCGGGGGCGCCATCAACCTGCCGGAACGCCGTGGCACACTGTTCGACCCGGACCGTTTCCGATTTCTCGAGGGCCGCCGCGGCGGCGGTGTCCGGCAGACGATTGAGCGCGTCGTGGCGCCACGCATCTCCGACGGCGTCATCTACCGCGTGCTGGAGAAGCTGCTCGTTCTCGACGGTGAGCGCATCTCCTACCGCACGCTCGACGTAGAGCAGATCGGCTCCGTGTACGAGACCATCATGGGCTTTCGCCTGGAGACCGCCACCGGCCGCTCGGTCGCCATCAAGCCGGCCAAGAAGCTGGGAGCGCCGAACACGATCGATCTCGACGCGCTGCTGGCTCAGCCGAACGCCCGCCGCGCGAGGTGGCTACAACAGCGCGCGGACCGCACAATAACGGACAAGGTCGCGAAAGGGCTCCGCGCCGCGGACAGGGTGGACGACCTGCACGTGGCGCTGGACCGGCTGCTGGACCGGGACGCGACGCCGGACATCGCCCCGCCCGGCGCACTGGTGCTGCAGCCCAACGCGGAGCGGCGGCGCTCGGGCTCCCACTACACGCCGCGCGAACTCACCGAGCCGATCGTTCGCCATACCCTCGCACCCCTCCTCGATCGGCTGCGAGGCGACGACGGCCGGACGCCGACCCCTGAGCAGATCCTGGACCTCAAGATCTGCGACCCGGCCATGGGCTCTGGGGCATTCCTGGTCGAGACATGTCGCCAGCTTGCCGACGCTCTGATCGACGCGTGGGGCGCGCATGGCGCGATGCCCATGATCCCGGCTGACGAAGACGAGGTGATCTACGCTCGGCGCTTGATCGCGCAAAAGTGCCTCTACGGCATCGACCGCAACCCCATGGCCGTCGACCTTGCCAAGGTCTCTCTCTGGCTGAGCACGCTGGCGCGCGACCATCCGCTCACCTTCGTCGACCATGCGTTCCGTCACGGCGACTCGCTCGTCGGCCTGACCCGGCGCCAGATCGAGGCGCTGAACTGGAAGGGAGGGCAGCCGATCCTGGCTGGCTTCGGCGTCCGCGAGGCCGTGCAAGCGGCATCGGAGCTGCGGCACCAGATTCGCGAAGCCGACGACACCGTCGACGAACGCCGCTTGCAGAACCTCTGGCGCGAAGCTCAGGATGCGGTCTCCGAGGTACGCCTTTTTGGCGATCTCGTGCTCGCGGCATTCTTTGAGGGCGCCAAGCCAAAGGAGCGCGAGTCACGGCGCTCTGCGTACCAGGAGGCCATCCTCACCGGGGAGTCGTGGCGTCACGCTGTCGAGATGGAGGGGCGCCGCCACGCGGAACTGCCGTTCGCTCCTTTCCACTGGGAAATTGAGTTCCCCGAGGTTTTCGAGCGCGACAACCCCGGCTTCCACGGCTTCGTCGGCAACCCGCCATTCGCAGGTAAGAACAGCATCGCGGCCGGCAACGTTGGAGGCTATCCGAGCTGGCTCAAAGATCTGCATGAAGAGAGCCACGGCAATGCCGACCTCGTGGCGCACTTCTACCGGCGCGCATTCACTCTGCTACGAGAGGGCGGTACACTCGGCCTGATCGCCACCAACACCATCGCCCAGGGCGACACCCGCTCCAGCGGTCTACGCTGGATCTGCGAGCATGAAGGCGAGATCTACCGCGCTACCAAGCGGGTCCAGTGGCCCGGCGAAGCCGCTGTCATCGTAAGTGTCCTCCACATCGGCAAGGGGGCGTTTCGCCTGCGCAAGGTGCTAGACGGTGCGAGCGTAGACAATATCACCGCGTTTCTGTTCCACCAGGGCGGCCACGCGGACCCGGCACGGCTGGCAGCCAACGCCGGCAAGAGCTTCGTCGGAAGTTACGTCCTCGGTATGGGCTTCACCTTCGATGACACCGACCGAAGAGGCGTTGCGTGCTCAATCGCCGAAATGCAGCGGCTCATCGAATCCGATCCACGCAACCGAGAAGTCATTTTCCCCTACATCGGTGGCGAGGAGGTGAACACAAGCCCGACTCACGCGCACCATCGCTACGTAATCAACTTCGGCGAGCGAACCGAGGCTGAATGCCGTAGTCGATGGCCCACGTTAATAGCGATGATCGAAGATCGTGTAAGACCGGATCGAGAAACAAAAAATCATATTATAGCGAGAACAAAGTGGTGGCAGTTCTTCGGTCCTAGGCCCGAGTTATATTCAGCCATCAAGGGACTCAAACGGGTGTTGTTTCATGGAAATGTAGGGAGTCACCTGCAGTTCACTTTCCTACCAGTGGGTATAGTATATGCGATGCCACATAACGTTTTTCGAATAGATTCATACTCCTCATTCTGTTCTCTACAGTCCCGCGTACACGAGATTTGGGCACGCTTCTTCGGATCCTCGATGAAGGATGACCTCCGCTACACACCATCCGACTGCTTCGAGACGTTCCCGTTCCCGGAAGCACGGGATACCGACGCATACCTTGAAGCCGCGGGGCAGACTTACTACGACTACCGCGCCGCACTCATGGTCGATCACGACGAGGGCATGACCAAGACCTACAACCGCTTCCACGACCTCTACGATACAGGCACGAGGATTGCCAAACTGCGGGAACTCCATGCGGCCATGGACCGAGCCGTCCTCGACGCATACGGCTGGACCGACATAGCCACCGACTGCGACTTCTTCCTCGACTACGAAATCGACGAGGCCACCTGGGGCCGCAAGAAGAAGCCCTACCGCTACCGCTGGCCTGATACTGTCCGTGACGAAGTCCTCGCCCGCCTGCTCGCCCTCAACGCCGAGCGCGCCACGGCAGAAGCTCACGCCGCCGTGTCGCATCGAGCCGTCATGCGATCCTCCAAACCTCTACCGAACCGGAGATCGACACGTAGGTCCCCCACGATGGCCGGGACATCGCCACCCATCTCTGGTGCACAAAGTGGCTGAATCTGTTCTCAAAGACGTCGAGCGAGTCATGTCATACATCGACCAGGTTCGCAATCTCGCGGATGCCCATCGACCTCAGCTCGGATTTCTTCCGAGAAGCGCATACCAGGAAGCAGCCATGAAGGGCAATCTCTGGGTAGCGATCGACATGTTCTCACGAGAGTTCCGAGGATATCTGCTGTTCGGCGGAAGGCATCCACATTTGAGGATATTTCACATCTGTGTGCACCCCGATCATCGTACATCTGGTGTCGCTCGAACGATTATCGAAGAACTGATATTGTACGCGACAAAGCTATCGTACCTGAACATAACCGCTCGCGTACTGCCGAAACTGAATGCCAACATATTCTGGCAGCACTCAGGGTTTAGAGTCATCAGACAGGTCCCCGACTTGAGATCCGGGACGATGCTCAATCTGTATTCACTCGACCTGGAGGTGCCGTCGCTATTCGGCACGTCTGGTGGTGCACAGAACTCGATTCAGATTGATCCGGCAAGACCACTATTGACGACGCCTACCTATGTGATCGATCTGAACGTGTTTTTCGATGCTGTTAGGTACCGTGACTCAGGCCAGGCCGCTCAAATACTGTCGTTCGCCTTGAACCACGAGATTCGTCTCGTGGTGACTCCTGAATTCGTCGCAGAGTTGGAACGGACGTCTCAGGACCAACGCAACGACCCGGTGCTAACATTTGCCAGGAGCCTTCCGCGTCTTCCGACCGTAGACAACGATCTCCTTCGACAGGTCGTTACGAGGGTGCAGAGTCTGTTGACCTCAAACCCTCCTGGCCCACAGGGGTGGACGACGAATGACAAGTCGGATCATATTCACTTAGCATCATCGATTCATCATCGGGCTTACGGGTTTATTACAAGGGACTCCGGAATCCTACGGAATTCTCGAGAGCTTCACGAAGTGTACGGGCTTCATGTGGTATCTCCGACGGACGTTGTCGACTCTTTTCAGAAGGACGACAGCCCAATTGATGTCCCTGTGTCCATCACAGCAGAGACACGCGAGATACAGGTTTCGGAAATTTGCGATCATAATCGCGATAGTATCGGTAGGTTTCTGCGCTCACACGGCCACCTTGACGAATCGGAGCTCGCCTCATGGCTTGGCCCAACACCCGGGTATTCCTACCGTCGAAGCGTCGTGGTTCGGTCGTCGGACCAGATCACCGGCACAGGGCTATGGTCATGGGCACTCCGGGATCGCACACACACGATCCTCCACTTGATCGTTGATGAGGACCATGTTGATGCTGACCGTACGATTGACCACATTCTCGCGGCACCCGCAACCGGACGAGATGAGTGTCGGCTCTTTCGGTTCCATTTGAAGATCCCACGGAACCAGATTAGGACAAGGGAGACTGCACTCCGACGCGGATTTTATCCCGATCGAAACAACGATCACAACCTCCACATTGAGCTGAGCCGTGTTTCGATTACGGGAGTCGTCACTCCGGAAAACTGGCAAAGTATCGCGCGCGACTTCCTCGATGTGACAGGTCTTCATCTTCCCGCCGATCTGCCAAGTCATCAAGAACTGATTAATACCGGCATAGTATTGGGTCGCGACAAAGAGAACGAATCATGGACTATGTCGTTGTTCGACTTCGAGACTTTCATCGCTCCTGGAGTACTCCTTGCTCCGCATCGAGGAGCGGTTATTGTTCCGATCAAGGGCGTGTACGCGGACGAGCTTCTTCCCGAGACTCGGAGCCAGGGATTGCTACTGTCACACCACGACGCGGCCTTCCGGCTTGAACGAACCTACTTCCTCAGGGCTCGCAGGCATACGCTCTTGCCAAGAGGGACGCTCGTAGTCTTCTACGTAAGCGGTCCACGCAGCCAGGCGGTTGCGCTGACGAGGGTGACGTTTTCGGATACCCTGACCACGACCCAGGCGGTGATGAATTTGAGCAGACAGGGCGTGCTGACGAAGAATGAGATTCAGCGACTCACGAACGATGGTGACGAGATCACTGCCTTCACGTTCGATAGTATGCTACCGTTTCCGCAATACATCGACTTCAAAATACTCAAGAAAATGGGATGTGTCAGCGACGCCAATCTCGTGACCGCCGAGAGGATATCACACCATTCACTTGGTCTGATTGTTGAACAGGGATACCGAAGCGATATCTGATGGGACAAGCAATAATATCGCTCAGACCGGCATACGGAGAACTGGTTCTATCCGGTGATAAGACCGTAGAACTGAGAAACCGGATCGTCAGGATCGATTCAGGGACGACGATCTGGCTCTACTTCACGCTTCCGGTCGGGAAAATAGTCGCTCAAGCGGATGTGAGTTCTGTGATTCACGGCAGCCCGCCAGAGATATGGAAGCGTTTTCGTGAACAGATGCGTATCGATCGGTCATGCTTCGAGGATTACGTAGGCGGTCGTGGTTGCGTGTCGGCCTTGGTTCTAACGTGTGTAAAGAAACTACCTGCACCTGTTCCGATAGGTGGCATTCGGCGGGTAGTACAGTCCTTCCATCCGCCACAGTTCTACGCCCACATTATCCCGGGAAGCCGTCTATTCCGTATGCTGAACGGCGAATCTGGCACGATTGGCACACCGCTGGAGACAGTTTGACGGTAACGGACATGAACACATTCGCTGATCGTCGACTGATCACCCGGGTCGCGTTGCACAACTACAAGAGTATCGCGGCGTGCAACGTAGAGTTGCCTCCATTGACGACTCTGGTTGGCCCGAATGGTTCCGGCAAGAGCAACTTCCTCGATGCCGTGCGCTTCGCCTCACAGGCGCTGCGGTTTAAATCTCGGCGACGCAATGAGCGAGCGCGGCGGCTTCGTGGAGGTCTGCCATCGGACAGCGACGCCACAGAGTCACTTCGGTGTCCGTCTCGGCTTCCGGCTCACGGAAGTTATTGGCTGGTATGCATTTGACGTGGCAAAACGAGGCGGCGGCTACGTCCTGCGTCGGGAGGAGTGCCGGGTCCGTGCCACCGGTGACGATGCGGAACGGTTCTTCCGTATCGAGCATGGGCGCTGTGTGGCCACCTCGCTTGCACATCCGCCGCTGCCCGACGACGGATCGCTTTATCTGATACGCGTCTCCAACGTGTCAGAGTTTCGCCCTGTCTATCGTGCGCTGGAGAGCATGGCATGCTACCACATCGGCGCGCGTGCGCTTGGCGGCTTTCATACGCCGACAGGTGATCCTGTCTTGGCACGGGACGGCAGCAACGCCGCCGGCGTGCTGGCAAAACTGAAGTCGCGGGGTTCCGCGAGCGTCGACCGCATTACGGACTAACTCAGTGCTTTCGCGCCGGAGATAATTGGTGTGGATTCTCGGGTCTTCGGCAACCGACATGCTCTCGAATTCCATCAACGGGGACGCGATGACGCGCGCGGAGTTCTTTGCGCATAGCATGTCGGATGGCGTGCTGCACGTTCTGGGCGTCCTCCTGGTGCTGTTCCAGAGTCCCGGCGCCGCTAGCGCCGCTCGCCTGCTCGGCGTCGAGGAACCCGAGACCGCACTTCATCCTGAAGCTGCCGGGGTCCTGGTGGATGCGCTCCTTGAGGCGAGCGAACGGACGCAGGTTGTCGTCACCACGCACAGCGCCGATCTCCTGGATCGGGAGTCGATTCCCGTCGATTCGCTCTTACCGGTAGTCTCCCTCGACCGTGCCTAGAGGACAGGGCCGATGGACGATGTAGCTCGGTACTGCAGGACGGCGCGTTCACCGCTGGCGAGCTTCTCCGTATCGATTAGCTACACCCGGATCCCAATTTCGCACGGCCGCAACCTGTCGACCTGTTCAGCAAGGCTTGATTGTGGTCTCGATCATCGCCATCGTCGAAGGTAGCGGTGAAGTTCAGGCGGTACCGGTCTTGCTCCGACGGATCGTGCAGGAACTCACGCCGGCGAGTGCTCCCGTGATCCTGAAACCAATCCGCGTCCAGCGAACGGATTCGTGAAAGACAGTATGCTGGGAACGGTGGTCGGCGTCGCCCCTCGCGCGTTGGCGCTGGCGGCGGCATACTGATTCTACTCGACGCCAACGGAGATTGTCCGACACGACTTGGCCCGGCTCTGCTCGCGGGCGCCCGGTCGGCGCGCGGATCGGCGTATCGAAGCAGTCGTAGCGAAGTGCGAGTATGAAGCGTAGTTCCTTGCTTCGGTCGAGTCCATTGCGGGCGGACGTACCTTTTTCGCGCGGACCTCGTTGCACCGCCCGACCCGGAGTCGATCCGAGGCCGCCAAGGAGTGGCTCAGCCAGCGGCGAAACACACCGTACCGACCGACGGCAGACCAGACGGCGCCGACTGCGCGCTTCGACATGGCGTTGGCGTGCCGCCGTTCGCCGTCGTTCGACAAGATTTGGCGGGCGGTCGACTCGCGAATGCTGTCGCAAGCGGTCGGCGGCGGCAGTCGGCATTGTGCACGCCGTCACGAGTCCACGGTGACCCGGTGCCCTTGAGCCGGGGCAGGATGCTCCGATAGGCTGAGGAACATGAGCTGGCCGGGTGTGTATGCGTGGCAGGATGAGCTCAGTGTCACCGAGTTCCAGGCGGCGCTGGACGCGGCGAAACAGGATGCCGAGCGGGTTAGGAAGGAGTTCGTCGCGAGCCTGCCGCCCGACTCTCCCGCCTACGACGCGAAGTGGACCACCCGGTACGGCAGCAAGGACCGATTGATCTTCGAGTTCTCGGTGGTGCTCGATCTTGACGGCGACGACTTCGATATCCGCGACTACCCCTACGAAGCGGTGAACTACGCCAAGGCTGACCTGCGCAAACGGCTTCTCGGCACCAAGGTCGCTGAATGGGGTGTCTTCGTGGTCACCGTGAGCGGTTGCCCCAGACGGTCATCCGAACCACTGAGCGTCTCGCCCTGAGGGGACCCTCGGGGAGCGTCGAGCGGGCGACGACTCCGAGCGTGTCACTGGTACGGCGGGCTTGAGGACGAATCCACCGAGGATCGGACGACCAGCCAAGAAGAACACATGTGCCCATCCGAGCTTGAGAGGGACGGCGTAGCTCGGTAGGCTGAGGAACATGAGTTGGCCCAGCGTGTATGCGTGGCAGGATGAGCTCAGTGCCACCGAGTTCCAGGCGGCGCTAGACGCGGCGAAGCAGGATGCCGAGCGGATCAGGAAGGAGTTCGTCGCGAGCCTGCGCCCCGACTCTCCCGCCTACGACGCGGAGTGGACCACCCGGTACGGCAGCAAGAATCGAAAGATCTTCGTGTTCTCGGTGGTGCTTGATCTTGACGCTGATAACTTCGACATCCGCGACTACCCCGGCGAAGCGGCGGACAACGCTACCGCTGACCTTCGCAGACGGCTGGTTGGCACCAAGGTCGACGAGTGGGGGGTCTTCGTGGTCACGGTGGCTGGTCGTCCCAGACCGCCCGCCGATGATTGATCCCGACGGTCTCCTCAGGCACGCGGAGCAGCTCGCGGACACCGGAAGAGGCCACCCAACGGATACGGATCTCAGGCGGGGCATCAGCGCTGCCTACTATGCGGTCTTTCATGACCTGACCAAGCACGCGGCGAGTCATCTGGTCGGTTCATGTCCTCTCGAGATTCAGAACGATATCCGTCGCTCTTGGTCGCATGGCGAGATCTCTCAGCTCGCTGAGTACGTCGTCGACCGGGCCAAAGTCCTGAAACACTCTCCGGATGCTGCGCTGCCTGGGCAGCTCGAGAGACTTGGTCCGCTGCTCGACGTGACGGCGAAGGATGCTGCTCTGGTTGACAGCCTGCGGTTGTTCAACGACATGCAGGAGCGGCGGCATGCGGCCGACTACGACCACGATGAGAGGTTCGCCCATTGGCATCTGGTCCAGGCGTGCAGGAACGGCCGGAACGCGCGCAGGCGGCTGCGTGATGCTTCGAGCGCCGCTCGGGAGGCGCTGTTCACGCTTCTTACGGTGCGGCGGGCCGACTTTCGCCAGCACTGATAGGCCAGAGCCGACATGGGGCAGGTGATCCAACCCGCTGAGGTACGTTCCCGGCTTCGGGAGGCGCTGGAGTTGGACCTTATTGGTCCCGGTGCCGGGCATCCGCTCGCCGATGAGCGCTTGCCGGGGTGGGTGCGGCCGTCCAACTGGTATCTCACCGGGTTTCTGGTCCCGCGGGAGGCACCTGCGGAACAGCGCGCGGACGCCGACGCGGACGAGGACTTCGATCCGGAGGTCGCCGGTGAGAGCGGGCTCGGCGATGATTCCACGGAAGACCGGCGATCTGCCAAGAAGAGCTTCTTTCCGTCGTCGATGGGCTTGAGCTTCCTGGTTGCAGAGGGCGTGGATGCGGTGGATGTGACCGTCCGGTGGGGTGACTACCGCTACGTCGAGGACGCATCCCGGGACGACGGACGGAACGATGATGCGCCCGCCAGCGACGAGTCATCCAACGAAACGAAAGGCGCGGCCGACGGGGCCGTTGTCAGGAGCGAGGGACAGGCGTCGACGCGGTGGCAGCGTACGGCCCGTGAAGAGGAGGTCCGGGTGACGCTTGGCGGAGCGGATGATCCGTACCAGGAGCCGGTGCCGGGTTCTCAAGGGCTGATCCTCCATGCGGTCGCCCGCCCCGTGAGGGTTGCGACGTTCGCGGACCGGATTCCGCCGGGGACGCGATCCGTGTCGCTGTTTCTGGTGAACGGGCGGTCCGCCGTGGCGGACCTCGTTCGCGACGCGGCGTTCGCTTTCCAAGCGGAGCTGGAGGTACGGAGCGCGATTCCGTTCGTGCCGCGTCCCGATCCGCGTGGGGTGTCGGGTGATGATCCCGACGAACGTATCGCAGATCTCCATTACGCCGACACGCCTGAGTACGCGGCCGGTCACGGCGTGGCCGCGGACTGGCTCCTCGTAGAGGGCGCCTGCCGGCTGCTGCGCACCACCTGGAATCCCACGGCCGAGGTGGAGACGACCGAGACCGTGGAGGTGCCGGGTGTCGAGCTTGCCATGGCGGCGCTCGGCGAACTCTCCGATGGCGGTGTCGCGGAACGTGCGTTGACACCGCTGGTCACCGGTTACCGCGCCTGGATCGACCAGCAGGACGCCCGACTCACCGACCTGACAGGAGAACGCCGCGAGACGGCCGAGGAGCTGGTGTTCCACGCCCGTTCCGCCGCCAACCGCATGGAGCGGGGCATCCGCGTCCTCGCGCAGGATTCGGACGCGCTAGATGCCTTCTGCGTCGCGAACCGCGCCGTCGCGGCCGCGCTCTCTCGGCGGCTGGCCCGTGAAGGGGTGACCGACCCGCCCCGATGGCGTGCCTTCCAGATCGCCTTCCTGTTGCTGAACCTGTCCGGCCTCGCGGACCCGGCGAATCCCGAGCGCGAGTTCGTGGACCTCCTCTTCTTCCCCACCGGCGGTGGCAAGACCGAGGCGTATCTCGGGCTTGCGGCGTTTGCCATGGTGTTGCGGCGGCTGCGCCATCCGGAGGACGGCGGCCGGGCCGGTGCCGGCGTGAGCGTCGTCATGCGCTACACGTTGCGGCTGCTGACGCTGGATCAGCTCGGCCGCGCGGCAGGGCTGGTGTGCGCGCTTGAGCTGGAGCGGCGCAAGGACACCGCCCGGTATGGCACCTGGCCGTTCGAGATCGGCTTGTGGGTGGGCAAGGCGGGCACGCCCAACCGACTCGGCGAACGGGGCGACAACCGTTCGGACTCGGCGCGCAGCAAGGTCAGCCAGTACAAGAACAACCCGCAGGGCAGGCCGGCCCCCATTCCCCTGGAGAGTTGCCCCTGGTGTGGGGAAGACTTCACCCCGGAATCCTTCACGCTGCTGCCGGATTCCGATCACCCGACCGAGTTGCGCATCGCCTGCGCCAGTTGGGAGTGCGACTTCTCGGGCGACACGCCACTGCCCATAGTCGCCGTGGACGAGCCGCTGTACCGGCGGCTGCCGGCCTTTCTGGTCGCCACCGTCGACAAGTTCGCCTCGTTGCCCTGGGTCGGCGAGTCCGGGGCGCTCCTCGGGGGCGCCGACCGCCACGATGAGAGCGGGTTCTACGGTGCCGCCGAGCCGCGCCGGGGCAACCGCCTGAGCCAGCCGCTGCCGCCGCCGGATCTCATCATCCAGGACGAGCTGCACCTGATCTCCGGACCCCTGGGCACCATGGCCGGCCTCTACGAGGCGGCCATCGAAGCGCTGTGCGCGAGGGAGATCGACGGCAGGAGGGTGAAGCCCAAGATCGTCGCATCGACGGCGACGGTGCGCCACGCTCGGGAACAGGTTCAGGGCCTCTTCGGGCGCCCGGCGACGCACATCTTCCCGCCGCCGGGACCGTCTCGTGACGATTCGTTCTTCGCGCGCACCATGCCCGCAGCGGAGCGAAATGCTCGGCAGTACGTCGGCATCGCGTCCCAGGGACGCAACCCGAAGGAGGCGATGCGGCGGGTATTGCTGGCGCTGATGGGCGCGGCGGAACGGGCCTGGCGCGACGCCGGAGGTCCCCGTAACCGGGACAATCCTGCCGATCCCTACATGACCGTGCTTGGCTACTTCAACAGCCTGCGCGAGCTCGGCGGCGCCCGGAGGATCCTGGAAGAAGAGGTCCAGAACACGCTGAAGCGCTACGGCGACCGCAAGCGGCTCGGCGAGGCGCGGGGACTGTTTCGCGACCGCACCAGCTTCTCCGACGTGGTCGAGCTGACCTCGCGGGTGAGCACCGATCGGGTGGCCGAGGCCCGGCGGCGCCTGCAGACGACCTTCCGCGACCGCAAGCAGCGGGTGGACTGCGCCATCGCGACCAACATGATCTCGGTGGGCCTGGACATCCAGCGCCTCGGGCTGATGCTGGTGTACGGACAGCCGAAGACCAACTCCGAGTACATCCAGGCCACCAGCCGGGTCGGACGCGACGACAACCGTCCCGGGCTGGTGGTGATGCTCTACAACGTGCATCGGCCGCGGGACCGGTCGCACTACGAGCGCTTCCGGCACTACCACGAGACGTTCTACCGCTCGGTGGAGGTGGCCAGCGTGACCCCGTTCGCCGCACGCGCCCTGGACCGCGGCTTCGCGGGGGCGCTGGTAACCCTAGCCCGTCACGCACGATCACCGATGACGCCGCCGGCCGGGGTGGAGGCGATCGAGGCAGAGCGGGTGGAGCTCGAACGGCTGTTGCTCGAAGTCTTTCGCGCCCGGATCAACGAGCAGCCCATGCAGGACGAGGCCGAACGCGAAGAACGGCTGCGCAGCATTCAGAACCGGATCGGTGACCTGCTCGACTCGTGGCGGGCGATCCTCGACGACTACCGCGCTGACGGGGTGTCCATGCAATACCAGCGGCATGAGCTCCGGACCAGGAAGCCGCTCCTCCGCGAGATGCTCGACACCGACTTCGACTCGGCCCATCACAAGAAGTTCCGCGCCAACCGGTCACTGCGCGACGTCGAGCCCCAGGTGAACCTGTTCCTGCAGGACCTCTCCAGCCGACTCAGCAGGAGCGGCGCATGAACGGCAAGGCACATGGCCAGTTGCGGCGCAGCCAGGTCATCACCACGTTCGGGCCGGGAGCGCTGATCGATCTGCCCGACGAATCCGCCATCGTGGGTGGCCTCGACACCTGGGGCGCCGAGACCAACCTGGAACCGATCGAGGAGCCGCGCCTGGCGTCCAAGCTGACCTCCATGACCGGCGTGCAGGGTCCCAGGCTGTACGCGCCACCGCCGGAGCCCGAGCACTGGCAGGACCGCCAACGCGGCATCGGGGCGTGGCGGTTCCCCGAGTGGTTCGTGGTGCAGGAGTCCAACCCCGGCTCGACCGGACAGACCGGCACGCGTTCCCGACGCATGGTGCGGCGGACCGCGCTCGATCGGGGGAAGTTCGACAAGAGACCAGTGGTGGCCACCCGCTTCGTCCGTGCCTGCTCCAGGGGCCACGTGGACGACATCGACTGGCATCGGTTCGTCCACGGGCCGGACGACCAGTGCCGCCGGCAGCTCAGGCTGGACGAACGCGGCACCACCGGCGACCTGGCGGAACAGATCGTGCGCTGCGAGTGTGGCAAGTCCCGCCGCATGCACGAGGCGATGGACCTGGCCAAGTTCCCGCTCGGCACCTGCAGCGGCGCCAGACCGTGGCTGGGACGCCACGCGAACGAGCCCTGCGACCAGCCCAGCCGGCTGCTGATCCGCACCGCATCCAACGCATGGTTCCCGCAGGTGCTCAGCGTTCTTTCGCTGCCGGACCGCGGCACCGAGGTCGATGAGGCGGTCGAAGAGCTCTGGCAACAACTGCAGATCGTCACCGATGCGCCGAGTCTCGATGTCGTCAAGCGATTCCCCGGCGTAGCGGGGCGCCTGGCGGCGTTTTCCGACGACGAGGTGTTGAAGGCGATCGCTGCAAGGCGTGCGGGCGGCGGTGGGGCAGAGCGGCCGATCAAGTCGGCAGAGCTCGATGCGCTGCTCGCGGTCCCCGAGGGCTTCGGAGACGACGTGCCCGTACACCCGGACTTCCACGCTCGGCGTCTGCCGGACTCCGTGTGGCGCCGCTCGGCGAGCAGCGACGGGATCGAGTCAGTCATCCAGGTGCACCGGCTCCGCGAAGTGCTGGCGCTTGCCGGGTTCACCCGGCTGGAATCCGAGATGCCGAACGTGGACGGAGAGTACGAAGCCGAGGTCGAGAGAGCCGCCATCGCGCTGGAACCGACGTGGTTCCCGGCAGTGGAAAACCGCGGTGAGGGGATCGTCCTGCAGCTTCGCGAGAACGCCGTAATGGACTGGCTCGGCCGGGAGGCGGTGCAGACGCGACTGGGCCAGCTTGTCGAGGGCCACGTCGCCTGGGCGCGGCGGCGGAACAGCGAGCGACACTTCCCAGGCGGGCCGTACGTGCTGCTGCACACCCTGTCCCACCTTCTGATTCAGTCCCTGTCCATGCGCTGCGGCTACCCCGCCGCGTCGATACGGGAACGCATCTACGCGGACTACGAAGGCAAGCGCTTCGCCTTGTTGCTGTACACCGCGAGCCCCGACGCCGAAGGCACGCTGGGCGGGCTGGTCCAGGAAGCGCGCCGGGTAGAAGACCACCTGCGCTACGCGCTGGATTCCGCGGCGCTGTGTTCCAACGATCCGGTCTGCGCCGAGCACGTGCCGGGGCAGAGCATGGAGGAACGCTGGCTGCACGGCGCGGCGTGCCACGGCTGCGCGCTGATCGCGGAGACTTCCTGCGAGATGCGCAACGAGTACCTGGACCGCGCGCTGGTGGCCCCGGCGCTGTACGCCCCGGAAGCCGCGTTCTTCGGCGCCCCATGATCGCCGCCCTGTGATCGACGCACTGCTTGCGCTACCGCCGTACGTCCTCAGCAGACTGGTGAGCGCGCTGGACTCAGGTCAAGTCGTACCGCCGTACTCGGCGGTTGCGGTGCGCTCGACGGTCGGCGGCGAGCATCAGGATGCGATCCTGCAGGTGCTGCGCGAGTGGCAGCGCATCGGCGTTTCGCCGGAGGCGGGGGTGATCTGGCTGAACAGTCTCGCGCGTGCGGCGGAGCGGGCGCCTGCGCCCGACTTCGTCTGGACCGGCCCGGAGGTCGTCGGGCTGCACGCGCGCGACACGCGCCGGGTGTACGAAGAGCTGATCGGCTCGGCACGGCATTCGATCTGGGTGTGCAGCTACGCCTTCTTCGATGGGCCGCGCGCGTTCGCGACACTCGCCGGGCGGCTGGATGCGAATCCACAGCTCAAGGTCACGCTGCTACTCAACATCGAACGTCGGCACGGCGACACCACCGCGGCGGATACCCTGGTGCGCCGCTTCGCGGATCGCTTCTGGGGCAAGGCGTGGCCCGGCAAGAGCCGTCCGCGGGTGTTCTACGACCCGCGTTCGGTCGCAGACGACGGACCGGGCGGCGTGCTCCACGCCAAGGCGGTGGTGGCGGACGACGAAGCCGTGTTCGTCACTTCCGCGAACCTGACCGAGGCGGCGTTCGACCGCAACATCGAGCTGGGACTCCTGGCGCGCGACCGCACATTGGCCGCGACCACGGTGCTGCACTTCCGGACCCTGATCGAGCAGGGGCTGCTGCTGCTCCTGCCCTCTTCGTGATCCGCGGAGGATCTGATTTGACCTTGTGAGCGACAAGGGAGCTCGGTAGGCTGAGGGTTATGAGCTGGCCGAGCGTGTATGCGTGGCAGGATGAACTCAGTGCCACGGAGTTCCAGGCGGCGCTGGACGCGGCGAAGCAGGATGCCGAGCGGGTAAGGACGGAGTTCGTCGAGAGCCTACCGCCCGGCTCTGCGGCCTACGACGCCGAATGGACCACCCGGTACGGCAGCAGGGATCGGTTGATCTTCGTGTTTTCGGTGGTGCTCGATCTTGACGAGGACTTCGATGTAAGTGATTACCCCTACGAAGCGGCGCGCAACGCCACTACTGACCTGCGCAAGCGGCTGATCGGCACCAAGGTCGCCAAATGGGGCGTCTTCGTGGTCAACGTAACCGGTCGGCCCAGATCGTCATGCGATGATTGACCCCGACGGATTGCTCCAGCATGCGGAACGGCTTAGTTATTCGGCCGATTACGATCACGGGGTCGAGTTCGCCACCTGGGACCTTGTCCAAGCATGCGACAGCGCCCGACTTGCACGGATGAGCCTTCGAGATGCCTCCTCCGCGGCACGCGAGGCGCTGTTCACGCTGCTCACGGTGCGGCGAGCCGACTTTCGCCAGCGCTGAGAGTGTCGTGGCCGGACACCCGCGTTCAACGGTGTACTACGACCTGCGGCCCGGCGCAAATGACGGACCCGACGGTGCCCTCCACGCCAAGACGGTGGTGGCAGACGACGAAGCGGTGTTCCATTAGATTCGTGAACCTGCCGCACCTCCTGCCGTCTTCGTGAAGTGAGTGTTGCGCGTCACCTGCCGGTAGGCGGCTCGCATGTTCTCGCGCTCGACTACCTCCTCCATCATTCGTTGCTCGTTGGGGTCGGCTTGTTCCCTCTCCGCCGTGACGTTTGACGCACCGCTCGCGCTATCTCGCCGTTCGTCAGGCCAGCGTTTTGCTTCCGGCTTCCTCCAGATCCCGCCTCACGGCGGGCACCCTTGCCTTCCGCTAACCCGAAGTTCCAGAGGTAGATCGTTGGTAAGTCATTTCGGATACAACAGTTACGAACAAGATGAGATGTGCCTTCCGTGACTACATCCGAGGCGGCACCCAGTAATTCGAAGCAGCGGCTCTGAACCGGGGTCGGCTGCGTCGGCAACGAGAATGTACCCCCGCCTTCGGCCAGTTGCATCTCGTTCACCACCAGCGTCCCCAAGTCGCTCATCAGGCTGCGAAAACTGTGTACCGGCAGATCGTCAGCGGTGCGCTTGCGCGCCGCCTTGGCGCGCGCCGCCGGCGACCGCTGCGCCGGTTGCACCACCGACGCGCGCTGCTGCTGTGCAGCTGCGCGGTCGTGGTCGTCGAACAGCAGCGGGGCCAGCTTCCGGCGCATGTGCCACTCCATGTAGTAGGCCAGCATGCACAGGAACACGTGCGCCCGTACCCGATCTGCGTTGCGGTGATAGATCGGACGCACCTTCAAGTCCACCGTCTTCATGCTGCGGAAGGCACGCTCGACCTTGACCAGGTCCTTGTACGCGCGGTAAGTCACCTGAGGGCCGCCCGGTCCAAGGATATTACTCGGCAGATCAAGAACGGAAGAGGCAGAACGATGGACAAAAGGTCGCCGCTGTCAAAGACGCAGATTTTAACAAGAGTATGCAGAATCCTTGGGGATACTTTCGACTTATAGCTCTCTAACAATCGTTGGATACCCTAACCACCCGGCTTTCTTTGATGTATTGCCAGGCCGCGATGGATCGTCACCGCCGATCCCCCGACCCGAACCCGCCATCAAAGAACGTCTTCAGCCCGGGATTCTCCTGGATGTAGTTCTTCAGTTCGAAGACGATGTTCTCCTGCAGCTGAATGCTAAGACCGCCATCGACGGGCAAAACGACGCCCGTGATGAACGCCGCTTCCTCAGAACAAAGGAAGGCGACGGCGTTTCCAACATCCTCAGGCGTGCCTGTGCGTCGGACGGGGTACTGCAACTCCGCGAGATGGAAGCCGGCCTCGTTCCCGACTTCGGACCACAGCTTCTCGAGGTTTTCGGTCACCATATGGCCGGGGGCGATGGCGTTTACCGTGATGCCGAGCGGACCGAGGTCGATGGCCATCTGGCGAGTCAGGCCGTTGACGGCCGCTTTGCCGGTCTCGTAGACCATTGTATTGGCCGACTGGAGGAGTCCGTGCACGGATGAGATGTTGATGATCCGTCCGATCTCCATCGGTGGAGGGTCGCCGTGGCGGATTCCGCGACCCTGCCACGGACCGGGGTCGTAGCCATCGGGCGGTCCCGACACCTGCATCGCCGGAACACCGTACTTGGCACCCAGGAAATGCGCCATCACCAGCAGGTTCATGCCCTTGTGCCAGCGCTCGACGGTGGTTTCGAGAGCACTTCCATCCTGGAGACCCATCACGCCGTAGGCGTTCTGCACCAGGATATCCAGACGGCCGTATTCGTCGACCGCCCGATCCACCATGGCCTTGGCTACGTCTTCCCTTGAGACGTCACCTTCCATCGCGGATGCCAGTCCTCCCCCATCACGGATCGTCGCTGATCGCGCATTGGCCTCAGCTTCGTCGATGTCCACGATGAGAACGGCGGCCCCTTCCGCAGCCAGCTTGTCTGCAATGCCCCCGCCAACGCCGGTCGCGCCCCCCGTGACGATGGCCGCCTTCCCATTCAGTCTTCCTTCGGCCACGATCAATCCCCCTTTGTTCAACTGCCTGACAATCCCTCGGATGCCAGGGGCTCCGTCGAGCTGCCTCAACAGTCCGTGAAGGATCCCAAGAGCTGTTCAGCGTTCGAACGGATTTCCGTCAGATCCTCGGGTCTGTTGAGCTCGTACATGAAGACGCCGGAGTAACCGATTTCATCCAACGCTCCGACCACGCCGTCCCAGTCGATGTCAGCACGTCCCGGCAGCAGATGTTCATCTTCTTCGCCATGGTTGTCGTGCAGATGCAGGGTCATGAGGTGGTGTCCGGCTAGCCGCAGGGCTTCGACCGGATCACCGAGGATATTGCGGTGTCCAGTGTCGATCACAACGCCCACGTTCGATTCATTCAGATCCGCGATCAGTTCGACAAGCCGAGAGGGATCCCGGGTATACCCTCGGGAGGTATTTTCGACTGCGAAACTGACCGTCTTCGGCGCCGCATACCGTGCGACCGCACCCAGATTACGAATGTAAGCGGCCCGTTTCTCGGTGTGCTGGGCGTCGTCCGGCTCCGGAATCTGTATGTGATGTGTCACGAGGATTCCGCCACCCAGTGCGTCCATCACATCGACCGCCTGACGGTAGGCGGTCAGAGTCTTTTCCCGCTGTTCATCATCGAGCGTCGCCAGGTCATAGTCATTGAAGATTTCGAGATGGATGTGGAGCGAGTTGAGATGCAACGACAAGTCCATGATTGCACTTCGCAGATCTGCAAAAGCCCCGAGATCGTCGTAGTTAAAGTCGGGGTGATAGTCTGTGAGCTCCAATGACTCGATGCCCGCTTCCTGAAACTCACGGAACAGATCCCGGTCAAGAGGGCGGTCGCGGTGGAGGATGGTGGAGGCGCCGATTTTCATGGTCGGATTCCTTTAGGGCTCTATCTCTGGACGGGGCGCTGCGCCGCACCGGCACGCACCGCTCCGGCTTCTCCCTCGGCTCGGGTACAGTTCTGCTGCAACCGAAGCTGCTTGCGCAGAAACTGCTCGTAGCTAGTGTAGCCGGGATGAGCCCCACAGAGGAAGACCTCCCAGGACTGCATCGGAATCACCTGGCCACTAATCAGCTCACCTGCCGCGTTTTCCAAGGTAATGAACTCCTGCCTTGACTACCTCATTGCTTGATGTAATCATGAAAGCCGCTGTTCGATCGCCGCTTTCTGCCGCCTGCGCTTTTCGGGTTCGTTATCGTCAGCGACACCCATTTCATCCTGAACCCAGAGCCGTACGCGGTGGAGTTCGACTCCGTGCGCCGGTGGTCGGCACGGGTAGAACGGGCGTTGCAGTTGGTAGCGGACCTGCAACCGGAGTTGGTCATTCATCTGGGAGATCAACATCAGGAACAGATTATGCGCTATATCATCTACGGAGCGGGAAGAATCGGCAGTTCCATGGAGGGACAGTGCCGGTTTTGCTCCGGCGGATAGTGCAGGAACTCGCCCCGGTCAGGTCTCCGGTAGTCCTGAAGCCGATCCGCGTGCCTCGAACGAGATTTGTGAAAGAAGGGGTACTGGCGGCATACGTCGGTCTCGCCGCGCAGCGCGTTGGCGTCGACGGCGGTATTCTGATCCTGCTTGATGCCAACGGAGCGTGTCCGGCGCGTCTTGGTCCCGCCCTGCTTCGCCGGGCCCATACAGCGCGCCCGGATCGGCGTATCGAAGCAGTCCTGGCGAAGTGTGAGTATGAGGCATGGGCTCCTTAACGGGTTTCGAGTTCTGTTATTACGTCAGTGGAAGTCGAAACCCGCCCGAACACCCGCGCGTGCATGAGCAGCGCCTCGTCGTGGGCGCGCTGGGTAAGGGTGCCGCAGCAATCTTCGGCGATCAGCGCGTTGTAGCCCAGCTCCGCTGCCACCCGCGCCGTGCCGAGGATGCACATGTCGGTCAGGACACCGGTGATGACCACGCCGGTGATGCCCATGTTACGGAGGGCGTGGTCGAGAATGGTGTTGTGAAAGGCGCTCGAGGTGAGCTTGTCGACTACCAGTTCGTCCCGGGTCGGAAAAATTTCCCTGGCAATTTCGTAGGCCGAAGTGCCGCGGTAGCGCTCGGGCGGGCGGTCCGTTCTGCGCGGCTTGCAGTCTTTGAGCCGGGTCGTCATCTCGTCGCCGTGCGGCGTGATCGCACCGTTTCGCGTGTAAAGCACCCGCATCCCGTGCTCCCGAAAATACGCCAGAAGCCGCTGAATCCCGGGCAGGACCGAGCCGGCGATGCGCGAATTCCAGTACTCGACGACGTGCGGATACTTTCGTCCGTACTTGGTGTCGGTATCCTTCACCAGGTCGCCCGCCTGCACGTCCACGACCAGCAGCGCCGTCGAATCCGGATCGAGGTCGAACGCCGTGGCGTGGTCGTCAAACGGCCACTCAGGGTCGTGTTCCTGCGCTATCCAACTCAATGTCTTGCCTCCGTTTCCCCACGTGAACAAGAGGTTGACAGGTAGTTCGCAACCACAGGAATCATATAGGTCTTTCCGGGTGCATGGTCAAGTTCACTGCTCCTCTGTCGACCTGCGTTGCATCTCGCTCGCGATTCCCAGGCTGCGGAGTTGTCGAGTCCTGGCGCGTGCTGGCAGCCTTGCGGTTCGCCAGGGCCTGGAATATGCTGTCTGACGATGAGTACCTCCATCGACCTGTTTGCCGACCGATGGCTGCGCGGTAGACCCACCTACGTGAGTGGCATGGACCGGTGCACGCCCAAGTCTGCTCTGGCGGCAGACGCGGCCCATGGTCGCTGGCGCGTGCTGCCCTACCGCAGTGAGCTGGTATCGGGTACCGCCATTGTCGCCGGTCAGGAGACGCAGGCCCCATCGGTGCGGCTCGCAATTCCTGCCCGGGGTTGGCATGCGATCTCGATCGGGGTGTGGCGGTTGAAGAACTGGTACCTGGGTGAAGACGGCCCGCCGCAACTGCTCGTGCGCCTGGCGGAGGAGCCGGTGTTCTCGATCCTTCAGCTCCCGACGAGGTCACCTTCCCAGGACCCTGTGGCCGACTGGCCTCAGTGGACGGGGGGTGAGGAGCTTTCTGAGTGCTTCTGGCGTATCACTGAACTTGGCGGCGGCGAGATCGAATTCGGTCAGCCGAGCTGGTTGGAGACGGGCCGCGATGGCGCCGAGATCCCCCGCTGTGCTATCGCTAACGTCGCCTACGTCAAGCTCGTCCCCTTGTCGGACGGCGAAGTTCGCTTATTCACAGAGGAACGCGTCGCGCCGGCACTCTCGTTGCATGGTCACAACGATCTAGGGCTTACGCGCACGAACACGCCTGAGGAGCTACAGAGGCATCTCGTGCCCTTCCAGGGAAGCGATTTCACGCGCATCTACTGGGAGGGGGCCATGGGTGACCTCTCCTCGTACTTTCAGACTCGCAATCGCACGCCAGAAGCTCCGGGCCGCGACGATTTTCTGCATTCCGTTGCCCGCAACGAGGCTGCGTGTTGGCGCCGATGGCGCGCCAGCGGCCATGACCCCATGCGCGTGGCGAGCGATCAGACTCACGCCATCGGACTCGAGTTCCACGTGTGCCACAGACTGGGCGGGTTTCACTTGCCACCGGTACACGACTACTGGGAGCATGGGGATTCGCTGTACCGCGAGAAACCGGAGTGGCGCAGCCGTGACCGTTCCGGCAATCCGACCCCGCGGCTCTCCTTCGCGTACCCGGAGGTGCGCAGCCACGTGATCGAAACCTTTCGTGAGATGGCGGCATACGATATCGACGGCGTTTGCCTGCTCTACAACCGCCGTCACCCGGTGCTCGAGTACGAGCCTCCGTTGGTAGAAGGCTATCGAGAGCAACACGGCAAGGATCCCAGGGAGCTGGAACCGGATGATCCCACGTGGCTCCGATACCGTGCCGGTGTGCTGACGACGTTCACTCGCGAGCTGCGGCAGGCGCTCGATCTGCCGATCACCGCCATCGTGATGAGTGCGGAGAGAGAGAACCTGGCAAACGGCTTGGACCCGCAGGCGTGGATCGCCGGCGGCCTGGTGGACACGTTGGTTCCGTTTACCGACCTGCCGGCGCTCAACCATGGTGCGCGGGCATGGCGCGACCCGAGTGCGCTGGATCAGTTTGCAGCGCTCACAGCCGGCACTGCATGTCAGTTGGCGCCGTGCCTCCATCCTTCGCACTTGCAACCAGCCGAGCTGCGGCGCACCGCCGCGGGGCTGGCAGAGCATGGCGCGGATGCGCTGTTCTTCTGGTGGGCGGATGTCGGCTCGATGGTCAACTACGGGCCCGTTTGGAGTGCGCTCAGGGACCTGGGTCACCTGCGGGAGATCGAGGCCTGGCGGGCCGCGGGCGAGCCGCCGCTGGAGGCTCCGGTGATCCCTCTGCAGATGCTCGGCGACTGGGATTGTCGCTACGTCACCCCCGCCTGACCGAGAGCTGGACCAACCGTGGTCCGGTCTCTCGCTTCGAACCGTCGTTCCGGGCAACAGGAAGGGGAAGCGCCGCTGCCGCGGCCACCTCCCCTCTCTGTCTATCGACTACCGGCCTCGTACTTGATGTACCACGCGCTCCGCTGTGAGGGGATGGTCTCCCCCCCCGGTGTCGGGTCGGGTACGTTGCCGATCCGGTTGCTCTGGATGTAGCTGTTCACGATGCTCGTGTCCGGCTCCAAGATGCCGATCAGCCAGAGGTTGTCGGTGTGGATCTTGAAGGCCTCGTCGAAGAGCACCAACTGCTTCGCCGGGTCCGGCTCGGCATAAATCTCGTTCTGGATCTCGCGTAACCGCTTCACGTCATCCGGCGGCTCGATGCCGTCGGCACCGTTTGTGTTGAGCCAGTCCGACCACTGCCGCTCCTGGTCGAACTGGCCGGCGAAGAGGCCTGGGCTCATGATCGGCACCATCGGCGGACCGACGTAGTAGTGGATCCGCAAGCGCAAGTCGTCCCTGTCCGCAGCCATCAAATCCTTGTACGCTCCGTCGTCCAGCGCCCTGACCGCCAGGTTGATGCCCACCTTGGCAAGGTGGCCCTTGATCAGCTCGCCGAGTTCCGAATTGTCCGGCGGCCACGGGGGGTGATACAGGATGAACCGCAGCGGGTTGCCGTCGGGATCGAGCCGAAAACCGTCCCTGCCGCGGGCGGCCAGACCGACCTCGTCGAGCAGCCGGTTGGCCTTGTCGGGGTCGTACTCGATGAACTGCTGGAACATGGCGCGCTCGCCGTGGTACGGCGGACCCGAATTGGGCGCCACCTGAGTGGGCCGGTAGCGACCGCCATACAGCAGACCGTTGATCTCGTCGCGGTCGATCGCATGGGAGAGCGCGATACGAAAGTTCTTGTCGTTGTAGAGCTTACTCTTTACCGGGTCGGAGGTGGTGAAGTTGAAGTAGAGAGCCTGTTGGCTTTGCCACCAGGTGAACTGCTTCACCGTGTAGTCACCACGAGACTCGTTCTCCTTCACAAACGTGAAGTTCTTCCCGATATTCAAGAACCCACCCTGCATCGTTACGTCGTCTTCACCGGCGACGACCTTGAGCAGCCACGCCTCGGTGTCTGCGATCAAGGGGCGCTCGAGGCGGTCGATGTAGGGCAACTGGTTGCCCTCCGGATCGACCTTCCAGTAGTACGGGTTGCGCACCGCCGTCTGCACCGGAGCGGTCTTGGGGTCCTGGAACAGCCACGGGGCAAGCGTCGGACAGGCGGAGTCGTTGACTCCGCGTGCGGGGTGACCGACGCAGTCCTTGCCCTGGTACAGCTCCTGCCATGTAGCGAACCCCTCGGCTTTCAACGTGGCATCGAGTTTATCCTGCGAGGTGTAGGTGGGATGGAACTGCTTCATGTAGTGCTTGGGTGCGTACTGGGGCACGAAGTACATCCACCACGTCCCGATTACGTCGACGAAGGGACTGTTGGGCTTGCTGAACGCAAAGGTGAAGGTCTGGTCGTCGACCCTGCGCGCCACCAACAGCTCGCCGTCGCGTTTGAACCAGCTGATCGGGTCGGCATACAGCTCCCTGTTGCTGATCAGATCCTCGTACCAGAACATGACGTCGTCGACGGTGAACGGCTCGCCGTCGCTCCAGCGCATGCCCTTGCGGACCTTGAAGGTGAACGTCGTGCCGTCCGCCGATACGCTGTACTCCTGGGCCACGTTGGGCAGCGTGCTCAGGAGATCCGGCGATACGATCGTGAGCGGCTCTTTGGTCATGGTCCAGGCCATCCAGTCAGATTCGTCGAGCGCACGCACCTGCTGCAGTGTGCCGCCGTACGTACCGATCTCTTCGACCTGAAGCACCCGCGGCACTTCGGGCAGGCGCTGCTCAACCGGGGGCAGCTCGCCCCTGGCGACCATCGCTGCCAGCATCGGCGCTTCGCCGTATTTTCCCGTGCGTACTGCGGCGGCCCCGGTGCCTTCCTCTTCGGTGGCGGCTGCAGCAAAGCTCATTGCAGCAACCAGCGTCAGGGCAACAACACTAATAACGGTCTTCATTATCGGTGTTTCTCCTTGGGTATATTCTCGATTCCAGGTCGAGGACTTACCGGCCCGGTTCGGTATTTCTAATGCGTTCTGTCCAAAGTGTCAAGCCACTCCGGTCAAGTCGAGCTCGCGTGCGAAGTGACACGAGGCGAAATGAGGATTCTTCGGATCCTGGCTCACGTCGACCAGCGGCGGCTCGACTTCTTTGCAGATCTGTTGCGCGAAGCGGCAGCGCGGATGGAAGTAGCAGCCCGTGGGTGGGTCGGCGGGATCGGCGATGTCGCCGGTGAGCAGGATCCGCTTCTTGCGATAGCGCGGATCGGGTTTCGGCACGGCCGAGAACAGGGCCTCGGTATAGGGATGCTTGGGCCGGGTGAACAGCTCTCGCGTCGAGGTCATCTCGACGATCTTGCCCACGTACATGACCGCGATGGTCTCGCTGAAGTATTCCACCACCGCGAGGTTGTGGGCGATGAACAGATAGGCGAATCCATAGCTCTCCCGCAATTCTTGCAAAAGCTCCAAGATCTGCGCCTGCACCGACACGTCCAACGCGGATACCGGCTCGTCCGCCACGATGAACTTGGGCATGAGGGCAAGGGCGCGGGCGATGGCGATGCGCTGGCGCTGACCGCCGCTGAATGCGTGAGGGTAGCGCGACATGTACACCGGGTCCAGGCGAACCATCCTCAGCAGCTCGGAGACGCGATCCTCCATCTCGCGGCGCCTGGTTATGGTACGATGGATAACGAACGGCTCGGCAATGGTCTGGAAGATGGTCATTCTCGGATTGAGCGACGAGTAGGGGTCCTGAAAGATCATTCCCATCTGGGTCATAACCGCTTTGAGCTCGCGCCGGCCGAGCGAGGTAACCTCCACGGGCCCATCAGCGCCGTCTGCAGCGAAGAGAACCTCGCCTGAGGTCGGCTCCACCGCCCGCTGGATGCAGCGTCCGGTGGTGGTCTTGCCGCAGCCGCTCTCGCCTACCAGCGCAAGTGTCTCCCCCACCTGAACCGAGAAGCTGACGTCGTCGACCGCCTTGACGGTGCCGGTGACCGTGCGCAGCAGTCCGCGCGTCCGCTCGAAGTGCTTCGTGAGGTTCCTCACCTCGAGCAGCGGCCTGTCGTTAGCCGTCGGCGGACTAGCCATCGGCGGTCATACTATCGGTGTGTCGGTCACGCCCGCCACCATAGAGATAACAGCCGACGCTATGTTCCGCGCCGATCGCCTGCAGGTGGGGGGCGGCGGTGTCGCATACACCGGGCATGAACTCCGGACAGCGCGAATGGAACAGGCAGCCGTTCACACGCTCAACGTGCGTTGGAACCGAGCCCCGGATCGCCGAGATCTGCTGGGTGGCGCCTTCTCCCAATTTCGGCACCGATGCAAGAAGCCCTCTTGTGTAGGGGTGTTTGGGGTTGTAGAAGATGTCGTCGACGGGCGCCGACTCCACCTCTTGTCCAAGATACATGATCAGCACCTTATTCGCCAGCTCCGCAATGACCGCCAGGTCGTGCGTGATGATGATGAGCGCCATCTCCAGTTCCTGCTGGAGATCCTTGATCAGCTCCAGCACCTGCGCCTGAATCGTTACGTCCACGGCTGTCGTCGGCTCGTCGGCGATCAGCAGCCTGGGTCGACAGGAGAGGGCCATGGCAATCATGGCGCGCTGGCGCATACCTCCACTCAGATTGAACGAATAGGCGTCGATGAGCTGGGCCGGCTGCGGCATACCCACCCGTGCCAGCATCGCTGTGGCCTCCTCGCGGGCCTGACGTTTGGTCATCCGTTGGTGCAGCATGATTGCTTCCATGATCTGGTTGCCGATCGAGTGCATCGCCGAGAACGAGGTCATCGGTTCCTGAAAGACCATGGCGATCTCGGCGCCGCGAATTTGACGTATGGCGCTCCCCTGGGGGTCGAGCGTCACCAGGTCGATGCGTCCCTGGCTCGGCGAGTCCAAGACGATGCTACCGTCGACGATCGCGCCGTTCTTCGGAACAATGCGCAGAATCGATTGGGTCGTGACGCTCTTGCCGCAGCCGCTCTCCCCTGCGATGCCGAGGGTCTCGCCGTGATCGAGGGTGAAACTGAGGCCGTCGACCGCCCTGACGGTTCCCTCCCGAGAGAAGAAGTGGGTCTTGAGGTTCTCGACGCTGAGCAGCATGTCCGCGGGCGGAGCCTAGTCTCCTTGCATCAGACGGTCGCGTAGGGATCAGCCGCGTCGCGAATCCCATCCCCAAGAAAGTTGAACGCCAAGATAGAAACGATGACAAAGAGCGCCGGGATCAGCAGCCACGGGGCGCTGGCCATCACCCGGATTGCCTGCGCGTCTTTCAGCAGCACGCCCCAGCTGATGGCCGGCGTTCGCATGCCGAGCCCGATGAAGCTGAGGGCGGTCTCTCCGAGAATCATTCCGGGAACCGACAGTGTGAGGGAGGCAATGATGTAGCTGTACAACGACGGCAGCAGGTGTCTGAGAATGATGTAGCCGCGCCCGGCAACGTGGACCTGAGCCGCCAGCACGAACTCCTCTTCCCGCACCGAAAGGAACTTGCCCCGCACCACCCGAGCCAGCGATGTCCAGCCGACAAACGAAAGGATCACGACGATCGCGAAGTAGAGCTTTTCCACGCTCCAATGGGGCGGGAGGGCAGCGCTTAACCCCATCCACAGCGGCAGCGTCGGAATGGAGCGGAGAAACTCGATGGCGCGTTGAATCAGAACATCGGCCGGACCGCCGAAATAGCCGGAGATGCCTCCCAGCACAATGCCCAGCACGAAGCTCACCGCAATCCCAACCAGCCCAACGGTGAGGGAAATCCGGCTGCCGTGAATGATGCGCGAAATGAGATCTCTCCCAAGCGAATCGGCGCCGAAAACATATCCGCGCCCGCCGACAAAGCCAAACAGATGGAGGTCGCTTTCAAAAAGCCCCCACAAGCGATACCGATCGCCCCGCACGAACAGCGCCAGAGGGTAGCGCTGCTGCTCGTCAGCCGAGTACTCTTTGCCGAAGGTGACCGGGTTGATCTTCTGCTTCAGGCCGTAGACAAACGGCACCAGGTGAATACGGCCATTGGAATCCACAAAACGCAGCCGTTGCGGCGGCTGCAAGACCCGGTCGACGTCATGGAGGCGGGGGTCATACGGGGCCACAAACTCCGCAAGAAATGCCGCCAGGTAGAAGATGCTGAGCACGATCAGGGCCGCCACAGCCACACGGTGGCGGGCAAATTTCCACCGAATCAACTGCCATTGCGAGGCGACAAACAACCGCTCCTCGGCGGGCGCCGCAGCTTCGGTAGGCTGAACCGATTGCGCCATCGTTCAAACGGCCTCACGAATGCGGGGGTCGAGCCAGGCAAGAAGAATGTCAGAAATCAAGGTGCCGACGACGGTGAGCCCACTCAAGACGAAGATGATGCTGCCGGCCATGTACATGTCCTGGCTAAGGAGCGCGGAGAGCAAGACCGGCGCGATGGTGGGAAGCCCCAATACGATCGAGGTCAGCAGAGCGCCGTTGATCAGCTCTGGGAGGGTGTAGCCGATCGTGCTTACCACCGGATTCACGGCGGCTCGAAACGGGTATTTGTACAGCAGCCGGCGCTCGGTCAGACCCTTGGCGCGAGCGACCATGACGTACGGCTTCTGCAGCTCATCGAGCATGTTGGCGCGCATGATACGAATGAGGCTGGCGGTTCCGGCGGTGCCGACGATGAGCGCCGGGATCCACAGATGCGACAGCAGGTCCAGGAACTTCCCAATGCTCCAGGGGGCGGTGAGATACTCTCTGGAGAAGAGACCGACCGCCGCATTCCCGGTCCACAGGAAGAACAGCCACAGGAAGATCAGGGCAAAGAGGAAGTTTGGCACCGCCAATCCGATGAAGCCGATGGTTGTAAAGACGTAGTCCTGAACCGAATATTGATTGACTGCAGAGGCCGTGCCGATCGGAATGGCGATCATGTACACGACCAGCAAGGAGCACAACGAGATCAAGATCGTCCACGGCAGGCGTTCCAATAACAGGGTCTTGACCGGCTGGTTCCAGGCAAACGACCGCCCAAGATCGCCGCGGAGGAGGGCTGAGGCCCACTTCAGGTACTGAACATGTATCGGGTCGTTCAAGCCGTAGAGATCACGAAGCGCATCTATCTGGCCCTGTTCCATGACCTGACCCAGCCGCCGCAGCCCCTCGACGTAGGTATCGGCGTAATCCCCGGCCGGCGCCTGTATGATCAGGAACGACAGCATGGACACTGCAATCAGCGTGGGAATCATGTACAGAACGCGACGGACGATGAACTTCGCCATGAATAATGCCACAACCTAAAGGACACGTCGGGGTGTGTCAAGCCGTTGCCGGCGCTCGCATGTCGCGTGGTTGACACCAGGTGGGGGAATTCACAGGATGGCGGCAGGATTCGGTAACCTGGGCAGTGCTTACGCTTCGAAAGCTACACGAGTGGGGGCTTCTCGGTCAGTGGACGGACCAATTCGCCGATGCTCTGTGGGATCGCTTGGACGATGCAGAGATGCCGTCGGACACGGACTTTTTTCGATTCGGGTTCCTGACGCTACCTCACCGGCGCGGCATGATCCGGTATCGATATTCGAGAAGTGGGTTCTCAACGCGCGGCTCCCCGTGCAGGCCGGACGTAAGTCGATTAGTGTCGAGGTGGATGGCGGTCACACTCCTTGCAATGAGATTGTCGGAGCCAGCGGAACTGCTACGTGGTCCTCCGAAGAAGCCGATACGATCGTGCATCGCCCTTGTAGCATGGTGGGACGCCGACAAAAAACACATCAAGGACGCGCACGACCCCGACCCAATAGGGTCGATTACCGAGGCACTCAGGCAGAGATTCTCGGACTTGGTGGATACCCTCGTGGCGGTGATCTCCCCTTCATTCAACCCGATCGATGGAGGCGACACGCGAGATGCCTTGGAGCGCGTAGCGCGAGTTGCCGGAACATGGGTTGCAGCTCTCCGCCTTGAAAGCGCCTACGTACACTTGGTTCCGGAGCGACGCAGCGAGCTCCTGCAGCGCATCGAAGATACGATCGCGTCGGCGACCGAAGAGACCGTAATAGATGGACTGCAAACCGTCTGGGTCATGGCGGAGAGGATTGCCACAGCCGCGGAACTCGAGCGAAGAGCGACCTCTTGCGGATTCTCGGCGTGACAAGCCGAGTCCTGCGCTGGCGCAGGGAGCAGGGACTACCTATAGCGATCAATACCGTAGCAGGGATTACGAAGGTGCATCCCTGGACGTTCGTTTCCGAGATCGAGCGCTTCGTGCTTGAGGGTTTGCACCATCTGATCGAGGAAACTGCCCTTCATCCGCCGCGCGACCGTGAGCCGATACGGCAGCGAGGACCGACTGACTTTCGTGTTCTCGGTGGTGCTCGATCTTGACGGTGACGACTTCGACAGACGCGACTACCCCGGCGAAGCGGCAGACGCCGCCATTGCGGACCTTCGCAGACGGCTTGTCGGCACTAAGGTCGATAACTGGGCTGTCTACGTCGTCACCGTTACCGGGCGCCCCAGACCGCTATCCGATCCACAAATGTCTCGCCTGAGGGACGCGCGCGGGGCCTTGAACGGACGACGACTCCAAGCGTGTATACGGGCTTGGCGATGATTCCACGAACACCGGACAAGACAGCCAAGAAGAACGAACGCGCCATCTGAGCTTGAGAGGAACGGCATAGCCCGGTAGGCTGAGGAACATGAGCTGGCCGAGCGTGTATGCGTGGCAGGATGAGCTTAGTGCCGCCGAGCTCCAGGCGGCGCTGGACGCGGCGAAGCAGGATGCCGAGCGGGTCAGGAAGGAGTTCGCCGAGAGCCTGCCGCCCGGCTCTCCGACATACGACGCCGAGTGGACCACCCGCTACGGCAGCAAGAATCGCACGCCAAGGCGGTGGTGGCAGACGACGAGGCGGTGTTCATCACGTCCGCGAACCTGACCGAGGCGGCGTTCGATCGCAACATCGAGCTGGGACTCCTGGCGCGCGATCGCACGCTGGCGGCGACCACGGTGCTGCACTTCCGGACCCTGATCGAGCAGGGTCTGCTGCAGCTCCTGCCTTCTACCTGAAGATGAAGGAACACGGTCACGACGGTCTGTCCCTGCTGCGGTGCCGAGCGCGGCTGAACCGGCGCGTGCGGGCGTTCTTCGAGGAGGCGGGCTTCGTCGAGGTGGAGACGCCGCTGCTGGCGCCGTGGCTGATTCCGGAGCCCTCCATCGACGTGTTCGCGAGCGAGCAGCGGCATGCCGACGGCAGTTCGCGGCCGCTCTGGCTGACGCCGTCGCCGGAGCTGTGGATGAAGCGGCTGGTGGCGGCCGGGATGCCGCGGGTGTACCAACTGGCGCACTGCTTCCGCAACGTGGAGGAGCAGGGGCCGTTCCACCGCCACGAGTTCACCATGCTGGAGTGGTACGCCGCCGGCGAGAGCTACCACGACTCGCTGGCCCGCACCGAGCGGCTCCTGGCCGCCCTGCACGCCGAAGTCGAGGTGCTGGGGGTGCGCGGCGCGCCGGCCACGCGCCCACCCCTGCAGCAGGTGTCGATGGCGCGCCTGTGGCAGGACGAACTGGGACTCGATCCGGCGCAGGCGTCGGCCGCGGGGCTGCGGGCGGTCGCGCGCCGGCTGGAGCTGCCCGCCACCGCGGGTGACACCTGGGAGCAGCTCTTCAACCGCATCTTTCTGACCTGCATCGAGCCGCGGATCGCCCGCGACCGCCCGCTGGCGGTGCTCGACTACCCGGCGCGGATTCCGACCCTGGCGGCAACGCACGCTGACGGCGTCCACGCCATGCGCTGGGAGCTGTACCTGGCCGGCATCGAGGTGGCCAACTGCTTCCAGGAGGAGACCGACGCGGCGGCGCTGCGCTCCCTGCTGGAGCGCGAGGCGCGGCGGCAGCGGGCGGCGCGGGTGGTGCCGCGCCCCGACCTCGGATTGGCGCGGGCGTTCGCGGCGGCGGGCGCGTGCTCCGGCGTGGCGCTCGGCGTGGACCGGCTCTACGCGCTGCTGCTCGGGCTCCCCGCCATCGGTCCCGTCATGGCCTGCGCCGAGCTGTTCTGATATGGTGGGCGCGAACCATGGTAAAAGCGGGCGCAGTGGACAAGGGCATGTATCTGCTCGTAAAGGGCACTCCTCACCTGGTGACGGAGCGGGAATTCGTCAACCCGGGCAAGGGGTCGGCATTCGTGCGGCTGAAACTCAAGAACATCCGCACCGGACTGGTGGTGCGGCAGGTGAACAAGAGCCAGGAGTCGGTGGAGGACGTGGAGATCGACACCGTTCCCTCGCAGTATCTGTACACCGACGGTGACGGCTACGTCTTCATGAACGAGGAGACCTACGACCAGTTCACGGTGCCGGTCGAGGGGCTGGAGGAGCGCCTCCCCTTCCTGCTCGATGGCGAGACCTATCAGATCGTGGTGTGGGACGAGAAGCCGCTGGACATCAAGCTGCCGATCAAGATGGCGCTGGAGGTGAAGGACGCCCCGCACGCCGAGCGCGGCGACACCGCCACGGGGGTCACCAAGGTCGCTACCACGGTCACCGACCTCAAGGTCAAGGTACCGCTGTTCATCAAGGATGGAGACCGCATCGTGGTGAACACCGAGACCGGGGAGTATGTCGAGCGCTCCTCGTAGGAGCAGTGAAAGAATACCTCCACAAGACGGTCGCCTTCCGGTTCGAGGGGCACACCCTGCGGCTGGCGCTGTCGCAGTCCCTGTTCAGCAGTTACGACGTAGACACCGGTTCGCGCCTGCTGCTCGCCAGCGTGGTGCGCGAGTTGGCCGCGCATCCGGAGGAGCGGGGCCGCCTGCAGTCGATTCTCGATCTGGGCTGTGGCGCCGGCGTGCTGGGGGTGGCGCTGGCGAAACAGTTCGCGGCGGCATTGAGCGCGCGCGACCGGGACGCCCTGGCGCTCGCCGTAACCGCCCACAACGCCGCGGCCAACGGCGTTGCCTGCACGACCCGCGGTGGGGTGGACACCACCGATCTGGACGGCTCGCGGGAACCCGCGCGCCACCAACTGGTGGTTTCCAACCTGCCCGCCAAGGCCGGCGCCCCGGTGCTGGCGCGGCTGCTGGCGGCGGCCGCGGAGGCGACCGCGCCCGGCGGGCGGATAGCCGTGGTGGTCGTGGCCCCCCTGGCTGACGAAGTACGCCGCGGCCTGGGCGCCGTCGCGGAGCTGATCCACGAGCACCACGGCAACCGCCACGCCGTGTTCCACGGCCGGCCGCGCTCACTCGCCCGACCGCCGGCCGCAACCGCGCTGACGGCCTATCGCCGCCACCAGGGCGATGTCGCCATTGGCGGCCTCAGCTATCCGCTCGCCACGTTGTACGGGCTGCCCGACTTCGACACCCCCAGCCACCTGCTGCAGCTCACGGCGACCCTGCTGCGCCGCAACGCCCTGCCGCCGCCCGCGGCGGCACTGTCGGTGCTGGCCTGGAACCCGGGTCAGGGCCACCTGCCGGTGTGGCTGGCGCGAACCTGGGCGGCGGGCCGGCCCGAGCCTACCGGCGGCGCGCTGCGCCTTACGCTGGCGAGCCGCGATGCCCTGCAGCTCCTCGCCACGCGCGCCAACCTCACGGCCAACGGGGTGGCGGAGACGGCGCTCACCCTGCGCCACGAGATCACCCTGGACACCGCCACCACGCCGCCCCACGATCTCGCCCTGCTGCACCCCGATGCCGACTTGAACGCCGCTGCACGGCGCACCCTGATGGCGCGGCTGGTGCCGCTGGTGACCCCCGCGGGCAACGTCGTCCTGTATGGGCCGGCGCCCGCCATCGCACCGCTGCTGGCCCGGCGCCGCCCGTTCACCCCGGTACGCGAGAGCCGGCGGCGCGCACTGCGCGCCGCACTGCTGCGCGCCCCCGCCGGCTGATCGCAGCCGACCCTTCAGCTCGCTGAAAACTCCTCGGCCGCGCGCCGCGCCCAGCTCGACGCCGGGAACCGTTCGCTGAGGCGGCGCACGAACAGCGCCACGGCTTCCGGGTCGCCGGCGTCGCGATGCGCCAGCGCGCCGCGGTACCAGGCCTCGGCGGCCACCTCGGGCTGCTCGGCGAAGCGCACCGCCACCGCGCCGTACTCTTCGGCCGCCGCCGCCGCGTCGCCGGAGCCGGCCAGCACGCGGGCCACACCCAAGGCTCCGAGGCCGGCCACCCGCGCCCGTTCCGCGAGCGCCAGGCCGCGGTAGAGACTCTGCGCTTCGTCCCAGCGCCCACCGGTCTCGAACGCGCGCCCCAACAGCAGCAGTGCGGCGGCGCGCACGTCCTCGCTGCTCGGGGCCTCGAGCTGCTCCCGCAGCACCCGTTCGGCGGCGGCCAGGTCCTGCTCCAGCAGCACCTCGGCGTAGGCCAGCCGCACCGGGGCCGCCACCGCCGCGGGCACCTCCGCGGCTGCCGTCACCGCGGTCGCGCGCCGATAGTACTCCTGCACGGTGTCCGCGTCTGTCGCCGCCAGGGCCGCCTGCAACCGCGCCGCCACCTGCTCCGCACGCGATCCGGAGGGGTGGTGCAGCAGATAGCCCCAGGCCGCCTCCAGCACGCCGGTCACGTCCGCCAGCTCCGCCAGCACCTCCAGGACCGAGTAGCGCGCCAGCTCCGCCACGCCGGAGGCCCAATCCTCCCGCTGTCCGCCGCTGTGCGCCGCGCTGGCGAGATAGGCGTCGGCAGCCTCCCGCAGGCGTCCCAGGTCGCGCAGGGTATCGGCCCGCCGCAAGCGGCCGATGGCGGTGAGCCGATGCTCGGGGAACGCCGTCTCCAGGCGTTGCAGCCATTCGGCGGCGGTCTCCAACTCGCCGGCCGTGAGGTGCAGGCGTGCCAGCTCGTAGTGGATCGCCGGCCGCAGCGAGTCCGCGTCGGGCACCGCCACCAGCGCGGACAGCAACTCCCGTTCCGCCGCGGCAAAGTCGTGCAGCAGCCCCGATGCCAATCCGGCACGGTACCAGTACAGGCCCTGGTCGGCAGCCGCCGACCGCGCCAGCTCCCGAAACACGCTGCGCGCCGGTTCCCAGTCGCCGGCCCGAAACAGCGCCAGCGCCTGCCAGCCGCGCGCCGCCTCGGTCGCTCCCGCGTCCTCCCGCGAGCGCTCCGGCGGGTGAGGAACGGCGTAGGCCGCCGCCGCCAGTCCGAAGTGCTCGGCGGCCTCGCGCGAGCGTCCCAGGCGGTACAGCGCCGCCCCCTGGGCGAAGCGGCCGTCCGCCAGCCACCTCCCCTCGGCGCTGTCGGTCACTTCCTCCAGCAGAGCCAACGCCAGAGCGTATTCCCCGGTGTTGAAGTGGGTCACGGCCAGCGCGTATCCGGCCCGCTGGCGCAGCTCGTCGTTGCCGCCGGCCTCGCCGAGGGCCGCGCTGAAGAAGGGGGCCGCGCGCGCATGCTCTCCGCGCCGCGCATACACGGCGCCGATCCGGTACTGGCTCTCCGCGCGCCCCGCGGGGGGCAGCTCCTCGCTACTGCGGGCGAGCGTCTCGAGCGCGGCAATGTCGTCCCCCAGCCACAACAGTGCGGTCCCGCGCCGCTGCTGTTCCTGCGGCGTCAGGCGGCGCCGGGCGGCCATCCGGTCCAGGGTCTGGAGCATCCCCCGGTGGTTGCCCGCACGCTCCTGCACGTCCAGCAGCAGAGCCTCGGCAGCCGCCCGATGCTCGCTGTCGGGGAAGCGTTCCAGGAACCGATTCAGCGCCATTGCGGCGGCCGCCGGCTGCCCTTCGCCGACCAGCAGCAGCGCCCGGTTGTAGTGCGCGCTTTCGGCGATCGAGGAGTCGGGTCCGGCAGCGGCCTCCTCGAAGTTCACGATCGCCTGCAGCGGAACACCGATCTCCACCTGGGCCAAGGCCAGGTTCATCGCCAGCACCTGACGCTGGTAGGGGGCTGCGGCCACCTCCAGCCCCTCCTCGTAGGAGCTGACGGCTGCCCGCCAGTCGGCGCCGGCCGCGGCGACGTCACCGCTCAGCAGCGCCATCGCCGCGCGGTCATCAGCGGGGCCCGGTGCGGCCCCGGGGACACGCGCGGCATCGGATGCGCGAAGTCCTGCCGCCAGCGACTCCGTCAAGCGGCGCGCACCGGCCAGGTCACCGGCATCCAGCAGCAGGCGGGCCAGGCGAAAGCTGGCGGTATGGCGGTAGGCGGCGTCGGGAAAGAACTCCAGGTACCGCCGGTAACCGGCCGTGGCGGCGGGGAGGTCCTGTGCGAAATACTGCGCCTCGGCGACGAAGAACAGCGCCTCCTGCGCCTGCGGCGATTGCGGATGATCGGTGAAGATGCGCCGGAAGCGCTCTGCCGCGGCCGCGTACCTGCCCTGGGCGAGCAGCAACATGCCGGAGCGCTCCAGCCAACGGGGTCCCGCCGCGGGATCGGGGGAGGTGTCGGCCGCGGCGAGCAGCCCCTCGTAACGCTCCAGCGCCTCCACCCCGCGGCCGAGCTGCTCCAGCGCGCGGGCCTCGGCTTCACGCGCCAGCAGCAGGTACTTCCGCGAGTCCGCATCGGGCGCGCTCAGATGTTGCTGCAAGGCGTCGAGCGCGCCTTCCGCGTCGCCCGCCGCCAGGCGGGCCGCGCCGATCCAGTACCAGATCTGGTCACCGTAGGGCGTGTCGGGAAACTGGCGCTGGTGCGCGGCGAAGCGTGCGGCGGCGGCCGCTGCGGCCTCCGCGTCGCCGGTGCCGGTGGCGGCGTAGAAGCGGCTCAGAGCCTCCAGGAACGAAGCCGGCACCGCCTCCCGTGCCCCGGGGGCGGAGTCCAGCAGCGCACGAAAGTTGCGGGCTGCTACCTCGTAGAGGCCCGCTTCGAAGGCCTCGATGCCGTCCTCGAACAGTTCTTCAGGTGCCGTCTGGGCGGCTGCGGCGGCGGCCGACCACAGCAGGATGGCCGCCAGCCGGGGCACCGTCGCGGATGCCGGCTTAGCAGCCCGTGGCGGAACTCCGGCTGCATTCGAGCAGCGATCCATCCCGGCTGGCTGCGTTGCTCCTCGTTCACATATGCCCTGATATGCTCGTTCGTCGCGCCTTGCCAGCCGGGCGCCTCGCCGCTCTCGGTGCGACACTGGGTTCCGCCACGGGCTGCCTAGTGCGCGGCAGTTACTTCTCCTGACCGGCACCTACCAGCTCAGCGGTCTGTTTGCGGGCAGGGGCCTTGGCGGTGCTGGAACGCCGGCGGCGGAACCGCAGCTTGCCGTCCCTGACATACGCAACCGCGGTGCTCCCCGGCAGGAACCTGCCCTTCAGGATATCCAGCGACAGGGGGTCCTCGATATCCTTCTGCAGCACCCGGCGCAACGGCCGCGCACCGTACCTCGGGTCGTAGCCCTTCTCCATCAGGTACTCGCACGCTTCCTTGCGCACCTCAAGACTGATCTGCTGGTCGCCGAGGCGCTTCCGCACGTCGTTCAGCTCCAGCTCCAGGATCTGCTCCAACTCCGGCTTGCTCAAGGAGTGGAACACCACCGACTCGTCGATGCGGTTCAGGAACTCGGGGCTGAACAGCCGCTTCATCTCGGCCAGCACGTGGGAGCGGATCTCCGAGAATTGCTTGCCGCCCGGCTCGACCTGGAATCCCAGGGAGGACTCCGCGCTGATCTCGCGGGCACCCGCGTTGGAGGTCATGATCAGCACCGTGTTGCGGAATGACACGGTATGCCCGAGCTGATCCTGCAGCTGCCCTTCCTCCAGCACCTGCAGCAGCAGGTTGAACACGTCGGGATGCGCCTTCTCGATTTCGTCGAGCAGGATCACGCTGTAGGGACGCCGGCGGATCCGCTCGGTGAGCATGCCGCCCTCTTCGTAGCCGACGTAACCCGGCGGCGCGCCCACCAGCCGGGAGACGTTGTGCTTCTCCATGAAGTCCGACATGTCGATACGGACCAGGGCATCCTCGTTGCCGAACAGGAACTCGGCGAGGGTCTTGGCCACCAGGGTCTTGCCGACCCCCGTCGGTCCCAGGAACACGAACGAACCGAGCGGGCGGCGCGGCGATGACAGGCCGGTGCGCGAACGCCGGATCGCGGCCGCGATGACCGATATCGCCTCGTCCTGGCTGACTACGCGCCGGTGCAGCTCCTCCTCGATGTTGAGCAGGCGTTCCGATTCGGTCTGCACGATCCGCGCCAATGGGATCCCGGTGATCTCGGAGATCACCTGCTGGATATCCTCCACGTCCACCAGGCGCTGTTCCGACTGCAGGTTCTGCTGCCACTTCTTCTTGCGGTTGTCGAGGTCCGCCTTGAGCTGGCGCACCTGGTCGCGCACGGAAGCCGCCTTTTCGTAGTTCTGGCTGTTCACCAGGTTGCTCTTCTCGATGTTGAGGCGTTCGATCTTCTCGTCCAGATCGGTGAGTTCCTTGGGCCGCACGCTGTTGTCGATGCGCTTGCGGGCGCCCGCCTCGTCCAGCAGGTCGATCGCCTTGTCCGGAAGGTGGCGGTCGCTGATGTAGCGTTGCGAGAGTTGTGCCGCCGACTCCAGGGAATCGTAGGTGTATACCACCTGGTGGTGCTCGGCGTAGCGATCCTTGATGCCCTTGAGAATCTCGATGGTGTCGTCGACCTCGGGCTCTTCCACGAACACCGCCTGGAAGCGGCGCTCCAGCGCGGCGTCGCGCTCGATGTACTTGCGGAACTCGTTGAGCGTGGTGGCGCCGATACACTGCAACTCGCCACGTGACAGCGCCGGCTTGAGCATGTTGGAGGCGTCGATGGCGCCCTCGGCGCCGCCGGCGCCGATGATGGTGTGCAGCTCGTCGATGAACAGCACCACGTTGCCGGCGCCGGTGATTTCCTTCATCACCCGCTTGAGCCGCTCCTCGAACTCGCCGCGGTACTTGGTGCCGGCGACCAGGGACGCGAGGTCCAGCGTCAGCACGCGACGGCCATGGAGCACGTCGGGCGCGGTGCCGTTGACCACTTTCTGGGCCAGGCCTTCGACGATGGCGGTCTTGCCCACTCCCGGCTCCCCGATCAGGACCGGGTTGTTCTTGGTGCGGCGCGCCAGTATCTGGATCACGCGCTGGATCTCACGGGTGCGGCCGATCACCGGATCCAGCTTGCCCTCCCGCGCCAGGGTGGTCAGGTCGCGGCTGAACTCGTCCAGCGTGGGCGTGGGCTTGCGCGTGGAGCTCTGGCTGCGCCGCCGTTGCCCGCTGCTGCCGCTGCTGCGCTGCTGCACGTCACCGAGACCGTTGATGCGGATGATGGCCTCGCGCAGCATGTTGGGAGTGACGTTGAACTTCTGCAGGTAACGCGTCACCACCCCGTCGCGTTCGCGCGCCGCGGCCAGCAGAAAGTGCTCGGTGCCGATCAGCTCGTGACCCATGCTGGAAGCCTCCTCGGCCGAGGTCTCCAACATCTTCCGCGCCCGCTTGGACGCCGGCACGTCGCCGAGAATCAGCCCTCCGGTACCCTTCGGTACCGTGCGCTCGATCTCCATCTGCATTTCGGCAACATTGATCTTTACGCGCTGCAGAGCCTTGACGGCTACTCCTTCACCATCCTTGAGCAACGCCAGAATCACGTGCTCCGGCAGCGACTGCTCCGAATGAAACCGCTTTGCTTCTTCCTGAGCCAGGATCGTGAGAACCTTGTGCGCCCGCTGTGTCAAACCCTTAAACATGCCATTTCCGCCGATCGTGCGAGCATCGTTCGAGATGCCGCGAGTGTGCTTCGTAATGCCGTGCTCGAACTTGGATCTGTGCTGTCACTGGTAACGGCTCCTCTCAGTATACCACATGCATGCCGTGTATCCGCCTGCATGGCCGGGCTGGATGCTGCGATCCGGCAAGCGGGTTCCGGTGCCTGCGTGAGGCCGAGTCTGTATTCAGTATCGTCGATTCGTGGCCGCCGCGCAAACGGCGGTGCGGGGGGTGAGGAACGTAGCGCGAGAGGCGCACCATGCAAGCCGTTATAGTCCATGCGGCGCAGCCGATCAAGGGCGCGTGCAGCGGTCCGCGGCAGCCTGCTGCTCACGGCGCCTCCGGCCCCTCGACCCCGGCCATCTGCGAGCGGCGCAGCACCTCCAGCGGCAGGCGCCGCGCGGCCCGCGCGGCGGGGATTGCGGTGGCCACCGCCGCCAGGGTGATGCTGCCACCGGCAACGACGCACAGCGGCACCAGCTCCACGTCGATCGGGATCTGCTCCAGGTAGAAGCCGCGGTCGATCAGCGTCACCGCACCCGGGACGCCGGCGCCGGGCGTCAGCAGCAGCGCGGCCGCGTAACGTGCGGCGGTAGCGACCGCCTCCAGACCGGCCACGATCTCGTTGATGTTGAGGGCCGCCGCCAGACCGCCGGCGATCCCGATCGCGGCGCCGAGGATACCGGCCAGCAGGCCGCTGCCCGTGAGCGACCAGAAGACCACCTCCGGCGGCAGTCCCTGGCTCTTGAGGAACGCCACCTCCTGGCGCCGTGCCAGCGCCACGGTAACCGTTGCCGAGGCCACGTTGACTCCGGCTACCGCCACGATCAGCGCCATGATCAGCAGCAGCAGCGCGCGGCTGGTGGCGAACGACTCGTAGTTGGCGCGCTCCAGCTGATACCAGGTATGGAGCGTGTGGCCGGGCCCCGCCACCGTCGCCGCGGCCTCCAGTACCGGACGCAGGTCGGCGAAGGGGTCATCGACCTTGACGCCGACAAAGTCGCGTCCGCTGCCCGGCGGCAGCAACCGCTCGCCGGTGGCATGCGACACGAACACCCAGAGCTTGTCCAGTTCCTGGTAGCCGGTGGCGACGATGGCGCGCACCTCCAGGGGCGTGAGCTTGGGCACCAGCACCGAGCCCCCGCGGCTGGTGCCGCGGTCAAGCGCCGTCACCATCGCCAGCCGGTCCCCGACCTGGAGGCCGAGCTGCCGCGCCACCTCGCGCGACACCACCACCCCCCTGCCCTGCAGGTCGAACCCGCCGGCCACCACCCCGAGGTAGTGGCGCAGGCCGGCGTCGCGACGGTACAGGTCTTCGGCCAGCGCCCGCACCGTCACCACGTGGCGGCGTGCGCCGGCCGCGGCGAGCGCCACCCCCTGGCGTTCGCGGCCGGCACTGGTCACCGCGCCAACCCCCAGCTCCAGACGCATGGCGAGGTCGTCCAGCAGCAGCCGCCGCAGCGCGGCGTCGGCTTCCAGCCCGGGCGGCAGGCCCACCTGCAGGTGGTAGCTGCCCACTTCCAGGAAGCGGCGCGTGATCCCCGCGATGAGGCCGTCGGACACCTCCAGCACCACGATCAGCGGCACCAAGCTCAGCCCGATGCCGAGCGCGGCCCCGCCAAGGTAGGCGCCGGCGCCGGCCGCGCCGCGGCGGCGCACCAGGTAGCGCCATGCCAGCCGCGGCACCAGGCGCCAGCTCATCCACGCGGGGGCAGGGCCGGACCGGGTGGTCCCCTCGCTCATGGCGCCCGCTGCAGCACGCCGCCGGCGAGCCGGTACGCGACGTCGGCGCGCGCCGCGAGCAGCGGATCGTGGGTGACCAGCACCAGGGTCGCACCCTCCTCCCGCACCAGGTCGAACAGCAGGTCGGCTACCACCTGCGAGTTGCGTTCATCCAGGTTGCCGGTAGGCTCATCGGCCAGTACCAGCACCGGGTCGCCGGCCAGAGCGCGGGCCACGGCCACCCGCTGGCGCTCACCCCCGGACAGCTCCGCCGGGAAGAAGTGGGCGCGCTCCTCCAGTCCGACGGCGGCCAGCAGGTCGCGCGCGCGGCGCCGGGCGTGGGCGCGCCGCTGGCCGCGGATAAGCGCCGGAACCAGCAGGTTGTCCAGGGCGCTGAAGTCGCGCAGCAGGTGGTGGAACTGAAAGATCAAGCCCAGGGAACGACGGTAGCGCGCCAGCTCGGCCTCATCCAGGATCCCGAGATCGGCGCCCCCCACCTGCACGCTGCCCGGCCCGAAGTGATCCAGACCCGCGACGATGTTCAGCAGTGTGCTCTTGCCGGATCCGCTCTCGCCGGTAATGGCCACCGTGGCTGCCGGCTCGATGACCAGGTCCACGCCACGCAGCACGGTGAGCCGCCCCGCCGCGCTCGGGTAGTGCTTCCACAGGCCCGTGGCGCGTACCGCTACCGCCACCGCCACCGCCTCAAAGCGTCACCTGCCGGCCACGGCGGGGTGGCGGACCGATCACTCGGCGCGCAACGCGGCGGCCGCCGCCACGCGGCCGGCACGGGTAGCCGCGGCCAGCCCGGAAAGCGCCGGGGCGGCCACCGTGAACGCCGCCACCAGCAGCACCTCCGTCAGGATCAGGCGGCTCGGCACCTCGACCAGGTAGAAGGTCGCCGGCGAGAAGATCTCCACCGAGGTGACGCCGGTGCCGGTACCGGCCGCACCGGAGAGCCACGCCGCCAATGCCAGGGCGGCGTTGGCCACCGCTTCCAGCGCCGCGAACAGGTCGTCGATGTTGTGCGCCAGCAGCAGCCCCAGGGCGATGCCGGCCGCGGCGCCCAGCAGTCCGAGCAACACACCCTCCCAGACGAACACGCCGCGCACCGCCCACGGCGGCGCACCGAGAGCGCGCAGCAGTCCGATCTCCGCACTGCGCTCCACCACCCGGCGGCGCAGTCCCTGCAGGACATTGTACGCCACCACGACAAATACCAGCCCCAGGATCGCCACCATGAGCAACTTCTCCACGCGCAGTGCGGCAAACAGGGCCCGGTTGAAGACCCGCCACGACTCCACGTCGGCGGCGATCTCCTCTGCCGCCAGCGCGCCGCGCGCCGCCGCCGCCGCCGCCGCGTCGCGAAACCGATTGTCCAGTTTTGCGCCGTAGATCCGCGGCGTGCCCGCGGTCGAGCTCGGAGTCGCCGCCAGCGCGGTGGAAGGGCCGACGAAGCCCCATCCGAGGTCGTACTGGTACAGCCCGCTGCGGAACACCCCGCGTACCGTGAGCCGCTCCTGGCGCGGCCGCAGGCCGGCGCCGGCGGTGCCGCCGGCCAGACCGCTGAGCGTGACCACCGTCACCTGGTCCCCGGGGAACACCCGGAGGTGCGAGGCCAGCTCGGCGCCCAGGACGATGCTTGCCGCCGTATCGACGGCGAATTCTCCCGCTACCACTTCCACGTGGCGCGCGAACCCGGGGTCGAGGCGGCGCACCTCCGGCGGCACAACGCGCAACAGCAGGCCGCGCGACCGTGACCCGCCGCCGCTCCCTGCCCTGCCGACCAGGGCCGGAATCTCCGCGAACGGGACCACGGCGGTGACACCGGGCAGCGCGGACAGCAGGGCGGCGACGCGCTCGGATTCGCCGGTGCCAGCGCGGGCGGCGTCGGCGCGCGGCGTGACGCGGAGGTGATAGGAGCCTATTTCGAGGATGTCTTCGATGAAACCGAGCTGAAATCCATTCATCACCGCCAGCACCACGAGCAGCGTAGCGGTGCCGACCGCCAGCCCACTCACCGCCAGCAACGGCGCCGTCTGCAGTCCGCCGCGGCCAATGCCGAGGTGGTGCGCCCCGGTCCGCACCACCAGCCTCAGATGATGCGGCAGCAGGCCCGTCACGACGACCCCGCCGCGGTGGCCGGAGCCGGTTCGTGGGTGCGGATGAGAGCTCCGTCGCGCAGCAGCTCCTCGCGCACCCGTACCTGGTTCCGCCAGAACACCCGCAACACGGTAGCGTCCGCGCTGTACACCTCGTCGATCCGTTCCTCGGGCGTGGGATAGGTGGTGACCCGCACCACCCGCCCGCGACGCCGGTATTCCTCGCGGACGCGCCGGCCACCGGCGTCGTAAGTGTAACGGTAGGTCTCGATGCCGGAATCTCCGGCCACCTCCAGCGCGGCGAGGGAGCCATCGGCGTGGTAGCGGAACCGGCGCTCTTCCAGCAACCGGTCGCCGTCGTCCGCGCCGCTCACGGCGTAACTCCGAACCACCTCCGGGCGTCCGGCGGCGTCGTAGGTGGTCTCGGTACGGGTCTCCGCGAGACCGTCGATGCTGGTTGCCACCGGCTCGTCCGCCGCGGTCGGTGGCGAACGGTGCTCGGCCAGCAACCGGTCGCCGGCCCACTCCTCGCGCGCATATTCGGTTCCTCCGGAGGAGCGCACGATCAGCTCGTCGTCGCCGGCGCCATGGCGCTCTTCGATCACCTGTCCCCGGCCGAACACCAGGCTCAGCACGGCCGGAGCGGTGGCACCGCTCGCATCGGGCAGGGGGATCCGGGTGAAGCGACGCAGGCGGCCGGCCGCGGTAAGGTCGAAGCGGTCCGTCGCCAGCAGTGCGCCGGTGGCATCGTAGGTCTCAACCTGGTACAGGGTGGAGCCGCGATAGTGCAGCACGTCGCGCCGGTGCAACTCTCCGGTGGCGGCGAAGCGCCGCTCCTCCAGCAGCAGCCCGGCGCCGTCGTAGCGGCGCTCGGCAACCATCCTGCCCGCCTCCAGCTCCTGCTCCAGGCTGCCCCCGCCGGCGGCCGTGCGGCGCCATTCGTGGACCGTCTCCCCGCCCTGCAGCAGCCGCCGGCGCGCCTGCAGGCCGGCAGCCTCCGCCTCGGCCGCGGTGTCCACGGCCAGCACGAAGCCGGCGCCGGGTCCGGGGTTCCCGGCGAGCGGCTCCAGCGGCGTACCGAAGCGGTCCGCGCGATAGTACTCGGCCGCGGCCAGCGGCACGGCCGCGACCCATGCCAGCGCCGCGGCAGCCGCGGCCCGACCGGTGCGCCGCGCTGCGCGGCCAGGCCGGCGCCGGGACCTCGGCCTCACTCCCGACCGACCACGGCCGCTGCGAAGCGCTGGGCGTCGAACGGCTCCAGGTCGTCCATCCCCTCTCCGGTGCCCAGCAGCGAGAACGGCAGCCCGAGTTGACGGCTCACCGCGAATGCCGTACCGCCGCGCGCCGAGGAGTCGAACTTGGACAGCAGCAGCGAATCCACGCGCAGGGCCTCGTGAAAGATGCGCGCCTGCTCGATGGCGTTCTGGCCGGTCGTGGCGTCCACCGCCAGCAGGTGGTGGATCGCCCCGGCGCCGGCCGCGCGCTCCGCGACCACCCGCGCCAGCTTGCGCAGTTCGGCGACCAGGTCGGCACGGTTGTGCATGCGGCCGGCAGTGTCCACCAGGAGCAGCTCGATACCGCGAGCGCGGGCGCTGCTGATGGCATCGTAGGCCACCGCGGCGGCATCGGCGCCGCGGGCCTGGCGGATCACGGGAAGCCCCAGGCGTTCACCGTGGCGCTGGAGCTGCTCAATGGCGGCGGCGCGGAAGGTGTCGGCGGCCGCAAACATCACCGCATAGGAGCGCTGGAACCGGTGCGCCAGCTTGGCCAGCGCCGTGGTCTTGCCGACGCCGTTGACGCCGAGCATCAGCACCACGGTGAGCTGACGCCGGCGCGGCATGATGACCGCGGTGGTCAGCGTGTGCTGCAGCACCTCCTCCAGGCCGAGCTGGAGCTGCTCCCAGTCACGCGGGCGCCTGGCACGCACTTCGTCCACCAGCTCGGCCGCCAGCCGCGGTCCGAAGTCGCCCTCCAGCAGCGTGTCCTCCAGGGCCTCGAAGTCCGCCTCCCGCCACGCCGTGGTGCGCGTGAACCACGCCCGCAGCCGCCCACCGAAGGTGCGTTCGGCGCCTCTTCGCGCCATCAGCGTGCCCCGTCGCCCGCGGCCGCCAGGTAATCCCCCAACGCCGCCACCGTGCGTACCAGCAGCACGCCGCTCACCAGCAGGCTGGCGACTCCGCCGCCGATCAGCAGGCCGTGACTGGCGCCGGCGGACCCGCCCGCCGCCACCCGTTGTCCCGCTTCCCCCGCCGCACTGAACAGGATCATGGGGCCCGCCAGCGACAGCACCGCGGTACCGAAGTGTACGTAGAAACGATCGCGCTGCTGCTGCTGGAACTGTGCCAGGTCGTACTCGTCGCGCACCAGGCCGATCCGCAGCGGGGAGGCACTGTCGGAACGGAGCACGAGGGCGGCATCGCGATAGCCTTCCAGTCGTACCAGCACGCGGGCGGGTCGCTCGGAAGCCGCCACCTGCAGAGGCGTGATCCCGAGGTAGCGCGAGTCGAGGTAGAGCGTCGCGCCCGGCGGCTCGGAGACCACGGTGACCGGCCGCGGCGCCAACGGCTCCAGGGCCGGCGCCAGGGTGGACCCGCTGGCGGCCAGCGTCACCGTGCGCTCCAGCGGCTCGTGGCCCGGTGCCGTGACGCGGACGGTGTGCGGTCCGAGCACCTGGTACGGCAACTCGACCACACCGAGCCCGGCAAACACGCCGTCCACGTATACGGCGCTCTGCGCCGGCGTGGGCGCCACCCTGAGCGTCCCCCACGGCTCGCCGAGCAACAGCTCGGCGAGCTGCCGCTCGACCTCGGAGAGGGTTTCGTCGAGTCGCTCACCGCGTACCACGTCGCGAAAGGAGAGCACCTGGCGCTCGAGGTTCGCGTCCAGCGCACGGATCTGCATGAACAGCACGCCGTCGACCTCCTCCAGTTCGCCGGTAATCAACAGGTCGAGGTCGGCCTCGCGGGCCGCCTGCAGCGGCGAGAACCGGGGTGCCGGCAGCAGCGGATCGTCACTGCCCACCTCGGTCATGACCAGCGGCTTGTGGTCCGCAATCTCCAGCTCCTCGAGCGGCAGCTCACGCAGTGCCTGCAGCCGGTCGTGCGCCTCCGCGAGCTGCTGCTCCAGTTCGTCGGTCTCGGTCCGTGCCAACGCCGCCCGATCGCGGCGCCGCTGGAGCTCGGCCAGACGTTCGCTCGCGACCCGGGTGGCGTCGGTCAGCACCAGCCGGGCGCGACCGAGTCGTTCAGCGGCGCTCAGCCGGTGCCGGCGGACGGGGGCCAGACGCTCCAGCAACAGACGCGGAATGGCGCTGGCGAGATAGGCGTTCTGCGCTGACAGGTGCACCGCGCGCAGGGCGGTGATGCCCACCCGCCAGTCGGCGCGCGGGTCCGCCGGAGGCGAGTCGCCATAGCCGCTCTGAGAAAGCGCCAGCAGGCCTGCCATGGCAACTGCGAACGGCCTGCCGGGGCGCGGCAGCTCCATCAGCGCCCCTCGCCGTTGGTCGTGGCCGCGGCGCCGCCCGCTCCGACCTGCTTCAGGTACGCGGTGATGAACGGATCGATGGCCCCGTCCATCACCCCCTGAACGTTGCCGATCTCGAACTTGGTGCGGTGGTCCTTGACCATGGTATAGGGCTGAAACACGTACGAGCGGATCTGGTTCCCCCACGAAATATCGCGCTTGTCGCCCTCCAGATCGCGCCGTTCGCGGCGCTGCTGCTCTTCGAAGTGATCGTAGAGGCGGGAGCGCAGCACCTTCATTGCGGTAGCGCGATTCTTGTGCTGGCTGCGCTCGTTCTGGCACTGCACCACGATCCCGGTCGGCAGGTGCGTCATGCGGACCGCACTGTCGGTCTTGTTGACATGCTGGCCGCCGGCCCCGCTGGCACGGTAGGTGTCCACGCGCACGTCCTCCGACCGAATGTCCACTTCGATGGAGTCGTCGATGACCGGTGATGCGGCCACCGACGCGAACGACGTGTGGCGCCGCTTGCTGGCGTCGAACGGGGAGATTCGCACCAGCCGGTGGATGCCGCTTTCGGCACGCAGGAAGCCGAACGCGTAGTCGCCGGTCACCTCCGCGGTAACCGACTTGACCCCGCCCTCCACCTCCATGAGATCGATGATCTCCACCTTGAACTCGTGCCGGTCGGCCCAGCGGGTGTACATGCGCAACAGCATTGCCACCCAGTCGCACGCCTCGGTCCCGCCGGCGCCGGCGTGGACGGTGAGAAAGCAGGCGGCGGCATCGTGCGGCCCGTTCATCCACTCGAGCTGCTGCAGGTCTGCGCAGGTGCGCTGCAGGGAAGCGGCAGTCGCGGTGATCTCCTGCTCCAGGTCCACGGCCTCCTCGGCGACCGCCAGTTCGTACAGCTCGGCCAGGTCTACGACCTCCGCACGCAGCTTCTGCCACGGCTCGTAGCGTCGCTTGAGGCTCTTGAGTCGCGTCAGGACGCTCTCGGCACGCTCCCGGTCCTGCCACAGGTCCGGCTCCTCGGTCTGCCGCTCCAGCTCGCGCAGGCGCTGTTCCACCCGGTCCCGTTCAAAGATACCTCCAGGACTCGTCGATCGCTGCCCTGAGGTCAGTAATCTGTTGCTCTATTTCTTGCAGCACTATGTTGCCTCGACGCCGGTAAGCATGACGATCGGAACGCCGGCCATCAAGGGCAGAATTTCATTCGGCGACAACCCGTGCCCGGGGCGGCGGCATTGGCAACCGCCGGCCTGCCCGGCTTCGGCAGCCGGCGGCGGCCGATGGTGCCGGCTGCCAGCAGCAGCGTGAGGACGATCCAGACCGTCGCCTCGTCCCGAGCCATGGGCGGCGACGGTCCGTGGCGGGCCGCTACGGGCCCTCCTTGCGCCACCAGCAGGGCGGGCAGGCTGACGCGCGGCACCGCGTCCAGCGTGGCCTGCAGCCAGCGCTCCGAGAAGCGGGCCACCTCGACCGCTTCGTGCACCACGCGACCGTCCTGCGCGCGCCGATACTGATCCACGGTCACCCGCTCGTCCGGTGCCGGCACGGCAAACGCACGGCCGAACTGCAGGGTCTCCTGGTAGGCCGCATGCGCCACGTAGTGGCTGATGACCGGCAGCCCGTGCGGCCCCCCGGGCCCGACGGCGGGCAGCTCGGCAAGCGTGAAGCCTGCGCCCGAGGGAACCGCCGCCGGCCGCGGCACCGGCTCGCCGCGCGCCGCGGCCAGCACCAGGGCGACGCCGGTCAGGCACACTACGGCACTCGAACCGAGGCCGGAGAGGCGCCGGCGCGCGCCGATTGCCGCGGGCGTGGAACCGCGCCGCAGGCGGTCGCGAGCCGTGTCCCGCACCCGGGCGGCGGCAGCAGCCAGCCAGCGCACCGCCAGGCCGACGCCGGCCAGCGCCGCGGTCCACAGGCCGCCCGCGATCAGGTAGAGCGCCATCCGTCGCAGCTCGCGCACCGGAAGCGCGGCCGGCCACGGCACGCCGCCGCGGGCCGCCAGCTCGGGGCCGCCGGCGCCCAGCACGACCACGGCGAGCAGCACGGCCAGCACCGTCGTGGAGGAACTCCAGCGCCCCCGCCACGGTCGCCGGGCAGCGGCCGCAACGGGGCCGGCCAACCAGGCACCGGCGAGGTACGCGGGCACCGCAATGAGCGCCGCCGCCAGCTCGCCGTGGACCACCAGCAGCGCCCACGGGAACGCCAGCAACAGCCGCCACCAGCGCGGGGCGCAGGGATCGCGGCGCCAGATCTGCAGCACGGCGGCGGCCGCGAACAGCAACAGCGCCGCGGCCGCGCGCTCCCATGGAAGCTCCACGATGCGCCAGCGGAGGCCGCTGTTCCACAGCGCGCGCCCGCTACGAAGCGCGAACTCGCCCGGCGGCAGGGAGCTCGCCACGTACGCCAGTCGCGCAGCGCCCGCGGCGGTCCCGGTGGTGAACCAGTCGGCTACCCGGCGCAGGTAGGGATCGTAACGCGGGTCGAGCGGGTCCAGCCGGGCTGCGAGATCGGCGACCGCTACCCGCTCGTAGCCGTCGAAGGTCGTCACGCGCTCGGCGGCGGTCTGCGCCGTGACCACCGTGCCGAAACCGGCGGCGTGCAGGCGTTGGACCACTGAATGGAATGGGTCCCCGGCAGGGTGACCTTCCTCGACGATCAGGATGTAGTAGCCGCGCCACACCTGCAGTGCCTCGGCGAACACGGCCAGCGATCCAAGCATCGAGGTGCCCGCGATCAGCACCCCCGCGGCCAAAGCCAGCGTCGCGATGTGGCGCACCCCTTCTGTCCCCCATGCCGCGGCCACGGTGCCACTTGTTCCGCCACATCGCGACCGGCCGCCCGCGCGACCTCGCGGCAGCGCCGCTCCGTTGACAGCAAAATCAGGCCGGCGCTACGGTTGCCCGGTGAGCAGCCCGCCGCAATCGTCGCATGCGTCGTTCCGAGTCCAGGCCGATGACGTCGACCGGCGAGTCGACCGGGTGGTACGCCGGCTGCTGCCGCGGATACCGCTGTCGCGACTCTACCAAGCGTTGCGCGAGGGGGACATTCGCGTCAACGGGTCGCGCGTGGAGCCGGCCGCCCGTACCCGGCCGGCCGACACGATCTGGGTGCACGCGGCCCTGGCGCGGAACGCTTCTCCACCGCGGCCGCGGCCCGACCGCGAGCGGGGAGCACGGCGCGAGTCGGGAGCGACGCCACCCATTCTGTACCGCGGCGGCGGTGTCGTGGCGGTCGCCAAACCGGCCGGCCTGGCGGTCCATGGCGACGGGGATTCGGTGATGGGCCGATTGGGTCGGGAACTGCCCCCGCGGGACGCTGCCCTGAGCTTCGCTCCGGCGCCGGTGCATCAGCTCGATCGCATCACCAGTGGAGTGCTGGTGATCGCGGAGCGCCTTCATGCCGCGCGGCAGTGGTCGCTGGCGCTGCGCAGCGGGCAGGTGCTCAAGCTGTATCTGGCGGTGGTGGCCGGAACCGTGTCATCTGCCCCCGCCGGCACGACGTGGACCGACACCTTGCGCTACGACCGGCAGCAGCGGCGGACACGGGCCGACGACCACGGGCGCGCGGCGCGCACGCGGGTCTGGGAGCTGGCCCGAACCGCTGCCGAAACTCCCGCCACCCTGCTGCTGATGCAACTGCTCACCGGTCGCCGCCACCAGATCCGTGCCCAGGCGGCGCTCCGCGGGCATCCCCTGCTGGGGGACGCACGCTACGGCGCGGCCGGCCCGGCCCGCAGCCAGCCCCTGCTGCACGCCGCCGCGATCCGCAACGATCTCCGGGAAACCGATCTCCGGGAACGGGAAGTCGCGATCGTGGCCCCGCTGCCGCCTGCCGCCCGGCTGGCGCTCGACCGCCGCTTCGGAGGCGGCACTGCGCGGCGCGCCGAGGCGGCCGTGCTGACACAACTGCGCAAGACCGCACACTCGTGGAAGGCCGGCCCGAGCCGGCCGCAAGCGGTCGGAACGGGGAGCTGACGTGGCAGATCTGCGGCGCATGGTACGAGGTGTCCTGTGGGCGCTGCGCGGGGTCCAGGTCATGGCACTGGTGGGCAAGAGCGGTACCGGCAAGAGTTTCCGCGCCCAGTTGATCGCCCGCAAGTACAACATCGAGGCAATCATCGACGACGGCCTGCTGATCCAGGGGCAGAAGATCCTCGCGGGACGCTCCGCCAAGCGGGAGCAGGGTGGCATCGAGGCGGTCAAGACCGCGGTGTTCCATGACGAAGCGCACGCCCGCGAGGTACGCCGGGTGCTGGAGCGCACCCGGGCGCAACGCATCCTGATCATCGCCACCTCCGAAAAGATGGTCTCCCGCATCACGGAACGGCTCGGGCTGCCGCGGGTTCAGAGGATCATCACCATCGAGGACGTGGCAACGGAGGAGGAGATCGACGCCGCGCTGCGCTCGCGCCGCACCCAGGGCCGCCACATCATTCCGGTGCCGCCCATCGAGGTAAAGCGCGACTACGCCAACATCGTCATCGACTCGATCACCATCTTCCTGCGCAACAACTTCCTGCGCCGCCGCGGGCGCATATTCGAAAAGACGGTGGTCAGTCCCGAATTCGAGCGGCGGGGACAGGTGACCGTCTCCGAGGCGGCGCTGACCCAGATGGTGCTGCACTGCGTGCACGAGTTCGCCCCCGAGTTCCAGATCGAGCGCCTGGTGGTGATCGGCGATCTGCGCCAACCGGGCCTGGAGGTGGTGTTGCGGGTGCCGTTCGACACGCCGGTGGCCGGTCGCCTGCACCAGCTCCGCGACTACATCATCTCCAGCGTGGAACGGTTTTCCGGACTGCTGATCAACCAGGTCGACATCACGGTGGACAAGGTGGGACCACCCGCTGCCACGGACGGTGCGCCGCCGCCGGCGCCGGCAGCCGCCGACGGGCAGCCACCGCGGCGCCGCGGCCGCCAGCGCCAGCGCGGCCCGCGTGGCGGCCGGTCGGCGCCGCGCGCGGCCGACGGCGGCGCCGATTCTGCCGCGCGCCGCCGGCAATAGGAGTCTGGCGGACTACGACAGACTCCTGTTGATCGGACGGGATGGGCCAAAAAGCGACGCCCACGGGCGGCGGCTGGCTCCCACGGCCGGTCAGGCGCCGGCGTCCCGGGCCAGGCGCGCTGCCACCCGCAAGGCATCCACCTGCGGCAGCACCAGGGGTTCCATGGCCCGCCGCAAGCGCTGCGCCAGCGCTTTCTCCGGCTGCTCCTCCAGTTGCCACGAACGGTCCATGGTCGCTACCTCCACCAGGAGCGTGCCGAACATCAGCGTGCGCAGCTCGCGGGTCCCGGGGGACGGAGCGGAGGCCAGCCGCCGATCCAGCTCCAGCAGCCGCTGCCCCATCTGCGAGCTGCGCAGCCGCGCCCCGGCGTGCGCGTCCAGCCGCGGCAGCAGCACCGCGAACAGCCCGAGGCGGTGTGCGAAGTCCAGGATCGGCGCCGCCCGCCCGCAGCTCAGGATCTTTGCCAGCTCCTCGGTCAACCGCTCCGCCGAGCACTCGGCCAGGCGGCCGGCGTGACGGCTGATCAACACCCGGTAGCGCCGCTCCATGGTGAAGCCGGCGAGGCGGGCATACTTCACCGCCCGGATCATGCGTACCGGGTCCTCGATGAACGATCCCTCGGGCGTGCCAACGGTGTGCAACGTGCGCCGCCGGATGTCCTCGAATCCGCCCACGTAGTCGATCAGCCGCTCGCTGCGGGGCGCGTAGTAGAGCGCGTTGAAGGTGAAATCGCGCCGCAAGGCGTCCTGGTCCATGGTGCCGTAACGGTTGGCGGTAGTGCGATCCGGGCCGCGGAAGGTAGCGACCTCGAACATGCGCACTCCCGACGGCACGTGCACCAGCTTGAAGCGGCGGCCGATGATGTGCGCGCCGCGGAACAGGCCCGCAACCTGGCGCGGCCGCGCACTGGTGGCGATGTCGAAGTCCTTGGGACTGCGTCCGGTCAACAGATCGCGCAGGGCGCCGCCGACGATGTAGGTCTCGTGGCCGGCACGCGCCAGGCGCTGGCAGATGCCGACCGCGCCGGCGTCAATGGCCGCGCTGCCAATTCCGTGTTCGGCGAGGAGGTAGACGTTGGCGGTGACGCGAGGAGCGCCGTCCGCAGTTCTGCGATACCGCTTGAGCACTGGTGCGTAGGATGAGGCGTGTCGGCCACGGCATCGTAGGCCGGCGCGCCCCGGCTTGGCAACCGGCCGGCCGCCGCCATCTCAGGGCCGTGCAGGAGGGCGGTCAGTCCAGGTCGAAGACCACCTCGTCGCCGCGCAGGCGGAGGCGCACGCGCTTGACTTCCTCCTCGGAGTAGGCCGCGAAGGCGGCGTCCTCCAGGTGGCGCGCGAACACCGACTCCAGCCCCCGGGCGCCGCTCTCCTTGCGCAGCGCCTGGCGCACCATGAGCTGCAGCACCGCGTCGGCGACCTCGAGCTGAATCTCCTCGAAGCGGAACTCGTTACGGTACTGGCGCAGAATGTTCTGCCTGAGGATGTCGGTGAGCTGGTCCTCGGACAAGGACTGGAACGGCACGATGCGCTTGAACCGGCCGATCAGCTCGGGCAGGAAGCCGAAGCGATGGAAGTGGCGCACGGCGGCCACGTCATCTTCGGTATAGGACACGGCGATGCGGTCGGGGTCGTGCCCGGTGGCATTGCGGCCAAAGCCGATGTCCTCCCCGCGCGCGGCATCCGTTATCCCCTTGAAGCCGGAAAAGGCACCGCAGCCTATGAACGCGATATCGGAGGTCGACATCACCGTGCGCGCCCCGTACTCGGAATGTGACAGATCGTTCGGCACCGAGATCTCCGCCGCCTCCAGCATCTTCAGGAGCTCGCGCTGGACCCCGAGCCCGGAGACGTCCTTGGTGCTTCCGGCACCGGCGAACACCGCATTGTTCTGTCCGGAGGCCACCTTGTCGAACTCGTCCAGACACACCACGCCGACCGAGCTGGCGACCTGGTTCAGGTCCGCCGCATACAGCAGCCGCGTCAGGATCGAGGTGACCTCCTGACCGACGTAGCCGGTCTCCGAGTAGCCGGTCAGATCGACGATTATGGTGGGCAGGTGCAGGATGTGCTGGAACAGCAGTTCCACCAGGTGGGTCTTGCCGCAACCGGTCGGGCCGACCAGCAACAGGTTGGTTTTGTCCGGCAGCAGGTCGCGGCTGATTCCCTCGAGGTGCATCTTGCGCAGCCGTGACACGTGCCGATATGCCATCAGGGACACGGCGGTGACGGCGCGATCCTGACCGACGTAGCCCGCCTCACGGATGGTCGCCGTTATCTCGCGCGGTGTAAGGAACGGGATGCTGCGCACGTACAGCACGATCTCCTGATCGTTGCGCTCCGGGCGCACGCTGCGCATCTGCCGCGGTAGTGCCATTCGGTCGTGGCCTTCCAGGTCAGCCTAACACTCCGCGTGCCGGCGCGACCAGCGGCACCGGCGGCGGTGGTAGAATGCGCTATGCAGCCCGCCCCCGAGCACATCGCAGAGATCGCCGCAGCGCTGCCGGTCGCCCGCCAGCGACAGGAGGTTCTGGAACAACTCGCGCGCAGCCCGGCCATCGTGGTGGAGAGCCCGACCGGATCGGGCAAGACCACCCAGCTGCCACGCATACTCCATGACGCCGGGTATGCCGCGCACGGCCGCATCGGGGTGACCCAGCCGCGCCGGATCGCGGCGGTCTCGGTAACCGACTTCGTGCGGGCGCAACTCGTCGCGGACGGCGGCGATGCCGACGTCGCCGCCTACAAGATGCGCTTCGAGGACACCACCGGCGAGCGCACGAAGATCAAGATCATGACCGACGGCGTGCTGCTGCAGGAGCTCAAGCACGACCGTCTGCTGAGCGAATACGGCGTGCTGCTGGTGGATGAAGCGCACGAGCGTTCGCTCACCATCGACTTCGTGCTGGGGTTGCTGAAGGGAGTGCTCGCCCAGCGCTCCGACTTCAAGGTGATCGTCTCCTCCGCCACCATCAATGCCGAGGTGTTCGCGGAGTACTTCGACGGCTGCCCGATCATCCGCATCGATACGCCGGTACATCCGGTGCGGATCGAATATCGCCCGTTCCAGCCCAGCGGCGATCCGGAACAGCTGCTGGCCAGCATCGAGAAGATCGTGTTGCAGATCCACCGCGCCCGGAAGCCCGGCGACGTGCTGATCTTTCTCTCGGGAGAGCGCGACATCCGTGCCGGCATCGCCGCCCTGGCGGCAATGCGCGAGAGCAGGAGCTGGCACCTGCTGCCCCTCTACGCGCGTCTCTCCCGCGCCGAGCAGGCGCGCGTGTTCGACCACTTTCCCGGCCGCCGCAAGATCGTGCTGGCCACCAACATCGCCGAGACCAGTGTCACCATTCCGGGCATCGGCTTCGTGATCGACTCCGGCCTGGCCAAGATCAATTCCTACAACACCCGCACCCTCACCTCCGCCCTCACCGAGCAGCCGATCTCGCACGCCTCCTGCAACCAGCGCCGCGGGCGCGCCGGGCGCACGGGTCCGGGCACCTGCTACCGGCTCTACTCCGAGCAGTCGTATCGGGCGCGCCCGCTGTTCGAGCTGGAGGAGATCCATCGCACCGACCTGTCGGAGGTGGTGCTGCGCATGGCGGACCTGGGGATCACCGAGTTCGAGGAGTTCGACTTCCTCTCTCCTCCCGGCCGCGAACGGGTCGCCGCAGCGGTGGAGCTGCTCGGCATGCTGGATGCGTTGGACCAGGAGCGCCGGCTCACCGCCGTCGGCCGCCTCATGGTGCAGTTCCCGATTCTGCCACGCCACGCCCGGATCATCGTCGAAGCGGTCCAGCGCTACCCGGAGGTGCTCGAGGAAGCGCTCATCGCGACCGCCTTCCTGTCCGTGCCGAGCCCCTTCGTACTGCCCGAGGGACATGAGATGGAGGCGCGTCACGCGCACCACGGGTGGCGCCATCCGCTGGGCGATCTGGCGGCATACCTGACCCTGTTCACCGACTTTCGCGACAGCGACGACCGCGACGGATTCTGCAGCCGCAACTACCTTGAGCCACGTACCATGTACGAGATCCTCAACATCAAGGAGCAACTGGAGGAGATCGTCAGCGGCCTCGGCATCCCCATCACCGGGGGCGGGCCGCTGAGTCACTACCTGTGCGCGGTGGCCCGCGGGCTGATTCAGTTCGTATGCGTCGCTGCGGGGCCCGGACGCTACCGCAGTCCTACCGCGGGCAACATTTTCATTCATCCCGGTTCGGCCATGTACCGGCAGCCGGCGCGCTACCTGGTGGCCGGGGAAATCGTGCGTACCTCGCGCACCTACGCCCGCTCGGTGTCGCCGCTGAGCCGGCGGGAGGTACAGGCGATTTCGCCGGACCTGCTGGCAGACCTGATCGCCGTGTCCCGCGAGCGCCCCGGGCGCAGCCGGGAGCGCGAAGCCTCCGGCGGCCGCGAACCGTATCCGCGGGCTGGCGCGCGCCGCAGCGTTCGCGTCGCGGGCGACGCGCCGCAGGTCCACCTCCTGGGGCAGACGTTTGCGGTCGCCGCGCACGGCAAGCGGCGCCTGGTCACGCTGCCCTGGGAGCAGGCGGCCCCGCTGGCGCGCCGGGCCGGCCGCCGGGGCCTCTCCGGTCACCGCACCCTGCGCGGCAGGATCGTGCTGGACGGCGCCGAGATCATGGCCGGCGCACGCCTCGGGCCCCTGTTCGAGGTACTCGAGAAAATCGATCCCGCGCACCGGGTGGACGGTGACTGGCCGCGTGACACCCTGCACCTGCCGCAGGATGCGGCCCAGCTCCTGGAACGGCTGCAGTTCGTGCTGGCCCTGAGCCCACGCAAGGTGGGCGGCGCCAAGCTGAGCTTTCTGACCCTGCAAACCGACGCGGCGGGCGGGTTCTGGCTGTCCGCCCGCCGCAACCTGCAGAACGCGGTGGCCGACAGCCTGGCGGCCCTGGAAGCGCTGGCAGACGCCCCGGAGCAGGCCCTGAACGAGCAGCAGCAGACGCGTCTCAGCGCCGTCTACCGGCGCGTCTCCAACCTGTTGTGAGGTTTCTCCCGGTCCGCCGCGGTCAGTCGGCGAGCACCGCCAGCACCTCGCGCGGCGCCACGGCGCGCAACTCGGTCTGTTCCAGGTCGCGCTGGAGCACGAAGCGCAGCTCACTGCCGCTGCGCTTCTTGTCCGCCCGCATCGCCGCCAGCAGCGACGCGGGCGTGACCTCCGGCGCGGTCAGGCGATAGCCATAGGCTTGCAGGAGGCGCTCCACGCGGGCGGCGTAGGTGGCATCGGTCAAGCCGAGTCTGAGCCCCAGGCGCATTGCCCGCACCATGCCCCACGCCACCGCTGCCCCGTGGGTCCAGGCGAAGTCGGACGCCGACTCCAGTGCGTGAGCGAAGGTGTGGCCCAGGTTGAGGAATGCCCGCGAAGTGCCGTCGGGGCCCGGCTCGGCGCCACGCTCCTCGCGCAGGTCGTGGGCGACGAAGCGGGCCTTGACCGCGATGCAGCGGCTCACGAACTCCCGCACCAGTTCCGGTTCGCGAGCCAGCACCTTCTCGCGCCGCCGCTCCAGGAGGAGCAACAGCTCGGCATCGCCCAACAGCGCCGTCTTGATCACCTCGGCGAGCCCGTCGCGGTAGTCGGCGTCGGGCAGCCGGGCCACCACCCGCGGCACCACGACGAGGGTATGCGCCGGATAGAAGGTGCCAACCAGGTTCTTGCCCTGACGCAGGTTGATGCCGGTCTTGCCGCCGAGCGCGGCGTCCACCATGGCGGTCACGGTCGTGGGGACCAGCGTCAGGCGCACGCCGCGCAGGTAGATGGAGGCGGCGAACCCGGCGACGTCGCAGACGGCGCCACCGCCGACGGCGAGCACTTCGCCGCCCCGGTCCATGCCGCGCTCCAGCGCCGCCAGCAACACCCGCTCCACCGCGCTCCAGGTCTTGGCCTCGTCGCGATCCTCCAGCAACACCGGATCCGGCACGCCCTCGCCGAACAGGCGCGCGGTGTTGGCGTCGAACACCACTACCCGGTTGCCTGCCGCCCGTATCCTTGGCGGCAGGTCGTCACCAAACAGCACCTGGGTAGTCGGTGACTCCAGGGAGAAGCGGTAGCTGGGCACGCGCGGCTAAACTCGTGGCGCCTGCCACGGGTCAGCGGGCAGTCCATCCTTGAATACCAGGAAGTAGAGGTTGGGCTTCTGATCGTGGGGATTGAGGCCCAGGCGCCCGAGCTCGGTGCCGATCTCGACCCGGTCGCCCACGTCGACGAAGGTCTCGGCGTTCCCCAGGTAGCCGTAAATGTATCCCAGCGGATTCTCGACCAGGACCACCTGGCCGAAGCCGCGGCTCGGACTTGCCCAGCGCACCGTCCCCGACGACACCGAGCGTACTGCCGCGCCCTCGGTTCCGCTGATCTTGAGACCGGAGAGCTTGCCGGTCAGCGCCGTACGGGTGCCGGAGATCGGCCACAGGCGGTGCGTGCCGCTGCCGCGTGCGGAGGTGGCGCTGGGAGGGGGCGCCGCCAGTCGCGGCGTGGACGGCGCCGACGGCTCGGGGATGATCAGCGCCTGCCCGACGCGTACCTGGGTGGGGTCGAGGATCTCGTTGGCCGCCAGGATGAGGGCGGGCTCTACCCCGTGGGCACGGCCGACCGAGTAAATCGTGTCGCCCTTGCGCATCAGGTACGCGCGGGGAATGGTGAGCCTCTGGCCGGTGCTGAGCCGCGTGGGATCGGAGATGTCGTTGGCCTGCTGCAGCAGATCCACCGTCACCCCGTGCTGTTTGGCAATCCGGTAGAGGGTCTCCCCCGCCGCCACCCGATGGACGCGGGCCGTGGAGTCCGCAGCCGCCGTGGCGGCGCCCGCCACGACGAACAGCGAGGCAAGCAGCAGCAACCGGTGCCTTCGTGCCGTACGCCTCGGGCACGGCGCGCGTGGGTCCGAAGATGTCCGCCGGCCGGCGGCGGGGCGCCTGCCGCCCGCTGTCAACCCCATAGACCTAGTTTCGGATTCGCGACGCAGAAACTGGAGATGCGACAATACCCTGACCCCAACTGCCACGAGGGAACGATCCCCCGGCGGAGCGGGAGTCGACACGCAAGGGAGGAGGGCGCAACGAGTAGAGAACTGGCGGCGGCTCCGAGCCGCAACGCCTTCAGCAGGAATCCCTGTTGGTGAACGAACACGCGGCCCCGAGCCGCAATGCGTCCCAGCGGGGCTCCTTACTGGCGAGCGAGAACGCGGCTCCGAGCCGCAATGCGTCCCAACACGGCTCCTCACCGGTGAGCGAGAACGCGGCTCCGAGCCGCAATGAAACACCTGTCGGGCTGGGGAGACTTGAACTCCCGACCTCTCGGTCCCGAACCGAGCGCGCTAGCCACTGCGCCACAGCCCGTAGATCTTTGACGAACGGAGAACCTGATAACTGGACGGGAGCGACGGGACTTGAACCCGCGGCCTCCGGCTTGACAGGCCGGCGCGATAACCACCTTCGCCACGCCCCCAGTTGGCAGCCCGCTCAATATAGGAACGGGCCGCCGCACTGTCAACGCCCCGGACGCCCCGGCCGCCGAGCCCGCACGTACCACCCCGTACCGTACCCAGGACCATCCCATGCTGAACGACGTCTGCATCCCGTGGGTGGCCGAGCCGCGGTGATGGCCCCGGCGCCGGCCAGATCGCCGCATTCAGGGTGCGTGGTCCGCTCGCTGTACGATGCGTCCAGGAATGAGCGCGTCGCCGCCGACCCGCAACGCCGGTCTCCGCCGATGCGTTGCTGCCACTTCGGCGCCACGGTGCAGGATTCTGCCAAAAAAAATGCCAAAAAAGTGCGCTGAGCACTTGACGGGTTTGGCGCTGCTCGTAGCGGCCTCCTGTCGCACGTTCCGGCCCCTCCGACCCTTCGAACATCCCGCCACGCCCTCCAGGCCCTCCAGCACCCCGCCAGCGCCGGCCTGAGCCCTCCCCGATGCCGGTCCGGGACACTCCGCGATCTGTCATTTCTCAGCCATGATTATATTTACGCCATGGATTCCGTGGATTCCGCGACCGCCACCAGCTTCTCCTCCTCGCTCTCCGGGCTCCCCGACCAAGTGCTGCTGGCGCACACCAGGTCCCTCGTCCTGCACGAGCAGGCGCTGCAGCTCGCCGTCCTCGACCACCTGCGCGAGATCCACGCCCGCCACCTCCACCTGCGCCTCGGGTTCTCCAGCCTGTTCGACTACGCGGTGCGCGAACTGGGCTACAGCGAAGGTGCCGCCTGGCGCCGCATAAAGGCGATGCGCCTGTGCTCCGATACCGCCGGGACACGCGAGCGGCTGCAGGACGGCTCGCTCACCCTGAGCGCGGCGGCGCAGTTGCAGAACACCTTCGATCTCCTGCAGCGCACGGCGACCGCCGCCGCGGACCCCGGCTCCGCACCCGCGGCACCGGAGCTGCTGCCGGGCGGCACGGGGACGGCGCCGGAGGCTGGGGCTTCCGGGGCCGGGGCAGCGGCGCCAGCGCGACCGGTGCCGGCGCTGGACGCGGCGCAGCGGCAGGAGCTGGTCGCGCAGGCGAGCGGCAAGAGCACGCGCGAGGTGAAGCAGTTGTTGGCCGGGGTAGCTCCCGAGCTGGCGCGCCCTGCTGATCGCATGCGGGCGCTGGGCGAGGACCGCTGGGAGCTGAAGGTGGTGATCGACTCTGCCTGCCAGTGTGGGATCGAGCAGCTACGGGCACTGCTGTCGCACGTGGACCCGCACCTGACGCTGGGGCAACTGGTGGAGCGGCTGGTGCAGGACGGCCTGCAGCGCTACGACCCGGGGCGACCGCCGCGCGGGCGCGGGGGTGGGCGCCGGGAGGCGAGCGCAGGCCAGGCGCCGGAGCCGCAGGCGCAGGAAGCGCCGGCGGGCGGGGCGACTTCGCCGGCGAAGCGCGACGCGCAAGAGCAACCCGGAGCGCCGACGCCGCCGAAGGGCACGATCACCCGTGGCAGCACCCCGGCGCCGGCAGCGCTGTCCGCAGCGGAACCCGCGCGCGGGAGTGGCGGCGCCGACGCCTCGGCGATGGCAGCGCTGTCAGGGCGCGAGACTTGCAGGGGCGCGGTTCGTGGCAAGCCAGCGGTGGCGGCGCCCGGAACCACTCCTTCGGCGGCGAAGTTGGTGGCTGGTTGCGGGTCCCGCGCCTCCGTACCTACGCCGCCGGCAGACCAGAGCGTGCCGACCGCGGTGGCAGCGGCGGGCCGCGGCCGCCACGCTCCTTCGCCAGCGAAGCGGGGAGGGGCGGCGCAGCTCGATGGCCGTTCGCGGCCGCAGCCCGAGGCAGCCGGCCCGTCCGGAGGCAGCGTGAAGCCGCCCCACCGGGCGGGGCGATCACGGTACATTCCGGCACCAGTGAGGCGCGAGGTGTGGCGCCGCGACGGTGGCTGCTGCACTTACGTCGATCCGCACAGCGGGCGGCGCTGCGGCTCCCGCTTCCTGCTGGAGCTCGACCACATCGTTCCCTTCGCGCTCGGCGGCAGCGCCGAGCCAGGGAACTTGTCCTTGTCGTGTGCCGCCCACCACCGCTTGCGGCATCGGGAGTACGGAATGCCGCCAGACGGGGCCACGTGATCGGCGCTCCCCGGGGTGCGAGTTGAGGGTTCGCGTGTCGGTCCGAGGGCAGCGGGAGCAACGACTTGCAGCCGGCTTGTCGCGCAGCGTAGGAGAGTCCTGCCCCCCGGCCCTTGTCGCGACCGTTGCGCTTCATTATCATCTCTGCGATCCCTTTCATGGCCAAGACACGTAACCGCCCCAGTTCGGCGCGCCCCCATGCCGCCATAGCGGCGCAGCGCTCCAAGAACCCGCTGCTCTACGTGGGCAGTCTGATCGTCCTCGTCATCATCACCGTCACCTTCATCGGCACCCCCGCCATCGGGCGCTTCGCCAGCGGCGGCTCAGGTACGGTGTTCGGCAGCTACGACGGCATCGACATCGAGTATCGCAGGGGCAACTACTTCGATCGGCAGATTCTGAGCATCTCGCAGCAGCGGCGCGCGATGGCCACCGAGGATACCGCGGCCGAGGCGCGCGCGGTGGTGCGGGAGGCGTATCGGCGGGCGGCGTTTCGGGTTGCGGTGCTGGCCGAGACCACCGGCGCCAACCTTGCGGTCTCCGAGGAACGCATCGACAGCGAGCTGATCCGCTCCGGGCCCTACGTGATCCGCGGCGTCTTCAGCGAAGAGCAGTACAACGCAACGCCGGCATCGCAGAAGAAGACCAATCGCCGGCTGGTCGAGGAACAGATCCTGGAGCGCCAGTACTTCTCCGATCTGGGCGCCCTCAAGACCAGCTCGCAGGCCGCCGCGTTCTTCCGCCAGATGGCAACCACCGAGCGGCGCTTTGCGGTAGCGTCGTTCCGCTTCAGCGGACTGCCGGAAGCGGAGCTCGGCCAGTACGGAAGCGACAACGCGGCGCTGTTCCGGCGTATCAAGCTGAGCCGCATTCTGCTGGGTGGCGGCAGCGGTGAAGCCGAGGACGTGCTGGGCCGCCTGCGCGACCGGTCGGCCACCTTCGAGGAGCTGGCGCGACTGTACTCGGTGGACGACATCGCTACCGGCGGCGAGGTGGGGTGGAAGTACTTCTACGACCTGGAACGCGACTTCGAGAGCGCCGCGCCCGTGGAGACGATCTTCGCCCTGGGCGCCGGGGAGCACACCGAGGTGTTGACCAGCCGCTTCGGAGAGGTGATCTATCGCGCCGACGCCGCGGAAGTGGCGCCCGACTTCACCGACCCCGAGGTCCTCGCCGCGGTGCAGGACTACCTCGGTCGCTACCAGCGCGGCGAGGTCGAGGACTACTACGCGGAACAGGCGACGCAGTTCCAGCAGCAGGCCCAAAGCGACGGTTTCGGCCCCGCCGCAGCGACAATGGGCGTCGAGGTAGTCGAGAGCGACTTCTTCCCGGTCAACTTTCAGAACCTGATCCTGGTGAGCACCGTACGAGCCGGAGACAGCGACGCACTGCGCACCGCGCCCTTCTACGAGGAGTTCTTCCGACGCGCCTTCAGCCTCGAGGCAGGACAGATCTCGGAACCGATCGTGCTCGACAACCAGATCCTGGTACTGGAGCTGCTGGAAGAGCGGAACGCCGACGAAACGGTGCTGGAACAGGTGGACAACTACCACGGCTACTTCGTGGCCTCGGCCCTGGACCAGGACATGCGGGCACAGGTGTACGACTCCGACCGGCTGGTCGACAACTTCGACGAGGCTTACGCCCGCTTCCTGCGCGCTCTGGCCACGCCGGTCCAGGGGCCGCCCACGCAAGCCGCATTCTAGCCGCTAGCGCCAGCGCCCCGTGGGCAGCTAATCCGCGGCCGGCTTGAGCACCGCGAGAAACGCGGACTTGGGCAACTGCACGTCGCCGATCTGCTTCATCCGCTTCTTGCCCTCTTTCTGTCGTTCCAGCAGTTTGCGCTTACGCGTGATATCGCCGCCGTAGCACTTGGCGGTAACGTCCTTGCGCACCGCCGAAACGGTCTCGCGGGCGATGATCTGGCTGCCGACGGCCCCCTGGATCGGCACCTTGAACTGATGGCGGGGAATCTCGTCCTTCAGGCGGCGGCACATCTCGTGCGCGCGCTGGCGGGCGTTGTCGCTGAACACCAGTTGTGCCAGGGCATCCACCGGACGTCCGTTGAGCAGGATGTCGAGCCTTACCAGCCGTGAGGTGCGGTATCCGGTGACCTCGTAGTCGAACGAGGCATAGCCGCGGCTTACCGACTTGAGGGTGTCGTAGAACTCGTACACGACGTCGGCCAGCGGCATGTCGTACACCAGCTCCACCCGCCGCTCATCGAGATAGTTCATGGCGTGCTGCACGCCGCGCTTGTCGAGGCACAGCTTGATCACGGCTCCCACGTAGTCGGTGGGGGTGATGATGCTCGCACGAATGAACGGCTCCTCGGCAAGCTCCACGTGCGCGGGATCGGGGTACTCCAGCGGGTTGTCGATCATCAGCTCGCTGCCATCCGTCGCCACGACCCGGTAGCGCACCGTGGGCACGGTGACGATCACCGCCAGGTCGAACTCCCGTTCCAGCCGCTCCTGCACGATCTCCAGGTGGAGCATGCCGAGGAAGCCGCAGCGAAAACCGAAGCCGAGTGCGGCGGAGCTGTCCTTCTCGAAGCTGAGGGCGGCATCGTTGAGAGCCAGGCGGTCCAGGGCTGCGGTGAGCTCGTCGTAGTCGTCGGCGTCGACCGGATAGACCGACGCGAACACCACCGGCTTCACTTCGCGAAACCCGTCCAGCGGCTCGATACATGGCGCGTCGTCACAGGTCACGGTGTCGCCCACGCGCGCGTCGGCGATCTGCTTTACACCCGCCACCACGTAACCGACATCGCCGGCAACCAGGCGCGGCGTACGCTTGGTGCTGCCGACGCCGAACGTCCCCGTCTCCTCGACGGTATGGATGCCGCCGGTCGCCCAGAAGCGAAGCGGCATGCCGGATGCGATGGCGCCGTCGAACACGCGGACGTGGACCACCACCCCGCGGTAGGGATCGTAGGCGGAGTCGAAGATCAGGGCCCGCAGGGGATCCTCCGCGGCACCGCTCGGCGCCGGCACCTGGGTGACGATCGCCTCCAGCAGTTGGTCCATGCCGGTGCCGTGCTTGGCGGACACGCGGATCGCCCGTTCCGGATCCAGCCCCAGGTCGCGGTCGATCTGCTCGGCCAGCCAGTCGTAGTCGATGCCCGGGAGGTCGGTCTTGTTGATCACCGGGATGATCTCGAGGTCCTGCTCCAGCGCCAGGTAGAAGTTGGACAGCGTCTGCGCCTCGACACCCTGGGTGGCATCGATCAGCAGCAACGCCCCTTCACAGGAACTGATGGCGCGCGACACCTCGTAGGTGAAGTCGACGTGGCCCGGGGTGTCCACCAGGTTGAGACGATACTCGGTACCGTTCACCCGGTAGGGGATCGAAACCGCCTGGGACTTGATGGTGATGCCCCGCTCCCGCTCGATCGGCATGGAGTCGAGCATCTGATCGTGGAACTCGCGCTCGGACACCATGCGTGCGCGCTGGATGAAACGGTCGGCCAAGGTGGACTTGCCGTGATCGATATGGGCGATGATGCAGAAGTTGCGGGTGGTCAGGCTCATGCTGGATGACATCGGCTACAGGAAGTGGTTCTGCTCCAGGGCCGCCGCCAACAGCACCGAGGCCTGCAGGTAGCCGGCGCGCCGTTTCTTGACCAGCACCCGCAGCCAGGCGGTGCGCGACGCTTGGTCCACGCCGAACTCCTCGATTCGCACCGGGTCATCGACCGAGATCCGCGACTCGTCGGCAACCGAGCCCGGCACCACCCGCGTCACGCGGTGCTCTTCGCGAACCAGGGTGCGGCCGATCCGTTGCACCCCCAGGCCGAACAGGGGCAGCAGCGCGTGGTCGCGGGTGTCGCGCTGCAGCGCCACCTCAACGGGAGAGAACGGGCGCCGCTCCAGCCCCACCAGCCGGCGCAGCCGGTCACCGTCCCGTTCCACGACCAGCTCGACGAGGGTAGGTCCGTGGTAGCCCAGGAGATGCCGTTGCACGCCTACGATGTCCTCCACCACGTGGTGCGCCACGCGTACCAGCCGGTCACCCGGGACGATCCCGGCGCCTGCCGCCGGCGAACCCGGCAGGACGTAGGTCACCACCAGTGCAGTGCCGTCGCGGTGCACGCTGATTCCGAGCCACAGGTGCTCCACCGCACCGCCCCGGTACAGCTTCGGCAGCACGCGCTGAATCCAGTGGTCGGAGATTCCGAAGTTGATCCCCTCGAACTGCTCCAGTCCGGCGAAGGTCACGCCCACCAGCTCCCCGCTCGCGTTCAGCAGGGGCCCGCCGCTGTTGCCCGGATTGAGCGGCGCATCCACCTGCAGGGCGTCGCCCATCTGCAGGAAGCGCCGGCCGGTGGCAGAGATGATGCCGGAAGTGACCGTCTTGGCGAGGGACACGTCGCCGGGGGTGCCGATCGCCACTACCTGGTCCCCCGGACTCAATGTCCCGGCTGCCGCCGAGCCGAACACGTAACCCGGCTCCACCTCGGCTTTCAACAGGGCGAGATCGAAGATGCGGTCGTAGCCGACGACCTTGGCCGGCACCCGCTCGTCGCCTTGACTGGAGAGACGCACGAACAGCCGCGAATAGCCCTCGTACTTCGGGTCCACCTCGCTCTGGATGACGTGGTAGTTGGTCAGCAGGTGCCCCCGGCGATCGATGAAGAAGCCGCTGCCGATCACCCGGTCGGGTATGCCCACGCCACGGTGCAGCTCGACGCCGCGGTCCACCCAGACGGTCACCATTCCGCCGAGCATGTCCGCGAATGGGGGTGGCGGCGGCACCTCCGGGACCGACAGGACCAGATCGCGCTCCGCTGCCGCCTCCGCCAGCAGCGTCAGCGCGCGCGCATTGCCGTTGCGCGCAGCCAGATCGCGCAGCGTGCGCAGGTCCGTGACCGTATACGGCTGCTCGGCAATGGCACGCAGTCCCAGCAGCAGTGCGCTGACCTCGTCTCCGGCGGCGGTCAGGCGCCGCACCTCGTGGCGATACAGTTCGGGCAGCGACCGGCCGGCGACCTCGGTGCCACCGGCGGCCGGCCCGGCCGAGGCCACCTCAGCGGCTGTTGCCAGGGATTGCACCAGTGCCGCCGCATCCAGGTAGCGCTGTTCCTGCCATGCCAACTCCAGCTCACCGCGCATCGAGCTCAGCGCGGCGCTGCGCAGTCCGGCCAGCTCCTCGGCGCCGACCTGGGCCGTCGAGTCGCGCTCCAGGGCCCAGATGCGCTGCATCGCGCTCAGCGACTCGCCACCGGCGATCTGCCGTTCTATCTGTGCCACGACGTAGGCGGTGGTGGGAGTCTTCAGCCCCTCCGGGGCGTGGCTGGCACAACCGGCCAGCGCCAGCAGCGGAAGTGCCGCCAGGGCGCCGGCCACGGCGCGCGCCCGTGACTCTCTCGTGTTCATCGCGACCGACGTGGCGCCAGGAGCCGGGCGGAAAGGCGAGGCTGGGTCAAGAGCGACGCCGGCAGGCGTCGCTCTTGGGGCGCTAGCTCGCCTTCTGCGTGGTGTCTCCGTCGGCAGGATAGCGTGGCGGGAAGCCGAGCAACTCACGAATTTCGACGTCATCCAGGGTTTCTTTATCGACCAGGGTGGTGGCCAGCAGCACGAGCTGATCCCGATGCTCCCGGAGCAGCTCGATGGCCCGCTCCAGCCGCGAACGCACGATCTCCTTGACCTCGGCATCGATCACCCTGGCGGTTTCCTCGGAGTAGTCCTTGTGCCGGGCGATCTCCTTCCCCAGAAAGATCGGTTCCTCCTTCTGGCCGTAGGCGATCGGACCCAGGACGTCGCTCATGCCCCACTCACATACCATCTTGCGGGCCAGGTCGGTGGCCTGCTCGATGTCGTTCTGGGCGCCGGTGGTGGTCTCGTCGTAGATGATCGTCTCCGCGGCGTAGCCGCCCATCGTGATGCCGATCCGATCGAGTAGCCAGGCCTTGCCGCGCGAGTAGTAGTCCTTCTCCGGCAGCGAAAAGGCGATCCCCAGCGCACGCCCGTGCGGGACGATGGTCACCTTGTGGAACGGGTCGGCGTTCTCCAGGTAGTAGTGCAGCAGCGCATGACCGGACTCGTGGTAGGCGGTCATCTCCCGCTCCTGCGGCTCCACCACCTTGGAGCGCCGTGCCACCCCCATCATGATCTTGTCACGGGCCTCCTCGAAGTCGATCATCTCCACCCGTTCCTTGTTCTGGCGCGCCGCCAGCAGCGCCGCCTCGTTGACGATGTTGGCCAGGTCGGCGCCGGAGGTGCCGGGAGTGGCGCGGGCCACCCGGTTCAAGTCTACGCCGGCCGCAATCGGAATCTTCTTGATGTGGATGCCGAGGATCTCCTCGCGACCGCGCACGTCCGGCATGTCCACCACGACCTGGCGGTCGAAGCGGCCGGGCCGCAACAGCGCGGGATCCAGAACGTCGGGCCGGTTGGTGGCGGCGATGATGATCACGCCCTCCTTGGTGTCGAAGCCGTCCATCTCCACCAGCATCTGGTTGAGGGTCTGCTCACGCTCGTCATGGCCGCCGCCGTAGCCGGCGCCACGGGTGCGGCCGACCGCGTCGAGCTCGTCGATGAACAGGATGCACGGGGCGTTCTTGCGGCCCTGGTCGAACAGGTCGCGTACCCGGCTGGCGCCCACGCCCACGAACATCTCGACGAAATCGGAACCGGACATGTGGAAGAACGGTACGTTGGCCTCGCCGGCGATCGCCTTGGCCAGCAGGGTCTTGCCGGTGCCCGGCATGCCTACCAGCAGCACGCCCTTGGGGATGCGCGCTCCCATCTTTGCGAACTTGCCCGGATTCTTGAGAAACTCGACGACTTCCTGGAGTTCGTACTTGGCCTCGTCCTGACCCGCGACGTCGGTAAAGTTGATCTTCTTGCTGGACTCCACGTAACGCTTGGCACGGCTCTTGCCGAACGAGAAGGCGCGGTTGCCGCTGCCCTGAACCTGGCGGAACATGAACCAGATGAAGAAGAACCCGAGCACCCACGGGAGAAAGTCGATGAACACGCGTAATGGCGATACGTTACGCGGTCCGCCGGTTATCTGGACCGTCTTTTCCTGCAACTTGCGTAACAGTTCGGGATCGGAGTAGGGAATGGTGGTCTTGAAGTACTCGCCCGGGCGACCCTTGAGCTGCCCCTGAATCTCGTACCCGTCGATGATCTTGACGGCTTCCACCATGTCCTGGTTGAGGTAGTTCAGGAACACCGAGTAGGCGATTTCCTGGGTCAAAGATCCTTGATTGTAGACGAAGAAAAAGATGAAGAAGACGATCAGGATAAGCAGCGTGATGAGTGCGACGCGGTTGTTGAAGTTGAATTTCGGGAATCCTGAGTCGGGACCCTTTTTCTGCGGGTTGTCGTTGTCGCCGTTACTCACGCTCCCCCCTCGGGTCGCTCGGCGTGCCCGCGCCGGCAGCGGGCCCACCCAGTCAGCCCTAAGATAGCGCGAATGCGGATGGGCGACAACCGGCCCGATATTGCCGCCATTTCCGCGCTGCGCACGCATGGCCGCGTTTTGGGGCGCGGGCCGCGGCACCTCACCGGCGATCGCCGCGGCGCGACACCAGCACCCGCTCCCGGTCGCACGAAATGCGCAGCCCGTGACCTTCCAGGCACAAGCTGCGCACCTCCGCCAGGTCCTGCAGCAGCGGCTGCAGAAAGCGCCGCGGCAGCCGCGGCCGTGCATGACGGGCGCTGTGGCCCCGGCTGAGAACGGCGTCGCAGACCTGGTACAGCGCGGCCTCGCGCACCGGCCCGGCGGCGGCCCAGAACGTCGCCGCGGCGACGCGATAGCGCACCGCGCCGCACTTGCCGCGGGCATAGCGCCACGGGATCTCCCGGCGCGCGTCCCGTTCCACGCGGCGCCAGGAGGAAGCGGCGCTCGCCGCCAGCCGCGGGAGGTTGTCGGCACTCCCCGGCACCGCCGCTTCCAGGGCCGGCAGCAGACGGCGGATCCGGTTGCGCAGCATGCGCCGGTCGGCGTTGCTCGGGTCTTCCATAACCGGAAGTCCGGTCGCCGCGACGTAGCGGCCCAAAGCCGCCCGGCGTACGCCGAGCAGCGGACGCAGCACCAGCCCGCTGCGCCGCGGAATGCCGCCGCCACGCAGGCTCCCCTGCAAGGCACGCATCAGAATCGTCTCCAGGTCGTCGTCGCGGTGGTGCCCCACGGCCACGGCGCAGGCGCCACAATCGGCGGCCACCCGCAACAGAAATGCATAGCGGTGCACGCGGGCGATCTCTTCCACGCTGCGCCCCGTGGCAAGCCGGCGCAGCAACCCGGCCGGCGCGGCACCTTCGCGCAGCTGCAGGCCGAGGCACTGCGCCTGCCGGCGCACCGCCGCGCGTTCGGCGGCACAGGAGGCCGCGGCGCGCAGACCGTGATCGTAGTGGGCCGCCACCACGCGCAGCTTCAACTCGGGAGCCAGCCGCGCCAGCACCAGTGCCAGTGCCAGCGAGTCCGCGCCGCCGGAGACGCCGACCACGATGGTGGCCGGGCACGGCAGAGCGGCCTGCTGCAATGCCGCCCGCGCCGCCGCCAGCGGATCGCCCGCCGTGCCGCTGCTGCCCCGGTCAGGCAGGCACGCCACGCTGGTTGATCAGGTTCATGGCGCGCTGGTAATCGCCGTCGAGCAGCACCTCCAGGTGACCGCACACCCGGTCGACGGCCTGCGCCACGGCACGCGCCGCGGCGGGTGGCGGCCGGCTCAGAACGTGGTCGATGACGGCTACTCCCGGCAGCGGACGGCCGACCCCAACGTAGATGCGCTTCACCTGCTCGGTGCCCAGCACCTTGAGCACCGATGCCAGGCCCTTGTTGCCCGCGGACGATCCGGCGAGACGCAGACGGCTGGCTCCCGGGTCGAGGTCCATGGTGTCGCACACCACGAGCAGATCCTCGATCGCGGCGTCGCACTCGGCAAGCACCGGCTTGATGACCTCTCCGGAGGTGTTCATGTAGGTGAGCGGCTGCACCAGGGTCAGGCGCCGCCCGCCCACCAGTGTGCGGGCCACGGCATAGTTGCGCCTCCGGCGGCGTTTGAGGCGAGCCCCGACGCGCCGTGCCATGCAGTCCACCACCTGGAACCCGGCGTTGTGGCGGGTGCGATCATAACGCCGGCCGGGATTACCCAGGCCGACTATCACCAGTCGCATCGGGTCCGCAAGTCAACTCGGCAGATGCGGGCGGCACACTCCGGCCGGACGGTGCCGCGAGCGCGGAACCACGCCGGTGCCCCGTCGCGGAGATCACTCCTCGTCGGCGCCCTCCTCGTCGGCCGCCTCCAGTTCCTCGTCGCCAAGCTCTTCTTCGGTCTCATCGACTTCCTCGACCTTATGGGCGACCAGGGCGAGGACCTGCTCGGGTGGAGTAGTGACGCGGACTCCCTCCGGCACCGGCATGTCGGCCACGTGCAGCGACTGCCCCACCCCCAGATTCTCGATGTCGACGTCGATCCGCTCGGGGAGATGGCGGGGCAGGCACTCTACCTCGACCTCGTGCACCAGCAGTTCCTGCAGGCCCCCTTCGCGAACCCCTACGGGGTTGCCCACGTAGTGCAGCAGCACGCGGGCACGCAGCACCTTGCCGCGCTCGATCTCGAAGAAGTCGATGTGCTCCAGACGTTCGATGATGTTGTTGGCCTGGAAGTCCTTCACCAACACGTCGTAGGTGGCGTCGCCGGCGGCCAGGTGGATGATGGTGCTCTCCGAAATCTGCTGGAACTTGCGCGAGAACTCACGCGCGTCGATGCTCAGCAGAAGTGGTTCGCGGTGTCCGTACATGACGGCCGGGATGCGTCCCGCCCGTCGCAGCCGGCGCGCCGCACCCTTTTTCGTCTCGGTCCGCAGCTGCGCGGTCAGGTTTCTGTCAGCCATACGTTGATCTCCTGTTCGGGCTCCCGTCACGGGATGCACGCGTTACGCGATACGCGGTGGTGTTCCCGGAGCGGGTGGTGTCACTGCGTGGTCTCTCGCACCGTCACCGAGTGCGCTCACTCCGTGACGGTCGCGGCGTGACGGCGACTGGGACGGCAGGATTCGAACCTGCGAGTGCCGGTACCAAAAACCGGTGGCTTACCACTTGCCGACGTCCCAACGGAAAGCTCCATTGTGCCATAGCGGGGCCCGGCTGAGAATCCCTCCCGGGCGGCGGGCCGGCGCCCTCCCGCTCAGGGTGCCGCGTTGGCCGCGGGCGCCGGCACGGAACGCTCGTAGGCCTCCAGGATACGACTCTGCAGCAGGTCGCGAAACGCGGAGGTGATGGGATGGGCGATGTCCCGGTAGAGACCGCTCTTGGTTTTGCGACTGGGCATGGCGACGAAGGGGCCCGTACGACCGAGGATGATCTTGATATTGTGCACGACGAAACAGCGATCAAAGGTCACCGTGACGTAGGCCAGCAGCTTGCCGTCAGCGGCGGTTCGGGTAATGTGGACGTCGGTGATCTCCACGAGCACCCTCCGAGGGAGCCGGTTCAAGGCACCCCTCCAGTTGAACCAGCAAAGTATACCATCACCGATGGCGACCTGTCCAGCGTGCGACCGCGCCGGCTCGCTCGCTCTCGCCCGTACGGCGGCCGTTCGGCGGAACCACGTTTTGGTTGCAGCACCGTTGACACGACGGGGCGAGTGGAATCTACATTGCAGTGGTGCCACCCGGGACGCTGGTGGCGGACAGGACATCGGTAGAGAGGAAGGTTTGATTCGGTTATTGCCTGTAACGCCGCGCGCCGTCTTCGGTAACCCGCTCTCCACGGTCGCCGACCCTGCAATCGGCTTCGAGGAGTTGCGGAGCTACGGCAGCGACGTGGACGACTTCGACGACGACTTCGATGACGACTTCGACGAAGACGAAGACGAGCTCGATGACGATGAATTGGACGACGACGACTTCGACGACGACGAGGACGACAACTTCGATGATGACGACGAGGACGACGACTTCGACGCTGCCTTCGATGATGGTGCGGATGACGATGACACCTTCGAGGAAGGCGACGGGGATGACGACCTTGACGAGGATTCCGACGGATTCAGCGTCGACGGTGACACCTTGGACGAAGCCGACGCCGACTTCGAGGAATTCGACCCTTAGGGCGCCCGGGGTACGCGCGGGCTCGGTTCAGAGTTCCGCGCCAGCGGCGCGGGAACAGTCCGGTGGTTCCGCGGGCAGGCTCTCAGTGCAGTATCCGCCCGCTGAACCAGAGCTTCTCCAGCTCGTAGAACGCACGGGTGTCGCGTTCCATCAGGTGCACCACGATAGGTCCGAGATCTACCAGCAGCCATGGGTTGTCACGTACCCGCTTCGGCCCCGTGAGGGGTTCCAGTCGCTGCCTCTTGAGATACTCCATCAGGTACCCGTATACCCCGAGCAGATGGGTGGAGCTGCGCACGGTAGCGATCACGAAGAAGTCGGCGACATCGCTGACCCCGGTGATATCCAGCACCAGCGCATCCTCGCAACGGTGCTCATCGAGTAGTTGTCGCAGGGCTCGTGCCTGCGCTTCGCCCAGAGAACCGACTGCGGGCGGCGCCGGCTGATCAGGCTCACTCGGTACAACGTCGGCCGTTGAAATCACCTCCCAGTACGATGGTCACGTCGACCTCCGGATCGACGGCGGGATCCGGTTCGGAGCCCGCCCCGCTGCATTTCATCAACTCTGCCACCCGCGCCGCAAGCTCCGGTCGGCCGCGCCGATCGAGCACCCGCGTAGTGGCGTGCTCATGATGCTCGGCATTCCCGATCCGCACCACCCGGTAGCCGAAGCTCTGCAGCACGGGCGTGGCATTGCGCGCCAGGCCGGGGACCGGGGTCCCATTGAGGATCTCCACCGCTACCGTGGCGGCCGGCTCCTGGTGCTCGCCGGCCAACGTCGCCACCACGAGCGACACCGCCTCCCGCAACAGCGCGCCGTCGTAGTGGGGAAACACCAGCGGCCGGCCGTCCACGTTCCGCGGCTGGCCGATAGTGTATTGGAAGATCAGCCGCTCGCCGTCCACCGCGGCCAGGGTGGCAAGGAGCGTGCCCAGACCTGCCGCCGAGAGATCGGTGCCGATGTGCCGATGCATAAAGTGCTGCACGTCGCGGTGCTGCAGCATCCGTGACTCGCGCTGCAATCCCCGGATCATCCCCTGGTGCAGGCGGTGCACCCGCCCCGCCCACTCCAGGTATGGCTCGCCTGCAGTGAAGTAGCTCAGGTAGGCCGCGGCCTTGTCGCCGTCGAGGCGCACCGATCCCGATGGCAGCCCACCCGTTGCACCCCCCTGCTTGGGTTCCAGCGGGTGGGGAATGTACACTTCGGCGCCGCCTATCAGGTCCACCAGGTCGGCGATGCGGGTACCGGTGAGATCGAGGTGGAACAGGGGGCGTACGCCGAGCAGCTTCGCGATCTGGTCGTACAGCGGATCCAGGGAGCCCTCCTGGTAAAGACTCTCCAGCGCGTCCATGCGCTGGCGGCTGGCCACCAGGACGCCGACATTCCCGGGCATGAACAGCAGCCCGGCGCGCCGGGTGTGCGGGTCGATCAGGAGCACCTCGAACGCGATCCGCTGATGCGGATCGGAGACCACGCTGAGCCCGACGAGGAGATCCAGCTCCTGCAGCCACTCGGCCACCTCGTCGGTGCGGAGCTGAGTCACCGCAAACCAGGCGGTGGCGGCAATCAGAACCACGATCAGGACCAGCAACAGATAACTCCGGTCGCGGCGGCCGTCGGAACGACGGCGCGAGCGCCTAACCCTCGCCGCGGCGGCCATACAACCCATGCTCCCGGATGTAGGCATCGACGGAGTCGGGCACCAGAGCGCGAATCACCTGACCGGCTCGAACCCGCCGGCGCAACTCCGAGGAGGAGAGGGGCAATGGGTGGTTCGCCAAGCGGCGGTGCGGGAACGCCAGCGGAGCCGCCTGCCGAATGCGGCGCGCAACCAGCAGTTCCACCATGCCGAACAGCGTCTCCGCCTCGCGCCAGGTGTCCAGCTCGGCACCCAGATCGTCGCCAACCACCAACCCCGGCCGCACGCCGAGCGTGCCGGTGCGCTGCAACTGGCGCACGGTGTCGACGGTGTAGGACACTCCGCCGCGACGCAGCTCGATGTCGGATACCGCGAGACCGGAACGACGGGAGATGGCCAGGCGCAGCATGCTCAGCCGGTGGTCGGGAGCGGCCAGGGTGCCGGGCTTGTGGGACGGCAGGTGAGCCGGCACGAACAGCACCTGGTCGTAGCGGCCGGTGGCGAGCACCACCTCGGCTACGTGCAGGTGGCCGAGATGCACCGGGTCGAACGAGCCCCCGAGCAGTGCGACCCGCGGCTGCCGCGGGCGCACGCTTCCGGCCCGCGTATCGCGGTACGCTTCGGAACCGCTCACGCCGCGCGTGCCAGCCTGCTCAGCGCAGCGCGCAAATCGTCCATGCCCGCGCCCGTATGGGCGGACACGGTGACCACCTGTTCCCGGTCATAGCGGCGGCGCAGCCCGGTGCTCAGTGCGCCGTCCGGATCCAGATCCCGCTTGGTGCCCACGACCAGTCGGGGACGCTGCGCCAGCGCAGGGTCGTAGGCGCGCAGTTCCCGTTCCAGCGCCGCCGCCGGATCTCCCGTGCCCGTAAGGTCGATCACGAAGGCCAGCAGGTGAACCCGGGCGATGTGGTCGAGGAACTGCAAGCCCAGGCCGACACCGGTCGAGGCGCCTTCCAGGATGCCAGGAATGTCGACCAGCACGATCTCCTGTGCGTCGTGCCAGTCCGCGGCGGGGGGCGATCCGAGCCGCATCATGCCCAACTGCGGAGTCGTGGTGGTGAAGGGGTAGGCCGCGATCCGCGGCCGCGCGTTGGTCAGGGCCGCCAGCAGGGTCGACTTGCCCGCGTTCGGGAAACCGACGAAGCCGACGTCGGCGATGCTGCGCAGCTCCAGCTGCAGCAGCAACTCACGGCCGGGGCGCCCGGGCGTGGCGAAGCGCGGTGCCCGGCGCACCGAGGTGGCGAAACGCGCGTTGCCGGCGCCTCCCGCCCCGCCGCGGAGGCACAGCCATTCCTCATCGGGCCTGGTGAGGTCGTGCAGCACCTGGCCGCTGGCGGCGTCGCGCACCACCGTGCCGGGCGGTACGGCGATGCGCACCGGCTTGCCGGCCGCTCCATGGCGGCGGCGGCGGCTTCCCGGCGCTCCATTCTCGGCGCGATAGTGGTGACGCCCGGCGAGATGTGCCAGCGTGTGGACGTTGCCGCGGACGGTAAACAGGACATCGCCGCCGCGGCCGCCGTCACCGCCGTCGGGGCCGCCGCGCGGAACGTACTTCTCGCGGCGGAAGGATACCGCGCCGTTCCCTCCGCTGCCCGAGCTAACGGTGATCGTCGTGCGGTCGACGAACCGGGAGACGGCGCCGGCGACCAATCGCGCCCCCACTCACGACCCGGATCAGGCGAACGGTTCGATTGCGACCAGCTTCCGCCCGAGACGGTTCTTGAACACGACGGTGCCGGTGACCCGGGCATACAAGGTATAATCGCGGCCGACGCCGACGTTGTCGCCGGGATGCACCCGGGTGCCACGCTGGCGCACCAGAATCGTTCCGGCTGCCACCAACTCGCCACCGTACCGCTTCACCCCGAGACGCTTGCCTCGCGAGTCACGCCCGTTGCGGGAACTTCCTCCACCCTTCTTGTGTGCCACTTGCGCTCTCCTCAATCCTCGGCGTCGCGGTCCCAGCGCACGGCCTCTACCACGACACCCTGCGGATACTCGGCCGCCACCGCGTGCACGCCATGCTCGACCATGGCGCTGATGCCGCGTACCCAGTCACGGTGCTGCGCGGGCACGGTACCGACATGCAACTCCAGCACGCCGGGCCGCGGCGCCGCGCCGCGACACTCCAGGGTCGGCTGCGCCGCCAGCAACGTCGCGGCACTGCGGGTCAGGGCGGTAATCGCCGCGCAGGCGATCGCCGGCGCGTGGCCGCGTACCTTCAGCCGGCGCAGGCAGCCGGCGCCGTCGGCGTGCAGCGTGACGCTCAGCACCGGCCGCTCGTCACGCCGCAATCAGGAACCGGCTTCGATCTTGTCGATGCGCAGCCGGGTGAGTGGCTGCCGGTGGCCACGTTTGCGGCGATAGTGCTTGCGCCGGCGGTACTTGTATATCACCAGCTTGCGCCCGCGCGGGTGGTCCTCCAGGGTCGCCGTGACCTTGGCGCCGGCTACGTAGGGCCGACCGATGAGGGGCTCGCTGCCCTCCTCTTCGGGCGCCACCAGCAGCACATTGTGCAACTCCACCGTGTCACCGGCGCCGGCCATGCGCTCCACGGTAACGTGCGCACCCTCGCGCACCCGATACTGCCGGCCCTGAATCTCTACCAACGCGTACATCGCTGCAACCGAACTCCGAATTCCGGCCGCTAAGCTACCACGCCACGGCGAGCCCGGTCAACGAAAACATCGGCCCGTCCTCGTTCCATCGGGTCCGCGGGCGAGGTGGACGCCGACGCCGAGTGGGACGCCTACGTGGCGCAGTGGCGCAAGGTCGGCGGCGATGAGTTGACCGCCGAGGCTAACCACCAGTGGCAGGCCGCCCAGTAGCGCATACCTGAATCGTCACCCTGGACGGCGGACCGGCCGCCGTACGCGGGAGCTACCAGCGCGGGACGCCGCCGAGCAGCAGTCTCTGCTCCGGCGTGCCGTGCTCCCGCAGCCGGGTGACGCGCGGCCCGTCGAACGGCTCGAACGACTTCATCCAGGCGTTCTGGTAGCACATCATGCAGGCCCGGCGCGGCCGCTCGGAGCGGTTCGCCACTCCGCGGTGGTAGAGCCAGCCGTTGAACAGCACCGCCTGGCCGGGGCGCGCCAGCACCATGACCTGGTCCGGAAACTCGGGATGTCCCTGCGGCGGCTTGAAGGGAGCGCGATGGCTGCCCGGCACGATGGCGATCGGGCCGTTGTCGGGGGTCAGGCGGTCGAGATAGTAGCCACAGTTGATCTGCGCCGGCGTGCTGCCGATCGGCGTGCCGTCGGGGTCGACCGGCCAGGGGCCGTCGCGGTGCCAGTCCTGGTCGGGGGCGCCCGGCCGGGTGACCCGCGCGGTGGCGCTGTGCAGTTGCACGCAGGTGCCGAGCAGTGCCTTGATGCGGGTCAGCACCGGGGCATGGTCGAGCAGGAACACGAAGCGCTCGTCCGCCTCCAGGAGCTGGTGGTAGAACTGGCCCTTGCCGGGCGCGACGCGGCGGCCTGAGGGATCGCGCGCCGGCAGGCGCGCCGCGGTCTCGTCCAGCGCGGCGCGCAGGGTCTCCACCTGGGCCACGGTCAGGGCAGCGTCCACCACCAGGTAGCCCCACTTGCGGAAGAAGCTCACCTCCTGCGCCAGCGCGGGGCTGAGGTCGGGATTGAGCTGCGTGGGAATGATGGACGGATCGAAGTCCACCTTGCTACCGCCGCGCTTTGTCTACGGTGCCGCGTGGTCGGCCCACAGCTCCTCGATCCGCGCCGCCGCCAGTGGTCCTCGATGCGCGATCAGGCGGTAGCGCAGGCGCAGGGCCGCACCGGCGGCCAGCTCGATGGGGCCGGCGATGGTCGGCGCCGGATTGATGCCGTAGAAACCGTCGACGCGCCAGCAGGCGGGGTGGCCGGGGTTGGCGGGATGGTCGCACACCGCGATGCCGGCGCTGATCGGCTCGTCGCCCTTGCGGCAGCCACCGTGCTCCAGCGGCATCTGCAGGTCCACCCAGGTGGCGGCCTGCTGCTCGGCGGCGCCGTCGCGGTGGCCGGTGGAGGTGACCACCGAGGCGCCGAGGTGGAAGTGGAACGGCATGCGCACGTAGAGGCCGCCATAGGGGTAGGGCGCGAAGGTGAGCGCCGGGATCGCCCGCAGGGTCCAGTCCAGGTCCAGCAGCAGGAGTCCATCCGCGTCGCGCAACGTCCACTCCTGGCGCTCGGCCAGCACCTGCCGGCCGTCGGCGTGCTGCCACAGCGCCTCGATGGTCCAGCGCGGCGGTGCCGTGCCGGCCACCCGTGGCGGGGCGGGGTTGATCCGGCCCAGCGTCTGGCCCGGCCGCTGCCCGGGGTAGTGCCAGAAATCGCTGCCGTCGATCCCCACGAAGCGGGTCTGAATGCCGTGCTGGTGCGGGTGGTGCCAGGGGCTGTCCGCGGTCAGGCAGGCGCCGTCCAGGCGCAACGGGTGAATGTACGCCCCCACCCCGGTGCGCGCGTTGTGCTGCAGGACCACCCCGCCCTGCTCGGCGTCGTCGACGAACAGGCAATCGTTCTCGGCACGTACGTGCCAGCGAGCTGAATCGGCCATGGTTGGGCGCCATGGTAGCAGGTCAAGGGCCCAGCGTCCGGGCCACCCGGAAGCCGCCGAACTCGCTCGATCGGTTGCCGGCGAAGTTCCAGCTCCGGTACGCGGAGCGCAGCAGCCGCGGATCGTAGAACCAGGCGCCGCCGCGTACCACCCGCCAGTTGCAGCGGGCCCTGGCGCGGGCATCTCCCCGGGCACTGCCGTCGTTCGGCGCACCGTCGTAGTCTCCGTGCCAGCAATCTTCTACCCACTCCCACACGTTGCCGTGCACGTCGTGCAGCCCGAACTCGTTCGCGGGATACGATCCTACCGGCAGCGTCCGGCGATGGTAGATGCCGCTGGCGCCACCTGCGTAGGTGAGCTCTCCATTGTAGTTGGCCAGCTCCGGGGAGATCGTCGGTCCCGTGTGAAACGGAGTCGTCGTTCCCGCGCGCGCCGCGTACTCCCATTCCGCCTCGCTCAACAACCGGTACCGCTCGCCGGTGCGGCTGCTCAGCCACGCCACGTACTGCTGCGCATCCTGCCAACTCACGTTGATGACCGGACGCCTGCCGCGTCCCCAGTCCTCATCCTGCGGATACCAGTCACAACCCCCGGCGCGCAGGCACGCATCCCACTCGGCGAACGTCACCTCGTACACGCCCACGGCGAAGGCCCGCGGCAGCCACACGCGATGGCGCGGCCCTTCGTCGGCCTCCCGCCCCGGTTCCGTTTGCGGCGAGCCCATCAGGAAGCTGCCCGCGGGCACCACCACCATCTCCGGACACTCGGTGCAGTCCCGGAACCGGCTGCCCGGGGGCCGACGCTCCTCCTCCGCGAGCTGCGGCCGGGCTTCCTCGGCGTCCGCGCCCGGCGCCGGCAGCAGCTCGACCTGCGCTGGCGGGGTGGCGCCGGAGCCGGCATCGGCGCCGGCGTACGCGGCGGCCACCTGGTCGGGATCGCAGTCGGTCGTGTTGCCGTCCAGCATGTCGGTGGCGTAGACCACGGTGTGCGCCGCGGACAGTTCGCCCGCGGTGACCCGGAGCGTCAGCGTCGGGCTGCCCAGCTCGACCGGCGTGCAGATCCCCACCACGTAGTGGCTGCGTGCCAGGCGGACGATGTCGGAGGCAATCTCCTGAAACGCCCGCGCCACTCCCTCGGCGTCGGTCGCGCGGAAGAACCGCGGCTGCGAGGCAAGCTCCCGCACCGGTTGCAGGTGCTCACCGTCGCCGACACCGACAGTGAACACGGCGCTCTCGGTCCGCTCCCGCAGGTCCAGCGCCTGAGCCCTCAACTGCTCCGTATTCCCGGCCCGGTGGGCGCCGTCGGTGACCAGGATCACGACGCGCTGCACCGACGGTGACGCCACTTCCTCGCCCGTCACGGCATCGATCCCGGCGCCGTAGCCGGCATACAGGTTGGTAGTACCGAGTCCGCCCGCAGCCGCCAGCGCCGCCACGGCCTGCTCGACCTCCGCCGGATCGGCGGTGAAATCGAGGGCTGTCCTGACCTCCCGGGTGCGACCGAGCTGCACCAGGGCGAGCCGATGATTCCCCTTTACCGTCGTCAGCTCGGCGCTGTCACCGTCCGACTGCACCAGCAGCGCCTGCAGATAGCCGTCCACTCCTCTGCGGATGTGATCCGGGAGCTCTTCCTTGAACACCGAGTCGGAGAAATCGAGGACCAGCACCGTCAGCAGTGCGAGGTCGGCGGGAAGCCGCGGCGCCGACCGGCTCCCATCCTCCCCGCCGGCGCCCAAGTCGTGGCCCGCCTCGTCGTTCATCACCGCGATCTCTTCCGACCCCAGCTCCGGAGGATCCGTGCCGTCCGACATGCGCACCGAAAACCGGAGCTGAAGCCCCGCGCCTCCGACCGGGGTCGGCTGTCTCGCGTCGACGATCAGGAACGGCCGATCGGCGCCGTCGCGCACCACGGCGGCGCTGCTGGCGCAGGCACCGAGCAGCACCAGCGCAATCCCCACCAGGCTTGCCGGGGCCCACTTCGCAAGGCGAGGCGCGGCCCGAGACGGCGTCCGGAGGCGGCCAAGACGAGAATCCAATGCTGTCGCCATGAGGAGCGGGTGGTATTGGCAGCGGGCATCGCCTCGCCGTGTCGCAACACCGACGCGGAGTGTGGCACACATGCCGCAGACACGTCTGCCGGCAGCACGCCGGCGCCTGCGCTGCGTGCCGGGTGTGGGTCGCGTGCGGGCGGACCAAGGCGATCCCATGCTGAATGACGTCTGCATTCCGTGCGTGGGCGAGCTGCGGTGATGGCCCCGGCGCGGCGCCTGCCAGATCGCCGCCTTCTGGGTGTGTGGCTCGTTCGCTGTACGACGTGTCCAGAAAAGAGGGGATAGCCGCCACCAGCAACGCGCCGGTCTCCGCCGATGCGTTGCTGGGCATGTCGGCGCCGCGGTGCAGGATTCAGCAGAAAAGGTGCCCAAAAAATGCGCTGAGCACTTGACGGGTTTGGCGCTGCTCGTGACGGCCTCCTGCCGCACGTTCCGGCCCTTCCGACCCTGCGAACATCCCGCCTGGCCTTCCAGGCCCTCCAGCACCCCACCAGCGCCGGCCTGAGCCCTTCCCGATGCCGGTCCGGGACTCACCGAAACCCGTCATTTCTCAGCCATGCTTATATTTACGCCATGGATTCCGTGGATTCCGCGACCGCCACCAGCTTCTCCTCCTCGCTCTCCGGGCTCCCCGACCAAGTGCTGCTGGCGCACACCAGGTCCCTCGTCCTGCACGAGCAGGCGCTGCAGCTCGCCGTCCTCGACCACCTGCGCGAGATCCACGCACGCCACCTCCATCTGCGCCTCGGGTTCTCCAGCCTGTTCGACTACGCCGTGCGCGAGCTGGGCTATAGCGAGGGTGCCGCCTGGCGCCGTATCAAAGCCATGCGCCTGTGCTCCGATACCGCCGGGACACGCGAGCGGCTGCAGGACGGCTCGCTCTCCCTGAGCGCGGCGGCGCAGTTGCAGAACACCTTCGATCTCCTGCAGCGCACGGCGACCGCCGCCACGGACCCCGGCTCGGCATCCGCGGCACCGGAGCTGCTGCCGGCCGGCACGGGGACGGCGCTGGAGGCGGGGGCTTCGGGGGCCGCGGCAGCGGCGCCAGCGCGACCGGTGCCGGCGCTGGACGCGGCGCAGCGGCAGGAGCTGGTGGAGCAGGCGAGCGGCAAGAGCACCCGCGAGGTGAAGCAGTTGTTGGCCGGGGTGGCTCCCAAGCTGGCGCGGCCGGCCGATCGCATGCGCGCGCTGGGCGACGGCCGCTGGGAGCTGAAGGTGGTGATCGACGCCGCGTGTCAGTGCGGGATCGAGCAGCTACGGGCACTGCTGTCGCACGTGGACCCGCACCTGACGGTCGGGCAGCTCGTGGAGCGGCTGGTGCAGGACGGCCTGCAGCGCTACGACCCGGGGCGGCCGCCGCGCGGGCGCAGAGGTGGGCGCCGGGAGGCAAGCGCGGGCCAGGCGCCGGAGCCGAAGGCGCAGCAAGGGCCGGCAGGCGGGGCGACTTCGCCAGCGAAGTCGGGCGCGCAAGAGCAACCCGGAGTGGCGACGCCGTCGGAGGGCACGAGCGCCGGTGGCAGCACCCCGGCGCCGGCAGCGCTGTCCGTAGCGGAACCCGCGCGCGGGATTGGCGGCGCCGGCACCTCGGCGGTGGCAGCGCTGTCCGCGCCGCCGGCGGGGCGCGAGACTTGCAGGGGCAGCTCCCCGGTGCGTGCAAAGCCAGCGCTGGCGGCGCCCGGCACCACTCCTTCGGCGGCGAAGTTGGTGGCTGGTTGCGGGTCCCGCGCCCCCGTACCGACGCCGCCGGCAGACCAGAGCATGCCGACCGCGCGGGCAGCGGTGGACCGCGGTCGCCACGCTCCTTCGCCAGCGAAGCGGGCAGGGGCGGCAACGCGGGCAGGAGCGCCGCTCGATGGCCGTTCGCGCACGCAGGCGGCGCCAGCCGGCCCGTCCGCAGGCAGCGCGCAGCCGTCCCACCGGGCGCGTCGATCCCGGTACATTCCGGCACCAGTGCGGCGCGAGGTGTGGCGCCGCGACGGCGGCTGCTGCAGTTTCGTCGATCCGCATAGCGGGCGGCGCTGCGGCTCCCGCTTCCTGCTGGAACTCGACCACATCGTTCCCTTCGCGCTCGGCGGCAGTGCTGAGCCGGGTAATCTCAGGCTTCGTTGTTCTGCTCACCACCGCTTCCGGCATCGGGAGGACGGGCCGCCGCCAGACGGGGCCATGTGATCGGCGCTCGGCGGGGTGAGAGTTGGGCGGTCGGGTGTCGGTCGAGGGTAGCGGGAGCAACGATTTTGCAGCCGGCTTGTCGCGCAGCATTGCCCGCTGCCGCTGGGACTACCGCCGGGCGTACGCACCGGCATCGCGGGGCGATGACGGCGCCTCTCCTTCGACCGCCGCGGCATCGCCGAGTGGGACGGTATCCGGCTGCGTACGGCCAGCCCTGGCTACGATCCGGTAGGCGAGGGACCGCGCCAAGCAGGTCAGGCCGTATGGTATCATTACTGGCGAATGGGGTGGAGCCGGCTGGGCCGGCCGGCCGGGGGGCCGGGAGACACAATCGGTGGGGTGCGTAGCATGAAGCGACTTCTCTCTTACCTCGCGCTGCTGGTGGCGGCCGCCTGCCTCGCGGCCGGTTGCCGCGCCGCCGCCGCTCCTGTTTCGATCGGTCGCGACGAGGTGCCTCCGACCCGGCCCGAGCCCCTGGTGCCGGTACTCTTCGGCCCCACTGCCGATCGGCACACCGATCCGTTCACCCTGAATGGCGCCGCGGTGAGCGGCCACATCCTCACCGTCTCGGTTTCCTACAGCGGCGGCTGTCGCAGCCACGTGTTCGTCCTGACCGCGGCCGAATCCTTCCGCGAGTCTTCCCCCGTCCAACTGCCTGTGGTGCTCACCCATGACGCCAACGAGGACCCCTGCGAAGCCTATCCAACCCGGCAGCTCCGCTTCGATCTCGCGCCGATCAGGGAGCGCTACCGGGCAGCCTACGGCCAGCACTCCGGCACCGTCCTGCTTCTCTTCTACCCGGCGCCCGCCGCCGACCCGCCGCTCGTCTACCAGTTCTGACCAGCGCCAGCACGGGCGCCGGCGTACGGGATGGAGAGTATCCCGACGTGGGCCGGACGGCAGCGATGGTCCCGGTCGCTGCGGTGCGGCTGTCAGTTGATGGGCTCATGGATGTATCGGTCAGGACGGTCGGGACGGCAGCTGTTCTCGCGGTTCGGTCGCCGGGCTATACTGCCGCCGTGACCGAGCTGCCCCGACTCACCACCGATCTGGAGCGCTGCAAGGCGGACCTGGAGCGCTGCGGCTACTGCCTGCTGGCGGACGCGCTGACGCCGGCTGCGCTGCGGGAGGCGCGGGAGCGGCTCGCCGCCCAGGGCGCCGCCGAGCGTGAGCGCGGCGTGGCCTACATGGACGGCGCTCCGGACCAGCGCTGGGGCGCGTTCACGGACGCCGCCGGCAAAGTGCGCGAGACGGGATTCTCCGTCACCGCCGGAGGCGTGAGCCAGCGCCTCTTCATGCTGCTCAACAAGGGCCGGATCTTCCACGACCTCGTGCTCATGGAGGAGGCCCTGGAGCTGGTCGGGCACGTGCTCGGCGAGCACTACCAGCTCTCCTGCAGCACCGCCAACATCATTGGCAAGGGCGCCGCTCCCATGGAGCTGCACACGGACGCCTGGTGGATGCCGCCGCCGGTGCCCAAGGGGAAGTTCGGGCTGCCGGTGGGATCGATCAGCCGCGCAGAGGCGGGCGAGGTCGGCGACGCGGCCGCCATGATAGCGCCGCCGGCCTGCGTCAACAGCATGTGGCTGCTGGTGGACTTCCACGCCGCCAATGGCGCCACCCGGGTCGTGCCGGGCAGCCACCTGAGCGGCCGCCAGCCGAAGCCGGAGCTGTACCGCGACGAGGACCTGGTGGCGATCGAGGCCCCGGCCGGCAGCGCGATGTTCTTCGAAGGCCGGCTGTGGCACGGCTCCGGCACCAACCGCACCGACGAGCCGCGAATGGGCCTGCTCAACACCTACTGCGGCCCCCAGTTCCGACCGCAGGAGAACTACACCCTCGGCCTGCTGCCGGAAGTGCTGGCCGCGGCGCCGCTGCGCCTCAAGGAGCTGGTCGGCCTGAAGGTGTGGAACGGCTACGGCCGCTTCGACACGCCGGCGGTGGAACTGATCTCCCGCGAGCAACTCATCGGCGAACTGAACCCGAGCGCGGCGGCAAGCAGCACTCCGTAGCGCTGGCGAGCGGACCGTCGCGGGCGTCGTTTGGCATGGACTCCCGTGGCGCGGAGCGTGCGTGCCCGCTCACACGTGGAAGATGTAGAGGTCGCGTTGCGCCAGCGGCAGTTCCACCCAGGCGCCGCCGCGGCGGTGGCTCTCGGCCACGGCGAGGCAGGCCTCGACGACGTGGGCACTCCGGTCCACGGGACTGAGCGTGGGCCGGCCCGACTCATGGGCCGCGACCAGATCCTCCAGGCAGGCGACCACCGGGCTGACCGGCTCCGGCAACGCGAACGGCTTCTCGCTCCACGCCGGGCGCCGCCGGGCGCCGGCGGTCCGGCGCAGGGTCACTCCGGCCCCGTTGTTGAGGGAGCGGATGCTGCCCTCGGTGCCGAGGACCTCGAACTCCCAACCTCCTGCCGGCACTGACCACGCCTCCACACCGCCGGCGAAACGGAGCCGGAAGGTGGCGTCGGGGTCGCGCGGCAGGTGGTCGCCGGCGATCCGCATCTCGCGCGGGATCAATTCGCCGCGCACCGCCTCGATGGGCGGGTCGCCGAGCAGGTAGGAGAGGGTATCGATGGAATGTACGTGGCCGTGCATCAGGTTGGTGGCGGCAAAGTGGATCGCGGCAAGCGGCGACCCGATCGCGCCGGCGGCTATCGCTTCCCGTACCGCACGATAACGGTTGTCGAAGCGGCGCAGCACGCCGGTGTTGAACATCGTGCCGTGGCGCTCGCAGGCGGCGCGCGCGGCGTCCGCCATCCGCGCCGAGCTGGCCATCGCCTTCTCCACGTACAGCATCGGGATGCCCGCCGCCGCCAGCGCCACCGTCAACTCGGCGTGCGAATCGCGACGAAACTCCGCGTCCGGCGCCTCTGACGCCGGCTTCGGCAGCCCGGAAGCGGTAGTGCAGACGGCCACCAGGTCGGGCGTCTCCCGGGCCACCATCCGCCGGTAGTCGGCGTACAGCGCGGGCACCCCCCAGCGCTCCCCGAACGCTTCTCTTCGTTCCTCCAGCGGGTCGGCACCGGCCACGAGCTCGAGACGCACGCTGGCCGAACAAGACGCGGCGATGGAGTACGGCTGGTCGGTGTGCCCCTCGTCGTCGATGGTGCTGCCCATCCGCCCCAGCCCCACGATGCCCACGCGGTATCTTTTCACGTCACCGAATTACGCCGTGGCAGTGGCGTCATCGTCAACAACGCGTTACGGTCAGGGGGAGAGTCACAATGACCAGTTACCGTTACCGGACCGGTGCCCGCGCCGGTTCGGACACGCCAGGTGCGCAAGCGCCACGCCGCTATCGGGCCGCCCTGATCGGCTGCGGGCGCATGGGCGCTTTCATCGACAACGAGGTCGCCTCGCCGCACGCCTACTCCCACGCCGCCGGTTACCTGGCGTGCCCGCGCACCGAGCTGGTGGCACTGTCCGACCCACGCGCCGAGGTGATGGAGCACGCCGGCGAGCGTTACCGCGTAGCGCCGGCGCACCGCTACCGCGACTACCGCGAGATGCTGGCGCGCGAGCGGCCGGAGATCGTGAGCGTGGCCACGCAGCCGGAGCAGCGCGCCGAGATCGTGATCTATGCCGCCGAGCATGGTGCGCGCGCGATCTACGCGGAGAAGGCGATGGCCGCTTCACTCGCGCAGGCGGACGCCATGGTGGCGGCGGTGGAGCGCCACGCCGTGGCCTTCAACATGGGCACCAACCGGCGCTGGGACACCCCCTACGACGCCATGAAGGAACTGATCCACGGCGGCCGGTACGGCACCCTGCGGTCGATGACGGTTCACCAGGAGCACGGCCTGTTCAACATGGGCAGCCATGGTTTCGACCTGTTGCTGTGGCTCAACAACGACCAGCCGGTGGAGTGGGTGCAGTTCCACCTGGCGCAGGGCGGCGACGAGCTTGCCGGTGGTCTGCTCGACAGCGATCCGAGCGGCGGCGGGCGCCTGCAGTTCGCCAACGGCGTGGTCGCGTTCGCCTGCGACAGCGGCCGTCGGTTCGAGGTCGAGGTGGTGTGCGAGCAGGCGGTGATCAGCTCCGTGGGGACGGACAACGAATTTCTGCTGCGCGAGCCGGGCGGAGTGAACCATCGCGGACACCCCACTCTGCGCCACGGCAGCTTCCCTCCGTTCACCCGCAGCAGTTCTACCGTCAACCTGATCATGGACCTGGTGCACGCGCTGGATACCGGTCAGCCGCCACGCGGCGGGGTCCGCATCGCACGCGCCAACACGGAGCTGATCTTCGCCTGCATCGAGTCGCACCGCCGCGGCGGCGCCCGCGTGCGGCTGCCGCTAGATGGCAGCGACCTGCGCCTGGAGCGCCACTCTGTCCCGCGCCAGCCGCGCTTCGAGCGCTGAGCGGAAGGCACGAACCATGACTGAACCGGCGCTGGAGCGGCTGCGGCTGCAGGGCTACTGCGTGCTGGAGGGCGTCATCCCCGGTGACGAGGTGGACCACATTCGGCGGCGTGTCGAGTTGGCGGTGCGGCATCACGGCACCATCGACGAGGCGAGTCGGGTGGGCAACCGCAAGGGCCTGATCGCCTACGAGCAATCTTTCGCGTGCCATCTCGCCGACCGCCGGGTGCTTGGCGTAGCCGAGGCGCTGTTCGGCCCCCACGTGCGCATCTCATTCACCAGTGGCCAGATCAACTATCCCGGCTGCACCCGCGGCAACCTGCACGCCGACTGGCCCTTCAACCAGGGCAACGCCGGCCACATTCCGGCGCCCTACCCCGACGCCGTCATCCACCTGACCACGATCTGGATGCTGTCTCGGTTCTCCATCGAGACCGGAGCCACCGCCATCGTGCCGGGCAGCCACCGCTCCGCGAACAATCCTTCCGGCGACAATGGTGTCGATCCGTGGCGGCCCCATCCCGGAGAGATCCGCGCTACCGGAGAACCCGGCAGCGTGCTGCTGTGCGACAGCCGGCTGTGGCACGCCGTCACCCCCAACACCAGCACCGAGGCGCGGGTGGGCCTGGTGGTTCGCTACGCGCCCTGGTGGTTGAACCTCGACATCCTGATGCCCGGGTCACCGGAGCGGGCGCGGATGCTGGAGGCGACGGGGCTGGCGGAAAACGAGGTTGCCGCCGTGCCGCCGGAGATCTACGCAGCGCTTCCCGAGGACGTCAAGCCTCTCTACCGCCACTGGGTGAGGCCGCACGCCGCGCCGCGAGGATGAGCCCCGGTAGCCCGCTGCCGGATCGCTACGCTGGGCGGAGCTTGGCCGCCTCCGAATCGACGCAACTCTCCGCCTCCACCTGATCGGGAACCACGACCGTCTTGATGTGATTGCCGGACGGAGCGGTTACAACCTCCGCGTAGCGCTCCAGGTTCACGGTGCGCGTGACCAAGGGAGCGACCTGAATCCGCCCCGAGTCGATGAGGTCCGCCGCGGCGCCGAAGGTATTGTTGAAGGAACGCCCGCCGATCAACTGAATCTCCTTGCGCCAGATGATGTGCGGTTCGACCGCTACCGTATCTCCGGCGCGGGCGACGCCGTAGCACAAGAGACGTGCCCCGATGGCACAGAGTCTGAATGCCAACTCGGTGAATTCCATCGATCCCCGGGTGTTGATCACGACGTCCGCCCCGCGCGCGAACCGGCACTCGATTTCCTCGAACGATATGGCAGAACAGTCGATGACTTCGTCCGCACCCAGGCGCGACGCCACCTGCAATCTGTCTTCGATGCTGTCGACCAGCACCACCCTTCGGGCTCCCTTCAGGCGGGTCAACTGCAGGAACAACTGTGCGTTCAAGCCGCCGCCGAGGATCGCCACGCAGTCTCCCTGGCGGACATCGATGCGACTCGTCGAATGCAGGCAGCAGGCGAGCGGTTCGGTGACAGCGGCTTCGATCATGCTGGTCCCATCGTCGATCGGGTAACACTGCTCAGGAAAGACGGCGGTAAGTTCGGCGAATCCCCCTCCCTTGTGGCGTGGGTGCGGGATCCGGTCCTCACACAGGTGGGACATTCCCCGGTGGCAGGGAGGACAGCGTCCGCAGGGACGATTCGGGCTCACCGCAACCCGGCTGCCGAGCGGCAAGCCTTGAACGCCGGCGCCGCGTGCCACCACGGTGCCCGCGACTTCATGTCCCGCGATCGTCGGCTCCCGGCCTCTCGCCGACCGGTTCGCGCCCGGCTTGTGGCCGCTGTAATCGCCGCCACAGATCCCACAGCCGCCCACCTCGACGAGGACCTCTCCGGAATCGGGCACGGGATCGGTCATCGATTCCACCCGTATGTCGCCGGGTCCGAACGTCAGCGCCGCTTTCATTTGCTTGCACAGGGTAGCGGCTGCACCGGCCGTCTGTCACCTGCGGCCCGTGCCGTGCTCAGTGCGCTCTGGCTTGACTTCGAACGCCTTCGGAGGCACAAATGGAACGAATGAAATTCACTCGGCTTGAAGACGAGCAGCGGGAGTTCTTCGACCGCAACGGATACCTGGTCGTACGTCAGGCGTTGCCCGCCGACATGGTGCAACGGGTTACCGCGGCATGTGACAGGATCGCCCGCCAGCACCGGGACGAAGACTCCCGGCGCATCAGTCTGGACAACGTGCTGCCTGAGGATGACGTCTTTCTGTCCCTGCTTACGTGGGACACTACCGTGCCGCTGGTGGTGCAACTGCTGAGCTTCGACATCCGCCTTGCCAAGTCGCACCTCATCTACAAGTACCCGGACCCTCCCGACGCCAGCCCGTCGACCAACTGGCACCGGGATTTCATGGAGAGCCCGTTCGACCTCGGGCCCCACCGCTATCCGCGCATGCTGATCAAGATTGCCTATCAGCTCACCGACACGAGCGCACTCAGCGGGAACACGATACTGCTTCCGGGAAGCAACAATCTTACCCGCCGCCTCCAGATTCCCGAGGGTCGGAACGATCCGGATGGCGCCGTGGAACTGGAGTTGCAGGCCGGCGATGCGTTTCTCTTCGAGAGCCGTACCTTCCACAGGGTAGGGCTCAATCGGACTGACGTCCCCAGAAAGTGTCTGATGATGGGATACAGTTACGGTTGGATCAGTCCGCTCGACTACGACGTGCAGCCGGACTGGCTGTTGCAAAAGGTAACCGACCCGATCGCGCGGCAGTTGATCGGCGCGCACAAGAATCCCAGCACGATACTTGACCCGTGGGCGCTCCGGGAATGGGCCGCGCAGCATGGCGTCAAGCGCTCCTCCGATATCGAGTACGAGCGTCTCCTGGACAAATAGTTACGTGCGCGTGATACCGGTTACCTGTGCTTGAGCCAGACGTTCATCTCGCCGGCGCCGCGGTGCGACCAGGCGTAGTACGGAATCAGAGTGATCCCGTCCCCGCGGATCGTCGTCACCCCGCCCAGCAGGGCGGGGTCGTGCCCGGCCGCGAGCGCGGCGCCGTCCGGCAGGGTTAGCTCCAGGGCATTGCCGCCGTTGTCGACCCCCTCGGCGCAGTAGACCAGCGGCCCGCGCTCGACCGCGACGCGGCCGCGATTGCCCGCGATGCCCGCGTGGCTCACGACCCGCCGGACGGGCATCGGCAGGTGCAGTTCGACCGCATCGCCCGGGCGCCAGCGACGCCGGATGACCGCGAAACCCCGCTCCAGTTCCAGGTCGGCGGGCATGCCGTTCACCCGCAGGGAGGGCGCCTCGGAGGCAGCGTCCAGGTAGCGGTAGAGGTCGCTGGGGACGGGCTCGCCGCGGGTCCAGCCGGGAATACGGAGGCGCAGTGCGAACGCGGACTCCCGCGACGGGTCGACGGTGAGCTTGACGGCGCCGGACCAGGGGTAGCCGGTCTCCAGGGTGAGGGTCACGTCGCCCGCGGCCGCGGGAACGGTGGCGGTGCCGGCGACGTAGAGGTTGACGAACAGGTCGCCGTCCCGGTGGGCGTAGGCGTAGCCCGGCAGCGACGGCAGCAACCGCACCACGTTGGTAGGGCAGCACGAGCACTCGAACCAGGGGTAGCGCACGGCGCCGGTGCGGACGTTGAACGGCCACTCGCCGTCCGAGGCGAGCGGGTTGGCGTAGAAGAAGGCGTCGCCCGATAGCGAGATTCCGGAGAGGAACCCGTTGTAGAGGGTGCGCTCCAGCACGTCGAGGTACTTTCCGTCGCCGTGCAGCAGGAACATCCGGTGGTTCCACAGGACGTTGGCGAGCGCGGCGCAGGTCTCGGCGTAAGCTTCGGCGTTGGGCAGCTCGTAGTCCTCGCCGAAGGTTTCGCCGTGGTGGCGGGACCCGATGCCGCCGGTGAGGTACATGCGTCTGGCCACGACGCTGGTCCAGAGCGCGTCGAGCGCGGCGATGTAGGCACGGTCGCCGGTGAGCGCGGCGACGTCGGCCATGCCGCTGTACAGGTAGCCCGCCCGCACGGCGTGGCCGACCGCTTCGCGCTGCTCGGTCACGGGCAGATGGTCCTGGTTGTAGCCGGGGTTGTCGTAGTTCGACTGCAGGTTGCCGCGGTCGGGCTGGCCGCGCTGGTCGAGAAAGAACTTCGCGAGATCGAGGTAGCGACGCTCCCCGGTCGCGCGGTAGAGCTTCACCAGGCCAATCTCGATCTCCTCGTGACCGGGAACGTCGCGGATCTTGCCGGGCCCGAAGACACCGGCGATCAGCTCCGCGTTGCGGATCGCCACCGCCAGCAGGGAGCGCTTGCCGGTGGCCTGGTGGTGGGCGACGGCGGCCTCGTACAGGTGGCCGACGTTATAGAGCTCGTGGCTGACCAGCAGGTTGGACCAGCGCGTGAGCCCCTCCCGTCCGGGGTCCATCCGGGCGGGGTCGATGGTGCGCGCGGTGTAGAGGTAGCCGTCCTCCTCCTGGGCGCCGGCGATCTTGGCGATGAGGTCGTCGAGGTAGGCGTCGAGCTCGGGGTCGGGGTGGAGGCTCAGTGAGCCGGCTGCTCCCTCGACCACTTTGAACACGTCGGAGTCGTTGAAGAAGATTCCCTCGTGGGGGCCCGCCATGAGGCCCGCCGCCTTGGCGAAGTTGTCGATGCGGCCGGTCTCCTCGCACTTGCGAAAGTCGTAGGGGATGGTGACCTCGCGGTTGGTCGTGAGCCGCGGCAGCCAGAAGCCGTCGTCAAAGGTCACCGCCGTGAACGCGACCGGCGTGATGGGATAGTCCATGTCAGTATGTATTATATAGTATTAGCACAACCTCACGATGGGAGATCCGCATGGCGAGAAACACGAGCGTGACCCTGGGGGAGCACTTCAGCCGTTTCGTCGAAGAGCAGATCAAAGACGGCAGATTCAGCAACGCAAGTGAAGTGGTGCGTGCCGGCCTTCGACTGCTGGAGGATGCCGAAACCGGGAAGCGGGCGTTGCGGGCCGCACTGCTGGAGGGCGAAGCGAGTGGCCCGGCGATACCGCTGGATTGGGATGAGTTTCTGGCACGCAAGCGGGCCGGGCCGCGGTGAGGTGCAAGTCCTCTACCGGCCGGCGGCGCTCGCTGACCTGGACCAGATCCACGATGCCACCCGGGAGATGTGGGGCCTGGCACAGGCCGAGCACTACCTGTCACAACTGCGCGCAGCCGTCGAACGCGTGGTTCGGCATCCGCGCAGCGGTCGCGTGTACGATTTCGCCGCCACCGAGTATCGCGCCGTAAGCAGTGGGCGCCACCGGATCTTCTATCGCCTCGAACCCAACGCCATCGTGGTGGTACGGATCCTCCATGATCGTATGGACATGCCCTCAAGGCTGAGCGACGATTCATAGGGGCTTGGCCAGCCGGTTGCCAAGCTCGGTGTGGCCGCCGGCGTGGGCCCAGCCGGCGGGCGTGCCGTCGAACACGTTGTCGCGCAGGCTGCGGTCCGCGCCGCGCGCCAGCAGTTTCTCGACCACTGCCGCGTCGCCGTCGAACGCGGCCAGGTGCAACGCGGTGGCCCCGTCGCCGCGCCGGCTGTCGACCTCCACGCCGGCGTCCAGCAACGCCTGCACGAGCCTCGGCTCGCCCAGCGTGACGCTCTCCACCAGGGCGCGGCCGGCCAGCTCCGCCGTTAGGTCGACACGGTCTCCCACGGACAGCCGGACCAGCAGGGTGTAGACCGCGTCCAGGCGTGCACCGCCGCGGGCCAGCGCCGCCATCATTGGCAGCGTCAGCCGCGCTTCCCTGGGCGCAGCACTGCCCACCAACAGCCCGGCGGCAGTCTGCCCCGGGCCGCCGCGATAGGTGTAGCAGCTCGCGTTCGGATCGCTGCCCGCGGCGAGCAGCAGGTCGATCACCGCCACCGCGTTCGCGGGCGTCTTCTGGCGCTCGCCTTCCACCCCGTTGGCGCCCAGGTAGTGCAGCAGCGTGCAACGGTGCGGGCGCGAGGAGCGTGCCGTCGCGAGCTCGGGCCGCTCGCGAAGCAGCGCGCGCAGACCATCGAGATCGCCGCCGACGACCGCGTCCGCGGCGCGTTCGAACGCGGCGGCCAGCTCCGGGTCGTCGAAGGGAACCGTGTGCGCTCGAGGCCGGGCCTGGCCCAGCGCTCGCGCCAGTTCGTCCCGCGCCGCACGGTCCGCAACCTTCGGAACGCAGTCGAGCGCGGTCTGGCCGGCGTAGTTCAGGGCCCACGGATCGGCGCCGCCGGCGAGCAGCGCCCGGCACCCCTCGGCGTCGCCGGCGCGCACGGCCAGGTGGATCGCCGGCTGCCCATCATCGTCGGCCGAGCGGGCATCGACGCCGCCCTGGAGCAGGAGGGCCACCGCCTGCGCATCGCCGCTGCGGGCAGCCCGGCAGAGCCACAGGTGATCCGCGGTTCGCAACTCCTCGATGCCGGCCACCAGCATCCTGCGGGCCCGGTCGCCGTCGTGGGCGAAACAGGCGCCGACCCAGCGGTCGACGTTCCGCACCTCGCGCTCGCGCGCACCGGCCGCGTGCAGCACCCCGGCCAACGGGGTGCGGTCAAGACAGACCGCCAGCGCCAGGGGCGTGCGGCCGTCCCGGTCGTGGGATTCCACCTGGGCACCGTGCTTCAGCAGCGCCTCCAGCACGGCGGCTCCGGTGCCGAGCGCCACCGCCTCGTGCAGGCAGTTGCCGCCGAATCCCCACGCCCCCATGGTCCAGTTGGGATCGGCCTCGGCTTGCAGCAGCCGGCGCGTCAACTCGACGTCGTCGTGCAGCAGGCTCTGTGGCAGCGCGTGGCAGAGGTGCCAGTGCGGCGGCTCGGCGGCGAGCAACTCCTCCAGGCTCCCGCGGTCGCAACGCCGCACCGCCTCCCACGTGGCGCTGCCCTCATACAACGTGGGACCGTCGGCGGCATCGGCTCCCTGCGACAGCAGCAGGCGCACGAGCTGCGGATGTCGGGCCCGGCCGACGGCGGCCCCGAGCACGGTGCGGTAGCCGCGCACCGTTTCCCTCTCGGGCGTGCCGGCGTTGGGGTCGGCGCCCAGTTTCAGGAGCGTGCGGGCGAGCTTCAGTCGGGCCGCGCGGATCACCGCGTCGCCATACCGGTAGCGGGAGCTGCAGAGCGTCAACAGGGGCGGCCAGCGGCGCTCCCCGACGGCAGCGTTGACGTTCTCCGGACGGAGATGTCCCGCTGCTGCCGGGTCTGCCAGCACCAGGGCGCCCGCAACCGACTCCGTGGCCAGCCCCGGGTTCCGCTCCAGGATCGAGTCGACCCGCTCGTCGTTGCCTGCCAGCGCGGCGGCTACCAGCGCAGCCTCCGCGCGGGCCGCGGGAATGGTCGTGGCCAATACCCTACCGCCGGCTGTGTCCGGCGTCCGGCTGTGGAAAATCGTCCGGGGTCAGCACGGCGCCGTACAGGTGGCCGAAGGGAGCCGGGTCGCCGTGGTTGGTGTAGTCGACGAAGTAGACGTTGCCGTCGGGCAGCTCCACCCACGACGAGTAGCCGTTGTCGGGCACGCCGCTGCTGACCTCGCCGCGGTGCCCTTCGCTGTAGGCCACGGGGTCGGCCGGCGGGTTGGTGCTGATCTCCAGCATGTGATCGAGCTGGTACTGGTCGGGCAGGCGGCCGCGGCGCGCGTTCCAGTGCCACACGTACTCCGGCTCGTGCCGGTTGCGGATGTGGTAGCTCACGTGCTGAAACCACGCCTCGCCGCCGGCCTCCGGCTCGCGCCCGAACCAGGTCTCCTCCAGCGGCCACTCGCGGGTCACCACGCCGTGGATCACCTCCTCGCCGTCCACGCTCACCCACATGCGGCCGGCCGTGGCCTGGACCCGAACGGTGTGGTACTCGGTCATGTCCACCGGGTGCGCGGCGTCCACCCGCGGGCCGCTGGTGGAGCCGTGGAAGCCGGGGTTGGCGCTGCTCGCCGGCCGCCGCCGGAAGTCGCACCAGATGGCGTCGCGCAGCACCAGCACGCGGAACGACACCCGGCTCACGTGCAGCGTGGCCAGCGGCACGCCGGGCGGCCCGGCCACCCGCAGCCGCGCCTCCAGCAGGATGTCGCTGCGCAGGTTCTCCGGCGGCTGCAGCAGGTAGCGGGTGACGCCGCGCGGGCGGTTGGCGATGTGCAGGGCGTCGCCGGTCAGGCGCACCTCGTCACCGTAGTGCACCCCTGACACCTGGTATGCGGTGTCGGTCAGGTCGCCGACCCAGGCGTGGGTGCCGCGGTTGCCGGCCTGGTTGCGGTAGGTCACCAGCACGCGGCCGTCGCGCAGCTCCTTGGCGTAGGGCCGGTCGCCGGAGAACGGCAGCGGCCGCACGCCGCTCCAGGTGCGGCCCAAGTCGTAGGAGAAGGCGACGCAGGAGGGATAGCCGTTGTGGTTCTCCTCGCGCATCACGCAGGCCAGCGCGCCGTTGGAGAGCACCACCACCGCGCCCTCGTTGTAGTCGTGGCCCGGGTCCTTGGCCACCACGCTCGGCGGGTCCCAGGTCAGGCCGCCGTCGCGGGAGCGGCTGGCCAGCATCGCCAGCCGCCAGTTGTCGTGCAGCACCACCTCGGTGGTGGTGATCAGCGCCCCGTCCGCCAGCTCCACCACCCGGTCCGGCTCGATGCCGGGGATGGTGGTGTGGCGCGGCTCGCTCCAGGTGGCGCCCTCGTCGTCGCTGAACCAGATCCACACCCCCGACGGGCGCTCGATGTGGTAGTAGTGGTAGTCGTCGTGGTCGCACACGATCACCAGGCGGCCGCTGCGCAGGCGGCTCAGCCGCGGCGTGAGCCAGCGCTCCTCGCCCTTGTCGATCAGCGCCTCCGCCACCACCCGCGGGTTGCCCCAGGTGGCGCCGCCGTCGCCGCTCTCCAGGGTGGTGATGCGGCTCGACTCCTCCGGCCAGTGCTTGTCGCAGTCGCAGAACACCAGCATCAGCCTGCCCGACGGGAAGCGGATGATGTCGGGGTTCTTGGTGAAGCGCTCGGGAATCCGCCACACGTCGAACAGGCGGCCGGTGCCCTCCAGGGTACGCATGCGCATGGCTCCCTTACCCATAGTGGCGGATCGTGCGCTGCAGCGCTTCGAGCTGGCCGTCCACCTTGGCAAGCGTCTGGCTGCCGGTCTTGAACAGGCACAGCGTGCTGCGCAGCCGCTCGGCGGTAGGGCAGTCGCCGGCGCGGTACGTCTTGACCGCGCCGCGGTAGCGCGGGTCGTGGTGCGGCGCGCGCTCGGGGGCGCCGTAGAACGACAGGTTGCGGAACACCGGCTCCAGGTGCACCGGCACCCACAGCCCGTACAGGCCGTCGCCGCCGTGCTCGATGAAGGTGCGGCGGAAGCTGCGCCAGTCCACGCCCAGCAGCTTCTCCTCCAGCTTGCAGGTGAAGCACCAGTAGCTGTGGGTGGAGCCCTCGGGCACCAGCGGCGGGATCAGCCACTCGCAGCCTTCGTCGCGGATCACCTGCCGATACTGGTGGGCGATGATGCGCCGCGCCGCCACCAGGTATTCCAGCCGTTCGAGCTGGGCCAGGCCGAGCGCCGACTGCATCGCCGACATGCGGAAGTTGTAGCCCATGTGGGTGTGGCGCTCGAAGGACCAGTCCTGGCGGATGTCGCGCGGCATCATGGTGGAGCCGGCGCTGGCGCCGAGCGCGCTGTAGCCCTGGATCGCGGCCTTGCGGGCGCCGGTGGCCAGCTCCTCGTCGGCGGTGATCACCATGCCGCCGTCGCCGCCGCTGGTGATGTGCTTGGAGCCCTGCAGGCTGAAGCTGGCGGCATCGCCGATGGTGCCCACCAGCCGCCCGCGGTACCAGGCCAGGTAACACTGCGCGTCGTCCTCGATCACCACCAGGCCGTGGTCGCGGGCGATGGCGCCGATGGCGTCGAAGTCGGCCGGCAGGCCGAACACGGTAACCGGGATCACGGCGCGGGTGAACTCGGTGACCTTGCGCCGCACATCCGCGGGATCGATGGTGAAGGTATCCGGATCGCAGTCGGCGAATACCGGCACCGCCCCGCACTGCAGCACCACGAAGGCGGTCGCCGCCATGGTTACCGTGGGCACGATCACCTCGTCGCCCGGCCCCACCCCGGCCGCCAGCAGGCAGGCCAGCATGGTGCCGGAACCGGAGTTGCAGGAGATGGCGTAGGGCACGCCGAAGCGTTCGGCGAAGGCGCGCTCGAAGCGGGCCGGCATGTCGGCCGACTCCTTGTTGCCGAAGCCGTCGGCGAGCACCTCGTCCATGTAGCGGCGGTCCGCCTCTCCCACCCGGTTGGGGGGCAGGTGGCTGAAGATCTCCTCGCGATCCAGCGTCCTCGGATCCACGGTCGCGAGATGCTCGAGCTCGGTGCTCATGGCTGCTCCTTGAATCGGCGTTCGCTGAGCGCGAGCGCCGCGTCGTGGTAGATGACGTTCCTGCTGCGGTCGTAGCGGTGCATCTCGCTGGCCGGCGGGTCCACCTTTTCGATCCGCGGCAACTCGCCCTCGGGATACAGGATCCAGTCGTCGCGGCTCACCCGGTAACTGCGGATGTGCGCCATCGGGGCATCATCCACGATGTACTGCACGATGAACAGGTCGCCGTCGGCGAGCTGCACCCACGAGGAGTAGGCCCCGTCGGGATGGATCGAGCGGTCCATGTCGATGAACAGGCGGCGATAGGGGGCGGCCATGACGTGATGGCCGTGGCGCGCGTGCCGCACCGCGTCGCGGGCGGCGGCGTGGCGCGGGCTCTCCACGTGCAGCACGAGCTGGCGCGGCGACCTGCCGAAGCCGTGGGTGATCACCACCTCGCCGCTGCGCAGCGTCCCCGCGTGGGGACGGCCCGAGCAGTTCAGCAGGTCGGTGGGACAGGGACCCTCCCAGGTGGCGCCGCCGTCGCTGGACAGAGCCTTGTAGGCCCGGAGCTGCTCGGCGTCCTCGCGCAGGTAACACACCAACGTGCCGTCGGCCAGCTCCACGTAGGTGCCCTCGGTAACGTTCAGCCGCCGCGACGCCGCCACGGTAGTCGGCCCCTGCCAGGTCACGCCGCCGTCCTGCGAGCGGTAGAGGTTGTGCGACCAGGTGCTGCCGTCCCAGGCATCGCCGCCCATCAGCAGGGTGCCGTCGGCGAGCTGGTACAGCGAGGGACAGATGTGGCGGCGAATGGGCGTGCGCACCGGGCCATCCCACGTGACCCCGGCATCGCGCGAGCGCCACAGCCAGATCTCGCTGTCCGGCGAGTACTCCGACACCAACGGCGGGTGCCAGTCGCAGATCAACAGCAGGTGGCCGCCGGCCAGGGCGCGCACGCGCGGGTTGTTGAGGCCGCCGTCGCGCTCGTAGTCGGCCAGCTCGTGGAGCGTGGTGCCGGTGTCCCAGTTGCGGCCGCCGTCGCGGCTGCGGTGGAGCACGAGGCGCGAGAACGGGTGGTACAGGTGGAACAGGCTCTCGCGGTAGACGCACACCAGCGTGCCGTCGGCGGCCTGGGTGAGGTCGGGCACCGCCTTGTACACCGCGTCGGAGCGCGCCACGACGCCGGCGATCATGCGCTCCCCGCCCCAACCCGCGGTAAGTCAACCGGCCGGCTCACACCACGAACCAGGTGCCCTGGATACAGGTGACGCCGTCGCGATCCTCGCCGTAATAGGCGGTGAACAGCTTGCCCGGTTCATACTCGATCGCCGCGGGGTAGCCGAGGTTGCGGTTGGGCAGGTCGCCGCGGATCACGATCTCGTCGCTCCACGTGGCCCCGTCGTCGGCGCTGACGATGGCGCGGATCCCGAACGGGGCGCGCCGCCGCCCGTAGACGATCACGGCGCGGCCGTCGCCGAGCGCCACGCAGTGGCAGGGAAAGCCCCACACCGGCAACTGGCGCGGCGGCTCCCAGGTGGCGCCGCCATCGCGCGACGTGCTCAGGTGGATGTGGCCGCCGGCCTCCTCGCGCGACGCCACCAGGATGGTGCCGGAAGCGGTCTGCGCCGCCGACGGCTCGCACAGGATCAGCCCCTGCTCACGGGCCACCTCCACCGGCGGGTCCCAACTGCGCCCGCGGTCGCGCGAACGCACGTAGAAACACGCCTTCAGCGGGCAGTGGTCGTGGCTGCCGAGCGCCAGCAGCAGGTCGCCGTTGGCCAGCTCCAGCGCGCCCTTGGGGCTGAACGCGCCCCGGTAGGGGGCGATGGCCACCTCGGTGGTGTGCTCCCAGGTGCGGCCGCCGTCGCTGCTGACGTGCACCCAGGCGCCGCCGTCGGCGCGGGCGTAGGGATGGGGGTGGCGCTCCCAGTCGGCGGCGCTGCGCGGCTGCCGCCAGCCCTGCTCCGTGCGCACGAAGATTTCCCGTTCACCGCTCGCCGCCAGGGCCTGCGCCTGTTCCAGGGGGTACCACAGGAAGCGCCACTGGTTGAGCAGCACCTCGCCACTGGAGAGGGCGCTGATGCCGGGCACCTCCACCCCGTGCCAGTCGTAGCCGGGCGCCACCCGCGGCGCATCCCAGGACTCGCCCAGGTCCTGGGAACGGGTAACGAAGTCGAGAAACTGGGGATCGCCGGGCGGATGCTGGTAGGGAATACGCTGCAGGCTCTGGGTGAAGGCGACCAGCCAATCGCCGTCCGGCAGGCGTGTAATGCACGCGTGCGACGAGTAGGCGTGTTGCGCCTTGTAGATGATGATGGTGCGGCCGATAGTGGCTTGCATCCGGGCCTCCTTCGCGGGGGTGCCAGGTTCGCTTTCTGAGTGTAACCTTGAATTGCAATGGAACGCATTACCATCTCCCGCGACGACGACCTCTACGAGGCGTTCGCCGACATCGCCCAGACCCCGGACGGTATCCTGGTGGTGACCTACCGCGAGAGCCTGCGCCACGGCCCGCAGCCGTTCTCGCGGGTGGTGGTGCGCCGCAGCCACGACGAGGGGCGTACCTGGGAGCCGAAGCGTACGGTGGTGGAGCGCACCGAGGAGCAGCAGCTCGCCGGCGAGGGCATGCTCAACTGTTCCCGCCTGCTGTGTGCCGCCGACGGCACCCTGTACCTGGCGGTGGACCTGCTCTACAAGCCGGAAGTGGAGCCGGACCCGGGCATGATCCTGCTGTTCCGCAGCAGTGACGGCGGCGCCACCTGGGAGGGTCCGCAGGAGACCGGCATCACCTGGGGCATCGTGCCGTCGCTCAAGCAGCTCTCCGACGGCGACCTGCTGCTCGGGGTGACGCGCATCCACTTCCCCACCGGCAAGCGCGCCGACATGCGCGAGCAACAACTGGTGTACCGCTCCCGCGACCTCGGCGCCACCTGGGAGGGTCCGGCGGCGGTGCCCGATCCCGCCACTCCGAGCGCCAACGGGCTGCCCTGGCGCCTGAACGAGGGCGACTTCGTCGAGTTGGACGACGGCACCGTGGTGTGCTACATGCGCGAGGATGCCGAGACGCTGTCGGGCTGGAAGAGCCTGTCCAGCGACGGGGGACGCAACTGGTCGGTGCCGATACGGGCGCAGATGAAGGCCTGTCTGGGACGGCCGTCGGCGGGGCGGCTGCGCTCCGGCGAGGTCGCCATCACCTACCGCTACGGGGCCGGCGTCTCCCACAGCCTGGCGCTGCACGTCGAGACCCCGGCCGAGGCGGCGCGCACCGGACCGGTGGACCGTGACCAGTGGGCCGAGGACTTCCACCAGGCGCGCACCGCGTTCCTGGACAACGACCGCGCCGTGTGCCCTGACACCGGCTACAGCGGCTGGGTGCAACTGGCGAGCGGCGACCTGTACGTGGTCAACTACGTGACCGACGACGCGCCGCGGGCGCAGATCCGCGGCTACCTGGTGAGCCGCTCCGACTGGTACCTCTACCCCGAGGGCGACATCTGGTGGTACCACCCGCGCGACAACGGCGCCTACATCGCGACGGCACGGGCCCATTCCCAGGCCCAATACCAGCGCACGCGGCAGCGCAGCGGTGGGCGGGTTCCCACCGCGAAGTAGGCGCAGCGAAAGGAACGAGACAATGCAGGAAACCTCCCCTACCCCGACCGAGCAATTCGACCGCGACGGCTACTTCGTGGTACGCGACGCGCTGCCCGACTCCGTGCTGCAGCCAATCCGCGATCTCATCGGCCGCAACGTCGACGCCCACGCGCGCGAGCTGCAGGCGAAGGGCGACATCGAGTCGATCCACGCCGACGCCTCCTTCGAGCGGCGGCTGGCGCTGCTCTACCGCGACTCGGAGTCGCGCCTGCGCTCGTGGAACACGTTCCTGTTCTCGCCCGAACTGTACGCGCTGGTGCGGCACGAGGCGATCCTCGATGCCCTGCAGCCGCTGCTGGGCGCGGAGATCTCCTTCAACGGCGACTATCACCTGCGTCCCAAGCTCCCCGGCAGCCCGCACACCGCCTTTCCCCTGCACCAGGACAGCCAGTACTACGGCCCGGAAACCGGTCACATCCTGGTGATCTCGGTGTGGATTCCGCTGGTCGACGTGGACGAACGCAACGGCTGCCTGTGCCTCATCCCCGGCAGCCACAAGTGGGGCCTGCTGCCGGGCGCGCGCCGCGCCGACCACAACATGGTGAGCTTCGAAGACGTGGAGCAGCGCGGCACGCCGGTGCCCGAGCCGATGCGCTGCGGTGACCTCCTGGCGTTCCACAACCTCACCTTCCACGGCAGCAGGGTGAACCGCAGCGACGACGTGCGCTGGAGCGTCGACGTGCGCTTCCGCGAGACGCCGGGCTACCGCGAGCAGAGCGAGCAGGAGCGCATCGGCGACCAAGCCCTGCAGGCCGCCCTCGACCACAGTTGCCGGCCGCCCCTGGTGGTGCGCAGCCGCCACTCGGAGACCCTCGGTGACTACTCGTCCTGGGACGGCACCCGCCAGCGCCTGATGGAGGAGGCCGCCCGCCGCCGCGCCGGCTGACCCCACCGCCGAAGCCCGCCATCCTCGCGGCGCACATCGACGCCGGGCTTGATCGCAGCATCCTATGGCTCGCTCCAGTAGCGGCCTGGTCACCGCGGTGCGCAAACCCGTATTTGATTTCGACCATTCCGGCGTCACAGCGTCGTATTGGGTATGCACGTCTCCCTCCCACCTGTTGATTTCTTCGTGATAGTGCTCTGTGCAACGTGCAACGCCCCCGGACCAGCAGGCAACGACCTCTCGTTGGTAATCTCCTATCTATGCCCTTGCGGGTGCGCGCCTATGTAAACGGCCGCCCACTCCACCCCATCGCAGGTAGCCTAAGCAGGATCGGATACAACATCGTCAGCATGGAGACCGGTTCGCGATCGTCTAATCCCGAACGCCGCTTTGACCAAGTTCACGTCACACGATATGCTGAAAGTGCCAGAAGCTATGCACTTGGAGGTCGAAGGCCATCTTTACCCGACTTCCTTACGCGAAGCATCGCTTTGTTCACGGGCCTCGATAGAGATGTCCCTTGAGTCCACATAGAAACGTATTGGATTGCAAAGGAAGCCTACTATGTCACAACAAACGTCCACCGGTGATGTCGATCGCGACCAAAACAACGGGATCACTGCGATCTCAGTACGAGGTTACAAGTCTCTCGCGGACGAATGCCGGATTGAAATCCGTCCCCTGACAATACTAGCGGGAGCCAACAGCTCTGGCAAGTCAAGTATAATGCAGCCTCTTTTCCTATTGAAACAGACCCTTGAGGCAGGATACGACTCTGGCGCCCTCTCCTTTGATGGCCCCCACGTGAAGTTCCGATCGGTCGATCAGGTCTTTTCCCGTCTGCGGAATGTTCCCGAAGATCAATCCTTTAGCGTTGAAATAGAGCATCCAATGAACGTACGAAACAAGGTCACGTTCGCTCGCTCAAAGAATAAATTACTTCGGATTAAAGAAATGATAATCGATCGTACTACAGCCCAAGATGGCCACGGATGTCTCCATCTAAGACCAGACCAACGAGGTAATAAGTTGGAAGAGTACCTATCGAACTTTCTTCCTAACTTCAAATACAAACCATACATTCCTCCTGGTTATGAGTTGGCAGTCTCACGAGATCGCTGCTTTCTTTCGATCATCCTGGAACCGCTCGAAGACTCACGAGAGAACATTGGCAGCCTTCTCTTTTTATCTCCTTCGCGTCTCGTTTCTAGCGAACTGCACCGCATGATTCACATCCCTGGTCTACGTAGCACCAATGATCCCGCCCACAGCAGGACGTCGCCCGGCCCCCCTTTTTTAGGCACCTTCGAAAAATATGTCGCTACAACTATCGCCCACTGGCATGATACCAACGACACAAGATTGACCCAACTCGCAAGAATGCTCTCCGATCTCGGACTGACCAAAGCCGTCTACGCCAAACAACTTAATGATACACAGATCGAGATACTCGTCGGCCGTGCCGCCCTATCGGACCGAAGAGACTCAGATCTTGTAAGTATCTCCCAAGTAGGCATTGGAGTGTCTCAGGTACTGCCAATCTTGATTGCGATGCTTGTCGCCCAAAGAGGACAGATAGTCTATGTCGAACAGCCGGAACTACATTTGCATCCGCGCGCTCAACATAGACTGGCACAGATGATTTCTGAGACAGCAAGACGGGGTGTAAAGCTCATCATGGAGACGCATAGCGCACTGTTACTTCTGCAAGTTCAAACGTTGATCGCCGCAGGTGAACTCGATCCACAAATTGTCAAGCTACACTGGTTCTCGCGTAGCCCCGAGAGTGGAATGACCCTGATCGACAGCGCAGACTTAGATCAAGATGGAGCATTCGGAACTTGGCCGGAGGATTTTGCCGAAGTCGAGTTGATGGCTGAAGGCGCTTACCTCGATGCCGTGGAGGGACATAGAGAGGACTGATGGCGCGACTATGTCGAAGATTGGTAGTTGATGCTGATGTACTGGGTTCTGCCACCGAGAAGCGGCATCGTATTTCAAGCGCATGTCGGAGGCTGTTGTTGGCTATACTTGACGCCAATCACTGTGTGGTGTTAACAGATGAGATCCTTTCGGAATGGGGTCGTCATCAGACCAAGTACTCTAGGAGGTGGCGCACGAGCATGCATGCTAGAAAGTTATTTTGGCGAAGCGAAACAGCATATGACAGGCACTTCAGGGAGAGAGTCCTTGCCACCGCGATTCCTAGTGAGAGAGATTCAGTTGCCAAAGACGTACATCTTGTGGAAGCTGCAATCGCCACTGATTTTGTTGTCATTTCCCAAGATGAGGGAGCGCGCTCAGCATTGCGTTGCGCTTCTGCTGACGTCCAAGAACTGACGCGCGTCGTGTGGGTCAATCCGACGATCTGTGAAGAACGCCCGGTCTGCTGGTTACTCGGTGGGGCTTTGGCCGAACGGCATCGCCAGCTTGGGGCGTTTCAGTATTAGACGTGCATCGCGCACATGTCTGATGGCGCCTAAGCTGCCCGCACAGGCGCTGGTTAAGAGCCTAAGGGCTACGCGACGGGGTTCGGCTTCGTGCGACTCCGCTCCAAGTCGGCAACCTCGTTCCCCACCGTCATTTCGCTCCTGATCTACTCGCTTGCGGCGTACGTCGGTCGTCGCGCTGTCATTCTGACACTCGGGTGGTGGTCAGTTCGGCGGTGCTCACCTTCCTCAGATCCTGGAACGGACTACTGTATGTGTTCCTGGCAGCCTCCTCCGAGCACAGCCACCACCCTGAAGGTGACGATACGGTAATTCATCCCAAAGCTCACTTGCGACCCCTCCTACGTTCCCGCCGTGATGAACTACGTCCTGCTCCCGATCATCCTGTAGATCACGCCGTAAGAACAGATCATGTCCGACACCTGGACAGCACCATCAACAAGTGACCGCGGCGTCCCCGCTGAGCATTGGAGCCGAATCGATCATCCGCCCCCCGTACCCGCATACACGCGTACCGGTAACGACCAGCGAATCCGTCGGTCTCCGCTCCAGGTTATTATAGCACTCGCGTAGACCCCTGTAATCACGCTCCCGCCAGCCGGACCCCACAAATCGAGCCACTTCCGATCGGCCATGGGTGCGTCCACTCATCCCTGCCAGCCTCCGTCAATCCTCAGAGTATCATCCGCAGCGTCGGTGCGTGCCTGCGCCACCGCCCCAACAAATCCTGATCCTCAACCGGCTGTTGTACCGCACAGCCTGTGTCGTCAATCTAGACTACGTCTGCAACGCCGACGCGTCGCCCACTGACACTTCTCCATAATCCTATACTCCGCTTAACTCCACCTTTCCAATCCCTGACCTTCGTCGCACCAATGAAGCTCAGCGACACCAAGCATCCCCTGTGCGACTACCAGAGCCCAATGTCTACACCCATAACCTCCTCCTAGAGTCCGAAGATCTAACTCTCCGAACACCACCCCAGGCTCTGGCCATCATCTCAATCGACGCAGTTATCCTGAATAATCAGTCCATAATTCCCCACCTAATCGCAACAACTTCTATTCGACCTCGATATCCAAATCCGACATGACCTCGCTGAGCAAGTTGAGTGCGGTCCGAATCTGTTCGGGGTCGATCCCATGCGCTCCGTGTACAACCAGATTCCTGATCCTACGCAGATTATGTAGTTTTGCCGCCGTTTCCATTGTGATATTTCCAAACTCTTTTCCCCTCGTGATCGTCTGAGCCGTCGACAGGATCCGATCCTTAGGTACATCTATACGATAAGGAAGGGATTTTTCAAGAAGCGACCAACCTTGGACGAAAGAGCCGATTTCTCCGGGTAGCGCCATCCGATCGCTGACTGTCTTGATCTCCCGACAAAGCTCGGCGACGAAATCGCTCTCAGGGAACAACAAGCGGTCGGAAATAGGACCACCATTCGGTTTCCAGAAGCTGTCTCGGTTCGGTATCGAGAACTTCCTGACAAGACGTTGATCAAAGTCCAGATCCGATTTGACGTCATACTCAGTCGTCGTATATAATGTTGCAAGATGCTCCACTGAACGTACTTTCGCCTCTTTAGATCATCTCGAGTGTGCTTCATGGCGGTTTTGAGACAATCGATTTGCGAGGTCGTTGGCCGCCGTTTCCAACACCTCGTACTTTGCCATAATTTCTTCCTTGTGAAGAGGTTCGTCACGATAAATGCTGGGATAAATTGTAGTTGTACCTGCTCTATTCTTGTGGTCGTTCGTCTGACCACGGAAGAATAAGAGCTGGTGCGGAAAAGTGTTGGACAACCAAGCGACCTCCTTCACAAGTTCGGCGAATGAGCCCGCAGACTGAGGGTCGGATTGCGAGACCGTCCGAGGGTCAGGAATGAGGTTCGTATCAAAGTGCGCTCGAAGTCTTCTCATTTTACTTCCATTTCGTGCCTTTTCGTTGGATCAGCTACTCTTCGATCAGTAGAGGATCCAAAATCAGTTCGCGCTTGGGGTGTTCCAAGCGGAGTCTTCACTGGCTCGTGTCAGTCAGGACAGCCGCGGACCTCCGAGCGGCGTTCGTTAGGGAGGCCAGAGTGTTCGAAAGCCTTGGTCGTAATGGTATCAGCGAGACACCGTTGCGTAAACGGCCGAGCATTCTCATCGTTCTCATTCTTTCGGCCAAATTAGCGCGTCACAATTCCGTCAGACTGCGACATGGCTCAGGCGTGCCACATACCGGCGATGGACTTGGTGATGCGGCCACGTCCGCACGCGAATCCGGTGAGCACGGCAGCGACACGACGCGGTGCCCTTGGATCACGGCGACATACGGACATACTCGGCAATCACCGTTTGTTCAACATCGGCTCCCAGGCTATCGGGAGCGGCACGCGGTGGACTGGGTCCACAGGCCAGCTTGAGCGGGGTGTTCGAGGACCTGTAATCGGACAGCCCACGCTGCTGGCCCGCCGCGCCAGCGCAGGATACCGAGTCGGCTGCACGGGCAGTGGCCCTGCCATGGGACGATAACGACACGCCGAGGGGCGTACACCGCTGGCATTCGTCCGCCGGTGGTGACGCTCCCGCGACGTGCGAGACGATTGGCCCGTGCGATGCTTCGGCCGGATCCGGAGCGACCTTGTCCCGACGACAAGACTCCTAAGCGCTCAGCCTGTCGCCCGGTATTGTTATTATTGGATGTCCCAAAGTGGGATGCGCTATTCCGTGACCCGGGGCTGCAGCACGCGCCAGTAGTAGCGTAACGGATCGTCCGCCGCCCAGTCGCGATACAGCTCGCCCCAGGTCAGAAACTGCATGTGAGGCTCCAGTGAACTTGCCGCCACCGGGTGGCTGCCGGGCTGGCTGCGGTAGCTCACCGCCAGCCGCACGCGGTCGGTGGTGTTCAACTGCGCGTGATGGATGGTCAGGCTGTGGAACAGCAGCACGTCGCCGCAGTTCATCGGGCTCCAGGCCCAGCGCACGCCCGGCGCCATCTTGACCTCCATGGTCCAGTCGTCGGCGTCCTGCAGCCCGCGGTGGTGCGAACCGGGAACGATGCCGAGCCCACCGCCAAATTCGGCGCCGAAGTCGCCCAGCGGCAGCCACGCGGTCCAGGTATCGGTGGTGCCGCGTACGGCGAAGAAGTCCTGGTGCGGCACCCGTACGTCCTTCGGATCGCCGGGGAAGATCGCGTGGCAGATGTGCCGCGGGTGCATCAACGGCGGCTCGTCGAACAGCAGTTCCAGGACCTCCAGCAGGAGTGGGTGCAGCGCGAGCGCATGAAAGCTGTGCAGCCGCAGCAACCCGTTGTAGTGGGCCCGGTATTCGGGATGGATGTCGAACGCGGAGAGCGAGGTGCCGGGCCTGGCCACGGCGTCGTCCCACGGCGTGCCCGGCGCCAGGTACCCCTGGCGCTGGATCTCCTGCAGCACGTCGCGACGCACTTGGCGCACCGCCGTGGCGGGCAGGAGGCCGCGGAAGAACAGGTAGCCGCGGTCACGCGCGGCGGCGCGCAGGGCAGTGGCATCGTCCAGCAGCGCGCTGCACTCCCGGTAAGGCGTTGCGTCTTTCATGGCTCCGGCGGCCCGCATGTTAGATGGCGCTGGCGGATGCCGGCAACGGTGGCGCGCTTCGGCGATCTGACCTCGCCCCGGAGAACGGGCGTCACCCCGCGGAGCAGCGCGGCAGGCCTGTCGACGGCGGCGGGCGGTCGTGGTATCTGTGAGCACCGATGCCGAAGCCACCGAACGTACTCATCCTGCTGGCCGACCAGCTTCGATACGACGCCCTGAGCTGCAACGGCGCACCGGTGTGCCGGACGCCGGCCATGGACTCGGTGGCCGCCGCGGGGGTGCGCTTCGCCAGCGCCTTCACGCCGATCGCGCTGTGTACCCCGGCGCGCGCGTCGCTGCTCACCGGCCGCTATCCCCACAATCACCGGCAGCTGTCCAACATGGGCAACTTCAACGGCGTGTTCGACGACCGGCTCATCGGCCAGCCGACGCTGCTCTCCCGGCTCGCCGGCGCGGGCTACCGGATCGGCTACACGGGCAAGTGGCATCTGCCGCGGGAGGATGACGGCGCACTGTGGCACGTGCACCGCTGGCATACGCCCGCCGAGTGGCTGCGCTCCCTGGACCAGCCGGACTACGACTTCGCGCGCAGCGAGGTGCAGCGCCTGGAGTGGGGCGGATCAGCGCCCTTCGCGGGCCGCAACACGCTGCCGGCCGACCGCACCCAGGAAGCGTGGACCGCGGATCGGGCGATAGAGATGATCGACGGGTTCGGCAGCGGCAACGCCCCGTTCATGGTTGCCGCCTCCTTCTTCGGACCCCACTTCCCCTACTCCGTACCGGAGCCGTACGACACCAGGTACGACCCGGCCCAGGTTCCGCGGCCGGCCAACTTCGACGAGCGGTTCGACGGCAAGCCGCTGATCCAGCAGAAGGAGCTGATGCGCTGGAACGCCGCCCACCTGACCTGGCCCGACTGGCAGCGTGCGATCGCCGCCTACTGGGGGTACTGCAGCTTCGTCGACCACCAGATAGGCCGCGTGCTCGCTGCGCTGGAGCGCACAGGACACGGGCATGACACCGTCGTGGTGGTGACCTCCGATCACGGCGACATGCTCGGCAACCACCGCCTGTTCAACAAGGGGTTCCACATGTACGAGGAGACCCACCGCGTGCCGCTCCTGGTTGCCGGCCCCGGCATCGAGCCCGGCGTTACCGCCACGGCGTTCGCGAATCTGGTGGACCTGACTCCCACGCTCCTGGAACTGGCCGCGGCGGAACCGCTTGCCGACGCGGACGGCCGCTCCCTGGCGCCGCTGCTTGGTGGGGCAGACGCCGGCCGACTGGCCCGACGACGTGTTCGCGGAGTTCCACGGCTACGAGACCACGCTGTACAGCACGCGGATGATCCGCACGGCGAACTGGAAGTACGTCTACAACCCGGCCACCGAGGACGAGCTGTACGACCTGCGCTCGGACCCCGGCGAGCTGCATAACCTCGCCGGGATGGTGGCCTTCAAGCACGTCCTGCGCCGTATGAAGGAGCGCCTGGTGGCGCGCATGCGAGCTACCGGAGACGGACTCGTAGCGGAGAACTCCTGGCAGAGCAACTCCTACGACCTGTTCCTGTCCGCCCGCGAGCACTGACCGCTAGTGCGTGGGATGTCGGCCGCGCTGTCGATAGACCACCGCGATGGTGCAACCTGTGGTCGCATGCGCCGGCATGGTACGATCTGCCCCGCTGACCTGGAGGAAGCTGATGGCAGCCGAAGATAGAGTGATCCGCCCCCTTGACGAAGGTGTTCTCCGCAGGGGTGGACAACGGCCGAAACCGCAGACCCCAAGGCCGACGGCCAACCCCGCCGGCCAACGACCCAACAATAAACCGCAAGATAATAGCGCGGCCCCTCAGGAGGATCCGTAAGGGCAGTCTCAGCGCCTCCTCCTCCACGCGACATGGCGACCGACGCCCTTGATCCGTATCGCCCACGCCACGACGGCGCAGTGATTTCGCGAGCACTCCGGGTGCCGCCCTTGCGGTCCAGGCGTCCCGCTCGCGAACATCGGCGCTGTCATCGGCTTGTGATCAGCGGACCGCCGATTACTGACTCGCGATCAGCTCGTCCGGCACATCGCTTCGAGATCCTCGGTGTCGCCCGCGAAGCTTCCGCAGCCCGGCATCGCCCTCCGTAGCCGTATCCCGTCGAGCAGCGTCGCAAGCTGCTCGACGCCATAGTCTGGCGTGCAGACCGTTTGCTCCTGGATTGGTTCAGTACCATTATTCTTGCCAGATGCCATCCAATATGACACTCTGGACTACCATGAAGACGCGCATCGATCGTTCCGGCCGGCTCGTGATACCGAAACCGCTACGCGAGCGGTACCGGTTTGAACCAGGAGTCGAGATCGAGATCGTCACGATTCCGGACGGCATCACGTTGCTGCCGATCATGCCCAAGCGACGAATCGTCCGCCGCGGCCGCATCGCGGCAGTGGACACCGGTGTGGGCACGGCACCGGCGGAGATCTTCGCCGTCGACCGAGTTCGCACCGGACACCTGGACGGTAAGGGCGGCCTGTTGACGTGACGATCGGGGTAGACACGTCGGTCATCATAGCGGCCGTACACGCGAACCACCCGATTCATGCGTCGTCGGCACGGTGGCTTGACGCCGCGTTCGAAGCGCATGACGTGGTCGTCGCGCACCACTCCGTGCTGGAGGCGTACGCCGTGCTCACGCGCCTCCCCGCCCAATACCGGGTAGCCCCTGCCGAGGCCGAGATCGTCCTGCGCGAGACCGTGGAAGAGCACGCGCGTATTGCACCGTTTGCGGCAGCGACGATATGGGACATCATCGCTCGGCTGGTTGCAGTCCCTGCGGCGGGAGGGGCCGCCTATGACGCGTTCATCATCCGCCTGCTCAGCGGAGCCGGCGCCGAGGTCATCGCGACGTACAACGTCGACGAATTCCGGCGGCTTTCACCGTCCGTCCCCATCGCCGATCCGGCGGAGTTGTGAGCCTATACCACCGTTCTCGTAGAAGAGGCCGTCATACAGGAACGCGGGCCGGATCGTCTCACAGTCGCGCTCGCTCGCTCCGGCGCAGCGCATCTCGGTATGCCAGCGCGCGCGCACGGTGTTGGCGATGCCGTCGAACACCGCCTCCGCCGCCGCCTGTGCGAGCAGGAAACGCCCGTGACCGCTCAGCAGGTTGGTCCTGTCGGCGTAGCGCCCGAAACGGCCGCAGGCCATCGCCAGATCGCGCCGTTCACGTGCCACGACGGGCGCCGGCGTCAGGTCGTAGGCCGGGCTCAGACGCCACTGCCGTCCCTGGGCGAGGACCGCGTGATTGCGCGGGTGGTCGTCCAGATTGGACACTGCCGCGTTGAAGCACATGCGGCCGAACAGCTCGCGCAGATCGTCTTGCGGTCTCGCGCTCACGCGGCGCACCTCATCGGCGAGCAGCAGATAGGACCAGTCGCCGCGGTCTCCAAGTCCGTCGCCGGTGCGCAGCAGCGTCAAGGCGCTGGCCATCCGGTGGCGACGGAAACCGGCGCGGGTTCGACCGGCATCGGCCCGCTCACGGTCGAACCGGCGCACCAGCAGCACGTCGCCTCCCGCCACGGTCTCGACACGGCTGGCCGCGACGTTCAGGCCGCATGCCCGGGCGAGACCGAGCATGCCGTGCTCGACCCGCGAATCGTTCCAGCGGTGGTCACCGCGGCCGAACTTGGCGACCAGAGACCGCCCGCGTGCTCCACCACCGCCTTGGGACGTGCTCCGCCCATCGAGGTGCCGAGGAGAAGCAGCTCCTCGATCGGCGCCGCCGCGGATTCTGCGCGCTCCGGATCGTCGTCGAGGATGGCGTCGGCCGCGCGCTGGAGCGCGGCGAGATCCAGCGTTCGGTTGAAGCGGCGCCTCGGAGCGGGGGACTCGACAGAGAGGCCGAAGCCCAGCGCCCCGGCGCGGTCGTCCGGTCCTTGCAGCAGGTAGTCGAACTCGCTGAATTCGCCAAGACCGGAGTTGCGCTCGATCACGCGCCGTCCCCAGAAATCCGGCATCGAATCCCGGATCGCACCGAAGAACCCCTGCATGCGTGCCGTCTCGTACACCTGGGTCGAGAGACGCAGATCGACCGGGTCCAGCTCGACCGCGTCGGCCCGCTCCCGGTAGGAGCGTCCATACACGAACTGGCCGACCGCCGCGGCGCCGTCGTCGATCCAGCGGAAGCGCCCGGCGGTCACGAACTCCGTCGCGCTCGGCGGCACGATGTAGACGAAGCACTCGCGCTCAGAACTCATCGCTGAGCGCCCGGCGGCCCCGCGCCCGCCTCGGGCCGCGGGCGCGTTCCAGCGTCTTGCCTTCCTCGTCGCGGTCCGGATCGGCCACCTCGGACAGGTCGCCCAGCAGGCCCAGCACCCACAGGGCGCCCACGTAGGCGGCGACGCCCGTGGTCGGCTTGCCCCTCTCGACGTCCGCTACCACGAAGCGCGAGACGCCCATGCGCTCGGCAAGCGCGGCTTGCGGGAGCCCGCGCCGCAGCCGTGCCGTGCGGATGTTCCGCCCCAGCCGCTGCAGCGCTTCCTCCACCGCGGCCGGGGGAGAGCCCGCCATTCTAGTCAGCCTTGGCATGTCTTTTTCCACCAACATTGGAGTTTCCAATGTTGGCTGTACATAACAATCGGTCGCTGGTTGGGTCAAGCGCCAAGGACGGCCGGCGGACAAACGACCGGCAGCAGCTACCCGGCCCCGGGTTACAGGTCCGCGAGGGTGATTTCGGTGGCTACCAGGTGGGCCTTGCGCGGCGGGTCGCCGTGATTGGTGTAGTCGACGAAGAAGATCGAGCCGTCGGCGCGTTCGATCCATGAGGAGTAGCCGTTGTCCGGGTTCGGCTGCGAGTCGGGGTGGTTGCCGTGGAGCTGGATCAGGCGCTCGCGCTCGTACTGGTTGGGCCAGGTGCCGTCCCCGGCGCGCCACTGCCACTCCCAACTGTGCACGGTGGGGTTGCGCACCCGGTAGCTGACCCGGCGCCAGAAGCTGCGCCCGGTGACGCCGTACTGGCCGAACATGGTGCGCTTGGCGGGGTCGCGGGTGTAGCTGTCGGTGACGGCGTGGGTCTCGTTGAACACGATCGTGCGCATCACCGCGGTGCCGTCCACCAGCAGCTCCAGGATGCCGCGGTCGTGGTGCAGGGCGAGGTGATGGTAGTCGGTCATTGCAATCCGGTGCACTTGGTCCAGACCGCCGCGGGTGCCCAGCTCCAGGCGGTCGCGGTACACGTACAGCACGATGCCCGGTGCGCGGCCGCCGGCGTCGACGTTGATCTTGGAGATCGACAGGAAGGCGAGCGGCTGGTCCGCCGGGCCTTCCACCTTCAACTCGGCGGCGAATTCGATGCCGCTGCGCGACGACTCCGGCGGCAGCAGGCAGTAGCGGCACTCGTGCTCGGGCAGGTGGTCGACGACCAAGGCGTCGGCCTCCAGCCGGGCGGCGTACTTGCGGCGCGGTCCGCCGAGCCGGTAGCCGGCCTCGGCGCGCAGGTGGCCGCACCAGGCATAGGTGCCCAGGCCGCCGTTGACGTTGCGCCCGGTCACCAGCACGCGGCCGTCGCGGAGCTGCTTGGCGTAGGGGCGGTGGAACGAGAATGGCAGCATCTCCGCGGGCGACCAGGTGTGGCCGCCGTCGCTGGAGAAGGTGACGAGGCTCGGCAGCCCCGCGGAGTGGTCCTCGCGCATCACGCAGGCCAGACTGCCGTCGCGCAGCAGCACCAGCGCCCCCTCGCAGAACAGGTAGTACCCGTCGCAGGCCACGTCGCCGCGCTTCTCCCAGGTGGCGCCGCCGTCGGCGGAGGTGAACAGGAAGCAGCCGTGCGCCTGGTCGTCGGTCAGGTACTGGGTGACCACCCCCAGGGCGCCGTCCGGCAGCTCCACCACCCGGTCCGGCTCGTAGCCGGGGATGCCGGTGACCTGCGGACCGCGCCAGGTGTCGCCCTGGTCGTCGCTCCAGTAGGCCAGGATGCCGCTGGGCTGGCGCTCGTGGAAGTGGCCGAAGTCGTCCAGGTCGATGAGGATCACCAGGCGTCCGTCGCGCAGCCGGCTCAGGCGCGGGGTGACCATGCGCTCGTCGCCGCGGCGCAGGTCGGTGTGCGCCACCCGGCGGTGCTCGCGCCAGGTACGGCCGCCGTCGTCGCTGACCAGCAGGGTGAGGATTTGATCCTCCTGCGACCAGTGCTGGTCGTTGTCGCTATAGACCAGCATCAGGCGGCCGCCGGGCAGCTCGATCAGGTCGGGGTTCTTGGTGAAGCGGCCGGGACTGCGCCAGATATCGAAGGTGCGGTCGTGCAGGGAACGCGGATGGATCAGCATGGCTCCATGGAACGCTGGCCGCGTCCGCGCGTCAACCGCGTGAGGGCGCCGGATCACCAGTCGCGCGAGTCGGGCACCTCCAGCCAGGTTCCACCCTGCAGCGCCGACTGCTGGCTGACCAGCCCCGGCAGCGTCATATCCATCGCCTCGTGGACTCCAAACGGGGCCGTGGCGCCGCGCGCCAGCTTCGCGAAGTCGAGGATCTCGAAATAGTCGCCGCCGCCGTGCCCTGCGGTCAGCGCCGCCGGCGGCGGGTTCTTCCACGGCTCCGGGAGGTAGCCGGCGACCTCGTCGATGCCGAACCAGCGCGGTTGCGGCGTCAGTTCGCGCAACCAGATCCGGGCGCCGCACGCGGAGACCCTACCCGACTCGTAGCAGCCGTCGGTTCCCTGCAGGTGGTAGTTGTTCATCCCGTGTGGGCGGTCCGACAGCATGTCGACGCGAATCTTGATCAGCGCCCCGCGCGTGGTCCGGCACAGCATCAGCGGCGTCATCTGCGCGTACTCCACGCCGCGCGGATCGCGCAGCCGGACCTCCGCGTCTGCGCAGCACACCTGCGTCACACGGTCCCCCGGCAGCCACTGCAGGATCGGACCCAGGCTGTGGGTGCCGTAGGTCACGCCGGCGAGCCCGGTCTGCCAGGTACGGCGCCAGGGGGTCTGCTCGTTACGCTCCTTGAGCTCGTGCACGTACTGGCCCTCGGCGTAGTAGACCTGACCGAACCGGCCGCGCCGCACCAGCTCGGCGACCAGCATGTTGTTGCGCAGGTAGACGCAGTTCTCGGCCATCATGTATGCCGCCCGGCTGCGCCGGCAGGCCCGCACCAGCGCCCGGCACTGGTCCAGGCTCACGCCCGCCGGCACCTCGCTGAGGACGTGGATGTCGCGCTCCAGCGCGGCGACCGCCATCGGCGCGTGGAGCTGCATCGGGGTGGCGATGATCACCGCGTCGATCCCCGACCGGTCGAGCATCTGCTCGTAGTTCACGTACTGCTGTTGCGCGCCCATGCGGGCAGCGGTGTCGGCCAGACCTGCGGCATCCACGTCACACACCGCCGCGACGCGGATTCCGGCCGCTTCGAGCCCCGCCTTGAAGCCGCCGCCGCGGCGGCCGGTGCCCACGATGCCGGCGGTCAGCGCCATCCGTAGTCTCTGTGATTCCTCGGGTCACGCCAGAAGCGCGATCGGAACACGGCCCTCACGGCGCTGCCGACTGGTGTAATTTGGCGCGAAAGTCGTCGACGAACGCCTTCAGTGAAGAATCGTTCCTGCCAGCTCGATAGAGATCCATGGCTTCCACCAGTTCGGGGGCGAATTCAACTCCTCCGAGCGTGGCCGGGTGTCCCCCCTGGACTATCGCGGAAGCCAGCACCCGCTTGTAGTGATCCCGGACACACTTCCTGGTGCCGATGTCAGGGCGTTTTCCCACGACCCTTTCGAACGACTGCGGATCTGCCAAGTACCACCGCTCGACGTGTGGATCGGGGCATGCGGCGACGAGCCGGTCTTGCACAAACGGCTCGGCGGCGGCGTGCACGAGACCTCGGGCACCGGCGAATGTCGAGCAGTTCCCGTCGATGGCAACCACCACCAGATCGGCAGAAACGCTCGTCAACGGGCCACGCTCAACGACTCGCTGGTAGAGCTTGAACTCGGCGATCGCACGAGCGTGACCGCCTCTAGCCGACGGACCCGCGTCCACACGGTGATTCCCTCGTCTCGAGCGACCCGCATCAGCAGTGGCTTCAGGAACTCCTCATGCGCTCGGTCCTCCACGAAGAGGTCCACCACGAGTGGGTCACTCATCTATGAGCCCACGCAGCAACAGGCTCTCGAGTAAGCCGTCGTGCGACCGGCTCGCCAGGGCTTCGGTTATCTCGGTATCCTGGTACAGCGTGCCGGTCACGTGAAATGGCTCGACTACGGTTCCTTTTGGCCCGAGACGGACATTGAACAGACCGATGTCACCCGGCTCGGAGGCCTCCCGCTGCAACTTCAGCATCGCATCCGCCAACAGCGGCGAGTGAGTGGTGACAACGATCTGCCGCCTCCGTTGTTCGGCAAGCGTGAACAGCAGCCGAGCGATCAACTCCAGACGCCGTGGATGTACGCCGTTCTCAGGCTCCTCCAGGGCGAGCAGAGAGCCGCCCCAGGGGTTCACGGCGACCGTGCAGAGTGCGAGAACACGGAGCGTACCCTCGGACAGCACCCGCGAGGAATGCTCGACTCCCTCTTGGCGGACCAACAGATTCAACGTGCCACGCCGTTCGTCCAGTTCGACCCGTAGCGACTCGATGTTCGGAACGATCGAGCGCACAGCGCGCCAAACCGCGTCGAAGTGCTTCGGGCGCTCAGCGCGAAGCTTGTACAGCAGCGCGGCGATGTATTCCCCATGCATCCCGATGTCGGACACGTCCGCCGGGGACTCCTCCTCACGCATCTCCCGCCGTGGTTCGAAATAGTATGTGCGCCAGTTCAGCAGCTCCGCGCGAACCTGCTCCAACCACGGATAGCCGGTGCCACTCAGACTTCGGTCGGACAGTACCGAATGATTCAACCCGACCTGCTCCTGTCGCGGGTGGGCAGGCTTGCCCTTGCGCCGGATACGGAAGTTGGAGTCAACACGCTCGATCGCCGCAGTTCCCCTCGGTTGTCCCGATGCTCCAAGCTGAGCCAAGTACTCGTCGGCAACGGTGAGTTGGCCCGATCGGAAGTCGAACTCCGGCTCGATCCGGTAACGGTAGCTTCCCTTCTCGACAGTAAGATCGGCCTCCAGTGTGAAACTGGAAGATCCTCGTCGTACCATCCCCGGCAACCCATCGGGAGCAAAGGAAAACGCTTCGAAAGAATACCCGCGTACCGGGCGTGGACCGCCGAGAGCGTCGAACAGCGTGCGCGCGGTCCCCATCCAAGAGAGCGCCTGGATGGCATCCAGCAAGTTGCTTTTTCCCACGGCATTGGGACCGAACAGGACGGCCAGCCGCGGCAATTCGACGGTAACCTCGCGTAGCGACTTGAAGTTGCGAACGGTCAGTCTGGTGAGCATGTATGTGCTCCTGAGTGAACGCGCTCCGGTTCTCCTCGCGGCATGCCACTATGGTAGCCCGCACCGGCCAACACGAAAAAGGACATACTGATCTCGCTACGGCGCGACCGTCTATCCGGGAGCGGCTGATCCACCCTGCTGCTCATCCTCCGTCGGCGGGGGGCCGGGTGGGGCGGGTGCCTGGTATAGTTCCAGGGAGATGCCGTCCGGGTCGCTGAAGTAGGCGATGGTGCCGCCGCGCGCGCCGGTGTCGGGGTTGGGTTCCAGGTGCACGGGATCGGAGACCACGTCCACGTCGCAGGCACGCAGATGGGCCACGGCCGCGTGGATGTCCGCCACGCCGAACGCGATGTGGGAGGTGCCGGGATTCGGGATCTGCAGGTCCACCTTGGTCCCCGCCGGCTCGTATTCGATCAGCTCCAGCGCCGGGTGCGGAGAGTCGGCGAAGAAGAGGATGGCGTTGTGCATGGTGATGCCGGGGTGCGCGATGGCGGCGGCAATGTCTTCCGTGCGCGTCACCCGCGACCGCAGGCTCATGCCGAGCACGTCGCGGTAGAAGGCGAGCGAGCGCTCCAGGTCGGTGACGATGAGGCAGTAGTGATTGATAGAGAACATGGCGCCGGTTCCCCCTGCGGCTGCTATGGTAGCGGAATGTCGAACATGCGGGCGGTGTTGAGGCCGAGGATGTTCTCCTTGTCGCGGTCCGGGATGTCGGCGTAGAGCACCGGGCCGAGCGGAAAGGTGAAGGTGAGCTGCGGCACGTCGGAGCCGTACAGGATCTTCTCGCTGCCGGCGCGCTGCACCGCGTACTCCACCAGTCCGTAGTGGCGCCCGGCCGAGCCCGAAAGGTCGACGTAGGCGTTGTCCAGCCGCGCCGCCACGGCCACCGCCTCCTCCACCCCCTCCCAGCGGTCGAACCCCATGGTGTGCGCGAGCATCACCGGCACGGTCGGGAACTCGCGCGCCACCTTGGCCACCTCCTCGGCGCCGCAGTAGGCGCGCTGCGCCTCGGGGCCGGTGTGGATCAGGATCGGATAGCCGTGGTCGCGGGCGTACTCGAACGCCGGCCGGTAGCGCGCGTCGGTGATCCTGACCGGGTGGCTGTACTGGGTGGGATGCAGCTTGACGCCGCGCATGCGCGGGTGGCGCAGGCAGCGCTCCAGCTCGCTGGCCAGCAGCTCCGGATAGGCGGGGTGCACGACCACGTAGCCGAGGTAGCGGTCGGGGAAGCGGTCGAGCGCCGCCAGCACCTGGTCGTTGCCGGGGCGCACGTCGCCGCTGAAAATCGCCCAGATCGAGCTCACCACCGCCACCCGGATGCCGATCCGGCTCATCTGGCGCGCCAGCTCGGCGGGGTCGGTGGTGGCCTCGAACACGGCCGGCGCATGGCCGAAGTGGAGGTGGTTGTCGAAGATCACCAGGTCGTCGTAGGGCGGGCCCGCGCGCGCCACCCGCGCGCCGTGGCCGGCACCGGACGCGCCGCCCACGGCGCTGCCGGTCACCACTGCACCCCGTCGAGCAGCCGTTGCAGGTTGCCGCCGGCGATCCGGCGCCGCTCCCCTTCCTCGATCTCCGCCGCCTGCAGCGTGACCAGCGCGGCGCCGCGGCCGCCGATCGGCAGCCCGGTCCCGAACAGCAGCCGCTCCGCCCCCACCTCCCGGCACAGCAGCTCGATGCCCAGGAACACGTCGTGGTAGGAGAGATCGGCGTACAGGTTGGGACACGCCTGCAGCAGCGCCACCGCCACCCGGGTGAGCTGGAAGTTGAGCCGCAGAATCACGAACGGCAGCCGCGGGTAGGTGTGGCACAGCTCGTGCACCACCTCCGGGGTGAAGCCGGTGCCGGGATCGTCCAGGTAGCGCCCGAGGTCGGTGCCGCTGAGGAACAGCGGGACGCGGTGCTGTTCCAGGGTCTTGAGCAGGGGCCCCGCCGACCACGGCGCGATGCTGTAGCGGTTGTGCGACGGCGGGTTCATGCGCGCGGCACGTACGCCGTGCTCGCGCATCAGGCCCAGCAGCTCGTCCGGGGCGGGAAACTCGCCGGTGTGGTGCGGCATCACGATCCAGCACGGCAGCAGCCGGTCGCTGCCGCCGATCTGCTCCAGCAGCCACCGGTTGCCGTGGCGCGGGAAGTATTCCTCAGCGGAGATCGCGTACACCAGGGCGCGCCGGATCCCCTGGATATCGAGTTCTGCCTGCAGTCCCGCGCGGTCGGTTATCAGACCGGGCCGGTGCCGGCGCGACGGCCCCAGCCCGCAGTTGCAGTCGAACAGGTCGAGGGCGTCCACGCTCAGCCGGCGGCTGAGTTTGCGGCCGGCGCCGGGGAGGCCGCGGACGTGAACCGTGGAAACACCCGTTCCGCCAGCAGGCGCATCGACCGCTCGCGTTGCTCCCGCTCCATCAGGGCGCCGTAGTGGGTGAGCATCACCCGTCCGATGCCCAGTTCCTGGAGCTGGGCGATCTGCTCCGCCACCCGTTCGGGCGAGCCGACGAACAGCTCCGGCGCGGCCGGATCGGGATGCTCCCCGTACGCCTCCGCCGGCAGCGGCATGTGCGGCGTACGCACCTCCTGGTCGGGGTCGGGGGGGTTCCAGCGGGCGCGGATCGCGTTGACGTACTCCAGCCAGGAGGTGAGGCGCGGCAGGAACCCGGCACGCGCCTCGCGGTCGGAGTCCGCCACGTAGCAGTCGCGCCAGATCCAGCACTGCTCCAGCAGGTCGCGCACCTCCGCGTCGCCGCATCCGGCCTCGCGCAACGCGTCGGTGTAGAGCTGCACCGTCTCCCGTGCCGACTCGGTGGAGAAGGTGCGCATCAGCACCGGGCGCCGCTGCGCCGCCATCTGGCGCACGGCCGGCGGGCCGACCGCGGCGCGCAGCACCGGCGGATGCGGCTGCTGCACCGGGTGCGGCCGCACCTCCGGCAGCGCCACGTCCCAGTACTTGCCGTGGAATTCCAGCCCGTCGCGCGCGGTCCAGCACTTGATCAGCAGCTCTTCCGCCTCGTCCAGGCACTCGCGCCCGAACTGCACCGAGGTGCCGAAGCCGCGGTACTCGTAGGCGTTGAAGGCGGAGCCGCGCGCGATTCCCACGATCACCCGGCCGCGGCTGAGGTTGTCCAGCAGTGCGAGCTGCTCCGCCAGCCGCACCGGGTGGTACAGCGCCATCTCCAGCACTGCGAACCCCAGCTTCACCCGTTCGGTCTGCATCGCCACCGCGGTGGCGAACATGACCGGGTCGGCGTACACGGTCTCGCCGGTGAAGTGGTGCTCGGAGAACCACACCGCGTCGTAGCCGAGCTGCTCGGCCAGGCGCGCCTCGGCCAGCGCCTCCTCTATGGCGCGGGCGTCGCCGGCACGGCCGGTGCGGGTGATGTGATAGGAGAAGTGGCCGAACTGCATTATCGCCTGGTCCGAAAATGGCGGCCACCGGGTACCGCCCCATACGTCGTTTTCATGGTCTTCCGTGTCACGGAGTGGCCGTGCTGCCTCATAACGAAACTGGCGCCCCCGAGGAGGGCGCCAGCCTGGATGTCTCGCGGATGGTCCGCGTCAGCGCCCCGGAATCGGCGCCTGCGGCGACGGTTCCGGCCCATCCCCACCTGGGGCTGAGAGTCTGGCGGAACTCGCCAGACTCTCAGCCACCGAACCGGATCGGAGCGAAGTTGTAGCGGCCGGCGCCCTGCGGGTGCGGCCGGTAGCCGACCAGGTCCTTGCTCAGCGAGTCGAACACCACCAGTTGTCCCAGGGTCAGCACGTACTGCCCGGCCTCGTGCTCGCGCACCAAGTCGGCGATCTCCTCGCGGAATGCGTCCGGTCCCAGCGCGGTCGCGTCCTGCAGCCGCTGCCACCACGCGGGATGGCCCTCGGGGATGCCGGCGTAGTGCGAGTGCTGGCGGCCGATCGAGTCCCACAGCGAGTGGTAGTAGGTGGGCTTGACCGCGGTGGCCGAGAATCCGGCCTGGTAGTCGCGCGAGTCGCGCAGCCGGGTCAGCAGCGTGGCCACCTCCTCGCCCTTGAGCGTGATGTTGATCCCCGCGTCCTTGACCGAGGCCTGGATGATCTGCGCGCCGGTCTCCCATTGCGGCCCGGTGCGGTGCCACATCAACTCGAACTCGATGCCGTCGGGGTAGCCGGCCTGCGCCAGCAACTCACGCGCCTTGGCGATGTTCTGCGGGTAGTAGTCGTTCTCGACGTTGGAGATAGAGTGCGGGCTGTCGTCCGCGATCAGGGTGGCGCGCGCCGAGCTGTAGCCGCCGGCCACACCGCGGATGAACTGGTCGCGGTCGACGGCGTAGCTGAACGCACGCCGCACCAGCTCGTTGTCGAACGGCGCGATGCGGTTGTTCAGCAGCACGAAGTAGATCCCGGTGTTGAGGATCTTGTCGCTTTCAAGAATCGGAATGCTGGAAATCGGCTGCATCTCCGGCACCCGCGCCGCCGGCACGTTGAGGATCATGTCCAGGTCGCCCTGGCGGTACTGGGCGATGCGCACGTCGATGTCCGGGATGAACTTGATCACCACGCCGTCGAGGTACGGCAGGCCCTCTTCCCAGTAGTCGTCGAACCTGGTGAGCCGGATCTCCTGGCCGCGGTCCCAGGCTTCGAACATGAACGGCCCGGTGCCGATCGGGTTGGTCTTGAGCTCCTCGGGCAGCATCCCCTCGGGCACGATCCACGCCTCGTCCATGATGATCGCCAGGAACGAGTTGTTGGGCTGCTTCAGGTGCACGACGACGGTGTGGTCGTCGACGATCTCCACCTGGTCGAGGTCGCGCAGCAGGGTGTGCGCGGTGAGCCCGATCTCGGGGTTGGCGGCATTTTCCAGCGAGTGCTTGACGTCCGCCGCATCGAAGTCGGAGCCGTCATGGAACTTGACCCCGCGCCGCAGATTGAAGGTGACCGCCGTGTTGTCGTCGTTCCACTGCCACGACTCGGCCAGCAGTCCCACCGGCTGCATGCTGTCGTAGTCGAGTGCCACCAGGCCCTGGTAGATGCTGCGCCCCGGGATCTGGTCGTTCCAGCTCCCGGTATGCCACGCGGCCACCGACTTCGGCTCGCCGGCGATCGCCACGCGCAGGGCCGACTGGCCGATCGCCACCGACTCGCCGCCGCCGCCGGCGAAGAGCGCGGTTCCCGTCACGAGCAGCAGTGCGCTGGCAAGCAGGATGATTCGTTTCATTGTTTCGTTTCCCCCTGTTGGAAGCTATGATGTGCCCTGCGATTGTTACCGGCGCCGGGCCGGTTGCGGGCAATTCAGACGCCCCAGTGAGACACGAAATCGCACGGGGGTCAAGCCGAGGAGAGCGGCGAGCCGATGAAGCTGTGCATCGATACGTTCAATGAAGAGGTCCTGGAGGAGGTGCTCGGGTCCGGCTTGATCCACGGCCTGACCATGAATCCGCTGGTGATGGCGGAGGAGGGACGCACCGACTACCTGGACCGGGTGCAGCGGATGAGCGCGCGCGTGCCCGGGCCGGTGCTGGTGCAGGTGGTGAGCCGCGACCCGGAGCGGATGCTGGAGGAGGCGCGCCTGCTGGCGGGCCTGGGACCGCGCATCCACGTCAAGATCGCGTTCGACGGCGCACCCGCTGCCGGGGTGATCCGGCGGCTGCGTGACGAGGGGATCAAGACCGCCGCCACCATCATCTACAACGCCCTGCAGGCGTACCTGGCGGCCGAGGCGGGGGCCGCCATCGTGGCGCTGTTCGAGGGCGGGCTGCACGGCATCAGCAAGAACCCGATCGCGGTCGACCGCAGCGAACGGCCGAGCATCTCCCGCGCGGCCAGACAGATCGTCGACCGGCACGGCTACTCGGCCCGCGTGCTGGTGGGCGCGCGCGAGCCGATCCAGGTGGTGGAGGCGGCGCTCGCCGGGGCCCACCTGTGCACGGTGAAGCTGCCGGTGTTCCGCGACCTGTTCCACGACCACGAGACCGCGTTCCGGATCCAGGCCTTCACCGACGCCTGGCGCGACGTGTACGGCGACCGCGACTGGATCGACCGCTGAGCGGGTCCGGAATCGCACCGTCGACCATGGCAGCCCGTGGCGAGACTCCGGCTGCATTCGAGTGGCGCTCTCGGTGCGGCGCCTGGTTCCACCACGGACCGCTGGCGCCGTGAGCTTCCCCCGCTCCCAGGCCGAGTTCGCCACCGCCCGCGGCCTGATCCCCGGCGGCGTCACCGCGGCCCGCCGCCCCACCTCGTTCAGCGACCGCGCCGACTGGCCCATCTACACCGAGCGGGTGGCCGGCTGCCACGTCTGGGACGTCGACGGCAACCGCTATATCGACTACCTGTGCGCGTTCGGGCCGATCGTGCTGGGCTACGACAACCGGCGCGTCAACCGTGCCGCGATCCGGGCGATCCGGCGCGGCTTCATCGCCAACCTGTCGTTCACCATTCAGAACCGGCTCGCCGAGCGGCTGATCGAGCTGCTGCCGAGCGCGGAACGGGTGTTCTTCACCAAGACGGGGTCCGACGCCTGCACCCTGGCGGTGCGTCTGGCGCGCGGCTACACCGGGCGCGACCGGGTGGTGCGCTGGGGCTACCACGGCTGGCACGACTGGTGCCTGGGGCGCAAGGGCGCGGGAGAGGTGCTGGGCCAGCGCAAGGGCGCGTACCTGGACGCGGCCGGGGTCCCGGACCAGGTCACGGAACTGACCGACACCTTCGTCTACGGCGACCTGCAGTCGCTGCAACGGACCCTGGAGCGCCATCAAGGGGAGGTGGCGTGCATCATCCTGCAGCCGTTCGAGTTCGAGTTGCCGCCGGAGGGTTTCCTGCAGGGGGTGCGGGCGCTGGCCGACCGCCATGACGCGGTGCTGGTGTTCGACGAGATCCGCACCTGGCCGCGGGTCCATCTCGGCGGCGCGCAGCAGTACCTGGGGGTGGTCCCCGACCTTACCGCGATCAGCAAGGCGCTGGCCAACGGTTTCCCGATCTCGGCGCTGGTGGGCAAGGCGGAGATCATGGAGGCCGACGTGTTCTACTCCAGCACCTACCTGGTGAGCACGTTCGAGATGGCGGCGGCGCTGGAGACGCTGCGCCAACTGCAGGCGGGCGCCCTGGAGCGCATCTGGGAGCTGGGCCGCCGCTTCAGCGACGGGCTTACCGAACTGGTGGCGGCCAGCGGGATCGAGGCACGGGTGCTGGGGATCCCGCCGCAGCCGTTCCTGCTGTTCGACTGCGGCGATCCGGAACGCGACCTGGAGCGCAAGCGGGTATTTTACCGCAGCGCGCTCGACCACGGCGTGTTTCTGCACCCCAACACACATTGGTTCATCAGCAGCGCGCACACGCCGCAGTTGGTGGACCGGACCCTGGCCGCGCTCGAGCGCTCGCTGCAAACGGTACGGGCCCGCGACTGATGGCACCACCCCGCCACCTCCGTGCCCGCGGCTCCGCGGGAGCCGGCCGCTCCCGGCGAGGCGGTCGCGCCACTGTCTCCGGAACCGTCGCCTTCCCGCGCCGATCCGCGACAGCGCGGCCGGCCGGCTCGACGGCGCCGCTGCTGGAGGTGCAGAACCTGGCGGTGACCTTCCGCACCCCGGAGGGCCTTATTCGCGCGGTCAACGGCATCGACCTGCGGGTCGACGACGGCGAGATCGTGGGGCTGGTTGGCGAGTCGGGGTGCGGCAAGAGTGTCACCGCGCTCTCCATCCTCGGCCTGGTGCCGGTTCCGCCCGGGCGCTTCGAGCGCGGCGCCGTCCGCTTCCGCGGCGAGGATCTGCTGCGCAAGAGCGAGCGCGAGATGCAGCGCATCCGCGGCAACGACATCGCCATGGTGTTCCAGGATCCGATGGCCTCGCTCAACCCGGTGTTTCCGGTGGGAGACCAGATCGCGGAGGCGGTGGAGCTGCACCAGGCGCAGCCGCGTGCCGCGGCCGCGGCGACGGCGGTGGATGCGTTGCGCCAGGTGGGCGTGCCGCTGCCGGAGCAGCGCGCGTACGAGTACCCGCATCAGCTCAGCGGCGGCATGCGGCAGCGGGTGATGATCGCGATGGCGCTGTCGTGCGGGCCCCAGCTCCTGATCGCGGACGAGCCCACCACCGCCCTCGACGTCACCATCCAGGCCCAGATCCTGCACCTGCTGCGCGACCTGGCGCGCAAGCGCGCCATGGCGATCCTGCTGATTACCCATGACCTGGGCGTGGTGGCGGAGCTGGTGGACCGGGTCACGGTGATGTACACCGGACGGGTGGTGGAGCAGGCGGAGGTTGGCGCGCTGTTTCGCGAACGGCGGCACCCCTACACGCGTGCGCTGTTCGACTCGATGCCGCGCATGGAGGGCGCCATCGAACGCCTGCAGGCGATCGGCGGCACGGTACCGGACGCCGGCGCGCTGCCGCCGGGATGCACCTTCCATCCGCGCTGTCCCCAGGCCGCCGCGGTGTGCGAACAGCGCGAGCCGCGCCTGCACGACACCGGCGGCGGCCACCTGGCCCGCTGCCTCCTGTTCGACGACGTCGCGCAGCACCCGGCAGCCGGCGCACCTGCCGTGCCGGCTCGGGACGACCAGTGAGCGGCACCGCGCACGGGCGACCGTCGGCCGCGCGGGCGGCACCGGCGGAGGGTGGGGTCCTGCTCCAGGTGATCGACCTGGTCAAGTACTTCCCGGTGATGGGCGGCTTCCCGCGCCGCGTGGTGGGCAACATCAAGGCGGTGGACGGCATCTCATTCGCGCTGGCCATGGGCGAGACCCTGGGCCTGGTGGGTGAGTCGGGTTGTGGCAAGTCGACCGCCGGCCGCACAATCCTGCGCCTTTACGAGCCCACCGGCGGCAGGGTGCTGTTCCGCGGGGAGCCGATCTTCGACCTGCCGCGCGCCCAGCTCCGCACTTTGCGGCGCCACATCCAGATCGTGTTCCAGGACCCGATCTCCTCACTCGACCCGCGCAAACGGGTCAGGGCGATACTGGCGGATCCGCTGTCAGTGCACCGGCTGGCCAGCGGTCCCGCCCGTGAGCGGCGCATCGACGAACTGCTGCAGCAGGTCGGGCTGTCCGTCACCCAGCGCAACCGCTACCCGCACGAGTTCAGCGGCGGCCAGCGGCAGCGCATCGGCATCGCCCGTGCCCTGGCCTCCGAACCGGAGGCGGTGATCTGCGACGAACCGGTCTCGTCGCTGGACGTATCGATCCAGGCCCAGATCATCAACCTGCTCGCCGACCTGCAGCGCGAGCTGAACCTCTCGTATCTGTTCATCTCGCACAACCTGAGCGTGATCCGGCATATCTGCGACTGGGTCGCGGTGATGTACCTGGGCCGCATCGTGGAGCTGGCCCCCAAGGCGCTGCTGTTCACCCGGCCGCTCCACCCCTACACGGAGGCGCTGCTGGCCGCGGTACCCAACACCGACCCCGCGGCACGCACCGAGCAACCGCCGCTGGAAGGCGACGTGCCCAGCCCGATGGACCCACCCCCCGGCTGCCGATTCCACACCCGCTGCCCGCTGGCCACCGACCTGTGCAAGCAACAGGACCCGGCTCTCACCACGCGCGCCGCAGGCGATCACCTGGTGGCCTGCCACCACCGCTGATCTCCCTCGGGAACTGTCGGCTCAGACGGCCAATCCGAGGACATGGTACCGAGGAACACGAAGCCGCCGATCACGATCCACTGTTGTGTCTTCATGCTTGCCTGTTGAGCGGTTCAAGATCACGTAAGCCTGCAACGCCACCTAGTTCAACTACTCGACAGAAGGTTCCAGGCAGCCGACGGGTGTGCGTAGCAAGCCGTGACGAAAGAAGGTCTCGATGCCGTGAACAATCGGCTCCGATTGTACGGAATCAGCGGCGACAACGACCGCCACACTCACGCCAGTTGGTATCGATCAAAGTAACGGAAGTCCTTCTCCCGTTCACCTCCTATGTTTCTTGCTTAAGAACAACTCTCCATCTGTACATCTCACTGCAATTTCTTAAAGACTGAATAACTCGACGCCAACTGCCAAAGAAATCCAGAATTTCCCGTGATGACTGTAGTCCTCTAAGATATCCGTCCCTATGACTACTGCAGCTTGGGCAGAAGGACCAAACTGTGCACCCAAAAAACCAGCTATGGTAAACGCTGCATGCTCACCTTTGTCATCGGAAACATATCCAATTCCTGGGGCTACTCCCCCGATTATCGTATACGACGGATTAAAGATGTACTTCACTCCTAAGGATGCCCCTGCCGTGCCACCTGGTACCATTTTCCCTTCAAATAGAAATTTGTAAGGAATAGCCAACGTACCTATGGAAACTTGAATTCCGGTCTCGTAGTACATATGATCCGCCATAAGCTCTGGGTGAACCGAATAGAGCCGAGTTGTGTCGTCCTTCGTGAGAAATGAGATTTCTTTGTGCGCCGTCATCAACCAGTTTTGGCCGGCCGGAGAAACAGAGTCAATTTCGCGAAACTCCAGAACATACTGGTCCGTTTTTATGTCCATGAATCTAAACGATGATCCTTTTCCGACTCCGAACCTTTTTGTTTCTGTTTCTCCAGATTCCATTTTTATGGTGTCATACACTACATGATCAGCACTTAGTACGTAGAGCACACCTTTGGTCTGCGCCGAAATAGAAAGTATACATGACAGAAGAAATAACAGAACAAAATACGTTTTCCGAGCCATTGGGCCCTCCGTTTAATATGAAGTCCGCATATCTACTTCGTGACTCCGAGCTTGCTGGCCAGGTCGCTAGCATAAACCGACGGCGTCGCGAGCGTAGAGCGGTATGGGCGGACCACTGCGTAAGCAAGAAATCCGTGCTCCCGTTTGTCGGGATGAGGAGTACAGGATACGTGGTTGACATCTATTGTCAACCACGTATCCTCTGTGCCAACGAATGTTCGATACTGGAGTACCGGAACGGTCAGGACCAGTGTACTCGTACTTGATAGACCCGACCAAGGATCAACTGTCCACTGTCCATGGCAGCCGATCATTACTGTGCAGCTCGATCAGACGAAGCGTTGTCTTCCTTGATCTGGCCGGCGTCGCAGGTCGGTCGCGCAGAGAGTCGCCGATGATGTCAGGGAGAGCATGGTGCGGAAGATGGCGACTCCGGGATGGCGTAGAACGTGTTGTAGTAAAGGTGGCCGAGCCCCGTGTTGAGCATGTTGTCCTACATAGTAGTAGGCGGCCGCGCCGAGTCCGAGGAAGCTGAGCCCCGCCTCGACGATCACCGGGGAGATTGGCGTTGCGCAGGATGGTGCCTAGCAGCAGGCGCCATGTGGCATTCCCGCGGCCTCGGCGGCAAGCACGAACTCCACGCTGCGGAGGCTGAGCACTTTCGCGTGGCTGACGCGCACGAAGCGGGATGAGCACCAGCACGGTAACGAGCATGGCCACGAACGTTGCCGGCGAGCACGCTCCTTATCACCAGACTGATCTCACGGCCGATCTCGTCGGTACCGAGGGGAAACCGGCCGCCCGCCGGCGGCTGCGGCTTGCCCTCAGGGTCGAGCGGATCGTAGCGGGTGATCAGGTCAGCCCCTGCCGCCAGCGGCGCCCGTAGTAGGCGGAACAGCAGCGGCAGCGTGGCGCTGCGCGGCGCGGGCAGGGCGTATCGTCCGGCACGCGCGCAATCTACGGCTGGCGACTGTGCTTGCGGTGTCAACCTACCCGCCTAGGGGGTACCGTAGAGGCGATTCGTTGCGGGGGGGGGGACGAGGGAACGCAAGGAGGTTCTTGTGGACCAATTAGCGCCGCTCGTAATGACTCCGCAACCTAAGGGCGGTTACACCGTGATGTCGCCTCCGCTGCCGGAGTTGATCACCTGAGGGTGTTTCAGTTCGTGATGGAGAACGTACAGAACGCTCTGGTTGCCGTGATCGAGTTCTACGAAAACTTGGGCACGTGTTGCCGCAAAGAACACAGACACAAACTGCGGGTGGTCCGGTGTGGTTTGAAACCGTGATTTCCAAATGCGTGAAGTATCGAGAGGTTTGCGCGGAAGCTGCCGCTGCTCGGCTGCTCGGATGCCAGGAACGGGCGCGCCGGGGACGTAAGTCTCATCGCAACTCGAATTCCGAACGAGCCACGGTGCTTCCGGATTGGGGTAGCCGCGATCTGAAGGTGGGAACGGTTCGCGCTACGATACGATTCGACAGCTGGACATCGATCGGCGGGACTTTCGGAATGCGTAGTTTCCACAGGATTGTTGGGAGTCGACGCCGCTGTGAAAATGTGTAACGACACCCGGTCACGGCTTCGCGTCATGCGTTAGTCGTCCTTGAACTGGCCGGCGTCGCGGGGGACGGGGTGGGCGGCTGCGCTGCCGCACCGGCACGGGCAGAAGATCGAGAGGACTGGTTTGGAACCACGGATCAACACCCATATCTGGCGCGTCGGCCCTGCTTCTTCGCGTTGCGGCTCCGCACCGTGATCACCATTCGGTCACTGACGGTCACAAGGGAATGGCCCGCTGCTGGAACGCGACCAGGTCCGCGTACACACCCCCCGCGGTGAGCAGGGAGTCATGGGGGCCGGCCTCCACGGTGCGCCCCTTCTCCAGGACAATGATGCGGTCGGCGCTGCGGATGGTGGACAGGCGGTGCGCGATGACGAGCGAGGTACGGCCGGCGCGGACGCGGACCATCGCCTCCCGGAGCAGACGCTCGTTCTCGGCATCCAGGTTGGAGACGGCCTCGTCCATCACCAGGATGGGGGCGTCCTTGAGGACCGCCCGCGCGATGGCGATACGCTGCCGCTGCCCCCCGGACATCCGGACCCCGCGCTCACCGGCGTTGGTCTCATACCCCTGGGGCATCCGCATGATGAAGTCATGCGCCCGAGCGACCCTTGCGGCTTCTTCCACCTCCGCGTCCAGGGCATCCGGGCGCGCCAGGCGGATGTTCTCGCTGATGGTCATGTTGAACAGGTAGATGTCCTGCGGCACCCAGGCGATGAGCTCGCGCAGGTCGCTCTGTCGGAACGCCCGGACGTCATGCCCGCCGATCGTGATGGCGCCGTCCGTGACATCCCAGAACCGCATGAGCAGATGGATGCAGGTGGACTTCCCCGCGCCGGAGTGCCCCACGAGGGCCACGCTCTCGCCCGGCGCTACGGAGAGGCTCGCGGCGTCCAGCGCCGGAGGCAGATCGGTGGCGTAGTGGAAGCTCACGGCCCGGAACTCGATGCGGGGCTCAACCGGGCCTGGGGGCGACGCCGCCGCCGTGTCCGGCACGGGTGCGGGCGCGTTCAGCACGGCGAACACCCGGTCAGCCGCCGCGAAGACCACGCCGAGGCTCTCCGCGATGCCGGTGATGTTGGTCACCGGCGTGAAGATGAAGATGGCAAGGATGATGACGACCGGATAGAGCGCGGGCGAGAGGGAGCCGGAGGACACCAGGTAGGCTGCGGCGATGACAACGCTCACCATCCCCAGCGTGATGAGCACGGACGTGACCGCCTGCTCTCCACCTGCTCTGCGCCCGTGGGCGACCTGTGCCCCCACCAGGCTCCGGCTGCTCCGGAGCAGCCGTTCCAGGAAGCGCTGTCCCTGCCCGAAGGCCACGACCTCGCGGAGTCCCTGAATGCCGTCCACCACCTCCGCGTTCAGCGAACCCAGGGTCTCTCGCAGTCTCCGGCCCTGGGCTGCCGCCCGCTGGCGCAACCAGAAGGGAACGGTCGCCACCGCCAGGGTCGCGGGGAGCAGCGCCAGGGGGAGCAGCCAGTGCAGCGCCGCGAGGGTCAGGAGCGCCCCCAGCGGCACCACGACCGCCACGATGAACGTCCCCACCGTGTGAGCGTAGAACCACTCGATGGTATCCACGTCGGCCATCGCCGCGGTGGAGAGGTCGCCGGAGCGCCGGTCAAGAAGAGAGCCCGGCGCCAGCCGGTCCAGCGCCCGATAGAGCCAGATGCGGAGCTCCGCCAGGATGCGGTAGGCGAGGTCGTGCGCCAGCCACATCTCCGCCCAGGCCGCCACCGCCCTGCCGGCCACGACGCCGCCGAGCACGAGGGCGCTGAACCAGAGCGCTTCAGCCGCCGCCCCCGTCGCTACTCTTCCCACCATGAACGCACCGATCCCGGCGGCGGCGATCATGAAGCCGTGGTTCAGGATGCCCGTGAGCACGGTGATGCCCATGAGCCAGTAGTAAGGGCGCAGGATGCGGAGCAGCTGCCAGAACCCGGCCCCCGATCTGCCGCTGCGTGGAGCGAACTCGCTCACAGGGCCTCCTGCTGCGCCAGGACGAGGCCGGCATACGCGCCGCGGCGCGCCATCAACTCCTGGTGGCGGCCAGCCTCGACCACCCGCCCCTCGTCCAGGACCACGATGCGGTCGGCGTGGACGACGGAGGAGAACCGGTGGGCGATGGTGATGGTCGTCCGTCCCCGGGCCAGCCGCTTCAGCGCGTCACGGATGGCACGCTCGTTCACGCCGTCCAGGCTGGAGGTCGCCTCGTCCAGGATGAGGATCGGGGCATCCTTCAGCAACGCCCGCGCGATGGCGATGCGCTGGCGCTCACCCCCGGAGAGCTTCGCTCCCCGTTCTCCGACCACGGTCTGATACCCCTGGGGGAGTGCGGTGATGAACCCGTGAGCGTTGGCCGCCCGCGCCGCCGCTTCCAGCTCCCCCACGGAGGCTCCGGGCTTCCCGATGCGGAGGTTGTCCTCAGCCGTCCCATGAAAGAGATAGGCGTCCTGGGACACCACGGCGATGAGGCCGCGCAGCATCTCCAGGGGGTAGTCGCGGATGTCCACGCCCCCAATCTCCACGAGCCCGTGCTGGGGGTCGAAGAACCGCAGCAGCAGCGCAGCCACGGTGCTCTTCCCCGCCCCCGACTGACCAACGAGGCCGATGCTCTGGCCTGCGTCCACGCTGAACGACAGGCCGTCGAGCGCTGGCGCGTGATCCGGGTGGTAGGCAAAGGTGACGTTCACGAAGGCGAGGGACTTCGGCGTGCTCGAAGGCTCGGGAGGCGGCGGCGTGGCCTCACGGTCAGCCACCTCGGGCTTTGCGTCCAGGAGCTCGAAGATGCCCGTGGAGGCGGACAGCCCCATGTATCCCTTGTGCCAATAGGAGTCCAACTCCACCAACGGACGGAAGCACTCCCCCGTGAGGAACAGCACCACGAGGAGTCGCGCCAGGTTGAGCGCTCCGTCCGCCACCTGGAACGCGCCCACGGCGACGGCCAGCGCCACGCCTGCGCTCATCGCCAGCCCCACGACGCCGTTGCGGATCATGGAGATGGCGAGCTGCGCCATCGTCGCCCGGTAGAGCGCGAGCGCGGCGTCCTGGAGGCCCCGCCCCCGGCGCTCGCTGGCGTTGAGCGCCTTCAGCGTGACCATTCCCTGCATGCTGTCCACGAACTGGGCGTTGAGGTCCGTGTACGCCCGCCAGTGCCGCCGGCCGTACTCGCCCAGCAGGCCGTCCCACAGGCGCGGCACCAGGGGAACGGCCAGCACGCACACCAGCACGACCACGCCCACCAGGGGGCTGAGGACGCAGATGTACGCCACCACGGCCAGGGGCACGGCCACCGCGACAATGGACTGCGGCAGGTAGTAGCCCAGGTAGGACTCCAGGGCTTCCACGCCGTCCACGAGGGTCGACTGCACCGTTCCCGTCCGCGTCCGTTCCAGGTACCCGGGCCCGAGGGCAAGAAGCGCCCGGTAGAGCCGCTGGCGCAGGGCAACCTTCACTTCCGCGGCGGTGAGCATGGAACTGATCTCCCGCCACCGGAGCAGCACCGCGCGAAGTGCCGCCAGCAGAGCGACGCCGCCCACGGGGGCGAGCGCCCCCGTCCACGGCTCGCCGGCCAGGATGCGGCTGACCACGAGGGCCACGGCCACGCCCTGCGCAACGAATGTGCCGGAGATCGCCAACCCCAGCGCCACGGTGAGGGCGATTCGAGCCCGCGTGCCCTCCGTCAACGCCAGCATCTTCCGATGGACCATCATCCCCGGCGTCGTCCTCCCGTGGCTTTCCTAAGGGTGTTGCACGGAGAGCGAGATCCTCTCACCGCCGATACGGGCCGCGATGGCGTGCATGGCGCTCGGAGTATAGAGCTACTGATAATCGATTATCAATGTCCGGCAAACCGATGAGAGACCTGTGGGCGTCAATGATGTCCACTACCGGTCGGAGTCGTGGGCGGCGCGGCGCTTGCAGCAGGCCGGATGACGAGCATGGGAGGTCAGGCGTTGTCTTCCTTGATGAGGCCGGCGTCGCGGGGGTCGAGGCGGTCGCGCAGGGAGTCGCCGACGATGTTCAGGGAGAGCACGGTGAGGAAGATGGCGACCCCGGGAATGATGGCGTAGAGGGTGTTGTAGTAGAGGTAGCCGCGGCCGGTGTTGAGCATGTTGCCCCAGGTCGGAGTGGGCGGCTGCGCGCCGAGGCCGAGGAAGCTGAGACCCGCCTCCACGATCACCGCGCGCGAGAACACCAGCGAAAACTGCACCATCACCGGCGAGATGGCGTTGCGCAGGATGGTGCCGAACAGCAGGCGCCAGGTGGACATGCCCACGGCCTGGGCGGCGAGCACGAACTCCAGGTTGCGCAGGCTGAGCACCTCGGCGCGGCTGATGCGCACGAAGTGGGGGATGAACACCAGCACGATGGCGAGCATGGCCACGAACACGTTGCCGCCGAGCACGCTCACCATCACCAGCGCCAGCAGCAGCGGGGGTATCGACAGCACGCTGTCCATGGCGCGCATCACCACGGCGTCGGTGAAGCGGCCGAACCAGCCGGCGAGGAGGCCCAGGGGGACACCTATCAGCAGCGCGCCCACCGATGACATGACGCCCACCGCCAGGGTGATGCGGGAGGCATAGATCACCCGGGTGAGGATGTCGCGGCCGATCTCGTCGGTGCCGAGGGGAAACGGGCCGCCCGCCGGCAGCAGCGGATCGCCCACCGGGTCGAGTGGATCGTAGCGGGTGATCAGGTCGGCCCCCGCCGCCATCAGCACCAGGAGCAGCAGGAACAGCAGCGGCAGGGTGGTGCTGCGGTCGCGCAGCAGGCGGCGCAGGAAGCTGCGCCGGCGGCGGGCGGCGCCGCTCGTTTCGGCCGTTTCGGTGGCGGCGCGCTCACTCATAGCGGATGCGCGGGTCCAGCGCCGCGTACAGGATGTCCACGACCAGGTTGACGCTGACGAAGATCGCGGCCACGAACAGCACCGCGCCCTGCACCACCGGGAAGTCGCGGTTGAGGATCGAGGTGATGATCAGCCAGCCGAGGCCGGGCCAGATGAAGATCTGCTCGATGATCACCATGCCGCCGATCAGGGTGGCGAAGTTGAGGCCGACCACGGTGATGAACGCGGCCAGCGAGTTGCGCAGCACGTGCTTGTACAGCACCCGGCGCGACGACAGCCCCTTGGCGCGGGCGGTGCGCACGTAGTCGAGCTGGATGATGTCCAGGATGCTGGCACGCAGGAACCGGACCTGCGCCGCCACCAGGATCATAACCATCGCCACGGTGGGCATGATCAGGTGGACCAGGTGGCGGCCGAAGTCGCGGCTGGGGTAGACGTAGCCGCCTGCCGGCAGCCACCCCAGCGCCACCGAGAACAGCAGCATCAGCAGGATCGCCCACCAGTAGGTGGGCAGGCTGTAGCCGACCATCGACGCGGCGCGGATGCCGCTGTCCACCAGCGTACCCTTCTTCTGCGCCGCCACCACCGCCACCGGAATCGAGATCAGCGCCGACAGCACCGTGATCACCAGCACCAGCTCCAGGGTGATGAAGAAGCGGCTGGCGACGATGCCGAACACCGGCGCGCCGTCGACGTAGGAGGTGCCCAGGTCGCCGCGCACCAGCCCGGCCAGCCAGGAGAGGTACTGCACGATCAGCGGGCGGTCGAGGCCGAGCTGCGCGCGCAGCGCCGCCACCGCCTCGGGCGTCTGCTCGATGCCGAGCCGCACCACCGCCACGTCGCCCGGCACCAGCTTGAACATGAAGAACACCGCGCTGCTCACCAGGAACAGGATCAGCAGCATCTGCAGCACCCGGCGCAGGATGAAGTGGAACATCGCTCAGCGCATGCCGGCGGGCGTGCCGCCGGTAGCGCCGCCGGCGGTGCGCTGCACCAGCCGCTCCGCGTTGCCGTACATGATCGCGTGGAGGTCGGCGGCGCTCAGCCGCAGCAGGTCGCGCGCCGCCCGCAACGCCCGCAGCTGCTCGTAGATCAGGTAGCTGAACGCGTAGCGGCGGCCGGCCGGCGGCGGCGGCGCGGTGGCCTCGCGCAGCGGCACCAGCCCGCTCTCCAGGTAGGCCAGCGTCATGCGCTCCGAGGCGAACGGAAAGTCGGTTCCGAACATCACCCGCTCCGGGCCCACCTCGCGCAGCAGCAGGCTGACCGCGTCGCCGGCGATCACCGTGGACAGGTCGAAGTGGACGTTGGCCAGGTCGCACACGCTGTCGATGCTGACCGCCAACGACGCGTAGTGGTAGCAGGTGGCGCAGTGCGGCAGGATGAAGGTGGCGCCCGGATAACGCAGCGCCGCGGCGCGGATGGCGCGCTGGTGCCGCGGCAGGCTGCCCGGCGGATGCAGCATGATGATCAGGCCCAGCTCGTGTGCCACAGCGAGCTGGGCGGGGGTCACGAAATCGTCTATCGCTACTTGGCGAAGATCGCTGCCGGCGAAGGTCCAGTAGGGCTTGAAGCCGAGAAAGCCGCCGGCCGCGACTTGCCGGGCCAGTTCCTCCGCGGAGGCCTCCAGCGGCGGGATCATCAGCCCGTAGCGGCGCTCCTCGGCCCGCACCAGGTCGGCCAGGTAGCGGTTCATGGCGGCGACGTCGCCGTCCGCCACCGGCAGGGGGAACAGCAGGGCGCTGCAGGCACGGCCCGGGAACAGGCGCGCGAACTCGGCGGCGAGGTCCTCCCCCAGGTACTGGTCCCGGGTCAGCCAGTGGCCGAAGCCGGCCACCGCCGAGGGGCCAAGGTGGTCGCGGCGCCAGACGTGGACATGGACGTCGAACAGGCGCTCGGGCAGCAACTCCTCGACTTCCGCCAGCAGTAGCCGGTCGATGTCGCGCATCGCGTAATTGGTACCATCTATCGGCGCCGAAACGCTATGATCGGCGCCGGTTGACATGTACCGGCTGGGCTACGACATCGGCGGCACCTTCACCGACCTGATCCTGGTGGACGACGTCGGCGGCGCGGCGCACACCGTCAAGGTGCCGTCCACCCCGCGGGAGCCGGCGGACGGCGCGCTGCACGGCCTGCGCCGCCTCACGCGCGCGGCCGGGGTGGCGCCGGCGGCGGTGCGCTACCTCGCGCACGGCAGCACGGTGGCCCTCAACGCCATCCTGGAGGGCACCACGGCGCAGGTGGGACTGCTCACCACGGCGGGGTTCCGCGACGTGCTGGAGATCGGCAGGCTGACGCGGGTGCCGGAGTCGGGCAATCCCGAGGCGGCGCTCTACGATACCCAGTTCGACAAGCCGCCACCGCTGGTGCCGCGCTTCCTGCGGTTGGGGGTGGCGGAGCGGATCGACGCCGCCGGCAAGGTGCTGACGCCGTTGCAGGAGGCGAGCGTGGCGGCCGCGGTCGCCGAGCTGCGCCGGCACCGCGTGGAAGTGGTCGCAGTGTGCTTCCTGCACGCCTATGCCAACCCGACGCACGAGCGGCTGGTGGCGGAGTACTGCGCGCGCCACCACCCGGAGCTGGCGGTCTGCCTGTCGTCGGAGGTGCTGCCGCAGTACCGGGAGTACGAGCGCGTCAGCAGCACGGTGCTGAACGCCGCGGTGATGCCGATCCTGGACCGCTACCTGGGGAAGATGGAGCGACGCCTGCGGGAGGCCGGATTCCGCGCGCCGCTGCACGTGATGCAGGGCATGGGCGGGGTGATGGGCAGCGCGGCGGCGCGCCGGCGTTGCGTCCACACGGCGGTGTCGGGACCGGTCGGCGGCGTCCTCGGCGGCGCCTGGGTCGCCCGCCACGCCGGGCTGGACGACGTGGTGACGCTGGACATGGGCGGCACCAGCACCGACGTCAGCCTGATCCGCGCCGGCGAGCCGGAGATAACCTCGGGCGGCAGCCTCGGCGGCTACCCGCTGTCGATTCCGATGCTCGGTCTCAACTACATCGGCGCGGGCGGCGGCAGCATCGCCTGGCTCGACCCGGGGGGCATTCTCAGGGTGGGACCGCGCAGTGCCGGCGCGGTGCCGGGACCGGTGTGCTACGGCCGCGGCGGCACCGAGCCCACGGTGACCGATGCCAACCTGGTGCTGGGGCGGCTCGACCCGGAGCACGCGCTGGGCGGCAGCATCGCGCTCGACGCCGCCGCGGCGCGGCGCAGCATCGAGCGGCTGGGAAGCAGGCTGGGGATGCAGCCGCTGCCGGTCGCGCTGGGCATCGTGCGGGTGGCCAACGCCAACATGATCCGGGCGATCCGGGTGATCTCGGTGGACCGCGGACACGACCTGCGCGAGTTCGCCCTGATCGCGTTCGGCGGTGCCGGACCGCTGCACGCCGGCCGCCTGGCGCTGGAGCTGAACATCCCGCGGGTGATCGTGCCGCCGCAGCCCGGCGTGCTGTCGGCGCTGGGCCTGCTGGTGGCGGACGCCCGCACCGACTACGTGCGGAGCGTGCTGCGCGCCGCCGATGTGGTGGACGCGGGCGAGCTGGAACGCGGTTTCGCGGACCTGGAGCGGCAGGCGCGAGCCTGGCTCGCCGACCAGGGAATCGACGGCGGCGGACAGAGGACGGTGCGCGCCCTGGACATGCGCTACCGCGGGCAGGGCCACGAGGTCACGGTGCCGGTGGCGGGTGAGCGGTTCGCCGCGGGCTCCCTGGAGGATGCGGTGCGCGACTTCCACCGGCTGCACGAACGGCTGTACACCCACGCCGCGTACGACGAGCCTACCGAGATCGTCAATCTGCGCGTGCTCGGCATCGGCGCCATAAGAAAGCCGCGGCTGCCGGAGACGGGGGCTGCGGCCGCCGGCGGCGACGCTGCGTCGCCACGGGAGCAGGCCAGCCGGGCACTGCTGTTCGAGGGCGAGGCGGAGTTCCGGAGCTGCCCTCTGTTCCGGCGCCGCGAGCTGCGCCGCGGGATGCGCCTGCCGGGACCGGCGGTGGTGGAGCAGGACGACACCACCACCATCGTCTACCCCGGCCAGGAGGCCGCCGTGGACCGTTTCGGCAACCTGGTAATCACCCCGGCGCCGCGATCGGCAGCGGCGAAGGAGACGGCTCATGGATGAGTCGCGGCAGGTGGATCCGATCACCCTGGAGGTGCTCAAGAACATTCTCACCTCGATCGCCGAGGAGACCGCCGCGGTGCTGCGCCGCACCGCCTACTCGCTCAACGTCCGCGAGCGCGCCGATTTCTCCTCCTGCGTGTGCGACGCGGAGGGCCGGGTGGTGGCCCAGGCGGCGCGCATTCCGATCCACCTCAATTCGATCGGGCCGCTGCTCAAGTCCACCCTCGAACGCTTTCCGCGCGACCGCATCGCGCCGGGCGATATCTTCATCTCCAACGACCCTTACAGCGGCGGCCAGCACCTGCCGGACGTGCAGCTCTCGATGCCGGTGTTCCACGACGGCGCGCTGGTGGCCTTCACCGCGGCGTTGGCGCACCACGTCGACATCGGCGGCGTGGCCGCCGGCGGCCTGGCCAACAGCGGGCGCGAGATCTTCCACGAAGGGCTGCGCATCCCCCCGATCAAGCTGTACCAGGCGGGGCAACCGATAGCGCCCGTAATGGACCTGATCCGCGCCAACGTGCGCACCTCCGACGTGGTGCTCGGCGATCTGCGGGCGCAGGTGGCGGCGGTGCAGCTCGGCGCGCGCCGGTTCGAGGAACTGGTGGCGCGCTACGGCCCGGACACGCTGTTGGCGGGCATCGAGCAGCTCATCGACTACTCCGAGCGCCGCATCCGGCGCAACCTGGCCGCGCTGCCGGACGGCAGTTACGAGGCGGAGGAATTCATCGACGACGACGGCGTGACCACCGAACCGGCGCGGGTGCGGGCGCGAGTAGAGATTCGCGGCAGCGACTTCACGGCGGACTTCACCGGTTCCGACCGGCAGCGCCCCGGCTCGGTCAACGCGGTGGCGGCGGCCACCCGCTCCGCCGTGTACTACGCGGTGCGCGCGCTGTGCGACGCCGACATCATGATGAACGAGGGCTGCTACCGGCCGGTGCGGGTGGTGCTGCCCGCCGGCACCCTGGTCAACCCGCTGCCGCCGGCGGCGTGCAACAGCCGCATGATCGTGTGCCAGCGAGTGGTGGACACCCTGTTTCGCGCGCTGCGCGAGGTGGCCCCGCAACGCGTGGTGACCCCTTCCTACGGCTGTGCCCCGAATCTCGGGCTCACCGGACGCGAGCCCGACAGCGGGCGCTACTTCGTGTTCTTCGACGGCAACCATGCGAGCTGGGGCGCGCGCCACAACAAGGACGGCCTGGACGGCTGCACCTCGGGCCCCTCCAACAGCGCCAACTCCCCGCTCGAGGCGATCGAGGTGCGCCACCCGGTGCTGTTCGAACGCTACGAGTTCGTGACCGACTCCGGCGGTGCGGGCCGCTTCCGCGGCGGCCTGGCGATCGCGCGCGACTTCCGCAACGGCGCCGACGAGGCGCTGCTCACCGTGCAGTGCGACCGCGCCCGCTTCCCCCCCGGCGGTTTTTTCGGGGGATTGCCGGGCAAGCCGGCGGAGTTCGCACTCAACCCCGGAAGTCGCCACGAACAGGAGTTGCATTCCAAGGTGACGTCGCACCCGCTGGCGGCGGGCGACCGCTTCCATTGGGCCGCCGCCGGCGGCGGCGGCTTCGGCGATCCCCTGACCCGTGATCCGGACCTGGTGCGGCGCGACGTACGCGACGAGAAGGTCTCGCTACGCGCGGCGCGAGAACTGTACGGGGTGGTGATCGATCCGGATGGCGGCGCGGTCGACGCAGCGGCTACCGCGCGCCTGCGCGATGAGGCGACGCGCAGCCGCTCCGGTCGCGACGGTGCCGAGGCCGGTAGGAAGGCCGGCGCGACACCCACGCCTCCGCGGTCCGCGGACGCTCCGAACCGGTCACCGTCAGGGGGTGCCGAGGCGCGGCCGGCAGCGGAGGGCGGCGCAGCAACCGGCCAGGCGCGGTCAGCGGCGACCTGCAGTGGATCGATGCACCGTTCCGCCGAGGGCGACGGGGACACCGACGGATGACGAGTTACCTGGTCGGCCTGCGCTGCGTGAGCTGCGGGGCACCCACCAGCGACCGCACGCGCGATCCGCTGTGTCCGGCCTGCGGCGGCTTCCTGCAGGCGGAATACGACCTGGACAAGGTGCGCGCCGAGGTGGATCGCGACGCGCTCGCGGCGCGGCCGCGCGGCATGTGGCGTTGGAGCTGCCTGCTGCCGGTACACGACGAGCGCCACGTAGTGTCCTTGCAGGAGGGCGACACGCCGTTGCTGCCGCTGCAGCGGCTGGGCCCGGAATTCGGCTGTCCCGGCTTTCTGATCAAGGACGAGTCGCGCAATCCCAGCGGTTCGTTCAAGGACCGCGGCGCCAGCGTCACCGTCAGCAAGTGCCTGGAGGTGGGTATCGAGCGGCTGGTCATCGCCTCCTCCGGCAACGCGTCGGCGGCCCTGAGCACCTACTGTGCCCGGGCCGGGCTCCAGCTCACCGCCCTGATGCGCCCGGAGACCGTACCGGGCCACCTGCTGCAGAACCAGATATTTGGCACCCGCGCGCTGGTGGTGGACGGCGACATGGTGGAGGGCACGCGGCTGGCGCAGCAGGCGGCCGACCGCTACGGCTGGTTCCACGCCACGCAGCCCTACAACCTGTACCGCATCGAGGGCAAGAAGACGCTGGCGTTCGAGATCGCCGAGGCGCTCGGCTGGCGTGTCCCCGACCGGATCCTGATCCCCACCGGCGGCGGCACCAACGTGCTGGCGCTGGAGCTGGGCTTCAGCCAGCTCAGTGCACTCGGGTGGATCGACCGCACTCCGGCGTTGGACGTGGTGCAGTCCACCGGCTGCGCTCCGATCGTGCACGCCTGGGAACGGAACGAACCGGTCCGTCACTGGGGTCGTTCCACCTCCCGCGCCACCGGCATGACCCATCCGTTCCCGCGTGCCGGCGACCAGGTGGTCGCGATCATGCGCCGCACCGGCGGCCGCGGATGGGAGGTCTCGGACGCCGACAGCTTCGCCGCCGCACGCGCGCTGGCGCGACGCGAGGGCCTGTTCCTGCAGCCGGCGGCGGCGGCCTCGGCGGCCTGCCTTATCAGCGGAAGGCTGGAAGAGCTGGACACCCGCGAGGCGGACGCCCGCGGCCCTTCTCTCAAGGACCAAGTGGTGGTCGGCATCGGCACCGGGTCGGGCAAGAACCAGGTCGCGGACGCGCTGGCGGAACTTCCCGAGACGCCCCGCATTCCCCCCGACCTCGCGGCACTGGCGGCCACGCTCGGGCGCTCGGACGACATCGAAGCGGCGCTCGGCCCGATTGCCGACTCCGGGCACGACTGGGACGACGATCCGGCGGCGTGGGTGCGCAGCCAGCGGCGTGGCGACCCGCGCCGGTCGGGCTGACCGGCGTTCAGGCGCAGCCGGCGGCGTCGGGGTCCCAGCGGTTGAACGATACGTCGACGTTGGCGTCGGCCATGTGGCGCCGGGTGGCGTACCACAACTCGGCCCACGCCTCGGGATCGCGCAACTCGCTGGCGGGGTTGCTGCGGCTGCGCGCCACGAATCCGGGGAACACCTCCCGGCCGGTCCTCTGCCCGACCGGGTTGTAGCGCAGGTCGAAGCTGATACGCACCTCGTCGCTGACGTTGCTCAGCGAGCCGTGGCAGGTGCGCTTGTGCAGGAACAGCACGTCGCCACGCCGCATCGGCAGCGGCAACGCGCGTTCGATCGGGAACAGGTGATCGGGAATCTTCACCTCGTTGGAGCCCTTCTCCATGGGACAGTGGGTGTAGATTCCGTGGCGGTGGCTGCCCGGCACCACGTGCAGGCAGCCGTGCTGGACCAGCGCGTCGGTGATCGGGAACCACACGGTAAGAATGTCGGAGCCGTCCCCGTCCGACTGGATCACGCCGTTGTCCTGGTGCCAGACGGTGGCCCCGTACACCGGGCGTCCATCCCGCTGCCGGCCCATGCGCCGTTCCGGGGGCTTGATGCGCACGTGCTGCACCGGATTCGAGTAGATCTCGCCGCCGATCACCGACTCCACCGCGTCCAGCAGCCTCGGGTTGACCAGCGTTCGGAACACGGCGGGGCCCACCCACAGCGGGGTGTCGTGGGTGACGTGGCGCTGCGGCAGGTGGAAGTCGAACCAGTGGTTGAGCATCTCGCCCGACTCCTCGTACATCCGCGACACGCGCTCTCCGAACGGCAACTCCGGGTAGGGAGAGGCAACCTTGCCCTGCGCGTACAGCGTGTGCGCCAGCCGATCGAGCACGCCGTCGTACTCGTCGAGGATCGGGTCGAGATCCTCGACCGGTTCCAGCATCCCCGGTACCAGCAGGTACCCCTGCTCGTCGAATTGCTCCAATTGGGCGGCGCTCAGTCCGCAGTCACTCATGCCTCACCCTCGGCGGCCATCATAGCAGCAACCCGTTCTCCGATCATCATGACGGTCGAGTTGATGTTGTTGCGCGTCACGTCCGGCATGACCGAGGCGTCGACCACCCGCAGGCCGGCGATGCCGTGCACGCGGCAGGTCTGATCTACCACCGCCCCGGGGTCGTCGGCGGGCCCCATCCTGCAGGTGCCGCAGGCGTGGTGCTGGGTGGCGACGTTGGCCAGGATCCACGCGTCGAGCGCGGCATCAGAGGCGAGATCGGCGGTTGAGGGCAGGATCCTCCGGTGCAGGAAGCGCGCGCACTCCGGCCGTGCTGCGAGCTCCACCGCCATACGCACGCCGACGCGCAGCCGCTCCCGGTCGCGAGGGTGCTGCAGGTGGCCAAAGTCGACGCGCGGAGGTTGGTGTGGATCGGCAGCCGCGAGTTCGATCCAGCCGCAGGACAGCGGCTTCTGCAGCGCCACGTTGAAGCCGAGATAGCCGGCGCCGGGGTCGAGGCGCAGGTGTGGCGGGCGGTGCTCGCTGTGGTACAGCATCGGGTTGATCTGCATGTCGTTGCGAAACCGGGAGCCGCGCGTGGTGCAGATCAGGCCCGACTGCATCGGCACGATGCGCTCCTCGTCGGCGACCGGGTCGATGCGGTACATCAGCGCCACCGCCGGATGATCGCGCAGGTTGCGGCCTACCCCCGGCAGGTGGCGCAACGGGCGAATGCCCTGCTCGCGGAGATGGCGCTCCGGGCCGATCCCGGACAGCATCAGGAGCTGGGGCGAGTTGATCGCGCCGGCGCTGACGATCACCTGGTCGGCGAGAATGGTCTCGATCCGGCCGTCGCTCTCCGCCTCCACGCCCAGCGCCCGGTCGCCCTCCAGCAGCACGCGGCGCACCGGCACGCCGCCGCGGATGTTCAGGTTGGGGCGGCCGCGCGCCTGGTGCAGGTAGGTCACGGCGGTGCTCATGCGCAGCCCACCGACGTTGTTGATCGGCCGCGGCCCGACCCCGGTCGCCGTATCCGGGTGGTTGTGATCGCGCGTGGCGGGGAAGCCGGCACCGACCGCGGCATCCTGGAACGCCCGGATCGCCGGCAGCATCTCCGACTCCGCGATGCGCCGCACCGGGATCGGCCCGCGGGCGCCGTGTACCGGGTCGGCTCCGAAGTCGAGATCGGTCTCCAGCTTGCGGAAGAAGGGCAGCACCCGTGCGAACGACCAGGCGTCGTTCCCGGCCCCGGCCCAAGCGTCGAAGTCCTCCGGCAGCCCGCGCAGCAGGATCTGGCCGTTGATCGCGCTCGATCCGCCCACCACCTTGCCGCGCGGCAGCTCGATCTCGGGCCGCGCCGGATTGGAGCGTGCCCGGTACCCCCAGGTATGGGCCTCTGGTCCGTATACGGATCGCCACGGGTTGTTGCCGTAGCGCAGGTCGGCGGGCATCGTCTCCGGATCGGGGTAGTCGGGACCGGCCTCAAGCAGCAGCACCGCCCGGCGCGGGTCCTCGCTGAGCCGCGCCGCCAGCACCGCCCCCGCCGAGCCGGCGCCCACCACCAGCACATCGTAGCGGGAAGCCATTGCTGACACGCACCTTACTCCCGCGACCGATTTGTGCAACCGCGGCCCGGTGTTATGCTGCGCTGCCGTGCATCGCCGCGCCCTGCAGCTCCTGGCGGCCGGTCTCGGCGCCTTGCTCGTGCCGGGCCTCGATACCGCCGCCGAACTGCGCTTTTCGCAGCAGGCGCAGGCGGCGGGGCTCACGGCGCGCCACCGGCCCTCCCTGGAGACGCTGCTGGCGATGACCGCCGGCGGGGCCGCCGCCGACTTCAACAACGACGGCTGGCAGGACCTGTACTTCGTCAGCGGCGGCAGCGCGCCCGACAGCCTCTACCTGAACAACGGCGACGGCACCTTCAGCGACCACGCCGCCGCGGCCGGCCTGGGACGCCCCCATCTCGGGCACGGCGTGGCGGTCGGCGACTACGACGGCGACGGCTGGATCGACCTCTTCCTCACCAGCCTGGGCCCGGCGGAGCACGACCGGGCGGAGCCGGGGCAGCACCTGCTGTTCCGCAACCTGGGTCCGGGGCCCGCCGGCATTCCGACCTTCACCGAGGTGGCGCGCGCGGCTCGCGTCAGCCGCACCTCGACGGAGGTCCCCAGCGGCATGGGCGCTGCCTTCGGCGACTACGACCTGGACGGCGACCTGGACCTGTTCGTGGCCGCGTGGATGCCCGACGCCTACGGCAACCTGCTGTTCCGCAACGACGGCGACGGCAGCTTCGAGAACGCCACCTACCGCGCCGGGCTGGCGCTGCAGGGCGTGCGCGGCTTCGCCCCGCGCTTCGCCGACATGGACGGCGACCGCTATCCCGAGCTGCTGGTGGCCGCCGACGCCTTCACCAGCCGCTACTTCGTGAACCGGGGCGACGGCAGCTTCGTCGACGCCACCGCCGCCTCCGGAACCGGCCTGGACGCCAACGGCATGGGCCACGTGACCGGCGACTTCGACAACGACGGCCGCCTCGACTGGTACGTCACGTCGGTGCACGGCACCGGCGGCTACGACGTGCCCTGGGACGCGCCCGCGGTGCCCGGCACCGGCAACATGCTGTACCGCAACCTCGGCGCACATCGCTACGAGGAGCTCTCCGGTGCCGTCGGGGTCAACGACGGCGGCTGGGGCTGGGGTGCGGTAGCGGTGGACCTGGACCACGACGGCGACCAGGACCTGGTCACCACCAACGGCTGGGCGGACCTGAACGGCGCCGGCCACTACGAGTGGCAGCACGAGCGCACCTACCTGTTCCGCAACGACCTGCAGCCAGCCGGGCGCTTCGGCTTCAGCGAAGTCGGCAGCGCCGCCGGCCTGGACCACGCCGGCCAGGGGCGCGGCCTGATCAATCTCGACTACGACAACGACGGCGACCAGGACCTGGTGATCTTCGACGCCCTGGGGCCGATCAGCCTCTACCGCAACGACCTGACCGGCCCCGACACCCACTGGCTGCGCCTGTTCCTGGACACCACTGAGTCACCGGGTCTGGCGCCCAACGGCCGCGGTGCCCGCGTCGAGCTCACCGCCGGCGGCGCCCGCCAGTACCGCTACCTCGACGGCGGCTGCACGTACCTCGGGTCGTCCGAGCTGTCCGCCCACTTCGGCCTCGGCACTCAGCCCGTGGCCGAGCGGGTGCGCATCGAGTGGCCCGACGGCCGCGTGACCGAGCTGACGGACCTCGTCGCCGACCGCACCCTGTGCGTCCGTCCGAGCGGTGCCACGCGGCCGTGCGCTCCGGTAGGCGCCGCTGGAGAACGCTGACCGGCGCTCCCCGGCACCGGCTTGCCGAGCGCCGGCGGCACCGTTACCTTCCCGCGCGGAGGGATACCCACTTGACGATCAACACCTACCTCACGTTCAAGGACAGCTGCCGTGCCGCGTTCGAGTTCTACCGCTCGGTGTTCGGCGGCGAGTTTCTGTTCATGTCGACCTTCGGCGAGGGCCCTGACGACATGGAGGTGCCGGAAGACAAGCGCGACCTGATCATGCACGTGACGCTGCCGATCGGCTCCGGCGTGCTGATGGGCAGCGACAGCGCGGGGTTCGGTCCCGAGATTGCCACCGGCAACAACTTCTCGCTCTCGCTCAGTCCCGACACCCGCGAGCAGGCCGACGAGCTGTTCGCCAAGCTGTCGGCGGACGGCGCGGTGGAGATGCCGATGCAGGAGCAGTTCTGGGGTGCCTACTTCGGCTCGCTCACCGACAAGTTCGGCATTCGCTGGCAGGTCAACTTCGAATTGCCGCAGCAGGACTGAGCCGGCAAGGGCCGGCAACCCGCCCCCTCAGCTCTTGTAGGGGTCGGCGGCGTCGCGCAGGCCGTCGCCGACGAAGTTGAAGGCCAGGATCACCAGGATCACGGCGAACACCGGCGTCATCAGCCACGGCGACAGCGCCACGGTCTGGATGTTCTGCGCCTGCTGCAGCAGCACGCCCCAGCTTATCGCCGGGGCGCGCAGTCCCACGCCCAGGAAGCTGAGCGCGGTCTCGCCCAGGATCATGTTCGGGATCGCCAGCGTGAGCGAGGCGATCAGGTGGCTGAGCACGCCGGGCACCAGGTACTGGAACAGCAGCCGCGGCGTGCCGGCATTATCGATCCGGGCCGCGGTCACGTAGTCGGTCTCGCGCAGCGCCAGCACCTTGCCGCGCACCTCCCGCGCCAGCCCCGGCCAACTGATCAGGGACAGGATGACGGTGATGGCAAAGAACACCCGCTCGATCGGCCAGTTGATCGGGATCGCTGCCGCCAGCGCCATCCACAGGGGGAGTTGCGGCAGCGACGTCAGCACCTCGATGATGCGCTGGATCACCATGTCGGGTACGCCGCCGAAGTAGCCAGAGATGCTGCCGAACACGATCGCCAGCACGAAGCTGATGGTCACCCCGAGCAGGCCGATGGTCAGCGAGATGCGCCCCGCGAACACGGTCCGCGTCAGGATGTCGCGACCCTGCTTGTCGGTGCCCAGCAGGTAGTAGTAGGCGCCCTCGTCCACGCCGAACAGGTGCAGCCGCGAGCGGACCAGGCCCCACATCTCGTACTCTGCTCCCCGCACCAGGAAGCGGATCGGGTAGCGGCGATCGGTGACCTCCCGGAAGCGCGGCCGCAGGGTCACCGGATCGCGCTCCAGCTCCAGGGCGTAGACGAACGGCCGGTGAAAGCGGCCGTCGGTGTCGCGCAGGTGCACCCGCATCGGCGGCACGAAGGGTGCGTCGTCGTTGCGGAAGTCGGTGGGATAGGGCGCCACGAAGTCGGCGAAGGCGGAGCTGAAATAGCCCAGGATCAGGAACACGGCGCTGGCCACCGCCAGCTTGTGGCGGACGAAGGTGAGCCATACCAGACGCCACTGGCTGGCGGTGAATACCGACCGTTCGACCTCGTACGCCAGAATGCCGGTGTTGTCCGCCACCGTCAGCCGTACCGGATACGCGGGTCGACGATCGCCAGCACGATGTCGGACACCAGCATGCCGACGATGGTCATGAAACCGGTCAGCATGATGAAGGCGCCTGCCAGCGGCATGTCCTGGGCCCGTACCGCCTGCAGGAACAGCGGGCCGGCAGTGGGCAGATTCAGCACCACGGCGGTGATCACGGTGCCGGAGACGAACTGCGGCAGGATCCAGCCGATGCTGGAGATGAAGGGATTCACCGCGATCCGCAACGGGTACCTGATGATCAGCCTGCCCTCGGGCACGCCCTTGGCGCGCTGCATCTCGACGTAGGGTTTCTTGAGCTCGTCGAGCAGGTTGGCGCGCAGGATGCGGATCAGGCTGGCGGTGCCGGCGGTGCCGACCACCACCATCGGCACCCACACGTGCTTGAGGAAGTCCCACAGCTTGCCCAGGCTGAACACCGCGCTCTCGAACTCCGGGGAGAACAGCCCGCCGACGCTGGTGTTCAAGTACCTGGCGGCCACGAACATCAGCACCAGCGCCAGCAGGAAGTTGGGCGTCGCCAGCCCGAGGAATCCGAGCACGGTCCAGAAGTAGTCGCCGAACGAGTACTGCCGCACCGCCGAGTAGACTCCGATCGGAAACGCCACCACCCACGAGAAGGCCAGCGACAGCAGCGTGATCAGGAAGGTCATCGGCAAGCGCAGCGCCAGCATCTCGCCCACGGAGGCCTTGAAGAACAGCGAAAAGCCGAAGTCGCCGCGCACCAGCCGCGAAATCCACAGGAAGTAGCGCACGGTGACCGGGCGATCCAGGCCGTAGGCGTGGCGGATGTTCTCGATCAGCGCGTCGTCCACCTGGCGGCCGGCGGTCATCAGCGTCTGCACGTAGCTGGTCACGTAGTCGCCCGGCGGCAACTCGATGACCAGGAACGCCAGAATCGAAATCAGTACCAGGGTCGGGAGCATGATCATGACCCGACGCGCGATGTATGCCCCCATGGAGCCCCGATGCTATGGCCGCCCCGCCGCGCTGTCAACGCCGTCGCGCCCGGCGCCCAACGCCGAGCTTGACAACCGCCGGCTGCCATGGAAGCCTGAACAGATACTACTGGCAAGGAGGCGTGCATGAAAAAGCTCGCACTACTGATTCCGCTGACGATTGCCCTGGTGGCTACGATGGCCGTGGCCTCGGGCGAGGAGGAGGGGGGTGGAGCCGCCATGGGCGCCCCCGTCGGCGAGGTGATCCCGCAGTCGACCGTGGACGCGGCCGGTGACGCGGTCGTCTTCGCCACCCCGGCCGAGTACCAGGCCAAGACCGGCCTGACCATCCCGCCCTACACCGAGGCGCCGATGCTGGCCGCGCTGGTCGCCGCCGGCGAGCTGCCGCCGGTGGAGGACCGCATCAGCGAAGATCCGCTGGTGCTGCTGCCGCTCTCCGAGGTAAAGCAGATCGGGCGCTACACCGAGAAGTTCCAGATGGTCGACAAGGGCTGGATCGGCATCGCCCACAGCAATCACGCCATGGGCATGTCCAACCCCTACAACTTCTCCCATGCTTATCCCCAGGTGTTCAAATCGGCGACGCCATCCGACGGCGCCAGGGTCTGGACCTTCGAGTTGCGCCGCGGGATGATGTGGTCGGACGGGCATCCGTTCACCACCGAGGACGTGCGCTTCTGGTTCGAGGACGACGCCTCCAACCGAGAGCTCAACCCCAACGTGTTCGAGAACCTGGTGCAGAAGGACGGCACCTCGGGGGGCCAGAACATCATCGACGAGTACACGTTCCAGTACGTGTTCGACTTCCCCTACCTGATGGGGGAGAACATCTTCGACCTGATGGCGCTGAGCACCTACCTGCCGGCCCACTACCTGAAGCAGTTCCATCCCAAGTACAACGACGACCTCGATGCGCTGGTGAAGGAGTCGGGCTTCAACACCTGGACCGAGCTGTTCCGCAACAAGGAAGACCGCTGGGAGCAGAAGAACAACATCGACAAGCCGGTGCTGACGCCGTGGCGGGTGATCGTTCCGGTCCCCAACAAGACGGTGATCTTCGAGCGCAACCCCTACTACTGGGCGGTTGACCTGGCCGGCCAGCAGCTCCCCTACTTCGACACCGTGCAGTTGGAGACTGGCGTCGACCTGGAGGTCGCCAAGCTGAAGGCGCTCAACGGCGAGACCGACTGGTTCTCCAACGAGGGCGTTGCCATGTTCCCCGTGGCCAAGGAGCAGGAGCGCGAGGGCAAGATCAGGGTGACCCGGCACGGCCACTCGGGCACCAACGGCGGATTGCTGGAGTTCAACCTCACCAGCGACGATCCGGTGCTGCGGCCGATCTTCCAGAACCGCGACTTCCGCTTCGGCGTGTCCCACGCCATCAACCGCGAGCAGATCATCAAGCTGGAGTACTACGGGCTGACCAAGCCGCAGCAGTCGTGCTGGAGCGAGGCGTCACCGTTCTACGACGCCAACCTGTGCAACACGGCGCTGGAGTACGACCCGGACCTGGCCAATGAGCTGCTCGACAAGGCCGGACTGAGCGAGCGCGACGCCGACGGCTACCGGCTGCGCCCGGACGGCAAGCGGCTGGAGATCAACATGGTGATGGCGGCCGGCGACCACGAGGCGGCGGCCGAGATCGTGGTCTCCAACCTGAAGGACGTGGGCCTCGCCATCAACACGCGCGTGCTGGAGTGGGGAGCGTTCGGGCAGATGCGCGTCAACAACGAGCTGGAGCTGGTGTACGACCCGTACAACTGGGGCACCAACGAGGGCATCTACTACCAGGCGGCGTCACTCGGCATCCCCTACCTGCGCGGCTTCTGGGCGCAGAAGTGGACCGACTGGTTCACCAGCAACGGCGAGCGCGGCGAGGAGCCGCCGGCGATCATTCGCGAAGCGATCGACGAGTACTGGAAGGTGAAGGAGAACCTGGACTGGGACGTGCGTGCCGCGTCGATGAAGCGGATCACCGAAATAGCGGCGGAGAACCTGTGGACCATCGGCATCATGAACCACCCCGGCTACACCATCATGTACAACGCCGACCTGCAGAACGTGCCGACCCGCTTCCTGGCCTACCACCGCACCGATATCTCGCGCCCGCAGGTCCTGTTCTTCTGACCTGCCCGGGGCCGGCGCCTGAGGGCGCCCGCCCCGCCGGGTTTGCATGAAGGCGGCATACAGGCGTCCGATCAGGGCATCTGCATGCCGCCGTTTATTTCGATGGTCTGGCCGGTGATGTAGGAGCCCTCCCTGCTGGCCAGCAGCAGCACGCCGCCGACGCAGTCTTCCGGGGTGCCGTCGCGGCCGAGCGGGACGCGCTCGATCAGCTTGCGATACTCGTCCGGGGGAGTGCCGCGCTCGTGGATGCGGGTCCAGATGATGCCGGGAGCGATGGCGTTCACGGTGATGCCGCGCGGCGCCAGCTCGCGGGTCCAGTTGCGGATCATGTTGTTGACCGCCCCCTTGGCCGCGGCGTAGCTCAACGCCCCGGGGCCGGCACCGCTGCGCCCGCTGATCGAAGAGGTGACGATGATGCGCCCGTCATCCGGCAGATGGCGCAGCGCCTGCTTGACCGAGTAGAACACGCCGGTGCAGTTGGTGCGGATAATCGCCTCCCACTCCTCCGCCGGCAGCTCGGCGGTGGTCCGCGGCGTGGCGGTGACGCCGGCGTTGGCCACCAGGATGTCCAGCCCTCCATAACGCTCCGCGGCGCGGTCCATCAGCGCACCCACCTGGGCCTCGTCGCCGACGTCGGCGGTGCAGGTAGAGGCGCGGCCGCCCTCCGCCTCGATCGCGGTCACGGTCGCCTCCGCCTCCGCGGCGCTCTCGCGATAGCCCACCACCACCGCCGCACCGCAACGCGCCAAGCCGCGACTGATCGCCTGCCCGATACCGGTGCCGCCGCCGGTCACCACCGCCACCTTGCCCTCCAGGTCCACCCTCATGGGAAACGCCATGACTATCCTCGCATTCACGGACCGCCCGGTCAGACCGGCGTTACCCCCGTGCCCCGGTTCAGCCACTGCGTTCGACCGTAGACCATCGTCGCATCTCCGGGAAGGCCTGACGCGCCGTTTCGCGCCCCTCAGGCGCAGCCCGTAGCGACGGCGACAGCCCGGCAGACCTTGCGCATGGCGGCAGCATCCAGCGTCCCGACGAACTGGCGGAGGAGCGACTTGTCCACCGTCTGTATGTGATCGAGATTGACAGCCGACCGGTGCTTGAGCCCCTCGTCGAATCCCACCTCCACTTCGGCCGGAGAACCGTGTATGGTCGAGGTAACTGGAGCCACCACCACGGTTCGCAGGAACCGGATTGCCGCCTGCCGACTGATGATCAACACCGGGCGACGCTTGTCCGGAGCTTTGAACGTATAGAGCCAGATTTCGCCCCGGTTCAGTTCTCTGGCCACGCGCCTTGGTGCTCCCAGTCCGCGAACTCGGCATCCAGAACGTCGACGCCCTCGTACGCCGTGCGGTATTGCTCATCGATCAACTCCTGCTCCCGGCGATGCAGGAATTGCTCCGCCGCCCGACGCAGCACGGCCGAGCGTCCGTCTCGTCGCACGTCTTCGGATGCATCGAGCCGCGCCAGCAACGTCTCGTCGAACATGACTTGTATGGCCTTCATGTGGACTTTATATGTTGAAATTATCGTATGGTCAACGCAAAGCCGCCGCTGATTCGCCTTTCAGATGCCGATACACACCTCGACACACCTTGCAGCCCCGGATAGGTTGACGTTCCCGTGGCTCCGGAGAGGAGGAGAATGAAGCCGCACAAGGTGATGGAGGCCGAGGCCGCGGTGGCACTGATCGAGGATGGAGCCACCGTGGGGCTGGTGGGAGGCGGCGGCGGGCTGTGCGAGGCCACCACCCTGCACCGGGCGGTGGAGCGGCGCTTCCTCGCCAGCGGCCGCCCGCGCGGGCTCACCTGCGTGCACGCGCTCGGGATCGGCGACCGCGAGACCCGCGGCATGAACTGCTTCGCCCACGAGGGCATGGTGCGGCGGGTGATCGGCGGCCACTGGGTGTGGTCGCCGCGCATGCAGGAGTTGGCGCGGGCGGAGAAGATCGAGGCCTACGTGCTGCCCGGCGGGGTGATCATGCAACTGCTGCGGGAGATCGCGGCCGGGCGTCCCGGCCTGTTCACCCACGTCGGCCTCGGCACCTTCGCCGACCCCCGCCAGGAGGGTGGCCGGCTCAACGCCAGCGCCCGCGAGGAGCTGGTGGAGCGGGTGGAGATCGACGGCCGCCCGCTGCTGCGTTACCGGCCGTTCCCGATCCACGTGGCCCTGCTGAAGGGCTCGCGCGCCGACGCCGAGGGCAACGTCTGCCTGGACCAGGAGCCGGCCAACGTGGACCTCTACGCCATGGCCGCGGCCGCCCACAACAGCGGCGGCACGGTAATCGTGCAGGTGAAGGAACTGGTGCCGAACGGATCCTTGCCGGCGCGCGCGGTGCGGATTCCGGGGGCGATCGTGGACGCAGTCGTGCTCGATCCGGAGCAGCGCCAGAGTTACGCCGTCGACTACGACCCTTCCCTCTCCGGCGAGAAGCGGCGGCCGGTGGAGCCGCAGGCGCCGCCGCCCTTCGACGTGCGCCAGGTGGTGGCGCGGCGGGCGCACGCCGAACTGCGGCCAGGAGCGGTGATCAACTACGGCTTCGGCATACCCGACGCAGTGGCTGCGCTGGTGGCCGCCCGCGGCGAGACCGGGCGCTACTACCAGACCATCGAGCACGGCACCTACGGGGGCGACCTGCTGACCGGCACGCTGTTCGGTTTCGCCCGCAATCCCAGCGCGATGATCGACGCGCCGTCGCAGTTCGACTTCTACTCCGGCGGGGGTCTGGACATGGCCTTTCTGGGGTTCGGCGAGGTGGACGCCGGCGGCAACGTCAACGCCTCCAAGCTCGGCGGGCTCACCGTCGGTCCGGGGGGCTTCGTCGACATCGCCGACAACGCCCGCAGCGTGATCTTCTGCGGCACCTTCGAGGCCAAGGGCGCGGACCTGCGCCCCGGCAACGGCCGCCTCGCCGTGCACCGCCACGGCACCATTGCCAAGTTCGTGCGCCGGGTGGCGCAGATCACCTTCTCCGGTGTCGAGGCCGCGGCCCGCGGCCAGGTGGTGCGCTACGTCACCGAGCGCGCGGTGTTCACCCTCACCCCCGAGGGCGTGCGGCTGGACGAGGTGGCTCCGGGCGTGGACCTGGAGGGGGACGTGCTGGGGCGCATGGCGTTCCGGCCGCTGCTGCCCCACCCTCCCCGGTTGATGGCCGCCGAGCTGTTCACGGAGCAGTCGCAGTGACCCCATTGCGCATCGCCGTGATCGGCGCCGGGGTGATGGGGCGCCAGCACGCCGGCTACCTGCGGGCCGACCCGGACTGCCGGCTGGCGGCGGTGGTGGATCCCCATCCGGTGGCCGCGGCCCTGGCGCGCGAGCACGAGGCCGTCCACTACCGGGAGCCTGGCGAGCTGCTGGCCGTTGAGCCGATCGACGGCGCGATCGTGGCGACCCCTACCGCGCTGCACGAAGAGGTCGGCCGGCAGTGCGTCGCCGCGGGGGTGCCGACGCTCATCGAGAAGCCGATCTGCGCCTCGCTGGAGGCCGCGAAGCGCCTCAACCGAGCCGCGGAGGAGCGCGGCGTACCGCTGCTGGTAGGGCACCACCGGCGCTACAACCCGGCGGTCGCGGAGACCGCGCGCCTGCTCGCCGATGGCGCACTGGGGCGGCTGGTGGCGGTGAGCGGCATCTGGTGCATGCGCAAGCCGGACGACTACTTCCTGCCCAAGTGGCGACGCGCGCCGGGCGGCGGGCCGGTGCTGATCAACCTGATCCACGAGATCGACCTGCTGCGCTGCCTGGCGGGGGAGATCGTCGCGGTGGGCGGCTGCACCTCCAGTGCGGTGCGCGGCTTCGCGACCGAGGACAGCGCGGCGCTGACCCTGAACTTCGCCGGTGGAGCGGTAGGGGCCATGGTGCTGTCCGATGCCGCGGTATCGCCCTGGAGCTGGGAACAGGCCTCCGGCGAGAACCCGGCGCGCTTCGTCGAGAACGACCAGAACCCGTACCGCTTTCTCGGCACCGAGGCGGCGCTGGAGTTTCCGCGCCTCACCCTGTGGCGCCACGACGGAGCGGCAAGCTGGTCGCGGCCGATCGCGGCGTCTGCCGTCGCCGTGCCGCGAGCCGACGTATTCACGCTGCAGATCGCCCACTTCGCGCGCGTGATCCGCAAACAGGAAGCGCCCCGCATCAGTGGGCGTGAGGGCCAGCGCACGCTGGCTGCCACCCTGGCGCTGTTCGAAGCGTCCCGCACGGGCCGCACCGTGCACCTCGAGTGAGTTCCAGACGCACCGGTGAGGCGTAGCGCTCCGCCGCCGGCAGGGATCGGTCAGAGTACCCGCCGCATCGAACCCCGCGGCACCAGGCCCGTACGGCGGCCGCTCAGGCGGTGCCGCTGGTGGAGGGTTCGTTCGCGACCCACTGCAGGATGTGCTGCGCCACGGCCACCAGCTCGTCACGCTGGTTGGTAACGCGGATGTCCGCCGTAGAGCGGCGCCGCCCCAGGTCGATGGAAGCGATCGTGTAGGCCACGGTGATGGTATCGCCCAACAGCACCGGGCGCAGGAACCGGACTCGGTCGTAGCCCACCGAGACCGGCGTCTCGTCGGCAGCACGGGTATCGGCGATCGCCAGGGTGGATGCCGTCGACATGAAGCCCACAAGCAGCGCACCATGCGCCATGCGCGTGCCATAGCTGGAGCGTTCCATGTAGCGCTGGTTGACGTGGTTCGGCGAAAAGTCGCCGGTCACGCCGGCGAACAGGTACACGTCGGTCTCGCCCACGGTCTTGGTGAACTCCGCGCCCTGGCCCACGCTGACGTGGAAGTCTGGCATGCCGGTCACCGAGGGTACGGCCCCGGTGGTGCGGGGTCAACGGCGACCTGGAGCGGGACACGCCGGCAGCGTCACCGAGAGGAGGAGCAGATGCCCGACTTGACGGCCCAGAAAGCGATCGTGACCGGCGCCGCCCGGGGTATCGGCCTGGCGATCTCGCGCCACCTGCAGGCCGCCGGAGCGCAGGTGGAAGGCTGGGACCTGACGCTGTCCGACGAGCCTTGCTTCGTCAGCTTCCGCCGCGTCGACGTCACCGACGAGGAGGCGGTGGAGGGCGCGGCGAAGGCCGCCGGCGAGGTGCAGATCCTGGTCAACAACGCCGGCGTGGGGGGGCCCACCAAGCCGATGTGGGAGTACACGCTGGAGGAGTGGAACCGGGTCCTGGAGGTCGACCTCACCGGGGTGTTCCTGTGCTCGCGGGCGCTGGTCCCGGGGATGCGCGCCCGCGGCTACGGCCGTATCGTCACCATCGCCTCGATCGCGGGCAAGGAGGCCAACCCCGACGCCATCGCCTACGGCGCGGCCAAATCCGGAGCGATCGGCCTCACCAAGACCCTGGCCCGGGAACTCGCTCGTTCCGGCGTGCTGGCCAACTGCATCGCCCCCGCCATGACCGAGACCGAATTCCTCGTCGGCATGGCGCCCGAATACATCGCCGACCGCAAGGCGCGCATTCCCCTGGGGCGCTTCTGCACCGTGGACGAGATCGCCGCCATGACCTGCTTCGTCGCCAGCCCGGAGTGCGGCTTCACCACCGGGGCGGTGTTCGACGTCTCCGGCGGCCGGGCCGACTATTGAAACACCTCTGCGTCCACCAGATCAGCTTCGGCGGGCACGACTTCGCCACCTGCGTGGCCGCCCTGGCACGCCACGGCATCCGCCTGACCGCGGTATGGCACGACAAGCTGGCCGCCATCGGCGCCCCCGCTGCCGCCCGCCTGCTGGCAGATCACGGGGTCCGGGCGCTGGCGCTGTGTCCCGGCGGGCTGCTGACCGCGCGCGACGGCGCGGAGTGGCGCGCCGCGTTGGAGCATAACCGGCGACTGCTCGACGCCGCCGCGGCGGTTGGCGCCGATTCGCTGGTCACCATCGCCGGCGGGCTGGCGGCGGGCGAACGCGATCTCCGCTTCGCCCGTGACCGGGCGCTGGAGGGCATCGCGGCGCTGCTGCCCGACGCGCGCGCGGCCGGAATCAAGCTGGCGCTCGAACCGCTCCATCCCATGACCTGCGCCTTCCGCGGCGTGCTCACCACCCTGGCGCAGGCCAACGACTGGTGCGACCTGCTCGACGCCGGAACCAGCGTGGGCATCGCCCTCGACAGCTACGCGGTGTGGTGGGACCCCGCGCTGGCGGAGCAGATCGTGCGCGCCGGCCCACGCCTGCTGCACCTGCATCTGGCCGACTGGCTGGCCGACACCCGCGACGTACGCCTGGACCGCGGCATGCCCGGCGACGGCGTGATCGACCTGCCGGGATTCCTGGTGCAGGTAGCCGCCACCGGCTTCTCCGGGCCGCTGGAGTTCGAGATCTTTTCGGAACGCAACTGGTGGCGGCAGACTCCCGACCAGGTTGCGGACGCCTGCGTGGACCGCTTCGCCGACCTCACGAGATCCTGATCGACGGCCCGGCGGATCACGCCGGCAGAAACGGCTCTACGATTTGCGGGGTGTCGACGTGGGTGGGAACCCCCTCCTCGGCGAAGGCGCGGTCGATCTGCTCCCGGTCCTCGGCGGAGAGGCGCCACTCTACCGCCGCCACGTTTTCCTTCAGCTCCTCGCTCCGGCGTATACCCACCAGCGCCACGGTAACCGCCGGGTGCCCCAGCACCCACGCGATGGCGAGCTGCGCCACCGATCTGCCGTGGCGCGCGGCGATCTCCTTGAGCCGCTCGACGACCCGCAGCTCCTTGAGGAACTGCTCGCGCCGGAACAGCGGCAGACCGAATGCCCGGCCGCGCGAGCGCCAGTCCCAGTCCAGGAAGGTGGTCGACTCGGTGAAGGCGCCGGTCAGCAGGCCGTAGCACAGCGTTCCGTATGCCATGAAGCCGATCCCGTGGGCCCTGGTGTACGGCAGCACCGCCCGTTCCATGCGCCGGTCGAACAGGTTGTAGCCGACCTGGTTCGCCGTCAGGTGTCCGGCACTCTCGCAGACTTCCAGCATCGCCGGCGAGAAGTTGGAGACCCCGTAGTGGCGGATCTTTCCGTCCTGCTTCAGTTTCTCCAGCGCCGCGATCGGCTCCCCGTAGGGGGTGTCGTGATCCGGCCAGTGAATCAGCAGCAGGTCGATCCAGTCGGTGCCGAGGCGCCGCAGACAGCCTTCGGCGCGTGTCACGACGTTTTCGAAGGATGAGTCTGTCGCGGTGAACCGGTTGCCCTCGTAGGCGAACCCCACCTTGGTCACCAGCACGACCTCCGAACGCCGGCTCCCGAGCGCCTTGCCGAGCAGCTCCTCCGAGTGATACGGGCCGTACGCTTCGGCGGTGTCGAACAGCGTGATGCCGTGATCGATCGCCTCCTGCGCCGCGCGCTGCGCTTCCTTGACGTCGATCTTGCCGTAGTCGGTGGTGCTCAACTCCCAGGTTCCGAACCCGAGCGCCGAACCGACAAGGTCGCTGTCACCGAACCTGCGTTGCTCCATAGTGCCCCTCCTGTGTTTTTCGTGGCGTCCGCTACCGCCCCGAAACCGTCGCCTGTCGGCGTCGCTTTCGGCCCAGCCCAGCCTACCGTACGGAGTCCTGACGTCCTGACGCTGACGCGTCAGTCCGACAGACTCCTACCGCCCCGAAACCGTCGCCTGCCGGCGTCGCTTTCGGCCCAGCCCAGCCTACCGTACGGCCGCCGCCTGCGCGCCGGCGGTGGCGGCGGCAGCGTGCAGGCCGTACAGGTCGGCCGCGTTGTCGAAGAACACGCGGCGTGCGAGGCGCGGCGGCAGCGGCGGGATGGCGTGGTCTGGTGAGTCGCCATCCCAGTGAGGATAGTCTGTCGCGAACATCACGGTCTGCTCGGCGTGCACCGCCTCCAACAGCGCCAGCAGGTGCTGCGGCCGCTCCGGCTCCTCGATCGGCTGCGAGGTGAAGCGTACGTGCTCGAACACGTACTCGCTCGGCGCACGCGTGAGCCAGGGCACGGAGTGGCGCAGACCCTTCCAGTTCTTGTCCAGGCGCCACAGCACCGCCGGAATCCAGGCCAGACCGCCCTCGATCATCACGAAGCGGAGATCCGGGAACTCCACGAACACGCCTTCGCACACCAGGCTGGTCAACTGCCCCATGAAGTTCTGCGGGATGTTGGTATGCCAGTCGAGGTAGCGGGTGGGCATGCCGGCGGCGTAGGGGTTGGCGATGCCCTTGCACTCGGCCCCGGGATGAATGGCCACCGGCAGCCCCAGGTCGCACGCGGCCTCGTAGATCGGCCAGTAGAAACGGTCGCCGTACGGGATGCGGGTGGCGCTGGTCATGATCACCTGCACCATGCGTGGATGCCCGCCGACGCGGCGAATCTCGGCGGCCGCCTGCCGCGGGCGCTGCGGCGCGACGGCCAGCGATCCGAGGAACCGATCGTCGGCGGTGAGCCAGGTCTCCAGGAGGGCGTCGTTGTAGGCGCTCGCCAGCGCGCAGCCGAAGTCGGCGTCGGCGTGCACACCGGCGGTCAGCACGCTCTGCCCGGTCAGGATGGCGCGCACGATGCCGTACGCATCGAGCAGCTGCTCCGCCATCAGGGCCGGCGACGACCCCGCGGGGCCGCCCCCTTCGGGAACGGCGTCGGCCCGGAGCACGCCGATCGGGCTGGGCCACGGGCTGGAGGCCAGCCCCGCCCAGGGCTGTTGAAAGTACGCCGGCAGGCGGCGCCGGATCTCGCCCTCGTCAGCCCACGACTGATGTACGTCGCAATCGATGATGGGGCCCCGATAGCGCCGCCCAGCCACTGAGTCGCGGCTGGAACCGACCGCTACGTCGTTGAAGAAAGTCTCGGCGGCCATGACGACTGAAATGAGCCGCCCGGCAACGGGCGGCTCTTCCCTGCTTAGAAGCCCATCTCCTTCTTCAGGGCCTGATCAATCCAGATCTGGGCGGCGTACCGCGCCATGCTGATGGGCGGCGCCTCGAACTCTCCATAGTAGTTCTGCACCCAGGGCCACCAGTACCTCAGCTTGGCCGGGATCCCGATCGGGATATAGGGCAGGTCCTCCCAAACCGTGTACGTGAGCTCCTTCATGATGGCATCGCGCTCGGCGGCGTCGGTCAGCGTCATCGCGTGCTTGTACCGCTCGATCACCGCCATGTTGTGGTAGTTGCTGTGGTTGCCGCCGTCGCCGGTGGTGACCCCGAACCGCGAACCGAAGAAGAACCCGGGATTGTCGTGTGGCGTGGTCCCGGAGACGATGTCGTAGCCCTCGCCCGAGGCAATCAGGTCGGCCCACGCGCCGAACTCCATCACCTTGATGTTCACCTCCACGCCGATATCGGCCCAGAACGCCGCGGCCATGGTGGCCATGGTCTCGTGCGGTTCCGGTTTTCCCGGCGTCACGATGATGTCGCCGAGCACGAACCCGTCCGGATAGCCGGCCTCCGCCAGCAGCTCCTTGGCCCGCTCCGGATTGTAGGTGAACAACTCCTGGTCCGAAGGCGGCAGCTCGTCGAGCGGGATGTGCGCACCCGGCATGATGGAGGCGGTGAATGGCCAGCCGTAGCTCTCGCCCAGGCCGAACGCGGCCTGGAGGATCGCCTCCCGGTCCAGTCCGATCATCAAGGCGCGCCGCACGACCCGGTCGGCGAGATACTCGTTCTTGACGTTCAGCCCAAAGGTCATGGCACCCGGGTGCATCCAGACCGCCTTCTCCAACTCGGGATTGCTCTTGTCCAGGGACTCTGCGAACAGCGGCTGCACCAAACTGAAGATGTCGAGCTTGCCGGTGCGCAGCGCGGCCAAGCGCGCCGACTCGTCGGCGATGATGGGATTGACCCACTTGTCCACGAACGGCAACCCGTACTCCTCGCCGTCGATGGTGGTGGTCCCCCAGTAATCCGGGTTCTTGACGAAGGTCAGCGACGAGCCGACCACGTACTCTTCCAGGATGAAGGGGCCGGTGCCGGCCAAGTTGTCGAACTCCTGCGGGTTGGCCTCCACTACCTCGATGGGATAGATCGGGGCCCGCTCCATCATCTGCAGGTACCGGGCGACGTTGAAGCTGCTGAGGTCTACGACCACGGTATAGTCGTCTTCCGCCCGCACGCCCACGATCCAGCCGCCGTTCTCGGTCCGGTCGCCGCTGTTGCCGGGTCCCGCCCGGCCGTCGATGTAGCGGTCCAGGCCGAGCACCACGTCGGCGGAGGTAAGCTCGCGCGCCTGCAGCCCGACCTGGTCGTTGGGAGCCACCATGACGCCGCGACGCAGGTTAATGGTTATCCTGCTCGGCGTCGCTTCCCAGCTCTCGGCCAGGATCCCCTTCCAGAAGGTCTCGGGGTAGTCACGGGTGGACTCGAACCCGGACGCGTTGTTGCCGCGCGGGCCATAGGTCTCGAAATCTCCCCCGGCCAGCGTCTCGACGGTGCCGTAGAAGTACTGCATAGCCTGCCACCCGCCGCCGGTATTGATGTCCGCGTTGGGCGGGTCGGTTCCCCAGTGCTGCACGGTCAGTACGCCGCCGTACTGCGGGCCGGCGGCGACGGGCGCCGCCTCGGCGGCCTCATCGACGGTGCCGCTGGCGAATGCCGGAAACCCGGCGACGAGAAGAGCCGCGACCATGACGGCCGTGATCCGTTGCTTCACTTCGCACCTCCTCGCGCGCAAGCGCGTCTGTAAACCTGCACCCTATTCCCGCGCCCCTCTGCTGTCAAGCTGACTTGGTGGGCCCGCGCCCGGCATGGTCGCGGAGAAGCCTATCCTGAGCTGCCGGGCCGAGCCGGCTCTGCCGCCAGCGTGGCGCGACGGGTGCGGTTCTGATCCATTCCGTAGCGCCCCACCCCGCCCTTCAGCCTCGGGTCCAACACGTCGCGGAGCGCATCGCCGAACATGCTGATTCCGTAGACGACGATGCTGAGGGCGAGCCCCGGCCAGATGGCCATCCACGGCGCCAGGTACATGAACTGGCGTCCGTCGCGCCCCAGCATGCCACCCCAGCTCGGCGCGGGCGGCGGAACGCCGAAGCCGAGGAAGCTGAGCGCCGCCTCGGTGAGGATTACCGCCGGCACGGTGATGGTGAAACCGGTGACGATGAACGGCATGACGTTGGGCAGGAGGTGACGCCACAGGATCCGCCGGGTGCGGCTGCCCACCGCCGCCGCGGCCACAACGTAGACATTGGTCTTGAAGCTCATGATGATGGCACGCATGCTCCGGGAACTGCCGATCCCCCAGAGGATTCCCATTACCAGGATCAGGGTCAGCATGCCCGGCCCGAACATGGACACCACCACCAGCACCACCGGGAGCAGCGGGAGGCTCATGATGCCGTCGACCACGCGCTGCAGGACTAGATCCAACTTGCCGCCGACGTAGCCGGACAGCATGCCGATGATCACGCCGATTGCAGTGGACAGCGCCGATGCGGCCAGCCCCACGATCACGGAGATGCGGGCCCCGAAGATGACGCGACTGAGGATGTCGCGACCCAGGTTGTCCGTGCCCAGCCAGTAGGTGGCGGATGGTGGCGAGAGCATGTCCCTGGTGTGCAGTTCGTTCATGCCGTAGGGCGCCAGAACGTCGGCGAACACACCGATGAGCAGGAACAGGATGGTGATGATCCCGCCTGCCGCGCCCAGCGGTTTCCTGGTCAGCAGGGTGACCGCGATGGCAGCCGGGCGCGGGCGGCCGCGGTCGTCGCCATCGGCGGCGACGTCAGCTGCCGCCTCGACCTCGGCTGCACCACCGACTTCGTTGGCGCGGCAGCGCCGTCTCACTGGTAGCGAATCCTCGGATCGACCACACCGTAGGCGAGATCGGCCAGCAGGTTGGCCACCACGATGGCCAGAGCGCCGATCAGCAGCAGTGCGGTAACCACCGGATAGTCCCGCTCGGTGAGCGTAGCGAGCAGGAGCTGGCCTAATCCCGGCACGCCGAAAATGTTCTCCATGATCACCGCGCCGCCCACCAGGGTCGGAAGCTGGTACCCGATGCGAGTGACGACCGGTATCAGCGTGTTCCTGAATGCGTGCCGTATGAGGACGGTCTCCTCGTTGAGACCCTTGGCCCATGCGGTCCTTATGTAGTCCTGGTTGAGCACCTCCAGCATCCAGGTCCTGGTATCGCGCATGGTGCCGCCGGCGAACGTCAGCCCCATGATGGCCGCCGGAAGGATGAACATCCCCAGGTGCCCCAGCGGATCCTCGAAGAACGGTATGATGTGGATCGACGGCGACCAACCCCACCAGATCGAAGGCAGGACGATGACCATGGTCGCGATCCAGAATCCCGGCACGGACAGCCACAGGATGGCGAAGCTGCGGCTGATGTAGTCACCCGCGGTGTCCTGCCGCACCGCGGAATAGACGCCGATGGGAACCGCAATGAGATAGGTGATGATCAGGCTCAGGATGCTCAGCTCGACGGTCGCCGGCAGCCGGGGTCTGATCCTCTCGGCCACCGGACCGCCGGTGCGAAACGACATGCCGAAGTCGCCCTGGATGATGCCGGCCAGCCGGCCGTCGGTACGCGGCAGCACGCCTAGCCACCGCCCATACTGCACGGGGATGGGTGCGTCGAGCCCCAACTCGCGCGTGATGGTGGCGCGGGCTGCTTCCAACTGCTCGCCGCCTATGCCACTCTCCGCCTGTTGGGCGATCAGGACGTCCACCACGGTTCCGGGCACCATCCGGATCAGGAGAAAGATCACCAGCGTGGTCACCAGGAGAGTCGGCACTATGAGCAGCACTCTTCTCATGGCGTACGCGCGCATCCCGCCCATCCTCACCAGGTACTTGCGTACCGTCAAGGGCGCACCGGTTGTGCCGGTCGCCGAGGCCGGATGAACAACGTATGAGGAACGGAACTCAACCTGTTCTGTCCACCTACTTCATGGCGGACGAGATCGACCGCTACCTGTCCACCGAGGCGGCCGTCGCCCAGGTGGTCGGCGTGTGTCGGCGCCACGGCGCGGCGCGCATTTACCTGGAAACCTTCCGCAACGGCTTCCAGGTATCCGCGGACCTGGTGGCCCGAGCTCGGGACCGCCTCCGGGCGTTCGGCTTCGACACCGCCGGCGCGGTATGCACCACCCGCTACGGCGAGCCCGGCACGGTGCTGACCGACTTCCCCTGCCTCACGCACGACCGCTCCCGGCGCGCCCTCGAACGGATCTTCACCTTCGCCGCCGGCCTGTTCGACACCCTTCTCATCGACGAGTACATCTGGTCACACTGCCGGTGCGCTGCGTGTCGAGCCGCCAAGGGGGACCGCTCGTGGACGCGCTTCCGCTGCGACCAGTTACGCCAAGTGGTGCGCCATCACGCCGTGGCGCCGGCGCGCGCAGTCAATCCCGGCGTGCGGCTGATCTACAAGTTGCCGGCCATGTACGAGATGCTCGCCCGCCAGGGTCAGGATGTGGACTACCTGCTGCAGGAGTTCGACGGCATCTGGGTGGGGACGGAAGTGGGGCCGTTTCAGGAATCACCGCAGAACGCGCTGCGTAGTCAGGGGCCGTACCGCGCCTGGTTCCTGATGGGTTGGATGAACGAGTTGGCGGGGAGCAGGCTCGGCGGAGCGTGGATCATGCCGCTGCAGGACACGGACCACACCCTCGACAGCGCGTACCAGACCCTGCTTGGCGCGCCGCGCGAGCTGGTGCTGCACCCCTACGGTGGCCTGGGTCCGGACTACCGCTGGGCGTTCCCCGGCGGCGCCGGCCAGTTTCCGACCCTCGCGAGGGACGCCGGCACGATCCGGGAGCTCATGCGCATCGTGCGCGCCAACCCGGTACGCGGTCTGGTAGCGGCGCGGCCGAATCGGGCGGAACCGTGGGACTTCGGACGCGCCAGCGACACCAACGTGTTCGACTACGTCGGTCAACTGGGCATTCCCCTACGGCCCGCGCACGACTTCCCGGACGACGCGGAGGGATTCTTCCTCTCCCTGCACACCCGATCCTTCCCCGACTTCGCGGCCAGGATCGAGTTCCTGCGGGGATCGAGTCTACCGATGCTGGTGACCGACGGTCTCGCCGCCAACCTGGATAAGGCGTTTCTGGACCGCCCCAACGTGCACGTCATCGAGGCGAGCGTCGACTATCCGGCGGTGGTCGACTTCGCCGGTGAGCGCGACCCCTACGACAAGCAGGATCGGCTGCGGCCGGTGCGCGGCGCACGCGCCGCGTGGGAGGCGCTGGCCAACGACTCCGGCTGGGGCCTCTCGATGAAATACCTGGGAGACGTGCGGATGGCCGCGCGTGTGCTGGGCATCCAGTTGCGCCGTACCGACCTGGACCCCGCGTTCGCCGACGACGAATCCGCGCCACGGTGTGGCCCGCTGCCGCTGGACTACCTGCGCGCCGCGCTGCTGGCGCCGTTCGGCTGCTCGTTGCGGGGTCCGACCCGGGTAAGCATGCACCTGTTCGGCGACCGCTACCTGGTGCTGCACAACTTCAACGGGTTTGCGGTGACGGTGGAGCTGGAGGTGCACGGCACCGCCGCGCCGGAGCCGGTGCTCACCCTGCCGGCGATGGCGCGTTACAGCCTGGAACCGGCGGGCGCGGCGACGCGGCTGGAGGTGGATGCCCACACGCTTATCTGTCTCCGGCGACTCCCCTACGACTCGGGCAGGAGCAGCTCCCGACGCGGGCCGAGCAACCGCTCTTCGGTGCCGAGCTGTTCCAGGAACGCGACGTAGTCGGCGTGCAGCCGGCGGATCACTTCGGGGTGTTCCGCCGCGACGTTGCGCTGCTGGCGGGGGTCGCGGCCGCGGTGGTACAGCTCGTGCGCGTTGCTCGCCGGGGCCAGCAGCAGCGACCATTCGTCGGTGGTGAGCGTCGCCGGCGTGAACTCCGTCACCAACCTCTCGGCGTCGTCCACGATGCGGGAGGTCTCGCCGGGGTTGCGCAGCTCCATCGTGGACACGGTGAAGTCGCGGTGGCCGCCGGCGCTGCCGGACAGCAGCGGCCAGAACGAGCGCCCCTGCATGCTGCCCGGTACGGCCATGGCCAGCGCGTCGAGGATCGTGGCCGGCACGTCCGGGAGCGAGACCAGGGCGCGCTCGCGGCGCGGCTCCAGGTCAGGATGGCTGACCAGCAGCGGGATGCCGGCGATCTCCTCGTAGAGCGGGGCACGTACGTGAGTGCCGCGGGCCAGCAGCGCCTTGCCGAAGATGTGATGCTCGCCGAACAGAAAGCCGTGATCGGCCAGGAAGAAGATCATGGTCCGATCCATCAGGTCCAGGGTCTCCAGGCGCTCGATCACCGCGCCCACCGCCCGATCAACCATGCTGACCTCGCCAGCGTAGCACGCCTCGGCGACCCTCACCAGTTCCGGCGTACGCCCCACGACCACGGGACTGTCCGGCGTGCCCCGCCGAAAGCGCATCCCGATCTCGCGGTTGACGTGGTCGTCGGGACTCGCCACCTGAGCCCGGCGGTCGGCCCAGGCGGTCCACATAGCCTGCCGGTAGGCCAGGGACTCCTCGTCCACCGCGGTCTCCACGTCGGACGTGTACCAGTACGCCGGCCAGACGCAGGTGCCGTCCCAGTCCGGCAGATAGCGCTCGACGTAGTGGCGCGGCGGATCCCACGGCTCGTGCGGGTCCCACATGTCCACCCACAGCAGGAAGTCGTCCCGGTAATGGCGCTCCATCCAGCGGCAGGCGGCGTGCGCGGTCATGGCGGCGGCGTGGTGCTCCTCGTAGCGCCGCTCGTAGGCTATGTCGGCGTCGCCGGGCTCCTGGCCCCGAATGAAGCGGAACTCGTCGAAGCCGCGGTCGTAGCCGTAGCCGTGGCGCAGGTAAAACGGAGTGTCCACCACGCCCACCGTCCGGTAGCCGGCGTCGGAGAGGAGTTGCGGCAGCACCGGCACATCGTCGGGAAGGGGCGCCCAGCCGCGCTCGATCAGGGTAAAGCGCCCGGTCAGCAGATCGCCTCGCGCCGGGACCGTCGGGAACGAGGCGCAATACGCCTGCTCGAAGAACACGCTGCGCGCCGCCAGCCGGTCGAGTTGCGGGGTGTAGATTCGCCTGTTGCCCGAGAACCCCAGGTAGTCGCGCCGGAACGTGTCCGAGATCAGTACGACGACATTCACGACGCACCCGATCCGGCGTTGGAGCCGTCCAGAGGCTCCAGCGTCTCGGTGGTGTCCATCCGCTCCAGCACCACCACCCAGTCCTGTGACATCGGCGAGCCGACGATCCGCCAGCGTCCCTCGGCGCCCACCTCGATCGGCCCCCGGTTGAACCGCCGGCCACTGGTGGGGTCGTACAACGAGGCCCACCACTGGCAGTCGCGCTCCAGGCCCAGCAGGTGAAACTCGCTGATGAACGGCAGCGCCACTGGGACGTAGCAGATACGCAGCTCGCCGGGGATCCCCGCGCAGAACACCCCCTCGGGCGTCTCCGGGCTCCAGGGGTGGTCGATCCACTCGGGGTGCGGTTCCAGCTCCCACCAGCGGAAGTTCTCGAGAATCCGTTTGCCGATGGCCACGTGGCGGGCGCCGTCCCATTGGTAGGCCACCTCCCACGGGGTATCCTGCCAGGTCTGGCCGAAGGCCGACGGTCCGAACGGCTGCCGGCGTGAGTTCATCTGCCACAGGGAGTCGGCACCGTAGCAATGCCCCGGCATGCCGGAGAGCACCGCCCCCCAGAACAGCTGGCGCTGCACCTTCGGACCGGTGCCGGCGAACATCCCCTCCCAGCCCGCTTCGCTGATGACGGCCGGCCGCGCCGGATCGATGTTCCGGTAGTACCGGAGCTGGTCCAGGGATTGCGCCATCGCCCGGTACTCGTTGTGCCCGCCCTGGATGAGGAAGCAGTCGAGCAGGTCCATGTCAGCGAGCGGGTCCACACCCTCGAGCACGGGCCGGTTGACCGCCGGGTGTACCGTCAGCATGCGCCGAAACGGATCGATCCGCTTGAGATACGCGGCCACCTCCGTCCACATCGCGACCTGGCGCCGGGCGTGCTCGTGCTCGGTCTCCGGGTAGCGGTGGTACCAGACCAGGCGGATCTCACCGGCCAGGTTCCACACCACCGGAAACGCGCCGTAGCGCGCGACCAGATAGCGGTAGTGGAGCTTCGCCTTCTCCACCCGCATGAAGTAGATGACGTAGCCCCACAGACCCATGAGGCAGGGGACGATGCCGTTCTCCACCAGGTGCGCGATCCGCAGATCGGTGTGGTCGAAGTAGTAGGGGTTGATCGACGCGTAGTCCGGCAGCCACGCGTGTCCCGCCTCGTTGGCGTCACGCGGGTCGTAGGGCGGCATGTCGCAGGCGAACCCGATGGTGAATTGCAGGGCGTTGTAGCCCTTCTCGCGGCGGTCGCGCACCAGCTCCTGGAAGCCATCGGGCCAGCTCAGGCGCTTGGTCATGGCGTGCCACCAGGAATCACCGAGCCACAGAAAGGGCGTTCCGTCGGCGTGGGCGAAGTGGCCGCCACCGTCCGCCACGTGCACCGCCCCATGGCGCAGCAGCGCGTTGGAGCCGTCGACGCCGTTCACCACCAGCTCCCCCTCACGACCGTGCAGGCCAGCGTCATCGGCGTTGCTGCACACGGTACGGAAACGGTAGATGCCGGGCCATGCGGCCGCGAAGCGCAGCCCCCAGTCGGCACCGCCGGCCCAAAACAGCGGTACCTTCCAGGTCGCGCCGCCGGTGGTGGCAGTGAAGATGGCGTCCGCCTCCACCGCGGCGAACGGATCCGCGTACGACGCGGTCGACTGGAAGCGCCACTCGGCGACGGCGTGAGCGACGGTGGTCACGCTCCGCCCACCCGCAGTGGCCCGACTGATCAGCGCCATCTTTACCCCCTGTAAGCGGTGCGCGGGACTGCCTGCGGGCTACGCTCCCGCAGTCCGATCGCCCACGATACGCCGCACCCGCAGCTCGATCAAGGGCGCTGGGGCTTCCATACGCCGAGGCGGTCCGCCGGGATGAAGTGCACGCTGCCCGGTTCATCGGGATAGATCGGAGGGACCGCATCGACGGAGAGAAACACCTCATGCATCACCCGGGTCCGCAAGCGTTCCCATGCCTGCCCCGCGGGGCCGCCAGGCGCGCCATCTCCGCGTCCTCCCAGCAGGTTGCGTTCCTCGCGTGGATCGGCCTGCAGGTCGTACAATTCGTCCACGTCGTGGCTGCGCCAGACGTATTTCCAGCGTGCGTCCCGGATGGCGAAGGTACGGCAGCTCGCAGCGGGTTGCTCCGCGATCACCTGTTTCCACGGGAAATAGAGGTCGGCCGGGTCATCCAGCGTCACGAAATGCGAACGGTCCAGGTCCAGCGGCGCTTCCTGGCCGAACCAGTGGCCGCTGCACGCAATGACGTGGTCCCGATGCGCCGAAGCTGCGCCGCGTAGCAGGGGGACGAGCGATCGCGAGCTGGTGGCGTGCCGCGGCGGCACCCCGGCGAGATCGCGGATGGTCTGGTTCAGGTCCAGGTGCTGCACCAGTTCATGGCACACGCCGGTGCGCGCCTGATCCGGGATACGCGCGACCAGCGGGACACGCAGCAGGGCGTCCTCCATTCCCGTCCACCACTTGGCCGGCAGCCCGTAGTCGCCGCCGTAGTTGCCGTGATCCGCCACGATGAAGAGTGCGGTCGACTGGCGCAGTCCGCGATCCTCGAGGCCGGCGAGCAACTCACCTATGAGGGCGTCGACCCGGGAGATCATTGCCATGTACCGGGCGCGGATCTCGACCAGCGTCTGCTCCGGGAGTTCATGAAGCCGGTGCGCCCGGTGCAGCAGATCGACATAGACGGGCTTGCGGCCGGTACCGCTTCCGGCTGACGGCGGCGGCGGCGGCGGCGCGAGGTTGCCAACCTGGGCAGGCTCGTACATCGACCACCACGGCTCCTCCACCCGATACGGCGGATGGGCGAGTTCATAGTTGAGCCAGCAGCAGAATGGCGCGTCCCCGGCAACCGCATCCATGAAGGCCAACGCCGAGCGGTTGGCGTGGGAGTCGGGGTGCTCTTCGGCGGGGAACGGCTCCGCCCCCCAGAGGAACGTGTAGTAGCGCGGATCCCCGGGAGCGAAGGGGTTCATCCGGCGTTCCGGCGGCCGGCCTCCTCGCGCCGGCACGCCGGCGAGGTCGAGTGACTCGGCGACGACCGAATGGTGCAACACGTCGTTCTTGCCGATCATGGCGGTCCGGTAGCCGGCCTGCTTGAGATCCCGCATCAGGTTCGGCTCACCGGGTCCGAGGAGGTAGCGCTGAGTGCGGTGGCCGCGAGTATGCGGGTACCAGCCGCTGAGCATCCCGCAACGCGACGGGCCACAGATCGGATTGGTGGTGAACGCACGGGTGAACGCCACGCCGCCGTCCTCTGCCACCCCGTCCAGGTTCGGCGTTCGGATCACCGGATGGCCCGCGTAGCCGGTGAGGTCGCCGCGCCACTGCTCCGGCACGACGACCAGGATGTTGGGCCGCTCGTCAGCGGCCGCGTTGGTGCGATCGGTCATCAATCTCGACGGTCGATTCTATCGGTGCGGAGGAGTCGGCCGCAACAAGGCGCGACGGCGTGGCGTGCGGATTCGTTGATTCGTTGACACCGGGACGTGGGTTGTCTAACGTGCATGCGGATCGGGCGAGAGATCATGCGTTTGCAGCGGAAGGTGGGCATCGTCACCGGCGGCGCGGTTGGAATCGGGCTCGCCGTCGTCAAGGACTTCCTGGCGGAGGGCGCCAACGTGGTGTTCTGCGACGTGAATTCCGAGGCCGCTGAGCAGGCCATGCAGAGCCTTCCGCGGGACCGCGTGCGCGCCGTCGATGCGGACATTACCAGGGAAGTCGACTGCGAGCGTACCGTGGCCGTCGCCGAGGAGGCATTCGGTCAGGTCGATCTGCTGGTCAACAACGCCCGGGCGTCGGTTCTGAAGTCCCTCGAAGCGACCCCCGACGAGTGGGACCTCATGCTCCGGGTGAACGTCACCGGACAGGCCTTGATGTCTCGCTACGCGGTTGCGGCGATGAAGCGAGCCGGGGGCGGGGCGATCGTCAATCTGGGCTCCATCAGCGGCGTGATCGCCCAGCCGATGCAACTCACCTATGCCGTCACCAAGGCCGCCATGATCCACATGTCGCGCTGCCTTGCTCTCGACCTCAAGGACGACAACATACGCGTGAACACGGTATCGCCGGGGTGGGTCATGACCGAAAACGTCCACGATCTTCTCTACCACCAGTGGGGATGGGACGACAGCAGGATCAAGGAGAGCGTCGGCAACCTGCACCTGCTTGGCCGTCTCGCCGAGCCGGCGGAAGTCGCGAAGGCGATCTCGTTCCTGTGCAGCGACGACGCCAGCTTCATAACCGGGGCCAACCTCATGGCCGACGGCGGATTCACTTCCGTGTAGGGCAGTCATGAGAATCCACGATATCTCCGTTACGGTTCATGACCGCATGGTCATCTGGCCGGGGCTCGTGCCGACCCGCCTGACGGAGCACGAGCGCATCGCCAAGGGCGACCCGGTCAACGTCACCAATCTTTCCTGCTGCACGCACGTCGGCAGCCACGCCGACGCTGCCTTCCATCATTTTGCCGACGGCGAGACGATCGAGCAGGTCCCGCTGTCCCGCTTCGTCGGCGCCGCCTACGTGGCGGACCTCACCGGAGTGGAGTCGGCGATCGGCGCCCAGGACGTGGCTCGAGCGGTTGCCGCGGCGCGTGCCTTCTCGATCCTGGTGCTGAAGACGCGCAACTCTACGGCGCTCGAGACCTGGGAGCGCTTCAGCGACCGGTATGTATACATCGCCCCGGACGGGGCGGAAGAGATCGTGCGCCGCGGGATCAAGACCGTCGCCTTCGACCACCTGGCCGTGGAAGGCTACGACGCGCCCGGTGCACCGACGCACAAGATCCTGCTCGGCCAGGGAGTGACGATCGTCGAAGGGGTGGATCTGAACGGAATCCGGCCCGGGCACTATTGGTTCTCCGCGGCCCCTCTGCGTCTGGAGGGCGCCGATGGTTCGCCGACACGTGCCTACTTGATCGAGGAACCGCCGGCTGCGACGCGTACGCACCTCGAATTAGCCACCAGCTATTGGCGCGCGGCGGCCGCACGTGATCCGGACGCCATTCTTTCGCACTTTGCAGAGAGCGCCACGATCGTAACGCCGACGATGACCGTCACGGGACTTGCCGAGATACGGCGCTACCATGAGCAGATGGTAGAGTCGTTCGACTCGGTTTCGGTGAGCGTCGAGAACTCCGTGGAACAGGGCGATCAACTCGCGGTCGAGTGGCGCGCCGGATCCGGTTCGGAGCGAGCACCACGCGAGGTGCGGGGATGCAGCGTGTTTACGGTCAGGAACGGCGTCTTCGTCAGGCTGGGGGTCTATTTCAATCCGGCCGACTTCGAATGACGCCGCCTGGAGACCGACCGGACCGGCGGGAAACGCCGTGAAGATCACCAGAGTAGAGTGCCTTCCGCTGCGGTACCCGTACGACGAGCCGATCTATGATGCGAGTTTCAAGGCTGCCGCCAGACAGGCGCTCCTGGTCCGCATCCAAACCGACGCCGGAATCGCGGGGGTCGGGGAGGCCGCTTCGTTCGGCGGACCGCTGTCGACCACCGCTCACTTGATCGACCAGGAGCTGGCCCCACGGCTCCTCGGTGAGGATCCGTTTCGCGTCGAGCGCATCTGGCGCAAGCTCTATCACCAGTCGTTTCAGCACGGGCGCGGCGGCGTCGTAATCTGCGCGCTGAGCGGGATCGATATAGCGCTCTGGGACATCATCGGCCAGGCGACCCGCACGCCGCTGTACAAGCTCCTGGGCGGATTCCGCCGTTCGGTTCCGGCGTATGCCAGCGGAGGGTTCTACCGGCGGGGGAAGGACACCGCAGCGATCGTTGCCGAAATTACGGGGTACGCCGACCAGGGTTTCCGGGCGGCAAAGATGAAAATCGGCCGCAACCACTCACCCTTGAACCCTCTGCCGCTGATGCCCGACCCGGACCTGAGCGTCAGCGTCGAGACGGATCTGGAACGGGTGGAGGCGGTGAAGAACGCCCTCGGCGCGGACGTGCAGCTGTTCGTGGACGCCAACGCGGCGTGGGATCACACCACCGCGCTGCGCGTGGGGCGCGAGCTGGACCGCCTCGGTGTAGCACTGTTCGAGGAGCCCGTGTCCCCGGACGATCGGCATGCCAGCCGGCGACTCGCGGCCGCACTCGACGTGCCGGTCGCCGGCTACGAGACCGAGCAGCTCGCCAGCCGCTTCCATGGGCTCATCGAGCGGGACTGCGTGGACGTGGTACAGCCGGACCTGTCGTGGACCGGGGGCGTCACCGAGTGCCGCAAGATCGCCGGCCACGCGGAAATGCGGCGCAAGACGGTGATGCTGCACAGTTTCAGCAGCGGAGTGTTGCTCGCAGCGTCGCTGCACGCTCTCTGCGCCTGGCCGAACGGCGGGCTGCTGGAGCTCGACCAGAATCCCAACCCACTGCGCGACCGGATACTGGTCGACCCGATAGAAGCCGACGCCGGCGGCCGGGTCCGCGTGCCGGAGCGCCCGGGGCTGGGCATCGATCTGGACGAAGACGCGGTGCAGGCGTTCCTGGTGGACGCCTCCGGTGAGACACCGACGCAAGGAGACGAGGATGCGTGAGTACCACAATGGGAGCGGGAAGTCGATGGTAAGCGTCGTGCGAAGCGACGAGGACGTGCGCGCCGCCGTGCGCCGCAGCGTGGACCTGCTGGGGGGCATCGGCCGCTTTGTCGAGCCCGGCGAGACCGTGCTGATCAAGCCGAACCTGATCTACCCTGCTCCGCCGCCGCTCACCACCGATCCGCGGGTGACCGACGCGGTGATCGAGCTGGTGCAGGAGGCTGGGGCCGGCCGCATCATCGTGGGAGAAGGCGGGGCCCCGGTACCCAAGACGATGGACGGCTTCACCGTCATGGACGCCTTCAGGAAGACGGGCACGCTCGATATCTGCGAACGGCGCGGCGTGGAGGTGGTGTGCCTCGACGACGAGGGATACGAGGTGCGGACCGTCCCGGACGGGGTGATCTATCGGGACGTGCGCCTGTTCCGCAGCATCGTGCGCGCGGACAAGCTGATCAGCGTACCGGTGATGAAGACCCACTACGACACCGATGTCTCGCTCGGCATCAAGTGCTGGCATGGCGTGATCGCGGATGCCGACAAGTTCTGGAAGTATCATCGCGACGACATCAACCAGAAGCTGGTCGACCTGATCCGTGCCCTGAACCCGGTGCTCACCCTGATAGACGGCATCACGGCGATGGAAGGGCTGGGGCCGCTGGGTGGCGACCCCCTGACCATGAACCTGATCACCGCCAGCGCCGACCCGCTGGCCGTGGATGCCACCACCGCGCGCATCATGGGGTTCGACCCTTATGAGATCGACCACTTCCGCATCGCCTATCAGCAGGGCGTCGGCGTGATGTATCGGAACGAGATCGACGTGGTTGGCGAGCCCATCGAACGCGTGCGCCGCGAGTTCCGAAAGCCCGACTACCACATCACCGGGGTGTACCCGAACGTCACGGTGATCGAAGGCGCGGTCTGCCGCGCCGAGCGCTGTCGCACCCGCTGGGCGCTCGACCAGCTCCACAAGCTTGGCAAGCTCGCCGACCACGACTGGCTGGTCATTGTCGGCCGCGATCCGTACCTCCCGCCCGACCCGGAGGAGTTCGACGGCAAGATCGTGATAGTGGGCTCAGCCGCCTGTTACTACGCGCGCAGCTACCGCCGGCTACCGAAGGACAAGGTGATCTGGGTCGAGGGCGAGCCTCCTATCCCGGTACCGGACTGGGTGCCGAGCTACGCCAACGTGCACATCCACTGAGCAGCGGCGCCGACGGGCCAGGGCGCTCATCCCTTTACCGCGCCGGCACTCAATCCACGTACCAGGTAACGCTGGAAAACGGCGAACAACACGCACACCGGAATGGAGCTGAGCGCACTCCCTGCCATCAGCCCGGGCCAGTTCACGGCCGTAATCTGGGCGTCGTGCAGGCGCAGGAACGCCGGCGCAAACGTCTCGGTATCCATGGAGCGGGTGATCACCAGCGAGTACAGCAGGTCGTTCCAGGCAATGATGAACCCGAACAGCAGCGTGGAGATGATCGCGGGCGCGCTGAGCGGCAACTCGATCCTGACGAACGCACCCAGTCTGGAGCACCCGTCCACCATCGCCTGCTCCTCCAGATCGACCTGCATGGAATCGACGAACCCGCGCAGCATCAACGTCGCAAAGGGTAACGTGAACGTCATGAACGCCAGCGTCAAACCGGCGTACGTGTCGATCAACCTCAGCACGCGGAGAATGACGAATAGCGGAATGATGAGCAGCACCTGAGGAAAGAGCTGCGAAAAGACGATCGTCGTCTCCGCGACACGCCGGCCGCGGAAACGGAAGCGCGAGAACGCGAACGCTGCCAGAAATGCGACCGGTAACACGAGGACGGCGCTGGATGACGAAACGACAATCGAATTGCGGAAGTTGCGGCCGAGACGCGACTCGTTGAACACCCAGCCATAGCCTTGCAGGCTCACTCGTTCCGGAATCCAGCGCGGCGGATACGAATGGGTGTCCGCGATCGGCTTGAGCGACGTTGACACCATCCATGCAAACGGCACCAGCACGAAGACGCAGAGGCCGATTGTCAGCACGGCGAGTGTGGCCCTTCCCAAGCGTGAAGTGGTGCTGTTCATGCCGTCTCCGTGCGGTTGAGGTGACGGATGTAGTAGGCCGCCAAGCAGATCATGACGATCGCCGCCACAACGGCGACCGCGGCGGAGTATCCCAGCTTGTAGTAGTGAAAGGAAAACACGTATACAAGAGGAGACAACACCATGGTCGCGTTGGCAGGCCCGCCCTCGGTGAACGCCCATATCCAGGCGAAGTCATTCCAGGTCCAGATGATCGCGAGTAGCGTCGCGACCGTGAGCACGTGCCTGATCGACGGAACGATGATGTAACGAAACGTCTGCATCGGACGGACCCCGTCGATCCTCGCGGCGTCGAACAGCTCGTCGGAGATTATCTGCAATCCGGCGAGGATGTTGACGTAGAAGAAGGGGAATCCCTTCCAGACCGCCGCGGTTATCATGACCGGCCAAACGGTCCACGTATTGGTGAACCAGCTCAATTCCTCAAGACGTTGGAATCCGAGGACCCCCAGGTAATAATTCACGAACCCGAACTCGCTGTTGAACATCCAGCGCCACGTGAGTACCGCCGTAAGACTGGGGGTGACCCATGGAATGAGCATCAGCGTGCGCGCGACCAAGCGAAACCGGAACTCGCGGTGCATCAGGAGCGCCGCGACGAAGCCGACGCCAAGTTGCCCGGCGACGACCGAGCCAACCCAGAAGACGGTCCTCAGGAGCGAGTTCCAGAACAACGGGTCCTGCGCCAGTTTCCGGTAGTTTGCGAGTCCCACGAACTGGGCTCTTTGCCAGCCGGCCAGCAGGCCCAGATCGGTCAGGCTGGCCGTCACGCCGCTCGCCAACGGGAGCAGCAGTACCGTGGTGAGCAGCAACAGGGCGGGCGTAATGAGGAGATACGGCGTGTAATGGCGCCGGCGGGACCCGGTCATCACTAGCTGGTCACGGGGGCCGCCCGGGGAGCCCCCGCAACACGGCTCCGAGGTGACTAGTCCGAAAACCATGTCCAGCAGACGAACCTAGTGCACCCGTTTTCATGGTCTATGGCGCCACGGAGTGGCCTTGCGTACTGACCCAAAAATGGCGGCCACCGTGCACTGGCCCACGCGCCACTCTCATGGTCTCCGTACCACGGAGTGACCGTGCTGACTCACATGCGCTTCCGACTCTTTCAGGAGTCTCCGAGCAGGCGGGCGGCGGTCTCGAGGTAGCGATCGAGTGCTTCCTCTGCCGTCTTTTTGCCCAAGCTCACTTCGGTAAGCATGAGTGAATAGGCATCGTAGTACTCGCCTTGGTGCGGGACGAATGTATTGGGCTTCAGACCGGCCCCGAAGGGCTCGAACAGCTTCTTGTACCAGCTTGAGTTGCGTACCGCGTCGTCGCCCAGCCAGCGCGCCGTCTCGTCGATCATCAGCTCGGTGCTCAGATCCTTGCGCGCCGATACGCCCAGGTTCCACGCCCATGGTGCGACACGTTCAGGCTGCGTAATGTGAAGCAGGTACGCCCAAGCCGCCTCCTGATGATCGGTCTTGAACATGCCGTAGGTATGCGCACCGCTGAAGTTCCAATAACTCTTGCCGGACGGCCCAAGCGGGTTCTGAATCGTAGATAGCTGGCCGGGGGCCGCCACCATCTCGGGATGGGTAATCGCCGCCTGTCCGAACTCCCAGGTCCCGCCGAGGAACATCACGAACGTGCCATTGAGGAACGCCTGCCGTCCATCGGACATTTCCCATCCGACGGTGGCTTCCGGAATGTACTTGGCGTTCTCCTTGACGTAGTTCAGGAATTCCAGCCACTTCTCGCGTTCCTCGAGATCGACCGGACTGAAGTTGTTCCCATACTGAAACCCCACCCACCGGTACCACACCTCGAACGCGCTCTTGCCATTGAACGGCAGGCCTCCGTACTGATCGATGGTACCGTCGCCATCCTTGTCGATGGTTGTGGCCTTGGAAACCTCGAGCAGATCATCCCAGCTGCGGATGTCCTCAACCTTGAACCCAGCCTCCTCGATCAAGTCCTGTCGCACGATGATGGAGTCCACCCACAGCGCGCTGGGCAGGGCAAACAACTCGCCATCGATTGTAATGCCCTCGAACGCTGCGGCGTGATACTTGTCCAACTCCGCGTCCGAAATCCACTTGCTGACGCTCTCGAGGTGTCCCATGCTCGCGAAATCGACCACGTCGGGCGCATCCATGGACGCCACCTCGGGCGGATCACCGCCGGCAACGTCGACCGACAGCTTCTCCCGCATCTCCTGGGTGGAAACGTACTCCTGATTGACGGTCACGCCCGGGTTGGCGGCTTCGAACGACGCCTTCAACTCATCCAGCCACCCATACCACTGTGGATAGCCGTAGAGAACGGCCCGGATCTCGACTTCCTCTCCCGCCGGTGCGGCTGCCACGAACGACGCGGGAACGATCAGACACATCACTCCCAACAGAACCATTCTCTTCAGCATTGCCTAGCCTCCTGTATGGCGTGCGCTGCGCGAACTATCACTGTGATTTCATTTCCCCGTACAGTTCCCGAATCGTGTTGTACACCAGCTTTGGCCTGCGGTATTGATCCAACATTCCCCAGTAACCCAACTCGCCCGGCCGCTCGGCCTCGATTGGCGCTTTCATGACCGGACGCGTCATCCAGTCGGCGTAGCAGGAGAACATGAACCCGCAGACCCCGATGCGCGTCATCTCGGGTACCAGCTTGGCGATGAACTTCGCCTGGTAGTCCTCAGACCAATTGCAGTTACGAAAATCTCTCAGCCCGGGAATCGTCTGCCACCCGAATTCGGTCATCAGAATCGCCTTGTCGGGAAACTTTTCCCTGACGAAGCTCAGGACCTCGACTCCCTTCTTCAGTTCTGCCTCCAGCGGATCGCTGGTCTTCCAGATGTGCGGATCGTACACCCGCGGGTACAGATTGATGCCGAGCACCTGCGCCTCCTCCAGCTCCAGGCACGGCTCATCGAGAATCAGACCGGTGGCGAACAGTGCGAACCGCGTCGGGTCCAGCCGCTCCGCCTCGTGCAGCAGTTCTCTGGTGACGTCCTTCACGATCTGCTTGTATTCCTCATCCGAATACCAGTCGTGGAACACTCCCAATTCGTTCCAGATCCCCCAGCCAATGATACAGGGATGGTTGCGGCCCCGCTCTATCATCTCGCGCAGCTGCTGCTTGGCTTGGTGTACGATTTCCGGCTTCCGAAGGTTGTCGTTCCACACCAGCGGGACACTTTCGATCACCAGGAAGCCGTAGCGGTCGGCCAGCTCGAGAAACTCCTGGGATGCCGGGTAGTGATGGCGCCAGGCATTGACGTTGGCGTGTTTCGCGATCCAGAAGTCCTTCAGAATGATGTGGGTGGGGAGGTAACGCGAGGTATCAGGATGATCGTTGAACGTCAGCATTCCGCGAATCGACTGGAGCGCTCCGTTGAGATGGATACCCGTCCCCCGCACCTCGACGGTCCGGATGCCGAACTGGAGCGACACCTGATCGACGGCACCCGCGGCCTCGACCTCCGCTTCGAGCGTGTACAGGTAGGGGGCGTCCGGTGACCACGGCCGCGCCGCCGGCAACGTGATCGCCGCTTCCACGGTGCCGCGCGCCGTTGCGGTCTCGTGTGCCGCGACCTCGTTCCCGCGGTCGAGGACCCGCAAGCGCAACGCGTCCCCCTGACCTGACATCCGCGCCCTCACCCGCACCAGAGCGCCGTCGCCGGCAAGCTCGGTGCGGACGTCGAGGTCGTTGATCGACACTGCCTCCCGCGCTTCCAGGATCAGCGCGCCGAATACGCCGCCGGGGTTGTTGACGTCGAAGCGGGTACCAATGCGGTCGTCCGTCTCGGAGGCGTCCATGCGCAGCAGGAAGGTGTTCAGTTGGTCCGGCTGGACTTCGACATCGATCCAGGCGGACAGGTAGCCGGTGTGCACGCCGGCCCGGCTGCCGTTCACCCACACCGCGAGCTCCCAGGCATGGATTCCGCAGAACAGCCGGCAGGCGACCGGCCAGTCGGAGGGCACGAACACCTCCTTCCTGACCCAGGCTGTGGCCTGGTAGTAGTACTCGGGGTTCTGCGTGTTCCAACACCCCGGCAGCAGCATCGTCAGGTCGTCGCGCCAGTCAACGGGGGGCAACTCCGCCGCTGCCGGGCTGAACTGCCAGAGCCCGGCAAGATCCAGCCTTCTGCGGGTATTGGAAGCGTGCAGGTTCATTGCGCGCTCAGGGGGTGAAGACTACCTTGAGGGTCTTGTGCTCGCTGAACAGACGGAAGCCCTCGCTTGCGGCCTCTTCCTCCAGCCGGTAGCGGTGCGAGACGATCCGTTCGGCCTTGTCGTTGCCGACCTTCAGGATGAAGTCGACTATCTCGTCCCACTCGGTCAGCTTGAAGTACCACGACCCGAGGTACGTCAGCTTCTTTCTGATCAACTGCTCGCTGGGGTTGATGGAAATCGGCTTGTCGCCCGGCTCGCCGATCTGGGCGACCACCCCATGGTTCCCGGTGATGTCGAGGACGGTGTTGATGCCCCCGTTGGTGGCCGAGCAGTCCACCGCCTTGTCGACCCCGCCGGAAGAGATCTCCTGTACCGCCGCCAGCGGATCGGTGCTATCCGGGTTGATCGTATACTCCGCACCGAGTTCGCGAGCGATCTGCAGTCTGCTGTCGATGGGATCGATTGCCACCACCGTTGCACCGCGCGCGGCAGCGGCCAGTACGCCCGCCAGGCCCATCGGGCCGCAACCGGCGATTGCCACGAGATCGTCACCACTCAACTCAAGCTCGTTCATGGTGGAGTACAGGTTGCCCAGGACATCGGTTGAAATGGCGCCGACCACGTCGCTGACGGCATCCGGCAGCGGCAGACACATGCGCTCGGGCACGACCAGGTAATCGGCATCGCCGCCGTGCGCGGTGAACCCGATCACCCCCATTTCGGCACACAGCATCGGCTCCCCGGTCTGGCAATAATCGCAATGGCCGCAGCTCGTAAACGCGATGATCGCCACGCGGTCGCCTTCGTGCACACGCCGCACTTCGGGGCCGGTCTTGGCCACGACGCCACACGGCTCATGCCCGACGATGAACGTTCCCGAAGGGTAACCCGGTATCAGGGGACTCCCCTTGTAGATGCTCATGTCGCTGGCGCACAGTGCGGCCGCCTTCACCTGAATCAGCACCTCGTCGCCGCGCGGTTCGGAAACGGTCCACTCCTTGACGTGGGCTTCCTTGTTGCCCGGCAGATAGATACCGCGAGTTTCCATGATTACCTCCGGCGGCGCGCGCCTAGTGATGAGTGGCAGATACCACGGGTGCGGACGCGTAAATCAGCACCAGCTCTTCAGTCGAGCGGTTGATCGACTGGTGCCGCACACCGGCGGGAACGTAGAAGAACTCGCCCTGCCTGGCCGTCTTCATCTCTTTGGTGTCGGGAAGCCAGAAGGTGCACTCACCCTTGATGATGTACCAGAACTCGTCGCTCTCGGGGTGCAGGTCCATCCAGAAGACCTCACCGGGCAACGCCTGCCAGATACCGGCCTGCACCTTTTCTCCCGGAATCACGATCTTGAAGCAGCTATCCCCTGACTCCACCACGTCGACGACGCCACCCGGCTTCTTCAGGAACAGCCAGTCGACGTCATCGGGATTTACCGTGGTAGCCTCGGTCAGCGTCTTCGGTGCGCTGAACTGAGCTACATCTGCCTCGGTGGACCTTTTTTCGTTTTCCATCCGTCATCCTCCGTCCAGTTTCGATAGCCCATAACGCCTCGATTGTCCAGCGGCTGAGCCGTGTCCGTGTACGCCGTGTACCGTGTCGTGCAACATGAAAGCCCACCTGACGCGGTTGTTCGGCACCGACCTGACCCTCATTCCCGGTATCGGCGACACTACCGCGCTGGTGCTGTTCAGCGAACTCGGCCCCGATCTGTCACGCTTTCCGAGCGCCGCGCAGTTCGCATCCTGGTTGAACCTCTGTCCGCAGAACAAGATCACCGGCGGCAAGGTGATCAGCTCTCAGACGGGGCCCGGCGCCAACCGTGCGGCACAGGCGCTGCGCATGGCAACCCAGACCCTGTACCGCAGCCACTCCGCGCTCGGTGACTTCTTCCGCCGCAAGCGGGCCCGCGTCGGCTCCCCGCAGGCGATTACCGACACCGCCCACAAGCTGGCGCGCATCATCTACCACCTGGTGACCCGCCACGTCCTCTACGATGACAACGTTCTGCTCCAGCAACAGCGCCAGGACCGTAAACGCCATGAACGGCGACTTCGAAATCAGGCCCGCGCTCTCGGCTTCAAACTCGTTCCGGAGGCTGCCTGAATGCTTGGTTTCTAAGGAGCACTCCTCAGTGGATCGTTCATCGGGTAACGTGACAACCGTGGGAGGCTTCCAGCCGACCCGACTGGTCAGGTGAGCCGCTCCGCGGTGAGGTAGAAGGCGCCGGCCAGGTTGTTGCCGGCGGCGTCGATCCACCAGCTCCGGATCTGTGCCGGGCCGCGTTGCAGGGGGAGGCAGAAGCTCACTTCGGTCGCTGCGTCCGGCACCGGCTTGGTCTCCTCGGCCCCGCTGGCGCGCAGCCAGGCAGAGGCCACCGGGAGAGCGTTGCCGCCCGGCCAGCCGCCGTCCACGCCCTCAAGCGGCGGTGCCGGCGCGGCGATCCCGAGGCCCGACTCCTGTGGCCAGCGGCGCAGGGTGAAGCGGTAGTTGCCGGCGTGCGCGGCGTGCACGTGCCAGGTGCCGCTGCAGGCCGCGGGAGAGCGGATGTCGGACTGAATGTTGGAGTAAGCCCACGCCCAGTCGGTGCTGCTCAGTCGCATCGGGTTCTCCTCGGCGGCGCCGATGGTAAGCCGCTGGTAAGTCTCCAGGGTGCCGTCCACGCCGGCCCACCACATCTCGTAGTGGTCGCGCATGCGCGCCACCACCTCGGGATGTCGCACGGCCACGTCGCAGGCCTGGCCGGGATCGGCGGCGATGTCGTACAGCTCGCTGCCGCGCACCAGGCGCCAGCGGCCCCACAGCACGGTGGCTACGTACTTGCCGGTCTTGCTGAATGCGGGCTGCTCGTTGGGATGCCCGTACTGCACCACGCTCATGCGTTCCGGCAGCGCGCTCTCGGTTCCGCGCGCGATACCGGCCAGCGACACCCCGTCGAACTCCACCCCGGGCTCGACCCGCAGCCCGCACAGGTCGACCAGCGTCGGCAGCAGGTCGGTGGCGCGGGTGAGGTCCGCCACGTCGCGGCCGGATGCCGAGGGGCCACCGGTGAGCGACCCCGCACCGACTCCGCCGGCGGTCGCCACCGCGTCCGGCAGCGCGCCGCTCTCGCGCTGGCCTCCTATGCCACCGGCCGGCCAGCGCAACAGACATGGCACCCGGTGGCCGCCGTCGTACAGCGAGGCCTTCCTGCCGCGCATGCCGGCGTTGAACACCGCCTCGCCGTGGGCCGTGCCGTTGTCGGTCATGAAGACCAGGATGGTGTCGTCGTACAGGTCGTTCTGCTGCAGGAACCAGTCCAGCCGTGCGAGGTTCTCGTCGATGCAGCCGATCATGGCGAAGAAACTGGCGTGATCGGCGGTCACGTCACCGCGGGCGACGGCATCCCGGTAGGGATCGCGGTAGTGGTCGGGAACCCACAGCGGCCCGTGCGGCGCGTTGGTGGCGATGTAGGCGAAGAACGGGTCGCCGGCGCGCCGGCAGCGCCGGATCCAGGCGGTCGCCTGCTCAAACCACACGTCGGTGCAGTAGCCGCGGAACTCCTCCAGCGTGTCGCGATGGCGGTAGACGTCGTCGAAGTAGTCGTTGCCGAAGAAGTCGGCGGCGGAGGTGATGCCCCAGCTCGGGTGCCAGATGGTCTCCTGGAAGCCGCGGTCCTGCGGCCGGTAGGGGTAATTGTCGCCCAGGTGCCACTTGCCGAAGTGTCCCGTGCGGTAGCCGTTGGCGGCGAAGATGTCGGCCGCGGTGGGCAGGTCGGCACGCAACAGGGAGCGCCCCATGCAGACGAAGGTGGCGCCGTTGTGCAGCGCGTCGCGGCCGGTCATCAACTCGCCGCGGGTGGGAGTACACACCGGGCAGACGTGGAAGTCGGTAAAGCGCACGCTCTCGGCCTGCAGTCGGTCCAGCGCCGGTGTCCGCAGCACCGGGTTGCCGGTGTAGGACAGATCGCCGTACCCCTGGTCGTCGGTGAGGATGGAGATGACGTTGGGCCGGGACATGCAAGCCTCCGTGGTGCTCCAGACTGCGTGAGCCCGTACTCTATCCGGCGTACTCCGGGAGGTACACCAGCTTGCCACCGGGCCGGGCGGGTGGCCGGCGGTTGTCAAGCTCATGGAATCGTCCCAAGTCCTCGCCTAACGCTGCCGGAGGTCGCCACCAGCTCCCGCGGGCCATGAAGCAGGCCGGCGGATGGCGCCGGAGAGGTGCGAGGCGGTGCCGAGTCAGATTGCGCTGGAGGGCTGGCGAACACGACGCCCAGAAGCGCGCAGCAGGCCGTTCACAGGCAGCGATGGCCGCCCGCAGGCCGGTTCTCGGCGCGTGGTGGTGCCTACGGTGGTGCTGGGAACGGGGTTGAATGGCTGAAGAGAACGGCGCCCGCGCAGTACGCTCCTCGGGGCTGAAGCACAAACCCTTGATCGCGCTGGCGATGTTGTAGCTCAGGATCGCCAGCTTCAGCCAGGTCGCGTTGATCGCGAACCATTGGCTGGGCATGTGCCCGGCCGCGAGGCCATTCTTGAATTCGTCATGGGCGTGTTCGACGGTGCCGGCCTTCTCCCGGTGCCACTGCAACAGTCGCACCGCGTCCCAATCGAGGTTGCTGACCACCGCGTGATGGTGGCGATCAGAGCCGTCGGCAAACACGCCTTGCGCCTTCAGCAGCCGCAGCTCGACATAGCGCAACGGCTGTGAGTGCTTGTGCTCCGCTTTCTTGGTGGGACGTAGACCACTTCCGCCCACTGCCGCAAGGTGCCGTCGGGTTCGGTATCGAAGGTGGTCCACTCGGCCTCCGGGAGCGCGGCGATGGTCTGGGCCAACTGCGGACTCATCACCGCACTGATGGCGAAACCGATGCGCCCGCCCGGCTCCTGCGCGCGTTCGGGGGAGCTGAGCCAGTCCAGGTGATTGTTTTCATAACAGGCGCTGTCGCCACGAAAGTAGCGCGTGGTCACCGTCTCTGGTAACGCCGCGAACGCCATCTGGCAACAGGTCAGCGGCGTGGCCGGGTTTGGCCTCTGTTGGACTTGGTGACCCCAGCGCCGCTCGCGGCGTACCATACCTGCGCCGCCACCCCGAAGTGATGGGGAAGCTGGCACGCAGGGGCGCCGCGGTGTGCAAGAGCACGGCGCGTGATGCGCGCGACGGGGGTTCTTTTGAAAGCGGTTGGCGCGGGGGCTGAACGGGTCGTGGTGTGCGCGGCGGACGAGTTGCCGCCCGGGACGCGGCGCATCGTGACGGTCGGAGCGCGTTCCATCGGCGTGTTCAACGTCGGCGGCCGCTACTACGCGCTGCGCAACGTCTGTCCCCACCAGGGGGCGCCGCTGTGCCGGGGGCCGCTTACCGGGACTACACTGCCCGGCCCGCCGGGCAGCTACCGCTACGCGCGGGAGGGCGAGATCCTGCGCTGTCCCTGGCATGGCTGGGAGTTCGACGTCACCAACGGGCGCAGCGTCTTCAATCCGCACGCGGTCCGTGTACGCAAGTACCCGGTCGCGGTGGAGGCCGCAGCCTGCTCCCACGATGATGACGCCGATGGGCGGGTCGAGACCTACCGCGTCGACGTGGAGCGCAGGATGGTGGTGCTGCGCGTGTGATGGCCGCGGCGCGCAGCGCGACCGGGCCACCGTGTCCTTAGGAAGGGCGTGGCTACTTGATCTTGATGCCGAGCGCTGGGAGCGCACCGCGTACCCGCCGCCTAGTAGTCCGCCGTAGCGGCGATGGAGAACTCATGGGGGAAGGACGTTACCCGATGACCGGGAGCACCTCGATGGCATAGCCGGCGCCGATGGTGCGTCCGAGCACGGGGTCGTCGAGCTGCATCTCGAAGCGGTCGGCGTGGCCGAGTGCTCCGATCACCGGCAGCGTGCCGCAGAACATCACGGCCTCGGGCTGCAGGGAGGCCTGCGCCCGGTAGCGCTGCAGCAGCTCCTCGGGGCGCAGCAGGGCGGCGGCGGGGCCTTCCTGGTAGAGCCGCCGCCGGCCGCCGGCCACCGCCCAGGAGCGCAGCATCACCCGGTCCCAGTGGTCCGCCACCTCGGCGAACAGCCAGAAGTCGCGGCCGACCGGCTTGGCGCAGAGCTGCTTGGCCCGGCTCACCCCGGAGCGCTCGGCGGCGCGGTCGGTGTGGTCGGACCCCACGCCGATCCACAGCTCGCCGTCGTGGGCGAGAAGCACCGGCTCGACCTCGCCGCTGGAATCTCTCCCCACCACCTGGATCGTGGCGGGGGTGGTCAGCAGCGCCGCCGCGGTGCGATAGAATGTCGGCACGGCCGCCGGACGCGGGACGCCGATCGCTTCCAGTTCCCTGATGTGGGCCTCGGTGGCCGCGGCGTCGCGGCCCGTCCAGCCGGCGATTACCAGGTGCCGCACCTCCAGCGCCCGCACCTCGGGGCTGCGGCCCATGCACGCCAAGTTCAAATCCAGCGTCACCGTGCTCCCTCCCGGCTGCTACACCACGAGGCTGTGGCTGGTGTGCATGCGTCGCTGCCAGGTCTGGTCGGGCAGCGGCCACGGCGACACGCCGCAGCGCTGTGCCCACTCGTCCCACGCGCGCGCCAGCTCGGCGGCCTTGGTGCGGCCGGCGGCGCTTCCGGCGAGGTCGCGCAACTCCGTGCGGTCGGTCTGCATGTCGTACAGCTCCCACGGCTGCCCGTATTCGCTCACCAGTTTCCACTGTCCCGCCCGCAGCGCCCGGTTGCCCTCGTGTTCCCACACCATCGGCGCCTCACGCCGCCACGGGCGGCCGGCGATCAGCGGCAGCAGGCTCTCCCCTTCCAGCGGCTGGATCGCCCGCCCGTCCCACGCGTTCGGGTAGCGGGCGCCGGCGGCGGCGATGCAGGTGGCGGCGATGTCGATGAAGTGCGCCGGCTGATGCACGATGCGCGCCTCGGTGATCGTCCCGGGCCACGACACGATGCACGGGGTGGCGATGCCGCCCTCGTGGAGGAAGGTCTTGTACAGCCGGAACGGCACGTTGCTGGCGTTGGCCCACGGAATGTCGTAGCTCATGAAGGTATCCGCTCCGCCGGGCGCCAGGTCGGGCAGGTTGCCGATCGTCACCCCGCGCCCGTCCGCCAGCGTGGCCCGGAACTGGCTCGGCTCGGGCTGGTCGCCGTCCTCGGCCAGGAACTCCGCGCAGCCGCCGTTGTCGGACACGAAGATCACGAGAGTATTGCGCTCCTGCCCCAGCTCCCGCAGCTTGGCCATGATGCGTCCGATGCCGCGGTCCATGCTGTCGATCTGCGCCGCGTACACGGCCATGCGCAGCGCGTTCCAGTCGCGGTGGTGCGAATCCTCCCACGGCGGCACGCCCTCGTCTCGCGGCGACAACGGCCAGCGCTCGCTGACCATGCCCATGGCGGTCAGTTCCTCGTGGCGGGCGGCGCGCAGCGCATCCCAGCCACCGCGGTAGCGGTCGGCGTAGCGCGCAACGTCCTCCTCCCTGGCGTGCAGCGGCCAGTGCGGAGCCGTGTAGCTGAGGTGCAGAAAGAACGGCCGCTCCGGAGAAGCGCCAACGTAGCGGTCGAACATGCCGGCTGCCCGCTCGCTGATCGCGTCGGTCAGGTAGTAGCCGGGCTCGCCGGCGACCGGGATGACCCGCTCGTCCTCCAGCATCGGCTTGGGGTCGAAGTAGTTGCCGGCCCCGGCCACGAGCCCGTAGAAGTGGTCGAAGCCGCGCTGGGTGGGCAGCGGGTGACGCGCGTCGCCCGGACGCCAGCGCTCCGGATGGAGCAGGTCTTAGTGGCCGCCGACGTGCCACTTGCCGGCCATCAGCGTGCTGTAGCCGTGCTCACGGAGCACCTCGGCCACCGTCACGCAGCGGTCATTGAGAAAGCCCTGGTACTGCGGCAGCCCGAGGTCGCGGATCATGTGCCCTACGCCGGTCTGTTGCGGATAGAGGCCGGTCAGCAGGGCGGCGCGCGACGGGCAGCAGCGGGCGCAGTTGTACATCTGCGAGAAGCGCAGCCCGCCGCTGGCCAGGGCGTCGAGATTCGGAGTGCGGATCTCCGACCCGTAGCAGCCGATGTCGCAGTACCCCATGTCGTCGGCCAGGATGAGCAGGATGTTGGGGCGCGCAGGCGCCTCGCGCGCGCTCATGCGTGGTACCGGAAGATGCCGCGCGCGGTGTCGATCTCCAGCCGGTCGCCGGAGCGCACGCGATCGAGCAGCTCGGGCGCCACCGCGATGATCGGCAGCGAGGTGCCGAACAGCTTCTGCGCCACCAGCGCACCGACCACGATGATGTGCTCGACCGACACGTTGACGATGGCCGCCGGCGCGGTGCCGCGGCGCAGCGCCTCGGCCAGGATCGAGGAGGTGGAGCTGGAGCCGCGCCCGTGAGGGTAGACCAGGATCCTGCCGGTGAGGCACGCGCCGCGCAGCGCGCTGCGGCGGCCTGTCACCACCCCCGTGGCGGCGTCGAACTCGCCGGCGAAGCTGATCGGCTCGGCCGAGACCACCGCCTCGCCGCATGCCGCGCCCTCGGCGAAGGTCCTGAACGGCAGGTCGGTGCCCGGCACCAGCTCAGCCATCGACGGAGCCCGACACCGCGGCCTCCACGCACTCGGCGGTGGAGCGGAACAGGGTCTCCACGCGCATGCCCGTGGGAGCGTAGTGGGCGTACTTGGCCGAGTTGGTCACCACCCGGCGCAGCGGCCAGTAGCGGTAGTAATGCCCGGCCATGATGCAGGCGTCGGTCAGCAGGGTGACCCCGGCTGCCTGCAGTGCCGCCAGCAGCGGCGTCCGTTCCAGGCGCTGGTAGACCGCGCGGTTGGTCTTGAGCCAGAACTGCACCGACGGCGCCACCGGCCGCCCGGCGAGCAGGTCGACGATCCGCTCCACCTCGGTGACGGAGGCGTGCGGACAGCCGATGTTCACCAGGTCGACCGCGCCGCCGCTGGACGTGGACAGCGTGGCGTGCGCCTGCTCCAGGTCGCGTGCGCCGAGCTCGACAACCCGCACCGGCTGCCGGCCCCCGAGCGCCTGCTCGCGGGTGGCCGCCTCCGGGGTGACCCCCACCACGTGGATCAGCGCCACGTTGCCCGAGGTGGCCACCGCCGCACACAGCGCCTTGAGCTGATCGGGCGTCGCGCTGCGCGGCAGCCCGTCCAGCACCGGCACGCCGTCCGGCACCAGTGCGCCGAGCGCGTAGCCGAGCGCCGACCAGGTGGCCGGATCGGCGACGTCGAAGCCGGCCAGCGCCGGCGCCGGGCACCGCACCAGGATCCGCCCGACTCGGTTCTCGGTCACGTGCAGGTCGAAGCGCGGCACGCGTCCGATCAGGGCCGCGCAGATGTCGGAGAAGTCGCCGTAGCGCGCGGTGCGCGCGCCGATCACCGTGTTGGCGTACACGATGGCGTTGGATTCGGCCCACGCCACCTGGTCGCCCACGCGCAGCGCCGCCGCGTGCAGATAGGGGGCGCAGGTCCACGCCGGCACCGTGCCCATCGACAGGTAGGCCTGCTCCATGCGCCGGCAGCCGGCCGCGAACGCCTCCGGCAGCCGCAGTTCCCGCCAGCGCTCGATGTCGCGCGCGCCGGCGCTCAGCGTGGTCGGCACCGCTACGCGCGCACCGGCGGCGGCGAGCCGTTCGGCAAACACCAGCGACGCCTCCTCGTCGCCGCGATAGATGCAGCCGTCCACGTGGGCGCCCTTGATCGGCACCATGTCGGGCGCGCCGTAGCGCTCGCCGAGGGTGGCCATTACCGACATCGCGAGTGCCACCGCCTCACCGCGCTCGCCCGCGGCCATGCGCCGCTCCTCGGTGGTCAGTTTCATCCGGGCAGGCACATGGCAGGCTCAGGTGAGGATCTGGGCCAGGAACTGCTGCGTGCGCTCATGCCGGGGGTGCTCAAGCATTTCGTCCCGGGTGCCCATCTCCACCACCTTGCCCTCGTCGCACATCTGTGACGGCATCGCCGCACCTGATGTGATGAGATCGCCGATTCTGTCACTACGTGACGAACTCTGCAAACTCGCCCGCGTCTTCGCGGTTTCCGCGCCCAGCAGAGCCCCAAGCCTGTACCGCGCGGCCGTTGTGGCGGATATTGCGCTGCGCCGCATCTGCGCGTAAGGTCAACGGGCACCGATGACGTTTGCCCGCACGATCCGGGTGGTGGAGACCCATCCCGCCAGCGTGCCCAACCGCATCGTAGCCTCCGGCCTGGCGCCGATACCGGGCGTCACCATGGCCGAACGGGCCGCCTGGTTGCGCGCCTCGGAAGAGGTGGCGGCACCGGCGCCCATGCTGTGTCACGAGCCACGAGGCCAATCGGACCAGTTCGGGGCGCTGCTCACCCCGCCCACCGTGCCGGGTTCGGCAATCGGCGCCATCTCTTCTAGCCGATCTGGAGCCCGGGCGGCTGCGGCCACGCCACAATCGGCATCGCTACCCTGTCCCCGGTGCTGCGGAGCGGCCCGCGCCAACCGGTTCGGCGACGGGGGGATGAGATGATCAAGACCGGCGACCAGCATGCGCGCGCGCTGCGCGACGGCCGGCAGGTGTATCTGAACGGCGCGCTGGTGGACGACGTCACCACCCATCCCGCGTACCGCAACGCGGTGCGCTCGATCTGCGGCCTGTACGACTTCCAGAGCGCCCGCGAGCACGGCGAGCTGATGACCTGCGCCGCCGAGGACGGCTCGCGCTATAGCCGCATCTGGCAGTTGCCCCGCTGCTACGGCGAGCTGGTCGCGCGGCGGCGCGCCATCGAGGCGTGGAGCGAGCAGCACGCCGGCTTCCTGGGACGTTCGCCGGACCACGTCGCCTCCACCATCTCCGGCATGTTCATGGGGCTGGAGGTGTTCGCGGAGTACGACCCCAGGCGGGCGGCGGCGCTGGCCGACTACTACCGCTTCGCGCGTGATCACGACCTGTACCTGAGCTACGTGATCATCAACCCGCAGGCGGACCGCGCCAAGGCCGCGCACCAGCAGCGCGGCGAGCACCTGACCGCGGCGGTGGTGGACGAGGATGCCGCCGGGCTGACCGTGCACGGCGCCAAGATGCTGGCCACCGGCGGCATCATGGCCAACGAGATCCTGGTCACCAGCATCCAGCCGCTGCAGCCCGGCGACGAGAACTACGCCATCTCGTTCGCCGTGCCGATCGCTACCCCGGGCCTGAAGGTGCTGTCGCGGCGTTCCTACGAGCAGCGCGCCGAGAGCGTGTTCGACAACCCGTTCGCATCACGCTTCGACGAGAACGACGCGGTGATCTACTTCGACAACGTGCACGTGCCCTGGGAGCGGGTCTTCGTGGACCGCGACATCGCCATGTGCCAGAGGCAGTTCCACGCCACCCCGGCGCACGTGTACCAGAACTACCAGGCCCAGATCCGGCTGTGCGTCAAGCTGCGCTTCCTGGTCGGCGTGGCGCACCGCATCGCGCAGGTCAACGGCACCTCGGGCTTCCCGCGGGTGCGCGATACGCTCGGCGAGCTGGCCGCCGAGGTGGGCATGGTGGAAGCGATGGTGGAGGCGATGGAGGTGCGCGGGGCGATGGCGGGCAAGTACTACGTGCCACACCGGCACACCCTGTACGCGGCGCAGGTGATCACCCAGAAGCTGTACGGCAGGATCATTTCCACGCTGCGCGAGCTGGCCGGGGGTGGGCTCATCATGCAGCCCTCGAGCGTGCGCGACTTCGCCAACCCCGAGCTGGCCGCGCTGATCGAACAGACCCAGCAGTCGCCGGCCGCGGACGCGCGCAGCAAGGTCAAGTTCTACCGCCTGGCGTGGGACGTGATCGGCTCCGAGTTCGCCTCGCGCCACGAGCAGTACGAGATGTTCTACGCCGGCGCACCGTTCGTGACGCGCGCCCATTCGTACCGCACCTTCGACTGGGACGCCGCCACCGGCCTGGTCGACACCATGCTGGACTCGTACGGGCTCGAAGACGAACTGGAGGAATCAGGAGAATGAACCTCGAACGCGAACATCGGGAGTTCCACCGCGTCGACCTGGAGGCGGGCTGGGAGGTGCCGGCCGGCTATCCACCGGGGATCGAGCAGAAGATTCTTTCGGGAGGGCTGGACGAGGAGAACCGCCGCGGCGCGCGTACCCGGCTGCTGCGCTTCCGCCCCGGCGCCCGAACCACGGAGCAGTTCGTGCACGACTACTGGGAAGAAGTGTTCCTGGTATCAGGAGACCTGACCGTGGGCAGCAGCGGCGGCGAGCGCGAAACCTTCACCGCTCACACCTACGCCTGCCGCCCGCCCGGCGTGCTGCACGGCCCCTTCGAGTCGACCGGCGGCTGCCTGCTCCTCGAATCGCACTACTACACCGCTTGACCGTCTGGCGGCGGGTGCGACGTTTGTTGTTGGGCGTAATCGGAACTCGTAGACTGCTGCATCATGGCGGGTGAGGTGGCCGCCCGATTCGAGTCGCTCGATGGTGGTTCGAAGTGAGGTGTTCCGGTCGGGTGCGAACACCGTGACCGACTTGCTCACCGAACTTCGTTGCATCACCGATGCTCTTGACCTCGCACGCGTCGACTACGCGCTGTGCGGCGGTGTGGCACTGGCGATATACGGTATTCCACGTGCGACCATCGACATCGACATGCTGGTCACACCCGATCAGGTGCCGACCGCCGCTGAGGTCCTGGCACAGCTTGGTTATCGCCTGGCAGCGGCACCAATGAGGCTCGCCGGAGGCGCGGTGACCATCTCTCGGCTGGTCAAGCCGGAGCCAGACTCGGAGGACGTTCTGATGGTCGACCTGCTGCACGTCACGCCGGCCCTGGAAAGCGTGTGGCAGTCGCGCCGGCGCGTCGCATGGAACCACGGCGCCATCGGGACGGTGTCGCGGTCCGGGCTGGTCGCGTTGAAACGGTTGCGCGGCAGCGGGCAGGACCAGGACGACATCAAGCGGCTGACAGGAGCGACGGAGTGAAGGTAGACATGTCCGCGCACGCGGTAACGGTTCGCCTGCAGCGCTTGAGCCAGCTGCGCGCGCTGTGCCTGTCGCTGGCTGCCGCCGGCCGCCGCGCCGGGCTGGTGCACGATCCGGCGGGTTCGACCCCGCAGCCGGACGTGGGTCAGCACGCGGCGGACACGCGGACCGGCTCAACCTGGTCTCACGGCAATTAGCCTGCAACACCCGCAACCGTCGCCGGAAGCCGGCCGCGGCTCCGTCGACCCGCCGGCGGCGGACGGCCGCTACCGCACCGCGATCATCAGCAGGTCGGAGTTCGTGTTGGGGAGTTGGAACCGCGTGCGCCCGCCGGACACCGTCACGTCGGTGGTATACGGCCGCCGCCGCTCCAGGTCGAGCAGCGTGATGCGGTGGCGGCTCAGGTCGGCGTTGACCTCCAGGCTCACGGCGTGCGGCATGTAGACTGCCACCACCCGGGCGCCGTCGCCAGCCGCGGCGCGGATAGCGGGGTCGTCACTGCCCACCAGGGCCTGGTTGGGCGCAAGGTCGGCCAGGCCGAAGGTCTCGAACAGCCAGCGCGCGTACCCGTAGTCCCAGGCGCCGGGCAGGCGCAACGCCTCCCACCAGTCCATCGGCACGTACTTGTGATCGTTCAGAAAGCGTTTCTCGCGCGTGTGAAAGCTCCATACGCCGTGGCCGCCGTAGGTGACGCCCGCCTTGGCGCCCGAGAGCAGGCTCTGCCACGCGGCCGCGCGCACCTCCGATCGAGTCCACTGCCCGCGCACCTGCCGGGCGCGGCCGACGCCTCGTCCGTGGCCCTCGTAACAGGGCTCGGAATTGATCACCGGACGCCGAATCCGCGAAGAGGCAAACTTCTCGGCCAGCCGCCACGGCCGATCGGGGTGGTCTACACTGTGTCCGGACTGGAACATGTAGAAATCCACCGCGTCCACGAACCGGTCCGGCAGGTCCGCCTGCGGGGTGAGGTGCATGGAGACCAGTGCGTCGGGGCATCCCGCACGGATCAGCTCCAGGGCCCGGAGGTAGTAACGCGGCTCGTCCGGGGACTCCCAGAGCGTGTCGCCCGAGATGAAGAACATCGGCTCGAAGGGGCGAAAACGCCGCGCGATGTGGGCGACGTACCGTTCCATGACATCGAACGGCATCGGACCGGCAACCGGGTTGGCGGTCGAGCTCCGGGTGCCGGGTACGTAGTTGCGCCACAGCACGCCCAGCACCGGCACCAGGCCCGCCGCCACGGCCTCGGCCACCATGCGCTCGGCCTTGTCGAAGTAGGCGTCGTTGCGGGCGCCGTAGTCCCAGCCGCCGGCGCGCGGTGCGAACGGGCTGTCGTTGGTCGCCGCGACGCTGGTGTCGTGATTGATCGGCAGCACGCTGATCTGCAGCGCGGTGAAGCCCTGCTCCCTGCGGAAACGCACGTACTCCGTCCAAATGGCAGAAGGAACGTTGGAGAAGGCCATCCAGGCGGTGTCGCCGAGATAGAAGAACGGCTGCCCGCCGCGCAGGAATCGGTCGTGGGTCGGTGCGACGGTCACGGATGCCAATGTGGTTCCTCCCTTGCGGTTGGCCGGCCCGACTCCGGCCCGCCCGGTTGCGCCCCGCTCAGCGGCGTGCGCCGTGCCGGCGCAGCAGCGCCGCGAGTTCGTCGTGGCCCTTGCCGGCCGCCCACGCCAACGGCGTTGCCCACACGTCGGCATCCGGCTCGTCGACCGCGGCGCCGCGCTCGATGAGCAGCTTTGCCAACTCGCCACGTCCCCAGCGGCAGGCCCAGCCCAGCGGTGTGGAGCGGAGCAGCGGGTCGCGCCGGGTCAGGCCGGCGCCGGCGTCGAGCAGCAGCGTCGCGAACGCCACGCGCTCCTGCTCCGTGATCACTTGTCGTCCCCACGTCGTACCGGCCTGCGCAACGTGCTGCAGGGCAGTGAAGCCGTGGTGGTCGGTCACGTCCGGGTCGACCCCGTGCTCCAGGATCACCTCCAGGCAGCGGGGATAGGTGTACCGATCGAAGCCGGGTGCGTCCAGCGGGCCGTGGTTCCAGATACGCATGGGCTGGCGCAGAACGGGGCTCCACCACGGATCGCTCGGCGCACGATCGATGCGCGGCAGGCAGAGTTCGACGATCTCCGGCTCGCCGCCGCACGCGCCCGCCCACAGCAGTTGCTCGTACGCGGTGACGTGGCGCCGGTCGGTCACCGCCGGCGCCCGGCCTTCGATGATGTCTCGTGCGGCCTGCACGTCCCGGTACAGCCCGATGGTCTCCACCGGTACCACGGCTCCCCGCCGCAGCAGCAGGGCTTTCATCCGCTCGTCCCCCGCACCGTAGGCGCGCTCCATCGGACAGCCGGATGCGTGCACCATCGCGTTCACGTCCGCCCCGGCGTCGAGCAGCGTCTCCGCCAGCGCGTACTCGCCGTAGGCGGCTGCGTGCCACAGCGGCATGCCCCAGCTCTGCACCGGCTCGTCGACGTTGGGCACATCGATCCGCTCGTCGGGGTCCAGGCCCTTGGCGAGCAGCAGCTCCAGCACCGCCGGCTGCCCGTAGGTGACCGCCAGGGTGAGGAGGCCTCCGGAACTCCCGGTGGCCTGCTGCAGCCGCTGTTTCGGGATCGACCGCAGGAAGGCGAGGTCACCCAGCGCCGCTGCGGCCCGCGGCGTCTGCTCCGCGCCGGCTTCGCGCAGCGCCTGTGCGGCGGCGCGCGCCGCGGCCGCCCGCTCGCGCTGCGTCCATCCGAACGACAGCACCGCGCGGTCAAGCGGCGTCAGGCCCGCCGCATCCGGCTGGGACGGGCGTTGGTCGCGGGCAGCCAGATAACGGACCAGCGTCAGGTCGACCGCCGCGGCGGCGGCGTGCAGCGCCTTTCGCCCCTGCGCGTCGACCTCGGCGATGCGCGCCGGGGACGCCTCCAACAACCGCTTGACCCCGTCGAGGTCGCCGTCGCGGACCAGGTCGAACAACTCGTCACCCCGTTCCGGGTCGGCGCCCGCCTGCGCGGCGCGGCGGTCCAGCTCTCCGCCGATGAGCGCGACGAGGTCGTCGTAGCCGCGGTCCTCGGCCAGGGTCAGCGGCGAGGTGGCGTCGCGGTGCGGGTAGATGCCCTTGTGGGGGTCCGCGCCGGCCTCCAGGAGGAAGCGCGTGCAGGCCAGGTCCCGGTTGAGCACTGCGTAATGCAGGGCGGTGTGCTCGTCGTTCTCCGCGCGGTCCAGCCGCACCAGTTCAGGGTGGGCGGCCACCAGCGTGCGGATGGTAGGGAGGTCCCCCTCCTCGGCGGCCCGGAAAAAGCGCGAAGTGGCAGCGCGCTGCACCTCGTCAGACCTCAACCCAGCTTGTCGGTCAGGATTCGCCGCGCCCGGCGGAAGCTCGGCAGGCGTTCTTCCAGGACTGTCGGATCGAGTCTGCCCAGTAACTGGAACGAATTCGGCCCCTTCCCGTACCGTGCCGGACAGCTCCGGGTGGCGTCCTGCAGCCGATCCTTTACGGTGCCGCGCCTCAGCTCCTCCAAACCGTCGAGGTCGGGAAGTTCCCTGACCAGAAGGCACTGACCGAAATGCGTACCCAAGGCCGACCGATCCGCTACGATCCATGTCTCCATGCACGTGGTCATGAAAAGCACCTGGTCATCCCGGGCGCCGGGAGGGCGCTGCCAGTTATGCTCTTCGGTGAGGTGTTTCCACGTCTCTTCGATGTTCGCGACAGGAGACTCGCTGTCGATCAGTAGCGCGACATAGTATTGGTCCCCGGCAACCGCATGTGCGTCCAGGAAGTCGTTCCGAGCATCTCCGCCTCCCCCACAGGCGGTCACTTGGAACCTGCTGTCGTCGAGGCCGCACTTGGCAAGCAGCCTGCGAAAACCCTCGCGGCATCGAATGTTGGTGACTCTGTCAGGCGGCCCTCCACCCTCGACGTAGATCTCCGCCCTCACCAGCGCACACCACCCAGCTTTCCCTTGGTCCAGAGTTGCCCCAGCCCATACCGGTCGAGCCAGCGGGTGAGGTCCGATCGGTCGAGACGCCTCATGCTGGTTCGGCCGTCGTGCTTCTCGCATACCACTACCGATTCCGCGTGCTCGGACAGCGCGTCGACCAGCAGGTCGGAGTGCGTCGTCACGACGAGTTGGCACCGGCTTGACGCGTCGACCAGCAGGTCCGCCAGCTTGGGAATCAGATCCGGGTGGAGCCCCAGCTCAGGCTCCTCGATTCCCAGGAACTTGGGCGGTTCCGGGTCCAGCAGCGCCGCCAGCAGAAAGAGATACCTGAGGCTGCCGTCGGACAGACGCGATGCCGGGATCGAGTAATCCCCCTCCGTGAACAGGAGTTGTACGGAGCTCGGATCGAAGTACAGCTCGAAGTCGGTGATGCCTTCGTAAAGCTCGGTCAGATGCGCCGTCAGACGCGCTCTGGCGGCCGGGTACGGCGCCAGCCGGTTGAGGAACGTGCCAAGGTTCGACAAGTTCTCGGTCAGCGGACTCGGGCGAACGTCGCTTCTCTGCGCGTCACGGATGCCGGCGCTCCGCCCGAACTCCCAGGAGCCGTACAGGTTGATGCCCTCGTAGAACGTGCTCAGATAGGCGAGCTCCGGATACTGATCGGGCTCTTTCCGCTGTGACAGAATCGACCGGTCGGGTTCGACGGCATCCCGTTGAAGCTCCCGCCGTTCGTCTCCAACTACGTTCAGCACGGGGCTCCCGCCCTGGAGTCTGTAGTAGAAGTACGAGTCGGGTTGTCCAGGGTAAGGATGCTCGTTCTCGATCCGCTCGTCTTCCAGGGTGAACCGGCGACCGGACTCTCTGAACGCGATCACGTGCCGTAGCGGTTGTTTCCCATGGGGGTTGTCGATGATGACCTCGACCGTCGCCGTGCACTGCGGCTGCCCTCTCCATATCCAATCACTGACGCCGCCGCCGGTGCGGACGGGATCGGCTAGATCGTGGGGAGCGGCTTGCAGCAGCCTGATGACCTCCAGCAGGTTCGATTTTCCCGAGCCGTTCGGACCGATCAGGACGTTGAGGGCAGACAGTTCGAGGTCGATCCCCTCAGGCCCGAAAGACAGCAGGTTCCTGGCCCTGATCCTCCTCAGGGTCGCCGGTTCGATGGACGTCTGTCCGGTCATGGCGCGAGTCCTCCCGGAGCACTGCCGGCGGTCATCCCGTTCGGGGCCGTCCGGTGGATGCCAACGTTTCCTGGGTGGGAGTGTCCGAGGTCAGTGCGGTGAGCACCGGCGCGGTGGCGCCCGTGCCGGGCGTGAACAGACGTGGACTCCGGCACCTTCATGACGCCTAACCGTAATACCCGCCGGCCCGCGCCGGCAACAGGTGGAGGGATGGGACAGGACTATCCACGCTACGCGACAAACCGGCCGCAATCGTAACGACCGTTGCCATCGGACCGACGCCCGACCGCCCAACTCGCACCCCGGCGAGGATCACGTGGCCCCGTCTGGCCGCGGTCGGTACTCCCGATGCCGGAAACGGTTGTGGGCAGCGCAATGGAGCCTCAAGTTCCCCGGCTCGGCGCTGCCGCCGAGCGCAAAGGGAACGATGTGGTCGAGCTGCAGCAGGAAGCGGGACCCGCAGCGCCGCCCGCTGTGCGAATCGACGTAACTGCAGCAGCCGCCGTCGCGGCGCCACACCTCGCGCCGCACTGATGCCGGAATGTAGCGGGATCGGCGCGCCCGGTGAGGCGGCTGCGCGCTGCCTCCGTAGGGGCCGGCTGCCGCCGACTGAGGCCGCGAATAGCCATTGAGCTGCGCCGTCCCTGCCCGCTTCGCTGGCAAAGGAGCGTTGCGGCTGCGATCCGTCGCTGCCAGCACGGGCGGCCTGCCCTGGTCTGCCGGCGGCGTCGGCCGTGGCGCCGGTACGGTGCCGTGGGACCCACGATCGGCCACCGACTTCGGCGCCGAAGTAGCCCTGCCGGGCTCAGTCGCCGCTGACTTGGCACGCATCGGGGTGCTGCCGGCGCAAGTCTCGCGCCCCGACGGCGGCGCGGACAGCTCCGAGGTACCGGCGCCGCCATTGCCGCGCGCGGCTCCCTCTGCGGACAGCGCTGCCGACGCTGGGGTGCAACGGGCGATCGATCCCGCCAGCGGTGGCTTTCCGGGTTGCTCTTGCGCGCCCCACTTCGGCGGCGAAGTCACCCCGCCCGCCGGCTCTTCCTGCGTCTTCGGCTCCAGCGTCTGGCCCGCGCTCGCCTCCCGGCGCCCACCTCTGCGCCCGCGCCGCGGCCGCCCCGGGTCGTAGCGCTGCAGGCCGTCCTGCACCAGTTGCCCCAGCGTCAGGTGCGGGTCCACGTGCGACAGCCGTGCCCGTAGCTGCTCGATCCCGCACTGACAGGCAGAGTCGATCACCACCTTCAACTCCCAGCGGCCCTCGCCCAGCGCCCGCAGGCGGTCGGCCGGCCGCGCCAGCTCGGGAGCCACCCCGGCCAACAACTGCTTCACCTCGCGGGTGCTCTTGCCGCTCGCCCGCGCCACCAGCTCCTGCCGCTGCGCCGCGTCCAGCGCCGGCACCGGTCGCGCCGCCGCCGCTGCCCCGGTCCCCGAAGCCCCCGCCTCCGGCGTCGGCCCCGTGCCGCGCGGCAGCAGCTCCGGTGCCGCGGGTGGCGCGCCGTGGTCCGCGGCGGCGGTCGCCGTGCGCTGCAGGAGGTCGAAGGTGTTCTGCAACTGCGCCGCGGCGCTCAGGGTGAGCGAGCCGTCCTGCAGCCGCTCGCGTGTCCCGGCGGTATCGGAGCACAGGCGCATGGCTTTGATACGGCGCCACGCGGCACCTTCGCTATAGCCCAACTCGCGCACCGCGTAGTCGAACAGGCTGGAGAACCCGAGGCGCAGGTGCAGGTGGCGGGCGTGGATCTCGCGCAGGTGGTCGAGGACGGCGAGCTGCAGCGCCTGCTCGTGCAGCACGAGGGACCTGGTGTGCGCCAGCAGCACCTGGTCGGGGAGCCCGGAGAGCGAGGAGGAGAAGCCGGTGGAGGTCGCGGAAGGCATGGCGTAAATATAAGCATGGCTGAGAAATGCCCGGTTTCGGCGAGTCCCGGACCGGCACCTGGAAGGGCTCAGGCCGGCGCTGGCGGGTTCTGATGGGCCTGGAGGCCGTGGCAGGATGTTCGCAGGGTCGGAGGGGCCGGAACGTGCGTCAGCGGGCCGTTATGAGCGGCGCCAAACCCGTCAAGTGCTCAGCGCAATTTTTTTGGCACTTGATCCAGATGGTGACTGAGACACGACAATCTCCTCGTCCCACTACTGCACTCGCCGACCAACGCGTCGGGGTCGCGGTCAGGTCGTAAACGGATTCACGATCTGCAGGCCGTCTATCCTCCAGCCGTCCTGCATGTCCTCCGAGTAGAGCACGCTGCATTCCGCGCGCTGAGCCGCCCGCACGATGAGCGCGTCCCAGAACGACAGGGAATGGAGTCGCGCAAGATCCACGGCCGCGATAACGTCGTCGACCTGATTCACCACCACGTTCATGCGGGAGAACAACTCCAGCTTGCGACGTGCGATGACCGGGTCCACACCCATCTTTCGCGTCGCCGTGACGAAGTACTCCTGCAACACTTGCGTGGAGACGACGCCCTGGCCGCGCTGGTGGCTGGCGGCGTGCAGCTTCAGGGCCGTGGCCTGCTTGTTCGGCTCCCCGGCGTCGTCGGTGTACGCAAGGACGTTGGTGTCGAAGAAACTACGCACGTTCGTGCAGATGCTCGCGGTCGAAGCGCCAGCCGCGCCGATTGCCGCCCGCGACCAACGACAGGTGTTCGATCTCGGCGATGTCCGCTGCCGGCGACGACTGCCCGGCGAGTTCGCCGAGGTAGTTGCGCACCGCCTGGTTCAGACTCATGCCCATCGCCGCAGCCGTGGTACGAGCCCGCTTCACGATCTGTTCATCCACCGACAGTGTGAGATTCATCGACACAGAATACGTGCGCACGGAATACGTGGCAAGTGTGATTCGGTCGGGTCGGTCGGCCAGCGTCGGTAGCGGCCCTCGTCCCGATGCCGAGCGCGCTGCCGGGTCAAGAAGGGGGCCGCACGTACGGCGCGCGAAGGCCCTGAAACATCGGGTAGTGGCGGGTGCTCAACGTTCTCAGCTCCAGTGCATGAAGGTCCGCCGTAGCCGCCAACATTCCATCAGCCAGACCGGTGCCGTGGGAAGGACCGAAATCCCGGCGATGAAGACCTGCCGTCTTCGCCACCTCCAGGGCGACCGGAATCACGGGAAACAACCCCACGAACTCCTCCAGCTTGTCGGTCTCGTCGCCCTCCCTCACACCGGCGAACAGCTCGGCAACCGTCACCGCCGACAGGGAAATCTCATTTTCATGCCGCTGGACGAACTCGACCGCTGCCTGGACTCCGCGCAGGTAGTCGATGGCGATATCGGAGTCCAGGAGAATGCCACTCACGGCGACAGATCTCTGTCCAGCGTAGCGCGCGCGTCGTCCAACTGCGCGAGGTCTGTTCGATCGGCCCAGAGGCCCGCTACGCTGCGAAGTACTTCTTGTCGCCGCTCCGGTCGGTGGCGTCGAAGGTACTCGTCGAGTGCTTCCCGAATCAGTTCACTCATCGGTCGGCCAGTCCTTGCAGACTGGCTCCCGAGGCTGTCCCTCTGCTCGTCGGTCAGGTAGATCTGAGTTCTCGTCACCGTCAACTCAAAGCATACATTAGCCATATACACCACCGCCGGCCACGGACTGCCGGATCGACACAGGCAGGGGCTTGCCGCCACGCTTTCCAGGCTCGATAGTGATCCGGTCCGCGTATGCCACGCGAGCAGCATGCGCACGCCGGGGTCGAACAGGGCGAGCGCGGCATCGTGGAAAGTCCGTCAGCGCGCAGCGGCCGCAGGCGCCGCAGCGCATGCCGGGCATTACTGAAGTTGGCGTAGCGCTCGCGCCGCCCGCTGCCACGCCCGATTCGGGTGGCTCAGCAATCGATGCCGACTCGCGCCGCCGTGCGCGGCAGGTCACGGCAAGCACTGATTGCAGCAACTGCCAAAACGGTGCGTTGCTGCCAGTCCGGGAGTCCGGGTCGACAATATGCTGGGGCGCGAGGACATCGGCGCCACCCACATCACTAACGGCCGCTCGAGCGGCACCCCAAGCGCCTGGTCGACCGCCGAGGCAGCGGGGCGCGGCCGCCGGCGATGAGGCACACAACTACCGCGTAGACCAGACCGGTTGCCGCTGGGTGTTCGGGACGGCGACATCGCGAGCTTGACGATATCATTACAGTGTAGTTATGATGCACTCGTGTGGATGAGATTCGATTTCAGTGGGACGAGCGCAAGAGTGCCGAGAACAACCGCAAACACGGCGTTTCGTTCCACGAGGCCCAGAGCGTGTTTTATGACGATCGGGCTTTGCTCATCGGCGACCCGGATCACTCGGACGATAAGGATCGGTTTGTGCTCATTGGGATGAGCCTGGCGCTGCGGACCCTGGTGGTCTGTCACTGCTACCGCGAGGATGACGAGATCATCCGGATCTTTTCAGCCCGCAAGGCCAGCCGCGTGGAGCGCGCCGAATACGAACGCAGGTGGGCGTGATGAGAGACAACTACGACTTCTCCAAGGCGAAACGAAATCCCTATGCGAAGCATCTCAAGAGACAGGTCACGATACGGCTGGACCTGGACACGCTGGAGTATTTCAAGGCACTTGCAGCCGACAGCCGCATCCCCTACCAGACGCTGATCAATCTCTATCTTCGGGAGTGCGCCGCCAGCCGCAAGCGGCTCGTGTTCCGGTAGCGAAGCCGCGTCCGACCGGTTTGGCGAACGCAGCATTTGACGCGGCGAGATTGCGACACGAGAATTGCACCTACGAATCTATGAGCACCATGAACGAGAGTAGCGTGACGTTACCGCTCCGCGCACAGCGGAGCGTGGCCGTCCTGGTCGCCGGCGGCGGCGTGGCCGGAGTGTACGCGGCGCTCGCGGCGGCGGACCACGGGGCGGGCGTGCTGCTGGTCGAGCAGCACGGTTTCGTCGGCGGGCAGGGCACCGCCGGCGGGGTGCACACCTTCTGCGGCGAGACCCGCTTCGTCAACGACCGCTGGCGCGAGATGTTGCGCCGGCTTGACGCCTTCGGCGGCATCCACCGCTACCGGCCCAACGCCGACGGGCGCGCCTTCGACTGCGAGAGCCTGAAGTTCGTGCTGCAGGAGATGCTCGCCGAGGCGGGCGTGGAACTGCTGCTGCACACGCAGGTACTGGCCGTGGAGCGGGAGGGCGAACGCGTGGCCGGCGTGGTGCTGGCCAACAAGAGCGGCCTGACCCGGGTCGCACCCGCGGTGGCGGTGGACGCCACCGGCGATGCCGACCTGGTGGCGCGCGGCGGCTGGCCGTTCCGCAAGGGCGGCCCGGTGCTGATGCCGGGCGACCCGCCGACGGTGGACGAGGCGGCGGGCCGGCGCCAGTTGCCGATGAGCCTCTACTTCACCCTGGTGGACAACGGCGCGCCGGTGCAGCCGCAGCTCCCGCCCGGCTGTCCGCGCTACCGGGACGACGAGGACGTGCCGATGATCACGGTCATCCCACATGGCTACCACGTGACCGTGAAGATGAAGGTGATCGGCCACGACGCCACCGACGGCGCCTCGCTGTCGGCGGCGGAGCAGGCGGGCCGGCGGCAGATGATCGGGGTGGTGCACTACCTGCAGACGCGCGGCTACCGCGGAGCGTGCTATCCCAACCACCGCCTGGCGTGGGTGGCGCCGCACATCGGCATCCGCGAGGGGCGGCGGGTGGACGCGGTCTACTCGCTGCGCGCCGACGACATCCTCGCCGGGCGCCACTTCCCCGACGCGGTGGCGGTGGGCTCCTACCACACCGACTACCACTGGCCCACCGTGGTGCAACGCGCCGGCACCGGCATCACGGTGCAGTGCCCGCCGCACCAGATACCGCTGCGCGCCATGCGCCCGCGCGGCGCAGCCAACCTGCTGGTGCCAGGCCGCTGCCTGGGCGGCGACCACCTGGCCACCAGCTCGTTCCGGGTGATGGGCACCTGCGCCCAGACCGGCTTCGCGGCCGGCGTAGCGGCCGCGCTGGCGGCGCCGGCGCGTTCGGTGGATGCGGTGGACGTGCCGGCACTGCGCGCACGCCTGCGGGAAGCCGGCGCGCGCCTCGACCTGGCCCCCTACTACAGCTACCTGCGTCGCCGCCGCGGTTACGTCGAGCACGCAGCGCAGGTGGCTGCGCCGGTCAGCGACCTGGCGATCGCCGAGCTGCCCACGGGAGAAGTGCTGGTCGCGTACGCGGCCGGCGGCACGCTGAGCGTGCTGCGCCGTTACGAGGAGCGCTGGCAGCCGGCGGTCGCCGTAGGCCGCCTGGAGGCCGCGGCGGCCGGCGTCCGCCTGGCGTTCGCGGTGGCGGACGGCGCACGCAGCCGCACCGAGGGCGTGGAGCAGGTAGCCGCCATGGCCTCCGAGGTAGTGGAGACCGATGCGCCACCGGAGGTGGTCGTGTCCGATGGCGACCGCCGCTGGATGTCCGCAGACGGTGGCCGCAGCTGGCGAACCGCGCATGGCACCGCCGGCGCCAACGGGGCCGCGGCGGCCGTACCGCCCGCGCCGGGGGCCGCGGTGGTGGCGCTGACGCTTACCGAGGACGATCACGCCGCCCTCGGCACGCGGCGCTTGTACGCGGCGGCGTGGGCTACCCAGGAAGGTGTCGTGCTGGGCACCTCCACCGGTGGCGGCTCCTGGCGGCAGACCATGGTAGCCGTACCCGGCGGCAGCGGCCCGTGTGCCATGGCCGCGACCGCGGACGGCGTCGTGTTGGCGTGCCTCGACGGCGCGGCGATTCGCTGCCTCCGCGTGGCGCTCGATGCCGTCGTCAGCGATGGTGCGCACGCCCGGGCCGCGGACGCCAACTGGCACCACGACAGCGCCGACCTGGTCGCTGCGCTCAAGGAACGCCAGCCCGTTCCTGCTCGATGACCGCCGGGCGCGGCACTGCGTCCACGCCGCCCTGCCGCGCCGGCTGCATCGCTTGACGGGCCGGAGGGGCGGAATATAATCGCCGCCACAATTTGGTTGGGGCCCGGCGGGCCGTCCCGACACGCCGCGGCCAAGGAGAGGAAACAAATGCTACGCAATCGTATTGGCCTGGTGGCGCTGGCGGCGCTGGTCTGGTGTGGACTGGTGCCGGCACTGGCGGTCGCGGAGAAGGTGGTGTTCTGGTACCGCATCGGTGCCGCCGAGTTCGAGTGGATCCGCGACGACCTGAAGCCGCGCTTCGAGGAGGCGTTTCCCGACATCGAGCTGGAGGTGGTGCACCTGTCGTCGAGCCGCGCCGAGGCCGACCAGAAGATCCTGATCGCGGTGGCCACCAACCAGCACGTCGACGTGGTGCGCACCAACCCCGAGATCAACCTCACTCAGTACGCGCGCCAGGGCACCATCGTGCCGATCGACGAGTACGCCGCGCAGAGCGGGCTCGACAAGGAGAACTACTACGCCGCGGCCATCGACATGCTGACGGTCGACGGCAAGCTGTACGGGTTGCCGTATACCGCGCTGCCGCGCCCGGTGCTGTGGTACAACAACAAGTTCTTCGCCGGGTCCGGCATGGCGGCGCCGTCCGCCGACTGGACCACCGACGACTGGGCGGCAACCGCGCGCAGCCTGCGGGTGGACAGTGACAACGACGGCAACCCGGAGGTGTTCGGCACCGGCTACTCGATGAGCGACGTCGAGGTGGAGATGATTCTCAATGGCTTCGGCGGCGGGTTCCTCAGTCGGGACGGCACCGAGTCGCTGGCAGACACGCCCGAGTCGCTGGCCGGCGCGCAATTCATCTACGACCTGATCTACCAGGACAACTCGGCCCCGACCGGCGACCAGATGGAGGGCAACCTGCACGAGATGTTCGGCTCCGGGCGGATCGCCATGAATATCGGCAACTACTGGAACCGCAACTTCTACAAGGCGCAGATGGGAGAGGACGACGAGTTCAACATGGCGCCGCTGCCGGCCGGGCCGATGGGCAGGTTTCAGCAGTACGTGGCCGGCTGCCTCAGCATCCTGAAGAGCACGCGCAGTCCGCAGGCCGCGTTCGAGTGGATCAAGTACTTCACGTCGGAAGAGATCAACCGCGAATACGTCGAGATGGGCTTCAACATCGGCACGCGGCCGGCGGTGAACCAGGATCCGCAGTTCGCCGACGATCCGTTCGTGCAGCAGTTCCTGCCGATCTACGAGGTGCGCCCCTACAACCTCCCGGTCTGGCCGGAAAACCTGCGCCGCCCGCAGTACGTCGAGCTGGTGCGCAACGCCATCGAGCGCATGTACGTCCTCGGTGAGCAGCCGGCGGACGTGCTGCCCGACCTGCATCGCGACATCACCCGCCTGCTGCGGCAGCGCAGCCTGTAAAGTCGCGGTTCGAAGTGGCGTGGCCGCGGGTGGTGCGCCGCCCACGCCACTTCGCCTAGCCGCCGAAGCCGGTCATGTTGCGGCGCGGATTGCAGCGCGAGGACGTACAGGGCTACCTGTTCATCTCACCCTGGCTGATCGGCGTCCTGGTGTTCTTCATCGGGCCGATGGTCGCGTCGCTGGTGCTGAGTTTCACCGACTACAGCATCATCGCGCCGGGACTCAGCTTCCTCGGGATCGAGAACTACTACGAGATCGCGTTCGATCCCCTGTTCTGGAAGAGTCTGGCCGTTACCGCCTACTACCTGGCGCTGGACGTGCCGCTTGGCCAGGTTGGCTCGCTGGCGCTGGCGCTGCTGATCCATCGCCAGATTCGGTTCAAGTCGTTCTTCAGAACCGTTCTGTACCTGCCGTCGGTGACGCCCATCGTAGCGGCGGCTTCGATCTGGCTGTGGTTTCTGCAGCCCCGGTTCGGCCTGATGAACGGAGCGCTCGCCCTGTTCGGCATCGATGGCCCCGCCTGGCTGGCGAGCCGCGAATGGGCGGTGCCCGGTCTGGCGTTGGTCACGCTGTGGGGCATCGGCGGCGCGCGCATGATCATCTACCTGGCCGGTCTGCAGGGGGTGCCCGAGGAACTGCGCGAAGCGGCGCGCATCGACGGAGCGGGCGTGTGGCGGGTGTTCATCGCGGTCACGCTGCCCCACCTCACGCCGACGATCTTCTTCAACGTGATCATCGACATCATCGGCAGCTTCCAGCAATTCTCGGTGGCCTACATCGCCACCGACGGCGGACCCGACAACTCCACCCTGTTCTACGTGCTGTACCTGTACCGCAACGCGTTCAACTACTTCCGCATGGGCTACGCCAGCGCGCTGGCCTGGATCATGCTCCTCCTGCTGCTGGCGTTCACGCTGATTCAGTTCCGCGGCGCCCGGCGCTGGGTCTACTATGGCGGCTCCTGAGCCACTGGCGACGCCGAGTCGCGGCTACCGGCACGGCCGGCGGCTGACGAGCGACCTCGGCCTGGCGTTCACCTACCTGAGCCTGCTGGTCGCATCCACGGTGCTGTTTCTGCCGATGCTGTGGGCGATCACGGGCTCGCTGAAGTCGTCCGGCGTCCTGTACAGCTACCCGCCGCAGCTCTTTCCGCGTGAGTGGGAGTGGGTGAACTACCTGGAAGTGTTCCGCATCGTCCCCTTCCTGCTGTTCGCCCGCAACTCCGTCATCATCACCGTCGCGGCGCTCGCCGGCCAGGTGCTCATCAGCGCCCTGGTGGCGTACGGCTTCGCCCGCTTCCGGTTCAAGGGCCGCAACGCGCTGTTCGTGCTGCTGCTGAGCACGATGATGTTGCCGCAGCAGGTGATCCTCATACCGCAGTACCTGCTGTACGCGCAGCTTCGCTGGATCGACACCTACCTGCCGCTGATCGTGCCGTTCTGGTTCGGCCACGCCTTCAGCGTGTTCCTGCTGCGCCAGTTCTTCATGACCGTGCCGCGCGACTTCGACGACGCCGCCCGCATCGACGGCGCCAACCCCTGGATCGTGTTCTGGCGCATCCTGATGCCGCTGATCCAGCCGGCGCTGATCGCGGTCGGCATCCTCGGCTTCCGTTCGCACTGGAACAGCTTCATCGACCCGCTCATCTACCTGAACTCGACCGCCAAGTACACGCTGCAGCTCGGCCTGAGCTACATCAAGAGCAACTACCTGGTCGACTCCGGCGGTGACCCGCATGAGAACTGGCTGATGGCGGCGTCGATCATGGTGACGATCCCGACCATCGTGATGTTCTTCGTGCTGCAGCGTCACATCGTGCGCGGCGTGGTGCTGAGCGGCCTCAAGCAGTGAGCGGCACGGGCGGAGCGGACGGCGACCCGCTGCTCGGCGGCCGCTTCCGGCTGGGGCAGATCGAGCGGGAAGTGGGCGGCGGGCTGATCGGCTGGTCGGCGCGGGGTGGGAAGGAGACCCCGCTGGTGCTGATTCCCGGAAGCTTCGACGACCGCCGCGTGTTTGCCCCGCTCATCGAACGCCTCGGCGACGGGATGGCGGTCTGCGTGGTCGAGTTGCCGGGCCACGGGCGCAGTTGGCCGCCGGCGGTGGACGGCTCCATCGAACGGTTCGCGAAGCAGGTGGTGGGCGTGCTCGAGCGGCTGTACGAGCGCCCGGTGTGCGTCGGCGGCCACAGCATCGGCGGCATGGTGGCGATCCAGGTGGCCGGGAGCGCTCCGGAACGGGTCGCGGGGGTGATCTCCCTGGAGGGCTGGACCAACCACCGCGCGGCGCGCGCCGCGTTCGGCGGCGACATGACCGGTACGCTGTCCGCGCGGCAGGAAGCCGACCGGCAGGCGCGCCGGGCGCACGTCACCGGGCGCTGGAGCCCGGACCAGGTGACCCGCTTCAGCCGCATCTGGCGCCGCTGGGACGGCGGCCCGATCCTGGCGGCCATTCGGCTGCCCGTGGTGGAGCTCTACGGCGACCGCGGCCGGGCCGCGCCGACCCGGGAGGCGCTCGGCATCCCCGCGCGCGGCAACATCGAGCTGCACGTGATCCGGGGCGTCTCCCACTACCTCCACGTCGAGCGGCCGGACGAGGTAGCGCTAGCGTGCCGCCGGTTCCTTGCGAACTTCGCCGCTCCATGAGGTCACGACGCGTGACGGATTCCGGGGCGCCTCGGGGCCCTGGAGGGGAGACAATCCGGTTCCGGCGCGAGGTGCCGGTGGCCGGCGAGTTCGACCTGGTGGTGGCGGGAGGCGGCATGGCAGGGTTCGGCGCCGCCTGCGCCGCCGGGCGCGCCGGGCTCAAGACGCTGCTGGTCGAACGCCAAGCCCAGCTTGGCATGGGTACCGCCGGCGGCGTGGGCAACTTCTGCTACGGCTTCGGCGCTCCCATCGGAAATGGCCGCGTGTTCGACGACGTGCTGGAGGCGATGGCAGCGGCAGGCGCCATCGGCGAGGAGGCCGGCTGGCAGGTCAGGCGCAGCGCCCCGCTGGAGCGGGAGAATCACACCAACGACCACGCGGTGCTGCCGCTGGTACTGCAGCATCTGGCGCGCGAGGCCGGCGTGGAACTGCTGCTGTGCACCGACGTGGTGGGGGCGGCTGTCGACCGCGACCGCATCACCGAGACGGTGCTGCACAACCGCTCCCTGCTGCAGGCGGTGCGCGCGCCGTTATTCGTGGATGCCACCGGTGACGCCATTCTGGCGCGCCACGCCGGCGCGCGCACCCTGCCGGTGGCCGATCCGGTGCTGCCACAGATGATCAAGCCGAGCCTGATGATCTTCCTGCGCCGGGTCGACGGGCCGGCCCCGGCGCGCCAGCCACTGATCCTGCGCCACTACCGCCCCGGCGAGGAGCCCGACTACAGCGTCTGGGCCGAGCCGCGGGGGCGCACCAGCCTCAAGTTCAAGCTGTTCGATTACACGTTCGATACCGGCTCCGGCGAAGGCCTGTCACGCGCGGAGGAAGAGATGCGCGCCCGTATCCCCGAGGCGGTGCGCCACTTCCAGGAGCACCACGACGCGCGCTGGGTGTTCGACTTCGCCGCCCCGGTGCTGGGCGTGCGGGAGGGGCGGCGCATCCGCGGCGACTACGTGCTCGGCGCGGCCGATGTCCGCGCCGGGCGCCAGTTCGCCGACAGCGTGGCGCACGGCTCCTTCACCATCGACGCCCACAACCACGACGAAGTGGTGCCGCCCTATCAGATCCCCTACCGCTTGCTGGTGGTGGCGGGGCTGGCCAACTGCTTCGTCGCCGGGCGCTGCTTCTCCGCTGACCGGCCGGCGATGGCGTCGGCGCGCATAATGGCCACGAGTTGCCTGGCGGGCCAAGCCGTGGCGCACGCCGCCGCCCTCGCCCTGGGCCGCCGCACCGGAATCCGTGACGTGGATAGCGCCGCAGTCCGTGACCGCCTGCTCGCCGACTCCCGCGATCCGCAACAACATGCGCGACCGGCTGGTCCCTCGCGACCGCAGCGGTGGACGTGCCCCTGCTGCAGCCCTCGCGGGGCATCCCGACCCGCCACCGGTCACCCTGCAACGCCGCGACTCGCTCGTGGTCGCGGTTCCCCAGGCCGGTCAGCCAGTCATGCGCGCGGCAGACGTGGATCGGACGATTGCGGAGCTTCGCAACGGACCGGAGGAGCAGAAACCGGAGCGTGAGGAAGGCAAAACGTAATCCCTGTGCGACGCACCTCAGGGGACTTCCGGCTCCACCGACACCACGATGGAGTCGAGGTAGAGGAAGCAGCGCTTGTCGCTGTTGGTCTCGATGCCGATGCCGAAGTTCAGCAGGCCGGCGCAGCGGTCGGTGGAGGCTCTGAAGCCGGTCAGCGGCGGGTCGAACACGTGGCGGCGCCCGGCGACATCGAACTCCCGTCCGTGGCAATGCAGGTCGACGTACTCGTGGCGGGCGGTGTCGAAGGTGAAGCGCAGGTAGTGCCACTGGTACTTGGTGGGCGAGCGGTTGAAACCCAGTTCCTGGTAGCCGTCCTCCAGGTCGGTGAAGGGGCCGTCCTTGGTGCCCTTGGAGCCGCTGAAGTTGACCTGCCAGCGCTGGATCAGCTCGCCGCCCTCGGCGTTGTGGTAGCGCACCGACGGCCACCAGCGCACCGGCGCCCGCGCCGCGCCGCGCACGTTGCCCAGGTCCATGGCATCCACGCTGAGGAACACGCTGCGCACATCCAACTCGCCGAGACGGAAGTCTGACGGCTCCGCCTTGTAGGTGAAGTAGCACTCGAAGCGCACCTTGCCGCGCCACGGCGAGGTGACCCGGCGCAGCGCCCAGCTATGGGTGCCAGCCAGCGGCGCGGTGGGGATCTTCAGCGCGTAGGTGCCGCGGAAGCTGCCGGAGGTGCCCACGTCCCACGAGGTGAGCGTGCTCAGCATCGGCACCCCGCGCACGCCGGTGGGGGCGCGGCGATCGACCCGCATGCTCGGATCGGTCCGCGACTGGGAGACCATCTCGTCCAGCGGCTGGAAGTGGGGGTCGCGGCCCGGATAGTCGGATTCACCGTCGTAGTCGGGAAAGTAAGTCTGCCAGCCGTGGATGCCGTCGTCGAAGTCGCAGTGCATCAGCATCCGCTCCAGCGGGTCATAGCGCGACAGCAGCGGATCGGCGCGCAGCAGTGCCTTGCGCAGCGCCTCGTCGTGGCCTCGATCAGGCAGCTCCGCCACCGGTTACTCCTTCAACACCCAGTAGATGTCCACCACCATGGCGGCCGCGCCGTCATCCGGGCCGCCGGACACGGCACCCGCCAGCCGCAGCCAGTTGCCGAAGCCGGCCAGGTTCAGGAAATAGCCGCCCGGCTCGCTGACGGCGGGAAACGCCTGCCCGAAGTCGATCCAGCGCACCCCGTCGGCGGAGATCTCTACTCGCAGTTCCAGCCGCGGCGCCGGCCCGTGCACCTCGTGGCAGTAGATCACCGCCAGCGCCTCGCGCGCCCAGCCAGCCTCGTACGGCTCGGTCGCCACGGGGCCGTTGGCCTTGGCGGAGAAGATCTCCATGGCCGCGGTATGACTCTTGCGCACCTGCCCTCCCCGGCGCTGCGCGCCGTGCCGTACCATAGTCCGTTCGGCCTGCGCAGAACCAAGCAACGCCAAGCCGGACGGGCGTAGTGAAAAATGATATGCGCCGCACTCTCCCCGCCGCAACAGTGCGCTGCTCTGCCTGGTCCGGGCGACCTCACCCGGCGACACCGGCACGGTCATCCTCTCAGCGCCGAGCTCAGCTCGGAGAGGCGGAGGATCAACATGAGCGGCTCGCGATCCGACAACGGACGGAAGCCCCATCGCTGGTAGAATGTCGCCGCTCGCTCGTCGAGCGCCTGGACGATGATGGCACGCGCTCCGATTACCTCGGCCGCAGCCAGCGATCTTCTTCCGGCATCGGACAGCAGGTCAGCTCCCAGGCCCCTTCCCTGGTATGCCGCGTCGACTGCAAGCTGTCCGAGCAGGATAACCGGGACTGGTTCGGGCATACTCCGGCCGACGCGAGACGACACCCGGCGTCGTTCGACGGAACTGGCTGCCAAGCTGTAAAAGGCGACTACGCGATCCTCGTCGCAGACGACGTATGTCCTGGCCCCACCCTTGGCCTCGTTCAGCCGGGCCTTTCGCTGCAGCCAGGTATTCAGGCCAGGTGCTCCGCAGTCGAACTGCGATACGTCGTGCCGGGGATTCAGCGGCTCCGGAGCGGTTATCGCTCCCACAACGGCTGGCGCGACATCAGTTCCTGCAAGCGGTTATTCGGTTTCAGCGGCGCATCGAGTGCGGCGACGAATGCTTTGTACACGTCAGCGTCCAACACGATGACCGGACGTTCATTCAGCGTCTCGATCGCCGCCGCCTCGCTCGATCGCAGCACGAACTCCGTCCGCGTCACCCCACGGATCGCCGCAGCCCGATCAATCAGCGCCAAGCGCTCATCTTTCATCCTGAAGTTCACCTGAGCCATCTTCAGTTTCGTATACCAAATGTATAGACACATGGTCAACCGATCGCATGCTGCCCATGATGCTCGCCACACAGCAGCGTCAACTACCCGAAGTATCCGTTTCTGCCGCGATCGGGGACGCGGGGGTGGCGGATCAGGAAGCGGGCGATCTCTTCCAGCAGTTCCTGGCGGCGGTCGCGGTAGGCGGGATCGTCGTAGCGGTTGACCATCTCGGCGGGGTCGGCGGCCAGATCGTAGAGCTCGCAGGTGTCGTCGGCGTAGAAGTTGAGCTTCAGGTCCCGGCTGCGCGCCATCTGGCCCTCCAGCAGCATCGCGTGCACCACGCGGCGGTGCTCCGCCCGCCGGTCGGCGACGACCGGTGCCAGGCTGCGGCCCGCCGGTGCCTGCACGCCCTCGGGATGCGGCACGCCGAGGAGGTCGCAGATGGTCGGGAACAGGTCCACCATCTCCACGAGCTGCGAACGTTCGGCGCCGGCACGCTCGGCGCCCGGCAGGCGGATCACCAGCGGTACCCGGATCGACGCTTCGTAGAGATTGCCCATCTTGCCGGCCATGCCGTGCTCGCCGAGCTGGTCGCCGTGATCGGAAACCAGCACCACCAGGGTGTCGTCGAGCGTCGCGGTCTCCCGCAGCGTGGCCAGGATGCGGCCCACGCACTCGTCGAGCAACGTGATCAGAGCCAGGTACGAGGCGATCACCTGGCGCCGGGTGGCGTCGGGATAGGCGTTCCAGCGCCGGCGCGGGACTGTCTGGATCGACGGCCGCGCCGCGTTGTCCTGCGCGTTCGGCCGTGGCGGCAGCGCGGTCTCCTCGGCGCCGTAGAGGCCGGCGTACTCGCGCGGCGGATACAGGGGCGGGTGCGGGGCGTAGATGCCCACGAAGGCCGCGAACGGCCCGCCGCCGGCGCGCCCGCGCAGGTAGTCGTCGAACTGTCGGCATGCCACGAAGTCGCAGTACTCGTCGGCCGGCCCCTCGAACACGCCGGTGATCAGGTCTGGATCCTCGAGGTAACCGTGGTTCTCGAACCCCATGGTGGCCACCTTGTCGTAGGTGACCGAGCGGAAGCCGTGGTTGGTGTTGTGGGTCTTGCCGAACGAGACGCAGTCGAAGCCGTGCGCCGACAGGTGGTGGCCGAGGTCGCGCTCGCCGGGCGGCAGGCGGTGGGTGTTGTGCAGCACGCCGATCTGGTGCGGATAGCGGCCGGTGATCACCGAGGCGCGCGAAGGCACGCACACCGGGTAGTTGGCGAAGCAGTGGTAAAACGACACCGCCTCGCCGCGCAACCCGTCGATGTGCGGCGTGCGCACGAAGGGATACTGCTCGTGGAACACCACGTCCTTGCGCGCCTGGTCGGACATGATGAACACCAGGTTGGGCATGATGGCGACCCTCCGCGGCCCATCATACCACCCGGAACCGGCCCGCGTTCGGGGCGTCGTGACAATGGCTTGTGCGATGGCAAGTCAGATGGTACCGATGGTGACATGAGATCTACCATTGACCACGCCGGCCGTATCGTTGTGCCCAAGGCGATTCGCGAAGCGGCCAATCTGCGCCCGGGCACCGAGGTCCAGTTTCGCGTGCAGGGCGGCCACGTGGAGATCGAACCGGTCCCGCTGACGGTCATCCTGCAGCGCCGCAGCTCTCTCGTGGTCGCAGTACCCAACGAGAACCAGCCGGTCATGCGCGCGGCAGAGGTAACCAGGACGATTGCGGAACTTCGCAACGGACCGAAGAAGCCGGAGATGGCTGAGTGAGTCGACGACCTATGCGGCCCTGAGAGACTGCCTGCGCCGTATCCCGACGTGCTCATCGCGGTAGCCGCACTGAAGGCCGAAGCATCGACGATCATCACCTGGAACGTGCGTTACTACGAAGCGTTCGCACCGAGTATCGCCGTGCAGGCGCCGCCATAGGCGCTAGGCGTCACAGGGTGACCGTGTCGACTGACACAACCGAGTGCCGGTCAGCGTACGATGCCGAAGCCGGGTTTCGTGGTCGTCCCTGTCACGGACGGGTGAGGCTCGTTAGGAACAGGAGGGCAGGTGGGCGGCGAAGAGAGGGTACCGTTCCGGCGCGAGGTGCCAGTAGCAGGCAAGTTCCAACTGGAGGAGACGAAAACCGCAGTCGAACCACACCACAATATAATATAGTTAAAGAGATTACCGACGCAATTAGACATTTCTTAGAAGGGTCTCGTTGGCGCGATTTTCTGATTAAGGGGCAACTTAAGTGGTTCACTTTGTATCTTATTGTTCCAATCGAATAATTCGAGTCATTGACAACACTGTGTCAGCGTACTTCTTAACCACATCGACGAATCGACCTTTATCATTCATGGCATTGACCCAATTAACAATACCTTTGGGCATTACTACGGCAAATAAGCGCGAAACGTGAAGTGACTTACCGACACTAATAGTCTTTACTGGAAGCTCCTCCGTCGCAGGCCATAACACTAGAACCAGACGGGAGACTTTGTTATTCTTTACTTTCCTAGAATCTGACCCGGACATGTGAATCATTCCGTTGCGAAGTTCCCACAATTCCTCGGAACTTACATCTAATGGACGCAAATCAAAGTACCGATCTATCCACTGGACGAACGCATTGGGGACGTCGCCATATTCCACAAAGGCCAAAGTATCCAGCATGATGAACAGGAGCTTCAGCGCAGGTGAGTAGTGGTTCTTCTCCCATAGTAACCGAATAGCATCCATAAAATCGTCATCGAGCATTCGAGTAAAATCAAACCCTTTATCCGTCAGGTATTCGTCCAGAAAGTCAGATATGTAGGAATCATCAGCCATAGACTCCACTTCTTCGGGTTCAAAATAGCTCTTAACCTGTAGCGTGATTTCTCTATTGAGTGCTGGATACGATTTGTCCAAGTTGTTCTTCTCAAACAAATCGTTAAGACCAGTGCACTGCTCTAACCAAAATGCGTGAAATTTCTCATCATCTATTTCATACTGTGTAATGCCACTTGCCAGTTTTCTCAAGACCTGACCACCACAGATACAATACATAATTGCCTTCAATGTTGGAAATTGAGTATTCAAAAAGAAGAAAAGATATGGAAACGAAGTTGTCAACTGTTCAAAGTACGAACACACATCAGATATCTCACAAAGTTCCCGACTATCATCGTCATAGCCGTAAACTGACAGATCGAGCCAGCTACGAAAACGGACAATATTCTTCCCTGTATCCAACAATTTGTTCAATTCGTTCAATGCTGGTTCGATATTCCCATGTTCTATGTCCTTTCGCCAGACAACTAAACTGACAGAATCAAGATCTCCTGAGAGCCTTTCATGTATAGCATCATCCATCATTTCCACTATCGGTAGTCCATAGAAATTATCCACTCGAATTGTCCTCCAAAATTGTCTATGTAGAAAAGAGTACGGGGTGCCCATTGAAGGGGGCCACTATATCATCCGTCGGCACTGACGTGCCTTGGTGGGATAACAAGCAGACCAAACACCGATATGCCGGCTCTTTTTACTAAAATAGTGGAATGGGGCAAGGTTAGGAGTTCCTCTACCGCATGCGAGGAAGAACGAAGCAAGAACCCCTGCATGCGGATTCCCCTTCCATTCCGCTCCGACGATACCCGATTAGGAGGTGAATGTCAATAAGCCGCATTGACTCATCAAGAATCTAACCCTGCGGAAAGCGTGCCTCATTTAAGAATCTAACCGAAGAGGCTGGACCTGAGGGTCCGGTCCGGAGCCCTTCGTAGAGCGCGAGGAGGTTCCGAGGGGATGGGGCTGACGATGGCTGAATGCAGGGCACTCACGGAGCAGGGGGCGCGGCGCGTGGAGGCCCTGCAGCGGACCCGTCGGGAAGGGCGCCTGATCGCGTTGCGAATGCGTAGTCGCGGAAACCATACCCGCGCTGCAGTCGAATATGGAACTGACTGAATGCTGCACGATCTCGGCGTCGAGTTTGTGCCCGGCAGCGAGGCAGCCGCGGCGTTGGCCGGCCAGCACTTTGCGCGGTATCTCGAACGCGGAGGACCCGCGGGGCGGGTCGTGCCGGACTTCTCATCGGCGCGCACGCTCAGGTCCACAGCGACCGGCTGTTGGCTCGCGATCGTGGCTATCTGCGTGACTACTGCAGCGAACTGACGAATATGGAGCCTGGTCAATCACCGCCGGCAGTGCCAGACTCTCGGGGCTGACGTGCGCCCGCGGCGGGGACGGCGCCTGCGGGGGCGCATCGGGCAATTCGGCGCGCCGGGGTCGGTCGGCGCGGAGCTGGGACCACGTCTGAGAGGGGTTGCGGTGCATCGTGAATGGGACTCGGAGATTCTGATCGTGGGGGCCAGTTTCGGCGGGGTGTCGGCGGCCCTGGCGGCGGCGCGCGCCGGGCGCCGGGTGGTGCTCACCGAGGAGAGCGGTTGGATCGGCGGTCAGGCCACTGCCCAGGGGGTGCCGCTGGACGAGCACCCGTGGATCGAGCGCTACGGCTCCAGCGAGAGCTACCGCCAGTTCCGGCGCTCGGTGCGCGACTACTACCGGCGCAACTACCCGCTCACCGCGCAGTCGCGCGCGGAGCGGGCGTTCAACCCCGGGGCCGGCTGGGTGTCGGCGCTGTGCTTCGAGCCCAAGGTGGGCCGCGCGGTGCTGGAGGAGATGCTCGCCCCCTACCTGGCGGCCGCGCGCATCCTGCTGGCGCTGCACCATCGGCCGGTGGCGGTGGAATCAGACCGCGACCTGATACCGGCCGTCACGCTGCAGTCCACCCGCGGCGGCGACCTGCTGACCGTCGCGGCCGACTACGTGCTGGACGCCACCGACCTGGGCGAGCTCCTGGAGCTGGGCAGCGTCGAGCACGTGATCGGCGCCGAGGCGCGTGCAGAAACCGGCGAGCCGAACGCCCTGGAGCACGCCGATCCCCTGCGCCAGCAGGGCTTCACGCACCTGGTCGCCGTCGACTACCGCCCCGGCGAGGACCACACCGTCGAGCGCCCGCCCGACTACGCCCGCTACCGCGACGGCTTCGCCTCCCTGGTGGGCGTCTCCGACGACCCCGCGCTGAAGCAGCGCCGCCTGTTCGCCGCATCCATGGATGACCCGTCGCAGCCCTACCAGTTCTGCATCTGGAACTTCCGGCGCGTGCTGTGCGCGGCCAACTTCCTGCCGGGTACCATCGACGCCGACGTGACCATGCTGATGAGCGGCAACGAGTACCGCGATGGTGTGCTGTGCGGCGTCCCGCCGCGGGAAGCGGCGGCCAACCGGGAGGCGGCGCGCCAGTTGAGCCTGTCACTGCTGCACTTCCTGCAGACCGAGATCGAGCCCGGCTACCGCGGCCGGCGCGGCTTTCCCGGCATCCGGCCGCGGCCGGACGTGTTCGACAGCGCCGACGGCCTCGCGGTCCAGCCCTACATCCGCGAGTCGCGCCGCATCCGCGCCGAATACACGGTGACCGAGCGCTCGTTCCACCGCGAGCAGCCGGGACGGGAAGAGGCGCCCGAGCGGTTCGCCGACGCGGTGGCGGTGGGCGGCTACCGCATCGACGTGCACGAGCCGCACCCGGCAGGGCAGAGCTACACCTTGAGCCTGCACCGCAAGCACTGGCCGCAGCAACTGTCGCTCGGGGCCCTGCTGCCGATCCGGGTCGACAACCTGCTGCCGGCGTGCAAGAACATCGGCGCAACCCACGTCACCAACGGCTGCTTCCGGCTCCACCCCAACGAATGGTCGACCGGCGAGGCCGCGGGGCACCTGGCGGCCTTCTGCTTGGACCGCAGCGTGCGGCCGCGCGCGGTACGTGGCGACAGCGAACTCCTGACGGCGCTGCAGCGGCGGCTGGAGCGGGACGGGGTGGAGCTGGAGTGGCCGCGGTGGCAGCCGGCGATGAGCTACCACAGCTACCGCGTCGACCAGCCCGACTGGCACTGGGGCGAATCGGCGCGGCGACTCTGAGGGGCACGGCGATCCGAACCTCGCCTCCCGCCCAGGGCCATCCCATGCTGAACGACGTCTGCATCCCGTGTGTGGGCGAGCTGCGGTGATGGCCCCGGCGCGGCGCGCCGCCTGTAGATCGCCGCCTTCAGGGTGTGTGGTTCGTTCGCTGTACGATGTGTCCAGAAACGAGGGGCTACCCGCAACGCGCCGGTCTCCGCCGATGCGTTGCTGCCACGTTGGCGGCGCGTGGCAGGATTGTGCGAAAAAGTGCCAAAAAGGTGCGCTGAGCACTTGACGGGTTTGGCGCCGCTCGTTACGGCCCCCTGACGCACGTTCCGGCCCGTCCTACCCTTCGAGCATCCCGCCACGCCCTCCAGGCCCGCCAGTACCCCGCCAGCGCTGGCCTGAGGCCTTCCAGGTGCCGATCCGGGACTCGCAGAAACCGGCCATTTCTCAGCCATGCTTATATTTACGCCATGGCTACTGTGGCTACCGCGACCCCTACCGGCTTCGCCTCCTCGCTCTCCGGGCTCCCCGACCAGGTGCTGCTGGCGCACACCAGGTCCCTCGTCCTGCACGAGCAGGCGCTGCAGCTCGCCGTCCTCGACCACCTGCGCGAGATCCACGCCCGCCACCTGCACCTGCGCCTCGGGTTCTCCAGCCTGTTCGACTACGCGGTGCGGGAACTGGGCTACAGCGAAGGCGCCGCGTGGCGCCGTATAAAGGCTATGCGCCTGTGCTCCGAGACCGCCGGGACACGCGAGCGGCTGCAGGACGGCTCACTCTCCCTGAGCGCGGCGGCGCAGTTGCAGAACACCTTCGATCTCCTGCAGCGCACCGCGACCGCCGCCGCGGACCCCGGCGCGGCACCCGCGGCACCGGAGCTGCTGCCGGGCGCCACCGGGACGACGCCGGAGGCGGGGGCTTTGGGGACCGGGGCAGCGGCGCCGGCGCCACCGGTGCCGGCGCTGGACGCGGCGCAGCGGCAGGAGCTGGTGGCGCAGGCGAGCGGCAAGAGCACGCGCGAGGTGAAGCAGTTGTTGGCCGGGGTGGCTCCCGAGCTGGCGCGGCCGGCCGATCGCATGCGGGCGCTGGGCGACGGCCGCTGGGAGCTGAAGGTGGTGATCGACGCCGAGTGTCAGCGCGGGATCGAGCAGCTACGGGCACTGCTGTCGCACGTGGACCCGCACCTGACGCTGGGGCAGCTCGTGGAGCGGCTGGTGCAGGACGGCCTGCAGCGCTACGACCCGGGGCGGCCGCCGCGCGGGCGCAGAGGTGGGCGCCGGGAGGCAAGCGCGGGCCAGGCGCCGGAGCCGCAGGCGCAGCAAGGGCCGGCGGGCGGGGCGGATTCGCCGGCGAAGCGGGACGCGCAAGAGCAACCCGGAGTGCCGCCGCCGCCGGAGGGCACGATCACCGGTGGCAGCACCCCGGCGCCGGCAGCGCTGTCCGCAGAGGAGCCCGCGCGCGGGATTGGCGGCGCCAGCACCTCGGCGATGGCAGCGCTGCCCGCGCCGCCGGCGGGGCGCGAGACTTGCGACAGCATCATCCCGGTGAGTGGCAAGCCAGCGGCGGCGTCCGGAACCGCTGCTTCGGCGGCGAAGTCGGTAGCCAATCGTGGGTCCCACGCCACCGTACCGACGCCGCCGGCAGAACAGAGTATGCCGACCGCGCGGGCAGGGGCGGATCGCGGTCGCAACCGTACTTCGCCAGCGAAGCGGCCAGGGGCGGCGCAGCTCGATGGCCGTTCGCGGCCGCCGCCCGCGGCATCCGGCCCCTCCGGAGGCAGTGCGCCGCCGCCCCACCGGGCGCGTCGATCCCGCTACATCCCGGCACCAGTGAAGCGCGAGGTGTGGCGCCGCGACGGCGGCCGCTGCAGTTACGTCGATCCGCACAGCGGACGGCGCTGCGGGTCCTGCTTCCTGCTGGAGCTCGACCACATCGTTCCCTTCGCGCTTGGCGGCAGTGCCGAGCCGCGGAACTTGAGGCTTCATTGTTCTGCTCACCACCGTTTCCGGCATCGGGTGTACGGATCGCCGCCAGACGGGGCCACGTGATCGGCGCTCGCCAGGATGCGAGTTGGGTCGTCGGGCGTCGGTCCAAGGGCAGCGGGAGCAACGATCGGTAGTCGGCTTCTCGCGCAGCGTGGGATAGTCCCGGCTCCCCCGAGGCTTCGTTGCCGGGTGCGGCCGGCCGGCGGTATACTCGCGGCGCCCGGCCGCCGCGGCCGCGGCACGATCCCATCCTCACCAACAACTACGGAGCATCTGCAGAACCATGTCCGATTCCATCAAGCTGGCCGTGATACCCGGCGACGGCACCGGGCCCGAGGTCACCGCTGAGGCGTGCAAGATCCTGGAGGCGGTGGCGCCGCTGGAGGGCTTCACCTACGAGCGGGTCGAGTTCGACTACGGCGGCGACCGCTACCTGGCCACCGGCGAGGTGATCAGCGAGCAGCAGATCGACGAGTTGCGCCAGTTCGACGCCATCTACCTGGGCGCCATCGGCCATCCGGATGTCAAGCCCGGCATCCTGGAAAAGGGCCTGCTGCTCTCGATCCGGTTCCAGCTCGACCAGTACATCAACCTGCGGCCGGTCAAGCTCTATCCCGGGGTCGACTGCCCGCTGAAGGACAAGGGGCCCGAGCACATCCGCTTCGACGTGGTGCGGGAGAACACCGAGGACCTGTACTGCGGCGCCGGCGGCTTCCTGCGCAAGGGCACGGAGCAGGAGATCGCCACCCAGGAGATGATCGCCACCCGCTTCGGCGTGAACCGCTGCCTGCGCTGGGCGTTCGAGCACTGCCGGCGGCGCAACGACCGCCGGCAGCTCACCCTGGTGCACAAGACCAACGTCCTCACCTTCGCCGCCGACCTCTGGTTCCGTGCCTTCCACGAGATCGGCGAGGCCGAGTACCCGGACATCGAGCGCGACTACAACCACATCGACGCCGCCTGCATGTGGTTCGTCAAGAATCCCGAGTTCTACGACACCATCGTGGTGCCCAACATGTTCGGCGACATCATTACCGACATCGGTGCCATGATTCAGGGCGGTCTCGGCGTCTCCGCCGGCGGCAACATCAACCCCGATCCGGGCGGCTGCAGCATGTTCGAGTGCATGGGCGGCTCCGCGCCCAAGTACACCGGCCAGAACATCATCAACCCGATCGCCGCCATCGCCGCCATGGGAATGCTGCTTTCGGTGCTCGGCGACCAGAAGGGACTGCCAAACCTGAGCCGCGCCGGGCAGCGGGTGGAGGACGCCATCGGCCAGACCACGCCCAGGATGAAGAGCATGTCCGCCGGCCAGATGGGCCATTCCACCACCGACGTAGGAGACCTGGTAGCCGCCGCCCTGTAGTCCGCGGCTGGCGTCCGGCTCAGGGGAAGGTCGGCTCCGTACGGCCGTTGCGGCTGGCACGGTCGGCAGCGTCGAGGATCGCCATCACCTCCAGGGTGTCGGCCAGGGGCACCGGCGTCGGCCCGCCGGCCAGGAACGGCACCACCGCGCGCAGCAGGTCGCTATAGCCGGTGCGCATGTCCACCACGTAGGGCGCCGCCGCCGGCCCATCCGCGTCGGGCGCCGCCCGCAGCACGCCGCCGTAGCCACCGCCTTCGTACAGCTCCACCACCCCGGTGGCGCCGCGCTCGTACTCCACCACCAGCACCGCCCCGCCGCTGACCGGGTGAGTGCTCACCGCGCGGGCGCCGCGGCCCAGCGCGCGCTGCAGCATCTCCACCCCGTGCACGCCGTACCACACGATGGAACTTCCGGCGGGGGCCCGGCCAAGAGCGCCCCAGGTGGCCGCGGAACCCGGCTCCGGCACCTGCGCGCACGCCTCCCTCAACGCGGGCACGAAGCGCAGCGACGAGGCCGAGCACAGCGGCACCTCATGCGCGGCCGCGATGGCGGCGATCTCCCGTCCCTCGGCCAGGTTCGCGGCCAGCGGCTTGTCCAGAAAGATCGGTTTCTTCAAGGCGGCGCAACGGCGCACGTATTCCAGATGCAGGGCGGGATCGTTGATCGTGATCAGGATCGCGTCCACGTCGTGCAGTGCGGCCTCAAGGTCCGTTCCCACCGCTACGCCCCACGCCTCAAGCTGGGACTGGCGCCGGTCCAGCCCCGCGGCGTCTTGAAACGCGGTCACGAAGCGCACGCAACTCACCACTCGCGCGCCCGCCACGCGCAGGTCGGACGGACAGTCGGGTGCCTGCAGGCGACGGGTAAACTCGACCGCATGGGAAGTGTCCAGCCCCACCATGGCGAGCCTCATGCCGCCAGCGCCGCGAGCAGCGCCTTGATGTAGCCGATGGAGTACGCCAGCGCATGGTGAGCGCTCGCATTGTCTCCCTCGATCTCCTGCAGGTGATCGGGGTTCAGACAGCCGTCGAAGCCCACCCGCCGCAGCTCGCGCACCACGCGGAACATGTTCATGTCGCCGTCGTCGAGCAGCACCTCCTCGAAGCCGCCGGCGGTGGCCAGGCTGCCGCGCACGTTGCGCAGGTGCACCGTGAAGATGCGCCCCTTGCGCCCGTAGTTGTTGATCTCGTCCAGCACCAGGGGGGGCCCGCCGGCCTCGCCGCGGGTGCCGCAGCAGTACAGGTAGCCGACGCTGCGGCTCGGAAAGGCGTCGATGACGCGATGGAAGCCCAGGGAGCCGAGCGGCGTGTCCGGAAGCGGCGTGTCGGAAGGATGGATCGCCAACCGGACGCCGCACTCCTCGGCGATCGGTACCAGCCGTTCGTAGACCGCGCAGAAGCGGTGCCACCACTCTTCCAGCTCCGCGTGCGAGGGCGTGGCGTGGCCGCTGCCGGCCAGCTCCCGGCTCTCCCCCCGCGAACGATAGCCGCCGCGGTGCAGCGACTCGTAACGCAGCAGCTTGTGGTTGAAGGTGTCGCCGGCGAAACGCTGGCGCACGATCGGGATTCCGGCCTCGGCGAACACCCGCAGTGCCGCGCAACTGTTCTCCAGCTCGCGCCCGGCGCCGTCGCGGCCGTGCATGAACTCATCGGTGATATCGGGCAGGGTGACACGGTTGAAGTCCAGCCCCCAGCGCCGCACCCGGCGCACCTCGGCCTGCAGCCGCTCCGGGTCGGGATAGCCCTGTTCCCGCACGCCGGAGAAGAAGTCACCCTGTCCGATGTCGATGGCATCCGCGCCGAGCTGGGTCACGGTGCGCAGGTACCCGTCCGAGAGGTCATGTCCCCAGACCGCTATCCGCATCAGCTACCCTCCTTCGCTACCCCTGTGACCGGGACCCGTGGCCCAGCGCCAGCGTGAGGCGCGACCGGAGTCGGGGCGCTGGACTCTGATGTCCCGAGGACCTGCCGATCCTAACGTAGACCGGTCGATACCTCCGGCTCCACTTCCCAGTATTTCCGCTTGCCCTGCTTGATCCGCCGGTGGCGGCTGCGCATCGCCTCGTGTGCCTCGGGCGACCCGTTGTGGAAGCTGCCGAACCACCTGTCCAGCGGCACCATGGTGGTGCCGTAGTTGCAGTCGAAGTAGCGGTGATGCAGGTAGTGGAAGTAGTCCCCGCTCTTGACGTTGGGCTTCTCGTTCACCTCGATCCGGTGGAACCCGCTGTGGCCGTTGGCAGGAGTCAGACCGGCGTGCAGCAGGTGGTACATCAGGTGGATCGGGTGCGACGGAATGATCCAGTGGACCAGGAAGCCGGACAGGTAGATCAGGTGCTCCAGCGGATGCATCGAGAATCCCGACCACGGCCCCGGGTTCACGTTCTTGTGATGCACGTAGTGCGCCGCCCGGTAGTAGGGCTTCCAGTGGGTCAGCCGGTGAGTCCAGTAGAAGTGGAACACGCGAAACAGGATGATCAAGGGGAACATCAGCAGGAAATACACCGGGTTGGTGCGGAACTCCACGAACGGCAGCCAGCCGTTGGCGTAGGCCCACATGCTCAGCGCCTCGAACGCGGTCCAGATGGTGACGCCGCTGACGAAGTTGTAGAACACGTTGTCCCAGGTCTGGCTCCCGAACAGGAACTTGCGGTCGCCGGCGTGCGGAAAGTGGGAGTTGAACTTGTAGCGGTCTCCCTGCGACTTCGCCACGTACAGGCGCAGGTGCATGGGCCCCACGACCAGCAGCAGCAGCGCCGCGTTGCGCAGGTAGATTTCCGCGATCCAGCCAAACTCGAAGGTGCGCATGCGCGCCATTTCGGGCGTGAAGAACAGCCAGCCCACCACGCACAGGCCGATATAGATCATCGACTGCCAGCCGAGCAGCCCATCGAGCCCGAACAGGCTGTCGAGCACCGGCTTGATCCGCCACGGACGCGAGAACAGGGGCGAGGGCCCGGGGAGATCCTCGGGAACCCACTCGCCACGACGGTCGCGGGGAAAGGCACCTGCCGTGTCTGCCATCGAAGCCTCCTCCTTACGGTGGATGCACCAGATTGTCCGCCCGACTCGCCGCACGGTCAAGTGGTAGTGCGTGCCGTGCCCTGCGCGCGTTGCACGCGTTCAATGCACGACCGCCGCGCGTCGAGTTATGATGGGTGAATATGGCTTCCCGCACGGTTACCACTCCCCCGCGGCGAGCGGAGCACGAGAGATCGCGATGATATGCGATCCGGTCAGCGTCTACCACGAACGCCCGGGACAACGCCTGCGCGAGCTGACCACGCTGATTGCCCTGACGCGGGGCTCGCCGATCGAGACGTTCGGCTCGGCGGACCTGCTGGTGCGCGACGCGCGCGGCGCCCATCTACGCATGCAGGCCGACCAGACCGTGTACCTGCGGCTGCTGGCGGATCGGAGATAGCCACGAAGTCGCACGAGTCTCCGCCGCTCGCCGTGACAGCGCCGCTGCGGCCGATGCTGGCCAAGCGGGTCGCCGCGCTGCCGGCCGGCGAGCACTGGCTGTTCGAGCCCAAGTGGGACGGCTTTCGTACCCTGGTGTTCCGCAATGGCCCCGATCTGCTGCTGCAGAGCCGCGACCTGAAACCGTTGAACCGCTACTTTCCCGAGCTGGTCGAGCCGTTGCTGGAGCAGCTCCCGGAGCGCTGCGTCGTGGACGGCGAGCTGGTGATCGCCGGCGCCGAGGGCCTGGAGTTCGAGTCGCTGCAGCTCCGCATCCACCCCGCGGCGTCGCGGGTCGCCATGCTCGCGGCGAGGACGCCGGCGTCCCTGGTGGCGTGGGACCTGCTGTGCCTGGCGGAGCGCGACCTGACGGGCGTCCCGTTCGCCGACCGCCGGGCCCACCTGGAGCAGGTGTTGAGCGCCGCACGGCCACCACTGCACCTGACGCCGATCACCGCTGACCGCGACCGCGCCGGCGACTGGTTCGAGCGCTTCGAGGGCGCCGGACTGGACGGAGTAATGGCGAAGGACAGGGCCGGCATCTACCAGCCGGGCAAGCGCACCATGCTCAAGGTCAAGCACCGGCGCACGGCGGACTGCGTCGTCGCCGGCCTGCGCTGGCACAAGGGAGCTCCGGAGCAACGGGTCGGATCGCTGCTCCTGGGGCTGTTCGACCGTCGCGGCCGCCTGAATCACATCGGCGTGGTCGGCAGCTTCAGCGCCGCGCGCCGGCGCGCCCTGGTGGAAGAGCTCAGTCCGTACCGGGAGGTGGACGAGACCCACCCCTGGCACGACTGGATCAGCGCCGCCACGGCGGCCGCCACGGCCCCCACGGGCACCGGGCAGCCCCCGCCCACGCCCGGGTTGCGGGTTCCGGGAGGCGCCAGCCGCTGGAGCAGCGGCAAGGACCTGAGCTGGGTGCCGCTGCGGCCGGAGCTGGTGGTCGAGGTGAGCTACGACCACATGCAGGGGACGCGCCTGCGCCACACCGCCCAGTTCCTGCGCTGGCGCCCCGACAAGTCGGCGGCGGAATGCACCTACGACCAACTCGAGGTCACCCCACCCTATGAGCTGCAGCGCATCTTCGGGTCTGCCTGAGCCGGCGTTCTGCGGCTCACCACCCGCCATGAGGTCCCGGTGAGCCGGACCTACCTCACCGCGGTGCGCTCCGCGCTGCGCGAGGTGGGGGCGAACCGGCCGCTCGGCGTGAGTTCAGCCCGCCGGGGGGACGGGCTGCGACTGCCGGCAATGCGACGCGCCGTACGAGCGAGCACGGCCGCTCCCCGCCGCTTCAGAAAACACTCAGCAGACCCTCGGCGCCGCGGACGCGGCGCTTTCGTAGTCCGCGGAGATCCAGCGCGCCGCCGAAGGTTGACCCGGGTTGCGGTAGGCGTACACGACGCACTGCCGCACGCGGCTGCCGGGCCGGCGCGCGGTCACCGCGTGCAGCGCATAGGTCCACATGACGATGACGGTTCCCGGCGGCACGCTGAGTTCCTGAACCTGGAGCACTTCTCCGGTCATTGGGTGGCGGCGTCCGGCGAGCCAGCGGTCGTGCAGCTCCCGGTCGGTCAGGTCGCGCAGTTGCTCGCGAAACAGGTGACTTCCCGGCACCACCTTGAGGCCCCCGTTGCCGGCAGCGAACCCGGTCACGTAGAAGAAAATACGAATGAAGCCGAGCGCCGGATCATCCGCGGCGTAGCCGTGCGTGTGCCAGGTGATGCCGGAGTTGCCGCCGGCACGATTGAGCGTCACGCAGTGGTCGTATCGAATCTCCCGCCCCAGGATGGCGCGGGCCATGCCCAGCAGCTGCGGGTGACCGATCAGGTTCTCCAGGTACCAGTCGTATTCAGCCGCGAAGCGGCTGGGCTCGTGGCCCGGGCTGCCGTGCGCCCGGATCGAGTCGATGTAGTCGAGCGAACATGCCAGCCGGCGGCAGGCGTCGTCGGTCAGCAGCCCGGGAAACGCCACGTGTCCGTCCCGATCCAAGGCTGCACGCTCCGGCGCGCCAAGCTCGACGTCGCGAAAGATCGGTTCCCGGCTCATCGCGCCGCCCTGTCCCGCCACGGATCGTAGTCGGGATCGGGCGCTTCGGCCGGCGGCCGCTCCGCCGCCGGAACATGGCGCAGGTTCACCCGTATCCTGGTCCAGGTGGAGGAGCGGCCGCGCATGGCATCCACCAGCACGTCGGCGGCCTGCAGGTACGAGGCCGCCCGCGGGTGGCGCCGCCGCCAGCGCTCCAGGCCGGCCTGCGCGTCCGCCTCGGTGCGTGCCTTGGCGACCACCACCAGCGGCATGGTGGAGCGGCGCCGGCCGGTCGCGGATGCGCCCGCGCCGCGGGCGCCCGGCACGCGATCCGTCGCTGCGTCCGCGGCAGCGGCCGCGTCTGACGCGACCTCCGCGGCGCCGGACGGCTCCGTTGCTGCCGGCGTCGCGGCACCGGCCCGGTCGGAGCCGGCCGCCGGCTCGCTGCTTGGGGAACCACGGGCGCGAGACGGCGCCACCCGGCGCGGTTCTCCGCGCCGGCGCCGGAAGTGGGGCGGCCAGGGCGCATCGCCGCCCAGACCTTCCGCCTCGTGGCGCGCCGCCAGGTCCAGCAGGCCGTCGAGACTGCCGGCCGCGGCGTCCATCCCGGAGGCCAGGTCGCCGCGGCCGGCAAGGCGCGCCGGCATGGTGTGCAGCGTGAAGTCGGCCGGCTCGCAGTCGGGCACCTCCTCCCACGCCAGCGGCGCCGATACCCGCGCGTCCGGCAGCGGCCGCACCGAGTAGGCCGCGGCGATGGTGCGGTCCTTGGCGTTCTGGTTGTAGTCCAGGAACACCCCGACCCGCTCCTCCTTCCACCACTTGCTGGTCGCCAGGCCCGGCGCGCGCCGCTCCACTTCGCGCGACACGGCCAGCGCCGCGCGCCGCACCTCGGCAAACCCCCACTGCTGCCGGATCCGCACGTAGACGTGCAGGCCGCGCGACCCGGTGGTCTTGGGCCACCCGGCCAGCCCGTGCTCGGCGAGCACCTCGCGCACCAGCAGCGCCATGTCGCGCACGGTCTGCCACGACACGCCTGGCCCCGGGTCCAGATCCACGCGCAGCTCGTCGGGATGATCCAGATCGTCGGCCCGCACCGGATGCGCGTGCAGGTCGATGTTTCCGAGGTTGGTGATCCACACCAGTTGCGCGCGCTCGGTCACCACCAGCTCGTGCGCGGTGCGGCCGGAAGGAAAGCTCAGCTCCACCGTCTGCACCCAGTCGGGCCGCTTCGCCGGCGCCCGCTTCTGGAAGAAGCCCTCGCCGGTGATGCCGTCCACGTAGCGCTTCAGCACCAGCGGGCGGCGGCCGATGGCGCGCAACGCGCCGTCGGCCACGGCCAGGTAGTAGTGGACCAGGTCGAGCTTGGTGATGCCGGCCTCGGGGAAGTACACCTTGCCGGGATTGGTGACCCGCACCTCACGCCCGTCCACGCTTAGAATCTCCGCTGCGGCCTTGGCACTCACGCGTCGCTCCCCTCTCCAGTTTCGGCACCCGCGAGCCGCGGCGCAAGCCGGACCGCGCGCCGGTGCTCCTCCGCTTGCGATGGGCGGAGCTTGTCGGTGGGCCGGCAAGCTCCTATGGTTGCCGCATGGCCGGGAACCTGGAGCCAGCGCCTCCCGAGAGGCGGCTGCAGGTGCAGGAGCTGCTGGCCCAGCTCGCGGAACTGCACCGTCTGACCATCCTGGACGACGCCAGCGCGCAGTCGTTCCGCGCCCGCGCCTACGACCGCGCGCTGCGCCGGCTGCGTGACGCGCCGCAGGACCTGGCGGCTCTGTCCGAGGCGGAGTTGCTGCGGTTGGACGGCGTCGGCAAGGCGATCGCGCGCAAGGTGCGGGAGTTCTTCGCCAGCGGCCGCATCGCCAAGCTGGAGCAGCTCCGCGAGCGGTTTCCGCCGGCAGTGCAGCAGCTCGCCGCGGTGCCGGGGCTCGGTCCCAAGACCCTGGCGCGGCTGCGGGCGGAGCTGGGCATCGAGAACCTCGACCAGTTGCAGGCCGCGCTGGAGCAGCACGCGGTGCGCGACCTGCCCGGCCTGGGCGCCAGGACCGAGCAGGCGCTGATCCGCGGCCTGCGCCGGATCGGCACTGCCGGCAAGGAGTTGCGGCTGCCGATCGCCCAGGTGCTGCCGGATGCGCGACTGCTGGTAGCAACGCTGGCCGAGGTGCCGGCGGTGGAGCGGGTGTGCTACTGCGGCAGCCTGCGGCGGCTGCGGCCCACCATAGCCGACCTGGACCTGCTGGTGGCCGCCACCGATGCGCGACCGGTGATGGAGCACTTCGCGGCGCTGCCGCTGCTGCGCAGCGCCGGGGAGAACACCGCCTCGGGCGGCGACACGCGCGCCACCCGGCTGACCGGTCGTGGCCTGCAGGTGGACCTGCGCGTGGTGACCCTGGACCAGTTCGGAGCCGCGGCGCTGTACTTCACCGGCTCGCAGGCGCACAACATCAAGCTGCGCGGGCTTGCCGGCGCCCGCGGCTGGCGGCTCAACGAATACGGGCTGTGGGACGAGCACGGAGCGCTGATTGCCGCCGCCACGGAACGGGAGATCTACGCCGCGCTGGACCTGCCGCCGATCCCGCCGCCGTTGCGCGAGGACCGCGGCGAAATCGAGGCGGCCGCGCGCGGCGAGCTGCCGGCGACGCCGGTGCTGGGAGACCTGCGCGGCGATCTGCACCTGCACACCGACGCCTCCGGCGACGGCCGCAGCACACTGGCCGAGATGGCCGCGGCGGCGGTGGACCGCGGCCTCTCCTATCTCGCGGTCACCGATCACGGCGAGGACCTGGGCCTGAACGGGGTAAGCCGCGAGCGGTTGCTCGCGCAGCGTGCCGAGCTGCGTGCCCTCGACGGCGTGCACGGCGGCCTGCGCCTGCTGCACGGCGTGGAGCTGAACATCGGTCCCGACGGCGGCCTGGACTACGACGACGCCTTCCGTGCCTCGTTCGACTGGTGCGTGGCGGCGGTGCATTCCGCGTTCGAGCTGGACCGCGCCGCCCAGACCCGGCGCATCATCCGCGCCATGGAAGATCCCTCGGTGAACGCCATCGGCCACCTCAGCGGACGCATGATCGGCCGCCGGCCCGGCATCGAGCTGGACCTGGACGCGGTGCTGGCGGCGGCGGAGCGCACCGGCACCGCCATCGAGATCAACGGCGGCCTGAACCGGCTGGACGCGAGCGACGACGTGCTGCGGCGGGCACGTTCCCGGAACGTGGGCATCCTGGTCAACTCGGACGCCCACCACGTCTCCGACTTCGACCGGCTGCGGTGGGGCGTATTGCAGGCGCAGCGCGGCTGGGTGGACCGGGACCGCATCGCCAACACCTGGCCGGCGGACCGCTTCCTGGCGTGGGCAGCGGCAGGCCGCGCCTCCCCAGCAGTGCCGCCCGCGGAGCTCAGCCCTTGACCGATCGGTAACGCGGGCTCGCCATAATCGCGATCCTGGCGCACACTGCAGGCGTCATGGCAAGCACGACGATCCGGATACCCACCCACGCCTGGTACGGCGACCGTGAGATGGAGTTGCAGTTCCCGTCGACGTGGCAGGTCCAGGAGTGCCGCATGGCGGGGCACGACACTCCCGCCCTGGACGACGATCAGCTCCTGGCGCAACTGCAGAGCCCGCTGGGCACGCCGCCGTTGCGCGAGCTGGCGCGCGGCCGCAAGCAGGCGGTGATCCTGTTCGACGACCTCACGCGGCCGGCCCCGACCTGGCGCATCCTGCCGCTGGTGCTTGCCGAGCTGCACGCCGCCGGCCTGGAGGAGGACCGGATCCGGCTGATCGGAGCCTTCGCCAATCACGCGGCGATGTCGCTGGAGGACTTCATCAAGAAGCTGGGCGCCGACGTGGTGCGCCGCTACCGGGTCTACAACCACAACCCGTTCGAGCACCTGGTGGAGGTGGGCACCACCAGCCGCGGCACCCGGGTTGAGATCAACCGCGAGGTGATGGCGTGCGACCTGCGGATCGGCATCGGCGGCCTGATACCGCATCGCTCGGCGGGATTCGGCGGCGGCGCCAAGCTGCTGGTGCCGGGCGTCGCCGGCATCGCCACCGTGGACCACAACCACCGCGTCCTCGGCCGCCGCACCACCAAGGCCCACGGCGAGGACACGGCCCGCGGGACCCACCTGCTGGGCAACATCGAGGACAGCGTGATCCGCCAGGACCTGGAAGAGGCAGTCACGCTGGTGGGGCTGGACTTCAAGGTCGACCTGCTGATCAACCCGTGGCGCGAGGTGGTGCAGGTGTTCGCGGGCCAGTTCGTGGAGCAGCACCGCGCCGGGGTCGCCGCCGCGCAGCGCTTGTACGCCACGCCCCTGGCCGAAGACTGCGATGTGGTGGTGACCAACACCTACCCGATAGAGAACCAGGCGGCGAAGGGCATCTGGCCGCCCGACCTGTCACTCAAGGAAGGCGGCGTCGCCGTGGTGGTCTGCGAGAGCGTCGAGGGCCAGGCGCCGCACTACCTGGGCGGTCGCTTCGGCAGCGACTACGGCGGCAAGATCTGGTCTCCGGCCGAGCAGTGCCCGATCCAGAAGGCGGGGCAGCTCCTGGTGTGCTCACGCTACCAGTCACGCACCGACCTCGACGTGTACGGCCCCGGCGGCAACGTGGTGCCGTGCGCCAACTGGAGCGAGGTGCTGACCCACCTCACGGCACGCTTCCCGCAGGGTGCCAAGGCCGCCGTCTACCCCTACGCGGCGATCCAGCTCCCGGCCTGAGCCAAGGCGCCTGCCGGGCGCCGCGGTTCAGCTCCCGGCCGCGCCGCCCTGCGCCCCTGCTCAACTTCCGGCCTGCACGGCTGGCGCAAGCCGGGCGGCGGCCGCTCGTGCCGCGGCCGCCGCATCGCGGGCGAAGTCGGCGGACAGGCCCACGTAGCGGCTCGCGTCCAGCAGTTCCGCCAGTTGCTCCGGACTCAGGTTGGCCGCCACCTCAGGCAGCTCCCGCAACTCGGCCGCGAACGCGGTGCCCTTTGCGTGGGCGCGCTGCGCCGCCTCGTACACCAGATCGTGGGCGTGCTGGCGGCCGACGTGCTCGCCGAGCGCCAGCATCACCCGCTCGGACACGATCAGGCCGCGCGTCAGGTCCAGGTTGCGCCGCATCCGCTCCCGGTCCAGGCGCAGGCCGCCGGCCAGCGCCGCGGTGGCCTGTAGCGCCTCGCCCGCCGCCACCACCGCGTCGGTCAGGGCGTGTTCCATAACCTGGTACTGGCTGCCGTCCTCCTCGTGCTCGGCGGCGAGCGACTCCAGCGCCGGCGCCACCTGCGCGCGCACCCGCGCAGTGAGCTGCAGCACCAGCATGCACAGCTTGGGGTTGCGCTTCTGCGGCATGGTGCTGCTGCCGACCGCACCCGCCGGCACCGCTTCCTCCACCTCGCCGTACTCCGGCTTCATCAGCGTGTAGACTTCGCGCGCCATCCGCGCCAGCGTCCCGCACAGCAGCGCCAGGGTGGTCACGTACTCGGCGAGATGGTCGCGCGCGGTGCGCGCCGGCAGCTCCATCGGCGCCATCTCCAGACGCTCGGCCAAGCGGTGCTGCAACTCCGGTCCGCGGTCGTCGAGCGCCGCCACGGTACCGACCCCGCCGCCGTACATCGCGCGGAACGTGCGCGGCTCAAGCTGGCGCAGGCGCTCCTCGTGACGCAGCAACTCGTCGATCCAGGTGGCCACCTTGAGGCCGAAGGTGATCGGCAACGCGTGCTGGCCGTGGGTACGCCCGGCCATGGCGTAGTCGCTGGCCGCGTCGGCGTGGTCCGCGAGGTGCCGCAACAGCGTTGCCAGCTCGCCCTGCATCAGCCGGTAGGCACGCCGCACCAGCAGCAGACGGGCGGTCTGGGTGATGTTGACGGTGGTGGCGCCCCAGTGCAGGTAGCCGCCGGCATCGCCGTCGCACAAGGCGTCGATCTGCCACACCAGCGACACCAGGGCATGCCCGGTCACCTCCAGATGACGGGCGAAGGCAGCCCGGTCGACCAGCTCCAACTTCGCCTTGGCCGCGATCTCGGCCGCGGCCGCGGCCGGAATGATCCCCAGCTCAGCCTGCGCCGCGGCCAGCGCCACCTCCACGTCGAGCCAGGTCTGATGGACCGAATCTTCCAAAAACAGCGCCGCGAACGGCGATGGAGCAGCGTTACTCATGACACACCGAGATCATAGCGCCGCGCGCTCTGTTGCACAGCCCGTCCGCTGACAGGACCGCGACGCAAGGGCCGGACACCGCTAAAGCCCGCGTCTCCGGTGGCGCTCTCGGTGTAACCTGCAAGCAGCCGCTGTCACGCGGCCCCGGCCCGGAATGCCGCCCCCCGTGCCTCGCGCTGCTGCCGCCGGGTACTCGCCTACATCGTGGCAGCGCAGCCACCCCGGCCGCTGGTACGGTGGGTCAATGCGTCTGCCGACGCTGGCGCATCGGCGCGCGGATCCTGCTGGCCGACAACTTGCTCCGCGAAATCAGGCCGCGAATTCTCGCAGATTCGCAGGAGAACCGGAGAACCGATACGAGACGGCGCTCCGCACCGAGCGCGATGTTCAAGCCGAAGTCTAGTCATCGATTGAGCTAAGTTCCAGGTTGACAACCGAGATTCCACCGCTATCTGCGGCAAATCCAATGCGTCCTGTCTCGGATATCTGGCCAAATGACCTGGTGAAGATGAGTTGGTCCTGCACATACGCCTCTACGATTTCTCGTCGTATAATCAGGCGCACGGAAAACTGGCGACTCTCATAATCTGAAGCCAACTGAGGCATCGCCGAGAAGGGGATCGTGTCCACCAAATGGAGATAGAGACCATTGGGTACACCATCAGCGGTACCGATCTCATATTGGCGTTCCGAGTCATTGATGGTAAAAATCACGCCAGAATTTGCTTCTCCACGCAGCAGGACGGAACCACGACACCTCTTTGTTAGTTCGATGTCAAACGCCAGGTGAAAATCCCGGCAGATATCGGACATCCAGGCTACCGACGGGCCGTAATCACAGCGTCCTGTCACGGATGTAGGGCCGACTTCCCATTCCCCTGGTAATCCCATGGTCTCTATCGGCTCTGAGGGAAGCACCTGAGCGGCAGTGTCCCACAGCGCTTCGGCCCCTGGCCAGAACCGCAGGAAAAGCGATCCATCCGGACTTTGTCCGAATCGCTTGGGCAAAGAAAAAGTTGGCCGGTCCTCCGGTTCGTCGTGCTCGCGCTGGTTCAAGTGGGTGAACAGGTCTTCTCCTCGGAACCGAAAATGTCGGCCGACGTAGGAATTGCGTCCAACAAGGAGGTGATCCGTTGGCACCTGGTAAGGTCCTTCGTAGCTTTCTGACACACAATAATAGACGCCGGCGGTCAGCTGCCCCTTAGGGCTATTCAGGCGGATGCCCTTGCGCGACATGGTCGAGAAGAGGAAATAGTGGTAGCCATTGAGCTCGAAGTAATCCGGCACCTCCATGCCTCGATAACGCCCTGGCGCATAGATGGGGGGCAGGTACTCCCAGTGCAGCAGGTCCCGCGACCTGGCTCTGCCGATACAGCCGCGGCCACCAGGGGGCTCTTGATTGGCGCGAGCGCAGATGAAGGCATCCCACCCTTTCTCGGTGCGTACAAAACAGGGATCGCGCCACCAAAACCCGTACTCGACCGGCTCCTGGTTCTCGTGCACATAATATTCCGTTTGAGGCCACAATACTGGCCGGCTGCTCGGCCTGTTCCAGTGGAAAAGGTCGTCCGATACCAACCAGCCGATTTTCTGCGTCAGCACGTCCCTGGAACCATAGGCCATCCAGTAGTGGTCCTCGTGTTCGATCACGTAGCCGGTCTGGGTGATGCGGTTCTGGTAGTCCCAGTCGCCTTCGCGGGGCTGGATCGTGATGTCCTCATGCTCCTCCCAGTGCAGCAGATCGTCAGAGGTCGCGTGGCCGACGCGGTTAAACCGACCGTCAACATCACGTTTCATATAGAATAGATGAGTCAGGCCCTGCCCCTCGTACATCCAATGATCGCCCATTCGGCACCTGGTTGGGTCTGGTCTGAAGATCATATGAGCTCTCCTAATTTAGCTTGATTTATTAGTTTCTTTCCAATGCAAGGAGCGCCATTCGGTTTCGGTGCCATCCAACAGCGGCCGCAAGCTGCGGCCCTTCGTGTTGGCCGGTGGATCGACGCTAGCATAGTCGCAGAAGGTGGGCATGATATCGATACCCGAGACCAGATGCTCCGAATCGGTCACACCTTCTCGAATATACCCTGGCCAGCAAGCGAGCAGCGCCACCTTGACCATGGCTTCGTACATCGTCCGCTTGCGAGCTGGTAGGCGGTGCTGAGCCACCCCCTCCCCGTGATCGGATGTGAACAGGATCATCGTGTTGTCCGCGTACGGTGAGTTGTCCAGAGCCCGGAGGACGCGGCCGATCTCCGCGTCCTCCATCTCCACCATGCGGTAGTAGCTCCACAAGTAGTAGCGCCAGTCCGCCTCGCCCCAACGGCCGGAAGTTGCCTCCAGCCAGCGCTCCCGCATGTTGCGAAGCCCCTGCGGTTCCCTCACGGTCGTAGACGAACAAGAAGAATTCGTTTCATGATTGGGCGGCAGGTCCGGCAACTCCATCTCCAGTTCGGGGAACGGCAGGGTGTCCTTGCGTAACACCTTGAGGGGCAGCCAGTCGCAGATGTCGTGGGGCTGCAAGAGGAGACGACCAGGAGAAAAGGATTCGTCCCCGTTCGGTTCAGCAGGAAGGCCTCGCAGGCCCGAGAGACCAGGGCATCGCTGACGTCGCTCCGGTGATCCAACCCGGGAGCCAGGACGCGGAATCCGTAATCGACATATATGTATTCCTTCGGTGCTCAAAAACCTCAAAAAATAGCTTAAAGACCTCGCCTGCTAGGCAACCGGCGCTTGCACTCCATTCGCGGATTCATGCGATCTGAAAAGGTAACTGGAATTAACGAGGGATATTCATATCAGACAACCATGCATCTGAAATGGTCTTGCCAAGAAGGAAGACTTTGCGATCCGGATACCAGAGAATGCGGCCAGCTGCATCCTCGGTAAAGCTGGTATAGTCACCTAATTCATTGTGCGCCGTCGCGCCCTCTTCGTCTATCGGGGGCTTACCGACACCGTCGGTGGTAGCAAATTCCTTGGGCTGGCTAAACCAGATAGGCTGGTGGGCATCTGGTTGATATTCTCCCAACGCTGCGAACAGCGGCCAGCGGTTCTTAAGGTAATCTCCGGGACCGGTGCCGCCATGGATGGTACCATCGTTGTTGTGATAGAACAAGAGGTATTGACCGTTCCGCATCACGTACAAGGGACAGCCGGACTTGGGTTGCAGCATCTCCTCGCCGCCGTCCCGGTGTCGCAGCGACTCAGGCTTTCGCCAGGTATGACCATCGTCTTCGGATACGCTGTAGTAGATGCGCCCCGTCCAGGTCCGCATCACCGTGAAGAGGCGGCCGTCCGGCAGGAGCACAACGGCTGGCTCCTGAGAATAGGAGACCACAGGTTGGCCCGGATGGGGCACGCGTAGTATTGAATCATCATCTGGCAAAAAAGTGAGCTTGAGGTCCTGAGGATGGGGTCCCTCGTTGATGTTATCGAAACGCATGAACTCACATTGGGACTCGAACCAGGACCACTCCTTCCAATTCGTGAGACCCGTGGGACGGCGTAGGCAGTCGGCACAGTAGGTGGGACTTGCACGTCTGGTGAGGCCTGCCAGCACCCGTCCTTGCGAGTCGCGGCTGGGGTTCTGCCAAACGATCCAGTTGCAGGGCACCTGGGGATCCGGGTGATCGATCTTGCTGCGGCGGATTGGATGTTCGCCGCCTGCCATCCAGGTATGGCCATCGTCGTCCGAATATAGGCTGAGCATAACGCCGGTCAGGCCACGGCTATAATCGTGGAATCCAATAAACTTATTGTAAAAGCAATAGATTCTGCCAGTCTGACTGATGATTGGAAATGCCCAGCTCGCAATGTGGTCGTCGTCCTCACCCGGCCCGTCCAGATGCTGGGGTTCGCTCCAGGTCCGACCTTGATCCGTGCTGCGGGCGCAGACCACCCGCTGGTCGACGTCGCCCTCCCGGGTGGCGGAGGTCCAGATAGCCAGCAGGTCGCCACCTGGGGTTCGATTGACGATGAAGTGCTGGTTCTCATAATCCGGCCCGCCGACATCCTGGGGCCTGTAGATTACGAAATCTGGCTTGGTCCGCTTCCATTCGTCGTTAAAGTTTTCGTATGGCTTCATGATACTTGATCTCCGTAACTACTCCGATTGATTTATGTCACCAGCCCCTCTGTCCTCGCACAATCGGCATATTCTCGAGAGGCTCTTGTTGACGCCCTCTCCCCATGGGTTTAGCCGTCGCATCCATGAAGTGGATAGCCAGGGCCCGCCGCTGCGAATTGGTCGTATTGTCCAAGGTGCGATGTGGCATGGACCCATGATGGAACATGCATTGACCAGCTTGCAACTCGATTGGCACCGCTTTCGCCTCATCAATCTCAAGCATCCTTAGCCCGCCACCCTCTGATGGGATGTGTTCTAGGATTTGGCGATGGGCGCCAGGTAGAACCCACATGCATCCGTTATCGACCGTGGCATCATCCAAAGTCAACCAGCAACTGACGACAGCATTTTCTTTATCGACGCGGAAATAGTAATCATCTTGATGCCAGTGGACGGTTCCCCCTGTCAGTGGAGGTTTGTAAAGCCCCTGAAAGAGGACGATGCGAATATTGGGGCCGATCAGACTTTCGACGATATTGAGTAAACGGGCATCATGGATCAGGTCGTTGAACAAGGGGTGGTGAAGGTGGGCCATTCTAATCTGATATACTGCTGTCTCTCTGCCCTCAAGGTCTGTGCCGGATCGGATGCTCTTGAGCTTATTCTCCCTTCGCATTTTCTCCAAAGAGGATGTGTAGGCTTCTCGCAGGTCGCGAACTTCATCGGGAGTGATGAGGTCACGGCAGACAAGATAACCTGCTTGGTGATATTGCTTGACTAGTTTATTCGTGATATTCATGCGGATATACGATCCGCTGGCAGGGACCCAGCCGCACCAGGCTTGTAGATCAAGTAGTCTGGTTCACTGCGCTGCGCTTCCAGATCGAGATGGAGGTTCATGAGGGCGCTCCCTGCTTCAGCTGGATTTGTAGGGATCGGCCGCGTCGCGTAGGCCATCACCCAAGAAATTGTACAGAATTACCGTTACAATCACGAACAGGCCGGGAATTAGCATCCAGGGCTGGACGGCAACACTTCGAATGTTCTGTGCGTCCTGCAATAGTGTTCCCCAACTGAGGGCTGGGGCACGGATCCCCAGGCCCAGAAAGCTGAGCGCCGTTTCAGCCAGGATCATGGCGGGTATGGCGAGGGTCAGGTGTACGATCAGGTAACTCATGAAACCCGGCAGTAGATGATCGGAGATGATTTGCCGATCCCTGGCACCAGCGATCTTTGCTGCCATGACGAAGTCATGCTCCCTGAGCTCCAAAAGCTTCCCGCGCACCACCCGAGCCAGACCCGCCCAGCCAATGATGGAGAGGATGATCGTAATGGCGAAGTAGACGTTCACCGACGACCATCTTGGGGGCACGGCTGCACTGAGAGCCATCCACAAAGGAATCTTCGGTACCGCGACCACGAATTCGATGACTCGCTGGATGATGAGGTCTGGGGTACCCCCATAGAACCCTGAAATGCCTCCCAGTATACAACCAAGAACGAAACTGAGCGCAACACCCACTAATCCAATGGAGAGGCTGATGCGGCTGGCAGCCAGGATGCGGGAGAAAAGGTCGCGCCCCAGTCGATCAGACCCAAACAGGAAAACAAGCCCCTCCCCAGCCCCGAAGAAATGCACATCCGTGGGAAAGATACCCCAGAGGCGGTAGGCCTCCCCCCTTTGGAAAAGACGGATCGGAAAAACGCGATCCGTCTCCTCCTCAAAGACCGTTGCGAAGGTTTCGGGATCTACCGAACGATCGAGCCCATACACAAAGGGTCCACGAAACTTGCCCTCACTATCGAAGAAATGGATACGAGCGGGCGGCGCACCTGAAAATCCTTTGTGCTGCGTCGACTCACTGTAGGGTATCCAGAACTCATAGCTGGCAGCTACGAAGTACAGGAACGCCAAAAGCACTGAGGAGACGACCGCCAGCTTGTGTTTCCTAAACCTGCGCCACATAAGCTCTCGCTGCGAGGCCGTGAAGTAGCGCTCTTCGGCTGTAAGCTCATGGGGCTCCTCTATTTCCAGAATGGTTGCTTCCGCTCTCGCCTTCACGACAGGTTCACCTTTCCATACGAATACGAGGATCAACGATGACCAACAGGATGTCAGATAGCAGGGTGCCGAAAACCGTAAGAATTCCGAGTACCATCAGGATACTCGCAGCCAAATAAAAGTCTTGAACTCGAAGTGCATTGAAGAGAATGGGTCCTAAGGTCGGCAGGCTCAAGACGATGGCGGTGATGGTCCCTCCAGAGACGATTTCCGGCAAGTTCCAACCGATGGTACTGACGATAGGATTGATGGCCACACGAACCGGGTACTTGAACAACAGCCTTCTCTCTGAAACACCCTTAGCACGAGCGGTGATGACGTATTGCTTGCCTAGTTCGTCCAGCAGGACTCCGCGCATAACTCGGATGATGCCGGCCGTGCCAGCTGTGCCCAGGACGATTACAGGCACCCAAAGATGTTGGATAAGGTCCCAGACTTTAGCCAGACTCCACGGCGCCACGGCATACTCGCGCGAAAACAATCCTCCAGCGCTGATGCCAAAGTACTTAAAGAAAATGTACATTAGAATCAAAGCCAACATGAAATTGGGGGTTGACAGCCCAATGAAGCCGAGCGCCGTGAACAGATAGTCACTGAAGCCATATTGATGGGTAGCGACATAGACCCCAATCGGCACGGCTACAAGATAGATGAAGACGATCGTGCTAAGGGAGAGCAACACCGTATACGGCAAACGCTCCTGCAACAATTGGATCGTAGGCTTCTCATAGCTGAAAGAACGCCCCATTTCCCCGCGAACGAACCTGGTCATCCAGCGGAGGTATTGCTCGGCTAACGACTTGTCGAGGCCGTAGTATTTTCTGAGCGCAGTTATCTGGCTCTCGTCCAGGGTATCCGCCCCGAATGCTTTCATGCTCGAGACTAAATTGGTGACATAATCGCCTGGAGGAAGTTGGATCAGAACGAATGAGACCACGCTCAGCATCCACAAAGTGATGAGCATGTAGACAAGCCTTCTTACGATGTAGCTTCTCACCTTTCCACCAGTCTTTTCAGAGGGACATTTCCCACACGCGCACGTTTTTCACAGTCGTTGTGCCCGCCTCGACGGCGAAGCCCAAACGACCACTTGCCCTATGTCTCAGCGTGTAGCACTGGACCAGTTCGTCATTCACGTACAACTCCACGTGCACGTCGCGCAACAGCAGCCGCCAGTGAGCGGTCTCGCCAGGAGAGAATGGGAGTTGCTTATCATCCTCGGGTGTGAAGCCGTAATGGTTGTGAGGGCCCACCGTCACCCGGCCGTCGCTCTGGGCCAGGAGCAATGTGCCATGTGTAGCCTCCCAAGGTAGGTTCGTTTTGGGCGACTCCTCTTCAACAAACATGCCACCCCCGTAGAAGGCGCCATCGGAGGCAAGGGTCGTCACCTCTGCCTCGAGAATGACGCCGCGCGTTGCGTTGTACGCTGAAGGCAGGATCGCGAACCCGCCGGCCGTTGCGGTCAGCTGAAGTCGGCCATTGCGAACCGAGACCTGATCGGATTGCAAACCAAAGAGACGACAGCCCGTCAACGTCACCGGTTGCCGCGGGCCCTTTAGCGCTGCGTTGCCCGACCACCAATGCAGGCTCAGCAGGCCGGCCGCGTCGTGATGGACTGTCTTGAGCGGCGCGAAACAGCCGTCGTGGCCCGGCTTGCGCGTGACGGCGTGATGATTCAACAACACCTCTCCTCCGAAACGGTAGAAACGGCCAAAGTAGGCATAGTGGATAGGACGACTGCCCAGCAGCGGCGGGTTATCTGGAAGAAGACGGTAAGGGCCATCCTGTTTTTCGGACATCAGCACATACATCCCGCCCTCGCCGTCGAGAAGCCAGGGTGTGTGGCGGGCACCCAGCGGCATCTCGGGATGGACGCCCAGGAGTGCATAATAGTGCTCGCCAATCTTCTCGACTGCACCCATAGGTGGGACGCGGTCGCTCCACACACCAGGTTCGACCGCTGGCGGCGCGGCGCGGAAATGGCGCCCATCATCCGACAGAACGCACCCGATCGTCCCCCGCAGTCCAGGCGGACCGTCACGCGAGACGGCGGTTAGGAAGCCAATGAAACCTGGACCACCGGCGCGCGGTATCACCCACAACCCGTCCCAACGTAGTTTGGCGAATGGAGGTGAATTCGCATACCAGCGTTCATCTATACGTAAGACATACTCCTCGTCGGGCAAGCGACGCCAGTGCAACAGATCGTCGGACTCGGCGAAGAAGTTCTCATACCCTTTGTGACGTTCCTCGGCGAAGTTGGTCATGAAACGTCCGCCTGCGCGCCAGACCATACCGATGCCCAACTTGGCCGCATCTTCGGCCTTATGGATGACCGGGCCGTGTTCCTCAAAATGAACACCATCCTCGGAGATAGCCACGCCTATGCTGTCCCACGGCGCATCGGGGCGTGATTTTTGGATGTAGAAGAGATAGTGCTTGCCGTCATGGTAGTATAGCCACGTATCCCACATAAAGGCTGCCTTGCTCGGCCTATAGATCATCGTCGGCCCTCCTTCCTCAGGACGGGCTTTGTGTGTTTCACCTCAGTTGGAACGGTCACCGCGGTCGGTCTTGCTTTGGCTGCGGTCAGGGCAGGCCTGACCGCAGCCCCCAAACTCCAACTCATTTGATGTGCACCCAAATGAAAAGAGTGCCGGCTGATATCTCACAACAACCAGCACCCCTTTCAATCCTCTTGTCAGTGGGTTAGGACCTCGACCAGGCGAAGATGCGGGGAAGTTTAGTGGGTTGTCCCTGACAAGTGCGCAACCGCCCCACAAAATCAGATAGTCGAGGTCCTAGTGTGCTAGGTGTGCGCTACTCCTCGATATACCACTGTGTGGGCATATACGGCTCGTACCAACCGGTGGTAGGTCCCCACCAGAGGTCTTCCTCCGGCACGTTGTGGAGCCGATTGCTTACGACCATCGGTCTGGGCGTAAACCCTACCGTAGCGATCAAGGGCAGTTCTTCATAGAAATAGCTGAAATATTCTTCGGCGAGTATGTTGTATTCAGCCGAGCCAATCGGGGTTTGCAGATACTGCTCATAGATCTCACGCAGTTCCTTTATCCTTGCTGGCGGCTCTTCGCCCTCCTCCCCTCCGGTCTCGAACCACCTCACCCACAGCGGTGCCCAATATTGTTCGCTAACCCTCATGAAACCCCACATCCCAGGGTCAGGACGGCCCGTTTGGAACGCATTCGTCCCAATGTACCATGCGTACATTTCCAAATCGTTGTTGCGCTCAGCCTCCGCCAAGGGGGCAGATTCGGCCCAGGGCCTATGGATAATCTCGATACCGACAGCTGCAAGGTCGTTCTTGATCACCTCCATTACCAACGCGTCCTCGGGCCAATGCGCAGTGATAGTGTTTACTAATATGCTCAGCCGACCCTCGCCGTCACGGCGTAGCCGGAAGCCCTCGTCATCCCGCTCCGTCAGTCCCAGGCTGTCGAGAATCTCGTTAGCCCGCTCCGGGTCATACTGAATATAGTCGGGACTTTCCCACTCCGGCTGGAAGAAGCTCATGTACGGGGGCGGAACCCCCGGGTAGGCTGTACCGAGGCCGAAGAAGAGTGTCTCGTTCAAGTTCTCACGGTCAAGGCTCAGCGAGAGGGCGACGCGGAAGTCTCGGTTTTGGAACAGGTCCCTCAACTCTGGATCCGCGGCATTTTGGTTGGGGAATAGAGCTGCCGACGAGACAGCAAAGTCTTTCGGAAAGAGGATACGATAATCTCCGTCCACTTCGTTCGCTTTGAGCACCTCCAAATCTGCCAGGGCAAGATAGTAGCTTGCAATATCGAATTCGCCTGCGCTGGCCTTTAGGGTCTGTATTTGCACGTTGCCGGTAAGCAGGTCTTCTATCCGGTCGATGTATGGCAATTGATTACCCTCGGGATCCACGTGGTGGAAATACGGGTTGCGCTCGACGAATATTCGGTCCCCGGATTGTTCCTCTTTGGCGATCCAAGGCCTGAGGGTTGGCTGATTGGGGTCAAGTTGCCATTTGCTGTTGTAATGTGCGGTAAAGGCTTGCGCCCAATCCTCGAATCCTTCGTCTTCAGCCAGCTCGTTGGCGTCGGGGTTGTAATCGATGTGCCATTTCTCCAGGTAGTGCTTGGGTAGCATCATGAAGGGGTCTGCACTTCTCTTCGGACGACCCAGAAAGTCCATGACCGTCGGATGTGGCACTGAGAATGACATCTCCAGGACTGTGTCGCTTATCTTCTTGAATTCAGCCAACTCACCACGAGGCTTAAATACGCCGCGGGGCCCACCAGGCCTGAGCTCTTCGTTCAGTTGAACATCTTCCCACCAGAAGATGATGTCATCCACCGTAAATGGGTGTCCGTCTGACCATTTATGACCCTCTCTGAGTTCAATCGTCAGGGTTTTGATGTCTGAGGACCAGGAGAAAGACTTGGCGATGTCGGGAGTGATCGCCGAGGCGGACATGTTATAGCGGAAGAGTCCGATCTCGTGTATCGACGCAAAGCCGTTCAGATACGCCACCGCGGCATCCCCCACCCGTAGCGTGCCACCGTACTTCCCGATCTGCTCTACTGGCTCCATTACAAACGGCTCATTGGGAAGCCGCTCATGCACCGGGGGCAGATCGCCGCTTGCCACCAACGCTGCCAACATGGGGGACTCATTTCCGGTGGCGGGGTCGAACACCGTCTCTCTGTCGGCAGCGGCTGCCGGCTCCTCGTCTGCGCCGGTGGCCCAGAGGCCGGTGGCGGTCAGGACCATGACCAGCGCAACCACGAAGGTCATTCTGATCTTTACAATGAACATACGTTCCTCCGTTGTGGATTTTTCGAGAGTATTGCGGAGCGGATTGCCGCTCCCTGGCTACTTTGACGCACCGCAACGCGGGCGCGCCCGCAACGCGGACGGCCAGTCTGAGTCAATTTCTTGGCGCGCGCGGCGTGTGACTCGCCGGATTTAGCCGGGCTCACGCCGCGCGCGCGTGCGGCTCTCTGAGTATCAATTTGCACCTCCCTGGTCGGCCACCGATGGGCCCATTGTCTGTCTAATAGAGGTGCCTGCAACGCCGGCGGGCGTCGACGGGTGAAGTTTGCAGCCGACTTCGTCGGCCGTTGGACGCACAGATGCGTGGCGGCTGTGCGCCACACGCATCAATGGTGCCGCGGTCAGCACCGGCGCCGCGAGGTCGGCTGCTGCGCGGCTAGTCGGTAGTCGGTAGTCGGGCTGGATGGTGTCAGTGCCCATTCGCGGACGAGTGTAGAGGCCGGCCCAAATCCGTGTCAAGCGCGCGCGGCTGCGCCTGAAGGGCCGCACCCACACCAAGCCGGGTAGCCACCTCAAGCACCAGGTCCCGATCCGTACCTTTGCTGACTGGACCGAGCAGGAGCCGGGCTTCTTCGAGATCGACCTGGTGGGCCATGACGGCGGCGATGTCTCAGGCGACTTCTGCCACACCCTCACCATCACCGACGTTGACACCGGCTGGGTCGACCTGCACGGGCTCAAGAACAAGGCACAACGCTGGACCCATGAGGCTATCGACGCTGCCCGTCTCAGCCTGCCGATCGCCATGCAAGGCATCGACAGCGACAACGGCGGCGAATTCATCAATCATCATCTGGTGCGCTACTGCGAGAATCACGGCATCACTTTCACTCGCGGGCGCCCGTATCGCAAGAACGACACCTGCTTCGTGGAGCAGAAAAACGGCCACGTGGTGCGGCGCGCGGTCGGCTACCTGCGCTACGACAGCGACGCGCAACTGGCTGCCCTCAACGCCGTGTACCGGCCCCTCAGCCGGTCACCAGCTCGCTGTCAGGCAGCTCCTGCGCCTGCTCCCAGGTCAGTCCGCCGCGGCGGAACCACTCCAGGTACTTGGTCACCGCGGTGCGCGAGACCTTCAGCGCTCGCCCAATCGCTCGCTCACTGAGCTCGGTGGTCACCCCGTAGCGGATGACCTCTTTGATCTTGTCCACGCGAACCCTGCTACGTGCCATGCAACTCCCTCCCACACGGATTTGGGGGGAGCGTAGCGGAGGATCGGACCAGACCCTGCCCGGAATCTGCCTCCCAATGGCTCGAAGATTGTCAATGAAGCTCTCGTACAGTCTCAGGAATTCTTCCGATGCCGGCATCGGATGGACATGGAACGTATACGGCTTCCAGCTTGTGATTGCGTCTCGGCATACTCACGCAACAGCAAAGAAGCTCGTCTGAGATGGTCTCGCCGGGCACGACCGAATGCGTCTGTCTCGTACTTCTTCTCGATGTCACTAAAAAACTATCGATCAGTCTGTCGGAATAGAAACCGGATTCTCTCTGTGCTGCGAACTTCCGGAGTCTGCCATACGCTCTTCGATAATGGGCGAAGGTTGCAGAACCAAGACCGAACTCTCCGATCTCCTGCAGGACGCTCTTGATCAGATCGTCCAACAATAGGCTGTCGTGCAAGATGCACCTCCCTGATGATGTCCAGATGTTGATCTGGCACCCTCATCATAGCAGCGCCATGCTAGCCACGATAGTGGCAGGCGACGAGATGCGTGGGGCCGGAGCGTTTGAGCCGCGGTTCTTCGCGGGCGCAGCGCTCGTCTGCAAGGGGGCAGCGGGTCCGGAAGTGGCATCCGCTGGGAGGGGCAATCGGGCTCGGGACATCGCCGGAGAGAATGATGCGCCGGCTCTTCGCCTCCGGATTCGGTACGGGTGTCGCCGACAGGAGCGCTTCACTGTAGGGGTGCAGCGGCCGTCTGTAGAATTCGTCGGCAGGGGCCATTTCCACGACCTTGCCGAGGTACATCACCGCGACGGTGTCGCTGATGTGCTCCACCACTGAAAGGTCATGGGCGATGAAGATGAAGGCGAGTCCTAACTCGCGCTGCAACTCGATCAAGATATTGAGAATCTGAGAGCGGATAGAAACGTCGAGCGCGGAAACCGGTTCGTCGCACACGATGAGCTGTGGGCTGACGCTCAGCGCCCGGGCGATGCCGATGCGCTGGCGTTGACCGCCGGAGAATTCGTGGGGATAGCGGCGCATATGGTCTGCCCGCAGCCCGACCTTTTCCAGCGTCTGTATCACTCGATCGCGCATTTCGTTTGGAGCACAGACGCGATGTACCCGCACCGGCTCACTGACGATGTCCCAGACAGTCTTGCGCGGATTCAGCGAGGAGTAGGGGTCCTGGAATATTGCCTGGATCTCCCTACGCAGCGCCCGCAGCTGGGCGCCCTCGTAGCTGAGGATGTCGTCGCCGTTGAACCAGACGCTGCCGCTGTCGGCGTCCTCGAGACGCAGAATGACCCGCGCTGTCGTCGTCTTGCCGCAACCCGACTCGCCCACCAAACCGAGTGTCTGTCCCCGCGCAACGTCGAAGCTCACTCCGTCCACTGCGCGCACATGGCCGATGGTACGGCTGAAGACGCCACGCTTGACCGGAAAGAACTTGCGCAGCTCTTGCAGCGAAAGCAGCACATCATTGTGCCCGGTAGCGGCCGGCGCCTCGTGGATTGGCTCGGAACCTACCATATGTCATCCACGCGGGCGCAGCGGACCCAGTGACCGGGCGCGAGCTGCTGCAACGGTGGCTCCGTCCCCAGGCACAAGCTCTGCTCCGCATACTGGCAACGGTTGGCGAACTTGCAGCCGGGCGCCAGCTCCAGGGGATTGGGTACCACCCCCGGTATCGAGTACAGGGTCTGCTTCCGCTTCTGCTTGCCTTGCTGCGGCATCGAGTCGAGCAAGCCGTGGGTGTAGGGATGGAGGGGCTGGCGAAACAGCGTCTTCACATCCGCGTACTCGACAATGCTGCCGGCGTACATCACCGCCACCCGATCCACCGTTTCGGCGATGACGCCCAGGTCATGGGTAACCAGGATCACCGACATGCCGATCTCGTGCTGCAGCCGTTTGATCAGATCGAGGATCTGCGCCTGGATAGTGACATCCAGCGCGGTGGTCGGCTCATCTGCGATGAGCAGCTGACATTTGCCGGACGCCAGCGCCATGGCAATCATCGCCCGCTGCCGCATGCCGCCCGAGAGCTGATGGGGAAAGTTGTGCACCCGCTGATCAGGCGACGGGATGGACACCTCGCGCAGCCACTGCAGGATGGTCTGCTCCCGTTGTTTGCGGTTGAGGTCCGGTCGATGGATGGACAACATCTCGCCAACCTGGCGTCCGATCCTGTGTACGGGGTTGAGACTGGTCATGGGCTCCTGGAACACCATGCTGATGTCGTTGCCGCGCACCTTGCGCATCTGGCCCTCCGAGAGATCGAGTAGGTTACGACCGTTGAAGATGATCTCACCGCCGACGACGCGACCGGGATGCGCTACCAATCGCATGATCGACATGGCCGTGACGCTCTTGCCGCAGCCTGATTCACCTACCAGGCCGAGGACCTCGCCCCGATCGACCTCGAAGCTGACTCCGTCCACGGCTCGTACCGCACCCTGGTCGGTGAAGAACGAGGTACGAAGATCTCGGACCTCGAGCAGTGGCTTGCTCGCTACTGCGTCCACGGTGGCTCCGCCGCGCAGTCCGGGTTCGCCGGCGCTCGCTTCGCTCACGAGCGCTCCAGCGCCACAACGGCGCTAATCTCGATCTGATCGACCGTCAACTCCACGCGACCGTCTCGCACCTTAAGTGGCACCTGCCGTTGGTCGGGAACGAGCTGGGCTCTGTCGGGCTCGCCGCCGAGGGCGGTGCCGATCCCGGCAGCGTCGATGGACAGATCGACGTCTCGCGCTTTGCGCGCGGCGAGGAATGCCTCGCACCTGTCGGTGTAGTGATTGACCAGGTGGACCAGTACTCGCCGCGGTTCCGAATGGGTGGTAACGGCGATCTCCAGACCCACTCCCGCCCGCGTACGCACGACTGCCGGTGTGCAGTGGGCAACGATGTTGCGCAACAGCTGGCCAATCGATGGATCCTGGCGCAGGTAGAATTCCGCCCGAGCGGCGCAGCGAGGTAGTAGACAGCGCCCGAGCCGTACCCGCGGCGGGTGACCAACGGTGGGTGACGGTCGTTGGTGAGATCGGGTCCGCTGTGCTCGTGGAACCAGTAGTCGACCCGAATCGCATGTCCTTCACCTCTAGCCGGAAACGTTGCGCAGTCGCGGATCGAGGATGTCACGCAGGCCGTCACCGATCAGGTTCAGTGCCAGCACAGCGGCAGAAATCGCCAGACCCGGCGTGACCACCAGCCACGGCGCGTTACGGATGAACTGCCGCCCGGCGCTTATGATGTTGCCCCACGATGGCGCCGGCGGCGGCGTCCCAAGGCCGACGAAGCTCAGGCTCGCCTCCACGAGAATCGCCCAGGCAAAACCGAACGTGGTTTGCACGATCAACGGAGCCAGACTGTTCGGCAAGATGTGCCCGCCGAGGATGCTGATGTCCCGCAGTCCTACGAGGCGCGCTGCATCGACGTAATCGTTCCCCTTGACCTCGAGCACCGTGCTGCGCACCACCCGTGTGATGCGTGGCGTGTAGATGATGGTCATCGCCACCACCACGTTGAGCTCGCCCGGACCGATGGCGGCAACAATGATGATGGCCAGCAGGATACCCGGAAACGCCATCAGACCGTCCATCACGCGCATCAGCACGACGTCGATGCTGCGGTTGTAGCCGGCGATCGAGCCGAACGCGAGGCCGAGCAAACAGGTCAGCGCGGCTGTCACTGCACCGACCCGAAGCGACAACTGAGCGCCGAACATCGTGCGGCTCAAGACGTCGCGTCCCAGCTCATCCGTGCCGAGCAGGTGCTTGGCATTGGGCGCCTGAAAGTTGTTCTCCACGTTTATCTGCAGTGGATCGAACGGCGCGAGACTCTGCGCGAACACAGCCATGAACACCAGCGGGGCCAGCATCACCACGCCGACGATGAACAACCGATTGGTGAGGAAACGGCGCAGCGTGCGATAGCGCTCGGTGGTGCGAAACTGCGCGTAGCGCTGACGCCAGGAGGGCGGTGCTTGGGTACTACCGCTACTCATAGGTGATGCGCGGATTGATCACTGCATACGATAGGTCCACGAGCAGGTTGACCAGCAACGAGATGCCAACCAGATAGGTCACCGACCCCTGGATCACCGGGTAGTCACGGCGCAGCGCAGCATTGACTACGAGCCTGCCGACGCCGGGCAGGGCGAACACGCTCTCGATGATGATCGAGCCGCCGAGAATGACCGCGAAGGCCAGGCCCGCCACGGTGACCACCGAGATCATCGCGTTCTGCAACGCATGGCCGTAGATTACCCGGAGGCCACCCAAGCCCTTCGCCCGCGCCGTGGTGATGTACTCCTTGCTGAGGACCTCCAACATGCTGGCCCGCGTGGTGCGCGTCAACAACGCAATCTGCGACAGGCACAGGGATACGGAAGGCAGGATCAGGTAGCGAAACCACTGATCGATGCCCATCGACCACGGGCGGTAGCCCGACGTTGGCAGCCAGCGCAGCGTAACTGAGAACAGGAGGATCAGGATGAACCCCAACCAGAACGGCGGGAACGAGATGCCGAGCACCGAAAACACCATCGCGGCAGCGTCGGCGGTGCTATTGCGGCGCGTGGCCGCGAGAATCCCGAGAGGCACCGACAGCGCGATAGCGAGCGCGAGCGACAAGAACGCCAGACTCATGGTGACCGGCAGGCGCGACAACACCACCTCGTTGACCGGTTGGTTGAAGAAGATCGAGGTACCGAAGTCGCCGCGCACCGCCCGGGAAAGCCAGATCGAGTATTGCACGGCGATTGGCTTGTCCAGTCCGAGCTCGCTGCGAATCTTCTGGATGCGCTCTTCGGTGGCCAGCTGGTGACCGGCGATTATGCCAGCAGGATCCCCCGGAATGAGCCGGGTGAGGATGAAGACCAAAGTGACCACGAAAAACATGGTCGGTATGAACGCCAGCAGTCTCCGAACGATGTAAGCCCACATGTGATCCGCGTTTGTGAGTTGCTATGAGAGCACGCCTGGGCACGCCGCGCAAGCGGTAGACGCAGGTCGGGCGAGCGGACGCAAGTGGGGCGTGCGGCCGATTGACTTGCCGATCTCGTTGCCGTACAATGCCAGTCCTCGATAGTTAACGACAACGAACGGAGGTAGCAGGGATTCGCCATGATGAGAAAGATGTTGGTCACACTCGCCATCGTCGCGCTCGTGCCGGCAATGCTGTTTGCCGCGGCTGGAGAGGGCGAGACGGCCGTAGCGGACACGGGGCCGCGCATGGGAGGCGTTCTGGACATCGCCCTGTGGCAGGGCATCCAGACGTTGGACTGGCAGTCGAGCACCGCCCATCCGGTTCCGCACGCGATGACCAGCGTGTTCGAAGGACTCTATGCGCTTGGCGCCGATATGAGCCCACAGCCCGAGCTGGCCGAGGGCCATACGGTCTCGGACGATGCGCGCACGTGGACCTTCACGCTGCGCCGCGGCGTAAGATTCCACAACGGTCAGGAGATGACCTCCGCGGACGTCAAGGCATCGCTGGAGCGGTGGCTCGCTGTATCACCACGGTCGGGTCAGCTGTCGACGTTGAGCACCATCACGGCACCGGACGCTTACACCGTGCAGCTTCAGTTCGAGAAGCCGATCGGCACGTTCCTGCTGTTCGTCCTCGGGTACGACTCAGCCAAGGCGATCGTCATGCCGGAGTCGATCGCCAAAGCGTCGCCCGAGGGCGGTAATCTGAGCGAGGTGGTCGGCACCGGTCCGTACATGTTTGCCGAGTACCAGCCCGACAACTTCCTGCGCGTGGAGCGTTTCGACGACTACGTGGCGCGCAGCGATCCGCCCAACTATCAGACCGGGCGCAAGACCGCGTACGTCGACGAGACCATCTATTGGATCGTGCCGGAGGCATCCACCCGGGTAGCCGGTCTCGAGACCGGCGAGTATGACCTCATCGAGCGGGTGCCGGACACCGAGTTTACCCGGCTTCAGGATGAGTCCGGCGTGGATCCGCTCAAGATCGACCCGCCGGTATTCAGCCTGGTCTTCTTCAACAACGGCGGCGAGATGTTCGCCGATATGGACATGCGCCGTGCCGTCCAGGCGGCGGTGAATGCTGAAGCGGTCGCCCGCTCCAAGGTTGCCGATCCGGCGCTCTCGGCGTTCTACGCCAGCATCATGCCGCAAGGTACTGCCTACTACAGCGAAGCCGGCGCCGAGTTCTACAACCAGGACGACCCGGCCAAAGCGCGGCAACACCTGCAGGCGGCAGGCTACAACGGTGAGCCGATCCGCTTCCTCTTGCTCACACCCGAGGAGACCATCAAGCGCGCCGTCATCACGCTGGCAGAGCAGCTCAAAGCGGCAGGGATGAACATCAAGGTCGAGTCCTACGATCTCGGCACCTGGGTAGCCAAGCGGCGTGACCCCACTGCCTATGAGCTGTTCGTCACCGAAGGCGTGCAGCCGGATCCGCTTCTGTGGCAAACGGTTGTCGGCGGCCGGTGGCCCGGCGAAGGGGTTGCCTACAGCGACCCGGAGATCGACGAGTTGATGGTGCAAATGGCTGAGGAGGTCGATCTCGACCGGCGCTTCGGACTGGCCGAGCAGTTTCAGCGCCTGATCTACGAGAAGGCCGCCTTCCTCCCGGTCGGCTGGCACTTCCGCATTCGCGCCAAGCGCTCGGTCCTGGTGGACCCCGAGGGGGTGCTCGGGCTCAACGCCATTCTGGCCGTCCACAACGTGTACCTCAACGAGTAGTCCCAGCCCACGAACCGAGTAGGACGCCCGTCGGCCGAGCGGCCGGCGGGTATCCTCGAGGTGCTGGGCGCGGGTCATCGTCAGAACGCCAGCCAACGAGCAGGATTGTCCACGCGCATCGCGCGGATCTGCCCGTTGGTCGTGCCGGCGTCGCGGAGTCTCGGCTCGATGTGTTTCGTCAGGTGCGCGTACCCCCACCCGCCGTACTCGACCAGCAGCGTCTTCCAGCACACGTCGTGCGAGAGCAGGATGTGATCGACATAGCCGCGCTCGATGGTATCCAGCACCAGCTGGATGCGGTCGGTGTCGCGCGGCATCTGGGTCATACCGGGATCTGCGTAGTTCTCTATGCCAAAGGTGTCGAACTCGACGAAGGCGCCGCGGTCGGCTATCGAGGCCACGTAGTCGATATCCGGCCGGGTGTCCAGGTGGCAGATGGCCACCCGTTCCAGGTTGGCGCCCTCCTCGGACAGTACGTCCAACGCATGGTGCGCCAGCCGGTTCGGCCGGTAGTTGTAGATGTGCACCGAGACCGGAGCGCCGGTCTCGCCCTGCGCGCGGCCGGCGGCACGGAGCACCTTCTCCTCGGTAGGCCACATGTCTGGCTGGTCGGTGAGATCCCACACCTGCCGCGGCACGTCGTAGAGCGGCCCGCCGGTGCCAATCTCACCGATGAGACCGGCGCGAATGCCCGTGTCGCCGATGCCGCCCGTCAGCTCGGTCACCAGCTCCGCGGTCACGTCCTCCACGCTCCGTTCGGCCATGTCGGGAGGATGTCCCGTGCCTTTGTAGTATCCGCAGCAGGTGATGATGTTCAGGCCGGTCGCAGTGGCGACGCGGCGCAGTCCCGCCGGGTCGCGTGCGAGCCCGTTGCAGGACACCTCGACGATCGTCCCGCCACCGGCGCGGGCGAACTCCGTTGCCTCTCGCGCCGCCAGCTCGGGGTCGTCGACGCGGGCGTTGTCCGGAATCAGCCCGGCGTTGCGTCGCAGCATGCCAAGGTGCCGCATCTCCACGGCGGCCTCGGCGAACCCCTCGAGGTACTGGGTCACGTAAGGCGCCTGATCGAACAGCAGGTGCTCGTGCGCGAGGGTCACGCCCAGCGCGTCGGCATCCACGGGCCCCAACACCGTCACAGCCTGTTTGTTACTCATTCTTACCCTCTCCGGCGAGTGTGACCTGGGCGCAGCTATCCTTCTTCGTCGTGCGGCGGATTACCGTGCGGCTGTCGTCGGCGCCACTCGCGTCGAGCCCGTTCTTCAGCTTGAGTCTTCGACCGCTTCAGTCTCTGGCTTCGAGCACGTTGTCTTCGTTGACGGCTATCGTCTTTGCCGCACTGCCGCTGCTGTCGCTGCTGGCCTGGGTCTTCGCCCTCAGATCGAACCGCCCCGCGCCACCGCGCAACCGGGGATCGAGCAGGTCTCTCAGCGTGTCACCAAAGATGTTCGAGTTGTAGACCACGAGCGCCAGGGCGAGACCAGGCCACAACACGATCCAGGGCGCGTCCAGCATGTAGATGCGACCAGCGCCGCCAATCATGCTTCCCCAACTCGGGAACGGTGGCGGCACACCGAAACCCAGAAAGCTCAGCCCGGCCTCCGCCATGATCATTCCCGGAATGCGGATACTGAGCAGGATGATCGTGGGCGCCATGATGTTCGGCAGTACGTGCCGCAGAATGATGCGCCAGGTGGAACAGCCAACGACTCTCGCTGCGTCCAGATAGACGTTCTCCTTGATGCCGATGACAGCGCTTCTGAGTATGCGGGAACCGACGATGCCGCCTGGTATCGACAACGCCAGAATCACCGGCACCATCCCGGACCCGAGGACGGTGACCAGGATGATGATCACCACCAGGCCGGGCAGGCTCATCACGGCATCGACGAATCGCTGCACGGCGATGTCGAAGTTGCCGCCGATGTAGCCGGAAACGAGACCAATGAACAACGAGATCGCCGTCCCGAGACTGGAGGCGGCCAGGCCGACGATCACCGAGACCCGAGCGCCGTATATGACGCGCGATAACACATCGCGACCGAGATTGTCGGTTCCGAACCAGAATTGTGCCGAGGGCCGGACGAGTCGCTCGCCCACCCACGTCTCATTCATGCCGTACGGCGCGAGCACGCCAGCAAACAACGCCACCAGCAGGAACAGCAGGACCACACTGCCACAGACAGCACCGAGTGGTTTCTCGCGCACCAATCGCGCCAAGTAACCTTTCCGGCGACTGCTTATCTCCGTCAACATTGCGCCATCACCTGTATTGGATCCTGGGGTCGAAGTACGAATAGGTCAGATCGACCAAGAGATTGATCAACACCAGCGCCACAGAGATCAGAACTGTCAGTCCCATGACCAGTGGCTCGTCTCGATTGGTGACTGCATCGATGAGCAGGCGGCCCATGCCCGGCAGGTTGAACAGCGACTCGATGATCACCGCACCACCAATCATGATGGGCACTTGCAGGCCGACGATCGTGATGACCGGAATCAGCGCATTCTTTAGTGTGTGCCGGGTCACGATCGTTCTCTCGGGGAGCCCTTTGGCCCACGCCGTTCTCACGTAATCCTGGCGTAGGACCTCCAGCACCATGCTGCGCACCATTCTCGTGGTGATGCCGGATAGCTCCATACCGAGGATCAACACCGGTAAGAGCAATATCCCCAGATTGGCCAGTGGGTCTTCGGTGAACCGGACGTAGAAGATGGGTTGCAGGTGATTCCACCATATCGCCGGGTAGACGATCAGTACCGTTCCTACCCAGAAGCCGGGGATGGAGATGGCTGCTATGGCAAAGCTGCGGCTGGCGTAATCGGCAAACGTCTCCTGCCGCAGTGCCGACACGGTGCCCAGAGGTAAGGCGACAAGCTGTGCGACGATGAGCGCCAGGAGTCCCAACTGCAGGGTCACCGGCCACCGCTTGGTGATCTGCTCGACCACGCTGCCCCCGGTCCACCAGGACGTCCCGAGGCTTCCCTGCAACAGGCCGCTCAATCGCCCGTCACTTCTCGGCAGAACACCCATCCAGCGACCATATTGGACATACAGTGGCTGATCCAACCCGAATTGCTTCAAGATCGCGTCTCGGTCGACCTCTTCGTGACCCGTGTGGCCAACCACGGCCTCGGTGATGTCTCCGGGCATCATGCTGACCAAGAGGAACACCAGGACCGTGACGATCAGCAGTGTGGGTATGAGCGTCAAGAGTCGTCTAACGATGTATGCCCACACGTTCACTCCTTGACCGCGGAAACGCCCGGCGTGCGCCGCTGATTGCCTCGCGGACAAAAACGAGGGGGGCGTGGTTGGCCCCCCTCTGCTACGTGCACTGGACCAGGATGGATCGGCTCAGTAACCCAGGCTGCCCTTCAGCTCCTCATCGAGCCACATGAAGTACACGAGCGCCGCCCACTGACCGTCGTCCTGGATCGTGCTCTCGCCGAAGTAGTTCTTCACCCACGGCCACCAGTAGATGCGGCTCGGCTGCATGTACAGCGGTATCATAGGTGTCTCGTAGTCGTAGATCATGGCTGCTTCGCGGGTGAGGCGATTCACTTCGTCGGGATCGGTCGCCAACGAGGCTCTATCGGCCAGCTGATTCACGGCCGGGTTGTTGTACATCCCGTAGTTGCCCGTATTGGGGAACGTGACCTGCTGCATCCATTGGTATGGGTTGCCGACGAACATGCCATCGAGCAGGGCGTCCTCGTACTGCACCTCGGGGGCAGCGTATTTCAGCTTGACGACCGTCGTGTTGTCCTGAACGTTGAGCTGCAAATCCACACCGATCTTCGACCACTGGTCTTTGAGCAGTGCAGCGACGTCCTGACCCTGTGGGGATGGCGTAAGCAATATCTCCATGGAGAAGCCTTCAGGGATACCTGCCTCATCAAGCATGCGGCGGGCTTTGGCGGGATCGTATTCCCAGAGCTCCTGAATATTGGCCGGCAACTCCTCGAGCGGGGTGTACACGCCGGGATTGTCGGGATTGGTTGGCCAATTGACCAACGGCAGGTCTTCGGCCCGGACCAGCTTCTGGAACTCGCTGTTGTTCGTGCCGATGCGCAGCGCCCGCCGGACGTCCGCATTATCGAACGGCGCCTTGTCGGTCCTCAGCCAAACGCCGCTCGTGGCCCCCGGCTGGTATTCTGACACTTGCATGTTGTCCGTATTGTCGAGTGTGTTCCAGAATTCCGACGGAGTACTTCGCCACAGATCGAGTTGACCGGTCCGCAGCGCGGCGAGATGGGTGCTCTGGTCAGGCATGATCGGCAGGCGGACCCGGTCGATGAACGGTAGTTGGTACTCCTGACCGTCGATCGTCGTCGATCGCCAGTAGTTGTCATTCCTCGTGTAGCTGATGTGGGAGCCAGAGACCAGCTCCTCGAACTGCCAGGGCCCCGTGCCGATCTGGTTCTCCCACTTGTGAGGATCGGCCGCCTCGGTCTCGGGTGGGCCGACGAGGGAACGGTCCTCGTACGCGAAGAACAGCCACAGGATATGGCTGAACTTCTTGATTTCGATGACCGCGGTGTACTTGTCCGTGGCGTAGATGACGTCCGAGGCGTTCTCCAAGTCGATGTGGGCCTCAAAGCGCTTGCTCCAGACACTGGTCACGTACTGGACCCAGTCGAACACGAAGTCGTCCGCGACGAGCTCTCTGGGCTCGGACATCACACCTCGGTCCATGTGGTCCTGAGTCGGCGCCCACATGATGCCGGGCCGCACGTGCACCACCAGCTTGTCGGGACTGAGCTCCCAGCTCTCGACTAAGTGTCCGCTGGTGATCTCCTGGGGGATGTACGAGAACGTCGAGAACCGCGATTCGCCGCTTCCTCTCGGCCCGTAAGTCTCGGTATCACCGATGATTGCCCGCTCTTGGATATAGTCCAGGTAGGGCAGCGACCACCACAGGCCACTTGCTACCGACGGGTCGGGCGGTTCGGCCTGGCCAAGCGAAAACGTGATCGTGCCACCGTATGACGGCGGTCCGTGGCTGTAGCCGCCCTCGCCGAACATGTACGTCGGCGGCATTTCTCCGGGGCCAGACCACTTCGCCGGATCCTGACCGGCCGGTGCCTCAGCCGTGCGCGTTTGCACCACTTCAGAATCCCCGGTGGCGTATACCGAGAGGGTCCCTGTCACACACAGGACCAGCACGATCAGAAAGACTCTGTTCATCGTCACTCCATTACTCCTTATGCTTGGCGCCGCCTGTAGCAAAGGCCGCGCCGCTGCCGGCGCCGGTACCCAGCCCAAACGCGCCAACTTCATCGAAACGAATCTGGAAGTTCGGTCGGACGAGCGTTGCACGCCGCAGGCGAAGCGTCAAGTACTGCCGGCGTCGGTGCGATTGGCAGCTCGTCGGCCTGCTCCGCCTAGCCGACAGCTGAGCGCGCCACCTCCGCGTTCGCTCGCTCCAGGAGCGCCTTCATGTAGCCGATGGTGTATGCCATGCCGACGTTGTCGCCGCCCTCCATCGCGGGCACGTGATCCGGGATGACCACCCCGTCGAAATCCGCCTCTCGCAAGGCAAGCATGACCTTGTACATGTCCATGTACCCGTCGTCGACAAACGTCTCCGTGAACACCGGTAGCGGCCGGTCGACATTTCTGAAGTGAACTTTGAACAGCTTCTTCTGCTCCGCAAAATAGCGGATCGCCCCGAACACATCCTCACCCATGGCCGCTCCACCTTCGAGCCAGCAGCCGACGCAGAGGCAGACACCCACGTTGGGGCTGTCCGCGATCTGCAGGGCCCGTTGGTACGAATCGAAGCTGTAGAAACACCGTGGTATCCCGGCCAGCTCGGCAACCGGCGGATCATCGGGATGCACCCCGATCTTCACGTTCCACTCCTCGGCGACCGGCGCGATCTGGCGGATGAAGTACTCATAGTTGTCCCAGATCTCGTCGTCGCCGAATGCGCGGCCGTGTGAGAGGGGCCCGTAGTGGATCCCGTCGGGCGACTGACCGTGACTCTCCGCCGCGAGATCGAAGAGGCGGGTTTCCGCCCCGCCACGAGTGCCGGGGTACTCCGTGTACCACACGCCGTTGCCGATGTGGGCGTGGGTCAGGTACGGGATCCCGGCCCTGCCGATGTCCCGAATGTGCTGTTTGTAACGCTCCAGCACCTTATCTCTATCGGCAAGGTTGAGTACCAGCGAGCTGTTGCAGTGGATGCCGGCGTTTCCGAGTGCGTAGATGTTGATGCCGGCGTCGTTGTACCGCTTTGTCAACGCAACGTAGTAATCGTAGTTGGCGTTCTCTGCATCCACCGAGAGTACGACATCCTCGACGCCAAGCTGATTGACGAAGGCAATATCGGCAGCGGACGCGTCAACTGGTGGTTGCGCGGCGATTCTCATACGTGGCTGATTCACAGTCGGCATGTGGGTACCCTCCAACGTCGTCTTCTCCCCCGTCCGTCACGTCAGGCTTGCGATCGGTCCCGCCGTCTGTCACGGACCCTGTTGCGGCAGTGTACATCACGGGGAGCCCAGAGCAAAGGAGACGCACAAGTAGCGCGGACGGTACCAAGACGGCGGCACGTACGAAGTCACCCAGCCCGAATGGGTCGCGGAATTGACCGAAGCGCAGCAGGCGGTGCTCGAGCCGCCCTACATCTACCACCATCCGCTCATCGAACCGGACGGTGAGACGGTAGTCCGCCCGCGTCGCGAAGACTGAGGCCCGCCATCATCCGGATCTATCACAACAACGCACAAGCACGTCATCGAGCTCGTAGATCGAGTGGTGGTGCTGAGGAAGAGACAGACATGAACGAAATCGTGTCACTGATTACCGGGGTCATCGAGTGATGATCGCGCGCTGGCTGGTCGTCACGGCTTGCCACTGCCGCGGCGGGGAGGTAGCTTTGCCGTCCACCACGGAAGACCGCTCGTGATCATAGACGTCCACAGCCACGCCTGGCACCCGGCCCGCCACCTCTCCGCCCAATTCCAGCGGCAGCTGCGGCGGGCACGGGCCGATCGGATTCTCGACGGCGCGGTGCGCTATGAGGAGTATCGGGCGCACGCGCCCGACGACACCCAGACCATCGTATTCGGCGGCAAGGCGAAGCTGAGCGGGATGTGGGTGGATGATGACTATGTGGCCGAATACGTGGCCCGGGATCCGGAACGGCTGATTGGCTTCCTCTCGGTGGATCCCACCCAGCCAGGCTGGGAGACCGAGATGGAGCATGGCCATCGCGAGCTCGGCCTGCGCGGCGTCAAGCTGCTACCCATGTACGCAGGGTTTCGGCCGGATGCCGAACAGCTGAACCCGCTCTGGGAATACGCGACGAGTCACCGCCTCCCGGTCCTGCTGCATACGGGAACCACCTTCATCGCCCAGGCTCCACTCGAGTGCACGCTGCCACGCTGGCTCGATCCGGTAGGAACTCGCTTTCCCGACGTCAAGATCATCATGGCGCACCTCGGGCACCCCTACGAGCACGAGTGCGTCGCGGTGATCCGCAAACATCCGAACATCTACGCCGACGTCAGCGCCCTCCACTACCGGCCGTTCCAGCTCTACCACAGCCTGATGCTGGTTCAGGAGTACGGGGTCTGGGACAAGCTGCTGTTCGGCACCGATTACCCGTTCACCGACATTGCTGCTTCCATCGACGGGTTGAATTCTCTGAACGATATGCTGTCAGGCACCAACCTACCTCGGCTCGCGGAGAGCGAGCTGGACGCGATGATCCACCGCGACAGTCTGAAGATCCTGGGTCTCGCGTGAGGGCCACGAGTTCACTCATCGAGACGACTGGACTTGGCTCCTAGCCGTTGCCGGGAGCACCCGGCGACGCCGTCTTCTTCCAGAATTGATCGAGCTTGTCCTGCGGCTCCCAGCCCAGCAGCCGCCTGGCCTTGTCGTTCGAGAACTTCTGGTGCGGGAGGTCGGCGGACACGAAGAACACCTCGCACCGCGAGGGCAGGCGCTCCAGCTCGATGTCCAGCGCGCTTCCGAAGCAGGTCGCCGCATCCCGCCACGAGACCGTGAACGGGACCAGGTCGTGGCCCAGGTTGGCGATCGGCGACCCGGACTCCGACGGCTGCTCTTCAGCATCCAGGAACATGTAGAACAGCAAGTTCATCACGTAGACATCGTGGTGCTCGGCGAATACGCGGGTGATCTCGTGGCCCAACGACTTGGTGTGGGCGTACAGGAACGTTCCCGGCTGTGGCGGAACATCCGGCCCGATCAGGTGGTCGAAGCGCTCATAGGTCGGGCCGGTGATGGCGTAGAAGGGGCCGGTGTTGATGATCCGGCGGATGCCGTGCTGTAGCGCTGCGGTCATCATGTTGTAGCAGCCGCGGGCGCTGACATCGAAGGCCAGCTTGCGATCGGCGCGCAGCACCGACAGATTGATGATGGCATCCATGCCTTCGGCCGCGGCAATCACTTGATCGACATCGGCCACGTCCACCTTCAGATACTCATGCGGCGTGTCCAGATCGTTGATGTCGCTGAGGCGCAGCCGGTGCCGCGCCTCCAGCGCCGGCACGACGTGTGGTCCGAGCATGCCGTTTGCGCCGAGGATCAGTACGTTCATCACCTCAACTCCGCGCCCGTGGCTGGTATCCCAGGCTGAACGACGGCGAAACGTCGTCCGCGCTCCACCACGGCTGACCAGTCAGATAGCGCGCGTTGGGAACCGACGACTGTATATGGAAGATATCGAGCCAGCCGGAAAGCTCGGCGGTCAGTGCTTTCTCCACGGCCTGCAGCGCATCGTCCAGGTAGAGCGCTGATCGGGACGGCGAGGCATCTGACTCGTCGGTCAGCTCCCCCAGCCGCAAGACGACGACGTTGATCTTCCCCTCGCGGGCGAACTCGCGGCACACATACTCACCCAGGTGGTAGCACAGAACAGCGGGCTCGATGGTCGGCAGCGGCTTCCACCTCTCGGTCACGGCGAGACCTTCGTCGTAGCCGTGCATGAGGCTGAGCGAGCTGAGGTAGATGAAGCGCGGCACCCGCTCTTCCGCGGCCGCCCACAGCAGGTTGTACGTGCAGCGCATCTGGAAGTCGAGTTGCTCGGAAACGCTCGCCGCGGGATCGACCGCGCCGGAGTGGACGATCACGTCGACACCGCGGACCAGCTCGTTGGTGGCCGGGGTGTGATCGAGCTCCGAGCGTACGAAGTCGACCTCACTGGATATCTCCTCGGTGTCCGTCCCCAGGACGTCATGGCTCTTGGCGAGTGACTGCGCCAGCTGTTGCGGCAGTGGTGCCGCGGCGGAGGTGACGAGTACCCTCACGTCGTTCCCTGGCGCTGCGATCCGGACCTTTCGTGGCGAGCGCTCCCGCATGTTGATGGGGGACGCATCACGCAGCCGCCGCTGCTTGCAGCGAGTGCAGCGCCTGGCTGACGATGTCCACACCCACGGCGTCGCTCCAAGCGGCCAGCAGCTGTTTGGTGATCGGACCGGGTTTGCCGTCTCCGACTTGGCGGTGGTCGGCCCTGGTCACCGGCATCACGCACGGCGAGGTGCCGGTAAAGAACGCCTCGTCGGCGTTGTACAGATCGTACGGTTGCAGGTCCTCTTCGACGGCATCCAGGCCGAGCTGATGAGCCAGGTCCAGCACCATGCCGCGGGAGACGCCCTGCAGGATGGCCCGATCCTGCGGGGTACGAATGACGCCCTTGGAGACCAGGAAGACGTTGTATCCGGTGCCTTCGCTCAGATACCCTTCCATGTCGCACAGGATCGGCCACCCCTCGGGATCGACGTCAGCAGCCTCCAGATCGGCCAGATTGAAGTTGAGGCGACAATAGTGCTTCAGCTTGGGGTCGATCGTCTCCGCCGAATGGCTCCTGGTTCGGGTGATGATCCCGTGCGCTCCGATCTCGTAGAGGTGCGCGAACGAGGCGAATTGCACGTGCCCGACGATGATACCGACGGTCGGCGAGCCCCCGTCCCGCGGCCGGCTCCCGACGCCACGCGTAACAAACTGCCGTACCGTAAGGTCTTCGAGCTCGCCGCGCAGATGCGCGTTGCGCTGCAGCGCCTCCTCGCTGAGTGCGATCATCTCGTCCGACGACATGCCGGGGTCGATGCGCACGAACTTGAGCGATCGGTACAGCCGATCGATGTGCTCCTTCAGGCGAAAGCTCCTGCCGTCGAAGGTGCGCCCCAAGTCGAACACGACGTCACCGACCACGAAACCCGAATCCATGGGGTGGATGCGAACCTCACTGAGCGGCATCCACTCGCCGTTGAAATAGGCCACGTACTCGTGGTTCGTCCTACCCATCGTCGACCTCCAAAGCCTCCATGCGGCCCATAGGATAGACGGCATTTGTCCGCGTATCCAGCGGGGTGTGCCGGCGTGACGGTGGCGACCTCGTCCGGTGCGTGGTACGCGTGTTGCCGCGCCGTTGCCCCGCTTGGCTGCCGCCGGTGGCCGGCTGCGGTATTACCCCTTCGATTCCTTGACGTCTCGCGGGGCGTGGCGTAGATTGGCCGCCGGCGGCGGACATCGCGCTGCCAACAGCAACCTTCCTTCCCATCCGTCGGGAAGGTCACTATCCACACGCGGAGAGGCAGATGCGCGCAGGATCTTACATGGCAGTCCCGCCGAGGCCCGAGCAACTCACGTACGCCCGGCAGATGGGAATCACCGATCTGGTCATGGCCAATTCAGGCAACCTGCCCGACGATGACGGCACGTGGCAGGTCAAGGACCTGGCGATGATGCGCCTGAACGTCGAGAGTCACGGGCTGAGGGTGGCGGCGATGGAGAACGTGCCGATCAAGTTCTACGATCACATCATGCTCGGCGGACCGAAGCGTGACCAGCAGATCGACAACATGATCACCACGATTCGCAACATGGCGCAGGCCGGCATCCCGGTCTTCGGCTATCACTGGATGCCGTCGTCGGTGTGGCGAACCACGCCAAAACCGGTTCGCGGCGGCGCCATCGCCACCGCCTTCAACTACGACGAGGTGAAAGACCTGCCCTTCACCCACGAGCGCGAATATACCGAAGAGGAGTTGTGGGCGAACCTGGAATATTGGCTCAAGATCATCATTCCCGTCGCTGAGGAGGCGGGAATACGATTGGGCATCCACCCCGACGACCCGCCGGTGAAACAGATCGGCGGCATCCCGCGGCTGTTCAGCTCCTACGAGAACTACCGCCGCTATCTCGACATCTACGAGTCACCCAACAACGCCATCGAGTTCTGTCAGGGCACGATCTCGGAGATGACCGATTCGAGCGACGACAACATCTACGGATTCATCGACGAGATGGTCCGCCGCGACAAGGTGCTGTACGTCCACTTTCGCAACGTGTCGGCACCGGACCCGAACGACTTTCGGGAGGAGTTCATCAACACCGGGCACGTCGATATGTACCGTGCGATGAAGGCGTACTACGACGCCGGTTACGAGGGGCTGTTCCTCGACGACCATGTGCCGCGCACCCAGGGGGACACCGACGGGCAACACCAGTCCCGGTCATTCGCCTTCGGTTATATCCAGGCCATGATCGAGGCGATCGAGAAACAGGGCGCTGCGAACAGATGACCGCGGTTGCCCTCGGTTCGGTCGACGTCGACGAGCACGCCGTTGTCCAGGTCAATCGCGAAGCTGACGGTGCCGTGGTGACGCACTTTGGCTGGGGAGGCGTGTGCAGTAATGGCAGAGAGTGAGAGCGTTGCCCAAACGGTCCTTCCAGACTGGCGCGGATTCAATCTCGTCGATTTCGAGTATCCGACCGAGCCCGATGCGTCTTTCGAGGCTACCACCGAGGACGACTTCCGTTGGATCTCGGACTGGGGATTCAACTTCGTGCGGCTGCCGATGGCCTACCCGCGGTGGCTCGACTACGATCCGTCGAAGCCAATCACGGTCGATCAGGTGTACGACGTCAAGGAGAGCGCCCTCGAGGAAATCGATCGACTCGTCGAGCTCGGCCGCAAGTATTCGGTTCACGTAAGTCTGAATTTCCATCGGGGTCCGGGCTTCTGCATCAATCCCGGGTTTCGAGAACCGTTCGACCTGTGGCGTGACCAAGAAGCACAGGACGCCTTCTGTTTCCACTGGGCGATCTTTGCCAGACGCTATCGGAGCCTCTCGCCAAAGGAGATCAGCTTCAATCTCCTCAACGAGCCCTGTGTGTGGGACCAGAATGAGCCGCTTGCGACCAAGCTGGCGGTTCCGGATGAGATATTCCGCTCCGTGAACGAAGCGGCGGTGAAGGCAATTCGGGAGTTCAATCCCGAGCACCTCGTCATTTGCGATGGCAACCGGGCTGGAAGGATCCCTTCGCGGACCCTCGAGGATCTGGGTGTTGCGCAGAGCTGTCGGAGTTACTCCCCGGTGCCGTTGACGCACTATGACGTGCCCTGGCAGGTCTCGGAAGAACCGTTTCCCGAGCCGGTTTGGCCGGGCGTCCGCGGCGATGGCAAGTGGGACGACGCCGGCATCTGGGACCGCCGCAGACTCGAGCAACAGTTCGCGCCCTGGATCGAGTTGGCCCGACGGGGGAGCGGCGTGCACTGTGGCGAGTGTGGATGTTACAGCCGCACTCCGCACACGGTATTCCTGTCGTGGTTCCGAGACGTGCTCGACATTCTCAAAGGCGCCGGGATCGGGTTCGCGCTGTGGAACTTCCGCGGCGCCTTTGGCGTGCTCGATACAGGGAGAACTGACGTTGCGTATGAAAATTGGCATGGCCATCAACTCGACCGCCAACTCCTGGACCTGATGCTCGCGTGAGCGACAAGGAGCGGCGTGCGAGCACGAGCGGCTCGGTGCCGTAGGTGGTGTGCCGGCGCAACGCTGGTCGGCGCCAGTGCGCCCCCATCGCCCCACCACGATCTTTACGGGCGGGGCCACACGAGGCAAGCAGTCGCGCAGGCGACTACGACTCGCTCGGCGTGCCTCCGACGAGCAGCCCGCCGTCGACCGTGATGGTCTGGCCATTGACGTAATCGCCCAGGTCCGAGGCGAGGAATATGGCCGCTCCGGCGATGTCGCGCGGCACGCCGCCGCGGCGGCTCGGTATCTGCGGCAGGGCGTATTCGGCGTGTTTGCCGCGGTCGGGCTCTTCCTCTGGAGTCAGGACCCGGGAGTCGATGTAGCCGGGGGCGATGCAGTTGGCTCTGATTCGGTTGCCGGCGAGGTCGAGTGCCATGCTCAGTGCCATGCGGTTCAGGCCGGCTTTGACGACGCCGTACACCGTGTCGCCGGGCCATGCGCGGTAGCTGTGCACGCTGCTGATCGAGATGATGCTGCCGCCGTCACCTTGGCTGATCATCTCGCGCGCGGCCCGCTGGGAGCAGAACAGGTAGCCCTTCAGCGCATGACCCACAAGGCCTTCCCAGGACTCTTCCGTAATATCGAGAAACCGCTTGTCTTCGCCCGCAACGGCGACGGCATTGTTTACCAGCACGTCTATTCGGCCGTGCTCGGCGATGAACTCGTCGAACATGCGAGTCCGGTCGCCGGCGCTGCCGATGTCTGCAAGGTGCCACGACGCTTTGCGGCCCAGCTCCTCGACACGCTCGATGGTCCGGTCAGCTTCGGTGTCCCGTTCGAGGTCGTTGATCCCGACGTCGGCTCCGTGCTCGGCGAACGCAACGGCGATGCCGGCGCCGATGCCGCGGCGGGAGCCGGTTATGAGAGCCTTCTTACCTTCGAGCAGTCCCACGTGCCCCTCCCTGTCAATCGTCGAGTGAGCGACTCGCTCACCGGACACATTCGCGGCATGATACAGATGCACGATTGCGCGGCGCAAGTTCGAGGGTTGGTTTTGGTGGCGTCGCGGTGACACTCGATCACGCAATGCGGAAGGAGCACGCGATGGCGGCAGGAGCACGGAATGGCGGCAGGTGAGTTCTTTGTGTTCGTCGGCACCTACACCCGCGGCAAGAGTGAAGGTGTCTATGTCTACCGAATGAACAGCAGCGAGGGAGTCCTGCGATCGGCGGCGCCACCGGCTCCCGTCCAGGACCCGATGTTCCTTGCGCTCGACCCGGCGAATCGCTGCCTCTACGCCGTCACCGAGGCATACGGTCCCGCGGGCGATCCCGCCGGAACGGTGAGCGCATTCTCCATCGACGCTGCGACTGGTGGGCTCACGTTCCTGAATCGTCAGTCCACGCGCGGCGATGGTGCCTGCCACCTGTGCGTCGACGCCTCCGGACGCACGCTGCTGGTGGCGAACTACGGCAGCGGGAGCGTCGCCGCGCTACCGATCGGCGCCGATGGATCGCTGGGGGAGCCGTCGGATTTCTTTCAGCACGAGGGGAGGAGCGTGGACGCGGAACGTCAGGAGGGGCCACATGCCCACTCCATCACCCTGGACGGCGCCAACCGGCACGCGCTCGTCGCCGACCTCGGGCTCGACCAGATCCTGTTGTACGAGCTGGACGCTGCACAGGGAAGGCTACAGCAGGCCGATGTGGCGCCCGTTCGAACGGCGCCTGGTGCCGGCCCGCGGCATCTGGATTTTCATCCCGGCGGACAGCACGTGTACGTGATCAACGAGCTGAGCTCGACGATCACTGCCTACGGCTACGACCAGGGCTCGGGTCGGCTGACCGAGCTGCAGACCGTGTCGACGCTTCGCGAGGGGTTCTCGGGTGCCAACCACTGCGCCGACATACACGTCTCGCCATCAGGTGGCTTCGTTTACGGTTCCAACCGAGGCCACGACAGCATCGTCACATTCGCGATCAACCCGGGCGACGGCACGCTCACCTACGTCGGCAACGAGCCGAGCCGTGGCAAGACGGCGCAGAACTTCGTCATCGATCCATCGGGCGAGCTGTTGCTGGTCGCGAATCTGGATTCGGACACCGTCGTACCGTTCAAGGTGGATCAACGAACTGGGGAGCTGGATGCGACCGGCCACGTAGCCGACGTGCCCGAGCCCGCCTGCCTGAAGTTGATGCCGGCTGGTGGATAGCTGCGCCACGAGCTGACTCGGCTGCGGGCTCCGGGGGGGCCGGCTCCTCCCTCGGCGCCCATCAGCGGTCGGTGTCGGAGACGACGCGGCGAATCGCGGCGATGTGCTCCGGTCCGGACGCGCAGCAGCCGCCGATGATCTGCGCGCCGATCGCCTTCCAGCCGGCGGCGAGCTCGGCGAGCCGCGAGGGGCTGTAGGCCGCAGCCTGGATGATGTCCGGCCCCGCGCTCGGCAGCTGATTCGTCAAGGTGGGGCGATTGGCGACCGGGCCGGTTGGGTTGTAGCCGAGATTGGGGTAGCAGCCGATGACGCCGTCGTACGCGGCGCGCAGCAGCGGCAGGCCGGCCGACACCGCCTCCGGATTGCTGCACATCAGCAGGATGCCGGCAACACGACGGTTGCCAAGCGCGCTGACCAGGTCGGCAAACGACTCGCCATACTGCATCGCGCCGCTGCGGTCGATGTGTCGCACTCCCAGAAAGACGGGTAGTCCGCATGCCGCACACCCGTCGTACGCGGCTACGCACTCGTCCACGTACCCGAGGTACTCGGCCAGGATGCAGTCCACGCCGATGTCGGCGAGCAGTTGGGCATGCACCGCCAGCTCCTCGCTGAACGCCTGCCGGCCCAGGCGCTGCACATCGGAGGCCAGGTCACCACGTTCGCGGTCTTGCAGCGCCGGCGCCGCGATGCCTCCGGCGACATACGGCCCGCCGTGTGGACGTTCGGGCGCTGCCGCGTCGCGGGCGCGCAACGCCGTCTCCGCCGCGGCGGTGGCATACTCGCGCCAGCGGTCGCTCAGACCGACGGTGGCGAGCCGGGTCGGACTGGTCCAGAAGTTGTTGCTGGTGATGATGTCTGCGCCAACCCGCAGGTAGTCCTGGTGTACCTGTTGCACCACGTCGGCACTGGTGAGGTTGGCGGTGGCCGACCAGGCCTTGAGACTGACTTCCACCTGCTCCAGGACATCGACGCCGCGTCTCTGCAGCTCGGATCCGGTGCCCCCGTCCAAGACGAGCCGTTCGCCCGCCTGCAAGCGTTCCGCTATCGTCATGTCACCTCCAACGCCTCGCGCCATTGAACACTGCCGCCGGTCGTGGAGCAATGCGCTCGCCGTCCGCGCGACGATCCGCTCTCACGCGACCCATCCGAGTGAGCAACCTCACCCGCCACGTTCGTGCAGTTTCGGCCCACTCTGACACACGCTCGACGCACCCTGCGTCTCGGAGTACGCTCGAGTGCATACTCTGCAGCGCGCTACGACCTCAACCGAAGCGTTTGCATGAGGAACAGGGTGGCGTGAAGACGAGCGATCACGGGGGTACGTACATGCCGAGTGAGGAGCACCGCGGCGCGAGAATCGCCGCGCGGCCGCCGAAGAGGGCTGGGTGTGATGTCGAAGTCATACGCTGAACCTTCGCACCTGAGCATTGGCAACGACAAGGTTGAGCTGAAGCTCGACAGCAGAACCGGCTACATCCGGGACATCTTCAGCAAGGAGACGGGTCTCCACCACAAGTCCGACGCGTCGGGTATCTGGCCCTTCGGCTTGCGCATGGGAGACGGGTACTCCCCGGACCTGCTGCGCGTGCAGATCGACGCCTCCGACGACTGCGCCGACCAGACGATGAGCTACGAGGTCACCTCGACGGATGGCGCCGCCACCCTGCGCATGACCTACGACAATATGCTCACCACCGGCGGGGCGGCCTCGGGGATCAAGCTTACCGTGCATATCTCTGTGAACGACGGCGCGGACTACTTTCTCATCGCCGCCGACGTGGAGAACCACGGCAAGTACGACATCACCAACATCTTCTCCGGTTGGGGCGCGCTGCACGCCGGCGCGGAGAGAGCGAAGGAGCACTTCGCGGTGCCGGACTGGTCGATGGGCACGATCTGGGACAACCCCTGCAGCTCCTTTGCGGAGCGCGATACCTTCGGCTATCCGACCTACGGCAACCAGGGCAACATGACCGCGGGGTGGATGGACCTCTACTGCGACGACGGCGGCATCGGCATCGGCTACATCAACAAGCAGCAGTTGATGATGTACTTCAACGCCCAGGCGCATCCGCTCATCCCCAACAGTCTGACACCTCCCAGGGAGGACGGATTCGCCTTCAACTGGCAGCTGCTGAATCTGTTTCACACCAGGACCACCGAGAAGGTTGCCACGATCGGTGGCGCCTATCCGATCCGCCCGGGTGAGAGCTTCAGCACCGACCCGTGGATTCTCGCCCCCCACCCGGGCGATTGGCACCGCATGGCGGACATCTATCGCCATGAGTACCAGCGGGCATTCACCGGCGACTTCACCCGCTGGCAGGACGTACACGAGGAGGCCAAGCGGATCGATCTCACCGTCTTCCAGACCGTATACGCCAAGGAGGAAGGCCCGGAGGGATTCCAGTCCGTTCCGCCCGCGGTGCAGCGGGCAATCGAGAAGTCCGGTGTTGCGCCGGAGAACCTCATGGTCTCGATACTGGCGTTCTGGCAGAAAGCGCCGCTCTACTTCCCCGACCACTTTCCCCGCGGCAGGGAGAACGCCAATGCGGCAATTGCTGCGTTCAAGCAGGCGGTTGCCGACATTCGCGCCATGGGCGTGGAGTCGGTGATGCTGCTGACCCACCTCTTCTACAACCATCCCAAGGCGGTCGACTACGTGCCGCAGGCAGAGACCGACTACGATCACCAGAACGTCTATTGGAATGACATCGGCCACGTCGCCTGCGTGGAGCAGGAGGAGTGGCAGAATCTCTGGAAGCACAGCTACATTCCGGGATTCGACTCGGTGGATGTCAGTGGCGTGTTGCTGGACCAGGGGCCGATAGCCCACCTGGTCTGCACCAATCCCGACCACGTGCACGGCACCGACACGGTGAAGATGCTCGGCTCGTTCTCGCGTGGGACGGACATGCAGATCAAGGCGTTTCGCGAGGGCTTCCAGAACCGCAAGGCGTTTCTCTGGTCGGAGTGCTCGGGTGACCTGCCCACCCGCAACGTGGACATGTGGGCCGGTAACGTCGAAGGCCATCCCGACGAGCCCGGGGCACTCCGAACGATGGAGATCGTGCGCTACACCTTCCCCGAGATGCCGTGTGCGTACACCGCGTTCAAGCTGGATTGGAAGGTCCGCGACGTGAACGAGTGTCTGGTCAAGTCGTACGTAGCGGGGGGATACTTCGGGTTCCAGGTCAGCGAACGCTGGCCACCCGAGCTCGATGAAGCGATCTCGCAGTACGTGCGGATCCGCAAAGAGCTGCGCGACAGTGCCGCCCCCGGATACCCGCAGGGTTTCCGGGATACGGTGGGTCTCCGGGTCGGCGACCCGAGTCTCGTGGCGCGAGTCTATGTGGGCGACCGGGGGATGACCGTTGTGTACTACGCCACGGAGCAGGTGCGGACCGTCGTCGAGATCGATCGTGAAGTGCTCGGCTACCGTCACGGCCATGAGAGCTTTCACGTGTCGCTGCAGAAAGACGAGGCCGGTTACGAGATCATCGAAGTCTGAGGGCGCGGCCAGAGGCGGAGCCGGCGACACGATCGCCATCCGCTCGTTCGAGCAGCAGGACGCGGCCGCAGTGGCACAGGTGTGGAACGAGAGTGAGGAGGGATGGAACCAGGAGCTGTTCATCCCGTACACCGCCGAGTACGTGCTGAAGGACGCGCTGCACAACGACCTGCTGGAATACCTGCTGCTCACCGTAAACGGTAAGGTCGTCGGTACCTGCACCATCGGGCGCCATCACGCCGAGCACTGCCTGCACGTCAATCTATCAACGTGCATCCGTGCAGGCGGGCGGCGTTCTGGAGGAGACTTTGGCCTGCTTCCGGCTGGGAGGGAGCGTGTTGACGAGGAGACGGCTCTCCGACTGGCCGCGGATCGAGCCGGAGGAGAACTGGCTGCAGGCCGTGAATGAACGCACCAAAGAAGCGATCGTGCTGGTCTCGGCAGCTAACCGGCGCAGCTCGCTCTCCCTGCAGGAGTGGGGGGTGCTGGGGTTGAACCTGGCACTGCGGAGCAACGTGGCAGCCGAGCCTGGCCGCAGTGGCGAGATCCTCTCCTACATCACCATCGACCAGGGCATGGAGGCCTACTCGGGCTACCGATGCCTGGAGCGGAGCGCGCTACCGGCCTGAGCGAGGAGGAACAGATGGCTGCAGAGAAGACCCGAGAACTGTACGGCGGCGTTGCCCTGGGTGGCTTGGGAACCGGTAGCGTGGAGCTGCGCGCCGACGGCTCGCTCGAGCAGTGGCAGATCTTCAACAACTGGGGCAACAGAGACAAGCTGGCAACCTGGGAACACCACGATTCGTACGGTCTGCCGGACAACCTTCTTCTATTCAATTGCGTCGTGGGGCAGCAGCGGACGACGCGCGCGCTGCTCGAGCAGCCTCCGGCGGGACTGCGGGGAGTCGAGGCGATCGAGTACCGCGGCGAGTTTCCCATCGCATATCTCCACTACCGGGACACCCAGCTCCCCGTAGATGTCTCACTGGAAGCGTTCTCACCGTTCATCCCACACGACTCGGACAACTCCGGCCAGCCGGGGGCGTTCTTCAAGCTCACGGTCAAGAACAACGCCAGCGAGCCGTGCCAGATCGCCTTCGCCTACGCGATGCACAACCCCTTCGGCAAGACGTGCTCGCCCTTCAGCAAGGAAGGGTTGCATGGCATCGAGATCACCGACGCCGAAGCCGGTACGTATGCGCGGACGATCTCCGGTATGGCTGCCGGCTTCCTGGCCGACGCCGACGCCGATTCGGTGACCTACTCCCCCAACCGCGACTCCGCCTCCCTGTATTCCACCCTGTACGAGAACGGTCGTCTCGAGAACAGCTTCGTCAGCTCGGTCTCGGGCGCGGCTGAGTCGCCGAGCTGGTCCGCTGATCACTGCGCGATCTGCTTGAATACCACCCTCGACCCGAACCGGGAGAAGGAGATCGTGCTCCTCCTGAGCTGGTTCTTCCCGGAACATCACGAGAACGGGACGGGCGTCTATGTCGGCCACAAGTACGCGAACTGGTACGAGGGGGCGCAGGACGTCCTGGTCTACTTTCGAGAGCGGTTCGATTACCTGGTCGACAGGACCCGCCAGTGGCACGACACGATCTACTTTGGCAGCTCGCCAGCGTGGCTCAAGGACATGATCGGCAATGCCGCCTATCTGCTCACCAAGACCAGCTGGTGGGTCGAAGACGGCAGGTTTTCGATGTACGAGTCGTTTCACTGCCCCACCATCGATCCGATTCACGTGCGCGATGCCGCCTCCTCGATGGTGACGATGCTGTTCCCGGAGCTGGAGAAGAGCATCATTCGCAGATTCGCCCAACATCAGGTCGCCAACGGCAAGATCCCCGAGCTCTTCTACGCCTTCCAGGGGAAGGAGCTGACGCTGCAGGGACTGGCAAGCGAGGGCGAGTCGATCGGCGGCGGGGCATCCGTGACGTACGCCGCCGGTCGCAATCTGTTCGACAACGAGACCAAGTACATCCTCCAGGTCTACCGCGACTACCTGTGGACCGGCGACGAGGCGTTCTTACACGAGCTCTACCTGTCGGCCAAGAAGGCCGGCGACTACGAGGCGAGCAGAGACAGCGACGGCGACGCGCTGCCGGATGGCGTGTACGCGCAGACGTCCAACGACTTCATGAACCTGGGCTATTTGCCGATCTTCTCCACGGTTCTGTGGCTGGCCAGTCTGAAGGCGTTGCAGAAGATGGCGGAGCGGGTGGGAGATGACGCAGCCGCCGAGCACTGCGCCTCGCTCTTCGAGCGGGCAAGATCCGCCACCGAGGAGAAGCTCTGGAACGGCGAATTCTACGCCTCGTGCTGTGACGAGAGCGGAGAGAAGCTCAACGTCTGCTTCGTCGATCAGCTCTACGGGCAGTTCTTCAGCCACCTGTTGGGCCTGGGCCGGCTGTTGCCCGCCGAGCACATCAAGTCAGCGATCGATGCCATCTTTCGATACAACGCGACCGACACGCGCTTCGGGATCACCAACATGGTCCTCCCTGGTTGGGGAAGGTACATCACCGAAGACAGCCGCGCCGGTCAGGGCATCCAACCGTCGGTGACCTTCACATTCCTGATGCTCGCACTCTACGAAGGGAGAAGCACACAGGAGGTCCTGGACGTGATGGAACGCATGTACGACAACTTCACGACCCGTATGCCTGGCGCCCTGTGGTCGACTCCCGACTACCTGAACGCCGACACCGGAAAGCCGCACCGTGCCTTCTTCGGCTACTACCTGCGGGCGGCCGCCCTGTGGAACATGCTCTGGACCGTACACGGCTTCTCCTACGACGGCGTTGAGAAGGCGGTCACGATCAAGCCCTTGGACGGTCAGACGAACGTCGCTGCGCCGATCGTCACGCCGCACTGCTGGGGAACGTTCTCCTTGGCCGCGGACGCTGACGGCGAGCGCCTCAGGATCAGCCTCGCGAAGGGGCAGCTCGAGCTCGCCCAGCTCGTCCTGGCCTTTACCCTGGACAAGGAGCCTGAGGTCGCAGTCTCGGTGCCTGCCACCTACGAGATCGAAGTCGAGGGCGATGAGATTCGTATCGCTTTCTCGCCCGCTCTGGTCATAGAGGAGAACGCAACACTCGAGCTCGAGGTGACCTGATCGAGGTCCGCAACCACGCTACACGCGCCACACGCCACGGCCAGCCACGGAATCTACTTGTACGGATCCGCGGCGTCCCGTAAGCCGTCGCCCAGGAAATTGAAGGAGAGGATGATGACGACGACGAAGAGGCCGGGGATGAGCAGCCACGGCTCCGCCATCACCGTCTTCACGTTCTGCGCCGCCTTCAACAACGTTCCGTAACTGATGGCGGGCGGTTGCAGGCCAATGCCCAGGAAACTGAGTGATGTCTCGCCAAGAATCATCCCCGGGATCGCCAGCGTGCTGAGCGCGATGATGTAGCTCAGGAACGAAGGAACGAGATGCCGAAACATGACCCGGTTTTCGGTTGCGCCGGAGACCTTGGCGGCGATCACAAACTCTTCACTGCGCAGCGAGAGTAGCTGCCCACGGACCACGCGGGCGAGTCCCGGCCAGCTGATGAGCGAGAGAATCAAGGTGATCGCGAAGAAGACCTTGTAGATCGACCAGTCGAGCGGAATCCCCGCGCTCAGGGCCATCCAGAGAGGTAACGAGGGAATCGAGAGCAGTACTTCTATCACCCGCTGAATGATGACGTCGGCAAGGCCGCCGAAATAGCCCGATATCGCCCCCATCACGATGCCGATTCCGAAGCTCAAAGCAACGCCGACGAACCCGATGCTCAGGCTGATGCGGGTCCCATACATGATGCGCGACAGCAAGTCCCGCCCCTGCTCGTCGCCTCCCAAGAAGTACGCCCTCAGATTCTCTTCCACGCCGAACAGGTGGAGGTCGCTTCTGAACAAGCCCCACAGCTTGTACGAGTCGCCGCGGGCAAAGATGCGGATGGCATAGCGCCGGCTCCTATCCTCCGTGTAGATCGCCTGCAGTGTGACCGGATCTCTCGCCCGCGTGGGGGCGTACACGAAGGGCGCACGGAGCTTGCCGGACTCGTCCACGATGCGGATTCTCGCGGGCGGCACGGACAGATTCTCGATATCACGCCAGCGCGGATCGTAGGGAGCAATGAACTCCGCCAGGATGGCCACCAGGTAGAACAGCACTACGACCGTCCCGCCTAGCCGTGCCAGCCGGTGCCTGGCGAACTTGATCCGCATCAGTCGCCACTGGCTGGCTACGTAGAGGGCCTCGTCGTCCTGCTTCTTCGAGGCTGCGTGCACTGGTCAGCGCTCCGAAGCGACGAAGAATCGCCAAGCGGCAGTCATTCGTATCGAATTCTCGGATCGACGATCACCAACAGAATGTCGGAGAGCAGGGTGCCGATCACGGTGAGGGTAGCGGTCAGCATGACGAAGGCGCCGGCTACCTGCATGTCCTGAGCTCGCAACGCCTGCAGGAAGACCGGTCCGGAAGTGGGCAGCCCGAGCACCACTGCTGTGATGACCGCCCCCGAGATGAGTGAGGGCAACACCCACCCAACGGTGGAGAAGAAGGGATTGAGGGCGATGCGCACCGGGTACTTTATCAGCAGCCTTCCCTCGGCTACTCCCTTGGCTCGTGCAGTGATCACGTAGGCCTTCGACAGCTCGTCGAGCAGATTGGCACGGACCGTGCGTATGAGCCCGCACGTAGCGGCCGTGCCTACGACCACCACGGGGATCACCAGATGCGCCATCAGGCTGAGCAGCTTGGCCACACTAAAGGGCTGACCGACGAACCGCGGCGCGTACAGACCGCCAATCCCCAGATCGGGAAAGAATCGAAAGAAGACCACCATCAAGATGAGCGCGAACATGAAGTTGGGGATGGCAAGACCGATGAAGCCGACGGTGGTCCAGAAGAAGTCGCCAATGGAGTACTGATTGGTAGCCGAATAGATGGCGATGGGAAACGCCACCACCCAGGTGAACACCAGCGACAGGCCCGCCACCAACGTCGTCATGGCGAACCGCTCCAGGATCAGATCCGCCACCTGGGTATTGAAGTGCAGCGAGTACCCCATGTTGCCGATGAGGAACCTGCCGATCCACCTGAAGTAGCGGACGATCTGGGGATCGTTCAGTCCGTAGCGTTCGCGGAGGTTCTCCAGCTGCGCCGCGCTGTCGCCGCCGCCACGCAGCAGCAGCTCCTGCACTCTGTTGCTGACGATATCCCCCGGTGGCAGCTCGATCACAAAGAAGCAAACGATGGAGATGAGGAACAGCGTCGGGATCATGATCACGATGCGTCTGGCTATGTAGGAGAGCATGCAGACCTCCGCTTCGTCGCGAGCAGCAAGCGCTATTCCCGTTGCTTAGCAAACGTCGGGACGGGATGCCCCCGCCCCGACATGACCGTGACTCCCGATACTACTCTTCGACGTACCAGATAGCGGTCTTCTGGCTGATGCCCTGCTCGCCGCTGGGGGCGATGGGCATGTTCACCAGCCGCGTATCGATGACCGTCACGCGTGGCGGAACCGAGGTCGAGCCAATCACCCACAGGTTGTCGGCCGCGATGTCCAGCACCTTGGTGAACCAGAGCTTCTGCTCATCGACGTCCAGCGTGGCCTGGGCCTTCTCGAAGTAGCCCATCGCCTCTTTGAGGATGTCCGGCGGCTCTTCTCCCTCGACCCCGTCGCTCAGGTACCAGTAGTGCCACTGACCTGACCAGAAGCCCGACAGATTGATGAGGGTTCCCGCCGCGAAGTGCCCCGGGCCCGAGATCACCATCGAGTCCTGGTTGGCCCAGTTCCAGATGAACGCAGCATCGTACTCGTTGGCCGGGCGGATCTCGAACATGGCAGGTACTTCGACGACCCGCAAAGAGGTCTTCAAGCCCACCTTCTCCATGGAGTCCATCGCCAGCTCACCGAACGGAACATCGAATTCTGCCGCGATGAAGTTGACCTGAAACGGTTTGCCGTCCGGACCGAGTCGGAAACCGTCCGAGTCTCTCCGCTCCATGCCGATCTCGTCGAGCAGCGCATTTGCCCGGTCCCTGTCGAGCTCGATGGCAGTCGTCTCCAGTGCTTGATGATAGAACGGGCTGGTCTTCAGCGGCGCCACCTGCTTGGGCTCGGCCAACCCCATGTGCAGCGTTTCGTTGATCAGCTCTCGGTCGAGCGCATACGAAACGGCGAACCGAAAACGCTTGTCCTGAAAAACCTGGCGTTTGATCGGATCGTTCACCGTGAGGTTGAACTCGATCTGGTTCTGGCTGAGCCCTTCGCCGGGATCTCCCAGGATCACCCGAATCTTGCCCGCATCTTCCTGGCTCTTCGCTTCCGGGAACAGCCGCAGGGGGATCCCACTCCAGGTGATCTCACCGGCGATTGCCTTCAGCTGAACCACCTCCTCACTCAGGGTTTCGTACCTGATCAATTCCAGGTACGGCAGCTGTTGGCCCATCTCGTCGATCTGCCAGAAGTAGGGGTTTCGTTCGTAGAGGGTGGGGGTCTTCGGCGGGCCCTGGACCATAGTCCATGGATTCAGCGTTGGCCGGCCGTGGAGCTCGTCCGTTGCTGCGGCCCGCGGGTTGAAGAGCTGCTTCCAGTCCTCCACGCCCCGCTCACGGACCACGTCCTCGAGTGCCTCGGGGTCCGCGTAATCCGCGTGCCACTGCTGGTAGAAGTGAGCGGGCCTTGGTTGATTCCAGTTCCACGCGCTCCACGGGCTCATTCTGGTGAGGTCCCACGGCTTGACGAAGTGGAATCTCACGGTGAGGTCGTCGATCTTCTCGATGCGTCCGACGCTGCCGTCGTGCTGGAGGTCTTCGGGTGGGTTGGGGTTGAGCTCCTTGTTCAGGAAGAAGTCGTTCATCGTGAACAGGTAGTCGTCCGCGGTATGCAGCACACCATCCGACCACCTCATCCCTTCGCGCAGGTGGAAAGTCCACTCGGTCCCATCCGCGTTTCTCTCGAAGCGCCTGATGGTGTTGGGGTACTCGCCGTAAGTATCGCCATAGGGGAGCCCGCTGATCGGGAGGATCTCGAAACCGGCCAGGTTCCACATCCAGAAGGCCCAGGAGCTGCCGCGGTATATCGAGCCGCCGTAGCTGCCGATTCCTCCGTCGAACCCTCTCACGACCTGAGGCTCTGCGGGCAATCTCTCCGCCACGGGGGCGAGGTCGCCTGCTCGTACCATTTCGGCGAACTCGGGCGCTTCGCTGTACGCAGGAATCTCGTTTCCCGTATCCGCTTCGTAGGCGGCGGGTGAAACCCAGACCTGAAAGCTCTTCGCCTCCTCAGGCATGCCCGGACTTGGCGGAATCCTGTCCGCACCGCGCGGGCTTACCGCGGGCTCCGCGGCCTCTCCCTCACCGCCTGACGCAAACACGATCCCGGTGCTCAGCAGTGCGAGTAAGCTGAGCGACGCGAGCAACATCAAACTCCGTTTCATGGTGCGCTCCTTTGACTTTCTTGGTCAGTCACGACAGCGCGTTCCTCCGCACCGCTCGGGGTGCATGGCCGGCGAAGTACGCTATGGAGGAGCATCTGCGGCCGTGATACTGCGTTGTCAGCGGGCCATGTCGTGGCGCCGTGGGAGTGACAGCTACGATGGCTCAGCTACCGGCGCTCGATTCGAGGCAACAGCCCGCGATTCTATCCTACGAATCGCGAGCTGTCCAAGGTACGCACTATACATCAGCCGGTATCAGGAGTGCAAAGGGCTGAAAGGGCTGCAGCGCGTGCGCTATTCGCTCTATCCCCACCGCGGCGACTGGCGGCGAGCGCAGGTCCACCGACGGGCCTCGGAGTTTCAGGAGCCGCTGCGATGGACCACTGGCGAGACGAGGCCAGCGCCGCCGGCACCGGGGACCTCTCGAGGTGCTCGAACCCACGGCACGGGAACGATCAGCTCGTCACGCTCAACTGCACCGGCGAGAATTGTGGCGCCAGCAGCAAGCTTCGTGCAGATCCGCCCCCAAAGCGTCGTCATGACGGCGATGTACCGCCACGGGCAAGCGGTCGTATTGCGGATGTACGAGAGCCATGGCGAGCGCAGTCAGGTGGAGCTGACGTTGCCTTTCGAAGTCGGGGTCGCCGAGGAGAGCGACTTCTACGGCGACCGTCTGGATCCCGGCACGCCAATCACCGTCGCCGAGCGGCAGGTCTCGTTCGCCATCCAACCCTGGCAGATCGTCACCCTCTACGGCAGACCAGTATCCAAGCCACGCGCGAACGCGAAGGGGTCGGAGTAGGAGGAATGATGCCGGTCCATGTGTCTGGCGCCGAGGGAGGAGCCGGCCCCCCTCGGAGCCCGCAGCCGAGTCAGCTCGTGGCGCAGCTATCCACCAGCCGGCATCAACTTCAGGCAGGCGGGCTCGGGCACGTCGGCTACGTGGCCGGTCGCGTCCAGCTCCCCAGTTCGTTGATCCACCTTGAACGGTACGACGGTGTCCGAATCCAGACTCGCGACCAGCAACAGCTCGCCCGATGGATCGATGACGAAGTTCTGCGCCGTCTTGCCACGGCTCGGCTCGTTGCCGACGTAGGTGAGCGTGCCGTCGCCCGGGTTGATCGCGAATGTGACGATGCTGTCGTGGCCTCGGTTGGAACCGTAAACGAAGCCACCTGATGGCGAGACGTGTATGTCGGCGCAGTGGTTGGCACCCGAGAACCCCTCGCGAAGCGTCGACACGGTCTGCAGCTCGGTCAGCCGACCCGAGCCCTGGTCGTAGCCGTAGGCAGTCCCTTGGTGGCGGAAGTGAAGGAATGACGCTGGGCGCGGCGATCGACAGCTACACGGCGACCTGCGGCAGCAGCATTACTCGGCCGCTAACATGGGGCGCAAGCAGATCCTATTGCGGCGCTGGCTGTCGTACGCGGTGGCGCTGCATCAGCCGGGGCGGCCGTCGCGGCTGCTGAAGATGACGGAGATCCGGCTGTACGGTCGTGGGGTCGTCGGTGTCGCCCGAACGACTGAGCGACGGGTCGCGGCAGCGGAATTCTTGCAGTGGTGGCGGACGGCAGACGCGAATGTAAAGCACGTCGCCCTGGCGACGGTGGTAGATGAATACCGCCGTGAACAGCTCGCTGAACGCGCCGATGAAGCACACCTCCGGCGGGCTGTCGATGACTTGTGCCGTGGCCTCGGACTGGAGTTGCCGCTGAGCAGGATGGCGGCGAATACGTATCGTCAGGCGTTGGGATAGCTGCGGGCACGAAGGATCGCGCGGGCGGCGACCTGCAGCGCGACGTTCTTCGAGTATTGCGGACAGCAGGGTTGGCTGTCCTTCCAACCGTCTGGCCGTGCGGTGCGGGAGCCTCATCAACGGGTGTTCGACGCCGACTATCTGGGTACCGACGGCGGGCTTTGGAGCGAGCGGCTGCGGCGTTATCTGGAACATCTGAAGAGTGAGCGTAATCTGAGCGACGGCGGCATCGATTACTACGTGCGCAAGCTCAAGGTGTTCGTCCAGTGGCTGAACGCCGTGGTCGTCGCCGTTGGCATAACTGTCACGGTCCCCGAGCCTCCATTGATAAGCTCGATGAACTCGCTCTTAAGTGCATCCATCAAAGCATGATACCTGCTCAGTGGAGAGGACTGGAACAGCGCAAGCGACTGCGCAAAGAACAACCAAGATAAGAAAGAGCATCTGGGACGCTCTCGCGTGACTCGCGGTCGACAGTCTTTTGCGCAACAACTGAGGTCTAATCGCGAACGATTGCTCAACTCTCTTTAGCGCGTTTATCTCTCCTGTTTTGGTCTTCGTGAAAAGCCTTGACCAACGCTGATGAGTATCTCTCCTCCGCGTCGGATGTACTCGAAATCACTGCCAATGTCGAAAGTTGTGCAGAATGTCCGCTTCCGAGAATCATGCGTAACGCCTCTTCTTCGGACTCAGCTTCTACAGCGAAAGAAGGGCTGCACAGTGCCTTCAGAAGATAACTTGGTAAATCAATGCCTCCCTCAAGTACGTTCGTCCGGTAAGGCGGAACCGACACATCGGTCACCGACTTGAGCAGCGGCTGCATAGGGATCTCAATCCTGTGTGTCCCGTTTTCGTAGAAGATGTATGCTGACCTGCATGGATTCCGGCATAGCAGTGTAGACTGGTAGCCACGGGTACGATGTTTCTGGGATAAGTCGGCGCTGGGTCGCAAATAGCGCTTTGCCTGAAATACCAATGGAACAATGCGGAAATCTGACAACTCCGATTGCACATTCAATCCTTTCTGATGGAAGTCCAAAACCAGTGCAAAATCACCTCCGGTCTTCTGTTCACCTCCTAGTATCGACAAATCGATTCTCTTGAGTGACAGATTGGTTTGTGCACGATCAAGAGGTGTCGCCGCTATCTCACCCCATAGACAGCACTTATTCTTGATTTCTCCTAGCAGCAGCCCGGTAAGGTGGCTCTCTCCGGTCGGACTTGTACAGTGATCAAGTTGAAAACTTTCGGAACTCTCCCGCAGAGCATGATAGAAACACCAACTTACGACACTACGGTGCATCAAAGGGTCAACAAGAATGTTCGTCAGAAACCCATGGAGAGATTGGATCATTCCGGGATCGTCACGGACACTACCCACGAGTCTGTATCGACCAGTTTCGGAGAATATTGTCATCCAATCTTTGACCAGAGCGTTTCGAATTCTGTCAGTCGTTTCTGGAGACACACATTCAAGATTTCGACGTGACAGAACTGCTCTGCTAGTATCTATTGACTTCATCGCAATACTTTGCAATTCAACTATCTCGTCAGCCGTAAGTCCACACTCATTAAGAAAAACACTCATGTCGGTCAGACAGATTCTATCCGCTCGTACCACGTTAGGCAATCATGCGCGTCGGCGAGGATCATTTTCAACCATGGATCATCGTGCACAACGGGCCTCACGCTTGTTCCTGTTCCTGGTATGTACGGACCTTCGCCGCTCGAAGAGTCGTATCTGAACTGTGATGAGCCAGCGAAGCGCTGAAGGTACTACAGTAGCGCTGTTTTGGGGCACTGGCGCGGCGCTGACGCGCGTGGCGTCAAATGGGGCTGGACATGGCGGGGCCGCCCATTGCACAAGGGGGGGCATGCGATTGCAGGAAAAAGTGGCCATCGTCACCGGCGGTGGCGGCGGCATGGGACGCGGCATCTGCGCCTGTCTGACGCGGGAGGGGGCGGACGTGGTGGTGTCCGACCTCGACCTGCGTCGGGCCCAGGAGACGGTCGCGGCCGCGGAGCAGGCGGGTCGGCGCGGGCTGGCCGTGGTGGGGGACGTGACCAGCGAGGCCGACTGCGTGGAGGTGGTGCGGCAGGCGCTGGAGCGCTTCGGTCAGGTGGACATCGTGGTCAACAACGCCGGCCACTTTGGCGCCCACCTCGCCCTGCCCTTCACGAACCTCACCGGTGAGGACTGGGACGAGAACTTCGACGTCCACGTCAAAGGTCCGTTCTTCATGTGCAAGGCCCTGGCTTCTCACATGATGGAGCGCCGCTCCGGCAAGGTCGTCAACATCTCCTCCATCTCCGCCAAGCGCGACCCCGTGTTCGTGCCGCCCTACGCCGCGGCCAAGAACGCGCTGCTCAACCTCACCCGCATCCTGGCCAAGGAGTTGGGACCCTACAACGTCAACGTCAACGCGGTCTGCCCGGGGCTGGTCTGGACGCCGTTCTGGGAACGGCTGGCGCCGATGATGGCGCAGCATGATCCCGCCCGCGCCGGCCAGGATCCGCGCCAGGTGTTCGACGAGTTCGCGGGCGGTGCCGTGCTGGGCCGGCCGCAGACCCCCGAGGACGTGGGCAACCTGGTGGCGTTCCTGGCCTCCGAGGAGGCGTGCAACATCACCGGCCAGTCGATCCACGTCGACGGCGGCATCGCGATGGGCTGAGGTACTGCTCGTCACTGATCGCGTGCGTATCGGATCATCCGGTCGACAAGCCGCCAGATGCCAGTGCTTGGATTCGACCGGGGCGGCGACCCGTTGCCCGCGTGTCGCTGATCCAGCGTCTTGGCACGCTGTCGCGCGGTTTCGAACTCATCGAACAGCGTATTCCACGCGCTGTCGGGAATCCCCTTCCCGGACGTAAGTTGGAGTTCGCTGGCCCGACGTTGCACGTTGCGCCGACTGATGTACGCCGTCTGATCTTCGACGTGCAACACAAGCCATAGCTCGATGCACGGATTGGACACCGCAACTTCGACGCCACTTTGCCGGGCGTTGTGTATGGCAGTCGGTATGTTCGGGTGTTGGTCGATGTCAAACACGCACCAGATCTCGTCGAAGTCCTGATCGCCACGCCTGGATCGGCGCCTTCGGCGCATGTGTTGTATGGCACGATCGACAAGTGTCTCGGGTGCCATCCCGCTTTCGCTTTCGCGCAAGCTGAGGCTGACGCTGTGCCGGAAGCGACGCGCCCACGCGAACAGGTAGGTGGGCTCCGTGACCTTACCCTCCGTGAGAACACGTATGACACGCCGTGCCCTCCGTGGAGTATAGCCGCGCCGCGGCCGTCGACCGGAAGGTGGGGTCACGAATCCCCTGAGCCGATCGCCTGTCGAAATTCCGCTGGATCCAGTATCGGAACTCCTCCGTAACGACCCTGGAGATAGCGACGGCCGACGGCTTCATCGCCCTTGGGGCGGAAGTCTGCCAAAGCGTACAGCGTGGTTGTGCCGTCTGCTGCCTTCTCTGTCAGCCAGATCTGATCTCGGCCGAGGGTGCGCTGACTGCTGTCGCCCAGGATCGTGACATCATGGGCATTGAAGATGAGTTGAGCACACTGCGGATTGGTGTCGCGATCCTGAAACAGGTGAATGAACCGTTGCACGAGGTGGGGGTGCAGACTGGCGTCGAGGTCATCCACGAGGACGGCCACTCCGCGACGCAGAGCGTCCAGCACCGGCCCGATCAAGCTGACCCAGGTCAGCGTTCCCTCGGATTCATGCTCCGGATCGATCGCTGCGGACCCTGCAAGCCCCATGTGGTGCAGGCGTACGAGGTCACTTACGACCAATCGGTCGTCTTGCCCCTCGGGGCCACTCTCTTCAAGTCCGTTCATGATCCGGAGCACCCGCTGCACCCGCTCGGCAAGCTCCGGCTTGAAGTCGCGGTGGAATCGCTCTACATCGGTGATGCCGAGGTCGGCGGCGCGGATAAGGGCGAGGACTCGTTCGCGTGTCGCGGCATACCGCGTGAGATCGGCGGTCCGGGCGATGCGTTGCGTACCATTGCCGGAGTCCATCAAGAGGAGACTGGTTCGGAACCAGGCGAACAGCGGCCCGAGCAACGAGCCGATCCTGGGACGACTCCCCGGTGTGTCGTCTGCCGCCGCGCCGGCGACCGAGAGGAGGAGCGCGTTCCTTCGGACCAGACGTGCAAGCTCGGGACCTGAAGAGCGGAACAACTGACCGAAATGCGGCTCTTGACGATCACGCTCGCGGCGAAAGACCAGCGCTTGACGACCCTTCGGATAGTAATAGGCATATTCGCCGAGAACGTGGTGGTCATCGATCTCGAAGCCATACTGCCAGCGGACGCCGGAGAGAATCAGGTCGACCTCGAAGAGGGACGGACGTGCGCTCTCGTCCTGGAGCAGAAATGGATATCGCCGTATCCTCGTTTCATGGTCTCCGTGACGAAACGAGCCGATTACGATCGCGCGCATGTCCGCCATGGCGCGCAACGCTGTCGACTTGCCCGAAGCGTTCGCTCCGAAGATCCCCGCCACGGGAAGCACGCTCACCGGTGAGGACGCTCCAGCGGTGTCCACATCACGTACAACGTCCGTATCGGACAATCTGGTCGCGAGCAGCGACAGATGCACCACTTCGCGATAGGAACGGACATTCCGGGCGGTAAACGAGAGTAGCGCACTCACACCCGACGCGTAGTTTCGGTCCTTCATAGAGCCATTGTCGCGGAAAATCCGGAGAATATGCAAGTTTCTTCTCCGAATGATCCACGTCTATGGCATCAATGGTCGCTCAGCACCTCACGGTCGGCCGAGCACGCCGTGGCTACGGGCGGCCGCCGGCGACGCGGATGTTGGCGGCCGCCACAAAGCGCGCCTGCGGCGACAGCAGCCACACGATCGCTTCGGCTATCTCCTCGGGCTCGGCGGGACGCCCCGCTGGAATGGCCGCTACGTGGCGCGAGTAGTCGGAACCGCGCACCATCGCGGTGTCGGTGAACCCGGGGCTTACGGCGTTCACCCGGATACCCTCGGCCATCACCTCCTGCGCCACGCCGATGGTGAAGCTGTTGACCGCGCCCTTGGTGGCGGCGTAGTGCACGCTGGCGCCGGGGCCGCCAATATAGGCCGCCCCCGAGGAGACGTTGACGATCGCCCCGCCGCGGCCGCCGACAGCCGTCGACATGCGCTTCAGCGCCTGCTGCGTGCACAGCACCACGCCCACCACGTTCACCGCCAGCACCCGCTGCAGGTGCTCCAGCTTCAACTCCGCCACCCGCGTGCTCGGCCCGATGGCGGCGGCGTTGTTGACCAGCGCCGTGAGCGGCCCCAGCTCGTCGTCGACCGTCGCGAACAGCCGCTCCACCTGCGCGGGGTCGCTCACGTCCGCGGCCACCGCGATCGCCTTCCCGCCGCCGGCCCCCAGCTCCGCGCACAGCCGCTGCGCCGCCTCGGGCTCGGTGCGGTAGTTGACGCACACCGCATACCCGCGCCCGGCCAGCAGCCGCGCGGTCGCCGCGCCGATCCCGCGGCTGGCTCCGGTGACAATCGCTACTTCGCCCACCGCTACGCCTCGCGGTACTGCTGGAGCGTGTCGTAACGCGGCTCCAGGCCGATGCCCGGCACCTCGGGCGGGCTCACGGTACCGTCGTCGTTCAGGGTCAGGGTCTCGGTGTAGATCTTGCCCCACATCGGATCCAGGTAGCGCGGGTAGAACTCCAGGATCAGGCCGTTGGCGATCGCTCCCAGCAGGTGGATGTGCACCTCCTGGGGGCCGTGCGGGGCGATCACCAGGTCGTGGGCCTGGGCCAGCGCCGTCACCTTCATGAACTCGGAGATGCCGCCGAGCACCACCGCGTCGGGGTTCAGGATCGGGACGCTGCCGGTGGCGATCAGGTCGCGGAACCCGTAGCGGGTGTACTCGTTCTCGCCGGTGGCGATCGGGATCGTGGTCTTCTCGGCGATGCGCCGATGGCCCTCGTAGTCGTCGGGCGCGATCGGTTCCTCGAACCAGAACGGATCGTACTCCGCCACCCGCTCGGCGAGCTGCACCGCCTCGTACCAGCGGTAGGCGCAGTTGGCGTCGATCATCAGCTTGACGTCAGGACCCACCGCCTCGCGCGCCGCCTTCACCCGTGCCACGTCCTCGGGGATCGGCACCGCGCCGATCTTCATCTTCACCGCCTTGGCACCCGCCTCGACGTGGCCGGCCAGCTCCTCCTGCAACTCCTTCAGTCCCTTGCCATCCTCGTAGTAGCCGCCGGCGATGTAGGTGGGCACGCGCTGGCGGAAGCCGCCGAGCAGCTTGTACAGCGGCATGCCCGCAACCTTGGCGCGCAGGTCCCACAGGGCAATGTCGATGGCGCTGATGGCACGCGTGGTCAGGCCGCGGCGGCCCACCAGCTTGGGTACCCACAGCTTGTGCCACAGCCGTTCCACGGCGATCGGGTCTTCGCCGATCAGCATGGGAGTGAAGTGCTCGATGGCGGCACGGATGACTCCCACCTTGCTGGCGCCGATGCCGATCCCGGTGACCCCGTCGTCGGTATCGATGAATACGAACCCCACCCCGCTGTGGGTGTAGGTGTGCAGGCCGTTGGAAATCGGCCGCCGGCGCGGCCACCTGTAGCTCTCGACGCGAACGCCGGTGATCTTCATGTCGTGCTCCCGTGCAGCGCCGGTGGGCCGGTTCCGGAGGCCCGCGCGACACCGCGGATGTTGCCTAACGGAAGCACAACCGGGCCGCCTGGTAAACCGCCCTGCCAGCGGATTCCGGCGCCCCGGCCGGACGCGCACCCGACGCCGCCCGGAGCGCTTGCCGCGGCCTCCCCGATTGACGTTTTCGGGCAACCGGTAGAGCCTGCACCCGCGCGCGGCCGTCACGGGACGGCGAGGAGGAATGCATGAAAGCGAGGATCGTGGGCGAGCGGCAGGCGGACGTGGTTCCGACGTCGAAACCGGAGCCGAAGGACGACTGGGTCCTGGTCAAGGTGCACGCCTCGGCCATGTGCACCGAGTACAAGGCGTGGATGGCCGGGCGGAGCATGGAAGTGATCGGCCACGAGGGAGCCGGCGAGGTGGTGGCCGTCGATCAGCCCGGACGGGTGCAGGTCGGAGACCGGGTGGTGGTGATGCCGCAGTTCCCGTGCGGCACCTGCGCCCTGTGCCGGGCCGGCGACTACATCTACTGCGAGGACACCATCGACTTCGCCGCGGTGCACGGCACTCGCGAAGGAAGCACCACCTTTGCGCACTACGTGCTGAAGCCCTCCTGGCTGCTGCTCCCGATCCCGGACGGGGTCAGCTACGAGCAGGCGACGATGGCGATCGACGGCATCGGAGCCTCCTTCGGCGGCATGCAGGCGATCGGCGTGGACGCCTTCGACACGGTGCTGATCAGCGGCCTCGGACCGGTGGGGCTGGGCGGCGTGATCAACGCCCGCTTCCGCGGCGCGCGCGTGCTGGCAGTGGAGCCGGCGCCGTGGCGGGCGGCGCTGGGCCGCGAGCTGGGCGCCGAGGTGGTGCTGGACCCGGCGGACGGCGACCTGGCGGCCCGCATCCGGGAGCTGACCGGCGGCCGCGGCGTCGACTGTGCGCTCGACTGCTCCGGCGCCGTGGCCGGTGAGCGGCTGTGCATCGACGCCGTACGCCGCCGCGGCCGGGTGGCCTTCGTCGGCGAGAGCTCGAAGGAGCTGGCCATCACCGTGAGCCCGGACATGATCCGCAAGGGACTGCATGTCGCCGGCACCTGGCTCTACAACATGAGCGACTACGAAGGGGTGATGCGGGTGATCGCCGAGTCGCCGTTGATCGACAAGCTGATCAGCCACGTCATGCCGATGAGCCGCATCCAGGACGCCTTCGGCCTGCTCGCGGCCGGCGAGGCCGCCAAGATCGTCCTGCACCCGTGGGAATAGCGGCGCGGCCGAAACGGCTGCCGCGCCGCGCTGCGGAACACCACCAGCCCGCGATGACCTGCCGCCTCACGGCGCGCCCTTACCGCGGGGTTGCGCTGTCGAGCAGCGCTCCGAGTTCCCACACCGCGCCGATGACGTAGTCCGGGCGCGGCGTGGCCAGCTCCCAGTCGCGGCCATGATGTAGCCAGGCGGCCAGCAGACCGAGCCCCTTCGCGCCGCAAATGTCGGCTGCGGGATTGTCGCCCACGAACAACGTCGTCGCGGGGTCGGCGTCAATCGCTGCCAGAGCGTGCTGGAAAATCTCCGGCTCCGGCTTGGCCACGCCAGCCTCCTCCGAGACCACGATCGCATCCACCAGGTCATCTGTTCCAGTGTTGCGCAGCTTGGTCCGCTGCGAGGCGCTGGTGCCGTTGGTCACTACCGCACTGCGGATCCCGTCACGGCGCAACCGGATCAGCAGTTCTCGGGTGCGCGGATCGAGCGTGACGAATTCCGGCAGCAGGCGGCGGTGTGCGGCGATGGCCGTCTCCACGTCGGCAAAGCAGTCGGGCCATAGCTGCAACAGGCTGCCGTAGCACTCGTGCTTCGCCCGTCCGGCCTGATCCCAAGCCGCCATCCGGGCCACGAATCGCTCTTCGGCGGACGGCCGGCCTACTCGCGGCAGGGTGCGGTACCAGTGCCGGCAGAGGCGGGCGTAGGCCCCGGCGCGGTCGAGCAGCGTCTCGTCGAGATCGAACAGCACTGCCCGGAGGACAGGCATCAGGCGAAGTCCACCGGTAGGGGACTATCCTTCAGACAGTCCGTGCCAGTTGCCGCCGGCAAACCACTCGAAGAAGAACTTGCGGTCGTCCGGATCGGCAATGGCCTCGCCGGCAGCACGCGCCCGCTCCTTGGCCTGCCGCGCGTGCTCGTTGTGCCCGGCAGCGGCATGCGCCCTGGCCAAGACATCGCAGGCGAAGGCCACGTCCCAGTCCGCCATCTGCGCCCGATTCTCCTCCGTCAGCTCCAGGCACCGGCGGGCGTGGCGCAGCGCCGCCTCCGCCAGCCCGGCGGCCGCGTAGACGTTCGCTACCGTCAACTCGCCGCGGGCGCGATTGGCGACCGTACCCACCTGCATCCAGTGATGGCAACTGGCGTGCGCGGCGTGAATATGTGCGTCCGCACTCTCCGCCGTCACGCTCCCCGATGACAGGGCGTCCCACGCGCCATTGTTCAGCTCCACGCCGAACCAGCGGTGCGCAGCAGCGAGATCGAACGAAGGCTCAGCCACGGCCACCTCCAGTTTCCAGCTCTTGCATGGGTTCGATTCGCATGAGACGTCTTACGGTGGTGTCGAGGATTCCGGCGATCTCGTCGTCGGCCAGCGTGGGCCAGCCGCCCCAGACGCGGGTGGTGTCCTGCACCAGCGACACGACACGCTCGATGCCGAGCCGATCCAGGCCGGCGAACAGCACGCCCAGATCGACCTCGGTGAGATCGGCGACCGCGCGCTTCTTCCGCCCGCTACTGCTCATCAGCAGGTGACTGTGTCCGTCGATCACAACAGCTTGCCGTCTTCGAGGTGGAACACGATCGGCACTTCGCGAAATTCCAGGTCTCCCTTGATCTCGTCGAAGTAAGGGGCCTGCTCCATCAACTCCGCAATCATCGCCTCCCAGCGCTGCGTCGGCCGGTCGGCGTTCTGGACCTGGTACGCATGCTGCAGGTCGTGGGCTTCCTCGTACAGGATCACGTCCTGCCCGTGGAGCAGAATGATCATCCGGGTGGTGCCCGACCGCACCAGGCAGTCCACCACCGAACGCCAGACCTTCTCCTTGCGGTGCACTTCCACGTAGTCGGCGACACGCTCCTTCTTGAGGCGCATCAGGTAAGCTCGTCGCTGCATCACGGCGAATCGGAGAAGCGAGCGAAGGGAATCGAACCCTCGTCACGAGCTTGGGAAGCTCGGGTAATAACCATTATACGACGCTCGCAGCTTGACGCAGCATACCCCAGCCGTGCCGTACTGTCCAGTCGCTAGTGGCGGGCCGGACGGGTGAGGATCTCGTCGTCGAACATCGACAGCACCAGTTGGCTGTCCGCCTCCACCAGGTAGGGAATCGATATGGGGCCGCCGGGATGCTTCATCGCCAGTAACTCGCGCCGCTCCGTGGCGGTGATCACCTCCAGTTTCAAGTCCACCAGGATCGGATAGTCGGGCAACGACGCCTCCAGCAACCCGAACGCCATCTCCTCGGGCAACTCGGCCGGTGCCGTCATCTCGAGCTGTAGAATCGAGCTGTAGGGGATCTCCTGGCCCGCGGTGGGAGACTGCGACACGATGCTGCCCGCTTCCTCTCCCTCGCGCGCGGCGCGCACCCGGAACACGAACGGCAGGTTGAGCACGGCCAATTCGTCACGCACCTCCTGGAACGGCCTGTTGACGTAGTTCTGCAGTTCGATCAGGTCGCCCTTGGGACCCTTGCTCACCACCAGCTCCAGCACCACGACACCGTCGATCGGGGTCTGCGGGGCGGGGTTCTGCGCCAGGATGGTGCCGGCCGCCGCGGCGTCGCTCACGCGCGCCACCGGCTCCTTGATCTTGATCAGCTCGCGATAGGAGGCGAACACGGTCTGCAGCTCCAGCCGCACTTCGTCCAGGTCGCGGCCGACGTAGTCGCCCACCCGGTCGATGATCGGCCCGCGACTGACGACCAGCAGGACCGGCCGCCCCGCCTTCACCAGGGTGCCGGCCTCCGGTTCCTGCTCGATGACCGTCCACTTGTCGTGATCGGACGAGACCCGTCCCTCGACCCGCGGCGCGAGAGACTTCTCCTGCAGCATGCTGATCGCCGCCAGCAGGTCCTCGGCCACCACGTTGGGAACCAGGGTCTCCTCTTCCCCTCGCACCGCGGCGAAAAACGCAATGAGACCGCTCACCACCAGCACGCCGCAGATGAGCACGGTCAACCGCATGCCGCTCACCACGGGTGGAGCGGGCGTTCGGGGATCAGGCGACGCCATGGGTACCGTCAGCGCTCGGCGGCCGGCGTCGGGCCGAGTCGCGAGCCGACGATCCCGGGGTGGCCGTTGGCGAAGGCGCGCGCATCCAGCGGCTTCCTTCCCTGCAGCTGCAGGCGCCTGATCCACAGCCGCTGCGCGCCCGTATGCACCAGGATTCCGCGCTCGCGGTCCACCGCGACCACCTGTCCGGGAGCCGCCGGCGCCACTTCCCCCGCGCCATCGCCGGCGCGCTCCACCGCGGTCTCCAGGACCAGGAGCTGGCGCCCGTCCCAGGTGGTGAAGGCGCGCGGCCATGGATCGTAGGCGCGCACCGCGCGCTCGATGGCCGCGGCCGGACGGCGCCAGTCGATACCGCCGTGCTCCTTGCGCAGCAGCGCGCAATAGGTGGCATCCGCCGCGTTCTGCGGTCGCGCCCGCTCGGTGCCGGCTGCCACCGCGTCCACCGCTTCGCGCAGCAGCGTGGCGCCGAGCTCGGCAAGCCGCGGTGTCAAGGAGCCGGTGGTCTCGGTGCCCTCCAGGGGCTGCTCGCGCTGCGCGATGATGTCGCCGGCGTCCACCTCCGCCGCCAGCCGCTGCACCGTCACCCCGGTGTGCCGTGCGCCAGCCAGGATGGCAGCGGGTATGGGTGCCGGTCCGCGCCACCGGGGCAGCAACGAAGGATGCACGTTGAGTCCGCCGCGCGCGAAGATGGCGAGAAAGTAGGGACGGAAAACCTTGCCATACGCCACCGCCACCAGCAGGTCAGGCTGCAACCGCGCCAGTTCGGCCGTGAACGCGCGCCCCAGGCGCTCCGGTTGCAGCACGCTGAGACCGCGTGCCAACGCCGCGCGCTTCACCGCAGGCGCCCGCAACGCGCCGCGACGGCCGGCGGGCCGGTCAGGAGCGGTGAGCACCGCGCACAGCTCGGCGTCGTGGAGGACATCGAGCGCGGGCACGGCGAAGTCCGGGGTCCCCGCGAACACGATGCGCACCGGCTACGACCGATCCTCGGCATCCGCCTGCGCACCGCGCTCGGCGTATTCGCGCAGCACCCGCGCCCGTTCCGCCTCGCTCAGGTGGTCGATGAACAGCACGCCGTTCAGGTGATCCAGCTCATGCTGTATCACCCGCGCCAGCATGCCCTGCGCTTCGATGGAGAACAGGCGGCCGCGCTGATTGCGCGCCTGGATGCGCACCTGGGCCGCCCGTACCACGTCGGCGCGCGGTCCGGGAATGCTCAGGCAGCCTTCCTCCCTCACCTCGGTCTCGATACCGGTGCGGATGATCTCGGGGTTGATGAACACCCGTTCCCGATCGTCGGGAGCCTTGGTCACGAACATCCGCACCATGCGGTTGACCTGGGTGGCGGCGAGGCCGATTCCCTCGCGCTGTTTCATGGCGGCGATCATCTCGCCGGCGAGGCGGCGCACCTCGGGGGTGACCTCGGGAATCGGATCGGCACGCCGGCGAAGCGCTGGGTGGCCGAGCGTGACGATGGCGAACATGAATGGGGACATTATAGCCGCGCCGCAACGCAACTGCCAGACATGCTGCGTGCCGTGCGGGGGCGCGGGGCGTGCTGGAAGCGGCCGGCGCGTCACAGCACGGAGGTGGGATCGACGTCCACCTCCAGGTGGACTCCCGCCGGCAGCCGGAACCCGCGGCAGGTGCGCTGCACCCAGGCGTGCAGCGGACCCAGCGTGGTGTGCCGCAGCAGCATGTGGCAGCGATAGTTGCCGGCGATGCGCTCGATCGGGCACTCCACCGGCCCCAGCACCTCGCCGGTCGCCGCCCCGCGCCGCCGCTGCAGTTGCTCGGCGAAGCTGCCGGCGGCGGCGTGGGCGCGCTGCTCGCTGCGGGAACGGATCACGATACGGATCAGGCGTACGAAGGGCGGGAAGCGAAGCTCCCTGCGCAGCGCGACCTCGCGGCGATAGAACTCCTCGGCACGTCCCTGCACGGCGAGACGGATGGCGTACTGGTCGGCCAGGTAGGTCTGCACCAGCACCCGTCCATCCGGCAGCGTACGGCCGGCGCGACCCGACACCTGGACTATGAGGTTGAAGGTGCGCTCCGCGGCGCGGAAGTCAGGCAGGTGCAACCCGGTGTCGGCGTTGATGATGCCGACCAGACGTACGCCGGGAAAGTCGAGTCCCTTGGCTACCATCTGGGTGCCAACCAGGACGTCCAGCTCCCCCGCCCGGAACTGCGCCAGCGCCGTGCGCAGCTCGCGCCGGTTGCGCGCGGCATCGGTGTCCAGGCGCCGCACGCGGAGTCCCGGCAGCGCCGCCGCCAGCTCCTCCTCCACCCGCTGGGTGCCGTAACCGGTGTACCCGACGTCCAGCGACGAGCACTGCGGACACACCTGCATCGGTGCGGCGCGAAAGCCGCAGTAGTGGCACAGCATGGCGCGGGTCGCCTTGTGGTAGGTCAGAGTCACCGAGCAGTGGGCGCAGTGCATTTCGAACCCGCAGCTCCGGCAGTGGAAAAAGTAGGCGAACCCGCGGCGGTTGAGAAACAGGATCGATTGCCGGCCGGCGGCGGCCGCGGCGCGGATCTCCTCCACCAACCGCTCCGACAGCGGTCCGGTCTGGCCCTTCATCGCCACCACCTCGATCGCCGGCATGCGTCCCCGGCCCGGCCGGCGGGTCAGGTCGAGCCGTTGCAGGCGACCGTTGTCCATGTGATGGAGCGCCTCCAGGGAGGGTGTGGCGCTGCCCATCACCAGGGTGGCGCCCTCCCGAGTGCAGCGGTGCATCGCAACCTGGCGTGCGTGGTAGCGTGGCGTCGCACTCGACTTGTAGGAGTTCTCATGCTCCTCGTCGAGCACGATCATTCCCAGGTTGCGCAACGGTGCGAACACCGCGCTGCGGGCGCCGATCACCACGCGCGCCTCACCGCCCCTGATCCGGCCCCACTGCTGCAGCCGTTGCGACGGCGTGAGCGCCGAGTGGATCACCGCGACCTGAGCCCCGAACACGTCACTGAACTGATCCACCACCTGGTGCGTCAGCGAGATCTCCGGTACCAGGTAGATCACGCTGCGACCGGTGGCGACCGTGCGCCGAGCCGCCTCCAGAAACACCGCGGTCTTGCCGGAACCGGTCACGCCGCGCAGGTAGAATCGCCGCGATCGGACCGTGGCGGAGGCCGCCGTGTCGAGCGGCGCCGTCAGGGCGGCAACCGCACGCTGCTGTTCGTCGGTGAGCGCGTGGTCGCGCCAACTCTCCACCCCGGAGTCGAAGTCGTCGTGCAGCGTCTCGCGCCGGCCGGCCGGGATCATCGCCGCCAGTGCCTCGCCGAGCGAGCACAGGTACATGTCCGCTACCCAGCGCGCCAGCTCCAGCAGCGCGCCGTCGAACACCGGCTGCGCGTCGACCCGGCGCCCGATGGGACGCAGCTCCACCCCCTGCGGCGCCCGCCGCGGCACGCCCACGACGAAGCCGGTGACCCGCCGCCGGCCCAGCGGCGCCACCACCCGCACGCCGGGTTCGGTAGCGGCGTCCTCCAGGTCGAGGTAGGTGAAGTGCTGCAGCAGCGGGAGGTTGAACGCCACCTCCAGGTAGCGCGGCACCGGCGTCCCCTAACCCGGTGCGGAGGCGGAAGTCGCGGGTGCGGAGCCGCCATCCGCGGCGATCACCCGCTGCAAGAGGCGCAGGTCGTCCCACACCGCGCGCCGCAGGGACTGGTTGCGGAGCACGCCGCTGGGATGATAGGTGGTCACCAGCGGCAGCGGATGGGGCGAGCCGGCAACCGCGTAGTGGTAGACCTGGCCGCGCAGCGCCCCGATCGGCGCATTGCGGCCGGTGAGCACCTGGCTGGCGATACGTCCGACGCTGAGCAGCGCCCGCGGCCGCAACAGGCGGATCTGCCGCTGCAGGAACGGCAGGCAGGCGTCCGACTCCGCGGGCAGCGGATCGCGGTTGTCGGGAGGCCGGCACTTCACCACGTTGGTGATGAAGCAGTTCGCGTCGCGCTGCAGGTCGATGGCCGCCAGCCAGCGGTCCAGGTACTGGCCGGCCGGACCCACGAACGGCCGCCCGCTGCGATCCTCCTCCCGCCCCGGCCCCTCGCCGATCACCACGACTCGGGGGCGCGAGTCCCCCTCTCCGGGCACCGTGTTGGTGCGGCCGCCGCACAGCCCGCAGGCGCGGCACGCCGCCACTTCCACCGCCACCCGGGCCAGGCTGTCGGCGGCAGCGGCCTGATCGGTCGCGGGCGCAGCCGCGGCCGCGGGCCCCTCGCCTGGCGCGAAAATGCCCGGGAAACGCACGGCGGGCGGATCGCCGGCGGTGCGTTCGCCGGTGGTGTAATAGTCTTCCACCAGGGTAAGCAGGCGCCAGAAGCGCTGGTCGCGGGTCATGCCTCGAAGCGGGAAGGATACCACACCCGCTCCAGAAACAGGCCGCGCGCAGGCGCCGTCTGCCCCACGTCCGCGCGCGTACGGCGCGCCAACAGGCGGCCGACATCGGTGGCCGGGGTGCCGATCTCCGCCAACTCCAGCAGGGTGCCCACAATGCTGCGCACCATCTTCCAGAGAAACGAGGTGGCGACAATGCGGAACACCACGTACGGCGCCCGCGGGAAGAAGGCGGCGCTGAGCACCCGCCGTACCCGGGAGCGGCTCGGGTCTCCGGCCGCCGCGAACACCGTGAAGTCGTGCTCACCCACGAGGCAGGCCGCAGCGCGGTTCAGGTAGCGCAGGTCCAGGTGCCTCCGCACGTGGTAGCAGTAGCGCCGCAGGTGCGGCAGTCCTACCGGGCCGCACAGCAGCTGGTAGTGATACACGCGCGCCAATGCCGAGCGGCGCGCGTCGAAGTCACCGGCCACGGGCCGCGCGGCGAGCACGCGGACATCGGGCGGGAGGTAGGAATTCACGGCCACCGCCCAGCGTTCCGCGGGGAAGCTCATCGCGGCGCTGAAGTTGACGACCTGACCCACGGCGTGGACGCCGGAATCGGTACGCCCCGCGGCACGCACCCGCACCGGACGGCCCAGCATGCGCGCCAGCCCCGCCTCCAGGGTTCCCTGGACGGTGCGCGGCCCCTGCTGCACCTGCCAGCCGGCAAAGTCGGTACCGTCGTACGCGAGGGTGAGCATGACGTTGGTCTCGCCGGCCGCGAGGCGGACCGGCGACCCCCGGGTCACGCGCCGTCCACCTCGGCGACCGCCGGGTCTCCCTCGATCACGCACATGGCCAGGACCGCTTCCTTCTCGTGAGACAGCGAAATGAACACACGCGTCCCGCCGATCCGCTCGAATGCGGCCCGGGCCGAGCCGGTGAGCCGCATCTCCGGCTTGCCGAGGCTGTTGTTCATCACCGCCATGTCACGCAACGAGAGCCCCGCAAGACCCGAGCCCAGTGCCTTGCCGAACGCCTCCTTGGCCGCGAAGCGGGCCGCCAACGACAGCAGCACCGCCGCCCCGCTGCGCTTGCGACACTGCTCCAGCTCGGCCGGATGATAGAACCGCTCCAGCAGGCCGGGAATCGCCTGCCAGCGCCGCAGCCGTTGCGGATGCACAACGTCGATGCCGACCCCCAGGATCACCGTTCAATCACCATGCGGCACTTGCCTGCCGCGGCCCCACCATCCCGCGCCAGCCGCCGGCCGTCAACCGGCAGTCGCCCCGTCGCCGGCAGGCTCCTCTTGCCCCTGCGCTGCCAGCTCGGCGACCAGCCGCACCGTCTGGGCCGCCGCCGCCACGTCGTGGACCCGCAGGATGTCGGCACCGCGCAGCAGGGCGATGGTGTTGGCTGCCGTGGTAGCGGCAAGCCGGTCCTCCAGCGCAGCGCCGAGCAGCTTGCCGAGAAACGACTTGCGCGACACGCCGATGAGCACCGGCCCGAGCGCGCGCAGCGCGGGCAGCCCCTGCAGCAGACGCAGGTTGTCGCCCACCCGCTTGCCGAAACCGATGCCCGGGTCGACGATCAGTTGCCGGCGCCGGATGCCGGCGTCCAGCGCGTCGTTGAGGCGTCGCTTGAGCTCCCCCAGCACTTCGCCGACGGTGTCCGCGTAGTGTATCCCCCGCTGCATGGTGCGCGGCGAACCGCGCATGTGCATCACCACGGCGGGCACGCCGCGTTCCGCTACCAGTCGGCGCAGCCGCGGATCGCCCAGGCCCGAGACGTCGTTGACCATGCCGGCACCGGCATCCAGCGCCGCCGCCGCCACCTCGGCCTTGGCGGTGTCGATCGATACCGGCGGACCACCGGCGGCAGCCACCGCCTCGACCGCGGGCACCACGCGCCGAACCTCTTCGGCCGCGGGGACCGGGTCGGCACCCGGGCGGGTGGACTCGCCACCGATATCGATGAGGTCGGCGCCCTGCTCCGCCATGCGCAACGCGACGTCCGCTGCGGCGCCGGCGCACCGGCGGCTGGGCGGGTAGAACGAATCCGGAGTGGTATTGATGATGCCCATTACCAGGGCACGACCGCGATAGTCGAGCGCTGTGCCGGACACGGCTATGACACCGGGCAGCGGCTCCCATGCGGCCGCCAGCTCGACGCCGAGCTGGTGGGTGTCGGCGCGGGCCTGCCAGCGCGCGGCCACCCTGGCAACGCAATCGCCGGACAGCGTCGCGAACAAGGTTGCGCCACGCAGCCGAATCCGCGCGCCGGCCTCACGCAACGCCACCGTAACCGCGCGGCACTGTGCCTTGCCGAGGGCGTCGATACGGATTTCGGCCAGGGCTGGCGGAGCGGCTCCCGCAGACGCCGGCCGCCGGCCCCCGAGAGGGCTTACCCGCAGGTTGTGACACACGTCGTAGCGCATCATCACGGCCCGCGCCGGTGCGCGTCATCAGCGCCGCGCCCGGCAGCGGTCGTACCCCTACCTCTTCTTGTGCCGGTTCTTTCGCAGCTTCTTCTTGCGCTTATGTGTCGCTATTTTGTGGCGCTTGCGTTTCCGCCCACACGGCATTGACCAGATACTCCCAAGGACTTGTCGTGACGAATCTTCGTAACGATCTGTCGTAACGAATTATTGCGGCCGCGGGAACCACGACCCGCGCCGCGCCGTCACGGGCTACCGAGCGGTTCGCTGCGCGGACATTACTATCGCGCATCCGCTGCGCGCTGTCAAGCCGACCGCGCTTTCCGCTCTTCTCGGTCCGCGACGGCGCCGCGGATCAATTCGGCGCAAGAAAGAAGCGCTGCAGGGCGGCTCCCACGCCGTCCACATCGGCGGCCGGGAACCAGAGGACGGCGGGGAAGCGCCGGAAAAAGGTGAGCTGCCGCTTGGCGAAGCGCCGGCTGTTGCGCTGTATCAAGTCGCGGCGTGCCGGCGGCGAGAGGTCGCGGAAGAATTCGGCGTAGCCGATGCTGCGCATTCCGGGGGTGTCGGCGTGATAGCCGCGGGCGCGCAGCGCCGCCACCTCGGCGTCCAGCCCGACGGCGAACATCTGCTCCACGCGCCGGTCGATGCGGGCATACAGCTCCGCCCGCTCGCGCTGCAGCCCGACGGTGAGCACCCGGCAGTCGCGGCGTGCGGCCGCGGGACTGCGGAACGACGACAGTGGCTGCCCGGTAAGCCGGTGCACCTCCAGGGCACGCACGATGCGGTTGGTATCGGCGACGGGAAGCCGGCCCGCAGTGGTCGGATCGTGCAGCGCCAACTCCCGGTGCAGGGCCGCCGTTCCGTCCTTCCGGGCCCGCTCCTGCAGCTCCGTGCGCAGCGCCGTGTCTGCCGGCGGCGCCGCCGACAGGCCGTGCAGGAACGACCACAGGTAGAACGCCGCGCCACCGGCAACCAGCGGCGTCCCGCCACGGTCACGGATCTGCCGCACCAGCCGATCGGCATTGCGCACGAAACCGCCGGCGGTGAACTGCACGTCCGGATCAACCACGTCGACCAGGTGATGCGGCAACGACCGGCGCAGGTGCAGCGACGGCTTCGCGGTACCGATGTCCATGTGACGATAAACTTGGCGCGAGTCCGCGTTTATCACCTCGGCGCGACAACCCGCCAGGAGCGGCACCAACTGCTCCAACAGCGCGGACTTGCCCACCGCGGTCGCGCCCAACAGCAGCACGACCGGAGGTCGAGCCGGATCCGGCGCCAAGCCGCTACCGTTCGATCTGGTACTTCACCTTCTTGGTGAGGATCTGCTTGATGGAGGCGGAGACTACCTTGCCCTTGTTGGCATCCACGTCTTCATCGCCGGTGATGGTAAGCTGGTGCGAGCGGCGGATGGCGGCGGCCGACAGTTCGTACCGGTTGTCGACGTTTCCAAGCAGCAGTGAGAGCGGAAGAATCACGCCGTGCAATATACTTGATTCGGCCCGGTCTGTATATCGTAAGCGAGGAGATACGACGTTGAAGGTGCTTGTTACCGGTGCGGCCGGGTTCGTAGGCTCCCACCTCTGCGAGACGCTGGGCGCGGACGGCCACGAAGTGGTGGGCGTCGACTGTTTCGACGACTACTACCCGGCCCGGCTGAAGCGGCGGACAGCCGCGGAGCTGTGCGAGACAGGAGTCAGGATCATTCCCTGCGATCTCGCTGCCGAAGAGTTGCCGCGCGTGCTGCCGGAGACCGCGGCGGTGTTTCACCTGGCGGCACAGCCCGGTATCTCGGCCGCGGTCGGGATGCCGGTCTACGTACGCAACAATATCGTGGCCACTCACGCGCTGCTGGAAACATGCAGCAGTTGGCGGCAGCCCCCGCTCTTCGTCTACGCGTCCACCTCCTCGGTGTACGGCAAGCGGGCCACCTCTCCGGAGACGGCCGCGCCGGAGCCGACCTCCTACTACGGGGTCACCAAGCTCGCCGCCGAGCAGCTCGCGCTGGCCTACTGGCGGGAGGGCAGACTCCCGGTCTGTGCCATGCGACTCTACTCCGTGTACGGCCCCCGAGAGCGTCCGGACAAGTTGTTCAGCAAGCTGATCACGAGCCTGCTCGGCGAGCAGGAGTTCCCCCTTCACGAGGGGAGTCGGGAACACCGGCGTTCCTTTACCTACGTCGGAGACGCGGTTGCCGGGCTGGTGAGCGTACTGGCACGGCGCAGCAGCGGCGTCGGCGAGGTGTTCAACATCGGCTCGGATACCGAACGAACGACCGGTGAGGTGATCGATACCGTGGAGCGGATCGTCGGCACACGGGCCCGGCTCCGTATCGTGCCGCCGCGTCCGGGCGACCAGGTCGAGACCCGGGCGCGCATCGAGAAGGCCAGGGAGCTGCTTGGATACGCCCCGCGAACGGCGCTGGTCGACGGCCTCGAGCGGCAGGTCGCCTGGTGCCGAAAGAACCTGCCGCAGCACGGCAAGCAGTCTGCCGCATCCTGACCTCCGCGCGGCGCGGCGCCGGCAGGCGCCGGTTCAGCGTTCGGCGGCCCCGACGATGGCCGCCGCCACCTGAAACTGATCCAGCGCCGCGGTGTCCAGCACCAGGTCGGCGTGCCGGTAGTCGTTGATGTCGATGTCGTACAGGGCGAGGTAGCGCCCGCGGTCCAGGGTGTCACGCTGGTTCATGGCCGCCAGCGCCGTCGCGTACGGAACGCCTTCGCGGTCTGCGATGCGCCGCGCCCGCACCTCCGGCGTCCCCGCCAGGTACACCTTCAGATCCGCGTCCGTAAGCAGCCAGATGGCGAGCCGCGATCCGAGCACGCAGTCCCCCGCCGCCGCCGCGGCCAACTGGCGCCGGTCCAGGGTACGGTCGATGGAATGGTCGGCACCCGCCCGCCGGTGCAACTCGGCGAAGCCGACCCCGTACTCCCGCGCCAACTCCCTGAAGGTAAAGTTGATCAGCCGCAGGCCGAGCCGCCGTGCCACCAACCGCGACACGGTGGAATTCCCGCACCCGCTCTTGCCGGAGACCGCGATGCGCATTACTCGACGTTCCGCAGGTGCTCTCGAATACGCTCGATGGCTGCCTTGGCCCGCACCGCGGCGGCACTCATGGCATAGGCGGTCCCCTTGGCGGCGATCGTATTGACCTCGCGCATCATCTCCTGGCCGATGAACTCCAGCTTCTTGGCCCGCTCGCCGGCGCCGAGGGCGTGCTGAAAGGCGGCAAGGTGCCCGCGCAGCCGCACCAGCTCTTCGTTGATGTCGGCCTTGGCCAGGACCGCGGCCAGCGCTGCAACCAGGCGCCCCTCGTCCACGGACTCGGCGAGCAGCTCGCGTACCCGCGCCGCCATGGTGGCGTGCATGCGCTGCGCCGCCTCGGGGGCCTCGGCCTCGATGATGCCGACCTCCTCCTCGATCGTCGCCAGCAGCCGGGCCACGTCCCTGGCGGTCACCGTGCCGTCGCGGATGCGCGCGGCCTCGAGCTGCGCCAGCGCCTGCTCCAGGGGAAACCGGCATTCGGTCCACGCCTCCTCCACCCGGTGCTCGCGCTGCTCGCCCAGGAAGCCACCGGCCGCCAACAGGTGGCTCAGAGTAACCGGACCGCTGTCTACCAGCGCCGCCAGCTCGCGCAAGGCGGTGAGGTAGGCGCCGGCGGCGGCGCTATCGACCTTCACCTGCACGGCGTCGGTCAGGTCCAGCAGCGACAGCGACAGCTCGACACGCCCCCGCGCCACTCGCTCGCCGACCGCTGCACGCAGGCGAGCCTCCAGTTCCGCGAAGCCGGTGGGAACATTGAGCTGCAGCTCCAGGTAGCGGCTGTTGTAGGACCTGATCTCCACGCTGATGCGCCAGCGCGGCGTAACGTGCTCGGCACGCCCGAAGCCGGTCATGCTCCTCATGCCACGCTCCCGCCGCCGGTTCGCGGCAGCCGCTTCAGGACGTCGTGACCGACGCGCCAGTTGTCCCCCGCTCCCATGGTGACCAGCAGGTCGCCGGCGCCGAGGCTGGCGGCCAGGTAGGTGGCGGCGGTGGCCAGCGTGTCGCAGTAGCGGACCCGCGGATGATGCCGCGCCACCTCCCGGAACAGGGCGCGCCCGATCCGCTCGCCGTCCCCGGCGGGCGCTTCCCGGGCGGAGGCGTAGACCGGGTGCAGCAGTACCTCATCCGCTGCCGCGAACGAAGTGCCGAAGTCGGCCAGCAGCGCCAGCGTCCGCGAAACCGTGTGGCTCATGAAATCCACCACGATCCGGCGTTCCGGGTAGAACGCGCGCAGGCCGGCGAGCGTCGTGCTCAGCTCGGTCGGATGATGGGCGTAGTCGTCCATGACCAGGATTCCGCGCAGCTCGCCGATCACCTCGGTGCGGCGCTTGCCGCCGCGGTAGGCGCCCAGGGCCCGCACCACCGCCGCCTGCGCCGGCTGGTCCAGCCGGCGGCCCTCCGCGGCCAGCAGCACGTCCGCCACCGCCACCGCCGCCGCGGCGTTGGCCACGTTGTGGCGCCCGGCCACGTGCAGCGTGACGCGCTCGCGGAGGCAGTCCAGCCGAAACCGGGTCGCACCGGCGGTTAGGCTCACCTCGCCGATCCGCAGCGGGCCGGCCGCGCGCTCGCCGTAGGGGCGCAGCCGCAGGTCCGGTCGCCGTCGGGCCACCGCCAGCGCCACCGCGGCCGCGCCACGGTCGTCGGCACAGTAGATCAGATTGCCACCCGCCGGCAGCGAGTGCGCCAGTCCGCTGAAGGCCGCCGCCACCGCGGCGTGGGTCGGGAACGCATCGACGTGCTCCAACTCCACGGTGGTGATCACCAGGTGCCGGGCCTGGAAGTGGGCGAAGTGGTTGCGATACTCGCAGGTCTCTGCGACCAGGTAGCGGGAGCCGCGCAGCAGGGTGGAGCCGCCGCCGAAGTTCGGCACGCCCGTGGCGGTCAGCACGGTGGCCGGGAGCTCCAGGGCCGCCACCAGCAACCCGCACAGCGCCGTGGTGGTGGTCTTGCCGTGGACCCCGGAGATCGCGACCGAGTTTGCCGAGCGGGACAGTTCCCCGAGTGCCTCGGGGTAGCTGGAGAGCGGGATTCCGCGCTCCGCCGCCGCCAGCAGCTGCGGATTCTCGCGCCGGTCGTACGCTGCCGAATGGATCACCCAGCCGGTTTCCGGGGGCAGGTCGGCGGCGGCGAAACCCACGCTCGGATGCAGCCCCAGCCGGTCGAGAATCTCCTGCGTCTGGAACTGGTCGGCCACGTCCGAACCGCTCAGCACCGCACCGCGTGCGGCCAGGATCTCCGCCAGCGCCGCCATCCCGGTGCCCTTCGCCCCTACCAGGTGAATGTGGCGTCCTCTGATCCGAAAACGCCCGCCGGCGGACGATCCCGGTGCGCCGGCTCTCATCGTGTTCCTTGTCGCGGAGTGATCGTGCCTTCTCATCGCCTGTCCCGCGCCGGCTACCGTTCGGGAAGCCGAACCGTGAGCCCCGCGTAACCCTGCATAACGGCGGGGTTGAACGCCAGATCGGGGTATACCTCCAATATCGGCACCGCCTCCACGAACAGGCCGAGGGAGCCGGCCAGAGGACAGCGATCTACAAGCCGGTAGTCGGCGCTGACGAACAGGAGTTCACGGGGGCGCACGAAGTCGTACCCGACGCGCAGGTCCAGGGGATGCGGACGCACGATCAGCGCCACGGTGGGGTTGCCGAACTCGACGCCGACGCGCACGGCACCCGGCTGCGCTCCGGCGGCGGCGCAACTCAGCACCGCGGCGAGCGCCGGAAACGCGAGCCGGATGTAGCTCGATGGCGTCATCGACAGGCGGGCGGTACATCTCCTAGGGGAGTCGAACCCCTGTTGCCGGGATGAAAACCCGGTGTCCTAACCGCTAGACGAAGGAGACTCGCAGGTAGGACAAATATTTCAGCGCGACCATCCCCAAGTCAACCGTTGATGGTAGCGTACCGGCCACACCTCATTCACCCCCGGTAAGATCGGCCGGCCCGGGACCGTCTGAGGGGCGTGAGTATCAAGAACGTCAGATCACGATCGCCACTGCGCTTGGTGGTGGCGCTGCTCCTCGTGGCGCTGCTGGCCGGCGGCGTAACGCTGGTGGTCGCCAATCCGAAGCCGGGGACCGCCGCCGAGGCGCCGGCGCTGCTGGAGTCGGAGCCGCCGCCGCGCGGCGCAATCCAGCAGTTCCGCACCGACTTCAGCCGCCATACCGTATCCTACGGGGAAGTGCTGTCCGGAGGCCCGCCCAAGGATGGCATCCCGGCCATCGACAACCCCCGCTTCGTCACGGTGGAGGAAGCCGCCGAGTGGCTCGGAGAGCAGGAGCCGGTAGTGCTGGTGGAGGTGGGCGAGACAGCCAAGGCCTACCCGCTGCAGGTGCTTACGTGGCACGAGATCGTCAACGACGAGGTGGGCGGGGTGCCCGTCTCCATCACCTTCTGCCCGCTGTGCAACACCGCCATCGGCTTCAAGCGCGAGTTCGACGGCCAGGTCCTCGACTTCGGCACCACCGGGCGGCTGCGCTACAGCAACCTGATCATGTACGACCGCCAGACCGAGACCTGGTGGCAGCAGGCCACCGGCCACGGGATCGCCGGCCAATACGCGGGCAGCCAGCTCGAGTTCTATCCGGCCAACATCATCAGTTGGGACGAGTTCCGCAGCAATTACCCGGACGCCGAGGTGCTGTCCCGCGACACCGGGTTCAGCCGTGCCTACGGCCGCAATCCGTACGCCGGCTACGACAACGTGAACAGCAGGCCGTTCCTGTACCAGGGGCCGCGCACGCCGGACACCCTGCTGCCGATGGCGCGGGTATTGACCGTGGATCTGGTGGAGGAGGCGGTGGCCTATCCGTACGACGAGCTGGCAACGAGTTTCGTCATCGACGATACCGTCTCCGGGCAGCCGATCACCGTGTTCTGGCAGCCGGGCACCGCCTCGGCGCTCGACTCCGGCATCATCGCCGCCGGCCGCGACGTCGGCACCGGTGCCGCCTTCAGCCGCGAGCTGGACGGGCGCGTCCTGGACTTCGAGTGGCAGGGAGAGATGATCCGCGACCGCCAGACCTCCAGCACGTGGAATCTGCTCGGGGAAGCGACCGCCGGGACCCTGCAGGGCAGCAAGCTGAACCCGGTGGTGAGCATCAACCACTTCTGGTTCTCGTGGGCGGCGTTCCGGCCCGAGACCCGGGTCTACCAGGGCTGAGCCGCCACCCGAAGAAGCGAGAGCGGCTGGTACGACTCAGCCGCTCTTGCCGGCCTTGGGTGCAGTAATGGTGCGCGTAAGAATCATGAACGCCTCGTCGACGTCGTCCACCAGGTGGATCAGCGCGCGGTCGTCGGCGCTGATGGTGCCCCACTCCACCAGCTTGTCGAAGTTCACCACCTCGTCCCAGTACTCGCGCCCGTAGACGATCACTTCCACCGGGCGCTGCACCTTGCGCGTCTGCAGCAGCGTCAGCACCTCGAACAGCTCGTCCATGGTGCCGTAGCCGCCGGGGAACACCACCAGCGCGCGGGCCAGGTACATGAACCAGAACTTGCGCATGAAGAAGTAGTGGAACTCCACCGCCAGCCCGGGGCTGATGTAGCGGTTGGGCCGCGGTTCGTGCGGCAGGCTGATGGTCAGGCCGACGCTCTGACCGCCGGCCTCGGTAGCGCCGCGGTTGGCGGCCTCCATCATGCCCGGGCCGCCGCCGGAACACACCACCAACTCGCCCTCGGCACCCGACTCCCGGGCCCAGGAGGTTACCTTGCGGGCCAGCAGGCGGGCGTCTTCGTAGTAGGAGGCGAGACGGACCTGACGCTGCGCCCGCCGCATGTCGGCACTGGAGACTCCGGGCCGGCGGCCGGAGGCAATGGCGCCGTAGCGCTCTTCCGCTTCAGCCAGGGACGGGGTGCTGCTGGATCCGAAGAACACGATGGCGCTGCGAATGCGGCGCCGCCGCAGGCGCGCCTGCGGCTCCAGAAACTCGGAGAGGATGCGCAGGATGCGGGCATCCCGGCTGCGCAGAAACGACAGGTTCTCGTATGCCTTGTTGATGGGAGATTCAGCCATGGTGGTAGGCCTCCGGGGCGCCAATCAGCTCCTGTTTGTGAGTGTACCGCGGCGAGCCTACGCGCCCGCGCCCGTGGCTGTCCTGGACGCCGCGCGGCGCGCGGATGAACGGCGCGCTCGCGGGTTGCCGGCCGCATCGGGATGGCCACAGCGGTCGCCACTCCAATGGTGGCAGTCGCCATAGTAGCAGACCGGGCGCCGGACGACCGGACACACCTGCCCCGGAGCGGGCGCCGCTGCGCGCGCGGGACCCGCGGCCCGCGGCTGCGCCGGCGCCCGTTGCGCGGTGCGACTCCGCGGCGGCTGGTCCGCGCTCGCGTCGGTAGCGCGCGGCGCCGGCTTGGGGTCGGGTTCTGGCGGCGGCGCGGCGTCGTGTTGTGCCTGGTCGGCCCGTGACAGCAGGCCCATATCTTCTTGTCGGCGCCACCGTGCGCCGGGTCGAGTGGGACGAAACCCCACTGCCGCGCCCCAGCGCGTCGCAGTCCGACAGCCTCCTAACGCCGGAAGCTGCGGTGGCAGCGGCTGCAGGTTGCCGTGACCGCGCGCACGTCGATGGCCGCCGTACTGGAAGCTTGGGCGGCCGCCCGCGCGGCGGCGTGCAGCGCGGCGATCTGCGCCACCAGCCGCTCGACATCGCCGCCGGCGTAGCGGTAGCGTGAGCCGGCCACCGGATACGCCTCCGCGTGCTCGCGGGCGTAGAGGGGTGGCAGGGCCCCGGCCAGGGCCGCCAGCGTAGCCGCCGCCGTCCTGGCGGCCGCCAGATCACCGTCCCGCACCGCGCTGCGCAGCAGACCGCTCTGGACCCCGATGGCGCCCATGATCGCCTTGCGCGCTCCGACCACCTCGGTCGCCTGCTGCGCCGCGAGGTCCGCCACCTGGGCCACGGCGCCGGCGGCAACCGTGGCCAGCAGCACCGCCGCCACTGCCGCCATTCTCCTCATCCTGCTCCTCCTTCGCGCCCGCGCCCGGACCGACGGTCAGACCCGCCGGGACCGGACATCGCGCATCGTGGCCCCGATCGCCGCCGGCGACTCGACCACCACGGCACCGGCCGCCCGCAATGCCGCCTGCTTGGCACGGGCGGTGCCGGCGGCGCCCGCGATAATCGCGCCGGCGTGGCCCATGCGGCGGCCCGGCGGCGCGCTGGCGCCGGCGATGAAGGCCACCACCGGCTTGCTCATCTGCGCGATGTACTCGGCCGCCTCCTGCTCCGCGGTACCGCCGATCTCACCGATCAGCACCACCGCGCGCGTCGCCGGATCGGCTTCGAACAGCTCCAGCGCCTCGCGCTGCGAGGTCCCGATCACCGGGTCGCCCCCCACCCCCACGCTGCCCGACTGCCCGATTCCGAGCCGGGTGAGCTGGTCCACGGCCTCGTATACCAGGGTCCCGGAGCGCGAGATCACGCCGACTTCCCCAGGCCGGTACACGGCGGGCGGCATGATGCCGGCGCGGGCACGGAACGCGGGGGCGATCACGCCGGGACAGTTGGGGCCGACCAGGCGCGTAGCCGAGCCGCGCAGGTAGCGCTTGACCCGCACCATGTCGCGGGTGGGGACGAACTCGGTGATGCAGATCACCACGGGCACGCCGGCGTCGGCGGCCTCCAGCATGGCGTCGGCAGCGTGCGGGGCGGGCACGAAGATAACCGACACGTTGGCCCCCTGCTCGGCAACCGCGGCACGCACCGTGTCGTACACCGGCGTATCCTCCAGCCGCTGGCCGCCGCGGCCCGGCGTGACTCCCGCCACTACCGCGGTCCCATAGGCGCGGCTGATGCGCGCCTGGAGCTGGCCGGCGCGCCCGAATCCCTGAATCAGAATCCGACTCGACTCGTTCAGCAGTACCGCCAACTTCAGCCTCCCGGGCGCGCGGCGTCCACGGCGGCACGCGCCGCCTGGGCGAATCCGTCGGCGCGGATCAGCTCGATCCCGGCCGCATCGAGCACGGCGAGACCCTGCTCGACGTTGGTGCCCGCCAGCCGCACCACGGTGGGCTGTGGCAGGTCGCCGCGCGCCTTCGCCTCCACCAAGCCGGCGGCGATCACGTCGGTGCGCGCCAGGCCGCCGAAGATGTTGATCAGCACCGCGCGCACGTCGGGGTCGGCGCCGATGATGGCGAGCGCGGCGACCACCGCCTCCTGCCGGTTGGCGGTGCCGATGTCGAGGAAGTTGGCCGGCTCGCCGCCGGCCAGCTTGATCGCATCCAACGTCGCCATCGCCAGTCCGGCGCCGTTCACCAGGCAGCCGATGGTCCCGTCCAGCTTGACGTAGTTGTCGATCCCGGCGTCGTGCGCCTGCAGCTCCCGTTCCTCCTCCTGGCTGCGGTCGCGCAGCCCGGCCAGCTCCGGCTGCCGGAACAGGGCATTGTCGTCGACGCTGAACTTGGCGTCGCCGGCCAGCAGTCGGCCGTCCGCGGTGACCACCAGGGGATTGACCTCCACCATGCCGGCGTCACTGGCCTCGAACGCCGCCACGACGGCACCGATCAGACGGGTCGCGGGCAGCAGCAGCTCGCCGTCGAGACCGGCGGCGAAGGCCAGCGCCCGGGCCTGGAACGGCTGCAGCCCGCAGGTGGGATCGACGTAGACGCGGTGAATCGCCTCCGGTTGCGCCGCGGCCACCTCTTCGATCTCCATGCCGCCGGCCGCGGAAGCGATCACCACCGGCATGCCCGCCGAGTTGTCGATCGCCACGCTCAGATAGAGCTCGCGGGAGATGGCGATGCGCTCCTCCACCAGCAGCGCCGCTACCGGCAGGCCGGCGGGACCGGTCTGGTTGGTCACCAGCCGCGTGCCCAGCAGCTCCCGCGCCGCCGCTCCCGCCTCCGCCGCGGAGGCGACCAGCCTGATGCCCCCCGCCTTGCCGCGGGCGCCGGTGTGGGCCTGGGCCTTGACCACGCAGGCGCCCGCCAGCTCGGCGGCCGCCTCCTCCGCCTCCGCGGCGCTGCGCGCCACCCGGCCGCGCGGCACGCTCACGCCGTAGCGCGCCAGCAGCTCCTTGGCCTGATACTCGTGCAACTTCACGGGGTGTCGCCTCCGAGTCCCGCCAGCACCTGTTTCAGCGCGTCGGCGGCAATCTTGAATCGCGCGGGCGAAGTCCTTCCGTAGCTACCTGTAGCTACATTGAGGTGGGGCTCCAGCGTGAGGAAGCCGTCGAAGCCCGCGGCGTACGCCTCGCCGAGGATGCGCGCCACCGCGCCGTCACCGGCGCCGGCGGGGACCACCGTGCGGGTCGCTGCCACGGCGTCCTTGACGTGAAAGTAGCTGATATGGCGCCGCACCCGCTGCCAGCAGGAGTAGGGGTCCTCGCCGCACACCACGAAGTTGGCAAAGTCGAAGATCCCGGTGAACGCGGAGGAGTCGATGTTCTCCAGCAGATCCAGCACCCGGCTGCACACGTCGCCGTAGATGTGACGTTCGTTCTCGTGCGCCAGCCGGATGTCCGTGGTTTCCGCCAGTGCCACCAGCTCGCCGAGCCGGTCGAGCACCTGGCCGCGGTACGCGGCCGCATCCTCGCCCGCGGGGATGTAGTAAGAGAAGATGCGCACGTACGGCGCCTCCAGCAGCGCGGCGAACTCCAGAGCCCGGCGCATGCGCTCGCGCTCCTCGGCGAAGTCGCCCGCCACCGGAAACTTGCCGATCGGCGAGCCCACCGCCGAGAAGCCAACACCGGCCTGCAGCGCCGCATCCCTGACCCGCCGTGCCTCGCCGGCGGACAGCTCCAGTACGTTCTTGCCCCACACGCCGCGCAACTCGATGTTGCCCACGCCGTTGGCGGCGAGCACCTCGATCTGCAGCTCCAGCTCGTCGCCGATCTCGTCGGCGAAGGCGCTGACCCGGCGCGGGTTCCACTGCACAGTCATCGCGGGGTATCCAATCCGGCAGGCGCCGGCCTGTCAACGCGCCACTGCGGCAGCGCCGCCGGCGCCGGGCGCTACGGCCGCAGGGTGATGGTCATCTCCTGGCGATTGCGCACGATGCTGACCTGGTACTCGCCGGCGTCCCCCTTGGCCAGCGCGCGGTAGAAGTCGGCAGCGTCGCGGATGGCGTTGCCGTCGATGTGGGTGATGAAATCGCGACGCCGGAATCCGGCCGCGGCGGCGGCGCCGGACTCGTGAACCTGCCCCACGAGCACGCCGCGCCGGTTACCGATGCCGAACTGCTCGCGCATTTCGTCGGTGAGCTGATCCGAGAAGATGTGCACCGGAAAGATCCCGGGCCAGTTGCGCGGGGTGCGGTCGTCGCTGTCGTCACGCAGCGCCACGCGCAGCCGCAACTGCACCGGCTTGCCGTCGCGGATCACCTCGAAGCGGCTCTCGCGGCCCGGCTCCAGCGCGCCCACCGCGCGGATCAGCTCCGCGCTGCTGCTGACCGCCGCCCCGTCGACGTGGGTCACCCAGTCGCCCGGCCGCAGGTCGCCGCGTGCCGCCGGCGACTTCTCGATCACGCTCCAGGCCAGCGCACCGTCCACCTCGGTGACCCCCAGCGCCCTGCGCATCGCGTTGCTCGCCGAACTCACGAACACGCCCAGGTAGCCGTAACGTACGGCGCCGGACTCGATCAGGTCGCGGGCTCCCTGCTTGGCGGCGTTGATCGGCAGGGCGAATCCGACCCCGACGCTGCCGCCGCCACGGGACGCGATCCAGGTGTTGACGCCGATCACCTCGCCGCGCAGGTTTACCAGCGCACCACCCGAGTTCCCCGGGTTGATGGCGGCATCGGTCTGGATGTACTGGGCGATGTTGATTCCGCCGTCGAGGTTGCCGGATGTCTCGCGTCCCAGCGCGCTGACGATGCCGGAGGTGACGGTGGACTGGAATCCGAACGGGCTGCCCACCGCCAGCACCAGGTCGCCCACCACCAGTTGGCTCGAATCGCCAAGGCGGGCGATCGGCAACTCGCGCGGGCCGCGGAACGACACCACCGCGATGTCCTGGCGCGGATCGCGTCCTACCAGTTGCGCGTCGAAGTCGCGGCCGTCGTCCAGGGTCACGGTGATGCTCTCGGAGTTGGCGATCACGTGGTTGTTGGTCAGTACGTAGTAGAGCGCACCGCTGTTGCTCACGATGATGCCCGAGCCGGTGCCGCCCGGCTGTCCGAACTCCGGCAGCGGCTGGGGATTGCGGCCGAAGCGGCGCACGCTGCCCGCCGGCACCGTGGTGTCGATCTTGACCACCACCGGCATCACCGCGGCCGCGACCCGCCGAAACGAGTCCTGAATCTGCTGCAGCAGGGCGAGTCCGGAAATCTGCCCGACCGCCGCGGGGCTCGCCGGAGGTGTCGCGGGCGGCGGATCGGCGGCGGGATACGCCTCGAAGTAAGGCGCGCCCGAGTCGTCTCCGTTGTCGAATACGCCGACGGCACCCGCCAGCCCGGCGCTCGCCACCAGGAGTGCCGCGACTACACCGATGACGCGTGGTGCAAAGCGAGTGGGAAATCTGTCATCCACGGTTACGGAGCCCTCCGCTATGGGTGTCGCTAGTGGTAGTGATACCGTGAGGGAACCACTGCGAAGTTGCCACCCGGTTAACGCGGCGTTAAGGTGCTGCAACATCGTTGCCGGCGTTGCCTTCGGAGGCGGCGACGGCTGCCAGCAGGACGACGCTGAACAGGCGGTTCAGCCGCGGGTAGTCGAGTGCCTCGCACTCCGCCAGCGCCGCAACCACGGTCTCCTGAAAGAAGCTGAAGGTCGCCACCACGGCTGACGGCGACAGATCCAGGCGCCGCGCCGCCATGCCGTAGCTGCGCCCGAGCTGCCGCGCGCGGCGCAGCAGCGTCCCGGAAGGCGCCGCCTCGCCGCGCGCCGCCGGTGCGTGCGGAACCGCGTATTGGATCAGCAGACTCAACAGCGCGCGTCCGATTTCCGCCAGCGAGCGGCGCTGGCTCCCGGTCAGGTCCACCCGCATGGTGTGCAGGGCCGTGGACGATGTGCCGCGCCGGGGCGCGGCCACCGCGGCGCTCACCGCGCGCCGCACCATCTGAACGATTGCGGCCGCGGTGGCAGGGTCTTCCTGCGGCGCGGCCAGCATCCGCTGCAGATCCTGCGGCCGAAAACGGCGGTGGCCGCCGGGCGTGCGCAGACAGGGCACTGCGCCCTTCTCGCTCCAGTTGCGCAGCGTCAGCGGGTGCACGCCCAGTAATTCCGCCGCTTGCCGAATGGTAAGCAGTCCGGGATCCGCGACCGGTTTCAACGGCACCACTCCACTGGCTTGCGAATCGAATAAAATCCTATATATCTTGTACGCGACCGAGCACGCATGATTCGCGCCTGGCTCCTCGATTATCGACCCCTTGACCAGTCCCTGGCAAGCGCAGCGGCAGCCGCCGCCACTACCCTGCCGGGCCGGTTCGCCCGGCTCATGGCGCACGCCAACGGGCAGCGCCCCGAGTGGGCGCTGCTTGCCACCTGCCATCGCTGCGAGGTGTACGCCTTTCAGGCCAACGGCGAGCTGGTGCAGGCTCTGCTGCGGGAGCAGCTCCCGCCGGACGCCTCCCACGCCGTCACGGAACTGCGCGGCGACGCCGTGACGCGGCACCTGATGCGCGTGGCCGCGGGACTGGAGTCGATGCTGCTGGGCGAGACCGACGTTCAGCACCAGGTGGTCGAAGCGTTGGCGGCGGCCACCGAGCGGGGCAGCGCCGGTCCGGTGCTGCATGCGCTGTTCCGCGCCGCCATTCACGCCGGCAAGCGGGTGCGCACGGTCACCTCCATCGGCCGCCACGCCACCTCGCTGGCGCCGGCGGCGGTCGACCTGGTGGCGGCGCACGTGGGATCGATGAGCGAAGCGCGGGCTCTCGTCTTCGGCGCCGGCACCATGGCGCGGCGTGCCTGCGAGCGCCTGCATGCGCTCGGCGTGGGCGGGCTGACCGTGACCAGCCGCACCTTCGCCCGTGCCCAGGAGCTGGCCCACGCCTGCGGTGGCCAGGCGGTACCGTGGGGAGACGGCGCGGCAGCCCTGGGTGAAGCGGACCTCGCCATTGCCGCCACCGCCGCTCCGGAGCCGTTCATCGACGGCCGCATGCTGCGCGCGGCAACCGGCGCGCGACCTCGGCGCGCACTGCACCTGGTCGACCTGGCACTACCGCAGAACGTACGGCGGGAGGGCACCGCCACCGCCGGCGTGTGCTACTACGACTTCGGCGATCTGGAGCAGGCTACCCGCGCCAGCCACGCTGCGCGCGCCGCCGAAGTGCCGCACGCCGAGGCCGCAATCGAGCAGGAGCTGGCGCGCTTCCGCGCCTGGTTGCAGCAGCGCGCGGTCACGCCGACCCTGCGCCTGCTCGGCGAGCTCGGCAGCGCCGCCCGCGATGCCGAGCTGGAACGGGCCTGGCGCCGCCTGCCGGAGCTCTCCGCGCGCGAGCGCCGGGTGGTGGAGTCACTGGCCCACAACCTGGCGCAACGGCTGCTGCGGCGACCGATGCAGCGCTTGCGCGCGGCAGCCGGCAGCGAGCAGGCGGAGCACTATCGTGCGGTGCTGGAGGATCTGTTCGCCGACCCGGAGCCGCACGAGGAAGATTACACGACCTGATCCAGGAGCTCGAACCCATGGCAGCCCCCGAAACGTCCCGCACCACGCCCCGCACGCTCAGCCACTTCGCCCTGCTGCGCTTCACCAGCGCCTACTGGCAACTCGACGCGGCCGCGCGCCGGCAGCAGCGACAGGCACTGTGGGAGGGGTTGGCCGGGGTGGCCGACGCCCTGCACCTCTACCAGGTGTTTCCTCTCCACGACAGCGCCGACCTGCTGCTGTGGAGCGCGCTGCGGGCGGCGGATCCGGATCGCGTCCACTCCTACTTTCGCGACTTCGCCGGGGTGCTCGCGCCGCTGCGTCCGCTGCTGGAAGTGAAGCAGCCGCTGTGGGGCTTCACGCGCCCCTCCACCTATACCAGGACCCGCTCCGCGCAGGAGATAGATCCCTTCACCCCGGCCCGCAGGCCCTTCCTGGTGATCTATCCCTTCGTCAAGACCAGCTCCTGGTACGCCCTGAGCCGCGACACCCGCCAGGGGATGATGAACGGCCACATCCGGGTGGGAAAGGAGTACCCCGACATCACCCAGCTCCTGCTCTACTCGGTCGGGGTGCAGGACCAGGAGTTCGTGGTGGTCTACGAGACCGACGACCTGACCCGCTTCTCCGACCTGGTGAACCAGTTGCGCAGCACCGAGGCACGTGCCTACACCGAGCGCGACACGCCCCTGACGAGTGCGCTCCATCACCCGGAGGCAAGCGCGCTCGAGCTGTTCGCGTGATGCCTGCCGGCGCCGGCGGCTGCGCGTGAGCGCCGTTCCGCTGCTTGCCGCCTGCCGGCGCCAGCCGCTGGAGCGGGTGCCGATCTGGCTGATGCGGCAGGCGGGCCGCTACCTGCCGGAGTATCGCGCGCTGCGTGCCCGTCACGGCATGCTCGACATCATCGGCAGCCCGGAGCTGGCGGCCAGGGTCACCCTGCAGCCGTTGCGGCGCTTCGACCTGGACGCCGCCATCATCTTCGCCGACATCCTGCCGCCCCTCATGGGCATGGGCCTCGAAGTGTCGTTCGGCAACGGCACCAGTCCGGCGATCCACAACCCGATCCGTACGCCGGCCGACATCGCCGCGCTGCAGGTACCTGATCCGCAGCGGAACGTGAGCGCCACGCTGCGCGCCCTGGAGCTGGTGCGCGCCGAGCTGCCGCCGGCGGTCGCTCTGGTCGGTTTCGCCGGAGCGCCGTTTACCCTCGCCACCTACGCCGTAGAAGGCGGCACCTCGCGCCAGTTCACCCTTACCAAGCGGCTGATGTTCGAGCAACCGGAGGCGTGGCACATGCTGATGGACAAGCTGGCGCGGATGGTGAGCGAGTACCTTGCCGCCCAGGTGGCGGCCGGGGCGCAGGTACTGCAGTTGTTCGACAGCTGGGCCGGAGCGCTGGCCGCCGCCGACTACCGCGAGTACGTGCTGCCCTACGTGCAGCAGGTGTGCGACGGCGTGCGGGCGGCGGGAGCCCCGTTGATCTACTTCAGCACCGGGACCGGCGGCCTGCTGGAGCTGCTGGCCGGCCTCCGCTGCGAGGTGCTGAGCGTGGACTGGCGCGTCGACCTGGCGGCGGTGCGACGGCTGCTGCCGGAACCGATGGCGCTGCAGGGCAACCTGGAGCCGGCGCTGCTGTTCGCGCCGCCGACGGTGCTGGAACGGCGGGCCGGTGCCGTCCTGGCCGCCGCCGGAACCGATCCGGGCTACATCTTCAACCTCGGGCACGGGATCCTGCCGCAGACCCCGCCGGATGCGGTGGCACGGCTGGTGGAGATCGTGCATGGCTTCCCGGTGCCAGCGGCGGGTGACGCACGCGGCGGGAACGGGACTGGCTCATGAGCCGGCTCGGGGTGCTGGTGATGGCCTATGGCGGCCCCGACTCCCTGGATGACGTGGGCGCCTACCTGCAGGACATTCGCGGCGGGCGGCCGACGCCGCCGGCGCTGGTGGCGGAGATCCGCGAGCGCTACCGCCGGATCGGCGGCGGCTCACCCCTGCGCGGCATCACCGAACGGCAGGCCGCCGTCCTGGGGCGCACGCTGCAGGCACGGGGCGTGGAGGCGGTGGCGGTGGTCGGGATGCGACACTGGCATCCGCGCATCGCACCGGCGGTACGGCGGCTGGCCGAGCAGGGCGTGACCGAGGCGGTGGCAGTGGCGCTGGCCCCGCACTACTCCCGGCGCAGCGTCGGCGCCTACCAGGACCAGGTGCGCGCCGCGGTCGCGGAGCTGCCGGCGGCGCCGCGCTTCGCCTTCGTCTCCCACTTCTGCGACCACCCGCGCTTCATCGCCGCCGTGGCGCGCGACCTGCTGCAGGTGCGTGCTTCGCTGGACGACCCGGCGCGGGCGCGGGTGCTGTTCTCGGCCCACAGCCTGCCGGAGGCGTGGGTTGCGGGCGGCGACCCCTACCCGGAGCAACTTCGCGCCTCGGCGCTGGAGGTGGCGACCCATGCCGGCCTGCAGCCACGGCAGTGGCGGCAGTGTTTCCAGTCGGCCGGGGCGCGCCCCGGGGCATGGCTCGGGCCGTCGCTGGAGGAGGAGTTGCGCGGCGCCGCCGGCGACGGCGTGCGCGAGGTGACGGTGGTGCCGTTCGGCTTCGTGGCCGACCACGTCGAGATCCTGTTCGACATCGACATCGAGCTGCGCGAACTCGGCGCGTCGCTCGGCGTCACGGTGACGCGCACTCCCTCCCTGGGCACTGATCCGGAGCTGATCGAGGTACTGGCCGACCGGGTGCAGGAAGCCGCCGCCGCGGAACTCGGGTGACCGAACCGGGTGCGTCCGGCACGCACCGGCGCGTGGTGGTGGTGGGCGGCGGCATCACGGGCCTGGCCACGGCCTACTACTTGCAGCGCCGCGTTGCGGCCGAACGCCTCGAAGTAGTGGTGCTGGAAGCGGCGCCGCGGCCCGGCGGCAAGTTGCGCACCGAGCGCCGCGAAGGCTTCCTGATCGAGGCCGGTCCCGACTCGTTCCTGACCGCCAAGCCGGCGGCGGTCGAGCTGTGCCGCGAGCTGGGCCTGGCAGACGCACTGATCCCACAACTGCAGCCGCGGGGCGCCTACGTGCTGCGCCGCGGCCGGCTGGTGCCGATCCCGGCCGGCATGCGGCTGGTCCACCCTACCCGTCCGTGGGCGTTGCTGCGCTCGCCGCTGCTGTCGCCGGCCGGCCGGCTGCGGGCGCTGGCGCATCCCCTGGTGCCGCCGCGCCGTGCCGCCGGCGCGGACCAGAGCGTCGGCGCCTACGTCCAGCGCCGCTACGGGGCGGAGCTGCTGCGCGTGCTCGGCGAGCCGCTGCTGGCGGGCATTCATCTGGCCGATCCCTGGCAGCTCAGCCTGGCGGCTACCTTCCCCGCGTTGCTCGCCCCGCCGTCCCGGGACGGCTTCTCGCCGCATTCCGGCGCGCGTCGTCCCGCCGCCACGCCCCCGGCGCAGCTACCGCACCTGCGCGGCAGCCCGTTCGCCAGCCTCACCGGTGGCATGCAGCAACTCAGCTCCGCGCTGGCGGCGCGTCTGGGCGGGTCGCTGCGGACCGGCACCGCGGCAGCCGCCATCCGCGCCGCGGCCGGCGGCTACCGCCTGCGCCTGGAGGGTCCGGCGGCCGGCAACGCCGAGGAACTGACCGCCACGGCGGTGGTGGTGACCACTCCGGCGGCGGCCGCGGCGCGGCTCGTGAACCGCCTCAATCCGCCGCTCGCCGCGTTGCTCGGCGCCGCCGAGGCCACCTCTTCCGCGATCGTCACGCTCGGTTACCGTGACCGCGCCGTCGCGCTGCCCTTGCCCGGCTCGGGATTCCTGGTACCGCGCGGCGAGGGCAGCCGCCTGCTGGCATGCACCTGGAGCTCCGGCAAGTGGGCGGGACGCGTGCCGGACGCCGGCGTCCTGGTACGTGGCTTCCTCGGCGGCTGGCGTCACCCGGAGCTGCTTGACCACACCGACGACGAGCTGGTCGCCCTGGTACGCGCCGAGCTTGGCGACATCCTCGGCGGCGGTATCGCCGAGGCGGCCGCGCCCGCGGTACGCGACGTGCAGCGCTGGCCGCACGGCACCCCACTCTACCGCGTCGGCCATCGCGACTGGCTGGCCCAGCTCCACCAGGCCTGCTCCGCCACCCCCGGCCTGTGGCTCGCCGGCGCCCCCTACGACGGCGTCGGCATCCCCGACTGCATCCGCCAGGCCCGCACCACCGCCAACGCGGTAGCCGCCTACCTCAGCGGAGCTTGACCGGCCGCAGGCGGTCCAGCGGCCACTGCGACAGGAGACAGGCATGCGCGTAGTCGATACGGTCGTCGTATGGCGTTCTTCACGCGGGAGGAGATCGAGCACTTCAAGGAGCACGGGTTCGTACGCAAGCCGGATGTCGTCGACCGTGAACTTCTCGCCAAAGCGGCCGATCGCTTCTACGACGAGATCGGGCTCGACCGCAACGACCCGCAGAGCTTCATCGACGCGGGGACGAAGGGGAATCTGAAGGTCACGTCACATCCGGACGTGCGCGCCACCCTCACCGATTCGCCGCTTCAAGAAATGTGCGAAGAGCTCGCGGGCCATGAATTGGAGGTGCACAACCACACCTTCGCCAAGCCGGTGTTTCCGACCGGACGGCCGCAATCGGAGTGGACGCACCCCGCGCACGGACACCTGGACGGCTATGCGAAACCCGGGGTCGTGCACTCGTTCACGATCGCCGTGACCGTCAACGTCAACGACGTGCAGCCGCGGTCAGGCGCGTTCACGGTCTGGCCCGGCACCCACCGGCACGCGTACGAGTACTTTCGCAGCCACCCGCTCCTGGACGGACTCAAGGCGTTCCAGGACCGCGACGGCAACTTCGTGGACCTGCCCGAGCCGGTGGAGAACCCCGGGCCGGCGGGATCGACCGTGTTCTGGCACCACCTGCTGATGCACGAGGCCGGCAACAATCACGGCACCGTGGTACGCATGGCCTGCGTGTCCCGATTCGCCCGTACCGACCTGGATCGGATCAAGTTCGACGTGCCTGAAGACATGTGGAAGCACTGGGCGATCTAGTCTCGGCGCTGCACGGCAGCGCCGCCGGCAGCAGCCTGCCGGGAAGCGGCAGCAGGGCGCTGCGATAGCTGGCCTCGCCACTCATGATCAGCAGGGTGCGGGAGAGCGCCGGACTGAAGCGGGCCAGCAGCAGGCCCCGCGTCAGGCGCCGCGTGTACAGCGCTCCTGCCCACGCCTTCGCCACCCGCAGGTCGCGCAGCAGCCAGCGTCGCATCAGGCTGCGGTACCTCCGCGCCGGGGCCGTTTCCGCGGGAGCCGACTCGATCGCCGCCGCCGCCAGCGTACCGCTGAGAATAGCACCGGAGATGCCCTCGGCGGTAAGCGGATCGGCGCAACCGGCAGCGTCGCCCACCAGCAGCACGCGGCCGCCGCCGGCAGCCAGACGGGTCCCGCGCAGCGGAATCAGAAAGCCGTGACGTTCGACGGAGCGTACCTCGTCGAGACCCAGCGCGGTAAGGTAGTCGTGGAATGTACGCTGCAGCCCGGCACGGCGCCGGGTCATGCTGAGCACTCCCATCGACAGGTGGCCGTCGGCCTTCGGGAACGACCACGCGTAGCCATCGTCCAGCAGCTCGAAGTCGAAGCGCGCCGACTGTCCGAGCCGTTGCCAGTCGCGGCTGCCCACCCGCACCTCGCACTCCAGCGCCGGCGCGCGCGCGGGTCGGATCCCGGCGTATCGGGCGCACACCCCGGTGGCCCCGTCGGCGGCGACCACCACGGGGACGCGCAGCTCGCCGGCGCCGGCCAGGGCCAGCGCTACGCCATCCCGGTCGACGTGCAACGACGCCACGTCCGCCACCACCAGGCGGGCTCCTGCGGCGGTAGCCGCTCCTGCCAACAGGGCGTCGAAGCGATCCCGCATCACCATGTAGATGGGGGCCCGCCGCAGGCTGAAGGTGGTCTCGGAGCCGCTGCGCAGACGGCCGACGGTCACCCGCCGGCACACCGCCTCGACCACCTCGCGCCGCACCCGTGCCGCCACGTCCACCGGCAGCAGCCGCAGGGCGCGCAGCACCACCCCACCGCCGCAGGTCTTGTAGCGCGGCGGCCGCCGCCGGTCCACCAGCGCGACCTTCAGCCCCGCCCGAGCCAGCCGCAGCGCGGCCGTGGCTCCCGCCGGTCCGGCTCCGATCACCGCCACGTCGAACGGCCGCATGGCACTACCCGGGCAGCAGTTCCGCAATCGCCTGCACGATGCGGTCCGGGCGCGCGGCCGGGTTCGGCGGCAGCCCCTCGGCACGGCTGTCGACCCACACCGTGTGCAATCCCGCGGCCTTGCCGCCGGCGATGTCCTTGGCCAGGTCGTCGCCTACCATCCAGGCGTCGTCCGGCCGCGCGCCGATTCCCGCCAGGGCGTGCTCGAACACCTCCGGCTTTGGCTTGCCGGTGCCGAACTCTCCCTCCACCAGCACCAGGTCGAAGCGCTGCGCCAGCCCCACCTGCTCGATCTTGGCACGCTGGCTCGCCGCCTCGCCGTTGGTGACGAGCGCGAGCGCCACTCCCCTGCGGCGCAGCTCGGCGAGCGTCTCCAGGGCACCGGCGAACGGCTGCAGCACACGGACCCGGGCCTGCACCACGAACGGCCCGACCCAGCGCGAGATGCCGTCGTCGCGCCAGGCGAGCTGCTGCAGCGCGCGACGGACGATGCGGACACGCGCCCCGGCCTGGTTGAGGCGCCCCCAGTCCTCCCGCTCCGGCTCCTGCCAGTACCAGCGGTCGGCGGCCAGAAATGCCTGCAGCAACCGCTGCCGGTCCAGCGCGTGCTCGCGTGCCACCACCGCGGCGGCCTCTTCCCAGGCGACGCGCGACGCGCGGTAGGTGTCGACGACCGTGTCGTCCATGTCGAACAGGATGCCGGCGGGGAGCGCGGCGCCGACGGTCTCATCATCCACGGGCGCCACGGTAGGCCACCACGGCCGAGTGTTCAACGCCATCAGCGTCCTGCGCGACGGACACCGGCCACTTAAGGTTGATTTTGCGCGTGGATGGGTAGACAATGGTAGCAGGAAGCAGCGGCGTGCCAATTTACCGGGAGCTGGAACATCACCCCATCGGATCCATCTCGCTGGAGCCGGCATTTGCGGTCGGCGGCGACACCGCGGCGCGCGAAGTGGTAACCACCATGCAGTCCTCGCGCTTCGGGTACGTACTGGTGATGGATGACGGACGCCTGGCGGGCATCTTTACGGAGCACGACCTGCTGATGCGGGCGGTGACGCCGGACGGCATGCCCGCGGCACCGGTGCGACACTTCATGACCGCCAACCCGACGACGCTGGACGCGATGGCGCCGCTGAGCGCCGCCATCGAGCCGATGGTGACCGGCGGCTACCACCACATCCCCATCGCCGACGGTGCGCGCGGCTACATCGGAGTCCTGACCAGCCACAACCTGTTCCACTTTCTGGCCGAGCTGTTGCCGGATCGCCTCCTCAATCTACCGCCGCGGCCGCATCAGCGGCTGCGCGCGCCGGACGGTGCCTGATGGACCCTACCGCATCCCGCGCCGAACTGGACCGGGTCACCGTACGCTTTGCCGGCGACTCGGGGGACGGCCTGCAGGTGGTGGGGGCTCAGCTCACCAACACCTCGGCGGTGTTCGGCAACGACCTGTCGACGCTGCCCGACTACCCGGCGGAGATCCGCGCTCCGGCAGGCACGCTGCCCGGCGTGAGCGCGTTCCAGATCAGCTTCGCCAGCGAAGACATCCATACCCCGGGGGACGCCCCGGACGTACTGGTGGCGCTCAATCCGGCGGCCCTGAAGGCCAACCTGGAGGAGATCCCGGAAGGCGGCACGCTGATCGTCAACGAGGATTCGTTCACCGCACAGGGCCTCAACAAGGCCGGTTACGACAGCAACCCGCTCGAGGACGACTCGCTGAGCAGCTACCGCGTGATCGGGTTGCCGATCACCTCGCAGAACGAGAAGGCGCTCGCCCACCTGGGACTGAGCCCGCGCCAGGCCGGACGCTCCAAGAACTTCTACGCCCTGGGCATCATCTACTGGCTCTACGACCGGCCCCTGGAGCCCACCCTGCGCTGGTTCCAGGAAAAGTGGGGCTCGCGGCCGCAGGTCGTGGCCGCCAACACCGCGGCGCTCAAGGCCGGCTACGCCTTCGCCGACACCACGGAGCTGTTCACCTCGGCCTACCGGGTGCCCCCGGCGGCGCTTCCGGCCGGCACCTACCGCAACATCACCGGCAACCAGGCCACCGCCCTGGGCTTCATCACCGCCTCACATCTGGCCGACCGGACGCTGTTCTACGCCAGCTACCCCATCACCCCCGCCAGCACGGTGCTGCACGAGTTGGCGCGGCATCGCAACCTGGGCATCGTCACCTTCCAGGCGGAGGATGAGATGGCGGCGATCGGCGCGGCGATCGGCGCCGCTTTCGGCGGCTCGCTGGCGCTGACCGGAACCAGCGGTCCGGGGCTGGCGCTGAAGAGTGAGGCGCTGGGGCTGGCGGTGGTGGTGGAGTTGCCGCTGGTGGTGATCGACGTGCAGCGTGCCGGGCCTTCGACCGGCATGCCCACCAAGACCGAGCAGGCGGATCTGCTGCAGGCGATGTTCGGCCGCAACGGCGAAGCGCCGGTAGCCATCGTCGCCCCGGCCACCCCCGGCGACTGCTTCGCCATGGCGCTGGAGGCGTTCCGCATCGCGGTCACCTACATGACCCCGGTGCTGTATCTCTCCGACGGCTACTTGGCCAACGGCTCCGAGCCGTGGCGGATCCCGGCGATGGACGACCTGCCCTCCGTACCGGTGCAGTTCCGCACCGATCCGGAGGGCTTCCAACCCTACACCCGCGATCCCCGTACCCTGGCGCGGCCGTGGGCGATCCCCGGCACCCCGGGGCTGGAACATCGCGTCGGCGGCCTTGCCAAGGAAGACGTGACCGGCAACGTGAGCTACGATCCGCAGAACAACGAGCGCATGATACGGCTGCGCGCACGAAAGATCGCCGGGATCGCGGCCGGCATCCCACCCGTCGAAGTACAGGGACCCGATCGCGGCGGACTGCTGGTGCTCGGCTGGGGCAGCACCTACGGCGCCATCACCACCGCCTGCGAGAAGCTGCGCGCCCAGGGCGTGGCCGTGTCCAACGCGCACGTGCGATACTTGAATCCGTTCCCGGCGAACCTCGGTACCGTGCTGCAGCGGTTCGAGCAGGTGCTGATCCCGGAACTCAACCTGGGGCAGCTGCGGATGCTGATCGCCGACGCCTACGGCGTCATTGCGCGGCGGCTGTCCAAGGTGCAGGGCAAGCCGTTCCTGGTGCGTGAGGTGCAGGCAGCCGTCGTCGAGGAACTGGCAAGGATGGACCGCAGTGCTAACTGACGGAGGGGGGCTAAATGACGGAGGGGGCCAACTGACACCATGAGCACGACCGCAACGCGCGAGCCGCTGAATCGCAAGGACTTCGTCTCCGACCAGGAGGTGCGCTGGTGCCCCGGGTGCGGCGACTACGCGATCCTGGCGCAGACCCAGCGGTTACTCCCGGACCTTGGGGTGCCGCGCGAGAACATCGTGTTCATCAGCGGCATCGGCTGCTCCAGCCGCTTCCCCTACTACTTGAACACCTACGGCTTCCACTCGATCCACGGCCGCGCCGCCACCTTCGCCTCGGGACTGAAGATTACCCGTCCGGAACTGCTGGTGTTCGTGATTACCGGCGACGGCGACGGCCTGTCGATCGGCGGCAACCACCTGATTCACGCCCTGCGGCGCAACATGGACCTGAACATCATCCTGTTCAACAACCGCGTCTACGGGCTTACCAAGGGGCAGTACTCGCCTACCAGCGAGGTAGGCAAGCGGACCGTCAGCTCGCCCGACGGCTCGCTGGAGCAACCGGTCAGTCCGGCGCGCATCGCCCTGGCGGCGGAGGCGACGTTCGTGGCGCGCACGGTGGCTACCGACACGAAGCACCTGTCGGCGACCCTGGAACGCGCCGCGCACCATCGCGGCGGCTGCTTCGTCGAGGTGTACCAGAACTGCAACGTGTACAACGACGGCGCCTTCGACTACTTTGCCGAACGCAGCGTGCGCTCCGAGCAGACCATCAACCTGGAGCATGGCAAACCGTTGATCTTCGGCAAGAATCGCGACAAGGGCATCAAGCTCGACGGGCTCACGCCGGTGATCTGCGAGGCCGACGATCCCGACCTGCTGGTGCACAACGAGAAGATCCCCAGTAACGTGCTGCCCTACGTGCTGGCGCACATGTCGCCGGGAGCCGGTGTGCCGTTGCCGCTTGGCGTGCTGCGGGCCGTGGACAAGCCCACCTACGAGGACGGAATGGCGGAGCAGATCGATGCGGCGCGGGATCGGCACGGCGAGGGCGACGTGGCGGCGCTGCTGCGCGCAGGAGATACCTGGACCGTTGGCTGAGCAGACGACCGGATTGGCGCCGGCGCTGGAGTGCGTCGAGTGCGGTTTCAGCAACGAACTGGAGCACTCGGAGTGCGAGGCTTGCGGCTCCAGCCTGTACCCCACCCGACAGGCAGGGAACTTTGCGCAGTACGACGATCACCTGCTGTCCGACCTGGTGGAGGTGCTGGCCCCGAGCAGACCGCTGCTGGTGGAAGCCGGCACTTCGGTGGCCGACGCCATCGCCTTGATGCGCGAACGGCGTAGCGGCTACGTGCTGGTGGTCGCGGCGGGACAGGTCGAGGGCATCTTTACCGAGCGCGACCTCCTGGAACGAGTCATCGCCGCCGGTCACGCACCGCGCACGGTCGCGATCGAACGGGTGATGACGCGCGACCCGGTGGTGTTGCGCCGCGACGACACCCTCGCGGTTGCCATCAACAAGATGGTGCTGGGATCGTTCCGCCATATCCCCCTGGTCGATGCCGCGGGTCGCATCGACGGGGTGGTGTCCGCGCAGGAAATCCTGGAGCACCTGCACCGGCTGCTGCACCTCCCGGAGCACGCGGGATAGCGCCCCGAAACCGTCGCCTGCCGGCGCCGCTTTCGGCACCCGGAGACCCGGAGCATCATGGAGGCTTGCATGTCCCGGCCCAACGTCATCTTCATCCTCACCGACGACCAGGGGTACGGCGACCTCTCCTACACCGGCAACCCGGTGCTGCGCACCCCGGCACTGGACCGGCTGCAGGCGGAGAGCGTGCGCTTCACCGACTTCCACGTCTGCCCGGTGTGCACCCCGACCCGCGGCGAGCTTCTGGCCGGCGTCGACTCACTGCGCAACGGCGCGACCTTCGTCTGCATGGGGCGCTCGCTGTTGCGTGCCGACCTGCCCACCGCGGCCGACATCTTCGCCGCCAACGGCTACCGCACCGGACACTTCGGCAAGTGGCACCTGGGCGACAACTACCCCTACCGGCCGCAGGACCGCGGCTTCCAGGAAACCATCTGGCACCCGAGCTGGGGCATCACTTCTGCCGCCGACCAGTACGGCAATGACTACTTCGATGACGTTTACCGTCACCGAGATGCGTTCGAGGAGTTTCGCGGCTACTGCACCGACGTGTGGTTCGATCAGGCCAGCGCCTGGATCCGGCGCTGCCGGCGTGCCGGCGACCCCTTCTTCGCCTACATCGCGACCAACGCGCCGCACGGGCCGCTGTGGGTCCCCGACCACTACCGCGACCCCTACCGCGACGCGGTCGCCCGCGGCGAGGTGACCGCCGATCACGCCAGTTTCTTCGCCATGATCGCCTGCATCGACGAGAACCTGGCGCGCCTGGACTGGTTCCTGCACCAGAATGACCTGTACGAGGACACCATCCTGGTGTTCATGACCGACAACGGCACCGCCCACGGCGAGGCGGTGTACAACGCCGGCATGCGCGGCAGGAAGGCCTCGCTGTACGACGGCGGCCACCGCGTGCCGTGTCTGCTGCGCTGGCCGGCCGGCGGCATCGGCGGCGGCCACGGCAGCAGCTTGCCACCGGAGGACGCCGCTACCGGTGGCAGCCGCCCCCCGCCCGGCCCAGGCGCAGCCGCCCCCTCCGACGCGATTCCGGTCGCCGGCGCCACGGCGTCAGCCGGCCGCGACATCAACGACGTGGCCCGCGCCACCGACCTGCTGCCGACGCTGGTCGATCTGTGCGGGCTGCGGGTCGAGCCGGGGGTGGAGTTCGATGGCGTATCGCTGGCCGGCGTGGCGCGCGGCGCGGAGGCGGCGCTGCCGGAGCGCATGACGGTGGTGCAGTACGGGCATCCCAACGAACGGCCCGAGTTCGGCAGGAGCGGCAAGCACCTCGCCGCCGTGCTGTGGGGCCGCTGGCGCCTGGTGGGCGGCAGCGAGCTGTACGACATCGCCGCCGATCCCGGCCAGGCGCACGACGTGGCCGCGCAACATCCCGAGGTGGTGGCGCGCATGCGCGACCACTACGAGGCGTGGTGGGCCGGCCTGGACGGCAACCTGGAGACCTACCAGCCGCTCACCATCGGCGCCGCGGAGGAGAACCCGATGCGCCTGTGCAGCGCCGACTGGGCCTGGGCCTACGCCGACAACCAGCGCAACATCCGCGCTCCCGTGACCGACAGTGGCACCTGGCACGTGCATGCCGCGCACGCCGGCACCTACTCCTTCACCCTGCGCCGCTGGCCGCGCGAGTCGGGCCTCGGGATCGCCGCTCCGGCACCGCCGCTGGAGGGCGTGGACGGCGGCTGGCCGGCCGGCAACGCCCTGCCGGCAGCCTCAGCCTGGCTGCGTGCCGGCGCTGCCGAGGACACCCTGCCGGTGCCGGACGGTGCGACCGAGGTGACCTTCCGCATGCCCCTGGAACGCGGCCCGGCGCAGATCCGGAGCTGGTGGATCGACGCCGCCGGCAACCACCTGGCCGGCGCCTTCTACCTCACCGCCGAACGCCTCACCTGATCCACATATAGGAGCTTTGTCATGAGTATCATTAGCTTGCGGATTCCGGATTCTCTTCACAAGTATGCAAAGGCTCTGGCAAAGGAAGACGGCATCTCGCTGAATCAGCTCATCACTACGGCCTTGGCGGAAAAGATGTCGGCACTTGCCACCGAAACACTTCTCGAAGAGCGGGCGAAACGTGGCAACCGGAAGGATTTCGAGAACGCGCTGGCACGTGTCGCGGACGTCGAGCCCCAGCAGGAAGACCGGCTCTAGTAGCACCACGCCACGTGACCGCATGCCGCATGAGCGCCGCGCCGGCTTGACGGGTTACCAGTTGGTGAAGGCGCCGTCGTCGCGGGACAGCCGCGGCGGCCACTCCCGCGGCCGGTAGCGGGAGCGCTCGGCCACCTCCAGGTCCATGTCGACGCCGAGCCCGGGCTGGTCCGGGCAGTAGGCGAAGCCATCCTCCCAGCCGATCTGTTGCGGGAACAGCTCTGCGGCGAAGCTGCCGGGACGCTGCGGCATCTCCTGCACGCCCACGTTGGTGGTCGCCATGCACAGCGAGACGCAGGCCGCCGCGCTCACCGGGCCGAGCGGGTTGTGCGGCGCGATGTCGATGTAGTGGGTCTCCGCCCAGTGGGCGATCTTGAGCGCCTCGGTGAGTCCGCCCACGATGCACAGGTCGATGCGCGCGTAGTCGATCAGCTCCTCCTCGATCACCTCGCGGAACGGCCACTTCGACGCCCACTGCTCGCCGGCGGCCAGCGGCAGCGAGATGTGACGCGCCAGCTTGCGGTAGCTGGCGGGGTTCTCCGAGCGGATCGGGTCCTCGATGAAGAACGGGCGGAACTCCTCCAGCCAGCGGCACATCTGGATCACGTGAGCAGGGTCCAGGCGGGTGTGCACGTCGAAGCAGAGCTCGATCTCCGGGCCTACCGCCTCGCGCACCGCGCGCATCTGCTCCACCGCGATCGCCATCGACCGGCGCGGCTCCAGCGTGGCCGCGGCGGCCTCGAACCGGCCCGAGGTCTCCGGCTGCCCCCAGCGTAAGAAGCGCCAGCCGGCGGCCACCTGGCGGCGGGCGTTCTCCACCAGTTCCGGGATGGTCCCGCCCTGGGAATGGGGGTAGCACACCACCTTCGGCCGCACCGGGCCACCCAGCAGCCGGTACACCGGCATCCCCGCCGCCTTGCCCTTGATGTCCCACAGGGCGATGTCGATCGCGCTCAGGGCACAGGCGTACACCTTGTCGGCCGGGAAGAACCCGGCGCGGAACATCAGCTGCCAGAGCCGCTCCGTCTGCCACGGGTCGGCGCCGATCACCAGCTCGCCGAGGTGCTCGACGGCGCGCGCGATCGCCAGGCCCCAGTTGCGGATGCCGGCCTCCCCCAGCCCGTGGATGCCGGCGTCGGTATCCACCCTGACGATGAAGTAGCCGCGTCCCTGGTCGTCCCTGACCGGGAAGCTGGTGATGCGAGTGACTTTCATCTTCCCTCCGCCGGCACAGTGTAACACCTCGGCACGGTGGTGATACTCTGCCCGCGTCATGTCACAGCAGCAGATTCGCGGCATCATCCCGCCGCTAACCACGCCGTTCGACGCCCGGGGAGCCCTCGACGAACAGGCCCTGGCGCAACAGTGCCGGTGGCTCCTGGAGCAGGGGGTGCACGGCGTCACCGTGGCCGGCTCCACCGGCGAGGGGCACACGCTCAGCGGCGAGGAAGCGCACCGGGCCGCCGCCGCCGCGGTGGCGGCGGCCGACGGCGCGGCGCCGGTGATCGCCGGCATCATCGCCAACAGCACCCGCGAGGTGGTGCAACGCGGCACCGCCCTCGCCGAGATAGGCGTGGCGGCGCTGCAGATCACCCCGGTGCACTACCTGTTCCGTCCCGACGACGATGCGATGCTGGAGTTCTACCGCGCCGCCACCGAGCAGACCGGTCTGCCGGTGATCATCTACAACGTGGTGCCGTGGAGCTATCTGGCGCCCGAGCTGCTGTGCCGCATCCTGCGCGACGTCCCCGGGGTGATCGGGGTCAAGCAGAGCGCCGGCGACCTGAAGCTGCTGGCCGATCTGCTGCGCGAGGCGCCCGCCGGCAGCCTGATCCTGAGCGCCGTGGATGCGCTGCTCTACCCCTCGTTCGCGCTCGGCGCGCACGGCGCGGTGGCGGCGATCCTAAGCGCGGCGCCGGCCGCCTGCGTCGCGCTGTGGGATGCGGTCGCCGGCGGCGACCAGCAGCGCGCCCTCGACCTGCACGGCAGGCTGCTGGCGCTGTGGAACGCCATCGCCGGCGACAACCTGCCGGCCTGCGTGAAGCACGCCCAGGGCCTGCAGCAATGCCCGGCCGGCCTGCCGCGCGCGCCCATGCCGGCCGCCAGCACCGGCCAGCAACAGGCGATCGCCCGCGCCCTGGCCGCGCTCGGAGTCGCCACCTGAGCGAGGACCCGTCCCTGTGAATGAGCGGCATTCGCGTCCGTCGGCGCTGGCGATTACCGACCTGCGTATAACCTGCCTCACGGGCACCCCGTTCAACAGCTACCTGATCCGCATCGACACCAACCAGGGGATCCGCGGCTACGGCGAGGTGCGGGACAACGCCAGCAAGACCTACGCGCTGATGCTCAAATCACGCCTGCTCGGCGCGAACCCGTGCGACGTCGACCGGCTGTTCCGGCGCATCAAGCAGTTCGGCCATCACGGCCGCCAGGGCGGGGGCGTCAGCGCCGTGGAGATGGCGCTGATGGACCTGGCCGGCAAGGCGTACGGGGTGCCCGCGTACGCCCTGGCCGGAGGCAGGTTCCGCGACCGCATCCTCTGCTACTGCGACACCACCCCCAGCGCCAGCGGCCGCGAGACCGGACAGCGGCTGAAGCAGCGCATGGAGCTGGGCTTCCGCTTCCTGAAAATGGACCTCGGCATCGACCTGCTCCGCGACCGGAGCGACTGCGTGATCGCGCCGCCGGGGATGCGCGACAGCCAGAGCGTGATGCACCCGTTCACCGGCCTGCAGATCACCGACCGCGGCATCGACCTGCTGTGCGAGTACGTGGCGGCGGTGCGCGAGGAGATCGGCTACGAGGTGCCGCTGGCCGCCGACCACTTCGGCCACCTGGGCCTGGAGTCCTGCATCCGGCTGGGGCGGGCGCTGGACCGGTTCTCTTTGGCCTGGTACGAGGACATGCTCCCCTGGCAGTTCACCGATCAGTACCGGCGGCTGGCGGATACAGTCGAGACGCCGATCTGCACCGGCGAGGACATCTACCTCAAGGAAGGCTTCGCCGACCTGTTCCGGGAGCGCGCCATCGGCGTCGCCCACCCCGACCTGGCGACCGCCGGCGGCATCCTGGAGACCAAGAAGATCGGCGACGCCGCCCAGGACCGCGGCATCGCGATGGCGATGCACACGGCGATGACGCCGGTGGCGGCGCTGGCGTCGGTGCACTGCGCGGCCGCCACGGAGAACTTCCTCGTCCTCGAGAACCACTCGGTCGACGACCTGGAGCGCTGGAGCAGCCTGGTGGACGGGCTGCCCGTGCCCCTGGTTCAGGATGGGCACATCGCCGTGCCGGAGGGCCCGGGGCTGGGTTTTTCCGACCTCAACCACGAGGTGCTGCGCGAGTGCGTCGATCCCGACGAGCCCGGCATCTTCGAGCCCACCCCGGAGTGGGATCGCGACCGTTCCAACGACCGGCTCTGGAGTTGACGGAGCTGTTTGACGCGGGGTGCGCCACGACGCCCGATTACGGGTAGACTGGACCGGCCCGACCGGAGGAACCGCACATGTCCGGACTGACCCAGCAGCAACTCGCCTTCTTCCGCGAGGAGGGCTACCTCCTCGTCGACGACGCCATCGACCCTGTGGTGTTCCGGCCGCTTCGCGCCGAACTCGACCGCAACGTCGACGCCTTCGCCCGCGCCGCGCTGGCCGACGGCCGCCTGTCCGACACCCACGCGGACCAACCGCTGGAGCGCCGGCTGCACCTGCTGGCATTGCAGCTCGACGACCCGGCCCCCCTGCTGATCCTGGGCGCCGGCAAGCAGCGCACGCCGGGCATGTTCCGGATCTATTCCTGCCCCTCCCTGCTCGACATCTGCGAGTCGGTGATCGGGCCGGAGATCCTGGCCCATCCCCAGTTCAACGTCCGCGCCAAGCGGCCGTTCGAGGACGAGGGAGTCGTGCCGTGGCACCAGGACCTCGGCTACCTGCAGCCCGATGCAGCGGAGACCTTCATGGTCAACTTCTGGATCCCGCTGGTCGACGCCACCCGCGAGAACGGCTGCATGGAGGTGATCGCCGGCAGTCACCGCGCGCCGCTGCTCGCGCACGAGGAGGGGATGGGACCGGGGGGCAACTTCAAGGGCGTCGTCGACGAGCAGCTTCCCGACGGCGACCAGGTCCTGTGCCCGGTTCCCGTCGGCGGTGTGCTGCTGATCCAGCACAAGACCATGCACCGCTCGCTGCCCAACGTCTCCGACCACATCCGCTGGAGCCTCGACCTGCGCTACTCGCACCCGGACCTGCCCACCGGCCGGCAGGCGGTTCCGGGATTCATCGCCCGCAGCCGCCGCGACCCGGATTCGGTCTGCCGCTCGGCCGAGGAGTGGGTGCGGATCGTCGAGTCCGCCAACGTCCCGGCCAACTCCTGAACGATCGCGCCGGCCCCCCGGCTATGCGCCCGTGCCGTCGATGCCTTGTTTTTTTCGGTAGGCGGGGATTTCGATCATCGGCGGGCGCTCAAGCACGCGGATCTCGTGGACCAGTTCCTCGTAGCGGCCCTGGTCGGCCATGAACTGGTTCAGGGTGACGTTCAGTTCGGGCAGGTCGCGGATGATCTCCAGGGAGTCGATCCGCTGCAAGAAGGTCTGCAGGATGCCGAACGCCATGCGCCCGAGCGCGGCGGTCGACTGGTTGGTGTGGATGCGGCGGTCCAGGTCGGTCTGGGCGAAGGCGCTCATGCCCCAGCGGTGGTAGACGTCGATGAGGTGCGAGGTCTCCACGCCGTAGCCGACCGGAAACGGAATCTGCTCCAGCACCTCGCGGCGCACCGCGTACTCCCCTGACAGCGGCTGGATCAGCGCCGACAGCTCCGGAAAGAACAGGGAGAACAGGGGACGGATCAGGATCTCGGTGACGCGCCCGCCGCCCGAGGGACGCAGACGTCCCGATTCCGCCAGCGGCCGGTCGTAGAACGCCTTGACATAGGAGACCTCGGGCCGGTTCAGCAGCGGCCCGAGCAGGCCGTATACGAAGCGCGGGTGGATGTTGCGGATGTCGGCGTCGACGTAGACGATGATGTCGCCGGCCAACTGGTAGATTGCCTTCCACAGGTTCTCGCCCTTGCCGCGGTGATCGCCGCATTCGGGCAGGACCTCGGCGGCCGAATACACGTCGGCGCCGAACGCGCGCGCCACCTCGCGGGTGTTGTCTTCTGAGCCGGAGTCGATCACGGCCAACTCGTCGAGCAGCCGGTGGCGTTCCATCAGCTCAGACTTGAGCACCACGATCTCCTTGCCGATGGTGCGTTCCTCGTTGAGGGTAGGAATGCACAGCGAAATCTTCGCGCCGGATTCGCGCTTGCGCCGCTCCAGCTCGGCGAGGTCGAACTGGCTGTGATGGAAGGTGTTGCTCGCCAGCCAGTTCATTCGCAGTAGCCGCCGTCCATGGCCAGCATGATGCCCAGGAGCTGGGCCAGGCCGGTGTAGATCGGTGCGATGCGCACCGTCTCGTTGCGGTGCCCCAGGGACTCCCCGGAACTCAGGCCCACGGTCACCGCCGGCACCCGGTTGTCGATGAACGCCGACAGCTCGGAAGTGCTGGGGGACAGCCGCGGCGTCAGCGACAGGCTCCGCATCAGCCGCCGCGTGCGGCGCACCAGCGGGTGGGTGAAGGCGATGCCGCCGGGTCGCCGGCGGGCGAATACGGTCATGCGGATGTCGGCGCCGGTCTGCGACGAGACCTCGTCGATGATCTCCGAGATGGCCTCCAGCAGTTGGCGCACGATGGCGCCCGACTCGCTGCGCACCTCGAACTGTAGCGCGGCACGGTTGGCGATGGTGCTCGCCGAGGTGCCGCCCTCGATGCGGCCCAGCACGATGGTGGTGCGCGGCCGGTCGGGCGTGGGGATTTCCAGCATGCGGCTGATGATGTCGTTGAGGGTGGAGATGGCACCGCCGGCGCCGAACCGGGTCCAGTCGTACTCGTCAGGCACCTCGCAGGCGATCTCGCCGCGGATCATGCCGATCGAGGTGTAGCTGAGGCGCCCGAGCTGCACCCCTTCCACGCAGAGCCCGAACTGCAGCGGCAGCTTGGCGTGGTCCAGGAAGAAGCGCACCCCCTCCAGGTTGCCGCGGCCCAGCCCGCGGCTGCAGGCCAGCCCCAGCACGGTGGAACGCAGGCTCAGGCCGAGCCGCTCCAGCACCGCGGGCATGGCCGCCACCGCCGCCAGGCCCAGGGCGTTGTCCGCCACCGAGGGCCCGGTCACGCGGTCGGGCTGCACCACCACGGTGTGGTCCACGGTGGCCGCGACCGGCGTGTCCGTATGCGCCACCAGCAGGATGTTGCGGCCGTCGCCATTCTCGCTGCCGGACAGGACGCCGGCGACGTTGCCCACCTCGTCGATGGAGCAGTCGGAGTACCCCAGCTCCGCGAACCGCTCCTGCACGAACGCGGCGCGCACGCCCTCGTCGAAGGTGGGCGCCGGGATCTCGGCGATCATCGCCAGGTTGGCCAGCAGGACGTCCTGCAGCCCGTGCAACGCCTCCGGCAGGTCGCCGATCCGCTTCACGATGCTCTCGAACCCGGTGACGCTCGTTTCGTTCACGCTGTCCGCAATGTTACCGGGTGCGCGGCCCCTTGACCACACGCCGGGCGCACCGGCACCCCCGGGTGCATTCGGTCAGTGTGGTAGCGGTCAGGCAGCCTCGAGCTGCCACATCATCGAATCTCTGGGAGGGTCTCTATATCCCGTACCACAGATGCCGCAGGTGCCCCAGAGAAGGAATGCACCCTAGTAGGCTGTGCTGGTCCAAGACAGGAGCATGCGGCAGATGTCCCGGCCGGTGCTGCCGGCTGACGATCCAAAAAAAATCCCAGAAATTCGCAAGAAAACGCTTGCCGCATTCTGACGCGCTCATGACGGCCCTCTACGGGCCGTAGCGGCGCTTCGACTCCTCCAGAGAACACTTCGCGCCCGCTGGCTCGATAGCGCCCTGCTACGCCCGTCCTGAGCCATCTCCGACGCCTGTCCGAGACCTGGAAGTTCGAGGCATTTTCAATCCAGTGGTATGGCCATGCGCCTGTGCCGCGAGACCCGCGGCGTCCGCGAGTGGCTGCAGGACGGCTCGCTGAACCTGAGCAACGCGGCCCTGTTGCAGAACTCCTTCGAGCGCTGGGACCGCAGCGCAGGCGGACGGGCCGCCACCGGATCGCCGGGAGCCGGCACCAGCGCCGCGCCGCGTGTCGGCTCGGCTCCATCCGCGACGCCGGGCGAGGCGGAGAGTGCGCCATCGCCGGTGCTGGATGCACACGCCCGGCAGCGGCTGGTGGAGCAGGCGGTGGGCAAGAGCACCCGGCAGGTGCAGCAGATGCTGGCCGAGGTGGATCCCGAGGCGGCGGTGCCCGGCGACCGGCTGCGCGCGCTGGGGGACGGGCGCTGGGAGCTGAAGGCGGTGATCGACGCCGAGTGCCAGCAGGGACTGCAGCAGTTGCGGGAGCTGCTGTCGCACGTCGATCCGCACCTGACGGTCGGACAACTCGTGGGGCGGCTGGTGCGGGAGGGACTGGAGCGCTACGACCCGAGCCGGCCTCCGCGCCGCAAGCGGAGGAAGTCCGATCCTGCCGGTGACGAGTGTTCCGCGGAGACAGCGGGAAGGGAGAAGGCAGATTGCGTTGCGGCTGCGGTGGTGAACCCGCGCCGGGCCGAGCAGTCGGCGGCGCCGACGACGTCTCCGTCCGCACCGAAGCGGTCCGCGAAGCCGGCTGCAGACCGCACTTCGGCGCCGAAGCGCGCTGCGCCGCCGGCAGATCGCGGCCGCACCGCCGGCGGCGCGGCGGCAACAGAGCCGACTTCGGCAGCGAAGCCGCGCGTGGCAGTGGCCCGTTCGACTCCGGAGCGGAGCACCGACGGTGCAGGATCGACGAAGCCGACTTCAGCGGCGAAGTCCCGCGTGGCAGCCGGCAGCTCGACAACGGAGCGGAGGGCCGGCGCAGGGGAGCTTCCTTCGGTGGAGAAGTCCCGCGGATCGTCGGGCAGATCGATTCCGGCTGCGGTGAAACGAGAGGTTTGGCGGCGCGACCAGGGCTGCTGCACCTTCGTCGACCGGGATAGCGGGCGGCGCTGCGGCTCGCGCTTCTTCCTCGAAATGGACCACATCGTTCCAGTCGCGGTGGGCGGCGCTGCGGAGCCGGGCAACCTGGTCTTGCGCTGTGCAGCTCACCACCGTTACCGCCACCTGCGCCAGCAGCGCTCAGCACCGCGAGACTCGGTGACATGAGGCACGGTGCCGCTGGCGCACCGGGTGCGGTGTTCAGGCCACGGTGATGTAGGTGCCCTGGATGCAGGTCACTCCATCCGGCTCCTGGCCGTAGTAGCAGCAGAACAGCTCGCCGGGGGCGTACTCGATGGTGGTCGGGTAGCCCAGGTCGCCGTTGGGCAGGTCGGCGCGGATCACGATCTCCCGCTCCAGGTCCCAGGTGCGGCCGCCGTCCTCCGACAGGCTGGCGCGGACCCCGAACGGCGCCTTGCGCCGGCCGTAGGTGCACAGCAGGCGGCCGTCCTGGAGGTTCAGCAGCTGGCCCGGCCCACCGTACATCGGCGTGAGCTCCGGCGCGCTCCAGGTGGCGCCGCCGTCCAGCGAGCGGCAGCTTTCCAGGTAACCGCCGCGCGAGTCGGTACGCAGGATGCAGTAGATCTCGCCCGCGGACACCTCCGCCAGGTCGGGCTCGCCGTAATCCTGCTCGGGCGACGGCACCATCAGCACGGGCGCGTCCCAGTCGCGGCCGCCGTTGCCGGAGGTGACCAGGAACGTGTCCCCCTTCGGCAGCGGCGGATGGTGCTCGGTGACCGCGTAGGCCACCCGTCCGTCTGCCAGCTCCACCACCCCGGTACGGGTATAGCCGTCGCGGTAGGGCGCACAGTCGATCTTGACCGTGTCGAAGGTGTGGCCGCGGTCCGCGCTGAGATGGGCGTAGAGCCCGTGGTAGCCGCGCGCCCAGGTGCGCTGCGAGCGCTCCCAGTCGGCGTCGGTGAAGTCCTCGGTCCAGCCGCCGTGCTCGCGCCCCGGCAGCGACAGGTAGATCGGCTCGCCCGCGGCCCGGCGCTGCCGGGCCAGTCCCAGCGGGTACCAGCCGAAGCGGAACTGGGTGAGCACCACCGTGCCGTTCGCGAGCTGCGCGATGCCGGGGCACTCCACCCCGTACCAGTCGAAGTCGGGGACGAAGGCAGGCTCGCTCCAGGTGGCTCCGCGATCGGCGGTGCGCACCAGCAGGTTGCGGAACAGCGGGTCGCCGGGCGGGTGCTCCTTCGGCTCCCGGCGCCGCGAGTTGCCGAACACCGCCAGCCACTCGCCGTTGTCCAGCACGGCGATCGAAGGGTGCGAGTTGTAGGCGAAATCGTCCTTGTGCAGGATCACGGTGCGACCGACGGAATGCGGCATGATCAGCTCCTCTTGGTCCTCGACAGCAAAAAAGGGGAGACGAGACCTGTCGTCCCATCTCCCCTCGACTCGGGATGATACCGGCGTCAGCCGGTCCTCTCCGGTGAACTCTAGTGGCCCATCTCCTCTTTCAGAGCCTGGTCGAGCCACCAGTTGTGGGCGTCCGGGGTGTGGATGTGGTACCACACCTCGCCGTAGATGTTCTTCACCCAGGGCCACCAGAAGGTGCGCCAGGACGGGAACGCGAAGGGGATCGCGGCCACGTCGTCCTGCTGCCGCAGGTTGGCCTCGGTGAGCATCTGCACGCGCTTGGCGTCATCCTGCTCGCGGATCGCGCCCAGCATGCGCTCGTCGAAGTACTCCGAGCGGTAGTAGCCGGCGTTGCGCGGGCCCTTGGTGCCATAGTAGGTGTGGGCGAACAGGATCGGGGTGTGGGTCACCATCACCCAGGCCACGGCGTCGTACTCCATGTGCGCCGGCGGCCGCACTTCCTTGTTCACCGCGGCGCCGTCCTTGACGGTGATGTTCATCGTCACGCCCAGGTCCTGCCACTGGTCGGCGACGATCTCCGCGATGTCGTCATTCTGGTACACGTTCATCGCCAGCACGTCGATCTCGAAGCCATTCGGGTAGCCGGCATCGGCCAGCATCTGCTTGGCCAGCTCCGGATCGTAGGTGAACAGCATCCGGGTCGACTCGGGCATCTCGTCCACGGGCACCCAGCCTTCCCAGCCGGCGGCGAACGGATGCATGTTGTACTCCAGATCCGGTTCCATCAGCATGCCGTTGACGGCGCTCCGGTCGGTGCCGATCATCAGCGCCCGCCGCACGTCGCGGTTGTCGAACGGCGACTTGCTGACATCGAACGCGATCACGTTGGCGAGCCCCGCCCCCGACTTGCGTGACTGCAGATCCGGGAACGCCCTTTCGAGGGCCGGCACGTGCGGCGGCGTCACCCGCAGGTAGGCGTCCGCCGTGGCCGTCTGCAGCGCCGCCACCGCGGTGGTCTCGTCCTTGATCATCGGCATCACGTACTCGTCCACGAACGGCGTACGGTACTCCTTGCCGTCGATGATCGCCTTCTGCCAGTAGAGCTCATTGGCGCCGAGCGTGAGGTGCGAACCGGGCACGTACTCCTTCACCACGAACGGGCCGGTGCCGATCATGTTCTCCCAGATGAGCTTGTCCGGCTCGCTGGCCGCGTAGCTCTCCGGAGCGTAGAGCTGGCCGCCGCCGCCCTGCAGGGTGCCGTCCCAGTTGCCGTTGTAGTAGTTGGTCTCGAACACCACCGTGTCCTCGTCCAGGGCGTAGACGGCTTCCACCTCCGGTTTCTTGATCCAGTCGAGGCCACGGATGTAGCCGCCGCGGCCGGTCGCTTCGTCGAACCAGCGGCGGTAGGTGAAGGCGATGTCCTCGGCGGTAACCTCGCGCGGCTCCATCACGTCGTTGATGGTCTTGCCGGACCACATGATGCCGTCGCGCACCTTCAGGATCAGCTTGTCGGAAGTGACTTCCCAGCTCTCGGCCACGCCGCCCATCTTGTAGGGCAGGGGCAGGCCGGCATCGTCGGTGAAGGCGAACGCGCTGTTCCCGCGGATGCCGTACTGGTGTATGTCGCCCACTTGGATCCGCTCGCCGACCATGTTCTTGATCGCGGTCGAGCCGGAACCGTAGTGCGGATCGGGTACGCCGAGGGCGTCGGTCAGGAAGTTGAGCACCGTGATCGTGCCGCCGTACTGCGGCTCGGACGTCCCTTCCATCGCCGGCGCCGTGGCTTCCTCCTCGCCGCTGGCAAACAGCGGCAGCGCCACGACCAGCAGGGCGGCCGCCAGAACGTATAGAATCTTCTGTCGCATGATTCTCCTCGTTACCGTGATGCACCGCTGCACCCGGTAATTCTCGTAGTCAGTCCCGGAGCCTGTCCGGAACGCGGTACCAATTCGTGCTGCTCGTTAATCCCTCAAGCTCCTCACACCTCCTTGTTCGCCGCGATGTTCGCGCCGCCTGCCGTGCCGTTGCCGGCGAGCTTGGCGCGCACCGACCTGGTCAATGCCTTGCCGATTCCCATCACTCCGTAACGTCCGGCTCCGCCGCGCAGCCGCGGATCGAGCAGGTCGCGCAACGCGTCGCCGAAGATGTTGGTGCCGAACACCACCACCGCCAGCGCGATGCCGGGCCACAGCACCATCCAGGGCGCGGACATCATGTAGGGCCGCGCCTTGCCGCCCAGCATCCCGCCCCAGCTCGGCTGCGGCGCCGGAATGCCGAAGCCGAGAAAGCTCAGGCTCGCCTCGCTCAGGATCACGCCGGGTATGTTGAGGCTGAACAGGATGATGATCGGCGCCATTATGTTGGGCAGCAGGTGGCGCAGGAACATGGTGCTCCTGCGGCAGCCGATCGCCTGCGCCGCCGACACGTAGGCATTCTCCTTGATGCCGATCACCGCGCTCCTGATGATGCGCGAGCTGGAGATGCCGCCGAGCACGCCGAGGGTCACGATCACCGACCACATGCCCGGTCCGATCATGGAGATGATCACCAGCAGCAGCACCAGCCCCGGCAGCGCCATCACCGCGTCCACCACGCGCTGCACCATCAGGTCGAACGGCCCGCCGACGTAACCGCTGAGCACGCCGATGAACACCGCGATGGCCACGGTGATGGCGGACGAGGTGAGCCCCACCACGACCGAAACGCGGGCGCCGTAGATGATCCGGCTCAGCATGTCGCGGCCCAGGTGGTCGGTGCCGAGCCAGTACTGCGCGGACGGCGGCGCGAGAAAGTTCAGCTTGTCGGTCTCGTTCATCCCGAACGGCGCCAGCACGTCGGCGAACAGCCCGGTGAACAGCAGCACCACCGTGATCACCCCGCCGATCGCCCCCAGCGGTTTCTCCTTGACCAACCGTTGCAGGAGCTGGAGAAAGTTGATCGACCTGCCCTGGCCGGCACCGGCGCCGTCGAGGGAGGAGGCGGGGTCACTCATACTGGATCCTCGGGTCCAGGTAGGCGTAGGTGAGGTCGACCAGGATATTGATGAGGATCAGACCGAAAGCGAAGAACAGCATGGCGCCGCTGAGCATCGGGTAATCGCGCGTGGTGGTGGAGTCGACGATCAGCGACCCCATGCCGGGCAGCACGAAGATGGTCTCGATGATCACGGTGCCGCCGATCAGCAGCGGAAGCTGGAGTCCGACGGCGGTCACCACCGGAATCAGGGCGTTCTTGAGGGCATGGCCGACGATCACCACGCGTTCCCGCAGGCCCTTGGCCCAGGCGGTGCGGATGTAGTCCTGGCGCAGCACCTCCAGCATCATGGTGCGCGCCATGCGCATGGTCAGGCCCGACATGCTCATGCCGAGCACGGTGGCGGGCACGATGTAGGCGCGCAGGTGGCGCAACGGGTCCTCGAAGAACGGCTTCTTCATCACCGGCGGCATGTAGCCCCACCACAGCGCGGGGAAGATGATCACCATGGTGGCGATCCAGAAGCTGGGCACCGCGATGAAGATGATCGCGATGCTGCGGCCGATGTAGTCGCCGATGGTGTCCTGGCGCAGCGCCGAGTAGATGCCGATCGGGAGCGCGATGATCTGCGACACGATAAGCGCCAGCAGGCCCAGCTCCAGGGTGGAGGGAAGACGGCGCGCGATCTCCTGATTGACGGTGTAAGCGCGCCAGTAGGAGCCGCCCAGGTTGCCCTGCAGCAGGCCGTCGATCACGCCGTCCTTGTTGGGCAGGATGCCGATCCAGCGCCCGTACTGCGTCAGCACCGGCACGTCGAGCCCGAGCATCGCCTCGATCTCCTCCCGCACCAAGTCGATCTCCATCCCCTGCTGCGACAGCCGCAGGGCCATCGCGTCCACCGCGTCGCCGGGAACCAGCCGGATCATCACGAACACGATCACGGTGACGATGAACACGGTGGGGATGGTAAGCAGCAGGCGCCGCGCGATGTAGGTCAGCATGCCATCTGCAGGGTAATACGCATGGCCACCCCGTGGCGCCCGAGTCCATGCAAACCGATGCAACTGGTTCGTCTGCTGGACAGGGCGTTCGGACAAGTACGCAGGGTCACACCGTGGCGCCGGAGACCATGTAACCCGGCGCACCTGGTTCGTCTGCTGGACATGGTTTTCGGACTAGCAGTAGGTCCAAGCGCCGCGCGGGCGAGCGATGAGGGTGAGTAATCGCCGCGTGGCCTCCGGCATGCCTGCGTCCGCGCCCCCGGTGGCGGGCCTGGGAGAGAACGACATGGCAAGCTGATACGCCGATCGGTCACGACTGTTGCGGCAACCCTCCTGTTGCCCCCACGTTAGGCCGCACACGATGATGATGTCAAGAATGATCGGACACCGCGCCGGTCTCGCGCTCGTCCAGAAACGGATTGACCACGCGCAGCCGCCCGAATCGCTGGCCGTGCTGCAAGTCCTCGGTCAGCAACGACACTGCTCCCGCGTCGATCGCGCTCTCCACGATCAGAGCATCCCAATACGATAGCTGCGCTGCGCTGCTGCGTTGCACGGCCGCCTGCACCAACTCGGGGAGGACCGGCCTGACGCGCAGGGCGCACAGGTCGGCGACCGCTCGGCGCGCAGTCTCGGGGGCGAGCGGTTTCGCAAGCTTGCGCGTTACCGATACGTAGAATTCGCCGAGGACCTGAATGCTGAGGACCAGCTCCTCGGGACGTTCGTCCAGTATCCGGCGGGCGACCTCCTGTTTTCCGGGAGAGTCTCCATCGAACAGGTAGACGAACACGTTGGTATCTACGAACCGCAGGTCATCGCTCATACAATTCGTCACGCGTCCATCTCGCCGGCCCGCGCCGCGACATGGCAGCCCCGGACAGCGCCAGCAGATCCGCAACCGCACCGCGGCGGCGCTCCCCCATCCCCGCATACGCCTCGAGGAACTGGCGGAGAACGGCGTTTACCGAGGTCTCTTCCTCCAGCGCCCGGATGCGCGCCTTTTTGAGCAGATCGCTGTCGACCGTAATCGTCAAGTTCATGGCATGATCAGTGTAGCACGGATCACGTGTAGGCCGAAGCCCGGCATACGGTCGTGTTGCGGAGAGCCGGCGCAGCGGTCGCCGCGTCAGCCGCGACCAGCCCAACTCACGCCGTTGCCGGTGTCCTGGCGGACGCGCTCGCTGAGCTGGCCGGCGTGGTGCTGGAGGTGGCGCAGGTTGTAGGCCAGCCGCTCCACCGGGCCGAACGGCAGCCAGCCGAAGCCGGACTCGGCCGCGAGGTCGAGCGCGGCGATGCGGCTGCGCGCGTGCTCGCGGCAGAACGCCAGGAACTCCAGGATGCTTTCCCGAGAGTAGGGCTCCACCTCCCGGCCCAGGTCACTGGCGCCGTCGCGCTGCCCGCTCCAGGGGCGGTGCTCTTCCAGGGACTGGAACAGGTACAGATGCACATAGAACAGCGTGTGGTAGGCGATGTGCCAGAAGCGGTTGACGTGGGCGCCGTCGTCCCAGGCGTCGTCGGGGCACGCCCGCACCGCCGCCTCCAACATGTCGAGCCCGGCCTGGAACTGCGAGCCGAACGCCGCGCGAATGGAATCTTCTGCTGACATGGCGCCCATGCTACGGCCTCGACGGGGTATCCTCAAGCGTCATCCTTGAGCATCGCAGGAGGGTCGACTACCGTTATGCGCGTGAAGGTTCGCGTGACCACCGCCTGGGCAGCACGCAACTTCGAGGACTGTCTGGCGCGCATTGGGCGTACCGGAGATCGGTTCGTACTCGTGGAGGACGGAATGCCGGCGGCCGAGCTCGTGCCGGTAACCGGCTCACGCCGGCCGACTCTGCGGGAGGTCTGGGATGCCCTCGCCAGCACTCGCCCGGACGCGAGCTTCGCGGACGATCTGCGCGCCGTCAATGACGCGGATCGCATCCCTGACAACCCGTGGGATTCGTCTCGGACCATATCATGAACGCCGTGAGCCGCACCCTTCCGATCAACCTGAACAGCTTGTTCCGGGGCCGCGGCGTGGAGTCGGTGCGGGTGGAGTTCAAGGCCACCTGGGACCCGGATACCACCGGACCGCAAGTGCTCAAGACGATCTGCGCGTTTGCCAACGACTATCACAACCTGAACGGCGGCTACGTCGTCATTGGCGTTGCCGAGCACGACGGAGGTGCCGGTCTGCCGCCTGTAGGGCTCTCTCCCGCCGAGCTGGAGGCGGCGCAGCGGTGGCTGCGCGGCAACTGCAACCGCCTCGATCCACCGTACCAGCCGCTGCTTTCGCCCGAGGTGGTGAGCGGCCGGCATATCCTGGTGGTGTGGGCGCCGGCGAGCCAGGTCCGGCCGCATCGGGCGCCGGATGGCACCCGCGGACCACTGCGCTACTGGGCGCGCGTCGGAGCCGATACCGTGGACGCGGAGCAGCGCGGCGGGCTGCTCCGGGAGCTGATCCAGCAGACCGCGCGGGTGCCGTGGGACGACCGCCGGTCGCTGGACGCCGGCCTCGCGGACCTGCACGAGATGGCGGTCAGGGAGCACCTGCACGAGATCGGCAGCGGACTCACCGACGAACCCGACGCGGTGGAGATCTACCGCCGCATGGGCATCACCATGCGGGTGAACGACCACGACGTGCCGCGCAACGTCGGGCTGCTGTTCTTCGGGGCCGAGCCCACCCACTGGTTTCGTGGCGCCTGGATCGATTGCGCGCTGTTCGCTGCCGGTGGCACGGGAGACGTACAGGAGGAGCAGGAGTTCCGCGGCGGGCTGACGCGACAGGTGCGCAACTGCCTCCAGTACCTGTACGGCCGGTCGCCGGCCCACCTGCGCAAGGAGCCGGGGCGGATCGAGACGCGCCGCTGGCGTGCCTATCCCGAGGTGGCGCTGCGCGAGACCCTGGTCAACGCTCTGTATCACCGCAGCTACGAGCCGGACGTGCCGGAGCCGACCAAGGTGTATCTGTACCCGGATCGGATGGAGATCATCAGCTATCCCGGACCGGTTTCGGGGCTTAAGCCGGAACACTTTGCGTTGCATTCCTCCTTTCCCACGGTGCCCGCCCGTAACCGTCGCATCGGCGAGCTGCTCAAGGAGCTGGGACTCGCCGAGGCGCGCCTCACCGGGCTGCGCAAGGTGGCGGCCGCGATGGCGACGAATGGCTCCCCTCCCCCGCGCTACGACTTCGACGAGCACCGGACCTACTTCCGCGTCACCCTGCCGGCGCATCCGGAGCACGCCACCCTGTCCGCGGTCCGGGACGCCGCGGAGTTGCGGGCACTGGGAGATGCGGCCGCGGCGCACCGCCTGTTGCAGTCTGCCTGGGAATCGAACCGGGCATCGGCGGCACTGGCAGCGGAACTGATACGCTCGCACGCCGCGCGCGGCGACCTGGGCCGGGCCGAGCAGGTGCTCGAAGGCTCGAAGGACCTCGTGACCGAAGCCGCGCTGCGGGAGTTGACCGCCCTGGTGGCCACGGTGCGGCAGCCTGAGAGGGACTGAAGCCGCCCGCGAACTGCCCGCGCGGCGAGCTTGACCGCACGTGCACTCTGTATTCACGATGCGGCGTCATGAGTAACCATCGTCTGAGCGAGTCGACCCGCGCTCACTTCACCTACCGCGGTGACCAGCTTAATGAGATTTCGTTTCCGCTCGGCGGGATCGGTACCGGCTCGATCGGGCTGGCGGGCAACGGCCGTCTGATCGACTGGGAAATCCTCAACCGCCCCAACAAGGGCAGCATCAACGGCTTCAGCCACTTCGCCGTGAAGGCGGAGCGTGGCGGCGAGGTGGTGGCCGCCCGGGTGCTGCACGGCGACCTCACCGGGCCGCTGTCCGGCAGCCTGCGCTCCACCTGGCTGCACAGTTACGGCTTCGGCCCGACGCGCTCCTCCCTGGGTGGCCTGCCCCACTTCGCCGACGTGGAGTTCGAGGGCACCTTTCCCGTCGCCACCCTCTCGTTCGCGGACGGGAAGTTCCCCGGCACGGTTGCCCTGCGCGCCTTCAACCCTTTCATTCCCGGCAACTCCGACGACTCCAGCATTCCGGCTGCCTGTTTCGAGATACAGCTCGCCAACACCAGCGACTACGACCTCGACTACACCGTGGCGCTGGCGGTCACCAACCCGGCCGGCCCCGGCAAGTCGGTCAACCGCGCGACACGCGACGGCGCCGCCCAGATGCTCACCATGGGCAGCAGCGGCCTCGCCCCCGAACACCCCGGCTACGGCGACCTCACCGCCGCCACCGACTGCGCCGACGTCAGCTTCCAGGAATACTGGTTCCGCGGCGCCTGGTTCGACGACCTCACCATCTACTGGCACGACTTCACCACGCCCGGCGCGTTCACCAACCGCAGCTACCCGGAGCCGACCACCGGCGCCGGCGGCGGGTTCGGGCGTGACGACACCGGGGTGCTGGCGGCACGCATCGGCGTGGCCGCGGGGCAGACCCGCAGCGTGCGCTTCGTGCTGGCCTGGAGCTTCCCCAACTGCGTCAACTACTGGCACCCGGTGGGAGTCGAGCAGGAACAGCGCGATGCGCCGCCGCCGAAGTTCGAGGCCGGCGAGTGGCGCAACTGGTACGCCACCCGCTTCGCCGACTCCGCGGCCAGCGCCTGCTATTGCCTGCGGGACTGGGAGCGGCTGCAGGGCGATACCCTGGCGTTCCGCGACGCGCTGTACGCCAGCAGCGTGCCGCCCGCCGTGCTCGACGCCGCCGCCGCCACCCTGTCGGTGCTCAACAGTTCCACGGTGCTGCGGCTGGAGGACGGCACCTTCTACGGCTTCGAGGGGGTGCGCGTCGACCAGGGCTGCTGCGAGGGGAGTTGCACTCACGTGTGGAACTACGCCTACGCGATGCCGTTCCTGTTCCCCGACCTGGAGCGCTCGATGCGCGACGCCGACTTCCGCTACAACGCCGGCCCCGATGGTGGCATGACCTTCCGCCTGCAGTTGCCGCTGGGGCGCGAGCGGCTCGGCTTCCGGCCCTGCGCCGACGGCCAGTTCGGCGGCGTGATCAAGGCGTACCGGGAGTGGAAGGTCAGCGGCGACTCCGAGTGGCTGCGCGGCCACTGGGAGACGCTCAAGCAGAACATCTCGTTCGCCTGGGCGGAGAGCAATCCCGACCGCTGGGACGCGGACCGCGACGGGGTGCTGGAGGGACGCCAGCACCACACCCTGGACATGGAGCTGTTCGGGCCCAACGCCTGGCTCAACGGCTTCTACCTGGCGGCCCTGGCGGCGGGCGCGGAGATGGCCGAGCACTTCGGCGAGTCTGACACCGCGGCCGAGTACCGGGCGCTGTACGCGCGCGGCAAGGAGTGGACCGACCGGCACCTGTTCAACGGCGAGTACTACCAGCAGCAGATCGATCTGACCGACCGCGGCATCCTGGAGGCGTACGCGGCCGGAGACGCCAAGGAGCGCTACCGGGGCGGCCGCAGCCAGGTGTGGAACTACTGGGACGACGAGCACGGCGAGATCAAGTACCAGGTGGCCGAGGGGTGCGGCATCGATCAGGTGCTGGCGCAGTGGCATGCCAACATCTGCGGCATCGGCGAGGTGTTCGACCGCGAGCAGACCCGCTCCGCCCTGGCGGCCATCTTCCGCCACAACTACCTGCAGTCGTTCCGGGAGCACTTCAACCCGGCGCGCCTGTACGCGGTGGACGACGAGGCCGGCACCATCATCTGCTCCTACCCGCGCGCGCTGCCGGTGGTGCCGCTGACTTACGCCCAGGAGACCATGCACGGCTTCGAGTACCAGGCCGCGGGGCACATGATCCAGGAGGGCATGCTGGAGCAGGGACTGGCGCTGGTGCAGGCGGTGCGCGACCGCTACGACGGCACCCGGCGCAACCCCTGGAACGAGATCGAGTGCGGCAGCAACTACGCGCGCTCGATGGCGGCGTTCGCGCTGCTGCTGGCCCACGCCGGGTTCGAGTTCGACGCGGTGCGCGGCCACGTCGGATTCAGCCCCAAGGTGGCGGACGCGCCCTACACGGCGTTCTGGAGCCTCGGCACCGGCTGGGGCACCTGCGTGCTGGACGCGACCGAGATCCGCCTGCTGGTGGCGGCGGGCGAGATGTCTCTGTCCAGTTTCACCAGCGACCGGCTGGTGGGCGCCGGCGGCGGCGCGGTGACCGGGGTGCAGGCAGGTAGTGCCGACGTCGTCTTCCAGCAGGACGCCACTACTCTCGCCTTCTCCGAGCCCATCCGCATCACCCCGGAAGCACCACTGACCATCGCCCTGTCGGCGATGATCTGATGGCGACGATGTCGATGGCCGCTGCCCGGCAGCGCCGGTGCAGCGCCACGCCGACGGACGGAAGCACCCGCTGATGGCGGCCGAAGCGGCGCTCCGCTGGCTGGTGGGAGGTGCCGGCGGCAGTGGGCCGCCTCCCGTCGAGCTGAGCGCGAGCATCGACATCCGGCAGAACCGGTACCGGGGCTGGCATCCGGTCGCGGGGAGATGGGATCCGCGGGCAGCGCCGTTCAACACGGATCAGACCGTGCAGGTGCGGCCCAACGGGACGGCGTTCGGGATGGAGCCGGCATGCGGGGCGTTCCCGGGCCAGGGTCCGGTGACCGGGTTCGAGGGCAAGCGCCTGGTGAACAGCAAGAACCGCAACCTGGGCACCCTGATCGGCGAGCTGCAGTCGGAGGTGTTCACCATCGCCGGCGCCCGCATCGACTTCCTGATCGGCGGCGGCGACTTCACCGACGTGACCTGCCTGAACCTCCACGTACGATACCGCGACGGCTGGCGGCGGGTGCGCACCGCCTCCGGGGAGCGCAACCTGAAGCTGGTGCGTCGCGGCTGGGACGTGGCCGAGTTTCGCGGACGCCAGGCCTACTTGCAGATTCTTGACTACGCGGCCGTGGAGCCGTGGGGCTGGCATGCGGCGCCGCGCTACCCCGAGGACGACTGGGGCTTCATCCTGGTGGACGACATCCGCCAGACCGACGGCGCGGCCGAGCCGCGGCGGGTCGACGCGGCCGGCGACCGCGCCCGCAACTTCGACTTCGAGACGCTGCTCCGGGAGAAGTTCACGGTCGCCGCCTCCCCGGAAGCGGGAGGGGCCGGCGGGGTGTTCGAGATCCACGACCGAGCACGCGGGACGAGTGGCCGGCACCCTGCACTGCACGGCTGCCGTGACGCCATGCGGGACCGGCGGTGCAGGCGGCGACCGTGGCGAAGCTGCCGACCGCACCCGATCCGGTGTCGGCCTGTGGCGGGTCGCGTTGACCTGGCGCTACCGCGGCGAGACGCTGAGCGGCGTCAAGCTGCGCCTCACCAGCCGCCTGCCGCTTGCCGCCGCCGATGCCAGCTATACGCTGCACCCCGGCCTGCTTTACGACGGCAACCCCACCGCGGAGGCTTGCCACTACCTGGGGGAGGACTTCCCGGAGGCGGCCTCCACGGTGCCGGCGGGATTCAGCGTCGAAGACGCCGAGTGGGTGTATGCCGGTTGGGTGGAACCGCAGCGCCGCGCCGCCGATCCCGCGGCCAGCGTGCGCCTGCAGGTGGACCCGGCGTCTGGGCGCTACGAGGCGGTGCACCAGCTCCCCGAGTCGGCCGTGTTCGGCCGCCGGCTGCTGCTCGACAGCGACGAGCGCCTCACCCTGGAGGACGGCGCCTGCTACAAGAAGAAACTGTACCTGTACGCCGCCGCCCGCCACACCGGCAGCGTGTTCCGGCCCGGCTACTGCGACTCCCTGTCGGCGGCGTGGAGCGAGCTCTACCCGGTGTCGCCCACCAATCCACCGCACACCCTGCGCGCCGACTACGAGCTGCGCCTGCGCACCACGCTCGGCGACCACGGCCTGATCCAGGAGATCGAACGCGGCGGACGCAGCTACCGCGTGTTCTACGTCGGCCGCTGGGTGTACGGCGACGCGCCGACCGGCGGCGGACGGTTCCTGCCCAAGGAGTACTTCCACCGCTTCGTCGGCTTCTCCTGGTCCGGCATGGCCGGGCTGGTGGCGCACGCCGCGCTGGACCACGGCCTGCGCCACGACGACGCAGACGCGGTGCGGGTCGCGGTCGACACCCTCGACTTCTTCGCCGAGCACGGCATTTCGCCGCTGGGCATCCTCTATCCCACCTACCACGAGGACCACGCCGGGCTGGTCGACACCTTCGGCACCTACTACGACCCCGGCCGCATCGACATGGGACCGCTGGGCGAAGGGCTGTACTGGTACCTGCGCTGCGCCGAGCGGCTGCGGCGCCACGGTCGCGAAGCGCCGACGAGCTGGATCGCCGCGGTGCGCGGCTCGCTGGACCGCATCATGGAGCTGTTCCCGGACGGCGACGTGCCGGGCCGCATCGACGGCACCAGCGCCGAGCCCGCGACGCGCCGCATCAAGCTCCTGTACTGGGGGCCCTCGCGCTGGACCGAGCGACAGGCCCGCGGCGCCGACATTCGCTTCACCAGGCCGAGCGAGCGCGGCGCCACCAACTTCATCTACCTGATCTGGGCCTACGTGCGGGCCGCCCGCTACCTCGGCGAGCAGCGCTACCTGGACTACGCCGTGGTGCTGGGCGAGCTGGCGCTGCGGGTGATGGAGCGCTTCGGCGTGTTCGCCGGCTCCGAGATGGACTTCTACAACATCGACAAGCGCCAGGGGCACGCCCTGCTGGCCGCCCACAACGAGCTGTACGCGGCCACCGGCGAGGCGCGCTGGCTGGCGGCGGCGGAGGTGGCGGCGAGCTGGTTCGGAAGCTGGCAGTACCACTTCAACGCCTGCACCGACGGGCTGGAGGACCTGCCGCTGGGGCGCTGGGACTACCGCACCGTGGGCGGCACCACGGTCGACATCAAGTACTCCACCAACAACCTGGTGTACGCCCAGGGCGCCACCGAGCTGCTGCGGCTGTGGCGCCACAGCGGCGACGCGGAGTGGTTCGAACGTGCCCGCGCGCTGTTGCACCAGGGCGTGCAGAGTTCGCTCACGGAGGAGAAGCGCCGCTGGCTCAACGCCCACTACCAGTCCGAGGCGCGGGTGCCGGCGCAGCACGCCTTCAACCCCGACACCCGGTTCGACGCCGCCTGCCTGGGCGGCGGCACCGAGGACGTGCTGCCGGCGTGGCCCTATCGCGGCAACTGGACCACCAAGTACGCGGCGATACTGAGCATGTACATGCTGGCCGAGGCGCTCGACGTCGACCCGATCCTGGCCCGCTACGGCGGCATTACCTACCGCCTCGGGGAGCGGCCGGAGCGCGACTGGGTCGGCGCGCTGGAGACCCTCGACCAGGTACGGGGATGGCGCTCGGGCAGCGCCGTGACCATCGAGGCCCGCAACATGGTGCCGCAGACCGCCCGTTATGCCGCCCAGGTGCTCGACGCCGCCGGCAACCCGGTAGCTGCCGCCGGCGCCGACTTCGCGCCCGGCGCACGCGAACGTCTCACGCTGCCCCTGGCGGCGCCGGTCAGCCAAGCGTGACGGGTGTCACGCCGCCGCCGCACCGGCGCTCGGTCGCCACGGTGGGCGAACGGCCACACCGCGCGGGGGCGATCGTCTATACCGTCTCCGCGCTGCTGCTGCTGGCGGGGCTGTTCATGACCTCCGGTCTCGTCGTGGCGCTGATCCACGACGAGGAGCAGGCGTCGTTCGGGTTTGCGGTCGCGATCGCAGTGGCGCTGGTGTGCGCGCTGAGCGGGTTTCTGAGTTGCCGCCGCTACCGCGATGCCGAGTTGCTGACCCGCGACGGGTTCCTGGTGGTGGTGCTGAGCTGGCTGGTGGTGACGGCCTTCGGCGCCCTGCCCTACGTGCTCAGCGGCAGCATCCCGCGCTACACCGACGCCTTCTTCGAGACCATGTCGGGGTTCACCACCACGGGCGCCACGCTGCTTACCGACATCGAGTCGCTGCCGCAGGCGGTCCTGTTCTGGCGCTCTCTCACCCAGTGGCTCGGCGGAATGGGCATCGTAGTGCTGACAGTCGCGATCCTGCCGCGGCTGGGGATCGGTGGCCTGAAGCTGATGCGCTCGGAGGCGCCCGGCCCCACCCTGGAGAAGCTCACGCCGCGGGTCGCCGGCACCGCCAAGATCCTGTGGCTGGTCTACCTCGGGCTGACGCTGCTGGAGGCATCGCTGCTGCTGGCGGCCGGGCTGCCGCTGTTCGATGCGCTGACCCACACCTTCAGCACCATCGCTACCGGCGGCTTCTCGCCGCGCGCGGCCAGCGTCGGCGCCTACGACTCGCCGTTCGTGGACGTGGTGGTAACCATGTTCATGCTGCTGGCGGCGGTCAACTTCTCGCTCTACTTCCAGATCGTCCGCGGCCGCCCCGGCCGGCTGCTCGGCAACCTGGAGCTGCGTACCTTCATCTGCATCTACGTGCTGGCGGCGGCGCTGATAACCGTGTCGGTGACCGGGGCGACCTACGACTCGCTGGGGCGGGGCCTGCGCTTCGCCGCGTTCCAGGCCGCCTCGCTCCTCACCGGCACCGGTTTCACGACCGCCAACTACGACGCCTGGCCGACCCTGGCGCGCGCCGTGCTGCTGGTGATCATGTTCGTGGGCGGCTGTGCCGGCTCCACCACCGGGGGGATCAAGGTGATCCGGCTGACCGCGCTGTTCAAGCAGGCCCTGAACGAGTTCCGCTACCTGGTCCACCCGCAGGGCATCTTCACGCTCAGGATCGGAGACCGGCGGGTAAAGAAGGACATCCTCTATCCGGTGGCGGTGTTTTTCTTCCTCTACATCGGCCTGGTGCTGGTTACCACCCTGGTGGTGGCCGGCTCCAGTCCGGACCTGACCACCGCCTTCACCACCGGCCTGGCCACCGTGGGCAACGTCGGTCCCGGCTTCGGCGCCATCGGACCGGCGCAGAACTACGCCTTCTACCCCGAACCCGTGAAGTGGTGGCTCAGCTTCGCCATGCTCACCGGCCGGCTGGAGGTGTACAGCGTGCTGGTGCTGCTCACCCGCATCTTCTGGCGCCGCTGACGCCTGGGTGTACCGGGTTCCTGCCGTTGAATGCAATCCCCGGGAGCGGTAGCATCTCGCTCATGGCGACTGCAGCCCCGCGGCGGCCCCTGATCGCTGCTCAATCGATGTACACCGCACGGTCGTCAAGTGCTGGTTGAGTTCGCCCTCGGCAATTACCGGTCAATCAAGGAAGAAATGCGCCTCAGCCTCGTGGCCAGTGCCGACAAGAGGCTTGAGGACTCTAACCGATTCGCCTCCTGCGTTCAGCCGCGATTTACGGGGCCAACGCGTCGGGCAAGACCAATCTGCTGCGAGGTCTCAGCGCGATGCACGATATCGTGGTGAATTCCTCGGACAACCTTGACGAGCTTCCGGTCACCCCATTCCGATTCGATCCCGCGTGCCTTAACCAACCATCATGGTTCGAAGTGATCTGTATTGCGGACAACGTGCGTTACCAGTACGGCTTCTCCGCCACTCGTCATGAGGTGATCGATGAGTGGCTCTACTCCTGGCCACGAGGCCGGATGCAGGTTTGGTTCGAGAGAAGCCGCGGGGTGGCGCCCGGGACGTCCCAGTGGACGCTCGGTGGGAAGCTCACGGGGGACCGCCAGGTCTGGAGGCGAGCCACTCGCCCTCAGGCCCTGTTTCTATCGACTGCCGTCGCGCTCAACAGCGCGCAACTGCTCCCCCTCTTCAACTGGTTCCGCGAACGTCTCAGAGTGGTAGTCGGGTACCGTGAAGTGAACCCGGAGTACACGACGAAATACTGCGATGAGCGTGACCGGTCAGACGTCGTGGACTTTCTCGCCGCATCCGATCTTGCGATTTCTGACATACGGATTGTGCAGAGAGATCCGTCGGTCGCGGACGAGGAAATCGGCAGCAAGCAGACCGACGCCACCCCTGTGGACGTGCTCGTGCAGCATCAACCGGAGGGTGGAGAGCCCGCCGAAATAGACATCTCCGAGGAATCTGACGGGACTCGGAAGATGTTCGCGTTGGCGGGTCCCTGGGTTGACTCGTTGACCCGCGGGAACGTCATCGTGCTGGACGAACTGCACGATAATCTGCATCCTGAACTGGTCCGGTTCCTGGTCGCTCAATTCCATGATCCGGCAGCGAGCCCCTTTGGGGCACAGCTCATCTACTCGACCCACGACACGTCGATAATGACCCAAGACCTGCTACGGCGTGATCAGATCTGGCTCTGCAGCCGTGACGAGCGCCTGGAAACGAGTGTCTTTCCCGTTAGCGACTTCCGGATGCGCCGTAGCGACGAGGACCTGGAACGGGCGTATCGGGCCGGTCGCTTCGGAGCACTTCCTTACGTCCGCCGATCGCGACGCCCGCAATCTGCGGCGAACCCTACGACGCGGTGTATTGCGTGTTCGATCGGGACGAGCATGCTCACTTCCTGACGGCATCTCAGGAAGCTCAAGCAGTCAGGTTGCGAATTGCGTGAGGGAGCTTCTGCAGCACCTGTCGAGCTACACGAAAGGCATGGCAGGAGTGTTCGCGGACTTGCAAGATCGTCTCGAAACCGCGAAGACCAACGCCGCACGCGCCCGGTCGGACGCTTCAGAAACCCGACGAGATGATCCGTCTACCGAAGTTCATTTGCTCGTCACGTACCTTCAATCCCTCAATCTCGCCTGAGCCGGCCGGACGGCGTAGATCGGCGATGACCAGGCGATGTGGCCATCCTCCTGCACGACGCGCACGTAGATCGGGTCATCTCCATCGCGCCGCAACGGGACGCGGATCGTGACATCGAGTGAGCATGCGGTCAGCTCGTCGGGGAGCCGGGAGAAGCCCATTTCCATACCCAGCCCACCGGCGGGCACGATCCGTTCGTCGAGTCCCAACTCCTCCAGATCCTGCTCGCAGGTCAACGGCTTCGTGTTGACCCGCGCCCGGCCCCCGTCGTCGGCCAGCCAGCAGTCGATGCCGGCCGCGCCGCCGGTGGTGGTCGAGCGCCATGTCACCGAGCCGGCCGCGGCCAACTCCGGTTGGCGGTCCGGGTTGAGGAAGTTGAAGGCTGCGATGTGTTCGATGCGGTTGCCGCCCATGGTCAGCGTCCCGTCCCAGGCCACCTGCCGGCCGCGGCCGCGCACCGCGGCTCCGGCCCAGCGTAGCCGCAGGCGCCGTCCCAGATCGCCGGTGCCGTAGGTGCGCAGGGTCTGCACCGGGCGCATGCCGTTGCGGACTTCGACACTGAGCAGCGGCGCCGTGCCGCGTACCGAGATCGCCAGCTCCAGCTCCGCGGCCTCGGTCGCAACGATGTCTCCCATGACCGCGTTGCGCACTGCGGTGTGCTCCACCGCGCCGCTGCGTGGGTCGTCGTCCAGGCGCACCCCGTCCACCGCCGCCTGCACCTCCAGGTGGATGCGCGCGCCGGTTGTGCCGTAGTGATGGCGGCGGACCAGCGCGTCCCAGAGCCCGGCTCGGGTCAGCTCCGGCGCCAGGATGCAGGTCAGCCCGCCGTAGGAGCCGAACTCGGAGGCGCCGGGGTAGCTGGCGCCCGGCCGGCCCTTGTGGCCGTCGCTGTTGCACACGATGCCCACCCGCTGACCGCGCGCCAGCGCGTCGCCGAGCAGCCACTCGAAGGTGCCCCAGGCGGAGTGCACCTCGACCGAACGCTGCATCCGGTCGTGAAAGCGCACGTCCGAATAGCGACCGCCGACGTGCGGAATGAGCAGTGCCGGCCGGCCGCGCAGCGTCGCGAACAGGTCGGTGACGTGGGTGCGGTCGGTGTCGCGGTCGGGATCGTCGACCAGGGCATGGCTGCTGCGGTGGATCTGCTGCCCCTCGCTCAGGAACAGCACGTTGCGGTCGCCGCCCAGCGCGGTGTTGCCGGACCACTCGTAACCCGGAAACACCACGAACCGTCCCGGTTCATTCGCCTCCCGGGTGAGCCGCTGCAGGTGCTCCCAGAACGCACCCGTGATCTGAAAGTCGTTGCCCTGGTGGCCGGCGAAGTCCAATCCGGCCAGTTCGCGGGCGAAGCTGAAGTACTCCTCCGCCGAGCCGGAGCCGATGGTCTCCTCGGATTGTCCGTGCAGGTCGCCCCAGTAGCGGTGCCGCTGGAGGCTGGGCTTGACCACCATGGTGTTGGAGCGGAATGGAACGCCGGCCCCCGCGCGCTCCGGCTTGAAGGCGATCGCCAGGTCGCCCGGCGCGTCGACCGTCAGCCCGTCGAGGCAGACGGCGCGCTGCCCGCCGCCGACTTGGACCGTGTCGGGCAGCCCGCACACCGGACGGCTCGGTCGCAGGCGGAAACGGGCCGGCTCCTCGGCCGTGGGGTTGCCCCGGCGATCCTCCGCCTTCGCCAGCAGACGGAACGACCTTCCCGGCATGCCCGCCGTCGGCAGCAGCGCGCACCAACGCGCTGGCGGCCCCGGCACGATCGCGACCGTGCGCACCCCCTCCACCTGCTGGAAGCGATAGGTGGCTATCGGGTCGACCAGAACTCTCAGCTCGAAGGTCGACTCGCAGAACGTCTGCATGCGGATGCCGGGGCCGTCGCCCGAACGGTCGCCGAAGCGCACCTCGATACGGTCGCCCTCCCTCAAAAAGCCGTTCAGTACCTTGACCTGCAGCGTTCGGCCCCAGGGCCGTACGTTGTCTTTTGGGTCGTAGCGCAGTGCCAGCGCCGCACCGTTCGATGCCCGCGCGCTCACGTAGTGCGCCGCCGCCGGGTCCTCGAACTGCGGCGTGCCGAGGTCGGCCGCGTAGCGCCAGCAGACCTTGATGCTCCCGGTATCGTCGACGCCGAAGTAGCCCGCAGTATAAGTGAGCACGAACTCCTGCCAGCTCCCGGCCTCGACGTCCGCGGGCAGAGTATGGCTCACCGAGCCGGTCGCGCGCGGGCCGTCGTGCGGCCAAGTGGATTGACGCCCCATCCGCGCCAGCCTACAACCGAATCCCACGAAACGTAACTGGATCGCAGCAGTGATTCTGCTTGGTGCGACGGCCGTCTGGCCGCGCCGTCGGCTGCCTACTAAAAGGCCGGAGAGGAGCCGCTGCCGGAACCCGAGGGGAACATCGTCCTGTTGCACACCGACAGCGAAGATTCCAAGCGGGAAGCCCGCAACGATTGGTTCGAGACTATCGAAGAGGCGTTTGCCCTTGATCGCATTGGAGCGCCAGCGCCTACCGCTGTCGAAGAACCACCAGAAGGTGGTGGCCGCGGCGCCGCCCGACCTAGTGTCCAATTGCTACATACTACTTCGCGTGATACGCGGCCGAAGCACTCTGGAGCCTCCAGAACCGTGGTTCGCGGGCCTCGCTGTCGACCCGCAGGTAGCTGGGCGACGCGCCCGGTCACACGCGAGCCCATGGTGGTGTACTTGATACTGTGGGCAGCTCGGCCGATACTCGATCTGTCCACCGCTCCGCTCGCCCCGAACATCAGCTGGTTGAACGAGCGTCGGGCCAGTCACAGCCATGCATCTGACGACCAGAGTTCGGACTGTTCAGCCCCAACTACATCACGGCCGGACTCTTTGCTGGGCAGATCCCGATACTAACGGCCTGCCAACCGTGAGCTCCAGTATCCTCATGGGCAGCCACCCGGTTGCATTACAATGCCCTACACGTCCGCCCGCGGCGTGTGATGCTTGGCACCTTGCAGGACTTCGGGCACCCTTGACCTACTCCTCCAACATGGCCGCTCCTACCCACTCTTGAGAGTACCCCGGAACATCATCGCGCCGTCGGTTGTTCTGCGTTCCTCCTCTTCCAAGCCGCCTATCTCTCCGCGAGCTGAAGCCTCGAGTACCCACACCTCCCGATGGCGTCTAAGCACATTTTCCTTGACAGCCAACCCCTCTGAGCGTACAGTATATACCTACATTTGAGGCCCCGATTGATCCCCATCACCACAAGCGACCCGATGTCCGTTTCCGCTGCAGTAGAGCGTCTCGAGTACGCTGGCCCGCACGCTATACACAATGACACGACCACTGCGCTGATTTCGCTCAGCGAAAGGTTATCAGTCAGCACATCTCCCTGCAGCACACATTCCGTAATAGCGATAACGGGTTTTGGTGACGACTCGACATTGGAAGCTACCGCGGTCTACCTAGTTGCCGCGATTGCATCCTGTATAGAGTGCAATTTACGTATTCGCGCAGCACTATTCGACGAACACAGCCTCACCGCTGATCTTGAGCGGGATGTACGGTCCGTAATAGGCACACCGGATTCAGGCACGCAGTACATCACAACACAACGCAATCCCTGGATGTGGGAAGCAATCAGCCACATGTTCATCCACCTCGCACGTTCCCAGAATGGATTTCATCCTCCCGGTCAGATACTCGCAAAGAGTACCATCAAGCACGACGTACACGAACACGGCCTCGATCTTGTCGCCATCTACCAGAATCCTGCCGATTTGCTTCTCGGTGTGACCACAGGCGAATGCAAAGCATATCTACACGACCCTCTCCGTGCAATAGGCGATGCATCAAGAGTGTTTCATGAGTGCGACGAGAATCAACGCGATACTGATATACGTGCTGCAGTAGGTCATCTTTCCGAATCTCTCAATGGTGAGTTCAGATCCCGCTTAGCCGGAGCATTCTGGCGCCAAGAACGCACATACCTTCCGTTTGTGTTCTGCGATCAATCCGATGCTATACAGTGGGGAAATCCACGCGAATCACTGGGACGTCTAGACGTACCAATTCGCAGGAAGTATCTATATCCTCTATCGCTAGTCCGCGCACGGGATAAGCTCGACGTCATTTGCGACTATATGAGGCGCTACGTCTCGTAGGTATTTGATAAGACGAAGTGTTCGACGAATATGCGCGAGAGCTATTCGACGATGTGCCCGAGTTTGATGGGTTTCTGTCGATTTCTCTTCTCGTGTACTCTCAAGAGCATACCTTACTATCCTTCGACTCCGTGTCAACGGTTCTGTTTCTTCTGAAGAATTAGCGCAGACTCAACCTCATCTTCGCCGTATAGCGAATACGCTAATATTTCACATCGTGTTACGCGAAGAACGATCAAATCCCGACAGACGTGCCGCTGCATTTGTAGCCTCTGAGGCAATCGCCCTTATGGCGGACTTTATTGCTGCCGTAGAAGTTTCGTCAGATTCTGACAACGAGACTCGCGGCTCAATCGGCTTTATGGAGCGGTTTGCGCGGATAGAGTCTGGATTGCTCTACTTGTATGCACGTTACGATTCCTGTGCTCGTGGCGTTCTTTCGTACGGACCTCGCAACGTACAGGTGATGGATAACTCGGTGGCTATGGCGGCTGACTACTGCTTCCGTGCGCTTGAGCGGCTATGTAGACTTGAGCTGTACCAACCCGTCGAAATCGTGACACCATCCGATAATGAGTTTGTACAGTACGAATCGGTTGCGGGGCTAACGACTGACACCATCGTGCGACTCTATAGGATGCTCGCAGACATTGTTCGACAGTTCACCGATTGGCTTACAAATGGCGCATCATCGGAGGTGTTTCCGATTGAGCTCCTCGACGACATGATTGAGGCGCTCGTTAGTTCGGACGGTTCCACGTCACTTACGGGCTCCGAGTTTTCGCGGATTCATCACCTCTGTAGGCTTCTCCGGCTCTGTGCGCCGGACATAGGCCAACGCGCTCTCGTTCACGTTGTTCCACGTCCACCAGAGTGGGAGCCAAACCTGTATTCACACTACCTACAGGCGCGGGCGATAGGGGACGAGGGCACGGGTAGTCGGGCGGTGCTGTGGCCTTCGGCTCTCAGCTATATCGAGAAAGCGGTGGTTGGTGATTCTCGCCATGTAGTCGTATCCATGCCAACCGGCAGTGGCAAGTCGTTCATCGCGGAGCTCGCTGTATCGCAGGCGATCGCTAATGGTTGGGCACTCTACCTCACGCCAACTAACGCTCTCGCAGAGCAGGTACGTGGTGACCTCAGGGACGGACTAGCGGCGCTTGGCACGAGCGTCTATGCATTTATTGGTGACCGCGAGTATTCCGTCCTCTCGAACGACCGCGTAAACGAAATGCCAGTCAATTCAGTCGCAGTCATGACCCCTGAGAAGTGTGCGTTGGCTGTGCGCATATCTCCCCATGCTTTTTCCAACTGTCGGCTTGTTGTCTTTGACGAGTGCCATCTCCTCGGTGATACCGAATATCGCGGACCCTTGGCAGAAATACTCCTTGGTCAGCTAATCTGCATCTCTTCGGCACGATTCCTTCTCATGTCCGCGTTAGTCCAGAATCCTGCATCTCTTGTGGAATGGTTGTCTACAGCCACTCAAGGGAGTGGCACCTCTATTGAGATCAAGTGGCGTCCTACCCGGAGTCTTCGTACCGTTCTTGGCGTAGATTATAATTCACTAATTCGAACAGCAAAGGATGCAGAACAGCGGTTATCACTCATGCCAAAACGACGCAAGAGACTGGACTTCAATCCCGCATGTGCTCTTGCCGTAAGCCTCCGCGGTGCCTGGAATTCAACCGATGAGCCTGACTATGCTGTTATACCAATCGACTGTACGGCCCCGCTCGCGATGGTACGATCCCGTCTCTCTAACCGTCCGTGGAATTATAAGATTGAATCTAAGAGCTGGGTAAACGGGACAGCCACCGCCATCGCATCGACTTTCATAAATGGCGGGATTCAAACGCTTGTGTTCACGCCGGCCAACAGACATTATCCGTTTGTGAACGCGAGGAAGCTTCAGCTACCTCAGCACGTAGTAGAGAATCGACCCCAATCGACCCCAATCGTTACTATTTGTAAGACATTGTCAGAATACGAACTCGGGCATACATCGATGGTTTTCGAATTACTGACTCGAGGAATAGCTGTCCATACATCAATTATGCTTGAGACTGAGAAAATCGGATCTGAGGCTGCGTTTCGTACGTCATATTGCCCGCTTATGTATGCAACCGGCACGCTTGCTCAAGGACTCAATTTACCCGCGATTGCAGTGGTCATCGCCGGCACACGTATCGGAGATCCCCGTGAACAAAATACCGTCGAAGCACAGAAACGGCGATTGTCACAGCTCCTAAACGCCGCAGGGCGAGCCGGACGCGCTGGTTTCGCGAATCAAGGAGTCGTGATAGCCATTCCTGACAAACCCATTCACTTCCAAGATTTCGACGATGTCCTACAAGCGCGACGCAGTACTGATTACCTTCAGAAGACCGACGCTTGCATTTCCGTCGAAAGCGGCCTCCGCGGCTTTCTCGATCAGGTGTGCGAACACTCTCTGACTACCAGAACGGCAAGTGCCCTCGATCTACAGGTGATGTCGTTGATAGGAGGCGACGATCACTCTGAACTCGAGCCCCACGTTGTCCTAAACAACACTTTCGCTGCTTATCTTAGGTCCCGCGCGGATTTCTCTGCTGTGACGCCGGAAGATGCTCGTAATGTGGTAGCCATTGGTGAACAGTTCATGGAAGAAACTCGATCACCGAGTTGGCTTAAAGTAGCCGCCCAACGCGCGGGACTGGATTTTTTTGTGATTCTGTCGATTGGACGGACATGGATGTCTAGACATGAAGAGTTCTCGGAATCCATAGGGTCTCTTTCAGTGTTACAATGGGTAGATATCCTTGTACAGATTGTACACGAAATACCTCCACTACATCTCTCTCGTCACATCCCAAAGGAACGTTTGAAAAACATCTCCGAGGAGTTCGCCAAATTAGATGATGGCGTCTTCCTTGCGGATGAACTTCGACCTGAGCAACTTGACGCTTGGAGACTCGCGTGGTCTACTTCATTAGCGCCCCTTCGAGCGTGGATGAAAGGTCACCCCATCGTGGATATCGCCGCAATCATTTGCGGATGCTCAAGCGATACGATTTCTAGCGATCGAGGTCCAGGGAAACCCCTACCCAAAGCGTTGTCCATTGTAGGCGAAACTTGGTCGTCCTTAGCGGTGATTGCAGGCGGACTTCTTGCTGTGGTCGAGCAACACCGTAACGGAGTGGTGCCACTATCGCTCTCGTGTTTGCCAATGTGCATCAAGTATGGCTGTGATTCGCCTGAGACGCTTGCTTGGTATCGCTTTGGCGTTCGACTTCGACGAGCGTCTCGACTACTTTCACGGAGATTTCCTATGTCAATTCAAGCCGCTACGGACGATGATCTCAGATCGTGGGTAGTCGATACAAGGAGACAGTGGCTACGGTCTGATAGTGTCGGGCACATACATGACGAAGAAGAGATGGTCCTACTAGCAATTCGACGGTTTATACTTGGGTCATGATGGGACTGTTGCGAAGCTCGGAGGGGCCGGCATGGTACGTACCGTTCTAGTGATGATATGCTCGTGATTCCATTGCCGTTGCATCAGGTCGATTGCGGTAACTTCGGTTGAGATTCTTAGTCCAACAAAACAACGACTGTAGCTCGGTATTTGGTATAAAATCACATTACTTAGGATCTGCAGGATGCTTGTTAGGCCTGCAACTGTGTTTCGGTTCTAGGGCACGAGGATAGTACATTCTCTGTTCTGACCATTGCAATCTTCCTACTCAATCTTCCGATGGTCGAGACGTTCGAAAACCCTGCGGAAGCTCTCCAAGCCGGATTCGAGGTTCTCTATGATCTCGGCGGCCAAGTCTTCGGGCTCTGGCAGGTTATGCAGGTCGATAAGGCTCTTGTCCTTAAGCCAGACGATGTCGAGGCTGGTCTTGTCGCGGGCAATGATGTCCTCGTAGGCGTAGCTGCGCCAGCGTCCGTCCGGTGCGGTGTTCTCGTCCCAGGTCGCCGTGCGCTCGTGTCGGTTCTGCGGGTTGTAGCACTTGATGAAGTCCGCCAGGTCCTCAAAGCGCATCGGCTTCTTCTTCAGCGTGTGGTGGATGTTCGTGCGGTAGTCATAGTACCAGACCCGCTTGGTCCAGGGGTCGGGGCTGGCTTCGCGATTGTCGAAGAAGATCACGTTGGCCTTTACGCCCTGGGCGTAGAACACGCCGGTCGGCAGGCGCAGGATGGTGTGCAGGTCGGTGGTGTCGAGCAGCTTCCGGCGGATCGTCTCGCCTGCGCCGCCTTCGAACAGCACGTTGTCCGGCACCACGACGGCGGCGCGGCCGGTGGTCTTGAGCATGGTACGGATGTGCTGCACAAAGTTGAGCTGTTTGTTTGACGTGGTGGCCCAGAAGTCCTGCCGATTGTAGGTCAGGTCGTCAGTCTCCTGCTCGCCCTCCTCGTTCGTGAAGCTCAGGGCGCTCTTCCTGCCGAACGGCGGATTCGCGAGCACGTAGTCGTAGCGCTCACCATCGTCGGCGACCAGCGAGTCGTTCGACGAGATGGGCGCGCCGCCGTCGATTTCGCCGATGTTGTGCAGGAACAGGTTCATCAGGCATAGGCGCCGGGTGTTGGCGACGATCTCGTTGCCCTGGAAGGTGCCGTGCTTGAGAAACGCCTTCTGCTCCCGGTCGAGCGTAAATTTGGCCTCGTTGGTGATGAAGTCGTAGGCGCCAAGGAAGAACCCGCCGGTGCCGCACGCGGGGTCCGCGATGCGCTTGTCCGGCTCCGGCCGCACGCACTCGACCATGGCACGGATCAGGGCGCGCGGCGTGAAGTACTGGCCCGCGCCCGACTTGGTGTCCTCGGCGTTCTTCTCTAGCAGCCCCTCGTAGATGTCGCCCTTGACGTCGGCGTCGAGCGTGACCCAGTCGGTGTCGTCCACCATGTCGATGAGGCGGTAGAGCTTCGCCGGATCCTGAATCTTGTTCTGCGCCTTGGTGAAGATCTGCCCCAGCATGCCGCGCCGGGTGCCAAGTTCGCGCAGCAGTGTGACGTAGTGGCCTTCGAGTTCCGCGCCCCGCTTCGTCTTCAGGCTCCGCCAGTCATATGCGGGAGGAATGCCTACGTCGCGGTGGTAAGGCGGCTTGCCGTACTCGTCCGCCATCTTGAGGAAGATCAGATAGGTGAGCTGCTCCAGGTAGTCCCCATAGCTCACTCCGTCATCGCGCAGCGTGGTGCAGAAGCTCCAGACTCTCGAAACGATAGGGGCGGTGTTCATGGAGAGGAGTCCTTGCCTGTGGTGTGCTGTGCCAGAGTCTCACCGGCCGCGGTGCGCCGATAACGCTGGTGCCTGCTCGTTGGTTTGTCCGGCAGTGTCATCTCAATCATCCCAGCTTCGAGGGCGGGACGAAGATACGAAGTGATGAAGTGGGGGCGGTGCGTAAGTCTCAAGACAGACTGCAATTCGGCACGCCCCATCTCTCTCGCGAGGGCTCCTACCAAGCGCTCAACATGCTCGGTGACTTGCTGGGCGTCATGTTCGGTGTCTTGTACGGTCTCATGTTCGGTCGCTTGCCCGGTATCTTGTTCGTCGTCTTGTTCGGTACGTTGTACGGTCGGCGCGCTGTGCGCGGCGTTATGTACCGGAAGGCGTACCAGGAACCAAGTCCGGTCGTCGTCGCTCTCGAAGACCGGAGCCGGTGAACCGTTCTCGCTCATTGCGCGCAGGATCTTGGGAATGCCCGTAGACCGTCCCTCGGCCAGATCGAGCTCCTTCAGAAACTCGCCGATGCGCCGGTTCCGGTAACGGCGGCTGATCGCGCGTCCGGTCTGCAGATCTTCCATGCGGATCGACCGGTCGGCGCCGGGAAAGCTCAAGATCGTCAGTTCCTGCGGCGTGATACGCACCTCTACCGGCTCACGCTCCTCGTACGAGCGGTGGTAGATCGCGTTCACCAGGGCTTCCTCGATAGCCGCTAGGGGGAAGTTCCAGAATCGCTCTGCTTCCGGCTGATGTGGATGCTTGATGACGGTTTCCTTGAGGTAGTTCCGGTCTATAAACTCGATCGCCTCGCGCAGGATGACCGCTAACGGACCGCGAAACTCCTTCTCCTCGAAGCGGTCGCCGCCGGGACCATCGGGAAACCACACGACATCGATCTGCGTTGCGGGAAAGAAGCGGTGCGGCGTCTCGTTGAAGAACAGCAACCCGACATTCTTCGGAAAGCACGCCTCCGACGGACCGCCGACGATATTCATACGGCGCCCCAGGGCCTCCGTCGAGAGCTCTGTGTCCAACGCGAGGTCACTCCCTACGTCACGAAGAAATCGTTCGATCAGACGTAGTGAAAGTGCATTCAGCGTTGCTGCCTGCTGGTAGCGGTCGTCGAACGGTACTGTAGCGGCCAGGGACAATAGTTCGCGTTCGTCCGCGCCTTTAGCTCGAACCGTACTGCTGTGCCGGCGAATGTAGTACGCCCACTCCTTCGCGCCGCGTGCCAGACTGACTCTGGCCTTGTACGGACGTGTCTCGCCGCCGGGTGCCCACAGCACGAGGATCGTCCGGCCTTCGACCTCGTAGACGCCCGTGAGGGGATGGTAATGCGGCTGAATGGCCGACTGGCCGAGCCTCAACAGCTCGTTCTGCACCGCGTCGATCCGTTCGGGACCGATGCCCGTCGGTGGCAGCACCGGCAGCCCGTCGCTCTCCTCAACACCCAACACCACGTAACCGCCGCCTAAATTGTGAAAATCGTTCGCGAACGCACAGATGGTATGTAGCACACGTACCGGATTCCAGCCCGCCTTGTACTCGACCCGTTCGCCTTCGATGGTGCGCTGACTCAAGAGATCCTGAAGGTTGACCGGGAGCGTCCCGGTCATACCGCGACCTTGGTCTTCTTCCGCTTTTCAGTCTTACGGGGCATCGCCCTACTCGCTATCTGACCTCGCTCAGTCGTGATACGGTCCAGGAGCACTAACGCGGGCTCGTCGGTGGGGTCCTGTGGCACAAGTTGGCCGAAAAAAGCCTTCTTCAGGATCGAATCTCGGAGTACAGTCGACTTAGCCAACTGTGAATCGATTTCTTCGACTGCCTTGTCAATTCGTGAGAGTTCAGTGTCAACCCGAAAGACGACTTCTGATTCTTCAGCGACACTTGTGACGGGAACAAAAAGATTCCCCACCTTGGAGATGCTCAGCGTGTGCAGTCCCGAAGTGGAACTAGCTTCCTTCACAATGAGATCGCGACCAATCGGTGAAAGCAGGAAATGGAGGATAAGGCGCGGGTCCGACTCTGTTGCAAGTCGCACTCTTATTAAGTGGTTCTGATGCCCACAGACAGGGAGTTCTCCGTGCCACATCGCAACTCGCCCGATCTGTTCAATGCTGCCATTCCCTTCTACTATGAGTAGATCACCTGCTTCAAGCGTAACACTTCTTGACTCCTCTGCAGTAACACCAATCTCGCGGACGTCATCAATTAGTATCTTGTCTGGGTAGACGTTAGCAACTCGGAGATATTTCATCTTGCGAGGAAGGTCATGCCGCTTCTGATTTTTTGTAAGACCGCCCGATACTTCAGCGATGCTGTGAAGCCTTACCCACTGCCATCCGTAAGGCAGCCGTGGCAGTCCATTGATTGTACTCCCGGAAGCCTGAGCCATCTCTCTGCGGTGCCGGGGCCTCACTGGTCTCTTGCGGGATCCTCGGCCTGTCTGCCACGCCTGGATGACATCCTTCCATTCCCGGATCTGCCGATCGTAACGCGCAGCCCGCTGCCGATTGATGCGACAACGCACTTGCTCGGATGACTCCAGTTTATCCGTGTTCCCTTCTCGCCAATGCGACGTTAGCTTGCCCTCGAAAGCATGCTTGAGCACGGCTTTACGGTAAGTCCCGAGCTGCTCACGTGTTGTCTTCAGCATCGCCACCCCGTTGTCAAGTTCGGAGAGGAGTTCTTCGATCTTGGTGACGATCCGCCGCTGTTCAGCTGTAGGTGGCAGGAAGATCACCTGATCGCGAACTTGCTCATCTTTCACCGCCGGATAGCTCACTCCGTACTGCACCCGCGCAAGGGCATCCACGAAATCTCGGGAGATAGCCTTGTAGAAAAGAAATCCCGGAACGACACCCTTCGCGGCCCTTAGCACCGAAAACCCGGTAGAGGCAATTTGCTTATGGTACTTGTTGGGTACGCGAGCGACGTTGCGCAAGTACGGACGAACAGTAGAAAAAAGGACGTCGCCTCCGTGTACGATCTGACGTGCTCGCGATGGTGCATCGGAGATTCGGTAGCTCTTGGCGCTCTCGACAACGTTTCGGACGTTATCAATCGAGGATATGTCGATATAGTCGATACGTTGGGCAGGTTCTTCCTTGGGGTCTATTCTCGACACAGGTAGTGTCACTTCTCTGAGCGTACAGGTGGTCCAACCAGGCGGCAGCGTGTTTTCGGAGTTCGCCATCATCCGGCCAGTGCGTCGTTCAGTTCGTCGATGACGCTGTCCATGCGGTTGCCGAAGAGATGGTACATGCGGCCCAGGCCGCCCTGGGCGTCGAAGGGGGCCATTTCGAGGTCGTCGCGGTCGAGGTGGAAGGAGGTGGCGACGTGGTCGCGGATCATGCGCAGCCATGTCATCTGCTGGTCGTTGAACTTCTCGCCGCTGCCGCTGTGGCGGGTCATGATCCAGGTCTGGAAGTTGCGGCGTACGGTCTCGGCGTAGGGCGAGAGCGCCTTGTCGATGCCGCAGACGCGGCGGATCAGGGCGACGAGGGCCGCGAGCTCCTTGTCCGGCTGTTGGCCCCGGTAGTCGTCGAGCAGCGCGTAGGCGCGCCAGACCCGCAGGGGCGCGAGTCGTGGCTTATCACCCTTCAGCTTGTCGAGCACGGTACGAATCATGGCATAGGTCACTTCGCGGCGGCGGTGCGGCTGGCTGTAGAAGATAGTCAGCGCTTCGATCTGGTCGCGGTTGGCTTCCAGGTACTCGCGGAAGTCCTGCACCAGGGCCTGCGCGTTCTCCTGGGCGTCGCCTTCCCACTCGGCGCGCTGCACGGTGTCCAGGCTGTCGTGATCGATGGTCTGTTCCTTGTCGCGACGGATCGAGTCGATCAGGTCGATCAGCTCGCCGGTGAACACGCCGGCGGCGTCGGCGGCGAGCAGGTCACGCGCTTCGTCCACGGCGGCCGGGGCCGGATCGTCGTCTCCTATCGGGGGATCGATCTCACGCGCCTTGGCTTCGATCCGGTCGGGGTCGATGACCGCCAGCAGGTTGCCAACGATGTCGGTCAGCTCCACGCCGCCGGCCCGATCCTCGATGCGGCGCCGCTCGGCGTCGTCGAGCTGCCGGTTGAGGCGGGCGAGGCGGCCGGCCAGGGAGCTGATCGTCTCTTCGTCGCGGGCGCCCATCATCACGCCCATGGCGAGGTCCTTGAGCGGCACGCCGGGCTTGGTGATGAGCGGGCCGCTGTCGGTCTTGACGGACTTGGTGACGCCGACCGCGTCCACGATGACATAGTGGGTCTTGGCGGTGACTGCGGATGGTGTCACCTTCCGCAGGTCGTCGTGGTCGAGGGTGCGGGTGCCACGGCCCTTCATCTGCTCGAAGTAGTTGCGGCTGCGCACGTCGCGCATGAAGACCAGGCATTCGAGCGGCTTCACGTCGGTGCCCGTGGCGATCATGTCCACGGTCACAGCGATGCGCGGATAGTAGTCGTTGCGGAACTGCGTGAGCAGCGACTTCGGATCTCCGTCCACCTTGTAGGTGATCTTGCGGCAGAACTCGTTGCCCTGGCCGAACTCCTCGCGCACGGTCTGGATGATGTCGTCGGCGTGGCTGTCGGTCTTGGCGAAGACCAGCGTCTTCGGGACCTCTGTGCGCCCCGGGAATATCTCCGGCAGCTTGTCGTGGAAGGTGCGGATCACGGTGCGGATCTGGTCCGGGTTGACCACCGAGCGGTCCAGTTCCCGCGCACCGTAGGCATATTCCTCGTCCTGGATCTCCCAGCGCTTCCGCCGCGTCGGGCGCTCCCGCCTCTCGACGGAGCGGCCCGCCCGAATGCGCCCTCCGAGCTGGGTCCTCTCGGTCTCGACGACGTACACCTCATTGCCGACGTTGACCCCGTCGGCGACGGCCTGCTCATGCGAATACTCGCTGACCACGTTCTTCCTGAAAAATCCGAAGGTGCGGTTGTCGGGTGTCGCGGTCAGACCGATCAGGTAGGCGTCGAAGTACTCCAGCACCTGGCGCCAGAGGTCGTAGATCGAGCGATGGCACTCGTCAATGATGATGAAGTCGAAGAACTCGGGCGGAAGCGTGGGGCTGTAGACCACCGGCCGAGGCTGTCTCGGCTGCACCAGCTCGGCAGGGTTGATCTCCTCGGCCGCGGAGTCCATCTCCTCGCCCTTGAGGATCGAGTACATGCGCTGGATGGTGCTGATGCAGACCTGGCTGTCGCCGGCCACGAACGACGAGGTGAGCCGCTGCACGTTGTACAGCTCGACGAACTTGCGGTTGTCGTCGCTCGGCACGTAGGCCATGAACTCCTGGTGCGCCTGCTCGCCCAGGTTCCGGGTGTCGACGAGGAACAGGATGCGCTTGGCGTCCGCGTGCTTGAGGAGGCGGTAGACCGCGGTGATGGCGGTATAGGTCTTGCCGGAGCCGGTGGCCATCTGCATCAGTGCACGTGGGTGGTTCCGCTTGAACGAGGCTTCGAGGCGTTCGACGGCGGTGATCTGGCACCTTCTCAGACCCGTGGGATCCAGGTCGGGAAGCCCCTGAAGCCTTGCGCGCAGCGACCCCGGCTGCGCGAGCCACTCCTGCATCGTGTCCGGCCGATGGAAGCTGAAAACCTCTCGTGAGCGTGGCTTCGGATCGCGCCGGTCGGTGAAGCGGGTGAGCGCGCCGGTGCTCTCGTAGACGAACGGCCGCGGCTCGGCGCTGCTCAGCCACTTCAGCGTGGCCTCGGCATAGCCGGTGGACTGCTCCTCCACCGCGGTTATCTTCTGGCCCCAATCCGCCGGCTTGGCCTCGATCACCCCAACGGGCTTGCGCTCAACGAACAGCAGGTAGTCGGCGGGACCGACGTCGGTCTGGTACTCGCGAACCGCGACCCCAGGGCCGGCACTGAAGTCGATCTTCCCCATCGACTGCACACACCATCCCGCTTGCTCCAGCTTGGTGTCGATGGTCGCGCGCGCCCGCTGCTCGGGAGTACGGTTGTGGTCAGTCATCGTTGCAGGGTGTTGTTGGCCGACCGAGTTACCTCGACGGTTCTCCCTGCCACTTCCTTTCCAGTCGCTCCGGCACCGTGGCGAGCGACTCCGTTGGCTCGTTTCGTCGTTGAGCGATTAGCGCCAGATCCTCCAAGTCTTCCAATAGCCGCTCGTATTCCTCGATCGGCATTCCTACAGCGGTCCTTTTCCCATTCTCGTCTACGACGAAGCTACGTGACGCAATCTCCACCCGGCCCTCCGAAGTTGGCGCAAACCGGCCGCTGACGCCGTATGGCCATCCTATCACGTCGCGCGTCCGGAACGGCAGTGGAGACTGTGGCGTAGAGGGACCATATCGCCGGAGCCCGTCGCCGCATTCAGATTGCGGCACTCACGACCGGCGTCATGCTCCGGCCCACGGATCGACGACTGCCGCACCTGTCGTCTCGAAGTCGGCCACGTTCCGCGTGACCACCGTCATCCCGTGCACAATGGCGGTGGCCGCGATCAGCGCGTCCCGCTCGGCCCGCGGGTCCGGCACATGGAGTCGCGCGCACTTCAGGGCCACGGCAGAGTCGACCGGCAGCGTGCGCCCTATGAACTCGGGCAGCACGTGCCGGTCGATCCAGGCCCTCAGTCGCTCCCCTTGCCCGGCGTCGCGCCGTTCGATGCGCAGGATGCCTATCTCCAACTCCATCAGGGTCAGCGCGGAGATATAGAAGCTCGCTGCGTCCCGGCCCGAGACCCATGCGGCGACACGCACGTCGGCCTTGCCATCGCCGAGCTTGCGCAACTCGGAGATCACGTTCGTATCGAGCAGGAACATCAGGAGAGATCGGGCGGAGGGGCTTCGATGCGGACGCCCGGGGGATCGAAGTCGATATCAGCCAGACCCGGCATGGACAGTGCCTCCGCCAAGCTGCGGCCTTGTCCCGCAAGACGCCGGTAGTCCTCGATGCTGAGCAGCACGTGCGCGGGCTTGCCACGGTCGGTGATGGCCAATGGTGGAGGGCACTTCGACAGAACGAACCAGCCGGGCCAAACGAGAGCATTCCAGGGGGAGACTCGGTTGAGCGAGCCGCCCCTGATCAGCCGCATCCTACCTCTCCGTCGTTTCCGGCGTGTTCGTCGCCCGCCGAGACGAGAGCGCCGCCTCGACTTCCCGCGCCAGGTTGTACACGCTCGCGAAGTCGTACTGGCGGCCGAGCTTCGGAACCCAGTAGCGTCCGTGGGCCAGCCAGTCCCGATAGCCGAACGCGCTGCGGATGTCGCCAACCAGCCTCGCTGGCACGGAGCCGTGGTTCTTCCACACGTCGAGCAGATCGTCCGAAAGCGAAACCCTTGCACCCTTGTCCTGGTACAGCTCGCGGAGCGTCCGCGACAACCGGTCCCTGTGCTTCGCATAGCAGCGTCGGAGATAGTCGACCCGGAACGCAGCCTCGATCGAGGCCAGCACCATCATCGCCGACGCCGCGCCCGCCTCGTACAGCCGCTCGTCCCGCTCCGCTAAGACTTCGTCCTCCGTGTAGAAAGCGAATCTCGTCTCGAAGCCGGGGCTCGCCGCAGCGTAGTACAGGTGGATGGCCTCTTCGACCACCGCGTGATGTTCGGCCACCTGGTTCGCTGCGAGATGCGCTCCCGACAACGATACCCGTCTAGCCACCCGAGACTTCCATGATCGCGTCCCGGAACGAGTCCTCGCCGAACGCGACAACGACGCTGTCCGGAGGCGGAGTCTCGATGTACCAGCCCGCTTCATCGACGTCGCCCCGTACCATGGAGCGGGTGGATTCCTCAGTGACGGCGCCATGTTCGACCTTGGTAGGGAGAACCGGCCCACCGGTGGCAAGCAGCACGATCTTCAGGGTCTTCCGCGGGCCCGACAGGTCCACCCGGCCTCTCGCGCCGATGAGCAATGTCCCGATGGGCCTCGCCACGATCTTCTCGCGACCGATCTTGAACGTGAGCTTGTCCGCGTCGTAGCTCCCCAGATGGTCTTCTCTCAGTTGTATCCGCGTGCGTTCGATCTGGATCTCCTGTGCTTTCGTATACGGCCTGAGATGGCCTTCCATGCGCGCATACAGCTCGTCAAGTTCTTGGAGCCAGTCGGCTCGCCGCTTGGCCCAGTCCACTTCGTCCTGCACCTGCGCAGTCTTTCTCTTCACGAACTCGGTGAACTCCTGTTCGGCCATCGCAACGCCTCCTCGCTACCGCTTCGACTGCCTATTGTCCCATGCAACGGCGCGACGCCATAGCCGTTCGCCGCTCCCATCGGCGCGACGGAACATGGCGACCCGCGACCGCATCAGCGGGCCTCCGTGCTGCGGCGCCGAAACTATCATACCCGTGGTGGGATCAATGACCATCTCCCGTCCCTCGGTTCCAGGACCCTCTCCGTGACATCCGAAGAGTGCCCGTCAACGCCGTTTCCCCACCGCCGCTCGCTCCGCTAAATTCGCCACGCCTGCACTCGTTGGTGCAAAAGCTCCAGACTCTCGAGACGATGGGGGCGGTGTTCATGGAGAGGAGTCCTTGCCTGTGGCGTGCTGTGCCAGAGTCTCGCCGGCCGCAGTGCGCCGATAACGCTGATGCCTGCTCGTTGGTTTTTCGGGCAGTGTCATCTCAATCAGCCCGGCTTCGAGGGCCGGGCGGAGATACGAAGTGATGAAGTGGGGACGGTGCGTAAGTCTCAGCACAGCCTGCAATTCGGCACGACGCATCTCTCTCTCGAGGGCTCCGACCAAGCGCTCAACATGCTCGGTGACTTGCTGGGCGTCATGTTCGGTGGCTTGTACGGTCTCATGTTCGGTCGCTTGCCCGCTATCTTGTTCGTCGTCTTGTTCGGTACGTTGTGCGGTCGGAGCGCTGTGTGCGGCTCTATGAACCGGAAGGCGTACCAGGAACCAAGTCCGGTCGTCGTCGCTCTCGAAGACCGGAGCCGGTGAGCCGTTCTCCGACGATATTCATACGGCGCCCCAGGGCCTCCGTCGAGAGCTCTGTGTCCAACGCGAGGTCACTTCCTACGTCGCGAAGGAATCGTTCAATCAGACGTGGCGACAGTGAATCCAGCGTTATTGCCTGCTGGTAGCGGTCGTCGAACGGTACCGTGGCGGCCAGGGACGCCGCCTTCCGCGTTGCACATTGGCTACACTCAAGTACGGCACCTCAATCGGGTCAGCCAGATTGCGCGACCTACTGACTGACATCCCCGTTCCGATATCAGCGATTTCCGACAGTCGAACGTTGTAGAGGGACCATATGGCCGGAGCCCGTCGCGCATTCAGATTGTGGCGCTCACGACCGGCGTCATGCTCCGGCCCACGGGTCGATGAGTGCCGCACCTGTCGCCTCGAAGTCGGCCACGTTCCGCGTGACCACCGTCATCCCGTGCACGATGGCGGTGGCCGCGATCAGCGCGTCCTGTTCGGCGCGCGGGTGCGGCAAATGGAGTCGCGCGCACTTCAGGGCCACGGCAGAGTCGACGGGCAGCGTGCGCTCCACGAACTCGGGCAGCACCCGGACCATCCAGGTCCTCAGCCGCTTCCCTTGCCCGGGGTCGCGCCGTTCGATGCGCAGGATGCCTGTCTCCAGCTCCATCAACGTCAGCGTGGGGATATAGAAGCTCGCGGCGTCCCGGCCCGCGACCCATGCAGCGACACGCACGTCGGCCTTGCCATCGCCGAGCTTGCGCAACTCGGAGATCACGTTCGTAGTGGCTGCCCGGGAGGGGCAGCCCGGTGAGCGGCGCTGCTCCCCGGCAGTCCTTGCGTTACGAGGGAACATTGGCATACTATGCCATAGGGACCACAGTAGATCATGCCGACGCGCAATGTTGTCCTGACCGTTCATCAAGCCCGACTCGTCGAGCGACTGGTTGTCTCAGGCCGTTACCAGAATGCCAGCGAGGTCTTGCGCGAGGGCATCAGGCTCGTCGAGCGCCAGGAAGCCGAGCACGAGGCGCGTCTCCGTGCGCTGCGCGAGGCCGCTGCCGCCGGCATCGCCGACATCGACGCAGGGGACTTTCGAAGTTTCGAGGCACTTGAACCGCTACGCGATCACCTCAGAGGTTTGGCTGCAGAGGCGGTAGCAGATCGTGACTCTGCCAGCGGCGGCGGGTGAACGATGGTCGCCGCTGGCGGGTTCGCCTCGCGGCTTCCGCTGAAGCCGACTACCGGAACATCCTGCGCTGGACGGCCGAGCATTTTGGAATGCAACAGGCACGGCGGTACGCTGAAACCCTGCAAAGCGCCATCGAAGAGCTGACCGAAGGCCCCGATGTCCCCGGATCCGGATACTTCACGTGGCGCGCCGTGGTCGACGTGGCAGGCACATTCTGCTGTACCGCATCTCCTCGAACACGGACCCGCTGCTCATAGACGTGCTCCGTGTGCTCCACGACCGCATGGACCTGCCCTCAGCAGGGGCCGAGTGAGGACCGGGCCGTCTGATCAGACAGATGCTGAAGGCTGCCGAACGACACTACGCGAAGACCTATGGCGAGGAGGAGATCAGTGGAGGCGGATGAAATCAGGATCGAGCGTGGCAGCGGGAACGTGTTCGCGGACCTGGGGCGCCCTGACGCCGACGCTCACCTGCTGAAGGCAGAGCTTGTCACTCGCATCGACAAGATAATTCGCCAACGCGGTCTCAAACAGGTCCAGGCCGCGAAGGTCCTGGGATTGTCTCAACCTGACGTCTCGCGTCTTCTGAGGGGAAGCTTTCGCGAGTATTCGGTGGAGCGCCTCCTGTGCCTGTTGACCGCACTGGGTCGGGACGTGGAAATCGTCATTCGAGAACCCCGCTTTCAGCACCAGGGAAGGCTCAGCGTCGGAACGTAGCATCCCCTCTCGATGATGCGCCACGTTACGCCACGCCGCGGCTTGGCGGGGCGTTAGGTTAGGGGACGCCTACCCGCCGATGGTGTACTGCGAGACGAGTCGAGGTCTATCGCTCGGTCAGAGATCGGAGCACGAATTGCTGCCGCGCTTCGCCTTGATGGCGGCCTTGGCGGCAGCATACGCGCGCTCGGTGATGAGGGCACTGGTACGTTCGACGTTGGCGTCGAATGCGACCAGCTCCTCGTTCGTGAATGCCAACCTCGGCATGAATTCCACGAAGTTGGCCATTTCCATCTCGATGAGGTCGCGCAGCTCGTCCTGGGTGACCGGCACGGTCTCCTCATGGACGCTGTTCCAGAGCGCCGCGTCGTCCTGGTCGAGCGCTCCGTAGAACTCCCCTCGGTTCGACACGCAGAACAGGAAGGCCAATCGTTCGGCGCGCGCGCCGATCACCACGCGAATGCGTTGCCGGTCCTCCAGCGAAGCGGACCGTGTGTGGTATGCCTGCGTCCCGTAGATGCTGTGAAACAGCCCGCCGACACAGACGGCCTGATCGTTACCCCAGGCGTGCAGGAGATCATGGGTGCCCCGCAGGTGCTCCAGCAGGGCTCCGCCGGAGTGAGGATTCTTGTCGGCGTTCAGCTCCAGCAGGAGGTCGAGGTGTTGCTGTTGAATCATGTTCGCAGGTTATCACACGGCACGTGCCGGTGCTGCAGAGCCGCGCCGCGCTGGTCCCAGGATCATCCCATGCTGAACACCGTCCGCATCCCGTGTGGGCAAGAATGTTCTGGAGCGTAGTGCCGAGCGGCGGTGATGGCTGGCGCCGGTGCCTGCTAGTTCGCGGCATTCAGGCGTTCGTTCGCTGTACGAAGAGTCCAGGAAAGAGTGGGTTGCCGCCCACCCGCAACGCCATTCTCCGCCGCTGCGCTGCTGCCACATCGCGCCGCGGTGCAGGTTCTGCGAATAGGTGCCAAAAAAGTGCGCTGGGCACTTGACGGGTTTGGCGCCGCTCGTGACGGCCACCTGCCGCACGTGCCGGCCCCTACGACCCTTCGAACATCCCGCCACGCCCTCCAGGCCCGTCAGCACCTCGCCAGCGCCGGCCTGAGCCCTCCCTGGTGGCGGTCCCGGGACTTGCCCTCATCGGACATTTCTCAGCCATGCTCATATTTACGCCATGGCTTCCGCGATCGCTCCCGGCTTCTCCTCCTCGCTCTCCGGGCTCCCCGACCAGGTGCTGCTGGCGCACACCAGGTCCCTCGTCCTGCACGAGCAGGCACTGCAGCTCGCCGTCCTCGACCACCTGCGCGAGATCCACGCCCGCCACCTCCACCTGCGCCTCGGGTTCTCCAGCCTGTTCGACTACGCCGTGCGCGAGCTGGGCTATAGCGAGGGTGCCGCCTGGCGCCGTATCAAAGCCATGCGCCTGTGCTCCGATACCGCCGGGACCCGCGAGCGGCTGCAGGACGGCTCGCTCTCCCTGAGCGCGGCGGCGCAGTTGCAGAACACCTTCGATCTCCTGCAGCGCACGGCCACCGCCGCCGCGGACCCCGGCGCGGCACCCGCGGCACCGGAGCTGCTGCCGGGCGCCACGGGGCCGGCGCCGGAGGCGGGGGCTTTGGGGGCCGGGGCAGCGGCGGCGGCGCGACCGGTGCCGGCGCTGGACGCGGCGCAGCGGCAGGAGCTGGTGGCGCAGGCGAGCGGCAAGAGCACCCGCGAGGTGAAGCAGTTGTTGGCCGCGGTGGCTCCCGAGCTGGCGCGGCCGGCCGATCGCATGCGGGCGCTGGGCGAGGGCCGCTGGGAGCTGAAGGTGGTGATCGACTCTGCCTGTCAGCGCGGGATCGAGCAGCTACGGGCACTGCTGTCGCACGTGGACCCGCACCTGACGCTGGGGCAACTCGTGGAGCGGCTGGTGCAGGACGGCCTGCAGCGCTACGACCCGGGGCGGCCGCCGCGCGGGCGCAGAGGTGGGCGCCGGGAGGCAAGGACGGGCCAGGCCCCGGAGCCGAAGGCGCTGCAAGGGCCGGCGGGCGGGGCGACTTCGCCAGCGAAGTCGGGCGCGCAAGAGCAACCCGGAGTGGCGACGCCGCCGGAGGGCACGAGCGCCGGTGGCAGCACCACGGCGCCGGCAGCGCTGTCCGCAGCGGAACCCGCGCGCGGGATTGGCGGCGCCGGCACCTCGGCGGTGGCAGCGCTGTCCGCGCCGCCGGCGGGGCGCGAGACTTGCGGCAGCGGCACCCCGGTGAGTGCCAAGCCAGCGGTGGCGGCGCCCGGCACCGCGCCTCCGGCGGCGAAGTTGGTGGCTGGTTGCGGGTCCCGCGCCGTACCGATGCCGCCGGCAGACTGGAGCTTGCCGACCCCGCGGGAAGCGGCGGATCGCGGTCGCCACGCTCCTTCGCCAGCGAAGCGGGTAGGGACGGCGAAGCGGGCAGGGGCGGCAAAGCGGGCAGGAGCGCAACTCGATGGCCGTTCGCGGCGGCAGGCGGCGGCAGCCGGCCCGTCCGCAGGCAGCGCGCAGCCGTCCCACCGGGCGCGTCGATCCCGCTACACTCCGGCACCAGTCCGGCGCGGGGTGTGGCGCCGCGACGGCGGCTGTTGCAGTTACGTCGATCCGCACAGCGGGCGGCGCTGCGGGTCTCGCTTTCTGCTGGAGCTCGACCACATCGTTCCCTTTGCGCTCGGCGGCAGCGCTGAGCCGGGTAATCTCAGGCTTCGTTGTTCTGCTCACCACCGCTTCCGGCATCGGGAGGACGGGCCGTCGCCAGACGGGGCCACGTGATCGGCGCTCGCCGGGGTGCGAGTTGGGGCGGTCCGGCGACTGGGCGTCGGTCCAAGGGCAGCGGGAGCAACGACCGGTAGTCCGCTTCTCGCGTAGCGTGGGATAGTCCTGCCTCCCGCCTGCTTGCCCTTGCGCGGCGCGAGCGTCCAGTATACGGGGGTTATCGAGGAGCGACCCGGTGTCAGGAGGTTCAGCCATGCTCAAACAATCCATTGCCCTCGCGGGCTTGTTCGTGGTCCTTGCGGCAGGAGCCCACGCCGCCGATCTGGAAGGCAAGGTGCTCAAGGTGGGAACGGACGCCACCTACCCGCCGATGGAGACCGTCGACGAGGCGACCGGCGAGATTGTCGGTTTCGACGTCGACATGTTGAATGCGGTGTGCGACCGCATCAATTGCGTGCCGCAGTTCGTGAACACGGCCTGGGACGGGATCTTCGCCGCCCTGCAGCAGGGTGAATTCGACCTCGTGGTGTCGGGCGTGTCGATCACCGCCGAACGCGACGAGACGATGGATTTCTCGGAGCCCTACCTGGTCGTGAGCCAGGCGATCCTGGTTCGGGTGGAGGATGCCGAGCTGACGGCGGACGACTTCAAGATGGGCGGAAGGAAGCTGGCGGCGCAGACCGCCACCACCAACGCGCAGTTGGCGGAAGAGCTGGTCGGGCGCGACAACGTGAGCCTGTATGACGCGTTCGCCGGGGCGATCCTGGCGTTGCAGAACGCCGACGTGGACGGGGTGGTGATCGACGGCACCTCGGGGGCTGCCTACGAGCAGGAATTCGCGGGCGAGCTGACCATCGGGGTCACCGGATTGCAGGCCGATCCACTCGGCATCGTGTTCCAGGAAGGCGATCCCCTGGTCGACGCATTCAACGAGGGTCTCGCGGCGATCAAGGAAGACGGCACCCTCGACCAGTTGATCGGGCAGTACTGGACTACTGACTGACAGAATCCGATCTGGGCTTGCCGGCCACGGGCCGGCGCGCGGGGGCCGCACATCATTAGCCTGAAACGAGTCCGCCCGAGCAACCTGGTGCTGCTGGCGGCGACCCCGTTCCTGGTGTTCCTGTTCGCGTCCTCCAGCAAGTACCTGCGCTCGCTGAAGGCGATCATCGGCATCGAGCCGGGGGCGCCCGCACTGCTGCTCGGCTTCCTGCTCCTGCTGGCGCTGTTCGCGACCGGCTTCCTGGCCGCGCGCCGCTGGACCATGGGTGGCGCCGCGCCACGCTGGCTGGTGCCGGCCGCGCGCGGCGCGCTGCCGGTGCATGCGCTCGTCATCGTGCTGATCCTGGCGTCACCGCCGCTCGCGGACCCGTTCGTGCAGTCGGTGCTGTTCCATTCGCTCGACCCGGCGGCCTCCGAGCTGGTCGACCGCACCGCGCGTCCCTGGACCCTGAAGGCGGAGATTCTCCCCCTGGTCTCGGAGCGGTTCCGGATCGGTCTCGCGGTCTACGGGTCGCTGTTTCTGGCCTTCACGCTGGCGGCGGCCCGTGCGGCGGGGCCGCTGCGCAAGTACTGCATCCGGGGGTTCGAGGCGCTGTCGGGCGTGGCCCTGTTCTACCTGGTGTTCATCTGCCACTGGGGCTTCGCGACCGGCATCGCGGTGACACTCCGGGCCGCGGTGTTCGCGTATGTGCTGGCCGCGATTCTCGGCCTGACGTGGACCGGACTGCAGAGCCTGCGCAACTCCCGGTCGACCACCCCGGTCTACGCCGCGGTCAGCCTCCTGCTGCTCGCCACGGCGGGCTTCTTCTGGGCGCAGCCACGGGTGGAGTACGCCGTGGTCGGCTCCACCGAGGCCAGGATCGCAATCGTCAAGGGCACCCCGCAGGCGGTCGTCGACACCATCCGCTTCGGCGAGTACCCGGGCGGGGACGGCGCTGCGGTGCGCATTCGCAGCGTCCCGGACGTAGCCACGGCGCTGGAACAGATCGCAACGGTCGACAGCGTGTCCGGCGCGTTCGTGCCGGTGAGCGCGCATGACGGCCGGCTCCCGGTAGTCTGGGCAACCCGGTTCCTGCCCGAGAGCGTGCGGGCCGCGGCGCTGGCCTTCTCCGTGCTCGGCGTTCTGCTGCTCATACTGACCTGCGGCGGCGCCCTGCACCGGCTGCATCCGCTGGCGGTGGGAGCCGAGTTCTTCGTCGACACGATTCGGGGGATCCCGATGCTGGTCATCGTGCTCTACATCGGTCTGCCGCTTTCCGGTGCCATCAAGGACGCTACCGGCGGCGGCATCGACCTGGCGAACTTCACGCGCGGGGTGATCGCGATCGCGGTCGGCTACTCCGCCTACATGGCCGAGATCTTCCGCGCGGGAATCGAAGCCGTCCCCAAGGGACAGGTGGAGGCGGCCAAGAGCCTGGGGCTGTCGCGATGGCTGGCGGCGCGGCTGATCATCCTGCCCCAGGCGCTGCGCATCGTGGTGCCGCCGCTCGGCAACGAGTTCATCGCCATGATCAAGGACACGTCGCTGCTGTCGATCCTGTCGGTGCGCGACGTCACCCAGCGCATGCGCGAGTTCCAGTCCGCCAGCTTCCTGCCCTTCGCCCCCTTCAACACGGCCGCGGTCCTGTACGTGGTGATCACCCTCGCCTGCGCCAGCTTCCTGAGGTGGATCGAGCGCCGCTACGAACGCCGGCACGCCTGACCCACGCTAACCCTCGGCCGGCGGGGTGGTCAGGCGGTTGGAGCCCATGTAGTCCCGGCCCGACACCAGAATGGCGCGGTGGCCGGGGAACAGGATGTCGTGGTCGATGCGGGCGATGGGGATGGCGAAGCGCGGCCCGATGGCGAGACGCCGCCAACTCGTCGGCAGCCACAAGCACCCGAGCACGATCGTCGACGCGTGGGCGCTGCAGGAGTGGGCCGAGCAGCACGGCGTCAAGCGCTCATCCGAAATCGAGTACGAGCGGCTGACCACCGCCACTTGAGTCGGTGCCACCGTCTCAAGAGTCCTGGTGAGACGAATGCGCCGGCCGCCGCGATACGGCGCGGGGAGGCACTCGCTGCACCGGCTGTCAGACGACCGTGCGCCTACCCGGGCATCGGTCGGAAGCGGATTTGAGCCGGCGTAACGACGACGAAGGATCCGGCCAGTCGATCTCCGTGCTTGGCGGCAAGGTCCACCACGTCGTCGCCCGGATCACTGCATAGTCGCAGCTCTCGTCGGCCAGGAAGCGCACCTGCTATCCGGGATGGCTCACGAATACCGTCTCGTCGTTGGCCAGCGTCTCGGCGGCGAAGCCCACGGCGGCACGCAGATCCTCCCGCGTGATGCGAGGATAGGCGTCGAGCAGGTCGTCCTCCGACGCACCCTCGCTCAGTTTGCGCAGGAGGAGTTCAACGGTAACACGCGTGCCCCGGACAACCGGTTTCCCCAACATCACCTCGGGGTTCGTCTCGATTCCGGTATCGCTCATCTGCTGACTCCTGTGAGCAGTATGGCACTCCACGCCGTCAATCGCCAACACCTCGGACGTATCCTGACGATACTCGGCACTCCTCGCCGCCTGAGCTGACTGGTCCGCACCGGTCGGGCTGGCCCGGCTCATGGGCATGCGGCAGCGGACTTACGCTCTGTTCCCGCGGTGTGATACGCTCGCGTCCGGAGCAGCGATTCGGTGGGCGGCATCCAATCGGCAACCAGTAACGGAGATCTCGCCAAGCGCAGCCTGTGGCGTTCCATCCTCCTCTACCGCGGCATGTTCATCATGCTGCTGCCGGCCATCGCCTGGTTCCTGATCTTCGAGTACTACCCCATGTACGGGGTGATCATCGCCTTCAAGAAGTACCGCATCCTGCAGGGCATCCTGGGCAGCCCGTGGGTGGGCTTCGACAACTTCGAGCGCCTGTTCCGCAGCCCGCAGTTCCTCAACGTGTTCCGCAACACTCTGCTGATCTCGTTCTACAAGATCATCTTCGGCTTCCCGGCGCCGATCATCCTGGCGCTGCTGCTCAACGAGGTGCGCGCGCGCCACTTCAAGAAGGTGGTGCAGACCATCTCCTACCTGCCGCACTTCATAAGCTGGGTGGTGATCGCGGCCCTGATCCGCCAACTCCTCTCCCCCACCAGCGGCGTGGTCAACTACCTGCTGAGCCTGGTCGGGATGGAGCCGGTCAACTTCATGATCGAGCCGGGCTTCTTCCGCCCCATGATCGTGGCGGCCAACATCTGGAAGGACGTGGGGTGGGGCTCGATCATCTACCTGGCCGCCATCTCCTCCATCGATACGGAGCTCTACGAGGCGGCTACCGTGGACGGCGCCGGGCGCTTCCGCCAGGCCATCTCCATCACCCTGCCCTCGCTGGCGCCGGTGATCGTGATCCTGTTCATCCTGCGGGTCGGGTTCCTGATGAACGCCGGCTTCGAGGAGATCTTCAACCTCTACAACCCGATCACCTACGAGGTGGGCGACATCATCGACACCTACGTCTACCGCATCGGCCTGGTGGAGTTCGACTACAGCTACTCCACCGCCATCGGCCTGTTCAAGAACGTGCTCGGCCTGCTGATGCTGCTGTTCACCAACGCCATCGTGAACCGCTTCTCCGAATATGGCGTCTGGTAGGAACGCGGCATGGTAGCGGGAGCCCGCGGGCGCCCGACTTCGGAGCGGCTGTTCGACCTGGGCAACTACGTGTTCCTGTTCGTGTTCTCGGTGCTGATGATCTACCCGTTCTGGGAAACCGCGGTAGTCTCGCTGCTGCCGGGGCTGCTGGCCTCGAGCTGGGGCATCAAGCTGTGGCCCGAGGAGGTGACCCTGGAGGCGTACCGGGTGGCGTTCTCGTCGCGGCTGATCTACTACGGCTACATCAACACCGTGTTCCGCACCGTGGTGGGCACCGTGCTGGCGGTGTTCTTCTCGTTCTGCACCGCCTACCCGCTGGCCAAGCGCAAGCTGCCGCTGCGCAACTACCTCACCATCTTCTTCCTGATCCCGATGTTCTTTTCGGGGGGCCTGATTCCGCGCTACCTGCTGGTACGGAGTCTGGGCATGCTGGACACCCGCGCGGCGCTGATCTTCCCGATCCTGCTCGGCACCTACAACCTGCTGATCATGCGCAACTTCATCATGACCATCCCCGACTCGCTGGAGGAGTCGGCCATGATCGACGGCGCCTCGTTCTTCCGCATTCTGCTCCAGATCATCATCCCGCTGTCGGTGCCGATCATGGCCACCATCGGCCTGTGGGTGGCGGTGCAGCACTGGAACTCCTGGTTCGACGCGCTGATCTTCATCCGCGACGAGACCAAGACCGTGCTGCAACTGGTGCTGAGGCGGGTGATCATCGAGCAGGACGATTCGGCTTTCCTGGGCGAGAGCGACGACTCGGTGTCCGGGGCCGAGTCGGTGGTGCCGGAGTCGATCAAGGCGGCCACGGTGCTGATCTCGATCGGCCCGATTCTGCTCGCCTACCCGTTCGTGCAGCGCTACTTCGTCAAGGGTATCATGATCGGCTCACTGAAAGGGTGACGATAGCCCCGTGTTACGGGGACCGGCGGCGCGACCGCCTCCATACCACCATCCAAGGAGTTACGACGTGAGAAGACTCACCGTACTAGCAATCGCAGTCCTGGTTGCGGCCACACCGGCAGTGTTCGCCGCATCGGAGGCAGAGACCGCCGCCGCAGAGGAGGGTCCGGTCGTGCTCAACTGGGTCGGGCTGCGTCTGAAAACGCCGGGCGGAGCGCTTTACCCGAAGCCGGACAGCCGCATCATCCAGGAGTTCAACAAGGCGCTGAACGTCGACCTGCGCGCGGTCAAGTCCGACGCCTTCAGCGCCGAGGAGATGAACCTGCTGTTCGCGACCGGCGAGATTCCCGACCACATGCTGGCCACCCAGAACAACATGCTGCGCTACAAGGACGAGGGGCTGCTGCGCGAGATCCCGCTCGACATGGTCAAGCAGTACGCCCCCACCTACTGGCGCGACTATGCCAATGACATGGTGGAGGGGGTCTGGTTCGAGTTCCCCTCCTGGGACAAGGACACCGAGACGCTGTGGGCGCTGCCCAACGGCGGCCTGGAGATCAAGCACCAGCTCGTGGCGCGCGCCGACTGGCTGGACGCGGTAGGGGCGTCGGTGCCGACCACCGTGGAGGAGTTCGCCGAGGTGGCGCGCCAGTTCACCTTCGACGATCCCGACGGCGACGGCGAGAAGAACACCTGGGGCATCGCCACCTCGGCCACGTCTCCGGGAAGCTGGACCAGCAGCCTGCGCACCTTCCTGGCGGCGTTCGGCTATGAGCACATCGAGCGGCCCTACCTCGATCCCACGACCGGCGAGATCACCTTCTTCGAGGTCACCGAGGGGTTCCGCGACTTCCTGCGCTGGATGAACGAAGTGTGGGAGGCGGGCGTGATCCATCCCGACATCACGCTGCCGGACAAGCAGACCGTCGGTACGCTGTTCCAGGACGGCCACGTCGGCTTCGCCGGCGACACCTGGACCTGGGTGCTGCCCAAGTACCGTCCCGGCATGTGGTTCTACAACCTGTTCGAGAAGGACCCCGACGCCCGCGTGGCGTACCTCGGCGAGCTGAGAGCAGCCGGCCACGAACCGGTCTGGGAGCTGCGCCCGGCGCTGTGGACCTACCACACCATCGGCAAGGACACCAGCGACCTGCAACTGCAGAAGATCATCGAGTTGATCGAGCTGCAGATAGCCGATCCCTTCTACCACAACCTGATCTGGCACGGCGTCGAGGGCGAGCACTTCGAGTTCGACGAGGGCGGCATGCGCCACTACCTGCCGCACATGCAGAGCATGGAGGCGCAGGGCGACCTGGGAGTGCTGTTCTTCCTCACCAACATCCGCTACGGCTGGATGTTCACCGCCTCGTTCGGCCGCGAGGCCGAGGAGATGGTGGAGCGCCAGGAGAGCTACAACATCATCGCGCCGGCGCTCGGCCACGGCTGGGTGCTGGAGACCCAGAACGACCACCGCGCCGACATGGCTCGGGTGCGCGAAGAGTACCTGTGGAAGGCGATCACCGGCGACGCCGACACCGAGGGCGACTGGGACACCTACGTGGAGCAGTGGATGCGCGCCGGTGGCGAGACCGTGCTCGCGGAGGCACGCGCCCAGCACGCCGAAATGTAGCAGCGCGCCTGCCACACTGCCCGGAGACCGCGACGCCGCACGGCGAGCGGCCTCCGGGTGGTGGCTGGCCGGTAGCGCCCCGCTGCCGCGGCGGCCACGTGCCCGTGCTACCGGTAGCGGCGGAGGTAGGCGGCGAGCAACGGATCGGCGACCCGATAGCCCCGGTGAAGATGTAAGGTCGTCGCCGCTCCCGCTTGCCGCGGCTATGATGCGACGCGATGACCACGCTGGAGCGGCCATCGAGGCGCCGCACATGAAGCTGAAAACCATTACGCTGCAGAACTTTCGCTGCTTCCACGAACGGCAGACGGCGCGCCTCGCCCCGCTGACCCTGCTCGTCGGCGACAACAGCACCGGCAAGACTTCCTTCCTGGCCCTGATCCGGGCGCTGTGGGACGTTGGCGTCGGGAATCGGGTACCGGACTTCAAGGAAGCTCCCTACGACCTGGGGAGCTTCGAGGAGATCGCCCACCATCGTGGCGGGCGGACGGGCCACCCCGACACCTTCGAAGCGGGGTTTGACGCCGACGCCTATCACTTCGCGGTCACCTTCGGCAAACAGGGGACGGCTCCGGTTCCCGTTCGCAAGGTCATCAAGAGCGGGAATCTGTGGATTGAGCAGCTTTGGGAAGGGAACAGGCTGTGCGCACTACGAGCGGGAACTGGACGTGGTGCATGGGAACTCCCGTTGTCGCAGGACCGCAGAACTTCGATAGACGATGGCTTCGCAGCCTCACTCATTGCGTTCTGGCTGTCTGCCGAACGCTCGGCAATAACGCTGGACGCACCATCCTTGCCGGAGGGCTCCTTGCCATTCACGCAAGAGGACGACGACGAACTCGACGAGTTTGTCGCCTCCTGGGATATGGATCGCCATCATGTTTCCAGATGGCATCCATTTGCAAGCGCCCCGGTTCGGTCCAAGCCACGGCGCACGTACGATCCTGCGCGTTCCACCGCCGACGCGGAGGGAGACTACATCCCCATGTACCTCGCCGATGTCTACGTTCGAGACCGGCCGGAGTGGGAACGTATCAAAGTCATGCTTGAGAGATTCGGACAATCGTCGGGGTTGTTCGACGAAGTCTCCATCAGGCAGCTCGGACGTAGGGAGGGCGAGCCGTTCCAAGTACAGGTCAGGAAGTACAGCGGCAAGCTGAAGGGCCCCCGCCGGAACCTGATCGATGTCGGCTACGGCGTCAGTCAGGTGTTGCCGGTCATTATCGAACTCCTGCGGAAGGAGACCGCTCCACTGCTGCTGTTGCAGCAGCCGGAAGTGCATCTCCATCCGAGCGCCCAGGCCGCCCTCGGCAGCTTGTTCTGCCAGAGCGCACAGCGAGATCGCCAGTTAGTGGTGGAGACCCACAGTGACCATCTGCTCGATCGCGTGCGGATGGACGTACGAGACGGGGCCACCACGCTGCAGCCGGAGGACGTCTCCATCCTGTTCTTCGAGCGTCAACGGCTGGATGTGCGCATTCACTCGCTCAGGATCGACGGCGAAGGCAACATCCTGGATGCGCCCGACGGCTACCGGCAGTTTTTTATGGACGAGACTCGCAGATCGTTGGGGCTGTCTCGCCTTGGCGCAGGTAAGCGGCGCCCGCCTGTTGTATTCGAACGACTTGACCCTGCACCAGGATTTCGGAAACCGAGACCTTATCAACAGACCACGCGGCAAGATCTATTCCACGCATGCCGGGGGACAGATTCAGGATAGCCACAGGCGGCTGCTCCGAAGGAACGATCTGTGCCGTGTGCGGTAGGCGGGGCGCGCTGACTTCCGGGTGTGACGAGGTGTCGGCACAAGCAGCGACACATCGTGCAGTGTGTCATGATAGGCTCATAGACAAGATGACGAGCCCCGTGTTACGGGGGTAGGGGCGGTTTGACTGCCAAACTACATCATCTATCCACACAAGGAGATACGACGTGAGAAGACTCACCGTAATAGCAATCGCAGTCCTGGTTGCGGCGACACCGGTAGCGTTCGCCGCATCGGAGGCAGAGACCGCCACCGCGGACGAGGGGCCGGTCGTGGTCAACTGGTTGGGGGCGCGCTTCGTGACGGCGGGTGCAAAGATCTACCCGCAGCCGGACAGCCGCATCATCCAGGAGTTCAACAAGGCGCTGAACATCGACCTGCGCCCGGTCAAGGTAGACTTCGTAAGCGCCGAGGAGATGAACCTGCTGTTCGCGACCGGCGAGATTCCCGACCACATCCTGGCCAGCCAGAACAACATGCTGCGCTACCAGGACGAGGGGTTGCTGCGCGAGATCCCGCTCGACATGGTCAAGCAGCACGCCCCCACCTACTGGCGCGACTACGCCAACGGCTCGGTGGAGGGGATCTGGTTCGACTTCCCCTCCTGGGACAAGGACACCGAGACGCTGTGGGCGCTGCCCAACGGCGGCACCGAGATCAAGCACCAGCTTGTGGCGCGCGGCGACTGGCTGGACGCGGTCGGCGCATCGGTGCCGACCACCGTGGCAGAGTTCGCCGAGGTGGCGCGCCAGTTCACCTACGACGATCCCGACGGCGACGGCGAGAAGAACACCTGGGGCATCGCCACCTCGGCTACCTCCCCGGGGAGCTGGACCAGCAGCCTGCGCACCTTTCTGGCGGCGTTCGGCTACGAGCACGTCGACCGGCCCTACCTCGACCCCGCGACCGGCGAGATCATGTTCTTCGAGGTCACCGAAGGCTTCCGCGACTTCCTGCGCTGGATGAACGGCATGTGGGAGGCCGGGGTGATCCACCCCGATGTCACGCTGCCCAACAAGCAAGCGGTCGGCACCCTGTTCCAGGACGGTCGCGTCGGCTTTGCCGGCGATTCCTGGACCTGGGTATTGCCCACGTACCGGCCCGGCACCTGGTTCCCCAATCTGTTCGAGAAGGATCCCGATGCCCGCGTGGAATATCTGGGCCAGTTGACCGCCGCCGGCCACCAGCCGACCTGGGAGTTGCGCCCGGCACTGTGGATGTACCACACCGTCGGCAAGGACACCAGCGACCTGGTGCTGGAGAAGATCCTCGGCGTGATCGAGCTGCAGATGGCCGATCCCTTCTACCACAACCTGATCTGGTCCGGCATCGAAGGCGAGCACTTCGAGTTCGACGACGGCGGCATGCGCCAGTTCCTGCCGGGCATGGATCTGGAGGCGCAGGGCGACCTGGGGGTGAAGTTCTTCCTGACCAACATCCGCTACGGCTGGATGTTCACCGCCTCGTTCGGCAGCGAGGCCGAGGAGATGGCGGCGCGCCAGGAGAGCTACGACATCATCACCCCGGCGCTCGGCCACGGCTGGGTGCTGGAGACCCAGAACCAGCACCGCGCCGACATGGCGCGCGTGCGCGAAGAGTACCTGTGGAAGGCGATCACCGGCGACGCCGATACCGACGGCGACTGGGACACCTACGTCGCGCAGTGGATGCGCGCCGGTGGCGAAGCCGTGCTGGCGGAGGCACGCGCCAAGCACGCCGAGATGTAGCACCGACCCTGCCGCACTGCCCGGAGACCGCGACGCCGCGCGGCGAGCGGCCTCCGGGTAGGAGCCGGAGAATCGCGGCGGTTCAATCGCCGTCGCCGCCCAACTCCGCCAGCCGGCGCTCCAGTTCCGCGGTCCGCTGCTCAGCCACGGTGAGCGCCGCGTCCTTTTCGGCGAGCGCCGCGCGGTCTCGCTCCAGCGCCGCATCCTTCTCGGCGAGCGCCGTGCGGCCTCGCTCCAGCGCCGCGTCCTTCTCGGCAAGTGCCACGTCCTTCGCCGCGTTCTCCCGCTTCATCCGCCCCCACGTCTCCGCGACCTCGTCCTCCAGCGCCATCGAGTCCGCCACCTCCACGCTCGCGACGGCTCCCTCCAGCCGCCGCAGCACCGGATCGTAGCGCTCCGGTATCTCGCGCACGTTCACATCCAGAACGTGCCGCTCGCCCGGCACTTGCAACTCCTGGTCGAACACGCTCAGCAGCCGCTCCAGGTCCGTCCGCCGCCGCGACGCCAGCAAAGGCACCTGCACCACCCAGCAGTCGTGGCTCGACGCTTCCACGAACTCCTCCCGCTCGCTCAGCCGCTCCCCGCTCACCCCGTCCACGTACTCCCGCGCCACCCGCAGCACCGTCGTCGCCGTGCGCGGCAGGCACTCTCCCAGGATGTAGATCGCCCGCAATGGGCGATGCCGCCGCCGTCCGTCCGCGCCCTCGTCGTAGTTGTCGCGGTCAGCGTAGTGGCGCCCCAGGTACTCGCGGAACCGCATCACCTCGTCGGTGAAGCGCGCCTTCTGCACCTCCACCAGCACCCGCAGCCGCTCACCCGATGACGTACGCACCGTGGCCGCGAAGTCCACCCGTCGCACCGTCAGGATCTCCCCCGACGGCGGCTCGCCCTCCGTCGGCGCCGGCGACGGCCGCGCCGCGCGCTCCTGCGGCAGCGCCTCCAGGCTCACCACTTCCTCGCCCAGCACGGCCCCGACCAGCAGCCGCGCGGCCGCCTGGTCGTCCATCAGGTACTTGAAGGCGGCGTCGTACATCGGGTTGGCGATCCGCATCGCTTCAGATTAATTCGCTGCCCGCGGGCCGGCAAGTGCCCCATTGGTTCGGTCAGATTCTTATGTATGGTAGGCTCAGTGGAACGACGACGAGCCCCGGGTTGCGGGGCAGCGGCGGCAGGACCGTCCGCATATCATCGATCCACACAAGGAGATACGACGTGAGGAGATTCACCGTACTTGCATTCGTAGTCCTGGTTGCGGCGACGCCGGGTGTGTTTGCCGCTTCCGAGGCGGAGACCGCGACCGCGGACGAGGGGCCGGTCGTGATCAACTGGGTGGGGCTGCGCCTGAAGACGCCGGGGGGAGCGCTCTACCCGCAGCCGGACAGCCGCATCATCCAGGAGTTCAACAAGGCGTTGAACATCGATCTGCGCGTCGTCAAGTCGGACGCCTTCAGTGCCGAGGAGATGAACCTGCTGTTCGCGGCCGGCGAGATTCCCGACCACATGCTGGCCACCCAGAACAACATGCTGCGCTACAAGGACGAGGGGCTGCTGCGCGAGGTACCGCTCGACATGGTCAAGCAGCACGCGCCCACCTACTGGCGCGACTACGCCAACGGCGAAGCGGAGGGGGTCTGGTTCGACTTCCCGTCCTGGGACAAGGACACCGAGTCGCTGTGGGCGGTGCCCAACGGCGGTAGCGAGATCAAGCACCAGATCGTGGTGCGCGGCGACTGGCTGGAGGCGCTCGGCGCTTCGATACCCACCACCGTGGAAGAGTTCGCCGAGGTGGCGCGCCGGTTCACCTACGACGATCCCGACGGCAACGGCCAGAAGGACACTTGGGGCATCGCCACGTCGGCGACGTCTCCGGGGAGCTGGAGAAGCAGCCTGGCAACCCTCCTGGTGGCGTTTGGTTACGAGCACGTCGAGCGGCCCTACCTCGCCCCTGACAGCGGCGAGGTCACGTTCTTCGAGGTCACCGAGGGGTTCCGCGACTTCCTGCGCTGGATGAACGGCATGTGGGAGGCGGGGGTGATCCATCCCGATGTCACGCTGCCCGACAAGCAAGCGGTCGGCACGCTGTTCCAGGACGGTCACGTCGGCTTCGCCGGCGACACCTGGACCTGGGTGCTGCCCAAGTACCGGCCGGGCACCTGGTTCCCGAACCTGTTCGAGAAGGATCCCAACGCCACGGTGGAGTACGTGGGCCAGTTGACCGCCGCCGGTTACGAGCCGACCTGGGAGCTGCGTGCTCCGCTGTGGACCTACCACGTCATCGGCAAGGACACCAGCGACCTGGCCCTGGAGAAGATCCTCGGGGTGATCGACCTGCAGATAGCCGACCCCTTCTACCACAACCTGATCTGGTCCGGCATCGAGGGCGAGCATTTCGAATTCGACGATGAAGGCATGCGCCAATTCCTGCCCGCTGCGCAGGGCATGGAGGCGCAGGGCGACCTGGGGGTGAAGTTCTTCCTGACCAACATCCGCTACGGCTGGATGTTCACCGCCTCGTTCGGCAGCGACGCCTTGGCGATGGCGGAGCGCCAGAAGGGCTACAACATCATCAACCCGGTGCTCGGACACGGCTGGGTGCTGGACTCCCAGAACCAGTACCGCGCCGACATGGCGCGCATTCGCGAAGAGTACATGTGGAAGGCGATCACCGGCGACGCCGACACCGACGACGACTGGGACACCTACGTCGCACAGTGGATGCGTGCCGGCGGCAACGAAGTGCTCGCCGAGGCACGCGCCCAGCACGCGGAGATGTAGCAAGGCCTCTCGCCTGGCCGGAGACCGCCAAGCCGTAACGGCGGCCTCCGGGCACCGGTCGGCCGGTGGCGGGCGGATCCAGGTGCTTCCGCCTTGTCACGCGATGGGACGTTGCCGCGCAGGGCTTGAACCCGGGGACTACGGCTGATTACAGTTCCTGGGCCGCAACTGCAAAGCGTCAGCGACGGCGCGCCGTTGTTAGTCTACGAGCCTGCCAGCGAGCAGGCTCATGGAGGTAGATCCGAGTGTCCGTTGAATGGGTGGCCGTGCTCGTGGCGGTTGTTGCCGCCGGGATAACCAGCACCGGCCTGGCCGTTTCCGGGTTTCGCCGGCTGGCGGACCAGATCGTCACCGTAGATCACCGGCTCGCGGACCAGATCGCGGGTGTCGATCAGCGGCTCAAGGACCAGATCGCGGGTGTCGACCAACGGCTGACCGAACAGATTGCGGGTGTCGATCAGCGCTTGACCGAACAGATTGCGAGTGTCGATCATCGGTTGACCGAACAGATTGCGAGTGTCGATCATCGGCTGACCGAACAGATCGCGGCCGTAGATCAGCGGCTCGCGGATCGGATCGCCGGAGTAGAACAGCGGGTATCATTCCTTGCAGGCCTGATGGAAGGGAAGCAGCGGCGTGCACTGGTCCCGACCCCGGAGGCGGCGGAGTGACGGCGCGCGTTGCTCCGGTCGCGGGGGCGACCCTCGGCGCGGTAATCACTGACGTAGACCTGACCCGCCTCAGCGGCCAGGCTTGGCGTGCGGTCGAGGAAGCGTTTCTGGAGTACGCCGTGCTGGTGTTCCCGGGGCAGCACCTCGGAGCGGACGATCAGGTCGCCTTCGGCAGACGCTTCGGCGAGATCGAGATCCTGCGGGAGGACGGCCGTGAGGCGGTCCAGTTCAGCAACAAGAAGCTGGACGGCACCCTGCTGCAACCGGACGAATTCCGCTTCAAGGCGCTACGCGGCAACGAGGGCTGGCACATGGACAGCACCTACATGCCGCTCTCCGCGAAGGCGGGGCTGTTGTCCGCCATCGAGGTGCCGGCCAGCGGCGGCGAGACCGAGTTCGCCGACATGCGTGCCGCCTACGACGCGCTCGACGCCGAAACCAGGGACCGGATCGCGGGGCTGGCGGCGTGTCACTCCCTGTACGCGTCCCAGGCGAAGGTCGGCCACTTCGTCGATACCGGCTCCGGATACGGGTATCACGACAAGGGCGCGCCGATCCGCCCGCTGGTCAAGACCCATCCCGTCACCGGCCGCAAGGCGCTGCAGCTCGCGCGCCACATCTATCGCATCCCCGGCATGGAGGATGCCGACGCCCAGGCGCTGGTCGACGACCTGTTGCAACGTGCGTGCCGGCCACCGCGGGTGTACACCCATCGGTGGCAGGCGGGCGACCTGCTGCTGTGGGACAACCGCTGCGTGCTGCACCGGGCGCGGCCCTACGACCGAACCGAGCCGCGCGTGCTGCAGGCCACCCGCATTGCAGGCGATCCCGCGACCGAACTGGCACCCACCACCCGCGACGAGCGCGCCGCCGGCTTCCGTCCCTCTACTTCGAACTGCTAGTAGCACCGCGAGCAGGCGTTCCAGATCCAAACGCCATCAGACATGGCGATTATCATGAAATTCGCCATTGGCGTTGGCGAACGGTGCCCATCCCTACTGCTTCTTCGGTTGACACATTCAGAAGCAATTCATAGACTGCATCAAATGAATGCAGGAATCGAAGCATGAAACATCTCACGGTTCGTAACGTTCCCGGTGAAGTCGCCGACGCCCTGTTGGCGGAGAAGTCGCGCCGTGGCGCGTCCCTCAACCAGACGGTGCTCGATCTGTTGCGGCGCGCACTGGGCCTTGCGCCCGACGCAGCGTACGAGAACGGGCTGAGCCGCCATGCAGGTGACTGGAGCCAGGCGGAGCTGCAGGAGTTCGAGGACAACACCAGGATGTTCCGGCAGATCGACGAGGAGCTCTGGCACTGATGCGCATCTGCCTCGACACCTCGGGGTACAGCAACTTCAGGCGCGGCGTACCGGAGGCGGTACGGATCGTGACCCGCGCCAGGTCGGTACTGGTGCCGGCCATTGTCCTGGGCGAACTCCGAGTGGGGTTCCGCCTCGGCACGCGCCGGGTCGAGAACGAAGAGCGACTCCGGCAGTTCATTCAGGAGCCCGTGGTGGCGGTCCTGAACGTGGATGACGAAGCGGCATCGCACTACGCCGATATCGTGGTGGAGCTGCGCCGGAGCGGAACGCCACTTCCCACGAACGACATCTGGATAGCGGCCCTGGCGGCGCGCGAGGGCGCCACCGTGGTTACCACCGACGGCCACTTTGCCCACATCGGTCGTGTCGGGTCACTGATCCTGTCACTCGCCCCGCGGTCGCCCTGAAGTCCGTGTCCCGCGGTGTCGCGGCGCGCGGCCAACGCCGCCACCGATCTCGGGCGCTAGGAGTCTGTCGGATTGGCGCGTCAGCGGCAGGCCGACAGGACTCCGTACGGTAGGAGGGGCTGGGCCGAAAGCGGCGCCGGTAGGCGACGGTTCGGGGCGTTACTGGCTCGGGCTGAGCCTGGCGAGCACGCGGGTGCGGGTGCGCGGGGCGACGCCGGCGTTCTCCAGTGCGCGGGCGGCGAGGCGCGTGTCGCAGCCGTGGGCGCCCAGGAAGGCGATGAGCGGCTCGGCGCGGTCGCGGCGCCGGCGCAGCAGCTCGGTCGCCAGGCGAAGCTCCAGCCTTACCGCCGGCACCCGATGTGCCCCGAGCGGCACCTCCACGAAGTGGCGCCACGGACCGGTCCCGAAGGTCTCGGTGGTGTCGTGATCGGCGTCGATCTCCACCGTGCTGGCGCCGACCTCCACGCCGCCCACGTCGTAGTTGCAGAAGTACTGGTGATCGCCCGCCAGCCATACCGGCTCCTGCAGCGCCGGGTACGGCGCGAGAGCGACCGCGAACCGGTCGACCGCCGCCCGCTCGCGGCACAGGATGTCGATTGCCCGAGCCGGCAGCTCCACCCTCTGGAGCAGCGCCGCGGCGGTACCCACCAACCGATAGGGGAGCGCCGGCTGTCACGCTTCCAGCACCCGCCCGAGGGTGCGCGCCACCACCTCCCGCGTGAGTGACAACGCTAGGGGTTGGGCGGGGAGGTGCAGATCAGGATCTCCAGCGTCTCGTCGCCGGTGTTCTCCACCCCGTGCTCGCACCAGGGCGGCAGGTGGATGAAGGTGCCGGCGGACACCTCGCGCCGCTCCCCGTTGAGGGTCATGGTGCCGCGACCGCGCACGATCACGTAGCACTCCTCGGTGTGATGGCTGCCCGGCTCCAGCACCACGTGCGGCGGCACGTAGAACATCACCAGACCCAGGCTCTGCGCCGGGGCGCGCGGATTGGAGGGGTGCACCACGCGCACCCCGATCCCCTCGCAGCCGGGATACTTCACCGGCTTCCCGTCGGCCGCGGTCACGACGTTCGCATCCGGCGGCGTCGCCGGCCGGGCGACCGGCGGCTCGCCCTCGTAGCCCTTGAACATGGTGATCTTTGCCATTCTTGGTCCTCCTAAAAATTGCGCGTGTAGCCGGCGGTCCAGCCGCCGTCCACCGTGATGACGCTGCCGTTCACGTAGCTCGCCTCGGGGGCCACCAGGAACAGCACCGCGGCGGCGATCTCCTCGACCCGCGCCGGACGTCCCAGCGGGATGTGCGAGAGCAGGTCCGCGGCCTGCTCGGTAAATGCGCCGTCGGCGCCGTAGAACAGGCGCTCGGTGCCGCGCGTCAGCGTCGACCCCGGAGCCACCGCGTTGACCAGGATCCCGCGCGGCCCCAGCTCCAGCGCCATGGAGCGGGTCAGGTTGATCACCCCCGCCTTGGCGGCCACGAAGGGCGACTGCAGGCGCAGCGGCACCAGTCCGGCCACGGAGCTGATGTTCACCACCCGCCCGCCGCCGCCGGCCTCCAGCAGCGGCACCGCGGCGCGGCTGACCACGAACACGCCGCTCAGGTCGACCTGCAGGATGCGTTGCCAGTCCTCCAGCGAGAAGCGGTCGATCGGCACCCGTTCGCCGCCGCTGTTGATGCCGGCGTTGTTGACCAGGATCTGCAGCCCGCCGAAGTGCGCGCCGACTTCGTCCATGACGGTGGCGATCGCCCGGTGGTCGGTGACGTCCGCCTCCCAGCAGCGGCCGCCCACCTCGCGCGCGGCCCGTTCGCCGGCGGCGCCGTCCACGTCGACTATGGCGATGCGGGCGCCGTTGGCGGCCAGCGCGCCGACGATGGCGTGCCCGATCCCCTGCCCGCCGCCGGTCACCAGGGCCACCTGCCCCGCGAGGTCAACCTGCATCGCGGGCTCCGGATGCGACGTTACGGGACGGCAGTGCCGCGGGTCCGTTGTTGGCGGCAGCGGCGACCGCCTCGCGGGGCGCGGGCGGCAGGGCATAGCCATCGTTGTTGCTGCGCCAGTCGGGGAGGTAGCCCTCCGGGCTGGCGTAGCCGTAGGAGGGACCGATCTGGTTCTCGGTGCGCCACGGCCAGCCCTGCCCGCCGATCACGCGGAACTGGTCGGCGCTGCCGCACAGCCAGGCGAACAGGTGCGCCGCGAAGCGCGCCCTGCCGTGGCCGCCGTAATCGGCGCTGCGCGGGTCGAAGCTCGCGTCGGCGGGCCAGTCGCGCCGCGGCGGTGCGGTGCGCCAGTAGCTGTACTTGAGCATGCGCCGCGGACCGCTGGCGGTGGAGGCGGCGCGCCGGTGCAGGATGCTCTGGTGATGCACGCCGATGGTGCCGGCAGGCCCCGCGCTCAGAACCCCCACGGTGCCCTCATCGGCCTGCGTACGGCCCAGATGGCTGCCCGGCACCAGCTCGGTGGGGCCTAGCTCCGCCGGCGTGTCCTGGGGGAAGTAGAACACCTCGACGAAGCGCAGCTCCGGGCCGAACACGCTGTCGGCGTCGTGGTGCCAGCGTTGCGCCGCGGCGGGACACTGCATGAAGTGGTGGCTGACCAGCACCGGCAGGCCGATGTCGGGGCCGAGCAGCGACCGCATCACACCGCCGAGCCGCGGGTTGAGCAGGACGTGCTCCAGGAACCACTCCTCCAGCAGGATGCCGCTCGGCTCGTGGGTGCCGCGGATCCGTTCCAGGTCGGCGTGCGTGAGCCCCTCCGGAAGATAGCTCGGAGTGGCCGGCACCTTGCGGTCGAGCCAGTCGCAGACGCGCCGGTTGATCTCCGCGGGGACCACCCCGGGCAGCAACAGGTGGCCGTCGCGGCAGAACGCCAGCACCTCGCTGTCGTTCAGCGCAGGGGCACAGTTGAAGGTGCGCGCGGTCGGGTTGTACTTCATCGCCTCTCCTGCCGGTACCGGCTATGATACGACGTTATGACCAAGTCAGTCGTGTCGGCCGAGCCCGACATCTACAAGATGCTGCCCGACCTCGCCCGCTGCGAGGACGGTTCCCTGGTGTGCTGCTATCGCGAGAGCCTGGTCCACGGCCGCTGGCCCTGGACCCGCATCGCCATGCACATCAGCCGCGACGGTGGCCGCAACTGGGGCCGCAAGGCGGTGGTGGAGGAGATTCCCGACCACGCCACCGGCGGCGGCTGGAACACGCCGCGCCTGCTGCACCTCGGCGGCGGCCGCCTGCTGATGATCTGCGACTGGGGGCCCCCGTACGAGCAGGAGTACACCCCCAATAGCAAGATCTACTCCTGGCACTCCGAGGACGGCGGCGTGACCTGGAGCGAGAAGGCGGAGACCGGCATCACCGGCCACATCTGCCCCTGCCTGTTCCGCACCCGTTCCGGCAAGATCTTCCTCGCCGCCGACGGCTGGGACGGCACCACCTGGAGCGTCGACCTGTGGGTATCCGAGGACGAGGGCGCCTCGTGGCAGGGACCGACCGTCGTCTCCGCCTCCAGCGAGCTGTGGCTCAACGAGGCCACCTTCGTGCAGCTCCAGGACGACACCCTGGTGTGCTACATCCGCGAGGACGAGGAGCGGCTGCGGGGCTACAAGGCGATCTCGCACGACGACGGCGCCACCTGGCAGGGTCCCCACCCCACCCACCTGCTGTCCTGCATCGGGCGTCCCGAGGCCGGCCTGCTGCGCAGCGGCGAAGTGATCGTGTTCTACGGCTTCAGCAACGCCCCGCGCCTGCTGGTGCTGCACGCCGAGAGCCAGGCCAGCGCCGCCGACCCGGACTGCGTGGAGAACGCCACCAGGTCGCATCTCTCGCCCGACTTCCGGCGCTTTTTCGTGGAGCACGACCGCAGCATTCATCCCGACGGCGCCTACTCCGGCTGGGTGCAGCTTCCGGACGGCGACCTGTACGTGGTGCAGTACATCGTCGACGACGCCCCCATGGCGTTCATCCGCAGCTACCGCATCAGCCGCGACGACTGGATCCTCGCTCCCGAGGGCGGCATCCCGCAGATCGACTCCTCGAAGTACCAGGAGGCGCTCTACCACGAGCAGGCGATCCGCGCCAGCGCCGAACTGTACCGGCCGGAGGCCGAAGCCGGCAGCGACTGACCCGGCGCCGGCTGCCGGCGAGGCCGGCGAGGCCGGGAAGGCCGGGAGGCGCGCCGGTTTGACAGCTCACGGCGGTGCTCCCATACTGGCGCACCGAGGTATGGGACCGCCGCTGCTGAGCGTACGCAATCTCAGGACTCACTTCCGCACCACGCTGGGAACGGTGCACGCGGTGGACGACGTGTCGTTCGACATCCACCGCGGCGAGGTGGTGGGTCTGGTGGGCGAGAGCGGCTGCGGCAAGTCGATCACCGCGCGCTCCATCCTCGGCATCGTGCCGCCGCCGGGGGCCGTAGTCGGGGGCAGCATCCTCTACTCCGGCGTTGCGGCGGAGCAGCCGGTCGACCTGGCGCGGCTCAGCCCCAAGAGCGCGGAGCTGCGCCGCTTCCGCGGCCAGGAGATCGCCATGATCTTCCAGGAGCCGATGAGCGCGCTCAGCCCCGTGCACACGGTGGGCGACCAGCTCATCGAGGCGCTCAAGCTGTACCACGCCGGCCTCGGCGACGACGAGGCGCGGGAGCGCGGCATCGAGCTGCTGCGGCAGGTGGGCATTCCGAGTCCCGAGAAGCTGATCGACGCCTACGTGTTCGAGCTCAGCGGGGGCATGCGCCAGCGCGCCCTGATCGCCATCGCGATCTCCGGCGAGCCGCAGTTGCTGATCGCCGACGAGCCCACCACCGCCATCGACGTCACCATCCAGGCCAAGGTGCTGGGGCTGCTCAAGGAACTGCAGGGGCAGACCGGCATGGCGATCCTGTTCATCACCCACAACCTCGGGGTGATCGCGGAGCTGGCGGACCGGGTGAACGTGATGTACCTGGGGCGGATCGTGGAGAGCGGCTCGGTGTACGACCTGTTCGACGATCCCCGCCACCCCTACTCGCAGAAGCTGCTGCAGTCGATACCGAGCATCGCCGTGGAGCCCGGCTCGGAGCTGCAGACCATCGAGGGATCGCTGCCCGACCCCTACCTGCGCCTGCGCGGCTGCCGCTTCGCCGAGCGCTGCGGCGAGTTCATGGCGGGCGTGTGTGACGGCGCGGAGCCGGAGCTGGTCGCGGTGGGCAGCGGGCACCACGCGCGCTGCTACCTCTACGACCGTCCCGCGGCCGGCGCAGGCGCAGCGAAGGAACAGGCGGATGCCCGCTCCGGATGACCTGGTCCTCGAGGTCCGGGACCTGAAAAAATACTTCCCGATCCGGCGCGGCGTGCTGCGGCGGACCGTGGGCTGGGTACGGGCGGTGGACGGCGTCAGCTTCCAGGTGCGGCGCGGCGAGACCGTGGGCCTGGTGGGCGAGAGCGGCTGCGGCAAGACCACCCTGCTGCGCAGCCTGGTGCGCGCCGTCGATCCCACCGGCGGCACGGTCCACTTCCACCGCGGTGGCGAACGTACCGACGTGGCGCAGGCGGAAGGGGACGAGCTCAAGCGCGCGCGGCAGGCGATCCGCATGGTGTTCCAGGACCCCGAGTCCTCGCTCAACCCGCGCATGACGGTGCGCCGCATCGTCGCCGAGCCGCTGGTGATCAACCGCGCGGTGTCCTCGAAGGCGGAGGTCGAGCGCCGCACGCGGGAGTTGCTGGTCCGCGTCGGCCTCAAGCCGGAGCATCTCAACCGCTACCCATACGCCTTCTCCGGCGGCCAGCGGCAGCGCATCGGCGTCGCCCGCGCCCTGGCGCTGGAGCCGGAGTTGCTGCTCGCCGACGAGCCCACCTCCGCGCTCGACGTCTCGGTGCAGGCGCAGATCCTCAACCTGCTGATGGAGCTGCAGCGCGAGATGCACCTGGCGATCATCTTCGTGACCCACGACCTGAGCGTGGTGCGCCACATGGCCTCGCGGGTGGCGGTGATGTACCTGGGCAACATCGTGGAGATGGGGACGCGGCAGGAGATCTTCGGCCGCCCGCGCCATCCCTATACCGAGGCGCTGTTCTCCTCGATCCCGCAGCCCGACCCGCACCGCCGCCTGCAGCGCATCGAGCTGGAGGGGGACATTCCCGAGATCGTCGCCATTCCGCCGGGGTGCCCGTTCCACCCGCGCTGCGCCTACGCCCAGGACCGTTGCGGGAGCGAGCGCCCGGAGCTGGACACGGTGGCGGATGCCGGCGCCGAGCACCAGGCCGCATGCCACTTCGCCGGGGAGCTGCAGCTCAAGGGCGAGAGCGACCTGCTGGCCGCCGGTGCCGCGGGCGGTTCCTGAAGCCTCGGGTCAGGCCTCTACTTCCACACCGAGAAACCGCCGTCCACCACCAGGTTGTGACCGGTGACGTAGTCGGAGGCCGCCGAGGCCAGGAACAGCGCCGCCCCCTTGAGGTCGGCGCCGAAGCGCCCCATCCGGCCGAGCATGGTGATGGCGGCGTAATCGGTGACGAATTTCTCGGGCAGGTCGCCCTTGTCGAAGCCGCCGGGGGAAATTGCGTTGACCCGTATCCCGCGCGGCGACAGCGAGCCCGCCAGGTCCAGGGTGAGCCCGATGACGCCCCCCTTGGCGGCGGCGTAGTCCACCGGCTGCTCGGTCCTCCGGTTGCGGTGGTACATGGAGCGGTCGCGCCCCACCATCCCGGCGATCGAGGCGATGTTGATGATCCGGCCGCGGCCCGCGGGCAGCATGTGGCGCGCCGCCTCCCGGCACCAGTGCAGCACGCCGGTGAGGTTGATGCTGATCAGCTCGGCCGCCACCGCCGGATCGCGTTCCAGCAGGGCGCCTTCGCTGCGCCCCGAGCCGCCGCCGGCGTTGTTGACCAGCACGTCCATGCGTCCCTTCCAGCCGTGGATGCGCGCCGCCGCCGCGGCCACCTCGGCGTGCCGGCCCTGGTCGGCGGCCACCCCCAGCGTGTCCACGCCGTAGCGGTCGGCCAGCTCTGCCGCCGCCGCCTCGGCGCGGGCCTGGGTACGCGAGGTGATCACCAGCGCGCTGCCGGCCTCCGCCAGGGCGCAGGCCACGTCGAACCCGAGCCACTCGCTGCCGCCCGTGACCACGCTCACCTGCCCGTCCAGCCGGAACGAATCCAGCACCGATACCTGCTCGACCATCGCAGCTCCGATTGTCGCACACTTCGCCGTGCCGCCCAATCGTGGCGGCGGCGCCGCCGACGCCCCCCCCGGCGCCGCCGCGTCCCGCCTACCGGCCCGCGGTCGAATCTTCCGTACTCGCCGGCGCCTCGGAGCGCTGCGCCGCGCCGCGCCACAGGTGCCGCATCTCGGCGCTGCCGGCTAGCAGCTCGTCCAGGCTGCCGCGGGCGCCGACCCGGCCCTCCTCCAGCACCACGATGCTGTCCGCACGCTGCAGCAGGGCGCGGCTGTGGGACACCGCGATCACGGACACCTCCGGGCGGTGGGTGAACAGATTGTGCCACAGCAGCGCCTCGGTCTCCACGTCCAGGGCGCTCGACAGGTCGTCCACCACCAGCAGCTCGGCGTTGCGCACGAACATGCGCGCCGCCGCGATGCGCTGCGCCTGGCCCCCCGACACCCGCACCCCGCGCGGCCCGACGATGGTCTGCAGGCCCCGCTCCAGGGTGGCCACGTCCGTCTCCAGCATCGCGGCGCGCACCGCGGCCGGCAGGTCCACCTGGCGTTCCGGCAGGCCCATCAGCACGTTGTCGATCAGCGGGGTGCTGAGCAGGGCCGGCACCTGCGGCGTGTAGGCGACCCGCGGCGGCACCAGCACCGCACCCGGCTCGGTGACCGGGGCGCCGTTCCACAGCAGGCGCCCGGAGTCGGCGGCCAGCAGCCCCAGCAACACGCGCAGCAGCGTCGACTTGCCGGACCCGATGCGGCCCACCACCGCCACGCACTGGCCGCGCCGTATGTTCAGGTCGATCTCCCTGATGCCGTTCGGTGACCCGGAGTAGGTGAACGAGACCGCGTCGAGGGTGAGGCTCTCGAAGCGGTCGGCCGCGCTCTTGGGGCGGTAGGGGATCTCCGGCAGCGGACCGCGCAGGTGCATGCTGCTCGGTGCGGTGAGGGCATCGGCCGACGCTCCCCCCATCATCCCCAGCAGCCGCTGCAGCGATACCTCGACCTGGCGCAGGCGGGTCAGGAAGTTGCCGAAGCCACCGGCCGCCTGCTGCGACAGGAAGGTCAGGTTGTATACGAACAGCGAGAAGTCGCCGACCGTGAAGCTGCCGTCGACGATAGCGCCGGCGGCCACCACCAGGATCACGCCGGCGCCGATCTGCGCCACGTTGTCGAAGCCGGAGGTGAGGATCTTGGTCAGGAGCTGGTCGCGGATCGCGCCCTGCAGGCGGGCGGCGTTGAGTTGCTCGAAGCGGCGCACCGCGCGCTGCTCGGCGGACAGCGCCTGCAGCGCCGGAATGGCCGCGTACAGCTCGGCGATGAAGCTGGTAACGGCGCCGGTGTCGCGGCGAAACCGCTCGTGGTAGCGGGCGATGCGCTGCCGCAGCACGCGCACCGCGATCACGATCACCACCAGCGGCGCGAACACCAGGGCGGTCAACGGGGCATCGATGCGCAGCATCGTCACCCCGCCCACGACCGCGAAGGCCACCGTCCCGAGCTGGAAGTTGAGGTCCATCAGCAGCCGCACCACGCCTTCCACGTCGCCGCGCAGCCGGCTGATCGCCTCCCCCGGCGTGTGCGGCAGGGCGTGGCCGGCCGCCTGCCCCAGGGTGCGCTCGATCACGTTCTTGCGCAGCAGCGAGGAGAGCGCGAACTCGGTGCGGAAGTAGATCGGGACGTCGATGAACACGATCACCGCGCGTGCCAGGGCGATGGCGACCAGCCCGCCGCACAGCAGCCAGGGCCCGAACACCATCGGCCGGTCGCCGCTCAGCTCGTCCAGCAGCACCCGCGCCACCTGTCCCACCATCTGGAACGAGAGCCCGAAGATCAGCAGATGGGCGATGCTGAGGAACAGGTAGTTCCACTTGCGGAACCACACCAGCCGCAGCAGCGCCCTGACGGTCTTCATGGGCCGGCCTCGCGCGGGGTCGCGCACCGCCGCGTGCCACACCCGGTCACTCCAGCACCTCCGTGGAACCGTGGCGCAGCAGCCGCGACAGCCGCGACCGCGGGTCCGCCAGCAGCGTCTCGCGGCGGTCGTACTCGGCCAGCCGGCCGTTCTCCAGCAACGCGATCCAGTCCGCGCGCAGCACGGTGCTCAGGCGGTGCGCGATGATGATGGCGGTGCGGCCCGCGACCAGCCGGTCGACGGCGTGCTCGATGGAGCGCTCGGTGCCGGGGTCCAGCCGTGACGATGCCTCGTCGAGCACCACCACGCCGGGATCGCTGAGCAGGAACACGCGGCCGAAGGCCAGGAGCTGCGCCTGGCCCGCCGACAGCTCGGCGTTCTGGCCGGCCAGCTCGGTGTGCACCCCGCGCGGCAGGGCGCGCCACCAGCGCCCGAGCCCCAGGTCGTCCAGCACGGAGACGATCCGTGCGTCGGGCAGCGAGGTGTCGAACAGGGTCAGGTTGTCGCGCACCGAGCCGTGGACCAGGTCGACGCGCTGGTTCACCATCGCCAGCCGCCCGCGTAGCGCGGCCAGGTCCAGCGCGCGCACGTCGTGGCCGCCGAGCCGCACGCTGCCGCGATCCACGTCGTAGAAGCGGAACAGCAGCCGCGACAGGGTGGTCTTGCCGCTGCCGGTACGGCCGATCAGACCGAGGATTTGGCCGGCGGGCAGCTCCAGCGAGACATCGTCCAGGACCGGCAGGGCGGGATCGTAGCCGAAGCTGACGCCGTCGAAGCGCACCGCCAACGCGCCCGGCGGCAGCACGGGAGGTTGCCCCGCTGTCGCGATCGCGGGCGCGGGACGGGGCGCCGCCGGCTCCGCCGTTCCTGGCAGTGCCGCTGCACCGCCGGCTGCCCGAAGCTCGGAGCCGGCTGCTCGAGGCTCGGAGCCGGCAGCTCGCGGGCGGCGTGGCGCCAGCGCGGAGCGCTCTCCCAGCAGGCGCACGGCGCGCTGTGCCGCTGCGGCGGCACGCTGAAAATCCTCCATCTGGAACACCACCATGCGCAGCGGGCGCGAGATCATGCCGGCGTAGTGAAACACCAGGTAGGCCATGCCGATGCTGGCCAGACCGTTCAGATACAGCAGCGCTCCGAGCCCCAGCCCCACCGCGTAGCCCGCGGTGTCCACCAGCAGCCAGGCGTTGACCATCACGTTGGTGCGCATCCCGGCCTTGATCTGGTACCGCAGGTAGCGCCGCGTGAGGCGGTAGAAGCGGCGGATCACATACGGCTTGCCGTTGCTGGTGTGGATGTCCTCGATCCCGGTCAGCGCCTCCTCCAGGAACCCGAACAGCTCGCCGCTCGCCTGCCGGGTCTGCTGCCACGGTTCCACGCCGATGCGGCGCAGGCTCAGCAGCAAACCCCATGACACCACCACGAAGCCTCCGAAGACGGCGGCGACACGCCAGTCCTGCAGCAGGATCACCACCATCACCAGGGCGATCACCAGCACGCTGCCGAGAATCTGCACCACGAACTCGGAGAAGTAGTTGCTCAACAGGGTGACGTCGCCGTCCACGCGCTCGATCATCTCGCCCGGCGTATGGGCGTTGTGAAAGCGCTGGTCCAGCGCCACGGTGTGGCGCAGCAGGTCGACCCGCAGGGCGTTGGTGGCCTGCCAGCCGATGCGCACGCTCAGGTAGGTGGCGAGCACCGAGATCCCCTGGGCCGCGGTGGCTGCGCCGATGAAGGCCAGCGCCCACAGCACCAGGGTGTCGAGCGCCGCGCCCGCCAGCGCCGCGTCCAGCACGTGGCGCACGATGAGCGGGTTGAGCGCCTGCGCCCCGCTGCTCGCCAGCAGCAGCACCCCCAGCAGCGCCACCCGCCCGCGCCGGCGGTGCAGGTAGTGGCGCAGCATCCCGAACAGGGTGCCGGGGACGGCGGAGGCGGATGGAGCTTCGGCTGAGGCGGCGGCGCTCACGGGGGTGGCCGCAAGGTAACGGTGGCCCGCCGTCCGGGCAACCGCCCAGCCTTGCGGTCAGCCGAAGGTGGGAATCCGCTCGGTGTAGGCGTACAGCGCCTGCGGGTCGACGTCGTCGGGCGGGCTGATGGTGGCGCCCGGCGGCTCGGGAATCGGCCCCTTCAGGATCGGGTCATCGGTCTCCTCCATCCACCGCGCCAGCCGCGTGCGCAGCTCTGCCAGGGTGTCGGCGTGGCGCGGGTCGCCCACCAGGTTGGCCGCCTCGTTGGAATCGAACACCAGGTCGTAGAGCTGCTCCTCGGCCATCCGCAAGCTGCCCCAGCCGTGCTCCAGCAGCAGCTCCTTGGTCGGGCTGTTGTCGCAGTTGGCCAGCGACGGAACGCCGCGTTCGAGGAAGCGGCGGATGTACTTCCAGCGCCGGGTGCGGATCATCCGCTGCGGCTCGTACTGGCCGTGATAGTTGACCTCGGCGAACACCGCGTCGTTGATCTCCTCCGCCTCGCCGCGCGCCAGCGGCAGCAGCGAGCGCCCCTGCAGCCACGCCGGCGGCTCGACCTGCAGCAACTCGCAGAGGGTCGGAAACAGGTCGATCTGCGACACCAGCGCATCGCTCACCCGGCCGCCGTCGAAACCGCCGGGGCCGCGCAGGATCAGCATCACCCCGGTGCCGTGGTCGGTCAGATTGCACTTCATGCGCGGGAACGCCGGCCCATGGTCGGTGGTGCAGATCACCAGGGTGTCGTCCGCCAGCCCGGCGGCCTCCAGGGCACCGAGCACCATGCCGATGCCCTGATCCAGAGCGGTGACGCTGGCCTGGTAGGCGGCCATGTCGGCGCGCGTCTCGGGGGTGTCGGGGATCGGCGCCGGGGGACGCAGGTAGCGGGCGTCGTCGGCCGGTGCGGGGGGAGGGAACACGCGGTGGGTCTCGCTGAAGCCGACGGTCAGGAAGAAGGGCTGCTGCGGCGCCGCGGCGAGGAACTCGACCGCCGCCGGGGCCACGTCACGCGCCAGGCGGCCGCCGGTCTGCAGGATCTGATGGTAGCCGATGGTGCGCGGGTCCCAGCGCACGTGCTGCACCCCGGCCAGGGTGGTGTGATAGCCCGCCGCGCGCAACGTGTGCACCAGGTGGTGGCGTGGATCGGGCAGCTCGAAGCCGCGATTCACCAGCCCGAACTGGCCGGCGCTGTGCGGACACATCCCGGTGAGCAGGGCGGCGCGGCTCGGCGAGCAGGTAGGCGCCGCGTTGTGCGCCTGGCGGAACAGCATGCCCTGCTCGGCCAGGCGCTGAATGTTCGGCGTCCTGATGCCGTAGCCGTAGGGCTCCACGTAGCGGCCGGTGTCATGGGAGTGCAGGTAGACGATGTTGGGGCGGCTCATGGCGCGTACTCTGCCGCCAAACCCAGCCGTACTCAACCTCTGTCAGGAAGCTCATCACTATGGATGGATTCCTGATGTTGTTGTTCTTCGGCGACATCAAGTATAGTCTCTGATGTGGGTCGGCGGAACCACCACACACCATGACCAGGTGGCCGACCGGAGGACCGAGATGGGCTCCCCACCCAAGCCGACGTTAACCGTTGTGTTAGATTTGGATGACCGTCACAGTCACCGATCTTACGATGCCCCATTCACGTGGTCGCCCGGCGACGTTCACCGTGTGCTCAGGTCCCGTGGTTTCAAGCCGTTCACACCGAACATCGATGTTGGACTGTCAGCCGTTACCATTACGCTGCTGAGCGTACCGCCCGTCACCCTGCTGCGAACAGCGGCCGATCAGATAGGATACGTGAGTGGAATACCTGGGGGGCCGCAGCAATACTACTTGCCGGATTCTGACATAGATGAGACTCAGAACGCCCTGCTGGACATTGGGTTTCAGTTTGATTATGAGGGTCGCATGGTTTCGGATGAAACGAAAGGATGAACCTTCTTGGAGTCCTTCCGACTGAGGCCATCGAGCCACGCAGCGTAAAGGCTGACAGAGACGGCCACAGGTGGCACCATGTAGTACGGTGGGGAAATGTTGAGGTCCAGATTATGTCTCCTACAGAGCATCCATCGGAGGCCAAATTCAGGGACGCGATCCTCAGGTATATCGAACGACTCTATCAGCTGAAGAAACCTCCAGAAGTATTGCGGTTCGAGATTGAGTTGCAGGACTCGATAAACCTCGGAGACGGTAGTTGTCTGCGCCGCAAGAGACCTCTGCTTGCGAAAGTAGAGTGGGACACCGACGGTTTGCACTGGTCTGCACCAGACATCAGCTTCGTTGACCTGGCCGAAAATTATCAAGAACTCATCAGCACGGCCAACGCAATGTGCGTACTCTTATGGCAAGAGTATGCATTGGCAAACGACGCAAACCTGACCGAGGATGCACGCCAGATCAAGCAACGAATGCTCCGAGACTTCGAGGTGATTGAGTGCCAGTGAGGAGGGTCAAAGCCTCTCTCACGAACAAAGGATTTCGGGAGAAGCATGGTGGTGACCATGTGTTTCTGATCTATCACGATTCCGACGACCGAAAGACTAGCATCCGGACCAAGCTCAGTCGAGGGTCGAGACCGAAGGACCTGAAACCTGCGATGCAAAGCACGATGGCTCGCCAGTGCGGTTTATCGAATCGGGAGTTCAAGTCTTTGGTGGACTGTTCAATGAGTCGAGATGACTTTGAGCTCAAATACCGGCTCGGTCACACGCAGGCCTAAGACTCGCCTTGCAGTGGAACTGGCGCTATCGTCCAACGCTGGAAGCCGCTTGGGAGCCGTTGACGTGACCCTGCTGGTGCTGTGCGGCCTGCCCGGCGGTCACTTCCGCAGGCCGGACGCCTTGGTTCCCGATCTGGTGCTCGATACCACCGGGCTCAGCCCGCAGGCCGCCGCGCAGCGTATCGTCCAGTTGCTTCCGGGTTAGGGCCGGTCTACGTGGCCGGCGTCAGGCGGCTCCCGTTGCGAGCAGCCCGGTGAGCCGCGAGCGGGGATCGTCCAGTAGCGCCTGGCGTGGCCCGTGCTCCGCGATCCTGCCGCCCTCCAGGATCAGGATGTCATCGACCTTCTCCACCGAGCGCAGACGGTGCGCGATCACCACCCCGGTGCGGCCCTCAAGCAGAGCCGCGAGGGCGCGTTCCACGTCGCGCTCGGTCACGGGATCGAGCCGCGCGGCCGCCTCGTCCAGGACCACGACGGCGGGATCGCGCAGGAACGCCCGCGCCAGTGCCAGACGCTGCGCCTCGCCCGCGGACAGGGCGAGCTGCGTACTGCTGATGACGGTGTCCAGCCCGGCCTGCTGTTGCGCGAGCCACGGCAGCAGACCGAGCCGCTCGAAGGCAGCCTCCAGGCGTCGATCGTCGATCGTGGGATCGAACAGGCACAGGTTGTCGCGGATGGAGCCGCGGAAGAACTGCACCTCCTGGGTCACCACGGAGATCTCGGCGCGCAGGGCCGACAGCCGGTATTGCCGCAGGTCCATGCCGTTCAGCGTGATACGGCCGATGCTCGGATCGTACAGCCGTGCCAACAGCCGCGTCACCGTGGTCTTGCCGCTCCCGGTGCGGCCGAGAATTCCCAGGGACCGTCCTCCCTCGATGCGGAACGAGAGTTCGCGGAGCACTTCATCCGTGGCGTCGGCGTGGGGATAGCGGAAGCCTACGTTCTCGAATGCGATGCTGACCGGGCGCGGTGGGAGCATGCGGTGGGTGCCGTCGCGCAGCGAGCCGCGGGTATCGAACAGCCGCTGGATGCGCACCAGGCTGCCGCCCGCCTTCTGCAGCTCTTCCATCTGGTCCGCCAGGTCCTCGAACGGCCAGAACATCAGGCTGAGGTAGCTGAACAGCAAGTACACGGTGCCGATGGTCATCTCCCCGCGCAGCACCAGCACGCCGCCCCAGGCGAGAATCAGCCCGCTGCCGATGCCCATCACCACGTTCACCACCGGCCACACCAGGGTGCCCAGGCTGTAAGCGCGCCGGGCGCGCCGCACCTGGACGGCGATCAGCGACGCCATCCGCCGCAGCGCGTGCACCAGGCCGCCGAGAGCCTTGAGGTCCTCGATTCCGGCCAGGCGCTCCTCCACGAAGCCGTGCAGATTGGCCGCCGCCTCGCGCAGGCGTTCGTGGTAGGGCACGCCGAAGCTGCGCAGCTTCACCAGGATGAAGGTGACCGCCGCCACGAATCCCAGCAGCGCCAGGCACAGCCGCCAGTCTTCTATCAGGAGCGCCACCAGGATCCCCGCCAGCAGCAGGACGCCGCGCAGCAGGCGCAGCGAAAACTGCGAGAAAAAGGTGGCAAGCTGATTGCTGTCGCCGTCGATCCGCTCCAGCATGACCCCCGGCGCATGGCGGTTGACGAAGCTCAAATCGAGCCCCACGGTGTGGCGCAGCAGGTCGCTGCGCAGCCGGTTGGTGGCGCTCCAGGCCACGCTCTCACTGAGATACGCGGCGAGGCCGCGGCTGACCTGCCGTCCCGCCGCTACCGCCAGGAACAGGGCCGCGACCGCCGCCAACTGCTCCGTGGCACGGTGCGCCATCACGCCGTCGATGAAGCCGCGCAGCAGTTGCGGGGCATACACACTGGCCACGGTGTGCGCCAGCAGCATGGCCGCGAGCAGCGCGACCTGCCCCCGGCAGTGGGCAAGGTAGCGGGTGATAAAGCGCCGGTAGAGCGTGAACGAAGGCTTCACGCCGGTCCCGCCTCCCGGTCGTCATCACCGGCTTGCCACACGTGGCGCATTTCCGCGCTGGTGGCCAGCAGCGCCTCCAGGCTCCCGGCCGCTGCCACCCGGCCCCGCTGCAGCAGCACGATGCGGTCGGCGTGGCGCAGCACGCGGCGGCGATGCGACACCACCAGGCAGGTGGGACGGACACCGCGCATCCGGCCCAGCACCCGGTCCCACAGCAGCCGCTCGGTCTTCAGGTCCAGGGCGCTCGACAGATCGTCAATCACCAGGAGCTGCGCTCCCCGAACCAGCATGCGCGCGATGGCTACCCGCTGCACCTGGCCGCCCGAGAGGCGCAGCCCGCGTGGGCCGACCCGGGTCTGCAACCCCGCGCCCATGGTCTCCAGGTCGGACTCCAGCACCGCATCATGGACTGCAGCGGCCAGCGAGTCGCGCGCCAGCGGCGCCCCCAGCGAGACGTTGCCGGCGATCGTATCGCTGAACAGCCGGGGAATCTGCGGGGTGTAGGCCACCCGCGGCGGCGTCATGAAGCGGTCCGGCCGCGCGATCGGGACGCCGTTCCACAGCAGCTCGCCGTCCTGCAGGGGAAGCGACCCCAGCAGCACCTTGAGCAGCGTGGTCTTGCCGGCGCCGATGCGACCGGTGATCACGGTGAACGAGCCACGCTCAAGAACCAGATCGAGGTCCCGTATGCCGCCCTCGCCGGTCGGATACAGGTAGGTGCCCGCGCGCAGCTCCAGCCGCTCCAGCGGAGCAGTGCGGCCGGGGTCGGTGGCACGCTCGGCCGCGCCCACGGCATCGCGGCGGGTCAGCTCGGCAGCCCCCGCACTGTCCGGCACGACCTGCTGCAGGCGCCCCACCGAGACCTTGGCGCGGCGTACGTTGACCAGTATGCCGATCATCCACTGGGCGTAGTCCGCCACCCGGTCCAGGTAGGTCACGAACAGCACGAATTCGCCCACCGTCAGGCCACGGTCTCCCGTGAAACTGAGGTGGAACAGCAGCAGGGAGATGCACACCACCGCGGTACCGTCCGACACGCCTTCCAGCACCTGCGCCAGGACCTTCTCCCGCAGCGCCGCGCGCCGCCGCCGGTGGTTCAGCCGCTCCAGGCGCCGCGCCCAGCCGTCGACGTCCGGCGCCAGCTTGAAGGTCACGAACGAGCTGAACACCTCGCCGATGAACTCCGCCACGTCGGCACCGGCGCCGCGGGAGGCGCGGCGCAGCGCCATCACGCGCGTCCTGACCGCCTCCACGACCAGAGCCGACAGCACGATCGGAAGTGTCACGACGCAGGTGATCGCCCAGTCGATGGTCGCCATGATGACGATCGCACCGGCGGCGAAGCCGATCACGCCCGCGCCGTCGATCAGCTCTTCAAGTGGTGCGCACCCTTCCTCGACGTCGTCGCGTACCCGGCTCACCGTCTCGCTGGAGCTGCGCGGCGTAGCCAGGGCGGCCGGCCGCTCCGCGATCAGGCGCAGCACATTGAGCCGCACCAGCCCGGTCACGCGCGTCCACAGGTCGCCCCACAGCCACTGTGCGCCGACGCCGAACAGCCCGTGCGTGATTCCGACCACCGCCAGCAGCACCAGGATCGAGACCGGGGTAATGGTCATCGGCGCGTCTCCGGCCAGCCCGTCGTAGTACACCTTGGTCAGGTAGCCGGGCAGCAGCGGCACCATGTGCGAAGCGCTCCAGGCGAGCAGGTTGGCCAGGAACAGCAGCGGCCGGCAGCCCACCAGCCCGCGCGAAAAGCGCACCATGCCGCCCTCTCGAAGTTGCGTCATGCCGGCCGCCGCGTCGCATCACGCGGGTACTCGAGTCACAACACGAAGTATTCCCGCTCGATCTCCCGGTGGAAGCTCTCCGGCAGCCTGGCCCAGTCGTGCACTTCCACCAGGAACGGCAGCCTGGAGTCGCGCAACCCTTCCTCCAGGTCCGCCAGCCGCACCGCATCGATCTTGCTGAGGCCGGGGCTTCGCAGCACGATATCCAGGTCACTGCCGTCGTGGCTGCGGCCGTTGACACGGCTGCCGTAGGCCCACACTGCGACATCCGGCAAGTGTTGGTTCAGCAACGCCTTGACGATCTCTCGATGGCGCGCCGCCAAGTGCAACCTGAGCGCCGGCTGTGACTTGGCGGGAGAGTCAGCCATCGGTCGGCCCTCCGATCACGGCGGCCAGTCTCTTGGCGTCGGCGATGAAGGACGGCAGCAGTTCCAGAGTCGCTTCCGCAAAGCCGGCACCGTAGTCGTGAGCGGTATCGTTGCGATTGTCGCGGTACTCCAGCCAGCGCTCGCAGGCGTCGGCCGCAATCAAGCTGTGCTTCGCTGCGTGGCGGAACACGTCCTTGAACGTGAGCCGGTCGGCCTGCCGGTTGCTGGCGAACCAGGGACGCAGGCGCTTCCTGAGAAGCTTGCCGCTCTGCTCCAACACCAACTCGAACTCTTTGACGCAGGCCGCGCGGTAGATGTCGTAGAGGATCTCCTCGGGATCGTGGCGCCCGAGTTCTCCAAACGCATGCTCCAGAGTGGCGACACAGCGGGTCAGATAGGCGGTGTCCAATTTGCTACCTTCCACGACCGTCAACAAACATACACCAGGATCCTGCCGTAGAGCAGGAGTCATGACGGTGCGCCCGGTGCCGGGGGCGAGAACGCCGGAGATGCCGGTTCGGTCCCAAGACGTCGGGACGAATGCGACATTCCTGAGACATTGCTCCACTACCCTCCGTGACGAGGAGGAAACGATGATCAACAATCGTTCCATGAGGAATAGGCTCCTGCCGGCGCTGCTGATCGGCTTCATGGGGGCGGCCGTGGCCGGCGGCTGTGCCGGCATCACGGATGAGAGAGGGGGCGAGCACGGAGCCGAAGGTGAAGAGTCCGGCACCGTCCTTGCACTGGACCGGACCTACGACGTGGTGCGCAACGGTGCGCATCTCATCCTGCGCTACGACGCGGAGGCCAACGCCTTCGTCGGCACGGTGCGAAATGCCACCGGCGGCACCCTGCGGCTGGTGCGGGTGGAGGTGCACCTGTCCAACGGCACGGAACTCGGTCCCACGACGCCGGTCGACCTGGCACCCGGGGACACGCTCGAGGTGAGGCTGGCTGCGACCGCCACGGCGTTCACCGGCTGGACCGCCCACGCGGAAGTGGGTCCCGGACACGGCGCACGCGGTGAAGGCGGCGGCGAACACGGTTCGGGCGGCGCAGGCGGCGCAGGCGGCGAGCACGGCTCGGGCCGCGAAAGCCGTGGCGAGCACGGCGGCTGAGCCCGCTTGAGGTAACCGCGCCGGTGCGCGGTGGCCATGCTCATCGTGGCGCCGCGCCGGTATCTTGCTCCGGGGAGGCGTGATGACGAGTCGCACGATCCTGATCGTCGAGGACGAGCCGCGGATCGCGCATTGGCTGAAGGTCCACTTCGAGCGCGCGGGGTTCGGCACCGCAGTCGCCGGTGACGGCCGCACCGGTCTCGCCCTCGCCCGCTCGCGCCGGCCTCACCTGGTCGTGCTCGACCTTATGCTCCCGGGGCTCGACGGGATGCAGGTGTGCCGCATCCTGCGCCGCGAATCGACCGTGCCGATCATCATGCTCACGGCCAAGGAATCCCATGCCGACCGTATCGCGGGGCTGGACCGAGGGGCCGACGACTACGTGGTCAAGCCGTTCGACCCCGAGGAGGTGGTAGCGCGCGCCAGGGCGGTGCTGCGGCGGGTCGAGGAAGAGGTGCCGCAGGTCGTGACGTGCGGCGCCATCACGCTCGACGCCGCGACGCGGCAGGTGACCGTCGATGAGCGTCCGGTTCACCTGAGCCGGGCGCAGTTCGCGCTGCTCTCCGCGTTCATGCGCCATCCGAACCAGGTGCTCACCCGCGAGCAACTCATCGCGCTGGCCTTCGACGACGATTTCGACGCGTACGAGCGCGCGATCGACAACCACGTGCTGCGGCTGCGCAGGCTGATCGGCAGCGGCGGCAAGCAGCCGATCCGGACGGTGTACGGCCTCGGCTATCGGTTCGTCCCGGAGGACTCGTGAGCGTTCTCGTCCCGTCGTTGCACGGCCGCGTCCTGCAAGCGTTCGCGCTGATCGTGGTCCTCGCCGTGGTGCTGGCCGTGGGAGTCGGGTACTACGTCACCGAGCGGCAGATGGACGGGTTCGTCGCGCAGCTCATCGCCGTCGAGGCGGACAATGTGGCGTACAGCCTGAGCCGCGCCTACGGCAATGCAGGCGGTTGGCGGAGTGTCGAACAGGTACTCGCCGACGCGGGCTATCGCTACGCCGACGAGGGGGAGGAACACGAGGGTCGGGGGGAGCGGGAAGAGCACGGTGGCTCCGAGACGTTCCACGTCGAGCGCGTCAGGATCGTCGTGGTCGACGGCGCCGGCCGGACCATCCATGACAACCTGTCCGAGCTGAGACCGGGGGCTCCCGCGCCGGAGCTCGGCGGAGAGCGCGTCGCCGTGACCGACGGGGAGACCGGCCGCCGGGTCGGTGACGTCTACGTGGACGTGGAACGGGCGTTCCTTGGGACCGAATCGCACGGACTCCTGCGCCGCATTCTGACCACGACGGCGCTGGGCGGGGTACTGGTCGCCGCGGCGGCGCTGGCCGTGGCGGCCTGGCTCTCGCGCCGCATCACCGCCCCGGTCAGGCGTCTGACCGAAGCCGCCGGCAGCATCGCGCAGCGCGGCGACAGCGCCCTCCTTCCGGTCACCTCTGACGACGAATTGGGAAAGATGAGCACGGCGTTCAATCGCATGACGAATGCCCTGCAGACCCAGCGCGATCTGCGCCGGCGCCTGATCGACGACCTGGCGCACGAGCTGAACACCCCGCTGAGCGTCATCCGACTGGAAGCACAAGGACTGCGCGACGGGTTGCAGGAGCCGGAGCAAGCGGCGGAGCGGATCATCGAGGAAGTGACGATGCTGCGCAACCTGGTGCGCGACCTGAACTGGCTGGCGGAGACCGATTCCGGCGAGCTGCGGCTCAGCCGGGAGTCGTGCTCGGTGTCCGACCTGCTCGGCGCCGAGGTGCGGCGCTGGCAGCCGCAGGCGCGGATGCGCCGGATCGGCCTGTCGCTGCAGATGCGGCCCGGACTGCCGGACGTCGAGCTCGACCGCATGCGGATCAGCCAGGCGCTCGGCAACGTGCTGCACAACGCGCTGCAGCATACCGGCACGGGCGGCCGGATTACGGTGACGGCTGACCTGGAAGCCGGTGAGAGGGTGGCGATTGCGGTGTCCGACGACGGCGCCGGAATCGCCGCGGCCGACCTGCCCCACCTGTTCGACCGCCTGTACCGCGCCGACGAGTCGCGCAGCCGCCGCACCGGCGGCGCAGGGCTGGGACTGGCCATCGCGCACGCCATAGTCACCGCGCACGCCGGCACGGTCGAGGCGCACAGCGCCGGACTCGGCCAGGGGACCACCGTACGTCTCTCTTTGCCGGCGCACTGGGGCAGCCGGGCCGGCCGTGGCGGCCGCGCCCCGCGCCCCCGCGCCGCCTCGGATTGACAGCGGGGAGCGACTGCGCCACTCTTGCGCTTCGCGACTGAAGCGTGCAGGGGCAACGGAAATGATGATCGCGCACGAGAGGGGACGCTGCGGCGGCCGGAGCGGGCTGCGGCGGCTGGCTGTTTGCGCAGTGCTGGCGCTGGTGGCGGCGGGCGTCTGCGCCGAGCCGCAGCCGCACTCGGTGGCCCGGCAGTGGAACGAGCTGATGCTGAAGGCGATTCGCAACGACTTCGCGCGCCCGCCGATCCACGCGCGCAACCTGTACCACGTGGCGGCGGCGATGTGGGACGCATGGGCGGTCTACGACGACACCGCCGAGCCGATCTTCCTCAAGGAACGGATCCAGGCCGACGACGTGGCCGCGGCGCGCCACGAGGCGATCAGCTACGCCGCCTACCGCGTGCTCTACCGCCGCTACCAGATCTCGCCCGGCGCCTACGTCTCCCTGCCCAGCTTCGACGACCTGCTGATCGAGCTCGGCTACGACTACCGGGTCACCGAGCGCGAGGGCAACAGTCCCGCCGCGGTGGGCAACCGCATCGCCAAGCTGATCCTCGACCAGGGCTATGACGACGGCGCCGACGAGCTGGGCTCCTACGCCTTCGAGTTCGACTACCGGCCGGTGAACCCGCCGCTGGTGGTGGCCAACTCCGGCGTCGGCGAGCTGGCGGACCCCAACCGCTGGCAGCCGCTGTCGCTGCGCCTGTTCGTGGACCAGGCCGGCCGCGTGCAGCCGGGCCGGGTGCAGCGCTTCATCGGCTCCCACTGGGGCTCGGTGACATCCTTCTCCCTGCCCGGCGCCGGCATGGCACCCGGCGACGGGGTGTTCCACGACCCGGGCCCGCCGCCCTACCTCGGCGGCGACGGCAGCGACGAGTACCGCCACGGGTTCGCCGAGGTGCTGCGCTACGCCGCGACGCTCGACCCCGACGACGGGGTGATGATGGACATCTCGCCACTCTCCTTTGGCGGCAACAGCCTGGGAGCCAACGACGGCACCGGCTACCCGGTGAACCCGGTTACTGGAAAACCCTACGAGCCCAACCTCGTCAAGCGCGGCGACTGGGCGCGGGTGATAGCCGAGTTCTGGGCCGACGGCCCCGACTCGGAGACGCCGCCGGGGCACTGGAACACCCTCGCCAACTACGTGACCGACCACCCGCTGCTGGAGCGGCGCATCGGCGGCGACGGGCCGGTGCTCGACCCGCTGGAGTGGGACGTGAAACTGTACCTGGCCTTGAACGGCGCGGTGCACGACGCCGCGGTCTGCGCCTGGGGGCTGAAGGGCCACTACGACTACGTGCGGCCGATCACCGCCATCCGCCACATGGCGGGGCTGGGGCAGTCCTCAGATCCGGAGCTGCCCTCCTACGACCCGCACGGCCTGCCGCTGCAGCCGGGAGTTGCGGAGCTGATCACCGAGCAGAGCGCCGCTCCAGGCGAGCGCCATGGCCACCTCGCTGAGCACGTCGGAGAGATCGCCGTCTACTCCTGGCTCGGCAAGCCGGAGGAGGGCACCGACTATACCGGCGTGGACTGGATCCTGGGCATCGACTGGGTCCCCTACCAGCGCGACACCTTCGTCACCCCGCCGTTCGCCGGCTACATCTCGGGGCACAGCACCTTCAGCCGCTCCGCGGCCGAGGTGATGGCGCTGTTCACCGGCAGCGAGTACTTCCCCGGCGGCCTGGGCGAGTTCGAGGCCAAGGCCAACGAGTTCCTGGTGTTCGAGACCGGCCCCACCGAGACTCTGACGCTGCAGTGGGCGACCTACTACGACGCCTCCGACGAGGCCGGCATCTCGCGCCTCTACGGCGGCATCCACCCGCGCATGGACGACCTGCCGGGACGCCGCATCGGCTCCCTGATCGGCCGCGACGCCTTCGCCCGCGCCCTCACCTACTTCGACGGCAGCGCCGAAGCCGCCCTTGCCTCCACTTCGGGCAACGAGTGACGCGCCGGAACTCGGCCTAGTTCGCCGCGGCACGGGAACGCCGGCTCGCCTCCCGTCACGGGAAGAGCTTCTTCTCGACCAGAATCCTCCAAGAGCCTCCTGCTAGCGTTGGGCGGCAGGTTCCCGGGTCCGACCGAACACGTGATCGGTTCTTGGATTGGACGACTCCCCCGACTCACCGTGTACCGGCAAGTGCTTTGACACCTGCCGGGTGCTGGGATAGGGTGCGGCGCGGAGGTTCACAGTGAAGAGAATGACGTTGTTGGCAGCGGCCGGAGTGCTGCTCGCGCCGCTGTGGCTGGCGGCGCAATTGCCGCCGGGGCAATACAATCTGGATGACTACGTGCGCCAGACCGGCGCCAGCATCACGTTCACCGACTCGCCCTACCTGGCCGGCCGCGGGCTGCCGCCGGTGGAGGAGCGGCTGCCGAAGAACCCGCTGGTGATGCAGACCTGGGAGGAGAACGGGAAGTACGGCGGAACCCTGACCTGGACCGAGTACACCATCGACCACGACGTCTACCTGCGCCACCTGAATGCCGTGAAGTTGCTGGAGATCGCGCCGTCGGCATCCAACCACCGCTACGACTACCTGGGCGCCACCATCCAGCCCTCGATCCTGGAGACCTGGGAGCAGAGTGGCGATGCCACCGAGTTCACGTTCCGCATCCGGGAGGGGCTGAAGTGGTCGGACGGGGCTCCCGTGACCACCGACGACGTGCGCTACGCGTTCGAGGACGTGTATTTCAACGAGGAAATCACGCCCACGCTGCCGCGCTGGGCGAACTGGGGCGGCGAGCCGGTGCAGGTGTCGATCGTCGACGACTATTCCTTCTCGCTCAAGTTCGCCAAGCCCTACGGCCTGTTTCTCGGACAGGTGAGCCAGCAGCCCGCCGGGCGCTTCATGCGACCGGGCCACTACATGAAGCAGTACCACAAGGACTACACCGACATGGAGAAGATCCTGCCGGTGATGAAGGAACAGGGCTACGACACCGCCGAGTGGGGCACGTTCTACACCTCGTTCGCAGTCGGCGGCACCGACGCGGCCAACCACATACCGACCCGCTACCCGAACGCTATCGAGGCGCCGTCGCTGCATCCGTGGCACGTGATCGAGGAGCCCAACCCCGGCGAGTTCCTCCTGGAGCGCAACCCCTACTTCTTCAAGATCGACCCGATCGGCCAGCAACTGCCCTACATCGATCGCGCCCACCGCGTGTTCGTGAACAACCTAGAGGTGATGAACGCCAAGGTGGTGGCGGGCGAGACCGACGTGCAGTTCCAGTTCATTCGCCTCGGCGACGTCCCGGTGTTCAAGTCCAACGAAGAAAAGGCGGGCTACCGCACCATGCTGCTGCCGGCGTGGCAGCAACAGGTACTGGTGTACTTCCCCAACCTCACGCCGGCCGACCCGGTGTACGCCGCGGTGACCCAGGACAAGCGGTTCCGGCAGGCGATCTCGCTGGCCATCGACCGCAAGGAGATCCGCAGGTCGATCTTTCTCGACTTCGGGCGCATCGCGCAGGTATCGCCGCCGCGCGGCGTCGACTTCTGGAAGCCGCACATGGATACCGCCTTCGTGGAATACGACGTCGACGCCGCCAACGCGCTGCTCGACGAGATGGGGCTGGAGTGGGACGACAGGCGCCAGTACCGGCTGCTGCCCGACGGGCGCCGGCTGAGCATCCCGTTCATGTACTACGAAGTCACCCCGACCGCGACTCCGGGCGCCGAGCTGTTCGCCGAGTACATGGGACCGATCGGGATCGATACCCAGATCAAGCAGGTGGACGGACGGCTGTGGTGGGCTTCGGACAGTGAGGCGCGCTTCTCCAACTGGTGGAACCCCACCATGAACTTCACCTTCGGGCCGATGAAGTTCAACGTGGCGGGACGGGCGTGGAACGCCTGGTACAACTCCGGCGGCGAGAGCGGCATGGAGCCGCCCCCGGAAGCCAAGCGGCTGTACGAGTTGCGCGAAATACTCTACTCCACCGGCGATGCCGACGAACGCCGCGCGGTGCTCACCGAGATGTGGGAGAACCAGGCCGAGAACCTGTGGGTGATCGGCGTGGTGGCCGAGGCACCGGGGCCGTTCGTCTACGACGTGAACCTGGGCAACGTCGGGGTCGCGGAGGAGCGCGGCTACTACTCGGTGGTGGTGGGCGAAGCCGGCGAACAGTGGTTCTGGAAGAACTGATCGGCTGACCTCCACGGCGGCGGGTGCCTGCTCCGGCCGGCACCCGTCCTCACTCCCATGACTACCCGCAAGGCCGCCCGCTACGAACAGGAGTCCTACTACATCGCGTCGCAGTGGCGGCTGATGTGGCGCAAGTTCAAGTCGCACCGGCTGGCGATGGTGGGCACCGCCATCGTCGGCTTCTTCATCGTCACCGGCACCCTGTTCTGCGAGTTCTTCGCCACCCACGACATCTACGAGCGCGACTCCGACTACATCCTGTGCCCGCCGCAGAAGATCCACTTCGTGGATGCCGACGGCCGCTTTCACCTGCGCCCCTTCGTGTACCGCCTGACGACCGAGCGCAACATGGACACCTTCGCCCTGGAGTGCACGGAGGACACGGCGGTGCGCTATCCGATCCACCTGCTGGTGCGCGGCGACGAGTACAAGCTGTGGGGGCTGTTCCCGGGCCGGCTGCACCTGCTCGGCATCAGGGACGAGGGCGCGTTCTACCTGTTCGGCACCGACAACCTGGGGCGCGACCTGTTCTCGCGCGTGTTCTACGCGGCGCGCATCTCGCTGTCGATCGGCTTCGTCGGGGTGGTGATCAGCTTCGTGCTCGGCTGCATCCTGGGCGGCGTTTCCGGCTACTTCGGCGGCACCGCCGACATGGCGATCCAGCGCATGATCGAGTTCCTCAGCTCGATTCCGCAGATCCCGCTGTGGATGGCGCTGGCCGCCGCCATCCCGCCGAGCTGGCCGGCGCTGCGCGTCTACTTCGTGATCATCCTGATCCTGTCGATCATCGGCTGGACCGGGCTGGCGCGCGTGGTGCGCGGCTACATCATCGCGCTGCGCGATTCGGACATGGTGGTCGCCGCGCGGGTCTCGGGGGCGCGCACCGGGCCGATCCTGTACCGCCACCTGCTGCCGGCGTTCCTGAGCTACCTGATCGTGCACCTGACCCTGGCGGTGCCGAGCATGATCCTGGCCGAGACCGCGCTGTCGTTCCTGGGCCTGGGGCTGCGCCCGCCGGTAGTGAGTTGGGGCGTGCTGCTGAGCGCCGCCCAGAACGTCAAGACCGTGTACCTCAACCTGTGGCTGATGATCCCGGCGCTGTTCGTGATCGTCACCGTGCTGGCGTTCAACTTTATCGGCGACGGCATGCGCGACGCCGCCGACCCCTATTGATTCCCGTGTGAGCCGACTCTTCGATATCGACACGGTGGTGGCCGCCGCGCGCGATCTGTGCGAGGGCCTGCTGCGCGGCTCCGAGCCGTACGGCTGCTTCCGTTGGCGGGACCAGCCGCTGCCCAACCTGCTGTACCTGAACGACGTGGTAATGCTGCGGTGGGTGATCGACGAGTTGCCCGCCGATCCCGGCCTGCGCGCCCGCTGGGCGGCGACGCTGAACCGGTTCCAGTGCCCGGAAGGCGGCGCCTACTGCTATCCCCCGTTCGCACGGCAGAGCTGGCAGCACGCGACCATGAACACGGTGATCGCGCTCAACATGCTCGGAGCCCGGCCGGCCCGCCCGCTGGCCGTCCTGGAACCGCTGCGCGACGTCGTCACCTGCCGGCGCTGGGTGGCGGCGCACGCCGACCCGCACACCGCGGTCCCCCACCACCGCTACGGGCTCGGCGCCGTGCTGATGCACAGCATCCCGCCGCCGCCTCCCGGCTGGACGGACGCCTTCCTCGTCGCCATCCGCGGCCTGCAGGATCCGGCGAGCGGCCTGTTCCCCAATGCCGCGGGGCGCCCCGACATCAGCGCTACCTTCATGTTCTCCAAGATCCTGTTGAACGCAGGCCGCGATCTGCCGCGCGCGCAGGAGATGTTCGACGCGCTGCTCGAGAATCAGCGCCCCGACGGCTCATTCACCGATCACGAGGCCCTCGGCTACCACGACATGGACGCCGCCTTCCTGCTCGCCCATGTCGCCGGGCGTCACGGCTACCGGCACGCCGACGCCCATGCCGCCCTGCGCCGGGTGGCCGCCCGCCTCGGCGCCCTGTGGCAGCGCGACGGCGCGTTCCGCTGCGACCCCCACCAGGCGCTGGCCATCCTCAGCCTGGCCGGCGTGCTGAAGCGCGCCCTCCGCGGCGAGGTGGCCGGCACCGCCACCTGCCGCTTCCACTTCACCGACCCCACCCTGCTGCGCGCAAGATAGACATTACGACCCGCGGAGCGGCGCTTTCGCGACTCGCACGGTCAGGGCTCATCGCCCGCAATCAGGTCGATCGTCATCCGGTTGTGCTCGCCATGGTGGGAGTCTCCGGTGCATACTGGCGCAGTCAGTCCGCGCATACGAGGAGGCTTGCGTACCATGGGTAAGTCCAATGACCTCGGCGCGTGGATCAGCGAAGCCGTCGGCCTTGTCGGCCATACGGACGGAGCGATCCACGCCGCCGTGGACGACGCGATGGCGATCGGCATGCAGCAAGGGCCGCGCCCGGAGCAGCAGGACTGCGTGGCGGCAGTGCTCTGGATTCCACGCGGCGGCGTGCTCTCGCCGCACTGTGCGGCGGTGATCGCGGATGGCATGGGAGGCATGGAGGACGGCGGCTGGGCAAGCCGGCGGTCGGTCGAGATCGTCGTGGAGCGGTGCCTCTTCGGCGATTACGACACGCCGCGCGACAGGCTCGCGAGCGCTCTGGCCGACGCGCAGCGGGAGGTGCTCGCCGCGCTCGGCGGCCGCGGCGGCACGACCCTGACCGCCGCGGTGTGGAAGCGGCGCAGCGGGATGCTCGTCCACACCGGTGACACCCGTGCGTACCTGATCGAACCCGGTCGCCCACTCCGGTGCCTGACCGCCGATCACACCAGGGCGGGAGATTCCGACGCGCTCGACCGGCTGGCCGCCGCACGGCCGACCGAACCGTACCGGCCGACCGAACCGGACAGCAGCCTGATCGACGCCATCGGCGTGCGGCACGGCGTGTTGTCCGAACGCCACGTCCTGCATACCCCGCGCGACGGCAGATACGTCATGACCACGGACGGTGCGCACGACCCGGTTCGGTGGGCGATTGCCGAGGCCTTCGAAGAAGGGCGAGACGAGAAGCCCTGGTCTGCTCGACGGAGCATCGAGGCGATCTGGACGCGGCTCGCCAATGAGACGCTCACCGACAATGCGACGGTCGTCGCGATCGAGCCCGGACGGGTTCTGCAACGAGCGGAAGAAGAAGGTATGCGATTCGGCGACGTAGTGCTGGTCGGCCCCAAGGGGGTGCTGCGTCAGAAGCTCACCTGACCCACTTGCCGGCTCGGACGGCAAGCCGGTGGCGCCGACGAACGGATGATCGACACGCTGCCGGTGAGCGAAGCGGGATAGGCGTTCGAACACCGTGACACTGTGTGCTGTACAGCTCGGCGCCGCCGCACTACGCTGTCGAAGCTGCGGCATGGCTATACGAAGGCACTCCAAAGAGTTGCGCGCGTGGATCGACGGCGCGATCAGCCTGTCAGGCCACACGGACGGGGCGATCCACTCCGCCGCCGGCGACACGTTGGCGACAGCCATGCAGCAGGGTCCGCGCGCCGACCAGCAGGACTGTGGCGCCGCGTTGCTGTGGATCCCCGCCTTCGGCTTCTCGCCGCGCTGCGCGGCGGTGATCGCTGACGGCATGGGCGGCATGCAGGGCGGCGGCTGGTCGAGCCGGCACACGGTCCGCGTCGTGGTCGAGCGCTGCCTCTCGGGCCGCCTCGATTCACCGCGCGACATGCTCGCCAGTGCCCTGGAGGCGGCGCAGCGGGAAGTGCTGGAAGCGCTTCGCGGCCGCGGCGGCACCACCCTCACCGCCGCGGTCTGGGACCCGGGCGGCGGGATGCTGGTGCACATCGGCGACACCCGCGCGCATCTGGTCGAGCCCGGGCGCCCCTTCCGCTGCCTAACCTCCGATCATACCGAGGCCGGACATGCCGCGGAGCTCGATCGCCTTGCCACGGGCCGCCCGGCGGGACCCTATCGGCCGACGCGGCCGGACAACAGCCTGATCGACGTCATCGGCGTGCCGGACGGCATCCTGGCCGAGCGCCACGTCCTGCACACCCCGCGCGGCGGCCGCTACGTCCTGACCTCGGACGGTGCCCACGACCCCGTGCTGCCTGCGGGAGCCGCCGCCTTCGAGGAAGGGGACGGCGAGCCGCGTTGGAGCGCGCGGCACAGCGTCGAGGAGATCTGGAAACGGCTCGCGCACGAGGCGCTCACCGACAACGCCACGATCGTGGCGATCGAGCCGGAACGGGCACTGCGCCATGCGGAGCACGAGTTGCGCCGCGGCGACGTCCTGCTGGTCGGCCCCACGGGGGTGGTGCGTCGAAAGCGGTAGGAATGCCACGGCCCCGGCACGTTTCAGGCATTCAGCGGAAACGGGTGCCAGGCGCCCGGGTACCAGCGGCAGCGACCGGCGCTACCACCTCGATTCTGCCGAGGGACTTCAACGCCCACGAAACCTGCGGGTGGCGGAACTGCTCCGCAGCGGCGATGCGGCGCCGACGCTCGGCTGCGAGCCGGTTGGGAAGTTCCTCGTCGCGCCGCAGATTTGCCTCCCACACGCGAAGAATCCGCCGCGTCGCATCGTCGTCACTGCCACGGAGGCGATGCAACGTGGCGCAGGTTGCGGCTACACGATCACGGGCCACTCGTTCTCGATAGGCGAACCACGCCTCGATTCTGCCCACTTCCTCATCGACCCGGGGACCTGCCTTGCGCTCGGCGTCTTGTTGCAGTTTCCGCTGCTCGGCATGGGCGAAATCGTTTGCCAGGAGCACCGCGTTATCGAGGTTGGCGGGGATGCGCGATCTATCGATCTCCCGCTCTTCGGGGTCGAACGAGCCTCCCCGCTCCATGATGAGGCGGCCGGCTTCCGTATCGACGCGGCCGATGTCGCTCACCAACACCGGCACGAGATGTTCCCTGTCCGCACGCCGGGCGCCGTAAACTGAAACGTAAACAACCAGCCGCTGACGGGAGCAAGCTGCCGGTCCGCACGGATGCGGCGGGTACCGGTCGTACCGGCGTAGCCATCTTCGAGAACCTGATCGACGATCGCATCAATGACCGGGTGACCGAATGCCATGTACTCCACGCTCTCGGCGTCCGGCCGCAGATCCGGACGGAGCACCGCAGCCATCCTCGCCCCACCCGGTAGCAGCTTCGCATGCGTTTCCCGGAATTCGCCGCGGAACGTAAGCTCGTAGCCATCGCCGGTTCGCTTCACGCGCGTTCCTGCTGCGCCCAGGAGTTCTTGGATGAAGCGCTCGAAACGGGCATTGTCGACCGTCGCCGGTCGTCCAGCGACGCGCTCCGCAATCTCCCGTCGGAACGACTTGGTGTCCATGATGAAGTCACCGAGTTGCGTGCTAGCCCGCCGCGCGCGGGCGACGTCGCGCTCCAGGCGCCTTCCCAACTCCGCGAATGCCTGGGTCTTCTTCTCTTCCGCGAGGCGCATGACCCTGCGGATCTCCTGCTCGGTATTGCCGAGGATCGGATCGAGGCCGCCCACCGTCTCCTCGAACAACCCGATACGGTGTTCCAGCACATCAAGGATGCGTTCTACGATCGTATCCTTCACCTCGAAGTTGAAGATGCTCACCACCCGCTCCTGGCCGATACGATCCAGCCGCCCGATCCTCTGCTCGATTCGCATCGGATTCCATGGCAGGTCGTAGTTGACCAGCAGGTGGCAGAATTGCAGGTTTCTGCCTTCGCCGCCGGCTTCGGTACTGATGAGAATCTGCGGCCCGTCGCCACTCCTGAAGCGGGCCACGGCGGCGTCCTTCTCGTCGGCGGCAAGCTGCCCGTGAAACAGGTTGATGGCCCAACCCCGGCCCCCCAATAGCTCCCGGAGAAACCGTTGGGTTTCGCGAAACTCGGTGAATACGAGCACCTTGGCGTGCGGCTGCTCGGCGAACAAGGTGTGGAGCCGATCGGCGAGCACGTGCGCCTTGGAGTCGTCCGCTACGAGACCGAGCGCTGTCACGGCGTCGTCGAGCAAAGAGAGTTCAGCGGCGGCCGCATCGCTCACCACCGGGTACCGTCCGAGCGCATCGACCACCGCGCCGTCCTCGTCCAGCCACGTCTCGAGATCCTCCGGCGGCTCCGGTGTGGCAAAGTCCTTCAGTATCTATTGCCGGCGCCTCTCGAGAGCCAGCCGGACGGCGGCCACGCTGGATGCCATCAACTTCTGATAGGTCGCCATCACGAAACCGATCGCCCTGAATTCCGGGTTTTCCGCGAGCTGAAATCCGAACTCGACGTAGGCTGTCACGGCACGCAACGCAACATGCTCCCGGTCAGTCAGCTCGACCTTCCAGCGATACGCTTGGCGCGGCATGAACCCGCCCACGATCTCCTTGCGGTTGCGTATCATCACCCGGCTCAACAGATGACGGGCGGACAGATCGGCTGCGAGCTGCTCGCGCCCTGCCGGGTCGCCTAGTCGCCGGGCGGCTTCATCGCTCCCCTGCTCGAGCCACCGGGCGACCTGCCCGGTCGTCGCTTTCGGATCCTCCTGCGGCAATGGAAATTCACCGTGGTGCAGCAGCCGTTCGACCAGCAGGGAGAGCCCCGGAATCGCCTTGCGATGGCTGTCGAAATGACGTTCCGAAGAGAACAGAGTGGGGTCGAGCAACTCTACGAGAGAGTAGAGCTCGTGGGTATGGAGTTGCATGGGCGTGGCGGTGAGGAACAGCATGCCACGCGTCAGGTGTTCGGGCGGCGCAAGATCACGAACCAGATTGTAAAGGCGGGTTCTACGTAAGCGAGTCCCCTCTCGGCGGCTGCGGACGTGATGAGCCTCATCCACGATCACCAGATCCCAATCGACCGCAGCGCACGCCGCAGCCCACTTGGGGTGGGCAACCCACTTCGACGAGCACAGCACGCTGTCGCCATACGTGAACGGATTGTCATCGAACCCCTGGTTCTTCAGGAAGGACACGGTAGCGCTGTTCAATATCGAGAATCTCTCGTTGAACTTGGTCTTCATCTCGAATTGCCACTGACGCAACAGGTTTGGGGGAACAATCGCGAGCACGCGCTCGGCGCCGCCCCTGGCGCGCAGTTCCTTCAGTACCATGCCGGCTTCGATAGTCTTGCCGAGGCCAACCTCGTCGCACAACAGGAAGCGGTGCGGATACTCGGAGATCACCCGGTGGACGACCGCTACCTGATGCGCCTTCAGATCCACCCCCACCCGTCCCAGCGAGACGAGATCGTCGTACCGGTGGCGCTCCTGGTACCACAGGGTGGTTTCCCGGAGCCGGTATTGCCGAAGCGAGCCGATGTTGCCGCTCCTGAACCGCTCGACGGGATCGATGACGGGTACCGGCCGCAGGTCAGTCTCCGGCACGTTGAGCGTCCGCGGCGGCTGGCCGTTCAAGGGAGTAACGAACACTTGCCACACCGGCGGCGACGGCGACGCCAGGCTCAGGACGGCGCCGGTTTCACCCGTGGATCTCAATTCGACCACGTGACCGGGAGCTAGTTCGACTCGCAGCAGGGGCGGGTTGAGGAGCTTGAACTGAACAGGCGCGTGCGGGTCATCCCATCGGACGCGGATGCTCGTCGCTCCGACCTCGGTAATCACTCCATACCCTGCGCGCCGAACCCACCGGACCAGCGCGCCGGCGACGAGGCCATCCCCGTGAAAATCCCTGGCTTCGGCAACCACCCTGCATGGTTGGCAGTGTACATCGTACGGCCGAAAGCCGGGGGCAACCCGACGACGTCGACGACGGGGGCTGGACGGACATCGGTCTCCGAGCCGAAGCGCGTGGAGCGCTGCCTCTACGTCTACGGTTCGGCGCTGCGCGACCTGCTGAACGGCGGAACCGAGGGCGCCTGCCGCTGCGTCTACGTGAACGTCGAGTCCGCCCAGACCGCGCGCGAGCATGTCGAGCGGGGCATGCGCGCGCAGGACCCTGGGGGACGAGTCCCTGGCGCCCCTCTGGCCCGGCATCCTGACGACGTTCGGCCCGGAGGGGGCGCTGCAGGAGGTGCTGGTGCGCTGGGCGGAGGCGGACTCCGCACCTGCGGTGCTGCTGATCGACGAGATCGACACGCTGGTCGGCGACACGCTGATCGCCGTCCTGCGCCAGTTGCGCGCCGGCTACGACGAACGGCCAGGCGGCTTCCCGCAGAGCGTGATCCTGTGCGGCGTCCGTGACGTGCGCGAGGTGATCACCGGCGGCAGCGCATTCAACGTCAAGGCCGCCTCGCTGCGCATCGGCGACTTTTCGGAAGCGGACGTATGCGATCTGCTCGCGCAGCACACCGCGGAGACCGGGCAGCGGTTCGCTGACGTGGCGCTGCAAGCCGTGTGGGAGCTGACCGCCGGCCAGCCGTGGCTGGTCAACGCCTTGGCTCAGGAGGCGTGCTTCGCCGACGCGGCGGCGCACGACCGCGGCCGGGTCATCACCGCCGAGGCGATCCACTCCGCCCGCGAGCGGATCATCCTGCGTCGGGAGACCCATCTGGACCAGCTCACCGACAAGCTGCAGGAGGAGCGCGTGCGGCGGGTGATCGGCCCGCTGCTGAGCGGCACCGAGACGACCACGACCATCCGCCCCGACGACCTGCGGTACGTGCGCGACCTGGGGCTGGTGGCGCGCGACACGCCGGTACGCGTCGCCAATCCGATCTATCGCGAGGTGATCCCGCGCGACCTCACCTGGACGACGCAGGAGTTCCTGCCGCACGACCCCGCCTGGTACGTGGACACCGAGACGTGACCCGTCGCTACTTGATCGCGACCAGGCAGGGCAGGTGCCGCAGGTGATAGGTGTTGGTGGAGTCCAGGCCGTAGCCGCCGATCCAGGGACTCTGGCCGTCGATCACCGGAACCTCGAAGCCGACGAACTCGGGGCTGGCCGCCCGCCGTTGCGTCAGCACCTCCTGATCGGGGTCTCTCGGCAGCTTGTTGAACATCACACACGCCCTGATGTCCTTGGCACCCCACTCCTGCAGCTTGGCGCGCAGCGTGGCCATGGTGGTGCCGCGGTCTAGCACGTCATCCAGCAGCAGGACGCTCTTGCCCTGGACGCCGACCGGCTCCAGTTGAATCTGTACCGCCTGTTGCTTCTTGCTCTCGTAGGAGGAGGCCTTGGTCAGGTCGTACTTGATGTTCAGTGAGCTGGTTCTGGCCAAGGCCCTGCCGATATCGGTGGCCAGGAACACCGCGCCGGTCAGGATGGGCAGCAGGATCAGCTCTTCTTCTCCGGCATAGGTCCTGCCGATCTCCTTCGCCAGCTCCTCAACCCTGCGCTGTATATCCTCTTCCGAGAGCAGCACGCACGCTATCAGCTCCCGTACCTTGGCAGGCAGGACGATGCCGTAGTCTTCCAGCGTGACCCCGCTCTTGGGCTTTGCGACCGGGATATTCACCATGACGAATCCTCACGCAACTTCGCGATGAGCGCAACCGACGATCATTGCGATCAACCGGGTGCATTCTTTCTCTGTGGCACCTGCGGCATCTGTGGTACGGGAAATAGAGACCCCTCCCAGAGATTCGATGATGTGGTAAGCATCTACCCCGGTGATGAGTCGTCGCTTCTGGGACGACTACGAAAGCCTGCTTCCCTCATCGCCCACCCCAGAATCCACCCAGACCCACCCAGACCCAGCTCGAGGCGGCCTGACCGCTACCACACTGACGGAATGCACCCCAGCGGCACCTTGCCTCACGTCACCGAGTCTCGCGGTGCGGAGCGCTGCCGGCGCTGGTGGCGGTAAAGGTGGTGAGCCGCGCAGCGCAAGACCAGGTTCCCCGGCTCCGCGCCGCCGCCCACCGCGACCGGAACGATGTGGTCCATCTCGAGGCAGAAGCGTGAGCCGCAGCGCCGCCCGCTGTCCCGGTCGACGAAGGTGCAGCAGCCCTGGTCGCGCCGCCAAACCTCTCGTTTCACCGCAGCCGGAATCGATCTGCCCGACGATCTGGCGGACTTCTCCACCGAAGTCGGCTCCCCTGCGCCGCCGGTCCTCCGTTCCGGTGTCGAACTACCGGTTGCCACGCGGGACTTCGCCGCCGAAGTCGGCTCCGCCGATCCTGCGCCCCCCGTGCTCCGCTCCGAAGTCGAATCGCCGGCTGCCACGCGCGGCTTCGCCGCCGAAGGGGACACCGCCGCCGCCGCGACGCGATCTGCCGTCTCCCGCCCCGCTGTCCCGGACGGACGCTCGCCACCCGCAGAGTCTGACTTCCGCTTCCGGCGCGGCGGCCGGCTCGGGTCGTAGCGCTCCACTCCCTCCCGCACCAGCCGCCCGACGAGTTGCCCGACCGTCAGGTGCGGATCCACGTGCGACAGCAGCTCCCGCAACTGCTGCAGTCCACGCTGGCACTCGGCGTCGATCACCGCCCTCAGCTCCCAGCGCCCGTCCCCCAGCGCGCGCAGCCGCTCGGCCGGCGCCGCCGCCTCGGGATCCACCTCCGCCAGCATCTGCTGCACCTGCCGCGTGCTCTTGCCCACCGCCTGCTCCACCAGCCGCTGCCGGGCGTGCGCATCCAGCACCGGCGATGGCGCACCCTGCGCCTCGCCCGGCGTCGCGGATGGAGCCGAGCCGGCACGCGGCGCGGCGTTGGTGCCGGCTCCCGGCGATCCGGTGGCGGTCCGTCCGCCTGCGCTACGGTCCCAGCGCTCGAACGAGTTCTGCAACAGGGCGGCGTTGCTCAGGTTCAGCGAGCCGTCCTGCAGCCACGCGCGGACGCCGCGGGTCTCGCGGCACAGGCGCATGGCCTTGATACGCCGCCACGCGGCTGCCTCGGTATAGTGCAACTCGCGCACGGTGTAGTCGAACAAGCTGGAGTAGCCGAGGCGCAGGTACAGGCGCCGGGCCTCGATTTCGCGCAGGTGGTCGAGGACGCTGAGCTGCAGCGCCTGCTCGTGGCGGGCGAGCATTCTGGTCCGCTCCAGCAGCACCTGGTCGGGGAGCACGGCGACCGTGGAGAGGAGCTCTTCGGAGGCTGCTTCGGTCACGTTCGTCATGGCGTAAATATACCACTGAATTGAAAATGCCACGAACTTCCAGGTCTCGGACAGGCGTCGGAGATGGCTCAGGACGGGCGTAGCAGGGCGCTGTCGAGCCAGCGGGCGCGAAGTGTTCTCTGGAAAGTCGGAAGCGCCGCTACGGCCCGTAGAGGGCCGTCATGAGCGCGTCAGAATGCGTCAAGTGTTTTTCTTGCGAATTTCTGGGATTTTTTGGATCGTCAGCCGGCAGCACCGGCCGGGACATCTGCCGCACCGCCGCCTGCTGCGATGCCGTCAGAGCCGCCTCGACGTTCACGGCAAAGACCTCCCGCCACGTCTTCAACGAGACGGCCGACACCCACACCTCCGGCGCCAGGTCCACGACGTCGCCCATGTTGTCGACGACGCCCACGGTGTTGACGAACTGATTGACCACGTCGAGAGCGCCAGCGGCCGACCGGCAGAACGCCTGCACCGCCGCGTCTTCGGTCACGTCGACCACTTCGTGGTACACCGTCGCACCCTGCCCAGTGAGCACCGTGGCCAGGTGTGCCAGCTCCGCGGCGCGGATGTCGCCGCGCCGGCGCCGGCGAAGGCGCGCGCGATCGCCTCACCGATACCGCCGCAGGCGCCGGTGACGATGACCTTCGATGCGCTGTGATGGCGCAGCCTGCTGCACCAGGGGTGCGTGGCCGCCGTAAATCAAGGAACTGCAGGAATCGCACGCCAGTGGGCGCTACAGCAAGCAGCAGTGCTACGACCTCCAGGGCGAGATCAACTACTTCACGGCCAACCAGCAGCGCATGGACTACCCGCTGTATCGGTCGTGCGGTCTGCCGATCGGCAGCGGGGCAGTCGAGGGGGCCTGCAAGAAACGTGGTCGCCAATCCACCCAGACCCAGCTCGAGGCTGCCTGACCGCTACCACAGTGACGGAATGCACCCCGATCAACCGGAATCGTGTACAGGGCACCAGAGGTCTGCTATTCTGAGCGCTACTATCATCCGCACTCCCACGAGGAGGTTATCGTGTACCAAACACTCTCATCGATCGCCGCGCTGGCGCTGCTGTCTGCGGCGGGCGCCTGGGCCGGCGGCGAGTCGGAACAGCCCGCCGCGGCGGAGCCCACCGCCGCCGACGCCAGCGTGATGGAGGCGCCGGCACTGGCGGCCCTGGTCGCGTCCGGCGACCTGCCGCCTCTCGCCGAGCGGCTGCCGGACGAGCCACTGGTGATCACCCCGCGCGACGAGCTGGGCCGTTACGGCGGCACCCTGCGCCGCGCCTGGCGCGGTCCGGCGGACGGCTCCAACGTCAAGCGCCTGATGTCGCAACGCCTGGTGCGCTTCACCCCCGACGTCAGCGCGATCGTCCCCAACCTGGCGACCAGCTTCGACGTGAGTGACGGCGGGCGCGAGTTCGTGTTCCACCTGCGCCCCGGCACCCGCTGGTCGGACGGCGACGATTTCACGGCGGAGGACCTCACCTGGTGGTACGACAATATCTTCACCAACACAGAGATCACCCCGCGGCCCTGGGGGTGGCTGACGGTCGGCGGCGAAGCGGTGGCGATCGACAAGCTGGACGATTACACGGTGCGGTTCCGCTTCAAGAATCCGTACGGCCTGTTCACGGCATTCCTGGGCGCCTCGCAGGGCTTCAACTTCATCCTGCCGTCGCATTTCCTGCGGCAGTTCCACCCCGACTTCGCCGACGCCGACGAGCTGGACGGGAAGGTCAAGGAAGCCGGCGTCGAATCCTGGCTCAACCTTATCGGGCCGCACCTCGGCGGCGGCCGGATCTACAGGCCCGGCGATCCCTCCCTGAGCGCCTGGACAGCGACCAACGATCCCGCTTCCACGCGCCTGGTGATGGAGCGCAACCCCTACTTCTGGTGGGTGGACACCGAAGGGCGCCAGCTTCCCTACATCGACCGGGTCACCTTCGAGCTGGTGACCGACCGCGAGGTGATCAACCTGAAAGCGTCGGCCGGCGAGCTGGACTTCCAGTTCCGCCATCTGAGCCCGACCAACTTCACCCTGTTCAAGGAGAACGAGGAACGCGGCGGCTACCGCACCCTGACCTACATCCAGGACCGGGAGCAGGACGGCATCATCAGCATCAACCTGTCCAACAGGGACCCCGACAAGCGCGCCGTGGTGAGTGACGCGCGCTTCCGCAAGGCGATGTCCTACGCGCTCAACCGCAACGACATCAACGAGCTGGTGTACGGCGGCCTGGCCGGCATTCCGTCCCAGGCGCAACCGTTTCCCGAGTCGCCGTTCCACCTGCCCGAGCTGGCCACCGCTTACGTGGAGTACTCCCCCGACAAGGCCAACGCGCTGCTCGACGAGATGGGGCTGAGCGCCCGCGACGGCAAGGGCTTCCGGCTCGGCCTCAGCGGCGAGGAGTTCAGCCTCACCCTGGAGATCACCGACAACTTCGCGGACCTCGCCGAGCTGACCCGGGAATACTGGGAGGCGGTCGGCGTCAAGACCAACATGAAGGTGATCGAACGCTCCCTGTGGCAGGAGCGCTACTCGAGCAACGACATGGACGTGAGCATGTGGGGCGGCAGCGGCGCCATGATGCCGCTGACCTGGCCGCGCTATTACGTACCCACCGGCGGGCAGGTGCTGTGGGCGCCGGCGTGGCAGCACTGGTACGAGAGCGGCGGCGAGCGCGGCGAAGAGCCGCCCGACTACGTCAAGCAGACCATTGCGCTGTACGAGGAGATCAAGCTGACCGTCGATACCGAGAAGCAGTACGAGCTGTTCAAGGACATTCTGCGCCTCAAGGTGGAGCACCTGTGGGACATCGGCACGCTGAGCCCGCCGCCGCCGATCATCGGGGTGGTCAACGCAAAGATGCGCAACGTACCGGAGCGGGCGCCCTACAGCGCCATCGCGCGTTCGCCCGGGAGCTTCCAGCCGGAGCAGTTCTATTACGTCGAATGACGGACCGTCCGGCGACGGAACGGCGGCGCTCGCGAGACGCGTCGAGGGGGAGGCGCCGCGGCAACGTGGCGGTCTCCCCGTCAGTGAACGCCTGAACGCTGAGAGACCGCCGCGAAAGCGGTGAGCCGGTAGGGTGTTCCGTTACATCGGGCGGCGGCTGGTCTACATGGTGCCGACGCTGCTGATCATCTCGATCATCAGCTTCGTCCTGATCCAGCTTCCGCCGGGTGACTACATAAGCGCCCTGCAAGCCGAGTTCTCGGAAACCGGCGACTGGGTCGACGACGAAACGCTGGATGCGCTGCGGCGCCGTTACGGCCTGGACAAGCCGCTCTGGCAGCAGTACCTGATCTGGCTGTGGGGCGTGATGCGGGGCGAATTCGGCATGTCGTTCGGCTGGGACAAGCCGGTGTCGGAGCTGATCTGGAGCCGGCTCGGGCTCACCATGCTGGTGACCGTGGCGACCCTGATCTTCACCTACACGGTGGCGATCCCGATCGGGATCTACTCCGCCACCCGCCAGTATTCGCTGTTCGACTACGGCTTCACGTTCACCGGCTTCATCGGGCTGGCTACCCCCAACTTCCTGCTGGCGCTGGTGTTGATGTTCGTGTTCTACCGGCTGTTCGGGCTCAGCATCGGCGGCCTGTTCTCGCCGCACATGATCGACGCCCCCTGGTCGCTGGCGCGCGTCTTCGACCTGATCAGCCACCTGTGGATCCCGGTCATCGTGATCGGCACCGCCGGCACCGCCGGCCTGATCCGGGTGATGCGCGGCTGCCTGCTCGACGAAATCCGCCGCCAGTACGTGATCACCGCGCGTTCCAAGGGCGTGGGCGAGGTGCGCCTGCTGTTCAAGTACCCGGTGCGCATCTCGCTGTTCCCGATCGTGTCCACCATCGGCTGGCTGCTGCCGGAGATCATCTCCGGCTCGGCGATCACGGCGGTGGTGCTGAGCCTGCCCACCACCGGCCCGTTGCTGCTGCAGGCGCTGCTCAGCCAGGACATGTTCCTGGCCGGATCGTTCCTGTTCATCCTGGCCCTGCTGACGGTCATCGGCACCCTGATATCGGACATCCTGCTGGTGGTGCTCGACCCGCGCATCCGTTTCGAGCGGGCAGAGGCTTAGCAGCCCGTGGCCGTCACGCAGCGGCAGGAGAGCGCGGAGCGGGAGAGCTACTACCTCGCCTCGCAGTGGCAGCTCATGTGGCGCAACTTCCGGCGGCATCGCCTGGCCGTGGCCGGCGCGGTGGTGCTGGCCGTGTTCTACGCGGTGGGAATCCTGGCGGAATTCGTGGCGCCCTACACGCTGGAGCAGCGCCACGTCGCGTACATCTTCGTGCCGCCGCAGCGCGTCCGCATCCTCGACCAGGGGCGCCTGGTTGCGCCCTACATGATCGGGCTGCAGAAGAACATCGACCAGGAGACGCTGCGGCGGACGTATACGCCGACCGGCGAGCGCTACCCGGTCCGGCTGTTGGGGCGCGGACCGGAATACCGGTTCTGGGGGTTGTTCCCGACCGACCGCCACCTGTTTGCAGTTGCCGACGGGGGGGTGGTTTTTCTGCTCGGCACCGACCGCATGGGCCGCGACCTGTTCTCGCGCATCGTGTACGGCGCGCGCATCTCGCTCACCATCGGCCTGCTCGGAGTGTGCTTCTCGCTGGTGATCGGCCTCACCATGGGCGGCATCTCCGGCTACTTCGGCGGCGCCGCCGACATGGCGGTGCAGCGCGTCATCGAAGTGATCATGTCGTTCCCCACCATCCCGCTGTGGATGGCGCTGAGCGCGGCGCTGCCGCCCGACTGGTCGTCGCTGGCGGTGTACTTCGCCATCACCATAATCGTGTCGCTGATCGGCTGGACCGGGCTGGCGCGGGTGGTGCGCAGCCGGCTGCTGTCGGTACGCGAGCAGGACTTCATCTCCGCCGCCAAGATCGCCGGCAGCAGCATGCCGGACATCGTGCGCCGCCACATGCTGCCGAGCATGCTCAGCTACATCATCGTGTCCTTGACGCTGTCGGTGCCGGGCATGATCCTGGCCGAGACCTCGCTCTCGTTCCTGGGCCTGGGGCTGCGCGCGCCGGTGACCAGTTGGGGCGTGCTGCTCAAGGAGGCCCAGAACGTGCAGACCGTCGGCATCAACCCGTGGCTGATCCTGCCGGTGTTCGCCGTGATCGTCACCGTGCTGGCCTACAACTTCCTTGGCGACGGCCTGCGCGACGCCGCCGACCCCTACCGCTAGGAGTCTGTCGGATTGACGCGTTAGCGGCATGTCCGACGGACTCCGTACGGACCGGCGCGGCTGGGCCAAAAGCGGCGCCGACAGGCGACGGTTTTGGGGCGCTGACCTGTTTCACCGCACTCCTCTGGTTGCCACACTCCGCGACAGTGGGTACGTTTGTGCGAGTCGGCAATTCATACTGGAAGAAACATGCACATCTCCGAGCGGGGTCAGATCACCATACCCAAACCGCTGCGCGAACGGTACGGGATGAATCACAATGTCGAGGTCGAGATCACGCCGACCGAAGACGGATTGCTCATACGGAAGCGTACGACCGCCGAGCATCCCGTTGAACGCGTCTACGGGCTGCTTGGCCACGGTGGGAGCACCGACGACTTTCTTGAAGAGATTCGCGGCAGGTGATTACCGCGGTCGACACCAGTGTGTTGCTGGACGTGTTCCTGGCGGACAAACAGCACGGCCCATCGTCGAAACAGCGGCTGCGCAGCGCGTACGACCGCGGCGCCCTGATCATCTGTGACGTGGTGTACGCGGAGTTGGCGCCGGCCTTTGACGACCGGATCGCCCTGGACAACGCCCTGCAGCAGGTCAACGTAACACTCTCACCACTCGATGCATCCGTCGCATGGGAGGCGGGGCGGCGCTGGATGGGATACCGGCGTGCCGGTGGACCACGCACGAGGATCCTCCCCGACTTCCTGATCGCCGCCCATGCCCTGAAAAGCGCGGATGTTTTCCTGACGCGCGACCGCGGATTCTACGGCACCTACTTCCCGGAACTGAAGAAACCGTGATGTCATTGCCAACGGTATAGCTGATGGCGACGTACTCCGACGCCGAACTCGAGGCGATGATGTCCGACCTGGAGTCGGACTTGGTGGAACGCAAGGAGACGGCCGCCGATGGCAGGAAGATTCGGCGCAACGTCTGTGCGTTCGCGGAGGACCTGTCGGGCCACGGGAAGCCGAGCGTGGTGCTGGTTGGGGTCAAAGTGAGGGCGGTCCCGTGACGAGCATCGCCGTATTCAACAACAAGGGCGGGGTTGGCAAGACATCACTCGTCTACCATCTCGCCTGGATGTACGCCAACCTGGACTACGACGTGGTTGTGGCCGACCTCGACCCGCAGGCGAACCTCACCAGCACGTTTCTGGAAGATAAAGAGCTGGAAGAGCTGTGGACCGACGACCGCACCGACGGCACGATCTATTCGGCCCTGCGCCCGCTCCTGGAGGGCACGGGTGACGTGAAGAAACCTGCGGTCGCGCGGCCGGAGATGGGAGTGGTCCTGGTCCCCGGCGACATGCTTCTGTCCGGCGCGGAGGACGAACTGGGGAGTAGCTGGCCAGACTGCCTCGACCGAAAGCCACGAGCCTTTCGCTTGCTTTCAGCGATCTGGCGAGTGCTGCAGATGGCCGCCGAGGACAGCGCGGCCGACCTCATTCTGCTGGATGTCGGCCCCAACATCGGCGCACTCAACCGGGCGGCGCTGGTGGCGGCCGATCACGTGGTAGTGCCGCTGGCGCCCGACCTGCATTCGCTCCAGGGTCTGCGCAATCTCGGTCCGACGCTGAATCGATGGCGCAGGGAGTGGTCGGAACGGCGGGACCGCAATCCGTTGGCGGCCCTCGACCTGCCGGGTGGCGACATGCGGCCGATCGGCTACGTGGTGCTCCCACATGCGGTGCGTCTGAACCGTCCGTTCATGGCATACGAACGGTGGATGGATCGCATTCCGCGCGCATACCGCGATTCGGTCATTGGGGAAAGCGACGGGCCCTGCCCGCCCATGGAGGAGGACCCGCTTTGCCTCGCCATCCTCAAGCACTTCCGCAGCCTCATGCCGCTCGCTCAGGAAGCGCGCAAGCCTATGTTCGCCCTGAAACCGGCGGATGGCGCCATCGGTGGCCACGTGAGTGCGGTGCGCGGCTGCTACCGCGACTTCAGAGCGCTCGCACGCGAGGTGGCGCGCCGCTGTGCCGTGCCGACGCCCATACCGTGAGGATCTCGTGAGCGAGAATCAAATGTTCGATCCCTACCCCAACCCGATCAGCTACAAGCTGGTCGGTCGAGCGGCTGACCGAGGAGCACGCTTCGATACCGTACAATCCGGGAATCGCCCATGCGTTCTTGCGGGCCGGGATGATAGAGGCTTGGGGCCGGGGCATCTGGCATCACCATGGCAACGGCCAAGGGGCGAGCCGCGGTGACAGCCCTGACGCGACCGAGCGCAAGGCCATGAGCGCAGTCGGCCAGTCTGCTTCGGATCGCCGGGGAAGTCAGCCGACGATGAACGCGACGTCGTACTGGTAGATCTGGCGGTTGCCGTCGGGGACGGCATCGATGGTCAGCGAGCGGCCGTCGGGGTGCCAGCGCGGGTGCAGGTCGCAGCGTACGTCGTCGGTGAACACCGGCTCGGAGTACATGCCGCCGAGGTCCACGCGCCGGCCGGTGGCCATCTCGTACAACATCAGTTGTGATATCCGCTCGCTGCCTTGCGGGTAGGTGTCGCACACCAGCCAGCGGCCGTCGGGGGAGAAGCAGGCGTGGCCGTCCGCGGGCAGAACGCCGCCGCCGAACGGCGTGAAGTCGCCCTGGTCCACGGTGAAGGTGATGAACTGCATGGTGCCGAGCAGGTCGGTGGAGATCAGCAGGCGGTCGGGGTCAGGCCAGGCGAAGTGGGAGATCCTGTGGTCGAAGCCGATCTGCAGCGACAGCTCGCTGCCGTCGGGACGCACCGTCCACAGCGAAGTGCGCAGCCCCTTCTCACCGCGGCGGCGCATCCGGCACAGGAACATCACCCGCGAGCCGTCGGTGTTGAACATCACGTGGTTGAACCACACCAGGCCGGTCGGTGGCTCCGGCAGCGCCGCGGCGCGGATCACCTGGGCGTGGGAGACCACGAGGTCGGCACGGCCGCTGGCCAGGTCGATGCGGTACAGGCCGTCGTCTTCGGGGGCGATCGCCAGCGTGGCCGGGTCGGTGTCGTTGGCGTAGCCCACCACCGAGCGGCAGTGGTACATGCGCGCGTAGTTGAGGCCCAGCGCGGCGCGGCCGTCCGCGGTCACTGCCGCCACGGGGGCCTCCAGGGTGCGCGTGGCGCCGCCGTGCAGCGCCCGCGCGTGCGACACCACCCTCTCGCCCTGCCAGGTGTTGTAGGTCAGCTCCTCGCCGCGGCCGGCGTCGATCCAGTGCAACATGCTGCCCTGCTGCAGGTTGAAGGCGCCGGTCTCGGCCAGCACCGTGAAGGAGCCGCTCTCCGCGTCCACCAGGCCGACGCGGGCGCGGTCCTCGGGTGTCGGCGGCCGGCGGTGGAAGTCGGTTTCCAATGCCAGGTGGTAACGGCGGGTGCGATCCCAGACGTTGATGCCGTAGTAGCCGAAGAAGTGGTGCGCCGGCCCCGAGGTGAGGCGGCGCGGCTCGATACGCATGGCCCGAAAGTGTACGCGTTCGGCATCTGCCCAGCTACCGGTCTGGCACGGCCGGATCGCTGGGCGGCCGGTTGCGGCGGCCCAGCAATCCGCGCCCACCGGGCGCGTCGTGGTACCATGAGCCGTTATTGCTACCCGCAGCGTTACGTGAGGAGGACGCAGGATGCGTATACCAGAACCTCGGTACAGCAAAGAGGAATTCGCACGGCGCGGCGACGCAATCTACCACGAAGTCGTCGGGCCACGGGTCAGTCCCGAGGATGAGGGAAAGTTCGTCGTGATCGACATTGAATCCGGAGCCTACGAGATTGATCAGGATGAGCTGGCTGCATCTGACCGGCTTCTCGCCCGCAACCTCAATGCACAAATGTGGACAGTTCGCGTTGGCTCTCGTTACGCTCGGCGGCTCGGACCTCACTATCGGGCGACTGGAGGATGCTGACCGGACGCGTCAACGCCTACCGTGAGGCCGCTGTCTCTCTGGTTGTGCGAGGGCCCGCGAACGTGACGCGACAGATCGACGCGGTTGTCGACACGGGATTCAACGGCTTCCTGACGCTCCCAGCAGCACTCATTCATGAATTGGGCCTCGTCTGGCGTCGGCGGGGGCGCGCCGTACTGGCCGATGGGAGTGACAGCCTGTTCGATATCTACGAAGGAACCGTTTCCTGGGACAACATGTGGAGACGGACTGCCGTGGACGAGGCCGAATGCGATCCTCTTGTCGGCATGTCTCTTCTACACGGCTACCACCTGAGCATTCAAGTCGCGCCCGGCGGCGCCGTGGTCATTTCATAGCCAAGGGAGAACTCGGGCGCACGTCAACGCTCAGAGGTGCGGCGCGGTGGGGGAATGAGCTCGCCCGTCGGGCGTGGGATGTCGGCCCAGTGGCCGGAGGTGTCGCGACCACGGCAGATCACGCTTCGCGTTGCCCAGTCCGGGTTCAGGGCGCGCACGTCGGCGGCGGTGAAACGCAGGGTCAACCCGCAGCGCCGGCGCGACGAGCGGTTCGGCTCCGAGCCGTGGATCAGCCAGTCGGTGTGCAGCGACACCTGCCCGGCGCGCAGCGCGATCGTTACCGGAGGATCGCCCTGCTCCTCGGCGTCCAGCGTGGTCTGCGACAGCACGTTGTTCTCCTCCGCAGAACTGCGCTTGTAGGCGAGCTGGGCGTTGACGTGGGAGCGCGGGATCACCTGCATGGCGCCGTTGCCGGCGTCGGCGTCGTCGATCGCCAGCCACACGGTAACGGTCTTGCTCGGCGACAGCGGCCAGTAAGAGGCGTCCTGGTGCCAGCTCACCCGCTTGCTGTCGCCCGGCTCCTTGAGGAAGAAGTGGGTGCCCCACAGCACCAAGTCCTCGCCCAGCAGGTCCTGCACCGGATCCAGAATGCGCGGCTCGGTACTCAGATCGTAGAGGCCGGCGCAGTGGCAGTGCCAGCCGTTGATGCCGTAACTGCCGTGCCCGGCGGCCACCGCCTTGGCGAACAGGTCGTCGCAGTAGGCACGCATCGCCTTCACTTCCTGCGAGTCGAACACCTCCAGCGGGAACAGATAGCCCATCTCGTTGAATTGCCTGATCTGCGCCGCGCTCAGTACCCGCAGGGCAGGTGCCCCGAGCGGATAGAAGCTCAGCACCCGTGCATTCATTACGGCGTCCGACATCAGCGATCTGAGCAGACACGGTTGCCATCCGATAGTCAAGGCCGCGATGGCGGTACTGCAGCCTTGCCGACAACCGGCTGTCATCGCGATTATACCCTACTGGTTTACTGCACAGGTAAGAATATCTACACTGCACGTATGAAAGAGAGGCGTCATCGCACTACCGTTTCGGAGAAGGGCCAGATCACGATTCCCAAGGCACTTAGAGAGTCGCTTGGCATCCGCCCCGGGACCGTGCTCGAAGTCGCGGCAGTGCAAGGGAATCTGATCGCGCAGAAGCGGGATTCCGAGGACCCGCTGCTCAAGTGGCGCGGCCGCGGTCGGTTGCCGCACGGCGAAGCGGTAGACGCCTACTTGGCGCGCATTCGATAGAAATGACCACCGCAGTAGATACCTCGGTGGTGCTCGACGTCATCACTGACGACGCGCTGCACGCGACTGCTTCCGTGGAGGCCCTGCGGCGTGCCCGACGCGAGGGCCGCCTCATCGTCTGCGAATGCGTTGTCGCGGAAACCAGACCTGCACTGCAGTCGGACACGGAGTTGACCGAGATGCTCCGCGATCTCGGCATCGAGTTCGTGCCCGGCAGCGAGGCAGCCGCGGTGTTGGCCGGCCAGCACTTTGCGCGGTACCTGGAACGCGGAGGAACCACGGGGCGGGTCGTGCCGGACTTTCTCATCGGTGCCCACGCGCAGGTCCACGCCGACCGCCTGTTGGCCCGTGATCGTGGCTATCTGCGCGATTACTTCAGCGAACTGACGGTCATGGAACCTGCTGCGCCGCGACCGCCCGGGCCAGATTCGCCGGAGTGATCCAACTTCGATCGAAGCCGTCCACCGCGGCCATCGGCCAGGGCTGATCAGGCCAAGGCTGCCGTGATGCCGAGACTTCTGGCGCACACGTTCATACCCTTGTCGTGTGAGAACAGTGCGGTCCCACCGCCGTCCGCCGCCACCGCGAGGACAGTCGCGATGTGCAGCGCGTCGAGGGTGCGCACGTGTACGGGAAACGGATCCATCGCCCGCTGCTTGATCTGCGCCGACAGCTCCAGGAGATCGATCCCGGCCAGCACGGCGTCCAGCCGCTCGCGCGCCACCGCCAGGGCCTCGTCGTCGAACTCGCCGGCGAGGCGGCAGCGGTGCAGCACCCGCCGGCACTCGATCTCGATCAGCTCGCTCGACACCACGCGCGGGAACGCCAGGGCATGCCTGATCGGCTCCTCACCCAGCAGGATGTGACGCAGCAAAACTGAAGAGTCAAGGTACGCTACCACGCTTCGGCCCGCTCCTCGTCAAGGTGCCGCAACGGATCGCGCGCCATTAGGGGCTGCAGTTGCCGGTAGGAATAGGGGCCCTCGGCGGCCCGCACTACCCGAACCGCGTCGGGAATCGGCACCAGCAGCGCCACCGGCGTGGTGCGATCGAGCACCGTGACCCGCTCGCCCGCGCGGACTCGCCGCAGCTCGGCGCTCAACGTTGCCTTGAGCCTGGCAATGGTGATCCCACGCATGTGACCATATTATGGCCATCAGATAGTCACGTCAACCGCCAGTTGATCGGTGTCGTGGCGGACTGTTGCTATACCACGGCACCGGTGGTAAACCAATGTTCGATGGTAGAAACGCGCAGACGGCACTACCGGGTTCACCGCCGGTGGCACTGAATCGGCTGACCGCCGACCAGGTCGCCCGGTTCAGGATCGATGGGTTCCTCGTGGTCGAGGACCTGCTCGGCATGGAGGAAGTGGAGCGCCTGCGACGCCACAGCGACCTGATCGCGGCCGGGAAGGCGGGCCACATCCCGGAGGACAGCACCTGGTTCGAGGAGGGCTACGAGACCGCGGCGGAATCTGAACGCGAGCGGGAGCGCGTGCTATCGATCTTCAAGCTGTTCAACCTGGCGGTGCGCGACGCCGTCATGTGGCGCCACGCCACCAACGTCAAGATCGTGGAGGTAGTCAGGGACCTGCTCGCTACCGACGACATCAAGATGTACGGCGACCAGCTTTTCATGAAGCCGCCGGAGCGGGGCTCGGCGATTCCCTGGCACCAGGACTCTGCCTCCTGGTGCGACATGTTTCCGATGGACCTGGTGACGGCCTGGACCGCCATCGACCATGCCACCGAGGAGAACGGCTGCCTGCGCTTCGTCCCCGGCACCCACCGCTGGGGCCGGCTGGTCGGCAAGGAGCCGCACGCCGGCATCCGTCCCGACGACGTGGAACCGTTCGACGCCGACCTCGGCGGCGAGGCATGGCCGATCGTGCACGTGCCGCTGCACCCCGGCAGCGTCAGCTTCCACCACAGCCTTGTCCTGCACAGCAGCTCCGCCAACACCTCGGGCCGGCGCCGCCGCGGCTATGCCGTCCACTACATGCGCGCCACCACCTGGCGCAACCCCGCGGTGGTGGGCGCCCCCGAGATGCCGCCGTTCAAGCAGGTGTGCGGGCGCTCGTTTCCGGGACGCGTTTAGATCGGGATCGCGGTGTTGGTCCAGCGCACCCCGTGGATCGGCTGGATCTGTTCCGCCACGATGCGCCGGATCTCGGCCGCATCCTCGGCCTCGACGATCGCCACCACGTCGAACAGGTCCTTGATGCCCGAGGTCTGCAGGATGCGAGTCGCGTCCACTACCCCGCCGACCTTCATCAGCGACTCGATGACGCGCAACGAAGAGAGGCCGGGGCCCTGCGGCTCGGCGTCCACCTTTTGCGAGTGGGTCGGTTCGTAGGGAACCGACGTGCGAATCAACACGTAAGCCTTGGTCACCGCCGCCCCCTTCCGCTACACGAACTGGAATGAATACAGCTTGGCCTGCTTGAGGTGGAGGCGCAGCCTGATCTCGCGCCCCCAGGCCATCGCCGAACGGGCCAGGTAGGCGATCTTGCCCTCGACCCGGCCCTCCGGATTCGCCTTCCAGGCCACCACGTGGCGCACCTCGTCGCCGCGGAACTCGTAGCAGAAGTGCCGCGACAGCCCCTCGATCACGTTGCCGGCGGCGTCGAGAATCTCGGCCGCCACGTAGCCCTCGCCGCTGGTCTCGGCGTTGATGACCAATGCGTTGCCGGTGAACAGGAACGGCTTGCTGGTGAAGGTCCCCTCGCGGCTGCCCGCGTCAAGCGAGCAGAAGCCGTCGCGCCTGAGCGTAGCCCGGCCGATGGCGCGGTCGCTGCCGGTGGTGGCGACGTTGCGCATCGCGACATCGTGACGGAGGTCGTCGCCGTCGAAGTAAATGGCGATGGTCTCGTCCTTGATCACGAAGGGCGGCTGGGCGACGGTCATGATCAACTTGCTGTCCCAACTCCCCTCAGGACCGAGCGGCAGGAACGTCTGGCGCTCCGCGACGTGGCTCCAGATGCGGCCGTCGCGGCTGGTCACCAGTTGCTGGTCGATGGTCTGCGCTTCGGTCCGAAAGATTGCCAGCACCCCGATGTACACGCCCTCGTACGCCTGCATCGACAGCTTGTAGTACTGGGTGTCGGGGGAGTCGTGCTCGTCCGGCGCCAGAATGAGCTGCGGCCTGGTCCACGTCTTCAGGTCGTCGCTCCAGCAGATGGTCCGGGCCCGCATCCAGGTAGCGTCGAACCCGGGCAGGTTGGGATAGCTGCGGGTTATGCCGACGTACCGGCCGGTGTTCCGGTCGTAGCTGATGTAGCCGGCATCGCCGGACGGCAGGTCGACGATGTTGGTCAGACCGTGCCAGTGAATGCCGTCGGGCGAGGTGGAAACGTAGAAGTTGGGGCCGTAGTCGTGGTTGTACTCGCGGAAGAAGTAGATCCAGTTGGCCGTCTTGTAGCGTTTTTCAGGGTCCGGTTCGGCAGCGTCCTTGATGATGCTTCCGGGCTCCATCCACGGCGTGGGATACGAGGCCGGCGGCATCCACACGATGTTGTTGTCGTGCTCTCCGCAGTAGTCGTACACCCCCAGCTCCGGTTTCTCCCAGCGGATGCCGTCGGGCGAGGTTGCATAGCATATCGCGACGTTGCTCGACGGCAGCGAGGCACTGACGAATTCCTTGAGAATGTCCTGGTACCACATCTTGTAGATGCGCTCGTCGTGGTCGTAGAGCACCGTGCCGTGCATGATCAGCATTCCTTCCCACGGCCTGTCGCGCACCACGAGTGGATTGCCGGGATCCTTGAGCGGCTGGTTCAGCTTTCTCGACACGCCCTCCAGGCGATCGATGATGTAGTCGTCCAGAAACAACTGCTTGTCCGAGAAAACTGGCAGGGCCTTCGTATCCGACATCGTTTCCCAGATTCTCCTAGCGGCTGGCGCCGTATGCGCTGAAGACCGCATCCAGGTTGCCACCCAGAATCAGGTCCAGGTCGTCCTGCGACAGGTAGTCGCAGCGGCGTTCCAGGTAGCGGAGATGCTCCCGGTAGCGCTCCGCGGTGAAGGGAGGGCCGGTGACATTGTAGGTCACGAACTCGGAGCCCCAGACGAGCTTCTCCGGTCCGAAGGTGTCGAACACCCGCCGAATGATCTCGTCCTGCTCGCCGTAGTAGAGGATCTTGGGCAGCAGCTCCAGGTAGATGTCGTGATCCTGCACCAGGTCGCGGGCGGCGGCGGGGATGCCGTCCTTGATGTACCACGGCGGCAGGCCGTGGACCAGGATGATGGTCAGGCCGGGGAACTTCTTCAGCAGCGCCTGCAGCCGCGGCAGTGCCTGGTCGAAGGTGCGGTAGAAGCAGCCGAACAGGTACAGCGGGAACCGCAGCCGCTCCACCTCGCGCCAGAATGGGTCGTACTTGTCGGTGTGGAAGTCCTCGTAGCCCTCCCAGCCGGGCAGTGGCTCGTGATACATCCCCATCAGCCCCAGGTCTTCCACCGCGACCCGCAGCGCTTCCAGCCCCTTGTCGGTGTACGCGGTCGATTCCTCGATTCGGCACAGGCCGATGAAGCGCTGCGGATACTCCAGCATCAGACGCGCGAAGTACTTGTTGAGCGGATCGAGGCAATGCAGCACCGCCTTGTCGATCCCGACCTGGTCCATGAGTTGCACCAGGAACTCCGGCGGGGCCGCCTTCAGGTGCGACAGGACCAGCGGTCCCGCGGCGTAGTATTGCTGGCCGTCGTACTCCCACGCAAACGTGGGCGGCAGGTGATTGGCGTGCCACTCGTCGGCCTTCTCCACCGCGATCCTCAGGTTGACGTCGCGCCGGCCCTCCCAGCTGGTCGGATACCGGGGATCCCAGAGCGTCGCCCATCCGTCCTCGACCACGCTGTCGTCGTCCCAGCGCCGCACCTCCAGCTTGCGGCCGATGTTCAGCCGGGTCCACAGCAGCCGCTGGTCATACGCCCGGTGCTCCGCGACGGATGCGAAGTCCCAGTCGAGCTCCGAGCGCACCCCGGCATGCGCATGGCTGTCGATGATCATGGCCAAGCACGCACCATATCACGCGCTGCCGAGGCTGATCGAGCCGCTTGCGGGTCGCAGGTCCTGGTCTCGGAAGTGACAGGCAACCCGGTGCCGGCCGGCCGCGGCGGAGGCGTTGGCTGGCGCCAGCAGGGCGGGCTCGTCTACGTCGCAGCGACCGGGCTCCGCGGCCCAGCAGCGCTGGTTGAAGCGACAGCCGGCGGGTGGGTCGATGGGAGTTGGCGTCTCGCCCTGCAGCACGATGCGGGCGGACTTCGACTCCGGATCCGGCACCGGGACCGCGGAGAACAGCGCCTTGGTATAGGGGTGGCGCGGGTCGTCGAATATCGTTTCCTTGGGACCTGTCTCCATGATCTTGCCGAGATACATCACCGCGACGTCGTCGGCCATGTACCTGACCACCTGGATGTCATGGGTCACGAACAGGTAGGCGAGGTCGAACTCGTCCTGGATCGCCCGCAGCAGGTTGAGAATCTGCCCCTGCACCGAGACATCGAGTGCCGAGGTCGGTTCATCAAGGAACAGGAACGCCGGGTTCACCGCGATGGCGCGCGCGATGGCGATACGCTGCCGCTGCCCGCCGCTGAACTCGTACGGATACCGGTCGAGGTGCTCCTCCTCCAGCCCGACGCGCTGCAGCAGGTGCACGACCCGCTCGCGGATCTGGGCTTCCGTGAGCTCCATGTGGATCCTGAACGGATCGCTCAGGATCTGGTGGATGGTCTTGCGCGGATTGAGCGAGGAATACGGGTCCTGGAACACGATCTGCATGCGGGCGCCCATCTGCCTGCGGGTGAGCCCGGCGGTGGGTCGTCCGTCGAACTCGATCTCGCCGCCGGTCGGCTCGTGGATGCCGGTCACACAGCGGCCGCAGGTGGTCTTGCCGCAGCCGCTCTCGCCGACCAGTCCGAGCGTGCGGCCCCGCTCGATGGCAAAGCTCACCCCGTCGACGGCGCGGACGTGTGACCGCACGCGCTGCAGGATTCCCTCCTTGATCGGGAAGTGCTTCGTGAGATTGCGCACCTCCAGGAGCTTGCCGGGCTGGCTCGCCGAGGAGCTGGAGTCAGCGGGGTCGAGCCTGCCGCGCCGCGGCCGCGCGGGGTCGTGGTCGGGGCGGGGGTCCTGGGAAGCTGGCCGCGGCATGGCGATTCAGGCGTACAGGTGGCAGGCGACGCGATGCCCGTCCCCGGTCTCCCGCAGGCCGGGCCGCTGCTCCACGCACACCTGCGCTTCGCTCGGCCGGCTGCGGGCCAGACCGCAGCGTTCGGAGAAGCTGCAGCGCTCCTCCCTGGTATGCGCAATCTGCACCACCCCGGGGATGGTGCGGAGTTGCCCCTCTTCCTCGGTGAGCGCGGCCACTTCGAGCAGGCCGCGGGTGTAGGGGTGCTGCGGCTCCTTGAACACGTCGACCGTGCTGCCGACCTCCACCAGGTTGCCGGCGTACATGACGCCGACGCGGTCGCAGGTCTGGGCCACCAGGCCCATGCTGTGGGCGATGAGGATGATCGACATGCGCATGCGCTCGCGCAGCGCCATGATCAGGTCCACGATCTGCGCCTGGATCGTGACGTCCAGGTTGGACGTGGGCTCGTCGGCTATCAGCAGCCGCGGGCTGCGCGCCAGGGCGATCGCGATCACCACCCGCTGCCGCATGCCCCCGCTCAGCTCGTGCGGGTACTGGCGCGCCACCTTGGCGGCATCGGCGATGCCCACCTCGGACAACATGCGCACCACTTCCGTCCTGGTCTCCCGGGAACCGAGCCGGCTGGCAGCCTGGATGCTGGATGCGAGCTGCTGGCCGATTCTGAATACCGGGTTGAGCGAGGCGGTGGCGTCCTGAAAGATGACCGCGACCTTGTGGCGCCGCACTTCGCGCATCTCCTCCTCGCTCTTGGTGAGGAGATTCTCGCCCTCCAGGACGATCTCGCCGCCGTCCACCTCCCCCGGAAACGGCAGCAGGCGCGGGATGGCGGAGCCGAAGGTCGACTTGCCGCAGCCGGTCTCCCCCACCACGGCGAACATCTCGCCGTAGCCGATGTCGACCGACACCTTGTTCAAGGCGCGAAACGTGCCGCGGGAGGAGTAGTACGACACGTCGAGATCGCGCACCGACAGCAGCGTCTCACTCATGCCCGTACGTCCGAGTGTAGCACGCCCCGCCTGCCGACGGTATCGTGGCGGCAACCACGCTGGCGGAGGTTGCCATGATCGTGAAGGGACTCGGTCACACGGAAAGCCTGAACGAGGTCGTTCTGTTCCCATTCGACGACTACGCGATCCCCCTGCAGCGCGGCCTCCGGCTGCGTTTGCACTCGTTTCGCAAGTGGGTCGACCAGTCCTCCAACATAGTGGTCGGGCTCGGCGGTCCGGGAGCTCCGGACAACGTGATCTGCACCTACTACGGCACGGTGCGGCGGGTGGGCGACGAGCTGTGGATGTGGTACCTCGGCATGGGCGACCGCGGCGGCGAGAGATGGAACCAGAAGGTATGCCTGGCTCGGAGCACGGACGGCCACACCTGGTGGAAGCCGCGCCTGGGCCTGGTGGAATACGACGGCTCCCGGGACAACAATATCGTCGACCTCGGTTTCGATGACTTGGTGACCGGCTGCGTGGTATTCCACGAGCCGGACGACCCCGATCCAGGGCGGCGCTTCAAGATGGTGGTGGAGGCGCGCCGCTACCGCCAGCGCCTGGCGGTGGGGTTCAGCGCCGACGGCCTCTCCTGGAGCATGCATCCGGGGAACCCGCGGGGGCCGATCATCGAGCCCTCCGGCGGCACCAGGTTCAACGGCGCCTGGTACGTGACCGGACAGGACGGCGGTCACTGGTCTCCCAAGGGCTACGTGCGGGTGTTGTTCACCCACCTCTCCTACGACTTCGAGACCTGGTCGCCGGCCTCCTGCCTGGGCTTCCGCCGCGACCCGCTGCCGCCGCGTCCGAGTCGGTACGGGGACAACGACGGACCGCAGGTGCATCTCGGCGCGGCGCTGTGGAACCGCGGCAACACGCTGGTCGGCGTGTACGGCATGTGGGATGGCCACCCCTCCAACGACCGGCGCCTCACGCGCATGAACCTCGGGCTCGTGGTGAGCCACGACGCGCTGCACTTCCGGGAGCCGATTCCCGACTTTGCGCTGGTCGATGCCTCCGAGATCGGCTGGCAGAAGAAGGATGCCGCGGTGCGTTTCCCGGCCCTGATCCAGGGGCAGGGATTCGAGAACATCGGCGACGAGACCCTGTTCTGGTACTCTCCGTGGCCGGAGGACGACAGCGACGGCGTGCGCCTCGCGGTATGGCCGCGCGACCGCCTGGGCAGCTTCGAGGCCTACGCGGAGCGGGACGACGCCGCATTCTGCATCTCCCAGCCGATCGAGCTGCAGGGCCGTCCGGCGCGCGTCGCGCTGAACGTCGACGGACTCTCCGAGCATGCCCGCGTGCGCGTCTCGGTTCTCGACGAGCAGCTGCGGAGCATCGCCGGATACGAAGCCGCCAACTGCACCGGACCGGTCCGCTCCGGCTTGCGCCAGCAGGTCGAGTGGGGCGCGCGCAAGGACCTCGCGTCGGACGCCGCGGTCAGGATCCGGGTCGACTTCAGCGGCGTGCGACCGGAGGACGTCCGCCTCTACGCGGTGTACCTCCAGCACTGAGTCCCCGCGCCGGCGCTTCAGGCGCTCACCGGCTGCGACCGCGCGGTTCGGTCACCACGAGGTGCTGGTTCGTCGCGATCGGCCCCTCGATCCGCTGCCGCCTGCCGGAGGGCCAGAGCACCTCGATGGAACGCACCTCATGCGATCCGCCCAGTCCGAAGTAGAGCGGCAGGCGGCTCTGCGCCAGGTAACCCGACTTGCCGGACTGGTACCTGGTCAGAGTGTGCCCGTCGGTGGTCACCGCGACGCGGGCGCCGAGACCGTCGCGGTTCGAGGCGCGGCCGACCAGGGTCACCTTCAGCCAGCGCACCGCGGTACGCTGGGCCAGGTCGCTCACCAGCACCATCGGCTCCGAGTTGAAGTCGTTGGTGACGATGTCCAGGTCCCCGTCGGCGTCCAGGTCGAAGATCGCCGAGGAGCGCGATCCCAGTGCGCCCCAGACGGTGTACTCCCCATCCCGCGTGCGGCACACCTGGTGCAGCCGGTCGCGGCCGGAGCAGTCGAGCGTGAACCACGGCTTTGCGGTACGACCATCGCGCCGCGGCTCCACCCCGAGGATGAACTCGCTGTCGACGAAGCGCTTGCCGGCATCGTTCAGCAGCAGCGAGTTGACCGCGTAGCGAAACGGGAAGTTCATGCTGGAGGCGATGAACAGGTCCTCGTAACCGTCCGCGTTGAGATCGCCAATGCTGAGCCCCCACGGCCAGTAATTCTCCACGTTGAGCGCGTCGGAGACCTCGCTGAAGCTGCCGCTGCCGTCGTTGTGGAACAGGGCGTTGCCCCACACGTGGTTGCCGTCGGTCCCCAGCGCCCCCGCCGGCGGACGATGCTCCGGCCGCAGCTTCGCCTTCTCCAGCTCGGCGACGTATTCCTGAAACGGCTCTCCATCCATCATGTCGGTGTGCATGTCGGTGACGAAGATGTCCATGGCGCCGTCGTTGTCGTAGTCGAACACGCCGATGCCCATGGCGCCGAAGGGCGTGCGCGGAAACAGCTCGCGGCCGCGGCGGATGAAGCGCTCTCCGGCGACGCTCTCCCAGTACTCGTCGTGCCCCTGCATGTTGAGCACGTAGAGGTCCGGCCAGCCGTCCCCGTTGCCGTCGAGCGGATGGGCGTCGCCGCTCCAACCGGTATCCACCAAGCCGACCTGCTCGGACACGTCGGCAAAGCGGTTGCGGCCCAGGTTCCGGAACAGGATGCTGCGCTCGGAGTCCTCCGGCAGCAGGTGGTTGTCGAACGCATCCACGTGCCCCACGTAGTATCCGCCCGGGCCCACGCGGTCGGTGGTGTAGGTCCCGACGTTGGCGAGAAACAGGTCGAGGCGCCCATCCCGGTCGTAGTCGAAGAAGACGGCGGCGGACGAGTGCCCCACGTAGTCGAGCCCCGATCTGCGGGAAACGTCCCGGAACACGCCGCGGCCGTCGTTCTCCAGCAGCAGGTTGCCGCCGCGCACGGTGGTCACGTAGAGATCGGCGTCGCCGTCGTTGTCGGTGTCGGCGAACGACGCCGACACGCCGATGCGGTCCGCGACGGCTACCCCGGAACGCTCCGTCCAGTCTTCGAAGCGGCCATTCCCGAGGTTGCGCCAGAGCTGGTTGCCGCCCAACTGGGTGGTGAAGTAGATGTCGGTCAGGCCGTCGCCGTCGACATCGGCCACCGCGAGGCCGTTGCCGTGATCGTAATGCACCGCCTTGTAGATCCTGCCCGCGTCCTCGACGATCCGGTGCTGGAAAGAGATGCCGCTCTCCGGCAGGCGGTCCTGGAATGCGAAATCATGGAACACGTCCAGGTGAGCGACCGCGGCGAGCTGCTGCGCACGCAGTTCCCGGATCCACGACGAGTCGAGAATGCCCGGCGGAATCGTCAGTTGCGAAGGATCCTCTCCAACCGCGACATCCCGGTCATACACTCCGTAGAGTTGCATCGGCACGGCAACCTCACGCACCCGCTCGTCGTGGGCCGCGGCCGCTGACCGCTCCGCTCGCCCGCCGTCGCAGGCCCCGGCCCACAGCAGCGACACGATCGCCAGCGCCGCACCCGGATTGCGCCAACTCCAACCTGCTCGCAGCACCACCATGACCATACAACAACCCCGGAACACGTCCCCTGTGGCGCTGCCCGGCGGTGCGCGTGGTGCCGGCCTCGCGTTAGAATGTGCCAGGGGTAGGGAGCGATCCAATGACCGAATGGCTGAAGTTGACCATCGCACGCCTGCTGGTCGCATGGGAGCGGCGCGAATCGGGCGTCGCCTACGACCTGCTGTCGCCGCAGTTGAGGCAGGATCCGTATCCGATCTACCGGGAGCTGCGCAGCAAGGATCCGGTACACCGGATGCGGTTGGTCAAAGCCTGGGCGCTGACCAGGTACGAGGACGTGGAGCGGGTGCTGCGCGACGACAAGCGGTTCTGCAACGGCGACCGCGTCCTGGTGAAAACGATCCCGCTGAGTCTGCTCGACATGGATCCGCCGGAGCATACGCGAGTGCGGGCGCTGGTATCCAAGGCGTTCACCCCGAGGGCGGTAGGCCGGCTCCAGGGGCGCATTCGGGAGATCACCGATCGGCTGCTGGACGCGGTCGCGGGAAGGCGCCAGTTCGACGTGATCGCGGCGCTGGGATACCCGCTGCCGATCACGGTGATAGCGGAGATGCTCGGCGTGCGCTCGGAAGACATGGGCGTCTTCGAAGGATGGTCGAACACGCTGGCGCTGGCCGTCGATCCGATACTCGGCGGCCAACAGGTGCAGGCAATCAAGCGGGCCGCCGAGCAGGTGTACGCCTACTTCGAAGAAATCATCGCCGAGCGGCGGCGCGAGCCGCGGGATGACCTGGTGACCGCGCTGATGATGGCCGAGGAGACGGGAGAGCGGCTGACGCATGAGGAGATGCTGTCGGTGATGCTCCTGATCCTGGTGGCGGGGAACGAGACGACGCGCAATTTGATAGGGAACGCGGTCCTGGCGCTGTTGCGGAACCCCGCACAGCTCCAGCGTCTGCGGGAAGACCGGGAACTGCTGGATCCGGCTGTGGATGAGCTGCTGCGGTACGACAGTCCGGTGCAGCTCGATGGGCGGGCGGCGCGCGAGGACGTGGAGATCGGCGGCAAGCGCATACGGGCGGGCGACGTGGTGATTGCGGTGCTTGGAGCGGCGAACCGGGACCCGGAGGCGTTCGACGATCCCGAGGCGCTGGACGTTGGCAGGAACGGGAACAGCCACCTGTCGTTCGGCCGGGGTGTGCACTACTGTCTCGGCGGTCCGCTGGCGGTCATGGAGGCACGCCTGGCGCTGACCGGTCTGCTGGACCGGTACTCGTCGTTGCGCCTGGCCGTGGAACCGGAATACCGGGAAGGTGTGGCGCTGCGCGGCGTCGAGCGGCTCTGGATCGAGGTGGAGAACTGACCCAGTACCCTGATCGAGCGTAGTCGTCGCCTGCTCCAGCGAGTTGCTGATCGCCACGTTGGCGTTGGCGGCCCGGCGGCACCCGGCGGCTTGCTTTGGAGTACGGCACTCGGTACGGTACCGTACGATGCCGCCCTCCCGCCCTCCCTTCGAGCTGCACGCGCAGACCGTTCCCGCGCCGGACGGTACGGCACAGGCCTACTACAGCTACACGCTCAACCCGGAATCGGGCGTTCCGGCGCAGTGGTGCGGGCGGCTGCGGACGACCGGTTGCCGCAACGAGGCAGCCGCGGAGCGTTTCGTACGCCAGCGCATCGAGGAACTGGTACGCGGCGCACCCGACACCGGGCCGTGGTCCGACTGCAGCGCGCTGCTGGACGATCCGGAGCGGTTGCGCAGCGCGGCCGCCGCACGCGGCTACCTGTTTTTTCCCGGGCTGCTGCCGGCGGAGGCGGTGCTGGAGGTAAGGCGTGACGTGCTGCGCGTGCTGCACGACCACGGGGCGCTGGCCGACGGCTCGGAGACGGACGCCGGCATCGCCAGGCCGGGAGTGGTGCTGGAGGGCTCCAGGCCCACCGAGCAGTACCGCTCGTACTACAACAAGGTGCTGAGCGTGCACAGCTTCAACGCGCTCCCCCACCATCCGCGCCTCATGGCGGTGCTGAAGGTGCTGCTCGGGAAGGCGGTGCTGGTCCACCCGCGGCACATCTGCCACGCCATCTTCCCGGCACTGGAGACGTTCAAGACGCCTCCGCACCAGGACCACTTCTCCGTCGGCGGCACACCGCATACCTGGACCGTATGGCTGCCGCTGGGCGACTGCGACTCGGCGCTGGGCGGGGTGATGCTGGCCGAGGGTTCCCACGCCGACGGCCTGCTGCCGGTGGTGGAAGGCTCGATCTGGGTCGATCCCGGAACGGACAGGCGCTGGACCTGGAGCCCGATGGCCGCCGGCGACGTGGTGATGTTCCACAGCCTGGCCGTGCACCAGGGCCGCGACAACACCAGCGGCGACCGCATCCGGCTGGCCGCCAGCTTCCGCTACCAGCCTGTCGGCGAGCCGGTCGACGCGGCCGCGCTCGCGCCGCAGCACCACTACGCCGAGTGGGACCAGCTGTACGCCGACTGGCCGCCGGACGACCCGCTACGGTACTACTGGCGGGACCTGCCGCTGCAAGTCCAACCTTCGGTTCATCCCTAGCGCCCCGAAACCGCCGCCTCACGGCGTCGCTTTCGGCCCAGCCCCGCCTTTACGTACGGAGTCCTGTCGGAGTTGCCGCTGACGGGCCAATCCGACAGACTCCTCACGAGGAGAGCGACCATGATCATCGACAGTCACACCCACGCCAGCGTGCGCTGCGAAGCGGACTGGGACCTGGACGGCTCGGCCGCGACCATGAAGTACTGCTTCCAGCGCAACCTGGCCCGCCCCCACATCGAGGTGCGCCGGCTGGCCGACGACGCGGTGGTGGCCGACGGCTGGAAGACGCTGTGGGACGAGCACCGGCTCACCTCGTGGGACGGCTGCAAGGACGTGGGCCTGAGGATCGCGTGGGAGCGCCCCGGGCGGCCGACGCTGTCCTGCACCCCCTACTTCACCTGGCAGAGCGACGGCGAGGAGCTGTACGCGCCCGGCGACCACGTGCTGATCGCCTACAAGGGGCCGCCGCCCGAGGTCCTGCTGTGGCTGATGGACGCCACCGGCATCGACCGCGCGGTGCTGCAGCTGCCGCCGATCCACCTCAACAAGTTCTTCTCGCGCGTGGTGCACGAGCATCCGACGCGCTTCATCGGCCTGTGCAACGTGGACGAGTCGACCGCCTATACCAGGGAGAACCTGGACCGGCTGCACGTCTACGTGGAGGAGTTGGGGCTGCGCGGGTTCTACCACGAGCCGACGCGCGGCTGGGAGGGTTACACGTCGTTCCACACCGCCAAGTTCGACCCCTTCTGGCGCGAAATCGAGGCACTCGGCGTGGTGATGTACATCGGCGGCCCCTACGGCAACGACTACGACGAGTTCATCCCCATGCTGGAGGCGGTATTGCGGAAGTTCCCGGGCATCCGGGTGGTGCTGACCAACGGCGTGCTGGCCTCATACGTGGAGGACGGCATCCCCGAGGAGTTCGCGCGGGTGATCACCGGCTACGACGTCCACACGGAGATCCTCACCAACATCGTCAACTACGGCCCGAACGATGAGGTGATCCGGCTGCTCTACGACGCCTTCGGACCAACCAAGCTGATCTGGGGGTCGGAGTTCGCGGCCTACAACCTCGTCGGGCCCCCGTTCACCCCGGAACGCTACGCGCAGTGCCTCAACTACATGCGGCGGCGCTGCGACTACCTGACCCGTGAGGACCTGCGCCTGATCCACGGCGGCAACCTGCAGCGGGTGTTCGACATCCCCGACTGAGACGGCCCGCTCACCTTGCACCAACATCGTCACGACCCAAATGGAGGAAACCGATGAAGGCCGAAGCCCATTCCGGAGACCTGCGCAACAGCCAGCTCTTCCTCGACGACCGCCTGATTGACGACCACGTCCGCGTGCAGCGGGTGTGGCATCAGCCGCAGAAGTATCCCAAGCCGGTGATGGAGGGCAAATACCCGTGGGAGGGCGACTGCCCTTGCCTGTACGGGACGGTGCTGCGCGTCGACGGCAAGTTCCGCATGTGGTACGTGGGCACGCGCAACTCGTCGAAGCCGCGCGTCTGCTACGCCGAGAGCGACGACGGCATCCACTGGGAGCGGCCGTTCCTGGGGATCTGCGAGTTCGGCGGCAACAGGAACAACAACATCGTGATCCAGCCGGCCCTGCCGGACGGCTTCATCGACGACTGCGCCATGATCTACGAGCCCGACGACGAATGGCCCTACAAGCTGCTGTACTGGGACTCGCTGGACGTCAACCCCGACCACTGGGGCATCTTCGCCACCCGCTCCAAGGACGGGATCCACTTCGAGTCGCTGGGCAACGTCCTGCACAAGTGGGACGACCGTTTCGTGGCGGTCACCGACAAGGTGGACGGCAAGTACCGGGTATACGGCCGCGGCACCTTCGAGACCGGCATCGAGCGGGCCGGCCTTTGGAAGGGGCGTACCGACTTCGTCACCGAGTACGGCCTGGACCCGTTTCCGCGCAAGCGGCCCGTTTCCTACACCGAGAGCGAGGACCTGATCCACTGGACACCCGGAGAGCAGGTGATGAAGCCGGGGACCGACGATCCCTGGCAGATGCAGTACTACTCGCTCACGCCGTTCTACTACGAGGGCATCTGGCTGGCCGGTGCGCTGCGCATGCACACCATCCCCGACGTGCTGGAGGAGGAACTGGTGTGGAGCTACGACGGCAAGGACTGGCACCGCAGCATCCCCAGACAACCGTTCATTCCGCGCGGGCCCCAGGGCAGCTTCGACTCGACGTGGCTCAACCTGCCGACCAATCCGCCCATCGTCAACTACAACCAGCTCTGGTTCTACTACTCCGGCAGGGCCGGCGGCCACGGCGCGCAGTTCCCCGAGGCCTACGGGGCGATCGGCCTGGCAACGCTGCGCATCGACGGGTTCTGCTCCCTGTACAGCGGCGAACAGCCGGGGGCGTTACTGACAAAGCCGGTCACCTGGCCGGGCGGCGAGTTGCTGGTGAATGCCGACCCGCGGCGCGACATCACGGGCCACCACAGCGGCGACGACGGCACCTACGGCAGCATCCGGGTGGAGCTGCGCGATGCGGAGAACAAGCCGCTCGACGGCTACGGCTTCGGCGACTGCAACCCGATCAACCGCAACACCCGGAACTTCGACGAGGAACCGGTGTGGACCAGGCCGGAGCGCGACGCGCTGGCCGTGAAGCCGCTGACCTGGCAGGACGGCCGCTCGGCCCGCGACCTGGCGGGCAAGCGCATCCGGCTCTTCTTCGAGGTCCGCGACGCCCACCTGTACTCGTTCCGCGCCAGCAGCTCCTGACCGCCGGGCCGAAGTCCTCCGTTGTCATGAAACGAGCGGTCAGTGTCGGCGGGACGTGCGGAAGCGTGCGGGTTGCCCATTTGCGCGACATCACGCATATACATAGACTATGTGCTACGCGCGAGCGGTTGCACCACAGCAACCAGCGCGTACATGGAGGCGCGACCGCATGGCACTACCGAGCAGACCGAGGGACGGCGGTGCAGCGCGGCAAGCTTGTCGTCGGCATGTCCGCGGGCGCGGTGCCGAACGGCAAGGAGCGGGTGCTCGCGGAGCACTAGCAGTCCGAGCCACCTGCCGGACGCGTCAACAGTGCCAAAGCGCGAGCTGCCAGCCAGGCGCCAGAGCTGCGGCGCGAGGTAGCGCAGAAGGCCGCGTCCGCCCGTTGGTTATAGAATCTCCTGATAGTGTAGCGGCGGCTCGTGGAGCGTTGTCCATTTGGCTTGCTGTACATCAAGTTGAACCGTTCGCGTTCTTTAGGCCAGCTGATAGCAGGAGGAAACAATGTCAGGAACTGTACAAGAGCAGTCTAAAGGCAAAGTAATGTCTTTGGAGAGGCCTACAGAGTCCGCGATCGTCCAGGAGGACGATCCGATCCAGAGGTTCGTGGAACGTAGCGTTTGGAACGGCTTGGTAAAGAGCGACGAGGACGTAGAGTATCTGTATCGTGTGGGGAGGAGATTCCTGTTCTGGCAGAATATGTCCAACCTCACACAAGTACTCTTTTCTACCGTTGCCGTAGCCACGATCCTGGGGCAAGGACCGAAGCTTGTATATATTGGATTGAGTTCCATAGTGGCAACGGTAGCTCTTTTGTCGATCCTGTTCAGGTTCTCGGAGAAACATGCTGCGGCAGTGTCGATGGAAGGAGCGTGCAGAGCCATGTCCCGCGAGTGGAGAAAGCTATGGGAAGAGCTTGGCGCAACGGATGATCAGGAGATCCTGTCAAGAGTGCGTGCATTGGAGGAAAAGGTGGACGTCGTTACCTCTGAACAGGCACAAAAAATGGGAAATGTAAAGGAAAAACTACAGGAGAAAGCGGTAAAGTATACGCATTTGCGAATAAGGCAGGAATTCGATCTTTGAGTGGAGATCGTACCAGGGGAGCGCCACAGCCGATTCCTCGCCCGCCGAACATTCCCATACCTCCGCCTCCCCGACCGCCGCGTAGGCAACCTCCGGCACAGCCGCAACCGTCACCACCACCGCAGCAACAGCCTCCTCCAACTGAGTGAAGTATCCCAGCCCGGCTACAGCAATGACCCGTCGGGTTCCTTGAACGGATCGCCCAACCGGCCGAACGTGTTGCTGACTATGCGCCGCCCGTCGAACCAGTTCAGGTACTCGGTGGCCGGCTGCATGGCGTCGTGCCACTCGGTCATGAAGCGTTCAAGTGTTGCTTCCATTCGCGCCACGACGGGGCGATGCTCCTCGCTGTCCACCAAATCGCGCAACTGCAGCGGGTCGGCGCGGATGTCGTACAGAGCCGTGCTCCCGTCGAGGCAGCGCCAGTAGCTCCAGTGCTCGGTGCGCACTCCCTTCCACTCCGAACCGGTCGTCCCGGTCAGCAGGGCGTCGTCGATGCAGTAAGTGAACAGCGCCTGCCGTTCGGCCGCGCCGGAACGCCCCAGCCAGACGTCTGCCTGATTGCGACCGCTGACCGTCCGTGGCACGTCGATGCCGCACAGGCCGCACAGCGTCGGGAACAGATCCTCCGGCGCCACCAGCGCGTCGCAGACACTGCCGCCGCGGTGCCCCCGCGGCAGGCGTGCCACCAGCGGGACCGACACGCTCTCTTCCCAGGGGGTGCGCTTCTGCCACGGCTGCAGTCCGTGCGCACCCATCAGTGAACCATGATCGGAACCGAACACCACGATCGTGTCGTCGACCAGCTCGTCGCGCTGCAGCCGTCGCAGGATCGCACCCAGCATGTCGTCCACGGCAACGGTCATGGCCAGGTAGTCGCGGTAGCAGTCGGTTGCTTCGGCCAACAGCTCCGGAGGCACGTTCGGTGGCAGCACCGGCTGCTCGGGAACGCGCCGCAGGCAGTCGTCGGGGGCGAGCCGCCCGCTCGGTGACGCATCCTGGGTCACCCTCCCGCCCGGAATCGCCCCGCCGTGGTGCGGCATGTGCGGCGCCACGAACAGGCAGAACGGCTCCCCGTTCTCCGTCGCTGCCTCCAGAAACTCGTCGACGTACCGCAGCAGTCCGATCGTCTCGTACCCGCGCCACCGCTCATGGCCGCCGCCGTCGAGACACAGCGGGCCGTCGAAGTACTGGGTGTGATAGTTGTAGGCCCTGAAATAGTCGAACCCGAGCCGGTCCCTGCCGTCGGGGATGTACTCGAAGTCCACGATCTCGGGCCGCTCACCGGAGTAGAGGTGCCACTTCCCCACCCAGCCGGTGCGGTAGCCAGCGTGGTTGAAGGCGTCGGCGATGCTGATCTCGTCGTGGCGTGCTCGCAGGTTGTTGATGACGTGCCCGGTCTCCAGCGGCTGCCTGCCGGTGACCAGCATCGAGCGATACGGCGCGCACAGCGGACAGGTGGCAACGGCATTGGTGAACCTGATCCCCTCGCGCACGAGGCGGTCGATGTTCGGCGTCGCGATCTGCCCCTCGCCATAGGCCGGCAGCGAGCGCGCCCGCAGTTGATCCGCCAGCAGATAGACGACGTTGGGTTGCTTCATCGGCAGTACCACCCCGGCTGCCGCCACTCCTTGGGCAGCGCTCTTCAGGCCGCCGCCAGGATCGAGGCTTGTGCCACGGTGGCGGAGACTTTAGCCGCGACGTGGCGGCCCGGTCCACCTCGCGAATTGCCTCACTCAAAATCCACTCGAACGGAAACTGATGCCTCATCGAAAAATCCACTCGAACGACTTGGCCATTGTAGGGCCGGAGGTCGGAGGAGATGGGGCTCACCATGAATGAGCAGAAAGGGGTCGCTCGGGAGAAGGCGAGACGCTATCGGAAGGCATCGAAGAAGGAGAAGGGACAGCTCATCAAGGAGTACATGGATCTGACCGGCTGCACCCGCCACCATGCCGCTTGGCTGCTGCGCTGCTGGGGTACCAGCGTGTGGGATCAGCGCGGCGGGCGGCCGGTCAAGATCGTGGTCGGTCAGCGCCGTGCACGGCGGCGTACGCCACGCGTCTACGATCAGGAGGTGGTCGCCGCTCTGATCAAGCTATGGCACCATTTCGGCTACCTGTGTGGCAAACGCTTGGCGGCTACCCTGCGCCTGTGGTTACCGAACTACGAGCGTTGGGAGGCACGCAGCAAGCGCAAGATCGCGCTCACCCCCGAGGTGCGCGCCAAGCTGGTGCGCATCAGCCCGGCAACCATCGACCGGCTGCTGCGCACCGAGAAACGCAAGCTGACGCTGCGCGGGCACAGTCACACCAAGCGGCCCACCGGCAGCCTGATGCTGCAGATCCCGATCCGTACCTTCAGCGAGTGGGAGGGTGTCGCGCTCGGCACCCTGGGTCTTGATCTGGTCGGCCACGACGGCGGCACCACGAGCGGTGAGTTTGCCTACACGCTGCTGGCCACGGACCGCCGCACCCAGTGGACGGAGTTCCGCGCGGTGCCCAACAAGGCCCAGAAATGGGTGTTCCAGCAACTCCTGGTAGTGCGCCACCTGCTCCCCTTCGAGCTGTTGGCGGTGCATTCGGATAACGGCAGCGAGTTCATAAATGCTCATCTGGTCCGTTACTGCGAGGAGCAGCAGATCGACTTCACGCGTGGGCGCGCGTATCGCAAGAACGACAACAATTTCACCGAGCAGAAGAACTTCGACGTGGTGCGCAAGCATGTCGGCTACGTCCGCTACGACACTCCCGAGGCGGTCGCACTGCTCAACGAGCTGTATGACCGGCTGCGGCTGATGGTCAACTTCGTGCGCCCGTGCGCGAAGCTGATCGAGAAGACCCGCCATGGGGCACGGGTCAGGCGGCGCTATGATCGCCCGCAGACTCCGTATCAGCGGGTACTGGCCTGTGCCGAGGTACCCGAGGCGGCCAAGCAGCGCCTGCGGCAGCAGTTCGCGGCGCTCGACCCGATCGCCGTGAATGATCAGATCGTGCACCTGCAACGCCGCTTGCTGCGCTTGGCTGCACAGCACTCCACGGCGCTGAAGAAGGCCGGCTGATAGGGATGCTTATCGTCGTGGGCCACACCTGCTGCACACCGCGGGCGCTCAGCGGGCCAGCCGCCTGCCAACGGCGCGGTTGCTGCGCTGGTGGCACGATCAAGTTGCGAGTACGCGATCCAGCCCGCACCACGGGACCATGGGTGGCTTGCACCTCAGGCACGCGCTGCACCACCCGCTGCGAGGTGCCTCGCGCCGTGGCCAGAGTGCGCGCCGCGGCGCCGCCAGGGCCAGACCAACGCCGCGTGCCAAGCCGCTACGGGCCGGACTCCGGGGGTGTCCCAGGACCGGCACGTTTTGGACACAGTGTTTCTGGAAGCACTGAGAATGGAACGCCCGTTCAGAATACCGCTACAAAGGCCCGCGTCGACTGCTACGCGCCGTCCACGGTGGCTTTCCACCGGTCATCTCAAAGTACCGACTTGTCCACATATCCACAGGTCAGGACACCCCCCGCCCCCGCACCCCCACCCCCCTTTACCGCCACCTGCTTTGAGTGGATATTTGGATGAGTCATCGGCTTCATCTCGAGTGGATTTTTCGATGAGGCACCTGGCCTCGACGCCGGGCACTTGGTTGGGAAGTACCAGTCTCGTCTGAGGCATCCCGAGAAGGTGAATTCACTATAAAGACCGCCTTTGCCCAAAAAAACACACCAATCGTTTATAGTACATCCTCTCCAAACCAATGGAACAATGCACCACTATGGACTCCGATACCATCGACCAGTTCCGCGATGACCTCGCGTTGGCACCCGAGGAGATGCTTGATCTCGCGCGCCGGGCAGCGGAACTGCTGGTTGAGCGCATCCAGGATCTGCCGGACGAGAGCGCCTGGGACGGCGAGTTCAAGCAGGTACTCGACCACAAACTGATGGCCGCTCCCCCGGAGGAAGGCCGGCCGCCGATGGAGGTGATCGAGCAGGCCGCACGCGAAATCCTGCCACTCGCGATCCGGCTGGATCATCCGCGCTGCTTCGGGTTTATCCCGTCGGCCCCGACCTGGCCCGGGATTCTCGCGGACTTCCTGGCCGCGGGTTACAACGTCAACGCCTGCACCTGGCTGGTCGCGAGCGGCCCGAGTCAGGTCGAGCTGGTGGTGATCGACTGGTTTCGCCGCTGGCTCGGCTTTCCCGTTGGCGCCGGCGGATTGCTTACCAGCGGCGGCTCGGAGGCCAGCGTCAACGCCTTCGTGACGGCGCGCGAAGCGGCGGGGCACCCCGAACGCGCCACCGTGTACCTGAGCGACCAGAGCCACAGCGCGCACATCCGGGCCGCGCGCATCGTCGGCGTGCGACCGGAGTGCATCAGGCTGTTGCCGAGCGACGCGCAGTTTCGGCTGGACGTGGATCTCCTGGCACGCGCCGTGGCCGACGACCGCGCCGCGGGCTTCAGCCCGATTGCGATCTGTGCCAACGCCGGGACGAGCAGCACGGGCGCGGTCGATCCACTGCCGGCGATTGCCGACTATTGTGCCGCCGAGGGCATCTGGATGCACGTCGACGCCGCTTACGGCGGCTTCGCGGCGGTCACCGAACGCGGCAAGCAGTTAATGAGCGGGATCGAGCGCGCCGATTCGGTGGGGCTGGACCCGCACAAGTGGTTGTTCCAGCCGTACGAGGCCGGTGCGTTGCTGGTGAAGGACGCGCGCACCCTCGAACACGCGTTCGAAGTGCACCACGACATCCTGCAGGATACGGTGTGGGGTGCGAACCACCCCAACATCTCCGACCGGGGATTGCAGCTGAGCCGCTCGTTTCGCGGTTTGAAGGTGTGGATGTCGATTCAGACCTTTGGCATGGCGGCATTCCGGCGCGCGGTGGACAAGGGGATGGAGCTGGCTGCCCGCGCCGAGAAGTACGTGCAGGAGAGCGCGGTGCTGGAGTTCCTGACTCCCGTCTCGTTGGGGATCGTGTGCTTCCGTATCAACCCGGCGGACCGGGACCATGACGAGAAAGCCCTGGAACAGATCAACCGCACGGTGCTGGCGCGCGTATTCTGGGAAGACCGCGCCTTTCTGTCATCGACGCTGTTGCACGGGACGTTCGCCCTCAGGCTCTGCATCATCAACCACAACACCAACTGGGACGACGTTCGCGAGACCCTGGAGGCCGCGGAGCGGTTCGGCGTGGAGGCATCCGCGCGAAGCAACGGATAAAGCGGAAGATTCAGGCCGGTAACCCGTCTAAGAAGAACTCTGGTGCCACATACGGAGAACTGGCTAGCCGTTCGGCTCGGTCACGAACAGGACCTGGTTCGCAGCCACATCGGTCAGCCTGCTTGAGCGGCCGCTGGGCCAGCGCACGGTCAGGGTGTCGACCTGTGCCGCGGTGCCCAGGCCGAAGTGGGCCGGCAGCATGTTCTGCGACATCTGGCTGCTGCCGGCGGTGACGGTTCTGCGTTGCGTGCGGCCGTCGGCGGAGACGGTGATGGCCGCGCCGATGCCGTCGCGGTTGCTGCGCGTGCCCACGGTGCGCACGATGAGCCAGTTGTTGCCGCTGGCGCAGTTGTTGTGGAACAGCCGGGCGACGCCGGGGCGGCCTTCGAGCTCGCCGATGTTGACTAGGTACAGGTCCAGGCAGCCGTCGCCGTCGAAGTCGCCGTAGGCGGCGCCGCGGCCGAAGCCGGTGTCGTTGGCGCCGCTGGCCCAGGGCGGCAGGTCGGTGAAGGTGCCGTCGCCCTCGTTTCGGAACAGGGCGTTCGGCTGTTGCACCGGGTTGGTGTCCTGGTCGGTGTCGAGGTAGCCGGCGGCCAGGTACAGGTCCTGGTCGCCATCGTTGTCGTAGTCGAAGAACGCGGTGCCCCAGCCGACGGAGTTGCCCTCGGGGACGCCGATCCTGCCCCGCCCCACGCCAGCGGCGCGGGCGCGGTCGCTGAAGGTGCCGTCGCCGTTGTTCCTCAGCAGCACCGCGGCGTCGATGTTGGTGATGTAGAGGTCGGTGAAGCCGTCGCTGTCGTAGTCGCCCAGGGCCACCCCCATGCCGTTCATGGCGACGTCGCTCCCCGACGCCGCCGACACGTCGGTGAACACCCAGGACTCGCCGCTCGCGTCGCGGCCGTCGTTGCGCCACAGGACGTTGGGTGTGATCTCGTCGCCGAAGTCGTTCACCACGTAGATGTCCAGGTCGCCGTCGTTGTCGTAGTCGACGAAGGCGGGCTGGAAGCCGGCACCCCGCACGATGCCGCGGGCCGGTATCGGGTCACCGAGCAGCACGGTGACGTCGGCGAAGGTGCCGTCGCCGCGATTGCGGAACAGCGCCAGCGGGTCGGCGAACTCGCTGAGGTCGCGCTGGCCCCAGGCGAAGACGCCGGGATCGGAGTCGTCGAGGTGGCGCACGAAGATCAGGTCGAGGAAGCCGTCGGCGTCGTAGTCGCCCCAGGCGCAGCCCATGGTGCGCAGGTTGCGGCTGGACTCGGCCAGTCCGGCCGCCGCGGTAACCTCGTCGAAGGTACCGTCGCCGCGGTTGCGGAACAGCTTGCTGGGGCCGTAATTGCCGACGTAGAGATCGGTATCGCCGTCGTTGTCGTAGTCGGCGGCGCAGGCGCCGTTGGACCGGCTCGCGGCATCCTCCACCCAGGCCGCGGCGGCGACGTCGGCGAAGCGCAGGCCGCCGAGGTTCCGGTACAGCGCGTTGGCGCCGACCGAGGCGGTGACGTAGATGTCCAGCAGCCCGTCGCCGTCGAAGTCGGCCACCGCGACCCCGCCGCCGAACGGCATCAGGTCGTAGCCGCGCCGGTGGGCGAACGCCACCCCCGCCGCCTCCGCCACCTCGGTGAACGCCGGCGCGACGTAGGCGAACCCCCGGCGCAGCGAGGTCGCACGTCCGTCCGGCCTGACGACCGTCACGTCGACCCCGCCGGCGGCGTGCGGAGGGACCGTGGCACTGAGCCTGCGCGACGTCAGGTGCACCACCTTCAGCGCCGCCACGTCCCCGAATCTGACGGCGGTTCCCGGGTGCAGATCGTTCCCGATGATCCGCACCCTGGTGCCGCCTTTCAGCGGTCCGGTAGCGGGGACCACCTGCAACTCGGGTGGGGACGCGACGGCGCCGGGCGTGGTCAGGGATGCGGCCGCGAGCAGGACCGCAAGCAGCGCCAACGGGAGCGGCCGGGCTGCACCGGAGCGAGACACCGCGGCCCGGACGCTATTGATGGCGGAGCGTCGGGTCCAGGCTGTCCCGAAGACCGTCCCCGAACAGGATCAGCGACAGCACCACCAGGAACATCGCGGTCCCGGGCAGCGTCGACAGGTACCAGTTGCTGATCAGGTAGTCACGGCCCTCGCTGATCATCAGCCCCCACTCGGGATGCGGCGGCTGCGCACCCACCCCGATGAAGCCGAGCGCCGCGGTGGCGAGGATCGCCCAGCCGACGTTCATGGTGGACGTCACGATCACCGGTCCCCACACGTTGGGCAGGATCTCGCGGAACAGGATCTTGAAGTCGCTCTTGCCCAGGGCCCTGGCGGCGCTGCTGTAGTCCTTTTCCTTCTCGCGCAGCACCTCGCCGCGCGTGACCCGGGCCAGCAGCGGCCACGACACCAGCCCCAGGGCGAGGATCGCATTCTGCAGGCTGGGGCCGAGCCGCACGATCAGGAAGATCGCCAGCAGCTCGCCGGGGAACGCCAGCACGATGTCGGTGAAGCGCATCATCGCCTCGTCCGCCTTGCTCCCCAGGTATCCGGACACCAGCCCGACCGGGACGCCGATCAGCGTGGCCAGCAGCACCACCTGGATCCCGGACAGGAAGCTGAGCCGGGCGCCCTGAATGACCCGGCTGAGCAGGTCGCGCCCCAGCCGGTCGGTGCCGAACGGGTGCACCAGGCTGGGGTCCTGCAGGGCGATGTCGAGGTTCTGGAGGTACGGGTCGTAGGGCGTGAACAGCGGCGCGAAGGCGGCCATCAGCAGGAACGCGACGAGGACCAACATGGCGAACACCACCAGGCCATTGCGCCGCAGCAGGCGCAGGGTCAGCAGCAGTTCCTTGAGCCTGGGCCGCTCCCTCCAGGCGAGCGAGGGAGCCGCCGGCGTCTGCCGCGTGGAGTCGAGCCGCTGAGCCACCTTGGAGACGAGGATAGCACCGCCACCGTGCGCGGTAAACACGGACCGAACACGCCGGACACGCCACGGGTGGACCTGCGGCACGTGCCAGCCGGAGCTGGCCGGCGCACCGGCACGCCACTGCGGCCGCGCTCGCGCAGCGCAGCAGCGCTGTTGACAGCTCGCGGAATACCTCTCAACCTGTCCTGAAGGTTGTCCACGATCAGGGACACTTCTTTGACAATCACGATTTTCCACGGAGGTGACGTGATGAGAGTTACTGTATTTGGCCTGTTGTTCGCGCTGCTTGCGGCGGCAACGGGCTTTGCCGCCGCGGAGGGCGAGGCGGCACAGGAAGAGCAGGTGCTGATCTACGCCGGCGCGACCGACCACTTTGCGGGCGAGGAGACGGCCACCGATCCGGCTTTCGAGAACAACTACGACATGACCGGCCCGTCGTACGAATCGCTCATCGGCTACGACCCCGAGCTGTTGCGGCGCAATCCGCCCGAGTACAAGCTCATTCCCCACCTCGCGGAGTCCTACAGCACCGACGACAGGATCGTCTGGACGTTCAACCTGCGCCGCGGCATCAAGTTCCACACCGGCAACGAGATGCAGGCCGACGACGTGAAGTTCTCGATCGAGCGGGTGGCACGCTGGGAGGAATACATCGACCCGGAGGCGACCGGGTCACCGCCCAACATAAGGTCAGTGGTGCCGGTCATCGAGCGGGTCGAAATTGTCGACGACTATACCGTGCGCATCCATGGACGCGACGGCAAGCCGCAGCTCCTGATGCTCGATACGCTCTCGTTCGGTCACCTGGCGATCATGGACCGCGAGGCGGTGGAGGCCAACGCCAAGGACGGCGATAGCGGCCTGGCCTGGCTGCGCAGCGGCAACAGCGCCGGCACCGGTCCCTACCGGGTGGTGGAGGCGCTGCCGCGCGAGAAGACCGTCTACGAGAAGTTCGAAGACTACTGGGGCGGCGTGGCCAACAACCCCGACCCCTTCTTCGACCGCGTCGTCCTCATCAACATCCCGGAGGCGGGCGCGCGCCGGCTGGCGCTGGAGACGGGCGAAGTGGACGTGGTGTCGGACCTGCCGAACGCCGTCGTCGCAGACATGCAGGACGAGGCGCCGGCTGGCGTCAGCTACCTGGAGCAGCCCTCGTTCGGACGCATCACCCTGGTGCTGCATACCGCCGGCGGTCCCCTCACCAACGTCAAGGTGCGGCAGGCGATCAGGTACGCCATCGACTACGAGGGGCTGGTGGAGCTCAACCGCGGCACCGTCAGCGTCCTGCAGACCACCGCCTGGACCGGCGGCCTGGGCTACAATCCCGAGCTGGCCTACCACTACAAGCAGGATATCGAGAAGGCGAAGGCGCTGATGGTGGAAGCCGGCTACGCCGATGGCCTGGAGATGGATCTCTGGGGCCACAAGGAAGGCATCCAGGGCGTCAGCCCGCCGCTGATGATCGAGAAGATCGGCGCCGACCTGGAGAAGATCGGGATCAGGACGACGCTCAAGTCGCCTACCTGGACGGTGATGTTCGAGAGTCTCTACAGCACCGATCCGGAAGCGCATTCTCCGGCGCTTTACCTCAAGGGATACGGAGCGCAGGGGAGCAGCGATCCCGATGCCCCCGGCGGCTTCCCGGATCTGCTCACGGACCACCGCACGGTCATCGAGGCCTCCGGCTTCAAGAAGGAGTACCTGCCCGACGTCGACTTCGACTACATCGCCGAGATGATGGCCAAGATAAGGTCCGAAACCGATCCCGATGCGCGCAGCATGGCCGTCCAGGAGCTGGACCGGTACCTGCTGGAGTGGCACACCAACCTGCCACTGACCCAGTCCCAGGACACGGCCGCCTTCCGGTCCGACCTGAGCGGCGTGCACTGGCACGGATTCACCGACACCTTCGACTGGGCGGCGATCAGGAGAAACCAGTAGAAAGCGGTAGCAGCACGCACTTTTCCGTCCTCGGCGACCGCATCGTTCCGGTCGCCGGGGACGGCCCGTTCCGGCGGTGAAAATCTACGTCTACATCATCCGCAGGGTGCTCATGTGGCCGCTCGTGCTGTTCGGCGTGGTCACCGTCACCTTCATCATCCTGCACGCCACCCCGGTCGATCCGATCCGCGCGCGGGCGGCGATCCGCGGCATGGGCGTCGACCCCGTCTACATCGAGACCATGAACCGGATCTACGGTTTCGACCGCCCGGTGCCGGAACAGTACCTGCGCTACATCGGCAACGTGCTGCGCGGCGATCTCGGCGTCTCCATCGACAATCCCACCAAGCCGGTCGGGCAGATCCTGGTCAGCAGGCTCCCGGCCACCATGGAGCTGACCGCGGCGGCGCTGGTCTTCGCGCTGGGCATCGGCATTCCCCTGGGAATCGTTTCCGCGCTGCACCGCAACAAGCTCGCCGACCACGTTGCCAGGATGCTGTCATTGGGCGCGGTCGCCATGCCCTCGTTCTGGTTCGGGCTGATCCTCCTGATCGTGTTCTTCTACTACCTCGGCATCTTCCCCAGCTCCGGCCGTCTCGGTTTCATTCAGAGCCCGCCGCCGCACGTGACCGGGTTCTACACCATCGACAGCCTGCTGAGCGGCCAGCTCGACATCTTCAAGGCGGCACTGGTGCACATGGTGCTGCCGGCATTCACCCTGTCGATCGGAGCGATCGCCATGCTGGCGCGGCTGACGCGGTCGGGCATGCTGGAGACCCTGTCCAAGGACTACATCAGGCTGGCCACGTCGATCGGTCTGCCGCGGCGGACCATCAACTACAAGCTGGCGCTCAAGAACACCCTGATCCCCACGGTGACCTTCCTGGGTCTCGCCGTCGGCAGCATGCTGGGCGGCTCGATCATCATCGAGACCGTGTTCAGTTGGCCGGGGCTGGGCCAGTTCGCCGTGACCGCGCTGCTGAGCAAGGACCTGTACGCGGTGATGGGAGTGGTGCTGATGATGGCGCTGGTCTACTCACTGTTCAGCCTGGTCGTGGACCTGCTGTACGGGATTCTGGACCCGCGCATACGGTATGGTTGAGCCGATGACACCGCAAGAGATCGCAGGCCGCTGGGACCGGGACGGGTACCTGGTGCTGCGCGACGTCATCCCACACGAGGTGCTGGAGCCGGTGCGTGCCTTCATCGGCGCCTGCGTCGACGAGCAGGCGCGCCTGGAGCACGCGGCGGGGCGCCTGGGCTCGCTGCACGGAGACCTGCCGTTCGGGCGCCGTTACGCCGTCATGCACGAGGAACTGCCCGCCTCCGTCGAGCGGCTGTTCGGAACCCCCCGCGGGCGCCACGGACCCGAGTTCTACCGGCTCTACAACCATCCCGGGATCACCGACGTGCTGCGCGTGCTGCTCGGGCCGGAGGTCACGCTGCACGCCATCACCAAGATCCGGGTCAAGGTGCCGGACGAGGTCAGCATCGTGCCGTGGCACCAGGACAGCCACTACTACAACGGGAGACTGCCGCCGGGGTTGCGCGGCGGTACCGAGCACATGCACATCGTGACCGTGTGGGTGCCGCTGGTGGAGGCGACCCTCGACAACGGCTGCCTGTGGGTCCTCCCCGGCAGTCACCGGTGGGGGTTCCTGGAGCGGGACTGGGATGAGAACAACCGGGTGCGTCTCGCCGCCGAGGTGGAACGGCGCGGCACCCCCACCCCGCTGCCCATGAGGCCGGGCGACGTGGCCTTCTTCACCAACATGACGGTTCACGCCAGCAAGCAGAACCACGGCGACCGGGTGCGCTGGAGCGTCGACTTCCGCTATCACGCCTCCGCGGAGACGCTGCCGCCCGCAACCCCGGAGCGGAGCGCCACCGACGAGTGGAACGTGAAGTGCCACCGCTTCGGCACCGAGCCCCTGACCGTCCTCAGCGCCGGCCCGACGCCGACCTGGGAGCAGTGGGACCGCGCCAGCCGGGCGCGCGAGGCCGAGTTCCAGGCGCGGGAGGGCTGAGTCCGCCGCGCGCCGCGTGGCCCTCAGGTCTGCGCCAGCGTGAAGCGGTCGCCGGTGTCGGCGATCCAGCGCGCGAGCAACCCCCGGAGGCGCCGGCGCTGGGCCAGGAAGGCGCGGCGGAAGGCGAGGTTCTCCAGTTCGTAGGGATCGCGGTTCAGGTCGAACATGGCGAACGGCTGGCCCTCCAGGGCGACGTACTTCCAGCCGTCCGCGGTGATCACGCCGCGCCACACCCACTCCAGGAACGGGGAGTCGTGGAGGCAGTACTGCAGGAAGGCCGACTCCGGGGCGCGCTCCAGCGACGTACCGCCGTGCCGGCGCGCCCCCGAGTAGTCGAAGCCGCGCATCCAGTCGGGCTGCGGCAGCCCGCACAGGCCGAGGGTGGTAGGCGTGCACCACGGACAGTTCGACACCGCCCGGGTAAAGGTGACGCCGTCGGCGGCCAGCCGGTCCAGGTTCGGGGTCATCGCGTTCGGGTCGCCCATGTGCCCCTGTGCCTGCCCGCGGTGCAGGTCGCCGTAGATCCAGATGACGTTGGCTCGGCTTCAGGATCGCAGAGGATTGCCGGGCGGCCCGCCACGCCGGATAATCGATGGGTGGACCGGCACCTCGAGCTCCGTCCGCGCAGGAGGATGAACGTGATCTGGGTGTTCGGCGATGCGCATCGGGCACAGGCCCTGAGCCACCGCGGCGATCCCAACGTCAGCACGCCGAACATCGACAGCCTGGCGCGCAGGGGCGTCCGCTTCGACTCGGCGCTGGCCGGCGCACCGTGGTGCTCGCCGTTCCGCGCCGCCCTCCTGACCGGACTCTACCCGCACCAGTGCGGCGTGGTGCAGATCCCGCAGCGGCTCGATCCGGCCATCCCCACCATCACCGGGCCGTTCCGGCAGGCGGGTTACCACAGCGCGTTCGTGGGCAAGTGGCATCTCGACGGCTTCGACGAGCACACCCACTACGTGCCGCCCGAGCGCCGCAGCGGCTTCGACCACTGGATGGGCTACGACAACAACAACAACCAGCAGGAGCTTCGTCTACGGGACCGGACACGAGACACCGCGCCGCCTCCCCGGCTACGAGACCGACTCCCTCACCGACCTGCTCCTTGGCCACCTGCGGCGGCACGTCAACGGCAACGGCGTCGAGGGCGACTACCAGCCGTTCTTCGCCGTGCTCTCGGTGCAGCCGCCGCACGGCCCCATGGTGCCCCCGACCAACCCCGGCCACGGTTCGAGCGTGCCGCATCAGGCGGACATCACGTTCCGGCCCAACGTCCCCGCGTCGGCCAGCTTCCGTGAGCAGGCAGCGGACGCCGCGGTGGGATACTACGGCATGATCGAGAATCTCGACTTCAACGTGGGCAGGATCCTGACGGCGCTCAAGACGCTGGGCATCGACCGCGAAACGTACGTGGTGTTCTTCTCCGATCACGGCGACCTGCTCGGCAGCCACGGCTTCAACGGCAACTCGCTGCCGTGGGAGGAGTGCATCCGCATTCCCTTCATCGTGGGCATGGTCGGGGGCCGTTTCAGCATGCAGGTGGGCACGACCGATGCACTTCTCAACCACGTGGACATCGCCCCGACCACGCTCGGCCTGTGCGGTATCGAGGTCCCGGAGCGAATGGTGGGATACGACTACTCGCGCCACTGCATCAGGCGGGACCGGCCCGAGTACCGTGGCGAGCCCGATCCGGCCGCCGAGCCCGACTCGGCCTTCCTGCAACAGGTACCGCGCAAGTTCTACTGCCCGGTCAACCGGGCCTGGCGCGGGGTGGTAATGCGTGACGGCTGGAAGTACGTGTGCACGCCGCACAACGACTGGCTCCTGTACGACACCGCCGGCGACCCCTACGAACAGGCCAACCTGGTGTACTGGTACGACCACCAGGAGACCAAACAGCGCTGCCACCGCCGCCTCGCGCGCTGGATCGCGGAGACCGGCGACAGCTTCGAGTTGCCGGACATCGCCCTGGAGGGCGCTGCCGGCTGCTGGCCCTCGAGGTAGCGGAGGTCGGCAGCCGACGACGACGACGGCGGCGGCCCGTTGCGTTGACGAGGACCGGGCAGTCAGGCAGTCTGTAATGGCATGAAGTCGTTCAACGTGCGGCACATCCAGCACCGGCTCGCTGCCGTGCTTGCCGAGGTCGAGGGCGGCGAGGAGATCAAGATCGTGCGACGCGGCCGTTCGGTGGCGCGGATCGTTCCGTTGCGGGCGGTCGCACAGCCGTGTGACTGGAGCCACGCCGCGGGGCGCCTGCAGGAAGCCTACCCCGAGCCCGTCCGCGGCATTGCAGCCGCGGATCTGATTGCCGATGATCGCGGCGAGCGGTGAGCCTGTATTAGCCGAGTCCAAGGCCGGGAATGCCCTCGAGGAGGCGCACGCCGACCTGGACCACGCGGTGCTGGCCCGTTGCGCCGTGCTTACCGAGGCCGAGATCGGGACGCTCGTGGTCGAGGACAAATGGTGCGCCAGCATCCGGACCACCGTCGAGGGCCAATTGCGGCGAATGGGCCTGTCGCCATGAGTGGCGCGTTCGATTTCGAGCATCTCGTCGGGATGTGCCGCCGAGCACACCAGGAAATGCGGCGCCGCGCGATCCGGATGGTCGATCGCTCACTGGTCGAGCGGAATTGGCTCTTTGGACAATACATCGTCGAATTCGAACACGGCGGCGCCGGTCGTGGCGAAGTCTATGGCAAACAGTTGATTGAACGTCTGTCAGCGAAGCTGAAGGCGGCGGGGATCAACGGCTGTTCTGCTACCAACCTGCGCAAGTTTCGTCAGTTCTACCTGACCTATCCCGAGATTCAACAGACACCGTCTGCTGAATCTTCCGGGCGCACCGGGATTCGCCCGACGCTGTCTGTCGAATCTCCCGTTACGCCTGCTGCCCCCGGCCAAGCGGACGCACTGCACGCGGCAGGCCGGTTCACCCTCGGCTGGTCCCACTACGTTACCCTTCTGGCTCTCGACAACGCCGAGGCGCGGCGCTTCTACGAAATCGAGGCCACGGTCAACGGCTGGAGCGTCCGCGAACTCAAGCGACAACTCGACAGCTCCCTGTACGAACGACTCGCCCTCAGCCGCGACAAACAAGCGATTCGCCGCCTCGCCCACGAGGGGCAGATAGTCGAGAATGCGTCGGATCTGATCAAGGACCCACTGGTGTTGGAGTTCCTGGGTCTGGAGGAGCGGCCCACTTACTCCGAGAGCGAACTGGAGACCGCGATCATCGACCGGCTTCAGCAGTTCCTCCTGGAGTTGGGCAAGGGCTTCCTGTTCGAGGCGCGCCAGAAGCGCTTCAGTTTCGGCAACCAGCATTTCTTCGTCGATCTGGTGTTCTACAACCGCCTGCTGCGCTGCTACGTGCTGATCGACCTCAAGCGTGGCGAGCTGGCCCACCAGGATCTCGGCCAGATGCAGATGTACGTGAACTACTTCGACCTCTATGTAAAGAACGACGACGAGCTGCCGACCGTCGGCATCGTGCTATGCGACCGCAAGAACGACGCCGTGGTCGAACTCACGTTGCCCGAAGGCGCTAACATCTACGCCTCGAAGTACCAGCTTTACCTGCCGTCGAAACAGGATCTCGCCGCCCAACTCACAAGCGTCCACCGGGAACTCGAAGAACGAGGTGGAACCGATGAGTGAAGCCCCGGCGACAGCGGATCGTGCTGTCCAAGGCGGCATCCGCCAGGAGTACGAAGTACCCGTCGGCTACAAACGCACCGAGGTAGGGGTGCTCCCGGAGGATTGGCAGGTTGTGACTATAAGATCGGTTGCCAACATTGTCCGCGGCGCCGGTGCGGCCGGATATGGGCACAGCTCGCATAACCGGAGAAGCAGCGCTCAGGGCCAAGCGGTACCGGCAACCAGAGATGCGTCGTTCCTGCAAGCCGTGCACCCGTTCATCGCCGAGAAGGCTTCGCCATGGCTTCCTTGACCGGCTACCTCAGACTTAGACCGACGCGTATCGGATTCCTCGTTCGTCCAACCGACCTCCGCAAGCTGCGCAAGGTCTTTCAGCTCTGCAGCTGTCTCTGGGGAGGGATGTACAATCCCATCATACCGGTAATTCATGCTCCCGCCGACGCTTGGTGCGAATCGGTGAGTTGATGCCTGGTACGTTTCCGGTGTGCGCTACCCTGAAGTCGGAGCTATCTGAGGAAGAATGCAATCGCATTAGGGAGCTTTCGGTCTGGGGTCGTGAACCCGATGCGGGCGGCCACTGTCGTAATCCGGTGATCGTGCTGACCGGTACGGAGCTGTTCGCGCAGTTCAACGTGCAAACGGCATGGCAAGAGAGTGAAGGACAGCGAAAGAACCTTGCGTCCGTCGGAATGAGCAAACCGTGGACGCTCGCGGATTTGACTCAACAGGCGTACTTGGGACTTCCGCCGACGTATCAGTGGCTTTGGGGGTATAGAGTCCGTAGGAGCCAGCAACGCGGTTCAGGTGCCGACTACGTCGACCGACGGCCCGACGAAAAAGGAACAGTGCCGAGATGACCCCGATCCGCATCTTCGTCAGTAGCGTCCAGCGGGAGTTTGGCAACGAACGCGCCGCGTTGCGGGACTACGTGCGCGGGGATCCACTGCTGCGGCGGTTCTTCGACGTATTCGTGTTCGAGGACGTTCCGGCCACCGATCGGCGGCCGGACCAGCTCTACCTGGGCGAGGTAGAGCGGTGCGACCTGTATGCCGGGATCTTCGGCAACGGTTACGGGTTCGAGGACGATGCGGGGCTCTCGCCCACGGAACGTGAATTCGACCGCGCGACGGAGATCGGCGCGCACCGGCTGATCTTCGTCAAGGGGGAATCGGAAGAACCCCGCCACCCGAAAATGCGGGCGCTGATCCGACGAGTCGAGACGGGGCTCGTCCGAAAGCGATTCAACACCCAGGAGGAGCTCCTCGCCGGCCTCTACGCGGCGCTCGTGGAGTACCTGGAGGCGAAGGAACTCATTCGGTTCGGCCCGTTCGACGCCGCCTCCTGTGCCGGGGCGACCCTGGACGACCTCGACGTCGAACTGATGACGCGATTTGTGCGCACGGCGCGCCGCGTTCGCGGCTTTCCGCTCCCGGAGGATGCTCCCCCGGAGACGCTGCTCGAACACCTGAACCTGCGCAACGATGGGCAGCTCACGAACGCGGCGGTACTGCTGTTCGGGAAGTCGCCGCAACGATTCCTGATCTCTTCGGGCGTCACCTGCGCCCACTTCCACGGGCGGCACGTCGTCAAGCCGATTCCGGCCCATCAGAAGTTCGAGGGCAACCTCTTCGCTCTGGTGGACCAGGCGGTGGACTTCGTGCTGAGCAAGATCGCGCTCCACGTGGGCACCCGGGCCGACAGCGTGCGCGCGCCGGTCACCTATGAGATCCCGAAAGAGGTCGTGACCGAGGCGATCGTCAACGCGGTGGCGCACCGCGACTACACGAGCCACGGGAGCGTGCAGGTCATGCTGTTCGCCGACCGTCTGGAGATCATGAACCCGGGGCGGTTGCCTCCGAGTCTGACCATCGAGCAACTGAAGCAGCCTCACCCATCCCTGCCCGGGAATCCCCTGATCGCGGCCCCGTTGTATCTGAATCAGTACATCGAGCAGTCCGGAACCGGAACGCTCGACATGATCCGCCGCTGCCTCGACGCCGGTCTCTCGGAGCCGGAGTTTTCCGTTTCCGGCGGATTCATGGCGACGGTGCGCCGCGCGACGCTCGCCGGGAGGAATGGGATTCGCAGCGTCGTCATCACCCGGTGCCAGAACGCGCCGGTCGCCAAGGTCGAGCTGCTGGTGCTGTTTCCCGACCGGACCTGGAAGCGCGCGATCACCGATGAAGAGGGCATGGCGCACCTGGAACTGCACGCGACGCACCTTCCCATGACCGTGTTGGCGGCGCGTGAGGGCTTCCGTGCATGCGTCAGCACGGGCTGGATACCGGATGATGGATCGCTTGCCCTGGAGCTGATTTCTCTGCCTGGCGGGGGATCGGTCATCTTCCACGAGGCGGTTGGTTCGGTGCCGGGACTCGCCGGGTGGATCAATCCGATACGGGACCCACAGGACCGGCTCTACCTGTACACGTTCGAGATATCGGTCAACGGAGGAATACCCCAGCCCGTCGAGTTCAACCTTGGCGAAGACCTGCGACTTGCCGACGCCAACGGAACGGAACGGAGCGTACGCGTCGCCGAGATCCAGGGCCGCTCCGCGCTGGTCGAGTATCGAGGGTGACGCCGGCGTGAGCACGGTGCGTGAACGAGAAGTCCGCACCCAACTGCGGGTGGTCGAGATCTAATTACCTGGCTTCGAGTTGGGCCGGCTACCTGTTCCTTTTCGGCACCGACAGCCTCGGGCGCGACATGTTCTCGCGGGTGCTGGCCGGCGCCCCATCTCCCTCTCCATCGGGCTGCTCGGGGTCGCGATCAGCTTCGTGCTGGGGTGCCCGCTCGGCGGCGTCTCGGGCTACTTCGGCGGCGCCGTCGACATGCTTGTGCAGCGCGTCATCGAGTTCCTGCAGGCGCAGAACGTGCGTACCGTGGCACAGCATCCGTGGCTGCTGATTCCGGCGCTGTTCGTGGTGTTCACGGTGCTCTGCTTCAACTTCGTCGGCGACGGCCTGCGCGACGCTGCCGGCCCCTACAAGTAGCTGCAACGTCAGGCCGCCAACGGGGCAACGTGTAGGAGCGGGCCCAGCCACTCCGAGATTGACGGTCCGACCGTGGGTGCCTAGAGTGGATGTGTGGGCATGTTTCAGATCGGCGTGACCGTGGCCAACCCCACCGACGCATCCCGGAACTTCGCAGAACGATTCTGGGTCGACACCGGCGCGCTCTACACGTTCATCCCCGAACACCGATTGCATGCAATTGCCGTCGCGCCGTTGCTGAGCCGGGATCTGATCCTGGCTGACGGCCGCCGCGAACGGCGCCTGCTCGGCGAGGCGCGGCTGACCATCGAAGGCCTCGAAGGGTCGCTCACCTGTCCGATCATCTTCGCACCGTCCGGCTCACGGTACCTGCTGGGGGCGACGGCGTTGGAGGCGTTCGGCGTCGATGTCGACCCCACGGCCCAGCGGCTGAAGCCGATCCTCGCCATCATCGGCGGCTATTCAGCAGGCAGCATGCCAGGCGAGTCACCCGCACCGGACGGCTGACGCCAGCGACGGCCGACATGGGCCGCACGGTCCAGCAGCGCACGTACGCGCTGATGGGTGACGAGGTCAGACCGGCGAGTCTCCTCGTCCGGCAAGTCCGGTCGGGTAGCCCGCGCCGCTTCGTAGAGCTGGGAGAACGTCTACTTCGAGGCGGGAGACGCGATCGGCTCGGCCACGTGGCGCATACTGACCCGTCACGTGCTGCCCAACATCGCGCCGCCGGTGATCATCATCTTCAGCATCAGCATCGGCGGCTACATCCTGAGCGCGGCGGCGCTCAGCTTCCTCGGGGCGGCATGCTGAGCCGCGTGGGGCGCACGTACATGGAGGCGGCGCCGCGCTTGGCGCCGTGGCCGGGCCTGTGCCTGACGCTGGTCGTGTACAGCCTCAACATGTTCGGCGACGCCCTGCGCGACCTGCTCGACCCCCGGCGCCGGAGCAGTGACCGGTAGCCCCCAGCAGTAGCCGAGTTGGCATAGGTTCAACGGGCGAATACCGCGACGACGTCCTGCTCGACCCGCTGCAGTGCCTCCACGTCACCGGTCGGAATGGCGCCGAACATGATCTCGTCGACTCCCTCGTCGGCGAACCTGCCGATCAGATCGATGACCTCGTTGAGCGACCCTACCGCCGCCTCGACCTCCTGTGCCTCCATCAAGCGGCCGGCGTAGTTGCCGTAGCGCGTGTTGGCCCGCCGGCCGAAGAACTGCTTGGTTCGTTCGATGGCCGCCGGGTCGTCGGTGATGACCAGCGGCATCAGCAGCGAGCGCTTTATCTCCGCCGGGTCACGCCCAACGGCCTCGCAGTGCCGCTCCAGCACGCTCACCTTGTGACGGAACACCTCGACCGACATGCCGCGTCCCGCCCAGCCGTCGTAGTTCAGGATGTCGCCGTACCTGGCCAGCGTTCGCAGCGTCCGTTTCTCACCGGTGCCACCGACCAGGATCGGCACGTGCGGCTCCTGGTAGCACCGCGGTGAGAGCGGGGCCTGCTCCAGCCGGTAGTACCGGCCGCGGTGGGTAACGGGCCCATCCGCCGTGAACAGCTTGCGAATCAGTGCGCACGATTCCTCCAGGCGGTCCGACAGCTCCCTCATCGTCGGGAATTCGCCCCACCCGTAGGCGACGTGCTCGCGGTCGAACCAGCCGGCGCCAAGCGACAGGGTGAATCGCCCTTCGGAGGCCTGGTCGAGCGTCGCCGCCATCTTCGCCAACAGCCCGGGATTGCGGTAAGGGTTGCCCAGCACGAGATGACCGAGCCGCAGCTTGGTAGTCATGCCGGCCGCCACGGCGATGAGCGTGTAGCCCTCGAACGCCGTTCCCTGCTCTCGTTCGAGGTTGGGATTAACCCGGTCGTCCGAAACCGGTGGGAGAAAATGATCGGCGAACCAGAGACTGTCCCACGGACCCTTCTCCATCGCCTCGATCGACGCGCGGATCCGGTCCCAACTGGTCCCGTAACAGTTCACTTGTACTCCGAACTTCATGCGTTGCCCCCTAGTCCGCGAGAGAACGCGGGTAGCACCTCTTCATTCAGCCGCTGATACACGGCGGGGTGCTGTGGGATCGCCGCGAAGCAGAACTCTTCAACCCCGGCAGCGATGAAATCACCGCACTTGTCGATGACGCGCTGCACCGACCCGATCGGCTTCCAGTCGTCATCGGCGCGCAGCTCTTTCGCGTTCTGCTCGTCGTCCATGATGCGCAAAGGAATGTGGACCGTGCGCGAGATCTCGGCCGGGTCGCGACCGACCGCTTCGCAGTGGCGGTCGAGCACCTCGCATTCCTGCTTGAATTCCTCCGGGCTGGAGATGACGTTCATGATGTCACCATACTGAGCGAGGGTCTTCAAGGTCCGCTTGCGGCCCTTGCCGCCGACCATGATTGGAATGGCGTCCTGGCGCTTGCGCCCGCGTGGCCCGGCGCCGCGGTAGTGGTTCGGTACGAACGGTGCCTCCGTCAGCCGATAGTACTTGCCTTCGTAGTTGACCAACTCCTGCGGGCCGGCGTGAAACAGCATCCGGATCAGTTTGCAGGCTTCCTCCAGGCGATCGGATCGCTCCGCCAACGAAGGGAAGTCCCAGCCGTAGGCTTCGTGCTCGCGAGCGTGCCAGCCCGCCCCGATGCCGAGGATGGCGCGGCCCTTGGAGACTTCGTCGAGAGTCACCGCCATCTTCGCCAGCAGCGCCGGGTTGCGGTAGGTATTCCCTGACACCAGAGCGCCCAGCTCGAGTCTGGTGGTGACCGCCGCCATGCCGCCCAGCAGCATCCAGCCCTCCAGATTCGGCCGCAGCTCTACGGCCCGACCGCCCAAGGGAGGAACGAAATGGTCATAGACGTAAGCGCTGGTCCAGGTCCCCGCCTCCATCACCCGCAGCACCGACGTGATCTCGTCCCACGACGTGCCGACATTGTATAGCTGCGCTCCAAACATGGTCAGACGCTACCGCCGCTCTGCCGCCAGGTCAACCAAACCAGCAGATGAGAGGCTCGCGGGCCGCGACACCGGTGCCCACCTCCGGTACGGTGGCATTCGAGGAGCGTAGCGTGCAGATAGAGGACATACGGCGCGTGGGCGTCGCCGGCGGCGGCACCATGGGGTTCGGCATCGCCGTCAACTTCGCACTGGCCGGCTACCCGACGCTGATCTACGACCTGACCGACGAGATCCTGGAGCGGTCGCTGGCCAAGGTGCGGGCGGCGCTGGATTTGTTCGTGGAAGAGGGTCTGGTCACCGGGCAGCAGGCCGATCAGGCCGCCGCTCGGATCGACACCACCACCGACCTCGAACGGCTGGCCGCGCACAGCGATTTCATTACCGAGGCGATCGTGGAGCGCCTGGCCGACAAGCAGGAGTTGTTCGGTGCCCTGGACCGGCTGTGCGCGCCCGGCTGCATCGTGGTCAGCAACACCTCCGGCCTGATGCTCGGCGACATCGCCGTGCACGTCGAGCGGCAGGATCGGACCGGGCTGACCCACTACTTCGTGCCGCCGCACATCGTGCCCGGCGTGGAGGTGGCGAGGGGCGCGCACACCAGCGACGCGACCTACGAGATCATGTGCGAGCTGATGCGGCGCACCGGCAGGATACCGATTCCGGTCCGGCGCGAGCTGCCCGGCTACCTGATCAACCGCCTGTCGGCGGCCCTGTCGCGCGAGGCGCTGCGCCTGTGGGCCGAGGGGGTGGCCACCGCCGAGGACATCGAACTCGGCGTGAAGAGCACCATCGGGTTCCGCATGCCGTTCTACGGCCCGTTCGGCCACTACGACTTCTCCGGCGCCTGGCGATGGCCCGACGATCCCGCGGCCAACCGCAGCCCGCTGCCGGAGCCGAGCGCGGAGGTGCGCGCCAGAATCCGGGCGCGCATGGCCGAGCGCCGCCCGTGGTTCCACGACCCGGACCGCATCGGGGAAGCCGCACTGGCCCGCGACCGCGATTTCGTCCGCCGCCGCAAGGCGCTCTACGGCATCCCCCGCTACGGCCCGCCGCGCGAAGTTCCTTGACCGACCCATGCCGAGTACAAGGTGCCTTCGATGCGGCCGAGAGCACGACGGCGACGAATGGCTCGCGCTGCTTGGCAAGCCATACAGCTTCGTGTTCCGAACCTCATTGAAGTCGGCCGTCGGGAAGAGCTTCGGCGGATTTCGGCGGAATCCCCTTTGCGACGCGCTCGTACACTGCCGCCATCGCCTCAATGAACGAGGTGTTGCGGTGCCAAAACTCGGGATAGTCGCCCTCCCGGCGCAGCAGCAGGCCGGAGACTGGCGGGGCCTCACCCCCCGCCGTCACCTCTCGCGGCAGCGGCCTCCCGCGCCAGAACGCCCGCAGGTCGGAGGCGGGGGTATCGCTGCCGCTCACCGCCACCGCGGGGAAGCGCGGTTCCCGCACTGCCGCCGCAAGATCGGGATCTCCCGCGCCAGCATCGCCGAGCAACGCCGCGCCGAATTCGGATCGCGAGACGGCCTGCCGGAGTTGCAAGCGATCCATGCCCCGCAGCTCGAACAGCAACAGGGGATCGCGGTCCAGCAGCGCCGCGACGTGGCAGTACACGCCCGCCACGTGCTTGCACGGATTGGCCCAGTCCGGACAGGAGCAGGACGAACGAATCTCCTGGCCCGTTCGCGGCAGCAGCTTGACGCTCGAGCCGGCGAACGCCTTCTCGATAGTGGGCGGGACCTCCCCCAGAATCAGATGCGTTACCCAGTCCGCATTGGATCCCAATCGCCCTAGGATTGCTTTCCAGTGCGCGGCGCCGACCTTCTCGAACTCGATTTTCACGGCGTAGTAAGGGGTCTCGTAGACGCCGAAATGGGGATTGATGTTGCCGACCATCGTGGCTTCGATCTTGCCCTGCCGAATCGAGAACTCCGCCCGTCTGCGCGGCGCGGCGTAGCTTCTCCCTCTCGACAGCCGGCCGGCGTCCATGCAGCTCTCCAGGGCGTTCAGGAACTCCTCACCCCACCACGTCTTGCTCTGCCCTGCCAATGCGCCGCCCTCCTCGTCAGCCTACCACCGCGTCGCCGCGGTCCAGCGCGATCAACTGGCGAAAGGCGTCGTTGTCCAGATTCGCCAGCCACGACTCGTCGCCGCCCACGATATCCTCCGCCAGCTTCTTCTTGGACTCGATCAACTCGTCGATGCGCTCCTCGAGCGTGCCCATGGTCACCATCTTGTGGACGAACACGCTGTTGCGCTGCCCTATGCGGTAGGCGCGATCCGTGGCCTGATTCTCGACGGCGGGATTCCACCAGCGATCGAAGTGAATGACGTGATTCGCCCGCGTCAGCGTGATACCGGTGCCGCCGGCACGCAACGACAGCACGAAGATCGCCGGCTCGGTATCGGGATCCTGGAACTCTTCCACCATGTGCTCTCGCCGTGCCCGCGGCGTGCCGCCATGCAGGTAGTAGACCGCGCCGCCGTAGCGCCGGCGGAACAGGGCTTCCAGCAACTTGCCGATTTCCGTGAACTGAGTGAATACCAGCACCGATTCGCGCTCGGCCTCGATCTCGTCGAGCATCTCGCAAACGCGCGCGAGCTTGTGCGAACGTGTCTCGCTGAACTCGCTGGCATCCTGGAGAAACTGCGCCGGATGGTTGCAGATCTGCTTCAAGCGCAGCAGTGTGGAGAGCAGCAGCCCCTGGCGCCCGCCCTCGTCGGCGTCCTCGAGCTTCGCTTCCAGGTCGCGGACAACCGCTTCATACAGGGTGGCTTGCTCGGGAGTCAGATTGCAGTAGGAGTTCTGTTCGACCTTGTCGGGCAGATCCTTGATGATCGCCCGGTCGGTCTTCATGCGGCGCAGGATGAACGGGCGCACCAGGCTGCGCAGACGCTCGGTCGCCGCACGATTGCGTTCGCGCATGATCGGCCGCTCCAGGTTCTTGCGAAACTCGGCCATGGTTCCCAGGAAGCCGGGATTGAGCACGCTGAATAGCGACCACAGGTCCATCAGCCGGTTCTCGACGGGAGTGCCGGTCAGGGCGATGCGCCGCGGCGCCGGGATGCCGCGGATTGCCTTGGTCACTGCCGCCGTGGGGTTCTTGACGTTCTGAGACTCGTCCACGACGAGGCGCCACCAGCGCACCCTCTGCAGGACCGATGCGTCCAACCGGGCGACTCCGAACGAGGCAACGACAATGTCGATGCCCCGAATCGCTTCCTCGAAGGCCTCCCTGGTCCTGACCCGCTGCGGCCCGTGGTGGAGGCAGGTGGCGAGCGTTGGTGCGAAGCGCCTCGTTTCGCGCTGCCAGTTCCCGACCACCGAAGTGGGTGCGATGAGCAGAGTGGGCCCGGCATCGGGGTTTCGCGCCTTGTCCTGCAGCACCGCCGCCAGCACCTGAATGGTCTTCCCCAACCCCATGTCGTCGGCCAGGCATGCTCCGAAGCCGAAGCGCTCCAGGTACGCCAGCCAGGAAAACCCGCGCACCTGGTAGCCGCGCAACTCGCCCGCGAACCCGGCGGGCTGGTCGAGCATTTCCAGCGAGCCGGTGCCGCGCAGTACGGCGAGCATGCGGCCGACGGCGCCTTCGCAGACGACTTCGAGGGCGTCGGAACCAGCCTCGGCGCGCAACAGGTCGGCCACCGTCATGGTCTGCGAACCGGCATCGGCCGCCCAGTACTCTTCCAGACGTGATACCTCGTCGCCGCGCAACTCCATCCACTGCCCGCGCAGCCGGACCAGACCTTCCTTTGCCGCAACGATGGTTTGCCACTCGCTCGCGGTGATCGGCTCGCCGTCCAGGACTACCTGCGCATTGAACGCGAGCAGCGTGTCGAAACCCAGTGTTGCCGGCGACTCGGTTCCGGCAGTGGCTGCGCCGCCCGAGCTCCGCGACGTCAAGCGCAGGCGCAGGCGCCGCTGGCCGGTCACGGTCCACCACGCCGGCACGATCACCCGGAACCCCGCTCCTTGCAGGATCGGGGCCTGCTGGCGCAGGAATCCGAGCGCCTCGGCGCGATCCAGGACCACTTCTGCAGGAGCCTCGCTGTCCATGCCTTCCCAGAGCTTGGCGTAGATGCGCGCAGCCTGCCCCAGTTGCAGCAGGACCTCGCGCACGCTGCGCGCCGCCGGCCGCTCGGAGTTCCCGGATCCCCAATAGTCGGCGAGCGGAATCAGCAGTGACGGATCGCGGCGCGATGACAGGAGCCATTCGAGGCGCCAAGTGTCGGGCGACCCGCCCTTCGCATCAGCCAGACGGAAGCAGACCCGTTCGTCCGCGGCGAGCGCCGACCGCCGCATGCGGTCGCGCCAGCGCCGCCACTGCACCCAGGTGTGCTCACCGATAGGGGCCTCGTGATTCCGTTCGACCGGGCGAGCGGACGCAGCCGGCGGCAGCGCATGCACCAGAAACGACCCTTGGACGCTCTTCAACACCGACTGCGTAAAACGCGTGCCGCCAACAAACCGGTGCAGATGCACTGCCAGGAAGTGGCGCAGGAGAGCCCGCGGCTCGTGCAACTCGGGATCCTCTCCGCTCTTTGGAGACGCTGCCGCCCACAGCGCCCGGCACGCCCCCGGCATCGCGCGGGCGAATGGCTCCACGATGCTCTCCTCCGCGGTGGCAGAAAATTCCCAGCCCGCTTCGAACCGAACGGTACTCTTGCGGACCTTCCTGCGGCGGTTGCCGCGCGCCTGCCGCGCCGGCGGAGCCTCCGGTTGCGCCGCGTAGATCGCCGGCAGATACTCGTGGTGGCGGACGCCCCGCTCGAAGCTCGCCGCCAAGCGGCTCCAGAAGCGCAAATCGTCCGCGATCCGGATACCCTGCGCCACACCCGTGCGCGGCGTCACTTGCGTGCGCTGATCGAGCGCGCGAAGCATTGCGAGGGGGTCGGCAACCTCCGCCACGTCCACCCGCCAGGTCTCCCAGCCAGTTACGGCGGCGATCTCCTCATCCAACTCCGCCTGCAACTCCAGCGAAGGCGCGGGCCGCACGCCGTCGCCGGGCAATACGGCCCAAGCCGAACCGCGCTTGGACGCAAGACCGGATGCTTCGAACAGGTGTAGGCCACGTCTCCGCGAGCGCGTCCGCGAGCTGCTCCCGGCGCAGTTGAAACGGATGGTCGCCCGCGCGCCGCCGTTGCGTTCGGTGCGCGGTTTCGGCCCACACCAGGAACCGGCCGCCAGCCTCGCTGGGCACCCATCCGCCGTGCAGGACGCACGCCGCCCGTGCCTTGGCGCCCGGACAGATCCCGGACCGCGACGGCAACCCGTCCTTGGCCCCAGCCGGCACCGCGAGTTGCGCTGTTCCCTTCAACGTCCGAACCCTCGTTGACCCAGAATATCCTGCCTGCGTCGTAGCGCGACAATTACGTACCTCCGGCCCGCCATGACCCTGCCCGACCGTGATGCGGCGCTTGCGTAAACTGTTGCCGCGCAAGTCAGGTAGCGATGAGCCTGACCTACTTCGACGATGCCGAGGCGGAACCGCTGCCACGCATGCTTGCGCCCTTCGAATGGTCGCTGTGCAAGCAGTTCTTCATCCGCGAAGTGCGGGCGCTGGTGCTGCCGCAGGAACCGCCGCAGTTGAGCACGTTTGGAGCTGAACCGAACCCTCGCGACCGACCGCCACGCCACATTCGCCTGGTAACGGGGCATAATGCGCTATGGCTCGACTCCCAGCGCTCGACATCGATCAGCTCACCGACCGCCAACGGGCCGTGGTCGCCGCGATCAACGCCGGCCCACGTGGCACCTCGGATCCGAGTATCGGCCTGCGCGGTCCATTCAGCGTGTGGGTGCGATCCCCAAACGTCGGCATGCCTGCGCAGCAACTCGGTGCCGCTGTCCGGTTCGACACGTCGCTGAGCGACCAGGTACGAGAGGTGGCGATCTGCGTCGTCGGCGCCTACTACCGCGCGAAGTTCGAGTTTGCGATGCATGGTCCAATGGCGGTGGCGGCGGGAGTCGATGCGGCTGCCGTCGAGACCATTCGCCAGCGCGGCATACCGTCGCTGCCCGCCGATCAGGCAGCCGGCCACGACCTGGCCGTGCAGCTCTTGCGCGACCACCGCATCGACGATGCCACCTACCAGACTGCCGTCGACTTGCTCGGTGAAGGCGGCGTCATCGAGCTGGTCACCATCATCGGCTATTACTGCCTGGTCTCGTTGGTCCTGAACGCCTTCGAAGTGCCCCTCCAGGCGGGCTTGACCGACCCGTTCCCCGATGCTGACCCCCAAACCACAGTTTGATGGGGTACCAGCAGAAGCATCGTTCGCGCGCTCAACGAAGCCGAGGTGCCCTTCATCGTGGTCGGTGGCCTGGCAGTCGTCGCGCACGGCTATAGCCGGCAGACCCAAGACATCGACCTGGTCGTGAATTTCGAGCCCGGCCGGATTGTCGCTGCGTTCGCGGCCCTGGCGAGCCTGGGCTATAGGCCGATCGTGCCGGTCGCGGCGAGCGAGTTTGCCAGCGCCGAGCACCGTGCGCGCTTGCTAGTGGACAAGGGAGTGACCGTGCTGTCGTTTCACCGTGACGAACATCACCACACACCGGTCAACGTTTTCGCCACCGAACCGTTCGACTTCGATACCGAGTATGCCTCGGCGATGATTCAGGAAATCGCGCCGAACGTACCGGTACGCATCGTCCGCCTGCAGACCCTCATGCGGATGAAGGGCGACGCCGCCCGACCGCAAGATCTGGCTGATATCGCCGAGCTAAGTCTGCATTGGGAGATGGATAATGGCTGACGAGGTCGACTGGAGCTTGGCCACATTCAAAGGGATTCGAAGGCGCCACCGCGAGCGATTCGCGGCGCTGTCGTTCCGCGAGAAGATGCTCGTCGTGGAGCAGCTCGCGGAGGTTGCCGAGCACTTCGCACTGCGCCGGCGAGGGCGGCCCGAACCTGAGGCTCCTTCCAAGCCACCCTCCGCCGCAGAGGGTGCTCGAGGCCTTCACCGGTGACGCTGAGAAGGTCGAGCCTATGACCCGAGCCTATCACGCGAACGGACGACGGGTCAGTCGTCTGATGAGGTGCATAGTGCCCCGCTTCGCTGTGGCGACGAGTATCGAGAGTGCACCGATGAGAGGCGTACGAGAGATCAGCGTCTAGCTAGTGTCATGAAGACCGCCGTGTCCTTGCCGGACGGCTTGTTCAGGGAGGCGGAAGAGCTTGCGGAAAAGTTCGACCTGCCCAGAATCCGACTCTACGCATTGGCCCTCGAGGAATTTATCCGTGACCACCGCGGAGACGATATAACCGAGATGCTCGACCGGGTCTACGGCGGCGCCGCGGAGCGGCAGACACGGGTGTTCTTGACGCTTGCCTGGAGCGGCCGATCCGTCGCACCTCGCCTTGCTGACTGGGCTGGACGGCGACCCGGCGCGGCGCCGCAGGAGCGCTCTCTTAGACCGACCTGGCGGCATCGGCTCCCAGGCGTCCCCCGCCACCCCTCAGCCGCGGGTCAAGCAGGTCACGCACCGCGTCGCCGAACATGTTCAGACTGTAGACGACAATCGTCAGGCAGAGACCGGGCCAGAGAGCCAGCCATGGCCCCTGCTGCATGTACTGACGCCCTTCGCGGCTGAGCATCGCTCCCCAGCTGGGAACGTCGGGGGGCAGACCGAAGCCGAGGAAGCTCAGCGAAGCCTCACTGATGATCACCCCGCCGACGTTGATGCTGAAGACGATGATCACGACCGGCATGATGTTGGGCAGGACATGGCCGATGAATGTCCGCCACTTCGAGGCGCCAATCACCTCGACCGCCTGGAAATAGGCATTCTCCTTGATGTCTATCACGGCGCCTCTGATCAATCTCGAGCCGCCGATGCCTCCTGATATCCCCAGGACCAGTATCAGCTGTGGCATCCCCTTCCCTACGATGGACATGATCGTCAACAACAGCAGCAGTCCCGGGATGGCCATCCAGCCATCGACGAATCTCTGCACGACAAGATCGAGTCGTCCGCCGAAGAATCCTGACGTGCCGCCGATCAGCACGGCGACCACGACATTCACTGCAGTCGCCGACAGACCGACGATCAACGACAGCCGCGCCCCGTAGATGATGCGGCTCAACAGGTCTCGTCCCAAGTGGTCGGTACCCAGCGGATACGCGGCTGATGAGCCGGTCAGCCGGTCTGCCAAGTGTATCTCGAGATACTCATACGGGGCCACAGCATCGGCAAAGATAGCCACGAGAATCAATATCAGGATGATGATCCCGCTGATAGCACCGAGTGATTTCTCTCGCCACAGCCTGACAAGGAAAGCAGCCATTCCCGCGCGTGCTATTGGTAACGGACCCGCGGATCCAGGTAGCCGTAAACCAGATCGATCATGAGATTGGCCCCCACGACCGCCGTGCCGAAGAACAGGTTTACTCCGGAGACCACCGGGTAGTCTCTGTCGGTGAGCGCGGCCACCATGAGACGACCCACCCCCGGTAGGTTGAATATGTTCTCCATGATGACCGAGCCACCCACCAGGATAGGCAACTGCAGGCCCACCAGGGTAACGATCGGGATGAGGGCATTCTTGACAGCGTGCCGCACCACAACCACCCTCTCCTTGAGACCCTTCGACCAGGCCGTCCGGATGTAATCCTGCCGCAGCACCTCTAGCATCATCGTCCGCGTTATCCGCATGGTGGCTGCAGACAGGTAGGTACCCAGAATCAGGCTCGGAATGATGAACACTCCGAGACTGCCCAGCGGGTCTTCCGTGAACCGAATCAGTTCCATCGGTGGCGACCAGCCCCACCACACTGCCGGGTATAGCATGACCATGATCCCCAGCCAGAAGTTCGGCGTTGCCAGGCCGATGATGGCGACGGAGCGCCCCAGGAAATCGGGGGCCGTATCCTGGCGAATCGCCGAGTAGATGCCGACCGGCAGTGCTATCACCAGCCCAATGACGATCGACATGAGGCCAAGCTCAATAGTTACCGGCAGTCTACCTAGTATCCTCTCCTCCACTCTCCAACCGCCAATCAGTGAGTCGCCAAGGGTGCCATGCAGAATAATATCTCCTATCCAACGTCCATACTGCACGTAGACAGGTACGTCTAATCCAAGCATGCGCTCAAGAGCTTCACGGTCTACTGCTGTATCACCTCTACCATAGAACACAATTTCACCCACCATAGCGTCTATTACATCGCCGGGGATCAAGCGGACCAACAGAAAGACCAGGACGGACATGATAAACAGTGTGGGGAGGAGTAGTAAGAGCCGCCTGATGACGTAGGCTCTCATGGCAGCCAGAACCTTTCGGGATTCATCGGCGAAAATTAAAAGATCTTCAGAAGAGGCCGTTCTACATTCCACATCGTCTTAGCCTCCTGCTAACATGAAAAATCACCCGCCGCAAATGCTTGAGAGTGTCCGAACTGATCTGCGAGTTCCGATTCACCATCGATTATGTACATCATTTCATCCCTTTTCCAATCAATTTCCCATCTTCCGACAGTACATGACCAAAGAGCGCTAGTACAAGATTGATCCTCCGATTCCCATAGCACCTTTATTGCTGCCGTGGGAGATTCCTCTAGGATCTCTTCAAGGATTGCGAGGATCCAGCACCACCGATTTTAGATCGATTGATTCTATTTGACCATAGGCATCACTTATAAGTTCTCCCAGTTCGCCTTGGTCCTTCTTCTCCTAGACAAGCGGAAAAAGGAGCCGAGAAGCCGCTCAATAGTGCGCTCGGAGGCGGCTCCCCAACTCGCAAAAAAAGGGGGATGAAGCCTCTAATGACCCATTGCTTCCTTCAGCTCGGAATCAATCCAGAAGCGGGCGAAGGGGCCAATAAAGTCCATGGTTCCTAGTGCCATTTCACCGTTATGACCTATGAGCCACGGCTGGTTCGCGCTAAACTGTGGAGCTCTACCACCCCATATAAACCAGTGGTTTTTTATAACGTACATATCTGCCTCTGTAATCAGCCTCTTCTGCTCCTCACCGGTAGCAGCTTCGGCGGCTTCAATCATGGCGTCATAAACCGGGTCACTGACATTAGGGGGGTTCCATGATGAGTCCGAGGTAAACCAGGCTACCTGCTTCAGAGGTCCCTCCTCGTAGCCCGGAGTTCCATCGGCGATACCTTCATAAGTATGTTCGCGTATCATAGCGCCAATTTTGGTTCCGTCCATCTCCCTAATCTCAACATCAACGCCAATCTCAGCCCAGTAGGAGGCAACCAATTCTCTAAAGCCTAAATCCCACCGATCGAGGTGGTTCAAGACGGTCTTGAATCTAATGCCGTCGGCGCCGCGCGGATACCCGGCCTCATCAAGGAGCGCTTCGGCCCCTTCCGGGTCATAGGTATATTCTCGCTTGAGCTCTTCGGGCCACTCGTCAAATGGGATGTGATACCCCTTTAAACCAGTGCCATTAATCCCCATAGGTTTCCAGTCTGCCCAACCCCTAAAGTAGGTATTGTTAATTGTCTCAAGGTCCAACGCCTTCTGCATTGCTATGCGTACCTTGAGGTCGTTAATGGGCGGGTTGTCGGGGCGTATGCCAGCAACAAAAGAGTTTTCTGACCGCAAGACAAACGTATGCAGTTCGATTTCAGGGTTGGTCCGCCGGAGGCTCTCTGCCTCGTCGATAGTAAATATTTGAGAGGTGCCGAGGTGACCTAGGTAATCAATCTTACCCGTGCGCAGTGCCGCCAGACGTGTTGGGTCTTCTGGCATAATCAGGCCCCTTAACTCGTCAACGTAGGGCAGGCGGTTCTCTGGGTACTTTTCGTCGTAGCCCCAGTAGTCAGTATTCTTCATCCAGGTCGCAGAGCTGCCCTCGACCAACTCAGTTAGCATAAAGGGCCCGGTGCCGACCAGGTTCTTACAATCCTTTAAGTCACCGTATTGCTCGATTACCTCGGGGGGGTATATAAAATTGTACGCGCTATCGAAGATAGTATGGAGCGCAGTGGCTGATGGCCTCTTCAGCTTAAAAACAACCGTCCATTGGTCGGTAGCGGTTATCGATTCCCATGGCTCACGGGTGAGCATATCCCCAATATAGGGGCTAGGTTCGGTGAAGCCGCTGCCTATACCAGTATAACGCTGATAGTTATATTCTATATCCTTGGCAGTTAACTCCCGACCGTTCATCGGGGGCTTATCATGCCAGTGAACGCCCTGGCGGATGTTGAAGATATAAGTTGTGTCGTTGGGCTGTTCCCAGCTTTCAGCCAGTTGTCCTATCATGGCAGATGGAGGATTGAAGCCAGTCCGAAAGTCGCGTTCGTCCCTATCTATTCCCCAGTTCCCGTGGACTAGCTTCTCGGCAACGCCACTAGTGACCACTCCCGGCGCGTGCGAGAAAAAGGAGTCACAATGCGGAGGGTCACCCCGCCTGGCAAAGGTGATTATCCCGCCGTACTCTGGCGCGGTCACCACCTTCCCGGTGGTGGGGTCGGTCACATACCTCTTGTCGGCAGCGGCTGCCCGCTCCTCTTCTGCGCCAGCGGCCCAGAGGCCGGTTGCGCTCAGAATCAGGACCAACGCAATCGCGAAGGTCCTTGCAAAAAAGATTTTCATTGTTTTGTCCATCATTTTGATCTTGAGAGTATTGCGGAGCGGCCTGCCGCTCCCTGGCTACTCTCGCGCCCGCAACGCGGGCTCTGCCCGTCTGAGTCCAATACACGAATAGCGCGCGGCGTGTGACTCAACGGGTTCACCCGGCTCACGCCGCACGCGCGTAAGGTTCTTTGAGTATCATTTTGCACCTCCTTTTTTTTGAGCTATTGGGTGACCTGACAGAACGGTGGCTTGGCCATCGGACCAGCCGGTGCCGCGGCTAGCGCGCATCCGTCGTCGACAACTCTGGTCGGGCACAGATGTGTCGGTTGTCTGTATAGAGGTGCCGGCAAGCGTCGCTACGCATGCTGGGGTGGACCGGTGGAGTTTGCGGCCGACTTCGTCGGCCGTTAGACGCACGGATGTGTAGCGGGTGTGCGCCACGCGGATCGCTGTCGCCGCGCTCAGCACCGGCGCCGCGCACTCGGCTGCCGTGCGGTTGGCTGGGCGACTAGCGGGTGAGTGGTGAGCGGGTGAGCGGGTGAGCGGGTGAGTGGTGAGTGGTGAGTGGTGAGTGGTGAGTGGTGAGTGGACCGTCAGCTGCGTCACAACTAACCGGTCACTGCGCTGACTGTCATCATGGCGCTTCATCGGCATCCGTCGCCCCAGGCGAGGCGAGCTTGCTATGGACGCGACCACCCTGTCAACGACTCGGAGGTCAGCGAACGTCACCGCCAACCGGTCACTGCGCTGGCTGTCCTCATGGCGCGTCATCATCGATCCGTCGAACCCCAGGCGAGGCATGCTAGCGTGGGCGCGACCACCCTGTCAACGACTCGGAGGTCACCGAACGTGACCGCCAACGGGCCACTGCGCTGACTGTCTTCATGGCACTTCATACTCGTCGACTCAAACCCCGAACGGTGCACTCTCTCGCGAGCGCGACAATCCTGCCAACAGCTCCGATCCCATCGTCCCATCGATCCGGTCCCAGCATTCCAGTATCCACTTGCTCGGCAGCTGGCGTGCAAACGGTTCGAGCGCGCGCCAGTCTGGAAAGCGGTGAGCCTCACCACACCGCATGCGGCGAGCCCGCGCGTGTCACGCCGGATGCTCGGTGACCTCCACCCGATGGCGCCCTCCCTGGCGCCACGGGTGGTACGTAGCTCCCGGCCCGCGAGAGGGAGGTCGTGGGCTGGGAGCCCGTCGGCCGCTCCGGAGGCGCACCCGGAACGCGCCCGACCAGGTCGGCGAGCGCCGGGCTGGGTATGTGCGTGACCTGGCCGGTCAGCTGGAAGCAGCGCCTGGCATCGAAGTGTCTGCGCATCATCGAGCACCGCCGACCGAGTCGCCGAAGTCTACAGGTAACTCATCACACGACTGACGCGTCGTCCGTTCGTGGGCCCCGTCCATGGGGCCCAACACAGGCGTCCCGCGCCATGGAGGGCGCGGGCGAATTGGCGCGTCCGGAGTCACCACCCATCACGCTCACCAGTGACGGGTCATGGAACCCGCTGACCGAACCGGTCAGCTGTCGTCGATGCCGCCTGTCCGGCACTCTCTGATCCGTCCCAGCGGGATACTCGTTAGTTTACTACGACGGTGGACGCTGGTGAGGAATCTCGAACCGTTGCATAAGCGGCGCGACCAGGAAACTTCGCGGCCATCAGCCCGTCGGCTCAACGCAGCACTTGGGAATGTTCTCGATCGACCACCGACCTCCGAGAGTTAGAGGCCGCCGGGTACGCCGATAACGCTCGACAATAATAACAAGCTACGTTACTATTCGTAAGTGATCCGAAGCTTCCGCGACGCGGAAACCGAGAAGGTGTTCCGGCGAGATCCGTCGCGGCGGCTTCCGCCCGATCTGCAGCGCCGAGCGCACAGGAAGCTTCTGGTCCTGGACGCGGCAGACGTATTGGACGAGTTGCGGATACCCCCCGGGAATCGATTGGAACGGCTCTCAGGAGATCGGGTCGGGCAATACAGCATCCGCATCAACGATCAGTGGCGGATCTGCTTCCGGTGGAACCGGGGCGACGCCTTCGATGTGGAGATCACGGACTATCATTAAGGAGCGAGACATGGCAAGGAAGGCCCACCCCCCGATTCACCCTGGCGAGATCCTGCTACAGGAGTTTCTGGAGCCGATGGAACTCAGCCAGTATCGGCTTGCGAAGGACATCAGCGTTCCCCCTCGGCGGATCAATGAGATCGTGCATGGCAAGCGGGCGATCACGGCTGATACCGCGCTGCGGCTTGCGCGCTATTTTGGCACGACCGAGCGCTTCTGGCTCAACCTGCAAACGCGCTACGTGCTCGAGGTGGAGAAAGCACGACTGAAGGGACGCCTCAGTAAGGAAGTGGTGGTACTGCGAGAGGCTGCACCGACAGCACAGCCGTATTCCGGAAGCGGAACTTCCTGAACACCTGAGTTGCAAGACGGACTACGCGCGACGGCCCACGTCACGACAAGGGGCCTTGGGACGCATTCTGAGTCGGCAATGGGCCCTTTTGCCGGATCACGGGTGTCGCCATTGTGCTGATGTCGCGAGCGCACCGCTAGTGACGGTTGGCCGCTGGTGCCGGCGTGGATCGTGGCGGCATGAGAGGTAGCGCTGCCACGTCGTGCCGCCGCTTCATCGGCCGCGGCAGAGTTCGTAATCGGTGACCCCGTGCGGTGGATCTGAAACCTCAGAGCGGTCAACGTTCTTCTTCCACCAACACCGAGATTGCCTTATCCTCGTATCAAGGGAGCCAGCACAGATGCGTAGCCTCTCCGGCTTGGTTGTCCAGGACTCAGAGATCATGTCAGGAACGCCCGTATTCGCCGGCACACGGGTACCCGTCCAGAGTCTGTGGGACCATCTCGAAGCCGGCGACAGCCTGGACAAGTTCCTCGATTCCTTCCCCTCGGTGTCCCGCCGGCAGGCCAAGGAGGTGCTCGAGCTTGCCGGCGAACTGCTCATAGACCGTGCACATTCTGCTCGATGAGTCGGTCCCGCGTCAGTTTGCTCGGCTCCTGGAAGGCCATGAGGTGCAGACCGTGCCACGGAAGGGCTGGGCAGGCGTCCGCAACGGCGAGCTGCTCCGCAGGGCTGCGACCGAGTTCGATGTGTTCGTCACCGTTGACCAGAACCTCCAACACCAGCAAAACCTCGGCCGGTTTCCGGTCGCCGTCGCTGTCCTCGTTGTCCACGACAACCGAATCGAAACCCTGGAACCTCTCGCCCCTCTCCTTCTGAGCGTCCTTCCATCGCTCCAGGCGGGCCGGGCCACCGAAATCACTCCGTAGCCTCGGCCATCGCCTTCACCCGTTGCGCTTGCTCGCCACACCAGCCCATTGCCTCAAACCGCCGCCCGCGAAACCCGCCCATTGCCCGATTCGGACCGTGCGCCAAGGCCCCTTGTGGATTGTGTTGCCGTCGGCACCCACCCGTCGTATACTGCTGAGAGTGAGCCTCAGGCTATGAAGTTCGTGGTGACAATCACCCAGGACGAGGATGGCATGTTCATCGCCGACTGTCCGTCGATCCCCGGGTGTGTCAGTCAGGGAAGGACGGCTGAAGAAGCGCAGATGAACGTGCAGGACGCCATCAGGGAGTGCCTCGAGGTACGGGCGGAGAAAGGACTGCCGCTGACGGTAATGACGCGGCAGGTGGAAGTGCATGTCTGATGCCACCAGTCCCGCTTCTGACACCACGCGAGGTGGTGGGAGTGTTCCGCACCCTTGGCTGCGACGTGGCAAGACAACGAGGTAGCCACATCATCCTGACCAGAGAAGGCACATCGCCACACTGTCAGTCCCGAACCATAAACAAGTTGCACGCGGTACGCTCCGCGGCCTGATCGCCCGGGCTGGCTTGACCGTCGAAGAGTTCCGTCAGCAGCTGTGAAGCCCTGGGTCGCGCCGCTTCGCCGACGGTCTGCAACCGAGCAGCGTGGCGCAGGGACTGTCCGGCTGGGGTAGCCCCCGGACAAACCAGCTTGGTCAGCTGCATACCCGAACAGGACGTCATCGGCCTGATATGCGCCTCCCTTCGGATGCCGCATCGCTGGGTCGGACCGGACCGACAAGTGTTGCCCGGAGAGCACTCGATTTGCAGCATCGACGACAGCTGACCGGTTCGCTCAGCGGGTTCCATGACCCGTCTATCTCTCCTCTATTGTGAAACGCCAAGCAGTGATTCGCCAAGGGTGCCGTGTAGTAAGATATTTCCCACCCAGCGTCCATGCTGCACGTAGACAGGTACGTCTAATCCCAGCTTACGCTCAAGAGCTTCACGGTCTATATCGCCGGCAATAACCGCCTCATGATATAGGCTCTCATGTGACACACCTCATGGCGAGCCCTTCTACTGAAGGGCGTGGCGATCTCCTAATCCTTACCTATCGTCTGGATTATAGTCCCCCTAAGGCGGACTCCTCGCAAAGACATCTTGTGTGGGAGCTCATCCGTCGTGGGCGACGGGCTGGATTGCCTCGAGCTCCCGACTCAACTCGTCCCGGCGATTACGCACGTCGATCTCGTTCTGCAGGTTCAGCCAGAATCTCTCAGTCGTACCGAAGAGGCGCGCCAGCCTCAACGCCATGTCGACCGAGAGGCGGCGGCGCCCGTGGACTAGGTCAAGCATCGAACTTGTGGCCACCCGCAGCTCTTTCGCAAGGCGGTAGGGCGTCATCCCCAGTGGCTGAAGAAACTCTTCCTGGAGGATTTCGCCCACCGTCGGCGTCGGGATTTTCCCCGCCAACGCGGGCCTGTTAGTCGTAGCCATGGCGCGACACCTCGCTAATGGACCACTGTTGGTGAAAGATCCGCTCTGTCTCCTTGTCCTTGAAGGACCGAATCATGGCTAAGCATCTGTGCCGCCTTCAGAGGGAGCGCGAAGGCCCCTTGTTCGCAAGCGGCCGTGTCTCGGTTGATTGGAGACCGCCCGTGGCGCCGCTGCCAGCGAGACGCCCGCCACCACCCCGCAGCCGCGGATCGAGCAGGTCCCGCACCGCGTCGCCGAACATGTTTAGACTGTAGACGGTAATAGTCAGCCAAAGACCAGGCCAGAGAGCCAGCCAGGGGGCCTGCTCCATGTACACGCGCCCTTCCCGGCTGAGCATACCTCCCCAGCTAGGAATCTGGGCTGGCAGACCGAATCCCAGGAAGCTCAGAGAGGCCTCACTGATAATCACGCCCCCGATGTTGATGCTGAATATGATGATTACGACAGGCGCAATATTGGGCAGGACATGTCGGATGAGTGTGCTCCATTTTGGGCTGCCAATCGCCTCCGCTGCCTGAAAATACACGTTCTCTATTACACCGATAACGGCGCTTCTGACTACTCTTGAGCCGACGACGCCTCCTGTTACCCCCAGGACCACTATTATCTGTGGCAAACCCCGCCCCACTATGGACATTGTGGTTAACAACAGGAGCAGTCCCGGGAAGGCCATCCAGGCATCGACAAATCTCTGCACCGCCAGGTCCAGTTTACCACCAAAGAATCCTGAGATGCCGCCTATCAGGACCGCCACCACAACATTGAGAGCGGTCGCCGCCAAACCGACAACTATGGAAAGACGAGCACCGTAGATAAGGCGGCTCAGGAAGTCTCGCCCCAACTGGTCGGTACCCAGCAGATACCGGGCTGATGGGCCCTGAAGCCTGTCTATCAGGAATACCTTACCATGTGGATAAGGAGCCAGAACCTCGGCAAGGATTGCCAGCAGAATCAGGATCAAGATGACGATCCCACCGGCGATCCCCAGCGGCTTCTCCCGCCACAACCTGCCCAAGAAATCGGCAAACTGTCCCCGCGTGTCATTCATACCGCACTCTCGGGTCCAGATAGGAATAGAGCAGGTCGATCAGGAGATTGAACAGCACCACCGCGGTGCCAAAAACCAGGTTGATTCCGGAGACCATCGGGTAGTCTCTCTCATCGAGGGCATTCACCATGAGACGACCTAACCCCGGCAGGTTAAAGATGTTCTCCATGATAACGGAGCCACCTATCAGCAGAGGCAGCTGCATGCCTATCAGGGTGACTACCGGGATGAGGGCATTTTTGATGGCGTGTCTGATAACAACTACCCTCTCCCTTAGACCCTTGGCCCAGGCCGTCCTGATATAGTCCTACCTCAGCACCTCCAGCATCATGGTGCGCGTCATCCGCATGGTGCTGGAAGCAGCGGCCGTCCCCAGAATCAGGCTGGGAACGATGAACACCGCGAGATTCCCCAGCGGGTCTTCGGTGAAAGAAACCAGCTGCAGCGGTGGCGACCAGCCCAACCAGATTGCCGGGTAGATCATGACCATAATTCCCAGCCAGAAGTTAGGCGTTGCCATGCCGATGATGGCTATGGAGCGCCCCACGTAGTCGGCGGCCGTATCCTGGCGAATCGCCGAGTAGATGCCCACCGGCAGGGCTATCACGAGCCCGATTACGATTGCCATGACGCCAAGCTCAATGGTTACCGGCAATCTACCTACTATCCTCTCTTCTATCGGCAAAGGGCCGCCCCACAGTGATTTACCAAGGGTGCCCTGGAGGATACCGTTGAAGCGGGACTCACCGGTAAACCAGTCCGGGATCGGCAACACTCCTATCCAGCGTCCATACTGCACGTAGACAGGCACGTCCAATCCCAGCATACGCTCAGTAGCTTCACGGTCTACCCCGGTACCCAGGTATTCCATACTATCTTGTATGTAGTCTATTATATCGCCAGGGATAAAGCGGACCGAGAGAAAAACCAGGATGCTCAATATAAACAAGGTGGGGATTATCAGCAATATCCGCCTGATGAGATAGGCTCTCATGTGACACACCTCATTTCACTTTCCCCCGTCATTGCGATTCCCCCGTCATTGCGGCAAAAAAACCTGCCCCGGACTGGATCCGGGGCCGCAATCCACCTTCCACGTCTTTCCGGCCCCTTCCACTGAAGGGCGCGGCACTCTCTAAGGTGCGGATGACCCCTGCCAAGAAACTGGGCTCTCACGGTTTTGGGGAGTCCAGAGGGGTGAAACCCCTATCTATCCCCGCGCCTGCCAAAGCCTCTTGCCTACGCTGAAGCTTTAGCGCAAGCAGGTGTGCGGCAGGCAGGCCTGTATGGTTGCGATTTCTGGATTCCGGGTGTTCGCTCGGAACCACAGTATGAAAGCGCTCCTCGCAATGACATCTTAAGGGGGAGCTGGAAAACCCAAGCTTCCCAGCTCCCTTTTTCCTTCGCTAAGGTCAGCCACAAGGGGCAAAACCCCTAATGACCCAGTGCTTCCTTCAGCTCCTGGTCAATCCAGAGGCGGGCGATCAAGGGCAGCCTTTGATGCTGTCCCAGTAGCGATTCCCCGTTATACCCTTTGACCCACGGCTGGGTCGCATTAAACGCTGGGGCATCCGGACCCCATATGGTCCAGTGTCTCTCTATCATGTACATATCTGCCTCTCGGAACAACCTCTGGTACTCCTCGAGGTCATTAGTAAGTCGAAGGGCGTCAATTATGGCATCAAACTCCGGGTCGCTGACTGCGGCGGGATTCCACCTGCTGCCTGTATAATGTTCCGAGAGAAGAAACACACCAAAGTAGTGCTTGCCTGCAGTCGACGAGCGTAGTTCAAAAGAGTCAGCAGTTGGTTGACTTAATCTGGCGGCCCTCTCAGCGGTTGTAACTATCTGAATATCTACGTCAACGCCAATCTCAGCAAAGTAGGCGATAGCTAATTCATAATAGCTAAGATTTTGAGCTGGGTGGGGGAGAAAGGAGGTCTTGAATCTAATGCCGTCGGCTCCGCGCGGATACCCAGCCTCGTCAAGAAGCTTCTCGGCACCTTCTGGATCGTACATATAGCCTTTCTTCACCTCCTCGGGCCACTCGTCAAACGGGATGTAAAACCCTTTGTGGGAAGTTCCTACCTGCCCGGCAGGTGTCCAGTTTGCACGACCCTTAAAGAAATTGTCGTTTAATGTCTCCAGGTCCAGTGCCATTTGCAGTGCCTTGCGCACCCTGATGTCGTTGAGCGGCGGCCTATTCACATTCACTCCAAAAGAGTGATTCGACCTTTCAAGAAGCGGCCATTGCGCTATTTCTGGGTTGGTCTTTTCGAGACTCTCCGCCTGGTCTAAAGAGTTTATTTGGTTACCGCCAGCATAACCTCTATAGTCAATCGTGCCCGAGCGTAGTGCCGCCATGAGTGTTGCTTCCTCTAGAATAACCAGGTTCGTTACCTTGTCAGCGTAGGGCAAGCGGTTCTGCGGGTACTTTTCGTCATGGCCCCAGTAGTCGGGATTCTTGATGAAAGTGATAGAAGAGCCTTCGACATAGTCGGTCAGCATAAACGGCCCCGTCCCGACCAGGTTCCTGGTGCTGCCGGAAGGCGGCCGCGAAGCCGCTCCCTTCCACCTCGAATAGGCAGTTCGAGGAGGCGTGCACCACCACCGGCACTACTGGCTCGGAGCGCGGAGCGCGTGCACGGGCTGGAGTGAATGTGCTATCGGTAGCGGCGGAGGTGGGCGGCGAGCAGCGGATCGGCGATCCGATAGCTGTCCCCGTCATGGTCGATCACGCCCCGGTCCCACAGTCGCTTGACCGACAGTGCCACCGTACGGCTGGACAGCCGCACGCTTGCGAGGAAGCTCTTGGACTGCGGATGCTCGACCCGTTCGCGCCGCGCAATCTCCGTCAGAACGTTCTCGTCGGTACCTGAAAAACTCGACAGGTAGGACGCGAATCGGCTCTCCCGGTTGTCGAGGAGCCTCGCCAACGCCGACTGCACCTTGGCGTGGTCGATCTCGGTTGCCTCGTACAACTCCAGGAGCTGGGCGCACAGCCGGTTGACCGCCTCGGGGACGCGCTGCATGTCGTCCTGCAGGACCGTCGCCACTTCGCGCGAGATCGTCAGGCGGCGCGGGCTGAATCGCTCCTGCATGTACTCGTGGTAGTCGTCGTAGGGGATTGGCCGGAACTCCAGATCGGTCCCCCAGGCACTCAGGGGGGCCGCGGGCGCGGCAAACAGGCCGGCGAGCATGTGCCGCTTGGAACCGAGGAGCAATATGGGCACTTCGCCCAGCGATTCCAGCCCGGTGCGCAACTGAGCGGGCGCTTCGTCGACCAGAGCCACGTCCTGGAATTCGTCCAGCACGATGAGCGATTCGACTTCCGCGGTAATCCCGGCAATCCGTTCCCAGAGTGCATCCAGGCTGCGGCCGGACTCCGGATTGGCCGCGTGCAGCGACAGGCTCGGACTCCCGGTCTGCGGATCCAACGCGATCTCGGGCCGCAACGCGCCCAGGAACCGCCCGGCGCTCTCCAGCAGACTCTTGACCGGGAAGGAAGCGGCGAAGGACCGTTGCAGGCCGGTAGAGAGTCTCAGGCTCAGAGACTGCATGGAGCGGACCCCCAGCAGATCGGCAAACAGCACGAAGTGACGCTCGCGGGTGCGCCGGAACTCCTCGATGATGACATTACGGATCACCGAGGTCTTGCCGTAGTTCCGCGGCCCGTAGACCACCATCCGGTATCTGCGCCCGACCGCATCCCTGAGCGCTTGCTGCTCACGCTCGAGGTTGCAGATGTTGTCCCGGTCAACGAGCCGGTCGAACACGAACTGCTTCATGGTACTTATCTTATGATACGAAAAGTATCATAACAATGCACGTACCAGAAGCTTGCGCAGGCGTTACCCGAGTTCGATGCCAAGCTTCGCCGCGGCCTCGGTCATCTGCTGCCAGGTCGGTTCGTCCACGAAGACGCCGCCGGCTTCTCTTTGCCTGCGGGTGCGCGACTCGGGCTCGCCCGGCAATAGAATCTCGTCGAATCCTTCCATCAGGGAGGAGCTCTTCAGCCAGTCCACGAACGCCCCGGTATCGCGCTTGAAGTCGTCGGGGGCGATGAACGCCGCGATGTCGAGTGCCATCATGAACACGCCATTGCCCCAGCGCGTCTGACCGCCCCGGCTGTACCCGGCCCCGCCAAGGGCGCCCGACAGCACTTCTACCAGGATCGCCAGCGCGAAGCCCTTGTGCGCGCTGGCACCTCCGAACGGCAGGATGGCGCCTCGGGGAGGGCCGTAGAACTGCTCGGGGTCGGTGATCGGGCGTCCGTCAGCGTCGAGCGCCCAGCCGTCCGGCATCGGCTCGGCGAGGTTGCGCTTCATCTTGATCTTGCCCTCGGCAACCACGCTGGAGGTCATGTCGATGACGATCGGCAGTTCGCCGCCGGTCGGTACGCCAAGCGAGATCGGATTGGGAGACATGCGCGGCTGGGCACCCCCGAAGGGCACTTGCAGCAGCCCGCCGCCATGGTTGTTGCAGGTCACGAAGCCAATCATGTCGCTGGCCGCGGCAGTCTCGACGTACTCGCCAAGCCGGCCGATGTGGCCGCAGTTGAACACCTCGACCACCCCCACCGAAGACTGCCTCGCCTTCTCGATGGCCAGGGCCATGGCCTGCCTGGCGACCGTCTGGCCGAAGCCCCACTTGCCGTCGACCAGGGCCGAGGCCGGGGCTTCGCGAACCACCTCGATGGTGACGCCCGGTACGAAACCGCCTTGTTCCAGGACGCCGAGGTACTGGGGCAGGCGCGTGACGCCGTGGGAGTCGTGGCCCATCAGGTTGGAGAGGACCAGCGATCCGGCGATGTGCCGGGCCTCGTCGGCGGGCAGACCCGCCGCGCCAAGCAGGCGCTGCGCGTGGGAGGTCAGTTGATCGGGAGTGAAGGTTGGCATGTCGGCTCCGGCATCGTACCAGAACGGCGCAGGGCGCGATCGACGCTCAGGGTCACCCCGGGCCAGAGGGTCATCCGCGGGGCCAGCTCCACGTATCTGCGTCCTTCCCAACTGAGCACACGTTCCCCCGCTGGCCGCATCGGAAGGCAGACCGAAACCGTGAAAGCTCAGGGCGGCCGATCAACAGCGTGAATGTTCCGACCACTGTTGTTGCGGTCCATCCAACAGCAGTGCCAGGTAGTTGAGAATGTCCCGTCCCATAACGCCACGCCCTTCCTCGATCACCAGATACCGTCCGCGGAAGGCTCGCTTCAGGAACAGGAGGTCCAGCATCACGACGGGAGCGGAACTCGTGCTCCCGTTGAAGCCCATCAATTCGTAGCGTTCGCCAGCCACTGGTTGAACGCCGAGCTGCTCGACAGTATTGCGGGGGAGCAGTGTGACATCTGCTCCGGTATCCAGGAGCAACGGCACGTCGACGACCATCTCTCCGCTGTGCGCGTTACGCAAGGTGACCCGGGCAACCGGGGCTGGTGGATCGCAATCCGTGGCATCATAGCTCGGCATCCGCAGGTACCTCGATGACCTGTTTAACGAAGTCATGGGCTTGCTCCGGATGTACAAGTCGTGGGCTGTACGTATAGGCTAGCGGTGTCGGCTCAATATCGGGAATCACCACATATACTTTCGTGTGTTCGGGTAGCGTCACCTTATCGCGCAGCCTGATCCGGCCGTTTTCGAAGACGCCTTCAACGGTCAACATTGCCATGTTCCACCTCTGATGGTTTCAGTGACAGACCAATCGCTACGACAGCATATATCATCTGTAAGCGCATGTTGACGAGCACCGACGGGTTGCCCGGCCCGCAGACTTGGCCCGCGTCGCCTTGCGCAAGCTGATTGACACTGGTGAGCTTGGGTTGTTAGGTTCGAACAACATTATACGAATAAGTGTTGCAGGAAATCGACATGGCGAGGCTCACGAGAATGGCCGGCTCTCCCCCGGCCACGGTCGAGGAGGCGCTGCAACGGCTGGGGCGGAACATCCGCACGGCGCGGCTGCGCCGCAGGCTGCCGCAGACCGCGCTTGCCGAACGCATGGGCGTATCCCGGTTCGTGGTAGCCGACGTGGAGCGAGGCAAGCCGACGACCGGCGTGGCGGCCTACCTCGGCGCGTTGTGGGTGCTGGGCCTGCTCGGCGACCTGACCGAGGTGGCCGATCCGGACCGTGACGAGGAGGGCAAGGCGCTGGAACGCGCGCACAGCCCGAGGCGTGCACGGAGCCGCCGGCCGCTGAGCGATGACTTCTGAGCGCGACTGCTACGTCTACATCGTGCCGCCCGGCGCCACCGAGTTCGTGACCGCCGGCCGCTTCCGCTGGATTGACGACGGGGCCGCGGCGGTCGGCCAGTTCGTGTATGGCCGCTCCTACCGCGAGCGCGCCGATGCGGTCGAGTTCGATCCGGTCGAGTTGCGTCTTTCCGACCAGGTGTACGAGACGGCGCGCATGCAGGGGTTCTTCGGCGCGATCCGGGACTCGATGCCCGATTCCTGGGGACGGCGCGTGATCGAGCGCAACTCCGGCGTGACGGAGCTCACCGAGTTCGACTACCTGATGCACGGGCCGGACGACCGCGCCGGAGCGCTGGGTTTCGGCCTTGCCGTCGCGCCGCCCGCCGTACGGCGCGGGTTCAACCGGATGCTGGATCTTGCCGCGCTGCAGCGGGCAGCCGACGCCGTCCTCGACGACGACCGGGAGGGCGCGGGGGCCGCCGCGGACCGGGTCGAGGAGCTGCTGCTTCTCGGCACGTCGATGGGCGGGGCGCGCCCCAAGGCGGTGGTGGAGCACGAGGGCGCTCTCTGGATCGCCAAGTTCGGGCGCCGCGACGACCGCTGGAACGATTCGCGGGTCGAGCACGGCATGCTCGCCCTGGCCCGGACGTGCGGCCTGAACGTCGCCGACAGCCGAATCGAGACCGTTGGCGGGCGCGACGTGTTGCTCGTGCGCCGGTTCGACCGCGACGGCCATCGCCGCCACCGGATGGTCAGCGCCCTGACACTGCTGCGCAGCGGCGACGGAGTTGCCGACCGCGGCAACTGGTCCTACCTGCTGCTCGCCGACGAGGTGCGCCGCGCGAGCGCGAGACCGGAAGACGATCTGCGTGAGCTGTTTCGCCGGATGTGCTTCAACGCGGCGGTGTCCAACCTGGACGATCACCCGCGCAATCACGCGCTCCTGGCCAATGGACGGCAATGGCGGCTGAGTCCGGCCTACGATCTGACGCCGTCGCCCGTGGTGGCTCGGGAACGGCGCGATCTCGCGATGGCCTGCGGCCGCTTCGGGCGCCATGCCAGCAGAGCCAACCTGCTGAGCGGTCACGGGCGTTTTCTGCTTGATCAAGCGGCGGCGGCGGAGGTGTTCGACGGTATCGCGAGCGCCGTGCGCGCAGGATGGCACTCCGTGATGCGGAGCGCCGGAGTGAGCGCGCGCGACTGCGAGGCCATCCGGTCCGCGTTCGTGTATGACGGCCTGTTCTACGAGAACGTGGCACCGGCGGGTTGACACCGGCGGAACGCCCAGCTCCGGATCTCGCCTGTAGCGCAAGCGAGGCGGGCTGCGTCAGTGCACTCAGCGCCGGTGAAGCGTGCGATACTGCCGAACAAGGAGTTTGGCCGTGGCAGAGTTCGTCTATGAAGGAGCGAAGACCAGGGAGATTTCGTTTCCTCTGGGGGGCATCGGCAGCGGCTGCATCGGTCTGGCCGGTGACGGGCGCCTGGTCGACTGGGAGATCTTCAACCGGCCCAACAAGGGCAGCGTCAACGGCTACACCCACTTCGCCGTCAAGGCGGAACGGGACGGCGAGGTGCTCGATGCGCGGACGCTCCAGGGCGACCTGCTGCCGCCCTACTCCGGCAGCCTGAAGGCGGCGCCGGGCGCCACGCCGTTCGGATCTGGCCCGCCGCGGGGTCTGCTGGCGGCGCTGCCCCACTTCCGCACCTTGAGGTTTCGCGGCGAGTTTCCGATCGCCGCGCTGTCGCTGCGGGACGACGGGTTTCCCGGGGAGGTGACGGTCACCGCGTTCAACCCCTTCATCCCGATCAACGACAAGGACTCCAGCATCCCGGCCGCCTTCTTCGAGATCGCAATTCACAACTCCCATGCGGCGGCGCTCACCTATACCGTCTGTTTCTCGGTGAACAACCCGGTGCCGGGAGCCGCCAAGGTCAACCGGTTTCAGCACACGGCCGGGCTCTCCTCGATCGGGCTGAGCGCACGTGGTCCGGGGGCGAATGCGCCGGGCGCCGCTCCGGCAGGTGACCTGACCGTCGCCACCGACGCGGACGACGTCAGCTACCAGGAGTACTGGCACCGGGCCGCCTACAAGGGCATCTGGGTCGACGACGTGAGCGCCTACTGGCGCGACCTGACGACGCCGGGCAGGTTCGCGAACCGCGGCTACGAGCAGCACCTGCTCCGCCGCGGCGCGGGCGTCGCGGGCGCCCACTGCCTGCTGGCGGCTCATCTCCAGGTGGCTCCGGGAGCCTCCGGGAGGGCGAGATTCCTGCTGGCCTGGAACTTTCCGGTCTGCACCAACTACTGGAATCCGGTGCAGTGCGATCCCGCGAGCGGGTGCTGCGACGGCGACGGGGCGGGCTCGAATACCTGGAGCAACTATTACGCTACCGTGTGGAAGGATTCCCGCGAGTCGGCGCAATACGGCCTTGCGAACTGGGAGCGGCTGTACCGGGAGACGCTGGCGTTCAAGGAGGCGCTGTTTTCCTCGACCTTGCCCGCGGCGGTGGTCGATGCGATCTCCGCCAACATCTCGACTCTCAAGACGCCCACGGTCCTGAGGCTGCAGGACGGCACCTTCTACGGTTTCGAAGGCTGCCATCCCGACGCGATGTGCTGCGAGGGGAGTTGCACCCACGTATGGAACTACGCCTACGCCCTTCCGTTCCTGTTCCCGCGGCTCGAACGAAGCATGCGCGAGGCCGACTACCGGCACAACCTGCGCGAGGACGGTGGCATGAGCTTCCGCATTCAGCTCCCCCTGGGCCGCGGCCGATCGTCGTTCCGCCCCTGCGCCGACGGCCAGTTCGGCGGCATCGTCAAGGTGTATCGGGACTGGAAGATCTCGGGTGACAGCGACTGGCTGGCCCGGCTCTGGCCCGCGGTCAAGAAGAGCCTCGCGTTCGCCTGGTCGCCGGAAAACGGTGACCGGTGGGACCGCGACAAGGACGGCGTGCTGGAGGGAAGGCAGCATCACACCCTCGATACCGAGCTGTTCGGCCCGAATTCCTGGCTCACCGGATTCTACCTGGCAGCCTTGAAGGCCGCCCCGGAGAGAAGCGCAATCCGTGGAACGAGATGGAATGCGGTAGCAACTACGCCCGTGCCATGGCCTCATACGCGCTGCTCCCCGCCTTCAGTGGCTTCGAGTTCGACACCACGAAGGCGGAGATCGGATTCCACCCCAAGCAGAGCCTCCCCACCCAGCGGTTCTTCTGGTGCCTGAACACCGCGTGGGGCACCGTGGAACTGGCCGCGGATCGCGTGGCTCTGTCCGTTCTCTACGGGTCGATCGTGATCCAACGCCTCAATTCGACACTGTGGCTTGACCGCGATGTAACTCAAGTGACGCTGAACGGCCGCCCGTTACGCTATGCCAGCCTGAACGAGTCGGTGACTCTCGGCGAGCCCGCGCAGCTTGAAGCGAGTACCGTGCTGCGTATGGAGCTGCCGGCTGCGAAAGCCGCACCGGCGGCAAGGCGGGCCGCCGGGGGCGGTGGCATGGTAGAGTGTCGGCATGTCGATCAGCGAGAGCATGTTGCCGGAGTTCGATCATGAGGTTGCGGGGGTCCGCAGGACGCTGGAGCGGGTGCCGGCGGACAAGCTCGATTGGAAGCCGCATCCAAAGTCGGGCTCGATGGGGTGGCTTGCGGGACACCTGGCCAACCTGCCCACCTGGGCCGTGCTGACCGTCGAGCAGGATGAACTGGACATGGTGCCCGGCGGGAAACCGCTCCCCCAGCCTCCGCCGCCCACCGACGCCGCCGAGCTGGTGGCCACCCTGGACCGTAATGCGGCCGCCGCGCGGGCCGCCATCGCCGGTGCCGGCGACGCCGATCTGCTGCGGCCCTGGTCGCTGCTGCAGAACGGCGTCACCCTCATGACCATGCCCAAGGTGGTGGTGCTGCGCAGCTTCGTGTTCAACCACCTGATCCACCACCGCGCGCAGCTCGGCGTCTACCTGCGGCTCAACGACATCGCGGTGCCGTCACTGTACGGTCCCTCCGCCGACGAGGCCCCGAACTTCGGCTAACCGCGGCGGCGGTCCGCGTCGCGCGTTGGCGCGGAGGGCCGATCCCGGCTACCGTCGTCGGCATGAAGATCGAGCGGTTCGAGGGCTACTTCGTGCCGGTTCCGCCTCCCGGCAAGGGCGGCAGGAACTGGGTGTTCATCAAGTTGATCACCGACGAGGGAATCGAGGGCACCGGCGAGTGCACCTGGCACGGCACCCACCGGCAGTCGGCGCTGCAGGTGGCGCAGGAGATCTTCGAGGAGATCCTGAAGGGGGCCGATCCGTTCCGCCGCGAGCGCATCTGGTGGGAGGTGTTCCGGCGCCACGCCGTGCTCCACTCCGGCCCCATCACCACGCCCGTGCTCAGCGCCATCGAGATGGCGTGCTGGGACATCGTCGGCAAGGCCCTTGTCCAGCCGGTGTACAACCTGCTCGGCGGGGTGTTCCACGAAAAGCTGCGCGCCTACACCTACCTGTACGGGTGGAAGATGGGCGATCCTCCCGAGAAGGCCGCGGATGACATCCTGCGTTACGTGGACCAGGGGTTCAGCGCCGTGAAGCTCGACCCGGTGGGAGGGCTGGAGCCGCACCGGCTGGAGACCCTGACCTACGTCGAGGGGGTGATCAAGGCGATGCGCGAAGCGGTCGGCGACCGCTGCGACATCCTGCTCGGTACCCACGGCCAGCTCACCACCTACGCGGCGATCCGGCTGGCCAAACGGCTGGAACCGTACGAGCCGCTGTGGTTCGAAGAGCCGGTGGCCCCCGGCAACGTGGACGAGATGGCGCGCGTCGCCCATGCCACCTCGATCCCGGTCGCCACCGGCGAGCGGCTGCTCACCCGCTACGAGTTCCTGCCGCTGTTGCAGAAGCAGGCGGCCTCGATCATGCAGATGGACCTGTCGATCACCGGCGGCATCGGCGAAGCCAGGAAGATCGCCGCCATGGCCGAGACCCACTACGCGCACATCGCCCCACACGTGTGGGGCGGACCCTTCGCCGCGGCCGCGGCGATCCAGGTCGACGTGTGCTCTCCCAACTTCCTGATCCAGGAGGGCATCGAGACGTTCTCGGGATTTCACCGGGAGATCCTCAAGTCGCCGATCACGTGGGAGAACGGTTTCATCATCCCGCCCACCGCCCCCGGCCTGGGCTACGAGCTCGACGACGACGCGATCGCCCCGCACCTGGTGGCGCAGGCGTGAGCGCTTCGAGGCCCGCATGATCGAGTATTTCGAGACGCGCCGCATCTGGAACCGGGCCGTACACAACGCGTTCACCGACCTCATTCGGTTCAACGGGCGCTGGTTCTTGGCGTTCCGGGAGGCGTCCGCCCACCTGGCTCCGGACGGACAGTTGCGCATTCTCACGTCGCTGGACGGCGTGACCTGGGTTTCGGCCGCGGTGATCGCCTGTCCGGCACCTTTCCAGGACCTCCGCGATCCGAAGTTTTCAGCGACCCCGGACCACAAGCTGTTGCTGAACGCGGCGGCTTTCAGACCGGTGTGCCAGTCGATGGCGTGGGTCTCGGAGGATGGCTGCCAGTGGGGGGATCATCACGAGGTCGGGCCGCGCGGGAGCTGGCTGTGGCGTAGCGTGTGGCATCGCGGCACCGCCTACAACTTCGGACGCGACCAGCCCGACAAGAGCTCGGCTCAGCTCTATGCCAGTGACGACGGGATCGATTTTCGCCCCCACGGACAGCCGCAGCTCGACGGGGTCCAACCCAATGAGTCCGATCTGCTCTTCCTGAGCGATGACACCTGCGTGTGCCTGATGCGCTGTGACGGCTTCAACGGCCGCCTCGGGTTCGCCGCCCCGCCTTACGAGAAGTGGACCTGGAAAGACCTCGGCGCGCGCATCGGGGGTCCCGCGATGCTGCGCCTCCCGGATAACCGCACCATCGCCGCGGTCCGCCTCTACGACCGCAGGGAACGAACCGCGCTGTGCTGGCTCGACTTCGAGTCTGCGACCCTGGCCGAGTTCATGACCGTGCCCTCCGGCGGTGACACCAGCTACGCGGGCATGGTCTGGCACGACGGCCTGCTCTGGCTGAGCTATTACACGTCCGAAGACTTTCTGTGCGGCATGAAAGAGGCAATTCGGTCGCAGGAGCCCCGCACCAGCATCTTCCTGGCAAGGCTCCGCCTGCTGCCGGCACGAAGTTAGAACACGGCAAGCGCAATCATCCCACGGATCGCGCCGTACGTCGTCGGTCGGGCATCCGCCTCTCCGGAGCACGTCTCCGCAGGATCGGAGGTCAGGCTACAGCCATGCCACCGGTCCCGAGCCAGACAGCCACGTCTGCAACCACCGGCCCAAGTGGCCCAAGTGAATCTTGACAGGCTTCGAAGTGCCGCGATAGTCTACTGCTTGGTGCCAATTGATTGGCACCACCACGCGGTGGGCGGCGGGGAAACTCTCGCGCCCACTTGACAGGCGCTGACTCGACGGTCATGGAAACCGTCGCGCGTTCAGCGGTATGCCCCTTCGGATACGGACAGCGGCTCATCTCCGTCCGACCGCTGTCGATGGAGGATCTCATGGTCGGCAAAACTGCAGTGATCAACGATCACCGGCAGCCGCCACAGTTTTCTTCCCATACTCATGCCGCGATCGTCTTTTCCGTCCACACGAGTACCCTGCCTGCAGCTCCCGCGAGCCACCACGGTCGATCACAGAGCCGGACACCATGATACGTTTCATCCTGTACCGTCTCCTGATAATGATCCCTACGGTGTTTCTCATCTCGATCGTCGCCTTTCTCGTGATCCTGGCCCCGCCCGGAGATTTCATAAGCTCGTACGTGGCGCAGCTCGAGGCCGCCGGGCAATTCGTAGACCAGGCACAGGTTGAAGCCCTACGCGCCCGGTATGGCCTCAATCAGTCAGCGATAGTGCAATACCTGAAGTGGATAGGACGTCTGCTTCGTGGCGACTTGGGCAACTCCTTGCAGTGGAAGAAACCGGTTGGCGAACTGCTCGCAGAGCGCTTGCCGTGGACCCTGCTGCTGTCAATATCATCGCTCGTACTGGTCTATTTGCTTGGTATCCCGATAGGAATCATCTCGGCAACCCACCAGTACTCGGTGCGCGACTATGTATTCACTTTCTTCGCCTTCCTCGGCGTTGCCATTCCCGGCTTTCTCTCTGCATTGATCTTTCTCTGGCTCTACTTCTCGCTTACCGGCCAGGCCGCCCTGGGGTTGTTCTCGCGCGAATTCGTGTCCGCACCGTGGAGCCTCGCGCGACTCTGGGATCTGCTCAAGCATCTGTGGATTCCCGCCTTGATCGTGGGTTTGGCCGGGACCGCGGAGCTGATCCGCTTCATGCGCGCCAACCTCCTTGACGAGCTCGAGAAACCCTACGTCATGGTAGCTCGCGCCAAGGGCCTCCCCGAACGCCGACGACTCTACAAGTACCCGGTGCGGGTCGCCATCAATCCCATAGTAAGCACCATCGGCTTCACCTTGCCGGAACTGATCAACGGTGCCCTCCTGGCTTCCCTGGTGTTGGGCCTGCCGACGATCGCACCGGTCCTCCTTAGTGCGCTGAAGGATCAGGACATGTTCCTCGCCGGCAGCATTGTCTTCATACTCAGCGTCCTCACGGTAGTGGGCATCCTGATCTCTGACCTCCTGCTGGCTGCAATCGACCCACGGATCAGATTCGGTCGTCGAGCCGACTGATGGCTTGAACGGATCCCCGATGATACGCCAATCACAACCCGCCGTGGCGAGCAGCGCCGAGAAGCTGTACGTCGCTTCGCAATGGCAGCTCATCCGCTGGAAGTTTCTCAAGCACAAGCTCGCCGTGGCCGCCCTGGTAGTCCTTGCCGTATTCTACCTGACCGTCGTGTTTGCCGAGATAATCGCTCCCTACGATCCCCGCAAGGAGCATCTGGACCATATCTACGTGCCGCCCCAGAAGATCCGTTTTGTCGACCAGCAAGATGGCTTCCAACTGCGGCCTTTTGTGTATGCACTGAAGTCCTCGGTCGACGAAGTTACGCTGGGTATCAATTACGAGGAGGATCGCTCCATACGGCATCCGATAGGTCTCTTCGTGCGGGGTGATCCGTATACTCTTCTCGGCGGTCTCGAAGGCACCGTGCATTTGTTTGGCACCAGCGACGGAACCCTCTTTCTATTTGGTACCGACAAGCTCGGCCGCGATCTGTTGTCCCGCATCATTTTCGGCGGCAGGATTTCTCTCACCATCGGCCTGGTTGGAGTCTTTCTCAGCTTGTTCCTGGGCATCGTCATCGGTGGCATCTCCGGATATCTCGGTGATACCGTCGATACCCTCATTCAGCGTGGGATCGAGTTCATTCGCTCCATCCCTACGCTACCGCTGTGGATGGCCCTGTCGGCAGCATTGCCTCCCTACTGGTCCACGGTACAAATCTACTTCGGCATCGTGGTGATCCTCTCTCTCATCCAGTGGACCTATTTGGCGAGAGCCGTTCGCGGCAAGTTCATCGCCCTCCGCGAGGAAGACTTTGTAGCCGCGGCAGTCATGCATGGCGCCAGCACCTATCGCGTCATCTTTCGCCATCTGTTGCCCTCCTTCTACAGCTATATCATCGCAATCCTGACTCTTTCGCTTCCCAGGATGATACTTGCCGAAACAGCCTTGAGCTTCATTGGCTTGGGGATGCAGCCACCGGCCATCAGCTGGGGCGTGCTCCTGAAAGAGTCACAGAGCATTCGCGTGATGGCGAACTCGCCCTGGCTGCTGATTCCAGGTGTCTTTGTAGTGATCTCGATTTTGGCGTTCAATTTTCTCGGCGATGGGATGCGCGATGCCGCCGATCCGTATACTGCTGTCTAGGTAGCTGCACCTTGGAAGACGCTGGATTCCTGCTTGAAGTAGAGGACCTGAGGACTCATTTTCGGTCCCGTGAAGGCATCGTACGAGCTGTCGACGGCGTTAGTTTTCGTACCAGAAAAGGAGAAACTCTTGGGATCGCTGGAGAGAGCGGGTGCGGGAAGAGTGTGACCGCCCAGTCAATCCTCAGGATCGTACCCAAGAACGGGCGCATCGTGAGCGGACGGATACTCTTTGATTTTCAAGATGAGAAGCGGGATTTGACCAAGTTGAATGCTGAAGGAAAGCTCATGCAGAGCATCAGAGGCGGCGATATCGCCATGATCTTTCAGGAACCCATGACTTCCTTTTCCCCGGTTCACACGATCGGCAACCAGATCATGGAAACAATCATGCTGCACCGCCAGATCCGCAAGGAGGAGGCGCGCAGCATCGCCTTGAAGCTGTTGAATGATGTCGGCATCCCGAGCCCTGAGAACGCGATAGACGAGTATACGTTCAATTTGAGTGGCGGCATGCGGCAACGCGCAATGATCGCGATGGCGCTGTCTTGCCAACCGCGCCTGCTGATTGCCGATGAGCCCACCACCGCCGTCGATGTAACGATCCAGGCTCAGGTCCTGGAGTTGATGAAGCAGGTCCAGAGTGACTACCACATGGCTCTGATCGTGATCACTCACGACACCGCGGTGATCGCCGAGATGGCCGATCACGTGCTCATCATGTACTTGGGGAAGGGTGTCGAACACGGCACCGTAGACGAGATATTCTACGAGCCCAAGCATCCGTACACGGCGGCTCTCATGGATTCGGTCTTGAAGTTGGAGTTCGACGATGGACCGACTCGTAAGCAGGGTATAGCAGGATCCGTACCGAGTCCGTACGAGATACCGGACGGATGTCCCTTTCATCCCCGCTGCTCGCAACATATCGTGGGAGTGTGCGAACGCGAGGATCCGCCCCAGGTACAGGCCAGCGCGAGTCACTCCGTGCACTGTCATCTTTACCACTGAAGAGAGCATGACGATGGCCACCTGGATTGTAGAAGTCAACGATCTGGTCAAGTTCTACACCCGCAGGAGAGGCTTCCTGAAACGCGCGGTGGCGACGGTCAAAGCCGTCGACAAGGTCAGCTTCAAAATAGATCAGGGCGAGACTCTCGGACTGGTTGGGGAGAGCGGCTCGGGAAAAACCACGACAGGACGCTGCGTGCTGCATGCAATCAATCCCAGCGGCGGCGAGATCCTGCTCAATCTGACCGGCAATGGCGAAGCAGTAAATGCGGCCGACCTTGAGCCTCGGGAACTCAAAGAAGTCAGAAAACACATGGCCATGGTATTTCAGGATCCGTACTCCTCGCTCAATCCGCGAATGCCTATACGGGAGATTGTGGGAGAGCCACTGATCATTCATAGAGCTACGCGGAACAACCGCGAACTTGAGGACAAGGTGACCGAGCTGTTGCAGATGGTCGGTCTCGATCCAAACTATATGCGAAGATACCCGCATGCATTCAGTGGCGGGCAACGACAACGGATTGCGATAGCGCGCGCGCTCGCGCTCAGACCGAGTTTCGTAGTGGCAGATGAACCGGTTTCTGCGCTGGACGTTTCCATCCAGGTTCAGATCCTGAATCTGTTGCAGGACCTTCAAGTGCAGTTCTCATTGGCATATCTGTTCATTGCCCACAATCTTACCGCGGTCAAGTACGTGAGTGATCGGATTGCGGTGATGTACGCTGGCAAGATCGTGGAGCTTGCCGATACCAGGGAGTTGTTCCTCAACCCACAACATCCATATACCGAGTCTTTGCTCTCGGCTTTGCCCAAACCACATCCACGGTACCAGAAGAAGACCAGAATCACCGGCGGCGAGGTGCCAGATCCTGCCAACCTGCCGAGTGGATGCTGTTTTCATCCCAGGTGCCGTTATGCGCAGGAGGTATGCCTATCGAAAGAGCCCCAGTTGACAGCAGTCTCTGCGACTGGTGGGCGGACCCACGCGGTATCCTGTCACTTCGCCGAACAGCTCGAGCTGGCAGGCGTATGAGACTGCATGGTATGACATGACTCCAACCCGAGGAGTCAAGAAGTTTTGGAGGAAACAGATGACCAAAGCGATATTGCTGTTATGCGCAACATTCTGCATTGGTGCGGGAGCGGCGTTTGCCAGCGGCACCACCGAAGCTGCCGCCGGTGAACAAAGCGTGAGCCAGACCAACGAAGCGCCCATGCTGAAAGCCATGGTGGACGCCGGGGAGTTGCCCCCACTCAGTGAACGGCTGCCGCGCGAGCCGCTCGTGGTCGAGCCGGTGGACGGGATTGGCAAGTATGGCGGCTATCTGCAGCACGCCCGCACGATCACCCACTCCGACTGGTATATGAGCCTGTTCGTGCGCGAACCGCTGACCAACTACTCGCTGGACTTGAGCCATCCCATTCCCAACGTGGTAAAGGCTTTCGAGATATCCGACGACGGCACCCAGACCACGTTCTCGCTGAGAGAAGGCATGAAGTGGAGCGATGGAGAGCCGTTCACTGCCGACGACATCATGTTCTGGTACGAAGACCAGATTCTGAACGACGAGATGACGCCGGTAAAGCCCTCCCGCTACAAGCGAGCCGGGGAGCTCGTCGTGATGACCAAGATCGACGACTACACGGTGCAGGCTACCTTCGCCAAGCCATATGCGATGTTCGCGGAGATCATCGGTGCATGGCCGCTGCGAAGCCGGCCCCAATATGGTCCCAAGCACTATCTGAAGCAGTTTCATGCCAGCTATGTATCGAGCGATGATCTGAACAAAGTCGTGCGCGAGGCAGGATTCACAAGCTGGACCGAACTCCTGGAGAGCCGCAAGGACATCAACAGCAGTGAGCTGCCCAGCCTCGGACAATGGCTGCCCACCAATGACAAATCCGCACCAATTCAAAAACTGGTACGGAATCCATACTACTGGAAGGTTGATACCGCCGGCAATCAGCTTCCCTACATCGATGGTGTAGAACGTCCGCTGGTAGGGGACATAGAAGCCAAGGTACTCAAGATCGTTGCTGGCGAAAGTGATTTGGGGCACGGCAACATCATCGACATAATGCCGAACTATACGCTGTTCATGGAGAACAGGGAAAGCGGGAACTACCGCCTGGTAGAGTATCTGTGGCAGCCCGACAGTGTCGTGGTGTACTTCAACTACACCACCGACGATGCGGCGAAGCGAAGTCTTTACAACGACCTCCGCTTCCGCATAGCCATGTCGGTGGCGATGGACCGAAGCGCCATAAACACTGCGTTCTACCGCGGGCAGGCGCACGAATCTCAAATCACGCCACCGCATGGACCGCCGTACCACGGCGAACGCGACATGTTCAAGAAGTACACCGAGTACGATCCTGACATGGCCAATCGTCTGTTGGATGAGATCGGTATCACGGCACGCGATGATGAGGGCTTTCGGCTGGGACCTGACGGCAACAAGCTCACCATCGTGAACTTCGTGAACAGTGACTGGCCGACGGAAAGCCCCGAGGTCGCCGAGATGCTCAAGGACTGGTGGGCGGAGATCGGGATTCGCACCGTGGTACAGCCGCAAGCTGGACAGCTCTGGTACCCGATGCACACCGGAAATCAGCATGATATGTCGATGCGGGGGGCTCACTACGGGGGCGGTCCGATTCCGCCGGCGATCAACCCCAATGCGTTCGCGCTCGGCGGTACGGGTTGGCAGTACTCGCCCATGTGGGGCCTTTGGCTGGCGACAGGCGGCGCGGAAGGAATCGAGCCACCTGAGGAGGTGAAGAAGCTGCGGGAGATTCAGGATCGCATATTCAGCACCGCTGATCAGCAAGAGAAGATGGACCTGTATACGCAGGCGTTTACCCTCCACACCGACAACTTGTGGGCGATTGGGGTGAACGCTCAATCCGGGTTCATGCGCAAGTGGGTGTTCAGCAACAGGATCAAGAATATCCCCGAAGTGATCGAGTCGAACCTTTACTCGGCACAGTTCTCGACCTGGTATCTTGACGACTAAGAGATCGTCAGCCATCGATTGGGGTGGAGCCCTTCAGTTCCGCCTCAATCGATGGTCTTGGCGTCCCGGAGTAAACAGATGATTGAACAATTTGAGTCACACAGGATCTGGAACCAGGGCACACACAACGCGTTTACCGATCTCATTCGGTTCGACGAGCGCTGGTTCTGCGTGTTCAGAGAGGCGTCGGGGCATAGGGAGTGGGATGGAGCTTTGCGCGTTCTTACTTCCGCTGACGGGGTGACCTGGAGCTCAGCCGCATCGATTCACTGCCCGGCACCGTTTCAGGACCTGCGTGATCCCCAACTGTCGATTGGCCCCGGCAATGTGCTGGTTCTGAACGCGGCCGCCTACAGGCCGGTCTGCCAGTCCATGGTATGGCGCTCGAAGGATGGCTGTGACTGGGGCGAACATCACCCGATCGGTCCCCGTGGCAGCTGGCTCTGGCGCACCGTATGGCACCAGGGGGTCGCCTATAACTTTGGGCGTCGCGAGCCTGATGAACACTTTCTCCAATTGTATACGAGTACCGATGGCGTCGACTTCCAGGCTCACGGTGAACCACAGCTCAACGAAGCATATGCGAATGAGTTTGATCTGATATTCCTGGACGATGCAACAGGTGTGTGCCTGATGCGCTGTGACGACGCCAACGCCCAGTTGGGGACAGCGATGCCGCCCTACGACAGATGGACGTGGCGGGACCTGGGTATGCGGATTGGCGGGCCCGCAATGCTCCGCCTGCCGGATGGAAGGACGGTCGCCGCGGTGCGCCTCTATGACCGCAGGACACGCACCGCTTTGTGCTGGCTCGATATCGAGAATGCCGCGATGGCGGAGTTCCTTACGATGCCCTCCGGTGGCGACACGAGCTACGCCGGCATGGTCTGGCACGACGACCGGCTGTGGCTGAGCTACTATTCATCCGACGACTTCCTGACGGGTAAAGAAAGCTCAATCCAGGCTCAACACAGGACCAGTGTGTATCTGGCAAAGGTGCAGTTCCAGGCGGACCCGGCTCAGCCCTTGTAATCGTTCTCGAACGGGCTGCTCGGCAGGCCCCTGGCGTTTACGTCATCGCCACGTACCAGGTAGAAGACGCGTTCGAAGGCCTCGTTCGTGCGATAGTCATAGTACGTCCCGGGGACGAATTCAGCGTCCGCCGCAAGATAACGAAAGATCAGCACGCGGCGCCAATGATCGGACTTGTTCGGGGTCGAGTTGTGTGGCGTCATGACGTGATGGATTGCGGCCTGTCCTGCCTTGAGATTGTAGGTTACGGCGATTCGTTCAAGATCCTCAGGGAACTCCGCAGGATCGATGTCAGCGTAGAAATCATCGCGTTTGTCGCCACGTGGGATCTGCCTCAGGCCGCCCTTTCGATGCCAGCCGGGAATGATGGACATCGTTCCGCTGGCAGCGTCTACGTCGTCAAACGGGATCCATACGCTGGCACCATAATTACCACTCATTTTCCATTCCCGGGCATCCTGATGCCACGGCACGTCGCGTCCGGTACGCGGCGGCTTGCAGAGCAAATGGGATGACCAGAAGGTGATATTCGGGCCGATCTGACGCTCGATCATGTCGAGGATCTTCGGCTCGGTAGCCAGCTCGAACACCCAGGGCTCCAGCCGATGTGATGCCACGATCCACTCGGGGGAGATGTCCTGATGAAGCTGTCGGAGCATACGCTCGATTTGCCGGCGACCCTCGCCGAGACCTTCTTCAGTAAGAAAGTGATTAAAGAAACAATACCCGTGTCTGAGGTAATGACGATGTTCGTCTTCACCGTAGTGGAAGCGATCGTCGAGCATTCGTATGCGACTCGCCGTGGCCATGACATAGCTCCTAGGAGTGCGCTAAGGCAACGTGATATGGCGATACTCTAAGGCAGCATTGTGCAGACAGTCAAGACGACTGGTCTCGGCCGTCTAGGCCATCCTGAAGCTGCCAGGCAGTCGGTTCGAAAACCAGAGTCTGACTTGCGCCGTTTGATCATACGTCGCTGGAAGGTGATCGGCAGCTTGTGCTCGCCGCAGAAGCGGTACACCTCCAGCGTGTCGAACAGCCACATCAGGTCGATGCCGTGCTGCTCCATGTCGGCCAGGATGCGGTCGGCGTCGTGGCCGTGCCAGTTGGGGTGGTTGTGGGCGTCGATCAGCATGCCCCAGTGTATGCCACGGTCTGTCGCCGGGGCACCTGGACAGCTACCCGGCGGGCACGCCACCATGCGGCCCATGGAACGCATTTCCCTGGGTGCCACCGACCTGCCGGCCACGCCGGTCGGCTTCGGCGGCGCACCGTTCGGCCTGCTCGGAGAGCCCGCCTCCGCCAGCGATCCGCTGCTCCGCGCGCTGCTCGACCTCGGCGTCGCCCTGGTGGACACCGCCGCCGGCTACGGCGACTCCGAGGAGGCGATCGGCCGCGCCATCGGTGACCGCCGCGACGAGTACACGCTGGTGTCGAAGTGCGGCCCCAAGGTGGGCGACGCCACCGGCGAGGCCTGGTCGCCGGAGCTGATCGCCGCCAGCATCGACCGCTCCCTGCGCCGGTTGCGCACCGACCGCATCGACGTGATGCTGCTGCACTCCTGCGAGCTCGACGTCCTGCAGCGCGGCGAGGCATTGGAGGCGCTGCGGCGGGCGCGGGCCGCGGGCAAGATCCGCTTCCTCGGCTACTCCGGCGACAACGAGGACGCCACCTACGCTGCCGAGCAGCCCGACGTGGCGGTGATCGAGACCTCGATCAGCATCGCCGACCAGCACAACATCGACGGCGTGCTGGCGGAGGCGCGGCGGCGCAATCTCGGGGTGCTGGCCAAGCGTCCCATCGCCAACGCCGCCTGGAAGCATCCGGAGCAGCAGCCCGGCTTCTACCGCGACTACTCCAGCATCTACCACCAGCGCCTCGCCGGCATGGGGCTGACGCTGGACGAGCTGGGCTATCCCGACGGCGGCGCACCGGAGGCGGCATGGGCGGAGCTGGCACTGCGCTTCACCCTGTCGCAGCCGGGAGTGCACACGGCGATCGTCGGCACCACCAACCCGGCCCACGTCGCCGCCAACATCGCCGCGGCGGAAAAGGGACACTTATCCGCGGCGCAGGTGGAGGCGATCCGCACCGCGTTCGCCCGCGCCGAGCAGGCCGACTCCGAGGAGTGGCTCGCCCAGCGCTGATGCGACTGCCACTGCCGGCGGCGCCGCGGCGTTCGTCACGGCTTCTGGGCCTGCTCCCGGCCGCGGCCTGGCTGGGCGCCCTCTGCGCTGTGCCGCGGTGCTCCGCGCGGCGCTTGGCCCTGCTCCTGGCCGCGGCTTGGCTGGGCGCCCTCTGCGCTGTGCCGCCGGCGCTGACCGCGGACGTAGCCGTCTCGGTGAGCAGCAGGCCGCTGACCGCCGACCCACGGCCGTGCACCGGCCGCTTCGACGCGCAGCCGCTGCCCCACTACACCCGCGGGCCCGACGAGTTCATCAGCTTCTTCGAGAGCAACGGCGCCGGGGTGGCGCTGGCCGACCTGGACGACGACGGCCGCATCGACATCGTCCTGGCCGGCCTGCACAACCCCAGCTCCCTGGTCTGGAACGAGGGCGACCTGTTCTTCCGGCGCGCCGATCTGGCGGTGCCGCTGACGCGCGCGGTCAACGCCGTGGACGTGGACGGCGACGGCCTGCTCGACCTGGTGTTCACCCACTCCGGCGGCCTGCCCTCCTGGTGGCGCGCCGAGGCGGACGCGACCGGCGGGCGCCCCAGCTTCGTGCGCATGGAGGATGAGCGCTTCCAGGCCTGGTTTCCGGCCTACGCCATCGCCTGGGCGGATCTCGACGCCGACGGCGACCTGGACCTGGTGGGCGCATCCTACGATGCCGAGCTGGGCGCCCTCCGCGACGGCCTGGTGGTGGGCGGCGGGGTGTTCTTCTACCGCAACGACGGCACCGGCCTGCTGGAGTTCGAGCGGCTGGGACGAAACACGCACGCCCTGGCGATCCATCTCGGCGATCTCGACGGCGACGGCCGGCGCGACATCCTGATCGGCAACGACTTCTCACCCCCCGACATGGTCTACCTCAACACGCCCGCAGGCTGGACCGAGGCGCAGCCCTTCACGCGCACGCCGGTCAACACCATGAGCTTCGCCGAGGGCGACATCGACAACGACGGCCGCAACGAGCTGCTGGCCACCGACATGAAGCCGTACCGGCGCGACGAGAACACCGACGCCGCCTGGGGACCGCTGTGGGCCGAGACCGCCCACCTGCAGCCCAACGACGGCGTCCAGATCACGGCCAACGTGCTGCACGCGCGCCCCGCCGCGGACGGCGCGGAACCGTTCGTCGACACTGCCGAGACGGTCGGGGTGGACGCCACCGGCTGGAGCTGGTCGGCGCAGTTCGGCGATCTGGACAACGACGGCTACCTCGACCTGTACGTGGTCAACGGCATGATCGCCGCCGAGATTTTTTCACATCTGCCCGGCGACGAGTTGGTGGAGGAGAACCAGGCGCTGCGCAACACCGGCGACGGCCGCTTCGTGCCGGCGCCGGAGTGGGGCCTGAACGCGACCCAGAGCGGACGCGGCATGAGCTTCGGCGACCTGGACAACGACGGCGACCTGGACGTGGTGGTGAACAACCTGGCCGCGCCCTCGCTGCTGTTCGAGAACCGGCTGTGCGGCGGCGGTGCCCTGGAGGTGGAGTTGCGCCAGGAGGGCGTGGCCAACAACCGCGCCGTGGGTGCCGTGCTGCGCCTGCACACGGCCACCGGCACCCTGCTGCGCGAGATGCGGGCCAGCAGCGGCTACCTGTCCAGTGACCCGGCGCGGGTCCACTTCGGCCTCGGCGACGCGGTTGCCGGCGACCTGGACCACCTGGAGGTGGTGTGGCCGGACGGCGCGGTGTCGCGGGTGGCGGATCCGGAGCCGGGAGTCCTGCTGCGCGTCACCCGCCCGGAGGCCGGCTCCGGCTGAGTACGGGCGCTCCGGCTAGCGCCAGTGGTAGTCGGCCGGATCGGCGGAGCGGGTCTGCTGCCAGAACTCCAGCACGCTGAACGGCCAGTTCTGGGTCACCCGCCCGTGCGCGTTCCGGTACCAGCTACGCACCCGCGGCGCCCCCCAGGCGGCGCGCGCGTTGCCGGCGTCGATGCGGCGGTTGTAGGCGTCGTGCACCTCCTGCCGGCACTCCATGCTGCGCCGTTCCGACGCCAGCAGGTGCCGGAGGCAGTCCATGACGTAGTGGATCTCGCACTCCGAGAACACGATGATGCTGGCGTTCACCACCACGTTGGTGTTCGGCCCGTACATGCAGAACAGGTTGGGGAAGCGCGGTACGGTGATGCCGAGATAGGCGCGCGGATCGTCCTGCCAGACATCCTCCAGGCGCACCCCGCCGCGGCCGGTCACGCTCATCGAGCGCAGCATCTCGGTGGTATGGAAGCCGGTGGCGAAGATCACCACGTCGACGTCGTAGCTCTCCTCGTCGCCGTCTCCGGCGGTGACGACGCCGGTCTCGGAGAGACGCGCGATCGGGTCGGTGACCAGGTGCACGTTGGAGCGCCTGAGGGTCCGGAACCAGGTGCCGTCGTCGTACAGCATCCGCTTCCCGGCCGGGGGATAGTCGGGGATGCACTTCTCCAGCAGCTCCGGATCGTCTCCCAGAGCCTTCCTGGCGTGTCTGACCAGCATGCGGCGCAGCTTGCGGTTGGCGGCTCCGATGCTGCCCGCTTCGTCCCACCCCTCGTCCCGGTACACGTAGGCCAGCGCGCCCTCGGCGGTGAGCCAGAACTGCAGCAGGCGAAACCACTGCGCGTAGTGGGGGACGCAGCGCAACAGCCAGTGCTTGCCGGCGGGAACCTCGCGCTGGTATTCGGGACGCGGATTGACCCACGGCGGCGTACGCTGGAACAGGAACAGCTCCGTCACCGACGGGGCGATCTCCGGCACCGCCTGGAACGCCGAGGCGCCGGTGCCGATCACGGCCACGCGCTTGCCGGCGAGCTGTGCCGCGTGGTCCCAGCGTGCGGTGTGAAAGGCCGTGCCGCGGAAGGTATCGCGTCCCGGGAGGTCCGGCAGCCGGGGACGGTTGAGTTGGCCCACGGCGCTGATCACGGCGTTGGCTCGCAGCGGCGGGCGCCGCTCGCCCGACCGGTCCCGGGTGTGGACCGTCCAGGTCTGGCTGGCATCGTCGAAGCGGAGGCGCTCCACCTCGGTGCCGAAGCGGATCCGGTCGCGGATCCCGAACTCGGTGGCGCATTTTCCAAAGTAGTCCAGCAGCACCGGCTGGGAGGAAAAGAACTGCGGCCAGTCCTGCGGCGCGAAGGAGTAGGAATAGGCGTGATTGGGCGTGTCGACGCGGCAGCCGGGATAGGTGTTGTCGAGCCAGGTGCCGCCCACGGCGGCGTTCTTCTCCAGCACGGTGTAGGAGATTCCCGCCTGCTGCAGGCGATGCGCCGCCAGGATGCCGGACATGCCGGCGCCGATCACCGCCACGTGGAACCCGTCACGCCGCTCGGCGGGCAGCTCGCGCAGCCCACGGGCGGTGCCGGGATCGTGGCCGGCGAGGCCGAGCTCGGTCACCAGGAACTCGACGTAGTCTGCGCCCACCGCCTGCCCGACGAGGAAGCTCGCCATCTCGTGCAACTGGTCCGGGGCGGGCGCGGGCGCCGGGCGCAGGCTGCCGTCGCGGCGGGCGGCGAGAATTTCGCAGGCGCGGGCCCGCACCTGCTCCTGCTGCGCCTCGGTGAGCCCCATCTGTGCGTCGCCCCAGACGGAGCGCGGCCGGATCTCGCCCCGCAACAGCGAGAGGTCGCCGGTGTGCTGGGCGAGGGCGACCAGCAGGGCGGGTACGTTGGCGTGCTCCAACGCCGCCCGGATCGCCTCGTCGTCGGCCGCGATCGGCTCCCACGAGTCGAACGCAGAGCCACGTTCGGAACGGTTATCGTCGCCCTTCGCCGCCACGTGACGGCGATCATATACCAGTCCAGTGCGCCGGTCTGGAGAGACCCGGCAGCTCCGCGGACCGCTACCGTTCGCGACCGTTGGTTGCGGATCCGTGCTACCATCCGGCGACGGACCACCAATGGCACACGAAGCACGTTTTTCCTACGACACCCTGCATGCCTTTGCCCGCGAAGTGCTTGCCGCCGCCGGAGCGCCGCCGAGTCACTGCACCGCGGTAGCGGATCACCTGATCGACTCGAACCTGGCCGGTCATGATTCCCACGGGGCGCATCGCCTGCTGCAGTACACCGACGCCATCGAGCAGGGCGGAATCGATCCCAAGGCCACGCCGCAGACGGTTCGGGACACCGCCACGACGGCGGTGCTCGACGCCACGGCGGTGTTCGGCCAGGTCGCCGGGCTGGCGGCCACCGAGCTGGCGATCGCCAAGGCGCAAGCCCGCGGCACCGCGGTGGTGGGGGTGCGCAACGCCAACCACGTCGGCCGCGCCGGCGTCTACGCCCTGCGGATGGCGGCCGCCGGGCTGGTGGGCCAGGTGTTCTGCAGCGGTCGCGGCGCCGGCATCGTGGCGCCCTGGGGCGGCACCACGCCGATGCTGTCCACCAACCCGATCGCGGTGGCCGTGCCTACCGCCGGCGACCCCGTGGTGCTCGACTGCACCACCAGCGTCACCGCCGAGGGCAAGGTGCGGGTGGCGCGCTTCGCCGGCAAGGAACTGCCTCCCGGCCAGATCCTGGACCGCGAGGGGCACCCTTCCACCCGCCCCGAGGACTTTTACGACGGCGGCTCCATGCTGCCGCTCGGCGCCGACATGGGCCACAAGGGCTACGGCATGTCGGTAATCGTCGATCTGGTCGGAGCGATGCTCGCCGGCGGCCACGCCGGGGCCGCACGTGACCGCCGTGCCGGTTTCTCCAACAACTTCACCCTGTGGGCCGCCGACCCCGAGGCACTGGGCGGCCGTGCCGCCATGGAGGCGTTGCAGCAGGAGTACTTCGCGCTGCTGAAGTCCTCGGCCCGCAAACCCGGCGTCGAGGAGATCCTGTTGCCCGGTGAACCGGAGTTGCGCACCGCCGCGGTGCGGCGGCACGAGGGGTTGCCCCTGGACGAGGGCACGGTGTCGCAGCTCGACGAGCTCGCCACCGGCCTCGGCCTGCAACCCCTGCGTACCAGGGCACTTGAGGCGTAGCGCCGGGAGCCGATCGCAGCGGCTTGAAAGTGGTGCGCACCAGCGTCACCCGTGCGCGCTTCGCCGTTGCTCGGCAAGCCGGTACGAAACGGGGTAAGAACCGGCTCCCGCGGCGCGTCATTGATTTGGAGCGGGCGCCTGGGTTACTCTGCGCTCGTACAAAAACCTCACCAAAGGAGCATCCTATGCCCCGCAAGTTCCTGATTCTCGTCGCGCTGGCCGCCATGCTGGCAGTCCAGCCCCTGTTCGCCGCCAAGTTCAAGGTGGACCACCCCCACACCAACGTAGGCTTCCGCGTCAAGCACATGGTGATCGCCAAGACCACCGGTACGTTCACCGACTTCGACGCCACCCTTGAGGTCGATCCCGATGACATGTCGACGTTCACGGTGATGGCTACCATCCAGGCGGCCAGCATCGACACCAACAACGATCAGCGCGACAATCATCTGCGCAGCTCCGACTTCCTGGACGTCGCCAACCATCCCACGATCACCTTCGAGAGCTCGAAGCTGAGCACGATGGGCGGCGAGCACGTGCTGCACGGCAACCTGACCATCCGTGGTGTCACCCATCAGGTCGAGATGCCGATCGAGATCGTCGGTCCCGTGATGGCCATGGGCAACACGGTCGTCGGCTTCGCCGGCAGTCTCACCATCGACCGCCATGACTACGGCGTGTCCTGGAGCAGGACGCTCGACACCGGTGGGCTGGTCGTAGCCGACGAGGTCGAGATCGAGGTGAACGGCGAGTTCATCATGGAGAGCATGTAGCGCGCCGCTCCCCGGCGACTCATCGCGAAGCGGCGCAAGGGGCTGACCCGAGCGCCGCTTTTCTTTGGCCTACGAGGCCGCCAGCCGCCGCTCCAGCGGCGTGCGGAAGCGCGGGGTGACCACGGTTCCGCCGAGCCACGCCTGCGCTCGCTCCGCCTCGGCGGAGACCCGCTCCCGCGCCTCCGGCGGCAGGCCCTCCAACAGCTCCACCGCCACGCTGGCGTCGGGACGCTGGGCCCAGCCTCCCACGATGCGGCCGTCCAGCCAGACGGTCGGCCCGGCGTTGCCATTGCGGTCGAACAACTGCGCCTGGTGGTCGCCCAGGTACCAGGCGCGCTCCTTCCACCCCATCACCGTCGGGTCCAGCGCCGGCAGCAACGCCACCCATGGGCCGCACTCCGACACCGGCTCCAGGTCACCCGCGCCCACGAAGCCGGTACCCTCGTCCAGCTCCACCTCCGCCGCTTCCACCACGGCCAACGCTGCCCGCACCTGGCGGGCGCTCCAGCCGGTCCACCAGGTGAGGTCGGTCATGGTGCCGGGCCCGAACGCCGCCAGCCAGCGGCGCAGCAGCTCGGCACGGGCGGCCTCGGGCTCGAGGGTGCCGAGACCGCCCTCCAGCCACGCCGCCGCGGGCGCCCACCGGTACTGGCTGGAGAGCCACGATCCCCGCGGCCGGGCGCGCACGATGCGGCCCTCGGTGGCCAGCAGGAACAGGACCCGGGTGGAGACGCCCACCGTGCCGGCCCACTTGCGCCCGGCTCCGAAGCTGAGCTTGCACGCCAGCTCCGGCACCTCCCCGGTCAGCTCGGCGGCGGTGGCCTGGCCGCGCGCGACGAGGGCGTCCAGGGTACGCCGCTCCACGTCCGCCAGCCAGCCGGCCGCGTCTGCGGCGATGCCCTGCTCGCTCAGCAGCCGCTCCATCCGGCGCCGTTCGGCCGGCGCCAGGGCGCGGGTGCAGGCGGCGTCGACCACCGCCGCCAGGTCGGGCGGCACCACGAACATGGTGCGCCGCATGCCCAGTACCCGCACCAGCGAGCGTGCTTCATAGAGCGCCTTCTCCAGGTGTCCGACCTGGAACCCGGCTACCCGCGCGCGGGCCGCCAGATAGACCGTCGCCGGATCGCTGGAGTGGAGCCCCACCAGGCTCGCCGCCACCGTCTCCACCGCAGCGCCCGGCGACGCCAGATGATGGCGCATCGCCAGACGCGCGCGCCGCTCCGCCGCGTCGATCCGGCGCCGTCCTGCCGTGGCGAAACCCGGCGTCGCACCGAGAGCGGCGCCGCTCGAATGCAGCCGGTGTTGCGCCAAGGGCTGCTACTGCCGCCTGCGGCGCACCAGCCGGCCGGGCAGCGCGCCGGTCACCTCGTCCTCTTCCAGCACCACCTGACCGGCGCAGAGGGTGGCGCAGTAGCCTTGCGGGCGCTGCATGAAGCGGCGCGCGTTCTCCGGCAGGTCGTACACCACGTACGGGGCCGGCGACGCCAGCCGGTCGTAGTCGATCACGTTCAGGTCGGCGCGCAGTCCGGGCCGCAGCAGGCCGCGGTCGTGCAGGCCGTACACCTCGGCGTTGCCTCGCGTCTGCTTGTAGACGATCGTCTCCAGCGGGACGGTGGCGCCACGGCTGCGGTCACGGCCCCAGAAGGCCAGGTTCCAGCTCGGCATGTGGGCGTCGCTCACGGCGCCGACGTGGGCGCCGGCGTCGCTGAGCCCGTTGCGCGTCAGCGGATGGCGCATCAGGTCGGCCATGTAGTCGAAGTTGCGCCGCGCGTAGCCGTCCAGGTAGTAGATCAGCAGGGTGTCGCCGTCGCCCTCGGTCAGCAGATCGTAGAAGGCCTCCGCGTTGCCGATGCCGCGGCGGCGCGCGTAGGCGGCGACGCTGGCGGACTCCTCCGGCTCGTAGTCGGGCGGGTCGCCCAAAATGAACACCGCCTCCGGCTCGCTGAGCATCAGTTCCAGCAGGCCGGGCAGCAGGCTGCCGGGGGTGGCATCGGCCAGGAACGGGTGATCGGCATCGTCCGCGCGGTTGCGCCGGGCGTCCCTGCTGAGGTCCCACTCGCTGGCCAGGATGCGGGCGCGCACCGCGGGATCGCGCATGCGGCGCAGCTTCTCCGGCAGCGGCAGGTCCCCGACCAGCTCACGATAGGCGAGGTTCAGCACCCACGGATGCAGCGACCCCTCCAGATTGAGCAGGATCATCGTGCCGCGGCCGCGCACCTGCGGGAAGATGCGCAGCCCCTCCGCTGTGACCCGCTCCTGCAGCCCGTCGAGGCGCTCCTCCAGGCCCTCACTCGCGAGCTGGGTCACGGTGATCCCCTTGGTCCTGGCGATCGAGAACAGCCATTCGCGCTCGAAGCGGCCCACGAACTGGAACACGCCGCCGCCCGCCTCGCTCATGCCGTTGGCGATCGCCTCCAGCTCCGGGTAGCGCGCCAGGGTGCCGGGGATCAGTTCCCCCTCGCGCGTACGATGGGCCAGCAGGCGGTTGGACGAGGTGCCGAAGGCGCCGGCCTGCACCGCTTCCCGCACCAGCCGCTGCATCGTGGCCAGCTCGTCGGCGGTCGGCTGGATGTCCTCGGCGCCGCGCTCCCCCATGACGTAGGTGCGCAGGGCGCAGTGCGGCACCTGGGTAAGCGCGTCCATGATGCGCGGCTGGCCGTCGATCGCGTCCAGGTACTCGGGAAACGTCTCCCAGCTCCAGGTCATGCCCGCGGACATGGCGACGGCGGGAATGTCCTCCACCGCGTCCATCAGGTCCATCAGCCAGTCGCGATCCTTGGGCCGCACCGGGGCGAAGCCGACCCCGCAGTTGCCCATCACCACCGTGGTCACCCCGTTCCAGCACGAGGGCGTGAGGTAAGGATCCCACGACACCTGGGCGTCGAAGTGGGTGTGGATGTCGATCCAGCCCGGTACCACCAGCTTGCCGCCGGCCTCGATGTCGCGCCGCGCCGTCCCTACGTCGCCGCCAACCGCGGTGATGGTATCGCCGTCGATGCCGATGTCGCCCGCGAACTCCGGGCTGCCGCTGCCGTCGATGATGCGGCCGTTGCGGATTGCCAAGTCGTGCATGAGTGAGCCCAGGGTAGTCACCACACGGTCCGGCGTCCACACGGCGGCAGCGGCGTGGACGGTTGACCAGCAGGCGCCGTCACAGCATCGTATGCGCTCAGGGGGTCCGATGTCCGACAATCACGCATCCAGCTACGCAACCGACGGCTACCTGCTGCTCCGCGGGCTGCTCGACCCGCAGCGCGACATCCGATATCTCAGGGAGTCCTACAGCAGGTTGATCGACGCTCTCGCGTACGTCTATCTGACCGAGAACCATCCCACGCCCGTCGACGGCTACGCCCGGCTGCCCCTGGCACGTCGCTTCGCGATCATGCTGGGAGCCAGCGGCGGCGCGGCGATGCATCACCTCGATCCGGTGCTCAACATCTATCTGGAGAATTTCCAGTGGCGCCGCGACCTGCCGACCGCGCAGACGCCGGAGCTGTTCGCCGCCATGCGCCACCCGCGGCTGCTCGACGTGCTGGAGTCGCTGATCGGCCCGGAGATCCTCGCCTCGCCCATCTACCACGTCAACGTGAAGCTGGCGCAGCGCCACCTGCAGGAGGTGGAGGCGGTCGCCAAGGCTGCCGGACAGGACAACCCGGCGCTGGAGAAGTTCTACCACTTCCAGATCGGCAAGACCGACTGGCACATGGATGCCATATCGGGGTTGCGCGACTCGCATGACAGCCACATCGTCAACGCCTGGATACCGCTCACCGAGACCAACGCGGAAAACGGCTGCCTGATGGTGATACCCGGCAGCCACACCTCGGGGGTGTACAAGGAGCCGTTTCCCGAGGGCTTCGACGACGACGCCATCACCGTTCCCATGAGTCCCGGCGATGTCCTGTTCCTGGACAACAAGCTGCTGCACAGCGCCACCCACAACACCAGTGCCGACGACTACCGGTGGGCGTTCAACTTCCGCTACCTGCCGGTCGGGGAAACCAGCGGGCGGCCGTTCCTGCCCGGCTTCGTGGCGCGCAGCCGCAGCGCCCCGGAGAGCGAGCTGCGCAACCCCTACCTGTGGAGCACGCTGTGGGACCGGGCGCTGACCCATCGCGTGCAGCACGGCGTTCCCTACTCCTACGACGACGTGCGCGCGGGGAAGCTCGGCGCCGAGGAAAGCGCTGCGATCACGGCGCAATGGCGGCAACTGGTGCCCGACACGCTGAGCTGGCTGCAGCTCGGCGGGAGCGCCGGTGCGACGCGATCCGCCGCGAGGAGTTGAGGTTGTTCAATCCAGTTATGCGGCAGGTGTCGGAGCGGCGCCTGGTCTACTCCACCTCGATCGGCTTCCGGGTGGTGTTTGCCGCCATTGCGGTGTTCCTGATCGTCAGCATGCGCCAGCCCAACGTGGTGGTGATCATCTTCCTCGCGCTCAGCGTGTTCGGGGCGCTGTACCTGGAGCGCTGGGTGTTCGACAAGGACACCAACCTGTTCGAGAAGAACGTCGGCCTGCTGTTCCTCCACACGCGCAAGAAGCTGCCCCTCGACCGGCTGCAGCGGGTGGTGCTGCGCGAGGTCGGTCCCGCCCACCACGAGCGGCCGCGGATGGTGCGTGCCGTCAGCCGCGCCGCCGCAATCCTGTCGGTGGTGGACCTTGACGGCAATTCCTACGGGCTGGACATGGTGAAGGGGGCCTCGTTGCGGGAGGTCAGGGACTCCGCCGTCAAGCTGGCGAAGTTCTGCGACATCGCGTTCGACGACCAGGGACCGCAGCAGGAGGAAGAATCCGCGCAGCAGGCGGACCCGTCCGAGCCCGCGGACCGGCCCCGGCTTCAGGGCCCGCACGGGCCCCTGCCACCCCCCGATCCTCCGTCCGAGACCGATCCACCGTCCGGGACCGATCCACCGTCTGCCACCGACCCACCATCTCCGGCTGATCCGCCGCCCGCGGAGGATCCCAGAGAACCCCGCTGAAGGGCCGGTCTAACCCCCGCCGGGGAGCCAGGCCCCGGGGGCGATGCCGTCCAGGTGGGTCTTGACGTCCACCACCGCCGGTTGCCCGGAGGCGAACGCCTGGTCGAGGGCGTCGCGCAATTCGCCGATGCGGTTCACGGTGATCCCGAAACAGCCCATCGAGCGGGCGATGGCGGCGAAGTCGGCATCCGGGAAGATCCACAACTCGTCCGAGCCTGGTGTCTGGCCGCCGTAGACCACCTCGTTGCCGCCCTTCTCCTGGTTCAGGGAGTGGTTGTTGTTGACCACGGTCACCGTGTTCAGGTTGTACTTGAGGGCGGTCTCCAGCTCGGCGATGTGATACCAGATGCCGCCGTCGCCGGTGAAGCACAGCACCGGGCGGTCGGGGGCGGCGCACTTGGCGCCCATCGCCGCCGGCAATCCCCAGCCGAGTGAGCCCGCGCAGCGGATGAAACTCTGGCCGGGATGAGTCAGGTCGAGCATGGTGCCGGTCCACACCCCGGAATGGCCGGTGTCGGACACCAGGATCACGTCGTCGGGCAGGTAGTCAGACAGCTCGCCGCACAGCCGCTCCGGCCGCATCGGCTCGATATCAGACTCCCACACGCCGCGTACGTCTTCCTTCCACGCCGCGACCAGCTCCTGCACGCGGGCAACCCACGCGGACCGGTCGGGGGCGGCACCACCGCCGGCATCGGCAGCAGCGAGCATGCGGCGCAGCGTATTGCGCACGTCGCCCTGCAGGCCGACGTCGAGGGCGTAGTTGCGGCCCAGCTCCTCGCCGTTGATGTCGAGCTGCATCACCGGCGTGCCCTGCGGGGGAATCCGGTAGCCGTGGGTGACCTGGCCGCCGGCGTGGCTGCCGATGAAGAACACCAGGTCCGCTTCGCACAGGATGCGGTTGGCGCACTCGCGGGAGTAGTTCCCCGGCATGCCCACCGCCAGCGGGTGATCGGCCGGGAACATCGCCTTGGCGTTCAGCGCGGTGGCCACCGGAAGCGACAGCTTCTCGGCAAACGCGATCAGCTCGGCGCGGGCATCCGAGGCGGTGACGCCGCCGCCGGCCACGATCACCGGCCGCTGTGCGCGGGCGAGGCGGCTGAGGGCCTGCGCGACCTGGTCGGCGTCCGCCTCGGGGCGGAACGCCGGCACCCGGGTGAACGGCTCCTCGACGATCACCTCCAGGTCGGCCTCCTTGTCGAACACCGCCTGGCCGGCAAGCCCGTCCAGGTCGAGGTGCGCCGGCCCCGGGGTGCCGGTGGTGGCGGCGCGGAACGCCTGGCGCAGGTAGATCGGCAGCAGGTCCGGGCTGCGGACGAGGGCACTGTACTTGGCTACCGTGGTGAACGGCCTGACGTGGTCCACCTCCTGGTAGGCGTGGCGCTGCTGGCTGATCGCCAGCTCGCGCCCCGTCAGCGCGATCACCGGCGAGCAGGCCAGGAACGCGTCCTGCAGCCCGGCCGCGAGGTTCACCGCGCCCACCGACTGCGCCATGCACAGGCTGGGGCCGCGTTTGACGCGGGCGTAGGCGTCCGCCATGTACGCGGCGGCCTTCTCGCCGTGGGTCTGAACGCGAAGCATGCCCAGCTTCTCCATCTCCATCAGCGCACGCGGGCCGATGAACGGCATGAAGAACACGTGGGTGATGCCATAGCCGTGGGCCATCTCGGCGACGTAACGAGCGCCAGTCATAGTTGCCATAATCGAGCGCGACGGTACCCCAAGCGCCTTGCACTGTAAACCTGCGGCGGCGCGCCGGCCGCCCGCCCCGGTGCCCGCCCCGACCGCCCGCGCCCGTGCCCGCCCCGGTGCCCGCGCCGGGCGCCCGCCTCGGTGCCCGCGCCGACCACCCGCGCCGACCGCCCGCGCGGTGCCGCGCGGTGCCGCGCGGTGCCGCGCGAAGAAGCCACACGAACGGGCGGCCGCGGATGAGGCCCGGCCAGCGCTACCGACGCCCCACACGACGGGTGAAGGCCAGATCCGGAACCAGCTCGCCGCGGACGACGACATCGAAGTCGCGCGTAGTCCTCGGCTCCGCACCCGTACGCCGCCGCCGCAGACCGGCGATCTGATCACCCCGCGGAGCTTGCCGCCGCGGCGCTCACGTCACCGAGTCTCGCGCTGCGGAGCGCTGTCCCGGACGACTGTGCCGATAACGGTGGTGAGCCGCACAGCGCAATGCCAAGTTCCCCGGCTCCGCACCGCCGCCCACCGCGACGGGAACGATGTGATCCAGCTCCAGGAAGAACCGTGAGCCGCAGCGCCGCCCGGTGTGCCGGTCGACGTAGGTGCAGCAGCCCTGATCGCGTCGCCAAACCTCTCGTTTGACCGCAGCCGGAATCGATCTCCCGGACGCGACACGCGGCTTCCGCGTCGAAGTACGCTTCGCTGACCCAGCGCATCTTCCGGCTGTCATGCGCGGCTTCGGCGCCGAAGTCGGCTCTGTCGCCGCCGCGGCGCCGGCGTTGCTGCCGCGATCCGCACACCGCGCAACGCGCTTCGGCGCCGAAGTACGGCTGCCCAGCGCCCGCCCGAGTCCTCTCTTGGGCGAAGCTGCCCTGGAGCCCGAGTCTCCCGGCAAGTCAGCCGCCGTGCCGTGTGCCGTCTGCTTCGCGGACCTCCCGGATCGACGCGGGTTCGCCGCCACAGCCACGACGCGCTCTGCCGTCTCCGGCGCCGCTGTCCCCGACGAACCCTCGACACCCGCAGAATCGGACTTCCGCTTCCGGCGCGGGGGGCGGCTCGGGTCGTAGCGGTCCAGTCCCTCCCGCACCAGCCGCCCCACGAGTTGCCCGACCGTCAGGTGCGGATCGACGTGGGACAACAGCTCCCGCAACTGCTGCAGTCCACGCTGGCACTCGGCGTCGATCACTGTCTTCAGCTCCCAGCGCCCGTCCCCCAGCGCACGCAGCCGCTCGGCGGGCGCCACTGCCTCGGGATCCACGTCTGCCAACATCTGTTGCACCTGGCGTGTGCTCTTGCCCACCGCCTGCTCCACCAGCCGCTGCCGGGCGTGTGCATCCAGCACCGGCGATGGCGAACCCTCCGCCTCGCCCGCCGGCGCGGATGGAGCTGAGCCGGCACGCGGCGCGACGTTGGCTTCGGCTCCCGGCGATCCGGCAGCGGTCGGTCCGCCTCCATTGCGGTCCCAGCGCTCGAAACAGTTCTGCAACAGGGCGGCGTTGCTGAGGTTGAGTGAGCCGTCCTGCAGCCACTCGCGGACGCCGCGGGTCTCGCGGCACAGGCGCATGGCCTTGATACGGCGCCACGCGGCTGCCTCGGTATAGCGCAACTCGCGCACGGCGTAGTCGAACAGGCTGGAGTAGCCGAGGCGCAGGTACAGGCGCCGCGCCTCGATCTCGCGCAGGTGGTCGAGGACGCAGAGCTGGAGCGCCTGCTCGTGGCGGGCGAGCATTTTGGTCCGCTCCAGCAGCACCTGATCAGTGAGCACGGTGACGGTGGACAAGAGCTCTTCGGAGGCTGCTTCGGTCACGTTCGGCATGGCGTAAATATACCACTGGATTGAAAATGCCACGAACTTCCAGGTCTCGGACGGGTTTCGGAGATGGCTCAGGACGGGCGTAGCGGGGCGCTATCGAGCCAGCGGGCGCGAAGTGTTTTCTGGAGAGTCGGAAGCGGCGGAACGGCCCGTAGAAGGCCGCCATGAGCGCATCAGAAGGCGTCAAGTGTTTTCTGCAACTTTCTGCGGATTTCTTGTCGTCGGCGGACAGCGGGGCGCGGGTTGCCTGCTGCATCGCCGCCGCGATCCGTCGGCCGAAGATCGTGTCGGTAAGTTGCGCCAACACCGCCATCGAGACGAACCCGGCCGCAGTCTCGGGCGCACTCGTCACCCCGTTCTTCCATGGTGGCGCGACCATAGCCTATCCCGCCGGCCGGCGCTCCCTGGTCAGCCTCCAGCAGCACGTCGTGGAGCAACAGGATCGGCACCGCACTCACTTCGTGTGGATTCGTCGCTCCGCGAGCAGGCCGGCGGCCCGCGCTGGTGGCCGGCGCGCCGCTCGCACCACGAGGGCAACCTCGACACCTGCGCCGCGTCTGGCTATGCTCCGGAGCCGTGACGGCATCGACAGGGGACCTCCCGCCGCTGGCGGGCTATCGGGTCATAGACTTTGGCCACTACCTCGCGGGTCCGCTGGCCGGCATGCTGCTGGCGGACCAGGGCGCCGAGGTGATCAAGGTGGATCGCCCCGGCCACCCCTCCTGCGCCACCCCCGCGGGCGCGGTGTTCAACCGCGGCAAGCAGGTGCTGGAGCTGGACCTGAAGAGCGCCGCCGGCCGCGACGCCGCCCTACAACTGGTGGCCGGGGCGGACGTGGTGATAGAGAACTTCCGCCCCGGCGTGATGCAGCGCCTGGGACTGGGACCGGCCGCCATGACGGCGGCCAACCCGCGGCTGGTGTACCTGTCGTTGCCCGGCTTCGGCGCCGGCGAGGAACGCGCGTCGCTGCGCGCCTTCGAAGGGGTGCTGGGCGCCGCCACCGGCCTGTTCACCGACCTGCACGCGATCCGCCGCGAGCTGGAGGCGCCGCCGCAGTACACGCCGATCCCGCTCGCGTCCGCCTACGGCGCCGTCCACGGCGCGCTGGCGGTGACCCTGGGGCTCTACGCCCGCGAGGAGAGCGGCCGCGGCGAGGTGATCGAGGTGCCGCTGGCCGGCGCAGCGATGTCGGCCATGGGCGCCTTCCTGCTACGCGTGGCGGATCCGCCGGCACGCTACGGCAAGCGTCCCAACCCGGCCAACGACGAGCTGCGCGAGCGGATGTGCCAGGCCGACGCGGCCGAGCGCCGCCGCCTGATCGACCGGCTGCGCCCCTTGCAACCGCCGATGTTCGAAAGCTACCAGGCGGGCGACGGCGTCTGGGTGTTCCTGCTCGCCGGCAACAGCCGCCGCAACTCGGTGCAGCTCGTCAAGGCGCTCGGCATCTACGACCGGCTGCTGGCCGAGGGCATGGTCGATCTGCCGCCCTACGCCGACCTCACCCGGCCCAACAACCTGCAGGACATCGACGGCCTGTCGAAGCAATGGAAGCTGGCGGTCCGGGACCGGATTGCGGACGCCTTCCGGCAGCGGCCGGCCGACGCGTGGACGCCGGTCATGCGCGAGCACGGGGTACCATTCACCGTCCACCGCACTACGCAGGAGTGGTTGCAGCGGCCGGAAACCGACGCCGCCGCGCTCACCGTGGAGGTGGAGGACCCGGTACATGGCGCGATTCGCCAGCTCGGAGTACAGACCTCGGTGGGGCGCACCGACCCTCGCTGGCACCTTCCGCGGCCGGCCCGGCCCGCCGACCTCACCGCTTTGCTGGCGGACAGCGCCGAGCGCGCGGCCGCCGCCGCGGCCGCGAACGGGCCCGGTGCCAACGGTGATGGCGCACAATCCGGCTCACGAACGGCGCCCATCCTCACGGGGCTCAAGGTGCTCGACCTGTCCACCGTGCTGGCCGGCCCCTGCAGCGCCCGCACCCTGGCGGAGTACGGCGCCGAGGTGATCAAGATCGATGCACCCGATCCCTACTTCACCCCCAGCACCGCGTGCATGCTGCACGTGGAGGTAGGCCAGGGCAAACGCAGCATGATCCTGGACCTCAAGCGGGAGGCGGGCAGGCGCCTGTTCGAGCAACTGGCCGCCGGCGCCGACGTGATCGTGCACAACTTCCGTCCCGGCGTCGCCGAGCGGCTCGGCATCGACTACGCCAGCGTGGCGCGCATCAACCCCGATATCGTCTACCTCAACCTGACCGCTTTCAACGGTCCGCGGCGCGGGCCCTGGACCGAGCTGCCCGGCTTCGACCCCGTGCTGCAGGCGGCCACCGGCATCATGAGCCGTTACGGCGGGCCCGGCGAGCCGCCGGAGTTGCACGGCTTCGCCTCCTGCATCGACTACCTGACCGGCTACTCGGGCAGCTACGGCATCGCCCTGGCCCTGCTGCGGCGCAAGCGCGAAGGTGGCGGCGACCTGGTCTTCACTTCTCTCGCCCAAGGCGGACAACTGGTGCAGGCCCCGTTCGCGTGGGCTACCGCCGAGGCGCGGCCCGACGACGGCCCTCAGGGACAGGAGTCGCCCGGCGCGCACTCCCTGGAGCACCTCTACCGCGCCGCCGACGGCTGGCTGATGCTGACCGGCCTGCCGGAGGACCTGCCGCGGCTGCGCGGGATTCCGGAGCTGGCCGCGGCGCCGGTCGAGCCTTCCGCTGAGCCGGCGCGCATCGCCGCGCTGCAGGCCGCCATCGCGGAGCAGCCGCTGGCCCATTGGGAACGGGCGTTCAACGGCGCCGGGTTCGGCTGCCACCGCGTCCACTGCATCGAGGACCTGCGCCGCACCGGCCTGCGCGAGCTGACCGACGCCGAACGCGCTTCGTGGAGCGACGGGGAGTCGATTTCGGTGATTCGCCTGCTCGACCACCCGGCTGGCAGCCCGGTCGACAACCCGGCGCCCACGTACGCGCGCTTAGCCGGCACCTCGCTACGCCTCACCAACCCGATGCCCAAGATCGGCAGCCACACCCGCGAGATCCTGCACGAGCTGGGCCACGACGACATTCAAATCGACCGCTGGATCGCCGAAGGAGTCGCCGCCGAGCAGATCCACGACGCCTACCTACCCCACTGACCGCCGTGGCTTACGGACTCTCCGATCAGCGGCTCGCCCGGATCGAGCCGGTCCTGCGCCGCTACGTCGACGACGGCGAGCTGCCGGGCTACCTGCTGCTGATCTCCCAGCGCGGCCGGGAAGCGCTGTTTCTCGCCGGCGGCCTGATGGACGTGGAACGCGGGCGGCGTTTCGAGCGCGACGCCATCGTGCGTATCTACTCTATGACCAAGCCGATCGCGAGCGTGGCCCTGATGCAGCTCTACGAGCGGGGCGCGTTCCAGTTGGACGATCCCGTGAGCCGCTACATCCCCTCCTGGGAGCGCCTGCAGGTGTTCGCGGACGGCGACGAGCACGACTACCGGACGCGCGAGCCGGACCGAGCGGTGATCGTCAAGGACCTGCTCACCCATACTTCCGGTCTCACCTACGGCTTCATGCACAGCCACCCGGTGGACGCGCTGTACCGGGCCCGCATCGCCGCCGACGATTCGCTGGAGACGGTGATCGCCACGCTCGGCGAGTTGCCGCTGCAGTTCTCGCCGGGCACGCGCTGGCAGTACGGCATGTCCACCGACGTGGTCGGCTACCTGGTGCAGGTGCTCTCGGGCAGGCCGCTGGACGAGTACATCGCCGAGCACGTCACCGGGCCGCTGGGGATGCGCGACAGCGGCTTCACCGTGCCCGCGGACCAAGCCGGTCGGTTCGCCGCCTGTTACGAGTGCGAGACCGCCGAGCCGGGCGCCCCCGCCTACTGCCTCACCGACGACCCGGCCACCAGCCGCTACCTCGCTCCGCCCGCCATGCTCTCCGGCGGCGGCGGCATGGTCTCGACCATCGACGACTACCGGCGCTTCGCCGACATGCTGCTGGGCAAGGGCGAGCTGGACGGCGTCCGCTTGCTCGGCCGCAAGACGGTCGAATACATGACCTGCAACCACCTGCCCGGCAACCGCGACCTGGCCGCCATGGGACAGCCGGTGTTCAGCGAAACCCCGTTCGCCGGCGTCGGCTTCGGCCTCGGCTTCTCGGTCGCCCTCGACCCCGCCGCGGCCAACGTGATCGACTCCCCCGGCCAGTTCGCCTGGGGCGGCCTGGCCGGCACCTACTTCTGGGTCGACCCCCTCGAGGAGCTGAGCGTCATCCTGTTCGCGCAGCTCACCCACTCCGGCGCCATCCCCGCCAGCCCGCCCCGCGTGCTCCGCCGCCGCCTCAAGCCCCTCATCTACCAGGCCCTCGTCGACTGACCGGCGCGAGGCTCGCGCCGCAGCCGGTGACAATCCTGCCTGAATATGGACCACATTCAGTCTACCGAGGACGCTGCATGAGACTCTCTCGTCAGATCAAGCCGATCAGCTACCTGAAGGCGCACGCAGCAGAGCTCGTGCGTACCATAGCGGCCCAACCCGAGCCGTTGATCATCACCCAGAATGGCGAAGCCAAGGCGGTGATGCAGAGCATCGACAGCTACGAGCAGATGCAGGAGACAGTTGCGCTGCTGAAGATGCTGGCACTCGGAAACCGGCAGATCGATGCCGGCCAGGTGCGACCCGCCGCCGATGTCGTGGCCCAGATTCGGGAGCGTTGCCCGGCCGGCTGATGGCCTTCCAAGTCCAGTTGACCGAAGATGCCGCTCGGGACCTGGCCGAGATCATCGACTACTGGATCGCGCAATCGCCGCGCGCAACCGCTGCAGATCTTCCGCCGCGCCGGAGTCTGTTTCACTGCGCGGGGCCGCGTCCGCCAGCATCCGCATGTGGGCGATGTCCGCGGCGTACTCCGCGCAACGGCGCTCGTAGGTGGCGCGGTTCTTGGTGCAGATCAGGGTGTGCGGACTGCCCTTGCGCTCGGTCTTCCGGTCGATGTCCAGTTGCAGGCCGGTGATGGTCGACTCGACGTGCGAGCGCAGGTCCTGCCGCATTCTGAACTGCACCGTGGTGGCCGCCGGGTCGGCGCAGAACGCCTGCAGCCGTGCGCAGAGCTCGCAGTCACACGCGATCCGGGTCTCGATCACCCAGTCGCGCGGTTCCTCCGGCGGCACCGCGCTGCGTAGCAACAGAAAACCTGCCGCGTGCCGCCACAGGGTCGCGAACCCGGCGGGCTCGGCCGCGTCGCCAGTCATGCGTCCCTGCTGCGTCAGCTCCGCCAGCGCCTGCGGCAGGGCGCGGTCCGGCGGCGCCGCGGCCGGTCGCCGTACCAGCAGCGCGGCCACCTCGTCCGCCGCCGCGGCCGGTGCGCAATACCGGATGAACCCCAGCAGGGCACGGATCGCGTGCGCGCTCAGCGGCCGGACGCGCAACGACGCCGGGTGGAAGTCCAGGGAATGCTCGTCGGCGGGCGCCTCGCCGACCACCGCCGGCAGCACCCGGCAGGCGGCGCGCGCCGCGGCGGCCAGCGCGGGCCGCCGGCGCCGATCCGGTTCGCCGGGCGAATCTGCGTGCGGACACAGGCGCCAGAGTAGTTCGAGAACGCCCTCCGGGAAGTTTGGAAGATTCACCGCCGTGAACTTCGGCAGCCAGGCTTGCAGGGTTGCGGGAGCGACCACCTTCGCCGTCGCCAGCAGTTCGTCATTGGCGCCGCCGCTGTAATGCGGGATGGCGACCTCGCGCAGAAAGCGCCGGGTCGTGGCCTCGTCCCCAAGGCGGCGCAGCAGGCGCAACGCTTCCCGGAATCCCTGCTGCGCTCCGTCGGTGTCATGGCGACGATAGAACCGCACCGGGTCCGGAGCCGGCCAGGTGTCGATGAGCTGAGCGGCGAGGCCGCACAGGTGGCGACGTGCGCCCGAATCGTGCTCCTGCCGCGCCAGTTCGTCGGCGAACCAGGCGATGGCGCGCTCGATTTCGCCGCGGGCCAAGGTCCCCAGCGTCCTTCCCCGCGGCCACAGCACGAGGACCGCGCGGCGATAGCTGCGCGAGAGCTGGACGCCTTCGTTGCCCGTCACGCGGCTGTCCTCGTGGTCGGGCTCTGCTCCATCCAGCGCCCCGGAAGGAAGCAGTTCGCCCTCCAGCAGCGGAAGCGCGCCGTAGTCGGGCCGCGAACCGTCGGGAGCGACCAGTCCGAACAGCTCACGAGTGGAATCGATCTGCTCGTCGTCCCAGTCCTCGTCGTCCCAGTCGTAGTCCTCGGGGTCGTCCCAAGACGGGAAGTCGCCCGAATCGTCCACGGTACCCGACTCGTAGATGCTGAGAATGGCCGCGTACAGCGCATGATTCGCCTGCCGCGCCGCCCGGGCGAGGACACCGCCGAGCGCCGCGTCGGCGTTCTTCAGCACGTCGAACGACAGGCCCGCTTCGCTGTATTGATGCTCCAGCAGCCAGACCAGCTTGTCGCCCGCCGCCGACGTCGCTTCCCAGTTCCTGAGTTGGGCCGCGATCTGTTCCTCCTGCTGGCCGAAGTCGGGCGCGGCCCGCAACACCGCGGCGGCGGCGGCGCGCACCACCAGATGGTAGACGAGGACGATGCGGTGGCCGGCGGTAACCGGGCGTATTTCGTGGACGCAGTCAGCGTAGAACGCGGCGAATGCGAGCTCGGAGGGCTCGTCGGTGCGCAGGTCGACGACTGCCTGTCGCTCGCGGTGCCGGATGACCAGCTCGCCGCCGGTGCCCGCCACCGGCAGCGACACCACCAGCGTGGCGACCATGCCGTCCACCTTCTCGGTGTCCCGATGCGGGGCGAAGAATCCGCCCGGCTCGTACACCAGCAGCTTGTACAACTGGCCGGATGTGTGCTCGGGAGGGCAGCCGAGTCCCGCTGCCGCCAGTCCGACCACCTGCGCCAGCGTATCCCACCACGCGCCGCCGGTGATGCGCACCTGCGCCGCATCGATCTGCCGGCACGCACGAACGGAGCTGTCCACCAGCGTCTGCTCACCCCTGCCGTAGGGCGCCGGCTCCGCCACCGCGGCCAGCGAACGCGCCTGCCCTTCGGTGATCGGGAAGGAGAGTGAGCGCGCCCCTTCCACCTCGATGCGCGGCATCGGCGCCAGCAGCCGATCCTGCATCCAGTACTCTCCAGGCCGGTCGATGGTCCGCAGCAGCACTTCCAGCGGCTCCTGCCGCTCGTTGTAGGCGATTCTCAAGCTCCGCACGATTCCGTTCCTCCTTCAGCTACCGTTCCTCCAGGCCGCCGCAACACCGGTGCCATGGTGCTGTCACGCATCATGGATCCTGATCGTGCCGCTGAGCCTTCTGACGCTTTTCTTGCCGAAGACAAGCTCCACGACCACCCACGAATCATCTGCAACCGGATTGACCTGGGTACCGGCAAAGGTGAGTAAATCGATCTCCCGTCCGTCGAGCAGAGCCATATTGAGCGTTGCTCGTCCGTAGCCATGCAGCCCTATCTCGAAACCGTCTTCACCAACGGAAACAGCATCGACATGGAACTTCTCGTCTTCGACCAACAGGACCAGGTTTCCGCACCAGACAATTTCACTGAGGCGGCCCTCAACCACTGCGGCCTCAATCCAGTCGTCTCCCAGACGCAGGCGGCACCGTTTCACGTTACCGGCGGTGGACCAATCCGTGTTGAGCAGATGCAGGTGCGTCGTGCCGTCGCCTTCATCGCGCACGGTGTAGTACACGTCGCCGCTGGGATCATCCAGTTCCACCGGCCAGTCGAGCGACGATGACAGGTTTCTTATCAGTGGGGTCATCAGGGGGACAAGACAGGAATTGCCCGGGAAGTCGAACGTGCACAACAGATAGGCGGTTCCCTTGTGCACTCTGTTTCGCACCAGGATCGGCTCGCCGGAATCTGCCTCGCGCGCCAGCACTTCGGCCCCGCACAGCTCCACGTCGGCAAGGTCAACCGGGGCATGCAGCGGTCCGCTGGAGGGGTAACGGAACTTGTCCGACTGCTGATATACCTCTGCGACCGGATTGCCAGCGACATCTTTCTCGGCCATGATTCGCACCAGGCGTCCTCCGCGCCCCTTGATCCTGGTGCCGAACAGGTCGCCGAAGTCGCCCTCCAGAACCAGATTCAAGGGCTCCATGTTGTTGTTCAAGAAAGCCCTCGATTCGTTCTTCGTGGCATGGGGAACGCTCATGAACAGGGTACCGCCGCTGGCAACGTAGGCCTTCAGCTTGCCGTACTGTTCCGCATCCATCGTGTTCCAGCCGAGCAGCAGCAGCAGCTTGAACTGCGAGAGCACCTCTGCGGGAGCATCGATGGGGATCAATTCGATCTCACCGTGCGGCGTGCCGCCGTACCACCGCCTGACGCCTTCCGGCGATTGTTCCAGCGTGTGGAGCCATACGCCAGGGAAGAAAACATCGAGATAGCGCAGTCCGTATTCCGGGGTCGCTGGTCGCCACTGTTCACCGGTGCCGCCGAAGTTGCGCCATACCAGCGGTGCCAGAGCGGCAAGGTCGTCGGTCCGGGACAGCCCGTCATTCACATCGCAGGCGTACCGTCCGATGAGGCACGCCTGCTTCACCTGGAGTTCCCCCCTGCGCGGACGGGTCTTGGCGTAGCGGTTGAAGCGCCGCATGATGTCGCGCCGCAGCAGGGTGACCTTGTCGCTCGGCCCGTACAGGCGCTGGTGCCAGGTATGGTAGAGGTGTTCCTCGTCGTTTACTTGCGAAGCACCGGCGACAAAGGCCAGGTACAGCGACAGCCACCACATCCGCAGGTGCTGTGCGCCCGCCGGATTCACGTGGCCGCCTTCCGCCTGGTAGGTTCCCCAGAACGGCTTGCCGTAGGTGCGCGCGGTCCCTCTGGCGTCGGCAATCAACAGCACGTTGTTGCTCTTGTTGAACTGCGACAACGTGGTTTCCATGCCCGCCGCGCAGGCCTGACTGTGCACCACCGACGACAGCAGGACCAACGGTCCCAGTGCGGTATCGACCTCCCTGACCGCGTCCACCATGCGCCGAAAGTACGCCACGCAGTCTTCGTAGGCCGTCCGCATGGTGCGCTCACTTTCCTGCACGCTGTTGCGGTGATACTGCGGCTTGGCTGCGTATCCCCACAGGTAGCCGTCACACTCCGACCAGTAATAGCCCTTGAAGTAGGAGCCTGCCTGGCGCCGGATCTCGCTGGCCAGATCGAACGGGCATGAGTCCGCGACCTGAAACGAGATCCCGTAATCGCGGCAATACCTGGCGATCGCGAGGGCTCGTTCGCGGTCGCCGAGGACCCGGCCGACGTACATGTCGGCGATCTGGCTGTCATGAATATTACGGATGATACGTTCACGATAGTCCGAGTCCACCGGCCGCAAGGTGGTGTCGTCGAGGCCCACCAGCATGGGATACCGCTCCTGTTCGCACGCCACAACCTGCTCGATTCGGGCGCAACATCGCAACGCTCCCGAGCGAAACCGAATCTCCACGTCTGCCAGCGGCTGGCGCGCAACAAAGCTGAACCGATGCGCCCCTGATTTCACGAGTTGCACGCCCGGCGGACTCTCTATCTCCAGCCCCGGCAACTGCGCCCGGCAGGAGAGCTCGACGCTGAATTCCTGGTTCAGCAGCACCCAGCGTGGACACGCGGTCACCTCGAAAGGTTTCTCCAGCCGTTGCTCAAGGTAGACCCGCCCCAGCAGGAGGTAGTGTCTGTCGCTTCCGTTCGTCACTGTGAACGTGTTGGCGTCCCGGGTGAGGTCGGTCTCCGGCACCTCGACGGGTATCTCCTGCACCAGTCCGATTCTTGCGGGATGGCCGAATCGTCTCTCGGCGGAGTGCACCTCGACGCCGTTGAGGGATACGCGGTACGGAATCACTGCACTGCCCGCCCTGCCGAGATGGTGCGCGCTCCCACGCTCGATCACGGCGTCCATCGTTTCGTCTCTTGCCGAAGAAATCGCTAGACACATGAAAGTCGCAGCCAGGTAGCGTCGATCGGCATCTCTGGTGTCCGCCCGATTTTCCCGCGGCACGTCCACTTCCACGCTGCCGCCGGGCACTGCCCAGGCCCAATCGGTACAGCACCAGCGCTGGATCGGCCCGCGAAAGTCCCGTGCCAGGATCAGCCTGCGGGGGTGGCCGATGATCTCCGCGAGCAACCGCGAGTCCTGCGGCTGATCCAACTGCGGATCGTGGCCGTCGAACATGGCGGTCAGGTCGACGTTGCTGTAGCGCTGCCCGATGTGGCGGGAAATCACCCTGGTCTGCAACAGGGCGCCGATCGTGAACTCCAGGTCCGCAGTCCTGGAGGAGAATCGAACGACAGTGTCGGCAGCGCCGGATACCTCGACCAGGATGCCGCCGAGACGGTTCTGACTGTCCGGCGCCTGCCAGTTCCACTCAGCCTTTGCGAGCGGAACGAGGGTCTCGGCGACGTCGCCGTAGTGACCGTTGAAGGTGATGAGCCAGCAGCGGTTGATGGTACCGCGCTGCGCCGTTACCGCGCCGTCCCAATTGTAGGTGGCGTGCTGAAACGGATACGGGGCATAGGGCATCCAGTAGCCCCAGACGATGCGTATTCTGTACGGGCGCATCGTGCGTGAATCAGACCGCCGGTGCGGTGCGAACCTGTGCCGCCGCGGTCGCAGCGGCGCGCTTGTTGCGCCAATCCTCCCAGGAGTCGACCCGGCCCGGATCGGACCTGCTGCGGGCGATGAACCCATTGATGCAGTCCCTGAACAGCCACTCCAGCGGCACCCCGATGGCACTGTAGCGAAGATCGATGCTCCAGCGGATGGAATCGGAACGGTTCATGGTGGAGCGGTGGAACGTGAGGTTGTGAAAGGCCAGAACGTCGCCCGCCGCCATGGTGACCGCCACGCCCTGACCGCGTTCCTCGATGTCCTCTCGCGGCTGCAGGTGGCCGCCGCCGTCGCTCATCGTGGGGAGCAGTCCCCAGCGGTGACTGCCGGGCATCATCTGCAGGCAGCCGTTCACCTCGTCGACGTCCACCAGCGGAATCCAGAGCGACAGTATGTGGTGCTGCTCGGTGGCGGCCCCGTAGTATCCGCTGTCCTGGTGCCACGGGTAGGTCGTGAGTGACTCGTGCGGCAGTTTCGAGCGCACCCAGTAGTCGCCGTTGAACTGAATCTCCGGCCCCAGGATCGACTCGGCCAATTCCAGGATGCCCGGATTCATTCCGAAGTCGTACAGCTCGCGGCTGAACACCTCGCGGTTCCAGAGACCCGCGTCGCGCTTGCTGCCCCGGTAGACCTCGTAGAGCCGGCGCTCGAATGGGGCGTTCTTGTGCAGATCGGCAATCGCTCCCGCATCCCGCCTTCGGCGCGCCTCCCGGTCGACCTGGGCGGCGATCACCCGGCGCACCGGCTCCAGGTCACGATCCCGCAGGAGGCCGCGAACGACGACGAAGCCGTCCCTTTCGTAATCCTCGATCCTGTCGCGGGCTTGCTTCTCCATCTCCACCCCCTGGCCGGCGCCCGGGAGCACCCTAGGCACCGAAGCGGAGGATGGCAAGCCGCGAGTCTGGTGAGAGGGTGCCCGAGATCGAACGCGTGGTCTGTGCGTGGCGTCCTGTTGGGTTATGCTCGCCGGGGATTGTCGATGCAGCGCGGGCAGAAGATGCGAACAGCCAAGAAGATCTTTCTCGAGGGGCTGCGGACCGAGAAGAACTGCCAGGCAGGATTCCGCAAGGATCTCCTGCTCGACACCGTGCCCGACAAGGCCGCGCTGCGGGTGACCGCATGCACCTTCTACCGCGCGTACCTCAACGGGCAGTTTCTCTTCCATGGCCCGGCGCGGGCGGCCCACGGATTCGCGCGCATCGACACGGTCGACCTCTCGGGCCGGCTTGGGGCGGGACGCAACTGCCTCGCCATCGAAGTCGCGGGCTACTGCGAGCCGACCCTCCACGTCACCGGCGAGCCCAGCTTCCTGCTCGCCGAGCTGGAGGCGGACGGAGAGGTCCTGATCGCGACCGACCGATCCTGGTCCGGCATCCGACTGCAGCACAAGCGGTCGGACGCCCCGCCGTTTTCACACGCGCGCTCCATCATGGAGATCTACGACCTTGATGCCGGATACTTCGACTGGAGGACCGGCCCCCTCGGCGGACCGGGGGAATCTCCCTGGCTCCCGGTGGAGGAGGTCGACGACGACCGCCAGCTCCTGGAGCGCGCGGTGGAGCTTGCCGACGGCAGCTTGGTAGGCGGGGCACGGCTGCTCACGCTGGCCAACACGGTCGGCGGTGCGCACGGCCGATCCGGGCAGCAGCTCCCGGAAGACCCCGCCGCGGAGTGCGCGCGGGAACGGGAGATTCCGTTCCGCGGGACGGCGCGCCCGAGCGGGGGTGGGAATGGCGGATTCGTCGAGCTGCAGGTCGAGACCTCGGAGGACAGCACTGCCCTGACCTACGATTTCGGCGAGCTGTCCAGCGCATTCGTGGGGGTCGAGGTCTCGTTGCCCGCGGGCGGAACGGTGGACCTGGTGCACGCCGACCGGATCGGGGATGACGGCAGCATCGACCCGCACGGGTGCGCGTCACGCTGCGTGGTGCGCCTGTACTGCTCGCAGGGGCGCACCCGCCTGGAGTCCTTCGAGCCGTACTGCGTGCGCTACCTCAGGGTGATCGTGCGGCGGGCGCGCGCGTTCACGCTGCACGACGTGTTCCTGCGCCGGTACCAGTACCCCGACCTCGTCGGCGGGACCTTCCTGTGCAGCGATGGCACGCTCAACCGGATCTACGACGCGGCCCGGCTCACCCTGCGGGCCAACACCCTCGACGTGTTCCTGGATACACCGGGGCGCGAGCGCGGAGGCTGGCTGTGCGATTCGTTCTGGACCGCGCGGGCGGCGCGCCAGATGCTGGGCGACACCCGGGTGGAGCGGGCGATGCTGGAGAACTTTCTCGCGCCCACGGTTGGCGAGCACTTCGACGGCTACTCGCCGGCCGTGTATCCCGCGGGGCGAGGGAACCACCATCCCAACTGGACGATGTTCCTGATCCTGCACCTGCACGAGTTCTACCACCGCACCGGCGATCGCGGCTTCGTCGACCGGTACGCGGCGCGGGTCGCCGAAGTCACCGCGCAGCTCGCCCGCCATGAGGACGCCGACGGAGTCCTGAACCGGCTGCCGGGCCGGATCTTCGTGGACGGGTCCACCGCCCCGCTCCCCGAGTACTTCAGTCAGCCGATCTCCATGCCGACCAATGCCCTCTACGCCCGCATGCTGGAGTGCATCGACGAACTCTACGGGCGCCCGGAGCTGCGCGCGAAGGCGCTTGGCATTCGCGCCAGGCTGCGGCAGGCGTACGCCGGCATCCGTACCGAGCGCCCGGCGCAGTTCCTCAGCGACAGTCTCCAGCACACGGAAGGAGGCACGCTGGCGCGCGGCAAGCTGACGTCGGAGGCGGCGCAGTACTACGCGGCGTGGCTCGGTATCGCGTCGCCCGCTGAGCATCCCGCGCTGTTCAAGGCGCTGCTCGAACAGCACGGCCCGTGTCCGGAGCGCCTGGTGGACGACCCCAAGGTGCTGCGTTCGGATCACTTTGCGGCGCTGCCGATCCGCTTCGAGATCCTCGCCGCCCATGGCGAGCACGAACGCCTGCTGCGGGAGCTGCGCTACCTCTACTCGCGCATGATCGACGAGGGCCCCGGCACGCTGTGGGAAGGCATGGCCGACACCGGCAGCGTGTGCCAGGGATTCGCCGCGCATGCCGGGGTGTGGCTGGTGCGCGACTTCCTCGGCCTCGGCATCCCCGACGCGGTGACCGGGACCATCACGATAGCCCCCCATCCCTGCGGCCTGCGGTGGGCCAAGGGGACAGTCAAGACCGAGGGCGGCAACGCGGGCGTGGCCTGGAGCATGGAGCGGCAGTCGTTCCGCCTCGACGCCACGGTGCCGGAGGGGTATCGTGCCGAGTTACGCCTGCCGCCGGAGGTGCGGGGGTGGGGCGAAGTCACCATCAACGAACGGCGGATCGACAACCCGCGCCAGGCGATTCGCGACCTGGCCGAATCCGTCGCCGTAACCGCCCGGCCATAGGCGTTTGGCCCACGTGGCCGGCGCCGCCCCGGTCGACGACGAGGAGGAACCTATCTTCCGGCTTCCGGGTCGAAGATCAGCTCGACCTGGTCCGTTGCGGGCTCGTGCCGTGCGGAGCCTTGCCGAAGAATCCGGTCAATCGCATCCGGCTCTTCCGGTTCCGGCCACGGGCATGCCCCACGGTCTTTCAGAGCTTCAAGTCCCTTGGAAGGATCACCGCTCGAACGCACGAAGATGGGCACCGGGTACTTTTTCAACTGCTCGACGGCTCCGGCCCACGTACCCCCTCGGTTGAAGTCGGCGTTCACGACCAAACCCGCTTCCGCCAGGGCATAGATCACCCGGTTGCGCTGCATCGCCTGCGCAACCGTGAATCTCTGGCTCGGGTCGAAGGGGGAGACCAGTGCCAGCCGTTCCTCCAGCAGCAGGTTGCGATGCTCGCGGTTCATGGCCGTCCTCTCCAGGTCTCCCGACAGCACTCCCACGACGCGGCCTCCGGCCTCCAGAGCACCGTTCATGGCGGCCCGATCAACACCTCTTGCACCACCCGAAACCACGGTCAATCCGGCGCCGGCGACCAGCGCGGCAGTTCCCCGCGTGTAGTCGATGAGTGGTTCCGTAACGTCTCGCGAACCGACGATCGCGAAGCTCCGGGTATGCATGATCTCTTGCGGTCCACACCCGTAGAGCACGCTCGGCGCATCGTTCTTCAAACGCTTCTTGAGCAACGGCGGGTACGCGGCATCGGCGCGGCTAACCACCCAGGTCCCCCGTGTCTGCCATCGTTCGACCGCCTGGCTCAGCAGGAATCCCCGGTCCAGCAATGCTCTCAGACGAGCCTCGTCGATCACCTCGCCACACTGCGCCACGAGCCGACCGGCACCGGGCTCCAGCAGGTCGGCCGGTTGGGACTGGAGCGATGCCAGACAGGGGGCCAGCTTCCGGTACTCGCCGGCCGTGAGGATCTGATCTCGTGACCCGCGGTTGCCGACGATCAGGGGAGCCGTAAGCAGCAGGATCGCGGTCGTGTTGGCGGACAGGCCATCCGTCCCATTCGTCATCTCGCGCCTCCGCCGAGAGTGCCGTCGACCCGCCAACGCCGCATCTCCGCCTGCGGCAAGGGCTGGTTGATCAACACTCGCGCAACGGTACAACGTAACGGCAAGCACGACCAACGGGAACGGGTCATTGCGGGAGTGGCCGGGGCTCTGCCTGCCGAATGTCGACGGCCACTTTGAGGGCCTGGAGGGTGTCGGATTGCGACAGACTCCGTGGCGGGCGAGAGGACGGGATGGACGAGGAGCGGACAACCGGGGTTCGGTTTCGGAGCGAGAGGTCGAATCCATACTGCGACGCGCTCGGGATCGAGATTCCGAAGCTGGAGGTAGCCAAGGACCACCCGGAGGCCAATTACTACCGCCTCCTGATCGTGTTCCTCCTGGAGCGAGGCGAACCCGTCACCTTGCAGGAAGCCGCGGAGCGCTTCGCGGAGGCTGGCGTGGCACCGGCGGCGCACGCTCTGGCTTCGCTGAAACGGTGCAAGCCGGCGCGTGCTCCCATCTACCGTGACGGCGACTACTACGCGCTCGATCCTCGCGACGCCGAGGCCGATCTGTGGGTCTGGAGGCTCGACCTGCGACCATCGGAGGCGGCAACGCAGCCGGTGGATCGCCGCGCGCCAGAACCACTTCCGACCCACGCCGAAGAACTCGGCCGCATGCGACGGGTGCTGGTCCACGCGTTTCCCGCCAGACGGCCGCAGGCGCTGGTGCTGGTCGACGTCGCCGAGCGGGCTCTCCACACCTTCGTGGGAGACGAGATCGGGGACGCGGTCGAGAAGCTCGCTGCCTATGGCATCATTGCGGCCATCGACGTGCGCGCGCTGCTGCGGACGTTGCGCTTCGAGCCCGGAGACCGTCGCCTCGGTGAGTTGGGACCTCCGCAGAAGACAAAGACGATCAGCAAGAGCGGACGGACGCTCAAGATCACGACGAGTCTGTTGGTACAGGGCTCGTGCGGCATCAGGCGCCCGTTCGGCGATGAGAAGACGATGCGAGAGTACCTCGCCGGCGGCGAACTGACGAAGCTGCGGCGCCGGCTCGAAGCCGACGCCAAGTCGCTCTACGCCATCTATCAATACGGAAGTCTGCATGGCACCGTGCGGTTACGATGGGGATTTCTGGACGAACGCCTCCCAGCCCCATGGGTGCACCGCGATGAGGTAACGCTCCACAAGCTCATGAGTCAGTCTCTCCAGCGCGGCGTGCCGCTCCAGGTCGTGGTCGGCACTGCACCGGGATGGGCCGACCCGTGGTCACGGGCGCAGTTGGCCTACGTGGAAAAGGACGGCTGGCGATCGTGGCTGGTCGACGACGACGGTGTCGTGATCCACAGGGATGAGATCCAGCTCGCTCGGCTGCCGGGCGCCGGGTAAAGACAGCCGCGGATGACAACCGCACCACACCCTGCGACAGTGGCCACCGTGCGCAAGTTCAACACCGCCGGCCCGGTGCGTGCGGAACGACACTACCAGATCGCGCCGCTGTCGCGGCCCGACCTTAAGGATGTGCTGCCCTGATCCGCGACGAGAAGTACTTCGTGCTGCACGCACCGCGGCAGACCGGCAAGACATCTGCGCTGCTGGCGTTGCGCAACCTGCTGAACGGTGGAGAGGCCGGCGACTTCCGCTGTGTGTACGCCACCGTCGAGGATGGCCAGGCGATGCGTGAGAACGTGGCCGAGGGCATGCGCACCGTGCTTGCCGAGCTGGGGTTCCAGGCCAGCCTGACGCTGGGCGATGACATGCTCGAGGACCTCTGGCCCGGGCTGCTGGATTGGGTGGGGCCGGGCAAAGCATTGCGCCAGGCGCTGGCGCGCTGGAGCATGGCCGATCCGCGGCCGTTAGTGTCATGGAGCTGCAGGAATTCGTCCAGGATCAGGTGTTCTCGCCAACGTTGATCGCCGGTGCTCTGCGGACTACCAAGACGGAAATCGCGAGCACCCTGGGGCTTGGCCAGGACGCGTTTTCGCGATCGGCGCGGGTGCGGGCGCCAAAGACCCAGACAAGGTTGCGCGAAATGGTCGAGATTCTGCGCAGGGTGCAGGCGCATACCGGTTGCGCCACCCTCGTGGCATACGCCTGGTTCCGCTCGGAGCCGCTGCCGGGTTTGAATTGCATGACTCCGGACCAACTGGTACGTCGCGGCAAGGCGGCTTACGTCCACGCCTACCTCGACCAGATCGTCGCCGGAGGTTACGCCTGACGTTGCGCAGACCATGATGTCACCGACGGATCTACACTGCCCGGCCTGGAGAACGGTGATGTACGGTGGCGCCGTCCCGGCGTCGCAGGCATTGGCGGATCGGTTGATCGAGTCCGGTTTCGTCGGGATGCTGGTGCGGAGCTTCGCTGCCGGTGCGCGTCCCGTGGATGTTAACCTCGTGTTCTGGCGCTGGCGAGACCGGCTTCCGAGCCGCATCGTCGTAGACATGGATGATGTCCAGCCCCGGACCTTCACGATGATGCGGAGTCGCTCAAGGCCGGTGCGGCGTGGTCGAGCACGTGTGCCATGAACGAGGGAATGCCGGGCTCGTAGCGAACCGGTGGGAGCTGTCCGGGCGGTCGCCAGACGAACCCCAGGCGCTGCAGGGCGTTCAGTGCTGCGTGCACCTGCGCGGGGTCCGCGTTCGCAGCGAGTCCGGCGGCGATCGCGGCCTTCAACTCCTCGTAGGTCAGCGTCGGCAGGGACCGAAAGCGGGAGGCCACCCGCTCGGCAACGGCGAGCCAGCCCGATTGGTCCAATTCCAGATACCGATCCTCGTAGTAGTCGATGACCCGAGCGGCCACGTCGGTCCGAGCCGCGGCCGCGTCGGCGGCATTCAGCCGGGTCGCGCCGGTGACCAGACGCTGTTGCCACAGGGCCTCGCCCCAAAGCTGGATGAAGTACGGATAGCGCTGGCTGTCTTCGATGACCGCGCTGAGGATGTCGGCGTCGATGCTTACACCGTGGGCCGCGAGCGGATCTACCAGAGCGGCACGAGCAGCCGCGTCGCTGAGCAGGCCGATACCCAGGCGGCCTTCGTCGAGCCGGCTCCAGAAGGACACGTTCATGGCGCCGAGGTGCCCCGCCAACCCCGGTGTGCCGGCCAGTACCAGCAGGAACGGCGCGTCGGCACGCACCTGCTGACTGGCGTTGAGCAGCGTTCTGCCCACCCCCAGGTCGAGCGTGTGCGCCTCGTCGAGCAGCACCGCCAACGGCTTCCTGCGGCACCGGGCGGTCAATTCGGCCCGAAGGTTCCGCATGCCCCCGGACGGCGGTGCCCATTCGACCGAGCCGACCGCCGCCACGCCAAGTTTCCGCAGCAGCAGCTTGGCCATCCCGGGCGGCGGCGCCAGAACCTCGATCAGCGCATCGCGGGTCGGAATGTCGGCGGGGGTCAGTTTCACAACGTCGACGTTCCGTCCGTCGTCGCGGCAGACACGCTCGAACCAGTTGAGCAGCACCGTCTTTCCGGTGCCGCGCGGCCCGGTCAGGACGACGTCATGCGGTGGCGACGAGCCGCCGAGCAGGTCCGCCAGGCACCGCGTCAACACCGCCTGCTCGCGCTCGCGCCCGGTGAGGGCCCGAGGCGTTGCTCCCGTGCCGGGAGTGAACAACCGTTGCTGCGGGGCCTTCATGTCAACCAACGTAAGGTATATCAACATCGGCAACAGCATCACCCCGCAGATGCTGCTGCTGCCCTCCGGATGGCGTCAACGCGCGCTGACGCATCCCAGATTACGTACGACTGGCAGGCGCCGGAAGTTGCGATAGGAATCGCGGCGTAGAACCGGTCGGGTAGCAAGTCGACCTCCAACCGCGCCGGAGGCCGAGCCTCCCACACCGGCCATTCGAATGCGGTAGTATGCCGCCGTGGACGAGCGGTTTTTCGAACAGCCGATTCTGAACTCGCCGTACGAGTACCCGGCGCGGCACTGGGAGCTGGACGAGAACCGGCAGCCCACCAACCACATCATCGACCGCCGTCGTACCGTGTCGTTCATCACCCCGATCCCCGCGGCTCGCAAGCAGACCGCGAAACAGAGCGAGCTGGGTCTCGACGATGCCGGCAGGACGCCGGACGAGGATGGGCAGCAGTACGAACTGATGCGGATGATCGAGAGCGTACGCAACAGCGTGAACGAGTGGCGCAGGCTGCCCCGTGGCCAGTGGCGGGTCACGCCGGAAACCGCTCGACTGCTCCACCACTGGCGGCACCACCAGTTCAGCGACCTGCGTCCGTTCTTCTGTCAGGTCGAGGCGGTGGAGACCGTGATCTGGCTGACCGAGGTTGCCGCCCCCGGTGCCGGACGGGAAGGCCGGCAGTTCCTGCAGCACCTGGAGGCGGCGAACCAGGAGGCCAATCCCGGCCTCACCCGCCTGGCGCTCAAGCTCGCCACCGGCGCCGGCAAGACCACCGTGATGGCGATGCTGATCGCCTGGCAGACGATCAACGCGGTGCGCCATCCGAACAGCCGCCGCTTCACGCGCGGCTTCCTGGTGGTGACCCCCGGCCTGACCATCCGCGACCGGCTGCGCGTGCTGCAGCCCAACGACCCCGACAGCTACTACCAGAGCCGCGAGCTGGTGCCGCGCGACATGCTCGGCGACCTGAACCGTGCCAACATCGTCATCACCAACTACCACGCCTTCATGCGGCGGGAGACGCAGGACATCTCGAAAGGCGGGCGCGCGCTGCTGCAGGGCCGCGGCCCGGAGCTGCAGACGCTGGAGACCGAGGGGCAGATGCTGCAGCGGGTGATGCCCGGCCTGATGGGCATGAAGCGCATCATGGCGTTCAACGACGAGGCCCATCACTGCTACCGCGAGAAACCGGAGCAGGAGAGCGACGAGGGCAAGCTCACCGGAGACGACCGCCAGGAGGCGAAGAAGAACAGCGAAGCCGCGCGGGTGTGGATATCCGGGCTGGAGGTGGTGCAGCGCAGGCTGGGCCTGAGCCGGGTGATCGATCTCTCCGCCACGCCGTTCTTCCTGCGCGGCTCGGGCTACGCGGAGGGCACGCTGTTTCCGTGGACGATGAGCGACTTCTCGCTGATGGACGCGATCGAGTGCGGCATCGTCAAGCTGCCGCGGGTGCCGGTGGCCGACAACATCCCCGGCGCCGACATGCCCAAGTTCCGCAACCTGTGGGAGCACATCGGCAAGCGGATGCCCCGCAAGGGCCGCGCCAAGTCCGCGGTGCTCGACCCGCTGAGCATTCCCGTGGAGCTGCAGACCGCGCTCGAAGCGCTCTACGGCCACTACGCGAAGGTGTTCGACCAGTGGCGCGAGGCCGACATCGATGTTCCGCCCTGCTTCATCGTGGTGTGCAACAACACGGCGACCTCGAAGCTGGTCTACGACTACATATCGGGGTTCCAGCGCCAACATGAGGACGGCTCCTCGTCGTTCGAGAACGGGCGGCTAGAGCTGTTCCGCAACTTCGACGACTTCGGCAACCCGCTCGGCAGACCGCACACCCTGCTGATCGACAGCGAGCAACTCGACTCCGGTGAAGCGCTCGGCAAGGACTTCCGGGTCGCCGCGACCGACGAGATCGAGCGCTTCCGCAAGGAGATCGTTACGCGCACCGGCGACCTTCGGCAGGCGGAGAACCTCTCCGACCAGGATCTGCTGCGCGAAGTGATGAACACCGTGGGTGTTGCAGGCCGGCTCGGGGGCTCCACGCGCTGCGTGGTATCGGTGTCGATGCTCACCGAGGGCTGGGATGCGCGCACCGTCACGCACATTCTCGGGGTGCGCGCGTTCGGCACCCAGCTCCTGTGCGAACAGGTGGTCGGTCGCGCCCTGCGCCGCCAGTCCTACGATCTCAACGAAAAGGAGCGGTTCAACGTCGAGTATGCCGACGTGCTCGGCATCCCGTTCGACTTCACCGCCCAGCCGGTCGTCGCCAAGCCACAGAAGCCGCGCAAGACGGTAGCGGTCCGGGCGATTACCCCGGATCGAGACGCCTGCGAGATCCGGTTTCCGCGCGTCCAGGGCTACCGCGTAGAGCTGCCCGAGGAGCACGTGGACGCGAAGTTCGACGACGACTCGACGCTCGTGCTCACCCCGGAGATCGTCGGTCCTTCCATCACTCACAACGCCGGGATCATTGGTGAAGGCGTCGACCTGAACCTGATCCACCGCCGGGATCTACGCCCATCGACGCTGGTCTACCACTTGACCAAGACGTTGCTGGAGAAACACTGGCGGGATCCGGATCAGGAGCCGAAGCTGCACCTGTTCGGCCAGCTCAAGCGGGTCACGCGTCGCTGGCTGGACGACCACCTGGTCTGCAAGGGTGGCACCTACCCCGCCCAGCTCATGTACCAGGAGCTGGCTGATCAGGCCTGCACCCGCATCACCCGTGGCATCGTGGCGCGCCATCTGAGAGATCGCGCAGTGACGGCGGTGCTTGACCCCTACAACCCGACGGGCTCGACGATCCACGTCAACTTCACCACCTCGAAGCCGACCCGCTGGCAGACTCACCCGCTCCGCTGCCACGTGAACTGGGTGGTCTGCGACAGCAACTGGGAGGCGGAATTCTGCCGCTTCGTCGAGTCGCAGCCGCAGGTCCACGCCTACGTCAAGAACCACGCCCTGGGGCTGGAGGTTCCCTACCGGTACGGCTCCGAGGCGCGCACCTACCTCCCCGACTTCATCGTGCTTGTCGACGATGGGCGGGGCGAGGACGATCTGCTCCACCTCGTGGTCGAGATCAAGGGCTACCGCCGCGAGGACGCCAAGGAAAAGAAGGCAACCATGGAGACCCAGTGGGTGCCTGGCGTCAACGGACTGGAAACGTACGGGCGCTGGCGGTTCGCGGAGTTCACCGACGTGTATACGCTGCGGGAGGATTTTGGCAATAACATACCTAACTAACCCCATTCCAAGCACGGAGTTACGTGGTTTCTTTTTTGAACCGGTGATTGACAAGCCTACACAACCAGGTCATAACGCGCTATGGACTCATTAACAACCTTTTCACCCGATTCCGGCGAAGCTGACAAGCCCATGCACATTGAAGCCGTTTCAATTCCCTTCTCGGAAGGGCAGCGACTCGCGCCTTCTCCCAGGTTTTTTCTCCAACTTCGTCATCCTTCAAGTACTTCACGTCATACTTACTCCACCGAGCACAATTGTCTTCTTTCGCGGAGCGGTTCTTACAAGAGGCACGACGATTGAGTTGTCAAGTGGACCCACACCTTGAACCTCAAATCATCGCGTCGATAAAATAATCGGGTTTTCAAACTTTCTGAACGTTTATTATGGCCCTCCTTGTCCTGATCGTCTTACACCTTTAAGGTGTCCTGCACTCACAGAGGCTTGGTTTCGATTCGGAAATTCCAAATACCTCTCTTTGACTTTTCTTCTTCTACCTTTCGCGTGGCATCCGCCAAAGCAAGCTCAACTCTTCTCCAATCGAGAAAACAGGTCCTTAGTTCCTCTGCAAGAGCTTCAATGGTCAACGTACTATCCTGCACAGTGTTCCTATCCAACATACACCTAAGTTTATGACCGTCATCATCCTGATCAAGAACGACCTTCTTCTCAAGGTCGTGACGAAAAATGTGCTTGTCCTTGTGATCCAGCACTATCTCGTCCACAACACGACGTACGACCCCCAGGTTGTCTTGTATAATGAGCATACGATTCTGCACGGATAAGGACTCTCCTTTGAGCGATTCTACAGATGCCAGCAGCTTGTAGTACGCCATATCCTCCGCCTCACTACGCTCAGACGACTGTGACGGCACACCTTCATCCGATGACACCTTCTCCGCAATTATACCGGCGAACTCGACCGGGCTCATATCTCTTAAGTCAATGTAGTGTACGTTTGTTAGCTGTGGGATTTCGATGTCGTCAAAACGAGCGGGCAGAACATATTCTGATTTTTCCCTCAAAGCTCTCGTCAGCGCGCTGCGACGTTCGTGTTTTGGGAACTGTTTTTCCACCGACTCCGCAGAAACAAACAAGACGCAATAGCGACCATCCCTATCAAATACTTGCCACAGATAGGACGGCAAGTCCTTTCCCCACAATTCCGTACGTTCGTCATCAGCGTTGAAAACTGCCAAGCCTATCCTCTTGAGTTCGTCCGCAACCTCCCTAACGTACGCTCGCTGCTCACCGGCAAACGACAACACAACATCGTATTTGAATTCTTCCATATCTCCCTCCAGCCGGTACCGTACCCTGTTTCGAACCTTCGTGTCAATCGGCGATTCTTCAGGTTCTCAATTCTGATCTATTGGTCTCGGAATTTGGCTTCCAACCGTACGTCGTTAGACATTGACAGCACACCCCCTTGAGTGCCCGTTGTGATGGTGGGGATTGACAGGTAGGAATATACATGTTATATTCCTTCAAATGGATAGATCACTTCAACCGCTGGGAGTAACGATCCCACTGCCGACCGAATTATACAACCCGGACGGAACGATGACGGACAAGACAATACGACTTGTCAAAGCACATTTCAATATGTTCCCCATGGGACCATGTTGTAAGGCAGACAACCGCAACCTGGAAGTCGATTCCAGGATCATGGTAGGCACGTATTCCTCGGGCACTGTTGAGAGGGACGGCGAGACCTCACTCCTTGTGGACGGTAGAGGCTACAGACTGTTCATCTCACAATACTGCACGAATTGTGGCTTAACCTGGTTCCATGATTTGAATTCGGTGATTGGTGGGGTTAGTTAGATGCCAACTGGACACCGGCACCGGCTTCTGTTACGCGCACTTGCACCTCCCCTCCACCGATCAGACGAAGTCCAACAGATTTCCCCATGTTTCCTAACCGCTCTGCAAGCGAATCTGATCGTTCAGGGGAGGCCGATCTTGATTCCCGAGAGACTCTAGTTCGTCAGGAGATGGCAGAGAATCAACATGAACTCCGTCGATTACAGTAACAAGATAGGGTTAGGTTGGTTAGACAAGTATGTTTTCGCCAGGATTTTTCCTCGGCTCGTCGCGGGTGGGTCGAACCAAGTCACGACGGCTTCGTTTTCGATTGTTGAGTGATCGGACGTAGCGAGGAACCGGTGCGGCAGAGTGTGTATCTCGAGACGACTGTGATCAGCTACTCGACTGCTTGGAGAAGTTTGCAACTCATGATGGCAGCCCACCATTAAGTCACACGAATGTGGTGGGACGAGCAACGAATTAAGTACGACCTGTTCGTTTCGCAAGCGGTCGTTGAAAAGGCATCGTCACGTGACCCCGGGGCAGCGCAACGACGGCTCTCGGCAATCGGGGATATTCCTGTACTCGCAATCAGTGATGACGTACGGAACTTGTCCAAATCGTCGCTTGCTGATTCTCCCCTGCCCGACAGAGCTGGAATCGACGCGCTGCATATCGCGGTAGCTACCGTCAATGGGATTGACTACCTGTTGACTTGGAATTGTCGGCACATCGCCAACGCGGCACTGCACGACCAAATTCAGGCCATCTGCGCGTTCTCGGGGTACCAAGGGGCTCTGTACGCCACTCGGATTAATGGAGGAATGAGGTTTGTGCTGGAAGATCCCATAGTCAAGGAGATCCGAGAGATACGCAATGCATACGCCAGGAAGTTCGATCATGACCTGGACGCGATCTGTCGGGATCTGCAAGAGAAGCAGCGGCTAGGCGAACGACGAGTCGTTTCGCGGCCGCCGAAACGCCCGCAAGGCACGCCCGTTGGCCAGTAGGTGGTCACTACGTGCTCCACATCGGTACCGTATTGGTGCAAGGACGCCGAGGTGAGAGGCACCATGAGAGACCACTGGGACGAACCGTTGGGGCAGTCATTGCAGGTCAGATGATTGTCGTACCAGAAGGCGAACGGACTGAAGAGTCCCTGCAGGAGACATGAGCGGACACACCGACCCGCGGCTGGTGACCAGGATCGCCCTGCGGAACTACAAGAGCATCGCCGCCTGTGACGTGTATCCCGCGCCCCTGTCGTTTCTCGTAGGTCCGAATGGTTGCGGCAAGAGCAACTTCCTCGATGCCTTACGCTTCGTGGCCGAGGCGCTACGCTTCTCGCTCGATCACGCGCTGCGCGACCGCGGCGGCATCCAGGAGGTACGGAGACGCTCCGGCGGCCATCCGAACCACTTCGGCATTCGCCTTGATCTTCAGCTCCCTCGGGCGGAGGGTTGGTATGCGTTTCGGGTTGCGGCGAAGCCCGGCGGCCGCTACAGCGTCCAGCAGGAAGAGTGCTTCCTCGTGGGCGAGGGCGGCCACGGCTCGTACAAAGTAGCAAACGGCAAAGTCGAGGCCAGCACCATACCCAATCCTCCGGCCTGCGCCAGCGACCGCCTCTACCTCGTGAACATGTCTGGATTCGACGTGTTCCGCTCACTCTATGACGCACTTTCCGGAATGGGCTTCTACAACCTGAATCCGGACGCAATCCGCGATCTGCAGGCACCTGACCCGGGCGAGCTCCTGAAACGGGACGGCAGCAACCTGGCGAGCGTTCTGTCCAACCTCCACGGAGACCGAAGGACGGTAGTGGAAGAGTACCTCGCTGCAATGACTCCCGGGGTCACCGGTGTTGCGGCACGAACGATCGGCAGCAAGCTGACCCTCGATTTCCATCAGGATGTACGGGGCGCCAGGCAACCATCGCAGTTCCTCGCAGGCAACATGTCGGACGGCACTTTGCGCGCACTGGGTGTCCTGGTAGCGCTGTTTCAGAGCAAGGGTGATCCGATGCGCCGCCGCCACCTGGTCGGCATCGAAGAACCGGAGAGCGCCCTTCACCCGGCTGCCTCCGGAGTCCTCTTCGACAGCCTCACTGACGCCAGTCAGTTGGCTCAGGTCGTGGTCACGAGCCACAGTGCGGATCTGCTCGACAACGATACGATACCTGAGAGCGCGATCCTCGCCGTCCGGTCCGAGCACGCCGAAACCAGGATCGGCCCCCTCGACGAGGCCGGCCGCTCCGCGCTCCGCGATCACCTGTTCACCGCCGGCGAACTGTTACGAATGGATCAGCTCCGCCCCGACCCGCAGCGGTCCGCTCCGCGCCAGCTCGATCTGTTCGAGCGCACCCACCGGAACAAACAACCGCACGATGTCGAACAGGAGCTTGCCCATGCGTGATACCACTCACGCGACTCATGATTGGCGGGCACCAATTTCGTACGGGAGACCGCTTCGGCTCTGGCTCCGTGAGCATGGTCGACAGCGTCATGTGCACCTTCATCCGTGAAACCACCGCTCCGTGGCTACCGGCGTTGAGAGTCCCGCTCGCCGTACCCAACGAGGAATTGCCGTAGATGGCGAAACGAAGAAAGACCAAGACCGTCGATACCATTACGCACGACGAGGCGTCGCGCAGGAACATTCCCACGGCGGAGTATCAGTCGGTGATGGAGAAGGCCGATCAGAGCCCCATCCGGGTGGCGTATGGGCGCCGTAACCGAGACCTCGACCCGCAGCTCGTGTGGCGCGGCAAGGACGAACAGGACTGGTCCGACCTCGTGGTGCAGGCGCCGCCGCTGTTCATCCAGGAGAAGGTCCATCCGAAGGTGCTGATCGACGACCTGCTACGCCGCAGCAAGGAAGGAGAGCAAGCGGCTGACGACCAGCTCGACCTGTTCTCGGACTTCAACGGGCTGCCGGACGACAACGCCCGAACGGAGTTCTACCGCCACGACGCCAACTGGTCCAACCGCATGATCCTCGGCGACAGCCTGCAGGTGATGGCCTCGCTCGCCGAACGCGAAGGGCTGCGCGGCAAGGTACAATGCATCTACATCGACCCGCCCTACGGCATCAAGTTCAACTCCAACTTCCAGTGGTCCACCACGAGCCGCGACGTGAGGGACGGCAAAGCCGAGCACATCACGCGCGAGCCCGAGCAGGTCAAGGCCTTCCGCGACACATGGCGTGACGGCATCCACTCGTATCTCACGTACCTGCGCGACCGGTTGACGGTGGCCCGAGACCTGCTCACGGAGAGCGGCAGCATCTTCGTTCAGATCGGCGATGAGAATGTCCATTTGGTCCGCGCTCTGTTGGACGAAGTCTTCGGAAAGGATAACTTCGTTTCAGAGATTGTATTTCAGAAGACCTCCTCCACGTCGTCAGAAGCACTTTCGGGAGTTTTCGATCTGCTGCTTTGGTTCAGTAAATCAACAACACCAAAATATCGACCGCAATTCCAGATTAAGCAGCCCAGAGGCACTGGCGCTACCCAATACAATTTTGGTGAGGATGCGTCAGGTACGCGTGCAACATTAGTAGATTGGGAGGCGTCGAGCATCAAACAAGATTCGTTGAAAGTATTTGCTCATGACAACATTACCAGCCAAAGACCGGCACAGGGCGATGACGTTCGCGACTTCACATTCGAAGGGAAGTCATTTTATGTGAACAAGGGTACTTTCAAAACAGATGCGGACGGACTGAGGCGTATCGCACACGCGAAGCGCATGATCTTTATTGGAAGTACGCTCCGATATGTTCGATTCTTGGATGACTTTCGCATATTCCCTCACTCGAATCTCTGGGTTGATACTATTACGTCTGGTTTCGCTGATCCAAACGTTTATGTTGTCCAGACGAACCGTTCGGTTGTCCAACGTTGCATCCTGATGACCACCGACCCCGGCGACTTGGTGCTGGACCCGACCTGCGGCTCTGGTACCACCGCGTATGTAGCCGAACAATGGGGACGGCGCTGGATCACCATCGACACGTCCCGCGTAGCGCTGGCACTGGCTCGTTCCCGCATCATGGCGGCGCGCTATCCCTACTACCTGCTCGCCGACAGCCCGGCGGGACGGCAGAAGGAAGCGGAGCTCACCCAGACCGTGCCGTCCGACAGCCCCACAGGCGACGACGTCCGGCAGGGTTTCGTATACGAGCGGGTGCCGCACATCACCCTGAAGTCGATCGCTAACAACGTCGAGATCGACGTGATATGGGAACGGTGGCAGGACACACTGGAGCCGCTGCAGGAGGAACTGAACGATGTATTGGGCCGTGCGTGGGAGGAGTGGGAGATCCCTCGGGAGGCTGGGGACCCGTGGCCTGAGACGGCTGCAGCCGCGTGGAGGCAACTCCAGTCCGCCCACTCCGACGCGGAGAAAAGGACGGCTCTGCTGGAACTGAATAACGTTCTCGGCCGCACCTACACGCCTGAGGAGGTCCCCGACGAGCCGCACGACCCGTGGGAAGCTGCACCGACCGAACTGCACCGCCGCTGGTGGGAAGCGCGCATTGCGCGACAGGAGGAGATCGATGCCTCCATCGCCGCCAAGGCGGACTTCGAGTACCTGTACGACAAGCCGTACGAGGATCGTGGAGTCGTCCGCGTCGCCGGCCCGTTCACGGTGGAGAGCCTTGCGCCCCACCGCACACTCGGCGTCGACGAGAATGACAAGCTGATCGACCATCTTGCCGAGAACAAGACCGGCTACGGCGAGCAGCAGGACTTCGCGACCATGATCCTGGAGCACCTGAAGACCTCCGGCGTGCAGCAGGCGCACCGCGAGGATCGAATCTCCTTCAACGTCCTCAGCCCTTGGCCGGGCGATCTGATCGGCGCCGAAGGACGCTACATCGAAGGTGATGCGGACACCGGGATCGAGCGCCGCGCGGGCATCTTCATCGGCCCCGAGTTCGGCACCGTTACCCGCCCCGATCTGGTCGCTGCCGCCCGCGAAGCCGCTGATGCCGACTTCGACGTCCTGGTCGCCTGCGCGTTCAGCTACGAGGCGCACGCGTCCGAGTTCAGCAAGCTCGGCCGCATCCCGGTCCTCAAGGCGCGTATGAACGCCGACCTGCACATGGCCGGCGACCTGAAGAACACCGGCAAGGGCAACTTGTTCGTGATCTTCGGCGAGCCCGACATCGAGATCATCCCGGTCCAGGACAACGGGGCTAAGCCGGGCCAGATCCAGGTCAAGGTCAACGGGGTGGACGTGTTCCATCCCAATACCGGCGAAATCCGCAGCGACGGTCCCGACGGCATCGCCTGCTGGTTCGTCGACACCGACTACAACGAGGAGAGCTTCTTCGTCCGCCACGCCTACTTCCTCGGCGCCAGCGACCCCTACAAAGCGCTCAAGACCACCCTCAAGGCCGAGATCCACCGTGACGCGTGGGAGACCCTGCACAGCGCCACCTCCCGCCCCTTCGACCGCCCGGCCTCCGGCCGCATCGCCGTCAAGGTCATCAACCACCTCGGCGACGAGGTAATGAAGGTGTTCCGCGTTTGAGCATAGCGGCGCAACAGTACAAAATGCCCTATGGCCAGCGCTGAACAGATCAAGGCGCTGCTCAGGTCGCACATCAAGGGCGACGACGAGCGATTCCTCTCGGTCGCCATGCAGGTGGCGGCGCATGAGGCCAAGCTCGGGCATGGCAAGCTCGCCGTCGAGTTGCGGGCTCTGGTAGACGAGGCCAAGAATGGACGTCCCCCACGGCCGCTCGGACACGTGTCGGCAGACCGACCGCACGGAGCTTCAGCAAGCCTCCTGGAGACTTCGTACCCGAAAGCCCGCCTCCGTCAAATGATCCTGAGCAATCCCCTTGCGCAGCAGATAGAGCGCGTGATCCGCGAGCAGCGCCATGCCGGGCGCATCATCGAGCAGGGCCTCGTCCCCCGGAGCAAGCTCCTCCTGGTCGGTCCCCCGGGCACCGGCAAGACGATGACCGCGTCAGTGCTGGCAGCCGAACTCGGGCTCGCGCTGCTGCAGGTACGCCTGGACGGGCTGATCACCAAATACATGGGAGAGACCGCCGCACGGCTTCGACAGGTGTTCGACTCCACGAGCCGCATGCGAGGCGTGTACTTCTTCGACGAGTTCGACGCCATCGGCTCGCAACGTGGCCTCACCAACGATGTGGGCGAGATCCGCCGAGTGCTGAACAGCTTTCTCCAGATGATCGAACAGGAACGCTCCTACAGCCTTGTGATCGCCGCAACCAATCACTTCGAGATTCTCGATCCCGCGCTCTTTCGACGGTTCGACGACGTACTCCACTACGACATGCCCGATGAGGCTCAGATCGCAGAGCTGCTGAAGACGCGCCTGGCCCGAACCGTAGTCACGAGTGTCTCATGGAGTCGGCTGGCTGCCACCGCGACAGGGCTGAGTCACGCCGACATCTCGCGCGCCGCTGACGAAGCCTTGAAGGATGCGCTGATCAACTCCAAGTCGGGGCTCGTCGGAGAAGCAAAGATCACCGCGATGCTCGAAGAACGCCGCAGCATCGCCACCCGCCTGACCACCTGAGCACAATCCATGGCAAACGGGACGGAGGAGAGAAGTCGGCACTTTATCCTGGAGGGCGTCACCGAGGTTGAGCCATATCGCTCTCCGCAGGAAGGAGGCGGCCGGCCTACCATCCCGGCGCGCGACCGCCAGAGGCATGGGGCAGGCTTGATGCGGCAGCTTGGGGAGCTTCAGTCCGAGGCCGAGGCGGCTCGCGTAGCGCAACAGGACGCAGGGCTCGAAGAGGGATTCGGACTTCGGATCGAGTTTGAGAGCTTCCCTGACATCGAGCTTGCATTCGAGAGCCTGGCACGGGACCGCTCCGGCATCGAGTTGTTGAATGTCCGCCACCACCAAGGTCGAACCTACGCCACGGTATTCGTTCCCGATGGGAAGCTCACTCACTTCCAAGGCCTTGTCGAAGACTACTTGGCGGAAAAACAGGACCGCATCGGGCGATCTCTTGACCACAAGCGGCTGATCAACGCAATTCGGGAGATTCGTGCCGCAAGCCTTCGAGCGCTATGGACGGACCTGGATGCTTTCCCGTCGGAACGGGAAAGACCAATATGGTGGGAAGTCTGGCTGCCCATTCGGCGGGACAGAAACGAAACCGTCGGCACATTCCGCAATCTTGCGGAAGCGCAGGACATGCGCGTGGCACCGGGTGAGTTGAGCTTTCCTGAGCGCACGGTACTGCATGTATTGGCATCCGTCGAACAGATGGAACGGTCCATGCTCACGTTGAACAGTGTTGCGGAGCTGCGGCGTGCCAAGGAAACGGCCGAGTTCTTCGATTCGCTTCCGCAGGAAGAACAGTACGAATGGATTGACGATCTACTTGCCCGAACTTCCTTCGCCGAAGACGCCGCGGAGATAGCGCACGTGTGCATCCTGGATACCGGCGTGACTCGAGGCCATCCGATGCTCAGGAACGCGCTTGCTGCGAACGATCTACACACTGTCGAACCGGCGTGGGGCGTTGGAGATAGCAATGGGCACGGTACGGAGATGGCGGGTTTGGCCCTCGCCGGAGACTTGACCAACCTTCTCGCAGGCAGCTCCCACGTGGACGTGAGCCACCGGCTAGAGTCGGTCAAGCTTCTGCCACAGGGACGCAGCGGGGGAACCGATCCACAACACCATGGGTATCTCACGGTGCAGGCGGTTACGCGGCCTGAAGTTACCGCACCGAATAGGTTGCGGGTCTTTGTAATGGCGGTCACCGCACGTGATGACCGTGACCGAGGCCGTCCGTCGGCTTGGTCAGCGGCCGTCGACGCTCTCGCCGCAGATAGCTATGGTGACGGCGCTGACCCACGCCTGCTCGTCATATCGGCTGGTAACGTCGACGATCCCAACGCTTGGTCTCGCTACCCGCACAGCAACGATTCTGACGGCGTTCATGACCCCGCACAGGCATGGAACGCGCTGACCGTCGGAGCGTACACGGAGCGAGTACGGATTACCGACCCCGACTGTGACGATTATGAGTCGATCGCACCGAGAGGAGGTCTGAGCCCGTTCAGCACGACTTCGCTGACGTGGCCGCCACAATGGCCGCTGAAGCCGGACATAGTCCTTGAAGGCGGCAATGCAGCTAAGGACAGTTTGAGCGCGGTTTCCCTTCCCAGCCTGAGCCTTCTGACCACACATCATCGCCCGACGGTGAACCTGCTTACTACTTCAAATGCGACCAGTGCAGCCGCAGCGTTGGCTGCACGCCTGTCAGCCCAATTGATGACCGCATATCCGGCGCTCTGGCCCGAGACGATTCGCGCTCTGGTCGTTCATTCGACGGAGTGGACTGATGCCATGAGGAGTGCCTATTTACCCACCAATACACAACCGAAGAAGGCTGACTACAGGCGTCTGGTCCGGCGCTGCGGGTATGGCGTGCCGAACCTTGACCGGGCTCTGTGGAGCGTCGCGAATTCGCTGACGATGGTGGTTCAAGAAATCCTGCATCCCTTCAAGCGAGAGACAGGCAAACAAGCCACGCTCCGCGATATGCACCTACATAATCTCCCTTGGCCGCAGGATACATTGGAATCACTCGGCGACACGGAGGTGGAGATGCGTGTCACACTCTCCTACTTCATCGAGCCGAACCCGTCGCAACGAGGGCGTTCCCGCTACCGTTACGAGTCCCACGGTCTCCGTTTCGATGTCAAACGCCCCTACGAGTCCGTCGACGAGTTCAGGGCCAGGATAAACTCCGCCGCGCGCGACGAAGAGCAGGGAACCAGTCAAAGCGGCGAGGATCCTCATTGGTTGATAGGCAAGCAGGCGCGCCATCGCGGTTCCCTCCATAGCGACATCTGGCGTGGAACCGCCGCTGATCTCGCTAGCCGCGCATGTATCGCCGCCTATCCTGCGCTGGGATGGTGGAAGACCCGTACGCGTCTCGAACGCTACGACCGGGCCGCCCGGTACTCCCTAGTTGTCAGCATCAGGGCACCGGAAGTCGATGTCGATCTCTATGCGGAGGTGGCGAATCGAGTCGCAACCACCGTCGCAGCAGATTTCTGAAATGACATCGGGATCCCGTTCTCGACGCAGCTTCCCCTTCAAGGCACAACCAGGGCTGACGTGGAATTCCGTATAGCCGACACGTTTGCGGATAGCCTGGCGAAGCTGCCTGGCGAGGAGCAGCGCGCCGCCAAAACGACGGCATTCGATCTGCAACTCAATCCGGCACAGCCGGGGATGCAGTTCCATCGGGTGGAGCGGGCAAGGGACAAGAATTTCTGGTCGGTTCGGGTCAATCGCGGCGTCCGCATGATCGTGCACAAGACGGCGGCCAATCTCCTGCTCTGTTACGTCGGAGAGCACGACGATGCGTATCGCTGGGCGGAACGCCGGCGCCTCGAACAGCATCCCCACACCGGTGCGGCGCAACTCGTCGAAGTCCGCGAAGTGGTGCGCAAGGTCGAGATCCCGCGTTACGTCGCTGCCGAACGCGCCCTGTTCGCCGGCGTCGCGGACAGTCAGTTGTTGGCGTACGGAGTGCCCGGCGAGTGGCTGGATGACGTCAGGCAGGTAGCCGACGAGGACGCGCTCCTGGCCCTGGCGGATCATCTTCCCGCAGAGGCCGCCGAGGTGCTGCTGGAGCTTGCTACCGGGAGCACACCGGTGCGGCCTGACCCCGGAGCCACGGATGGAGATCCATTTGCCCATCCCGATGCTCAACGCCGTTTTCGAGTCATGTCCAACCAGGAGGAGTTGCGACGGGCGCTTGAGTATCCATGGGAGAAGTGGACGGTCTTTCTGCATCCCGCTCAGCGGCAGGTAGTGGAGCGGAGCTACCGCGGCCCGGCCCGGGTGTCAGGATCCGCCGGAACCGGCAAGACCATCGTGGCGCTGCACCGAGCGGTGCATCTGGCCCGTTCCCATCCGGACGCGCGCGTGCTGCTGACCACGTTCTCCCCGGCACTCGCGGATGCGTTGCGGGCGCGAGTGGTGCGACTCATCGCCAACGAGCCGAAGATCGGCGAGCGGCTGGAGGTGCACGCAATGGCCGACATCGGGCGGCGCCTCTACCAGGCACATTTCGGCCGCCCCGATCTGGCAACCCCGGATCGCGTGCGCGAGCTGTTGCGCCAAGCCGCCGCCAAGGTTGGAGACGTCCGGTTCAGCTTGCGCTTCCTCTGGACCGAGTGGAGCCGAGTGGTCGATGCCTGGCAGCTTGCAAGCTGGGAACAGTACCGGGACGTGCCGCGGCTCGGTCGCAGGACTCGCCTGCCGGAACGGCAGCGAGAGATCCTCTGGTCGATCTTCTCCAAGGTGGCCGCCGCTCTTGACGAGCATGCGCTCCTGACCGAGCCGCGCTTGTTCGGATGTCTGGAGCGTCAGCTCGCGAAGATGGATCGTCCACCGTTCGAGTTCTGCGTGGTCGACGAGGCTCAGGACATCGGGGTGGCCGAGTTGCGCTTCCTGGCTGCGCTCGGCGCCGGGCGCCCCGATGCCCTGTTCTTTGCCGGTGACCTCGGTCAGCGGATCTTCCAGACCCCGTTCTCCTGGCGCGCCTTGGGGATCGACATCCGGGGGCGCTCGCACACCTTGCGGGTCAACTACCGCACCTCCCATCAGATCCGGCGGCAGGCAGACCGGCTACTCCCGCCCGAGACCTCGGACGTGGACGGCAACACCGACCGGCGAACTGGCACCGTCTCCGTATTCAACGGAGCCGAGCCAACCATTCGGATCTCGCCCTCGCCCGATGAAGAGACAGCCGCAATTGCCGAGTGGCTGAGATCACGCGGAGAGGAAGGGTACACCCCGCACGAGATGGGCGTGTTCGTCCGATCGAAGGGCCAACTGGACAGAGCCATCGCCTCCGTTGAAGCCGCAGAGTATTCGGCGGTCGATCTGGCGCAGCACGCGGGCGGCGTTTCGGGCAACGTCGCAGTCGGCACGATGCACCTCGCCAAGGGCCTGGAGTTTCGGGCCGTAGTCGTCGCCGCGTGTGATGACGAAGTGCTGCCGTCGCAAGCGAGAATCGAGCGCGTCGGCGATCAGGCCGAGCTCGACGAGGTCTACACCACCGAGCGCCACCTGCTCTACGTCGCATGCACGCGCGCCCGCGATCATCTCCTGGTCACCGGCGTGGAACCGGCCTCCGAGTTCCTCGACGACCTACTTGTCGAGCATCGGCACCCGCCCCACGCGTAGCGCTATCTGAACACGACCTCCATGGCTGGCTCGCCGTCGTCGAGGAGCATCGCAATTACCTCCTTGAGGTTCTCGGAGAGTTCCTCGAGCGTTTCGCCCTGACTATGCGCGCCCGGAAAACCCGGCACGTAGCCAACATAGAGACCAGTATCGGGACATCGCTCGACGACTGCGGTATACGTATGCATGACGCCGTGCACGCAATCTAACATGCGGAGCCTCCGCGCCGGAAGGGCGCTTGGTGCGAATCGGTGTGGACGGGTCAGGTCCGCCGCGCGTCAGATTGGATCGCAGCGCTCTACCTGGTGGCAAATGCCGGCACCGGGAAGACGCGTTCCTCACTGCCGATCCGGAGCGGCGGGTGGCGCTGTCGCCGCTGGGTGCCGGTTGACACGACCGGATGGTGCTGAATGAATGGCCAACCATGGTTCCCAATCAGATTCTGCAGCGCATGGCGCGCGGCGAGAAGGCGCTCGGGCTGACGCTCCGAGAGACCTCCGGGCTGCTGGTGGAGCTGGCCGGCCGGTGCGGGCTCGACTTCGTGACCTTCGATGGCCAGCACGACACGGTGACGCCGGCCGAGATCGGGGAGATGTGCCGTGTCGCCGACGCCTACGGCATGACCGTCTCCATGCGCATCCCGGACGGTGCGGAGAGCACGATCCTCAGTTACCTGGACCGTGGCGTGCGGGTGATCACCATCCCCAACCTGCTGACCGCGGACCAGGCCAGGGATCTGGTCAAGTACAGCTTCTTCGCGCCGCTCGGACTGCGCAGCGCGACCAGCATCGCCACCATGCACGGCCAGGTCGACGGCGATCACGTGCGCCTGTTCCAGGAGGTCAACGCCAACACGGTGATCGTGCCGCAATTGGAGAGCATCGTGGCCCTGGAGAACCTGGACGAGATTCTCGCGGTCGATGGCATCGACTACTTCGGCGCCGGAGCCGAGGACATGGCGCAGAGCCTGGGACTGCCCGGTGAACCGCAGCATCCGCGCGTGAAGGAGACCTACGCCAGGATCAACGAGAAGCTGCAGGCGGCGGGCAAGCGAATGTGGGGAGAGGTGGCCGCCGGCTTCTCGGTGTTCGACCTGACCAAGGACGCGATCGCCGAGTTGCTGCAAAAGCACAGCCGCCAAACCAAGCTGGGCTGGTAGCATCGGTACCTGTGACTGACGGCGAACACCCTGCTGCGTGGCGGCGTGGACGCTTACCTCATAGTCTTGACCCATCAGAGCAGCCCTGGCAGCGAGACCCGCCGGCACGATGGGACGGCACCGAACGCCACGGCGTGTGTCTGCCGCCCGCAGACCTGCATGGTCGATGGGCCGAAGCGCTGCCGCAACTGCAAACCGCGCAGCAACACACTTGTCTAACCACCGTATCGGTGCTGTATCAGCCGCCGTAAACCCCTACAGCGGGGTTCTTTACGTCATGCTCCACCTTGCGACAGGTAACACCTAACACCTACACTCGGATTCCTGTAAGCTCATCATCACAGATTTTTCTCTACGGCCCTTGCCTACTGTGAGGATTGATATTACGCTTTGGGGCATGAAGAAGGGAGCACCGCAACGCTGCAACGTCACAGGCTCCCTTTCTAGAACACAGCGGGGAAGTAGTGTAATGGTACCACGCCTGACTCCGAATCTTGCGATGCCGGTTCGATTCCGGTCTTCTCCATTCTCTGCCGGTGTGGTGGAATTGGTAGACACAACCGCTTTGGGAGCGGTCGCCTGTAGGGGCATGTGGGTTCAACTCCCACCGCCGGCAACCTTTGGAGTACGAACGATATCGATCAGCTACGTTCCCGCTGCCTGACAAATGTAACACGTTTGAGCGAAAAGGTCAAGTATGGTGACACCACTGGTAAACACATCCGTCAGTCTTGAGGAGCAACGCATCGCGCTCCGAGTTTTCATCTCCCATATCCACGCTACAAAGAGTGCCCTTCAAACGCTTGACGCCGAACGAAACAAACTAGCGGATAGCCTACGCCGTCTAGAGGAGTTCCAAGCCCAACTTCAACTGTCCATCGATACTGCTGAAGCCAAAGAAAACGAGCTAATTGAGTCTCTGAAGAAGCTGGCGAACATCGGTGAAGCAGCAGTCTTCCTAGCGAACCTATCTCCGGACGGAACTATTACCGCACAATACGCAAAAAAGATGATCTCCGACTGTGCTCAGTTAGGAACCGAAGGGGCCATATTCGCATACTTTTCTCGAACAAATGAATTCGAGACTGTGGACCGTGGAAAGTACAGACTATGTCGATTGCACGGAATTCCCATTCCGAAATGGGCTTCCTAGCGGTCAACCCTTGTAAGCAATTCGAAGATGGCATAAACAAACCTGACCTCCGCATGGGTGTGGTCGCGATTCCCGTTAATCGCAGTCAATCTAATTGCGGCTATGTGCCCGGCCACATTTCTCAACAACACCCATTTGTCCAGGTGAATCTGAGTCGGTTCCGTTCTAAACCGATAGTCAGACTCTTTCAATACCACTGGAATGTCGTCCTCAGTCAACTCGCAGACACACAACACTCCGTTTTCTTCGGGTTTGCTGTAAATCCACTCCGTTGTTCGTCCTGACAGCGAAAGCTCGAATTTGAATAGGTAATCACCGTTACCGATTATGTTAATGCTATCTCCGCTACACACTCTTGCACCAATACGTACCATAAACAGTCCTTACCTCGTTTCCGTGTTCTCAGTCGTTGTTCAAACGAGGTTGCACTATGGTCCATATGTTATCATATTCTCACAAGATAGGTCAAGTGTCCTCTTTTTGAGTGTGAACGCCTAAGACGGTAGCGATTCGTTGATTCTGGCGCAGAAAAACTAAGTCTACGTACTCCAGAGCACTACATCATGGGGAGGTATACCATGAATACGAAAGAACTTGTAGCGGTAGCGGAGAGCCTCGTCAAGAAGTTGCAGGGACGCATGGGGATATGATCGAAGTTGTGGATGAAACAAATGAGCACACGCCCCGAATTAGAGATTCGGCCCACGAATCATCAGGAGTACGCTTGTGGAGAATGTCGTGCTCAAGGAGATCGAGGTGCAAAGACCCAGATGGGTGCTGGAGAAGATAGCACGTCGAAGAGCACGGCAGATGCTAGCGCAAGCGGTGGAAGCTAAGGTAGCCGCGGTCGTGGGGAACCACGCCGACAAGGTGGACGAGAGACCGCCAACTCGCCAAGCAGCGGGAAGGTAGGTTCACTAGCGCGTTCCTGCCGCGCCACCTGAAACGGGTGGCGAGTGTGGACAGTCTGATACCGGCGCTGTATCTGAACGGAGTGTCGACGAGGAATCTCGAACGCGCTGCAGGCGATCCTGGGAGCAGGAGCCCCTGAGCCGAGCGCGAACAGCATCGCCCGGCTGAAGGCGGTGTGGGAGCAGGAGTGGCGGGAGTGGACCCTACGCGATCTGAGCCGCAAGCGGTAACGTGTATTGGGGCCGACGGGCTGCATGAAAGTCCGGCTGCATGAGGAGCGGAGTAGCGCCCGGGTGCTCATGAGAGCGGACGAGCACGGAAACAAGGAACTGGTGGCGGTCTCAGCGACGGTTATCGGGAGAGCACCGGGTCGTGGCGATAGATGCTGTTGAGTCTGCGCCGGCGAGGGTTGTTGGTAGGGCCGCGGCTGGCGACGACCGACGGAGCGCGGCGGTTCGGGAAGGCGTTGCGGGAAGTGTATCCGGATACGCAGGAGCAGATCTGTTGGTTCCATAAGGCGGGCAACCTATTGGACAAAACGCCAAAGTCAGTACCGAGCAAGGCAAAGACGATGATCCGTGAGATGTGGCAAGCCGGATCCCTGAACGAGGCCAAGGGAGCCTACGATCAGTTCTGCCAGGTACCCGTTCTCCTGGCGCCTTGGGAGTCGAAATCCGCGGGTGCTCGCACACGCTACGGGTCAACTACCGCACCTCCCATCAGATCCGGCGGCAGGCGGACCGGCTACTCCCGCCGGAGACATAAAACGTGGATGGGACACCGACCGGCGAACTGGTACCGTCTCCGTATTCGACGGAGCCAAGCCAACCATTCGTGTGCTCCGCTTGACCGATGAAGAGACCGCGGCAATCGCCGAGTGGCTGAAATCACGCGGACAGGAAGGGTACGTCCCGAACCGATCGAACTGGCTGAAGAGCATACTGGGGATCACTTCTTGGGTGAGCGGAGAAGTTCACGTTGTAGCCGCTGATGGAGCTGGAGTGCGGCATTACGCGCCATGAACGCAGTGAGGAGCGCGTAAACTGTCGTAATGGCTACCGGCAACGCAGCTTCGAGACCCGCATCGGAAAGCTGGATCCGAAGATCCGCAAGCCGCGCTCCGGCAGCTACTCATCGAGGAAAACCTCCGACGTGCTGGTGGAGGAGTGGACGCACACCACCAAGTAAGAGTCTTCACCTGGAGGGCCCGGATCGCAGCACCGGCCACTACAGCGGCGAGCCGTTTAACGGCGCCGCCTGCGGCGGTTTAGGAACTCGCGCGGCGGTTCCGCGGCCGCTACTATCTAGCGGACCGTTTCGGGTACGTGTGTCTCCACGACCAACTCCCGCCCCAGCTCGCGGAGAGCGGCACCAATCCGGCTCGCGGCGGTGCGATGACGCGGATCAAGCATACGACGCACCACCTTCACGTCCACGCCGAGACGGCGCGCGAGGCCGCTGCGTGAGAGACCGCTTTCTTGAAGCGCAAGCATCAAAGCAGCTTTGGCAGCAGTATCTGCCGGCACGGCGACATCATGCTCATCCGCGCGTCGAGCGCTCGGTGCCGGGATCGGATCACCGTCCGCGGGCGGGTATACGATGCGGCCGGCAATTGCCACATCCAGAGCGTCCGTGGCTTCTATCAAGGCCTCGGTCTCATCGGCGCCCGAGGTGAGACACTCCGGCAAGTCACGGAACGAGACAACTACCTCGTCCGGGCCGGTGCGGCGCAATCGTGCTGGATACACAAAACGCATGACGTTCCCCCATATCGTGAACTGTCCCACGGTCAAGCGCAAGCTGATCGCACGCTCGTTGCATTGGGGCGCACCGGTCAAACGACTCGCCGCCTTCAGCCTTTGACCGGTGCTCGCCTACAAGCGTAGGTTTCGACGCGCCGCGAGGCGCCGGCACCATGTGCAATGCCCCTGTCACCGATCTGGTCGAGCGTGTGATCCTCCGTTGCGTGGTCGGCTCACGCGCCTATGGACTTGACCGGGAGGACTCCGACACCGATCGCCGTGGCGTGTATCTACCGCCCGCCGACCTGCACTGGTCGCTGGCGGGAGCGCCGCCGCAACTGCAGAACGAGGCCACCCAGGAGGTGTACTGGGAACTCCAGAAGTTCATTACGCTCGCCTTGAAAGCCAATCCGAACATCCTGGAGTGTCTCTACACACCGCTGGTGGAGACTGCGACGCCGCTGGGCGAGGAGTTGCTCGCCATGCGGGGATGCTTTCTCTCCAAGCTGGTGCACCAGACCTACACCCGCTACGTGGAGTCTCAGTTCCGGCGTATGCAGACCGCGCTGCGCAGCCGCGGCCAGGTGAAGTGGAGCCACGCCATGCACCTACTGCGACTGCTGCTGTCCGGCATCACGGTGCTGCAGGAGGGGTTCGTCGCCGTCGACGTGAGCCAACACCGGGAGCGTCTGCTTGCCGTCAGGTCGGGCAGGACCAGGTGGCCGGAGGTGGACGCGTGGCGGAGGGAGTTGGCTGCTGAGTTCGACTGCGCTCTGGCGCGCACCACCCTGCCGGCGCAGCCCGACTACGAGCGCGCCGACCGGTTTCTGATCCACGCCCGCCGGCGCGCGGTCGAGGATCGACTGCCGTGAGCCCGCCTGCCCCGGGCGCGGACCTCACCGGCGACGCAGGCTTGCAGCGGCTGGTGGACCGGCAGTCTCATCCACTGCTGTTCGTCACCATCAGCGGTGCCCATCTGTACGGGTTTCCGTCGCCGGACTCCGACTGCGATCTGCGCGGCGCCCATCTGCTGCCGCTGGAGCACGTCATCGGTCTCGACGGCGGCGGCGATACCGTCGAGACGACGCACCAGCTTGCCGCGATGGAGATCGATCTGGTGACCCACGACGCGCGCAAGTTCTTCGGTCTGCTGCTGAAGCCGAACGGTTACGTGCTGGAGCAGGTGCACTCGCCGCTGATCGTGCGCACCACGCCGGCGCACGAGGAGTTGAAGACGATCGCCGCCGACTGCGTGACGCGCCGTCACGAGCGTCACTATCGCGGGTTCGCCGCCGGGCAGTGGAAGCTGTTCGAGCGCGAGCAGCCACCGCGGATCAAGCCGCTGCTGTACGTGTATCGCGTGCTCCTGACCGGCATTCACCTGATGCGGACGGGCCTGGTCGAGGCCAACCTGCGCACCCTCAACGACAGCGCCAGGCTGCCCTACCTCGACGAACTGATCGCGCGCAAGGTCGCCGGCCCGGAACAGGACCACCTGCCTCCCACCGATCTGCGATTCCATGCGGCGGAGTATGAGCGCCTGGTCGGCGTACTGCGTGCGGCGGCGGATACCTCCCACCTGCCGGCGCAGCCGAGCGCCAGGCCCGCGCTGCAGGACCTGCTGATCCGGCTGCGGTTGCACGGACTCGACCACGACCCTGCGGTGCCGGCTTCGGCGCACTCGGCGGCCGGACCTCACTCCGGCCGATAGCTGACAACCGCCGGACGACCAACGGCACCCGCGCCGCCAGCGGCCACTCACGGGAACGAGAGGAGCCCCAGCACCATCCCGACGCGCCGCGTGCGGGCGGTCGAGCAGTGCGGTAGCGGCCTGGTGTGCGGGGAGGCCACCGCCGGTTACCGCCATCGGCTGCTCCCTGCGCAGATGCGGCGTCTCGGCAATGGCGCTATGCTCGACCGGCACGCTGATGGGACCAACGGAGCTGGATTCTAAGGTCCGGGTAACGACGAAGCCGTAGCGATCAGGAATCGCGTGGGCGTAGGTCTCAAACTGACGAGTCACGCGGCATGACCGTGCGTCGACTCGATGGCGTCCGAGACGGCGACTTCGCGCCGATGAGTTGCCGAGAGCAACGACCAAGCGGTCGCGAAGCGACCGCTCTGAGCCCAACCGCGTAACGTCATGATCGCTTGGCCTCCATCCTCTCGCCAACGCATCCACGAGCGGTTCATGCGTTCGGTGACCAGTGTTTGCGCGGCGCTTCGACCACTCCGGAGCCGATTCGGCAAGCCAAGCTGCGCCGCCCCCGCATAGTCCATCAGTCCATCCGCTTACGGTAGCGACAAAATACCCCAGCACGTCCGTGATCCGCTTGCGGCGTGGGCGCTTGCCGCGCAGATAGCGCAACGCGCGGATCACCCGCTCCACTCCGCCATGCTCATGACGCAACACGTGACGATGCTTCTCGTACTGCGCTCGACCGTGCGAGTTGCTCTCGCCGTAGGCGGCGTCGGTGGTCGCCTCAGTTGCTCGGAGGCATGAAGAAGTCCACCAACTCCTCGCTGCTTTCAGCCTGCGCCAACTGCCGAGAAATCCCGATTGTCGCGCGCCGCGTCGGCCAGCTTGACCACCCGCAGATCGGGCCGTTGCTCCAGCGCCGCCTTTACTCGGCGTCCAGCATCTGTTGAGCGTCGCTTTCCTGGTCTCCGGGCATCCACCCACAGCGCAGCGTGCTCAAGCGCTCCCCAGCGGCGTCGTAGCATGACACCGTGCCACAGCCACTCCCGGTAGCCGGCAGGCCCCTTGGTAACGCGCCACTCGGCGCGTGCTACGGCGCGCTATTCTTGCCTTGCCCCGTCCCGCATCGACGCCATCACCCCGTCCAGCGACACCGCCAGCGTGATCGCCTCATCAGGCACCACGACGCTGATCGCGCGCAGTCCTTCTCCAACGCTTCCCCTTTTGCTCCGCTCCGCCGGGTAACGGAGCTGTTCGAGAAGGCGCTCACCGGCGATCCGCCGAAGGCGGAGCTGCTGTACGACATCCACGAGCGCATGGCGCCGGTCGATGCGGTACGGCTGGCCAAGGCTCTGCCGGAACCCAACCGGCTGTTCTTCCTGGAGGATCTGCTGGCGCCGGAGGAGATCGGCTTCTTCGCTTGCTGTGCTCCCGGTGCGGGACACCGCTGGCGATGGGCGAGCTGTCGGTATAGCTCTTGGAAGTGGCATCACCGCGACCCTGAAGCTACTAGCAAAGCAAGCCTGCGCGCGGCATGCGGCGAGCGCACCGCCTGCCCCGTCCCGCGTGGCGTGTCGCTGGTCGGCATGGCCGCCAACGGGCACCTCGACCTGCACGTGCCCAACTTCGTCATCCAGAAATGGTAGCTCCGCGCCGGCCGAGGAGGACCAGATCCCCGGTATCCCCGAGGTAACACAACGGGACGGTAGACGTCACCGAGCGCCCGGCTGGGCATCGAGATGGACAAGCGCTTGGCCGCCCGCTTCCCCTACGACGCCTTCGCAAACCTACCACGTACCGCGCCTCGCCGACGGCACGAGCCGACCGACTCCAGACTCAGGATCTGCTCGGAGTATCGCGGTGTTAGTCACGTGTGAGGTTAGTGTCTCTGTCGTCTTCTGTTACGCACCTTGCCTGAAAATCGATCATATGTGCTTTTCGACACACTTGGAAAGCACTCGTCAATGCGTGAGGTTTTTTTGAATTACCGAAACTAGCCAGAGTCCTCCGCATCGAGATGCTCGCCAAGATTCAGAATACACCTCTAATCATACCACAAAGGAGGTTCTCTCCATTATGTAGCTGCTTTGAGCGATCTGATCTCGACAAGCAACGCACGGTGATCATCGCAGTCAGGAACAAGTGATGTCGGTCTCCTAGCCGACTGGGGTGCCGCAAGGTTACCGATGTCGTCAATCCCGTGCATCACGCCGAAACATCTACCCTTCCCGAAGAGGAATCTGTCATTCGCGATCCGTGGATGTCTGTCGTGTTTCAGTGAAATCACGATACTGCCCACACTATTCTGCGTGTCCAGCGCCGCGATTGCGGTACGAATGTTCGCCTCGACCACTCTTGGGTCCACATACTGACCCGCTGCGCTCGTATTTCCCACGACTGACACAATATGCAATATTGGGCGGGACCTACTGTTGTACGGGGAATCCCGACACCAACAATTAGCCAAGAAAACCACTCCTGCCGCAAATCGACGCAATCGGGGATTCGGCCATCCGCTGTTCGCGGCAATCGCGAAGAACCGATCGGCGATCAAGATCTCGTTAGTATACTTGAGCACTCTTCCCACTATTTCGTTACAAACACTCGTTGGAAGAGTGTCGATCCGCGTTGTCCGATACCACGTGTTGCGTTTCGTCTCTGCTCTTGACATATTGTAGCCGGACAACGTACATGCTTCGATCGGAGGTTGATTGAGTGTTGATAAACGGCGTACGTCCGAGTCACACTGACAGATAATGACGTCCGCTCTCATCGCACCTGCAACTGCTGCCATCAGTGATAGCCGGTTACTCGGGCTTGTCGTGTATAACGGCCGGCGGGCGGCTGCAACATACCTATGGGGCGTCTTTGCAATCTCAGCGACAAGGAGCTGCACTCGTTGCCCGGAGGTCGAACTCAGTGTGGTGACAGATGAGACGAGTTCTTGAAGGAAGGTTCTGGCGTCGTCGGCTAGAAACACGCCATTTTTGATCACACCGTCTAGTAGCTGTTCAGCACCAAAGCGAACTTCGGGCTCTTGTAGCGCTCTGTTTGTGAAACACAGTGGGTCGATAACGACGCTGGTTAGCATGGCGGAGCGGTTAGGTCAACTCCCGAAGACGCTCAGCAAAGAAGCCGCCTGGCCACTCGTCCATGAAGGTCCCGTCTTCATCGAGTCGTAATCTTCTCGCACGGGAGCCGCGACTCTCACGCGAGATGAACAATACGGATATTTCGTGGGGACGGAGTCGGCGGTCGCGAACTGCCTTCTGCAATCGCAGGATGAGGTGCTCGCTATGTGTCTCTACTAAAAATTGATGCCGATACGGGCCCTGAATCGCGGTTGTTAGCAGATCTCCCAGGTCGGCCTGCAGCCGAGGGTGGATATGTACTTCTGGCTGCTCAATAGAGATGATCTGATCCCTAGATGCCAGAGTCTGTACAATAAACGGGAGAATTTGACTGATACCGAATCCTACGTCAGAAAGAGCGACGTCGACCTCCCGTGAACGCCGGCGGTCGACCAACCGAACTTCAAAGAGGTCGCTCTCCGCAGCAATTGGACGCACACTCAGGCCGTAGCCAATCCCTAGACGCTCAAGCCAGTTGTTTGCTACATCGATCAAGTCGGGCCGGCGGAACAGGAGGTCGGGAAGCGAGTCACCGCGATATCCAACATCCTCCGGGCTGGTACCGGTGAATATGTACCAACGTTCCGGTGGACGCCGGAACGGTCCCATTGGAAAAAGAGACTCGAGAACATCATCCAAGACGTGACCGACAAACGGCGCTATATCAGAGATATCTAGTATTGGGAGCTTGTGGGTGTCCCGCGTGATACGGTACTTCAGCGCAACGAACTCAGGTGCAGCCGCTGTATACGGAAGCTGAACTGGGATAAACCCGTCCATAGCCAAAACGGTGGAGTGCGCTTCAGTCGTCATCCGCTTGACAAACTCAACGACGCTGAACTTCGAAGAATAAAAGCTCAGCGCCTGTCTAACTCTTCTATGCCAGTTCTCACGTTCTTTCCTCGCGTCGCTGGAGTCGTCGCGGTCGGCGCGCATAACGAAGGGGCCTGCCCCCTTCACTGCGTCTTTTTCTATATCCTCAAGCGCACTTCTTATCGCATCGGTGTTCTTCACCCACGCCGAATACACGTCCGTCCACATATCAGGACTGTCGGAGAGCCGGGTACACACCGCAGCCCGGAGTTTCCGCTGTTGAGCGCGATGTCTACCACGAGAGGGATGCCAATAGAACTCATCGACAAACTTGCGTTCTCTAGAATTAAGACCCCTAAGCGCAAACGACGCCAATGGCTCATTCAACATCGAGCAATTCACATCCAAGTCGGGGACCTCGACTTCGTCCTGGGGTCCCGACCGATGAAAACGAATGGAGAGTCCAATAGATTCCGGGGACAAACCCCCGAACCATCTGTGTGTCGCGGAGGGGTGTAACGCCCCATCCGTAGTATCGACTTGTAGCCCGATCGAAAGCGTTCGAGACAGGTCATGGTCAAAGAGCATCTCCTGGAAACTTCCAAGATCAGTAATTCCACCCTCTACCCGTGGCAATAGCGGTGCACCAGCTTCTCGACTCTCCCGAGTCTGCTTCATCAGACTGAGCGACTGAAGAATGGAGCTCTTTCCTGCGCTGTTTTCGCCGAATATCAGAGTGATTGGAGCGAGTTCAAAACGAGTGGTATCACCAAACGCCTTGAAATTCGAAAGCTCTACCGATCTTAGTTTCATCCGAAATTACTCCTCAATAGACTCAATCAGATCGACAATGTAGTTGCGCCGCCATGTTCGATTGGAACACGACCTCACCGACCATCGCCGCCATAGATCTCTTCGCGGCTCCATGATGCCGTGTAGCCCGTCCGGACCGTCTCCAGCTTGAATTCGGGTGCACGCCCTCGGGAGGCGTCATCCTGGCGGCCCGCTCCAGAATAACACGCAGTTCGCTCTGCAGGGACCGGTGGTTGCTGCGCGCCAGCCGCCTCAGAGCACCGATTGTCTCCAGCGGAACTTGGAGTGATGAGCACAGCACTCATACCTGTATCACCTGTGTCGTAATCACGCAATCTGCACGGTGCAACTTTGTCCACCGTTCCCGAAACGACGAGCTCCTCCTCGGCTTTGTCTACAATAGCCGACTTGACGAGTGCTGTCCGCCTGCCGCGGCTGGAGCCCGGCGTCGTCCGGGTCAGTGGATGGTGGCGTGTTCCTCGAAGATCGGCTGCATGGCCTGGTCGGCGAGCATGGCGGCCATTTCGGCGTCGGAGGGGCGCGGGGCCGGGGCCTCGGCGGCTTCCAGGACCAGCGGCAGGCGGTCGAGGTCGGCCATGGTGTTGATGAAGGAAGGGGCGAAGCTCAAGGCATAGGCCACGGCGCGGGCGATGTCCTCGGCGGAGTCGAGCGGCTCGTACCAGGGGCCGCGGCCGCGCGGGCGGCCGGCCCACGGACGGCGCGCCACCGTCTTGATGAGTTGCACGGCCACGTTGCGCTCGAAGCATAGCGCCTTGAGCCGCACGAAGTCGCTGTAGTAACTCGCGTCGGAGGCCAGCACGTAGTTCATCGGCAGAAGGACTGCGTCGAACGGGAAGCGCTGCAGGCTGCGCAGGTGCATGCGCGGCGTGGCCAGGCCGTGGCCGGTGACGCCGATGAAGCGCACGCTGCCCCGCTCGCGCGCGGCTTCCAACTCCGCCAGCGCGCCGCCGGGCGCCATGGCGGTCTCCCATGCCTGCTCGTCGGTGAGGTTGTGCAACTGGATCAGGTCGATGGTGTCGGAGCGCAGCCGGCGCCGCGACAGTTCCAACTGCGCACGGGCGCCTTCCGCCGTGCGCTGGTTGGTCTTGGTCGCCAGAAAAAAGCGTTCGCGGTGCTGCGCCATCCAGGTGCCGATCAGCACCTCGGAGTTGCCGTCGCCGTAGCTGTGCGCGGTATCGATGTGGTTGACTCCGTGGTGCAGCAGGAGTTCGAGGACGCGGTCGGCATCGGCCCCCGTGGATTCGGGGCTGAACGCCGCCGCGCCGAACAGGGTCAACGTGCTGTCGTGACCGGTGGCGCCAAACGGTTGGGTCGGGATCATGATGCGCCCCATGATCGCAACGAAATCGGTCCGCGTCGAGCGGGTGCCAGCGCCGGTCGGCGTGACTGGTCCCGACCGGTATCGGCGGTCGATCAGGGGTGGCGGTAGGGCTCCAGGGCCTCCCGGTCCAGCTCCACGCCGTGGCCGGGGCGGTCGGGCGGGATGCAGGCGCCGGCGTCGAAGCGCGGCGGCTGGCGCACGAAGCGCTCGGTGGCGAAGCCGTGCACTTCCAGGTAGGAGGCGTTGGGGACGGCCGCCAGCAGGTGCACGTGCAACTCGTGGACGCCGTGCGAGGTCACCGGCAGGTGGTGCGCCTCGGCCAGCCGCGCCACCCGCATCCAGGCGCTGATGCCGCCGACGTTGGAGACGTCCGGCTCCGGGAATGCCACCCCGCCGGCGGCGATCAGGTGCGCGAACTCGCCCACGCTGCGCAGGCTCTCGCCGGCGGCCACGGGCACCGAGCCCTCGGCGGCGACCCGGCGGTGGCCGGCGTAGTCGTCGGGGGCGACCGGTTCCTCCAGCCAGTAGACCCCGAAGGGCACCAGGGCACGCGCCGCCGCGATCGCCTGGGCGACGGTCCAGCGCATGTTGGCGTCCACCATCAGCGCGGCTTCCGGTCCGAGCAGCTCGCGCATCGCCGCCACCCGCTCCACGTCCTCGGCCAGCAGGTCGCGCCCGACCTTCATCTTGATGGCGCCGAAGCCGTCGCCCAGGGCCGCCCGGGTCTGCTCCAGGAGCTGGTCCAGCGGCAGCAGCAGGTCGATCCCGCCCACGTAGGCCGGCACCCGGTCGGCGGCGCCGCCCAGCAGGCGCCACAGCGGCTCCTCCAGGGCGCGCCCGCGCAGGTCCCACAGGGCGATGTCGACCGCGGCGATGGCGAAGGCGGCGATCCCGCCGCGGCCCACGTAGAGGGTGCGCTGCCACATGTCGCGCCACAGCGCCTCGACGCGGCGCGCGTCCGCGCCCAGCAGCAGCGGCGCCAGGTCGTGCTCGATCAGCGCCAGGATCGCCGCCCCGCCGGCGTGCACGGTGTAGGTGTAGCCGAGCCCGGTATGCCCGCCCTCCGTGCCCAGCTCCACCGTCACCAGGTCGTAGTGGTCGTGGCGGCCGTGTCCCGCGTCGGTCAGCGGCTGGTCAAGCGGGATCCGGTAGCAGGAGGCGCGTACGTCGGTAATCTTCACCCGCTCACCCTACCGCATCGTGGGCTGGTGCGGGGTGGGCGGGCGGTTGATCTCGGAACCGCCGCGGATTAGCTTCTGCCGCGATCATCCAGCCATGAGCGATACCCTCACCACCGGAGTCTCACGCGCGCGACTGAGCCGCATCGACGAGGCGATGCAGCGCTGCATCGACACCACCCCGATCCCGGGCATCGTGACCCTGCTGTATCGGCGCGGCGAGTTGCTGCACCACAGGGCATTCGGCGTGCTGGGGCCGGGCGGCGAACCGATGCGGCCGGACGCCATCTTCCGCATCTACTCCATGACCAAGCCGATCGTGTGCGCCGCCCTGCTGACCCTTTACGAAGAAGGGGCGTTCCGGCTCTCCGACCCGGTGGCGCGCTTCATCCCCGAGTTTGCGCAGGTCAGGGTCTACGCCGCACCCGAGCCCGCCGAGACGTCACCCGCTGCCGGTGCGTTCACGCTGGAGACGGTGCCGACCACGGACCCGCTGCGGGCCGTGACGATCCACGACCTGTTGACGCACACCGCCGGCCTGACCTATCCGTGGATGGAGTACGGCCCGGTGGAGGAGCTGTACCGGCGCCACGTTTCCCACCTCTCCGACCAGCCGCTCGCCGTCCTGGTGCGGCAGATCGCGGCGCTGCCGCTGGCGTTCCAGCCCGGCACCCGGTTCCGCTACGGACTGTGCCACGACGTGGCGGCGCGCCTGATCGAGGTAATCGCCGGCGTGCCGCTCGACCGCTTCCTGCAGCAGCGCATCTTCGAGCCGCTCGGAATGACCGACACCGGGTTCTTCGTGCCACGCGCCGAGCAGCACCGCTTCGCCGCCATGATCGGCGCCCGCGACCCCGCCGACGTCACCGCCAGCCGCTCGCTCAAGCTCGCCGCGGCCGGCAGGTTCGACTGGATCTCCAACCCGGAGACCGACCTGGAGTACCGCCCGCACCGCGCGTTCCGCGGCGGCCACGGGCTGGTGTCGACCGCCGCCGACTACCTGCGCTTCTGCGCCATGCTGCTGGGAGGCGGAACGTTCGGCGGCACGCGCATCCTCGGCCGGCAGACCGTGGAGCTCATCACCGGCAATCGACTCCCCGCCGCTCTGCTCCCGTTCGAGGTCAACGGCCGCGAGCAGCGCGGCTACGGCTACGGTCTCGGAGTACGTGTGTTGTTCGATCCCGCGGCCGCCCGCCGCGCCGGCTCGGTCGGGGAGTACGGCTGGGCCGGAGCAGCCAACACCTACTTCTGGATCGATCCGGTCGAGGAGTCGGTCGCCATCTTCCTGGCGCAGATCCGGCCGGCGGGCTACTTCCGCGTGGCCGAGGAGTTCCGCGAACTCGCCTACGCCGCGCTGGTCGCGTAGCACGCGGCCGAACGGTCGCCGCGGCCGGCGGCGCTACCGGCGCGCGCTGCGCCGCCCTCGGCGCCGCCCTCGGTGCGGGTCGCTCAGGCGGCGGGCGCCCACAGCATGGCGCGGATCTCGCCGAACTCCTGCTCCAGCTTCTCCCAGCCGTCGCCGCCGTCCACCGAGCGGAACACCTGCCCGCTGACGCTGTAGGCGTACACCAGATCCGGGTCGGCGGCGTGCAATGCGTAGTCCCAGATGGTGGAGTTGGGCTCTATCGGCAAGGTCATTCGCTCCCAGCTCGCCCCGCCGTCGGCGGAGCGCCAGGCCGCGCCCTGCGAACCGGGCGGGCCGTTGCCGTTGCCCAGGTACAGGCGCCGCGGGTTGTCGGGATGCTGCCGCAGGCCCCGGCAGTAGCGCCACGGGAACTGCTGGTCCACGTTCTGCTGCTGCCAGCTCGCGCCGGAATCGCCGCTGGTGTTGACGTCGTTGTTGGTGGCCGCCACCAGCGCGGTCGCGGCGCCCTCCCGCGGCACCAGCGCCAATCCGTGGATATCCAGCGAGGACAGCCCTTCCGCGTGGCGGGTCCAGGTGTCGCCGCGATCCTCACTGCGCCAGGCGCCGTCGATCTCGACGCCGGCCCAGATGGTGTCGGGCGCCGCCGGGTCCACGTTCAGCGTGGTGACCCGGTTGTAGACGATGCCCGGACACTCCTGCTCCATGTCGGCGCTCAGCCGCTGCCAGGTGTCGCCGCCGTCACGGGAGCGGAACACCGCCGCCGGCCGGGTCCCGGCCAACACCGTGTCCGGATCGTCCGGCATCACCAGCAGCGCCCAGATCACCAGGTCGTTCATCTCGCTGTCGAGCCGGGTCCAGTGGTTGCCGCCGTCGGTCGTGCGGTAGACCCCCTGGTCGGTCCCCGCGTAGAGCAGGTTCGGGTCGGACGGATGCACCGCCAGCGCCCGCACCTCGTTCTCGATGTACATGCCCGTGTTCTTGCGCTGCCAGGTCGCGCCCCCGTCCGAACTCCGCCACAGGCCCTCGCCCACGGTCCCGACATACACGGTTGCTTCACTGCGTTCACTCATTCATCCATCCCCGCCGCGGAGATAGCACGCATCGATCCGACCGTCAACGGGTGTGCCGATTCGGTAGTGACTCATTGTCGAATCCCAGTGCCCACCGGGGCCGCCCCGCGGCGGGCACGGACAAGGAGCCGCCAGGACGCCGGCGGCGGTGGGCATGGGGTTCCCATAAGCTGTGAAGCCGCCAGCATGCCCAGCCCGCTCGAAGCCAAGGACGGCCTTGACGCGTGCTCGGTTCTCTTCGAACTTCGAACGTGATTGACCCTTCAAGATCAGCGATGCCAAAGAGGACCGGAGATCTCTTCGACTCCCATGTACCGTCATACCGGGCGCCGTCACCAACTTGATACCACGAGGCAACATCAATGCCCGGTAGGTCGTCGGTGTACAACACCAGACGCCGTTCAGTGCAGTCACACGTCAGCAGAAGCTCCAAATCTGCGTTAGGGTTGTCGTTACATAATTGACCCACGGTTGGGCCGGCTGACTCGTCAGTTTGAGACTCACGCCCTACGATAGTGGCTCCCGGAATTCGACACGATCAGCACGAGCTACGCCGAGCGCAACAACCTGACGATGCGGATGTCCATGCGGCGCTACACCCGGCTAATCAACCCCTTCTCCAAGAAGATGGAGAACCACGCGGCGCACGTCGCGCTCCACTTCTTCAACTACAATACAATTTTGTCGCAAGCACCGAACGATCGAGACCACGCCGCAGTGGCAGCTGCCGTGGCCGAGCACCTGATGAACCTGGGCGGACACGTCAGGATGATGGACGCCGCGACGCCCAAGCCGTCCCAAGACTTACCGGAAGCGCAGTTCCGCGTCTTGAAGCGCGGGCTGTATGTAACTATTCGCGTAACGACTTTCTATATTGGGTCAGGCTGACCCGAAACACCATACTGCTGCTGGCGGCAGAGGTATCTAACTTCCTTCCCTGCTGCGAAGGGCCCGAAGTTCCGCCAGGATGTCGGACCGCAGGTTCTGTATCTCACTCCGTAACGAGCGTAGGTCGGCACGCTGTTCGCGGTCCTCGCTGTGAAGTAAACTGAAATCCACATCGACCTTGTTATCGAGATTGTCTATCCGCACCCCGATATGATCTACCCTGTCTTTGAGATTGTCCTCGATTCGGTCAAGTCTATTCCATAGTGCGGCGGCGCCCGTGAGTAGCACCCCAATCGTGATTAGGATTGGCAGTCTCCCTGCCAAGTAACTGGCTACCGATGATAGCCGCCGCTTTCCAGCGGACTCATCTCGCCCGGCGAGAGTACCGGCATCTGCGGGGCCGAGTTCTTCCTTGTGGTTCACTCAGAATCCCTAAGCGTCCGATACTTCGTGACGACTTCTCTGGTGTCCGATCCGGCATAGAAGTCGAGCTTCACGACGATGCCGTAGCGACCATTGCTCACTCCAGCAGACACGCCGAAGAGATCAGCCACCTCCTCTGTCTTAATGGACGGATCGGCTACTATGCAGGCATGCTCGCCACTGAGTCTTAAACATGTTCTCTCGAAGCGCTCAGGAATCTCCTTAAGTGGTTCATTGGTCGACACGACCAAGTAGCAGTCCATTACCCACCTGCGGATTGCAAATATAGGATGCGGCGCATAAACGCGTCAAATCCTTATTGTTACCCAATTTGCGCCCCTTCGGGACCATGATACAAGTGATACAGATTCTGGCCGCTGATACATCAGTATCACGTGTATTATAGTTTACCGCATATCCACGTTCCAGCGGCCCGCCCATTCGGGTATGTGTTGGGCGTGGCGATGGACGCCAGCGGCGCCAGGCCCATCCCCCCAAAGACCCACCGGAATCGCCCTCACGATGGCGAGATTCCAAAATGAGTCACCACCGCCGCTGCCGGCCGCCGCTACGCCTGCCCGCTGCGGGGACTCTGTGATAGGTTTGGCGCATGAGCAGGCACGGTCACTCCGTGAGAAGAACGCCATGAGCATCGATACCCAGGCATCGCCTGCCGGCCACCAGGTTCGGACCGGTTTGCAGGGGAAGGTCTGCATCGTCACCGGCGGCGGCAGCGGGATCGGCCGCGCCAGCGCGCTGCTGATGGCCGCGCACGGGGCGCGCGTCGTGGTGGTGGGCCGGACCCGGGACAAGCTCACGGCGGTGCGCGGCGAGATCGAGGGCGCGGGCGGCAGCGCGCTGGCGGTGAGCCTGGACGTCGCCGACCGCGACGCGGTGCAGCGCATGGCGGCCGAGGTGCTGGACGGCTGGGGCCGCATCGACGTGCTGGTGAACAACGCCGGCCACGCGTCACCCCACCGCATGCTGCAGACCACCACCCCCGAGGATATCCGCGGCGCCGTCGACTCCAATCTCGCCGGCACCATCTACTGCACCCAGGCGGTGGTGCCGACCATGCTCGCCGCCGGGGAGGGCACCGTGATCAACGTCGCCTCGATGGCCGGCGTCATCGGCAGCCAGCTCGGCGGGGTCGCCTACTCCGCCGCCAAGGCGGGGGTGATCAACTTCACCAAGTATCTGAACAACGAGTACAAGAACAGCGGCCTGCGCGCCAGCGTGATCATCCCCGGCGAGGTCGACACGCCGATCCTGGACAAGCGCCCGATCAACCCCAGCGCCGAGGCGCGCGCCACCATGGCCACGGCGGAAGACGTAGCGCGGGCGATCGTGCTGGTGGCTGAGCTGCCGCAGCGCACCGTGATACCGGAGCTGACCATCGTCCCGACCTACCAGCGCGACTACTCGGCGGAAGTCGGCGTCGAATAACAACTCGAACAACAAGGAGCTAATTACATGACAGAATTGGAATTGCTGGAGCAACTCAAGAACATCGACACGCCCACGGTGACCAACGTGGTGGCGACCTATCCCGGCAACGAGCTGTGCCTGGAGCTGTACCACCCGTGGGAGGCGAACTGGTACACCGACAACCGGCTGGGGTGCTGGTACCCGGAGCTGGGCCCGGTCGCCGGCTACGCGGTGACCTGCACCTACGGGGTCACCGATCCGGGCTATTCGGGGCCGACCCTGATGGACGTGCTGGAGGAGGCGGACAAGCTGGGCAAGCCTTCCATCTTCTGCTTCGAGCAGCGCTTCCCGCCGGAGCTGGCGGACAAGGTGGGCCTGGCCGGCGGCAACATGACCTCGGCGCTGAAGGCGTGCGGCGCGGTAGGCGCGGTGAGCAACGGACCCTCGCGCGACATCCACGAGATCCGGCCGATGCAGTTCCAGTACCTGACCCGCGGCATCTGCGCCGGCCACGGCCCGCAGGCGCTGCAGGCGGTGCAGGTGCCGGTCAGCCTGTGCGGCATGGACGTGGCGCCCGGCGACATCGTGCACATGGACGAGAACGGCGCGGTGAAGTTCCCGGCGGCGCGCCTGGAAGAGGTGGTCACCAACGCCAGGCTGCTGCTGGAGAGCGAAGAAGAGCGGGTCAACCGCCTGCTCCAGGCCAAGGGTGTGGAGCAGGTGCGCGCCATCATGGGCGGCCACCAGTACGTCAAGAAGTGAGGAGCGCGGGGTGAAGGTCACGGCGCTCACCGCTGCCACCCTGGTCATCCCGCTGCGCAACGTCACCTCGTTCGCCACCCGCACGGTGCGCGAGCGCCACTACACCCTGGTGAAGGTGACCACTGAAGGCGGGATCGAGGGGCTGGGCTTCTGCTACTGCGGCAACGCCGCGGGGTGGCTGGTCACCGGCGCGGTGCGCGACCTGCTGGCCGGCCACGTGGTGGGCCGCGATGCGCACCAGACCGAGGCGATCTGGGACGCCATGTACCGCGACGCCCTGTTGATGGGCCGCCGCGGCGCGGTGGTGCGCGCCATGAGCGCCATCGACATCGCCCTGTGGGACGCGTGCGCCAAGGCCGCCGAGCTGCCGCTATACCGCTACCTGGGGGCCGCACGCAGCGACGTGGTGCCGGCCTACGCCAGCGGCGGCTACTACCTGGCCGGCAAGGGCGAGCAGGACCTCGGCGCCGAGTGCGCCGGCTACGTGGAGCGCGGCTTCGCGGCGGTCAAGATCAAGGTGGGCCGGGTGAGCGCGCGCGAGGACGCCGCCCGCATCGCCGCGGTGCGGGACGCCATCGGCCCCGAGGTGGAGCTGTTCACCGACGCCAACAACGCCTGGCCCGACGCCACCGCCGCGATCCGCGCCATCCGCCGCTGGGAGGAGTACGACCTGGGCTGGGTGGAGGAGCCGAACCCGCCCGACGAGCTGGCCGCCCACGCCGCGGTCGCCGCCGCGGTCGAGCCGCCGATCGCCACCGGCGAGATCCACCAGACGCGCTGGGACTTCCAGCAGATCCTCGACCTCGACGCGGCCGCGATCCTGCAGGCCGACGCCGGGGTGTGCGGCGGCGTCACCGAGTTCCGCCGCATCGCGGCGCTGGCCGCGGGACGCGGGGTGACGGTGGCGCCGCACTGGCTGGCGGACCTGCACGTGCACCTGGTGGCAGCCACCCCCAACGCCACCTGGGTGGAGTTCTTTCCCGACACCGAGGTGCTCAACCTGATGGAGGTTTTTCGAACGCGGCTGAAGATCCGCGACGCCGGCCTGGCGCTGCCGCAGGAGCCGGGCCTCGGGGTGGTGCTGGACGACGCCGCGGTGGAGCGCTGGTCGCGCGACGGCTGGCGCTGAGCGAGGTTAGCGGACCTTGATCACCAGCTTGCCGAAGTTGGCGCCGGCGAGGAGGCCGATGAATGCCTCGGGTGAGTTTTCGATGCCTTCGACCACGTCCTCGCGGTACTTCAGCACCCCATCACGTATCCAGGCCCCGAGCCGTGCCAGCGCCTCCTCGTGCTTGTTGACGAACTGGAACACGAGAAAACCCTCCATGCGGGCGCGGCGGGTCAGCAGCATGCGCGGGATGTTGCGCGGTCCCTGCGGCGGCGAGGTGGCGTTGTAGAAGGCGATCTGGCCGCAGATCACCGCGCGGCCGAACACCGCGATCTGGTCGATGGCGGCGTCGGTGACCGGCCCCCCGACGTTGTCCCAGTAGACGTTGATGCCGCGCGGACAGAGCTCGCGGAAGCGCGCGGGCACATCCTCCGTCTTGTAGTCGATGGCGGCGTCGAAGCCCAACTCGTCGACCACGTAGGCCACCTTGTCGGGCGAGCCGGCGACGCCGATCACGCGGCAGCCGGCGTGCCTGGCGAGCTGGCCCACCACTGCGCCCACGGCGCCGGAGGCGGCGGTCACCACCACCGTGTCGCCGGCGACCGGCTTGGCCACCTCGAACAGTCCGTGGTAGGCGGTCAGTCCCGGCATCCCCAGGATCCCCACCGAGGTCGAGATCGGCGCTGCGCCGGGGTCGATCTTGCGCACGTCGCGGGCGTCCATCACCCCGTACTCCTGCCAGCCGATCTTGCCCATGGCGAAATCGCCGACCGCGAACAGGTCGGAGTTGGAGGCCACCACCTCGCCCACGGCATCTCCCTCCATCACCCCGCCGATCGGCACCGCCGCCGCGTAGCTGGCGCCGCTGGGGGCGTTCATGCGGCCGCGCATGTAGGGGTCGAGGGAGTGGTAGTGGGTCGCGATCAGCACCTCACCGGGGCCGGGGTCGGGGACCGCCGTCTCGGTCAGCGCGAAGTCGGATAGCTTGGGGACGCCGTGCGGCCGCGCCGCCAGCGTCCAGGCACGGTTCATTCGATTGGCCATGGCAAGCCGCAGGATAGCACCGGAGCTGCCGTGGTTGGTAGCTCCATGGAAACCGGGGGGAACCGGGGCGCCGGCTCAGCGGGCTCCGACAGCGGTCAGGAGTTCGGACACGAGCCGGTCCAGCTCCTCCAACCTGGCTGCATCGCTCAGCGCGTCTCCCGTCATGGTCTCGCGCGCCGAAGGCAGACTGAACTGCCGCTCCAGCACGGGCACGCGCATGTGGTCGAAGGCGAGGCGCAGCACCACCAGCGCCCGCCGCCCGCCGCGCGGCCCCGGCGATGCGCTCAGCAGCGCCGTGGGGCGTACCCAGATCCGGCGGTCGATACGGGTGAGCCAGTCGATGGTGTTCTTCAGCAGTGCGGGGTGCGAGCCGTTGTACTCGGGTGAGGCGATCATCAGTCCGTCCGCGGACGCCACCTGCTCGCCAAAGGCGCGCGCGTTGTCAGGCACCCCCTTGGCGGCCTCGTAGTCGCCGTCGTACAGCGGCATGCGGTAGTCGGCGTGGTCGAGGAACACGCCCTCCCCGCCGAGCGCGGAGACGCGTACCGCCGCAATCCGCGCCAGTTGCTTGTTCAGCGACTCCCGGCGCGCGCTACCCGCCAACGTGATGATCCGTGGTGCCATGTCGTGCTGAATATACGCGACGCTGCGCAGCTTGATCGCACGGCAGCGCTGTCAATGAGGAGCTCCGGCGGCCGCTCGCGCCGCGGAGGTGGGTGGCATATGATGGCCGCCATGGCAACGCTCCCCACGACGACCCTTGGCGACACCGGCATCGAGGTGACCAGGCTCGGCTTCGGCACCGCGCTGTACAGCCCGACCAAGCCGCACTGGACCGATCAGGCGGCGGACCGGCTGCTCAACGAAGTGCTGGACGTCGGCATCAACTTCCTCGACACCGCCTACGACTACGTTGAGGCCGAGCGCCGCATCGGCGCTTTCATCGCCCACCGCTACGGCGAGTTCAGCCTCGCCACCAAGTGCGGCTGCACCGAAAGCCGCCCCACCGAGAACAACTCCGACCACGTGTGGACCCGAGACAACCTGTTCCGCGCTCTGGAAGGCAGCCTCGCGCGACTGGGACGCGACAGCGTCGACGTGATGCAGCTCCACAACCCCACCGTGGCCGAGTGCGAGGCCGGCGGCCTGGTGGATGCCCTCCGGGAGATGAAACGCAGCGGCGGGGTGCGCTTCATCGGCGTGTCCAGCACGCTGCCGCACCTGCCCACCTACCTGGACTGGGGCGTGTTCGACGTGATGCAGATCCCCTACTCCGCCCTCGAGCGGAAGCACGAGGACTGGATCACGCGTGCCGGGCAGGCGGGCGTGGGGATCATCATCCGCGGCGGCGTGGCACAGGGCGAGCCCGGCAGCGGGCGTGGCCGCGGCGACACCTGGGCGACCTTCGAGCGCGCCGGGCTCGACGAGTTGCGCGACCCCGGCGAGAGCCGCTCGGCGTTCGTGCTCCGGTACACCCTGAGCCATCCGTTCGCCCACACCATCATCGTGGGCACCACGCGCTCCGAGCACCTGCAGGAGAACCTCGCCGCCGTCGCACGCGGCCCGCTGCCGGCCGACACCTACGCCGAGGCCAAGCGCCGCCTCGACGGTGCCGGCGAGCGCCCCGCTCCCGCATAGCCTCGCGGCGGCACCCAGAACCCGACACCACGCTTGGCGTCATGGGTCGTGCGCCCCACACGCGCCGTACCGGCATGACGTGCCATTGCCGGTTGACTGTTCGATAGCATGTCTCGTACGGTGTTTTCGATGGGCACGGTGACGGGTGACTACACGTCCCAGCGCTCCTGTCGGTTTGCGAAACCGCAACCACTGCCGCGTCGACCGGGGGCCGGTGTTCCGGGTACGGCTCCTGACCTACCGCACCATGCCTGAGCCAGCCGCTAACGGCGGCCCCGTGGTGAACCGCGATCCCTTGTTGTTCAAGCGCGAAGGATATTGCCTCTTTCCTCGCGTTTTCGACGACGCCACCATCGCGGCAAACCGTCGCCTGCTTCAGGATGCGATTGACTCCGACATGCTTCAGGAGCCGAATCAGCTACTGGAGCCGCACACGCTGGACCAACGCTGGCTGGACATCTGTCGCCACCCGCCGCTGCTTGATGCGGTCGCCACGATACTGGGACCGAATCTGATCCTGGTGTACTCGAGCGTGTTCATCAAGCCGCCGCATTCGACGGACGCGGTGGCATGGCACCAGGACAACAACTATTGGCCGAGTGTGCATGGGACGGACGTGGCAACGGTGTGGCTGGCGCTGGATGATGCCGACGTGGACAACTCCGCCATGCAGGTCATTCCCCGCTCTCACACCGGCTATCGTGAATACGAGACCGTACCGAACGCGAGCGCGGACCAGATGCTGCCATGGAAGGTTTCCGCAACTTCCGAAATGGAGGCGTCGGCCGTGACCCTGTCAATGCCGGCGGGCGCCCTGTCCATACATGACTCGTTCCTGATTCATGGTAGCGGCACGAACCATACCAAGCGCCGGCGAGCCGGTTACACCATCCGCTACTGCAGTACCGATACCGCCTGGGTGGACGTCGAGGAGCACGACATACCGGTCTACCTGGTACGGGGCGAGCCCGGCAGCCGTGGTGCCGGCTACGTCGACGCGCGCCGATGAGCAGTTGTCAGCCACAGCCGAAGGCACGCACTAGAGACTTCAAAAGCGTCCGTGTTGAGACGCATCCGCGATGCGGTCGAGGGCATCTTCGGGCAACTCCCCCGTAGCATCGTCGGGAACACCAGATGAAGACCAAGCACTGGTACGCAAACAGCTACCGACGAAATCTGGTCGACATGCACATCGACGACTGGAACGACGCGTTCCTGGCGAAGTTCGACGCCACTCGCTACGTCACGCTCCTCAAGCAGGCGAAAGTACAGACCGCGATGATATACGCAAATTCATCGGTGGGACTGTGTTACTGGCCGACCACGACGGGTCGCATGCACCGAAACCTCAATGGAAGAGATATACTTGGCGAGCTCCTGGGTCTTTGCAACAGCGAAAGCATCTCGACCGTAGTCTACTACAGCGCCATCTTCAACAACTGGGCATATGATGAACATCCGCAGTGGCGAACGGTCGATCTGGAAGGCGGCCACTCCAGGGATCCCGGGAAAAGACCGCTGCTAACGAATCGGTACGGTTTGTGCTGCCCGAACTCGATTCCACATAGGGACTTCATTAAGGCTCAGTTGACGGAGCTTGTAGAGACCTACGAATTCAACGGGATGTACCTGGACATGAGCTTTTGGCCGGTGGTTTGCTACTGCGACGACTGTCACCGAAGGTATGCCACGGAAATAGGCGGTAACATACCCGAGCAGATAGACTGGGACGATCCATCCTGGACCGAGTTTCAGGCGAAGCGGATCGACTGGATGGCCGAGTATTCATTTGATCTCTCGAATCACGTCAAGGCTCTCAGCGACGGCCTGTCCGTGCAACACAACTATGCCCTGGCTCTGTACAGTTGGCTGCTCGGTATCGACCACACTTCGGCCGACGCCCACGACTATCTTGGAGGCGATCGATTCGACGGATACATCGACCAGTCGTTCGTGTGCAAACTATACTACAACCTGACCAGGAACTTTCCCACCGAGTACCATACCTCACGCTGCTATCCCGACCTGTTCGAGCACACAACGCTGAAGAGCGAGGATATTCTGCGTTCGCACACCTACTTGGCGTTGGCCCACAACACGGCTTTTCTTTTCATAGACGGTATTGATCCTGACGGTTCCCTTAACCCTGCCGTTTACCAGCGCGTGGGAAAGGTATTCGGGGAGTCGCAACGTTTCGAACCGTATCTCGGCGGAACGCTGGTGGAGGATGTAGCCATATACTTCAGCTTCAACTCGAAAATCGATCTGGACAAGAGCGGCAGTCGTGCGTTGCTATACGTGGGCGACATTATCGAAGATCCGATACCTCACATCGAGTCGGCCATGGCGACCACTGCAGCCCTGAAAGAGAGCCATTGTCCGTTCGGCGTGATTACCAAGAAACTCATTGCCAACCTCTCCAAGTATGGGACCGTCGTGCTCCCGTCGATTGACCGATTCGACGACGAGGAGATTGCTGCGTTTTCGGAGTACGTCCGGAACGGCGGGCACCTGTTCCTGAGCGGTGCCAGGGCGGCTGAGCACTTTGGCACGGTTCTTGGCGTGAAGTGTCTTCGAATGACCGAGGAGACTCTGACCTACTTCTCACCCACGACCGCAGGCGCGGGCATTTTCCGCGACGCTGACGAGGGAGTCGCGATTTCCGTGCACGCACCGCAAGCCGTCGTCGAGGTTCTCGAACCGGTGTCGGTGTTGGCCACGATGCTGCTGCCGTACACCGTTCCACACGATGGCACACGCTTCGCCGCCATCCACTCCGATCCCCCCGGAGTTCATACCCAGCATCCCTCGATCATCGCCAAGCGAGTCGGAAGAGGGTCCATCATGTGGTCCTCGTTCGGCCTGGAGCGCATCGACAACGAGCCCCATCGAAGTATCTTCCTGGACCTGCTGAAATGTGGCCACCCGGAACCGCTCTCATTTCGTTCAGATGCGCCTCCTGACGTCGAGATTACCCTGTTCGAACAACCTGATAACAAACGACACATCTTGCACCTCATCAACTTGCAGGAGCGCCGACGCGTGCTTCCCGTACGCGATTTCTCTGTTGCCGTCAACCTGCGACACCGACAGGTCGGCAGGGTACTACTGCTCCCGGATGTGACGCCCCTGGAATACCAGATCGATGACCACTGGGTGAAAATACGGATAGATGAGTTGACGATATACCAGATGCTAGCGATCGAATGGGCGTGAGGTTGTGGGCTAGGCCCACTTTGGAATCTCGATAGGCTACTGGAGGACGAATGAAACCTTTGTCTGTATTAACGATTGCGCTCGTGACTTTCCTGGTCGCGCTGGATCTCGGGGCGAGTGCGCCGCAGGAGGCAGCCACGGATACCGGTCCGATTGCCCTGTCGGTGTGGACTGAGGCCGGCCAGATAAATGACGAACTACAGCCGATGTTTGACCTGTATACGGCACAGAACCCCAACGTGACCTTCAAGGTCTCTGCGTTCGAGATGCAGAATCTGAATGACATCGTGCCGGCGGCTCTGGCGAGCGGTGCAGAGGAACTCGACTTCCTCTTCCTCATTGGTCATGCCGACGCCCAGTCGTTTGGCGAGAAGGGCCTGCTGGTGGATCTGACGCCGTACTACGAGCAATTCGACTGGTACGATCAGCAGTATCCCGGCGCCGCCAAGGAGCTGACTGCCAGGGATGGCAACTTGTACTTCCTGAGCATCGACTTCGTGATGTATGGGATCAACTACTTCAACACGGAGATCTTTGACTCGGTGGGCGTCGCCGCTCCAGGTGCACTGGAGGATCTGTTTTCGATTTCGGAGAAACTGAAAGCAGCTGACTACGCTACCTGGGCTATCGGGAACAAGTGGCAGTGGACAATCAGACAGCTTTCCGAGTCTCTGGCACTGCGTCTGATACCGGCCGATACCTATCAGACTCTGGTGAACTGGAGGAACCTCTCTGCGCAGGAAAAGAGGGCGAATCTGGACTTGATGAAGTCCGATGGCGTGCTTGAAGTGTTCCGATTTCTGAAGAAAATGACCGAAGAAGGGATGTTTATTAAAGGCTTCAACACGCTCGATGATGGTGCCGGAAGATTGGCCTTTACGGAACAGAGAGCGGCCGTGTACTCTTCGGGCTCTTGGGCGGTCGGGCTGGTCAACGGAGAGGCGCCGGAGCTGGCTCTCGACTACTTCCTGATGCCCGAGCACGCCGGAAACACCACCTTCCCGGCGTCGTATGCGAACAGTCTTACCATCCCGGCATACACTTCTGGTAACAAGCTGGACGCGATTCTGGACTTCTTCAACAACATGCTGCAGCCGGAGTACGCCAAGTTCTCATTTTCCGCCGGCTTGATTTCATCCAGCACCAACCTCAGTGAGGCAGATATCGCCGCAAGCGTGGATCCTTTGACCGCCAGACTGATCAAGGATAACGGCGACAAGGGTGGGGTTGTTACCCACTTTTCAAATTGGCCGCAAGAGATGGCGGCCGGAGCGTGGGACATTGCAGCCCAGGAGGTCACCGCATTTACGATGACGCCGGAGGAGGCCGTAGAGTTCATCCATAGCGCAGCAGAAAAGAACATCGAGTAGATTGATTGCGGCCGGGGGTCCGTCGCGCCGAGGCCTAATGCGCGTGCGCCAGCGCGCCAGGCGCCCGCGCGGACTCCTCGGCTGATGCTGCGCCGAACTCCCCCTGCGCCGGCCCGGCCTGTCCGGCGTCGGCCGCCTGCCCCGGCGGCGGCTCGCACGGAGTTGGCCGCCGGGCACCGCCATCCGCCCAGCACGAGCACTCGAAGAATGGTGATTGCGAAGAACAGACGACTAATCGAATCATTCGTAGGCTGGGCCCTCGTTCTTCCCGCGATGGTTTTCATCGCAACCTTCCTGCTCTATCCGGCCATAAGATCCTCCATCATGCCATTCTTTCAATGGGATGGAATAACTGCTCTGAAGTTCGCCGGTCTGAGCAACTTCGTAGAGATGTTCACCGAGGACAGGTACTTCTATACCGCACTGCGAAATACTTTCGTATTCTCCACCGTGGCCACCGCTGGCACCGTAGTCATCGGGTTCCTGCTGGCCGCCGCAATCGACTTGCGGGTCTCGCTATGGAAGCTGTACACGATTGTCTTCTTCTTGCCTTACGCGCTGTCAATTGCCGCCGTGTCGATGTTGTGGCTCAAGATCTTCGAGCCACACGGACTGCTAAACACGATCCTGAACTACCTTGGTCTTGGGAGGTTCGCGGCACCCTGGTTCGACAACCCCAACACCGGCCTGGGCATCATGCTGCTTGTTTCGATCTGGCAATACAGCTCCTTTCCAATGATCTTTTTTCTCGCCGGTATGCAGAGTATCGACCAGGAAATATACGAGTCTTCCAGGTTAGATGGGGCATCGACAGTTCGTCAAATTGTATCAATAACTGTCCCGCTCCTAAGACACGTTTTCTCGATTCTCGTGGTGATGCAACTCATATTCTCCTTTCGGGTGTTTGAGATAGTCTGGATAATGACGGCCGGCGGGCCATCCGGTGGAACCGAGGTGCTGGGAACACTGTTATACCGATATTCGTTCAGGTTTCTGAAGTTCGGCTACGCATCGGTGCTCTCGATGATCGCCCTCTCGGTCGCGGTAGCGCTGTCGTTCCTGTATCGTAGAGTATCGGGCTACGAGAAACTGCGGTAACCATCGAGCCGTGTCCAGAACCACTCGCTATCAGCCTTCGAACATGCTCGCGTACTCAGCCGTTCAGGTAGTGCTGCTGTTTTGGCTGTTGATCCAGATCATCCCAGTAGTCTGGATCTACATGTCTTCTTTGAAGCCTTCTCTGGATATCAGTCAGCGCATGTTGTCTCCACCGAGGTCGCTCTACTTGGACAACTTCAACTTTGCGGAGATCAACGAAAGCCTGGGGGTCACTCTAGGCTTATATCTTCGGAACAGTTTTGTCGTTGTCATGCTGGCGGTGGCCGCCTTGACGGTGGTTTGCTTCCTCGCTGGATACTCGATTGCGAAGGTCAGATTCCATGGCAAGAATGTCGTGCTCATTGTCTTGATGATATTTCTGGGGATTCCGGCTCACTCCATCGTTGTCCCGTTGTACTATCTTATCGCCGATATGCGTCTGCTCAACAACTACCTCGGCGTCGTGTTTCCCTATGTGGCGCTGTTTTCGCCATTCACGATATTGATGCTGCAGACATATTTTCGCCAGTTCCCGGATGAGTTGATAGACGCGGCCAAGATTGATGGGCAGGGTACCATAGGGACCTTCCTCAGGGTGGTCCTGCCTTCTTCGCTTGGCGCCGTGTCGATGGTATTCGTGATCAACTTCACCGGTATCTGGAATGAGTTCCTGTTCTCCCTGGTCATTCTGAAGAACAATTGGATGAAGACCCTGCCAGTGGGACTCATGGGATTCAAGGGGGTATATTCGACCGAGTGGGGGCCACTTTTTGCTGGCTTGGTAGTCGTGCTGACCCCCACCATCGTTGTGTTCTTGTTCCTCCGGACGAGGTTGCTCAAGGGTATACACATGGGTGCGCTCAAGGGTTAGGCTGACGATGGCGCCGGACGCGCTGTGGTGCGGGGAGTTCGGCAGGATAGCAAGTACCACTGAAGGTGAGGGCGGATACAAACATGCATGCAACGGGGAAAAGGCTTCTTAACAGGGTGGCCATCGTAACGGGCGGCGCCCGTGGCATCGGAAAGGCGATTGCACTCCGCTACACAAGGGAGGGCGCCTCCGTGGTCATCGCGGATAGGAAAGCGGACGAGGCCGCGGTCACCGTAGACGAAATCGAGAAGCGAGGTGGCCGCGCGATCTTTGTCTACACAGACGTGACCGACAACAAAAGCATAGAGAGCATGGTGAACGAGACGCTCCGGCGCTACACCAAGATCGACATCCTAGTCAATAACGCGGGTGTGGCACTCATGAAAGATATCACTGTGGCCACCGAGGACGACTGGGATAGACTCAACGATGTCAATCTGAAGGGCCTGTGGATGTGCACGAAGGCGGTTGTTCCCACGATGATCGCAAACCGGGCCGGCAAGATAATCAATATGGCATCGATGTCCGGGCTCATCGGTTATCAATGGGAGTCCATATACGCATCGACGAAAGGCGGGGTCATCAGCATGACCAGGGAACTAGCGGTCGAGCTGTGCCCATTCGGTATAAACGTGAACTGCATTTGTCCGGGGATTATCGACACGCCCATATACTATGACATAGATTTTCCGTTAGACGATCCGGAGAATCTCGAATCTACGCTGAAATCGATTCCTCTAAGACGGATAGGCGAGCCAGACGATGTGGCTGGAGGGGCCTACTTCCTTGCGTCCGATGACTCCAGCTACCTGATGGGGCAGGCGCTCGTCATCGACGGCGGGTACACGCTCATATGAGGTCGAAGGCGATACCCGGTGACCGCAGGCTGCAGGGAAAAGTGGCGATAATCACGGGCGCCGCCCGTGGCATAGGAGAGGCCATTTCGGTCAGATTCGCCGAGGAAGGCGCCGCCGCGGTCGTGATAGCCGACAAGAATGCAGCGGAGGGGGAGTCAGTCGCCGCCAAGATAACGAGCATGGGTAGCGCGGGCACAGTCCTGGAAACAGACGTCTCTGTGGAGATCGATGTCGAAAGGATGGTTGCCAGTACAACAGAAACGTACGGGCGTCTCGACATACTGGTGAATAATGCAGGGATCTCACTATCCCGACCGATCGACGAATGCACCCTCGAGGATTACGATCGCGTCCACGCAACCGATCTTCGAGGCTTATGGATGTGCTGCAGGGAAGCGGTAAGGGCAATGAAGAAATCGGGCGGTGGAAGGATAGTCAATATAGCATCTACGTCTGGTGTGGTGGCGACCTTCCCAGACCAGACAATCTACGCAGCCGCGAAAGCTGGGGTGATGCAACTCACTCGGTCACTTGCAGTCGAAGTCTGTCAATACAATATCAACGTGAACTGTATCGCTCCAGGCTTCGTGGTCACACCGGTACATGAAGAGATGAACCAGTCGCTCGCCGATCCGATAAACCTGAAGAAACTGACAGACAAAGTGCCATGCGGAAGAATCGGCACGGTTGAGGAATGTGCCGGTGCGGCATTCTATCTTGCATCCGACGACTCAAGCTATGTGATAGGCCAGACCCTATACGTTGACGGCGGCCTCATTGCCTGGTAGCAGTTCAGTGCGATGACCAATCACACAATATTACTCGTGGTGAGGGATGGCTTTTGAGTATTCCGCAATGTTCGATTCGGGAGTTGAATGCGGATGATCGCGATTGGCCGGAATTTGTAGCGGTAATCAACGGGGAAGGTCAGGCACGGTGGGCATTCGACGCCCATTTCGAGCCGTTTCCCCGCCACTTCGTGATGGCCAAACAGGACGGCAGAGTCGTCGGCTTTCTGATGTATGTAGTGTGGGACATCGGTCCCAACGATCGCGGCCATCGCCCTCTGATAGTAGCCGGGCGCCCACTGACGGAGGCGAAGATCATCGCCTTCGGCGTGAAGGAGGAGTATCGCAGACAGGGGATCGGCAGGGCCCTGCAGGAGCACACGCTGCGCCGGACCCAGGCGCTCGGCTGCTACCAGGTGCGATCGGTCAGCGACGGGGACCACCCCGAGAACCACCGGCTCAAGCTGGCCATGGGTTTCGCGGTGGAGCCAATGGAGCGCGACCAACCGGCGCTGGCGTTCATCATGCCCCTGAGGACACCCTGAGACCCGGTCAGATGGCGTGCATCTGCCAGGTGCGCAGGCGGCGCGCCAGGGAGCTGCCGCCGCGGCTGAACAGTTTTACCGCCAGCGCGTCGGGACGGGTGGGATAGATGCGCTGTGCGAGGTAGCGCTCGAACTGGAGACCGCCCGCGCCCGCGAACACCTCCACCACCGAGTGGTCGACGAACACGCGCAACGTCACCGGCTGCGCGGGGTCGAACTCCAGCGGCGCGCTCTGTACCGGACGTTCCAGCTTTGCGTCCCAGCGGGCGAAGGCGAGGTCGTCGCGCAGACTCGCCTTGCCGAACTCGATCTCGAGCGCGCGCTCGGCGGCGTTGAGCACGATGGCGGTTTCCTCGGTGCCGTCCGGGGAACAGCGCACCTTGAGCCCGCAGGCGGCGGCGCTGCCGGCCGCGATCTGCAGCTCGATCTCCAGCGCGTCGCCGCTGGCCTCCGGGAGCGCCACCTCCGCCTCGGTCACGCCGGCACCACTGCCCGCACCGGCCGCCAGCGCCACGTCCGACCACTCGCGCGGCTCGTGCCGCAGCGCCTGTAGCTCGGCGACCGGAGCGAAGCGCACCCGCCGGCCGTCGGGATCCAGCGTCAGCGCCACCGGCAGGCTCATGCAGCCGCTCCAGCCGGCGGCCACCAGTTCGTCGGGCGGCCGGCGCTCGTTGAGGTTGGCGAACATGACGTGGCGGCCCTGCCCGTCGAGCAGCGCCCGCGGCGCGTGCAGGTTGCCGCCAGGCCAGTTGATGCGGTCGAAGCTCTCCGGGTGGAAGCGGCGGTCGCGGTAGCTGCCGAGGTAGTAGCGGCTGCCGCCCGGCGCGTTGTGGCAGAAGTGCAGCAGCATCCACTTCGCCGCCTCCCCGCTGCCGATGCGGAAGAACTCGGGGCAGGCGCAGTCGTCCCCGGCGTCGGTCCACTCGCGCCGCGAGCGGTAGAATTGGTGCACGTACTCCCACGCCGCGGTGTCGTGGTGGCGGGCCCCCGGCGCCAGCGGGTTCCGGCTGCGGAACAGGTGCTGCGCATCGCCGCCGTGGCGCTGGTCGCGGGTGCCGGTGAGCACGTAGCACCACTCCCCCTCCTGCCAGGCGGTGACGTCGTTGCTGCCCGGGTAGAGGGAGTTGCCCTGCAGCGGATGGCGCAGCACCGCGCTCGCCGGGTCGAACCGCCACCGCTCCAAGTCACCCTCGGGGTTGCTGGCGAAGCAACTGGCGCCGCCGTCCGGGTGGGGAAACACGATCGCCGGGGTGCCGTTCCAGTCGAACAGGTTGCCGGTCTGGCCGCGGGCGATCGCATCGGGATGGCGCTGCCAGTGCACCAGGTCGGCGCTGGAGACGTGCGCCCACGCCTTGTAGTTGTAGCCGTCGGAACGCTTCGACGGTCCCGCCGCGGCCCACGAGTCGTGCAGGTAGAACAGGTGGTAGCGGCCGTCGCGGAACACGGCCGCGCACGGATCCCACAGCAGTCCCTCTACCGGCAGGTGGTGATAGATCGGGCGATGGTGGTCCTGGATCATGTGCGGAAACTCCTGGGCAGCGCTTCAGCGGGAGCCGGTCGCGGGTGATCGCCGCGCTTGCAAGTCGGGGCTGCTGCGCCTAGGATTGGCCGATTCCCTCGTCGTGGCGGCCGTCGTGCACGGCACCGACTGCGACGGCCGGGCCCGCGCGGCGACGTATCCGACCTGACACGCTGCTGGAGTATGGGGGGAGGTCAGCGTGGTAAGCTACATCGTTCGGCGTGTGGTGTACATGGTCTTCGTGCTGGTGGCGATTTCGATGGTCGCGTTCGTGATCATCCAGCTTCCGCCCGGCGACTACGTGACCAACATGATCGACAACATGAGGCTGCGCGGCGAGCGGGTTACCGATGAGCTGATCGAGTTGCTGGCCAGGCGCTACGGCCTCGACATGCCGCTCCATCAGCAGTACCTCAGGTGGGCGTGGCGTATCCTGCATGGCGACTTCGGCCGCAGCATGGAGTACCAGCGGCCGGTCTCGCAACTGATCGGCGACCGGCTCACCCTTACCGTGATCATCTCCATGTCCACCCTGGTGTTCACCTACGTCATGGCGATACCGATCGGCATCTACTCGGCCACCCGCCAGTACTCGGTCGGCGACTACCTGTGGACCTTCTTCGGCTTCATCGGCCTGGCCACGCCGAATTTCCTGCTCGCGATGATCCTGATGCTGTTCTTCTCGATCACGCTCGGGATGGATGTCGGCGGTCTGTTCTCCGTGGAGTACGAGTTGTCCGCCTGGAGCATCGCCAAGGTCTGGGACCTGATCAAGCACCTGCCGATCCCCCTCATAGTTCTCGGGACCGCCGGCACCGCGGGCTTGATACGCATCCTCCGCGGTTCCCTGCTCGACGAACTCTCCAGGAACTACGTGGTGACCGCCCAGGCCAAGGGTCTCCCCGAAGCGCGCCTGATCTTCAAGTATCCGGTACGCATGGCGCTGAACCCGATCATCAGCCAGGTCTCCAACCTCCTGCCCGCGATCGTGTCGGGGTCTACCATCACTTCGATCGTGCTCAACCTGCCTACGGTCGGGCCCCTCCTGTTCGGTGCGCTGCAAGCCCAGGACATGCACCTCGCGGCTGCCCTGGTGCTCATGGTAAGCACGCTCGGGGTGATCGGCACGCTGATCTCCGACATTCTTCTCGCCATCGTCGATCCCAGGATCCGGCTCGAGAAATGAGCGCGAAGGAGAGCGCTGACGCCATCACCTCGGAAGACCTCGGCCGTCCCGCCGAGGAAGCCTACTTCATTGCCTCCCAATGGCAGCTCGTGTGGCGCAAGTTCCGGCGCCACCGGCTTGCCAGGTTCGGCGCCGCGGTGATCGCGCTCCTGGTGATCCTGGCGGTTTTCGCAGAGTTTTGGTCGCCCTACGACATCTACGAGCGGCACACCGACCTGGTTCATCTTCCGCCGCAGCGGGTGAGACTGTGGCACGAGGGGAAGCTGCAGCGGCCGTTCGTCTACGGCGTCACCAGCGAACGCAGCACCACCACGTTCTTTCTCGAGTTTTCGGAGGACCGGTCACAGCGCTACCCGGTGCGGTTCTTTGTCCGGGGAACGGACTACAAGCTGCTCGGCCTCATTCCCAGCAACATCCGTTTCTTCGGCGTGGACGAGCCCGGAGTGATCCACCTCCTGGGTACCGAGAGCATCGGCAGGGACATGCTGTCGCGGATTCTGTTCGCCACCCGCGTGTCGCTGAGCGTGGGCCTGGTGGGTATTGCGATCAGTTTCGTCCTGGGTTGCCTCCTGGGCGGGATATCGGGCTACTTCGGCGGAGCGCCCGACATGATCATCCAGCGCATCATCGAGTTTCTCCAGAACATCCCGCAGATCCCGCTGTGGATGGCGCTGAGCGCCGCGCTGCCGCCGGTCTGGCCGATCGTCCAGGTGTACTTCGGAATCACCATAATCCTCTCGATCTTCGGCTGGACCGGGCTGGCGCGCGTGGTGCGCGGGAAGCTGCTTTCGACCCGAGAAGAGGACTACGTCCTGGCGGCCAAGATTGCGGGCTCGGGAGAACGCCGCATCATGGTTCGCCACCTGCTGCCGTCCTTCACCAGCTACCTGATCGTCAGCATCACGCTGGCCATACCGCAGATGATTCTGGGAGAGACCGCGCTCAGCTTTCTGGGGATCGGGATGCGGGCACCGGCCGTGAGCTGGGGAGTGCTCCTGCAGCAGGCGCAGAACATACGCTCGGTCACGCTGTATCCGTGGCTCATCATCCCGGCACTGCTCGTGGTTCTCACCGTGCTCGCGTTCAACTTCCTCGGCGACGGCCTGAGGGATGCGGCGGATCCCTACAAGTGAATCGCGCACCGGTCACCGATCCGCCGAATGTCATCATCTATGCCTCGCATGACACCGGCAGGCACATCGGTCCTTACGGCACAGCTACCGTGCACACGCCCCACGCGGCACGAGTGGCGCGGGAAGGCGTGCTGTTTCGGAATGCGTTCGCCACGGCTCCCAGTTGCAGCGCCTCGCGCTCCAGCCTGTTTACCGGCCGCTATCCCCATGCCGCCGGATTGTCCGGGCTGGCACGGGCGGCCACCGGTTTCACGCTGAACGCCGACTCGGTCCACCTCGCAAACCGCCTGCGGCGACGCAACTATCGGACCGCGCTGTTCGGACTCGCCCACGAGGCTACCGGCGGGGACAGCCCTCCCGCGCACCTGGACGCACTGGAATTCGACTATCGCAACCACGGCTATCTGCCGGCCCGTGAACTGGTGGATGACTTCGAACGCTGGCTGGCCAGCCACGATTCCTCGACGCCGTTCTATGCCCAGATCTGTCCCGCCGAGACCCATCGCGACTTTCGCATCGGCGATGCGCAACCCGACAGATCCCTTGGCGTGACCGTCCCACCCTATCTGCAACCCTCCCAGGCCCTGCGCGAGGATCTTGCCTGGTTCCAGGGCAGCATCAGGAACTGGGACGCCGGGCTGGGGAGAATCCTTTCCATCCTCGACAGCAATCTCGCCACCAACACCCTGTTGATCGTCACCACCGACCACGGGATCCCCTACCCGCGGGCCAAGGCGTCCCTGTACGATGCCGGCCTCGAGATCATGCTGCTGATGCGCTATCCGACGGTGCTGAAGGCGGGAACGGTCCACGACCAGCTCATCAGCAACGTGGACCTCGTTCCGACCATCCTGGAGGCCGTTGGGGGCGGCACGGAGGACGGTCTGCAGGGGCGAAGTTGCTGGCCGCTTCTGACCGGTGGGGAGTACCGGGAACGGGATCGGATCTTTGCCGAACGGACGTTCCACACGAGCTATGACCCGGTGCGATCGGTGCGCACGTCCCGCTTCAAGTACATCCGCAACTTCGAGAGTGTCCGGCCCGACTGGTATTACTCGGAGGGAGTCGAACAGCATCGCACGATCCTCGGAGTCAAGGACAGCGCCCGCATCATGCGCCAAGCGGATCCGAAGAACCGCCCCTGGGAAGAGGTCTACGACCTGAAGTCGGATCCGTTGGAGCTGGACAACCTCGCCGCGCGCAGGGAGTACGACGAAACCAGACGGGATCTGGCGCGAGCCCTCTTCAGATGGATGCGGGACACCGATGATCCCCTGTTGCAGGGCCCGATACCGTCGCCGGCCTTTCTCGACAACGTCCGTGCCCTGCGGGCGACCGGCCCGTGAACAGCGAGAGGAGGGCAACCGCACGGAGCCACCCTCCCCTCGCTGCCTGGGAATCGGCTACTTCTTCCAGTAGAGCTGGTCCATCCAGGACTGCATCAGCAGATCGGCAACCCCCGTGCCGGGCCAGATGTCCTCGGTAACGACGTTGCCGAGATCGTTCTTGGCCACGATCACCGACGGGACCTCGCCGACTGCCCCGATGATGCCGAAGTCATCCACCACGTAGTTGAAGATCTCGATACCCGCTTCGATGAACTCATCCGAGCCGTGCTCCATGTTCAACCAGCGGTCCTTGAGCGCCCGCCACTCCTTCCAATGCAAGGGCGGCTCCTCCGCGGCGCGGCCACGGCTGCCGACGTATTCCCAGCCGGCAACGCGCGGCAACAGTTGCCACCCCGCGGGTAGAATGGCCCCCTCGGGAAGCGTCGAGCGAACCGCGTTGGCGTGCGACTGGATCCATAGCTTCCAGGCGTCGAATTGCTGGTCCCAGGTAAAGAAATCCTCGATCAACTGGCGCTCACCCGCCTGCGGGACGATCGGGTTGTTGTGGACCCAGCCCATTCCCTCACCTTGCCAGCGCCGGTCGCTGTACGAGCGTGGATCGCCGAGCCGAATGATGGTGCGAATGCCAACTTCGCGGTACTGCTCCACGTACAGCTCCAGTTCCGCGGTCCAGCGGTCGGCGCCGTAGTCTATGATGAAGTTGAAGGGGCGGCCGTCGGGAAGCATCCGAAAGCCTTCCGCGTCGCGCTGGTCCAGCCTCACCTTGTCGAGCAGTTGATTGGCGAGGTCCGGATCGTACTGGGCCCAGTCGGTGCGCCATCCTTCCTGGTAGAACGACACGCTCGACAGCGGTGCCACCACGCCGGGCACGCCCAGTCCCTGGTAGATCACGTTGTTGATCTCGTCCCGGTTGAGCGCCACCGAGAGCGCGTGGCGGAAGTCGATGTCGGAGAACAGCTCACGGATCACGGGATCCTTGTTGAACCTGCCGACCGTGAAGTACTTCATCCACGCGGTCGAATGGCTGCGGTAGAGGATGACCCGGTAGTCGCCGGCGTCGGTGCCGGCCATGTACAGCGGCAGGTTGTCGAGGCTGGTGCGATAGTAGGCGATCGAGGCATCGCCGCCGCTGACCTTCAGTTGATAGACCTCGGGGGTGACGATCTGGATCACTACTCGGTCGATGTAGGGAAGCTGGTTGCCATCGGGATCCACCCTCCAGAAATATGGATTGCGCTCCATCACCTTGATCGTGTCGGTGATCTGGGTGAGCTCCCACGGCTCGACCTGGGGCTTGTCCGTGTTGCGCAGTGGAGCGTCGGCGATGCGATTCTCGAAGTAGTCGGTCCAACTGTCGAAGCCGTTCTCGGCGGCCGTCTTCTGGGCGTCGGAGTTGTGTCGATGTGGAACTGCTTCATGTACTCCGACGGAGTGAAGACCATGCGGAAGCCACCGCGCCAAGCGCAGAGAATCAGCGGTATGTCACCCAGTCCGTCCGGGCTGTGCAGGCGGATCGTGAAGTCGTCGACCACCTCCACCGAGTCGACGCCGTAATAGGTGGAGCCACCGCGCAGGTCGGAATGCCAGCGGTAATCCTCCAGCATGAAGCGGATGTCCTCCGCCGTATAGGGGGTGCCGTCCGACCATTTCAGTCCCTTGCGCAGGAAGATGGTCATGACGGTGCGCTCGTCGTTGTACGCGTAGCCCTCCGCCAGGTCGCCCTCGACTCCGAAGGGATTGTCGATCGGCCTGCGGAACAGGGAGGAGCCGAACTGGCCCTGCAGGTCGTTCTCCCAGATGTTGTCGGTAACGGCAAAGGCGCGCAGCTCGCCGCCGTACCTGCCGACGCTCTCGATCATGTGGTGCACCTTGGGCACCTCCGGCAGCCGGTCGTCGACCGGTGGCAGGTCCCCGGAGGCGACCAGCTTGGCCAACATGGGTGCCTCGTTGTACATGCCCGTGGCGGCCATCGTGCCGGAAGCCTCTTCCTCCGGCTCGGACGCTGCCCCGGCCCACACGGTCGCCCCCGGCAGCAGGAGCGTCGCGCACGCGACCAGCAGCGAGAAGATTCCAGTCCGTCTCATTCCTTACCTCCTATGCCTGCTCCGTTGTCTCCAGAGTGGCATCGGCCCACCCTATCACGGTTCACTGGCTCATGCCCGAATGCTCGTACCGTACCTGCCGCGAAGTGGTGCGTCAGCCTCCCGCTGCGCATGGCCGCTCATCCGGCGTGGGCGAGGGGCTGGATCGCGTCGAGTTCGGAACTCAACTCGTCGCGGCGATTGCGTTAGGCGATGTCCGGCTGTTGCCCCTTGGCGGGTTGTGCGCCATCGTCATCGCATGTCTACCGGCGATCTGGACCTGAAGAGTCGGCTGCAGGGCTGCTACGTTACGCTCCCCACCATGTTCCGCGACAATGCGGAGCTAAGCGTCGATCTCGACGCCATGCGGCGCCACGTGCGCTTCCTGATCGACGGCGGCATCACGGCCGGCACCGGGGTGCTGCTCGCCGGCGGTGCGGCCGGCGACTTCTCGACCATGACCTTCGAAGAAAGGGTGGCTGTCACCGAGGCGGTGGTGGACGAGGCCGCCGGGCGGGTCCCGGTGGTGATGGGCGGCCAGACCACCAGCACCCGGGAGTTGGTAAAGCTGGCGCGCAAGGCGGCCGCGATCGGCGCCGATTTTCTGCAGATCTCGCCGCCGTTCTATTTCGGACACACCGACGGTGACTTCTACGATCACGTCGCCGCCGCCGCTGCCGCGTCCGACGTCGGCCTGGTGGTGTACAACACCCATTGGAGCACGCCCGAAGTCTCGCACGCCCTGGTAGACCGGCTGTCGGGGCTGAGGACGGTGGTGGGACTGAAATGGTCGACGCCCGAGACCGGGTTCATGGCGTTCGAGGGGATCGTGGCCGACTACTCCGAACGCTTCAGCATCATCGACAACCAGCTCCGGTTCCCCACCAGCCACATGCTCGGCGCCCGCGGCATCGAGGTCCACATCTGCAACTTCTGGCCCCAGTGGGGGGTAACGATGTGGCGCCTGCTGACCGAGTGCCGCTACGTGGAAGCCCAGCGCCAACTGATCGACGTGGTGCTGCCCTTCATGCGGCTGTGGGAGGAGATGGAGACCTACACCAGCGGCGACGGCTACCTCGACAAGCTGTGCATGGAGCTGGTGGGCCTGCCTTCGAGCCGCTGCCGCCCTCCCACGCGCGACGTTCGGGCCCGCTACCGCGACCAGGCCCGCGCCATGCTCGCCGCCATCGGCGCACCGGGCGTCCTCGACTGACGCCGCGAGCACATCGGGCGCGGCGGGCACGGCGTCATTGCTTCCGTGCGATGGTGGCGGGTGATATGATCCGCGGCACAGTCATGAAGGCGAACGATCAGTGGCCATCCCTGGCCGATGTGCGCAAGGACCTGCGGGTAGAGTGGTATCGGTGCCCGATCGCGCCGGCGAAGCTGCGCGAGCTGATGCGGCGTAGCGACCGCAAGGGCTGGTTCCAGGCCGGCGGACACCTCGCCCTGTTCGCCTGCACCGCGGCGCTGGTGATCCTGTTCTGGTCGCAGCAGCTCTGGCTCTGGTTCGCGCTGGCGCTGTTCGCGCACGGCACCATCGGCACCTTCTTCCGCGGCCTGGCGACCCACGAGCTGAACCACAAGACGGTGTTCCGCACCAAGTGGCTGAACAAGCTGTTTCTGTACGTGTACGCGCTTCCGAGCTGGGACAACCCGTTCCACTACGCCGTGAGCCACACCTACCACCACCGCTACACGCTGCACCCCGAGGGCGACCGCGAGGCGGTGCTGCCGGCCAACGTGTCGCTGCGCTTCCTGCTGTTGCTGCAGCTCTTCACCTTCAACGTGTGGCGCTCGCGCCGCAATCTCGGCCCCGGCGGCCTGCTGCCGGTCCTGCTCGATACCGTGGAGGCGGCGTGCGGCGTGGTCGGCGGCGAGTGGTGGATCGCGATGTACGCCGATCAGCCGCAGGAGAAGCGCAAGGCGATCTGGTGGGCACGCGCGATCCTGGCGTTCCACGGCGCCATCCTCGTGGTGGCGGTCGCAACCGGGCTGTGGGTGCTGCCGATCGTGCTGTCGCTGTTTCCGTTCATCGCCAACTGGTGGGCGCACTTCGTCGGGTTTCCGATGCACGCCGGCCTGCGCGACAACGTGACCGACTTCCGCAAGTGCGTGCGCTCGATCACCCTGGACCCGTTCTCGGAGTTCCTCTACTGGCACATGAACTGGCACACCGAGCACCACATGTACGCGGGCGTGCCCTGCTACAACCTGTCCCGGCTCTACCGCGAGATCGCCGACGACATGCCCAGGCCGCGCACGCTGCGCGAAGCCTGGCGCGAGATGCGTACCACCTGGAAGCGCCAGAAGACCGACCCGGGCTACCAGTTCGACACGCCGTTACCGCCCACCGCGAACCCGGGCACAGCGCGCCCCGCCGGCCGCAGCCGGCCCAATAGTCTCGCCCAGTCGATCGGCGAACTCGCCCCCGCCGGACTTTAGCGGAGCCACCGGCCCGGAAGCCGTTGCTCGTGTGTGGACACGATACGAGTGCTGGCCAGTGGCTCCGGATGAGGGGAGCGGAATGTTGATAGGCCGTGATACCGTGACGATACGCCCCGATGCCGAGGACTTGGAACGCATCGACGCCTTAGTAAGGGCAGGATTGTTCCCCGATCGCGCATCCGCGACCCACTTTCTGTTGGCGGAGGGCGTCAACAGGAATAGTGGGGTGTTGGACACGATTCGCAACCGCGCTGAAGAGATCCACTCTGCAAGAAAGCAGCTCGGCAGCAGGAGCGGAGAGGCCGAAGCCAGTTCGTCCAACCTCAAGGGTGCAATAGAGGCACTCAAGGAGTCGGTAGCGCGACACGAGGCGGAGCAGCAGCAAACGATACAGGCGAGTGCGCGGCTGTACGAACAACGTCAACGTGCCGCAAGCGAGGTCATCGCGCGCGTCGAGGAATACGTCAACCGGATGGCGACGTCCAGCAAGGACTTCGACAAGGCGGTGGCCGAGTATCGGCTTGAGGTCGGTCGATTCACGAACGATGTCGTGCGCTTGGAGACAGATGCCGCGCAATCCGCGACGGTTGCCGGAGGTACCGGAGCGGCGGGCGCAATCGGCGGTGTCGGGGTGGCGACGCTGGCGCCTACGGCGGCATTGGCGATAGCCACGACGTTCGGCACAGCTTCCACGGGCACGGCGATCTCTGCGCTGTCGGGAGCCGCGGCGGCGAATGCTGCACTGGCCTGGCTTGGAGGCGGCGCGCTCGCCGCAGGAGGCGGTGGCATGGCGGCGGGCAGCGCGCTGCTGGCCCTTGCCGGACCGATTGGTTGGAGTGTGGCCGGAACGGCTGTCGTGGGAGCTGCCGTGTTCATGTATCTTCGCAACCGGCAGCTTACCGAGACAGCCGGGGAACGACGGGTAGCGGTGGAAGCAGGAATCCGCTCGCTCGTCGCGACCAGGCACAAGATCGATGGTCTGGCTAACCGGATCGCGGAGCACGCGGACGGTTGCTTGGCAGACATACGTTGGCTTATCGAACATGCCCCGGCCGACTACCAGCAGTTCGACGTGCCACAGAAAGAACGGCTGGCGGCGCTGGTCAATCACATACGCTCACTGGGCAAACTGATCGTGGAGAGGATAACCAATGAGCACGCCTGACCCCGACCAGACCGGCCCGCACGTCGCGGCGCAAGTGGCATCCTCATGGGCGGCGCAAGATCTTGCAGCCCGGGGAGTGGCTCGCAGCGCGGCGCTATCGAACCAGGAGACGGCATTTCGAGAGGCGCAGGAAGCGCTACAGGTGGTCAAGGACTTTGTTGGCGCGCCCGAGCACATCCTCGGCAGTACCGACACCAAGCACGGTGAGATCGCCGAACAGGTTCATGTTGGCGTGCGGCGGGCGTCTGATCTTTTGCATCAGCGTATGCCTGAGGCTACGCTGGAGGGAGTCGGCCGGCTGGATGCCGTAGACTACGTGGATGGAGTGGCGATTCAGTCCAAGTACTACAACGGGCTGAGAAATACCCTCGACGGTATTGTCGCGCACATGGAGCAGTACAAGGACTTCGCGACGGGAACGGGGCGTTACCACATCCCAAGAGATCAGTTCGCTCAACTCGGACAGCTAAAGGAAGCTGGGACCATAGAAGGTTTGTCCGATCGGAGCGTGGCACGAATACAAAGGCAGATCGAGTCGTTGGTGGCAGAGAGTGGGCGATCCCTGGACGAATTGATCGAGTCGGGTGAAGCTACGTATGCCGAGGTCCATCAGGGACGTGTCCACGACACGATTGAACACCGGGAGCGGGGGCTCGCCGAGACCAACGAAGACCTGAAGGACCAGGTGCGCGCGGAGCACCGGCCGACACTTGCTGGTGCGGCAACCGCCGCTGCCGTTGGCGCCGCGGCCGGTGGCGGCGTGTCCTTCGCGCAGGCGGTATGGGACAAGTACAAGGACGGCAAGAACCCGTTCCACGGCGACTTCTCCGTCGAAGACTGGAAGGAGATCGGCGTCACAACCGTCAAAGGCGCGGGGGGTGGTGCCGTGGCGGGCGGTGCACTGTACCTGCTGACCAATGTCACTGAATTGTCAGCTCCGTTTGCCGGAGCGCTCGTGAGCGCCCTTATGGGGGTGGGCAGTCTGGTTGGTCATTACTGCGCCGAAAAGATAGACGGAACGCAATTCGTCAATCTGTCGCTCCTGGTGGCGTCGGATGCGGCGATCGTTGGTATGGCATCCATGGCCGGCCAGACCCTCGTTCCCATGCCTCTGCTCGGAGCCTTCATCGGCAGCATCGCGGGAAAGCTGGTGGCGTCAGCGATCAGGAAAGGGTTCGATGACATCGATCCGGAACTGGCGGAGAGGGTCGATGCCTACGAAGCACAGGCAATCGCCAAGCTTGACGATGCGCTCCAGACCGAACTGGAGCGGCTCGATTCCTGGTTTGGGAGCTTGGCGGACTTGGCGCGCATCGCGTTCGACGAAGCGACGAATTCCGAACTGAGGCTCGCGGCGAGTGTCCGATTTGCCGAAACCATGGGCTTGCCGAACCACCAGATCCTCCGCTCCACGTCCGATATCGACACATTTATGCTGGAGTAGTAGTCGCACCGGAGGAACACCGTTGCCGTTCGATGCTGAAGCCTTACGGGCATACCTCATTCTTGTAGGCGGGTTAACGAACCTGCCACTTGATGGTGCCGAAGGGTTCGCGCAGTCTCGACACCCCCGCGTCATCGAGGTAGGGGTGGGTCGCGTGCCTTGAGGCTGTCCTCGACTCCTGCCGGAGTACGCATCCCGACGCAGCAGGTGCCGACCTTGTGGGCCAGGACGTAGCGCAGCGCGGCTGCGGCGGCCGCCGCATCGACGAAGTTCACCCCGGCATCTACTACGGCTTTCGCCGTGGTGACGAAACCCTGCGGGTCGGCCGTCGCGCCCCGGGAGGCACGGAAACTCGGCTCCGACACTTTCAAGTCCGTTCGTCCCAGTCTTCTGCAGCACCGGGCTCCTCCGTAGGGCAGTGTAGCGTAGCCTGGCGGCGCGGCCGTGCACGGGCGCACACGGTCCCTGGGCAGCACTCGGTCTGTCTGGCTCTGGCCGCACTGACAACGGGCACGTTCAAGGCTCATCGACCTCACCCACGTGGAGGCCGGACTTGGCTCGGACGGCCTGGAACCGCCTCCTGTTGGCAGCGCTTGATTGATATTCACATTTTTGCTAACCTTGGTCAGTGAGACGAACGACTGAGTTCTACAGGACGAAGAACGGAGCCGCCCCGGCGGAGGAGTTCTTGGACATGCTGTCGGATAAGGTCGTGCAGAAGGTCATCGCAGTGATCGAACTCGTCGAAACAATGCCAATCGTCCCGGCAAAGTACTTCAGGAAGCTGGTCGGCACGGAGCTGTTCGAGTTTCGCATACGGTGGCAGTCGAACAGCTACCGACTGCTGTGCTTCTTCGGCCGGAACAACACGGTGGTGATTACGCACGGGTTCATGAAGAAGACGCAAAGGACCCCACAGGGCGAAATAGACCGCGCAGACCGGTATCGCCGGGATTATTTTGCACGGAGGAAACCATGAGCGATCTCGAGAGATACATAAAGAAGCGGGAGAAGAAGAACCCGAACTTCCGAGGCGGGTTGGAAGAGGAGCGGCGCAATCTGCGGATCGGCCTGCAGATCAAGGAGCTGCGCCTCGAGAAAGGCATGACGCAGGAACAGCTCGCGCGGGAGATTCACACCACCAAGAGCGCGATCTCCAGACTCGAGAATCACGCTGAGAGCATTACGCTTGCGACGCTCGAGAAGGTGGCCCGTGCACTCGGCAAAGTGGTCCACATCGAGCTGTCATGATCCACGGGCGTTGGTATCGCTTACCGTAACCAGCCGCCCAAGCTTGATGGACGCCGGCGGGCAACCGGTCGCAGCCGGTCAGCCTCTCCCAATCCATCTGCGAACTGGCACCCACCGGGTTGTAGCCAGTTTGCGGACTCCGACGTGGCTTAACGGACCTGCCACTCTATGGCGCGGAATAACTCCCGCAGTTTCGACAGCCTCCCGTCATCGAGGTAGGGTGGATCGAGCGCCTTGAGGTTTTCCTCGACTCGCGCCGGAGTTCGCATGCCGACGCAACAGGTGCCGACCTCGTGGGCCAGCACGTAGCGGAGCGCGGCTTCCGGAACGGGATACGGTCTCAGAAAGTCGAACAGCCAAGGATCGGTATAGGGCTCGTCATCAGGAAGGTTGCCGTGGGCGATGTGGCGCCGCACGCATTCGAGTGCCGCGTCCCGGCTCACCAGCCCCGACTCCTTCGAGGCCTGGTTGAGGGGCATCATGATGACGGTCCCGACATCGTGCTCTTCAGCAAGAGACAGGATGGTATCGGCGGCCGTCTGCAGGAGAAAGTTGAGCGTCAGCATGACCACGTCGAAGGCGCCGGTCGGCAGCGCATGCTGCAGCACCTCGTGAGTCCCATCCGCTTCCGACAACTCGCTGATGCCGATGAAGCGCACTTTCCCCTGGTCGCGCAGCTTCACCATGGCGTCATAAGAGCCGTCACTCATGAAACGGTCGAAGGACTCTATGGTGCGCATCCCGTGGCCCAGGAGAACATCGAGATGTTCGCGCCGCAACCGCCGCAGGCTTCCCTCCGCAGAGGCTACCAGTTTCTGCGCCGATCCATTGTAGACCGCCCGCGGCGCGAAGCTCTCGTACGGGAGGTACTTGGTCTCGACGATCACATCGTCACGGCCCTTCAGGGCATCCGCCAGGACCCGTTCGCTTTCGCCGTTTTCGTACCCGGCCGCCGTATCGACGAAGTTCACTCCGGCATCGACGGCGGCTTTCAACGTGTTGACGAACTCCTGCGGGTCGGCCGTCGCGCCGCGGGCAGCACCGAAGCTCAACTCCGACACTTCCAAGTCCGTTCGTCCCAGTCTTCTATACAGCATCTGGCTCCTCCTGAGGTTCAGGAGTCGAACGCGGCGATGATCTCTTCGTCCACCTGCTGCAGATCTTCGACCCGGTCCTGGGTGGCGCAGCACATCTCCACGACCCCCGCCTCCGCGAACTCCCCGACCAGGTCGATGTGGAAGTTTCGCGATCCGACCGTCCGGTTGGGATGTTCCTGCAGGATGCGTTTCCGTTCCGCTTCCGTGTCGGCCAGCCGCAACGGATAGTGAACCGTCAACTTTATTTCCGCCGGATCCCGGCCGATGTCGTCGCAGTGCCGTGCGAGCACGCTACGCTTGTGCTTGAACACCTCGACATCCATCCCTGCCCAGCCGTTGTAGTTGTAGATGTCCGCGTACCGCGCCGCGGTGCGTAACGTACGGCGCTCGCCGTTGCCGCCGACCATTATGGGAACGTGCGGCTGTTGATAGCAGCCCGGGGCGAGCGGGGCCCGCTCCAGCCGGTAGTACTCGCCATGAAAGTCGACCGGCTCTCCCGCCGTAAACAGCCTGCGGATCAAGGCGCAGGCCTCCTCCAGCCGGTCCTGCCGCTCTTTCATGGAGGCGAATTCCCAACCGTACGCCTGGTGCTCGCGTTCGAACCAGCCGGCGCCGAGGCCCAGGATCAGACGGCCCTTCGAGGCCTGGTCGATCTCGGCGGCCATCTTCGCCACCAGGGCCGGGCTGCGGTAGGGGTTGCCGGCGACCAGAGTGCCGAGCTTGAGCTTCTTGGTGATCCCCGCGGTCACGGCGAGTGGAATGAACGCTTCCCAGGCCGGGTTCCGTTCATCCTGCTCGGCGGGAATGCTGGTGACGGCGGTAGGCGGCAGGAAGTGATCGGGAAACCAGATGCTGTTCCAGCGCCCCGCTTCCAGCGCCTGGATCTGCGCCTCCATCTCGTCCCACCGGGCGCGGTAGACCTTGAGCTGTGAACCGAATTTCATGTTCTTTCTTGTCTCCTCCTATCGCACAGTCCTATCTTACGGGCTTTGCGTCACGCCCGTCACAACTCGCATCCATCCTTCGACCAGCGACAGCGAGCGACAGCGATCGGCGCGGTTGACAGACTGTCGCCCGCGTGGTGAAGTGTAGCGTAAGGGAGCTTGATCGACGCCGATGAGACGCCACGGCAACAGTCGGTACGATGACCGGTTTGCAGTGACGCAACCGGTGCGCCCCCCTGCCCCCCCTCCCCCGGGCTTTTTCGAACCAAGAAACAACTAACCGCTGCGGCTGATCGCGCCGTACGTGACGCCACGCACGCCATCGCCTTCAGCGCCGTCGCAGCTGTCGGTGGCGCCGGCTCGGTCTATCGCCGGACCGCCCGTGCCCTTCCCGTCGACCGCAACTGTCAAACAGCTCATGAAGGGGGGTGCAAGTGATATTCAAGGAACCGCACCCGCGCGCGGCGTGAGCCCGGACGAGTCCGGTGAGTCACACGCCGCGCGCTGCCGGTGAATTTTGACTCAGTCTGGCGGCCCGCGTTGCGGGCGTGAGGGTAGCCAGGGAGCGGCAAGCCGCTACGCAATTCCCTCAACAAATCGACATGCGGAGTAACGTATGAATGTTTTGCAAGTTACCAGGACCTTCGCGGTTGCGTCGATCCTGGTCCTGACTGCCTCCGGTCTCTGGGCTGCCGCCGCCGAAGAGGAGCCGGCGGCCGCTACGGAGAAGGAAACGGTGTTCGACCCCGCCACCGGCAGGACGTGGACCGCGCCGGAGTATGGCGGGACCCTCACGTGGGGCGCCAAGGTCTATCCTCCGGGTATCGACCCCTGGTTCAATACTGGCTGGGCGCAACACCTCATCGGGGGTGTCAATGAGCGGCTCGCGTTCGCCGACTGGGGACTATCCAGGGATATTTGGCGCGGTGAATTGTACCAGGTGGTGACCCCGGAGATGAGCACAGGATCTCTGGCCGAAAGCTGGTCAATGCCGGACGACACAACGTTCATCTTCAACATTCGCCAGGGCGTCAACTGGGACGACAAGGAGCCGGTGAACGGTCGGCAGTTCGATGCTCATGACGTCGAATGGAACTATCACCGCTTTTTGGGTCTGGGGGACTTCGCCGAAGACGGGCCGAGCACCGGCAAGGGTGGGGTAACTCAGGGTGCAGAAATCGTCTCGGTAACGGCTACCGACCAATGGACGATTGAGATCAAGCTGGCAAAGCCTCAGCTCGATGTGCTGGGCAAAATGACCAACAACTACTTTATCGTGTTACCTCGCGAAGTAATCGAGGAATACGGAGACGCCAAGGACTGGAAGAACGTGGTCGGCACCGGGCCCTTGCGACTGATTGATTTCGTGGAGGGCAGCTCGGCAACCTGGGTGAAGAATCCTGACTACTGGGGCGTCGACGAGAAATTCGGCAACCGGCTGCCCTATATTGACGAGTACCGGTCGCTGCTGATGCCGGACACATCAACCCGTCTGGCGGCACTGCGCACCGGCAAGATTGATATGCTGAGTAACGTCGGTGACGCCTATGTAACCTCTATCGACGACGTAGCGAGCCTCCAGCAGACCAACCCTGAAATGGAGTTCTGGCCGGTTTATAGCCGGCCCAGCGGCACGTTCTATTTTAATTGGTCTCTGCCGATCATGCAAGACTTCAATGTGCGCAAGGCACTGCAGATGGCAGTGGATCGCGAGACCATCAACGCTACCTACAACAAGGGTATGGGCGATCCAACACCGTACGGGTTGGTTGGCCAATTCACGCCACAGTATAGCTGGCCATATGCAGAGTGGCCGGACGAGGTCAAGCATGAATATGAGTATCACCCGGAAGAGGCAGAGGCGTTGCTTGATGCTGCCGGCTATCCGCGCGGCGACGACGGTTATAGATTCACGATCAAGCTGGGCCATTTCGACCGGTGGGATGAGACCTATCCGGAACTGGTCATCGGCTACCTCGACGCCATTGGCGTGAAAGGCGAGCTTGAGGTGTTCGGTACCGCGGAAATGGGAGCTGCCTTGAAGGCAGACACGCTTGAGTACGGCTTATTTACTTCGTATTACGGCTACTTCGGCGGTCCCGGCCTGGTCGGATACACGTTTGGAGCGGTAACCAACCTCAACGACGGCCGCAGCGCCAACAAGATGAATGATCCGCGCATGGACGCCCTCTATCTTGCCGCCTCGGAAACTACCGACATCGAGGAGTTCAAAAGGATTCAGAGACAGTCCGATGAGCTCTGCGTAAGGGAGCACTGTGGCTTGGTGAAATCCAACATCCCCAATCATTTCGTGAACCAACCGTGGGTTCAGGGTTATTTCGGTGAAGCAGGCATGGGATGGGGCGAACGCATGACCCACCTGGCGCGCCTCTGGATTGACCAGGAGATGAAGGAAGAGATGGGAAACTAGTGATGAATAAGGGAGCCGGGAGGCGATTCGCCTGCGGGCGCTTCCCGGCTGCCCATTTAAGTAGCTCAGGTTAAGCAATGACAAGGGCATTTGTCCCATGAGAGCCTATCTCATCAGACGCTTGTTGCTGACCATCCCCACCTTGTGGATTTTGACCGTCATAGTCTTTCTCGCGGTCCGCTTCCTCCCCGGCGACGTAATAGACGCAATGGTGGCGGAGATGGAAGCATGGTCTTCCGCCGGTGGCGTGGTAGACCGTGAAGCGCTGGAGCGCATGCTGGGATTGGACGTGCCTGTGCACGTGCAGTATGGACGCTGGATGGGAGATATTCTCCTGCGCGGCACGTTCGGTGAGTCACTGACTGGCCATTGGTCGATAGAGGAGAGGATCATAAGCAGATTGCCGGTAACCGTCGAGCTTGGCGTCATGGCAATCGTAATAGGGCTCGTCATAGCCATTCCAGTCGGTCTCTACTCGGCGATTCGCCAGGATACGGCGATCGACTACGCAGGGCGCACCGTCGCCGTCATCGGCTTGGCAACGCCCAACTTCTGGCTCGGCGTCATGGTCATGCTCTACCCGGCAATCTGGTGGGGCTGGTCGCCATCGGTAGAGCTGATTCCGTTTGCGGAAGACCCGCTGGGAAATCTCGGGATGTTCTTCATTCCGTCCCTCATCCTGGGCACGGCCATGTCGGCCGCCACCATGCGGCTGACGCGCACCATGATGCTGGAGGTGCTCAGGCAGGACTATATCCGGACCGCCTGGTCCAAGGGGCTCAGGGAGAGGGTGATCATTGTCAGACACGCGATCAAGAATGCATTCATCCCAGTCCTTACCCTGATCGGCCTGCAGCTCCCTCTCCTGGTCGGGGGCTCGGTTATCTTGGAAGAGATATTCGTTCTGCCGGGCATAGGTCGCCTGTTCGTGGCTGCGCTCAACCAGAGAGACTACCCGGTCGTTTCCGCAATCAACCTGCTCCTGGCCAGCGTGGTGTTGTTCAGCTCTCTACTCATCGACATGCTGTATCCCTACTTGGACCCCAGGATTCGCTACCAGTGATGCCACGGGTGCTACCGTCGCAGTGAACGAGCCAAGGAGACGCAGCGCGGCGGCCAGATTCGTCATCAGGCTGGTCACCGAGAAGCCGTTGGGCGCGGCCAGCGGGGTTGTCATACTCATGGTGATCCTGGTGGCGGTCTTTGGAGATGCATTGTCGCCCTATCCATATACCGAACTGCACCTGGTAGACCGGCTGCAGGGCCCATCGGCCCGTTATCTGCTTGGTACCGACCAGGCGGGACGAGACCTCCTGAGCCGCCTTATCTTCGGAGCTCGCGTGTCCGTACTTGTCGGTGTATCGGTGACCACCATCAGCGTATTCATCAGCACCGTGATCGGTGGGGTTTCGGGATTTGTCGGTGGCAAACTGGACCTGGGCGTGCAGAGATTCGTCGATGCCTGGATGGCGTTTCCCGGATTACTGCTGCTGTTGACCCTCATGGCCATCGTGGGAAAGGGACTGTTGCAGATCATCCTGGTCATGGGGATATCGGGAGGCATAGGCGGCGCGAGAGTAATCAGGGGCGCTGTCATCGGAATCAAGGAGAACGCCTATTTCGATGTGGCCGAGGCGGTGGGCTCGTCGCGATGGAGATCGCTCATACGCCATGTCGTGCCCAATATCACACCGGTCATTATCATTTCATTCAGCACCAGCATAGGCGGCGTGATCATGGCGTTGGCCGCACTTGGCTTTCTGGGATTCGGTCTGCCGGCCACCATCCCCGATTGGGGAGGCATGCTCAGCCGGGAAGGGCGCAAGTACATGGAGCAGGCGCCGTGGTTGGCGCTGTGGCCCGGCCTGTGCCTGACCATCGTGGTGTACAGTTTCAACATGTTGGGTGACGCGGTGCGCGACCTGCTCGATCCACGGTTGCGTGGCGCAACCACGCTCAGGGGCGGCGTGGGTCGTCTCGGCCCCGATGCCGCCAAGTCGGTGTCGGAGACCCCGCACCGCGCCACGCGCCGCCGCGCGGGTGCCGTTGCGGACCTCGACCGTCATCATCGCGCGTAGGAAGGGGGCACGGGGACTCAGTAACCGGCCGCGCCAGTGAGCGCCTCCGTCGCCTGTGCCAAGCGCAGTGCCTCCGTTCGAAGCTCGTGGAAGTCCTCGGCGTCGAACAGGTAGGACGCGTTGTAGTCGGCCTCTTCGCGGAACTTCATCAGTTTGGCGAACACGTGTGCCGCCTCCCTCGGCAGGGTGCCGGCCTTGACGAAGTGCAGGGACAGCAGCCGAAGAGCCGCCTCGTGACTTCGTGTCTCCAGGTCCAGGGTGAGCAGCAGGGCGCGTACATGTGAGAGGACGCAGTAGTAAAGGCGGGAGACGGCGTCGCTGAACAACCCGTTGGCCGCCAACAGGTCCGCGGCCCGGAGCGCATCGTTGGCGCGGCGCATTTCCTCGCCAATGGCGTGTCCGCGGTTCTGCTCGGTCACACCGGGATCCCGTCGCGTTCGATGTCGAGAGCGATGCGGCGCTCGCGGGCCAGGAGTTCCGCGAACGCCGCTTCGGACAACACCAGCGCCGAGATGGCGGTGGAGCGCTCGAATTCGATTTCCGCCACCGCGCCGAGCACCGCCATCTTCTCGCGCCGGTCAAGGCCGCGGATGACGGCCGCCACGTCGATGTCCGAGTGCGGCGAGTGATCGCCCCGCGAGCGCGAACCGAACAGGCACAGCTTGACCAGTCGCGGACCGCACATGGCGGCCAGGCGCCGTTTCACGGCGTACACGATGTCGGGAATCCGCACAGCCTTCGGTGACGTGGGGACGCGCTCCACCATACCACGAGCAATGTGGAGATTCGCCCCGCGGTCTGCAAGTCGCGGCAGCGATCATGGCCAGTCGCTCAGCGCCTTGCGGACATCCTCACTGGTAATGGGTGCCGATTCGGGCGCCACGCGGAACGTGGGCACGTCGTCCTCATCGTCGTCATCGATTTCCGCGCGCCTGAAGCCGCGGCGGGCAAGCGTGGACAACGCGCTTCCCAAGCTGCTGCCGTCCCTGAGCGCCAGCACCCGGGCGACGGCAAGCACGTCGTCGTCGATCGTCACGGTGGTGCGCATGAGAGCATCGTCACATCACAGCATCCCCCACATCAAGCCCGCCGATCGCATCAACGAAGGCGGCGGGCGGGCCGGTGCTCCTTGACGGGTGGGGCCGGCCGGCCTATAAACGACGGATCACACTTCCAAGGGAGGATCAGGTATGAAAGCGATTGCCGGCTTCTTGGTTTCGCTGGTGCTGCTCGGTTCGGCCGCGATGGTCTGGGCCGGCGGCGACGATGAGGGCTCGTCCGAGGCGAGCTCGGCGGAGACGATGGCCGCTTCCGGCAGCTACAACGAGGCGCCGGCCCTGGCCCAACTGGTGGCATCCGGAGACCTGCCGCCGGTAGAGGAACGGCTGCCGCCGGAGCCGCTGGTGGTGCAGGTCAAGGATGAGATCGGCCAGTACGGCGGCTCGATCACCGCCATCAAGCACAGCACCGGCAACTGGTACATGATCGCGCACGTCAACATCGAACCGTTGATGGAGCTCGACCCCGAGGACTCCCTGAACGTGGTGCCCAACGTGGCGCGCGCCTGGGACTGGAACGCCGACAAGTCGGAGCTCACCGTGCACCTGCGCGAGGGCATCAAGTGGTCGGACGGCGAGCCGTTCACCGCGGAGGACCTGCGCTTCTACTACGAGGACGTGCAGTTCAACGAGAAGCTGACGCCGCTCACCCCCGGCGCCTGGATGTCGCACGGCTCCCGCATGACCTTCACCCAGGTCGACGACAGCACGGTGCAGTTCGGATTCGCCGGGCCGTCGCCCGCGCAACTCTTCATGTTCACCGCCGCCAACGGCTACATGAACCACTACTTCCCGGCGCACTACTTCAAAGAGCTCCACATCGACTACAACGAGGATGCCGACAAGAAGGCCAAGGAAGAGGGGCTCGAACAGTGGTGGCAGCTCTTCAACCAGACCCGCGAGAAGACGCGACCCTACATCCACTATCCCGGCCCACCCTACCTGTACGCCTGGATCCCCACCTCGGTGACCATGGACCGCACCGTGTGGGACCGCAATCCGTACTACTGGAAGGTCGACGCCGCCGGCAACCAGCTCCCCTACATGGACAACATCTACGGCGTGCTGGTGGTCGAGTCGGAGCTGGTCAAGGCGCGCGGCATCGCCGGCGAGTTCGACTTCCTGGTGGAGGGCTTCGGCATGGACGAGGCGCCGCTGCTGGAGCAGAACGCGGACCGCTACAACTACCACGTGATCATCGGCCCCAACACCTGGGCCGGCGCCGGCTCCTACTACCTGAACCTGAACCACAAGGACCCGGTGCGGCGCGAGCTGTACCGCGACAAGCGCTTCCGCCAGGCCCTGTCGCACGCCATAGACCGCGACGAGATCAACGACATCGTGTTCCAGGGGCTGGCCACGCCGTTGCTCGGCTTCGCCCTCGGCGACGAGCCGTTCTACGATGAAGAGGTGCAGGCGGCCGAGCAGGAGGCGATCCGCTTCGACGTGGACGAGGCCAACCGGCTGCTCGACGAGGTCGGCCTGACCAGCCGCGACGCCGACGGCTACCGGCTCACCTCCGACGGCAACCGCCTGACCCTGGAGGTGATCACCGGCACCGGCCTGGCCGACCTGGTCACCATCTCGGAGCTGGTCACCAACTACTGGCGCGAGGTGGGCGTCGAGTTGAAGTTCAGCATCATCGAGCGCAGCCTGTTCTCGCTGCGCACCAGCAACGCCGACTACGACCTGACCACCTGGATCATGGAGCCGAGCCAGTTGAAGTACCGCACCGACAGCCCGGCGAGCGGCTGGTTTCTGACCGCCGGCCATTGGGCGCCGCTGTGGCGCAACTGGTATCAGACGAACGGCGAGTCGGGCGAGGAGCCGGTCGGCGCGGCCAAGGAGATGCTCGACCTCGGGCACGCGATGCGCAACGAGCTCGACGACGCCAAGTGGCAGGAGATGGGCAAGGAGTTCATGCTGATGTTCGCCGAGAACGTGTTCGCCATCGGCACCGTCGGCCTGCCGCCGCGCCCGATGATCTTCCGCCGCAACATCATGAACCTGTACGACGAGCTGGCGTGGACCAACGCCACCGCGGGCAACTTCCGCGGGCGCGTCTACCAGTGGTGGATCAAGGAGTAAAGTAGCAGCCTGAGTCGGAAGGGCCGGCCGGCGCGCGATGAATTGTAAGCGCCAGGCCGGCCCCCGCGCGTCGTGGAAGGTCGAGGAGGTTCGCAAGTGGGACTGTTCAGCGTCGAGTGCGTGATCGAGAATCAGCAATTCAGGACGCGGACGGTGCGGGTGAGCGATGTCCTGGTGGATACGGGCAGCGAGCTCACGTGGATCAATCAGGATAGCCTGCGGACAGTCGGCATCGGAACGGAGAAACGCGACCGGCGCTTCGTCATGGCCAACGGGGAGACGATCACCCGGTCGATCGGATTCGCGATCATACGCGTCGGGGAGGCGGTTACCACCGACGAGGTCGTGTTCGGCGAAGCCGGCGACCTGCAGTTGCTCGGCGCGCGCACCCTCGAAGGATTGAATCTGAGGGTGGACTCCCGCAACCGAAGGCTGGTCGCCGCCGGTCCGCACGTTGCTGCCGGCAACGTCGAATCGGGCGACGACCGGTGACCACACCGCCGTACTTCGAACGGTAGCGCTCCGGTCTCGACGACGCCCCAGGAGGAGAGGTGGTCAACTACGTCATTCGGCGCGTGCTTTACATGGCCCTGGTCCTGGTGTTGGTGTCGATGATCGCCTTCCTGATCATCCAGCTTCCGCCGGGCGACTACCTCACCGTGTACCGTGCCAACCAGCAGGCGCTGGGGCGCGACGTCGACGAGGCCGAGCTGGCGGCGATGGGCAAGCTGTACGGCCTGGACAAGCCGGTGCACGTGCAGTACGCGGTCTGGATCTGGCGCATCGCGCGCGGCAACCTGGGCTGGTCGTTCAACCTCAAGGAGAAAGTGGGCACGCTGATCGCCGACCGGCTCCCGTTCACGGTCCTGCTGTCGCTCTCCTCGCTGCTGTTCGCCTACGTGATCGCCATCCCGATCGGCATCTACTCCGCCACCCACCAGTACTCGATCGCCGACTTCTCCTTCACCTTCATGGGATTCGTGGGCCTGGCGACGCCCAACTTCCTGCTCGCGCTGATCTTCATGCTGCTGTTCAACCGCTGGTTCGGCTGGAGCATCGGCGGGCTGTTCTCGCCGGAGTTCGTCGATGCGCCGTGGAGCTGGGCACGCGTGCTCGACCTGATCAAGCACATGCCGATCCCGGTGCTGGTGATCGGCACCGCCGGCACCGGTTACCTGGTGCGCGTGATGCGCGGCTCGCTGCTCGACGAGCTGGCGCGGCAGTACGTGATCACGGCGCGCGCCAAGGGGGTCGACGAGCACACGCTGCTGTACCGGTACCCGGTGCGCCTGTCGATCAACCCGATCGTCAGCACCGTGGGCTGGGCGCTGGCCGGCATTGTTTCCGGTGAGACGATCACGGCGATCGTGCTGGGGCTGGAGACCACGGGGCCGCTGCTGTTCCGGGCGCTGCTGGCGCAGGACATGTACCTGGCGGGGAGCATCACCATGCTGCTGACCTTCATGGTGGTGATCGGCACGTTCATCTCAGACATGCTGCTGGTGCTGATTGATCCGCGCATCCGCTACGAGGCGCAGGCGGGCTGAATGAGCGAAATCGCAGCACCTGGCGCCGGCCGGGTGTCGCGCACCGCGGAGGACGACCGCTACTTCGTCGCCTCGCAGTGGCAGCTCATGTGGCGCAAGTTCACCCGCCACAAGCTGGCCATCGCGGGCGGGGCGGTGCTGGCGGTGTTCTACCTGTTCGCCGCCTTCAGCGAGTTCTTCGCCACCCACGACATCCTCAAGCACAACGCGGAGTTCGTGTTCATGCGGCCGCAGAAGATCCGCTTCGGCGACGAGAACGGCTGGGGGCTGCGCCCGTTCGTGTACGACGTGCAGAAGGTGGTGGACCGCAAGGCGTTCCGCCGCGTGTACAAGGAGGACCCGGAGACGCGCCACTACCTTCGCTTCTTCGTGCACGGCGATCCCTACAAGCTGTGGGGCATCTGGGAGGCGGACCTGCGCCTGGTCGGGGTCCAGGAGGGCGCATTCTACCTGTTCGGCACCGACAAGCTGGGCCGCGACCTGTACTCGCGCACCGTCTACGCCGGCCGCATCTCGCTGTCGATCGGCCTGGTGGGGGTGTTCCTGAGCTTCGTGCTCGGCTGCACGATGGGCGGCATCTCCGGCTACTACGGCGGCAAGACCGACATGGTGATTCAGCGCGGCATCGAGATCCTGATCTCGCTGCCCACCATTCCGCTGTGGATGGCGCTGAGCGCCGCCCTGCCAACCCACTGGGGCACCCTGAAGACCTACTTCGCGATCACCATCATCCTGTCGATGTTCGGCTGGGCCGGGCTGGCGCGGGTGGTGCGCGGCAAGCTGCTGGAGTTGCGCCAGCAGGACTTCGTGACCGCGGCGCGGGTGGCCGGCAGAGGCGAGGGCAAGATCGTCGCCCTGCACCTGCTGCCCTCGTTCATGAGCTACCTGATCGTGAGCCTGACCCTGGCGGTGCCCTACATGATCCTGGGCGAGACCGCGCTCAGTTTCCTGGGCCTGGGGCTGCGACCGCCGGTGGTGAGCTGGGGCACGCTGCTGCAGGACGCCCAGAACGTGCACGCGGTGCTGCTGCACCCGTGGCTGCTGATCCCCGGCCTGTTCGTGGTGGTCGCCGTGCTGGCCTTCAACTTCCTCGGCGACGGCCTCCGCGACGCCGCAGATCCCTACAAGTAACTCGGTACGCAAAGGGCCCCCGGCGTCCAGAAGTGGCGGCTGACCCGCTTCGAATGATGGAAACGGCCATTCGTGACGTGCAATCATTCGGCGGCATGGGTCACCGATGGGAATTCATCACCGACTACGAGACGGACCCAGAGGATCTCCTGCAGCCGGAACTGAAACACCTGGCGGCGGTGTGGCTGGAACAGCGCGAGCGTCTGGAGACGCTGGATGCGTTCTTACGGTTCAACGAGCGACTGCACCGCGAGTGGGCCATCGAGACAGGTCTGCTCGAGCGCCTGTACTCGTTCGACCGCGGAGTGACGCAACTGTTGATCGAGCGGGGAATCGATGCGGCGCTCATCCCGCACGGAGACGACCAGCAACCGGAGTCGGTTGCCGCCATGATCCAGGATCACCAAGCCGCGGTAGAGAGCATCTTCAGATTCGTGAGGGGGGAGCGAATCCTGACCACGGGCTACATCAAGGAGATGCACGCCCTCATGACGCGCAACCAGGCGTGGGTGGAGGCCGCCGATGTGCAGGGCCGGATCAGCCGAGTCGAGCTGATTCGCGGCGACTACAAACGGTGGCCCAACAATCCACTGCGACCCGACGCTTCGATCCACGAATACTGTCCCCCGGAGCACGTGGCCGCCGAGATGGATCGACTGATCGAGTTGCACCGAGGTCACGAGAGTGTGGCACCCGAGGTTGAAGCGGCGTGGCTGCATCATCGGTTCACACAGATCCACCCGTTCCAGGACGGCAACGGCCGCATCGCGCGAGCGCTTGCCACCCTGGTCTTCGTCAAGGCGGGGTGGTTTCCGCTGGTAGTACGAAACGAAGGGCGGGCCCGGTATCTCAATGCCCTGGAGCGGGCCGATGCTGGCGATCTGAGCGAACTGGTCAAGCTGTTCGCCAGCCTGCAGAAGGACGAGCTTCTCAAGGCGCTATCCATCGCATGACCACGGCGATATCCACTCGAAAGACCACTTGAAGCGGCGCACATCGTGACGTTTGTCGGCGGCGCGGCGCTATCCGGCGTCTCTACGGACGGCTACGAACCGGTGCGCTGGCTGGAAAAAGGGGTCGCCGACACGACGTTGCGGGTTGGCTGGGGAGCTACGCGGCGACGGAAGTGACTTCGAGGCGCAACCCAATGGCTCCCAACGCGGCATCCATTCGATCCAACCGAGAGTGGTGATTTACGTCCAACACACGATCCACTTGCGGCAGGTGCCAACCCAGACGCCGCGCCAACTCGGCCTTGCCGATGTTTTGATCTCGCATGCCCTGGTAAAGGAGCACCTTGACCGCAGTAAGGGTCGGTAGCGAGACGCAAACCGCACCCGGGGCGGGCATTGGAATATCTCTCCGGTCGTGGATCCGTGCGGCGACCGCTTCTTCCAGCGCATCGACCGCACGCGCCAATGCCTCATCGCGATCTTCTCCGAAGGTCTTCAGTTCCGGAAAATCGGGAGACGTAACAAGTAGCGTTCCCTCATCGTCTTCAAGATTGATTGTATAACACAGCATAATCGGCGTCGTTGAAACATGGCGCCTGACCGGCACGATGTCAACATAAGTGTTGTCTCGTGTTTGGAAACGCGATGGGCTCTCGCTCCCGGGACTTGACGGCACCGTGCGCGACCGTGTCGCGGGCACCGCCTGCGGCGTTCGCGTACCAGGAACTGTTGACAATAACAGGCATTTTTGTAGGTTATTGGTAACGGTATCAGGAAGTGCGGCTTGATCAATTGGCCGATATGCTCGGATCGAGGCCCTGGTTCGATCTGGCGACGGTGGTACAGCTCAGCGGGGAAGCGCGCCGGGATGTCGTGAATCAGCTCCATCGCTGGAGCCGGGCCGGCAAACTGATGCCGTTGCGCCGCGGCATGTACACCCTGGCCGACCGCTACCGGCACGTGGCCGTGCCGCCGGCTACTCTGGCGAACGCCCTCTGCTTCCCCTCTTACCTAAGTGGCCTCTGGGCGCTCAGCTTCTACGGCCTAGTTCCAGAGGCCGTCCCGGTCCTTACCAGCGTCACTACCCGCGGTCCCGCGGGATTCGAGAACGCGTTCGGCATGTTCCGCTACACCTCCATCAAGAGGAGCTTCTTCTTCGGCTACCAGACCTTGTCGGTCGCCGGCAACGAGGCGCTGGTCGCGACCGCGGAGAAGGCGCTGCTCGACCTGTTCCACTTCCATACGGGAGAGTGGGACCGTGGCCGGATGTCCGAGATGCGGTTTCAGCAGACCGAGGTCGTGGATCGGGAGCGACTGCAAGCTTACACGCGGCGCATCGGGAAACCGCGGATCGGGCGCGCCGTACAGGTGTGGCTGGCGTGCAGCGCCGAGCAGGAAGGGGCGGGAGTCGAACTGTGAAGGATCAGGCGCTGGCCCGGGCACTGCAGTTCGATGACCCGCAGCGCCGACTCAATGCGCTGCGCGAGTACCTGCAGGCGTTCATCATGCGGTCGTTGCACGAGAGCGAGGCCGCACGGGCGGTGGCGTTCGTCGGCGGAACGGCCTTGCGCTTTCTTGAGGGCCTGCCGCGATTCTCGGAGGACCTCGACTTCTCCCGCGTCTCCGCCGCCGGCTACGAGCCGGTGCGCTGGTTGCAGAAACTGAAGAGAGATCTCCATCTGGCCGGCTTCGACAGCACGATTCGCTGGATCGAGCGCGAGCCGGTACAGGTGGCGTGGGTGCGGACGGCGTACCTGCTGGCGGAAGCCGGCCTCACGGGCCACGCGCAGCAGAAACTCTCCGTGAAGGTGGAGATCGACATCCGCCCGCCGGCAGGCGCGGCGATTCAGCGCACCCTCGTGACCCGTCACTTCACCTTCGTCATCAGTCACTACGACCTTCCGTCGCTGATGGCGGGCAAGCTGCACGCCCTGCTCACGCGTGGCTATGCCAAGGGGCGCGACTGGTACGACCTGATCTGGTACCGGTCGCGGCGGCCGCCGATCGAGCCGAACCTGGCGTTGCTCCAACATGCGCTCGATCAGACCCAGGGGGCCGGGCGCTACCGCGCACCCGACTGGCGGACGCTGCTTCAGGAGCGCCTCGCCGGCCTTGACACGCGGCTCCTGGCGCGCGACGTCCAGCCGTTTCTGGAGCGGTCCGCGGACGCCGCACTGCTCGAACGCGCCAACCTGGAAGCGATTCTCGCTCCGTACTGAGGAGGAATGAGTGAGCGACTTCGACGATCTGCTGATGGACAGCTACGAGCTGCGCGAGAAGCTGGTGGCGGACAGGCACCGGCCGCGCTACCACTTCGTGCCGCCGGAGGGCAGGTGGAACGACCTCAATGGCATGCTGTACTGGAAGGGGCGCTACCACATCGGTTACCTGCAGAAGATCCGCAACGCACCCGGCGAACGCGACTTCTCGAGCTGGCAGCACGTCTCCAGCCGCGACCTGGTGCACTGGCGCTACCACCGGGCTTCGCTGCGCGAGCCGCTGCCCGGCACGCGCGGCGACTATTTCAACAGCGGCGACGCATTGGAGGGCACGGAGGTCCCCACCATCATCGCCAACATGCCGCGGCGCGGCATCTGCATCTACCAGAGCTTCGACGACGACCTCGACCGCTGGGTGCCGCTGCCGCAGAACCCGGTGATCCCGCTCGATGCGGGCGAACGTGGCGAGCGCAAGCTCTCCTCCGCGTTCCCGGAGTGCGTGATCTTCGATCCGAGCGGCTGGAAGGAAGGCGACAACTGGTACGCGCTGATCGGCAACAAGAACTTCCGTCCCGGCTACGAGGGCGACAGCACCAGCCTGTTCAAGTCGCGCGACCTGGCACACTGGGAGTACGTCGGCCCCTTCTACCGCTCGCAGCGGCGCTGGACCGCGGAGGAGGAGGACTGCGCCTGCAGCGATTTCTTCCCGTTCGGCGACCGGCACATGCTGCTGATGCACACCCACCGCCCCTACGGCAAGTGCCAGTACTACATCGGCCGCTACGAGAACGAGCGCTTCCTCCCGGAGAGCAACGGGCAGCTCAGTTGGCTCGGCTCCATGCTGGCCGGACCCGAGACCCTGGTCGACGACCGCGGACGGCGCATCTTCATGGGCTGGATCGCCGATGCCAGGGACTGGGAGGCCACCGGCTGGTCCGGGGTGGTAACCCTGCCGTGGCACTTCTCCCCCGGTGCCGACAACCGCCTGAAGATCGGGCCGGTCGAGGAGTTGGAGGCGTTGCGCTACGACGAGGTGCGGGTCGACGATCGGCGGCTGGACGCCGGCGAGGAGGTCACGCTCGAGGCGCTCGCCTCGGACTGCATGGAGGCCAGGATCACGCTGGCCCCCGTGGACGCCGCCGAGTTCGGGATCAAGCTGCTGTGTTCCCCCGACGGCGAGGAGGAAACCACGGTCATCTATCGCCGGGGCGCGGGCGAGTTCGTGGTCGACTTCGCCAGGGCCAGCACCGACACGTCGCTGCGATATCCGCACGGCGCGACCCGGCAAGTCGTACCTTACGCGGCCGACGGCGGGGCGCTGGATCTCGTAATCTTCGTCGACCGCTCGGTGATCGAGATCTTCGTCAACCGCGACCTGGTGCTGGTGCAGCGCGTCTATCCGCTGCGCGACGACAGCCGCCAGTTCCGGATTTTCTCCCGGGGCGGGGCGCTCACCGCATCCGGCATCTTCAAGTGGGAGCTCGATGCCGCCAACCCCTGGTGACCCGTCGAGCCTCGCCCGCAACCCGTGCTGGCTTACAGAACCGGCGCCCGGTGGAAGTCATCAGTCGGCAAGAGACACTATTTCGTTTGCCTATGCTGAAGGAGCACGTAGGCAGCGAAGGCTCGCCGGTCTTTTGATCTTACTCGAATAAAGCTCCGGATAGCCACATCCAAGAGGTGGTCATGCTGAATCGCTGGCATGCACTTGATTCCACTCTGATTCGGGAATAAATGACGGAACCGGAAATTCTTCTATCCCAGCGTGGAACAGTTTCGGACGAATCCTATTGACCAGCCCAACCGTCCAGGGTATTTCCAACGCTTCAGGATCACCTTCATAAACTACGAATATACGCAAGCAGTCAGTGTTTTCTACAGCACGATGGACGTGAATATCCTTGAAAACGACTTCCTTATCGAATCGTTGTTCCAGAGCTTCGCGGAGTATATCTTTGACTTTGGTGAAGTCTTCCACATCACACCTCTCTTGAGACTGACGAAAGTTACCAATAACGATGGTGCGCACTCCACTGGATAGTATCGTTGACGAGACAGATTACGTCAAATATCGCCTGACGACCCGAACGGCCGTGGCTACGGGTAGGTCGTTTCCCCGGTCTTGTGGGCGTTGATGAAGTCCCAGTCCAGCGGTACGCCCAGGCCCGGCTCCTCCGGCACGTCGACGCAGCCGTCGGCATCGACCGAGTCGACCTCGTCCATCCACTGGCGGTCGGGGTAGATCGGCGCCGTGGTCTCGCGCACCTTGTGGATGCCGACTCCCATCTCGAAGTAGTTGGTGTTGCGGATCGAGGCCATGCAGTGGCGGTGCGCCAGCCCGCCGCCGTGCAGTTCCACGTCGAGGCCGCTGGCCTCGGCGACCGCGGCGATCTTCATTACCCCGGTGATGCCGCCGTCGGCCGCCGCGCTGGCGCGCACGTAATCGGCGGCGCCGGCGTGGATGGTGTCCATCTTGGCCTCCAGGCCGCGCACGTGCTCGCCCATCAGCAGCGGCGTCTTGATCAGCTCGCGCAGCTTGGCGTGGGCGAACGCTGACAGGCCGCCGCCGCGGAACGCGTCCTCGTACCACATGTAGCGCGCCTCGTCGCACGCGCGCCCCACGCGCAGCACGTCGTCGAAGGTGCCGAAGCCACCGGCCGGGTCGAGCATCAGGTCGAACTGGTCGCCGACCGCCTCGCGAATCGCCAGCACCGCCGCCACCTCGCGGTGGATGGAGCGGTTGACCCAGCCGTGGATCTTGAACGCCGGGTAGCCGTAGCGCTCCTTGCACAGCAGCGCGAACTCGGCGTAGTCCTGCGGCGTGGTCAGTCCGCCGTTCTCGTCGCCGTGGTAGCTGCTGGCGTAGCAGGGCAGCTTCTTGCGCCAGCCCCCCAGGAGCTGGTAGACCGGCACGCCGTAGCGCTTGCCGGCGATGTCCCACAACGCGACGTCCACCGCGCCCGGCGGGGTACCGTCCGGCGAACGCCGCGAGCGCTTCAGGTCGTGCCAGATGATCTCGCGCTGCAGCGGGTCGCGGCCGAGCAGGTACTGCGCGGTCCTGGCATCCACGGCGCCCGGCAACTCGCCGGCAATGCCGGCGTCGGTCTCGATGGTGAGAATGCTGCCCCCGGTCTTCCAGCGCGCGCCGGGCGTGTACAGCGTGTCCCAGCCGTAGCGCGGATCGAGGCTCAGGTCGGGCAGTTCATATTGGAAATGGGTGATGACGATGCGGGTGATTTTCAGTGTGGATGCCACGGTTCCCCCTGCGCGGCCCATCATATAGCCTCGGAGGCATTGTGAGCACGGCACAGACCACCCCACCGTTCCCCCCGTCCCGCGTCCCGCGCTACCGCTTCGGCGACACCCTGGAGCAGCAGGAACGGGAGCTGGCGGCCAACCCGATGTTGGCGCGGATGCGCCGATCGCGCCGAAAGCTGGCCGCCGACCCGCACCGGCCGCTGTATCACTTCGTCAGCCCCGAGAGCAACCTCAACGACCCCAACGGGCTCTGTAACTGGCGGGGCAACTGGCACCTGTTCTACCAGGCCTACCCGCCGGACCACGACAACGACCGGGTCCACTGGGGCCACGCGGTAAGCGGCGACCTGATCCACTGGCGCGACCTGCCCTACGCGATCCACCCCGGTCCCGAGAGGAACTGCTTCTCCGGCTCCACGCTGGTCGAGGAGGAGCGGGTCCTGGCCGCCTACTACGGCACCGATCTGGGCATCGTGGTGGCAAGCGCCGGCGATCCGCTGCTGCTGAACTGGGAGAAGCTGGCGGCGCCGGCCATTCCGAACCAGCCGGGGCAGGTGACCTCCGGGGTCGGCGCCGAATCGGCCGCGGCGCGTTACCGGGTCCACGACCCGTGCATCTGGCGCGCCGGCGGCACCTACTACGCGCTGTCCAACGGCCGCGACCCGTGGCGTCCCATGAACTTCGTGTTCCGTTCCGACGACCTGCAACATTGGAAGTACCTGCACCCGTTCGTGGAAGGGCACGGCCATCGCCTCGACGGCGACGACGGCGCCTGCCCCTACTTCTGGCCGATCGGCTCCGGCGACCTGAGCCGCCACATCCTGCTGTACTTCAGCCACATGAGCGGCGGCCAGTACCTGCTCGGCGACTACGACCCGGCCGCCGTCAAGTTTCACGCCACCGCGCACGGCAAGTTCAACTTCGGCGCCTTCCGTCCGGCGGGCGTGCACGCGCCATCGGCGACCCCGGACGGCGCCGGTGGCATCGTGACCATCTTCAACATGAACCCCGGCCTGCCCACCAGGGGCTGGAACCAGATCATGTCGCTGCCGCGGCGCCTGACCCTTGCCGGCGAGAACGAGCTGGCGATCGAGCCGGCCGGCGACATCGCCTCGCTGCGCGGCACGCACACGCGAATCGGCGACCGCACCATCCCGGCCAACGAGGAGACGCTGCTCGACGGGATCGAGGGCACCGCGATCGAGCTGGCGCTGGAGATCGATACCTGCGGCGCGCCCCTGGTGGAGTTGAACGTGCTGCGCGCGCCGGACCGGCAGGAGTTCACCCGCATCGCGTTCTACCGCGAGCGCGGCTATCAGCATCCGTCGCGCGCCGGCGCCGGTGCGGACAGCCTGATCAGCATCGATTCCTCGCGCTCCTCGATACTTCCCGACGCCCTGTCACGCGCGCCCGAGACCGCGCCGGTCTACCTGGCCCCCGAGGAGCCGCTGAAGCTGCGCGTGTTCGTGGATCGGAGCGTGGTCGAGGTGTTCGTGAACGGCCGCCAGTGCGTTGCGCTGCGGGTCTATCCGGGCCGGGCCGACAGCACCGGGGTATCGCTGCGCGCGCAGGGCCGGGACATGCGCCTGGTCTCGCTCGACCTGTGGCAGATGGACACGATCTACCGCTGAGGCGCGCGCTACCTCAGGCCAGGCCGTAGACCGGGATGCCGGCGCCGTGGATGGCGCGGGCGGCATCGGCAGCGAGGAACACGATCACGTTGGCCAGGTCGCCGGGCGCCACCCACCGGGCGGGGTCCGACTTCGGCATCGCGGCGCGGTTGGCGGGCGTGTCGATGATGCTCGGCAGCACCGCGTTCACGTTGACGCCGGCGTCCTTCAACTCCTCCGACAGCGACTGGGTAAGTGCCAGCACCGCCGCCTTGGTCGCCCCGTAGACGCCGTTGCCGGCCTCGCCGCGCAGCGCCGCGCGCGCCGACACGTTGACGATCGCCCCACCGCCGGCGGCCGTCAGAACCGGGGCTGCCGCCCGGCACACGGTGAAGGTGGTGCGCAGATTCAGGTCCAGCAGGTGCTCCAGGGCGGCGTCGTCCGCGTCCGCCACCCGCGTCCAGGTGTAGCCGCCGGCCAGGTTGACCACGGCGCGCAGCGAGCCGGCCGCAGCCCGCTCCAACAGCGCAGCCACCTCAGCCCCGCGCCGCAGGTCGCAACGCCGCAACTCCACCCGCGCCCCATGCGCGGCGAACCGCTCCTGGAACGGCGCAACCTCCGCCTCTACTACGTAGGTCACGAGCACCCGTGCACCCGCCTCCAGGAAGCGCTCCACCACCGCGCCGCCAAGCGAGCCGGTGCCGCCGGTAACGATCACGGTCCTACCGCCAAAGTCGACCCGCATGAGCGTCATCGTAGGCCGCGCGCCGCGTGTGTCAAGAACCGCTCGGCCTCGCCGCAGGACTATCCCACGCTGCGCGAGGAGCCGACTACCGGTCGTTGCTCCCGCTGCCCTCGGACCGACGCCCAGTCGCCGGACCGCCCAACCCGCACCCCGGCGAGCGCCGATCACGTGGTCCCGTCTGGCGGCGGCGCGTACTCCCGATGGCGGAAGCGGTGGTGGGCTCGGCACCGGAGGCGCAGGTTTCCGGGCTCCGCACCGCCGCCAAGCGCGTAGGGCACTATGTGGTCAAGCTCCAGCAGAAAGCGGGAGCCGCAGCGCCGCCCACTGTGCGGATCGACGTAACTGCAGCAGCCGCCGTCGCGGCGCCACACCTCGCGCCGCACTGGTGCCGGAATATACCGGGATCGACGCGCCCGGTGGGGCGGCTGCGCGCTGCCTCCGGAGGGGCCGGCGACCGCCGGCTGCGGGCGCGAACGGCCATCGAGCTGCGCTCCCGCCCGCGTTGCCGCCCCTGCCCGCTGCGCTGGCGAGGGGCCGCTGCGACCACGATCCGCCGCTGCCGGCGCGGTCGGCATGCTCCGGTCTGCCGGCGGCGTCGGTACGGTGGCGCGGGACCCACTATCTGCCACCAACTTCGCCGCCGAAGGAGCGGTGCCGGGCGCCGCCACCGCTGGCTTGGCACGCACCGGGGTGCTGCCCCGGAAAGTCTCGCGCCCCGACGGCGGCGCGGACAGCGCTGCCACCGACGAGGTGCCGGCGCCGCCAGTCCCGCGCACGGGTTCCTCTGCGGACAGCGCTGCCGGCGCCGGGGTGCTGCCACCGGCGATCGCGCCCTCCGGCGGCGGCACTGCGGGCTGCTCTTGCGCGCCCCGCTTCGCCGGCGAAGTCGCCCCGCCCGCCGGACTTTCCTGCGCCTGGGGCTCCGGCGCCTGGCCCGCGCTTGCCTCTCGGCGCCCACCTCTGCGCCCGCGCGGCGGCCGCCCCGGGTCGTAGCGCTGCAGGCCGTCCTGCACCAGCCGCTCCACCAGCTGCCCCAGCGTCAGGTGCGGGTCCACGTGCGACAGCAGTGCCCGTAGCTGCTCGATCCCGCGCTGACACGCGGCGTCGATCACCACCTTCAACTCCCAGCGGCCGTCGCCCAGCGCCCGCATGCGATCGGCCGGCCGCGCCAGCTCGGGAGCTACCCCGGCCAACAACTGCTTCACCTCGCGCGTGCTCTTGCCGCTCGCCTGCGCCACCAGTTCCTGCCGCTGCGCCGCGTCCAGCGCCGGCACCGCTCGCGCCGGCGCCGCTGCCCCGGCCCCCAAAGCCCCCGCCTCCAGCGCCGTTCCCGGGCCGAGCGGCAGCAGCTCCGGTGCCGCGGGTGCCGAGCCGGGGTCCGCCGCGGCGGCCGTGGCAGTGCGCTCCAGGAGATCGATGGTGTTCTGCAACTGCGCCGCCGCGCTCAGGGAGAGCGAGCCGTCCTGCAGCCGTTCGCGTGACCCGGCGGTCTCGGAGCACAGGCGCATGGCTTTGATACGGCGCCAGGCGGCGCCTTCGCTGTAGCCCAGCTCGCGCACGGCGTAGTCGAACAGGCTGGAGAAGCCGAGGCGCAGGTGCAGGTGGCGCGCGTGGATCTCACGCAGGTGATCGAGGACGGCAAGCTGCAGCGCCTGCTCGTGCAGGACGAGGGACCTGGTGTGCGCCAGCAGCACCTGGTCGGGGAGCCCGGAGAGCGAGGAGGAGAAGCCGGAAGCGGTCGCGGTAGCCATGGCGTAAATATAATCATGGCTGAGAAATGCCCAGTTTAGGCGAGTCCCGGACCGGCATCGGGCAGGGCTCAGGCCGGCGCTGGCGGGGTGCTGGAGGGCCTGGAGGGCGTGGCGGGATATTCGAAGGGTCGGAGGGGCCGGAACGTGCGGCAGGTGGCCGCTATGAGCAGCGCCAAACCCGTCAAGTGCTCAGCGCGTTTTTTTGGCACTTTTTGCAGGATCCTGCACCGCGGCGGCGCACCGTGGCCGACTCCACCAGCAGTGACGCCATCAAGGCTGGCTACCGCGAGAGTTCGACCCAACGTGGCAGCAACGCATCGGCGGAGACCGGCGTTGCGGGTGGGCAGCGGACGAACCACGTACCTTGAAGGCGGCGATCTGGCAGGGCGCCGGGCGCCATCACCGCCGCTCGGCCACTACTTCCAGAACATCCCTTGCCCACACGGGACTCAGACGTCGTTGAGCATGGGATGGCCCTGGCCTCGCCGTTGGCCTCGCCGTCTTGCGCCCGGCGCCGACCAAGGGGACGGTCGATGCAAGCGTGGCGATTATCTCGCCGTCGGTATAGGTTGTGATTCGTCTTGGAGCCCGCCATCACATAATGCCGGGAGCAGCACCCACGCGCCCGAACACCGGCAGCCGCGCACAGAGCCGGATGAACAACGTACGCCCGCAGGATCGCTCCGTCCACGAGTGGTACCGGTTCGTGTTGTCGTTTCCGCCACACCTGGTACAGGACTATCTCGACCGGTTTGGAATGGGTCTGGGGGACACGGTGCTGGACCCCTTCGCCGGCACCGGCACTACCCTCGTAGAGTGCAAGAAACGCGGCATCGAAAGCGTGGGCATCGAGTCCAACCCGATGGCGAGGTTTGCCAGTTCGGTAAAGTTGGACTGGTCCGTCGATCCTTCCGAGTTGTCCGACTACGCAGCGGATGTGGCCGAACGAACCAGAGGCGCTATCGCGCGGGATGGTTATACCGACTGGAACGACCTTCCCTTGTTCGCCTCTGGGAGTGGGACTCGCGCGCCGTTACGAAGCCTGGCACCCCAACAGAACAAGCTGTTGTTGAAGGACTCGATCAGCCCCCTGCCTTTGCACAAGACATTGATCCTGCTTGACGCAATCGACGGCTGCGGCGATGTCCCACTACCACGTTATGGACGGCTTGCACTCGCAAGTGCTCTGGTGCGAGACATCGGCAACCTCAAGTTCGGGCCGGAGGTGGGTGTCGGCAAGCTCAAGGATGATGCGCCGGTCGTGGATTCGTGGCTGGGCCACATGCGGACAATTACCGACGGCCTCACCCAGATGCGCGATCGTGCGAGAGTCCCAGCGTCCATTCGCCGGGGAGACGCCCGAAGAGTCGACCGGATACTGCGTACGCGCTCGGTGGATGCGGTAATCACTTCTCCGCCCTACCCGAACGAAAAAGACTATACGAGAACCACGCGCCTGGAGTCGGTGATCCTCGGTCTGATCCGCGATATGAGTGGTCTGCGGGAGCTCAAGAAGGACCTCATTCGCTCGAACACGCGCGGAGTCTACAAGGGCGACGCGGACGACCTTGAGGTAGCCGCGCATGATGCCATTCAGGAAATCGCCAACAAGATCGAACGACGAAGACTGGAGATGGGAAAGACCTCCGGTTTCGAACGCATGTACGCAAGAGTCACCAAGCTGTACTTCGGCGGAATGGCGAAACATTTTGCGGCACTGCGAACCGTCCTGAATCCAGGCGCCAGACTTGCCTATGTCGTCGGTGATCAAGCTTCCTATCTCCGTGTAATGATCCGTACCGGCAACCTGCTCGCCGGCATAGCGGAGTCGCTCGGCTACCGTGTGGAAGGCATCGATCTCTTCCGCACCCGCCTTTCGACCGCGACCGGCGAGCAACTCCGCGAAGAGGTAGTAGTGCTACAGTGGCCTCATAGGACGTAGGTCTCGCCGACGATTCCGGGCTTTGCCGGGCCGCCGCTGATGCCGATGGGGGTGCCGTCGGCGCGCCAGCAGGCCGCGCCGTGAATCAGCCCTCGCGCGTGGTCGAACAGCACTCCGTTCATGCCGCCGGCCACGCGGGCGACGACCTCCAGCTCGTGGCCCATGTGGCGAAGCTGCAGCCGGGTTTCCTCGGCGATTCCCTCTTCGACCTGCAATGCCTGACCCTGAGTCCAGACGCGGGGCGCTTCGACCGCCTCCTGCAGCGTCATGCCGAAGTCGATGACATTCACGATCGCCTGCAGCACGGTCGGGAAGATGCGCATACCGCCGGGAGTGCCCAGCGCCATGAACGGCTTGCCATCCTGCAACACCACCGTCGGCGACATGCTGCTGAGCATGCGCTTGCCGGGCGCGATCGCGTTGGCGGTGCCGGGATGCGGGTCGAATATGGCCATGGTGTTGTTGAGGATCAGGCCGGTGCCGGGAACGGTGACCTTGGAGCCGAACAGCTCGTTGATGGTCTGCGTCATGGCGACGACGTTGCCTTCGTCATCAGCGACGGTCAGATGCGTGGTGTTGGCCGATTCGGCGCCGTACGCCGCCGGATCGCCGGCGCGGTGCGTGGACGGGCCGGCCCGGTCGATGTCGCCAAGGCGGGCACGCGCGTACTCCTTGGAGGTGAGACCGGCGATCGGCATCCTGGTGAAGGCGGGATCGGCCAGGTACTCGAACCGGTCGGCGTAGGCGATTTTCAGGACCTCGGAGAGCAGGTGGAGGTACGCGGCGGTGCCGAAGCCCAGGGCGGCGACGTCGAAGGTCTCCAGCAGGTTGAGCATCTGCACGATGTGCGTCCCGCCACTGCTGGTCGGGGGCGCCGAAACGATCTCGTAGCCACGGTAAGTGCCGCGCACGGGCGCCCGGTAGTGAATCTCGTATTCGCGCAGGTCTCTCAGGGTGATGAGGCCCCCGTGAGCCGCCATCTCTGCGGCAACGGCCGCGCCGAGGGGACCGTGGTAGAGCGCATCGGGACCGTGCGCCGCGATCAGCTCCAGGCTTGTGGCAAGCTCCTCCATGACGATGAGGTCGCCGGGTGAGGGCACCGCGCCCGCCGGCAGGAAGAGGGCCGCGGTGGCGGCGAACGTGGCGAGGTCGTCCCTGTTGTCCCGTATGCAGTCGACCAGGTAGCGGCTGGCGCGGAATCCCCGCCGCGCGCGGCGAATGGCCGGCTGCATGACCGCGTCCAGGCCCAGGCGGCCATACTTGCCCGCGATCTCGCACCATGCCTTGAGATTGCCCGGCACGCCGACGGCGAGATGGCCGAGCTTGTTCCTGCGGCCGGCCGTCTCCATGTAGTCGGGCCAGTCGTCGGATACGGGCTGGAACATGTCGGGCGTGGCGCCGCGCGGGGCGGTGGCGTAGTTGTCGATCACGGTGGACTCGCCCGTAGAGCCATGATGGATGTTGATGAAACCTGCTCCGAACGGGCCCACCATCATCGGCTCGACGACGCTCAGTGCGAACACGGTGGCCACCGCCGCGTCGATGGCATTGCCGCCGAGCGCCAGCATCTCGGCCCCGGCGGCCGAAGCCAGGGGATGATTGGACGCGACCATGGCGCGCGATGCCACGGTGTCCCCCTTGTACAGGTCGAACGTAGACCCCGCACGGTCGCGCCACGATCGCCTCATCGGAGCTGCCCCACGCTCACCGATCCCGCGCCGCAGTTGCCTGCCCGACGGAGCGACCCGCCCCCTCCGGGTAGGGCAGGCCGGCGTGGCGGGCGCCCAGCCGGGCCAACCGGGCCGCGACCTCCGGTTCCGGCGGGCAACTGCGCCGTGTCTGCAGGTTCACGTGCAGCAGGAGGTGCTCGCCGGTGGCGGCGAGCTTCCCGCCGTTCTCCAGGCGGTGAAACAGGTGCAGCTTGCTGCCTTTTCCGGCCAGGATCCGGGTGGTAACCCGAATCGATTCGCCCGCCCGCACCTCGTCCAGGTGGCGGAGGTGGGTCTCCACCGTGAAGTAGCTCCTGCCGCCGGCGATGTAGTCGGCGTCGGCGCCGACCAGCTCCATGAGCCGGTCGCTGGCCTGTGCGAACAGCTCCAGGTAGTGGGCTTCGTTCATGTGCCCGTTGTAGTCGGTCCAGCTCTGCGGGACCTGCCGCGCCACCGTGAGCGGAAGGATCCCGGCTTCGGCCCGCGGCTGGTTCAGGCCGCGCTCATGGAGCGCGATCGCGCTGCCGGCACCGTGGCCGTTCTGCTTCAGGGCACGCAGGATGGCAACCAGGTTGTCGTCCCGCATGCGTTCCAGTTGGCGCAGGTCGTACCGGCCTGACTGGCGCTCGGACTGCTGCGCGATGCGCTCCACCAGCTCGTCGGTCAACTCGGGCACGTCGGTCAGCCGCGACCAGTCCCACTGCAAGGCCGGACCGAACTGCGCGATGAAGTGCTTCATTCCGGCCGCGCCGCCGGCGATCCGATAGCTCTCGAACAGTCCCATCTGCGCCCAGCGCAAGCCGAAGCCGTAGCGGATCGCGTCGTCGATCTCGCCGGTGGTGGCGATCTCGTCCCGAACCAGCCACAACGACTCGCGCCACACCGCCTCCAGCAGCCGGTCCGCGACGTGGGCGCCTATCTCCTTGCGGATATGCAACGGATGCATGCCGATCCCCCGCAGCAGTTCGATGGCACGGTCACGAGGGGGCGCCGCCGTCGCCGCCGAGGCCACCACCTCCACCAGCGGCAGGAGGTACACCGGGTGGAACGGGTGACACACCAGGATCTGTTCCGGAAAGCGGGAGCCGCGCTGCAGCTCGGTAGGTGTGAAGCCCGAGGTAGAGGACGCCACCAGCGCCTGGCGCGGCGCATGGCGCTGAATCTCTTCCAGCACGCGGTGCTTGGCGGACAGCCGTTCGGGCACGCTCTCCTGGATCCAGTCGGCGTCGGTAACCGCGGCTGCCACGGTCGGGCACCACTTTAGGGCACCTTCCGCCGGCAACGCGCGATCGTACAGCGCGGGCAGGCTGCGGCGGGCATCGGCCACTACCACCCGCAGCCGCCGTTCCGCATCGGTCGCGGGATCGGACACCGCCACGTCCCAGCCGTTGAGCAGGAAGCGCGCCGCCCAGCCGCTGCCGATCACCCCGCCGCCGACGATGGCGGCCTTCACCGCGGAACCCGCCTGGTAAGCTCCAGCCGCTCGCGCACGCGCTGCGGGCCGATCACCCGCGCCCCCAGGCTCTCGATGATGGCGACGGCGCGCTCCACGAGCTGGGCGTTGGTCGCCAGTACCCCCCGTTCGAGGTACAGGTTGTCCTCCAGGCCGACGCGCACGTTGCCACCCGCCAGCACGGCGGCGGCGACGTAGGGCATTTCGTTGCGCCCTATCGCGAAGGCGGAGAACACCCAGTCCTCGGGCACGTTGTTGACCAGCGCCAGGAACGTGCTCAGATCGTCCGGCGCGCCCCAGGGAATCCCCATGCAGAGCTGGACCAGCGGCGGCGGTTCCACCAGTCCCTCCTCCACCAGCCGTCTGGCGAACCACAGGTGGCCGCTGTCGAAGGCCTCGATCTCCGGCTTCACCCCCAGCTCCCGCATCATCCCGGCCATCGCCCGCAGCATGCCCGGCGTGTTGGTCATCACGTACTCCGCCTCGGCGTAGTTCATGCTGCCGCAGTCGAGGGTGCAGATCTCCGGCAGGCACTCCGCGATGTGGGCCATGCGCTCGGCGGCGCCGGCCATGTCGGTGCGCGGATGCAGGGGCAGCGGCCGCTCGGGGCTGCCGAACACCATGTCGCCTCCCATGCCGGTGGTGAGGTTGAGCACCACGTCCACCTCCGCGGCGCGGATCCGGTCGGTCACCTCGCGGTAATACTCCAGCTTGCGGCTGGGGGCTCCGGTCTCGGGATCGCGCACGTGGCAGTGCACCACGGCGGCTCCCGCCCGCGCCGCCTCGAGCGCGCTGGCGGCGACCTGGCGCGGACTGCGCGGCACGTGAGGGCTGCGCTCCTCGGTGGCGCCGGCCCCGGTCACGGCAGCGGTGATGAATACTTCTCGTGCGATCGCCAGGGCCACCGGCCGACTCCGCGCCGCGCTCAGATGACGGCCGGCGTCGCCGGCCGCGAATCCCGTTCCACCTGGCGCCTCCGCTCGGCCCGCCCCAGCATCCGCAGCCGGGACTCCAGCTCCTCCCGCTCGCCGTAGCAGCCGCGCAACCAGCGACGGCCGCTCGACGGATCGAAGGCGGTGCGGCCATGTAGCAGGCGGCGGTTGTCGAAGCAGGCCATTTCTCCCGCCTGCAGCCGCAGCCGGAGCTGGTTGCCGGGGTCGTTCGCCAGGCGCTGAAATCGCTTGAAGGCGGCGTAGAACGCCTTGATCGTGGCGCTGTCGCCCCGCATCGGGTTGCGCAACCACCAGGTGTAGCGCACGTTTGCGACTTCACCGGCGGCGTCGAGCTCCAGCACCGGAGCGCAACAGCGGTGATCGGAGTCCCGGTTGCGGGTGGCGAACGGGACCGCCACCGTGGTCAGGACGGCAAAGTCGGCGGGAGAGGCGGCTCGGAGCTGCTCGGCCACGGCGTAGCCGTCGACGAATATGCTGTCGCCGCCGCTGCAGGAGTTGTGCAGGCAGAACAGGAACTGCAAACCGGGCACGTACTCACGGGTGCAGAGGTCGTTGTGCGCCGCCAGGGCCACGCTGGTGAAGGCGTTGCTGTCCGCATCCGGGCGGCTCTCCACCTCCCAGATCTCGCCGAAGTTGGAGTTGCGCAGGCAGCCGATGCGGTACGGAATCTCCGGCACCATGTCCGGGTCGGCCGGGAGATGCTCGACGATGCTCAGTCCGTCGAAGTGGATCGCCGTGAGCCAGGCGCCGAGCGCCGCCTCGTCGCCGGCGCGGATGGCGGCGCCTTCCACCCGCGTGATCGGCGTCTGCTGCGCGCGTCCGGTCTGCCATAGGCGGCGCTCCGGCAGTGCCGCGGCATCCGGCGACTCCGGGCGATGCGCCCACAGCCAGCCGGGGTGGTAGTGGCTCACCAGGCCCTCCGGCTGCCAGGTAACCGCGAGCCGGCCGTCCGGCAGTACCTGCGCAACGGCGGCGCGCAGATCCTCCGGCAGGTCCACGAGCATGATCACCTGCTCCCGGGTCACCGGGTGAATGGTGCCGAGGTCCGGGCTGAACTCGCGCAGCCACACCCCCGGCAGCGCGCTGGCGCTGCCGTCATCCCAGCGGACCTCCACGTCGCCATCCACGATGCGCGCGCCACCGAGCGCCCGCACCACGGGATAGGCATCGTAGTCCGGCACCGAAAACGTCTCCGTCATGGCACCCTCCGACCAGCATGGCGCTGCTGTCGAGTCCGTAATAGTCCACCAGGCGCCCACCTGACAACCCCGACTCTACCGAATCATGCCGCATTCACGCAGCACTCGTTTCAGCGTCCGTGGATCGCGGTAGTGATGTCCACGGAATCCGAAGTCGATCGCGGCAGCCACGTTCTCCGGACGATCGTCCACGAACACCACCTCCGCGCGGGGACATCGGCAGCGTCGCGCGGCATGCTCGTAGAAGCATCCCGACGGCTTGGCGCAGCCGATCGCCGCGGAGCTGACGACGAAGTCGAATGCACTGTCCAGAGCGAGCCGGGACAGGTCGCGGGCAAGCCTGGTGGTGGCATTCGTGACCAGACCGAGGGCAGCCCCCGAGCGCACTGACTGGAGAACATCCAGAGCGGCAGCATCCACGACCCCGGGGCTGGCCGACCATGCCGCCACCGCCGCGGCGGCAGTGGCCGGATCGGTGTGCGATCCGAGCCGCCGTGCGACCCGCTCACGCCACTCGGAGTCCGTTACCCGCCCGGTGATCGCGTCGCCCACGATCGATTCATCGAACGCCGTTCGAGCCAGGCTGCCCCGCTCCAGGCCGTACCGTTCCTCGATCGATTGTGCGAAAGGAGCCGGCCACTGCCGAATCACCCCATCGAAATCCGTCAACACGACCCTGATCACGCCCACACAATCCCCCACTCCTGTACGGCTGTACAACGGTCGCTGAGTGGCCGAACGCGATCACCATGGTGGCCACCCAGAAGGCAGCGGCTGGGCGATGCTCTCCTCCACCGCGTCGCCGCCAAGCCGCCGATGCTCCATCCTCAGCAGACCGCTGCGGCGGTGGAATCCGAAGACACGCATTGGGTTCCGTCTCAGACGCTCGATGCCGTCAGCTTCCTCGGCGGAAACGGTGCGATCAGCGCAGAGCGCCTGGAGGTGCCGATGGTTCCGGTGACGCGGATTCCGCGTGTTGTTGGTGTACCATTGGTAGTGGAACAACTCCTTCATGCCGGCGCAGTCGTGCGCCTCCAGCAGCCGGGCCAGGCGGATGCTGTTGGCGGTCTGCCGGTCTGAATCCTGGACCAGGTGGCGCAGCAGATGCTCATTCAGGCTCTGCCGCACCTCCCGGTTGGGACAACCAAGCCGGTACAGTGCCTTGCCGCCCAGTTCCTGTTCTTCCGTGATGGTCAGGTAGCCGGTCTGGAACAGCAGCGCCTCGGTGCCGAATTTGTTCACGTCGAACGCCGACAGCAGATCCTCGGTACCCAGCATTCCGTCGAGTGACACTGACGAGACGCGGCGTTCGAACAGCTTGTCCGTGGCGTGTGGTTGGGCCTCAAGTACGTGATGGCAGTGATGCAGGAACGCGGCGGCAGCATCGTCATCACCTCCTCTCTGGCGGGACTGAAGGGTCTGGCCGGCATGGCTCCCTATCACACCAGCAAGCATGCGGTGATCGGCCTGATGCGATGTGCGGCCTTGGAGGGAGGCAAGCATGGCATCCGCGTGAACACGGTGAACCCCGGCCCGATCGAGACCCGGATGATGCGTTCGATCGAGGACCAGTACGTGCCCGGCGAGGGTGAGAAGTGGAAAGAACGGGCGGTCGCGGGGATCCCGCTGGGGCACTACGGCCAGGCCGCGGACGTGGCGAAGATGATGCTGTTCCTGGCCAGCGACGACAGCGCCCACTGCACCGGCGGCATTTACACCATTTACACCGTCGATGGCGGTCACTCCGCGCGTTAAGGTTAAAGAAGGAGGAAACCATGGAGGCAACGAACAAACAGGTGGTGCTGCGCCGGCTGGTGGCGGGCAGACCGCGCCTCGACGACCTGGAGCTGGTCGAGGGACCGGTACCGCAACCGCAGGCGGGCGAAGTCCTGGTGCGCACCGTCTACGTCTCGCTCGATCCCTACATGCGTGGCCGCATGAGCGCGCCCCGGGCGGTCGGCGAGGTCATGGTCGGCGGGGTGGTCGGGGAGGTGGTGGTCGCACGCGCCGCCGGGTTCGCGCCGGGGCAGATCGTGTGCCAATACGTGGGCGGCTACGGTTGGCAGAGTTACGGCGCGGTCTCCGGTTCGCAGCTCCGGGTGCTGGATCCGGGCCCGGTGCCGATTACCACCGCCCTGGGCGTCGTCGGCATGCCCGGCGTCACCGCCTACTTCGGTCTGCTGGACGTCGGCAAGCCGGTCGCGGGGGAAACCGTGGTGGTATCCGCCGCCTCGGGTGCGGTGGGCGCCGTGGTCGGCCAACTCGCCAAGATGAAGGGCTGCCGCGTCGTCGGGATTGCCGGCACGGCCGAGAAGTGCGCCTACGTGGTGGACGAGCTGCAGTTCGACGCGTGCGTCAACTACAAGACGGACGACCTGCCGGCCGCACTCGCCGCTGCCTGTCCCGACGGCATCGACGTCTACTTCGACAACGTCGGCGGCAGGGTCATGGACGCGGTCGCTACCCACCTCGCCGTGGGCGCCCGCCTGTCCCTGTGTGGCGCCATCGCCGAATACAACGACGCTCCAGGCAGCGAGTGGACCGGCCCTCACCTGAGCCGCTTGATCCATTCCCGGCGGGCCACCATGCGCGGCTTCAACCAGGGCGAGTTCGCCGACCGCCACGAGGAAGCGCTGGCGCTGCTGGCGACCTGGGTACGCAGCGGCGCGCTCAAGTACAAGGAACAGGTGGTCGTCGGACTGGAGACCGCACCGGCCGCCTTCCTCGGCATGCTGGAGGGCACCAACTTCGGCAAGCTGCTCGTGCAGGTGAGTGACGATCCGACCCGGTAGCGCCCTCGGCCGCGCGCCCCGGGACGAGCTGCCCAAGCCGGTTACTGCGCACCGCCCTGGGCAACCGGCCGGAACGGCCGGAGTCCGCGCGCTTGACATGGTCAGGCGAGCCTGTGACGATAGGGCCTGCACTGTTCGGGGATGGAAGGATGCCGATGAGGCGCCACGACAACAGCCGGCGCACGAGGACGTGCGAGATGATACTCAAGGAACCGCACGCGCGCGCGACGTGAACCCGCTGAGTCACACGCCGCGCGCTTCACGGATTTGACTCGGTCCGGCCTCCTGCGTTGCGGGCGCGAGGGTAGCCAGGGAGCGGCAATTCGCTCCGCAATACTCTCAAGAATCAACATACGGGAGTTACGTATGAATATTGTACACATTACCAGGACCTTCGCGGTTGCGTTGGTCCTTGTCCTGACTGCGACCGGCCTCTGGGCCACGGGAGAAACCGAATCCGCAGCCGCCGAGGCTGAAATGGTGACCGTGGAGCTTATGCGCGCGGATGGAACCATGATGACCAAGGAAGTAGAGAAGCCTCGATACGGTGGAATGTACACCGAGAGCATCGAGTTGGCGCTTCCGGCAGAGTCCTCCTGGGTAACGGGTGACCCGTCCCATACGACCTGGGCCCTCCAGGTTACCAATGAGCGACTCCTCCAGGTCGACTGGGCGCGCGGAGCTTCCGGCACCGGAGACTATGGAGTGTTCCTGGCGCCCACCCCCGACAAGAAAACGGGGGCGCTCGTCGAGAGCTGGGAACAACCCAGTCTGACCCGCATCATTCTTCACGTTCGCCCCGGAGTCCCGTTCTGGGAGCGGAGTGACGTGGCGCGGCCCAACAATGCGCTGGAGTCGGCCTACGGTCGCCACGTCGATGCCCACGACCTCGTATTCTCCTGGGGCCAGTACTTCATCAAAACCCTCGGCTACCACTGGACGGCCGTCGATGACATGACCGTGGAGATAACTCTGGACGAACCGGACGCGACCCAGGCTCAGTTCTTCTTCGCCCAGTTCGCCGCCGTGGTGCCGCGGGAAACCGAGGGTCTCAACATGGCCGATTGGCGGAACACGCTCGGCACGGGAGCGTTCATACCGACGGAAATGACCCCCGGCAGTGTCGTAACCTTCAAGAAGAACGAGAACTACTGGCAAACGGATCACATTCATCCTGAGAACCAGCTTCCCTACCTGGACGGGATGAGAATCGTGTCGTTTGAGGATGAGGCAGGGGTCATAGCGGCGCTACGCGCCGGCAGGCTCGACCGAACGGCGGGTCTGGGAATCGCCACCAGGTGGCAGGAGAGCCTTGAGGAGACCAATCCCGAGATCCTGTCGGGTCCGGCCATCATCAATCAAAGGGTGTTCAACGTGCGCCTGGACATCGAAGGCAGCCCCTGGCAGAACCTCCTCGTTCGCCAGGCTGCTCACCTCGCCATTCCGCACGCTCAGATACGCGACGAGTTCTACCAGGGCAATGCTCTGCTCTTCGGCTGGCCCAACTTCCCGCACCACGCTCCGTTGTACGTTCCGTTTGAAGAGCTGCCCACCAGTCCGCAAATACCCGGCTCAGGGGCCAGCGCCCGGGAGCTGTTCGAATTCCATCCCGACAAGGCCCGGGAGCTTCTTGCTCAAGCCGGCTATCCCGACGGGTTCACCTTCGAATTGCTCACTCAGCCGACAGATGCGGAATGGGCCGAGCTCTACGCCGGCTACTGGGACGACGTGGGAATCAACGCCGAGTTCAACGTGGTGGAGTCCACGGTCTTTTCGTCGAGTATCGCGGCGGGCGAGCATCAGTCGATGATCGCCACGAGCTGGGGTAACTGGGCGGATCCCTACTCGGTGATGCAGCAGTACTACGACCCTGGCAATCCGTCCAACTACTCCCGCGGTACCGACGAACGCGTCACCGATGCCTACCGCAAGATCACGCAAACCCTGGACCAGGACGAGTTGATAAGGCAGTTCCAGGAGACCGCGGTCTACATCATAGAGAATGCCGTTGTGATCGCCGGCGTTCCCGAGACTAACTTGCAGTTGTGGCAGCCGTGGGTAAAGGGTTACAGCGGCGAGCTGATCGGCGCCGGTATTCAGGGCTGGCACGACGTCGCCAAGCACGTCTGGGTCGACCAGGACCTGAGGGAGCGGATTACCGGAAGCCGTTGATAAGGCGGCGAGCGTAGGTCTTTATGGCGCACAGGGGTGGGGTTCGCGCTGGCGAAACGCGGACCTGCCCCTGGGCTTCATCCATGGCGTCTCCTCCCGTGTGAGCGCAGCGAGGGGCGTTGCGGCACGCGGAGAGCAGCGGTAGGGCCCAGTGCGTTCCTATATCATCAGAAGACTGCTGCTGATCATTCCCACCATCCTCATCGTGAGCACGATAGTCTTCCTCGGCATTCGCCTCATCCCGGGCGACGTGGTCGACTACATGGCCACGATGATCTACCAGTACGGCACCGGAGCGGGCGACCCTCGGGAGGCAATCCGGCAGAACCTGGGGCTGGACGTGCCACTTCACGTCCAGTTTGGCCGGTGGCTGGTGGGCATCGCAAAGGGTGACCTGGGGGTGTCTCTGTGGACCTCCACGTCGGTAACCGAGGGCATACTCACCAGACTCCCCGTGTCCCTGGAGGTTGGCTCCCTGGCCATACTGATTTCGTTGATGATCGCCGTCCCGGTCGGGATCTACTCCGGGATGCGGCCGGAAACAGGGGGCGACTACGTACTGCGCAGCTTCGCGATACTGGCTATCGCCGTTCCCAGTTTCTGGCTGGGGACCATGGTCATGATCTATCCGGCAATCTGGTGGAAGTGGTCGCCCCCCATGTTCTACGTGCGGTTCTTCGCCGACCCGGTCGCCAATCTCCACATCGTCATCGTGCCGGCGATCCTGCAAGGTCTGTGGCTTTCGGGTATCACCATGAGATTCACCCGCACCATGATGCTTGAGGTACTGCGGCAGGACTACATCCGGACGTCCTGGGCGAAGGGTCTCTCGGAGAAGGTGGTCATCATACGGCACGTCCTCAAGAACACGCTCATACCGTTGATAACGATGCTCGGACTGCAGCTCCCGGTATTGATCGGTGGGGCGGTGGTTGTGGAGGAAATCTTCGGTCTCCCGGGGCTCGGTTCCTACCTGGTGAGGGCGCTCGAGAAACGAGACTACCCGATTGTCTCCGGAATCAATCTGTTCATGGCAGGCTTTGTGTTGCTGGTCAACGTGATAATAGATATCAGCTACGCTTGGCTCGACCCCCGCATCAGGTACCGCTAAAGCACGCGTGCACGGAAGCGAGCATGTCGACTACGGAACAACCACCGAGCACGGCCACAACGATCACGCGGGGATCGGTACGGGATTTCTTCAGGCGGCTGTTCCGGGAGCGCAAGTTGGGTGCCGCGAGCCTGCTCGTCCTCTTGACGTTTCTGTTGGTAGGCATCTTCGCCGACTACCTCGCACCGCACGGAATGCTCGACCATGACATCAGCCGGCGTTTGCAGGGACCATCCGTCGAGTTCCCGCTCGGGACCGACCAATTCGGGCGCGATCAACTGAGCCGCATCATCTTCGGCGCTCGGATCTCGATGATCGTCGGGGTTGCTGCCAGCGCGCTCTCGGTTGTCGTTGCGACCATTCTCGGCCTGATCTCGGGCTACCTGGGCGGCCGGTTCGATCTGATCATGCAGCGGTTCGTCGACGCTGTGCAGAGCTTCCCGTGGCTGTTCCTGGTGCTGACCATCATGTCGATCCTGGGGCCGGGTATTCTTCAGGTAATCATCGTCCTGGGTGTCCCGTGGGGGATCGTCAACATACGCACCGTCAGGAGCGTCGTGTTGAGCGTCAAGGAGAACGCGTACGTCGAGGCGGCGCGGGCCATCGGGTCGCGCGCCGGGAGAATAGTCTGGCAGCACATCGCGCCGCAGATCGTGGCGCCGATAATCGTTCTCTTTACCGTCTCTCTCGGCGGGAACATCATCGGCGAGGCAACCGTGAGCTTTCTCGGCTTCGGGATCCCACCTCCCACGCCGAGTTGGGGCGGTATGCTCAGCCTGGAGGGACGCAAGTACATGCTGCAGGCTCCTGGGCTGGCGTTCTGGCCCGGTCTGTGCATCGCCGCGGTGGTGTACGCGGTCAACATGTTCGGCGACGCGATGCGCGACCTGCTCGATCCACGGCTGCGGGGTGGTATTGGGCGCTTTGGCACGGCGAAGAACAAGCGTAGGGTTGGGTCGGCAACAGGAGGTTGATTGAAAATGACAGCAGTTGCGCTGTTCGCGTTTGAGCAGGATGGCGACGAGATTAACGTCGTTTCGGAGAAGCACTAACAGCTCGTGCCGCCAGATGCCGTAACGGACGAGGATCTGGCAAAGTATCGGCAACGCCTCTCCGAGAACTCCGGGAGCGTGCAGCGGGCGTCTCATCCGAGCGCGGTGTATCGCGCGATTGCGACGAAGCGCCGGAACGAGGTACGTCCCCGGCAGCACGGCAAATCATGAAGCCCGAGCGGTACTCAATCGGCCTAACCGCCACCGGCAACGGTCGGAGGAACAGCTCTGGGAGGCGTTTGACGACAGTGAGCGAGAGCCCGTGGGGCACGGACCGGTAAGCTCAGGGCCAGTTGAGAAGTACGCCGCGCTTCCAAGGGAGGTAACGGATCGGCCGCACGGTTCCATCATCCAAGCGCAGGACAGCAGTAGCCCCAACGAGCAACGGGCATGGCGGTTGTGGGCAGTCGGGAAATGGCGTGTGCCATTGATGGCCTCCTCGTCGGCCCTACTGTCCGACGGAGCGTCCGGCGCCTTCGGGCCAGGGCAGCGCGGAGTGGCGGGCGCTGGCCTGTGCGAACAGCTCCAGGTAATGGGCTTCGTTCATGTGCCCGTTGTAGTCGGTCCAGCTCCGTGGGATCTGCCTAGCTACGGTGACCGGGAGCGCGCCGGCGCCGGACTCGGGCTGCCCCAAGCCGCGCTCATGGTACGCGATCGCGCTGCCGGCACCGTGGCCGTTCTGCTTCAGGGCACGCAGGATGGCAACCAGGTTGTCGTCCCGCATGCGTTCCAGTTGGCGCAGGTCGTACCGGCCTGACTGGCGCTCGGACTGCTGCGCGATGCGCTCCACCAGCTCGTCGGTCAACTCCGGCACGTCGGTCAGCCGTGACCAGTCCCACTGCAGGGCCGGCCCGAACTGCGCGATGAAGTGCTTCATTCCGGCCGCGCCGCCGGCGATCCGATAGCTCTCGAACAGTCCCATCTGTGCCCAGCGCAAGCCGAAGCCATATCGGATCGCGTCGTCGATCTCGCCGGTGGTGGCGATCTCGTCCCGAACCAGCCACAGCGACTCGCGCCACACCGCCTCCAGCAGCCGGTCGGCGACGTGGGCGGCGATCTCCTTGCGGATATGCAACGGATGCATGCCGATCCCCCGCAGCAGTTCGATGGCACGGTCAAGAGGCGGCGCCGCCGTCGCCGCCGAGGCCACCACCTCCACCAGCGGCAGGAGGTACACCGGGTGGAACGGGTGACACACCAGGATCTGTTCCGGAAAGCGGGCGCCGCGCTGCAGCTCGGTAGGTGTGAAGCCCGAGGTAGAGGACGCCACCAGCGCCTGCCGAGGCGCATGGCGCTGTATCTCTTCCAGCACCCGGTGCTTGGCGGGCAGCCGCTCGGGCACGCTCTCCTGGATCCAGTCGGCGTCGGTGACCGCGGCTGCCACGGTCGGGCACCACATTAGGGCACCACATTAGGGCACCTTCCGCCGGCAAGGCGCGGTCGTACAGCGCGGGCAGGCCGCGGCGGCATCGTCCACTACCACCCGCAGCCGCCGTTCCGCATCGGTCGCGGGATCGAACACCGCCACGTCCCAGCCGTTGAGGAGGAAGCGCGCCGCCCGGCGCCGACCGCGGCCCGCGGCGTGGGTTACCTCTCAACGGGCCCCCTCGTTCGCGATCCGGACGGTCGCGGGCGCACGCCGACCTCAGGCGTGGCGGCGGCTCGCCGGTAGCTGGTTCCCATGTCCGGCAACGCCGGGTGATTGGAGATGGCGGGTAGCGGGCTGCGCCGGCCGGCGCCCGCGGCGGAGCCCGGCGACAGAGCCGTGTGGTTGGTGTTACTGTTTACGTTTGAGAGATTTACGAGACTTAGGCTCCTTAGGCTGCCCGGGGCGGGGCACCGGTTGCGTCAACTGGTAGCAGCGCTGAGTGCTATGGTCAATTCGCGCGGCAGCACTTCGGCGTAGATCGGGTTGGCCACCCGCAGCGGCGCGTCGCGGGCCACCAGCCCGAGGTCGCGCACGTACCCTACATCGCGGTCCGTGAAGGTATGCCGCTCCGTGCCGCTCAGCATCGGCTCGATCACCCGCCGCACGCGGTCCTCGCGCAGCTTGTCCGCCAGGTAGTCCAGGTGCGTCACGCGGTTCACGATCAGTTCCTCGCGTGCCGCCGCGATGTCGTCGGCGGTCACCGTGCGCGAGCGGTCTTCCCGCATGGCCCTGTTCTTGAAGCAGGTCTCGTGCGCGAGCGCGTTCACCAGCCAAGGCTGGCCGCGGGTCTGTGTCCACACCGCCTCCAGCGCCTCCGATGCGAACGCCTGGCCGGTCTGCTCCGTGTGCTGGCCCAGCAGCGCTTGCGTCTGCTCGCGCGTGAAGTCGCCCAGCCGCAGCGACTCGGCGGCGATGTTGAACGGGCTGCCGGCAGCGCCCATGCGGTAGTCGCGCAGGTCGCGCATGCCGCACAGGACCACGCTGTGCGGGAAGCGCTCCGGGCGCCCGGGGTAGCCGGCGCGGAGCTGCTGAAGCACCGACAGCAGCGAATCGCCCACCAGCGTGTCGATCTCGTCGATCAGCAGCACCAGCGGTCCCGGCGACGCCTGCGCCCAACGAGACAGCGCTTCACCCAGTGCTTCGTCCGCACCGACCCGCGCCAGAATGTCCGGCCAGATGTCGTCCAGAAAGCCGTCGTCCAGCGTCGCCCGCGCCTGCGACGCCAGCCTGACGAGGACTGAGCGCATTGCCCGTTGCACGTCGTCGCGCGCGGTGCGGGCGGTCTCGAACGTAACGTACACGCACCGGTAGCCGCCCCCGTTCAGCACCTCGGCCAGCGCCAGCAGCGCCGACTCTTGCCGGTCTGCCGCGGCGCGTGCAGCACGAAGTACTGCTCGTCTCGCACCAGCCGAAGAACGTCGTCCAGATCGATGCGCTCAAGCGGCGGGATGCAATAGTGCTTGTCGGGCTTGACGGGACCGGCAGTGTTGAACGAACGCATGGTTGCGACCCTCGTTGACGACGCTTGGGGTTGGCCCGGCGCCTTTCGTGGAGTGTAGCATGACGCCCGCCGAACGACGCGATCAGCCGCCGAGATGCCCTTGGTGCCGATGACGGCTCCTCTGATCACGCGGCTTCCGCCGATGCCCAGGCGGTGGCCCAGATTATATCCAAGTGGATATACTACTGGCATGAACCTGGTCGCTCGGCTGCGGCGAATCACCGGTCTGACGCAGGCCGCGCTGGCAGCGTTGGCCGGCACCTCGCAACCAACGATAGCTGCGTATGAGACGGGAACCAAGCGTCCGAGCCTGCGCACGCTGCAACGCTTGGCCTCTGCCGCCGGTCTCGGCGTCCATGTCGCGTTCGTTCCGCACCTGACGCGGGAAGACCGCCGCAGCCTGGCCCTGCATGAACGGATCGCCGATCGGCTGCGCGTCGCTCCTGCCGAGACGCTGGCCCGCGCGCGGGCGAATGTCGCGCGCATGCGCCGCATTCACCCGCACGCGTCCGAGCTGCTCGACGAGTGGGAGCGCCTGTTGCGGGGCTCGCCGGATGCACTCGCGGATGCGCTGGTCAACCCAGGCCTGCACGGTCGCGACCTGCGTCACGTCACTCCGTTCGCCGGCGTGCTGAGTGCAGCGGAGCGCGCTGCCGTGTACCTCGAGTTCCGGCGCGACGAGATGCGGCGATGAACCGCGCCCAGTTTGAGCATGCGATCCGGGCGGCCGCCGCCGTCGCCGGCGAGCATGAGGTGATCGTCATCGGTTCTCAGGCCGTTCATGCCTGGACCGAGAAGGAGATTCCCACGGCGGCGATGCGTTCGGTGGCGGCGGACGTCGCGCTGCGCCAGGATTCCGACGGCAGCAAGGCCGATCTGATCGATGGTTCGATCGGCGAAGCATCGCTGTTTTTCAGGAGACCTTCGGCTTCTACGCGCATGGCGTATCGGTTACGACGGCCCTCCTGCCACGCGGCTGGGAGCAACGACTCGTTCGGTTCGTGACACCTGCGACTGGCGGGGTCGTTGCCTGGTGTCGCTCGCCGGCGGACCTGTGGGTTGCCAAGGCCCTGGCGGCCAGGCCGAAGGACTTCGAGCTGTGTCGGGCGCTCCTCCATACGGAAGTCGTACAGCGGAACACGTTGGCCGAGCTGATAGACAACACGGAGGCTCACGCTGCTCGGAAGCGCGTGGCGCGGCAGTTGTTGGCCGAGTAGTACGCAAGGCCACTCCACCGAGCCGCGGGGTCGTAGCCGCGCCGCGTAGCCTCACGGTTGCGGCAGTTGTCGCGGCTACGGCCTCGGGCAACGCTCAACGATCCCGCGCGGGAGTTGCGTGCCCGATGTAGCGCCTCCCCCTACCGGGTACGGCAGGCCGGCGTGGCACGCACTCAGTCGGGTCAGCCGGACGTGAACCTCCGGTTCCGGCGGGCAGCTCCGCCGGGTCCGCAGGTTCACGTGCAACAGGAGGTGCTCGCCGGTGGCGGCGAGCTTGCCGGTGCCGTTCTCCAGGCGGTGAAACAGGTACAGCCTGCTGCCTTCGCCGCCCAGGAGCTGGGTGGTGACCCGAATCGATTCGCCCGCCCGCACCTCGTCGAGGTGGCGGAGATGGGTGTCCACCGTGAAGTAGCGGCACCTCTCGCAACCCCGTTCACGCCTCCCGGATCACGCCGCACTCGCGCAACACCCGTTGCAACGTCACAGGGTCACGGAAGTGGTGTCCGCGGAATCCGAACCGGGTCGCGGCATCCACGTTCTCCAAACGATCGTCCACGAACAGAACCTCGTCGCGGTCACACCCGCAGCGTCGTGCCGCGTGCTCGTAGAAGCATGCCGATGGCTTGGCGCAGCCGATGTCCGCAGAGTTGACGATGAAGTCGAACGCGTCGGCCAGGGCGAGCCGGGAGAGGTCGTCGGCAAGCCTGCTGGTGGCATTGGTGACCAAGCCGAGAGCAGCCACGGCCCGGGCCTTCTGAAGAACACCCAGAGCGGCCGGCTCCACCACCCCGGGGCTGGCCGACCATGCCTTCACCGCCGCGGTGGCAGTGGCCGGGTCGGCGTGCGATCCGAGCCGCCGTGCGATCACGCCACTCGGAGTCCGATACGCGCCCGGTGATCGCGTCGCCCAGGATGGTTTCATCGAACGCCGCGCGAACCAGACTGCCCCGCCCCAGTCCGTACCGGTCCTCGATCGACTGTGCGAAAGGAGCCGGCCACTGCCGAATCACCCCATCGAGGTCCGTCAACACGACCCTGATCACGCCCACACAGTCCCCCACCCCTGCGCGGCCGTGCAACCGATGTCAGGCGTCGGCGGTCTCGAAGGCGGTGATGTTGCGGGTGTCGCGGCTGAACTCGACGCCGATGAGATGGATGGGGGCGCCGGCGGCGCGGTACTTGTCGGCGTAGCGGCGCTGCTGCAGCTGGGCGAGGGCGGAGCCGGGGGGGGGCCATCTCGGCCACTTTGAACTCGAACAGGTAGACGTGGCCGGCGGCGCGCACGGCCATGTCCAGGCGCCCGTGGCTGCTCGACTCCTCCACCGCGATGTCGTAGCCGAGGGCGGCGAAGTAGGAGTAGAACACGCTGGCATGGAAGCCCTCGTAATCGGCGATGTGGTTGCCCGTGTACCATTGGTAGGGAATGCTGGCGAAGAAGGCGTGGAACAGCTCCTTCATGCCCGCCCAGTCGGGTGCCTCCAGCAGGCGCGCCAGGCGGATGCTGTTGGCGGTCTGCTGCGCCGTGTCCTGCACCAGGTGGCGCAGCAGCACCCGGTTCAGGCTTTCGCGCACTTCGCGGTTGGGATGGCCGAGCCGGTACAGCGCCGCGCCGCCCAGCCGCTCTTCGGCGATGATAGTCAGGTAGCCAGTCTGGAACAGCAATGCTTCCGTCCCGATCTTGTTTACGTCGAACGCCGACAGCACATCCTCGGTACCCAGCATTCCGTCGAGTGACACTGACGAGACGCGGCGTTCGAACAGCTTGTCCACCAGGAACGCCGGGGTACCAGTCTCGAACCAGTGCGCATCGAATTCGCGCCGGCGCAACAGCAGCAGTACGTCGTACGGGTTGTACACCTTGTCGGCACCGCGCCAGTTATAGCCGTTGTACCATTCACGCACCCGCTCCCGGTCCACTCCGCCGAGCTCGGGCGCGAACACCACGTCCAGGTCGTCCTCCGTGTAACCGCAGATCGACGAGTACACGGGATCAAGTGTGATGTCGGTGAGATTGTTCAGGTCCGAAAACAGGCTCACCTTGGTGAATTTGCTCACTCCCGTCACGAACGTGAACCGTACGTGGGCGTCGCTCGACTTGATCATGCCGTAGAAGCCGCGCAGGAAGTCGCGGTTGGCGACTGCCATCTCCGGGTTGGCGAGCGCATCGAGGATCGGCTTGTCGTACTCGTCAACCAGCACGGCGACCCGCTGCCCGGTCTGGCCGATGCATGGCTTGCAGAAGTCGACGAAAGCGTCCCGGCGCGCCCACCTCGCGCGCCGGAACACCCGCCGTCTCTTCCAGGTACTCCAGTTGGAGCATCACGTCCTCGTTCAGACTCCCCGGTTCCTTGAAGCTGCCGCCGGCGAAGTCCAGCCGCACCACCGGGCAGCGTTCCGACCAGTTCCAGCGGTCGTGCACGTGGAGATCCCTGAACAGCGGTTCGTTGCCTTCGAACAGTTCCTTCAGCGTGTCCAGGAACAGGCTCTTGCCGACCGGCGGGGACGCGACAGGAAGTAGTGGGTGCCCTCGTGGAGCAGACGTTCGATGAAGTGCGTCTTGTCGACGTAGTAGCAGTCCTGCTCCCGCAGCTTGCTGAACGTCTGAATGCCGATCGGCAGTCTGCGCCTGGTCACCGGCGCATCCTACCGCACCGCGCGACGGCACGAAACCGGGACGCCAGCACTCTCTTTGACGCGTGCCGCCCGCGGACTCGTTGCACGGTCAGAATCGTACGGCTCGATGGACCTGCTGCTGGGCACGGTGCGCGTCGAGCCGCCTGCGGCATCTCTGAGCCGCGGGTCGAGCAGGGAATCTTCCGGCGTTCCGACTGTATCCCCCGAAGCGAGATTTCGCGGCGTACTGGGCGGTCCCGCGTGTCCGGCAACTGGCGCATCGTCTTCCGTTTCGACGGCAGCGAGGTCAGAGATGTGGATCTGATTGACGATCACTACTATAGGAGGATCGAGCTGTGCCGATGAAAAACCCACCCCATCCCGGACTGTCGGTGCGACACGATTACCTGGAGCTCCTGGGGCTTGGTGTCACTCAAGCGGCGCGTGAGCTTGGGGTCAAGCCGCAAGCATCTGTCGGATGTTGTCAACTGCCGTTCGGGGATTCCCCGCAGATGGCGATTCGCCTGGACAAGGCGTGCGGCGGGGCGCGGGGGGCGGATACATGGCCCATGCAAAGAAGGAGGTACCGCATCAAGGTTGAGCGCTTGGCGCCTGCAACCTGAGTGGGTAAGTGTGGATTCGATTTCTCCGCCAAGTTGCCTCTCCCTGGATCTGGAAGTCGGCAGGGACAACCGAATTCGTGCCCTGGGGGCGATTCGAGCGGATACCGGCCGGAGCATGGTCCATTCCGGCGGCGAATTGCTCGCCGCTCTGGCGAGGCTCGACGATTTCGCTGAGGGCGCGTCCGTCGTGCTGGGACACAATCTGATTGCCTTCGACCTGCCCCACCTGATGGCGGCGAAGCCAGACCTCCGGCTGCTGAAGCTGCCGGCGGTGGACACGCTGCGTCTCAGCCCGCTCGCCTTCCCCCGCAATCCCTATCACAACCTCGTCAAACATCATCAGGACGGCGGTCTCAAACGCGGCCGGGTGAACGATCCCGAGCTCGACTCCCGCATGGCGCTGAAACTCTTCGGCGACGAGCGCGAGGCCTTGGCGAAGGCCGCACCGGATCTGCTCGCCGCATGGCACTGGTTGTGCACGCCGGATGCCACCGGCACGGACCGCGCTCTGGACGAATTCTTCCGGCAGGCTCGACGAGCGCGCCGTCCATCTCGGGCCGAGGCCATGGCGGCGATTGACCGGAGACTGGTGAATGCCGCCTGCACAACCCAAGCGGGCGCGGTCGTCGCGAATGCGGAGAGGCTCGGCTGGGCGCTGGCCTATGCCCTGGCATGGCTGTCCGTGGCGGGCGGCAACTCGGTGATGCCGCCCTGGGTGCGCCACCAGTTTCCGCTAGCCGGGCGACTGGTGCGCCGCCTCAGGGACACCGCGTGCACGGATCCGGCCTGCGGCTGGTGCCGGTGGCGCCATGACGCGGGCAGGGAGCTGAAACGCTGGTTCGGGTACGACGGTTTTCGTCCCGAACCGGCGGATGCCGACGGCAGGCCCATGCAGCAGGCCATCGTCGAGGAGGCGATGGCGGGAAGACATGCTCTGGGCATCTTGCCCACCGGGGCGGGGAAGTCGCTCTGCTACCAGATCCCCGCGCTGTCGCGCTACGACAAGACCGGTGCGCTGACGGTCGTGATATCGCCCCTGGTCGCGCTGATGGCGGACCAGGTGGCTGGGCTGGAGCAGCGCGGCATCGGCTGCTGCGTGACCGTCAACGGGCTGCTGTCGATGCCGGAGCGGAGCGACGCTTTGGACCGGATCCGGCTGGGAGACGCCGGCATCCTGTTGATCTCGCCGGAGCAGTTGCGCTCGCGCTCCCTGCGGCGGGTTCTGGACCAGCGCGAGATCGGCACCTGGGTGCTGGACGAGGCGCACTGCCTGTCGCGCTGGGGCCACGACTTCCGGCCCGACTACCGCTATGTGGGACGTTTCATCCGCGAGAGAGCAGGTGACGGATCGCTACCTCCGATCCTGTGCCTGACCGCGACCGCCAAACCCGATGTCGTCGGGGACATCGCCCGGCACTTTCGGGACGAACTCGACATCGAACTGGCCGTGTCCGACGGCGGCGCGGAACGCGCCAATCTCGCCTTCGAGGTGATCCCGACCACGGGAGGAGAGAAGTTCCCGGACATCCTCCAGGTCCTGACGTCCCATCTGCCGCCCGACGCGCCGGGCGGCGCGATCGTCTACTGCGCCACGCGGCAGCAGAGCGAGGACGTCGCGGAATACCTTCAGTTGAAGGGCGTCGCCGCGGACCGTTTCCACGCGGGCCTGCCTCCGGAGACGAAGAAGGAGGTGCAGCGGCGCTTCATCGCCGGCGAGTTGCGCGCGATAGCGGCCACCAACGCCTTCGGGATGGGTATCGACAAGCCCGACGTGCGGCTGGTCGTCCACGCCGACATACCGGGCTCGCTGGAGAATTACCTGCAGGAAGCCGGCCGCGCGGGGCGAGACCGCGATCCGGCGCGTTGCGTTCTTCTCTATGCGGCGGACGACGTCGAGCGCCAGTTCGGCATGTCGGCACGCTCGCGTCTCACCCGTGCGGAGATCCACGGGATCCTGAGAGCGCTGCGCAATCTCGACCGGAAGAAGCGCTTCGACGGGGACGTGGTGGCGACCGCCGGCGAGATCCTCGGGGAGGACGAGGAGAAGGCATTCGAACGCGACTCCGCGACCGACGACACCCGGGTGCGCACCGCCGTCGCCTGGCTGGAGGAGTCGCAACTCGTCACCCGCGAGGAGAACGTCGTGCAGGTGTTCCCCTCCTCGCTCCGGGTGAGCACGGTCGACGAGGCCGAACGGCGGCTCGCCAACGCAACGATCGCGGCTGCGTATCGCAGGCAGCTCCTGCTGGTCGCGGAAGCTCTGATCGGCGCGGACGCCGACGAGGGGGTGAGCACGGACGAGCTGATGGAAATTTCGGGCCTGAGTCCGGAACGCGTGCGCGGCGCCCTGTACGACCTGGAGCGGTTCGGCATCGCCAGCAACGACACGGCGCTGACCGCGTTCCTCCACACCGGCGTGGACCGCTCGTCGCGGAAACGCCTCCGGGAGGCGGCTGCATTGGAGACCGCTCTCATCGACCACATGCAGGAGGCCGCGCCCGACCTCGGAAAGGGAGACAGCTCGTCACTCCATCTGCGTGTCGCCGCCCAGGTGTTGCGAGACCAGGGTCTGGCCGATCCGCTGCCGGAGCGGTTGTTCCGCATCGTTCGGGGCATCGCCTTCGACGGGCGCGGCGAGGAAGACGGCGCCGCGGGCAGCCTCTCGGTCCGCAAGCGGGACGCGGAGACCGCGTGGATCACGCTGAGGCGCGAGTGGGGCGCACTGAAGAAGACCGCCGAACTACGCCGCGAGGCGGCCGGCCGCCTGCTCGAACATCTGCTCGACTGCCTGCCGAGCGGGATCCGTGGCACCGATCTCCTGGCCGAGACCACGCTCGGAAAACTCCTGCAGGCGATCGAGTCCGACCTGGTGCTCAAGAGCACGGTGAGGAACCCGGCCAAACTGCTGGACCGGGCCCTGCTCTGGCTGCACGAGCTGGAGGTGATCCGCCTCAACAAGGGGCTGGCGGTGTTCCGCCCTGCCATGAAGATCCGGCTGGAGCGGCGGGACCGGCGCGGCTTCTCCAGGGCGGACTTCGAGCCCCTGGCGCTTCACTACCAGGGGCAGGTGCTGCAGATCCACGTCATGGTGGAGTTCGCCGAGCGCGGCCTCGCGGCCATGAGCGAGGCGCTGCGTCTGGCGATGGACTACTTCGCACTCACGGAGGAGGAGTTCCTCGCCCGCTGGCTGCCTGGTCGCGACCGGGAGATCGGCCGGCAGACGACGCCCGCGTCCTGGCGCGCCATCGTCGAGAGCCTGGGGAACCCGGTCCAGCAGCGCATCGTGGCGGACGAGCGGGAACGGACCAACGTGCTGGTCCTCGCAGGCCCCGGTTCGGGCAAGACGCGCGTGCTGGTGCACCGCATCGCCTGGCTGATCCGTGTCAGACGGGAGAACGCCCGGGGCATCCTCGCGCTGGCCTACAACCGTCACGCGGCCGTCGATGTCCGCCGCCGGCTGACGGAGATGATCGGCGACGACGCGCGCGGCGTGACGGTGCTCACCTGCCACGCGCTTGCCATGCGCCTGGCCGGCCAGAGCTTCACCGGCCGGTCGGAGCGCCCGGACGACGCGACGTTCAGGAACGTGATGCGCCGTGCCGTCGCGCTGCTCCGCGGCGAGGAGCTGTCGCCGGAGGAGGCGGACGAGCGCCGCGAGCGTCTGCTCGCGGGCTTCCGGTGGATTCTCGTCGACGAGTACCAGGATGTCGGTCGGGAGCAGTACGAGCTGATATCGGCGCTGGCCGGCCGGACGCTGGAAGACGATGCGGGCAAGCTCACCCTGTTCGCCGTCGGCGACGACGACCAGAACATCTATGCCTTCAACGGAGCGTCGGTGGAGTTCATCCGTCGCTTCGAGGCCGACTACGGGCCGAAGCCCGCCTACCTGGCCGCCAACTACCGGTCGACGGCCCGTATCGTGGCGGCGGCCAATGCGGTGATCGAGCCTGCGCGGAACCGCATGAAGGCGGGGCACCCCATCCGTGTCGACCGCGCGCGCGAGAAGGACCCGCCGGGCGGCGAGTGGGCGGCGCTGGACCCGGTTTCGCGCGGGCGGGTGCAGATTCTGCCGGCCGGAGGCGATCCGGTCGTCCAGGCGGTGGCCGTCATGGCGGAGCTGCTGCGCCTCTCGGGGCTGGCGCAGGAATGGGACTGGTCGCGGTGCGCGGTCATCGCGCGCGAGTGGGAGTACCTGGTTCCGGTGCGGGCGTTCTGCGAGACGCATGACCTCCCGGTACAGGTGGCGAACGAGGAGATCCCGAGTTTCTGGCGCCTGCGGGAAACTCGGGCGTTCCTCGAATGGCTGCGCGGGCGTCAAACGCGGATGGTCGACGGCGCGTCCCTGCGCGCGTGGGCCGACGCGAGGCCCTCCGATCCCTGGCACGACCTGCTGCGGCAGTCGGTGGAGGAACATGCGCTGGAAACCGGCGGCGGAGAAACACCGGTGGACCATTTCATCGAGTGGCTGGCCGAGTGGGGCCGGGACACACGCCGCCGCCAGCGGGGACTGCTGCTGCTCACCGCCCACCGCGCCAAGGGGCTGGAGTTCGATCATGTGGCGGTCCTGGACGGCGGCTGGGACCGCGTGGGCCGCGACGAGGATCCCGGCGCGCCGCGCCGGCTGTACTACGTGGCGATGACGCGGGCGCGGCACACGCTGACGCTGGCGAGGCTCGACGGCTCTTTGGACGTCCATGCCGAACTGGTTGACCATCCCGCCACGATCCTCCGGGAGGCTGCCGAGCTTCCCCCGTGCTCGGAGGCGGTGGAGTACCGCCATGTCCGGCCGACCCTTCAGGAGGTCGATCTGGGGTTCGCCGGGCGGCGCCGTGCCGGCGATCAATTGCACGGCGCCATTACAGCACTGTCGATCGGCGATCCCCTGGACGTGCGGGTCGGAGCGGACGGGCGTTGGACGTTGCGGGACCGGGCCGGCCGAACCGTGGGACGCCTCGCCGGGTCGTTCAGGCCGCCGTCCGGGTCACGGTGCCGGTCCGCGGAGGTGTTCTCCGTGGTGGGCTGGAGCCGCGAGGCGTCGGACCCGAAGTACCGCGACGCCATGAAATGCGACACCTGGGAGGTGGTGGTCCCCGAACTGGTGTTCGAGCCGGATCGGTGAGCAGCCGTGCTGTGCCGTTCGTCGCAATCCGGGAAGTTCGAGCAGCCCAGGAAGCGGCCGTACCGGCCAATTCCGGTGTTCAGCCAGCGCGGAAAGCGAGCAGCAGCTCGGACGACTTGCGATACGCTTTTGGACGAGCCAGCCTGCGCACTCTCGCACTCTCAGGTTGGACTTGTCACTTGCGGCAGGCAGGATCTCGGACGCCGGCGTGGCGGAGGGCCTGCTCCAGGGTCTTGGCGTCGCGGTAGAGGTGGCCGTGGAAACCGAAGGCGACTGCGCCGGCGACGTTTTCGGGGCGGTCGTCGACGAAGAACACCTGTTCGCGGGTACAGCCGCTACGGCGCAGGGCGTGCTCGTAGAAGCACGCGGAGGGCTTGGCGCAGCCGATGGCCGACGAGTTGACGATGAAGTCGAATGCGTCGGCAATGCCCAGGCGGGAGAGGTCATCGGCAAGCCTCGTGGTGGCGTTGGAAACCAGGCCGAGGGCAACGGCAGGCCGCGCGGCCTGCAGCACGGCCAGAGTGGCGGACTCCACCTCGCCGACGCTTTCCGACCACGCCGCCACGGCAGCAGCGGCGGCGGCGGGATCGAACTGCGTTCCGAGCCGGGCCGCTATTCGCCTGCGCCACTCGGCGTCGGTCACGATCCCGGAAATGGCGTCGGTCAGGAGCGACTCGTGGAATGCCGCGCGGGCCATGCAGCCTCGCGGCAGCCCATGCGCGTATTCGACCGACGAGAACTGGGTGGCCGGCCAGCGGCGCACCACGCCATCCAGATCGGTCAGCACTACCCGGGTCACACCCACCGTTGCCTCCTCTACGGTATTATCGGCCGACAACCCGGCGAAGGAGCAATCGGATGAAGAACGGAAGCAGAGGACCCGGACGCGGCATGGGCCGCAACCTGGCAGCGGTGGTGTTGGCCGTCGCGTTGATCGGAGCGGCGTTGCCGCTGGCGGCCGACGAGCACGAGATCGTGTGGGGCGCATCGATACCGCTGACCGGTATCCACGCCCAGGCGGGCGCGATCGCGAGTCTCGGCATGCAAGCCTACATCGGCTACCTGAATGCCACCGGCGGTATCAACGGCCGGCCCGTGCGGCTGGCCAGCCATGACTCGGGCTCGCGGCCGGAGCAGTCGCTGGCCGTGTTCAAGAGGATCATGGCCGAGGAAGAGGACGTGGTGGTGTTCTACGGCGACTCCACCGACTTTGCGCTGCTGTCCGCGCCGGAAGTCAACGAGCGCTACAAGGTGCTGATGGGCGGCGCCTCGCTGGCCACCGCGCTCGCCGATCCGGGGAAGTTTCCCTACCAGTTCCTGGCCGGCCCCACCTACGCCGAGATGTTCGGGATCCTGCTCCAGTACATCGCCGAGCAGGGCGGCACCGATGGCGCGGCGCCGCGCGTGGCGCTGTTCTACACCAACCTGGAGGGCGGCCGCGACCCGATCCCGTACGCCAGGGAGCGGGCCGCCGAACTCGGCATCGAGATCGTCGTCGAGATCGAGACCGAGCCGGCCGGCATCAACGTTGCCCCCGAGGTGCTCAAGCTGCGCCGGGCGCAGCCCGACTACGTGATCTTCCAAGGCTATGTAGCAACGGTCTGGCCGGAGGTGATGGCGCAGGCGGCGCAGACCGGCGTCGATGCCATGTTCATGGGCACGTTCTGGGCCATGGAGCCGCTGATCATCCGGCAGCTCGGGCCGCTCGCCGACCGCTACATGGGCGTGTTTCCCTACCGCTACTACTGGGAGCAGGAGGAGTCCGCGACGTTGCGGTTGATTGCACAGGTCACGCAGGAGGAATACGTGCCTACGTACGCCCTGCAGGCGTGGTTCTCCGGCATGATCCTGACCGAGGTGATAGGGCGCACCATGGACGCGGGGCTGGAGCTGAGCGGCGACAATCTGAAGGCCACTCTCGACGGGATCGAGGATTGGGACACCGGCGGCTTGATCGGCGTGCCGGTGACCTTCCGCAACAACTCCATCCCGGTGGGGCGCATCTACCGGGGGAATTCCGCCACCGGACGCATGGACCCGGTGTCCGACTGGATCGTTCTCGACGATTGAATCGTTTCGACGACTGACTGAGATTGGTGCGGCGCTTGGCGGTAGGGTGCCGGCGGTAGCACATTTCGCGCCGCCAGCATGGATCATCACCAACGCAGCGACCACCCTCGCAACGACCGCATTCGCAACGCCGCCATCATCGCCCATGTCGACCACGGCAAGACCACCCTCGTAGACGCCCTGTTCCGCCGCTGCGGCATGTTCCGCAAGGGGCAGGTGGTCGCCGAACGGGTGATGGACCGCATGGACCTGGAACGGGAGCGCGGCATCACCATTACCGCCAAGAACTGCGCCGTGCGCTGGCGCGACACCAAGATCAACATTATCGACACGCCGGGCCACGCCGACTTCGGCGGCGAAGTGGAACGGGCGCTGTCGATGGTGGACGGCGCCATCGTGCTGGTGGATGCGGCCGAGGGGCCACTGCCGCAGACCCGCTTCGTGCTCGGCAAGGCGCTCAAGCTCGGCCTGCAATTGATCCTGGTCGTCAACAAGATCGACCGGCCGGACGCGCGCCCGGCCGAGGTGGTGGACGAGGTCCTGGCGCTGCTCATCGACCTGGACGCCCACGAGGACCAGCTCGACCTGCCGATTCTGTACGCTGTCGGCCGCGACGGCATAGCCAGGAGCGCGGTCGATGGGCCGGAGCAGAACCTGGACGCGCTGCTAGACACCATCGTCCGCGCTATCCCGCCGCCGGTCGCCGACCGCACGCAGCCGTTCCGGATGCTGGTCTCCGACCTGGGGTACGCCGATCACCTCGGACGGCTGGCGGTGGGCAAGATCTACTCCGGGCAGGTGGCGTCGCGCGATCGACTTACCCGCATTGGCGCTAGCGCCATGCAATCGCTGCGCGTTACCCGCATCCAGGTTTACGAGGGGGTGACGCTGGTCAGGGCCGAGTCGGCGGCGGCGGGCGACATTGCCGTGCTGTCGGGACTCGAGGAGATCCACATCGGCGACACCATCTGCACCGCGGAAGCGCCGCTGCCGTTGCCGCGCATCACCGTGGACGAGCCGACGGTGTCGATGCGCTTCGCCAAGAATACGTCTCCCCTGGCGGGCACGGAGGGCCGCATCGTGCAGATGAGCAGGATTCGCGAGCGCCTGCGCCGCGAGACGCTGCAGAACGTGTCAATCGAGATGGAGGACTCCGAGCACGACGACAGCGTGCTGGTAAAGGGGCGCGGCGAATTCCAGCTCGCGATCCTGATCGAGACGATGCGCCGCGAGGGGTTCGAGCTGTGTGTGGGCCGGCCGCAGGTGATCTTGCGCATGGAGAACGGCAAGCGCATGGAGCCGATCGAGCATCTCACCGTGGATTGCGGCGACGCCTGCACCGGCATCGTTACCGAGAAGCTGGTGCGCAGGAAAGGTCACCTGCTGGGGATGTCGAATCACGCCACCGGGCGCGTGCAGCTCCAGTTCCGCATTCCGACCCGCGGGCTGATCGGCTACCGTCCCGAGTTCCTGACCGACACCCGCGGCACCGGCATCATGAACTCGTACCTGGCCGGATACGAGCCGTACCAGGGCGACTTCACGCCGCGGCCCACCGGCTCGCTGGTGTGCGACCGGTCGGGCCAGGCGGTGCCGTATGCAATCTTCAACCTGGAGCCGCGCGGCCGGATGTTCGTTCGCCCGGGCGATCCGGTCTACGCGGGAATGATCGTCGGCGAGCACAATCGTAACCACGACCTGGACGTGAACATGTGCCGGACCAAGAAGCTCACCAACATGCGCGCCGCCGGCAAGGATGACGCGGTTACGCTTACCCCGGTAACGCCGCTCGCACTGGAGGCCGGGCTGCAATTCATTCGCGACGACGAGATGGTCGAGGCCACGCCAAAGTCGCTGCGTATGCGCAAGGTCACGCTCAGCGCGCAGCACCGCCGGGTCATGGAACGCCGGCAAACGCGCTGACCGTCAATTGGCGAGTGGCGGTCGCGCGAGATGAAGCTGATCGCCAAGTACCCGATGCGCATCGCCATCAGCCCGTTCGTGAGCAGCATCGGCGGGGTGCTGCCGGAGCTGATCTCGGGCGCCGCCATCGTGTCGGTGGTGCTGAGCCTGCTCACCACCGGGCCGCTGATGCTGGGCGCGCTGCTGACCCAGGACATGCTCGACCGCGTCGACATGGGCTCCTATTTCCGCGAGTCGTGGCGCATCCGCACCGAGCCGACCGTGCCGCTGCCGTGCTACCTGCTGCGGCCCAAGGGAGCGCCGACCAACCCGCCGCTGGTGCTGACCCCGCACGGACACGGCCATCCGCACGTCTACGTCGTCCTGTTCGACAGCCCGGAGGAGGAGGCGCAGATCAGCGAGGGCGAGCGCGACATCGCGGTACAGGCGGTGGAGCAGGGCTACCTGGTGATCGCGCCCACCACGCGCGCCTTCGGCGAGACCCGCTCCCCGGCGGACAAGGACAAGAACGCCGTGTCCTCCTGCCGGCTGCAACTGATGCACGACCTGCTGCTCGGGCGCACCCCGATCGGCGACCGCGTGTGGGACATGTCGCGCCTCATCGACTGGTCCATCGAGCACCAGGGCGTGGACCCGGCCCGGATCGCCATCACCGGCAACTCCGGCGGCGGCACCGTGTCGCTGTTCGCGGCGGCCTGCGACACCCGTATCTCGGTCGCGGTCCCCGGCTGCTACTTCAACACCTTCGCCGGCAGCATCGGCTCGATCATCCACTGCGACTGCAACTACGTGCCCGGCATCCTGCGCCTCGGCGAGATGCACGACGTAGCCGGCCTCATCTCACCGCGCCCCTTCCTGGCCGTCGCCGGCCGCGACGACCCGATCTTCCCCGTCGCCCACACTCGGGCTGCCTACGAGCAACTTGCGAAGATCTACCGGGCAGCCGGCGTTCCGCACCGCTGCGAACTGTACGCCGGCGATGGCGGCCACCGCTACTACAAGGAACGCGTCTGGCCCTTCATCGCCGAAGCATTCGGCTCTATATGAACGCCGCCGGGGAGACGCCGAACCTCGCGCTGAGCGCTCGCACCTGGCGGACGTTGATCTGCCGCCTCCCACGGAGGATCTCCGAGACTACCCCCTGACTGCCGAGTTCCGGCAGATCGGATTGGGTCAACCCGTGTTCATCCATCAAGAATCGCAGGACAGCAACGGGACTGCCAGGGAGCTCCAAGACGTGCTCCCGCTCGTAGGCATCGACCAGGGCGCCTAACGTCTCCATCAATGAGGCCAGCGGATGCGAGTCATGCTCCCCTACTTCGTCGACCACAAGATCCAGGAGGCCGCTGATCCGAAGGTATTCGGCTTCGGTGTGGCGCACAGACAAGACTTCGCTCATCTGCGTCCACGCCACGGACAATCGTTCCAACTCGGCTATCATCCGGCTAATCCCTCCAGGTGCCTTTGTCGTACTCAGCGTGCGTGAGCACATGACGTATCTCAGAACGCGATTGCAGTCCAGGCTTGTTGTGCGGCGCTTGACGATCGGAGGGTAGAATGAGCCACCGAGAGACGACCGCTCGGGGGCGACGAGGACACCGGCAGCGGGAGGGGTGCATCCAGACGACGGAGTGGGCCACCTTAAGCAGCGGCCCCAGCTCACCACCGGCGAGCGTAGGCCAGCCCCACGAAGCTTGAGCCAGCGGCTGTCGGCCGGAAGATGGTGTTGTACAGCCCCTGGGCGTCGTTCGGATCGGCGCCCGCGTCGAGCAGAAGTGTGGCCAGGTCCCAGGCATGCGGGTGCGGCGGCGGCGATGATCAGGGGGGCGACCTGTTCTCGCGCACCGTGTACGGGGCGCGGCTGTCACTGTCGATCGGGTTCGTGGGGGTGATCGTGAGCCTGGTGCTCGGCATCCTGCTCGGCGGCATCTCCGGCTACTTCGGCGGCACCATCGACCTGGTGATCCAGCGTGCCATCGAGCTGCTGCAGGCGATCCCGCGCATCCCGCTGTGGCTCACCCTGTCGGCCGCCCTGCCGCGCGACTGGGGCACGGTGGAAGTGTACTTCGGCATCACCATCATCCTGTCGGTGCTGGGCTGGACCGGGCTGGCGCGCACCGTGCGTGGCAAGGTCCTGGCGCTGCGCGAGGAGGACTTCACGCAGGCCGCCAAGTACCTGGGCGCCAGCGAGATGCGCATCATCATCCGGCACATGGTGCCGTCGTTCAGCAGCCACCTGATCGCCGTGCTCACGCTGCGCGTGCCGGAGATGATCCTGGCCGAGACCAGTCTCAGCTTCCTGGGCCTGGGGCTGCGCGAGCCGGTGATTAGCTGGGGCGTGCTGCTGACCGGGGTGCAGAACATCCGCGCCGTGGCGCTGGCGCCGTAGCTGTTCCTGCCCGGGTGGCGATCGTGGTAACCGTGCTGGCGTTCAACTTCGTCGGTGACGGCCTCCGCGACGCCGCCGACCCCTACGCGCAGTGAACCTGCATCGGCGCGATGCCTCAAGCAGCGTGCGGCTGGTCCCCGGGCGGGCGCCGCCGCCGATCCCTGCGCTGCTGTAAACTCGCATCTCGCGCCATGCCTGCACGTAGGGTTCGCCGGATTCCCTGCGGCGCGATGCCACCGCCGGTCGATGCGCGGGCTGCGCGGGCATGACCTGTCGACCCGTACGCGGCGCTCGTTGTAAGGTATCTTTCACCTCATGGCTGTAGTGTCGGTACCACGCCCGTTGCAGGTCCGCTTGGGCGACGACGCGACTGCGTCGCTGGTGGAAATGCTGCGTCAGTTGGAGGAGGAGCAGGAAGAACGACGGGAAGTACAGAAGGAGCATCTGTTCCAGCTTCTGGAGGAGCGGTTCCTCCGCCACGTGGCCGATTCCGATCACCGGACCCGCACGGAACTCGGCAAGGAGATCGCCGACGTCCGCACGGAACTCGGCAAGGAGATCGCCGACGTCCGCAAGGATCTCGGCAAGGAGATCGCCGATGTCCGCAAGGATCTCGGCAAGGAGATCGCCGACGTCCGCAAGGAGATCACCATTCAGACAAGGTGGATTCTGGTGGTGATGGGAGCTGCGGCCGTGCTGATCCCGATCCTGCAGCGGATCATGGCAACCCTCATTCCGTAGCGTGTGCGTGCCAAGGTCGTCTGCCCCGGCTCGATCCGGGTGCTGCTTATGGCGTGAGAAGCGGAGATCAAACGGCCGTGCTGGTGTACAAGTCGACGCCGGTCGGGAACCAACTGGACGCATCATAACCATTGCGGCGCCGGCCCCATAGACCAGTAGACACGGCATGAAGGACTTTGACTTTCGCGGCCACTTCGCAAGCTTGCAGGAGTCCTGCCCGGCGGAGTTTGCCTTCCACCGCGCCACCGCCGGCGGCGTGCCGACATGGCAGCCGCCGTTCCGCGCCCGCCTGCGGGAAACCCTCGGTCTGGCGACGATGGAGCGCGATCTTGCCGGCTTCGTGCCCGACGCGGAACTGCTGGACAGCATCGACCTGGGCTCCTACGTCCGCGAGTCGTGGCGCATCCGCACCGAGCCGACCGTGCCGCTGCCGTGCTACCTGCTGCGGCCCAAGTCAGCGCCTCCCAACCTGCCGCTGGTGCTCACCCCACACGGTCACGGCCATCCGCACGTCTACGTCGGCCTGTTCGACAGTCCCGAGGAGGAGGCGCAGATCCGGGAGGGCGAGCGCGACATCGCGGTGCAGGCGGTGGAGCAGGGCTACCTGGTGATCGCACCGACCACGCGCGCCTTCGGCGAGACCCGCTCCCCGGCGGACAAGGACAAGAACGCCGTGTCCTCCTGCCGGCTGCAACTGATGCACGACCTGCTGCTCGGGCGCACGCCGATCGGCGACCGGGTGTGGGACATGTCACGCCTCATCGACTGGGCCATCGAGCACCAGGGCGCGGACCCGGCCCGGATCGCCATTACCGGCAACTCCGGCGGCGGCACCGTGTCGCTGTTCGCGGCGGCCTGCGACACCCGCATCTCGGTGGCGGTGCCCGGCTGCTACTTCAACACCTTTGCCGGCAGCATCGGCTCGATCATCCACTGCGACTGCAACTACGTGCCCGGCATCCTGCGCCTCGGCGAGATGCACGACGTCGCCGGCCTGATCGCCCCACGCCACTTCCTCGCCGTCGCCGGCCGCGACGACCCGATCTTCCCGGTCGCCCACGCTCGGGCTGCCTTCGAGCAACTCGCCACGGTCTACCGGGCCGCCGAGGTCCCGGACCGATGCGAGTTGTACATCGGTGACGGCGGCCACCGCTACTACAAGGAACGCGTCTGGCCCTTCATCGCCGAGGCATTCGGCATTCAGGCATGAACCGCGGTACTGGTCGATTTCCGAGCCATGCAGTCGGGGGCAAGCTTGCATAGCGCGCTGAGCCGACGATATAGTGCATAAACACATACACACAAAGGAGCGCTGATGACTCGATGGAATCTCGTTATCTCCGACGACACGAACCGTCGCGTGCGGAGCTATCTGGCGCGCACCGGCGGCAAGAAGGGCGACCTGTCCAGGTTTGTGGATCGTGCGGTACGCCAAGCGATCTTCTGGGAGACCGTCGAGGCGATCTGGGAACGCAACCGGCACCTGTCGGGCGAGGCTGTCCGGAGCCTTGCCGACGAAGCGGTAGCGGAGGCCCGTGCGGATCGTCCTTGATACCAACATCCTCGTGAGCGCCCTGATCTCCGGAGAAGGATCGCCGGGGCAGGTGCTGGCGGCGGTCAAGAGCCTGGGCATTACGTTGATCACGTCCCGGTTCCAGATAGACGAACTGCGGGAAGTTCTGGCGCGCGATCGGCTGCAGCCGTACATCCGACGTGAGGAGGCGGAAGATCTCCTCTACCACCTGGAAGCTGTCGCCGTGGTGGTCGCGGAGTTGCCGGAGGTGAGCCTGTCGGCGGATCCGGACGACAATCCGATACTCGCCGCCGCGATCGCGGGTGACGCCGACCTGGTCGTGTCCGGTGACCGGGATCACATGCTGGCGATCGGGACCGCGGACGGCATCCCGATCATCACCGCGCGCGAGGCGGCCGACCGGCTCCGAGCACGCAAGGAAGACTAAGCACAAGAGTGCGCGCTCGTTTCGAGGTGACCTCTCGTTTCTTTCCGAGGCAAAGTTGACTTGAGTTGCGGAGCCGTAATACGATCGGAACATCAAGGCGATGGGCAGACACGGTAGTCCCCACAGCGAGCCCCCCCCCCCCGCAATTATCTATACGATAAACCTTTAACCGCTCCGTCTGACCGCGCCGCGCGCGCCCGCGCGTACCTTCGCCGTTACGCCACTACCGCCACTCTGCCTACCACCGCCGGCAACGTTGCCGGTTCCCCACTCTCGCCGCTGTCCCGGCCACCCGCGGGGCGTTCGGATGCAGGTCTCGACGCCCGCCGAGCGGTCGCGGTTCACCCGGCGCATAGGAGGAACGGGATGCCACCGAAGACCGGATACGACTAACAGGATACGACTGACAGGAGCCCGGCAGCCAACGCCGCTCACGTCGAGTGACCGTGCCAGCTCGAACGCGAACGTATCGCCCTCGCTTCCGTAACCTGCGACCTGCAGGAATGCCTCGAGAGAAGGCGAGGGGTCGGCACTGAATTACGTGCTCTCGAGGAACAGGAGGCGCATTCATGTGCTACGCAACGCTCAAGAAGTATCTGGCGGTACTGATTGGCTTCGCTGTGGCCGCGACCGGCCTGTCGGCCGCTCCCGCGGAAGAGCAGCCGGCAGCCGCCGCGGAAAAGGAGATGGTGCTCGACCCGAGCACCGGCAAGATGGTGACCGCGCCAGAGTATGGCGGAACATTGACCCAGGCCGCTGCAGTGAATTACAAGGTTTTTGACACCTATTTGGCGTGGTTTCCTGTTCATGTTGGCGGTGCCGTCGTGGAGAAGCTAGGCAAACTGGACTGGGCACTAGATAGGGACAAATTTCACTTTAGGGGTGGCTACACTTTGCCGCTCCACGTCATAACGGGAGCGCTGGCTGAAAGCTGGGAGCAGCCCGACCCACTGACGTATGTCTTCAACATCCGTAAGGGCGTGCAGTGGCACAACAAGGCGCCGATGAACGGTAGGGAGCTAACTGCTGAGGATATCGAATACAACTTTCACCGTATGGTGGGTCTGGGCAGCGGCTTCACTGAAATTGCCGCAACAGCAGGTGAGCTTGGCACAGTGCCATTCGAGTCGATAACGGCCACCGACGAATATACCGTAGTTTTCAAGCTGAAGGAGCCATACCTTCGTGCCCCGATCCTGATTATGGACTGGTATACTATGACCATACAGCCCCCCGAGGTAATCCAGCAACACGGTGACGTTTCCGATTGGCGAAATGTTGTCGGTACCGGGCCCTTTGAGTTGACTGACTTTGTCGATGGTAGCTCCTTGACCTATATCAAGAATCCTGATTACTGGGGCTTCGACGAGAAGTTCTCGGAGAACCGCCTGCCATACGTCGACGAGTTCAGGGTCCTGTTCATGCCGGAGGAAGCAACCCGTCTGGCGGCACTACGCTCCGGTAAGATTGATTACAGTGGTTACCACGGCTCCGGCGCCATGATAAGATCTATCGACGTGGCAGAGAGCCTCAAGAGAACCAATCCCGAGCTCGTGCTGAACGAGTATTCGGAACGGGCGGATCATGGTTTTATTTTCAACGTGAGTGAGCCGCCCTTTGACGACATCCGGGTGCGAAAGGCCATGAACATGGCACTGGACCACGAAACCATCAACAATACCTACTTCAAGGGCTATGGAGATACAACGCCTAGGGGGCAAACAGGGGTGCCAGGTTACTACGTCCCGTTTGACGAGTGGCCTCAGGAGGTCAAGGATGCCTATAGCTATAACCCCGAGGGGGCCGCGAAGCTGCTTGATGAAGCTGGCTATCCGCGCGGCGCGGACGGCGTTCGATTCAAGACCAAGGCAAGCTTCCGTGACACCGAGGATGTTGGCTGGGTAGAAGCGGTCGCAGCCTACTGGAGTGAGATTGGCGTCGATGTGAGGCTCGATCCTCGGCCAGCTGATGCAACATGGACCGCATTTGTCCAAGATCCTGAAAGGGAACAGGGGTTACAGCACTACGCGTTTGGTGCGTTATCTGATTCATTCGATGCGATGTTGAGATATACTCCGGGATATGTAGGGAACCCAGCTAAATCCGACGACCCGGTCTTTAACGCGTTGTTCGAGAGAGCCAAGGCCGCTACCACCTTTGAGGATCAGAGGGAGCCGATTCTGGAGATGGACATGTACTTCAAGAAGAGTGTCTGGGGTGTTCCCGGTCCTGAGGTTCCACAATTCAATGTGACCCAGCCGTGGGTCAAAGGGTACAACTCGGAAGGTGGCCTAGGGGGGCTTAACTGGTATTCCCTTTTCGCCCGCCTCTGGATTGACCAGGATTTGAAGAAAGAAATGGGTTTTTGAGCACGAGCCAGCTCGTTGGTCCCTCTCACCGCCCCGCGGCGAGAGGGCTTTTTTTCCTTCCAGTCGAACGATGAGCAGTCATCCGAAATGAGAGCCTACGTCATCAGGAGACTATTGCTCCTCATCCCTACGCTGTTGATATTGAGCATACTGGTCTTTCTCTCGGTCCGTTTCATCCCGGGTGATGTAATAGATACGATGGCGGGTAGGCTGGAAGCCATGGGCGCGGGTGCGAGTATAGACCGTGAAGCTGTCGCGCGGATGTTGGGATTGGACCAGCCCGTGTACGTGCAGTATGGGCGCTGGATGGGAGGTATCCTGCTGCGCGGCACCCTTGGCAATTCACTTTTAGGCGACTGGTCGGTGGAGGCGGCTATTTGGGACAGATTACCGCTGACTATTGAGCTTGGCGTTTTGTCCGTCGTCATGGGGTTGCTGATAGCAGTGCCGGTCGGCATCTACTCGGCGATGCGCCGCAACACCGCCGCCGACTACGTGGGGCGTTCGTTCGCCGTCATCGGCTTGGCAACGCCCAACTTCTGGCTGGCGCTGATGGTGATGATCTTCCCGGCCATCTGGTGGGGCTGGTCGCCGCCGATGGAGTATGTCCCTCTTGTCGAAGACCCGCTGGGAAATCTCGGCATCCTCATCATTCCCAGCCTGATACTGGGGACGGCCTTGTCTGCTGCCACCATGCGCATGACCCGCACCATGATGCTGGAAGTGCTCCGCCAGGACTATATCCGCACCGCCTGGTCCAAGGGTCTCAGGGAGCGTGTCGTCGTGGTGAGGCACGCCGTCAAGAACGCCCTCATTCCGGTAGTGACCCTGGTCGGCCTGCAGCTACCTATCGTAGTAGGCGGCGCCGTAATCATGGAGAACATCTTCAACCTTCCGGGGCTGGGACGCCTGATGCTGATCGCCCTCACGGAGAGAGATTACCCGGTAGTCTCCGGCATCAACCTGTTTTTTGGCACTGCCGTGCTCACGTTCAACCTGTTGATCGATATCATCTATTCCTATTTGGATCCCCGGATTCGTTATCGATAGCATGGACCCGACAAAGAGACAGTTTTTCCCGGGCCTGTTGCTGCGAAGGCTGGTGAAGGAGCAGCCGCTGGGCACGTGCGGGGGAGTGGTCGTACTGTTCCTGGTTTTCGTCAGCATTTTTGCCGGTGTAGTGGCTCCCTATGAGCCGGCTGAAGTCCATTTGGCAGACCGGCTGACCAGCCCATCGAGCCGCTATCTACTGGGCACCGATCATCTGGGGCGGGACCTCCTGAGCCGCCTGATCTACGGTGCCCGAATTTCGCTCTTCGTCGGCCTGGCAGCGACAACGGTCAATGTCGTGGTGGCTGTGCTGATAGGCGCACCGTCCGGCTACTTTGGCGGGAAACTGGACCTGGCCGTGCAGCGCTTTGTCGATGCCTGGATGGCCTTTCCGGGGCTGCTGATCTTGCTGACGATCATGTCTGTGGTGGGGCAGGGTTTGCCACAGATCATCCTGGTCTTGGGGATCGCCGGAGGCATCGGCGGCTCGAGAGTCATCCGGGGTGCCGTCATGGGCATCAAGGAGAATGACTACTTTCTGGCAGCCCAAGCGGTGGGCACCCCCACGCGCCACATCCTGATCCGCCATGTGCTGCCCAATATCATACCTGTCGTCATCATCGTCTTCTCGATCAACATCGGAGGCGTGATCATTGCCGAGGCCAGCTTGAGTTTCCTGGGATTCGGTCTGCCGCTGGAGATCCCGAGCTGGGGAGCCATGCTCAGCAGAGAAGGGCGCAAGTACATGGAGGTGGCGCCGCGGCTGGCGCTCTTACCGGGGCTGTGCCTGACGATCGTCGTGTACTGCCTCAACATGTTTGGCGACGCGGTGCGCGATCTGCTCGACCCACGGCTGCGGGGTGGTGGTGGTCGTCTGGGTGCGGGCGCCAGGCAAACTGGCATATGACAGAGTCGAAAGGTTGCCGGCGGCCGGCTGATTGACGGCGAACATCTCGTCGGCGGCGCCCGGCTTGCAGGTATGCGCCATGAGCGCGGCGCCGAGATTCAGCCGGGCGCCGAACCCCGGCACGTCCCCTCATCGCACCGGGCCCCAAGCCGTCGCTTTCATCGATTCCACCATCCGGGGCATTACTAATACGGTTAGCTCCCGGCCCGGTAGTGCCCGGCCTGTCCCGCCTCACCCGTCTCGTTCGCGTCTTGCCAATTGTTGTCATTCTACGTAACCTGCTCGACGTGAATACCACGATGAACATTTCGCTTCCGGCAACGCTCAAGTCGTTCGTGGACGAACAGGTCTCCGGGCGTGGTTTCGGAACCTGCAGCGAGTACGTCCGCGCCCTGATCCGCCACGATCAGGATCGGCAGCATCTGCGACGGCTGCTGTTGGAGGGGGCCGAGTCGGCGGCGTCGGAACCGGTGGACGCCGCCGACTTCGCCAACCTGCGAGACAGCGTTCGTTCACGATCCCACGGTTGAACCCCAAGCCGGTCGTTCAACGGGCGAGCGCCGTTCGCGATGTGGACGAGGCGCTTGATCACTACCTCAGCACAGGAGAGGCGCATGCTGCGCTTGGCTTCATCGACGAACTCGAAAGGGCCTACCGGCACCTAGCGCAGTATCCCGCGTCAGGGTCATCCCGGTATGCTTCGGAACTGGACGTGCCGGAACTACGCTCCTGGGCCCTCCGGCGCTACCCTTACGTGTTGTTCTACGTCGAGCATGACGGTCACATCGACGTATGGCGTGTGCTGCACGGCCGGCGCGACATCGCCGCCTGACTGCGTGAATGAACACGCCGCCACCATGACCATGACCAAGGCCGCGGGTCAGGGCGCCAGCAGGGCCGCGACGGCGGCCTCCCCGCGGCGCACGGCGCTCTCGTGGGGCGTCTGCCCGTGCGAGTCTCGGGCCGTGAGGTCCGCACCCGCCTTGATGGGCGCGGCTATCACCTGTTCCAGGTGGTCGGTGTCGTCGCGCAGGTGGTGGAGCGGCGAGCCGCCGTCGGGCGACGTGCCGGTGGCGAATTCGTCCGCCAGGTACCGCCGCAGCGCCTCGACCCTGCCGAACGAGATTAGTGCCGTCGTTCAGCAGCCACCTGATCGCCGTGCTCACGCTGCGCGTGCCGGAGATGATCCTGGCCGAGACCAGTCTCAGCTTCCTCGGCCTGGGGCTGCGCGAGCCGGTGATAAGCTGGGGGGTGCTGCTGACCGGGGTGCAGAACATCCGCGCCGTGGCGCTGGCGCCATGGCTGTTCCTGCCCGGGGTGGCGATCGTGGTCACCGTGCTGGCCTTCAACTTCGTCGGCGACGGCCTGCGCGACGCCGACGCCCCCTACGCGCAGTAGCAGAACGCAGTGTAGTTGGTGATCTTGCTGCGAATGATTAGGATGTGACAGTCAGGACGGGTTCGTGAGTCACGGTGAGTAGGACCCTTGCCAGAGTAAAGAGCCTCGTCACAGCCGGCGAGGTCCGAGTATCTGCTCACGGGTATGATGAAGCGGCAGCTGACGGCCTCCGCACACGGGAGTTGATACGGGGCATCGGTCGCGCCGTTCTTGTCGAAGACTATCCCGACTATCCGAAGGGGCCATGCGTGCTGGTCCGGCAGAGCGATGAGGGGGATCAATTCATCCATGTCCTCTGGGGAATACCGGCTGGATCGGACAGTCCGGCCGTCATCGTGACTGCGTACCGGCCCGACCCGGTATTGTGGACGGAAGACTACCTGCGGAGGGTTTGATGAGCCACCGAGAGACGACCCGTCTGGTACGGGAAGGCAACTATGTCGCTGAGGTATCCGTTGATCTTATGGAAGGCGAAGGAGGCTGGAGCCCCTACCTGACGCTCGACGATGCGTATCGTCTGGATGACATTCGGGACGCCCTGCGACGGGGCGACATACGCACAGCCTCACGAATGGCGCGGGTGTACAAGCTGACGCCGGTGGAGATCCACCGGGATGCGTCATAGCTCCGCGGCCGCTCATACGAAAGTCGGACCTACCAGGCCGCAAGGTGCCCGGGCGAGTTACGCGCATGGCAAGCGGGAACCTCCACTATGACTTTGACGAGCACTTCGCGAGTCTCATCCGCACGTGTGAGGGCGAGTTTCGCTTCCCTGGAGGCACGACTACGGAAGTACGGGAGTGGCAGACTCCCTTCCGGCAGAGTCCGAGGCGGGTCCTGGGACTGGTGGCGGCTGAACTTGGCGTTGCCCGCAGCCGGCTTTTCGCGATGGCGCTTGAGGAGTTCTTGCGCAATCGCCAGCAGGCGGACGTGACTGAGCGTCTGAACGAAGTGTATCGCGACCATCGCGCGGCACCCGCACCTGGTGCCCTGAATGCGGGACTGGAAAGTCTTCGCGAGTTTACGAGAAATGACTCGTGGTGACATCTGGTGGGCGGACCTTGGCGTTCCATTCGGCACCGAACCCGGATTCCGCCGTCCCGTCCTGATCGTCCAGGCCGACAGTCTCAATCGTAGCAGAATCGGCTCGGTACTCTGCGCACCGTTCACCACCAACCTCCGGCTCGGCGATGCTCCGGGCAATGCCTTCGTGGCCGCGGAGGTGTCGGGTCTGAGCAAGGATTTCAGTCCTTGTCGTGTCGCAAGTAAGCTGCCTCGATCAAAGAAGGCTTGTAGAGCGGGCCGGCCGGTTGACGTCGGACGACCTTGCCGACGTGGATGCCGGTCTCCGGCTGGTCCTTGCGTTATGAGTCCTCCGAGGTGTGCCCGCACCGCTTGCATCGCGATCGACCTCCAGGGCAGGTGCTGGCCGCGGTCAAGAGACTGATCGCGGCGCCCGCTCAACCCTTGAAGACGCATGGACCGAGCAAATGTGTTCCACTGCGGAACAAAACGAGATTGCCGTCCAGGGCTCGTCATGCCAGCCGGCTGAGCAGGCGTGGGGCGGGGGCCAGGCGGATGCCTTCGGGGGTGTGCGCGTCCTTGGTTCCGGTTGCGCTGAGCTGCCACGCGTCGGCTGTGGGGAAGCGCCGCTTCAGGTAGCGCAGATTACGGTCGACCCCGGTGTCGGCCCACTTCGCCTCCACCAGCAGGACCGGCACCCGGCGCTCGGTGACGACGAAGTCGACTTCGCGGCCGTCGAGATCGCGGAAATAGCGCAGCTCCAGGTCCTGCCCCTCGGCATCCTGCTGCTGGTGAACCCACTTGAGCAGCGCCATGGCGACCAGGTTCTCGAACCGCTGCGGCAGCTCCGGCACCTGGGTCCAGTCGAACAGATAGTGCTTTTGCGCCTTCTTGATGGCGCGAATGGCCGGCGCACCGAACGGACTCAGCCGGACCACGGCGTAGAGCCGCTCCAGTACCGCGACCCAGCGTCGCACCGCGTCATGGCTCACGCCGAGGTCCTCGCGTAGCGCGTTGAGCGACAGCGGGGCGCCGACCAGCTCCGGTAGGCGTAACGCCAGCAACTCCAGGTTGCCGAGATCGACGACTTGTTCGAGGGAGGTGACCTCCTCCTGGATCAGCAGCGTACGATATTCGCGTGACCAGCGGCGCGCGGTCCGCTCGGAGCCGGACAAGAATGGCTCGGGAAAGCCGCCTAACCGCAACAGGTCGCGCAAGGCCGCCGGGTCGCCAAGCTCGGCCAGCGACAAGGGATGCAGCCGATGCAGGTGATAGCGACCTTGCAGCGAGTCACCGCCGCGCCGGTAGGCGTCGAGCCGGGCGCTTCCGGTCACCAGGATGCGCACGCGGTGGCCGGCACCGTCGAACAGGCCCTTCAGGTAGTTGCGCCATGACCGGTACTTGTGCAATTCATCGAGCACCAGCATCGGCACCGGCGGCAGCTCGCGGGTGAGGATCGCCTCGCGGTGCGCGGGAACATCCCAGTTCAGGTAACCGGCCGGATCCGGCAGTATCTGCTTCGCCAGCGTCGTCTTGCCGACCTGGCGGGGCCCGGCCACGAACACCATCTTGGCCTCCAGGTCGGCCCGCACGACCGCGTCCAGGTAGCGTAGATCCACCGCGTCATGGTACGGGCAATTCTAGGTGGTGTCAAAAAAACTTACGGAAGTTTTTCGGTGCAGCCAAAATAATCCGGCTCCCCGGTGGCAAGTGCATCACCCGAAACGCGACCGGCGCGACTCGACGTTGACGTGGACGTCGATCAGGACCGTGCTGCCGGCGGCGTTCAGGCGCTGCGCCTCGGCCAGCGCCCGTTCCAGCTCGGCGGCGCTGCGCACCTCGATGCCGTGGGCGCCGAGCGACTGCGCCAAGGCGGCGTAGTTGCCGCCCATGGTGCTCACGCCGGCGGCGCGGGCGGTCGGTCCGATCAGGTCCCGCGCGCCGCTGTAGGTGGCCATGGCGCCGTTGTTGAGCAGCACGGTGGTGATGGGGACGCCGGCGCGCACGGCGGTCTCCAGGTCGAGGCCGGACATGCCGAAGGCGCCGTCGCCCATCACGTTGAGGCAGAACTTGTCGGGATGCGCCAGCTTGGCTCCGATCATCAGCGGCAGGCCGAACCCCAGGTGGGTGGTCTTGCCCCAGCCGACGTAGCTGTGCGGAACGGTGGCGCGATAGAACGGCACCATGCAGTCGCGCGGCGCCCCGGCGTCGTGGGTCACCATGCTGCTATCGGGATCCAGCACCTCGTTCAGGGCGTGCACCACGCGGTAGTAGCTCAACGGCTCGTCGTCGCCGGTCAGCGCCGGCGTCCACTCCGCCAGCCATTGCTCACGGATGGAGGCGACCCGGCCGGCGGTATCCGCCACGGCGTCCGCACCTGCCGGCCGTGACCGGAACTCCTCGATCAGTGCCTCGATGGTGAGCCCGGCATCGCCCGGCAGAGCTACCGCGGCGGCCTCGTCCTTGTTGATATCGTCCACGTTGACGCTGTTGTGGATCACCCGGATCTCGGGGCGCACCGCCTGGCCGTAGGGGCTGCGCGTGAGGCTGGTGCCGAGGGCCAGCAGCACGTCGCACTCGCCCAGCCAGCGGTGGGCAGCCAGGGTGGTGGTGCCGCTGCCGGCGCCGAGGCACAGGGGATGGGTCTCGGGCAGCGCCGACTTGCCGGGCATGGTGCAGAACACCGGCGCCGCCAGCAGCTCGGCCAGGCGGGCCAGGTCCGCGCTGGCACCGGCCGCCAGCACCCCGGCGCCGGCCCAGATCAACGGCTTCACGGCGCTGCGCAGCAATTCGGCGGCCGCGGCCACGTCGGCCGCCGCGGGCACCTGGCGCGCCGCGCGCGGTGAACGGTAGGTGCGTTCTGCGGGCGGCACTTCCTCGGCGCACACGTCCTGGGTCAGCTCCACCACCACCGGCCCGGGCGCGCCGTTGCGCAGGCCGTGGAAGGCGCGCCGCATCACCGCCCCGATCTGGTCGCGGCGCAGGATCGGCTCCACCTGCTTGGCCACGCCCTGGAAGGTGCGTGCGGCGGAGAAATTCGGCCGCGTCACGGTGTCGCGCGCGTTGCCGGCGGGCAGCAGCAGCACCGGGATGTTGTCGGCGCCGGCCTGGGCCAACCCGCCGAGCGCGTTCTCCGCCCCCGCCTGGGCCTGCACCGTCACCACGCCGAACCGGCGCCGGTCGCTGGTGCGGCTGTAGCCGTCGGCGGCCATCACCGCCCCGCGCTCATGGCGGAACGCGATTGGCCGTATCCCGGCCACGGCCGCGGCTTCGATCATCGGGGTCTGGGGAAAGCAGGCCAGCCACTCGACCCCTTCGGACTTGAGAATCTGCGTGATGTAGTCGTATCCAGTCACGGGGCCGTAGCGTAGCGGTTGCGCCGCCGTTCGTCGATCCGTGCGGGTGTGATGGTGTGATCGGTGTGATGCGCGCACAGCACTTGAGCGGCCGCGGTATCAATGGTAGCGTCTGGGCACCGTCTCGCCTCTCGCGGGCATTTGCCCCGACGATCCGGATCCGGGAGGGAGCTGCCTTGATCGTCCACATCATTCGCCGCTTGCTGGGGATGATTCCCACTCTGATCGTGGTCTCGATCCTGGTCTTCTTCGTCATCGAGCTGCCACCGGGGGACTACGTGTCCGTGCTGCAGGCCCAGCTCGACAACGAAGGAACGGAGGTAGCTCAACACCGCCTGGACACCCTGCGTGAGCGCTACGCTCTCGACCGGTCGTTCTTCGAACGCTACCTGATCTGGGCCGTCAACTTTCTCCGTGGGGACATGGGAGAATCGTTCCTCTACCAGAAACCGGTCGCGGAATTGGTCGGCGAACGGCTTCTGCTCACGGCCGCCATTTCGGTGGGGACCATAGTCTTCACGGTGCTGCTCGCCATACCCATTGGCATCTACTCGGCCACCCACCAGTACCGGTTCAGTGATCAGATATTTACGTTTCTGGGGTTCATCGGGCTGGCCACGCCGAACTTTCTGTTGGCGCTGTTGTTCATCATGCTGTCCATGCACGCGTTCGGCATATCTCCCGGAGGACTGTTCTCGCCGCAGTTCGTCGAAGCACCGTGGAGCCTGGCCAAGCTGCTGGACATGCTCGCCCATATCTGGGTTCCGATCGTCATCATCGGCACCTCCGGAATGGCTGGGATGATGAGGGTGATGCGGGGCAATGTCCTGGATATCATCGGCAGCGCGCATGTCAACGTCGCCCGCGCCAAGGGACTCCGGGAGAAGCGCGTGGTCCGAAAGTACGTGGTTCGTGAGGCGCTCAATCCGATCATCACCTCCCTCGGCATGCAGCTGCCGACAATTATTGGCGGCTCGACCATCGTTTCCATCGTGTTGGGATTGCCGACCACCGGTCCGCTCCTGCTGCAAGCCTTGCGCCAGCGCGACATGTTTCTCGCCGGCAGCATGCTGATTGTGCTGTCGTTCATGCTCCTTATCGGTAACCTGCTTGCCGATATCGTGCTGGCCTGGACCGATCCCCGCATCCAGTTCGACTGAGGAACGATACCGAGAGCGAACGCGGGGCGGCACTGATGGCAGTAGCGAGCAAACGCCACGAAGCGGATACGGTGCACTTCCAGGACAGCGTGCAGCGAGCCACCGGCCTCAGCTACCGCCAGCTCATATGGCGTCGTTTCAAACGCCATCGGATGGCCCGGGCTACTCTCTGGTTTCTTATCGCGATCTATGTGGTCTCGGTGGCAGGCACCGAGTTTTTCGCCCCTTACCTGTTGACCGATGAACTGAAGGGATACGAGAACCATCCTCCGCAGCGCATTCACTTTGTGGATAGAGAAGGCCGCTTCCACCTGCGTCCTTTCGTGTACGGGCACGAGAAGAGAACCAACACGGAGACCTATACGATAGAGTTCGTGGAACTCTCCGAGGAGCAGTATCCAATTCATTTTCTGGTGGCGGGTGACGTCAGTTACCGACTCCTCGGATTTCTGCCGATCAAGTCGAATCTGCATCTGATAGGCGTCCGGGAAGGCTACCTGGTGTTGTTCGGCACCGACAAGTTTGGCCGTGACATGCTGTCGCGGGTGCTGTTCGGGGGCAGGATCAGCCTCACCGTCGGTTGGGTAGGCGTCATGATCAGCGTCATCCTTGGGGTGATCATCGGTATCGCCTCAGGATATGCGGCCGGTATCGCCGACAACCTGATCCAGAGGGCAATCGAAGTGGTACGATCGGTGCCGACCATTCCGCTGTGGATGGCGCTGAGCATTGCACTGCCCGCAGAGTGGTCGCCGATTCAGGTGTACTTCGGCATCACCGTGATCCTGTCGTTCACCGGATGGACCAGCGTCGCCAGGGTGCTGCGCGGCATGGTGCTCTCCTTGCGGGAACGTCAATTCGTGCTGGCAGCGAGAAATCTGGGCGCCAGCCACAGCCGCATCATCAGGGTCCATCTCATACCCTCCTGCCTCACCTACATCATTGTCGTGGTGACTTTGGCGGTACCGGGAATGATACTGGGGGAAACCGCGCTCAGCTTCCTCGGCCTGGGGATCAGGCCGCCGATGACCAGCTGGGGAGCTCTGCTGAGTGAGGCGCAAAGCGTGAATCGCCTCCTCAACCACCCCTGGTATATCATCCCCGCGGTATTCGTGGTGGTGGTCGTCCTGGCTTTCAACTTCCTTGGCGACGGGATCAGAGACGCCACCGATCCGTTTGCCGAGAAATGAAGGGGCCGCAGGTGCACCGGAACATCATCAGTACACACGATCTGCGCGTCTCGTTTCACACGGAGGAAGGTGTCGTCCGCGCCGTCAACGGAGTAGACCTGGAGATCAGGGAGAACGCGACCCTGGGAATCATGGGCGAGTCCGGCTGTGGCAAGAGCGTGACCGCCCTCTCCATCATGGGACTCGCACAGCGCATCGGCAATGTGACCGGGGAGATTCGCTATACGGGTAGCGACGGCAGCACCATCGATCTGGCCACGTTGCCCTGGCAGAGTGACGAGTACCGGAGTATTCGCGGCGGCGACATTGCGATGATCTTCCAGGAGCCAATGACATCTTTGTCCCCGGTGTACACCTGCGGCAATCAGACCATGGAAGTAACCATGCTGCACCGCGGACTTACCGACCGCCAGGCCCGCCAGGATGCCATCGAGATGTTCCACCGGGTCGGCATACCGGAGGCCGAAAAGCGTATCGATCAGTACCCGTTCGAATTCAGCGGCGGCATGGCACAGCGAGTAATGATCGCAATTGCCCTGTCCTGCCGGCCACGCCTGCTCATTGCCGATGAGCCGACCACGGCGCTGGATGTTACCACTCAGGCCCAGATATTGAAGCTCATCAGGCAGATCAGAGACGAGTTTCAGATGGCCGTGGTCATGATAACTCACGATCTGGGCGTGATCGCCGCAATGTGCGAGGAGGTGGCCACCATGTATCGCGGTCAGATAGTGGAGTTCGGCAGCACTGAGGCGGTCTTCTACCGCCACCTCCATCCCTACACCGAAGGGTTGCTCAGGTCGATTCCCGTCGTCAGCCGGGAGCGAGTCAAGCTGAAGCCGATCGATGGCAACGTACCCCATGACTTCACCAGCATCGCTGGCTGCCAGTTTCATCCCCGATGCGAACGCTTCATGGCCGAGAAGTGTCTCAAGACTCAACCTCTGTTGGAAGTGGACAGGGGCCACTTTGCACGCTGCTGCCTGTATGCATGACCACGCCGAGCAACCACCGCCGCACACGGGCAGGCCGTCTGCCAACCAGGTGATGGAACACGACCCACTTCCTGACCACGTGCTGCTCGCAGTCCGCGACCTGCGCAAGTACTTTCCGGTACGGGCCGGCCTCCTGCGCCGCAAGGTAGCGGATGTCCGGGCGCTCGACGGGGTGAGCTTCATGCTCAAGAAGGGCGAGACCTTGGGGGTGGCGGGCGAGAGTGGATGCGGCAAGACGACGCTGGCACAGACGATCACCCGGCTGACCGACCCAACCTCCGGCACCGCGCTGCTCAGAAGCCAGGTGCTGGCAGCCGGTCAAGGCGAGCGAGTGGTCGACCTGGCCGAGTTGCGCCACCACGAGCTGAAGCTGATTCGCCGCGAAATCCAGCTCGTGTTCCAGGATCCCAACTCTTCGCTCAATCCACGCTTGAGCATAAAGAGCATCCTCGAGGAGCCGTTCGTCATTCACAAGGCGCTTGCCAAGAGCGCCCTGGAGGATCGTATCGCGGAGCTGCTCGAAGCGGTGGGCCTGGAGCGGGAGCACATGAATCGCTATCCCCACGAGTTCAGCGGCGGTCAGAAGCAACGGATCGGCGTGGCGCGCGCTCTTGCCCTCAATCCGCGACTGGTGCTGGCGGACGAACCGGTGTCGGCGCTGGATGTCTCGATTCAGGGCCAGTTGATCAACCTGTTCGAGGAGCTCCAGGATCGATTTCACCTGACCTACATCTTCATCGCCCACGATCTGTCGGTGATTTTCCAGATCAGCACCACGGTGGCGATCATGTATCTCGGAAAGATCGTGGAGCTGGCCTCCGCCGAGGACCTGTTTCAGCGTCCACTCCATCCCTATACCGAAGCGCTGTTGTCCGCGTTGCCGCAACCCGATCCACTGTACGTCTCGCAGACCATCGTGCTCGAAGGTAGCGTACCCTCGCCCATCAATCCGCCATCCGGATGCCGGTTTCACCCTCGCTGCCGCTATGCCAAGGACATCTGCCGCCACCAGGAGCCAGAGCTGCGCGAAGTCGAAGGGCACTCCGTCTCCTGTCATTTCGCCGAGGAGCTTGACCTGTCCGGGGTCGAGTATGCCAACTTCTTGAAGCGCTTGAAGTTACTGTGATGGCGCCAGGAGCAGGCAATTGAGCATCTATCGTGACGCAATCGTAATCGACGCCCTCAACGCGAGCAACTGGGACAGTCCCGCCGTCTTTGAAAGTCTGACTGCCAGTGGTGTCACCGCCATCAATGCGACCCTGGTGACCTGGGAGAACTTCCAGCAGACCCTGGATCACATCGTTCGCTGGCAATCCATATTCGAGCAGCGAAGTTCACGGTTCATTCAGGTTGCAACAGTTGACGACATCTTGCAGGCGAAGAGGACTGACAAGGTCGGTGTCATTCTCGGCTGGCAGAACATGAGCCCGATCGAGAACGACCTGAGGCGTATCCAATTGTTCCACTCCCTGGGCGTGCTCATCATGCAGCTTACCTTTCACGAGCGCAATCTTGTCGGCAACGGATGCATGGAACGGAGGGACGCAGGACTGAGCAACTTTGGGGTCGATGTGGTCAAGGAGATGAACCGTCTGGGGATACTCATTGATCTCTCCCATTGCGGCCCAAGGACTACTCTGGATGCGATTGAGATGTCCGCCCACCCGGTTGCTTGCACACACGCGAATGCGCAACGCTTCCACCACCATCCACGGAACAAGCCGGACCAGGCCTTGCAGCTGTTGGCGGCTCGTGGTGGGGTCGTAGGGGCGACCGCATTCAACATGTTCTTGCCCTCCGGTCGAGGCTCTTCAATTGACGATTTTGTGGATGCGATCGACGATCTCGTTCAACGAATTGGCATCGATCATGTAGGATTCGGCTCTGACTTCACACAAGATCAACCACAGTCGTTCTGGAACTACATCGGATCCCAGCAGGGTACCAAGCTGCCTTCGGCATTCTTCCAGGAGTCGCCGGGGTATGCCGCACTGGCCCATAGCCCGAGCGGGTTGGAGACGCCGGACAAGCTGCCCCATCTCGCTGAGGCCTTGTCCAGACGCGGCTACCAGCCCGCTGATATCTCTCGGCTCTTGGGAGGCAACTGGCTTCGCCTCTTCTCTGAAGTCTGGGCGAACTGAGCGTCAGGGCAAGCGCGCGGCGGGGAACGCCTCGCCGTATGGTTGAAACATCCCGTTACGCAGATAGTCTTCATGGTATGTCAGCACTTTGTCCTCGTCCACGTCGACGCCGAGTCCCGCGCCGTCCAAGCGGCCCCAATTCGGCCCGTCAGTGATGGGGATCGATGCCGTGAGGATATCGTCGGCCATGAACTGGGCGGTCTGCTGATTGCCGTCACAGGCGTTGGGAGCGGCAAGCATCAGGTGCTGTCCAACGGCGGCGGCAATGCCGAATTCGCCGTGCGTGTGCTTGCACACCGCCAGCCCCTCCAGGTTCGCCGCATGAGAGGTGGTGTGAAAGCGCCGCAGTGAGCCGACCGAGTACACGCTGTAGCACAGGTAGTCGGCTACCCGGCTGCGGATGATTCGCGCCACGTCATGGTCTCGCCAGAGGCCCTCGTTGGCACACAGCGCGCACGCCGTGCGAGCCTTGAGGTCCAGCATATTCTCGATGGGATCGATGGCCACCGGCGCCTCCGCAAAGTCGATGCCGAAGCGTCGCTCCCAGTCACCGAGAATGTCAGCCGCTTCGGCCACTCGCCACGCCATGTTGGCGTCGACACGGATCTTTCGGTCAGGCCCGATGGTGTGCCGCAGGGCCTCAAGCATCGCCGTCTCGTGGTTCCGGTCGACGCCGGCTTTGAGATAGAACACCGTGTAATCACGGTCCACACCGTCACGCGCCTGCGTCTCGATCTCGTCCACCGTACCCCACCGCATGTAGTAGAAGTAGTTCACCTCCTCGCGCATTGCACCGCCAAACATACGATACAGCGGCTGACCGCATTGCTTGCCGCACAGGTCCCACAACGCGATGTCCAGGCCGGCAAATGCAAAGTTGGCCGTCATCGGCTGCAGGAACCACAGCCCGCTCACTTGGACGTCGTTGGCGATCGCCTCCTTGTCCCAGGGATCCCTTCCCAGGACCATTGGCGTCATCGCCCTGATCGCGCTTTCGATTCCTGCGGCATCGCCTGCGCGGGTGCTCTCGCCCCATCCCACGAGCCCATTGTCGGCAGTGACCTTGACGATGATGTCGGTAATGCCCGGCCGCGCGATCAGTGAGCTTACCTCGGGATGCCGGTAGCGAATATTGATCGGGAACGTCTCAACCTTGGTGATCTTCATGACGCTGGTCCTGTAACGCAGTAGATGCTATTCGTGGCCGGCAACCGCAACATGTCCGAGTAGTGGTGCACCCTGCCGGTCTCCTGTCCATCCGCCACCAGCGGCGTCGCCGCCTCCACGATGAAATCGACTGCCGAGAAGGAATTGAATGCGACGAACGCCAACGAAATCGTATCCGCCAGCCGGCTGGATGGTGTTGCCAGATCAGGCCACGCAACTGGCCCGGTGTCCACCTGGTAGAGATTCCGCTGCGCATTGATATTGATGGTCTTTATCGGACACTCGATGACAGCTTTCAGGTTGGTCTCCTGGTTCGCTATCTCGACCCTGGCTACGAGCGGGAGCGCAGCGTGGGTGGCTTCGCGGACGGCTGCAGGGGTATCGAGCCGATGCGTGCCATGCGCTTCCCTCACCCTCACAGCAGGGCTCCCAAAGACGGCGAACTCGCTGGACAACGATACCACCTTCCGGTACCGGTCACTCAAGTAGGCCTTGCGTCGAAAGATGACTGAATAATCGGGTCCGAAGACCGGTGTGAAATCGTGATTGTCCTCGCTGAACAGAAACCGGGTGGTTTTCTTGGTAGTCCAGGTATGCTCGGACTTGCAGGCGCCGCACTGATAATAGTCTTCCGCCCTCTCGCCGTTCTCATCGACAATCCGGGTACGGGACTCTATCCAGAACCGCACGGCGTTCTCCGGTCCGCTGAAGCAGACGTAGGAGCTACCGTAGTCAAGCAGCTTCACGATACCACAGCCGGAACTCTGAGAGACAAGACCCCCGTCGCGTTTGGAACAGTTCCATATTCCGTACGCGACGGGGATCTGTTCGTGACCCGCCTGACGGCCACCTTAGTGGGCCGCTAGGAGTCTGTCGGATTGGCGCGTGAGCGGCAGCTCCGACAGGACTCCGTACGGTAGGCGGGGCTGGGCCGAAAGCGACGCCGGTAGGCGGCGGTTTTCGGGGCGCTAGAATGACCACTCTTCGATGCGCAACGCGAATGGCCAGCCCTGAGCCTGCACCGGAAAAATCTCGTCGGCAAGGTTCCTGATGTCGCGCGAGCGAATGTGCTTGAAGTACGGAACCCCGTACACGAACAGCGCCTCCCGGTAGTTTTCCGCGGTCAAGGTGATCCGCTCTATGATCAACTCTCGCCGCTTGGAGTCGTCCGGCTCCACCAATATGGCATCGTCCAACTCCAGCAGCCGCAGGTACACCGGGTCCTCGGGCTCCACGCCCTGGGCGCCGTCAGTGTTGCGCCACCGCTCATACTCCGGATAGAAGTGCTTTCTTCCGTACTCGGGAAAGAACGCCGGACTGGGCGCGGATATGCCATGGGCCCGGAATTGAAAGTTTCCGGAATTGATTTTCTCGTTGAACGCTCCCGCCTCCAACAGGACGGTATTCACCTTGATCCCCAGGTCGCGCTCGAATTCCTCGGCCAGCTTGAGAACAATCTCCTCATACTGAAATCCGGCCATACCGGTCGCCTCGATGGTCACTCGTTCGTCGTCCAGGTAGCGCCAGCCATCGGCACGCCTGGCCAGGCCCAGCTCATCCAGCAGGCGATTCGCCTGCTCCACGTCGTGAACGAACAGCTCCGCCTCCATCTTCTCCTTCAAGGGAGCCAGCTCGGGCCACTGACTGGACGGAAGGTTGGGACTGAGCCATCGGTAGCGAACGAAGTTGGCGAACGGCAGGTAGATTTCGTTGTAACGCTGGTTGTCGATTGTCAGTTGCAGAGCCAACAGGAACTTCGGGTCGAGCACTGTCTCGGCCATCCTGATATCGATGGGGCGTGCCCCTTGCATCCTCAGATAGTGCGGAAAGGTATGGTTCTCCGCCCAATTATGGGGATTGTCCAAGCCGACCCACTTTATGATATCGTAATTGCCTTCGTCCTGCTTCTGGAAGTAAATGGGATCGTCCTGGGGGAACATGCTGAAATGGATATCACCGGATACCGTCTTCAGTATTTCGAGCTCCTTGTCTCCCGCATAGACTGCCTCGACGTGCTCGATGTAAGGTAGCTGGTTGCCTTCGGGATCCACTTTCCAGTAGTACGGGTTGCGATCGAAGACGATTTTCTGTCCGGTCTTCAGGCTGGAGATGACCCACGGTGCCAGCGTCGGAAAACTGAAGTCCTCGAGCGCCTTGGGAGGATAGTGACCGGCCCGACGCGGATACATCTTGGTGTCGAACTCGGACCACTGCGCCTCCAACGTCATCGACTCGTCACGATTGTATTTCGGATGGAAGGGCTTCAGATAGTGTTCGGGCAGTGCCATGATCGGGAGGTTCCGCTCGGCCAGCAGGCGCAGCATCACCACCGGATTCGGATCGACGAACGCAATCTTGAAAGTGTAGTCATCGACCTTCTCCATCGTCATCACTTCGCCAGATCGTATATACAGTGAAGGTGCCAGTGCCGTGGGCGCAATATCTTCCGGATGATAGAGCACTACGTCGTTCCACCAGAACAGGTAATCATCTGCCGTCAGGAGATCGCCATCGGACCACCTTGTGCCCGCGCGCAGATGCACGGTCATCTCGGTTGCATCCTCGTTGATGTCCCAACTTTCGGCCAGATTCGGATAGATTTCGGTGCCATCCCAGGACCACAGAGCGAGCAATCCCCACGCCCCCAGCATTCTGGCGACCAGATTGAAGTTGTCAGGGTAGTGGTTCTCCATGTGAGTCATGGTACCGCCGTACTGGCCTGTTTCCGACACCCGAGCGACCGCGGGATTGTGCGGAAGTCGTTCGCTCAACGGGGGCAGTGTCCCAGCCGCCACCATTGCGGCCAGTGAAGGCGCTTCGTTGCCCCCGGTAGCTGCGGCGGCCTGTTCTGCTGCCGGCGCCTCTTGCTCGCCTCCGGCGACAACCGCGAATACGGCCACCACCAGTAGCACCACGATAGGAAACCATCGTTTTTCCATTACCGACTCCTTGCTTCGGCTGCTCTCCAGATCGACCGGCGAACAAGTGGCGAGCGACGTAGCCGCTGTGGCCACGCTGTTCGTCTCCATCGGTTCAGTGCGTGAGAACCCCGCACCGATCATGCATCCTATCCCGTACCACGACCGGGCTGGCACGTCAAGCTTGTTGCTCATGTCCTGGTCCCCTGAGGCCGTCGCTTTGACAGGTGTCGCATGCGGGATTAGCGTAACGCGGTCGAGACGGGTGGATCGCAGCAGCACACCCATCCGGAGGAATCGTGAATGGGTCGAATCAGGAACGTTGAGAGGGTGGTCATCTACCAGGATCTGGAGCGCTATACGTACGAAGCGGGAGTCGCCCAGGCGGGCAACGGCGACCTCCTGGTAACGTTTACGGAAGACCGGGGCAGGACTCACTCGGATTTCGGAAGTCTCGGTCTCATTCGCTCCACGGACGGCGGCGGCACCTGGGACCCAGCGACCAGGACGACGCCGTGGCGCTGCACCGATCACACCGGAACTACCGATCCCGCAATAACTTGCCTCTCCGACGGCACGATGTACGTCCATTTCCTGATATGCGCGTTCGTCGGCAAGAGGGGAATCCTCGAGGATCTGGGGCCCCAGTCGGTGCGGCAGTCGGAGAACATGAAGGGATTGCGCGACTGGGAGGGCATCTATCTCATCAAGTCTGTCGATCACGGCCGTAGCTGGAGCACCCCATACCGCGCCAATACGGAGCCGATGAGAATCGGATACGCTCCGGAAACCCTGGTCGAGCTGCCGAGCGGCATTCTATTGATGGCGTGCCAGGGGATGCTCGGCCTGCCGATCGTGACGCCGCTGTCGGCGGCCGAGCCCATGCGCTCCTACGTGCTCAGATCTGACGACCGTGGCGAGAATTGGGAACACTACTCGACGGTGGCCTTCGACCCGGCGGGGATCGTCTCGTTCATGGAGCCGGGCATGGCGAGAACCAGAGACGGACACCTGGTCTGCCTCATGCGCACGGCCCACCAGCCGCGCTGGCGACATCAGCACCTGTGGCTGGCGGTCTCCACCAGCGAAGGGGAGTCGTGGAGCCGACCCGAGGCAACCAACATCTGGGGATATCCAGCCAATCTCCTGCTTCTGCGGGACGGTCGGATGCTCGCCACCTACAGCTACAGACGGTCTCCGTGGGGAGTGAGAGCCTGCCTGTCCGACGACGGATTGAGCTGGGATGTGGCCAACGAAGTCGTTGTCTGTGAGGGCGGCGTGGCCCCGCCGACGGTGCCGAGCTTCTATCATATCGGCTACCCGGTAACGATCCAGTTGGCGGACGGATCGTTGTTCATGGTGCACCATGAATGGACCGAGTCGGAGCCGTTCGTGCAATACGTGGTCGGCTACCACTTCGAGCTCGATTGAAGCGCGCGAGCGAGCCACGCGATTCCTCGGTTCAGCAACCCGAGCTTGTCGTTGCGTTGGTACGTATGCGTTGACGTGGCGTCGCTATCGTGGCAGCGTAGCGGCCGCGGGCTGCCGGTGATCGACATCCACAGCCACATCTGGGAGGACGGGCACTTCAGCGCCACGGCCAAGCGCCAGTACGAGGAGACCTACGGTGCGCGCGCCGACCTCGACTGCCCGCCGGAGGCACACTGGGCGGCGGTCGCCACGCAGGTGGATCGCGCCGCGGTCTACGCCATGATGATGCGCCACGTCGGTTTGGTGGTGCCCAACGAGTACGTCCACGCCTACGTCAGCCGGCATCCCGCCAAGCTGGTCGGCGTGGCCAGCGTCGACCCGCACGATCCCGAGTGCTGCGCCCAGCTCCGGCACGCGGTCGAGAACCTCGGATTCCGCGCGCTCAAGCTCAGCGGCGCCTACCAGAACTTCAATCCCGCCGACACCCGCTACGATCCTCTGTACCGCACCGCCGAACGGCTGGACATTCCCATCTTCTGGCATCAGAGCACCAATTTCTACGCGGAAACGCCGCTGCGCTGGTCCAAGCCGGCGTTGCTGGACCAGGTCGCGCAACGCCACCCCAGGCTGCGCATGGTGATCTGCCACCTGGGACATCCCTGGTACACCGATGCGGTGATGGTGATGCGCAAGCACCGCAACGTGTACGGCGACATGTCCGGGTTCGGCTTCCGTCGCTGGCGCTTCTACGTCAGCCTGGCGACCGCGGTGGAGTACGACGTGGGGGACAAGGTGCTGTTCGGCACCGACTATCCGTTCTGCACGGTGGAGGACAGCGTGCAATATCTGCGCGACGCGGTCGCCGTGGCCCGGCGTACCGGCCTGCCGGAGATCCCGGCGCGCTTCGTGGATGCGATGCTGGAGCGCGATTCGCTGGCGTTGCTGGGCATGGGATGAGCGGTCCGAACCGGCTGCTCGCGGCGCTGGAACGGGAGCGGCCGCTGCAGATCGCCGGCGCGATCAACGCCTACGCCGCGCTGCTGGCGCAGGACGCCGGATTCCGGGCGCTCTACCTGTCCGGCAGCGGCGTGGCGAGCGCGTCGTTCGGCCTGCCGGACCTCGCCATGACCACGCTCTCGGAAGTCGTTGCGGAAACCCGTCGCATCACGGCGGCGACCGATCTGCCGCTCCTCGTGGACGTGGACACCGGCTTCGGCGACGGGCTGGGCATTGGGCGCACGGTGCAGGAGATGATGCACGCCGGTGCCGCCGGGGTGCACCTGGAAGACCAGGTGGCGGCCAAGCGCTGCGGCCACCGGCTGGGCAAGGCGCTGGTGAGCGGTGCCGAGATGGTGGACCGCATCCGGGCGGCGGTGGCGGCGCGCGGTCGCGGTGACCTGCTGATCATGGCGCGCACCGACGCGCTGGCGGTGGAGGGGCTGGAGCGGGCCGTGGAGCGCGCCCGCGCCTACGCGGCGGCGGGGGCCGATGCCATCTTCTTCGAGGCCGCGGGCGAGCTGAGCCAGTATGCGCGCGTCGCCGCCGCGGTCGGCGTGCCGGTGCTCGCCAACATGACCGAATTCGGGGTGAGCCCGCTGTTCACTCGGGCCGAGTTGCGCGCGCATGGCGTGTCCATGGTGTTGTACCCGCTCACCGCGTTCCGGGCCATGAGCCACGCCGCGCAGCGGGCGTACCGGGTGCTCAGGGCGGAGGGCACGCAGCAGTCGCTGCTGGCCGAGCTGCAGCGCCGGAGCGAGTTGTACCGCATACTGGACTACGAGGCGTACGAGCGGCGGATGGACGCGCTGCTGCAGCGCCGGCATGGCCCGGACCGCCCCGCGGTGCGGTCGGAACACCGGCCGGCGGACGACACCGGGGAGTTGAGTAAAGGAGAATCCCGATGAGCAAGAGCGATGGCGGCCTGGCCGGCGTGGTGGCGGGCGAGACCGCGGTCAGCACGGTCGGCAAGAGCGGCGCCGGACTGACCTATCGCGGCTACGCGATTGAGGAGTTGGCGGAGCGTGCGAGCTTCGAGGAGTGCGCCTACCTGCTGATTCATGGCGCGCTTCCCGCCACCGGCGAGTTGGCGGCGTATCGGCGGCGGCTGGCCGCAGGGCGCACGCTTAGCGCCGGCGCGCGCGCCATGCTGGAGTTGCTGCCCGCCCGCTGCCACCCGATGGACGTGCTGCGCAGCGCCTGCTCCTTCATCGGCGCCACCGCGGCTGCTGGCGATGCCGCCGCCGGCGACTCCGCCACGTTCCGCGAGCAGGCCGACGCGCTGCTCGCCGTGCTGCCGGGGGCGCTGCTGTACCAGCATGCCTTCGCGGAGCGGGGCGAGCGGCTGGACACCGACTCCGGCGCGAGCACGCTGGCGGCGCACTTCCTGCACCTGCTTCACGGACCCGCCGGCGTCCACGCCGAGCAGGTCGCGGCCCTGGATGCGGCGCTGATCCTGTACGCCGAGCACGAGTTCAACGCCTCAACCTTCGCGGCGCGCGTCGTGGCGTCGACGCTGAGCGACTTCCACTCGGCGATCGTCGCCGGCATCGCGGCGTTGCGCGGGCCGCTGCACGGCGGTGCCAACGAGGCGGCGATGGAGCTGATCGCCCGCTTCCGCACCCCGGACGAGGCGGAGCGGGAGCTGCTGGAGATGCTTGCGCGGCGCGAGTTGGTCATGGGCTTCGGACATCGCGTCTATCGGCATGGTGATCCCCGCAGCCCGATTGCGCAGCAGTGGGCGCAGCGGCTGGCGACCACCGACGAGCAGCGGCGGCAGTACGCGGTAGCGCAGCGCATCGAGGCGGTGATGCGGCGCGAGAAGGGACTGTTTCCCAATCTCGACTTCTACAGCGCCCTGCTGTTCCACAACTGCGGCATACCCACCACGCTGTTCACGCCGGTGTTCGTGATCAGCCGCGTGGCCGGGTGGGCGGCCCACTACCTCGAGCAGCGCGCGAACAACCGCCTGATCCGTCCGACCGCGGACTATACCGGCCCGCAACCCAGGCCACTGCCGCGGACTCTGTCCGGCAGCGCCGGGGAGTGATGGCTCCGGCAGCGGCCGATCCGGTCCTGGCGCGGATCGCCGACTACGTCACCACGCCCCCGCCGTTCGGCGACCGCGCATACGACACGGCACGCCTGAGCCTGCTCGATTCGCTGGGCTGTGCCTTGCTGGCCCTGGAGGCTCCCGAATGCCGCCTCCTCCTCGGACCTCCGGCCGGTGCCGACGGCCAGTCCGGGCCGGTGCGGGTGCCGGGCACCGGACTGCGGCTCGATCCCGTCAGCGCCGCGTTCAACATCGGCGCCATGATCCGCTGGCTGGACTACAACGACACCTGGCTGGCCGCCGAGTGGGGGCATCCCTCCGACAACCTGGGCGCCTTGCTGGCACTTGCCGATGCTCGTTGCCGCGCCCCGGCCGGCGCTACGGGCGCCGGTGCGACCGGCGCCATGACCGTGCGCGACCTGCTCCACGCGCAGATCCAGGCCTACGAGATCCAGGGCGTGCTGGCCCTGGAGAATAGCTTCAACCGGCTCGGGCTGGACCACGTGCTGCTGGTACGGGTGGCGAGTGCAGCGGTCGCCGCCCGGCTGCTGGGCGGCGACGCCGAGCGGGTGGTGGCGGCGCTGTCGCACGCGTTCCTCGACGGCGGCGCGTTGCGCACGTACCGGCACGGCGCCACCACCGGCTCGCGCAAGTCGTGGGCCGCCGGTGACGCCACCAGTCGCGGCCTGTGGCTGGCCTACCTCGTGCAGCGCGGCGAGATGGGCTACCCGGCCGCGCTGAGCGCGCCGCGCTGGGGCTTCCACGACGTGGTGCTGCGCGGTGGTGAACTGCGCCTGGCGCGGCCGCTGGGCAGTTACGTGGTGGAGAACGTGCTGTTCAAGGTCTCGTTTCCGGCCGAGTTCCACGGCCAGACCGCGGTCGACGCGGCCTTTGCCCTGCACGCGCAAGTGGCGGGGCGGCTGGAAGAGGTGGCCAAGGTGGAGGTCTCCACGCAGGAGTCGGCGGTGCGCATCATCGACAAGCGCGGGCCGCTCTCCTCTCCCGCGGACCGCGACCACTGCCTGCAGTACATGGTGGCGGTGGCGCTGCTGCACGGCGAGCTGCGCAGCGAGCACTACCGCGACGCGGCCGCCGCCGACCCCCGCATCGAACGCCTGCGGCGCCTGACCACGGTACGCGAGGAGCCGCGCTTCACCCGCGACTACCTGGACCCGGCCAGGCGTGCCATCGCCAACCGGATACAGGTGCGGTTCAAGGACGGCTCTGCCACGCCGCCCGTGGAGGTGGCATACCCGCTGGGCCATCCCCGGCGCCGGACCGAGGCACTGCCGTTGCTGCGAGCCAAGTTCGCGGCCGGCGTGGGCGTCCGGTTCACCCCGGCCGGTGCGGAGGCGATCGAGCGCCTGTGGGACGATCCCGAGCGTACCGACCGGCTCCGCGTCGATCGGCTCCTCGACTGCTTTACCAACGAGTTGGCAGGCGGCGACGACACGCTGCGCTGAGCACGCTGCGGCCCTGTCTGCCGAGGGATCGGGTCACTCGGGCGCCGGTCCGGGAAACAGCCAGCCTGTCAGTTCCGGCTCCGTCGTGCTACACGGCTGCAGCGACAGGTCGCGCCGCAGGTGGCTCGGCCCGCCCGTCGGGCGACCCGCTTCCGGCGCCACCGCCAGGCACAGCTCGGTACCGGACAACACGAGCAGACCACCGATGTGGTGCGCGAACCGCTGCAACGTAGAATCGGAACACTCCTGCAGGTGCAGTTGCGCGCCGCCGGTGGCGCTGTCCGCCGCCATGCACAGTTCATACGCCGGCATGGCGAGGTTGCCGGGTCGGGGCCGGTTCACCGCGAACATCTCGTCGTCCGCTCGCGGTTTGCAGGTGTGCGCCATCAGCGCAGCGCCAAGATTCAGTCGCGCGCCGAAGCCGGGCACGTCGACGCGTGAATTCTCCGTCCCGGCTGCGCTAAGATGAGCGGGACCATGATCGACTCCGCCCGTCTGCTCGACACCTTCCTGGAGATCCTGCGGATCGACAGCTACCATCCCAACGAGGACCCGGTAATCGAGGCGCTGCGGCCCAGGCTGCAGCGGGCGGGGGTGCGTCTGCAGGCCGACCCGCATCGCAACGTGCTCGGCTGGTGGCGGGGCTCTGGTGCCAAGGCGGACCGGGAACCGATCCTGCTCTGCGCCCACACCGACACCGTCCGCCCCACGCCGGGCATGGAGCCGGTGGTCCGTGACGGCGCGGTGCACACCGACGGCTCCAGCGTGCTGGGCGCGGACGACAAGGCGGCGGTCGCGGCCATGGTGGAGGCGGTGGAAGCGATCGCGGCCGAGGGTCTGCCTCATCCGCCGGTCGAGTTGCTGTTCACCGTGGGCGAGGACGTCGGACACATCGGCTCCAAGGCGTTCGACGTGGCCGGCGTGCGCTCGCGGATGGCGTTCGTGCCGGACGTGGACGGCCCGGTCGGCGGCGTCATCCTCGCCGGCCCGTGGGCGGAGACGTTCCGCGTCACCTTCAACGGCCGCGCGGCACACGCCGGCACCGAGCCGGAGACGGGCCGCAGCGCCCTGCAGATGGCGGCGCGTGCCATCGACCGCATGCGTCTGGGCCGCGTCGACGGGCAGACCACGGCCAACGCCGGCGTGCTTTCCGGCGGCGAGGCCGCCAACATCATCCCACCGTGCGCCGAGCTGACGGTGCAGACGCGCAGTCTCGACGAAGCCACTTTCCGCGCTCACCGGGAGCACCTGCTGGAGTGCTGCCGCCGCGGCGCCGAGGAGTTCGGCGGCGAGATAGAGGTAACGCCGGTCACGGCAACCGCCGGCTATCGCTTCACCGAGGACGATGCGGTGGTGCGGCGAGCCGAGGCCGCGATCCGCGCCGCCGGGCTGGAGCCTTGGCGCTCGACCACCTGCGGCGGCAGCGATGCCAACGAGTTCAACGCCAAGGGGCTGCCCACCGTGGTGATCTCGGTGGGCTACCTGGACATCCACACCAACCAGGAGTCGATGCCGCTCGACGAGCTGGAGCGCCTGGCGCAGGTGTGCCGCGCGCTCATGCTGGGCGACGACTGACGGGAGCCGCACGTGCTGTTGACCGACGCTCGCTTGCAGGAGTTTCGCCGCCGGGGCTGTCTCCGCCTCGGCAAGCTGCTGGGCGACGAGGAGCTGGAAGCGCTGCGCGTCCGCATCGACGAGATCATGCTCGGCACCGCGCCGGTGCCCTACGACCGCATGCTGATGCAACTCGACCCGGCGACCAATCCGCCGCAGCACAAGAGGGGAGCATCGGCCGGGCACAAGGGCGCCACCCTCGCCTACCGCAAGATCCAGGACCTGGAACTGGACCCGTTGTTCCGTTCCTACCTGCAGCGGCCGCTGTTCGCCGAGCTGTGTCGCCGGATCCATGGCGCTGGCCGGGCGATTTCCTGTTTCCGGGCCATGTTCATGAACAAGCCGGCCGGGGCCGGCACCGACCTGCGGTGGCACCAGGACCGCTGGGTCGACCTGGATCGCGATCCACAGATCACCGTGTGGACCGCGCTCGACCCCGCGTCGATTGCCAACGGTTGCATGCAGATCATCCCCGGCTCGCATCGCCGCCTGCGGAACCCCAGCAACGGGTCCGGCTTCCTCAGTGACGGGCAACGGGCCGATCTGGAACGGCTGATAACCGCCGGGGACCCGGCGCACCGCCCCCTGCACCTGGAGTTGGCTGCCGGCGAGGCGGTGCTGCTGCACAACTGGACCCTGCACCGCTCGGGCACCAACGCCGTCGCCATCCCGCGGCGCGCCTTCAGCGTCTGCTACATGGACGCCGCCACCCGCTCGCACCGGCGCCAGCCGTTCCCGTTGATTTTCGATCACGACGGCCGCGCGGTCCCGGCCGCCGCCTGAGCAAGCGCCCTGCACCGCAACCGGCTGCTCGCCGCGCTCGACGGCTACCAGGCGCGCTATCCCGACGAGGACCAGACCCGCTTCCGCGGCTTCGTGCTGCGCCAGCCGCGCTGCTTCGAGCGCGACTGCTGGGACGACGGTCACGTCACCGGCTCGGCCCTGGTGGTCGACCGCACCGCGACGCGCGTGCTGCTGACCCACCACGCCAAGGTCGGCAGGTGGCTGCAACTCGGCGGCCACGCCGACGGCGACCCGGATCCGCTGGCGGTCGCGTGCCGGGAGGCGGCCGAGGAGTCGGGCCTCGCGGTGACTCCGCTGCTGGAAGACATCATCGATCTCGACATCCACGGGCCCTCCACCCCCCGCGGCCGCAGCCCTGCCCACTACCACTACGACGTCCGCTTCCTGCTCCAGGCGCGGCACTCCGAGACCTTCACGGTAACGGCCGAGTCCCTCGCACTCAGGTGGGTGCCGTTCGAGGATGTCGAGTCGATCACCACGGATCCGGGACTGCTGCGTCTGGTAGCCAAGTGCCGAGAGTTCCTGCGCCAGATGCCGCGATCCGATTGAGGACGGCGGGCCGCCGCGGCTCGGGTTGGTTCAAGGTGTCCAGGTCCTGCCGTGACGTTGGACGGAGCGCCAGTCGAGGGCCGCTCCAAGGCCTGGGCCGGGCGGCAGCAGCAGGCGCTGGCCGGTGGTGTCGGGGTGCCGTGGGCCGGCATCGGCCTCTCCGAGCACGAACGCACACACCGGCTGGGCTACACGTTCCACGCCAGCGACCTGTCGGATAGTAGTGTCCTGATCGAGCTGGTGACCCGCCGCGAGTCCACCGCCGCACAGCCGGAGCATGCGCTCTCGGTGCAGTCGACGCTACGCTGGTAGCAGCACGGAGAGTCGAACTACACGAGCGCCATGTCGCGCGCAGGCAGCGGGACGTTTCGGCAACCGCGGGCGGTGAAAGAGCCGACCTGAGCTTGAGGGGCCGTCGCACGGGCGATAGAGTGTCGGCGGCACGGTCTGCAAGTGGACGAGACGCCCGCGTACCCGCACATTCCCTACGGCCAAGGCGACTTCCGGCGCATCCGCCTGAACCAGTGGCTGTACGTGGACAAGACCCGCTTCCTGCGGCGTCTGGAGCAGGAGCACTACGCCTTCCTGATCCGCCCGCGGCGGTTCGGCAAGACCGTGTGGGTGTCGCTGCTGGAGAACTACTACGACCGCTTCTGGGCCGGCGACTTCGACGCCACCTTTGCCGGCACCGACATCGGGCGGAGACCGACCGGGGAACACAGCCGCTACGTCACCCTGCGCTTCAACTTCTCGATGGTCAGCGACAAGCTGGAGACCCTGGAGCAACGCTTCGAGGGGCATTGCCACACGGAGCTGCGGGGGACGCTGCGCCGGCATCCCGACCTGTTTCCCGAAGCGGCGCTGGGAGAGATTCTCGCGCCGCCGTCGATCACCGAGAAGCTGGGAGAGCTGTTCCGCTACGTCGGCGACCACGGCATTCCGCTGTACGTGCTGATCGACGAGTACGACAACTTCGCCAACACGGTGCTGGCGCACCACGGCGCCGAGGCGTACCACGCCTTCACCCACGGCGGCGGCTTCTTCCGCAGCTTCTTCGCCACCCTCAAGGGTGGCACCGACCGCAGCGGCGGCGGCATCGACCGCCTGTTCATCACCGGCGTGTCGCCGGTGACCATGGACGACGTCACCAGCGGCTTCAACATCGGCAAGAACATCAGCCTGCACACCGACTTCAACGAGATGGTCGGCTTCACCGAGGCGGAGGTGCGGCGCCTGGTCGAAACCTACCAGGACCTCGGCGTGTTCAATCAGGGCGTCGACACCGCGATGGGCATCATGGGCCAGTGGTACAACGGCTACCGGTTCGCGGAGGAGGCCGACACCGACCTCTACAACACCGACATGGTGCTCTACTACCTGGACCAATCGATCCCGAACCGGCGCGTGCCGACGTACCTGATCGACACCAACGTGCGCATCGACTACGGCAAGCTGCGCCACCTGCTGGTGGTGGGCCGGCAGTTGAACGGCAACTTCGACCTGCTGCGAAAGATCATCGGTGAGGAGCAGGCTGACGCCCGCCTCCAGCCGAGCTTTCCGCTGGGGCGGCTCGCCGAGCGGGAGAACTTCCTGTCCCTGCTGCACTACTTCGGGCTGCTGAGCATCCGCGACGCGCAGGGCGTGACGCCGACGCTGGCGATCCCGAACCAGACGGTGAAGCGGCTGATGTACGGCTACCTGCGCGACGGCTACCAGGACGTAGGGGTGTTCAAGGTCGACCTGCACCGGTTCGAGCAATTGATGCTGGGGATGGCCAACGAGGGCGAGTGGCGGCCGGTGCTGGAGTTCCTGAGCGAGGCGATCGCGGCGCAGACGGGGATTCGCGACTACATCGCCGGAGAGAAGGTCATCCAGGGATTCCTGGCCGCCTATCTGAGTATCGCGGACTATTACGTGTTCCGGTCGGAGGCGGAGCTGGGGAAGGGCCACGCGGACATCAGCCTGGAGCCGCTGGTCGCGCGCTATCCGCAGTTGCGACGCGGCTATCTGATCGAGCTGAAGTACCTGGCGCGCAGCGAGTCAGCGGACGAGGCGGGCGTGGCGGCGGCGGCCGGAGAGGCCACGGCGCAGTTGCGGCGCTACCTGGCGGACGAGCGGCTGGCGCGGCAGTTCCCGAGGGTACGGTTCACCGGCCTGGCGGCGGTGTTCCATGGCTGGGAGCTGGTGTTCAGCGACGCCGTAGCGTAGGAGCCGCGGGGGAACGCCGGCCATGCGCAGCGCGACGCGGACGCCCCCTGGATTGACCGAGCATCCAGGTGTACTTCGACTGGTTCGCGGAAGGCCGTCTCAAGGTTTCCAGGTCCGGCCGTGACGGCGGATGGAGCGCCAGTCGAGGGCCGCTCCAAGGCCGGGGCCGGGCGGCAGTAGCAGGCGCCCGTCCTCGATCCGCTCGGCGGGGTCGATCAGGTCGGCGCGCCAGTCGACCTCGTCGACGGCATGCTCCAGCGGCAGTGCGCCCGGCACGGCGGCGCTGACGTGGGCGCCGGCCAGCAGCGAGACCGGGCCGGATGGACTGTGCAGCGAGAAGGCCCTGCCCCGCCCCAGCGCCGAACGGCCGGCGCGCACCGCCTCCGCCACGCCGCCGCAGTGCTTGATGTCGGGCATGATGACGGAGACGGCCCCGCGGTCGAGCAGATCGTCGAAGAAGTCGCGGCCGTACCCCGACTCGCCGCCGGCCACCGGCATCCGCACACGGCGCGCGATCGCCGCCAGGTCGGCGGCCGCGGTGCGCGGCTGCACCGGCTCCTCGAACCAGCCGACGTCGAGCTGTGCCAACTCCTCGGCGATCGGCGGTGCGGTGGCGACGGTGAAGCGGGCGTGGCAGTCGACCAGAAGCCGGACGCCGGCGCCGATTGAGTCACGGACGGCGCGGGTCCGCTCCAGTCCGGGCCGGGCGAGGCCGAGCACCCCTTCCGGCGCCGCGGCAGGCGTGACCTCGTCGAACGGCGCGCACTTGAAGCATCGGAACCCGGCGCGGGCGGCCCTTCCCGCGGCGCGTGCGAAGTCGGCGGGGGTGCGGGCGGTGGCGAACAGCGCGCGGTTGATGTTGGCGTACATCTCGACGCTCGCGGTCGGCTCGGCACCGAGGAAGCGGTGCAGGCTCATCCCCGCGCGAGCCGCAGCGAGCTGGGTCACGGCGCTGCGCAGGGCGCTTGTCGCGGTGGCCAGCACGACGTCTTGCCGCAGCCGGTCGGGAACCAGGCCCATACGCTGGGCAACGTCCCAGTCGCCGGTCAGCTCCGCGCCGCCCAATGCCGCGAGCAACTTGGCGAGCGTGTCGGCCACTCGCTCCGAGCGGTCTCCCAGGGTCAGCTCGACCGCGGTGTCGGTGCCTTCGCCGTCGGACAACAGCGCGAAGGTCCAGGCCGTGCGCGGGGTGGCGGTCACGGCTGCGAACTGCTGCAGTTGGACGCGCATGGCGGTCACATTACACTGTCTCTCCAGCGATGACGGCGACGACGCGGGTGCGCCTTGGTGGGAGCGGGGTCGAGGTCACGGCGCTCGGATTCGGGGGCGCCACGATCGGCGGGCTGTTCCGGCGCCTACCTGAAGCACAGGTGCAGGAGACCCTGGCGGCGGCGTACCAGGCGGGCATCCGCCTGTTCGATACCGCGCCGCTCTACGGTCACGGGCAGAGCGAGCTGCGGCTGGGCTATCAACTGCGCCAGCGCGACCTCGGCGACACCGTGCTGGCGACCAAGGTGGGCAGGTTGCTGCAGCGGCCGCGACCTCCGTCGCGGGAGGTGGATCTCGGCGGCTGGAGCGGCGGGCTGCCCTTCGCACTGCGCTGGGACTTCTCCTACGGTGGTGTCATGCGCTCCTACGAGGACAGCCTGCAGCGGTTCGGCATCACCCGGGTAGACCTGCTGACGATCCACGACCTGGACTACAGCGAGCACGCGACGCCGGAGATCGCCGACCGTTACCTCGATCAGCTCGTCCGGGCGGGTGGCTGGCGCGCGCTCCAGGAGCTGAAGGCGGCCGGTGAGATCCGTGCCATCGGGGCTGGGGTCAACGACCCCGGCACCATCACCCGGTTCGTCGAGCGCATCGCGCTCGACTACTTCCTGCTGGCGATACCCTATTCGCTGGTTGAGCAGGAGTTGCTCGACGGCGAGCTGAGCTACTGCACCGAGCACGACGTCGGCATCATCAAGGGAGCCCCTTACGCCTCCGGCATCCTCGCCACCGGCGCGGTAGCGGGCGCCACCTACAACTACAGCGCAGCGGTGCCCGAGGTGCACGACAGGGTGGCCCGAATCAGCGCCGTGTGCGAGCGCCACGGGGTCCCGTTGCGCGCGGCGGCGCTGCAGTTCGCCCTCGCCCACCCCGCCATCGCCACCGTGATTCCCGGCGCGGTGACGCCCGCCGAGGTGCGCGACAACGTCGCCATGGTGGCCTGGCCCATCGCGGGCGACCTGTGGCAGGAGCTCAAGCACGAACGGCTGCTGCGCGCCGATGCTCCGACACCGGACACTACGTGAAGGCCATGGAAGCGGTCTGCGCGGTGGTGGGGTCGGGCGCGATGGGCCACGGCATTGCCGAGGTGCTGGCACGCACGCAACCGGTGGTGTGGCTGTACGACCCCGACCGCGGGGCGCTGGAGCGCGCGTTGGCCCTGGTCCGCGAGTCGCTGGAGCGGCTCCAGCGACATGGCCTGATCGACGCGCAGGTCGCGCGCGAGACGCCCTCCCGGCTGCGTACCACCACCGACCTGGCGCGTGCCGTGGAGCGGGCGTGGCTGGTGGTCGAGGCGGCGCCCGAGGAGCTGGGCGTGAAGCAGGAGCTGTTCGCGGAGCTGGACCGGCTGGCGCCGACGGACGCGCTGCTGGCCACCAACAGCTCCAGCTTCACCATAGCCCAGGTCGGGGCGCGAGTGAGGGCGCAACGCCACGCCCGGATCGTGGGGTCGCACTTCTTCCTGCCGGCGCAGATCGTACCGCTGGTCGAGGTGTCGCGCGGTGACCGAACCCCAGACGATGCGGTGGAGCGGGTCTGCTCGCTCTGGGAGCGGTGCGGCAAGGTGCCGGTGCGGGTGCGGCGCGACGTCGCCGGCTACATCGCCAACCGGCTGCAGCGCGCGTTGATGCGGGAAGCGCTGGCCCAGGTCGCCGAAGGGCTGGCCAGCGCGGAAGATGTCGACCGCGCCGTGCGCTTCGGCTTCGGCCTGCGCTTCCTGGTCCGCGGGCCGCTGGCGCAGCGCGACGTGGCGGGGCTGGACCTGGCGGCCCGGGTCCAGGTGGACGTGGATGACCGCGAGCGGGTAGCTGCCGGCCGCCGCTACCTGCTGGAGTTGGCGGCGGCCGGCCATCTCGGGCTCAAGAGCGGCCGCGGGCTGCTCGACTGGCAGGGCCGCGATCCCGAGGAGGTGCGCCGCGCAGGCGACGAGGAGCTGGCGCGGGCGGCGGCGCTGCTCGGTGACGCTCGTCCGGTCATTGGTAGCAGCGATCCGAGGTCCTGCTCGTTCTGCGGGAAGAGCGCCGCCGCGGCGCGACACTTGATTGGCGGCATGATCGCCCCCGGTGTCTACATCTGCGAGGATTGCGTTACGGTGTGCAAGCAGGTATTGGACGACGAGGAGGATACCGTATCGTCGTGATGCAACTACACCACGTTGAATTGGGCGAGGCGGCTGGAGGGTTGCATCTCAGGCGCGGCACGGCGCAGGATCGGGTCATGGGCTATACCTTCGAGAAGGGCATGATGTACCTGATGCCCACCCACTTCGGTCCCATGGCGGGACCGCGGCAGGGTCCCGACGACGCGCGCTTCGAGTGCCGGGACAATCCCCGATCGACCAGCTACTCGGTGAGCTTCCTCACCAACCCCGAGCAGCTCGAGGCACTGCTGCCGGAGGGCTTCGCCCTGCACGGCGAGCCGGTGGTGACCGTCGACCAGACCCACATGAAGGAGATCGAGTGGCTCGCCGGCCGCGGCTACAACATCATGGGGGTCACCTTCCCGGTGACCTACACCGGGGCAAGCGACCGCGCGATGGGTTCGTTCCTGACGGTGCTGTGGGAGAACCTGACCGACCCGATCCTGACCGGGCGCGAGCAACTCGGCTTCGCCAAGATCTACTGTGAGTTGCCGGATCCGGCGGTGTGCCGGGGCGAGACCCACGTCACCGCGAGCTGGATGGGCTACCGCTTCCTCGACATGAAGCTGCGCGACATGCAGCCGGTGGCACCGGCCGACTACCCGCCCGCGCCCGCGCCGCGCTCCGACGGCGTGCTCACCGGCCAGCTCCACTACAAGTACATCCCGCGCACCGGCGACTGGGACCAGGCCGACGTCGCCTACGCCACCCTCACCCCGGCCGCGGGCTCCCATCGCCAGGTCACCGCCATGTGGCGCGGCGATGGCACGGTGCAGTTCCACCACGCCCGCTGGGAGGACATGCCGACCCAGCACATGATCGTCAACGCCTTCCACCAGTTGGAGATCCGCGAATACCGCGGCGCCACCATCACCCAGGCGGTCGGCGGCAAGGACCTGAGCGACCAACGCAGGTTGGAGTAGCCGAGGGACACCCATGAGCACGCACGGTCGTTCAGCAGCGCCGAAGACCATGCCGACCGATGTCCACCGGGCGCCGGCCCACCGGGTTTCGTCGAAGGACCTGCTCGCCGCCGGCCTCGACCGGGCGCGCGCGCTGTTCGTCGGCGAGCGTGCGAACCGCCTGCTCGCCGCGGCCGGGCACAGCCAGCAGGCGGAGGAGCGCTGCTGGAAGGAACTGACGCGCTCCGTGCTCACTCCCGAGATCCCCTTCGCCGTGCACCAGCTTCTCTACGAGCGCACCTACCGCAAGCGGAACCTGGCCCATGGACCGGCGCCGGCCTGGATCCCCACCGAGGAGGAGATCCGCGCCAGCAACCTGCACGCGTTGATGCGCGAACAGCGCTGCGACACCTATCGGGACCTGTTCCACTGGTCGGTGACGCAGTTCACGGAGTTCTGGCACCACCTGGCGCAGCGGCTGCGGATCCGCTTCGCCCATCCCTACCACGCGGTGGCCGATCTCTCCGACCTGCGCGAGCCGCGCTGGTTTCCGGGGGGCCGGCTGAACATCGCGGAGAGCTGCTTCAACGCGCCGGACGACGCGGTCGCGATCGTGCACCAGGCCGAGGGCGGCCCGCGGGGGAGCGTCAGCTACGGCGAGCTGCGGGCACTGGCCAACCGCGTCGCCAACGGGCTGCGCGACGCCGGCTACCGTCCCGGTGATGCCATCGCCCTGGACCTGCCGATGACCGCGGAGTCGGTCGCCATCTACCTGGGGATCATCTTCGCCGGCTGCACCGCGGTCGGCATCGCCGACAGCTTCGCGGCGGAGGAGATCGGCATCCGCCTGCAGATCACGCACGCCAAGGCGATCTTCACCCAGGACCGGATTCTGCGCCACGGCAAGCTGCTGCCCCTGTACGCCAAGGTGGTGGAAGCGGACGCGCCACCGGCAATCGTGCTGGCGCAAGGCACCGGTCCGGCCCCCGTGAGCCGCAGCGTCGACCTGAGCTGGGAGGATTTTCTCAGCGCCGATGCCACGTTCAGTCCGGTTCCGTGCGAGCCCGAGGCTGCCACCACGATCCTGTTCTCCTCCGGCACCACCGGTGAGCCGAAGGCGATCCCGTGGACCCACACCACGCCGCTGAAGTGTGCGGCAGACGGCTGCCTGCACCAGGACATCCGGCCCGGGGACGTGGCGGCGTGGCCCACCAGCCTGGGCTGGATGATGGGGCCGTGGCTGATCTACGCCAGTCTCATCAACCGCGCCAGCATCGCGCTGTTCGACGGCGTCCCGACCGGACGCGAGTTCGGGCAGTTCGTGAAGGATGCCGGCGTCACCATGCTCGGGGTGGTGCCCAGCCTGGTGCGGACGTGGCGCAGCAGCGGCTGCATGGAGGGACTGGACTGGAGCGCAATCCGCGTGTTCAGCTCCACCGGCGAGCCCTCCAACGGAGACGACTACCTGTACCTGATGGCCCTGGCCGGCTACCGCCCGGTGATCGAATACTGCGGCGGCACCGAGATCGGCGGCGGCTACCTCACCGGCACCGTGGTGCAGCCGTCGGCCCCCACCACCTGCACCACGCCGGCGCTGGGGATCGACTTTCTGATTCTCGACGAGGCCGGCCGGCCGGCCGGCAACGGCGAAGTGTTCCTGCGGCCGCCCTCGGTCGGGCTCTCCACCACCCTGCTCAACCAGGATCATCATGCGGTGTACTTCGACGGCACGCCGCGGGCGGCCGGAAGCGTGCCGCTGCGGCGCCACGGCGACCAGATCGAGCAGCTTTCCGGGGGCGGCTACCGGATCCACGGGCGGGTGGACGACACCATGAACCTGGGCGGCATCAAGGTCAGCTCGGCGGAAATCGAACGTCTGCTCAACACGGTTGCCGAAGTGGTGGAGACCGCTGCGGTGGGCGTGCAACCGGCAGGCGGCGGTCCCGAGCGCCTGGTGGTCTACGCCGTACTCGAGACGGGCCCCGAGACCACGACCGAGGAGTTGCAGGCCCGCTTCAGAAACGTCATCCGCGAGCACCTGAATCCGTTGTTCCGGATCCACGACGTGGTGCTGGTGGATGCCCTGCCGCGTACGGCGTCCAACAAGACCATGCGCCGCGTGCTCCGCGCCAGCTACGCGGACGCCGCAGGCAGGCAAGCGTCATGAGCCGCAACCGCGCTGCACTGGTGAGCGCCACGCGCACCGCCATCGGCGCCTTCGGCGGGGCCCTCAAGGAGTGCTCCGCTCCCTTCCTGGGCTCGGTCGCGATCCGCGAGGCACTGCGGCGCGCCGGCGTCGGCGGGGACCAGGTGGACGAGGTGATCATGGGCAACGTCTACCAGGCGGGCAACGGGCCCAACCCCGCCCGTGTCGCTTCGGTCAAGGCCGAGATCCCCTACTCCGTGCCCTCCATGACCATCAACAAGGTGTGCGGTTCCGGGCTCAAGGCGATCAGCCTGGCGGCCCAGGCCATCGCACTGGGCGACGCCGACTGCATCGTCGCCGGCGGCATGGAGTCGATGAGCAGAGCGCCTTACCTGCTCCCCGAGGCCCGCTGGGGTGCGCGCATGGGCCACGTCGAGCTGGTGGACGTGATGCTGCGCGACGGACTCTGGGACTGCTTCGTCGACTGTCACATGGGCAACACCGCCGAGACCCTGGCCACGCGCTACCAGGTGGAGCGCGCCGAGCAGGACCGTTACGCGCTGCAGAGTCAACAGCGCTACCTGGCGGCACTGCAGGAGGATCGCTTCGGCCGCGAGATCGTGGCGGTGCCGGTGGCCGCCCGCAAGGGCCCGGCCGTCGAGTTCCGCAGCGATGAGGCGCCGCGGGCCGACACCAGCCTGGAAGCGCTGGCAAATCTGCGGCCGGCGTTCGAGCGGGACGGTACGGTTACCGCGGGCAACGCCTCGAAGCTGAGCGACGGTGGCGCGGCGGTGGTGGTGATGAGCGAGCGGCGGGCGGCCGCGAGCGGGCTGGAGCCGCTAGCCTGGGTGAGCGGCTGTGCCACGGCGGGAGTCGACCCGGCGGTGATGGGCATCGGGCCGGCGTTCGCCATCCGCAAGCTGCTGGCCGCCACCGGCCTCACCCTGGCCGACGTCGACCTGCTGGAGGTGAACGAGGCGTTCGCCGGCCAGGTGCTGGCGGTGGGGCGCGAGCTGGACTGGGACGAGTCGCGGGTCAACGTCAACGGCGGGGCGATCGCCATGGGCCATCCGCTGGGTGCCAGCGGCACCCGCATCGCCGTTACCCTGCTGCACGAGATGCAGCGGCGCGCCGCGCGGCGCGGCATCGCCGCCCTCTGCATCGGCGGCGGCATGGGCATCGCCCTCCTCCTGGAGCGGGCCTGAAGCGTTAGAGTGACCGTAGCGTCTCGTCGGTCCGCCTCAAGAGACAAAGTCAAGGACGTCCATGGCGACAGACGTCCTGGCCGTCGCCTTACCGTGGACCATTTGGCGAATCCTCTCCGTGGTTTCTCGACTAAATGATTGCTCGCCGCAACGGCCGCACACGACGGCTGGAATACTACCGACCAGTACGTACCTCCCGTCTACTTGAAAGACCTCCTCAACCAGTTCTTCGCGGCTGTCGGTCGCTTGACAGACGCTACAGGTAAACTTCATTCAACGCCTCCTGGAATAGTCGACCCACTCATCGGGATTCGGCTCGTACAACGTGATGATTCTGGCGAGTTCGGTGTCCGCACGGGACACCTGGATGTGGAGAACTCGTCCCCTCGAGGTGTAACCGAGCAGCAATGAGCTGGGGGAGTACTTGTCGTCCGGGTAGTCCTCGATGATTGCAGCCCGCTGTCCGGCCTCTCTGATTTCCTGTTCGCTGATATCTCGTTCCACAACCCGTCTGAGTGCATGACGAGAGAGATCATAGTCCCCTGCACTCAACTGAGAACGAACCAGTTCGAGGGTCTTCATTGCGGCAACTCACCGGCCCCATGGTGCCGCTTTCCCCACATCGATCGACAGCATAGCGTGACGTGCACCAGTCTAACAGCTCCAGGGCCACCTGCCGTGGCCACAGACCCAGTGGCCCCATGGCGTACCAGCGGATGGCGGCGTAATCTGTGCCATGGCCGACCGACCATTGATCATCCTTGTCACCACCGACACCCAGGGGCGCGACATGGTGTCGGCGTACGGTCCCGCACACTGGCACCGGGCGGATGCGGCAGAGGGGGTCGAGCCGCAGCTCCCGAAGACTCCCAACATCGACCGGCTGGCCGCGCGCGGCACCCTGTTCGGCACCTGCATCACCGCCTCGCCGCTGTGCACGCCGGCACGCTCCTCCTGGTACACCGGGCTGCCGCCGAATCGCAACGGCGCGCTGTGCAACAACCTCGCCCCGTCGCGGGGAGTGCCGCTGCTGGGCGAGCTGCTGGCCGAGGCCGGCTACGCGGCCCACCACCTCGGCAAGTGGCATCTGGACGGCGGTTACGCCGGTGCCGGCCGCGCCGCCGGCGGCTTCTCCGCCGCCACCTGGTACGACATGACCACCTTCAAGGGCGAGGTGGGACGCAGCGGCGCCAACCGCTTCGGCGGCTGGTTGCGCGGCATGGAGGATGTCGACTACTGCTACGCGCACCGCGTCGTGGACCGCGCCATCGATCTGCTGCGAAGCCGTGACCGCGAGGCGCCCCTGTTCCTGGCCGTGGAGCTGGACGAGCCGCACGGGCCCTACCTCTGTCCGCCGCCGTTCCAGGGGCGCTACGAGCACGAACGACTGCCACGACCACCCTCGTTTCCGGCGGCTCCCGCCGACAAGCCGCGCCTGCAGCGCGACTACTCCGCGTGGCTGGCGGCCGCACGCTCCACTCCCGAGGAGTACCCCCGCTACTACCACAAGTATTACGACTGCAACAGCTACGCGGACTGGGAGATCGGGCGCCTGCTCGAAGCCGTCGACCGCTACTGTCCGGATGCCCTGGTGATCTACACCTCCGATCACGGCGATCACCTGGGAGCCTTCGGGCTGTGCGCCAAGGGGCCGACGATGTACGACCACACCGTGGCGGTGCCGCTGCTGGTGGCCGGTCCGGGCCTCCCCGCGGGGGTGCGCCGGGAGTGCCTGACCAGCAGCCTCGATGTGTGGGCCACCGTGGTGGAGGCCGCAAGGGTTCCCGGCGCCGGCGATGGGCGGTTCCCGCGCAGCGCCGGCTACACGGGCGAATCGCTGCTGCCGCTGCTGCGCGGTGAGCGCTCCGCCTCCGAGCACCGCCGCGCCGCCTTCAGCGAGTACCACCGCTTCGGGATCGGCCAGCCCCGCGCCGGCGGCTTCTACCCCATCCGCTGCATTCGCACCGCGGACTGGAAGCTCTCGATCAACCTGCTCGACCGTGACGAGCTGTACGACCTGCGCGCCGATCCGGGGGAGACGTTGAACCTGATTCACGCGACCGAGCACGCCGGTCTGCGCAACGAGCTCCACGACCTGCTGCTGGCACACCTGGAGGAGACCGGCGACCTGCTCGACGGTGCGGGCTGGGAGCGCCGGCCATGGCGCAAGGGCGCGCAACGGCCGTTCGAGGGCTATTTCACAACCGGCTACCACGACCGCTGGCCGTCAGGCTCGTTCTTCGACTGGTAGCGACGGAGCGCGTGGACCGAGTCGGCCGTCAGGCGAGCAGGGCGTACAGCGTCGTGAGGGAGGTGATCACCACGAACCCGACTCCGATCATCCAGCTCAACGAAGTGAAACGGGCGTTCATCTGGGCGGTGAGGTCCGCAAAGCGCGTGTTGGTGTGCTCGAGACTCTCCTCGAAGCGCTTCTCGACCGCCTCGAAGCGGCTGTTGGTGTGGTCGAGCAACTCCTCGAAGCGATTGTCCATCGCCGCGAACCGGTGCTCCATGAATCCGAAGCGCTCGTCCATCAACTGGCGCTGTGACTTGAGCTCCTCCTCCACGCGGACCATCCGCTCCAGGAGCTGGGCACCGACTCCGGCCGGCTCGTGCCGGGGAATCATGTCCTCGACCACGCTCCGCAGCCACGGCTTGACGTAATCCCCGATGCGCCCGATGTCCTCGTCCCGCAGCGCCATTGCCTCTCCCATCGCCACCTCCAACTATACTCCATTACGGGGTGGCGACAGCGCTGCTTTGTCACGGGGACCGGCCGCCCCGCCTTGGCAGGGATGATTGCTTCGCCTGAGACCGCTGGCGCAGCGCCTCGAACAGCAGCGCCGTGCCGGCCATGGCGACGTTGATCGAGTCGGCGTGGCCCTGCATGGGGATCGACACGGCGCCGTGCCTGCCGTCGAACCACGCGGCGTCCAGGCCGAACTGCTCGCTGCCGAGGACGATTGCGAGCGCCCCGGTGAGGTCGTGGTCGGTGTAGCAGCGCTCGGCCGCGGGCGAGGTGGCCAAGGTGCGCACGCCGTGAGCATCCAGCCAGCGGCGCGTGGCCGCGGCATCGGCCTGCGCCGCCGGCACCGTGAACAGGGTGCCGACGCTGGCCCGCACCACGTTCGGATTGAACAGGTCGGTGACCGGGTCGCAGGCGATCACGCCCGCGGCGCCCACGGCGTCGGCGCTGCGCAGCAGGGTACCCAGGTTGCCCGGCTTCTCGATGGCGGTGGCGACCACGTAAAGGGACTCCGGCCCCGGCGCCGGCAGGCGCTCGAGGGTCCAGGCCGGCATCGGCGCCACGGCCAGCAGACCGTCGGGGCGGTCGCGGTAGGAGAGCTTGGCAAATACGGCAGCGCTGGTCTCGATCAGCAGCGCGCCGTCGGCCTGTCCGGCGCGCTCCAGCAGCGCCGGCTCGTTGCTCCCGAGATAGAACTCGGGACAGTGGTAGACCGCTTCCAGCGGCAGCCCCACCTCCACCGCACGCAGCAGCTCCCGGTAGCCTTCGATCAGGAACGCCCGCTCGCGGTCACGCGCCCGCCGCCGACGCAACCGCACCGCCCGCTTCACCCCGGCGTTCTGCATGCTGGCGATCGGCGGTCGCATCGGGCGCCCTCCTCGTCGTAGAATCGTGGAGTCAGAGTCTACACCAGCCGTGAACGCGAAGCTTGACAACGGCACCGTGACCCCACGGTCAGCGGCACCGGCAGCGGCCCACCGACGCTGGGCAGAGTATCGACAGATCCTGGCCGACAGCCGCGCCGGCCCCGAGGAGTTGGCGCGGTTCGATCGGGTCACGCGACGCGACTTTCTCACGGCCGCCGGCAGGGCCGCGGCGTTGGCGCTGGTGCTGTTCGGCGCCGGTCCGCGGGCAGCCGCGCGCGGCCTGTTCGGGCGCGGCCTGATCCCCAGCGCCTGGGAGCAGGTCCCGGACCCGGGGCTCCCCAAGCCGCACATGATCGTGCACTCGGAGGATCCGTTCAATGGCGAGCTGCCGGTGCACCTGCTCGACGACGCGGTCACGCCCACGGCGCGCCACTTCGTGCGCAACAACGGCGCCATACCCGAGCGCGCGCGGGCCAAGGACCTGCGCGGCTGGGCGCTGCGCGTCGACGGCGAGGTGCGCCACGAGCTGGCCCTGACCCTGGAGGATCTGCTCTGCTACCCGCAGGTCACCGCGCAGGTGGTCCTGGAGTGCGCCGGAAACGGCAGGAGCCTGTTCCATCCCCCGGTCGGAGGCACGCAGTGGATTCGCGGAGCGGTCGCCTGCAGCGAGTGGACCGGCGTGCGGTTGCGCGACGTGCTGGAGTCGGCCGGGGTCAAGGACGGCGCCGTCTACGCAGCCTGCTACGGCGAGGACGCCGCGCCGGACGGCGGCGAGCGGTTCTCGCGCGGCATTCCGCTCGCCAAGGCGCTGGACGAGCACACCCTGATCGCGCTGGCGCTGAACGGCGATCCGCTGCCGGCGGCGCACGGATTCCCTGCTCGGCTGCTGGTTCCCGGCTGGATCGGCAGCTCGATGCAGAAGTGGCTCACCCGCATCCGGCTGCGTGACCGGGTGCACGACTCGGCCAAGATGAGCGGTTATTCTTACCGCGTTCCTGCATACCCGGCGGCCCCCGGTGTTGTGCCGCCGCCGGAGGACATGCGCATCGCCACCGCCTGGGTCGTCAAGTCGCTGATCACGCGACCGCGCGCGGACCATGAGATCACCATCGGCGGTTCGATCCCGGTCGGGGGACACGCCTGGGCCGGCGAGAACCGGGTGAACCGGGTAGCGGTCTCCACCGACTTCGGCATTTCCTGGCGCGAGGCCTCCCTGACCGGTCCGGCAAACCGTTACGCCTGGTACCACTGGAGCACCGAGCTGGTGTTCCGCCAGCGCGGCTACTACGAGATCTGGGCGCGGGCGTTCGACGACGCCGGCAACGCGCAGCCGTTCCGCCAGCCGTGGAACCCGAAGGGCTACCTCGGCAACGTCATCCACCGGGTTCCCGTTCTGGTGTCGCCGTAGGCCGCCGCGGGCCGACGGCCATGGAAGTCAGGACCATGCGCACGGAGACCTGGGCGCGCTGGTGCGCCTCTACAACGACGCGGTCGCCGCCATCCCGTGCTTCGTCTTGGAGGGCGGTTTCGACGATCAGAGTGCCTTCGTTCTACATACCGCTTGGCCACCTGCAGGCCATGACCGAGCTGCTGCGTCGCCGTGTGGTCGCGTTGCTGGTGGATCAGAAGCTACTCGACCGCCGCTTCGCGCGTAACATGCTCTCCTGGCGGCACTCCGGCTTCAGCGTTGACAATTCAGTTCGCATCCTCGATCGAGGTGTGCAGCGATCTCTGGCGGAATACATCTCGCGCCCCGCGATCTCCGCGCAAGCGCTGGAAGAAGATTCGCTATGAGTCGTTCAAAGGCCGTGTGTTGTTCCACACCACCTACTCGGACTATTTCAAGCGCTGGGAATGCCAGCGGCAGGAACTGCTCGAGCGCCGAGTGGTCCATGAGTGTGTAGCGGCTGGCCACCAGGAAACAGTCGGAGCCGCCCTCCTGCGCGAACGGCGCCAGCATCTCCCACGTCTCGATCGTCGTACCCACGCCGATGGCCCTCACCACGCCCTGCGAGCGGAGCTCGGCCAGCGCCGGCAACGCCTCGTGGAGAGCTTGCTGATAGTGGTAGGGGGTGTCGCCGAGGAGATGCAGGAACACCATGTCGATGGCGTCGAGCCGCAAACGCTCCAGACTCTCGGCCAGCGAGCTCAGCACCCTGTCTCTGCTGAAATCGAACAGCGGCGGTCCGCCGACCTCGGGGTTGGAGACCCAGCCGACCTTGGACGAGACGACGAACTCGCCTCGAGGCACGCCCGACAGAAATTCGCCGAACAGGGTCTCGCTCTTGGAGCCGAGATCGGCAGCACCGGATTGTCGGTGGGCGGGGCTGGTCCGCCCGGCGGCTAGCCATTCGTTGCAGGCTTTGCCCCCCTAGGTCGCGCCGCGCAGCCGCGGGTCGAGCAGGTCGCGCAGGGCGTCGCCGAACATGTTCAAGCTGTATACGACCAGCGTCAGGCACAGGCCCGGCCAGAGCGCCAGCCGCGGCTCCGCCTCCATGTACTGACGCCCCTCGCGGCTGAGCATCCCGCCCCAGTCGGGGATGTCCGGCGGCAGGCCAAAGCCGAGGAAGCTCAGCGATGCCGCGCTCAGGATGTAGCTGCCGATGCTGATGCTGAAGATGATGATGATGGGCGGCGCGATGTTGGGTAGCACGTGGCGGGTGAGAGCACGCCACTTCGAGGCCCCGATCGCCTCCCCCGCCTCGAAATAGACGTTCTCTTTGATACCGATAACAGCACTTCTGACGACCCGTGAGCCGCTGCCGATGCCGCCCGAGATTCCGAGGACCAGTATCATCTGCAGCACCCCGCGACCCGCGACCGACATGAGGGTGAGCAGCAGGAGCAGTCCCGGAAAGGCGATCCAAGCATCCACGAATCTCTGAACCACCAGATCCAACTTGCCACCCAGGAAGCCGGTGGTGCCACCCACCAGGATGGCGACTACCACATTGATGGTGGTGGCGGCCAGGCCGACCAGCATCGAGACCCGAGCCCCCTGGATGATGCGGCTCAGGTAGTCGCGTCCCACGTGATCGGTGCCCAGCAGGTGCTGTGCGGATGGTGGCTGCAGTATCTCCTGCAGTCGAATCTCGTCGTACGGATAGGGAGCCAGAACATCCGCGAAAATGCTCACGAGGATCAGGGCCAGCACGATGATCCCGCATGCGGTGCCGAGCGGCTTGGTCTTGATGAGTCTGACCGAAAGATCGACCAGCCAGTGACGTCTCGCTTGCTCGGCTCCCGGCACCTTCCGCAACTTCAACTCGTTCCTTCCTTCGTTCCTATCGGTAGCGGATCCGCGGGTCCAGATAGGGATAGAGCAGGTCGATCAGCAGATTCACCGCCATCACCACCGTGCCAAAGAATAGGTTTACGCCCATGACGATCGGGTAGTCCCGGTCCTGAAGTGCCTTCAGCAGCACCTGCCCCAACCCGGGCAGAACGAAGATGTTTTCCATGATGACCGAGCCACCCACCAGGATGGGCAGCTGCAGGCCGATGAGGGTCACCACCGGAATGAGCGCGTTCTTCACAGCGTGTCGGACGACCACCAGCCGCTCGCTCAGACCCTTGGCCCAGGCGGTGCGGATGTAATCCTGACGCAGTACCTCCAGCATCATGGTGCGCGTCATGCGCATGGTGCTTGCCGCCAGCGCGGTGCCGAGAATCAGGCTCGGAACCAGGAACATACCGAGGTTTCCCAGCGGGTCCTCGCGGAAGCGAATCAGCTCGACCGGTGGCGACCAGCCCCACCAGATGACCGGGTAGAGCATCACCATCACTCCCAGCCAGAAGTTGGGAGTCGCCAGCCCGATGACGGCGATCGTCCGCCCGGCGTAGTCGCCGACCGTATCCTGGCGCAACGCCGAATAGATGCCGACGGGAACGGCTATCAGCAGGCCGATCACGACGGCGAACGCGCCGAGCTCGAGCGTTACCGGTAGGCGACCGAGTATCTTCTTTCCTATGGCCTCGCCGCCCCACAGCGACTCGCCCAGCGTGCCGCGCAGCACGATATCGCCGAGCCAGCGTCCATATTGCACGTAGACGGGCAGGTCAAGTCCGAGCATCCGCTCGAGAGCCGCCCGGTCCACCCCCACCCCGCCGATCCAGCCGGCTTTGTCCAGCATTGCGTCTATCGCGTCGCCCGGCAGGAAGCGCACCGACAGAAAGACGAGGATGCTCAAGATGAACAACGTGGGGATGACGAGCAGCACCCGCCTGATGATGTACGCCCTCATGTGACGGAATGAGAGTCCACCCACCCAGCGGGCGCCGAGCGGGTGGGATCATGAGATCCAACAGGTCTATCTAGTTACCCATCGACTCCTTCATTGCGTGATCGATCCACAGGCGGGCAAAGATCGAGTAGTTGTCGACGTCTCCCAGTCTGTTTTCACCGTTGTAGCCGACGATCCACGGTTGCGTCACCGCAACCTGCGGCATGATGGGACCCCACAGGTACAGGTGTTTCTCGATGAGGTACCGATCGGCCTCCTGGATCAGCTGCCTCTCCTCCTCGACGGTCTTCGCCGAGCCGATGGCTGCGATCATGGCATCATATTCTGGCGCACTGTGCCCGGTGGCGTTGTTGTACGCCCCTGTGGCTTGCCAGCCGACGGTGGTGACGGGAAGCGGCGCGTTGAAGCCGCTAATGAACCAGAGCATCCCTTCATACAGTGACGCGTCAGCTGTCATCGGGCCGAATTTCGCTCCTTCCACGATCTCGAGCTCTACATCGACGCCAATCGCATCCCAAAACTGGATCATTATGGCGACAAAGCCCTTGTCGTTTGCCGCTGGGCTGGGATGGGCGTTGTATACGGTCTTGAACCTGACGCCGTCGGCGCCGCGCGGATATCCAGCTTCATCGAGAAGCCGCTCCGCACCTTCCGGGTCGTAGCTGTAGTAACCCCTGATCTCGTCGGACCACTCTGCGATCGGGAACGCGTACCCGGTGTTGGCAGTGCCGACCACACCCCGAGGAGTAGGATCCGCATAGCCCTTGAAGTACGTGTCGGCCACCGTCTCGAGGTCCAGGGCCATCTGCATCGCCCTGCGCACCCGAACGTCGTCGAAGGGTGGCTCGAGGGTCTTGAAGGCTGCGGAGTTCTGGCCGCGATTCTGGTAGGCAAACTGTTTGAGCTCGGGATTGGTTCGCTCCAGGCCTTCGGTCGCCGGGCCGGGCGCGAGCGCAAACGCGGAGGGCCCCCCCAGCACATCCAGCTGGCCCGAGCGCAGCGCCGCCAGGCGCGTCGATTCGTCCGGCATGATCAGCGCCTTGAACTCGTCGGCATAGGGCAGGCGGTTCTCCGGAAACTTCTCGTCGAAGCCCCAGTAATCGGGGTTCTTGGTATAGGTCAAGGACGTGCCTTTCACCCAGTCGGTCCACATGAAGGGCCCGGTGCCTACCAACTTGGTCCAATCCTTGGCGTCGCCGTCCTGCCTGATGACTTCGGGCGGGTACTGATTGCCGTAGATATCCCCGATGATGTGGTACAGCGCGGCGAGCCTCGGTTGCTTCAACTTGAAGACGACCGTATACCGGTCCGTTGCCGTTATCGATTCGATCGGCAGCGTACCCAGAACGCTGATCACCGGGCTCGGCCCGTCCGCGGCAAACTCGCCGAGCCCCAGATTGCGGGAGAAGTTGAACACGACGTCATCGGCAACGAGCTCGCGGCCGTTCATCGGTTCCTTGTCGTGCCACTTCACCCCCCTGCGGATGTGCAGGACGATCGTCGTGGCGTCGGGCTGGTCCCAGCTCTCGGCCAGCTTGCCGGTGTATTGAGGCACATTCGGGATGGCACCGATGAAGGACCACTGGTCTCTGGGCAGTCCCCAGTTGCCGCCACCCATTCGCTCCAAGACGATCTTGGTGGGATGGATGACAGTGCGGTAGTGCCACATGTCGGCATGCTCGGCCTCCCAGCCCGGATGGAACAGCCCGGTGATAGTACCGCCATACTCGGGTGCGCTCACCATCTCGCCAGTGGTGGGGTCCATCACCATTTCCTTCTCCATCGCCGCGGCCGGTTCCTCCTCGGAGGCAGCCGCCCAAAGGCCGGTGGCAGTCAGTGCCAGACCGCACAGCACGGCGAGGCACGTGCGCATTACGTAATGCATCAGATAACTCCTGTTGCTCGAGAGTACTGAATCGACTGCCGGCCCCTCGCTACGCTCGCGAGCGAGCGCTCTCGTCGAGCGAGGGCGACACCTTCCGCGGCCACAGCCGCTGGGTCCTAAGTAGAGCTGCTCCCCTATTCCCCCCTCCTTTGGCGCGCGCTCGCCGACCGGGCACGCGGGCACCGGCCACCCTCGGTGGTGCGCGCACAGGTGGTCTGGAGGTGGGTGGCCGGCTGGCGCGTGACTGCTCGGGCCACGCGGATCGTTGGTGCCGCGCTTAGCACCGGCGCCCGCCGGTCGGCCGCTGCGTGGTTGGCCGAGCGGCTAGCGGCGCGCGGTAGTCGGGTAGCGTCCGCGCTAGACGGCGACTGGGTTGGACCATGTCGTTACCCATACGCCGGCAGCTTAGACCAACGCAATACACATGGCAAGCGCTTCGGGCCACTGAGTAACACTTTGTTGCGATTGAGCTTCCCGAGGCGGCAAACAACGTTCTGCGGACGGCCGGCGAACGACAGGGATAGCATCGATCTGAGAGTCGGTCGTTCCAGCGACGGCGGCCGCGCATCCCGCTCGCGAGCCGCATGCCGCCAGAAGGGCCGCTCTCTCAAACCGACGTGGCGGCAGCGGCACGTCGTCTACGGCGACGAGGGTTACATCGCTGATATCCCTCATTGTTGCGACGTGGTTTGAGTATCATTCTGCGCCTCCGATGCGCCGGCAACAGCCGGGTGGGGTTGTGGTGAATGAAGGAGTCATACGACTGAAGGGTGAGCGACCCACGACGGCTCCGAGTCATGTAGCGTAGCCCGCGAGTCGGCACGGTCATTCCGTGACACGGAACACGACGGAAATCGATACACAGGCATCCCTTGCTGGCCGACATTTTCGGACCAGGGCACGGTGAAGCGTTGACAGCGGTACGTGCGGGCCGGGTATCGAGCCGCGAACGGCAATTGCTTCGGGGTGCCGACGCCGTTGGAGGAGGCGGCAGGCCACACCCGGGACGCCGGCGCCACATGTGGTCGGCCGCGGCCCCGGTGCTGAAGGCGAAGGCGCCCGCGCCGCGATCGGCCTGTTCGGTTAGTGGTCTACGGGATGTTCGAAGAAGACAGCCCGGGAGGGGGGGTAGAGGGGACAGACGTATGTGCAGGCTGCCTTACCGGCAACCGGTCACTGCACCGGCCGTGATCGTGGCGTCTCATCCTAATTCGCCGCTCTCTGAACGTGGCATCGTCGCACGCGGGCGGCAGCCTGTCAACCCCGAGCGGTGAACCGGTGAACCGTCGCAGGCGGGCGGAAACCTGTCAACGGCTCGGACGTCACCGACCAACCGCCCACTGTGCTGACTGTCATGGCGCTTCGTCATCGATCCGTCGAACGCCAAGCTACGCAAGCTTGCTATGGACGCGGCCACCCTGTCAACGACTCGGAAGTCAACGAATGCTATTGATTCTTGTGGCTATCTTTGCCGATGTTCTGGCCCCGTACGGCTTCCTTGACGTGCACCTCAGGGACAGACTGCAGGGCTCATCAGCCCAGTATCCGCTGGGCACCGACCAGTTGGGGCGGGACTTTTTGAGCCGCGTTATCTACGGCGCTCGGCTTTCGATAGGTGTCGGTCTGGCGGCGACCAGTCTCAACGTTGTGGTGGCTCTCGCTCATATTGTTAACGATAATGTCCCTGGTCGGGCGGGGCGTAACACAGATAATAGTCGTCCTGGGTATAGCCGGAGGCATCGGTGGCTCGAGAGTAATGCGAGGCACGGTGGTCGGTATCAAGGAGAACGTCTATTTTCAGGCCGCAGAGGCGATTGGCTCCGCGAAATGGAGAGCGTTTGTCCGCCATGTGCTGCCCAACATCATGCCCGTCGTCGTCATCATATTCAGCATCAACATCGGAGCGGTGATGATAGCTGAGGCTTCTCTGAGCTTTCTCGGTTTTGGTCTACCTCCGACCGTTCCGAGCTGGGGAGGTCTGCTCAGCCGGGAAGGACGTGAATACATGGAGCAGGCGCCATGGCTGGCTCTCTGGCCGGGGCTGTGCCTGACGATCGTCGTCTTGAGTCTCAACATGTTCGGCGACGCCGTGCGCGATCTGCTCGACCCGCGGCTCAGGGGCGCGTGACAGAATAGGCGGAGCAAAATGCGGAGCGTGGCACAGTTGACAGGCCACTCGCAGCCGGCTCAAGCAGGCGGGCTACACCGGCGCGCCGAGGCGATAGCTTCCCGGAACGCGGCGAACCGGATAGGGTAGCGCCATGAAGACTGAAGGAAACCGCACAAACGTGACTGCGGTCTCACCCGCCGACGGTCCGGTCGCCGTCACCGGCGCGAGCGGGTATATCGGCTCCTGGATCGTCTACGATCTGATGGCGCAGGGCTACCGCGTCCACGCCTGCGTCCGGGATTTGACCAATGCTGCGAAGGTCGACCATCTGACCGCGCTCAACGAAGATCGCGACCTTCGTGGCGAGGTCGAGCTGTTTCGCGGCGAGCTGTTCGAACGCGGCAGCTACGACGCGGCGTTCGCAGGGTGCAGCGCGGTGCTCCACGCCGGCGCGACCGTCGGATACAACAAGGAAACGCCGCAGGAGGTGTACGACGGCTGCTTCACCGAGAACGACCACGTGCTCGCCGCGGCGCGCAAGTCCGGCAATCTCAAGCGCTTCGTCTTCACCAGCTCGTTCGCCGCCGTCAGCCACCCGCGACCGCCAGGGTACGTGTTCACCGAGCGGGACTGGTGTGGCGACAACCTCGAGGCCTACCGCGGACGCTGGACCGAGGACCGCATTCCGGAAAACCGCGATCTCGCCTACGCCATGGCCAAGGCCAACACCGAGCGTATGATCTACCAGGCGGCCGAACAGGACGGCTGCTTCGAGGCGATGGCCATCCTGCCGGTACACGTGATCGGCCCGCTGATGACTGCAAACCATGACCAGGGCTGGAGTTGGCAGAACTGCATGAGGTTCATGATGTCGGGGCAGCCCTACAAAAAGACGCCCGGCGGCCGCATGCTGTGGAACATCGCCGACGTGCGCGACACGGCCAGGGCCCACCGCCTCGCGGCCGAGAGCACCACGGCGACGAACGGCTCGCGCTACATCCTGTCGGCCCGGGACCGCGGCGGGGAACTGTTCACCTGGGAGCTGCAGCAACGCCTCCACGAGCTGTTCCCCGGGGTGCAGGAGATAGGCGGCGAGGAAATGGATGGCGATCGGCCCGCCCAGGACACCCACGATGCGCCGCGCTCGTATTGCCTGCTGGCGATGCAGGAGCTCGGCCTCGTGCCCCACGCCGCCGACGACACCATCCGCGCGACCATCGATTCATACTACCGGCTCGGGCTGATTCCCGCTTAGGCTCAGGAGTCTGTCGGGTTGCGACAGACTCCTTAAGCGTAGGTGGGGATGGGCCGAAAGCGGCGTCCGTAGGACGGCGGTTTCGGGGCGATATGTGAGCGACGAGCAACGCAGCCAGCCGGGATGCAGCGCCGCTCGAATGCAGCCGAAGTTTCGCCACGGGCTGCCAGGTCGGAGCGGCGGAAGAGAAACCGCGTGAGGACGGTCCGCTACGAAAGGACGATATCCTTCAATTCGATCAGAGTATCGATTCGATAGCTGGCCTGTGAAAAGTCTTGTGCTTTGGTGAATTCGTTATGGACGATGACACAGTCTATACCGGCCGCCACGGCTGAGTTCAGCCCTCTGCAGGAATCCTCTACCACCAGTGTTTCTTTTTTGCTTGCTGCGAGGCGCTTCAAGCCGGTCAGGTATGGTTCCGGGTGCGGCTTGGTGAGCTGGTAGTCTTCGCGAGCAAGGACAAAATCCATGAATCGTCTGATTTGGCGCTGTTCATGGATGATCTCGAAATCCGCACGTTTGCAAGTCGTCACGATAGCCATGCGGACGTATTTTGACAGTTCAGCAAGAGCTTCAACGACGCCTTCAATCTCAATGGCTTCCGTTCTAAGATATTCCTGATAGTAAGCATTTCGGACCTCACGCTGCCTGCTGATGGTCGGTTCATCAATACCTGCCGCTCTGGCTTGCGCCCAGGTAGCCAATCCCTGGGTCATGTCGCGGAGGTATTGATCCTTGTCCAAAACGAAACCAATGTCCGCCAGGGCGCGTTCTCCAGCCTTGAAATACCAGAATTCGGTATCCACCAGCACACCGTCATGATCGAAGAGTATGTACTTCCTCACTCGCTTGCGTGCTCCACTCCCAGCTTGATGTAGTTGTCCGGATCTCGCGCAATGTTCGGATATTCGTCGAGGAGTTCATCGAACCGCACGACCGGAGTCACAATGTGGTCTCCCGACAGCTTTCATTCAACGGACGACGATGTCTGCCGATCGTCGTCTTTGGTCTCCAAGGTAGGAGTAATGATGCGCCGCCCGGTGTTTAGTAAGCCGACCACCATTTCAACACGAAAATCACTGAGGCTGAACCCGTGGACGATGGCGTTTCTATACTTCAGCATTTCTTTCAGAGTCTTGTAGTCCTCCCTTGAGATCACGCCGTTAAAAACGGCTTGGTCGAGAACGTAGCCGGGCCCGGTGATTGTAGACTCTGCTACTCCCTGTTCAGCAATCATTTTTCTGATGGCGGCTTCATGGGCTGACCATGCGAGCAAGAAGGCGGCCTCCGGAAATCCCGCTTGGAGAGCCTTCTCAGCTTCCTCTAACCTGTGCCCGATACTCTCACCCTCAAACGAACGGGCGCCTTCCGGCGAGTCCAGCTTCTCAGGTTCACCCACTAACAGCAGCTCGAAAGTCCATCCGGGTTTCGACTCAATGATTCGCGCCAACTCACTTACCTTGGGATCAGCGGCCAATGACGGCCTCGACTTCACCTCGATTACCTTCACTTCGTCGCCTTTCCGAACCAACAAATCAGCCGTGAAGCCTGGCAAGAAATCGAGTGAGGCTTCTGCTAAAACTTCGTAGCCCCTGCTGCGGTACTCCTCCGCCGTCTTTTTCGTGAGGAGGTACTCGGAGATCGTTCCGTGCCCTACCATCCTGCCACCTCCTGGTTTAGGGTATTATCCACGATGATGTGAAGGAACTGTTCTGAGTGCTCGAGAGTTTTCAGCAATAACAATAAAGGATCTTGAATTCGAAGATCGCCCTTCAGGTCCCTCTTACGGCAAAGCAAGTCGGAGACTTGTGTGTCGTCTGAATACACTAGTCCTTTCAAAGCATCCAAGATTGGCTTCGATATGTTGTCAACATCGAGTGACGCGCCTTCGTACAAGTACGTAATAGTCACCATGACTTCTCCAACAAAGGGCGGCTCAGTTTCCCAACGCCTCTCGGCAACACTCTGCACCTGCTGCGTCCACTCCTTGACTCGGCTTCGCCTTCGAGCTTGCTACGACACAGGAGGCCCGTCTATGACAAATTCGAATGGCATTGGCTTCTCCGCTGGTCTCAGGCTCCGACTGCTGCAAGCCTCGTCCTATGCTATCCGCCAGCTCCTATGAGCTTCAATCCCAAAACCATCCACTACCCGCGCAGCGATGTCATGCGCCGGGCGCAGGCAAAGCAGAGGAGGTGGGCAGAGAACGGATTGCTCCACCGGTAGCCTCTGCCGACACCGACACTCTATTGCCCGGCACGGGCTGATTCGGGTCCAAATTGTCCGCAACCCGATGGAGTCGGCGCCCGGCGCCGCCAACCGCCGGGGCGTTGCACTAGATACGCCATCGTTCATCCCGCCGAGTAGGCGACTACCGCGGCCAGCTCCGGGTGCGACAACCCGCAGTCGAAACTGCACGATGACGCGCGCCCTCATGCCTACCCCATCGTTACGCTCGCCGCCAAAATGCAGACCTGCCCCCCCCCCGGCTCACGCTCGCTCAATGTGCTGCGGCTGCCGGTACCCCTGGCTGCTTCATCGACGGCGAGCACGACGGTCAGCGCTTCACGGGGGACTCCGGGTGGTCGGCGGCCTGGTCCGCGACGGTGGCGAGGCCGTACAGGCGGGCGGCGTTGTCGTGCAGGATCGCCGGCAGCATGGCACGGGGAAGGCGGCGGCTGACCGCGGCCGGCGAGTCGAAGTCGAAGTGCGGGTAGTCGCTGGCGAACATCAGCATCCGCTGCGCGTCGATGCTCTGCAGCAGGGTGGCCAGGTGAGCGGGATCGTCGGGGTTCTCCAACGGTTGGGTGGTGAGGCGCACGTTGCGGTGCAGGTACTCCAGGGGCGGCCGCACCATCCACGGCACCTCGGCGCGCATGGAGCGCCAGTGATCGGTGAGCCGCCAGATCAGCGGCGCCAGCCAGGCGACGCCGCCCTCCACCAGCACTACGGTGAAGTCCGGGAAGCGCTCGAACACGCCCTCGGTGATGAAGCTCACCAGGTGCGACTGGAACCCCAGCGACAGCAGCGAGTGCCACTCGATCAGGTGGGTGGGGTAGCCCTGGGTGTGCTGCACGTTGATGCCGGCGCCGTCGGTGCCGGGGTGGATCGCGAATGGCAGCCCGTGGGCGGCGCACTGCTCGTAGATGGGCAGGTACTGGCGCTGCCCGAACGGCGCGCGGGCGCCGGAGTCCACCATCACCTGGACCAAGTGATCGTTGTTGCCCAGGCGCTCGATCTCGGCGGCGGCCAAATGCGGGTCCTGCTGCGCGACGGTGAGGGAGCCGCGGAAACATCCGTCGCCGTTGTAACGCGTCAGCCAGGTGTCCAGCAGCCAGTCGTTGAAGGCGCGCGCCAGCGCCGTGGCGTAGTCGGGATCGGGGTACATGTTGACGAAGGAGCGCGGCAGCAGGATGGCGTGGCGGATTCCGTAGGCATCGATCAACTGGCGGCGCAGGGTATCGGGGTCGGTGCCGGGCTTCCCCCCGTCAGGCGGAAAGGCGTCCTGGCGCGAGCCGTGCAGCGGCGGCTTGTGCTGGTAGAAGGGGCGTGACTCGCCGCGGTACCAGTGCTTCCACGGCAGCGGCAGGTAGCGCTGCAATTCCTCCGGGTCGCGCGGGTAGACGTGTACGTCGCAATCGATGATCGCTTCGCGGGCGTCGCTCACCGCTGGCATGATAGCGCGGAGCGCGCCGAGGTTGCACCGAACCGGCGCGCATCAGTCTGGTCACGCCAGGTCTACCGGGGTCAATCCGAGGTTGGCGTCCACCTGCACCAGCGCGTGGGCGGCGTCGTGCTGGAACAGCAGCAGCCAGCCCTCGGCCGCGATCTTTTCCAGGTAACGGTGCCGGGTCGCCATCGTACGCCGCGGATCGACGTCGAGGGCGGGTACGTAGTGTGGCTTGAGATGGCCCGCGAACGGGAACAGGTCGGCGGTGAACAGCACGGTGCGGCCGCCACCGGACACCGTCACCACCTGGTGATGGTCGGTGTGGCCCGGCGCGTCGCGCAGCCACACTCCCGGAATCACCTCCACCTCCCCAGCTACCGTATCGAGCACCCCGGCCGCGGCCAGCGGTTCCCAGTTCTCCGCCTTGTAGCTGGCCTGGCTGCGGCGGTCGGGGGCGCGCGCGTAGGCCAGCTCGCCGCCGTGCACCAGGTAGCGCGCCTCCGGGAAGGTGGGACGTGCGGCGGCGCCGGAGCCCCGCACCGCGCCGCCGGCATGGTCGAAGTGCAGATGGGTCAGCACCACGTGGGTCACCGTATCCGGGGACACCCCCAGCGCCGCCAGCTCCGCCAGCAGCCGCCAGGCCGGGTCGGTCACGCCGTACAGCTCGCGGAAGCGTGCGCCGGTGGCGAGATCGCCCAGGCCCGTGTCGACCAACACCAGCGCCGGGGCACCGCCGGCATCGCGACCGCGCACCAGCATGCTGCGCGCTGCGACAGGCACCCGGTTGCGCTCGTCCGGCACGGCGAAGCGCTCCCACATCACCCGCGGCACGGTGCCGTACATCATCCCGCCGTCGAGCCGGAAGGTCGCGTCGGCGCACACCTGCACCGCCAGCTCGCCGAGGTGCAACGTCTCGCCCGGCAGGCACGAGGCAGCGGCCGACTGCGGCCCCGACATCGCCCGCGCTAACGCCCCGAAACCGGCGCCTCGCGGCGTCGCTTTCGGCCCAACCCCGCCTCACGTACGGAGTCCTGTCGGATCTGCCGCTGACGCGCCACTCCGCCAGACTCCTAGCGCAGCACGGACCTGGGGGTTGCCACCAGCCGCGTCACCTCGATCGCCGAGCGGTCGATCAACTCGCCGACGCGCGGGCTGATCTCCTGCTCCCACTGGTCCGACTCATACACCGCCGCGTAAAGCTTCTCGCGCTCCGGCTCCGACTCGAAACGGCGCAGCCAGACGTAGGTGGAGTCGTCCTCCTCGCCGCGGAAGCTGCCGGCGATCACCATGCCGCGCGCGACCTGGAAGGGAATGATCACCTCCTCCATGTAACGCACCCACTCATCCATCTTGCCGGGCCTCACCCGGTAGCGGCGCAGTTCGTAGAATGCCACGTGCCCTCCTGTGCGGCGCGCATGGTAGCGCGGATCGGCGCCGGCGGCCACCTGCATGCGGCCGGCCACTGGTGGCGGGTGCGGGCGTCAAGCCGCCCCGGTTGCGGTAGTATCGTCGGCGCCATGAAGATCACCGGCATCTCCAGCCACCTGACGCGGCTCGGGGCCCGCCCCCGGGTCCTGCTCAAGGTGACCACCGACGAGGGCATCCACGGCTGGGGCGAGGTCTACTCCACCGGCCCCGACCTGAGCGCACCCCCCATCGCCGACTACCTGTTCGCACTGGTCGGCGGCGAGGATCCGCGCCGCATCGAGTACCTGATGCTTAAGATCCATCAGCAGTTCCGCTTCCCGCCGGGCGGCATCGGACTGGCGACCATCTCCGCCTTCGACCACGCCCTGTGGGACATCTCCGGCAAGGCGGCGGGGCTGCCGGTGTACCGGCTGCTGGGCGGCGCGGCGCGCGACCGGGTACGGGTCTACCACGGGATCGGCGGCGCCGGCGGCAGGGAGACGGCCGAACGCGCCCATCGCCTGCATGAGGAGTGGGGCTTCACCGCGTTCAAGACCAGCCCCTACCGGCTCGACCCCGACGCCGAGCGCTGGGGCCGGGTGTGCGAGGCGGCCGCCGTCTACTTCGCGGAGCTGCGTGCGCACACCCTGGAGCAGTGGGAATTCGCGTTCGATCCGCACGCCAGGATCCTGGAGCCGATCCGCGCGCTGCAGCTCGCCAACGCGCTGGCGCCATTCGACCCCTACTTCTACGAGGAGCCGCTGCGCCCCGAGCACATTCCCGCCTGGCGCCAGCTCCGCTCCCAGATGCGGGTGCTCCTCCTGGCCACCGGCGAGTGCCTCTACGGCCGCTTCGAGTTCCTCGACCTGCTGGCCGCGCGCGGCGCCGACATCATCCAGCCGGACGTGTGCGTGTGCGGCGGTCTCCTGGAGATGCGAAAGATCGCCGCCATCGCCGAGGCGCACTACGTCACCGTGGCGCCGCACAACCCAATGGGACCGCTCGCCACCGCGGTCAGCGCCCACTTCGCCCTGGCCACACCCAACTTCAAGGTGCTGGAGTACGTGCTGCCGGATGCCGCCGCCCGCAGCCGCTTCGACGGTGTGCTGCTGCCGGTGGACGGCTACCTGGAGGTGAGCGAACGCTCCGGCTTCGGCATCGAGGTGGACGAGGCGGCGCTGCGCGACGACCGCTACGTGCACTGGGAGCGTTCCTCGCCGTCGCGGCCGGACGGCTCCACCGGCTATATTTGAGGCCCATGATGAGAGCTGAAATGAGCCGCCGCAGCTTCGCTTTCCCGAGCGACTACCTCGGTGAGCTGGCCGACTGCGACACCGGCCTCGGCGACGTCGACGCGCTGCGCCGGCGCCTGGAGCGCGACGGATACCTGCTGCTGCGCGGCTTCGCCGACCGCGAGGCGGTGCTGGCCATACGCCGCCTCATCGTCGAACGGATAGCCGCCGAGGGCTGGCTGGCGCCCGGCAGCGACCCGATGGTGGCGCGCATCGGGCGGCGCAGCGGCGCGCCGAGCGTGGACGCGCGCCTGCCCGCCATCGCCCGATTCTTTGACGAGCAACCCTTCCTGCCCTTCTTCGAGCGCCTTTTCGGCGCGCCGGCGATGCGCTATCCGCGGGTCCTGACCCGCATCAAGGCCACCGGCGGCCGCACCGGCATCCACTTCGACAACGTCTACATCGGCCGCGGCTCCGAGCGAGTGCTGAGCTGCTGGATGCCGTGGGGTGACACCGAGGTGGCGCAGGGTCCGCTGGCGATCTGTGCCGGCTCCCACGACCGGCCCGAATTCGAGCGCCTGCGGCGCACCTACGGGCGCCACGACCCGGACCGCGACCGGATCAAGGGGGCGGAAAACGCCGCCGGCCACTTCTCGTTCGACCTGCTGGAGGTGACCGAGCACTTCGGCGGCCGCTGGCTCAGCGCCAACTTCCGTGCCGGCGACCTGCTGGTGTTTCCCGCCTTCACCCTGCACTGTGCCCTGGAGAACACCAGCGATCGCTACCGCATCAGCTCCGACATCCGCTTCCAGCCGGCGGCCGACCCGGTCGACGAGCGCTTCATGACCGTCGCCCAGCCGGACCGGTTGCTGCGCCACCGCTACCGGGTGGCGGACGGCGCCGTCGATTCGCTGACGATGGACGAGGCACGGGCCAGGTGGGGCCTTGAGGGTCCGGGCAGCAAGCTGCGCGACCACACCTGAATCGGCTACCCTGGCGTCGAGGTTCCGCATGCAGATCAAACCGTTCATCGTGGGCAGCGGCATGTCCGGGCAGGCGATCGCCAAGGCGCTCGCGGTCATCGACATCATCGACCCCGAGATCAGCGTCGAGCCGCCGGTACGGCTGGCCCGCGGGCAACCCCTCGCCGGACTGGCCGCCGGCCACGACCTGCCGCTGCTGTGCATCGGCAACCCGCACGGGTTGCACGCCCGCTACGTGCTGGAAGCGCAGCGCGCCGGCTTCCGCGCCATCGTCCTGGACAAGCCGCCGTGCGTGAACCGCGCCGAGCTGGACGAGTTGCGCGCCCTGGTGAGCGCCCACGGCGACCGGCTGCAGGTGGCCGTGCTCCACGGCTACCGCCAGATGTGGGGCCCGCAGCGCATGCGGCAGATGATCGCCGCCGGGGAGCTGGGCGAGCTGATCGCCATCGAGGGCACCTACTGGCAGTCCTCGGCCGCCGAGCTGGCGGTGCTGGATCCGCCGCCCCCGGACAAGGGCTGGAAGAGCGACCCGGTCCTGGGCGGTCCCTTCGACACCTACGTCGACCTCGCCAGCCACTGGGTGGACCTGGTGCTGTTCCTGGCCGGCGAGCGGCCGCAGGCGGCACGGCGCTGGCTCTCCTTCGTCAACGCGCCGGCTCCGAACCGCGACACCTTCGTCCAGATCTACCTGCAGTTCGCCGGCTGCCGCTCGTTCGGCTCCGCCTCGAAAACCGTGCACGGCGCCAGCGACCTGCAGCTCTCGGCGATCGGCAGCGAGCGCGCGGTGCGCTGGGTGTACGGCATCGCGGACCAGCTTGAGGTGGGCCGCGGCAACCAGGTCGCCCTCGTGCGCCGCGGGCGCGACCGCTACGGCTCGCAGCAGCCGCTGTTTCACGGCATGGGCTGGATCGAGGGCTTCATCGAGGTGATCCACTGCTTCCTGCAGCGCCTGGCGGGGCGCGACGCCCCGGCCCCGCCCTCCCTGGACGAGGCGCTGGACGTCATGGAAGTGCTGCTGTCCGCCTCCGACCTGTAGCCGCAGGCGCGCCGTTCAGGCGGTGCGCGCCTGGGTCCGAGTGCGCATGCGCGAGTGGGTGCGGGCGCGCATCCGGGTGTGCGCGTCCCGCGAACCGTTGTGGAAGGTGCCGAACCAGCGGTCGATGGGGACGGAGCCGTCGCCGCCGTAGTTGCACTCGAAGTAGCGGTGGTGCAGGTAGTGGAACAGGTTGTGGTTGGGCAGCCGCGTCTCCTCTCCCTTGAGCTCCACCTCGTCGAAGCCGGAGTGGCCCGGGGCCGGTGACAGCCCCAGATGCACCAGGTGCATGATTGCGTGTACCGGGTGCGACGGAATGATCCAGTGCAGGAATACCCCGGTGAAGTAGAGCAGGTGCTCGATCGGATGCATCGCCAGCCCCGACCACGGTCCGACGTTGACGTTCTTGTGATGCAGGTAGTGAGCCGCCTTGTACAGTGGCTTCCAGTGGATCAGCCGGTGCACCCAGTAGAAGTGCACCTCGCGCATCAGCTGCACCGCCGCCAGCAGCAGCACGAAGTACACCGGATTGGTGCGGAAATCGACGTAGGGCAGATGCCCGTTGGCGTACATCCACAGCGTCAACGCTTCGTACAGCGACCAGACACCGCAGCCGCTCACCAGGCTCCAGAACATGTTGTCGCGGGTCTGGTTGCGAAACAGGAACGCCTTGTTGTTGGTGCTGGGCCAGCGGTTGTTGTACTTGTAGCGCTTGCCCTGCGCCTTCTGGACGTAGAGCCGCAGGTGCCAGGCACCGAAGAACAGGGTCATGATCGACGCGTTGCGGAGGTAGATGAGGATCATCCAGCCCGGCTCGAAGCGAGTCATGCGCTCCAGCTCCGGTGTCAGAAACAGCCACGACACGATCGCCACGGCCATGAAGAACACGTTGTACGGCATCAGGTAGCCGGGAAACCCGAACAGCCACTTCAGGAACGCCAGCGGCCGCGGCGGCCACACGAACACCGGCGGCGTCTGAATCAGTTCCGCGGGCTGCCACTCCCCGCGCGCGTCGCGAGTCCCCAGATCGGCCTCGGACATTCCCTCACCTCCCGGCGCCAGGACGTGCGCGGCGGCCCACTCGGGGGCAACCGCAACGCACGCCGGCTTCCCCCATCAATGCCACGAACTCGCCCCAGGTGCAAGCCCGGAACGGCCGGTCGCGGCGTTGCAGCCCGCCGCCGCTACCGCCGGGTCGCACGTCATCAGTTCTCCTTCTCCGCCGTCCAATAGGCATGCGGATCGGTGGGGCAATTGCCGACGCGCCGAACCAGCCCGCGAGCCTCCAGCCAGTAGAGATGCTGCAGCACGCTCGGACGCGAACGTCCGGAGAGGTTGATCAGCTCCCCGGTCCGCAGCCGGCCAGCCACGACCAAGTGCTCGTACAGTTGGCGTGAGAGAGAGGGCATCTCCTGCAATTCGTCAGGCTGCACGCGGGTTCCGGACAGGGTAATCTCCACGCCGCCGGCGGTCTGCCGGAGCAGCGGCCGGCGGCGTCCGCTCGCTTCCATCACGGCTGCCATGCGGCGCAGCCCTTCCCCCAGTCCCTGGCCGTACTCCAGATCGGCCATGACCCGCGCAATGCGCGGATTGCGGGCGAACCGCGGTACGTTGGCCAGGTCGGTCAGGCCGCGCGCCGACGCCAGGCCGGGGAACCGGCCCGGACTCGACACCTCAACCCGGTCGTCGAACACCGTGACCCTGATGCGGTCGCCGAAATTGCTGTAGGCGCGGTGTATTACTGCATTCACCAGTGCCTCCAGCCAGACCTCTTCCGGCACGATGTCGAACCACCCGAAGCGTCCATCGGGCCCGAGCGCCTTCTGCTTGGGCAGCACCTCGCGTATCGCCAATCGGGCCTCGTCGATCTGCTGTGGCAGGGTACCCTCGCAGCGCACGTCACCGACCAGGTTCTGTACGGTGCCCGTGAGTCGCTCCTTCCCGGAGTACCTCAGCACCCGGACGTAGGCCTCGGGATACAGCCGTTGCGGGTGTGCGCCGAACAACAGCACGCCGCCAGTGAACGGCTGCCCGTCAGGGGCACTCAATTCACGCGCCTGAAGCAGTCACTCGGTGACGCGGAAGACGATGAACCGCGGTAACGGCATCGCCGAGTGGTCGGTATGGTCAGATCAGTACGCAGGGCCACTCCGTGCCGCCAGAGACCATGAAAATCGGTGCACCTCGTTCGTCTCCTGGACATAGTTTCCGACTAGGCTACCATGGCGCCGGAGCAGGTATGTCAGATCCGCGAGATGGCCTTTTCTTCGTTCCGCGCGGGGCGGCGCGGCCGGTGGTGCAACCGGGGGAGTTCCCCTTCGCCGCCGCATTCCTCGATCACGGGCACATCAATGGGCAGACCACCGCTCTGCTGCAGGCCGGCGCCACGCTGCGGCAGGTGTTCGACCCCGACCCGGCCAAGGTGGCGGCGTTCCGCGAGCAGTTCCCGCAGGCACAGCCGGTGGACTCGTTGGCCGCGATCCTCGACGATCCCGAGATCCGGCTGGTGGCGGCAGCCGCGGTGCCGTCCGAGCGCGCGGCGATCGGCCTGCAAGTGATGGCCGGCGGCAAGGACTACTTCACCGACAAGTCGCCGTTCACCACCCTGGAGCAGCTTGCCGCGGTGCGCGCCGCGGTCGCCGAGACCGGGCGCAAGTACCTGGTCTACTACGCCGAGCGGCTGCACAACGCGCCCACCTTCTACGCCGGGGAGCTGATCCGCGAGGGCGCCATCGGGCGCGTGCTGCAGGTGCTGATCATGGCACCGCACAACCTGAGTCCGGAGTCGCGCCCCACCTGGTTCTTCGACAAGGAGCGTTACGGCGGCATCCTCACCGACATCGGCAGCCACCAGTTCGAGCAGTTCCTGTACTACGCGGGTGCCGCCGGCGGCAGCATCAACTACGCCCGCGCCGCCAACCTGGCCCATCCCGAGAGCCCGGGCCTGGAGGACTTCGGCGAAGCCTCGCTCACCCTCGACACCGGCGCCTCGGCCTACTGCCGGGTCGACTGGTTCACCCCCGCGGCCTCGCGCACCTGGGGCGACGGCCGCGCCTTCGTGCTGGGCACCGACGGCTACCTGGAGGTGCGCAAGAACGTGGACGCCGGCAATCCGGCCGGGGAGCCGTGCGTAGTCCTGGTCAACCACAGTGAGGAACGGGTGCTTACATTCGACGGCTCGGAGCCGTTCCCCTTCTTCGGCCGCATGATCCTCGACTGCCTGCACCGGACCGAGAACGCCATGACCCAGGAGCACGCCTTCACCGCGGCGGAACTGTCGCTCCAGGCCCAGGCCCTCGCCGACGCAGGGTAGTTCTCACGTGTGAAGCAAGGTCTACACGCAATGGCCGCACCAATCGGTCAGTAGCAGACTGCAGCCAGATCCATCGCCAAATCGCGAACTTGTAGATTTCGCGAACTATCCGCCAATTCGCGACAGTCGCGAGAGAAAGTTTGGTGTTTGAGCGCGGATTCGGGTAATCTCCTTGACACTTTCTCAGTCCACCGTGGTTTACCTATGAAGGAGGCCGTACAGGAGCACAATCCGCCAGAGCGCAACCACGTGCGCCACCGACCACCGAGGAGATCGCCCATGCGGATGACTTAGAATTCGCTTCGGCTGCAAGGAGTTCCTTATGTTGAGGATTCCACTTTGTGATACTTGTTGCGGTCCTGCTGCTGAGGCATCGAGTCGAGTGCATTTACTGACCACGTGAAGGAGGCCAACATGCAGTACAAGGTCGTTCAGGTCCTTGCGCCCGGAGACGGCGGGGAAGGGCAAGAAATCGGACGCGGTTCCACCAAGGAAGAAGCCATGGAAGTCGGTCGTGCGAGATCCAACTGGTTCCGTGTGTACAGATTCGTGGTCGAGGAGAAATTGGAGAAGGAACGCGATTTGATTTGGGATGAGGACAAAAGAGAGTACGTCACGAACGTCGAATGAAGCTTAGGCAGCGGAGCACGAGCGAGATTCCCGTGTGTTTCGGCACGGGTAACGGCGGTGAACCGGAATCGCCCTGAAAGCCATGTACGACCCGTTCAACGTCGGCGAATTTATGCGCAAGATCAGCTCGCGAGCCGCTTGGCTTTTTGGGTGAGCCGTCTGCCGAGACTCAGTCGATTGCCCTACGGGCCCTCGTGCTGCAATGTGCTACAGATGCTGACCCATAGGCGCATGCGTACCATTACGCAGCGTCAGCTCCGAAACGACTCTGAGGCCATCCTGCGCGAAGTTCAGGCCGGACAGAGCCTGATCGTCACCCGAAACGGGACCCCGGTTGCCGAATTGAGACCGGTGTCGCCGCGGAGGTTCGTGCCCCGCGAGGCCATCGCTCAGGCCGCGCGAGGCGGCCCGCGGATGGATGCAGCGCGGTTCCGGTCCGATCTCGACAGGTTCGTCGATCCGTTCGTCGATGTCTGAGGCCGTCTCCCGAGGTCTGCTGGATACGTCCGTCCTGATCGACTCGACCGATCGACAGCGCGCAGTTGGCTGACGAAGCCGCGGTCTCGGCGAAAACCGTTGCCGAACTCGGTGCCGGCCCCAACGCTGCCGGCGAAACGACGGAGCGCCCGGCGCCAGGACCGCCTGCAATGGGCGGCCTCGCGTTGGGACCCGCTGCCAGTCGATACGGAAGTCGCGCGCGCGTACGGCCGGGTTTACGCCGCGGTCCGGGAGAGCGGCCGCTCGAGCCGCCGCCGGTTCGGGGATCTCCTGATCGCGGCCGTCGCTCTGGCTCACGCGCTTCCTCTGTATACGCGGAATCCGGACGACTTCACGGGCCTGGAGCCCCTGGTCACCGTCACGAATGTGTAGCCCGGGAGAACGAGAATCAGAGGTAGCGGCCGGCGAAGCCGTCGATGTTGATGCCTACGCGGCCGGGCAGATGGCGCTGGGCGATGCGCACCATGCGGTCCCGGTACGCCAGGCCGATCGAGCCGGGATCCACCGCGGCCATCGCCTGCGGCAGGGTGGTGCGGCGGGTGCGGCCGCCGTCGGCGGTGCCGTCGCCGCCGATGAAGTGGTCGATCACCACCGCCGAGGCGCACTCCGCCACGCGGCCGAAGAAACGCTCGGGGTCATGCAGGGGCAGCAGCGGCGCAACGGTAACCACGGTCTCGATGCCGGCGTCGTGCAGCGCGTGAGCCGCCTGGAAGCGCCGCTCCACGGAGCTGGCATGGGGAGGCAGGCCGGGGAACCGCTCGATGTCGGTTTCGATGGAAAGATGCACCCGCAGGCGGCAGCGCCGGTCCAGCTCGCGGCACAGGTCAAGGCAGTCGCTCACGCGGTGGGAGTGGGTCTGCAGGATCAGCAGGTCGGGCGGCTCCTCCACCATGGCGCCGAGCAGCCCTCGGGTGATGCCGTAGCGGGCCTCCTGCGGCAGGAACGGCTCCGTGGAGCTGGACAGGAAGATGCTGAACGCGCCGCGCGTGCGCCGCGCCCAGCGCCGCTCGCGGGCCGCGCCGGCGCGGTAGGAGGCGGCGGCGTTGGCGCGCACCTCCAGGAACGACCCCCACGGCCGGCCGCGGGTGATGTGGCCGTTGTGGCGCACGTAGCAGCCGACGCCGCACAGCGCGTTGCCGAAGGCGCAGCCGCGGTAGGGCTGTGCCGAGTGGGAGCTCACCGTGCGCAGGAAGCCGCTGGTGCGGGTGAGGATGTTGCCGATCTCGGTGACCGTGATCTGCATGCCGGCGCGGTCAGCGCCACACCTCCAGCGGATGGCGCCGCTCCGCCAGCGGCAGCGCCACGCGGGCGCCCGCGATCTGGGAGCGGTAGGCGCCCAGCACCATCTCCAGCGCCTTGACCCCGTCGCGGCCGCTGCAGATCGGCTCGCGCCCTTCCCCGATGGCGGCGACCAGATCGGTCACCGCCAGGTAGTGGCCGTCGTGGGGCGGCACTCCCTCCAGCTCCAGCGGCTGCCAGCGCTGCTCGCGCCGCGCCGGGGCCCACAGCGGATGGGGATAGATCATCAGCCCCTCCGTAACGCTGCCACCGCGTAGCGACACGATGCCCTGGCTGCCGACGATCTCCATCCCGTAGCGCTCGTTCACGCCGACGCTGTCGCGGCGCGAATCGAACAGTCCGATGGGCCCGCCGTGGAAGGCGAAGTAACTGTGGACGTGGTCGCCGGCGACCGGTCCCAGCGGTTCGGTGGCCTCGTGCACGTCCCGCGGGGTGATGTCGCGCCCTGCCACCGTCACGTGCGCCGAGATCCACGCCACCTCGCCGGCGAGGTACTGCATCAGGTTGAACAGGTGGATGCCCAGGTCCATCATGTCCTCGCCGCCGCCGCGGTGGTCGTGCTTGCCGTGGGCGTGCAGCTCCAGCAGCCGGCCGATGCGCCCCCCGTCAATCAGGCGCTTGAGACGGTCGATGCCGGGGAGATAGGCGCCGTGGAAGTGGCCCACCGCGATCTTGAGCCCCGCCGCGTCGGCCGCGGCCACCATGCGGTCGCCGTCCTCCAGGCTGATCGCGAACGGCTTCTCGCAGTACACGTGACAGCCGGCGTCGATGCACGCCAGCACCATCTCCAGGCGCTGATCGAGCCAGCGCGGACCCACGCTGACCAGGTCGGGCCGCTCCCGCTCCAGCATGTCACGGTAGTCCGCGTAGCCACGCGCGGCGCCGGCCTCGGCCTGGGCGCGCGCCCGTCCCTCGGCGTCGGGATCGGCCACCGCCGCCATCTCCACCCGCGGCACGCCGCGGAATGCTCGGTGCAGGCCGTGGCCGAATCCGCCGCGGCCAGTGTGGCCGATCGCCGTTGCCCGGTAGCGGGCCTCAGCCACGGCGGCTCCACCGGGACCGGCCGGCCGCTTGCAACAGGTGTGCCAGCATACGTAGTAAGATAGGCCAGCCGGAGGTCCCATGCCACTACGCGCCGGAATCGTCGGTTGCGGCGGCATCAGCCGCAGCCACGCCACCGCCTACGCCCACCTGGACGCCGCCAGCCTGGTCGCGCTATGCGACGTCGACCCCGAGCGCCTGCAGACGCGAGCCGACGAGTTCAAGGTCCCCGGACGCTATGCCGACTACCGTGAGATGTTCGCCCGCGAACGGCTCGACGTGGTCAGCGTCTGCACCCACGCCCCACTGCACGCCGACGTCGCCTGTGCCGCGGCCGACGCCGGTGTTCACGTCCTGTGCGAGAAGCCGCTGGCGCTCGACCTGGAGAGCGCCGACCGCATGGTGGCGCACTGCGGCGCCGCCGGCGTGCAGCTCGCCGTGAGCCACCAGTTCCGCTTCACGCCGGCGTTACGTACCGCCAAACGGCTGGTGGCGGAGGGCCGCATCGGCACGCTGCGCTGCGTGCGCGAGGTGGGCAAGGGCCGACCCGCCGGCTTCGAGCTGATGGAGATGGGCGTCCACTACTTCGACGAGCTGGCCTTCTACCTGGACGGCATCGACTGGGTCCACGCGCGGGTGACCTTTCGCGGCCGTGAGGCGGAGGCGGGCGACATCATGCACAGCAGCGAGCTGTGCACCACCGACCCGCGCGACAACGGCATGGTGGCCGGCGACACCATGCTGATCCAACTCGGCGGCAGCCGCGGCGCGTCGGGGTTGGTGGAGCTGTACGAGCGCGCTACCCGCGACAGTTGGATCGCCGGGCCGCACCTGCTGGGGGATAGCGGGCAACTGATGATCAAGGGCAGTCCACAGAGCTCCGACTACGAGCTGTGGTACTGCCCGGGCGACGTGTCGTTCGCGGCCCACACCCCGACCTGGGAGCGGGTCGAGATTCCGGAGCAAGCATATCTCATCGAAGGCCGGGCCTGGCGCGGTCACCCTTCCATCTGGAGCGTGCGCGACATGCTGCAGGCGCTGGTCGAGGGGCGGCAGCCGGAGCTGGGCGGTGCCGGCGCCGCCAACTCGCTGGAGTGCGTCAGCGCGGTGTACGAGTCCCACTTCACCGGCGCCCGTGCCACCCTGCCGCTGGCCGAGCGCGGCCACCCCCTGGCCCGACGGCTCGCCGCGAGCGAAAAAAGCGCCTCCGCGGGCGGATCGTCCTGAGTGGACAGCGGAAACTTTCGAGCTATCCGGCGGGCGCGGCGAGACCGCGGATGATGAGGATAGCGCCCAGGACGATGGGAAACACGGTGTAGGAGACGACGTGGATCAGCAGCCCGCGCTGCTCGCCCCACTTCTTCTGCATGATCTCCAGCTTCCACGAACGGTTGCGGGCGAAGGTCCGGATGCAGAAGGTCACGACTCCGTACACGACCATGAATCCGCCGAGGATCAGGTTGAAGTTCATCTGCGTACCCGCAGTATGGCACGGCCACACGCGCCGCTGCCAGCCGCAACCGCCGCTCCGGCCGCGGCGCCGGCTCAGTCTTGCGGCAGGTCGATCCAGAACGGCGAGGTCCACAGGCACTCGCCGTCCTGCTGGCGGGCGCGTACGTAGTAGTAGACGTCCTCCAGCGGCCGGCCAGGCCGCTCGTCGACCCACTCGGCATCGAGGTCAGGGCTGTCGGCGGCCACCGGCAACTCGGCCAGCAGGTGGCCGCAGTGGATCACCTGCACGCACTCCAGCGGAGCGGTGCCGCGGATCCGCACCCGCAGGCGGCGCTCGGCACCCGGCTGCAGCCGGAGCTCGCTGCCCATGGGGGCGCCGTTCAGGGTGACGTCGGCGACGATGCGGGCGCCGGTGGTGGCGTAGCAGCGCCGCGCGTGCAGGGCGCGGAACAGCTCGCCCCAGGCCAGCTCCGGTGCCTGTATCGCGGTGAGGCCGCAAAAGCCGTCGCCCTTGCGCGTCGGCCAGCCGCTGTGGTTGTCGGTGCCGCCGACGAAGCCGAGCCGGTAGCCGCGCGCCAGTGCCGTGCGCACGCTGCCGCCCAGCCCGCCGTCCCAGATGCGCCAGCGCGCGTCGGTCTCCTCGGCCTCGAAGCAGCCGCGGGTCTGCACCATCTCCACCAGCCGCACCACGTCGCGGTTGGCCGGCTGTGGCCAGTGCATGGCGCACCACGCCGGCCGCCCGTCCTCGCGCACCACGCCTTCGCGCACGAAGGAGTCCATGTTGGAGTGGTGCGGCACTACCAGGGCACGCCCTGGTGGGCACAGGCGCACCAGCGAGGCCAGGTCGTACCGGTCGGGCTGCCGTTCCCAGGCCGGCGCCAGCTCGGCGGCGAAGCGCCCGGTGACCTCCAGCAGCAGGTCCCAACTGTCGGTGTAGATGTTGGCGTGGCCGTAGCGCCGGCTCAGCTCCGCGGCCGGCACCGCGCAGAACCGCCCCGGCTCCTCGAACGGCCGGCACCGGGCGGCCTGCTCGGCCACGGTGCGGGTGACGTTTCCCGCCGCACCGGTGCCGCGGTAGGTGGCGCCGGGGGACAGGTGGTCGGCGGGACCCGCGAAGTCGAGCGCCAGCTCGTCACGCGCGCTGCGCAGGGCATCGGCGGTGGGGCGCTGGCCGTCGCCGCTGAAATCAGTGTGCCAGTGGAATTCGCCGAAGAAGATCGGCGTCCCGTCCAGGGCCAGCGGCGGCGCATTGCTGAGCGCGCTGCGCCCGGCACCGTCCCGCACCTCGATACGCCCCGCGAGGAGCTCCGGCGCGCCCCCGGATCCGGCCCCGGTCGCATCGTCCCGGCTTGGCGCCGCGGCAGCCGTAGCCGACGCCGAGGGGGCCTGCGCCGACAGCGCGACGGAGGTCGCGGCCGCTCCCTCGGTTACGGGCACCGCGCCGCGCCGGCCATCCGCGGCCGCCGCCACGACCTCGCCGGAGGCCGCCGCCGGGTTGCCGGCCCGGTCGAAGTGCTGCACCAGCAGGCGCCCGTCGTGGCGCAGGTAGGCCGCCAGGCGCTCCGGCGCCCCGGCCACGAAGCGCACCTCGAACGGAGCCGCCACCGGCTCTCCCCGCTCCGCGTCGACGTCGGCGATCGCCAGCGCCTGCAGCCACCACGACAGCCCGCTGTAGCGGTCGCGCGAGTGCTGCGGCGACGGCCGGCCGGTGGCCCGCTCGCCACGCATCCTGCGCTCCTGGTACTCCGCCTCAACCGCCAACACCGCGCCCGCCGGCAGGTCGCGCGGCAGGCGCACCACCGCCATCGTCATGGTCGTGATGTACCAGCGCCAGCGGCGCTCCATCTCCGCGCGCTCGTAGCGGTGGGCGAACGGCAGCGGGTCGCCGCCAGCGGCGCGCACCGCGGTGACGCGCACGCTGGACAGCAGCAGGGTGCCGCCGGCGCGGATCCGCACCAGCGTTCCGGCACGCAGCGGCCGCTGCAGGCGGAAGCTGGCCGCGGGGAAGTCAGGGTCGGGCGCCCGCTGCTCGACCACGGGATCCGGGCGTTGCGGTGTCGGGTTCAGAGGAGCTGGTCCAGGAAACCGTCGGGTACGACGGCGGCGTACACCTGGCAGATGCCGGTCCGGTCGGAGTTGTAGATCACGTGCCGGTTGTCGGGAGTCAGGTACGGGTGCGCGTGGGTGTATTGCGGGCGGCCGCAACTGGTGCCGGAGTCGCAGATCGGCAGCACCCGGTTGCTCTGCAGGCTGCCCACGTAGAGGCGGCCGTTGCGGAAGTCGTCCACCGTGAAGAAGCGGCCGTCCACCGATGAGGAGATGTGGTTGTAGCCGGGCACCTGGCACACCAGGGACGCCTGCTCGTCACCGCCCGCCGCGGTGTAGACGTAGCCCCCGCGCGAAGTCAGCAGGATGCGCTGTTCCTTCCCGATCCAGCACTCGTGGCCCGTTACCGGGGTGGTGTGCGGCTTGCCCACCGGTAGCCGCCGGTAGTTGCCGCCATCCACGTCCACCAGGTAGAGGCTGGCCCCCTCCTCCCCCACCAGTTGGATGATGTTGTTGTCCTCGTCCACGATCCCGCCCCGGTTCCACTGCACCAGCAGCGTGTTGCCCGGGGTGGGCTGGAACTGCAGGTGCGGATTGAGGATGTCCTGGTGCTCGTGGAACACCTCCCAGGTTCCCCGCGAGAGGTCGATGCGGTACAGCCCCCACATGGTCCCCTCGATGCGCAGCCCGCCCACGTAGTAGCGCTCGTCGGCCGAGATCGCGCCGCTGCGCGGCAACGGACAGTCACTGAACGTGAACACGTCCTCCCGCTCCAGCGTCTTCAGGTTCAACCGTACCAGGGAGTGCTCTGCGCCCGGGCCCGGTCGCTCTCCGCTCACCGGCCGGATGTAGTACAAGGTATCCAGGAACCGGTTGCTGGCGACGGAGCTGTCGGAGGCCTCGCCGATGCAGGTGGTCTGCCTGGTCTCCAGGTCGCACACCCACATTTCCGGGAGCCGCCGCAGGTCGGGAAAGTAGGAGCGGAACAGGCCGATGCGGCTACCGTCGTTGGACGCGTAGATCTGCTCCAGGTAGATGTCGTGGGTGATCACCGGGGCGCTGGTGAGCTGCACGATCTCCGCCCCCATGAGGGGGTCGGTGCCGCGCGGAATCGCCTCCACCTGCCAGATCACTTGCTTGGGCTTGGGCATCGTTTGCCTCCGAATCAGCGTTTGATCGAATACGGGTCGGCGGCGTCCCGCAGGCCGTCGCCGAGGAAGTTGAACGCCAGCACGATGACGAGAACCGCCGCCCCCGGCAGCAGCAGCCAGGGGGCGTCGGCCAGCGTCAACACGTTCTGAGCGTCCTTCAGCATCACCCCCAGGCTGATCGCCGGCGGCCTCAGCCCCAGCCCCAGGAAGCTGAGCGCCGTCTCGGCGAGGATCATGCCGGGAATCGCCAGCGTCGTCACCGCGATGATATGGCTCATGAACGAAGGCACCATGTGCCGCACGATCACCTTCATGGGCCCGGTTCCGGCCAGCCTGGCCGCCACCACGAAGTCCTCTTCCCGCAGCACCAGGAACTTGCCGCGCACCTGCCGGGCCACGGTGGTCCAGCCGATGAAGGAGAGGATGACGGTGATCGCAAAGTACACCTGCAGCATGCCCCACGCCGGCGGCACGGCGGCGCCCAGGGAGAGCCACAACGGCAGCGTGGGTATGCTCCTGAGCAACTCGATCACGCGCTGGATGATGGAGTCGACCCAGGGACCGCCGTAGGCCGACGCGCCACCCAGCAGCACACCCAGGACCAGGGAGATGGCCACCCCCACCAGGCCGATCGACAGCGAGATGCGGAACGAGTAGATCAGCCGCGAGAGGAAGTCGCGTCCCAGCCGGTCGGCTCCCAGAATGTTGAACACCGCGTCCGGCGTGTCGGTTCCGAACAGGTGCAGGTTGCTGCGGAACAGCCCCAGCAGCTTGTAGTCGAAGCCGCGCGCAAACAAGTGGAGATTGTACCTGACGTTGCGATCCTCCACGTGCTCCAGCCGGCGGGTAACGCGATTCCGCTCCTGCGTGATGCCGTAGACGAAGGGCTGGAGCCCGTCGAAGTGGATGCGCTGCGGGGGTGCGAAGACCCGCAGGTGATCGGCGGTGTAGGGGTTCATGGGAGCCAGGAACTCGGCGAACACGGCCACGAAGTAGAAGAACCCCAGAATCACGGTAGTGACCAGCGCCAGGCGATGCTTCTTGAACCGCCACCAGATGAGCTGCCACTGGCCGGCGAGCATGAAGCTCTCGTCGGCCTCGGAAGCCTCCAGCTCCTCTGCCAGGGTCTGCGCCGCCAGCAGGCTCTCGCCCGCCTCGGCAACCGCCAGGCTGTCCTGCCGCGCCCGTTCCGCCACGCCCTTAGGCCTCGATCCTGATCCTGGGGTCCGCGATCGCCAGGAGGATATCGGAGACGAAGGTCCCGACCACGGTGAGCACCGAGATGATCATCAGGATGGTTCCCGCGAACAGGTAGTCCTGGGCAAACAACGCCTCCAGCAGCAGCGGATCCAGGGTCGGAAGGCTCAGCACCACCGAGACGATGAGTCCGGCCGACATCAGCCGTGGCAGGCTCCAGCCGACGACGCTGATGAACGGGTTGATGGCCAGTCGCACCGGGTACTTGGCGATGATTCTCCACTCCGAGAGACCCTTGGTCCTGGCGGTCACCACGTAGGGCTTGGCCAGCTCGTCGAGCAGGTTGGCCCGCATCACGCGCACCAGCCCGGCCATGCCGTCGGTACCGATCACGATGACCGGAATCCAGAGATGCTTCATCAGGTCCACGAACCTGGCCCAGCTCCAGGGCGCGTCCAGGAACTCCCGCGAGAACAGGCCGCCCACGTTCCAGCCGAAGTAGACGAACGCAATCCACATCAGCACCAGCGCGAGCAGGAAGTTGGGGGTGCCGATGCCGAGATAGGAGAGGAACGTGAACACGTGATCGGTGATGGAGTACTGCTTCACCGCGGAGATGATGCCGATGGGGATGGCCAGGGTCCAGGTGAACAGCAGCGTCGCCACCGCCAGCATCGCCGTGAGCGGCAGCCGGTCACGCACCAGGTCGATCACCGGCCGCCGGTTCTCCAGGGAGAACCCCAGGTCTCCCTTCAGGAGGCGGGTGATCCAGCGCACGTACTGCTCCGGCATGCTCGCTTCCAGGCCCAGGGTCTTCCTGATCGCCTCCAGGTCCTCGGGCGTGGCAAGATCGCCGCGCGCCTGCAGGGCCGCGATGTAGGTGTCCACGTAGTCCCCGGGCGGCGCTTGCACGATGCCGAAAATGAGGAACGTCAGCAGCACCAGAACCATGAGCATGCTGAAGGTCCGACGAAGCAGAAAGGTTGTCATCTCCCCTCCTCGGTGCGCATGGAAGCCGTTGCCGGTCCGAGAATCGGATCCAGCGCGCGAGTCCCATGCGCTCGGTTGCCTACTGCCCCGCAGCGCCGCGACACCCCCTGGAGCGGGGGCACCGCGACGCCGCGAAACGCGTCTTCCCTAGGCCGCGCTACTAATTCTTGAAGTAGTACTGGTCGGGGAAGTGATTGTAGGGACTGCCGGTGGCGTGCGTGGAGAAGGCGCCCGAGGGCACGTTGCCCAATCTGTTGCTGGCGATGGTCAGGCCGGGTCTGGACCCGTTGACCGGTATCAGCACCAGGTTTTCGTAGTGCCACAGGAATGCGTTCCGCATCACCTCGGCACCTTCGTCCGGGGTAAGGCCCGGGCCCCTCAGGAACGGCTCCACGAGGATGCTCATCACGTCCGCGGGCGGCTCCTCGCCCTTGCTGTTATCGAGCACCCAGGCGGTCCATCCCGGCGCGTACAGAGGCGTATGCGGACCGACCACCGGCGCGATCCAGTGCGCGACCAGGAAGTCTCCCTCGTCGATGTTGAAGTAGCCGACGTGCATCATGTACTCGTTGGCCGTGAGCTTGGTCACGGACAGCGAGCGCTCCAGCAGGTCGTACTTGACGCGGAGACCCACCTGGGCCAGGTCGTCGGCGATCAACTCCATGCGCAGCGCCTCCGGATCGTTGAGCCAGTGGGTCATCAGCAGGGTGAACGGCGCGCCGTCGGGACGCAGGCGGAAGCCCTCGGAGTCCTTGTCGGGCATGATCGTGTCCAGGATCCGGTTGGCCTCGGCCGGGTCATAGCTGTAAGGCAGCGTCTCGTACTCGTCGCCCGGGTGGTAGGCGTGACCTTGCGGCGGCAGGAAGTAGCGGTTCGGGTTCCCCTCGCCGAGGGTGATCACCTCGTTGATCCGTTCCCGGTTGATGGCCGTCGCCACCGCCAGCCGGAAGTCATAGTTGTGCAGCAGGGCACGGTCTTCGTCGGGTCCGTCGTAGGTCTGGTTGATGGCCACGTAGTCCCCGTAGGTGGCGGTGGGGCCTTCCACGACCCGGTAGTCGCTCTTCTGCTCGTTGTCCTTGAGCACCGGGAAGTTGCCGAAGCGCACGTGGCGGTGCTGGAAGTCTATCTCGCCCTGCATCAGCTTCAGGTTCAGGACCTCGCGATCGCTCACCAACTCCATCGCGACGGTGTCGATATACGGGAGCTGGTTGCCCGCGGGGTCGACGCTGAAGTAGTAGGGATTCCGCTCCAGGCGATAGACCTGGTCACCGGGGAGGCTCATGTACACCCACGGCGTGATCGTAGGTCTGTCGGGATTGCGGCTGAGCCGAGCCCGGTCCTGGTTGTAGTACGCGACCCAGTCTTCGAAGCCGGCCTCCGTGGCCGCCTTGGCGGCGTCGGCGTTGTGCGCGACGTGGAACTGCTTCATGAAGTGGGCGGGCGCGATCATCTCCCAGGTGCCCCCGGGACAGCCACCGCTGGATTGGCGGGGCAAGTAATAGTACGCCTTGTCGTAAACCAGCCGGAACGTGCTGTCGTCGACGATCTGCAGTTCCGCCGGCGTGGTGGACGGACCTCGCAGCCAGCGTGGGGCCTGGATCTTGCCGGCTCCCAGCGTCAGCTCGTGGGTATACCAATCCTCGATCGCGAACCGGGCATCCTCGGTGGTGACGGGCGTGCCGTCGGACCACATGATGCCGTCGCGCAGCGTCACGGTCCACGTCTTGCCGTCGTCGCTGACGCTCCAGGATTCCAGGAAGTACTCGGTCACGCTCTCGCCGTCCAGGCTGAAGCGCCAGGGCCCCCAGCCGTTGACCTTGCTGGCGTTGCAGTAGATGTCGGCTGCCCCGGTGTACACCCGGAACCACTCGCCGCCGTAACGGCCGATCGCCTCAACCACCGGAGTCACCAGGGGATTGTTGCCGATGCGCTGATCCACCGGTGGGAGCTCGCCGGCAGCCACCATCGCCGCCAGCATGGGCGCCTCGTTGTACTCGCTCGGCGCGGCGTCCATCGTCGCGGAACTGTCGCCTGCCGCCTGTTCCCCTTCTCCGGCGGCCATGACCGCCATCGGAATGACCAAGGCCATTGCCACGGCCAACGTAACTGTCAGATATCGCCTCAACATATTGCTCTCCTCCTTGCAACCATAATTGGCGATGGATTCGATTGTGTTGGCACCCGTGCCTCGATCAGCTCGTGGCGCTCGGTCCCTTATGTCACACAACCTCCTGCTCGTTGACGCCAAGGCGGCGCTCCACCACGCTCCGGTGAGTCACCCCGGCACGGGCTCCCCGCCCTTGCCGCCGGGCGCTCGACCGAGCGCCGGGAAGCCGCCGTCTTCGTTCGGGACACCGGACGCCTCCCCGAATTGCGGGGCGCTACCCTGTAGCGCGGAGCAGATTGTTATCAGATCCCCACATGCGGGTCAACGCCTGCCGAGCCCGCGGAGCCCGCGGAGCCCGCGAGCCCGCGGGAGCCCACGGGAGCCCACGGTCAGGGTCCCGTGCTAAACGGCGTCGGCATCCCGTGTGGACAAGGGATGTTCTGGAAGTAATGGCCGAGCGGCGGTGGTGGCCCGGGCGCCGGCCAGATCGCCGCCTTTGAGGTACGTGGTTCGTTCGCTGTACGATGTGTCCAGAAATGAACGGAGTGCCGCCTCCCGCAACGCCGGTCTCCGCCGCTGCATTGCTGCCACGTCGGCGCCGCGGTGCAGGATTCGCCGGATTCTGCGAATAAGTGCCAAAAAAATGCGCTGAGCACTTGACGGGTTTGGCGCTGCTCATAGCGGCCTTCTGCCGCACGTTCCGGCCCCTCCGACCCTTCGAGCATCCCGCCACCCCCACCGGCCCGTCAGCACCCCGTCAGCGCCGGCCTGTGCCCTGCCCGATGCCCGTCCCGGGAGTTTCCGAAACCGGTCATTTCTCAACCATGCTTATATTTACGCCATGGCTACCGCGACCGCCACCAGCTTCTCGTGCCCGCTCTCCGGGCTCCCCGACCAGGTGCTGCTGGCGCACACCAGGTCCCTCGTCCTGCACGAGCAGGCGCTGCAGCTCGCCGTCCTCGACCACTTGCGCGAGATCCACGCCCGCCACCTCCACCTGCGCCTCGGGTTCTCCAGCCTGTTCGACTACGCCGTTCGCGAACTGGGCTATAGCGAAGGCGCCGCCTGGCGCCGTATCAAAGCCATGCGCCTGTGCTCCGAGACCGCCGGGTCACGCGAGCGGCTGCAGGACGGCTCGCTCTCCCTGAGCGCGGCGGCGCAGTTGCAGAACACCTTCGATCTCCTGCAGCGCACCGCGACCGCCGCCCCGGACCTCGGCTCCGCACCCGCGGCACCGGAGCTGTTGCCGGGCGCCACGGGGCCGGCGCCGGAGGCTGGGGCTTCCGGGACCGGGGCAGCGGCGCCAGCGCGACCGGTGCCGGCGCTGGACGCGGCGCAGCGGCAGGAGCTGGTGGCCCAGGCGAGCGGCAAGAGCACCCGCGAGGTGAAGCAGTTGTTGGCCGGGGTGGCTCCCGAGCTGGCGCGGCCGGCCGATCGCATGCGGGCGCTGGGCGAGGGCCGCTGGGAGCTGAAGGTGGCGATCGACGCTGCGTGTCAGTGCGGGATCGAGCAGCTACGAGCACTGCTGTCGCACGTGGACCCGCACCTGACGCTGGGGCAGCTGGTGGAGCGGCTGGTGCAGGACGGCCTGCAGCGCTACGACCCGGGGCGGCCGCCGCGCGGGCGCAGAGGTGGGCGCCGGGAGGCAAGCGCGGGCCAGGCGCCGGAGACGAAGCCGCAGGAAGCGCCGGCGGGCGGAGCGACTTCGCCGGCGAAGCGGGGCACGCAAAAGAAACCCGGAGCGCCGCCGCCGGAGGGCACGAGCGCCGGTGGCAGCACGCCGGTGCCGGCAGCGCTGTCCGCAGCGGAACCCGCGCACGGGAATGGCGACGCCGGCACCTCGGCGGTGGCCGCGCTGTCCGCGCCGCCGTCGGGGCGCGAGACTTGCGGCAGCAGCACGCCGGTGAGTGCCAAGCCAGCGGCGGGGGCGCCCGGCAATGCTGCTTCGGCGGCGAAGTTGGTGGCTGGTTGTCGGGCCCGCGCCTCCGTTCCGACGCCACGGCCGACGCCGCCGGCAGACCAGTGCATGCCGACCGCGCAGGCAGCGGCGGATCGCGGTCGCAACCCGCCTTCGCCAGCGAAGCCGGCAGGGGCGGCGCAGCTCGGTGGCCGTGCGCAGTCGCAACCGGCGCCTGCCGGCCCGTCCGCAGGCAGCGCGCAGCCGTCCCACCGGGCGCGTCGATCCCGCTACATCCCGGCACCAGTGCGGCGCGAGGTGTGGCTCCGCGACGGCGGCTGCTGCAGTTACGTCGATCCGCACAGCGGGCGGCGCTGCGGCTCCCGCTTCCTGCTGGAGCTCGACCACATCGTTCCCTTCGCGCTCGGCGGCAGCGCTGAGCCCGGGAACTTGCGCCTTCGCTGTCGAGCCCACCACCGCTTCCGGCATCGGGAGGACGCGCCGTCGCCAGACGGGGCCACGTGATCGGCGCTCGCCCGGCGTGCGAATTGGGCGGCTTGGCTCAGCGGAATTCAAGGTGGCCACGAACTTGTACTACGTCTACGCGTTGAAGGATCCCCGATCGACGACGCGACTACGGGTGCACTCCGGCGAGTGCCAACCAAGACGGGACGGGCGTAGAGTTCACCTCTGTCTCGAATCGGACGTGTCCATTGTACTGGAGGTCACCCACGCGGCGTTGTGTTCAGCGCTGCTGCGACGGCTGCGGCCAGGGGTAGGTGTTGGTGCCGGCGTCCGGGTCGACCGGGCCCTCCGGCAACTCCGCCTGCCAGGCCACCACGCGGTCGGCCAGCTCGTCCGCCAGGCCGCGTTCATCGCGCGCGCGGTTGTCCAGCTCCATCGGATCGGAGGGCACGTGATAGAGCTCCAGGCGCTCGCGGTCGGGGTTGACCAGCAGCTTCCACGGTCCGTCGCGCAGCGCCAGCATCGGGCTGCGGTTGAGCACGTGGCCGACGATGCGGAAGCGCCACTCCCACAGCAGCGGCGTGCGCCGCTCCCGGGTAGCGCCGGCGAACACGTCGCTCATGTCCTCGCCGTCGAGCAGCAGCGGTGACGGCGGCTCCACCCCCGCCAGCCGGCAGAAGGTGGGCAGCAGATCCACCGCGCACAGCGGCGTGGCGTCGTCTACCGCCCCGCGCGGACCGCCGCCCGCCGGCCAGCGCAGGATGAACGGCACCCGTACTCCACCCTCGTACAGGCTGCGCTTGCGGCCGCGGAACGGCCCGGCGCTGCCCACCCCGCTGTGCGCGGCGTTGCGCACGAGGATGTCCTCCGGGCCGTTGTCCGAGGAGAAGATCACCACCGTGTCGTCCGCCAGGCCGAGCTCGTCGAGGCGCTCCAGCAGGCGCCCGATCTGGCGATCCGCCTCGGTGGCGGTGGCGTAGTAGATCGCCGTGGCCCCCGGGTAGTCGACGAGCTGAGGTCCGGTGTCGCGGTAGCTCTCGAGCTGCTCCCGTGTCGGGTCGAGGATGGCGTGGGTATCGTTGAGCCACGCGTTGACCAGGAACGGCTGGTCGCGATGGCGCTCGATGAAGCGCATGGCGTGGTTCACGATGAACTCGCTGGAGCGGATGCGCAGGCCCGGCGCCCAGCGCTCGCGGGCGAACTCCAGCTGCGGCCCCTCGCCGGCGTTGACGAACGACTCGTCGATGCCGTAGGCGCTCGGCTCGGGAGCGCCGGGTCCGTTCCCCAGGTGCCACTTGCCGAAGTGGCCGACCCGGTAGCCGGCCTGCTGCAGCAGCCGGGTGTAGGTCGCGGCGCCGGGGTCCAGCCAGTCGGGCATGCCCCGCCGGCGGTTCATCTCGTGCTCGGCCAGGTGGCCGTGGATGCGGTCGCGCGCCGGGAAGCGCCCGGTCATCACCGCGCTGCGGCTCGGCGAGCACACCCCCGAGCAGACGTAGAACTGGCTGAACAGCCGCCCCTCGCTCGCCAGCCGGTCGAGGTGCGGCGTGCGGATGGTGTCGTGGCCGTAGCAGCCCAGGTCGCCCCATCCCCAGTCGTCGGCGAAGATGAATACGAAGTTGGGCTGCCGTGCCATCGACGTTCGCTCTACTGCGACTGCGCCACGCTACTGGGTCGCCGCCCGCTTGGCGTCCAGTGCCTGCTGGTAGAGTTCCAGGTAGCGTGCGCGGCCCAGGCCCTCCAGCTCGCGCACGTAGCCGTCCCAGTCGTCGTCCAGGCTCAGGTTGCCGGTCACGAAGCGGGCAATGGCGGAGTCGACCGCATCCTTCAGGGCCGGCTCGATCTGCCCCAGCTCCAGCGCATCGGCCTCGCCGAAGATCAGGTTGGGCATGAACTCGGCGTACTTGTAGGGGTGGTAGAACTCGTCGGTCCACTGGTAGAGGCGCCGCTCCTGTCCCTTCTCCATGATCTCCGGGGTAGTGGCCCCGCCCTGGCGCAGCTCGCGGGAGTTGAAGTGCGGGCCGACGTGCAGCCAGCGCTGGTTCTGCATCTCGTACTTGACGTGCGGCTCGACGAAGAACATCGCCGGATTGCCGTTGTAGTTCACCTCGCCCGGCTTGGAGCGGCGCCAGTCCTTGCCCTCCACGCCCACGTTGGCGTTGCGGTTGCCCTCCATCGAGTAGAGCCAGTCGGCCCAGCGCACGATCACCGCGGGATGGTCGTAGACGTGGCTCACCAGGGTGTGAGGCTGCACCCGGAACGGTGCCGTGACCGCCATCTTGAGCCCGCTCGGCCCGGTGAGCGGCGGCACCACGCGCCAGTTCAGGAAGCGGCCCGAGGGCCCGAAGTTGGTGGCGAACACGCCGTACCACAGCGCCGGCGCGGCACCGAGGATCTCGACGTCGGGATTCTCGCCGAGCTGCTTGAGCTGCTTGTTGTCCATGGTGAAGCTCTCGGGCGCCAGCACGCCGGCGTCGTGGAGTTGCTTCATGTAGCGTACGCCGTCGCGGAACGCCTCGCTGTCGGCGACGAAGCGGATGGTGCCGTCCTCGATCTTGAGCAGACTGCCGTCCCAGTACTCGAAGGCGCTGATCAGGAAGTGGTTGAGGGCGCCGCGGATGTAACCGGCCAGCGGAATCTCGTCGGCCTCGCCGTTGCCATTGGGGTCGCCGTCCTTGAACGCCGTCAGCACCTCCAGGAAGTCGTCGGTAGTCTCCGGCATCTCCAGGCCGAGCGAGTCCAGCCACGGCTGGTAGATCCACATCTTGCGCGGCGCAGAGCAGTGGAAGCACTCCGCACCTTGCGGCAGGGCGTAGATGTTGCCGTCCGGCGCGGTCAGATCCTGGGCGATGTAGGGCTTTTCCTCCATCAGCTTCTTGAGGTGGACGCTGTGTTCCGCGATCACGTCCTGCAGCGGATGGAACAGGCCCTGGCTGCCGTAGGCCACCATCTGGGTTGCGTTGATGCCCACGTACATGAAGATGTCGGGCAGGTCACCGGAGGCGAGCACCAGGTTGCGCTTCTCCGCCCACTGCCCGTAGGGCGCGATGTCGAACTCGAAGTGGACGTTGGTCATCTCCTCGTACCTGGCGGTGAACTCGTTTGTCTCCAGGTTCTCCACCAGCCGATGGCCGCCCACCAGCGCGCTCACGGTGGTCATCTCCTCGACCACCGGAAAGGTCCCGGGCGCCGTGACCTGCGGCCCGGTCGCGGCGGCGGCGCCCTCGGCCTCGCCTCCCGCCCAGGCGCCCGCGGCCAGCACCACGCACAGCGACAACGTCAACAACAGCGAACGTGACATGCTTCTCCTCCTCCCGCCGGTCACCGCGAACCACGCCGCCGATCCCGATCAGGCGATACTAACCCGCACCTGCCATTTGGTCGAGCAAACAAACCGGGGAGCCGGGGTCCGGGAACCTACGCACGCCGAAAGTCCTGCCAATCGATGTCCAACTGTCGAATCGCAGCTCGAACCGTGCCCAGCTTCAGATCGCGGCTACCCCAATCCGGAAGCACAGTGGCTCGTTGGGAGTCGGGGTTATACCACTTGCGATGAGACCCTCCTCCTCGTCGCTCCTGTTCCGGCATCCAAGCAGCGTCAGCTTGCGTGCAACTTCCCGATACCTCACGCGGTGGAAATCAAGGTCTCACACCAAACCGGGCCGCTGGTGACTGTTATCTGCGTGCTTTGAGGTAGCGAACGTCCAAGTTCTTCGTAAAGCTCGAGTACCGCAGCCAAAGCATCCTTTACATTCTCCATCGCATCACGAATGGAATCGCCCTCGGTGATCAACTCCGGCAACAAGGGGGACGTCACGGTATAGCCGCCCTCAGGTTGCGGAGTCATTACGAGCGGCACTTTGTAGTCCACAAGAGCCTCCTTGGTACCCGTAGCCACGACCGCAGCAATCGCAATCCACCGTACCCCGTGGCAAGTAGGTTGACAACGCGAGCCGTGTAACCGGTTACCCCTTCAGGGCGCCGATCATCACGCCCTTCACGAAGTAGCGCTGCACGAAGGGGTACACCATCAGCACCGGCACGCTGGCCACCACGATCAACGCGTACTTCAGCAGCGCCTCCATGTGCTCGCGTGCGGCCATCTGCTCCAGGTCTTCGATCGCCTCCATCATGGTGGCGTCCACCTGGTTCTGGATCAGGATCGTGCGCAGCACGATCTGCAGCGGGAACAGCTTCTGGTCCTTCAGGTAGATCAGCGCGGAAAAGAAGGTGTTCCAATGGTTGACCGCGTAGAACAGGGCGATCACCGCCACGATCGCCTTCGACAGCGGCAGCACGATCGCCCAGATGAAGCGCAGGTTGCTGCAGCCGTCGAGCTGGGCCGACTCCAGCAGCTCCTGCGGCAGGGTGCTCTGGAAGTAGGTACGGGTGATGATCACGTGCCACACTCCCAGCGCACTCGGCAGCAGCATCGCCCAGCGCGTATTGACCAGCCCCAGGTCGCGCACCAGCAGGAAGGTGGGAATCAGTCCGCCGGAGAAGAACAGGGTGAAGGTGAACAGGAACATGATGACGTTGCGCCCCACGAAGTCGCGCCGCGCCAGCGGGTAGGCGGCCATGATGGTCACCACCACGTTGATGGCGGTGCCGAACACCGCGTAGAAGATGCTGTTGTAGTAGCCGGTCCACACCATCCTGCTCTGGAACACGGCCTTGTAGCCGTCCAGCACCGGCTCCACCGGCAGCAGCCACACCCTCCCCGTGATCACCGCCAGCGGCGACGAGAACGAGGAGCTCAGCACGTACACCAGCGGATACAGCACCACCAGCAGCCAGCCCCACAAGAACAGCAGGTTGAACCCATTGAACACCCGGTCGCCGCGACTTTCTCGTATCGGCGGGCCACCGCCGATACGAGAAAGAAAGGTCAGGATGGGCGGCAGGCGACGCCGTGAGGCGGCGGCGGCCGGGCGCTCGCGGATCGGCGGGGCGGCGGTCGAGGGTTGCAGCGTGCCTTCCATCCGTCCTACCACAGGCTGGTCTGCCCCAGGCGCTTGGCGAACTGGTTCACCAGGACCAGCAGCACGAAGCTGATCACCGCCGAGAACAGGCCGATCGCCGCGGCGTAGGAGTAGTTCGGGATCGCCGACACCAGCCCGATCTTGTACACGTAGGTCTGGATGATCTCCGAGGAGGGCAGGTTGAGCGGATTCTGCATCAGCAGCACCTTCTCGAAGCCCACGAACAGGACCCGCCCGAAGCGCAGGATCAGCAGGATGGTCACCGTCGGCAGGATGCCGGGGATGTCGATGTGGACGATGCGCTGCACCCGGCTGGCACCGTCGACGATAGCCGCCTCGTGCAACTCCGGATCGATGGCCGACAGCGCCGCCAGGTAGATGATCGCGCCCCACCCGGTCTCCTGCCACACCTCCGTCCACACGTAGATCGACTTGAAGTAGGACGGCTCGCCCATGAAGTTGACCGCCTCGATCCCGGCCAGCCCGATCAGCGCGTTGACGATGCCGCCGCGAGTCGCCAGGAACTGCAGGATCATGCCCACGATCACCACCGTGGAGATGAAGTGCGGGGCGTAGGTGACGAGTTGCACGGTCTTCTTGAAGGCGCGGCTGCGCGCGTAGTTGAGCGACAGCGCCAGCATGATTGGAATGGGAAACCCGGCCGCCAGGTGGTAGATGCTCAGTCCCAGGGTGTTGCCGAAGATGCGCCAGAAGCTGAACGACTCGGCGAACCGCACCACGTGCTCGAGCCCGACCCACGGGCTGCCCCAGATCCCCTTGATCGGTGAGAAGTTGCGGAACGCGATCTGGGCCCCGTACATGGGCACGTAGTGGAAGATGACGATGTAGGCCACCGGCACCGAGACGATCAGGTACAGGTCCCAGTTGGGCAGGATGCGCTTGCGGAAGTAGGTGCCGAGCCGCGCCACGACAGTATGCGGCGCGGCCGTTGCGGCAGGGGCCGGCTGCGTCATGTGGCGCTCAGCTTAGTGTGGGAGGTCATCAGCGTCGAGGACGTGGGGCGCGGGTCGCTCCGCGCGCCGGTCAAGCTGGAGCGGGAGCCGAGCGCCCTGGAGTGCCCTGCGCATGAAGGCCCTGGAGGCCCGAGGTTGTTGACAGGGCAATCCGGCGCACGGAAATTGAACACACGGAAGCTGACATGGACATCGCGGTTGCCTCCGAACAGACCGACCGACTGCGGGTCGTCACGGTCGACGACTGCACGCTCGCCGGCCTGTCCGCGTTGCAGGGGTACTGGACCCAGGCGCAGTACCTGAGGCTGACGAACGAAAGCAACCGCCTGATCGAGTTCACCGACGGATGCATTGAGTTTCTGCCCCTCCCCACCCAACGACATCAGGCGATTTCGAAGTTCCTGTTCCGGGCCCTGGATTCTTTCGTGCGCGATAGCGGCGGGGAGGCATTCTACGCCCCCTTGCGCCTGCGTATCCGCGACGGCAAGTTCCGCGAGCCGGATCTGCTGCTCGTCCGCGACGCCGGCGACCCGCGCTGCCGGGACGACTATTGGCTCGGCGCGGACCTGGTGATGGAGGTAGTCAGCCCGGACAATCCCGACCGGGACATGGTGGACAAGCGCCTGGACTACGCGGAGGCGGGCATCCCCGAGTACTGGATCGTCAACCCGCTGGACGAGACCGTGACGGTGCTCTTCCTGGCGGACGGCACATACCGGGAACACGGCGTGTTCCGACCGGGAGCGCACGCCGGGTCGGCGCTGCTGTCCGGTTTCTCGGTCAACGTCCAGGAGTCATTCCGCGCGGCGCGTACGCGTCAACAGGACCGATGACGCTGAGCATTCCACGGGTAGGGAGAGCGACTCCGACGATGTAATCGAACAGGGCCCACACCGGCTACCCGGGGTTACTCGGCGCCGTCCTCGATGGTCCCCGAATAACGCCGTCGAAGCGTATCCGGAAAACCCGGGCCAAGGCCGATCAGGCCCAGGTCGATCGGCTTGAAGCCCAGGGCACGCGATTTTGACCTTTACAGAGGGACGTATTTAGGTGATATTGTCACTCTTGAAATGACAATATCACGTGCCCTCTTGCGCTCCAAGCTCGATGAGTCGCTGGCCCTGCCGCCACGGCGCCTTACCCGCCGCGACGTACGGCTTCCCGCAATCTCGGGGAAGGCGTTTGCGATCATCGGCGTGCGGCGCAGCGGGAAGACGTCGTACCTTGCCGAGCACCGCGCCGAGCGCTTGCACTCCGGCCTTGCCCCCGAGTCGCAGCTACTGCTCCTGCTTGAGGACGAGCGGCTTACCGGCATCACCGTGGCCGACCTCGGTTGGCTGCTCGAGGAGCACGCCCGCCGGTATCCGCAGTCGTACGCGCGAGGGGACGTCACCCTGTACCTGGACGAGATCCAGTACGTTCCGGGCTGGGAGGGCCTCGTACGCCGCCTGATCGACACCGGCGGCGTCCAGTTATTCGTGACCGGCTCCTCCGCCCGTCTATTGAGCAGGGAGGTAGCGACCAGCCTCCGCGGGCGCGCAATGGAGGTGTTGATCCACCCCTTCAGCTTCCGGGAAGCGCTGCGCCACGCGGGCGTCGAGCCGGGTCCGGGCCCCGCGCCGGAAGCAGGGCCGGAGGCGGCAGTGCTGCACCAGCGCCTGCGGCGTTATCTGGTCGAGGGAGGCTTCCCCGAGGCGCAGGGCGCCGAGCCGCGAGACCGCGCGGCGCTCCTCGCCGGCTATGTCGACGTGGTCGTGCTGCGTGACGTGATCGACCGCCACGCGGTGTCGAATCCGCTCGCCCTGCGCTGGTTGCAGCGGCAGTTGCTGGCCAACCCGGGCGGCGGTTTCTCGGTGAAGAAGCAGTACGACACCCTGCGCTCCCAGGGGGTGCGAGTCGGCAAGGATACCCTGCACGAGTTCCTCGGCTACCTGGAGGATGCCTTCCTGGTACGCACGGTCTCGCTGCACACGGCGTCCGAACGCCGCCGCATGGTCAATCCCCGCAAGGCGTATCCGGTGGATCCGGGCCTGATCTCCCTGTTCGCGCGCAGCGGCCGCAGCCACCACGGCCGTGCCCTGGAGACGGCCGTGCTGCTGGAACTGGAACGGCGCGGCTGGGAGGTTTCCTACCTGCGCACGGAAGAGGGCTGGGAGGTCGACTTCTTCGCCCACCGTGCGGGAGAGGCGCCGCTGCTGGTCCAGGTGTGCCTGGAGACCAGCCAGGATGCTACGTGGGAGCGGGAACTGCGCGCCCTCCAGGCCGCGGGGTCGGTGTACCAGGATGCCAGCCGCTGGCTGGTCACGCTTGACCCGTCGTCGCCGCGCCGCCTCCCGGAAGGCGTGGTCTGGGCTTCCGCCGCGAGCTGGCTGCTGGGCGATTGGTAGAAGCCCGGGATCTGGTGCGATGCCGGGGCGCGTTCCGGCTCGCGCCGTGCCGGCATGATCAGGCGCTGCATCCACAGGGGAATCTTGGGCGCGAAGCTTTCAGCCGGGCGAGCCGATTCTCGTCGGATCGGAACCCGCGGGTGTGCTTCGATGTGAGAAGCGGAAGTGCGGGTTTGAGAGCCTGCCGGGAACGAGGTTAGGATGACCCGATGATCAGGCGCAGGCTGCCCATCGGGGTGCAGACCTTCTGCGAACTGCGCGAGCGGGGCTGCTACTATGTGGACAAAACCGCATACATCGAACGGCTGCTCGAAGATGGCAAGCACTACTTCCTGTCCCGGCCGCGCCGGTTCGGCAAGAGCCTGCTCCTGGACACGCTGAAGGAGCTGTTCGAGGGCAACCAGGCACTGTTCGAGGGACTGTTCATCCACGACCGCCACGACTGGTCGCAGCGCCATCCGGTAGTGCGGCTGGACTTCGCCCGCGGCCACTTCGTCGAGCCCGGTTCTCTGCACGCCAACGTGGCGGCGCAGTTGGACGGCATCGAGCTGCAGGTCGGCGTGCGCCCCCGCTACGAAACGACCCCGGAGCGGTTCGGTTATCTGATCAGTTCGCTGCACGAGCGCAGCGGGCAGCGGGTCGCGGTGCTGGTCGACGAGTACGACAAGCCGATCCTGGACGCGCTGGAGCAACGTGAGATCGCCCGCGCCAACCGCGACTACCTGCGCGGCCTGTATGGAGTGATCAAGGCCAGCGACGCGCACGTACGGTTCACCTTCCTCACCGGAGTAAGCAAGTTCTCCAAGGTCAGCGTGTTCTCCGTACTGAACAACCTTACCGACCTCACCCTCGACCGGCGCTACTCGGCGATCTGCGGGTACACGGAGCGTGACCTGGACACGGTGTTCGCGCCCGAGCTCGCCGGCCTGGACCGGGACCAGGTGCGCGAGTGGTACAACGGCTACCGCTGGCGCGGCGAGGAGAAGGTGTACAACCCCTACGACGTGCTGCTGCTGTTCGACAGCCGCGAATTCGAGGCGCACTGGTTCGAGACCGGGACACCGGCGTTTCTGGTGGACAAGCTGTTCAGCCGCCAGGTCGCGTCGGTGTCACTGGACCAGACCGTGAGCACCGCGGATCTGCTGTCGGCGTTCGACGTGGAGCACATCGGCACCGAGGCGCTGCTGTTCCAGACCGGCTACCTGACGATCACGGGGGAAGAGAAGCTGGGCGGCATGCCCCTGTATCGCCTCGGCTATCCGAACCGCGAGGTCCGCCAGAGCCTGAACCTGGTCCTGTTGCGCCACCTGGTGCAGGACACGGGACAGCAGATGCAGAACAGCATCCGCCTGGCGCGCCTGCTGGAGACCGGCGATTGCGCAGGCCTGCGAGATCTGTTCCACGCCTTCTTCGCCGGCATCCCGTACGAATGGCACAGCAGCAACGATATCGCGAAGTACGAGGGCTACTACGCGAGCGTGTTCTATTCCTACTTCGCGGCACTCGGGTACGAGATCGCGGTGGAGGAATCCAGCAGCCACGGCCGGCTGGACCTGGCGGTGCGCACCGGTGGGCACGTCTACCTGTTCGAGTTCAAGGTGGTGGAGATGGCTCCACCAGGTTCGGCGCTCGCGCAGCTACGCCAGCGGCGTTACGCTGACAAGTATCGCGGCCGCGGGGAGCCGATCCACTTGATCGGGGTGGAGATCAGCCGCGAGACACGCAACGTAACCGCCTTCGAGGTCGCGGAGGGCTGACGGCGGTCCGACAGCTACGATCGACACTGCTTCCGGGAGGCGGTGCGGCGCTGGTGCAGTTCCTTGAGCAAGGTGCCGAGGGCGGCCAGGGCCAGCAGCAGTGAGCCGGCGAAGATGAACAGCTCCGTGGCCCGCACCGGGCCGAGCAGGACCGCGCCCAGCGCCAGGGCGGCGACCACGCCGGCGGTGGCCCAGCCCGCGGCGCCAAGGCGGCGCAGTCCGACCACTACTATGCGCAGTGCCAGGAAGCAGGCCAGCCACAGCGCCAGGCCGCCGAACAGCAGCCGCGCGCCCGGCAGGTCGGGACCCGTCCCCCGGCCCGCGCCGCCGGCCATGATGTGTCGTGCGGCTTCCAACAGGCCGACGCCGCCGCCGTCCGGTTGCGCGGCGGTGAACCCGGACAGGCTCACCTCCACCGCCGCGGCCATCACCACCACCGCGAATGTCATCGGCAGGTGCAGGTAGGTCAGCAACTGGCCGCCGCCTACGCGCGGGCGCAGCTCGGTGCGGTCGAGCAAACGGAAGTAGAACCACCAGATGCCGACCGGCAGCGCGAAGCCCATGGTCACGGCCAGCCGCGCCGGCGCACTCCCGGCCAGATGCACCGCGCCGACCACGATGCCCAGCACCGCCTCGCCGAGCACGATGATGGTGAACAGTCCCAGCCGCTCCGGCAGGTGGCTCGGATGTGCCGGCCAGCGCCCGAAACCGGACGCGGCCAGCAGCGGCACCAGCAACTCCAGCGCCACGGCGGCGACGTACAGCCACGTGCGCCACGTGTCCGGCACCAGTCCGTGTGCGCCCCAGGCCAGCGCCGAGAGCGCGAACGCGGCCAACAGCAGCCCGCTGAAGCGGCGTGCCGCCGGCACCCGGACGAACGCCTCCAGGTAGAGCAGCACCAGCACCAGGCGCGCCCCTGCCTGGGCGCGGGCAAAGGTAGGCGCGTGCGGATCCATCCCCGACTGCACGAACACCGCCGACCCCGCCAGCATGAACATCAGCAGCAGCGTAAGGATGGTCTGCAGGGTGCTGCCGTCGTCGAAGCGGGTGGCATAGGTGGTGTGACCGGCCCACAACAGGAACAGCGGCACGTACAGCACCGCCACCTGGCCCAGCGCGTGCACGCCGGGATGGGCCACCAGGTGATGGGTGAGGCCGGCGACGTTGATCACGAAGATCAGGTCGAAGAAGAGCTCCAGCCAAGTGGCGGAGCGCTCCTGTTCCAGGGTCGAACCGGGAGCGGGGGTCAGAGGATCAGCCAGGGCCGCGCTCGAATACCTTTGCGGCTCACGTCAGGGAATCTCCAGCTCGCCCAGGGCGCAGAACTGCTGGCCGCCGAGCTGATCGGCCTCCTTCAGGTCGCCCTGCGCCACCGGCCGGGGGATGGTGACCTTGATGCCGTGCGCGGCGTCGACGTGGTACACCTCGACCGCTTCCGGCGCCGTTCCGTAGACGCGGGAGAACAGCTCGCGGTTCAGCACGCCCGAGTCGCGCACCCGTCGGTAGGCGGCGTCCTCCTCGAACATGAAGTCGAAGGTGAGCGCGAACGGTCCGGCGTTCTTGCTCCTGATCAGGCTCGCCAGTTGCGACAGCTTCACAGCTCCACGAGCTCCATGGGGAACATCTCGCACGGATCGGCGGGCTCGACCAGGTGGTTGAGGTTGAAGCGGAACACCTTGCCGCGCGGGATGTGGCGCGGGCTGTAGGGAAAGGCGAAGTTGGACACCGTGCTGTCCTGCAGCCCCGGCACCGCCAGGTGCAGCCCGCCCTGCGCCGCCGCCGCGGTAATCTCGTTGGCCATCTCCTGGGTCGGCGCCGTGGTCTCCAGCACCAGGGCCAACTCGTGGCCGGGCTGTGCGCGTAGCGGTTCGATAGCCCCCAGCACCCCGTCGCGGCCGTACGCGTGCACGTGAAAGTGGTAGCCGTCCGCCGCCACCTCGTCCCCGTACAGGTGCCGCACGCGGCTGCGCACCTTGTCATGCAGCAGCTCCAGCCACCGGTCGAGGTGGGCGAGCACCACCGGATCGCGCACCCCGGCGATGCACAGCGACTGGTAGCCCAGGCTCTCCGCCCCCTCCAGCTTGACGGTGTAGCGCTGCGCCGGCCGGAAGGCGCTGCCGGTGACCCGCACCGTGCGCGGATCCAGCGCCTCGTAGGCGGCGCCGCTGGTGTCCAGGGTCCCGCCCGGCTCGGGGAGATGGGTAGGGCTGCCGGTCTCGTAGAAGGTGTGGGCGGCGATGCTGACGGGCGTGCAGGCGTACTCCGGGTGCGGCGGCACCATCACGAAGCCTTCGCCGCCGGTGCGCGCGAACATGCAGTCCGGCCCCCGGGTGCGGTAGGCGACGCAGGCGGCGCCGCATTCCAGGATCTTGGCGGCGTGCCACGCCGGCCCCGGCGGGAAGCCGCGCTGCAGCGGAATGGCGGCGAACATCGAAGTGTCGCTGGAGCGGCCGGCGATCACCACCTCGGCGCCCGCCTCCAGCGCGCGGGTGACGGCTCCGGGCCCATCATGCCGACGACGTGCTCGCTGCGGTCGATGATCGCGTCGTCGAGCGGCGTCTCCAGCGCCAGCGGCCGGATCCGTCCCCTCCGCCAGCTTGCGCTTGAGATACTCCCTGTCCTGCTCGGCACGGATCACCGCCAGCCGGAAGTGCAGCCCCTCCTCGCGGGCGATCTCCCGCGCCACCTCCACCACCACCGCCAGGTTGGCGTCGCCACCGCCGGAGCCGGCCGACCCCACCAGCAGCGGAATCCTGCGCTGCACCGCCGCCAGCAGCCCGAGGCGCAGGTCGCGCTTGATCCCCTGCCGCGGCTGCGCCGGCACTCCGCTGCCGAGGCTCCCCGGCCCGCTGTCGGTGGAGCCGGCGTCGCAGCCGATGAAATCCGGCTCCCAGCTCAGCGCCCGCTCGAGGCTGCTCTCGTGAAACCCGGAACCGAGCATGCCGGTCAGCGCCAGCGCCCGAATCTCATCCGCCACGGCTCCCTTCCCTCCGTCCTCGAAGTGTACCGTATGGTAGCGTGCATACCGAACCGCCTGCCAGTCCGATGCGCTGCGCCGTGCGGCGCTGTCTCTCGATCTGCGGAGGACTGGCACCGGGAAGCGGTCCGTACGGCGTACTGCCGCCGACTCGGATCACTTCGACGTGCCGCAGGCAGGCGCAGCTCATGAGGCCCGAGTCAGCGGCGCAAGCAAGCTAAGCAAGCTTGACGATCTTGACGTGCTCACCCAATCGCGCTAACACTTCTTTACGCAATGATTCCACTACCCAAGCCGCGGGCTGGATCAACTTCCGAACTACAGGAGAACGTCCATATGGAATCTGAGAACGCCGAATTGATTCCGGGAAGTGGCTGAGTTCGACGTGTCTGCCGTAACTGACGCTCCCGACAGGGCACGAGGTCCATCGGCTGTTGCACGCGTACCGGCCCTGGAGAACGGTGACCGGCTTACGCGACCCGAATTCGAGCGCCGATACGCCGTACGTCCGGATATCAAGAAGGCAGAATTGATCGAGGGAGTTGTCTTCATGCCATCGCCGGTCAGCCTGTCCCACGCGGAACCACACTTGGCGATAAACGCCTTGCTTCTCGTTTACGCCGCTTTTACCGCTGGGGTACGCGGAGCCGACAACGCCACCGTTCGCCTTGATCTCGACAACGAACCTCAGCCGGATGTGCTGTTGCGCCTCGAACCACACGCCGGCGGCCAGTCGCGCGTGAGCGACGACGGCTACCTCGAGGCAGCACCGGAACTGATCGTCGAGATCGCCGCGAGCAGCGCGTCGATCGACCTGCACGCCAAGCTGCACGCCTATCGGCGCAACGGCGTGCGAGAGTACGTCGTCTGGCGCACGCAGGAGCGACGTATCGACTGGTTCCAGTTGACGGATGGCGAGTACCAGCCGTTGTCCCCCGACGCGGATGGGGTTGTCCGGAGCCAGGTCTTCCCCGGCCTGCGGGTCGCTGTCGGTGAGTTGCTGAACGGGGATGTCGCCGGTGCATTGGCGGTGTTGAACAAGGGCATCGGCTCTCCCGAACATCGTCGGTTCGTCGACCGACTGGCGCAGAACAGTGGGCCCGGTTGACCCTTGGCACTACCGGGATTCCGCGTATCGCTCCCTGGTATTGTGTTGGTCTTGGTAGCCTTGTAGGACTGCCGCCGTTCGCGGCAGGCTCGCAAGGCGCCGCCGTGAAGCGGACCACCCATGAGGTCCACGTCACGACTTGACGGCGCCGAGGGTGGCGCCCTTGATGAAGTAGCGCTGGAAGGATTCACGCTGGATCATCTCTTCCAAAAAAACCTTGATGCGGACGTAGACCTGCAGGGTGTAGTGCTTCGACTCGCGGATGTAGATGATCGCCTCGCGGAACTGGTTCCACAGGTCCACGGTGCTGAAGATGATCAGGGTGGCGATCAGGGCCTTCGACATCGGCAGCACGATGCGCAGGAACACCACCTCGTAGCCGGCCCCGTCAATGATCGCCGACTCCTCGATCGACTCCGGTACTTGTCTAAAAAAGCTCATCGCCAGGATCATGTAGAAACCTTGGCGGCCTCGATCAGCACCAGCGCCCACAGCGTGTCGTACAGGCCCAGGTTGCGCACGATGATGAAGGTGGGCACGATGCCGCCTTCGAAGAACATGGTCAACAGGAACACCAGGAACAGCGCCTTGCGTCCCACCAGGTTGTTCTTGGAGAAGGCATAGCCGGCCAGCAGCGTGACCGCCAGCCGGAGGGCGGTGCCGACGGTGGTGGTGAACAGCGTGTTGCGCAGGCTGACGAAGAACAGCGCATCGCGGAACAGCGTCTGGTAGCCCTCGAGATTGAGCCCCACCGGCCACAGGTACACCCGGCCGCTCAGGATCGCCGAGTTGGCGCTGAGCGAGCGCACCAGGGTGTTCCCCGTGATGCGGCGCGTGACCCAGTTCGCGGTCACCAGCAGCCCGAATCCCACCAGCGACTCGAACAGCCCCACCGCGGTCGAGTAGCTGAACTCGCCCGCACCCAGCCCCTCGCGGTAGACGTAGGTGCTGATCACGTCACCGGTGGAGTACACGCTCGGGCTGTAGAGCACGAAGATCTGGTCGAAGTTGGACTGCATCGCCTTGCCGATGCGCAGCAGGAACAGGATGGTGATGGCGATGGAGATCGAGGGCAGCGTGATGCTGCGCATCTTGCGCACGCGGCCGGCTCCGTCGATCATCGCCGCCTCGTACAGCTCCGGGTTCTCCTTGTCGTACACCCCCCGACTCGAACGTCTCGCGCACGTAGGCGAGCGCCTGCTTCATCTCCGGGCGAATGAAGTCGGGCACGATCTGCCCGTCCACCGTCGACCAGTGCAGGTTGCCGCGGTCGTCCTCCACGCCGAACGGGTTGAGGAACGGGTTCATGCGCCCCAGTTCGCGGTAACCGGTGAAGCCGACGGTGTCGTTCTCGCCGTTGCCGTCGGGATCGTCGAAGGTGAATGCCTTCATCACCGTCATCAACTCGTCCAGGGTGTCCGGCACCTGCAGGCCCAGCTTGTCCAGCCAGTCCTTGCGCAGCAGCAGCACCTGATGGGTGCGGTGGCTGTTCTGCGGCACCAGCAGACGGTACTGCTGACCCTGGTAGGAGGCGAACGAGTGGAACGCCCGTTCCCAGGTGTCCTGGTCGAAGAACTCACTCTGGTCGGGGTAGTGCTCGGCCACCAGATCGTCCAGCGGAGGCAACAGCCCGTTGTCCGCCCACTTCGGCATCTCTTTATGGGAGACCGGGAACATGTCGGGGATGTCGCCGGCGGCGATCATGATGTTCTTCTGCTCCGCGAACGTCTCCTCCGGGATCAGCAGCCAGGTGATGTCGATATCGGGCAGCCCCTCCGCGAGGACGCGGGTCCACGGATTGTCGTTCATGTCCACTTCCGCGGGCAGCGGGCGACCGTTGTCGGTCTTCATGAACCACAAAGTGAGCTTCCCGTCGGCAGCCATGCCGCTCTCCTTGGCGGGACTCGCCCACAGCAGCGGCGAGGCCAACAGCACCTGACCTGCCTGACCGTAGCGGCGCACGCCTTGCCGCCGGCCGCCCCCGCACGAAGCGTCAGGGCATCCAGGTGTCACGACCGCCGTGGCGAACGTGAAGCACGTGAACCGTCGATCCCTGGACCGTGAAGAACACCTTCCAGGGCGTGCCCCGGCCTACCAGCACCTGCCGGATCTCGACGTCGAAGGCAGCGCTCTCCAGGGCCACCGCGTGCGACTCCGGAAGCGTAGCGAGGCTCAGGATCTTCTCTCGGATGGCCGCGAGCCAGCGGTCGGCGTAGACCGGGTTCTTCGCCGACAACCATGCGTGCGCTTCCCGGATGTTGGCTGCGGCGAAAGGAGTGACGACGACACTGTAGCGCCGCATCACGGTTCCGCGGTTTGCGCTGCAAGCTCCTCGAAGAAGGCGGACGCGCTAACACCACGGCCAGCGCGTACCTGTTCCAGCCCCTGGCGAATGCCAGCAACCGCGCCGGCGTAGTCGAGCAGATCCTGAACGTCCTGCCACGCCTGGGCATCCATGACCACCAGTTCGGGTCTGCCGTTCACCGTCAACACGGACGGTCGTCGCGTATCCTTCAGGCGAGCTACGAAGCGCGCCGTGTCCCGCTTGAATTCCGTGAGCGGTCGAATATCCTCGGTGATGTCCATAGCAACCCCTAAGAGCATCTTTTACGATGCTAATATAACGCGAATTGTGCGTTCGTTGCCAGCGACAGCAGCTAGGCAGGATAGTCGGCTCGACATCGACGACGACTGGCTGGAGACAGTGACGGTCGGCCGGTCCTGATGCGCGGGTGTGGCTCAGCCGGCGATGGGGTCGGTGTCGAGCAGGAACCTCCAGGCCGGCACCACGTCGATGGCCGCGCCGCCGTGGATGGAGATGAAAAGAGCGCATCCTCCGAAGAACGATTCACACACGAATCAGGAGGAGTACGCTCGTGGAGGACGATACGGTCAGGACGATCGAGGCGCAAGGCCTGGATCGGTTCTGGAAGAGATAGCGCGTCAGCGTGCACAGCGGATGCTTGCCGAGGCGATGGAGTTACGAAGTACCGATGACCAGACAGTATCAATCATCACCTTGCAGCAACGCCACGCAGCGAAACTACCCCAGATCAGAAACACTCTGGGCGGGACATGCGAGCGCCGACGACCGGGATACGAGGGACCTGGTTGCCCCTCAGCCGCGCACGGAGCGGTTCACGCGCTGCACTTCGCTTTCCCAGGTGCCGGCGACCTCGACACCGTACTCCGCCCTGCCGCCGGTGGCGCGGGGGCCGGTGACGTAGGGCCGGGTGCGGCGGTCGCCCTCGACCAGGCGGGAGGCCGCGTAGTCGGCGTGCAGAAAGTGGAACGCCATGCCGGCCCGTTCGCGGTCGGTGGTGTTGGCCCGCGTGCAGTGGGCGGTGCCGTAGCAGAAGAAGGCGACGCCGCCGGCTTCCAGCTCGATCGGCTCGGCCCGTTCCTCGGGCGGCCAGGCGCGGATGTGATGGTCGGAGTCGGGGTCGCGGCGGTGCTCGTAGCGCTCGCGGTGGCTGCCGGGGATCAGGTGCAGGGTGCCGTTGGCGACGGTGGCATCGTGAATGGCGATCCACATCGCCGTGCCGCGCAGGGGATCGGCGATCTTGAAGTAGGCGTTGTCCTGGTGCCAGGCCGTGCCGGCCCCGTGGCGGGCCGGCTTGAGGAACATCTGGTCCAGGTGCAGCAGGAACGGGTCGCCGATCAGTTGGCCCACCGCCTCCACCACCTTGGCGTCGAACGGCAGCGCCCGCACCAGGTCGCTCTTGTCGAACAGCGGGATGAGCTGGAGGTTCGCCTTGGTGGTGGAATGGGTCTTGCCGTCGCCGTCGGTAGCCACGTTGTGCACCAGCCCCTCGCGCCGGAAGCGCTCCACCTCGGCCTGCAGCGCGGCCACTTCGCCCGCGCCGTAGAAGCCCGGCACCGCCAGGTAGCCGTCGCGCCGGAAGCGCTCGATCTGCTGCCTGCTGAATCTCATCGGCCGTGAGTGTAGCCGCGTGGTGAAAGCGCGTCTTGCGGGTGCAGGTGACGAAGAAAGCGGTCACCCGGCAGGAACGAGACAGGACTCCGGAACCGCCCGTGGGTTGGTGGGCACGCGATTCGTTGAACAATGGGATGCAGGAGGCCGGATGCGACCGAATCTGCTCATCATCATGACCGACGATCAGGGGCCGTGGGCGATGGGATGCGCGGGCACCCCGGAGCTCGACACGCCCACCCTCGACCGGATCGCTGCCGAAGGCATGAGGTTCAGCAACTTCTTCTGCGCCTCGCCGGTCTGTTCGCCGGCGCGGGCGACCTTCCTGACCGGGCGCATGCCGTCGGCCCACGGCGTGCACGACTGGCTCAAGAGCGGCAACATCGACGTCGAGGACGGGGTGACGTGGTGTGGCCGCGACCGCCCGCGCGAATACCTCGCGGGCTTGCAGGGCTTCACCGACCACCTCGCGGGGGCTGGCTACGTCTGCGGCCTGTCCGGCAAGTGGCACCTCGGGGCCAGCGCAATACCGCAGAAGGGCCATGAATACTGGTGCGCCCACTCCCTCGGCGGCGACCGCTACACCGGCTACTTCCTCTTCGACGACGAGCCCGGGATGACCCGGCGCGAGGAGTACGTCACCGACCTGTTCACCGACCGGGCGCTGGCCTTTCTCGACCGCCACGGAACAGGGGACCGCCCCTTCTGCCTGAGCGTGCACTACACCGCCCCGCACGCGCCGTGGCATCGCGACGAGCAGCCCGAGGAGATCTGGGCCGAGTACGAGAAGCGGGAGTTCCCATCGCTGCCGGTGCTCGCCCCCCATCCCTGGAACGGGTGGAATCCCACTCTCGAACAGCGGCGCGATACGATCGAGGGCTACTTCACCACCATCACGGCGATGGACCGCAACGTGGCACGGCTGCTGGCCAGGCTCGACCAACTCGGCATTGCGGACAACACGCTGCTTCTGTTCACCAGCGACAACGGCTACAGCCTCGGCCACCACGGCATCCACGGCAAGGGCAACGGCACCTTCCCGCTCAACATGTACGAGGAGGCGGTGAAGGTCCCGTTCCTCGCCCGCCTGCCCGGCACCGTACCCGCCGGCGCGGTCAGCGACAGCCTGGTGAGCCACTACGATGTGCTGCCGACGATCCTCGAGATGGCGGGCGTGGGCCAGCCGGAGACCGAACTGCTGCCGGGCAGGAGCTTCGCCCCGCTCCTGAGAGGCGCCTCGGGCGGCCACGAAGAAGTGGTGGTGTGTGATGAGTACGGCCCGGTGCGCATGATCCGGGAGCGGCGCTGGAAGTACGTGCACCGCTTCCCGTTCGGGCCGCACGAACTCTACGATCTGCAGCAGGACCCCGGCGAAGTCAGCAACCGGATCGACGACCCCGCGTGCGCCGCCGAGCTGGAGCGGCTCCGGTACGGCCTCGATGAGTGGTTCTGCCGCTACGTCGACCCGGCGCAGGACGGCTCGCGGCTCCCCGTTACCGGCAAGGGCCAGATCGACTTCGCGGACCGCCGCAACCGCGGCCGGCGCTCGTTCGAGCCCTTCCCGGGGCACGGGTAGCAGCGGCGCATCGACAGGAAGTTCAATCCGGCAGGTACAGGTAGAGGGAGTCGACTCCCTTGGGGCGCGGACCGCTGTCCTGCAACGCCCGGTACGGTTTGCTCACGATTCCGACGCGCCCGTCCAGCTCGATGGCCTGCGCCTCGTGGGTGCCGACTCCCGAGTCGATGACGAGCTCCTCCATGCGGTCCCCACGGCTCAGAAACAGCCGCTGGGCGGGAGGGTGCGGCACGGTCCAATCTCCCCGCCCCATCTCGCCCACGTAGAGATCCGGGCGCCCGTCACCGTCGAAGTCGGCCACCTGCAGCGAGTGCGCGTCGACCAGCCGCTCGTGCAACACCTCCGCTTCCCACAGGTGCTCGACGTCCGCCCCCGGTCTGAGCAGCGCCAGGCGACCGTAGGTCCGCCCGACATCCAGGGCCACCTCGACAGGGCTATCTCGGGGCGCCCGTCACCGTCGAAGTCGGCGGCGACGACCCGCACGCCGCCGTAATCCCGGGTGTAGACGTGTCGCTCCCACTCGCCGTTCGGCAGCAGGCGATACCAGGAGGACCCGGCAATGAGCTCCAGCCTGCCGTCTCCGTCGACATCCGCGGCCGCCAATCCCTGCTCGTCCACGCCGGTGACGACGGGCCGGACGCCGGGCCACGGGGTGAGGTACGGATCGTCGGGCAGCGGCACCGAGAAGAGCGTTTCGGCATCCTGATTCCAGACGTACAGCTCCTGCCGTCCATCGCCATCGATGTCCGTTAGCAGCAGGTCATGGGTTCGGTTCGCCGGCAGCGGAAACGCGTCGCGGCGCACCCACCGTTGCGCCGGATCTGCCGGGCATTCCCACCAGTAGACGCAACTGCCGCGATCGCTGGTGGCGGCGATGAGGTCGAGCCGGCCATTGCCGGTGAGATCGACCAGTGCGCCGCCGACGCTGATGCTCGGAAAGGTGTCATCGATCAGGTGCGGCTGCCAGGCGCCGCCGCTGGTTCTCCCGAACCAGTGGAGCTGATCCGGATGGCGGGTGGAGATGATGAACTCGGACACGCCGTCGCCATCCAGGTCGCCGACGATGCACGACATGCGTTCGGCGGGAGGTCCCCGGTAAATCGTGTGACGGCGAAATACCGGCAGTTCAGGCACTCGGCGTACCCGCAATCGCGCCGGTCGCGCGCAGCAAGGTCTCCTGTACCAGCAGCTCATGTGACACGGGGCGATCCCGTGGCTGCTTGCCCTCGATGGTCGCCAGGAACGCATCCAGCTCCAATTCGTAGGTTCTTTGCCTGCTCTCGCCGTCTATCTTCACGATCTGCTCGCCTTGCCGGTAGCCGTCCTTCGCTTCCGCCAGGCACAGCCGGATCTGCAGACCGGGCTCGAACGGCTCGACGATGATGGCACTGCCGCGGCTGCCGTACACCTCGAAACGGCGTGCTGGCGGGCGCGTCTCCAGGGCGGCGATATCGACGATGGCCAGCGCACGATCGAACTCGAACACCCCCAGGGTGTTGTCCCGAAACGCCGCCGCCGACCCGGAGTCGTTCCTGAGAAACGAGGTCACCCTCAGCGGACGGCCCAGTATCCAGAGGACCTGGTCCAGCATGTGACCTCCAAGATCGAAGAAGATGCCGCCCCGATGGGAGTCGCCGACCCGAGCCCTGCCGTCCGCGTCCACGAACGTGGACATGTGGGCACGCACGGCGAACACATCACCCAGGAAGCCGGACCGGGCCCAGCTTGCAACCTGTCTGAATGCGGAGTGGTAGCGCAGCATGTATCCCATCTGAATGAGCAGGCTCTTCTGCTCCGCGGCGGCGACGACCCGTTGCCACTGCGCCCAGTCATCACCGGCAGGCTTGTCGTACCAGACATGCTTGCCGGCGGCGACGATCTCCTCGGTCTGGTCGAGGCTCTCCGCGTTGAGCCCCTCGGAGGCAATCGCCACGATGCTCGCGTCCTCCAGCATCTCGCGCTTGTCATCGAACCAGTGAATGCCGGCAAAGACACCGCCCGCCTGTTCAAGGGCGGCGCGCTGTTGCAGGTCAGGTTCGAAAACGCCCGCGATCTCGACGTCGTCGTTCACCTGCATCGCCTGCAACTTGCCGGCAGCGTGTCCGTGCTTGGTGCCATATTGCGCCATTCTTACTCTTGCCATCGTTCCCTCCACCAGGATCTTCGGTACCGTGCTATGATAAAGTTATACGATGCACGATTCACCCGGCTGCGGCGCGATTCTCGTGGTCATCGACGGCTGCCGTCCGGACGGTATCCAACAGGCGGCCACCCCCAACATCGATACCCTGATCGCCCGTGGAGCTTACACCTTCGCGGCGCAGAGCGTGGTTCCATCCTCCACCCTGCCCTGCCACACCTCGATGTTTCGCGGCGTGACGCCGGAGCGCCACGGCATCACCACCAACACCTGGGTGCCCATGGTGCGCCCGGTGCCGAGCATCGTCGAGACTGCCCACGCGATGAACCGTAAAACGGCGTTCATCTACAACTGGGAGCAGTTGCGCGATCTGGCAGCGCCCGGTTCTCTCGATTTCTCCTACTTCACGGCCAACTGCGAAGACCCGGAGGGAGACCTGGCCATAGCTCGGGTTGCGGCCCGGCACCTGACCGCCGAGCAACCCGATTTCTGCTTCGTCTACCTGGGCGTGGTGGACATCGCCGGCCATCGCCACGGTTGGATGTCCACGGAGTACATCCAACAGATCGGGATCGCCGATCGGGCGATCGGAATCCTGCTGCAGCAACTCGACGCGGCGGACCTCCTGGACCGCTACTTCATCCTGGTCCAGAGCGACCACGGCGGCCACGGCAAGACCCACGGCACCGACCTGCCGGAAGACCTGACGATTCCGTGGATCGCGGCCGGTCCGAACATCGGCCACCCGGGTGAGATCAGCGGCCCGGTACGCATCTTCGACACCGCGCCGACGCTGGCCCGGGTACTGGAACTACCGTTGGCGGAGGACTGGGAAGGTCGGCCGATCAGCCAGATCTTCTGACCCTACTTGTACAGGTAGCACGAGGCGTAGTGGCCGTCTTCTCCGACTTCGTAGAGCTGCGGCCGGCTCCGGTGACACTCCTCCATCGCATGGGGACAGCGGCGGTAGAACCTGCACCCCGCCTTGTCCCCCTTGCCCAACTCTTCGTCCGCCGACACCTCGATGTCCTCCTCCCACTTGCGGGTGGGGTCGGGGGTGGGGACCGAGCCGATGAGAAGCTGGGTGTAGGGGTGCTGCGGGTTGCTGATCACCCCGGTGGCATCGCCGGTCTCGGAGACCGATCCCTCATACAGGATGAAGATCCGGTCGCTGATCTGGTAGGCGGTGGAGAGATCGTGGGTAATGTAGAGAAAGCTGATCCCGAACTCGTCCTTCAGCTTGAGCATGATGTCGAGGATCATGGCTCGCAGTGAGGCATCGATCATCGACACCGGCTCGTCGGCCACGATCAGCCGCGGCTTGAGCAGGAAGGCCCGCGCAACGATGAGCCGCTGTCTCTGCCCGCCGGAGAGCTGGTGCGGGTATTTTCCCAGGATTTCCTGCGGGCTCAAGCCTACCACTTCGAGTGCATCATCCACGATCCGGCCAGCTTCGGCCTTGCTGCGCGCCAGCCTGAACTCGGTTATCGCCATGTGGAATATGTGATCGACCCGGTAGAACGGGTTGAACGCGGCGTACGGATCCTGGAACACGGCCTGGCACTCGTGGCGGTACGACATCAGCTCCTTTTTCGACATCTTGTGGAGGTTGCGGCCGCGCCAGAGGATCTCCCCCGAGGTCGGCTTGATGAAGTCGAGGATCAGCCGGGCGAGCGTGGTCTTGCCGCTGCCCGACTCGCCGGCGATCGCCGTTATCTTCGGCTGGTCGTCGTACAGGGTGAGCGAGAAGTCCTGCAGCGCGATGGTTTCGTGGCCGCGCCCGATGCCGTGGCCGAACACCTTGGTCAGGTTCTTTACTTCGAGCAATCGGTTCTGCATATCATCAATTGAACAGGTGACAGGCCACCATGCGGCCCGGCCTGACCTCGCGGTACTCCGGCACTTCCCTGCTGCATTGCTCCGTCGCGTGCGGGCAACGCGGATGAAAGATGCACCCCGAAGGGGGCTCCAGCAGGGCGGGCGGAAGGCCCGGTATCCCCTCCAGTCTCTTCTTCTCCTTGACCGACGGTATCGAGCCGATGAGGAGCTGGGTATAGGGATGGAGGGGATCCTTGTAGATGTCCTCGGCCGGACTTACCTCGGCGACCTTGCCGGCATACATGACGGCCAGGCGGTCCACGAGCTGCGCCAGCAGCCCCATATCGTGCCCGATGATGATCAGCGCTGCACCCAGGCGCTCCTGCACCTTGATGAGGGTCTGGGTGACCACGCGCTGCACCACGACGTCGAGAGCGCTGGTGGGCTCGTCGGCGATGATCACCTGCGGCTGGAGCACGATCGCCATGGCGATGCAGACGCGCTGCTTCATGCCACCCGACAGCTCATGGGGGTACATGCCGTAGACCCGCGCCGGCAGGCCGACCATGCCCAAGAGCTCGATGATCCTGGCCTTTGCCTCGGCGCGTCCCCCGGAGCCCTCGTGGGCAACGACCGCGTCCGCGATCTGACTGCCGATCTTGATCACCGGGTTCAGCGAGTTCATCGAGCCCTGGGGAATCAACGAGATCCGGCTCCAGCGCACGGATCTCATCTCCTCGTCATTCAGCTCCAGGATGTCGGCGCCGTCCAGGACGATGCGTCCGTTCTCGATCGAACCGGGCGGCTTGATCAGCCGCAGCAGCGACATCGCCGTCGTCGACTTGCCGCAGCCCGACTCGCCCACGATGCCGAAGCGCTCGCCTTTCCTGACCTCCAGGTCGATCCCGTCCACCGCTTTTATCGGTCCGCGAGCCGTCCAGTAGTACACCTTGAGGTCCTCGACCTTGAGCGCATGTTCGCTCATGCCGGCGTTCCCCCCTTCCGAACTCGGGGGTTGTAAACCTCATCGAGACCGATATTTATCAACTGGAGGCCGATGAAGATCAGCACCAGGACGATCATCGGCGGCAACACCCACCAGAGTATGCCGCGGATCAGGGCCCCGCGCCACATCGCCCAGTACACCATGACGCCCAGCGTGGTGGTGTTCTGCGGCCCCAGCCCCAGAATCTCCAGGAATACCTCCGCCAGGATCGCCCCGGAAACCGCGTTGGCGAAAGTCGTTCCCACGTACGGCAGCATGTTGGGCAGGATCTCGCGAAACACGATCTTGATGTCGCTCATCCCGGAAAGCTTGGCCAGGTTGATGAACTCCCGCTTCCTCAGACTCAGGACCTGCGACCTGAAGGTGCGCGCCGGGAACGGCCAGGCGAACACCGCGAGGATCAACACCAGGGCGGGGATCGTTAGAAACCTCACGTAGGAGGAGAGCACCACGAGCAAGGGAATCGTCGGAATTACCAGGAACACATCGGTGATGCTGCGCAGGGAATCGTCCACCAGCCCGCCCCGATAGCCACTGAACACCCCCACCGTCAGGCCCACCACCAGCCCGACCAGGCCGGTGAAGAATCCGATGATCAGCGACTGCCGTACGGCGTGCACCAACTGGTCGAACACGTCCCGCCCCAGGGTTTCCGTGCCCAGCAGATTGCTGAACGAGGGCGGCAGGTCGGGTGGATGCAGTCCGATCGACGCCACATCGTAGGGCGCCAGGACATCGGCCAGCGCGGCCACCAGCACCAGCGCGAAGATGATGCTGAAACCGGCCGTGAGCTTCGAGTTCCTGCGAAACAGAAAGTTGATGGTGTCCTTGAAGGAAGCAGCGATGGCAACCATCTCGATCAATCGCCTCCATGACTGATGCGCGGATCGATAATCGGATAGAGAATCTCGAGCACCAGGTTAGCGGTCAGAACGGAGAAGATCGTCAACAACAGGATACCCTGCAAGAGGTTGTAATCGAGGTTTCCGATCGCCGATATCAGCAGCGCACCAAGGCCTGGGTAATTGAAGATCGTTTCCGTCAGAATGGAGCCGTTCATGGCAAACCCGAGCACTATCCCGAACGCCGCAACCTGTGGCAGAAGGGCGTTTCTGAGCGCGTACTTCATCAGAATGACCTGTCTTGTCAGCCCCTTTGCCTCGGCCAGCAGAATGTAGTCTTCGCCCAAGGTGGTCAATATCATCGACCTCATGGTGATCACCCAAAAACCCACTGAAGAAATCACGATCGACAACGCAGGCAGAGTCGCGTGGTAAATGATATCCCACACCAGCCGGATGCCTTCGGGAGTCCCGCCAATCAGGGTGAACCCGCCGGAGGATGGAAAGACCGACAGATTATAAGAGAAAAAGAATACCAGGAGCAAGGCTACGAAGTAGTAGGGGATCTGATTAAGCCCGAGACTCAACACGACAATCACCGAGTTTGCCTTCGACTCCCGGCGCCAGCCGACGATCGCGCCAAGGAGATTGCCCAGAATCCAACTGATTACGGTGGCAACCAGGAGGAGTCCCATGGTCCACGGCAGAGCGGTAACCAGCAGTTCTTGCACGGTCGTGGGAAACGCCATGATCGATGGCCCCAGATCTCCCTGTAACAGACTCCAAAGGTAGCGTCCATATTGTTCAAGCCACGTTCCGTTCAAGCCAAACTGCTCTTTGTACGCCGCGACGATTTCGGCCCCTCCGGAGACTACTTGGCCGTGTTGCGCCATCTGGTCGATGAGAGCGGATATGGGGTCTCCGGGAATCAGTCGGGGAATGAAGAAGTTCGCGCTTATCGCGACAAATATCGTTAATAGATACGCTATCAACCTCCTCCCTATATATACAGCAATAGCGTGCATTATTGCTCCTTTCGCGTAGCCGGGATTCCCCCTCTCCCAAAGGATAGCCCGGTGGGAGAGGAGGAATGAATAGAATGTACCTTGCGAACTGAGCGAGCTATTGCGGCTCGACGTTCAGCAGAGTGAAGAGGAAATGAGGCCACCAGTGGTTCGGCGTCATGTAGGGATCCTGCGCACTCGGGAAGCCCTTCCAGTACAGGGTGTCGAAGGTATTGGAAAACACGGTTTGCAGGGTGCCGATGACCGGCAGGTCCCGCAGGTAGATCTCCTGGGCCTGCTTGAGAACCTCCTGGGCGCGAGGATCGTCCGGCAGCAGCCCGGTGAGTTCGTCCAGAAGCCGGTCGTACTCGGGATCCGAGTACCGAATCCGGTTCTGGTCGGCCGATTCGCCTTCCGGCATCGCATACCGGCTATGGAATCCCTCCAGCCATGCGTACGGATCCCAGGCGTGACCCAGACCCTCCGCACAAGCCCACGCTACGTTCATATCATAATCGTTGCGTCTCCAGGCTTCACCATGTGGGGCAGCTTCCAGAACCTTCCACGACGCATCGATGCCGATCGCCTTGAGATCCTCACTGATGCTCTGCGCCATCTCACGGTGACCGGACCACGGCGGCGATATGATGACCCAGGACAGACGGGTTCCATCCGCGGTAACGTAGATACCGTCCCGGCCCTTCTCGAAGTCCAGACCTTCCAGGATTTCCACCGCCTTCTTCGGGTCGTACAACTCAGTGTCGTACTTCTCAAGAATATCCTTCCACTCTTCGAGGTAAGGAGTGATGGTGCCGTAGTACGGATAGGGCAACTTGGTAGTCTCCGTGGCACCCTCGAAGGCAGCGAAGTTCAGCTTGTTCTTGTTGATCGCGTAGGAAATCGCCCACCGCACTTCACGCTGGTCCAGCGGCGGCCGCTGGATGTTGAACCACAGCGCCCTGGTGCAAGGATCGAGGGCCACCCACAGGTCGACGTTCTCATTGCGGCGGACTACCGTCTCGTACTGCGACTTGGTGAAACCCGACCAGACGTCCATGCGGTGCTCGATCTGCTCGATCATCATCTTCTCGGCGGGCCCCGGCCCGGTGACGAGGACGAACTTCGCGCCCGGCGATTCTCCCATCACGTCCTCGGCCCAGTAATCGTCGCGACGCTCCCAGGAAACTGCCTCAGCGCTCGAATCCAGCAGCCGATACGGGCCGGTCCACACCGGGTTGGGGAAATTCTTGAAGGTGGTAGGATCTACCTCGGACCAGATATGCTCGGGCACGATGGGCGGCACCCAGAGTCCGATCAGAAAGCTGTAGTGAGCCCTGGTATGGGGCTCCTTGAGCCTGATGAAGACGGTATGGGAATCTTCTGCCCGGACCTCGGTCATCCATTCCCTAACCCACACCGACCAGCGCAACGTGGGTGCGTTTTCCTTCAGCATGTTGTAGGTGAAGACCACGTCGTCGGCGTTGAATTCTTCGCCGTCGTTCCACTTGACTCCCTCGCGCAGCTTGATCGTAATGGTTTCGTGGTTGGGGCCGTATTCGAACTCGGTCCCCAGCCACGGCACGATCTTGCCCTGGTAGAGGTTCATGTAGAACAGATTCTCTGCCATCCACCAGTTTCCAGTGTGGCCCTGGTGTCCGGCGAGATACGGGTTATAGAGCTCGGGCGCGGCAAACTTGTTGCCGGCTCTCACGATCAGAGTGTCTTCCCGAGGCATGTTCTGAGCCAGAATCGGCTCGACGAAAAGAGCCAGCGCAAAAGCGGCCAGCAGAGAACATACCAACAGACTCTTTGGTCTTACAGACAATTAAATCTCCTTGTGTGTATGTTGTTTGTTTGGTTGGTTCGGATCGAATGCGGACTCACGTCAATGCGGGAACGGAGTCCGCCCTGCGTTAAACCGGGCAAGCTATACCGATTTCGTCCCCCCTTGTTCTTTATCATGGAGTGCACCCCGAAAGGCGCGAGCAAGAACCCTGTCTAGAGCAAATCACCGCCTTTGTCAAGGAGTGACCAGGCGGGCAGGCGGGCGCCGCCCGCAAGAGCTACCCCGAGCCGGTCTCGGCGGCGAGCCAACGCACCGCGTTGCCGATGACCTGCAGCGGGATCGGCTGCCGGTAGATCGGATAGGTCTCGTGGCCGGGACGGAAGTAGAACACCCTGCCGCGCCCGATCCGCCACACCATGCCGCTGCGGAACCACTCGCCGGTGGGCCAGCGGTCCTCGAAGATCACCTCGTCCGGGGCGGGGACGTGGAGCGGTTCGTCGTACATCTCGGACTGCGGGAGCGAGAACTCCACGGGGATACCCTGCACGATCGGGTGTTCGGGCAGCAGGGTGCGCGAGAAGCTCGGCTGGCCGTCGGCGCGCCACGCCGGGAAGCAGCAGATCGGAAGCGTGACGCGAACGCGGGTCACGCCGTCGGGAAACTTGCGCACGTGGTAGGAAGGGGTGGCCACGGCGTCCGCGGCGGGAGCCTGGTAGCGGTTCTCGGGGGGCACGAACTCCAGTTCCACCCGCTGGTCGGCGTCGTCCGGAAACAGCCGCCGCGCTTCTTCGCGGGTGCGATGGTCCATGGCCTCGATGAACGGGGTGGCCCAGTGCGCCGAGTGCAGCACGATGAGCGACAGACGACCGGCGATGATCCGGTCGAGGATCCTCCTGCCGGTCTCCACGGGCACCTCGCGATGCCGCACGTGGCCCCACCAGACCAGCACCTGGCTGGCATCGAGAGCAGGGTCGGAGAGACCCTGGTCGGGATCGTCCAGCCCGGCCGACCGCACCGCGAGGCCGTCCTGCGGGCGCAGGTGGGCGGCGATGGCGTCACCAAGAAAATTGTCGTACGCCTCCTGCTGGCGCGGCTGGCGCTCGTCCCACACCAGCACCCCGATGTCACTCATGCGCGACAGTATGGATGATACCCCGGCCGGCGGCCAGCCCACGGGCCGCCCCTCGCTCAACGCGCGCCGAGGTCCGAGCACAGGCCAGCAGCCGACTCACGGAGAGACTGGTACGCGCACCATGGCTCACCGTGGGCCGTGGAGGTACAATCGCAGGCATGATCGGACTGCACAGTGCCGCGGTAGCGCAGCTTCCGCGGGCTGCTACCACCACTCCGCTGCCGACTCGCCGGTTGGGCAAGACCGAACTCCGCGTACCGCTGGTCGGCTACGGCACCGCTCCCGGCGGGTCGGGGCTCAGCGACCGGGACGCCATCGAGCTCTTGCATCACGCCATTGATCGGGGCGTCACCTACCTCGACACCGCACCCGCCTACGAACGGGCCCAGCGGCAACTGCGTTCCGTGCTGGCAGAACGTCGCGACGAGGTGATCGTGGCAACCAAGGTACCGGTTGACGGCGCGGCGGAGGCGCTCGCCTCGCTGAGCGAATCGCTGGAGGTCCTCGGCACCGATCACGTCGACATCGCCTATGTGCACAGCCTCGGCGGTCGCGACGTCGACCGGGTGTTGGCCGCCGATGGCGCGCTCGCGGGGCTGCGGCAGGCGCAGCGTGCCGGCATGACGCGGTTCGTCGGCTTCACCTCGCACAACCGTCCGCGGAACTCCGCGCGCGTGCTGCGCGAGTGCGAGGTGGACGTGATCATGGTCGCCGTCAACTACGGCGACCAGCATACCTATGGCTTCGAGCGCCTGGTGCTGCCGGAAGCGCGCCGCCGCGATGTGGGGGTAGCGGCGATGAAGGTATACGGCGGCGCCACCGGGATGCGCTACGCCGCCCCGACACCGGCGGCCCTCAGCGAGCTGGGACCGGTCGATCACGAGCGCGCGCTGCGCTGGGCGCTGGATCAGGACGGAGTCGCGATCGCGGTGATCGGCATGTTCGACCTGGCCGAGGTGGAGCAGAACGTCCGCTGGGCACGGCGTACGCGCCCCCTCACGTCTGCCGAACGGCAGGCGCTGGAACATGAGGGACACGGCCTCGCCGCACACTGGGGCGAGCACTTCGGGCCGTCATAGCCGCTCAGTGGATCCCGCGCCGGCCACTAGCGCTGTCCCGCGGCCGTGAGGAAATTCCTCCCGAGGCGAAGCGCGGTCGCCAAGCTGCGCTCTCGCGCCTGCGCCGCGGTCTGCGGATCCGCCATGCCGTACAGAAGAACGAACTCGGACCGGGCGACTCCGAGGCCCGGCTGCAGGCGGTCGTTGGCGACCTCCTGAGTCAGCCGCGACCGGGCGGCGGGAAGCGGGCGTCCCGGTCGAGCGGGTACAGGCCCGGGCGCAGGCGGCGGTACCGGTAGGCGGCGAAGTCGGGGCGGTGCACGCCCGGCGTGTCGAGGTCGAAGATGCGCTCGGCGATCTGCTGGTACGTGCTGCGGAAGTGCACCGCCGACTTGAGCGCCACCAGCCGCTGCGCCCGCGGCTCGATGCCGACGCTGCGCAGCAGCTCCGCGTCGAGCGGCTGCACCCGGCGCTCGGTCACCACCACCCGGACGCCGCCGCACTGCAGCACCGCGGTGCGGCCCATCTCGGTCACGCCGCCCGCACCCATGCGGCTGCGGGTCACGAAGCGGCCGTCCGACAGCAGCCGTACCGCCGCCCGCAGCGCCACCGGGTCGCCGTGGCGGCGGTCGGTCTTGCCGCCGAGGCGCACCTCGATCGTGGCCCCCACTCCGGCCACCGCGGCGGCCGCCACCACCTCCGGATCTGCGATCACCGCCACCACCGCGTCCTCCATTCCGGCCGCAAGCAGCTCGCGCAGCACCACCGTGCCGTCGCACGGGCCGCCTCCGCCCGGGTTGTCGGAGCCGTCGGCCAGCACCACCAGCCCGGCCGCTTCCTCGCGCGCGTAGCGGATCGCCTCCGCTACCGGTGTCAGGGTCACGTCGAAGGCGCGACGCCGGCGCCACACGGCGCGGGCGAGCTCCTCCGCGCGCGCCGCGGCCAGATCCGCCGAGCCGTTGGCGGTGACCAGCACCGAGGTGCCGGCGTCGCGGATGTCGGCGAACGGGAAACCGTAGGCGATGGAGGCGTCCAGCACTGCCGGATCCCGCTCCATCGCCTGCGCCCGCCGCATCAGGGACCGAGCTGGCGCTATCAGCGTGCACTGCCGCGGCGGCATGGTCACGAGCGGCAGCTGCACGTACGCCAGCCGCGGGCGCACCGCGCCCGCCGCCGCGGAGTGGATCAGCCGTCCCGCCTGCACCCCGCGCTCGAAGGCATCCACGTGGGGATACTCCTCGAAGCCGATGATGGCGTCGGCGTGGGCGGCCATGCGCGCGGTCACATTGGCGTGCAGGTCCAGGGTCACCACGACTGGCGTATCGGTCCCTACCACCGCCCGCGTGCGCTCGATCAGGTCGCCCTCGACGTCCTCCAGGTGCTCGCTCACCATGGCGCCGTGCAGGTCCAGCAGCACGCCGCGGCAGCCGGCCTCACGGCGGCGCCGGGCGAGTCGTTCCAGCAGCACATCGGCGAGCTCTTCGTAGGCGCCGCGCTCCACCACCCCCGCGGGCGTGGCGAATGCCCACAGCAGCGGCTCCAGCTCGAAGCCCAGCTCGGCTGCGGCTGCCAGATAGCCGCCGTGCACGGTGCGGGTGCCTTGGAAGCGGCGCCGGATCCGCTCCGGCGAGGCGTCCGGCGCCGGCGCTCCGGCGAAGTCGAAGTCCGCCAGCCGCGTCGGCGTGACGGCGAAGGTGTTGGTCTCGTGGCCGATGGCGGCGCTGAAGAAGGGGGTGGCCATGCACATGGTATCGGCATTGGCCCCGACAAGCCGCACACTACCTGCACACGGTGGCCATCTCGTCGGGGCCAAGTGATAGACGTTTGCGATCCGGCAAGTCGCGACGAGACCGATTACGCCTGCCGTCTCCTGCCCTCGACGCCGATGACCGTTACCTGTTGCAGGCTACGCCGGCCGCGCCGCCGCAGTTTGCGGGGCGCGGCCGGCTGTGCGCGCGAGGAACCCACCGAGTCTCTACACGGTGCCCGCTCCGTCTCGGGGTCCCTGCGTTCAGCTCGGCGGCTGCCTGGTGAGCGTGAGCGTCGTATCGCTCGGCGGCAGTTGCAGCAGGACGGGCATGCCCACATTGGTGAGCTTCAACGTGTCACCCGACAGCTCATAGCCGAACACCGGGTCCGCTTCGAGGATCTGTAGAGCATCAGGCCGAAGAACACTGCTGGGGAGCGGTATGACCACCTCATTGACCTGGGCGGCCGCCTCGACCACTATGCCGGAAGTGGAGATCTCCGACGAGTCGATCGTGAGGGAGCCGGTCAGCGTGTACACGATCCCAGCCGACGGAGTGCCCGGCGGCAAGCCGGCAACGGTGTTGGTCAAGGTAAACGTGAACGTGCCGCTGTTCTTATTGTCCTCGATGTCGGTGGCTACGAGCGTTATGGCGCTTGCCGCGTTGAGCATCGGTGGCAACTGAGCCACGAGAGGAGCCAACGGTGCAGGTATCTGCTCCGCCGGCACGTTGGCGAATGGGTTTTCCACGGGCCGCTCCGGTATAACACCCGTATAGGTTCCCGCGAGCTCCTTGGCGTAATCCATCTCCATGGCCCCCGGACCACGGGCGCAACCGGCCAGCACCGCCATCGCCGCAACCACCGCAACGCCCGCAACCGCCACTATTCTTGTCATTCGATCCTCCTACCATTGCCTGCATGACGCAGACTTGATTTTCCCAGGCTGCCATGCAGCGCCGAAATAGGAAAGGGCAATTACAGCGCCCCAATCCTCGCCTGAGCACTGAATTCTCTCTCGCGAATTCGCGAAATCGGCGGAAACTTCGCGAACCTACTCTGAAGTTCGCGAATTCGCGATAGATCGGGCTCGTAGGCACAACATTAAACCAGCGCAAGCAAATCGTCTCTCCAAATTGACGAATGAGAAGAGCCAACATCGTAGATCCATTCAATCTGTCAAATTCACGAATTGGCGTAACAGTCGCGAAAGTGACAAGAAAATTCGCCATTTCGCGAACGGACCGATCCTGCCCGCCTGCGCCGGCGTGGTTCCTGGACCGCTCGCCGACCTGCACGACCTGCACGACCTGCACGACCTGCACATACAGGCCAGGGTACGTCATCGTCCATGGGTACTGGCGAGCGTCCGCGCTGCGGCGGGGCCGATCCGGATGAGCGGAGTCCGCTCGGATTCGCCGGGGGAGCGGATTATATTGACCGCTCCGGGAGATGAACGAGGTAGTCCCGCAGCAGATCCGCGACCGGCTCGCGGCGGCAGGCGTGCGCCCGGACGAGGTGCGGCACGCGGTGCGTTCCGACCTGGACGCCGACGGCCGCTACGGGTCGCAGTGGGCGCTGGCCACGGCTACCGCGCTGCACCTGGTGAACGCCGCCCGCGTCGACTCCTACCCGCTGGCCGATCTCGGCGAGATGCAGGTGCAGGCCCTGGTTACCGGGGGCCTGCTGATGACCCGTCCAGCGGGCGCCGGGACCGACGCCGCGGCACCTGCTGCCGGCAACGGCGACGGGGACGTGGCCCCGGCGTCACCTGCCGAGCCGGCGGACGACGCCGACCTGGAACGCCTCCTGCTGCGTTTCACCAACAGCGAGGCGCAGCGCTTCGAGAGCTTCGCGCGCGCGGTTGCCGCGCTGCAGAAGGGGGAGCGGGCACCCGCGGCTGAGCAGGAGCGGGAGCGCAACTGCCCGCGCTGCGGGCTGCGCTATCCCGACCAGGAGCGCAGCGTCTGTCCCCGCTGCATCGACAAGCGCGGCCTGTTTCTGCGCGTGCTCGGCTACCTGCGCCCCTACCGTGGCTGGGTGGTGCTGATCCTGGCCGCCATGATCGGCGCCAGCGCCCTGCGCACCGTGGCGCCGCTGCTCAGCGGCCGGGTGCTGTTCGACGACGTGCTCGACCCGGCGGGACGCTACTACGGCCACCTGGCCGAGCTGATCGCGCTGCTGGTGGCGGTTCACGCTCTCGGGGTACTGGCCGAGGTGATCCACATGCGCATCACCGCCCGCGTCTCGGTGAGCATGATCTACGATCTCAAGAACCAGATCTTCGAGGCGCTGCAGCGGCTGTCGCTGGGGTTCTTCGCCCGCAAGCAGACCGGCGGGCTCATGGTGCGGGTGAACCACGACTCCATGAACCTCAACTACTTCTTCATCGACGGGCTGCCCTTCTTCATCGTCAACCTGGTCCAGATCGTGGCGATCGTGTCCGCCATGATCGCCCTCGACTGGTCGCTGGCGCTGCTGCTGCTGATCCCCGCGCCCTTCGTGGTGCTGATCATCAAGCTGCGCGTGCCGCAGCTCTGGCGCCTGTTCAGCCGCCAGTACCGCTCGCTGGCGATCCTCAACGGCCTGGTGGAGGACTCCCTGAGCGGGGTCCGGGTGGTCAAGGCGTTCGGCAAGGAGCGGGAGGAGATCGAACGCTTCCGGCCGGCCAACGACGAGGTGTACCGCTCCCACCGTCACACCCAGCGCACCCTTGCCACCCTGTTTCCCACGGTCGCCTTCCTCACCCAACTCGGCGGCCTGATCGTGTGGGCGGTCGGCGGCTGGCAGATCGTGGCCGGAGACCTGACCTTCGGCGTGCTGATGAGCTTCGTCGGCTTCGTCGCCCTGCTGTACGAGCCGCTGCGCTTCATGACCAAGGTGGTGGAGTGGTGGTCGCAGGCGATGAATTCGGCGCAGCGCATCTTCGAGATCGTCGACAGCGTGCCCGAAGTGGCCGAGCGCGCCGACCCGGTGCCACTGCCGGCGCTGCGCGGCGAGGTGGAACTGCGTGGGGTCAGCTTCGGCTACGAGCCCAACAAGCCGGTGCTGCACGACGTCGACCTGCGGGTGGCCGCGGGCGAGACGGTGGGCCTGGTCGGGCACACCGGCGCCGGCAAGTCGACCCTGATCAACCTGATGACGCGGCTCTACGACACCGGCGTCGGCCAGGTGCTGATCGACGGCATCGACGTGCGCGACCTGCGCAGCGCCGATCTGCGCCGGCAGGTCGGCATCATCCTGCAGGATCCTTACCTGTTCGCCGGCAGCGTGGCCGAGAACATCGCCTACGGCCGGCCCGACGCCAGCCGGGCCGAGATCGTCGCCGCCGCGCGCGCGGCGTTCGCGCACGACTTCATCACCACCCTGCCCAACGGTTACGACACCGTGATCGGCAGCCGCGGCCACGGGCTCTCCGGCGGCGAGCGGCAGCGCCTGTCGATCGCCCGCGCGGTGCTGCTGGACCCGCGCATCCTGATCCTCGACGAGGCGACCTCGTCGGTGGATTCGGCTACCGAGGAGATGATTCAGCAGGCTCTGGAGCGGCTGATCCACGGCCGCACCACCATCGCCATCGCCCACCGCCTGTCGACGCTGCGCATGGCGGACCGGCTGGTGGTGGTGGATAAGGGGCGCCTGGTGGAGCAGGGCACCCACGACGAGCTGATGGCAGCCGGGGGCATCTACTGCCGCCTGGTGCGCAAGCAGCAGGACGCCTTGGCGGTGATCGGGATCGGAGCCACGCGATGAGCGAACGACGCGCGGCGAGCGGACCCGACGGCGCGGCGGGGGGAGCCTTGGGCCAGGCCGAGGTACGGCTGCTGCCCGCCGGCGCGCTGCACCTCGCGGCCACCGCAGGCGGCTTCCTGGCGCTGACCGTCACCGCCGGAGAACAGACCGAGCACTATCCGCGGATCAACGCCTACCGCACCTTTCCATTGAGCGACGCCGACCGCTACCTCTCCCTGCGCGACGCCGACGGCAACGAGATCGGCATCCTCGAGTCTCTCGCCGATCTGGCCCCCGACCAGGCGGCACTGCTGCGCGCCGAGCTGGAGCGGCGCTACTTCACCCCGGCCATCCGGCAGGTGCGCTCCGTGAAGGAGGAATTCGGCTACTCCTACTGGCTGGTCGACACCGACGCCGGCCCGCGGCGCTTCACGGTGCAGAGTGGCAAGAACAACGTGACCGTGGTGGGGGAGCGCCGCCTGCTGATCGTCGACGTGGACGGCAACCGCTTCTCCGTGGACGACTACGCGCGCCTCGACCGGAGCGTGCTGCGCACCCTGGAGACCCTGCTGTGAGGCTGCGCTACGAGCTTCCGGCCGAGGTCGCCGCGGAGCTGGCCGCCCACCTCGACGGCGCCGAGCTGCCTGCCGCAAGCACCGCGCCGGCGGGACACGCCGCACCGGAAGTTCCGGCCGCGCCGGAGGTCCGTTACGCCATACCGGCGGACCTGACCGCGGACGGCACCTTCGGCCACGGCTGGACCGTGGTTACCGATACGGCGATCGCGTTGCAGCAGGCCGGGGCGGAGGGCTGGCGCAGCCTGCCCCTGCGGCAGGCCGGCCGGTTCCGCGCCGACAACATGGTGGGAAGCGGGCGCCTGGTGATGGAGCCGGCCGCTTCCGCGAACGGCGGCGCCAACGGGCACGCCGAGACCCTGGCGCGCTACTCCATGAGCCACGCGCCGCGCTACGCCGCCCTCGCACGCGGTCTCAACCTGCTGCTGGAGGGCAAGCGGCCGGCGCTCGATGACACTCCCGACGAAGGGGTGTGCGCCAACTGCGGACGGCGCCGCGATCCCGGCACCCGCGTGTGCCGCGCCTGCACCAACCGCGCCGCCATGGCGCGCCGGCTGTGGACCCTGGCCCGCGCCCACCTGCGCTGGGTGCTTGCCGCGGTGGCGCTGTTCGTGGTCTTCACCCTGCTGTCGCTGCTGCCGCCGCAGCTCACCCGGGTGCTGATCGACGACTACCTGGTGCCGCGCAATGCCGACCTGCTGGCGATCCTGGCGCTGATCGGGGCGCTGGCCGTCACCTACGGCCTGACCGCGCTCAGCGACGCCCTGCGCGGGCGTGCCATGGCGCAGCTCTCCAACGCCCTGGCCCGCGACCTGCGGCGCATGGTCTACACCAACGTGCAGAAGCTCTCCCTCGGCTACCTGGGCACGCGCGACGCCGGCGACATCCTCAACCGGGTCAGCAAGGACACGCGCAACATCCAGCAGTTCATCAACTTCTGGCTCACCGACAGTGTCGCCCAGGTACTGTTCCTGGTCGGCGTGGCGCTGATCCTGTTCCTGCGCGAGTGGCGGCTGGCAGTGCTGGTGCTGGTCCCGGTGCCGGTCGTGATGCTGATCGCCGGCGGCGTGTGGGCCCACGTGCGCTCCCTGTTCCGGAAGCAGGAGCGGATGTTCGACAAGGTGGACACCCTGCTGCAGGACATCCTGTCGGGGATCCGCGTGGTCAAGGCCTTCGGCCGCGAGCGTGCCGAGACCGGCCGCTTCCGCTCCCGCAGCCGCGAGCTGCGCGACATGATGTTCGCCCACGAGCGCACCTGGGCCAACCACATCCCGCTGTGGGGCTTCGTGATGCGCGCCGGCGAGTTCCTGGTGTTCGCCCTGGGCGGCTACCTGGTGCTGGGCGAGCGCATGAAGCTGGGCGAGCTGGTGCAGTTCGTCCAGTACGCGATGCTGCTGTACGGGCCGCTGATCTGGATCGCCGGCCTGCCGCGCCGCTTCGCCGAGTCGATGACCGCCGCCGAGCGGGTGTTCGAGGTGATCGACGAGCAGCCGACGGTGGCCGACAGCGGTCACCCACGGCGGCTGCCGATCGCGGGACGAGTCCGCTTCGAGGACGTGGTGTTCGGTTACCAGAGCCACGAGCCGGTGCTCGACGACGTGTCGCTGGAGGTGGCGCCGGGGGAGATGATCGGCATCGTGGGCCACTCCGGGGCCGGCAAGTCGACGCTGATCAACCTCCTGCTGCGGCTGTACGACCCGGACGCGGGGCGCATCACCATCGACGGCGTCGACCTGCGCGCCATCGATCTGCGCGACCTGCACCGACAGCTTGGCGTGGTGCTGCAGGAGACGTTCCTGTTCTCCGGGAGCATCGCCGAGAACATCGCCTACGCCCAGCCCGACGCGACCCCGTGGCAACTCATCGCCGCCGCCAAGGTGGCCGGCGCGCACGACTTCATCTGCGCCTTCCCGGACGGCTACGACACCCTGGTGGGAGAACGCGGGCAGCGCCTCTCGGGCGGCGAGCGCCAGCGCGTCGCCATTGCCCGCGCCATCCTCCACGACCCGCGCATCCTGATCCTGGACGAGGCCACCGCGGCGGTCGACAGCGAGACCGAGGAGCTGATCCAGGCCGGCCTGTTCGCGCTGATGCAGGGCCGCACCACCTTCGCCATCGCCCATCGCCTCTCCACCCTGCGCCACGCCGACCGGCTGCTGGTCCTCGACCGGGGCCGCGTCGCCGAGGTGGGCACCCACGCCGAGCTGATGGCCGCCGGCGGCATCTACCACGGCCTGGTGCAGTCGCAGCGCCGCATGAACCGCCGCCACGCCGTGTGACGTGGTGCGGATGACCGATCCGGCTCCGTCTGGTACAACAGGGCCCCCGCGGGAGGCCACCAATTGGAACCGATCCGGTCACGGCAGATCCATCTCGACTTTCATACCTCCGAGCTGATTCGCGGCATCGGAAGCCGTTTCGACAAGCGGCAGTGGCAGGACGCGCTGCGCACGGGACGCGTCAACCTGATCAACGTGTTCGCCAAGTGCCACCACAGCTGGTGCTACTACCCCACCAAGGTGGGCATGCGTCATCCCCACTTGCGACGCGACCTGCTGGGTGAGCAGATCGCGGCCTGCCACGAGATCGGCGTACGCTGTCCCATCTACTTCACCGTCGGCTGGTCGGCGGCCGACGCGGAGTTGCATCCCGAGTGGCGCATCCGCAACCGCGACGGCTCCATCTGCGCTCCCCGATGGGACCGCGACGCGACGCCCGACACTCCCAAGCCGGGGGTGCAGTGGAAGTGCCTGTGCCCGAGCGGCGGCTATCACGAGCTGATGGCCGCTCAGGTCGAGGAGCTGTGCACCGGCTACGAGGTCGACGGCTTCTGGTTCGACATCTACCAGGCGGAGCGGCTGTGCTGGTGCGACGACTGCCTGCGCGGCATGCTCGACGCCGGCCTCGACATCGACCACCTGGAGGACGTGCAGCGCTACCGGGCACACACGATGCACCGCCACATGGCGGATCTGGTGCGCCTGATCGGCAGCCATCATCCCGCGGCGTCGATCTACTTCAACGGCGTGACCCGGCTCGATCGCGACGCCAACGTGCGCTACCGGCTGTACCGCTACAACACCCAGAACGACCTGGAGGACCTGCCCACCACCTGGGGCGGCTACGACAAGCTGGCGCTGCGGGCGCGCCACTTCGCCACCGTGGGCAAGCCCTACGTGGCGATGAGCGGCAAGTTCCACACCTCGTGGGGTGAGTTCGGCGGCTTCAAGCATCCCGACGCGCTGCGCTTCGAGGCGGCGAGCATGATCGCCTACGGCGCCGCCTGCAACTTCGGCGACCAGTTGCATCCCTCCGGGGAGATGGACCCGGACACCTACCGCAACATCGGCGCCGCCTTCGACTACGTGGAGCGGATCGAGGAGTACGGCATCGGCGGACAGCCGGCCGCGCGCCTCGGCTTCTGGCGCTCGGGCAGCAACGCCGACGACGAGGGCGTAAGCAGCATGCTGCTGGAGACCCAGACCGACTACCAGGTGGTGGCGGACGACGACGACCTGTCGGGATATGACGCCATCGTCCTGACCGGAGGGAGGTCTCTGACCGCCGCCGCGGCGCAGCGGCTCGACGACTTCACGGGCGGGCTGCTGATGCTCGGCGAAGGGGGCCTGCTGGCCGGAGAGGATCGCTTCGCGCTCGACGCCCGCGTGGAGTACCTGGGGCCGGGGCGCTGCGACGTCGACTACCTGTGTGCCGGAGATACGCTCGGCGCCGAGCTGGTGCGCTCGCCGTTCCTCTGCTACGAGTCGGGACTACGCACCGCGCCCGCGGCCGACGCCGAGGTCCTGGCACGGATCCGCGAACCGTACTTCAGCCGTACCTACGGCGCCTACTGCGGCCACCTCAACACGCCCTACCGACAGCAGGACGCCGCCCACCCGGGGGCGGTGCGCACGGGCAACCGCGTGCTCCTGGCACACAACCTGGGCCGCATCTATCACGCGCACGGCGCGCGGGTGCACCGGCAGCTCTTCCGCAACGCCCTGGCGCTGGTCTACCCCACACCGACGGCCCACACGGAGATGCCCAGCGCGGGGCGCCTCAGCCTGCTGCACCAGCCCGAGCAGCGCCGCTACGTCGTCCACCTGCTCTATGCGACGCCGTTGCAGCGCGGCCGCTGCCTGGTGATCGAGGACCTGGTGCCGCTGCACGGTGTGCCGTTGCAGCTCACGGTGCCGGAAGAGGTGGCGTCTGCGACCCTGGTTCCCCAGGGCGCCGCGCTGGAGATACAGCGCTCGGGTGGCGCGGTCGCGGTCACCGTCCCGGAAGTGCTCTGCCACCAGGCCGTCGTGTTCAACTACTGAGCTGGCCGGCTGGCTGCCGCCTGCCAGCCGGTAGAGTGGCGGACGCTCCCGCCGCGTGCCGTCGAGCGCGCGATTGCGATTGCATCGGGCTGGTGGAATGCCGTACGGTGCCGGCATGGCTTCCGTGCGCACGCTCCGTCCGCAGGTCGAAGCGCCCGCCCCGGCGTCGGGAACGGCTCAGCCGGTGGACACGGCGCCGGGCGTCCAGCCTCCCACGGCCGCGGATTTCCCCGGCTGCAAGCCGGTCCGCCTGCCGCGGCAGGAACTCGACGACTGCGATATGCGCCTCGAATATTGGGACTCCGCCACCGAAACCGCCTGGATTTGCGATCCGGTCAGTTCGTACCACGAAGGCCCCACGCAGCGCTTGGGGAGGTTGGCCGAGCGCATCGCGGCGGTGCGCGGTGGGCCGGTAGAGTGCTTCGGCCACACCGACCTGACCGAACGCAACGCGCACGGCGAGCCGCGCCTCATCATGCAGGCGGACGAGATGGTGTACCTGTACCCGGCGCGCGCCCGGCTGCCACGGCCGGTGCTGACGATCGGCGAGCACGACTTTCCGGACGTGGTGCTGGAAGTGGATCACACCACCGACGTGCGCCGGCGCAAGCTGCCGCAGTACGAGGCGTGGGGGTTTCCGGAGGTCTGGGTCGAGGTACCGGAGGCACGCGCACCGAGCCGGCCGCGGAGCCGGCGGTCGGGGCTGACCATCCACCTGCTGCAGGACGGCGCGTATCGGGAGGCGGCGTCCAGCCGGGCGTTTCCCGGCTGGACGGCGGTCGAGATCCACGTGGCGCTGAACGAGGAGACGTTCTCGTCACGGACCAGCGCGGTCCTGGAGCGGGTGGGCACGGCGCTCGGGGAGCGGGAGGGCACCGGCCCGGACGACGACCACCTGCTGGGCGCGCAACGCCGCCGGAGCCGGGCGGAAGGCCATGCAGAAGGTCGCGCCGGATTGGCGCGGGCGCTGTTGGCAGCGCGCGGCATCGAGGTCTCGGCCGAATTCCCCGGCGTGCCGGGCTTCGCCGAGTTGACCGACCACGCCATCGTCGCGGCCGCCAACGCCTGCATCAGCGAGGCCGACTTCCGCCAGCGTCTGCGCAACCGACACGACTCCGTACGGTAGGCGGGGCTCGGTCGCGGTCACCGTCCCGCAGGTCCACTGCCACCAGGCGGTCGTGTTCAGCCACTGATCCAGCCGGCAGGCTGCCTCCGCCAGCCGCGATCGTGGCGTGCGCCTCCCTCGCGATCAGGCCGCTATGACCCGCAGCTCGAGCCCGGCTATGCCGGCGAACTTCTCGATCCGGGGCAGGATGTGGCCCACGCCCAGGGCGAAGTGGTGCGTCGGGCCTTCACCGCACCAGGCGTCGATGAAGTCCGCCGGGCCGAGGCTGAACTGCAGGCGGCTGTCGGTGTTGCCGATCTGCAGCACCGGGCCCGGGATGCTCTCGCCCTGCGCCGCCACCAGCTTGAGGTCGCCGCCGCGGGTCTGGGTCATCGACAGCAGGGTCACGGGACCGTGCCGCACCTGCGTCTCGACTCCGACGCCCGCACCATGCTTGCCGTGGAACAGCTCCAGGCCGCGCAGCAACGGCCGTTCCGAGGAGATGTCCAGGTGGAACGGCCCGTCGTGGCCGGCGAGGATGAAGTTCTCGCGGAAGTCCATCGCGGTGACCTCCGAGTAGCTGCCGCCGGCACCGAAGGTGTCGACGATCTTCATCGCCTGGCAGTTCTTCAGATCGCCCTCCCCGCTGCACGGCACGCCACGCGAGGTCAGCAGCGAGCAGCCCAGGGCGAAACCGGCGGCAATGCGCTCGTACTCGTTGTGGTCCAGTCCGCGGTAGTAGTAGGTCAGGCCGTCGAGGTCGAACTCCGCCACCAGCCGGTCCAGACCCACGGCCACCCGGTAGGCCCAGTCGAGCGCCTCCGGGTCCGGCCGCACGGCCAGCGGATCGGAGGGGGAGTCCTCGGCCAGCTCGAAGATCGCCAGCGCCTCCTGCTCCTTGGCCCTGATCTCGCGCTCGGTCACGGCGCGCACCAGCGCCGCCAGATCGCACATCTCCAGGATCTCGATGTGGGTGCCGAGCTGCCCCTGGTGCTGGGTGAAGTCGCTGTACATGTCGAGCATGCCCGGGTAGGTGTGGCCGAGCACGCCCATGCGGCCGCGGCGCAGGGTGCGCTGCACGCCGGCCGCCTCGGTCCACTCCCGGATCTGCGCCCACGCGCGCCGCGCCGGCTCCTCGCAGCCGGGCTCCTCGGCCAGCATTCCCGACACCACGTGGAAGTCGATGTCGCACCGGGTGAATGCGCAGCTGATCTCCGGCACGCAGCAGGCGCAGCAGTTGGCCAGCCATTCCTTGGTGTCGGTACGCTCGTAGTCCAGCGCGGCGCTGGGCTGCAGGTTGAGCACCAGCACCGGCACCTGCGGGATCTGCACCGCCGGCAGCACCTGGGAGCTGGTGGCGTAGGTGCCGACGTAGCAGTAGACCATGTCCACCTGGCGGCGCTGGAACAGGTTGCCCGCCTCCACCGCACCGGGCGCCGAGTCCACCAGCCCCGCTGACACCACCTCGGCCCACGCTCCGATACGCTCCTCCACCACGCTCTGGTAGCCCTCGAGCTGTTCTTTCAAGCCGGGGAATTGCGGCCAGTAGGCGGCCAGTCCGATGCCGAAAATCCCGATGCGGGGCTTCACTCCCCTGACTCGTTCCGTTGTTTTCGTCACGCGCGCACCTCCTCAGAATTAATGTCCGGCGGGCGTACCCTGGCACCGGGTTGCCTGGTCTCCGGCGCCACGGGGCGACCTTGCCCACTCCTCCGTCATCCGCGCGGCGCGACTGTTGTCAGCCGCCGCGCGGCGCTAAGATCGACCATAGTAAGTTCCCCGGACAACATGAAGCTGGTCGCCGACATCCATCTCCACTCCCACTACTCCCGCGCCACCAGCCGCAACCTGACCCTGGAGCACCTGTGGAAGTGGGCGCAGCTCAAGGGGGTGCAGGTGGTGGCCACCGGCGACATCGCCCACCCCGGCTGGCTGGCGGAGCTGCGCGAGAAGCTGGAGCCGGCGGAAGCCGGGCTGTTCCGGCTCAAGGCGGAACACACCGCGGGCCTGGCCGACCAGGTGCCGGCGGCGTGCCGCGGGACCGTGCGGTTCCTGATCGGCGGCGAGATCAGCAACATCTACAAGAAGTACGAGCGCACGCGCAAGGTGCACAACATCGTCTTCGCGCCGTCTTTCGAGGCCACCGCACGGCTGCAGGTGGAGCTGGAGAAGATCGGCAACATCCGCTCCGATGGACGCCCGATCCTGGGGCTCGACAGCCGCGACCTGCTGGAGATCGTGCTGCAGGTGGACCCCCGCTGCCACCTGATCCCCGCCCATATCTGGACGCCGTGGTTCTCGATTCTCGGCTCCAAGTCGGGGTTCGACTCGGTGCGCGAGTGCTATGCCGATCTCACGCCCCACATCTTCGCCGTGGAGACCGGTCTCTCCTCCGATCCGCCGATGAACTGGCGCGTCTCCTGGCTCGACGACTACACGTTGATCTCCAGCTCCGACGCCCACTCGCCGCCGAAGCTGGCGCGCGAGGCGACCCGGTTCGACACCGAGCTGAGCTACGACGCCCTGTTCGATGCTTTGCGCAGCGGCGACCGGGAGCGCTATCGGGGCACCATCGAGTTCTTCCCCGAGGAGGGCAAGTACCACTTGGACGGGCATCGCAAGTGCGGCGTCTGCTGGGAGCCGGTGACCACGCGCGCCCACGGCGGGCGCTGCTCCGCCTGCGGCAAGCCGGTGACGGTGGGCGTCTATCACCGCATGGAGGAACTGGCCGACCGGCCGCAAGGGGCGCGTCCCGCCTGCGCCGGGCCCTTCGCCAGCCTCATCCCGCTGCCAGAAGCGCTGGGCGAGATGCTGGGCGTGGGTCCCGGGTCCAAGCGCGTGCAGCGCGAGTACCTGCGCCTGCTGGAGCGGCTGGGGCCGGAGCTGACCATCCTGCAGGAGCTGCCCCTGGAGGAGATCGCCGCGGCCGGGGACGCGGTGCTGGGGGAGGGAATCCGCCGCATGCGCGCCGGCGAGGTGCGGGCGCAGGGCGGCTACGACGGCGAGTACGGCGTGATCCGCCTGTTCGACGACGACGCCGACCGCTCCGCGGTGGTGCAACTCGGCATGTTCTCCGAGTTGGGCCGGCCGGCCGTTTCCTCGGCGCCCGCGACGGTAGAAGGTAAATCCGCTACCCATGAGACGGCGCCCGATGCGGAGCGGAATACCGCTCCCGCCGCGACCGGGCTGGAGCGCGACCTGCCGTTCGAGTCCGGACCATCGGCTGCCGACTTCGGCGCAGAAGTGCACGCGGCGCCCGGACGATCCGCCGCCCACTTCGACGCAGAAGTGCCGGAGCCGGCGGTGGCACCAGCCCATGCAGTGACCAGTAGCGCAGCTTCCTCGGTGGGTGAGGTCCCGCAGCGGGATCAGACAACGGCGGCACCTCCCGGCGGCCTGTCCGCATGGCTGGCGGCGCTCAACCCGGCGCAACGGGAGGCTGCAACCCATACCGAGGGGCCACTGGCGATCGTCGCCGGACCGGGTACCGGCAAGACCCGCACCCTGACCGTGCGCATCGCCCATCTGATCCGGGAACTGGACGCGGCACCGGCGTCGATCCTGGCGCTCACCTTTACCAACAAGGCTGCGGAGGAGCTGCGCGAACGGCTCGGCGAACTGCTGGGAGCGGAGCAGGCGGCACGGATCACCGCCGGCACCTTTCACCAGCTTGGCGCCGACCTGCTGCGGGAGTTCGCCGCTGCCGCCGGGATTCCGCCCACGTTCGCCGTGTTCGACGAGGCCGACCGGAGGCTACTGCTGAGGCAGTGCTGTCCGGAGCTGCCGGCCGGCGAGCTGCGGGCGGCGCTCGCGGCCATCTCGGCGCAGAAGAACGGCCTTGCCTCGCCGGCTGAGGATGGGCGTCCGGTCAGTCCCGAGCTTTCGAAGATTCCAACGCGTTACGAGACCGCACTTACGGAGGCCAGTGCCCTGGACCTGGACGACCTCGTGGTCCGCTCCGTGCACCTGCTGGAGCGCGATCTCGCGGTGCGGCGGACGCTGCAGGCGCGCTTCCGCTGGATCTCGGTGGACGAGTACCAGGACGTGAACGCGGCCCAGTACCGGTTCCTGCGACTGCTGGCCGACGGCCGCGCCAACCTCTGCGTCATCGGCGACCCGGATCAGGCGATCTACGGCTTCCGCGGCGCTGACCACCGCTATTTCCTCGCCTTCGGCGACGACTTCCCCGGTGCGAGGCGCCTCCACCTGGACCGCAACTACCGCTCGGCGCAGGGGATTCTGAATGCCGCCGGCCAGGTGATCGCGCACAATCCCGACCACCAGGCCACGGCGCTGACCGCCGACTTCGCCGCGCAGGTGAAGCTGGAGGTGTACCGCGCACCCACAGACCGGGCGGAGGCGGAGTACGTGGTGCACCAGGTGGAGCGGATGGTGGGCGGCACCAGCTACTTCTCCCTGGACTCGGGGCGGGTGGAGGACGACGGCCTGACCGAGACCCACACCTTCGGCGACTTTGCCGTCCTCTACCGCCTCAACGCGCAGGCGAAGCTGCTGCAGGAGGCGTTCGACCGCTCGGGCATCCCTTACCAGACCACCGGTGGGAGCGCCCCGGCCGAGCAGCCGCCGGTGCGCGAGATCCTCTCCCTGCTGTGGCTCACCCAGGTGCCGGCCAGCCGCCTCCACTGGTGGCGGCTCCTGGCTCGGGGCGCCGGAGCGGCCAGAGAGTCGGCGCTCAAGGAACTGGTGGCGTGGATCTCCGGTGCCGCGGACAGCATCGGTGGCAACGCAACGCCGGAACCGTACCGTACGGCAATCCTCTCCGCGCCGGAGGCGCGGGCGGCACATACCCTGGAGCTGGTGCGGTCGCTGGCCGCCGCCGGTCAGGCTTCCGTCAGCGAGTTGGTCGGGATCGCGGCGGCCGGCTGGGCCGAGCTGCGCGGCCGCGCCTACGATGCCGCCGAGCTGGAGCGGGTCGCCCGCCTGGAGCGGCGCGTAGATGGGGCAGGCACCGGCATCCGCGGTTTCCTGACCGCCGCGGCCCTGCAAAGCGAGACCGACCGCTACGACGAGCGCGCCGACCGGGTAGCGCTGATGAGCCTGCACGCCGCCAAGGGGCTGGAATTCCCGGTGGTGTTCATCGTCGGCTGCGAGAAGGGCCTGCTGCCCTACCTGCCGCCCAACCGCGCCGCCGATCCGGCCGAGGAACGCCGCCTGTTCTACGTCGGCATGACCCGCGCGCGCCGGCGCCTGATCCTGACCCACGCCGCCCGCCGCCGGCTGTTCGGCAACACCGTGGAGAACCCCCTGTCCGGCTTCGTCTCCGACATCGAGAGCGCGCTGCGCGAGCTGCGCCAGGCACCGCGGCGCCCCGCCCGCCCCTCGGCCGACGACCTGCAGCTCCCCCTGTTCTGAATCCGCAACGGTGACACCAAGACGCGGAAGAATCCGCGAAGACTAACGGAGGGATCGTTGCTAAACCGTGTCTCCGATTTGCTGAGCAAGGCGGTCGAAGTCTTCGCGGCATTTCTGACGGATTGACCCGATGTTGCGGGAGGCCTCCTCACCCAAGGTCCTTCGGCCGCGACCCGGATCGTCGGCTACGCCGAGCTGTTGAGCAAGTACGTCGAAGTACATCTCCTTGACGTTCACTTCACGTCGAACTTCGGACCACCGCCAGGGGGTGGGCAGGTCTATACCGGCGAGCACCCAGGTCTCTATCTCCTCCCAGGCGTCTTGGGCAAGGAACCGTCGCGGCGCGTTGCCGAACTCCTGTTCGATTGCGGAAAGGCGATGGCGCCGTGAAGCATATCCGTCCCGGTCCACGCACAGAACAAACAAGTCAGTCATGCCATCATACTGCTCGACGACCTCTTCCAGTCGCTCGGATTTCAGCGCTTCATCGACTCCACCGAGCAGAGGATCCGTCAATACCGTGACCGTTGCCCTCCGATTCAGAGACTGAAAGAGCCGTTGGAATAGCGGCCTGAGGATATACTGATCATAGCGAAAGTCCTCAGGAATGATGAGAACGTTCAAGTCGCGTTCTCCTCACGTCGGCTTCGTTCGAACAGCACGGCGTTTTCCATCCAACCGGACCGGTGCAGCCGACCCAAACCCTGTGATTTACGTAGCTTGTTCGCGTTGGGTAACTCCGCAACCGCCCGGATTTCTGCGTCGTCCGTATCGGGACAGCGGCACACCACGGACGTGCTCTCAAACGTATCATTACCGACCAACTCGATCAGATCGGGTGAGTGAGTAGTCGTGACTACCTGATAGTCGCCCTTTGCCGTCTGCCCCTCGATCAGGTCAATCAGTAACTGCTGCCGCGACGGATGAATACCGTTGTCGATCTCCTCGAACACATAGAGACGGGCCGGGTTCGTGCCGAGCAGCGCCGCAAGCATGGCGAGAAAGCGCAGCGTACCGTCCGACGCCGAGTAAGCCGATACCCTGTTGCCGTTCCTCTCAACAAGCACAAGCTGCACGCGGCCAGTAGTCGGATCCGATGGAAACTCGAAGTCATGAACGTCCATCGGCGTCAACGCTCGGGTCCACTCTACCAGGGTTTTCTTGCGCCGCTCACTCCCGCAGATCTCTTTCAGCACGGTAGGCAGATTCTCTCCGCTATCGCCAAGTACGGTCTGACCCGGAAACGCCGGCTGCCGCATTCGGTCGGGTGACAAATCGAGAAAGCGCATGCCGGCGAGACTCTGGGCTACCTGAGACGCCCATTCCTTATGCGAGCGTACGACCCGTTTGTGTTCGTGAATCTGTGTCAACGCCGGCTGGTCAGGCCGCGCCGTGATCAGGTACCCGTACTTTCGATTATCCCCGGTTTTTTCCATGCGGAGTAGGAGATGGGTGTCGTCATCCTGGTACTGAATCGGGTCGGGATGACCGGGATAGCTCGTGTAGATCTGAGAATCCCCGACGCTCAGTTGTTCTGCTGTTACTTTGAACGCACCGGATCTTGCATCGTCCATGCCCACGACGATGCGATACTCGATCGCCGAGCGGTTTAGCGTCATTCTGACGACTAGATCGAATTCGGACTGACCAAAACGGACAATTTCCTTTGCCGTACCCCGAATCTGCTCCCACTCTACCTGACCGCCTGCGCCGTACTTCCCTCCAATGATGTCCGGCAGAGTGTAGCCCCGGCCAATACCGTGCAGGAACCGGAATGCGTCTCGGAGATTGCTCTTACCGCTTGCGTTCGCACCCACGATCACCGTGAACGGCCCCATGCGCAGCCTCACGCGGGAGAAACTCTTGAAATCTGCCAACCAAAGCGCGTTGATCATGCGCTTCCTCCAGGCAGAGTTGAGGGGGACATCACGAACGGCGTGTCCGGTGGCCGGTGAGGCGGAGGCGGTAGCTGCCGGAGCCGGCGCGGAGTGTGATGTTTTCGGCGTTCTCTGCACAGTCGCCGATGCCTGGCACGGTCGCGACCGAGATGCCTGAGTCCCAGATCGGGCGCTCTCCTTCGGAAACCTGAACCTGCGCCAGGCCTAGCTTCGGCAGGGTCACGGCGGCGGTGACGTTGCCGGGGATAGTCAGGTCCAGCTCGAATGCGCCATCGATGCGCCGCCAGTGCACGGCGATCTCGCCCCGTACCGTGCGCACGTGGGCCCGCGCCCACTCCAGGTCGCCCACCACCTGCGGCGCGATCGCCACCTCCCGGAACCCCGGTGCCGTGGCCCGGATCCCCGCCAGGTCGCGGTAGAAGAACTTCTCCACGCTCCCCAGCAGCTTCATGTTCAGGCTCAGCTTCTCTTCCCGGAGGTCGCTCCACGACTCCCACAGCGTGGTCGCGCCCCGCTCGATCATGTAACCCCAGCTCGGGAAGGTGGTTTGGGTAGCGATACGGTACATCAGCTCCGCCGCCCCGTGCCGCGGCAGCACGTTGACCAGAGCGTTGGTGCCCAACATCCCGGTCGACAGGTGACCGCCGTGGTTCTCCTCGATCTCCCGGACCAAATTCGCCAGCACCGCCGCCACCCGCTCCTCCGGCACCAGCCCCAGCGCCAGGGGGAGCGCATTGGAGGTCTGGCTCCCGGTGGCATACTGGTTGCTCTCCGGATCCAGGAAACGCCGGTTGAACGCCGTCCTGATTTCCTCCGCCAGCGCCGCGTAGCGCCGCGCCTCGGCGCTGCGACCCGCTATTTCCGCCGCCCGAGAGGCCACCCGCGCGTCGAAGTAGTAGTACGCCGTCGAGGTGAGCGCCGGCGGCGTGTGCCGCGGGCTGGAGCTGGTGGTGCCGTCCGCCTGCGGCTCCATGTGATCGCCGAGCCCGAACTCCACGATGTGCTGCTGCGCGCGCGTGCCCAGGTAGTCCACCAGCCGGCCGATCCCGGCCGCGTGCCGCGCCAGCACCCGCTCGTCGTCGTAGAACCAATACAGCGACCACGCAATCACCGCATAGCTGCTCCACCACACCGGGCAGTCGCCGTAGGTGTCGTACGTGCTGCCGCGCCAGTGCAGCGGCGAGATCACCGGCAGCTTGCCGTCCGGGCGCTGCGAGTCGCCCAGGTCGTCGCTCCACTTGGCCCAGAACTGCGCGGTGTCGAAGTTGTACATGTAGTCTTCCAGGATCGGGTCACCCAGCCACCCCACCCGCTCCGAGCGGTCCGCCGCGTCCTGCGGAAACCCGTGCAGACTGCTGGCGAAGGTCCACACCGCCGCCTCGTGGATCCGGTTCAGCAGCTCGTTGGAGCAACGGAAACTGCCCACCCGCTCCACCGCGTTACGTACCACCCGCCCTTCCACCTGCTCCGGCAGGGGCGTTCCCGGCCAGCCGCTCACCTCGACGTAGCGGAAGCCGTGAAGCGTGAAGCGCGGCTCCCACTGCTCCACCCCCGCTCCCTTCAGCGTGTAGCTGTCGCGCTGGCGTGCGACGTGGGTGCAGTGGAGGTCGTACAGGTTGCTGCGGGCATCCAGCGAGCCGTCCTCGTACACCCGCGCGCCGTGCTTCAGCACCACCCGCGTGCCGCGTTTCCCGTCTACCCGCAGCCGGCTCCAGCCGCTGAAGTTCTGCCCGAAGTCGTACACCGCCACCCCGTCACGCGGCCGCAGCACGCGCTGCGCCGACCGCGTCTCCACCACCTCGCTCGCCGCCAGCGGCTGCGCCCGCAGCGCCCCGCTCGGGGCCGCCACCTCCTGCGCCGCGCTCCAGCCGGAGTCGTCGTAGCCCGGCGTGTCCCACCCCGCCCGCTCCAGCCGCGCGTCGTAGCTCTCCCCGTGGCTGTAGTCGTTGTAGCGCACCGGCCCGGCGCTCGCCCTCCAGCCCGTGCCGCTCGCCAGCCGCACCGGCTCTCGGTCCGTGAGCGCCGCCTCGAGCTGCAACAGAAGCTGCGGCCGATCCCCGTAGGGCTTGCGATGGCTCGGCGACGGCGGCACGTCCGCTTCCGCCGCGTACCACCCGTTGCCCAGCATCACGCCGATCGCATTGCGACCCGCGCGCAGGTGCCCGGTCACGTCGTGGCTCGCGTACAGCACGCGTGCGCCCAGTTCCAGCTCCAGGTCGTTGTGGTAGTAGCTCGAGGCCGGATCCAGCACCTGCCGCCCCACCTTGGCTCCGTTGATGCGCAGCTCGTAGTAGCCCAGGCCGCTCACGTACACCCGCGCCCGCACCGGCGCCGCCGCCAGGGTGAACTCCGTGCGCAGCAGCGGGGCCGAGATTCCGCGCTCCGCGGCGATCCAGGCGCCCTGCCAGTCGTCCGCCTCCAGCAGCCCCAGCTCGAACCACGCCGCCTCGCTCCAGGCGCTGGCGCGATCCTCCCCGTCCCAGGTGCGCACCCCCCAGCAACAGCGCTCCCCGCTGGTCAGCGAGCGCCCCGCGTAGGGGACGTTCACCGACCGCTCCGAGGCCACCTTGCGGCTGTCCCAGAGCAGATCGTCGCCAGCCCGCAGCGCGGCCATGCTGCCGGCCACCACGACCCGGTAGGCGGATTGCCGGTAGCCGTACGGCTCCGCCGGGGTCTGCCAGCTCAGCCGCGGTTGACGGGCGTCGATCCCCAGCGGATCGACCGCGTACTCGCAGCGGAGCTCGGCCGGTCTGGTCCGAAAATGGCGGCCACCGTGCACTGCTCCATGCGCCGAGTGACCGTGCTGACTCATACGATGCGCTCGCCGAACCGGGCCAGGGCCGCGTCGGACAGGGTCAGCCCCAGGCCAGGTTCCTCCTTGAGGGAGAGCCGGCCGCCCGTGATGCGCGGCGGGTCCTCGAACAGCTCCGCCTGCAGCGGATCGCGCTCGGGATCGGTGAAGCTCTCGACGATGCACCCGGCGGGGCTGGCGGCGACGATATGGGCGTGGAGGAAGCAGTCGTGGTGCGGCGCCACCTGCACGTGGTGCAGCTCGCACAGGGCGGCCAGCTTGCGACCCTCGGTGAAGCCTCCCATCATGGTGCAGTCGAACTGCAGGATCCGGATCGCCTGCTCGTCCAGCAGGGCGCGGCAGCCGTAGCTGGTCAGCTCGCTCTCCCCGGCGGACAGCGGTATGGAGGTCCGGGTCGACAGCAGCCGCAGCTCGCGGCGGTCATCGGCCCAGCGCACCGGCTCCTCCAGCCAGCGCGGACGCAGCGGCTCCAGCAGCCGCGCCGCTTCGGTGGCCGTCTCCAGGTCCCAGGCGCGGTTCACGTCCACCATCAGGTCGTGGCCGTCGCCGATCACCTCGCGCACCAGGGCCAGCCGCTCCAGGTCGCAGGCGAGCGAAGCACCGCCCGCCTTGGCCTTGAAGCCGGTATGCCCCTGCGCCTTGAGCATCTCCATCTCGTCGCGCAGCTCGGCCAGGTCCTTGCCGTCGCGGTAGTAGGCGCAGGTCACATAGCACGGCACCACGCTGCGATAGCCGCCAAACAGCCGGTACAGCGGCAGACCCGCGTATTTGCCGACGAGGTCCCAGGCGGCGATGTCCACGGCGGCGGAGATGCGTACCAGCGCCTCCCGCGACCAGCCGCGCTCGTGGGCCAGACGCTGCCAGGTGAGCGAAAACAGCTTGTGGTACAGGGCCTCGGGCGCCAGCGGATCGGAGCCCACTATCAGGTCGCAGATGCCGCTGCGCACCGCGTGCACCGCCGCCTCGATGGGCGTGTAGTTGGTGGCCAGGCCGATGCCCTCGAGGCCGGAGTCGGTGCGCAACCGCACCAGCAGCTCGTTGGCCTTGGGGACCACGAAGTGGCTCACCCAGTGGGGGCGCCCGTCGTCCGGGGCGCGCAGCACGTAGACTTCGACCGCGGTGATCTTCATGGCATTGTCGCGGCGGACAGCGTGCGGCAAAAACCGCCCTGCGACAAGCGCCGCCGTCCGTTCCCAACGCGTCGACGCCGTGCTACGCTGGAGGGAGAACCCAGCGGCCGGGCCCAGCGTGCGCGGCCGGCGGATTTCATGATCAGTTTCAATTGCATCGTGCAAGAGGGGGTGATCCCCCCACGGCTCCGGCCCGAGTTGCAGTCGGCGTTGGCCCGGATCAGCACTTCGCTGCTGGGTGGCTCGCCCGGTGAGGTGACGGTGGAGTTCACCGAGATACCGCGCGGCTTCGGATTCCGCGGCGGCGAGCTGTCGACCACCTCGCTGGTCAGGGGATCGATCCCGCCGGGATGCAGGCAGGAGGTCAGGGTCGACCTGATGCAGCAGATCTGCGACATGTGGTGCGCGACCACCGGTTGCGCGACCGACGAGCTGATCGTGTCCGCGCGCGACCGCAGCTAGCAGCCCGTGGTGGAACCCGGCGTCGCACCGAGAGCGCCGCTCAAATGCAGCCGGAGTTTCGCCACGGGCTGCCAACCGGCCGCCTGAGCCCGCTCGACCGGAGGAAGAAATGCCATTCTACCGCTGCCTCGTACCCAAGGACTCGATCCCGTTTCAACAACGCCAGCAGGTCGCCCGCGCGTTCACCGACATCCACTGCGGATTGACCGGGGCGCCGCGCGACTTCGTCCACGTGGCGTTCTTCGAGGGCCACGACTCCGAGTTTGCCGAGCCCTACTACATCGACGGTGGCAACCGCGCCGGGCGCCCCGCCGCACTGAAGGAGAAGCTGCTGGCCGAGCTCATGGGTGCGTTCCGCGACATCACCGGCGTCGCGGCCGAGCAGTTGGGGGGCCGCATCACCGAGGGCCCCGCGTCCTGGACCATGGAAGCGGGCCGGTTGCTGCCGGAGCCGGGGGAAGAGGGCCCGGAGTGGTACCACCACGCCGCCCCGGCCACGGTGGGAGACCGCGGCACCTGACGCGCGGGCGAGGCTTGGCGCGGCGACCCATGGAGAACGCAGCCCCCTATCAGGAGTGCAGCGCGCTGCTAAGCGATGCCGCTGCCCTGCAGGCCGCGGCACGCGAGCGCGGCTACCTGTTCTTTCGCGCACGCCTGCCCGCCGCCGCGGTGCGCGAGGTGCGCCGCGACGTGCTGCTGGAGATCCAGCGCCAGGGCTATCTGGCTCCCGACACGGCGTGGGACGACGCGGTGGCCAGGCCCGGCACTTCGCTCACCGCGTTCGACGCCAATCCCGCGTACCGCGCCTACTACGACCGCCTGCTGCGGTTGCGCAGCTTCCATGCCCTGGCACTCCACCCGCGCCTGCTGGAGGTGCTGGAGCTGCTGTTCGAGGAGCCGCCGCTGACGCACCCGCGGCACATCTGCCACACGATCTTTCCCAACGATCCGAAGTACGTGCGGGTGCCGCACCAGGACTTCTTCGCCATACGCGGCACCACCGACACCTGGACCGCGTGGCTGCCGCTGGGCGACTGCGGCGCCGAGCTCGGCGGCGGGCTCGGCATCGTTCCCGGTTCCCACCACGCCGGGCTGCAGGACGCCGACGACTGGACCATGGAGGTCAAGCCGGCGGCGGATGCGGGCTGGGCCTGGAGCCCAATGAGTTGCGGCGACGTGCTGCTGTTCCACAGCCTGACCATCCACCACGCACAGCCCAATGCCAGCGACCGCGTGCGGCTGGCGGTGAGCTACCGCAACCAGCCCTGCAGCCAGCCGGTGGCGCCGAGCTCGCTGCAACCGCACATGGGGTGGCTGACCTGGGATGAGCTGTATCGCGACTGGGCGGCGGATGATCCGCTGCGCTACTACTGGCACGCGCTGCAGCCGCGGGTAGCAGAGTGACGCAGCCAGCCGGCGCCCGGCCGTCCCCGGCCCTGCGCGTGCACCCCGCCCACCTGCCGCGCTTCTGGGACCGCAGCGCCGTATTCGTGGCCAACCTGCTGTCGCTGTTCTACGGCAACCAGCGTCAGACGGAAATCCTCGCCGAGCAGATCAGGGGAATCGACTCCTACGGCGGGCGTCTGCTGCCGCTGATCGACCTGCTGTTTACCGGGTCACCCAACCTGCTGCTGCTGGAGACGGAGCCGGACCGCGAGCTGCGCGCCTACCACGAGGGACTCGGGCTCAGCCTGCCCGAGTGTCGTCTGGTGTCACCGGCCGTGTACCAGGGTCGGAACGGCGCCGGCGGCGACCGCGAAGCCCTGGTCGAACTGCTGCACGCCCACCCGGCGCCGTGGATCGACGGCTTCGTGACCGATCACACGCTGGAGGAACTGGCGCAGCGCGCCGGCAAACGCACCCTGAGCAGCCACGTCGGCAGCTACAACGGCAACAACAAGCTGCTGCTGCACCAGTTTCTGGCGCGCGAGGGACTGCCCACCTTCGACACCGAGGTGGCCGCTTCGCCCGGACACGCGGCGGAGTGCTGCCGGAGACTGCGGGCGCAGGGCTACGCACAGGTTGCGCTCAAGGCGCCGATCGGTGGCTCCGGCATCGGCATGCTGTGCCTGCCGGCGGCGGAAGTCGTCGCCGGGCAGATTCCGGAGTACCTGTTTCACGAGGGGGCCTGCCTGGTGCAGGGGTGGCTGGAAGACGGCGCCATCGGCGTGCGACTGCTCGGCTCGCCGAGCGTGCAGCTGTTCCTGAGCGAGCACGAGGTGTGCCTGTACGACGTGACCGAGCAGATCCTGGGCGCGCACAGCGTGCACGAGGGCAACGTGGCGCCGCCGCCGTACGCCGCGGAGGTTGCGGGCGCGGTCGACCGGCTGCTGGCGGTGGCCGCGCGGGCGGCGCTGTGGCTCCACGCCCAGGGCTACCGCGGCACGGCGTCGGTCGACTTCGTGCTGCTGCGCCGCGAAGGAGAGCTGCAGGCGATCGCCGCCGAGATCAACGCCCGCGTCACCGGCGCCTCCTACCCCTCGATCCTGGCGCGTCACTTCATTCCCGCCGGCGCCTGGCTGATGCGCAACCTGCGGTTCCATCACCCCATGCCGGCGCCTGAGGTGCTCGCCGCCCTGGAGCGGGAGGGCTGCCTGTACCACCCCGGAGCCGCGGCCGGCGTGCTGCCGATCAACTTCAACCTCGACCCGGGGCGGCAGGTCACCAAGAGCCAGATGCTGTGCCTGGCGCCGGACGCCGCCACCGTGCAGCGCATGTGTGGACTGGTCGAGCGCGCGTTTCACCTCAAGTGGCAGTATGACCGTGACTGACGCCGCGGCCGACGCTGCACTGCGAGACCACCTGGTTGCGCTCACCCGCGACCTGATCCTGGTGCCCAGCTCCGCGGCGCACCCGGCCGAAATCGAACGCAGCCTCGACCTGCTGCGCATCCAGCTCGACACCGTCGCCGGAGTGCGCCTGGAGGAGCACCGCTGCGAGGGCGTCCCAGCCGTGGTGGCCCTACCGAACGGGGTAGCGAACCCGGAGGTGCTGCTGCTGGCGCACATCGACGTGGTCGACCACGGCAACCCCGGCGTCTATCGTTCACAGGTGCGCGACGGCCGCATCTACGGTCCCGGGGCGGGGGACATGAAGGGCGCGCTGGCAGTGCTGGCGACCCTTTTCACCGAGCTGCATCAGCGTCACCCCGGCCTCTCGCTGGGACTGGCGGTCACCGCCGACGAAGAAAGCGGCGGCCACGGCGCGCGCCATCTCGTGGCGCAGGGCCTGGCATGCGGCGTGGCGCTGCTGCCGGACGGGGGCTCGATCGACCGCGTGGTGGCAGCGGAGAAGGGGATCCTGCATCTCGACGCGGAATGGAGCGGCGTCTCCACCCACGCCGCCTACCCCTGGGAGGGGCGCAACCCGGTGGACACGATGCTGGACGACCTGGCGCGCCTGCGCACGCACTTCGCCACGCTCGCCAACGGCGCGAGCGCCGAGCACTGGCACCCTACCGCCACCGTCACCACGCTGGAATCGGAGAGCCGCACCTTGAACCGGATCCCCGCCTTCGCATGCGCCGGCATCGACGTGCGCTTCACGCCCCCCTGGACCGTGGCCGCGATACTGGCGGAGGTACGCGCCTGCCTGGGTCCGGACGCCGTGGCAACGCCGCGCGTGGGCGACGAACCCACCGAAATGACTCCCGATCCGGCGTTCATGGCGATCGGCGAACGGGTGCTGGGCCGTCCCATGGGGGTGGTGCGCACCGCCGGCACCAGCGACGCGCGGTTCTTCTCCGGGCGCGGCATCCCGGTCATCATGAGCCGCCCGCTGGTGGGCAACATCCACCGCCCGGACGAGTGGGTCGACATCGCCTCCATGCTGCAGTACTACCGCATGCTGCAGGAATTCATCCGCCACCGCCTCGACCTGGACAGCGCCGAGTCGGGCTTATGACCGAGCCAGTCGCATGTTGCGGACGCAGGCGTCCGCTAGCGCTGGAGGCATCGAAGACTCGGCCGTGCTGGGGAGGGGGGTTGACCAAATCTGAGTCGAAGATATAGGTTACATATACCGACCCGATTATTATTGAATGGGTTGGTGTATCTAGCAGGCCCCTGCGGGGGCCTTTTTCTATCTATCCCTATGTTTCAGATGCAAGATGTCTGGGTTCCTCGGGACGGAAACAAATGGATCGAGTAGCAGTATTTGTTGACGCTGGTTACCTCTTCGCAGAGGGTTCAAGGGCGCTGTCCGGCAGTAAGTTACAACGCGGAGAGATTAACCTAGACTATGATGGTGTAATTTGTTCGCTAAAAACTTTTTCGGAGAAAGTTTCGCAGCTTCCCTTATTCCGAATATATTGGTACGATGGTACGTCTCAGGGGCCAAGCACACAACATATTGCTCTGGCTGAAAAAGGGTACATGAAGGTGCGTCTGGGATTCGTGAATTCATATGGACAGCAGAAGGGCGTAGACTCTCTTGTCGTAACGGACATGATCACATTGGCTCGGAACGGAGCAATGGCGGAATGCGTGCTCCTTTCCGGAGACGAAGATATCAGAGTGGGAGTCCAACAGGCGCAAGAGTACGGAGCTAGAGTCCATCTTCTTGGCATCAAACCCGCCCGGTCAAGTCAATCGCAATTCCTGCGCCAGGAGGCTGACTCTCTCCATGAATGGGAGTCCGATGACCTCAGCGTCTTCTTGAAATGCCACCCAAGGGCGTCCCTACAACAAGAGGGGCGACGAGAAGCACCTCTGATGGGACCGTATGTGCCTAGGAACATACCATCGAGCTTGCGTGAAGTTGCACAAATGGTTGCCGGCGAGATTCCCCATAGTGATATCGAAGCTCTGATCGATCAAATAGAGTCTACGGGACAACGACCGTATGAGATTGACGCACGCCTTCTGAGGATGTCTCAGTCGGCACTTAAACATGACTTGGATTCGAGAGAAAAGGAATCAGTGCGAAACGAGTTTCTGAGTGCGCTACAAAATCGAAACGCAGAACGCGACGAGTCCGTCCTGTGACGCCAGTGAGTGTCAACATCGGCTTGCCTATCTCGCCGCGGCGCGGCAGATGCACCACTTCCTAATCTGCTCCACCGGTTCGCATTCCCAGTGTGACGCGATCTATGCTGCAACTGCACGCTGGCGATGATCCGGACTCTGTCGGCCGAGTGGGGACTTCCCGCGGATATGCTCGTGCGCGAGCACGAGCTCGCGACTACGGCATAGTGGCCGTCGACCCCCGCACCTCGAAATCTGCCGCCGAGTATCAGACCCGGCGCGACTTCAGCCGCACTCCCGAGCCGGCGTTCGAGACGCCGGGGGCCGCCACCGGGGAGGGCCTGCCGGCGGACGAGGGCAGCTTCGTGATCCATCGCCACGAGGCACGGCGGCTGCACTACGACCTGCGCTTTGCGGCCGGCGGCGTGCTGGTCTCCTGGGCGGTTCCGCGCGGCTTCTCCTACGACCCCGCGGTGAAGCACCTGGCAGTTCACACCGAGGACCACCCGTTGCGCTACCGCACCTTCGAAGGGGTGATTCCCAAGGGCGAGTACGGTGCCGGCACCATGCTGATCTGGGACCACGGCTCCTACGAGGTGGTAAAGGCGCCCGACCTGACGGCGGGGCTCGCCGCCGGGGAGGTGAAGGTGATCCTGCGCGGCTACCGGCTGCGCGGCGAGTGGCACCTGGTGCGGACCAACGCCGACAAGGACGAGTGGCTGCTGTTCAAGACGCGCGACCGCTACGCCCGCGACGCCGCCGACCCGGTGCCGGTGGTGGATCCGGCGCGGGTGCGGCCGGCGCCCCTGCCACGACGGCCGCGCGCCATGTCCGCGGCGGCCGACCACGCACAGTTCTCCGATCCCGACTGGATCTTCGAGCTGGAGTTCGAGGGGCTGCGCGCCCTCGCCATCGTGGACGGCGACGAGGTGACCTTCGCCGCGCCCGGCGGCGGGCGCCTGGCCCTGCATGCGGACGCCGCGGCCGGGGTGCAGGAGCAGTTCGCCGCGGTGCGCGCCGAACGGGCGGTGCTGGACGGAGTGTGGGTGGCGATGGACGCGAGCGGCCGGCCGGCGCGCGGCGCGATCGAGGCCTGGGCCGCCGGCGGGGAGGCCGCGCCGGTGGTGGCGTTCTACGCCTTCGACCTGCTCCACTTCGAGGAGTGGGACCTGCGGCCCCTGCCGCTGCTGGAGCGCAAGCAACTGCTGCGCACGCTGCTGCCGGCATCGCCCACCCTGTTGTTCGCCGACCACGTGGCCGCCAGCGGCGAGAGCCTCGCCGCCGTGGCCGAGGCCGCCGGCTTCCATGCGCTGGTCGCCAAGCGCGCCGACAGCCGCTACCGGCCCGGAGCCCAGTCCAGCTGGCGCACGGTGCCGCTGCAGGCCGCCGCGGAAGCGCGCCGGGTCGACGTGCACACCGCCCTGGCCGCCGCGGCGCAGCGTGGACGCCGCAACGGGCGGGTGGCGTTCAGCAACCTGGACAAGGTGTACTGGCCCCGCGAGGGCTACACCAAAGGCGACCTGCTGCGGTTCTACGAGCAGGTGGCCGAGTTCCTGCTCCCCTACCTGCGCGAGCGGCCGGTGCACATGAACCGCTACCCGGACGGCATCGAGGGCAAGTCGTTCTTCCAGCGCCAGGCTCCGGCCGGGGTTCCCGACTGGGTGGAGCTGGTGGAGGTGGATGCCCGCCACGACCGGCAGTTCATCTGCAACGACCTGCAGACGCTGCTCTACCTGATCAACCTGGGCAGCATCGAGCTGCATCCCTGGCTCTCGCGCCGCGGCAGCCTGGAGCAGCCCGACTTCGCGGTGCTGGACCTGGATGCCAAGGAGACCACCTTCGCCAACGCCAAGCGGGTGGCGCGCACCGCGGGCAAGGTGTTGCGCGGGATCGGCCTGGATCCCTCCGTCAAGACCTCCGGCGCCTCCGGGCTCCACGTCTACCTGCCGCTGGTGCCCGGCTACCGCTACGACCAGGTGCGCCTGTTCATGGAGGCGGTGGCGCGCGTGGTGGCGCGCGAGCATCCCGACATCGCCAGCGTCGAACGGCTGCCGCGCGGGCGCGGCGGCAAGGTCTACGTGGACTTCCTGCAGAATCGCAGGAGCGCCACCGTGGTGCCGCCCTACGTGGCACGCCCGGTGCCGGGTGGCAGCGTGTCGATGCCGCTGGAATGGGACGAGCTGGACGGGGAGCTGCATCCGGGCATGTTCACCATCGCCAACACCCCGTCCCTGCTGGGGCAGCGCGGCGACCGGTTTCGCGCTACGCTGACCGGACAGCAGGATTTCGCCCCCGCCATCGAGCGCCTGCAGGAGTACCTGGCCGCCCGCTGAGGACGCGGCCGAAGGAGTGTAGCCGTGAAATTCGTCTTCCTGCCGCCCCAGTCGGAACCGGTCCCGGAGTGGTTGCCGCGCCTGCGAGTCGCGGTACCGGAGGTCGCCGTGGTGGCTCCGGAAACCGATGCAGATGCGTTGCGCGAGCTGGCCGACGCCGACGCCGCCTTCGGCACCATGACTCCCGAGCTGGTCGCCGCCGCCGGCAAGCTGCGCTGGCTGCAGGCGCCCGCCGCGGCCCCGCCGGCCGGCTTCTACTTCCCGGAGCTGATCGCCCACCCGGCGCTGGTCACCAACTTCCGCGAGATCTACAACGACCACCTGAGCCACCACATCCTGGCGCTGTTGCTGGCCTTCGCGAAGCAGCTCCACCGCTACCGCGACCTGCAGCGCCGGCACCTCTGGGAACCGCTGGGCGGAGCCGACGGCGGGGAGATCTTTCTGCCGGATACCTGCGCCGTGATCGTCGGCCTGGGCGGGGTCGGCACCGAGACCGCGCGCCTGTGCAAGGAGCTGGGGATGCGCATCGTGGCCGTGGACGCGCGCCGCACCGAGGCACCGCGGTGGGTCGACGAGCTACACCCGCCCGAGCGCCTCGACGCGGTGCTGGGCGGCGGCGACTTCGTCATTCTCACCATCCCCCACACGCCCCGCACCGAGGGCCTGTTCGACGCCGCGAAGTTCCGCCTGATGAAGGACAGCGCGATCTTCATCAACGTCGGGCGCGGCATGACCACGCGCCTGGACGACCTCGACGCCGCGTTGCGCGCGGGCCGCATCGGCGGCGCCGGCCTCGACGTGTTCGAGTTGGAGCCCCTGCCACCCGATCACCCGCTCTGGGACGCCCCCAACACCATCATCACCCCGCACGTCGCGGCGGCCTCGGGCGCGCACCTGGACGAGCGCCGCTACGCCATCGTGTGCGACAACCTGCAGCGCTTCGTCGCCGGCCGCCCGCTGCGCAACCTGGTTGACAAGGCGCTGTGGTTCTAGCGCGCCAACTCGGATAGGGTCCTCCCCGAGGCACAGGATGGACAACGGCTATCGAAGACTCACCGCCGGGCAGGTGAACGATTATCAGACCCAGGGCTACCTCAAGCTGGGCCGGCTGCTGGATGACGCCACCGTCGAGCTGCTGCGCCGCGAGTACGACCGCGAGTTCGAGCTCGCCCGCTCCGGCGCCAGCTCGTTTCGCAATCTCGCCATCGACGACACCGACGACGTGGCGGCCAAGAACGAGGCGGAGGAGCAGATGCTGCAGATCATGCAGATGTGCGAGCGCAACCTGCACTATCGCCGGCTGCTCTACCACGAGCCGATCCTGGACTGCGTGGAGGACCTGATCGGCCCCAACATCCAGCTGTTCCACGACCAGGCGCTGTACAAGCCCGCGCACCACGGCGGACCGGTGTTCTGGCACCAGGACAACGCCTACTGGCAGTGCGTGCCGGCCACCCTGGTGAGCTGCTGGCTGACGCTGGACGAAGTGAGCGTCGACAACGGCGCGATGCAGGTGATTCCCGGCTCCCACCTGCAGGCGCTGGAACATGAGAAATCTACCTCCACCAGCGCGCTGCTGGACAACGCCGAGCGTGTGGACAGCTCACGGGCGGTGGCGATCGAGCTACCCGCCGGCGGCGCCATGCTGCACCACTGCCAGACCTTCCACTACACCGCCCCCAACAACACCGCCCGCCAACGGCGCGCCTTCGCCATCCACTTCATGACTCCCGGCACCAAGTCGCGCCGCACCGGCGAGTCGCTCCCGGTCTCGTTCACCCGCCCGATGCTGCGCATGCGGGTGTGAACCCGCCCCCGCTGCTTCAGTTGCGGGCGGGGAGGTGGCGCAGCAACTCGCGGATGGCGTTGGCCCAGGAACTGTGGGGGTCGACGGCGAGGTAGGCGGTCCAGTGGAGCCGCGCCTCCGGGTAGCGGCCGAGGTACACCAGGGTCTCGGCCAGGTTGCTGTGGGCGTCGGCGTAAGCCGGCTCCAGTTGCAGCGCACGCCGGTAGGCGCGGACGGCCTCGTTCAGCCAGCCGCTCTCGGCGAGGGCGTTGCCCAGGTTGTTGAGCGATTCCACGTACTCGGCGTCGAGCGCCACCGCCTGCAGGTAGCGGCGTGCGGCGGCGCGCTTCCGGTCCAGCTCGTACAGCACGTTGCCCAGGTTGAAGCAGGTCTCGGGATCGGGCTCGCCGGCCGCGAGGGCGCGCTCGTAGAGGTGGCGGGCGAGCTGCCACTGGCCGGCATCCTCCGCGCGCACCCCCTGCCGGAACAGTTCGTCGGGAACGGCGCCGGCCCAGGCTTCGGCAGCCACGCTGAAATCGAGCACCCGGCCCGCCTCCGCTTCCGCCGCCGCGCCGCCCGCCGGCGGATCCTCCGGTGCGGGCGTGCCGTCGGCAGCCATGCCCAGCACCGCGGCCAGGTCCCGCACCAGCTCCGACTCCGGCTCTTGTGCCGCGGCCGGGCCGGGCCACGCGCGTGCCGCGGCCGGCCACTCGGTCTCCGCAGGCGGCGCCCGGAACGACCGGATCGCGCCTGCCCCCGATGCCGCGCCCGCCGTCTCGCGGTGGAAGTCGAGCAGCAACTGCCCCGCGGGGTCGGCCAGCCGGCCATCCCGCAACCGCACGCTCAGGATCGGGCTGTGCGCGGAGGTTTCCAGTTGCGTCAGCATCGCCTCGGCGTGGGCGCCCTGGGCGTCCGGCAGCCACTGCGCCAGCTCGCGGATGCTGCGGCCGATGCGTGCGGCGCTGATCCCGGCGCTGGTCAGGGCGTGCAGCGTGCGCGCCAGCGCCACCTCGCGAAAGTCGAACCAGGCCAGGCGCCGCGCCACCTTCACCGGGCGGATCAGCTTGCGCCGCATCCAGGAGCGGATCTCCGGCGCCGGCACCTCCAGGATGCGGCTGAGCTGGGCCGTGGTGAACAGGCGCTGCAGATCTTCCACCTTGTCGGTGAGACCGAGAAGCTGCAGGAACGCGGTCTCGGAGACGATGCTCAGCGGTGCGCGCTGCTGCTTGAGACGCCGCGCCCGGGTCATGTTGGGGCTGGGCCGTCCGTCCGCGCGCAGCGGCCAGCCGCCGTGCCCCACCACGAGGTAGGCGGTGTTGACCCCCGGCTGGCGCACCACCCGGCCGCCGGCGGCGGCTACCCGCGCTCCCGCCTCCTGCCGGGTCATCGACGCCAACCGGCCGGCGAACGCCACCTCCCGATCGCGCAGCCGTCCGCCGCCGCTGCCGGCGCCGGCGTCGACGCCCGTCATGCGGCGCTCTCCCGGATCAGGCCCTCGAACACCGGCGCGCGCATCACCCCGGCGCTGGTCAGCTCCACGCAGGAGACGACGCAGAACAGGACCGGCTCCACCCAGCACACCTGGTCCCACTGGTGGCGCGGCGACAGGTCGGCCGGCGGCGGCAGCAGCGGTGCCGCGCTGCGATGGCGCCGCAGCAGCGCGTTGATCTCCCGCCGCTGCTCCTCGTCGAAGCCGGTGCCGACGCGCCCGGCGTAGCGCAGGCCCGATCCCGCCTCGCGCTCGGTGGCGATCAGCAGGCTCTGGAAGTCGGCGCCCTCATCCTTGTCCAGGAAGCCCAGCACCACGCAGTGGTAGCGGACCCGGCGCTTGATCTTGATCCAGGCGTCGGAGCGGCGGCCCGGCAGGTAGCGGCTGTCCACGCGCTTGGCGACCACCCCCTCCAGGTTGCGCTCGCACACCTCGCGGTAGAACGCCACACCGGCGCCGACGAACCCGTCGGAGACGACGACGTGGCCCGAGTCGCAGCCGTTCACCAGGTCGGCCAGCGGCTGGCGGCGCTCCAGCAGCGGCAGCTCGGTCAGCGGCTCGAACTCGCGGTACATCAGGTCGAACACCAGGTAGCACGCCGGGCTCGGCTCGGACTCGGGGGATCCGGCGCTGCCGCGGTCGCGCCGCAGCACGTGCTCGAAGTCGGGGCGCCCCTCGTGAAGCACCACGATCTCGCCGTCGACGATGGTGCCCGCGGGCAGGCGCGCCAGCGGCGCCAGCTCGGGGTAGTTGCGGGTGAGGTCATTGCCGGCCCGGCTCAACAGCCGGTAACGGCCGTCTTCCACCAGCGCCACGGCGCGGATGCCGTCCCACTTCACCTCGTACAGGTGGCGGTCGGAATCGAACGGCGCACCCGGCTTGGCGAGCATGGGTGCGAAACTGCGCGGCAGGCGGGTGGCGGCGACGGCCATGATTCGCGCCGGCTCGATTACCGGAGCATCCCGGTGCGGGGGAGGGGACGAGGCCGCATGCTGTTCGGCGCTGGGTCAGCCAACCTTCTGCTTGCGGGCGCGACTGCCGCTCGCCGGCGTGCTGCGCTTGGTCTTGGCGCTCGGCGCCTGCTTCTTGCCGGCCTCCGCCGCGCCCTGCGCCTCGGCCACGCTCTGCTTCAGCGCCTCCATGAGGTTGATGATCTTGGGCTCCTCGACGTCCTCCGCCTGCACCACGTCCTGCCCCTGCACCTTGAGCTGGATCAGCTCGGTGAGCTTATCTACGTAGCGGTCGGTGTAGCTGCCGTAGTCGAAGTCGTTCAGCCGCGAAGCGTCGATCAGCATGGTGGCGAGCTGCAGCTCCTCGGGGGTGCACTCGGAGTCCTCGATCTCGTCGCGGAACCGGTCGGCCGGCTTCACCTTGGCCTGGTGACTGAGGATGGTCATCGCCAGCATGTCCTCCATCGGGCGCAGCAGCACGAGCTGCTCGCGCTGGGAGATCACCACCTGCGCCAGGGCGTGCACGCCGTTCTCCTGCATGCCGCGCACCAGCAGCCGATAGGGCTTCTGGCCCACCGCGCCGTCGGGCAGCAGGTAGTAGGTGCGGCCGGCGTGGTACACCGGGTCCAGCGCGTCCGGCGCCACGAACCCCTCGATGTTGACGGAGTGGTCGCTCTTGGTGCGCAGCTTCTCCAGCTCCTCGTCCTCGATCACCACGTACTGGCCCTTGGCGTGCTCGTAGCCGCGCACGATCTGGTCGTTGCCCACCTCGCCGTGCACCGGACACACCTTCTTGTAGGCGATGCGGGTATTGCAGTCGCAGTGCAGTTGATTGAGACGGATCTGGGCACCCGGATCATTGGCCGTGAACGCCTTCACCGGCACCGAGACCAGGCTCAGCTTGATGAATCCCTTCCAGCTTGTACGTGGTGGCGCCATCATTTTCTCCCTTGCGCCCGCCGGCGCTTCAAGACAACGCTAGGGCGCCGGCATTGGGCTGTCAAGACCGGCCGACGCACGGTGCGCGCGACCGACCGGACCGACCGGCCCTCTGATTATCGGCCGGCCGCCGATAAGGTACGATGCGCACCTCATGCCAGACATCCGCGAGTACGCCAGCTCGTTCCACGTCCCCACCGCCCATGCGCGCCCGCCGGGTTCGCCGGGTTCGCCGGCAGCGGGAGCCGGGACGCCGGAGGTGCGGCCGTGACCGGCGGCGAAATGGTCCACCGGGTCCTGGTGGAGGCGGGCGTGGAGCACGTATTCGGCGTGGTCAGCGTGCACAACCTGCCGCTCTACGACGCCATCGACCGTGGCGGCCGGATCACGCCGGTGGCGATGCGCCACGAGCAGGCGGCGGCGCACGCGGCCGACGGCTATGCGCGCGCCACGGGCAGGCTGGGCGTGGTCATTACCAGCACCGGTCCGGGCGCCGCCAACGCCGTTCCCGGCCTCTACGAGGCGGGATTCGCCTCCTCGCCGGTGCTGATGCTCACCGCCCAGGTCGACACCCCGTACCTGGGCAAGGGACTCGGCTTCCTGCACGAGGCCGAGCAGCAGACACCGATGCTGAGCGCGGTGTCGCGGCGGGTCGAGAGCGTGCGCCTCGGACGCCAGATCGCGCCTGCACTGGGCGCCGTGATCGAGGACATCCTCACCGGGCGCCCGCAGCCCGGCTGCGTCGAAATTCCCATCGACCTGCAGTACGCCGCGGTGGCAGGAGCGGCGGACGCGGTCGGGAACGCCGGAGCCGGCGGGTCGCTGCCTGCGCCCTTGGCGCCGGAACCGGCGGCGGCACAGCGGGCGGCACGGATGCTGGCGCGCGCCGAGCGGCCGCTGATCATCGCCGGCGGTGGGGTGCTGCGCAGCGGCGGCGCGACCCGCACCGGCGGCGCCGCCCCGGAGCTGCGTGCGCTGGCCGAACGGCTGCAGGCACCCGTGCTGTCGAGTCCCAACGGCCGCGGCGCGCTGCCGGAGGACCACCCGCTGAGTGTCGGCGCGCTGCCGTATCACCCGGAGATCCAGGCCCTGCAGGAGGAGGCGGACGTGGTGCTGGCGGTGGGCACCCGCTTCCAGGTGGGACCGGAGGGGCGCAACTACGTCCCGTTGCGCGGCAAGCTGGTCCACCTCGACGCGGACGCCGGGGTGATCGGCCGCGTCCACCGTCCGGCCCTGGCGCTGGTCGCCGACGCTGCGGCCGGCCTGGAGGCGGTGAACGCCGCGCTGGAGGACGTAACGGGACATGAGGCCGACTCGGACGCGGAAGCCGACCCCGCCGCGGCACGGGCCGAGTGGCGGGCCAGGGCGGCCGCGGCGCGGCACACGGTGCACCAGCGGCTGCGCGCCCTGATCGGGCCCGACCATGCGGCGATCATGGACCTGATCCGCGACGGCGCGCCGCGCGACGCCGTCATGGTGCGCGACAGCACCGTTCCGGCCTACCTGTGGGCCAACCAGATGCTGCCGATCCTCGCCCCGCGCACCTCCATGCACCCCACCAGCGCCGCCATCGGCCCCGGCCTGCCGCTGGCCATCGGGGCCGCCCTCGGCAGTGGCCGCCGCAGCGTGCTGATCGCGGGCGACGGCGGCTTCATGCTGCACGCTGGCGAACTCTCCACCGCGGTGCAGTATCGGCTGCCGCTCACCATCTGCCTGTTCAACGACCGCGGCTACGGCATCCTGCGGCGGGTCCAGGCGGCGCGCTTCGCGGGCCGCACCTTCGCCGTGGACCTGGAGACCCCGGACTTCCCCGCCCTCGCCCGCAGCATGGGCGCCACCGCGCACGCGGTCGCCAGCGTCGAGCAGTTCGCGGCGGCCTTCACCGCGGCGCAGGCCAGCACCGGCCCGGTGCTGCTGGACATCGACCTGAACGCCCTGCACCCCATGGGCGAGTACCCCCCGCGCCGCCGCTGAACCCGGCTACCCGGCACCGGTCGTCAGGCCATCGGCCATCGGTGTGTGCGTTTCTCCGTCGGTGCTTGACCGGGAGGTGGCACGCCCGCATATTCGCCGGCACAGCCGCGGCGGTGCGGACCACCGCGCACGCGGCGGCACAGCGAATCGTCGACTCGCGGCAGCCGTGGATCGGCCCGTCGCCCGAGGGCGCACACCAGGGAGGTACGTCGGTGAAGCAGGACAGCTCGCAACCGGCCGCGGCCGGAGGGCGGCGGCCGGAACGCCTGCCGAGTTTTCTGGACGGCGTTATCGCCGCCTACCCCGGAGTGTGGCGCGCCTACCAGCAACTCGGCAAAGCCGCCGCCACGGCCGGGCCGCTGGATGCGCGGGCGCAACGCATGGTGAAGCTGGCGCTGGCGGTGGGCGCCCGCTCGCAGGGCGCCGTGCACTCCCACGCGCGGCGCGGACTGCGCGAGGGGATTCCCGCCGAGGAGCTGCTGCAGGTGCCGTTGCTCGCCATCTCGTCGATCGGCTGGTCGGCGGCGATGGCTGCGCTGGCCTGGGTACGCGACGTCATAGAGTCCGCCGAGTCGCGCACCTCCGAGCCCGGTGGCAATTAGCAGCCCGTGGTGGAACCCGGCGTCGCATCGAGAGCGGCGAGGCGCCCGGCTGGCAAGGCGCGACGAGCGAGCACATCCGGTATATGTGAGCGAGGAGCAACGCAGCCAGCCGGGATGCATCGCCGCTCGAATGCAGCCGGAGTTTCGCCACGGGCTGCCCGGACCGTTGCCGTAATCGGCGACCGTTTCGTACGCACCGCCCAACTCCGCGCCGCCATCGAGCGGGCCGCGCACGGCTCGGGCGCGGAGCTGCGCTTCGTGACCGACGAGCACGAGTGGCCCGACACACCGGTGCGCCACGACGCGGAGATCCGCGAGTACACCGGCGACGACGAACGCGTGATCCGGGTGCTGCGCGAGGCGGAAGTGGCGGCGGTGCACATGGCGGCGCTCGGCGCGGGGGTGCTGGCGGCGGCGCCGAGGCTGCGGCTGGCGGCATGCGCCCGCGGCGGCTCGGTGAACGTCAATCTCGACGTCGCCACCACGCGCGGCATCCTGGTGTGCAACGCTCCCGGGCGCAATGCGCGGGCGGTGGCGGAGTTCACCGTGGCGCTGATCATCGACCTTACCAAGGGTATCTCGCGCGGCCACCGCGACCTGGCCGGCGGCGGGCGCTGGCGTTCCGACCTGTACCGCTACGACGCGGTGGGCGACGACCTGGCCGCGCTCACCGTCGGCCTGCTCGGCCTGGGCCACATCGGCCGCCTGCTGGTTCCGCTGCTGAGCGCGTTCGGGGCGCGCGTGCTGGCCTGTGACCCCTATCTCGAAACCGCGGCGTTTGCCGCCGCGGGAGCGGAGCGCTGCGACCTGCCTGACCTGCTGGCGCGCGCCGACGTGCTGAGCCTGCACGCCCGCCACCGCGGTCCGCGGCCGCTGGTGGGGGCCGCGGAACTGGCGCGCATGCGCCCCGGCTGCTACCTGGTCCAGACCGCCCGCGGCCCGCTGCTGGACTACGGCGCCCTGGCGCGCTCCCTGGGCGAACGCCACCTGGCCGGAGCGGCGCTCGACGTGTACCCGGAGGAACCGCTGCCCGCCGGGCATCCGCTGCTGGAGCTGCCCAACGTCATTCTCACCCCGCACATCGCCGGGGCGTCGCGCGGCAGCGCCCGCACCGGGATCCGCATGGCGGCGGAGAGCATCGCCGCCTACCTGCGCGGAGAGCCGCCCCCGTACTGCCTCAACTACCCGTCGCGCGCCGCCACCTGAGCCGGGGCCGCCGGGGCGGTCCGGCCCGCGGACGGCTGCAGCGCGCCGCGCAGCGCGTCCACCACGCCGCTGATGTCGGTCAGGTCCATCGGCAGCACCACCTCGGTGGCGTTGTTCGACAACTTGCGCAGCTGCTCCAGGTAGGCTTCGGCGATCCGCAGCAGCATCGCCTCCTCGCCGCCGGCGGCGGCGATGGCGGCGGCCATCTGTCCCAGTCCCGTGGCGGTGGCGCGGGCCAGCGCCACGATCTCCTCGGCGCGCCCCTCGGCCTCGTTGATCTGGCGCTGCTTCTCACCCTCGCTGCGGTTGATCGCCTCTTCCATCTCACCGATGGAGCGGTTGATGCGCGACTCCATCTCCCCCACGCTGCGCGCGACCACGGCGCGCTTGTCCCGTTCCGCCCGGATCTGGTACTCCATCGACTCCAGCACGCTGGCGGGAACGTTGATGTTCTGCACCTCGTAGCGCGTGACCTTGACCCCCCACGGGTCGGACGCCTGGTCCACGCTGGAGACGATCTGGGCATTGATCCGCTCGCGCTCCTCGAAGGTGCGGTCCAGCTCCATCTGCCCGATCACCGAGCGCATGGTGGTCTGGGCGAGCTGCACGGTGGCGTACTGGTAGTTCTTGATGCCGTAGCTGGCGGCGCGGGGATCGACCACGCGGTAGTAGAGCACCCCGTCCACCATCACCTTGACGTTGTCGTGGGTGATGCAGGGCTGCGACGGAACGTCCATCGCCTGCTCCTTGAGGCTGTGGCGGTAGCGCACCCGGTCGAGGAACGGCACCAGGATGTGGAACCCGGCGCCCAGGGTCTTGGCGTAGCGCCCGAGCCGTTCCACCACCAGTGCCGACTGCGCACGCACCACGCGCACGCTGCGTACCAACGACCACAGCACGCCGAGCGCGAACAGGCCGGCAATGATCAGCAACGGGGTCATCGACGGTCCGCTCCGGGCGGCGCACCCGACGTTCCGGCCGCCCCGTCTCCCGCGCCGCTACCCCGCGCCGCTCCGGCAGAGGGCAGGACGCTCTGCAGCAGCGCGCGGATCTGCGCCACGTCCACCGGCATCACCGAGGTCCGGGCGCGCTCCAGGATCTCACCGAACTGGTTCACGAACTGCTCGGCGATGCGCATCGCCACCGCCTCCTGGCCCTTGGGGAGCTGGATCGCGGCGGCGATCTCGCGGATGCCGTCGGCGGTGGCGGCGGCGGTGGCCTCGATGGCGCGGGCGCGGCCCTGGGCCTCGTTGATGCGGCGCTGGCGCTCGCCCTTGCTGAGGTTGATCGCCTCCTCGCGCTCGCCCTTGGAGAGGTTGATGCGGGCGCTCTTTGCGCCCTCACTCTCCAGGATCTGGGCGCGCTTCTCGCGCTCGGCGCGCATCTGCTGCTCCATCGCCTCCAGCACGCCGGCGGGCGGCGCGATGTCGCGAATCTCGTAGCGGGTCACCTTGATTCCCCACGGGTCCGACGCCTCGTCCACGCTGCGCACGATGGCGTCGTTGAGCGCCTCCCGTTCCGAGAAGCTGCCCTCCAGGTTGATCTTGCCGATCTCCGAGCGCATCGTGGTCTGCGCCAACTGGGTGGTGGCGAAGCGGTAGTCGTCGATGCCGTAGCTCGCCTTCTGCGGATCCACCACCCGCAGGTAGAGGACGCCGTCCACCTCCACCTGGACGTTGTCCTGGGTGATGCAGATCTGCGGCGGAACGTCGATCGCCTCCTCCTTGAGGTTCTGGCGGTACGCGACTCGTTCCAGCAGCGGCACCAGCACGTGGAAGCCGGGGCCCAGCATGCGCGTGAACTTCCCGAGCCGCTCCACGATGTAGGTCTCCTGCTCGGGCACGATGCGCACCAGGCGCGAGAACAGCCACATCACGATCCCGGCCGCCAGCAGCGCCAGCACGATCTCGAATGCCATCAGCCGTCTCCCTCCGTGCCCTGGTCGAGCATCTCTTCGCTGAATGCCCGCGTCACCACCAGGGCCAGGTTGTCGTTCTTGACGATCTGCACCGCGGTGCCGGGAGCGAAGCTGCCCTCGTAGCTGCGCGCCTCCCAGGTGGTGCCCTGAAACCGCACCCGTCCTGGCACCTGCGGCGAGATCGCCTCTACCACGGTGGCCTGCCTGCCGGCGAACTCGTCCTCGTCGCGGGCGCGCTGCACGCTGCCGTGGAACACCCCCCGCAGCCAGTGGCGCAGCGAGAACAGCGACACGGTGGAGGCGCCGAGCCACACCAGCACTTGAGCCGGCAGGCTCTCACGCAACCCGGGAATGAGCGCGGTGAGGGCCGCGGTGATCAGCCCGCCGGCGCCGAAGAACAAGATCATGAAGCTGGGCAGCAGGAACTCGGCGCCGATCAGCACCAGCCCCAGCGCCGCCCAGATGTAGGGCAGATACTCCACCACCCTCCCTCACCCTCAATTCTAATCGATCCAGACCTCGACGCGGAAGCCGGAATTGCCGTCGTCCACTTCCAGGACCGTGCCGACGGTTCCGCTGTCGATCGCCTCCTGCACCCGTTCCAGGTCCGCGGCGGAGAGACCGGCGGCGGCAAGCTCGTCGCCCAGGTCCGCCGCGGCCAGCAGCTGCACGCCGATCCGCGCCAGCGCCGCGGGCACCGTGAAGTGCACGCGCCTGGCGCCGGTGGCGCGGTCGGTCACCTGCACGTGCAGGCGGCCGCCGCCGGCCTCCGGACGTGCCGGCGTGGGAGGGGCGGCTGCCAGCGCCTCCAGCAGCCGCGCCGCCTCGGCGGCGGTGATCTTCCCCTCCTCCAGCAAGGAGAGGATCCGTGTCCGTTCTTCCTGACTCATGCGTCCTCCGCAACGGGGAGCTCTACCAACTCCCGGGGAGTTCCCGTGAGCACCCGGCAGCCGCGCTCCTCCAGCACCACGGTATCCTCGATGCGCACGCCGCCGAAACCCGGCAGGTAGATGCCGGGCTCGACGGTCACCACGTGACCGGGGGCGAGCGGCGCGTCGTTGTCCGGGCGCAGGGCAGGATCCTCGTGGATCGCCAGGCCAAGACCGTGGCCGAGGCTGTGGGTGGGGTACTCGCCGTAGCCCGCAGCCTGCATGGCGCGCTTGGCGGCGGCATCGAGATCCGAGCAGCGCGCCCCCGCGCGCATCCCCGCCACCGCGGCCGCCTGAATCTCGCGTACCGTGTCGTACAGACGCCGCTGGGCCGCCGACGCCGGCCCCAGCACCACGGTGCGGGTGATGTCGGCGCAGTAGCCGTCGATGCGGGCGCCGAAGTCGAACACGACCAGGTCGCCGGGCGCGAGAGCCCGCGGTCCCGGCCGCGCGTGCGGCAGCGCCGAGTTGGGACCGGAGGCGACGATCGACTCGAAGGCGATGGCGTCGGCGCCATGGCGGTACAGCAGGTCCTCCAGGCGCCGCGCCACGTCGCGCTCGCGGGCGCCGGCGCGCAGCTCCGGCAGCAGTTGCCCGAACGCGGCGTCGCTGACGGCGCAGGCGCGGGCGATGGCGTCGACCTCGGCCGCATCCTTGTGGGCCCGCAGCGCCGTCACCGCGCCGGCTGCCGGCTCCAGCGCCGTGTCCGGCAGCCCGTCCCGGAGCTCGTTCCACAGGGCGACCGTGAGTCCTGACGGCTCGAACGCCAGCCGCCGCACGCCGGCGCCCTGCAGGGCTTCCACCAGCGCCGGGGCGACGGGACGCCCGTGGCGCCGGATGCACCAGCCCGGACACTGCCGGGCCGCCTGCTCCACGTAACGCACGTCGGTCAGCAGCAGCGCCCGGCCCGCGGTCACGATCGCAAAGGCGGAGGACCCGGTGAACCCGGTCAGGTAGCGCAGGTCGTAGTCCTCCAGCGACTCCTGGCGCACCAGCAGCAGGCCGTCCACCTCGTCGTGGGAGTCCAACCAGGCGCGCACCGCGGCCAGCCGCGCAGCGGGCTGAAAATCCTCACCGCCCCCCGGCTGTCCCGGCGCCTGGCCGGTGCGGTCAAGTGAAACCATGGGGCGATTGTGCCACGAAACGCCGCCTGCCCGCGCCCGCACTGTTCGCGCCCGCCACGGGGATCGCCCCGAAACCGCGGATCCGCGCACCACCGGGTGCGGCCGGCAACAGTCGGGTATCATGTTGCATATGAACGTCCCAAAGTCGCGTCCACTGTCGGCGCCGCTGCCGGCCGCGCTGCTGGCTGCCCTCGCCTTCGCCGTCGCCGCCGTGCCGGCGGCGGCAGCACCCGGCGGAGCCCTGACAGGCGCCTTCGGCCAGGTGTTCCCCTCGGCGCCGAGCTTCCCGGAGGGCGAGCTGCTGGCCGAGACCCGTGCCGACATGGAGCTGGTGATCGAGCGGATCGAAGCGCGCAACTTCGACCTCGACGCGATCGCCCGCCTCGGCGAGTCCGGCGACGCGCGCGTCGGCTGGTTCCTGGTCGACCTGATGCGCTTCGCCGGCTGGCGCGAGATGGAGGCGCTGTGGGATGCGTTCGATGAACTGACCAGCGGCGAGGTACCGCACGGCGACTACAACGCGATGCCCGACCGGCTCATCGCCTGGGACCTGCCGGCGTTTCCCGGCTACCGCGAGTTGAAGGGCCAACTGCTGACCCTGATCGACCCGCGCTGGGAACCGTTCTTCGCCGATGCCGACTCGGCCATCGACTGGCGCCTGGTGGCCTGGGGCGGGGTGCTGATGGACGACCGCCAGGACGCCAGTCCCGGGCAGTTCTGCTTCCGCTGCATCCCGGCGCTCGACGACCCGCCGGTGACCGATGCCGCCGGCGGGAGCTGGTATCCCGACGAGCGCCTGGTGTTCGGGGTGGTGATAAACGGCGAGGCGCGGGCTTATCCCAAGAACATCATGGAGGTCCACGAGATGGTGAACGACACCCTCGGCGGACGCCGCATCGGCATGCCCTACTGCACCCTGTGCGGCTCGGCGCAGGCCTACTACACCGATGACGTGGATCCGCACCGGCCGGTGCTGCGCACCTCCGGCCTGCTGGCGCGCTCCAACAAGCTGATGTACGACATCAGCACCCTCTCCGCCATGGACACCTTCACCGGGCGCGCCCTGTCGGGACCGCTGCACGAGGACGGCGTGGTGCTCAACCAGGTGTCGGTGGTCACCTCCACCTGGGCGGCGTGGAAGGAGGCGCACCCGGACACCACCATCATCGCCAGCGACGGTGGCCAGCCCGGCAAGAGCTACCCCCTGGATCCGTTGCGCGGGCGCGACGACAACGGCCCGATCTTCCCGGTGGGCGACGTGGACCCGCGCCTGGCGGTGCAGGAACGGATCCTCGGGGTGGAGAGCGCGGCCGGCCTGCCGGTGGCCTTCCCGGTGGCCAGCGCCGTGCTCGCCCTGCAGGCCGGCGAGCCGGTGGAGCTGGAGGGCATCCGGGTGGCCCTGGACGGCAGCGGCATCCGCGCCTTCATCGGCGACCGCGAGGTCGCCAGCCACGAAGCGTTCTGGTTCGCCTGGAGCCAGTTCCGCCCCGAGACCGTGATCTGGCAACGCGGGGGGTAGCAGCCGAGGTCGGCCGGCTCAACGAATCAGGAGCTGTCGTTCCTCTTCCCGCTGCTCTTCCTGCGCGGCCATCTCATCGATAGTCCGAGCGGTCGCTGACGCCCAGTCGCGCAGTCTGGGAAGTACGCTACGCTCGGCCACTTTTTTTAGTGCCTCAGCACGAGCGCTCCAGTGTGAAGAGGCTGGCCCCCACCAACTGCCCGAGACGTAACGAGCAAAGAAACCCTCGGCCACAATCTCATTGTCCCCATACTTGCCGATGAGACGTGCAGCCAGCGTATCGTCATTCAGCGAGTCCATGTTGCTCATACGGGCCAGTGCAGCCACACGTTCTGCGGCCTTCTCACGGGGCAACTCCCCGATCCAAGTTAGTATGTCATCCACGGGCAGCAGATCCATCACCTCTGTCGGGAAACCGGACGCAAACAGGTATGCTTCGCCAGGTGGCGAGAGGAAGCAGAGCAAAGTCTTCCAGATCCGGCCGGGATCCTGCTTGACACAAGAAACAAGCACCTCGGCAGCGGCTGATTCAGTGTCTATGAACCAGCTCTCGGTCGGTTTGCGACTTGCATGAGCCCGAAAAATAGCCGTGGCTATCTTCTCGAAGTGATCCTCGACAAGAGCGACTGCGACTTCCTTCCAGCGGTCGCTGGCTGTCCCGCCGCAGCGGATCAGGTCAACGCTCGTTACCAACTCCACGGCGAACGGCTTCCAACACTCCATCTCGACGGGAGCCTGCTCCATGCGGCGCTGAAGGATACTGAACGCGGTCTCGGCGTGGCCTGTATCCGCCATCACTCGCAATACGCTTTCAAGCACGCTGGCTGATGTACCGCGCCAGTCGGCGTAGGCGACCTGTCCCACGATCAGCGAGCTGACTTGTTGCTCCCGCAGCATTCCCGCCATCATGCCGGCTATCCGATCAGTCACGCCACAACGCCAGATAGCTTCGTGTATGAGCCTTACCGGCTGCGGATCACGGTCGAACTGAGACGACACCCACTGTTCGTACCACTCGTCGCCAAGAGCCTCCCGTCGCGCGGCGACGTACCCGCATACCATACGCAGGTCTGACCCAGTGTCAGCGAATGTCGGCAGTGCACTGAGAAAGCGGCCTCTCTGGTCTACCTTGGCCAGAGACACACCGAACTCCCATGCGGACGCGGCGTCGCCCGAAGTCAACCAGGGCCAGTACTCCTCCAGCACGGTGGGAGCGGCAAGAAGCTCCGCAGCGAGTGACGCGAACTCGGGAGGCAGAATCCGCTCCCATGGTCGCGCCCCGACGTGCTGCTCCAGCCGCGCCCCTAGCGCACTGTCTTCGAATTCTGCATGCAGCTCGGCAAGCTCTCGCTGTTGATCGGGTGGAAGATCCTCCATGTACAGGTGCATGACGCCGGCTACGACTTGCCTCAGTGGCTCCCGAGCACCGGGGTAGGCTACGCGTACGGCTACGAGGAATCTCGCGACCATCGTGCGCGTCTTGCGATAGCGAAGGAGCAAAGACAGACCACCCGCAGCCCTCACCAAGTCGGCTTGCAGGGCGGGGAGCCGAAGTGTGGCAACGGATTCCAATCTGGCGACAGCGTTGCGGATACACTCCAGGCGCTCGCTTCCCGTCTCGGGCTGCCACTCCCTCTCCGGCACCTGGTCGGACGGGGGGACGATTCCACCGCGAGTCTCGGATCCTCCTCCGACCCGGGACAAGGCTCTTATGCAGAGCCTCGCCAACTCAGGCCTCCCCAACTCCAGCAATTCATCGATCACGTGCAGACGGCGGAGGTAGGGAAGCCCGGTGCCGCCCAGAACTACCTGGAAACGCGCCACGAACTCGCCGGTGGCATTATTCGCCCAGGGCTCGTTCTCCGCCTCGGCCAGCAGCGCCAGCGCCGTAACCGCGTCGTGAAATGCGGATGAGCGCCACGCGATGCGAACCAGTCTCCAGACGATCTCACGCCTTGCTTCGCCTCTGATCCTCCTGCGTTCCTCGACACCGGCCGCCTGCAGGGCGCGACCTATGTTGGCCGCGGCTGCCTCCGGGTCCGACGCGGAGAACGCCGACCATCGACGCACTCGCTGAGGATCTACGAAATCATCGATCCGAAAAAAAAAGCGCAGCTTTTCGCGTGAGTACTCTCGCGTTCCTGGATTGCTGGAGATCGCCTGCATACGCTGATAGAACGCATCTCTTGCCGGCTCCGAGGGCAACCTCGCAGGCAGCGCCTCCAGCATTTCAGGATTGACGTCCAGCGCTTCGAGAGCAAGATATATCCCGAGCGGCTCCGGTGAGATATATCGATAGCGTCCACCGCGCGGAGCAATCTGCATGCGACGATGGAAATCGTTGACGGCATGGCGCACTTGACTCCAGTCGAGCCCCATGTACGCGGCGATCGCTTCTCCCTCGGCGCGCCGGTCATCATCCCAGCCTACGTGAGACAGAATCGCGACGACATGCAGCGGTCGCCGGTCCCCCCTCCCGAGCATGCGGTCGAGAAGCTGACGGACTTCCGTACGGTGCAGCACTTCCGGTACGGTTGCCTCGCGATCGGCGTCAACCACATTCGCGACGAGCCGTGCCAACCGCAGGTAACCGTCCGCGAGGCGTATTACGTAGTCAACGTGCTCCGGCGGCATTGCCGGATACCAGTTGCGGACCACGGGCCGCATCATCGCTGCGTCAAGCGGTTCGATCCGCAGTTCCGGTATTCTCTGTGGGTCGGGAGTCCAACAACCACCCACGGTGACGAGCCGGACCCGACCGTTCGCACGTTCCACCGAGTTCCGGAACGGCAAAAGATGCTCCGGCTGTGCCTCGTCCGCGACGACCATCAATCGAACCGCGGGATCTGCCTCTTGCGCCACACTGTCGATCAATTCGAGCAAGCGGTGATCCTCGCTCTGCGCAAAATAGACCACCGTATCTCGCCACGGTGCTTCGCGACAGAGCTCGAGTGCGAATCGTGTCTTTCCAACACCCGGCGGACCCTGGACATGCAGATGATGGACACTGCCCGTGGCGAAGTCCAGATCGGCTCTTCCTTCCGTCAGGATTGCCTGCACTTCCGCGGAGGCTTCATAGTGCATCCGATGTTCACTACTGCCCGCCCACTCGTCCCACGTCAGCAGCCCCGGCGGCCGTCCCGCCCAGCGCGCCGCAATGGCAGGATGCTGGTTGCACCACTTGGCGACTTCTTCACTGCCGTAGACAACTATTCTCTCGTCAGCTTCCTCGGGCAGCCCGAGTTGTCTGGCGGCAGTGGTCAGTTGTGCCCGTCGTTCGTCGACGCCCGCCGTCCCCCTTGTCGAACCACTTGCAACGACCACGAACCGCCCGCCGCCACGCAACGTTCGGAGCGGTGTTGGCTTTTCCACCTCAGGGCCCAGCCGACCGGGCTCCCCGGCCCTCCCCGACTTGAACTGCCAACACGTATCTGTGGAACCGAGCCAGGGATCCGCCGTCGCAGGACGCTCAGTCCAGCCATCGCAGCCGGCGTCTGATGCTCTGATCTCCGTGTTCACGAGATCGCGCGGGGAACCGCAACGGTAGGTCTGGGCTCGCAACAACTGGCCCATGAGTTCGTTCAAGTCGGTATCGTCCAGAGCCGCGATGCGGGTCGGCGAGACCTGGAGTGCGTTCCGGTAAATCCCCGAGTCACTCAGCACTCATTCACTATAACACATGGGAGAGACGGCTCGGCTCCGGCACCGTCGTCTATGCCCACCACGCGGGGTTCCCCGCCGCGTCCCGGCCGCCGATAATGCGCGCGTGCCGGCGCGCAACCTCCGCATCCTGGTTCTTTCCTTCTACCTTCCGGAACTCCTCTACACCATCGGCTGGGGGCTCACGCTGCCGGTGCTGCCGCGGCTGGCGACCAGTTTGAGCGGCAGCGTCGCCGGCGCCGCTGGGATCGTGGCGCTGATCGCGGTGGGCACGCTTGTGATAGACATCCCGGCGGGAGTGATCGCCGCCCGCTGGCCGCAGCGCACCATGGTGATCACGGTGCTCGGCACCCTCACCGTCGCCGGGCTGCTGGCCGCCGGGGCCGGCGGGTTGTTGCTGCTGGGGCTCGCCGCGCTGCTGATGGGCGCCGGGCGCGGGGCGTGGATGGTGGGACGCATGGCCCTCGCCCGCGCCACGGTGGTGCAGGAGCATCGAGGCCGGGTGCTGGCCACCCTGGGCGGCGTCAACCGGATCGGCACCTTTGCCGTCGGGCCGGCGCTGGGCGGTGCCATGGCCGGCGTCCTGGGTCTGCGCGCGCCGTTCCTGGCCCTCTCCTGCCTGACGGTGCTGGCGGCGCTGGCGGCCCTGCGCTGGATGCCCGCGCGCCGGCCTCAGCCGCGGCAGCCGGCGGAAGGCGGCTGGTACCATCCGCTGGCGATCGTCCGCGACCACTGGCGGGTGCTGCTGCGCGCCGGCCCGGCGATCATCGCCCTCAACCTGGTGCGCGCCGCGCGCTCCCTGTTCATACCGCTGTGGGGGGAGGCGATCGGCCTGCCGGTGGCGCAGGTGGGGCTGGCGATGAGCGGTTCCGGCATCGCCGACATGGCGATGTTCTACCCCAGCGGGATGACCATGGATCGCCTCGGCCGGCGCTGGGCGGCGGTGGCGTCGATCGTGGTGATGTCCGTGAGCCTGGCGCTGATGCCGCTGACCGCCGGTTTCCTGGGCCTGCTGCTGGTGGGCGTGCTGGCGGGAGCCGGCAACGGCCTGGGGAGCGGCTTCCTGATGACCATGGGAACCGACCTCGCCCCGCGCCGCGGCGCCGGCGAATTCATCGGCATGTGGCGCCTGATCGGGGATGTGGGCACCACCGCCGGACCGACCGTCATCGGCGCCGTGGCCGCCGTTCTCTCGCTGGCCTTCGCCGGCCCCGCGGTGGCGCTGCTGGGCGTCGCCGGCGCCGCCCTGTTCATCTTCTCGGTCCAGGAGACCCTGCGCCGCCCGTGACGCTGCACGCTGGCTGCGGACGCTCAGGAAACAGTGGCCGTTCCACCGGTGACCGCCGCCAGGTGGCCCGGTATACTGCCTGCGAAAGCAGCCGCCACGTCACCAGGCCGCGGCCCGCAAGCTGGTGGAACCCCATCACTTGAGTGAAGCCAGGTTTCCATCGAACCGAGAATAAAGAAGGACCGCCCGCAGCATGGAAGCGACGTACGGCATGAAGGTAAAGCTCGCCACGTTCGGCCGCCGCAGGCCGACCGTGGACATCGGCTCGGTACCGGCCAGAGCGGCGGTGTACCTCGACGGCTACTACGTGGGCACCACGCCGGTCGAGGTCGCGTTGCGCCAGGAGGAACATGAGATCGTGTTCCGCAAGGACGGCTTCGCGGACAAGACCTACCACGTATCCCGGGTGACCGGCTCTGGGAGACGGACATCCTGGACCTTCTCGGCAGCCTATCTGTAGCTGCTGGAGACTGAACCCCGGCTGCCTGATCCGTCGACTACCCACTTGACATAACAGACATTTGTCTGCATAAGGTGCCTCCATGGCTACCGCCCCCCGATCACGCTCCGGCGAACGCAAGCGGCGCATCTTCCTGTTCGTGCGCGACCGGATTCTCTCCGGGACGCCGCCCACCACCCGCGAGGTGCAGGCGCACTTCGGCTTCCGGGCCGTGCAGTCGGCGCGCGACTACCTGGAGGCACTGGTGCGCGACGGCTTGCTGGACAAGGAACCGGGCAAGGCGCGCGGCTACCGGCTGCCGGCCCGCTCCGCCCACCCCACCGTCCTGGTGCCGCTGCTGGGACGGGTGCAGGCCGGCGCCCTCACCACCGCCAGCGAACACCCCGACGGCTATCTGCCGGTGCAGTCCACCAGGGCACGCGACGAGCTGTTCGCCCTGCGGGTGCGCGGCGAGAGCATGCGCGACGCCGCCATCCTGCCGGGCGACATGGTGATCGTGCACCGGCAGGAGAGCGCGCTCTCCGGGGAAATCGTCGTCGCCCTGGTGGAGGACGAGGCCACGGTGAAGCGGCTCAAGCTGCACGCGGGACGCATCGAGCTGCATCCCGCCAATCCGGCGTTCGATCCTATCGTACCCGACCCCTCCCAGGTGCGGATCCTGGGCAAGGTGATCGAGGTGCGCCGCTACCTGGAAGGCGGCGCGCTGCTCCCGCCGGAGCTATGACCGGCGCTCCCCTGCACCGGCATCGGCACCGGGTGCTGCGAGCCAGCGCGCTGACCGGCGAACGCGGCTTCCAGCCACGGGAAGGCCGCGCCACCGGCCTGTGGCACCCCGAGGAACTCGCCGGACGCCTGTGCGAACTGGCCGCCGATCCTCATGGCGCGCATCTGACCCTCGCCTGCGCCATGATCCGGGCCTATCAGCGTGCCGCCGAACCGGTGGCCTGGGTCACCACCACCCGCGACACCTTCTTCCCGCCGGACGTCGCCCGCGGCGGGGTCGATCTGGCGGCGCTGCCGGTGGTGACCGTCCCCGACCTGCACGCCGTGGCCAGCGCCGCCGACCGCCTCACCCGCAGCGGCGCCTTCGGGCTGGTGGTGCTGGAACTCGGCGCCCGCCTCGCCATCCCGGCGCCGTTCCTGGGCCGGCTGGCACGCCTGGCGCGGCGCCACGACAGCGCCCTGCTGTGCCTCACCACGCCCGCCCCCGGTGCCACCCTCGGTTCGCTGATCGCGCTGCGCGGCCGGGCGTTTCGCGACGCGACGCCGCAGGCGGGCTGCCTGCGCTGCGGCATCCGCGTATCCAAGGACCGGCAGCGCGGCCCCGGCCGGGCGCTGGCCGCCAGCTACCGTGCCCCCCACGGCCTGTGTTGACGTCGCGGCCCTGCCGCTGCAGTTGCTGTTCCGGCGCCACCCCGAGTGGCGGCGGCGGCCGGCCGCGGTAGTCAGCGAAGACACGCCCCGCGGCACCGTGGTGACCGTAAATCGGGCGGCGCGCGAGGCCGGGGTGCGGGTCGGGATGCGCTACGCCGCGGCACTCTCCCTGCTGCCCCATCTGCACGCGGCGACCATCTCCGCCGAGGAGATCGCGGACGGGGTGCGGCTCATCGAGGGACGGCTGCGGTCGATCAGCCCGCGCATCGAGTGGGGCGGAGCCGGCTGGGGCGACCAGGGGGTGTTCTGGCTGGAGACGGGCGGACTGCGCCGCCACTACCCCTCCGCCGCGGCGCTGGCGCGCACCATTCAGCGCCGCCTGCGTGCGCTCCGGCTGCTCGCGACGGTGGTGCTGGGACATACCCGTCTCGGCACCTTCCTGCTCGCCCGCGAGCTGGCAGCGCCGCACGGGAACGCACCGCACCGGCGGCGCCACTGGCTGGTAGTGCCCGACGCCGCCGCCGAGCACGCCGCCGCGCGCCGCGTCCCGCTGGAACGGCTACCCCTGGAAGCGGAGGTGCGGGACCTGCTGGAGAAGCTGGACGTGGTCACGACCGACGACTTTCTCGAGCTTCCCCATGCCGAGTTGCTGCACCGCTTCGGGCTCCCGGTAGCAGAGCTGCAGCGGTCCGCCCGCGCCACTCTGGAGCTGCCCGTGCAGGGCACACCACCGGACTCCCCGCTCCGGCAACGCAAACGGCTGGCGTATCGCGAGACCGATGCCGAGCGGCTGCAGCGCCACGCCGAGGCGCTGCTCGACCCGCTGCTCGGACGCCTGCAGCAGGAGGAGCGTGCCGTGGCCGAGATGGAGCTGCAGCTCCTGTTGGAAGATGGCTCGTGGCGGCGGGAGCGGGTGCGTCCCGCGTTTCCCACCCGCGAGCGCCGCCGCCTGGCGGAGCTGTTGGCGCTGCGCCTGCGCGCACTGGACCTGAGCGCCGGCGTGGAGGAGCTGACCCTGGAGGTCCGCGCCAGCCCGCTGCCGGCAGGTCAGGCGGAGCTGTTCCGCACCAGCCAGCGGCGCGACCTGGCGGCCGGCTCCGCGGCGCTGGCCAGCATCCGTGCCGAGTTCGGCAACGCCGCGGTGGCGCGCGCCGTGTTGGCACAGGAACATCTGCCGGAAGCGCAGTTCCGCTGGCAGCCCGTCGCCGAGCTGGCGGCGCCGCGGCCCCGGTCCACGGAGCGGGAGGCGGCGCCGCTGGTGCGCCGGGTGCTGGCGCAGCCGGTGAAGATCCCGGCGCCGAGGGCCGGCTCCGGAGAGCTGGCCGCCTATCGCGGCCCGTTCCTGATCTCCAGCGGCTGGTGGCTCGCCGCGGGGCCGCGGGGAGGAGGCGGCGCCGACCGCGCCTACTACTTCCTGCGCTCCCCCGACGGCACCCTGGAGTGGATCTACCACGACCGCCTGACCGGACGCTGGTACCGCCAGGGATGGGTGGAATGAGCGGGTACGTGCCCCTGTGGTGCAAGAGCAACTTCTCGTTTCTGGAGGGGGCCAGCCACCCGGAAGAGCTGGTGCGGCGCTGCCGGGAGCTCGCCATTCCCGCCCTGGTGCTGGCGGACCGGGATGGCGTCTACGGAGTGGTGCGCGCCCACGTGGCGGCCGGTGACCGCGGTCCGCACCTGATCGTCGGTGCGCAGCTCACGGTGGTCGCTTCCCCGGAACAGGCGGCACCCGCGGCCGACGCTGAGGCCACGACGGTGCTCCTGCTGGTGCAGTGCAAGGAGGGCTACGCCAACCTCTGCCGGCTCATCTCGCGCGGGCGGCTGCGCTGTCCCAAGGGCGAGTGCCGGGTGAGCTGGGAGGAGGTATGCGCCCACGCCGGCGGCCTGATCGCCCTCTGGGAAGGCCGCCACCTGCTGGCCGGGGACGCCGGGGAAGAGTGGCGCCGGCACACCGGCCAACTCCGGGAGGCGTTCCCCTCCCGCCTCTACGGACTGGTCACGCGCCACCGGCTGGCCGACGACGACGCCGTCGAACGCCGCCTGACGGCGCTGTGCCGCCGCCTCGCCATCCCCCAGGCCGCCGCCACCGAGGTGCTCTACCACCACCGCGACCGGCGCCGGCTGCAGGACGTGGTCACCTGCATCCGCCGGCGCACCTCGCTGCCCGCCGCCGGCACCCTGCTGCGCCCCAACGCCGAGCACGCCCTCAAGGCGCCGGCGGCGTTCGCGCGCCTGTTCGCGGACCGCCCCGAGCTGGTCGCCGCCACCCTCGAGATCGCCGGCCGCTGCACCTTCTCGCTGGCCGAGTTGCGCTACCGCTATCCCTCCGAGCGGCTGCCGGCGGGACATACCTCGGCCCAGTGGCTGCGCCGCCTCACCTTCGAAGGGGCGCGCCGGCGCTACCGCGGCGCCGTTCCCGCGGCCGTCGACCGGCAACTGCGCACCGAGCTGGCGGTGATCGAGGAGCTCGACTACTGCGGCTACTTCCTCACCATGTACGAGATCGTCCGCTTCTGCCGCGCGCAGCGGATCCTGTGCCAGGGCCGCGGCTCGGCGGCCAACTCCGCGGTGTGCTACTGCCTGGGCATCACCGCCATCGACCCGGTGCGCATGGACCTGCTGTTCGAGCGCTTCCTGTCCCGCGAGCGCGCCGAGCCGCCCGACATCGACCTGGACATCGGTCACCGCCGGCGCGAGGAGGCGATCCAGTTCATGTACCGCAAGTACGGGCGCGAGCGTGCGGCCATGGTCGCCAACGTGGTGCGCTACCGTCCCAAGTCGGCCATCCGGGAGGTAGGCAAGGCGCTCGGCATGCAGGCCACCACGCTGGACCGGGCGGCGCGGCTCATCTCGCACCACCACAGCGACTTTCCGGTGGCGGTGGGCAACGCCCTGCAGCAGGCGGGACTCGATCCCGCCACCCCGCTGCACCGCACCCTCGGCGAGCTGACGCGCCAGCTCCTCGACTTCCCGCGCCACCTGTCGATCCATCCCGGCGGCTTCCTGCTCGGCAGCGAGCCGGTCACCACCCTGGTCCCGGTGGAGAACGCCACCATGGAGGGACGCACCGTCATCCAGTGGGACAAGTACGACGTGGAAGCGCTGGGCCTGTTCAAGGTAGATCTGCTCGGGCTCGGCGCCCTCACCCAACTGGATCTCGGCTTCGACCTGATCCGGCGCCACTACCGGCGTACCTACACCATGGCCACGGTGCCGGCCGCGGATCCGGCGGTGTTCGACATGATCAGCGCCGGCGACACCGTGGGGGTGTTCCAGATCGAGAGCCGGGCGCAGATGTCGATGCTGCCGCGCCTGCGCCCGCGCTCCTTCTACGACCTGGTGATCCAGGTAGCGATCATACGCCCCGGACCGATCACCGGCGGCATGGTCCACCCCTACCTGCGGCGCCGCAACGGCGAGGAGCAGGTGGAGTACCCCCACCCCGCGCTGCGCCCGGTGCTGGCCAAGACGCTGGGCGTGCCGCTGTTCCAGGAGCAGGTGATGAAGCTGGCGGTGGTGGCCGCCGACTACACGCCCGGCGAGGCGGACCAACTGCGCCGCGACATGGCCGCGTGGCGCCGCTCCGGCGCCATCGAGAAGCATGAGAAGCGGCTGACCTCGCGGATGCAGGCCAAGGGTATCTCACGCGAGTTCGCCGAGCGCGTGTTCAACCAGATCCGCGGCTTCGGGGAGTACGGCTTCCCGGAGTCGCACGCCGCCAGCTTTGCCCTGCTGGCGTACCTCACGGCTTGGCTCAAGCACCACTACCACGACGTGTTCACCGCGGCGCTGCTCAACGCCTGGCCGATGGGGTTCTACGCCCCGTCCACCATCGTCGACGACGCCCGCCGCCACGGCGTGACGATGCTCCCCGTGGACGTGACCTGCAGCGCCTGGGACTGCACCCTGGAGCCGGCACCGGCGCATGGCGCGGGCGGCCGCTGGCGCTTCGCGGTACGCATGGGCCTGCGCTACGTGCAGGGGCTGGGAGAGGAGCGCGGGGAGGCCATCGTGGCGGCGCACGCGGCACGCCCCTTCGCCTCGGTCGCGGAACTGGTGCAGCGCCTGCCCGAGCTGCCGCGCGACATCCTGCTGCGGCTGGCCGAGAGCGGCGCGTTCAACGCCCTGGACCTGCCGCCGGCCGGCGCCGCCCAGGGACGCCACGACCGCCGCCGCGGCAGCCTGTGGCAGGTGCTGGGCGCGGCCCGCCGCCGCGGACGCCATGCGCCATTGGCCCTGGACGCAACGGAGCCGGAGGCGCCGTTCAACCCCCTCGACCGGTTCGCCGCCATCGCCTGGGACTACACCGCCACCGGCCACAGCACCCGCGGCCATCCGCTGGCGCCGCTGCGCCGCCGCTTGGCCGCCCGCCACCTGCCCAGCGCCGGCCAGGTGGCCGCCATGGAGCACGGGCGGCAGGTCTCCTACGCCGGCCTGGTCATCTGCCGCCAACGCCCCGGCACCGCCGCCGGGGTGGTGTTCATGACCCTCGAAGACGAGACCGGCTTCGTCAACCTGGTGGTCTGGTCCAAGGTGTTCGAGCGCTTTCGCAGCACCATCCTCGGCGCCTCGTTCCTGGGCGTGAGCGGCACCATCCAGTCACAGCACAACGTGGTCCACATCATCGCCGCCCGGTTCTGGGCCATGGAGTTGAGCGCGGAGCCGCCGGCCGAGTCCGCCGCCGGCCGCAACGGCTCCCCGGCCACCGGCGCGCGCCGTCCCTTGCCTCTCCGGAGCCACGACTTCCACTGACAACGGCGGCCATCAGAAGGGTGGCTGTCAGAAACTGCTGCCGGCGGAGCGGGTCTGTTCGGTGCCGGTGCTCTTCTCCGCCTCCTGCTGCCGTTGCGAGGCGGCGACGTAGCTGCTCCACAGGCCACGGTGGCGGTACAGGATGTCGGCGTCGCCGGCGCTGAAGATGTTCTGGAACACCAGCAGGAAGATGTCGCTCTCAGGGGCCTCCCACACGGAGAGCCGCGCCGGCAGTCCGGCGAGGTACTTCACGTCGTAGCTCTCCGGTTCGGCCTCGAGGCTGCCGCTGATCGCCTCCTCGAGGATCTCGGCAACCTCGGTATGGTCCCCGGTGCCGCCGGTGTCCAGCGTCTTGCGCATCAGGAACAGGCGGTAGGAGGTGAGCTCGTCGGGAGCATCGTGCTCGCGAAAGAAGTACAGCTCCAGGGCGACCACGTTGTTCCACCCGGAGTAGGAGACCTGGTACATGCGGGTGATCGCCACGTTGAGCTGCGACATCCCGAGCAGGTTCTTCTCCAACCCGGCACTGAAGAAGTCGGGCAGCACCTCGTACTGCCCGATGAAATGCGCCTCCGCACCCTCGTCGGACACGGTGGCGCCGCTGAGGTCACGCAGCACCAGCCGCGCGTTCTCCCCGAACGGTATGCTGCCGTAGCTGAACTCCGGCGGTCCCTCGCTCTGCGCCCAGGCGGCGGCCGCCACCAGGAGCGCGGCCGCGGCCACCAGACCCGAAGCGATGTTGCTGCGTCGTTCCATGGTTCAATCCTCGGTCACTCTCATCGTAGCGCTTCACAGACCTCGGGAACAGGTGTCTGATCGAAAGTTGCTCCAGAGGACAAGTCACCTTCGACGAGGGGTCGAAGCGCGTGTGTACGAGGCACTGGACGTGCAGGAGTAACTGGCAGTACGACCGACAGGACACTACCTGAAGCCGCCGCTGCGAGGTCTGCAACTGGCGGGGGACGTACCGGTTGTCGGCGCCGGCGTGGACGGAGGATGAGACGCTGGTGGCACCGTAGAACACTATGAGGCCGCCGAGTCCGACTTCACCAGCCCCCCAGCGTCAACTCCAGCATCTCCAGCGCCGTTCGCGTGTTCCACACCGGGTGCGCCCAGCCGGCAGGGTCGCCGCCGGAGCCGCGGATCAGTTCGATCCCGTTGCATGGTGGTCCGGTGCCGATCCACGCCACGACGCCGCCCTGCGAGCAAGGCATGCGTTCAGAAACTGCGAGTAGTCACCGATGCCCTCACGGGCGCAGCGCTCGCGGTTGCCCTCGTCCGCAAACACGATCTGAGCGAGCGCCGGTCGTCCGACGAAACCGTCCTCGCGCAATCCTGTCCGCCAAAGCGTGCGCAAGAGCGGCAGCAGAGGAAAGCGCGTACGCCGCGCGGAATCATGCGTCGCGCAAGAGAGAAACAGTCACGGGCTACGGCGAAGCGATGCTGGATCTGGTAGACAGTAACTGCCGACAGCAAAGAACCGTCGGCAGTAGCGCTTCAGCCGTCCGTTCCTGTGTAAAGAGATCACCGGTCGCCAGATTAGTTGAATACCGCCCGTACACGGCTGGCTACCTCGTCGGACACCCAGGCGGTCCACACTTCGGGCTCGGTCTTCAGGAAGTGACGCGCAATATCAACCCATTCCGCGTCGGTGGTGCTCTGGTAAGCGAGATACGCGCTGACCAGCATGTGGTCCATCTCGTACGCGCGCAGGAACTCGATCATCTCTTTCGAGGCGCTGTCGGAAAATCCTTTGCTTACGGCAATGTCGACGATCGCGGGTGCAAACGCGCAGCCACGGTCGCCGTCCCAGCACTCCTGAGTCCACTCCGGTTCTTCGAGTTGGATCATGGGGTAGAGACCGATCCACGGAGTCGGGCTCCAGTAGTAACCGAGCCACGCTTCGCCCCGCTCGTAAGCGCCGGAAATTGCCGCAACCAGCGCGGCGTTAGTGTCCAGACGAACGTTGGTATAGTATTCCTCAAGGCCGTACGCGGCCAGCTTCATGGTGTTGATCTCCGCGCAGTTCCAGCCGACGGGGCAATTGTAGTAGCGGCCCTTGTCCGGCTGCTCGGGATCTTGGAAAACGTGTATGTAGCGCGGCAGATCTGCCACCGACTTCAGATCGGGCGCCATCGGCTCGATGCCGCGCTCCGGATCTCCCTCGATCACGTAGCGCGGCACCAGGAACGACATCTCAAGGGCGGTCATGTTCAGGCCAAGGTCAAGCACATCGCCGGCGGCGACCGCGTCACGGAATATATCGGGGGCGGAGTTGACCCAGATCTCCATGGTGATGTCAATCTCGCCGCGTACCAGTCGCTGCACCGATAGAGTGGTCGATCCCGGTGTGTCCGCGTACTCGCAGCCGAAACCCGCGTGCAGGATCTGGCCGGCGATGTGGTTGTGGAGCTGAGCGCTTCCCCAGCCGAGGCCGGCGAAAACCAATGGCCGATCAATGCCGTTGCAGTCAGGGTCAGCGGCCGGTTCCGGATCCGCTAGTGCCGGCCCGCGGCAGGAAAGTAGCGCCACCGCAAGACACATGGTCAAGACGTATGGTTTCGGGTCTCGTGTCATCTCACGGACATCGTGGCCGGCACCAACGCATCTGTCAATCCCTCGCTTTTGACCCCAGACTTCGCCTAAGCAGCGAATTTTCTCTCGCGAAGTCGCGAATCGGCGACGGGTTTCTCGAAATCTGCAAGTTCGCCAATTCGCGACGGATCGGCCTTCTGTGCATACTGTAGAACCGGCGCTATTAAATCGTCTATCTACAACAAATTGGTGAAACAGTAGCATCCTATGGCAATGAGATAGGGACCAATCCGGTCAAATTCACGAATTGGCGTGTCAGTTCGCGAAACCCACAAGAGATCCGCCATTTCGCGAACGGACTGATGGAGTGTCATCTAGTCTATAGAACCTTGGGAACACAAATCGATGCCCTACAAAGGTTTGTGCAAAGATTCAACATGTGGGGCGAGGATCAGGGTTGATCCGAAATCCTCGCCCAAGCACCGAATTCCTCTGGCGAAGTCGCGAATTGGCGGAAAGTTCGCGAATCTACAAGTTTCGCCATTTCGCGATGGAACGTTTCTCCTAGGCACACTGTGGAAACCGGCGCCACTAAATATTTTCTCTACAACAAATTGATGAAAAAATTCACATCGTCAGGGCGATGACCGAACTACGAGCGTTGCGATGTACGCAGCAGGCGCAAGATCGCGCTCAACCCCCCGAGTTGCGCGCCAAGCTGGAGTTGCATCAGCGCAGCTACCATCGATCGGCTGCTGCGCACCTCATATGAAGCGGCCCACCGGCAGCCTGATGCTGCATATCCCGATCCGCACCTTCAGCGAGTGGGAGGATGTCGCGCTCGGCACCCTGGGTCTTGATCTGGTCGGCGACGACGGCGGGGCCACGACCGGTGAGTTTGTTTACACAATGTTTACACGCTATGGCCACGGACCGCCGCACCCAGTCGACGGAGTTCCGCGCGGCGCACAACAAGGTTCAGAAAATGGGCGTTCCAGCAACTCCTGGTGGTGCGCCACCTGCTCCCCTTCGAGCTGTTGGCGGTCCATTCGGATAACGGCGGCGAGTTCAAGGGTTTCTTCTCATGGCGCGAGGAAGCCGCGCTCGACGGCGTCGTCGACCAATCCGCGCGCGTAGTTCCACAGCTCCGGGGAGCCGCGTTCCATGCAGGCGTTGACGGCCCGCACCTGGCGCGCCGTCACGCGGTGCTCCTGCCAGCCCGGACCGCCGTTGAAGTAGTTGAGGAGCATCGGCTGCAAGCGGTCCAGGGCCAGGGCGAACTGTGCCTCCGGGCTTTGCGACGCTTCGAACTCGTCCCACAGGTCGCGCATCTCGGCCGCCTGCTCCGCCGGCAGCAGCGCGAAGATGCGCTCGGCGGCGCGTTCCTCGCGCTCCTGCTGATCCCGCCTGGCCGCCTCGTCGTAGGCGAAGGTGTCGCCGGCGTCGATCTCCACCAGGTCGTGCACCACCAGCATCTTCAGGACCCGCAGCAGGTCCAGGTCGCGGACGGCGGCGTGGTCGACCAGCACCAGGGCCATCAGCGTCAGGTGCCAGGAGTGCTCGGCGGAATTTTCCCGGCGCTGCTTGCCGAGGATCACGTTGCGTCGCAGCACCTGCTTCAGCTTGTCGGCCTCCAGCAGGAAGCGCAGCCGTTGTTCGAGCACCTTACACGGCTCGCTCGACGACCGCGGCCAGCCAGGCATTGAGGCTCTTTCCTTCGGCCTTGGCTGCAGCGGTCGCGGCGCGGTGAGCTGCCGGACTGATCCGTAACGGAATCTTGCCGGAGAACGGCTTGTCAGGCGGCTGCCCCTGCTCCGCGCACATCGACAGATAGTCGTCGATGGAGAATTGGAACTCCTTCTTCAGTTCCTCGACGGAGGTCGCCTCGAAAGAGATCACGTCACGAGTGCCGACAGCTTCGCCGTGAAAGACTTCGGCTGCATGATCAAATGAAATCGCTGCCTGGTATCCCTTGTAGGTGATCATCTTCAGTCTCCGCAATATGGTCGTCGATCCGGCGCGGGTGCGGTATCGACCACAGCCTTCCTCGCGACGCGCTGAGGGTGTGGCGTGCGCGTGGGCCCGAACTCCGGCAGTTTGTCAGTTTGCGCCGTCTTTTGATAGCCACCCGGCGTCACCGCGGGACGGTGGCGTGCTATATTTGCGGCGAGGGGGGAGCGATGCAGCGATCCCGTGCGGACTCGGCGGCGGTGCCGGCAGAACCGCGCGAGCCCGGCACGACAGCGACCGAGCGGCCGACCGCGGCGCAGTGGGACGACTGGCGCTGGCAGATGCGAGAGCGCATCTCCACGGTGGAGGAGTTGGGCCGCTACCTGCGTCTGAGCGAGGCCGAGCGGGCGCAGATTCGCGCCGCCGGGGCGCAGTATCGCTGGAGCATCACGCCCTACTACGCCAGCCTCATGGATCGCGCCGATCCCGCCTGCCCGTTGCGGCTGCAGCAGGTGCCCTCGGTTCAGGAGCTGCACGACGACCTGGGGCTGCCCGACCCGCTGGCCGAACTGGACAACTCGCCGGTGGACGCCGTGGTCCACGTGTACCCCGACCGCGTCGCCTTCAAGATCACCAACGTCTGCCCCACCTACTGCCGCTACTGCTTTCGCGAGTACTTCGTCGGCAATCATGACGAGCATCACACGCGCGCCAAGCTGCAGCAGGGCATCGACTACATCGCCCGCACCCCGGCCATCCGCGACGTGCTGGTCACCGGCGGCGACCCGTTCCTGTTCTCCGACGAACGCCTGGACGATCTGCTGGGCCGGCTGCGCGCCATCGACCACGTCGAGATAATCCGTTTCGGCACCCGCACGCCGTGCACCCTGCCGCAGCGCATCACCCCCGAGCTGTGCCGCATCCTCGCGCGCCACCACCCGCTGTGGCTCAACACCCACTTCAACCACCCGCGCGAGCTCACCCCGGAGGCGGCGCGGGCGTGCGACCTGCTGCTTGCGGCGGGGATCCCGCTCGGCAACCAGACGGTGCTGCTCAAGGGCGTGAACGACGACGTGGGCGTGATGCGGGCCCTGATCCACGGGCTGCTGCGCATGCGCGTGCGGCCCTACTACGTCTTCCAATGCCAACTGCTCGCCGGCACCTCCCACCTGCGCACCACCATCGAGCGTGGACTGGAGGTCATGCGGGGGCTGCGCGGCCACCTCACCGGCTTCGGCGTGCCCACCTACGTGCTGGACACTCCCTACGGCAAGGTGCCGCTAGCGCCGCAGTACCTCCTGGGGCGCGCCGGCGACGAGGTGGTGGTGCGCACCTGGGACGGCCACCTGTGGCGCGAGCCGAACCCGCTCGACGGACAGCATGCGGCACTCTCCTTGCCAGTTGTGAATGGCGCTGCGTTCTCCGAGGCCGCCGATCCGCGGCACCCGTTCCGCGCCGCCGGGGCGGCCGCGGCAGCCCCGGCGACCGGTTAGGAGCGGCCATGGGAAGCAGCTTCGGTCACCTGTTCCGCATCACCACCTGGGGCGAGTCCCACGGCCCCGCGGTGGGCGTCGTGGTGGACGGCTGTCCGCCCGGAGTGCCGCTGGACGAGGCCGATCTGCAGGCCGAGCTCGACCGCCGCCGGCCCGGCCAGAGCCGCATCACCACCCAGCGCGCGGAAGCGGACCGCGCCGAGATCCTGTCGGGAGTATTCGAGGGCTGCACCACCGGCACCGCGATTCACATCCTGGTGCGCAACCAGGATGCGCGCTCCCGCGACTACGACGAGATGCGCACCGCCTTCCGTCCCTCCCACGCCGACTACACCTACTCCGCCAAGTACGGTCGCCGCGACTGGCGCGGCGGCGGCCGGGCCAGCGCCCGCGAAACCGTGGGGCGGGTGGCGGCCGGCGCCATCGCCGCCAAGGTGCTGCGCCTGAACTGCGGCGCCGAGGTCGTGTCCTACGTCAAGCAGGTGAGCGACGTGGATGCCGAGGTCGACCCGGACCGCGTCACCCGCGACGCGGTAGAGGCGCACATCACCCGCTGCCCCGATCCGGCCGCGGCGGCAGCTATCCAGGAACGCATCGAGCGGGCGCGCAAGGCGGGCGACTCGCTCGGCGGCGTGGTGGAGGCGGTGGCGCGCGGCATTCCGCCCGGACTCGGCGAGCCGGTGTTCGACAAGCTCGACGCCGACCTGGCGAAGGCGCTGCTGTCGCTGCCCGCCTGCCGCGGGTTCGAGATCGGCTCCGGCTTCGCCGGCACGCGGATGACCGGCAGCACCCACAACGACCTGTTCTACCTGGACCGTGACCATCCCGACGGTGCGCGGGTGCGCACCCGCAGCAACCGCTCCGGGGGCGTGCAGGGCGGAATCTCCAACGGCGAGGCGATCGTGGTGCGCGCCGCCTTCAAGCCCACGGCCACGATCCTGCGCCCGCAGCAGACCGTCGACGAGGCGGGCAACGAGATCACCCTGAAGCCGCGCGGCCGCCACGACCCGTGCGTGTTGCCGCGCGCCGTGCCGCTGGCGGATGCCATGTTCAACCTGGTGCTGGCCGACCACCTGCTGCGCCAGGAGGCGCAAGTTCGTCGCCACACGTAGCTGGTTGAGCGTTGAAGGCCAGTCTCTGTGCCTTGAGGTGTGCGAGTACAGTGCATCGCCATACGTCCGGTGCTGCCGGTTTGTCGTGCCTTCGCCACTGCCCGCTCGATCTACCGCGTATCGCAACCACAACGAAGCGGGTTCGAAGAGAAGAGACGAACTGGAGTTCGACTACGTGCGCGGCCGCTGAGAGCTAATGAAACGAGGCAACCGGACGCGCACGGTCGCGTCACCCTTCAACTTAACCGATAGCTGCGAAACTTCGAGCCGTGTGCTACTATTCCACTACTGCGTAGCAAGTTACGTAGCTCGTCGCAGATTTTCGGAATCACCACGCGAGCACTCTGAAGCAGCAGCCCGAATCAGCTTGTCAATGTTCTACAGCACCGCCCCTAGTAGTGGCGTATGTCGATACTTGCTATCTTATGAGCACTAGCGGAGAGGAAAATGACTGCAAATTGCACCATCCAACGAGGTGCCCGCCAGCGGTTGTGCTTCGGGACCCGCCGCCAGCATACCTGGCAGGTCCTAGGCCAACGTCGTTCAACCGACCCCCGACAAGACTGAATGGTCCACCTACCGATCTTCACACGGTTGGAAGTCACCGACTATCGCTTGTTCCCCGGCCATCCCCGCGGCAGCGGGATCCGTTGGCAGTTCCCAAACGGCCTCACCCTGATCGCTGGCATCAACGGTCTTGGAAAGACCACGCTGATCACTATGATCCTACGGTGCTTGACCGGTCCCTACGACCTCACCAGCGATGGTATGCCAGCGACCCTCGATGTCGTCCTTCCGAGATCACCCGTCTCACTTCGACGGAAACAAGCTAGGTTCTTCGCCGATCGCGTCGCCGACGGTGCCGTAAACGCCCAAGCATCGCTGTCAGCAACGATAGGCGACACACAGATCACGATTTCCAGAAGACTCGACAACCTATCGTTGACGGCGCTCTGTATTGATGGGAATCTACTCGACATACCAACTTCCAAAGCGGGACGTGAAGAGCTGATTCAGACCAAACTCACCGAGCTATTTGGACTCGGAGATTTCGTAGATGTCTTGCTTGTCCTCCATCACATCGTACTGTTCCTCGAGAATCGCCCGGGAGCGCTTTGGGATACTAACGCTCAACGACAATTGCTTCGCACACTCTGTCTTCCCAAAGAAGCTGCTTCAGAGGTCGCAGAACTAGAGAGGCTCCTGCAGAGTGCAGACAGCCAAGCACGCAACGTACACGCACGGCTACGTGCAACCGAGCGGGACTTGACAGAACTCAAACAACGGGAGGCCGAGACCGTTGGATTGCTCGCTCAACTCGAGGCTGAGCAAGCGGTCCTCGATGCAGAGATCATCGAAGCGAACCGACTTGAAGCTCTCCTTGATGAGCATGACACCGAGCGGAAAAACGCACGACTTGAGCTTGAACGAGCGAAAATCGAACGCGAAGAAGCGGTAGGTGCGGTCGAACGGCTCAAGTATACCGCATTGTCTCGATACTTCCCAAGTATGGACGAAGTCGCTCGTCTCGTCCTCTCCCGGATTATGACAGATGGGCGCTGCTTAGTTTGTAGCTCTGATGCGGAAGAAACACAATTGGAACTTGAGAGCCGGATCGAACGCGGGAATTGTCCCGTGTGTGGCGCTGATCCAAAAGAGCATGATGCGGTGATTCCGTCGCACGTATTCGAACAGGCAAATTTGGAGCGTGCGCGAGAACGTGTGGAGCGTGCGTACCGTGAGGAGGAAACGAGGTCACGACGGCTACGTGGTAGCGTCCACGAATATGAGAGCACTCTCGATGCACTGTCGCAGGTCCGGCAGTCATTCCGGGATAGAGAGAGTACCGCGAGGCGGCTTAGAGCAAGACTGGCGCCGGAAGGGAGCGTTAGAGAGTACGAAGGGACTCTAAGTGCACTGGAGACTCAGCTTCGTCGCTGGCAGGCAACTCGTGCTGCTCGCTTCCGGCAGCTCGAGAGCCTTCTCCGTGATAGGCAAAGTGCGATTTTGGAGAGGTCGAACTTGCTGTTGACTGCATTCCAGGATGTAGCGCGTACTCTTCTTGTAGAGAACATTCGGCTTGCGCAAGTCAAGCGGGAGCCTCGGTATCTTCAGGCACCCGGCCATGACCGCATCGAAGTGCCAGCATTTGTCGCCGAGATGGAGGCCGCCGATCGTCCCGGGTTCGTTCGACGAATCGATCCGAACGAAGTGTCGGAGTCACAGCGTGAAATCATCGATCTCGCATTTCGTCTAGCGCTAATGCAAGTGTTTTTTGGGACGAGCACATTTGTGATGGAGACTCCAGAGGCAAGTTTGGACCCTGTGTCGATGGAGCGAATTGGTAGAACACTTCATGATTTCTCGGCACAAGGAAATAACCGCCTAATCCTAACAAGTAACCTCACAAATATGGGGATTATTTCGGAGCTATTTGGTGGACCTGCTCCGCAAAGAGACACAGCTATGAGGCTAGATCATGTTCTAGATCTTATGCAGATAGCCGCTCCGAATCTTGCATTGCAGCAAGACGGTGAACGTTACCGAGAACTACTCGACAGCGCACTTTTAGGTGTGAATTGATGACTGATAGCTACACTGAAGAAGAGCTATACGATCAATTCCTGTTAAAGACGAAGCAACGTTGCCGGCTGCTCTTACTGCTTGAGGCAGCCGAGCGCGCCGCTATAACCCCACTCAGCTCCCCCCGGCTTCATGCGTACGCTTATCTTTCGGACGTCCTCAGTCCTGTTTGGGATCTTGTACCGTTCGATGGGAAGATATATCGGTCCGAGGGCGGGCCATACTATCCTGATCTGCAAGCAGAACTTGACCATCTAGTCGCTGTTGGGCTTGTTCAGATCAGCGATGTACGTTTTGTTCGCCGTGGTGAGTACGGTGCACGGACTATCGGATACTATGCATTGGATTTTGGGTCGAAGCACCTTCAAGGGTTGTTGAAGAAACTCGGCGCCCAAGGACCAGAGGATGCTCTCGATAAAGTGGACGTTAGATTTCATGAGTTTCTCGTTGAACTCGCCCGTGCGCTAGCGTCCCTACCAGACGAAGAGATTGACGTGGCGGCGAGTCAGGACGTCACATACCGATCCACTGGAGAGCTGCACAGTGTGGTCGACTTTGGTGCATGGGCTACTGATCATCATGAGGCGAATGGTAGTTGGCAAGTCACCGAACGCTTCCGTGCGTTCCTTCCCGGCGAGTCTAACCTTTCGCCCGGCGAAAGACTATATTTGTACGCATCCTATCTCGGACGATTGATGCATGCCGCGTGACGCTACTTCGCAAATACCTGGTGTAGCCGAAAATGACATCGCTGCTATTGCTAGTCTTATTCCCAGTCTACCGAATATACAGGGCGTGGTTCCTGATCGGTTCGCACAAGCAATCCTATCTCTTGTGGAAAAACGAGCACGTCAGGGGTGGCCGAACGAAGGCGAGCAGGACGTTGCCGTTTTTGTGATGGTCTCTTACCCGCGCGAAGTGGGACAACGCCACGGAGCCAAACCCTTCGCAGATCCTCTCGCAACAGCAACCCCCTTACTTGGCCAACTCTTCTTCACCAACTGCGATGCATCTGCCGGCCGCTCAATGCCCCTGCCAACCGACCAGACCGGGATTCTTGAATGGCTCGACGATGCGTCCCTCACCAGCTCTCCCGTCGTGATCGTTTATCGAAACACAATGACTATGGTGACACGGCTTGCAGGAACACGAGACGCCGCAAGGAACGACCCGATTCGCGACTACGAACCCGCAGCCTCTCTTTCCGAGCTCTTGAAAGCACTTCGCCACTTTCACATTCAAAGACTCCTCACGCCTTCGTGTTGCCCGGACGGCGTGTGGAAACCGCGCTATGGGAATCGATACATTCCGGCGGAAAGACCCGAAAAAAGCATCCAGTTGAGTCTACAGACGGCTCTCAGCTCATGGTTCCATGGCAACTTACGAGCAGAAGTCGAAGACACAACGAATATCGGAAGAATAGACGTTCGTTTGCTCAGCGCCGTCGGAAGCGGTCCGTTGCAGTACTGGGCTATTATAGAACTAAAGGTAATTAAATCATTCACGACTTCACACCGCCCATCCAATCCATCAACCGTAAGTCAAAGCACCAATGAAAGCGCCATTACGGACGGCATCAAACAAGCTTCGGCGTACCGCGCTAACCGTCGCGCTGCCGAGGCACTAATCGAAATTTATGATCTTCGCAAAGAAAAACGCCTCGATCTGTTTCGCTCATCCAGCATCAAAAACGCCCTGCGCCAATATCGCGGAATCTCCTCAATGGAGATACGACCACTCTTTGGCTCTGCGAGCGAAGCGAGAGCTTCGGGCTATACCGGCATCTAAACTCTTTGGCGCGCTTCTACTAAGGCCACTCCATGATAAGCAGTGTCTCTGCAAGATCAAACTCTCCTCCCTGCTGTGGTGACGTTCGCATTGCCCGACACGACTCTAAACCGACCAACTTGAAACCGATGGACTGTGCGATCTCCGATATTATAGTACTCGCCGGAACGACCACGCCAGCATATCGGCTGTCTCCTACAACGATGTAGATCCGACCGCGAGAACGGACTCCTCCCGCAAGCTTCCTCATCACGATCTCCATATCGTGGGCGTACGCACCAATCATCTCCGGGATGTGCTGACTCCATAGCTTGTTTCGGACGCCCGCAAGCGCGTCTAGAGTCCGCTTCAGGGTTGGGCTCTGGAGCGAACCTGGTTCGAATCGTCGGATTAGCTGGACGTGGCTACTGAGTGTTGAGTGACGCAGTCGCGTGTTCGCACCGGCGCTGTCGAGGTATCCCAACGTCCATAGCTCTACGTTGTATACGTCGGTATAATCGAATGAGTTTGGATATGGAGGCGAGAACACAGCAAGGTCGTAGGGACCAATCTGGTCTGCAAGTTCCCGCGCATCACCACGGAGGATGCGGTAGTGAAGGCATCGGCGAGCTGCGAACTTACGCAAGTCATGCAGCGCTTGGAGCAGCTTACTTCGAAAGAGATCGTCTACACTATGTGACGAGTGGCGACGCTCTTTCCAACCCATACGGTATCTGCGACCTTTTCCGCTCACAACAACATTGCTTGAGGGAACAGCAGTGGACCCTAGCACCACACGAAAGAGTCTACGGTGCGTGGGGTCCGATACTCTCTCAATAGCCGCTCGGTACGCCAGGATCCGTCCAGCAACTTCCTGCGAAAAGACATACCGACCGTCTTTTCCTGGTTCGACGAAGGTGGCGGGGGCGCCGTTGAATACTGGCGAAGATTCCATACTACTTTCAGTTACGTCTTCAACAATGTGTCGGTATAGCTCGATAGCTCTGCTGAAATCGATGGGTGCCAATTTTGCCTCTATGAGATCAGCAAGGTAGGGATTCACCTCTATCGTTGTCGGAAGAGTGCCGAGGAACTGCGCAGCAAGGGCAGTGGTACCAGAGCCACCGAATGGATCAACAATATGTCGAACTCGGGAGGGTGTCTCGGCCACAGCCCTCTCAATGAGTTCGGGAGCAAACGCCTCCTTGAATCGGCGCCATGTCTGAAACGGTAAGAGATCAGTACCGGCGTTGGTTCCAACAGTAGATACAGAACGCCCACCGGTCCAGTCTCTAAACTGTACACATGATTCGTCGGCGCTGTATCGGGGTATTTCTTGGCGGGAGGCCAGCACGATTGAACTTGGATTCATATCCAACGGATCAGATGAGGTCTCAAGGGTACTTGGGCTATCGTTCCGCTATATTGAGTCGCCAAAGTCTCGTCTTGCACCACGGAAACGAAGGCCGGTCGCGGTAGTTGCCACTTGGAACGTAAGTCGATCGTTCCGGGGAATGTCACTAGGTCGTTATCTACCAGAGGTCCCACCGCCATCGAGTCCAAGCTACGTGATCGGTCAACGATAGCACGAAATATGCTCAGGGTGCGCCGTTCGGCTTTGGTCAGTGTGCCTCCAGCCAGTCGGCGCCGGTGCCCACCTCCACCACCACCGGCACCCGGCCCAGGTCGAGGGCATCGCGCATGGAGCGGGTCACCAGGTCCGTCACCGGCTGCAGCTCGGCCTGCGGCACCTCGAACACCAGTTCGTCGTGCACCTGCAGGATCATCCGCGCCGCCAGAGCGCGCTCGCGCAGCTCGCGGTCGATATCCAGCATAGCGATCTTGATCATGTCGGCGGCGCTGCCCTGGATCGGGGCGTTGATCGCCACCCGCTCGGCGGCGGCGCGCGCGGCGTGGTTGCGCGAGCGGATGTCGCGCAGGTAGCGGCGCCGGCCGCGCAGGGTCTGGACGTAGCCGTTGTCGCGCGCGAACAGCACGGTGTCGCCCATGTACTGCTGGATCCTCGGGAACTGCCCGAAGTAGCGCTCGATGATCTCGCGCGCCTCGGCGCGGGCGATGTTGAGGCGCTGCGCCAGACCGAAGGCGGACATGCCGTACATCAGGCCGAAGTTGATCATCTTCGCCCGCCGCCGCATCTCGGCGGTCACCTCCGGCAGCGGGACGCCGAACACCTTGGCGGAGGTGGCGGCGTGGATGTCCACGTCGTCGGCGAACGCCTCCACCAGCCCGGGGTCCGCGGTAATGGCCGCCATGATGCGCAGCTCGATCTGCGAGTAGTCGGCGGCCAGCAGCACCTGGCCGGGCTCCGGGGCGACGAAGGCGCGGCGGATCTCCCGCCCCTTGTCGGTGCGAATGGGAATGTTCTGCAGGTTGGGGTTCTCGGAGTTGAGCCGCCCGGTAGCGGCCACCAGCTGGTTGAAGGTGGTGTGGATGCGCCCGGTCTCCGCCACCACCGAGTCGGGCAACGCGTCCACGTAGGTCGACTTCAGCTTCTGCACCACGCGGTACTCCAGCATGGCGGGGATGATCGCGTGGCGGTCGGCGAGCCGGGTCAGCTCCTGCTCGGTGGTCACGTACTGCCCGGTACGGGTGCGCTTCGGCTTGTCGGCGATCTTGAGGCGGTCGAACAGCAGCTCCCCGAGCTGCTTCGGCGAGTTGAGGTTGAACGGGCCGCCGGCCAGGCGGTACAGATCCGCCTCGTGGGCGGCGATCTCCTTCTCCAGCTCCAGCGAGTAGTCGCGCAGGGCGCCGACGCGAACCGCCACTCCGGTGTGCTCCATATCCACCAGCAGCGGCATCAGCGGCACCTCGACCTGCTCCCACAGCTCGCGCTCATCGTAGCGGTCGATCTCCTGCAGCAGGGCGTCCAGCAGGTGCGCGGTTACGTCCGCGCGCTCACCGGCGTAGGTCGCCAGTTCGGCGGCAGGCAAACCGGCCGCGGCGAGCTCCTCGGCGTTCAGCGCCGGGCTCTTCAGCAGCGCGGCGGCTGCCTCACCGGGCACGATCGGCGCGTAGCCCAGGTAGTGCTCGGCCAGCAGCGCCAGGTCGTGCGCCCCCTCCGACTCCACCAACTGGTGCGCCAGGCGCGTGTCCAGCAGCCGGCCGCGGACGGCGATGCCGTGCCAGCGCAGCGCCGTGACCCAGCGCTTCAGGTCGTGGCCGACCTTGACGATCTCCGGGTGTTCCCAGAAGGACGCCAGCTCGCCCAGCTCGGCGGCAGCCGCGGCGCGCCCCTCGGAGAGCGGCAGATAGGCCGCGGCGCCCTCCTGCCAGCGGAATGCGACGCCCGCCAGCGGCACCCGCTTGGGGTCACCGCTGCCGCACACCGCGAACAGGCTGACCGCCTCCTGCTGTAGCAGGTCCTCGACCAGCCCCGCCCGCGCCGGCGCTCCCTCCACCAGACGGTAGTCGTGGGCAACGTCGTCCAGCGTGCGCAGCCGGTCCGCGCCCTCGACGCCACCACCGGTGGGCGCCGCAGCCGCCGCCGCGCCCTCGCCTTCGCCGAACACGCGCTCGACGAGTGTGCTGAACTCGAACTCCTGGAACAGCGGAATGACGCGCTGCGGATCCAGCGCCGGCACCGCCAGCCGCTCCAGGTCCAGCTCCAGGTCCAGCTCGCGGTCGATGGTGGCCAGGCGCTTCGACAGCAGCGCCTGCGCGGCGTGGGTCTCGATCCTCTCGCGCTGCTTGCCTTTCAATCGATCGGTGCCGGCGACCAGCGCCTCCACCGTGCCGAACCGGGCGATCAGCTTCTGCGCGGTCTTCTCCCCCACCCCCGGCACGCCCGGGATGTTGTCCACGCTGTCGCCGGCCAGCCCGATCAGGTCGATCACCTGCTCCGGCCGCTCCACGCCGAAGCGCTCGCGCACCCCGGCCACGTCGTAGACCTGCGGCGGATCGCCCGCCATGCGTGGCACCCGGTAGAGGAACACGTGGTCGCTGACCAACTGTGCAAAGTCCTTGTCCAGCGTCACCATGTAGGTGTCGAAGCCGGCCGCCTCCGCGCGCGCCGCCAGGGTGCCGATCACGTCGTCCGCCTCCACCCCGTCATGGGCGATCACCGACAGACCCATCGCCTCGGTGATCCGGCGCACGTGCGGCAGCGAGGCGCCGATGTCCTCCGGCGCCTTCGCCCGCGTGCCCTTGTAGTCGGCGTACTCGCGGTCGCGCCAGGTGGGACCGGGGGTGTCGAACACCACCGCCAAGTGGGTGGGCTGCTCGTCGTTGAGGATCTGCAGCAGCGAGGTGGTGTAACCATACACCGCCGAGGAATTGAAGCCGTTGGCGGTGATCAGGGGGCGGTTCAGGAACACGAAGTAGGCGCGGTACACCAGTGGCATACCGTCGATGAGATAGAGCCGCTTCGCTCTGCCGGGGCGTGCGGCCATTCGCTTCGCGGCTACTCCGCGAGCGCCTGCTGCTCCGCCAACAGGTTGCGAAGCTGGAACGTGTGCCGGATCGGGTGCATCACCGCGTGCTCCAGCATCGCCTCGATGTTGGTGGCGGTCAGCGCCTGCTGGACCGGCTTGCGAAACTCCTCCCGCGCCACGTCGCGCAGCGGCGTGCGCCAGCGCTCCAGCAGGTGCCCCAGGTAGGCGGCCGCCTCGTCGGGGGCGCGTTCCGGCGGCGGCGCCCGATCGATGCCGGGATCGGGCAACTGGAGCTGCGTGCAGATCCACTGCAGGTAGCCGCGGGCGCTTTGCAACACGTGGTGCAGCAGCACCTCCAGCGAGGCGTAGTTCGGATCCTCGGTCTCGGGGAGCTGCACCCTGGCGTTCTGTGCTTCGCACCAGGTGGCCCAGAACTCCCACAGGTGGCGCTCGTGGAGGCGCACCAGCGCGCGTGCGCCGCCGTAGCGATAGGCTTCACTCATAACACGAAGTTTATCAGCTTGCCGGGCACCGCGATCACCCGCCGCGGCTTGCGCTCACCGAGGGAGCGGGCCACGTTCGGCGCGGCGCGCGCCAGGCGCTCCGCCTCCGGCTGCTCGATGCCGGCCGGCACCTCGACCTTGCCGCGCACCTTGCCGTTGACCTGCACTACCAGGGTAATCAACTCGTCGGCGGCCAGCGCGGCATCCGCCTCGGGCCACGGCTGCCGGTGGATGCTGTAGGGCTGGCCGAGCTGCTGCCACAGCTCCTCGGCGAGGTGCGGCGTGACCGGCGCCATCAGCGTGAGCATGGTCAGCACCGACTCGCGCACCTGCGGCTGGCCGATGAAGCCGGAGCCGGCATCCGACTCCGTGGCCAGGATCGCATTGTTCAGCTTCATCAATTCCGACACGACGGTGTTGAACTCGAACTCCTCGAAGTCGTGCGTGACGCGTTGAATCGCCTGGTGCGTCCTGCGCACCACGTCGCCGAGCAGCCGGGAGTTGCCGTTCTCGGTGTACGCCGAATCGGTGACATCCGCCTCCCGCATTCGCTGGACGAGATCCCATACCCGCCCCAGCCAGCGCACCACTCCCTGGATGTTGCCGTAGTTCCACGGGCCACCCTCCGACCAGCGGTAGCCAAACATCAGGAACGCGCGCACCGCGTCGGCGCCATGGCGCGCCACCAGTTCGTCAGGGTCGGTCACGTTGCCGCGCGACTTGCTCATCCGGGCGCCGTCGTCGGAGAGGATCTGGCCCTGGTTGCGCAGTTGCAGCATCGGCTCGGCGCCGGTCTCGATGCCCATGTCGCGGTTCGCCTTGTGGAAGAACCGCGTGTACATCAGGTGCATCGTGGCGTGCTCGGCGCCGCCGGTGTAGGTGTCGACCGGCATCCAGTAGCGATACTCGTCGGCGTCGAACGGGCCTCCGGTGTAGTCGGGGCTGAGGTAGCGCAGGTGGTACCACGACGAGCACAGGAAGGTGTCCATGGTGTCGGTCTCCCGCTCCGCCGGTTGTTCGCACCGCGGACAGTTGGTGTTGCGCCACGTGGGGTGAAACTTGAGCGGACTCTCGCCGGTGGGCCGCCACTCGATGTCGTCCGGCAACTCCACCGGAAGCTGATCTTCGGGTACCGGCACGGCGCCGCAGCGTTCGCAGTGGACCACGGGGATGGGGCACCCCCAGTAGCGCTGCCGCGAGATCAGCCAGTCGCGCAGTCGGTAGACCACCTCGGCGCGGCCGATGCCGCGCTCGCCGAGCCACTCGATGGTGCGCGCGATCGCCTCCTCGGCGGGGGTGCCGGTGAGCGGTCCGGAGTCGATCATCGCCCCCTTGGCGATCACCGCTTCGCTCATCGTCTCGCCGTCCAGCGGATCGAGACCCGCCGGCTGGATCACCGGGCGCACGGTCAGGCCGTAGGCGCGGGCGAAGGCGAAGTCACGCTCGTCGTGCGCCGGCACCGCCATGATGGCGCCGGTGCCGTAGGTCATCAGCACGTAGTCGGCGGTCCAGATCGGAACCTTCTCGTCGTTGACCGGATTGATGGCGTAGGCGCCGGTGAACACCCCGCTCTTCTCGCGCCCCGCCGCCTCGCGCTCGATGTCGGTCTGGCGCGTGGCCGCGGCCGCGTACGCCTCCACCTCGGCCCGGCGCTCGGGCGTGGCGAGCTTGGCGACCAGCGGATGCTCGGGGGCGAGCACCATGAAGGTGGCCCCCCACAGGGTGTCGGGCCGGGTAGTGAACACCTCCAGCGAGTCGCCCTGCTCGGTGCGGAACGCCACGTGGGCGCCCTCGCTGCGGCCGATCCAGTTGGTCTGCAGGGTAAGGACCCGCTCCGGCCAGTCGATGCCCTCGAAGCGCAGCAGCTCCTCGGCATAGCGGGTGATGCGCAGGAACCACTGCTCCAGGTCGCGCTTGACCACCGGCGTGTCGCAGCGTTCGCACAGCCGCTCCTCGCCGACCACCTGCTCGCGCGCCACGGTAGTGTTGCAGTTGGGGCAGAAGTCGACCGCGGCGTGGCTGCGGTAGGCCAGATCGTGCGCCAGCAGCTTGAGGAAGAACCACTGCGTCCAGCGGTAGTACTCGGGATCCGAGGAGGTCGCCTCGCGCTCCCAGTCCCACATCGCACCCATGGTGCGCAGCTGGCCGCGCATACGGTCGATGTTGGCGTAGGTCCACTCCTTGGGGTGGATGTTGCGACTGATCGCGGCGTTTTCGGCTGGCAGGCCGAAGGCGTCGAACCCCATCGGGTACATCACGTTGTAGCCCTTCATGCGCAGGTAGCGGGCGCGTGCGTCCGGCGGGGTCATCGCATACCAGTGCCCGATATGCAGGTCACCGGACGGATAGGGCAGCATGGTGAGGCAGTAGTGCTTCTTGCGCCCCGGGTCGATGCGCGCCCGGTGCAGCCCGTCGCGGTCCCAGCGCTGCTGCCACTTGGGCTCGATGGCGGCGGGATCGTAGCCCGCCCGCCGCTCCCTGGTCGTGGCCTGAGTCTCCATGGTCGTGCTACGCTATTATAAGCACAATTGCCTGGTAAATGGTGGCCCAGACAGGAGGTCGGACATGTCTGCAATCGCGGAGGACTTTCTCGCGCCGGACCTGATGCCGGATCAATGCTGGGAAGATGCGCGAGTCGAAGCGGCTGTTGGTCTCTACCGGCAGGGTCTGATGTCTACGGGAGCCGCAGCAGAGTGGGCGGGGGTGCCGAAGCCGCTCTTCCTGACGAAGCTGTCCGAGTACGGAGTTGACACCTTCAGCCAGGACGCCGACGAGTTACGGCGGGACCTGGCCGTTGCACGAGGTCATCTGTAACACCTCCCCGCTCCAGTATCTGTTTCAGGTCGATCTACTGGAGGTGCTGTACGAGGTTGTCGATGCGGTAACCGTTCAGGGCATCCAGTTTCCCGGGTCTACCTCCCCCGGGAAGGAGATACACAAGGCATTCAAGACACCCAACGCGAGTCATACCGGCGAATGATTGGATCCGCCAAGCAACTGAGCCGGACCGGATCGCCGTCGCACGCTCGATTCACTCCGTCGTAATTCGCCAGCCACCTGCTCGCGGCGCGAGGTCGCGCAGCCCTTCCCAGTCCAGCCAGATGTCGGTCATCGCCTCCGGCCGGAAGCTGGGGTGGCCGACGTGGCGCAGACGGAAGAAGACCGCGTAGCGCGTGTGCGGCGAGACGTTGGCTACCGCGGTGTGGGCAACCTGGTAGTGCGCCAGGATGACGTCGCCGGCGGCACCGGTGACGTGCACCGGCGGCGGCAGGTCGATCGGCGGCATGCCGTCGAGCAGCGCTTCCGCTCCGTGCTCGCGAAAGTAGCGCTCGTGCGCGTGATGGGTCCCCGGCCACACGGTGAAGTTGCCGGCGTAGGGATCCGGCACGTCGCTGAGGTAGATTCCCACCAGCATGGTGAAGTTGCGGATCTCCCCCTTGGGCACGCCGTTGTGCTCCGAATGCATGCCATCGAGATGACCGATCGGCTCCGGCGGCGGATCCTCCAGGCTCGGAAACCGCAGCGCGATCTGGGCTCGTTTCGGGCGATCGATCCTGCCGCCCCCTATCGCCGACTCCGCCAGCTCCCAGGCCGGCGTCCGCAACAGCAGGTCAGTGATGACCGCGGCATCATGCAACTCCGTCATCTCGTCGCCGCCCAGCCCCTCGCCAACCAGGCTGTTGATCGCCCGCAGCGCCGCATCCAGCATCGCGCGAGGCACGACGCCGGGAATCTTGACGTAGCCGTTGTCGATTATCTCCTGTTTCTGCGCGAAAGACAGCGTCATTCAGGTGGAGCCTTCGCCGCGCATCATCACTACCTTGCCGGTGCGTACCATCTCGACGATGGTGAACTTCTGCAGCATCTTGATCAGGGCGTCGATCTTCTCCGTGGCACCGGTGGCCATGACGATCATCGACTCCTCGGTCAGGTCCTCGGTGCGGCAGCCGAAGTGCTGGGCGATCTGCAATGCCTCGGTGCGTTCCTGGGCGCCGACCGACACCTTGACCAGGGCCAGCTCGCGCACCACCGCGTTGTCGAAGGTGTGGTCGTAGCAGTGCAGCACGTCCACCAGCTTGTTGACCTGGGCCAGGATCTGCCCGAGCCCCCCCTCGGTGCCGCTGGTGCCGATGGTCATGCGCGAGTAGGCGCCGTCCTTGGACGGCGACACCACCAGCGACTCGATGTTGAAGCCGCGCCGGGCGAACACCTGGGCGATGCGCGCCAGCACCCCGGGCTTGTTGGCCACCAGGGCGCTCAGCGTGTGTATCGATCCGTTTTCGATGGCCATTACGTCGACCCCGTGGGCTTGGCGAGCTTCACCTTCGGCGGCTCCACGATCATGTCCTCCAGGGCGCTGCCGGCCGGGATCATGGGGAACACGTTGTCGGTCTTCTCCACCTCGGCGTTCACCACGCAGGGTCCGTCGTTGTACTCCAGCGCGGCGGTGAGGATGCGGCGCACGTCACCGGGCCGGCGCAGGGTGAAACCCTTGGCGCCGTAGGCCTCGGCCAGCTTGGCGAAGTCGGGGTTGCCCTCCAGGTCGACGCCGCTCTCGCGCTCCTCGTAGAACAACTCCTGCCACTGCCGCACCATTCCGAGGTAGTGGTTATTGAGCACGATCACCTTGATCGGCAGGCGGTGGATGCACGCCGTGGCCAGCTCGCACAGCGTCATCTGGAAGCCGCCGTCGCCGACGATCGCCAGCACCGGGTCGTCGGGCCGCCCGAACTGGGCGCCGATGGCAGCGGGGAAACCGTAGCCCATGGTGCCGGCGCCGCCGGAGCTGAGCCAGTTTTCGGGGTAGTCGGTCTTGTAGAACTGCGCCGCCCACATCTGGTGCTGGCCCACGTCGGTGGAGACGATCGCCCGGCCCTCGGTGAGCCGGTACAGCTCGTCGATGATGTGCTGCATCTTGAGGCCGCCCTGCTTGCGGTACTTGAGTGGCAACTTGACCTTGTAGCGATCAAGGTGCGCCAGCCAGGAGTCGCTGTCGAGCCGGGTGACGTGCTTGATCAACTCCTCCACCACCAGCCGCGCGTCGCCCTGGATGAAATGGTCGGGCTTGATCATCTTGCCGTTCTCGCCGGGATCGATGTCGACGTGAATGACCGTCGCGTTGCGGCAGAAGCGGTGCGGCTGGCCGATGATGCGGTCGTCGAAGCGGGAGCCGATCGACATCACCAGGTCGCACTCCACCATCGCCTTGTTGGCGTAGGCGGTGCCGTGCATGCCGAGCATCCCCAGCGACAGCGGGTGGGTCTCCGGGAACGCCCCCTTGCCCAGCAGGGTGGTGGTGACCGGTGCCTGCAGGCGCTCCGCCAGGCGGCGCACCGAGTCGGAGGCCTTGGCGATGAGGGCACCGTGGCCCACCAGGATCACCGGCCGGCGCGCGGCGTTCAGGGCCGCAGCCGCCTGCACGATCACCTCGCGGTCACCCTCCTCGGGAACGTCGTAGCCGGGTATGTCCATCCGCTCATACGCACCGTTGCCCATCGGTGCCTGGCTCACGTCCTTGGGCACGTCGATCAGCACCGGCCCGGGACGTCCGGTGGTGGCGATGTGGTACGCCTCGCGCACGATGCGCGGGATGGCGTTGGTGTCCTTGACCAGGTAGCTGTGCTTCACGATCGGCATGGTGATGCCGAAGATGTCGGCTTCCTGGAAGGCGTCCTTGCCGAGCATGCCGGTGACCTGCTGGCCGGTGACCACGAGCATCGGCACCGAGTCCATGTGCGCGGTCATGATCCCGGTCAGGGTGTTGGTGGCCCCGGGCCCGCTGGTGACCAGCACCACCGCCGGCTTGCCGGTGGCCCGCGCATAGCCGTCGGCCATGTGGCTGCCGCCCTGCTCGTGCCGTACCAGGACGAACTTCATCTTGTTATCGGTCGATACCAGAGCGTCGAAAATCGGCAGTGCGGCGCCGCCGGAGAGGCCAAACACGTACTCTATACCCTCGTTTTCCAGCGCCTTGACCAGGGCCTGGCCGCCATCGTAGCCATTTTGGTCCACTGTTGCCATCTAATACCCTCCTCGGATCGTTTGAGAGTGAGGAATATGCCGGTTATTGCTCAGCGAGGCAAGTACTCTGACGACAAAATCTGAACCCAAGCAAAAATCGACAACTTCTGCCCGTAATTTGGCAGCATGAGAGATTCGCGGTCGAATAACTGGCGATTCAGATTCGTGTTTCTACGGCCTTGATGACCGCAGGGGCTGTGTTCTCGGTTTTGGAACGCAAATCGGCAGCCTGTACCCGCGCCGCATCAAAAAACTCACCATCCGGAGCCGAGCCGAGGTTGATCTCAGCGGTGAGCAGTGCCGCTCCCGCGGCCGCGCCGGCCAGGTGCGCCGCGGCACCGATGTCGGAAACCGCGTGGCGGTTGGCTACCGGCGCCAGCCGCTCGGCGAGGGCAAGCACGTCTGCGCATGCCGCGGCGATAGCCAGAGGCGCCGCGGTGGCCCGGCGGGTGGCCGTTTCCAGGGCGGCGCGGCGCGTCTGCCGCTCCTCCGGCGAGCCCTTCGGCAGGCGCAGCGCGGCCATGTAGGCCTCGAAGCTGCGGACATCCTCCAGCGCTGCGGCCTGCAGCTCCGCGCTCAGCCGATCCGCACCCGCGGTGGCCGCCGCCGCCACCTCCCACCCCTGTTCGTAGCCCTTCTTGCCATCCGTGAGGCGCGCTACCATCGCCACCAGCGCGCTCGCCAGGGCGCCGGTCAGCGCGGCTACCGAGCCGCCGCCAGGCGTGGGCGCGGCCGAGGCCGTGCGCTCCAGAAAGGCGCCGACCGGCAGCTCGAACAATTCCGCGTGCGTGGGGTCGCTCATGACCTGGCCTCCTGTGCCTGCTGCAGGGTGCGGGCGCGCAGCACGTTGCGCATGATCAGTGCCGTGGTGACCGTGCCCACGCCGCCGGGCACCGGGCTCGCGGCCCCGGCCACCGCGGTCACGCTGTCCCACTCCACGTCGCCGACGATGCCGCCCTCCACCTCCGTGATGCCGGCGTCGATCACGGTGGCTCCGGGCCGGATCATCTCACCGCGCACCACGCCGGGACGGCCGGCGGCGGCGAACACCAGGTCGGCCTGCCGCACCACGGCCGCCAGGTCGGGCGTGCGCGTGTGGCAGATGGTGACGGTGGCGTGACGGGTTACCAGCAAGGCCGCCAGCGGACGACCTACCGTATCGCCGCGCCCGACTACCGCGGCACGCTTGCCCTCCGCCTGCGCCGGCACCTCGGCCAGCAGCTCCAGGCAGGCCAGCGGAGTAGCCGGCACCAGGGCCTCGCGCTCGGCGCCGCTGAACAGCAGTCCGCGGTTCACCGGGGTCACCCCGTCGACGTCCTTGCGCGGCTCGATCGCTTCCAGCACCAGCCGCTTGTCCACGCCGGCCGGCAACGGCAACTCGACCAGAATGCCATGCACTGACCTATCGTGATTCCAGTCCCGGATGGCACCACACAGGGCGGCGGTGGAAACGGCCGCCGGGAAGCGCTCCACCTTCACGCGGACGCCCACCCTGGCGCCCAGCTTGGCCTTGGCCCGGGCATACCACAGTGACCCGGGATCGTCGCCTGCCAGCAACACCTGCAAGCGTGGCGCAGGTCCCTGGCCGGCGCCGGCGGCTACCTCCGCCGCCACCTGCGCGCGGATACGCGCGGCGACCGGACCGCCCTTGATGATGCGGGCGCCCATGCGACTTGTGGGGTCAGGCGCGGGGCTGGCCGCTGCGGCGCCGGAACAGCCGTGCCAGCAGGCCGTGCTTTCGCGGCGCCGGCTTGGCGCCGTCGTTCTGCGGCTCGCCGGCCGCGGGTTCCGCGCTCACCGGCGCGGGCTGCTGCGCGAGCTTGAAGTCCTCGCCGTACTTTTCGCGGTAGTAGGCGAGCCGCTCCTCGGTGCTGCGCGAACGGCTGATACCGTTACCGGAGTCTCGCGCTGAGCGCCGTTCCGGCGCGTCGCCGCTGGCAGCTGGCCGCGGACGCGGCACGCCCGGCGCCGCGGACGCGGACTCCGGCCGGGCGCCGTTCCGGCCAGCCCCGCCGCGTCCCCCGCGCCGGCGCCGCGCACGCCGCACGCCGCCACCCTCGGTTGCGGCAGGTCGGGAAGTGCCGTCCCGTCCGCCGGCCGGCCTGGAACTCCGCGCGCCGCCGTCACCGCCGGATGTGCGCCGCGAGCCGGACGCTGCTTCGGAGCCGCGCACCGCACCGCGTCCGGCGCTGGCAGCCGCGCGTGGCTCGGCCGGGCGCTCACGGGCCGCGACCGCCGCCGCACCGCCCTGGCCGTTGCCCGCGGCCGCTGCAGCCATGGCCGGAGCCCGCCGCGCACCGCTGCCGGCGCCGCGACCCGCTTCCCGCGTACCGGCGCGCGAACCGCCGCGGCCATGCCGTTCCTCGCGCCGGCGCTGCGCCATGTAGTGGCCGACGCGCATGCCGGTACTGGCATCTTCCAGGTACAGGTCGCCATTCGCCGTGACGGCGGGGATGGTCATGCGAATGAATTCTTCGATCCCTTCCAGGGCGAACACGTACTCTTCGCACGCCAGCGCGATCGCCTTGCCGGTGCGGCCCGCCCGTGCGGTGCGCCCGATGCGGTGCACGTAGTTCTCGCTGTACTCCGGCAGGTCGTAGTTCACCACCAGGTCCAGCTCCTCGATGTGCAGACCACGGGCCGCGACGTCGGTGGCCACCAGATACTGCAGCTCGCCCGCCTTCAGATCGTCGATCAGGCGCTGGCGCTTGCGTTGCGGGAGATCGCCGATGATGTACTCGCAGGTGAGGCCGTTGCGCTGCAGCCGGGTGGCCACTTCGAAGGCCACCTGCTTGGTGTTGGTGAAAATCAGCGCGTTGCGCCGTTGCTCGCGCGACAGGATCCCGAGCAGCAGGCTCAGCTTGCGCTCGCGGGGAACGTGGTACAGCTCCTGCGTGATCTCATCCACCGTGACCCGTTCCGGCGTAATCGTAATCTCCGCCGGGTTCTTCATGTGCTCCCACGCCAGTGACTTGACGCGGGTGCTCAGGGTGGCGCTGTAGAGCATGGTGATGCGCTCGTCGCGGCCCGGCATCTGGCGGATGAGGCGCCGCAGGTCGGGGATGAACCCCATGTCGAACAGGCGGTCGGCTTCGTCGATGACCAGGATGCCGACCTGGCGCAGGTCCAGCTTGCGCTGCTTGGCGAAGTCCAGCAGGCGTCCGGGCGTGCCGATCGCCACGCGCACGCCGGCGGCCAGGGCCCGCTCCTGCTTGTCGTACCCCACGCCGCCGTAGAAGCTGGCGATGGAAAAATCGAGGTGCTTGCCCAACTGGCGGGCATCCATCTCGATCTGATCGGCAAGTTCGCGGGTGGGGGCCACGATCAGGGCGATACGGTCATCGAGGCTGCGCTGCTCCAGAAAAAGCTGGTATATGGTGATGAGGAACGCGGCGGTCTTGCCGGTGCCGGTCTGCGACTGAACCGCTACGTCGGCACCTATCAGACTGTATACAAAGGTCTGCTCCTGCACGGGCGTGCATGCGGTGAATCCCGCATCGCGAGTCGCCTGGAGGAGCCTGGAATCAAGATCAAGCTCTTCGAATGTCATGTCGTATGTTATTGAGGAGTGAGAGACGGTACCTGCTGCAGCCGGCGCCTCCAATGTCCTGGTTATACACAGATTATACACAGATATTCGTCAGAGGCATAGCACCGCCGCCGACCGGCTCCGACCGGCTACCGACCGGCTACCGGCCACAGGGCGGGCGACGCGCGCCGTCCCCTCATGCTACGGTCGCAGGGTCCATGATCGATCTCAACCGGGTACGTTCCGACCCCGCCGGCGTGGCCGCCGCCCTGGCCAAGCGGGGGACGCAGGTGGACTTCGCAGGGTTGCTGGAGTGGCACCACGCGACCACATCACCCTGGCCAACGAATTCGGGCTGATCGACTTCGAACACGGCGTGAAGCTCGCCGGGTGCCGGCACTGATAGAGACCCGCCAGCGCGCAGCCGCCCCATCGGGCGCGCCGATCCCGGTACACTCCGGCACCCGTGCGGCGCGCGGTGTGGCGCCGCGACGGCGGCTGCTGCAGTTACGTCGATCCGCACAGCGGGCGGCGCTACGGGTCCCGCTTCCTGCTGGATCTCGACCACATCGTTCCCTTCGCGCTTGGCGGCAGCGCTGAGCCGGGGAACTTGAGGCTCCGCTGCACTGCACACCACCGCTTCCGGCATCGGGAGTACGGATTGCCGCCAGACGGCGCCACGTGATCGGCGCTCGCCGAACGGAGAGGGAGAATCGACCATGGCTGCAAATCAGCTCGCCCGGACCCCACCGTCCGTCGCCCCGCGGCGGCTCCTGGTGGAGCCCGAAGACGCCGACTGAGCGATGAAGCAGCAGCGAAACGCGGCCGTTGTCAAGGGTATCGAGAATGGGTGGCGCCCGGCGCGCGCGCCTGCTGACGACCGAGTGCGCTCGTTGCGCAGGCATCGCCTCGGAGCCGCCACCCGGTGGAGAATCATGGACGACGCCTCCTACAAACGGCTGCTCAATCACAAGCGCATCGTCAAGGACCTGCTGCTCGGCTTCATCGCCCCGCAACGAGCGCCGCAGTGGGCCGCGGCGCTCGACTTCGACTCCCTGCGCGAAGGCGCCACCGAGGGCATCTCCGACGCACTGCGCCGCCGCCTCGGCGATCTGACCTGGTCGATCGACCGCCGCGAGGAGAGCGGCGGCGCCCACCCGCTGCACCTGGTGATCGAGCACCAGTCCAGCGTCCACTACGGGATGCCGTTGCGGTTCCTGAACTACAGCAACCTGCTGTACCAGCGGCGCTACCGCGATCGCAAGAGGTGGCGCAAGGGTGACACGGCCGAGCCCGTGCTACACGTGGTGGTCTATAATGGTGAGCGTCGCTGGGACGCGCCGCTGACGCTGGCGGGGCTGCTCACAGGCGGGCCGCAGGACCGACCGGCGCCGCTGGCGGTGAGCTACGAGGTGGTCGACCTGGTGGCTGCGAGGTTGGACCAACTGCCGCGCGCGAACCTCCTGCGGTGGGTGGCGGCAGTGGAGCAGAGCGTACAGGCCGGGACGCTGCCTGAGCGGGTGAGGGAGTTGGGCGAGTGGCTGGCCGGCGAACGCGAGCCGGGGCTGACGACGACCTTCGACCTGTGGCTGGGGGCGCTGGCAGAGAAGTGGGGGGTCGCGTTGCCATCGATCCGCGAGTACGAGGAGGTACGCGCCGTGTTGTTGGAAAAGATCGACCGCTGGGGAGAGGAAATCCTGGAGCGGGGCATCGAACAGGGCATCGAGCAGGGTATCAAGCAGGGCCTCGAGCGGGAGAAGGCGTTGCTGCGCCACCAGGCTGAGCGGCGGTTCGGCCCGGCGGCGGCGGAACGGCTGGCGGCGGTGCTCGCCGCCGTCACGGACCCCGACCGCCTCGCCGAAGCCGGCGAGTGGATCGTGGACTGCGCCACCGCCGCCGACTTCCTGGCCCGCGTCGAAGGCTCCCGCTCGTAGCGGCAGGCGCTACCGGCAGCGTCTGCCAGAGGCAACATTCTGGGCGGCAGTACGGGGTGATCAAGGACGGCGCCGGGCTCATGCCGTTCACGCTCCCGATGCGGTACCCGATCACCAATCCGTGAGCATGGGATCGCCCTGCTCCGCCGCCCGTGGCTGGTACGACCGGCGAAGCGTGGTACTCTTTGTCGCCATGGAGTACACGCCCCTCACCGATGAGCAGCGGCGCACCTTTGCCGAGCAGGGATACCTGATCGTCCGCGACGCTCTGGACGGCACCACCATCGCGCGGCTCCTGGAGGCCGGGGACCGGTTGATGGAAGGCTTCGAGTTCGAGCGCTACTACGCACACCGGCGCGACGGCCTGGTGCAGGAACAGGCTCTCGCGGAGCTGGCGACCCACTCCACCACCGTGCCGCTGATCGTGCAGCTGCTGGGCACCAACATCCACATCACCAACACCGCGCTGATCTACAAGCATCCCCAGCGGGAGCCTGATGCGGAGCGCAACTGGCATCGCGACGTGGGCGTGCACCTCGATATCGGACCCGCCCACGTGCCGCGCGTAGGTCTCAAGATCGGCTACTGCCTGACCGACTTCAGCACCCCGGACAGCGGCATGACCTTGATGATTCCCAGCAGCAACTCCTGGCACCATCCGCTGCCGATCCCCAAGGGTCGCATCGACCCCCCGACCTACGAGGAACCACGCCTGAGACCGGGGGATGCGTTTCTGTTCGAGAACCGCCTGTTTCACGCCGCGGGCTACAACTTCGGCCGCGACATCGCGAAGCTCGTGATGTACGGCTACCATTACCGCTGGATCAAGCCCGACTACTACCTGCGCTACTACAATGGCCGCGTGCAGCCCGACAGCCACCTGCTGGCGCTGCTGGACGACGCCGGCCGCCAGTTGCTCGGCGCCACCGGGGACAGCCACGGCCGTGAATCGGAACACGGGATCGACTGGCCGTTGCAGGAGTGGGCCACGCAGCACCGGCTCGGCCTGGCGCAGAGTCCGCACACCGTCGCAGTCTGAGTGCGCCGTCGTGCCGGGCCTGGACGGCACTGCGGCGTCCGCCTCGCCCGCCGTCGCCTCCGCCGCCTGCACGCGGTTGGCGCGCGCGAGAAGAATTCCTATACTGGCCGCCCCTACATATTGAGAGGGACCTAAGGTGGAGATGGATGCGGTACCGCCAGTGTCGTAGCTGCAGCTTCTGGGTAGCCCCCGCGGAACGGTTTTGTACCAATTGCGGAACCTACCGGCCCTACCAGTCCGGCCGCGCCCATCGCTCGGCGTGGCTGCTGTTCACCACGGTGCTCGGGGGAGTGCTCGGCGGCAGCGTATTCTCCCGCAGCATGGACAACGCGTTCCTGCTGTACGGCTGCCTCGCCGGCTGCGTGACCGGGCTGGCCTGGGGCCTGGGCCTGTTCGCCGAGGTGGCGGCCATCCTGCTGGACCGGCGCCGGGTGCCCTCGCTGCAGAGCAGCGAGCTGCAGCTCACCGGGCGGCTGGCCGAGATCGAGCGGACGCGGCGCCAGGTGCAGGATCTGCGGCGCCGCCTGCAGGCGGAAGGCGAGTCCTCCTCGTCCCCGATCCTGTCACCGATGTTGCAGAAGGCGGACGCCGCCGTCGCGCGCGCCGCACGGCGCTATACCGGCGAACTGGCCAAGCTGGAGTTGATCCGCTGGCGCAACGGCCTGGAAGCGGTCATGGCGCCGCTGTCCGCGGGTGCCTCCTACTCCGATCACCACGCGCGTCTCGACGCCATTCTCGCCCACCGCGAACGCGGCCGCGATCTGCTGCGCAAATGGCGTGCGGACCGCCTCGGCTCCGAAGACACTGGAGATGAGCCGATCACACAGCTCCGCAAGTGGCTCGCCACCTGCGACCGGATCGTGGAGCGGCTGATCGCCGAGCAGGCTCAGTTCACCCTGGGGCGCATCGCCACGGCGGAACTGGTGCCGCCACCGGCACCCCACATCGATCACGAGCTCAGCCGGTTCGCGGCGGCCGATGCCGAACTGGCCCCGGACGAGTTGGAGCAGGTCCAGTACGCCCTAGACCGGCTGCACGCCAAGGAGCAACTGGACCGCGACCTGCGCCCCCGCGGCTGATTACAGGAACGGATTCTCCCGTTGCTCGGCGTGCAGGGTGGTGCTCTCGCCGTGTCCGGGCACGACGTAGGATTCGGGCGGCAGCTCGAACAGGCGCTGCTTGATCGACTTGATCAGGGCGTAGGGATCGCCGCCGGGAAGGTCGGTGCGTCCCACCGACTGGCGGAACAGGGTGTCCCCCGCGAACAGGAGCGGCTCTCCGGTAATCTTGTCCGGGTGTGGTGGCGCCCCCGACAGGCCCGTGCGTCGACCTTCACCGCCTGCCGTATCACGGAATGAACATGCTTCCTCGATGTAGAAGCAGCATGACCCGGGCGAATGGCCGGGGGTGTGGATGGTGGTGAGCAGCTTGCGTGCGCCGAGCGCCACCTCGAACCCCTCCTCGATGAACTGGTCCACCTCGCCCGGCGGCGGCACGGGAATTCCGAACAGCAAGCCCTGCTCCTGCAGCCGCCGGTACAGCTCCTCGTCGTCCCGGTGCAGCAGGATCGGCGTCCCGAGCCGGCGCTTGACCGCGTCGGAGCCGCCGATGTGATCGAAGTGGGCATGGGTGTGCAGGAGCTGCGTCACCTTGAGGCCACGCTCCCCCACCGCCTGCAGCAGCGCCTCGGGCTCGTCCCCCGGATCGATCACGATCGCCTGCCGGCTGTCGCGCTCGTACACCAGCGAGCAGTTGCACCCCAGGCTCCCGATCGCGAACGTCTCCACCACCAGCGGCTCCGCACCGGCGCGGGCATCAGTCTCGCCTGATTCCATCCTGGTCGGCAGCATACCAGGGGACCGATCGCCGCGTCCGCCCTCCGTGACTCCGCCCTTATGAATCCGTCAGAACCCCCAATCGCTGGTTATCGATCTGGTGCTCGATAACCAGCGGGCTGACCCGATATTCGTCCCCCAATTCGTCGACGTCGCTGAACGAAACGGGGCCCCGGATGTGCTTGGCCAAGGCACCCGCCGGAGCGAGAAACTCGGCGGCGAAGGCACGAGATGCTCGCTGGTCCCAGGTGTGGGAGGCCGTTACGAGTCGGCGCCCTGACGCCGCAGTGAAGTGGCGAAGGAAGAGTGACCTGGCTAGCCGGAAGCGCTCCGATTCGACGCCGCCGTCCTGGTACGCGACGACTACCGGCACGCCCCTTGCGCTGTGATCGAGCAGTGCATCGAGCGGACTCGTCGGCTTGGAATCCGTGGTAAGCAACGGCTCCTGCGCCCAGCCGAGAGCGCGCATGACTGCACGCATGTCTGCCACTGGAGCTTCGTGCGCTCCAAGGTGCCTACGGAGCGTTCGAGCGCACTCGTAGCCGGTTTCGTGAGCGGTGGAGCGGTGCCCTCTGCGGGCCAGGACCGGCTCGTCTGCTGCAGAAAGACCAGATCCCAGTGCTACGTCGTGGGCGGCATCGATCCACCGCGCGTCCGTGGCGAGCGCATCTGCCGTCGTCGCGTCCAGGAGGTCACCGCGAAGCTCGGCCTCCAGGGACGATATCGATGCCTTCAACAGACTCTTGCGTTGGTCCGTCAATTCGTACGGGTCGTACGGGTCCAGGCCCACTCGCGCGGACCAGACGCAGAGGTCGCGCTCCTCCGGTGGCGCCGTCGTAATCGCGGACCAGTCTCGTCGCAGGGCTTCGACTTCGGGCGCGTTCATCTCCTCGATGCGGTCCAGAACACGAACCACAAAATCTGTCAGCCCGTGCGTCGCCTCGTCGACCGGCATGCTCGCTTGTCCGTGGCCTATGAAGCGAAGATACGGATGAGCGGCGTCTGCCTGATCCGCAAACCAGCGAACGACCAGGGCATCTCCATCGCGGAACAGCATCAGGTCCGGCAGTACGCCACCCTCGCCGACCGCCCGTAGACTGTGGCGCTGCACCCACTCCCGGTGGTTGACATAGACGGCAAGATCGTGTGATCGCCACGGGCGATGGAACCGATAGGCCTCGTGCTGGAGGCACCACCAGTTCTCGACCATCCACGAGCACAGCGGCAGGACGGAACCGTATATCCCGTCCCGCAGGCTTTCGGAGCGGTGGTCGATGGCTCGGGAAACCAACTGCCCGTCCACGTCCACGGTCAGACGGCACCACGTGCGCGCGAGTACCGGGTCGCGTACGCCGGGCGCGTCCTGCCACTCGACGCGAAACTCGATCATTCAGCGCCTTTCCAGTTCAAGCAACCCATCGGGTCACGCGGATACTCGGACTCCTGGAGCTTGTAGCCCTTATACCTTTATACGTTCCCGCCGGCCCGTTAAATGTGGCGCGCTTCGTAGAGGTCGTCGTCGAACGACAGTTCAGGGTCGCAAGGAGTCGCGTCCGAACGCAACGCCGGTGGGCCGGCAGTGCTTGGGTATGCCTTGTGTTCGGCACTGCCGACATATCTCGCTTCGCGGGCAACGCGCGCGGTAATCTCAGCGGATGGCCGGGAACCGATAGCACGTCGCTTTCGTCTCTTGTGCCGCATGTTGTCGCTACGAGCATCACCGTGAACGGGACGAGTCGTTACGCTACGGGAAAACGACCACGGCGGCAAGGAGCATGCCAGACTGTTCGTCGCCGTGTGGCGCTGGAACGGTCAAGCTGCCCCCGACGCGGCCTGAAGACGGCGATGATCGTGGTCACGGTCACGCCCATCCTGCGGTCTACGCCTGCATCCAGCGCTACTCTGTCGAGGGCGCCATAGCCGGCAGCATCAGGGGTATGGACTCCACACACAGACCGACAACCCGATGCTTGTCTCCTTGATTATTGTCCATAACTTGACCAAGATTGTGGTCATGATTTAGGTCAGTACCGCAGAGTTGAAGGCTCGGCTCGGAACGTACCTCGGGATCGTGCGAGCGGGAGCGACGATCGACATCACCTCGTACCGTCAGAGTATTGCCAGGTTGGTACCGGCCGTGGACGAAGAGTTGGTGATCGAAGAGCCGACCGAACCGCCCGAGGCGCTTGCCCGGCTCGACCGTTTGCCGTCCGGCCGACCGATTCCGGGGGTAGCCGCGCTGCTGGCCGACCGCAGGCGCCGATGACGGTCTACCTCGACACGTCGGTGGTGCTGAGCTGGCTGCTGAACCAGGATCCGTCGATCGAAGAGTGGGGACGCTGGCAGGCCGCCTACACCACCGAGATCTGCCGGGTCGAGTTTCACCGGACTGTCGACCGGCTCCGCCTTGGCGGCGACCTCGATGATCACGAACGTGTGTTTCTGCATGAGCGGTTCGTGAAATTCTGGGAATCCGTCTACCGGGTCCGCGTTTCCGCCTCACTTCTCACCCGGGCAAGCCAGTCCTACCCGACGGTCGTCGGCACGTTGGATGCGATCCACCTGGCAAGCGCGCTCGCCGTCCACGAGCGACGCAACCGCCGGATCGACGAGTTTCTCACCCACGACGGGCAGTTGGGGACGGCCGCCCGCGCGGTCGGGTTTGTGGTGCGGGGCGTGGCGGAGGGGGACGAGTCCGGCCCGTAGCCTACCCGGGATTATCGCCGCGGCCGTCTCCACGCGTCGAATAAGATGCGCCTTCATGGGGTATACCTTCGGTAGCCTGATACAGGATGCTGGCAGCACGAGGACTCAGATGGCGCATGACGCGACCCTGCACGTGAAGATAGATCCTGCAACCAACGAACAGCTTGCCCGCCTCGCGGCAGCGCGCAAGACCAGCAAGGGGCAACTCGTGCGCGACGCCATCTTCGCTTGTTACCAGGTGCCGGTGGACGATCTGCCCATCCGGCAGCGTCAAGCGCTGGCGGCGTTCCAGGGAGGTTTCATCAGCATCGGCAAGCTGGCCGAATCGTTTGGCATGCACGTCCTCGACCTTCGGAACTGGCTCTCCGAGCACGGCATTGGCCAGTACACTACGCTGTCGGCCGACGATCGCCAGAACACATGATCCCGGGTTCGAGGCGACTCTCTTCAACTCGGTAACGCGTCGCATCGGCGACCTCATCTGATATGACGAACCCTGTTAGTACGACACTGCAGATTCGGGCGTACCGGGAGTCCGACCAGGACGCGGTGGTAGCGCTGTGGCGCGAGTGCGAGCTGGTCAGGCCGTGGAACGACCCGGTGAAGGACATCCACCGCAAGTTGTGCGTGCAACGCGACCTGTTCCTGGTTGGGACCCTTGATGGCCGGCTGGTGGCAACGGTGATGGCCGGATACGAGGGCCACCGCGGCTGGATCAACTATCTTGCAGTCGCCAGGGAGTGCCGGGAACGAGGCTTCGGACGCCACCTGATGGACGAAGCCGAGGCACGCCTGCGGGGGATCGGCTGCCCCAAGATCAACCTGCAGATCAGGAGCTCCAACGCCGACGTCGTCGCGTTCTACCGCTCGCTCGGTTTTGTCGTGGACGACTCCCTGAGCATGGGCAAGCGGCTGGTTGAGGACTGAGCCAACATCATCGAAGCGGGGAGATCCACGACAGCCTGTCGAGACACCGCCGCAAGCTATCGCTCCGAGTGCTTGCTGCCGTTGGCGACCGCGCGCTCCGAATGTACTCGATCAACCTGCTCGCGTAACCGGGTCCGATGCGAGCTTTGGTGCGATCGCGTGGAACGACATCTTCGCGCATTCTCCTGGACCTCGAGCGGCGTACGACGCTCACCAAGTGGTCTTTTGGATGACGAATTGACTCCGGATCACTGGTGACGAGCGCCGCGGAGACCGAAAAGTAGCGAGCAAACGAGCGGTGATCGGCGATCAACCAAGATTCAATTTCGTGCACGGCGACACGGAATGTCATCCCCCGCGAAGGCGTTGCCAGTAGTCGTTCGCGAAGTTGCGGAGCGCAGTCCGCGTCCGTGTCCAGATCCCGCAGCACGAACCACGACCCGTGTCTAGCGGCCGCGTTGTAGCCGCCCAACGACTGGTCCAACCGGTGCTTACCGCGCTCTCCATATACCGTTACAACCTCAAGCCCGACCTCTTTGCAGATTCGGCGGGCGAGAGCCGTATCGACAGCACCCTCAGTCGCCACGGAGACCACCCGCACGACTCAGTCCCCAAACATCAGCGCAAGTTGTTCTTCGCCCTTGGGTGCCGTGCGCGGGAGCACGGCTTCGCCCATCGATACGCCTGCTTCCAGCAAAAGTCTGATCTCCGGATCTGCGGCGGCCACTTCCACTCGTGTGCCGTTGCTGTCAGGGCGCAGCAGCAGCGTCTCGTCGGACGCGATCCCTTCATCAACGAGGAAATCAGGCGAGTGCGTGGAAACGATCACTTGGCGCTTCGACCTTCGCGTGGCCTGGTGAAGCATCTGCGGGATGAACTTGATCACTGCTGGATGCAGGTTCAGTTCCGGCTCCTCGATCATCAGAGGACCGGATCCTTCCATCACCGACCACAAGAGCGCCATGAGCCGCAGTGTGCCGTCCGAGAACTGATCCTCTCGCTGCCAGCCCGCATTTGGCCGCCAATGCACATAGCGTCCTTCCAGGTGTGGGATTCCGATCTCGTCCTTTTCCAGCTTCAGTTCCCGCAATTGTGGCACGGCGATGCGGAGCGCCTGCTCAATTCGCCGTAACCGCGATTGCCGAATCTTCGGGGGGCTGCGTGCGATCTGTTCCAGGAAATCACTTCCGAACGTCTCTCCGGTCAAGTCTCGGCCGGTGAAACGCTCCGGCTGGCGCACCAGTGGCGGCAATACGTGCAGATACCGTATAGAATTGAAAAACCGGTAGATGTCGCGGAAAGCCTTGTTCGTACTGATGCCTTCCAGATGCGTCTGCCGCAGGCGCTCTGCATCGTTCTCGTCGTCGGGATCTGGCCGCCGGAGCACCTCGTCACCCTCCCGCTCGACAAGCTCCTCCTTGATCCTTGGCTGCCGTTGATTGTCTTGAACGACACTCAAACGGTACCGCCATTCCGGCGCGCTAGCTGGCTCGCCTAGTTGCACGTCAAGCACGATCGCCGGATACCGGCGCGCCGCAAGGCAGCGGATCTTCGAAACGCCTCCGCGGTCGGCCACGGCTTTCTCCAGACCGCCCCCGGGGTTCGTGATGTCGCGCAGAAAGCGAAATGCATCGAGCAGGTTGGATTTTCCCGCCGCGTTCGGTCCGGCGATGAATACGCGCTGCTGCAGCGCCACGTCGACGTGTGTGAAGTTCCTCCAGTTCTCGAGGGCGATGTGGCTAACGATCATCCGTCTGTCCCAGGTACGCCGACGTGTCGAGACGTTGGCGGCTCAGTATAGCACTTCCCCCTGGCCTCCGCTCGAACGAGGTCAGCGTCGGTGGCGACACGCCGCGCGCAAATCGCACCGGCTCTCCGCATGCTGCGAGAGGTTCAGACTGCGGTGGCGACTTCCCGCTCGGTGAGGCGGACGGCGTGCGCGGGGTCGGAATGGGTGATGATGGGTCGGGCGATGACGACGTGGCTGGCGCCGGCCGCCAGCGTGGCGGCAGGGGTGGCGATGCGACGTTGGTCGTCGGCCGGGGGAGCCGATCTGCCGGCAGTCAGCCAGCGGGGGCGTATGCCTGGCACTACCAGGTTGAACTGCGGCCAGCGGGCGTGGAGCGCGGCTACCTCGTGGCCGGAGGTGACCAGGCCGTCGGCTCCGCCGCGCTCCGCCAGGGCGGCCAGACGATCCACTTGCCCCGCGACCGAGTCGGTGACGCCGGTGGCGGGGAGATCGGTTTCGTCGAGGCTGGTGAGCACCGTAACGGCGATGAGCAGGGGGCGCGCGGTGCCGGGCTGCCGGGCCTGATCCAGGGCCTCGCGTGCGGCGGCCAGCATGCGTTCGCCGCCGGCCGCGTGCACGTTCACCATCCACACGCCCTGCGCCGCCGCTTCGCTGCAGGCAGCGGCCACGGTGTTGGGAATGTCGTGCCACTTCAGATCAAGGAACACCCGGCCGCCGTGCTCGTGCACCAGTTCGATGGCTGCCGGCCCGACGCGGGTATACAGCACCGGCCCGATCTTGAGCGCCCCGACGCGGCCGGCGAGCGCCCGCACCAACGGCCGCGCCCGTTCCAGGTCCGGTACGTCGAGGCCGACGATCAGCCACTCGGGAGATGGCGGCGGCGAAAGGTGGGCCGGTTCTGGCCCGGGTGCGGTCGCCGCGCCGGGTGGTGCGTCGATGCCTCTATTCATCAGGTTGCTCCTTTGCGGCCGAGGGTTGCGCCGCCCCGATCAGATCGCCGAGCCGCTCCACGCCGGCTTCGTCGAGGTAGCGCTCCAGGCCCTCCAGCACGTCGAGCGCGGCGCGCGGGTTGGTGAAGGTGGCGGTGCCGACCTGCACCGCGCACGCCCCGGCCAGCAGGAACTGCAGCGCATCGCGGTAATCCATGATCCCGCCTATGCCCACCACCGGGATGTTCACGGCACTCACCAACTGATAGGTGAGCCGCACCGCCAGCGGCCGGATTGCGGGTCCCGACAGGCCTCCGGTCACGTTGGCCAGCACCGGCCGCCGCCGCTCCAGGTCGATCACCATGCCGGGAATGGTGTTCATCACCGCCAGCGCATCCGCTCCGGCGGCCTCTGCGGCCTGGCCGATGGCGCCGATGTCCGCCACGTCCGGTCCCAGCTTTGCTACCACCGGCAGGCCGGTAACCGCACGCACCTCACGCACCACTTCGGCGGTGAGATCCGGATCGTGGGCGAACATTCTCGCCCCGCCGCCGGCGCTGTAGGCGACGTTGGGACAGGACAGGTTCAGCTCCAGCCCACCCACCCCGGGCAGGCCGTCCAGCCGCTCGGCCAGGGCCACGAATTCGCCGGTCGTGTAGCCCATGATCGACACCAGCACCACCGGATCAAGCTCCGCCAAGTAGGGCAGCTTTTCGGTCACGAACCGCTCGACACCCACGTTCTGCAGGCCAATGGCGTTGAGCATCCCCGACGGCGTCTCCACGATGCGAGGCGGCGGGTTGCCCGGCCGCGGTCTCACGGTCACCGTCTTGGTCACGATCCCGCCCAGCCGTGCCAGATCCACCAGTTCCGCCAATTCGCTGGCGTACCCGAACGTCCCCGATGCCACCAGCACTGGATTGGGCAACAGCAACGGACCCAGGCCGACCGCAAGTGACGACTCGCGAGCTACCACAGGACCTGTTCGGCGGGGAACACGGGGCCGTCGCGGCAGACCAGGGCGTACGCGGGGCCGGGGGGATCGTCGGGGTTGCGGGAGTGGACGCGGATGGCGCAGCCCAGGCAGACGCCGAAGCCGCAGGCCATCGGTTCTTCCAGGGCCACCTGGCAGGCGGCGCCGCTCGCGGCGGCCAGCTCGGCGCAGCGGTGCAGCATGGGATGGGGGCCGCATGCCAGCACGGTCGTGGGCGCCGCCGCCCGCCCGGGTGCGGCCGCGAGCGCTCGCTCCAGCAACTCGGTCACGAAGCCGTGGTGGCCGCGCGAGCCGTCGTCGGTGGCCACCCGCACGCGCCAGCCGAGGGCCGCGAACTCCTCCTCACAGAGCAGGAACTCGCCGCGGGCGGCGCCAATCAACGCCGTGCCGGTCAGCGGGGCCAGCTCCGCCGCGGCGTGCACCAGCGGCGGCACCCCTACGCCGCCGCCTACCAGGATCACCTCACCGGCAGCGGCCGCGGCCAGATCGAAGCCTCGCCCCAGCGGCCCGAGCAGCTCCAGCTCCGTGCCTTCCACCAGGCCCGCGAGCGCGCGCGTGCCGGGCCCGATCGCCCGCGACAGGAAGGCGCAGCGGTCATCCCCGGCGGCCAGGAAGCTGAACGGCCGCGGCAGAAACACCACGTCGCCGGGGATCCGGACCTGGGCGAACTGGCCCGCCTGTGCGCGCCGCCCGATGTCGCGTGTGGCCACGGTCAGCAGGTTGTGCTCCGGCGCCACCACGCGGTTGCCGAGCACCCGGCAGCGCTCCTGGACCGGTGCGGCCGCGGTGCGCTCGGCTACAGGTCCTGGAGCGCCCAAATAAGCAGCTCCCCTTCGCGTTCGGCGGCGATGCCGGTGACGGAGGCGTGGGCGCCGGCCATGGTGGTGATGCAGGGGACGCCGCGCGACAGGGCGAAACGCCGGATGCGGTTCTCGTGGTCGCGCGGGCGCTTGCCGGAGGGGGTGTTGATGATCAGGGCAATCTCACCCGCCTCCATCAGGTCGATCACGGTGGTGCCCCCATCCTCCAGCTTGGCCAGCCGCCGTGCCTCCAGCCCGGCACGGCCGAGCACGGTCGCGGTGCCGGGCGTCGCGGCCAGGTCGAAGCCGAGCAGGTCCAGGGTGCGCGCCAGCTCCACCAGCTCCGGCTTGTCGGCATCGCGCACGCTCACAAACACGGTGCCGGAGCTTGGCAGCGAGCCGCCGGCGCCCGCCTGTGCCTTGGCGAAGGCGCGGCCGAAGCCGTCGTCGATCCCCATCACCTCGCCGGTGGACTTCATCTCCGGCCCCAGCGCCACCTCGGCCCCGGCGAACTTCCCGAACGGCAGCACCACCTCCTTGACCGCGAAGTGGGCCGGCTCCGGATCGCTGCGCAACCCGAGCTCCTCGAGGCTGGCGCCGCACATCACGTGGGTGGCCAGGCGCGCCAGCGGCACGCCGATCGCCTTGGACACGAACGGCACGGTGCGTGAGGCGCGCGGATTCACCTCCAGGACGTAGATCTCGCCGCCGCGCACCGCGAACTGGATGTTCATCAGCCCGCGCACGCCCAGGGCTTGGCCCAGGGCCACGCCCTGGCGCTTGATCTCGGCCACCACCGCCGCCGGCAGCGAGTGCGGCGGCAGGCAGCAGGCGCTGTCCCCCGAGTGCACCCCCGCCGCCTCGATGTGCTGCATCACGCCGCCGACGATGTACCGCTCGCCGTCGCCGATCAGGTCCACGTCGATCTCGACCGCTTCCTCCAGGAACTTGTCCACCAGGATCGGGCGTGGCCCGGCGCCGTTGCTCGCCGAGTGGTGGCTGGCCATCTGGCGCGCGTACAGCTCCATGTAGTCGCGCACCATCGCCTGGTCGTAGACGATCTCCATGGCGCGCCCGCCGAGCACGTAGGAGGGTCGCAGCAGCACCGGGTAGCCGATGCGGCGCGCCTCCGCCAGCACCTGCGCCACGCTGTGGGCGATGCCGCTCTCCGGCTGGCGCAGGTCGAGGCTCCGCAGCAGCTCCCGGAAACGGCCGCGGTCCTCGGCGCGGTCGATGGCATCGGTGGGAGTGCCCAGCACCTTCACCCCCAGCGCCTCCAGCCCGTGCGCCATGTTGAGCGGGGTCTGGCCGCCGAACTGGAGGATCACCCCTTCCGGCTGCTCCTTGTCGTAGATGTTGGCCACGTCCTCCACCGTGAGCGGCTCGAAGTAGAGGCGGTCGGAGGTGTCGTAGTCGGTGGACACGGTCTCGGGATTGCAGTTGACCATGATCGACCGATAACCCAGCTCGCGCAGCGCGAACGATGCCTGGCAGCAGCAGTAGTCGAATTCGATGCCCTGGCCGATGCGGTTGGGGCCGCCGCCGACGATCATCACCTTGCGCCCCGGCTCCACCGTCACCTCGTCCTCCATCTCGTAGGTGGAGTAGAAGTATGGGGTGAACGCCTCGAACTCCGCGGCGCAGGTGTCCACCAGCTTGTAGGTGGGACGCACGCCCAGCTCCAGCCGCCGGGCGCGCAACCTGCGCTCATCGCAGCCGGTAAGCTCGGCGAGCTGCCGGTCGGAGAAGCCGGCGCGCTTGGCCCGCCGCAGCGCGCTCTCGTCCAGCTCCGGCGCCCGCTCCAGCTCCAGCTTGAGCCCTCCCTCCAGAGCCAGGATCTGCGCCATGTTGTCCACGAACCAGGGGTCGATGTGGGTGTGCGCGGCGACCTCGTCCACGCTCATGCCGCGCTCCAGGGCCAGCCGCATGAAGAACAGCCGCTCGGCGTTGGGGCGCCGCAGCCCGGCCACCACCGACTCCGCCCCCACGGCGTCGGCGCGGGGCCACGAGAACCCGTCGGCATCGGTCTCCAGCCCGCGCAACCCCTTCTGTAACGCTTCCTTGAAGGTACGCCCCAGCGCCAGCACCTCGCCCACGCTCTGCATCTGGGTGGTGAGCGTGGCGTCCACGCCGGGGAATTTTTCGAAGGCGAACCGCGGGATCTTGACGACGCAGTAGTCGATGGTGGGCTCGAAACACGCCGGGGTCTGCTTGGTGATGTCGTTGGGAATCTCTTCCAGCGCCCACCCCACGGCGAGCTTGGCCGCGAACTTGGCGATCGGGAAGCCGGTGGCCTTCGAAGCCAGGGCCGAGGAGCGGGACAGGCGCGGGTTCATCTCGATCACCACCAGCTGGCCGTCGGCGGGATTGACCGCGAACTGGATGTTGGAGCCGCCGGTCTCGACGCCCACCGCCCGGATCACCTTGATGGCGGCGTCGCGCATCCGCTGGTACTCCTGGTCGGTCAGGGTCTGGGCCGGCGCCACGGTGATCGAATCGCCGGTGTGCACGCCCATCGGGTCGACGTTCTCGATGGAGCAGATCACCACCACGTTGTCGCGCCCGTCGCGCATCAGCTCCAGCTCGAACTCCTTCCAGCCGTAGACCGACTTCTCCACCAGCACCTCGGTGTTGAGGGACAGCTCCAGCCCGCGGGTGGTGATCTCGCGAAACTGCTCCGGGGTATGGGCGATGCCGCCGCCGGTGCCGCCCAGGGTGTAGCTGGGACGGATCACCACCGGGAGCCCCATCGCCCGCACCTGCTCCTCGGCCTCCTCCAGGCTGTGGGCGATCGTCGCCGGCGGCACCTGCAGGCCGATCGAGCGCATCAGGTCACGGAACTGCTCGCGGTTCTCGGCGCGCTGGATGGTGGCCAGGTCGGCACCCAGCATCTCCACGCCGTAGCGCTCGAACAGGCCCGCCTCGGCGGCGCTCACCGCCAGGTTGAGGGCGGTCTGGCCGCCCAGGGTGGTGAGCACCGCGTCGGGCCGCTCGCGCTCCAGGATCTGCTCCAGCACCGGCAGCGTGATCGGCTCGACGTAGGTGCGGTCGGCGAGCTCGGGGTCGGTCATGATGGTGGCCGGGTTGGAGTTCAGCAGCACCACCTGGTAGCCGTCGTCGCGCAGCGCCTTGCACGCCTGGGTGCCGGAGTAGTCGAACTCGCACGCCTGGCCGATCACGATCGGCCCGGCGCCGAGCATCAGGATGCGCTCGATATCGGTGCGTTTAGGCATGTTGCTCCATGGCGGTGACGAAGCGGTCGAACAGGTACTGGGCGTCGTTCGTGGGGGCCGGGGGCGGCCTCCGGGTGGTACTGGATCGCGAACACCGGACGGCTGCGGTGCTCCAGTCCCTCGATGGTGCCGTCGTTGAGGTTGACGTGGGTGACGTGCAGGTCCGCGGGCAGCGATTCGGCATCCACCGCGTAGCCGTGGTTCTGGCTGGTGATCGAGATCACGCCGCTGCGCTCCTCGCGCACCGGGTGGTTGGCGCCGTGATGGCCGAACTTGAGCTTGTAGATGTTGGCTCCCAGGGCCAGGCTCATGATCTGGAGGCCCAGGCAGATGCCGAATACCGGCAGCTCGCGGTGGGCGTCGAGCAGCTCGCGCACGGTGTCCGCCAGGTAGGGCGCCTGCTCCGGGTCGCCGGGACCGTTGGAGAGAAACAGCCCGTCCGGCTGCAGGGCCGCGATCTCGGCGGCGGAGGCAAAGCTTATCCGCGACTGCCGTCAGGCAGGTTCGTGGCCCGGGGCCGCCACGGTGACGCGGCAGCCGCGCCGCCGCAGGTGGCGCATGATGTGGTGCTTGGCGCCGGCGTCGATCGCCACCACGTGATGCGCGCCGGCCTCCGGTGGGTCCGCGATCTTTACGCCGCGTATGACCATCCCGTTTCGAACATTCTAAAGGCCCCACATCACGGTTCTCTGGGAGCAGATTGCCACGACCGCCGTCGCGGCGCCGCTGCCGGTGGCGGCGCCGACCGTCGCGGCTGCTGCAACCGGGTCGGCCTTGCCGCGTCCCGCATGCGCCTGCGCCGGGAGCTGGTCGGCCAGCACGTCGTAGGAGTCCGCGGCCAGCCGCAGCGGGGCGATGGCGCCGGGCGCCACCTCCCGCACCAGGTCGAGCTCGCCCAGCTTCGGCGCCTGCCGCGCTTTGGCGATCAGGGACGCGGGGGCGAGGTCGGTGGTGGAGATCACCCCGGTCTTGGCGCCGTGCAGCCGCAGGTGGCGGGTGAGGGGGCGGCCTCCGGGTGGTACTGACGCGGGTGTCGACCTCGTCGATGCCGACGATCCCGTGGCGCTTCAGGTAGCTGCCCAGGTCGCCGGTGGCGCGCCAGTTGGAATGGCGGGCGGCCAGCTCGCGCACGATCAGGCCGCGGGTCCACGGCTGCCGCGACTCGGGGTCGTCTTCGTTGACGCCGTAGTTGCCGATCAACGGATAGGTCAGGCAGACGAGCTGTCCGGCGTAGGACGGATCGGTGAGGATCTCCTGGTAGCCGGTCATGGCGGTGTTGAACACCACCTCCCCGGAGACCTCGCCGTCCGCTCCCACCGCTCGTCCCGGGAACACGGCTCCATCCTCCAGCGCCAGCAGTGCGGGCTTGTCGTTCACGCCAGCTCCTCCACGCCCGCAGCGGCGTGCGCCGGGTCCGGCTGCAGGACGCGGCAGTCGCGCAGGCGGACCTTCCCGCCCACCAGGCAGTCGCTGGCGCGGCCGGTCATGGTCTGGCCCCAGAACGGCGAGTTGCGCGACTTCGACTGGGCGGTCGCCGCGTCGTACACCCAGACCGCCTCCGGGTCGACCACGGTCACGTCGGCCACCGCCCCGACCCGCAGGCTGCCACGCTCGACGCCGATCAGGCGCGCCGGATTCACCGCCAGCAGCCGCACCAGCCGTTCCAGGTCGATCAGCCCTTCCCGCACCAGCGCCAGCATCAGCGGCAGCATGGTCTCCACCCCGGAAATGCCGTTGGGGGCATGGTCGAACTCCACCGCCTTCTCATAGTCGGCGTGGGGCGCGTGGTCGCTGCCGACGATGTCGATGGTGCAGTCCGCCAAGCCGGCGCGTACGGCGGCCACGTCGGCGGCGGTGCGCAGCGGCGGGTACATCTTGGCGTGGGTGTTGTAGCGCAGCACCGCGTCCTCGGTGAGAATCAGGTAGTGGGGACAGGTTTCGGCGGATACGTCGATGCCGGCCGCCCGCGCCTGCCGGATCAGCTCCACCGAGCGCCCGCAGGAGATGTGCTGGAAGTGGACCCGGCCGCCGGCCAGCGCGACGATCTCGAGGTCGCGCGCCACCATCCCCGACTCCGCCTGGCACGGACTGCCGATCAGTCCCAGGCGGGTAGCCACCACGCCCTCGTTCAGCGCACCGCCCTGCGACAGCTCGGGATCCTCCTCGTGCAGCAGCAGCGGCAGGTCGAACTTCCTGGCGTACTCCAGGGCGCGGCGCATGATCGCCGACGACACGATCGGGTTGCCGTCGTCGGACAGCGCCACCGCGCCGCCGTTGCGCAGCTCGCCGAACTCGGTCAGCTTGGCTCCCTCCTGGCGCACGGTGACCGCGCCCACCGGCCACAGGTTGATCAAGTCGAGCCGCCGCGCCTCGCGCCGCAGGAACTCCATGTCGGCGCGGGTGTCGGACACCGGGTTGGTGTTCGGCATCGGGCAGACGCCGGTAAAGCCCCCGGCCAGGGCGGCGCGCAGTCCGCTCTCGATCGTCTCCTTGTACTCGAAGCCCGGCTGCCGCAGGTGGACGTGGATGTCGATCAGACCGGGCAGCACCAGCTTGCCGCGGGCATCGATCACCTCCGGCGCGGCGCTGCCATTGGCGGCACCCAGATCGCTCCCGATCTGCCGCACGCGGCCGCCCTGCACCAGCAGGTCGAGCGTCTCGTCCACCCCCTGGACCGGATCCACCAGCCGGCCGCCGCGCACCAGCACCGGCGCCGTGCCGGACCCGGGACCGGAGTCAGCCATCTTCACGAGCTCCGCCGGCACGCCGGCCGCGCGCCGCTTCGGGTGGCCGCGTATCCTCTTCCTCGCGGGTCAGTGTGGTGTGGAACAACACCGCCATGCGCACCGCCACGCCATTGGTCACCTGGTCCAGGATCAGCGAATGGGGACCGTCCGCCACCTCCGCCGCCACTTCCACGCCGCGGTTTATCGGCCCCGGGTGCAGCACCAGCAGCCCTTCCTTGGCGCGCCGCAGGCGGTCCCGCGACAGGCCGTACTCCACCGCGTACTCGCGCACCGACGGAAAGAACGCCCCGCGCTGGCGCTCGAACTGAATCCGCAGCAGGTTGAGGACGTCGGCCTCCTCGATCACCTCGTCCAGGTCGTAGGACACCTCCGCGCCCAGCTCCTCGATGCCGTGCGGGATCAGGCTCGGCGGCCCGCACACGGTCACGCGGGCGCCCAGCTTGCGCAGGCCCCACAGGTTGGAGCGCGCCACCCGCGAATGCAGGATGTCGCCCACCAGGCACACGTGCAGGCCCTCCAGCTCCTGGTGCTCGCGGATCGTGAAGATGTCCAGCAGCCCCTGGGTGGGATGCTCGTGGATGCCGTCGCCGGCGTTGACCACGCTGGCCTCCAGCTCCCGCGCCAGCAGCTCGGCGGCTCCCGACGAGGAATGCCGCACCACCACCGTGTCCACCTGCATCGCCTCTATGTTCTTGGCGGTGTCGACCAGGCTCTCCCCCTTCTGCACGCTGGAGGTGGAGCCCTGGAAGTTGACCGTGTCGGCGGACAAGCGCTTGGCGGCCAGCTCGAAGCTGGTGCGGGTGCGCGTGGAGGACTCGAAGAACAGGTTGGCGATGGTCTTGCCGCGCAGCGAAGGCACCTTCTTCACCTGGCGCGCGGAGACCTCCTTGAACGACTCGGCGGTCTCCAGCAGCAGCTCGATCTCGCCGCGGCTGAGCACCTCCAGCGACAGCAGATCCTTGCGTGTCCAGGCCACCTTGGCGGCCGGCTGAGCGGCGGTTCTCTGGGCGGCGGGGCCGGCAGTCGTGGTCCGGGACCGCTGCGTTTGCGGTCGGGCCGGCGCCGCAGTGGAACGCACCTTAACCTTGGTGCTGGTTTCGGTAGGCAATGACCACCTCCTCCCTGGTGTCGGTCTCGCGTAGCCGCACGTGGACGATCTCCTCACTGCTGGTGGGAACGTTCTTGCCCACGTAGTCGGCCCGAATCGGGTACTCGCGATGGCCGCGGTCGACCACCACGGCCAGTTGAATCCGGCGCGGACGCCCGAACTCCACCAGCGCGTCGAGCGCGGCGCGGGTGGTGCGCCCGGTGTAGAGCACGTCGTCCACCAGCACCACCACCCGCTCGTCCAGGGCGAAGTCGATCTCCGTCCTGCCGACCACGGGGGAGCTGGCCACGTGACTAAGGTCGTCGCGATACAGACTGATGTCGAGAATCCCGAGCGGCGGATCGCTGCCGGTAATCTCGCGTACCAACTGCTGCAGGCGCCGTGCCAGCGGCACGCCGCGGGTGCGGATGCCCACGAACGCCACCTGGTCGATGCTGCGGTTGCGCTCCACCACCTCGTGAGCCAGCCGTGTCAGGCAGCGTGCCAGGTCGGCCGCATCGAGAATGCGGCGCTCGGCGTGCCGCTGCCGGTGCTCAGCCATGGTCGACTCCGTGTTGCCAAGCGGGCAAAAAAAATCTCCGCCTCCCGCAACGCTTGCGGAACCGACAGCATCGGGTCCGCCGCAGTGCGGGCCGGAGATTCTCCAGGCCGTTCGAATGTTCCAAGTCTACGCGCGTACGAAAAGTATCCAATGTTCACCCTTGCCGGCCTCGCGGGACCGGCTTAAAGGATGGCTGTACCATAGCCCGCCCGACGCACCCGCGTCAACAGCACGCTGGTCGATCAGAGGTCGATCAGAGCGCGAACCGTTGGTCCCTGCCACGGGTCACCAACGCGGAATAGGCGTAGCTTCGCCAACGCCGCCCGGCACGCGCCGGATCCTCGCCCATCCGGGTCGCGGCGGTGGCGAGGACGCCCATGTCGCGGTTGCCGTGTCCGACCAGGGACGCGGTGTCGCCCCGGATCTGCTGCCGCGCAATCTTGACATGTTCTCACAGGGTCGGTACCACTCCGGTACACTCGGTTGCACGCATGTCCTGTGCTTGCTACCGGAAGAGGAAGAGGGGAACCTATGACGAACGTGGGCCGCGCCGAGTGGGATCCTCCCGGACAGGAATGGCCGTTGCTGTTCAAGCACGTCGAGGAGGTGCGGGGAAAGGACTTCGACGTCTGCGTGGTGATGATGGGCCGGCTACTGGCTACCATCGACCCCAAGACGGACTCGTGCACGATCGACGGGGTCTACCCCGGGTCCCTGTTCGCCGAGGGCGCCAGCCTCACTGAGGCGAACGACAACATTCGCTCGGACATCTCGAAGATCCTGGAAGACGTCATGGTATCCAGCAGGAACGTGGTGGAGTTCAGGGCTCACATCGAGGACTTCATGCAGACAACGGACGAGGTCACCGTGGCGTCGTGGAAGAAGGCCCTCGACAGGGTGAGGTCGGGGCAGGACGAGGGCGCGCCGGATCTGCGGAAGTACGACGCTTCGGACTGGTCGGACTTTGCGGTCGTGGAGGACGCCAGGGAGAATCAAGACCACAAGCCCCTCATGGCGATCCCGCCTCCGTCAGAAGCGAGCCTGTTGGCAGCCTGACCGTTTGATCAAGATCAACTCCATTTATGAGATGCTGGACGAGTGCGCCCCCGGGCACACTCGTTCGCCCAAGCTCCACCACGTATGGGTGACCTACAACTCGAAGACGTACCGCAAGCTACCCAAGGGCCCACACGGGAAACCCACGAACTACCCGGTCGAACGAGGGCTCGTCCGCAGCATGGCGAGGATGCTTCAGATCGAGGAGTGCGCTCGAGACCATCTGGGCATCCGGCTCACCGGTTAGCTGCCTAACACCGGAGAGTGGCGGCCCGACCCATGCCGCCTGCCGGCCCGAAGCAGCCGTACCTTGCCGGTGAGCGGAGATCGTGGCATTTTGGAGTCAGCATTCAGGACCCGGTGCGCCGGGCTCCGAGGAGACGACACATGGCACTGAGGATCAACGACGAGGCGCCCAATTTCGACGCCGATACCACCCAGGGTCGGATCAACTTCCACGACTGGGTCGGCGACGGCTGGGCCATCCTGTTCTCGCACCCCAAGGACTTCACCCCGGTGTGCACCACCGAACTGGGCACCATGGCCGGCCTGCAGGGCGAGTTCGCCAAGCGCAACTGCAAGGTGATCGGGATCAGCGTCGACGGCGTCAGCGACCACCAGGCGTGGTCGAAGGATATCGAGGCCTCGCAGGGACACGCGGTCACCTACCCGCTGATCGGCGATCCCGACCTGTCGATCGTGAAGGCGTACGACATGCTGCCGGCTGACGCCGGAGAGACCTGCGAGGGGCGTACGCCGATGGACAACGCCACCGCGCGCTCGGTGTTCGTGATCGGACCCGACAAGAAGATCAAGGCGTCGCTGACCTACCCGATGAGCACCGGCCGCAACTTCGCCGAGATCCTGCGCCTGCTCGACTCCTGCCAGCTCACCGCGAACAAGCAGGTGGCGACGCCGGCCAACTGGAACCAGGGCGACAACGTGATCATCCTGCCGTCCGTATCCGACGACGCGGCCAAGGAGACCTACCCCGACGGGTGGGAATCTCCGCTACCCTACATTCGCGTCGTCCCCCAGCCGAAGTAGCCGGACACCGGAGCACCACCGACCTGAAGTCCCCTCCTGCAGGCTGCGGCAAGCGCGGGCCGAGTTACCACGCCTGCCGCGGCGCTGTTGGGTGTCGAACGTCTGACTGATCGAGAATACGTATGTCGATGATTCCTGAGTTCACACGGAATGTAGCGGACCGGGACAGTTTCAATCAGTCGTGTAACCTTCCCTACGAGCTTCGCATTACCGATTTCGAGTCGGCAATGCAGGACGTGTACGACTTCTTCCATGACGTCAACTCGCATCTCCTGGCGCGAGGACTGGAGCGGCTCGACGAGATGCTGCGACCGGCGATCATGTCCGGTGTGCTATCCGACATGCTGACGGCAAGTCTGGCGAAACACTCTCGAGTGCTGACCGAGAACGACTATTTCAACGGTCATCCTGATCTGGTCGTTCAGGGCGTATACCCGAATAACTCCGTCAAGGCGGGCACGGAGGGCGTGGAGATCAAGACCACACGCAAGAAAGGCGGGGCAGTCGACACGCACGGCGCACGAGACCAGTGGATGTGCGTGTTCGTGTACATCGTAGACAACGACACGGAACCGGTAAGAGATCGGTACCAATGACGTTTACCGAAGTCTACCTCGCGCAGGTCACGACGGCGGACTTCAGACGCAACCCGCGCGGCGAATTGGGCACCAGAACCGCGACGTTGGACCGCCACGGGGTCGCCAAACTGCGCAAGAGCTGGCTCTACAGGTTGTAGTAGACTACGCAGTCTCCGTGACCGAGATCTGCGCCAACGCGGGGATTGCGTCGGCTGCCATCCGGAAGTAATACGGGTCCTTCTCAATGCCGACCGACGCGTATCCTACTGCTTCCGCGGCAGCAAGCGTAGAGCCGGATCCTGCGAACGGATCGACGACGACACCCTCACCAAGAGGAAGCGCGCTCCTCACGAGTTGCCGCAACAGAGCCTGAGGCTTCAGGTTGGGATGCGGAGCGATCTCCTTCTCCGCTCGTCGCGTCGGAGCCGACTTTATCACGTCTCCGAATGGGGATTGATCGGACTTCCGCCGGAATCCGCCCGTGCGCCATTTGCGCAGGTTATCCTGTACCCGCCCCTCGACCGGTTTACGAAACAGAACCCACGGTTCCCACATCGAGCGGGGAAGCACGCTGACATCTGCGAACTCTTTGTGGGCTCCCTTGGGACGATCTCCACCCCGCATGGTCATGACCAGTCTGACAATGTCGCCGCGCCGTTCAAGCCCAGCGTCAGCCATCGCTGCCGCAACGATATGCGACAGGAGCGGGTTGGAGGCTACCATGACGTTGGCGCCGGGAACCAACTTCGGGATCAACAGGCGCGTCCAAGTCAGAAAAAACTCGCGCAGGTATGCTCGTTGCCGATCGTTCAGCGTGGTGAACCTTGGCAACGGCGAGCGCGTGTGCCCGTCGAACGACGGAGGAATCCTCCACACTCCCCCGCGCCCGCTCCGCAGCTTCTTCTGCTCGGTGGGAGTGTATTCCTGCAAGCCATAGGGTGGGTCGGTAACCACCGCGTGGATGCTGTTGTCAGGACGGGCGGCAAGCCAATCGAAGCAGTCGCCGTGCACCAGGGTTGCATCGCCGAAGTGAAAGGCTTCTTCCCAGGTCAGGATCCCCGGCAGCATCGGCTCCAGACTGCGGTCGCGGTCGGTTGTCAGCCGGTAGACCCCCCGCCGCTCCTTGAGGAACAGCTCCGGCGTGTTCAGCCGCAAGAACGACCGTACCGATGACTCCGGGGTGGGACCGTTGATCTGCGCCACCCGCTCCGCGATCTGTTTCGCCGTCAAGCCGTCGGACGTGAGCCGCATCACCTGCAGGATGGCGTCGCGCACCTGACCGGGAGCGTATCTGGCGGGCTGCTCACTCACGCTTACAAGATAGACGTCCAGACGTCTTGTTGCAAGAGGTGCGTGGGTACCGGCGGCTTCACCAGTTGTTGTGCGAGCCGTCGCGGCGGCGCAGGTGTGGGTTCCCCCCGGAACTCGAACGCCTTCTTCACCGCCGGCGCGTCCTCATTGAACTCGACGCCCAGCCCCGGGGTACCGGGTACGCGGTGGGTCACGCCATTGAGCACGGGCTGCACCGGGAACAGCTCGGGATCGAACAGGAATCCCGCCTCCGGCGTCTCCTCGCATCTGTACGGGGCAAGCAAAGCCCGGTTCTTTGTCGAATTTGGATTTCGGCAAGAGGTATGGGAGGATTTGGCTGCTGCATTGAAGGAACATGGACAACGCTACGAAGTAACCAGCGTAAGGGAAACGGAGTTTGGTGTACGCTATGCAGTGGATGGCGTGCTACGGGTTCCAGACAACCGACAGCCACGTGTGCGCACCATATGGCAGATCGACGATGGCGAAATAGTCCCTCGTCTTATCACGGCCCATCCTTTGGAGGCTTGAGCATGATCAAAGAGCACGACGTTGTCGTCTTGACAGAGGATATCCCGAACGAGGGCCTAAAGGCTGGCGACGTAGGCACTTCAGTTCATGTCCATGGGAACGGGACAGCCTACGAAGTGGAGATCGTCACGCTTACCGGAGTCAACGTGGCCGTGGCCACCGTGCTGCCGTCGCAGCTTCGCCCTGTTTGTAGGCAGGACCTCGCTCATGTACGCGAATTGGCGCTGTCAGAATAGTACGCAGAGCCACTCCGTGGCGCCGAGACCATGAAACCGATGCATCTGGTTCGCCTGCTGGACGTGGTTTACGGACTAGTTGGGCAGATTTGGTGGGCTCTGCGGGACCCCGCCGCCCGACTGCCGTCGTGTCCCTATCCGTCCGCGGCGGCGTAGCGGATTGCTTCGCGCATGACCTGCAGGGCGGCGTCGATGCGGGGCTGCTCCTTGAAACCGTAGGAGATGCGGAGTTGACGGGTGTCCGCGGCGACCAGCGCTCCAGCCGGGTGCGCGCAGTGCTCGCCGGGCAGGTAGCGCACCCGCGGCCGCTCGCCGGCGGCCCCGCCCACCCGCGGGTCGCCGGTGGTGGCGGTGAGGTAGCGGAAGAAGGGTGATTCCTCGCAGGTCAGGGTCCGGCGCAGGGTCAGGTAATACATTCCGGCACGCGCCTGCTCGCGGTAGCCCGCGTTGACGCGCGTCACCCGGCGCGGTGGCGGCTGCAGCCGAGCGGCGGCCCCTTGACCTCCCCCCCCCCCCCGGGTACTCTACCATCGCAGTGTTGCCGAATTCCTGATCTGGCTGATCCAAAACTGTGCTCAGAGGGGGTTACTTTGTTGACGTGCACGGATTACCAGAATCGGAGGATTCCGGCAATCAGGAACGCTCGCTACAAGGAGACAGTATGAAAAATACGAGGAAACTGAAAAGGCTGATCTTTCCCGTGTGTCTTGCGGCACTGATGAGTCTAGCTGTTCTTGGCTTTGCCTCCGGTGAGACCGAAGCGGCGGCGGGACCAGTTACTCTGGAAATGACGTCGTGGATCAGTCAGTCGGTAGACACCTACGAGAATCACATCGTAGGACCCTTCAACGAGGCGCATCCCGGAATCGAGATCGAATACGAGATGTTTCCCTGGTCGACGTATTGGCAAAAGCTGCAGACACTGTTTGCGTCTGGTGACGAGCCGGACATAATGGAGATGGCGGCCGACTACAAGGGCGCATTCGTCGCCAATGGACACCTACTCGATCTGACGCCCTTTCTCGAAAGAGGAGACGTCGACAAGGACGACTTCTTCGAGGAAAGCTGGAATCGCGGATACGTGGCAGGGGCGGACGGCTTCTATGGCATCTACTCCATGGTCGGAACGGGTGTCCTCATGTACAACAAGGACATCTTTGACGACGCAGGAATACCCTACCCGGACTCCACGTGGGACTATGACAAGCTGCTGGAGGTCGCCAAGGAGCTGACGGTTGATGAAGACGGCGATGGAACCCCCGATCAGTGGGGAATCGTGCCGGGGGGCGGCTATTGGATTCATAGTCTCATACCATCCTTCGGAGGGACCGTCCTCAACGAGGATCTTTCCGAATCGAATCTCCTCTCTCCGGGGTCATTGGCCGGTCTGCAGTACGATGCTGACCTGATCCACAAGCATGGCGTCGCGCCAACGCCGGAGATGGCCGACGGGCTGGGCGAACTGTTCTTCACGGGAAAAGTCGCCATGCGGCCGAATTCGGCGTACAATATCCAGCGGTTCAGGGAAATAGAGGATTTCCGCTGGGACATTGCGTTGCTTCCGGAGGGACCGGAGGGACGAAAGATAGCCCTGTTCGGCGACCCTGCTCATTCGATATCGGCGAATACCGAGCACCCTGAAGAGGCTTGGGCATTCTTCAAGTGGTACTACAACAATCTGAGCGTGGACAACCTCATACTGGGCGGCAATTTCACCGGAAACAGAGCCCTTGCTGACGTGTGGACTGCAGACCAGGAGGGCATGACGCCCCACAATATCGGGGTCGTTCAGGAGACCGTCGAAGTCTATGGGAGGCGTGCGCCCTATTGGGATGTGGGTCTACGGACGCTGCCGGAAATCAGACGGGCCGTAAACGATATGATGAGCTCGTATAGAGGCGGACACGTGACCGTGGCGGAGGCGGCAGCGGAGGCCACCGCCACGATCAACGAAGCGCTCTCGAGATAGACCTCATTCTTCGTTCCCGGCGTCGAGAGAACATGCACCCCGGTGGGAATATTCCCGCCGGGGTGCTCATTTTCCTTGCGATGCACATGCGTACCTGAATCCGAGCATCGGCGCACGCGAACAGAGCACGGGAGACCCACGTGGCAGAATCGACTACCACCTCGAAGGCGGTTGCCAGGAGGAACATCAAGAACGCCCGTGTAGCATATCTGTTTGTCCTCCCCACCATTTTCTACCTGATCTTCTTCAGCTTGGGGGCGATGGTGGCGGCCGTTTTCTTCTCCTTTTTGGAGTATGATGTCCTCTCTCCTCCCAGATGGAACGGACTCGATAATTTCCAGAGGTTGTTCGCGAGTCCGCTGTTTCCCAAGGCGGTGTGGAACACCATCTACTTCGCCATACTCTACGTACCGGCTCACACGATACTCTCGCTGCTCCTTGCAATGTTGGTGAATCGAGATCTGAAAGGCATTGTGGCATTCCGAACCGTCTACTTTCTTCCCGTGGTCTCTTCAGTAGTGGCGATTTCTCTACTGTGGACGATGATGTACGGTAAGGAGTTCGGATTGATCAATTACGTCCTGAAGACCCTGTTAGGCGTATCCGGCCCAGGTTGGTTGACCGACCCCGCGTGGGCCATGGCTGCGGTGGCGATCATGAGCGTATGGAAGAGTCTGGGCGTCGGAATGATGATATTCCTCGCCGGTTTGCAAGACATTCCCAGGGATTTGTATGATTCGGCAACGATCGATGGATCTGGCCCATGGAGGAGGTTCCTGCACGTTACGCTTCCGTTGGTGTCCCCCACGACGTTCTTTGTCGCCGTGGTGAGCACGATCAATTCACTTCAGGTGTTTTCGCAGATATACGTCATGACGGAAGGTGGGCCGCGATGGTCGACGACGACATTGGGCTACTTCGTCTTCGTGAGCGCCTTCGAAGACTTCCGCATGGGGTACGCCTCGGCGGTCGGTCTAGTGCTGTTCGTCATCGTGATGTTCTTCACTCTGATTCAGTTTCGACTGAGAAAGAGTTGGGTGCACTATTAGGTGCCGAAGGATGATGCGCGATAATCTCATGTCGTCGCTTGCGTTGAACCGCCGCAACCAGTTGGCGGGAAGGGCGGCCGTCAATCTGTTCTTCTACGTGCTGTTGATATTGGTCGGACTGGCCTTTCTGCTGCCTTTCCTGTGGATGCTGTCCGCGTCCCTGAAGAGTGTTGCCGAGATATTCAGCTTCCCGCCCAAGTGGTTTCCCCGCGTCCGGAGGTGGAGCAACTACACGGATATATTCGTCGTCATGCCGTTCGGCCGCTTCGTCTTCAATAGTTTCAAGGTGAGTCTGCTGTCCACGGCAGGTGTGGTTTTGAGCAGTGCGCTGGCGGCATTCGCGTTCGCCAGGCTGAGCTTTCCGGGGAGGAATCTCATATTCGCTCTGCTGCTGTCTACGTTGATGTTGCCCGGGGAGGTCACGCTGATCCCGATATTCTTCGTAATGAGAGCGCTGGGAGTGATAAATACCCATATTCCGCTGTACCTGCCCGACTTCTTCGGGAATCCGTTCGGGACGTTTCTGCTTCGTCAATTCTTCCTTACGGTCCCGCAGGAACTGGAGGATGCCGCGGCGATGGACGGGGCCGGTCCCTTCACGATTTTCGGGCGGATATTCCTGCCATTGGCGAAACCTGCACTGGCCACGCTGGCGGTGCTCACCTTCATGTGGCGGTGGGAGGAGCTTATCAGGCCCGTGATTTACCTGGGCAGTCGCGAGAAGATGACGCTGACCGTAGGTTTGACGGGGTATTTTGCGGAGTTCGGTGGTGGGGAGATATTTCGCTGGGACCTGCTGATGGCGGGGAGTGTGGTGAGTATCATACCGATTGTGGCGCTGTTTATTGTTGGACAGCGGTTCTTTGTACAGGGAATTACCATGACCGGAATAAAGGGGTAGGACGAACCTCGGGTACCCTGCATGCACAGCCAATCCGGTGCGGCAGTCGGCCGCCACGTCGCCATCATGCGGTTCACCGGTGTCGGCGCGACGGCCCGCTCGCCGTAGCGGGACATGGCCCGCCGCGCCTCCGGCGTCACCAGTTGGTGTGCGAGCCGTCGCGCCGGCGCAGGTGCGGGTTCTCCCAGAACTCGAACGCCTTCTGCACCGCGGGCGCGTCCTCGTTGAACTCCACCCCGAGGCCGGGCGTGTCCGGCACCCGGTGAAACACGCCCTCTAGCATCGGCTGCACCGGAAACAGCTCCGGGTCGAAGTGGAAGCCGCGCTCCGGCGAGCGTTCCTCCAGCCAGGCGTACAGCGGCGTGGCCGCCGCGAGGTGGATGTTGGCGGCGGTGCTGACCGGTCCCAGGGGGTTGTGCGGCATCAGGTCGATGTAGTGCGCCTCGCACCAGCCCACCACCTTCATCGCCTCGGTAAAGCCGCCGACGTTGCAGATGTCGAGCCGCGCGTAGGCTGGTATGCCGCGCTCCACGTAGGGCAGGAACTGCCACTTGCTGGCGAATTCCTCGCCGATCGCCAGCGGCACCGGCGTCATGCGCTGCAACGCCTGATAGGCTTCCGGGCTTTCGTCGCGGATCGGCTCCTCCAGGAAGTCCAGCGTGCCGGTGGGCATCGCCTGGCAGAACGACGCCGCCTCCCCCACCGACAGCCGGTGGTGGTAGTCGATGCCCAGCGCCGCGCGCCGCCCCACCGCTTCGCGCAGCTTGACCAGCCACTCGGCGGTGGTGCCGATCGATGCGCGCGGCTCGTACACCGTGCCGTCGCTGTCGGCGCCCTCGATGGGGTTGTCCACGGCGGGATACCCCCAGCCCGTCCGGATGCAGTTCCAGCCGGCGCCGATGAGGCCCTCGACCTCTTCGATGATGCCCGGCCCGGGACGCGAACTGGCGGTCACGAAGCAGGGCACCCGGTCGCGCTGCTTGCCTCCCAGGAGCTGGTACACCGGCACCCCGAGGCTGCGCGCCACCAGGTCGTGCAGGGCGATGTCGATCGCCGACAGCGCCGCCGTGAGGACCCGGCCGCCCTCGAAGTACTGGCTGCGGTAGATGAGCTGCCACAAGGCGCCTATGCGGCGCGGATCCTGGCCGATGAGGAAACGGCGGAAGTGGTCGACCGCCCCCTGCACGGCCAGCTCGCGGCCCGACAGGCCGGCCTCGCCGTAGCCGTAGGAGCCGTCGTCACTCTCGATCTTGAGGACGAACAGGTTGCGGTGTCCGGCCCACACCGGAAAGCTCTTGATCGCGGTGATCTTCATGCCGCCGCAGCATACACCAGGTCACGGCGGTGAGGCCGGCCAACTCGGTATCCGGAATCTGCGGCGCCCGCGGCCGGTTCAGTCGGGATCGTCCAGCCCGAAAAAGCTCATCAGGATGTGGCTCAGGCTGGACTCCAGCACGCGGTAGGAGTAGTGCTTGCGCGCCACGGTGTAGTTGTAGTCCACCGCCCACTGCCGGTAGTCGGCATCCCCCAGGAACCGCTTCGCCTCCCCCAGCACGCGGTCGGAGATGAACTCGTCCATGAGGATGGTGCGGAATCCCTTGGGGCGGATGTCGCTGGCGTAGATCGAATAATTGTTCACGAAGATCGGCTTGCGGTGGTAGACCGCTTCCAGGAACGCATTGCCGAAGCCCTCGAACAGGGAGGGGTAGGTCACCAGGTCGGCGTGCGGGTAGACATCGTCCAGGCAGTACACCTTGCGGCCGTCCGCCGTGGTCCCGCGGCGGTGGTCTATCAATTCGTCCACGAACAGGGAGCGGATCCCCAGCAGCTTGGCGTAGTTTCTGACCCGCTCCTGGTACTCGAAGCCCTCGTCGCCCGAGGCGTGCGAAATCACCAGGATCATCTTCCCGTCCTGGCCCAGGTGCTTTACCAGTTCGATGGCATGCTCGATGCCCTTGCGCTGCACCACCCGCGTCGGTTGCAGCACGAAGGTATCGTCCGCGGCCAGCCCCAGTGCTTCCCGCACGTCGGCGTTGTAGCCGTCGATGCCCGCCGGCGGGTTGTCGAAATCCATCACGTTGGGAATCAGGTAGGCGTTGGCCCCCGAGCGCAGCGCCAACTGGTTGCGCGCCGTGCTGTTGATCACCACGTGCACCACCGAGTGCAATCGCGGCGGGAAGGCGTTGCGCAGGTAGTCGGACACGGAACTGACCATGAACCGCTTGCGTTCCCAGGTGAAGTCGTGGTGATGGGCGATGGTGGCGATGCGGGTCTCGGCGATCACCTCGGTGATGGCCAGGCCAAGCGGAATGTTGAGCGGAATCGACAGCGTGTTCTCGGCGATCAGCACGTCCAGGGAGAACCGCTCGATGAACTCGTGGAGGCCCTTCTTCAGCTCCTCCCGCAGCTCATGGATGTGCTTGGTAACCGACGGCTTGCGGATGTCGGTTTCGAACAGGGTGCCGGCGATTTCCTGGACCTCGGGATGCTTGAAATGGGCCTTGGGAAGCAGGATCGAGCACTCGGGGGGAGTCTCCAGCTCGCCACCGCAGTAGTAGCAGCGGTGTCCCATGCGCTCCAGCACCGTGGCCCACTTGGAGGTCTCCAGCGACACGCCGTCGGTGCCGGCGAAACGGAAGGAAACGAACCCGATGTTGCGGCGGCGCATGGCAGTTCAGCCCACCGGTCCCTTGCGCGCCAGCTTGTTCAACTTGGGCACGATGACGTAGCGGCAGTAGGGAGCGCGGGGATTGCGCGCGAAGTAGTCCTGGTGGTAATCCTCGGCCGGATAGAACCGTTGCAGCGGCTCGATCTCGGTGACGATCGGCCGCCGGAACCGCACCTGCGCCGCATCTCGCGACGCCTCGGCACTGCGCTGCTGATAGTCGTCATGGGTAAGGATGATCGAGCGGTACTGCGTCCCCACGTCGTGGCCTTGACGGTTCAGTGTCGTGGGATCGTGGGCCTGCCAGAACAGATCGAGGATCCGTTCGTAGCTCACCACCGCGGCGTCGAACGTTACCTGCACCACCTCGGCGTGACCGGTGCGACCGCTGCAGATCGCTTCGTAGGTCGGGTCGGCGGTGTTGCCGCCGGCGTAGCCGGACACCACCTTGCTCACCCCGCCCGCGCGCAGGTAGACCGCCTCCACGCACCAGAAACAGCCCCCGCCCAGGGTGGCGACGGCCTGCCCCAACTCGTTATCTTTCATGGCCAACTTCCGAAATCCGCCACCTCGCGGCGTCGTTCTCGTCCCGTCATACGCGGCCGACTTCCGGCCACACTACATCAATGTATTCATCGGTACAATTATGTTCCGCGGTGAACAACCGCGCTATTTTTGGGCGGTGCCGAAGCCAGACGAACGCTGCCGCCGGAAACGGCGTGACCGGGAACTGGCAGAGTTGCGGCTGCGGCTGCTGAACCAGCTCGACCAGCGGGTGGGGCGGGAGAAGGCGGTGCTGCGGCGCGCCATAGCCGTGCTCGATGCGCGGCTGCGGCGGCGCTGAGCGAGCGCCGCCGGGAGGATCAGTCGAGGTAGCCCTCCAGCACGCGCACCCGCAGCGAAACCTGGAGCTGCTGCAAGGCGCGCTTTTCGATCTGGCGCACGCGCTCCTTGGTCAGACGGTAGCGCCGTCCGAGCTCGGTAAGCGTGAGGCGCTTGCGGCCGTTGAGACCGAAACGACTCTGCAAAATGTCCGACTCCCGCTGCGACAGGCTGTCCAGAACGTGGTTGATGTCCGCCTTGAGGACGCCCGCCATCGCCTCTTCCTCGGGTAAGCGGCCCGGGGCGCGCACCGCGTCACCGAGCTGGGCCGCCGTCCCGTCGTCGAACGCCGGCGCTTCAAACGACAGCAGTTCGCGCGACACGGCCAGCAGCTCGGTAACCCGTTGCGGGGGAAGGTCCAGAAACGTGGCGATCTCGTGCACGCTGGGCTCCCGGCTCAGGCGCTCGCTCAGCTCGGTCCGCGCCCAGCCGATGCGCTCGACGATGCCCGCGGCGTGGGCCGGCAGCCGAATCGTGCGCGAACTCGCCTCCAGCGCCTTCAGGATCGCCTGCCGGATCCACCAGACCGCGTAGGTGGTAAAGTGGAATCCTCGTTCAGGGTCGAACTTCTCGGCCGCCTTGAGCAGCCCGATGTTCCCTTCACTGACCAGATCGGCGAGCGGGATGCCGCGGTGCTGATACTGGCGTGCGATGTTGACGACGAACCGGAGATTGCTGTTGATCAGCTTCTCCTTGGCCACCTGGTCGCCGGCCCGCGCGGCGCGCGCGTAGCGCGTCTCTTCTTCTCGGGTCAGGAGCGGGTGACGCTTGAGATCCGCGAGGTAACTCGCTAACGCTCCATCTTCCATGCTGTGAGCTTCTCACCCGCGATTGAAGGTGGTTTGAACGCCGGGTTAAGAATCCGTAACGTTACAGGCCGCCACCATGCTGCTCGAATACGTGCCGCTGCTGCAGGTGCAACGCGACCTGTATACGATTCCGCGCGGCGGAAACCGGTTCCGCGCCTATCTCCACACCATGATCGACCCGCACACGCGCGACCTGCGGCTGCCGCTGGTCAACATGAACCCGATGGGCAAGGAGCATGTCCCTCGGCTCATCGACGAGTTGCTGAGCATGGACGCCGACGCCGTTGCAAGGCAGGCGGTGGAGCGGGCCGCGGACGTGCAGCGCGCCGTGGCGGCCAGCTTTCGGGCTGCCCTGGTGGTGGTGGACGACGCCGGGGGCGGCTGGACCAACCGCTATACCAACGACTATACGAACCGCTTCGAAACCGGGGCGCTGCTCTCCCGCGGCTGGCTGACGGCAACGGTGTGGACCGCAGATCCGCCGTCCCGCGCCCGGGTGCGGGAGGAAGCTGCCACGGTGGTGCATCGCGCCGCCTACCTGCTCGCCCACGGAGAGGCGCTGTCGCTGGGAGAGATGCTGGCCCAGGAGGGGTATGCGATGGCCCGGGCGGGGTGTCGGCAGCCGGCTCTGGATGGCGACGAGCTGGCCTACACGCGGCAGGTGCTGCAACCGCTCCTGGCGCGGCGCGACCGGCCCACGGTCATGGCCTGCCTGTACGGGGACCGGGCCGCGCGATCCCTCGGCTACGCGCCGCAGGGGCTCGGCGACTACGCCGGCCTGGCCCTGGCGCTGCACCAGGCGCGGATGGAGGCGCCTGGCCCGTAAGAGCTCCCGACCCGCCGACCACGGCACGACCGGCGGCGGTTGTGGGGCGCTACCCGAACAGCTTGTCGAAGTCGCTGCGTGCCTGCTGCGCCCGGCGCTGCTCCGCTCCTGCCGAGCCACCGCCGGCGCGTGGCCCGCTGCGCAGGCGGAAGTAGTCGCAGAAGTTGGCGCGATCCTTCTCCCGCACCGGTTCCGCGATCGTCTCGCGACAGTCCCACTGCGCGCCGCGCTCGTAGAACGTGCAGTTCAGGCACACCTTGAGCGGTTTGCTGCAGTCGGGGCACTCGGTCTCGCGAAAGATCGGCAGGTCGGCAGGCAGCTCGACACCGCAGGAGTGACACTGACCCATGGCCGCCATGGTAGCACGTGCCGGCTGCGGCGGAGCTGCGTGTACACGAGACGCCCTACCCGGCTACCCTCTGTCACGAGATGAGCGAGACAACCCTGCGCGCCGGGGTCATCGGCGCCACCGGCCGCGGCAACTACGGCCACGGTCTGGGAGATGGCTTTGTCGCCCTGGAGCGCACCCCGGTAGTCGCGGTCGCGGATGCGGATCAGGCGGGGGGCACCGAGGCGGCGCGCCGGTTCGGGGCCGACAACCACTACCTCGACTACCGCGAGATGCTGAGCCGCGAGCGGCTCGACGTGGTGGCGGTATGCCCGCGCTGGACCGATCAGCGCCGCGACATGGTGGTGGCCGCGGCGGAGGCCGGGGTCAAGGGCATCTTCTGCGAGAAGCCGTTCGCCGCCACGCTGGCCGACGCCGACGCCATGATGGACGCCTGCGACCGCCACGGGGTGCGGGTCGTGGTGGCACACCGGCGCGCGGCGGCGCATGAGCAGCGCCTCAAGCAGGTCGTCGACTCCGGCGCGATCGGCGAGATCCAGGTGCTGCGCGGGCACGGCAAGGGCGACCACCGCGCCGGGTCGCTGGACCTGATGATCCTCGGCACCCACATCCTGGACGGCATGCGTTACGTCGCCGGCAGCGACGTGGCCTGGGCCCACGGCCACGTGACGCAGGACGGACGCCCCGTCACCAAGGCGGACATCAAGGAGGGTGACGAGGGTGTTGGCCTGCTGGCCGGCAACCGCGTGGCCGGCTACTACGTGTTCGAGAACGGCCTCACCGCCCACTACGAGTCGTTCCAGGGCTTCCCGGCGGAGGCGAACGATCACAACCGCTACCTGGGATTCGAGGTGTACGGCACCAAGGGCATCGTCTCGGTGCGCAACTCGCCGGGTGGGGAGCTGTACCTGCACCGTCACGACCTGTGGATACCGGACACCGAGACCCGGCCATGGGAGCGAATCCGGATTCCCGAATGGGAGCGGCAGAACAGCGGCCTGGCCAGCAACCTCATCATCATAAACGAGCTGCTGGCCGCGATCGACGACGATCGCGAGATCCGGGAAGTCTCCTCGGGTGCCGACTCGCGCGCAACCCTGGAGATGATCATGGCGGTGCACGAGTCGAACCGCCTCGGCACTCGGGTCAGCTTTCCGCTGGTGAACCGCGAGAATCCCTACGCGGCCTGGCTGGCGGAGGGTTGACGGGACGACCGAGTCCGGAGGAGCGCCCATGGTACGAGTAGGCATGGTGGGGTGCGGCGGCATCTCAAGGATGTACTGCGACCTGTACGCCGAGCTGGTGGACATCGCCCAGGTGGTGGCGGTGGCCGATCCGGTGACCGAGCTGGCCGCGAACCGCGCCGCCGCCATGCGCGAGGCGTACGCGGCCGAGGCCCACGCCGCCCGCTACGCGGCCAGGGAGACGCGCGACGAGGCGGCGCGCGATCGGCTGCAGCGGCGGGAGCGGGCGGCGGCCACCGCGGCGGCGGCGCCGGTCCCACGGTACCGCGACCACGAGCACCTGCTGCGCGAGGCGGAAGTGGACGCGCTGGTGGTGCTGACCGCGCCGCCGGTGCGGCGCGAGCCGACCGTGGCCGCGGCCGAGGCCGGCAAGCACGTCTTCATCCAGGGACCGATGGCCACCAACCTGGCGGACGCCGATGCCATGGTGGCCGCGGTGCGGGCCGCCGGCGTGCAGTTCCACTCGCAGTGCGGGGCCCGCTACCCGCGTGACATGGTGCTGGCACGGCGGGCCGTGGAGAGCGGCGCACTGGGGACGATGGGCAGCGCGCGGGTGGAGCTCAACTGGTTCCGGGGCCAGGGCTACTATCGCGGTTGGCACGGCACCTGGGACGGCGAGGGCGGCGGCGCCGCCTTCCACCACGGTCGCTACATCATCGACCCGTTCCTGTGGGTGGTCGGCTCGCCGGTGGTGGAGGTGTTCGCCTACGCCGCGCCGCAACTCCGCCGCCTCGAGACCGAGAGCCTGACCCAGGCGCTGCTGCGCTTCGCCAACGGCGCCGGCGGCATGCTGCACGCATCGCTGCTCAACCACAAGCAGCCGCTGACACCCGAGGGACGCTTCGAGATTCTCGGCCACGACGCCTCGCTGCTGGTGGGCGAGGCCTACTTCTCGCCGCCGGCCAGCCCGTTCCAGGGCCGCGACCGCTACTGGGAAGCGGACGCCAGCTTCGGCTCCAGCGAAGCGGGCAGGTTCGGCAGCGGCGACGACAGCGCCCTGCAGCGGCTGGAGGATCTCCGCAACGGAGTCGCGGACGTCCCCGCCCGCGCCACCGAGGCGTACCAGAGTCGGCTGTTCCTCGAGTGCATCGCCACGGGCAGCGAGCCACTGGTCCCGATCGAGGCGCCACGCCACCACGTCGAGCTGGTGCGCGCCATGTACAGCTCCGCCGAGCAGCGGCGCCCGGTTTCCCTGCCGCTGGACCCCGGCGACCCCTTCTACGGCCCCACCGGCCGCCTCAGCCACGGCAGCCGCCGCCCCCAGGACTGACCGCACCGCACTGCGGTCCCCGTCCGGCATCGACTCTCATGAACCTTGCAACCCTGAGCACCGAGCGTTTCAGCTTCGACCTGCGCTTCGACCGGCTGCGCACCGAGGAGCTGGCCGTGCGCCGGGCGGACGACACGTTCTCGCGCGCGGCGGTGCGCGAGGAGTCGTTGCTGTCCAACTGGGACGCCCCCAACTGGATCATCGAGGGCAGCCGGGTACGCCAGATCCGCAGTTGCGCGCGCGAGCGGGAGAGCCGGCGGCAGCGGATGCTGGACGAGTGCGGCGCCATCGATCCGTACGTGACGATCCAGTATCCGCCGACCCCTACCCTCGCCTTCGGCGACTGGCGCTGGACCGACTACGAGTTGCGCGCCAGTTGCAGCGGCGGCTGCGACGGACCCACCGGGGTTGCGTTCCGCTACCAGGACGGCCGCCACTACTACGCGCTCACGGTCGAGGACGGTGCCGGCCTGCGGCTGGTGCGGCGTAGCGGCGACTGCCACCAGGTGCTGGCCCAGGTGCCGCTGGCCGCGCCGCTGCCCGAGTACCGCATGCTGATCCGGGTCGCAGGCAGCGAGCTGCAGGCGGGGCTGGTGGACGGACCGACCGTCCGCGTCGTCGACGGCCGCTACACCCACGGCAGGGGCGCCCTGGTGTGCAGCGGCGAGTCGACCTACGGACCGGTGCAGGTCACCGGCCACCGGGTCCGGCAGTCCGAGCTGCCGCTGCCGGAGCCCCCGGAGATGAAGCTGCTGGCCGAGGGTGCTCTGGATGAAGCGTTGTGCCGCAGCCGGGTGCTGTTTCAGGACCTGGACGGAGACGGGCTGCCGGAGCTGCTGGCCGATGCCGATCACGGCACCGAGGTCCACTGCCAGCACCTGATCGAAGGCGCCCGCTGGCGGCTGGGGCCGTTCCGGTTTCCCTTGAGCCAGGGCGGCGACCTGCCGCTGTGCAGCTTCGACATCGACGGCGACGGCAGGCGCGAGCTGGTGTTCACAGCCGACTTCGGGATCCACGTCCACGACGCGGTGAGCGGCGCGCACCGCGCCACGGTGGACGCGCCGCCGGCCAACCCCTACCGCGAGCACGCCGATTATCCGCACCAACGGCTGCTGGGCGATGCCATCTGCCCCGTCCTCACCGAGGTGGGACAGCCCCCGGGCTTCTACGTGAAGGATCGCTACTGGAACCTGTGGCTGTACGACCGCCACCTGGAATTGCGCTGGCATCGGGCCCTGAACACGGGCCACTTCCCGCTGCCGGTACAGCTCAGGGCCGGCGAGCCGGACTACCTGTTCGCCAGCCGCACGCTGCTCTCGCCCGCCGGCGAGACGGTTTGGTCGCTGGACCTGCCGGACCACTCCGACGCCATCGGGCTGTTCGCCCTGCACGCCGAGCCGCGCTTCTACGTCGCCGCCGGCGAGGAGGGGCTGATGGAGATCGAGCCGCGCACCGGCGTCATCCGCACCCAGCTCAAGTGGGGCCACGTTCAGCACTACGCGCTGGGCCGCTTCATTCCGGGGCGTCCCGAACCGCAGCTCCTGGCCGTCACCCAGTGGCGCGAGCCCGGCATCACCGTGCTGCTCGACCACCGGCTGGAGCTGATCAGCCGCTGGGTGGAGATGGCGGCCGAGGCGGGCAACCGTCCGCTGCCGTGGGGCACCGCCGGCAGCGACCTGGTGGTGAACCGCAGCGGCATCCTCGATCCTCTCACCGGCCGCCTGGTGCGGCCGTTTCCCGAGCGCTGCGGCCGGGTGCGCCACCTCACGGTGCTGGACCTGCCGCGCTACGGGTGCGGCTGCCTGCTGCTGATCAACGAATCGAGCTGGCAGATCTGGGGAGCCGGCAACAACGTCCCCGTAATAGCACCGCGCCACCGCCCCAACGCGCTGCAACCCAGCGGCTACCTGCCGGCACTCGATTTCTGACGCGCAGCTCCGGCATCCGCCCGAATTCGCGCGGTCACTGGTGACCAGGGCAGCGCCCAGCCATCGTGCAGGTGCAACTGTGAGGAGTTCATTCCACTCCGATCCTCGCACGCCAATCGTTGCAGGCCGGCCTCCGTGCCGGTAGAGTAGCTGCAAGCCTGGGGCGGTCCGCTGCCGCCTTGCCTCGCACCCGACAATCGAACAACGGAGGATTCTTCTCATGGATAGGACTGGACACCGGATCTCCCGCACGTTGGCCGCGGCGGCCTTCGTCGCGATGCTGCTGGTCGCCGGCAACGTCGTGGCCGAGCCGGTCGAGTTGACCATCGTGCACTTCAACGACCTGGACCGCATGGAGGAGAGCGGCGGTCAGGGTGGCATCGCCCGGCTGGCGGCGGTGATCAATGGCGAACGGGCGAGCAAGGAGAACGTCATCGTTACCTTTGCCGGCGACGCCATCTCTCCGTCGCTGATGTCCGGTTTCGACCAGGGCGCCCACATGATCGAGCTCCTGAACCGGCTCGGCCTCAGCGCCATGGCGATCGGCAATCACGAGTACGACTTCGGGCCGGAGGTCGCCAGGCAACGCATCGCCGAGGCGAATTTTCCGATGCTGGGTGCGAACAACATCGACAGCGACGGCGAGATCATCGACGGCGCCCAGGCGTCGATCCTGGTGCCGGTGGGCCCCTACCAGGTCGGCATCTTCGGGCTCACCACGCTCGGGACCGCGGTCAAGTCCAGTCCCGGCGCGGTGACCTTCCGGCCGGTCGAGGAGGTGGCGGCCGAGCAGAGCGCGGCGCTGCGCGAGGCCGGCGCCGACCTGGTGATCGCGCTGGCGCACACCGACACCGGCGAAGACGATGCGTTGCGGCGACAGGGCGCGGTGGACATGCTGCTCAGCGGCGACGACCACCAGCTCCGCCTCGACTTCAGCGGCGACGTGCTGTTCGCGGAGTCGGGCGAGCAGGCCGACTGGGTGACGGTCATCGACCTCACCCTCGACGAGGTGGAGCGCCGCGGCAGCATGCGCTTCACCTGGAGCCCTTCCTTCCGCATCATCAACACCGCGCGCGTGACGCCGGACGCGGAACTCGCCGCGGCGGCCCGGTTCTACCTCGACCAGCTCTCGGAAGAGCTCGACGTCGAGATCGGCACCACCGCCACGGAGCTCGACAGCCGGCGCGCCACCATCCGCGGCAAGGAGGCGGCGATCGGCAATCTGATCGCAGACGCACTGCGTGCGGCCACCGGCGCCGACGTCGCCGTGACCAACGGCGGCGGCATCCGGGCCAACAAGGTGTATCCGCCGGGCACCACGCTGACCCGGCGCGACATCCTGAGCGAACTGCCGTTCGGGAACAAGACGGTGGTGCTGCAGCTCACCGGGCGCGACGTCGTCGCGGCCCTGGAGAACGGCCTCAGCCAGATCGAGGAGGGGGCCGGCCGCTTTCCCCACGTTTCCGGTCTCAGCGTGCGCTACGACCCGGCCCGGCCGGGTGGCGAACGGGTGCTCGAGGTCACTCGCGACGGGACGGCGTTCGACCCGGATGCCACCCTCACCCTGGCCACCAACGACTACATGGGCAACGGCGGCGACGGCTACGACGTGTTCGAGGACAAGGTGCGCCTGGTCGATGCCTACGCCGGCACCCTGATGGCCACCCAGGTGATCGAATTCATCGCCGCGCAAGGCTCCGTCGCCCCGGTCGTCGAAGGGCGGCTGCAGGCGGTGGAGTAAGCGCGCCCACGCCCACAGTACGCGGTGACTGAGACAAGAAAGCAGCGATGACCGAGCACAACCTGCTGATATTCCTGGTGCAGGTGTTCGTGTTGCTGGTGCTGGCGCGCGGTGCCGGCGAGCTGCTGCGCCACTTCGGGCAGGCGCCGATCGTGGGCGAGATCCTGGTCGGCGTGCTGCTCGGCCCGACCCTGCTGGGCCGGGCGTTTCCGGAACTGCACCACATGCTGTTTCCGCCCAACGCGGTGCAGCGCAGCATGCTGGAGGTGGTGTCCTGGTTCGGCGTCCTGTTCCTGCTGCTGGAGACCGGCCTGCACGTGGACGTGAGCGCCGCCTGGCGCGCGCGGGGGCCGGCACTGCGTATCGGCATCATTGGCGTGCTGGTGCCGTTGCTGGTGGGCGCGGCGCTCTCCTTCCTGCTGCCCGACCGGGTGCTGGCGGATCCCGACCGGCGCATCATCTTCGCCCTCTTTCTGGGCACCACCATGGCGATCAGCGCGATGGTGATCATCGCCCGCGTGCTGCACGACCTCGACCTGGTGAAGAGCGACCTGGGACTGGTGACGCTGTGCGGCTACGCGGTGAACGACGTGCTGGCCTGGATCGTGTTCAGCATGGTGCTGGCGGTCGCCACCAGTGCCGCCGTCAATCTCGGCTCGATCGCCTTCCTGCTGCTGTTCACGCTCGCCTTCACCGCCTTCTCCGTGACCATCGGCCTGCGTCTGGTCGACGCCGCCGTGTCACGCCTGCGCTCCCGCACCGAGCAGAATCCGGGGGCGGTGCTTACCTTCGTGTGCTGCCTGGGGCTGGCCTGCGGCGCGCTGACGCAACTGGTAGGACTCACGGCGCTGTTCGGCTTCTTCCTGGCGGGGATCATGGCCGGCGAGGCGCGTCACCTGACCGAGCGCACGCGCGACATCATCGGCCAGATGGTGCACTCCATCTTCGTCCCGCTCTACTTCGCGGGGCTCGCCCTGCACCTGGACTTCATCGCCAACTTTGACCTCCTGCTGGTCCTGTTCGTCACCGGAGTGTCGATCGTGGCCAAGTTCCTCGGCGCTTGGCTGGGTGCCCTCGGGCGCGACATCTCGCCCCAGGATCGGGTCTCGATCGGCATCGCGTTCACCCCCAGCGGGGTCACCGGCATCGTGGTGGCGGGCGTGGCGCTGGAGTACCAGATCATCTCCACCCAGATCTTCGTTGCCATCGTGTGCTCGGCAGTCGCTTCGGCGCTGCTGGTGGCGCCGTGGCTGTCGTGGTCGATTCGGCGCCGCGAGCGGGTCGACTTGGCACGGATTCTGGCGCGCAACGCGATCCTCCCCGCGCTCGACGCGACGGACCGCTTCGCCGCCATCCGGGAGCTGTGCCGTGCCGCCGCTCCCTCCACCCACCTGTCCATCGAAGACCTGACTGCCGCGGTCGAGACGCGCGAGCGCCTGCAGGGGACCGGCATCGGCCACGGTATCGCGGTTCCGCATGCCCGGATCGAAACCCTGCGCCGGCCGCTGATCGCGTTCGGACGAGCTCCGGATGGGGTGGCCTGGGACGCACCGGACGGCGAGCCGGTCAAGTTCGTGTTCCTGGTCCTGACCCCGGCGCGTCAGGAAGGGCTGCAACTGCAGATCCTCGCCGCGATCGCCCGCACCATGAGCCGCGACGGCGAGCAACGCCTCACCACCGCTTCCGATGCCGCCGCCCTGCACCAGCGGCTGTCGGTCTCCCTGCGCCGCTGACAGTCGACGACCGATGGGGGAGGGCTACGCTGGCTTAGCGGGTACTTCTCAGAATGTTGGGAGTCTCAATCGACGGACGCCAGAGCGGGCCCGCTCGCATCAGGCACCGGCGCCGACCGCGTCACGCTGCGGGGCGCGGGAAGCCTGCGGCCGCTGAACCTCCGCCGGCCACTCCAGGTCGGTGGGCCAGTTGTCGGAGAACCACTGCAGCACGCGGCTGTAGGTGTTGGTCTGGCAGTGCCGGCGTCCGTCTCTGAGGTCTACGAAGAAGGACCCGCGGCTGGCGGCGAGGTGACCGACACGCCAGAGGCTCACGCCGCGCCAATGCGCGTACCCCGAGGCGAGGGTCACAAGGGTGGCGTTCAGGGCGTTCATGCCTCACAGTGGGGCACAAATGACTCGACGGTCAACGCCGTCGCCGCCCAAAATCCGCGCCTGAGCACGCGATTTCGTAAGTGATGGTCACCGCCGGCTCGTTTGGCACTGTAAGATGCAGCGCCCCGTATCCCTGCTATCTCTTTTTCCAAAATTCACTTATCGAGAGCGCACTTCCTCAATTCGGAAATCGAGACTCGATTAGTCGCGAATCGGCGGGAAGTTCGTGAAATCGGCAGAGAGTTCGTGAAATTGACGGTCGGAGTTCGCCAATTCGCGAGTCGGACCGTGGATCGTCCTCGTAAGTCCACAGAACCGTTGCCAGCGCAGGCGCGTGTACGCCGAAGGAGGATCGAAGTACACTGTAGGGCACGTATGACCTACCTGGACGCCATCCTGGCGGCCCTCGCTCGCAGCGGACGCTCGGGTCGGGACGTGTCCATTGCCGCGGTGGGGCATGAGAGCGCCATTCGCAGCATCAAGCGAGGTATGGACGTACGGGTGTCGACCCTGGTGGCGCTGTGCGAGGAACTGGGACTGGAGTTCTACGTCGGCCCGCGGCGGCCGGGGCTTTCTGGCCGCGACGGCGATGCGGCCGCCATCCGCGAACGCGAACCGCCGCCGCCGTGGGTCACGCAACTGATGGACGACCTTCGCTCCGAAATGCGAGAGCTCGTGGCCCGGGGACCGGACTTCGGCCGCGGTGCGCCCGCCGCTGCCGAGGACGAGCGCTTCGCGGCTGACGTGGTGTGGGCGCGGGAGCCGCGAGCGATCCCCGGAGCGCGTTTCGTCGACTGCTACGAGGTCCGGTTGGCGGCGCCTCGGGATGCACTGCTCGGCGATTCGACTCGAGTCGGCTGCCTCGCCTTCCGCCGCTCCTGGCTCGACCAGCATGGGCTCGACGCCTCGCAGTGCGCGGTGATGCGCGTTCCGGGCGACTCCATGGACCCTACGCTGAACGTCGGCTCCACGATCCTCGTCAACCTGGCACAACGCCGGCGCCGCTCGGGGCGCGTGTTCGCGGTCCGCACCGGCGACGGGCTGGTGGTCAGGCGCGCCGGCCGGGACGCCGCCGGGCGCTGGCAACTCGTCTGCGACAACCCTGGCCGGATACCGCGACCCTGGCCGGACGGGGCCGAGATCCTCGGCCAGGTTCGGTGGGGGACCAGGACCTTCACCTGAAGGCACCTGACGTCTGCCGCCTGTCGAGCGGCCAGCACCCAGCACGGCGGCCGTTCAAATGCCGCGCAGCACCAGGTCACCGGCGCGCCAGCAGGCCACCGCGCGGTCGCTGCCGGCGACCGGCGCCAGCTCCGGCACTTCGCCGTTGCAGCGCTCCTCCGCATGGCTGCAGCGCGACGCGAACACGCAGCCCCGGCGCTCGCCGATCGGGCTCGGCACGTCGCCGGTGAGCAGGTCCTCCGCCCACGGGGTGTCCGGGTCGGTGTCCGGGCTGGCCGCCAGCAGGCCGGCGGTATAGGGGTGCCGGGGCCGGGTGTAGATCTCCCTGGTATCCCCCTGCTCGACGATCTTGCCCAGGTACATGATCGCCACCTCCCTGCAGATGTAGCGCACCACGCCCAGGTCGTGGGCGATGATCACCACCGTCAGTCCCATCTGCGCCTGGATGTCGAGCAGCAGGTTGAGGATCTGCGCCTGCACCGAGACGTCGAGCGCCGACACCGGCTCGTCGGCGAACAGCAGCGAGGGTGAGGAGGCGAGCGCCCTGGCGATGCCCAGGCGCTGCCGCTGGCCACCGCTGAAGGCGTGCGGGTAGCGCGACAGGAAGCGCGGGTCCAGGCCCACCAGGTCCATCAGCTCCTCCACCCGCAGTCGGTAGGCGGGCTTGCGCCACTTCAGCACCTTGAGCGGCTCGGCCACGATGTCGAGCGCGGTCATGCGCGGGTTCAGCGAGCTGAACGGGTCCTGGAAGATCATCTGGATCTCCTTGCGGAGGGGCTTCAACTCCTTCCGGGTCAACTGCGCGAGGTCCACCAGCCGCCGCTCCTGGGTGAGGTACTCGATGCTCCCCGCGGTCGGCGGCATGGCGCGCATGATGGTCTTGACCGTGGTGGTCTTGCCGCAGCCGCTCTCGCCGATCAGCCCCAGGATCGTGCCGCGGGCAACGACGAACGAAATGTCGTCCACCGCGCGGATGAAGTCGTGGCCGCGGCGCAGAAAGCCGCGCTCCACCGGAAAGTACTTCTTGAGGTTTCGGACCTGGAGCAGGATATCGTTCACGGCGCGGGTACCGGTATGTTGTGGCAGGTGGCGACGTGGCCGGCGCCGATGCTCACCGCCGGCGGCTCGGACACCTCGCAGGTGCCCGCGATCATCTCCTCGCAGCGCGGGTGGAAGCCGCATCCCGTGGGCAGCAGGTAGGTGGTGGGCACCGCACCCTCGATGGTGTGCAGCCGCTCCCCCTGCTGCCGCATCCGCGGCACCGATTTCAGCAGATTCCTGGTATATGGGTGGCGCGGATTGCGAAACAGCTCCCGTACCGGCGCGCTCTCCACCACCTTCCCCAGGTACATCACGTACACGTGCTCCACCATCTTGGAGATGATGGCCAGGTCGTGGGTGATCAGGATCAGCGACAGGCCCATCTGCCGCTGCATCTCCTTGATCATCTTCAGCACCTGCGCCTGGATGGTCACGTCCAGCGCCGTGGTCGGTTCGTCCGCGATCAGGATGCGCGGCCCGCAGGCGATTCCCAGGGAGATCATCGCCCGCTGCCGCATCCCGCCGCTCAACTGGAAGGTGTAGTCATCCACCCGCTGCTCCGGGTCCGGGATGCCGGTCCGGCGCAGCAGCTCGATGGTCCTGGCCCTCGCCTCCTCCTTGTCGATGCCGGTGTGCAGCATCAGCAGCTCGGAGATCTGGTTGCTGATGGTGTGCACCGGGCTGAAGGCGGTCATCGGCTCCTGGAAGATCATCGAGATCTCGGCGCCGCGCAGCCGCCGGATGTGCTCGCCGTCGGGATCCAGCGTGGTGAGGTCGGTCACCGCGCCGTCGCGCTCCCGGTAGCGGATCGCGCCGCCGGTGATGCGCGCGGTGTCGGCCAGCAGGCGCAGGACCGAGTAGGCCGACACCGACTTGCCGCAGCCGCTCTCGCCGACGATGCCCACCGACTGCCCCTCCCGCACCGCGAACGAGACGCCGTTGACCGCCTTTGCGACCCCCTCGTCCCCGTGGAACTCCACCGTGAGGTCGTCCACCTCGAGGATGTTGCGCGGCTCCACTCCCGCCATCCTGCCTAACGGCTCCCGTAGGGGTCGGCGGCGTCGCGCAGCCCGTCGCCGAGCAGGTTGAACGCCAGCACCACGATGATCACGCACACGCACGGCAGCAGGATCCAGGGGGTGATGGCGATCGCGTACACGTTCTGCGCGTCCTGCAGCAGCACGCCCCAACTGATGGTCGGCGCCTGCAGGCCGAGGCCCAGGAAGCTGAGCGCGGTCTCGCCCAGAATCATCCCCGGAATCGACAGCGTGAGCGAAGCGATGATGTAGCTGTAGAACGAGGGCAGCATGTGGATGAAGATGATCTGCAGGTTGTTGCGCCCCATCAGCTCGGCGGCGGTGACGAAATCCTCCGTGCGCAGGCTGAGGAAGCGGCCGCGCACGATGCGCGCCAGCCCGGTCCAGCCGATGATCGACAGGATGATCGTGATCAACAGGTAATTCTGCAGTTGCGACCAGTCCCGCGGCAGCGCCGCGCTCAGCGCCATCCACAACGGCAGTTGCGGAATCGACAGCAGAATCTCGATGGCACGCTGCACCACGTTGTCGACGGCACCACCCAGGTAGCCGGCGATACCGCCGATCAGGATCCCCAGGAAGAAGCTGATGGCCACGCCGAACAGCCCGATCGAAAGAGAGATCCTGCTGCCGTACAGGATGCGGCTGAAGAGATCGCGTCCCAGGCTGTCGCAGCCGAGGATGTGAAAGGGAACATCGGGGTCCCCCGTGCCGATGAAATGACGCTTCAAAGTGAGCCCCAAGAGCCGGTACTCGAACCCCTTGGCGAACAGCTTGAGCCTGGTCTTCTGCTCGGTAATGTTGCTGAACACGACCTCGAAAGTCTCGGTATCCATCGCCTTGGAGAACGGATAGGTCACTGGAAACAGCGAGAAGTTTCCGGCGTGGTCGAGGAAGTAGATTCCCTGCGGCGGCGCCTCCCGGTAGTCCGCATTCTTCTCGTTGGGATCGTGCACGGAGAAAAACGGAGCCAGCAGCGCGAGCAGGTAGAACAGCGCCAGCAGGAACAGGGATACCACCGCCGGCTTGTGCTTGCGGAAGCGGATCACGATCAGCTTCCACTGCGACGACGTGTACAGATCGTCGAGTTCCGCGGTCCCGCCGGCACGCCTGCCACGGCGTGGCTTCCGCGCCGTCAACATCCTCAAAAAAACCGCACCCGGGGATCGACCGCCGCCAGCAGGAGGTCGGAGAAGAAGGTGCCGATCACGGTGAGCGCGCTGAGCAGCATGATGAAGCTTCCGGCCAGGTACATGTCCTGGGTCTGCAGCGCCCCCAGCAGCAGCGGGCCGGTGGTGGGCATGTTCATCACCACGGAGATGATCGTCGAGAACGAGATCAGGGCCGGCAGGATGTAGGCGAACGAGCTGATGAAGGGGTTCAGCGCTATCCGCATGGGGTACTTCATGACCACCTTGCGGTAGGCGATTCCCTTGGAGCGGGCGGTGATCATGTACGGCTTCTTGAGCTCGTCGAGCAGGTTGGCGCGCAGGGTGCGGATCAGGCCGGCGGTGCCGGCGATGGCGATGATGAAGGCCGGCAGCCAGATGTGCTTGAGCAGGTCCAGCACCTTCCCGAGGCTCCAGGGGGCGTCGCCGTACTCCGGCGAGAACAATCCTCCAACGTCCATGCCGAAGGTGTCGAACGCGACGTACATGAGCACCAGCGCGAGCATGAAGCTCGGCACCGAAACTCCGGCCAGGCCGAGAATGGTGAACACGTAGTCGCCCACCGAGTGCTGCTTCAGAGCGGAGTAGACACCGATCGGCAGGGAGATCATCCAGGTCAGAATCAGCGACGACGTGCTCAGCGCCACGGTCAGCAGAAGGCGTTCCCAGATGAGCGTGTTGACGTCGGCTCGCCATTCGAAAGAGTAACCCATGTCGCCCTGCACGAAGTTGGTTATCCAGATCAGATACTGTTGAAACAGCGTCTTGTCGAGCCCGAATCGGGTCCGGTAGCGCTCCAGCATCGCCTCTTCGACCGGATAGCCGCTCTCCTCCAGGTTGATGGCCAACGTCGTCAGATAATCACCGGGCGGAAGCTGGATGACGACAAAGCTGATGATCGAAATGATCCACAATGTCACGATCATCAGAAGAACTCGCCTGACGGTGTACTGAAGCATTCAAGCTGTTGCGGCGACTATAACGGCGCTGCCGAAGCGTGTCATCCGGGCCGCCGGCGGGACCCGGCACGCGCACCGGATGCCGGCCATGCCGGCCAATGCCGGCTGCGCTGCGTTGACGCCCGGTGGGGTGCCCGCTACACTCGCCGCCGGTCCAAACCGACAACCACCGGACCTGCCCGTCAAGGAGGAACCCGATGAAGAAGGCTCTGTCGGCACTCTGTCTGTGCCTCGTGTCCGTCGCCTACGCGGCCGCCATCCCCACGACCTGGCTGGAGGCGCGTACCGCATCGCAGCTCGGGATCACCAGCTTCGACGAGGCGCCGATGCTGGCCGCGCTGGTGGCCTCCGGCGATCTGCCGCCGGTTGCCGAGCGCCTGCCCGACGATCCGCTGGTGCTGGAACCGCTCAACGAGATCGGCACCTACGGCGGCACCATCAGTGCCTCCAACACCGGCGGCTGGTCCGATCTGGGCCACGTCCGGCTCTCCTACCTGTTCACCACCGACCCGAGCTGTTCCGCGGTGATCCCCGACGTCGCCAAGGGCTACGACCTGTCCGACGACGGCACCGAGCTGACCATCTACCTGCGCGAGGGCATGAAGTGGTCCGACGGCGCGCCGCTTACCGCCGACGACGTCATGTACTTCTACAACGACGTGGTGCTCAACGACGAGATCAACCACTGGGTGCGCTTCGTGTGGACCATCGGCGGCGAGCTGGCGACCTTCGAGAAGCTCGACGACTACTCCTTCCGCATCAAGATGGCGATCCCCTATCGCCCGGTGCTGTCGATGATCAACCACTGGTACACGCTGCCCAGCTTCTTCATGATGCCGAGCCACTTCGCCAAGCAGTTCCACATCGACCACAACCCCAACGCCAACGAGCTGGCCAAGGAGCTGGGGCACGAGAACTGGGTCGACGCCCACGGCAAGGAACTGAACGTGTTCCCCAACGTGGACGCGCTGAAGAAGGTCCCCACCCTCGGCACCTGGGTGATGGAGACCGACGTGCAGCTCAAGAAGACCTTTGCCAGGAATCCCTACTACCACGTGGTGGACACGGCCGGTAACCAGCTCCCCTACATCGACCGGGTGGTGGTCAACATCGTCAGCGATCAGCAGGTGACGATTCTCGACGCCCTGCAGGGCAAGTCCGACGTCGCCGGCCGGCTGCTCAAGCAGTCGGAGATGCAGCTCTACAAGCGCGGCGAGCGGCAGGGCAACTACGAGTTGCGCAACTGGCAGCGCATCTACGCCGCGGATCCCGGCCTGACCTTCAACCAGAACCACAACGACCCGGCCAAGCGGGCGGTGTTCGGCAACGTCAAGTTCCGCCAGGCGATGTCGCTGGCGCTGAACCGTGACGAGATGAACGAGTTCCTGTTCCTCGGCATGGGCGTGCCGCAGCAGGCGACGATCCACTTCGGCGCCTCGTTCTACGATCCCAAGTGGGCGACCAACTTCGCCGAGTACGACCCCGAGCGCGCCGGCGCGCTGCTCGACGAGATCGGCCTCGCCAGGAGCGGCAACGGCTACCGGACCATGGCCAACGGCGAGGTGGTGCGCATCAACATGGACGTCGACGAGACCAACACCGACGCCGCCGAGTTGATCCGCGACTACTGGGAGGCGGTGGGCGTCCAGGTCGACCTGAGGACGGTTTCGGGCGAGCTGATCAGCCAGCGCCTGCAGGCCAACGAGTTCGACGTGCGCGTCTCCCGCATCGACCGCATGCTGGAGCTGCGTTCCTACATCCCCAACTCGACCCCGTTCGACATCACCTCCAGCGTGTGGGGGCAGAAGTGGGGCGAGTGGTTCAAGTGGTCCACCTGGGACCAGGGCGGGAGGATCGGTCCCGAGCCGCCGGCCGGCGAGGAGCCGCCCGCCGAGATCAAGGCCTACTACGACTCCTACATCAACTCGCTGGAAGCGGTGAGCGACGAGGACTACCGCCGCTATCGCGGTGAGGTATGGCAGTTCTTCTCCGACAACCTGCCGGTCATCGGCACGGTGGCGTGGCCGGTGGCGCCGGTGATTGTCAGCAACCGTCTCCAGAACGTGCTGGAGACCGCGATCTTCTCCGACGACCTGAGCTGGTTCAAGGTATCGCAGCCGGCGCAGTGGTTCCTGCAGGAGTAGCCGGTAGCATGCGGCCGCGCGCAGATTGGAGGCGCGCGGCCGGTGAACTCAACTCAGCGACTTCGGAACCGTACTCGGCCTGGCTCCACGATGGCCAGATGTCCCCGAAGCTCTGGTAGTGCGTCGATCTGCTCAAGGAACGGCGCGACAAGCTGTATGATGAACGAGGTCGTCGCGTGCCGAGGCAGGCGCAGGAACCGTGGATCAGGAAGTCGGCAGCGGGTGGGTTTCTTCGAGCTCAATCAGCTCTTGTGCATAGGCGAGCGCCGCTCTCAGGTCTTCGTCCGTGATGTCGTATTCCTTGCAGATCTCTTCGGGGGAAGAGCCGGCTGCCAGGTTTCCGATAATCCGATGTATCGGTACCCTGGTTCCCCGAATAACGGGTTTCCCATGGCGGATTGCCGGATCGATGACGACTCGTTCATTCAACATGGTGCTTCCTTCCGGGAGTGTATGAGGTCCTGCTCCCGATGTCAGCTTCCAAATTCCATCCCGGTCCGGTAGCTCGGGGCGTGGCAGAAGCGCTGCATGCCCAGCCTCACGCGCAGCGCGCGTCCCGGCGGCAGCACCACCTCCAGGTGGCGGTCGTGGATGTCGGCCGTGCAATCGGAGTCGAGGTCGCACACCGTCGTGAAGCGGTGCTCGCCGAATGCACCCGCCTGCAGCAGCGCCCGCCGTGTGTGCACCGCGCCGACGTTGACCAGTTCCAGTGTGGTGCCATCGGCGTCCAGCTGCGGCACCAGCGCGGCCACCTCCGGCGGCAGCCCCGGCCGTTTTGCGTCGGCGTCGAAGTAGCGCAGCCGCACGTGCAGCAGGCCGCCGTGGTAGATCACCTGGGGGCCGCCGCAGGTCTGCTGCAGCAGCGCCTCGGTGTGCACGGGGTTGATGTCCTGCCAGTGGTGCACGTCCCATTCCTCGGGGTCGCCGGCGTCGGCGCGCAGCCGGTCCATGCGCCGCATCACCTCCCGGTACTGCACGTCGAGCAGGCGCCGCGGGTAGTCGGGCAGGCGCCCGTCCAGATAGCAGAACCAGGGCCCGAAGTGGACGTCGTCCCCCTTGCCGCGGCCCTCGACCAGCTCCGCCCACTCGCCGCGGCTCTCCGGCAGCGAGTCGATCAGCTCGCGGTCGGCCGGCGCCTGTGACAGGTACCAGAGCTGGCCCACGGTGTGCGGCTCAAGCGGCCGCCAGGAGGTCCAGCCGGCGTCGGTGTGGCGGTGCGGCACCAGCAGCCGGCCGCCGTCGCTGCGCCCCAACTCGATCAGGCGCGCCAGTTGGCCGCGCGGGATCTCCAGGTAGCCGGCGTCGCCGGTCAGCAGCAGCGCGTTCATCGCCGCGATCAGCAGCGGCTCGATGATGGTGCGGCTGCCGTGCGGCCAGGCCCAGCCGTAGTAGCCGCCCCACCACTTGCCGTCCATGGTCTCGCCGACCGTGCCGCCGGGGCCGACGTTGTCCGGGCACAGGCCGCCGTTGGCGGCGATGCGGTCCGCCCACGCCTCCAGGTAGTCAAGCACCCAGCGCCGGTAGCGTTCCTCCCCGGTGAGCAGGAACGCGTGGGTCAGCAGGCTGGTGCAGGTCAGGTTGAGCGGCACGTCGCCCCGCATCTGGCGCCGGTTCAGCGCCTCCAGGATCACCGCGAACACGGCGTCGTCGTTCCAGTCGGCCTTGGCCACCACCTCGCCCGGATACCATTCGGCGTCGCGGGTAGGCACGTCCAGATCGTCGAACGGCACCGGGTAGTCGGCCAGCACCCAGCGCACCGCCTCCCAGTCCTCGAAGGTGTTCTCGAAGCGCGGCCCGCGGCTGCCGGTGATGGGCGAACGGATCATGCGCCGCTCGGGGTCCCAGTTGGCGGCCTCCGGGTCGCTGCCCAGGTACATGCCGGCGAAGCGCAGCGCCCGCGCCCGGTCCGGCTGGCGCAGCGGGTCGGCGAGCCCGAAGTAGTACAGGTACAGGGAGGACTCGCCGTGGTGCATCCAGTCGTAGTAGGCATCGAACTCGCGATGGATCTGGCCGTAGCCGGTGAACTGGCGCGTCACCGCCTCCCACAGGAAGCGGCTGCGCTCGTGCAGGTCGGCAGCGCCGCCCAGGACATAGAACAGGGGCCAGTTGTGATAGCTCTCGTAGCCGTCGTCGGAGCCGTCCATCCCCGGCCAGCGCGCGCGCCAGACGAAGCTGCCGTCGGCCCGGGTGTAGCGCTCCTGGTACACCGGCGCCGCCTGCTCCATCACCTCGATCAGCCGCCGCTGGCGCAGCGCCCAGTCAGGCGGTGCTCCGATCCGGGTGGCTTCAGTAGAGCGTATAGTTCACCTCCGTGAGCAGCGGCAGTCCGGGTGCCGACATCGCCCCGTGCTCGTTGCGGTACAGGAAGATGGTGCTGCCGTGGTCGGCGCTGAACAGCACGTCGGGCACGCCGTTGCCGGTCAGGTCGCCGCGGCCGCAGATCAGGCCGCTCGGATGGTCGATCCCCGGGGTGTCGAAAATGGCGACCTTGTCGCCGCGGCCGTCGAACAGGGCGTGCTCACCGCCCACCACGAACAGGTCACGGCCCGAGCCGTCCCAGTCGATCGGAAAGTGGAAGCGCGAGTTCCGGGTGAACAGCTTGCCGAGCAGCACGCCGTCCTCGTCCAGCACGTGGATGGGAGCCACCACCTCCTCGTGCTTGGCGACGTCCACCACGATCTGCCTGCCCGGCAGCTCGGGATAGATCGAGCACACGTCGACCGACTCGTAGTGGCGGTTGTCCTCGGCCCACACGGTGCGGCCGGTGCCGTCGACCGCCGCCATCCGTTCGTTGGCGCAGCAGGTCACCACGAAGCGCCAGTCCGGCGCCGAATCGCCGCGCCGCAGCACCCGCGCGCAGTCGAGGTGGCAGCCGATCCCCAGCGGCAGCTCCGCGGCCGCCGCCATCTCCCAGCGCAGGGAGCCGTCGGGGTTCAGCATCGCGTAGCCGACGATCAGCTCGTCGCGGCCGTCGCCGTCCAGGTCCACCGGGAATACCTGGTGGGCGGTCAGCCGTCCGGCGGGATAGCGCACGTTCCACAGCTCGCGCCCCTCCCGGTCCAGCGCCCAGATCTGCTCGTAGCGGGTCTTGACCAGCACCTCGGTCGGGCGCTCGCCCCCGGACAGGTTCACGAAGGTGAGGCAGTCGGCGGCATCCTCGGGGACCGGGAGGCGCCGTTTCTCGGCACCCGTGGCGCCGTCCAGCTCCACGATCTCGCGCGCGCCGGCCACCACCACCTCGGGGCTGCCGTCGCCGTCCCAGTCGTGGATCTGGCAGGCCACGTCGTAGCCCAGACGGGCTACCCCGGCCCGCGGCTCGCCCCACTCCCACAGCATCGTGCCGTCGAGCTTGTGAGCAATCACCGACACCACCTCCTGCGACGAGCGCCGCGGGTTGTTGCGCGCGCTCACCAGCTCCGCCTCGCCGTCACCGTCCAGGTCGCCGGCGACGATCCACTGCCCCGCCCGGCTCGGATCGACGCGGATGGTACGCCAGGGACTGATCAGCGGCACCTCGGTGTAGCTCTTGCCGTAGGTCAGAACGTCGAAGTATCTGGGTCTCATCGTTTGACCGGTGGAGCGGCGGGCGCTGCTGCCGCGCCGACTCGACCGTTAAGAAAGTCTAACCCGCCGGCAACCGGTACACAAACCTCATCGGGGATGTTGTTACGCATCCCAATCTCATGGAGGTTCCCATGAAAATGATCCGTAACGGATTGGCAGCGGTACTGTTGGTGGCGGGTTTGCCGCTGATGGCACTGAGCGACCAGGCGGGCATCCTGGTGGCCGCCGTCGATCCCGACGGCCCCGCGGCGACGGCAGGAATCGAGAAAGGCGACCTGATCGTCAGCATCGATGGCCAGGAGATGGCGAGTACCAGCGACGTCATTGCGGCGCTGGCCGCGGCTGAGGAGTCGCAGGTCACCCTTGCGTTCCAGCGTGGCGAGGAGTTGCACGAGCAGGTAATCACCCTCGACCGAGTCTGGGGGCAGCCGCGGCTCGGACTGGCCATCGGTCCCGCGGTGCAGCAGATGGCGGAGCAGAGCGCACCACAGGAGTCGGCTCCGGGACTGCGGGCATTCCGCATGGACGAAGCGCCGGGAGCGCCGGGCGCGGTGGTGATGGAAGTGGCTCCGGACAGCCCCGCCGCCGGTGCCGGACTGCAGCCCGGTGACTGGATCACGGCGATCGAGGGCGCCGCGGTCGGCGGCGAGGAGGGCACCGCTCTGGGTGAGCTGATCGGCAATCACCAGCCGGGCGACAGCATCGGCCTGGAGTTCCAACGCGAGGGCGAGCCGATGACCGCCACCATCACCCTCGGCGAGCACCCGGACGACGCCGCCGCGCCGCTGCTGGGCATCCGCTACTGGGCGGTGCCGGCCTTCGGCAGCATGCAGGAGTACTTCGACACCCTGCGCCAGCGCTTCGGGCGCACCCCCTGGGGCGACATGAGCAGGTTCTTCGACGAGATGGAGCAGCGCTTCGAGCGCCGGATGCCGGACGCAGACGCGATGCCGGAAGCCGACGCCATGCCCGAATCGAGCGACCAGCAGGACCCCGCCTGAGCAGTCCCGCCAGTCCATGACTGGTACGTCGGCCCGATCCTCCCGGCAAACCTCCCGTGCCGGCAAGGGTCGGGCCGACGCTCTCCTACTGGACCAACGGGCGATCACGACCACACCCGCATCATCGCCGGCACTGAGTGGCTCCAGCTCTCGGCGATTCAGGGAGACAACAGTCCGCGATCCGACGCACGCTCCGCGCCAGAACCCCCGCAGGGCACGCAACCTCGCCCTGGTCGTAACCGGAAGTCAGCAAGGTCTCTACCTGATGCCGCTTCAACAACGTCAGCATCAGCATGTAGTTCTCTATTCGGAACGCCATGCCCGCACCATCCGAGGACTGATGCCGCTCCGGCGTCCGCTGCTGGCCATGCGCCACCCCTCGCTCAATCCTTCTCACCTTCATCAGACGGGCCAGAATCTCCGGAAGGATTCCGGGCAGTTATTCCGTCTGTGGAAGGCGCATTGGTTGGTCAACCAACGAGCTGAGCGAGCACGCAAGATAACCGTCCCCCCGCATCGTCCTTGATGGGCGCCCGAGCGTCACCCCCGCCTCCGCAGTGCACTAGCGCGGGATCCGACCGGAACCGACGACGCGAGGCGTCGACTTGGCTCACAGCCGGCATGATCAACCTATCCAGCGGATCGGGAGAACCGGCCGCCGTATCGCCTACGGCGTGATCGATCACGAAGATGTAACGCCAAAACCTCCGAAATGTACGCCAATCTGTTGTGCGCAAAGTCGATCTTGGCTTGGTGCTTATTTTATGTCCGCCGCGCACTCCTGCAATCGCTGTGGGTTGAGACCACCTGATGTGCTATGCAGCAAGGTCGAACAGCGCCGTAGAGTTGGCGCATGTGCGTACAACTATAAACAGTCAACCTCCCGACAGCAGCAACTCCTGAACAGTTTGTATGACTACGCGTGCGCTACCAAAATACTCCTTTACCCGGGCAAGGCTTATCTCCGACCGACCTCTGTGAACAATTTGGTTTCTGTTTCCGTACACGCTATCGATATGATCCTTCTGCTCATCCTGAACTACCGTCTCCAACCTCTCTCGCAAGTCACCTCCAAACCGGCCCACGAGCTGGAAAACCTTCTCCATGTTCGGATCACGGAACGACCGCAAAGAGGCCTCGCAGAACCTCATGACTCGGTCGTCAGATCGCGCTCGAATGAAACGAAGCACCAACTCCCGCACCGCTACTTCAACATAGGTACTGACGAGGACACAAGTATGGCGAGCCAATGCTCCCTGCACATCATCCCGCACGGTTGCAGCGTAGTCGAGCATGGAGCGAATCTGGTGCTCGACCCTCTGGCGATCGCCATGAAGACTCATCGAACTCTATTGAAAGCCTCTGTAGCTTGCCCAATCCTGCTCACAATAGACACGGCTTCCGTCGTACTTTGATCCGTTGCCTCGCGAAAAGCCCTACTCCTAGACAGCTCTATCGCGGCGCTACCGAGCTGGTCAGGATTCTTGATTTCGCCCTGCTCTATTCGCTTGGAGAGCCCGATCAGGATTGCGTCAGTGACGGCTACGTTGAGGCTCCTCTCGGGTCGAAATGACTCCCTGGGAAGATGATGGGCCGCATACGAAACAGTACGCAAGAACACCTCTCGATGTTGTTCGAGCCAACCATCGTCTGGCTCAGTATGTTCCTCCATATAGTCATTGAGGAACTGCCTGAGCGGCTTGGAGTAAGTGTTCAGAGCATCCTTCAATGCAAAGAAGCGTAGAATGAGCTCCTGATCTTTGCGCCGGGAGCTGACCGGTCCGTATATGCTGCGCCAGTCCTCCACCTCGTTAAGCGTCTGCAAGAGATCATTGAATGGCCCACGATACACGCACGATCTGATCTCCTGCGGTGCCAAGGATGTTCCGCCCGTGTTAAGCCGCTCGAATACTCGGTAGATGCTGCTTCGGTCGCCTTCGGGTTGATCCTGTTGAAACACGGTGGCATGAAGAAGCGAATCGTCGAGCGTTCTGCGGCTTTCTTCATCGAGTGTGTCATACGTCAACCCGTTGATCGACTCGTCCACACCCTTCAGGATGAATCTCTTGTTTCCCATAGACCCGTGGTAGAAATTCAGCAGTGATGTCAGCCTTTGCTGGCCGTCGACGACAACCAGTTTTTGCGTATCTGGCTCTTTGAAAAGAAAGATGCCGGGCACGGGCAGACCCAACAGTAATGATTCGATGAATCGTGAGGCTTGAACATGGGTCCACACGAACTGACGCTGGAATTCCGGCACAAAGACATCACCTCGGTCGAGACGTTTGACCAATCCGTCGACAGGATAGTCTGCACCGTAGCTGGTTATGGTATAGCGCACAGATGTGGACTCCTCATCGTCCTCTGTTTCCGATGGGTCAAATACCTTTTCACCACTCTCAATCATTCAGTATTCCTTCTGTGCCATGGCAGGATTCACTGTCACGACTGTCATCCTATAGTGCGACGACAGGTGACAACCATACGGACTCCAGCAATCCGGAGCAACTCCGGTTGCGGTGGATGAGCAGCGCCAAAGCCTAACCCGGCGGGATCCTGGTGACGCTGTGGGGCCGGGACCTGCCCAAGCCGGCACTTCCCGTCCACCTGCCAGCTCCCGCGCCCGTCCAGCGGACCCACTACCGTGGCGGCGGTGCTGCCACGGGGTTGACGCGCCGGTAGCGGGTGGCGTTAGCTGTAGGTACGAGGAGAGGGAGATGCCGGCGTACGATTATCATTGCGAGGCCAACGGCCGTACCATCGAGGTGAGTCACGGCATGACCACCATGTTGCAGACCTGGGGCGAGCTGTGTGATGCCGCCGACCTCGAGGTGGGCGACACGCCGGCCGACACGCCGCTGCAGCGGGTGTTTTCCGCGCCGCTGATCGGCGCTGGCAGTGCCGGTACCGAGGCCGCTCCGGCGGCGGCTCCCAGCGTTCCCTGTCAGCCCAACGGCTGCCCCTGCTGTCCCTGAGCCACTCAACTCCCCCGGCAGCGCGCTCCATCCGCAACGCGCCATGATCGACGCCGACCTCAGCGACCGCTTTCGGCTGTTCTCCGGCCGCGCCAGCCCGGAGCTGGCCTGGGAGGTGGCGGACCTGCTGGGGCGTGACCTGTGCGAGGTGCGCTTCCAGACCTTCCACGAGGGCGAGTTCCACATCCAGATAGAGCAGAGCGTGCGCGGCGTGGACGCCTACGTGATCCAGCCCACCTGCCAGCCGGTGAACGACAACCTGATGGAGTTGCTGGTGCTGATCGACGCGCTGCGCCGGGCCTCGGCCGCCACCATCACCGCGGTGGTCCCCTACTTCGGCTACGCGCGCCAGGACCACAAGTCGACCGGGCGCGAGCCGATTACCGCCAAGCTGGTGGCCAACCTCCTGACCACCGCCGGAGCCGACCGCGTGGTGTCGATCGACCTGCACTCGCCGCAGCTCCAGGGTTTCTTCGACATCCCCGTAGACCATCTCACCGCGGTCACCACCCTCTCGCGCTACCTGCGCGACAGCTTCGACCTGAGCAACGCGGTGGTGGTGGCCGCCGACGTGGGCCGCGCCAAGATGGCCGACAAGTACGCCATGATCCTGGAACTGCCGATGGTGGTGGTGCACAAGCGGCGCTCGGGAGTGGCCGGGCTGGAGGTCGAGGTGGTGGACATCGTCGGCGACGTGGTGGGCAAGACGCCGGTGCTGATCGACGACGTGATCGCCAGCGGCTCGATCTACCAGCAGGCCGACACCCTGGTGGAGGCAGGTTCGGAGCCCGTCATCATCAGCATCAGCCACGGGGTGCTGGTGGGAGAGGCGGTGACGCGCCTGAACCGGCCCTCGGTGCGCGCCGTGGTGACCACCAACACGGTGCCGGTGCCGGAATCGAAGCGCCTGGACGGCACGGTGCGGGTACTGACCATCGCACCACTGCTGGCCGACGCCATCGCCCGCATCCACAACCGCCAGTCGGTGAGCGAAGTCTTCCGCGCCGAACAACTCGAGTTCCCGGTGTAGCGGCACGCGGGAACGCGCGCCATGAATCGCGACCTGCTGCAGCGCACGGCGCTGATCTACGACTTCGACGGCACCCTCGCTCCCGGCAACCTGCAGGAGCACGGTTTCATCTCCGCCCTGGGGATGTCCAACGACGCGTTCTGGCACGAGGCGAACTCGCGCGCCCGCGTCGAGGACGCCGACCAGATCCTCGCCTACCTGCGCCTGATGCTGGAAAAATCGACCGGGAGGGGTACCCCGATCACCCGCCAGGCGCTGCGCGCGCACGGCGCCACCGTGGAGCTGTTTCCCGGCCTGCGCGACAGGTCGTGGTTCCGGCGCATGAACGCCCATGCCGCCTCCTGCGGACTGGCGCTGGAGCACTACATCATCTCGTCGGGGGTGGAGGAGATGATCCGCGGCTGCGCCATCGTCGACCAGTTCCGCGACGTGTTCGCCTCCAAGTTCATCTACAACGAGCAGGACCAGGCGATCTGGCCCGGCGTGGCGATCAACTACACCACCAAGACCCAGTACCTGTTCCGCATCAACCGCGGCATCGACAACCACTGGGACAGCGCGGCGATGAACCGCTACATGGCCAAGCAGGAGCGACCCATCCCCTTCAACCGCATCATCTTCATCGGCGACGGCGACACCGACGTGCCGGCGATGAAGATGGTGACCTACAAGGGCGGCTGCGCCATCGCGGTGTACGACCCGCGCACCAGCCCCGAGCACCTGGACAAGATCCACCGCCTGATCGCCGACCGCCGCGTCGACTTCGTGGCCCCCGCCGACTACTCGCAGAACGCGCAACTCGACATCATCATCAAGGGGATCCTGAGCCGCATCGCCCGCGACTCCGAGTCTCCGGAGGGCGCGGCGGGCGCGGACGGCGGGTGATTTTGGCGATCTTGGCGGACAACGTTGCACAACGCCCCGGCGGGCGGCTATCGTGTCCGGGTCATGAACCTGCAGCCATTTCGCGTCTCCAATGACGCGCTAGCCGACCCGGCGGAGTTGCGCCGGCGTTTCGAAGACGAGGGGTACCTGTTCCTGCGCAAGTTCCAGGATCCCGACAAGCTGCGGCAGCTTCGTCTCGACATCCTGGAGGCGCTGCAGCGGGCGAGCGACTGGATCGTCCCCGGCAGCAGGCTGGAAGAAGGGCGGGTGGACCCGGACAAGGCGGTCACGGAGGGCAACCGCGAGTATTCCGAGGTTTACGCGCACGTACAGAAGCTGCGCTCGATGCACGCCTCCGGGCACTGGCCGGAGGTGGTGGACGTGGTGGGACAGATCGTCGACGGTCCGGTGATGCCGCACCCGATGAAGATCACCCGCCTGTGGTTCCCGAAGTACACCGAGCACACCACGCCGTTCCACCAGGACTTCGTCCACTTCCAGAGCAACCTCGAGGTGATCTCCGTGTGGACCCCGGTGGGCGACTGTCCGCTGGAGCTGGGCCCCCTGGCGGTGGTCGAGGGCTCGCACAAGGTTGGCAAGGTGGTGGATCACCACTTTTCGCTCGGCGCCGGCGGCCAGAAGGTGACCGACCCGGAGCAGCGCGGCATCCCGCGCTGCAGCGACTTCGAGATCGGCGACACGCTGATCTTCGGCTGCCTGATGGTGCACGGCGCCCTGCCCAACCTGACCGAGGACCGGCTGCGCGTCTCGCTTGACAACCGCTACCAGCTCGACGGCCTGCCGGTGTCGGAGAACCAGCTCAAGCCGCACCTGGTCGACGTCCTCACCTGGGAGCAGGTGTACGAGGACTGGCCCAAGGACGACCCGCTGAAGTATTACTGGCGGTCTTCGCAGTTCGAGGTGATCGACCAGGACACGCGGTTCGGCGAAGTCGCGTTCGCGGAGGCGCTGGAGCTGGCCGAGCAGGGTGACGAGCACGCGCTCATCGCGCTCAAGCGTGCGGTCGCCAACAGCCCCAACGCCGAGTCCGTGGAGAAGGCGCACAAGGTACTGGAGAAGATCGGAGCCGTGGAGACCGTGCCCGGCGCGTGAGCGGCTCGCGGCGGCGGCCCAACATCCTCTGGATCTGCACCGACCAGCAGCGCTACGACACGCTCGGCGCGCAGGGCAACGGCCACGTCCGCACCCCGCGCCTGGATCAGTTGTGGCGCTCCGGTGCCGCGTTTACCCACGCCTACTGCCAGAGCCCGATCTGCACCCCCAGCCGGGCCAGCTTTCTGACCGGCACCTATCCCAGCACCTGCCACAACACGCGCAACGGCAACGACCGCTTCGTGGAGCGCTTTCCCCTGGTGACGCGGCTGCTGGCGGATGCCGGCTATGACTGCGGGCTGATCGGCAAGCTGCACCTGGCCAGCGCCTACGGGCGCATCGAAGCGCGCACCGACGACGGCTACCGCTACTGGCGCTACAGCCACGGCCCGCGCGACGACTGGCCGGTGGGCCACGACTACGCCGACTGGGTGCGGCAGCAGGGCTTCGTGCTCGGCGAGCTGATCAAGGATCCCGCCGGCGTGCCGGCGCCGCTGCACCAGACCACCTGGTGCGCCGAGCGCACCATCGAGTTCATCACCGAGCCGCGCGCCGCGGACACCCCGTGGCTGGCGTGCGTGAACATCTACGATCCCCACCCGCCGTTCAACCCGCCGCAGGAGTACCGTGACCGCTACGATCCCGCGGCCATGCCGGGTCCGCTGTTTCGCGACGGCGACCTCGCGCAGCAGGAGCGGCTGGCGGCGATCGATTTCCAGTCCAGGGGCCGGCCGCCGGACGACCTCGACATCAAGAGCCCGGTGATTCCGGAGTCCCCGGGGCGGGAAGGTTCCGCCGGGGCGGGCTCACCGGCCGGGGGCCGCTCGCATCTGCCGCCGCACGCCACCGCGCGCGACGCCCACACCCTGCAGGCGGCCTACTACGCCATGATCGAGCTGATCGACGACCAGGTGGGGCGCATGCTGGACGCGCTGCGCGACAGCGGCCAGGCGGACGACACGCTGGTCATATTCACCAGCGACCACGGCGAGATGCTCGGCGACCACGGGCTGATCCAGAAGGGCTGCCGCTTCTACGAGGGACTGCTGCGGGTCCCGCTGATCCTGGCCTGGCCGGGCACCATCCGTGCCGGCCTGGTCAGCGACGCCCTGGTGGAGCTCACCGACCTCGCGCCTACGCTGCTGCAGGCCGCCGGCGCACCGGTGCCGGAGTGGATGCAGGGCCGCTCGTTGCTGCCGATCGGCAGCGGCGCCGTTGCGCTCGACCATCACCGTGAGGCGGTGTGGTGCGAATACTTCGACGCCCTGGACGCATCCGACGCCACCCGCGCCACCATGTACCGGGAACGCCGTTACAAGCTGGTGGTGTACCACGGCCACGGTCTGGGCGAGCTGTACGACCTGGAGCGGGATCCCGGCGAGTTCGACAACCTGTGGGACTCCCCTGAGCATGGCGCGCTCAAGGCGGATCTGCTGCTGCAGAGCTACGCCGCCTCGATGCGCGCCGTGGACGTCGGCACCCGCCGCATCGGGCCGATGTAGGCTACGGTGATCGACGGCTGCGGTCCCGGCGCCGCGTGAGCCGCCCCTCCGCGGCGCTGCGGTGGCGGATGCTGGCCCTGGGCTGGCTGGCGTACTTCGCGTTCGGGATCGCCTCAGGCTCCCTGGCTCCCCTGGTGTCGCCGGTGATGCGGGACCTGAACCTGACCAGCGCGCAGATGGGGCTGGTGCTGGGGGTGTGGCAGCTCGTCTACATCTTCACCGCCCTGCCCCTCGGCGCCGCCGTCGACCGGCTGGGGGTGCGCCGCGCCGTGGCCCTGGCGCTGGTGGTGATCATCCTTTCGCTGGCGCTGCGCGCGGCGGCCACCTCGTTCTGGACCCTGTTCGCCGCGGTGGCGCTGTTCGGCGTCGGGGGCCCGGTGGTGTCGATCGGGGTGCCCAAGATCGTGGCCGAGTGGTTTCCGCCGCAGGAGCGCGGCCGTGCCGCGGGCCTCTACACCACCGGCCCTACCATCGGCGGGGTGGTGGTGCTGGCCACCGCCGCAGGAGTCCTGCTGCCCCTGGTCGGATCGTGGCGCCTCGTGCTGCTGGCGTTCACCGTTGCCGGAGCCGGCGCCCTGCTGCTGTGGACCCTCGGCTACCGCGACCGGACGGACGCCGGCCCGTCGCGAGAACGGCCGGCCCCACCGGCACGGCCGCGCGGGACCTGGCTGGTGTTGCTGCGCGACCGCAACATGCGCCTGCTGCTGGTGCTGGCGGTGGGCTCGTTCGTCGTCAACCACGGCCTGAACGCGTGGCAGCCCACGTTCCTGGAGGACGCCGGCTTCGACCTGGCCGCAGCCGGCAGGTGGACCGCCGCCGGCACTTTGTGCGGCCTGCTGACCGCGCTGGTGGTTCCGGGACTGACCCGCACCGGCGGCCGGCGGGTCGCACTGACGGCGCTGCTGCTGGCGGGCGCCGTGGGACTGGCCGGCATGACGCTGCTGCACGCCGGACCGCTGGTGACGGCGACGGTGGTCACGGCCATGGCCCGGGCTCCCATGCTGCCGCTGATGATGCTGCTGCTGATGGAGCAGCCGGGCGTCGGCGCCCGCCACCTCGGCGTCGGGGCCGGTCTGCTGTTCGCGGCGGCGGAGATCGGCGGCTTCGGTGGGCCGGCGCTGCTCGGCGTGGTGCGCGACCTGGCCGGCGGCCTGGCCCCCGGGCTGCTCGGCCTGGCCGCGGTGTCGCTGCTGATGGTCGCGGCCGTCCGCCGCGTGCACGAGTCCGCGTCCTGACCCTGCCGCCGGCCGGTGCAGCCACCCGTAGCGGGTATCGGGACGCGCTGTCCCCGCATGCATGCGCCCAATGAGTGGACTGCGCTGTTCCGCGGCCGCACTCTTGTGTCGCGTCGTGTTTCTGGCCCGCCGGTTGACCGACCGGCGCGATCGCGGCACGCTTGACTCAGTCGAGGACCAGACATGAGCGTGACCACCCGATCCGCACCTGCGCCGTCGGCGGCGACCTCCCAGGAGGCACTGAACGCGCTGCTGTGCGACCTGTTGCCGCCACAGGGCGCTTGGAGCGACGATTCCTACCTGTGGCTCACCGATAGCAGCAATCGCCTGATCGAGTTCACCGACGGCTACGTAGAGGAACTGCCGATGCCCACCTTCACGCACCAATCGGTGCTCGCGTTTCTCTATGACCTGTTCCGCGCCTACCTCAAGCCGCGGGGGGGCGTGGTGATATTCGCCGCGCTGCGCCTGCGCGTACGCCCCGGCAAGTTCCGCGAGCCCGACCTGTTGCTGCTGCGCGACCGTACCGACCGCCGCTGTCAGGACCGCTTCTGGGAGGGCGCCGACCTGGTGGTCGAGGTGGTGAGCCCGGACAACCCCGACCGCGACCTGGTGGAGAAACGCGCCGACTACGCGGAGGCCGGCATCCCCGAGTACTGGATCGCCGACCCGCGCGACGAGACGGTTCGCGTGCTGTCGCTGCGCGGCGCCGCCTACGTCGAGCACGGCGTGTACCGGCACGGTGACACGGCGACTTCCGTGCTGCTCACCGGATTCGCCGCCGAAGTGAGTGCAATCTTCGACGCCCCGGCCGGGCCATAGGGCGTCCTCGCGTCACCGGAACGGCCTGCTCGCTTCCTCTCTACGTCGTCATTCGGCGACACCGCCACGCCGGTAGCGGCTCGCCCGGTATTGGTCCACCCACAGGCGCGTACTGCGCCATTGGCCGTCGGAACCACGAGTTGCGCGGAGACGGCCGCGCGCAGCCGCGGCCCGCAGTGCCGGTCCCTTCAGGTCAGGAGTCTCCAGTGCGGCCAGGGGGACCAGCCGGGCCGGACCAGCTACGGCAGGAATCACGAACCGGTGCAGGCTGGCGAGAATCGCGCGCGCGAGAATCTCCCCGAGCAAGCTGGGATCGCCGGCATCCGCTCGCTGCAGCGCACGCAGATACCGCGTCCGGTCTCGCTTGTAAATGATGGCGGGCGGACAGCCCAGCCGAACGAGAATGAGGTTGAGGATCAGTCTTCCGGCTCGTCCGTTGCCATCGAGAAAGGGATGAATCTGTTCGAATCGGCAGTGGATCTCGGCCAGCGCCTCGGGGAACACCGGATGGGCCAAATCCAGGGAGTTGGCGCTGGCGACCCAAGTGCTCATCTCTGCCGATACGAGTGGCCATGACACCGGAACCATGCCGCCGGAGAAGGGATGGATGTCATGTTCCCGGAAGCTGCCGGGTGCTTCGCGCGGTGTCGCATCCGGATGTGGAGCCACTTGCCATACGGGCTGCATTGCCTGGTGGTGGACGTGACGGATCTCGGCCAGTGTCAGGATCTCCCCGGGATGTGAGAGCCCGCTACGACTGATCGCCTGCCGGTACACCCAGTCCGCGGCATCGGCGTATCCGCGCACCTCCAGGTACTCGCGCAACTCCTTGTTGCCGACCGCCCTGCCCTCGTCGAGAAGCCGCTCGACCTGTTTCAGGACCAGTGTATTGCCTTCGATGGCCGTGGAGTGATGAACTTCCTCGTACCAGATGCCGCGCCAGATCCCGTCGGCCTCCGCCGGGGTCGGCAGTCCGCCCATGCGCTCCCGCAGCTCTCCGATCTGGGTCTGGACCCGCCGGTACACGTCCTCACGGCGGGGTCTGCCGCGTCCGACCGGATTTTGTTCGTTCACAGAAAACTAAAGTTACCGAACCAATTTTGTCGCGTCCATCCGAAAATAATGTTACCGAACATTTTCTTTTCAGAAAGTGTGTGCGATACTGGACGGGATATGGCTACGGTGATTGACCGGGAGGCCGTCCAGCGCCTGCTGGCCGAGGAAGAGGCGGTTCTGATCGAGGTGCTGCCCGAAGAAGAGTTTGAGCGCCTGCATATTAAAGGTGCCGTGAACATTCCCCTGGAGCGCATCGGCAGCGAGTGCCGCGCGCGCTACCAGGCCGGGCAGCGGCTCATCGTGTACTGCTCCGACGAGGAGTGTCCGTCCAGCGACCTCGCGGCCAGGAAACTGGAGGCGTTCGGCTTTCAGCAGGTGCTGGAGTACGGCGCCGGCAAGAAGGACTGGGAGGACGCCGGGTTGCCGATGGCGACCGGCGCCTGAGGGGAGCGCGCGTGGCCGCGCCCCGCGCCACACGGCCCGACATCGTCTGGGTGAACTGCGACCAGTTGCGCTGGGACGCGGTGGGGTACGCGGGCAACCCGCTCATCCACACGCCCAACATCGACCGCTTGGCGGCGCGCGGGGCGTGGTTCGAGCACGCCTACTGCGCCTCTCCGGTGTGCTCGCCCGCCCGCGCGAGCTGGCTCACCGGCCTCTATCCGCACGCCCACCGGCAGTTCATCAACTGCACCGGCGAGGCGGATCCTGAGCGCTTCCTGGCCGCCGACGTGCCCACCATCGGCGATTTTCTCAAGGCACATGGGTACGCCTGCGGCAACGCCGGCGTGTGGCACCTCGGCACCGACGAGAGGCCGCAGCATGGCTTCAGCGACTTCTGGGCCTGCTTCAGCTACGTCTACGACAAGAGCTTCCCCGGTCCCTTCTTCGACTACCTGGACGATCTTGGCCTCTCCAACCCCTACGCGCGCGACGCCGAGGGGGTGTTCCGCTACGGCGAGGAGATGCCGCTGGGCGTGCTCACCGACCCGCGCCAGCAACGCAGCACCTGGACCGTCGACCGCGCCCTGGAGTTTCTGCAGCAGGAGCACGAGCGGCCGTTCCTGCTGCTGGTCGGGCTCAAGGATCCGCATCCGCCCCTGATCCCGCCGCAGGAGCTGCTGGCCGACTACCCGCTCGAACGGCTTCCCTTCCCCGCCAACTTCCACGACCCGCTGGAGGGCAAGCCGGCCTTTCAGCACCAGCGCCGCTGCCGGGTGCCTCCCGGCTCGATCACCGTCGAGGACTTCCGTACGGTGATCCGCTACTACTACGCCCTGGTGACCCACGTCGATCGCGAGATCGGACGGCTGGTGGAGTGCCTGGAACGCCAGGGCACTTTCGACGAAACCATCTTCGTGGTCAACAGCGACCACGGCGAGATGCTCGGCAACCACGGCTTCGTCGAGAAGTGCCTGATGTACGAGGAGTCGGTGCGGGTGCCGTGTCTGGTCTCCTGGCCGGTCGCGATTCCGGAGCGGCAGCGCGTGGCGGCTCCGTTGGGCGGCGTCGACCTGGTCCCCACCCTGCTGGAGCTTGTCGGCGTACCGGTGCCGGCGGCCATGGACGGCAGGTCGTTGGCGGCGGAGATCACCGCCGGCCGTGAGCCGCGACCGGCACCGGTGTTCGCGGAGATCGCCAGCGGAGAAGCGCTGTACCTGCGCCAGCACGACCCCCAACAGTTCGCGGCCCACGTCATGGTGCGCGACGGCGACTGGAAGTACGTGTGGAACCGCTTCGACGGCGACGAGCTGTACCGCCTGGATGAAGATCCCTCGGAGATGAACAACCTGGTGGAAGCGCCGGGCTCGGGGCTTCACATCGACCGGATGCGGGGGCTCATCACCGGCATGCTCGGCAACACCGGACCGGGCCTCTTCGAGTGGTGTCTCGACCAACAGGAGCGATGAATCGATGTCCGAGTATCTGACCGCCAACACGTTCTCCGACCCGGCGGTGCCGATGATCCAACTGCCAATGAAGTTCCGCTCCCGGCGCCAGGTCACGAACCTGCACCGGGACCCCGATGCGGATGGGCACTCGGTCGCCATCCTGGATGTCGAGGGCGCCGGCTGCGTGCGCCACATCTGGCTCCTGTTCGGCGCCGGGCGCCGGCTGGAGATCACGGTGGACGGCGCCGCCGCGCCGCAGGTCGACCTGCCGCAGAAGCCGTTCTTCGGCATCATGCACGACCTCACGCCCTACCCGGTGGCCAACGCCGCTTACACCGTGCTGCCCAACTACCACACGCCCAAGATGCCGGGCAGCCCCGGCTACAACCTGTTTCTGCCGATCCCCTTCAGCCATTCCTGCCGCATCCGGCTCCACATCCTCCCTGATGCCCCCGAGAAAGCCGTCTCCACCATGGTGGACTGGCACCAGTACGATCGCGACGCGCCGCTGACGCCGTTCCGCCTCGGCGCCGAGCACCATCGCTACACCCCGGCGCCGCCGCGCAACTGCTCCTACCGCATGGCCGAGGTGTCGGGCAGCGGCTTCCTGGCCGGGATCGTGCTCGGCGTCAAGCAGCGCGATCCGAGCGACATGATCTACCACACCGGCGGCATGTCGATCCTGCTCGACGGCGAGACCGCGCCCAACGTGATCCGCGGCATCAACATGGAGGACGACTTCGGGTTCTCCTGGGGATTCCACCTCAACCAGTCGCGCTGGATCGGCTCCCCCTACCACAAGTGGGGCGGGCGCACCGACCAGGATGGCGTCATCTACCGCTTCTTCGGGCCCGATCCCATCGCCTTCGACTCGTCGCTCTCGTTCCGCTGCGGCTCGCGCGCGGACGACGTGGAGACCGTCGCCTACTACTACCACCGGCCCGGTACCGGGGCGCCGGCGGTGCGCACCCCCGACCGGTGGCTGGTCACCGGCTGCTACGACCGCGGCGACGACTGGGAGGCCTTCAACGCCGCGCAGGAGGTGGAACGCATTCCGCTGGATCAATGGCAGCGGCACTTCGCCGGGCGCCGCCACTTCATCAGGTCACTGCCGGCCAACCGCGGCTGGATCGACTTCCGCTTCTCGGGGATCGATCCCGAGCTCACCGCGAGCCACTTCGCGGACCGCGCCATGTACGCCGGCGGCTACGTCGACAGCGCGCGCGGGGGAGCGGCGACGCTGCGCATCTCCTTCGACGACTGGCTGATCCTCTGGGTCAACGGCGAGCGAATCGCAGCGCTGCGCCACGACCAAGGCTTCGAGACCGCGCGCGTCCCGGTGACGCTGCGCAAGGGCCGCAACGAGCTGCTGCTGAAGACCAACAACCTGGGGCACCCGGCACAGTGCTGGGTCACCAACCTGGTGATCGAAGAAGAATAGAAAATGATCACACTTGTAGAGGGACTCACTCTGTTCTGTTCGTAGTCACAAGATCACTGAGGGCGTTTCATGAAACAGTACACTGACCCATAATCCTTGCCTTCGAGATCGTCTGGGCGTTCGTGTTCAATATCTTCGCAAGGCCCAAGCTTGCTGGTCCACGCTCTCAATCACTGACAATACAGATGCCAAGTTGTTAAATGTACCCGTACTCCTTTCCCCAACTCACCCAGGCATCTGCCATCTCTTTCAGTCTTCCACGTGATTCGTTCGGGACTGGATTCGCACCCGTGATTGCATGAAGAGCGACAAACCAATGATCAGGATTAGTGCGAAGATCCTTGAGGATTAGAGGTACTACGCGCTCGCCGATATCGATAATGCGTAGGTAGTCGGGGTGAACAGCCATCTGCTGGGCAGAGGACAAGATACCACGTCCGGCCCGCCAACTCTCGGCAAGCGCGGCAAATTGGGTAGCAATCTCCTCGTCAACAATTAACTGGTCATGCATCCGAACGTCCTCAGGCGCATAACTCGATGCGCACCGATTAACTGTAGTGAGGGTGCTCTGGTTGGGTCAATAAACCCCGAGCGCTGCGCGTTACAATCTATTCCTGCACTAACAATTATCAGGCAACCGGCTCCAGCCACTCGGTGGCCTCGCCGAGGTTGATCGCCAAGTGGGTCATGGGGCCGTCCGCGGTGGCGCCGTGCCAGTGCTTCTCTCCGCCCTCGAAGCGAACCACGTCTCCGGCCTCGGCGACCACCGGCGCCTCACCCCACACCTGCGCCGCGCAGCGGCCGGCGACGACGAACACGATCTGCACGTCGCTGTGGGTGTGCCAGTTGGTGGCCGCACCGGCTTCGAACGCGACGCGGTACACGCGGCCGCGGGCGGCGGAGTCGGCGGACAGAAAGCGCTGCAGCGTGGCAGCGCCGGTAAAGTGCTCGACTTCCGCGTCCTCGACGGCGCGGCCGGCGGCAGATAGCAGTTCCATGGTCGCGCAGTCTGTCAGATCCGCCGCATCAGCGCCAACACGCAGCGACCGAACCGACCAAAACTACCGCAAGGCCGCGGGCACGTGTCGTGCGTGCGCGCGGTAACGTCGCGGGCAGCGTCGGGTTCGGCACTCAATAACGGTCGGCGCGGAACAGGTCCATCTCCAGCGACGGTTCCCGGCCCAGGGCAAGCTCCGCCACCACCTTCCCGGTGGCCGGCGCCAGCGAGACGCCGATCATGCCGTGGCCGGTGGCGAGCAGCAGGTTGTCGAGGCCGCGCGGGCGGCCCAGGATCGGCAGCGAGTCCGCGGACAGGGGCCGCATGCCGCGCCAGATCTCCAGGGTCTCCAGCTCCTCCATGCCGGCCAGGTAGCGCGGCGGGGCGCGGCGGATCGCGGCTAGCCGGCGCGGGCTCACGCGGCGATCGTTGCCGGCCAGCTCCAGCGTGCCGCCGATGCGCATGCGGTCGGGGCCGAACGGGGTGAGCACCACCCGTTCCTCGTGGAAGTGGAGCGGGATCTCCGGACAGGTGGCCGGCCGGCGCACGGTGATGCTGTAGCCCTTGGCCGGCTGCACCGGCACCCGCAATCCCAGGTCGCGGGCCAGGCTCGGGCTCAGGAAACCGGTGGCCAGCACCACCAGCCGCGGCCGCAGGATGCCGCGGCTGGTGTGCACCGCTCCCACGCCGGCGGCGCCGGGCTCCAGGGCGAATACGATGGCATGCTCGTGCACCGTGGCGCCGTGGCCCGCGGCGGCATTCGCCAGGGCGCGCACGAAGGCGTCGGGAATCAGGCGCCCGTCCTGGCGGTAGTGCACCGCACCAACCACCTCCTCGCGCAGCCCCGGCACCAGCTCCCGGAGCTGCTCCCGTTCCACCGGCGCCACGTCGATCCCGGCCTCGCGCTCGCGGCCGACCGCGGTGACGGCCTCTTCCCAGTCGCGCTCCTCGCGGTACAGGAACAGACCTCCCTTGCGCTCGTAGTTCACCTCCGGCGGCAGCAGGGCGCCGAGCTCCCCGTAGAGCTCCTGGCTGGCGCGCTGCCAGCGGTACACCACCGGCTCCGCCGCGGCGCAACGTTGCGCCGAGCACGCCGCCCGGAACAGCAGCAGCCAGCGCAGCAGATCGGCGTCCCAGCGCGGCCTGATGTACAGCGGGCTCTCCGGGTCGAGCAGCCAGCGCAGTCCGCGGCTGATCACCCGCGGTTCCGCCACCGGCATGGAGTGGCTCGGCACCAGCAGGCCGATGTTGCCGTAGGAGCTGGCCATCGGGCCGCCCACCTGATGCTCTTCCAGCACGGTAACCGCCGCCCCGTCCCGGGCCAGGTAGTACGCGGTGCACATGCCGATCACGCCGCCGCCGATCACCAGGACGTCCGCCTCGGACATCGTTACCACCTCCGAGTCCATGGTACCGGTCAGGACTCGTGGCCGCCATGGAACACCGGGGCCGGCCGGGGCATACTGCGGCCGTGGATACATTGGCCGGGACCACCGACATCTACGGTGGGGTCATCGTCGACCCGCAGCGACTGCCCGCCGATGCGGCGCGCTTCGGCGAGCGCCTGGCCGCCTCCCTCGCTGCCTGGCGCGGGGAGGAGCGCCGCCTGGTGTGGTTGCAGATCCCGCAGGCGGCGGCGGCGCTGGTGCCGGTGGCCGCCGGGGCGGGCTTCTCATTTCACCACGCGGAACCCGGCATGGTGATGATGACCCTGCCGTTGCAGGCCGACGCCTACATCCCCCACTACGCCACCCACAACGTCGGCGGCGGCGGGGTGGTGATCGACGCCGAGCGCCGCCTGCTGGTGGTGAACGAGCGTTTTCGCAGAGACCGCAGCAAGCCCTACTACAAGCTGCCGGGCGGCTCGCTCGATCCGGAGGAGGACCTGGCGCAGGCGGTGGAGCGGGAAGTGGAGGAGGAAACGGGCATCCGGGCCGAGTTCCAGGGCGTGGTGTGCGTCCGCCACCGCCACCAGTTCCGCTTCGGACGCTCCGACTTCTACATCGTGTGCCGGTTGCGGCCCCTTACCAGTGCGCTGCAGCGCGATCCCAGGGAGATCGAGGAGTGCCGCTGGATGCCGGTCGACGAATACCTCACCTCGCCCCACGTCGGACTGTTCAACCGCACCGTGGTACGGCACGCCCTGCAGGGACCGGCGCTGGCGCCCCTCACCATCGAGGAGCCGCAGGACTACGAGTTCTTCGCCCCGGACGGGCATGCGCGCGGCGCCGGATCCGAGCCGGCAGCCGGCATCTGATGACGGTCAGCGCACCCCGGATCGCGAAGCCCGGTAGTCAGCCTGAGGAGTCGGTACCGAGTTCAACGCATCCTCAACCACCGACACGTCGGAGACCCCGCGCACCCAGTATTCCGGCTGCAGCAGCAGGCGGTGCGCCAGGGCGATGACCGCCACGTTCTTCACGTCCTCGGGTGTAACGAAGTCGCGGTCGTCCAGCACCGCCGCCGCTCGCGCCAGCTTGAACAGCGCGAACACCCCGCGCGGCGAGGCCCCCACCTCGATGCGGCTGTCCTCGCGGGTGGCGCGGGCCAGGTCGACGGTGTACTTGGCGATCGCTTCGCTGACGTGCACCTCTTCCAGCGCGCGCTGCATTTCCAGCAGCTCGACGTGCGACACCACTCGCTCCAGGGCCACCGTGTCCTGCTTGCGCGCCTGGCGGCGGAGCAGAATCTCCAGTTCCTGATCGGGATCGGGATAGCCCACGCTGGTGCGCATGATGAAGCGGTCCAACTGGGCCTCGGGCAGCGGGTAGGTGCCCTCGAACTCCACCGGGTTCTGCGTGGCGATGACGATGAACGGAGGATCGAGGGGAAAACGGGCGCCTTCCACCGTCACCTGGCGCTCCTGCATCGCCTCTAACAGAGCGGACTGGGTCTTGGGCGTGGCGCGGTTGATCTCGTCGCCGAGCAGCAGGTTGGCGAACAACGGACCGCGCCGGAACTCGAACTGCGCCTCGCGCTGGTTGTAGATGTAACCGCCGGTGATCTCGCCGGGCAGCAGGTCCGGCGTGAACTGGATGCGGCTGAACTCAATGTCCAGCACCTCCGCGAAGGAGTGGGCGATCAGCGTCTTGGCCAGTCCGGGATTGTCCTGGATCAGGATGTGGCCGTCCGCCAGCACTCCCATGAGGACCTGGCGGAGCACCGCGTCCTTGCCGACGATCACCTGGCGCACGGCGTCGATGATGCGCCGCGACCGGTCGCTCACCTGCTGTAGATACATGGTCGGTAGTTGCTCTCCTCCGGCAGCGGCGCGACGTGCGGCCACCGCCGGCGCCGCCCACTGTCCTGCATCCAAGCTACCACGAAACCGCCGTACCGGCAGCGCACATCAGGCACATCAGCGCCGCCGCCTTGGGCGCTCCGGCTTTGACACCCACGGGGGCGCGTGCTGTAATGCCGCCGCAAAAGGAGCATGGCACTGATATCCGGTATCCTGGCAGAGTGGGCATGACCCCCGTCGACCGTCTGTTGCAGCAGGCCCGGCGGCTGCCGTATCTGGGGCCGCGTGCCGAAAGCCGCTCCATCCTGCCCCTCGCGACGGGTGCGCTGTTGGTGTGCGCGGCGGTGGTGATCGCCATCGCCGGCCTGCCGCGGGTCGACCCGCTGGCCGCCGAGGCGGCGGACATTCCGCTGCTGCCGCGGCTGGGACCGGGCGCCACCAACCTGCTGCTGGCGCTGGTCGCACTCGGCACCTTCGGACTCGGCGCCGTCGCCATCGCCTATCTGCTCGTTGCCCTGCGCAGCAACCGCATCCGTTATCGGGCCGGCAACGCGCCGCCCTGGCGCATCATCCTGATCCTGGTCGGCGGCTTGCTGCTGGTCTACCTCCTGGCGGCGCTGGCGATCTCGCTGCTGGTGTTTCCCGAAGAGGAGCCGCAGTCACTGCCACTGGAGGAAGGGGACGGCGAGGCAACAGAAGAGGAAGTGCTTGAGGAGCAACCCGAGGAGGAGCTGGATCCGCTCACCGCCGCCACCCGGGCACGGCGTTCGCGGCTCATTCTCATCACCCTGCTGGCGGTCGGGTTCGCCGCCGTCGCCTACTTCGCGGTGCGCCTGATGCGCGCCACCCCGGAGCGTGAGCCGGAGGAAGAACGCCTCTCGGAAGAGTTGCGCCGTGACCTCGCCGAGGCCGCCGAGCTGGCCATCGCAGAGCTGGAAGCCGACCCCGACTTCCGGCGTGCGGTGATCGGCTGCTGGGCCTACCTGGAGCTGGCCCTGGCGCGGCACGAGCATCCGCGGCCACGCCATCACACCCCGCTGGAGTACGTGCGCGCGCTGGTAGTGGAGTTGTCGGCGTTGCCGGCGCCGGCGCTGCTGGAGCTTGCCGGCCGCTACGAGGTGGCGCGCTTCAGCGAGCATCCCATTACCCGCGACGACCGCGACACGGCTCTGCGCTGCCTGCACGACATCCGTCACCGCCTGCGCCTGGCATGAGCGACCTCCCCGAACACGAGAGCCTGCCACGGCGTCCCCCCGGCCGGCGCAGCGCGATCCTGCTGCTGATCGGCGCCGCCGGTCTGCTGGTATGGGCCCTCACCGCGGGTGACGATCCGTCACTGCGCACCGCCGCGGTCGCCGGGGTGGTGGCCCTGACCATCGTGGGCATCGCGATCCGCTTCGCCCACCGCGCCGTCCGCGAGCAGCGTGGCGAGGAGCCCGTGCCAGCCGCTGCCAGAGCTGCGGCCGGCGGCGTACCGATACCCGACTCCTATCAGGAACTCCTGCACCAGCTCGACGCGGCGGTGCGCAGTCCTTCCTACCTGTCCTCGGTGCTGGTCCCGCGTCTCGAGGAGATGCTGAAGGAGAAGCAGCGCGGCGCGGACGCCGACCGGGTGGGCGCCGAGCTGCGGCGCCTGGTGGCGGCCGCCGGCGCCCCGCGCTGGAGTCTGCCCTGGTTGCTGCGCAGCCGCCGCACCACCGCCCACGCGCTGGCCGTCGTGGCCCGCGATCTGGCGCGCCTGCCATGAATGCAACGGAGTCCTCTGCCGCGAGCAGCCGGCCGGTGAAGCGCTACAGCCGGCGCCTCACGCTCTACTTCATCATCGTCGCCCTGGCCGCGCTGGTTGCCGCCATCGCCGGCCGCATCGAGCCGCTGGTGACCGTCGCGCCGTTCGCCGCCGCCATCCTGGCGGCACTGTTCACCGAAGGGGCGCCGCGTGTGCGCACGCGCCACCACGTGGAGCAGGGCGCAGTGCACGAGGATGAGGCGGTCGACGTCCACCTGGAAGTACATCCCGACGCCGACGTGGGTGTCCTGGAGCTGCTCGACCCGCTGCCGCGGTGGGCCGTGGTGAGCCGCGGCAACAACCGTATCGTGCGCCCGCTGTACGCCGGTCACTCCGAACGGTTCCATTACCAGGTGCAGTTCCGGCGCCGGGCGCGGGTCACGCTCGGCGGCTTGCGGCAGCGCTGGCACGACCCCTCTGCCCTGGTACGCTGGGAGCAGGAGCTGCCGGCCTCCAGCGAGCTGACGGTACGCCCGCGGGCCACCCCCATCGCCCACCCGGTGCGGCCGGTGCGGACCCAGGTGTACATGGGCAACTACCCAGCCCCCACCATCGGCGAGGGGCTGGAGATCGCGGAGCTGCGGCCCCACGTTCCCGGCGACCGCTTGCGCAGCATCAACTGGCGCGCGTCGCTGCGCATGGGTACGCTGCACGTGAACGACTACGCCCCCGAGCGCAACGCCGACGTCGTGCTGCTGCTCGATACCTTCGCGGACGCCGGTCCGCCCGGTGTCCGGCTGCTGGATACCGCCACCCGCATCGCCGCCAGCCTTGCCGATCACTTCCTGGCCGCGCGCAACCGCGTCGGCCTGATCGAGCTCAGCGGGATCCTCAAGTGGGTGATCCCGGCCAGCGGACCGCGCCAGCGCTACCGGCTGTTCGAGAACCTCACCGACGTCGCGGTACGGCAGAGCTACGTGGGGCAGAATCTGCGCACCATCCCGGCCCGCATCCTGCCGTCGCGCGCCTTCATCATCGCCATCTCCGGGCTGATCGACGCGCGCTTCGCCTTCGCCGCCGGCGACCTGCACGCGCGCGGGTTCAACGTGGTGCTGGTGGTGCTCGACGCCGCCGACGCCGCAGAGCACGCGACACGGATACAACGGCGGGACGCGCGCAGTCGGCTGCTGGGACCGGCCGCGGCGGACCTGTGGCGGCTGGAGCTGGACGAGCGCCTGCGCAGCCTGCAGCACGCCGGGGTGCCGGTGGTGCCGTGCGCCGCCGATACGCCGCCGGAGCTGGTGGCGCGCGCCATCGACCGTCTGCGCCGCTCCGTTGCCGGCCTGCGCGCGCGGATGGGTTGACGAGGGCCCGCCGGTGATCCGCGCGCTGGTGCTGATCCTGCCGCTGCTGCTGGCGGCGTACATACTGAGTATCGATACCTCGGGCGGGCTGGCGGTGCTGGTCACCGCGGCGCTGGCCCTGGCCTTCGCCGGCGCCGCGCTGCGCCGCTACCGGTTGCTGGCCGTGGGCGCGGCGCTGCTGCTGCCCGCGTACTGGACCGCCCTGCTGACCTCCGGGCGCGGTCCTGACTTCTGGAGCGCGCTGGCCGTCGGCAGCGCCACGTTCCTGCTGCTGGAGTTGGGCTACGACTGGGTCGCGTTGTTCGGCCGCGCCGTTACCTTCCCCGAGTACGCCACCCGTTGGCGCCACCTGGTACGGAGTTGCGGGCTTGGCGCCGCCGGCGCCTACCTGGCGGTCCTGCTGGCGGTGAACCTGGCGCCGCGGCTGCAGCACGCGGACGACACCATGGTGTTCCTGCTGGCGGCGGCGGCTGCCGCCGCGGTGGCGGTGCTGCTGGTGAGTCTGATCCGGCTGTGGCTGCGCCGGCTCGCGGATCCCGAGGAATCGGGTGGTTGATCGGAGCGCCGGTGCCGAGCGGGTGCTGGCGGCGCTGCGGGCCTACGCCAACCCGGAGAAAGCGGAGTTCCTGCCGCGTTTCTTCCGCACCGGCCCGGGTGAGTACGGCGCGGGCGACCGCTTCCTCGGCGTGACGGTGCCGCCGCAACGGCGCGTGGCGCGCAGCTTCCGCGACCTGGAGCAGTCCGCGGTGGTCGAGCTCCTGGCAAGCCCGTTCCACGAAGCGCGCCTCACCGCGCTGCTGATCCTGAGCATCCAGTTCACCAAGGCTGACCGCGCCCGGCGCGCCGCCATCGTGCGCCTCTACCTGGACAACCTGCAGGCGGTGAACAACTGGGACCTGGTGGACCTGTCGGCTCCGAAGATCCTGGGGGCGTGGCTCCTGGAGCAACCTGCCGAGGAGCGCACGCTACTGTACCAGTTCGCGCGCAGCGGCCACCTGTGGCGCCAGCGCATCGCCATGCTGGCCACCCTGCCGCTGATCAAGGCGCAGCAGTTCGCCGACACCCTGGCGCTGGCCGAGATCCTGCTGCACCACGAGCACGACCTGATCCACAAGGCGGTGGGCTGGATGCTGCGCGAGGTGGGCAAGCGCGACCTCGACACCGAGGTGGCATTCCTGCGCCGCACCTACCGCGCAATGCCGCGCACCATGCTGCGCTACGCCATCGAGAAGTTTGCCCCTGAACTGCGGCTCAAGTTCCTCCACGGCAAGATCGCACCCCTCCCGGACTGACTACCTATGGACCGATGTCGTGCCGGTCGGGCGGGTATGGTGTGCCTTCCACGAACACCCACACGTTCTCGTCGCGCGCTCTGGCGGCTACTTCCTCGGACAGGAACTTTCCGGCCGCCACCGCCAGCGCCGGGGACTTGATTCTTTGCAACAGTTCCGCGCGGCGGGCGGCCCGCTCCACGTCGCTCTCGCCGATGGTCCAGGACACCTCCACCGCCAGATGCACCTCTTCGTCGCTGCTCTTGCGCCGCCCGCGCACTATCAGATCGAGCCACAGCAACTCCGCGGCTTCCTGGTCTGACAACACTCCAGCGGATTCCGCATCGTCTACCAGTCGGCTGTGGTCATTACGCTTCATTACGCGAGTACGGCGCATGAAGCTGCCGAAATAGGCGGATGCCATCCGCCGGTAGCGCTCCTCCAGACCGTAGCCCTTGAGGTCCGCAACGTCGACGGTGAGCCCCTTGATGGCGTGGGTGTGGCGCTCATTGGCGGCGCGCAGCTCTGCGATCTCCTGGTGGATCGCGTCGATGCGCTGATCGATCTGGCTGATACGTTGATCGATCCGGCTGATACGCCGATCGTTCTCGCTGATTCGCTGATCGTTTTCGCTGATACGTTGATCGATCTTGTCGATCCGCCGCGCCGTAGCAGCGTGCGAGTCTGCTATCTGGCGTTCGACCCTCAGCAGATGCTGCTCGGTGGCGGCTCTCGACTCGGCGATCCGATCGTGCACGGCGGACAGCTCGCCATCGAGTATCAGGCGCCGGATCTCGGCCCGCCACTCCGGCTTGTCCTCCAGAACACGTACCAGGTCGCGGATGTCTTCTACGGAAAATGGCATCACGTAACCTACAACGGGGCTTCGTACGGTAGTGCTTTCGCCGCGGGAGCGTCTACCTTCAAATGGCAGTACGGGCGGTACGGCGTGGTTGTTCGCACGATCAACTGCCGGGCGGTGCCTCCGGCTGGCCGCTGTGGTGCGAGGCGTACACGGCGTCCATCAACTCGCTGTACACCACGCCGTTGCGAGCGCTGGTCGCCGGCTCCGCGCGCCCCAGCACGGCGTCGACGAAGTTGCCGATGGGCGAGCCGGCACCGCCGGGCAGCTCGGGCTCGATCTCGTCGGCGCCATCGAAGACGCGGATCCACGACCCGGTCCAGCCGTCGATGTCGATGCGTCCTCCGGTAAAAATATAGGTCAGCCCCGCGCCGGCCGCGGCACAGTTGCCGCTCACCGTGATGCTGGCCAGCACCCCGTTGGCGAAGCGCACCGCCATGACGCTGTTGATGTCCACCGGCGTGCCCAGGTAGTCCATGAACGAGAACACCTGCCGCGGCGACGACTCCACCGTCCACACCACGCTGTTGAGCAGGTGTGCGCCGCTGTCGTAGGCCTGGCCGCCGCCGGACAGCGCCGGGTCCTGGCGCCAGGTGCCGGTGGTGGTCTTGCGCCAGTTCTGCGACAGGAAGCCGTTCACCAGTTCCAGCTTGCCGAGGCGGCCGCTGCGCACCACCTCGCGCAGGTAGCGGAACGTCGGCGTGCTCGGCGTGTTGTAGCCCACCACCAGGATGCGGCCCGACTCCGCGACCAGCCGCTCCAGCTCGCGGGCCTGATCGGTGGCGGTCACCATCGGCTTCTCCATGAACACGTGGCAGCCGGCCGCCAGCGCCTGCCTGCCGTGCGCGAAGTGCGCGGTGTGCGGGGTGGAGATCACCACCGCGTCCAGTCCCGCCGCGCCGTACATGGCCGCCGCGTCGTCGTACGCGGGAGGCGGCGGCGCGCCCGCCAGTTCCTCCTGCAGATTCTCGGCTACCCATCTCTCGATGAGCGCCGTGTCGACGTCGCACAGTGCCGCCAGCTTGGCGTCGGGATGCGCCAGGATCTTCCTGGCGTGGTTGCGCGACATTTTCCCGCAGCCGAGGATGCCCACTCGAAGTGCCACCAGTGCCTCCTTTCCTGGCGGGAACTTAATCGATTACGGCCTGCGACGGAAGCCTGCGTAGCGCCGGGTTGTCGCCACGGCGCGAGCCCCGCGGCCCGCCGGTGGCTGTCGTCCACGGTGTCTCTGCCGCGCCGGGGCATTCGTTCGACGCGACGGGTGGGCATTGCCTGCCCGGCGAGGACTCCTCTACAGTCGCCCCGACTATGCGACAGTGGCTAGTGACCGACCACGCCACGGGGTTGTGGGTGGAGACGCTGGACCTGGGGCCAGCCGAGCTTGGCCTCGCCGACTGCCGGGTGACCAAGCGACGTTTGCGCGGCGGCCTCAGCGAAGGGGTGGACCTGCTGCAGGTGACCTGCGGCGAGCTCAGCTTCACGGTGTTGCCGACCCGCGGGATGGGCCTGTGGCGCGGCCGCTACCGGGGCCTGGACCTGGGCTGGCAGTCACCGGTACGGGGCCCCGTGCACCCGTCCTACGTGGTGTCCGGAGAACGTGGCGGCCTGGGCTGGCTGCGAGGGTTCGACGAGTGGGTGGTGCGCTGCGGCCTGGACTCCAACGGCGCTCCCGGCCCCGATACCGTGCTGGACAACAACGGCAACCCGATCACCGTGCAACTCGACCTGCACGGCAGGATCGCCAACCAGCCGGCGCACTACGTGGCGATCAGCGCCGACCCCGCGCAGGAAGTGCTGCAGATCACCGGGCACGTGGCCGAGACGGCGCTGTTCCACCCGCTGCTGGAGTTGCAGACCACCATCTCGGTGACGCCGGGATCGTCCCGCATCACGGTGGCCGACCGCGTGCGCAACCTGCAGGCCACCCCCGCCGAGCTGGAGCTGCTCTATCACTGCAACTTCGGCCCGCCGTTCCTGGAGGCGGGCAGCCGGGTGGCGGTGCCGTTCGTCGCCATGGCCCCGCGTGACGCCCGCGCGCGGGAGGGGCTCGGCACCGACGCCGCGACCGTCGCGGCCCGTACCGCGGCGTGTCTCGGTCCGACCGCCGGCTACGTGGAGCAGGTGTACTTCTTCCGGCCGGCGGCACGGCCCGGGGACGGCGCCTCCCTCGCCGCGCTGGTCGCGGCGGATGCCAGCCGCGCCGCGGTGGTTCGCTTCGACCGCCGCCAACTGCCCTGCCTGACCCTGTGGAAGAACACCGCCGCCACCGAACAGGGTTACGTGGTCGGCATCGAGCCCGCCACCAACTACCCCAACACCCGCGCCATCGAACGGGCCGCCGGACGCGTGATCAGCCTGCAACCGGGAACAAGCTACGAAGCCCAGGTGATGCTGGAGGTGGCCCTGGGCGAGGAGGCCGTGGCCGACGTAACGGCCGAGATCGGCCAGATCCACGACGCCGGCCCCGGTACCGTGCACCTGGAGCCACATGCCGACTTCGGCGCGCAGGGCGACTGAACGGCGCGTCTGTGCGCCGCGCCGCGTCGTGGGTTGACGGCGGCGCCCGCTGCCCCCCACCCTGTTGGCGGCATGTCCGGACTGGACAATGACACGCGGGTCGTAGTGACCGGGCTGGGGGCGGTGAGCTCCCTGGGCAACACGGCCGCGGATACCTGGCACGGCGCACGCTCCGGCACCATCGGTATCGGTCCCCTCACCAAGTTCGATCCCGAGCTGCTGGCGGCCAAGGTCGCCAGCGAGGTGCACGACCTGAACGTGGGCGACTACCTGGAACGCAAGGAGGCGCGGCGCATGGATCCGTTCACCGTGTACGCCATGGTCTCCGCCATCCAGGCGTTGCGCGACGCCGGGCTGGAGCAGCCGGGAGCGCTGCAGCCGGAGCGCACCGGCATCATGCTGGGGGTCGGCTTCGGCGGCGTCCATTCCTTTCAGCGCGCCTGCGAGAAGCTGGCCGCACGCGGCCCGGACGGCGTAGAGCCGCTGTTCGTGCCCAAGTTGATGGCCAACAGCCCGGTGGGTCAGCTCGCCATCAAGTTCGGCATCACCGGCCCCGGACTGGTGATCGCCTCGGCCTGCACCTCGGCCACCGACGCCATCGGGCGCGCCCTGCGCTGCATCCGCGCGGGACTGTGCGACGTGATGATAACCGGCGGCGCGGAAGCGCCGCTGTGGCCAATCACCTTCGCCGGCTTCGGCAACCTGCAGGCCCTCACCACCAGCTTCAACGACGCGCCGCAGCGCGCCAGCCGCCCGTTCGACAAGGCGCGCAGCGGCTTCGTGCTCGGCGAGGGCGCCGGCATCCTGCTGCTCGAGTCGGCCGACCACGCCGCTGCCCGCGGCGCCCCGGTGTACGCCGAGCTGGCCGGCTACGGCGCCACCTGCGACGCCCACCACCTCACCGCCCCCCATCCGGAGGGGCTGTGCGCCCAGTCGGCCATGCGCCAGGCGATGCGCAGCGCGGGACTGCAGCCTGACGAGGTGGACTACGTCAACGCCCACGGCACCTCCACCCCGCTCAACGACCCGGTCGAGACCGCCGCCATCAAGGGCGTGTTCGGCGAGCACGCGTACCGGCTCAAGGTGTCATCGACCAAGTCGATGGTGGGCCATCTGCTCGGCGGGTCCGGCGGAGTAGAGGCGGTGGTAACGGTAAAGGCGCTGCACGAGCAGTTCTACCCGCCCACGGCCAACCTGGAAGAGCCCGACCCGGCGTGCGATCTCGACTACGTCGCGCAGCGCGGGGTGGCGGCACCGATGCGTGCGGCCCTCTCCAACAGCTTCGGCTTCGGCGGCCACAACGGAGTGGTGGCCTTCAAGCACGCCGGTTGAGGGAGGCTACCGAGTTCCCGGTACCGGCGGTACGCCTGCAGCCGCCTGCCGATACCCGTTTCGAGCTGCAGGTGGGCGAGGTGACCATCCCGGTTACCGTCAGCCACGAACCGCGACCCAATGCGCGGGCCACCATCGGCGCCCGCGGGGTCCTGATCCGGGTGCCCGCCGGCGACAGTGCGGCCGCCTGCGAAGAGCACGTGGCGACACTCCTGCGCTGGGCGCAGCGCACCATCCGTCGCGATCCGGAGCGCTATCGGATCCGGCCGCCGCGCAGCTACCGGGACGGCCAGCTGCTGGCCATCGGCGGCGACCGCTTCCGGTTGCAGATCGGACACGCCCCCCGCGCTACCAACGGCGTGCGTCTGGATGGCCCGGATCCGGACGGCGCCCGGCTGATCCGCATCGTCCTCTCCGACCGCCAGACTGCCGCCGCGCAGCGCCACGCCTTGCCCCGGCTGGTAAGCCGCGGCCTGGCCCTGGCCAAGCAGCCGGAGCTGCGACGCCGGGTCGAGGAGCTCAACCGGCAGTACTTCCGGCAGCGGCTGGGCACGGTGCGCTACCGCTTCGCGCGCAGCCGCTGGGGGAGTTGCAACGCGAGCGGCAACATCACCGTCTCCACGCGTCTCCTGCTGACGCCGCAGCCGGTGTTCGACTACGTGCTGATCCACGAGCTGGCCCACCTGGTGGTGTTCGACCACTCGCCGCGGTTTTGGGAAGTGGTGGCCGCCGCGGCGCCCGACTACCGCCGCCACCAGGCCTGGCTGCATCGCCACCACCATGACTGCCAGTTCTGAGCCGCGCCCGGCACCGGGCGCACCGGGCCGGTCGGCTTGCGCGCGGGTCGGGGATACCACATAATCGCAGCTCAATATGGCTACCCAGGCAGCACCACGGGTGCGCGCCGTCACCCTCGGCATGGCTCCCAGCTTCGGCTTCGGCGACCGCATCGGGCTCGCCACCCCCGGACACGTAGCGGCGATGCAGCGCGCCGGCGGCGGCATCGAACCGATATTCGCCCAGCAATCGATCCGCGAGATGGTCCGAACCGACCGCTCGCCGGAGCAGGTGATGAACGATGCGCTCGGCGGCATGGTGGCGAGCAACTGGGACGGCCACACCGGCGCCGACGCCGACCACCTCAAGACCGTGGACGACGTCGACGCCACCCATGCCGCAGGCTACACCTTCTACACCATCGATCCGTCCGACCACGTCGACGAGCACGCGGACGGCTACGACGCCGCCACCCTGCAAGCCAAGTTCGCGGCGCTACGCGACGAGATCGAGTGGTTCGACCGTTACCGCGGCCGCAGCATCTCCTGCGGCGGGGTCACGGTGGATCTCGACGAGACGGCGTGCATGCGCTGCGCGGTGAAGTACGGCCGCGCCATTCGCCACGCGCTGCTGCTGGGAGAGCATATCCGCGCCGTCAACGAAGCGGCCGGGAGCGACTACGAGATCGAGCTCAGCGTCGACGAGACCGAGCAGCCCACCACCCTCGCCGAACACTACATCGTTGCGGACCTGTGCCTGCAGAGCGGGATGAAGCTGGTGTCCCTGGCACCGCGCTACATCGGGGATTTCGAAAAAGGGGTGGACTACAAGGGGGACGTAGCGGCCCTGGAGCAGTCGCTCCGACAGCACGCGGCCATCGCCGAGGCGCTCGGCCCCTACAAGCTGTCGCTGCACTCCGGCTCCGACAAGCTGGCGATGTATCCCGCGTTTGCCCGCGCCAGCGGCGGCCGTTTCCACGTCAAGACCGCCGGCACCAGCTACCTGGAGGCGCTGCGGGTAGTGGCGCGCCACGACCAGGCGCTGTTCCGGCGTATCATCGACTTCGCCCGCGGCCGCTACGACATCGACAAGGCCACCTACCACGTCTCGGCGACGGTCGCGGGAGTCGCGCCGGCCACCGAGATCGGCGACCCGGTGGAGCTGGAGCACACGTACCTGGAGCTGTGGGAGCGGGTGCCGCAGGGCAGGGGGTTCACCCAGCCGGGACGCCAGATCCTGCACTGCACCTTCGGTTCGACGCTGCGCGACGCGCAGCTCGGCCCCGCGATCGTGGCGCTGCTGGAGGCCCATCCCGACACCTACTGCGAGGTGTTGGCGGACCACTTCGCACGCCACTTGGCGGCGCTGCGCGCTGGGCTCGGCTGAGCCCGAAATGACGCCGAAGGGCGTCGCATGATCAGTCCTGCGTTAGTCATCACGGTCGCCATCCAGCTCGCCTGCCAGGCGTTCAAGGTGGTCTACTACTCGATCCGCAACCGCAGGCTGGAGGCGGCGCGCTTTGTCTCCACCGGCGGCATGCCAAGTGCCCATTCCGCCTTTGTGACCGCGTTGACCCTGTCGGTGGGCCTGATCGAGGGCTGGGGATCGGGTGCGTTCACCGTGGCGGTGGTGCTGGCGACGATCGTGGTGTTCGACGCGTTACGCCTGCGCCAGACCGTCGACCGCCACAGTCGCCTGTTGCGGGAGCTGGTCAGCCTGCTGCCGGCGGAACGGCGCAAGTTCGATCCGGCCGTGGTCGGACACAGCGTCGGCGAGGTGGTGGCCGGCGTGGTGACCGGCGCCGTGCTGGCCCTCGTCGCCTATCTTCTGTTCGTCGCCTGAGCGCCTGGGCGGCGGCCGCGCCGCCTGCCCTCACACGTCTGGCCTTACAGGTCGCCGATCAGCCCGGTGTTGGCCACCCGGTAGAGCTCGCCGCCGCCAAAGGTCACGTACAGCACCCTGCGGCCGGTCTCGGCGAAGGTGCAGTTGGTGGGCTGGTCGGCCGGCGTCGGATGCGTCGACAGCACCCGGCCGGAGGCTTCGAACAGGTAGATCATCGGGCCCGGCCCGCGCTTGTGGTGACCGGCGGTAGCGACGATCAGCCCTTCGGTGGTGCGGGTCATGCCGTCCACGCCGCGCCCGTCGCCGAAATCGTGCAGCACGCGGCGCTCGCCCAGGCTGCCGTCGGCAGCGATCGGATAGGCGCGGAGCTGGCGCGGCTGATCCATCCCGTGGGGGCTCTCGGCGACGTACAGCTCGCTTTCGGCAGCGTTCAGCAGCACTCCGTTGGGACGGTTGGTGTCGAAAGTGACGCGCGCCGCCGCGGCTCCGGGATCGACCCGGTAGACCGACTCGTGGTCCAGGTGCATGGGGCGTTCGCCATAATTGGGATCGCTGAACCAGATCCTGCCCGATGCCTCCTGCGCCAGGTCATTGGGCTCGTTGAACGGCTTGCCGGCGACATTGTCGGCGATCACCTCGGTCGGGGCGCCCGCGACGTAGCGCACCACGCGGCGGCCGCCGCCCTCGCAGGCCAGCAGTCCGCCGCCGGGAGCCCGCAACATGCCATTGGCGCGGCCGGTGTCCTCGCGCCACACCACCCGTTCGCCGCTGTCCGGGTCGTAGCGCCAGGTGCGGCTGGCGCCGATCTCCGAGTAGAACAGGTAGCGCCCGTCCCACACCGGTCCCTCGGTGATGTAGTCGTGATCGGCTACCAGTTCCCAATTCCAGCTCATGCCGTTCCTCCTTCGCGCCCCGGCACGACCACCGCCTCGGCGCGGCGCTGCGCCATGTCCGCTTCCATCGCCTGCGGGTAGCGCGGCGCCGGCTCGCTCACCGCGGTAAGCGCCTGCGCCAGCTCGGCGTCGAGACGCCAGCCGGCCGCGCCCAGGTTCTCCGCCAACTGGCCGGCGTCACGGGCGCCGACGATGGCCGAGGTGATGCCCGGCCGGTCCATGACCCAGCGCAACGCCACCTGCGCCGGCGTGCGGCCGGTCTCCGGGGCCCGCTCCAGCAGCAGGCGCAACGTGGCGTCGGCCGACGGCGCGAAGAAGCGGCCCGGATAGGCCCACCCCTCGGCCGAGCGGGACCCCTCCCGCACCTGCATGCCCGGCCGGTAGCTGCCGCTCAGGAAGCCTCCCGCCAGCGGCGCCCACACCGCCACCCCGAGGCGCTTGTAGGCACACAGCGGCAGCAGCTCCAGCTCGATGTCGCGCACCACCAGGCTGTACTGCGGCTGGTAGCACTCGAAGCGGGCCAGGCCGGAGTGGTCGCTGAGCCACAGCGCCTCGCTCAACCGCCACGCCTCGTAGTTGCTGCAGGCCGGATAGCGCACCTTGCCCTGCCGCACCAGGGTGTCGACCGCGTGCAGCATCTCGTCCAGCTCGGTCTCCACGTCGACGTGATGGATGTAGTAGAGATCCACCCAGTCGGTGCCCAGGCGCCGCAGGCTGTCGTCGACCGCGCGCATGATGTGCACCCGCGACATGCCGGAGTCGTTGACGCCGCCGCCCATGGGATTGAAGAACTTGGTGGCCACCACCACCTGGTCGCGGCGCCCGCCGAGGGCCTTGCCCAACAGCCGCTCCGACTCGCCGCCGGCGTAGGCGTTGGCCGTGTCGATGAAGTTCACCCCGGCGCCGAGGGCGGCGTCCACCATCCGCGCCGCGGCGGCCGCATCCGCGCTGACCCCGAAGGTCATGGTGCCGAGGCACAGCTCCGACACCTTCAGCCCGGTGCGTCCCATCCGTCGATACTGCATAGCTGCCGGCACCCTATCATGGCTGCCATCGCCGCGGCAGCGGCAGCTCGGTCGCTCGTGTTCGTTCAGCCTCCCTGCGCCGCCTGCGCCAGGATCCGCTCCAGGGCTGCAAGAGTCGCGGTGCCGAGGAAGCGCTTGGCCGTGGCGGCGGGAGCGGCGTATGCTCAGCGCCCTGCGCAGCGACGCGCAACGGAGGTTCGGCTGAAGCATGAAGCAATTGGGAATCGGATTCATCGGTGCGGGGATGGTGGCCAACCTGCACGCCGAGGCGGTGGCACGCTGTGCCGGGGCGCGCCTGGTGGGGCTGTGGAACCGCACGCCGCAGCGGGCCGAGGAGAAGGCGCAGGCCTACGGCTGCGCCCGCTACGACAGCGTGGCCGAGCTGCTGGCGGATCCCGCCGTCGACGCGGTGCACGTGCTCACCAACCTGGAGACCCATCACGAGTTGACGCTGCAGGCGCTGGCGGCGGGCAAGCACGTGCTGGTGGAAAAGCCGGTGGGCGTCACCGTGGCCGAGATCGAGGAGATGGCGGCGGCCGCGGCAGCGGCGGGCCTGGTGTGCATGCCGGGCCACAACTACATCTACGAGGATGGAGTGCAGCGAGCCCGCGAGCTGATCGAGGGTGGCGCGCTGGGCCGCCTGATAGCGGTGTACGTGCTCTACAACATTCACCACGCGGAGGAGATCGCGCGGCTGTTTCCGGGGGTGATTCGCCAGATCCTGACCCATCACGCCTACATTCTGCTGTTCCTCGCCGGCCGCCCGAGCGAGCTCACCGCCATGAAGGCGACCCTGCACTACCGGGAAATCACCCAGGAAGACATCGCCATGGTGAACCTGCGGATGCGGTCGGGCGCGCTGGCCCATCTGCAGGCCAGCTTCGCCGCCGATGACCACTCCGGCGATCCGTGGACCGTGCAGGTGAAGGCGATCGGCACCGACGGCGCCGCCCGCTACAGCTACCGCGACTGGGTGCAGAACAAGCCGGCCGACGCCCACTCCCAGACCTACAGCGCCTACCCCTACACGATCTATCGCGAGGTGCAGCACTTCGTCGCCCACGTGCGCGACGGCGGCCCGCCGCCGCTCTCCACCATGGAGGACGCCGTCGCCGCCCAACGCATCGTGGAGGCGGCGGAGCGCTCCGCCACCGAAGGCCGCCTCATCGCGCTGTGAGCGGCGGGACCCCTGACCGGAAACGGTGCCCTCCGCGGGGGATCATGGCTTGCGCCAGGCGCGAAACGCCACCGTCGCTGTTACGAGAAAGCGGTAATGATCCAGCTCCCCGGTGGTGGGACGTTCCAATGCCTGCACCAGGGTACCCGCCAGCGGCGTTTCGTTGACCACCACCGGCACCTGCTCCAGGGCTTGGGCGGCGGCGGCGCGAAACGCCGGCGGGTCGCCGAACCGGGCCAGCGGCGCCGTCACCAGGTTCAAGGTCTGCGGCGGCAGGCGCCGCTGCTCCTGGTGCTCGGCCACGAAGTCGGTCACCAGCGCCAGACCGCGCCGCGGCGCCACCAGGAATCCCTGGTACATCGGATAGAAGGCGTCTGCCATCTCCAGGACTCCGGCAGCGGAAAGGATCACCTCGTCACGCACGTATCGGGTCGAGGCGCGCTCCAGCGCCGCCAGCAGGACGCCCAGACAGTCCGGATCGCCGTACAGCTCCAGTGCGGCCGCACCGTGGATCAGCAGCCTGGGGTTGGTGGTGGAGGTGAAGATCTCTTCGATGGGGTTACGACTCTCGGTGTCGCCGAGGCGCGCGAGCGCGATCATGCACTTGCCCTGCAGAAAGATGTCGGGAGAGGACAGGCCCCGCCGCAGCACCTCGACGCCCTCCAGGATCTGTTTGCGGCCGATCAGCTCCGCCGCCTTGTGGGCAGTGGTGAAGGGTTGTTGCTCGACCTCGGCTATGAGGGCACGCGCGATCTCGTCGTTTGCCGGTATCTCGGACAAGGCGTCGAGCACCTCGGTGCGCACGGCGAAGCGGGGCGAGGCCAGGCTGCGCAGCAGATCCGGTCCCGCCAGCCGCGACTGCACGTCGCCGAGCCGGCGCACCAGGGACTGCTCGCGCGCCGGCGTCCGGCTCGCCTTCAGCCGGTGCAGCAGAGCCAGTGCGCGCAATTGGCGCGGTGAGACGAAGATGCTCAGGAGGTCGTGCACCCGGTAGGCGCCGAGTCGTTCCAGCCGGGTGGTAAGCAGCAGGATCCCGACGTATGCCGCCACCAGCGCACCGTAGTAGAGCCGGTACACATCGCCGGTCTCGAAGCCGAGCGTCGCCAGGCGCTCCAGGACCACTCCGCCGGCCAAGGCACCCAGCGAAGCCGGGATTCCGGTCACCAGGAAGTTGAGAACTCCCAGGTTGAGCCGTTCCGCGCGCGGCGTCAGGTTGAAGTAGTAGACGCTGAGGGCGCCGGCGATGCCGTTGGAGCCGAAGGTAGCGAAGAAGAACACCGCGCCCAGGTAGATCCACACCGCCTCGGGACTGCCCAGCGGCGGCGCCACCGCCACTAGCACCACGGTCACCGTAAGGATCGCGGTGAACACCGTCATCAGCGGCTTGGCGCCGACGCGGTCGATCACGAAGCCGCTCACCAGCGCCATCACGATCGCTCCCACCGAGCCGATTGCGGACAGCAGCATGGTGGCGTTGTCTCCCAGCTCGTGCACCCGCTTCACGTAGACCACCAGGAACGGCAGCACCATGGAGGCGACGAAGCTGTTCAGCGCCAGCAGCAGCACGAAGCGGAGCACGCCGGCACGGCGCAGGGCCCGCGCCACCGAGCCCAGGAAGCCGCTGCCGCGTTCCGGGGCCGGCGGCTCGGGAAAGCGAAACACGACGCGGGTGGAGGCGAAGCCGACCGCGATGCCGAAGCCCAGCAACAGCGAGAACAGGAACAGCGGCGACTGCTCCTGCAGCAACAGGCCGACGGCGACGCCGGTACCGATGGCGCCGAAATGGCCCACGAGCTGGTTGCGCGCCAGGAACGAACCGCGCTCCTCCTGCGTGGTGATCGCCCCGACGATGGCGTTGTGGCCGGTGACGGCGATCCCCCGCGCCAGGTTGAAGCCGACCACGCTGGCGGCGATGAGCCAGATGGCGGCCGGCGACTCGCTGCGCGCGAACAGCGGCGCGAACAGGATCGGGGTCATGAGGACATAGCGGACGATCCAGAACACGCCCATGGTGCGCACGGTGCCGAGGCGGCGCACGATAGCCCGGCCCAGCAGCGGCAGGATGTGGCCCAGGGGAACGAACGAGTAGAGCATCCCCACCAGCAGGTCGTTGGCCCCGAGGCGCAGCGCGTAGAGGGCGATGATGTTGCCGGTCAGGAGCTGAAACGAGATCACGTTGAGGAAGGAGAACAACGTGAAGTTGCGCTGTGCGACGCGCTGCTGGCGGGGAGTGAGGCTGTCGTCGTCCGGTCCGGCGATGGTGCTCACGAGGGCTCCTGGTGCCGTGCGTAGTTGGCCACGGAGCGGCAAGTTACTGGTGCCGCTCCGGCGCCGGCAAGCGGCCAGGAGCACTCACCTGCGCTAGCAGGCTGCGCTTGCCAGCGGCGCGATGCCCATCGCGGTCCTTAGCGGACAGGCGACTGGGCGCTGCAAGATATTACGCAGGCCGCTTGACGAATTTCGGAAATATTCGCAGTATTCTTGCATACTATAGCGTTTCTCTGCACACTCTCCATCGGAAAACAGGGATCTGCCACATGTTATTACGCTTTGGCGTCTCCAACCACCTTTCCATCCGCGATGAGCAAGAACTGCTGTTCACAGCGTCCTCTCTGCGAGACCGGCAGGAAGGACTGATCGACTGCGCTGCTGCTCCGAGAGGGTCGATCGTGCCCGCCGTGGTGATCTACGGCGCCAACGCGTCGGGCAAGAGCAACCTCATCCACGCCATAGGGACCATGCGGCGCTTCGTGCTGCGCTCTCAGACGCAGGGGTTTCCCGGCGGTGGCATGCCGCATTTCGCCTTCAAGCTCGATGCCGTGTCATCGGGGAAGCCGTCGCAATACGATATCGACTTTATCCTGCACGGCATCCGCTACCACTACGGCTTCGAAGCGACCAATACCAAATTCGAGTCCGAGTGGCTGTACGCGTTTCCCAAATCGCACCGCCGCACGCTGTTCGAACGACACGGTGACACCTATCGTTTCGGCCGGGAGTTACGTGGGCGGAACAATGTCATCGCGGAGTTAACCAAGCCAAACACCCTGTTCTTGTCGGCAGCGGCCCAGAATCGGCACAAACAACTTTCTGAAGTATTTAGCTACTTTCTGTCGCTTGTTAGTTTCATGAGTATCTCTGTTCCGAGCGAGGAGGTGGCTACGGCACTCACTCAGGATGGGATAGATCATCGAGTGATCGAGTTTCTCGGACGGATCAATACTGGGGTATGTGACTTTCGGCGCAAGGAGACCGCGCTTACCGAAGAAATGCTGACCCTTCGGCAGGAACTATTCGACTTGATCAACCGGAGGACGACCATACCGATCGAATTCGACACGAACAACAAGCAATACACTGTCGAACTTGCGCACAGAACCCGACGCGGAAGGCCAGCATATCTAGAACTAGGAATGGAGAGCGCAGGTACGCTACGGCTTCTGCTGGTGCTGAGTCTTGTGTACCGTGCACTTGACGACGGCGCGCCGGTGGTGATCGACGAACTGGACGCCAGCCTGCACACTCTTGCCAGTGAGGCCGTTGTGCAGTTGTTCTGCTCGCAACAGACAAATCCGAAGGGGGCGCAGCTCGTCGCCACGACCCACGACACCAATCTGCTGGCTTCGCAGTTGTTGCGACGTGACCAAGTCTGGTTCACGGAAAAGGACCCGTATGGAGCCACGGTTCTGTTTCCGCTGACGGAGATTCGAACTCGTAGCGGCGACAATTTCGAGAAAGGGTATCTGCAAGGCCGTTACGGTGCGATTCCGCTCGCGGACCCGATCTCCACTCTTGGCACGTCGCACTAGCCGTCGGGAACGCCGGACGCCTGACCTGAGGCGAGGCAAGTACCAACGCGAGCCCACGAGACGCTTCATCCTGTTCTGCGAGGGCAAGAATACCGAGCCCACCTACTTCCGCGCGATCAAGCGCGTCTGCAACAGCGCACAGATCGAGGTGCTCGTCGAGCCCGCGGTGGGAGTGCCCTATACCATCGCCGAGAAAGCCGTCGCACGGGCCAAGTCGGCTGGACTCGCGCCCCGCAGCCGCCGAGTGAATTCGTTCGAAGAGAGCGACCAGGTGTGGGCGGTCTTCGACCGCGACGAGCATCCTCGCTTCCAAGAGGCTGTTGCGTTATGCACACACGGCGGCGTTCATGTCGCCCGCTCTAATCCATGCTTTGAACTCTGGTTGATTCTGCACGAGCAAGACCATGATCGGAGTGAGGAGCGAGACAAGATACAAAGGCTCCTCGAGCGAATACGTCCCGACTACGTGAGGGATGGCGGAAAAACTCCTGATTGCGATGATCTGGTGACCCGAGTCGAACAGGCCGAACAACGTGCAGAAGCACAGCTCACGCGACGCGAAGACTCCGGGGACCCTTTCGGGAATCCGTCTACAACCGTTGGCCGCCTGACACACCAGATCCGCCAAGCGAACCGACTCGCGAAGCGGCCGGTCAAATGACAAGACCCCCACAAGCGCCAGCATCTGAGCCTCTTGCCTTTGCATCCATGGTTGAGTTGGGCTTTGCAGATTCGCCGACGCAGCATAGGCGCATTCGCCCCGGCTACTCCCGTTGGTGCGCTGCTCGGACTGATGCACGTCGGCCGCGAGCACCATCCCTGTCGCATCCTGGTGCGCGCCCTGGAGCGCCGGTTGCAGCCGCACGAGCCGCCGAACCGGAGTAGCGCGCCATCTCACTACCACCGGAAACCAAACTCGGGCGGCCTTGCCGGTCCCGGCCCGCGCCTCTATCATGCGTGCGGAGATTGCCTTGAGAGTAGTCCAGACCACCGATGACCAGCAGGTTCGATTGGTAGATGTTCCCGACCCGGAGCCACAGGGCGAGTGGGTCGTGGTGAAGATTCTGAGCGCCCCGATGTGCACCGAGTACAAGGCCTACAAGGCCGGCCGCGGGATGAGCTCCATGGGGCACGAGGCAGCCGGCGAGGTGGTGGCGGTGGACCAGTCCAGCCTGGTGCGGGTGGGCGACCGGGTGGCGGTGATGCCGCAGACGAGCTGCGGTGTCTGCGACCTGTGCCTGGCCGGCGAGTACATCCACTGCCAGGACCAGCCCAAGCCGGACCAGCTCGGCATCTACGAGCACGGCACCGGCACCTACGCCCAGTACGTGATCAAGCAGGACCGGTTCCTGGTACCCCTGCCCGAAGATGTCTCCTTCGACCACGGAAGCATGGCGTGCTGTGGCCTGGGGCCAACCTTCGGCGCCATGCAGCGCATGGAGGTGGGCAGCGGCGAAACGGTGATGGTCACGGGAATGGGTCCCGTAGGCCTCGGTGGCATCGTGAACGCCATGCACCGGCGCGCCCGCGCCATCGCCGTGGAGACCATTCCCTACCGCCGCGAGCTGGCCGTTCGCCTCGGGGCGATTGCGGCCGTCGACCCCACTGCCGACAGCGCCCAGGAACAGGTGATGGAACTCACCGGGGGACGTGGCGTGGACGCCGCGGTGGACTGCAGCGGCGTGGGGGCGGCGCAGCGCTTCGCCCTCGACTGCCTGCGGCGCCGCGGGCGGCTGGCCTTCGTCGGCCAGGGCGGAGAGGTGCCCCTCTATACCAGCCGCGACATGATCAGCAAGGGCCTGTCCTTGTATGGCGCTTGGCACTACAACCGGGCCGACGCCTCGCGCCTGCTCGGGGTGATAGCCGACTCCGCGGAGCTGCTCGACCGGCAGATCACCCACCGCCTGCCGATGAGTGCGGCGCAGGAGGCGTTCGATCTGCAGATCACGGGCGAGACCGGGAAGGTGATCCTCCACCCCTGGGAGGAGTAGCGCCCGTACCGGCGGTTCCCGCTTCGGCTTACGGCAGCAGTTCCGCGATCTCCACCCGGGCGCCGCGGCGGGCACTCTCGATGGCGCCGAACACCATCGCCAGGCTCTTGATGTTGTCGCCGTGGCTGGTCTCCGCCGGGCGCCCGGCCGCGATGGCGGCGAACATCTCCTGCAGACAGCCCGCGTGGCCTTCGGGTCCGGTGTAGGGGGTGGGCGCGGCCGCCTCCCCGCCGCCGATCAGCTCCGTGCGCGGTTGCCCGTCGCCGTCCCAGCACAGCGTCCCGCGGCCACCGACCAGCCGCCATGCTGACTCCCAGGAGGTGCTGAGCGCCTCGCTGCACCAGCTCCCCCGGTAAGTGAACACGAGCCCGCCAGTCATCTCGAAGACTGCGGTGGCGGCCGCCCCGTGGGCATACCAGGACCACCCGGGATTGAACTCGTGGCAGTAGACCGCCAGCGGATCGCAGCCGGTGATGAAACGCGCCTGGTCGAAGGTGTGAATCGCCATGTCCAGCAGCAGCGGACTCCGCATGGCGTCGCGAAAGCCGCCGAAGTGCGGCCCCAGGTAGAAGTCGGCGTTGACGATGCCCAGCCCACCCAGAGCGCCCGCCGCAACGATGTCACGCACCGCACGGATGGCGGGCCGGTACCGCCGGTTCTGCATGACACCGTAGTTCAGCCCGCTCTCCGCGGCCAGGGCACTGGTGGCGCGCGCCGCCTCCATCGAGTGCGCCATCGGCTTCTCGCACGCCACGTGGCAGCCCGCCCGCAGCGCGGCGGTGGCGACTCCCGCGTGCGCCTCCGGTATGGTCACGTCGCACACCACCGTGGGCTCCGTCCGCTCAAGGGCCGTCGCCAGCTCGGTGAAGTGCGGCACCTCCAGCCTCGCCTCCGCGGCGCGTGCCGCCGCCGCCTCCGGCGCGATATCCACCAGCCCCACGACCTCCAGCTCCTCACGGCTTGCCAGGTAGCGCAACCAGGTCCGCGACATGCCCCCACACCCCACCACGAGCACCCGCTGTCCGCGCCCATCACTCACGTCGTGATCCGCCATACCGCATCATATCGCACGCGATTCGCCGCGACCGACACCATCGACACCTCCTGCGTGGTCGAATAAGGTGGACGAGTGACGCCGGAATCCAGCCCATTCCGACCGGGGCAGCCGATCCCGGCCGAGTTCTTCGTGGGGCGGCGCGATGCAATCGAGCGCCTGAGCGGCCTGGTGCGGGCTGCGAACCGCGGCGTGTTCAAGACCGGCTTCATCACCGGCGAACGAGGCATCGGCAAGAGCTCGCTGGCTTCGTTCGTGCGTCACCTGTGTGAACGTGAGAGCCGTGCCACGGGCTGCCACGTCTACCTCGGCGGCGTCCACGACCTGCACGATATGGCGCACCGTACCTTCGACCGGCTGCTCAAGGACAGCATCGATCGGCCATGGCACCAGCAGGTCGTGGAGTTCTTCGGAGATCGAGTCCGCAAGGTAGGCTTGTTCGGAGTCTCGGTAGAGCTGGCGCTGAGCACTCAGGATCTGCGCACGATCGTAGACAGTTTCACGCGCTCGGTACGCCAACTCATGCGGAACCTGGAACAGCGGACCTCATTGCTGCTCATTCTGGATGACATCAACGGCCTGGCCGGGTCCGTGGACTTCGCCCACTGGCTCAAGAGCGTCGTCGACGAGGTCGCGACTTCGCAACAGGAGACACGGCTGTGCATCCTGCTCGTGGGACTGGAAGAAAGACGGCAGGAGCTGATTCGCAACCAGCCATCCCTGGCCCGCGTGTTCGATCTGGTTGACATCACACCGTGGACGGGCGGCGAGGTGGAGCAGTTCTACCGAGACTCGTTCGCTTCGGGAAATGCAGTGTTGTCGGCGGCCAGTCTGCGATTCCTGGAGCGATACACGGGCGGCCTTCCGGTCCTCGCCCATGAGATCGGCGACGCCGTCTGGCACACGGCTCGATCTCAGACTATCACTCAGGACGAGATTGTTACCGGTGTCGCCAGAGCAGCCGAGATAATCGGAAGGAAACTGCTGGAACCACAGGTTTTTCGAGCAATTCAGAGCGATCGCTACCGCGCGATCCTGCGCAAGATGGCGGGCGAGCCGTCACGAATGACGTTTCATCGAGGGGAGCTCGCGGCGCGTCTCACGCAGGAAGAGCGGCGGGTATTGGACAACTTCCTGCGACGGATGAGAAACCTGGGTGCGCTGCTGTCCGATCCGGACGTGCGCGGCGGATACCGGTTCCCCAACCGGTTGCACGCCCTCTACTACTCGATGCAATCGCAACCAAGACGCCAAACATGACTTGGCGGCCGTGGCTGGAAGGAATTCAGCGGGCGGCGAACCAGCCGAAGGCGTCGGCGAATACCACCCAGTAGTAGATGAGGTAGCCGCCGGCGCCGACCAGGAACATGGCGCTGGCGCGGCTGATGGCGAGCATCGATCCGCGCAGCCAGCGCGCCACCGCGCCGCGAAACAGGGCCGCGCCCACGGTCACCGCGACCAGCACCGAACCCATCCCCAGCGCGTAGCCCATGAACTGGCCGAACGCGGCTCCCAGCCCCTGGGTGCCGAGCCCGATGCCGACCACCGCCAGGAAGATCGGCAGGGTGCAGCTCAGCGAGCTGATCGAGTAGGCGGCGCCAAAGGCGACCACGTTGCCGAGGTTGCGCCGCGGGTTGACGTGGACCCGGCTGGCGGCCATGAGCGCCAGCTTGCCGCGGCCGAGCAGCAGCCACAGGCCGAGCCCCAGCAGCACCACGCCCAGCAGCGCCCCGAAGAAGCGGAAGGTGGCGATCAGCCACTGGCCACCCGCGGCAACCACCAGCCCCACCGCCGCCGCCACCGCGATGAAGCCGCCGGTGGCCGCCGCTCCGAGCAGCAGGCCGCGGCCGGTGCGCTCCAGCAGCGAGCGCCGGTAGAACCCCTCCTCCTCGTTGCCGAGGTGGTAGGAGATGTAGGTAGGCAGCATCACGAAGCCGCAGGGATTGACGCTGGCCACCATGCCGGCCAGGAACGCGAACAGGAACGGCAGGGTGACGCTGACGTTGGCCGCGGCCGATTCCACGTTGGCCTGCACCCGGATCACCGCGCCCAGCAGCGCGGCCACCACCAGGGCCGGCACCACGAAGGAGATGATCTCGTTGCGGCGCGCGGTGGAAGCGCCGGCGCTGGTGCTACCCGACGAACTCACGGTCAGCCCTCCGCGACCGCGAGCAGCTCTTCGGTGAGCTCGGTCAGCTTCTCGCGGGTCAGGATGCCGGTCCACTTGTGGGTAATGCCGCCGTCGGGGGTGACGAACATCGTGGTGGGCATGCCCAGCACCTGAAAGCGGCTGACCACCGAGGCGTCCTCGGTGGTGCCCGCCGGGTAGGTGACTCCAAGTTCCTCCAGCAAGGCGCGCCCCTGGTCGCTGGTACCGAGGCCGGTGAACGGCCCCAGGTCGATCCCCAGCAGCAGGATACGGTCGCTGAACTGGTCGTACACCTCCTGGAACTCCGGCATCTCGGCGCGACAGGGCGGGCACAGCCCGGCCCAGAAGTTCAGCACCACCGGTTTGCCGCGGGCCAGCACGTCGCTGAACTGCACTCGTTCGCCGCCCAGCTCCGCTGTGCTCTGGTAGGCGACGATCTCGAAGTCCGCCACCTGCGGCAGGTCGGCGCTTGCCGCCGTGCTCCCGGACTCGCCGGCGGCGTCCGCCTCGCCACGGTTGCAGGCGGCCGGCAGCAGCAGGCCCAGCAGCAGCACCGCCAGCACCTTGCCGCCAAGCCGTCCCGACAGCCGCCGCGAAGCCCCACGTTCGGTAGCCATTACACCATACGGACGACCCCGGAAGGGTCGATCATACTTCGCACGGGTCCGCGCGGGCGCATGTGCCCTGCATGCCTGCGGTGTGGGTCTCGATGTCCAACAACCGGGCGCGTACCCGCGGTCACGCGTCAAGGTGCCGCTCAGCGCGCCAGCGACTCCTGCGGGTGCTCGATCTCGCCCTGCTCGTAGTCCTTCTCGCTCAACTGCTCCAGCGGCTCCGGCACGTTGGTCCCCGAGAGAATGCCGGTAGTCTCGGTGTTGCCGGCGAAGGCGCACCAGCGCACCCCGTTGGCCAGCACGTGGAGCACCCCCTCGTGGTGGAAAACGGGATAGGTCTCGTGCCCGGGACGGAAGTAGAACACCTTGCCGCGGCCGCGATGCCACACCGCGCCGCTGCGAAACACCTCGCCACCCTCGAACCAGCTCACGAACAGCAACTCGTCGGGCTCCGGGATATCGAAGAACTCGCCGTACATCTCGGCGTTGGGGATCTCGATATAGCGGCCGCAGCCCTTGGTGATGGGATGATTGGGGTTCACCACCCACAACCGCTCCCGCTCCGCCGCCTCGCGCCAGCTCAGCCCGCAACTGGTCCCCATCAGGCGCTTGAAGATCTTCGAAAAGTGCCCGGAATGCAGCACCACCAGGCCCATGCCATTGAGTACCCGTTCCTGCACGCGGTCGACGATGTCGTCGCGCACCTTGCGGTGGGCGGCGTGCCCCCACCACATCAGCACGTCGGTGCGTGCCAGCACCTCCTCGGTAAGGCCGTGCTCCGGTTGCTCCAGGGTGGCGGTCGCCACCTCCAGGCCCGGCTGCCGCCGCAGGTAGCCGGCGATCTGCTCGTGGATCCCATCGGGATAGATGCTGCGCACGAAGTCGTTCGTCTGCTCGTGCACGAATTCGTTCCATACCGTTACGCGAATTGCCATCAGGTTCTGCTCCTTGTGCGGTATCCCACGCGCTCGCGCGGCTTCGGCTCGGCGCGGTCACCGGGCACCATTGTGGAGCATCTATCGGGTGGCATTGTCCAGCCCGGCGCGCGCCGGCGTGAGCCGTACCCCCTACCGACCGCATCGTCTCACTTTGCTCCTGGGGACACCTCCGCTACACTTTCAATGGACTGATGGCGGTACCGGCGGTGGAGGGGCGCTCCAACCAGCAGTGGGTGGCCGACCTTCAGGCCGAGGGGCCAGCCCGCGACGCCGCGATTGCCGATCTGCGGCGTATCCTGGTCAGCGGCCTGCACCGCGGATTGCTGCGCCGGGTGCGCGGCGCCGGCTCCGAATTCGAATCCCAGGCCGAGGATTTCGCACAGGAGGCGCTGCTCAAGATCCTGGAGCAGCTTGCCTCCTTTCGCGGGGAGAGCCGCTTCACCACCTGGGCGCACAAGATCGCCGTACGGGTGGCACTTACCGAGTTGCGCCGCAAGCGCTGGCGAGACGTCTCCCTCGACTCCCTCATCACCTCGCTGCCGGATACGCCCGCAATGGAGTTCCCCGACTCCGCCCCCGGTCCCGCCCAGATTGCCGGCAAGAAGGCCGTGCTGGCACTGCTGCACCGCTACATCGACCGCGAGCTGACCGCCAAGCAGCGTCAGGCGTTGCTGGCCGTGGGAATCTACGGCGTGCCGCTGGAGGAGGTGGCGCGGCGCATGGGGAGCACCAGGAACGCGCTCTACAAGCTGCTGCACGATGCGCGCCGGCGCCTGAAGCGCAAGCTGACGGCGGACGGACTCACCCCGGAGCAGTTACTCCAGGTCTTCGGATGAACCTCCCAACTCGTCGTCTGGCCGCCGCTGGCGCGGGCGACGGTGTTGGCTGGTAAGCTAGGGCACGGCAACGGCGTCACAATGAGAGAGGGTGAGATTGGAATTGGGTAAGCTGTCGCTGTTCACCCGGCTCCAGCTTGGTGCTCGCGGTCTGCTCGGTCATCCACCGCCGGGCCAGCCGCAGGCCGGCATGCGCCGTGCTCTGTCCCAGTTGGCCGTCATGGTGGCGCGCACCGACGATCAGGAGCTGTCGTGCGACGAGTGTCTGCAGGAGTTGGACCAGCTCGTCGAACTGGCCGCGGCGGGCCACGACCCCGATGCGCTCAGCCCCCTGGTCATGGCCCACCTGCGCCGTTGCGGCGACTGCTACGAGGAGTACGACGCCCTGTTGCGCATCGTCCGCGCGGAGGGGGCGAACGGGGGGCCTGGCAGCCCGTCGTGAAACTCCGGCTGCATTCGAACGGCGATCCATCCCGGTTCCACCACGGGCTGCTGCTGATCGGCCGTCAGCCGCCCGCCGTTGCTCCCGCGTGTTCGCGATACCGTGCGATCTGGCGGCCGACGCTGCCGTCGGCGAATGCTTCGCGGGCCCTGGCACAGCCGGCGGCAATGCTCTCCGCGGCCTCCGCGCAGTAGAGCGCCGCGCCCGCATTGACGCAGATCAGGTCGGCCAACGGCGACTCGGCGGTACCGGCGGCGAGGTCCCGAACCAGGTCGGTGAAGGTAATGGCGTTGTCGGCTCCACTGCCCGCCGGCAGCCGGTCGAAGGCAACCGCGTCGATACCGAACTGATCCGGACTGAGGGTGTGGCGCCGCACCGTTCCTGAGTCGAGCTCGAACGCGTCGGTCGGGCCCGAGATGGAGAGGTCGTCGATGCCGGGCGCGCCGCACACAACCAATGCCCGGCGCCGGCCAAGCTGGCGCAGCACCTCGATGAGCATCTCCGCGGCGGCCACGCTGCTGGCCCCCATGAGCTGGTACGGCGGCTGCGCCGGGTTGCACAGCGGCGCCGCCAGGTTGAAGATCGTGCGCCGTGCCACCTGCTGTCGCGCCGGCGCCACCGCGGCCATGGCCGGGTGCCACGCGCGGGCAAAGAAGAACGCCAGCCGCGACGCCTGGTAGCAGTCGACCATCGCCTCCGGGGCCAGCCCGTAGTCGATGCCGAGTGCATCCAGAAAGTCCATGCTGCCGTTGGGCTGGCGCGACCCCCGGTTGCCGTGCTTCACCACGCCGGTACCGGCGGCGGCCACTGCGAACGACGCCGCGGTGGACACGTTGAACCGCTCCAGCCCGCTGCCGCCGGTGCCGGCCAGGTCCACACCGGTGCCGAGAATCGGAGCCGGTGCCGGAGTGGCGCGCTCCAGGATGGCGCGCGCGAACCCCACCACCTCGGTGACCGCCTCCCCCTTCGCGGCCAGCGCCCGCAGCAGCGCCGCGACCTGATCCACCTCATCGGCCGCGGTCGCAAACACCGCATCGGCACACGCCTGCGCCTCGTCCACGGTGAGGTCCGTTCCCGCCTGCGCCGCCGCGACATACTGCTCCAACTTGCCACTCATGGTTCCTACAGTAGCCCGACACGCCGCCCAACCGCCACGCGCCCCCATCCCCACCAGCCGGTGAGTTGACGCCGCAAACCCCAGCCGCAAAGGTAGCGCCATGAGTCGCTCGCTCGCGGCAGCGCCCGCGACGGACCCGGGCGCCGGGAACAGGGTGTGATCGAGCACGCGCGCCTGCAGTTCAAGTGGCAGCGCCGCGTGCGGCGCAAGAGCCGGCTCGACTTCGCCCCCGGGCTGAACACCCTGGCCGGTCCCAACGGGTCCGGCAAGAGCACCATCATCAAGGCCCTGCTGCAGGGCACCGACTGCGAACTGCAGTTCAAGGACAGCGCCGAACGCCGGCTGTTCGACACCGAGCTGATGAACCCGCGCGTGGCGTCCGCTCCGGCGCGCACCCCGGCCGAGATGGCGCTGCGCCTGCGCGGCAACTTTTCGTCGCACGGGCAGATGATCCGCCATACCCTGGCCGCCCTGCCCGCCGGCCCGCGCGGCATGACCCTGCTGGTGGACGAGCCGGAGGCGGGGCAGGACTTCGCCGCGGTGCAGCGGATCAAGCGTCTCATGGAGGCGGTATGCGAGCGTGGTTACCAGATCATCGTGGCCTCGCACCACCCGGTGTTCTGGTTCGGCACCTGCCTCATCGAGCTGGAGCCCGGCTACACCGGCCGCGTCCTGGACGCCCTGGCGGCCCTGAGATAAACCGACGCAATCGGCCGGCCGCCCTCGTGCTTTCCGCACCGTGATCGACAGCGAATTTGTTCGGCAATTCGGCAATGATGTTGCTTGCAGCCACCGCAACAGGGTGCTATGTTGCTGCGTCAGGAGGTTGAATCATGAATCGAACGATTGGCTTGATCCAACTTGTGGCAGGGGCGTTGTTCGTGCTGAGCGTCCCTCTCTTTGCGAGCGCTCCGCAGGAGCAGGCCGCCGACGAGGCCGCCGAGATGGACTCCGATGAGCCGGTAGTCATCAACGTGCTGACCCCGGCGGGCGGCGGCGGCGAGCCGCTCGTGCTGGCGATTCAGATGTTCAACGCCGAGTACAAGGGCAAGTACAAGGCGGTGCCGAGCATCTGGGGCAACTCCGTGGAGATCTACGACAAGGGGCTGCGCCAGTTCATGTCCGGCGACGCGGTGTTCGACGTGGTTCCCGTTACCAACCTGTGGCCGGCGATCTACGGGCCCTTCGTCGAACCGCTGGATGATTACATCGACCGCTTGGGGCCGGCCGACGTCAAGGAGATCGTCACCGGGCTCGACAGCGTGTTCGTGTACGACGGCAACATCATCGGGCTGCCATATCGCGTGGGCGTGATCATCATGGCCTACCGCAAGGACCTGATGGCCGACATGGGGCTGTCGATTCCCACCACCTACGCGGAACTCAAGAGCGTTGCCGAAAAACTCACCGAAGGTCCGGAGGGCGATCGCAGCAGATGGGGATCGGTGTTCCGCGCCTCCAGCCACCGCGACACGACCCAGTTGCTGTCGGACTGGTTCGTGATGCCGGGAGGCCGCTATCTGACCGAGGACCTGAGTGCCGTCAGCGACGCCCTGACCAGCGACTACGCCGTCGAGCGTCTCGAATGGATCAAGAGCTTCATCGACGAAAGCCTGGTCCCCAACCCGCTGGGCACCAACATCTTCGACGTGTTCCAGCTCATGCAGCAGGGCCAGGTCGGGATCCTCACCTTTCAGAACAGTCACATCGGCCGCATCGAAGACCCGGAAGTGTCGACCACCACCGGTCTGTGGGGCTACGCTCCCCTGCCCCAGGAACAGCTCGGTCCGGCTCACGCCGCGGTCAACATCAATGGCTGGTCCCTGGGCATCGACAAGAACAGCGAGAAGAAGGATGCCGCCTACGAGCTCATCAAGTTCGTGAGCACCAACTTCGACGCACAGCTCCGTATGGCGCTGGAGAAGTTCAACGGACCTCCGCACTTTGCGGTGATGGCGTCGCAGGAGTTCAACGCGTTCAATCCCGGCGGCCAGGCATCGCAGGATGCGCTGGCGGCATTGCCCGGCATGACCACCACGCCGATTTTCGAGGGCACCGAGCAACTGAGCATTCTCAACCACGAAGAGGTCCAGGCCTACTTCCTCGGTCGCCAGGATGCCAAGACCACACTGGAAAACATTGCCAGCCGGCTGGCCGACCTGATCGGCCAGTAACCGAATCGCCACGCAGGCCACCGCCCAGCCGGGGTGGCCTGCGTGGACACCTGAATGGCCGCCACCCCGCTCTCCGCGCGTCCCATCTACCCGTATCTCTGGCTGGCGCCGGCGTTCGCCATTCTCATCGCGGTGCTGGTCTACCCGTGGCTGTGGAGCGGCTACCTGACCGTATTCGAATGGAACCCGATACGGCAGCAACCGCCGAGCTTCGTCGGCCTGGACAACTTCATCGAGGTATTCAGCAACAGGCGCTTTCTGCACGCGCTGCGCAGGACGCTGATTCTCGCCACGGTACATATCTCGGCATCGCTGGTGATCGGCCTGGTGGTCTCGATGGTGCTCAACTCGGGGATCCGTCTGCAGCGCTTCTTTCGGGTGGCGGTGATGTTTCCCCTGGTGCTGACGCCGGTTGCGGTAGGACTGATGTGGCGCATCATCCTGCACGAGCAATGGGGGATCCTCAACTACCTCCTGAACTGGCTCGGCTTTCGCAAGGCGGAGTGGCTCAGCAACCCATCGCTGACGCTGCCGGTAATCACCGTGGTGCATACCTGGCGCCAGTCCCCGTTCATGGTGCTGATCCTGCTCGCCGCGCTGCAGTCGCTGCCCACCGAGCATGTCGAAGCGGCGGTAATCGACGGCGCCACCCGGCGGCAGCAGTTCTGGTACATCATTCTCCCCTGGCTGCGGCCGGCGGCGGTCGTGGGCATTCTCTTCCTGAGCATCTTTGCGTTGCGCGTGTTCGCCGTCGTGTTCAGCATCTACGGCGGCCCCGGGCCCGGCAACGCGGGCGAGTTCCTGGGCGTGTACCTGTACGAGCACTTCCGCAAGACCTGGGAGTTCGGCACTACCTCCGCGATCTCCTACTCGTTGCTGCTGCTGACCCTGTTGCTCGGGCTGACCATCGTCAAGACGCTGTACGTGGAGCACAAGGAATGAAGCTGCCAGCGGCATTCTGCTACGTCGTCATCATTCTGGTGGCGTTCGTGAACCTGGTACCGGCGCTGTGGACGGTGCTGACATCGATCAAGACCGAGCTGGACGCCATCGCCATTCCACCCAAGCTGATCTTCCAGCCAACGCTCGCGGCGTATTCCGATCTGCTGTTTGGCAGGGCCTTCGGCGTGGAACTCGGACGCTTCACCTGGAACAGCGTGAAGGCCGCCGGAATCACCACGATAATCACCGTAGCGGCATCGCTGTGCGCCGCGTACAGCCTGGCGAGAATGCGATTTCGCGGTCGCAATGCCGCCGGACTGCTGATCCTGGCCACGCGTATGCTGCCACCGATTGCAACCATCCTGCCGCTCTACCTGTTCGTCAACATGCTGGGTCTGCTGGACACCATCATGTCGCTGGTGCTGGCGTATTCGGCGATCGGCATTCCGCTCGCCGTGTGGCTGCTCCGCGGCTACATCCTGGACGTACCGATGGAGGTCGAGGAGTCGGCCCTGATCGACGGCTGCAACCGGCTGCAGACGATCGTGCGCATCGTCATCCCCCTGATTCTGCCCGGCCTGCTGACCGTTGCCTTTCTCACCTTCCTGCTGGCCTGGAACGACTTCGAGATCATGTCGGTGCTGGCCTTCGAACGCGCCAAGACGCTGCCGGTTGCCGTCACCTTCTTCATTACCCAACAGGGCATCATCTGGCCGTCGATGACCGCCGTCGCCACCGTAATGCTGATTCCGCCGGTCATGTTCGTGCTGCTGGCCCAGAAGTACTTCGTGACGGGACTCGGCTCAGGAGCAATCCGATGACTCGCAACAACGGCCCGACGTCCCGCGACGGGCGCCCCCACCGCCTCATTCTGTGCAACGACGGCGGCACCCTGCAGGGTCTCACCAGGGAGGCGCCGATCGGAGCGCAGGGACTTGCCGACGCCACCGTCGGCCCGCTCGTCGGCACCCAGGTTGACACCCTCTACTGGCAACTGGGCACCGACCCCGGCCTTGCCACGCCGTCGCACCGGCTGTCCGACGTGTACTCCCATGACACCAGGATCGGTCCTCGATTCGGCGCTGACGGCGCCGGCTTCGACTCGGCCGGGAGCTGGCGCATGTACGAGAACACGCGCAGCCTGCTGGCCGAGGGCACCGATCCCGCGGCGGTGGTGATCGAGCACGGCCACCGCGCCGGGCTGGAGGTGTTTCTCTCGTTTCGGGTGAACGATATCCACGACGGCAGCCTGCCGGGGCCGGAGCACCCGTTGTTCTCGCCGCGCAAGCGGGCACATCCGGAGTGGCTGCTCGGCCCGGTCAGCGAGCCGGCCGCGCGCCGGATCGGCGGCATCTCCCGGTTCGCCTACGACTTCGGCGCCGCCGCGGTGCGTGACTACAAGCTGGCACTGGCCTCCGAGGCGATCGAGAACTACGAGCTGGACGGCCTGGACCTGGACTTCTGTCGGTTTCCACGCCTGTTTGCCGAGGGCAGGGAGGCTCAGGGAGCCGAACTGCTGACCGACCTCCTGGGCCGGATCAGGGCGGCACTGGATCGCAAGAGTGAACGGATCGGCAGGCGTCTGCTGCTGTCGGTTCGGGTGCCGCCCACGTTCGCCCTGGCGGGAGCCTTCGGCATCGACGTGAAGACCTGGCTGGAACTGGGGCTGGTGGACATTCTCATCGCCGGCGTGGTGCACACCAGCATGCACCGGGTGCCGGTGGAGGAGTACGTCCAGGCGTGTCGCGGCAGCGACGTGCAGGTGATCGCCCAGAACCTCGGCATGTTCTGGTACGGCAGACCGCATTCGGCCCGCGTGCTCTACCACGAGCCGGGAGTCTATCCCGACGCCATGTGCCGTGCCGCGGCAGCCAACTACTGGCGCGCGGGGGTGGACGGCCTGTACCTGTGGAACAACCACGTCATCGAGTACTGGTGGGACGACCGCTACGGGCGGGTTCCCTGGGGAGAGATCGCGGATCCCGCGCTCATCGCCGAGCGCGACAAGCACTACGTGGCGGACAACCCCCACGAGTGGCTGGAGTGGGCGCGGGAGCTGGGCGCACCGCCGGTGCCCGCGGGACCGCTGCCGACAGAGATGCACGCCGCCGGTGACGCGGTCGACATCGACATCGACATCGCGGACGACGTCCCCTCCGCTGCCGCTCGCGGCTCCTTCGTCCAGGCGACGCTGCGCCTCCTGGTGGTCAACCTGACGGCGCGCGACGCCCTGGATTGCCAGCTCAACGACACGCCGCTGGACACCGCCTCCGCAACCTCGAGGATTCTCTACAACGACTTCTGGTACGAGTTCACGCTGTCACCCGAAACGCTGCGGCAGGGCTGGAACCGGCTGCGGATCACGGTCCGGGGCCGCAACTCCCAGGTAGCCGCTCCGCTGACCGTGGAGAGCGCCGAGTTCATTCTCCGCTACCGGTAACGGTCGCTACACCGACTTGCGAGCCGGTGTGCGCCGTGGTAGCGTCAATCGTTCTGTAATCAGGGGTTACCTGATTCGCTACGATCTCCTAAGGAGGGGACGAATGAAGAGAACGTTCGGCGTGGCTCTGGCCACGCTCTGCTTCGGCATCGTGCCGATGCTGGCAACCGCGGCGGCACAGGAAGAGACTGCTGCCCAGGAACAGGGGCCGGTCGCCGTCAACATGTGGGTTCTGGCCGGCACCGAGTCCGAATGGTGGCACAAGATCAAGGACAAGTACGAGGCGGAGAACCCCGACGTATCCTTGAATCTGATCGTGCAGCAGTTCGACAACCTCTACGAGACCACCTACCCCGCGCTGGCGAGCCAGGCCGAGGATGTGGACCTGATATGGACCATCGGCGGCATGCGCACCGACCGCTACGGACAGGAAGGCCTGGTGGTCGACTTGGCACCCCACTACGAGGAGCGCGGCTGGTCCGACGCGCTGTACCCGGCGGTACAGCAGTATCGAATGCCCGATGGTAGCTTTCCCTTCTTCAGCACCGACTGGATCGTCTCGCCGGTCTACTACTACAACGAGGACATCTTCGCGGAAGTGGGCGTGGAGCCGCCGGCGGAACTCGACGACATCCTCACGCTGGGTGAGAAGTTCAAGGCAGCCGGTTACATCCCGTGGGCGATGGGCTCGAAGCACCCTTCGCGGCTCAACAAGATCATCACCAACCTGTTCGCCCGTTACATGACCAAGGAAGAATTCAATGAGCTGCTGTTCTGGGAACGTGATGCCGACAAGTCGGTGGAGACCGCCGAGATCTTCAAGCACCCCGGCGTGCGCCAGGCCTACGAATTCATCGACTCCATGAATCAGCTCGAGATGTTTCCGCGTGGGGCCATATCCATGGATGAAGGCGCGGCGCGCCTGCTGTTCACCAAGGGCGAGGCGGCGATGCACAACACGGGAACCTGGGGCATCGGCATCCTCAACAACGAGGCTCCGGACCTGAACTACAACCACTTCGTGATGCCGCCCCACAACGGTAACACCGTCATGCTCACCGGATTCGCCAATGGCCTCACCGTTCCGGCCTGGATCACCGAGCAGAAGCTGGAGGCCGTGCTGGACATCATGGACAAGCTGACGGAGCGGGACTACGCGATACTCTCCTACGACGCCAGCCTCTTGAGTGCCTGCATGTGCGTGACGCCCGAGGACATCTCGCAGGTGGCCAACCCGATGATGGCATCGGTGGTCGAGGCGGTGCAGAAGAACGGCTCGGCGGACCTGTTCGACCCCTGGGCCAGTCCGCAGCGCAACAAGGACTTCAACCACGCCAACGCGTCGCTTATCGCCGGCAGCATGAGCGTCGACGAGGTGGTCGACTTCTTCCACGAAGCCGCAGTAGCCGTACTCGAGTAAAGAGCCGGCTCCGGCAGGCATGGAGAGCGCCCCGGCGCGCTCTCCGTGCCGCGTTTAGCGCATGTCCACGATTGCGCCCAGACGGCGTACCAGACGGGACCATTCCGAATATCTCACCGGCTACCTGTTCGTGCTGCCGGTGGTATTCTTCATCCTCGCGTTCATCGCCTATCCGCTCGTTCAATCGCTGCTGTTGTCGTTCTACAAGTGGGACGGAATCGGTCCCTGGGAGTTCGTCGGAATAGACAACTACGTGCGCATGTTCGGCAAAGACCGCTACTTCTGGACCGCCCTGGGCAACTCGTTCAAGTACTCGATCGGCGCCTCTCTCGGGCTGCTCGCGGTGGGCTTCGCGCTGGCCGCCATCATCGACCTGCGGGTACGCTTCTGGCGCCTGTACCGCTTCGTGTTCTTCCTGCCGATCACCGTATCCACCGCCGTGGTGGCGCTGCTCTGGCTGCGCATCGTGGATCCCTACGGCGTCCTCAACACGCTGTTCGGAATCGTCCGCCTGGAGGTGCTGCAACAGGACTGGTTGGCCGATCCCAGTCTCGCGATGAGCGTCATCATCGGCATCGTCATCTGGCAGCACAGCGGGTTTCCGATGGTGATCTTCCTGGCCGCAATGCAAGCCATCGACGAGGACATCTACGAGGCCGCGGAAATCGACGGGGCGACCGTCATCCGCCGCATTTTCTCGATTACCATACCGATCCTGAAGAACGCGTTCTCCATCGTGGCCCTGCTGCTGCTGATCAGCACCTTCAAGGTATTCGACATCATCTGGATCATGACGCGAGGGGGACCCGCCGGTGCCACCGAAGTGTTGGGCACGCACCTGTATCAGACCGGCATCTGGTCGAACCGCTACGGCTACAGCTCCGTGATCGCCATCGTGATCCTGGTCGTGTCACTGATCCTGTCCGTGTTCTACACTCGCATCTCCGGATATCGCGACAAGCCATGACCAAGAAACACCTTGGTGCGTTCCATGTCGTCCTGATCCTCTGGGGACTGTTCCAGCTCTCCCCCCTGGTATGGCTGTTCTATTCCTCGTTCAAGCCGTCGCTGGAGATCCAGACCAAACTGTTCAGCCTGCCGACCAAGTGGTACTTCGAGAACTACGATTTCGGCAAATTCCGCCAGCAGGGAATCACGCTCGGGATCTACCTGAAGAACAGCATCGTGATAACCTCGTCGTCTCTGATCCTGGTAACGGTCATTTCACTGCTCGCGGGCTACTCCATCGCCAAGCTGCGCTTCTGGGGCAAGAACCTGCTTACCATCGCGCTCATCGGAATGATCGGCATTCCCATACACTCGTTTCTGATCCCCCTCTACTTCTTCGTCATAGATCTCGGGCTGCTGGCAAAGCCGCTGGGCTTGATCCTGCCCTACGTGGCGTTCCGGGCGCCCTTCACGACGCTGCTGCTGCAGACCTACTTCCGCGCGTTTCCCGACGAGATCATCGAGGCCGCGAAGATCGACGGGTGCAGCCACCTGACCACCTTCTATCGTATTGTGATGCCGGTGTCGCTGGGCGGTATCTCTACCGTATTGATTTTCAACTTTCTCTACTTCTGGGACGAATTCCTGTTCGCGCTGGTGGTCATGAAACCGAATGCGGCAAAGACGCTGCCCATTGGGCTGACCAATTTTATCGGCCGCTACAGCACCGATTGGGGACCGCTCCTGGCCGGGCTGGTGGTGGCGACCATTCCCACCGTCCTGTTCTACTTCGTGTTCCATCGCAACCTGATCAGGGGAGCCACGATAGGCTCCATCAAGGGCTGAAGGACTTCTAAACGCATGAAACGACGTTATCGTCTTCTGTACAACCACGACGGCGGGGCCATGGTGTCCCCATTCCAGCCGTTCTTCGAGCTGCCGTTCAGCATCGACAACTTCGTCGCCAAGACGGTCGGGCACCTGGAGGCCACTCAGGTCGACGCGGTCACCTGGACCCTGGGTACCGACAATCAGCGACTCGCCGCACAACAGGGACCGGGACGGGCCTCCAACCTCTACTCCCACGCCACCGACGTGGGCGAGCGATTCTACGAGCTCGAGCCGCCGTTCAAGTCGAAGTTCTGGCTGCTGCACGCGGAGCGGGCACGGGAGATGATCGAGGCGGGCGCCGACCCGCCCCAGGTGGTGGTGGAGCAGGGGCATCGGCGCGGGCTCGACGTGCTGATCGGCTTCCGCATGAACGACCTGCACGACAGCCGGCTGCTGTGGCGGGGGAACCCGCAGTTGATGTGGCTCAACCGGCCGCTGCGCCATCCGGTGCTTGAGGACGGGCGGCTCATCGAGGAAAACATCGTCGGCTACATCTGCCGTATGAAGCGCGAGCACCCCGAGCTGTTGATCGGCGAGCACCCCGGCATCGGCAAGCGCTTTGCGCTGGCGTTCGACTACGCGCGGCAGGAGGTGCGCGACTTCCGCCTCGCGCTGATCCGCGAAGCCTGCACCAAGTATGACCTGGACGGCGTCGAGCTCGACTTCATGCGCACCTTCATCTTCTTCAAACCGGGTGCGGAGGAGGCCGAGATGCCGCGCATGAGCGAGTTCATGGGACAGGTGCGGGCCGTGCTCGACGATATCGGGAATGCGCGTGGCAAGCGGCTCGGGCTGGTGGTCCGAGCCCTGGCACCGTTGTCGGCGTCCAGAGAGCTCGGACTGGATGTCGCCGCGTGGCTGCAGCAGGGCTGGATCGACGGCCTGATCCTGGGAATCGACGACCGCAGCAGCCTGCCGATCGGCGACGACGTCAAGGCCGGCCACCGTCACGGCTGTCCGGTGTACGCGTCGATCAAGGTGGACGCCTACCAGAGGAAGGGCGCCACTCCCGAGATCTTTCGTGCGATTGCCGCCAACCACTACCGACTCGGCGTGGACGGCATCCAGTTGTTCAACATGAACGCGATTCGCGACGACCGCGGCTACAACCCCGAGGGCTACGGGCTGGGGCCCGACTACGACTTCCAGCCGCTCCGGGAGATCGGCTCATCCGACGCGCTCCGGTTCCGGGACAAGCACTACCTGCTCGACAACCTCGGCACGGCGCAACACGCCAACGGCATCGACGGGACGGTGTTCGCGGAGTGGACCGATGCCGAGCAGGAGCTGTTCCTGCGTTCCGAGTTCGGCACCGCGGCGGCGCGCACCCAGGTGCCGGCGCGACTGGCCGAGGGGCGCCCGGTCGTGCTTCCGGTTGCCGTCGCCGACGACTGCGCGGCAGCACAACGGGAGGACCGTGCGGTGGCGGTGACCCTGAGACTCTCCTTCCGCGACCTGACCGGCGGAGATCATCGGATCGAAGCGCGCCTCAACGGCACCGCGCTGCCGGCGTTCACCCTCCGGGACGACTATCCGATCACCTACACCCGCGAGCTGGCCGTCCCACCCCATCTGCTGAAGCCCGGGGACAACCAGTTGTCGCTGGCGGTGCACCGCGGCGACCCGCGGGTCATCTCGGAACTGTGGCTGGAGGACGTGGAACTGATAATCCGCTACGGCTCGTGACGCAGCCAGCTCATTCTTTGTCCGTCGTCGTATGGTGAAACCTTGTCATTTCTTGGTCGGTCATTTCTTGGTCGCCCTCGGTCGTTGTCGAGGATTGCTTGACAATCTCGACTTATGCAGCTTACCATGAAGTATGGTGCAGTGCGATCTCGTGACTAAACGGCAAGTAGATGACTTGGTCGTGCGACTGGCCCACTAGGCTAAAGCCTCATGCAATAGTAGTTATTTTAGCATCCGTGATTACCGCAGCTTTGATGTCATTCCGCAGCCGGTATACAGCACGTCCACCTGTGAAAGGTATAGTTGATGCTGCTTGGCAATTGATCAGTCTGAACGCCTACCTGCGGAGACTAATGCCTGCTCCGGCAACTTGTTTCGTTGAAGGAAAGCCGCCGCGCCACTATCACGAAAACACGCATCGGTACATATGGGTAGTAGACAACACTGGGATACCTTACATCTTCGAAGAGAAGATGGATACATTGGGTAATAGGGAGCCGAAGCATACCAACCTGACCGCAGGTGGAGAAGCGTACATTGGAGGTGAGCTCTGGTTCCGCAATCATCAGTCGATATACCTGTCAGGAGGATCGGGTAGGTATCCGGCGCGTACTGAGCAGCATCTCGCCGATGCTGTGAAGGTGTTTGAGGGCTACGGCTACGACGTGCAAAGCCTGGGCTGGAACAGAGAGATGAACAAGGCTAAACGAACGCTATGAACCCGAACAACGCCAAGCTACTAATGAAGATTTTCAGGACGCAAGCTCCTACAGCTCCAGAAGCTGCTCTACAGTCTACGCGAAAGTTCGTGCGCGGGCGCTCCGAACTCAGTCCTTACGACGGCGAGCGCCAGCACTGGGGGAGGGAAATCAGTGCCTATGAGGCGCTTGTTGCATATGGGATAGACGTGCTCGATGAAGCCGTGGAATACGGTTCCGCTGTTCTGCTGTCGCGCCCGAATGCGGTAGGCAAGGCATTGCACAGCCAGCGGGAGGCTATCGGTATAGACATTGCGACAGTAGCGCAAAGTGTTGGTGTTTCGGTCCAGGATCTACAGCGCATTGAGAGCGGCGACGCCGACGACATTCACATTGGAACAATGGAACGCATCGCCTTCACACTCGGGCTCGACGAAGCGATGCTTGCCTTCCAAGCAGACGCGGCTGTCGGTGGAGACGTCGCCGCGAGACTCAAAACACTGCGTAGCGGCGGCTTCATCGGTCTTTCACAGAGAGCGACGGCGGCGCTGACGGAAGCTGCGTCCGTGATACGAGTGCACCATACCTTGCAAGAGCAGCTAGGGGCCAGCGACGCCGTATCTGTACGCTCTCAGTTTCAGACGACTGACAACTACGGAAACAAAACTACACCGGCATGGAGAGTCGGTTACGGGCTAGCTGAGCACACGCGAAACGCCTTGTATATCCGAGATGCAGCGCCGATCCGTTCCATGAGAGAGCTAGTTGAGCATACGCTCGGCATTCCAGTTGTTCGGACAGAACTGCCACCAAGCATAGCTGGAGCAACGATCGCGACTCGGGTCAATAATGGCAGTAGGACTGCGCGTGGTATAGTCCTGAATACGTCCGGGCCCAATAGCAACCCTCTTGTGTGCCGCGCTACCCTGGCACATGAGATCGGGCATCTGTTGTTTGACCCCGAAACGCAACTCGAAAACGTACGCGTCGATCACTATGACGGATTGGAACACAACCCCGAGGGGACGCACGTGGATTACGTCGAACAACGTGCCAACGCTTTCGCTATCAGTTTTCTAGCGCCGGGAGATGCTATCCGTGACCTGGTCCATGGTCCGTTCGATAGCAACGATATTATGAAGGTAGTATCCATGTTTGGGATGAGTGTTACGGCTGCGCGGTTCCACGTCAGTAACGCGTACTCCAGGCAGTTTTCGGAGCCCCACATACAGGACATCAGCATCGACACCAGACCCTGGCGTGCTGTTGAGGACTTCGATGTCGACTACTTCCCCATAGCAACCACTCCAATTAGCCGACGTGGGAGATTCGCAGGCCTAGTGGTGCACGCGTGTCACACCCAGCTAATCTCTACTGATACTGCCGCGTACTACCTGAATTGCAACCCCTCGGAGTTGCAGAAAGCGACACGGAGTATTATGGAAATGCACGTCACCCCGTGATCCGATTGCTCCGGCAGCGCCTGCGGACGACACCACAACCACAGCGCTACCCTTGATCGCTCCCATCGTCATTCCCCCGATGAACCACCGCTGTCGCTTGCGGGCGGACGGCGAGTTGCGTTACAGGGTGGCGACGCGCTGGCGGCGGAGGTAGTCCCAGTCCCACTCGGCGCCCCAACCGGGGCCGGACGGCGGGGCGATGGCGCCGTCCGCCGGCAGCGGCGGATTGGTAAGGCCGATCTCGGTGCCGGCGGCGTCACGGGAGCCACCGGGGAAGTACTCGTAGTAGCGCGTGTTGGGGATGGCGCAGCAGAGGTGGGCGTGGACCAGGCCGAACAGGCCGCCGGGACCGTTCAGCTCGACGGTCGTGCCGCGTTCGGCGGCCATCCGGGCCAGCTCCAGCAGTGGGGTGACGCCGTGGCGCGCGTTGCCGCGCAGAATGTCGACGGTGCCGCTGAGCAACCACTGGGCGCACAGCTCGTGGTCGTGCATCAGCGTCTCCGCCCCCGCGACAGGGATCTCCAGTTCCCGGCACAGCCGCTGCAGGCCCGCCTGGTCGCGGTCCGACAGCGGCTCCTCGAACCAGAGGAACCCCAGGTCCTCCAGCGCACGGCCCACCTGCACCGCCTCGGCCCAGGTGTACGCTTCCCCGGCGGCGTCGTGCATCAGCGCCACCTCGGGCCGCAGCGCCTCGCGCACCGCGGCGAACCGGCGCGCGTTCTCCGCGGCACCCTGCGCGAAGTGGTCCTTCACCGCCGTGAAGCCAAGCGAGACGGCGCGCCGCGAGTCCTCCACCGCCTCTCCCAGCGAGCCGCCGCCGCTGTTGTAGTAAGCGGGACAAGTGGTGCGCTCCCGTCCGAGCAGCTCGCACACCGGCGCCCCCGCTACCTTGCCCGCGATGTCCCACAGGCAGTTGTCGAACGCGCCGGCCCAGCCGGGCGGCAGGAACGCGAAGCGGGCGGCGCGGCGCAGCTTGGCGTCCAGCCGCTCGCGGTCGAGGGTGTCCTCGCCGATTACCAGCGCGCGGAGCTGAGCCAGCGCGCGTTCGCTCATCACCCGGTAGCGGGCGTCGCCGACGGTGCACAGCCCCTCGACGCCCGCGTCCGTGCGCACGTGCATCAGGTGCACCGGCTCGGTGACGCCGGCGCCGCGGGAGCGCCACCAGTTGGCGTCGCCGCTGCGTTGCGGCCGCCAGCGCCGGGCGTCGGACGGGCCGTACTCGCCCAGCGCGAGCAGCGGCGTTACCGTGGCCAGTTCGAATACGGAAAGGCTGACCTCCCGGACCCTCATCTTTCAGGCGCCAGCCGAGGTCGAGCGGCGAGCCGACGACGGCACCGGCCGGAAGCCGCGATCCCGTACTCTATCAAGCCGGTCAGCTCGGCTGCTGCGGTCGTCCTCCGGGTTGAGGCCGGTTCCCGTAGGTGCGCCGCTCGGCGCCGCGCGGCCGCGCCAGGAACGGCCGGGACGAGGTCGATACGGCTCGCTCGCCGGCAGCCGGCGCGGCCGTGCGTTCCCCGGCTTCATCTGCGGCCGGCCGCTCCGTATCGGCGACGCTCGCCACCGCGCCCAGCGCCTGCAGCGTCAGCCGCGCCTTTTCCTCCTCCACCGGATGCGGGTGCACCCCGGAGATGGGGGCGTGCGTCCCACCAGCCCCCGAGATCACCGTTACGTGCTGCGCCGGAAACAGCGACAGGGTCTGGGCGAACGGCTCGATGAACTTCTCGAAGTGCTCGATGATGTAGGCGGAGAGAGCGGACTTTCCTCCGGCGCGGAGGATCTCGATCGTACGGGTCAATTGGTCGATCTCGGCCTGCGCGCGTCCCCGTACCTCCGCCGCCGTCGTCTTCGCCTGCAACTCCATCCGTTCCCGCTCCGCCTCGGCCGGAATCAGGATCTCCGCGCGGTACTTCTCGCGCAGCATCTCGATGCGCTGTTCCTCGGCCCGGATCTGCGCCTTGATCCCGGCCACCTGTGCCACCGCGTCACGCTCCGCGCGCTGCACGCCGATGGCGCTGCGCTGGCCCTGCTGGGCCACGTCGACGCGGGTCTGCGCCTGCAGGCTCTCCTTGGCGTTGGCCGCGTCCCGCACCGCCACCTCGGCACGACGCGTCTCCGACTCCTCCTTGGCCGCGGCCCGCGCCTGGGCCTGGGCGGCACGCGACTGAGCCTCGGCGTTTGCCGACTGAATCCGCTTCAGCAGCGCGATGTACAGCTCCGGCTCGCGCACTCCCTCCAGGCGGTGATCGTCCACGTCGGCGATGTTCATCGCCGTAATCTCCAGTCCGATGCCCTCCAGGTCGGCCTTGCAGACCCGGATCATGTTCATTACCAGCCGGTCCTTGTCGGTCATCACCTCTTCCGGGGTCATGGTGGCGATGGAGTCGCGCAGATGGCCCTCGATGATGCCGGTGGCGATGCCGGTCAGCTCGTTCCAGTCGCGCGTCATCAGCAGGATGCGGCGGATGGCGTTGCGCAGCCCTTCGCCGGAGGAAGCGACCGCAAAGCTGACCGTGGCCACCACGGTGAGCGGCACGATGCCGGCGGCAATTGCCGACTCCACCCGTACGCTGGTGGTGCGCGGCCGCATGTCCATGCGAAAGAAGCGGTGGATGAGCGGGAACACGAACACCCGGCCACCGCGCAGCGACGAGAACCCCCGTCCCTGCCCGGCAACGATAGCCAACTCGTCGGCGCCGACGATCTTCATCTTGGTGATGAGCTGAATGAACAGCGTGACGATCACCAGCAGACTGAATACGACAACGAAGCCGATCATGCTTTCACCTCCGCGCCGGTCGCGTCGGGCGCTTCGCTGCGGGTGAGCAGCTCCTTTACGCTGATACCGAAGCCGTCCTCGAAGCGGTGCAGGAAGTCGACGAACGCTTCCGGCCCGCGATTCAGCAGGCCGTTCATGCCGCGCTCGTCATCCATGATCACCACGTTGTCCACCTTCAACTCCCGCGCATAGCGCTCGTAGGCAGCGAACAGCGTGGGTAGCTGCTGCTGCACGAACAGGGCAATCTTGCCCACCTCACCGGCATTCGCGACCATGGTCGCCTTCTGGTCCAGCAGGTCGTTGTGAGTCGACTCGACGATCTGCACCGACTGATTCTCGCCGCTCGCCAGGGTCTCGGCGGCCTGCCGCTTGGTGTCCGCCTCCAGGGTCACGTCCGAAACGTTCTTCAGCTTGCGCAGCTCGACCGCAATCTCCTGCACGGAGCGCTCGCCTTCGCTCTCGGCGCGGGCGATGGCGCTGTCCGCCTCCAGCCGGATCTGCTCCACCTCGGCCTCGCACTTGCGGCGCAGCACCTCCAGTTCCTGTTGCGCGGCGATGATCTTCTCATTGGCGCTGTTCTCGGCCACCGTCTCGCGCCGCTTGGCATCCGATTCGGCGCGCTCCGCCTGGGCCTTCAGGCGGGCCTCCTCGATCTCCACCTCCTGCCGTTTCCGGGAGAGGGTCTTGTTGGCCAGGTTGGCGATGTAGTTGGAGGTGTCCCAGATTTTCTGCAGCGACACTGAAACCACGCGCATCCCGAAGGTGCTCAGGTCCTGGTTGCTGTCACGCAGCAGCTCGGCGCGGAACTGGGCGCGTTCACCCTCCACGTCGTCGTCCGGCTGGACCTCGTTGCGGGCCAGGCTGCCACCCTCGCCGGCGCGGTCGCGCTCCTCGACGCTCTCCACCATGCCGATGGCCTGCAGCGGCGTGGTCTTGTTGAGGGCGCCGCGAAAGTTGCCGACCATGGTCTGCTGGATCTGCTCCTGAATCTCGGCGCGCGACTTGCCCATGAGGCGTTCCACGGCGGAATACAGCAGGGTGTCGTCCTCGTGGTCGACACAGACGCAGGCGGTGGCGTCGGCCCCGACCGTGATCCCGTTGGCCGAGTTGACCCCTTCCACGCGCACGTCGATGGGAATGGTGCTGAGACCGAGCCCCTGCACGCTCTGAAAGAAGGGCACCACGAAGGTCCAGCCGCCGCGTTGCAGGCGGAAGCCGTAGCTCTTGCCGCGAATCCGGGTCTTGGTGCCGGTGACCACCAGCACCTGGTCCGGCGGACACACCCGTATTACCGAGCGCAACAACCCGATGATGACAAAGAACAGAACGACGGCACCCACGCCGCCGCCGACTAAGCCCTCTAACATGAATCCTCCCTGCGTACGTAGACGCACTGGTCGGTGACCTGCGAGACGATAACTCGGTCGTCCACCGCGAACTCCTGATCGGCCTGCTCGGCGCGCGCGTAGCGTTCGGCCACGCTCTGACCAAAATGTACCCGCACCTTGCCCATCCCGCCAGCCGCGATCGCCACGATGACGGTGGCCGGCTCCATCAGCAACTCTTCGTCCTGCAGGCTGGAGTCGAGCCGGGTGCGCTGGAAGCGAAAGAACAGCCGCGCCAGGACGGCCATTGCGGCGCCGCCCGCCAGCGACCACGCCAGGCGCCCGCCGAAGCCGGATCCGAACGCGCCCGCGGCCAGCCCGAAGGGCCCGAACCCGAGGCAGAAGTAGACCATGGTGCGGGCCCAGCGCAGGAACGACAACACCGGGGCCCCGCCAGCTTCGCCCTGGGAGCCATCTTGGCCGCCGTTGTCGCCCTGGTCGCCGATCAGGCCGAGGAGGTCGATCACCGTGACGCCGACCCCGAATATTGCCGCGAACCAGAACAACCCCGTCAGCACGCCGCTCCCTCCCTCTGACATGGTACGGTGCCGGGCGTTCCCTGGCCAGCGCACCGGCCGCACCAATATTCCGAAGGCGCGCCGGTAGTCCGGTGGAACCGAGTCGAAGCTTCGTTCTGGAGATCTGGTACGACGCTGCCAACGACGCGGATCTCGCTTGGCGTGCATGCATGCGACGACGACAACAGTGTCGCCTATCCTCGATGTCGGCGGCAGCCGCCGGCCGGACGACGACCCGCTTCACCGGCGCGGACTGCTGATTCGGCTGAGAACCTCCTCCCAGGGAATGCCGACCGGACCCTCGACCTCCAAGTCGTCCAGCCGTCGGTCCAGTTCCGCACACTGCGCTTCGGTCAGCGGAATCGCTTCAGGCGTGGCCGCCAAGCTGTCCCAGAGCGCGTCCAGAAGGCTCAGGCGCTCCTGCGCCGTCATCGATGCGATGTCTACACCACGTCTGGTCATGCCGGCAGTATATCCTGCCCCCCAGCCCTCGGAGCTGCAGTTGTTGGCTCGGCGTCGCCCTGGACAGGCGCTTCAGCGAGGAGTTTCGCATCGCGTGCACGCTGATCCGACGGCCTCGCCGGCCGGCGGTGTCAGGTGCGGCTGTACGGATCGGCGGCGTCGCGCAGCCCGTCGCCGGCGAAGTTGAAGGCCAGCACGATGGCGATCACGAACAGCGCGGGTATCAGGGTCCAGGGATAGTCGACGATGGAGTGCAGGTTCTGGGCGGCCTGCAGCAGCACGCCCCAGCTTACGATGGGCGGCCGCAGCCCGATGCCGAGAAAGCTCAGTGCGGTCTCGCCGATGATCATGCTCGGGATCGACAGGGGGTCACGCTCACGATCACGTAGCTCATGAAGTTGGGGATCATGTGGCGCACGATGACGTGCCAGCTTCCGGCGCCGAAGTTGCGGGCCGCCATGATGTAATCCTCCTCCTTGAGGGACAGGAACTTGCCGCGCACCACGCGCGCCACGCCGATCCAGCCCTGCAGCGACAGCACCACGGTAATGGCGAAGTACACCATCAGCGCCGACCAGTGCCTGGGAAAGGCGGCGGCCAGGCCCAGCCACAGCGGAATGCCCGGAATCGACGCCAGCACCTCGATCACCTTCTGGATGAGCAGGTCGGCGACCCCGCCGAACAGGCCGGAGATCGCTCCGATCACCAGCCCCAGCAGCAGACTGATGCAGATGCTCACCAGGCCGATGGAGCACGAGATCCTGGTGGCGATCAGGGTGCGGGAGAAGATGTCGCGCCCCAGGTGGTCCGTGCCGAACAGCGCCACCACGCCCGGCCGCTCCACCCCGAACAGGTGCACCCGGGTGGGGAACAGCCCCAGCAGGCGATACTCATGGCTGCGGAGCAGCGGACGACTCCTCCTGGGTGCCTGCGAACAACGCGAACGGAACGCCAAGTAACAGCACGGTGCATACCAGAGAGACTGGATTCTCGTGTCTCCCTCCTCGTCAGGTGAAGTTGTCAACCCGCCACTATAGGAGGTTTGTAGGCGGCAGCAACCAGCCCAGCAAGTCAGCGGGATCGGCGGGCCAGACCTGTCGCCGGGCTCAGGTTGCGTCGATGACCGCGGGGGGAGTGGTGTAGCCGGCGTTGATGTGCGCGGCGATCCACTCCGGCGGGTCATTGCGCGGCAGGGTCAGCGCCGGTTCGCCCTTGCAACTCAGGCGGTAGAGCAGGCGCGCATCGTCGATCGAGTCGATGTTCCTCTTCAGCAGCGGCGTGTTGTGCAGGGTCATGTAGTTGTCCCACAGCGTCACGTCGCCGGGCACGTGCAGGTGGTCGTAGCGGAACTGCGGTTGCAGCACGTGCGCCTCCAGCTCGTCGAGAAAGGCCCGCGACTCCTCGCTCGACATGCCGTCGACCTCGATCGCCGGGCGCACTCCGGGCCGCGAAGCCCAGATTGGGCTGTGCAGCGACTTGATTCCAGAGCGCGGGTTGGTACGGACCAGCGGCGCCAGCCAGCCCTCGTCGCCTTCGTTCAGCCGGCGCCTAACCCGCGTCTGCTCCAGCAGCGCCTGCCGCTCCGGCGGCAGCGCCGCGAACGCCCCGGCGGCATCCGCGAACGCGGTCTCGCCGTTCACTGGGAGCGTCTTGCGCAGCCGGATCAACTCCGGGTCAGAGCCCCCGAAGTAGGGGCTCGGATCGGGCTCGCCGGACAGATCCAGGGGTTGCACCCAGGTGCCGCCCGGCGCATCGCGCCGCACCGGCATGTGGTGGACGAGAAACATCGAGACGTATATCGGCAGCGGCTCGTACTCGATGTCGGTATGCCAGGAGCCGCCCATGCCGGTGCTGACGCCATCCCGACGCGCAGCGCCGTTGCCCTGGAAGTTGGCGACCACCAGGACCGCCGGCGACTCGTGCGGCAGGCACTGGAGTTGGTTCGGGAACGCCGCGTTCACCTTGGCCGCCTTGCGCTGCACGAACGGCATCACCTCGATCTTGCCGGACGTAGCGCCGTCCGACTGGGCGGGCTTGCCGCCGCGCAGGAAGTTGCTCGGATGCGGTACCGGTGCGCCCCAGTGGTTGGCGAAGCGCTCGAAGTCGGACAACGAAAACGAGGCCAGGTCCTGCCCCGGGAGGCACAGGATACGGAACCGGCTCAGCGCATCGACCAGCAGAGAAACCTGCTCCGGCCCGAGCCGCTGCCGCAAGTCGATGCCGAGAAGACGCCGCCCGGCGCCGCTGGCGGCCAGCGGTCCCTCGCTGAGCGCCTGCGACCCGAACAACCGGCGCAGTTCCCGGTCGAGTTGCGCCTCTTCCATCATTACGGTACTCATGAATCCTCCGGCTTTCGAGACAGTAAGCGCGATCCCAGGTGCGGTCAAGTTAGCGCGGGAACCGGACAGTGGCCGGCGCTGATCGGGGCGCTCGGGGTCTTAGGGACGTTCATCTCCGATATTCTGCTGATCGTCGTGGACCCCAGGATCCGCTTCGAACGGCACTGAGCTGGGCAGAGGTATACCGGATAAGCGAGCTCATCAGCGAAGATCGGGAGGCCAGCAGACTGGAGGAGTCGTTCGTTGCGTCCAGTTGGACGCTGATGGCGCACAAGTTCAAGAAGCACAAGCTCGCCATCGCCGGCGCCTTCGTACTGTGCGTATCTACTTGGTGGGTGCCATCGTCCCCGATCTCTTCTCCACCAGTCCCGCCTTCAAAGCTACGCTCGCAGCGCACCAGCCACTCACCTACCTCGGCAAGACGTTCCGGCTCAACGATCGGCGCGCCAAGACGCTGGCCAGGTAGCGGCGATATCCGCACCGAAGCGCGACGCCGCCATCCGTCAGAGCAGTATCCGTTGCGGCTCGACACCGTGCTCCCGACCTTCCTCAAGCACTTGCTTGCGGCCTCCCTGCAGGTACCGCTATTGGCATTCGCCCACCCGCTCGACCAACTTCGTCTTAGCCCGGTCGGTGGCACACATGGCGGCCGCGGTGCGGTGGTATAGTGAGAGCGCGGTCTTGGGTGACGGGGAGCGGCTGCGGGCCGCCATGGCGGGATGCCAACAGCCACCGGTACACAGCGGCGCTACTGTTTCTTTCCCTCTGCGCGAGGCTGATCCATGAAACCGTCGGTCTACATCGAGTCATCGATAGTGAGCTACTTGGCATCCGATGGAGCTATTCCGGTCGGAAGTGAGGAGGATGCGTTGCACATCGCGATCGCTGTCGCACAGGGGTCTGATTACCTTCTGACTTGGAACTTTCGTCATATCAACAATGCTGAAACGAAGTCAGCTATTGCGGAAGTGATTGAATCACGTGGTTTTGTATGTCCACAGATCTGTTCGCCGGATGAGCTCGGAGGAACCTCAGATGATTGAAGACCCCATTGTTGAAGAGATCAGACGACATCGTAGAGCCCACGCCGCAGAACATGGCAATGATCTCGGGCGCATTGCTCAAGCGCTCCGCAAACATGAACGGGAATCTAGTCGTATAGTATTGAATCCGGGGCCAAAGCTGAAGTGCGATGGTCTCCGCGATGCGGCGGCCCCCTACCAGCAGTAGGCGATGTCAGGAGGGTCGTCCAGCCGTCGGTCCAGTTCCGCGCACTGCGCTTCGGTCAGCGGAATCGCTTCAGGCGTGGCCGCAAGAACGGTGCGGTGGTATGGTGGACGCGGTCATGGGTGACGGCGAACGGGTGCGGGCCGCCGTGGTGGGATGCGGCGGGGCCGGCGTCTACAATCACATTGCCTGGTACGCAACCCATCCAGAAGTAGAACTGGCGGGGCTGGTCGACGCCGATCCCGGGCGTGCTGCGGATGCGGCGGCGCAGTGGGGTGGCCGTCCGTACCAGGACCTGGACACGATGCTGGAACGCGAACGGCCGCGCCTGGTCAGCGTCGCTACCCCGGTGCACCTGCACGCCGCCCACACCATGCGCTGTCTCGCGGCCGGCTGCGACGTGCTGTGCGAAAAGCCGATGGCGCCCACCCCGGCGGACTGCCGGCGGATGATCGACGCCGCGAGCGCCAGTGGCCGAATGCTCGGCATCGCCCTGGACAAGCGCTTCAGCGAGGAGTTTCGCCTCGCGCGCAAGCTGATCCGCGATGGCGAGATCGGCGAGCCTCTGTTCGTGCGCATCCACTGGGTCGCCACGGTGGAATGGAGCGGGTTTCGCACCAGGCGCTACACCGGCGGCGGGGTGTTCCAGGATGTCGGGTCCCACTTCCTGGACCTCATTCCCTGGACCCTCGACACCGAGTTGCGGTCGGTGCAGGGCTCGATGCAGCTCTTCAATCCCGACCGCCTCGAAGTGGAAGAGCACGCGGTTGCCACGCTGCACACCGACTCGGGGTTGCAGGCGCTGGTGGAGACCAGTTGGATCGGGCCGTTCGACTATAATGGCCACATTGAGGAGTTCTGGGTCTATGGCCGCAACGGGACGGTGAAGGCGTTCGGCAACCTGCGCTTCGAACTGCCGGGCGTGCACGTGTGGAACAATTCCGCCCGCGAGTGGCGCATCATGCAGGTGTCGACGCTGAATTTCGCGCGCTACCAGTACAAGCAGATGATCGACGAATTTGTGCGCTGCGTCAGTTCAGGAGATCGATTCCGGCCCGACGGCAACGACGGCCTGCGTTCGATTGAAGCGGTGGTGGCCTTCTACCAGGCGGCGGACAGCCACCGTGCCGTGGCGCTGCCGTTGGCGCAAGACCCGGATGTCGGCGCGATCCTTACGCGGCTGCATGCGAATGCATTGGCCGGCGACCGCCGGTCGAACAACGACGGGAGGACTTAGAGATGTTTTCGGTAGTGACCGTATGGGAATTCAAGGGTGGCTGGGAGATGAGCTTCGACGAGGACATCGAGCTGGCGGCATCGATCGGCTATCGGGGAATGGATCTCGACCTGGGCGTGCGCGATACCATGCTGGAGATCTACCAAAGCCACGGGATCGACCACCTGCGCGACCGGTTTGCACGCCGCAACGTGGTCCCGGCCGGGTGGCAGCTCACCGAGACCTGGCGCGGAAGCGATGCCGAACACCGCGGGTTGTTGGAGAAGTTGCCACTGCTGTGCAAGGTGAGCCGCGGCATCGGCTGTCCGCGCATCTTCACCTTCCTGCACTCCTGGTCGGACAGCCGCGACTATCGGGAGAACTTCGACTGGCACGTGAGCCGCCTGCAGCCGGTGGCGAAGCTCGCGAGGGAGTTCGGCATCAGCCTGTCATTGGAGTGGATGGGACCGTCTTCGCTGCGGGCAGGCAAGAACCATGAGTTCATCCACACCATGGCGCAGTTGGTGGAGCTGATCGACGCCATCGGCCAGGACAACGTCGGCATTCTGCTCGATAGCTGGCACTGGCACGCCTCCGGCGAGACCCTCGCGGACCTGCGCGCGCTGCCGCCCGGAATGGTCACCTACATCCACTTCTGCGATGCTCCCGCGGGAGTGGCCCCGGCCGACTACCAGGACTGGGAACGGGAGTTTGCCGGCGACGGGGTGATCGATCTGGACGCCTTCATGACCTACCTGGTGGAAGTCGATTACGACGGTCCGTTCATGCCCGGGGTGCCGCCCGATACCAAGAGCGTCCAGGGCCTCAGCGTACGTGCTGCCGCCACCCGCTGCTACCAGACCGCACAGCACTTCTTCGCCAAGTTCGGCGTCGAGGACGCCCCACCATCCGCCTAGCCGTCGTCCGCAGACGACGATGAAACGCAAGCTTCCGCTGGGCATTCAGACCTTCCGCGAGATTCGCGAGGAGAGCCACTACTACGTCGACAAGACCGCCTACGCGCAACGGCTGGTCGACGAAGGCAAGCACTACTTCCTGTCGCGGCCCCGGCGGTTCGGGAAGAGCCTGTTCGTGGATACCCTCAAGGAGCTGTTCGAGGGCAACGAGCCGCTGTTCCGCGGGCTGGCCGTGCACGACACGTGGCCCGACTGGTCGGTGCGCCATCCGGTGGTGCGGCTCGACTTCGGTACCGGCCACTTCCGCGAGCCGGGAGGTCTGCACGCCAACGTCATGGCGCAACTGGACGCCATTGAAGAGAGGACAGGGCTCCGCTCCGGCTACGCCACCGCCCCGGAGCGGCTTGCCTGGCTGATCGCGGCGTTGCACCGTGGTTCCGGCCAGCGCGCGGTGGTGCTGGTGGACGAGTACGACAAGCCGATCCTGGACGCGCTGAAGTGGCCGGAAGTGGCGGAAGCCAACCGCGACTATCTGGCCGGCCTGTACTCGGTTACCAAGACCAGCGACGCCTACCTCAAGTTCAGCTTCCTGACCGGAGTGAGCAAGTTCAGCAAGGTCAGCCTGTTCTCAGGAGCCAACAACCCCATCGACATCACGCTCGACTCCGTGTACTCCGCGATCTGCGGCTACACGGAGGCCGACCTGGACAGGGTATTCGCACCGGAACTGCCCGGCCTGGACCGGGACCAGATCCGCCGCTGGTACAACGGGTACCGCTGGCTGGGCGAGGAGCCGGTGTACAACCCCTTCGACCTCCTGCAGCTATTCCGCAGCCGCCGCTTCCGCCCTTACTGGTTCGAGACCGGCACCCCCGCGTTCCTGGTCGAGACGCTGCTGCAACGGCGCGTGGACATCACTTCGCTGGACGGCCTGCGCAGTGATGACGATCTGCTGTCGAAGTTCGACGTAAAGGACGTGGCGCCGGAGGCGCTGCTGTTCCAGAGCGGCTACCTGACGATCCTCGGGGAGGAACAAGCGTTCGACGGCAGCGCCCTGTATCGGCTGGGTTACCCGAACTACGAGGTGCGCCGCAGCCTGAACCGGAGCCTGCTGGCGGCCCTGACGCCGCCGGAGTGCGCAGGCCGGCGCCCCGACCTGAGGCTGGCGGAGCGGCTCGGCACGAACGACTTCGCGGGGATCGAGGAGTTGGTGCGCGGTCTGTTCGCCGGCATTCCCTACGAGTGGCACACGCGCAACGAGAGCGCCCGCTACGAGGGGTACTACGCGAGCGTATTCTATGCCTGGTTGGCGGCGGTGGGGCTGGACATCACGGTCGAGGATGCGAGTAGTCGGGGGCGCGCCGACCTGGCGGTCCGGTTTGCCGGCGCCGTGTACCTGTTCGAGTTCAAGGTGGTCGAGCAGGCGCCGGAAGGCTCGGCGCTGGCGCAGTTGCAGGCCAAGGGCTATGCGGACAAGTACCGTGTGGAGGCGAAGGAGATTCACCTGATCGGCTTGGAGTACAGCCGCGAGCAACGCAACGTCGTTGCGTTCGAGACGGAGCGCGCCTGACCGCAGGGAGGAGCGCGGCCAAGCGATCCTGAAGGTTGTCTCATACTGTCGACCTCACGTGACAAGGGACAGGCAGGGCAGGCACTCAAGCATTCAAGCATTCGCGCATTTGACAGATGGTGGCGGCCGCAGTACGGTCGTCAGTTATCGCTTCGCATGCCCGGGCGGCGTGCAAATAACAAGCGACAAGCGCAAGGAGAGACCGTGATGAGATCTGTCATCAATTGGCTCACCGTCCTGTTGTCGTGTGTCGTTGCCGGTGCCGCGTTCGCTGGAGCTGACGCGGAGTCCGCCGGCTCGAGCCGCGGCGGACAACCCGGCGACCTGCTGGAGGCACGTGGGCCGGTGACGCCCGACGGCGTGTACTACATCGAGCAGTTCAGCACCATCGCCGACTACAAGGCCGCCACCGGCAACGACATCACCTCGTTCGCGGAGTCACCCATGCTCACCGAGCGGGTGAACGCGGGCAAGCTGCCGCCGGTCGAGGAGCGCCTTCCGGATGAACCGTACGTGGTGGTGCCCCTGGACAACGTCGGCAAGCACGGCGGCACCTTCCGTCTAATTGGGACCGGCGTGGGCGAGGCGCAACACTCCATCAATGCCGGCCAGTACGGTAACCTGCTGTACCGCCAGGGCAGCGCCAACGGCAAGATTCTGCCTTACATCGCCACCAGTTGGAGCAACTCCGCGGACTTCCGCACTTACACCTTCAACATCCGGCGTGGCGTGAAGTGGTCCGACGGCGCGCCCTTTACCACGGACGACATTCTGTTCTGGTGGAACGACATCCAGCTCAACGACGACCTCTCGCCCGGCGGCCCGCCGCCGCAGCTCACCTCGGGAGGCGATCCGGCGACGTTCCGCAAAGTGGACGACCACACCTTCCAGATCGAGTTCTCTGGTCCCAACACACTCGTCATCAATTTCTTCTCGGGCGGTGCCGAGCTCTATCCGTGGCGGCCCGCGCACTACCTCAAGCAGTTCCATGAGGACCACGCCGCAGCCGCAACCTTGAGCGCCATGGTCACGGACCGCGGTTTCGAGCTGTGGAACCAGTTGTTCCAGTTCCACGGCGGCGGCAACGCGTGGAAGGTGGACCCCGAGGTCCCGACCCTGCGGCCGTGGGTGCGCACCACCGAAGTGGATCAGGCGATCATCTTCGAACGCAATCCCTACTACTGGAAGATCGATACCGCCGGCAACCAGCTCCCCTACATGGACCGCTCGTTCGTCGACGTGGTCTCCGACGTGGAGGTGTACAAGGCCAAGGCGCAGTCGGGCGAGATCGACCGCGGCGACCGCGGCCTCGGCGTCAAGGACCTGGCACTGTACGTGGCCAACGCCAGCGTCAACAACTACCAGGTGGGGCTGATCCGGCAGTTCGCCGCCGGCTCGCCGGGCATCTTCTTCAATATGAACTATCCGCACAGCGAACCGTTGCGGATGCTGTTCCGCGAGAAGGACTTCCGCGTGGCACTCTCGCTTGCCATCAACCGCGACGAGATCAACGAGGCGTTCTTCCTCGGTCGAGCCCATCCGCGGCAGCCGGCGCCGTTGGCGACCGACCCCTACTACGACAGCGACTGGGAGAACGCCTACACGGTGCAGGACGTGGATGAAGCCAACCGCCTGCTCGACGGCCTCGGCCTGACGCGCGGCGGCGACGGGTTCCGCACCTACCCGGACGGCTCGCCCATCGAGACGCTGGAGATCACCAGCGGCAACTGGTTCGCGCCCTGGGGGTCGGTCATGGAGATGGTCGCCCTGCAGTGGGAGGCGGTCGGCATCCGCGCCCAGGTGAACAACGTCGCCGGGGGCGGCCCGTACGTGGAGAAGGCCTCCGCCAACGATCTGATGGTGAGCGCGCCGTCGGCCTGGTACACCCAGCTCGGGCCGTGGATCGGGGCACCCGAGGTGCTGCTGGCGTACAACTGGGGCAACGGCGTGGTCCACAACTGGGGCCCGCTATGGGCCAGGTGGTACGTGAGCAAGGGTGAAGAAGGCGAAGAGCCGCCGGCCGAGGTGAAGCGCATCTACGAGTTGTGGGACGAGATGTCGGTGGCGCCCAACGAGGCGGAACGCGACCGTCTGGCGCGCGAGATCGTCAACGTCCACAAGGAGAACCTGTTCTTTATCGGTACCGTGGGCGACTGGGTGTGGCCCTTCATCACCCACAAGCGGATCAAGAACGTGCCCTCCAACATGCAGACGGAGTACTACGTTCCTGAGCAGTGGTACATCGACGAGTAGCATGCGGACGCCGTCACGCGGGTTCCCGCCCAGACCCGCGCGACGGCGCCACCGGGCCGTGCGGCCCGCCGGCCACTCTGAACGTCCCGGGTGCTCGAAGGGAGACCGGCAGCCTCCCGGACAGGGCCTAGACAAGCAGGCCGCGGCCGCGGCGTGCCGCTCGCGCGCGACGGCCGTGGGCCGATGTGTGGCAGCCGGCCTGGTGCTGGTGACAGCGGGTCTGGGCGTCACGGACGCCCCGGCACAGACGGCCGATGACGACGCCGCTGCTGCCCCGAAGCAGGACCTCGGCGCCGCGCCGGCAGACCCGCATCACGCCGAGCCCGCGAGGCTCAGCTTCAGCGACGTTACCTTCCGCGCCGGGCTGATCGGCTTCCGTTACGCGCACGACGACGCGATCCCGGAGATGACCGGCAGCGGCGTGATTGCCGACCTCAACGGGGACGGCTGGCAGGACGTGTTCTTCCTCTCCGGAGGGTTTCAGCAGCCGGACGCCCTGTTCCTGAACAACGGCGACGGCACCTTTCGCGAACGTGGGGCCGCGGCCGGTCTGGCGCACGTCCACCGCGGCATGGCGGCCGCCGCCGGCGACATCGACGCGGACGGCCGCCTGGACCTGTTCGTCACCAGCCTGGGGAGCGGGTTCCTGGCCCAGCGCGGTTCCCATCGGCTGTATCGCAACGACGGCAACGACGCTGACGGCACGCCGCTGTTCACCGAGATCGCGCGCTCCGCCGGCGTCAATGAAACCTCGCCTCGGGCCGCCGACGGCATGGGGGCCAACTTCGGCGACTACGACATGGACGGCGACCTGGACCTGTTCGTGACCGGTTACCACATCGGCACCCAGGGCAACGTGCTGTTCGCCAACGACGGCAGCGGCCGCTTCGACAACGTGACCGGCGCCGCCGGGCTGGCCAACCTGGAGACCCGCGGCTTCATGCCGATCTTCACGGACATGGACGGCGACCGCTACCCCGAGTTGCTCATCGCCGGCGACTACCGCACCAGCCTCTACCTGCAGAACCACGGCGACGGCACCTTCAGCGATCGCACCGCCGTCTCCGGCACCGGGCTGGACGGCAACGGCATGGGCAGCGTGGTGGCTGACGTGAACAACGACGGACTGTTCGACTGGTACGTCACCGCCGTCATGTCGGCGGACGGCAGCGTGGTCGGCGGCACCGGCAACATGCTGTACCTGAACCGCGGCGCCGGCGTGTTCGAGGAGCGGGCCACGGACGCCGGCGTGGGCGACGGTGGCTGGGGCTGGGGGGTGGTTGCCGTGGACGTGAATCACGACGGACTGCTGGACTTGGCTACCACCAACGGATGGAACCGGCCCAACATGGACGGAGAGTTCGAGTGGGTCGTCGATCCGACGCGCCTGTTCCTGAACCGGGGCGTCGGACCGGACGGGGTGCCCAGCTATATCGATGTTGCCGTCGACAGCGAGTTGCGCCACGACGGACAGGGGCGCGGCATGGTCCGCTTCGACCTGGACAACGACGGCGACCAGGACCTGCTGATCTTCAACCAGCTCGGGCCGATGACCCTCTACCGCAACGACCTCACCGGCACCGACATCCATTGGCTGCGCGTGTTTCTGGATACCCGTTACGCTCCCGATGGGCGCGCGCTCGCTCCAGACGGCTTCGGCAGCCGCATCTCGGTGCTGGTGAACGGAACGTGGCAACACCGCAGCATCGGCAGCGGCGGCGGTTTTCTGGGGACCTCCGAGCTGTCCGCGCACTTCGGCCTCGGTGCCGCTACCCGGGTGGAGCAGCTCCGCATCGAGTGGCCGGATGGCGGCTCCACCGTTCTGCACGACATCGCCGCCGACGCCACGATTACCGTAACGCCCTCCGGCGAGCTGCGGCGCCGGTAGGAGGCTGTCGGATTGGCGCGTCACTTTCTCTGGCGCGGCGTGTTCGCCGTGGTCGTGTTGCTGCTGGTGACCGTGGTGGCCTTCTTCATCATCGAGTTGCCCCCCGGCGATTACGTCACCGACCTGGTGGCTCGGCTGCGTTCCTCGGGTGCGCAGGTGACCCTGGAGATGGAGGCGGCGCTGCGCCACCAGTATGGCGTCGACCGGCCGGTGTACGTCCGCTACCTGCTGTGGATGGGCAAGATGATCCGTGGCGAGATGGGCCTCTCCTACGAGTGGCGGCGCCCGGTTCGCGACCTGATCGCCGAGCGCCTGCCGTTGTCGATCATGATCTCGATCCTGACCCTGATCGTCACCTACGCCATCGCCATCCCGATCGGCATCTACTCGGCGACGCGCCAGTATTCCTGGGGCGACTATACGGCCACGGTCTTGGGCTACGCCGGCGTATCGGTGCCCAGCTTTCTGCTGGCGCTGATCCTGATGCTGGCGGCGCAGAAGTGGTTCGGCCTGAGCATCGGCGGGCTGTTCACCTTCGAGAACAAGTTCGCCCCGTGGAGCTGGGGGAAGTTCCTCGACCTCCTTACCCATCTTCCGATCCCCCTGCTGGTGATCGGGCTCTCGGGCACCGCGGGGGTGATTCGCGTGATGCGCGGCGTGCTGCTGGACGAGTTGCAGAAACAGTACGTGATGACCGCCCGCGCCAAGGGCGTGGATGAGCCGCGGCTGCTGTTCAAGTACCCGGTGCGCATCGCCCTGAACCCGATCGTCAGCACCGTGTCGTTCATTCTGCCGGCCATCGTCTCCGGCGAGACCATCGTCGCCATCGTCATGAGCCTGGAGACCATGGGTCCGCTGCTGTTCAGCGCCCTCATCACCCAGGACACCTTCCTCGCTGCCAGCGGCGTGATGGTGCTGAGCTTCCTCACCGTGCTCGGAGCGATCTTCGCCGACGCCCTGCTGGTGTGGGTCGATCCACGCATCCGCCTGGAGGGCAAGACCGCCTGATGTCGAGCACCAGGCAGGCCGAAAGCTACTATGTCGCCTCCCAGTGGCAGCTCATGCGCCGCAAGTTCCGCAACCACCGTCTGGCGGTCGGTGGGCTGATGGTGCTGGCGATCTTCTACGGCGTGGCGGTGTTCGCCGAGTTCTTTGCACAGACCGGACCCAAGCAGTACGACGTGGCACTCAAGCACCATCCGCCGCAACGACCCCGGCTGTTTCACGAAGGCCGGCTGCAGCGGCCGTTCGTCTACTTCACCAGCGGCAGCACCGACCTGCTGAGCGGGTTCCGCAGCTACCGCGAGGACCGCTCGCGCCCGCTGCCGATCCGCCTGTTCGTGCGTGGCAGCGAGTACCGGCTCCTGGGGCTCATTCCCGGCAACATCCATCTCTTCGGTGTGGAGGAGGGCCACTTCTTTCCGTTCGGCACCAATGAGATCGGACGCGACGTGTACTCGCTCAACGTGTACGCGGCGCGGGTGTCGCTGTCGGTGGGGTTCGTCGGGGTGCTGCTGAGCTTCCTGCTGGGCTGCATTCTCGGCGGCATCTCCGGTTACTACGGCGGCAGCGTCGACATGGTGATTCAGCGCTTCATCGACTTCCTGGTCTCGCTGCCGCAGATTCCCCTGTGGATGGCGTTCGCGGCGGTGCTGCCATCGGGCTGGACCTCGATCCAGCGCTACTTCGCCATCACCATCATCCTGTCGATCTTCGGCTGGGCGGGCCTGGCGCGGGTGGTGCGCGGCTGGCTGCTGTCGACGCGGCAGGCCGACTTCGTCCTGGCCGCGCGCCTGGCGGGAGCGCGCGAGCCGGCCGTCGTGGTGCGCCACCTGCTGCCCTCCTTCCTCAGCTACCTGATCGTTTCGCTGACCCTGTCGGTGCCCGCCATGATCCTGGGGGAGACCGCCCTGAGCTTCCTGGGCGTGGGAATCCGGCCGCCGGCGGTGAGCTGGGGCACCATGCTGGCCGACGCCCAGAACGTGACCACGCTGTTCCTCTACCCCTGGCTCCTGGTGCCGGGGATCTTCGTGATCGTCGCCGTGCTCGCCTTCAACTTCGTCGGCGACGGCCTGCGCGACGCCGCCGACCCCTACAAGTAGCGCCGCGCCCGGCAGTATAGTCTTTGAACATGGCCCGGCGAGGCGGAGACACAGCAGAGTCCGAGGAGCTCCGCAGCATCACCGTCGCCCTGGAGACGCTGAAGGACCGGTGCCCCCGCCTCAGGCGGGCGTGCTACTGGGCGGGAACCTCGTGCATAGCCGCGGAAGAGCTGCATCACCGCGGTTCGTTCGACCTTGACTTCCACACCCGCCGGGCGATGGTTGACACTCGGCCACTGCTCGCCGAGTTACAGGGCGCGTTCGGCGAAGGCTTCGAGCTGGTGCAGGCTCCGGACGAGTTCGGATCCGGATTCCGAGGGATCCTGACGCTTGCCTCGGGGGAGAGCATCGCCGTAGAAGTCCTGTCCAGCTTTGAGGAGACGCCACCCTCCGAGCTCGTCAAGGCGACTTTGGTGCCGGCATTTCGCAGGATTACCCTCCGCCGCTATGTTCAGGACAAGGTACAGTGCATCGTGGAACGAGCCGAGGCACGAGACCTCGTCGATCTGCGGGCCACATTGACGCTTCGCCCCGAGCTTGAAGCTCTCATGCGGAACGCGGTTGCACGGCAGGATGCGCTGCTGCTCACAGAACGGCTGTTGACCTGGGACGATGAAGGTATTCGGCGAGATCTTGCCTCCTACGAGGACGTCGATCCATTGGATGCTTGCCACATGCGGGATCTGCTGCTCTCCTGGCTGAAGGAAGCGAGCCGTTGAAACGGTCGTTGCGATACGTTGAACGGGCTCCGACAGTAGACGTGAAGCTGGCAGACGGCACTCTCTTGAGCATCCCTGTGGTCACGGGCATCCTCAAGCACCCTACGCAAGACAGACTTCCGGCGCTTCTCCAGAAGCCAGAAGTTCTCCGCAAGTACACCCGCGAGGCGCTGCGCGTTGCCGCGTGGCCGGTTCTGCGCCTGTTTCCGCGCGACTGGCTGCTCGACAACCTGCCGCACGCAATGGTTCGACCGGGCCGTGCAGAGGCAATCCGGTTTCTCCTGTCCTGAACGGAAGCAACAGCCAACGTGCTCTACACACCAAACGCACGGTCGGCTCGGAGCCGCGCTGAACCGCTTTATCGGCAGGAGACGCCCACTTGGCTTGGCGATGCCATCGACACGCGGCGTCGGCGCGGTTACCCTGCGGCGATAGTGGAGCCCCGGCCGAAGCGGCCGCGGGCGGGTGTCGAAGGGCACTCCCCAACCTCTCCAGGCTCCCTTAAAGGTGGATAACGATGAAGATTGAACGACATGTTCCGGGCGCGCCCTGCTGGGTTGACCTGGAGACTACCGACCAGGAGGCGGCCAAGGCATTTTACGGCGCACTGTTCGGCTGGAGCTACGAGGACATGCCGATGGACGAGGCGGGGCAGCAGCGCTACAGCATGGCGAGCCTCGACGGCTCCTACGCCGCGGCGATCTACACCCAGCAGGAGGAGCAGCGACAGATGGGCATTCCCCTGCACTGGAACGTGCATCTGACCGTGGAGGATGTCGACGCCACCGCCGGACGCGTCGGCGAGCTCGGCGGGACCCTCCTGGCGGAGCCGTTCGACGTGTTCGAGTCGGGTCGCATGGCCGCGATCAGCGACCCCACCGGCGCCGCCGTGGCCCTGTGGCAGCCACGCAACCACGTCGGGGCGGGCGTGAAGTGGGAGCCCGGCGCCATGGCGTGGTGCGAGCTTATGACTACCGATCCCGATGCCGCCACGGCCTTCTTCACCGAGCTTCTTGGTTTGAACAGCCAGCGCCAGATGATGGAGCACGGCGTCGAGTACACGGCCCTGATGGCCGCGGGCGAACCGGCGGCCGGCCTCATGGCACTGCCGGACGAGCTGCGCGCGATGCAGATCCCGTCGCACTGGAGCGTCTATTTCCAGGTCGCCGACGTGGACGCCACGGTAGCGGCCGTCAGCGCCGCGGGTGGTTCCGTCAAAATGCCGCCGACCGACATCGCCACGGTTGGACGCATCGCGTTCGTAGGCGATCCGCAGGGTGCCGGCTTCGGGCTGATGGCTCCGGAGAACGCAGGCTGATGAGCCAGCCGGCCAATCCGCGGGTCCCCTCGGCGCAGGTCGACCCGCTGTTCGTCAACCGCTGGTCGCCGCGCTCGTTCGCCGCCGAGCCGCTGAGCGAAGCCGAAGTCGCGTCGCTGTTCGAGGGGGCGCGCTGGTCGCCCTCCTCGTTCAACGGCCAGCCGTGGCTGTTCCTCTACGAGACCGACGGCCCCGACCGGCCGCTGTTCGACTCCGTGCTGATGCCGCGCAACCGCGCCTGGGCGTCGAAGGCACCGCTCGTCGGCTTCATCTTCGCCAACACCAGGACCCCGGACGGCCGCGAGCCGCGCACCGCGCAGTTCGACACCGGCGCGGCGTGGATGGCGCTCACCCTCCAGGCCCGGCTGCTGGGCATCTACACCCACGCGATGGCGGGGATCGACCGCGACGCCGCGCACGCCAAGCTCGGCGTCGACGCCGAGTACTACACGGTGATGTGCGGCTTCGCCGCCGGCAGGATCGGTCCGCGCGATGCGCTGCCTCCCGAACTGCAGCAGCGCGAGCAGCCCAGCAACCGCAAGCCGCTGGCCGAAATCGCCCACCGAGGTGTCTTCAAAACATAGTGCAAGGATGAACCGGGAACGCCCCAACATCGTCTTCATCCTCACCGACGACCAGGGACCGTGGGCTGCCGGCTGCTACGGCAACCGCGAACTGCGTACCCCCAACATCGACCGCATCGCGGCGACCGGGATGCGCTTCGACAACTTCTTCTGCGCCTCGCCGGTGTGTTCGCCGAGCCGGGCGTCGTTCCTCACCGGCCTGATGCCCTCCGCCCACGGTGTGCACGACTGGATCCGCGGCGGCAACTACGGCGACGACGCGGCCAGCTACCTGCAAGGGCAGACCGGTTACACCGACCTGCTGGCGCGGGCGGGATGGAGCTGCGGCATCAGCGGCAAGTGGCACCTGGGCAACAGCGCGCTGCCGCAGCACGGGTTCAGCCACTGGTTCGTGCACGAGAAGGGCGGCGGCCCCTACCACGACGCCCCCATGATCCGCAACGGCGAGTTGTTCAATGCGCCCGGCTACGTCACCAACGTGATCACCGACGATGCCCTCAGCTTCATCGACCGCCATGCCGACGGGGAGGCTCCCTTCTACCTGGGCGTGCACTACACCGCCCCGCACAGCCCGTGGACCGGCCATCCCTCCGCGATCGTCGACAGCTACGACGACTGCCCGTTCGCCTCCTGCCCGCAGGAAGAGGCACACCCGTGGGCGGGTTCGCTGACGCGGAGCTGCCTGGGCAACCGCGAGATGCTCAAGGGCTACTTCGCCGCGGTCACCGCCATGGACCGCGACGTGGGCCGGATTCTCGACCGCCTGGAGCATCACGGCATCCGCCAGCGCACGCTGGTGGTGTTCACCAGCGACAATGGCTTCAGCTGCGGCCACCACGGCTTCTGGGGCAAGGGCAAAGGCACCTTCCCCCTCAACATGTACGAGAACTCCGTCAAGGTGCCGTTCCTGGTCAGCCAGCCGGGACGAGTCCCGGCCGGGCGGGTGGTCGGCGACATGCTCAGCGCGATCGACTTCATGCCCACGCTGCTGGCCTACGCCGGCGTCGACCTCCCCGAGGCCCTGCGCCGCGGCCGGGCGGGCCGCTCCTTCGCCGCACTGCTGGAGGGCGGCACGGCTCCGGCGCGCGACCGCGTGGTGATTTACGACGAGTACGGTGCCACCCGCATGATCCGCACCGCCGAATGGAAGTACGTGCAGCGTTACCCCGTTCCCGGCCGCCCCGAAGGCCCCAACGAGCTGTACGACCTGGTGAACGAGCCCGACGAGCGCGCCAATCGGGTGCACGACCCGGCGCAGCAACGCCGCATCCGCGAGCTGCGCGGCCTGCTGGAGAGCTGGTTCGCCGAGCAGGCAACGGCGCAGCACGACGGCCGCAACCTGCCGGTCGCCGGCGGCGGCCAGCTGCGCCCGGTGGGTGGCACCTGGGAAGACGGCTCGCCCGCCTTCACGGCTCACTGATGGCCTGCTGCTGCTCAGCCGGAGACGGTGGCAACGGCCCGGAGCGGCGTGGCCGCGGCGGCGCCTGTCCCGGAACCGCCCGCTTCTTCTCACGCGAGGCACCACGCATGGTGCGCCGCTACCGCCGGCGCGGGCTGGAGGCGGTGCAGCGCAGGCTGCTGGAAGGGCTGACCGCGGCCGATGTCGCCGGTGCCTCGGTGCTGGAGATCGGCTGCGGCACCGGCGAGTTGCAGCGCCACGTGCTCGCCGCCGGGGCCGGCCGTGCGGTCGGCATCGACGTGGCCGGCGGCATGATCGATGAAGCGCGGGCCGCCGCGGCGCGGGCGGGCCTGGAGCAGCGTGCCACCTTCCTGGTGGGCGACGCCGTGGAACGGGCCGCGGAGCTGCCGCCCGCGGAGCTGGTAGTGCTGGACAAGGTGCTGTGCTGCTACCCGGAGATCGACAGCCTGTTGGAGGTGTCGCTGGAACGAGCCCAGCGCCTGTACGCGGTAGTGGTGCCGCGGCCGCATTGGCTGGTCGCCGCCGTATGGAGAATCGCCATCGCCGTGTTCAAGCTGCTGCGCAGCACCTTCCACCCCTTCTATCACGACTGGAACCGCACCGCCGCGGCCATCTCCGGCGCCGGCTTCCGCCGCATCTTCGCCGCCCACACCCTGGCCTGGGAGGCCTGGATCTTCCGCCGCGTCTAGCCGGTCAGACTTCCGCTCGGCAGCTTGAACAGCAGCGTGTTGCGCGTGGTGATGGTCTTGAGCCTATGTTATGTTATACTTGTGTATAATTGGAAACGCCTATGCATACGACACATCTGCGCAGAGTTGGCGGTTCCATCATGCTGGCGGTACCCCCGGCCCTCCTTGACCTCCTGAAGCTTGGGGTAGGGGCCAAGGTGGACATCGACGTGCAGGACGGCCGCCTGATCGTTCAGCCTCGGACAGGTCCTCGGTATTCACTCGATGAGCTTTTGGCGCAGTGCGAGGAGACCGGTCCCCCGTCGGCAGAGGAGCGCGCTTGGATCGATGCGAAGCCGGTCGGCAACGAACTGCTGTAGTGGAGCGCGGCGACATCTGGCTGGTAAGTCTCACCCGGCCGGTACTGATCGTCTCCCCCGCGCCGTTCAACAAGCTGACCGGGACGCCGGTAGTACTTCCCATCACCGCCGGCGGCAGCTTCGCCCGCAGGCGTGGCTTTGCCGTTTCTCTCCAGGGCGCTGGCACCCGAACCACCGGTGTGATCCGTTGCGACCAGCCTCGCGCACTCGATGTCGCCGCCCGGAATGGGAGGCACGTCGACACCGTTCCCGAGCAGATCATCGACGAAGTGCTTGCCCGCCTCGCCGCGATTTTCGAATAGGGCGCGCTGCCGTGACAACTAACGCGTGCGATACGACGCTTGCCGACTGCGCAGGTCCGCAACGACGACGACCATCTCTCGTTCGTCGATCGTATAGAACAATCGGTACGCGCCCAGTCGAAATCGATAGAAGTCGCTGAATTCGCCCTGCAATCGCTTGATGTTGGGACCGAAGTGCGGTTCGCGTCGGAGCAACGGATACACGCCGTCCCGAATGCGCGGGTAGAGCCGGGCAAGGGTCTTGTTCTTGCGCAGCGACTTGCGGAACGATTCGGTCTCCGCGACGGCGTAGTTACTCGACAACCCGATAGTTGTGGCCGCTCACCTCGGAGCGCGCGCGCTTCAGGGATGAGATCAGTTCGGGGTCCGCGAGGATCTCGTCCATCTCCTCATCAGATACAGATGCTTCTTCCGTGAGATACGAGAGAGTGGCGTACTCGATGAAGTTGGAGATGCTTCGCATCTGGCCTCGGGCGGCCTGCCGGATCAGTTGATAGGTGTCTTCATCAAGGCGAATCGTTACCGTCTTGAACATGCTGCATTCTATATTATTCGTTTGCATTCACATTGTCTACCCACGAGCCAGTCGGCCAGTCGCGCATCGGAACCGGTCCGTCCGCTCCATCCGTCACACCGAAGATCAGTCGCTGCACGAGTGCGCCCGTGCAGGTCACTTCGTCTTCGACGGAGAGAACCAGAACTGGGGCAGAGGTCCCTTCGAGAGACGCCACCGTCACCGACAGGTTGCGGGCTTCGTCGAGGGCGATGTCGCACAGCGTGTGGCCGACACCCAGCACGCGCGATGCGGCATTCGTACCGCGGAGGCCGCGGTCGAACACGAGCCCTTCGTACTTGTCGCGCACGGCGTAGCTGCTCGACTTCCACGCTTCCGGCGCCTTGATCTCCAGGCCATCATCATGTTTGAAGATGCGCCGGCGGTGTCTGCCGACCGCCAGCGTGAAGAATCGTTCGAGGTCGGGAACGTCCACCTGCGGAAGATCGCGTCCGACCTGTTGAAAGTCGAAACGCGATACGCTGCCGAGCAGTTCCCGTACGGTGTCCACGACGTCGCGTCCGCCCAGCGTGGCCGTGGCACTGTCGAACCAGGCGGTCAGGCGGTCTCCTGCCATTCCCTGGGCGCCGGAGAAAAGCTCGTTGAAGAGCGCAGAGCCGGCCATTCCGATCACCAACTGTGAGATGTCCTCCCGTTGTTCCATGACAGCCGAAAATGCTTGCTGCACCCGTTCGAGTTTCTCGTTCAGCAGATCCCAGATCCGTGCCAGGGCATGTCCACGTGCACCAGAACGGCGCAACGCTCCTGCAGGTCGATACCTTCGCCGCCGGCCTCCCTAGACACCAGAAATCGAACGAGGCCGGCATTGAATGCGTCGGCAGCCTGCTCGCGAGGTTGACGGACGGTTCTGACCTCGCCGGTCGCCGCTGCCACGCCGTCGAGCCGGTCATCGCCATTGATGAATGTCGCCGCTCCGAAGCCGTAGTGGCGGTGAAGCGCGTTCACCACAAGCGCCTGAGTAGTCTTGTACTCCGTGAACAGCAGGACCGGCTCATTCGTTGGCAACTCTTCGCGGATCAGCGCCACCAAGCGTTCGATCTTAGTCTCGACCGTGACCTCGTCGCTCAAGGCGATAAGTTCGTCGAGGCGCCGTATTTCGTCCTTCATCAGCACGATGGCCGCGGAACCGGGCAACGCCTCCTCGGCTTCCGCAACCTCGTCGAGCGTCGCCCGTTCTTCGTCTGGAATATCGACTGACGCCACACGGTCCGCTCGTCCCACGACCGCGGCCATCATCGCCCTCCGTCTCCGTAGCGCCTGACGAATGGCGGCGATCGAGCTCGCTGCCAGCTTCTGCAAGGTGATGAGCACCAGCATGCGCGCCGTCTGTGCACGACCGTCGAGGGTCGCCGCGTACGCCCGTCCGTCGAGTATGAACACGCTGAGCGTCCGGTAGAAACGGGATTCCTCCGCGCTGTACGCGTATTCCCGATTGTGAACGGTCACCGGCTGGAACAGCTGGTTGCCCTGGAGGTCAGTGACCGCTGCCTTGTTGTTTCTGATCATCGCCAGCGGCAGCCGCGCCAGTTGTCCGGCGCCGCCGTTTTCCGGGTCGAAGAAGTCGGGGCGCACCAGATGCATCAGGCCGAAGAACCCGAAGTCCTTTCCGCGGTGCGGCGTGCCCGTGAAGAACAGCAGAGAGTTGATCTTCCCTCGCTCCTGGAGGTCGGCGACCAAGCTGTAGGCGAGCGTCTGGCCGGTCCTTTGGTCGAGGCCCAGATGGTGCGCCTCGTCGACGACTACCAGATCCCACGGCTCGGCGTCGAGGAGCCGCCGGCGCGCGCCACGCTCATCGCTGCGCAGGGTATGAACGGATGCCACGACCTGCGACGCCGTGTCCCAGAAGTCACCGCGCCGCGTATCCACCTCGGCTGCGTAGCGCTGCAGCCGGATGTCGAACATGTCCTTCAGGCGAAACCGCCACTGCGGAACCAGCTTTGCGGGCCCCAGGATCAGCAACCGGCGTACGCGTCCCAATGCGATCAGAGGCATCAGCACCAGGCCACACTCGATGGTCTTTCCCAGCCCCCACGTCGTCCGCGACCAACCACCGGAACGGCCACTCCCGGTTCACCATCCGCCAGACCCACAACTGATGCGGCAGCAGCCGCACGCGGGAGCGTGAGAAGACGCCCCACTGATCGTTGACCGACGCGATGGCCAGCGCTTGCGCCCGAACGACCGCATCGACCGGGGCGTGAAGGATCCCGCTCCTTCGCTCGCTGGTATCAAAATATCCCGGCACGGCGGCGCCGTCTGCAAGCAGGCGCGGCAAAGCTCGCCATAACGCCGACCCGCAATATCGCCGGAGACATCCCTCTTCTCGAGCCGCTCCATGTGCGTGCCCTGGTACTCGGGTCTGAGCAGATCACGGTGGCGATCGTGGTGTGTGACATGAGGGGGCTCGGTCGTCGGCACGTGACGGCAGCGCGACGGCTGGTTGCAGAGCAAACCGGCATTCCGGCGGCTCATGTCATGATCGCGTGCACTCACAATCATGCGGGACCGGACACAATCCTCCCGGGTGAGGCTGCTGAGCAGTTTCGCTCAGACGTCGTCGTCAAAATCGCAGAATCCGTCGCAATCGCTCACATTCGGACCCAAGACGCGCGCTTTGGTACGGCTCGTACACCGCTCGAGGGTATCGTACAGAATCGGCGGCAGCGGCTTGCGGACGGCAGAGTTCTTACGTTGCGCCGCTTTGTGCCGTCATCGTGGAAACCCTATACTTCCGGGAAGTACCGGGCCGGCACCGTGGATCGCGAGCTCACGGTGCTGCGCCTAGAAAAACTCACCGGAAAGCCGATCGCGCTGTTTTCGAGCCTTGGATGTCACCACGATACCGGTGGAATGTATGCGGCCGTCGGTATTTCAGGAGACTTCTTCGGCCATGCCATGCTGACCCTCGAAAGGCTGTATCCCGGCTGCACAGCTCTGATCGGCTTCGGCGCCGGAGGGGACGTAGACTTCGATTTTGTCCCGCATCTCATTCTTTCGCGGGCGCGCAACGAATATCCGTTCCAGCGGTTCGGCCGGCTTCTGGCGGCGCAGCTTGCCGCCACCGGTGAGCGCGCTGAGGTCGACGATGGCGGGCACCTGGACATACGCTCGGCAAACGTGCCGTTCCGGTTGCGGCCCGAGGCTCGCCAACTGCGCGCCGGTGGCGAGGATCGACCGGTGAGGTGCAGGCGATTCAGATCGGGGATCTTGCCGTTATCGGCGTGGCTGGAGAGATCTTTGCCGAGACCGCACTCGACATCACATCGAGCCTGTCCGATGCCAAGCCGATTATCGTTGGACTGACAAATGATGATCTCGGCTATCTCCCGCCGCCGTCTGCCTTTCAAGAAGGCGGTTATGAGCTCGAGCCGCACGGCCGCTCACGAATGGACGAGAATGCCGAGCCCGCGTTCAAGCAAGCGATCGCGATCCTGCTTGCTGGCATGGCGAGCGAGCGGACCCGGCGGCAAGCGGCCGGTTGAGCATGACCCGGTTCGTTTGCTCGACCGATCAAAGGTTCCAGATGGTTCCTCCGATGAAATATCGTCCAAACAGGTTGTACCAGTAGACCGTGAGAACTCTTCCGTCATCGAGCTCTACGGAAGAGGGATATCCCATATCGTCGTTGGGAAAATCGTCTCTCAGAACACGCGCCGGCCCCCAGCTCTCACCCTCGTCATCGCTCATCGATACGCGAATCCCGTTGGTCTCGAGTGCCGAGCTCTTGCGTTGGCCCGGCTTGTGGCCGTACCCGAAGTCTCCCCGATAGCCGATAGAACAGAGGAGCCTACCGTCACTCAGGAGAAGCAGATCTCCTCTTCCCCCATCAAAGAGTGGGATCTCTCGCGGCGCACTCCACGTGAGCCCCTCGTCCTCGGATATCGATTGCCACAGATTGCCGCCGCGGGGCGGTTGGGTTCTGATCATGGCAACAATGCGCCCTGAACCCGTGCGTGCCAGCGACGGCTCGCACGGCCACGGAGGATAGCCGGTCTCTGCATCTACTTCACAGATAGTCGATAGGTACCGCCAACTGGCGCCCTTGTCATCGGAAGCAAAGACGGCGGCGGCTTTCGGTGCTCCCTGCGGCGCCACGTTGTCGAGCGGCATGAGAATTCTGCCGCTGGGCAGCTCCAGGCACTTGCATTCCGCTATGGCGGTGGCAAACGGTGCGTGATCGATTTCGATCGGCTTCTTCTCCCAATTATGTCCGCCATCGAACGAACGCAAAACGTGGATGTGATAGTTCGTCTCGTCCGCCGGGAGGACCACGCCGGTCGTTGTATCGTACCGGTCGGAGTGGATGTACTGCATGAGCAGGGTACCGTCTCTCAGCTGAATTACCGAGGGGTCCCGATGGTCCTCGTAGTGCTGCTCTGAGATCACCTGTTGCTCTCCCCAGGCCTTGCCGCCATCAGAGGAGCGAATCGTACACACCCTGCCGTTGACGGTGGAGCCAAATCCGACCGTATGCTCCGGCCCTTCGCGGAACGCCAGAAGTAGCTCGCCGTTCTTCAGCTTCAGCACGTCCGCCTTCATGATGCAGTGTCTCTCATGCGTCAAAATCACCGAATGCTCGGCGCCGCTTGAGTCAGGAAAGTGATCCCGATACACCATTCTGGCCAGGGCGTTGGTAACGTTCTTCAACTTCAGGTAATCCGCCTCGAGGGTCGCCAGCTCCTCCGCCAGGGTTTCGGCGCTCTGCGGTCCCACGCCCTTTCGGTCGGTGATACCGAACCAGGTGATGCAATCGACCTCCTGCGAGCGAAGCGTCACCTCGATCTCGATCCCCTTGCCGGGCGCCAGGAGCCGTGCCGGCACCGACAGCCGGTATATCCCGCTGTTGCCGCGCATCTCCCAGTGACGGTGATACCCCTCGAATGGCGTAGTGATGCTCTTCGGGATAAACTCGAGCTCGAAGTCTCCTTCATTCCAAACCGCGTTGCGTCTGATGCCGAGATGGAAGTCCAGAGCATGCTCGCCGTTTACCAACAGCTCGGCTCGATTGCCGTAGACGTACCCATACGGGAGGTTGGCGCTCACCCCAACAAAACAGAAGACGGTGTCCTGCTGTTGGGGGCAAGGCGCCGTTTGCCAGGCAAGCCTGTCTTGACGTCCGCTCTTCCACCACAGAGCGGTGATCCAGCCGTTGGTCCGGCCCCGGTAATCTAAAATACGGACACTTCCGGCGAAAGAGATAACCGACTCGAAGCCGTCGACGGTCTGGAGTTCTTTATCGTTCATGGTTCACACCTCTTGGAGGGGTAGACGTGGAGCCTATCCCTCAGCCGGGCACCCCTCAGCCGGGCACCCCAAAACCATCATCTTGGGCCAGCCGCTGTCCCGATGCCGAATCTGCAATCGAAGCCGGGGCCATTGCCGATGGGCGGGCCGGGGCCGAGGGGGACGCCCAGTCCGGCCGGGCAGGCCAGGCCGTGTGTTTGCAGCGCGAAAAGACGCCGGCAGAGCAAACCGAGCCGTTGCTGAGCGGCACCGGTTGTTCCGGCACGGATTCAAGCGGCCGCGCAGGGAAGGAACGACGTCTTTTCGCCAACAGTCAGCGGCACCAAGAAACCCGAACAAGTGTCCGTGGCCGATCCGGGTCATAGATGGTAATCTTGGGGTGCCCGGCTGAGGGGTGCCCGGCTGAGGGATAGGCCTTTGGTCATGGTCTTGGCAAAAAAGGGAGTGATATCGAGACCACTCCCCAATACCGTCATTCAGCGGCACTCAGTAGCCAATTCGACCATTTCTCGCTTCGGAGACCAGGGGCGCTTTCGCGAGCTCGGCGAGTAGCTGGCTGCCGCCGTTATTTCGCCACTTCCTGACGTAGGCATCCCACTCCGCATCGATGTCGATCTGGCCCAGGATGCCCTGCAGGAAAAACTCGTCCGTCAACGTATTGAGCGTCTCGCCATGGTCCAGCAGCACCTGCGACAGGTTCGTCTCGCTTAGAATATCGTATCGATGGGTGCGGATCGCGTACCGTTGGCCCGGCGGAGCAAGGAGATACTGTTGATAGAATTCGGCCATGTGCTTTGGATGCGTAAACCGAATACGGTTGGTCGTCGAGCCGTCAGGATAGTAGGTGCCGAAATAGCCGTCCTTGGGATCCGCGGTAATCTCAGACTCTTTCTTGGGAAGCGGCGTTGAGTTCCACGGCTCTCCTTCCCAGTCGAAATGAACGCCCGGCTGCCCAAACTGACTCATGATCCAGTTCTCATCTTCCCCATAGATCATGTAATCCAGGATTTGGAGGATCACCGCCAGCTTTTCATCGTTCACTTCGCTGTTGACCTTGAAGCCGTTTCTGGTGCCGATACCGGCATACGCTTCGTAGGCGCCGGTTCCAAAGTGGCCGCCGGGACCGACAACCGGCGGTATGATAACCGATTCTGCTCCCGTACCCAGCTCGTCATCCGGGACCATCGAATTCGGCGGTCGATTCATCGCGTAGAACATACCGGGATAGTTTATGTTGGCCGCAACGGCGCCGACCAGTCCATTAACCGTTTTCGCATAGGCTTTGGTCCGATCGAGGCTGGCAAACTCCTTGTCGATCAACCCCATTTCATACCAACGGGCGAGCAGTTTGAGGAAATCCTTGTATCCCTGGGAGATGGACCAGTAGGTGAGCTCACCCTCTTCCATCAAGTTGTGATGGTACCGGAAGGAAACCCCAAACGCGCCGGCGATCGGCGCCCAGGACCAACCCTTGCTATTAAACGCTCCAAACGGGATCGTATCGATCTTGCCGTTTCCATCGGGATCACCGTTCTTGAAGGCAACCAGAAGATCCTCAAACCAATCCAGCGTAAAGTCTTTTTCGTAATAGTAGACTCTGTCAAATCGGTCGAGGCTTCTCTTGATTCGGTCGTAGTCCGGCAGATTCATCCCGACGTTCGCCGCCCAGTCATTGCGGAAGTTCAGATAGAACAATCCGGTATCGGTAAACGCCTGGACACCCTGAATGGTCAGCACCTCGTTCTCGTTGTCCGGGTTAGTATCCAAAGACCATCCAATAGGATATTCGGTGTCCAGCATTCTCGAGTAACTCGGCATGTGCTGCCTGATCATACCCTTGGGAATCCCTCTGATAACACCTTCCCGGTACATTTCTATCGGCAACGAATGGACATAGCCGGCGTCAGGAAACTCTCCCGCGCTCAACATGATGGAAACCTTCTCACGATCGTTCGGGCCGACGCCGTTCGGTATGATTTTCACACCCAACTTCTCTTCCAGCTCACCAATGAACCAAGTGGTCTCACTGCCGAACTGGGGCCTCATCATCCACGTGATCTCCATGACCTCCGCGGCGCCGGTCTCCTCCGCCGCACCTGCGATAATGATGGAGGGAGCAAGCAAGATCATCAGGACCGCCATTGCCCCTACAACATACTTGTTGCCGTAGTCGTTCATGGTATTACCTCCAGAGTCGTTCATGGTATTACCGCCAGCAGAGCTGTTGTGCTCTCTTTTCTGACAAGTTTACAACCCGTGCGATTATTCCCGTGCGATTATTGAGATTCGTGCGGGAAACCCATTTACGTGCCCATCGGTACGATCACCTCCTTTATCGTATGCGCTCTTGGTCGGCACCTCAGCCTTTGAGGGACCCCAAGAAGATCCCCTTGATAAAATACCGTTGGAGAAACGGATAGAGAAAGATGATCGGCCCGATGGTCAATACGGTCACCGCGGCCTTCACCGCTTCGGTCGGCAGCTCTATGCGGTCCCGTTCGATAAAATTGCCCAACGCGTCACGCAGCAGCGTAGTCTCCTGAATCAGTCTTCGCAACAGGAGCTGGAGAACGATCTTGGATTCGCTCTTGAGGTAGATCAACGCATCAAACCAGGAGTTCCAGTGCCACACGGCCGTCCACAACGCCACCACCGCAAGCACCGGCTTGCAGAGCGGCACAATGATGTGTACCAGGATGTGAGCGTAGTTCGCCCCATCCATGAAAGCCGACTCCTCATACGCGTCATCGATCGTCATGAGAAAGTTCCGCATGATGATGGTATAAAATCCCACCGCCATGCCCGGAAGGATAAGGACGAGCCGCGTATCGAACAAGCCAAGGCTGCGAATTAGAAGGTACAGCGGAATCAGCCCACCGCTGAAGAACATCGTGAAGAGGATGAATAACGTGAGAATGTTGCGTCCAGGGAGGTTGCGTTTGGACAGCGGATAGGCCGCCAGCAACGTCCAGATCACGGTCAAAAACGTTCCCACTACCGTTCGAAAAACCGAGTTGAAGTACGCCACCGGGACGTTGCCGTAGCGTGAGAGCGCGAATTGGTACGCGGTCAGCCTCCACTCCTCGATCCATAGGTGAAATCCCAGAGTAGAAGCGTCCTCAACCCCGGAAAACGACAGGAGGACCGTGGTCCACATCGGATACAGAACGCTCAGACAAAATGCAGTCAAGAAGATATAGTTGCTGACGTCGAACATGATATCGCCGGTCGACCTGGCAGTCATGAGCCTGCCGAGAGTCCGTCCTCGCGGCGCAGACCTACCAGATTCCATATTCGCTGATCCGCTTGGTGACGACGTTTGCTGTTATCAGGAGGATAAGGCCCAGGACATTCTGAAACAGCCCGGCGGCTGCAGAGTAATCGAACCGTCTCTGAATCAGCCCCACCCGATATACGAACGTATCGATGATATCGGCAACCTGATACACCGCGGGATTGTACAGATTGAAGATCTGATCGAACCCCGCCTCGAGAATATTTCCTATGCGCAGGATAAAGAGGATGGTGATGACCGGGAGCAGGGAGGGAATCGTAATGAAGACGGCCTTTTGCAGACGATTTGCGCCGTCGATCGATGCGGATTCGTACAATCCCGGGTCAATCGATGAGATCGCGGCGAGATATACGACGGTGCCCCATCCGACCTCCTTCCAGGTGTCGGTGATGATCAGTATCGGCCTGAATACCGCCGGGTTGGTCAGCAGGTTCTCGGGCTCACGGCCGACCAGCGTATAGAGGTAGCCGACGATGCCGCGCTGCGGCGAGATGACCTCGATCAAGATACCGGAAAGAACGACCCACGAGAGGAAATGGGGGAGATACGAAATCGACTGGGATAACCGCTTGAACGTCATATTGTGGACTTCGTTGATCAGCAGGGCCAGTACGATCGGCGCGGGGAAGCTGAAGAGGATGCGGTAGATACTTATGACGATCGTATTGCGAAGAATTCGCCAGAAGTAGAGGTTCGTGAACAACATCTCAAAGTGACGAAAATCGTTCCATGGGCTTCCCAAGATGCCGTCTTTGATGCGGAAGTCCTTGAAGGCGATGATAACGCCGTACATCGGCATATAGCGAAATACGATGTAGCTGACAGCCGGAAACAAGAAGAACAGATAGAGGAGTTTCATGCGCTTGGCTCTATGCCACCGTTCTCTTCTCAGGACCTTCCGGTCGACCATTCCGTGGGCTACGCCTTTTGTTGTCATACCGAACCCGTTCTCATGGCGAAGCGAACAGCGCTTTCGAGAGCGTACGTACACCGGTCACAGACGATATGGATAGGCCGCCAGACCTGTCAACGGTGGAGTGCGTCAGCAGTTCAAAATATGGCTCCGCCGGAGCGTAGTCGGACAGGATAGCGTACGTAATAGGGAACATCTTTGTACATTTTCGGCGTCTAGACATTTCTGACCGCCTGCATCAGAGTTGCCGCAGGGCCTGGTGCAGGGAGAAGACGTCTTCCCCACACTGCTGTCGTACCTGACTTCTGCGATCGAGTTGCTGGAACCTCGAAACGGGTCGGCTGCTGCTGGACACCGAACATGGTGCTAGCGTTGCCGTAATCACTTCCGCGCCGTGGGCGCGGGCAATCGCCGCCACGGCGATGTCGAAGTCTTCGATCATCATGCCGGCCGCCTCCAGGCGCGCGTTGATGGCCCCGAACTGCGCCGAGGCTGCCGGAATCCATGCCAGCAGGGGGATCGCGGACAGCAGCCGCTCCTTCTGCGCAGCGAGCAGTCGATAGCGGTGCGAGGTACCATCCAGCCGGCGCAGTCCGAATTCAATCTCCGCAACGACCGGGGAAACGACCGCGAACTCTCCCGGTGGAAGGCCGCCAAGGAAGGAGACGATTTCCGGTTCATGTCGCATGGCGGCGGAGAACGCGGTCGTGTCCAGTACGCTGATCACAACAGCGGTGCTCCACGACTGCGGCGGGCGCTTCGGATGCTAAGCTCCAGCTCCGCGCCGGCGTCGCGCAGCACGGCCAGCTCCGTCGGATCCAGATCGGGGCAAAAGAAGCGCGCCGGCCACTCTCCGGCATCCTTGGCCACGGCGTCCTGGCAGGCGCGCATCACGAATCTGTTGCGGCTCACTCCCTGGCGGCGGGCGCCGTTCAAGCAGTTGCGGCGGAAAGTGGACAGTCGTGGACGGCATTGTTAAAGTATATTCTATTCACATCCAACTTGGCAACTGGCTGGCTCGCCGAGCACCAGCGCACGGAGTTCCGCCAGAGCTCACTCGGTCATCACCCGGTAGCGTACGTCACCGACGGTGCAGACACCCTCGATGCCGGCGTCGGTGCGCACGTGCATCACGTGCACCTGCTCGGTGGCGCCGGAGCCGCGGGAGCGCCACCAGTTGGCATTGCCGCGGCGTTGCGGACGCCAGCGCCGTTGGCCCGTTGCCCCCCACTCACTCATGGCGAGCACCGGCGTTACCGTGTCCAGCTCGAACACCGACAACGACACGTCGCGAATCTTCATCCGGCGTTCAGGCGGCTTCCCTCAGGAGCGCTGGCCCCTGACCCGCGGCCGGGCAGCCTGAGCCTGGGCGGCCCGCGACTGTGCCTCGGCGTTGGCCGACTGAATCCGTTTCAGCAAGGCGATGTACAGCTCCGGTTCTCGTACGCCTTCCAGCCGGTGGTCATCGACATCGGCGATGTTCATCGCGGTGATTTCGAGTCCGATGCCTTCGAGGTCGACTTTACAGACCCGGATCATGTTCTGTACCAGCCGATCCTTGTCGGTCATTACCTCTTCCGGCGTCATGGTGGCGATGGAGTCACGCAGATGGCCCTCGATAATGCCGGTAGCGATGCCGGTCAGCTCATCCCAATCGCGGGTCATATGCAAGATGCGGCGGATGGCATTGCGCAGCCCTTCGCCGGTCGAGGCGACGGCGAAACTGACCGTGGCAACAACCGTGAGCGGGACGATTCCGGCCGCAATGGCCGACTCCACCCGCACGCTGGTCGTGCGCGGCCGCATGTCCATCCGGAAGAACCGGTGAATCAGCGGGAACACGAATACCCGACCACCGCGCAGCGACGAAAAGCCTCTCCCCTGGCCGGCTACGATTGCTAACTCGTCGGCACCGACAATCTTCATCTTGGTAATGAGTTGGAGCAGTAGGGTGATAACAACGAGTGCCACGAATACGATTATGAAACCGGTCATGCTCCCACCTCCTTGCCGGACTCGCCGTGTTGATTCAGCTATTCTCTCACGCTGATACCGAATCCCTCCTCGAACGTCTGCAGGAAGTCGACAAACGCTTCCGGGCCACGGTTCAGCAGACCGTTCATGCCCCGGTCATCATCCATAATGACCACATTGTCAACTTTCAACTCGCGCGCATAGCGTTCATAGGCGGAGACCAGAGTGGGGAGTTGCTGTTGCACGAACAGGGCAATCTTGCCCATCTCACCAGAGTTTGCGACCATGGTCGCCTTCTGATCCAACAGGTCGTTGTGAGTCGATTCGACGATCTGCACCGCTTGATTCTCGCCATCCGCCAGGATCTCGGCGGCGCGCCGCTTGGTATCCGCCTCCAGGGTCACGTCAGAGACGTTCCTCAACTTGCGTAGCTCGACGGCGATCTCCTGGACCGCCCGCTCGCCTTCACTCTGGGCGCGCTCGATGGCGCTGTCGGTCTCCAGGCGGATCTGTTCCACCTCTGCCACGCAGGTGCGGCGCTGCACCTCAAGCTCCTGCTGCGCGGCGATGATCCGCTCGTTGGCGCTGTTCTCGGCTCATGTGACTACCACGATTATGTGACCACAGATCCCCTGCTACAGGATAATTTCAGCATCGCAACTGTCTCGCCCGCGCCGTTCAACAAGCTGACCGGAACGCCGGTAGTCGTGGCCATCACCACGGGCGGAGGCTTCGCCCACAGGCGCGGCTTTGCCGTTTCTCTTCAGGACGCAGGCACCCGAACGACCGGCGTGATCCGCTGCGACCAGCCCCGCGCACTCGACGTCGGCGCCCGCAATGGGAGGCACGTCGACACCGTGCCCGAGAAGATCATCGACGAAGTGCTTGCCCGACTTGCAACGATCTTCGAATAGCGTGCGCGGGCGTGCTTCAGCCGGCCGGGTGGCGGGCGGCCTCCGCGTCCTCCGGGTCATGCTTCGGCTGGTTCATCCCTTGCCGGCTGCGCAGGTCCGCAACGACGCCGACCATCTCACTGCGGCACGAATCGTTACCGTCCTGGACCCGCGCCGCGGCTGACGAACTCCCGATACTGGATGGCGTAGATCAGGTCGCCGTCGGGCCCCATGGCATCGCGCAGCGCCGGACACGGCTCGATCGGGATCGGGTGCAGTTTCATCACGGTGTAGCAGCCGTGCCGGGGGAGACAACGCCGGCGGGGCGTGCGCCGGACGAGGCGGTGGCGCGACCAGACGGGTGGCACCAAGTGGGACAGGCTGAGACGCCGTGCGAAGGCGGACACGGGTGGGAACTTCGCGTATAGCCTTGGCGTTGAGGGGACGGGGGCGAAAGCGATAGATTGACGCCGGTACGGTTCGGCAGTGGACGAGACTCCCGCTTACCCGCACATTCCGTACGGCCAGGGTGACTTCCGGCGCATCCGCCAGCGCCGCTGGCTGTACGTCGACAAGACCCGCTTCGTGCGCCGGCTGGAACAGGAGCACTACGCCTTCCTGATCCGCCCACGGCGGTTCGGCAAGACGCTGTGGGTGTCGCTGCTGGAGAACTACTACGACCGCTTCTGGGCCGACGACTTCGACGCCACATTCGGCGGCACCGACATCGGGCGGAGCCCGACCGACGAACGCAGCAGCTACGTCACGCTGCGCTTCAACTTCTCGATGGTCGACGACAAGCTCGAAACCCTGGAGCGGGAGTTCGACACCTACTGCCTCGCGGAAATCCGGGACACGCTGGAGCGATATCCGGATCTGTTCCCGGCCGCGGCCGTGCAGCGCATCCTCGCCCCTCCGTCCGCATCCGCCAAGCTCACCGAGCTGTTTCTGCATACCAAACGCCACGGCATCCTGCTGTACGTGCTGATCGACGAGTACGACAACTTCGCCAACACCGTGCTGGCCCACCACGGCGCCGAGGCGTACCACGCATTCACCCACGGCGGCGGCTTCTTCCGCAACTTCTTCGCGACCCTCAAGGGAGGCACGGAGCGCAGCGGCGGTGGCATCGATCGCCTGTTCATCACCGGCGTATCGCCGGTCACCATGGACGACGTGACCAGCGGCTTCAACATCGGCGCAACATCAGCCTGGAACCGGACTTCAACGAGATGGTCGGCTTCACCGAGGCTGAGGTGCGGCACCTGATCGAAACGTACCGCGACCACGGCGTGTTCGATCAGGAGGTCGCAACCGCCATGGGCCTCATGGGCGAGTGGTACAACGGCTACCGATTCGCGGAGCAAGTCGAGACCGACCTGTACCACACCGACATGGTGCTCTACTACCTGAAGCACTCGATCCCGAACCGACCGGTCCCGACCTACCTGATCGACACCAACGTGCGCATCGACTACGGCAAGCTGCGCCATCTGCTGGTGGTGGGCCGCCAGCTCAACGGCAACTTCGACCTGCTGCGGGACGTCATCGGCGAGGAGCAGGCGGACGCCCGCGTCCAATCGGGCTTTCCGCTGCACGAGCTCGCCGAGTCCGAGAACTTCCTGTCGCTGCTGCACTACTTCGGGCTGCTGAGCATCCGCGAGGCGGCGCACGGCGTGCCGCGGCTGGCGATCCCCAACCAGACCGTGAAGCGGCTCATGTACGGCTACCTGCGCGACGGCTACAAGGACGTGGGCGTGTTCACGATCAACCTGTTCGGGTTCGAGCAGTTGCTGATGCGGATGGCCAACGAGGGCGACTGGCAACCGGTGTTCGCGTTCCTGGGCGAGGCCATTGCCGCGCAGACGGGGATCCGGGACTACATCGCGGAGAAAAGGTTGTCCAGGGGTTCCTGGCTGCCTATCTGAGCGTGACCGACTACTTCGTGTTCCGCTCGGAGGCCGAGCTTGGCAAGGGCCATGCGGATATCTCGCTGGAGCCGCTCGTTGCCCGCTATCCGCACCTGCGACGCGGGTATCTGATCGAGCTCAAGTGCCTGAGCCGCAACGAGTCGGTGGAGACGGGGCGCGTCGCAGCGGCCGCCGGCGAGGCGACCGCGCAGTTGCAGCGCTACCTGGCCGACGAGCGCTTGGCGCGGCAATTCCCGGCGGTGCGGTACACTGGCCTGGCGGTGGTGTTTCACGGTTGGGAAATGGTGTTCTGCGACGCGGTGGCGTAGCGGTGCGCATCGGCTCACCAGAAACACCGTGAGCGAGACCGCGATTCACTTCAACGGGTCGGCGGAGTCGCGCAGGCCGTCGCCCATGAAGTTGAACATCAGCACCGCCACCACCACGAACAGGCACGGCGACAGCATCCACGGCCGGTGCGCGATCGCCTGCATGCTCTGGGCGTCCTTGAGCAGCGTGCCCCAGCTCACCACCGGCGGCTGCAGCCCCAGCCCCAGGAAGCTGAGCGCCGTCTCGCCCAGGATCATGGTCGGTATCGCCAGGGTGAGTGACACGATGATGTAGCTGGAGCAGGAGGGGATCAGGTGGCGGAAGATGATGCTCAGGTGGCTGGAGCCGGTCACCCGCGCCGCCACCACGAAGTCCTCCTCCCGTACCGACAGCAGCCGGCCGCGCACCACGCGCGCCAGCTCGGTCCAGCCGATCACGGAGAAGATCAGCACGATGCCGAAGTAGATCCTGATCGCCGGCCACTCGCGCGGCAGCGCGGCCGCCAGCGCCATCCACAACGGGATCGTAGGTATCGACAGCAGCAGGTCGATCACGCGCTGGATGACGGTGTCCACCACCCCGCCCAGGTAGCCGGACAACCCGCCCAGCACGATCCCGAACACGAAGGTGAGGAAGACCCCCACCAGGCCGACGGACAGGGAGATCCGCGCCCCGTGGAGGATGCGCGTGAACAGGTCTCGCCCCAGCCGGTCGGTGCCCAGCAGGAAGATGCTGGAGCCCTCCACTCCGAACAGGTGCAGGTCGGTCTCGATCAGCCCCCAGAACCGGTACGGCTCGCCGCGCACCAGCAGGCGCACCGGATGCACCTGTTCCCGGTCGATCGGGTAGATGCGGCGAAAGGTCTCCGGATCCCTGCTCTTGACGATGCCGTACACGAACGGAGCGCGCAGCCCCGTTCCCGCCTCGAACACGCGGATCCGCTGCGGCGGCGCGTCGAGAAACTCCGGGAACCGGGTCAGCGGCGCGTAGGGACTCAGGAACTCACAGAGTACCGCGACCAGGTAGAGCAGCCCCAGCACCGTCACCGACAGCATCGCCAGCCGGTGCTTGCGGAACTTCCACCAGATGAGCTGCCACTGGGAGGCGACGTAGGCGGCCTGGTCGTCTGCGCTCACGCCCCCACTCCCTCGTAGCGGATGCGCGGGTCCAGCACCGCCAGCAGCACGTCCGACAGCAGCGTGCCGATCACCGTGAGCACGCTCAGGATCAGCACGAAGCTGCCGGCCAGGTACATGTCCTGGTGCAGCAGCGCACCCAGCAGCATCGGCCCGGTGGTGGGCAGGTTGAGCACGATCGCCACCAGCGGCGTGATGGAGATGATGCGCGGCAACAGCCAGCCGACCGTGCTGACGATGGGATTGATCGCCACCCGCACCGGATACTTGAACAGCAGCTTGACCTCGGCGATGCCCTTGGCGCGGGCGGTGATCACGTACTGCTTGCGCAACTCGTCGAGCAGCACCCCGCGCATGACCCGGATCAGGGATGCGGTCCCGGCCATCCCCACGAGGATGATCGGTATCCAGATCCGCTGCAGCATGCTGCCCACCTTGGCCAGGCTCCACGGCGCGCCCACGTACTCCGGCGCAAACAGGCCGGTGACGCTGACTCCGAACTCGGTGTGGGCGATGTACAGGATCACCAGCGCCAGCAGGAACCCGGGCACCGCCAGGCCGATGAAGCCGGCGAAGGTGAGCAGGTAGTCCGCGAACGAGTACTGGTGGGTGGCGGAGTAGATGCCGATCGGTATCGCCACCGCGTAGGTGAACAGCATACTGAGCAACGACAGCACCATGGTCAGCATGATGCGCTCGCCTATCACCTCGGTGACCGGCTTGTCGTACTGGAACGAGCGCCCCAGGTCGCCGCGGGTGACGATGTTCCAGATCCACCGCAGGTAGCGCTGCACGAACGGCTTGTCGAGTCCGTACACGGCGGTGAGGCTGACGATGGTCTCTTCCGCCACGTCGGTCCCGCTGTGCTCCAACTGCATCACGTACATGGTGAGGTAGTCGCCGGGCGGCAGCTCGATCACGATGAAGATGATCATCGACAGGGCCAGCAGCAGCGGGATCAACTGCAGCACGCGCTTGCCGATGTAGTTCAGCATGGCGGCCTCGGCAGGGGCTCGACCCGTAAGCCACGCGGACAGCCGCACGGGTCCGCGGCGGCGCCGGCACGGCCGCGGATCAGGTCACGCCGTCGCACCTTGCGCTATTCCGAGAAGCTCGTCGCAGCGTGCCCGCAGCCGCTCCAGGTCATCCGAGGAGGCGCGGTCGGAGCACAGGTTGCGGGCTTCGTCGGGATCCGACTCCAGGTGGTAGAGCTCTTCGTAGAGCGGGTCCTGGTCGAGGTACCTGATGTACTTCCAGTCCCGCGAACGGACCCCTTCGCAGCGCGGAATGATCACCGTGGGCCTGGTGAACAGGTGCTCGCAGAAGAAGTCGTCGCGCCACGCGACCGGATCGCCGCGCAGCAGCGGCAGCAGGCTTCGCCCCTGCACCATCTCCGGCACCGGCAGCCCGGCCAGCTCCAGCATCGTCGGCCCCAGATCGATGTTCAGCGCCATCTGCTCCAGCCGGACTCCCCGTTGCGCCGCATCGGCGCGGGGATCGTACATCACCAGCGGCACGCGCATGGAGTTGTCGTACAGCAGCCAGCAGTCGGAGTGGCCGCGCTCGCCGATCAGGAAGCCGTGATCGGAGGTGTATATGATGATCGTGTTGTCGGCGACTCCCAGCCGCTGCAGCTCGTCGACGAAGCGTCCCACCATGCGGTCGACGCCGCTGATCATGCGCCAGTAGCCCTTCACGGTACGCTGGAAGTTGTGCTCCGTGTCCCAGCGGGTGTGCCAGCGCTTGCGGCTCTCGTTCTCCCGCAGGAACCGCGGCAGTGCCTTGAAAAAAGCGGGATCGGAAGTGGCGGGCCGCGGGATCACCTGGTCTTCGTAGAGGCGGCTCTCCGCATCCGGCGGATAGTAGTGCTGCGGGTCGCCGTCGCGCGCGTGCGGCGCATTGAAACTCACCGACAGGCAGAACGGCCGGTCGCCGGGACAGCCGCGGAGGAACTCCACCACGCGGTCGCCGATGATCTCCGTGAGATGCTTGTGCGAGCCGTCCTTCTGCGAGATCCAGTAGCCCTCCCTGGTGGAGTTCTGGTGGTAGTGGTGGAACACGTCGAACATCCGTGCCAGGGTCGAGATGTCCCCCGCCACCGCCAGTTGTCCCTCGGTGTCGATGCCGAGCTTGCCGATCATCCCGGTGTGGTAGCCGGCATCGCGCAGCAGCCTGGGGTAGCTGATGTCGGTGAACTCGGTGCGCAGCGGCGGCTCGTCGAAGGTGAACCCGTGACGCCGCCGGTACAGCCCGGTGAGGATGCTGGCGCGGCTGGCGGCGCAGATCGGCGTGGTCGCGAAGGCGTTCGGGAAATAGGTTCCCCGCGCCGCCAGCCGGTCCACGTGGGGAGTCTGAATGACGGCGTTCCCGGAACAGCCGAGCGCATCCCAGCGCTGGTTGTCGGTCTGCAGAAAGAGGATGTTCGGCGGCCTGCCGCTCACCGGTACTCCCCGGTAACGCCAGCGCCGCCCATGGCGCCGGCCAGGTACCGGAAACCGGCACCTGGCCGACCCGAAACAGGCACGGTCGAGTGACCCGCGGCGTCTATCCTTCGCTCCTGAAGAACATCTGCTCCACGCTGTAGTTCACGCCCACCGAGTGGCCATCGGTGGGAACGTTGCCGAGCCGCGCCGACACCAGCTGCGTCTTGAGGATCTTCTCCAGGGCGACGAAGAAGTAGACGTTGTCGTGGAGCCGCTGGTAGATCTCGTCGAGTGCCGCCAGCGCTTCCGGCGACTCCGGAATCGCCGTGGCCAGCTTCTCGGACAGCTCGAACAGGCGCTTGACGTCGGCCGGGGGCTCCTCGCCGGCGGTGCCGCCGGAGTTGTACCAGGTGTGCCACAGCGGCGCCCAGGTGGCTGCCCGCGGCAGGTAGTCGTGGTGGAACCCGTTGGCGGTCTTCCAGATGTTGGTGTGCAGCGCCTCGATCGTCATCATCAACTCGTTGGCCCCGCCGCGCTGGCGCTGCAGGTTGGTGGCTATGGTCTGCGCCGTCGTCTCGATCCCCAGCGCTCTCCAGTACTCCACCACCAGCTCGATGGTAGGCACGAAGTCGGGATGCCGCGACGAGTTCTCGATGCTGATGACCAGCCGCTTGCCGTCCGGGCGCTGGCGCCAACCCTCGGCATCGCGCGTCAGCCCCATCTCGTCGAGCAGCGCGTTGGCCTGGTCGGGATCGTATTCGCTCGGCGACACCTCCGGCAGCTCCGCGAAACCGTAGCTCACCGCTTCCTTGAGCTCCTCGCGGTTGATCGCCATGTTCAGGGCGCGCCGGAAGCGGATGTCGGCGATCAGCTCGCGCCACACCGGGTCGGCGAAGGTGTGGTTGGGCAGCACCACGTTGGTGCTCACCCACTTGTACATCTTGGTGCGGAACCCGCTGCGCTGCTCGTTCTCCTTGTACAGCGGAAGGTTGACCAGCGAGCCGCCCTCCCGGAAGTAGTCGACCTCGCCGGCGATCACCTTGAAGTTGGACATCTCGGTGTCCTCGGTCTTGGAGTCGCGAAGCTTGTCGATGTAGGGAAGCTGGTTGCCGGCCTCATCCACCTTGAAGTAGTAGGGGTTGCGCTCGTACAGCACCAGCTCCGGTGAGTTGTCGGTCATGATCCACGGCGCAATGGCGGGAAAGCCGAAGCCCTTCGGCCGCACCAGCTCCCACCTGCTCACGTCCTTCGAGCGGAACAGGTTCCACCAGGCACCGGCCTCGAAGCCGGCCTCCTTGATCATCGGCTCCAGATCCTGCAGCGGCGTGTAGTCGGCGTGAAACTGCTCCAGGTAGTGCTTCGGCTTCAGAATGTACTGGTAGCCCTGCCAGATCACGATCGCGAGCTGCGCCAGGAAGCCGCCATAGGGCTCCTCGAAGGTGATCCGGAAGGTCCACGGGTCGACCATCTCGAGCACCATCGGCGCGCCGTCGCCGCTGTTGCCGGCGCGCAGCCAGTTGGGCACGGAGGCGGTGATGTTCTCGTTCATGAGGACGTCCTCGTAGGCGAACAGCACGTCGTCCATGGTGATCGGCGCCCCGTCCGACCACCTGAGCCCCTCGCGCAGGCGGAAGGTGAAGACCCGGTTGTCGTCGCTGACCTCGTAGCTGTGCAGGATGTTGCCGCGGATTCCCTTGACGCTGATGTCGCCGGTCGGAGCCGACACCAGCGGCTCGTTGCCCATGATGAAGACGTCGGGATTCCAGCCGACGCGGTCGTGCACCAGGCGCAGCGTGCCTCCGAACTGGCCGACCTCGAAGTCGAGGTACTTGTCCTCGATCAGCACTCCCTGGCCGACCACGAAGGGTTCCACGGGAAGTCTCTCTTCCACCGGCGGCAGATCTCCCGATGCCACCAGCGCCGCCAGCATGGGCGACTCCTGGTAGCGGCCGCCGGCCGCCGCCTGCTGCGTCGTGGCGGAGGCGTCCGATCCCTCCTGTCCGCTGGCCAGCGCCGCCACGGCGCCGACGCAGAACATGACCAACGCGGAAACCGCGATCCTGTGCATCATTTCTCAAGACCTCCTGAGGATTGGCTGAGCAAGCTGATCGTAAGGCGGCCCCTTCCCGGGTGTCAACGCGAGCGACGGCGGAGACGGCGCCGGAACCGGCTCAGGAGCCGCTCTCGCGGAAGGCCGTGATGCCCGCCTGGGCGGCGCTGCCGAGCAGCGAGTAGTCGGGGCCGTAACCGAGAAAGGTGAGCCCGCGGTCGCGCCAGTGCAGCACCTCCTGCGGGGTGGTGGAGCCGATGCCGAGAGCCACGCCGCTGTCGCCGCACACCTCGATGGCGCGCTCGATCAGCCGCTCCATCGCCGGGTCCGGCATCTCCAGCGGGTTGGCGCCGTGGTTCAGGTAGAGGTCCCACAGCCCCAGGTAGAGGGCGTCCACGCCTGGCACCGCCGTGATCTCCTCCAGGTTGTCCATCGCCTCGCGGGTTTCCAGCAGGAACGACACCAGGATGTGGTCGTTGGCGCGCGTCAGGTAGTCGGGGTAGTCGAGGGTGTAGTGCGAGGCGCGCAGCGGCCCGAACCCGCGCACGCCGTCCGGCGGATAGCGCGTCGCCCGCACCACCGCCTGCGCCTGCTCGGCGCTGCGCAGCAGCGGCACCACGATGCCCATGGCGCCGAGGTCCAGGGAGCGCTGGATGAACACCTGGTCGGAGCTCGGCAGGCGTACCAGCGGGATGGCGTCGGTGCCGTTCATCGCCATCAGCATCTGCTGCACCTGGGCCATGTCGATGGCGTTGTGCTCGGTCTCGATCACGATGAAGTCGAATCCGCAGTGCGCCATCTGCTCCGCGATCATCGGGCTGCCCAGCCCCAGGAAGGAGCCGATGACCGGCCGGCCCTGCCGGAGCTTCTCTCTGACGTGGTTGTTCCTCACTGCGTACCTCTGTTAATCTCCTGTCGGGTCGAAGCGTCGCGGCAATAACTCACGGCGTAGTGCGTTGACACTCTTCGTCGTAGCCCTGAACTGAGTAGAATTCGGCACGGTATCGACGACTAAGCAGCTCGATCCAACGAGGGGTCAGGTATGTCCAATCCTGTGATCCTTTGAAGCTCTGAGCGCCATTCCTGAAAACGAGTTAGAGTCGCTCTAATACTCTTCGTAGTCGTCTGTATCGCATCTCTAAAGGCGACATTGGAATCGCATTAATCTTTGAAAGATCGAACAATCTGGTCACCTCTCCGTACTACTTCCGATCTTACATCGTCACGGCAAAAAAAGTATACCATGACGTCATAGACTGCACGGTTGAACGGACCTACATACCGGCTCTTGTCCCATCTGCGGAATGCGTCACTGCCAAAGATCTCAATGGTTGTCCCTATAGCAAGATCACACTGCTCAGCGGCTGCTTTGATCTCATCCCTTCGCCGATCCCAATCTTTGTTTAGCGTGTCGCACGTGTCATCCAGGAACTTCTTCAGGTTTCCGTGATATTCCAGAGTCGTTCGTGAAACCCAAAGAATCTTACCAGAATTTCGATGTCTCGCATCCGGAAATCTGGCTTTTCCAGGTGGAGAGCTTTCTGAATTGCCTCACTGGCAGAGCTCTGTTCGTCCGCAAAATCGACAAAAGGACCTGGATGCAGCGCCTGTCTCAGTTCCTGACTGGAGAGTGGCAAGGTCCCCATATTGAGGCGCAAGAACACCCGGTAGAGAAACTCTTCCTGTTTCCAGTTACGTACGATAACCGTACGAATGGTCTGATTCTCATACCAGGAAACGTGCTCGGTAAGAGCAGATTCCAGCCGCATGGTTCTTAGGCTCTTTCCGTTCAGATCGGATCGCACTTCAAGTCCACTGCGACGTAGCGGAGAGAATCCTCCGTCTTTGTCGTTCGCGCCGAAGCGTCGTATTGCGAGCAGCCTTTGCTTGCCGTCGACAACGATGTATGTACCACGATGATTCGGTTTTTCTGCAAGCACCAACTGTGGCACAGGAAGTCCAAGGAACAACGACTCTATGAATTCGCTCTTACGTTTATCGTTCCACGCCTCTCGCCGTTGAAATCGCGGATTCAAGTCGATGTTTCCTTTCTCGATCTGACTGAGAATGGTCTCCGTAGTCCAATCCGACGCGGTGACCACGGCTTCGGTTGGTGGGTGACTGAGATCTTGTTCTATGACTCTTGCAGGATCTTCGTCGAACAGTCGCTCAATGTCGTCGCTTGCTTTGGTACTCGGATCGGGCATTGTATTCTCCGTAAGTACGATGCCACGGGCGTGGGAGGATGTCAAGAATCCGGCCTCGTTCAGGGCCTTCGCAGGTGTGCTCCGCAGACTCGACGGAACGCGCTGAGCGGTACCGCCCTGATTCCTGCCCACGGGCGGGCCGTCGACGTTGACAATACGCCTACAGACCCGTAACGTCTCGGATACCGCCAACGCGGTTTTGATCATCCATGATACGTATCGAGCATCTCACCAAGTACTATGGCGAGCGTCTGGCCGTGGACGACCTGAGCTTTTCCGTCGAACAGGGCGAGATCGTGGGTTTCCTGGGGCCCAACGGCGCCGGCAAGTCGACCACCATGCGCATCATCACCGGGTTTCTGATGCCGACCCGCGGCGACGCGTGGGTCGGCGAGCACAACATGGCCACCGAGTCGCTGGAGGGAAGGCGCCACATCGGCTATCTCCCGGAGGTGGTGCCCCTGTACACGGAGATGACCACCCGCGGCTACCTGGAGTACGTGGCCCGGCTGCGCGGGGTGGAGCGGCGCGCCGTGCGCGGCCGCATCGACGACGTGGTGGAGCAATGCGCGCTGGAGGAGTACTACAACGTCCAGACATCCAAGCTGTCCAAGGGCTTCCGCCAGCGGGTCGGGCTGGCGCAATCGATCATCCACGATCCGGAGGTGCTGATTCTGGATGAGCCGACCATCGGCATCGATCCGATCCAGGTGGCGCAGACGCGCCAGTTGATCAAGGAGCTGGGCGAGAACCGCACCATTCTGCTCTCCAGCCACATCCTGCCCGAGGTGAGCATGGTGTGCGAGCGGGTGATCATCATCCACCAGGGCAGGATCGTGGCCGAGGACAGCATCGACCGGCTCTCCTCCATGGTGAGCGGGGCGGAACGGCTGCGGCTGCGGGTGGACGGCCCCGCCGACGAGGTGTCCGCGGCGCTGGAGGCGGTTGCGGGCGTCGCCGGCGTCGCCTTCCGGGAGCCGGATCACCTGGTGGAGTTCGCCGCCGGCGCGCAGCCGCACGGCGAGATCACCGCCGCCATCGTGGCGCGCGGCTGGACCCTGACCGGCATGGAGACGGTGACCATGAGCCTGGAGGAGATCTTTCTGCAGCTCACCACCGAGGACGACCAGACGGATGAGGCCAACGGCGCCGCCACCGACGACGACGAAACCGATGCCGCCAGCACCGACGGAGCCGAAGAATGAAGAACGTCGCCACCATAGCGCGCAAGGAGCTCGGCACCTACCTGGGCTCGCCGATGGCGTACGTCGTCACGGCGGTGTTCCTGGCGCTGACCGGTACCTTCTTCATCACCTATCTGGCCGGCATCGGCTACGCGGACACCAGCATTCGCGGTTTCCTGAACGCCGCCCGCTTCCTGGTGCTGCTGTTCGCCGCCGTGCTCACCATGCGGCTGGTGTCGGAAGAAAAGAAGGTCGGCACCTGGGAGCTGCTGCTCACCGTCCCGGTGCGCGACGTGGAGATCGTGGCGGGCAAGTTCCTGGGGGCGCTGGCGATGCTCAGCGCCATGCTGGTGCTGACCCTGTACTACCCGATCATGCTGCTGGCGTTCGGCGACCCTGACATCGGGCCGATGGCGACCAGTTACCTGGGGCTGTTCCTGCTGGGCGGCGCGTGCGCGGCGGTGGGGGTCTTCGCCTCGTCGATCACCGCCAACCAGATCGTCTCCGCGGTGGTCGCCGGCGGCATCCTGTTCGGGCTGTGGTTCCTCGGCGTTCTGGGCGGCCTGGCTCCGGGGGCATTGGGCGACGTCCTGTCGCTGTTCTCGCTGTCCACCTACTTCACCGACTTCGCGCGCGGCGTCGTGGACACGCGCGGCGTGGTCTACTACGTCACCGTCGCCCTGCTGTTCCTCTACCTCTCGGTGCGTTCCATCGAAGTGGGGAGGTGGCGCTGATGTCCACCTCGGTGCTCGCCGTCGTCGGCCTGGCCACGCTGCTCGTGGCGTGGATCCTCGGCTTCGTGATGCCGTCGATCCGGGTCATCACCTACATCATCGTGGGCCTCGGCGCGGCGCTGGTCGCCGCCGCGGTGGTCCTCGACTTCCGCCGCGTGAGCGGCGCGCTCGCCAGCCGCCGCGGCCTGTTCGGCCTCGGCGCCGGCGCCGGCATGGCGCTGGTCCTGGGCATCGTGCTGATGGCCAACGCGATCAGCGTGCGCGTCCACCACCGCTTCGACTTCACCGGCATTTCGCAGTTCACCCTGACCACCCAGACCAAGGAAGTGCTGGAGGAGCTGGAGGAGCCGGTCGAGGTGGTGTCGTTCTTCAACCCCACCGACCCGCGCCTGCTCGCGACGAGCGAGTACGGCCACAGCCTGCTGGCGGAGTATCGGAACTATACCGACCTGTTGACGGTGCGCAACGAGGACCCGGAGCTGCGCCCCGACCTGGCGCGGCAGTACCGCATCGGTCCGGCCGCCGCCAGCCTCGGTACCATGGTGTTCGTGGGCAGCGCCGGCCAGCGCCAGGTGTTCGGGCCGCAGATCGGCTTCGAGGCAGAGCACGCCTTCACCAGCGCGATCCTGGAGGTGACCGGCACCAGGCAGCGCATCGTCTACTTCCTCACCGGCCACGGCGAGAGCACTATCTCCGGCGACTACGACAGCGCGCGCAGCGGCCTGCGCGACAACCTGTTCCAGGTGGCGCAGCTCGACCTGCTGCGCTTCGGCGCGGTGCCCGAAAACGCCGCCGCGTTGGTGGTGGCCGGGCCACGGCAGCCGATCTCCGCCAACGAGCTGGAGATCCTGGACCAGTACCTGCAGCAGGGCGGTCGCATGCTGCTGCTGTTGAATCCCGATCCGCAGGAGGAGCTGCGCGAGCTGCTGCGCAAGTGGTGGCTGGACATCCGCGACGGCACCCTGGTCGATCCCGCCTCGCACGTGGTGCCCAACGTCGACAACCCGCTGGTGGCGCGCAACCGCAACAACCTGCAGCTCACCGACCTCTACTTCCCCGGCGTCACCGCGGTGCTGCCGCTGCCCGACCCGCCGGACGAGGTCCAGATCGTGCCCCTGGCGTGGACCACGCCGGAGGGGTGGCAGGAAATGCGGCCGTTCACCGACGCCGAGCCGCAGTTCGATCCCGAGGAGGATCTGCAGGGACCGCTGGCGATGGGCGCGCTGCTGTTGCGCCAGCCGCCGGGCGAGGAAGACCCGAATCTGACCACCCGCCTCGCCGTGCTGGGCGACTCCGACTTCGCGGCCAACCAGCACTTCCGCAACGGCGCCAACAGCGACCTGTTCCTGACCCTGGTGAACCAGCTCGCGTACGGCGAGGAGATCATCTCGGTGGACCGCAAGGTGCTGCCGGTGCGGCGGCTGGTGCTGAGCCCGGAGGAGGCGCGCTTCTTCAACCTGTCCAGCGCCGGACTGCTGCCGCTCCTGGTGCTGATCGCCGGCGCAATGGTATGGTGGCGGCGCCGCTAAGCCCATGCGGCGGCTGTTGAAACTGCGCTCGCTGCTGCTGCTGCTGGTGGTCGCGGCCGGACTCGCGGTCGGCCTCTACTACGCCACCCGCCCGCAACCGCAGCCGCGCCCCGCGCCGCGCCCCTTCGTCTGGGGCTTCGACATGATGGACCTGGTCCACCTGGAGATCAAGCTGCCGCGCGCCGGCATGCAGGAGCGGTGGAAACGCGGCGAGGACCGGCAGTGGTACTTCGACGACGAAGAGGGGCAGCCGGTGAACCGCGAACGCTGGGGCGGCGGGGTGGCACTGCTGGTGAGCGGGCCGGGCGCCAACCGCCGCATCGCCGAAGAGGCGACCCCCGAGCAGATGGAGCTGTTCGGCCTCACCGAGCCGCAGATGAGGCTCGGCCTCACCCTCATCGACGGCCAGTTGGTGGAGGTGATCGTGGGCGACGCCACCCCCGACGGACGCAGCTACTACATCAAGGAGATCACCGACACCGACGTCTACACCGTGGACTTCACCTGGTTCCGCGTGCTGGAACGGCTGGTGACCGATCCGCCCTACCCGCCGCCCGACCAGAAGCCGATCGAGTAGGACAGCCGATCGAGCAGCACCACGCGCGCGCAAACCGGCAAACCGGCAACCGGCAGCGCACGGTTGACTTCTCGCCCAGACTCTGGTGTGATAGGCAGGTGCGCCGCAAGAGTGGCGAAGAGGTATAGCTTTGAGTGCATCGCAAGCCCCAGATACTCATGCCGAACGCGAGACGGTGCTGGAAGTCAACGGGTTGCAGACCTACTTCTACACCGACGAGGGCGTCGTCAAGGCAGTCGATGGGCTTTCCTACCGGGTCAGAAAAGGGGAATTCGTCGGCCTGGTAGGGGAGAGCGGCTGCGGCAAGAGCGTGAGCGCCATGTCGGTGCTGCGCCTGATCCCCCATCCGCCGGGCCTGATCGTGGGCGGTGAGATCCTGTTCCAGGGCGAGGACCTGCTGAAGGTGGACGAGGCGCGGATGCGTGACATCCGCGGCAACCGCATCGCCATGGTGTTCCAGGAGCCCACCACCTCCCTCAACCCGGTGCTGACCGTGGGCCGGCAGATCTCCGAGTCGATCGAGTTGCACCGCAACGCCGACAAGTCCACGGCGCTGGCGGAGAGCGTCAAGCTGCTCGACTTGGTGGGCATCCCCGACCCGGAGCGGCGCATCAAGGACTACCCGTTTCAGTTCAGCGGCGGCATGCAGCAGCGGGTGATGATCGCCATGGCGCTGAGTTGCAGCCCCGAGTTGCTGATTGCCGACGAGCCTACCACCTCACTGGACGTGACCGTGCAGGCGCAGCTGCTGGAGATCATCGCCGATCTGCGCGAGCAGCTCGACATGGCCGGCATCATCATCACCCACAACCTGGGGCTGGTGGCGCGCTACGTCGACCGCGTAAACGTGATGTACGCCGGCAAGCTGGTGGAGTCGGGGACCACCGACATCATTTTTGCCGAACCCAAGCATCCCTACACCATCGGCCTGATGGCCTCGGTGCCGCGCCTCGACAGCCCCCGCCGGGTGGCTCCGCGCGTCATCGAGGGGTTGCCCCCCAACCTGGCCCATCTGCCGTCGGGGTGCTCCTTCTCGCCGCGCTGTTCCTTCGCGATGGATCAGTGCCACGAGGAGGAACCGCAGCTCGAGGCGGTCAGCGAAGGCCACATGCGAAGCTGCTTCTACGATCCGAGCAAGCTGGAGAAGGTGACGGTATGAGTAACGGCAACAACGGCACCGAGCACCTCCTGGAAGTACGTGACCTGATCAAGTACTACCCGGTCACGGCCGGGGTGCTGCGCCGCAAGGTGGGCGACGTCAAGGCGGTGGACGGGGTCAGCTTTTCCATCGAACCGGGCGAGACCCTGGGACTGGTGGGTGAGAGCGGTTGTGGCAAGACCACCACCGGGCGCTGCATCCTGCAGTTGCAGGATATCACCGCCGGCGAGGTGGTCTTCCAGGGCCAGGACCTGGTGCAGATGAAGGGCGAGGCGTTGCGTCGCATGCGGCGTCACATGCAGCTCATCTTCCAGGATCCCTTCGCCTCCCTCGACCCGCGCATGACCGCCGGCGATATCGTCGGCGAGCCGTTGCGGGTGCATGACATGGCCCGCGGCAGGCAGTACCGGCGGCAGGTTGCGGAGCTGCTGAGCATGGTGGAGCTGCAGCCCACCGTCGCCGGCCGCTACCCGCACGAGTTCAGCGGTGGCCAGCGCCAACGCCTCGGAATCGCGCGCGCACTGGCGGTGCGCCCGGCGTTCATCGTGTGCGACGAGCCGGTTTCGGCGCTCGACGTGTCGATCCAGGCGCAGATCATCACGCTGCTGATGCGGCTGCGCGAGGAGTTCAACCTCACCTACCTGTTCATTGCCCACGACCTGGCGGTGGTGCGCAATATCAGCGACCGGGTGGCGGTGATGTATCTCGGCAAGATCATGGAGATCACCAGCAGCGACCGGCTGTATGACGAGCCGCAGCACCCCTACACCATCTCGCTGCTGTCCGCGGTGCCGATCCCCGACCCGGTAGTCGACCGCACCCGGGAACGGATCATCCTGAAGGGCGACGTGCCGAGCCCGATGAATCCGCCGAGCGGCTGCCCGTTTCACACCCGCTGCCCGCACGCGGAGGAGAGGTGCAAGGCCGAGGTGCCCGAGTTGAAGTCGACCGGTCCCAACCACTGGACCGCCTGCCATCTCGTCGAGGCATCCTGACCACACCGCGCACCGCACAATCGTGAAGGGCAAGGGGACAGGCCCGGCGAGGAGCCGGAGGCAGGGCGCTTCGAAGGGCGCATCGACGACGCGGGCGACGCCGCAACTGGGCCTGATGCAGGTCGTGATCCTGGTGCTGGTGGTGGCCGTGATCGTGGGCGGGGTGGCCGGCGTCGCCATCTACCGGGACCGAGTGAAGCCGTTGCAGACCAAGGTCCTGATCGTCGACGATCTGGCGGTCGAGATGGGCTACTTCCTGAAGCGGGTGCGCATGTTCAACCGCGAGCCGCTGGAGGTGCTGCAACTCCTGACCCGCGAGCTGATCATCGCGCAGACGGCGGTGAAACCGCCCTACAGCATCGAGGTGACGGACCAGGATGTCGACGACTACCTGCGCGCCAGCGCGCGCGCCGGCGGCGATTCGATCACCGACGAAGAGGTGAAGGAGTGGTACCGCCAGGCGCTCAACGACACCGAGCTCAGTGACGCCGAGTTCCGCGAGCTGATGCGCCGCAACCTGCTGACGCAGCGTTTGACGGAGTATCTCGGTGAGCGGTTGCCGACCGTCGCGGAGCAGGTGCGTCTCTACCTGATCGTCTTTGCCTCCCCGGAGGCGGGGACCGGCATCATTGCGCAGCTCGAAGCGGGAGCCGACTTCCTGGAGCTGGCCCGCAGCGAAGCGAACGCCGACGAAAAGCTGCGCGCCAAGGGCGGCGAGGTGGGCTGGTTGCCGCGGGAGGCGATGCGACCGGAGCTTGCCGCCGTGTTCGACCTGCCGGTGGGTGAGCCGAGCCGCATGCTGGCGCTCGGTGGGTCCGCCTATGCCATCGCGATGGTGGGCGAGCGGGCCGCGGCGCGCGAGATGGAGCCGGAGGCGCGGGAGGCGGCCAAGGCCACCGCGCTCACCACCTGGTTCAACCAGGAGTACCAGTACCACAAGGTGGAGTTTCACGGCTTCTCCAACGGCTACGACACCGAGACCGACCTGTGGGTGAAATGGCAGCTCCAGCGCATGGCACGCCACGACGAGGACTCATGAGACGGCTGGCGGTCGTAGCGGGCGCACTCATGCTGGGAGCGCACTGCGCGATGGCGGGCGCCATCCACGACACCGCGATCGTGCTGCAGGGGCGCCAGGTCGGAACCGTGGAGAGCATCGACCTGTCCGGCGCGTCCGACGCCGCGGGCCGGACCGACATGGTCGTCACGGCGAGCTTCGACGACTTCGAGGCGGACCTGGACCGCTATCTCCAGGGCAGGGGGACCTTCCAGAATCGATGCTCGCGGCGCATCTACTGGGTCGGCGGCACCACGGTGCTCGCAACCGGCGCCAGCTTGCGCCTCTCTTCCGAGGTTCGCTACGAGCAGTGGGCATGTTCCTCCCTGGGAAACGCGCGGCTGCTCAGCCGCACCAAGAGCGTGCACTGGAGCCTGTACGTCCCACGCGCCCCGCTCGATGAAGTTGCCGTGAACGCCAGGCTGGAGGACATCGTCGACTTCCCCGACGCCGTGGAACGGACGTTCGGGCTACGGGTCCGGGAGGAGTTCCCGATTCCGCTTCCGCCCGCATGCGGGAAATGCGACTGCTCGGAGGTCATGGAGTTGTTGCAGCCGGCCTTCGAAGAGGCCGCCTTCTCCGAACGGGAGAACCGCATGCAGGTCACCATGACCCTCTCCATGCGCGACCCGTGGGACGCCATGGCCTGCCTGTCGTAAACCGCTCAGCGCCGGCGCCACCACAGGGTTGCCGCCGCGACGATGAGCAGCAGCGGAATGAGGCCCACGCTGGAGACGTGCAGGAAGCGGGCCTCCTCCGGACTCAGAATCAGGCGCCGCACCGGCAGGACCTTGCGGTCGACCGAGAACACCTCCTCGCCCGCCCCCAACCGGTTGATCATGGTCAGGAACATGCCGCCGTTGTTGACGTTGCGGAAGTGCTGATTGGTGGCGAAGTCCGAGTCGCCCATGATCACCATCCTGCTGGCCGGCGAGCGCGCCGCGACAGCGGCATCGGGATCCACCGGCCGCTCCACCATCGCCGCCACGGCGTGCGGGCCGGCGACGTCGACGTCGGGATCGTACTCCGGTTCTGAAGCTCCCAGTCGCGAACGCTCGATCCAGCTTCCTCCCGTGGTAAAGGCGATCGGCGTCAGCTCCACTCCCTCCGGTACCTCGTCCGCCGGTATGATCGCGGCGACTCCCGGGAAGTACGCCTCCAGCAGGCCGTAGGCGTTGCGGCGGCGGTCGACCAGTGGGATGTCGACGTTGGGCGACACGTGCGCCGGCGGGTCCACCACGATGCCGTGGTCGACACCCAGCCACCAGTCTCCGGCGAAGTCGCGCAGTTCCTGTTGCGCGCCCGGGTTCAGGAGCAGGGCCAGGCGTCCACCCGCGCGCACGTAGGTGTCGAGCATCTCGATCTCGCTCGTCGCAAACGGTTCCTGCGGCCCGGCCACGACCACGATGTTGGCGTTGGGCGGTATCTCCGGAACCTGGTCCAGGCTCAGCTCACCCACCTGGAACAGGTTGTCGCGCAGCCCGCGGCGGGCATCCTCGTAGTCGCCGAGAATGCTGCCCTCGCCGTGGCCGGTGACGAAGTAGACCACGCGCTGCCGGGTTCCCGTCACCTGCAGTATGGCGCTGGTGAACGCGCTCTCCGCCTCGCCCTGAATCTGCGGTCCATAGACCAGCATCTGGCCGAACTCGCCGCGAAACACCACGGTCCCGACCGCGGCGCCGAATGGGCTGATCCCGTACTGGCGAGCCAGGTCGGGACGCAGTTCCGGATCCTCACGCCTGACCTGCAGCAGCTCGCTGTAGTTCGCATACTCCTTGAGCAACTCGAATCCGAACGAGTTGACGGCGGCAATCTCCCGGCTGTCCTTCATGTTCGGATTCACGTCCGCGTAGAAACTCACCACCTCGACCTCGCTCTCCAATCCCGCGAGGACTTGCCTGGTCTGGGTGGTGAGGGTGAACTGCTTGAGGCCGGTAAAGTCGAAGCGGTGATAGACCGTGGTGCTCACCAGGTTGGCCAGGACGACGATGCCGATGGCCAGGGAGAGCGTGACCGAGGTGCCGATCCCGAACACGCCGCGGCGGCTGGAGAGTGCGCTGCGCACACGCCGCAGATCCCACAGCAGTCCGGTGACCATGCAGCCGACACCGGCCGCCGCGACCGACCAGACCGCGATGCCGCTGCCGGGAAGGACGAAATCCAGGACCCAGGCCGCGACCAGGAGGCCAACGCCGACGAGCGCCACGACTCCGGTCGACATCAGCGCCACCTCCCGGTCTCGATCGAGCGCACCGCCATGAACAGAAACAGCATGGTCAGACTCAGGTAGTACACGATCGCCTTGGTATCGATGATCCCGCGCACGAAGTCGGGAAAGTAGCCCGCGAAGGCGATGCGGAGCATCACTTCCCCGGCGGCGCCCGGCACCAGGTCGGCGACCAGCCCGATGGCCCAGAGGCCGAACAGGATCCCGGCGGTGACCGCGGCCGACACGATCTGGTTCGCGGTGACCGATGACACGAAGATCCCGATCGCCAGCGCCGCGCTGCCCATCAGCACCAGGCCGACGTAGGACGTCGCCATGGGACCAAGGTCCGGGTCACCAAAAAACATCAGCAGCAGGGGATAGTAGAGGGTGAGCACCAGCATGCCGCCGAGGATCACCAGGCTGGCCAGGAACTTGCCGACGACGATCTCGCTGTCGCGAACGGGTGCGGTGAGCAGGAACTCCCAGGTGCCGAGCTTCTTCTCCTCGGCTACGAGCCGCATGGTGATGAAGGCGGCGAACAGGAGGATGAGAAACTGCGCCGCGTTGAGGAACCCCGCGATGCTGGTGTCGGCGTAGTTCTGCGCCGCCAGGACGCTGGCGAAGAAGAAGCCCGACAGGCCCATGAACACCGCGGTCACGATGTAGGCCATCGGCGAGGTGAGGTACGAGGCCAGTTCCTTGCGGGATATGACGCCCACGTTGCGCAGGAAGAGTCTCACTCCGCGTCCGCCTCGTCAGCGTCGTCCGCCTCGTCCGCCTCGTCGGTGAGCTCCAGAAAAATGTCCTCGAGCGTCATGGTGGCGCTCTCCATGGCCAGCAGCCCCCAGCCCTGCTGCACCAGGGTGGCCGAGATCCGCGCCTGCGGTTGCTTCCCCGCCTCCAGCCGCACCAGGTGGAACGGCTCCTGGAACCTCACCTCGAGCACGCCCTCGATGCCGCCAAGCACCTCCGCAACCTGGGACGGCGGGCCGTCCACCCGCAGCCGCAGGCGCTCGCCCCCGGTAACGGTCGACGACAGGTGGTCGATGGTGTCCTGCGCCACGATCCTGCCCTGGTGAATGATGATGACCCGCTGGCACACCATGCTCACCTCCGGCAGGATGTGGCTGGACAGGAGGATGGTCCGGTTCTCGCCGAGCTCCTTGATCAGCGCCCGCGTATGCGCGACCTGGATCGGATCGATGCCGATCGTCGGCTCATCCAGAATCAGCACCTGCGGATCGTGCACGATCGACTGGGCGAGCCCCACCCGCTGCCGGTAGCCCTTCGAGAGCTTCGACAGAATGACGTCGCGATACTCCTCAAGGGCGCAGATCTCGATCACCTCGTCGACCCGCCTGGCGGCCGTGCGCTTGTCGAGCCCGCGCAAGCGCCCCGCAAATCTCAGGTACGCATGGGTGGTCATGTCGTAGTAGAGCGGGACGATCTCCGGGAGGTAGCCGATGTGGCGGCGTCCCTGCAACGAATCCTGCGCCATGTCGTGCTCGGCGACGAACACGTCACCGCGCGTGGGCATCAGGTAGCCGGTCACCATCTTCATGGTGGTGGACTTGCCGGCGCCGTTGGGTCCCAGGAAGCCGACGATCTCCCCCTTCTCGATGTTGAAGGCGATGTCGTCGACGGCCAGCCGCTCCCCGTAGTACTTGGTGAGATTCTCTACGCGTATCATCTTCGTTGTCGTCCGGCGCGGCCAATGTACCCATGCCCGGCACCGGCAGCGAAGCAACGGGCGTCGATTGTGGAGCGCCGCGGTGCGACTCTCACTCCTGCAGGTAAGGCGGGTCGAGCACGAGCCGCTCCATTACCTCGTACCAGGTACGGTCGACGGTATACACCTTCCGGGTGCCGACCAGGCGTACGTAGTAGCTGAAGGAGTCGGGGGTTTCGTCTCCGATCTCGAGATCGACGATCCCCGGCCCATCGCCATGCTCGCCGCCGTGCTCCAGGTGGATCGTCATTTGCGGCGCCAGCAGGCCGTAGATCTCCAGGTCCTCGTCGGCGGCATCCTCGGTGATGAGCCGGTTCGCTCCCGGACCGCTCAACAGGTAGGGAACCGCACCACCCCAGCGGTCGAGGTCCACCCGCGGTCGTCCGGGGCGATCGAAGTACCACACGCGGTCGACGTTGAGCCATGCCTCCGCCAGTTGATCCTGCGGCATAGCGATCTCGACCCGGTGCAGGTCGCGCAGGTCGAACGACCAGATTATCGGTCGTTCGGCATCCTCTTCCGCGTCGTCCCGTCCGCTGGTGAGGATGAATACCGCGGCCAGCGCTGCCACGACCACGCCGAGGAGCAGCCAGAGTCGCAGCTTCATGTCCCGAATTCCTTCATGCGGCGCCAGTTTACTCGATGGCGTACAGCGTGCCGTCGTGTGAGCCGACGAACACGGTGCCGCCGGCGACCGCGGGCGAGGAAGTGACCTTACCGGCGGTGCGGACGACCCATCGTTGCTCACCCGTTGCGGCGCTTACCGCGTACACGCGTCCATCCTCGCTGCCCACCAGCACCAGGTCGCCCGCCAGCCGCGGCGAAGAACTCACCGGGCCGAGGGTACGAAAGCGCCACCGCACCTCGCGGGTGCCCAGGTCGACCGCAACCAGGCTGTCATCCGCGCCGACGTACAGCGCAGCGCCGGCAAGCACCGGCGACGACACCGAGTGGGTCCCGACATCCAGTGCCCACAGGTGGCCGGTCTGCTCGCCCAGCCGCGGGACGGGGAGTCCGATCGCCCTCATCCGCAGAAGAAGCCGCCGGATTCGGTGCTCCAGCGGCAGTCCGCGCCGGGTACCGTCGATCGCATGGAGTCTGCCGGCGGTGGTGGTGAAGTACACGGAAGTGCCGTCCACGGCCGGCGACGAGGTAACGTCGCGACGGGTGCGGAACCAGGTCCGGATGCGCCCGTCGCGGGCATGCACGCTATAGAAGAACTCGCCGAGTGTGCCGACGTAGACCAGGCCGTTGGCCACCGCCGGCGACGAGTGAATCTGGCCGACGAGGGTCGCCGACCACTTGCGCTTGCCGGTGGCTGCGTCCAGGGCCAGGAGCCGCTTCGCCGTGGTGCCGACGTAGACCCGGCCATCGGCGACCGCCGGCGACGAGGTGATCGCATATTTCTCCCGGTAGGACCAGAGCTGCTCGCCGGTGGCTGCGTCGAGCGCCCGGATGGAGCCGTCGTGGGCGCCGAAGTAGAGCACGCCATCGACCACGGCCGGCGAGGTCTGGATCAGGCTCTCGGCACGGAATTGCCAGACCAGGCGTCCGGTTGTCGCATCGAGCGCGTAGAGTATCGAGTCCTGTGAGCCGAAGTACACCATCCCACCGGCTACGGCGGGAGACGAATGGACCGGCGCGCCGGTGGCGAACGTCCACTTGATGGTGCCGCGCGGCTCGGGTGCGGGCACCTCGACCGCACCGGTGTGCGCGAGACCGCGTCCGAACATGGCCCAATCCCCGGCCCCCGGCCGCGACGCCACGTGCGGCGGCGGCGTGAAGAACAGATCGGTGAACAGATACAGGACGACGACGAGCAGGGGCACGCCCAGGGAGCCACCGGCAATCGCGATTATCTTCAATCGGTACCGAAAGATACTGAATCGCCGGTGGGGCGCTGTCAGAGCCATGTATTGTTACCGTACCCGATCGCCTTCCGCGCCGTCACAGCGGGCGCGGCGGGCCTGATAGATCGGCTGCCACCTTGGAGCAACGCTGAAGCTACGCCGCTCAGCGACCAACCGGAGCGACGCCCGGCGGCCATCATCCCAAAGTCAATATGTTCCGGCGTCGCTCGACCACCAAGCGCACCTCGTCCAGCACGTCGCGCCCAATGACTGAGTCGTCCCGAGCGTAAGGCCTGCGTGGACCGCTCTGCGCGACTCCGATGCGGATATGGATCAAGCGTAGCGTTGAGATCCGGTTGCCATATAGCGGATATACGAACGCTTGAGCGGCAACGATTGCTTGCGGGCCTTTCGTACTATCGCATCAACGCTGCTGCCGTCCACCACAGTAGGCACGGCACCCTCATCGACCCATACCGCAATCCACTGGTCCGGGTACTGTTCACGCAACTTCTCGTGATGAGCGATGTAGTGATGCACGGCCCGTTGATGGGCTGCGAACTCCTCGTGGATCTCTGGCGTATTGAGTTCCGGCGGCACTGGGATCACTTTCGTCGCCATCGCCGCCTCCTGCCAAGTTGCTTCGGACCAAGAAACCACGCGTCCGCCGATCGGTCGCCACACGGATATCCCGTGGTGTGTAGTCCGATCACTTGGAACCTCCCAACTGGACGAAAGGGCCGCGTTCAGTACAAAAAGGAGGGCTCAGCCTAAGCCAAGCCCTCCTCAGGTTCGATTGCGACACCACTACGCAGAGTCGCGCAACGAACGCTTAGTAGCCCATCGACTTCTTCAGGTCCTGATCGATCCAGACCCAGCCGTACGGCTGCAGGTAGGTATCGTCGTGGATCCAGCGGAACTCACCGTAGTAGTTGTTGACCCACGGCCACCACGCCTGCGAGATCGCCTTCACGCCGTGCGGAATGTCGAGCGCCTGGCTCAGCAGGTAGACCGCGGCTTCCTTGATGATCGCCGCCTGCGCATCCGGGTTGGTCTCGCCCGCCATGTCCCTCATCATGCCGTCGAAGGTGTCGTCGCTCCACTGGTTGAGGTCACGCACGCGCCAGGAGGACCAGTTGTTGGGCATGTCCAGCACGGGGTTACCCGCGCCATAGGCGTGCCGCGTCACGTGGTAGTCGTGGTTCCTGATCTTCTCGCGCACCGCCGCACCGGTCAGACCGGAGATGTTGACGGTGACGTTACAGCGTGCCAACTGATCGGCCCACAGCTCGCTGCGGCCGCCGCCGACGTTCGTCGTGTCCAGCTCGAAGCCGTCCGCGTAGCCTTCCTCGGCCAGGATCTTCTTGGCCAGCTCGGGATCGTTGGAATACAGCTCCGCCACTTCTGGCGGCAGCTCGCTGATCGGGGTGTACATGTTCTTCAGCGACGGGAAGATCGGCCACCAGTGCACCGGCAGCGCCCCCGGCTCCATCAGCCCGCTCGGGTCGGTGATGCCGTTGAACGCCTCCACGTCGGTGCAGATGAACAGCGCGCGACGCACCTGGAGGTTGTCCAGCGGTGCCCGCTTCACGTTCAGACCGAAGGCGGCGCCGAACGAGATCGCCAGCCGGTCCTGAATCAGGTCGGGAGCGTTGCGGTCCAGCTCGGCCCACGAAGGTGCGTAGACCGACGGCCCGCCGTCGGCGGTGCCGGTACGCAGCGCCGCGACCTCGAACGAGAAGTCGGCCGCAATAGGTACCACGAACTCGTCGATGAACGGGAACTGGTACTCCTTGCCGTTGACGACGGTGGTGTTCCAGTAATTCTCGTTCTTGACCATCGTGAAGTACTGGTCCGGCACATACTCCTTGAACTGGAACGGACCGGTGCCGAGCTGGTTCTCCCACTCGCCGATGCCCTTGTCGAGCAGCTCCGGCGGGCTGATGTGGGAACGCCGGCGCCCCGCGAGCTCCAGGTTGAGCGAGGTATCGAAGGTCGCGAACTCGATGATCACCTGGTTGCCGACGGCGCGGATGTCCTGGACCTTGTTGGTCCAACTCGCGCCCTCCGGGCCGTTCTTCCAGTGCAGCAGGTCGGACACGATGTCCTCGGCGGTCAGCTCCCTGACCGACATCCACGACTGCTGCTGCTCGTTGGGAGCCCAGTTGATGCCCTCGCGCACGGTCCAGGTGATCTCGGTCGGGGTCACTTCCCAATCCGTGATCAGCAGGCCCTTCCAGTACTTCTCGGGAATCGCACCGATCAGCTTGAAGTCCCAGTCGTTGCTGCCGCGCGGTCCGTACTTCTCGAAGTCACCGATCATCGGTGTTTCCTGGATCAGCGAGGTGTACCAGGTCCGACCGCCGTTCTGGTCCGCCGGATCGGGGCTGCCCGGCTTGTTGCCGGCGCGCGGCGCTATGGTGAAGGTGCCGCCGTAGGTCGGCTCACCGTCGGCCGCCATGGCAGCCGGAGCGCTGGCCTCTTCTTCGCCGGCGGCGAACGCCATCGTGGTTGCCAGTGCAAGCATCAGCACCAGCAGCATCACTTTCTTCATCTATTCCTCCTTAAGGAATATGTCAGAATCTGAACCCATCCAGTATGGAACCGACCGCTCCGTGTCCACCTGATGGGGCAGCGCAGGCAGCAGGCAGAGCAGCCCAGTGCAGGCCAGACAGGCCTGCAGGCCAATGCAGGGGCGCACGGCGAATCCCCTTTTGCCCGCACGCACACGGGTCGCCGGCTACCCGACTGCGAAGGGATACGAGCCGAGTGCCTCCAGCGGATCGTGAATCCGATCCGGCTGACCGATCGCGGTGAGCGCCCGGTCGAGGTGGTGGAGCATCCGCCACGTCGCCGCAATCGCCGCCGCGTACTCCCAGTCGTCATAGCTGACCAGCGCCGCGGCGTGCGCCGCGACCGCACGCCGCAACTGCTCGACCGTCGACTCGGTGACCGAAGACTGGCCGACCGCCTGGTCGAGTGCGTAGCGTAACTCCTGCTCCGCGGCTGCCACCGCTGAACGCGCGTGCGACCGGAACAGCGTGGTCTGCATCCCCGTCTGCGGCGCGACGCCGTTCCACTCGGAGGTGCACTGGCACCAGACCGTTGAGATGCCGTGGGTCGTGTACTGGTTGACGAACCGGTGCAGCAGGGCGCCGGTGCGGTCTCTCCGGTTCTGAGCCAGCTCGTACGTTCGCCGCAGCGACGAATACTCGCCATCGAAGTGAAAGCGCCGACGGGGTTCCGGTGCGTGCATGTAGCCGAGCCCGTGCTGCAGCGTCTCGAGCGCCTGCAGCGTGCTGACCTCGCGCACGAAGCTGCGTGCCAACGCGCGCTCCGCCGGGTCGCTGGAGTCGAACTGGTCGACCCAGTGAATGGCGGCGATGTCGAGCGCCTTGTGCGTCAGGCCATTGAGGCGCCGCATCGACTGGACCGAACCGTCCGGCATGACGCCCATCGGATCCGCGCTGCCATTGCCGCGGTCCCTGCCGAGAAAATACTGGGGAACCAGGGTGAAGAAGTCGCGGCGGAAGATGGCCCCGCCCGACTCGTTGCCGGCTACCGAGCTCCACCAGCCGCCGCTACCCCAGGTGGTGAGCAGGATCCCGCCCGCAAGGGAGTGGGGAAACGTGCCCCATTTCTCGCCGCGCGGTCCAGACGGTGGCGGGGTCAGGATGAATACCAGCGGCTTTACCGGTGCGCGGCCGGTGCGGTGGAACGGCTCTTCGCCGATCGCCTTGGCCTCGGGCCAGATCCTCTCGTAGATCCCCAGGCCGCCGGCCTCCCTGTCGGCGGTGAAGAGTGTCTGGGCGACGTTGGAGCTGATGCCGAACTCCCAGCTCGCGGTCAGCGTGTCGAAGCCGCCGGCGGGGTTGACGAAGCTCAGCTCCCGATAGAGAGGTGGGTGCGTCAGCACGATCGGATCGCCGCCTCTCGGGTTGGGGAACGTCGGCCGGTCCAGGTTGCGGCGCAGCGCCGCTTTCGCCTGTGCTCCGGCGACGCGGTCGATCGTGCCATCCGCCTGCATGCCGAAGGGGAACGGCACCGTGGTGACCGTCCAGCTTGCGGGTACGAACTCCGTCAGCGAGCGCGTGGCGAGCTCGGCATCGAACACGTCGGCCAGCTCGTAGCTCTTCTCCGTCTCGAAGCCGTCGCTAGAGGACAGGCAGGCTGTCGGATCGTCGCCGGCTTCCACCCGGCTCAGGATACAGGCGTCGGTCTCGTCGTAGCGCAGGTCGACGACGAGCATGCGCAGCTCGTACGCCTCGGAATACGGGTTGTCCGCCTGCAGCGATGGCTGCAGCACGCCGTAGCGGTAGAGCTCGTAGGCATTGCCGGCGACGCGGTCGACCAGGTCGCTCGCCTCCACGTCCCCGGCGGCGAACCGGGCCAGCTCGCGCGTGCTGTCGGAGACGTAGTAGCGCCGCATCTTGTTGCCGAGCAGGTTGGGGATCGGCTCGAGCTGCCACTGCTCGCAGATCGACTGTGCGTCCGCGGCGCCGGGAACCGCCAGCCCGGCCTGGGCCACGGTCGTGGTCCTGGGGCAGACGACCTCAAGCGCTGCCAGCATCTTGGCCTGGGTGAGCCCACCGCCGAGCGCCGCGGCCATCACGTCGGCGGCCTGCTGGTAGCTCGGATCGGCGGCCGTCACCTCCGGGTACTGGACTTCCGCCGGCGCGGTCGCCCGCACCGCGTACCGGTCCTCCTGCGGCTCGGTGTAGAAGGAGTAGGGCGCCGCCGCCAGCGAGGGCAGGTTGAGGAATACCAGGGTTGCGCCGCCGCGCCGCTCCTCGATCTCCACGTTCCCGTCGAGCCAGTCCATGAGCCGGTTGTACGAGTAGAGCTGGAACGTCTGTTGAGGATTGCGGGATGCGTATTCGACCTGCGAGGCGCGCAGCAATGGGTAGAGATCGGCCAGCGTTGCGGCCGGCAGGTGCGAAAACGCCAACTCCTCGATCTTCCAGGCAACCCCGGTGTAGGCGCCGCCGTGCTCCATGTAGTAGACGATGTCGTTGTGGTGGTGCCAGTCATCGACCGACTCGTTGATCTCGCGGTTCGGCAGCCACGTGGCTGCGCCGGTGGCCGGGTTGGTGCCCCTGGTCAACGAGCCGCCCTCATAGCGGATCAGTCCGTCCGGCGGGATGAGCGCCGCGGGCAGTGATTCCGGGGCCGGCGCGGTGTCGAACTCCGCTTGACCGAACAGCGGCATGCGCGGAATCCACCATGGCTTGGTGTCGACGATGCTCAAGGCCCCGAGCCGCTCGGCGACCGCCTGCTCCAGTTGACCGGAGAGCTCCGCGGGAAACCCCACGAAGTAGACGTTGAGATCGACCGTCTCCGCGTCTCCAACCTGGTCGCGCAGACTGGGGAGCTCGCGCTCCGCGAGTTGCGCGAGGGTGACCTCGTCGTCGGACTCGGCGTAGACGACCAGGGAGCTTGCGCATCGCCGCGTACGAGAAGCTCTTCAGTCCGCTGGTGATAGACGTCGATGTGGGAGGACGCAGCACGGTGGTCACGTTCTCGTGTCTCGGACGACCCGTGCTCCCCGCAGTGATGGGCGAGATCAAGGTCGCGTTGGTGGTCGAGCTGGCGCGCAAGGCCACCCGCTCCAAAATCGTCCCGCTGCGCGTGGAGTTTCGGGGCACGTGCAGGTCCCCGGAAGTGTTCGCTGCCTTCTTCGGGGTACGCGTCCTGCCTGGCGATGCGTTCTCGCTCACTTTGTCAGCCGCGGACGCTCGGCGACCGTTCCTCACGGAGACCGAGCAGAGGTGGGAGATGTATGAGCCGTATCTGCGGCTGCGGCTCGCTGATCTGGACGACAGCGCCGACACGTCCGAACGCGTCCATACGTTTCTCCTGGATACGTTGCCGAGTGGAAACGCAAACGTGGTAGAGGTAGCACGACGACTCGGGATGGGACAGAGGAGCATGCAGCGGCGTCTGCGCGACGAAGGCGCCACCTTCCAGGCGATCGTGGCAGACACACGGGAGAAGCTGGCGCGTCACTACCTGGCCAATACGAATCTGGCCGCAGAGGAGATTTCATTCCTGCTCGGCTATGACAAGCCGAGCTCCTTCTACCGCGCCTTTCAGCGGTGGACCGGCACTACGCCCAAGGTATTCCGAGCGGGAGTGTGAGCCGGAGGCGTCAGGCGCCGGCTCAGCCAGCGCACAATTGTGCGTCGTATCGTAGTTGCAGGTAGTGCGGGTATCTCAGGAGCGCTTGGCCGACTCTCCGGCTTTCTGCTGCTGTACCTTGCGCTGGGCCGCGGTGCCGCTGAAGCGGCCGCCGCCGCCGCGCAGCCGCGGGTCCAGGATGTCGCGCAGGGCGTCGCCGAACATGTTGGTGCCGTACACCACCAGCCCCAGCGCCACGCCGGGCCAGATTACCAGGTGCGGCGCCTCGAACATGTGGAAGCGCACCTGCCCGCTGAGCATCGCACCCCAGCTCGGCGTGGGCGGCCCCAGGCCGAAGCCGAGAAAGCTCAGTCCCGCTTCCGCCAGGATCATCCCCGGCACGCTCCCGGTGAAGGCGACGATGGTGGGCGCGAGGATGTTGGGCAGCACGTGGCGCAGCAGTATCCGCAGCGTGCCGCTGCCGATGGCCGTGGCCGCCGCCAGGTACATGTCCTCCCTGATACGGATCACCGTGCTGCGAATCAGCCGGGAGCCGACGATTCCCCCCAGCGAGAGGATGAATATCATCGCCGGTATCGAGGTTCCGGTGATGGACACGATCACCAGCAGGATGGACAGGCCCGGTATGCACATCCACGCGTCCACGAAGCGCTGCACGGCCATGTCCACGATGCCGCCCAGGTAGGCCGAAAGAATCCCCATGACCAGCGCGATCATGACCGACCCCGCCGCCGCCGCCAGGCCGATGGTCAGCGAGGTGCGGGTGCCGATGATGATGCGGCTGAACATGTCGCGGCCGATCAGGTCGGTGCCCAGCAGGAACTCCCGGCTCGGCGCCTGCAGCCGTCGCTTGATGTCGGAGGCGTTCATGTCGTACGGCGCTATCGTCTCCGCGAACACCGCCGTCAGCAGGAACGACACCGTGATCACCAGGCCGAACGCCCCCAGCGGGTGATGCCGGAACAGCTTCTTGAAGAAACCGCCGAGCTTGTTCGGCTCCTTGGTCTCGGTCGCCAGGGTACGGGCTACATTGGCATCAGCCATGGCTAGTCGTACTGCACCTTGGGATCCAGGACCCCGTACATGATGTCGGTTATCACGTTGATCAGCACGATGCCGAACGAGAGGACGATCATGATGCCGCTGACCAGCGGATAGTCGCGCGTGTTGAGCGCGGTGATCGTCATGAAGCCCATGCCCGGCAGGTTGAAGATCTGCTCGATGATGATATTGCCCCCGATAAGGATTGGTATCTGCAGTCCCATGATCGTGACCACCGGGATCATGGTGTTCTTGAGCGCGTGCCGGGCCACCACCAGCGTCTCCACGAGGCCCTTCGACCAGGCGGTCCTGATGTAGTCCTGGCGCAGCACTTCCAGCATCATGGTGCGTACCCAGCGCATCATGCCGCCGCCCATCAGCAACGCCGACACCAGCGCCGGCACCCAGACGCCGTTCAGGTTCTTCATCGGGTTGTCCAGGAACGGCGTCCACCGCACCGGCGGCAGATAACCCCACCACAGGCCGGGAAAGACGATCACCATCGTGGCGACCCAGAAGCTGGGGAAGGAAATGAAGACGATCGCGAAGCTGCGGCCCACGTAGTCGGCCAGCGTGTTCTGGCGCAGCGCCGAGATGATGCCGATCGGCAGCGAGATCAACTGCGCCAGGATGAAGCTGAGCAGCCCCAGCTCGAAGGTGACCGCCAGCTTCTCGCCGATCATCTCGGTCACCGGACGCCGCTGCTTCCACGACACGCCGAGGTCTCCCTGCAACAGCCCGGCGAATTTGCCGTTCTTCTGCGGCGTAATCCCGAGGAACCGACCGTACTGGATCACCGCCGGTTCACCCAGGCCGTAGTGTGCCCGCAGCAGGTCCTCGTCCACCTCGGAGATGGTCCCGGCCTCCTCCATCTGCCAGACCAGGTCGTCGACGATATCGCCGGGCACCATGCGCATCAGGAAGAAGATGATGAGCGTGATGATGAAAACGGTCGGGATGACCAGCAGCAATCGCCTGATCAGGTACGCGCGCATTTGGTAAAGCGGGTTCTTTTACCGCGCGCTCAAGCTACCTGTCAAGATCGGGCCGCAAGGCGAGGCGACCCGTTGCGACCCCGCGGGCAGGAGGGTCGTGTGAAGGCTACACCCGGCGCAGGCGGATCATCATCTGCTGGTCCATGGGGTCGATCCAGGGACCCTTGCCCCACAGCACCTGGGTCAGGTAGACGTTGCCCTCGGCGTCGACCCCGATGCCGTGCGGCCCCTTCATGAGCGGCGAGTCGTGGTAGAGGCGGGCCAGGCAGGTGCCGTCGAGCTCGAAGATGGCCAGGCACTCGCCGAAGCCGCGGATCCCGGCGTTCTCGGGGAAGCCGGTCCCCGCCTCGCCGACGTAGACCAGCTCCCGGTCGCGGCCGCCGGCCGAGATGAAGAAGCCGTTGGGGCGGTGCACGCCGGCGGTCCACTCGCTGCGGTAGGTGCCGTCGCGGTCGAACACCTGCACCCGGTGCCCCTCGCGGCTGGCGACGTAGACATTGCCCGCGCGATCGGTCTGCACGCTGTGCACCAGGTTGAACTGTCCCGGTCCCTGCCCCGGCTCGCCCCAGGAGAACAGGTAGTCGCCGGCGGCGGAGTACTTGTGCACCCGCGCGTTGCCGTAGCCGTCGGCGACGTACATGTCGGCGGTGTGCGGATCGAAGGCCACCTTGGTGGGTCCATTGAACGGCTTGCCGCTGTAGTGGCCGGAGCTGCGGTCCGGCGTCCCCCATACCCGCAGCACCTCGCCCTTGGTGGTGCACTCGCGCACGCAGTGGCCGAACGCGTCCACGCAGTAGAGGTGGCCGTCGGGGCCCATGGTCAGCCCGTGCGCCTTGGTGAAGATGTCGGAGCCCCAACTGGTGACGAAGTTGCCGGCGCGGTCGAACACCATTATCGGATGCTTCCAGCGGGTGAACAGGTACACCCGGTCGTGCGCGTCGTCGACCAGCACGTCGGGGGTGTCCTTGATGATCCACCCGTCGGGCAACCGCGCCCACGCGGTCTCCACCTCGTAGGTGAACTCTCCGGAGCCGATTCTGTCTGCCATGTGTCTCCTCCCTACGCCGGCCGCGCCAGGGCCTCCCGGCGCGCGCGGCTGGTCTGCTCCCACTCCTCCCAGGTCGGCGTGGGGCCTGCACTGAGCACGCGCAGCGGCTCGGTGCCGTAACTGCGCGACTTGGCGTCCAGGTAATCGGTCGCCTCGCGCTCCGCGGTGCCGGGCGGCGTCGCCGCCGCCGTCGGGTGAAAGCGGAAGTCGTGACTCCAGCGCACGCGGTCAGTGCGGTTCACCGTGCTGGCATGCAGCGTCAGGTTGGTCAGGAACACCAGGTCGCCGGGCCGCATCGGCAGCGGCGTGGGGTTGCCGCGCCGCTCCACGTCCTCCGGGATCAGCACGTGGCCGCTGGCGCCGCGGGCGCCGGAGAGGAAACCCCAGCGGTGGCTGCCGGGGATGACCCACAGGCAGCCGTTGTCGAGATTGGAATCCACCAGCGGCACCCAGGTGGTCACGACCCGCATGTGCTCGGTGCTGGCCTCGAACCTGCCGCGCTTGTGCTCATTGTAGTAGTGGCTGTCCTGGTGCCACGGAATCGCCGCTTGCGAGTCCTCCGGCAGCTTGACCCGGATCACCGAGATGCCGTGCAGGGTCACCTCCGGACCGACGATCACCCGCAGCACCTCGGTGATCGCCGGGTGGGTGTAGAGGTCGTACAGCCCGCGGGTACACAGGTCGCCGGCGGCGAACAGGGGCTGCCGCGGCTGCTCACTCCCGGACAGCTCCTCGTGGATGGCGGCGTAGCGGCGGCCGAACGGCTCCCGCTCGTGCAGCGCGGCGATCTCGCCCGCCGCGCGCCGCTCCCGGGCGAACGCATCCACCCGTTCGGCGATGAAGGCGCGAATCGGATCCAGGTACTCCGGAGCCAGGGCGTCGCGCACCATGAGGTATCCGTCGCGGCGCCACGCGGCCGCACGTTCGGCGTCGCTCATGCTACCAGCCGAGCTTGTTCGGCCGGCCGTGCTTCTCCAGCAGCTCGGCGATCGTCTGCTTGGCAAGGTTGAACACGGGGATGCTCTCGGTCACCTCCGACAGCATCCGCTTGCCGGCCGCGTGCAGCTTCTCGTCGATCCTGGCGTAGGTCTCCGCCACCCGCGGGTGCTGCGGTTCTCCGGTCAGCCCCAGGCTCTGCGCCATGTCCTCGGGTCCCTCGCCGAAGTAGTCGATGCCGTCCACCGCCAGAATCTGGTCCAGGTTCTCCAGGGAGACGATGCTCTCCAGTTGCGGCACGACCATGGTGTTGGCGTTCACCTCCTGGAACAGGCCCACGTGATCGCCGTCCACCTGGCCGTGCATGGTGGCGATGCTGGTGGCGCTGCGCAGTCCCAGCGGGGCGAAGTAGCTGTACTTGACCAGCTCCGCGGCCTCCGCCGCGGTCAGCAGATTGGGCACGATGATCAGGCGCGCGCCGCGATCCAGATAGCTGAGGATGGTGCTCTCGGCGCCGTCCGGAATGCGCAGGGCGACGGTCACGCCGTAGGGGTCGGCGATGCGGCACATCTCGCCGATGTCGGCCGGCGTCACCGGCGAGTGCTGGGCGTCGAAGTTCACGAAATCGAGTCCGCAGCGTCCGGCCAGCTCCACCAGCAGCCCGGACGGCTCGGTGAGATGCAACCCGAGCGCCTTCTCACCGTGGGCTACGCGCTGCAGAATCTGATTGGGAACCATGGTTGGCCATTCATTGAGCAGCGCTTGCGCCGTGTCAACCGGCGATGAGCGTGCGTTACGCCACCGGGCCGGAGCGGTTCGCGCATCTGCTCAGGACATTGCATACCCGCGCTGGACGGCGGGTGGCGGTGCTGGTGGACGAGTACGACAAGCCGATCCTGGACGCGCTGGAGAAGCCGGAGGTGGCGCGCGCCAACCGCGACTACCTGCGCGGGCTGTACGGGGTGATCAAGGACAGCGACGCGCACGTCGAGTTCGCGTTTCTGACGGGCATCAGCAAGTTCTCCAAGGTGAACCTCTTTTCCCAGTTGAACAATCTCACCGACCTCACGCTGGATCCGGTCTACTCGTCGATCTGCGGGTACACGGAGGGCGATCTGGACACGGTGTTCGCCCCGGAGCTGGGGGCCTGGACCGGGAGCGGGTGCGCGAGTGGTACGACGGCTATAGCTGGCTGGGCGCGGAGAGAGTCTATAACCCGTACGACGTGCTGCTGCTGCTGCGCCGCCGCAAGTTCGCCGCCCACTGGTTCGAGACCGGGACGCCGGCGTTTCTGGTGGACAAGCTGTTCGAGCGGCGAGTCACGTCGGTATCGCTGGACCACACGGTCAGCACGGAGGCGCTGCTGTCTACGTTCGACGTGGAGCACATCGGCACCGAGGCGCTGCTGTTCCAGACCGGCTACCTGACGATCACCGGGGAAGAGGAGCTGGGCGGCAAGGCGCTGTACCGGCTGGGCTATCCCAACCGCGAGGTGCGGCAGAGCCTGAACGAGTGTCTGCTGCAGCATCTGGTGCAGGACGGCGAGCAACAGACGGCGAACAGCATTCGCCTGCAACGGCTGCTGGCGGCGCACGACTGTGCGGGACTGAAGGAGTTGTTCCACGCCTTCTTCGCCAGCATTCCGTACCACTGGTACACCAACAACGACATCGCGCACTACGAGGGATTCTACGCCAGCGTGTTCTACTCCTACTTCGCCGCGCTGGGATACGAGATCGTGGTCGAGGATTCGAGCAGCCACGGCCGGCTGGACATGGCGGTGACGACCGGCGGACACGTGCACCTGTTCGAGTTCAAGGTGGTCGAAATGGCGTCCCCGGGAGCGGCCCTGGCGCAACTCCGCGAGCGGGGCTACGCGGCGAAGTACCGGGACCGGGGCGAGCCGATCCACCTGATCGGGGTGGAGTTCAGCCGCGAGACGCGCAACGTGACGGCGTTCGAGGTGGCCGACGGCTGACGCCGGCCGGCCGGTTTTGACCACGCAGTGGTGCCCGGCTATGGTAGCGCTGCCATGAGTCAGGATTCCTTGCAGGGGCGTTACGCGGTGGTGACCGGCGGCAGCCAGGGGCTGGGCGAGGCGGTTGCGCGGCTGTTCGCGGCGCGCGGGGCCGCCGGGATCGTGCTGAGCGGGCGCGACGTAGCGCGTGGTGAGGCGGTAGCGGCGGACCTGGAGGCGAGCGGGTGCCGGGCGTACTACGTGCCCGGCGACCTTGCCGAGGTGGCCAACTGCCGCCGCGTGATCGCCACCGCCGACGAGCGCTTCGGCACGCTGCACGTGCTGGTGAACGCCGCCGCGGTCACCGATCGCGACAGCATCTGGAGCGCCAGCCCGGAAGGGTTCGATCGCATGATGGCGGTGAACGCACGCGCGCCGCTGTTGCTGATGCAGGATGCCATCAGGCTGATGCAGCGCGAGCGGGTGAGCGGCTCGGTCGTCAACATCTCAAGCGTGGTGACCCGTTGCGGTCCCCCGTTCCTGATGAGCTACGCCATGTCCAAGTGCGCCCTCGACGCCCTCACCAAGAACGTCGCCTACGCGGTGATGCACAGTCGAATCAGGGTGAACGCCATCCACGTTGGCTCGATGGATACCCCGGCCGAGGACACGATCCAGCGCCGCTACCACGGCGCCACCGACGGCTGGCTGGAGGCCGCCGAGGCATCGAAGCCGTTCGGTCGCCTCCTGAAGCCGGACGAGATCGCCCGCGCCGTTGCCTTTCTGGCGTCCGACGAGTCCGGCATGATGACCGGCTCGGTGGTCGACTTCGATCAGACGGTGGACGGCGGCGGCAACGGCCCACCGCCGCCGGTCGCGGAGTGGCCCCAAATCGCCGGCGTCAGCTTCACCTGACCACGCCCCTGACGGCTCTGTTGTCTCACCTGCTGGATACGGGATTCACTGGCCGCAAATCGACGAAGATCTTTCTATCGACGGACTCATTGGCATTGAACACACGCCTCCCCTGTACCAGGAACCCAGTAGGGTGGGCTGATACCGGAGGTCAGAAGCCGACCGCGTAGCCGTCGCGGCGCGGGTCCGAGCCGCCCAGCAGGGCGCCGGTAGCGGGATCGATCTGGATGAACTGGGCGTTGCCGGGACCGCCCCAGGGGCCGACGGTCCGGATGCGGTGCCCCTTGCGCTGCAGGGCCGCCCGCACCGCCGGCGCGAAACGCGTCTCCAGCTCCAGCCGGTCCTCGCAGGTGTGCGGCACGGTCGACTCCATCGGGTTCTGCAGGCTGCGCCAGCGCGGCGCCTCGACCGCCTCCTGCGGGGTCATCCCGAAGTGGATGGCGTTGGTGAGCAGTTGCAGGTTGGTCTGCACCTGGGTGTCCGCCCCCGGCGTGCCGCACACGATGACGGGGTGGCCGGCGCGGGTGACGATGACCGGGTTCATCGTGTGGCGGACCCGCTTGCCCGGCGCCAGGACGTTCGGGTGGCCCGGCTCCAGGTGCCAGTAGGTCATGCGGTTGTTGAGCAGGATGCCGGTGTCGCCGGCGATCACGCAGGAGCCGAACGCGGTCTGGATGCTCTGCAGCAGGCACACTGCATTGCCCGCGCCGTCGGCGGTGCACAGGCAGGTGGTGTCGCCGGTCTGGTCCGTACGGAACGGGTCGCCGGGGCCGACGTCGGGTGTGGTCCGCTCCAGGTCGATCGCGGCTGCCCGCTGGCGGGCGTAGGCCTTGGACAGCAGGCCGTCGAGCGGCACGGCGATCCAGTCGGGGTCCGCCAGGTACCGTTCGCGGTCGGCGAAGGCGAGCCGGATCGCCTCCACCATGAGGTGGATCGCGTCGGCCGACAGGCAGCCCATGGCACCGAGGTCGAACCGTTCCACCAGGTTGAGCGCCTGCAGCAGGACGTGGCCGCTCGAATTGGGCGGCATCTCGTACACCCGGTGGCCGTGGTAGTCTACGTGGATCGGCTCGTCCCAGCGGGCGTGGTAGGCGGCGAGGTCGTCCTCGACCAGCACGCCGCCGTGGGCGCGGCCGGCCTCCCCTATCGCGCGCGCAATCGCGCCCTCGTAGAACGCCGCCCGCCCCTGCTCGGCGATCCGCCGCAGGGTCGTGCCCAGATCCTGCTGCACCAGCAGCTCTCCGGCCCGCAACGGTCCCCCGCGCGGCGCGAACACCGCCCCGGCGGCGGCATCTTCCGCCAGCGACGCGTACTCGGTCTCCAGGGTCGCGGCCAGCTTGTGGCTCACCGGGAAGCCGCGCTCGCACAGCTCGACCGCGGGGGCGAGCACCTGGGAGAGGTCCAGCTTGCCGAAGCGGCGCTGCGCCAGCAGCCAGCCGTCGACCAGCCCCGGCACGGAGACGCTCAGCATCCCGTGCAGGGGAATGCCGCCGCGATCCAGGTACCGCTCGCGCGTCGCGCCTGCCGGCGCCGGACCGGTGGCGTTGACGCCGTACGGCCGCCCCGTTGCGGCGTCGTAGATCAGGACGAAGCCGTCGCCGCCGACGCCCGACATGGCCGGCTCCACCACGCCCACCGCCGCGGCAGCGGCAATCGCCGCGTCGATCGCGTTGCCGCCCGCCTGCATGATGCGCACGCCGGCCTGGGAGGCGAGCGGATGCCCCGACGCCACCATGCCGTTGAGCCCGGCTACGGAGGGCCGATGCGCCGGATACTCGATCCCGTGCGGGGCCACGGAACTCACGCCGTGGCGATTCCCCGATCTCGTGCGCGAGGGAGCATCGTCGGCGCCTACTTCGTCACGTAGCGTTCAAAGTCCGACGCGGCGATCGCGTCCTCGCCGAGCCCCACGTCGAGCTTGGCGGCACACTCTTCGATCTGCCGGTAGATCGCGTCCGGCACCTCGATACCATGCACCAGGCGCTCGCTGCGGGAGCGATGCTCGAAGTCGCCCGGGACCAGCACCGCGTCGAACCCGGGCGCCGGCGGCGTCCGCCTGATGCCGTCCAGGAACGCCCGCACGCCTTCCTGATAGGATTCCAGGGGTGTCAGCGCGGCCACGTCGATCGCCTGCAGGTAGGCTCCGTCCATCGCGCCGTGCTCGACGTCGAAGCGGCCCGACAGCCCGCCGAGGAGACAGGTCAGCAGCGCCAGCGCGTAGCCCTTGTGGTTGCCGAACGGCAGCAGGTAGCCGCCGTCGTAGAAGTCCTCAGGCTTGACGCTCGGCATCCCGTGGCGGTCGACGATGCAGCCCTCCGGCAGGTCTTCTCCCTTGCTGCGGGCGACGCGCACCTTCCCCTCCGCGATCATGGCGGTGGCATAGTCGATGACGAACGGGACGCTGTCGCCGGTCGGGACGCCAACGGCGATCGGATTGGTGCCGAATGCGCCCAGCGCGCCGCCGTATGGGGTCATGCCGCCGTGACCGGCCCGGCCCGCGCCGGCGGTAACGATGCCGATGCAGCCGGCCTGCGCCGCCTGCTCCACGTACTCGCCCAGGCGGCCGAGGTGCCCGTTGCGCACCAGATTCACGCAACAGATCGCCGAACGCCGGGCCTTCTCGATGGCCCGCTCCATCGCGTGGCGCGCCGTGTAGTGGCCGAAGCCGTGGTTGCCGTCGATGAGCAGGGTGCTAGCGGTCTCGGCCAGTACCGTCGGCTCGGCATCCACCTGCAAGCGGCCATCTTCGACGAGACCCAGATACTCCGGGATGCGGAGCACGCCATGGGAGTCGTGGCCGGCGAGGTTGGCGTTGACCAGGATACTGGCTACCACGTCGGCGATGGAGCGCGGGGCGCCCGCGGCAGAGAACATCCGCCGCGTGATCGAGTGCAGGTGACCGGCGGTGAATCGTTGCGTCGTTCCCGGAAGCGCCATGATGCCTCCTTGGCGCCGACTCTACGGCCCAGCCCGCAAGCGGTCAAGCAGCCAGACCTGCTCCAAACGAGCAGGCTCCTACACGGGGCCCAGCGATCCACACGTCGTTCATGGGCAGCGGCGTGCCGGCTTGGCGGAGGGCCCGAGGCGACTCTCTTGCAGATGCCCCCTCACGGAGTAACGGACGTTGGGCTTGAGTCGTGCGCTACTACCCGTCACCTGGACGGCGTTGGCGCCAAGGAAACGAATCTCAGGGCTGCCGAGCCCCAGGTAATCGTGAAATGCCCTCGCGGCGATGGAAAGAACATCGAACTCCGCACGGGCGCAATTGGCGTTCAACAGTTGCGGTTAACAAAGAGGTATAGTACATTTCGGTGCGGAGAGGTCAATGGACAAAGCCAGCACTCAAGATCGCTTGGCCGAAGCGGAGAACCTGACGCGAAACTTGCTTGAATCTCATTTCAAGGACAAAGCATCCTTTCCGACTGTCTCGGCGCAGAGAAAGACCGATATGGACGGCTCGCAGTTTATACAAATCTCGGTTGTATTTGATGGAGATACGGAGATCATAGACGATCCCCTTTGGTATGACCATGATTGGCACTCAGAAGTTGACGACCTATTCGAAGAGAATTGCTCGGTGCTCTACAGATTGGACAAGACCAAGTATACCGATCAAGACATGAAGTATCTCAAGAGACGTTTAGAGGAGCTGTCCGTAGAGCTGTCCCAGGTGTCTGACGAGTGAATCCCATACATCTTCTGGCCGCAGCATTGATTCTAGCGGAACATGACGATACTGGGCGCCCTCGTCAGGCTCTCCTCAGAAGAGCGACTAGCACCGCTTACGGAACATGAAGGAGTTGCGAGAAGAAGCCGATTACAATCCGGGCGCTACCTTCAGCCGGATCGATGTGTACCAAAAGATACGTGATGTGTATCGCGCGATAGTAACCTATCCGCGGGCACCTTCATCGACCCGAAGGGGTTTTGCGGCACATGTTCTGTTCAAGAAGAGATAGTGAAAAGGTCGATCGTTGGCACGGCTCCTCGTGTGCCACCACGAAGGGTGACGCCGACCAGTCCGCGGTTCCCGTGACGCCTCGGTGAATACCTGCTCCATGAAGGTCGACCGACTCCACCACCAGGTGCGTGCCCGCGCCTGCGGCAGCAGATAGCTCACCAGACGCGCGCCGGTACCGCCGCCACGACAGCGCTGTTTACCACGAGGCTCTCGATCTCGGCGCTGCTCTCATCGAGCTGGCACGGCACACCCCCGCGCCTTGCCATCCACGTGGGACACGAGTAGTCGTCAACCGGTTGATCGACACCCCTGCACGCCGAGCATGCAGTTCCAGTTCACGGGCCAGATCGTCATCCAGCTTGTGAGTCGTGATCGACTTCACGGTGCACACAGTGACGCAAGACCAGCGCAACGCATTGCGCGGTGCAGCGGCAACACCTAAGGTGGTGGCCAGAACCATGAGCGACAAACCGCACATTCTGCTGCTGATCGACGACGAGCACCGGCCCGACGTGATGGCGGTCGAGGGCAACCCCCACATCCGCATGCCCACCCTGGATCGCATCATCGAGGGCGGCACCTACTTCCGCTCGGCGTATACCCCGGCGCCGGTGTGCGTGCCCGCACGGCAGAGCTTCCTCACCGGCCTCTACCCGCGGCACAACGGCTGCACCGGCTTCGACACGCCGCTGCCGAGCGACGTGCTCACCATGCCCGCGCACTTTGCCAACTACGGCTACAACCCGGTCTGTGCCGGCAAAATGCACTTCCTCGGCTACGACCAGATGCACGGCTGGCGCGAGCGCATCGGGCGCGACATCGCGGTGAACATGCGCCTGCCGCGAACCGGCGAGCCGCAGCGGCAGGCCGCCGGCCGCACGTATCGGGCACGGGGAAGTGGCCGACGGTGAAGGAGATCACCAATGCCCGCGCCGGCAAGGGCCACCATTTGCAGCAGGACCTGTACACGGTGGATGGCGCGCTGCTGTTCCTGGACGAGTACTTCGTCGGCGAGCCCTACGACCGCCCCGGCGAGGGTCCCTTGATGCTGGCGGTGAGCCTGAACAGCCCCCACTACCCCTACCAGTGTCCGGAGGATCTGTTCAGCTACTACCTGCGCCGCGTCGAGCCCTACGTCGAGGAGCTGGCCGAGCAGTTCGACTGCGCCGACTTCTTCAAGGTGCGGGTGGGCACCGACGTGACCTGGCGCGAGGCGCACCGCGCCACCGCCGCCTACTACGGCATGATCGAGTTGGTGGACCGCCAGTACGGGCGGGTAATCGCCAAGCTGGAGGAGCTCAATGTGCTCGACGATTTCGTGATCGCGTTCCTCAGCGACCACGGCGAGATGCTGGGGCAGAAGGGGCTGTGGGAAAAGCAGCAGTTCTTCGAGGCCTCGGCGCGGGTGCCGTTCAGCATCACGGCGCCGGGGAGCAATGCCGGCGGAGGACAGACCGTGCGCCACAACGTCTCCCTGGTCGACCTGTTTCCGACCCTGTGCGACCTGGCGGACATCCCGGTCCCGCCCGGCCTGGACGGGCGCTCCCTGCTGCCGCTGATGCAGGGCGACGCGGCCGACTGGCCCAACGAGGTCTACTGCGAGCTCTACCACGAGCTCAACGGACCCTCCGAGATGGTGAAGCAGGACCACCTGAAGTACTTCCGCTTCCACGGCCGGGACTGGCCGGAGCAGCTCTTCGATCTGGACGCCGATCCCGAAGAGAACCGCAACCTGGTCGACGATCCCGTCTACGCCGCCGACCTGGAGCGCCTGCGCACCCGCCTCGACGCGTTCCGCTGAGCGCACTGCACCCACCGGCAACGAGCGCACGGGTGGCCCGTTCCTCCCGGCGGTATGGTAGAGTTAGGGGTATGAGTGAAAGCGAGCCGACGCTACGGGACGTGCTCGGTGCGGTAAACGAGCTACGCGGCGAGGTGGGAGAGGTACGGATCGGCCTGGGCGACGTGCGCGGGCGCCTGGGCCGTATCGACGGCCGCCTGGACCGTGTTGACGGCCGCCTGGATGGGCTGAGCGACGAGGTGGCCGAGCAAGGTCGCCGCCTGGACCGTGTTGACGGCCGCCTGGATGGGCTGAGCGACGAGGTGGCCGAGCAAGGTCGCCGCCTGGACCGTGTTGACGGCCGCCTGGATGGGTTGACTGGCGAAGTAGAGACGCTGGGGCGCGAGACGCGGGAGCTGCACACCGAGCTGCCTTCGCGAGTCGTGGCGGGGGTACTGGTGGGGTTCGAACGCTCCGCCTTTGCCACCGACCTGCGCACGCTGCAGGCGGAGGTAGCTGAGTTGAAAGCCGATGTGGCCGAGCTGAAGCGCGCTTCGAGTGAGTAGCCCTGGGGATGTTCAGGAACTGATTCGCAGCGCCCGCCGGATCCGGGAGCTGATCTGGCAGGATCCGCACCGGCCGCGCTATCACCTCGTTCCTCCCGAAGGATTCTTCAACGATCCCAACGGGGCGCTGTTCTGGAACGGCCGCTACCACCTGTTCTACCTGGCGCGGGAGCCGATCCCGTATCCCCGGCGTCCCGGCGAGGAGCTCTGGGTCGCCGTGTGGGACCACGTTTCCAGCCGTGACCTGGTGCACTGGATCCAGCACCCGCCGGCCGTCAGGCCGAAGCCGGACGGGTCGACGCCACGCGGCATCTACAGCGGCGGGGCGATCAAGAACGCCCCTCGCCCGACCCTGATCTATCACGTGCCCGGACAGGGCACCTGCATCGCCGTGGCCGAGGACGGCGACCTGATCGAGTGGCGGGAGCTGCCGCAGAACCCGGTCATCCCGCTGCACCGCGAGGACGACGAGTACGTCGTGTTCGACCCCGCCGGCTGGTACGAGCAGGGGACCTACTGTGCGCTGATCGGCAACAAGAACCGCCGCCCCGGCTACGAGGGCGACTGCACCAGCCTGTTCACCTCGCCCGACCTGATCCACTGGGAGTACCAGGGCCCCTTCTACCGGTCGCGCCGCGAGTGGACACTGGAGGCGGAGGACGCGGCCTGCCCCGACTTCTTCCCGATCGGGGACCGCCACATGCTCCTGATGCACTGCCACCGCCCCTACGGCAACACCACTCACTACTACCTGGGCAGCTACCGGGACCGCCGCTTCGTGCCGCAACTCCACGGGCGGATGAGCTGGATGAGCGGCCAGCTCTCGGCGCCCGAATCGCTGATCGACGACCGCGGCCGCAACATCATGTTCGGCTGGATGGCCGACTTCCGTCCCGGCGCCGCAGCCCTGTTCGGCTACGAACGCGGAACGAAGGCGAGGCCGGAAGAGCGCAACCTGCTCGCCTGGGCCTCCGTGGTGAGCCTGCCGCGGGTGCTGTCGCTGGCGGCCGACGGCACGCTCGCCATCGCTCCGGCGCCGGAGCTGGAGGCGTTGCGCCTCAACCCGCGCCGGCAGACGGACATACGCGTGCCCGCGGGCGAGAGGGTGATGCTTGAGGGCATCTCGGGCAACACCATCGAGCTGTTCCTGCGGATCGACCCCGGCGCCGCCACCGAGGTGGGGGTGAAGGTGCTGTGCTCACCGGACGGCAGCGAGCAGACCGTGATCTCCTGCCTGCCGGGGGAGCGCAAGCTGCAAGTCGACTTCCGCCGCTCCAGCCTGGCGGATGACCTGCAATACGGGTACTACGATTCGGACCGCGAGGAGGCGTTCCCCACCGCCGGCATGGTGCAGGCGGCCCCCTTCCGCCTTGCGACGGGGGAATTACTGGAGCTGCGGGTATTCATCGACCGGTCGGTGATCGAGGTGTTCGCCAACGGCCGCCAGAGCCTCACCCAGCGGGTCTACCCGACCCGCGCCGACAGCATCGGGGTGCGGCTGTTCGCGGCCGGCGGCGCCGCGCGGGCGTCCGTCGTGGAAGCCTGGGACATGGAGCCGGTGGCGCCGTGGTGACGCGGCTCGTTTCTTCCATGTCGCACGCGTTGGCGGTAGCGCGGCCCGGCGAGGCAGTACAGCCACGGGCGGCAACCTGGCTTCTATGGCTGTCGTTCGCCGGCGATCGTGAGCAGTTGCGCGCAGATACGGTCCGATAACCGGTAACCGGATCCTCTCAGTTCGGTAAGGGCAGCCGCTACCGACTCGAGGCGCCCGCTCTCCTTCGCCGCAACGAGAACTCGGCCAATGCCGATAACCGGTATGCCTCGGTGCCGCGCGATTCTGCGTCCTCGGCGCTCATCGATCAGCAACGTGCAATTCAGGAGGCCGGCAAGACGGATCGCCGCGGACTCGCCGGCGTCGAGGCCGGGAATCGAGCGTTCGTCCGGCAGGTCCATCGAGCGTAGCCAAGTCTGCTCCCGCATTGCCGCTGCCAGTGGAGCCACTCCCGCGCGCGGCTCGTCCAGTCGCAGCTCGCGCACCACGATGCCCGGAACGGACACGGTTTCAAACAGACCCGGCAGCAGCGACAGCCGCCCGATCCGCGACAGTGCGATCAACGGACCGGCATCGGACACGACCAGCGAGATCAAATCTCGACGCGCAGTTCGTCCGCCAACTCCTCGGCAGGATAATCGACAGCAACCAGTCCGCTCTCGGCGAGCAGATCCATGAATGCGTCCTGGGTGACGCCGGCGAGCTTCGCTGCCTTCGCCATGGTGATCAGCCGGCGTTCGAACAGGGAGAGTGCAAGATCCTTGTCGAGGCCCACCTCCAGGAGCCGGCTCCCGAATGGCAACGCCAGCACCGCCGGCTTGCCCCGCTTGGTGATGATGGAGACCTGCCCAGCCTCGGCCTCGCGCACCAGCGTACTCGAGTTCACCCGCAAGTCACGCACCGAAAATACCGAAACGTCCCGCATCACCCGCCTCTCTACAATCCTGTCGCGACAAAACGTAGCACATAGTTCTCAGGGGTACAAGGCTCGCTACGGGTCTCCACCAGCCAGCCGGTACTCCTCGTAGGGGTTGGCGCAGGGATTGCCGCGGCTGACGTGCATGCGGCCGATGTCCGCCTCGATGACCACCGACAGCACGCTGGTCCAGAAGCCGTGCCGGGGATGATCGTTGGCGTGTCGGCAGATCGATCGTGGCTGGTCCTGGTGATCGCATAGCGCCGACTGCGCTACGGCGACGTCGATGCCGTCCCCGGCCAGTCCCAGCAGGTCGTCGATGCGGCGCTTGCGGGGGCCCGACTCGATGAGCTCCGGAAATCGCTCGTTGACGCCGGTCAGAGCCGGATGCAGACAGTGGTTGGTGTGCGTCATCCAGGCGGCGCCGTCTGCCGGCCGCAGCACGTGCAGGTCGTCGATCAGGATCTCGAAGTCGGCCGGTCCCTGCGGCGTGGTCAGGATCATGTTGGCCGGTATGGCGCGGTAGGCGCTGCGTACCGCCTCGATCGCGGCATCCAGCGACTCGGCTTCCAGCACGCGGCGGACGATGAAGTAGTGCGGCACCCCCACGTCGCGGGCCGGCGCCGGCAGCGCGTTCAGGCACACGCCGATACCGCGGTCGCTGCAGCCGATGTACCCGATCAGGCCGGCCTGGCCAACCGTCAGCGTCGCCGGGGCCTTGTGCGGCCGGCGCGTCACCACGACGTTGAACGGATCGAGCGCCGGATCGTTGTCCCAGTTCTGGGCCACCAGCGCCGGCCGGCGCACCGCCAGTGCCGTGCAGCCGCCGTCGCCGTCCGCTCGGCCGGCATCTTTGCGGCTGCGCAACTGATTGCGGACCTGCAGGAGCATCAACTCGTCCAGCGACACGCCGCTCGACGCGGCCATGCCGCGCAACTCGGCCAGCAAGTCCGGCGCGTAGTCGGCGACGTACGGGATGCACGCGTTGGCGGTGGCGAGCGCCTGCTCGCGGGTGATCGACGCGGTCTTGTTGACCCGCTCAACGGCGATGGCGGCAAAGCCGCGGATCTCCTCTCCGGCCGCCTCGCCGAGCTGAAGCCCCATCTCGTGCGGAGTCCCGTACACCTCGATCTCGCGGTAGCGCGCGCTCACGACCACATCGTGCACGGAATCGCCGTGTCCCTCCACTACCGGCTCGGCGTGTCGCGCCGGCACCGCCGCGACAGCTCGCGCCTGAAAGCCTTGCGCTGTGTCATGCGGCAAACGTGGGCAAAGTCGTTCGTGTGGAATCTGCGTGAGGCAATGCTACACTTGACGTGGACGGGCATGGCCGTTGACATACGGTCAGCCGTACTGAGGACGTTCCTGAGGAGGAGGGTGAATGCGCATACGGGAGCAGGCAAAGCGGGAACAACTGATACGCGACGGCTTCTGCATCTTCGAGAACGTGCTGGATGCCGGCACCGTGGCGAAACTGAACGCGATGAGCGACTGGACCATCTCGCAGGAGGATCCCGAGCATTTCCAGCAGCATCGCGCGCAGGGATGTATCATTCCCTACTGGAAGTTTCCCCATCCGGCGTTCGCCGAGTTGCTCGCCGACCCGCGCGCGCTGGGGGTGTTCGCGGCCATGGGGTTCGAGCGGCCGCGGGCGTGGAGCGGATTCGTGATCAGCAAGCCGCCGCACGCTCCGCCGCTCTACTGGCACCAGGACGGGGTGCTGTGGGACCACCCGATCAGCTACACCGACCGGCCGCAGCAGTACTTCCTGATGTACTATCTGGTCGACACCAACCGCGACAACGGCTGTCTGCGGGTGATCCCGGGCTCGCACCGGAGGCGGCATGCGCTGCACGACCTGCCGCGCCAGGCGCACGATTCGGACGAAGTGGGCACCGCCGCCAACCTGGAGCACCCGGCCCTGCAGCCCGCGGCCGGCGAGGTGGACGTGCCGGTGCGCGCCGGCGACGTGGTGGTGGGCGACGCGCGTATGTTCCATTCCGCCCACGCCAACCGCTCCGGCGAGCGCCGGACGGTGCTCACCATCTGGTACTGGCCCGCCTACGACGAACTTCCCGAGGAGGTGCAGGCGCTGATCGCCGGCCACGTCACCGAGCGGCCCGACTGGTCCCGGTGGCTCGAGCAGACCCGCCCCATCGTCGGCGACGTGATGCCGGTCTACGACGGCGCGGTCGAGCCGGCCACCTGGAACAATGTCGCCGGTCCCGGTCTGAAGTAGTGCCGCCCACCGATTCGCAGCCGGTTCTAATGCTGCGCAGGTGGCGCGACGACTTCTACCGCTAACGCCACCCCGTTCCGGCAGACGTGCTGCTGACCTCTCCCTCTGGAACCTCGTCCTTTGCCTCAGAGAAGCTCAAACCAGACCCCGAGGGCCAGCCGCTACTGCTGGATTCCTGGTGAGGCAATGCGGCAATGCACGGCCTTGACAAGGATTACAATACCATGTACACCGACTTCATTGCCCTCAAGATACCCCCAACAGCGGGTTCTATAGGGGAAACACTGTCATCTCTTCACAGGAGGAGCAAATGAGCAAAAAACTGTTCAAATTATTCAGTGTCCCGTGCATCCTGCTAGTTGCGGGAACCGGCGCTTTTGCCGGGGCCGGCACGGAAACGACGGAGGAAACGACGGAACCGGCCGTGGTGGCAGGAACCGGAACATACAATGAGCATCCGCTGCTGAGCAAAATGGTAGAGCAGGGCTTGATCCCACCTGTCGACGAACGCCTGCCGGAAGAACCGCGCGTCGTGGAACCGCACGACGAGGTGGGAAAGTACGGCGGCACTGGCCGCTTGTTCTACATGGGCGATCCAAACGGTTCTTGGGACATTCAGTTGTTTCTTGGCGGTGACAGCCCGTTTTCAACCACCCCGGATGGACACCCCGGTGTCCCCCAGGTATTCAAGGGGTATGAAGTATCTGACGACTTCACTGAGTGGACCTTCTATCTACGAAAAGGACTCAAGTGGTCCGACGGCCATCCTCTTACTGCGGAGAATTACTATCAATTCTGGCGCTACGACAGGTCTAATCCTTTCGTCAATCCCAGCATAAAGGAAGAAAATGTAACGATTACCGAGAACTCCGTTCGCTTCGTCAACGAACCGGGTCAGGGATTAGAGGTCGGCAGGGTCGTGACCAAAGAAGTCGTCGACGACTATACCATTCGCTATACCACCGAAGAGTCGTATCCCAATCTGATTCACCTCATGAGCAACGGCTGGATGGTGGAATCTTGGATAGTGCCGATGCACTTCAAAGTGCAGTACCATCCTGATGTTGTGGGAGAGGAAGAAGCCAAAGAAAAGGCAATAGCGGCGGGCTACGAAGAATGGCATCAGCTCTACGATCTGCTCGGGCGCGGTTACCAGAGTTCAGTGCAGCGCTTTGGCGACTTCCCGCCTACCATCATGTCGCATGTACTGACGGACAAGAGCGACACCAGATTGGTGTTCGAGCGCAATCCCTACTACTGGTCGGTGGACACCGCGCGCAACCAGCTCCCCTACATCGACAGGCTGTTCGCTGAATTCGTTACCGAGCTGGAGATGATCGAAGGAAAGATCATTTCCGGAGAGTCGGATTTTCAGGCCCTGCATACCGACACCACCAAACTGCCGTTGTACAAGCAGTTCGAGGAGAGAGGTGACTATCGCACGGAAATTTGGCTGAACCCCGCGAACAACCCCGCCATTGGCATCTTTTATAGCACCGAAAATGAAGTCATGCGGGAGTTGCTCAGGACCCTCGAGTTTCGCATCGCTCTATCCATTTCGATCAACCGGCAACGCATTGTCGACGAGGTGTACCAGGGCATCGGGCAAGGAATGAGAAACACGATCATGGAGGGTAGCGATTGGTACCGACCCGAGTTCGCCACCATGCACGCCGAGTACGATCCCGACAAGGCAAAAAAGATCCTGGATGAGCTCGGCGTCGTCGACGTCGACAACGACGGCTGGCGCGAAGACCGACAAGGCAGGGACATAGAGTGGGTCTTGGAATACAGCACGGTCCATGTGGGCCGCGCCGAACCGCTTGAGATCATAGTCAACGGTTGGCAGGAGATTGGGCTGAACGCCAACATCAAAGAGTATGATCACAACCTGTTTGGCGAGAGACGTGGCACCAATGAGCCGGTTATGCACGTCTGGCACTATGTCGGTACGGTTCCCCAGTCGTTTCCGTTTCTCTACATCAACGTGGGATTCCCTCAGCATGGCGCTTCCTGGTATCAGTGGTATGTAACCGAGGGAGCGGTAGGGGACGAACCCCCTGCGGTGTACAAGGAGCTGATCGACGTTTTCTATAACAAGTTCGCCAAGGCGACCTCCAAGGAGCAGCGCACCGAGTACGGCTTGAGGATCAACGAGCTCAGGGCGGAAAACGTCTGGGCCATAGAGACCGCCAGTTACACGCCGGCGCCTGTTATCGTCGCAGAAGACATGAGGAATTTTCCGAATGAGGACGACCCTCTTCTGTTCCTCTGGGATACCTGGTGGACCAATCCCTATGTGCCAGCACAATTCTACTTCGAGAATCGGCCAATGGTAGACGAAAGCGATAGCAAGCTGTTCGAATACTATGAAGCTCAAGGCGGAGATTGGATACAACGGGCTAAGGAAAAAGGCTGGTTGTAGAAGACCCGTATATTGACAACTCGTCCCACAGAGGATCTCGATTGGGGGCCTGAGGGCGGAAAACATCATTCTCTCAGGAGGGAAAGAATGAGCAAAAAGACATTGCTTGGTGCCTGCATCCTGTTACTCGCGGGAACCGCGGCGTTTGCGGCCGGGGGCACCGAAACGACCGAGGCGAAGGCCGAAGAGAATGTTCTGACGGGGAGCGGCGGATACAATGAGCATCCGCTCCTTGCCAAGATGGTCGAGCAGGGTCTGATCCCGCCGGTCGACGAGCGCTTGCCCGAGAATCCACGGGTAGTGGAGCCGCTCCACGCGGTCGGCACATACGGTGGCACCGGTCGGGTGTTTTACACCGGCGATCCCAACGGATCCTGGGACCTTCAGTTGTACCTGGGAGCCGACAGCCCCTTCGCAGTTACTCCCGACGGCCATCCGGGAGCTCCCCAGGTGTTTGCCGGATATGAGGTCACAGACGACTTCACGGAGTGGACCTTCCACCTGAGAAGAGGCCTCAAGTGGTCCGACGGACATCCCTTGACGACGGAGAACTTCTACCAGTTCTGGAAGTACGACAGATCCAATTCCTTTATCAATCCGAGCATAAAGGAGAAGAATGTCACTATCGACGACAATTCAGTATCGTTCGTCAATGAACCCGGTGCCGGTCTCGAGGTCGGCCGGGTAGTCAAGAAGGAGGTCGTAGACGAATTCACGCTTCGTTATACCTCACCGGAGCCCTATCCCAACCTGGTCAACATGATGAGCAACGGCTGGATGATCGAATCGTGGATAGTTCCGATGCACTTCAAGCTGCAGTACCACCCGGACATCGTCGGCGAAGCGGAGGCAAAGAAGCGCGCCGAGGCGGCGGGGTTCGAAGAGTGGCACCAGCTCTATTCCTTTCTCGGTCGCGGTTACCAGAGCTCAGTGCAACGTTTTGGCGACTTCCCCCCGACCATCATGTCGTACGTGGTTACCGACAAGAGCGATACCAGAATGGTATTCGAACGCAATCCCTACTACTGGACCGTCGACACCGCCCGCAACCAGCTTCCGTACATAGACCGGATCATCGGCGAGTTCGTCTCCGAGTTGCAGATGATCGATGGCAAGGTCATCTCCGGTGAGTCCGACTTCCAGGCACTCCATACCGACACCACCAAGCTGCCGTTGTACAAGCAGTACGAGGAGCGCGGTGGATACCGCACGGAAATCTGGCTGAACGGTGCGAACAATCCCGCCATGGACATCAACTACAGCACCGATAACGAGGTCATGCGCGAACTGGTCAGAAACAAGGACTTTCGCATTGCCCTTTCCATCTCGGTCAACAGACAGCGGATCGTCGATGAAGTGTATCAGGGCGTCGGCAAAGGCGTCAGAAATACCATCATGGAGGGAAGCGAGTGGTACCGGCCCGAGTTCCAGACCAAGTATGCGGAATACGATCCCGCTGCGGCAGCAGCTATTCTGGACGAACTTGGCGTCGTAGACCAGGACGGCGACGGCTGGCGTGACGATCCTGAAGGAAGAACGATCGAGTGGGTCATCGAGTACAGCGTCGCCCACGTCGGCCGCAGCGAACCTCTGGAGATAGTCGCCAACGGCTGGCAGGACATAGGGCTGAACGTGAACATCAAGGAGTACGATCACAGCCTGTTCGCGCAGCGCGGAGGTACCAACGACCCGGTCATGCGGGTCTGGCACAAGCACAACATAGTTCCTCAGGCGTTTCCGATCATCTACATCAACTCAGGTTTTCCCCAGACAGGCGTTTCCTGGTATCAATGGTACGTATCCGAGGGCTCCGTGGGGGACGAGCCGCCAGCGGAATACAAGGAATTGATCGACGTCTATTACAACAAGCTGGGCAAAGCTGCATCGGCCGAGGACAGGATCAAGTGGGGACTCAGGGTGAATGAGATACGGGCGGAAAATGTCTGGACCATTGAGACCGTCAGCTATTCACCTGCCCCGGTTATCGTGGCCGAAGACATGCGCAACTTCCCAACGTTGGAAGACGGCCCTCTGCTCTTTCTCTGGGACACCTGGTGGACCAATCCCTATGTGCCGTCGCAGTTCTACTACGAGAGTCGGCCAATGGTTGAGGAGAGCGAAAGCAAGCTGTTCGAATACTACGAGGCACAAGGCGGGGACTGGGTACAGCGGGCCAAAGAGAAAGGCTGGTTGTAACGGCTACCGCCTCACGACTCCGGCAGACGATCCGCCAACCAGCGGCTCGTCTGCCGGTCTCTGTTGAACCAAGTACCTGTCGAAACCTTGGGCTAGCGGAATGATCGCTCTGCGGCGCTGAGATACGAGACGCACATGGCCGCATACGTAATCAGGAGAGTATTGACTGCATTCCTGCTGGTGGTCCTGGTCTCCATTCTTTCCTTCCTGGTTATGGAGGCCCCGCCCGGGGACTTCGCAACGACCTATGTGTCACGGTTGGTGATGCAGGATGCGAACCCGGAACGCACCGATGCTCTTCTTACGCTAATAAGAAACCGCTACGGTCTCGACAAGCCGATCTTCATACGCTATTTCAAGTGGATCGGAAACATTCTCACGAAGGGAGATTTTGGCCTGTCCTTCTCATGGAACAAACCGGTCAGCTCACTACTCCGAGAGCGGCTGCCAATAACCCTTCTCATTGGTGTCGGAACGCTTGTGTTTCTCTATGTTGCCGCAGTTCCGATAGGTATTTTCACCGCGGTCCGGCAGAATAGGTTTTCCGACTACTTCTTTACCTTCGCATCTTTCGTCGGAATCTCGATACCCAGTTTCCTCCTTGCACTGGTTCTGATAGTCATTGCGTTCTTGTACCTCGACTTCCCCATCGGCGGCCTGTTTTCACCAGAGTTCCAGGACGCACCATTCAGTTTCGCCAAGCTGATTGATCTGATCAAGCACCTGTTGGTACCAATCATCGTGCTCGGCGTGTCCAGCACTGCCGCCACGGTCAGGGTGCTGCGCGCGGCCATGCTCGATGAGCTGGGCAAGGATTATATGCGCGTGGCAAGGGCCAAGGGCCTGTCCGAGATCAGGATCATCATGAAGTACCCCCTGCGACTCGCGCTGAACCCCGTGATAGCCGCGGCAGGTTGGCAGTTGCCCTACATCATTTCGGGTACCGTCATCGTGTCCCTGGTGGCAAACATCCCTGACGTTGGGCCTCTGCTGTACCGGGCGCTCTTGAGCCAGGACATGTACCTCGCCGGCGCCATCGTGTTCCTCTTGAGTACTCTGACGATCTTCGGCACTCTGCTGTCGGACATTCTGTTGGCCGTGTCAGATCCGCGCATATCCTACGAGTCGGCGACGGAGTGACCCGTGACTGACTTGGCCACCACGCCGAAGTATCGGTCGAACTGGAGACTGATCTGGCTCAGATTCAAGAACCACAAAGCCGCCCTCATATCCATGTGGATACTCGGCTTTTTTCTGCTGCTCGTCGTTTTTGGCGATTTCATCATCCCGGTCTCTCCTTTCAAGCAACATGAGGGGCACAACTTCTCGCCAATACGCATGTTCCGGTTCGTCGACGATGCCGGCAGATTCCACCTGCGGCCGTTTGTCCACACCTACGAGAAGACGATAGATCCGAGCACGTTTCAGACTACCTTCACGGTAGTTGAAGGCGGGGAGCATCCGATATTGTTTTTTGCGAAGGGCTTTGAGTACCGCCTCCTGGGGATATTCAAGACGGACATTCATCTGTTCGGAACCGAGGGCGGCCCTCCGGTATTCCTCTTCGGGTCCGATTCCTTGGGGCGGGGCATCTTCAGCCGTACGATTTTTGCCTGTCGTATCTCATTGAGCCTTGCGCTTGTGGGCGTGCTCATCACAATCGTGATCAGCGTCGTGCTCGGTGGTATTTCGGGCTACTATGGCGGCCTCGTCGATGACATCATTCAACGCTTGAGCGAGCTTCTTCTGACCGTCCCAAAGCTCCCATTGTGGATGGCGCTGGCGGCAGCGGTGCCAACCAATTGGCCAATTTTGAAGACCTACCTGGCAATAGTGTTCATCGCCTCTCTCACCAACTGGCCTCACGCGGCGCGCGGGGTTCGTAGCAAGCTCATTTCGCTGAAAGGTGAGGACTACATACAGGCTGCCAGAAGTTACGGAGCGAAAGACGGGCGAATAATTTTTTCCCATCTGATGCCGAACATCGCCAGCTACATCATTGTGGCGGTGTCTTTGGGGATTCCCGGGATGATCCTCATGGAGACCTCGCTGAGTTTCCTGGGTATCGGACTGCGCAAGCCGGCGGTGAGCTGGGGCGTCCTCCTGCAGGAGGCGCAGAACTTCCAGGAGGTCATTATTCATCCCTGGCTCTTGATACCGGGGATATTCGTGGTTATCGCTATCGTGGCCTTCAACTTTGTTGGAGACGGAGTGCGCAGCGCGGTGGATCCGTACCAGAGCGCATAGCGAATTCAATGTTGCCTTCCCGAGAGAAGATCGTCGAAGTAACGGATCTGAAGACTCATTTTTTCACCGTCGAGGGGATAGTGAAGGCCGTTGACGGTGTCAGCTTCACCGTCAAGAAAGGAGAGGTCCTGGGTGTTGTTGGAGAGAGTGGCTGCGGCAAGAGCGTGACCGCCCTCTCGATACTCCAGTTGGTGCCGCTGCCCGGCCGCATTCTTGCCGGCCAGATTCTCTACTATGGAGAGGACGGTGGCGTGACCGACGTGACCTCCTACTCGCCCAACGCGGCGGCGATGCGCAAACTCCGCGGCAACGAGATCGCCATGGTGTTCCAGGATCCGATGACCGCGTTCAATCCCGTGTACACGATAGGGAACCAGGTAGCCGAGGCCATCATTTTGCATCAGGATACGGAGAAGAACGTTGCCCGTGAACGTACCATCGAGCTCTTCGACCAGGTAGGCATCTCCGCTCCCGAGCAAAGGGTGGACGACTTTCCCTACCAGTTGAGCGGGGGCATGCGGCAGAGGGCGATGATCGCCATGGCGCTGTCCTGTAATCCCAGCCTGCTGATCGCCGACGAGCCCACGACGGCGCTGGACGTAACCATCGAAGCGCAGATTCTGACCCTCCTGAGAGAGCTGAAGTCCGGACTCGACATGTCGATCATGATGATCACCCACGATCTGGGCGTGATCGGCGAGATGGCCGACCAGGTGGTCGTCATGTACATGGGCAAGATCGTCGAGGCCGCCGACGTAAACTCCATTTTTTCCAACCCGAAGCATCCCTATACCCTCGGTTTGTTGAATTCGATTCCGCTCATTACCGCGGACGAGCGGGAGCGTCTCTATACGATCCCCGGATCCGTGCCCAATCTGTTCGAGATCCCCGAGGGCTGCCTGTTTTCACCCCGTTGCCCTTATCGCATGGATGAATGCCGAGAAGATCCGCCGATTTTCGAAGTGGAAGCCGGACACCAGGCCAGATGCTGGCTGCACCGCTCGGGTGGCTGAGTTGACACGTATACAGAGGGACCAGGACGTCCTGCTGGAAGTTAGCAATCTGAAGGTTCATTTTCCCGTCAAGAGAGGGTTCTTTAAGCGGGTCGTGGGCCATGTCAAGGCCGTCGATGGAATCAGTCTCTACCTGAAGAAAGGTGAGACCCTTGGCCTGGTCGGCGAGAGCGGGTGCGGCAAGACCACCAGTGGGAGGGCCATCATCCGTTTGCTAAAGGCGGACGAGGGTGAAGTCCACTTTCGATCACGTGACGATAGAATACTGAGTCTACATGATCTTGCGAGTGAAGAACTACGCCGGTTGAGGCGGGAATTTCAGATCATCTTCCAGGATCCTTTTTCGTCGCTCAATCCACGCAAAACGGTGGAGGATATCATCGCAGACCCTCTGCTGGTTTACGAGATCGGCGATCGCAGCGAACGCAGGGAAAGGGTTGTCGAGCTCCTCCGGCGGGTCGGGCTTTCGGAATATCATCTAAAGCGGTTTCCTAACGAATTCAGCGGCGGCCAGCGACAGAGGATCGGCATTGCGCGGGCGATTGCGCTGAATCCGAGTCTTATAGTGTGCGACGAGCCGGTTTCTGCACTGGATGTTTCCGTACAAGCGCAGATTCTCAATCTGTTGAAGGACATTCAGGACGAATCCGGATTCAGCTACCTGTTCATCGCCCACAATCTGAGCGTGATTTATCACATGTGCGACCGGGTGGCGGTAATGTATCTCGGTAAGATCGTGGAGCTGGCGAGCGGCGACGAGCTCTACCAGAGGCCCATGCATCCCTACACCGAGGCGCTGTTGTCGGCGATCCCGGCACCGGACCCGAAGCTGGAGCCACGGCACGTGCTGCTGAGCGGCGAGGTGCCCAGCCCGCTGAATCCGCCGACGGGATGCTATTTTCATCCGCGCTGCAGGCACGCGACGGAGGTCTGTAGCGGCGAAGAGCCGCAATTCTCCATGGTTCCCGGCACCGACGAGCACTTCGTTTCCTGTCACCATTCTGAACGGTTGCAGCTCAAGCCGGCGCTCTATCAGCATCTCGTTGGGCAGCAGCAGATTCTGAGACCGAACTCCTCTTAGCATGGTCCGCCCCAACGGGCGTGCTGAACGTACCGTTCGGCTAGGGCGTCCCGTGGTAGCGGCTGTCGGGTGACGGTTCACCGGTATCAGGACTATGGTACATGGTCCACATATGACGGTCTCCAAATCCCAGTTCAAGCCACGCGCGTTCGAGTACTTCCGGCTGGTGCAGGAGCAGCGGGAAACCATTGTGATCACGGAACGCGGGACGCCGGTGCTCAAGATCGTCCCCTTCGGAGAGGAGGATGATCCGGACCTGGCGGCCTTGCGCGGTACGCTGGTGAAGTACGAGCAGCCGCTCGAGCCGGTGGATGAGCCCTGGGATGCGGCCGAGTGACGCTGCTGGATACCCACGCGTGGATCTGGCACCTTACCGCTCCCCAGGAGCTCTCGGGTACCGCGCGAACGGCACTCGAGCGGGCACGGCGCCAACGCAGGGCGCTGGTATCGGCGATCAGCGTGTGGGAGCTGTTCATGCTCGTGAAGAAGGGTCGGTTGGTGCTGACCATGTCTCCCCAGGCCCTGCTGCGTCGTGCCGAGCGGCTGTCGTACCTTCAGTTTGTCGCAGTGGACCACCACATGGCGCCACGGTAAGGTTACCGGACATCCACGGTGACCCGGCCGATCGGTTGATCGTGGCCACCGCACAGGCGCTGGATTGCCCGCTGATCAGCAAGGACCGCCGCCTGCGCCGTTACCCCGACATCGAGGTGATCTGGTAGCAGCGCCCCCTGGGTCGCCGTGGCGCATCCGACCGGCGCGCACGAGAAGGCGGTCAGCCGCTCGTGCGCGTCGCGCCGAAAGCGCCGGCCCGCCCGTAGTCACCGGTGAATTCCAGCACGGCGTTCCGTCCGAGAGCCCGCGCCCATTCGCGTACGAACTCCGTCGTCGAATTGCACCCGATCGCGGCCTTGACATACCCCCCAACGAAGCCCAGAGTGGGACGACTGCTAGGCACTCGCGGAGATCGCTTCTGACAGCGACCGCATCAGGCGTGGCCCACCGTACCAGAAAGGAAACGATGCGTACCGACAAGGCTCTGGACGCCCATCCCGCTGCATACCATCCGTCAACGGCGGGATGGGCCAGGGCCAAGAGGCTCATCGCCAAGCACTGGCAGTTCTATCTGTTCATCGCACCCGCAGTCGTCTACATCATCATTTTCAAATATGTACCCATGGCCGGCGCCCAAATCGCGTTCCGGGACTACAGCCCGAGACAGGGTATTTGGGGCAGCGAATGGATCGGGTTGACCGAATTCGCCCGCTTTGTCAATTCGCCCTATTTCTGGATACTGATCAGGAACACGCTCTCAATCAGCCTGCTTGCTTTGACAATCGGATTCGTTTCGCCGATCATCCTCGCCCTTGCCCTCAACGAAGTGCGTACCGGGGTGTTCAAGAAGACCGTGCAGACGGTCACCTACGCGCCTCACTTCATCTCGACCGTCGTGATGGCCGCCATGATCATCGTCTTTCTGAATCCGCGGATCGGCTTTGTCGGCAAGGTAATCGCCCTGTTTTCCGCCGGTGGAATGACCGATCTCATGGCCATCGCCGGAGCATTCAAGTATGTCTACGTGTTTTCGGATGTCTGGCAACACGCCGGATTCGGCGCAATCATCTATATAGCTGCACTGTCCGGCATCAATCCGGAGCTCTACGAGGCTGCCAGGATTGACGGTGCATCAAGAGTCCAGAAAATCGGCCACATCGACATCCCCGGTATCCTGCCAACGATAGTCATACTCCTCATCCTGCAGGCCGGAGATGTCATGAACGTGGGCTTCGAGAAGGTGTTTCTGCTGCAGAACGCACTTAATCTTCCTGCCTCGGAAGTCATCGCTACGTATGTCTACAAGATCGGCATCATCAATGCCAGCTTCAGCTTTGGCGCGGCCGTGGGGCTGTTCAACTCCGTGATCAACTTCGCGATTCTCATCGCGGTGAACACCCTGGCCCGCAGGGTGACGGAACACAGCTTGTGGTAGCCACCTACGGCAGTATCCGGGAATCCCGCGGAGACCGGATCTTTCTCGGATTCGTTTTCGCCTTCCTGACCTTGGTGCTGGTAGCCATCACCTATCCGCTCATTTTCATCGTCAGCTCGTCATTCAGTTCCGGGCAGGCCGTCGGAGCGGGCAAGGTGTGGCTGTTGCCGGTAGAACCGACTCTGGTAGGCTACGAGACGGTATTCAGGCATTCCACCATCCTGCTTGGTTACGTCAACAGCGCCGTCTACACGGTGTTTGGTACGCTTATCAACATTATCGTCACCGTTCTGGTGGCGTATCCGCTGTCGAGAAAGGACTTCTTCGGCGGCAAGTTCATCGTGTTGGCCCTGGTGTTCACCATGATGTTCGCAGGGGGTCTGATACCCCTCTATCTGACCGTCAGGCGGGTCGGCATATTGAATACACGCCTGGCCATGTTGATTCCGCAGGCGCTCCACGTGTGGCAGGTGATCGTTGCCAGGACCTTTTTCGCGTCTACCATCCCCGATGAGCTGGCGGAGGCTGCCGAGATGGATGGCTGCAGCGACGCAAATTTCCTGTGGCGCGTGGTGTTGCCGCTGTCGAAACCGGTCATCGCGGTACTCGTGCTGCTGTATGCCGTGTTCCACTGGAATGCCTACTTCGACGCGTTGATGTACCTCAACAACCCCAGGCTGTTTCCGCTGCAGATCGTGCTGCGGAATATCCTGATACTCAATCAAGCGCGAGACATGATGGTGGTGGCCACCGAACAGGTCGCCAGACAGAACCTTGTCGCACTGTTGAAATACTCGCTTATCGTGGTTGCCAGTGCGCCCATTATCGCCCTTTACCCGTTTGCGCAGAAGCACTTTATCAAAGGAGTCATGATTGGCTCATTGAAGGGATGAGTGCCTTGGTCTTGTAGCTGTGGGCGCGTTGCGCCCAACGAAAATCATAAATCCTATGTGGAGGATTAGTATGGGAAAAACGTTGTTGTTTTTCAGTGCGCTGCTAGTGCTGTCCAGCATGGCATATGCTGCCGCCGAGGGCGAGCAGGGAGCGGCCGATGGAGCGGTCACTCTGAGTATTTTCGGGGTGCCGTCAGTGGGCCGCCCAGTGAAGTGTTTCGACTCTCCCTGTAACGAGATGACCGCGATGATCGAGGAGCGGTTCAACATCAAGATCGAGTGGGAGATTTTCGTCGAGTCGGACCGGGGAGGACGCCGTGACAAGCAACAGCTGCTGTTGGCAAGCGGTGATTACCCGGCGATCTTCCTGGCCGGCGATTTCACCAATGCGGACCAGATGCGGTACGGCCGCGAGGGTATCCTGATAGCGTTGAACGCGCTCATCGACGATCCCGAGAGGAGCCCGAACATACAGGCAGGGTTTGAGCAGAAACCATATATCAGGCCGGCCATCACGACGCCCGACGGCAACATCTACTCGCTCCCTGACTTTTCGGAGTGTTATCACTGCTCGGTCGCTCAGAAGGCATGGATCAACACCGAGTGGCTCGAGGCGCTGGGCCTGGACATGCCCGGTACCACCGCCGAGCTCGAGACTGTACTGGAGGCTTTCAAAACCGGCGATCCCAACGGCAACGGCAAGCAGGATGAGATCCCCTGGACCGGCATCGGCACCCCGTGGTGGCACGGGTACATCTATGACTTTCTCATGGGTGCGTTCATCTATAACGACGGCGAGCGGTTCCTGACCATGAACCACGGCCAGGTCGGTTTCGCAGCCGACAAGCCGGAGTGGAGAGAGGGCTTGCGCTACATGGCGAAGCTGTTTCAGAAGGGGTTGCTGGATCCTCAAGGGTTTACCCAGAATCCCGATGCTGGCGCGGCTCTGGCCAATCAGGAGCCGCGACTTCTCGGCGCTTTTGTCGCGGGACACAACCGTATGTTCAACCACGGGGACGACAACTGGCAGCAGTATCGGGCGATTCCGCCGTTGCAGGGTCCCAAGGGCGTGCAGTTTGCCGCCTACTATCCCAGCGGCGTCCGCACTGGGAGATTCGCCATCACCGACAAGGCGACCCAGGCGCAGATCGACAAGGCGTGGGAACTGGCGGATTGGTCCTATAGCGTAGAGGGCACCATGACTCAGCTTTGGGGTCTGCAAAAGAACAAGGACGGCGCCGAGTATTGGAGATGGGCCGAACCCGGCGAGCTGGGTCTCAATGGTGAGCAGGCAGTCTACCTGGCTTTTCCGCTGCTCTGGCAGACCGAAGTACGGCACAATGACTGGGGCAATATGTGGTACCCGTTCTGGCCCAAGGAACTGTTCAACAGTTGGGCCGCTGACCAGGATATCACCACGCTCGCGGGCTATGAGAGATACCTGGTCGTGGAGAGCGACAAGTACATTCCGTACGTCCCCGCTGAGACCGTGCCCAGCCGGTTGTATTTTTCTGATGACGATGCCCAGCGAGTAGCTCAGTACCAGACCGAAATCGAGGGCTATGTGCGTCAGAACACGGCCGCGTTCATCACCGGCCAGAAGGACATCGAGTCCGACTGGGACGCATACGTGGAGGGATTGAAGGGCCTTGGGCTCGCAGATTATATCGCCCTCACACAGCAGGCTATCGATTAGTATGCAATGCCACACCGTGACGCCGAAGACCTTGGCAACGGGCGCACTCGTTCGCCTGCTGGACATGGTTTTCGGGTTAGGCAGGAGCAACGTCTGACTGCCTGTTAAAGCAAAGAGGAGCCTTTACGGGCTCCTCTTTGCGCAGAATGAGGAAAACCATGTTCAGTGATGTCCACGTGTTTGAAGTCGATCCTCCGATATTCACCAGGGGGATGAACGGCGACATCGCCCAGCTTCGGGACGGGCGGCTATTGTATGCCTTTGGCGATTTGCCCGATGGGCGTTCCGGCATCTATGCTTGTTCTTCCGGCGACCGCGGGCAGACTTGGAGCGAACCACAACAGCTCCTTGCAGGACCCGATGCGCGATTCTTGTCTCCCGCCGGCGAAGCGGTGGGAACACCCAGCTTTGTACGACGAAAGAACGGCCAACTGATGATGGCCTATATCTGGAGCGTCGGTCATCGCGACCCCTACGGGCACTCCTATTACCGGTTCTCGGATGATGAAGGAGAGACCTGGAGCGCCCCCAAAGTGTTGACTCCCAGCAGCGAACGGGCCTGCCTGGTCCACAACGACAAGCTGCTGCGCCTGGCCAGCGATCGCATCCTCGCTCCGGCCGAGTTGAGGGTCGATATGGGGCTCGAAAACGATCACCGCGGATTCGTCAGTACGGCCTGGTATTCCGATGATGATGGTCACACCTGGCAGCGGAGTGACAACCACGTCAACCTGTTGCAGCAGGGCATAGAATCTCAGGAGCCTCACCTCGTCGAGTTGAGAGACGGGCGAGTGATGATGCTGTTCCGGACTTACAGCGGGTATGTCGGACGGGCCGACTCAGAGGATCGGGGCCAGACCTGGTCGAAAGGTCGGATTGTAGAGGAATTGAGACTTCCCATGAACAGTTCTGCCCTCCACGTCAGTCGTATCCCATCGACCGGTGACCTGCTCCTGGTGCGTGCTACCGGCAACGGCGGGAAGGAGCCCGGGGAGAGGCCTCGCGTCTACAACAGGGGAGACGGAAACAAGCACTATATCCGCACGCCGCTCACTTCTGTCATCAGCCGTGATGAGGGAGCAACATGGGAAAACGAGCGTATCATTGCCGGCGATCCTTACGGAGATTTCGGTTACCCCAGCGTCCTTCATCTGGATGACCTTGTCCTCGTGAGCTACCACGCCCTGGACGGCCTGCATATCGCCCGCATCCAGCCCGGTTGGTTTTACGAGCAGGGTTGAGACACAGGCCCTGCACTGAGTCGGCTATGCTGATTCCCCGCGCCGCTCAAGGGGCTTTGGGACACACTCCGAATCGCCAATGTGGCGGGTTTCCCGGCGGCGGGAATCGCCATTGGGGGATGTCGAGGAGGAGCAGGAGGCGGCATTAAGCTACGTTGGCCGGCGGTGAGTTGTCACGCCCGCTCGGGTCCGCTTTCGACGGATGCCCGAATGATACCAGGTCGCTGAACGGACGTGTCGCCGGCACGTGACTGGTGTGATGCGCCGCGCCGGGGGTGCCGGCTCTTCGGCATTGCGACCGTAACCTGATCGACACTACCATCGCGGACAGCCGACCCGGCCGCGAGCGGACCGTGGCTTGCGGCCGGGCAGGTAGCAGTAGACCGCAGGAGGGGCCGCGTGGGCGCCACATCCGTTACCGTTTCCAATATCGAGTTGAGCGCCTGCTCGCCGTTCGTCGATTGCAGCCCGCTGCTGGGAGACGGCGCGGGGCTGCGCGACGCGGCGCGGGAGCGCGGCTACCTGTACTTCCGCGGCCTGCTGCCGGCGGCGGAGGTGCAGGCGGTGCGCCGCGCCGTGCTCGAAGTGACCGCCGCCCACGGCGCGCTGGACGGCGCCGCTCCGCTGGAGGCGGGCGTCGCCCGGCCCGGAGTCCACCTGACCGAGTACGACCGCACGCCGGAGTTCGCGGCCTACTACCGCGACCTGCAGCGGCTGCGGGTGTTCCACGCCCTGCCGCACCATCCCCGCCTGATGGGGGCCCTGGAGCAGTTGCTGGGGGAGGCGGTGTGGGTGCACCCGCGCCACATCGTCCACGCCATCTTCCCCGAGGACCTGAAGTACACCACGCCGGCGCACCAGGACTTCCAGCCGGTGCGCGGCGCCCCCGACACCTGGACCGCGTGGGTGCCGTACGGCGACTGCGACGAGGCGCTGGGCGGGCTGGCGGTGGTCGAGGGCTCGAACGAAGGCGGCTGGCTCCCGGTGGGAGCCGACAAGGAGACCGTCGCGGTGCGGGCCGGCGCGCCCTGGGTGTGGAGCCCGATGATCGCCGGCGACGTGCTGCTGTTCCACAGCCTCACGGTGCACCAGGGCGTGGACAACGCCAGCGGCGACCGCATCCGGCTCGCCGGCAGCTTCCGCTACCAGCGCGTCAGCGAGCCGGCCGACGCCGGCGCCCTGAACGTGCACCTGGGCGTGCTCGACTGGGAGCAGGTGTACGCCGACTGGGCGCCCGACGACCCGCTACGCTACTACTGGCGCCCGCTGCCGCTGCAGATCCAGCCGGCGTGGCACACCGTCGCCAAGCAGAACGGCGAATAAGGAAACGCACCCACCACTCGTGACGGCCGGCGTCCTCGGCAGACGGATCAGGGTCCTGCGCCGCTACCGCTATCTGTACCTGATGGCGGTGCCGGTGCTGCTGTTCTACACCCTGTTCCACTACGCCCCGATGTACGGGCTTATCATCGCCTTCAAGGACTACAACGTCTTCAAGGGCATCCTCGGCAGCCCCTGGGCGGGGCTGTCCAACTTCGAGCAGGTGTTCGGCGACAGCTACTTCTGGAAGGTGGTGCGCAACACCGCCATCATCAGCCTGCTGAAGCTGGTGTTCGGGTTTCCCGCTCCCATCATCATCGCGCTGCTGCTCAACGAAGTGCTGCACATGGGCTTCAAGCGGGTGATCCAGACCATCATCTACCTGCCCCGCTTCATCTCCTGGGTGATCCTGGCGGGCATCATGATCAACATCCTGTCGATCCACGGCGGGCTGGTGAACCAGATCGTGGAACTGCTCGGCGGCACCCCGCAGTCGTACCTGATGAAGGCGGACTGGTTCCGCCCCATCGTCACCATCTCGCACATCTGGAAGACGGCCGGCTGGGGCTCGATCATCTACCTGGCGGCGCTGGCCGGGATCAACGTCGAGCTGTACGAGTCCGCGGTGATCGACGGCGCCGGCAAGTGGCGGCAGACCTGGCACGTCACCCTGCCCGGCATCAGGCCCGCCATCATCCTGCTGTTGATCCTGTCACTGGCGGACATCATGAACGCCGGCTTCGACCAGATCTTCGTGCTCTACAACTCGCTGACGCAGGAGGTCGGCGACATCATCGACACCTACGTCTACCGGCAGGGGCTGCAGGCCGCCCGCTACAGCTACGCCACGGTGGTGGGGATCTTCAAGTCGGTGATCGGGCTGATCCTGATCTACGGGGCCGACCGGCTGTTCAAGGCGCTGGGCGAGGACGGCCTGATTTGATCCGGACCGTCACCCCGGGGCAGCGCCTGTTCCGCGCCGGCAACGTGGTCTTCCTGCTGCTGTTCGCGTTCCTGACGCTGTATCCGTTCTGGTACGTGATGGTGGGGTCGATGGTCCCCTTCTCCTACTACTCGACTCACACCCTGCTGCTGTGGCCGGGCGAGCTGTCGTTCCTGGGATACAAGACGATCTTCTCCTCGCCCACGATTCCCAATGCCTACAAGGTGACCGTGTTCGTGACCGTGGTCGGCACCCTGCTCAGCATGACCGTGACCTGCCTGGCCGCCTACGTGACCTCGGAACGGGCGCTGCCGGGCCGCAACCTGCTGATGTCGCTGATCATCTTCACCATGCTGTTCAACGGCGGGCTGATCCCGACCTACCTGATCTACCGTTCGCTGGGGCTCATCGACACGCTGTGGGTGTACATCGCGCCGCACCTAGTGACCACCTTCTACCTGCTGATCCTCAAGACCAACTTCCAGGGCGTGCCGCAGGACCTGAAGGACGCCGCCATCATCGACGGCTGCAACGAGTTCTCGGTGCTGTTCCGGGTGATGATCCCGCTCAGCATGCCGGTGCTGGCGACCATCACCCTGTTCTACACCGTGGACCGCTGGAACGACCTCTTCACGGCGATCTTCTTCATCGTGGACGCGGAGAAGTTCTCATTGCAGGCGGTGCTGTACTTCATGATCTCGCGCGCCGGCGCCGAGTCGGTACCGGGCGAGACGCGGGAGTTGACCCTCGCCGGCGAGCAGATCAAGCTGGCGGCGATCATGGCGGCCACCATTCCCGTGCTGCTGGTCTACCCGTTCCTGCAGCGCTACTTCGTGAAGGGGGTCCTGGTCGGCGCCATCAAGGGATGACGGATCTTCCCTTGTCGCGACGTTTTCACAAGGAGGCTTGTGAATGAACCAACTTCGGATTCTCCTGGCAGCGGGCCTGGTCATGCTGCTGCTGCCGTTCTCCGCCGCCGCCGGCGGCCAGGGCGCTGCCGTCGGCAGCGACGAGACGATAGACCTGACGCTGCTGTTCCGCGACGTGTCGATGGGCACGTCGAAGATGGCGCCGGACGACTCGATCGAGGCCTTCATCGAGCAGAAGTTCAATGTCAACATCGACTACATCAGCGTCCCGGCCCCGGCGCAGCGCGGGCACCACGAACGGTTGAACCTGCTGATCGCCAGCGGCGACATTCCGGACCTGTTCAGCTCGCACCCGCCGGTCGCCGGCCTCGGCGGCAGCATCTATCGCAACCTGTCCAGCAACCAGCAGCTCGTGAACATCCGCGAGACCGTTGGCCAGGACCAGGAGCGCTGGCCCAACATCTGGGCGCGCACCGACTTTCCCAGCGTGCACGCGTTCGAGACCGCCACCGGCGAGCTGAACGCGATCGCGGTCAAGAACGACGTCTGGAACCACGGCTTCGTGATCCGCGGGGACTGGCTGGACAAGCTGGGGCTGGAGGTGCCGCAGACGCTCGACGAGCTGGGTGACGTGCTGCGTGCGTTCGTGGCCGAAGATCCCGACGGCACCGGCAATTTCGGCCTCACCACCGTCAACTCCTGGTGGCTGCAGCACCTGGTGACCGGCTTCACCGCTGCGTTCGACTACTACGACACCGGCGACAAGTTCATCCACACGATCTACCAGCCGGAGTGGCTCGAGGGCATCCAGTACGTCAACGGCTGGATCGCCGAGGGGATCATCGATCCCGAGATCTTCGTGCACCAGGCCTACCGCGACGAGCTCAGCAAGTTCACCTCCGGCAAGGCGGGCGTGCTGCTGGGGCACTCCTCCTGGGTCTACCTGGAGAAGGAGATGCGGGAGCTGTTCCCGGACGTCAGGCTGACCGCCATGGCGCCCAACGCGATGGGCCCCAACAGCGTGGCGCGCTACTCCGGGCCGCCCTGGTGGGAGGCGGTGAGCATCTACCGCCACACGCCTGATCCGGCGCGGGTGCTGGACATCGTGGAGTTCATCATGGAAGAGCAGGACACGCTGTTCGTCGACGGCATCGAGGGCGTCCACTACACGCTGGAGAACGGCAGGAAGGTCAAGAACGAGGAGCTGCTGGCGCATGAGGGATGGGGGCTCGAGGGCCTCCCGGGCAACCACGTCTGGTACCGGGTGATTTCCTCCATCCAGGGGGTGCGCGACCGCGAGAAGGAGATCGAGTCCGGGCAGCGCCCCGAGCTGGTCGACTTCCTCAGCAACTGGGACCAGGAGCTGAAGGACGCCTACGAGAACGACCAGGTGGTGATCAACCCCGCCTACGGCCGCAGCCTGCTGGCCATGGACGAGGTCGGCACCAAGCCCAACGACATCTTCTGGAAGTACTACAACTCCTTCCTGGCGGGCGAGATCGAGCCCAGCGAGGAGAACTGGGAGAAGATGAAGCAGGAGTACTGGGACGCCGGCTACGACAAGCTGGAACAGGAACTGAACGAGAAGTACTACCGTTAGGAGGTTGCACGGAGGTGGCCGTCGTGGCGGCCGCCTCCCACTCCTCCCACTCATCGCCCTGTGCCTCGACCACGCTATCCGGCTATGCTGGCGGGATGACGGACTACCAGCCGGTTTCGCTGGACGCCCTGTGCAACGCGGGCGTCGAGGTGCTCGCCGACCTGGCCCACGAGCCGCCGCTCGGGCGGCAGTCGTTGCAAGGCCTGCCGTTTCAGGTGGGCGCTCCCGAACCGTGTCCGGAGCGCTGCTTCCTGCGCTGCAGCGCCGCTACGGGCGCGGTGACGGTCGCGATCGGCCGCGCTTGTCACACCGTGATCGTCGCCCACGCGGTGCTCGACAGCCAGCTCATGGCGGGGGGCCCGCTGGGGCGGCCGGTCGCGACCTATACGTTCCGTGTGCCTGGCGGCGCGGAGGCCGGCCAGCCGCTGGCCATCCGCGAGCGGTTCGAGATCGCGGCGACGGAGCGCGACCGCGCCTACCTGGGCGCAGACGACCGCGGCCAACGGCTGCTGCCGCGCTACGAGGGGCGCTGGGAGTATGCGGGGACGCGTCAGACCGAGGTCAGGTGCGGGCCGGCGACCTACACCCTGTGGGCGTGGCGCAACCCCGACCCTGAGCAGGTCATCGAGGAGCTTTGCATCGAGCCGGCGGCCACGGGACCGGCGTTCATCGTCGCCGGCGTCACCACCGGCCACGTCGACGAGTTCCCGTTTCCACGCCAGGGGCGGCGCGAGGTGAAGCTGACCCTGACCGATGCCGAGGCCGCGCGCCGGCCGTTCGACCTGGACGTGAAGGTCGACCGCGGCATCGCGACCTACGTGCATCCCCTGCCCGCGGCCGACGCGGACAGCTTCGTCGGCGACCGCTACGCCGGCTGGGGCGAGGCGCAGAACCCTGCCTCCAGCCCCGCCTACACCGAGGTCGCCGCGACCCCGTCGGCCACCGTAACCGTTGAGCAGGACGGCAGCGCGCTAGGGAGCGTGCGCTGGGGCGACGTGGAGCGCCGCGGCAGCGCCGCCGACGGTGGGGTCCGCGTCGAGCTGCTGGACGGCGGCCGCAACTGGGTGCACGTGACGGTGCTGGACGCAGACACCGGCAGGCCGGTGCCGTGCCGGGTGCACTTCCGGTCCCCGGCCGGGGTGCCGTTCCAGCCCCACGGCCACCACAACCAGGTCAACTCCAACAACGGGAGCTGGCACATCGACGTGGGCGGCGACGTGCGCCTGGGCCAGATCACCTACGCCTACATCGACGGCCACTGCCAGGGGTGGCTGCCGCGCGGCGACGTGATCGTGGACGTGGCGCGCGGCTTCGAGTACCAGCCAGTGCGCGCACGCGTGCAGGTCAAGCCGGGCCAGCGCGAGCTGACGCTGCGGCTCAAGCGCTGGACCGACATGAACGCCCGCGGCTGGTACTCGGGCGATTCCCACGTCCACTTCCTGTCGGCCCAGGGCAGCCACACCGAGTCGCAGGGCGAGGACCTCAACGTGGTCAACCTGCTGCAGTCGCAGTGGGGCAGCCTGTTCACCAACAGCGAGGAGTTCACCGGCGGGGCCAGCGTGCACCAGCAGGGCAACAACATCGTCTACGTCAGCCAGGAGAATCGGCAGCACTTTCTCGGCCACCTGATCCTGTGGGGGCTCAAGGAACCGGTGATGCCGTGGTGCAGCGACGGGCCCGGCGAGGCGGAGCCGGGCGGCAGCCTGGACGTGACCATGAGCGACTGGGCCGACCGCACCCACGCCCAGGGAGGCCACGTGATCATCCCCCACCTGCCGCATCCCAACGGCGAGCCGGCGGCCCTGATCGCCACCGGCCGCGCCGACGGTGTGGAGATGCTGCGCCAGGGCGAGTTCAATCACCTGGAGTACTACCGCTACCTGAACTGCGGGTATCGGCTGCCGCTGGTCGGCGGCACCGACAAGATGAGCAGCGACGTGCCGATCGGCCTGTACCGTACCTACGCCCAGGTGGGCGACGACCGGGAGTTCACCTACGGGGCTTGGTGCGACGCGGTGAAGCGCGGGCGCACGTTCCTGAGCGGCGGTCCGCTGATCGGGCTCAGCGTGGAGGGCGCCGGCATCGGCGACACGCTGCGGCTGTCTGCCGCCGGCACGGTGGAGGTGCACGCGTGGGCGGAGAGCATCCTGCCGATCCACACCCTGCAACTGGTGCAGCAGGGCCGGGTGATCGCGCAGGTCGACGCGGCGCGCGGCGACGCGCCCGAGGGACGGCGGCGGCTGGAGCTGCGCGAGCGGGTGCGGGTCGACGGCCACAGTTGGCTGGCGGCGCGGGTCGGCGGCCCCGGCTACGGGAGCGTGCAGCACCACGACGGCTGGCAGCGCGGTATCTTTGCCCACACCTCCCCGGTCTACATCGCGGTAGGGGGAGAGTGGTGGATGTTCAACCGCGACACCGCCGAGTACATGCTGACCCTGATCGACGGCTGCCTCTCCTACGTGCGCCACACCGCGCCGCGGCGGCCCGACGCGGAGACCACCTTCCACCACGGCGAGCCGGACCACGTCGCCTACCTGGAACGCCCCTTCCTGGAGGCACGCGAAGCACTGCACCGGCGCCTGCACCGACTCGGCGTCGCCCACTGAGCGGCGGCCGCGGCTGCGCTCAGCCGCACCAGGGATCGATCACTTCGTGGGCTCTGTACACGGCGCGGCCGCCGGCTGCAGGCGCGGCGTCAGCGAGGAGGTCCCGGCTGGTCGGCCCCGTCGGCGTGACCGTTGGTCTGTTCCGGGTCCAACCGTTCCTTGAGCGCCCGCAACGTGTCGGGATCGTTGCCGGCGGCCGACTCGATCAGCGGCCACTCCACACCGGAGCGCACCAGCTGTTCGAGAGTCTCGATCCTGCCTTCCTGACGGCCTTCCTGACGGCCCTCCTGACGGCCCTGCTTGATGAGCATCTCCGCTATGGTCACGAAGTCACCTCCCGCCTCCGGTGCCCGCCGCCGCCACTCCTCGCTGAGCCGCGGCAGATGGGCCTCGTCCTGAGTCTGCAGCAAGTAGGTTACGAACAACTTGACGATATCGAAACGTCCTGTTGGCGGCAACGCCGCCAGCAGGCGCACCACGCGCAGCGCCAACTGCAACTGCTCGCGGCCGTGCCGGTATGCCGCCATCAGCGCCAGCAGCGCGATTCGCCCACGGGGTCCACCGTCCAACCGCTCACCCGCGGCCTGCGACTGATCGATCACCAGGTGGGCGAAGCGCGGCGTCCACGGCCAATCCCGCTCCACCGGCGCGTACAACTCGGACAACTCGGTGGGCCAGGGCCACCGCCACGGCCCTGATAAAGCACCAGCGGCACGATGGCGCGCAGCCGCCCTGGCTCCTGCTCCGCCTGCTCCCAGATACGGCAGCAGTACTTCAGCAGCCGCAACCGCATGTACCGGTTGGGCTCTGATTGGTGCTCAAGCAGCACGTACAGCGCCAGCGGCGCCTCGTCCGCGTTGCGCTCGATGGTGAACAGCAGGTCCAACTCGCTGGCGCGCGCGTCGTCGTCGATGTAGCTGCGGTTCAGCAGCCTGAGGGTGGACCAGTCAAGGCGTCGGCCAATGGCGCCGGCAAGTGCGGCCGCAGCAAGGCGGCGGCCTCGCGGCGATCGCCAAACACGTTGCGAAACAGACGGTCGTGAATCTGCGGAATCGTCATGCAGTGTGGCCGTCACTCGGAACATCGGGCGTGGCCAACCGTTCCTTGAGCGCCAGGTCGCGGGGCGGCGCCCTCCAGGCGCTGGCGCCAGAGCCGAGGACCGCCAGCACGCACCTTGACGCACGCCTCAAGCAGCTTCGGCTGTTGCGCCAAGTCGCGCTCCCGCCGCTCCTGCATCACTCTGACCATTCGGCGATCTTGATGTACTGTCCGCTCCTGGTCATGTTCGAGACTCCTCGATTTCCCCTTAAGTTGACCATACGGCCGGAGCGTCCCGGGGACACTCCGGGGATCCGCGCCGTGAACGAGCGGGCCTTCGGGCAGCCCGACGAAGCGGCGCTGGTCGATGCCGTACGGGCGCGTGGCGAGCGGAGCATCTCCCTGGTTGCCCTCGACGGCGAACGGCTGGTCGGGCACGTTCTCTTCACCCCGGTGACGATTCAGGGGCCGGATTGCGTGCACGAGGCGGTCGGACTGGCACCGATGGCGGTCGATCCCGACTGCCAGGGTCGCGGCATCGGCAGCCGGCTCGTCGCCCAAGGTCTCGACCGGTGCCGCGAATCGGGATACCGCATCGCCGTCGTGCTCGGCCATCCCGCCTACTACCCCCGCTTCGGCTTCGTTGCGGCACGGCGGCACGGCATCAGGTTCGAGCTGGACGTGCCGGACGATGTCTTCATGGTGCTGGAGTTGGAGCCGGGCGCGCTCGGCGGCTGTACCGGCGTGGCGCGCTACGCGAAGGAGTTCAGGTCGCCGTGACGCCCATTGCGAATTCTTCCCTATTCCTTTACGAAAGTGCGCAATGGCTGCGAAAACGGTCGTCGTCACGGGTGCGAGTCGCGGGATCGGACGAGGTATTGCGCGGCGGTTTGCGGCGGACGGTGCGCGAGTGGTCGTGAGTGCAGACGAAGAGGCCGTGCACCAGGTCGCCGAGGAGATCAGAAAGGATGGCGGCGAGGCCACCTCGCTGGTTTGCGATGTGACCCAAAAGAACGACGTCGACCTTCTCTACGCGACCGCCTGCGAGCGCTACGGCTCGGTCGATATCTCGGTGCAGAACGCGGGGGTCATTACCATCGCTCGCCTGGAGCAGCTCAACGAGGAGGAGTGGGACCGGGTCATGGCGGTGAACACCAAGGGAGTGTTCCTGTGCTGCCAGGCTGCGGCGGCCTACATGCGAGTGAAGGGCTGGGGGCGACTCATCAATACCGCCTCCGGGCAGGCCCGCCAGGGCTTCATCTACACGCCGCACTACGCGGCGAGCAAGATGGGGGTCGTGGGGATCACGCAGAGCCTGGCGAAGGAGCTTGCCGCGGAGGGGATCACGGTCAACGCCTTCTGCCCCGGAATCATCGATACCGAGATGTGGGCCTACAACGATCGCGTCTGGGGTACGTTGCTCGGCGACTACGGGCCGGGCGAGCTCATGGCCGAGTGGGTCGAGGGCATTCCGATGAAGCGCGCGGGAACACCGGAGGATGTGGCCGGACTCGTTGCCTTCCTGGCCTCGGACGACGCGGCGTACATCACGGGCCAGACCATCAACGTCGACGGCGGCCTGATCATGTCGTGAGCGGCGCCAGGTTCCCGGTGGCCTGCTGCCACGCATCGATGATCCGATCGTAGAAGGGAAAGTCGTCGCTGCGCTCCAGTTGGCCGTGGTGCTCCAGCCACTCGACCGTCCGGCGGACGCCCTCCACCCAGGGGATGGTCACGCGAAAGCCGAGGTCCTGTCTGGCGGCCGTGTTGTCGAACAGGTTGTTGTAGCTGAAGTTCATCTCCGTCAACGTGGCCTGCTCCGGCACCATACGCACCAGCGCATCGGTGGGAATGTAGACAAACTCCGGCGGTTTCGCGCCGACCGCCTTCGCCAGGCCCTGATGATACCCTTCCCACGTCATCCATTCCTCGCCGGCAACATGATACCCGCGCCCATGGGCCTTCGCGTTGCCGAGGGCGCCGACAAAGGCTGCCGCCACGTCATCGCGGTGGCAGGTGGGCCAGAACGACCTGCCGTTGCCGTGAACGATGATCGGCTGCCCCTTCTTCAAACGATCCACGTGATAATTTCCACGGCCAAGCGCATGCAGGAGATTGTTCCCACCTTCGCCATAGGTGTGCCCGGGGCGGATGCTGGTGACAACCAGATCGCCACGTTCGTGGGCGGCAAACAGCAGTTCTTCGCAACGGGCCTTGTCGTATCCGTACCTGAACTTCTTCGAGGGTAACCTCTCAGCGGCCTCGGTGATCGGATAGGCTGCGGCAGGCTTGGTATAGACATCGACCGTGCTGCAGAAGACGTACTGTCCGGTACGGCCCGCGAAAGCACGAATGGCGCTCTCCGCCTCGTCGGGCCGGTAGCAGACCATGTCGATCACGCAATCGAACGTACCCGCTTCTGCCATCTGATCCTCGAACGCGGCAAAGTCCGTGCGATCACCGGCAATGGTCGTGTAGCCTCCCCTGACCTGTGACGGTCTCTGGCCTCGATTGTAGAGAACAACCTCGTAGCCCTGCTCTATGAGCAGGCGGCTGATTCCCGTGCTGATGATGCCGGTACCGCCGATCACGAGGATGCGCGCTGCCGAAGGCCCTTGCTGCAGGTTGACTACCCCTTCACTCCAGTCATTGCGATGCCGCTCGTGAGGCGCTGCTGGAACAGCAGGTAGATGATCAGCGTCGGGATGCTGATCATGGTCGCCGCCGCCATGAGTGGCCCAAACTGACCAACGAGGCGCTGCTGCAGCAGACCAAGACCCAGTTGCAGCGTAAACTGGTGCGGTTTGGTGAGGTAGATCAGCGGGTAGACGTACTGGTTCCAGACCATGAAGGTCGAAAAGATCGCCATCGTGATGACTCCAGCCTTGGAAAGAGGCAACACGATCTTGACGAACATCCAGACATAGCCCATCCCATCGACCTTCGCCGCATCGAAGTAATCGTCGGGAATCGTGCCGATGAATTGCCGAATCATGAAGGTCTGGAAGCCCTGACCGATGATCAGCAGGATGACCGGAATGTAGGTACCGGTGAGCCCCCAACTGGTCATCATGAGAAAGCGGGGTATCATGTCTACCTCGGTCGGTACGATCAGACCGGCAACGATCAACAGGAAGCAGAAGGTGCGCAGCGGCCAGCGCATTTTGGCAAACGAAAACCCGCCAAGCGCGCTCACCATCACCAGCAGGAAGACGCTTACCCCCGTGATCCAGAAGCTGTTCGCGAACATGGGCAGCCAATTCAACTCGTTCCACATGGTGACGTAGTTGTCGACCACCCAGCGCTCGGGGAAAAGCCGCGGCGGGAAGCGCACGATATCGGCGGGAGCCTTGAACGACGTCGTCACCATCCACACGAACGGGCCGATGAAGAAGAACAGGAACATCACGCAGAGGAGCAGCCACAGCAGGTGATTGAGACGCCTCTTGAAGACGTAAACTCGGTTCTGATACATCGCCGCTCCTGGTCCTACTTCTCGTACGACTCGGGTAGCACCTTGTACTGAATCACGGTGATGCCAAGCACGATGAAGAAGAAGATCGCGGCCTGCGCCGATGCCCGTCCCCAGCGGGCGAATTGAAATGCCTGCTCGTAGATTTGAAATGAAACCGTCGTCGTGGAGTTCAGCGGACCACCGCCGGTCAGCAGCAGGATCGGCTCGAACAGCCGCAACGAGAGGATCGTGGAGGTGATCGTCACGAAGTAGATGGTTGGCATCAGCAACGGGATCGTGATCCGCCAGAACATCCGCCAGGGACCGGCACCGTCCACGGTGGCGGACTCGTAGAGCTGCGCGGGGATGTTCTTGATGGCGGCGAGGAATATGAGCATGTTGAGCCCCACGCTCCAGAATCCCAGGACTGCCACGGAGGCGAGCGCGGTGCCCGGATGGTAGAACCACTGGAGGGCCGGGAGCCCGACCGAGGTCAGGACCGTGTTCGCCAAGCCGTAGTTGTTCGGACTGAGGACCCACGACCAGACCTGCACGGCGGCCACGATGGAGACCACCACGGGCGTATAGTAGGCTACGCGGAAGATGCTCTTGCCGGCGTACTCCTTGGACACCAGCAAGCCCAGTATGATGCCGAGCACGACGGTGCCGGGAACGTACATGGCCCCATACAGAAAGGTGTTCAGGAATCCGCGAATGGCGTACTCGTTGCGCAGTACAAAGAGGAAGTTCCCCAACCCGAAGAACTTCTGAAATGGATCCAGCAGGGATCCCCGGTAGAGACTGAGACCGATGGAATAGAGAACGGGGTAGTACTTGAAGATAACCAGGTGCAAGACAACGGGAGCCGCGAACAGGATTCCGAAGATCATTTCCTGGCGTCTCGCGGTAAACCCTGGACGTTGTTGCTTCGCTGCCAGCGCGGTCTGACTGACTCCGCTCTGCACTGCCCAATCTCCTTACGAAGAGAAGGCGCCTGCCCGCGCAAACAGATACGGACAGGCGCCGGTCTCCGTTATCTCACTGGTGCGTGAGATGGTACGCTACCAGACTGGCTCCTGAATCGAGATGAACTCGTCGAGCTCCATGCGGTTCTCGGCAAACACGCGCTTGGCATGCTCCTTGAAATTCTCCACCGACTCGCGCGGAGTCATGCGGCCAAGGAGCACATTCTCCACCACGGCCGGCTCTTGTGAGCGTACGTCGAGGCGCGCCGGAAAGACGTGAAACCGCCGCACCGGGCTCTTCAGCAGGTGATCCACCATCGCGGCGAAGGTGGGATCGTTCCGATACCGGTCCAGGTTCTCGGCGTACGCGGGAAAGCTGGTGGTGATGGACGCCAGGTCCGAGGCCTTGTTCTCCACCATCCACTTCATGAACAGGTAGCTCTCTCGTGGGTCGGCCGAGTTGAACATCACGTGCAGCCCGTTGTAACCGGTGCTGATACGGACCGTGTCGCCGGCCAGGGGACCACGCGGAATCGGGAACAGCCCGATGCGGAGATCGGGATTTATCGCCATCTCACCGGCGAAGCCGCTGTGACCAATCTTCATCGCGATCGTCTCGTTTTCGAAGCCCTGTTCGCCGGCGAGCATTTGTGACGTGCCGGTCCAGGTAACCCCTCGCGGGATCGGCATCACCTCCAACTCGTTGACCAGTCGATCGATCCACGCCACTCCGCCGATCAGCTCTTCCTTGAACGGTGCGTACTCCGACATGTCGTCGTTGTTCCAGTCGCCGCCGTTCGCGAACATCACTTCCTGCAGCAGCCAGTCCACCGAGTCCACCGTCACGCCCCACTGTACGGTCTCCTCGCCTTCGCGTTTCGTCAGCGCCTCCGCCCACTCTTCGAATTCGGCCCAGGTCTGCGGTGGGTCGCTGGCATCGAGCCCAGCCTCCTCGATCAGCCGGGCGTTGTACATCACCGCTCCAAGGCCGAACGAGATCGGCAGCGCGATCACTTGGCCACCGTAGTTCACCGACATGCGCGGAGCGGGCATGAACGACCCCGAGTCCATCCCGATCTCGTCGTCGAGCACGAACTCCTTCAGGTCGTAGATGGAATCCAGGCCGAAGAACCACACCGTGTTGTGGTTGTAATGCAGAATGTCCGGGCCCTGACCACCCGCGATCGCGGTCGCCATTGCCTCGTTGCTGGCCGGGCGCTCGACCATCTGAATCTGCGGGCCGCTGGACTGCGCGTTGTACTCGTCCACGGCCGCTTGTACGAATGCGATCTCCGCATCCGTGCCCGCGTACCAGTAGGTCAACTCCTCGGCACTTGAAGCGCCCGCGCCCGACTCCTCGGCAGCGGATGCAAATGCCATCCCCCCCGCAACCACGAGCGCCAGAACGAATACGATGCTTCGTTTGAACATACACACCTCCTAACGATGATCCGATAATCATAGACTCGACTGTTTTCGATGTCAAGCGTTTGCTTTGGCATTGCACTGTCATCCGGACTCATCCGGACGCAGCCTGGCGCGTTGCACGGTTCGCAGCCAGTTCGCGTAGCGCTGTTCCCGCTCGCGCGCCGCCAGGGCGGGCTCGAAGCGGCGCCGGGCGACCGGAAGCTCCTCGAGCTGGCCCGTTCCCTGCCACACCCCGGTCGCCAGGCCCGCCAGGAAAGCGACACCCAGAGCCGACATGTCCTGGTGCGGCGCGGCCAGCAGCGGAACGCCGATCAGGTCCGCCAGAGTCTGCATCAGGAAGTCGCTCTCGCTGCCGCCGCCGTCCAACCGCGGCCGCAGGTCGGCCAGGGGTGTGCCCACTACCGCGCACGCCGCCTCCAGCACGTCGCGCACCTGCCAGGCGATGCTCTCTTCGGCAGCCCGGGCAACGTGCGCACGGGTGGTTTCGCGGCTCATTCCGGCCAGCACCGCCGTGGCGTCATTGTCCCAGTAAGGTGCTCCCAACCCGCTGAACGCCGGAACCAGGCACACCCCGCCGCTGTCGGCGACCGAGCCCGCCAGCCGCTCGATCGTCTCGATGTCGTCGAACAGCTCCAGTCCCTCGATCAGCCATTGGATGGTGTCGCCGGCCGCGTGCACGTTGCCCTCCAGCACGTAATCGACCCGGTCGTCGAGTCCAAACCCGACCGAGCTGACCAGCCCGCGGCCGGAATCACGGACCTGCGCGCCCACGTTCACCATGATGGAGGAACCCGTGCCCACGGTCACCTTCACGTCACCGGGAGAAAAACAGCGCTGGCCGAAGAGGGCGGCGTGCGAGTCGCCGGCGATGCCGGCGATCGGTAGCGGTGCCGGCAGTGCGCCGTCCGCGGTCGTCTCGCCCAGGACCCCGCTCGAGGAAACCAGCTCGGGCAGCATCTCCAGGGGAATGCCGAAGTGCGTACACAACTCGGGGTCCCATCGCCGTTGCCGCAGATCCAGCAGCAGCGTACGGCTCGCATTGGAGAGGTCGGTGACGTGAACGGCGCCGCCGGTGAGCTTCCACACCAGCCAACTGTCGATGGTGCCGGCCAGAAGCTGGCCTGATTCGGCCTTCCGGCGCGCGCCGGGCACGTGCTCCAGCACCCACCGTATCTTGCTGGCAGAAAAAAATGGATCCAGGATCAGCCCCGTGCGCTGCCGGAACAGCTCCTCGAGCCCCTGGTCGCGCAGTTCGCGGCACGCCGCGGCGCCCCTCATGCATTGCCAGACTATCGCCGCGTGCACGGGACGGCCGGAACTCCGGTCCCAGACCACCGCGGTCTCGCGCTGGTTGGTGATGGCCAGGCCGGCGAGCGAGCGGCCGTCCACCGCACCCTGGACCAGTTCTCCGATTACCGCGAGGACGTTGCGGTAGATCTCCTCCGCATCGTGCTCGGCCCAGTCCGGCCGCGGGTGATGCTGCCGGTGGGGCCGCGACGCCCGCGCCACAACCGTGCCCCGTTCATCGAAGACCACGCCCTTCGTGGACGCGGTGCTCTGGTCCACGGCCAGGATGTGCATGCGGCTAGCAGCCCGTGGTGGAACCCGGCGTCGCACCGAGAGCGGCGAGGCGCCCGGCTGGCAAGGCGCGAGGAACGAGCATATCCGTGTATATGTGAGCGACGAGCAACGCAGCCAGCCGGGATGCAGCGCTGCTCGAATGCAGCCGGAGTTTCGCCACGGGCTGCTAGGAGAGCAGCAGGTCCAGGACCAGGCGCTGGGCCGCCAGCGCATCCTGCCGGCGTTGGGCGTCGGCGAGCGCCTCGCGGTCGATACGGTCGACCAGCGCGTCCAGTTGCCGGATGGTGCGAATGCTCTCGCGCGCCGCTACCACGGGGTCCTCGCGGAAGGGGAACTGATCCAGCAGCAACGGCTCGCTCCAGCCGATCTCACGCAGCGCCAGCATGACCTCCAGCGTCTCGATCAGGTGGATCGACCCGGCGGCCAGGTCGTCGTCCCACTCGCGCCAGTTGTCGTTGATCTCGACGCTGGCCAGCCGGTCGAAACGGTGCGCCAGGCGCAACGCCTCCGCCGGTGTCTCCTTGGCAAACAGGGAATGCCCCACGTCGAGCACGACACCGACGTTGTCCACCCCCATGTCGTGGATCGCCAGGATGGTGGTCGCGGCATTGCAGAAGAACATGTGGGTACGCGGCTCCTTCAGCTTGTACTCGATGGCAAACCGCATGTCGGGCGCTGAGGTGGCCAGCTCCCTGACCGCCCCGACCGACTGCTCCCACAGCCACCCGTAGTCGGCCTGCAGCGGGTAGTCGTAGCCGTCCTGGCCCGGCCAGAACTTCACGTACTTCGCCCCGAGCTGGCGCGCCACCTCGATGCCCTCCCGGCAGCGGTCCAGCGCCTTCTCGCGCAACGCCGGATCGGGGTTGGTAAAGGCCCCGCGGGTGAACTCGCGCATGTAGATGTGGGGCGTGATGGCCTGGGCGCTCAGGTTGTGGCGCGCCAGCGCCTCCCGTACGTCGGCGACGCCGATGCCGTCACCAAACGGGTAGTTGATGTCCAGCACCTCGAGGCCTTCCACCTCCCCGGCACTCGCGATCGCGTCCAGGGTCCTTGCCGGTGGGCCGTATGCGTCGGTCGCGTAGCGGTCCACGAACTGACAGAACATCCATATCCCCGCACCGAATCTCAAATCCGCCATGTCTTTCCTCCTTCCTGGTCGCGTTTCCTAGTATCGGCTGGACTCCCGCAGCCGGCGAATCTCGCTGGCGATGCCCTGCGCCGAGATGCCGTAGTGCGACAGAATTTCTTCCTGACTGCCGGTCACCGTGTACTCGTCCGGGATGCCCATGATCCGGTAAGGCACCCGCACCCCTTCCTGCATGAGCAACGCCGCACATTGCTCACCGAGGCCTCCGTGCACCGAGTGCTCCTCGACGCACACGACGGCGCGTACCGACCGGGCCGCATCCAGCAGCGCGGCGCCGTCGAATGGGCGAATGGAGTGCATGCTCAGAACCCGGCAGGAGATCCCTTCCTCCGCGAGGGCCGAGCGCGCCGCCATGGCTCGCCACACCGTCTCCCCGGTGGCCACCAGGGCGGCATCCGCACCTTCGGCGATGCAGTCTCCGCGTCCGACGGAGAACTCGCCGCCGCCGGCAGGCAGATCCGGGACCGGACGCTTGCCGAATCGCAAGTACAGGGGACGCGGGTGGTCGAGCGCCGCCAACACCGCCTGCCGCGTCTGTCGGTTGTCGGCCGGCACGACGATATCGAGGTTGTTCAGGGCCCTGAGCGATGCGAGATCGTTCAGCGAGTGGTGGGTCGAGCCCAGGGCGCCGTAGCTCACGCCTGCGCTGATCCCCACCAGGACCACCTTGTGGCCGGAGTAAGCAACGTCGTTCTTGATCTGCTCCAGCGCCCGGGTGGTGAGGAAGCATGCCGGGGAGACGGCAAAGACCTTGTTGCCCCCGGCTGCCAGGCCTGCCGCGACGCCGACGACGTTCTGCTCCGCGATGCCGAGCTCCACGATGCGTTCGGGAAACTCGTCGGCGAACTCCCCGAGCCTCGCAGACCCCCGTGAGTCGCTGGTTACCACCAGGACGGTCGGGTCGCGCCGTGCCGCCTCCAGCAACGTCTCGGCGAAGATCTCCTGGTTCGGCCGGCCGGCCGGCAGAGCGGGAGCGTGCCGCGCCCCATTGGATTGGCTGCTCAAACGTGCGCCACCTGCAACTCGGCCTCTGCACGCTGCAACTCCTGCAACGCCAAACGGAACTCGTCGTCGTTCGGCACGTGGTGGTGCCAACCGGCCTGGCCCTCCATGAAGCTCACACCCTTCCCCTTCACCGTACGGGCGAGCAACACACTGGGCCGTCCCGGCGCAAAGGGGACCTCCTCGAACGCGGTGCGCAGATCTACGACGTCATGGCCGTCGCACGCGCGCACCTCCAGGCCGAAGGCGGAGAACCGCTGCGCCAGCGGCTCCAGGCTCATCACGTCCTCGGTGCGCCCGGTGATCTGCAGTCCGTTGCGATCGACGATGACCACCAGGTTGTCCAGCCGGAAGTGAGCCGCCGCCATCGCCGCCTCCCACACCGAGCCCTCCGCGAGCTCACCGTCGCCGAGCAGTGCGAACACACGGAATCGATGCTCGCTCCTGGCGCCGGCCAGCGCCAATCCCGTGGCCACCGACAGGCCGTGCCCGAGGGCGCCGGTGTTGTGCTCGATGCCGTTGACCTTCCTTGTCGGGTGCCCAACGAAGTGCGACCGGTAGCGACTCAACGTGTGCAGATGCGAATCCGGGAAGAACCCGCGGTCGGCGAGGACGGTGTAGAGTGCCTCGACGGAATGACCCTTGCTGTGGATGTACCGGTCGCGAGCGGGGTCCGCAAAGGCAGCGGGGGAGACATTCAACACGTCGTGGTACAACACGTTGAGGATGTCGATGCACGACAGGCTGCCCCCGGTGTGGCCTGCCCCGGCCTGCTTGATGATCCGCAGCACGGTCTGGCGGTAGCGGACCGACTGCAGAGCCAGCTCTCGATCGGTCATCTGTCATGCACCCTCGGAAACCCGCAGCCCACCGTAAGTTAATCGATCACGATAGTCAACCTATTGTTGCGTATTATGCTTCGTTCACCTATGGTATGCTTGAGTAACCGGCCAGCCGATGCCGAGCGGGTCGTCCGAGTTCGACTCAGGGCGGGCCGCAGCGTGAAGGTCACGGCATAATCGTATAGATGGCAAACAGAGCGAATTCGAGCAGAGGGCAAGCGAATCTTCTCGGCCAGCGCCGGCGGGTGAGGATCCTCGAGTTGCTGCAGGAGGAGGGCAGCGCGCGGGTCAGCGAACTCAGCCGGGTGTTCGCGGTTTCCGAACCAACAATCCGACAGGACCTGGACCGCCTGCAGGAGAATGGCCTGATCATACGCGAGTACGGCGGTGCGTTCCTCAAGAGCATTCCCGACCAGGTTCGAAGTCTCAGCCTGCAACACACCGAGAACATGCAGCGCAAGAACGCGATTGGGCGCAAGGTCGCGGAGTTTGTCCGTGACGGCGATACCATCATTCTGGACGCGGGCTCCACGGTCACCGAGGTAGCCAAGAACCTGGAGGGCAAGCGCGACCTCACGATCGTCACCAATGCACTGAATATCGCGTTGCTCCTGGGAGGGCACTTCGGTTTCGAGGTCATGGTCACGGGCGGGGAGTTCAAGGGTCCCACGCTGTCTCTGACCGGCGAGAAGGCCGCCGCGTTCTTCGACAAGGTTCATGTGGCCAAGCTGTTCCTCGCCGCAGGCGGGATCTCCTTCGCCGCCGGCCTCACCTACCCGGGGTTCAACGACATCCATGTGAAGCGCGCGATGATCGCTTCGGCGCGGCAGGTGTATCTTGTGGCCGACTCTACGAAGCTCGGCAAGTCCGCCCTTGCCGCGCTGGGCGGGCTGGACCTGATTCACACCTTCGTCACGGACGACGGCATCGGTGCCGACGACCGCGCCGAGTTCGAGCGTCGCGGTATCGAGGTCGTCGTGGCCGCGGTCGACGGGTAACCCGTCCGGACGGCGTTGCGCCCGCTTCAGCCGGAGACCGGCCGCGAGGTACACTGCAACGGAAATATAGAGACCCTGAAGTAAGGAGAGAGTTTCATGCACTACGAGTTTCCACCCGACAAGAAGATCCGCGTTATCGTGAACACCGACGCCAAGAACGAAGCGGACGATCAGTACGCTATCGTGCACGCGATACTCACGCCGGCGTTCGAGTTGCACGGCGTTGTTCCCGCCCACTTCGGAACGGGAAAATCAGCGCACAGTCTCCGCGACAGCCACGATGAAACCATGCTGTTGCTCGATCTCATGGAGCTCCGCGACCAGGTCCACGTTGCCGACGGCGCCGAACATGCGCTGCCCGACGAACGCACCCCGGTCGATTCGCCGGGTGCGCGCCTGATCATCGAGCAGGCTCTGCAGGACGATCCGCGCCCCTTGCACGTCGCCTTCTACGGTCCGCTTACCGACATGGCGTCAGCGCTGCTGCTGGAGCCGGCGATCGAATCACGCAACGTCGTGGTGATCTGGATCGGTGGAGGGAAGTGGCCGCTCGGTGGCCGCGAATACAACCTGTCCAACGACGTCAACGCCGCCAACGTCATCATGCGGTCCCGGCTCCAGGTATGGCAGATCCCGCAAAACGTGTACCGCAGGATGCCGGTGAGCTACGCGGAACTGTTCGACAAGGTATACCCGTGCGGCAAGATCGGCCGCTACCTCGTCGAGCAACTGGTGGAGCACAACAGCGAGACGAGGCCATCCGCCATGCCGTATCGCTCGCTGGGCGACTCCCCGTGCGTCGGCGTGATGATGTACCCGGACTGCGGCGCATGGAGCTGGCGCCCCGCGCCGGAGTTCGAGCCCACGATGCACTACCGTCATACGGGGGGCCATCGGCCGATTCGCGTCTACGAGGACATCGACGCGCGGTTCATCCACGAGGACTTCTTCGCCAAGCTCAAGCGCTTCGCCCGCGAGCGGGACGAGTACGAAGGGTAACCGCCTGAGACCTCGGACCTCGAAAGCGAACACGACCTTCTATCTCGTTCGCCACGGGCAAACGGAGTGGAACCGCGTTGGACGCCAGCAGGGACAGCTGGACTCTCCGCTCACTCGGCAAGGAGAACAGCAGGCACGTGCGGCAGGTCGGCTCCTCGCGGGGCTGCTTCGTGGTGAGGCAGCACGGTTACCCCGTGACACGGAAGACCACGAAAACGGCGCATGGGGCAGTGCCCGGTGGCCGCCATTTTCGGACCAGGTTCCGTTTGTGGTCGAGACCAGCCCCCTTGGTCGGGCACGGCAGACTGCAGCCATCGTTTGCATGGAACTCGGTACAGGAGAACCGGCCACCGTGGAGCCACTGCTTGTCGAGCTTCACCTCGGGGTATGGCAGGGACTCACGCTCGCGGAAGTCGACGCCCGCTTTCCCGGGGCGCGCGAGGCGCGTGCACACGACGAATGGAACTTCCGGATTCCGGGCGGAGAGAGCTACGCCTTGATGTCCGTGCGGGCACGGCGGTGGCTCGCCATCGACCGTGGTGTCCCGATCAGGGCCGCCGTGACTCACGAATTGATGAGCCAGACGATCCAGGGTGCGTACGCACGCCTGAGCCCGTCCGAGACGCTCGCAAAATCGCATCCACACACATCCGTATTCCGCATGTCCGGAGCGAGCATCGAGGAGATAGCATGCACATCAGCGACCAGCAACTCGACACCTATCGGAAGCAGGGCTTCCTGATCGTCGAGAGCTTTCTCACCGAGGAGGAGCGACGCGCCGCGCTCGACGGTTTCTTCACCCTGTTCGCGCCGCCTTACGCAGAGTACGCAGCGGCGGGAGGCAAAAACCGCACCCCGCAGCAGACGCTGTTTCCCTGGGACCACTCGGGCCTCAACCACGTCACCGTCCACCCCGACCTCATCTCCGCCGCCGAACGCGTGCTCGGCACCCGCGAAATCAAGCTCGACGAAGGGCACCTCGGGATGAAGTACGCGGGCGAACAGCGCTGGACCGACTTTCACATCGACTACGGCAACAACACCCTGGGCCCGATCATCGAGCCGGACGACTTCATGCACCTCGCCTGCTTCTACTGCTTCGACGACGTCGATGCCGGTCTGGCGCCGATACGGATGGTGCCGAACGGACGCCCCAACGAGGAGTTCGTGCCGATGATCGTGCCGGGCGGTTCGGTGTGCCTGTACAGCATCTACACCCGCCACGCGGCGTCCGACTTCACCGCCGCCCACGGCCACCGCCCGGCGATGTGGGTGGGCTTCACGCGCAAGGACCGCCCCTGGGACGGGGGCCGTACCTTCACCTACAAGAGCGGCGCGACCCCGGAAGCGATGCGCCGCTTCATGGCCGAGGCGACTCCGCGGCAGCGGGAGCTGCTCGGGTTCCCGCCGCCGGGAGACCCGCTGTGGAGCGCGCGGTTCACCGCCGCCATGGCGGCCCGCTACCCCGGCTTCGACCCGGCCCCCTACCACGCCGCCCGCGGGAGCTGACCGGCAGGTACTTGTTGCCGATGAGCGACCGTATGATCGGTTGCTTCCGGACTGCGGCCGTGCGGCAGGCCAGCCGCCAGTCATAGAGAATTGCTGCTGACATAACGCAATCTACATCAACACGATCAGCACAATGCGCGTGCTTGATGTCTTGCGCGTGAGGGTGTATGGTAAATTCGTTCGGGATTTCGAACGGACGCGGATGATGCGTGACGACACCACCCAGCGCTGCCACCGATTGACGGTAACGTAGCGAGTGCGTCTTACCCTCCCCCCTACTCTTCCTTACAAGCGCGAAACACTATCCGGTCCGGCTGACCGCGCCACCTGCGCCGCCCGCGTGGATGCCACTGCCCGCGCCATCACTTTCAGCACCGGTTCGCCGCCCACCGCCGACCTCGCGTGGAGTTCTGTCCAACGGCGCCGCACCCGCCGAGCGTTCGGGGTATTCACGGCACACAGGAGGCGAGGATGAAACTCCCGACGGGATACGACTAGCGCGGACACTATGGGACGTTCCGCTTGGCAAAATACAGTGCACGAACCGAGGAGGTTTGATGTGAGACAGATTAGAATGATTACGATCTCGTTAGCTCTGATGTTCCTAGTTATTGCTATGGCCTGGGGCACCGGACAAGAAGATCAATCTGCGCCCGAAGAGCCCGTTACTCTGAAGCTTCTGAGGATGGGCACGCAAGATATTTGGGTCAATTACGTCCGCGATTTCATTGAAAGATATGAGGACAAGTACCCCAATGTAACGATTGACTATGAGTATGTTGCCCCTCCAGATCTGCCACAGAAGCTTAACGTGGCCGTTGCTGGAGGAACGCCACCGGATGTTGTGGGAGGGGCCATTATGCACGTGGCCCTGTATGCGGCCAACGGTGTTTACATGCCTCTCAACGACTATTTTGACCAGTGGAGCGGTTTCGAAGATGTGGCACAGAGCATGCTCAATGTTTCTTTGTACGAGGGACTATACTACGGTCTTGCCTATCATCCGGACCCCTATGTGTGGGCATATCGAAAGGACTACTTCCGCGATGCCGGGCTCGATCCCAACAATCCTCCCGACACTTGGGAAGAATTGGCTAGGGTCGCTCCGCAACTCACGATGAGGGATGGGTCTATCGTCACCCGGGCCGGCTACCTCATGCCCATCAACGACTTCCTGACCTTGGTTCCGATGGCGGTTATGAACGGAGCCCAGTTCCTGAATGATGAGGGGCAACCAACCTTCAACGGTTCCGAGTGGATCGAGGCCCTGGAGTTCATGACCAATCTCTACAAGGAGAACGTCTCTATTGACACCATGATGGCGCAGGAGTGGTCCTCCTCCGCGTTTGCCAAGGGAAACGCCGCCATTGCTCAAGTCAGCTCAGCCATGCTGGCTCAGTTCTTCGCGGCTTATCCCGACAAGGTGGATGAGGTCGGTTACTTCACCCTGCACAAGGACGAGGCAGCCATGACCACGAGCAACTGGAATGGCGCCTGGCTCTACTCCATAGCGTCCGCTTCAAAGAACAAGGATTTGGCATGGAGTTTCATCGAAGAGTGGATGTCACCGGAAGAAGTGTGGGCCGCATATGAGGCTACTGGTAACGTGCCGGTTCTGAACAGCATGAGAGACCAATTCACGGCCGTGAATCCGGAGCTGAATGCTGCGCTTTTCGAAGGCGTAAAGACGGGTCTGGGGGCGCCTCTCGTCACCTGGGCTCCTATCCTGTTCAGGCATCTTGAGTCTGCTATGGCAGAGGCCTACTACGGAGAGAAGGGGCCCGCACAGGCCCTCAGCGACAACTACGCGGCGCTTCTCGATGAGATCGAGAAGGCCCAATAGCCAGCTTCTCAACTAGGCGTCATAGGTGCCCGGCTCGTCTACCACGACGGCGAGCCGGGCACTGTCTTATCTGCGAGCAAGCAGAATGGGCATAAGGAAGCACGACGGCATAGGGCACCTCATGGTACTGCCCACTTACCTGGTCTACTTCCTCTTCATCTTCATTCCCGTCGTTATGACGATATGGCTCGGGTTTACGAATAATGACCTCTTTACCCGCAGCGAATTCGTCGGGCTGGCCAATTTTGTCCGCTTGTTCGGTGATGCGGTTTTCCTGAAGGCCCTCAAGAATACCGCTATCTACGCCTTCGGTACCATCATTCCACAGATAGTCTTGGCGCTACTGCTGGCCAACTCTCTCAACCAGCGGATCCCGGGACGGAAGACCCTCCGACTAGCCTTCTACCTCCCCTACGTCGTGTCCATGGTCTCGGTTTCAATGCTCTGGCTCTGGATCTATGAGCCGGCAACGGGCGTCCTGAACCAGACAATGAGATCCCTTGGGCTTCCCGCGATGCGCTGGCTGTACGATCAGGATCTCGCTCTTGCCTCCCTCATTATTATGGGGATATGGAAGATGACCGGCTATAACATGGTCATCTACTTGGCTGGGCTCCAGCAGATACCAGCCCATCTCTACGAGGCGGCAGATATAGATGGGGCGTCTGCCTTGAGCAAATTTTCTCGTATAACCGTCCCTCTTGTCCAGCCCACGACCTTCTTCCTCTTTGTGATCAACACCATCCAGTCCTTCTCGGTCTTCGAGCAGGTTAACATCATGACTGAAGGAGGTCCCAACAACGCTACTACTACGATTGTGCACCAGCTCTACACCAGGGGCTTCGAGGAATTTCAGATGGGCTATGCTTCCAGTATGGGCGTTTTCCTGCTCGGCCTGATCTTCGTGCTGACCGTGCTCAACTTCAGATACGGCAGACAGGGCTACGATTTGATGTAGGGGAAGGAGATGATCAGCATCAGGCGCACGCTTGTTACCAAAATAATCCTGTTGATAGTTCTATCTTTCTTTGCCTTTCTGGTCGTGATGCCGTTCGTGCTGATGATAACCGGATCCTTGAAAACGGTATCGGAGATAAATGCCAGCAGCTTCTCCGTCTTCCCCAAAGTTCCTCAGTTCTCCAACTACATAAAGGCGTTTCAACGGCGTCTTTGGGGCAGATGGTTCCTGAACTCGGTGTATGTGACATTGACAACCACCCTGGTCAGCCTCCTGGTAAACTCGATGGCGGGGTACGCCTTTGCTCGGCTCGACTTCAATGGCAGAAAAATTCTTTTTTACACGATTCTTCTGGCGCTGATGGTTCCCGAGCAGCTCACAATACTTCCGAGATTCATCGTTCTGAGAAGCCTCCCCTTGGCAGGAGGGAACAATCTTCTTGGGCAAGGGGGAAGCGGTCTGGTCAACTCCTATGCAGGGTTGATGGTTCCGCTCTTTGCCGGTGCCTTTGGAATTTTCCTGTGTAGGCAGTTCTTTCTGAACTTCCCAAGATCTCTCGACGATGCAGCAGAGATCGACGGCTGCGGTGCCGCCAGGATTTTCCTGCAAATCTACGTCCCAAACAGCCAGGCTCTACTCATGAGTTTAGGTATCCTGAAGGCCACTTTTGCTTGGAATGATTACATGTGGCCTCTGACCATCGTACAGTCCGAGAGGATGATGACGGTGCAACTCGGCCTGGCCCTGTTCCGCGATGAAACGATATCGTGGGAGACCCTGCTGGCGGCTACCACGGTCGTCATGGCGCCGCTGATCGCGCTATCCCTGGTGACCCAGAAGCGAGTTGTCGGTGGACTCGTTACTACCGGCATGAAAGAATAAGACCCGCCTCAACCTCGTCATCGCCGTACCGCGGATCGCGACGACGAAAGTCGCGGCCCGGTGTGGCGGGGCGGCTGACGGACGATATCGGACCCACATTCGGGCCGGGCGGCGATCCCGAGCTGGAATCGACTGGTCGAGCTACCGCACGGTCGGGGAGCGGCGCCAGCTGGGAGGGGTACGTTTGTTCAACGCCGGTTTGACACCCGGTCCGCGATAGCAATAGTCTCCCGGACGAACAGTCACTAAAGGCAGACCTTGTCCGAACAGGGAAAGCGGTGTGAATCCGCTGCGGTGGCGCCACTGTGACCGGCGAGCCGCCCGCTGATGCCACTGTCCCGCAAGGGATGGGAAGGCGCGGGTCAGGCGCTGAACCGGGAGCCAGGATACCTGCCGGGCAAGGCTGAGTGGCCGCTCTCCGCTCAGGGAGCGCCTCAGACCGTGCAGGTCCATTTCGGGCGGCAACATCCCCGTACGCAGAGCGGCCAGGAAGGAGCTCCCGGGTGCGGGTCGAGCAGGCAGAATACGTAGGTGCACGGTCGCGATCGCCGGTCGTGGCGCGGCTGGCGAGTGGCGGCGCGCTGCTCGCCGTCTGTGCGGCGGCACTGGTCGTGGTCGCCGCTGCCGTCGGGCCCTACGCCATACCGTTGTCCCACACCGCCGGCATCCTGCTGGAGCAGTTCGGTCTCCGCACCCTCGCGGCAAGCGACACCGAGCGCGCCATCGTCGAGTCGATCCGGCTGTCCCGCATCACCCTGGCGCTGATCGTCGGCGCCGCCCTCGGCGTGGCCGGTGCCGTGATGCAGGGCTTGTTTCGGAACCCGATGGCCGACCCCGGCATCATCGGCGTGTCCACCGGCGGGGCGCTGGGCGCGGTGGTAGCGATCGCCGTCGGCGCGCAGGCCGCGGCGCCGCTGGCGCTGCCCGGCATGGCCTTCGCCGGCTCCGCCGGCGCCCTGGCACTGGTGTTCACGGTCGCCTCGGTCGGCGGCCGCTTCTCGATGGCGGCGCTGCTGCTCTCCGGAGTCGCGGTGGGCGCGTTCCTCGCCGCCATCATCTCGGCGATCGTACTGCTCACCCAGGACCTCGGCGCCCAGCGCGAGATGATCTTCTGGCTTGCCGGCGGCCTTGATGCGTCACGCTGGACCCACGTGCGGATGGCAGCGCCCCTGGTGCTGGCCGGCACCGCGCTGGCGGTGCTGCTGGCGCGCGACCTCAACCTGCTGATGGTGGGCGAGCAGGAGGCGCGGGCGCTCGGGGTGCGCGTGGGGCTGACCCGAACCGTGCTGCTGCTCGCCGCCTCGCTGATCACCGGCACCGCGGTGGCGTTCTCCGGGACGATCGCCTTCGTCGGGCTGATCGTCCCGCACGCGCTGCGGCTGATCACCGGCGCCGACCATCGGGTGCTGGTTCCCCTGAGCGCGCTCGGCGGCGCGGTGTTCCTGCTCGCCGCCGACACCGTGGCCCGGATCGTGGTCGCCCCGGCGGAGGTGCGCGTCGGCATCATCACCGCCCTGGTGGGGGCGCCGTTCTTCCTGTTCCTGCTGGCGCGCCACAAGGCGCGCGCCGGGCTGCTGTAAATGAAACCTGACCCTGGAAATCCGTTCAATCCATGCAAGGAGGACTCATGGATACTCTGAACTTCGTACGATCGTTCGTACGGACCGTGGTGTACGCCGGGCTGGCGGCCGCGTGCGCCGCCGCCGCGACCGCCCTGACGCCGGCCGACTACCCGGCGGTGCCCGGTATCGTCGACGTGGCGAATCGGGGCTGGCCGCGCGCGGTCGAGTCGGCGGAAGGCGTGGTGCGCCTGGAAGCGCCGCCGCAACGGGTGCTGGCCCTCTCGCTCGGCCACGACGAGATGCTGCTGGCCCTGCTGCCGCGCGAGCGGTTCGCGGGCGTGGGACCGTTCACGGCCGATCCGACCTATTCCAACGTCGCCGGCCTGGTTGCCGGCATGGCCCAGGTGCAGCGCGGCGTCGAGAACGTGCTGGCGGCGAAGCCGGACGTGGTGGTGGTCTCCAAGTACACCAAGGCGGACATGGTCGCCCTGCTGAAGGAGGCGGGCGTACCGGTGGTGCGCTCCGCGCTGGAGAACTCGGCCGCCGGCAACATCCCCAACATCCTGCTGCTCGGTTATCTGCTCGGGGTCGAGGAACGCGCCCTGGAGCTGGTCGCCGAAATCGAGCAGCGGCTGGCCGTGGTCGGCGACCGCGTGCCGCCGCCGGACGATCGGTCGCGGCCCGCGGTGCTGGCCATCGCCCGCTTCGCCGAGTCCACCTATGCGGCCGGCGCCGGTTCCACCGAAGGCGGCATCATCGAGGCGGCCGGCGGCATCAATGCGGCCGCCCGCGACGGCATTGCCGGCCACCAGACGGTCAGCCTGGAATCGATCGCCGCCATGAACCCGGACCTGATCCTGATCACGCAGCCGGAGGACTCCGGCGGGATCGAGCTGCGCGCCGACCTGCTGGCCGACCGCGCGCTGGCCGAGGTGCCGGCGATCGCCGAGCAACGGGTCCTGGTGGTTGCTCCCCGCTACTACACCACCCTCTCGCACTGGAACGTGCGCGGCATCGAGGAGACGGCGCGCCTGCTGTACCCGGACCGCTTCCAGGACGTTACCTTCACCGACTTCGAGCCCTACGCGGAGTCGTGACCCTGGCCCGGCCACCCGATCCGGCGCCCGGCGTCGGCTCGGGCGACCAAGTGCTGGCGGCGCGCGAGGTATCCGTGACCCTCGGCGCGACGCCGGTGCTCGACGCGGTGTCGTTCACCGCGCGCCCCGGCGAGCTGACCGGACTGGTGGGCCCGAACGGCGCCGGCAAGAGCACCCTGCTGCGGGTGCTGGCCGGGGTGCTGCGCCCCGAAGCCGGTTCGGTACGGCTGGGAGCGGTGGAGCTGGCGACGTTGCCGGCGCGGGACCGCGCGCGCCGGATCGCGTTCCTGCCGCAGCAGGAAGCGGCACACCCGTTCACGGCGCTGGAGACGGTGCTGATGGGCAGGTATCCGCACCTGAGCCGGTTCGCGCTGGAGGGGGCCGGCGACCGGCGCATCGCGCGCGCGATGCTGGCGCGCACCGAGACCGAGCGGTTCGCGAGCCGGCAACTGGACGAGGTCTCCGGCGGCGAGCGGCAGCGGGTGCTGCTGGCCCGCGCCCTGGCGCAGCAGGCGCGCTTCCTGCTGCTCGACGAGCCCGCCGCCGGGCTCGACCTGAGGCACCAGCTCGCGGCGATGGAGACGCTGCGTTCGGAAGTGGCCGGCGCTGGGGTGGCGGTCGTGGTGGCGCTGCACGACGTGTTGCTGGCCAGCAGGTACTGCGACCGGCTGGCGCTGCTTGCGGGCGGCTCGATCGCAGCCCAGGGGACGCCGCGCGAGGTGTTCACGCCGCGGCACTTCCGGGAGGTGTTCGGCGTCGAGGCGGTGGTGGAGCACGATGCCGGCACCGGTACGCCGCAGGTGCGCCTGCTCGGCCCGACCGCGGCCGCATCCGCCTCATGACGCTGGCCGACACCCTCGCGCGCATCGTCCCGGCCGACGCCGCCGCCATGCAGCGCGCCGCAGCGCGGCACCCCACCCTGACCAAGCCGCCCGGCAGCCTGGGCCGGCTCGAGGCGGTGTCGATTCGACTCGCCGGCATCTTCGGCAGCGAGCGGCCCGTGATCCGGAACTCGGCGCTGATCGTGGCGGCCGGCGACCACGGGGTGGTGGCGCAGGGGGTGACCGGCTACCCGCAGGCGGTTACGGCGCAGATGGTGACGAACTTCCTCGCCGGCGGGGCCGCGGTGAGCGTCATGGCCAGGCTGCTCGGGGTGCGTCAGATCGTGGTGGACGCGGGCATCGCGGCGGACGCGCCGGCGCCGCATCCCGCGTTGCGACTCCTGCGCGCCGGGCGCGGCACGGCTGACATCAGCCGCGGGCCGGCGATGTCGCGGCAGCAGGCGCAGCGCTGCCTGGAAGCGGGCATCGGGCTCGCCGCCGAGGCGGCTGACGCGGGCGCGGACCTGATCGCCACCGGCGAGATGGGGATCGGCAACACCACCGCCGCCAGCGCCGTCAGCGCGGTGCTGACCGGCAGTGCGCCGGAGGACACCACCGGACCGGGCACCGGGCGCTCGCCGGAGCAGCTGTACCACAAGGTGGCGGTGGTGCGCCGGGCGCTGCAATGCAACGCGCCCGACCCGGACGACACGCTCGGAGTGCTGGCCAAGGTGGGGGGCTTCGAGATCGGCGTGCTGGCGGGGGTGGTGCTGGGAACGGCCTGCCGGCGCCGTGCCGTGGTGCTGGATGGCTTCATCGCCGGCGCCGCCGCGCTGCTGGCCCAGGGCCTGTGTCCGGCGGTCCGCGACTACCTGATCGCCGCCCACCGCTCCGCCGAACCGGGCCACCGCGCCGTGCTGGCGCGGCTCGGGCTCGACCCGCTGCTGGACCTGGAGCTGCGTCTCGGGGAGGGGACCGGCGCCCTGCTCGCGCTGCCCATCGTCTCGGCCGCCGCCGCCTGCCTGACCCAGATGGCCACCTTCGCCCAGGCCGGCGTCTCCGACCGCGACCGCTGACGCCATGCCGGCCCACCCGCTCGCTTCCTGCCGCGCCGCACTCGGCTTCCTGACCATCCTGCCGCTCGCGCCACGCGACCCGGCGGCCGGCCTCGCGCACGCCCGCGCCTGGTTTCCGGCGGTCGGCCTGCTGCTGGGCGCGCTGCTAGCGGCGCTCGACGCCGGGCTGCGGGCGCTGCAACTGCCGCCGCTCCTGACCGGCGCCCTGCTGGTGGCGGCGCTCGCCGCCCTGACCCGGGGCCTGCACCTGGACGGATTCATGGACAGCTGCGATGCGCTGTTCGGGGGCTACGACCGCGGCCGCCGCCTGGAGATCCTCAGGGATCCCCACGTGGGCGCCTTCGCGGTGGCCGGCGTGGCGTGCCTGCTGCTGGTCAAGTTCGCGGCCCTGGCCGCGCTGCCGGAGGGTAGCCGGGGGCGGATCCTGCTCCTGTTCCCCTGCCTGTCGCGGGCGGCGATACTGCTGGTCATGGAGTGGTTCCCCTACCTGCGGCGCGCGGGCCTCGGCACCCCGTTGCTGGAGCACCGCGGCCGCTTCGCGCTGTGGAGCGGTGCGCCGCTGGCGCTGGCGGCCGCCGTGGTCCTGTCCGGGCTGCCGGGACTGGCGCTGGTGGTGCTGGCCGGCGCGGTTGCGTGGGCCGCCGGTGCCTGGGCGACCCGGCTGCTGGGCGGGGTGACCGGCGACATCTACGGTGCCGTGAACGAGATGGTGGAAGCCGCCGTCCTGGCGCTTGCCGTCATCATCCTCACCGGCGGCGGCGCGGGGACGCCGGGCTAGTGCCGATGCCGTTGCCGCCGTGGTTGGACGCCTGGGGCCTCGATGCCGGGGCACTGCTGCTGGCGCTGGCGGTGGACCTGGTGTGGCGCGAGCCGCCGGCGGCGCTGCACCCGGTGGTTTGGATGGGCAAGCTGATCGAGTTCCTGGAAAGCAGGGCGCCCGGCCCGGAGCGACCCACGGCAGCGCTGGCGGCGGGCCTGGGCATCGCCCTGCTGGTGCCGCTCGGCTGCGGCGTCCTGGGATGGCTGGCCGCCATGGCGCTGCGCGCGGCCGGTCCCCTCCCCTACCTGATAGGTACCGCGGTTCTGCTGAAGACCACCTTCGCCGTCAGGGAGCTGGGGCACGCCGCCCGCAGCACGCGCGGCGCCCTGCAGGCGGGGGCGATCCACCGCGCGCGCGCCAGCCTGAGGCGCCTGGTGAGCCGCGATGCCAGCGCGCTCAGCGCACCGCAGGTCGCCATGGCGGCGATCGAGTCGGTGGCCGAGAACACGACGGACGGCTACGTCGGTCCCTGGCTCGCGTTCGCGCTGTTCGGCCTGCCGGGTGCCGTGGCCTACCGGGCCATCAACACGCTCGACAGCATGATCGGCTATCGCGGCAGGTACGAGTACCTGGGCAAGGCGGCCGCACGGCTGGATGACCTGGTAAACCTGGTGCCGGCGCGGCTGAGCGCGGCGCTGCTGCTGGCGGCGGGAGCGCTCCGGCGCCTGCCGGCACGGCGCGGCTGGCGCATCGCGTGGCGCGACCACCGCCGCACCGCCAGCCCCAACGGCGGCTGGACCATCGGCGCCTGCGCCGGGCTGCTGGGCGTGGCCCTGGAAAAGCTCGGTCACTACCGTATCGGCCACGGCCTGCGCGATCCGGCGTGGCGCGACCTCGCCGAGGCGGAGCGGCTGGCCTATGCCGCGGCGGCGCTCGCCATGGCCGGGTCGGTCGTGGTGAGCGCCTTGCGCGCGCTGCCTTGGGGCTGACAGGAGGTCGGGTGCATCCCTCGCGGCCGGTACACGGCGGCCTCAATCTCGCGGAACTGCGCGCGCTGGGACTGCGTGCGGCAGAGGTGCTGGACTTCAGCGCCAGCATCAACCCGCTGGGCGTCTCTCCCGCGGTGACCGAGGCGCTGCGCCACCTGGACCTGGCGGCCTATCCTGACCCGGAGTGCCGCGAATTGCGCGCCGCCCTGGCCGACCGCCTGGGCCTGCAGGCGGATCGCATCCTGATCGGGAACGGCGCTACCGAGCTGATTCACCTGATCGCCCGTGCCCTGCTACGGTCCGGCGCTGCGGCGGCCATCTTTACTCCGACGTTCGGCGAGTTCGAGGCCGCGTGCCGCCTGCAGGGGGTGGCCCCGGTCCCCATCGCGCCCGCCGAGCGCCGCACGTTCCGCTGGGACCTGCCCGCGGCGGCGCGGCTCATCGCGGCGTTGCGGCCTACGCTGCTGTTCCTGTGCAACCCGAACAACCCGACCGGCACCTACCTGGGCGCGGACCACCTGGAGGCGATCGCCGCGGCGCTGGGAGACGCCGGACTGCTGGTGCTGGACGAGGCTTACGCGCCGTTCGTGGAGCGGGGCTGGGACGCGACCGGGCTGCTGCGGCTGGGCAACGTCGTGCTGTTGCGGTCGATGACCAAGGACCACGCGCTCACCGGTCTCCGGCTCGGCTACCTGCTGTCCTCTCGCGCCGTGGTGGAGCGGGTGCGCAGGTTTCAGCACAGTTGGAGCGTGAACGCCGCGGCGCAGGCCGCCGGGGTGGCGGCGCTGGCGGACGGTGCCCACGTCGCCCGCGGACGCGAGGCGGTGCGCTGCGGCCGCAGCTACCTGACACACGAGCTCGGGCGTCTGGGCCTGTCCTGTACCGAGGCCAGCGCCAACTTCCTGCTGGCAGGCGTCGGCGCCGCCGCCGAGCTGCGACTGCGGCTGCTGCGGGAACACCGGATGTGCGTACGCGACTGTGCCTCGTTCGGGTTGCCCGACCACGTACGCATCGGCGTGCGCCGCATCGCGGACTGCCGGCGGCTGGCCGGGGCGTTGCGGGAAGTGCTCGGGAACGGCGATGGGTAGGTGGTACCTGGTGCGCCATGGAGAGACCGACTGGAATGCCGCCGGACGCGCGCAGGGCCAGTCGCAGGTGCCGCTCAACGCCGCGGGACGGGCGCAGGCGCGGGCGCTCGCCACGCGCCTGCGCCCGTTGCGCTTCAGCGCCGCCTACGCCAGCGACCTGCGCCGGGTCACCGAGACCGCGGCGCCGATCCTGCACGGCAGGGACGACCTGCCGCTGGTCACCCTCCCCGCACTGCGCGAGAAGAGCTTCGGAGAGTGGGAAGGAATGACCTTCGCCGAGGTGGAGGCCCGCTACCCGGACCGGTACGCTGAGCTGTTCGCCGACGCTGGATCGTTCGCGCCCCCAGGAGGCGAGAGCGACCGGCAACTGTTGCAGCGGGTGGCGGCCGCGGTCGACCGCCTGCGCGCGGCGCACGGCCGCGACCGCGGCAACCTGCTGCTGGTGGCCCACGGCGGCTCGCTGTGCGCGGCGCTCGTGCGCCTGCTGGAGTTGCCCGCAGCCAGCATGTGGCGGTTCCGGCTGGACAACGGGGGATTGTCCGCCGTGACCCTGTACGACGACGGCGGCGCCGCGCTCGAGCTGCTCAACGACACCAGCCACCTGCCGCCGCCGCTCCCGGAGTCGACGGCGTGAACGGCGAGCTGATCCTGCTGCTCGGCGGCGCCCGCGCCGGCAAGAGCGCCGCGGCGGAGCGGCTGGCACAGGCCGGCCGGCGGGTACTGTTCATCGCCACCGCGGAGGCGCTGGACGACGAGATGCGCCGCCGCATTTCCGCCCACCGCGCACGGCGGCCGAGCGCCTGGGACACCCTGGAGGAGCCGCTCGACCCGGTTGCCGCGGCCGGCCCGATCCTGGACCGCTATGACACGGTGGTGCTGGACTGCCTCACCCTGTGGGTCAGCAACCTGCTGCTGCGGCACCCGGACGGCTCCGGCGCGGAACCGGTAATCCTCGACGCCGCGGAAACGCTGGTCGAGATGATCGGCCGCTCCACGGCGACCTGGATCGTGATCAGCAACGAGGTGGGGCTCGGCGTGGTGCCGCCGTCGCCGCTGGGACGCGTCTACCGCGACGCGCTTGGCCGTGTGAATCAACTCGTTGCCGCGCGCGCCGACCGCGTATACCTCATGGTGGCCGGGCTCGCCCTGGAGCTGAACCAACTGAACCCGCAGCCGTTCTCTCAAATCGAGCCCTGACCCGCCGGGACGGATCAGACGGCGACGTCGGGCCGGCGCGCGGCACCGAACAGAGCGTCCAGGTCGAGCGCCGCAGCCAGGGCATCCGCTACCTCGTCCAGCGCCGCGTCCACGACCGCCTCGTACTGCAGCGACGACGCCGAGCCCGCCGCGACGCGCTCCAGCCAGGAGCGCCGGTAGGCGTCGTTCGCGAACAGGCCGTGCAGATAGGTACCCTCGACCAGTCCGTCGGCACTGCGCGCGCCGTCCGCGCCGGTCTCCAGGTGAAACAGCGGCCGCGCCAGGTCGGCGCCGTGCGAGCGGCCGGTGTGAATCTCGTAGCCGGTGACGGGAGTATCGCTCAAAGCGCAGCGCCCGCGCGCGGGACGCACCGTCTTCTCCTCCTGCATCGTCGTCTCCAGGTCGAGCAGGCCAAGACCTTCCACCGACCCGGCCGGCCCGTCCGTCCCCGCCGGGTCGTGGACACGGCGCCCCAGCATCTGGAACCCGCCGCACACCCCGACCACGCGTCCGCCGGCCCGGGCGTGCGCCAGGATGTCGTGGTCCCAGCCCTCGGCGCGCAGGAACGCCAGGTCGCCGATCGTAGACTTGGTGCCGAACAGCAGCACCACGTCCGCTGCGCGCGGCAGTGGCCGGCCCGGCGCCACGAACTCGAAGTCCACGTTCGGCTCCAGCCGTAGCGGGTCGGCGTCGTCGTGGTTGGCCAGCCGCGACAGCACCGGCGCCGCGATCCGCACCCGGCCGTCCCGCGCGCGGCCGGTCTCCGGCAGCGACGCGGCATCCTCCGCCGGGAGCCGTTGCGCCGCCGGCAGCCACGGAACGACGCCGAAGCAGGGCCAGCCGGTGTGGCGTTCGATGATCCGCACGCCGTCCTCGAACAGCGCCGGGGCGCCCCGCAGCTTGTTGATCAGGAACCCCGCAATGAGCGCCCGGTCCGCGGCCTCCAGCACGGCGCCAGTGCCCGCCAGGGCGGCGATGACCCCGCCGCGGTCGATGTCACCGAGCAGGCACACCGGCACCCCGGCGCGGCGCGCGAAGCCCATGTTGGCGATGTCGCCGGCGCGCAGGTTCACCTCCGCGGGACTGCCGGCTCCCTCCACGATCACCAGGTCGAATTCCGCCACCAGGCGCGCGAAGCTCTCCATCACCGCGCCCAGCAGGCGGCCGCGGCCGGCGCGGTAGTCGGCGGCGTGCAGCATACCGACCGGCTGCCCGTGCACCACCACCTGTGCGCCGCGGTCGGTCTGCGGCTTCAGCAGCACCGGGTTGAAGTCGGTGCGCGACACCAGGCCGGCGGCGCGTGCCTGCAACGCCTGGGCGCGGCCGATCTCGCCCCCGTCGCCGCAGGCGGCGGCATTGTTGGACATGTTCTGCGGCTTGAACGGCGCCACCCGCAAGCCCCGCCGCCGGGCCGCGCGGCACAGCCCCGCCACCACCACCGACTTGCCCGCGTCCGAAGCCGTCCCCTGAACCATGACGGCCCGCGCACTCACGTCGCCAACCCCTTCGCCTTAGTCGTTTGGTCTGATGTGCACCTTGATCGATTGCGACGACTTGTCCAGCGCTGCGGCAAACGCGCTGTGCACGTCGTCGAGCGGGAAGCGCTGGGTGATGAGCGAGCGACCGTGGTCGGCATGGTCGGCGAGAAGCTCCATGGCCATCTCGTAGTCCGTGCGTCCGTCGCGAGCCCCGTAGGTCATCGAGCCGACGATCTGATGCTCGCGAAGCGCGGCGAGCAACGGGTCGATGCTGACAGTCCGCTTGGTGAATACGCCGAGCAGGAGGACCCTTCCCTTCGGCCGCGTCGCTCGCTGGGCCGTCAGCAGCGTGTCCCCCGTTCCGCCTACCGTCTCGACGGCCACGTCGACCAGCCGCTTCCTGGCCAGCTCGTCCAGCCGTTCATGGCCCGCCTCGTCGTCGCCCAACACCTCGTGCGCGCCAAGTCGTCGCGCCGCTCGCTGCTGATGCGGATAGCGGGCGACGATGATGGTGGTCGCGCTCGCAGCCCTGGCGGCCAGCAATGCGGTGAGCCCGATGGATCCGGCACCGACGATGAGGACGGTCTCGCCGCGCCGCAGGCCGACCTTGTCGAAGCCGTGCACGGAGCAGGCCAGCGGCTCGGCCAGCGCAGTCAGCTCGACGTCGATCCCAGCCGGTGCCGTGAAGACGGTGAACGCCGGTGTGAGGGCGAGCTCGGTCATGCCACCGTCCACATTTTCGCCAACGAGTCCCCGCTGCTCACACACGTGGTAGTCGCCGCTGTGGCAAAACGGGCAGGTGCCACATCGCAGCACCGGCTCTACGCCGACCAGGTCCCCCTCGCGCACATGGCGGACACCGCTGCCGACCGCTGTCACCGTGCCGCCCCACTCATGGCCCGGCACCACGCCCGGCCGAGCGTTGAATTCTCCTCTATAGAAGTGTAGGTCCGAACCGCAGATGCCAACGCTGCCGACTCGAACCTGCACCTCACCGGCACCCGGATCGGCGGCCTCGCGCTCTCCGACCGCCAGCGTCAGGTCCTCGGTCCAGCGCACGGATTTGACCATTCTTCCCACGGCCGGATTCTAAGTGACTCGCGCTCGCCGGTCAAAGAAGTACAAGACTGTCTGCCGGTGGCCGCTGGAAGCGGGACGCGCTGACGTTGCACGCATCCTGGTGGCGCGGGATTCTGGCCACGCGCACCGAGTTGAACCTCGAAGATCCCGAGGTCGCGGCCATACCCGCCGCGATGCTGGCCTGGTTGATAGACAGTTGAATCGCGCTCAGCGCGCCAGGCCCCTGGGAGCCAGGTCGCCGACCGACTGTTCGATCTGGTCCGCGATGTCGCCGCGGGCGCTTCCTGCCGTCGGGGGCAGAGGAACATCGAACTGGTAGGTGGGATCGGTCTGCTGACGCTTCCAGATGTCGCGCATTTCTCGCCAGGCACCGCGGAACGTGCGCGGCGCCGGCAGGTCAGCCGCGATCTCGCGCGACAGCCGCTTCAGGTTGTAGCAGGGGATGCCGGCATACATGTGATGCTCGATGTGCCAATTCATGCGCCAGTAGAGGAACTCCGACAGCGGGTCGAGCTTCACCGAGCGCGTGCACTTACGGAAGTCCGCCACGTCGTTGCGGAGACCGGTGTGCTGCGTAATGCCGACCGCGTAGATCCACCAGGGACCGATGAAAGTTGCCACCGAGAGCAGAATCGGCAGCACCCACAGGCCGGTCGCAATGGTCACCGCCAGCACCAGCGCATGGAACAGCAACACCAGCCGTGCCCACCTTGTCGCGTTGCGCATCTCCTCGGGCTGGTCCACGCGTAGGGCGATGAGCCACTTCCGCGCCGGCGTGTCGGCCGGAACGTTCACGCCAAGTGCCGTGCGAACCGTATCCACAATCGCGGTGAACAGCCCACCTCTTCCGAAAATACTCACCGGGCGGCTGAACAGGCTGATGGTGAACAGCGTCAACGCAACCCGGAAGGGTGGCGTCGGCTTGAGGGGCAGGATCACCTCGCGGTCGCCCTCCGGATGCAGGGTGTACCGGTGGTGGTAGGTGTGGCTGGACGCGTAGTCGAACGGGTTCCACCAGCTTGGCAGGCTGAAGAGGTACAGGAACAGCTTGTTGAGCCACTTGGTGCGGAACACGGTGCCGTGGCCCAACTCATGTACCGCCGCGCCGGGCAGGAAGCTGCTGAACGTCCCGTAGACGAACAACGCGACGGCGAACGCCGGCCACGACTCCTGTCTCCAGAAGGCGTACGTGAGCATGCCGGCAGCGACCACCAGAGCGAGGTGTCCGGCACACTGCCACCATCCTTGCAGGTCGCTCCGTTGCATCAGCTCGCGCAGCTTCGCCGGCGGGATCGGGCTGCGGTACCACTCGACGCGCAACTCGTCGCGGACGGCCGCCAGCGGCTTCTCGCCGTCACTCATCGGCGTGGACCCGCGTCAGCCGCGCACATCCACGTAACGCTCGCCGCGAGCGCCCGCTTCGCCGCGCACCAGGTAGACCGGTATCGGATGCTCGTCCACGTCGAGCCACGTCGTGTCCGTGCTGCAGTACCGAATGGTGTAGCCGGCTCGCCGCCGCGCGGTCCGGTTCGTACCGCTGCCGTGCAGCAGGAAAGAATCGTGAATCGACAGCGCACCGGCGGGCATGGCCAAGGTGACCGCGGACTGCTCCATTTCGTCCGTCACCTCCACCTTCTTCGGCAGCATCTCCGCCGCATCCGCCGTCGGAACGGTGGCATACTCGCGATAGCCGGCGTGGGAACGCGGTATGACCTGCATTGCGGAGTTGTCCGCGTCGGCGTCATCGATTGCAAGCCACACCGTGACCACGTCGGTGCCGTGCACGCTCGGCCAGTAGTTGTTGTCCTGATGCCAGGCCACCCTGCCCGATCCATGCGCCGGTTTGATGAACACACTCGAGTACACGAGAATCAGGTTCGGCCCGAGTACCGCCGCCACGGCGTCGAGCACGCCCGGATGCCGGCAGATGTCCAGCCAGCGCCGATCGAGAGTGTGCGGCTCCAGGAGATAGTTGGGTCGCTGAAGCATTCCGGACTCGATTGCCTCTTCGAGCAGGCCCCGATTGGCGGCCACATCGGAAGCGTCGAAAACCTGCGGAAAGACACAGTATCCTTCGGCCGCGAACCGCCGCGGATCACGGTTCACGTCGGGGGCGGCCGCTTCGGCGTTGCCGTTCACCGGCGTTGCTCCATCGCTCCGCTAGACACTTCTCTGTAGTAGCGGCTCGCCATAGTTCCACGTGGGTGCCTCGACCTGCAATCCTGCAACGTTGCTCTCTGACCGATAGATGCGATGTTCCGCGTCCCATACCGGGGTCACGTAGTAGGTCATGCTCCTCTTCCGGCTACAAGGCTCCGTGATACCGTCGGTAGATGTCAAGCTCCGTGCGTGGATCAGGGCCGCCGGGCGGCCTCCGCGCGGGCGGCCTGCCAGGGGTGGCGTTCGCCGTAGAACGACTCGCGGGGCCGGTCGCCGGAAGCGGATGGGTTCAGTTCGCGCAGCATGAAGGTGAGGTCGACGAAGCGGCCCTCTGCGTCGCGCAGCCGCCGCGGCCAGCGCGGGCCCTCCTCGAATCCGGCCGCCTGCGCCAGCCGCCGCGGCTCGTCGTCCTCGGCCGCGAGCGGCAGCGCCAACTGGCGGATGCCGAGGGCCGCGGCGCGAACGGCGGCTGTCTCCAGCAGGTCCGCCGCCAGACCGAAGTAACCGCGCGCGACGCGCAGGCTCAGGGTGGCGACGTGCTGCTCGTAGAAGGTGTCCCGGCGGCGGAACGCCGCGGCGCCCACTACCCGCGACCCGTCCGCCTCCAGCAGCAGGAACGCGCCCGCGCCGTCCTCGATCTGCCGCAGCACGCTCACGAAGTGGCGCTCGTAGCGGGTGTCGCGGAACGCCGCCGACAGCGGGTCCTTGACCAGCCACGCCGGATCGGGGTGGTTGTAGAGCACGCACATCCGGGCCAGGTCGCCCCAGTGCGCGTCGCGAATCGTGGCGGCGCCGCCCGCGGCGAACCAGCGGCGGTCGAAGTCGGCGGCATGCGGAGCCAGGTATCGCATCCCGTCGCCGACGTGGTAGCAAAACCCGTGGCGCTCGTAAAGATGGCCGGCGACCGGGTTGTCGGTGCACAGGTAGAGCGCCTTCCCGCCGCGGGCGGTGAAGTGCTCCACCAGCGTACCCAGCAGGGCCGAGGCGACGCCGCGGCGGCGGAAGCGCTCCTCGGTGCCGACGAACTCCACCGCACCCACGGCCTCGCTGTCCCGCGGTGCGTAATAGCACATCGAGCCGGCGGGGTTGCCGTCGATGCGGCCGATGAAATGCGGCGCGTAGAGCCAGCGGTTCATCCTGCCCTGCAGCAGGTCGTCGCGGATCATCGGCCACCAGCACAGGCGGAAGTCGTCGTAGGAGATGTCGAACGGCGGCGCGGCGACTTCGATCTCGAGGCTGGACCCGTCGCGCAATCGCACCGTGATCTGCATCGGCTGCTGCTAGGCGCGGGCCAGCACGCGGCCGGGCAGGGCGCCGGTCGGCTCGCCGGCGGCGATCACCGGCTCGCCGTTCACCAGCACCCAGCGCATCCCCTCCGCCGGTTGCAACGGCTGCTCGAAGGTGGCGCACGCGGCAATGGCGTCGGCGTCGAACAGCGCCAGGTCGGCGGCCGCGCCGACCCGGATCAGCCCCCGGTTGGGCACCCGGAACCGCTGTGCCGGGAAGCCGCTCATCTTGTGGATCGCCTGCGGCAGGGTCATGAGGCCACGGTCGCGGACGAACTCGCCCAGGACCCGCGCAAAGCAGCCGTAGCCGCGCGGATGGGGATGCGGGATGTCGTAGACACCGTCGCTGGCCACCATCATGCGCGGATGGACGGCGGTCGCGGCGATCACGGGTTCGTGCTCTACCAGCGGGTTCTGCCAGGGAAACACCAGGGTCACCATGCCCTCCTCCTCCACCAGGAGGTCGTAGGCGAGCTCGACTGGCGTCTTGCCCGCCGATTCCGCGACCTCGTCCAGACGCAGGCCGACGTGGCGGCCGGAGCGGGTGAAGCCGATGATCTGGTCGCCGCGGCCGATCCGGACCTCCAGTCCCGCCAGCGCCTGCTCCCGCGCGCCCGGGCGCCGCAGGCGTTGCGCCACCGCCGGCCAGCCGCCCGGATGCAGGTGGATCGGCAGCCCGGACTGCAGGTGGGTCATGCCGGCGGCATACAGGTAGGACTCGAACGACAGGTCCACCCCCTCGCGATCCACGTGCTCCAGGATGGCCGCCGACTCCTCGTCGACCCGCTCGTGGCTGGCGTGCACGGGACATCCCGAAGCCTTCGACAGCTCGATGGTCTCGCTCCACGCGAGCCGCTTGCCCAGGTGCCCGTAACGCTGATGGGCGGCATAGATTCCGCCGTATTGGGCGGTAATGCGGCACAGTGCGACCAGCTCCTCGAAGCTGGCGTTGGCGCTCGGCTGGTAGTCCAGCCCCAGGCACAGCGCACCGGCGCCGGCGTCCAGCCAGGCGCGGGTGCCCTCCTCCATGGCGGCCAGCTCGGCGCCGGTCGGATGGCGTGCCTCCCAGCCCATCGTCGCCATGCGCACCGCGCAGTGCGGCACCTGCGGCAGCACGTTGAGCGGAGTGGCGCCGGTGAAGCGGTCCAGGTAGGCGTCGATGGTCGGCCAGTACGCGTCCACCGGGGGGTTGCCGTAGAGGGGCGCGGTATAGGCGAACAGCTCCGCCCCCGGCGCCGCCTCCAGCGGGGCCCAGCCGAAGCCGTCGGGAGCAAGCAGGTTGGTGGTGATCCCCTGGCGCACGCCGGCAAGCTGGTCGCGGCCGCCCAGGATGGCCAGCTCGCTGTGGACGTGCACGTCCACGAAGCCGGGGCTGACGGTGAGGCCGCGCGCGTCGATGGTGAGCTCCGCGCCGGCGGCGCCGAGGTCGCCGATGGCGGCGATCGCATCCCCGCGCAGGCCGAGGTCGGCGCGGTAGGCCGGCGCACCGGAGCCGTCCACCACGGTGCCGCCGGCGATCAGCACGGAGAAGGTGGGTGCCGTGGTCGGGCCGCGCATCATGCCAACTCCACGATAGCATGCACGTCGACCCGCGGCACCACCAGGCGCGCGCCCTCGCCGTCCGCCGTCAGCGCCAGCTCCTGCCCCGCCGGCTGCAGCAGCGCCCGCCGCACCGGGAAGCGTGTCCGCACCTCCAGCTCGAACACCGGGATCTCCTCGGTGATCACGCTGGCCTTGGTGCGCACCGGCCCGCCCGGCGTGCGGTTGATCAGGTGCAGGTAGCGCGCCGATTCACCGGCAGCCTCCGCCGGCTGCTCCCACAGCACCGCCTCCACCGTCGCCGGAGCGTGCACCTCGACCGGCGGCCCCGCGCCGGCGGCCCAGCGCACCGCGTTCTCCAGCAGCGCGCGGAAGTCGGGATGGCCGTAGCCGTGGTACGCCTGCCCCAGCGGCTGCGGGAAGTACACCACGCGCCCGGCGCCGAAGCGGTTGCACACCGCGGCCGGATAGGGGGTGTCCTCCTGCGGCGGGTGGCCCATCATCATCCCCCGCATCGGGTTGACGATCACCCCCTGGCCCTCGGCGCCGGCGCGCGGCGCCACCTTGAGCTGCAGCAGGTGCCACAGCGCCATCGGCCAGCCCAGCTCCAGGCCGGCGGTCAGCGGGCCGGCCGCGTCGTAGCGCATGAAGCTGTAGGTGAAGGCCATCGGCTCCAGGTAGTCGCAGCCGAACAGGTCGGCCAGCAGGAAGTTGTCGCGCGGCCGCCCCAGCTCGTCCGCCAGCGACGTGCGGTAGGTCGCCACCAGCCCGCCGCCCGCCTCCACGAAGCGCCGCAGCCCGGCCGCGACCGCGTCGCTCATGCACGCCACGCTGGGCAGCACCAGCACCCGCGGGCTGCCGGCCCGCCCCTCCGCGATCCGCCGCTCGGTCACCACGCCGTGCAGCACGTGGCGCTCCAGCAACGCCTCGTGCACCCCCTCGAGCCCCTCCACGTGCACCCGCGCGTGCCGCTCCTGGGCGAAGTCCTGGCTGCGCTTGGACCACACGATGTCGGCGTAGTGCACCCGCCGCTGGCCGCTGGCGGCATCGGGCAGCCACGGCTCGCGTGCCCGCACCTGGTCGAACGCCCCCTGCATCCGGTCCAGCGAGAGCTGATCCAGCGCGCCGTCCGGGCGGCACTGGTCGTAGTACTGCACGAAGCCGCCGTTGGCGGTGATGGTCGCCATCTCCGTGAACAGCATCGGCACCGGCTTGACCTGGTAGCCGCGCACCATGTGCACCCCGCGGTCGCCGGTGCCGCCGGCAGCGGTGCTGAAGAAGCGCCAGCTCTCCAGCTCGTAGGGGCGGTCGGGGGTGAAGGCGTCCTGCATGCGGCACCACAGCGCCAGCCCGCCGTAGCCCTCCTGGTAGTGGAACTCGCGGCTCACGTAGTCGTCGCAGTCGTTGATGTGGGCATCGGCGTAGACCTGGAAGCCGCTGCCATTGTGGGTCACGGTCAGCTCCGGGTCGACCGCGCGGATGGTGGCGATGATCTCGTGCAGCGCGCGCCGGTTCATGGTCTGGCGCCAGTGGTAGTAGCGGCGAAACCCCTCGTCGCCCTTGTCCACCGCCGGCGGCAGCTCCCGGCCACAGTCCTCGCGGTAGCGCTCGCGGCAGGTGTCGCAGTAGCAGATCATGGTGCGCCCGAACCAGCCGTAGCCATCCAGCCAGTAGCCGTCGAAGTCGTAATTCTGCGCCAGCTCGCGCACGATGTTCTTGATGTACTCCCGCGCCGGTCCCAGCAGGCAGATCACCGGTCCCTCGCCGCGCGCCGGCAGCAGCGGCGCGGCGCTGGTGTGCACCACCGGGCTGCCGTCGGCGTTGCGCGCCGCGTAGGACGCCACCAGGCCGCCGCGCCGTTCGCGCGAGGTCTGCACGTAGTACAGCGGCGTGATGTCCAGCTCGCGGCAGGCGGCGGAAAACTCGCGCATCAGGTCACGCCCGCCGATCCCGCTATGCTTGTGACCGTACTGCGTGTCGTAGTAGCAGTTGCCCTGGTTGTCCTTGGCGTGCACGTACAGCGCCTGGACCCCGGCGCGGTGCAGCCGCCGCACGATGTCGGCCGGGTCCGCGGCGCGCATGTTGACCGGCTGGCCGATCGGCATCTGGTCGGCCGAATCGGGCATTTGGAAGTCGAGCAGATAGACTCGCTTGCGCTCCTCGAACCACTTGCGTCTGCTCACGATGTCATCCTCCTCTCGTGCCCGGCTCAGGTATACGGGTCGGCGGCGTCGCGCAGCCCGTCACCGACGAAGTTGAACGCCAGCACCAGCACCACCACGAACAGCGCCGGCAGCAGCAGCCACGGATGCAGCGAGATGGTGCGCACGTTCTGGGCATCCTGCAACAGGACGCCCCAACTGATCGCCGGCTCCCGCAGGCCCACCCCCAGGAAGCTCAGGGCAGTCTCCCCGAGGATCATCTGCGGCACCTCCAGGGTGATGTTGACGATCAGGTAGCTGATGAAGCTCGGCAGCAGATGGCGCACGATGATCAGGCCATCGGAGGCGCCCGCCACCTTGGCCGCCATCGTGAAGTCCTCCTCGCGCACCTGCAGCAGCTTGCCGCGCACCACCCGCGCCAGGGTGGTCCAGCCTACCAGCGACAGCACGATGGTGATACCGAAGTAGACCCGCACCACCGGCCACTCGGCCGGCAGCGCCGCCGCCAGCGCCAGCCACAGCGGGATCTTGGGGATGGCGATGAGAAACTCGATCAGCCGCTGCACCAGCAGGTCGACGGTGCCGCCGTAGAAGCCGGCCAGTCCGCCCACGATGCAGCCGAGCACGAAGCTCATGGCCACCCCGATCAGCCCCACCGACAGCGACAGCCGGGCGGCGTGCAGGTTGCGGGAGAACAGGTCGCGGCCGAGCGTATCGCTGCCGAGCAGGAACAGGGCGGCTGGCGGCTCGACCGTGAACAGGTGCAACCGGCTGGGAAACAGGCCCCAGAAGCGGTACTCCCAGCCGTGGCTGAACCAGCGTACCGGGAAGCGGGTCGAGGTATCCTCGACGAAGATCGGCTCCCAGGTATCGGGATCCTGGCCGGTGTCGATGCGGTACACGAACGGACGCAGGTGCAGGCGGCCGTCGGCGTCGACGAAGCGCAGCCGCATCGGGGGGTGGTCCTTGAGCTTGGCGAACCGCTGCTGCGGATCGTGGGGCGACAGGAAGCCGGCGCAGATGCCGGCTGCGTAGAACAGGGCAACGGTCACCCCACCGACGATCGCCAGCCGGTGGCGGCGGAACTTGCGCCACATGAGCTGCCACTGGGAGGCCAGGTAGTAGCGCTCCTCGCGCTCCTCCCGCTGCGCACCGGCGCCCGCGCGGGCGGCACCGTCCGCCACCTCGCCACGCCGCGCCTCAGCGGCCGGCGCCGCCCGGAGCGGAACTTCCGTTACCACGAACGGCTCGTGCCCGGCGGAACGTCTCCGGTCGCCTCGTGCCATCGGCTCAGCTCACCCGGATACGCGGGTCCAGCACCGCCAACAGCACGTCGGAGAGGAATGTCCCGACCACGGTGAGCACCGACAGCAGCATCAGGATGGTGGCGGACAGGAACATGTCCTGGCTCAGCAGCGCCTGGAACAGCAGCGGCCCGGTGGTGGGCAGGCTCAGCACCAGCGACACGATGGTGGCGCCGGAGACGATGTTGGGCAGCACCCAGCCGACCGTGCTCACGATCGGGTTGATCGCCACCCGCACCGGGTAGCGGAACAGCAGCACGAGTTCCCGCGCCCCTTTGGCGCGGGCCGTGATCACGTATTGCCTGGCCAGCTCGTCGAGCAGGCTGGCGCGCATGATGCGGATCAGCCCGGCGGTGCCGGCGGTGCCGATCACGATCACCGGGATGGGCAGATGCGACAGCAGGTCGAGCACCCGCCCCACGCTCCACGGTGCGTTCAGATACTGCGGCGAGAACAGGCCCCCCACCGAGAGCCCGAACAGCTTGAAGAACAGGAACATCAGGATCAGCGCCAGCAGGAAGTTGGGCGTGGCCAGGCCGATGAAGCCGACCGTGGTGACCGCGTAGTCGCCGAGCGAGTAGCGGTGGGTGGCGGCATAGATGCCGATCGGAATCGCCAGCGCGTAGGTGAACAGCAACGTGACCGTCGACATGAGCACGGTCAGCAGCAGCCGGTTGGCGACCAGCTCGGCCACCGGCCGGTTCCATTGGAACGACATGCCGAAGTTGCCGCGCACGAAGCCGCGCAGCCAGCGCAGGTACTGGCCGAACGCAGACAGATTCAGCCCGTAGGTATCGCGCAATGCCGCCACCTCGGCCTCGTCCACCACCGCGCCGCTGCTCATCAGCTGCTCGATGTAGGTGGTCAGGTAGTCGCCGGGCGGCAACTGGATCACCAGGAACGAGACCAGCGACAGCAGCACCACCACCACCGCCATGTAGACCACGCGGCGGACGACGAACGCGGTCATGCGGCCGTCCGCCGTGTGAGGGCTACTTCTCGATGAAGAACGTGCTGGCCTGGTACGGCGTCCAGAAGTAGTAGTCCCAGGCGATGATGCCGCCGGAGGGCACGTTGCGCACGTGGTTCTTGATCACCACCGGCATCGGCTCCAGTCCCACGGTACCGATCGCGTACAGGCCCCTGACGTTCATGTCCAGCAGCTCCCGGCCGAGGCGCATATACTCGTCGCTCCCCGGAACCGTGGCGCGGAACGCATCCGCCGTCGCCACGATCTGCTTGACCACGGGCGGCGGCTCCTCGCCGGATTCGCCGCCGGTGGCGATCCAGTTCGCCCACGGCCGGGCGTTGCGTATCCAGGGCGGCGTGAAGCGGCTGGCGTTGCCGTGGATCTGCAGCTCGGACACGTTGGCGAACCCCTGGAGCTGCGCCTCCGACTCGTTGGCACGCACCTTCTGCCCCGCCAGGCCGGCGGCGATGGTCTTGGCCGTGGCCTTGATGCCGGCCTCGTTCCAGTAACCGGCGATCATCTCGGCGATCTTGGGATAGTTCTCCCACGGCCCGGTCTCGACCAGGATCGTGAAGGTACGTCCGTCCGGGAGCAGCCGGTAGCCGTCGCCGTCCCGCTCCGCCAGGCCGATCTCGTCGAGCATCCGGTTGGCGCGCTCCAGGTCGAAATCGGCGAAGTACTCGCCCATCCAGTCCTCGTAGAAGCTGGTGCTGGGAATGGTGGTGGTCTGGCGCGGCGTGCCGCGGCCGAAGAACAGCAGGTCGTTCATCTCCTGCCGGTCGATGGCCAGCGACATCGCCTGCTTGAACTGCTCGTTCTGGAACACCTCGCGCTTGACCGGATCCATCACCGTCTGGTTGAGCTGCACCGCGCAGGCCGAGCCGCGCACGCCGTCGCCCAGGATCACCCGGTAGTCGCCCTCCTGCTCGCCGTTCTTGTACAGGGTGTAATTGGCCACCGGCAGGTTGCGCGAGGCGATGTCGATCTCCCCGGAGACGATCTTCAGGTCCAGCACCTCGCGGTTCTCGAACAGCAGCTTGGTGATGCCGTCCGCGTAGGGGAGCTGGTCGCCGGCGCTGTCCACCTTCCAGTAGTAGGGGTTGCGCAGGTAGTGCTTGTTGCCGAAATCGTCCACCTCGCTCAGGGTCCAGGGGTGTACGAGCGGCAGCTCCGGCGTGTTGAGGGCGGCCTCGTAGTTCTGGATGAACGCGAAGCGGGCGCTCCAACTGTCGTAGCCCGCGGCCTTGGCGTCGCTGTCCGCGTTGGCGTTGTAGCCGGCGTGGAACTGCTCCAGGTAGTGGCGCGGCGCGTAGGGCCCGGAGATCGGGCCGCTGAACGCATTGCGCGCCGCCACGATGCTGAGCACGGCCGGGTACGGCGTCGGGAACTCCCAGCGCACGGTTAGGTCGTCCAGCCTGGTTACCGTGAACAGGTTGCCGCCGGGGGCCAGCACCCGCGGCTTGGCCGGCGTAAGCTCGTCATTGAGGATCACCTCCTGGTACCAGAACAGGAAGTCGTCCGCGGAGAACGGCGCGCCGTCGCTCCACCTCATGCCGGCACGCAGGGTGAAGGTGATGGCGCTCAGATCGTCGTTGAATTCCCACCCCTTGACGATGTTGGGGATCAGCGTGGTGGTGTCGGACGCCACCTGGATGATGTTCTCCCAGCGTAGCGATTCGGCGGGAAAGCCGCCGATCTCCGGACCGATGGTGCCGGTCTGGAAGATGCCTCCGTAGGAGCCGATGCGCTCCAGCGGCTGGATCACCATCGGTTCGTCAGGCAGGCGCTCCGCTACCGGGGGCAGCGAGCCGGCCGCCACCATGGCCGCCAGCGCCGGCGCCTCGTTGAAGGCGGAGAGCTGCTGTCCGGTCGCGGCCTGGTAGTCCGCCGGCGTGTTGTAGACGATCAGCTCGCCGGTCTCCATCCCGGCCGGGGTCTGTCCGGCGGCGCTCTCTTCCGCACCCGCGGCGAAAGCCGCCCCCGCTGCAAACAGCAGTAAACCGGTAATCATGATGGGATGGGCCTTCATCTGGTTCCTCCGGATTCAGGGTTTCGCGGCCATTCTCGCCGGAACCTCCGTCATCGTCAAAACGCGAGCACCCGCCCACGCCGTGGATGGTCGCACACCTGTCCGTCCCTGAGCAGAAACGGCCGGTCCGTCAGCCGGGCTGCCGCGGCCACCTCGTCGGGCAGGGTCACGATCACACCGCCCCAGCGAGTCCGTGCGGACGGATTCGGCGGGCTCATGTGCCACAGCCTGGGATGCCAGAACACTGCGTCGCCAGGATTCAGGGGCACCGCAACGGCAGGTGCGTCCTCGGCCAGCTCGCGCGGTATCTCCGGGTGGACCCCATCGGCGTATTGCAGGTGCTCAATGACCTCCCCGTTGTGACTGCCCGGGACCACGTGCAGGCACCCGTTGCCCAGGTCTACCGGCTCCAGGGCGATCCAGAGACTACCGAGCCGCAACTTGTGCCGGCGGGTGCCATCGTTCGGCATCTCCAGGAATCGTGCACTTGGACATGAGGTTGACTGCGCTGTGCCGGGTCGCCGCTGAGCCTCGACTACGCCGGTAAACCGAGGACCGCGATGCAGGAAATCTCCACCAGCAGCCCCTTGGCCAGGCGCGACACGCCGACGGTGGCGCGTGCAGGCAGCCGCTCGGTGCCGAAGTACTCGCGGTAGACCGCGTTCATCGCATCGTAGTCGCGGTCCAGGTCGTGCAGGTAGACGTTCACCATGGTCACGTCGTCGAGCGACGCGCCGGCCAGGGCCAACACCTCCTTCACGTACTCCAGGCACTGCCGGGTCTGGGGACCGGCGCCGCCGGGTACCGGGTCGTCGTTCGCGTCCCAGCCCAACTGGCCGGAGACGAACACCAGGTTGCCGCAACGGGTGCCCCTGCTGTAGGGCTTGCCCGGCGCCTCACCGAGAATCTCGCGCATGGTTCCTCCTCGACCGCCGGCGGCTACACCGGCACGTAGCGGCGCAGACACGGGCAGTCCGGGGGTATCATGCCCTCGTTGCCGCCCGCCGACCAGTTCACCTCGCCGACGTAGATCGCGCCCCGCGAGTCCAGCCACACGCTGTGCGGGGCAAAGAAGTCCGCCGGCGCACAGGGATCCAGGCCGCCGCCCCAGCGCGCCAGCAGCTCGCCGTCCGGAGCGAAGATGCTGAGCCGGCCGCCGACCGCATCCGGTTCCGCGCGCATCCACGGGAACAGGCCGCAGCGGGCCCCCTCCTCGGCCACGAACACGGTGCCGTCTGCGCGGATGAACAGGTCGGTGGGTCGCACCACGTCCTGCCACTGATCGAGGAACGTGCCGTCCGGCGCGAACACCTGGATGCGGCTGTTCTCCCGGTCCGCCACGTAGACGCGGCCCTCAGGGTCCACGTCCAGGCCGTGCGGAAGGTTGAACTCGCCGGTACCGCCACCCGGGCCGCCCCAGGAGAACCGGTGCTCGCCGCGCGCCGAGAACACGTGCACCCGCGCGTTGCCGTAGCCGTCGGTGACGTAGAGGCTCTCGCCGGCCGCCACCAGGTTGGTGGGCAGGTTGAACGGTCCCGCCGCCCGCTCGATGGTACGGTAGTCGATGCCGACCACTCCGGTGTCGCTGGGCCGGCCGCTGGTGCCCAAGGTCATCACCCGTTCTCCGTGCAGGGTGTACTCGGTCACGGTGTGGTCCTGGTCGTCGGTCAGGAACAGCCGGTCATCGGCCGTGATGTAGATGCCGTGCGCCCGGACGATGGTGGCTTCGCCCCACGAGCGCAGGAACCGGCCCGCCCGGTCGAACACGATCACCGGGTGCGCGCCGCGGTTGAATACGTAGACGTTGTCGGCCGAATCGGTAGCGACCCCAGCCACCTCGACGTAGCTCCACCCCACCGGCAGCGGGCCCCAGTCGGGATCGGGGCGATAGCGGAAGGCGCCGCGGCCGACGACCGGCAGGGCGTCGTTGCTCACACTCACCAGCCCGTGGCCCGCTTGCGCTCCAGGAACAGCTCCTCGACGTGCCTGATGTCGTGCTCCGCGAGTTCCCGTTTGAGCTGCGTCAGCACCGGGCGGCCTGCCATCTGCTCCAGGTTCCACTCGCGCACCAGCTCCCCGCTCTGCACCCGGCGCAGCATCTTGCGCATGCTGTTGCGCACCTCGCCGTCGATCACCTTCCCGGTCTGGGTGAGTCCGAGGTACACCGCGGTTGGCGATCCCGAAGTGTCGCCGAGGCGCCCCTGGGTGAGGGATTCGGCCACGAACTGCAGCTCGTAGAAGGTCTCGGAGTAGGCCTTCTCGGCCGAGAAGCCCGCCTCCACCAGCACCTCATAGGCGGTGAGCAGCAGCGTCGCCACCGCGCTGAGGCCCGCCGTCTCGGCGAACAGGTTGACCGCCACCTCGTCGGCGAAGCTGCACTCGACGCTGCCGAAGCGCAGCCAGCCCGTCCCCAGCGCCAGCGCCAGCGCGATGTCCCGCGCCGTGCCGGATGCGTCCTGATGCACGCCGAACGAGCCGTAGGTGCCCTTGCCCTCCACGAAGCGGCGGCGCGCGATCTCGCCCAGGCAGGCCGGGACGCACAGCACCACGTCGACGAAGGGAGGCGGCTGGATCAGCCCGAAGTGCACCGCGTAGCCGCTGGCGAAGTCGAGCACCTGGCCGGCGCGCAGGTGCGGCTCGATCTCAGTCCGATACACCTCCTGCTGCACCTCGTCCGGCACCAGCACCAGCAGCACGTCGGCGCGCTGCACCGCAGCGGCGATCCCCACCACCTCGAAACCGTCGCCGCGAGCCGCCTCGGCGTAGCGGTCGTCGACGTTGCCGACGATCACCTGGAGCCCCGAGTCGCGCAGGTTCTGCGCCTGTGCATGTCCCTGGCTACCGTACCCGAGCGAGGCGATCAGCTTGCCCCGCAGGGGTGCGAGATCGGCGTCCTGCTCCAGGTACAGCCGGTCCCGTTTCGCTTGCTGTTGCATTCTGCATCCTCTCCTCCGCCGAACAGCCCCGGCGTCTCCGCAGCGACTCATCGTGCCACGTGCCCCGCGCCGTGTCAGCCTCGCGACCCGGGCGGCCCGGGCAGGCGCCCCGGTGCTGACCGCGCCGGGACAGTTCCTGTATTGTGTCTCGTGTGAGTGGGAGATTCCGCCGTCGTGACGGGGAGGCCTACGGAATGCCGGAAACGCCGAGACGGTCGTGCGAGCCACACTCACCCGCGACTCGGCGTGCGAGGATCCGCGATGGCTTGGACGATTGTACCGGACGCGCCGTTCTCGCCCTGCTGGAACGCACCGCGGTGGGGCCGGCTGACCGCGCGGCCACGACCTACTGGATCGCCGGCGCGGCAGGCGCGCGTACCGCGACGCCGCTGAGATGTGCCGGCCGGGCGCGCGGACTCAGGAAGCAGCGCGGCACTACGCGGCGCGGGGACGGGCAATGACCATCGTCGAACGGTTGGGGGCGGGCGAGCGGCTGGTTCTGGACGGGGGCACCGGCTCGGAGTTGCAGCGCCGCGGCGTCGACGTGCTGCAGCAAGTCAACAAGGAACTGAAGGCGTGGTCGGCGCTGGCCAACCTCAGCCACGCGGATGTGGTGCAGCAGGTGCATCAGGATTACCTGCGGGTGGGCGCCGACATCATCACCAGCAACAATTTCTGGACCAGTCCGACGCGTCTGGCGACGGTAGGGATGCAGGACCGGTGGCGGGAACATGCAGCCGCCGCCGTGGAAATCGCGCTGCGGGCGCGCGAGGCGGCCGCCCGCGAGCGACCCGACGCAACGGCTTACCTGGCCGGCGGCATCGCCCCTCCGGCGCTGCAGGACCGCGACACCGGAGACTTGGCCTCCGACGTCGAGCGCCTCGGCAAGGACGCGTTTCAGGAGGAGATGGCCGCCCATGCACGGCTCCTGGCACAGTGCGGCGTGGACTGCATCTGGTGTGAATTCCTGGCCTACGTCGACGAGTGCGTGGCCGCGTACGACGCCGCGGCCGGCACCGGCCTGCCGGTGTTCATCGGGATACGCCACATAAACGCCGACGGCAGCATGGAGTACGGGGAGTCGTTCGCCGACCTGGTGGCGGCGTTGGATGCGCGACCGGTTGCCGGCATCCTGCTGATGTGCAGCAATCCGGAGGCGATTTCCGCCGGCCTGCCACTGCTGCGCGCGGCGTACGGCGGTGTCATCGGCGCCTACGCCAACCTCGGCTACAACCCTACCGGGCCGGTCTTCGACCGCCCCATACTCGGCAACCGGCGGCCCAGCACCGGACCGGACATCATCCAGGCGGCGGACTACAACCCGTCGCGCATCGCCGGGTTCGCAGCCGACTGGCTCGCCGCGGGGGCGCAGATCGTCGGCGGCTGCTGCGCTTCCGGCCCCGAGCACATAGCCGCCATTCGGCGCGTCGTCTCCGCGGCCTGACCCGCCCAAAGTCGCCCGCATGCCGGGAAACGGCGATCAGACTCACGAGAGCGGGGCGGGCGTCTACCTCCAGTAACTCGCGGCGGCCGACGCTGGACGGTCGGCCGCGGTACCGGCCTGATCGTCCGTGCCAGCCTGTACGAGATGCGGATGGTGCCCAAGAGCGAGGATCCGCGACGCGATTGCAGATGCGAGACAGGGGGTTGCAATGTACTATCGTGTAAGGCGGTGGTGGCGGTCGTTCGACACTCGGATAGCATCCGGGTTAGCTTGGGTTGGCGAGGTGATCAACGGTCGCGAGCCGCATCTCAGCAGAGCGCCCGACGAGGCATCTCGACTAGAGGCGACGCCATCACGAATCCGCACAGAGCGGAACACACCGACCCCGCAGAGATAGAGATAGTCCATGCCGACCACCGACAACCCATCACCGACTGAAGTCGAGATTCGCGAGGAGTACTTCGAGAGCCACGCAACGGGCGTTGAACTCGAAGTCGAAGAACCGTCACCGCCCGAGGAGCCTGAGCCCTGGGACCCAGAGAAAATTCGAATCCACACGAAGCACTACTCGCTACGCCAAGTAGTGGACATGATTGATGAGGGCGACATCGACCTCGCCCCCGATTTCCAGCGGCACTATGTGTGGAAGGCTTGGCAACGTTCCGGGTTGATCGAGTCACTCCTGCTGGGGATCCCTCTGCCATCGTTCTACTTCAACGAAGACAGTACCGGTCGACTCCAGGTCGTCGATGGCGTCCAGCGGCTAACGACGATTTTCCGGTACGTGACCGACCCAACCGTCAAGCTAGGTGACGTGACCTACCTCCACGAACTGAGGGGTCAGGGATTCGACGATCTGGCGACACTGTTTCGCCGCCGTTTGAATGGTTCACAGTTCGTCGCCCACGTCATCGACCCACAGACTCCATACCGGGTGAAGTTCGACATTTTCCGTAGGATCAACACTGGCGGAACTCCGTTGAGCGCTCAGGAAATCCGCCACTGCATGAGCAAGCTTCGATCCCGCGAATTCCTGAAGAGGTTGGTAAGCGAACCGAGCTTCGTTACTGCTACCGGACAGGCTCTTAACAACCATCCGAGGATGGCAGACCGAGAGGTGGCGCTGCGCTTCGTCGCATTCCGATTGTTTTCCCCGGACGAGTACGCTCAGCATGGCAGCTTCGACGAGTTCCTGGGTTTCGTGACCGATCGCATCGACGATCCCGCACGTCATGATCTTGACGATATCCGTACCGATTTCGTTCGTGGCATGACCAACTGCTACTCTGTGTTCGGCGAGTACGCTTTCCGCAAGTGGCAATGGGAGCAGACTCGAAAAAGCCCGATAAACCGCGCGTTGTTCGAAAGCTGGGCCACCGTTCTGGCCGACCACGAGGAGACCGTAGTAAGTAATGCATCTAAGGAGCTGGCGACCAGGGCACGCGATATGATGACGGATGATTCCGAATTCATCGATTCGATCAGTGGTAGCACAGGTACTGTCCGAAATGTGCGAATCCGTCTAGATAAGGTTCGTTCATTGGCCGAGTGTACACTTCTATGATTGCCGAGATCCGTCTACAGAATTTCAAGCGGTTTTTCGACTTGATCTTGAGAACCGAGAATCTTACAGTGCTGACGGGAGCCAACGGTGCTGGCAAGACTTCCGTCCTGCACGCGCTCTTGCTAGCCCGGCAGATTGCTACGCAACCTGGAAGAGGCCACGTCGAGCTGAACGGTGTCGACACGCTGGAGCTGGGTGGGCCTGAGGACGTCATTCATCATGAGGCTAGCGAGGATCTGGCTACCGTCGAAGTCGTCGATACTCAGGGTAAACATCGCCGCTGGTCGTTTCGTGCGACGAGTGCTAATGACACGCGGACACTGAACGCGACTGTGGTTGACAGGCCCGACGGCTACTCTGGAGCGCTCGCCGGTCCTGCTCCGCAGTTTTGCTATCTGTCCGCAGAGCGTCTGGGGCCACGCGACGTGCTTAGTGCCAGCGCGGCCAGCGCGACGGAACTCGACGTCGGCTCACGCGGCGAGTTCGTAGCGCAGGTTCTGGCGTCATTCGATCGGTCGCGAGTTAGCGCCGGTCGGCTGGAGAGTTCCTCGACCGACACCCAGATCTCGAGTCTGCTACATCAGACCGAAAGTTGGATGAGCAGAATCGTCCGTCCTACCCAGATTGATGCCGAATGGTTTCCAAACACCTCGGTTACCCGTCTTCGTTTCAAGACTCCAGGGCTTCGAACTGAGTGGACACGGGCGCCTAACGCAGGCTTCGGCATTTCATATGCATTGCCAGTTGTCGTCGCAGCTCTGCGCGCCACAGTCGGCGGACTGCTCCTCGTGGAGAATCCGGAAGCCCATTTGCATCCAGCCGGCCAGTCAGAGATCGGTGGCTTTCTGGCGCGGGTTGCGGCGGATGGTGTACAGGTCTTTCTTGAGACTCACAGTGATCACGTACTGAACGGCATACGGGTAGCGGTCGCCGACGGCAGCGCGGCGATTCTCCCGGAGAAGGTTGTGATCCACTTCTTCCGGGCCCAAGACGACGAACCTATTCATCAATCGATTGAGCTGCAGCGAACGGGCCAGCTTACCGCATGGCCAGCCGGGTTCTTCGATCAGGCGCAAGTTGATCTCGCAGCCCTGGCCTCTCGGCCCCGACGTGATCCGTGACTGCCAGGTTCGTACTCGATGAATCGTCATGGGCAGCGGCGACCACGGTCGGGATGGGAGCGCTGTCGCACGCAATCAAGCACTTGCTCACGAGGCTTGATGTCGCCCGCGAGCGAAATGAATGCGTCGTCAGACACACTGACTTCTATAGAGCCGCTCTCGGCGACGACGTGGAACTCTACTCCGCGCTATTTGAGCCAGACTGTCGTGTGCAACTCGATCGTGACCTCGCTATGCGGTTGATGTTGGCTCTTGATCGAGTCAATGTATTCGACGATTCAGAGCTACTCGAATGCAGTGCTATTTTCCACGGAGCCGTGCGGTTCGCTCCAGGAGTGGTGTGGGCACACGCCTGTTGCTTGCAGAAACATCACATAGCGGTTCTGCCACTATCGATCGGCGAAGGAACATATGGACGGGTGTCTGTTACCGTGGATAGTGCTACTACCGAAGTCTTCTTCGTAACCGATGAGTCCCATCACGTTGGTTTCTTTCGGGCGATCGTGGCGCTTGAGAACTTGGATGAGGCGGGATTCGAACGTCTCGCTCGGTCTGCTTTCCCGGCGCTCGAGTGGGCCGACGACCTGTGGCGTGGTCTCGGCGATTTCAACCTCCCGTACATCGAAATACGGGACAAGCTAGTCCGTAGTCTAGGTGGTCTGAGCGACTATGGAGCGGAATATTTCCACCATTATCGCAGCGGAGACCCTCGTGATTTGCAGCGACGTTTGTCGGCAAAGATCGGATCCGAAACCTCGGATGAGAATGGCCGTACCAAGAGGCACCTACGGTCCGAGCTGGACCGTACACGGAGTCATCGTGGGACCAACAAAGTGTTCTGGTGGCATGTCAAGCTGCGTCCGAATGTGGACCGGATTCACTTCTTGTACGAATCGCCTCCGGTGAATTCGCCCGTAACTGATTATGGCCACATCGTCGTAGGCTTGTTCAAGGACCACTGCATCTTGCCAAATTGATATCGGTGCACCAATGCCGACATCGTAGGGCACTTTCGCGACGCAGGCAGGGGCCCCCGGATGAGATGGTTCGCAAACTCACCATGAGGTCGACTGCGCGGCAGCACGCCCCACGGTATCAACTGGTATTGTCTTGGCGGTGCTGGCAGCCGGAGCGGGCACTGCATTGATAGCAGAGATGCCTTCGATGATCGCCGTGGTGGCGAATGCAGGCGTGATCGTCTTCTCGATCATCACCTTGATCCGGGAAACCTCTGGGCACTTTGGCCGATGTCAGGGCAGTCTGCGCGCGTTGTGACGGTGTTGCGGGCGAGGCGCGTGGACTGTGGGCGCGGGTTCGAAACGGGCGCATTTCAGACGAAGTATCGGAGGAACGATGGAACGACCTAAAAACGGGATCTCGACGAAGCGACCGGAAGCCTGACGGATTTGCCGATACTGGACGACCTGAACATCCAGGCTGCCCAGGCAGCCAAGGACCTTCTCACGCACGACTACGCCAGCGGCCAGGCATAATACCGGCCCCCGGGCACACCCGCGGGCATCCGCCGCAGCCTCCTTCTGTACCACCGCCGGCCACTCCACCGCCTGATCCAGCCCAAACGCCATCCCCGCAGCCTTCTGCGCTCCGGCTGCCAAGCCGCGAGAATTAGAGTCCATCTGCGCATCAAGCGACGCGCCGACACCAAGCTGGTCCCCACGTGGAGGCTCGGCGACCGTACCAGCGAAACGGCACTGGACTTCATGGACCAAGATCACGCTCGCGGTGGCAGCCGGCGTTGCCCGCCACCCGATGGACCTGGGCGAACTCGTCAGGATGATGGATGCGGCAGCGCCCCCGCCCAACCGGCCCAAGACCTACAAGAAGCGCCCTCGCGACGGCGAGATTTCAAAATGAGTCACTACCGGGATCCGCGGGTGCTCGACCGAGAACGCGCGACGGCGGAACAGCAGGAGGGGAAATGACCATCGTCGAACGGTTGGAGGGCGGTGAGCGGCTGGTTCTGGACGGGGGTACCGGGTCGGAGCTGCAGCGGCGCGGCGTCAACGTCCTGGAGCAGGTCGAGAAGCAATTGAAGGCGTGGTCGGCGCTGGCCAACCTCAGCCACGCGGACGTGGTGCAGCAGGTGCATCAGGATTACCTGCGGGTAGGCGCCGCCATCATCACCAGCAACAACTTCTGGACCAGTCCGACGCGTCTGGCCACCGTCGGCATGCGGGATCGGTGGCGGGAACATGCAGCCGCGGCGGTGGAAATCGCGCTGCGGGCGCGCGCCGCGGCCGCCTGCGAGCGGCCCGAGGCGACCGTCCACATCGCCGGCGGCATCGCGCCTCCGGCGCTGCAGGACCGCCACACCGGAGACCTGACCTCCGACGTCGAGCGCCTCGGAAAAGACGCGTTTCAGGAGGAGATGGCGGGCCATGCGCGGCTCCTGGCGGAGTGCGGCGTGGACTGCATCTGGTGCGAGTTCCTGGGGTACGTCGACGAGTGCGTGGCCGCGTACGACGCCGCCGCCGACACCGGCCTGCCGGTGCTCATCGGGACCCGCGAGATCAACGCCGACGGCAGCATGCTGTACGGCGAGTCGTTCACCGACCTGGTGGCGGCGCTGGGCGCGCGACCGGTTGCCGGCATCCTGCTGATGTGCAGCAGCCCGGAGGCGATCTCGGCCGGCCTGCCGCTGTTGCGTGCGGCGTACGGCGGCGTCATCGGCGCCTACCCCAACCTCGGCTACAACCCCACGGGACCGGTCGCCAACCGCCCCGTGCTCACCACCCATCGGCCCAGCAGCGGACCGGACATCCTCCAGACGGCGGACTACTACCCGTCGCGCATCGCCGAGTTCGCAGCCGACTGGCTCGACGCGGGGGCGCAGATCGTCGGCGGCTGTTGCGCCTCCGGCCCCGAGCACATCGCCGCAATTCGGCGCGTCGTGTCCGCGGCCTGACTCCCCAAAGCCGCCCGCATGCTGGAAAGAGGCGACCGCGCGATTGCGGTTCACGAGAGCGAGGCGGGCGTCTACCTCCAATTCCTGATCCGCAGCGCCGGACGCTGGACGGTCGTGTGCGGTACCGGCCTGATCGCCCGTGCCAGCCTGTACGAGATTCGGTCACGCTTGAGAAACGGTTTCTCAACCAGACGTTGACCCAGACGTATACCCTCACCGACTACGGTGTCAGCGCGCGGCTGAGCATGGACGTAAGCCGGCGTACTTGGGAAACGACCTGCATGTCGCCTTCGGCATCCGCCACTACGACCGGGAGTGGGGGCGCGACGACCTGGTGGCGGCCGCGGAGGGCATCATCAACCTGTTCAACCGCTCGCCGCGCAACCGGGGTGCGTTTCCGTGCATCTACCACTTCGAGCGCGCCTGCTGGGAAGGCACCCTGTAGTGGACCGGCCGGGTCGCGGACTCCCTCACCTGCTACGACAGCGCGGCGATGGGGGTCTCTACCTGGTGGTCGCTGCTGCACCACGAGTTGTTGGGCGAAACGCCTCCCACCCTGGAGAACGCCACCCGTTATGGACAGTTCCTGGTCGAGGCACAGGTCCCGAGCGGGGCCATTCCGACCTGGTTCTTCCACGACCTGCAACCGGTGAGACAGCTCCGCGAGAGCGCCACCACCTGCATCAGCGGAGCCGTGCTCGCTCGCCTGGCATCCCTGTCGGACAACGGCAAGTTCGCCGACGCGGCCGTCAAGGCGGCCACGTGGGTAGTGCGGAACACCATCGACCGGCTCGACTTCAACGACACGCCAGTGCCGCTTCGTCTCCACCTTCGCCGACTACTACCGGGCCACCGGCAACCCGCACTATCTGGAACGCGCCGTGGCCGCCTGCCGCGCCGGCTTCGCGCTGATGGACATGGCGGAGAACCACGCCAACGGCATCAACCGCCTGCGGGCGCACGACGGCCACTTCTTCCCCAACGGCGCCGGCAAGAACGGCGCGCAGCCGGGGCAGGGCTACGCCCCGGAGTGCATCCACCACGGGCTCGACTACGACCCGGCCGGCGTGCGCGCCGCCGGCTGGTCGGGAATGAACTGGTCGGGAGGCGGCGCCCTGGCGGCCGCGGCCTACCTGGAACTCCACTACGGCGCGCTGCACGTCGACCTGGCCCGCCGCAGCGTGACCCCGATCGACAGCGTGGCCGTGAACGACGTGCGCTGGTCCGCGAACCAGTTAGAACTGGCGCTGTCCTCTTCGCTGCAGAACCTGCCGGCTCCGTACACCGAGTCGCGCGACGTCACCGTCACGGTCGAGCCGGCGCCGATGCCGGTCACGATCCACGCCAACGGCCGGCAGCTCACGGTTGTGCCCGACGCCGGCCACCAATCGTTCGAGGTGACGCTGTAAGGCACGCGCTGGACGGCGGCGGCCATTCGCTTACTATGAAGTGGAGGATGCCATGCCGGCCACAGTGAAGAACGCAGGGAACGGCGCAGCGAGCACGACCAAGCCCAGGAAGATTTTCCTGTTGCCCTATGCGCACTGCGACAACGCCTGGTCGCATACCAGGCGCTGGCACGAGGATCGCTACACGCTGATCTTCCACGAAGTGCTCGACATCATGGATCGCGACCCCGACTACAAGTGGTACTTCGACACCGCCTACGAGGAGCTGTCGCCGTTCGCACGCCGCGCCCCCGAGCGCATGGCCGAGCTGCGCCGCAGGATCCAGCAAGGCCGAATCGAAGTGGCACCGAACACCATCAGCAATCCCGCGTTCGACGCCGTGGGCGGCGAGACCTTCATCCGCAACATGGTCTACGGCCGCAGGTACTTCGAGCGCGTATTCGACACTCGGACCGAGGTGTACACCGCCAACGACCTGACGCCCGGTCATTCGCAGATACCGCAACTCCTGAAGAAGGGTGGTTATCGCTTCTACCGGTTCACGCGGCCCAGCTTGAACGAGTTGGTGGACTTCTACTGGGAGGGACTGGACGGCACCAGGATCCTCTCCAGTCGCGGCGGCTACGGCTACGGCACGCTGGCGGACGCCCGCGCCTTCCCCCACGACTTCGCGGAGGACTGGCCCAAGGCGGCGAACGTCATATACGAGGAGATCAAGCATCGATTCATCATCGTCTACCGCCGCGGCAAGCCGGTGGACAAGGTGCAGATCGACTATTCCACGCTGGGGAACGCGGGGATCGTCTGGTATTCGCGCGGCGGTGACGACTGCCGGCCGCTGCGGGACCTCAGGGGACAGCCCGTGGACATCATCGGTCTGGTGCGGGAGTGGAATCGGCGCGAGGGGGTGCCGCTGCTGTTCGCGACCCCGGCCGAGTACTTCACGGAGTTGGAGCAACACGAGGGGAAGTTGCCAGTAATCTCGGGGGTCCTCGACTCCTCGGGTTGCGCCTGTCGGTTCGGCATCCTGGGCAATGAAAGCCTGTTCGTGTGGTGGTTCCGCGACGAGATCGCGATCACGACCGCCGAGCGGCTGGCGAGTATCGGGAGCGTCTGTCTGGACCGGCCCTATCCGGAGCAGCGGTTCGACAAGCTGTGGAACGACCTGTTCACCACCACCGGCCACGCCATACGGATGGCCTTCACCAACGACTACGACCGCCTGCTGGCACGGCAGAAGCGCATTCAGCGGCAGGCTCAGCACCTGACTCGCGCCACGCTGCAGGTCCTCGCCGGCAGGATTCGACACCGGCACACCGGCACTCCCATCGTCATCTTCAACTCCCTGGGATGGGACCGCACCGACGTGGTCGCGGCCGAGCTGGAGTTCGCGGCGGGCTCGGCCCGCGCAGTCGCCATCAGGGACAGCGCCGATCGTCCGGTCCCGTTTCAGATCACGCAGCAGGATCTGCACGCGGACGGAACGCTGAAGCACGTTGTCGTAGCGTTCATCGCCACCGTCGGCGCGCTGGGATACGCCACCTACTACGCGACCCGTAACAACGACCCGACCACGAGCATGGCGCCGCCTCAGCCAGAGGAGCCGACCTCGGCCGCACCCGGAGTGACGCTCGGCAACCGCTACTTCGACGTCGTCGTCGGCCGCGGCGGCCTCGGCTCGGTAGTGCTCAAGGGGAGCCGCACCAACCTGTTCGCCAGCGGGGCCATGGCGGCGAATGCCATCTCCTACAGCACGCTGGACGCCGCCGATGACTTCGACACGCTGGGGCCGTTCACCGGCGAAATCGAGCAGCACGACATGCGGCTCGCGAGCGTCGAAAGGGGCCCGGTCTGGTCGCGGGTCGTAACGCGTGGGGCGATAGGAGCGCACGGCATCCGCAAGGAGGTGGTCATCTACCGGGACCTGGCGCGCATCGACTGCGTCGTGGAGATCGACAGCAAGGGCGGAGACGGGGTGTTCAAGGCGAAGTTCCCGCTCGCCTGCGCCGGGACCATGGTGGGCCACGTGCCGTTCGGTGCCGAGGTGGTGGACCGTGCCACGGAGCCGTGCGGCACCAACTTCGCAAACGCGAGTTATCCTCACTCGTTCTCCGCGGAACGGTGGATCGACTATTCCTCCGCTTCCCGCGGAGGAGTTGCGCTCCTGAGCTCGCCGGGGCAGACCGGGTTCGACTACGACCCGGACGAGAACGTGGCGAAGCACATCCTTCTCAAGACGCGCACCATACCCACGAGAACCTGCTGGCGACACATCAGCCGGCTGCACGAGGCCAGGGGGCTGCAGCGCCTGCGCTACTCGATCTATCCGCACGCGGGAGATTGGCGCCGGGCGCAGGTGCATCGCAGGGCGTCGGAGTACCAGGAACCGCTGCTCTGCACCGTGGGCAAGCGCCGGCGCAGGGCCCCGCGACCGTCGCTGCCGGCCGCGGACAGCCTGGTTCAGGTGCGACCGGACAGCGTGTTCATGACCGGCCTGTACCGGGAAGGAAACCGGGTGGTGGTGCGGCTGTACGAGAGCCACGGGAAGCGCTGTCAGGCCGAGCTGGTGTTCCCGTTCGCGATCGCGGCCGCGGCCGAGACCGACTTCTACGGGGACCCCCTGGACGCGGGGAAGGCAGTGAGCATCTCGGCGCAGCGGTTGTCCTTTGCCATTGCCCCTTGGGAAGTGGTGACACTGTTCATCCGGCCGGACGTCGCGTAGGCTGGGCTACTTGTAGGGATCCGCGGCGTCGCGCAATCCGTCTTCCAGGAAGTTGAACGACAGGGTCATCGCCACCACGAACAGCCCCGGTAGCAGCAGCCACGCGTCGCCACGATCGCCTTGACGTTCTGCGCCGCCTTCAACAGCACGCCCCAACTGATGGCCGGCGGTTGCAGGCCGATGCCCAGAAAGCTGAGCGCCGTCTCGCCGAGGATCATCCACGGGATCGCCAGCGTGCCGGACGCGATGATGTGGCTCAGGAACGACGGCACCAGGTGACGGAACATGATCACGCGCTCCGTGCAGCCCGCCACCTTGGCGGCGGTGACGAAGTCTTCTCCCCGCAGCGCCATCAGCTTGCCGCGCACCTCGCGTGCAAGCCCCGGCCAGCCGAGCAGCGAGAGGATGATCAAGATGAAACGCTTGACAGCGCCAGGTCATCGTGCGATCCTACTCGGCGCTGAGGGAACCGATGCGTTCGGGTGTTTCAAGCTTGCGTTCGAGATCCTCACTGGGCCGCCCAACCGGAACCCATAAGCGAAAATATCGGACAGGAGGGGAGCATCAAGCAGGATCCTTTTTGAAAAACGATTTCGCCGAAACAGCCCAGATCAAAACTGGGAACGAGTACCGAAGGAGTAATGATATGAAACGAATCGTAGCCAGCGCCGGTTTGCTGGCAGTGCTGTGCGGTGTCGCTTTTGCGAGCGGTGAAGTGGCGGTAGAAGACACCGTGGAAATACAGATCATGGGAGGCGCTGTCCATGTTCCCGCACCCGGCACCGACGAGTTGCTCGCCGACACCAAGGCGATTGTGGAGAGACTGGTACCAGGGGTGGACGTTGAATTCATCCTGGCCACACCAGGGCAGACGCTGGAGGACAAGTACAACCTGCTGTGGGCCGCGGGAACTCCGCCCGATGTGTTCGACGGCACGATACGGCCGCGGATGTACTTCGATGGTCAAATCATCGACCTGTCCCCCTACTGGGACAACGACCCGGAGGTACAGAGCTGGGAGTTCTGGGCCGGTCCTGAAAAGCTCTCCACGATGATAGTTGACGGCAACACCATCAGATGGGGATTCCCCGGCCAGACCAGTGGCCAATCCTTCTGGATCAACAGGGACATCATGGAAAAATCCGGTGTGCCCTACCGCGATGATCCGCCCTGGACCGTTGCCGAGTTCAGAGAAAATCTCAAGAAGATGACCGCGGACACCAACGGTGATGGGAGAACGGATCAATACGGGATGGCGTTCATCCGTGGCATCGATATCATTCTCAACTTCGTCTGGAACCTGGTTCCCGGCGCAATGTTGTTCGAGGTCGATGACAACGGATACGCGGTCAAGTACGCGCTGGACAAGCCGGAGTCCATCGCGGCACTACAGCTCTACGCCGATCTTATCAACAAGGACAAGACGGTGGTGTTTGTCGATGGAGCACCTTCGCAGGGCCTGGGTTTCGCGACTGGCCAGTACGGCACACATCCATTCTGGTGGTGGCTCCCGCCGGAGGGCCAGGAGTATGCGTTCGAGGTCGATATCATGCCCTTCCCGGCGGTTGAGGGCGTCGTTCCCCAGGGAGTCATCCACTCGGCCGTTGCCGGCAATATCATTACCAAGTCAGAGCACAAGGACCAGGCATGGGAGGTTCTGAAGGCACTTCGCTCCGAGGAAGCCCAGCAACGGCGCTTCGATTACTCCGGTAATATGCCATCGAGAAGAATCCCGTCGATCGAGGCACAGTGGTTTGAGCGGGCCACGGAACTCGGCATCAATATCGATGTCTATACCAAGGCCATGGAGCAAGGCGCCTCACCATATCGGCCACCCTGGCTGCAGTTGATGTTCGAGTGGGACCGGATCTATACGATACTGCAGCAGGAGTTGGATCCTCTGTACCTGGGCCTCAAGTCGGCCGAAGAGGTGGTCACGGGTAGACTCAAGACTGCAGTCGAAGAACGCCTGGAAGCCGAACTTGAGCAGCGTGCGAAGTTTGGTCTTTGAGGAACTTAGGGAATAGCGACACGGGAAGTCCGATGGGTACCGGAATCTTCGTATTCCGCTACCCGTCGGGCACGATTCCGAAGCTTATGAGGGGGTCGGCGGGCGCGGATCGCGGGGCGTTCGTGCGCCAGGAGCGGTGCTGAGTGAAGATGCTCAAGGGAAGGTTGGAGCGGCGGGAACATATCGACGGCTATCTCTTCATCGCGCCATGGCTGGCCGGCTTCCTGATCTGGCAGATTGGCCCGATGGCGTTCTCGCTGGTCATGTCGTTTACCAACTGGACCGGGATATACCCACCTGAATTCACTGCATTCGAGAACTATGTCGAGATCGTAAAGGACTTCGTAGTGTGGCAATCGATGAAGGTTGCCGTGCTCTACTCGGCCATGAATGTACCCTTGAGCTTGATTCTTGGGTTCATCCTGGCTCTCCTGTTGAATCAGGGAGTCAAGGGATCGGGCCTGTACAGAACCCTGTTTTATCTTCCGGCAGTGATACCGGGCATTGCCGGAAGCTACATCTGGATGTGGCTGTTGGAGCCGAATCATGGCATCGTCAACTACCTGATCCTGAAGCTGCTCGGCGTTGAAGGTCCCAATTGGCTCATGCACCCGTCCACCGCGCTGCCCTCGATCGTCATGGTGGGACTGTGGGCGGTCGGCGCCAGCATGATCATCTACCTGGCCGGACTGCAGGGTATCCCGACCGAATTCTACGAAGCCGCTGCGATCGACGGTGCCGGAGTGCTGCACAAGTTCTTCTATATCACTCTCCCCATGATGACGCAGGTGCTGCTGTTCACCCTCGTGATTGGCATCATTGGTTCGTTTCAGGCCTTTCAGACCGCCTTCATCATGACCAATGGAGGACCCTATTACTCGACGTTCTTTCCGCTGCTCTACATCTATCAGCTTGCATTCAGGAACTTCCACATGGGATATGCCGCGACCTTTTCGTGGATCCTGTTCGCTATTATCATGGGAATCACTCTTCTCATATTCAAATCGTCTCCCGCATGGGTGTATTATGAAGGCCTACGGCGCCGCCGATAGCCCCTTCAAGCGCCTCCAGGATTGACCGGCAAGGAGCTCGAGAGTGCGAGTGAATCGGCCAGTCCCATCGGCGTTACGTAGCAGCCATCTGTGGCGGCTACTGGTTCATGTGATCCTGCTCGTGTCTGCGTTCGTGATCTTTTTTCCTATCCTGTGGATGATTTCATCGAGCCTCAAGCCCACCGCCATGGTGGTCTCATATCCGCCTCGTTTGATACCTTCCGTGTTTCGCTGGGCAAACTTCGTCGACATGTTCGGGCTCGCTCCATTCGGCCGGTATGCCTGGAACAGTGCCCAGATAGTTTCCCTGAATGTGCTCGGCACGGTGCTCAGCGCCAGCCTGGTCGCATTCGGCTTCGCCAGGCTGCGATTTCCGCTGCGGGATTTCTGGTTCATCATCATGTTGAGCACCATGATGCTGCCGAGCGTTGTTACCCTGGTTCCGGTCTATGTCATCATGAGCAAGCTTGGCTGGATAGATAGCTTCAAACCCCTGGTCGTTCCAAGTTTTTTCGGCGGTGGTGCCTTCTATATCTTTCTCCTCAGACAGTTCTTCAGTACCATTCCGTACGAGTTGGACGATGCGGCGAAGGTTGATGGCTGCAGCAACTGGCGAATCTATTCGAGAATACTGATGCCCCTCTCGACGTCAGCTCTCGGCATCGTGGCGTTGTTCACGTTCGTTGCCGTTTACCAGGATTTCATGACCCCGATCATCTATCTCACGTCGGTGGATAAGTTCACCCTGCCGATCGGTCTTTACTACTTCAAGGCGGTGGCCACAGCAGGCACCTTCGGCATGATTTCGCAGACTGGCTCATACTATAATTTTCTGATGGCTGCCTCCCTCGTAATCATGCTGCCGCCCATCCTGTTGTTCTTCTTTACCCAGAGGTCGTTCATGCAAGGGGTCGTGATAACCGGACTCAAGAGCTAGTCGGAGTGCACGTAGCGGAAGGCTACCTGCTTTACCCCAAAGGGCATGATGCGATAGGTATCGGTCCATTCATCCGCTCGCGGTAGCGACAGGAGGGCTATCGCCGAGCGCGATTCTGCGCCGGTGAAGTGGTGTGGTCCCAGCAGGTTGCGAAGCGTCCCAACCAACTTGAGGGAAAGAACGTTGCTTCCCTTTCGGATGTGTTCAGTGATTTCCAATCGGCGGTCGCAGGGAACTACGACGCCACAACGCGTGGCATTCAGGTGAACCTCGACCACGGCCACATTCTCGCAGGAGAGTTCGAGGTATACGCGCTCTGCAAGGAGCTCGCGTGGGGACGGCAGCTCGACCTCGCTTGATAAGCTGATGGCACCGCAGAAAAACGGAGAGCCCTCCTCGGCCAGGTTCGTGCCGGCAACAACGTCACGAGCTCCGCTGATCACGAACTTGCGTTCTCCGCTGCGCACCACGTCGAATTCGCCCACGAGGTAGCACTGTTCGATCTCGGTCAGCGGATGCAGTGTGGTGGCGGCTTCGATCACGTTGTTTCCCGGACGTACCAAGCCAGCGAGGGAGAACGAACGGAACGAGGGATCGAGCCAGAAGCCGTCATCGGATTCGCCCAGTACGGCGCCGTTCAAGGTGACCGTGGACTCCACGGCCGTCTCCATCACGAGGCGCTGCACTGCATCCGCCGCGGCTCGGCCCGCAGTTGTAAAGTGGTATCTCAGCTTCAGCGATTGGCCTTCGCCCCGTTCCGTGAGCATCCGGCTCAATGCAGGTGCGGGATCGCCGTAGGGCGGACGGGAGAGCTCCCGCAGGACCGGCCGATTCTCCTGCCACGCCTCCCCTTCCACCTGGTAGTCGCAGTAGTCGAGGACCAGTGCATTCGGAGAGTGTCGTGCGAGCTGCCATGGCGGTTCCACGGTGATGGCAGCGGCGACCCGCTCGCGCACCGGCGCACCCAACCGTGGTTGCAGCGCGGAATCCAGAACCAGGATCCGGGCGCCGCCAGGTGCGATAGAGATTTCCGTAACGATCCGATCACCGTCGTTGCGGCATACGCACGGCGTGACCTCCCCGTCGCTGCCGTCCCACAGTTGGAGCTGACCCTGGCCGCGGATGCGGACAGTGCACTGCACGCGTCTCACGCGATGGGTGTTGGCGAGGAAAAAGATCCTCTTCTCTTGCCACCGGCGTTCCTGGTAGAACACGCCTGAAATCTCGTCAATGTCGCCGTCCAGCTCAAGACTCGAGGCGGAGGTCGCGTCCAGGACTTCCCTGATCGCCTGGCGCTCGTTCGGCACCACCGTCGAAGCCGCCTCCAGGAACACGCCCAGCTCTTCACTGTTGGCCCCTTCGATACGAGTGGGCACCGGTGGCACCGTGATGATCTTCCCTCCGTTGTCATGAAACTGCCGTAACAGCGCATACGTCTCGCGCAACATCGACCGCAGTGGCGGCAGCACGACGATGGAGTAGCGGCAGCTCCCGACACGAATCTGCGCACCGTCGACGGAACCGTGGCGGCGCAGCAACAACTCATCGCCGTAGTCGAAATCACGCTGGATCCGGAGCAGCGACTCGCTCAACCGGATGAACCCGTGGTTCAGCTCCATGACCCGTTCCTGATCATCGGGATGGTACACGCACCACGCGCTGGTGATCGGATGCAGAACCAGGATATCCGCGACATGGGTTCCCCGCGTGAGCATGAAGCTGGTGCGTGCGAACAGGTTGTTCAGCAGTGCGTAGTAGCTCCACCACGGTTGATGGTGGCTGAGGGTCGGCGGGCAGTCTCGCTTGCGGAATCCACGCAGGGAGTACAGCAGGAGGTGGGGGCAGAGGAGATCGACGCCGAGCACGAACATCCAGTTTACGATCCAGCGCTGATCCTCGAGAGTCATGCCTTGACCGAAATTGGCGAACAGCTCGCACAGCACCCTTCGGCCCCCGAGTTGATGGGCGACGCTGCTGACCTGCTTGGCCAATGGAATCGAGTAATGGCGCATGCCGGTGCCCGCATCTTCCTTCGCGTAGACCCGCCCCTGACAGTTCAGGTGATCGATCCCGGGGATGTGCATGTACTCGTAGTGCGGCATCACGGCGCCGCACGAGCCGATCTGCCAGGCGAGATCATCCTCACCTTCGTTTTCGTTCTGATGGCCGGTCAGACTGATGTCACGAGCTTCGCACCAATCGTACAGACGGCGGGTGAAGACGTCGACGAACAACTCGGTAACCGTCCGATAGAAGTCGTGGCGCGTTTTCTGGTACTCCCCGACATCATAGAACAGCGATGCCAGAAGGGGCAGGAGATCGTAGCCCCTCCATCTCTCGAAGCAGGCGGGGAGTTCTTTGGTCCAAGGGATGGAATGCCACGCGTACTGTGGTTCATCGGTAAAAATCCCCGGGATCTCAGCACCTGTGCCCATCACTGAGGCGAATCGGCTGAAGTAGACATCGTGGGTACTTTCGAGAAACGCTGCGACGACTTTCGGGTTCAAAGTGTCGACGTAATGATCCCCCTGTTCGACGTAGAATTCGAACACCGTCTTGCCGGCATGAGAGCTGGCGATGATGGCTTCCCCGGTGACATCCTCGAGCTGGCGCAAGGTCCTTCCCACGCGATATCCCAGGAATCGCTTCACGCATCCAGGCGGAGGGGGGTAGATGCCTTCAAACCCCTGGATGCTCCGGGCGCGGCAACGCAACGTCTTGCGGGCGTAGTCACCTCCCCTTCCGGCGATAAGACCGCCCGCGAAACCACTTGGGAATCCGTCCTCGTCGTAGAGCCAGGACTTCATCCCGAGACGCCGTCCCTCTTCGATGCAGGCCTGGATGCAGGCCATCCATTGCTCGCCCAGGTACGGCGTCGCCAAGCCGATCCTGGAGTGCATGAAGTATCCTCCCAGCCCGGCGCCGCGCATCTGGCGTATCTGATGCCGGAGCTGGTCCGGCGTGAGCTCGTCGTTCCAGGACCAGAACGGCGCCGGTCGGTACTCCATGCCGTTGCCCGGCTCTGCGATTTCGCGGAACTGTTTCTGCGGATCGTTCATCAATCGTCCAGCTCGGACCTGAGCCAACGGTCCAGGAACCGCTTCGGGCCATCGTAGAACATCTCGTGGCCGCCCCACTCGCCGACGCTGAGCTCGGCGCGCTCGGCCACGCCGAGTTGGCCGTAGATCTGCCGCACGCGGTCGAACTCCGCTACCGCATCGCGCCAGTCGATTACCGAATCGTAGCGACCGACCTCGGCCATGAAGGGGCGCGGACAGATCAGCGAGGCCAGTACGCTGTCCGGCCACAGCGGCGCCGCCCAAGGATTGAACTTATCGTCCTCGGTGCTGTGCAGGTAGGCGCCGTAGTCGAGGCCTTCCTCCTCACCCCTCCGCCGCAGGTGCTCGGGCTCGAACATCTTGCGCCACCGGTCATTGAAGTAGCAGGAGCACACCGCCGCCCGGATTCTGGAATCGCATGCCGCGGCGAAGAGGGTGGACATACCCCCCTGGGAGATGCCGTACATGCCGATGCGCTCCGGCAGCACCTCGGTTCTGGTCTGCAGATAGTCGACCATGCGCGACAGCTCGAACATCTCGAAACCCAACAGGCTGCGGCCGCTCATGCGCGCCAGCCGGTCGAGCCGGACGCGGTCCTCGCCGACACCCGGCGGACTGCACACGATGTGCGGCGCCAGCACGACGTAGCCGGCCGCGGCGAGCCGGTGCCCACAGCCATTCATGTAGTTGCTCGCGCCGGGCGTGCCGAACCCCATGGCCCACTCCGGTGAGCCGCCGTAACCATGCTGGCAGATCACCGCCGGCACAGCGCGGGTGGCCGCCGCATGCGGCACCAGCAGCAACGCCATCATCTCCACTTCCGGCAGCACCTCGACGTGCACGCGGTACAGATTCCCCGGCTCCAGTTCGGCAATCTGCGTCTCCCGCGCGCTGATCGTCGCCGGGCGGGCGGGCCAGCCGCCGAGTCCTTCGTCGATCAGCCGCGTGCGCAGCGCATCGGCAGCGGCGCGGTAGCGGTCGAGAGAGCTCGTGTCCAGAGCGGCGGCCGCCCGCTGCTGCAGGTAGCGTTCGCGCAGCGCGCCACGAAAGTAGGTGTCCAGCATCCGGTTGCGCCGCGCGCCCCACTGTTCCAGCGCCGCTGCCGAGCTGTCCAGCTTATCGTCCAATGAAGCCTCCCCGGCGACGTGGCGTGAACTGTCCGATGCTAATCGCGACAGTGAAGAACACCGACCTCCCATGCCGGCAGCGTGACCTCGACCTCCCCCTGGGACATGGATAGTTCCCCGCCTGCAATCAGATCGTGGACCCGACCTACGCTCCCAGCGGACGAGAACGCTATGGTTGTCGTGACCTCCATCCTTGCGAGATTGATCAGAAACACAATCCTGTCGCCGGTCTTTGATCGGCGCGTCAGGGGCACGACCTGTGGATGGCTGGCCGCCGCCTCCGGGTGGATCCCAAGTTCAGTCAGCAGTCCTGACAGCAGAGCCGGACTGGCGGTCTCGCCGAAGCCCGCGGTGAGGGTAAATCCCAACCAGATGAACCGCCTGTCGGAGCTGCGGATGCCGACTGATTCATCACCATAGCGCGCAATGGTCTCGGTAGTACCGGACGGCTCAAGAACCGCGTACGGGAAGGAGGCGGTCGCCGTGGCCTCGCCGTACTCGGTGTGCAAGACGTTCTCTCCACGCTCGATGTCAAACTCAGTCACCGCTGAGCAATCGGCCACCCGTACGCCCAGCAGCTCGGCCAAGCCCTCGGGTGGACGGTAGCTCGACTGTCCATCCTGCGAGTACGTGGCGAAGTTGCCTTCGGCAACCAGCCACGTGTTCGGACTGGTTTCCCAGGTTTGCAGAATCCTGGCTCGCGTCGACTCGTCCATCAGCGCGACGTTGGGAAGCAGCACCATTCGGTAGTCTGACCAGTCCATGGAAGGAGAAACGATATCAACCGCTATCCCCTGCTTCCACAGGGTACGATAGGTGCCGCGCAGATCGGTGACGAAGCGCTCATTCTCGCCATCATAGGTGAAGATCTCGTGGGAAGGCCCATGGTACACGAGCGCGACCTGCCCCGGGGGCCGCTGGAGTGGAAGATGGTCTCGCAGGTCCGCGATCTGCTTGATGGCGCGGGTGGTAGCATGAAACCGCGAATTCGGCTGGCCGTCGTAGGATACCAGATTGTACCCGGGCGATTCGAAACTCAGGTATTCCGGGCGGTACTGCCAGTACATCGCTCCCGCCGCGCCGTTTATCAACGACAGCCAGAGCAGGGCCGTTGTTTCACGCGGGTCGGATTGTTTCTTCCACACCGATCCTCCCGGATGCATGCCCGCATAGATCTCTTCATTCCACCAGCGTCCGCCACGGCCGATGCTGCGTGCCCAGTCCATGATGAACGAGCGATCGGCTATCGCCGTGGGCTCGCGCGAGGTCAGCAGGTCGTTGGAAGGCATCGACATGCCCCAACTGTCGACATGCCGGGCACACTGCTCGTCCCAAGGCGACGGGTACCACATCCCATGCGCTCGCACCTCGTGCCGGGAGTCGATCCGCTTTACCTCGCCAACCATCCAGCGTAGGTGATCCTCAAGATTTTCGAAGTGAAAGCGGCGGTAAAGCAGCATCTCCACTACGCTGTGATAGGAACGCGGCGGTTGCACGTCCTCCCAGCGCCGGTACCGTCTCTGGAACCGCTCGTTGAGCTCCTCCAGGGTGAACTTCCTGCGCAGCCACGCCGCGTAACGGGCAAGCGTGTAGTCACAGTAGCAGGGAAAGCCGCGGCTCATGTCGGACCACTCGGACGGCATCCTGATAGCGTCCCACAGTCCCCAGATCAGTAAGTTGTTCCGGTCCTTGTAGCGATTGACCACGTGACGAATCAACCCGCCTCCATACTCACGCCAGGCAGGATGGTCGTAGCAGTGAATCACGCCTCCCTGCGGATAGGCCTTGCCGGCGTGAGGTGCCACTCTCTCGCCTCGGTAATTGACGACCCGCAGATCCTGGTGCTCGCGCGTCAGCCACTCCGGGCAGGCCCCGTGCGTGGCCAGCATCATGTCCAGCCAGATATACAGACCGTGCTTCTCTCCGAGGTCGAACATGCGATCAAAATCATCAAGCTCGTAGATCCCCGGCCGGGGTTCCATCCAGTTCCAGTAGGAGTGGCTGCGGATGATCCGGAAACCCGCCGCCCGCACTCTGCGGAGATCATCATCCCACACATCCTGGCGCGGCGTCGGAGCGCGGTAGTACTCCACGCCAACCGGAAAAGGAACATCCGAGATCTCTTCGAGACCGGTCTCGATATCAGCTAGGGCGTCGATCATAGTGGTTCACAGAACTCCTGCTCGCGTCGCTACCTCGACCCGGACCGCGGCTTTTTCCGGGCGCGGGTCGTCACTACTTGCCAATGCGCAACAACTCACCGATAAGGATCAGCGGCATCGCGCAACCCGTCTCCAAGGAAATTGAACGACAGCACCGTAACGATCACGAATACACCCGGTATCATAAGCCACGGTCGCAACGCGATGCTGCGCACATTCTGTGCTTCACTCATCAAGACTCCCCAGCTCACGGCGGGAAAACGGAGCCCCAACCCGAGGAAACTCAGAGAGGTCTCGGCCAAGATCATGTACGGTATGGCCAGAGTCAGGTGGACAATAAGGTAGCTCACGAACCCCGGGAGGAGATGCTGTCGGATGATTCCCGCCTCTGACTTTCCGGCCACCTTGGCGGCCAGGACGTAGTCGTCCCCACGCAGCTCCAGGATCTTGCCTCGTACTACGCGCGCCAGTCCACTCCAGCCGAACAGAGAAAGAATGATGGTGATCCCAAAGTATACCCTGATCACCGGCCAATCCTTGGGTAGCGCCGTGCTTAACGCCATCCAAAAGGGAATCGTAGGTATCGATATGATGAACTCTATCACCCGCTGGATGACCATGTCAGTTCTGCCGCCGTAGTAGCCCGAGATTCCGCCCAGCGTGGCTCCCAGGAGGAAACTGATCAGCACCCCAACCAGACCGATTGACAGCGAGGTTCGAGCCGCGTACAAGGTGAGCGAGAGAAGGTCCCTGCCCAGGCTGTCGGTACCGAACAGGAAGATCACCCCACGCTTCACGCCAAACAGATGGATATCGGTCCGGAACAGGTTCCACATCTTGTATGGATCGCCCCGTACGAAGAAGTAGATCGGGTTTATTTCACTCTTGTCCGGTTCGTAGATTCGCTCCCACGTGGCGTCATCCAGAGTCTGCTTGAGCCCGTACACGAATGGTCTCGGGTGAAACTTGCCTTGGTGAAAGAAGTGTATGCTCTGAGGCGGGCTGAATTGATAATCCGCGTTTCTGGTGCGCACAATATAAGGTGATAGAAACTCGCACAGCCCACCCAGAACGTAGAGCACGAGAAGCACCACACCAGCAGCTATCGCCAGCTTGTGCTTGGTCAACTTGCGCATCGCCAACTGCCACTGCGAGGCGATGAAGTAGGCCTCTTCGTTGGATGTTGTGGAAAGCTTCGGAAGCCTCAGCACGGGGATCCTTGTGCCACAACGGCGCGCGTGATCTCATTCATAGCGGATACGGGGATCTACAATCACCAGCAGGATGTCGGACAAGAACGTCCCTATCAGGGTAAGGCTCCCCAAGAACAGCACCATGGTCCCGGCCAGAAACATGTCCTGCTCCATCAGTGCTCCCAGAAGCAGCGGCCCGATGGTCGGAAGAGCCAGCACGACGGCGGTGATGGTGGCCCCCGAGACAATCCGGGGAAGCTGCCAGCCGACCGTGCTCACAATCGGATTCAACGCTATTCGTACCGGATATCGGAACAGGAGTCGGCTCTCCGCCAGTCCCTTGGAGCGTGCGGTAATCACGTATTGCTTGCGCAACTCGTCCAGCAGCACGGCTCGCATCACGCGAATTAGCTCAGCCGTACCGGCGGTTCCAACGACGATCAACGGAGCCCAAATATGGGACAGAAGGTTGCCCACCCTGGCCATGCTCCAGGGTGCATCGATGAACTCCGGAGAGAACAATCCGCCGACACTCAGACCGAAATACTTGAACAGGAAGTACATGATGATGAGCGCCAGCATGAAATTTGGAATGGCCAACCCGGCGAATCCCATCACGGTGAACGTATAGTCTCCGAACGAATACTGATGAGTGGCGGAGTAGATCCCTATTGGGATCGCCAGAATGTACGTGAGAAGGAGCGTGCTCAGGGAGATGATGACGGTCAAAGCGAGGCGTTCTCCGATCACTTCCGTTACCGTTTTTTGCCAGGAAAAGGACATTCCGAAGTCGCCGCGGGGGAATCCTCCGACCCACTTGAGGTACTGCCGGTGCAGCGGCTGGTCCAACCCATACTGCTTTCTCAAGGTCGCTGCCAAGGCCTCATCGCCGGTCCCCCCGGTGAGCTGGAGCTGTTGTATGTGGTGGGTCAGCCAATCGCCCGGAGGGAGCTGAATCACAATGAAGGCAAGGATCGACATGATCCACAGTGAGACGATCATGTAGGCGCATCGGCGCGCGAGATAGGCGGTCATGCTGCTCCCTGATTGGCAGGACGATCGGCACACTGAGGAGACCCCCCTGGCCGGTCAGGGGGATCTCTCAAGCACACTAGCGATCGAAATAGAACTGAGCCGGCATGTAGGCACCCCAGAAGTCCACATCCGAGCTCCAGGTGGCAAACGGAGGCGTGTTGCGCAGGTCCTCGTTGTAGACGATTACCCACGGGGACATGCCAACCGTGCCGATTGCAAACAGCTCGCTGGACACGAAGTCATACACCTTGTGGGCCAATTCCATGTACTCGGGGCTTCCGGTCTCGGTCTGGAACCAGGCGTCCCAGTCCTTCATCCATGCCTTCCAACTCTCCGGTGGTTCCTCGCCGGCCTCGCCGTGAGTCTTGAACCAGACGGTCCACGGCCATGCGGTCCAGAACTGGGAGTCGCCGGGATAGGACCAGTAGGGATTCCCGCGAGCACCGAACGATTCGCCAGCACGATCGAGGTGGAACACGGTGATATCGCTCTCATTGGACTCCACCAATTGATGCAGCACGGGATTGGACGTCGGCTTTACCACCGTGGTGAATCCGATCTCCGCCCAGTACTGGCTTACCAGCTCCGCCACCTTTACCTGGGAACCTTCCGTAACGGCAACATTTATCACGGCGCTCAGCTTGGTACCGTCGGGACGCAGGAGGACTCCTTCGTCATCCGTCTTGAGTCCCATCTCATCCAGAAGTCGCCTGGCTTCCTCCGGATCATACTGAGCGTAGGCCGTGCCCCACTCCTCCTTGTAGTAACTCACCTCGGGAAGCAGCGCCGCCTGTCGCGGAACTGCTCGTCCAAAATACACGAGCTCGTTAAGCTCATCTCGGTTGATGGCCAGAGACAGCGCGCGGCGAAACCGGACATCTTGAAAGGTCTCGCGCAGCACCGTATCCTTGGCCGTCAGGTTGGGAAAAAAGGCAGCTTCAGATCCACGCAGCGTGCGGGCCAACTCTACTCGGTAGTTGCCCTCCGCCTCGTTAGCCTTCAGCAACGGGAAGTCTTCCGGATGGGTGCTGAATCCCGCCAGATCAATGTCCCCCGACATGATCCTCAGATTGTGCACCTCGTTGTCTCGGGTCAGAACATCTTCGATCCTGTCGATGTACGGAAGCTGATTACCCGCGGTGTCTACCCAGTGGAAGAACGGGTTTCGCTGCATCACCTTCAGTTCCGTGCTGACGCTGACTGCGGCCCACTCGGCGAGCACGGGAATCTCCGGATCCTCATCCCATGACCATCCCTTTCTGGCATGGTTCCGGTACAGCTGTATCCAGTTCTCGAAGCCTTCTTCCGTGGCCAGTTCCGCGGCCTTCGAATTGTGGCCGAGATGGTACTTCGCCAAGGCATGCATCGGCGCATGGACGAAGTTCTGGCCGCCAAAGGTGCCTCGCTGGAAGACGTCGAATATCCTCGGGTACGGCACCTGGTACTGGAGGCGAAACGTGTGGGAGTCGACGTTGATGAACTTGACCGGCTTTCCCTCAGGCGACCATCGTGGGGGGATAATAGGCGTCAACTCCGAGTTCATCAGCACATCTTCGAAAAAGAACCTGACGTCCTCGGTGGTGAATGGCTCACCGTCAGACCACTTGTGGCCCGGCCGCAGAAATATCGTTATGGTCTTCACGTCATCGGACCACTCGTACCCGGTGGCCATGTTGGGAACCGACTCGGAGCCGTTCATATACGACCAGAATAGCCCGCGTCGGCGCAAACCTCCGGCGTCCACCGCCACCGTGGTCATGTCTCCGAGACGCAGCGTGCCGCCGTACTTGCCGATCTCAGAGAACGGCTCGACAACCAGCACTTCGTCCGGAAGACGCTGTTCCACGGGCGGCAGCTCGCCCGCGGCCACCAACTCCTGCAGCATCGGGGCTTCATTGTAGTTGGCGATGGTTCTGCCGGTAAGCTCCTCGTAGTTCGCCAACGTGGGGTATATGATGCCGCCTTCCCCGGCGACCGCGGTGGCCTGCTCTGCTGCGGCGCCCGCTTCCTCTTCCTGAGCGCCGGCGAAGGCCAGCAACGGAATCTGGAGAAGTACGATCACGATAAGTGGTGACGTGTACGTGCGCATGTCTCCTCTCTCCTTAATACAACGGTTTCGATGCGGTCCCGTGTCGTTGGACAGCCCAATGGGGTACCTTACGGCGTCCGCCGTGGGTTGTCAAACAAGCCGCGACGCGACCTAAGGGACGCACGCGGCCTGACCAGACGACGATGGTTCGGACGGGTGTGCCGGCAGCACCTGGTAGCAGGAGTCGCAGCGGAGCCCACCCAGCCGGGAGGTGCGCCCTACTGAGGCCGGGGCGATCTTCCTTCGCCCGTCAATCACCGCCTTCTGCAGTACAGCCGGGTCTCCAGTCGAACACGGCCCCGAGAATCTGCTCTCCATTCTCCCGCAGTTCTCGATACGCCTCGGAGGGGGTCCGGGGGTCATAGACCCGCGAGACCAGTGGGTCGAGTTGCAGAGTTCCCTCGAGCACGAGCCGAGCAAGGATCCGGCAGTTGCGCTCCATGCTGTGCTTGCCGTGGCCATCCGAGTACAACGGGACCTTCCACTCATGGGCTCCTTTGAGGGTCAGATCTCCGTGATCTCTCCAAAGATGAAACCGCTGGAGGAAGGCGGTAAGATCGCCCCGGTAGGGGCCTCGTGGAGAGCCAACCAGGACCACGGTGCCGCCGCGGCGCGCGTGTCCAGGAACCCTCTCGACCGCGGCGGGCTCCCCGGTACATTCCAAAACAACCTCTGCGCCCTCGCCATCCGTCAACTCCATGACTGCGGCAATGGAATCGTCCGCGGAGGCGTCCACGGTGTAAGTTACTCCACAGGCATGGGCTACGGCGAGCCGTCCCGGCTTCAGATCCACCAGAATCGTACGCACGCCGGAGCGTTCGAGCAGTTGGGCTGCGAACTGGCCCACGAGCCCGGCGCCGACCACCACCGCGGTATCACCGAGCTCGGCACCGGCGGTCTGGACGCCCGTCATGGCCACGAGTGCCAAGCCCAAGGTGGCTGCCGCAGGCCTGTCGAGTTCATCGGGCAATCGGCAGACCAGGTGAGCCCCCAGACTGTGGCTCGTGTGGTGCAGGTGGCTGTACACCAGATTCCCCTGCCGGACGCCGTTCACCTCGCTTCCCACTTCCAGGACCCTGCCGACGGCCCGGTTCCCGATGTGCGCCGGGAATCCGATGGTCTGCAGTCCGGAGAGCTTGGCCAACTCGGTCCCCGCGCTGATACACGAGTAGTGGGTTTCGATCAGGACGTCTTGCGGCCCCACGTCGAATCTCTGCCGAGTTTCCTCGGCGATCACGTGCCCGACGCCGCTGAACACGATGCTTCTCACGGCTCGGGTCACATGGACTGCTCCATCCATTCCATCTCCCTTTTGCAGCAGCTCACTCCAGGTCTTCGAGTAGTGTCCGCGGCAGGTCCGCACCTCGCGCATCCCGGTATGCCTACGGCAGCCTGTGGGTTTCTACCGCTTGTGCGCGACTTCGGCAACACTCGGCGCCATCGGGCCATCGGGGCCAAACCGGGGCGGTAGTGGACTCGCGACACGCAAAGCGTTGCGGCTTGACGGTGTCACTCTGAACCGCTACCGCTCAGCGGCACTGTGCCTATGCCGCCCTCCCGATACGCCGATTCCGTTTGACAGGCGGGCTGCGGCGCGTACCCAATGGCGACACTCCCATGCATGGCAGACTGACACCCGGGCAACTGGCCTTCTATGACCGCGAGGGATACCTGGTCCTGGAGCAACTGTTGAGCGACGCCGACCTGCGACCCGCGCGGGCGGCGATGGAGCGCAAGGTTGACCTGATCGCGGCGGACCTGTTGGCGCATGGCCTGATCGACGACGCGCGTCGGGACAGCCCGTTCGAGTCCCGCCTGGCGGAGCTGTTCGCGGGCCGCAGCGACGCAGAGTTCTTGAAGTTCGGCCGCAGTTGGCGGGACCGCGATCCCGGCTATTTCGAGCTGATGGCCAACCCGGTCATTCTCGATGCCGTGGAGTCGCCGATCGGCGGCGAGATCTTCGCCAACCCGGTGTACAACACGCGGCCCAAGGTGCCGAAGGTTGCTGCCGGGGCGGTGCCGTGGCACCAGGACAAGTCGTACTGGCCGCAGGCCAGCGCCAACCCGGTGATCACGGTGTGGGTGCCGCTGGTCGATGCAACCCTGGAGAACGGCTGCCTGCACATCATGCCGCAGACCCACCGCCAGAAGGTGCTCTCCTATCACCACGAGCAGGTAACCGGCACGGGTTACCTGGAGGTGGACGCCGAGCATATCGGCAAGGAGAAGCAGCCCCTGCCGCTGCCGGTACGGAAGGGAGACGCCATCCTGTTCAACGACCGCTGCATCCACTCCTCCACCCCCAACCGCTCTGACCACGTGCGCTGGGCCGTCGACCTGCGCTACCAGCCGACCAGCCAGGACCCGATGCTGACCATGGGCGTCGGCTTCCTCGCGCGCAGCCGCAGGCACCCGGAGCGGGTGGCCGCCCTGGAGGACTGGCTCGAAGAGCGCCCGGTGCGGCGCCGGCACACACCGGGAGACCCGTACGCCGCGTAGCTCGCCGATGGGGCGCACCGACATCGCGGCGCGGCGACTGGCTGACGCCTGGCGATCCGGTGAACCGATCCGGGACCTTGGCGCTGCCCGGCCGCGCGGCCGGGACGAGGCGTATGCCATCCAGGACGCCGTGACCGAACTCCTCGGCCTGCCGGTGGTGGGCTGGAAGGTCGGCGCCGCGACTCCTGCCATCATGCGTCAGCGCTCCCTGGATCAGCCGATACCGGGGCCGTTGTTCGGGCCGCGCGTGTACCCGAATGCCGCGACGTTGCCGGCGGCCGACTTCCCCGCCGCGAACCTCGAGACCGAGTTCGCGTTCCGCACGCTCGCCGAGCTTCCGCCGCAGGGCAGGCCTTACGAGCCCGCGGCGCTCGCGGCGGTGAGCGAGTTGGTGGCCGCGTTCGATCTCACCCAGTCGCGTTATGCCACGCCGCCGGACGCGCTTGCCGAGGTCGCCGACAGCGGCAACAGCGGCGGCGCGGTGATCGGGACGCCGCTGCCCGACTGGCGCGAGCGCGACCTGATGCAGGTGGCCGTGGAGCTGCGGGTCGACGGCGGCGATCCGGTATCGGCCTACACCGGCGCCTGGCGGCGCGACCCTCTGGACGTGGTGGCCTGGCTGGTGAACAGCCTCGGTCGCCGCGGCATCGCCCTGCCGGCGGGAGCGGTGATCCTGACCGGCTCGCTCACCGAGCCGCGGCCCGTGGCGCCGGGCAGCAGCGCGGTGGCGCGGTTCGACGGTGGCGCCGAGGTGCGCATGTCCATCGCTATCCAGCCACGTGCGGTGCGACGCGCAGGAGGAAGCAGCAAAATGAAGTGGAAAGGGGTGCTGATCCCGGAGTCGCTGGAGAACGACCGGGGAATCTGGGATCTGGTCCAGGTCACGGGCAGATCGAAACGCCGGCTGGAGCGGGAGGGATCCCGCGGCGAGTTCACGTTCTGCGATGTCGAAGTCGCGGACCGGGACGTAGACTCCCTGATGCGGAAGGTCGCGGCGCGGCTACGCTCGCCCGGCTGGTACTTCCATGTCGAGCGCGAACGGGTGATCAAGGTGGCGTATCCCGGCAAGGTAATGGAGATGAGCGAAGCGGAACCGGAGAGCATACGAGCCGCCCGCGATTACGGGGTGTCCATCGGGATTCACCCGGAGCAGCTCCACTTCGAGCGATTCATGGGCAACCCGTTCGATCAGTAGTGCAACGCCGCGTTGCATCCTGTACCCATGTTCAGGAAGCGGTCCGCGGCGGTGTGCGGCGGGGCGGCGGTGCAGGGCCATCCCATGCCGAACGACAGCCCATCCCTGGGGATCGCCGCCTTCGGGTGAGTGGATTTGTTATCTGTACAATATGTCCAGGAATGAGTGGGTAGCCGCCGACACGCAACGCGCCGGTCTCCGCCGATGCGTTGCTGCCACGTCGCCGCCGCGGTGCAGGATTCTGCGAAAAAAGTGCCAAAAAGGTGCGCTGAGCACTTGACGGGTTTGGCGCCGCTCGTGACGGCCCCCTGACGCACGTTCCGGCCCCTCCGACCCTTCGAACATCCCGCCACGCCCTCCAGGCCCTCCAGCACCCCGCCAGCGCCGGCCTGAGCCCTTCCAGGTGCCGGTCCGGGACTCGCCGCAACCGGGCATCTCTCAGTCATGCTTATATTTACGCCATGGCTGCCGCGATCGCTACCGGCTTCTCCTCCTCGCTCTCCGGGCTCCCCGACCAGGTGCTGCTGGCGCATACCAGGTCCCTCGTCCTGCACGAGCAGGCGCTGCAGCTTGCCGTCCTCGATCACCTGCGTGAGATCCACGCGCGCCACCTGCACCTGCGCCTCGGGTTCTCCAGCCTGTTCGACTACGCGGTACGCGAACTGGGCTACAGCGAAGGCGCCGCCTGGCGCCGTATCAAAGCCATGCGCCTGTGCTCCGATACCGCCGGGTCACGCGAACGGCTGCAGGACGGCTCGCTCACCCTGAGCGCGGCGGCGCAGTTGCAGAACACCTTCGATCTCCTGCAGCGCACGGCGACCACCGCCGTGGACCCCGGCGCGGCACCCGCGGCACCGGAGCTGCTGCCGCTCGGCACGGGGACGGCGCCGGAGGTGGGGGCTTCGGGGACCGGGGCAGCGGCGCCAGCGCGACCGGTGCCGGCGCTGAACGCGGCGCAGCGGCAGGAGCTGGTAGCGCAGGCGAGCGGCAAGAGCACCCGCGAGGTGAAGCAGTTGTTGGCCGGGGTGGCTCCCGAGCTGGCGTGGCCGGCCGACCGCATGCGGGCGCTGGGCGCGGGCCGCTGGGAGTTGAAGGTGGTGATCGACTCTGCGTGTCAGTGCGGGATCGAGCAGCTACGGGCACTGCTGTCGCACGTGGACCCGCACCTGACGCTGGGGCAACTGGTGGAGCGGCTGGTGCAGGACGGCCTGCAGCGCTACGACCCGGGGCGGCCGCCGCGCGGGCGCAGAGGTGGGCGCCGGGAGGCAAGCGCGGGCCAGGCGCCGGAGCCGACGGCGCAGCAAGGGCCGGCAGACGGGGCGGCTTCGCCGGCGAAGCGGGGCGCGCAAGAGCAACCCGGAGTGCCGACGCCGCCGGAGGGCACGAGCGCCGGTGGCAGCACCCCGGCGCCGGCAGCGCTGTCCGCAGAGGAAGCCGCGCGCGGGAGTGGCGGCGCCGGCACCTCGGCGGTGGCAGCGCTGTCCGCGCCGCCGTCGGGGCGCGAGACTTGCGACGGCAGCACCCCGGTGAGTGCCAAGCCACCGGTCGCGGCGCCCGGCACCGCTCCTTCGGCGGCGAAGTTGGTGGCAGATAGTGGGTCCCGCGCCACCGTACCGACGCCGCCGGCAGACCAGAGCAGGCCGACCGCGCGGGCAGCGGCGGATCGCGGTCGCAACGCTCCTTCGCCAGCGAAGCGGGTAGGAACGGCGCAGCGTGCAGGGGCGGCGCAGCTCGATGGCCGTTCGCGGCCGCAGCCTGAGGCATCCGGCCCGTCCGGAGGCAGCGCGCAGCCGCCCCACCGGGCGCGCCGATCCCGCTACATCCCGGCACCAGTGAAGCGCGAGGTGTGGCGCCGCGACGGTGGCTGCTGCAGTTACGTCGATCCGCACAGTGGGCGGCGCTGCGGGTCCCGCTTCCTGCTGGAGCTTGACCACATCGTTCCCTTCGCGCTCGGCGGCAGCGCCGAGCCACCGAACTTGAGGCTCCATTGTGCTGCGCACCACCGTTTCCGGCATCGGGAGTACGCGCCGCCGCCAGACGGGGCCACGTGAACGGCGCTCGCCGGGGTGCGAGTTGGGCGGTTGGGCCGTCGGGCGTCGGTCCGAGGGCAGCGGGAGCAACTGTCTATTTGCCGCCCGGCTTGTCGCGCAGCGCGGGATAGTCCTCGCGTGTGACCGTATGACTCGGCGGTGGCGGGTGCGCTGACGCACGCAGCGGGGCCGTGGTAGGCTGCCGTACGTTCGAATACAGGTTTGGAATCATGCCGGTATATGTCTATCGATGCAGTGCCTGCGAGCAGGTGTTCGAAAAGCTGCTGCTCAACGTCAACAGCGACGAGGTGGCGCGCTCGCAGTGCCCTTCCTGCGGCGCCGCAGCGCCGCGCGACTACGCCACCCACAGCTTCGCCTCGCCGAGCATCGGCACCACCGGCGAGCTGGCCGAGGATCCCGAGTCCTACAAGGCGATGCACTACCACGAGAAACGGGGCGAGTGGGAGCAGGCGGCCAAGGCCGCCGAGGGCGTGAGCGACTACGCCAAGCAGAAGTTCATCCAGAAGGCCGAGCAGGAGTAGGGACGGCCCGGTAGTTCGTATGGCTGGGAGACTGGCGGGGAAGGTCGCGATCATCACCGGTGCCACCCTGGGACTGGGCAAGGCCGCGGCGCTGCTGTTCGCGCGCGAGGGCGCCACGGTGGTCATCTGCGACCGCGGACGTACGCCTGCGCACGCCGAGGCGGTGCTGCACCAGGCTCAGGCGCTGAGCGGCCAGATCGACTACCGCGTGTGCGACGTCATGAGCCGGGACGACATCAACGATCTGGTGCAGTTCACCCTGCAGCGCCACGAGCGCATCGACGTGCTGGTGAACAACGCCATCATCGACAACCCAGGAGGACGTATCGACGAGGTCCGCCTGCGGGACTGGGAAGAGGGCATCTTCTGCCACCTGACCGCTCCCTTCCTGTTCTGCCAACAGGTGATTCCGGTGATGATCCGCCAGGGCGGCGGCAGCATCGTCAACGTGTCGTCCAACACGGCGCTGTTCGGCAACACCGGCATCTCTTCGTACGGCCCGGCCAAGGCGGGGATGATCAGCTTCACCCAGCACCTGGCAGCGGCCTACGGCCCGCAAGGGATCCGCGCCAACGTGGTCTGCCCGGCACGCATGCTCACGGAGAAGAAGCTCGCCATGCTGGAGCACAACCCGGCCGAAGTGCGGCGCCAGCAGCACCTCTATCCGCTCGGCAGCCCGGCCCTGCCCGAGCAGGTCGCCGAGGTGCTGCTGTTCCTCGCCTCGGACGAATCGGCTGCCGTTACCGGCCACAACCTGATCGCCGACCGTGGCGCGGCCGCCACCAATTCCGCCGCGGTGGTGCAACGGCTCGAAGCGGACCTCCGCGACCGGCTGCAGGCCCAGGGATCGGACTGGATCGAGGCCGAGCGGTAACGCCAGGGCGAGCAAGGAGCGGTAATGGCAATATCGACAGCACCCACTACGGCACCCGCTGTGCTATCCGCCGCCGAGATGGCGCGCTTTCGCCGCGACGGGTATCTCGGTCCCTATACGCTGTGCTCCCCCGCCGAGATGGCGGAGGTGCGTCCCGCCATCGAGCAGGTCCTGGACAGCGAACCGGCGCGCGGCAACCACGTGCACAACCGTCACCTGGACAGCCGCGCCGTGTACGACCTGGCCACCCGCCCGGAGATCGTGGAGCGGATGGCCTGCCTGTACGGACCCGACCTGCTGCTGTGGCGCACCAACTTCTTCGTCAAGAACCGCGGCAGCAAGGCGATCCCCTGGCACCAGGACTTCAACTACTGGCCGCTGGAGCCACCGGTGATCGTCTCCGCCTGGATCGCGGTGGATCCCTCCACCCGGCAGAACGGCAACCTGCAGGTGATCCCCGGCTCCCACCGCAGCATCGTCCCGCACATCGAGGCCACCCCCGACGTGCAGTTCAACGAGATGGCCGACGCCGGCTACTACGATGCGCGCGATCTCACCGACCTGGAGATGCAGCCGGGCGAGTTCATCCTGTTCAACGAACGCACCCTGCACCACTCGGAGGCCAACCACTCGGACCTGCGCCGCATCGGGCTGGCGGTACGGGCGATCATCCCCATCGTCAAGGTGCTGGAGTACGACTCGGAGGATCACACCCTGCAGGTGATCCACGGCAGCGACACGATGGGGTTCAACCGCCTGGCGCCGCCACCGGCGCGCCCCGCCTGACGATGGTAGCGTGCGGCGTCGCTGCCCTGCGCGGCTACGTGGCCGCCATCCTGCGGGCCAAGGGCACACCGGAGCACATCGCGGACGTGGTGGCCGAGTCGCTGGTGCTGTCCAACCAGCGCGGCCATGCTTCGCACGGCTTCATCCGTGTCAGCCAGTACTGCGACTGGATCGACCGCGGCTGGACGCGGCCGGCAGGCGAGCCGGAACGTTACGGCGACCGGCCGCACGTGGTGCAGGTGGACGGCCACTTCGGCTTCGGCCAGTACGTGGGGCGGCTGGCGACCGACTGGGCGATCGAGCAGGCGCGCGACGGCCACTGCGTGCTGACCATCAAGCGCTCCGGACACCTGGGCCGCATGGGCGAGTTCATGGAGCAGGCGGCGGCCGCGGGACTGGTGTGCTTCTCGTTTACCAACACCCACGGCGGCGGGCTGGTGACCGCGCCCTTCGGTGGCGCCGAGCGCCGTCTCGGGGCCAACCCGCTGGCAGCCGGCGCCCCGCTGCCCGCGGCCGCCTCTGCGTCCACGGACGCCGCGTCCTCCGCCGGGTCCGCGGACACTGCACCAGGCGCCGCCCCCGCCACGCCGACCGCGCCATTGATGATGGACATCGCCACCTCCTCCATCGCCGCCGGCAAGGTCGACGTCGCCGCCGCGCGCGGCGAGCAACTGGCACCGGGCCACCTGGTGAACGCCCAGGGACAGCCCTCCACCGACCCGGCCGACTACCGCGGCGGCGCCCTGCTGCCCTTCGGCGGCCACAAGGGCTACTGCCTGGCCATGTTCGGCGACGTGCTGGCGGGCGCCCTGACCGGCGCCGGCTGCAGCACCACGGGCATCGACCGGGTGGCCAACGGCTTCCTGGCCCTGTTCCTGGACCCGGCCGCGTTCTGCGGCGAAGAGTTCTACCAACGCGAGGTCGGCGCCCTGGTTCCGCATGTCAAGTCGGCGCGGCTGATGGACGGCCACGACGAGATCCTCTACCCGGGCGAGTTGGAGGCACGCAGCGCGGCCCAGCACACGGACACCGTCGCCATCGAAGAGGCCAACTGGGAGCGCACCGCACGGGTCGCGGAAACGCTGGGCGTCGAACCGCCGGCGGTTTAGTCCGGAGGCTGATCCGTCGACCTCGCTTACCCCACTCGCCTGCCACTTACGGCGGCCGGATTTCCAGATCTCTACAGATCTTGAGCGCGATGAACCTGTTCAGTTCCCGATGTCGCGGCACCGCCGAAACTCTCTGCGCCATCCGGTTGACGTACATGGTATGGTTGCTTCCTTCTCTCAAGAATTCGCAACCGTTTTCTTCGAGATGACGAATGAGATCTCGCCTCTTCATGCCTGCATGTTTACAGGCTCTCGAATCACTTCCTGCGTTTCATTGAGAGACTCTTGGGCTAGAATTCTATTGGCCTCAAATGTCATCGCAATTGCTTCTCGAATATTGTCTCGGGCTTCTTGCAGCGTTGTCCCCTGCGTATTGGCTCCCGGCAATTCCTCAACGAATCCTATGTATCCTTCCGGCACCTTCACGAAGACCGCCGTCAGTGTCATATCGCTCATCTCCGATTTGTGCAGATGTTGCAGCCAGTATCGCTGCGTTCGCGTTGCCTCACGAGCTTACTGTTCCTGGTCAATTGCCGCAACACGTTCTCCCAATACCGGATTCCACGGAGGCTCCGCCAGGCCGGTCATTTGACGGCGCCGAAGGTGAGGCCGCGGATGAACTGTTTCTGGATGAGCAGCGCGAACGCCAGCAGCGGCACGGTCACCAGGGCCGAGGCGGCGGCCATCTGGCCCCAGGCGATGCCGCTCTCCATGATGAAGGCGTTCATGGTGACCGGCAGCGTGGTGGCGTTGCCGTAGGTGAGCAGCAGCGCCCACAGGAACTCGTTCCAGGACAGGATGGTGCAGAAGATGGCGGTGGTCGCCAGTCCGCCGCGCGCCAGCGGCAGCACCATGCGCCACAGAATCCCCAGGGTGGTGCAGCCGTCCACGCGTGCCGACTCGTCGATCTCGATCGGTACGTCGTCGAAGAAGGAACGCATCAGCCACACCACGAACGACAGGTTCGCCAGCGTGTAGAGGGCGATCAGCGGGTAATAGGTATCGAGCAGCTTCAGGTCGCGCACCAGCACGAACACCGGCAGGATGATGGCGATCGGCGGCGCGAAGCGGCTGCCCAGGATGAGCCCGGCCACCGCCCCCTTGCCGCGGAACTCGAAGCGCGACAGGGCGTAGGCTCCCAGCGTCCCGGCGAGCATGGAGAGCAGCGTCGAGACGACCGCGATCACCACCGTGTTGCGGTAGTAGAGAAAGAAGTTGTGCTGCCGGAACACGGCGACGAAGTTGTCCCAGGTAGGTGCGAAGAACACCTTCGGCGGTATCGAGAACGCGTCAATGGGGGTCTTGAACGCGGTCATGAACAGCCACACGATCGGGAACATGAAGAACACCATCACCAGCACGATGGCGGTGCCGCGAAACCACTGGCCGGGGCGGCTGGACGCGCGGTGAATCACGTCACACCGGTCCTCGTGCCGCGCGCGGCGGTGGTGAAGTAGAGAATGGCGAACAGGTTGACCACGAAAATCAGGACGATGGTCAGCGCCGCGGCGTAGCCCATGTGGAACACCAGGAAACCCTCGCGAAAGATGTGCATGCTGATGGTTTCCGTACGGATGCCGGGACCGCCGCCGGTCATGATGTAGATCAGGTCGAACTGCTTGAATGCATCGATGAAGCGGATCAACAACGCGATGTAGAGCAGCGGGCGCAACAGCGGAATGGTGATGAGACGAAACACCTGCCAGCCGCTGGCGCCGTCGATCAGCGCCGCCTCGAACGGTTCGGTGGGCAGCGCCTTGAGACCGGCCACCGTGACCAGGATCAGGAACGGAGCATACTGCCAGATGGAAACCACGATCACCGCCGGCAACGCCAGTTGCAGGTGGGCGAGGATGGTCATCTTGGGAAACCCGAGGACACCCAGAAGATAGGTGATGATGCCGAGGTCCCCCTGGTACATCATCCGCCACAACAGGCCCACCACCACCGGGGTGATCACCAGCGGCAGCAGGATGAAGCCGCGCAGGGTCGACATCAGCCGGGTCTCGCGGATCAGCAGGTGTCCCACGCCGATGCCCAGCGTGAGCTCGGCGGCCAGGGTGCCGAGGGTGAAGACCAGCGCCGTCAGTATGCTCTGCAGCGAGGCGGCGTCACCGAGGATGGTTCTGAAGTTGCCCAGCCCCACGAACAACTGGCCCAGCCACGGCATGGTGAGGGTCCAGTCGAACAGCGAGTTGCGGACGATGGTCGCCAGCAGGTAGATGGGAAAGGGAACCAGGACGACGAGGGTCGGGGCCAGCAGCAGCCAGGGGATCCAGGCCCGGGACAGCCGCCGGCGGCGACCGGCGCCCCCCGCCGGGGCGGAGGCGCCGGTGCCGGACGCGCGTGGCATTGACGCGCGCTCAGGTTTTGTAGCTCAGCCGGTCGGGGCGGGTCAGTAGCCTGCCCTCTCCATGAGCGGATCGATCGCCTCGCACGCCTCGTCGGCCGCCTGCTGCGCGCCCATCTCGCCCGAAAGGGCGTTGGAGAACATCAGGCCGATCTTGTCGGAGACCTCGTTCCAGTTGGTGATCGGCGGATACCCCGCGGGGTCGGTGTCGGCGAAGATCTTGCCGACCACGTCGTTCATGGGCGGGGCGCCGGGCGCGTTCGGGGACACGCTGTAGACCGCCAGGTTGGCCTCGCGGGTGGTGGCCAGGAACAGTCGGCTGGCCACCGGCGTGCTGGTGAGCCACTGGATGTACTGCCATGCGGCGTCCTTGTTCTTGGCCGTGTTGGGGATGCCGAGTCCCCAGGCGCCGCCGACCGCCAGTCCGTGCTCGGGACTGTCGGGCAACTGCGCCAAGCCGACGTGGCCGGCGATCTTGGACTGCTCGGGGTCGTTGTACTGCTCCCACACCACGAAGCCTTCCATGATCATGGCCACCCGGCCCTGGGTGAACTCGGTCACCACCTCGGTCCAGCCGGCGCGCTTGGCCCCCGGCGGTGCGTAGTTCTCGACCATGCGCACGTACCACTCCAGCGACGCCACCGCCTCCGGCGCGTTCAGGGCGCAGTTCCAGTCGTCGTCGAAGAACTTGCCGCCGAACAGGTTGAGCACCTGGATCCAGGAGTTGGTGTCCTCGGTGCCGCGCCGCCCACCGCGCGCCATGTAGCCGTAGATCTGGCCCAGCTCGGGATCCTCGCGCGTCAGCATGGCCGCCACGGCTTCGAACTCCTCCAGCGTGGTGGGCACTTCCACGTCGTATTTCTTGAAGATGATGTCGTTGTACAACAAGCCGTTGGTGAAGCTGATGAAGGGGATGCCGAGCTGCTTGTCGTTCACCGACAGGATGCCGAGCACCGAGTCGTCGAAGTCGGCGCGCGCCCAGCCGGGGAAGTTCTTGCCGGCGTCCGCGATGTAGGGGTTCAGGTCGATCATCCAGCCGGCCCGTTCCCAACCGGGCTGGAACAGCCAGATGTACTGCATCACGTCGTAGGTGCCGACCTGCTGGCTCAGCTCCACCTGTTCTTTGGCGAACACCTCGCTCTCCGGCATGATGTCGACCGTTACCGAGATGCCGGTGGCTTCTTCGAATTCCGGCAGCAGGTCCAGCAGGTTGGCGGTGTTGGGCCGCTTGTCGTGCAGCACCCGGATCGACTGGCCGGCGTAGGGCATGTCGCCGCTGGCCGCCTCCGGCGCCTCGTCGGCCGGTGCGGCGCTCACCAGCAGCGGCGCCGCCAGCAGCAGGGCGCCGCACAGCAGTACGGCACGAATGGTCCAGGTTCGGGTCATGGTCTTGAGTACCTCCTCGTGACTCAGATCACTGGGTTCTGTGTGGGCTTAGCACGCGCGCCGGAGATCGTCAAATGCGTGTGGCCGGCCGGATGGTTCCTTGACGCGATCCCTGCTCCCGCTCACCCTGTCCGGCATGCCGAAACGGGTTCGCTGCGCGGTGATCGGCGCCGGCTGGTGGGGTACCACGGCGCACATCCCGGCGCTGTTGCGCCACCCGCAAGCGGAGCTGCGCTGCGTGCACCACCGCGACCGGACGCTGGCGCAGCGCATCGCCCGCGACTTCGGCGTTCCCCGTGCCGCCGCCTCGCTGGAAGAGGCGCTCGACCGCGAACCGCTCGACGCGGTGGTGATCAGCTCCACGCCCAACGTCCACCATGCACAGGCCATGGCGGCGCTGCAGCGCGGGCTGCACGTGCTGATCGAGAAGCCGATGACCATCACCGCCGCCGAGGCGGGCGAGCTGGTGGCCCTGGCGGAGCGCCGGGGAGTGCACTTCCTGCTGAGCGGGCCGTGGCACTACACCGCCCACGCCGCCGCGGCGCAGCAACTGGTCCGCTCCGGCGCCCTCGGCGACATCAAGCTGATCAGCGTGCTGATGACCAACTTCTGCCTCGGCATCTACCGCGGACTGCCGTGGGAGGAGATCTTCACCGGCAGCGACACCCTCGAGAGCCAGCCCCCATACCTGCCCCCGGAACCGGGCGCATTCGCCGACCCGGCGGTGAGCGGCGGGGGGCAGATCTACACCCAGGTGTCGCACGTCGGCGCCTACCTGGCGTTCCTCACCGGTCGCGACCCGCGCGCCGTGTTCGCACGGTTCGACAACTACGACACCCGGGTCGACGTGTACGATTCGATCAACGCTACCTGGGACGGCGGCACCCTGGTCTCGATTGCCAGCACCGGGGCGCCGATGCCCGCCGAGCGCACCTTCGAGGTGCGCGTGTTCGGCACCGAGGCGATGTTGTTCCTGGAGCTGTGGCACGGCACCATGCGCCTGTACCGCGCTGGCGGCGCAACGCAGGACTACCCCCCGCTCGCCGAGGAGGCGAGCTACCCGCTGCACGCACCGGCCGAGAACCTGGTCGACGTGGTGGCGGGCGCGGCGCCCAACCGCTCGCCGGCCGCCCTGGGATGGAGCGCCATGAAGCTGATCGAGGCCGCCTGCGAGGCCGCGCGCACCGGCGCCGACGTGAGGGTGGCATGACCATCCCCCCACCACGCCTGGAGCTGGCCTGTGCCGACTTCACCTTTCCCCTGCTGCCCCACGACCGGGTGCTGGCACTGATCGCCGCGCTGGAGATTCCGGCGGTCGACATCGGCCTGTTCGAGGACCGCTCCCACCTGCAGCCCTCCACCGAGTTCCAGGACACCGGCCGCGCGGCGCGGGCATTGCGCGCGCGCCTCGACGCTCACGGCCTGTGCGCGGCCGACGTGTTCCTGCAGGTGGACAACGACGGCCGCTCCTACGCCATCAACCACCCGCTGGCGGAGCGCCGGCGCCGCGCCCGCGACTGGTTCGAGCGCGCCCTGGAGTACGCCGCCGCCTGCGGCGCGGCTCACGTCTCCATCGGTCCGGGGGTGCCGTTCGCCGACGATGAGCCACGGGCCGACTCCCTGGCCCGTGCCCACGCCGAACTGGCGTGGCGGGTGGAACGGTCCCGCGCCGCCGGGATCGTCATGGGCGTGGAGCCGCACCTCGGCTCGGTCGCCGCGCGCCCCGCCGCCGCCCTGCGCCTGGTCGAGGCAGTGCCGGACCTCACCTTCACCGTGGACTACGGCCACTTCGCCCGCGCCGGCATTCCCGACCGCGAGGTCGAGCCGCTGCTCGCCCACGCCAGCCACTTCCACGTGCGCGGCGCCCGCCGCGGCGCCCTGCAGGCCTCGATGCGCGACAACACCATCGACTTCGCCCGCATCGTGCAGGTGATGCACGCCACCGGGTACCGCGGCTACCTGGGCCTGGAGTACGTGTGGACCGAGTGGGAGAACTGCAACCGCGTCGACAACCTCAGCGAAACCATCCTGTTCCGCGACCACCTGCGCACCCTGCTCGCGGAGCAACCAACCCCGGAAGCCGAGTAGCGGTTCCACTCGCCGCTGCAACCCCGGACTGCGCCTCCCACCAAGATGTGGTACCCACCCTCGCCTCTTCCACTGGCAGTCCGCGCCCCGGGGAAAGGAACTGCTACCCTGTTCTGGCGCTAAGCCTGCGCCCGGATGGTGGGCCGCTGCCCGCGGTGCCGCCAGCGTTCCCTGAGGGACCCGTCGCCGCAGCGCGCCGACGAACCTTGCCCGGTTCCTCGCCGATACGTGCATGGTCGCGAACCCAGCAGGAGTCGGCACGCCTACTCCGGTAAACCGACGCGCAGTGCATACCCTCCGCACCCCACACAACGCAACCTTGCACGTGGGCGGGAGGACGGATAAGGTGTGCGGTTGGGGACGGTGCGACTCTTGCCGCAGAGGGGTCACACGGTATCGCTGATGGGCAGACGACCCGAGATCGGGTCAGGAGGAGAGCCATGAGAAGAGCGATCTTGCTCGCAGTCATTGCCGGATTGGCGTGCAGTACCGGCGCGTGGGCCGGAGGAGAGGGTGAGGCGGCCGCTGGTGAGCGGGTTCACGTCACCGCCTATTGGACCGACGGAGTTCCCCCGCCCAAGGGACGCATGCTTGAGTACATCAACGACAAGTTCAACATGGACTTCGAGATCATCGTACAGCCGATCGCCGAATATGCGCAGAAGCTGCAGCTCGATATGACCAGCGGTGACTTGGCGGATCTGATCCAGGTACGAGGCCCCACGACCGGGGGCGCCCGCATCGTGCGCCAGCTCATCGACGGCGGCATGGTCCAGGATCTGACCCCGATGCTGGCCGACTATCCGAACCTAACGGCTTACCTGGCACAACCGGAGGCCAGCCGGTTCTCCCTTTGGGACGGCAAGAACTACGTCGTACCAAAGCGCTATTTTCACCATACCACCGGCTTCTACTACCGCAAGGATCTATTGGACAAGTACAACCAGCCGATTCCCGAGACCGTCGAACAGTTCGGCGAAGTGTTGAAGGTCGTACACGATGGCGAGGGCATTCCCGGGTACGTGTCGTTCGGCCTCTACTTCGGCAACCACTATTTCTATGGAGCGCATACGGACATCGGAATGGACCATCCCGCCTGGAAGTGGAAGGACGGCCGCTATGTCGACATGTCGATTTCCGACGAGTGGAAGGAAGGGCTGCGTCTTATCCGCCGGTTCTATGCCGACGGCGTGCTCGATCCGGAGTTCGTGATTCTCACCGACTTCGGCAAGTTCCGCGAGAAGTTCACCACGGGGAAAGTAGCGGCGATTCCGGTTCACGTCGAGGCCAACTACTTCTACGACGAGATGGTCGGGTTGACCGAGAAGAGCATTCCGGGAGCCGACGTGTTCGTCGCCTTTCCGCCCAAGGGATCGGTCGGTCCGCACAACAACCGGCCCGTATCTCCGTTCGGCACCGTAGACATGCTCGTGGCAAGTACCGCCGACCATCCGGATCGGATTCTTGCGCTGTGGGACTTTCTGTTCTCGGACGAGGGTGACCTGTTCAACTTCTACGGTATCGAGGGGGTCCACTGGAACCGCGCCAGCGACGGGAACATCGTCGTGAACCGGGAGGAGCTAGCCAAGGATACGGGCAGCGAGTCGGATCCGATCTCGAAGTGGCGCTGGTTCTCAAATATCATGCCCGACTGGATTCCCGACTACTCGATCGAGAAGGAACGTCAGGAAGAGCTCATAGCCTGGGGACAACGCTACGGCGTCTCACCGTACGTGATCGGCTTCGTGTCCGAGACCTTTCAGCGTGCCGCACCGGAGCTGTCCAAGATTCGTGACGAATACTTCACCAAGTTCATCATCGGCGAGCTCGATCTGGACGCCGCCTGGGACGAGTACGTTACCACCTATCGAAATGCGGGGTACGACACACTCGAGGAAGAGGTGCAGGAGTATTGCCGGGCGGACGTCTCCGGCAAGTGCCGAAAGTAAGTAAGCCGCCGCAAGCCGTCTGGGATTGCAGGTGCTCGGAGCCGCCTCGGGATCGAGGCCGCCGCGAGCGCGCCGCAGCCCTTCAGGACCGGAACAGGAAGTCGTGGAACAGCTTGCGGCGGGCGGCGGATAGTCCGGCGCAGAACTCGCGCGGATAGGCGGTGTGCTCGGGGCTGCCGATCATCCACGGGTGCTCGTAGGCGTAGTAGAGCATGATGCGGCGTCCGTCGGCGCGGGTCGCGGGACCACGCGTATGCCACAGCGCGTTGTGGAAGATCACGCAGGATCCGGCCGGGCAGCACACCTGGGTGGCGCCGGGAAAGGTATCGAAGCCGCTGAGCGCTTCCGCCGTGGGCTCGAAGTCGGTCTTGTGCGAGCCGGGCACCACCATCAGGTTGCCCTGGTCCGGCAGCGTCATGTCGGACAGGAAGTAGCCGATCTTCAGCTCCAGCATCGGCACCCGCGGCCGCAGGTTGCGGAAGCCGTTGTCGGGGCCGTCGATGTGCCAGCGCGCGGGAGCGGTGTGCGTCCCCTCCTCCCAGAACGCGTCGGAGGCGTGGAAGTGGGGCTTGTTCTGGTTGAGCAGGGCGCGAATGTACGGCATCGCCGGCGGATGGTCGGCCAGCTCCAGGAACAGCGGATCATCGGCCAGCAGGTAGAAGATCCGGGTGCTGCCCGCATGCTCGTCACCCGGCCGCGCGAAGTGCGGTGTCCCGCGCCGCTCCAGCTCCCGGCGCCGCGCGATCGCCCGCTGCAACGCCTCGCGCAACCGAGCCACGTGCTCGGAACCGAGCAACGACTCGACCACCAGGTACCCGTCGGTCTCGAACGAGTAGCGCTCATCCGAGCTGGGAACGGCACTCACGGCAGATCCTCGGCCCGACGGTAGCCCAGCTCAGGGTACCTGTCGAGGCAGGTACCGTAATCGCGAGGAGGGCGCGCTCGACGTTGGGCTCAACGATCGAGCCCGGCGCGTAGTCCGCCACCGATCCTGGTCGCGGTCCAGTCCGGCGCCGCGCGCAGCCGGCGACAAGGCGGCGCTGGAATCGTTCCGCGCTCGTCACTCGTTGCCGCAACGTCACGGCATGGACCCAGGAATCCCCGAAATCGTAGGTATACCGGCAAGTCATCGACACCCGCCTGAAATGCTGCGTGAGCTTCACCGACCATGCATCGGGAATCTCGTCCGTCTCATAGCCCAAGTCGTACGCCCCGGGGCCGGCCAGCACCCGCCGGTCCCGGCCCGTCGTACAGAAGTCCCACATGTGGTCGCCGTCCCAGTCGAAACTGTCCTGGATCGCCTGATGCATCTCACCGAACGTGTCGGTCGCGTCGAGCTGAAAGCGCCGCCAGATGCGCGGTTCGATGTCCAGCAGAGAGACTTCGAACTCGAGATATGCCGACATGACCGGGAGTCTACTGCAAGCTGCGCATGGTGTCGGCTCCGCAAGGCGCGGTGCGCGGTGGAGCGCAGCTCACGATGACGCTGATCGGCTCCACAGCCATATCAGGTCGACCCGGGCACTCAGATGATCAGGGCGAGCGCCTGCTCCACCGAGACCTCTCTGAACGACTGCTCCGGAATCGAGCCGCCCGCGACGGCTCGGAGCCAGTGGCGGCGCGCGGCGCTGTCGTCGGGCGGCAGGGAGTCGATCACGGCGCCGGCCCACGCGGCAGGCTCGGGGCGGCCGCAGGCCACCGTGAGCGTGGGCTGCTCGGTCGACCCGGTCGCCGAGTACGTGTAGCAGCGCCGGATGGTGCGGCGGGCGCTGGCCATCTGCACCGGTGCGAACTCGGCGGCTCCAGCACTCCCGGCCGGGACCACGAGCACGTTGATCGCCCGGTCCAGGATCGCGTCGAGCGTCTCCCCAACATCTTTGGCGACCGGCACGTTCTTGTGTCGGGGCCAGACATCGAGCATCGAGTAGGAGGCGGGCGGAGTCCGCCGCTGAAACGTGTAGTGGTCGGGGTAGGCGAAGAAGTCGTCGCCCGTCCCGCGATAACGGTCGTAGAACGCGGTGGTGTGGGCCAGCAGCAGCAGACACGCGCCCAGGCCGTCGACACCGCCGGGGGCCAGCACTCCCAACCGATCGGTCGCGCTGAGGTCGCGGAAGAACTGGGCGTGGGACACCTCCTCCCCCCGAAGCGTGATGCGGAAGTCGGATCCCCGGAGAAAACTGCTGTGCATGACCGTCGTCCGTGGTCTTTGGCGTATCAGTCCGGTTGGCGGCGTGCGCCGCCGTCAGCCGTGTCCAGTTCCTGCTTCAGGCGCCGGAACGCAGCCTCGTCGATCCCGGTAGCCGCCTCGATCGCGGACCACGGCAAGTCCTGTCGCAGGAAGCCCTCGATCGTTCGGACCTGGCCTTCCTGCCGGCCTTCCTGCCGGCCTTCCTGTCGGCCTTCCCGTCGGCCCTCCCGTCGGCCTTCCTGTAGGCCTTCCTTTCGGCCCTGCTCGATCAACTCCTCAACGTAGTTCATCAGGTCTCCTCCCGGTCCCGGCACGTTCCTCCGCAACTCCTCGGCAAAGTACTTCCGGTTTTCCTCCGGCTGCGTCGCCAGCACGTACTCCACGTGCCGCGCCACCGCGGCGAACCCCTTGGTGCGGTACAGGTCCCCCATCATCCGCGTCGCCCGCTCCAGCAACTCGTCGGCCGCTTTGCGAAACCTCGCCATCATCAGGATCTGCAGCAGCTTCGCTCCCACCGACCCCGACACCGAGTCCGGGCTCTGCTCGGTCTGGTCGATCAGCAGATGCTCGAACCTCGGCACCCACCGCCAGTCCTCCGCATCCGCTACCAACTCCGCGAACTCCCGCACGTACTCCCAGCGCTCCCCTCCCTGATAGAATACCAGCGGCACGATCAGCGGCAACCGCTCCGCCTGCCGGTGTCTGTACTGCCACGCGACCCATACCTGCGTGCAGTAGTTCAGCATCCGCAACGGCATCCACCGGTCCGGCGTCGACTGATGCTCCAGCAGCACGTACAGCAGCACCGGCACCTCGTCGCCGCCTTCCCGTTCCACCGAGAACAGCAGGTCCGCTTCGCTGTCGTGCCAGTCGTCGCTGACGAAGCGCCCGGCAGGTGGGTGAGCGGCTTCGACTCAAGGGGGTCTGGTTGTCGTCGGTTCGATCGAGCCCACGCGCCCGAGCCGGCGTGTTCGGGCGCGCCCACCGATCACGGTTCGTCGGGGTCCGGCATGCGGTATCCGACGCCGCGCTGGTTGAAGATCCAGGCCGGGCGCTCGGCGTCCTCGCCGAGCTTGCGGCGGAGGTTCCTGACGAAGATGCGCACCAGGTTCGGGCCGGCGTATTCCCGCCCGCCCCACACCTGGCGCAGCAGCTTGTCGTAGGGGACCACCCGTCCGGCGTTGAGCGACAGAACCCGCAGGAGCGCGTGCTCGGTCGCGGTGAGGTCCACCGCGCGGCCCGCTACCGTGACGCGGCGGCTCTCGTAGTCGATCGCGAGCTCGCCCAGCACGAACGGCGCCGGCCGCTGGCGCCTTCGCAACGCCGCCCGCACCCGTGCGGTGAGCTCGGTCGGCGAGAAGGGCTTGACGATGTAGTCTGCTGCGCCGGCATCGAGCGCCCTCGCGACGGTCTCGTCGCGGCCATAGGCCGAGATGAAGATGACCGGCAGGTCGGAGAGCTCGGCAATCTGCCCCATCAGCTCGATGCCGTCGGCGCCGGGCAGCACCAGGTCGAGCACGGCGAGCGCCGGCCTCTCCGCGCGCAGGATGCGCGCCAGCTCGTGGTGATCGCCGGTGACCACGGGCGCGTAGCCCTCCGCCGAGAGTGCGTCGCGCACCAGGCGCAGCGTGCGGGGGTCGTCGTCGACCACGAGGATGCGGTCGGGCTCGGCACCTTCGCGGGGCGGGCGCGACGGTCCCGGCGCGGCGCCGGCTTCGTCGGCCACCGGCACGGTGAAGACGATGGTCGTACCCCGGCCGGGACCGGCGCTCTCGGCGTGGATGCGCCCGCCATGCGCCTCCACCAGGCCCTTGCAGATCGCGAGACCCAGGCCCTGACCCGGCGTCCTGTCCCCCGGTCCGCCGCTCTCGGGGGGAAGGTGCTTGCGGAACAGGTGCGCCAGTCGCTCCGGCGCCAGGCCGCGGCCCTCGTCGGAGACCGCGACCGCGACATGGGCGTCCTCGCGCAGCGCCGAGATCCGAATGGCGGACGACTCCGGAGCGTGGCGTGCGGCGTTGGCGAGCAGGTTGTTCAGCACCTGCACGATGCGCCGCCGGTCGGTCATCACCCGGGGCAGGTCCGGCGGAAGGTCGATGAGCACGCCATGCCGCGCGCCTCCGCTCAGAAACGTGCTGCGCGCGCGCTCCACCAGGTCGGCCACCTCCGAGGGCTCGGGTGCCACCGAGAGCGTGCCCGCCTCGATGCGCCCGGCATCGAGCAGATCGCCGATCAAGCCGCGCATGTGGTCGGCCTGCTCGACGATGAGCCGGTGGAACTCGCGCATCTCGGCCGGGTCGAGCGCCGACGCCTCCTCCATCAGCGTCACCGCCGAGCCCTTGATGGCGGCGAGCGGCTCGCGCAGCTCGTGGCTCACCAGGCCCAGGAACTCGGTCCGCATGCGCTCGATCTCGTCGAGCGGCGCAAGATCCTGAACGGTCACCACGACCGAGCCGATGGCGTCCCCTTCGGCCGGGATCGGGGTGGCGTTGATCAGCGTCCTGACGCTGCGTCCATCCGGCACCGAGAGCACCACTTCCTCGGCACGCAGCGTCTGGCCACTGTTGAGCTGCTGCGCGATGGGAAACTCGCTCAAGGACACCTCGCGCCCGTCGGCGCGGTGGAAGGACATCACCTCCAGGAGCTGCTCGGGCGGATGGCCGGGCATGCGCAGGCTCTCCACGATCCGCCGCATCTCGCGGTTGAAGAACACCGGACGGCCGCTCTTCGCATCGAAGACCACGACGCCCACCGGCGAGGTCTCGACCAGGGCCTCCAGGTCGGCCCGCGCGCGCCGCTCGCTGCGGTGGGTGCGCGCGTTGGCGATCGCCGAGGCGGCCTGGGAGGCGAACAGCGTCAGCACCTCCTCGTCCGCGTCGGTGAACGCTTCGCCGTCGGCCTTTTCCGCGAGGAAGAAGCCGCCCGCCTCCACGCCCCGGTGGCGCATCGGCGTGCCCTGGAAGGTCCGGGAGAAGGTCCAGGCAGAGTCGATGCCGAGCGCCCGGACGTAGCCCGGAAGATCGGCGAGCCGCAACGGACCCGGCAGCGTCCGGAGATGCTCGAACAGGGGCTCGCGGCCGGGCCAGGCGAGCAGTTCCCGCTCCTCCTCCGGAGAGAGGCCCGAGAAGACCGGGTCCTGGGGCGCGCCCTCTTCGTCGACGGCGACGATGACGCCGTAGCGGGCGCCGGTGAGGGCGCGGGCGCCCTCCACCACTTCGCCGAGCACGGTGTCGAGGTCGAGGGTCGCGTTGATGCGCAGGATGGCGGCGTTGAGGGTGGCGATGGGCCCCCGCAGCGCCTGGTGCTCCCGCCTCGCGTCGTCGGACTGTGTCAAGATTCCTCCTTCTCCCGTTCGGCACGCATCGCGGCTCACCGGGCGCCGGATCGCGGTGCCGGGCCGTCCGTTGTGTGCTGCGGCGAATTCTATCTCAATTTATCAAACCGACATCTATGTATCGACCAAGAACACACACATTTTACACGCATCGTCGAGATGATCGACGGCGGCAACTGCCTGCTCTACTCCCGCGGCCACCCGCACTGGGACTACGACGCCGTGCACGTGTGATGAACGCCCTGCCGGCGGATTACCGCCCCAACATCGTCCGGAACAACGCCGAGCGGCTGTCGGGCTGCAACGATGCGGACCCGATGCCGCTCGGCGGCAAGACGACGACGGGTCGCGCGGGCGCGGGCAAGGCTTACCGATGGGCGGACAACACGGCGTCCCCGTCTTCGAGATGCCGCATGAGGTCTTGCCTGTTCGCGCCGGTATGGTTACAGGCTCCGGCCACTGGTCTGAGCGAGCGATTGCGGCGTGGTAGATTGCTGGGGTGGAGCAGGTGACGCAGATCAAGGAGACGGTGATCCGCCGCATGACGCGGCTCGCGGCGGCGCACGGGGCGGTGAACCTGGCGCAGGGGTTTACCGATGAGACGCCGGCCTGGGACATGGTGTGGAGCGGGGTGGCGGCGCTGCTCGGCGGCACCGGGGAGGGTGCGCGCCGCGTGGAGTCGATGACCGTGCGCGAGCTCCTGGACGCGAACGCGACCGCCGGCGCCGACGCGCTCGACCGCACCGTGAAGGAGCTGTTCGAGCGGTGGCGCGGCCCCCGCGACGAACTCAACCAGTATTCCTATCCGTTCGGGATCCCGGAGCTGCGCCACGCGATCGCCGACTACACGCAGACCTGCTACGGCTACCGGCCCGACCCCGAGGAGCAGGTCACGGTGGTGCTCGGGGCCAGCGAGGGCATGGCGGCCGCATTCTGCTCGCTGCTCGACCCGGGCGACGGCGTCGTGGTTATGCAGCCCTATCACGAGCTGTACCCGTCGCAGGCGGCGATCTTCGGGCTCGTGCCCCGCTTCGTGACCTTGCGCGAGGACTGCGGCGCCGGAACTTGGCGGCTGGACCGCGACGAGTTACGCACCGCGCTGTCCGATCCGGCGGTCAAGGCGGTGGTCGTGAACACCCCGCAGAACCCGACCGGCAAGGTGCTGGACGCGGAGGACCTGGAGTTCATCGCGGAACTGTGCCGGACCCACAACCGGTTCGCCATCACCGACGAGATCTACGAGCACATCACGTTCGAGGGCCATCGCCACCTTTGTCTGTCGCTGTGCGAAGGGATGGCGGAACGAACGCTGGTGGTGAACTCGATCTCCAAGACCGGGCGCGCGACCGGGTGGCGCGTCGGCTGGGTGATCACGCCGCCGGAGCGCACGCCGGCGCTGCGCGCCGTCCACGACAACCTCGTGGTGCAGGCGCCGACGCCGCTGCAGAGGGGGGCGGTGTCGCTCCTGCGCCAGCCGCGATCGTTCTTCGCCGGCATCGCGGCAGGCTATCGCCAGAAGCGCGACCTGCTGGTCAATGGCCTGCGTGACATCGGGTTTGCGGTGACGCCCCCGGAGGGCGCCTACTACCTGTTCGCGGACTACCGCAGCGTGCCGGCACTGGCGCAGAGGCCCCCGACGCAGGCCGCCATGTTTCTCATCGAGCAGGCGGGAGTGGCCACGGTGCCGGGCGACAACTTCTACACCACCGGACGCGAGGGCGAGCGCTACCTGCGGTTCGCCTTTTGCCGCTCGCTGGAATCGCTGCAGGCGGCCATCGAACGGCTCCATACAGGACTTCGCTAAGCGAAGGTGGGCGAGGCTTGGTCGATTTGCCCCCGCCGGCCAGCTCCAGGCGGCTTACGGTACACTGATCCCTCGAAGGGTAGTGTAGTCGAAGAAGGAGTGGGAGCGAGATGACAGATAGTGACGGCGCAGCGACACGCGGCGATGAGGTTGCATCAAGCACAACGGCCGTGCAACCGGGCGGACAACGCCGAGCGTCGGGCGGCGGCGTTGCCGACCGGGAGCATGCCGAGCGCATGCGGCGGCTGAAGGCCGAGCAGCGTGCCAAGGTGGCGCGTGCCGTGAATCCGGAACGCGGGCTGGTGCTGGTGCACACCGGCAACGGCAAGGGCAAGTCGAGCGCCGCCTTCGGGGTGGCCGCGCGCGCCCTCGGCTGGGGCCAGCGCGTGGCAATCGTGCAGTTCATCAAGGGCAAGTGGCAGACCGGCGAGCGGCACTTCTTCAGCCGCTTCCCGGAGCAGGTGGAGTGGCGCACTACCGGCCAGGGGTTCACCTGGGACACCCAGAACCGCGAACTCGACATCGCCACCGCCCGCGCCGGGCTCGACATCGCGCGCGATCTGATCACCGACGGGCAGTTCGACCTGGTGGTGCTCGACGAGATCAACGTGGTGGCAAGCTACGACTACCTGCCGGCCGCGGAAATCGTCGACTGCCTGGAGGCGCGCGCCGACCGCACCCACGTGGTGTTGACCGGCCGCGGCGCCGCACCCGAACTGATCGAATACGCCGACCTGGTCAGTGAGATGGTGGAAGTGAAGCACCCCTTCCAAGTCGGCATCAAGGCCCAGCGCGGCATCGACTTCTGACCGGACGTTCTACGCGCCCGTCCAGCTCAAACCCCTCCGCGAAGGCGGCCCCGAGGAGCCGACCGCATCGAGCGGTGTCCGACGCTGGCCGCTGTGGTGCGGAGGGAGAGGCAGCCCAGGCAGAGGACGTGACCGTGACCATGTAACAAGTGGGGTCTCCCGGCCGGGCAGGAGGACTGGAGCGAGTTGGAAGGGCTCATCACCGCGGCCACCGGCGTCGACATCGAGATGATCCAGGCACCTTCGTTCACCGACTATCAAACCAAGGTCGCCACGCTGCTGTCCTCCGGTGACACCAGCATCGACCTGTTCGATATCGACGAATACATCACCTACGGCAATATCCTGGGCGGGTTCTTCGAGTCGCTCAACGACATTTTCAGCGCCGACGATCTCGCCGCATTTCCCAAGGCCTACATGGACCTGATGGCGACCTACGAGGGCAACATCGTCGGGGTGCCACATGGGTTCAGCTGGTTCCCGATGTACCTCAACAAGAGGCAACTCGATGCAGCCGGCCTGGCCATTCCGACCACCGGTGAGGACTACCTGGAACTGATCCAGGCGCTCACCAAGGATGACGTGTTCGGATTTGGTGACGGTTGGACCAAGGGCTACATAACCAACTTCCTCCAGTACATCATCTACGTCCACGGCGGTGACTACTTCGACTGGGACAACCCGGGCACCCAGGAAGCGATCAAGCTGATGCACGACATGATCAATACCTACGAGGTCGCACCGCGGGCGATTCTGGCGGATGACTACGGAGCGCTGGCACAGAAGCTGCTGGATGGCAAGCTCGCCAGCACCATAACCTGGGACTGGATCGTCAGCGTAGCGGTAGGCCAGGGCAAGTACGGCTCCGAGCTGATCGTCACGGAAACGCCGAAGTGGTCGGACGATCCGGACAGCGACATCACGCTCATGGGCGCCTGGCTGTACGTCCTCACCTCCGCTTCGGAGCGCAAGGACGCTGCCAAGAAGGTGTTGGGATACCTGGTTTCGGAGGAGGCTGCCAGCGCCGTGGCAAAAATGGTCGGCAACGCCGTGCCACTCAGAAGCGATTCGTTGGAAGATCCGGTCTTCAACGATCCGGAGAAGTGGCCCGCCGTTCCGATCCTCAAGGACATGAACGCCCGTGGCAAGCTGTGGCCCAGGCCGATGGCTGGCCGCATGAGCGACATATTGGACAGCACCGAAAATTCGCTGTACGAGTACCTCAACCAGAACATCGACCGGGACGAGGCGGTGAAGAGAGCCAACAGGGAGCTCGACAGGCTGTTGGGCGGTCGCTAGCGCCGACACTTCGCAGGCAGCGTCACTTGGAAGCGTGCGCCCTTCCGCATCGCGCGGGAGGGCGTACCTGTGTACCGGGGGGACAACGGTGCTGAAACGGAGAAAGTTGCTCATCGCCTGGCTGCTCATTCTGCCGGTGCTGGTGATTCGGCTTGCCACCACCGCGTATCCCACCTTCTCGATCTTCTGGTACAGCCTGCGAGATTACAGCTTTCTGCTTCGGATCAACGAGTTCATCGGCTTCCGCAACGTTACCTACCTCGTTACCGATCCGAAGATCGGCAACGCCTTTTCCTTTACCTTCGTCTTTACCGTCGTATCCATCGTCCTGATGCTGCTCGGCGGCATCGCCCTCGCCCATCTGCTCAACGTGCAGTTCGGAGGCCGCAGGTTTCTGCGCACCACGGCTCTCATTCCCTGGGCTCTGCCGATGATCGTAGCCGGCATCGCGGCGCGCTGGGCGTTCAACGACGTGTATGGAATCGTGAACGACCTCGTGCGCCGTTTCGCCGCCGACTTTCGCTACGACTGGCTGGTGTCGCCGGTAGGCGCACAGGCCGCAATCATTGCGGTCGATTTCTGGAAGAACGTTTCCTTTTTTGCCATACTCACGCTGGCCGGCTTGCAGAACGTGCCAACCGAGCTGTACGAGTCCGCCAAGATCGACGGAGCGGGTCCCACCACGCTGCTGGTTCGCATCACTCTGCCGCACATAAAGCGGACGCTGATCATTGTTTCGCTGTTCTTCATCATATGGCGGCTGTCGAGCTTCGACATCGTGTATGCGATGACGCGCGGAGGTCCGGGATCGTCCACCTCGCTGTTGGCGTTTCGCATGTACGAGGAAGCGTTCAAGAACTTGAGCATCGGTTACGCCTCTTCGATCGCGGCCGCGCTGTTCGTCATCATGGCGGTAGCCGGCGTTGTCGGCATCGTGTACTACCGGCGGGTGGACTACTGATGACCAGCAGGCGGGCTCTGCACAAGGCGCTGCTCATAACCGTCACGCTGGCCGTCGCTTTTTCCGTGCTGTGGCCGATGTACTGGATCCTGATCTCCTCGCTCAAGCCGCAAGCCAAGCTGTTTTCTTCGCCGGTCGACTACTTCCCGCTGACGTTGACCCTGGAGAGCTATCAGCGGCTGTTCACTTCCATGGATATCGTGTCGATGTCGCTCTCAACCGCGGTGATCACGGCACTCTCGCTGGCGCTGACCATGGTCGTCTGTACCATGGCGGGGTACGCGTTCGCGCGCTTCAACAACAAGCTGGTAATGCTGGCCTTCGGTTTCGTCATTTTCTCGACGATGGTGCCTTTCATCATTTCCGTCATCCCGATGTACGTCTTCGTAAGGGCGCTCGGGCTGGTCGACACCTACCTCGGCCTGGTGCTCCTGTATACCAGCCACATGGTGCCGTTCGCCGTCGCCGTGATGACCGGTTTCATAAAGCAGATTCCGGTTACCATAGAGGAGGCGGCGGAGGTGGACGGCGCGGGCATGGCGACGATCATCGTCAGGATCATCTCGCCATTGCTGAAACCGGCGATCGCGACGGTGGCGATCATCAACTTCATCATCGCCATGAACGAGTTCTTCATTCCGCTCATATTCACGATCCGGAAGATCGTCCCGCTGGCGATCGGGATCACCAAGGTGCCGATTTCCGTCACTACGCACCGCGTGGAGCCCTGGGACCTGATCAGCGCGATGGGCATGCTCATCATCGCCCCGATCGTGATATTCGTGGTAATCTTCGAGAAGCGGATCCTGAGCGGCTTGATGGCGGGCAGCATCAAGGAGTAATGGGCCGGCGCCGACTCACGCTTGTGGTCGCCATTGCGGTTGCGGCCGCGGGCACGGTGGCCGCGCTGGTTGCGCTTGTCTCCTGGGCTCCGTTTGAAACGACGCTCGAGTTTCGCATCAGGGATCGGGTCAGCACGGGGGCGGTCTGGAACGCCACCGCGACGCTCCAGGACCGGTTCCTGCGCACCTGGTACGCGGGAGACGGAAATACGCTGGTGTTCTCGCGGCTCCACCCCGGGGAGGCGACGCTTGAGGTGTCGGCGCCCGACTACCGCTCCGTGAGCGTGCCGGTCACGCTCCGGCGCGGCAGCAACCGCATCGACGAGCCGATCGACATGACCGGATTGCGGATTCCCGGCCTGTCGCACTTCATCGTATCCGACGAGCTCTCGGAATCGGAGTTGCACGCCACCTTCTGGCCGCTCAGCGGCGAGGGACCGGCGGTCATCCACCACCCTGCGCTCGACCTGTGGATCGGCGCGCGCATTTCGACGCAAACCTCCGGCGTGACCCGCGGAAAGACCCTGTTTGCCGGAGAGATCGACTGGAGCTGGGATCCGTCCCGGAAGGCTTTGGCGCGGTATCGGGCGCGCATCCCACTCGAACAGATCGAAGACCGCGGCGCTGCGTCGTTGGTGATCGACTATCTGGTGATAGTGCCCGATCCGCTCGCCATCGAGCGCGACGAGGTGGCGGCCATCGTGACCGCCGCGTGGACCGGTAGCGAGCCGGTTTCATTGTCGGCATACCTGGCACAGTACGCCGACCGGTTCGACTTCTACCTGCACACCTCGTGGAACGTGAGCCGACCGTGAGGCCCGCCGTATGCGTGGCTCTGCTCGCCGTGATCGCCGCCGCCACAGTCCTCGTTACTGCCGCACAGGCAGACAGCCACGACCGCCACGAGCAACTCATCCACTCCTTGATCGTATTCAACGGAAGCGGCTACTCCCGGACCTTCAGCGCCGAGTCTTCCGACACCATCTACCTGCTGGCGGACACCGACAACTTCCTTGCCCTCCGCAAGACGTTCGTGTTCTTCCGTCCGACCGACGGCGCGCTGAGGACCGACACCACCCTCCTCGACGAGGCTGTGGATGGTTTCCTCGTAATCTCAGGACGAGGCGGCGAGGCACAGTCCTTCTCGATGGAGGACTACACCTACTACAACCTGCGCGGAGACGGCGCTGCCCGCTGGCGCACCGCCACCGGGCCGGAAGCTCACCGCGTCCACTTCGACTATACGGACAAGCTCCGTAGGTACCGCGAAGCCCTGGATGCCTACCGGCTCGATCGCGCCACCTACGAGTACATGGTGGCCGAGCTGGCGAGGCGAATCGAAGAACAGCAGCAAAAGGGCGGCGACACCGCCAGGTTGGAAGAAGTGATAGGCGGTCTTGTGGCTCCGACCGGGCCCGCGTTCCCGGAGGAGTACGCGGCGGCCCCGGTTCGCGTCGACCGCGCATTCGTGGTGAATCTCCCGGCCGGCACCTACCGGACACGGCTCGTCAGGGGAGATGGAAAAGTGCTGGAAGGATCGGAAAAGACCATCGTGGCATTCGGACGATTCGGCGAGCCCACCGTCGGCTACGAGGTGATTCCGGGGGACAAGTGGAACCGCCCCGTCGAGTCGAACTCACGCGACTCGGTCATCTACGTCGACGGATCGAGCGATCTCTACCTGGTAGCGTACCACCAGCACGAGTTCATCGATCTCCACTACGAGAAGCTGTTGCGGAACGACGCCACGGGGAGTCCCGGGATGAGACGTCGTGTCTTCGTCCAGGAGATCCCCGACCTCCGAATTGCCGTTCTGGGCTCGGGGGCCATGACGCCCATCGACAAGCTTCCCTACTTCGTGGAGCAGGAGCGGGCCACCTCACACGGATACCGGATCGTCCCGTTCGACCCCGAGGGCACGCACGTCGATCGCGAGCCGAGCCTGGCGGCGTTTCACATCGACCTGGAACGGTACGGCGCCCGCATCCGGGTCGCGCTGATCGACAGCCACGGGGCCATCATCGATGGCTCGATGCGCCGCATCCGGCTGCTGAACCGATCCTCACCGGCCGGCGCCCTGATCCTCCTCGCCCTCCTGCCGCTGGCAGTCGGCATCGGCGTGACATTCGCCCGACGCAAGATCACCTCGGCATGATTGCCGAACCACAGACGACTACCGCGCGTCGCGAATCGTAGAGGCGAACCTCTATCGAGCTTGATCTTGGGCGCGAGTGCAATTAGGTTTGGGCAACACCCCTTGCGGTTTTGACCGCACGGAGCGGGCCCTCCTCGGAGGCTCTTGCTTTTCGGCGTCTTCGATGCGCACCTTCGCTACGTGGATGGTTCAATCTCCACTCACATGCTCTCACGACTGCGGCGTCGTGATCACACTTCACGGACCCGTGTGTACTGTCGATGACTCCGGAACCGACTGAACTGGCCTCTACAAAGAGTCGCCAAATGACCGTTACCAGCGAAGATCTCGAAAAAAGCCCTCCGCCGGGCACTCTCAAGCGCAACATTCGATCTCGGACGGGTCGATATAGAGCATCCTGATGGAAGCGTCTCGAGTTGCGCTGGCCGCCCGGAGGAGACGCTCGACGCTAAGGCCCTTCGCGAGCTCTACGAACGGTCGAGATCGGAGTACAACTCAGTTGCGCGCGGTCACATACCCATGGTTCGAATGGAGACGGAATTCTCGGAACGGCCTTGCAGAAGCACTGCGAAGACTCCTGCACGATTACATAGATCACTCGACTGACAGTGTTGGCCACGCTTTCCCAATGGGAGGCGATCGTGGGGGCGTGGTGAAAGTCGAGAAGGAGGAATTGTATACCGAGGCCCAGTATTCTTCGTTCGAGGAACTCGCCGATTCGCTGACCAGATGCGCTGCGGTGACTGGATGTGAGCGGGTGGCGGGGCTGATCGCAGATTGGGTGGGTGGAGCGCCGATGAACTACCGTACTTGTACCGTTGTCCCCATAACGTTGACTCGGAGGCTGTCTCCGATCGAGGGCGTTGACATCATTCCTCTTGCATTGTCCACCCAGGAACTTCCAGGCGGGTTGCCTGTCCACCATGGGAGGCCCCGAACCGACTACTTGGGTCAGTGTCTTATCTCAATCGCTGCTGAAACGAGGCCCGCACTTTTCCGACCGTCAAGCCCGAGCCCAAAGACGGGGTACTTGCGGCCGTCGCTGATTCCGCAGGTCACGCTGGAAACCATCCGCGAAGCGTTGTCGCTGGAATGTGACATGTTTGTCGATCGGGGGCTAACCTGGGATGACTACGGTGAGTATTACGCCCTCGCAAAGCACAGGATACGTGGTCGCGGATCGCTTGGCCATCTGCGGCACTTCAAGGGCGAATCGAAAGACCTTGAGACTCGCGAAGGCCGTATCGAAGTGGACGTCGAGGGTATCCGAGATGTCTCAGCGGAGAATCTTGGGTTTCTTGTCGGACAACTGCATCGTGCGGACGCTCGCATTCGCGTGGCTGTGTCTCGATGGAAAATGGCAAAAGACAATACTCGCAGGCGCCCTGATCGGTTCATTGGATCTCCGTATCGCGCTTGAATCGTTGTTCCTACCCGAGAAACCCCAGCAGGAGTTGAAGTTCCGTCTTGCGGCGTCGGGGGCGTGGCTCGTCGGCGAAGACCCCGCTGACAGGCGCCGTGTTTGGGACAGTCTGCGGAACGCCTACGACTTGGCCTCTGCCGCTGTGCATCAGGGCGATGTGAAAATGAGGGGCAGCGCGACGGTGTTGGCAGAAGCCCTCGCGGTCTGCCGCCGAGGGCTCCTGCGGGCTGGGGTGGCCACGGTACCGGGCGACAACTTCTACACTACCGGACGCCAGGGCGAGCGCTACCTGCGATTCGCCCTCTGCCGCTCCCTCGAGACACTGCAGGCAGCCATCGACCGGCTCCGTACCGTGCTTCGATAGCGAAAGGGACGCCAAGCAAGCACACTCGTGGGCGTGAGATCGTTGAGATCGGCGCCTACCCCTCAGCCGCGGCGCGCTCCGGCACCTCTTCGGCCCAGGTTCAGACTCTTGCCGAACAGTTCAGCCGCCAGAGCAGCCTTGCGGTGCGTTTCCGGGTTGACACGGAACCCGGACCGAGTACGCCTTCTGGGGGCTCCTTGCCTATCTTGGCGCAGATCGCGAGGTAATCCTCGACTGCTTCGTGGAAGGCTTGTCTCAGGCCCTCCACCGAATCGGCATGGAACCCACACCTTCCCGTATTCCTGCGATCCGTCCCGTAAACATTCCGTCGTCGTCATACTCGATCCGGGCCGCATACCCCTTGTAGGTCATGGTGTTGCTCGTGGAGGTGCACAAGCACGCTCTCGCCCGCTGCGGTGACCGACACCGGATCCGTGAAGACGGTAGCACGAGGCCAGCCTTCGTTGCTTGTTGTTCAACAAGCACAGCCTACCCGAACCCTTGCACTATCCGCAAGCAGATCAGGCGCATCTCATCGGGGCCCGTGTATTGAAACGTCTCGTCGACCGTGGCAACCTCCATCGTCGCGAGGGGCGGTTCCTGTGGGTATTTCCGCCGCAACGCTACCCGACCGGCGACCCCGCGACAGACCGGGACGTAGGCGACGGATCATGGCGATACTGTTCAGCGACGCCATTCCGCACCCGCGCGACGCCGCCGTCGTTGGCCTTGCCGACACCGCGGGCTTGTTGCGCGGTTCATGTCCCCGCGTGAGCTAGATCGCGTCGCACCGCGTATCGTGCAGGTGTGCTCAAGCTGGACCTGATCGGCCGCGTCGTCTCGCGAGCGGCATGGAATGGCGACGGTACGATTCCCAAAACCCAATTGTCCCATTCGCGTCACTCGTCCGCTTGGTCAGGAACCTCTACAACTCTCTCGCCCTTCATTTCAAGTAGCATGGAATCGTGAAACTCTCGCATTAATTCTTTCATATTCTCACGAACATGATCTTCATAGTTCTGTTGAATCCTCCGTGCTGTCTCTTTCTGTTCTCGACTAACCGGAAGGATTTTCTCAATAAACCTTGCACCCATCACAATCCACAAGTAGTATCTCAGATCGCAAAATCTGTAACGGCTCAGCATTTCCTCAGCCTGCTCTGTAAATCCGCTCTCTAGCAAAGCGATGACATACCAAAAGTGCATAGCTTCGGTCACATCATGGTCGGGCTTCTTGTACCGATTACGAAAGTGCTCCAATACCTGAGATCTAACGTCCTTGTCTGACAACGAAGAAAAGGCCACCGCGTCACGAAGCCCTAGGTAGCTCACAGTCATCTCCGTCAGCGGAAACAACCTCCGTTGTCCACCATCTTCGAAATATGTCGCCATGAATTCCGACAATTTTGCGACGACATTCAACCAGATCGCTACCTTATCGGACAGCAACGACAAGTACGCTGCTTGAAGACCCAATCCGATAGCACGATACGACACCGTACTCTGATCCTTACGTTGCATCACGTTCTGTTGAACTTTGCGGAGATGTCCAGCATGTTCCGGGTTCTCACCATAATGGAATACAATGGATTTAGTCCACCATGAGTCACTGACGTATGATTCGACCATGTTAGGTGGCATTGAGCGACCCGCGAAGAACTCTTGTAAGAGAACGTGTGCAAATCCAACGCCCTCGCGCCTCACTCGCAACAGACGCGATCGGCCAAGCAGCTCGTCTTCGATCTCCTGTGTCTCCAATCTATGGCCCCGCTCGGTCAAAAGCTCCTTCACCATCGCGGTAAAGTTCTCTCGTGTGACGTACAGTAATCTGTTGCGGTGCATCTCATAGGCGACCTTCTTGAGGATAAAGTCCTTTAACGGTGCGCGGTACTGCTGTGACAGCCCCTTCTGCTCATCCCATCGACCCAACATGAGTTCAGTGTACTTCTTGAAGAGCTCAGTGATATTTGCAGGGATATCACTCCGCGAGTAGTCCGCCGATGCGGCATACACTGTGGCCAGGAGCGGAGTAATCTGGAAGCCGTGGACTTCCTCTATCTGTCGCAAGACGTTGTGGGCGCCACTCGTGATACTCTCCAACTGTCCCTCTGTGAAGCGCCGGGCGGCCAGCACCTGCGTGATGATCCTTCTCACTTGGCGCCAACTGATAGGCGCCACGTTGTAGATCTTTAGGCGGTGCTCCCGGAAGTACTGTTTGGTCTTCCCGTCTGGCCGCGTTGTTACAATTACCGAACATCTCGGATACTTGGTTCGGAATTCACACAAGATTTGTACGAGTCTATTGCGCCGTACGGAGTCAGCAATCTCATCTACTCCGTCGACTAGGAGCGTGATGCGACCCTCGGCGATGTCTCGCGATTGGAAGAGATCCTGCTTGACCGATGAAAACTCGCACGATAGACGCTGCATTTCGGCGACCACATCTTCAGTACTCGAGATCTTGTGCGAAAGGTCGCGGGAGAACAGGAGTATTGGGATTCGGTATCCCCTGCCACGGTCTTGACGCACAATCTCATACGCGATGCGCCACAGAGCCGTGCTCTTTCCGCTGCCGGCATCACCGACAATCAGCACCGTGGCAGCGTCTTGGTGTATGAGGTCATGGATCTTCTTTTCTTCGAACTCAAGTCCACTACGGACATTGCCACCCTTCTTTACTGGCTTCTCTATTTCGCGATAAAATGTAAGCTGCACGAAAGTAGCATCGTTAGCCGCTCCCGGATCGATAATATCCGACGTATTGTACTCGACATGCTTGCGAATCGTATCGTAGTGCGCGAAGATATCAGCACTAATTCCCTGCCATAGTTGTGGGCATTTCTGGTCGACGAGATTGACTATCGATTGCGCATCCAGGAATTCTATCCGTCGGTCCCGGTCCAGTTCGGTTACTATATGACGACGTGCGTTCGTATTGATGATCCCGCTGGTACAAAGAAAGACGTCATGAGGATAGTATTGCTGTCTGCTCTCAAGGTGTGATACGCGAGTATTCAACGCCATGCGAAGTTGTGTAATGACGTCCTGTATGTTTTCAGAGTGTCTTGACGCCATGGTGATCTTTCCCTTTTTTGTTTGCACACATATGATCCGTTTTCCGCCGAGCTTGTCTTCTTCGACAAATAGGATATCTTTCCCTTGCTCGTCGGGGCCGTGCAATTCGCGTCCGTCTTGGTATCCTAACATAAGGAACAGGGGCCGAACGATCTTGTCGCGAAAGTCCTGCTCTGACATGTTGGACAGCCGTTTTATTTTCTCGGACTGGGGAATGCTAAGTAGTAGTTCTGGGCTTTCATCGGCCACGGTCATTGCGATTTGCGTCCTCCGTATGGCATAGGATAGATCGACGCCTAGCATGGTGCAAGCTATGGTATGGGGCGTTGCGAGTGGAGTGTGCCGGTTCTGGAGTGCGATGACGGGTAGCATCGTGCCCAGCTGCTTCACATCGCTTCGTTTCGATCGGACGGTGACTATGGTGGCGGTCCGTAAGGAGGTGCGTCAGCAGCCGCGGTTGGGAGGGTCGGAGGGGGATGGGCGCTGTCCGGTTCGACCAAATCGGCCTCTGTGCTTTGGGAGGTGGAGGCCGGTGCGGCCCAGGTGACCCCTCCTACCTGCGTCGTATGCGCGACCGCAGTTCGGTCAAAGCCCGTAATGACGGTGCTTGAAGCGCTACGTGCTGGAGTGGTCGCTGAGGGTGGGAAGTGGTACGGGGCGTTGCGAGACTCGGGTGATCGTTATACGCATGCGGTACTTGCGGAGGTCGATGAGGTCCAGGGGAAGGTCGCGGGATTCGGTGACGTAGAAGCTGGGGGGCGGCTTGCCCGCTGCCGGGACGATCGCCTCGCCGTGGGGGACGTCGGCGCGCATCACGAAGAAGCTCACCTCGGGGTCGTTGTAGCGGCACTCGATCATCACCAAGTCGGAGGCTGACAGGCGGCCGGTCTTGACCTTTTCCTCGAATTCCTCGCGCAGGCACAGGGCCACGGCGAGGTACATCGGCTGGCTGTCGGGGTTGCCGAGCAGCAGGAACTCCTCGTTGTCGGGGTGGCTGCCGAAGGCGGCGAACTCGGCGCGGTTCACGGTGACGGCGATCAGCTTGTGCGGGCCGTAGCGGTCGGCGGTCTCGTAGATCGACTCGCCCAGCGTCTCGCCCGGCTGCGCCGCCAGGTCGTGGCCGCCGGGGCGCAGGCGGATGACCAGTCCCAGCTCCTCCAGGTGGGCCATGAGTTGCGCGGTCATCGGCACCGGCTCCAGTGCCAGGTCCTCGCCGGCGTGTTCGCGCAGCACGATGGCCTCGGTCGGGTCGAACAGCGAGCCGTCGGGCCGAATCACGTCGTGCAGCCACAGGCGCGGCTCGCCCTCCGGCTCCGGGCTGTAGCGGGTGTACCAGTGCAGCCAGGTCTGGGTGCGGCCTGCCACCAGGCCCCACTGGTAGACGCCGACGTTGCGCTCGCGGAACAACGGCAGGTGGCTGGCGAACTTGGAGCCGTGGTGGCGCGCCAGCCACTCCGTGCACAGCAGCGGGCGGCCGTAGCGCGCCAGCTCGTCGAGGCGCTCGCGCACCTCGTGCAGGTTGCCGTAGCTGTGGAACGACACCACGTCGGAGTTGCGTTCCCCGCACAGCCGGATCTCGGTCATGTAGTCGTGCCAGAAGAACGAGCCCACGGTCAGCGGCTGCCGCGGATCGGCGGCGCGCGCCCAGCGGAATGCCGCCTCCACCAGCGGCAGGCTCTCCTTGGGGCGGTCCCCGCCCGGCTCGTTGTACAGGTCCCACACCAGCACCCGGCGGTCGCTGGCAAAAGCTCCGACCACGTCGCTGACGTAGGCTTCGAGTTGCGGCCAGCGTGAGGGGTCATCGGCGGTGACGTAGCCGGGGCTCGGTGTCCAGCGGCTGTTGTGCACCCCCGGCTTGGGGTCGTCCTGGCGCCCCGGGTAGGGGTCGCGGTCGTCGAAGCGGCAGTCGTCGAACAGGATCGGCATCATCGTGATGCCGGCCACGTCGGCCAACCTCAAGAAAATCTCCAGGCGCTCGTTGTGGCCGGCCGGGTCGGCCTCCCACACCATGAACTGCAGGAACACGCGCACCGTGTTGTAGCCGAGCCCGGCCAACGAGCTGCAGCTCGCGCTCGATGGTGGCGGCGTCGAAGGTCTCCGCCTGCCACATCTCGGTGCTGTTCACCGCCGTGCTCGGCAGGAAGTTGCAGCCGAACGGCAACGGGATCGACGCGAACCACTCGTTGGCCTGCTCGGCGCTCCACTGCTCCTTCACTTGGTCTGAGCCTCCGCGCCCTTCTCGGAATACACGATCGGGTTCATGGCGCCGTTGGCGAGCTGGCCCGGCAGCAGGCCACCGACAAAACGCAGCCCGTCCGGCGAGCGCGACATGTCGGTGATGCGGGCGCCGTCGGGAAAGTAGTTGGCGGTCATCGCCTCGCGCACCTTGTCGGTGCGGTTTGCCGGCGCGCCGTGCACGGTCCAGCCCAGGTGGATGGAGCAGTCGCCCGCCTTGAGACCGGGCACCTGCACCACCTCCAGCCCCTCGCGCTCGATGAAGTCGTCGAAGAAGCGTCTCGACTCCTCGCTGATCGACATGCCTTCCAGGTTGCCGTACTTGTGGGAGCCGGCCACGAAGCGCAGCGGGCCCATGTCCAGCGAGCAGTCCACCAGCGGCATCCACAGGCCATTCGTGCCACATTGAGCCACGGACTCACTCCGGGCCGCGCCAACCATCCCCTCTTTCAACCAATAGAGAGTGCACCAGATCGTGCATCCCACCGGAACCATCACCGGTTGCAGGCGAGTCAAGACCCGCTCAAATCAAAGCGACAGGTTCTGTACTTCACGGTACAATGCTCTCAGCGAATCATCTGACATATCGAGAATAGGCTCATACATAAACGCGTTAAGGTGTATATGCTCTGGCGTCATGAGCATGACCTTCCTCAATATGCGTATCTGTTCGTCACGGTATCCAAAATCTTGTATGAACCTCTTCAAGAGAGCATTCGTTTGATTCCTTCCAAGTTCGGCGAGAAACACAGAGTCACTAATCATGCCAGCCATGAAACGCTCCGAGCTCAATCTAATGGCGATCGAGAGCACGATCTTGTTTTCGAAATTGATTCCGGAACGCGCGCTGAGGCAATCGTTCGCCTCCCTCTTGATCATATCAACCACGGGTTCATTTCCGTTCGTGAACCGCGACCCGTTTGAAGAAAAAACATTCGCGTAGATCCTATCCAGATCTGACTGTGTTATGGCTAGCGAGTCAGTCTTCCAATGTAGAAGCGATGTCAGTCGTAAGTAGTTTGGATCCGACTCGCCGAATACGTGCTCGACAAGGTTGCGCATGAACGAGATCGATGCGATCCGCTTCTTGGGATCAACGAAGAACTCGTGCTTCCAATCACGCAGAAACGGGTTCCGAATCCCAAACGCCTGGGACAGCGCCACCCCGTCACTCGACTTCGTTGCCGTCAGACATCCGGCGTAACCCACGAACCGACTGCTAATCGTCCTAAAGAAGTCGAAGTTGTGCGTCAATATGATCTGTCGAAAATTCGGCACATCCGAGACATCCTGAAGGTATTGTATGATAGCGTACTTGTTCTTATAGTCAAAGGAATCTGCTATGTCGTCAACCACGAATAGTGTCTCTTGTTGGTTCTTCCGACGAACTTCTATCTCGAAAATTATGTTTAGAATATAGAGAGCCTTCTTCTCGCCCTGACTAAGGGTTTTCATCAGCTCGTCGCGCGGCACCTCGACCTCATCATTGCCGTCCCGAAACCTATACCCGAGCTCAAGGTCGTCTTCGCCCCGCAACATCACGGCCGCTTTGTTCTTGGCGTAGAGCGTGAAGGGTACAAAAAATCGATCGTTGAAGAGATGGATCGCGTCTTCCCACAGCGTTTGCTCTTTCTGTGCCTCCTGTTCGATTTCCTTACGACGAGCCTTGACCATCCTGTACTTTGACAGGAGTTCGGCGTATACAGGCTCCTTAGCTTTGAAATATGACTTCCACACTTGTTCCCTAAAAAGCTCCACGTTAGAAAGGTGTGGGAGAAGTAGGACGTTGGAACACAGGTATCGCTGGAACTGACGTAGTTGCAGGTTGCGTTCCAACTGTTTTCGGACAGCCGCGAAACGTTTCTTCAGCTGGCTGTCTTTTGTGATCTCAGATAGCTCACCCGCGACTAGGTCCTCGAGCTGCTTCTTGGAGGATATCACCATTTTTTTGGTAGCGTTTAGAGTAACTGTGTGTCGGGCACTGAAGAACCCATTGGAAGCAAGGTTCTTGGCAATCTGAGCTGCGTTGTAATGTTCGAAGATACCCTGAGCAAAGTATTTGGAAGACTCAATTACCTGATTATAGCGAGTAATGTAGTCTTCGATAGCGGATCGTAAATCGCTTGACGCGAGTGCTTCGAGTACCTTGGGATCAAATACTATGTCGTAGGGAACGTCGGCAAATGGTGCGTGGGACTGGTCTTCTATCTCAGGAGCAATGCGTTCAAGAGCGACGTAGAAAGATTCTTCATCATTTCCTTTCGTGAAGGTCAGCGCGATTTCGGCCTCGAGCGGCTTCCTTGATCTTGACTGGTCCTTCATAGCAGATAGGAAATCAGTCTTCGACTTCTCGATGTCCGCGTGCAGTAGTTCGTATTCTTGGCGGAGGGTGTTGTTTACGAGTAGAGTGGAGGTCTTTTCGTTGTGGCTAAAAACTCGTCGTATGGCGGTAGGACGAGGATTTGTTCGTTTGATATTTCCGTGCCTGTTTCATCTATAATCAGACGCGTCGTTTCGCGTGACGGGAAAATCCTGTCGCAAGATGATGTTCCTTCGGCAAGATCCTTGAAAGTCTGGGCAAAAGAGGACTTCATAGAGCCGTTCGGAGCGTATATAGAATATGCGTCTCGGTCGCGGAAGTCGAATCGGTGATCAAGCTTACGAATACCGTAGCAATTCTTGAGGGAAACGGTGATACTGGTCATTGACTTGCCTTGTTGCGATTTTGTTGGGACAGTGGTAGGTGTTACGACAATAAAGCAGCCGGTGGCGTCGCAAGCAAGGAGCGTCCGTGATGGACTGTGACGCTCATAGTGTGCGTTGGCGGGACAGGCGTGAGTGGCGCAGGTTCTGTTCGCGGACTACACTAGATCGTCATAGGGGCGTCGACCGCACTATCGTCACGACAGGGTATCTCGGCTGGCTGTCGGGACTCCGATCAGCATGCACTTCTCGGTGTCGGGGTAGTGCTTGATGCGGCGAGCTCGGCGTGGTTCACGGTCGCGGCTATAAGTATGCGCATGCCGTTAGCGATCGGCAGTTTCGTAGCCGAGGGCCTCGCCCAGCTGTGCGGCCACGTCGTGGCCGACGGGGCCATAGGCGGTTGATCAATCTGAAGCTTTTCTGGGTGCTCCAGCAGCTTCGGCGTTATCGACATCGGCTCCAGCGCCGAGGCCCTCGCCGGGGGTGTTGGCGCAGGGCGGCGGCCTCGGCCGGGGTAGAGCAGTAGCCGTCGGACCGCATCACGTCGTGCAGCCACAAGCGCGGCTCGCGCCCCGGCTCCGGGCTGTAGCGGGTGTACCACAGTGAAAGCAACGCCTACGTGCGCCCCGCCACCAATCCCAGTTGGTAGATGCAGACGTTGCGTTCGCGGAACAGTGGCGCGTGGCTGCGAAACTTGGCGCCGTGGTGCCGCGCCGCCGCTCCATGTACTGCGGCGGGGCAACCGTACTCCTCCAGCTTGTCGAGGTGCCCGCGCACCTCCTTGGGGGCGCCGTAGCTGTGGAACGACGGCACGGTCAGAGTCGGTCCAGTTTCAATTTCTTCGACGCAAACGCATCAGGCCACCCGCACGCTGTTCGTAGGCCCTGACCTGATTGCTACGTTAACGCGCATTCCTGTACGTTGTCTCTACGCCCCGCACGGTTTCGTCCTATCCTGAAGATAGCCGAAATTACATGCGGCCGAGAGTAGCGAGTAAACGGCTAACCTCCGCAGGGCCCAATGCCGACACTATTGTATAAATCCGTACCGAACCATCGTGTCAGCGAAAGTGCCTAAGACCAAGTTCCTCCTACAGGGTGTCGTCCACGACAATCACCTAGCCCTACTAAAAAGCCTGCTATCTCTTCCAGAGCCGCAGATGATAGTGCTGAGCACTGCGTTCATGACGAAGGCTGGTCTCTCCATCCTGCAAGACACGATAGAACCCATCGCAGAGTCGACAACGGTATTTGCGGGTATTCGAAACGGAATAACTTCGGCACAGGCGCTCAGATTGAGCATGGACATAGGCTGCCGGACTTACACTGTCGACACCGGATCTCGCAACATCGTCTTCCATCCTAAGGTATACTATGCGCGGAACCGTGAGGAAGCACGCATAGTAGTTGGTAGTGCTAACCTAACTTTCGGCGGACTAGTTTCAAATGTAGAGGCTAGCCTTGCGTTGACGCTAGAGTTATGTAACGATAGCGACGCTGCCGTTTCTTCGAAGCTCGAAGGTGTGTTTCAACAACTTGTGGCAGAGTACACTGATCACGTTTGTCTGATTTCCGATATCAAAGATATCCGGCGTTTTTTTGATTCTGGTCGTGTGGTCGATGAGATGGCAGATCCTGCACCAGAGCATACAATGCGATCGAGTTACTCAGAGATAGATGTGCTGAATAGAATGCCGCTCAAGACGCCGGCGTTTCCTTTCCGCAGAAAAAGAATGGACCAGTCGCCTGAAGATGCGGAACTCATAGGAGATTCTGATGCGAGGCTACGTTCGAAACTTGTGTGGCAGAGTAACCCGCTCACACGTCGAGACCTAAATATACCAACTGCATCGAGCACCAATCCCACTGGATCAATGCTATTCTCGAAAGGAGCTATCGAGGGAATCGATCAACGACACTATTTTCGAGACGATGTGTTCTCAAGCTTGCCGTGGATAATCGACGCTACGCTCACGCACTACGAACGCGCGGATGCTAGATTCAGGATTGTTGTACGTAATGTCGATTACGGTATATTCAACCTACGGGTCTCTCACAATACTCGCACCGACACTCGGACGTATAGTCAAGGAAACAGCATGACACAGCTACACTGGGGCGAGGTGCGGAATATGATTGCCAAAGAAGATCTTATCGGACGATCGATGTATCTGTACCAAGAGACGGACCACTTCACGCTGGAAATAGATTAGGTGTACGGTCTTGTTCTCCAGACATGTTTCGGTGGCGTCGATCTCGGAGTTTCTTCCATGAACTGAGTAGTTCGTCTTGTTCGTATGGGCGAAGGCCGATTGCGCCGAGAACATGTCTCGACTGCTGCTCAAGAACTGACTCGATTGACGAGGTGCGAACTATTCTATCCAACAACACCAGATTCACGTCGACTATGGATGGCAATGGGATCCATAGGTTCTCGATCTCGGACGGGACAAGCTCAAGTACGCCACCGCCGTAGTGTCGCCCCACGAGTTCGGCCGTCAGCGCGGTAAGTGCATTCACAAAGCAATATACGAGCTGTTCGCTGCTGCCTTGCTTTATACGCACCCGGTACGCCGTGTCTGTTGTATATGCCCGTAAGCTGTTAAGTATCAGCCGCGGTGTATTGTGTGCCCGCTTCAGCATCCCAATCTCTGTCGAATATACCGATGGAACGCTGTACCAAGGATTTCGTATACGACACTTATAGCGCACATGAAGTCGGCTGTTTTCTCCCTTGCGGACATAGGCTAGCGCCCCAGAATGGCTCTCGATCTCCGAGTCGGGGAACCACAGGAAATTCGTCGCACTGCCCCGTGCAGCGTTCGCTTGGTGCTGCTGATTATCATAAATAACGCCGGGACAGTGTTCGCTCCGTCCAAACATCGGATGCGCCCACTGCTCCAAACCATACGTGCGGATCGTCTCGTCCGGCACAAGAAAGAACTTGTTTGCTCCCGTCACTATCCCAACATCTACGTCGGCGATATCCTCGAAACGTCGCACGGCCTCGTTCTCAGCCAAGGCGTCTAGCAGCGTACGCATGTAAGGTTCCACAAGGGCGGTAGTCCACTTACCGTGAATAGACCTCCCATTGCTAGTCTGAGCACCATAGAAAACCCGATCGGGATCATCGTTTACGAACTCCATGCCTCGAACAGTGTAGATCCCGACTCCCTCTACATGATCCCAAGAATCACGACGCTTCTCCGCAAGGAGTAAGACTGCACCTTGAAGAGTGTCTGGAAACCAGAGTTCCTCTGGATCGACGATTACGACACGCTGGCAATTCCTAGCGAGATAAGTTCGCAAAGATTGAGCGTGCATGACATGAATGATCTCTGCTGGTACTACAAGCCCTATGCGTCCACCGGGCCGAAGCAAGGCTAACGACGCCAGCACGAATGGCACCCAAGCGTTAGTGTGTCGCGTAAATTTGCAGTCCAACACTCGGAATACCAACTCAGCACGTTGCTGGAACCGAGGCGGGAGATACTGATAGCGGATAAATGGAGGGTTCCCGACTATAGCGTCGAATACAGCACTCTTGTTCAGAAGCGCCTCCGACGCCCAACCAAGGAAATCCTTGGTCTCGATCGTTGTTCGAGTCAATCCATTAGTGCTTGCTTTCTGACGCGCTCGTACCGCCTCGCCGTCGTCTATCTCAAATGCGACTAAAGACGGATTATCGAGGTGACGTGAAATGCTATCGAAGAACGCCCCATCTCCACAACTTGGTTCAAGGAGGGAGGTTGGACGAATCCTTGCTACCCAGCGGCAGAGAAAGTCTGTAAGCTCAGGTGGTGTGTAGTATCCACCACGAAGCTTACGTGGCGTCTGATGTTCCTTGAAAACCACTATAAGTTACTTCCTTGACGAACCATAATGTGAGGATGGGACGACATCAAAGTGGGCGTAGCGTATGACTGACTCACGCCGGGATAGACCAGCATCAGGATCCCGTATTCGTTTTCGGCGCAGAATGCTATCCCTTTGCACAACGTGTAGGGGCTATGGATTCGTTCGATCACATCGGTCACGTTAGTGATGTATCATATGTATCACTTCTACGGAACGGGATCAAGCCTGGGAGAGGTCTGCCGGGTAGCGCGGATCGATAGGCCGGTCCTCAGGTTCAGGATTGCGGCTATAGCCCTGGTAACGGTGAGAGCACTCAGCCACAACGACGCCGCTACCGTGAGGTCAGCGTGCGACCCGGAGGCGGTACTTGCGGAGGTCGATGAGGTCCAGGGGCAGGTCGCGGGATTCGGTGACGTAAAAGCTGGGGGGCGGCTTGCCCGCTGCCGGGACGATCGCCTCGCCGTGGGGGACGTCGGCGCGCATCACGAAGAAGCTCACCTCGGGGTCGTTGTAGCGGCACTCGATCATCACCAGGTCGGCGGCGGTCAGGCGGCCGGTCTTCAGCTTGTCCTCGAACTCTTCGCGCAGGCACAGGGCCACGGCGAGGTACATCGGCTGGCTGTCGGGGTTGCCGAGCAGCAGGAACTCCTCGTTGTCGGGGTGGCTGCCGAAGGCGGCGAACTCGGCGCGGTTCACGGTGACGGCGATCAGCTTGTGCGGGCCGTAGCGGTCGGCGGTCTCGTATATCGACTCGCCCAGCGTCTCGCCCGGCTGCGCCGCCAGGTCGTGGCCGCCGGGGCGCAGGCGGATGATCAGTCCCAGCTCCTCCAGGTGGGCCATGAGTTGCGCGGTCATCGGCACCGGCTCCAGTGCCAGGTCCTGGCCGGCGTGTTCGCGCAGCGCGTCGGCCTCGGCCGGGTCGAATAGCGAGCCGTCGGGCCGTATCACGTCGTGCAGCCACAGGCGCGGCTCGCCCTCCGGCTCCGGGCTGTAGCGGGTGTACCAGTGCAGCCAGGTCTGGGTGCGGCCTGCCACCAGGCCCCACTGGTAGACGCCGACGTTGCGCTCGCGGAACAGCGGCAGGTGGCTGGCGAACTTGGAGCCGTGGTGGCGCGCCAGCCACTCGGTGCACAGCACGGGGCGCCCGTACTGCTCCAGTTCGTCGAGGCGCTCGCGCACCTCGTGCAGGTTGCCGTAGCTGTGGAACGACACCACGTCGGAGTTGCGTTCCCCGCACAGCCGGATCTCGGTCATGTAGTCGTGCCAGAAGAACGAGCCCACGGTCAGCGGCTGCCGCGGATCGGCGGCGCGCGCCCAGCGGAATGCCGCCTCCACCAGCGGCAGGCTCTCCTTGGGGCGATCCCCGCCCGGCTCGTTGTACAGATCCCACACCAGCACCCGGCGGTCGCTGCCGAAGGCCCCGACCACGTCGCTGACGTAGGCTTCGAGTTGCGCCCAGCGTGAGGGGTCGTCGGCGGTGGCATAGCCGGGGCTCGGCGTCCAGCGGCTGTTGTGCACCCCCGGCTTGGGGTCGTCCTGGCGCCCCGGGTAGGGGTCGCGGTCGTCGAAGCGGCAGTCGTCGAACAGGATCGGCATCATGCTGATGCCGGCCGCGTCAGCCAGCCGCAAGAAGGTTTCCAGGCGCTCGTTGTGGCCGGCCGGGTCGGCCTCCCAGACCATGAACTGCAGGAACACGCGCACCGTGTTGTAGCCGAGCCCTGCGGCGAGCTGCAGCTCGCGCTCGATGGTCGCGGCGTCGAAGGTCTCCGCCTGCCACATCTCGGTGCTGTTCACCGCCGTGCTCGGCAGGAAGTTGCAGCCGAACGGCAACGGGATCGAGGCGAACCACTTGTTGGCCTGCTCGGCGCTCCACTGGCCGGTCATTTCGCGTCCGCCTCCGACCCGTTTTCCGAGAACACGATCGGGTTCATCACGCTGTTGGCGAGCTGGCCGGGCAGCAGGCCACCGACAAAACGCAGCCCGTCCGGCGAGCGCGACATGTCGGTGATGCGGGCGCCGTCGGGAAAGTAGTTGGCGGTCATCGCCTCGCGCACCTTGTCGGTGCGGTTGGCCGGCGCGCCGTGCACGGTCCAGCCCAGGTGGATGGAGCAGTCGCCCGCCTTGAGCCCCGGCACCTGCACCACCTCCAGCCCCTCGCGCTCGATGAAGTCGTCGAAGAAGCGTTTCGACTCCTCGCTGATCGACATGCCCTCCAGGTTGCCGTACTTGTGGGAGCCGGCCACGAAGCGCAGCGGGCCCATGTCCAGCGAGCAGTCCACCAGCGGCATCCACAGGCCCATGGTGAAGGTGTCGTCGAACGGGAAGTAGTACTGGTCCTGGTGCCAGTGCGAGTCGGTGCCGCCGGGCGGCTTGAACAGCGCCTGCTCGTGGTACAGGCGCACAGCGGGCGCGCGCAGCAGGCGGCTGGCGATGCGCCCGAAGCGCGGGCTGAGCACGAAGCTGCGTACCGCGTCCGAGCAGTAGCGCAGGTTGAGCTGCTGCAGGAAGGCGCCGCCGAACGACAGCGCCAGGTTGCGGGCGCGGAAGTGGGCCATCGCCACGTCGCGGATCGCCTCGCCGTAGGCATTGATCTCGGCCCGGTCGAGCACCTCTTCCAGGACGATGAAGCCGTTCTCCCAGAAGCCCGCGACCTGCGCCTCGCTGAGCGGATACTCGCCGTCCAGCTCTGGCAGCGGCGCCACGGCCAGGCGGTCCCAGTCATCCGCGGCCACCGCCGGCCGCACCGCCTGTCTGTCGGTCATTTCCCGCCTCCTTCTTGTCAGCAATTATCCCCTCACGCTGCCGATTAAGATACCCTTCGACTGAAGCGCCTGAGAACGCTGCCGCGATGCGCCTGGCGGCCACATCACGCGCGCCGCCCCGATTGATGCTGCCCGGCGCACTCACTCCCCGGTGCACTTGTCCTGCAGCCGCCCCAGGGCTACCCTGAGGCAGACAGGGGCACCATGGCTACGCTTGCACAACGGACAGGGGCGGTCGAAGAGCGGGTGGCCAATCTGGAGTCCATCCTGGCCCGCTTCATGGCTCACACGGACGAGTCTATCGCGCGGACCAACGAGTCCGTCGTACGGACCGACGAGTCTATCGCGCGGACCAATGAGTCCGTCGCACGGACCGACGAGTCTATCGCGCGGACCAACGAGTCCGTCGCACGGACCGACGAGTCTATCGCGCGCCTCGAGCGTATCGTCCAGCACTATGTGCAGGAGGGAGTCCGCGAACGTGAGGAAGCCGCCCGCGAACGCTCGATGGCCGCCCAGGACCGCGAGGAAGCCGCCCGCGAACGCGAGCGCGAACGCGCGATAGCCGCTCAGGACCGCGAGGAGGCCGCCCGCGAACGGCGGGAGATGAACAAGCGGTGGGGCGAGCTGGCCAACAAGATGGGTACGGTGGTGGAAGACATCGTGGCGCCGAGCGTCCGGCGCCTGGCGCGCGAGGTGTTCGGCTGCGGCGAGCTGGTACGCTTCACCACGCGCCAGGCCGTGACGCGGAGCGACGACCGCTCCCGCACGCGGGAGTTCGACGCGCTCTACGTCGGGACGCGGGCGGTGTTGCTGAACGAGACCAAGTCGTCGCCTCGCCCCCAGGCGTGCGTTCGTATGCGCGAGCGTTCGTAGAGTTTCTGCGCAGCGGCGAATTCCGGCTGTACTATCCCGAATATGAGACAGTCCCGATCGTGCCGGCGTTCTCGTCGCTGAGCATACCGGAAGACCTGGTGACCTACCTGACGCGGCACGGGATCTACGCGTTGGCGATGGGAGACGAGACGATGCAGGTGCTGAACCTGGAGGCGGTACGGAGCCGGACCGCGGCGACGTAACCGCGGCGCTGCACGCGCGTCCGATCATAGACGGAGCAGGCCTGCGGCCCACGGTTGGGTAACGGGAGATGTCCTTGTGACCCACGACGAACACGACGAAGCGAAAGTTGACGTCCGGTTGCCACGGATCCTATATTGATCGCCTTCCAACCAGTGGGCGTGGCGTAGATGGTTATCGCGCCGGCTTGTCAAGCCGGAGGCCACGGGTTCAAATCCCGTCGTCCCCGTTCTCTTCGCGCCGTCGACTATCCCTTCACGCTGCCGATCACGATGCCCTTGATGAAGTAGCGCTGCAGGAACGGGTACAGCGCCAGGATCGGGACGATGCCGATCACGATGTAGGCCGACCGCACGGTGCGGTTGGAGAGGTGGTAGATCTCCGAGATCTCGCTCAGCGACGTCGCCTGCGACAGGATGTCGCCGCGCAGCAGGATCTGCAGGTAGGTCTGCACCGGGTAGCGGTCCGGGTGGTTGGCGTAGATCAGACCGTCGAACCACGAATTCCAGTGGAACACGCCGGAGAACAGCGTGATGGTGGCGATCGCCGGCAGCGACACCGGCACGTACACCTGCCACAGGATGCGCCACTTGCCGGCGCCGTCGATCTCCGCCGCGTCCTGCAGCTCCCCGGGCACCTGGCGGAAGAAGTTGAGCATCAGCAATACCAGGAACACCTGCACCCCGCGCGGCAGCACCAGTGCCCAGATGGTATCCAGCAGGCCCAGCGTCGCCACCGTCATATAGAGCGGGATCAGCCCGCCCTCGAACAGCATGGTGAAAAAGAAGAACCACACGTACAGGGCGCGGGCGCGGAACTCGTGCTTCTCCTTGGACAGCGGGAACGCCAGCAGCAGCACCAGCACCACGTTGATGGCAATCCCCACCACCATGCGCTGCGCCGACACCCACAGGGAGGTCCAGAACCCGCCCTGCAGCAGCACCCAGGCGTAGGAGGCGGTGTTGAATCCGCGCGGCCAGAACACCACCTCGCCGGCCAGCACCAGGGCGCGGGTGCTGAACGACACCGCCACCATGTGAATCATCGGGAACAGGCAAGTGGCGGCGACCAGCGACAGCACGATGCCGTTGACCACCGAGAACGCCGACAGCCGCGGGCGGCGCGGCCGCAAGGCCAGGGAGCGGGCGACCACAGCCATCAGAACAGCCGGTAGGAGAAGAACCGGTAGGCGATGTAGTAGGAGGCGGAGATCAGGCCGAACGAGATCACGCCCTTCAGCAGCCCCACCGCGGTGGCCACCCCGAACTGCGCCTGCAGCAGGCCGAGACGGTAGACCAGGGTATCGATGATGTCGCCGGTCTCGTACACCAGCGGGCTGTACAGCACGAACACCTGCTCGAAACCGGCGTTGAGGATGTTGCCCAGGTTGAGCACCATCAGCAGCACGATCACCATGCCCATGCCCGGAATCGTGATGTGCCACGCCTTCTGCCAGCGGCCGGCACCGTCGATCGACGCCACCTCGTACAGGGTCGGGTCGATCGAGGTGATGGCGGCCAGGTAGATCACCGTGATGAAGCCGAAGGTCTTCCACACGTCGGTGACCACCAGGGAGCCGCGGAACAGGTCCACGTCCCCCAGGAAGTAGGCCGGCTCGAACCCGAGCGCCACGATCACCTGGTTCACGATGCCGTCGTTGGGCGACAGCAGGTCCACCATGATGCCGCCGAACACGATCCAGGAGATGAAGTAGGGAAAGTAGATGATGGTCTGCACGCTGCGCCGGAACAGCCCGCTGCGCACCTCGTTGAGCAGCAGCGACACCACGATCGGCAGCACGGTGCCGCCGGCGATCTTGAGGATGGCGATGATCAGCGTGTTGGCGAATACCTGCCACACGGTCGGCAGGGCCAGCAGGTAGTCGAAGTTGCCCAACCCCACCCAGGTCTGGTCCCCGAACATGCCGCGCGCGGGGATGAAGCGCTGAAAGGCGATGACGACGCCGTAGATCGGGACGTAGGAAAACACCAGCACCAGCAGCACGCCCGGCAGCAGCATGAGGTGATAGGGGAGCGTGTTGGTGCGTCTGGAGGCCACGGCGGAATCGAGGATTCGCCGCCGCGCCGGTCAGGCGACCGGCCGGCTCACGGCGGCGATCCGTCTGCGGTTACAACGCTCTACTGGTTGGCGCGGTGCCAGTCGCTCACCTCTGCGGTGATCTGGTCGCCGCCCAGCTTCTTCCAGTCCTCGACGAACTCCGCGAACCCGCTCTCCAGGTCCAGGTCGCCGACGATGATGCGGGTGAAGGTGGTGATCTTCAACTCCTCCAGGGTGCCCCAGCGGTCCACCATGGTCGGGGTCGGCGCGGCGACGAAGTTGTCGACGAACAGGCTGCCCTCGTCCACGCGCCGGGTGATGTGGCCGAACGGCGAGGTCGCCGGATCGGTGAACATCTCCTGCCACGCCCACTGCTGGGCCGGGTGGGGGTTGTTCTCGGTGTTGTTGTAGTAGTCCAGCGACACGCCCGTGAGCTCCGCGGGGTCCTTGTCGCCCGCGTATACCGCCTGGATGTCGTAGTAGGGCGGGATGTTGACCCACGGGTGGAAGGCGGCGAACGGCCCGATCCACCAGATGCCGTCCATGATATCGTCGTTGCCCCAGTACTCGTAGTCGCCGGTCTCGCCGTACAGCTTCTCCCAGTACAGGTTGTACGCCTTCACCACCGCCTCGGGGTGCGCGTAGTCCTTGCTCACCGCGTAGATCCGCGCCATGCCCAGCTCCAGCTCACCCTTCGGGGTCATGCCGTCCACGCCCGGCTGCGGGTACACGCTCCAGTCGATGCTGTTGTCGTTCTCCCAGCCGGGCAGGAAGTCGTAGGAGATCCAGTGGCCGCCGTAGGAGATGCCCACGGCGTTGCGGGCGAACGCCTCGTTGGCCTTGGCGCCATCCTTTACCGCCCACTCCGGGTCGAGCTGACCGTCGGCGTGCATGTGGCGCAGCGCGGCCAGCGCGTCCTTCACCTCCGGCTGGATGGCGCCGAACATCAGGCCGCCGCCGGGGGCTTCCAGCCAAGCGTCGGGATAGGCGCCGAACGACCAGAAGAAGCCCTCCGACCGGTACCACAGGCCCTTGTCCAGCATCATCGCGAAGGTGTCGTCCTCGCCGTTGCCGTCCGGATCGTCGTGGGTAAAGGCGCGCGCCATCTCCAAGAGGTCGTCGGTGGTGCGCGGCGGCTCCAGCCCCAGGTTGTCCAGCCAGTCCTGGCGCACCCAGAAGTAGCTGTAGGAATCCAGTCCCGCCGAGGGGCCGGGGATGCCCTTCATGCGTCCGCCGTGGCTGACGGCGTTGAAGATCACCTGCCCGTCGGCGCCCACCACCTCCTTGGCGAGCGGCGACGCGTACTGCTCCCACACGTCGGTCATGTCGGCCAGCAGATCCGCCTCGGCAAGCTGCTGGAAGTCCACCAGGCGCTGGGCGCCCTCCAGGGTGATCACGTCGGGCAGGTCGCCCGATGCCATGGCCAGCTTCAGCTTCTCCTGCGCCTGCGCACCGTCCACGACCCACTTGTAGGTCACATTGATGCCCAACTCGTCGCGCATCGCCCGCGTCCAGCGGTTGTCCTCGAAGGTCTCCCCGGTGGCCGGTTCGAGATCGTTGTTGACCCGCTCACGCGCGGACTGCCACGTGCTCTTGATCCACTCCATGTCGATGGCCGGCTCGTAGGTGCCGAAGTAGCCGGCGGGAATGGTGCTCGCGCCGGCGCCCGACGCCTCCTCCTCGCCGCCCGCCAGCGCCAGCGGCGCCGCCGCCAGCAGCATCGCGGCCGCCACCAGCAGACTGGTCCTGATTCGATTCATTCCTGTTCCTCCTGTTGGTCCTGCCGCCGGCGGCTGCCACACGTTCGCGCTCGTCCGCGGTGGTCCGCCGCCAGCATCGCCGGCGAACCTACCACGCGCGGCAAATACGTCGCAACAAGCGTCCGGCTGGCTGCATCGACTACAGGACTTCGCGGTTCACTACGTACTCCGGGTCGAGGACGCCGTCGCACGCGTCGACCACGTTGCGGGCGGCGCGCACGTTCATCCGGTACACCGCCTCGGTGGTCAGCCCGGCCACGTGCGGCGTGAAGATGGCGTTGTCCAGCTCGAACAGCGGGTGGTCGGGCGGCGCCGGTTCCTGGTCGAACGCGTCGATGCCGGCGCCGCCGATGGCGCGGTCGCGCAGCGCCGCGTGCAGCGCCGCCTCGTCGATGATGCCGCCGCGCGCGGTGTTGACCACGAAGGCGGTGGTCTTCATCGCCGCCAGCTCGGCGGCGCCCACCATGCCGGTGGTCTCGGGAGTCTTGGGGCAGTTCACGGTGAGGAAGTCGATCTCCGGCAGCGCCGCGCGCCAGTCGGCGGTCGCGGTGGCGCCGGCGGCCGCAATCTCGGCGTCGGCCACGAACGGGTCGTGCACCAGCACCTCCATCTCCATCGCCCGCAGCCGAGCCGCCAGCAGGCGTCCGATGCGGCCCAGGCCGAGCACCAGCACGCGGCGCCCGGCGAGATCCACCGGACGCACCAGGCGCGCGTCGTTCCAGGTTGCCGTGCGCAGCCGCACGTCCTGCACGTGGCTCTGCTTGGCGAGCGCCAGCATCAGGTGCAGGGCGTGCTCGGCAACCGACACCGAGTTGGCGGTGCCCACCACGGTAAGCGGAATACCGGCTCTCGTGAGCGCCGCCACGTCCACGTTGTCGTATCCCACGCCCCGGCGCGCCACCACCTTCAGCGTACCGCGCGCAATCTCGATCACGCGCTCGGTCATCGGCGCCGACCCCAGCACCAGCCCGTGCGCGCCGGGGAGGTGGCGCAGCAGCGCACTTTCGGTCTGTTCCTCGACCACCCGGACTTCGATGTCGTCGCGCGGGCCGAACACCTCATCCATCCCCTCGGCCATGGCCTGGTTCACGAGCACGGACTTCATGCGCCGCACGCTATCCGCATTAACGATTGCTCACGTTGTTGACTATTGTTGGTTTCAGGTCCTACCCCTGATAGCGAATTCCCTCGCTGCACCCAGGAACAGGTCCGATACGGTATCTTCCCACATCACGTCGTCGGTCACCATTTTGCCTGCGGCACGTATCTGCTGCGTTGCCCCCTCGATCGCTTGTTTGACTTTCGGATGGTCGAACTGACCAGGCAGTTTCATATCCAGCGAGATGTCATGTACACCGAACTTGAAAAAGTCCAGCCCGTCTACGGTCAGAATCTCCGGCAAGTTGTCGAACCCTTCCTCCTCCTCGATCATTCCACAGATAAACATCTCTTCGTTCGCGCGGCGCATATGCTCACTGGCTGAGTCGGGGGTGCCGTAGTAATCGCCACGGGCATTGCCGTAACTGCGCATACCCCGGGGTGCGAAAAGGCATGCTCCCACCAGTTGCTCGGCCTGAGCCTTGGTTCTTATATGGGGACCGATAATCCCCATGGCACCCCTGACGATGAAGCGCAAAATGGTGCTGGGCTCGACATCGACCACGCGCACGACAGGAGTTATCCCGGCCAGCTCCGCCGCCCGGCACATCGTCTCGACATCACTCAAGGAGAAGGAACCGTGTTCGCAATCCACGAAAACATAATCGATCCCGGTTATCCCCATAAGTTCCACCAAGTCAGGACTGCAAAACGGTATTTGCAGCCCCACCGCCTTCTCACCGGCCTTGACCTTGGCCAATATTTTGTTGCTATGCATCTTTTTTCTCCTTCGTTTAATGGACCTGGAATGCCAAGTGGTGCTCAAGTTGCTGCAGGTTCGATGGTCCGGGCTGCGCCTCTCCGCGCTCCACCTGCTTCACCAGCTCTACCATTGCCTGGTTTAACGGTATGAATACTCCTACCTCTCGGCCTCGGTGCACAACGTAACCGTTGAGATAATCTATTTCCGTCCGCCTCCCCTTGATCACATCCTGCAGCAGGGATGCGCGTGGTGGCACGCCCAGCAAACGCGCTTGGTCGGGGGTCAGGCTTCTATCACGCGAGCCCGATTCCAGCTTGGCCCTCAAGGCCGTCAGCGCGTCAGGTGTGGTTGCTTCGGCAAACTCCTGAACGGAAACGCCATATATCGGCTCGACCTCCACCCCAAGCTTCTGCGCTACCAACACTACCTCCCTGCCGAGCACCATCCTGACAAGGGCGGCAAGCTCCTGCTGCTCCAGGGTCAGTGAGGATGCCGCAGGTCCCAGCAGACCGGCCAGAGCATTGCCCATGCAATTGACTACCATCTTGGACCACCGTGCCCCTTCAATGTTGCTCGTCACCTCGCTCGGGCCCGCAGCCCTCAAGGAGTCGGCTACGTTGCGCACCCGCGGCGTCGCTGCACCAGCAAGTTCCCCAACGGCAAAAGTGTGAACATTGATAGGTTCGGTGCGGACAACATAACCCGGCTCGTACGTTGCCGCCCCCAACTGCACCACGCATCCCGCGGTGCGGTCGAAACCGACAACACCAGCCACCACCTCGTCGTTCATACCGTTCTGCGCGGAGAGCATAAGCCCCGTGGGCTTCAGGTATGGTGCGATGAAGTGTGTCGACCAAAGGGTGTCGTAGGACTTGACCGCCAGGAAAACTATATCGAACTGGTCCTGAAGGCCGCTTACCTCGCACAAGTGTAAGGCCTTGACCGGCACGGTGAACTCTTTCTCCGGATCCCTCACCGTGAGACCGTCGCGCTTCATCCTGTCCACATGCTCCGGCCACTGGTCTATCAACGTCACATCATGGCCTTCCAGTGCGAGGTAGGCCCCGATGCAACTGCCAACAGCCCCGGCTCCTAGTACTGCAATTCGGTTGGCCAAGTCATCACCTCCATTTTGCCAAATGCTATCGTTCGATGCGGGTTTGCCGTGATATTGAACTTTAGTCGCGCAATATCATCCCTCCGTCCACGTGTATGCATTGTCCCGTCACGTTACGCGCGTCTTCCGAAGCAAGGAACGCCGCCATCTTGGCAATCTCCTCTGGTGCCTGCTCGCGGCCTAGCGGTACCTCTGCGCGGCGCATATCCAGGTACACATCGTGCGGGTCCTTGTTGGCTAGTTCGGGGCTCAGGCGGATCATCTCTTCGATCGACCGGCGCACGCTTGGTGTCCATACCATTGAAGGGCAGATTGCGTTCACGTTGATGTTGAATGCAGAGACCTGGTGAACAAGCGCTTTGGTATATCTGAGGAGTGCCGCTTTGCTCACCGGGTAGGCATTCGGGTATCCCATCCCTGCTACCCGTGGGGGACGGCCGGCGTGTGCTGCAACGGAACCGATGTTGATTATCTTTCCGTACCGCCTTTCCCTCATATGCGGTATGACGGCCTCACAGCAATGTATCGGGCCCAACACGTTCACGGCGAAGACGACGCGCCAATCCTCATCCGTATCCATACCGTCTTCATGAGACGTGCTGTTGGGGGCAGACACAACCGAGGCGTTGTTGACCAAGATGTCAACGTTGCCGAAGGCATCCAGAGCCTGCTTGACAGCGGCGACCGCTGAGTCCCGCTGGGCAACGTCCAGTTGCACCACCAAGGGCTTGCGACCTAGCATCTCTATCTCCGTGGCTACCTCACGGGCCCCTTCCGTGTCTATATCCGCCGCAACTATGTCAGCCCCTTGCGCTGCCATGATCAGACAGATGCTTCGGCCTATCCCCTGACTTGCCCCCGTTATGAAGGCTACCCTACCTGCAAGGTCTCCAAGCACAATCAGCTCCTACTATCGTTGTGTGCCACGAGCAGTTCCGGATATGTAGACCTCCACCGCGATGGCAACTCTATCTTCTCTGCAATGTCAGCCCATAGCGTCCGACGCTCCCCTCAACTTCGGATCCAACAGATCCCTTACCGCATCGCCAAACATATTTATAGCATAGACCACTGTGGCTAGGGCCAGACCGGGCCATATGACCATCCATGGGGCATCGAACATGAAGGCACGCCCAGTGCCACTAAGCATGCCGCCCCAGCTGGGAGTCGGGGGAGGTATGCCAAAGCCGAGGAAGCTCAAGCTAGCCTCAACCAGAATCGCATTCGGCACGCGCGTGGTAAACACGATGATTGTGGGCGCCAGAATATTAGGGAGGATGTGCCGGACAAGTATTCTGCTGGCGCGACAGCCGATCGCCACCGCCACCCCTACATAGTCATTCTCCTTAACACCGATCACCGCACTTCTCACTATTCTGGAACCGGGCACACCTGATGTTATCCCTATAACGATGATTATCTGCCACACACCTGGCCCGATGATAGTTATCATAATCATCATGATGATCAGCCCAGGCAAGACCATCCATATATCAACGATCCTCTGCACTAGCAGGTCAAGCTTGCCGCCAATATAGCCACTCACCATACCAATGACTAAAGAAATGGCGGTAGCCATGGTAGAGGAACCCAATCCCACTATCACCGAGACACGGGCCCCAAAGATGACCCGCGACAGCAAGTCTCGCCCCACATTATCCGTCCCCAACCAGAATTCGGCTGATGGCGGTGCTATGAAATCTCCCACCCAGGTCTCGTTCATACCATAGGGGGCAAGGAAGTCCGCAAAAATCCCGATCAGCAGCAGAAATAGGGTCACAATACCGCCAGCAGCACCGAGTCTCTTCTCTTTTATCAGCTTTATCAAGGAACCGACCAGCCAGGAGTGTTTCCTTTTCTGAGCGACCACTGATCTCTCGCTGGTCTTCACACCACGACCTTCGCCGATCTTCCCGCTATCCATAATGAACTCTGGGGTCCAAATAGGCGTAGGACAGATCAATGACTAGGTTGACTAATACCAAAACGACTGTAAAAAGCAGCGCGGTACCGCTAATCAGCGGGTAATCCCGCTGATTGATAGCATCTACTATCAGGCGGCCCATCCCCGGCAGGCTAAATATCTGCTCTATGACAACCGTACCGCCAATTAGAAACGGTATCTGAATCCCTATTATGGTGACTACCGGGATTAGCGCATTCTTCAGGGCATGTCGCATCACGATTACCCTTTCCTTGAGGCCCTTTGCCCACGCCGTCCTTATGTAGTCCTGCCGCAGCACCTCCAGCATCATCGTTCGGGTCATCCTCATGACCATTCCGCCCATAGCCATCGCCAGAATGGTAGCGGGGATTATGAACATTCTCAGGTTGGCAATTGGGTCCTCGGTAAAGGGGATAAGCATTATCGGCGGCATGTAGCCCCACCAGATTGCCGGTAAGACCATCACCATGGTCCCCAACCAGAAACCAGGGACAGAGATACACAATATGGCGAAAGTGCGGCCGAGATAGTCACCCCAGGTGTCCTGCCGTAGCGCGGAATATATACCTATGGGCAAGGCAATTATTTGGCTGATGGCTAGAGACAGGAGGCCAAGCTCAAGGGTTACCGGCCATTTAGTGGACAGGAGTTCAAGCACGGGCATCCGTCGCCACCAGGAAAGCCCAAGCTCACCCTGAAGAATACCACTGAACTCGCCGTCCGCCTGCGGCGCGACCCCGAGCCAGCGTCCATACCGGGTGAGCGCTGGGGCATTCAGCCCCAACGCCTCCTCAATAGCAGACATGTCGAGTGTGCTGCCGAAATCGGCTGTCCGCATCGCGGATATTATATCACCTGGAAGCAAGTCGACCAGGTAGAAGATCACTACACTGACAACGAGCACAGTGGGTATGACTAGCAACAACCTTCTGATTACGTAAGCACGCATACCGCCTTCGCTCAGCCGCTGTGAAAGCCCCCCTTATAGGTCCCTACCCCTCTCCCATATCGGGAACTGCCGAAGCCCCAGCGATAGCTACCACTACCTAAAACCCCATATCTGCCTTTAGGTCTTGGTCAATCCAGATGTAGGGTAGGATTTCAGTCAAAAACCCGTCGCTAATACTAAGTTCGCCAAAGTAGTTTCTCAGCCACGGCCACCAATAGTGGCCCTGCGGCGCAAGGTAGAGAGGCACAAACGGGACCTCATCGATTATGTGGACACTTGCCTCTTTCAGTAGCCGGTCTCGCTGCACGAAATCCATCTCCGCCTTCGCCTCGGTCACCAGCTCATCAACAAGCTCGTTGCGATACCGAGCAACGTTGAATTCTCCGCCTATCGTGCCTATGTCAGCGATCACATTAAGTGGGTTTCCGACCTGCGTACCAAGCTGCATAGCGTCGGTATAGGAGTTCGTCTGTCGATACATCGTAAAGGTAGTGGAATCGAAAGACCTTATGTTGACCTCAACACCAATCTTAGCCCAACTGTCTTTAACCAGAGCCGCGAGATCTTCGGACCCCAGTGGCGGAATTTTAGGCGTAATGAAATAATCGATCTCAAAGCCATTGGGGTAGCCCGCGTCTGCCAGCATCTGCCTAGCTGTTTCTGGGTCATACTCGTACAGTGTTTGGCTGTCCTCATTCAGCTCTTCCTGTGGCGTGTAAACGTCAGGATTCCCCGAGTGGCTCGGCCACCAGTGTGCTGGCAGGTCTCCTGCCTGCCCGAATCTGGCGAAGGCTTTCAGGTCTGTGCCAAGCATCATAGCTCGGCGAACGTTTACATCATTGAAAGGTGGCTCGTCATTCCTTAACATCACGCCAAACCCTACATCCGAATACTTGGCGTTTTTCAGCTCGGGCACCCTGTCCAAGGTATTGAAAGTCGAGACAGGAGCGAACCCATACATGTCAATCGTCCCTGTTCGCAGGGCGGCCATTTGGGTAGACACATCGGGAATGATGGGCGCGACCAGCCTGTCTGCAAACGGTAGTTGATATTCCACACCGTCAATGGTTGTCGTTTTCCAGTAATTGGGATTCCTTACGAAGCTCATATGAGAACCAATGACATACTCTTCGAACATGAACGGTCCAGTGCCAACCTGATTTTCCCACTTATCAGGACCATTGGCTTCCAATTCGGGTGGACTATATATCGCACGATCCTCATAACTCAGGTAATACATAAGCTGACCAGAATAGTTTTCGAATTCGATCACTAAGGTGTATCTATCCGTGGCGTATACATCAGCTAGTATTCCCTCGAACCTTCCGCCCCATGGAGATTTCCAGAAGGCGATTATGTCAAGGGCGAGGTCCTCCGCAGTTAGTTCCCTGTTTTCCATCCAATCGACGTTGTCCGCCGCCCAATGGATTCCTGGACGTACGTGCCAGGTTATCTCGTCAGGAGTAATCTCCCAACTTTCGATTAAGTGACCTCTTTGGAACCTCTCGGGAATAAGCGCAGTCACCTGAAAATTGGTTTCACCGCTGCCTCTGGGCCCGTATTTCTCCAGATCGCCAAGCACTGGCTTCTCTTGAATGTGGCAGAGCCAAGTGAGTGAGAAATAAGCAGCATTAGCAATGCCCGGGCTTTCTGGTTCGGTCGAATGGTCCCTCTCATAATAGGTAAGCGTCCCACCGTATGTGGGTACGCCTTCCTCCACTTCGACGGCTTCCTGCTCTTGTGAACCTTCGGCAAAGACGGAAGATACCGAAAGCGCGAAAATCAAGATTGCAAGGCAGGTTTGGTTTCCTTTGAACATGTTTGGTCCTCCAACGGTTTTGCAACTCGAGTACCACGACGCTCGATACCGACGAGCGCTTGGTACACTACACCCACACAGAACCCGGAAGCACGCTATAACTAGATTTGAATTGCGGGAGGTTCCGTCAATAGGCGTGTAAACAGATCAGGCGGCAGCCTCTTGGTCTTAGCCTCCTCTGATCAGTAGGCCGTCGTGATACTGCTGCCCGGCGGCTACGGCCGGCAGTAGCTCAGGCGAGTTGAGTCGCCGGAACTTGCGTTCGGCGACCAACAACATCTTCCATACCACGGCGGTCGCGTTGGCGACCTTCTTGAATCGTTTCGCCGCGTCCGTGCGCAGCCGCAACGCCGCAAACGGCGACTCCACCACGTTGGTCGCTTGTTGGTGCCGCCAGTGGCCGCGCGGGAACCGGTAGAAACTCACCATCTGCTCCCAGTTCTCGTCGATCAGCTCGGCGGCCCGCTCATAGCCGTGACCAAGACACCAGTTCTGAAACACCCGCTTCTTTTCCCGCGCCCGGCGCTCGCTGGCCTGATACGGAATCTTCGTCAGCAGCTGGCGTTGCTTGGGCACCTGGCTCAACGTCGCCTTCTTTTGACGGTATCCCAGATTGCGGGAAGAAGTCAACCAGCACTAGCAGCCCGTGGCGAAGCACCGGCCAGCGAGGGCGGTGCCGGTGAGAGACGGCTGAGCCGAACGGGTCGATATGAGGATTTGAATCATCCTCCGCAGGTGATGGCAGATGCGCTGGAGGTGATGGCGACCGCAAACGAGTAGGCGCGAGAGCGCGCTCGCGAGACCACGGGGTGTGCCGTAGCCGAACGACCGGCGCATGATCAGGCTCAGGTTGAACGCCCAGACATGGATCAGCATCCGCTTGAGAATGTTGATCCGCGCATCCCGATCGTGCGGGTGCTGCCAATCATCATTGCTGCCCTTCTTCGGCCTCTGGCCATGAAAACAGCGCATGGGGGCAGTGCACGGTGGCCGCCACTTTCGGACCAGGGCATAGGCTGGTAGCTTCGGCCACTTCCGGCGGCGGTTGCGCGGGCCGGGCCGGATGCTACGGGACGCCTTGAGTCTCTTTGATCAGGCTCCTGATGCGGCGGTAGCTGCGGGCGTCGTCGGTAAGCTGGTCGCCGGCGATCATGCCCTCCACCCCGAAGCAGCCGTCGTAGCCCGCGTCGAGCATGGCGGCCACCGCGAAGCGGTAGTTGATCTCGCCGTCCGGGATCGGGCGGCGCAGGTACACCGCGCGCTGCATCCCGGGCAGCGGGACCCGCAGCAGGTTCTTCATGTGCCAGTAGTTGGCATGCGGAGCGAGGGCCAGGATCGCTTCCTCGCAGCTCTCCTCCGGAGTCTCGTAGGTCCAGTAGACGTTGCCCAGGTCGGGATTGGCGCCCACGTTGGGCCGGTCGATCAGCTCCAGCAGGTGGATCAGCGACCAACTGTTGTCGCAGATGGTGTTCTGGTGCAGCTCGATGCTGATCGCTACGCCCAGGTCGGCGGCCCGCTCCGCGACCGCGGCGAGCCCCTCGGCGTTGCAGCGGTAGTCCGACTCGCTCGCCCCCCGGCTGGAGTTCTGCGACACCAGCCCTCCCCAGCCGCTGCCGGCGCCCGGCAGGTCGGGCTCCAGCGGCGCGTTGGTCAGCGTGTTGAGGACGCCGGCCCCGATCCGCGCCGCCAGGTCGATGCCGCGTTCCAGGCGGGCGCGGTTCTGCCTCGCGACCCGCGGATGGTGCAGCCCGCCGCCGCCGCGGATGCCGAGACAGGGCAGGCCGGCATCGCGCAGCTCCCGGCCCAGGTCGTCGACTTCGGCGTCGCTCCTGTCGATCAGGTCATCGAGGCCAAGCTCCAGCCCCTCGAAGCCGATGTCGCGCACCTTGCTCAACCACCGGGTGCGCACTTCCGGTGGAGGCAGGAACACGGGAAACGGCTTCTTGTGGTAAAAGGGAAAGAAGATGCGCCCACGAAACGCGTAGATCAGCTTCATGGCCGCATCATGGCAGATCAGCTCCAGTTCTCGAACGGGTTGCCGGCTTCGGTGACCGGGAAGGCGACGCGTGCGCCGCGGATGTGCGCCAGCCGCACCGCGGTCGCCATCTCCACCAGCAGGCGGGCGGCCTGGCCGATGCACAGCTCGTACTCCGGCTGCCGGCCGTCGAGCAGGTCGAGCAGGGAGCGCGCCATGCGGTGGTGCGCATTCACCCACTTCTGGCGCGACTGGACCTCCTCGTGCGCCAGCACCTGCCACTGCGGGGCGCCGGCGAGCGCGGGGTGCGGGTTGCCCCAGGTGGGGCCGCGGGAGTGGGTGAAGGGGTGCAGGTACAGGTCGGGGCCCTCAATGGTGGGTCCGGGCAGGCACAGCGTGCCGGCGGTGCCGTGCACCTCCGCGCCGTAGGGCAGGGACTCGCCGTGCTGCCAGCCCGTGCGGCTGGCCCAGTAGGAGACGAACTCCACGGTGCAGTCCGGGAACTGAAACTGTGCGGCGAGGCCGTTGCCGGCGGTGGGGCCCATCCCGAACGGCCCCTCGACCAGGTCGTCCGGCGTGGCCGGCCGGCCGTCGGTGGTAATGAGCGACTGGCACCAGAGCGGCGCTCCGAACAGTTGGCAGGCGAAGTCGAACAGGTGCGGATAGAGGTCGATCATCCAGGCGTCGCCGCTGAATACCCCGTACGCGGTAGGCCGGCCGGAGGGATGTCCGTACAGCCGCACCCAGCGCGGCTCGCCGATCTCGCCGCCGCGAATCATCGGGATCGCGTGCTGCTGGATCTGCGGGCGGCCGCGCCACGGGTGCGCCATCACCAGCAGCACGCCGGCGCGGTCACAGGCTTCCAGCATCCGGTCCACCTCGCCGAGCGTGGTGGCCAGCGGCTTCTCGACGTAGACGTGGGCGCCCGCGGCGGCCGCCGCCAGCACCATCTCCAGGTGGCCGCTCATCTCGTGGGTGGCGATCACCGCGATGTCCGGCTTCTCGGCGGCCAGCATCTCGCGGTAGTCGGCGTAGGTGGCGGCGGCGCCGGTCAGCTCGGCGAACCGCCGCCGGCCCGCCGCGTCGGGGTCGGCCAGGGCGACGATCTCCGCCCCCTCCACGCCCACGAACGCCTGGTCGAGACTGTGACCGTAGTCTCCCTTACCGGTGTGGCCAATGATCACAATGCGTTTGCTCATCGCAGTGCACTGTGGCACACCGCATCCTGCACGGTCTACCGCGGCGATCCGCGGCCCGCGCCACTCGAACCTCCCGCGCGTACCAGAGATGGGACGCCGGCTTCGTGACCACGAGCTTGGCGGGAAAACAAGCCACCAACATGGTCGCTCTAAACGGGGCTAAACGAGGGGTAAACGGGTCAGAACCCGAGTTCCGAATGTGATCCGAGGCGAACAAGCCGCAGTGTTGCGGCGTCGGGCTTTACGTGGCAATCGCGGTGATCTTTCCAGTCGCCGCTCAGCGCATGGTCGTGGTGCCAGGCTCCAGCGGCTGGTCATCGGCCAGCGCAACCAGGACGGGCACCAGGTCGGCGTCGAGTGACGTCCGGTGCTGCCCCTTGGCCTCGCGCTTGTAATCGCGCTTGAACTGGCCGGTGCGCTCAATCTTGCGCATGCAGATCGTTCATAAGACCTTGCACGCTGTCGAACTGCGGGAGGCCGCCCTTGCGGGCTTCCTTCATCGCCTCAATGGTGACGGCGTTTGGAATCAGTGGTGCGAATGGCAGGGCCTTTTCCTGCGCAATCCGGGTCAGCAGTAGCCGCACGGCATCGGACACGGTCATGCCCATTGCGGCCAGTACGGCGGCCGCCTCTTCTTTCACGGCTCCGTCGATGCGGGCCTGGACGAGCTGATTTGAAGCCATGGTCGATTCTCCCTCTCCCGTCGAATGAATGACATTGTCATGCAAAGTCAGGAAGGATGCAAGGCGGCTGTAGGCAGGGGCGGTGCTGGGCCCATTATCCCTATAGCGTAGGATCGTCCTGGGCGGAATGGCCGGGATGCCGTACAAGCATCCATGCGCTGCGGGTTTGTGCTATCGTTTCGACATGGCTGTCCTGAGCGGCTACGCCGACGTGAAACCGCTCACCGACCGGCTCCTGACCGATCTGCGTGCCGTACTGGGTGAGCGCCTGGTAGCCATGGCCCTGTACGGGTCGGTCGCTCGCCAGGCGGCGCGCCCAACCAGCGACATCGACTTGTTCATAGTTCACCGCGGCGACCGCCACGAGGCCCTGTGCAGCTTCGTCGAAGTGGAGATCGGCCTCCGCGACGATCCCCTTACGGCCAAGTTGCGGACCCGCGGTGCGCCCACCAAGCCGATGCCGGTGTTCCGCAGCGAAACGAGCCTGGCCGACACTCCGTGGCTGCTGCTCGACATAGCCCACCACGGCATCGTGCTGTTCGATCCTCGCGACGTCCTCGCCAGGAAGCTGGCACACGTGCGGAAGCGGCTCGCGGAACTCGGTTCGCGGCGTATCGAGCTCGGCGACGGCTCCTGGTACTGGGACCTCAAGCCCGACCTGCGTCCGGGGGAGATCGTCACCCTGTGAACCGGGAGCAACTGCCCTGAGCAACGACGAACGAGGGCGCAAGCTACTGGCGGCCGCTCAAGAGTACCTGGACGAGATCAAGGCCGCCCTCGACCGCGATTCGTGGAACATCACCGTGCGCCACGCACAAGAGGTCGTGGAACTCGCCGTGAAGGGAGTGCTTTGCTACCCGATAGTGACGCGTGAGCGTCGCGGAGGGGACGCTCACCAGGACCAGCGCTGGCTTGACTCTGGCGGTGGACGCTCGACGTAATGATGGAAACCACCAAACGGAGCATGCCATGGCTCGTCCCGACCATTCGATCGTTCCGGAGCGACTGAATCCGGACCTCACGCCCGAGTTGGAGCGGGAGGTGCGCTTCTTCCAGAAGTGGGGGTACCTCGTCGTCGACGACGCCATCACCCCGGAGCAGGTCGAGGTCCTGCGCGCGGCCATGGACGACGCCGACTCCCGCGACACCGTGGGCTGGAACGGGGAGCCCAACCCGGGGCCGACCGGCAGCCTGTTCCGGGAGTTGTTGGAGGAGGACGACCGCTTCGCCTTCCTGCTCGACAACCCGCCGGTCCTCACCCGCATGAAGGCGCTCCTCGGCAACGCGGTGCAGCTCCACAGCGCCTCCGGCCGCGTCACCCCGCCCGGCACGCCCGAGCAGAACTGGCACCGCGACGGACCGTGGCCCCAGGATCCCGACGGCACCCCCTTCGGCTCGATCCCGGGGCAGATCAACTGCGGCTACTACCTGGACGAGCTGACCAGGGACAACGGGCCCATCGTCATCGTCCCGGGCAGCCACCGGGCAATCTTCAAGCCGCCGAAGGACAGCCCCGCGGAGTTCCCGGACGAGCTCTGGGTGCTCGCCAAGCCGGGACAGGCGGTGCTGTTCAGCGGCTGGCTCTACCACCGCGGGGCGGCCAACAACTCGGATACGAAGCGGCGGGTGTGCCTGATGTGCTACCAGAACGCGTGGATGAAGTCCCGCGAGACCTTCGACGGGCCGAAGATGACCGCCCTGAGCGAGAACGGCACCCCGGAGCAGAAGCTGCTGCTCGGCGGGATCCCTCGCTGGTGACGTAATCCCGATTACTGTTCCCTGATCGTGATACCGGGCACCTGGAAGCGGTCGAAATGAGACACGTTGCAGGAAAGGATCTGGTCCGCGGCCACCTGGCGCGCGCAGTCCATTTGCAGCTTCCCGCCTCTCCGGGCACGATACGCGTCTCCAATGGCAGGGCGGTCAACGTCGCGTAGCACGCCGCCAGCGTATGCGCTGAGCAGTACCCTTCATGCTCCCCGTGCGCGTACCGAACCGGCGCGATTATCGGCGCCCAGACGACCCACACCGCCCTTCAGCCGCGGGTCGAGCAGGTCTCGCACGGCGTCGCCGAACATGTTGAGACTGAAGACGGTGATAGTCAGGCACAGACCGGGCCAGAACGCCAGCCGCGGCGCTGCCTCCATATACTGGCGTCCCTCCCGGCTGAGCAGCCCCCCCCAATCAGGAGTCCCGGGAGGCAGACCAAATCCGAGGAAGCCCAGAGAAGCCAAAGCGAGGATTACGCCGCCTATGCTCACGCTGAACATTATGATCACGATAGGCACGATATTCGGCACCACGTGGCGCATGAATGTTCGCAATCTCGAGGAGCCAACGGCGTCGGCCGCCTGAAAATACACATTCTCTTTGATGCCGATCACGGCGCCTCTGATTACTCGACTGCCGCCAATGCCTCCTGATATCCCCAGGACCAGTATTATCTGCGGCAGACCTCGCCCGACTATGGACATCATCGTCAACAGCAGGAGCAGTCCCGGGAAAGCCAGCCAGGCATCGACAAATCTTTGCACACCCAGGTCCAATTTACCACCAATGAATCCTGAAGTGCCGCCTATCAGGGTACTGGTGGCAACACTGATAGTGGTCACTGTCAGACCGACAAGTATCGAAATACGAGCCCCGTAGATTATGCGGCTCAATAAGTCTCGCCCCAACTGGTCGGTACCCAGCAGATACTGGGCTGATGGACCCTTCATCATGTCAGAAATGTGTGCTTCATCATATGGATAAGGAGTCAGAACACCGCCAAAGATTGCGACAAAAATCAATATCAATATGACAATCCCGCTGGCAGTACCCACCGGTTTCTCCCTGACCAGCCTGATAAAGAAATCAGCCAACCTGCTACGTCTCTCTGGCTCGTTTACTGGTAATGGTATCCCTGTGGCGTCGCTCATATGCCCGATCCCCCCCTTTAGCTGTATCGGACCCTGGGGTCCAAGTACGGATAAACCAGGTCGATGATCAGATTGGTCCCTACAATCACGGTCGCCAAAAACAGGTTGACTCCGGAGACCATCGGGTAGTCTCGCTCAGTGAGTGCGGTCAGAAAGAGACGACCCACCCCCGGCAGGTTAAATATGTTCTCTATGATAACGGAGCCACCTACCAGCAGAGGCAACTGCATGCCTATCACAGTAACTACCGGGATGAGGGCATTCTTGACGGCGTGTCTCACAACAACTACCCTCTCATTGAGACCCTTGGACCAGGCGGTCCTGATATAGTCTTGCCTAAGCACCTCCAGCATCGTGGTGCGCGTCAACCGCATCGTGCCCGCAGACATTCCCGTCCCCAGAATCAGGCTGGGAATGAATAACCCCTTGAGACTTCCCAGTGGGTCTTCGGTGAAAGCAACCCACTCCAGCGGTGGCGACCAGCCCCACCAGATTACCGGGTAGATCATGACCATAATTGCCAGCCAGAAGTTAGGCACTGACATGCCGATGATCCCCGCGGTACGCCCTACGTAGTCGGCGGCCGTATCCTGGCGAATCGCCGAGTAGATGCCGACCGGCAGGGCTATCAGTAGCCCGATTACGATTGCCATGCCGCCAAGCTGAATGGTAACCGGCAATCTACCTATTAGCCTTTCCTCTATCGAAGCGGCGCTGCCCCCTATTGATTCGCCAAGGGTGCCCTGGAGGAGACCTCTAAAGTGGAACTCACCGGTAACCCAGTCAGGGCTCGGCAGCACTCCTATCCAGCGTCCATACTGCACGTGCACAGGCACGTCCAATCCCAGAAAGCGCTCAAAATCTTCACGCTCAAAGTCCTGGATGGCCTCGCCATAGGTCGCCATCCTAGCCACCCACACGTCTATTGCATCGCCGGGGATGAAGCGGACCGAGAGAAAGACCAGGATGCTCAATATCCACAAGGTGGGGATTATGAGCAATAACCTCCTGATGATATAGGCTCTCATGTGATAGACCTCATTACTCCAGCCATATCATCCGGGAAAAGGTTAGGGAGCTGGGGAAGCCTGAGCCTCCCAGCTCCCTCTTTCCTCAAGGTCAGCCACAACGGGTGAAACGCCTAAAAACCCATCGCTGCCTTCAACTCCTGGTCGACCCAGAGGCGGGGGACGATGGCATTTGTCTTGTTGGATCCCAGCCAAAATTCGTTGTTGAGACCCTTGACCCACGGTTGGTGCACGCCTATTAATGGAATTTGCGGACCCGATACGAACCAGACCTGCTCTTTCATGTGCTCAATCAGCTCTCTCACCTGCAGCAAAAACTCCTCTTCCGTGGCGGCACCTGCGGCGGCTTCTAAAATGGCGTCATAAGCGGGATCGGCGCAATTGCAGCGGTTGGCAGAAGCGCCAGTCCCGAGCTGACTCAAGAAACCCAAGGGATTACCATATTTCGCCGCCATTGTCATACCACCAAACATGTCCCACTGTGCGGCGTTAATGTAACTGGCCCACTCCGCACCTGGCACTGGCTCAACCTCTATTTCAACGCCAATGTCACGATAGTAGGTAACGGCTACCAATTGTGCATAGTCCAGATCGCCCCCGTCCCAATGTCCCATTGTGAGCTTGAACCTGATGCCGTCGGCCGCGCGCGGATACCCCGCCTCATCAAGGAGCCTCTCGGCCTCAGCCGGGTCGTAGTCATAGATTTTCTTGAGCTCTTCGGGCCACTCTTCAAATGCGGTGCCAACCACTGGCATATCGTTGGCTAGCAATGAATGAGGTGTCCAGCTTCCCCACCCTTTGAAGTAGGTATTGTGAAGTGTCTCACGGTCCAGTGCCATCTGCATTGCCTTGCGTACCCGGATGTCATCAAATGGCGCCTTCTGCGTGTTCATGCCGATACCATAGTCCGACCGGTTAGGATGCTCGGTTATCACGATTTCAGGGTTGGTCCGTTGCAGCCTCTCCATGTCGTCCTTGTTTTTGAGCGCGTACGTGAGACTGCCCTGGAGATCGACCTTAGCCGTGCGCAGCGCCGCAATTCGTGTTGCTGGCTCCGTCATGAACAAGAACCTCATCTCGTCAACATAGGGCAGGCGGTTCTGCGGAAATTTCTCGTCGAAGCTCCAGTAGTTGGGATGCTTGGTATAGGTTATAGAGCTGCCCTCGACATACTCAGTCATCTCAAAGGGTCCGGTGCCGACCGCGTTCCTCCAATCCTTCATGTCACCGTATGTGTCGATTACCTCCCTTGGAATCACATAAAACACACTCGTGTCGATGCTATCCCGCAGGGCCATGGGGTCTGGCTGTTTCAGCTTCAAAACAACCGTCCATTGGTCCGTTGCCGTTACCGATTCGACCTCTCTAGTTTTCCAAGTACCGATGTGGGGGGAAGGTTCGGTGTCACTGAACTCGGTCCCTGTCAGTTTATTTCCCAACATGCGGTGAAAGCTATATTCTACATCCTTGGCAGTCATCTCGCGTCCGTTCACCGGTGCCTTATCGTGGAAGTGAACGCCCTGGCGGATGTTGAAGGTAAAGGTGAGGTTGTCCGAGGAGATCTCCCAGCTTTCCGCCAACGCCCCTCGCATGGCACTCATAGGAAAAACCGGGGGGCCAGACCAGTCATATACGTCCCTATCTATTCCCCAGTCGCCAATGGCTAGCTTCTCCAAAACCTGTGTGAGATACTGAAGGGCCTGAGGGGCCGAAAAATACGGGTCCATAGTCGCAGGAGCCCAATCATGACTGAGAACGGTTATCGACCCGCCATAGCGTGGGGCCTCCACCATCTCGCCGGTGGTCGGGTCGAGCACCATTTCCTTCTCGGCGGCGGCTGCCGGTGCCTCTTCTGCGCCAGCGGCCCACAGGCCGGTTGCGGTCAGGACAAGGACCAACGCAACCGCGAAGGCCCTTGTAATGCTTACGATATAGGCCATGGTATTCTCCTTGAATTTGTCTTTTTGAGAATATTGCGGAGCGGACTGCCGCTCCCTGGCTACTCTCACGCCTGCAACGCAGGCTGCCAGTCTGAGTCAAGTTGTCAGAAGCGCGCGGCGTGTGACTCACCGGGTGAGTGGGAACCAGGCCCGTAGTTCACCCGGGCTCACGTCGCGCGCGCCTCCGGCTCTTTGAGAATCATTTGCACCTCCTTTCTTGAGCTATTTTGGGGAGCTTGAAGGACGCTGGCTCGGCCATCGGACCAGCCGGTGGCGCGGCTCGCGAGCATCTGTCGTCGACAACTGTGGTCGGGCACAGATGTGTCAGTTGTCTGTATAGAGGTACCGGCGAGTGTCGCTACGCACGCTGCTGTGGACCGGTGGAATTTGCGGCCGACGCTGTCGGCCGTTAGACGTGCGGATGCGTGGCGGCAGTGCGCCACACCGATCGATGGTGCCGCGCTCAGCACCGGCGCCGCGAGGTCGGCTGCTGCGCGGCTATTAGTCGGTAGTCGGGCTGGATGGTGTCAGTGCCCATTCGCGAACGAGTGTAGAGGCCGGCCCAAATCCGTGTCAAGCGCGACCCCAACCAACGACCCGTTCGCGCGTGTGTCGGAGTTGCCGCGTCTGCTCGTCGAACGGCCTGCGCCGTATGGGGCGGGCCGGCGCCGCGGCCGGCGCGGCCGCCGACGCCCACGCCGGTATCGACGGTTCGGGCTACGCGCCGGGTTCCACGTAGATGGCGTAGAGGCGGGGGTCCTCGGGGCGGATTCCCGTGTAGTTGAGCCGGATCCGGATCGAGCCACCCGCCGCTTCCACGAATTCGCGGTTGGTCCAGGCTACCGGCTGCTTGAGGCCCGATTCGAGCGGCAGGCACTCGCGGTGCGAGTATCCGTCGAGCGGCCGGAACTGCTCGTCCAGGACCTCGACGGTGACCTGCGCGTACTCGGAGAGGCCGTCCACGTTCAGGAACACCCGCGTCGGCTTGTCACCCAGGTCGATGGGCGCGGAGATCACGTGGCAGCCGTTGGCCACCTGCAACTTGCGCTGATCGAACGGCTGCAGGTAGCCCAGGCGGTCGCGCTGCCAGGTGGCCACGCGCACGCCGTCGCTCAACTGCTCCGGCCAAGGCGCGTACCAGAACAGGGTCTCGTCGCCGATGTTCTCGAAGCCCTGCCCCTGGGCCAGGGCGGCGTGCTTGAAGTTCCATGGGTGCGGCAGGTGGTTCATGCCGTCCTCGGCGGCCGCCACCATCGGGAAGTCGGGGATCGGCTCGGTGTAGTGCAGCCCGTCATTGCTCACCACCAGTCCCAGGTCCATCTCGACGTGGCGGCGGTCGTTGTTGGCGGGGCCGTGCCACTGGCCGTACAGGCCGACGATCACGTTGCCGCGGTTCCACAGCGCCGCCCCTATGTGCACCTGCTCGCCGCCCGCGAACATCTCCCGGTACGGCCGCGGCGGAATGTCGTCGCGGCGCAACCCCAGGCAGGAGGCTTCGATCCAGTGCTCGAAGTCATATGAGACATACGTAACCAACTGCCGCGGCGCGCCGAAGTGGCGGCCGCCGTGGGCGCTCAGGTAGTAGCAGCCGTTGAACCTGGTGCCGCCGGCAGGCTCGCACTGCGGGGTCTCCGGTCCGACGTCGAATTCGCGCCAGCGCAAACCGTCAGGAGAGAACAGCACCCCGAACAGTTGCGGGCGATCCTTGGTCTCGATCACCGCCTTGAAGCGCCGCTCCGGATCGGGGTCGTCCGGGTCGTGGTACACCACGCAGGCGACAATCGAGTGCGCGCCGCCGAGCATGTCCACCAGGTTGTTCTGCGTGGAGCCCTGGTACTCCACCAGGCCCAGGGTCGGCTTCTCCCAGTTGTACCCGTCGCGGCTCTTCGCCAGGCACACCCGCTGATGCCAGTGGTCGTCGTCGCCCTGGCCGAGGTACCACATCCACAGCTCGTCGCCGACGCGCAGGACGGTGCCGTAGTAGATGACGCGCTTGCTGTCGGGCGCGCCGGGCGGTCCGAGCGGGACCACGATGCGGGTGCGGTCCACCGGCGTCTTGAAGCTCACCAGGTGGAGCCGCAGCCCCTGGCGGAACGGCAGGCCATGGTCGTCGAACGGGAACAGCACGACGCGCTCGGTGTCGACGTGGCCGGGGTTGCTCTTGATGATCATGTCAGCCTGGATTCTTCCATGAGTTGCCGGTACGAAAAAGACCCGGCGGGGGCGCGCCGGGTCTTCAAAAAAACGGACTGTCTACACGCCTACTGGGCGTAGAACCACCCCGCGGGCACGTGCGCCTGCCAGGCGTAGGTCTTGCCGACCACGTTCCTGAGGTTGTTGTTGTAGGGGTTGAAGGTCAGGTCCGGGTTCTGGTTCATGCCGCCGATCGTCCACAGGTGGTTCAGGTTGATGTCGTACACCTCCTGCAGCATCCCCTCGCGCACGGCGGCGTCCGGTTCCGGCTGGAACTCGTTGACGATTTCCCACAGCCGCGTGACGTCCGCCTGCAGTTCCGCAGGGGGCGCCTCGCCTTCCTCACCGCCGGAGATCACCCAGGCGGCCCACTCGTTGCTGACCGCCCAGTAGCCGCCGGCGTACGGCACCAGCTCGTCGTCATCTATGATCGGAGCCGTGGCGCTGCCGCCGTACGACTTGCCGACGATCATCTCGTACCTGCCCTCGTCCCGCTCGGGGTTCTGGCCTCCCGGCACCATCGGCTTCACCGCAACCTCGAGCCCGAGATCCTTCCAGGTCTGGGCGTACATCTCGGTCATCTCCACCGCGCCGATGCGCCAGCTCTCCACCAGCGCCACCAGCTTGATCGGCTGGCCGTCGGGGCGCAGCCTGGCGGACCGGTCGCCGTTCCACTGCAGGCCCAGGCCGTCCAGCCGCCGGTTCGCCTCATCCGGGTCGTACTCGGTATACACCATGTACGTGTCGGACCATCCGTCGTCCTTGTAGGTGGGGCCGACCTGCGCCGGAATCGCCGAGCCGCGGAACACGACCTCGTTGATCTCGTCGCGATCGACACCGACCGAAAGCGCTACCCGGAAGTCCTTCTGGTTGAACAGCTCGCGGTAGAAGGGGTCGGCATGGGTCAGGTTGAGATTGATCGACCCGATGTTGATCACCGCGCCGCGCGAGGTGCGTACCGTGAAGTTGCCCTGCTCCTCGTACTCCTTGAGCAGCGCGTAGGTCTCCGCGGACCAGAGGTCGAGCAGCTCGCCGGTGATGTAGTCGATCTCCCCGGCAATCACCTTGAGCTTCATCGCCTCGCGTTCCACCAGCACGCTCTCGATCTCGTCGATGTAGGGGAGCTGATTGCCCGCAAGGTCGATCTTCCAGTAGTAGGGATTGCGTACCATCCGGTTGACCGGCGCCATGCCGTCGGTGAGCACCAGCCAGCTCCGGATGCTCGGCATGTCGGGGTTCTCGTTGATCACCCACGTCTTCTTCGAGCTCCACAGGGTCACCCAGTCCTCGTAGCCCTCTTCCTTGATCCGACTGTCGAGGTCGGCCTTGGCGGCATAGTCGGGATGGAACTGGCTCAGGTAGTGCTCCGGCAGCGCGACGATCTGCCAGGTCTGGGCCAGGATCATCGGCCAGTAGCCGAACGCCGACGGGAACGTCCACTTGACCGTGTAGTCGTCGATCTTGGTGGGCACGCCCATCTCGCCGCCGATCTTGAGCTGTCCCAGGCCGTTCGGACGCAGTTCCGCGTTGCTGGCATCCGCTTCGTACATGAAGAGGTAGTCGTCGGCGGTATACGGCTCGCCGTCACTCCACTTCATGCCCTCACGCAGGTGGAAGGTGAACTCGGTAGCATCGGCGGACACGTCCACGCCACGCAGGATGTTCGGGCCGGTCTCGGTCAGCTCCGGGTTCCACGACAGCGCGAACTCTTCCATGAACTTCCCGATCGTCAGCACGACGCCGGTTACCGTGCCCTCGTGTGCGGTTCTCAGGGTTCCGCCGTAGGATCCGATCTCGTTGCGCACGATCACCAGGGGCTGGGCGGGAACGCGCTCGTCCACCGGCGGCAACTCGCCCGCGGCAACCATCTCGGCAAGCATTGGAGCCTCGTGGAACTCCGTGATCATGTTGCCGGTTACGAGCGCCATAGCCTCCAGATCGGCAAACTGCCAGTGCTCCGGATAGAGCCCGGTCGGAGCCTCCTCCATCGGAGCGCTCGCGGCGCTCTCCCCGGCCGCGGCGGCAAACGCCAGCCCGCCAACTGCCAGGAGCGCTGCCACAATTGCGATACCACGTTTCATGCAAACACCTCCTCGTGTGCAACGAACCACGGACCCGGTAGCTGCCAGCCTGCGAGTGTTTCTTTCGGCCCACGGTCCGGAACGAAACTTGCCCAACCTATCCCGGCCCAACCCACCTGTCAAATGCGTGCGCCCGCCGTTTTGCCCGCCGTGCCCGCCGTCCGCCCACCAGTTGCGAACGTCCGCTTTCGGCACGCCCGGCACGCTGCCGCTACAGGTTCCCGTACGGATCGGCCGCATCGCGCAGGCCGTCGCCCAGGAAGTTGAAGCCCAGGATGCTCACCACCACGAAGATCGCCGGCGTCAATATCCAGGGCGCCTTGGCCAGGGTCTCGATGCTCTGCGCCTCCTGCAGCAGCACTCCCCAACTCATCGCCGGCGCCTGCATCCCCAGCCCGATGAAGCTCAACGCGGTCTCGGCCAGGATCATCCCCGGCACCGCCAGCGTGACCGATGCGATGATGTGGCTGATGAACGACGGCAGCAGGTGGCCGAAGATCACCGCGCCGTCCCTGGCCCCGGCAATGCGCGCGGCAACCACGAAGTCCTCGCTGCGCAACGCCAGGAACTTGCCGCGCACCACCCGCGCCATGCCGGTCCAACCCACCAGCGACAGGATCACCACGATGGCGAAGTAGGTGGCGGTGATCGACCAGTGATACGGCAGCGCCGCGCGCAGGCCCATCCACAGCGGGATCGTCGGAATCGATTGCAGCGCCTCGATGAGACGCTGAATGAGAAGGTCGAGCCGGCCGCCGTAGTAGCCGGATATCCCACCCAGGATGATCCCGATGAGCAGGCTCAGGGCCACGCCCAGCAGCCCGATGGTGAGCGAGACGCGGCTGCTGAACACGATGCGCGAGAACAGGTCGCGCCCTCCCCGGTCCCGGCCCAGGGGCGAGAACACCCCCTCGTCGGTACCGAACAGGTGCAGATCGCCGGGGATCAGTCCCCACAGCTTGTAGCGGTCGCCGTGCACGAAGAGCCGAATCGGATACCGCACCGAGCGATCCTCACGGTAGATGATCTGCCAGTGTTCGTTCACCGACTTCTCCAGCCGGTACACGAACGGCCGCAGGTGCAGCTTGCCGCTGTCGTCGATGAAGCGCGGGCGCAGGATCGGAGCCAGCACCAGGTCCTTGTCGAACTCGTTGGGATCGTAGGGCGCCACGAACTCGGCGCACAGCGCCGCCAGGTAGAAGATCCCCAGCACCACCATCGAGACCATCGCCACCCGGTGTCGGGCCAGCTTCCAGCGGAACAGTTGCCACTGGGACGCGACGTAGAGCCGCTCCTCGGAGGGCCGCTTCGACGTGCGCTTCATAGCGCGGCCTCCCGGATGCGGGGATCGCTCCACGCCAGCAGCAGGTCCGAGATGATGGTGCCGATCACCGTCAGCGTGCTCAGAATGAAGACGATGCTCCCAGCCAGGTACATGTCCTGGGTCAGCAGCGACTGCAGGAAGATGGGAGCGAGGGTCGGCAGCCCCAGCACCAGGGCGGTAAGCAACTCGCCGTTCACCAGCCCCGGCAGGGTCCAGCCGATCGTGCTCAGGATCGGGTTGACCGCGATCCGCACCGGGTAGCGGAACAGCAGCCTGCGTTCGGCCAGGCCCTTGGCGCGGGCCACGATCACGTACTGTTTTTTCAATTCATCCAACAGGTTCGCACGCATAACCCTGATGAGGCCCGCGGTGCCGGCGGTGCCGATGACGACCACCGGAATGATCAGGTGCTTCAGCAGGTCGACGAACTTGGCGAAGCTCCACGCCGCCGAGACATACTCCGGCGAGAACAGCCCCACCACCGCCTTGCCGGTTGCCAGAAAGGCCAACCAGAGAAACACCAGCGCGAACAGGAAGTTGGGAATCGCCAGGCCCACGAAGCCCACGAACGTGGCCACGAAGTCGCTCACCGAGTACTGGTGGGTGGCCGCCAGCACGCCGACCGGGATCGCGACCAGGTAGACGAACACCAACGCCACCGAGGAGAGCAGCAGGGTCCAGGGAAGCCGCTCGACGACCAGCCTCCCGATCGGCTTGGTCCACATGAACGACACCCCGAGGTTGCCCTGCACCAGGTTGCGCAACCACTTGAGATACTGCACGTACACCGGCTGATCGATGCCGTAGCGCTTGCGCATGGCGGCTACTTCCTCTTCGTCGAGAAAGCTGCCCGACTCTCTGGCCTGGGCCACGGTGACGGTGACGAAGTCACCGGGAGGAAGCTGGATGATGAGGAAGGAAACGATGGAGATGATGAGTAAAGTGGGAATCGCCAGCAGGATCCGCCGGCCGAGAAACTGCAGCATCAGTGCGCGCGGCCGGCGGCGCCGGTCCGTGGCCGTTCGCAACCACGAGGCGGCGCCCTGCCCGGAGCCGGCGGGCGGCCAGTTCGGGTCGGACTACCGGTGGGTGACGACCTCATACCCCATTGCATGACGCGCGGCCCGATGACGGGCATCTGATCTTGTACCCGACAGGGGCGGAGTCTTCAAGCTCGTTCCCGGGTGGCCGAGCGCACGCCGGCGAAGGCGGTGGCCGACCGACCTCAGCGCCTGGTCGCCGCAGGACGACTCAAACGTCGAGTGCCAGGCCCTACGTATTCGTCACACTTGAACTGACGCGGTAGAAGTGGAGGGATCGGGGACCGGGTGTCCCTGTTCCTTGAGCGACTGGACGTGCATCGCAATCGCTTCGCGGATCAAACGCTCGGTTTCCGCCCGCGAGTCACCGGCGGCGATACATCCAGGCAGATCCGGAGCGTAGGCCGAGTAGCCGTTGTCTGTCCTCTCGATCACCACCGCGTATCTCATCGTCGGTCTCCTTTGGTCAGCCGTGCCTGCTTCAGAATGTGGATCCACGTCCCCGGCGCCAGATCCTTGCTCATCTTCCCGGCTATCGTAATCGTGCCCGATTTTTCCGCATGTTGATACTGGCGGTGGCTCCCCTTGGTGCGGACCAGCCGGATGGCGTCCCTGACTTTCGCCATACTCCATACAACTCGCCGATATCGGTATCGCTTTCGCGCGGGCACTGATGTGCGACCAGCCATGGGCCTCCGGGTATAGTGCCATCATGGACGACCTGCTCTGGTTGGACGCGACTGCACAGGCGGAAATGGTGCGGAACGGAGAGGTTGCTGCCGTCGAACTGGTCGATGCCGCGATCGCCCGCATCGAGCGGCTCGACGCGCAGCTCAACGCCGTTATCCTGCGCCGCTTCGATCGCGTGCGCGAAGAGGCCCGCGCCGGGCTTCCCGACGGGCCCTTCCGCGGCGTGCCGTTCCTGCTCAAGGACGTCCTCTGCCAGATCGAAGGCGAGCCCTTCCATGCGGGCATGCGAGCGCTGAAGGAGGCCGGCTACCACTCCGACCACGACAGCTATCTCGGGGCACGCTACAAGCGCGCCGGGTTCGCCATCCTCGGTAAGAGCAACCTGCCCGAACTTGCCCTGAGCCCGATCACCGACTCCGTCGCCTACGGGCCGACCCGCAACCCCTGGGACCTGCAACGTACGACCGGCGGCTCCAGCGGCGGTGCAGGCGCGGCCGTGGCCGCAGGGTTCGTGCCGGTGGCGCATGGCAGCGACTCGGGCGGGTCGATCCGGATTCCCGCGAGCTGCTGCGGCGTGGTAGGCCTCAAGCCTTCGCGCGGGCGCACCACGCTCGGGCCGGACTTCGGCGAACGCTTCGGGCTGAAGACGTGCGAGCACGTCCTCACCCGCTCGGTGCGCGACTCGGCGGCGGTGCTGGACGCGTGCGCCGGGCCCGCGCCCGGCGACCCCTACACGGCGCCGCCGCCGCTGCGCCCGTGGCGCGACGAGGTGGGGGCCGATCCCGGCCGCCTGCGCATCGGCTTCCGCACCCTGCGGGCGGACGAACGGTGGTGGGACCCCGACTGTGCCGCCGCCGTCGAAGCTGCCGTCACACTGCTGGCGGATCTCGGGCACGAGGTGGAGGACGACAGCCCCGCCTGCCTCGACATTCTCGTCGATCATCCGATCATCGAGGCGATGCACCTGATCAATGACGCCCAGGTGGCCAGCGAGCTCGAGCACATCGGCGCGCTACTGGGCCGCGAGCTCGGTGCCCGGGACGTGGAGCCGAATACCTGGAACGCGGCGGAGGCGGGCCGCGGGGTGAGCGGCGTGCAACTGCTGCAAGCCATGGCCGAGCAGCACCAAGTTGGGCGCCGCCTGACCCAGTGGTGGGAGGACGGGTCCGAGGTCCTGGTGACGCCGACGCTAGCGACGCTGCCGTTCCGGTTCAGGGAGGGCGGAGTCGAACCCGGTCGCCTGCGCGCGCTGGACCTGCCCGGAAAATGCGGTGCGGACAAGGCGCCGGGCTTGGCCACCCTCACCTGGCAGTACAACGTGTCGGGGCAGCCCGCCATCTCCCTGCCGCTGCACTGGACCGAGGAGGGGCTCCCGGTCGGGGTACAGTTCATCGCCGCCTACGGCCGCGAGGATCTGCTGTTCCGGCTCGCCGCGCAGCTCGAGGCGGCCCTCCCCTGGGCCGACCGGCGGCCGCCTGTCCAGTGACCTGAGGTCAAGCGTGCGTGCCAACGCGGTCCGACGCGCTTCGATATAGTGCGATCCATGGACAACGTGACTCGCCTGGACGCGACGGCACAAGCGGAGCTGGTGCGCAGTGGGCAGGTTGCGGCCTTGGAGCTGGTCGATGCCGCCATCGCCCGCATCGAGCGGCTTGACGCGCAGCTCAACGCCGTGATCCTGCGCCGCTTCGATCGCGTGCGCGAAGAGGCCCGCGCCGGGCTTCCCGACGGGCCCTTCCGCGGCGTGCCGTTCCTGCTCAAGGACGTTCTCTGCCAGATCGAGGGCGAGCCCTTCCATGCGGGCATGCGGGTCCTGAAGGAGGCCGGCTACCGCTCCGACCACGACAGCTACCTCGGGGCACGCTACAAGCGCGCCGGGTTCGCCATCCTCGGCAAGAGCAACCTCTCCGAGATGGCCCTCAGCCCGATCACCGACTCCGTGGCATACGGGGCCACCCTCAACCCCTGGGACCTGCAGCGCACGGCCGGCGGCTCCAGCGGCGGTGCGGCCGCGGCCGTGGCCGCCGGGTTCGTGCCGGCGGCGCACGGCAGTGACTCGGGCGGGTCGATCCGGATTCCGGCGAGCTGTTGCGGCGTGGTCGGCCTCAAGCCGTCCCGCGGGCGTATCACCCTCGGACCGGACTTCGGCGAGCGCTTCGGCCAGAAGACCTGCGAGCACGTCCTCACCCGCTCGGTGCGCGACTCGGCGGCGGTGCTGGACGCGTGCGCCGGTCCCGCGCCCGGCGACCCCTGCATGGCGCCGCCGCCGCTGCGTCCGTGGCGCGACGAGGTGGGGGCCGATCCCGGCCGCCTGCGCATCGGCTTCCGCACCCTGCGCGCGGACGAACGGGGGTGGGACCCCGCCTGCGCCGCCGCGGTCGAGTCCACCGTCAGCCTGCTGGCGGATCTCGGACACGAGGCGGAGGACGACAGGCCAGCCTGTCTCGACATTCTGGAAGATCGCCCGATGATCGAAGCGATGTACCCGATCAAGTACGCGCACGTAGCCAGCGAACTCGACCGCATCGGCGCGTTGCTCGGCCGCGAGCTGGGCGCCGGGGACGTGGAACCGAACACCTGGAGCGCGGCGGATGCGGCGCGCCAGGTGAGCGGCGTGCAACTGATGCAGGCCATGGCTGCACAGCACCGCTACGCGCGCCGCCTGGCGCAGTGGTGGGCGGACGGTTTCGACATCCTCGTTACGCCGACGCTGGCGACGCTGCCGTTCCGTTTCAAGGAGGGCGCGGTCGAACCCGGTCGCCTGCGGGCGCTGAACCTGCCCCGCGGGGATGGCGGTGAGAAGCCGCTGGGCCTGGCCGCCTTCACCGGGCATTACAACGTGTCGGGGCAGCCCGCCATCACCCTGCCGCTGCACTGGAGCGAGGAAGGGCTTCCGGTCGGGGTACAGCTCATCGCCGCCTACGGCCGCGAGGATCTCCTGTTCCGGCTCTCCGCGCAGCTCGAGGCGGCCCGCCCCTGGTCCGACCGCCGGCCCCCCATCCAGTGACCCGTTCGAAGAGCGCAGTTGGGGGGCGAGCAGCGGCACCCCTCCTGCAGGAGTGAGCTGTGCGAGCTGTCCGGTTAGTGGTACAGGTCTCTCCCCATGTGATAGGATTCCTGCATGCGAACCGTGTCGTTCACCGATGCCCGGAACGGGCTGAAGTCACTCCTCGATGGAGTGACGGGAGATGCCGACGTCGCGATCATCACGCGTCGAGATGCCGAGGACGCCGTGGTAATGTCGCTCGACTACTACAACAGCCTGATCGAGACGGTTTATCTGCTGAAGTCTCCCGCCAACGCCGCGCACCTCTCCGAATCGATCGAGCAGTTCCGCGCCGGCATGGTGGTCGAGCGAGATACTCTCGCCGAGCAGCCGTGAAGCGCAGGTTGGCCTGGACTCACGCGGCCTGGGACGACTACGTGCAATGGCAGACACAGGATCGGAGGACGCTGCGGCGAATAAACCGGCTGATCTCCGACGCCCTTCGTTCGCCGTTCGCAGGGGTAGGCAAGCCGGAAGCGTTGAAGGAGAATCTGAGCGGATTCTGGTCCAGGCGAATCGACGACACCAACCGCCTGGTCTATGCCGTCGACGACGCCAACGTCACCATCATCTCCTGCCGCTATCACTACGAGAAATGAGACAGAGCCGCGCAGGAGTCACCACGGTCACTCCGTGCCACGGAAGACCATGGAAACGGCGCATGGGGCAAGCAGCCCGTGGTGGAACCCGGCGTCGCACCGAGAGCGGCGAGGCGCCCGGCTGGCAAGGCGCGACGAACGAGCATATCAGGGCATATGTGAGCGAGGAGCAACGCAGCCAGCCGGGATGGATCGCCGCTCGAATGCAGCCGGTGTTGCGCCACGGGCTGCTAGGCACGGTGGCCGCCATTTTGGGTAAGCGCAAGCGACAGGCGTTACCCATGAGACCTGCTCTCGCCGCATAAGGAGGTAAAGGATGGCACGTCCCAGGATTGTCGTGGTGCATGGGTCCCGGTTACGGAGGCCGGAAATCGAACAGCACTGGAGCAAGCGGGCGGCGGAGGTGCTCGACTCGTTCGCCGAGCGGGTAGAGGTTCGCCTGCAGCCTGAGCAGACGCAAGAGGAACGTGCGTCGCAGGTGGATGCCGCGCTCGCCGATGCCGACGGCATGGTGCTGCGCGGCTGGGGCCCGCAAGGCATCGGTTACCTGTCCGCCGAACGGCTCGCCCGGGCCAGCCGGTTGCGCTACATCGGTTCCACCTGCCACTACACGCAGGCCAAGTTCATCGACGTGGAAGCGGCGGTTGCGCAGGGCATCGCCATCAGCGAGACCGCGCCCGTCATGTCGCCGTGGGTGGCGGAGTACGAGTTGGCGCTGGTGCTGGCCGCGCTGCGCAGCCTCCCCCAGGAGCATGAGACGGTGGGCGCCAACGGCTGGGTGCGTTGGGTCGACCACCCGGAGTGGGCCGACGTACCCGACCGGCTGCACGGCAGGCGGGTAGGGCTGGCCGGGTTCGGCGAGATCCACCGCCAGCTGGCGCGCATGCTGGCGCCGTTCGACACCGACTGGGAAGCGTTCGACCCCTACATACCGGAAGACCGGATTGCGGCGTTGGGCGGCCGCAAGGTCGACGACCTGGTCGCCATGGCCGCGCGCAGCGAGGTGTTCTGCATCGCCATCCCGCCGACCCCGGAGACGATCGGGATCATCAATCGTGACGTGATCCACGCCTTGCCGCCGGAGGCGGTGTTCGTGCTGGTGTCGCGCATGGCGGTGGTGGAGCAGCCGCCGCTGCTGGAACGGCTCACCGCCGGCGAGCTGCGTGCCGGCATCGACGTGTACAGCCCGGAGCCGCCCCCGGCGGGCGACCCCATGCGGACGCTGCCCAACGTGATCCACACGCCGCATCGCGCCGGCGGCACCTATGGCGCGCACCTGGGCGTGTTCCTCGGCCAGTGCCACGAGGCGCGCCGCCACTTCGCGGGCGAACCGCTGCGCTACCCCCTGCGACCGGAGATGGTCGCGATCTTCGCCCCCGGCGCCGAGGCCGCTGATCGGTTCATCTGAGCTGGCCACGTGGCACACTCCGGCGACCGAACTCGCTCCTGCCGAGTTCCTGAGCTCGGTCGGCCGGATATTCGCGCACATCGACCAACAGGATTCCGGAAACATCTCCTTCGGCGTGGCAGCCGCCGCGGCCCGGTACTTCGTGAAGACGGCGGGGGACCCCGCGGGCCCGGAACGGCACGCGGGCGCCCATGGCAGACGCATCGCACGGCTTGAGAACGCCGAGCGGCTGGCCCGCAGCGTTTCGCATCCCGCCCTGACGCAGTTCGTTACCTCGATCGAGTCCACCTGGGGCCGCATGTTGGTGTACCGGTGGGTGGACGGCGAGAACCTGTACGTTCCCGGCCACCGGCGGGGCGCCCCGGACAGTGCCGCTCGAAGGTTCCGATCGCTGCCGCGGGCCGGACGCATCGCCGCGGTTCGGTCGATCATCGATCTGCACCGGGCGCTCGCCGGCCGAGGGTGGGTGGCGGGCGACTTCTACGACGGCTGCCTGATCTACGACTTCGACGCCGGAACCTTGCGGGTATGCGACCTCGACCACTATCGCTCCGGGCCCTATCGCAATACCGTAGGCCGGATGCCCGGTTCCACCCGCTTCATGGCACCCGAGGAGTTCGAGCGCGGGCGGCTTATCGACGAGCGGACGACGGTGTTCACCCTGGGCCGAACCGCGGCGATCTTCTTGGAAGACTCGGTGCGGACGATGACGGAGGTGGCGTGCGCGCCCGATCCCGCTGCCCGCTACCCCACCGTGGCCGCCCTGGCCGAGGCGTTCGACGCCGCCGTACCGGCGTGAGGGACGCATGGTATAAGAGGAATCCAAATGTTGAAGCAACGCAACGGCGAGGTGGAGCAGTTTCTTGACCTCGCCTGCCTGACCTACGGCAACGACTCGACGGAGCGCGTCGACCGGGCGCGGCAGATGTTAACGGCGCGGCCGGCGCTGGCGGCGGCCGACGCCCATACGGCCGCCGCCACCGCGAGCGTCGAGGCGCTGCGGCGGCTCCTGGGCGAGGATCCGCGCCGGGCGTCTGCGGCCGGCGGGCCGCGCAAATGGCAACCGTTGCTCTACCTCTGCTACTCGCGGGTCACCGAGCAGCTTCCCGATGCCGATGCCGTCGCCACCGCGCGGCTGCTGCTGGAGCACGGGGCCGACCCGAACGCGCACTTCATGTGGGATGGCACCTACCGCTTCACCGCCCTCACCGGTGCGATGGGCGAAGGTGAGGGCGGCATTGTCAGCCAGCCGCCGCACGCCCATGCCTGGGAGCTGGCGACACTACTGCTCGACGCCGGCGCGGATCCCAACGATGCGCAGGGGCTCTACAATACGATCTTTCGGCCCGACAACCGCTGGCTGAAGCTTCTGCTCGACCGAGGCCTCAGCGCCGCGGACCGGGTCAACTGGAAGACCGACAACCCGATAGGGACACTCGACTTCATGCTCGGCCACGCGGTGGTCAAGGGATTCACCGAGCGGGCCGCGCTGCTGCTCCGGCATGGCGCCGATCCGCGCGGCGCCAACTACTACGATGGGCGCAGTCACCACGAAAACGCACTGCTGAACGGATTCGGCGAGATCGCCGAGATGCTGGTGCGCGCCGGTGCCGAGGCGGTCGAGTTGAGCCCGGAGGACCGTTTCCGGGCCGCCTGCATGAGCGGCGACGAGGCCGCCGCGCGCGCGGCGCTGCAGCATGCCCCCGACGCCCTGGCCGATCCCGGTACGCTGCACGCGGCCGCGTCCCTGGGCAACGTCGCCGCCGTACGGTGTCTGCTCAGCCTCGGCGCGGATCCGAATGCCACCGCTGACGACGGGACCACCGCCCTGCATCAGGCCGCCTGGAACGACCGGCGCGCGGCCGCCGAAGTCCTGGTCGCGCACGGCGCGCGCCCGCTGCGCGACGCCAACCACGAGTCGACACCGGCCGGGTGGGCCAACCACGCCGGCAACGCCGCGATGCGGGACTACCTCCTCGACAGTTGCCCCGACGGGCTCGACCTCGTCTCCTTCGGCAGGGTCGAGGCGCTGCGGCAGTACCTGGCGCAACATCCCGGCTTCGCCACCGCCACCCTGCCGGATGGCGGCTCGCCCCTGCACCACCTGCGCGACGACATCGACCAGCTCGATCTTGTCGTCGCCGCACTGCTGGATGCGGGCGCCGACCTCGCGGCCCGCGACTCGCGCCGCCAGACCCCCTACGAGAGCGCCATCCGCCGCGGGGAGGCAGCGGTCGCGGCCCTGCTCTCCCGCTGAACGGCGGCACCGTCACTCACGCATCCAGGCGGCGATGTCGCGCTGGCCGTGCAGCACGCGCCAGACGTCGATGCGGTCTTCGTGCTCGCGGTAGAAGACCAGGTACGGGTAGCGCTGCAGTGGCCAGGAGCGCAGTCCCGGCACATCCAACTCCCACGCATACCGCAACGAGCCCGCAGCCGGATACTGCGCAATGTGGCCGTAGGCTCTTTCCAGTTCGTCGATGAAACCGAGCGCGGCTTGCGCTTCTCCTTCGCGCAGGTAGTAAGCGAGCGCTTCGTCGACATCGCGAACAGCCCTCGCCCGCGGAACTATCGACTTGCCTGTCACCCGCGAGAACGCGAGCGCACGCGGTCGCGCAGGTCATCGAAGTAGGCCGCGTCCACCGGCTGCGACACGGCGGATTCGGCACCTTCGAGCAGCAGCCTGCGCAGATGCTGGCGTTCCTGATCCCGGCGGATCAGGGCACGGACATATTCGCTGCAGGTCCCATAGCCGTGCCCGGTAACCTGCTCGTCCACAAAGGACTTGAGCGAGGCGGGCAGCGACACATTCATGGTGGTGTTCACGCCACCTAGCGTACGGTTGGATGGCAAGATTTGGCAACCGCAGCCCTTCCCGCGGCGCGTATGCCTCACCCAATGCGGCACCAACTACTACGAATGGGCATGCATGCGGTTCACCAGGGGTTGGTGGCGGCCAGGTCCCAGGTCCGCAGGCGCCGGACCGTGACAGCACGGCCGCGGCCGAACAGCGCAATGCCGGTGCTGTCGCCGCGGGTCGGGTAGATCCGCTGCGCCATGCACTGGCGGCCGTTGGCGAACACCTCCAGCACCGACCGGTCGAGGAAGATCCGTAGCTCCAGGGACTCTCCCGGGCGCAGCGCAAACGGCGCCTCCTGAACCCGCACGTCGGCTCTGCCGGCCAGCGGATCGGAGAGAAACGAGGCGCTCGGCTGCGGCCACGACTGGACGATCTCGCTGCTCAGGCTGGAGCGGCTGGTATCGATGCGCAGCACCTTCGCCGCCGGGTCGAACGCGACCTCCGTCTGCTCGGCGCCGTCCGGCGAGCGCCTGACCAGGACACCGAACTCCGACTCCGCCTCGCCAGGCCCCACCTTCAGCGCCAGCTCCAGGCAGTCGCCGTGCACCTCCAGCGGCAGGCAAGCGCCGGCGGCCACCCGTACGCGGTCGTACCGGCGTGGGTTCAGCCGCAGCCTGCGCAGCTCCGCGGCCGGAGCGATGCCCAGGGTGCCGTCGGAACCCAGCGACAGCACCCGCGGCAGGCTCATCACGCCGGCCCAGCCGGCCCGAAGCTGGGCATCGCGCGTGCGCGACTCGCACAGCCAGGCCCAGAATATCCGGCGGCCGGAGCTGTCCAGTAGGCTCTCCTGGGCAAAGCTGGGGCCACCGGCCCAGTTCAGGCGCCCGTGGCGTTCGGGATGAAACCGCTCCCCCGTGTAGCGGCCGACGTAGTACTGCGTGCCGCGCGTGTGGCTGATGAACATCAGCACGTGCCGGTCTCCCAGCGGGAAGAAATCGGGACAGGAGCAATCTTCGTCGGCGTCGGTCCAGCGCCGCTCGGAGACGTAGAACGGATGCAGGTACTCCCAGTGCACCAGGTCCGACGATCGGAACAGGTAAGCGACGTCTCCCTCGGTCCGCGGCGGCGTGTCCGGCTTGTTGCCGCTGATCGAGTAGTACGCGTCGCCGTGCACCCAGCCGCAGGTATCCCATACGTGGTACCGCCCATGTCCCGGGTCGCCGGCACCCGGCACCGGGAGCACCGGATTGGCGGGGTGCTTGCGCCAGCGCAACAGTCCGGCGTCGTCGCTGGTGGCGATGCAGGTACCGGCGTTGACCCCGTGGTAGATCATCGCCGGCGTACCTTCCCTGGTGATCAGGGCGCCGCCGGCGTACACCTGTTCCTCCGGATCGCCCGGCCCGATGCCCAGCGGAATCGGGTGGTGCCGCCAGTGCAGCAGGTCGGTGCTGGATGCGTGGCCCCACAGCCCCACCCCGTCCGCCTGAACGGCGTAGAACAGGTGGTAGCGCCCGCGCCAGTAGATGCATCCCTGCGGATCGAACGGATGGCATACTCCCTCCGGCGCCAGGAAGTGGTAGCGCGGTCGGTGCGGGTCGGCCTGGTAGCGCTCGCGCAACTCGCGGGCGTGCTCCACCAGGTGTCCCAGTCGCCTGACCGAATCTCCCGTCATCAGCCCTTGATCGCGCCGCCGATCGCTTCGCTGGTGATGAACCGCTGCAGGAACAGAAACGCCATGATGATCGGAATGCTCACCAGAAAGGTGCCGGCGAACAGCAGTTCCCAGTAGATGATGCGCTCGGTCGCGAACGAGTACAGCCGCAACGCCAGCGGCACCTTGAATACGTCGCTGATCGTCAGCAGCGGGATCAGCAGGTCATTGTAGATCGCCACGCCGCGCAGAATCAGGAGCGTGACCGTGACCGTGCCCAACAGCGGCAGGTACACGGATGCGAAGGTACGGAACATGCCGCAGCCGTCGATTCTGGCCGCGTCTTCGAAGTCGCGCGGGATGGTCCTGATGTAGCCGGTGTACAGGAACACCGCGAACGGAATGGCGGTGGCGGTGTAGACCAGCGACGTTCCCAGGTAGGTGTTGAGCAGACCCAGGTCTCTGAGCAACGACACCAGCGGAATCATCGCCAGTCCGAACGGCAGGGTGATCATCAGCACGAAGCCCACGTAGATGGAGCCTAACAGCCTGCCCCTGACCACGGCTATGGCGAAGGACGCGAGCGCAGCGAGAAACACCAGCAGCGCGCACGAGGTGGTCACGAAGATGACGCTGTTCAGGAACGAGCGACCGTACTTGAGGTGGTTGAACGCGCGCACCACGTTCTCGGTGGTGAACTGCTGCGGCGTGATGGTGAGCGGATTCTGGTATACGTACTTCTCCTCCTTGAAAGCGTTGTTCAGGAAGTACCAGACCGGAATGAAGGTAAGGATGCAGCAGAACACCAGCACCGCGTTCGACACCAGCCTGGATCTGCGTCGGTGGCCCGGCGCCGCCATCAGCCGTACACCTCCTCCCGCTTCCGGAACAGCTTCAGCAGCACCAGTGCGGCCAGCACCGAGATGATCCCCAGGATCACCGCCATCGCCAGCCCGTAGTCGATGCGCAACTGCGCGAATGCGTACATGTAGACGCGCAGCGCGAGGGTCTCCGAAAGGTAGCCGGGGCCGCCTTCGGTGAGCACGAACGGCAGGTCGAACAGCCCCAGGATGCCGATCGCGGAGAGGGTGACGCTGATGGTGATCGCCTGCGCCAGCATTGGGATGGTGATAAACAGGAACTGCTTGAAGGGGCCGGCGCCGTCGACGTCGGCGGATTCGTACAGCTCGCGGGGAATCGCGTGCAACCCCGCCAGGTAAATGAGGATGAAATAGCCGAGCGCCGACCAGACGATGGTCAGGCTCATCGCCGGCAGCACGGTGTTGCGCTGCCCGAGCCAGTCCTGGGTATGCCACTCCAGGCCGAGCAGGATCATCGCTTCATTGATCAGCCCGCCGTCGTACGAGTAGATCACCTTCCACACGAACCCGACCACGGTCAGCGACAGCATCTGCGGCAGGTACATGATCGCCTTGTAGACGTTCCTGAGCCGGACCACGTTGTGGATGTGCACGGCGATCAACACCGCCAGCACGTTGAGCACCGGTACGTACAGCACCACCAGGTAGAAGGTGTTGAAGAACACCCGCTTGATGGAACGTTCTCCCTAGCACGACGGCGAAGTTCTTCAGTCCCACGAACTCCGCCTGCGGAAACAGGCCGTCCCAGTTGGTAAAGCTGTAGCGCAGGGTCAGGGCGATCGGGTAGACGAAGAACACGACCGCCACGGTCAGCGCCGGAACCACGAACAGCAGGCCGGCGATGAAGCGCTGCTGGTGATACTTGATCTGCATACGGCGAGCGCAGGGTGAAACGGATCACCCTGCGCTCAGGCAGCCCGAGGTCTATTGCATCACGGCGTCGCGGGCCGCGTTGTGGAGCTCTTCCGCCGCCTCCTGCGGAGTCAGCTCCCCGAGCAACACCTGGTCGAGCAGCTTGTTGACCAGGGGCAGCGTCTCGGACGGCAGGTACTGGAACCACAGCCGGGTCTGCGGGTAGCCCTTCACCTCGTCGAGCACCCGGATCACGCGCGGATCGAGCTTCACCTCGCCCATCACCTCGACCACGCTCGGAATGTTGCCCATGCCGTTCTGGTAGAACGCGTAGCCGTCCCCGAACATCCAGTCGAGGAGATCGATGGCGGCGTCAAGGTTCTCGGACGCCGCGTTCACGCCGGCGCCGGTCTCGGGCACCAGCACGCCCATGGTCGCTTCGCCAGCGTCCCTGACCGCCGGGAAGAAGATCCCGGCGTCGACGTCACCGCTGAGCAGTTGGTTTGCCTGCCAACTGCCGGCGAAGAAGGTCGCCGCGCGTCCCTGCAGGAACAGACTGGTGGCCTGGGCGTTGTTGGTGCTCATGAACGCCCTGTGGGCCAACCCGTTGTCGGTCAGGTACTTCACCTTGGCGAAGATGTCGGCCACGCCGGGCTGGGTGAAGTCGAACTCGCCGCGCTCTATCTTGGCGACGAAATCGGGCTCGCCGGGCACCACCTTCTGGGCGAAGATGTAGCTGAACCAGGAGTTGCCGAAGCCGTCCTTGTCGATGATGGTGCCGGCGATGCGCTTGCTCTTGAGCTTTTCGAGGGCCGCGATGAACTCGTCCCAGGTGGTCGGAATCGCCGAGATGCCCGCTTCCGCGATCAGGTCGCGGTTGTAGTACATCCAGGTGGTGGCAGTGCCCACCGGAATGCCGTAGACCTGTCCGGCCGGGGTGGTGAACGGCTCGCGCAGTCCCGGCAGGGTGTTGGCCGCGGCCGCGGTGGCGGCGAGGTCGGCGGCGAAGCCGTCCGCCATGAACTTGTGGCCGAATGCGTTGCTGTTGATCGCGAACAGGTCGGGCAGCGTGCCGGCAGCGGCGCGGGCGCGCAGAAAGTCCTCCATCGAGGCGCCCGGCACCACGAAGCTCTCGATCTTGACGTTCGGGTGCTGCTCCTCGTACAGCCGGTACCAGGCCTCGTGCACCTCCGACGCCCCCAACGACACGCTCAGGGTGACGCGCTGCGCCAGTACCTGTTGCGTCCAGATCAGCCCACCCGCCAGCACGAGGGCGGTAAGCAGGAATGCTCTCCTTCGCATTGAATACACCTCCTCAAGGTAGTTGCGTGTGGGCCACTGTAAGGAGGCTCCGCGGCGCCGTCAAATTGCGCGGCGCGGCGGGCTGTAACGCAGGCGGCGCACGTGATCAGTACGCAGGGCCACTCCGTGACGCCAGAGACCATGAAACCCGGTGCACTTGGTTCGTCTGCCAGACGTGGTTTCGGACTAGGCGTGGATCGAGGCGAGTTCCCACACGTTCAGTGAAGCGATTCGTGCCGTGCCGCCGGCCGCGGTCAGCTCCAGACCCTTCTGCTCCGGACGCGGCACAAAGGAGAAGGCGAGCGCGACCGCGCCCCCGTCGGCGAAGATCTCGATCGAGTTCCGGTCCAGGAGCATCCGCAGCGTGAGGCTGTCCGTGTCCGGCTCCGCTGCCAGCTCGACCTCCGTGCCCATGCAGGCCAGGCGTCGGGTGCGGGCATCGTAGGCCACGGTCTGGCCGTGCAGCGTGAACGCCACGCGCTGCGCAGTGCCCGGCTGCAGCTCGACCTCGATGTCGAACAGCTCGCCGGCGACGGCGGCCAGCGGATCGTACCCCGGTGCCAACGCCGCATCCCGCCATTGGTGCCGCCGGCGGTACAGCAGCTCGATCTCGCGCACCGGCTGCCGGCACACCTGTGCCGCTGCGCGCCCCGCACCGGCGCCGGTACGCAGACTCAGCTCGCAGGGAAACGTCAACTGCTGACTGAACGGCATGCCGGGATAGTCGCCGTTGCGCAGCCAGGCGATCTGGATCGCGCGGCGGTCGGTGGCGGGAAGATCGGCAAACACCTTGGCCGCGAACCCCACCGCGCCGTTGCGATCGTACGGCACCAGCGGCGGCACGATCGCGCCCTCCGGGGTGAAACTGCGCCCGTCGAACGTCCCGGTCGCATGGGTGCCGTCGCCACCCCAGAACACCCAGCGCAAGTCATCGAGATCGCCGTCAGCCGGCAGCGCGAACAGGTCGGGGCAGTCGCACGCGGTGGGCATGTCAAACGTGCTCTCCCAGCGCCACTGCCGCAGGTCGGGCGACGAGAACAGGCCGAACCTGTGGTCGCGCTCGTCGCCGTGCTCGGACAGGATCAGCGCCATGATCCAGCGGCCGCTCGCCGCGTGCCACAGCACCTTGGGATCGCGCGCATAATGGGTGGTGCGTCCGAGCACGGGGTTGCCGGCGAATCTGGTCCAGGTTCGTCCGCGGTCGTTGCTGTAGGCAAGCGATTGCGCCGCCGGCCGGTTCGCCGGCAGCAGATAGCGGCCCTCGGTGTACAGCGCCACCAGGACCGGGTCCCCGGCCGTGGCCAGGCCGCAGGTGTCGTTCCAGTCCACGACGACCGAGCCGGAGTTGACCGGTCCGTGCCGGTCGGGGGCGAGGACCGGCGGCAGCTCGCGCCAGCGCACCAGGTCGGTGCTGACCGCGTGGCCCCAGTGCATGTTGGCATAGGTCCAGGTGGGGCCGGTGGGATTGTACTCGTAGAACAGGTGGTACTCTCCGGCGTGGAAGATCGGCCCGTTGACGTCGCACAGCCAGCCGGCACGGCAGGTATAGTGAAACTGTGGGCGCTGCGCCTCGTCCATCGCGCCTGCTATTCGTGCAACTCGCGGCCGTCGACCTCGCCGAACCGGGTCCGGGAGTCTTCAACAAACACGCCGAAGCGGCCTTCACGGTAGTCGTGTACGGGCGCCGAGAACAGGTGTCGGCCGTCGAGGTAGGCATCGAGCACGTGCCGGTGCAGGAGGATCTTTATCTCCAATACGGCGTGGTAGTCGATCTTCGGCAAGATCCGCGCCGCCAGGGGCCGTGCCACCACCCAGGGACGGGGATAGCGCCACAACGAAACCGACTTCATCCCCGGCTCGATCCGGATGTAATAGCCGGAGTCGCCCCGTTCGTTGCCGCGCACGATCAAGCCGGCCGCGCAACCGGCTTCGATGGTCATCGTGCAGGAGACGCGGAAGTTCTCTCCCGCGGCCGGAAGCATTGCCCGCGCCAACCCCTGGTCCGAAGAGCCGGTGATGCCGCCGGAGCCCGCCTCCCATGCGCCCCGCTCGGTTGCCGCGCACCGCCACGCGCCGGGAGCAACCAGGCGCGCTCCCAGCAGGCGCTCGACGATCTCCGGGTAGCACAGGACGAGGCGGCCGTCGGACAGCGTGCGCATGAGTTGCGGGGTGCCCAGCACCCCACCCCAGGTGAATCCGTCGCCGCCCCACACCGGCGCGTAGTCGGGCTGATAGCCGTCCTGACCGCCCAGGTGGTCGGCGACCCAGGGGACCAGGTAGCGGTCACCGTCCATGCACACGCTGCGCGGCGCGTAGGTCCAGGGGGTCAGCAGCAGGTCGTCGGGCGGGCAGCGGTATGGGCCGTCCCACCGCTCGGCAACCCGGTAGCGGCAGGTGAAGGTCTCGCCGTGCGAGAAGAACAGGTAGTAGCGGCCGTCCATGGCGAACAGCTCGCACACCTCGGGGGCGTTGCAGACGTGGGGAGCGTACAGAGGCGGCTGAACCTCCCAATGCTCCAGGTCCTCGCTCGCCGCCAGCCCCACGCAGCCGCGCTCGGTGGGCGCCCCCTGTCTGAGACGGGCGGTCACCAGCAGCAGGTAGCGGTCGCTGGCGGAGTCGCGGAACAGGAATGGGTCACGCCAGGCGCGCCCCTCGTCGGGGGGCACGGTATGCGGCGTGTACCAGCGCGGATCGGGTACTACCAACGGCTCCAGGGGCGAGTCCTTCTGCCAGCGGATCAGGTCGGTGCTGCGGGCATGGTAGATCACCTCGTTGACGGTGCCGGCGTAAAACATGTGATAGACGCCGCGGTCCGGCACGATGGTGCAGCCGCCGATGCCGGTTGCATCGGCGCTGCCCGGCGCGCCCGGCAGCAGCGCCGGCGGCAGCCGTTCCCAGTGCAGCAGGTCGGTGCTCACCGCGTGGTCGAGCTGGTTGTGGGGAAGCCGCGGCGGGTCGTCGTTGCGCTTGGTCAGGTAGAACAGGTGACACTCGTCTCCACGGGAGAAGAACGACATATCCCCGACCAGTGCACCCTCCGGACGGAAGTGAAGCGTGCTGCAGGGTGCGAAGTCCTGGCGGTCGTAATCCACGACGGAAAATCAGTATACGTTGTCGGGGCGCGGTCGTGAATTCTGATGCGCCGGGAACCGACAGCGCCATACTCGCTACCGGTGACGTCAGTAAGCCGCAATTTCCTGCGCGCCGAAGCTGACCCGTCCGGCGCGCAACCTTGACGGGGTCCGGGTGCGATAGTTACTTTGCGCTTGAGGTGCGCCGGCGCTGGCTGCCGGCGCGGGAGCCGTTGCCGAGGCTCCCGGAATCCACCACCTCCAGATCCATTACGAGGAGTTACCGATGGCCTTCGAGACGCCCCCCCTGCCCTACGCGTACGACGCCCTGGAGCCGCACATCGATGCGCAGACCATGACCATCCACCACGACAAGCATCACGCGACCTACGTCACCAACCTCAACGCCGCCGTGGCCGGCACCGAGTTCGAGAGCTGGGACATCGAGAAGCTGATGCGCGACATCTCCCAGGTACCCGCCGACATCCGCACCGCGGTGCAGAACAACGGCGGCGGCCACGCCAACCACAGCCTGTTCTGGACCGTGATGGGACCGGGCGGCGGCGGTGAGCCGAGCGGCGCCCTGGCCGACGCCATCAACGCCGCCTGCGGCAGCTTCGCCGGCTTCAAGGAGGCGTTCGCCGACGCCGGCACCAAGCGCTTTGGCAGCGGCTGGGCCTGGCTGGTCAAGAGCGCCGACGGCGGCGTCGCGGTCTACAGCACCGCCAACCAGGACAGCCCCCTGATGCAGGGCGACACCCCGCTGCTGGGCATGGACGTGTGGGAGCACGCCTACTACCTGAAGTACCAGAACCTGCGTCCCGCCTACATCGCCGCCTTCTTCAACGTCATCAACTGGGACGCCGTAGCCGCGCGCTTCGCCGCCTAAGGCGACCATGGCTCACCATCTGTACTGCATCCAACGCCTGACAGATGGCCGGAGCCGAGACGGGACGGCGGGCCTGACGGCGCTCCGGGAAGCGGGGCGCCGCAGCCGTCTGCCGCTGCAGCGGACGGGCGCCATTCTTGCCCCGCCGCAGGTGGGCGCGCGCCACCATGCCATGGCCAACGGCAACGGCGGCGGGCCCGAGAAGATCGAGAACTGCGTCATCATCGGCTCCGGTCCGGCCGGGCACACCGCCGCGGTGTACGCCGGCCGCGCCATGCTGGAGCCGCTGATGTACGAAGGATTCATGGCCGGCGGGGTGGCCGCCGGCGGCCAACTCACCACCACCACCGACGTCGAGAACTACCCCGGGTTCCCCGAGGGAATCGGCGGCCCCGAGCTGATGTTCCTGATGCGTCAGCAGTCCCAGCGCAGCGGCGCCCGCATCGTCACCGAGACCGTCAGCGAAGTGGATCTGGAATCCGCTCCCTACGCGGTGACCACCGAGAGCGGCACCACCGTGCGCACCCGTACCGTGATCATCGCCACCGGGGCTACCGCCAAGCGGCTCCACGTCGAGGGTGCCGATCGCCTCTGGCAGCGCGGCATTTCCGCCTGCGCGGTGTGCGACGGCGCCCTGCCGGTGTTCCGCGACAAGCACCTCGTGGTGGTGGGCGGGGGCGACACCGCGGCCGAGGAATCAACCTTCCTCACCAAGTACGCCAGCGGCGTCAGCATGCTGGTGCGCCGCGATCAGATGCGGGCTTCCAAGGCAATGCAGCAGCGGGTGTTCGACAACGACAAGATCGAGGTGATCTGGGACACGGTCCTGACCGAGGTGGTCGGCGACGACCTGGTGGCCGGCGTCCGCGTGCGCAACGTCAAGACCGACGTCGACCGCGAGCTGGAAGCGGGTGGGCTGTTCTTCGCCATCGGTCACGAGCCCAACACCGGGTTCCTGGCGGGCCAGTTGGAGACCGACGCCACCGGCTACCTGGTCACGCCGGGCGACTCCACGGTCACCAGCAAGCCGGGCGTGTTCGCCTGCGGCGACGTGCAGGACAAGGTCTACCGCCAGGCGGTCACCGCCGCCGGCAGCGGCTGCATGGCCGCCATGGAAGCCGAACGCTACCTCGGCGAACACGGCTGAGAGACCCCGCCCGAGTCAGTTCGGGCTTCTACACCACCCTCAAGCCGCACGGGCCCGATGCCTGGATCGACGCCTTGGAGCGCGCTGGGCCAGCGAGATGTCGGCACATTGACGATAACTGCCGACATTTCCGGGAACTAAATGTCGGCAGTTGCGCGTAAGTGCCGACATTTGGTATCATCTTCTTCGGATGGCGGACACCCTGGATACAGCGCGGCTGCAAGAAGCCGGCCTGGGCACATTCTTCCATCCGCGTGACATTGCGCCGCTCGGGGTCTCGCACCGTCGCCTGCAAGGTTTCGTCTCCGACGGTACCGTCGAAGACCTCGGGAACGGGCTCTATCGCCTCGCCGAGGTTGAGCCCACCGAAGCCGAAACGCAAGCCATGGTGGCTGCGGCCGTCCCCAAAGCCATCATCTGCCTGCTGACTGCGCTTCAGTTCCACAACATCGGTACGCAGGCGCCTCATGAAGTGTGGATCGCTATCGATCGCAAGGCGCGCAAGCCGGCGCGCGCTCCTGCACGCGTGCGTATCGTGCGTTTCTCTGGAGCCATGCTCACCTGCGGCGTGGTCGTTCACTCGCTCCTTGGGGTCCCGGTGCGGGTCACGTCGCCAGCCCGCACGGTCGTTGACTGTTTTCGCTATCGCAACAAAATCGGCCTCGACGTCGCACTTGAGGCTCTACACGACGCGTTGCGCCTTCGGCTGGCGACGGCTGACCAGATCATGAGCGCGGCCGATGCCTGTCGGGCACGGTCCGTCGTAAGTGCGTACCTGCAGGCGGCACTGGTCTCGTGACTCGCAGGCCACTCAGAAACGTCGCGGCATCGGTCCGTACCAGGCTGCTGAACAGGGCCCGTGCAAAGGATGAGGACTTTCAGTTCCTACTGCAGCGATACGCGGCGGAGCGATTCCTGCACCGGCTCGGCGAGTCCGACTATAGAAACCGTCTTGTTCTAAAAGGCGCTATGCTGCTCGCTCTGTGGGGTGACTCTACGTACCGTCCCACCCGGGATCTCGACTTTACCGGGTACGGGGACGCTCTGGCAGAGGCAGCGTCCGTTCTGCGATCCGTACCATTTGCGCTGTGCCGGTTGTCGATGACGGTATCGTTTTCGATGTCGAGACGCTCAGCGTAAAACCAATCCGAGAGCACGCTGAGTACTCCGCGGTTCGCGCCCACTTCTGGGCCAAGGTAGGCAGCGCCCGAATACCGGTGCGCATAGATGTCGGATTCGGCGACGCCATCGAGCCGCCTCCAACCGATACCCGATATCCTAATCTGTTGGAAGGATCACCACAGCCATGGATCCGCGCGTATCCACCCGAAGCCGTAGTTGCCGAGAAGCTCCACGCGATGGTTTCGCTGGGAGAACAGACCAGTCGCTACAAGGATTTCTACGACCTCTATACTATCGCCATGCACGTCTCCTTCGCAGGTGACATGATCTCGCAGTCTATCAGCGCGACCTTCGTTCGACGCCGTACGGTGATCTCATCCGATCTTCCTCCCTCTCTCACGCCACAGTTCTACGCCGATCCTGCTCGCGCCGTGCAGTGGCGCGCGTATCTGGTCCGGAACTCTCTTCCGGGTGTGCCCGACGACTTCGGAATTGTTGGTGATCTCATCCAGTCGTTTCTTGTTACTCCTTGGCGCGCACTCGCGCGCCGCTCGATTCTCTCTGGAGCGTGGACGAACGGAGGACCCTGGAGGATAGTTCAGTAAACGCCGAGCACGGCTGAGACCCCGCATCAGGTCTTGGTACGGCGCAAGCGGTTCAGGCCGCTTCGTCGATGGTCACGCTGAGGCGCTTCCCCAGCCGTCGCAACGCGCGGTCGATTGTGGCTGCCTTGGTGGCATGGTCGGGATTCAACATCCGCCGGACTTCGCTCTCGGCTACATCAAGCTCACGCGCCAAGCGGCGTTGCGACATCCCTGCCTCCCGAAACGCCTCGTACAGGGCTGCCTTCAGGACTGTCGATAGTGGCGGAACCACCAAGTACTGCTGTTTGTCCACGCATGATGGCTCGGGCAGCCTCTTACCCTCCCGCATCGTCGTGACCATCAGCTCCCGCAGCAAATCGTCGGCTTCGCTCAGCGCCTCCTCCAGCGTCGCGCCATCCGTCGCGCCCCAGCCGAAATCCGGGAACACAACGACGTAGCGACCGTCTTCGTCGCGTTCGATTGCGGCGGGATAGTTGTAGGTGTCAGACATGACTCGATCCTCCTGGCGGGGCGTCTCGGTCGCGCGCTACGTCTAGAATTCGTCCCGGTCGATTCCGAGGTCTGCAAGCATCTTTGTTCAGCAGCCCCTTGCCGATCTCCTTCTTCCGGTCCTTGACGGTCGTCCTGTTCTCGCCGGCATAGAGCGTTCCATGCGAACCGGATCCTTCGGAAGCGACGAAGCGTACCTCCAGATCCCGTTCCCTCGCCCATTTGCGAACCCTCGCGATGAACTGCCGCCCGTTCATATTTCAACGTGCAACCCGCGTCGCCGAGCATCGAGGACAGCCGCGTACATTTTTGAGCGCAACACCAGAGTGGTCGCCGATGTCGGCACTTACGTCACGATGCCGACATTTTGTGGCTGTCCCGATCGAGGATGATGAAGATGAAGTCAGCAGAACAGCCGTATGAAGTTCCGTTCGACATGGGTTGGCCCCCTGGAGGTCCGTGGCGAACGCGGTAGGCAGCTTTACGGAATCCGCCTATCTCCCCGAAGTCGCAGGAGTCGACCGCAAAGATGAAACCAAGTGTGATCGGAACCAGATAGGGAGTTCGTCCTCGCCGATGCGGCCGGCGGCGACGCGTTCCATGGTGCGGATGGCATCAATCGGGTCAAATTGGAGGCGCCTGCCGTTGTCGGCCAGGAACAGGCGCGCGGTGACCCAGGCGGTGCGCTTGTTGCCGTCGACGAAGCCGTGGTTCTTGGCGATCCCATAGGCGTAGGCTGCCGCGAGGTCCGCTGCGTCCGGATTCCCGTAGTGCGCGAACTGGGCGGGCCGGGCCAGCGCGGATTCCACCATGGCCCGATCGCGGATTCCGTCCATGCCGCCATGCTCGGCGAGTTGGCGGTCATGGATCGCGAAGACGACGCTGCTCTCGACCCAACGCCACTGCTCGCCGCCGCCGCTCACTTGGCGAGCGCCCGCAGCACCTCGCGGTCGTCGTGCATGATCTCTTCTGCCAGGGCCATCTGGCGAGCGAAGTCGGGGTCGTATGGGGTAAGCCGAAATGCGCCGTCAGGTGCCTCGGTGAGGTATAGCGTGTCGCCCTTGTTCACCCTAAGCCGTGCCATCGCGGCTTTGGTGAGAATCACGCCGGATGACGCTCCTACTGTGGTTACCTTGAACGAGAGCATGCTCTATATAATGCAGATTATATATACGGGGTCAACGCCATGACGCATAGTCCCGTGCGCAGGTGTACCCTTGCGCCGACCGGTACGCCTGCGTAGGGTCGTTGGCGTCATGACCTACTATGTTTCCGCGTACGACACCGAGGCGATCTACCCCTGGTGGGAGATTGGTGACAAGCCCTATTCCGCGTCGACCTATCAACAGATGGTGAGCTACGAGGGAGCACGCCTCGACGAGTGCCTGGACGGCGTGCGCGCCGTGGCCGAGGTGCACCTGCGGCACCAGGCGCCCGCCACCTTCTTCGTTGTCGCCCAGCTTGCCGTGGCAGCGGGATCGCGCCTGCGCGAGATCCTCGATCATGAGCTGTTCGACCTGGAGTCGCACAGCTACACCCACGACAACATGATCGCGATCCGCGACGATGCGGCCGCCGTGCGCCGCGAGCTGGTTGACTCCAAGCGGGTGATCGAGGACCTGTTCGGGCGCGAGGTGATCGGCTTTACCGCACCGGGCGGCTTCGGCCACGGCTTTCTGGGCGAGACGCGGCTGCTGGAGGCGCTATGGGAGGCGGGCTACCGCTACATCCGCACCTTGAGCTGGCAGCCGAACCACGTCGCGCCGGCGCCGCTGACGCAGCCGTTCTGGTTCAGCGACGACGGTTATCCCGAACTCCTCGAGGTCTCGGCTCATGCCTGGCACGACAACATACTCACCGGCCAGCCTTCGCCGATGGCATGGCCGCCGGCGCTGCCATGGGGCTACCCGTCGCGGCTCCCCACCACCGGCCGCGAGGTGTACGAGGCCTACGCTCCCGGCTTCGAGTACACCCGCGACCAGGGGCTGCTGACTTACGCCCCCTGCTTCCACCCCTGGTCGATCTACCGCGTCGACCGCGGCGCCGGCCAGATCGACCTGCTGCTGCAGCACGCCCGCCGCGCCGGCCTCACCCTGGCCTCGTGCAACGACGTGTACCGGCACCTGGTGGCGGAACCCCAACTCGCCCACCCGGCACCGAAGTTCCCCGCCGCCGCCTCCGCGTAGCGGTCCAAGGACCGTTGCTCACCGAGGATCTCCGCGGGTTACGCGGACTTGCGCGGATAGCGGTGCATTGACAGGGCTTGCCGCGTGTGGTACTTGTGATTTTCCAACCTGAGAGACACGGCTCTCTCTACGGCGCCCCGCGACGGGCAGGAGGAACCAAGTGATTGGCAAAAGGACGATGCTCTTCAGCCTCGTAATAGGCGTGCTCGGAGCCACTTCTCATCTTGGCCGAGGGCCAAGGCGAGCCCGAGCAAGTCGAGCTTGAAGTGTGGACATGGCAGCACGAGCCGATGATCAACATCTTGAATGACGAGGTGATCCCCTCGTTTGAGGCCAAGTACCCGAACGTCAAGGTGCTGTATGAGCAGCCCGGCAGGACGAACGAAGTCCACGAGAAGTTCCTCATATCCAGTCAAGGCGATGCAGCGCCGGATGTTGTCGGACTCCAGCATGCCTACCTGGCAAACCACGTTCACCTGGGCAACGTAGACCCGGTAGACCCCGAAGTGTTCGGCGTAGGCAGCATGGCCGAGTTTGGCGACCTGTGGGCCGGTGGTCACGGGATACTTGGGCTGGGAGACACCTATTACGGCGTCCTTATCAATGTCTCCAGCTATACGATGATCATCAACGCCGAGCATTTTCGCGAAGCGGGATACGATCCAGACACCCAGTATCCACTAACCTGGGAGGAAGGCGACAGATCCGTGGCCAGCATCGGGCAGAAGCTCACACGCCGTGACGGAGACAGAATCACACGCGAAGGCTATGGCCTCGCGACTCACCCGCAGGGCTCCATACTGGTCTACTACAACATGCTTGGCAATCTCGGCAAGGACCTGATTACCGCCGATGGCAAGTCCACCAACATCGCTTCACCGGAGTCGCAACGGGTACTGCAGACCTTTCGAGATTTCACATTCAAGTATCAGATTTCCGCACCCGGTGGACTGCGGAACGCCGCAATAAAGCGAGAGGAATTCCAGAACGGCACCGCCTCGATGATGAACACCATATGGTCCTGGTATCGTCCCGTAATCGAGCAGTTTCCAGACGTCTACAAGGGTGGAGACGGGATCAAGTTCATCCCCAATCCACAGTACCCGGACGGCGTCCCATACTCGACCAAGTTTGGGAGCCTGTGGACCGTATCCAGTCTCTCCGACCACAAGACCGAAGCGTGGAGATTCCAGCAAGAGGTCATGGCTCACGCCGATAGCTTCAACGCCACTGGCCTGCTTGTTCCTGTGCAGGGATACGAGACTTCCGACGCTGCCCGCGCCGTGCAGGACTTTGATATGTTCTCCGGGATACTGGAGAACCCCGGAGGCGAGCAGATCCGGACTCCCGAAGCGACCGCGATCTGGCAGAAAGCCCTGGCCAGGATCGTCTTCGAAGATGCCGACATCGCCGCCACCCTGGAAGTCGCCAACGACGAGTTCGAGGAGTATCTGGCTGAAGTTCCCTACAGCTTTGCGACGCAATAGCTGACCACCCTCGGTGCCCCGGCCGTGGGCTGAGCGATTCATCGTCGCTACCCATGGCGGGGGAGCACCGGGGTTTGGAGATCGTTGGTGCTCGCCGGGTCGCCGCTCAGTCAACGCAGGAAGCTCGCTGGCTTTCTGTTCGCACTTCCTGCGCTGTGTTTCTTTCTTGTCTTCTTCCTATATCCATTGCTAGTCGCGTTGGTGACGAGCTTCTCGAAGTGGGACCTCAGAAACCCACGGGAGTTTGTCGGGATCTCGAACTATGTAGGATTGCTGAGCGATCGCAAGTTCTTGCATTCGCTTGTGGTAACGCTTTACTTTGTGTTTGTCGACGGGGCACTTACGCTGTCTATCGCATTCGCTCTGGCGCTGATCGTCGACCGTGACTTGGCATTCTCCGGGGTCTTCAAAGCCACCTTTTTCTTTCCGTCCATATTGTCCTTGACGGTAGTTGCCATTCTGTTTCGGTTCCTGTCCACGCCCTATGGCTTGATTACCCTCGCCGGCGAGGCTCTGACAGGAGTAGCGATACCGTGGCAGTCGAGCTTTACGCACGCAATGCCTCTTATCATCATGATGATGGTTTGGAATCGGATAGGTTTCTACATGATCATTTTCGTCGCCGGCCTTCGCTTGATGCCCAATGAACTGTACGATGCATTCAAGGTGGATGGGGCGTCCTATTGGGTTACCTTGAGAAGACTGATAGTGCCACTAATGGTGCCGGTCTTCCTGCTCAGTGCCATCCTCAAGATGACCGAGAACTTTCGCCATTTTGCCCCGTTCTATCTGTTGACCGAAGGAGGCCCGGGCGACGCCACGACGGTGTTGACCTTGCGCATCTATCGTGACGGCATGGAGAGTTTTCGCATGGGCAAGGCGAGTGCCGAATCGATGCTCGTGGTGTCGATCATGTTGCTCTGCACCTTTCTCTACCTGCGGCTGCTCGGAAGAGAGACGGAGTTCTAGGCGCCAGCCAGATTGTAGGATGTATCCGCGCAACCCCATTACCCGCATCGTGCTGTACTCGATCCTTGTATTCTGGCTTGCGGTGTTCATGGTTCCGGTAGCGTGGATGGTCCTGTCCTCGCTGAAGCCAGAGGACCAGGTGATCGCCCCGAGCATCCAATTCCTTCCGCGCGAGGTGAAGTGGCAGAATTACGCGGACGTGTGGATTGGCGTTCCGTTCAACCGCTACATATTCAACAGCACGGTGGTGGCCGGCACTACCACCGTGATAAACGTACTGGTCTCCTCGATGGCCGGGTACGGATTGTCGAAGTTCAGCTTCTTCGGCCGCAAGCTCATCTTTCTGTTCATCCTGAGCAGTATCATGGTGCCGTTTCAAGTGATGATGATTCCGTTGTTCATTCTCGCGAAGACGTTCAAACTTCTCAATTCGTTACATGGACTCATCATTCCCACCTCCGTGACTGCCTTCGGGGTGTTTCTGATGCGGCAGACGATTCTGCCGATCCCGAACGACTTCACTGACTCGGCGCGGATCGATGGCTGTAACGAGGTGCAAATCTACTGGCGCGTGATTCTGCCGCTGGCAAGGGTCGCCATAGTGACCTTGGTGGTGCTGCACTTCCTCGGCAGCTGGAATGACCTGATCTGGCCTCTGCTCATCGTATTTCGAGATGAGTTCACCACGCTGCCTCTGGCTTTGACACGGCTCCAGGGGGACTGGCAATTCGGCTACCGTTATGAACGTCTGATGAGTATCGCCGTCATCATGTCCGTGCCCGTCATCCTGTTGTACATCGTGTTCAATCGCTTTCTCACTCGGGGAATCGCGATGGGAGGCCTAAAGGGGTGAGCCGTACCCGTTACCGCATAATCTACAACCATGACGGTGGCACGCTGCTGCGGCCGTTCACCCCTTCACCAGCAAGCCGTTTTCCATGGAGGGATTCGTCGACAAGACGGTCGGCTTCTTGGCCGGGACCCACGTAGACGCCGTGACCTGGACCCTGGGCACGGACAATGGCTACGTAGCCGCCCAGCAGGGACCCGGCCGGGCTGCCAACCTGTACTGCCACAAGACCGAAGTGGGCGAACGCTTCTACGAACTACCACCGCCGTTTCAGTCGAAGATCTGGCACCTGCACGCGCACCGCGTGCGCGCCATGATCGAGCAGGGGTACGATCCACCGGAGGTGGTGATCGAACATGGTCACCACCATGGTTTGGAAGTATTCCTGGGTTTCCGGATGAACGACCTGCACGACGGCCGGCCAGTGGAGCGGAATACCCCCGGAATCATGGGCACGGATGTTCCTATGCGGTTCCCGGTATTCGAAGCGGGAGCGTTCAACGAGGCAAACATCAGAGGATACATCTGCAAGCTCAAGCGCGACCATCCAGAATACCTGATAGGCGAGCACCCCGAGCTGACTCGTCTGTGTCACATCGGATTCGACTATGCGCATCCCCAGGTACGTGACTTCCGCGTGGCGTTGATCAAGGAGGCCTGCCAGAACTACGACCTCGACGGCGTGGAGCTCGACTTCCTGCGCCACCCCATCTACTTCAAACCGGGCGAGGCACAGCGCCGGGCCGGGTTGATGACGGAGCTTGTCGGGAGAGTCCGCGCTTGCCTGGACGAGGCGGGTACCGCGCGCGGCAAACAGCTCAGTCTCAACATCAGGAGTCTGCCCTTGGCGGCCTCCGCTGCCCTTGGCCTGGACCTCGAAGCCTGGCTTGAGAATGGCTGGATCGATGGATTGATCGCGGGAATCGACGACATCATTCAGCTCCCGATTTCCGACGACGCCGAGAAGGCCCACGAGGCGGGTTGTTCGTTCTATCTCTCTTTGAAGGTGGAAGCCGCTTTCCAACAACTCGGCTACAGCCCAGAGGGGTTCCGAGCGGCGGCGGCCTACGCCTACCATGCGGGAGCCGACGGCATACACCTGTTCAATATGAACGCGGTGCGGGATAGCCATGATTACGGCCTCGGCGCCGATTATGACTTCGCGCCACTGCGCGAGATAGGCGACCCGGATGCGCTTCGATTCTCCAACAAGCACTACAAGATCGACAATCTCGGGGTCTCGCATCGGTACATCGACAGCGGCGCGTTCCACGAGTGGTCGGCGAGCCTTCAAGATCGCTTTCTGAGGTCGGAGATGGGCACCGCGTCGGCCCGCACCGAGCTGCCGGCTCGACTCCAGGAGGGCAGCTCAGTGGCCCTGCACTTATGCTTGTCCGATGACCGTGATGAGGCAGCGGCTCATGGTCTCACGATGATGGCAATGCTCACGCTCCGGTTTCGGGACTTGACGGGTGGGGACCATTTGATCGAGCTATCCTTGAACGGAACGCACGTTCACCGCACCCGGCTCCAGGACGAGTATCCGCTGCGATACACAGTAGAGGTAAACCTGGATCCGGCGGTGTTGACGACACGCCAGAACGAACTGGAAGTCAGGCTGGAGCGTGGCAACCCGGACGTTATCTCAGAACTATGGCTCAACGATGTGGAGGTATCCGTACAGTACGTAGAGCCATGAGGCTCCGAGTTGCACGTCTCCCAGTACGCCCGTGACGTCCCGTACCTGCTCCGCCGCAGGCTAACTTGACGGAGCGAAAATGGCTCCGGCATACTCGCGCAATCCTGCCGGGTGGGGTCCGCGCGCCGTTCCCGGCGATACGGAGGCTGGATCCTGAGTCTTACCGACCCCGCCGCCCCTGGCCCGAACTCGGCGTTGCGCGCCACTTACCTGCGCTGCGAGTATCTGGTCGATCCGCTGGGCATTGACGTGCGAATTCCGCGGCTCTCCTGGCAGCTCGACGCGACACCGGGGTCTGCGCCGGGGCGGGGCCGTGCGCAGAGCGCTTACCGGATCCTGGTGGCCGCCACAGTTGAGGAGTTGGACGCCGGCAGCGGCAGCGTCTGGGACAGCGGCCGGGTGGCCGCCCGCGGCTCAACGAACGTGGCCTTTGGCGGACCCACGCCGGCCAGCGGCGAACGCTGCTGGTGGGCGGTGCAGGTGTGGGACGAGGCCGGCACCCCCGGACCGTGGAGCGAGCCGGCGTGGTTCGAGATGGGATTGCTGGAGCCCTCCGACTGGGCGGCGTCCTGGATCTGCGCGCCCGACCCTGACATCTCCTCGCCGCTGCTGCGCAAGGAGTTTTCAGTGCCCGGAGCGGTGACGCGGGCGCGGGCCTACGTTGCCGGTCTCGGCTTCTACGAGCTGTACCTCAACGGCGCCAGGGTGGGCGACCGCGTGCTCGACCCGGCGCCCACCTACTACCACAACGACCAGGAGCCGGAGCTGCAGGACCGCGTGCTGTACAGCAGCTACGACGTGACCAGCCTGCTGCAAAAGGGCGGCAACGCGGTGGGGGTGTGGCTCGGCAACGGCTGGTACAGCTCGGACCGGCCGCCGCACTTGCGCCCCGATCCGCGCGCCGAACCCTACGGCGCCGCGCCGCGCGCCGTCGTGCAACTGGTGATCGAGACCGCCGACAGCGGCCGCCACACCGTCGCCAGCGACGCCTCCTGGCGCGCCTCCGCCAGCCCGATCGTGGCCAACGACCTGTGCGACGGCGAGGTCTACGATGCGCGCCTGGAGCAGCCCGGCTGGTCCGCGCCGGACTTCGACGACAGCGGCTGGCAGCCGGCGGTCGCCGCTCCGGAGCCGGTGGGAGCGCTGCAGGCGCAGGCGATCGAGCCGATCGCTGTCAGTGAGACGCTGCCGGCCGTCGCGGTCAACGCGCCGCGCTACCCGTACGCCCCGGTCTACGTGGTCGACTTCGGGCAACACTTCAGCGGCTGGGTGCGGCTGCGCGTGCGCGGCGCGCGCGGCACCGAGGTGTCCATGCGCCACGGCGGCCGGCTCTACGCCGACGGCTTCGTGGACCGGCGCAACAACCGCGAGGCGCGCCAGATCGACACCTACATCCTCAAGGGCAACGGCGAGGAGGTGTGGGAGCCGCGCTTCACCCTGCACGGCTTCCGCTACGTGGAAGTCTCCGGTCTGCCGGAGGCGCCGCGGCTCGACCAGTTCGAAGGGCGGGTAGTGCACGGCGAAGTGCCGCGCAGCGGCGCCTTCGAGTGCTCAAACGAGCTGCTCAACCAGATCCACCGCAACGTGCTGTGGACCTTCCGCACCAGCTTCCAGGGCGCGCTGCAGGACGCCGGCGAGCGCAGCGAGCGGGTCTCGTGGCTCGGCGACCCCGGCTTCGTGGTCGAGGACTACCTGTACACCTTCGACGTCGCCGCCCTGTGGAGCAAGTGGCTGGAAGACATCCGCGGTTCGCAGCGCGCCGCCGGCGACCTGCCGGTGATCAGCCCCATCCACTGGCGCGAGTCGTCGTGGCAGCCGTGGCCGGCGTGGATGAGCACCTATCCGCTGTTCGTGTGGGCAGTCCACCGCTACTACGACGACCGGCGGGTGCTGGAGCGGCACTACGACGGCATGCGGCGGCTGGTCGACTACCTGGGCACCATGGCCCGGGACCACGTGATCGAGGAGGGGCTGGGCGACCACATGGAGCCGCAGGCCGACGGCGTCAGCTCCTGGCGGCCGCTGCACACGCCGGTGGCGCTCACCTCCACCGCCTACTACTTCCGCGACGCCCAGATCGTGGCCGACAGCGCCGGCGTGCTCGGCAAGGAGGGCGATGCGGCCCGCTACGGGGCGCTGGCCGAAGCGATCGGGGAGGCCTTCAACCGGCGCTTCCTGGACCCCGCCACCGGCCGCTACGGCGGCGGCAGCCAGACCTCCCAGGCGCTGGCCCTCGACCTGGGGCTGGTTCCCGCCGCCCAAGAAGCGGCCGCGCTGGCCAGCCTGGTGGAGGAGATCGAGGACTGCCACGACGGCCACCTGTCCACCGGCATCATCGGCGCCGGCGCCCTGCAGCACGTGCTGCCGGAGCACGGCCGGGGCGAGGTGATGTACCGTATCGCCACCCAGACCACCTATCCGAGCTGGGGCCATACCATCGCCAACGGCGCCACCACCGTGTGGGAGAGCTTCGAGGGCGGCATCCTCAGCCTCAACATGAAGATGTTCTGCAGCGTGGCGGTTTTCCTGTACCGCCATCTGGCCGGCATCACCCCCGCCGGGCGCGGCTTCCGAGAGCTGGTCATCAAGCCGCGCCTGCTCGGCGACCTGACCGGCGCCGCCGCCTCGGTGGACACGGTCAACGGAACGGTCAGCTCGCGCTGGACCCGTGGCCCGGATACGCTGCAACTGGAGGTGACCGTGCCGGTCAACTGCAGCGCCCGGGTGGCGGTGCCGGCGGCCGGCCTGGCGCAGCCGGTGATCCGCGAAGGCGGACAGGTGGTGTGGCAGGACGGCACCTACCGCAACGGTACGCCCGGCATCACGGCGGCTCGCGCCGAGGAAGACTACGTGACCTTCGAAGTCGGCTCCGGGAAATACCAGTTCCAGGTAGCCGCGCAATGAAATCCGAGAACCATATGAGGAGGAATTACTATGGTTGACTTCAAGAAACTCGTACCGGCCGTCGTGAGCGCCGGTCTGCTGCTCCTTTCGGGGACGCTGGCCTTCGCCTCGGGAGCGGAAGAAGCATCCGCCGAAGAAGGGCTCAGCGGCGAGATGAGCATCCACCTCGGCAGTTACACGCCGGGCGTGGTCCGCGGCGAAGGGCTGGAGAAGCTGGTCGAGGCGCAGGAGATCGTCGACGAGTATCAGCAGCTCCATCCCGGCGTCAGCATCGAGATCCTGACCGACCCGGTGTCGGGTCTGGAGTGGGTGGTCACCCAGCTCAGCGGCGGCACCGCTCCCGACATTCTCAGCGTCAAGAACGAGTGGGCGTACCAGTACAAGGACAACAACTGGTTCGTAGACCTGATGCCTTACCTGCAGGAGCCCAACACCTACGCCGCCGGCAACGCCAAGTGGTGGGACCTGTTCTTCGAGTCCACCCTGCGGCCGAAGGTGCAGTCCAACGGCGCGCTGTACGGACTCTCCATCGACCTGGTGGCTACCGGATGGGTGTACAACAAGGCGATCTTCAACGAGCTCGGCATCGACGTGCCCAGCAACTGGAAGGAGTTCACGGATATCCAGGAGACGATCAAGGAAGCCGGCTACATCCCGTTTCAGACGGCCCACGTCAACAATCACCTGGACTGGACCTTCGTGCTGCTGTTCGAGGCCACGGCGCTGGACATCGTGGAGCAGATCGACGCCGATGGGAGTGGGTTCAGCAACCACGAGGAGGTTGCCCGCGCGGTGCGCAACGGCACCCTCGACCTGAACGATCAGCAGCAGCAGGAGTGGCTGCGCCTGCTCAAGGCGTGGGCGCCCAACTGGCAGGGCGACTGGGCTACCAAGACCGACGGCGGCGACTTCCGCCCCTGGATTACCGGGCGCGCCGCGATCGCCTGGGCCGGAACCTGGAACCTGTTGGCGCTGGTCAACGACCCGCTGCGCGACTTCGACTTCGGCACCTTCTGGTTCCCGCCGGTGACCACCGACAGCTCGCCCTACGGAACCGGCAAGTTCGTGCGCGGCCTGGGCGGAGCCCACGCCACCCAGCTCGCCATCACCGCCACCGCGATCGAGGGCGGCAAGACCGATCTCGCGGTCGACTTCCTGCGCTTCCTCACGGTGCCGGAGCGGGCCATCCCGATGATCGAAGAGGCCAACGTGCTGATTCCCAACATCAAGGGCGAACGCAGCACCGACCTGCTGGACGGCATGATCTCCTCGATCACCACCGAGGCGGGTCCGGGCGAACAGCTCGTGTTCTTCGGCTTCTACGACGTGCAGGCCGGCGACATCGGACGTGGCATGGTGGCCGAAATCCTCGGCGGCAGCATTTCCATCGAGGAAGGCGCAGCCGAGTTGCAGAAGATCCTGGAAGCGGGCGTCGACCGCATGGTTGCGGCCAACCCCGAATGGGGCCTGAAGTAGACTCCGCCTGACACGGATCCCACCGGCCGCGCGCCGCGCCCGGTGGGATCTTCCCCGGGGCAGCACGCTTGTCAGCGCCATCGGTACCCTTCCGCAGTTCCGTACAGGACCTCTTGCGGCGCATCTACGCCAACAAGACGGTCTACTTGTTTCTCGCCCCCTCCTTCCTGCTCATGCTGCTGTTCTCCTACTACCCGTTCCTGTCGGCCATCCAGCACTCCTTCACCCGCTGGACCGTGGGCGGCGTGTCGCGCTTCATCGGGCTGAACAACTTCATCGAGCTGGCCGGGGACGACATCTTCCTGACGGCGCTCGCCAACCTGCTCAAGCTGTCCGCCTTCGCCATCGTCGTAAACACCACCGCGCCGCTGTTCGCCGCCGAGCTGATCTTCAACCTGAAGTCGGCGCGGCTGCAGTACGTGTCGCGCGCCATGCTGGTGTTTCCGATGGTGGTCCCGTTCATCGTCATGGTCCTGGTCTGGGGATTCATCTACGACGCCGAGGTGGGCATCATCAACCAGTTCCTGAGCCTCATCGGACTGGAGAATCTGCGCCACGCGTGGCTCGGCGACGCCCGCTTCGCGCTGCTCGCGATGATGTTCATCGGCTTCCCCTGGGTGGGCGGATTCTCCCTGCTGATCTACCTGTCCGGGCTGCAGGCGATCTCCGACGAGATCCTCGATTCCGCCCTGATCGACGGGGTGAATGTGTTCCGCAGATTCTGGTACATCGACCTGCCGATGGTGCTGGGACAGGTCAAGCTGATCCTGATCCTGAGCGTGATCAACTCCCTGCAGAGCTTCGGCGTGCAGCTCATCCTCACCGAGGGCGGTCCCGGATTCGCCACCCTGGTGCCGGGGCTCTACATGTACAACATGGGGTTCTGGTACGCCCGCATGGGCTACGCCACCACCATCGGCTTCGTCCTGTTCATCCTGATATTCGGACTCACCTACCTGAACTTCAAGGGCATCAAGGTGGAGACCGAATACGTCGCCCGGCGTTAGGAGCCTGCCGAATTGGAGCGGCAGCGACCCATCGACAGGACGAAGCGACGCCGGCTGGCGGCGGTTTTTGGGCGTTAGCTGGCCATGTCCCTGTCACGGATCATAGCGTTCTCCATTCTCGTCTTGATCGCGGTGCTCACCTTCTTTCCCTTCGTCTTCATGTTCATCACCTCGTTCAAGAGCCTCAACCAGTTCTACCACGAGTTCTGGCTGCCGCTGTTTCCGCTGACTTGGAGCAACTACGCGATCGCCTGGGAAGTGGTGTCGGTATACCTGTTCAACAGCACCTGGTACAGCACGGTGAGCATCGCGGGCATCGCCCTGTTCGCCTCGCTGGCCGCCTTCGCCTTTGCCCGCTACCGGTTTCCCGGCGACAACTTTCTGTTCCTGGCCACCATTTCGCTGCTCATGATTCCCTCGGTGCTGCAGCTCGTGCCGCTGTTCATGGAGGTGAGACAGTTCGGCCTGATCAATACGCCGTGGGCCCTCATCCTGCCCTGGATCGCGGTCAGCCAGCCGTTCTCGATCCTGGTGTTCCGTACCTTCTTCGCCAATCTGCCGGAGGAGATTTTCGAGTCCGCGTACATGGACGGCGCCAACAAGCTACACTGCTACTGGCTGATCGGCCTGCCGTTGTCGGTGCCGGTGGTGATCACCATCCTGATCGTGCACCTGCTCGCCACCTGGAACGACTTCATCTGGCCGCTGGTGGCGATTTCCAGCGACTCGCTGCGCCCGGTAGCGGTGGGCCTGCGCTTCTTCCAGGGCGCCTACCTGACCCAGTACGGGCCGATGATGGCCGGTTTCGTGATCGCCACGCTGCCCCTGGTGGTGGTGTTCGGCATTGCCCTGCGCCAGTTCGTGAGCGGTCTGACCGCCGGGGCGCTCAAGGGATAGCGCTGCGCCGTGCCAAGCCACAACCACTTGCCACGCGGCGCGACCGGGTGATTACTCCATGCAGCGCGCCACCGCGTTGGCGGTCATGCGCGCCCCGGCGGTAGCCAGCCCGCTCATGCCGCCGCCCGGAGTTCAGGCAGATTCCACGGCGAACGCGGCGAGGGCGCGTCGCTCGGCGCTGATCTCCACGCCGATCAGGTACACCGCGCGGCAGGCCGCGCGGTGCTTGTCGGCGTAACGCCGTTCCTTCAGTTGCGTCAGCGCCGCGCCGGCCTTGGAGCGTTCGGCGATCTTGAACTCGAACAGCCACGCCGTGCCGGATGAGACCACCGCCAGATCCAATCGGCCGCGGCTGGTGGCGTCCTCCACCGACACGCCGTCCAGCGACGCCTGGAAGAAGGAGTAGAATACGCTCGCCCAGTACCCCTCATAGCGGGCCACGTCGTTGCGCCGGTGCCAATCGTGCGGGATGCCGGCCAGCAGTGCCCGGAACAGAGCCTCCAGGCCGGCCCAGGCGCGCGCCGCCAGGAGCCGGCGCAGGGCGGTCCCGCCTGCGCCGGCACCGGCCCGTGCCGCCTGCTGCCAGTGCGGCGCCAGCGTGTGCAGCAGGCTCTGGTTCAGGCTGCGGCGCACCTCCCGGTTCGGGTAGCCCAGCCGGTACTGCCGGTAGCCGTCGTCATCCTGCTCGTCGACGATAGTCAGGCAGCCGGTCTGAAACAGCAGCGCCTCGGGCGCGATTGCCTCCACGTCGAACGAGGACAGCAGCGTCTCGCTTGCGTACACCCCTTCCAGGTTGGGGGCAGCGAAGCCGGACCGGATCAGCGTGTCGATCAGAAAGCGAGGCGTGGCGGTCTCGAACCAGTGCGCCTTGAACATGCGGCTGCGGAACAGCATGAGCAGTCCGAATGGGTTGTACAGCCGCTCTTCGCCCAGCCAGTGGTAGCCGTTGTACCAGGCGCGGATGGCGTCCCGCTCCAGGCCCGGCAGTTCCGGCGCGAACACCTTGTCCAGATCCGCCCCGGTGTAGCCGCAGATCGCCGCGTAGGCCGGGTCGAGGGTAACGTCGATGAGATTGTTCAGGTCGGAGAAGATGCTCACCTTGCTGAACTTGCTCACCCCCGTGATGAAGGTCAGCTCGATGTGCGCGTCGGCGAACTTGATCGTCCCGTACAGCCCACGCAGGCGGCGCCGGTTGAGCGTGGCCGTCTCCACGTCGTCGATCGCATCCAGAATCGGTTTGTCGTACTCGTCCACCAGCACTACCACACGCCGTCCGGCGCGCCGGTGCAGTTCCCGCAACAGGTGGAGGAAGCGCCCGCGCGGCGTGTCGTAGCCGGACTCCATCCCGTGGTCGCGTTCGATGAGGTCGAACTGCTGCATCAGATTCCGGTGCAGTTCCTCCGGGTCGGCGAAGTCGCCACTGCTGAAATCGAGCCGCACCACCGGGTGGCGCCGGGACCAGTCCCAGCCGTCGTGGACGGCCAGCCCGCGGAACAGCTCCTCGCTGCCCTCGTACAGCTCCTTGAGCGTGTCCACGAACAGGCTCTTGCCGAAGCGCCGCGGGCGCGACAGAAAGTAGTGCTTGCCGGCGTCGTCCTCGAGCCGGCGTGCCCAGGTGGTCTTGTCGACGTAGTAGTAGCCCTCCTCGCGGATCTGGCGGAAGGTCTGGATGCCGATCGGCAGCTTGCGCTTGTCCACCACCGTCATCATACGTCCCCGATGTGCACCGGTCACTCCCACCCCTATGCCACTCATGCCACTATGCCATAAACCACTTGCCACTCTGTAACGCTCCGCGGTAGATTGGGCGCGGACTTCGGTTAGGACATGCGTCAGCTTCCGACACTACTGCAATTGCTTCTCACCCTACTGGGCCTAACGGCCTGGGTTGCCGCGTGCTCCGCCGGAGACCGCATGTAGCGAACGGCGCAGCAAGCAGCAGCCCGGGCTCACAGTCGAACATGGTCGACTGCGGACCCGGGCTTTTTTTGTTTCCGCGCCTTGAGGGCGCTACGGAGGAGGACACCGTGCAGCGAGGCACCATCACCAAGTACCGACCCTTCCCCACCATCGACCTGCCCGACCGGCAGTGGCCGAACCGTACCCTGACGCAGGCCCCGCAGTGGTGCAGCGTCGACCTGCGCGACGGCAACCAGGCTCTCATCAACCCGATGAACCTGGAGCAGAAGCTGCGCATGTTCTCCCTGCTGGTGGACATCGGCTTCAAGCAGATCGAGGTGGGGTTCCCCTCCGCCGCCGCCGTGGAGTTCGACTTCACGCGCACCCTGATCGAGCGCGACCTGATTCCCGAGGGGGTGTATCCCCAGGTGCTTACCCAGTCGCGCGACCACCTGATCCGGCGCACCTTCGAGGCGATCGAGGGGACCCCGCGGGCGATTGTCCACCTCTACAACTCCACCTCCGAGCTGCAGCGCCGCGTGGTGTTCCGCATGGACCGTGCCGCCATCCGCGGAATCGCCGTGGACGGCACCCGCCTGGTGCGCGAGCTGGCCGACCGAACCGACACCGAGATCCTCTACGAGTACTCGCCGGAGAGCTTTACCGGCACCGAGCTGGACTTCTCGGTGGAGGTGTGCGACGCGGTGATCGAGGCCTGGGACCCCAGCCCGCAGCGGCCCATCATCATCAACCTGCCGGCCACGGTGGAGCTGGCCACCCCCAACGTGCACGCCGACCAGATCGAATGGTTCCTGCGCCACGTGCAGCGCCGCGACAGCATCATCCTCAGCCTGCACACCCACAACGACCGCGGCACCGGCGTGGCCGCCACCGAGCTTGCACTGATGGCCGGCGCAGACCGGGTCGAAGGCACGCTGTTCGGCAACGGCGAGCGCACCGGCAACGTGGACATCGTCACCGTGGCCCTCAACCTGTACACGCAGGGCATCGATCCCGGGCTCGACCTGCACGACCTGAGCCGCCTGATCGAGGTCTCCGACTACTGCACCGAGTTGCCGGTGGGCGCACGCCACCCCTACGCCGGCGAGCTGGTGTTCACCGCCTTCTCCGGCTCCCACCAGGACGCCATCAACAAGGGCATGACGGCGCAGAGCGACGCTCCCGACAGCCTGTGGGAGGTGCCCTACCTGCCCATCGACCCCACCGACATCGGCCGCTCCTACCAGGCGATCATCCGCATCAACTCCCAGTCCGGGAAGGGCGGCGTCGCCTACGTGATGGAGACCGAGTTCGGCTGCCAGCTACCCAAGACCATGCAGCCGGAGTTCGGCCAGGTGGTGCAGGTGCTGAGCGACCGCAGCGGCCGCGAGGTGGAGGCGCACGAGATCTGGCGCGCCTTCCAGCGCGAGTACCTGGAGGCGGACGCGCCGCTGCGCTTTCTCGACTACGCCATCGCCAGCGATACCGAGGACAGCTCCCGCATGCACGGCACCCTGACGCTGGCGGTGGACGGCTCCGAGATGGAGCTGAGCGGCACCGGCAACGGGCCGATCGACGCCCTCAAGGACGCTCTCGGCCAAGCGGGCCTGGCCGACTTCCGGCTGACCCACTACTCCGAGCACGCCCTCGGCCAGGGCACCGACTCCACCGCCATCGCCTACATCCAGATCGCCCGCGACGACGGCACCCAGCGCTTCGGGGTGGGCACCAACCCCAACATCGCCAAGGCCTCCGCGCTGGCGCTGATCTCGGCCCTGAACCGCACCCTGGCGGCATCGCCGCTGCCGCTGCCGGCCCCCGCCCTGGCCGCGGCCGCCGCCAACTGACGCCGCGGACTGAGCGGCTCGGCGGCGCTCAGTCGCCGAAGATGCGCGCCGCCAGCTCCATGGTCGCCACCGCCTCGTCCAGGTCGGCGGCAGGCGCGGTGATGGGCCGGCCGGCGCGCACGCAGTCGAGGAAGAAGCGGTCCTGCTCCAGCGTGCTGTCGGCCGTCAGGGAGAGTTCGGTCACCGCGTCGTCCTCCACCGCCTGGCCCCGGCTCACGCCCTCCAGGTAGGCCGAGATCCCGGCGCCGTGCAGCTCGTAGCGCTCCAGCCGGGCACCGCTGGTCACGTTCGCGACGAGGTGGCCGACGCAGCCGTTCTCGAATTGGATCAGCGCCCCGAAGACGTCGCGATGGCGCGACACCGCGCTGCGGGACAGGGCATGCACCTCGCCTGCCGGCGAACCCGCCAGGACGCGCAGGGTGTCGATGGCGTGGATCGGCGTCTCGTAGAGAAAGCGCGCCAGGACCGGCTCCGTAAGCTTGCCCTCGGCCTCGATCTGCACCAGGTTCTTGTGGAACTCGCCCACCACGGTGACCAGCGGGCCACGCTCGGCGACGCGCTGCCGCGCCTCGACGATGAGCGGGTTGAAACGGCGGTTCCAACCTACCATGCAGCGGGCGCCGCTGCGCGCCGCCGCCTCCTGGAGCCGTCGGGTCTCCGCCACGCGCAGGCCCGGCGGCTTCTCCACCAGGGTGTCCACGCCCGCCTCCAGGCAGGGCAGGGCCGCCGCGAAGTTGAGCTCCGGCGGCGCGCTCACCACCGCCGCGTCGACGGACCCGGCCGCCAGCATCTGGCGCGGCTCGTCATACTGGTGCGCGATTCCGAACTCCGCCGCCAGCGCCCGGCGCGTGGCCGCCACGGGATCGCAGGCCGCTTCCAGCCGTACTCCGTCCAGCCCCGCGATGTGGCGCGCGTGACCCCGGCCGCGCCCCCCGCAGCCGACGATTGCAACCTTCAGCTCCGCCATGAGAGCGCCAGCATACGCCAACCGGCCGCAGGTGTCGCTGTCCCGTGGACGCCGGGCCGGGGGTTCCGCCGGTGCGAGCCGTCGCAGCCGCGGTGGTGCCGGGATCTGGCGCCCGCGCGCGGCGGCATGCGATCATGGCGGCGATGAGCAGGCAGCTTGGCATCGGGGTGATCGGCATGGGCTGGATGGGCGGCGCCCACAGCCGCGCCTATCTGCAGGTGCGGCACCGGTTCGCCGATCGCGGCCTGGAGCCGCGGCTGGTGCTGTGCGCCGACGAGGTGGAGGCGCGCAGGGACGCGGCGCAGCGCGAGTACGGCTTTGCCCGTACCACCGGCGACTGGCGCGAGGTGGTGGCCGCGGCGGACGTGGAGGTGGTGAGCGTCACCGCCCCCAACTACCTGCACCGGCCCATGGTGGAAGCCGCGATCGCGGCCGGCAAGCACGTGTTCTGCGAGAAGCCGGTGGGCCGCAGCCCGGAGGAGACCCTGGCGCTGGCGGCCGCCGCGCAGCGCGCGGGCGTGGTGAGCGGGGTGGGCTACAACTACGCCTGGGCACCGATGGTGCAGCAGGCGCGGCGCCTGATCGCCGACGGCCGCCTCGGCGAGTTGACCCACTACCGCGGGCGTTTCTTCAGCGGTTACGGGCGCGACCCGGACGGCGTGCTGTCCTGGCGCTTCCAGCGCGAGCTGGCCGGCCGCGGCACCCTGGCCGACCTGATCTCGCACGTGCTGGACACCGCCCACTTCATCGCCGGCCCGATCCGGCGGGTGGTGAGCCAGCAGCACACCTTCATCACCGAACGGCCGCTGGCGACGCCCGGCGAGGGCACCCACTTCAGCGCCAGGCGCGGCGGCCCCACCGGGCCGGTGACCAACGAGGACTACGTGGGAATCCTGGCGGAGTTCGCGTGCGGGGCGCGCGGCACGCTGGAGGCGTGCCGGGTGATCTTCGGCCCGGAGTGCCAGATGGCGTTCGAGGTGAACGGCCGCCGCGGCGCGCTGGCCTGGGACTTCGAGCGGCTCAACGAGCTGCAGGTGCGGCTCGCGGACGAGCGCGGAGCCACCGGCGACGGCTTTACCCAGGCCATCGGCGGGCCGCAGCACCCCTACCACGGACGCTTCAACCCCGGCGCCGGCATCGGCATCGGCTACGACGACACCCTCACCATCGAGCTGGCCGAGTTTCTGAGCGCCGTCGCCCAGGGCACGCCGGGACGTGCCAGCCTGGCGGCCGCCGCCGCGGTGGCGCGGGTGCAGCAGGCGGTGGCGCGCTCCTGGGACAGCGGCACCTGGGAGTCGGTTGCCCCACAGTAGCCGCCGGTGATCGCATCCGGGCGCTTCGACGACGACGCCTACCGGGCGGCAGTGCGCCGCAACGCGGGCTGGAACTTCTGGGTCAACATCGGCGACCTGTCGTTCGTCAACCTGGCCGGCAGCTTCGTGTTCATCTCCACGATCCTGCCCCTCTACGTCAGCTACCTGACCGAGTCGCGGGTCCTGATCGGGCTCATCCCCGCCGTCTACATCGTGGCGTCCCACGTGCCGCAGATCCTGATGGCGGCGCGCGCCGAGTCGCTGGAGCGGAAGAAACCGTGGATCGTGAAGGTCAGCGTGTTCGAGCGCGTGCCGTGGCTGATCCTCGCGCTCGGCATCCTGCTGTGGCCGACGGCGCCGGCGTGGTTCTCCTATGCCTTCCTGGTGGCCATGCTGCTGTTCTCGCAGGGCGCGGTCGGCGTTGCCAGCCCGGCCTGGCGCGCCATGCTGGCCAACATCATCCATCCCGACCGCAAGGGGCTGATGTTCGGGCTCGGCAGCGCGTTCGGTGGGCTGATGGGCGCGGCCGGTGCGCTGCTGGCGCGCCACATCCTGGATACGGTGGCCTTCCCTGTGTCGTTCGGGCTGTGCTTCCTGCTGGCCTTCGCCGGTCAGGCGATTTCCTGGAGCTTCCTGACGCTGAACCGCGAGCCGCCGCGCCGTGCCGACCGTCCCCGGATACGCCTCGGCGCCTACCTGAGAGAACTGCCGGCGGTGCTGCGCGGAGACCCCAACTTCGCACGCTTCCTGGTGAGCCAGCTCCTGGTGATCTTCGGCACCCTGGGAGTCACCTTCTACATCGTGTACGGGAGGGAGACATTCGCCGTCAGCGACGCCTTCGCCGCCTCCCTCACCATGGCGGCGCTGATCAGCCAGGCCCTCGGCACGCCGCTGCTGGGCTGGTGGGGCGACCGCTTCGGCCACCGCTCGGCGATCGAGGTGGCGGCGCTGCTGTGTGCGGCCGCCGGCCTGGTGATGGTGTTCGCGCCCGGCGCGGGGTGGATGTACGCCGCGTTCGCGCTGCTTACCGTCTCCGACGCCGGCATCAAGGTGGCGCGGCCGGCCCTGACCATGGACCTGGGCGCCGGCGGCCGGGTTCCCACCTACGTGGCGCTCACCACCACCCTGCTCGCCGCCCCCGCCCTGGCCGCGCCCATCCTCGGCGGCTGGCTGATCGACGTGGCCGACTTCCGGCCGGTGTTCATCGCCGGCGTGGTGCTGTCGCTGCTCGGCTGGCTGTTGCTGCGCACCATCGCCGACCCGCGGGTGGCGCGCCGCTGACGCTGGCGCCGCGCGCTCCCGGCCGGCATACTGCGGCCATGCTGAGTCCCGAGCAGGTCGCCCACTACCGCCGCCACGGCTACGTGGTCGTCCGCGGCCTGGTGAGCGGCGCCGAGGTTGCGCTGCTACGCGATGCGGTGCGCCGACTGCTGGACCAGGCTCCGGTGGGACCGGACCGTCCCCACGACCGGGAGGGCAACCCTGTCCCCTACCCCAACGACTACTCGTTTCTGCCGCCCGACGAGGGTTCGCCGGTGTTGAACCGCATCAGTACGCCGCTGGCTCGCTCCGCCGACGTGCTGAAGGTGTACGCCAATCCGCGGCTGCTGCAGGCGGTGGAGGCGCTGTACGGGCCCGACTGGGTGCCGTTCGCGGAGTCGGTCGTGATCAAGCTGCCGCACGTCGGCGCGCCGTTCGCCTGGCACCAGGATGGCCGCTTCGCCACCGGCGAGGTGCCCGAGCGCGGCGTGAACTTCGGCATCTACCTGTACCACTCGGACGAGAGCAACGGCTGCCTGTACGTGGTGCCCGGCAGCCATCGCAATGGCCGGGTGGACATCGCGGCCCAGATCGCCAGCCACGGTGAGCGGCTGCCGGGATCGATTCCGGTACCGGTGGCAGCCGGCGACGTGATCGTCCACAGCCGCAACCTGGTGCACGGCTCGTTCACCAATCGTTCGCCGGAGCAGCGCGTGACCGTCTACTTCGGCTACCACGCGCGTCCCACGGTAGAGGGAGCATTTGCCGCCGAGCAGATCCGCCGCCGCGCCCAGGTGGTGGAGCTGGCGCTCTCCGCCCGCGCCGCCGACCGGCGCTTCCAGGACCGCACGAAGTACCGCTACCGTCCCTGGATCGCCGCCGGCGGCAACGGCCGCGGCGCGGACCCGGCGACGGCGCTGCGCACCCCGTCCCTGGCCCTGTAGCAATGCTGCGCCACCAAGGCGACGCGTGGACGGCAGCCCCGGTCCTGCTGCTGGACGAGGCGCTGATCCAGGAGCAGCACGGCATCCGCCGCGAGGTGCAGGTCGGGAGCAAGAGCCCGGTGCTGGTGGCTCCCGACCGCGACAAGCCGTGGGAGTACTGCGGCGCCGGCATGAGCAAGCGCATCCACCTCTACGGGACCGTGCTTTACGACGACCTGATCGGCAAGTACCGCATGTGGTACATGGGCCGCATGGGCCCGCACTGGCGCTTCCCGGCGGGCAACTACCAGATCCCGGGCCTGTACATTCCGCGCACCGACGAACGTCCCTTCCACTGCAACGGCGTGACCCATGACCGCCACGGTCGGGCCCTGCAGAACAACGACCGCGGCGACCTCACCCTGTACGCGGAGAGCGACGACGGCCTGGACTGGGTCAAGCCCGATCTCGGCATCTTCACCTTCAACGGCAGCCCCGACAACAACATCGTGTGGGACCTGCACGGCGCCTCGGTGTTCATCGACCGCACCGAGCCCGACCCCGAGAAACGCTACAAGGCGATCGGCTACTGCCGCCGCTACAAGGGCATCTTCCTGCTCACCTCGGCCGACGGCATCCGCTGGGACGACCGCCACCACCTGCAGCCGGTGACCGCGCGCGGCAACGAGGGTGCCTTCAACGTCACCTGGGATCCCCGCGACCGGGTGTACCGCGCCTACTCCATCGAGCGCAGCGGCGACCGCGACGATCGCCGCATCATCTGCTACACGGAGAGTCCGGCGCTGGAGGGTCCCTGGAAGGAGTCGTGCCCGGTGCTGGAGCCGACCGGCTGGGACGACGCGGTGGCCTGGCGCCGCTACGGCGCACTGCGCGCCGAGTACTATGACCTGTCGGCGTTCCGTTACCACCACCTCCATCTCGGCCTGGTGGGAGCGCTGTACGTGCGTGCGGAGAAGATACCCAACGAGAAGAACCAGATGCCCTGCGACGGCCCGATCGATGCGCAACTGGTGTACAGCCGCGACGGGATGAGCTGGACCCACGCCGACCGCGAGCGCACCCCGGCAATCCCGCGCGGCGAGGGCGACGCCTTCGACCGGGGCATGATCATCGGCACCGCCAAGGAGCCAGTCATCGAAGGCGACGCGATCCACTGGTACTACACCGGCTGCGAGCACGGCCACGGCGAGACCGACCTGGAGAAGCGGGTCAAGTACCTGGCACGCGCCACCTGGCGGCGCGACCGCTTCGTCGCCCTGCACGCCGCCGAAACCGGGGTGGTCACCACCAAGCCGGTGACGCTGCCGCCGGGAACGCGGGAGCTCACGGTGAACGCCGACGCGGCCGGCGGACAGGTGCTGGTGGAGCTTTGCGCGCCCGACGGCACGGTGCTGGACGGGTTCTCGCGCCGGCAGTGCGTGGCGCTGCGCGGAGACGAGCTGGAGCGGCGGGTTACCTGGAACGACGGCGGCCTCTCCACCGTGAGCGGAGCGGTGAAGATCCGCTTCCTGCTGACGCGCAGCCGGCTCTACAGCTACCGGTGGAGTTGAGCGCCCGGTGTCAAAAGGCGTCGCCGCTGCGCCGCGCCATCTCGCTGCGTACCCGCTCGACGTCCTGCTCGCACCCGCGCCGCTGCCAGATCGCCAACGCTTCGTCGTAGCGTCGCTCGCGCTCGTAGACGCGCGCCGTTTCCACCTCGTCGCCGATTGCGTCGAAACAGCGTAACGCGTCGGCGAAACACATGCCGTCGCGATAGACGCGCCCCGCCAGGGCCAAGTCCCCGGCCTGCTCGTAGATCTTCCCGGCACCGGCGTAGTCGTCCTGGCTCATGCACACCGACGCTGCCCTGTCGGCAGCGCCCTGCTCCAGCAGAAACGCTACGGCCGCGGCATAGTGCCGCCCACTGTGCGCGAACAGCTCCACGTTGCGCTCGCTCACCTCGAGTTCGTTCAGCCCGGCGTCGAACGCCGGGAGATCGTCCAGCAGCGTGCACAGCGCCAGATCCCGATCCTGCTGTTCCTCTGCCGTCCGTTGCAGGCGGCTTACGAGATGGTCATGCAATTCGTCCGCCGGTGGCTGCCGGACCATCCGCGAGGTGTGGATGTCGATGATCACGTCGTAGCGGCGCAGCTCGACGATGAGGTCACTCAGCTCGACGAACAGCGGGCAGGCATGGCCGTAGTGGGCCGGCAACAAGCGCAGCAGCGCGGCCATCCGCTGCCGGCGGTCAGGCGCCGTACCGCGAAACAGGCAGCCGTGCATGAGCCGAAACAGCACACCCTCGATGGCCTCGTCCTCACTCTCGAGCCGCGTACGCCCTTCGGGGCCCGTACCCTCTCCGGGGCCGCGCACCAGCGATTCCACCTCCGACGGCGCCAGCACCAGTTCGGGACGCGCGTCCAGGTAGGCGGCTGCACTGGCGCCGCGGTTGAGGTGCAGACAATACTCCAGGGCCAGGGCGTGACGCTCCAGCCCGGCGTAGGCGGCGGTCACTTCCTGCATGTAGACGCCGCCGCGCGCGGAACCCACCGCCAGGTAGTGCGCCAGCGCCAGCTGATAGTTCCCGGAGCGCAACAGCCGGCCCCCGGTACGCAGCAGATCACCGGCCCGGTCCTGCTTCTCCGGGTCGCCGCTGGCCAGGTAGGTGACGAGGTACTTGGCGGCCTCCTGGACATCCTCGTCGCTGCCGCCGGCAGCGACCTCGCGGGCGGCCTCCCGGTGGCTCCCGCACTCGGCCAGGCACAGCGCGGCCGACTGGCGCTGTCCGGCGGCCCGGAACAGTTCCGCGGCACGCTCCGGATGGCCGTTGCGGAAGTAGATCGGCGCGGCGCGTTCAGGCTGGCCCAGGGCGACCATGCGGATCGCGGCCCGCATCCCCGGATGCTTCTGGACAATGCCCTCGAGCCGCCGCTCCAGGTCCTGACGCGCCTGCGGCGAACTCTCGGCATAGCGGCGGAAGCAGTCGGTGGCGCGTTCCAGGTCGCCCCGCTTCTCGTACAGCAGCCCGGCATCGTGGAACAGGCCGGCGTGGAACAGGCTGCGCAGCAGCCCGTCGTTGTCGCCCAGCCGCCGGTAGAGCACCGCGGCGCGCTCGTGGTCGCCGGCCACCTCGTACTCCGCGGCCGACGACCTCAGCATCCCGGCGCGGCGAAACTGCTCCGCCGCCCGCGCGTGGTCGCCGCACAGCTTGAGGTAGCGCGCCGCCTCCCCGGGAACCTCCCGCTCCAGGTAGAACCCGGCCAGCTTGCGGAACTCGCGGCCCCGCTCCCAGTTGCGCAGCATCCCCTCCTCCACCCCCAGCTGCTGCCAGCGGGCGGCGGCGGCGGCATGGTCGCCGGCCGCTTCGTAGTGCTTCGCCTCGCAGGCGACGCCACGCATCTCGTTGCCGGCACCGCGCCAGATGCGCGCCGCCTCCAGGTGCTCGCCGGCCCGCTCCAGGCCCTCGGCCGCCCGCGCCACCCGCCCGTGGCGGATGAACAGCCCGGCTGCCGCCTGGTGATCGCCCTCCCGCTCCAGCCGGTGGGCGCGCGCCAGCTCCTCCTCGACCACCGCCTGGGCGTTGCGGTAGCACTCTTCGGCGGCTGCAAAGTGTTCCCGTTCCATGAAGTAGTCGCCCTGTGCCTGCCACTCGGCAGGAGTCGAAACGCGTCGCCACAGGGTATCGACGGCGGCGCCGTCGGCGGACCGGTACACGTGGTCGGCGAGCGTCTCGATGCCCCAGATCGGGCTCACCTCCTCCCCGTCCCAGATCACCAGGGTGTTGCGTGCCCGCGTCACCGCCACGTACAGCAGGTTCAGCTCGTGGCGGACGTGCGGCGTGTCGGCGGCGCCACGCACCTGGTCCGCGGCGATGCGCCGCCAGATGGCTGGCGCCCCCTCCGCCTCCGGGAAGCGCCACAGCAGAATCGAGTCGAACTCCAGCCCCTTGGCCTCGCCCACCGTGAACACCAATTCGCTCTGCAGCGCCTTGCGCAGGCGATCGCGCTCCCGCTCGGTGCGCACCAGCACCACCTGTCCAGCACCCCCGCGGCGCACCGTGGCCAGCAGCTCGCGCTCGGCGAGGCCCTCGACCAGCAGCGGGGGCCGGCCGCGGAAGGTCCAGCGCTCGGTGATCTCACCGCTGGCCAGCCCGACCAGGCTGCGTTTCAGCAGCAGCAGACTGTTGGCCAGGCTGACGATGTTGCCCACGCTGCGGAAGTTGATGCTGAGATTGATCACCTCCGGCACCTGCAGGCCGCGCTCGTAGTAGCGCGCTCGGACCTCCTCCCAGCGAAAGCCGCTCGGATTGATGATCTGCTTGGGGTCCCCGGTGAGCACGGTGCGGCGCGGGTCGCCGGCGAGGCGGAACAGCAGGGCGAGCTGCATGTCGGTGAAGTCCTGTACCTCGTCGCACACCACCAGGTCGTAGCGGAACTGGTCGCCGTGGCGCTCCAGGTACTGCAGGGCGGCACGGGTCTGGTCGATCTCGTCGAACCGGGCGTCAGCCTCGAGCCGCTCCTGGTAGTACTCGGCGATGCGGTGGATTTCACGCCGGTCGAACGGGAAGTTGGGCGCCCGCTTGTGCCCCAGCCCCTCGTACTCGCGCAGGGTGAGCAGGGGCTGGTCGAGACGCGTGGACTGCCGTTCCAGCAGGCGCAGGGCCGCCTGCAGCAGAAACAGTTGCTCGTCACGCCGCACGGTCGCGCCGTCACGCAGGCTGGCGGCGAATTCCTGCAGCGAGCCGAAGCCGGTCTTGCGCCCGCGCGCGCCGTCGAGCCTGGCGCCCGGCTCCAGGTTTCCCAGCCGCACCACGTACTCTGCCAGCTCGTTGCGCTCGCGCTGCGCCGCCTGCGCGGCCGCGAAACGAGCCGCCAGCTCCGCGAACCGGCGCCGGCTCACCGGCGGCTTGGCGCCCTTGATGATGGAGCGGATCTCCTCCCACACCAGCTCCGCGTCGTAGCGGGCCGCCCCCGGGTGGTTGCGGAAAATGGCGCGAAACTCGGCCAGCCCGACTGGCGGCGCCTGCCACCGTGGGCGTCCGGCGCGGCCCATGATCTCGCCGAGCAGCTCGCCGAGGGTGGCGAAGCGCACCGCCTGTGCCGCGTCTTCCAACTCGGTGGCCGTCACCAGCCCGCGATAGATGCGCTCCGAAAACCGCTTCAAGTGCGGGCTGCAGGTGAGAAACAGCGCCCGCTCGGCACTCGCCACGACGGCTGTCCCGTCCTCAGCGCCCTGCGTGAGCTGGCCGCGCGCACCGCCACCACGGGCCGCGGTTGCAGGGCGCATGCTCCGACCGCCGGCCGGCTCGCCGGCGCCGTCGGGCGCGGCGGCAAGCTGGCGCACCCGGTGGCGCAGGAGGAAGTAGACCGCGATCGTGGTCTTGCCGCTGCCGGCGGTGCCGGAGAGCAGCAACGGCGGCTCGCCGTGCAGCAGCCGCGCCTGCTCGCGGGTCAGAAACAGGTACAGCTCCAGGTGGTCGCCCGGGTGGGCCGCCTGCAGCCGGCGCCACTCCTCCTCGTCCACCACCAGCCAGCGCTGCGGTCCCGCGTCGGTCGGCGCATCGGCGCCCGGCGCCGCGAGCGGCTGGTCGAGCGCGGGCGAGAAATAGTCGCCGCCCAGGTCGCCGGCATCGAGGTGCGGCAACTCCTCCACCAGAGCCGGCTCGAAGTCGAGAAACGGCGCGTTGGCGGGCACGATGCGGCGCTCGGCGGCGGCGCTCACGTCGTCGTGCTTGACCACCCCCCACACGTAGATGCGGGTAGCGCCGGCGCCATTGCCGCTCGCGTCCGCGGCCGGCGGCTCGCCCAGGGTGAACAGGATGCGGTCGCCACGGCTGAGGCGCGCCTCGAACACGGCGCGGCCGCTGCCCCTGAGCTTCTTGACCCGTACCCCGGCGTCCCACAACCCCTCCTGCAGAAACTCCAGCTTCTCACGCAGGCGCTGCTTCGCCCGCACGTCCAGGGAAACCACGTGGGCGCGCACCGCGTCGTGCAGAAGCAGGGTGTAGTTTCGTACCATGGAAGCAGATCCGGCGGGCCGTGCAGGAGCCGCGACCCACCGACCATCCTACCACCGGCGCCGGCTGCGGTGCAGGTAGTCGGACAGGATCGACAGCAGGGCTCGCCGTTGCGGTGGACGGCGCCGCTCCGCCTACCGGCGTCGCTTTCTGCCCAGCCCCGCCTACCGTACGGAGTACCTAACGCCCCATCTTCTTGCGCACCCGGTCCACTTCGCGCTTCCGGCCGAGCCGTTTCCAGATGGCCAACGCCTCCCCCAAGCGTAACTCACGCTCGAACACGCGCGCCGCGCCGGCCTCGTCGCCGCAGGCCGCAAAGCAGCGGTGGGCGTCGGCGTACAACCTGCCGTCGCGATAGGCGCGGCCCGCGCGCTGCAGATCGCCGGATTCATCGTAGATCCTGCCGCCGCGGGCGTAGTCGCGATGGCGGATGCAAACCTCGGCGGCGCGCTGCGTGGCGCCCGACTCCACCAGCACCGCCGCCGCTTCCGGATAGCGCGTGCTGCTGCGCGCGAACAGCGCCACATTGCGCGCTGTCGGCTCAACTTGCGCGATCGCCGCTTCGAACGCCCCCGGTTCATCCAGCAGCAGGCAGAGCGCCAGCTCCGGGTCGCGCTCCTCCATCACCGTCCGCTCCAACCGCTCCTCGAAGTAATCGTATTCGTCGCCGGCCTCGTCCTCACGGTACTCCCACAGCCCCACGGTGGTCTGGATCAGATCGTAGAGCCGCAGGTCGATCATCAGGTCGGTCAACTCCGGGGACAGGCGCGTGATGTAGACGGTGTCGAGGACACCTCATCCATGAGCGCGGCAATCCGGGGACGACGATCGGGTTCCGCGCCCCGAAACAGGCATCCGTGCAGGAGCCGGAACAGCACGCCCATGACCTCGGCGCGGTGCTCCTGCCACAGCGGCGGTCGGAGCTTGGTCCCGCGTGCCAGGGATTCCACCTCGTCGAGCGTCAGCACCAGCTCGGGCCGCGCTTCCAGGTAGGCGTCCGCGTTGCCGCCTTCATCACGGTCCAGAGCGTAGCCGATCGCCTCCGCGTGGCGCCCGAGCTTTGCGTACAGGGTGGTCACCTCGTGCAGGTAGAGGTGGCCGCCAACCTCGTCGATGGCGAGATAGTACGCCAGCGCCTGCTCGCCGGCGGCACTGCGCACCAGGCGACCGGCGGTCCGGTTCAGCTCGCCGATCCGATTCAGCGCCGCGGACCGGTCGCTGGTCAGGTAGTCGACCAGATACGAGGTGGCCACCCTGATGGCATGGCCGCCGCCGCCGCGCAGGACCTCGTCCGCCGCCTCCCGATAACGGCCGCACTCGGCCAGGCAGAGCGCCGCGTGATCGGGCCGCCCGGCCTCGCTGAACAGCTCGGCGGCACGTTCATGGTGGCCGCGCCGCGCGTAGATGGGCGCCGCCTCGTCCAACCGGCCCAGGGCGACCAGCCGGATGGCGGCCCGCATCCCCGGACGCTTGGGCGTGATCTTGGCGAGACGCCGCTCCAGATCCTGCCGTGCCTCGGGCGAGCCTTCCGCGTAGCGGCGGAAACAGTCGGCCGCCTTCTCCAGGTCGCCGCGCCGTTCGTATTCCAGGCCCGCGTCGTGGAACGCGCCGTCGTGGAGCAGGCAGCGTAGCAACCCGGCGCCGTCCTGCAGGCGCCGGTAAAGCGTCGCGGCGCGCGCGTGGTCGCCGGCCTGCTCGAACTCCTGCGCCGCGAGCTCCAGCAGCCCGGCACGGCGGAACTGCACCGCCGCCTCCGCGTGGTCGCCCGCGAGCTGCAGGTAGCGCGCCGCCTCGCCGCGGGCGTTGCGCTCCAGGTGGTACTGCGCCAGCTTGCCGAAGTCCCGCCCCAGCTCCCAGTTGCGCAGTACGCCGTCGTCGTCGCCGAGCTGCTGCCAACGCCTGGCCGCGGCGGCGTAGTTGCCGGCGGACTCGTAGTGACGCGCCTCGCTGGCCACGGCTCGCATCTCCCGACCCGCGCGGCGCCACGCCCGCGCCGCCTCGCGAAACGCGTCCGCGCATTCCAGATTCTCGGCTGCCGGCTCGGCGTGGCCATGGCGGGCGAACAGGTCGGCCGCGGTGCGATGATCCCCCTCCTGCTGCAGGCGGCGGGCGCGGGCCAGATCCTCTTTGCCCATTGCCTGGGCGTGGCGGTAGCACTCTTCGGCGGCGGCGTAGTGCTCGCGCTCGGCAAAGTAGTCGCCCTGGGCTTCCCACTCGTCGGGGGTGGAGACCCGCTGCCAGAGGGTCTCGAAGGCGGTGCCGTCGGCCGACCGGTACACCTGGTCGGCCAGCGAGTCGATGCTCCAGATCGAGCTGACCTGCTCGCCGTCCCAGATCACCAGCGTGTTGCGCGCCCGCGTCACCGCCACGTACAGCAGGTTCAGCTCGTGGCGGATGTGGGGTGTGTCGGCATCTCCCCGCACCCGGTCGGTGGCGATGCGCCGCCAGATGGCGGGCGCGCCTTCCGCCGCCGGGAAGCGCCACAGCAGCACGGCATCGAACTCCAGCCCCTTGGCCTCGCCCACGGTGAACACCAGCTCGGTCTTCAGCGCCGCGCGCAGCCGGTCGCGTTCCCGCTCGCTGCGTGCCAGCACCACCTGCCCGGCGCCACCCAGGCGCACGGTGCGCAGCAGATCGCGCTCGGGGAGGCCGTCGACCAGCAGCGGCGGCCGTCCGCGGAAGGTCCAGCGCTCGGCGATCTCGCCGCCGCCCAGGCCGATCAGGCGCCCCTTCAGCTCCAGCAGCCTGTTGGCCAGGCTGACGATGTTGCCGACGCTGCGGAAGTTGATGCTGAGGTTGATCACCTCCGGCACCGTCAGGCCGCGCAGCCGCGAGACATGGCCAAAGAGTCGGCGGTCGTGGCGGAAGAAGATGCGCAGCGCCTTCGGCAGGGCGAACACGAACTGGCGATGCGGCAAGTTCAGAAGCACCTCCTCAGTGAGGTGCTCGGCAAATAGAAGCGTTCGTTTCTGACTACATGACGGGCAGAGGTAGAAGCCTTTGCAGCTGAACGGCCGAAAGTGGTCGTGAGCACACTCGGGATTGGTGCACCGGATACGGGCGACCCCGTATCGGTAGTCGCCGCACTTGCCAAATCGTTCGCCGACTCCCTCTATCCGTGGTAGGTGATACCTCCCGTATTTCTGGCCAAAGCGATCCTGGTACTGATCGCAGAAATCACTGAAATGCTTCTCGAAGATGGCGTGCAACTGGTTCTTGCCACGGGGGGCATATCGTCTCTGCCGTGCGTTGGTAGCGAACGCGACTTGAGTCGCCACATCGCCTTAACTGCCTGGCTTTCTTGGGGAAATGCGCTGTGCAATACGCTCTCTGTCGAGGCTCTTCCGGATGCTATCGATCCAGCCAAAGCACAGAGCCTCTTCGACAGCAGAATTGCAAGGAATGCTAGGGCGTCCAGCATGTTTCCGATATGAGATGAGCCATATTTCAGGCTTGGTATTGAAATTAGCCGTCAGCCAATCACGCCATTCCTCGCGAGCCAGCTAACGACGGTGTTCACACGCGCGGTTTGCCGCGTCGCCGCGCAACGCTCTGTTCTGTCATTAAGACCAAAGTCTCCAGCGAGTTGGATACAGCGCTCAATGGTCACATCCTCGGCGCAATACGCCAATTGCGTATGCACATGATTGTCAACCAGCTGCAATTCTGCCGGCATGGCCAATTCGTGGCGACAGGTGTTGATCTCCTCGCCGTCGATAGTGACTACAAGATAAGGGAATGGTGCTTCGCACAGCCCCGGGGCGTTCACAAACAGTATGCCACCATCACTCTTATCCTCGCACCCAGGATGATGATGACCGCTTATGGAGAGGTCCACCCCTCAAGATTACGGTTGCTACGTCTGGCGTTGTACCCGGGTTCTTCTTGGTCGACAAACGTCAGAAACCGGATTCCAGCAATATCCTCAACGTCATGCGGGCGGTCGAAGACTCGTTAGAATTTTCTCCGGATCAATGTCATGATTCCCGGGAATCGTGATGTAAGGTGAATCCAGCTTATCGAGGATTGAGCGAAGTTGAAGCAAACTCCTCTCGGCGTCAGGGGAACTACCGTCATCTATCACATCGCCCAGGATCAGCGTGACATCAGGCCGAACCAGCCTGTTCAGCCGGTAGACCGCTCGCTTCAGCAGAATATCTGCTATCTCACAACGACGGCGTGGAATAGGCGACGTTGTTCCGTAGTGAACATCAGCAATGAAAGCTATTGTGACCGGCTACAACATTGATTTCCTTTCAGTCATTTCATTGGGCTTTATTTGATTTCCACATATAGTGCAACGCAAATACGCTTTAGTCTTTTACCACTGGCGAGTAGTATTCCTCATTCCGTCGAGCACTTACGACGTATGGGCTCTTCACGAAGCGGCTCTTTTACCATTTGGCGTCGCCCGTGCGCTTCTGCCACCGGGCAATCTCTTCCTTCAGTCTATCCACAATGGGCGCGCTCTCCGTTCGGTAGAACAAGTTCTCTGTCTCTCCGGGATCCGAGGACAGGTCATAGAGTTCGTGCTCTCCGCGTTGACTATGGTTCAATTTCCACCCGTCGGGTGTGACCACGGTCCGAACCGGGTCGGAAACGGCCGTCTCCACTTCCTCGCGTGAAACCACTCCTTCGAGCGCGGAAGGCATCGGGAAGCTGCCCCATTCTTCTCCCACGAAGCCGGTGTTGTGACCATTCCATTCAATGAAGACACTCCCAGTGCTGGTTGCTTTTTCGGTCTCAAGTAGTCCACGGAGACTCTTTCCCTGCAGGTGCGGTGGTATCGGTTGGTTCATTAAATCAAGTAGCGTGGGGACGACATCAATATGGCTGACTGGTCCGCTGACGTGCTTCCCCTGATCCTGGTTGGGAAGACGAATCATCAACGGAACACGGACAGCCTCTTCGAACATCACGCTTTTCGCTGTCAGACCATGACTTCCCATCATATCGCCATGATCGGAGGTGAATACCACGATGGTATTGTCACTCATGCCCGATTCCTCCAGCGTATTGAGAATAGTGCCGATATGTGTGTCGATAAGACTGCAGAGGCCCCAGTAGTTAGCGATCAGGCGTCGCCAGTCTTCCGGGGTCCGCAACGGCATGCCGCTATGGCCCCATTCGCGATAGGCTTGCGCGAATGCGCGAGCCTTCAGGGGCTGCGAGTCATCTAATACTGCGTCGAAGTTCGGCGGCAAGGGGATTGTTCGAGGGTCATACTGATTGTCCCGTGGCCCAAAGTAAGGCATGTGCGGCTCAAGGAAGTTTACATACAGAGCGAAAGGGTCATTTCTATTTGCACGGATGAAACGAGATGCTTCGCGAGCGAGAAATGCCGGTTTGCCGTGTTCTTCCGGGAGTCGTGCGGCCTCCTCTCGACTGAATGTCTTACCATTCCGTGGAGCAAGGCCGCATTCTATCAGGTAATGATGGTAGCCGGAACGAATACTCCGGTCTTTACCTTTGCCGTTGTATTGGTTATAGCCGTCCTCGATTCCGATCCATTCACCAAAACCGTGTTGGGCGTAGAGTTCATCGCCCAGATGCCATTTGCCGAAGTGAGCGGTCACGTAGTCTCCGCCGGCGAGCATTTCCGGCAGGCACCGTGTCTCCGGTCGAAGCGGCACATTGTTCGCTGTGCAGCCATTTGTGTGCGGGTAAAGACCCGTCAGCAGTGTCGAGCGCGACGGTGTGCAAACCGGCTGCGTGACATAGGCCTGGTCGAATACCACTGACCGTTCGGCAAGCCGATTGAGATTCGGCATGGAGATCTCGGAGTTGCCATAGGCCTCAAGAGTGTTGAATGCCTGTTCGTCTGTGTAGATAAAAAGAAGATTCGGATTGTTCATCTCTTTCGGGCCCCAACTACTGACTAAAATGCAATAACAAATATAGCAATCAATATAGTGTACGCTATACGGCAAAATTTGCAAGCAATTTTCGCATCATTACAGCAAAAAAGCCGATTTATTGCCACAATTGACGCGAAATGCTGCTCCCAGAAACGGAGAGCCACCCTTAAGACAGATGGTAAGCATGAGGAGGAAGGGTGGAAGCCGTGACAGAGAAAGAGGAGAGAGGGGCGGAGTCAGTGCAGCGCAGGACGGCCAAGAGGCGCTCCGCGCTGGTGCTGAGCATCCTGCGGGGTGAGACTAGGTCCAATAGTACGGGCGCACAGGCTTACATGGCATCCCTCCTCGGCAAGCTTATGCGCGATTGCTCGCCCAATTCCCCTGCTCGAGCCGGTTACACCAGCCACTTTGTTCTTCAGTCCAAGGTCCATCCGTTTCTCCTTCCGTTATGCCGTGGTCCCACGACGCCCATATCGCTCCTCTCCGTCGTTTTGCGGCAAGCTGCGGACTTTAGCGCCAAATGCGTAGCGTAATGCGTCATTGGGATGTGACCTTACCTGTACGGATCCGCAGCATCTCGGAGTCCGTCACCAAAAAAGTTAAACATCATTACGGTGACAATCACAAAGATGCACGGCATGAGCACCCAAGATTGCTGTGAAATGGCTTGCAGACTTTGTGCATCCCGCAAGAGAGTTCCCCAACTGACAGCGGGGGCTTGCATACCTAATCCTAAGAAACTTAGGGCCGTCTCTCCGAGAATCATTCCGGGTATCTCCAAAGTAAGTGAAACCAGAATATAGCTGAGAAACGAAGGTATTAAGTGCCGGAATATTATTGCTAGTTGGGGTGCTGCCGATACCTTTGCCGCCATCACGAAATCTTCATTGCGAAGCGAGAGAAACTTGCCTCGCACGACGCGCGCAAGCCTGACCCAGCCAAGTAGCGATAGGATGATCGTTATTGCAAAATAAGTCGCTACAACTGACCAATCCGCGGGCACTGCGGCAGCCAATGCCATCCAAAGTGGTATAGCCGGCAAGGAGGCTAGTAGATCAACCGTGCGCATGACTATGGTATCCACCGTGCCGCCAAAATATCCTGCAATACCGCCCAACAGTATTCCAAAAAAAGTGCTGAGAAAGACCCCGATCAGTCCGACCGAAAGAGAAATGCGAGATGCATATACAATCCGCGTAAAGAGATCTCTGCCCAAGCGGTCCGTGCCGAACAGAAACAACGGCGCGCCCGCTTCTGACGCAAATAGATGCACATCGGTCTCAAATAATCCCCAAAATTTGTATGTGCTGCCTCTAGAAAATAGGGAAACCGGATACTTCCGAGCCTCATTTGGAACATAGATAAATCTCAGCGTCTTAGGATCTCTCTCTCGTTCCAGCCCTACCACGTAGGGAGAAAGCCTAAAGCCATTGTCCATACTAAATAAACGGATAGCATTTGGAGGGGAGCTCGTATATTCTCGGAACCGTTCATTAGGTGTGAACGGACTTATCATCTCGCAGAATATTGCCACAAAATATAAGCATGCCAAAACGACCGCTGAGAACATGGCCAGCTTATGCTTCTTCAGCTTGAGCCACATCAGCCGCCATTGCGAGGCTACGTAGTAGCTATCTACCTTTTGCTCCTTCCTATTCTTCATCCCTCTATTCCTCCGAATTCGATCCGTGGATCAACCAATGCCAGGATGATGTCGGAAAGAAGGTTTCCTGTGAGTATCAAAAAACTGAGTATCATCACGATACTCCCAGCAAGGAACATATCTTGGGATAATAAGGCGGCTAAGAGAAGCGGTCCCGTTGTTGGCAGGTTCAGGACGACAGAAGTAATTGTAGCCCCGGAAATCGTCGCGGGGAGCAACCAACCTAATCCGCTTATAACGGGATTCAGAGCGATGCGAACGGGATATTTGAAGAGAAGCTTCGTTTCAGCAAGCCCCTTCGCTCGGCCAGTGATAACGTACTGTTTTCGAAGCTCGTCTAACAAGCTTCCTCTGAGAACGCGGATGAGCCCGGCCATGCCGGCCGTACCGATAACAACGACGGCAACCCAGATGTGCTGGAATAGATCCCCTAGCTTCGCCAAGCTCCAAGGGGCATCAACATATTCAGGAGAGAAAAGCCCGGTAATAGCAATGCCGAAATGCTTAAACGAGATCCACAAGAGAACCAGGGCAAGAAGGAAATTCGGCATTGCCAAACCGATAAATCCGACAGATGTAAAAAAATAATCAAAGGGTGAATACTGTCGCACGGCTGACAATATTCCTATTGGGATTGCAACAATGTAGGTGAAAACAATAGTGGTAATGGATAACAGCATGGTCGTTGCTATTCGGTCGCCTATTAGGTCGGACACCGCCTGTTGATACGCAAACGACCAACCGAAGTTGCCTTTAAATAAGATATTTGTAATCCACTTGAAATAGCGAACGTACATCGGCTGATCTAAGCCATAAAACTCCTTCAGGTTTTCGACTTGTGCGAGTGACAGAATATCACCCTGTTCCTCAAGGCTCTTAATATGAATAGTCAGTATATCGCCGGGAGGGAGCTCAATTATAACATAACTTATTATAGATACAAAAATGAGAAGCGGAATAAACTGTAAAGTGCGACGAATAATGTAGGACAACAGCACTTCATTGCTCCTGATTGGCGATGGGCGATATGACTATTCTATAAACAAGTAGGGCACCGCATGTAATCGGTGCCCTACCCTCAAAACACGATCTTATCGGAAATACTGCTATTCTTTAAAGAATAGTTGCTCTCCAGAATAAGTAAGCCACTGCGAAACACCCTCGGTAAAGATATTGCCCAACTTACTGTTTATAATAACAGGCTGCGGCGGATCATGCAGAATGTGAATAAGGGGAATGTAGTCGTAAAACTTGCTCCTAAACTCCTGATATACGTCTTCATCCCACGCAAGCCCGGGACCCATTTTAAGTCCCAGATCTAGCAATTCCAGCCACCAGTCGTGCGGCCTTGTTCCTTCCACTCCGCCTGTATCGACCCAGCTTCGATAACTGGAAAATCGCCCGTGCAAGAATCGTTTCGCATGACCGAATGCATAGAGCGTTACATTTTCATCACTGTCTACAGTTATCTTCGGTTGATTGGCCTCGAGCCGCTGATCGAATAGACTCAGATCAATCACTTTGAAGCTTGCGTGCAAACCCACGGCTCTTAAATGATCGACAACGAGCTCTGTCACCGGTACTCTATCTGGATACCGGGCATGAATCTCGAACGGTACATCGAATCGATTGCCGTCTGGTCCGAGCCGCCATCCATCGGAATCTCGCTCGTCTAGACCCGCTTCGTCAAGAAGCGCATTGGCCTGGTTAGGATCATACTCACCGGGTACCCATTGAGGAAGCTCACCGAATCCATAGTACACGCTTTGCCTGATATCTTCGGAATCGATTGCATAGGTAACCGCCCTTCTGAAACGCACGTCGTCGGTCACCTCATTCCATACGGGATCCTCATGAGCAAAGTTCATATAAATACTTATGCGATTGAAGGGCAGTGCCATGGGCGCCACTTGATATCCCGCTCTGTCTGCATGCTCCAAATATAACGGGAGGGAGTTGATTGCAGGCAACATATCGTCCAGATCTACCTCTCCCGCTATGATTTTTAAATTAGCAGCTTCCGCGTCCTCAACTTTTGTGCTAACAATTCGGTCGATATACGGAAGCTGATTCCCTGCGGTATCTACTTTCCAATAGTAGGGATTCCTCTCCTTCACAATTGTTGTTGGAGTCGCTTCCGTCAGAATCCACGGGTGGATCACGGGACTTCCTATCACTGAGGGTATATCCCAGTTTTCGCGATGAGTACGCGCATGAAACATCTTGACCCAGTCTTCTCTGTTTGCCAGTCCAACCGCCTTGATCTGATTCATCAGCTCCTGCTCTGAGATGTGGTTTGGATGAAACTGCGTAAGGTAGTGCGCGGGAAGCAAGGGAAACTTTCTAACAGAACTCCACGGCTTGTTATTTAGATCAAGGAACTGAGGTGTTGGCTCAGAGAAGATGATCCTATAAGTGTATTGATCATCAACCTCAATTGTTAACGGCTCGCCGAGGGGCGTTGTGCCCGATCTAAGATCCATCCAAACATTGGGGATCACATCTTTATTGAGATAGAAATCCTCATAATAAAACTGCACGTCTTCGGTTGTCACGGGAACGCCGTCAGACCACTTCATGCCTTCTCTAATACGAAAAGTAAAAACCGTATTGTCCGCATTGACCGAAAAATCTTCCATTAAGTGCGGCGTAAGAGGGTCTGCCAAGTTGTAACCAGGACGATTTAACAATGTCTCTTTAGCCATGGCAGATACTACAAAGGTCCCTCTTGGTTGAAGATGTATAGTTCTCAGGGTTCCGCCATATGTTCCGATTTCATAATCGAGTGACCCGTCAGGTGCCATGTTTCTTTCTTTGGTAAGAACTAAGGGGTTTATAGGCAACCGTTCATCCACAGGCGGAAGCTCACCCCTTGCCACTCGCTCCGCAAGCATCGGTGCCTCATTGTACTTCCCTGCTGGCACTGCTGCTGTTGCTGTTTGCTCTTCCGATGCGTCCTGAGTTCCGCCGGCATAAGTTAGCACACTCATACACAACAGAAGGACAACGAAACCCAAAGTGATTTTTTTCATATGAACTCTCCTTGCTCAAGAATATGCGATTTTATCAAGATAAAATCCTCCTTAATAATGATGGCCTCGATTCCCTCTTGGAACCGTGGCTGCGGTGCTAGCTGATAGGATCCACCGCCTCGAACACGCTTACGTTTAGTTCCTCATCACCTCCTCCGATGCACGGATCTACCGCTCGACGGCGTCACCACCTGCCCTACCCGATGCACCACTTCTCGTTTCCTCGGCTCCGCAGTAATCCACAGTCCCTCTTATGGAGATTGTGGAGTACGGGATTGTATCCCCCCCCCCCCCCCCCCCCCCGAGTGATAGGAACAGTAATCGAGAACCCGAACGAGCGTAAAGCACTGCGAGCCGCGTCGGGGTCGTGACTGATCAGTACGAGGGCGAGGGGTTGGCGGTGGTCGCGGTCGCGACGGCCGTCGCAGGCGGGTGTGGCAAGAATGGCGCGGCTTAGGGAGGCCAGCTCGAGCAGCGTCATGCCACGCTCGATGATATCTCGATCGCCATTCTCGAACGTCTCGATCGGCCGCAAGCGATCTCGAATCGACTCGCTCGGTTTCTGACCGAATACGTGTGGGTTGCGGGATGCCGCGATGAGAGTGGTGAGATGGCTCAGCGCCGTGCGCTCGGGATGAGCGCAACCGGCCAGGAACGGCAAGGCGCCAATCAGCTGGGCCGCGTTATTGTCTTCAAGTCTGCGCGCATCGGCCTCGTCCATGGCAAACGTGGCGACCACAGACGCCACCATTGACCGCCACCCTATCGTGGGGAGCGTAGTCCTTTTGCGCTGTTGTAGTGTATGGCCCATTGTCCACCCCCTTTAGGCAGAGCATCGCTGGCGCAGCTGTCCAGACCACACCAGATGATTGAGGATACATACATGCATTAACTGGCGCAAGGCCGACTTGACCACTTTTCGGTGCCCCTACGGTACGGCTCGGGCGCGTCGCGTAGCACTGGAGCCCGCCGTCCGGCTGTTGATTTGCGATGCGAAGGCCTGCGCTCGCAACGCGGCACAGGTGATTCGCGCCAGGCGGCACACGCGCGGCGCTACGAGAGCGTCGCACATGCGCTCGTGCTCCAGTGCTGAGTATCGCGATAGGGAGCGGCGCCGTGGCAAACCAAGAGGGATTAGACGACGGCGGCTCACGATATGTGCATTACACGGTGCAGATGCACATTGATGACGAGGGTCGAACGGAAGTCAGGTGGGCCAGCAAGAACGCCGCACAGCAACTCGCCGAGGAGCTGGACGGGACCTATCTGTTGCGCACCGATCGCACCGACTTGACGGAAGCCGAACTGTGGAAGCTGTACGTTCTGCTGGCGCGCATCGAACGGTCGTTTCGCTACTTGAAGAGCAACTTGGGGCTGCGTCCGGTGTTCCACCAGCGTACCGAACGGGCGGACGCGCACATTTTCATCTCGTTGCTGGCCTACCACCTGTTGCACACCATCGAACGGCGCCTGCAGGAGCACGGCGACCATCGTTCCTGGCCGACGATTCGCGACCTGTTGTCAACCCATCAGATGGTAACCATTGTGCACCAGTGCACCGACGGGACGGTACTACGGGTGCGGCGGCCGTCACAGCCGGAGTTGGTGCACCGCAAGATCTACCGGGCGCTGCGTATAGCGGCCACCCCGGCGCCGCTACGGAGGAGTCGATTGTAGTGACAAACAAAAATGACAAATTGCGTCACAGAAACAAAATACCTCAAAAAAACGATCAACTTACGCTAGCTTGCCGCCGAGCTCCAGGTTGGCCAGCCGCACCACGTACTCCGCCAGCTCGCCGCGCTCGCGTTGCGACGCCTGGGCGGCCTGGAACCGTGCCGCCAGCTCCGCAAACCGGCGCCGGCTCACCGGCGGCTTGGCACCCTTGATGATGGCCCGGATCTCCTCCCACACCAGCTCCGGGTCGTGGCGTGCCGCGCGCGGCAGATTCCCGTAGATGGTGTGGAACTCGGCCAGCCCGGACGGTGGCGCCCGCCACCGCTCCCCGCCGCCGTGGCCGACGATCTCCGCCAGCAGCTCGCCGAAGGTGGCGAAGCGCACCGCGTGCGGCGCACGCTCCAGCTCCGTGGCCCTGACCAGGCCGCGGTAGATGCGCTCCGACAGCCGCTTCAGATGCGCGCTGTAGGTGAGAAACAGGGCCCGCTCGCCGCCACCACGCGCCTCGGGGGCGAGCGCCGGTGCGCCGGTGCCAGCCGTGAGTTGGCGCACCCGGTTTCGCAACAGGAAGTAGACCGCGATGGTGGTCTTGCCGCTGCCGGCGGTGCCGGACAGCAGCAGCGGCGGTTCGCTGTGCAGCAGACGCGCCTGCTCGCGGGTCAGGAACAGGTACAGCTCCACGTGGTCGCTGGCGTGCGCCGTCTGCAGGCGCCGCCACTCCTCATCGTCCACCACCAGCCAGCGCTGCGGTCCCGCGTCGGGCGGAGCGGCAGTGTCGTGTGCCGGCACCGGCCGGTCGAGGGCAGGCGAGAAGTACGCCGGTTCGAAGTCGTCGACGAACACCTCCTCCGGCAGCTCCTCCACGGCGTCGGGCTGGAAGTCGAGAAAGGGGGCGTTGCCGGGCACGATGCGCTGCGCCGCGGCCGTCACGTCGTCGTGCTTCTCCACGCCCCACACGTAGATGCGGGTCACCCCGTCGCCGTTGTCGGCGGGCGGCTGTCCCAGGGTGAACAGGATGCGGTCGCCGTGGCTGAGCCGCGCCTCGAACACGGCGCGGCCGCTGCCCCTGAGCTTCTTGACCCGCAGGCCGCCTTCCCACATGCCTTCCTGCAGCAGATCCAGCTTTTCGCGCAGACGCCGCCGCGCGCGGCGCCCGAGGGAGACCACGTGCGACCGCACCGTGTCGTGGAGGAGGAGCTTGTAGGTACGCGGCATGTGGCGGTGAACTCCGCCGTCCGCTATCTCTTGTAGGGGTCGGCAGCATCACGGAGGCCGTCGCCCACGAAGTTGAACAGCAGCACCGCCGCGATCACGAACAGCACCGGGGTCATCATCCAGGGAAACACCGCCATGGTGCGCACGTTCTGCGCGTTCTGCAGCAGCACGCCCCAGCTCAGCACCGGACGCTGCAGGCCCAGCCCGAGGAAGCTCAGGCTGGTCTCGCCCAGGATCATGTTGGGGATCGCCAGGGTCGCGTTGACGATCAGGTAGCTCATGAACCCCGGCAGCATGTGGGTCAGGATGATCTTGGCGTCGGTGGCGCCGGCGAGCCGCCCGGCCGCCACGAAGTCGGCCTCGCGCAACTCCAGGAACTTGCCGCGCACCACCCGCGCCAGGCTGGTCCACGCCACCAGCGAGATGATCACGGTGATGCCGAAGTAGCGCTTCTGCATCGACCACGCCGGGGGGATCGCCGCCGCCAGCCCCATCCACAGCGGGATGGTGGGCACCGAGCGCAGCAGCTCGATGATGCGCTGGATCGCGGTGTCGACCGCGCCGCCGAAATAGCCGGAGACCGCCCCCAGCGTCGCCCCCAGCAGGAAGCTCAGCGCCACCCCCACCAGGCCGATGGAGAGCGAGATGCGGCTCGCCTGGGTGATACGCGAGAACATGTCGCGGCCCAGGTCGTCGGTGCCGAGCAGGTACACCCTGCCCGGCTCGTCGGCCCCGAACAGGTGCAGGTCGCCCTCGAACAGCCCCCACATCCGGTACGGGGAGCCGCGGTGCAGCAGCCGGATCGGGTACGGCTCGCTGGTGTCCTCGGCGTAGTTGCGGCGCAGGGTCGCCATGTCCAGGGTCTGCTCGTAACGGTACACGAACGGCCCGATGAAGCGGCCCTCGTGGAACAGGTGGATGCGGGTGGGCGGATGGTGCAGCGCGTCGCGGTTGCGCTCGAACGGCTCGTAGGGCCCTAGGAACTCCGCGAACGCCATCGTCAGGTAGAGCACCAGCAGCGCCAGCGAGCTGATCAGGGCCAGCCGGTGGCGCTTGAAGGCGCGCCAGATCAACTGCCGCTGGGTGGCGATGAAGTAGCGTTCGTTCTGGTCGCGTGGCGGCGCCGGGTCGGCGGGCGACGCCGCGTCGCCCACTTCGGCCACGGCACGCACCCGCACCGGGCCGTCGCTCACGACTGCATCCTGATGCGCGGGTCGATCAGCGCCAGCAGCAGGTCGGAGATCAGGGTGCCGATCACGGTGAGGAAGCTCAGCAGCAGGATCAGGCTGCCGGCCAGGTACATGTCCTGGGTGCGCAGCGCGCGCAGCAGGAGCTGGCCGGTGGTGGGCAGCGACAGCACCACCGACACGATCGCCGCGCCGGAGATGATCTCCGGCAGCAGCCAGCCGACCGTGCTGACGATCGGGTTCAGCGCCACCCGCGCCGGGTACTTGAGCACCAGGTGTATCTCGCGCGCCCCCTTGGCGCGGGCGGTGATCACGTACTGCTTGCGCAGCTCGTCCAGCAGGGTGGCGCGCATCACGCGGATGATGCCGGCGGTGCCGGCGGTGCCGAGCACGATCACCGGCACCCACAGGTGCTGCAGCATGTCCAGCACCTTGGGCAGCGACCAGGGCGCGTTGACGTACTCGTTGGAGAACAGGCCGCCGACGTCGGCGTCGAAGATCTGAAACCCGAAGTACATCAGCAGCAGCGCAAGCAGGAAGTTGGGCGTGGCCAGACCGACGAAGCCGAACAGGGTCACCGTGTAGTCGGTCAGCGAGTACTGCCGCACGGCGCTGACGATGCCGATCGGGATCGCCGCCGCGTAGACGAAGATCATGGTGCACAGGGAGATCACCAGGGTCAGCGCGATGCGCTCCTTGACCAGGTCGCTGACCGGAATCTGGTGGTCGAACGACCAGCCGAAGTCGCCGCGCACCACGCCGAAGAACCAGATCAGGTACTGCACGTAGAGCGGCTTGTCGAGGCCGTAGTTCCTGCGCAGGTTGTCGGCCGTCTCCCGGTCGACCTCGGTGCCCGACGACTGCATGCGCGCCAGGTAGGCGTCCATGAAGTCCCCCGGCGGCAGGTTGATCACCACGAATCCCACGATGGAGACCAGCACCAGCATGAGGATCACGTAGAGGCCGCGGCGTATCAGGAAGTGCTGCATGGCTGAGATGGAGCGCTCCGGCCGCCACCCAGGCGGCAGAGGGCCGGGCCAGTGTAGGAGCGCCGCGCCGGCCTGTCAAAGGATCGAGCGGAGCGCGGGGGCCCGCCCTGCCCCGAGCCTACCTGGTGTGAGCCGCGTGAGCGGCAGGAGTCGTCGTCGTTTCCCGAGTTGCGGTTGGGGCTGACGCTGTGGGACGGGGTGTTCGAGGCGGTACGGCACCGGTGGTTGCGCTCGGTGGACGAGCACGGCGCGTTGATTCCGACGGGTCGGGAGCGTGCCGATGTGCAACACCAGCGTGCGGAGCACGCGGAGCAGTTGCTGGCGCAGGAGCGTCGGCGCGGCGAAACGCCTGGCGGCTCTGCTGCGCCGGTCGGGCATCGACCCGGATCAGGAGTGAGCGCGCCGCCGACGCCACCGGGTCCCGTCGCGCGCAGTCAACCGCCCTCGCCGCCGAACTCCGCCAGACGACGCTCCAGCTCGGCGCTGCGCTCCTCGGCCGCGGCGCGCTCCGCCCGCGCCTGCTCCAGCGCCACGTCTTTCTCGGCCAGTGCGGCGTCCTTCCCGGCCAGTGCGGCGTCTTTCGCCGCCAACGCGGCGTCTTTCTCGACCAGTGCGGCGTCTTTCTCGACCAGTGCGGCGTCCTTCTCGACCAGTGCGGCGTCCTTCGCCGCGCTCTCCCGCTTCATCCGCCCCCACGTCTCCGCGACCTCGTCCTCCAGCGCCATCGAGTCCGCCACCTCCACGCTCGCCACGGCTCCTTCCAGCCGGCGCAGCACCGGAGCGTAGTGCTCCGGTATCTCCCGCTCGTCCACCTCCAGCACGTGGCGGTCGCCCGGCACCCGCAACTCCTGGTCGAATACGCTCAGCAGCCGCTCCAGGTCCGTCCTCCGCCGCGACGCCAGCAGCGGCACCTGCACCACCCAGCAGTCGTGGCTCAACGCCTCGACGAACTCCTCCCGCTCGCTCAGCCGCTCCCCGCTCACCTCGTCCACGTACTCCCGCGCCACTCGCAGCACCGTCGCCGCCGTGCGCGGCAGGCACTCCCCCAGGATGTAGATCGCCCGCAACGGGCGGTGCCGTCGCCGCCCGTCCGCGCCCTCGTCGTAGTTGTCGCGGTCAGCGTAGTGACGGCCCAGGTACTCTCGGAACCGCATCACCTCGTCGGTGAAGCGCGCCTTCTGCACCTCCACCAGCACCCGCAGTCGCTCCCCGGCCGCCGTGCGCACCGTAGCCGCGAAGTCCACCCGTCGCACCGTCAGCATCTCTCCTGACGGCGGCTCGCCAGGCCCCGCCGGCGACGGCCGCCCGGACCGCTCCTGCGGCAGCGGCTGCAGGCTCACCACTTCCTCGCCCAGCACCGCCCCGACCAGCACCCGCGCGGCCGCCCGGTCGTCCATCAGGTACTTGAAAGCAGCGTCGTACATCGGGTTGGCGATCCGCATCGCGTCAGCTTAGCCCTCCCCCCACGCGTCGGCAAGCGTCCATATCGCAGATCGCAATGAGTTCACCGGCGGCTCCGTAGGACGCGCCGCAGCGCTCGCTCCGCATGCGCACCGGCTACTCTGCGGCGACGACGACCCGGTTCCCGAACACGTCGCCTTCGCCGATGATCCCGAAGGCGGCGATCTCTGCTTCCGGCGGGGGCTCGCACGACCACCGGCGGCTCGGTATCCAGCCACACCTGCGCTTGAGGTCGGCGGCGTACTCGGCGCGCTTCAGCGCGGCAATCGACGGATCGATGACGGGAACGCCGAGAACCTGCGAAAGGCGGTCGTGGAACCCGATCTCCAGGGTGCACCCGAGAATGACCGCCTCGGCGTAGTCTTCCTCGACCGCCTTCTTCCCGGCTGCGGTGAGACGCCGCTCGGTCAGGTCATGGTCGATCTGAAAGTCGGTCACGCCGAGCTCGACGGGATAGAAACCGCTCAGCCGCTCGCCCATGCCGTTGTCGCGCACCGTAGCGTGCATCTGGTGCACCCACTTGCGCCGACCGACGATGATCCCGAACCGGTTCGCGAGGCTCGCCGCGATCTCCAGCGAGGCCGTGCACGGGGCCGTCACCACCATGTCGCCGGACACCTCGCGGGCATCGTGCAGGGCGGTGTCGTAGAAGCAGCCGATGGCCAGCGCGTCGAACCCTTCCGCGGCCGCCGCGCGCGCGGCCCTCACAATGCCGGTCGAGACGACCGCTTCGTAGGACCGGTACTCGATATGCGTGAAGGCGCCATCGCCGGGCTTCAGCGAGGTAACGTGCACCTCCGTGCCGGGCAGCTTCACGTCACGCGCCATGTCGGCAAACACGGCGTCGTAATCGGGCGTGCCGACAGGATTCAGGTACATCAGCTTCAGCGGACTGCCGTCTGCCATCTCCGGCTCCTCCTCAGGGTTCGACGCCGTACACCTCCCGCGCGCGCTGCGGTGAGAGCAGGCCGTTGCGGACGTCGGCGCGGACCAGCTCGGGGTCGCGCTCGCGCGGGTCGCCGCAGCCGCCGCCGCTGCCGGTGCACACGCGGATCAGGTCGTCCTTCCGGGTGGCCAGTCCGGACACCTCGGCGAACCGTTGCCGTTCGCCCTCCTTGGGGATGAACTCGATGTAGTTGGGCGAACCGTCGCGCCCGCCGTCCACGCCCCAGGGCGGAAACTTCGAGCGGGTGTAGCCCGCGGTCAGAAAGCCGTTGTCGGACCGGACCCGGTAATCCAGCACGATGCCGCGGCCTCCGGCATGCCTGCCCTCGCCGCCCGGTTCCGTGTTCAACGTCATCCGGTCGACGATCAGTCCGTTGCGCGCCTCGGTGATCTCCGCGGGGCAGTTGTAGGTCTCGCCGTGGAATCCGCTGAACATGGCGGTGTTGCCGTCCCCGCCCATGCCCGCTCCCCAGCCGCCGAGCTGCGGCTCGATCACCGTGTACTGGCGGCCGGTGTCGGGATGGATGCCGCCGATGAAGGTACCGCAGATCGACGCGAAGTGCCCTGCCGCCAGGCGCTCGGGCATTTGGTTCGCCAGGCACCGCCACATCAGGTCGTACACCCTCAGCTCGATCTCGTAGTAGAACCCGAGCGCGGCCGGCTCGCTGGCGTCGAACACCGAACCCTTGCGCGTCAACAGCTCGACCGGACGGAACGATCCTCCAGTTGCCGGAGACCAGGGATCGGTCAGCGACTTGAAGATCATCTGCGCGGCAACCATGACACCGTCGCGGCTGGTGTTCAGCGGTCCGTCGAGCTGGTCGGGGTTGTTGCGCAGATCGACCGTGAACCGGTCCCCGGTAATGGTAATCCCGACGTGGTAGACCTGACCGTTGTCCTGTTCTTCCGCCAGCTCGAAGGTGCCCTGGGGCAGCTTCGCGAGCGCACCCAGGGACGCCTTCTCGCCGAGGTCCATGAACGAATCGACCGCGGCCGTGTAGGTGTCGGTGCCGTACTTCCCGGCCAGCGCCTCGATCCTTCTCGCCCCCACCCGTACCGACGCGATGGATGCCCAGAGATCGCCTTCGAGCACGTCCGGCATGCGCGAGTTAACCTTGATGATCTGCATCACCGGCTCGTTGGTCCTGCCCCGCGCGATGAGCTTGATCGCCGGTAGCCGCAGGCCCTCCTGGAAAATCGAAGTGGCCTCCCCGGTCAGCGACCCCGGCGCCATTCCCCCCACGTCCGAGTGGTGCGCGATGGTGGCGGTCCAGGCGATCAGCTCTCCGCCGTGGAACACCGGCATCATCACCACGATGTCGCTGAGGTGCGTGACGCCGCCGTAGTAGGGATCGTTGGTGGCGAACACGTCTCCCGGCTCGATGTCGCCGGGCTGGTCGAACCTGGCGACGATGAACTTCACCGACTTGTCGAGCACGCCGATGAACGCGGGAATCCCGGCACCGGATGACGCGATCTCTCCCTGCGCGTCCATGATGCCGGTCCCCATGTCGAGCACCTCGTAGATGATCGAGCTCATCGCCGTCTTGCGCATCGCCGCGAACATCTCGTCGGCCGCCGCCTGCACCGAGTTCTGAATGATCTCAAGCGTAATGGGGTCATGCTTTCGCGCTTTCATGGGATGGTCCTTTCGGCAGCGGCCCGCAGCGGGCTCTCGACCATTTCGAACGTGATTGGGTCGTGCTGTCGCGTTGTCATGGAACGGTCCTGACGGCTTCGAGCGTGACGGGGTCATGGAGGTGGATGACGACGTTGCCGAAGCCGTCCACCTCGGCGTCGTTGCCACGGTGCACGACCACGGTCGAGGCCGCATCCTCGACTATTGCCGGACCGGAAAAGCGCATGCCCGGCCTGAGCCTGCTGCCGTCGTAGATCGCCGTCTCGAACACTCCTTCCGGCGCGAAGTCGACCTTGCGGGAGGATTTCTGCGCCCCGCGCGCGCTTTCGGGGCCGAGCTCCTGCCGCTTGATCTCGACGCGACCCACCTGTGCCGTCGCGGTGACGTGGATACCGACCATCTCCACGGGGGCATCCAGGCGGTAGGTGTATTCACGTTCGTATTCCGTTTCGAACGCGCTCCTGATTTCGCGAATGCGGTCCTCCGTCACCTCACTCTCGCCAAGCGCGACCTCGGTGGTGTGTTCCTGGTTCTGGTAGCGGAACTTGCCGAACCTCCTGAGCGACAGACGCTCTGGGGCGACGCCTTCGCTGCCGAACTGCGTCAGTGCCGCCGCCTCGGTCTCGACCAGGGTGTTCTCGATCGCCTCCGCGTTTTCCGGGACCAGGTCGACCAGGCGCGTGGCGATGTAGTCGCGGCGCAGGTCCGACATCATCATTCCCCACGCCGAGAACACCGCCGCGTCCCGCGGTATCACCACCTTGGAGATGCCGAGCTCGCCGGCGAGCGCGACCGCGTGCATGCCGCCGCCGCCGCCGAACGCGACGAGGGTGAACTCGCGGGGGTCGAACCCGCGGTTGAGCGACACCAGCTTGAGCGCGTTGACCATGTTGTTGTTGGCGATCCGGACGATACCGGCCGCCGCCTGGTCGGGCCCGAGGCCGAGGCGGCCGCCCACCTCTCGCAGCGCCGCTTCCACGGCGTCCATGTCCGCGTTCAACTCACCGCCGCAGAAGTAGTCGCGGTTGATCCTTCCCAGCCAGAGATTGGCGTCGGTGGTGGTCGCGTCCCGGCCGCCCATGCCGTACGCCGCCGGACCGGGGACGGCGCCCGCCGAACGCGGTCCTACGTGCAGCTTCCCGAAGTCGTCGGCCCAGGCGATCGAACCGCCGCCGTTGCCGATCTCGACCATGTCCACCACCGGCACCATCACCGGGTAGCCCGCCGACCTGCCGTCCCGCCCGATCCAGTAGTCGGTCACGATCCTGATATTGCCGCGGTCGATGAGCGAGCACTTCGCCGTCGTGCCACCGATGTCGAGGGCGATGATGTTCCGGTCGCCGATCAGCGCCCCCAGCCGAGCGGCGCCCCACACACCGGAGGATGGTCCCGATTCGATCATCGTGATCGGCGTCCGGGCCGCGGCCTCGAGCGAGTCGATGCCGCCGTTGGACTGCATGACGTAGGGACTGCCCGCAAAGCCCCAGCCGGCGAGGCCGTCGCTCAGGCGACGCAGGTAGCGCTCGGCCGTGGGCTGGACGAAGGCGGAAAGCACCGTGGTGCTGGTGCGCTCGTACTCGCGCCACTCGCGCGCGACGCGGTGCGACGACACCACGTAAACCTCGGGCCAGAGCCGCCGCACCTCCGCCTCGGCGGCGCGTTCGTGTGCCGGGTTGGCGTAGGAATGCAGGAAGCAGATCGCCACCGCCTGCACGCCGTCGGCACGGAAATCCGCGACGATCGCCACCAGCGGGGACCGGTCCAGCGGCTGCACTTCTGCGCCGCGGTAGTTCATCCGGCCCGGCAGCTCGCGGCGCAGGTAGCGCGGCACGAACGGCTTCGGTTTCCGGTAGTGAAGGTTGAACAGGTCGGGCCGGTTGCCGCGGGCGATCTCCAGCGTGTCGCGGAAACCCTCGGTGGTGATAAGCCCGACCTTCGCCCCCTTGCGCTCGGTGAGCGCGTTGATCACGACGGTCGTGCCGTGGGCGAGAAAGTCGATCTCGCTCAGCCGCACGCCGCCCTTGCGCAGCACCTCGAGGACGCCGCGCTCGAAGTCCGGGGGAGTGGTCGCCGTCTTGGCCGAGGTCACGCGCGACTGGCCCGACTCGGGATCGATGTCGAATCTGACCAGGTCGGTGAACGTGCCACCGACATCGGTCGCGACCCGCGTGATCCAGTTGCTCACGTCGTGCACTGCAGCGCGCACACGATCCTGCTGCATGGCCATGCGATCACTGGCCGATCTTCCACACTCCCTTTTCGCGAAAGGCTGGAATCGTCTGGCGGCGGGCGGCGTTGGTGACGGCCGGGGCGGACTCGCCCTCCTGTCTGATGTAGTCCGACAGCGTAGTGATGCGTTGCCCCAAGAGATAGCTCCGCCGCTTGTGCAGAGACTCCAGCAGGGCCAGCGCCAGGATCCGCTCCATGGTCGCGGTGCGCTTGCGGTCGGTGTACTCCCGGAAGGCGCGATAGTAGGTCTGCTTTTCCGAGTTGCGAATGATCAACGGCGGCAACCCCAGCTTCTGCAGTTGAGCGTTGATGATTACCCGCCCCACCCGGCCATTGCCGTCGCAAAAGGGATGGATCACTTCGAAGTCCAGGTGAAATCGAGCGATCCTGTCCAGGAAGTAGGAGTCGAGATCACTGGCATACTGCAGCAGTGTCTCTGCGATCATGCCTTCTACCTGCTCCGGCGCCGGCGCGATGTGGGTGCCCACCCGCACGTACTCCCCGCGTCGGCGAAACCGGCCGGCTTTGTCGTCGTCTATCGCTCCGATCAGCATCTGGTGCAACAGCAGGATCCGTTCCTTGCCCAGGTTCGTGTCCTCGGCCCTCTTACGCTGGTACTCGATGACGCGCGCCAGGTTGACCGCCTCGAACACCTCTCGCACCGACACGTTGCGGGACAGCATCTGCTCCAGCAGGATCTTCTCGGTTTCCTCCAGGGTGAGGGTGGAGTTCTCGATGGCATTGGAGTTGTAGACGCTCTCGGGGATCTCCGCCTCGTCGATCATCGCCAGGAGTGATTCCCTGCCGGGCCGCAGGCTGGCGTACTCCCGGTGCAGTGCCTGGATGCGATTTCTGAGAGGAGAGGAAGTGGCCACGCGTGTGCTATCGTCGCATCCTTTCACTGAGAATGTCAAGCCTTAAGTGAATAATACCCATTTATTGCTTGAATTTACGTCGCTTCGTGGTTCATATGACCTGCCGGCGGCCACACGAGCGCGCATACCTCGTACGGATGGATGGCAGCGTCGACGACACCGCGTAGACCTGGGGGCCAGAGGCGCCGGACCTCCGCCGCGGCAGCGCGTTCGTGCGCCGTCCTCATCTGGCGAGGTTGTGGCCCATCTTCTTCCTCAGCCGTTCCACTTCGCGTTTCCGGCCGAGCCGCTGCCAGATGGCCAGCGCCTGCTCGAAGCGCAACTCGCGCTCGTACACGCGCGCCGTGCCGGCTTCGTCGCCGCAGGCCGCAAAGCAACGGTGGGCGTCGGCGTACAGCCCGCCGTCGCGATAGGCGCGCCCCGCGCGCTGCTGATCCCCGGACTCTTCGTAGATCCTGCCACAATGGGCGTGGTCGCGATGACGCCTGCAGATTTCGGCGGCGTCCCTCGTGGCGCCCGAATCCAGCAGAATCGCCACCGCTTCCGCATAGCGCGTGCTGCTCTCGGCGAACAGCGGCACGTTGCGCTCCGTCGGCGCTATCTCCGCGATCGCCGCTTCGTACGCGTCGGGTCTGTCCAGCAGCAGGCAGAGCGCCAGTTCCCGGTCGCGCTCCTCCATTACCGTCCGTTCCAACCGTTCCTGGAAGTAGCGCAACTCGGCAGTTCCCTCCTCCCGGTACCGGTGCAACTTCGCGGTGGCCTCCAGCAGATGGTAGAGACGCAGGTCGATCATCAGGTCGCTCAACTCCGAGGACAGGCGCGAGGTGTAGGCAAACCCCGAGGGCAACGCCTCCAGGAGCGCGGCGATGCGCGCGCGGCGGTCGGGCTCCGCACCCCGAAACAGGCAACCGTGCAGGAGCCTGAGCAGTACGCCGACCACGCCGGCGCGGAGCTCCTGCGACAGCGGCTGCCGGTGCTCCGAACCGCGTGCCAGGGACTCCGCCGCGGCGAGCGGCAGCACCAGGTCGGGGCGGGCGTTCAGATAGGCGTTCGCCGGGTCGCTCTCACCCCGGTCCAGGGCGTATCCGATCGCGTCCGCGTGGCGCCCGAGCTTGGCGTATATGGTCGTCACCTCGTGCAGGTAGAGGTGGCCGCTCACCTCGTCGATGGCGAGATAGTGCGCCAGCGCATGCTCGTAGTCGGAGTTGCGTACCAGACGGCCGGCGGTCCGGTTCAGCTCGCCGATCCGAATCAGCGCCGCGGACCGGTCGCTGGTAAGGTAGTCGGCCAGATAGGAGGTGGCCATCCTGACGCCTTGAGCGTCGCCGCCGCGGACCGCCTCGCGCGCCGCCTCCCGGTAGCGGCCGCACTGCGCCAGGCAGAGCGCCGCATTGTCGTGGCGCCCGGCCGCGCTGAACAGCTCGGCGGCCCGTTCCTGGTGGCCGCGCCGGGCGTAGATGGGTGCCGCCTCGCCCACACGCCCCAGGGCGACCAGCCGGACCGCGGCCCGCATCCCGGGGCGCTTGGGGGTGATCCTGGCGAGGCGCCGCTCCAGGTCCTGGCGTGCCTCGGAAGAGCTTTCGGCGTAGCGGCGGAAGCACTCGGCGGCCTTCTCCAGGTCGCCGCGCTTCTCGTACTCCTCGCCGGCATCGTGATACGCGCCACCGTGGAGCAGACAGCGCAGCAACGCACCGCCGTCCTTCAGGCGCCGGTAGAGGGTCGCAGCGCGCTGATGGTCGCCGGCCTGCTCGAACTCCTGTGCCGCGAGCTCCAGCAGCCCCGCACGTCGGAACTGCACCGCCGCCGCCGCGTGGTCACCCGCCAGCTTGAGGTAATGGGCCGCCTCGGCGCCGGCTTTGCGCCCCAGGTGGTACTGGGCCAGCTTGCCGAACTCCCGGCCCCGCTCCCAGTTGCGCAGGATGCCTTCGTCGACGCCGAGCTGCTCCCAGCGCCTGGCCGCGGCGGCGTAGTTGCCCACGGACTCGTAGTGGCGTGCCTCGCTGGCCGTGGCGTGCTGCTCGTTCCCGGCGCGCCGCCATGCCCGCGCCGCCTCCCGGAACGCCGCCGCGCGCTCCAGGTTCTCGGCTGCCGGCACGGCGCGCCCGTGGCGCAGGAACAGCGCGGCGGCGGCACGGTGATCCCCCTCCTGCTGCAAGCGACGGGCGCGTGCCAGATCCTCCTTGTCCACCGCCTGGGCGTGGCGGTAGCACTCTTCGGCGGCGGCGTAGTGCTCGCGCTCGGCGAAGTAGTCGCCCTGTGCTTCCCACTCGGCTGGCGTGGACACCCGCTGCCAGATGGTCTCGAAGGCGGTCGCGTCGGCCGATCGATACACCTGATCGGCCAGGGTTTCGATGCCCCAGATCGGACTGACCTGCTCGCCGTCCCAGATCACCAGCGAGTTGCGCGCCCGCGTCACCGCCACGTACAGCAGATTCAACTCGTGGCGGATGTGGGGCGTGTCGGCGTCGCCGCGGACGCGGTCGGAGGCGATGCGGCGCCAGATGGCCGGTGCGCCCTCGGTCGCCGAGAAGCGCCACAGCAGCACCGCGTCGAACTCCAACCCCTTGGCTTCGCCGATGGTGAACACCAACTCGGTCTGCAGCGCGTTGCGCAGCCGGTCGCGCTCCCGTTCGGTGCGTGCCAGCACCACCTGCCCGGCGCCCCCGAGTCGCACCGTGCGCAGCAGTTCGGATTCCGGAAGATCCTCGATCAGCAGCGGCGGGCGCCCCCGGAACGTCCAGCGCTCGGCGATCTCGCCGCTGCCCAGGCCGATCAGGCTGCCTTTCAGCTCCAGCAGCTTGTTGGCCAGGCTGACGATGTTGCCGACGCTCCGAAAGTTGATGCTGAGGTTGATCACCTCCGGCACCGGCAGGCCGCGCTCGTAGTAGCGCGCGCGCACCTCCTCCCAGCGGAAGCCGCTGGGATTGATGATCTGCTTGGGATCGCCGGTGAGCACGGTACGGCGCGGATCGACGGCCAGGCGGAACAGCAGGGCAAGCTGCACGTCGGTGAAGTCCTGCACCTCGTCACATACCACCAGGTCGTAGCGGAACTGCTCGCCGTGCTGCTCCAGGTACTCCAGCGCCGCACGCGTCAAGTCGATTTCGTCGTAGCGGGCGGCGGCCTCGAGTTGCTGCTGGTAGTACTCGGCGATGCGGTATACATCGCTCCGATCGACCGGGAAGTTGGGCGCCCGCTTGGCTCCCAGCCCCTGGTACTCGCGCAAGGTGAGCAATGGTTGGGCAAGACGTGCGCTCTGCTTGTCCAGCAGGCGCAGGGCGGCGTCCAGCAGGAACCGCTGCTCCTCCCCGCGGGCGGCGTCGCCGTCGCGCAGACCGGCGGCGAACTTCGCCAGGGTCGCGAACGAGGTCCTGCGCTCACGCACCGCGTCGAGCTTGTCGCCGAGTTCCAGATTGGCCAGCCGCACCACGTACTCGGCCAGCTCGCCGCGCTCGCGCTGCGTCGCTGCGGCGGCCTGGAAGCGTGCCGCCAACTCGGCAAACCGGCGCCGGCTCACCGGCGGCTTCGCGCCCTTTATTATGGCGCGAATCTCCTCCCACACCAGCTCCGGGTCGTGGCGCGCCGCGCGTGGCAGATTCCCGTAGATGGAGTGGAACTCGGCCAGCCCGGCCGGCGCCGCCTGCCAGCGCTCCCCACCGCGCTGGCCGAGGATTTCCGCCAGCAACTCGCCGAAGGTGGCGAAGCGCACCGCGTGCGGCGCACGCTCCAGGTCGGTGGCCCTGACCAGGCCGCGGTAGATGCGCTCCGACAGCCGCTTCAGGTGGGGGCTGTAGGTGAGAAACAGTGCCCGTTCGCCGCCGGGCCGCGGCTCCGGGGCAGGCGCCGGCGCTCCGGCGGCAACCGTGAGCTGACGCACCCGGTGGCGCAACAGGTAGTAGACCGCGATGGTGGTCTTGCCGCTGCCGGCGGTGCCGGACAGCAGCAGCGGCGGTTCGCTGTGCAGCAGGCGCGCCTGCTCGCGGGTCAGGAACAGGTACAACTCCACGTGGTCGCTGGCGTGCGCCGTCTGCAGGCGCCGCCACTCTTCGTCATCCACCACCAGCCAGCGCTGCGGCCCGGCGTCGGGAGGCGCCGCGGGATCCGGCGTGTGCGCCGGCCGGTCGAGGGCCGGCGAAAAGCAGGCCTGGTCGAGGTCGTCGACGAATCCCTCCTCCGGCAACTCTTCCACGGCGTCGGGCTGGAAATCGAGGAACGGGGCGTTTGCGGGCACGATGCGGCGTGCCGCGGCCGACACGTCATCGTGCCGCTCCACGCCCCAGACGTAGATGCGGGTCAGCCGGTCACTGGTGTCGGGGTTGTCCGCGGCCGGCTGACCCAGCGTGAACAGGATGCGGTCGCCGCGGCTGAGCCGAGCTTCGAACACGCGGCGCCCGCTGCCCTTGAGCTTCTTGACCCGCATGCCGCCGTCCCACATGCCCTCCTTCAGCAGGTCCAGCTTCTCGCGCAGGCGCTGCCTGGCCCGGCGTCCAAGCGAGACCAGGTGCGCCCGCATCGTGTCGTTGAGGAGGAGGGTATAGGTCCGATGCATGGGGAGGCTGCCGGCCGGCCACGGGCGACCGGACCGGCAGCAGGTGCAACGAGCGGCTTCGCCTAGCCGCGGAAGAAGAACTGCTCCGGGTGGTTGGGCTGGAAGCGGATGGCGTCGTAGCCGTGCGCGCCCTCGGTGGGCACGTTGACCAGGTTCTTGTCCACCAGCACCGGCTTCATCACGTCGCCGATGACGCCGATCACGAAGGCGTTCTCGGCGTGCGTGCGCAGCACGTTGTCGATCAGCCGGTCGCGCTCAGCGAGGTCCACGGTGGTGGTGTACTGCTCCCACCACTCCCGGATCTGCTTCACCTCGGCGATTGGCTCCTCGCCACGCTCGCCGCCGGACAGGTACCAGTACAGCCATTGCGTGTACCAGACCGCCTCGTCCATGTCACGCCACGGCACCCAGACGCGCGGATCGATCAGCATGGTGGTGGTGAATCCGACAACGTTCCACTCGTTCATCTCCACCTGATTCTGGCGCACGCGCTCGGCGTAGAGCGCGCGGTCGTCCGCCTTCACCAGCACCTCCAGGCCGATGTCCTTGGCGTAGTCCACCACCAGCTCCACCACCGGCGGTGCCCAGGTGTGCGTGTCGGGTGGGTATTCCCAGGTCACCGACAGCCGCCGGCCGTCCGGCATCAGCCGGAAGCCCTGCGCGTCGCGCTGGTCCAGGCCCATCTGGTCGAGCAGCCGGTTGGACTCGTCCGGGTCGTACTCGACGTGGGCGTTGGCGTACTCCTCCTTGAACCACGGCGTCATGCGGTGGACCGTGGCCTGCATCGGCGTCGCCAGCCCGAACTGGGTGGCCTCGTTGACCTCGTCGCGGTCGATGGCGTGGGAGAACGCGATCCGGAACCGCTTGTCGCGGAAGATCTCGCGCTTCACCGGATCCTCGATGGTCAGGTTGAACTGGATGCCCATCTGGTTGGCGTCCGTCACCAGCCAGTTGTACACGTCGTAACCGGCCTTGTCCTTGTTCTCCTGGTACACCGGGAAGTCGGCCAGCGCGCTGTTCTGGCCGAACAGGTCGTACTCGCCCTGGATCGCCTTCAGCACCATCACCTCACGGTCCTGCACCACGTGGATGGTCACGCCGTCGATGTAGGGAAGCTGATTGCCGGCCGGATCGACCTTCCAGTAGTAGGGGTTGCGCTCCAGGGTGTGGCTCTGCGGGTTGGAGGCGATGCGCACGTAGGGCTGCATGGTGGGCTGCTCGCCGCACGAGATGACGCTGCATACCCGGTTCTTGTTGTTGAACAACTGGTGCCACTCGTCGAAGCCCGCCTCCTTGGCCATCTCCGCCAGCTTGTCGGCGTCCTGGAAGTCCTCGTGGAACTGCTCCAGGTAGTGCCCCGGCGCATAGGAGTAGGGGCCGCCGGAGTAGTGCGCATACTGCATCTCGATCAGCGGGTAGGGCGCCGCGAACTCGTAGCGGATGGTGTAGTCGTCCAACTGGGTGAGCTTCATCAACTCGCCGCCGGGCGTCCAGCGCGTATGCGGGTTCGGCGTCAGGGTCTCGTTCAGGGTGATGTTGTCGTACCACCACATGACCGAATCCGCGCTGAACGGTGCGCCGTCCGACCACTTCGCGTCGCGCACGAAGTGCATCACCACCGTCTTGCCGTCCGGCTCCCAGTCCCACGAGCGCACGATGTTGGGCACCACCCCGGTGTAGTCGGTGGCGATGCGCATCAGCGTCTCCGGGCCGACCGCCGACTGCGGATCGCCGAACCACGCCCACGCGCTCGGTATGGCGACGCTCAGGTTGCCGCCATACTCGCCCACCTCGGTGAGTGGCGTAATCACCACCGGCTCGGCCGGCAGCCGCTCATCCACGGGGGGCAGCTCTCCCGCGGCCACCTTGGCAGCCAGCATCGGTGCCTCGTTATAGGCCCATGCCGTGCCCAGCGCCAGGGCGCCGAGCGCGATACTTGTCACCAGCTTCTTCAGCATTGTGACGCTCCTTTGAGGTGTCCGGCTCACGCGCCTCCTACGAAGCCCGCCCGCCAGCCGCCGGCAGGCGGCCGCGAACTGCCGGGGTATACCTCAGCGTTGTCTCTGGTACGGGTCGGCGGCGTCATGGAGGCTGTCGCCCACCAGGTTGAGCAGCAGCACGGCGGCGAGCGCGACCGCTCCTTTGACGCCGCAGGGCGCCAATGTAGGAGCGCCCGGCTGGCCTGTCAAAGCGCCGCAGTCGTGGGATACTGCCGGCGCACACGCCGGGGGCAGAGATGGATTCGCTTGGAGTGCTGGTAGTGGGCTGCGGTGCGATGGGAAGTTCCCACGCGCGCGCCTATCGGGAGATCGACGGCTTCCACGTGACCGGCGTGGTGAGCCGCGGCGCCGCCTCCCGCAACGCCCTGGCCGCCGAGCTGGGGGTGCCGGCGTACGAGTCGTTCGAGCGGGGCATCGCGGCCGGCGGCGTTCGCGTGGTGTCGGTGAACACCCACCCCGACTCCCACTACCGCTACGCGCTGGCCGCGCTGCAGGCGGACTGCCACCTGTTCGTGGAGAAGCCGCTGGCGGAGACGGAGGCCGAGGCGCGGGAGCTCGTCGCCACCGCGCGCGCCCGCGGGCTCAAGGTGGTGGTCGGCCACATCCTGCGCCACCATCCGTCGTGGCGCACCTTCATCGACCACGCGCGCGGCCTGGGCACCCCGCTGGTGATGCGGATGAACCTCAACCAACAGTCCAGCGGCGCCGGATGGCGCGGCCACCGCAACCTGATGCGCTCCATGTCGCCGATCGTGGACTGCGGCGTGCACTACGTGGACGTGATGTGCCAGATGACCGGGGCCGCACCGCGGCGGGTGCATGCCATCGGCGCCCGCCTCAGCGACGAGATCGCCCCCGACATGTACAACTACGGGCAGCTCCAGGTCACGTTCGACGACGGTTCGGTGGGCTGGTACGAGGCCGGCTGGGGGCCGATGATGAGCGAGACCGCCTACTTCGTGAAGGACGTAATCGGACCCCGCGGCAGCGTCAGCATGGTCGACCACCCGCCCGGCGAATCCGCCCGCCTGGCGGCCCACACCTCCACCGGCGGCTTCCTGATCCACCACGCCGAGACTGCCGGCGACGGCTTCGCCCGCGCCGACCGCTTCCTCGACACCAGCGCCGAACCGGACCACGACGCGCTGTGCCGCCGCGAGCAGCGCTACCTGCGGGACGCCATCCGCAACGACCGCGACCTGGAGCCCGACCTCGAGGCAGCGGTGAACAGCCTGCGGGTGGTCCTGGCCGCCGACCGCTCCGTCCGTACCGGCCAGGTCGTCGAGTTGGCCTGACGCTCGCCGGAAGACACGCAGCGCCGTCGATGGGAGCGGTACTCGGAGCCGGCCCCATCGCGGTACGATAGGGGATCGCAAGCCCTACCCTCATAGTCGGGCCGGCCGGGTCCGGGAAGACCGAGGCGTTGCTGCGGCGGGCGGCGGACCGGTATCGGCAGAACCCGTTTGCGGCCACGCTGGTGCTGGTGCCCACGGTGCGCCACGGCGACCAGTTCCGCCGCCGGCTGCTGGCGCTGTGCGGGGTGGCGCTGGATCTGCAGGTGGAGACCCCGCGCGCCGTGGCACGCCGCTTCGACACCGGGCTGGCCGCGGCGTCGGTCGGGGCCGCGCGCGAGCTGCTCGTCAGCGTCACCCGCCGGCGGATCGAGACCGGCGCCGCAGCCCACTTCGCGCCGCTGGGAGCGGCCGCCGCGCTGCCGATGCTGTGGGCGGCGGTGGAAGAGCTGCTGGCCGAGGACATCCCGGCGCAGCGCTTCGCTACGGCGGCCGGAACTACCGGCGACCCGCAGCTCGCCGCGATCGCGGCCATTTACGACGCCTATCGAGCCGCCCTGGAGGCGCACCGCTGGATCGCTCCTGCGGCACTGCCGGCCGCGGCCGCGGCAGTCGGGGACGCGCCCGCACTGCCATCCCTGGTGCTGGTCGACGGCTTCCGCTTCTTCCACGGCGGCGAGTTGCGCCTGCTGGCCGCGCTCGCCCGTGACCGCGATCTGCTGCTGGCGTTCGATCCCGGCGCCGGCGAGCGCGCCGCCCACTCTTACCAGCGCCTGCGTCACCTGTTCCCGGAGGCGCTGATCGAACCGGCCGGCGGAAGTGCGCCGCCCCCGCGGGTGCGCGGCTGCGTAGCCGCCGACCGCGAAGCCGAGCTGCGTGCCATGGCACGTGCCATCAAGCGCCGTCTCACCGGCGACCGCAACCTGCGTCCCTCCGACTGCGGGGTGACGTTCCGCCGCATCGGTCCGGTTCTGGGCCTGACGCGGCAGGTGTTCGCCGAGTACGACCTGCCGCTGGACCCCGTGGCCGGCGAGCCGCTCGCCAATCGCCCACTCGGCGTCTGGGTGCGGCGGCTGCTGCGGCTGCCCGAGGAGGGATGGCGGCTCCGTGACCTGATCACGGTGCTGCGCAGCGGCTTCATCGACCGCGGCCGCTGGGGCCTCGACCCGCCGGCGATCGCCCGCATCGCCCGCCTGGGCAGGGAGCAGCACCGCTGGGCCGGTCGCGAGGCCCTCGACCGGCTGGCGGAGAGCGCACCGGCGAACGGGCAGGCCGCCCCGGAAGCGGCACGCGCAGCGCGCCACGGTGACGCACCCGCCCTTCCCGGTATGGAGGCTCGCGGCTTGCCCGGCGCGTTGGCGTACCTGTACGCGTTCCTGGAACCGCCGCCCGCGCCGATCGGGATGCACGCCCGCCAGGTGCAGGCGGCCCTGTTCGGGAGGCCGCCGCTCATCCATCCCGCGGTACGGGGACATCCGGGGCTCGGCGAGGAGATCGATGCCCTGCGCGGGCACCTGGACGACATCGCCGCCCTGGGCGACGCCCTGCGGGAAGGACCGGTTCCGTTCTCCACGTTCGTCGATCGGCTGCTGGCGCGGCTGGAGGCGCCGGCGGCGATCCTGCGCGAGGCGGGCGGCGTGCTGCTGGCGCCGATGGGTGCGCTGGCCGGACTGCGGCTCGCCTTCCTGGAGGCGGGCGGCCTGGTCGAGGGCGAGTTCCCGGCATCGCGCCAGGCGCCGCTGCTCCTGTCGCGCTCGGTGCGGCAGGCGCTGGCGGGCGCCGGACTGGAGCTGCCGCCGCCGCCCGAGCCCACCGAGGATGAGTTGTGGCACTCCGTGCGCAGCCGTGCCGACACCGCGTTGACCGCGTGGCGGACGCGCCTCGACGAGCGCGGCCGGCAGGTCGCCGCATCACTCTACTTCGACGCGGCGGAGGGGGACGCGGCCACCGCGACGGCGGTGCCGGAGCCGGCCGGAGCGGCCTCCCGCCGCGAGCTGGCCATCGCCTGCACCAGCGGATGGAGCGGCGGCGGGCGCGCACGGCCACCGCGGGGCGGCGCGGCGTGGGCCGTGGTGCGCCTGGCCGCCGGGGTGGAGCAGCGCCGCCGCTCGTTCACCCATGCCGGTGCATTCGAGGGAGCGGTCGGGGGCGGCCTGCGGCCCGAGCTGACCGACCGCGGGGCGGTGTGGAGCGCCACCCGGCTGGAGAGCTACCTCACCTGCGGCTTTCAGTTCTTCGGGAGCTACGCCCTCAGGCTGCGGGAGCTCGATGACGAGCAGGACACGGCGGACGCCGCCACCCGCGGCACGGTGATGCACGCGATGCTGCAGGACGCCCTGCAGGATCTGATCGCGGGGCGCAAGCCGCTGGCGCCCGGCACCGTCGACGCGGCGGTCGAACGGCTGCACAGCCGTGGCCGGGCGATCTGGGAGCGGGCGCCGCAGGAATACGGCTTCGGTCGGGCCGGGCTGTGGCGGATCGAGTGCGAGCCGGCGCTGGAGCGGCTCGCCGACCTGCTGCGCGCGGAAGCGGAACGCTCGGCCGCTGCCGGCGTCAACGCGCTGGGCGGTGCGGAGAAGCGGATCGAGGCCGAGCTCCCGCTGTCCCCGCCGCTGGCGGTTGCGGCGACCCTCGACCGCCTGGATACCGCTCCGGGAATGGTCGTGGTGGTCGACTACAAGAGCGGCCGCTCCATCAGCCGCAAGATGGTGGACGACCACCTCAGGGTGCAACTCCCGCTGTACGCCTACCTGGCCCGCGAGCAGGCGCGTGCCGACCGGGTCATCGCCCGCTACGCGTGGGTGCGGGCGCGGCACACCGAGTGGCAGCTCGACTCGGACGTTGCCGCGGACCGGGAATTGATCGACGGCATCGCGACGCGCGCCGGCCTGGTACGCGAGGCGGTGCGCGCCGGCGACTTCCGCGTCCGCCCCATGGTGCAGCCCTGTCCCACCTACTGTGCGTTCCAGCACGCCTGCCGCGTCAACCAGTTCAGCCGATGGAAACGCTGACCGGGCAACAGGCGGCGGTGGTCGCCGACCGCAATGCCGACATCCTGGTTGCCGCCGGCGCCGGCAGCGGCAAGACCCGGGTGCTGGTGGAGCGCTACGTGGCGCTGCTGAGCGACTGCCGCATCCCGGAGATCGCCGCGGTCACCTTCACCGATGCCGCCGCCGCCGAGATGCGCGAGCGGGTGCGGCGCGAGGTGCGCGACCGTCCCGAGCTGGCCGGTCACCTGGCGGAACTCGACCAGGCGGTGATCGGCACCATCCACGCGCTGTGCCTGCAGATCCTGCGCGAGCATCCGGTCGCGGCCGGGGCGATCGCCGCGGCGCGTGTGCTGCCCGACGACGAGGCTGAGTACGAGAGGATCGGAGCGGCCCTCGACGCCCTGGAGGACGCGGCGCAGTCGGACGACGGGCGCGCCCTTGCCATTCGCGAACTCGGCGTCTTCTCGCTGAGCGAACAGCTTCCGCAGATGATCGAACGTCGCGACGAGGTGACGGCGGCTTACGGGCGGCTCGGCGCGACGGTCGCTGACTGGCCACACCGGGTCCGTTCACTGCTCGACGAGGCGCTGCGCACGGCGGTGGAACCGGAACGTCCGGACCTGGAACGCCTGATTGCCGGCCTGCGCCGGGCGCACGCCGCAGCCGTGCCGTCCGACAAGCTGGCGCAGCGGGTCGAAGAGGTGCTCGGCGCGCTCGCGGACCCGCTGCCGGAGGATCCCGGCGAGCTGGTGGAAGCGCTCGCCGCCGCGCACCCGCTGATCAAGGTGAACGCGGGCAGCAAGAAGAACTGGGACGACCTGGATGGCGTCAAGACGGATCTCAAGGAAGTGCGCGAGGCCGCCCGGCGCATGCAGGAGGCGCCGCGCTGGCAGCCGTTCGAGGCGGCGGCGCTGCAGGTGATGGCCGCACTGAAGGGCGTGTTCGAGGACGCGTGCAGCCGCTACCGCGGGCGCAAGGCCGACCTGTCCGGGTGCGACTACCTGGACCTGGAGCTGGAGGCGATCCGCCTCCTGGAGCACCACCCGAAGATCGCCGCCGGGTACCGCGGCAGGCTGCGCCACGTCATGGTGGACGAGGCTCAGGACCTGAACGAGACCCAGGTGCGCCTGCTGCGCCTGCTCACCGGCGCGAGCCGCGCCGCGCCGGTGCCCGGTACCGGGCCGCATCGGTTCCTGGTGGGCGACGCCAAGCAGTCGATCTACCGGTTCCGCGGCAGCGACGTGGCTCATTTCAATCGCTACCAGGAGCAGATCGGGCGCGCAGGGGGCTCCGTACGGGCGCTGACGCAGTCGTTCCGCACCCACAACGAGCTGGTGGAGGTGTGCAACGGGCTGTTCGAGCGGGTGTTCGCGGACGGCGCCGGCGCCGGGGGCGTCCGCATGCAGCGCATGTCCGGGCGCGGATCCGCCGCCTGGGCGGGGCCGCACCTCGGCGTGATCCCGGTCGCCGGGAAGGCCTCCGGCGGCGCTGGCGCCGACGACGTGGACCGGCGCCGCGTGGAGGCGGACGCCGTCGCGCGGGAGGTCGCCGCGCTGCTCGGTGCGGGCGCGCCGGTGTGGGACGCCGAGGTGGGGTGTGCGCGGGCGGCGTCCCCACGCGACGTGGCCATCCTGTTGCGCCGGCTGGCCAACGTGCACGTGTTCGAGCAGGCGCTTGAGAGCCACGGCGTGCCGTACGTCACGCCGGCGGGTGCCGGCTTCTTCACCCGCCAGGAGGTGCGTGACCTGACCAACCTGCTGGCGTGGCTGGCCGAGCCGGACGACCACATCGCGCTGGTGGGCGCACTGCGCTCGCCGCTGTTCATGATCGACGACCGCACGCTGCTGGCCTGCCACGGCGCCGGCGGGAGCTGGCTGCACGTCCTCGCCGAGCCGCCCGGCGAGGTCGCCGGCGACCCGCGGCAGCGCTGCACCCACGCCGCCGCGGTGCTCCGGGAGTTGAGAGAAGCGGTGGCGCTGGAGCCCCCGGACGCGATCGCCGAGCGGGCGCTGGCGTTGACCGGATTCGAGGCCGCGTGGGCGCCGGTGCGCGGCGGCGAGCAGGCGCTCGCCAACGTCCGCAAGCTGGTCGCGATCCTGCGCACCCTCGGCGGGCGCTCGATCGACGAGGCGGTCGCCTATCTGCACCGGCGCCGCGACGAGCTGGCCGATCGCGAGGGGCTGGCGGTGGTCGACCGCAGCGACGCGGTGCGGCTGCTGACCATTCACGGCGCCAAGGGGCTGGAGTTCCCGATCGTGTTCGTGCCCGAAGCGCACATCCGCCCGCCGGAGGCGTTCGGTGCCGTGCGCTGGCGCCCGGCGGACGGCATCGCGGTGACCTTGAGTCCGGAAGGCAACGATGAGCGGCGGCGCCGGCCCGGCCTGTTTCAGTGGCTGCGCCAGCTCGACCGCAGCGAGGAGGATGCCGAGTACCGCCGGCTGCTCTACGTCGCCGCCACCCGCGCCGCCGACCGGCTGTTTGTGAGCGGCGACGAGGACGCCCGGGAGGGGAGCTGGATGGCGCTGTGCCGGGAGTCGCTCGGCGGCATCGATCCCGACCTGGTGGAGATCCGGGCGCCGGTGTCGGTCGACCTGGACGCCATCGCCCGCTCCGGGCCGCCGGCGGAAGTCGCGGTGCCGTCCGCCTCCGCGGAACGGGCGGTGACGGCGCCGCTGGTCGAACGCCCCGCGGTGATCCCGTTGCGCTCCAGCACGCCGGTCACCTCGTTGCGCGCGCCGGCCAGGCGCCTCGTGCTGCACGGGCACGGCGACGGGCTGGCCCTGGTGCGCGGCAACCTGGCCCACGAGGCGCTCCGGGCGTGGTTCACGACCGGCGACCGGCCCACCCTGGCACCGCTGCTGGCACGCCTGCATCCGACCGCGGACGGCCCCGCCGCGCGCCGTGCGCTGGCCGAGGTGGACGAGATGCTCGACCGCTTCGACCGGAGCAAGCTGGCGCAGGTGCTGCGCCAGCCCGCCACCCGCGCCCACTTCGAGCTGCCGTTCGGCTGGTACTGGGAGGGCGCGCCGGTGCACGGCACGATCGACCTGGCCTACGAGCACGCCGGCCGCTGGCACCTGGTGGACTTCAAGACCGACTCCGTGAAGCGCGGGGGGCTCAAGCAGTCCGCGGCTCCGTACCTGGGCCAGGTCGCCCTGTACGCCGGCGCCCTGCAACAGGCGACCGGCAGCGCACCGGTCGCTTCGCTCTACTTCCTGCGCCCCGGCGCCGGCTACTTCCCCACCGCCGATGAGCTGCGGCGGGCGCTGGAGGCCACGCGCGCGCGGATCGACGGCGGCGGGCTGCTCGCCGACCCCGAGCCGTAGCAGCCGTAGCGGTCGCGATTGCGCGGGCGCGCGGCGCGCGCTACCCTGGCTCGACACGCAGGCGGCGGGAGAGCCGCCGGGGAGGCATTGAACAATGAGAGCTACCATAGCGACGCTGGTGCCGTTGCTGCTGGCGCTGCCACTGTTCGCGGGCGGCGGCGAGGAGCAGCCCGCCGCCGCGGCTGACGAGGCTGCCGGGAGCGAGCAGATTGCGACGGCCGGAGGCTACCTGGAGCCGCCGTTTCTCGCGCAACGGGTGGCCGGCGGCGAGTTGCCGCCGATCGACGAACGGCTGCCGGGCAATCCCCTGGTGCTGACCGGGCAGCGCAACGACGCGCCCGACGGCATCCTGGACTACCAGGACGGCAACTACGGCGGCACCCTGCGCATGGTCAATCAGCACCCGTTCAACACCCCGGTGCTGAGCTTCATGCTGATCGAGCAGCTCCTGTCGCGGCCGGGCTACAACATCGGCGATCCCCTGACCGGCAACGTCGCGGAGTCGTGGAGCGCCAACGACGACGACTCGGAGTTCACCTTCACCATCCGCGAGGGCCTGCGCTGGTCGGACGGCACGCCGGTGACCACCGAGGACGTGCGCTACACCTTCGAGGACTTCTTTCTCAACGACGAGCTCAACACCACCTACTTCATCCGCAACCGCTCGCTGAAGGCCGGTACCCGGGACGGGGGCAACTGGATGGACGTGCAGGTGGTGGACGACCGCACCTTCAAGGTGGTGTTCGACGAGCCGACGCCCGGGTTCCTGGACGAGAACAACAAGCCGTGGAAGGGCTACGAGCGGTTTCTCAATCCCTCCCACTACCTGAAGCAGTATCACCGCAGCTACGTCTCTGAAGAAGAGCTGCTGAAGCTGGTCAAGGAAGCGGGGCTGGAGAACATCGAGGACTGGACCAAGATGTACGACGCGGTGGGCACCCGCCCCTTCGACCGCTGGGTGCCGGAGATCATCGGCACACCCGTGCTGTGGCCGTGGATGGTGGTGGAGTCGAGCGCCTCGCGGGTGGTGTTCGAGCGCAACCCGTACTACTACAAGGTGGACGGTTCCGGCAGGCAGATCCCCTACATCGACCGGCTGCTGCTCACCAAGATCGAGGATGGCGAGGCGTTCAACCTCAAGGTGATCGCCGGCGAGGTGGACATCGACGACACCATTACCCAGATCGACGCCATTCCGCTGTACGCGGAGAACGCGGAGCGCGGCGGCTACCTGGTGCTGCCGATGGAGCAGCCCTACAACCGCGCCACGGTGTTCTTCAACTACGCCTCCGAGGATCCGCTGTGGAACGACACGGTCAAGGACCGGCGCTTCCGCCTTGCCCTGACCCATGCCATCAACTCGCAGGAGGTGGCGGACACCGTCTACTACGGCTTCGCCTCGCCCTCCACCTGGGTGCCCAGCGAGTACGACCCGGCCGCCGCCGAGGCGCTGCTGGACGAGATGGGGCTGGACCAGCGCGACGCCCAGGGCTGGCGCCTGCAGACCGACGGCAGCCGGCTGGAGATCTTCTTCTCCATCAACCCGCGCTTCCCGGACAAGATCCCGACCGCGGAGCTGCTCACCGAGTACTTCAAGGCGGTGGGCCTGTTCGCCACCTTCAAGGTGCAGGAGCAGGCGTTCCACGGCGAGCAGATGCGCGCCAACAAGCTCAAGATCGCGCTGGAGAGCGACGAGTCGACCACCCTGTACGGGTTCGGCCACGTCGCCTACTTCTTCCACCAGGGCGTCCCGCGGTGGCGCTCGTGGCTGCAGACCAACGGCGCCGAGGGCGAGCAGCCCGACCAGTGGTGGCTCGACGTGTACAACCTGGGCCTGGCGATGGGACCGGGGATTCCATGGAGCGACCGGGCGCTGGCCGACTTCAAGGCGGCGCTGTACGAGAACATTCCCTTCATCCCGTTCATGGACGTGCCCAAGCAGCCGGTGATCGTCAACGCCAGGCTGGGCAACGTGTTCTCGGACGGCGTCTCGCAGTGGCTGCTGTACGCGGGCGAGCAGCTTTTCTTCAAGTAACCGCGACACCCGTGCATCCGCCGCACGGTCATGCGCCGTCTGCGCCGCTCCCGGCCGGCGGCCGTGACCGCGCAGGGCATGACGCGCGTCGAGGCGATCCGGCCGCCCGCCGCGCGCCACGCCGGCACCTCCCGCCATGTTGCAGTACATATTACGGCGCGCCATCGGCTTCCTGCCCCTGATCCTGGCGGTCTCGATCATCGCCTTCGTGCTGATCGAGCTGCCGCCCGGCGACTTCCTCACCACCTACATCCAGCGCCTGGAGGAATTCACCGCCACCAAGCTGTCGCCGGCCGAGGTGGAGAACCTGACCCGCTTCTACGGCCTCGACCGGCCGTTCCACGTGCGCTACGCGAAGTGGATCGGCAACCTGGTGCTGCGTGGCAACTTCGGCTGGTCGCTGACCTTCAACCGGCCGGTGAACGAGATCATCCGCGACCCGATGGTTACCGCCATCGTGCTGTCGCTGCTGTCGCTGGTGGTGACCTACCTGGTGGCGGTGCCGGTGGGGATCGTCTCGGCAGTGCGCCAGTACTCCTGGTTCGACTACACGTTCACGTTCCTTGGATTCGTCGGCCTGGCGGTGCCCAGCTTCCTGCTGGCGCTGGTGGTGCTGTGGTTCGCCTTCCGCTACTTCGGCGTCGCCATCACCGGACTGTTCTCGCCCGACTTCATCGACGTGCCGTGGAGCCTGGCCCGCGTCGGCGACCTGCTGAAGCGGATCTGGGCGCCGGTGATCATCGTCGCGGTGTCGGGGATGGCGGCGCTGATCCGGGTGCTGCGCGGCAGCCTGCTGGACGAGCTGGCCAAGCAGTACGTGGTGACGGCGCGCGCCAAGGGGGTGAGCGAGCCGCGGCTGCTGTTCCGCTACCCGGTGCGGCTGGCGGTGAATCCGATCATCAGCGGCATCGGCTGGGTGCTGCCGGCGATCGTGTCCGGCGAAACGGTCACCTCCATCGTGCTCAACCTGCAGACCACCGGGCCGATCCTGTTTCACGCCCTGCTGGCGCAGGACATGTACCTGGCCGGCAGCATCGTGCTCATCCTCAGCAGCCTGGTGCTGGTCGGCAACCTGGTTTCCGACATCCTGCTGGCGTGGATCGACCCGCGCATCCAGTTCGGGGGGCTGGCGGAGTGAGGCGGGCGGCAACCCGCTCCGCGGCCGACCAGGAGCGCTACTTCGTCGCCTCGCAGTGGCGCATGATGTGGCTCAAGTTCCGCCGCCATCGGCTGGCCCTGGTGGCGACGCCGGTGCTGGCGCTGCTGTACCTGGTGGCGCTGTTCGCCGAGGTGATCGCGCCCCACTCGCCCCTGCAGCGGTACCCCGACTACGTGCGCTCTCCGCCCAATGCGGTCCGCCTGCGCGCGCTCAGCGACGAGCTGCGGCCGCCGTTCGGCGGTCCGTTCGTCTACGAGCTGCGCCGCGAGCGCGATCCGGACACCTTCCGCGACGTGTACGTGCCGGAGGCGGCGGGTGCAGCCCGGGTGCGCTTCCTGGCGCCCGGCACGGAGTACCTGCTGTGGGGGGTGTTGCCGGGACGGCTGCACCTGCTCACCGCCGAGCCCGGGGCGCCGCTGTTCCTGCTCGGCACCGACCGCCTGGGGCGCGACCTGTTCTCGCGCGCGGTGTACGCATCGCGCATCTCGCTGACCATCGGCCTGGTGGGGGTGTTCCTGAGCACCATCTTCGGCATCCTGCTCGGCGGTTTGGCCGGCTACTTCGGCGGCGTGGTGGACCGGGTGGTGATGCGCAGCGTCGACCTGGTCACCTCGCTGCCCACCATCCCGCTGTGGATGGCGCTGGCGGCGGCGGTGCCGCGCAACTGGTCGGTCGTCGCCACCTACTTCGCCATCACCGTGATCCTCTCCTTCATCGGCTGGGCCGGGCTGGCGCGGGTGGTGCGCGGCAAGTTCCTGGCGCTGCGGCGGGAGGACTTCGTGCTGGCGGCGCTGATTTCCGGGGCCACCCAGATGAAGGTGATCCTGCGCCACTTGGTGCCCTCGTTCCTCAGCTACATCCTGGTGTCGCTCACCCTCGCCATCCCGGCCATGATCCTGGGCGAGACCGCGCTGAGCTTCCTGGGCCTCGGCATCCAGCCGCCGGCGGTGAGCTGGGGCACGCTGCTGCAGGACGCGCAGAGCCTGCAGGTGGTGTCGCAGCAGCCATGGCTGCTGACGCCGTGCCTCTTCGTGGTGGTGGCGGTGCTGATGTACAACTTCTTCGGCGACGGCCTGCGCGACGCCGCCGACCCGTATCGGACCTAGCCGACCCGGAGTCGGCAACAGGCGCCGGGAGGCGCGAACGAGGATGCAGCAAGCCAACGTACAGGTGGTCAGCCGGGCCGGCACTCACTGGGCGCGGGTGGACAACAGCGGGGCGCGCGACACCGGGGCGGCGCTCAACGCCCTGCTGGAGGAGCACTGGGACGAGGGCGGCCTCGACCTGTTCCTCGCCCCCGGCACCTATCTGCTCCAGGAGCCGATCGTGGTGACGCGCAGCAACGTCGCCATCCAGGGCTACACCTTCGGCTTCGCCTACCCGCGGTTCAACCGTGGCCCGCAGCGACCCGACCGCGGCTGGGAGGGCAAGACGCGCCTGCTGGTGGCGCCGTCCTGCCGCGACGCGATCCGGCTGGGCCCGGCGTCGCGGCTGAGCGCGTTCACCCTGCGCAACATCACCATCTGCGGCCAGAACGGACGCATCGGCGTGCGTCCCGACATCGATCCGGAACAGAACGGCATCCGCATCATGCCGGACACCAGGCCCTTCTCCTGCGTGGTCGACTACTGCCAGCTCATCCACCTCACCCACGGCATCATCAACGAGCACCCCGAATCGACCATGGACGTGTGGTACATCACCGACAACTGGATTGCGGAGTGCAACGTCGCCATCAAGCTGCACAGCTCGCTGTTCGCCAGCGTGATCTCGCGCAACGGCTTCCACGACATGAGCGGCACCGTGTTCGAGCTGCGCAGCGCCAGCCGCACCGACCTCACCACCAAGGAGATGGTGCTGTCCGACAACACCGGCTGGAACCCGGGCCCGCTGGTGTTCGACCTGGACGGCTTCCGCGGCGGCACGGTCAGCGACAACGCGTTCATGTTCAACCACGAACTGGTGCAGTGCTTCGCCCGCCTGCGCCACTGCAGCATGACCCACGTCAGCGGCAACACCTTCGTGGTGGACGGCTCCGGACCACGCGGCTACGGCCGCTTCGGCGCCACCGCGGCCCTCGGCTACGAGCAGGACGGCGAGCGCTACGACACCCTCACCATGGCCGGCTGCGCCGACTGCACCGTGGCCGGCAACAGCCTGCTCAGCTTCAACCGCGAGCATCCGGTGATCCGCCTCGGCGCCGACCGCGAAACCGGCACCAGGAGCCACCACAACCACCTGACCCTCAACAAGGTGCTGCCGAGCACCGGCTACGAAGAGCGCCCGCAGGTGGAGCTGAGCGAAGGGACCGAGGCCAACCTGGTGGTGTTGCCAATGGCCGCCGGCCCCGCCGCCCGCCGGGCGGTCCTGGACCACGGCCGGGCCAACCAGATCTGCGCCCTGCCCTCAGCTCTCGACGACACCGACCGAAGCCCCCCGTCACGGTAGCGCAGGTACCAGCGAGCGGTCGCACGCGCTTGCTGTTGCAGCCCCATTGGATATGCATCGATGCGATCGATGCGCGTGCCGGTTGACTTTCCGGGCAGGTGCACCATACTTCAAGGCACTAACGGCAACCACGGCGCGGGCACGAAATGGACATCGTGTAGTACATGAACAAGACCCATCTCCAGGAACGTGCCGAACGTGCGGCACGGTTATTCCGCGACAAAGCTCGAAAGCCATTGGTAATCGAATTCGCCGGCGTACCGAAAGCCGGAAAGACGACTACGCTTACTCAAGTTCAGGCTTTCCTGAAACGCTGCGGTTTCCGCACTGACGTGATGGTGGAACGTGCGTCAGTGTGCCCCATTCGCGACAAGAAACACGCCAATTTCAATATCTGGACGCTGTGCACGACGCTCGCACAGATACTGGAGAAGACACAGAATCCGCCGCGCTCTGACGATCCTCAAATTCTGTTTCTCGACCAGGGCTTGTTTGACTCGATCTGCTGGCTGACCATGATGGAGAAACTCTCTCGGATACGCAAGGAAGATAGGGAGACCATTCAGAAGTTCCTCTCGATCGATGACTGGCGGAAGCGAGTTTCGGCCGTATTCGTGATGTTGTCCTCCCCTTCTGATGCGATGAAGCGCGAACAAAGCGTATTGCCTGTCGTAGGAGGCGGAGGCTCCATCATGAATGTCGATGTTCTTCGGCAAGTAAAGGCCGTGAACGAGGAGTGTGCTGAACTCCTCAGCAAAGACTTCAGGATATTCCAAATAAATACGTCGGAAGGCGAGACTCGGGATGATCCGAGACGAACTGCCGAGGTAGTTGCCGACCTTGTTATTGGCCTCATCGAAGAACACATTGCCGAAGAGATTCTATCATTCCCCAAGGAACTTGTAACCAAAGCGTTCGGGAACAAGAACTTCATCCCTGCTGACCGTGCGCAACGGTTCCTCCTCGAGTCCGACCAGTCTGACTTTCGGATCCGAGACCAGGTAGAAGACGATAGATCGAGGGTTCAGGCGCTCCCGATAGTCGTGATCAGGAACGCTGATGGCGACGTGCTTCGTCTTCGTCGGCGGGAGAGAACAAGTGACAATCCGCTTCACGACAAGGTTGTACTATGGGCCGGTGGGCATGTTCGACGTGAAGACGCCGACAACGGCGATCCTCTCATTCGTTGCGCGGCTCGAGAGCTCGAAGAAGAGCTGCGGCTGCAGATCAGGTTGTCAGATCTAGTGCCGATTGGAGCCGTATATTTCGACAACGGCGGAAGCACCTCGAAGCACGTTGCAATTGCCTACGAGTGGCGCTCCGTAACCAATGACGTGTCAGTCGTTCTCAGCAGATCCGAATTCTTCGAACGTCGGGGAACCTCCTTGAGCGGCAGTTTCGCGGCTGTAGACAAGCTGATCGACGATGTCCACTCGAAGAGGCCGAAAGAACCGTGGTCGGTCGAGCTGATTCGTGAACACTTGGCGAAGGGGGCCTTCGCCGAGGACATGAGTCTGTTTGACAGGTGAGCAGAGTGGGACGGGGCGCCGGCCGCTGCATGGGCAAGCAGATCTGCATGCTGTGGCGAGAGCATGACTCGGCGCAGTGCCGTGGGGCGTCCGCGGTGACCGCTTGTGTAGTCACGATAAGGGTGCGGACGGAGAGGGCCCACCCGGTAAGGCTGGTCGGGCTGTAGCTCGGTTGACCGAGCCGACGCCACATGCTAGGCTGAGATAGTCGGAAAGGAGGCTGGAAGAATGCCACGTCCACGCGACGTAGCATCTCGCGCGGTGACGCTCCCTCTCTTCATCGGCGGCGTCCACTGAGCACGTTGCACGGCGCCCCGTGACTGGCCGCATGGCTGCTCGTCGTCTACCCACGGCGACGCAGCGGAGCTCCGGCTGCCACGGTTAGGCGATCCGTGTGAGGCACTCTCTCGGGGTGGGGAGGACACGGCTACCTTGCTGAACGCTAGCGCTGACACCACCAGGCCTGCAAGCCGTTCTGCGTTTCGACTGGCAAAGAAACGAATCATCAGGAACTTCGACCTCTATCTGCTGATCATCCCGGTCCTGCTGTACTTCGCCATATTCCATTACGGCCCGATGTACGGCGCTAGCATTGCATTTCAGGACTTCAGCCCGATGAAGGGTATAGCCGGTAGCACGTTCGTTGGATTCGACCAATTCACTCGCTTCTTCAACTCCTATTTCTTTTGGCGTCTGATAAGAAATACCCTGGTACTGAGCCTCTATACGCTTGCCGTTACCTTCCCGATTCCGATTCTTCTCGCCCTCATGATCAATGAGATACGCAACCGGTTCTTCAAGAAGCTGTCGCAGAACGTATCCTACCTGCCGCACTTCCTATCGACCGCGGTGACCGTCGGCATCATCCTCTCTTTTCTCTCTCCGCGCAACGGTGTGGTCAACAAACTGCTCGAAGCCGTGTTCGGTCAGACCATCTACTTCATGATCGAGCCGGCATGGTTCAAGACCATCTACGTGTGGTCGGAGCTGTGGCAACACGTTGGTTGGAACTCGATCATCTACATCGCTGCGCTGAGCACCATCGACCCGTCCCTGTACGAAGCTGCAATAATCGACGGCGCTACCCGGCTACAGCGGATTGTTCACGTTACCATACCGGCCCTGGTTCCGACCGCCGTCATCATGTTCATTCTCAACGTCGGTCGTGTCATGGACATCTCTTTCGAAAAAGTGTTTCTGATGCAGAATGACCTGAATCGAGAGGCTTCCGATGTCTTTGCCACCTTCGTCTATCGCGTCGGTCTACTTGGTGCCGAGTACAGCTTCTCGGCCGCGGTCGGCCTGTTCAATGCGGTGATCAATCTGGCGCTGCTCATTGTGGTCAATCGCTATGCCCGGCAGTGGAGCGCGATCAGTCTCTGGTGATGCGGCAGTGAGTGACTTTCAGCTTGATTCCAGACAAGACAGGGTTTTCCGCCTCATCGTCAGAATCATGCTGATCGCTATCCTGGGCCTCATTGTCTACCCGTTGGTGTACGTGGTGAGCGCATCCATCAGTGCCCCCATGCTGGTCCTGGAAGGCAAGTTGCTGCTGTTTCCGAAGGATATTACCATGATCGCCTATGAGAGGGTGTTCCAGAACGAAGATATCTGGATGGGCTACAAGAATACGATCCTGTACGTGACCGTGGGCGTGACCTTGAACATCTGCCTGACCATAGCGGGAGCCTATCCGCTCTCTCGGAAGGACTTCTTCGGCAGGAAACTGTTCATGATGCTGCTGGTGTTCACCATGTTCTTCAATGGCGGCCTCATTCCCCTGTATCTGATCGTGCGCGGTCTGGGACTGATCAACACCTTTGCCGTGATGGTGATTCCGGCGGCGGTCAACATGTTCTATCTGATCATCCTGAGGAATTTTTTTGAGCACGCTATCCCGGTGGAGCTGCAGGAAGCGGCGATGATCGACGGCTCCACCAACATAGGGTATCTGATCAAGGTCGTGTTGCCTCTTTCGATACCGATCATCGGCGTGTTGATCTTGTTCTATTCGGTTGATCAGTGGAACAACTTCCTGCGCGCTCTGATGTTTCTCACGGACCGGGAAAGATATCCGCTGCAGCTGATCCTGCGGGAGATCCTGGTGCAGAGCCAGATGCAGGACATGATGGACGGCCAGTCCGACAGTGCTACCACGCAGATGCTGATGGCGGAGACTATCAAGTACGCGGTCATCATCGTGTCCAGCGTGCCGCTGCTGTTCATCTATCCTTTTTTCCAGAGGTACTTTATCAAGGGAATCATGCTTGGGGCCATCAAGGGTTGAAGGCCTTCGTCGACAACCAACCTGTAGGAGGATGGTGATGTCAAACAGATTCGCTAATGGACCGGGCAGGATAGTCGCGACTGCGCTCCTGCTGTCGCTGCTGCTGGTGCCTCTCGCCTTTGCGGGAGGAGAGGAGGAGGCTGCCGCTACCGGCGAGGCCGCGGTGCTCAACGAGACCGGATACCCGATCGTGAGCCAACCGCTTACTCTGCACGCGGTTTCCTCCAAGCGGCCGTTTCACGGTGACTGGGATGAGATGCTGGTGTGGCACGAATATGAGAAGAAGACCGGCGTGCACATCGAATGGGACCTCCTGCCCTGGGGAGAGCGGGCCACCAAGAAGAACGTGATCCTGGCCAGCGGCGATCTTCCCGACTTCTTCATGTCGGTGGGTCTGACCCTGGACGAAGTGATCAGGTACGGCGGCGAGGGTATGTTCATACGGCTGAACGAGCTTATCGATACCTACGGGTCCAACATCCAGGCGATGTTCAAGGACTATCCCGAGGTCAAGAAGGGGATCACGACGCCGGATGGGAACATCTACCATCTCACCAACGTGCAGGGGCTGTACCGTCTCGTACCACTCTATGTCAACAGGATCTGGGTGGAGAATCTTGGCCTCCAGTATCCTGAGACCAGTGAGGACTACTACAACATTCTGAAAGCCTTCAAGGAGCAGGATGCCAACAACAACGGTGACCCGAACGACGAGCTCCCGCTGGCCGGAATGGGCAGCCGCAACATTCGCGCCCTGGTGCGCTCGATGTCAGGCTCCTGGGGACTCGGCAACAAGGGCGTCGGCAGCTGGGATCTCTACGGCTACGATCTCGGAGCCGACGGCAAGGTGCGTCTGCTGGCCATGGACCCTGCCTTCAAGGAGCTGTTGCAGTTTTTCAATCGGCTCTGGCAGGACGGCTTGATCGACCAGGAGATATTCACCACCGACATGCCGGGATTCACCGCCAAGGGTGAAGCGCTGACAGTCGGCTCGTTTGCCTTTACCAACACTACCCCGGTTGGCCGGGGACAGATGAATCACTACAAAGGGGTAATCTTCGAGGGTCCCAATGGTGACAAGATGACGTCCACACGCACTTCCATTCTGGGCGGAATATCCACCGTTGTGACCAACCAGAGCAAGTTTCCCAAGGTAGTCATGCGCTGGCTGAACTGGTCCTACAGTGACGCCGCCATACTGCTCGTGCACATGGGCATCGAGGGCGATACGTTCGAGATCCTGCCCAACGGGGAGTACGTCTATACCGACAAGATCATGGCCAACCCGGAGCTCACCTGGGACCAGGCCATGAGCCGGTTCACGCCCTATGCCGGAACCTCGATGCCTTCCGTGCAATTGCTCAAGTACAGCAAGGGCGGCATCAGCCATCCCGTAGTGGTGGAAGCCATGGAAACCCTGAAACCCTTTGTGCCGGAGGAGACCTGGCCCGCGTTCATTCTCACCCAGGAGGAATTGGCGACGGTCAAGCCGGTCATCTCCGATGCCGCGACCTACATCGACGAGATGGTGGTCAAGTTCATCACCGGCAATGCAAGCTTTTCCGAGTGGGACAACTACATCGACACGCTCGAGAGGATGGGAATCGAGAAATATCGGAGCGCTCTGCAATCCGCTTACGAGAGATACCAGAGCAGTTAGCCCGCTCCATTTGTCAGCCTGGTGTGGGATGCCGACGCGGCCTCCCACACCTATCTTTCTCTTAGGAACACCAATATGAACCTGACCCGAGAAGCCACCGGCTACAAACAGGACCTCAACTTTGCGCGCGACTCCAGCGACACCCTTTGGGCTTCATGGATCGCCTTCGAGGGCCGTGCCAATACCATCAACTGGATCGAAACAAGCGCCGGCGGCAGCGGCCAGGTCCGCGCGCTGGAGTGCGCCTACGGAACGCCCGGGTCGCCCAGGATCGTGTTGTCCGATCCGCACCAACTGATCTGGGTGGAGTGGAGTGACCGCAGGGGCCGCCTGCTCGCGGCTACCCTGGGTGCCGATGAAAGTGAAGCCACCGATGCCATCCTCAGCAACGAATACAACTGCCATGATTTTTCCTGTGCCTGGAACGCCGGTGGCCAGGCCTGGCTGGCGGCGGAAGTCTGGGACCGGGGCAAGGCTTCCATCTGTCTGCTGGAGCTGGTCGGCGGCAAGTGGCAGTTCAGAGGGCAACTGCCGACGCGCTCCGGCTTTGCGATCAGGCCCTGCGTAACGGCGGGATGCGACTCGGCGTTCCTGTTGAGTTGGGATGAATACGGTCCCGACGGATACCGCATTGGCAGCGCCTTCCTGCCGGTGGCGGGCGGCGCCGAGATCATCTACCTCGACAACGAACAGACGTGGGAAACACTGTCCGCTACGGCCCAGGCGGAAGACGGCACGTGGTACCTGTCGCGGACCTCCGAGGAACTCGTCAAGCTCGACAATGGCGCGCTCAACCATCACTCCGCCGTCAAGGTGGCGAGATTCGATCAAGGCGGCCGGCAGTGGCAGGAGATCGACGCGATCGATATCGACTACGCCATGAATCCCTGGCAGGCGGCCTACGTCGGCAGGCGGCGGTTTTCCCACCTGGCGGCCCAAGAGGGTGGCGGCATGTGGGCGTTTGTCGAGGCCAAGCAGGACCCCAAGAAGATGGACCCGAACCTCGGGCGTCTCTTGTGCCGGCACTACGATGGTGCAAGAGCGCGGCCAGAGCTGCATTGCGTTCTGGATGGTCATTGCAACTTCGTGTTCGAGAATTCGCCCGCGCCACAGGACAGTATCTACGTAGCTACCAAGACCCAGGCCCGCAAGGGCGACTTGCGGATAGACTATTTCTTGCACAGGGTGGAGCTCGGGTCGATAGCAGAAAGGGTGCGCCCGCCGGCTATTACGTACACCTCATTCGAACCGAAGCCCGAGCCACAGACCGCAGACTTCCCGCGTACCGGTGAGCTGAAGCTGTTCTTCGGTGACCTGCACGTGCACAGCCGAATATCGGCAGACCTGGACGGGGAACCCGACGAGCTCTACCACTTTACCAGGGACGTTGCCCAGCTCGACTTCATGGCGCTGACGGACAACGACTTTACCTGGTTTACCGAGCCGCTCCGGGCCGATGTCTGGGAGCGGTTGCAATCCATGGCCAACTTCTTCTACGAGCCGGAGGTTTTTACCACCTTCGTGGCATGGGAATACACCAGGCACCGGCAGGTAAGGACGTTGGCCGGCATCGACAGCCACCGCTGCGTTCTCTTCCCCGGCGAAAGAGGCATCTATTACACCTGGTACGGTGATAACCTCATGCGTCCGGCCCAACTACTGAAGAAACTGAAGAACGAGACTGTTCTGCTTCATGATCATGCCTTCTATGGCTTCGACATATCCGACGACAGCAAAGAGTGCAACATGGAGCTGTGTTCCGGGTGGCGCAACTGGATGGTGCAGGAGGATTACCAGCAGAAGCTCCATGGCCTGCTCGATCGCGGAGTCAAAGTGGGCTTTTTCGGAGGTGGTGACGCGCACGAACGGGTGCCGGGTCTGAGCGGCGGCCTGGCTGGAATCTGGGCCGAGTCCAACTCCCGGGAGAGTCTGTTCGGAGCCCTGCAGAAGCGCCGGGTCTTCGCAACCTCGGGACTGCGGCCGTATCTCTCGTTCAAGATCTTCGATGCGTTCATGGGTGGTACCACGCACACCTCCGACAGGCCGGTGCTGGAGTTCGAGGTCCGCTGTCGCAGAAAGATCGAAACCATCGAAGTGGTGAGGAACGGCACGGTGGTGCATACGACGCATCCCGACAGCTACGAAGCACGCCTGCAGTGGGAGGATGGCCAGCGCCTGAATGGTCCGGCGTACTACTACGTGCACGTCCAGTTCGAAGGGGAAGAGCCGCACCTGTACTTCAACATGTCCGTCCCTTATGGCAAGCATGCCTGGTCATCGCCCATCTGGGTATTCCCACATTCCCGGTAGGCGGACGTACGGGCCCCGAGCGATCGTCTACACGCGATACTCACGGTCGTCGGCGAGGCGAAGAACCCGTGAATACGTAGCCGATCCGTTCAAGAAATTGACTCTGTTTGGTTACCTGCCGACGTATCCACAAATCAGGTCATGCTTCGGATACTTCAGCGAAGTGGCGATCATGGCAGCGCGAAAGGTCCGAGCGCCCGGAGCTGAACGCTCCTGCAGCAGCGGCTGCCCGCTCATAGCGTGCTTTCCGGTCGACCTGCGGAGATGTCTCGAAGAAGACAGAGACGGCGCGTCTGATCACCTCTGCCATTGACGTGTGCTGGTGGTCAGCCACCTCGCGGACTCTTCGGGCCAGTTCTTCGGGCAACTGGATCTGGGTTCGTACCATCACTGTACTTCGCTTACGGTCGTCTGGGGTGCTGCATCATGATAACACTTCATGCCGCATATGACAGCACCCGTCAGACGGGCGCTCGCGAGAGCTGCCTGGCGCCGGCGCGGGTTGCCGGATCAGGGGCATCGGCTCGGTGCGGACGACCACGCCGGGGCTCTCCTGCTGCGGGAGGTGCACGCCCACCATCGCCGCCAACCTGGTCGTGGCCACACCTGCCGCCAGCACGACCGCGTCGCACGCCATCGAGCCGCCGGGAAGCTGAATCGAGCACCCGCCCGGTCGCGACGATGTTGTACGGGAGGGCAGCACGCAGTTCGTGCTCTGCTATGAACGCTGGCGCAGCCTGCTGTGGCAGGGGTCCGTGGCGGCCGTGATCAAGGAGCTGAAGGTGTTGCACGGCAGTGGCCGCTACGGCCAGCAACAGTGCTACGACCGGCAGGGTGAGATCAACTGTTTCAACACCAACCCACAGCGTATGGCCGCTTATAGGACGACTTCGAGAGTCTGCTCCCCTCATCGCGCCCTCAAGCCACCGACCAACTCCGGCCGCCTGACCGCTACCACACTACGCGAATGCACCCCACAGGCCGCGGCCTCGGTTGCACAGTCCGACTGAGGCGCGTATTCTGCGTCGGGTGACGCGCGCTCTGCGTCACCTATCTCATTTCACTCTCAAGGGAGGATCTCTATGAAGATTCGCACGCCCCTTGCGCTGGCCTCGGTGCTGCTGCTCGTGAGCGCCGGCGCGTTCGCCTCCGGCGACTCCGACGAAGGGTCCGCGGACGAGCCGGTCCCGTTGATTCTGTCTGCCTGGGGCGGTCAGGAGGTGGCCGATTTCTACGCCGCCAACGCGGCCGAGTTCTCGCGCCTCAGCCAGGGCAGGGTGGACGCCAGCTTCCGCCACATCACCGCCGACTACAACCAGAAGGTGCAGGCGATGATCGCCGCCGGCGATGCGCCCGACGTATTCCTGCTGGGCTCCAGCAACGCGCCGCTCTGGTGGCGCAAGGGCCTGCTGCTGGAGGTCACCGAAGCCGTGCACCAGCATGGCCTGCTGGACGACAGCAAGTGGTATTCGTCGCTGCTTTCCTCGTCGCGTGACGGCGACACCTTCTTCGGCCTGCCGGACGCCATGAACGTGTTCCTGCTGATCTACAACAAGTCGGCGTTCGACAAGTACGGCGTCGCGCATCCCACCGACGACTGGACCTGGGACGACGTCAAGGAAGCCGCCATGCAACTCACCGTCGACGAGAACGGCGACGGCGTGAACGACCTGTGGGGTTTCAACATCTGGCACACGTGGTCGATGTGGTACCAGGTGTTCCTGTGGTCGTGGGGAGCCGAGTGGGCGATCGACGCCCATGAAGCGGACACCCTCCCGTGGCTGGCGGGCACGGACTGGCGGCAGGGCCAGATGGTCGACTCCGGTGCGGCCGCGGCGCTACGCTGGCTGCAGGACGGCATCTACAAGGACGAGTTCATCCGCCCGCGCGTCGGTGCCACGGTCGCCGGCGAGGCGTTCCAGCAGGGGCTCACGGCGATGGACATCGTCGGCACCTGGTACCTGGAGACCACCATCCTGGTGGAGGACTTCGAGTGGGACATCGCGCCCATTCCGCGCCTCGGCAAGGGCGACGCGCACACCACCCAGATGACCGTGTCGCCGTGGGTGGTCAACGCACGCACCAAGTACGCCAAGGCGGCGCGCGAGCTGGCGGCGTTCATGTGCTGCAACAACTTCGTGATGGAGACCATGCGCCGCGACACCCCGCTGTCCAAGGAGGTCGCGTTCTCGGACGCCTACCTGAAGATCCCCGGCGCTCCCCCCAGCTACCGGTTGCGCGTCGACATCATCGACATGATCGAGCACCCGCGCTACTGGAACCGCCAGATTCCCAACGTCGCCGAGGTGGAGCAGGCATTCGCCAAGGAAATGGAAAAACTGCTCATCAACACGCAGTCGCCCGAGGACACGGCGGCCAACATCGACAAGGAGGTCGCCCGCCTGATCGCAAAGGGCTGGGACTGATCCCCGGCACCGCGTAAGCAGACTGGTGCCCGGAATCCAGAGTCGGATTCCGGGCACCTCCCCCTCTCCATGAAAGGCTCGACCAAGAAGAAAATCGAGGGCTACCTCTTCATCTTCCCGTGGATCATCGGGTTGTCGACGTTTGTGATCTACCCGGCCGGATACGGCCTGGTCCTGGGCTTCTTCAAGTTCGACATCTTCAACCCGCCGAAGTGGGTCGGCCTGCGCCACTTCGTGGAGATGTTCACCGAGGATCCCAACTTCCCCACCTCGCTGTCGGTGACCCTCCGCTACATCGTCTTCTCGGTGAGCCTGCGCGTCGGCGCGGCGTTCTTCCTCGCGTTGCTGCTCAACCAGAAGGTGAAGGCGCTGGGGCTCTGGCGCACCCTGTTCTACACGCCCTCGATCGTGGCCGGCTACGCGCTGGCGCTGCTGTGGAACCGGATGATGGATCCGCAGTACGGGCTGGTGAACGTGGTGCTGCGCTTCTTCGGCGGTCCCACGCCCAACTGGTTCGGCTCCGAGCCGCTGGCGTTCGCCACCATCACGGTGATGTCGGTGTGGTCGGTGGGCCCGCTGGTGGTGATCTTCCTGGCCGGTCTGCAGGGGATTCCGCAGGAGCTGTACGAGCAGGCGGAGATCGACGGCGCCAAGATGCGCCATCGGCTGATAGCCGTTACCCTGCCGATGATCTCGCCGGTGCTGCTGTTCAACCTGGTGATCGGCTGCATTCACGCCACCCAGCTCTTTGTCGAGCCGCTGGTGATGACCAACGGCGGTCCCAACAACGCCACCCTCACCCTGCTCCTCTACCTGTACCGCAACGCCTTTTCCTACCTGAAGATGGGCTACGCGGCGGCGATCGCGCTGATCATGTTCCTGCTGACGCTGGGCCTGACCGTGTTCCTGTTCCGCTGGTCGCGGCGCTGGGTGTACTACGCGGGGTCGGGATGATGATGGCGATGGAGTCGGTCCGATGAGTTCGGGGGTGCTGGCATCGGCGGTGCGCGGCAAGCCGATCGGGCTGCGGGTCCGCAAGACGGTGTGGCGGGTGATCGTCTACCTGCTGCTGCTGTTCCTGGTGGCGGTCGCCCTGCTGCCCCTGCTGTGGATGGTGTCGACATCGCTCAAGCCGGGCTTCCTCGAAGCGTACAGCCTGTCGCTGCTGCCCTCCAAGGTGACCTGGTCGAACTACCCCGACACCTGGAACCGGGTGCCGTTTCCGGGGCCGATGGCCAACACCATCTTCATCACGGCGCTGGCGCTGTTCGGGTCGCTGGTGTCCGCTTCCATCACCGGGTTCGCGTTCGCCAGGCTGCGCTTCCCGGGCCGCGACGTGTGGTTCGCCATCCTGATCATGACCATGCTGATCCCACCGGCGATCATGATCATCCCGCAGTACCTGCTGTTCAACTGGCTGCGCTGGATCGACTCCTACAAGCCGCTGATCGTGCCCTGGTTCTTCGGCGGAGGCGCGTTCCGGATCTTCCTGTTCCGGCAGTTCATCAAGTCGATACCGGAGGAGCTCGACCAGGCCGCGGAGATCGACGGCTGCTCCACCTTCCGCATCTTCGCCCAGATCATCGTGCCGCTGATGATGCCGGCCGTGGCCACCGTGGCTGTGCTCGGCTTCATGGACTTCTGGAACGACTTCTTCGCGCCGTTCATCTACCTGAACAACGTCGAGAAGGACACCATCGTGCTGCGCCTGTTCCGCATCTGGAGCGACGCCGAGGGCTACATGCGCGAGGAGTTGCACACGGTGATGGCCGGCAACGTGCTGGTCACCCTGCCCGCGTTCATCATCTTCTTCATCGCCCAGAAGCGCTTCATCCAGGGCATCGTCACCACCGGCATCAAGGGCTGACAGACGCGGGGCAAAGTCCGCAGGACCGGCGGCATCGGTCCTGGTGCAGACGACCACGCCGTGACTCTCCTCCCGCGGGACAGGCAGAGTCCGTGCACGGCGGCGATAGCGGACACCGCCAAGGGCATGGATCTACCCGCACAATTCGCGCTATTTTGCTTCGGCCACGGGTACGGTAATCAGTAGCGACAACTGGCTGGACTTCCTGATTCCCGGGTGACCGTTACCGGGACGCCTGGAAACCGGCGCCGCCGGCGCGGTCGAATCGCTCGGGCCGGTAGTGATCGAGGATATCGACGCGCGCGCCGGCGGGTGATGCCCTGTGCATCAGCGCGACGTACAGGTTGGGAACGGAACATGGGCATCTGTCGCTCATCACGAAGCGGGGTCGTCTCACCACTCTGGCAGTGCCGTTCGACGAGCGTCTGCTGGAACTCCGTGTTCGCCGAACCCGTGCCCTCCGCCTGTTTGAACAGCGCCACCTCACGCTGGTTCAGGCCGCGAGACTTGCCGCCATGACAGCAGAAAAATTCGTTGCGTTACTTGGCGACGCTGCGGTACCGGCCGTCGACTATCCACCCGATGAATTGGCGGGAGAGCTCAGCACTGCGCGGTGACATGGGTAGTTGTGGCCGATACCGGTCCTCTGACCGGCCTCGCGAGAGTCGATAGACTCGATCTGCTCCGCCGGCTCTACGGACGCGTCGAAATCCCGCCGGCCGTCCGAGCGGAACTCGGAATCGATTCCGGTCACCCGGTGGCGAACGTGCTCTTCGCGGCATGTTCCCGCGGCCACCCGCTTCCTGGGAGTCACCTGACGGTCCGTCATTGCTGGTCGAGCTGACGCAGCCGTTCGATGAAGCGCAGCTTACGGGAGTGCCGGTCCCGGAGGGAGTGCACGCGATCAGAGAACGCCGCCAACGTGCCATCTTCCTGAGCCAGCGCCCGCAGGTCGAGCAGCAGTTTCAGCGCCCGGTCGTAACCGCCGGCGTTCCGCTTCTCGATCCCCGTCTCAACCTCACGCCAAACTGCCGCGCCCCGCTGTCTGAGGACCGTGAGGCGTGCTCGGCGCTCCTGCTCGGCCGCTCGCGCGCGGCGTTGCCGCTCGGCCTCGATCCGTGCCGCCTCGGCAGCCGCGGCCTGCTCGCGAATCTCCGCTGCGCGCGTGCGCAGCGCGGCGACCGTCCGGTGGCCGGTAACCGAGTCGTCCGTGGTGGCCGCGGCCGCGCGCACCTTGCCCCTGACCTCCGCTGCGACATGCGGGTCGCCTGAGACGAGACGGCACAGCAGTGCCGTCTTCTCCGTATCGGGAATAGCTGCCACCACCGCGCGGACCTCGTCCGCCGAAAGTTCGCCGTTGGCATGCAACGGCGACTCGGCGGCCGCTTGCAACAGATGCGGATCGATTCCGAAGAAATCGGCGAACGCCTTGAGAGCGCCGGTGAGCGGACCGATTCCAGGCAGCGGCTCGGCATCGCCATCGTCCAAGCGCTCGTCCACCACCGCCGTCAGCCACAGCAGGTAGAACAGCCTCCAGTCGCCCGCCAGCACCGCCGCGCGTAGCGGGGCGATGGCGGCAAGGCAGTCGGTATCGTCCTCCTCGTAGGAGTAGTCCGAGTAGTCGGTGTCGTCGTCGTCACTGTGAACGTCGACGATCAGGTTGTCGCCCGACTCGTGGACCCGGACCAGGTCGACGCAGCGCAGGAAGCGGTCGAGATGGGAGCGTGCGACCAGCCGTTGCGGCAGCCGGATCATCACGCGCCGCGTTCCCCAGTTGGCGAGATAGAGGTGCAGGTCGAACCAGCGCTCCATCAGCCGTACCGGACTACCCTTGAAGTCTCCCCATTGGTACTCGTTGGTGAAGCTCGTGGCCGTGATCCGCGCCCGCGTCGACAGCCCCCGCAACGCCCGCCGGTCCTCGTCGCTCAGTGGCCGGTCGATTGCCTGGAATTCGTAATACTGGTACTCGCTCATGAGTCACTCTCCGTCGGTGCGTGCGGTCCTGGGCCGGTGCTTCGTGGCCGCACCCGTCGTACGCGACAATCCTCCGCCAATCGCGCGCGGGCGACAACTACCCGGGAGCGACCTACGGAGCGACTACCAAAGTCAACTAAACCGATGTCAACAATAAGGTTGACAACGATTCGGGGGTGCTCGTAGGGCTGCCTGGGTGACTGAAGTGGCTGATGGCACCATCAACAGATCGGAGGTTGATTGAGGTACTATCTGCCGGTGGATGAGCTCCTGACTGCCGTTTGACGGGCCGCGCGGTCGAATCACTCGGGCCGGTAGGGGGCCAGGATGTCGACGCGCGCTCCATCGAGGATCTCCAGCGTTGCGAGCTCGCCCACCAGGGGAGCCAGGGTGACGCCGCTGTGCATCAGCGCGACGTACAGGTTGGGGACGGCCCGGGTGAAACCGAGCACCGGCAGGCCGTCGACCGGCATGGGCCGGTATCCGACCGGCACCGGTATGGGCGTGGCAGACCTGAGCGCGGGCAGGTACACGGACGCCCGCGCCAGTATCTCGGCAGCGTGTTCGGGCGAGTCGTCGCGCGCCAGAGACTCCTGGCTGCCCTCTCCCAGGAGCACGACACCGTCGCTGCTCTGCCGAAGGTGGACGGGTTGGCCTCCTCTGCCAGGCGGTGGAGCATACAGCGCGGCAACGCTCCGCAGTACCGGCGGCAGGGGCTCGGTGCGGACGACCACGCCGGGGCTCTCCTCCTGCGGGACGTACACGCCGGCCATCTCCGCCAACCTGGTCGTGGCCACACCTGCCGCCAGTATGACGGCGTCGCACGTTATCGCGCCGCCGGCAAGCTGAACCGTGGTCACCCGCCCGGCGTGCATGACCAGGCCGGTGACCGGACTCCCGTACATGATGTGACCGCCCATCTGGCGCACGCGGCTGGCGCAGGTCTGCGCAACGCGCGTGCCCTGCACGTGTCCGTCGTTTTCGCTGTGCGCGGCTGCCTTCACGGTTCCGGGTCTGAGACCCGGTTCCAGGCGCAGTATCTCGGCTTCGTCCACCATCCTTGCGACGTAACCCCAAGACTGTAACCGCGCCACGTTCCGGGCCAGCGCCTCGGCATCCTCGTCGCTTGCGGTCCAGGTGAGCTGACCGCCCCAGCGCAGGCCGATGTCGGCGTCGAGCAGCCGCGCGAAACGGTCCCAGGTGTCGAGCGAGCGCCGGTTCAGCGCGCCGTACGAGCGGGGCTCCTTGCCGAAGCTGTTGATCCAGGCGAACGAGTGGTTGGTGGCGCCCATGCCCGGTTGGTCCGCGTCGATCAGCGTCACCTGCACACCCCCGCGCCGCGCGAGGTGGAACGCAATCGCTCCTCCGACGATTCCGGCACCGATGACAGCTACCCGCATACTGCCTTACGGCGTTGGCCGACCTTCACCACGGCGATGATGAGTTCGCGGTCGTGAATCTCGTATACGATCCGGTAGACGCCCACCCGGATCCGATACAGGTCAAGGCTGCTCAGCTTCTTGCTCCCAGGCGGCCGCGGATGCTCGGCAAGCTGGTCGATTGCCGCCAGGATGCGGCGGACGGCCGGGCGCGGGATGCCGCGCAGGTCCTTGCGCACCGACGGCAGGAAGCGGATCTCATATCGTGCCGTCGGCTGCAAGCTGCTTCAGGAACTCCTCATACGTCACGGCGCGCACCGACCGGCGCTGCTGCCAATCGGAGATATCCTCCAGGTCCTCCGCCAGAAGCACGCGGAGCGCGTCGTTCACCAACTCCGACATCGACTCGCGCGTCTCGGCCGCCTTCAGGCGAAGGGCACGATGGAGATCGTCGTCCAGGTAGAGCGTCGCTTTGCTCACGGTTGACAGCATAATGCTTCGACGGCAAGCCGTCAGCCCAGCCATCGGCCTGGCCTGCCTGTTGTCCCCTGCCCACCGCTCCAGTATCATGGTCACCGCGTCCCGGAGGTGGAAACATGGCTGTAGCTACCAACCGTGTTCAACAATATCAGCAGGACGGCGTCCTGTTCCCGGTCGACCTGTTCAGCGACGACGAGATTGCCGGCTACCGGCGCGAGTTCGACCGCCTGGACCAGACCGAGGGCGTCGATCGCCCGCAGGAGCGCAACCGCCAGCGCCATTTCGACCTGGAATTCGTCTGGCGCATGGCGTCGCATCCGACCCTGATCAGCCTGATGCAGGAACTGATGGGACCGGACCTGCTGCTGCTCGCGACCGACTTCTTCGTCAAGTACGGCAGCCCGGACGCAAAGGCGTTCGTCGCCTGGCACCAGGACGTCACCTACTGGGGGATCGAACCGCCCGATGCGCACACAGCGTGGATCGCCGTAGACGACAGCGACATCGAGAACGGCTGCATGCGTGCCATCCCCGGTTCGCACCGCCACGGCATCGTCACCCACGGCACCTCGCAACGGGCCGGCAACCAACTCAGCATCAACCAGGAGATCCCCGACGAGCTGGTCGACAGTTCGTCGGCCGTCGACCTGGAGCTGCGTGCCGGCCAGATCTCGATCCACGACGGGCACCTGTACCATGCAAGCCAGCCCAACCGCTCCCAGCGCCGTCGCTGTGGGATGACGGTGCGCTTCGTGCGGCCCAACGTGCGCCAGTCCACCGAAAACTCGCTGGGCGCCGAGTGGCGTCCGATCCTGGTGGGCGGCGAGGATCGCTACGGCAACTTCACCCTCGCCGAGCGTCCCTTCCGCGACTGACCGACCGCGACCTGACTCCCGCGGTCATCTCAGCGCAGGGGCGCGCTGCGTCCCGATTCGACGAACCGGTCCAGGACGGCTTTCAGTTCTCTGACGACCTGGGGATGCTCGAAGTAGAGATTGGTGGTCTCGCCCGGGTCGGTCTCCAGGTCGTAGAGCTGGCCGGGGGCGTCGGGCGCTTTCTCGGGCAGGACATACGGCCTGAGTTCCGCCCTCGTGTAGTCGTTGCCGCCTGATCCACGGTGGTCCAGGTACTTCCACTTGCCGCGCCGGATCGACAGGTAGAGGCTGGGCCCGTCGCCGCTGCCGGTGTTGCTCAGGAAACTCTGGTGCAGGGTATGCGCGCGCACCGCCTCGCCTGCCGGGGTCTCGCCGAGCATGGCCGGCAGGATGTCGTAGCTGTCCTCGGCGGAGGCGTCGGGCAGATCGACCCCGGTGATCGCCGCACAGGTCGCCATCAGGTCGCACAGGCAGACCGTCTGGTCACTGCTGCTCCCCGCCTCGATCCGGCGCGGCCAGCGCACCACGAACGGCACGCGGTGCCCTCCCTCCCACTGGTCACGCTTCATGCCGCGCCACGGCCGCGCCCCGTCGTGATCGTGGTCCCGGCGCATGTTCACGACGCTGGTGACTTCCGGTCCGTTGTCGCTGGTCACCATCACCAGCGTGTTCTCGGCCAGCCCCAGCCGGTCGAGTGTGGCGAGCAGCTCGCCGACCACGTGGTCGAACTCGAAGATGAAGTCGCCGTGCGGGCCGGCGCCGGTCCGGCCCTGGAACGCCTTGCCGGGCAGCGAAGGCAGGTGCACGCCCTGGGTGGAATGAAACAGGAAGAAGGGCCGGTCCGGGGACTCCGCCGCGTGCCGCTCCAGAAACTGGACGCTGCGCTCCAGGAACACCATGTCCATCTCGGCGAAGTCGAAGCCCGGGGCCAGCCAGCCGATGCGGTTGTCCTTGGCGTAGGGATGGTCCGGGAAGCCGGCCCGGTCGTGCAGCCGGGTCGGCGGCACCGGGATCCGGTCGCCGTCGATGAACGCATACAGGAAGTCGGTGGTGGGGCAGCAGGCGGTGCCGTAGAAGTGGTCGAACCCGCGGTGGATCGGCGCATCCGGAATCGCACGCGTGTAGTCGATGCGCTCCACCGGCTCGAAGCCGTTTTCGTTGATCGGGCGGCCGTCGCGGTCCAGGAAGCTCAGACCGACGTGCCACTTCCCATACAGCGCGGTGGAGTAGCCCAGCTCGCGCAGCATTCCGGGAAGCGTCGGGCGCGACTCTTCGATCAGGCAGGGACCGCCGGCACCGGTGAACACGCCGGGAACCCCGGTCCTGAACTCCATGCGGCCGGTCAGGATGCTGTAGCGGCTGGGGGTGCACACGGTGGCGGGACTGTGGGCGTCGGTGAAGCTCATGCCCTCCGCCGCGAGCCGGTCGATGTTAGGTGTCGGCACTTTCGACTCGGCGTTGTAGCACGCGATATCGCCGTAGCCCAGATCGTCGGCGAGTATCAGAAGGATGTTGGGGCGATCCATGGCACTCATATGCGGCCGGCGCACCACCGGATCGAACGCTCAAGCATGGTGCGGTAGCCTGGGTGGTTCCAGGCCTGATGATCGTGGCCCGCCTGATAGCACACCACCCGCTGACCGTCGACCTCGCGCGCCCACGCCAGCGCGCGCATGCTGTGGGGATGGCGGGCAGCCAGCAGGATGTGGCTGTCGGCGCTTGGCCCGCCCATCCGGTAGACCTCGTCGACCATCTCCCAGTCCGCGAGTCCGGAGGTGATCGGATGGCCCCGGTCGGCAATCTCGGTCGTGATCGGTTCGGGGGGATCGACGGAGTGGCTGAGGTTGTGCAGATCGGTCCAGCGGCGCCAGAACGGGGAATAGGGAAACGCCAGAATCGAGTGATGCAGCACCACCACGCCCTGGCGCGCCGTGCGGACCCGTTCGAGTGCCTCCAGGTGCTCGCCTTGCGGGCCTTCCAGCAGCATGGTGAAGAACAGCACCACCTCGTAGCCGTCACGCATCGACGCCGGCGACTGCACGAAGTCGTCCAGGTGCTGGATGTACGCATCGACGCCGTCGAGCGCGCGAAACAGCCGGTGAAAATCCACCACCTCGTAGAAGTGGCCGCCGGTTACCACGGCGGTGCTGATGGGAGTATCGGACGAGCTGCTCATGGCGGATATCGTATCAGATGTCGGACCGGTCCGGCCGCGGCGGCCGCCCGCGGAGAGCATGTCCCGTCCCAGGGTGCAGATGTCCGGCAGGCGCCAAATCGGCTACAGTCGGCGCGTACGCTACAGCGCCTGCCGCGCTGCTCTGGAGAGCCATGCCTGATCTGAGATTGCGAGAGAACTGTCTCGGTTTCGAGTTGCACCACGGCGAACGCCTGGTGGCGTTGTACCGGGCGCGGGAGGAGCTGGCGCGAAGCGAGTCGCCCAAGCCGTGTTTCGCCCCGATCCACACCCGCTCGGGGGTGCTGATCACGGAGTACCGGCCGGCGGATCACCTCTGGCACACCGGGCTCTACTTCGGCTGGGTCCACGCCAACGACGCCAACCTGTGGGGCGGTCCCTGGTACGACACGGAGCAGGGCAAGTATGAATACGTGGCGCACAGCCACGGCGTCCAGCGCCACGTACGCTTCGCCGACCAGAAGGTTGACGGAGGTGGCGTCTCGGTCGCCGAGGAACTGGAGTGGCTGGACGGCGGCGACCGGCCCATCGCCAGAGAGCGGCGGGAGTATGCCTTCGGCGTGCTGGAGAACGAGGCGGGGTACCTGTGGACCATCGACACCCGCATCGCACCGGTGGACGAAAAGCTGGTCCTGGGGGCGTCCAGGGCGGCGCGCTACAGCGGCCTGGAGTTGCGCATGGGGCCGCCGTTCGCCCCCGCCCGGCACCGCAGCAGTGAAGGGCTCCTCGGCCACGAGAACATCATGGGGCAGCGCGCGCGCTGGGTGAGCGCGGCGGGGGCCGGCGGCGGCGCCGTGGTGATGCTCGACCACCCGCACAATCCGCGCCACCCGGTGACCTGGTTCACCCGCGTGAACCTGCTCGGTGCGGGCCTGCTGATGGCCGGCGACCTGGAGGTGGACCGGGAGCGGCCGCTGCACCTGCGCTACGGCTTCGCCATCCTCGACCGGGAACCGACCACGGACGAGATCGAGGCCCTGTACGCCGGCTATTCCGGCCGCTGATACGGCCACCGCGAAGCGCGCTCCCGGACGTCCGGCGATGTCGTTCAGAATCGATTCGATTTCCTTTCGCACCCGGTGGATGCGCACCCGCTTTCCGTTCCGCTACGGGATCGCGTCCATGACCGAGCTGCCACACGTATTCGTTCTGCTCCATGGATCGGTCGACGGCGCAGCCTGCGCCGGTCTCGCGTCCGAGGGATTGCCGCCGAAGTGGTTCACCAAGGACCCGCACACGCGTTTCGAGGAAGACCTCCCGGTCATGGTGCGCGTTATCCGGCATGCCGCCGAGCTGGCCATCGGGCGCGCCCCCGACTCGGTGTTCGCCCTCTGGCGCCGGCTGCACGCGGAGCAGGCCGATTGGGCCTGCCGTCAGCAGATTCCCCCGCTCCTGGCCCACCTCGGGACCAGCCTGGTGGAACGGGCGGCGCTCGACGCCTTCTGCCGCGGCGGCGGGACCACGTTCGCGCAGGCGGTGCACGACAATCTCCTCGGGGTCGAGCTGGGGGAGATCCACCCGGAGTTGCAGGGGAGCCTGCCGGCCGACTGGCTGCCGCAGCCGCATCGCGCGGTCGTCGCCCGGCACACCGTCGGTCTGGGAGATCCCCTGCTCGCGCACCAGGTACCCGCGGAGGAGCGCGTCGCCGACGGACTCCCGCACGCCCTCGCCGACGCCGCTCGGGAGTACGGGCTGACCCGATTCAAGATAAAAGTGTCCGGCAACCTGGAGAGCGACGTTCCCCGGCTGCGGGCGGTAGCCGAGGTGCTGGAAGCGTCCTCTCCCCGATATCGCTTCACGCTCGACGGCAACGAGCAGTATGGCGACGTGGCCGCCTTCCGCGAGCACTGGGAGGCGTACCGCGCCGATCCGGCGCTGCGGGCGCTGTTCGAGCGGCGCCTGCGGTACGTGGAGCAGCCGCTGCACCGGGGGGCCGCTCTGACCGACGCGGTCGGGCAGGCGCTCGCGTCCTGGCCGGAAGCGCCGCCGATGATCATCGACGAGTCGGACGGCGAGCTGGATTCGCTGCGCCGGGCGCTGGAGCTGGGCTATCGGGGCAGCAGCCACAAGAACTGCAAGGGCGTGATCAAGGGACTGGCGAACCGCTGTCTCATCGAGTGGTACCGGCGCAACCGGCCGCAGGCGGGACCGTGGCTCATGAGCGGCGAGGATCTCGCCAACGTCGGCCCGGTCGCCCTGCTCAACGACCTGGCGGCGATGGCGGTGCTGGGCATCGGCGACGTGGAGCGCAACGGCCACCACTACTTCGCCGGACTCGGCATGTTCCCCCGGTCGCTGCAGGCGCGGGTATGCGCCGCCCACCCGGACCTCTACGCCATGCGCCCGCAAGGCTACGCCGCGCTACGGATCGCCGCCGGCTCGCTATCCACCCGGAGCGCCCTGGCCGCACCGTTCGGACATGCCCTGGACCTGGGCGAGGAAACGTGCGCGCTCCTGGGAGACCCCGGATTGCCCGCCTGACCGCGTAGGCTACCCCCGCTTACCGCGAGGTCCAGTCCCAGACCAGGAACAGCTCTTCGTACTCTCGGCGCTGCAGGCCGGGGTAGACGGCGGCGGCGTCGCGCGGCGAGACCGTGCGCACCATGCCGTCCAGCGGGATCCGGCCGGCCGCAAGCCAGGCGAGCGCCTTGCGGTAACCGGAGAGGATGGTGTGGCGGGCATTGCCGTAGTCACGGTCGTGGCCACGGTTGGTGAACGGCAGCCGCCGCAGGGGGATCTCGTATTCCCAGCCGCTGCGCAACGTCGCCATGCGGAAGAACACCGCCCTGAGGATCTCCTGGGCGTAGACCTCGGTCTTGCGCACCCACGGCGTCCCGACCAGCACCACCTCGGCCCCCGTCGCCAGCACCTTGCAGGCATCCGCCACCGCCCCCTCGTTGCCGGAGCACTCGACCACCAGGTCGACCCGTTCTGCGACGTGCGGGTCGTCGTGCGGCAGCCGCTCGTACACGCGCGCGATGCCGGACACAGCCGCCCACCGGCGCCGCCGCGCATCCGGGTCGACGGCGATCACCTCGTAGTTGGCAAGGCGGAACAGGTGCGCCGCCAGGTAGCCGACCGGCCCCAGTCCGGTGACGGCGACCAGGTCGCCGGGCCGGGCGGCGGTGGTCATCAGGGTGGTCATCGACACCCCCATCAACCGCGCCAGCACCGCGGTGACCGGATCGAGGCCGGCGGGCACCGGAACGGTCAGGTGCGGGTCGTACCGCTGCGTGGAGCGGTTGGCGCCCTGGCAGAACAGCCGGTCGCCGGCGGCGATTCCGGTCACCTCGGAGCCCACCTCATCCACCTCGAACACGGCAGCGTGTCCCGGATGCGCAGGAAACGCCTCCGGCACGGCACCGTCCCAGACCGCCAGCACCGTGCCGGGACTGTCGATCGAGGCCACTGTACGCCCGCGCACCTCCCCGCTGCCGAGCGGCGGGTCCTGGTAGCCGCGCAGCTCCACCCTGTTCGGCGCCGGCAGACAGATCTCCAGGCCGCTCATTCCTGCGCCCGCCGCGGATGGCGTCAATGGTCCTTGGGCGGGTGGCGGGCGAGCGCTGCCTCGTCCGGCTCGGTGCCCCAGCCGGGAGTGTCGGGCAGGTGCAAGTGCCCGTCGCGGATCTCCGGCGCCGTGGAGAACAGCTCGCCGTCCCACGGCCCGCGGTCGACGTCGGTCTCCATGATGCGCAGGTTGGTCACCGCCGCGCTCAGGTGGGCGCCGATCATCGTCGCCAGGTGGCCGTAGTAGTTGTGCGGCGCGACGTTCACCTGGTGGGCGTCGGCGAGCGCCGCGATCTTCAGCGACTGCCAAGCGCCGTTCCACACCGCGTCGATGATCGCCACGTCCATCGCCTGCCGCCGGAAGAACGGCAGATACGCGGTAGGGGTGATGATCGACTCGCACGAGGCGATCGCATGCGGGCTGCCGCGCCGTACGTCCGCCAGCGCCTCCGGGTGCGGCGAATCGATCTCGAACCAGAAGATGTCCAGATCGGCCAGCGCCCGCAGGATACGCAGGTATCCTTCCGGCCTGGCGTTGTAGTTGAGGTCGACCAGGATGTCCACGTCCGGGCCGGCGCCGTCGCGAAACGCCTCCAGGTGGGCGCGGAGCTGGCGTATGACGTGCCGCTCCACGTTCTGGTCGGGCTGAAACGGGCGTCCGAATCCGGGCGCCCAGCCGGTCACCCGCTCCCCGCGGTAGTCGAAGATGTTGGTCTTGAGCGCGCTGAAGCCCGCCTCCCGCACCTCCGCTCCCAGCGCCCGGATATCGTCCAGGCCGGAGACCACGGGACCGTGCATGCCGGGGTGGGCGATGCGCCAGGTACCGCAATGCGACCAGTACACCCGGATGCGGTCGCGCACCCGGCCGCCGAGCAGCTCGCAGCACGGCACCCCGAGCAGCTTGGCCTTGGCGTCGAGCAGGGCGTTCTCGATCGCCCCGATCCCCATCGCCATCACGCCGGACATCGACTGGCGCGCCAGCGCATGCAGCCTCGCGAACACCAGTTCGGTGTCCAGCACGCGCTCGCCCACCACCGACGGAGCCATGCGCTCCACCACGCTGGTGACGCCGGTGGCACCCTGGTGCTCGTCGTACTCGCTCCAGCCCACGATGCCGTCTTCGGTGGTGAGCTTCACGAAGTGGTAGTTGCGCCAGCCCGCGTCGCAGTGGCGGGTCTCAATGCTGAGTACTTTCACACCGTACCTTAGGCGACCTGAATTACCGGTGACAAGCCGAGCCGAGGCCGCCGAGGCCGCGGCCAGGCCGCAGCCGAGAACCAATCACCGTGGCCCTTCTGATCCACGCCGATCCCTTCGACCGCATCCAGGTCGCGCAGGCACGCCTGGAGGGTCTCACCATCGTCACGCGCGACGCGACGATCCCCAACTACGACGTGCCGTGCCTGCGCGCGTGAACAGGACGGCGGCGCGACATGATTCAGTCTTGTCGCGGCCCATCGGTGGCCGGTAGTCGTCTGCGTGATAGCTGGAGCTTCGGCACGACGACTTCCCACGTTTCGCAGCGAAGCCTCCGCCTGCGTTCTTCATCCGCCTCGTCTCGTGCCCATCGGGTGAAGATGCCCTGCACGACCGCTCGCTCGATGGCCATGCCGGGGGGCGGGGACCACTTGCGCGCCATGCGGCCGACCCGGTCTCCGATGTGGTCGAGAATCTCCCAGTGTCCGTTCTCGCGCGCCAGGGACAAAGGGGCGCCGGGCTCGAGTCGCGCAATGGCGCGGAGTGCCTTGCCGTTCACCGTTTTCCAACCGGCGAATGACAGCACGACGTCCTTCATGGTGCATTCTGCGACCCTCACGTCCAACCGGGGATCGTCAATTTCGGGACTTGGGGCTTGGCGTTCCAGTACCGAAGGGGCGCCCCCGATCTGCCGAAGCAGGGCGCTGGCACGTTCGTCCCGACCGGCCGGAAGTAAATTGTCCCGCGAACCTCGGCGGTCTCCATCCTCCAGGCTGATCAGCGAGAGCGTCTCCCGCGCACGCGTCATCGAGACATAGTACAGGCGGCGAGGGGCCTCCGAATCCTCTGAATCGCTCGTACACCTCCAGCGACCGTCGAGAATGACTACGTGATCGAACTCCAGGCCCTTTGCCCGGTGCGCGCTGGTAAGAAGCAGCCCCCGTTGTCGGCGCCGAACTTCCCTGCTCCACTCGCCGAGCCAGTTACGCACGAACGCGGTTGGCAGAACCGCCGTGTGGCTCTCCTCAAGCATCAGCTCATCGAGCGCCTGAGCCAGGAGTGCGGCCCACTGATCTCCAGGCAGGTCCGTGCGGTAGCGCTGGATCTTCGCGGTCTCGATGGTAGTCGACCCGCTAGCTTCCAGCGTGGTGAGAAACCTCTGTGTCACACGGGCACGCCAGAACGATGAGAGCTCCTCGCGGGCGCTCTGCGCCGGAATTCGGTGAACCATGCAGGCGCTTCTTACCGGGTCGAGGTCCGCCCAATTTCTGGCGATGATCGCGCAACGGTTCCACTGCCAGCCCGGGTCGAGCTTGGAGAGCCGCTGGAGTTCCTCGACCGCGGCCACGGCCTGGGAAAGCTGGCCGCCGCTGAGGCGAAGGATCTGGACTCTGCCCTTGGCGAGGCTGTCGCGGTTGGTCCACGGTCCGCCTGGCGGATCGGCACCCCGACAGGTATCGATTCGCAGCCCGTGGTCGCGTTTGAGACGCTCTGGCGCGCCTTCGATGCACCGGTTCGCCGCATCGATGATGAAACCGCTCGAACGGTAGTTCTCGACGAGGTACTCCTCCTTCGCGCGATAGTCCTGGGCGAAGCGGCGAATGTAGCGCACCGATGCGCCCTTCCAGGCGTAGATGTTCTGGTCGTCGTCGCCGACCGCAAACAGGTTCAGTCTTGCGTCGTCTTCGGCCAGCGTCTTTCCGGCGAGCGCCGAGATGAGCTCGTACTCGGGCTCACCGATGTCCTGATACTCGTCGACCAGAATCCAGTTGAGGCGCCCGAGCATCTGCTCACGGGTGACGAACGCGGCCGTCCCGTCGCTCCGGAGCAGGCGAGTGGCGTCGCGCATGATCTTGTCGAATGTCTGAGCGCCTGGATTCGCAGCGGCCTCGGCGAAGGAGATGCCGAGAATGCGCATCGCGAGCGCGTGGCACGTCATGACGTTGACGCCTCGGGCGTCGCTTCCGATCAGCTCGTCGAGGCGCCGCCGCGCCTCCACCGCCGCGTGGCGGTTGTACGTCAGTGCCAGAATGGTTCCCGGATTCTCGCGACGCACGCGGATGAGGTAGGCGATGCGATGCACCAGCACCCGGGTCTTGCCCGATCCCGGTCCCGCGAGCACAAGCACATTGGTGCGCTCGCGGTCGTCGGCGACGATTTGCTCCTGGGTCCGATTGCCGAGCTTCCTGACAATCTGCTCGTAGTGCTCCGGGAGGGTGTCTCGGCGCAGCGCCGTCTCCTTTCCCTTGAACCACTTGTCGACGAACTCGTTGTTGGCGAGGCGGAAGTAATCGGCCGCGAGGCGCAGCGCCAGATGGATGTCGGCCACGCCGAGCCGTGCATATTCGGCAACGACGTGGATCTGCGCGGTCTGCTCGGCATAGTGTTGCTGCAGGGGCTTGAAGTCCGCCACCGTGAAGGTTCTTCCATCTCTCGTGACCTTCAAGGTCATGGCCGGCCGGAACACCGTGAGACCGCGGTTGAGCGTGATGACCTCCTGCTCGTGCATCCACAAGAGCGCGCGGTCGACGAGCGGCTGTGCCGCCTGGTTCTTCAACTGCGACCTCAACACCAGGTCGGCCTTGATGGCCTGTTCGAGCGCGCCGTAGGTGGTTTCCACCAGCAGATCGACGCCACGAACGTTCTCGGGCACCTTTCCGATCAGATGTTCGAGCAGCCGCGCCGCACCGTCCCGGCGAAGTCGGGCGATACGTTCGATGCCCGCCCAGTTCCGCCGCAGCCGAACCCCGATGGTTTCCATGTCGCGGGCACGGATTTCGATGCTTCGTTTCGCGTCCGGTTCGTCGCGGCCGTCCGAGGAGATGCTGCGCAGAAGCCTGACCAGCCGCTCGGGCAGCGGGTTGCTGATCTCCTTCTGCCGAAGCCGCTGCGCCAGGAGCCGGAGCGCGAGAAGGGTCCAGGTATCGACTTCCTGGTCCGGCGCTTCCTCGCGAAGCTCTGCGATGAGCGCCTGCTCCAGCTCCTGTGCAAGCGCAAGGCGTCGTGTGGAGGCGTTCCCAACTCCCACATGGACATACACGGTGATGCGCATGTCGTTCGATGCGACGCCGATTTGCTCCAGCGTGCTGAAGATCTTGCGAAGCTGCTGCAGCGAGCAGCCGCATTCGTTCATCAACTCGTCGGTGGACACACCGGTGTCCGGGTCTGCGTGCGCCAGGGTCTGGACGACGCGCAGCATCTGCGCCCGGACATCGCTTCGAATGTTGCGCCGGTTGCCCTCACGCTCGATGCGTTCGCGTGCGGCCGCCAGGCTCGGGAGACGCAAGGACGAGGGAAAGACACTCGTGTGGTTCTCGTCGCGTCGCGCGAGCCTCGATTCCTCCAACCACGCGATGGCGGTACGCACCCGGTCGTCGTCCGTGACGCTGTCGCGCGAGAATTCGCCGTCGTCGTCCTGCAGCAGGATTTCCCCCGAGGTCGCGACCACCGCGTCCTCGGTGTCCGCGTGGTGGCGCCGGCGGCGCGCGTCGAGACGGCGTATCGCACGCAGCACGGCCTGGATGTCGCGCCGCTCCAACCGCGAGCCGGCGGTGAGTGAGAACTGCCGTTCGGTGTCGTCGGGCTCGAACAGCAGCAGGCAGTGCGCCGGCGCGCCATCTCTTCCCGCCCTGCCGGCTTCCTGGAGGTAGCTCTCGAGGGAGCCCGGAATCTCGGCGTGAACCACCGCGCGCACGGTCGGTTTGTCGATTCCCATGCCGAAGGCGTTGGTGGCGACCACGACGTCGATGTCGCCGTCGTGGAAGCCGCGCTGGATCTCGCGCTTTCGCTCCGGCGAGAGACCGGAGTGAAAGTGTTGCGCGACCAGTCCTCTGGCGGCGAGCGCCTGCGCGGTCTCCTCGGTGCTCCGCCTGGTCGTGCAGTAGACGATGGCGCCTCCCGAGCGTTCTCTCTCAAGTGCGTCTTCGAGTGCCCGATGGATGTGCTCGATGCGTTGCGAAGCCGAAGTCGGCATCACCACGAATTCGAGATTGGTGCGTTCCGCTCCACCGTCGACGACTTCGAGCCGAGACTGCAGCGTCCGTTCGAAGTGCTGAACGATGTCGGCGACGACGTCGTGCTTGGCGGTGGCGGTCAGGCAGAGGATGGGCGCGGAATCCTCTCCGTGGTGCTCGGCGATGTAACGCGCGACGTAGCGATAGTCGGGGCGGAAATCATGTCCCCATTTCGAGAGGCAGTGCGCCTCGTCCACGACCCACGCGCCGATGCGGCGGCCCGCGATCGCCTTCCTGAACGAACGATTGCGAAGCTGCTCCGGAGCGACCAGGACGATACCGGCGTCACCGAGACGGATGTGGGCAAGCGCTTCGGCACGTTCCGGCATGGATATGAGGCCGTTGATCGTGGTGGCGCAGACGACGCCCTGGCGCCGCATCGCCGTGACCTGATCGGCCATCAACGCCACCAACGGAGAAATCACCACGGTGAGCGCCCCGGTTGCTGCGTAGCGCATCAGCGCCGGGAGCTGATAGCAGAGCGACTTTCCGGTTCCGGTGGGAAGAATCCCGAGTACCTGCGCGCGGGCAAGGTGTTTCTCGGTAATGGAACGCTGCAGGCTCTCGCCGTCTCGACTCTGAGGCCGATCGCGGAATGCCTCGAAACCGAACCATCGCTGCAGCGCCTTCTCAGGGTCGAGATGCTCCGCGCACCAGGAGCAGTTTCGGTCTCCGCAGCGCGTATCGCGGAGCTTCGTTGCCAGGGTGCCCGGTCCAAATCGCTTTTCGACGTAGGGAGGAATGATGGAGTTGCCTCCTGCAGCCGGCAGCCATGCCAACAGATACGTGAGGGCGAGAGGATGCGAGGGTGCGGCGTTGGCAATATGGGCGGCCTGGTTCGCGCACCCGCGTTCTCGAAGGCGGTCCATGATTGCCGGAATCGCATCTGCGACGCTTGGCGTTGCTTCGGCGGCACGGACGGTGCGGAAGACGTGGTCGAAGGCGTGTCCCTTGACGCCGGCGGAAAGCAGGGCGTGCCAGGCGAGCAGCAGGTCTTCGTCAGCCGACTTCAGTGCATCGGCGATGTCGGCGAACAGCTCCAGTGTCAGCTCGGCATCCAGGAGGGGATCGTTTACCTGCGCCCTCGCCAGTGCAGGTTCCTGATACTGCTTGACGAGGTGATGGTAGGGGTTCTCGGGGAATGCCAGAGGGCTGAGGTAGAGCGTGTCGATGGCGGCCAAGTGGAGCAGTTCGAGGCGGGACGCATGCTTGGCGAGAAGCTCGAGATCGTGCTCGATGATGTTGTGCCCGACCAGATACGAGGCTCCTTCGGAGAATTCCTCCAGAGCTGCCAGGGCCGCGGGTAGTCCATTGCTGTCGCCGCGCCAGGTGAAGGTCGTGGAACGGTCGGTGCGTATCGCACCGATCGCGTGGATGTTCTCGCTGCCCTCAAGGTCGATGGAGAGCAGGCCGGCAAGCTGATGCGCCGCCAAGCGCGGCCCGACCCGTTCGCCATCTCGCCACCGCTCGACTGCCGGATTCGGACGCAACATACGAGCCCATTATCGGTGGCGGAGTCAGTGGCTGCGAGACATGGTGACCAGAAAAATGCGTAGTCCGGTGAACTCAGAGTCGGCAAGGTCGCATCGACACTTCGAGACTGGGTGCACAACTACCGGCGGCGTCCGCCTCAGTCGCTACCACCTCGGGAATCTTCCTTCGCGGCCGTCTCCGCTGCCCGCAGGTGCTCGACAGACTCGGCGTGCTCCGGGATGCTCAGACCGTTTCGCAACTCGGCAAGTACCCCGGCGATGTCACCTTGCAGCAGCGCATCGACCGCCAGGCGCAGGCCGGGAAACACGCGGCTCTCGAGCATGCCGCCCGCGGTCGCGGCCAGCGGTCGGTACTCGCCGCCGGGACGATACGAAGCAACGCGTGGGGTTGCGGTTCGTCCGGCCGAGCGGTATAGCGCCGTTCGAACTCGGCGCGCGAGAGCCGGTCGCCGTTCTCCAACGGCAACGGCTTGCCCGCGGCACGTTCCTCTCCGTGCCCAGCGCCGGCGAGAAACGCTCGCGTGTTGCCTGGTCCACCTGCACAGCCATTGACACCACCACACGACATTCCAGGCTATTATGGCGCCGTGCCTGCCCTGGCGGTTCGCGGCGGCAGCCCCGGCGCGGCGGTTGAGGGGCGATCTATGCGATAGTCATGGAGAGGAACACCACCGTGGCAACACGCAAGATCGCAATCGACGTTCCCGAGAGTGTACTCCTGGCCGAGAAGACCGATGAACGCCTGTTCGCCCGCGAACTGCGCATGCTCGCGGCAGTCAAGCTGTTCGAGCTCAGCCGGTTGTCGTCGGGTCGAGCAGCCGAACTGGCGGGAATGGTTCGTGTAGAGTTTCTGCTGCAGCTTGCTCGTTATCAGGTCTTTCCGCTTGAATCTGAGTTGTCGGACCTGGAACGAGGGCATGGTTGACATCATCATCAGCAACACCTCGCCGCTACTGTATCTACACCGCATTGAGGTGCTGTCCTCTTCGTGGCCCGGCGTCGACGCGAGACGCTCGCGTATTGCCGGGTTCGCCTGCGCAGCCATCGGCGCCAGCGTACCGCGTTCCGGGTTACTATGACGCCAGGGCCGCCGCGGCGGTTGCAAGTTTCCAATACCCGAGGTGATCCGTGCGCGCGCATTATCTGCAACACGTTCCGTTCGAAGGGCTGGGCAGCATCGAGTCCTGGCTGCATCGCGCCGGGTACCAGGTGACGGCGACGCGGTTCTACGACTCGACCGAGCTGCCGCCACCCGCCGAAGTGGACCTCGTGGTGGCGATGGGCGGCCCGATGAGCGTCAACGACGAAGGCGAGCATCCGTGGCTGGTGGCGGAGAAGCGGTTCATCCGCGCCGCGATCGAGTTGGGGCGGCCGGTGCTGGGCGTGTGCCTGGGCGCGCAGCTCATTGCCAGCGCCTGCGGAGCGGCGGTGTACCCCAACAAGGTCAAGGAGATCGGCTGGCTGCCGATCCAGGGCGTGGCACCCGCCACCGGCGACGACGGCGGTGACCGCGATGCGGATGCGGAGCAGCCGGCCAGGTTCCGCTTTCCGCCGTTCCTGGAGGTGTTCCACTGGCATGGCGACACGTTCGACCTGCCGGAAGGAGCGGTTCGCCTGGCGCGCAGCAACGGAGCGCTGAACCAGGCGTTCCAGCTCGGCGCATCGGTGATCGGTATGCAGTTTCACCTCGACACCACCGCGGACGGCGCCCGCGCGCTGGTCGAGAACTGCCGCGCCGAGCTGGTGCCGTCGATGTACGTCCAGTCCGAGCAGCGCATCCTGGCCGCGGAACCGGCCAAGTACCGCACGCTCAATGGCTGGATGGACCAGGTCCTGTCCTTCATCACCGGAACGACGTGACACTGGTGACCGACGACTCCAGGATCGCGGACTACGACTGTCGCATCCGGTAACCGCCGCGGGCTCAGCGGCGCTCACGCATTGCCGGCGGAGTGGGCCTGGTGCAGGCGACGCGCCAGGGTGAGCGTGCGTTGCGCCCGCCTTACTACCGGCATGTCGATCATGCGGCCGTCCAGCGCCACGGCGCCGCGCCCGGCGGCCTGCGCCGCATCGTAGGCGTCGACCACGGCGCGCGCGGCGGCCACCGCCGCCGGCGGCGGGGTGAACACTTCGTTGCAGGGGCCGACCTGGAGCGGGTGCACGCACAGCTTGCCCTGGAACCCGAGCCGGCGCGCCGCCAGCGCCTCCGCGCGGACCGGGTCGGGATCGCGCAGGTGGGTGCTCGGCGAATCGATGGGCGGCTCCAGGCCGGCAGCGGCGGCGGCGACCGTTAACCGCGCGCGCGGATACAGCAGCTCCGGCTCGACGCCGGACGCCTCGGTGCCCACCTCCACGCCGTAGTCCAGCGCCCCGAACGCGGCGAGGCAGTCGCGGCCGAGACCGGCGGCCGCCTCCAGCAGTGCGTCGGCATCGCGCACGCCGCGTGCGGTCTCGATCAGCACCACCAGGAACGTCGAACCCACGGCCAGGCCGGCCGCCGCCTCCCGGCGCCCCAGCTCGCCGGCCAGGCCGCGCAGCTCGGCGGCGTGCTCCAGCTTCGGCACCATCAGCCCGCCCACCGCCGCCAGCGGCACCGCGTCGAGGTCGGCGGCGTGATCCGGGTCGGCAGTCGGATTGACCCGCACCAGCAACCGTTCGCGCGGCACCTCCGGCAGCGCGGGGGCGATCATCTCGCGCGCCGCGGCGCGCTGGTCGGCCGGCACCGAGTCCTCCAGGTCGATGATCACCTTGTCCGCCCCCGCGGCCGCCGCCTTGGCGTAGCGGTCGGGCCGGTTGGCGGGGACGAACAGCAGCGACCGCGCCGGCAGCACCATCGGTCAGGCCCCGGTGCCGGGGGACGCCGCGCCGGGGCCGGTGGCTGCGCCGCCGGGAGCACGCCGGTCCGCGGTCGCGGTGAACGCGCCCGACTTCAGCAGGCCGGCGATGCGAGCTTCGTCGTAGCCCAGCACGTCGGCCAGCACCTGCCGGGTGTGCTGCCCGAGCGACGGCGGCGGCGCAAAGGTGTCAGGTCCGGCGTCCGACAGCTTGATCGGGTTGCCGGGCGCCGGGCAGGTGCCGCCGTCCGGCAGCGGTATGCGGGCCACCATGTCACGCGCCGCCGCCTGCGGGTCGGCCAGCGCCTCAGCCAGCGTGTTGACGGGCGCGAAGGGCAGCCGTTCGGCGGCCAGCGTTTCCATCCACACCTCGCGCGGGCGCGTGGCGAGGATGGCCCTCAGCGCCGCGTTGATCGGCCCTCGATCCGCGATCCGGTTGCCGCGCCGGCGCAGCCGGCCATCCGCCAACAGCTCCAGGTGTGCCCGCACCTCGGCCGGATGGTCGAACCGCCCGAGCGCGCGCAGCAGGCCGCTCCACTGCGCGTCGGTCACCACCGTCACGCACAGTGGTCCGCTGGCCGTGGGGTACGCATTGTAGGGCACGTGCAGCTCATGCTCGTTGCCGAGCCGCCGCGGCGGCCGGACCGACGCCAGCTCCATGGTGCAGTAGTAGTTCTGCATCGAGAGCTGCACGTCGAACATCGCCAAGTCGACGTGCTGGCCGCGTCCGGTGCGCTCGCGCGCCACCACCGCGGCCAGGATCCCCAGCGCGCCCGCCATGCCCGCGCACAGATCGGCGTACGCCGGCGCCGCCCGTACCGGCATCCCGTCCGGGTCGCCGGTCAAGCCCATGATGCCGGCGTAGGCCTGGATGTTGGCGTCGAACGCGGCGCGATCCCTGCCCGGCCCGGTGAGCCCGTAGCCGGTGATGGAGCACATGATGATGCGTGGGTTGAGCGCCGCCAGCGCCGGGTAGTCGATGCCCAGGCGCGCCGTGACGCCGGGGCGGTAGTTCTCCAGCACCACGTCCGCCCACCGTACCAGGTCGTCGAACGCCGCCTTGCCGGCGGGATGCTTGAGGTCGATCACGATGCCGCGCTTGTTGCGCTGGTTGGTGAGAAAATGGGGCGCAAGACCCTCTTCGGTGACCAGGGCGCGGGCGGCGTCGCCGGCCGGCGGCTCCACCTTGATCACGTCGGCGCCCAGGTCGGCCAGCAGCGAGCCCGAGTAGGGGCCCGCCAGGACCGTGGACAGGTCGATCAGACGCAGCCCTGCCAGCGGTTTCACGGCTGCCGCGTCAGCGCCCGTTCGGTTCCGGGAACGGCACCCGTGGCGCGGCAGCCCGCCGGTAGATCATCGCGCTGCGGGTGTAGTCGAGCACCACGTCGCCGTTCTGGTTGATGCCGCGCGACCGGAACCGCACGATGCCCGCCTCCGGGTAGGACTTCGAGTCCCGCCGCGCCAGGATCTCGGTCTCGCAGTACAGGGTATCGCCCAGGAACACCGGATTCGGCAGCTTGATCTCCTCCCATCCCAGGTTGGCCATCGCGTGCTCGGTGACGTCATTGACGCTCATGCCGGTGACCAGCGCCAGCGTGAAGCTGCTGTTGACCAGAATCCTGCCCCACCGCGAGCCGGCTGCGTAACGGGCGTCGAAGTGCAGCGGGTTGGTGTTGTGGGTCAGGTGGGTGAACAGCGCGTTGTCGGCCTCGGTCACGGTATGTCCCCACCGGCTGCGGTACACGTCGCCCACGGCGAGGTCCTCGTAAAATCGCCCGGTCCAGCCGGAGCGAACCTGGTTTCCCTTCACAGTCATGATGGTGCCCAGAGTGTAGTCCCTTCCGGGCGTGCTTTCAGCGCACGCACGTCCGGCGTGCTAGGACGCGCTGCGCTCCAGGGCTTCGTGCAGGTCCCAGTCCGCCTGGAGCCGCATCCAGAACTGCGGCGAGGTCCGCAGCAGGTCCGCCAACCTTATTGCCGTGTCGGCGGTGATGCGCCGCCGCCCTCGCACCACTTCGTTCAGCCGGTTCAACGAAATCCCCATCTGCTTCGCCGCATCGGTTTGACGCAGCCCGAGCGGCTTGATGAACTCCTCAAGCAGCATCTCGCCGGGGGAAACGGCCGGCCCGAGCCAACTCGGATCTCTAGTGATAGTCTTCGACGCGGACCTCGTAGGCATGGCCATCCTCCCATCGAAACATTCACGATACACGGGTGGCGTGTAGTCGTCCACTGCCCGACACTGCCCGCAGCGCCGCTTGACGGGTTGGCCGGCGGCTGCGTTACTTGCCGGCAACACCAAGGTCAGGCGATCTGAGGGAGGTCAGCGATGGGAAAGACGGCACGCGCCAGCGTGATGACCGGCAGGGAGTTCGAGATTCGCGAGTATCCGGTTCCTGAGGTGGAACCGGGGCGGGTCCTGGTCAAGCAGGAGTTGGGCGGTATCTGCGGCACCGACCTGCACAACTGGCAGTTTCAGCGCCTCGGCTTCGACATCATCCTCGGCCACGAGAACGTCGGCACGCTCGCTGCGCTCGGCGCCGGAGTCAGCGAAGACGCCGCCGGGAATCCGGTACGGGCCGGCGACCGGGTGGTGGTCTCCCCGCACCTGGGCGTGGGATTTCAGCCCGCAGACCGGGTGCCTCCTCTGCGCGGCGGCTTCGGCCAGTATCTCTATCTCTGGGATTCCCGGAACGTGTTCCTGAAAACCGACCTGCCGGCCGCGATCGCCGTGCTCACCGAGCCGTCCGCCTGCTCCTACCACTGCGTGTCCCGCGCCCGCATCCAACTCGGCGACACCGTGGTGATTCAGGGCACCGGACCGATCGGCCTGCTGGCGATCGCCTGGACCAGGCGCGCCGGTGCCGGACGGCTGATCGCGGTCGGCGGACCCGCCGGGCGCCTGGAGTTCGCCGAGCGGCTCGGCGCGGATCTGGTGATCGACATCGACGAGGTGCCGGACGCCGAGGAACGCAAGCGCATCGTGCGCGACAGCACGCCGCGCCGAGCCGGCGCCGACGTGGTGTGCGAGTGCGCCGGTTTCCTGGCCGCGATTCCCGAGGGACTCGACTACCTGCGGTACGGCGGCACCTACGTCGAGTTCGGCCACTTCGTGGACACCGGCACCTTCGAGTGCAACCCCAATCAGATGCTGATGCGCAAGAATCTGCGCCTGGAGGCTGCCTGGGGCTTCGAAGGCCCCCACTTCGTGCGCTCGCTCGCGCTGCTCCAACAGTACGCCTCGCTGTTCGAGGGGTTCGTGAGCCACGTCATCCCGCTGGAGCGGGTCGCCGACGGCTTTCACGCCCTGGACAGCAATTACCGGCTGGACGGCCGCGACGCCCTCAAGATCGCCATCGCCGCGAACGGCGAGTGACGCCGCGACTCCACCTTGACGCCGGGGTGGCGCGGGGATAACGTCGCACCGGCAGCGTGGCGCGGGCATCCGACCCGGCGCGCGGGGGCAACCATGCACGACTTGGCGATTCGCAACGGCCGCGTCATCGACGGCAGCGGCGGGCCGGAGTTTCGGGGGGACGTCGGGATCGACGGCGACAGGATCGCGGCCGTCGGGGCGGACGTCGGGCCCGCCCGGCGCGAGCTCGACGCCACCGGCAAGCTGGTAACGCCGGGCTGGATCGACATGCACACCCACTTCGATGCGCAGGTGTCGTGGGATCCCTACCTTACGCCCTCCTGCTGGAACGGCGTGACCACCATCGTGATGGGCAACTGCGGCGTCGGTTTCGCCCCAGTGCATCCCAAGGATCGCGACTGGCTGATGGACCTGATGGACGCGGTCGAGGATATCCCGGCGATCGCGATGTCGGCCGGCATGGAGTGGGCCTGGGAGACGTTTCCCGAATACCTGGAAGCGATCGACCACCAGCCACGCGTGATGGACGTCCTGACCCAGCTTCCGCACTGCGCGTTACGCACCTACGTGATGGGCGAGCGCGGCGCCGAGGACATTCAGCCGACCGACGCCGAGCTGGTCGAGATGACCCGCATCGTACGCCAGGGGATCGAGGCGGGCGCGTTCGGCGTCTCCAGCAACCGCCTGCTGGCGCACCGCACCAAGGCGGGCGAGTTGATACCCGGCACCCTGGCCCGCTATCCCGAGATCGAGGCGATCGCCAAGGGCGCGGTCGAGGCCGGTGGCGGCGTGCTGCAGTTCGTAGGGCCGTTCGAGCGCGAGTGGCTCTACTCCCTGGCCCGGATGGCCGGCATCAGCGTGACCTACCTCATGGGCGAAGGCGGGCGCGAATCGCTGGACCCGCTGGAGGAGAAGGCGTACGCCAACGGCTGGCGGGTGTATCCCCAGGTGCGCGGCCGCGGCACCATGATCATCATGAACCTGGAGGCATCGCTACATCCGTACCTGCTCAACTACGCGTACCGGGAGCTGGCCGGCTCGCTGCCGATGGCGGAGCGGCTGCGCAAGATGCGCGACCCCGAGGTGCGAGCACGGATTCTCGCCAGCGACTGGGACCTGACCAACGACGTGCGCCTGAAGCCCGGCAACAAGTATGGCGAGGTCGGGCCCGACGACAACACGTTCGTCGACGACACCACGCCGGGCAGCCGCCTGCCCTGGTTGCTGGAGCGGATCATCTCCAATCCCGCGAAAGTCTACGTGCTCGGCGATCCGCCCGACTACGAGCCGGACGCGTCGGCGAGCGTCGCCGCCTACGCCGGCAAGCACGGCATCCCGGCCCCCCAGGCGTTCTACGACCTGCTCACGGCCGACCGCGGCCAGACCATGCTGATCCACTACCTGGAAGGCTACTCGCAGGGCAACCTGGAGTACATGGCCGAGATGATGCGCCATCCGATCACCCGCAACGGGCTGAGCGACGCCGGCGCCCACGTCGGCGCCATCTGCGACGCGCACATGCCGAGCTGGAACCTGGCGTTCTGGGGGCGCGACCGCACCCGCGGCGGCAAGGTCGCGCTGGAGACGATCGTGAACAAGCAGACGCGCGGTCCGGCGGAGGTGTACGGGCTGCTCGACCGCGGCCTGCTGCAGCCCGGCATGCGCGCCGACGTCAACGTCATCGACTTCGCGCGCCTGTCATGGCCGGCGCCGCACATCGTCTACGACCTGCCGGAGAACGCCAAGCGGTTCATGCAGCGCCCGGTGGGCTACGATTACACCATCTGCGGCGGCGAGATCGTGCTGGAGCAGGACGAGCTGACCGGCGCGCTCCCCGGCCGCCTGGTACGCCGCCCGCGCCGGACTTCGTAGCACTCCACACTAGCAGCCCGTGGCGAAACACCGGCTGCATTCGAGCAGCGATCCATCCCGGCTGGCTGCGTTGCTCCTCGCTCACATATGCCCTGATATGCTCGGTCGTCGCGCCTTGCCAGCCGGGCGCCTCGCCGCTCTCGGTGCGACGCCGGGTTCCATCACGGGCTGCTAAACCGACGTGGCGGCGTTGGCACCCAGCCGCCCGCCGCCGCCTCTGAGCCGCGGGTCGAGCAGGTCGCGCATGGCATCACCGAACATGTTCAGACTGTACACGACGAGGGTCAGGCAGAGACCTGGCCAGAGTGCAAGCCATGGCGCCTGCTCCATGTACCGCCGGCCTTCCCAGCTCAGCAGAGTACCCCAGCTGGGAAACTCGGGAGGCAGACCGAATCCGAGGAAGCTCAGCGAAGCCTCACTCATGATCGCCCCGCCGATGTTGATGCTGAAGATGATGATCAGAGGCGCCCCGATATTGGGCAGGACGTGGCGGGTAAATGCCCTCCATCTTGCCGAGCCGATCGACGCCGCCGCCTGAAAATAGTCATTTTCCTTTACGGCGATAACGGCGCCTCGGACTACTCTCGAGCCACCGATGCCTCCTGATATCCCCAGGACCAGGATCATCTGGGGCACCCCCTGCCCCAATATGGACATGATGGTCAGCAGCAGGAGCAGTCCCGGAAAAGCCATCCAGGCATCGACGAATCTCTGCACACCCAGGTCCAGCTTACCACCGAGGAATCCGGAAATGCCGCCGACGAGGACGGCGACGACGACATTGAGCGTGGTCGCGGACAGCCCGACAAGCATCGAAAGACGGGCCCCGTAGATGAGGCGGCTCAAGTAGTCTCGCCCCAACTGGTCGGTACCCAGCAGATACCGGGCTGATGCGCCCTGCAGCCGGTCTGCCAAGTGTATTTCCGTATAACCATAGGGGGCCAGAACATCGGCGAAGACAGCCACCACAATCAGCAGCAATACGACGATCCCGCAGGCACTGCCGAGCGGCTTCTCTCTCCACAGCCTGCTAAAGAAACCGCCCAGACCGGTATGTCTCCTCGGCTCGCTTGCCGTTGTCGGCGCACCCTCATTCATAGCGGACTCTTGGATCAAAGAAGGGGTAAATCAGGTCGATCAGGAGATTGAACAGCACCACCGCGGTGCCGAACAACAAGTTTACCCCGGAGACCACCGGGTAGTCCCTCTGCTCGAGGGCCAGCACCATGAGACGCCCGAGCCCCGGCAGGTTGAATATGTTCTCCATGATCACGGCGCCCCCCACCAGGATCGGCAACTGCAGACCGATCAGCGTGACAACCGGGATGAGGGCATTCTTGATGGCGTGCCGCATGACCACGACCCGCTCCCTCAGTCCCTTGGACCAGGCGGTCCTGACAAAATCCTGCCGCAGCACCTCCAGCATCATGGTGCGCGTCATCCGCATGGTGGCTGCAGCCGAGGCCGTCCCCAAGATCAGGCTGGGAATGAGGAGCACCCCCAGGTTCCCCAGCGGGTCTTCGGCGAACGGAACCCACAACACCGGTGGCGACCAGCCCCACCAGAGTGCCGGGAACAGCATGACCATGAGTCCGAGCCAGAAGTTCGGCGTAGCCAGGCCGACGATGGCGATGGAGCGCCCCAGGTAGTCGGCGGCCGTATCCTGGCGAATCGCCGAGTAGATGCCGACGGGGAGGGCGATCAACAGCCCGATCACGATTGCCATGACGCCAAGCTGAATGGTCAACGGCAATCTGCCGAGCAACTTCTCCTCTACCGGCCAACCGTACATCAGTGATTCGCCCAGCGTGCCGTGCAGGAAAACACCCCCTAGCCAGCGTCCATACTGCACGTAGACAGGCACGTCGAGTCCCAGCCGGCGCTCGAACGCTGCACGGTCGATACCCGCACCCATGTATTGCAGGTCACCAAACATCGCATCTATTACGTCGCCGGGGATGAAGCGGACCGAGAGAAAGACGAGGATGCTCAATATGAGCAGGGTGGGGATGACCAGCAGCAGCCGCCGGATGATGTAGGCTCTCATATCTTCGTGTAAAACGGGCGGCGCCGGGAAGCTCAAGGCTCCCGGCGCCTGGTCCAAAAAAGCTGACCGGCGGGCGATACCTGCGCATCGCCGTTCATGGTCTTCCTGTCACGGAGTGACCGTGCCGACGTAGTCGGATTCGTGGACCCCACCCAAGAGCGGGATCCACTGCAGATCGCCTACGGCGAGTGCCTCAGAAGCCCATTTCCGCCTTCAGATCCTGGTCAATCCAGAGGCGCGAAAGTATGATCGCACGGTCCATTTCCCCCAGCTCGACTTCGCCGCTGTAACCCACCAGCCACGGCTGGGTGACCATGAAACTGGGGACTCTCGGTCCCGCTATGGTCCAGTGCTGCTCCGCGATGTACATAACTGCCTCCCTCGCGAGCCTCTGCTGCTCCTCGGTCGCAGTAGCGGCGCGGAAGGCGTCCATTATGGCGTCAAAAGCCGGGTCATTGACGTTGGACGGGTTGTATCCGGTCGAATAGAAGCTGTCTAGGCCAGTGATATAGTCGGTGTTGTGTACGTTGAGAAACAGACCCTCCCCCCGGGAATCCCTTACATAAGACCCCCACTGCGCTACCGGGATCTTCTCCACCTCTATATCAATACCAATGGCACGCAAGTATTCCATGACTATCTGGAAATAGTCCAAATCGAAGTCGCCGCGGTCCAGGTGGCCATAGACGGTTTCGAATCGAATGCCGTCGGCGCCGCGCGGATAGCCAGCCTCGTCAAGCAAAGCTTCCGCCCGTTCCGAGTCATAGGTATAGTATTCCTTGAGATCGTCGGGCCACTCTTCAAATGGGGTGACATACCCGACCATGGCGTCCCCTAGAGCCGCTGCCGCCGTCGGATTTGCCCAACCCTGGTGGTAGGTCCGGTTGATCGTCTCAAGGTCGATCGCCATCTGTATTGCGCGGCGCACCCTGATGTCGTTCCAGGGCGAGATCTGCGTGTTGAAGGCCATCGCCGTCTCCGCACGGTATGAATATGGCCACAGGTTCAGGTCCGGGTTGGTCTCCTGCAGGGTTGTTGCCGCGTCGATAGAAGTGATTTGCGTGTCGCCGCCGTAACCGATGTAATCAGCCTTTCCGGTGCGCATCATCGCCAGAATGGTCGCTTGTTCCTTCGATATCAGGCGTTGTATCTCGTCAACATAGGGCAGCCGGTTCTCCGGGTACTTTTCGTCGTAACCCCAGTAGTCGGGATTCTTGACGTAGGTCCAAGAGGTGCCCTCGACGTGGTCAGTCAGCATGAAGGGTCCGGTGCCGACCACGTTCCGCCAGTCATTATAGTCGCCGTGTTGCTCGATTACCTCGCGCGGCAGTATGGCGGTGTTATCTCCACGGAGGATCCGATTCAGCGCCCAGGGGGCTGGCGGATCCAGCTCAAAGACAACCGTATACTGGTCGGTGGCTGTTACCGACTTGGTTCTGAATTGGGGCAGAGCCCAGACCGTTGGGGCGGGTTCGGTGAAGCCGCTGCCCAGTCCCAACAGGCGATGAAAGCTCCATTCGACATCCGCGGCGGTCAACTCCCGACCGTTCATCGGTGGCTTGTCATGCCAGTGAACGCCCTGCCGGATCTTGAAGATAATAGTGTCCAGGTCGGGTTGCTCCCAGCTTTCGGCCAGCCGCCCTGACAAGGCAAAGTCAGGGATGTGCTGTGTGTTATAGGGCCATACGTCCCGATCTATTGCCCAGTTCGCGATACCCAGCTTCTCCATGAAGAGCTGGACGTTCTTCGGGCCAGCCCCACTCACGTAGTAGTCGGTGACCGTACCCGCCGAACCGTTGTCGACGAAGGTTATCGTCCCGCCGTACTGTGGCGCCACCACCACCTTGCCGGTGGTGGGGTCGGTCACGTACTGCTTCTCGGCCGCGGCTGCCGGCGCCTCTTCCGCGCCAGTGGCCCACACGCTGTTTGCGCTCAGGACCAGGGCCAACGCAACCGCAAAGGCCCGGGTGATTGTGACAGTATTCATACGTAACTCCGTATGTAGATTTTCGAGAGTATTGCGCAGCGGATTGCCGCCTCCTGGCTACTCTCGGGCCGCAACGCGGGCTGCCAGTTTGAGTCAGGTTCTCAGAAGCGCGCGGCGTGTAACTCGTCGGGTTCACCCCGGCTCACGCCGCGCGTGCGTGCGGTTCTTTGAGTACCACCTTGCACTGCCGTTTTCCGTAGCCGGCGCCACCGACAGGTACGGCGGTAGTGAACGCGACGGCGTGCGCGGGGTCGCGTACGGGGCGATCAGCCGGAGCGGTTAGTTGTTCTCGGTTCGAAAAAGTGGGGGCCGGGTGGGTGGGGGCGAAGTAACCAACTGCGTCAACTGGGTGACAGCGCTGAGTGCTATGGTCGAGCGTCGTCGGCATGAGCCAAGAATCCCTGAGCGCTCTACTATGCACCGCCCGCCGTGCACTGTCAATCTCACGTTTTTTCGATGCGTTGCCGGCTCCCGGCTGATCTGGAACGTTCAGTTTCAATACGCGCGCGAGATGGGGTGCGCTGGCGCCATCGCCGGCACCGAAGCACCGCCATCCGGAAGCCAGGGACAGCGGGGGCGTGGTTTAGTTGGAGTGGGTGGCGCTGCCGTCAGCGGTGTCGAGTTGGCGCTTGAGCCGGTCGAAGGTGGCCTGGTCGATTCCGGTGGCCGCTTCGATGATGGACCAGGGGACATCGCGTCCCACGAGACCCTCGATGGTCTGCACCTTGCCGCGTAACTCGCCTTCCTGGCGGCCTTCCTGGCGGCCCTCACGCTCCCTCATGTCGCCGTATATCTCGATCATCTCCTCGGTCTTGTTCATCAGTTCTCCACCTCCCGGCACCTGGCGACGGACTGCCTCCGCGAATCGGTGCCAGCGCTTCGGCTCCCGTGTCGTGGCCGCAATGTACACCACGATCCGCTGCAGGTCTTCGCTGCCGCCTGCCTGCGCCAACTCCGCCAGCAGCGGCACCAGCCGCTGCAACACCGGCCAGCTCGCCCGGTACGCCGCCATCATCGCCAGTTGCGCGATGCGACCGAGCAGCTCCCCGCGCAACTCCTCCGGTCCGGCCTGCGTCTGATCGATCAACAGGTGCGCGTAGCGCGGCACTCCCGGCCAATCCCGCACCACCTCGGAAAACAGCTCCGCGAACTCACGCGCTTCACGCCACACGCGCCCGCCCTGATACAGCACCAGCGGCACGATCGGGCGCAACTGTTGCTCCTGCGGATGCCGCTGCCGATCGCGTTCCCAGATCCGGATGCTGTACTTCAGCAGCCGCAGCCGCAACCACGGGTCCGGGGTCGACTGGTGCTCCAGCAGCACGTACAGCCACGCCGAGGCGCCGTCGGCGGTGCGACGGATCGCGTACAGCAGGTCCGATTCGCTGTCGCGCAGGCGGTCGTCGATGAAGCTCACAGACTGCCACTTGAGGCTCGACCACAGCAATTCGCGGCTGACCGCCGGCGGCAGGCAGGCCTGCAGCAGGCTGGCCGCCTCGGCTTCCTTGTCTTCTCCGAATACGGAGCGAAACAGGTGATCGTGGGGCTTGGAGATCTCGCCGGCCATACCCTGTTCTACGGGGTATGGTTCGCCGACGCTTCTAAACGATGAGATGTTGGAAGCTCGGCCGCCTTGCTGTTGCGACCCGCACCTGCGTGATGCCGGCGCAGCCGTCGAGCGCATGCACGTTCAACGATGAGTTGTTCCATAGCGGGGAACCGCGGCGCATCATGCAGGCCGACGAGTCGGTGTACCTGCACCCGGCGCAGGTCAGGCTGCCGAGGCCGCGGCCATGGTGGTGGGCGAGGACGCTCGTGCTTGGAGGCAGAGTATGAGCGAGGACCGGAAAGTTCGTCCGCTCGTGACCAATCGCCTTCATGCGGACGACAGAGATCCTCGGAGCATATTCTATTCTACGCCGCTTCCAGTCGTGACCTGGATCCGTTCAGTCTGCAACGACGGGTCATACCCTACGGCTGCAAGCGGTCCGACGTTGATCATGGTTCCAGTAGCGCCGGTGTCCAGGGCGAGCTGCAGCACGATACTCCCCCGCCGGCCGAATACCTCGGCTTGAACTACGACAAGCCCCTGGAGCGGATCAAACGCGTAACCGCTCGACACCGGGTTCACAAGACAACGGCCGTTCCATCAGGAATCTCTCCCGTGTAAATCACTGCGGATCGTTTCGGCTGACGCAAGACGGCGGTTCGATAAACCTCTTCCCTGTCCACGGCGGCTGATCTCGCCCGCTACATCACCACCACGGTGGTTTCCCCCCGATCTACCGGCCCAGCCGCCACCTCAAGGACGTGCGCGTGTGCCGCATCTACGAGGGTACCGACGAAGTACTTAAGCTCAAGATCGCCGCCGGCTTCCTCGGCCCGGACTACGCCGCGTTCCGGTAGGTCCTGGGCGCGTGGGGCGCCGTGGGCGCCACGTGCGTTGACAAAGCCGCGAGGAAGCCGGAGGTTCCTCCTGCATGGACTTTCGTGAGACGACGGTTGAGCAACTCGTCGGTGCCGTGTTTTCGCGACGGGTCTCAGCTCGTGACTTGACGCAAGCCGCAATCGGCAACATCGAGTCGTTGAACCCGCGGCTGAACGCGTTCTGCGCGGTGAACTTCGAGGATGCATTGGCGCAAGCCGACGCGATCGATGCGCGCCTGAAGCACGGTGATCCGGTAGGGCCGCTGGCCGGCATTCCGATAGGCGTCAAGGATCTCGAGGATGCGCGCGGATTCGTCACGACCTACGGCGCCGAACTGCACGCCAACGACGCACCCGCACAACACGACTCGGTTCTGGTCGCGCTGCTGCGCGAGGCTGGTTGCGTGATCCTGGGCAAGACGAACACACCCGAGTTCGGTTTCAAGGGAGTGACCGACAACCGGCCATTCGGGGCGACGCGCAATCCCTGGAACCCGGATTACAGTCCGGGAGGTTCATCTGGTGGAACGGCGGCGGCGCTCGCCTCGGGCATGATCCCGCTGGGCACCGGATCGGATGGCGGAGGTTCCATTCGCATTCCTGCGTCGGTCTGCGGATTCAGCGGCATCAAGCCAAGCCAGGGGCGGGTGCCGGCCGGTGGCAAGTCCCCACCCGGATCGGGGATCCTGAGCGTCAAGGGGCCGATGGCACTTCGGGTTCGTGACGTCGCCTATACGCTGGATGCCGTCCTGGAGCACGAACCGACCGACATCTTTTCGATGCCCCGGCCGGCCGAATCCTGGCGTACCGCACTGAACCGGCACAACAGGCCGCGGCGCGTCGTCTGGTCGCCGACGATGGGATTCGCCACGGTCGACTCGGAGATCATGCAGCAGTGCGAAGCGGCCATTTCGGCTCTCCGAGGCGCAGGTGTCGACGTGGTCATGCGTGAGACCATCTGGGAAGAGGATCCCCGCGGACCATGGTACCAGTTCTGGTCCGCATCCCGTGCGCGAGTTCAGGGTGATCTGCGCGGCACACCGCAATGGGACCAGATCGACGAGGGGCTCAAACCTCAGATCGAGCACGGCATGGAAAACGTCAGCGGAGTCGATTACGCCCGGGCGCTCGATGCCTGTCACTATCTGAACGCCAAGCTGGTCGACGCGTTCCAGGCAGGAGACTTCATCCTCACGCCGACCACGTGCGGCCAGACTCCCAAGGCCGGTTCGGCCTCCGGCACGATCAACGGCAAAGAGACGGACGGCTGGGTCGCTTTCACGTACGGTATCAACATGACGCGCAACCCGGCGGGTACCGTGTGCGTCGGCAAGACCGGACTCGGCCTGCCGATCGGCCTGCAGATCATCGGTAACCAGCGCGACGACGTTGGCGTACTGAAGACCATGTGCTTCCTCGAAGACCTGCTCGCTCAGCCGCACGACGCTCCAGCCGGAATGGCCTGATCCCGTCACAGCGAGCGCAGCGCCACGCGGCTCTGGCAGCCCACAAGGTGTCGTATCCGCATATCCCTTAACCTTAATACTGGGGGCTTATCAGCCAGTGAACGCCCTGGCGAACTTGGACGAAAGACGTCAGCGGGTCGAGCTGCGACCAGCTTTCCGCCAACTGCCCTGTCAGGGCCGGTGCGCCCGGTGATGCGGAAAAATCGGTTCGGCGGCGGCGGTGTCGTCCGCCGCCATGCGTGCTCCCTTGCGGTCTATTGCCGGGGGCTGCCGGTGCCGGCCGCCGGCACCGGCTCCTGGCGCGCTTCCCGCTCCGGCGGCGGCTCTGTAGGCGGCTCGGGGCGCCACGGCCCCAACACCGCTCCTTCGATGCGCGACAGGCGGCGGTCGATATCCGTCACGTCTCGCCGCAGATCGTTCAACAGCCCTTCCACGCGGTCGAAGCGTTGATCCATGCGGTCCATGCGCTGATCCATGCGGCCCATGCGCTGATCCATGCGGTCCATGCGGGCGTTCAGGATAGCCTGCGTCGTGCGGTGCGCGCCCAGCACCGCGAAGCCGAACGTCAGGATCGCCCCCAGCAGCGTCACTCCGACGCCCAGCACCGCGATGGTGTCGCCGCTCATGCCGTCATCACCTCATCCACCCCGGATGATCACAGCATACACCGATTGGGAGAGTAGCGTCACGCCGGAACGGCTGTTCGGGCCGTCGAACCAGTGTTCATCCACAATCGCCCGCGGTAGGTATTCGTCCTCGAAGTAGCGCAGATCCAGGTGAGTGAGACCCGCTCCGGGGGTCGGATGGGCGTCGAATGAGCTTTCGCGATGGCGACGCTTCTCATTCAGGATCCGCTCGGCCTGCAAGCTCGCCGCGGTCCACTCCGATCCAGGCGCGTCCCCAGATTTGGGCAGCCGCGGCAGCCGAGAGCCCCCTCAGGGCGCCGCATCGCCCCTACCAGAGGCGTCATTCGCCGGCGATGTGGCCGGCCGCAGGCCGTTCACCGCCCACGTCTGCCTCACGGCGGACATCCCAGCGAGGCGCGGGTAGCGCCGCATCGGTATGTCTTCAGGCTGTGCCGCAATGGGCTGGCCCATGTGCCATCAGTGTCAGGTCAGCGTAAGGAGACCAGTGCGGAAATCAATACTCAGCCGAGCGCCTCTCAAAGTAATCGGCGTGACCCGCGGGTTGCCGGTCGGCCGCACACGCACGGGTCGGCAGGGCGGGGCCGCGCAGCCGAAGACGGCCGGCGGCGGAGTGATCGAGCGCAAAACATCTCGGGCAAGACCCACCTGCGGGACATCACGACTAGGGAGCCGCATGGGGTGCGTCGCGCTGGCTACGTGGCGCCGCCGGCAGCCAGACGCCCCCCGCCGCGCAGCCGCGGATCGAGCAGGTCCCGCATCGCATCACCCAACATGTTGAAGCTGTACACCACAATCGTCAGGCACAGCCCGGGCCACAGCGCCAGCCACGGCGCCTGCTCCATGAACCGCCGCCCCTCCCGGCTGAGCATCCCTCCCCAGCTGGGGACACTGACGGGCAGCCCGAACCCGAGAAAGCTCAAGCTCGCCTCGGCCAGAATGACGCCGCCGACGTTGATGCTGAAGACGATGATCAGCGGCGCGACGATGTTGGGCAGGACGTGGCGCACCAGGACCTGTCGCGTCGGCGCGCCGACCGCCCGGGCGGCCAGAAAAAAATCGTTCTCCTTGGTGGCCACCACCGCGCCTCTGACCACGCGCGAGCCGCCCACGCCACCGGCGATCCCCAGCACCACGATGATCTGTGGCAGACCCTGCCCCGCAACCGACATGATCGTGAGCAACAGCAGCAGCCCCGGGAACGCCATCCAGGCATCGACGAACCGCTGCACGGCCAGGTCCAGCTTGCCCCCGAGGAATCCGGAGGTGCCACCGATCAGGGTGGCGACCACCACGTTCAGCGTGGTCGCCGCCAGACCAACGACCAGCGAGATCCGTGCCCCGACCAGCAGCCGGCTCAACTGGTCGCGGCCCAACTGGTCGGTCCCCAGCAGATGGCGGGTCGATGAGCCCTGCAGCCTTTCTGCCAGGTTCAGTTGATCGACGGGATAGGGGGCCAGAGCATCGGCGAAGATCGCCAACAGAATCAGGATCAAGATGACGATCCCGCTGGCGATGCCCAGGGGCTTCTGCCGCCACAACCTGCCGAAGAAATCGGCAAACTGGCCGCGCGCCTCATTCATACCGCACCCTCGGGTCCAGCCAGGAATAGAGCAGGTCGATCAGGAGATTGAACAGCACCACCGCGGTGGCGAAGAACAGGTTGACCCCGGAGACCACCGGATAGTCTCGATCTTTCAGCGCAACCACCATGAGACGACCCAACCCCGGCAGGTTGAATATGTTCTCCATGATGACCGAGCCACCGATCAGGATCGGCAACTGCAGGCCGATCAGGGTAACCACCGGGATGAGTGCGTTCTTGACGGCGTGCCGCATGACGACCACCCGCTCCCTGAGACCCTTGGCCCAGGCGGTCCTGATATAGTCTTGCCTGAGCACCTCCAGCATCATGGTGCGCGTCATCCGCATGGTGGCGGCAGCCGAGGCCGTGCCCACAATCAAGCTGGGAATGAGAAACATCCGGAGATTCCCCAGCGGGTCTTCGGCAAGAGGAATCAGCTCCATCGGCGGCGACCAGCCCCACCAGATGGCGGGGTAGAGCACGACCAAAAGTCCCAGCCAGAAGTTGGGAGTTGCCAGGCCGAGGATGGCGATCGAGCGCCCCAGGTAGTCGGCGGCGGTATCCTGGCGCATCGCCGAGTAGATGCCGACCGGAAGCGCTATCACGAGCCCAATTACGATTGCCATGACACCAAGCTGAATGGTTACTGGCAATCTGCCCATTATCTTCTCTTCTACCGTAAAAGAGCTCATCAGTGATTCACCAAGGCTGCCCTGGAGGAGACCGTTGAAGTGAGACTCCTTGGTAACAAAGTCGGGGGTTGGCGACACCCCTGTCCAGCGTCCATACTGCACGTAGACAGGCACGTCTAATCCCAGCATTTGCTCTAGAGCTTCACGATCAATCTTGAATGCCAGCGCCCCCGTCTCTGCCATCCTAGCCGCCATTGTGTCTATTACATCGCCCGGGATGAAGCGGACCGAGAGAAAGACCAGGATGCTCAAGATAAACAAGGTGGGAATTATGAGCAATAACCTCCTGATGAGATAGGCTCTCATGTCACATTACTCCCCGTCATTGCGAGCCTGGATTCATGGAGGCGTGGCAATCTCGTTGGGAGCTGGGAAGCGCGCCTGCAGGCGACAGCCTCCCAGCTCCCTTTCTTTCTCTAATAACCCATTGCCTCCTTCAGCTCACTATCAATCCAGAGGCGGGCAAAGACGGTATAGGTTTCTGACTGGCCCAAAGCATTTGGAAATTCACCGCTATAGCCTATGACCCACGGCTGGGCATAATGAATAAACGCAGTTTTGGGAGCATATATCAGCCAGTGCTTCTCTATCGCGTACATATCCAGCTCTTTTATCAGCATCTTCTGCTCCTCGTTGGTAGTAGCGGCTCGGACGGCGTCAACCATGGCGTCCATCTCAGGCCACTGGGATCCGCCGCGGTTCAATGCCCCGTCCGAGTGATACCAGCTTGCCATCAGGAGAGGGGCATAAGCGGCGCCCGCAATTTGACTGTGCATGCCTTCCCAGGTACCCGAGCCTATTCTCTCGGTATATTCGGCGTAGCTGGAACCCGGCGCAATCTCAAAATCGACGCCAATCTCAGCCCAGTAGGCGGAAGCTATTTCTGCAAAATCCAAGCTTGCCGATTCCGTATAATTCAGGGCGGCCTTGAATCTAATGCCGTCGGCGCCGCGCGGATACCCAGCCTCATCAAGGAGCTTCTCGGCAGCTTCCGGGTCATACCGGTAGTATTGCTTGACCTCTTCGTCCCATTCCTCGAAGGGGATGAAATACCCTTGCAACCCTACCAGCCCGTGAGGTGTCGGATCTGCCCAACCCTTCCAGTACGTACCCGCAACGGTCTCGTTGTCCAGCGCCATCTGCAGGGCGCGACGCACGTTGATGTCGTCAAAGGGCGGCACGCGATGGTTAGGAGCAAAAGAATCACTCGACCGAAAATAGATCGGGTGCACCTCGACTTCGGGGTTGGTCCGCTGCAGGCTCTCTATCGAGTCGATATCTGAAGGGGCAAACATTCTGAAATCAAGCTTGCCTGAGCGTAGTGCCGCCATCATTGTTCCTTCCTCTGGAATAACCAGCCGCCGAAACTGGTCAACGTAGGGCAAGCGGTTCTGCGGGTACTTCTCGTCATAGCCCCAGTAGTCAGGATTCTTGGTCCAGGTGATGCTGCTCTCCTCGACGACATCAGTCACCATAAAGGGTCCCGTGCCGACCACGTTCCTCCAATCCTGCATGTCGCCGTATTGCTCGATTACCTCGGGGGGCAATATTGCAACAGCACGGTCGTTGAGGATAAGCTCCAGCGCAGTGAGATTTGGCTCCTTCAGCTTCATCACAACCGTGTATTTATCGGTGGCCGTTACCGATTCGAATGGTATGGAGATGAAGTTGGCAGCGCCAACCCAGGTGCTAGGTCCGGCTTCGGTGAAGTCGCCCAGACCCAGATAGCGGTGAAAGTTGAATACGACATCATCCGCAGTGAATTCTCTCCCGTTCATCGGTGCCTTGTTCTGCCAGTTAACGCCCTGGCGGATGTTGAAGGTATAGGTGAGGCCGTCCGGAGAAATATCCCAGCTTTCAGCCAGCCTCCCCGTTAGGGCAGACAGAGGTAGGTAGACCGCTTTGAAGTCAAATACGTCTCTATCTATTCCCCAGTTCCCGATACCAAGCCTCTCATTGACGGCCGCCCCTGGGCCCCACGGATTGCCGAAATAGGGGTCATTAGGAGCCCCAGTACTACCGGCCTGAGTATGCCCAGCGGTTAGTATCCCGCCGTACTGTGGCGCCACCACCACCTTGCCGGTGGTGGGGTCGGTCACGTACTTCTTGTCGGCAGCGGCTGCCGGCTCCTCTTCGCCGGCCGGACTGGCCCAGACACCGGTGGCAGTCAGGGCGAACACGAGCACAAACACGAAAGTGTGTGCGATTCTTATTCTGGGAAGAATCATACTGATCTCTCCCATATCTGAGATTCTGAGAGTGCTCTCCGAGCGAGTTGCCTTTTCCCTGCCACTCTCGCGCCCGCAACGCAGGCGTCCAGACAGCGGTGGCAATCCCTGGTGGTCACGCGCGCGGCATGAGCGTTATGAACTCGGGCCGCGCGCGTGGTGCGGTTCTTTGAGTATCATTTTGCACCTCCATTTCTGTAGGTAGGCCCGTAGGCCCTGGTCCGGGTGCTTGCCGTATTTGTCGGGTGGGCTGCGCGTGGCGGGCGGCCCGCATGCCGGTTCGGCGATGGATCGAGGCGGCGCCAGCCATAGCTACGGCGGTGGTGAAAGCGACGGCGAACGCGAGGTCGCGTACGGGACGATCAGCCGGGGCGGTTAGTGTTAATGGATTATTGTATAAAGAGTTGCCGGGGGGGGGGGGGGGGGGGGACGTAACCAACTGCGTCAACTGGTGACAGCGCTGAGTGCTATGGTCGAGCGTCGTCGGCATGAGGCAAGAGTCCCTGATCGCTCTACTGTGCACCGCCCGCCGCGCACTGTCAATTGCACGTTTACGCTTCCCGGCTCTGGCGGATCTGGAACGTTCGGTTTGCATGCGCGCGCGAGATGGCCTACCATGGCGTCATGGCCAGCACCGAAGCACCGCCATCCGGGCGCCACGCGGCAGCCCAACCCCGGCACGCCCAGCCGCCGGCGTTCCCCGGCTGCAAGCCGGTGCACCTGCCGCGCACCGAGATCGAGCGCTTCGAGGGGCGGCTCGAGTATTGGGATGCGGCCACCGAGACCGCCTGGATCTGCGACCCCACCACTCCCTATCACGAGCGGCCGTCGCGCCTGGTGACGCGCCTGGCCGAGCGGATCGCGGGAGTGCGCGGCTCGCCGATCGAATCGTACGGCTCGATGGACCTGCTGCTGCGCGACTCCGGCGGCGAACCGCGGCGCATCATGCAGGCCGACGAGTCGGTGTACCTGCATCCGGAGCGGGCCAAGCCGGGGCCCGCAGCCATGGTGGTGGGCGAGGACGACTTTCCCGACGTGGTGCTGGAGGTGGATCACACCACCGACGTCCACCGCGGCAAGCTCGCGCTGTACGAATCGTGGGGATTCCCGGAAGTGTGGGTGGAGGTGCCGGACGCGCCGTCCCCGAGCCGTCCGCACCGGCGCCCCTCGGGGCTGACGATCCATCTGCTGGAGCGTGGCCGGTTCCGGGTTGCGGCTGCGAGCCGGGCGTTTCCCGGCTGGCAGGCCGAAGAGATTCACCTGGCGCTGAACGAACCGGTGCCGTCAGCGCAAACGAGCGCGGCCGTGGAGCGGGTTGCCGCGGCGCTCGGCGCGCGCGAAGGCACCGGCCCGGACGACGACCCGCTGCTGCGCTCGCAACGGCGCCAGGGGTTCGAGCGCGGCTTGGCGCAAGGTCGTGCACGGATGGTCCGCCAGATTCTGCAGTCGCGGGGCATTGCGGTGTCGGAGGGTTTCTCTGCGGATGCGGAGGCGTTCGCCACGGCGTCGGAGGCGGCGCTGCTGACAGCGGCCCTCGGCTGCGCCGATGAGGCCGATTTCCTTGCCGCGCTCCGCCGATCATCTGGCGGCTGACCTCGCCCGCTACATCACGTAGGCGAACGAAACGGCGAGCACCACCACGGTGGTTTGCCGTGCGCGGTCTCTGTCTTGAAGTGCACATTCGCAATCCGGCCCTCGCCTATCGGGCGCTCGGCGTACCAGGGGCCGTTCAACGGCAACGCAGGCTCCCGGGCCATCGACCACGGGTCAGCCGGGAGATGAGCCGCGGGCGTCGAGACGGCCGGCGCCGCCGTGCAGCCGGGGATCGAGCAGATCGCGCAGCGCGTCGCCGAACATGTTCAGGCTGTACACCACGACAGTCAGGCACAGACCTGGCCAGAGCGCCAGCCATGGGGCAATCTCCATGAACTGGCGCCCTTCCCGGCTCAGCATGGCGCCCCAGCTCGGCACGCTCGGCGGCAGACCGAAGCCGAGAAAGCTCAACGACGCCTCACTGATGATCACACCGCCGATGTTGATGGTGAATATGACGATAACCACCGGCGCGATATTGGGCAGCACGTGGCGAATGAAGGTTCGCCATCCGGCGGAGCCGATCGACTGTGCCGCGTGGAAATAGGTGTTCTCCTTTATGTCGATGACGGCGCCTCTGACCGTTCTCGAGCCGACGATGCCCCCCGTTATCCCCAGGACCACGATGATCTGCAGCATGCCCCGCCCCACGATCGACATTACGGTCAGCAACAGGAGCAGCCCGGGAAACGCCATCCAGGCGTCGACGAATCGCTGCACAGCCAGATCCAGCTTGCCGCCAAAGAACCCAGAGGTACCGCCGATCAGCACCGCGACCACAACATTCAGCGTGGTCGCCGCCAGACCGACGGCCAACGACAGCCGGGCGCCGTGGATGATGCGGCTCAAGAAGTCCCGCCCCACGTAGTCGGTGCCCAGGAGATACTTGGCTGACGGGCCCTGCAGAATGTCGGACGGGTGTGGTTCCATGTGATCGTACGGAGCCAGAACATCGGCCAGGATACTGACCAGAATCAGTATCAGTATGATGATCCCGCAGGCGCTGCCCAGTGGCTTCTCCCGCCACAGTCGGGCAAAGAACGCAGCAGGCTTTTGCCGTTCTCTGGCAGCCCGTGGCGCAACTCCGGCTGTATTCGAACTGCTAGGCATAGCGGACCCTGGGGTCCAGGTACGGATAGAGCAGATCGATCAGCAGATTGATCGCCACGACCGCGGCGGCGAACAACAGGTTTATCCCCGACACCACCGGGTAGTCTCGCTCACTGAGAGCAAGCACCATGACCCGGCCCAGTCCCGGCAGGTTGAAGATGTTCTCCATGATGACGGCGCCGCCGACCACGATCGGCAACTGCAGACCGATCAGCGTAACCACCGGGATCAGGGCATTCTTGACGGCGTGCCGCATGACGACGACCCGCTCCCGCAGTCCCTTGGACCACGCGGTCCTGACAAAATCCTGCCTGAGCACCTCCAGCATCATGGTGCGCGTCATCCGCATGGTGGCAGCGGCCATGCCCGTTCCCACAATCAGGCTGGGGATGATGAACACCCCCAGATTCTCCAGCGGGTCTTCCGTGAACCTGACCCACTGCATCGGTGGCGACCAGCTCCACCAGACGACCGGGTAGATCATCACCATGGTCGCCAGCCAGAAGTTGGGCGTCGCCAGGCCGATGATGGCGAACGAACGACCCGCGTAGTCGGCCGCCGTGTCCTGACGAATCGCCGCGTAGATGCCCACCGGCAGCGCGATCAGCAGCCCGAGGATGATGGACATGACCCCGAGCTCGATGGTCACCGGCAATCGACCGACTATCTTCCGCTCCACCGGCAACCGGCCGCCCACCAGTGAGCGGCCGAGGCTGCCCTGCAGGAGACCTCTGAAGTGGGACTCACCGGTACGCCAGTCAGGGGTCGAGAGCACGCCGATCCAGCGTCCATACTGCACGTATACCGGCACATCCAATCCCAGCATACGCTCGAACGCCGCACGGTCCATGACGTCCCCGTACACCGACGATTCGGACACCATGGTGTCTATGACGTCGCCGGGAAGAAAGCGAACGGAGAGAAAGACCAGGATGGTCAATAGGAACAGGGTGGGGATGGTCAGCAACAACCGCCGGATGATGTACGCCCTCATGTGACACTCGTCATTGCTGGTTTACCGGCAGCGGGAGCCGGGAGGCGCGTCCGCAAACGACAGCCTCCCGGTCCCTTGACACCCACTCTTCCGTAGAGCTGGCGCTTCCTAGAAGCCCATCTCTTTTTTCATATCCTGGTCAATCCAGACGCGGCCCAGGATGACCCCGCTCTCCTGCGCAACTTCACCGTTGTAGCCGATGACCCAGGGTTGAACCACGGAGAACAGCGGCGCTCTCCCGAGCCATACGTGCCAATGGTTCTCGGTCAGGTACATGAACGCCTCTTCAACCCGCCCCCTCAGCTCCTCCTGGGTAGCAGCGGACAGGACGGCTGCAGCCAGGGCGTCATACGCCGGGTCTTGCACACCGGCGGGGTTCCACGTCGAGGCCGAGGTGTTCTGTCCCAGCATGCCGATGCTGTGCTCGAACCCAACGTGTTCCGAGGTCATGCCATCATAGGTATGTTCCCGGAGACGGCCGGCCCAAGTACCCGTATCCATTGGCTTCAGCTCTACCTCAACGCCGATCTCGCCAAGCTGGGCTACGGCCAACTCGTAATGGCCAAGATCATACAAGTCGCGGAAGTCGATGCCAGCGTTGAAGCGGATGCCGTCGGCGCCGCGCGGATAGCCGGCCTCATCGAGCAACGCTTCCGCCCCCGCCGGATCGTAGGTGTAGTATTGCTTGATCTCTTCCGGCCAGTCTTCGAATGCGGGAACAAACCCGACCAGCCCACCCCCCAGGAATCCCTGAGGCGGCCCCAATGACCAACCCTTGAAGTAGGTATTGGCTATTGTGTCGATGTCCAGTGCCATCTGTATGGCGTGGCGCACCCTGACGTCGGTGAAGGGTGGGTTCTGCGCGGACAGAGCGATACCGGTGGCCTCTCGGTAGAACGGAAACACCTGGAGATCGGGGTTGCTCTGCTGGAGCTGCTCTATCGTGTTGACGCTCTTTACGTGCGCGTAGAGCAGGTAACCCAGGTAATCGACCTTGCCGGTCCGCAGCGCCGCCAAACGTGTGGTCTCGTCCGGCATGATCATCACCTGCAACCGGTCAACATAGGGCAAGCGGTTCTCGGGGTATTTCTCGTCAAATCCCCAGTAGTTGGGATTCTTCTTGAAGTTCAGCGAGCTGCCCTCCACCCAGTCGGTCAGCTCGAAGGGTCCGGTGCCGACCAGGTTCGTCCAGTCGGTAACGTCGCCGTGTTGCTCGATCACCTCGGGCGGCATGATGCACGTTGGGTACGGCCAGAGGATTTCACGAGGGACCTGCAGGTTGGGCTGCTCCAGGGTAAAGACGACCGTATACCGGTCGGTGGCGGTTATCGATGCTATTCCCAAGTCGTCGAGTCCCGACCACTGGGCAATGTTGGGGCTGAATTCGGTGAAGCCGCTGCCCAGACCGGTATAGCGGCGCCAGTTGTATTCGACATCCTCGGCAGTGAGCTCGCGGCCGTTCATCGGCGCCTTGTCGTGCCAGTGAACGCCCTGGCGGATGTGGAAGGTAAGGGTGAGACCGTCCGCCGACATCTCCCAGCGTTCGGCCAGCCTTCCGGTCAGGGCAATGTCGGGGAGGTATATGCGGTTCAAGCCATGCTCGTCGCGGTCTACTCCCCAGTCAATCCCGGCCAGCATCTCGCACACCTGCTCGATCGCCTTCATCGTAGGATGTCCGAAATAGGCGTCGGAGCCGGCGGGGTCGCTCGGCATGGCCGCGATCAAGGTCCCGCCATACTGCGGCGCGGTGACCATCTCGCCGGTGGTGGGGTCGGTCACCATCTCCTTTTCCATAGCGGCTGCCGGCTCTTCTTGTGCGGCAGCCGCCCAGAGGCCGGTCGCGGCCAGGACGAGCCCGACCAGGACCGCGAGGAACTTGCGAAAGATTACGTATTGCATCCTGGACTCCTGAATGCTCGAGAGTGCTGATGCCACTGCCCATCCCTCGCCCACTCTCGTAGATCACCCGCAATCGCCGGGTGCCTGGAGAGCGAGAACGGCAGCCCCGAGTCTACATGCGGCACCTCCTTGGACCCGTACACGCACCTGGGTCGGGAGCGCCGCGAGGAGCGGTGGCCGGCGACGGCGCAAGTGTCGGTAGCAGTAGCTGGCAACGCCAGCGGCATGCTGTGACGTGGCGCGCATGGCGTCGCGCCCACTCAGCCCGTACGTTTATGCTTCTCGTACAAATACTTGGAGGCCCGCCCCTTTGGGGGGGGCGCTGAGTGCTATGATGAGGCTTCGTCGGCATGAGTCCGGAACGGCCCGAATGAATTACTATGCGCCGCCCGTCGCAGTCTGTCAAATTGCACGTTTCCCGTTTCCCGGCTCTGGCGGACGTGGGGGCCGTCAGATTCTGCGGTTACGGGGAATCGGGAAGCACGTCGATGTCGGGGCAGGCGCACAGATCCCCGTCGGCCGTGACCAGCGTCAGTCCGACACCATGGCGCTCGCGGCAATGCAGCGGCCAGCGTCAGCCGTCGGCCACCTCGAATGCCGTCACGTTGCGCGTAGCGCGGCTGAACTCCACTCCGATAAGGTGGATCGGCTCGCCCCGTCCCCGGTACTTCGCCGCGTAGTCCCGCTCTCGCAACTGTGCCAGGGCCGATCCCGGAGACGACAGCTCCGCCACCTTGAACTCGAACAAGTAAACGTGCCCGCCGGTGCGCACCGCCATGTCGAGCCGGCCGTGGCTGCTCGACTCCTCCACCGCGATTTCGTACCCCAGCGCCGCAAAATAGGAATACACCACGCTCGCGTAGAATCCTTCGTAGTCGGCGATGTGGTTGTTCGTCCGCCGACCACCGTCGGCGGCATACCTCTGATACGGAATGCTCGCGAAAAAGGCGTGGAACAGCGCCTTCAACCCCGCGCAGTCGTGCGCCTGCAGCAGCCGCGCCAGACGCATGCTGTTGGCCATCTGCTGCCCCGTGTCTTGCACCAGTTGGCGCAGCAGCACGCGGTTCAGGCTCTGGCGCACTTCGCGATTCGGATAGCCGAGTTGGTACAGCGACTCGCCGCCTAACCGCTCCTCCCCCACAATCGTCAGGTAACCGGTCTGGAACAGCAGTGCCTCGGTGCCGATGTGCTCGGCGGCGGAGCGGCCACCGACGTCGAACTCCGACAGCAACTCTCCCGTGCTCACCATATCCCCCAGCGACACCGACGAGACGCGGCGTTGGAATAGCGTGTCCACCAGGAACGCGGGCGTCCCGGTCTCGAACCAATGCGCCTCGAACTCGCGGCGGCGCAGCAACAGCAGCACGTCGAAGGGGTTGTACACTCTTTCGTTACCGCGCCAACCATAGCCGTTGTACCACTCGCGCACCTGCGCCCGATCAAGCCCGTCAAGCTCCGGGGCGAACACCGCGTCCAGATCGTCCTCCGTGTACCCGCAGATCGACGAGAAGACGGGATCCAGCGTGAGGTCGGTGAGGTTGTTCAACTGCGAGAACAGGTTCACCTTGGAAAACTTGCTGATGCCGGTCAGAAACGCGAACCGGACGTGCGCGTCGCTGTCCTTGATCACCCCGTACAGCCCGCGCAGGTAGTCGCGGTTGGCGCGCGCGACCTCCGGCGTCTCCAGCGCGTCCAGGATCGGCTTGTCGTACTCGTCCACCAGCACCGCCACCCGCTGCCCGGCACGCGCATGCAAGCTCCTGAGCAGATGCGCGAACCGCTCCGGCCCGGTGGCGTAGCGCACGCTCACGCCCTGCTGTTCCGCCATCCCCTCCAACTGCGCCATCACGTTCGCGTGCAGATGCGCGTGCTCCGTGAAGCTGCTGCCGCCGAAGCTCAGCCGCACCACCGGATGCCGCTCCGACCAGTTGTGCCCCGCGTGGATGTGCAGCCCTTCGAACAGCTCCTTGCTGCCTTGGAACAGTTCCTTCAGCGTGTCCAGGAACAGGCTCTTGCCGAACCGCCGCGGGCGCGACAGAAAGTAATGGGTGCCTTCGTCGAGCAGCCGCTCCATGTAGGCGGTCTTGTCCACGTAGTAGCAGTCCCGTTCGCGCAGGGTGCGGAAGGTCTGGATGCCGATGGGCAGCCGGCGTCGGGTCATCGCCTCATCTTACCGCGCCGCCGGAAGCGCACACAGACGCGCGGGACCGGGCAGCGCCGGGCCGGTCGGGGTCATGCGGCCCGGCGGCTGCCCAGTGCTGCGAACATCCGGCGCGGGCCCTCGAAGGAGCTGCGGCCGTGGCCGATCAGCATGTTGTCCAGGACCAGCACGTCGCCGCGCTGCAGCGCGAATCGGGTTTCGTGCTTCAGCATCAGGTCGAACCACAGGTGCACGTCGGCATCCGGAACGCGGCTGCCGTCCTCCAGGAACATCTGGTCCAGGCTGTCCGGGTCGGCGGCGCGCTGCCGCTCGATGCGGGCCGCATCCTCGTGCCGGCCATCCTGCTGTGCGTCGCGCAACCGGGTGACGGGGTTGATGAGCATCGCCTGGGTGCACCACATCTCGCCGTGAATGGGATGTGGCCGAAAGAACCGGGCCGGTTCCTGCAGGATCACCAGCGACCCGTCAGCCTTCCAGGTGAGATCCCAGCCATGTTCGTTCGCAATCGCCTCCGCCTCGCCGCGGTCGGTGGTGCCGAGGGAGTCCTGCCAGTACTTCCTGCCGGGCACCGCCGGACCAGGGTCGTTGCTGGCCAGCGTGCGCTGCAGGCGCGCCCTCCGGCCGCGGTAGCGCTCCGTGAACTCCGCCGGGAGGTGGGCGGTGAACGCGCGCATGTCGACGAACAGGTTGGTCTTCTGCCGGTGGTCGGGCGGACGCTCGCAGTAGAAGGAGACGTAGTCCGGCACCGAGTCGAGATAGGACATCTCCTGGTGGCTGTGCAGCGTGACCGAGGGCGGCAGCTCGGTCGCGGTATACACGCCACCGCCTCGCTCGCTCCTGGGCGTGGTGCCGCCGACGTACGAATGGTGGTGAAAGTCGATGGAGGCCAGGAATGCTCCGTACTGGTCAGTGTCTTCGATGCCGGTCTGACGGATCAGCAGCCCGCCCTCCCGGTCCACGACCTCGTAGATGCCAGCCGCCAGCCCGCGCCGCGCCGGCGTATCCGGAGAGCCGGTCAGATCCCGGTCGATGCAGGGCACCATCACGCCCCTGCCAAGGTTCTGAAGCTGGTAATGCATCGTACGCCCCCCAAACGCATGCTGAATCGCCTGCCACCTTGCGTCAAGACAAAGGCCCCCGCAGCATGATCCGGTCTGAATCTGGGATGGTCGTGTACACACCGGCGACGCGGTCCGCGACCTGCTCGACCCGCGCCTGCGCGGGCAGAGCGGGCGGTTCGGCGGCGCCAAGCGCGGTATCGGCCGCGCGGCTGAATAGTGACGCGACCGGAACGGCAAGCGAGCGACGTCAGCCGGGAGCGGGCAGGCAGTACCGCCGGAATTCCGATCCGTACGTCTACCGGCCTGCGGGGGCCAACTCGCCGATCGAGGATTCCATCCGTGCGCGCTCACCCTTGCGCGAGGGCACGTCCTCCTCGCTCAGCACGGCGGGGTGGGCGGTCGGCGGCAGCGGCGTCTGGTACTGGTAGGTGGGATCGGTGCGGCGCCGCTTCTCGGTCTCGATCATCTCCCGCCAGCTCTGCCACAGGCCGCGCAGCTCCGGCATGTCGGGGGCGATCTCGCGCGCCAGCTTCTTCAGGTTGTAGCAGGGCACGCCGGCGAACATGTGGTGCTCGGTGTGCCAGTTCATGCGCCAGTACAGGAACGACGTGAACGGGTCGAGCCGGTTGGAGCGCACGCTCATGCGAAAGTCGGGTACGCCGTCCATCAGCCCGACGTGCATCGGCGTGCCCACCAGCCCGGTCAGCCAGTTGCCGCAGAACAGGAAGCCGGTGAACACGATCGAGATCCACCAGGCGCCGGTCAGCGCCGACACCACCAGCAGGCCGCCGTGAAACAGGATCGTCAGGCGGGCGAAGCGCACCGCCTTGCGCTCTACCTCGGGGGCCACCTTGAACAGCGCCTCGGTCCACTCGCTGGTGCGGATGCCGGTCAGGTCGCGGCGGTAGTAGGGAATGGCCATGCGCACGGTGGCCCCGATGGTCAGAAACATCCCCTGCACATTGACGGTGAGCCGCTGCAGAATCTGCAGCGGCTTCAGGGGCAGGTCGATCGGCAGCACCACCTCGCGGTCGTCCTCCGGATAGAGCGTGTAGCGATGGTGATAGGTGTGGCTCATCGCGTACTCGTGGTAGCTCCACCAGGTGAGCAGCGACATCGGCACCAGGAAGAAGCGGTTGAGCCACTTGGTCTTGAACACGGTACCGTGGCCGAGCTCGTGGGTGCCGAGCCCGCGCATGAAGGTGCCCACCGTGCCCTGGCACCAGAGCGCGATGGCGAACGGCAGCCACATGCCGTGGATGAAGAACCAGGCGGTGGCCGCGCCGCAGGCGGCCCACAGGCCCAGGTGGCCGAGGGTCTGGAAGGCGCCCTGCAGGTCGCTCCGCTGCATCAGTTGGCGCAGCTTCGCAGGCTCGATCGGGCAGCGGTACCACTTGACGCGCAGGTCCCGGCGCACCCGTTCCAGCGGCGGGAACTCGCGCTCCGGCGCTTTCTGTTGCATACGGCCGCATACTAGAGCACGCACTACGGCAGCGGCAAGTGCAGCATCCGGTGGCAAAGAGCCCATCCTTTGCCGGTGTGTAGGCTTGCGCCAATCTTGCGCCAAGTGCTGCGCCGGTTGCACCCTGGAGATGAACTCGGGCTACTCTTCGCGGTCAGCGACTCCGTAGGCGCGCCGGGCGTTGTCGGCGAACAGCCGCTGCCGGTCCGCCTCCGGCATCGCGCCCACCAGACGTGCGAACGCCCCGAACAGGCGCGCCGCCGGCCACCCGGACTTGAGATCGACGGGAAAGTTCGAGGCGAAGAAGCAGCGCTCCACGCCGAACAGCTCGATGACGCGCAGGACGCTCTCGGTAACCAGTGCGTTCGTGTCCCACTCCCCGTCGACGTAGGGAAGCATCGACAGCTTGATGCTGGTATGGGCGCAATCGGCAAAGGCGCGCATCCCGTCCCAATAGGTCTCGCCACGCAGGTCGGCGAGGGTCGGGGTCCCCAGGTGATTTATCACCACCGGAATCCGCGGATGAGCCGCCACCAGGCGCGCGGCGGCAGCGAACTGGTGCGGGTTGAGCTGCAGGTCGAATCGCAGCCCGTACTCCGCCAGCAATCCGAACCCCTGGCGCCATGCCGCACGCTCGAGCAGGTTGCCGAGATGACCGTTGCGCGGCCAGGATGGCTCGTAGTTGAGGATCTGGCGGATGCCGCGGACGCGCTCGTCGGCGGCCAGTCGCTGCAGCAGCGCCGGCACACCCTCGTGCTCCAGCGGCGCGGATGGCACCATCACGTAGGGGAGCCGCCCGGCTCCGAGCTGTCGCGAAACCCACTCCGCTTCGGCGGAGCAGGCGGCGGCGAAGGCTTCCCCTTCCACGCCGGCGTGCTGCGCGCTCATCACCTCCAGAAACGTGCCGCCGATCAGCTCGAAGCCATCGTTAGGAGTCTGTCGGATTGGCGCGTGAGCGGCAGATCCGACAGGACTCCGTACGGTAGGCGGGGCTGGGCCGAAAGCGACGCCGTGAGGCGGCGGTTTCGGGGCGCTGGCGACATCGCGTTCGTAGCTGGCCAGGGAGTATCCGGCGTCGTCAACTCCCGCCGCCACGTCCCAGATGTGAAAGTGAGGATCCCAGAGCTTCATCGTGGCGTGAGTATAGCGAACCAGGCGGGCGCCGGCCGGCCGGCCTCGTTGAGCAGGTGGGACCGGCGCAGTAAGATGGCCCATACCGCGCGAGTTTCGTGCGGTCCATTCATCGACTGAAGGAGGTAGTGATGAATTACTACTCGGCCAGAACGGCGTTCGTTGCGCTGCTCGTCGTTCCATTGGCAACAGTTGCGTTGTGGGCAACGGGCGAAGAGGAGGCCGCTGCCGCGTCGGACATCGACACCGTACCGGTGTACGGCGGCAACCTGAACATGGCGCAGCGCCAGGGTGCGTCGCCGCTCGATCCGATCGACGGCAACCGCGACAGCGTGGCATTCGGCTCGTTCTACGACCTTGCCTACGTGGTCGACTATCTGAAGGGCCCGCGCGGCACCGGCGAGGAAGCGTACCCCAACTTCTGGTTCATCGACATCAAGAAGCAGATGCCGCAGTTGCTCGCATCGTGGGAGTTTCCGGACATCGAGAGCGCCGTGTTCCGCGTCCGCCAGGGTGTGCACTGGTGGCGGGCCGAGGACGTGGCACGCCCCAACCCGGCGCTGGCCGAATACTACGGCAAGGAGCTGACCGCTCAGGACCTGGTGGACCGCTGGAACGCCGACGCGGCGGTCGTGGGCGCTGCTGCGGCCGACCGGGATTGGCAATGGAGCGTGCGTGCGGACGATCCCTGGGTCATCGACGTCAAGTTCCCGGAGCCGGACGCCACCAGTTGGTTCGTCGTCACCCTGTCCCGCATAAGCTGGTCGCATCCGGCGATGCACAACACCGAGGGCGTCAATCCCAACGACTGGCAGGATGCCCTGGGAACGGGTCCGTGGATCCCAACCGACCACGTGCCCGGCGTGACCACCAAGCTGAAGAAGAACCCCAACTATTGGGACGTCGACCCGTTCATTCCGGAAAACAGCGTGCCCTACCTGGACACCAAGACGATGACTCCAACCGCTGACGACCCGGCGATCACCATTGCGGCGCTGCGCAGCGGCCAGCTCGACGTGTTCGGGTTTCACGGCCTGCAGCCGGAGGACGTGTCGTCGCTGGAGCGTACCAACCCCGAGCTGGGGCACGTCCCGCAGGGGGCGCTGCTGCGCGGCTTCAACGTGAATCTCAACATCGCCGATTCGCCGTGGGCCGACAAGCGCGTGCGCTACGCGGCGATGCTGGCGGTCAACCACCAGGAGATGGTGGACTCGTTCTACTACGGGCTCGCCTACCCGGGCGGTTACCCCGCGCAGTCGCTGCACGGCGACAACTACGTCGGCTACGACGAACTGAAGGCGATGGGGCGCGACGACCTGGCGGAGCTGTACGAGTACCACCCGGACAAGGCGCGCGCACTGCTGGCCGAGGCCGGCTACCCGGACGGCTTCGACACCACGATCCTGGCGATGCACTCGGTGTCGGAGGATGTCGAGCTGTTCGCCGGCTACCTGCGAGAAGTCGGCATCAATGCGGAGCTGGACCTGATGGAGTCGGCGGCCTACTACTCCGCCTCGCTGGGCCCGAACCCCGACCCGCGCTTCACCGGGCTCACCTTCATCGACGCCGGAGCGCCGCAGATCGGCCTGATGGGTACGATGAACTTTCACCACGATCCGCGCGCGTCGCTGGTGTGGTACGGCAACCCGCTCGGTGACAACGTCACGCCGGAGAACCGGGCGGCGGCGGAGCGGCAGATGGAGCTGATCGATGCCGCCAAGACAGCGGAAGACCCCGAGACCTACCGCGAATTGTGGACGGAGTTGTACCTGCACACCCTGGAGGAAGCGTGGCACATCGCCGGCGTCACGGTGGAGCAGCACATCTACTGGCAGCCGTGGGTGAAGGGTTTTGGCGGCGCCGTCGGCGATCTGATCTCGCAGGCCAACATCAGCAAGTGGTGGTGGGTGGACTGCGATGCGAAGCGGTCCAGCACCGGACGCGCCTGCGAAGATTAGGAGGCCAGCACCCAGGTAAGTCAGTAACGTCAACCGGAGAGGCCGGGCCGCTTCGGCCCGGCCTCTCTATTTGGTAGTCATGCACGCGTACATCTTGCGGCGGTTGCTCCTGGTCGTCCCCACCCTGCTGATCATCACCCTGATCGTGTTCGCCGGGTTGCGGTTCATCCCCGGCGATGCGGTGGACATCATGGTGACGCTCACCCCCTACAAGACCGGCGACGAGGACCCGCGCGTGGTGCTGCGCCGCGAGCTGGGGCTGGATCAGCCGATCCACGTCCAGTACGGGCGCTGGATGGCCGGGGTGATGCGCGGCGACCTGGGCACGTCGTTCTGGTCCAAGCTGCCGGTGACGCAGCAGATCGTGATCGGGCTCCCGGTCTCCCTGGAGGTGGGCACGCTGGCCCTGGTGTTCTCATTGCTGCTCGCACTTCCGGTCGCGATCTATTCCGGGATCCGGCCGGACAGCCTCACCGACCACGTGCTGCGCGCCATTGCCATAACCTTCATCTGCGTTCCAAGCTTCTGGATCGGCACCATGGTGCTGATCTATCCACCGATCTGGTGGGGCTGGGCGCCCCGCCTGTCATGGATCCCGTTCACGGCCAAGCCCGTGGCGCACACGATCATGGTGGTGATTCCGGCCTTCATTCTCGGCATGTGGCTGTCCGGAATCACCATGCGCCTGACCCGCAACATGATGCTGGAGGTGCTGCGACAGGACTACATCAGGACCGCCTGGGCAAAGGGACTGAAGGAGCGGATGGTGATCGTGCGCCACGCGCTGAAGAACGCGCTCATCCCGGTGCTGACGATGATCGGCCTGCAGCTTCCGGTGCTGGTGGGCGGAGCGGTGGTGGTGGAGTCGATCTTCAACCTGCCGGGCATCGGCGGCATCATGGTGCAGGCGATGGAGAAGCGCGACTACACGATCGTCTCGGGCCTCAACCTGATCGCCGCCACGTTCATCCTGTTCGTGAACCTGATCATCGACGTCAGTTACGCGTGGCTCGATCCGCGCATTCGCTACCGCTGATTGGGCGGGGACGGAGCAGGTACTCTCATGGCGGCAACGTACGAGTCCGAGCAAGCTGCCACGGCGACCGCGGCGAGACGGAGGATCCTCACCCTGTTCAGGAGGTTGTTCCAGGAGAAGCCGCTCGGCGCCGCGGGACTGATCGTGGTGCTGCTGTTCCTGCTTACCGGCGTGTTCGCCAACCAGTTGGCCCCGCACGACTACGCCGACCAGGACGTACCGCGGCGCCTGGAGGGACCGTCCGCCGAGTTCCTGCTCGGCACCGATCAGTTCGGCCGCGACTCGCTGAGCCGCATCATCCACGGCGCCCGCATCTCGATGGTCGTCGGTCTGCTGGCGAGCACGGTCACCGTCCTCACCGCCACCCTGCTCGGGGTGACCTCCGGCTACTGGGGCGGCACGTTCGACCTCGTGCTGCAGCGCTTCGTCGACGCGCTGATGAGCTTCCCGTGGCTGTTCCTGGTGCTGACGGCGATGCTGCTGCTGGGTCCGAGCATCCTGTCGATCGCCGTGGTGATCGGCGTGCCGTGGGGGGTCGCCAACGTGCGCACCATCCGCAGCGTGGTGCTGAGCGTCCGGGAAAACGCGTACGTCGAGGCGGCGCGCGCCACCGGTGCCAGACCGATGCGCATCCTGGCCCAGCACGTGCTGCCGCAGACCATCGCCCCGAACATCATCCTGTTCACCATCACCCTCGGCTCGGCGATCATCGGCGAAGCGACGGTCAGCTTCCTGGGATTCGGCATTCCGCCGCCGCAGCCGACCTGGGGCGGCATGCTCAGCGCCGAGGGGCGCAAGTACATGGAGGTGGCCCCCGCGCTGGCCTTGTGGCCCGGATTGTGCCTGGCGATCGTGGTGTTCGCGATCAACATCTTCGGCGACGCGCTGCGCGACCTGCTCGACCCTCGCCTGCGCGGCGGCGCCGGCCGCTTCGACCAGGGCTGACGACCGCCCGCACTGTAGCCCGACCGGGGCGAGCGTGCCGCTCGACCGCACGTGCAGGGGAGAAGTCGGACGCGGCACGGCGGGGTAGCCAATCGCAGGCGATGGGTGTATCAGTAGACGGCGCGACGATGGCCACGCACACGGGCAACGGGACGGCGGGAACCGCGGCCGGCGACTTCCGGCCGCTGGCGGAGGTGCGGCGCGACTTTCGCGTCAAGTGGTACCGGTCACCGGTGGACCCGGCGCTGCTGCGCGAGCTGATGCGGCGCAGCGACTGGCGCGGCGGCCTGCACAGCGTCGGCCACCTGCTGCTGTGGGGCGCGACCGGCACGCTGGCGTGGCTGCTGTTCGCGGCGAAGCTGTGGCCGCTGTTCGCGGTGGCGCTGATGGCGCACGGCGTGGTGGGCTCCTTCTTCAAGGGGGCGGCGATCCACGAACTCGGACACGGCACGGTGTTTCGGAGCAAGTGGCTGAACGGGCTGTTCATGCGCGTGTTCTGCCTGTTCGGGTTCGTCAACATCTACGACTTCAAGGTAAGTCACAGTTACCACCACCGCTACACGCTCCATCCGGAAGGGGACCGCGAGGTGGTCCTGCCGCAGAACCCCGCCTATCGGTTCCTCTACCTGCTGCAGCTGTTCACCGTCAACATTACCGGCGGCTACCAGTCGGCCGGGCTGTGGCCGGTGCTGCGCCTGCACGTGATCACTGCGCTGAACCGATACCCGGCCGCCACCGGCGCCGGCGGCGACTGGGACGGCGAGTGGATGCGGGCGATCTACCACGACGCGCCGGTGATGCGGCGCCGGGCGGTGTGGGCGGCGCGCTTCATCCTGCTCTCCCTGGCGGCCGCGATCGCGCTCCCGATCGCCCTGAACGTACCGATCCTGGCCCTGCTGTTGACCGCACACCTGGCGATCGGCCACTGGCTGCGCTGGCTGGTGGGCGGGCCGATGCACGCCGGCCTGCGCGACAACGTGCCCGACTTCCGCCTGTGCGTGCGCAGCAACACCCTCGACCCGATCTCGGAGTTCCTGTACTGGAGCATGAACTGGCACACCGAGCACCACATGTACGCCGGCGTACCCTGCTACAACCTCGCCAGGCTGTACCGGGTGATCCGGGACGACGTGCCCAAGCCGCGCTCGCTCCTGGGCGCGTGGCGCGAGATCCTGGCCATCTGGCAGCGGCAGCAGCGTGAACCCGGCTACCAGTACGACACGCCCCTGCCGCCGACCGCGCACCCGCCGGTGCTGTCGCAGGCCGACCTGCCGCGACGTTCCGCCGCGGCGCGGGGCCGCGATTCCGCGCTCGACGCGGCCGGCGACCCACTCGCAACGGTCGCACCCGGCGCCGCACCCCGCTGACCGTACCCTGGAGATGAGCTCGGGCTACTCCTCGCGGTCAGTGAGTGAGTAGAGTGAGCAAACCGCCTTGACATCGCGCTGGTGCGAGGCGACCATGACGCTTTCCTGACGCACATGATTATGAAGAAGCTGGCACTGCTCGGGGCGAGCCACATCCACACGCCCGGGTTCATCGAAGTGCTCGCCGCCCGTGCCGATGTATCGGTGGCGGCAGTCTGGGATCCCGATCCGGCCATTGCTGAGAAGTACGCGGCGAGGTTGCAGTGCCGTGCAGCCGCCGATGTCGCGACCGTCCTCGGCATGCCGGATCTGGACGCCGTGATCGTGCTGTCTCAGACCAATCGCCACGAATCGCTGGTGCGGCAGATTACCCGTGCCGACAAGCACTGCTTCGTCGAGAAACCGCTGGGCATCGGACTGGCCGACGCCCGCAACATGATGCAGGCGCTGGAAGCCGCGGGCGTGATCTTCCACATGGGGTATTTCAACCGCACCATCCCGGCGCACCGGTTGCTCAAGCGCCTGATCGCTCAGGGCGCGTTCGGCAAGATGAGTCGTATCCGGCTGGTGTTCGGCACCCCCGCGGCAATCAATGACGTGTTCCAATCGGATTGGAGGTGGATGACCGACCCGCGCCAGGCGGGCGTCGGGGCGTTTGGCGATCTGGGCACCCACAAGCTGGACCTGCTGCTGTTCCTGATGGGCGATACCGCCCGGTTGGAGGCGGTGACCGCCACCTTCTCCCGTCCCCTCGGGCGCTACCCGCAGGGTGAGGAGTGCGGCGAGGCGATCCTGCGCTTCGACAACGGCACCATCGCCACTCTCGCGGCGAGCTGGGTGGATTTGGTGGAGCCCACGTCGCTGCTCATCAGCGGATCGAAGGGACACGCCGTGATGCGCAACGCTCCCGGCATGCGCCAGAACGACTGGGACAACGAGCTGTTTCTGTTGTCGCCGAGCGTTGACGGAGCCACCGGTAAGGAGCCGTGGAGCGACCTGCCGGCGCCGATGCCGCGGCCGCTGGAGCAGTTCATCGACGCCGTCGTCCACGGTGAGCGGAGTCACTTGGTGAGCGCCCGCGAGGCCGCGTACGCCAGCTACGTGATGGAGGTCATCTCGCGGGCGGCGGCTGAACGGTCCTGGCTGCCGGTCGATCCCGGAGTCCTGTAAACGAAAGAACTCGGAGAGCCATCGATGCAGCTCGGCATTTTCGCGTACACGTTCGTGCGCCCGACCGTCGAAGAGGTGTTCGACGCGATCAAGGCCCACGGTCTGCAGAACACGGAGTGGAACTACACCGCCATCGGCATGCAGGAAGTGCCCGACGCGGTCAATTACGGGCTGGCCGAGCGCATCCGCACGGCGGCCGCAGACCGGGGGATCACGGTCGACTCGGTGGCCGGCTACACCAACCTGGTCGACCCCGATCCGGCGCGGCGCGAAGCAGCGCTGGGACGACTGTTCGGACTGATTCGCGCCGCTCGGGCGCATGGCGCCGACAAGGTTGCGCTCTGCACGGGGAGTCGGGATCCGCACAATATGTGGACCTGGCACGACGCCAACGACGATGCCGACGCCTGGGCCGACCTGCTCAGCTCGATGGCGGCGTGTGTCGAGGTTGCCGAGGAGAGTGACATCACCCTGGTGTTCGAGCCGGAGGTCAACAACGTCGTTCACACAGCCAGGAAGGCACGCCAGCTCCTTGACGAACTGCAGACGCCGCGCCTGAAGGTGGTGTTCGATGGAGCCAACATCTATCACCGGGGAGAGCTGGCCAGACAGCACGAGATACTTACCGAAGCGATCGCTCTGCTCGGCAACGACATCGCCCTCGCCCACGCCAAGGACATCGAGCAGGACGGCGACGCCGGCCACGCCGCGGCCGGCACCGGACGGCTCGACTTCGGCCACTACCTGGGCGAGCTGAAGCGATCCGGTTACCGCGGCCCGATCCTGCTCCACGGCCTCGACGAGAGCCAGGTCGAGGCCAGCATTCGGTTCCTCCAAGGCCATCTTGGCCAAGGCCACCGCGGCTGAGGCGACCATGCAGATCAACCTCGACACCAACCAGTCGGGACTCGGCCGGGTGCCGCTGGCGACGTTGCTGCCGCCGGCGCAGCAATGCGGCTTCGACACGGTGACGTTCCCGCTCTGGGAAATCAGCACCGCGGCACAGGCGCGGGCGGCCACCGCCCAGGTAAGGGACCACGGCCTGCAGTGGTCGACCATGCCGATGGACCTCGACATGATGCGCGAGTGCTCGGACGCGGAGTTTGCGGCCGACCTGGAGCGGCTGCAACGGCAGATGGACCTGGCCCAGACGGGCGGCGTGCGGCGCTACTACAACCACATCTGGCCCGGCAGCAACGAACGCGCGCCGGACGACAACTTCGCCTGGTGCGTGGAGCGCTTCGGCAAGGTGTTCGCGGCCGCCCGCGCGCACGGCCTGCAGGCGGGCGTGGAGTTCATCGGGCCGAAGCCGCTGCGCGACTCGTTCCGCTACCCGTTCATCTGGACGCTGCAGGAGATCCTGACGCTGGCCGATGCCATCTCTCCGGAGGTGGGCGTGCAGTTCGATACCTACCATTGGTATACGTCCGGCACCACCCTCGAAGAGATCAGGCTGCTGGGCAGCGGCGATCGCGTGGTCGGCGTCCACCTCAACGACGGCTGGAAGGGCCGCTCCCGCGACCAGCAGGAGGACCTGGAGCGTGAGTTGCCGCTGGCTACCGGCGTCATCGACAGCGTGGCGGCGATTCGCGTCCTGCATGAGCTGGGCTACGCCGGCCCGGTGTGGGTGGAGCCGTTCGAGCCCGCCGCCACGCGGCTGAAGGCGATGCCTCTGGAGCAGGCGCTCGGCGTCGTGTACGCCAGCACGAGGGAAGTGCTCGACCGTGCCGGCGCACACTGACATGCCGGCGCGCTCGGGTGACCGCCGCGCAGTGCTCATCGACGAGCCGACCGACCCGCCCGAGGCGCTTGCCCGGCTCGACCGCTTGCCATCCGGCAGGTCGATTCCAGGGGTAGCCGTGCTGCTGGCCGACCGCAGACGGCGATGACGGTCTCTTACTCACGACGGGCAGTTGGGGACGGCCGCCCACGCCGTCGGGTTCGCGGTGCGCGGCGTGGCGGACGGGGATGAGTCCGCTGCCGGCGTCCGGTAGATGGCACGACCCATGAGCAAGGAGAAGATCCAGGTAGGCATGATCGGCATGGGCAGCATCGCCCGCAACCGGCACGTGGCGGCACTCCGCGCCCACGCCGACCAGGTTGCGATCCGGGCGATCTGCGACCCCGATCCCGGCGCACTGGAACGCGGCCGCGCGGCCGATCCCGCGCTGCAGCGCGCGGACGCCTACCGCGACGCCGGCGCGCTGCTGGCAGACCCGGCCATCGACGCCGTGCTGCTGGCGCTGCCCAACCACCTGCACCTGGAGGGGTGCCGGCAGGCGGCGGCGGCAGGCAAGCACATCCTGCTGGAGAAGCCGATCGCGCGCACCCCCGCCGAGGCGGACGAGGTGATCGCGGCGGCGCGACAGGCGGGCGTGATACTGATGATCGCCCACTCCGACCGCTACTCGCCGGTGTTCCGCGAGGCCAGGCGGCTGCTCGACGAAGGCGTGCTCGGCGAGGTGATCGCGCTGCACGTCGACCACTACTCCAACTACGTCAATCCTCCCGGCGGCTGGCGCCGCTCGCGCGAGCTGATCGGTGGCGGCTGCGTCATGGATACCGGCATCCATCAGCTCGATCTGCTGTCCTGGTACCTCGGAACACCGGCCGAAGTGTTCGCCTACTCGGCGACCGACCCGGCCCGGCTGGAGTCGGAGGTGGTGTGCACGGCGGTCTTCAAGTTCACCGGCGGCGAGATCGCCGAGTTCTTCTGCAACTGGGCGGCGTTCCGGTCGCCGCCGGCGCGCATCCGCCACAACGAGGGCCTGTCGCTGTTCGGCAAGCGTGGCAGCCTGTACGTGATGGATTACGAGACGCTGATCCTCGCCTCTCCGTCCGACGACCCGGCACTGCCGCATACGCGGGAACTCAAGGTGGACAACCCGGGGGAATGGGTGGCGATGTGGGGGCACTTCATCGACTGCCTGCGTACCGGCGCCGTCCCCCTGACCAACGGCCCTGAGTCGAAGAAGGCCGTGGAGCTGGTGGCGGCGATCTATCGCAGCCTCGAGAGCGGGGCGCCGGTACCTCTCGCGGGTTAACGTTAACGCGTCAGCAGGCCTGCATCGCCGAAGATGACCGGGCAGTAGCCGGGGTCATCGATGAACGAGGTCAATCCGCTCCTGGCGTCGTCCTTGGGCCGCGAATTCTCGGTGCGCAGGTGGACCGCGAATGCCCGCCGCGGCTGCACTGACACATTGGGGCCGCTGCCGTGGAAAGTCAGTTTCTGGTGGAAGCTGGCGCCGCCCGGCGGCAGGATGGCCGGCACCTCCACCCACTCCCGGCCGTGGGTACGCTGGATCACTTTCCGCTTGGCTTCGTATTCCTGCGAGTAGAAGTCGCTCTTGGTCGACAGGCCCCACTCGTGCGAGCCGACCACGAACTGCATCGGGCCCGATGCGGCCGTCACGTCGCTGAGCGCAACCCAGGCCGTGAACAGCTCGCTTCCCTCTTCCCAGGAGCGCCAGTAGTTGTAGTCCTGGTGCCAGCCGACGTTGGTGCCCCGCTGCCGGCCGGCCGCGCTCGGCGGCTTGTACAGCAACTGCACCCACCACACCTGGACCGCTCTGGCAGCTGTGATCTCCGCCGCCTTCGCGCCCAACGCAGGGTGTGACACGAGCTGCATGATGGCGTGGCTGGCGATCTGAGGCATCTCGATCTTGCACAGCAGGTTGGGGTCGTCGCCAGGGTTCCAGGACGACGGCCGCGGCGGCCTGCCGGTGTCGTACTCGCCCGCCCGCACCGCGTCCATTCCCGCCACCGCCTGCTCTACCACGTCGCCGGGGATCACCGGCTCCGGGCAGAGGTAGAATCCATCTCGGCGGTAACGCTCCCGTACCGCAACCTCGTCAACAATCTTCGCTCGTTCCCCTCCACCCCTCACCGCCATGCTTCACGCTCCCGGAAGCGGAAGTGCTCCCCTTCCCGATACCTGGGAAACTCGTGGTAGCTGTTGATCCCCGCCACGGCCTCCCCACGCAACAGGAAACTGGCGAACTTCTCGCTGCGAATGCGGGTCGTAGTGGGGATGTAGAGAAAGGTGCCGCCGCGACGCCACCGGTCGCTGGTATTCGCATTCGAGCCGTGGATGATATGGGGATGGTGCAACGACACGTCGCCGGGACCCAACTCGATGTCCACGGCCTTCGACTCATCCGCCAGGGTCTGGTCCATGCCGGGCAGCAACTCTCCGGGTTCCTCTGCAACCTGGGCTCGTTCCTGCAGCGGCAGGTGCTGGGTGCCCGGTATGATGCGGAGGCAGCCATTGACGCGATTCGACGCACTGTAGGCGATCCACAGCGTAGCAACTTCCATCGGCTCCAGCGGCCAGTAACCGCCGTCCTGGTGCCAGGCGAACTTGCCACCGGTCCCGGGCCGTTTGACGATATAGTCGGCGGCAAACAGGGCTATGTTGGGACCGATGAGTTGCTCGGCGATGTCCAGCAGGCGGTCGTCGCTGATCAGCCGCAGCCAGAACGGATCATCCGCCACCAGCCAATGTCCCAGTCTTTCGGTCTCCAGTTCGGGGTGCTTGTCGATGAGCCAGTCGATGTGTCGATTGGCCTCGCTCAGCAGGTCCGCGTCGAGCACGCGCCTGACGATCGCGTACCCCTCTTCGTCGTAGGCGGCCTTCAGTCCCTGCAGCCTGGGATAGGTGAACTGCGCGACCGTCGTGCTCCTCACGCCTTACGACTTCAATCCGCTGGTCGCGATACCGCGCTGGATATACTTCTGAGCGAAGAAGTAGAAGATGATGATCGGGGCCGTGATCAACGTCATGCCGGCGATGATGAGATCCCACTCGATCATCTGAGTGCCCGCGAAGTAATAGGCCGCGACCGTCACGGTATGCAGTCGCTTGTCGGCTATCAGAAGATAGGGTAGCGCGAAGTCGTTCCAGATCCAGAGCATGTACAGCACTACCAGCGTCATCACCGCCGGCTGCAGCAGCGGCAGCGCAATCCTGAAGAACAGCATGAACGGCCCACAGCCGTCGATGATCGCGGCATCCTCGGTTTCCCGCGGAATGGTCTTGGTGAAGCCGTAGATCATGAACACCGCAAACGGACAGGTGAACGCGATATACAGTAGTGACAGGCCCAGCAGACTGTTGGTGATGCGCATTTGAGCCGCCAGTCTCATCACCGGAATCATGATGACGAAGAACGGAATCACCAGCGAAAAAATGAAGTAGTAGTATAGTGCCCGCGACTTCTTGTCCCCGGTGCGCTCCAGCTTGTAGCCACCCATGGCGCTCAGCAACACCGATCCGCCGATGGACAGGGCACAGAGTATCAGCGTGTTGAGGAACGGCCGCGGCAGCTTCATGAGCACCCACGCTCGTGCGAAGTTCTCGAAGCTCGGATCCTGGGGCAGCTTCAAGAACGAAGTGATGACTTCAAGGTATCCCTTGAAGGAATTCATGGAAATCAGATAAAATGGAAACACATAGCCGGCGGCAACCACAAGAATTATCAGCGTGACCACGGCGACACTGCTGTTCCGGCGGACGGTCACAAGGCAACCTCCCGCTTGCTGGTCATCCGGACCTGGAAGAAGCCGACCACGGCCGTGATTATCATGAGCACCACGCCCTTGGCACAGGCCGCGCCGTAGTTGGAAAAGGTGAACGCCTCGACGAATGTGTTGTAGGACAACGTCTCCGTGCTGCGCATCGGGCTGCCCCTGGTCATGCCGAAGGAAAGCTCGAACGTCCTGAACGCCGCGGTAATGCTCACGAACAGGCAGATGGTTATGGTCGGCACCACCAGCGGAACGGTTATCGATGCGAGCTTGCGCAGCCACGATGCGCCGTCCATGTCGGCACTCTCGTACAACTCCTCGGGCACCGTCTGCAGCGCCGCAATGTAGAGGATCAGCAGGAATCCGGTGCCACTCCACACCACGACTATGGTCATCGCCGACAATGCCGCCGGGAAAGTTCCGAACCACGACATGCCCGCCAACTGTTTCAGGCCGAGGATCTCGAACAGTTGCGGAAACACCTCGGTGAAAATGAACAGCCAGGTAAAGGCGATGAGCAGTGGCGCCATGACGTTGGGCATGAAGAACAGGGTCCTGGCAAGATTCTTGCCCTTGCGCATCCCGGACTCGATTCCGACAGCGAGCAGTAGAGCGATGATATTGGGAAAGAACACCGTCAGCAGAGCGAACAGGAAATTGAACTTCAGGGTCTTGATGAAGACCTCGTCGTGGAGCAGGTTGAGGTAATTGTTGAATCCAAAGAAGTTGTAATTGCCGTAGTGCAGATTCCAGTCGAAGAGCGAGTAGTAGATTGCCCTGAGCAACGGGTTGATCAAGAAGAAGGTGTAGAGAACAAGCACTGGACCGACAAACGCAAGGAACACGAGCAACTCCGCTCGCTGCCTCTGGCGCCGTACCTTGGCGACGGTTCGCTCGCTTACCAGTTCCAATGCCTGTTCCCTGTCAGTACCGGAGATTCCTTCTATTGAGCCGCCGCCTTCGCCGCTTTCGCCTTGGCCGCCAGCGAGTGCCAATTCTCATCCAACTTGCTGATGAACTCGTCGACGTCCAGCTCACCCAGATAATACCCCTGCAGCGCATTTGCCATCTCTACGTAAGACCCCGGCGGCTCATGGTTCCGCATCCAGGGCGTGATCCAGCCTTGATCCCGATAGTACAGGAGATCCTCCAGCGCGCCGCCCAGGTCCTGACCCGGTCCGTCGTAAGGAACGAGTGGATATATCCCCCACATGTCGGCCATCTCGGAATGATAGTTGGCCTTGCCATCCTGCCAGTACTGGGAGTCTATACACCACTCGAAAAACTGTTGCACGAGGTCCCAGTTCTTGGTATCCTTGGCGACCACGATCGCGATGGATACCGAGAATCCGACCAGTGAATCGTTCGGATCATCACTGACCGGTTCCCCCATTGCACCTATGTTGGAATCGTCCTTCATACTGATGACTTCGCCGATGGAAGACTCATTGTTGAGATAGATGGCGGCCTTTCCCTCTGCAATATTGGCGATCTGCTTGGTGTACGTGACATCCATTGCATTAGGCGTGCCGTGCTCCTTCATAAGGTCCCAGACTTCCATCATCTGCCTGAATTTGGGCACGTCGTAGGTCTGCTCGCCTTCGTTCATGGCGCCGACCCAGTTCCAGAACTCGTCCTGCCCCACGGCATTGGCCATCATCTGTTGAAACCCCTGCACCATGGGCCAGATATCCTTGTAGGGCGTCGACCACGGCACTACTCCGAGAGCTTCGAATTTTCCGATCATTGACTTCAGGTCACTGATCGTCTTGCGCTCCTCGGCGATGCCGGCATCGGCAAACACGTCCTTGTTGTAGAACGCACCCATGAACCCACCCGCGGCAGGATATGCGTAGATCTTTCCGTCGTAAGTCAGGCCGGCGCGCGGAGTTGCCGGAATGAGCTTGTCGACGAACGGCAACCCCTCCAGATCCCGGGTCATGCCCCTGCGGGCGTAGTTCTGGGTCCACTCGAAGGGGCTCGTGTACCACATGTCGGGCAGGTTGTTCTGGGCCAGACGAGCCTCGATGTATTGATCGATTGGACTCCCCAGGGATATCTGCAGGGTGGAGTCGGGGAACTCCTTGGCCCAAGCCACCTCGATGCCGTGGACGGACTCCTGGGGACCGTGCCACCTGACCAGTTCAAGCGTCCGATGACCCGCCCCTTCCTGCTCTCCGGTCGCGAATAGTGGCGCGCCAGCGATGCACGACACTACCAGGAATAGCCCGATTCCTCGTACCATAACTCCCTCCTCAGAAGCACGTATACGGTCAGCGATCTCGATTTTCCGTTGGTGCCGGTGTGCGGCGGTGCCCGTGGCTTGAATCGCCTGGGAGATAGTTCAAGGGAGGTGTGGCTGGGGGTCACCGCGATGCGAGACGGTCGGCAGGCGCCAGCCGTCGATTCCGTACCAGTGGGCACGGTCGCTGCGTGGCACCGGCGATCATGAGCACCGGGAACAACTTTCGGACAGGCCCGCGTGATCGCGTGTCACAGCGGACTCCGCGGTGATAACCGCCTCTTCTCATCCTACGCCACCTGTCCTCCCGGTGCCGAATCCCTGTGATACGCCGCCGCCGGCGTCCGCGCCCATCCTTTGCCGGTAAACCCGGAGAGTACGCTACGTGGTGGACCGTGAGTTGTCAACCTCCGACCCCCGTGCTGCGCCCGCCCGGCGTGCGCGGGTCGTGCGCGGGAGTCGTCCTATTCCACAGGCTCGCGGGACGGGTCATACTTCGGGGTGTGGAAGACAGCGACAGCGGCGACGCCGCAGCACGAGCAGCCCGTGGCCATCGCGGCTAACGTAGCGGAGGCGGTGATCACGCCACCGATCGGGGTGGAAATGATCGAGCCGCGCGGCGTGCCCTCGACCGCTGTGCACGATGATCTTTACGTGCGCGCGATCTCGCTCGGTGACGACCGCACCACCATCTGTGTCGTCACCATGGATCTTCTCGGCCTGGACGCCGACCTCCTGGAGCGAGTCCGCAGCGCCGTCGAACAGCAGACCGGTCTGGCGCGGGAACGGTTGATGCTCACCGCCAGCCACAACCACAGCGCACCGCTCACGATCCCCTACGACGTGACCGTTCAGCCGCGCCGGGATCGGGATTGGGAAGCGCAACTCGTGGGGCGCATTGCCGACACCGTTGCCCGGGCTCAGACCGCGATGGAGCCGGTAGGTCTGGCGGCCGGGCGCGCGGACGTCCAGGTCGGCCTCAACCGCCGTCTCTCCACCTTGACCGGAACCACAATGGCGCCCAACCCGGCGGGGCCGGTTGCCCCCTGGGTCGACGTCCTGCGCGTGGATCGGTCCGCGGACACGCCACTGGCTCTTCTCTTCAGCCACGCCGCGCACCCGGTCACCGTCCACAGCACGGCCACCGAGTTTACCGCCGACTACCCGGGTGCCGCCGCGCTCACCATCCGCAACGCCATGGGCGCCGGCGTCATCCCGCTGTTCGCCCAGGGTTGTGCCGCCGACATCAACGTGGAGCCACTGCGCGGCGGCTTTGCCGAGGCGGAACGGGCGGGGACGATGCTGGGACAGGCGGCCGTCGCCGCAGCCTCCCAGGCGCCCGCGATAGCTGGCGGGACCATTCGAATCGCCAGCGAGACGATTCACCTCGACTTCGAGCTGATGAGCGCCGACGTGTGCGGTGCCATCATTCAACGTCTGCAGGAGTCGTACTCGACGTTGCAAGCGGGAGGTGCCGACGACCGAGTCCTGGACCAGCAGAGGAACGCTCTGGCCTGGGCAAGGAAGATGCTGGGATACGCGCGCGACGCGCAGTCTCCGGCCGGACTGCCGTTTCAGGTGCAGGCCTTTGCACTGGGCCGGGACCTGGCGCTGGTCGGGCTCTCCCACGAGGCGTTTGTCGAGTACCAGCTCTTCCTGCAGCAGGAGTCACCCTTTCCGCACACCATGGTGTTTGGCTATTCCAACGGCTGCGAGAGCTACGTTCCGACCGCGGACGCCTGCTACCTGGAGGGCTACGAAGCGTTCGGCGCCCAGCGACTGTATGGCGTCCCACGCCTTCAGCCAAGCTGCGAGCATAAGGTCAAGCACACCTGTCTGCGGATCCTGTCGGAACTCTGGCGCCAGGCGGAGTCCACGGGTTGACGCGGCGTCATCGGCCCACCATTGCCATGCAAGACACGAGACACACTCGCCGGCTTGCCGCGCCGGTAAACAGGTTCTATTCTCGGGACATGGTGGGAACGGGCACATATCGGCGCTACCACGACGATGGTATCGCGGTGGTCGACCGGCAGGTCGTTCCTGCCGGCCTCGTCGATGCCGCGTTCGACGCAGCTACGGCGGTTCGGGCGGGCAGGTACAACACCGACGTTGCGCCCACTTCAGTTCGTGGCTGCGGAGCAGGGGAGCTGTGCAAGATCGACGACGCGCACATTGCCGACCGGGACATCTACCGGCTCGTTACGTGTCGCGAGATCGGTGAGCTCGCTGCCGCCACGGTGGGTGCGAGCATGGTGCAGGTGTTCGGAACCCAGCTCCTGATCAAGCCGCCGACCGATGGCGACGCGGCCAACGTCGGGTGGCACCAGGATCGTCAGTATTGGCAGTATTGGCACGAAGTGGATGCCCTCTTCACGGCCTGGGTGGCCCTGTCCCCGGTGCCGGAGGAGGCGGGCCCGGTACGCTTCGTTCGCGGTTCTCACCAGTGGGGGTTCCTGGACTCCGGAGATTTTTTCTCCCACGATAACGACGCGCTGCGAGACAACATTCCGGTGCCCGACGGATACCAATGGGAAGAGGTGTCCGCGGTGCTCCCCGCAGGCGGGCTCAGTATCCACCACTCCCTGACTTACCACGGCAGCGGCCCGAATGTTTCCACCGCCGAGCGCGTGAGTGTGGCAATTCACATGCGCACCGAAGTGGCCACACCGGTCGTGGACTATCCCAACCCGTACGTAACGATGCAGTACCTGGACGACCCGAGGTACTGTCCCGTGCTGTACGGCAAACTCTGAGCGGAGTCCGGCGAGCGCTCAGTACGCAAGGCCACTCCGTGGCGCAGAGACCATGAATCCGGTGCACATGGTTCGTCTGCTGGATATGAGATCGAACTAGACCTGATACTTTCGCAGCGCGTCTTCGTTGAGCTCCACGCCCAGCCCGGGGCGCTCCGGCAGCGCGATCGTGCCGTCGGCGAGCTCGATGGTGTCGTCGACCAGTTCCCGGCGCAGCTTCGACTCCGCCAGCTCCGCCGGCAGAAACTCGAAGAACGGTGCGTTGGCGGCGATGGCGCACAGGTGCGCGGACGCGGCGATCCCAATGCCGGTCTTCCAGCAATGCGGGACTATCGACCGGCCCCGGTGATGGGCGTAGTCGACCACGCGGCGCGCCTCGGTCAGGCCCCCGACGCGGCCGACGTCGGGCTGGGCGACGTCGATGCCGCCGCGGTCGATCAGCTCGAAGAACTCGAAGCGGGTGCTGAGCCACTCGCCGGCGGCGATGCGCATGTCGGTCGCCGCCCGCGCCAGCGCCGCGTACCCCTCCACGTCGTCGGAGCGCAGCGGCGTCTCCATGAAGTAGAGGTCGAGCGGCTCGAGCTGCCGGATCACGCGCAGCGCTTCCTTGTAGTGGGTCCAGGCGTAGGCCACGTCCACCAGCAGGGTGATGTCGGGCCCGATCGCCGTGCGCACCTGCCGCACCACGTCGACGATGGTGTCGTCGCTCTCCTGCAGCCCCATGTGGGAGTACGGCCCTTTCAGGCACACCTCCGCCTTCACCGCGCGGAACCCGTACTCGACCGCCTGCAGCGCCTTGTCCACCAGGCTGCGGGTGTAATCCTCCAGCGTGGCGCCGTCGGGGAGCAGGCTCGCGTACGGCCGCAACTGCGCCTGCCTGGCTCCTCCGAGCAGGCGCCACACCGGCTCGCCCAGGGCCTTGCCGCAGATGTCCCACAGCGCCATGTCGATGGCACCGATCGCGCACACCCCGAGTCCGCGCCGCCCGTACATCGCGGAGCCGGTGTACAGCCTCTCCCACAGCTCCTCCGGCCGCCGCGGGTCCTCGCCGAGCAGCATGTCCTTGAAGCCCAGGCCCATGCAGTGGGTGCTCGGCGCGTCGATCAACGCCTTCACCGCCCACGGATTGGTGTCGGTCTCGCCGATGCCGACAGTGCCCGCGTCGGTGGTGATCCGCACCACGGCGTTGTCCTGCGCGCTGCTGCAGGCGTCGGCCTCTACATCCGGCACCAGCAGCACGAAGCACTCGACATTGGTGATCTTCACGACTCCCCTCCTTGTCAGCGAGCCACGCCCATCGACCGGAGCGCGTGCTTGATCTGTCCTTCGATCCCTCGTGCGAGCGGCGTACGGATCGGATACTGCAGGTTCGCAGTTTTCCAGTCGGGAAACGCGGCCGCCTCGTATCCCCCGGTCGGACCCAGCGCCAGGTCACGGTCCGTAGGCACGTAGGCCTCGCACCCGTTCGTGTATCCGAGCACCATCGTGTGGTCGAACGGGGAGGTCCGGTCGATCCACAGGGCGTACTCGCAGAACACCTCGTGCGGCATCGCCACGAGGCAGAACTCCGAACCGAACGCCAGCGCCACTGTTTCGAATCGGAGCTGCGCGGGTCGGCCCCTGCGAGCAAGCTCCTTCACCTGGTCCAGGCAGCGGATCCGAAACTGAGCCGAGCGTTCATCCAGCCACACCTGCCGTCCCCGGCCGAGCTCTTCTTCGATCTGGCCGATCATGCCGTCGCATGTTTCTTCGGAGGGCCAGTCCTGGCCGGGGAGCTGGATCCGCGTGGACTGCACGTGGAAGCTGTCGGCGACCAGTTCCCTGCTGTTCTCCAACGCCTGCTTTACCGCCCGCCAGAGCCCGATACCGGCGCTCTCGGCAGCCTCGAAACCGGCTCTCAGGGGGAAACCGTTGATGTCGGCACTACATCCCTGAGCAAACAGCGGCACCACCGAACTCCCCAGGTTCTCCTTGACCTGGTGACACGCGTAACCGGGGTAATCGGCGGAGATGAGGGTACTGGCCCAGTGTACGATTACGGGGTGAGCCGCGTGCGCGAACAGAATCGCCCGCGGGGCTCCGGACAACTCGCAAACCTGCAGCACATCGACCCATGGCACTACGGGACCGTCCCGATTGACCTCCATCCGGACTTGCCCGTCGCTCATGAGCCGTCTGTTGAATCCCACCTGCGCCGGTGCCCGGCCGGTCCTCAGGATGACCGGCGCCAGCGAGCCGTTCGCCTCCGCAACCAGCTCCGGCAAACCTTGCTCAAGCCCTTCCAGCCAGGCGCCTAGCTCCCGCTCCAGCGCGTGATCGGTGTCCGGCTCGCCGAAAAACAGCATCGGTGCGTTGTGGGTATGGCTGAAGTTGATCAGCACCGTCCCGATACCCGTGGCACCCGTGATCGCGGCTCGCAGCGCATCCCCCAGGTCCCAGGACAACCCTGTAATGTCCATGGTGACGATCGCTACCCGGTTCGCATCCCGAGCAGGGGAATCCGCAAGCACCAGGGCACGGGCATGGAGCGGATCGTGCACGCCCGTGTTGCGCGTGGTGTTGCCGACGATCCAGGTGCCGACCGGTGGGGTTATGTCGATCTCTGCGGCCCCGGCATACATCCAGCGGGTCCGCTATTCGCCATCCCAGGTGTAGTCGGTCGCCCCCGCCTCGCAGGCGAAGGCGGACGCCACCATGGTCTCGAGGTCGCCGCGCGGCCGGTAGCCGATCAGGCCCTTCGCCTTGGTGATGCAGTGATCGTACTGGTATTGGAAGGGGACTCTGACCTCCAGCGGCTCCACGCCGCGATGTTCGGCGATCAGCCGGGCGCCCGCGGGGAAGGGGAACGGGGCCGGGGCGCCGGCGTTGAACGACTCCCCGAGCGCGGCGCCGGATTCGAGGGCGCAGACCGCGCAGTGGGCTATGTCGCGGGCATCCTGCGGCTGATACAGCCACGGCCGTCCCTCCCCGTCGGTGATGCTGCACGGCTGGTCGGGGCCGCTGGCAGCCGCCTCGATGTCGTGCCAGAGCTCCGTGCCGTCGGCCATGTACAGCTCGGTGCCGGGAATGGCCTGGCTGGTCTGCAGCTTGCCCACCACCGATGCGACGCTGAACTGACCCAGGATCTTGGTGTCGGAAAGGACGTGGGAGGGGCGCACGATGGTGTAGCGCAACCCCGTTTCCCGGCCCACCCGTTCGGCCATCAGCTCGCCGACGTACTTCGACAGCGAATACTCGTTGTCCGGACGCTTGGGGTGCAACTCGTCCACCGGGTGATAGGCGCAGCGGATGGTCTCGCCATTGTTGGGGAACACGCCCGATGAACTCAGGTACACGTAGCGTTCGAGCCGGTCGGCGCGGGCGCCGCAGGCACGCGACACCTGCAGGTTGATCGCCGTGTTGAGCTCGAAGTAGGGGCCGACCAGGTTCGCCGTGTGGATCACCGCATCGACGCCCGCTACCAGGCGCGTCACGTACGCCGCATCGGTCAGGTCGCCGGGGGCCAGCTCCAGGTCCAGTCCCGCCACCCGGTCGCCAAGCGGATCGTCCGCCAGCAGCGCCCCCCGCACCTCGTGGTTGCGCGCCAGCAACTGGCGCGCCAGCCGGCATCCCACCTGACCGGCAACTCCCGTGACGAGTACCTTCACCGTGCTTCCTCCCTCGCGGCGCTGCTGCCGGGGCGACAGTATGGCGGGGTGACGCCACGGTGACAAACGCGTTGCGCGCGCGGCCGGGAGCCGGGGGAGCGGTCGACAGCGGCAGAGAACGTGCCTATCATCGTTGCATGACCCCTGAAGTTGCACGCCAGACGCGGGAGCAGATGCTCCGCGATGGATTCTGCGTGGTTCCCGACGTGCTGACCGATGCGTTCGTCGCCGAACTGAAGGAAGAGACCGCCCGCCTCAACGCCACCGAGGCGCATCACCCCGACACCAAGTACCAGGGTACCCACCTCGGCATCAAGTACGCCGACAACCCGATCATGCGCCGGCTCGCGGAGTGGCAGCCCGCGCGCCGGGCGCTCGAGGCGCTGGGATTCGGCGACTTCGCCGCCGGGGAGGGCCTGCTCGTCCTCACCAAGCCGGCCCGCGGTCCGGCGCTCTACTGGCACCAGGACTGGATGCAGTGGAACGACCCGCTGAGCTGCACGCCGTGGCCGCAGATCATGTTCGTCTCCTACTACCTGGAGGGCACCAGCATCGAGAACGGGTGCCTGAAGATCATCCCGGGCACCCATCTCAAGCGCATCCCGCTGCACGACGAACTGGTGACCGCACACGAACAGGGGGCCCGCTTCATCGAAGAGGACCATCCCATCATGTTCAGCGACCACCCGGACCAGGTGAACGTGGAGGTGGGGCCGCGCGACCTGGTGCTCGCCGATGCGCGCGTCCTGCACGCCGCCTACAAGAACCAGACCGACGAGCCGCGCGACCTGCTGTTGCTGTGGCACCGGCGCCCGCCGCTCACGGTGCCCGACTCTTGGGACGGCGATATCCCCCGCGTCATCGCCGAGCGCGACCCCGACGCCGAGTACGAAGGCACCCGCATTCCGGGAAAGTACCTCACCGCTTAGCAGCCCGTGGTGGAACCCGGCTCGATTCACGATGCGGCCGCGAACGGCGACCTCGACGCAGTAAAGAGAATCGTCGAACAGGAACCGTGGCGAGTCAACCAGGATGACTGCCACGAGTGGCGTCCGATCTTTCATGCGGGCTTGTGGCGTCACTACAGTGTCGTCAAGTTTCTGATTGACAGCGGCGCGGATTTGGCCGCGCATGATGGATACGTGATGCACTATGCCGGGGAAGTTCCCGACAACAAGGCAGTCGTATCGTTGCTCGTTGCCTACGGTGCATTGGACGCGCATGCCGAACCATCAAGCGAGCTGGCTCGCCAGTTCATAAACGCTGTATTCCTGGCCAATGTACGTCGCGTCACCGCCATGCTGCGCGATCACCCGGCTCTTGTTGAGGAACGCTATGCCCGTGGCGATACAGCACTACACCATGCCACCCGGAATGGTGACCTGGAAATCGTAACGCGGCTGGTCAGCAGTGGAGCCGACGTCAACGCAATTGCGGATCACGGCCACTTTCCCCTGTACTGTGCCGCCGGTCATGGCCACGTGGCGACGACGCGTTTTCTGATTGACCATGGCGCGGATCTACAAGCGCAACTTGGCGATGGAAAAACAATCACGGAATGGCTGCAACAATATGCGGATCATGACCCACGCCTGAAATCCTGTCTGGACATATTGGCGCGATAAGTACTCTAACGGCACAGCCTGGCGGCAAGTCGAAACCCGGCACGGCCGCCATTCCTGCGCAACCCATCGGCGATCATGGGCACCTCCGCAGATGTAATCTCCAGGTCAGCCCGCAGATACCAGAAACACTGGGCGTGAAACTGCCGGAATGCCTCTCGCGCCGCTTGCACCCGAGCCTCTTCCCGTTCCTGCAATGGTGCTGGGCTCCCCACGCCTGCACACGAGACTTGTTGTTGCACATCCATCTTCATCGGGCTGTCCACTGTTCGAACCCCGCAGACGCCGGCACTCGGGGCCGGTTTCGCCGTCTACGCCGGCACCCTGCTCCTTACAACGATAGCACTCGGCGCCGAGCGAGCTGCGTTCCTCCCTTGCGCCACGCACACGAGCGAGCCGTGACGAGTACCTTTACCATTGCTTCATCTGCTTCATCCATCGCGGCACCGAATCGCGTCCTCTTGCGCGGAAACGGGCTCCGGGCTGGCGTCCGGCGTGGGGCGCGGCCGCGTCCCCGCTACGCGAGGTACGCCGCCAGTTCGTCGTATGCTTCGCGAAACGCCTCCAGTGTGCGCGCGACGGTGAGATGGTCGCGGAATCCCGACGCGGTCATGCCGTCCGGCTCGTAGGCGCGGACAAACCGTTGGCTGCGCGCGAGCAGGTCGAGGATCGGTCCCGGCACTTCCTGGTGTGCGACCGGCATCGGCTGCCGCGGCGTGGAATCATACTCCGCAGCCTTGTCAGGGAAGGCGGTGATGAAGATCGGCTCCGGCCCTGCCGCCAGCGCGTCGTCGATGTGCCAAGGCCCGCGCAGCGACGCCACCAGCAGATGGGAGTTGCGCCACCGGTGGGCGTCGTGCAGCAACCGGTAGGAGCGGCGGACGATGGCGGTGCTGGCCCAGCGGGATACCGCGTCGGCGTCCGCGATGCCGTGCGCCGCGAGATCCTCGGCCACCGGCTCGTCCAGGCGGCCGTTCATCTGCACCAGCAGGCAGTGCGCACTCCCCTGCTCCAGCACGCGACCGAAGGCCAGGTGCTGAGCCACCGAACAGCTCGCGGTAATGGTGAGCGGAATCCCCTGCTCTGCGAGGCGCCCAGCGGCGGCAAGCCCGGCCTCGGTGCCCGGGACCTTGAACATGACGTTGGGATCGCCACAGAGACGCTCCGCCGCCCAGGCCCACACCTGCTCGGCCTCCACGACCATCTCGTCCGCCGCGTCCGAACGGTGCGGGTTCACCTGGTAGGTGACGTGGCCGTAACGCCGCCCGCTGGACCGATATATGGGCCTCAGCTCGCGGGCCACGTTCAGCACCAGCTCGCACGTGAACCGCGCCACCCGCTGCGCACGGTCCCGCGCCTCGCCATCGCGCCGCAGGCGCTCCCGCACGGGATCCCAATGCGCCGCCTCTACCCGACGCGCGTTGTTGGCCATGACCGGGTTGGTGGTCACCAGGATGGCGCCGCGCCGGAGCGCGTCGGTGACCCCGTGCGGAGAGTCGTTGCCGAACCGGTTCGCCAGCGCGCCGGCGTCGGTCAGCTCGGTGACGCGGCGCATGCCGCTTCGCTGCACCGCGTCCGACTCGCGCGCTATCCGGTAGGCAGCGGCATCGCTCCAATTGCGGCACAGCTCCTCGTTTGCGCGCGCCTGCTCTTCGAAGGCGGCCCTGCCGGCGGCACGCAGGGCCGGCGCCGCCGGCAGGTGCCAGCGCGGCAGGTAGGAGCGCATGTCGATGGTCAGCTCGCCCAGCAGCTCCGCGATCTGAGCGCGCCGCTCCGCCCCCGCCGCCTGCCACTCCGTGGCCAGCCGGCTCCGCGCCCGCTCGCATCTGGCGGGAATGTCATCGAGCGCCCCCGCGAACAGCAACTCCTCACGCAGTTCCAGCCACTGCTCGCGAATCGCCCAGTTCAGCGGCGCTCTCTCCCCAGTCATCACCGTGTAGCAGGCTCAAGGAAGCGGTGTCTGGTGGCCATGGACTTTGTCAGGTCAGCCATTCCTGGACGATCTGCTGGTGCCTCCGCACCGGTGCCTCGCCGTGCAATGACGACGGTCCGGGCCGAAAATATGGCGAACGCAGGGACTTCTGCTGCTGTTCGCAGGCGTACTTGTCCTCGGCCATGAAGTCACCTGACGCCAGCGGATCCTCGGCGGGATCCCCCTCGAACTTGCCGCGCGGCCTGGACCAGAGCCAGCCTGAGGTCAACATCTGGGCCGCGAACTCCCATGAGGAGACATCCGCTACCTTGGTGCGCGTCACGACCCGCGTTCGTTCGGGCGCCAGCGGCGTGACGTGAAACAGAGACCAGGTGCTCTCCGTCTCCGCCAACCCGATGCCGGGAAACAACATCGGCACCCACGCTCCGAGCCGCTCCCGCGGAATGTGGTCGATGAGTGGCAGCGACGACTGTCGCGCAGGATCCTTTGCGTAATCGGCAGACAGCGGCTCCCAGAACGTGAAGTGCGGTCCGTGCCACCGCGACTCGATGCGGTCGTGGTCGTACATCGCCAGCGTGCCGGAATGCAGGTGCTTGAGATGGTACCCGTCGATGAAGTTCTCCACGACGACCTTCCAGTTGGCCTCGATGATCTGTTCGGTGCGGAACTGCTTCCGCTCCACCAGCTCATCGACGCGGTGCGGACCGAGGTCCGGCTCGACGGCACCGAACCACTCGTTCACCGGCGCTGCGTCCGGTTCCGGATGCACCCACAGCATCCCGCGCCAGACGCCGACCGAGGCCGGAAACAGGCTCAGGCGCGAGGGGTCGATGTCGGGAAACTCCTCGCGGCGCCGGGGCACCCCGATCAACTCGCCCTCCAGGTTGTAGGTCCAGTCGTGATAGGGACAGCGCAGGGCCGAAGCGGTCTTGCCGGCCGGCCGGATCAACTGCGTGCCCCGGTGTCGACAGATGTTGTGAAAGGCGCGCAGTCGTTCATCCCGTCCCATCACGACGAAGAGATTGTTCAGCCCGGCCTGCACGGACAGATACTCCCCCGGCGCGGTGATGTCGTCGCTGAATCCCGCGCACGCCCAGGTGCGTGAGAAGATCCTCTCCTGCTCACGGTGGTACCAGGCCGGGGAGGTGTATGCCTCCACCGGAAGGATCGGTACCAGTTGGGGCTCGTTCGCTGGCATCATACGGGGACCTCCTGCGCAAGAACGCTCTTACTAGACTTCGGCGGACGGCACGGAACGCAGCAGTCAGCCTTCCCTGCCGAGCCATGAACCGCCTCCGACAGGTCGAGATGCCGCAGCGACCTGTCAGACCTGTCGGGTGGGGGCCCTTTCGTTCCTACGGCAAGTGGTCTACACTTGTGCGGGATCACCCCTGGAGGAGCGGCGCGATGCATACTACCAACGTGCGGGAGTTGAAGAAGAACCCATCGCTGGCGCTACGGCTGGCAAGGGAAGGTCCGGTCCTGATCCTGAAGGGGAACGAACCGGACGCCCTGCTGCTGCATCTGGACAAGTCGTTGACTGAAACCGAAGCCGGCATGCGCCCGGCCCTAGCGGCAAGTCTTTACAACGGCGGCGGCGTGTCACTCGGCAAGGCCGCGAAAATCAGCGGGCTTTCCTTGAGCGAGTTTGTCGAGCATCTGGGTAGCCTGGGCATAGAGATCGTTCGCCACGACGAGACTACGGACAGCGAGACCGGCGACGTTACCACGTGGCTACGGTCATAAGCGATGCCGGCCCCCTGATCGCCCTCGCCAAGGTCGACTCGCTCTTCATTCCACGAGATCTCTTCTCCCGGCTCCATGTTCCTGAGGCGGTCTGGCATGAGTGCCGAGAGCGGCCGGGAGCTGACAGCCGGCGAATCGAACGAGCCGCGAACGAGGGATGGCTGGAGGTCGTATCAGTAGCCACCCGACGATCGCTTCCTCTGAGCCTTGGAAGCGGGGAAGTCGAGGCGATACAACTGGCACTCGAAACCGACAAGGCCCTGTTGATCATGGACGACCGGCTGGCGCGGCGCGAGGCAATGCGGCAGGGAGTCAATTTCATCGGGACCGCTCGTATGCTGCATATGGCCGAGACGAGATCGCTCATCAAGAGCGCCGAAGTAGTAGTCCAACGAATGGCCGAGCGCGGCTATCGGATTTCACCGCTGCTCTTGCGGCAACTGAAGGCGTAGCGACGCACGCCGAGGATTGGGGGTACAGTCTCGGCGGCGGCAATGCCGGGCGAGAGCTACCCACGTGAGGGCGCGGTCCGCGGTTGTACGTGGAGAGCCTCGAGCGGACACGGTCCGATTCAAGGGAGTTGATGGATGAACACGGAATTGACTGACGAGCAGATTGCCTCCTATCAGCGCGACGGGTTCGTGGTGAAGCGCGGGTTTCTGAGTCTGACCGAGCGGGACGAGCTGCTGGCCGGCATCGAAGCGGCGGTCGAGCAGTTGGGGCGCTACAAGCTGGCCGGCGGCGAACTGCAGGAAAGATGGAAGGAGAGCGACACCTACTATGACCGGGTGTTCGTGCAGCGCCTCAACCTGTGGAAGATCAACGACACCGTCAAGAAGTACATGCTGGCCCCGGAGCTGGGCCGGATGCTGTGCCGGCTGGAGGGGATCGACGCCATTCGCCTCTGGCACGACCAGACCCTGCAGAAGCAGCCGTGGGCCAATCCCACCGCCTGGCACGCGGACAACCCCAAGTGGTCGTACTCCTCGCGCCACGCCATCTCCATCTGGATCGCCCTCGATCCGGCAACGCTGCAGAACGGCTGCATGTACTACCTGCCGGGCAGCCACAAGATCGGCTCCTGGGACGACGTCGCCATCTCCCAGGAGATGGGACTGTTCTTCGAACAGTTTCCGCAGTACCGCGACGTGATGCCGGTGGCGGGCGAGATGGAGCCCGGCGACGCCGGCTTCCACAACGGCCTGCTGGCGCACGGTGCGGGTCCCAACATGACGCCCAACTGGCGGCGCGCCATGACCGCCGGCTACATGCCCGACGGCTGCACCTTCAATGGCAAGCAGAACATTCTTTCGGACGAGCAGGTCGCGGCGCTGAAGGTGGGCGATCTGCTCAACGACGAGGCGCAGAACCCCCTGCTGTGGCGACGGCCGGCGTGACCGGCGGCCCGGGTCAGGGCGGGGCGCCAACGCCGGCTCCGGCATCCGGGCCGTTCTACGGCTGGTACGTGGCGGGCTCGCTGTTCTTCGCCATGTTCCTCAGCATCGGCCTGCGCCAGGGGTTCGGCATCTTCGTCGAGCCGTGGCAGCGCGAGTTCGGCGTTGGCGTCGCCACCATCTCCGTGGCCGCCTCGATCGGCTGGTTCATCAACGGCTCCAGCCAAGTGCTGATGGGCTGGCTCATCGACCGCGTGGGCGGCCGCAAGGTGGTGACCGCCGCCGCCCTGCTGCTCGGTATCTCGGGGGTACTGATGGCCACGGTCAACAGCGTGTTTGCGCTGATCGTGGTGTACGGGGTGCTGATGTCGCTGGCCGCCGCGGGCCTGGCCGGCGGGCCGCCGGGCGCTGTCGTGGTGCGCTGGTTCCGGCGCAAGCGCGGTGCCGCCATGAGCCTGCTCACCTCCGGCGGCTCCATCGGCGGACTGGTGATGGTGCCGTTCCTGACCTACCTGTTCCTGTGGACCGACTGGCGCAGCGCCTGGCTGATCACCAGCGCCGTGGTGCTGCTGCTCGGGGTGCCGCTGCTGTACCTGGTGCTGCGCGACGACCCCGCCGACCTGGGCCTGCACCCCGACGGAGATGACGGCGCGAGCGCCGCCGCCGCCCGGACCGCCACCGCGACCGGACCACTGCTGGCGCGGCGCTGGCCGGACGCCTTCCGCTCGGCACCGATGTGGCAGCTCTCCGCCGCCTACTGGGTGTGCGGCGTCACCACCGCCTCCATCTCCGTGCACTACGTGCGCTGGGCCGCCGCGGAGGGAATCACCCCCGCCACCGCGGCCCTCGCCTTCGGCCTGCTCAGCGGCCTCAACGCGGTCGCCGTGCTGCTGGTGGGGCCGCTCTCCGACCGGCTGCCGCGCAAGACACTGCTCGGCGTGGTGTACCTGGTCCGCGGGGTGGCGTTCATCCTGCTGGTGATCCTGCCGGGGCCAGCCGCGCTGTGGGCGTTCGCCATCGTCGGCGGCGCCTCGTGGCTGGCCACGGTGCCGCTGACCACCTCGCTGGCGGCCGACGTCTACGGCGTGCGCCACCTCGGCACGCTGGCCGGCCTGATCAACTTCGCCCACCAGCTCGGCGGCGCCCTGGCGGTGTACCTGTTCGGGCTGGTGTTCGATGTCCACGGCAGCTACGACGCGGCCTATCTGTTCGGAGCCGCGACGCTGCTGGGAGCCGGCGTGGTGAGCCTGTCGATCCGCGAGCGCCGCTACTCCAGCCGCTACGTGGCTGCGCCGCAGCCCGCGTAGCGAGCGCTGGTGCGCCTGCTGCCGATCCTGCTGCACCACTCCGAGCCGGCGGACCCCACGCTGCTGCAGTGGATCCGGGAGCGCATCGACGCCGTGCTCGGCCTGGGGCCGGCGCCGATCGTGCTGATCCTGGGAGCGCTGATCGTCGCCTTCCCCGTGGTCCTCGGGACCTTCGTGGTGATCCAGCGCCGCCGCCGCGAAGGGTAACCCGGCCTGTATCTGCGGGCTGTTGACAGTTCCGGTGCGCCGACGTACCTCTTTCTACGAGACGCAGCCTATTGTTGCCCTCTTTCCGAAGCCCGCGCTCCGGCGCGGGCTTCGCGTGTCTGGAACCGGAGATTGACCTACTTCGCCCATCTTGACGAATTCGCGCACGCATGCCTGCATGCCCTGCCTGGTGCGCCGCCGGCTGGCACCATAGCGCACAACGCTGCTACCGTCAGGCGATGCCACTGGTCCTGTTCACCAAGAGCCTGAGCGACCACGACGTGCCGCAGCTCATCGAGCGCGGCCATGCCCTGGGCGTGGACGGCTACGACCTGTGCGTGCGCGCCGGCCACCCGGTGCAGCCCGAGACCGCCGCCACCACCCTGGTGGCCGCCGTCCGCGACCTGCAGGCCGCAGGCCTGGCGGTGCCGATGGTCACCGGGCCCTTCGACCTGCTGTGGCCCGACCATCCGGCCGCGCACCCGGTCATGGTCGCCATGGACGCCGCCGACGTACGCCTGCTCAAGCTCGGCTACTTCGCCTTCGACCCACTGCGCGAGGACTACTGGGCAGCGGTGGAGCGCACCCGCGCCGCGCTGGCCGGCTGGAGCGAGCTGGCGTCCCGCTACCGGGTCAAGGTCTGCTACCACACCCACTCCCGCGGCAACCTGGGCCTCAACGCCGGCATGCTCGCCCACCTGCTGCGCGGCTTCGATCCGACCCTGATCGGCGCCTATCTGGACCCCTGCCATCTGCTGATCGAGGGCGAGGAGTTCGCCACCGGCTCGGCGATCGTGGCAGAGCACCTCGCCATCATCGGTCTCAAGGACGCCCTGCTGGTACGCGAGCAGCGCGCGGCCGACGGCGCGCAGGGGGCGTCCCTGTCCCACGGCGCTCCCGCCATCAGGTGGGTGGAGGCGGGCGCCGGCATGGTGGACTGGAGCTCCGTGCGCGCCACCCTGCGGCGGCTGGCGTTCGCCGGCCCGCTGTCCATTCACTGCGAATACCAGGACCCGCCCGGCGGCCACCTGGCGGCCATGCAGCGGGAGGTTTCTTTCTTCCGTTCTCTGTTCAGCACGCCCGAGGGCGCGTAGCCGCCAGGCGCTCCAAGAGATAGGCCGGCAGGTTCACGATTTCGCCGTCGTCCAGGGTGTCGGTCCGGTACGGTGCCAGGCTCACCAGATGGCCGCTCCTCAGTCCGTGCAATCGCAGGTAGCCGACCAGTCCCCGCATGTGCTTGCGGTTCACGGCGAGAGCCGCCTTGCACTCGACCGGAGTCGTGACTGCGCCGCGTTTCACGATGAAGTCTATCTCCGTTCCGGATGAGCCTTTCTTCCAGCCGGACAGCTCGGCGCCCGAACGCGCCAGCTCGATAGCCGTTTGGTTCTCGATCACCGCGCCGAGGGGCGTCCGCGCCGCGGCGGAGAGGGTGTACACCGCGCTGATGGCCGGGACGGCGGACGCGCGCAGTTCGCGCAGGACGCCGGTGTCGAACAGGTATCGCTTGGGCAAATAGCCGTGGCTGGCCTGGGGGTTCGGTCCCTTCTGATCGGAACGCAGGATCAGATGCCAGCTCTCCAGTCGTGCGAAGATCTGGTTTAGGCGCGCGTTGACGCTGTTGCTCGGCGACGGCACCACCGTGGTGTTCTTCGACACGCTGCCGGCGAAGTTGGCAACGGCGCGCAGGCAGGCACGCGCGATGTCGCTGTGCTCCTCACCGAAGATACGGATGAAGTCCTGCTCGTAATCCGCCACGATCTGCCTGAGCATCAGCTGGTGGTCCATTCCGGAGGCATATGCGTGCACCACCGCCGGCAGGCCGCCAACGGCGAGGAAGGCATCGAACAGTTCCAGCAGCCGCGCGTGGCGCTGCCTGCTGATCGCACGGTCGGCGCACAGCACCTGTTCCGCGAGATTTGGCAGGCTCAGCGCCCGCAGGAACTCCGAGAAAGAGAACGGGCCGAGGATGAAGCGGCGCACCCGACCCACGGGATAGCGCGTGTGGGGGCGAAACAGGCGCGTGAGGGTTTGTGGGGCGTACGATCGGCGATGAACCGCCGGACTTCCACTTCTCCGTGGCGGCTTACGCAGGGAATATCCACATTCTATCCCGTTATCGACAAAATCCCGAATTCGGGATTTTGTCGATTATCCCGAAGAAAAACAAATGCCGAAGTTTGTGGGTAATCCGTTGCGGTGCAAACAGATAGCTCTGTAAACTTCGGCATAATGATTTGCTGATCGGCAAGGCCCTTCTATGATGACAGTGCCAGATCATTATCTGGACACCATCAGGGAGGTGCATTATGCACGACCGCCTATTGTTGGACGATCTGATCAAGAGCGTCCTGCAGGAGATCGCAAAGTTCGGTCTCGGTGCTGCAACCTTCGCCCATTATCGAAGAGCGTATGGCAGACTCCGGAAGTTCGCAGCACAGAGAGAATCCGGCTTCTTCTCCGACAGACTGATCGAGAGTTTTCTGAGTGATATCGAGGACAAGTACGGAACGGACGCAATCGGTCGTTGCCGGCGAGACCATCTCAGACGGGCTTCATTGCTGTTGCGTGAGTATGCCGAGACGCAATCACTAAGCTGGAAGCCGTATACGTTCCATGTCCATCCGATGCCGGCATCGGAAGAGTTCCTGGGACTGTACGAGAGCTTCATTGACAATCTTCGATCCTGCAACAGAAGTGAAAACACGATACAGTCATGCGCGTATACGACTCGAAGGTTTCTGCTGTTCCTGGAGAACCATGGTTGCAGTTCTCTGGCGTTGGCCAGCACCGCCATGGTGGCGACATTCTTTCAGCATATGCTGTCCACATACCGTCCTACCAGTATTCACGTTGTGGCCTCCAATATGCGCTCGTTCCTGCGCTTCTGTGAAGCCCAGGAGCTGCTCTTGGCAGTTCCTTCACGCTGTCTCCGCAACAAACCAATCATACCGATCCTTTCGGATCAGGAACATGATGCTCTGAAGGTGCTGCTGCAGCGTAACCAACTGTCATTTCGCGACAAGGCCATCATCCTGTTGGCGCTGCGTACCGGCTTGCGCTCCATAGACATCGTGAACATCACGCTCACCGATATCGACTGGGTTAACGACACCATCACTATCCCCCAGTCGAAGACCGGAGTTCCCTTTAAGCTGCCGCTGACCACGGATGTTGGCAACGCGCTAGCCGCCTACCTGCTGGATGAACGTCCTGACACGGACACTCCCAGGGTATTCGTTCGAGCAATAGCCCCGTTCACACCTCTGTCGGGCCACTCGGCCTGCTACGCGGTGCTTCGGCGCGCCTTCCATCGGGCCGGAATACGAGTCGGTAGCGAACGCAAGGGAGTCCATCTCCTGCGCCACTCGGCGGCCTCCAGGATGCTCTCCAAAGGCGTCCCTATCACTACCATTTCGTCACTCCTTGGACACGCTGACAAAGCTTCCACCGAGATCTACCTGACCACTGATCGAGACCGCATGAGAGAGTGCGCGTTAGACCTCGCTACGATTCCCGTGCAGTGCCCAGGTTTGTCATGAACTCTGATTACACAAGCGCGTTTGCGCCATTCATCGCGCACATGGTGGCAACCAAACAGGCAGCCGGATATGGTTATGAAACCGCTGCGTTTTACCTCCACGATTTCGACCGGTACGCCACCTTGCATTCTGCATGCAGAGCTCTGACCGGTGAGTTGGTCCGGGGCTGGGCGCAGATCAGGGACGGCGAAGACCCAGGCACCCATCGTACCCGCATATCACCCATCCGTGAGCTCGGCAGGCACTTGCAGTCGCTCGGCCACAGCGATGCCTTCGTAGTGCCGGGCGCCGGCTCCGGGAAGATCCATCGGCATGTACCGCATTTCTTTACCGCTCAAGAGATTGCTGCATTCTTCACGGCCTGCGACCAGCTCCGTCCGCATGCCGCGATGCGGGCTCGGCACATCGTCCTGCCGGTGTTCTTCCGAGTCCTCTATTGCTGTGGCCTCAGAACCTGTGAGGCCAGAACACTACGAGCCGGTGATGTTGATCTGCACAGCGGCGACATTGACATCATGCAGTCGAAAGGCTGTCGCAGTCGCAGAATCCCCGTGGCGCACGATCTGCGCGATCTGCTACGCACCTATGACACCCGGGTATCTGCCATCTATCCCGACAGAGTCTACTTCTTTCCCACCACGAGAGCGCGTTGCTACGAGCGCGGTGGAGTGGGCGCGGCGTTTGCCAGAATCTGGAACGCGGCCGGTCTTGGCAAGGGATCCGGCAAGCGTCCGCGGGCGTACGATTTCAGGCATCACTTCGCGCTCAGCAATCTGAACCGGTGGATCGCTGCGGGCGTCGATGCAAACGCCATGCTCCCCTATCTGAGCAGGTACATGGGGCACGCCAGCATCACGAGCACCGATTATTACCTGCACTTGGTTCCGGAGTTCTTCGCTACCTTCTCGGCCAAGGTGAGCGCCACCGAAGATCTGCTTCCGGAGGTGGACCATGGCGCAGACTAGAGCACGTGGCCAACAGTTCTGGAAGTACGTGCGCGATTACCTCACTGTTCACCTGCCCAAGATACGCGGTCTCAGTGCACACACCGTCGACTCCTACAGACAGTCCATACGCAGTTTCTGTGTGTTTCTGGAAGAACACCGCCAAGTCAAGTTCTCGAACGTGTCGTTCGACCATCTTACCCGCGACTTGGTAACCAAGTACATCCAATGGCTAGGAACGAGAAAGTGCGCGGTCACAACCTGCAATCTCAGGCTGTCTGCGCTCAAGTCACTGCTCCGGTACTGTGCCGATGAAGACATCAGCCTGCAATCGGTGTACCAGGAGGTGAACAACATTCCATCGCGCAAGGCGTCCAGGACACCGGTCGGATACCTGTCCAAGGATGCGCTGATGGCGCTGCTCGTGCAACCGGATACTGCTACCATCAAGGGCCGACGCAACAGGATGATCATTATTCTGTTGTACGACACTGGCACCAGAGTACAGGAACTGGTCGACCTGAAGGTCAGCGATGTCCATCTGAAGACCCAGACTCCATTCGTAGTGGTCACCGGAAAAGGACGCAAACCTAGAAGTATTCCGCTCATGGTCAAAACCGTTGCCCATCTGCAGCAGTATCTACGTCAGTTCCATGTTGGAGCGGACTCCAGCGACGATAATGCGCTGTTCTATTCCACGCGTGCAGGGCGACCGCACAGGCTGTCCACCGATGCCATCAGCGTACTGCTCAAGAACTACGGCGAGAGCGCACGCAAGACATGTTCTGATGTGCCGCACCGGGTGCATCCTCATCTGTTGCGACATACCCGTGCCATGCACCTCTATCAGTCCGGGATGCCGCTTCCCTATATTGCGGAATTCCTGGGACACGCAAGCGTCACAACCACGGAGATCTATGCTTCCGCCGACGTACAGATGCTGCGCCAAGCCCTGGAACAGGCAGATTCTGGATTGGCCGACGAGACACCGGCATGGAAAGATGACGACAACCTGAGAAAGCTGTGCGGTCTATAGCACCCAAACATTATGCCGAAGTTTGCAGAGCTATCTGTTTGCACCGCAACGGATTACCCACAAACTTCGGCATTTGTTTTTCTTCGGGATAATCGATATAGAATACGTCTATTCTATACCACCGTCGACCGAGTCCTGCCGAGTGGTGCACGCTGCCGGCGGGTGGGGTCAGGTTGCCAGGTAGCGCCGGATGGCGAGCTGATGGATCGGCAGCCGTGGCGCGCGCTGCAGCGTCAGGTCGGTGAGCACCTGCGCGGTGGCCGGCATCTGCTGCATGCCGGAGGAGGCGTGGCCGGCGCCCCAAAGGTAGCCGCCGCGCACCCGCGGATCGGGCCCCACGGTGGGCAGTCCGTCCGGCGTTCCCGGACGCAGCCCCGACCATAGCTCCAGCACCGGGGCGTCGTGCAGGGCCGGCAGCAGCTCGTCCACGGTCGCGGCCAGGAAGGCGAACCCGTCGGCCGTGATTTTCTTCTGGTATCCCCACAGCTCGTGGGTGGCGCCGAAGATCACCCGGCCGTCCGGACGCGGGGTGGCGTAACCCTCGGCGCCGACGCGCGACAGGTTGTGGCGCAAGCCGCGTAGCGGGCCCTGCACCGCCATGATCTGGCCGTGGTCCGGGTACACGGGATGGGTGAGGCGGGGATCGATGCCGCCGGCCCATGCGCCCGCCGTATTGATGACGGTCCCGGCGTGCCAGCAGCGGTCGGCCGAACGCACGCCGATCACGCGGTCGCCATCCCACTCCAGCCCGGTGACGGGCACGCCCTCCAGGAGATCCACTCCGCGGAGCACGGCCGCCCGCAGCACGGTGGCCGTGTACTGGCGCGCGTCGAGGAAGCGGTCCTCGGGGCACCACACCGCGCCCACGACGTCAGCGGGCAGTGCCGGTTCGCGCTCGCGGGCCTCGCGCGCGTCGAGCCGCCGCTGCGGCACCGCCGGATGCGGCGGCCCGGCCGCTGCGTCGAGCAGGTCGAGTTCCACGCCGGTGCGCGCCAGCAGCAGCGCGCCCTCGCCGCCGTAGCCGAAACGGGACCCGGTCTGCTCGGGCAACTCCTCCGCAAACCGGTCGTAGAGCTGCCGCGAGGTCGTGGTCGCCTGCAGGAACCAGGGATCGCGTGGCGGCGAGGAACGGGGCCCGATCATGCCCGCCGAAGCCCAGGACGCCTCGCGCCCGGCGCGTCCCTGGTCCAGCAGCCCGGTCTTCAGCCCTTCGCCACTCAGGAAGTAAGCGGTGGTCGCGCCGCACGCGCCGGCGCCCACGATCAGGACGTCGAAGGTGGCTTCCACGGCCATGGCCTACCCTGCTCCACCAGGGGCATCGCGTCTACCGCCGCGCCATGCCGCGCCCTCGTCGTCTCGCCTCCCGCGCACAACCCTGGTACAGTCGCCGCAGCCGAGGAGATGAGAGAACCGCATCCATTCGCCGGCAACCCGCTCGACCGCGGCGAGCGGGAGCGCCGCGACGAGGCCTGGATCGAAGCCGTGGGGCGCGCCGCCGGCAGCCGCTTCCTGCCGTTCCACGACCTGGAGGTGCTGCTGCACGAGGGTTCGCAGCCGGCGCTCGGCTGGCTGGGGACGGAGCGGGTCCGCTCGCTGGCGCCGGACGCGGAGCCGATGTTCCTGGGCCTGTTGCAGGAGCTGGCGCACTTCGCGGTGGACCTGTCGCCGTTCCCGGAGGCGGTCGCCCGGATCGAGACGGAACGCGGCTGGCGCTTCGAGGACTGCCGCACCGCGGGAGGGGTGCTGGCGGGTCGGGAGACCGGTATCCTGGCGCAGGCGCGCTCGCACCTGGACTGGCACAGCCGCCACGGCTTCTGCGCGGCCTGCGGCCGGCCCACGGTCATTCGGCGCGGCGGCCAGGTACGAGTGTGTCCCGCCTGCCACGCCCAGCACTTCCCGCGCACCGACCCGGTGGTGATCACCGTGGTCGCCGACCCCGCCACCGACCGCTGCCTGCTCGGGCAGTCGCGCGGGCGCCTGTCCCGCCTGCGGATGTACTCCGCCCTGGCCGGGTTCGTGGACCAGGGGGAGGCGATCGAGGAGGCGGTGGCGCGCGAGGTGATGGAAGAGGCGGGCATCCGCGTCAGGAACGTGCGCTACCACTCCTCGCAGCCGTGGCCGTTCCCCTGCTCGCTGATGATCGGCTGCCTGGCCGAGGCCGCCAGCACCACCATCAGCATCGACGACGAGGAGATGTCCGCCGTACACTGGTTCGAGCGCCGCGAGGTGCTGCTGGCCCTAAACGGCAACAGCGCGGTGCTGACCGTGCCCGGACCCATCGCCATCGCCCACCACCTGATCAAGGCCTGGGCCACCCGCGAGCAGTTCTGAGGTGCCCCGACCGCTCACGCAGAGGTAGTATCGGGGGCAAACGGCGGTGAGGAGGATTCCATGAGCGCAAAGAAGAGCACGAGCACATTCACGGCCGAGGAACGAGCCGCGATGAGGGAGCGTGCGCGCGAGTTGCGGGCGGAAGCGCGCGCCAAGAAGACCAGAGAAGAGGGCGAGCGGGACGTGCGGGCCAAGTTCGCCGAGATGCCGGAGCCGGATCGCGCCATGGCCGAGCGAATCCATGAGATCGTCCAAGCCGCCGCACCGGACCTGATGCCGAAGACCTGGTACGGCATGCCCGCCTATGCCAAGGACGGCAAGGTGATCTGCTTCTTCCAGGGCGCAGCGAAGTTCGAAGCGAGGTACGCCACCTTCGGCTTCAACGACACGGCCAACCTCGACCACGGCGCCATGTGGCCGACCTCCTTCGCACTGAAGGAGCTGACCCCCACCGAAGAGGCCACAATCGCAGCCCTGGTAAAGAAAGCAGTCAGCTAAGCGGCGGCGACGAGGGCGTCGGTCTCTTCGACCATCGTGCGCCAGGCGTCGGGGTGGTAATCGGGACCGGCGGCGAAGGGCGGCGTTTCGATGCAGGCGTAGCCGCTGAAGCCGAGGTCGCCCATGTGGCGGAACACGCGCGGCCAGTCCACGTTGCCGTGCCCCGGAGCCAGGTGCAGGTCGCGGTCTCCCGGCGAGTCGGACAGGTGGAAGGCGACCAGCCGCGAGCCCATGGCCGTGAAGTAGCCGTGGATCGCGTCGCGCCCGGTCATCAGCGCGTGGCCGGTGTCGAAGCAGAACCCCAGGTTCGGATGCTCGAACTCCGCGGCTATGCGCGCAAGGTGCTTCGGGCGCGAGCCGAACCGCGCCACCCCGTCACGCGGCGGCAGGTTTTCCACCGCCAGGGTGTACTCGAGGGCCGCGGCCCGCTCCAGCAGGGTAGTGATGCTTCTTCCGAAGGCGCGGAGGTAAGGGTCGACGCCTTCGACCTCCACCGGGGCGTAGTTGCCGCCCGGGTGCAGGATGCCGATGCGGGACCCCAGGCGCACACTGCGCTCCATCGAGGTGCTCACGCTGTCGACCGCCGCCCGGCGCGCACTCTCGTAGAACGAAGCGAGGTCGTACTCGACCCCGAATGGGAGATGAAATGTCTCCAGGGCAATTCCCGCGGCGCGGTAGATCGCGCCCACCTCGTCGTAGCGGCGCTCGCTCCAGCCTTCCAGCGCCGACCAGAACGGTTCCAGGCCACCGATACCGGCGGCGCGGCAGGTCTCTGCCGCGGCCTCGGGTCCGCCGCTGTGTTCGGCGAAGAAACTCTGGGGCAATGCCCAGTTCCAGTTTCGCTGCACGTTCCTTCCTCCCCGTTCCCTCAGATGTGGGCGTCGCGCTCCCCGGCGTAGCCGCGGAACCCGGACACCATCAGGCCGAGCTGGTTTTCCTTCTTCGCCTCGGCCACCTCGGCGGCGCGCGCCTTGCGGTCCTCCACGGTCGAGGCACTTATTATGGCGTAGTCGTCTGCCCGGCGGTAGCGGTGGATGAACACCGGCCGCGGCACCGTGGAGTAGTTCGGCGGCGAGCCGTGGATCATCTTGACGTGGAAGAAGATGGCGTCGCCGGCGTCGCCCTCGATCGGGAGCGCCTTGTCGAAGGTCCACTCGGTCGGGTCGAGACCCAGGTGGCTCTCGGTATCGACGTGCTCCAGGATCTCGAAGCGGTGCGATCCAGGCACCACGTGCAGCGCTCCGCGCTCGACGGTGGTGGGGATGGTGTAGCACAGCACCCCCACCGGCCCCTCGTACTTGTGCTCGAAGTAGGAGGCGTCCTGGTGCAGCAGCTTGGGGTGGCCGCCGGCCGGTTCCTTGCACAGCGTCTGACCGTTGCCGAAGATCTCCACCTCGTCGCCCAGAATCGCCTGCACGATGCCCAGCAGCCCCGGATCGAACGCGGAGCGCAGAAAGGTGCTGCTGGTAGTGTAATGGCAACTCGTCACCATCACCTGCCAGTCACGTTCGAAGCCCTCGGGTGCGGGAATCAGCAGCGTGCCGTCGGGCGTGCCGAGGCCGACGTTGGATTCCTTGTAGCGGCCGGCCTCGAAGAGCCGAATCGCCTGCTCCATGGTGCGCACCACGTCGGCGCCGATGGCGGCCGCATACTCGCTCATCAGGCCGCGCACCACCAGGCAGCCGTGCTCGGCGTAGATCTCCGCCGCCCGTTGCACGTCGAGATCCGCCGCCTGCAACTCGATATCGGCCACTTGTACCGTTCCGGCGCTCGCCGGCGCGCTCGCACTCAGTTCAGCCCCCTTCGGGTAACGACACCCGCCTCCGCGAGAGTGCAGCCCCCGCGCACCGCTGTCAACCGATCGTCGCCCGAAGACTGGGAGCGGCCCGTTGCCGCTTGTGTTATCATTGACGTCGGTGAGCCAGTCAGCAATCTTCCGCAACGCACTGCAAGTGTCGTCCAGTCTCGTCAGGCGTCTGGATGATGTTGGGCTCAACGAGTTGATGGGTCACTTGCTCCCCGCGCAGGCCTACCGTTGCGATTGCGGAGACGCATATGCCAACGCGGAGGTCGACGCGCGGGACCAGGGCTGCGACGGTTGGACCGCGCGTCCGGCGAAGGCGGATCGCTGGCTCGGCGAGACTAGAACCTGCTGGCAGTTCAAGGCTGGGAGAAAGGGCGAGCCGGCGCAAATAGCAGACGAGGTTGTGAAACCGATCCCGTACCGCACCCTTCAGCAGGGCGGGCGATTCGTACTGGTTGCGAACGGTTCGACAAGCGGGCGCAGTGGTGTAGAAGAACGGCGTGAGAAACTGGTCCAAAGCGCGCAAAGAGCCGGACTGCCTACCGACAACATCGAGGTGTACGGCAGTGAGCAACTCGCCGCGTGGTGCAATCAGCATCCCGCCGTTGCAGCACGACTGACTGCCGCCCCCGCGGGGCTGTGGACGGTTGAACGATGGGAACACAGCGAAGAACACCGGATACCATATCAGGCATCTGCGAGAGTCGCGTCCGATCTGTCCCTGGCACGATCGCAGATCGACTTTGAAGATGACAGCGATTCAGGCAACGTCCTTCACCTGCATCGAGCCGCTTGCGCCAGCGGCCATGCGGACGGCGGTCAGCGACTGGTATCCCGACATGCCTTGGGAACATGTTGACTTCGTGACCGAGTTTGCCGCCGGCTACATGAAACTTGGGCGACTCACCGCCGACGCCGTGGCCAAGGAGCCTTCCGCGACCTTGCCGGATCTGCTCGCCCGGCGCGAGATTCGCCGCATCCTCGACAGCTTGTTGGGGGGAGGCAACCGGCGCGCGCTCTACGTCGTCGCCGTACTCACACACGTTGGCTGGACCGATGACAAGCAACAGGAAGGAAGGGCAATCGCCGAACACCTGGGCCTCGATTGGAACGACGTGCGCGATCAGGTGGACGGTTACCATCGAAGCATGGGTATCGTCCCGCGTGGCGGACGGTACCGCTATATCTCACCTGAGCCACTGGCGATATACCTGGCTCACGATGCGTGGGAGACTTACCCGGATCTGCTGAAGTCGCTGCCCGAATTATTGCCGTCGGAGTCTGCCAAAGAAGCTTACTACAAGAGGTTGGCGTCGATCGCCAGCCACCCACACGCAAGGGAGTTTTCGCGCGACAAGTTGCGCGACTTTTTTTTTCGGATCGATGACTTCATAGACGTTCATGGCGCTCGCCGTTGGTCGGCGCTCTCAACCGCCGATCCCGAACTTGCAGCTCGCGGCCTGTGCCAGGCTCTTGCCGCATCGAGAGTCGATGATCGAAGGAGAATCACATTCCAGGCTGTCTCAGAGCTGGTGTGGAGATTGGCTCGCATCGCCTCCAGATCACCGGGGTTTCACGACGCGGCCACGGCGCTCGCGTTGCTGGCCGAGCCCGAGAACGATACCTGGGGGAACGGCGCCTCTCGCGAGTTCTTCGCCAAGTATCACGTATCTTTGGGCGCAACGGCACTGCCCTATCCGCAGCGGCTGGTCGTTCTTGACGACCTGATCAGGCTCCGACGCACAAGAATGACCAAGCTCGTCGTGGGCGCGTTAGGCCAAGTGGGGAACGACTCGGCCGGTGGCGTGGTGATGCCATCGTCGGACCAGGCTCCTGAGCCGGACTGGGAGCCGTCGTCCCAGACCGAGCTTCTGGAGTGCATCACCGCGGGGCTCGATCGTTTGCGGTCATTTGCCACGGAACGCGATCCTGAACTGCAAGCCGACCTGTTCGCGGCCGCGAAGGAGGTGGCGTGGCTGCTCCGCTACCGTGATGCGGGCAGCAGCGTGGCGACGCTCTTCATCGAGTTGCGCACAGCGTACTCCGGTCTGCGTGAGCCGCTGCGAAAGCAGATTGCGACAGTGCTGCGCCACGACAAGGAACGCCTGCCACCGGAGCAACGGAAAGTCCTGGACGAATTGCATGCGCGGTTCGAGGATCCATCCCTGGAAGGTCGGCTGCAGCAGTACGTCGGACCACACCAATGGGAACGGGAAGCAGCGCCGGATTTTGCTTCACTGGCGGCAGACCTGGTCACGGCGCCAGAAGTGCTTGCCAAGCAGTGGTCCTGGTTGACGTCCGGGCAGGCAGGCGCGGCTTGGGAACTCGGCGAAGCAGTTGCCGCGGCCGATCCAAGTGGACGGTTGGGCGATGAACTGCCAGGACTACCCGGCGGCCCCGACCATCGCGTCGTTTGTGGCTATGTCGCCGCACGCCGCAGGGTGCTCGGCGACGAGTGGTACGAACGGTGGACCACCGCCCAGTTCGAGCGCGAGGCGCAGCCGATTGCGCTGCTGTTTGAGATCCTGTCACGCTGTGGAGCGACCGACAAACTGACCAGCATGGCAGCGCAGTTGGTTCGTGGGCGGCATGTTGGCCGCGCAATAGCCGGACGACTCAAATACGCGGACTGGACTGATACCTCAGATGGGGCGCTGGAACTACTGGTGCAGGCAATGATGGAAACCGAACATCGAGAGACCGCGGTGTACATCCTGCAACGGCGGATGAAATCTCCAACTTCCGATGCGTCCCGGTGGCAGTCCCTTGCCATGGAGCTGGTAGTGGACCTGAATCTGATCCGATGCCAAGAAATGCCCAATCACTACTGGTACAGGCTGGCCACGATCCTGGTGTCGGACCACCCGCGAGAGATATCCGCAGCCATTTTCCGGGCGCACGCCAAACGTGATCGAACTGACCGTTGGATGCTGCGATACGAGAAGGAGGTGGTCAAGGTGCTGCTTTCTTGTGTCGATCACGCTCCCGGCGAAGTGTGGAGAGAGCTTCGCCGCCACTTGTGGCCGCCGAGAGAGGCCATGTTGTACGTCATTGGTTTTCCTACCAAAGTGCTGGAACGTCTGCCGATGCAGGATGTCCTGGAGTGGATCGCGGAATCTACTTCTGAGCATGCAGCACAACGGGCGGCGTTACTGGCCTCTCTGACGAACAAGCAATCACTGCACGATGATAGCTTGGCCGCGCACATTATCGCACAGTATGGCGACGACGAAACGGTGAGCGATGCATTCTTTAGCCATCACGTTTCAGGTACATTCGCAGGTCCTGGGTCACTCCATCATCGTGAACTGGCGAACAACTTCTCTCGAATTGCCAAGCGCACCGTCTTGCCGGGTCTTTGCTCGTGGGCAAGTAGGGCCGCGTCTGTGTTGCGTCGTGAGGAGGAACACGCTCTCCTGTTGCGGTGACGCCCATCCGCACGCCGAGTGGCGTGTGCCGCGAGACGGTAGTACGACGTGCCGCGCGCGGGGCAGAGAGCGCGGAATCCGATTTGACAGCCGCCGGCGTCCGGGATAGCGTGGTCTATTCTCCGAAGGAGGGAAGGAGAGAGATCATGACAAGACTGTTTGCAGGATTCGTGGCCGGGCTGCTGGCGGTTGCCGGCGTCTGGGCCAGCCCCGCGGGGGAAAGCGGCGACGCCGGGGCTGAAGACTCGAAGTACGGCGGCACGCTGGACGTGGCGATCCACATTGCGCCGCACACGTTGGACTGGCAGTCCACGGTCTCGCACCCGTTGCCGCACATCATGGGGCACGTGTTCGAGGGCCTGTTCGGATTCACCAAGGAGTTCGACGCCGCCCCCGAGCTCGCCGAGTCGTGGGAGGCCAACGCCGACGGCACGGTGTGGACCGTCCGGCTGCGATCCGGGGTGATGTTTCATAACGGCGACGAGCTGACTGCCGAGGACGTGGTCGCTTCGCTGGAGCGCTGGCGCCGGGTCGGCCCCAAGGGACCGGCACTGGACGAGCTGGAGCGGTTCGAGATCATCGATGACCACACCCTGGCGCTGCACTTCTCGAGCCCCAAGGGCCGCTTCCTGCTGATGCTGATGGGCTCGGACGAGAACAAGGCCGTGATCATGCCCAAGGAGGTGGCCGAGGCGTCGCCGGAGGCCGGCACCCTGAGCGAGGTGGTCGGCACCGGTCCCTATAGCTTCGTCGAGTACCGCGAGGATCAGTTCGTGCGGCTGGAGCGGTTCGCCGACTACGCGGCGCGCAGCGATGCACCCAACTATCAGACCGGCAACAAGGTGGCCTACCCCGACGAGCTCCTGTTCTGGATCGTGCCCGAGGCCTCGACCCGCGTCGCCGGCCTGGAATCGGGCGAGTACGACATCATCACGGCCGTGCCGGATGCCGAGTTCCAGCGCCTGGAGGAGACCGCCGGCGTGGTGCCCGTAAAGAACGGCCCCGGCGCCCTGCTGTACATGATGTTCAACCACCAGCACGGTCCCACCGCCGACATCAACTTCCGCCGCGCGGTGCAGACAATCGTCGATGCGCAGAAGGTGGTCGACGCCGCGGTGGCCGACCCCGCGTTCGCCACCGTCAACCCCAGCTTCTATCCGCCGGAGAGCGCCTACAACAACGACGCCTGCGCCGAGCTCTACAACCAGGTGGACGCCGACAAGGCCCGCGAGTACCTGGCCGCGTCCGACTACGCCGGCGAGAAGGTGATCGTGCAGACCATCGCCAGCTCGCCCAGCCACGTGCGCACCGGGCTCTCCGTTGCCGAGCAGTTGCAGTCGATCGGCATCAATGCGGAGATGGTGCAGTACGACGTGCAGACCTGGGTGGCCAAGCGCCGCGATCCCAACGGGCTCAACATCTACACCTCGGCCGGGTACTGGATCGATCCCTCGCTGTACCACCCGGAGTTCAACGGCACCTTCCCGTCGCCGGAGGTGGGCTACTACCACGACGAGACCGAAGAGGTGTTCCGCGGGTTGGCCGCCGAGACCGACTTCGACAAGCGCTACGCCCTCGGCGAGGCGTTGCAGTGCGAGTTCTACAACAAGGTGGCCACCATCAACCTCGGCTACCAGTACCGCCTGTTCGCCCGCCGCGACACGGTGCGCGACCCGGAGGGCTACCTGGCTCTGGGCAACCCCACGTTGCACCACGTGTGGCTTGACGAATAGGAGACCTCCGCCGCGAGCCGGCACGCCGCCTCCCGCGGCCTGCCGGCCGCGTGCTTCCACCCCCACCAGCAAGCGCATCGGAACCCGCCACGGCCCCGCCGCGGGCCGGCATCACCACGCGCCAGGGTAACGGCGCATGTGGGGCTACATCGGGCGGCGGCTGCTGGCCTTCATCCCGACCGTCTTCGTCGCCGTCACGCTGATCTTCATCCTCACCCGGCTGGTGCCCGGCAACCCGGTATGGGCGCTGCTCGGCCACCAGTCGGTGTCGGCCGAGCAGGTCGATGCGGTGGCGCGCGAGCTGGGGCTGGACCGGCCGATCCTGATCCAGTACCTGACCTGGCTGCCCAAGGCCTTGAGCGGCAACTTCGGCCAATCGATTTTTTTCGAGAAGCCGGTGGCCGTCGTGATCGCGGAGCGGTTTCCCGTGACGATGAGCATTGCCGGGCTGTCGACACTGCTGACGGTGCTGCTGGCCGTTCCCCTGGGGGTGCTGGCCGCTACCCGCCGCGACTCGGCCCTGGACCACGCCAGCATGGTGCTCTCCATCTTCGGCGTCTCGGTGCCGTCGTTCTGGCTGGGGTTCCTGTTCATCCTGCTGTTCGCGGTCACGCTGGGCTGGTTTCCGGTCGCCGGCTACCGCGACCTGTCGTTCGGGTTCTGGGAGTGGCTGCGCCGCCTGGTGCTGCCGGTGCTGGCCTTGAGCCTGAGCCAGTTGGCGCTGCTGATGCGCATCACCCGCACCAGCATGCTGGAAGTGCTGGGCCAGGAGTACATCGTCGCCGCCCGCGCCAAGGGCCTGGCCGAGGGCAAGGTGATCTACAAGCACGCGCTGCGCAACGGACTGATGTCGATCACCACGGTGGTCGGGCTGGTGTTCGCGCTCACCCTCGGCGGCTCGGTGATCATCGAGGAGGTATTCGCGATCCCCGGCCTGGGGCGGCTGATCACCAATGCCGCGGTGCGCCGCGACTACCCCACCCTGGAGGGCGGCATGGCGTACCTCACGCTGGTGGCCCTGGCGGTGAACCTGCTGGTCGACATCTCCTACAGCCTGATCAACCCGCGGGTCCGCTATGCGTAGCACCGCCACGCGGGTGCCCGCCGCTCGGTCGCCCGTGCCGCTCCGCGGCTGGCGCCGGCAGCTTCGCCACCTGCTGGGCAATCGCCTGCTGGTGATCGGCGTCGTCATCATGCTGCCGATCTGCGTCATGGCGCTGGCGGCCCCCCACCTTACCTCCTACGACCCGGTCGCCATCGACACCCCGCAGAAGCTGTTGCCGATGAGCCCGGCGCATCCGTTCGGCACCGACGAGCTGGGCCGCGACGTGCTGACGCGGGTGATCCACGGCTCCCGCATCTCGCTGCGCGTGGGGGGCCTGGCGACGCTGTTCGCGGCGCTGGCCGGCGGCGTGCTGGGCCTGCTGGCCGGCTTCTACCGGGTGGCGGACCAGCTCATCAGCCGGGTGGTGGACGGCGTGGTGATGTTCCCGGGGCTGGTGCTCGGCATCATGCTGATGGCGGCGCTCGGCCCGGCCGAGTTCAACGTGGTGATCGCCTTCACCATCATCAACGCGCCGCGCATCGTGCGCGTGGTCCGCGCCTCGGTGCTGGAAGTGAAGGAGATGGACTACATCGACGCCGCGCGCGTGTCCGGCATCCCCAACCTGCGCATCCTGGTGGGGCACATTCTGCCGAACGCCTACGCCCCGGCCGCGGTGCAGGTGTCGCTGGGTTTCGCCGACGCGATCCTGGCCGAGGCGGGGCTGAGCTTCCTCGGCATCGGCACGCCGCCGCCGGCACCGAGCTGGGGCAACATCCTCAGCGACGCCCGGGAGTTCGTGCGCACGGCGCCGTGGCTGATGATCATTCCCGGCGCCATGATCACCCTGGCGGTGATGGGGATGAACCTGATCGGGGACGGGCTGCGTGACCGCTTCGACCCCAGGCTGCGGCGGGCGCGCGCGGGGGCACGCCATGGCTGATGCCGCCCACCTGCTGGAGATTCGCGGTCTGCACACCCACTTCAGCACCGAGCGCGGCGTGCTGCGGGCGGTGGACGGCGTGGACCTGGCGGTGGAGCGCCGCGACGTGCTCGGCGTGGTCGGCGAATCGGGCTGCGGCAAGACCATGACCGCGCGCAGCATCCTGCGCCTGGTGCCGTACCCGGGAGCGATCGTGGCCGGCGAGGTGCTGCTGGAGGGACGCGACCTGCTGGCGCTCTCGGAGGAGGAGATGCGGCAGGTGCGCGGGAGCCAGATCACCATGGTGTTCCAGGAACCGATGACCAGCCTCAATCCCGCCTACCGGATCGGCAACCAGATCGGCGAGGTGCTGGTCGCCCACCGCCGCGACCTGAGCCGCGGCGAACGCCGGGAGCGGGTGGTGGAGCTGCTGCGCCTGGTCGGCATCCCGTCGCCCGAGCAGCGGGTGGCGAGCTATCCGCACCAGCTCTCGGGCGGCATGCGCCAGCGGGTGATGATCGCCATCGCCCTGGCCGGCGGGGAGACTCGGCTGCTGATCGCCGACGAGCCCACCACCGCCCTCGACGTCACGATTCAGGCGCAGGTGCTGGAACTGTTTCAGGAGTTGCAGCGCCGCATCGGGATGGCGGTGATGCTGATCACCCACGACCTGGGGGTGGTGGCGGAGACCGCGGCGCGGGTGGCGGTGATGTACGCCGGCAGCGTGGTGGAGTACGCCGGCGTGGACGACCTGTTCGCGCGCCCCGGCCATCCGTATACGCAGGGGCTGTTGCGGTCGCTGCCGCAGCGCGGGCGCGACGCCCGCAAGAGCCGCCTGTTCACGGTTCCCGGCGTGGTGCCGGACCTGCTCGACCTGGAACCGGGCTGCAAGTTCTTCGCCCGCTGCCCGCACGCGGTCGCCGACCTGTGCCTGGGCAGCGAGCCGCCCCTGGAGCCGGTGGGCGGCGGCCACCTGGTGCGCTGCCGCCGGGTCGACGAAATCCCGGCCGAGGAGCACACCGCGTGAGCGACCCCGCCGGCGCGCCGCGGGGCGCGGAATTCCTCGCCGTGCGCGACCTGCGCAAGTATTTCCCGGTCCGCAAGGGCATCTTCCTGCGCACGGTTGGCCACGTGCAGGCGGTGGACGGCGTGAGCTTCGCCATCGGCCGCGGCAGCACGCTGGGGCTGGTCGGCGAGTCGGGCTGCGGCAAGACCACCACCGCGCGCCTGATCGTGCACCTGGAGCAGCCCGACGCCGGGCAGGTGCTCCTCGACGGTCGCGACACCTCCGGTCTCACCGGCGCCGCACTGCGCCGTTTCCGGACCGCGGCCCAGATGATCTTCCAGGACCCCTACTCATCGCTCAACCCGCACCACACCGCGCGCCGCATCCTGGGGGAGCCGCTGCTGGTGCACGGCCTGTGCACGCGGGCGGAACTGCGGGAGCGGGTAGTCGCGATCCTCAACCGGGTCAACCTGTCCCCCGACTTCGCCGACCGCTATCCCCACGAGCTGTCGGGCGGCCAGCGTCAGCGCCTGGGCATCGCCCGCGCGATCGCGCTCGAACCGCGCCTGATCGTGTGCGACGAGCCGGTCTCGGCGCTCGACGTGTCGATCCGGTCGCAGATCCTCAACCTGCTGCTCGACCTGCAGGAGGAGCTGGAGCTCACCTCCCTGTTCGTGGCCCACGACCTGTCGGTGATCGAGCACGTCAGCGACGCGATCGCGGTGATGTACCTCGGCAAGATCGTCGAATCCGCGCCCACCGACCGCTTCTTCGCGCGCACCCTGCATCCGTACAGCGAGGCGTTGCTGTCCGCGGTCCCGGTGCCCGATCCAAAAGCACGCCGGCAGCGCACCGTGCTGGCAGGCGACGTGCCGAGTCCGCTCGCCCCCCCGAGCGGGTGCCGGTTCCGCACGCGCTGCCCCCTGGCCGACGAGCAGTGCGCAGCCGAGGAGCCCCCGCTGCGCGAGGTGGCGCCACGCCACCTGCTGGCATGCCATCATCGAGGATAGGCGCTATTGTGGTGAAGGGAGTACAGTTTTGGGTGCAAGCGTAAATCTAGCGATTCTTGTGGATTTGGTGTCGCAGTTGAGGGCTGTAGACAACTGGTGTGGCGAGACTCACGTTCAGAAGACCGTCTATTTCCTACAGACCGCTGGTCAGGTAGATTTGGGTTATTCGTTCGTACTCTACAAACATGGCCCCTACTCGTTTGACCTCAATCTGGATATATCGAGGCTTTTGGGACGCCGTATGTTGAAACAAGAGCCATCACGTCCGCCGTACGGTCCGCGGCTGACAGCTACCACGTCCATGTCAATACATGTGGCTCACAACCGTGAAGCGATTTGCCGCCACTCGAAGGACGTTGCACGCATCGTTCGTTTTGTAGGAAGGCGGGGCGCGGCGGAACTAGAGAGATTATCTACGGCAATGTACGTTACCGAACGACACGGCGAAGAGTCGATCGAAGTGCGAGCGAAACGCATCAATGAGCTGAAACCCCACGTGTCTGTGGAGCTCGCGACAGAGGCACTCAAGGAACTCGACGCATCGTCGATTCTCCTCTGACGCTGCGTTGATACCGATGGATTGCACTGCGACTATGCGGCTGAACGGTAAGTGAGCCGTTTTCTCTTGGAGACAGCCAAGGTCCAAGGAAGAGTACGATGTTGATCAACGAGGTTCGCACGCGGGCGGTGTCGTTGCCGCTGGCACCGGTGCCCTACTCAACCGAGCGAGGCGGCACCAAGCGGGAGTGGGGCATGACGCGGCTCACGCCGCATCGGCCGGAGCCGTCGCTGGAGTACGTGATCGTCGAGATCGACAGCGACAGCGGCATCACCGGAGTCGGCGAGGCGTGCACCGACATCGGCTTCTTCGGAGAGCCGCTGGAGGAGGTGCAGAGCGCCATCGACCTGTACCTCGGTCCCAAGCTGCTGGGCAAGGATCCGTTCGACCGCGAGCAACTGCTGTACGAGATCGACTTCCCCGGCAACTCCTGCGCCAAGTCCGGGATCGACCTGGCCCTGCACGACCTGCTCGGCAAGGCCCTGGGCGTTCCCGTGTGCAACCTGATCGGCGGCAGCCAGCGGCGGCAAGTGCTCGCGGTGATGGAGGTGGCCGGCGGCACTCCCGACGGCATGGCGCGGCAGTGCGTCGAGTGGGTCGAGCAGGGTGTGCGCGGCTTCAAGGCCAAGGTCGGGGGGATTCCGGAAGAGGACGCGGAGCGGCTGGCCGCGATTCGCGCCGCGGTGGGACCGGAGATCATGCTGCGCGCCGACGCCAACCAGGGCTACACGCCGAAGGAGGCGATCCGCCTGTGCCGCCTGTGCGAGCGCCGCGACGTGGGCCTGGAACTGCTGGAGCAGCCGGTCCCCAAGTGGGACCTCGCCGGCATGGCCCAGGTGCGCGCCGCGGTGGACGTGCTGATCGAGGCCGACGAGGCGGCGTACACGCCCCACGACGTGGTGCAGATCGCCCGCCACCAGGCGGCGGACGTGATCAACATCAAGATCGGCAAGGCGGGCGGCCTGTACCAGTCGAAGAAGATCGCGGCCGTGGCCGAGGCCGCCGGCCTGGAGTGCGTGATCGGCACCGCCTGGGGCCTGGGCATCAAGGTCGCCGCCAAGCTGCATCTCGCAGCCGCCACCCGCCCCCTCCGCGACGGCGTCGAGTTCACCGAACTGATGCTGCACGACCTGCTGCTCACCGGCCCGCAGGCAACCGACCTGGCGCCGCCCATCAGCGACGGCTACCTCACCGTCCCCCTCGGCCCCGGCCTCGGCGTGACCCTGGACGAGCAGAAGATGCTCACCTATGAGCTACCCAAGCACAACTGACGACAACCAAACGCCCCTCGAGCGCCCGTCCTACGAGGCGGTGCTACCGACAAGCTACCCCGGGTTCGGCCATCAACCCGGAGCAATCGCGTGCAATTTTCCATTGCAACTTGAATATTGCATGCAATTCATCAGCAGGCTGACGTGCGGGCGTACCCGCGGGGCGGGGCGCGGAACACCTGTTTGGTGTGCCATGCAACATACCGATCTCCGGGTTCGCCGATCCCCTCCTGAGGCGGACGTATCGGGCTGTCATGGTAGTCCAGGAGCCAGCGTACGGCCGGGCTCGTTCCGTGAACCTCTCGCGATACGACGAGCCGGTAACCGGTCCCGCCCGAGGCTTTGTCCAAGCCGATCGCTCCACGGTCGAACGCCCCATGGTGGAAGGTACACAGGGCCAGCCCGTTGGCCACCTGATCGGGACCGCCGTGGGAGTGCCACTGGATGTGCGCGGCTTCCAGCCCCAGCAGGTCATCCTTGAGGCGCAGATCGAAATCGCAGACCGCGCAGCGCCGCTCGTAGGCGGTCAGCACCGCCTCGCGAAAGTTGGGGTCGCGTCGGAGTCGCCGGGATGCCCCTGCCTCCGGCTCGTCGACGTCCCACAACCCTACGACCTCCAGGATGTGCTGGTGCATCGAAACGGGGAAGTGTCCATTCAGCAGCCGGCGGGCGGCGAGCCGCGCACTGACGGGGTCTGCCGTCAGCAACCGATACAACGGCTCCGGCAGGCCACCCTTCACGCCTCGATCCCGCAAGTGCTTCTTGCTCCAGGAGGAGACCTCCGGTACCTCCCAGAGCCCGTCGCTCGCCAGATGCCGGAACGGGAACTCGGGGTGGTATGCACGGCGTGGCGGGCCGAAGTGCCGCAGCAGGCCGGTCAGCGGCGCTTCGATCTCGCGGAAGGATACGAGACGATCCTCTCCGCGCACCGCCCGTCCCATGGCGAGGAGCAGCAACAGGGGCTTGTGGGGAGCGCGCTCATTGCCACGCTTCCAGACGTTCAGTTCGTCCAGCTTCCGATGCAAGGCTTCCCGGGTCATTCGCGAACCCTCAGTACAGTAATTATGACGATCACCGACGACTCGTGATAGTGACCACTTGCGCTTGAGCGTTATTAAATGATGCGGCTATGATCCTTAATAACCTCCAACGCAATGAAAACATGTTGAATTGGGAAAGGCTGGCGGTCGCATGAGACGCGGCGAGACGGGACGGTATGTAATCACGTCTGGCGGCGGAGAGCAGGTACGGGCGTTCGTGCCGGCGCCGCTGCCGCCGGTTCCGGCGCTGGACCTGGCGACGTTGCTCGGGCCGCTGGAACAGGCACAGTTGGCGCTCGGGCGGCTGGAGGGAATCTCGACGCTGCTGCCGGCGCCGCTGTGGTTTCTCTACACCTACGTCAGAAAGGAGGCACTGCTCTCCTCGCAGATTGAGGGCACGCAGTCCTCCATTCAGGAGCTTCTCCTGTTCGAGTTGCCGGAGCGGCCCGGCGTACCCACCGACGACGTGATCGAGGTGTCGAACTACGTTGCCGCACTGGAGCATGGCCTCGAGCGGCTCGATGCGGGGTTCCCTCTGTCGAATCGGCTGCTGCGCGAGGTCCATCGCCGGCTCGGTGGCACCCGTCCAGGTAACGCGACCTTCGTGCCGCCGCCGCCGCAGGAAGTGGCAGACTGCATGTCGGATCTGGAGCGCTTCTTGCATGCGTCGGTCCCTGGGATGTCGGCCTTGCTGCGCGCCGGGCTCGCGCACGTCCAGTGCAACGGCCGCGTCGGACGGCTGCTGATCACCTTGCTGCTCTACCACTACGACGTGCTGGACAAACCCCTGCTCTATCTGAGTCTCTACTTCAAGCAGCGCCGCCAACGCTACTACGAGTTGCTCGATACGGTGCGGCGCAATGGGGACTGGGAAGCGTGGCTGACGTTCTTTCTTGACGGCGTGGCGCAGACTGCGGCGGCGGCAGTGTCCACCGCGCAGCGCCTCCAGGAGCTGTTTCAGCAGGATCAAGCGCGAATCCAGCGGCAGGGACGCGCGGCCGGTTCGGCACTGCGGGTGCACGAAGCCCTGAAGGAACGCCCTGTCAGATCGGTGCCGGACGCGGCCGCGCACGCCGGGCTCTCGTTTCCGGCCGCGGCCAACGCCATGCGCACCCTCGAACGCGCCGGGGTCGCGCGCGAACTTACCGGGAGAAGGCGCAACCGCCTGTTCGCATACGACCGCTACGTCAACATCATCAGCGAAGGCACCTGAGGGGCCGCCCACACCGCGCACGAAACCCGATATTGCGCTTGACCTGTTGGTTAATGTAACTTAAGGTTAATGTGCGCGCTTGGGGACCGGTAGTTAGCGCCATACATTGTGGTCATCGTGGTAAGCAAGCATAGTTCACGAATCCGAGATACTACATGCTCATGAGATGTGGAAATTTCGGGCGCGATAGAATTGGAAGTCGGTTACCCAGGGAATGTTCATGACATCACAGGCGTCCGGCAGTTTACGACGCCCACGGATCTTTGTCGGTTTACTGATTTCCTTCGTAACAATAGTGCGATTCTTCCCCATTAGACCATACGCTACAAGGAACGGATCCCTGCCGGCTTCTTCCAGTTCGTCATCGGTCAAGTCGTGTGCGTATGCGGTATCAAGGACATGGTTGAATACAGCTTGATCAACCTCTTCCTCCAAAACAAGCACTGACTTGACTTCGGACTTCGTAATCCAGTCCTTCAATGGACCGTGCGCGGTTGCGATTTCATCGTGGATTTCGAACGGCATCTTCACATGGCCCGCGGAGGCTTCGGATAGCAGCCAATCCCAGAATGGACGAATGCGGTCGAGCGGATAGTAGTCCTCATGGGCCCGAATCAGGACATTGGCGTCAAGCAGGTAAAGCACGTCCTAAACCGATTCAGGAACTCGCGTTGGGAATCACGCTTTCAATAGCGGCTCGACGCTGCTCGACTTCACGCCAAGCACCTGGGCGGCCTTGGTGTGCGTCAACTCGTCCGCTCGCAGGGTGCGTCGGATGAGGCTGATCAGTGAATTGCCGAGACGGTGCTTTCGAACGGCGTAGTAGGTTGGTCCAGATCCTTCTTGATTCAGTTCGCGGCGACGTGCTCGCGCAGCCCGCCACCGGGCGGCATAGTTCGTTGCGAGTTGTCGATAGATGACATCGTCCAGTATACCAGCCCGCCAATACCGGTAGGCAACCATGGCTTCGCTGACGCTACGTTGTACGGCGACTTCGCCGATCGCACTGAAGGCGGTGTTCAAGTCATCTAGTCCGGCTACTGTAGCCAGAGACTCCTGTGGCAGGAGTACCTCGCTAGCCACGTCATTGCAGAATCTCTCTACTCGCGCCAAGCGCGTACGCGGCGTAGCGGTGGATGGAGCGTCGCTTACACCGGTGGATCCCGTGAAGACATGCACAAGCTCATGTAGCAGAGTGAATGACTGCGCAGTGGTTGCGTCCTGCTCATTGATCACGATGAATGGCGCGATTTCGTCGGCAATCGCGAAACCTCGAAATACGTTCTCGTCGATATTCGTGTGATATGATCCGAGGTTCCCAATGAGGAGCACGAAAACACCAAGAGCTTCCACTCGGTCTCTGAGAGTGGCGAAGATCCTGTCGGATGACCTCCCCAGTATAACCCGCATGGTAGGGTCTTCGTCGATGCCAAGCGCCATCCGGATGGTTTGTGCTGCATCTATCGCACGCAGGTCAATCGGCATCGAACCGACGAACGCGAGTTGCTCGACATCTTCGTCATCTTCGAGGATGGAGCGCACCATATCCTGGCGCGCGCGGATATCACGGAGAAGGGCATCAAGCAGCGCTTCGTTCTTGGGCCTCGCTCCGACCACGGTCCGAAAATCTTCGCCGCGACTACCCCTCACAGGAGGAGCTGCTCGATAAAACGCAGTCAGGGGGCGACGATAAGCCGCCGAAATCTTGAGTAGTTGGTTGCGGGTAGGCTTAGACTCGCCACGCTCGAACGCTTCGAGTTTTTGCGTCGAAGTACTTCGAGCACCAGTAGCGAGCCCAAGCCGCGCGGCCGCCTCCTCAAGCGACAGGCCGGCCGTTTCCCGAGCCCACGTCAGGATCGCGGGGTTGATGTTCTCAGCTCGTGCTACCATGTTCTCATTCGACCGGAATCGGTTACCCGTGCCACGGCAGGCCGGCCGGACTAGCAGCCACCATGAGCATCCTCCGTTCTCCACGGCTATGGTTGCTACTATTCCAACTAAGGGTAACGTCAAGAAACCTGCCCGGCAATCGGCGAGACGACCTCAGCCCGCAAGTCGGAGAGACCGCGTCTACCAAGGCTCTGAAAGAACGCCCTGTCAGATCGGTGCCGGATGCGGCCGCGCAGGCCGGACTGTCGTTTCCGGCCGCGGCCAACGCCATGCGCACCCTCGAACGCGTCGGAGTCGTGCGCGAGCTGACGGGGAGAAGGCGCAACCGCCTGTTCGCATACGACCGCTACGTCAACATCATAAGCGAAGGTACCTGAGGCGCCGCCCACACCGCGCAAGAAAACCCGACGTTGCGCTTGACCTGTTGGTTAAGGCTACTTAATGTTAATGCCACTAAATTAACTTCCTTAAGGGAGGTGCCTCCATGAGGTATGGCATTTGGCTGCCGCTGCTGGTGGCGGCGGCACTGCTCGGGCCGGTGAGCGGCGTGGTCGCCGCGCCCGCGAGCGAGGGCGAGGTCAACGTCTACTCGCATCGTCACTACGACGTGGATCTGGAGCTCTACCGGAGCTTCGAGGAGCAGACCGGGATCAAGGTGAACCTGATCGAGGGTGGCTCCGACGAGCTGATCGAGCGGCTGATGCGCGAGGGCGCGGAGTCTCCGGCCGACATCCTGATGACCGTGGACGCCGGACGCCTGCACCGCGCCAAGGAAGCGGGTCTGCTGCAGCCGGCTACGTCACCGGTGCTGAACGACCTGGTTCCCGAGAACCTGCGCGATCCCGAAGGCTACTGGTTCGCGCTGACCCGCAGGGCGCGCGTCATCGTCTATCACCCCGACCGCGTCGATCCGAGCGAGTTGAGCACCTACGAGGCGCTCACCGATCCCAAGTGGCGCGGCCGCATCCTGATCCGCTCCTCCTCCAACATCTACAACCAGTCGCTGCTGGCATCGATGATCGCCAACCACGGCGAGAGCGGGGCCAGCGAGTGGGCCGCCGGAATCGTCGCCAACATGGCGCGTACCCCGAAGGGCAACGACCGCGGCCAGATGTCGGCGGTGGCGGCCGGCGAGGGGGACATCGCCGTGGTCAACACCTACTACGTCGGGCTCATGCTGAATTCCTCCGACGCCGAGCAACGCGCGGTGGGAGAGCAGGTACGGGTGTTCCTGCCCAACCAGGGCGACCGCGGCGCCCACGTCAACGTGAGCGGCGCCGGCATCACCGCGAGCTCGAAGAATCCGGCCGGAGCTCTCAGCCTGCTGGAGTTCCTCGCCGGCGAGACGGCGCAACGGAAATGGGCGCATGCCAACTACGAGTACCCGGTGAACCGCAACGTGCGGCCGGCACCGCTGCTGCAGTCGTGGGGCGAGCTCAAGGCCGATACGCTCGGCCTGCACCTGCTGGGCGAGAACAACACCGCCGCAGTGAAGATCTTCGATCAGGTAGGCTGGCGTTAGGGGCAGACCGCCCTACCGGCCGGCGCACCTGTGCGCCGGCGCTGAGTTCCCGCCGGAGCTCGGTGCCTGTCGTCTTGCGGCAGGTACCGAGCGGCGGTCACCGGACCGAGCCTGGGCTCAGCACTCCGCCGCCGCCGCGCGCTCCACGGCGGGCTCCTGGGTCGTATCCGGAAACCCCGCCTTGGCATAGGGATAGGGACCGCCGATGCAGTAGGTGCACAGGTTCTCGGGCGCGATCCCGAGGCGGTCGTACACCTTGAGCATCCCTTCCTTGGTGAGGTAGACCACCTGCGCTCCCACGGCTTCACGCATCTGCTCCATGCTGCGGTCGCGGGCGAAGAAGGTATCGTTGGGCGGCATGTCGATACCGAAGCGACAGCCCCGCGGCACCCCGTCGTCGCCGATGATCCCGATCGGCGGCGTGTACAGGGCATGATAGCCGTCGCTCAGGCCGACCTCCTCCAGCAGCGCCCGCTCGCGGTGGATGTTGGTGCCGCGGACGATGGAATCCTCCACCACCAGCACCGAACGGCCGCGTACGCCGCTGACCACGCCGGGAATCAGGTAGATGTTCTGTGAGATCGACTGCGAACGCTCGTCCGGAGTGGGACCCTGGAACGCCCGCTCGCCGCGCAGCTTGTAGAACAGCGGCTGAAACGGCTTGCCGGACACCCGCGCCAGACCGCGTGCCGCATCCTCGGGAGCGCGCGGGAAGTAGCTGACGAAGTCGACCCGCTCCAGGTCCAGCTCTTCCGCCAGCATCTCGCCCAGGGCGCGCCGCAGCTTCTTGACGTAGAGCCCTTCGACGATGGAATCGCGGTCGGCGAAGTAGTTCCACTCGAAGAAGCAATGCGCCAGCGCCGGCGGCGCCAGCTGCCGCTTCCGGTAGTCGCCGTCCGGGTCCAGGAAATAGACCGCGCCGGGGTCGAGGTCCTCCAGGAAGTCGCCGCCGTTCTTGCGCAGCGCGATGTCCTCGGACACCACCACGTGCTTGCCGTCCTTGATGCCGAGCACGCCGGGGCGGATGCCGGTGCGATCGCGCAGCACCAGCACGTCTTTCCGCCGGCGGTCGGCGAGAGCCATCGTGTAGGCGCCGGGCACGCCCTCCATCAACTCCTGCTCACCCCGCTCCCAATACAATCGCAGCAGTCGTTCCGTATCGCAGCTACCCGCGCTCCCGTTGCCGGAACCAGTGTCGAACCCCTCCAGGAAGCGGTCCTCGACGTGGCCGTTGTGCACCGCTACCGCGTCGCATCCGGTGGAGATGACGTGGCTGCCGTTGTCGGTGGTGTGGCCGCCGATCACGTGGGGGTGGGCATCCGCCAGCAGGCTGCGCTTGCTGCCCTTGGTGGCGTAGCGAACGTGGGCCAGGAAGGTATGGTAGCCGGAGCTGGGCATGATCTTGTGCAGGTCGACCAGGTCCACCGTCTCCACCGTGCCGATCCACTTCACGGCGTCGATGCTCCGGGGGCCGATACCGGCGATCCCGACCGCGTCGCGGCCGCGATGTTGCAGCGTCTTGATGAACGAGTAGGCGTCGTGCAGCGTATGGGTCACGCAGAGGCCGCAGTTGTGACTGATGTGCTCGCCCATACCCCTCCTGCGGTGCGCGCCCGGTCCAGGTCCGGCACCGAGACCAGCAGCCTACGCCTTTTGCGGGGTTTTCGGAAGTAGCCGGATCGCGTCACCACCGCGTCACCGGACGCCCGCTGGCGGCGCCGCGGGCGCCGGGCTTTCTTGACCACCGGCGCATGCCCGGCTACGTTTCCGGACACGTGCTCTTCCTCCTCGGCGAGGTCCTGCAACCCCTGTACGGCCCGTTCCGCCTCCTCACCTCCCACATCTTCCTGGCCGGTGGTGCCATCGTGTTGTCGGGCCTGCTGACGTGGATTCTGCTCCCCTCCCTGAAAGACCGTCTGCCGCGCGACCGGGGCCGTGCCTACGCCGTGGACACCGAGGCCGCGGTCGGCAAGCCGACCAGCGCCGGCCTGGTGTTCGTGCTGGTCTACGCCGGCGTGGCGCTGATCATGGTGCCCTGGGACGTGGGCCATCTCGGCGCCCTCGGCGTGGTGCTCCTGGCCATGGTGGGGGGCTTCCTCGACGACCGCACCGAGCTGTCCGAGTACTGGCTGGCGGCCATCGACTTCGGCCTGGCGCTGCTGAGCGCGCTGGCGCTGTGCGGCGCCGGCACCGAGATCTGGCTGCCGTTCGTGAAGGACCCGCTGCTGCTGCCGCGCTGGGTGTGCGTGGCGGGGGCGACCGCGCTGATCTGGATGGCGATCAACGCCACCAACTGCACCGACGGCGTGGACGGGCTCTCCGGCAGCCTGGCGGTGGTGGCCCTCACCACCCTCGGCGGCCTGCTCTACTTCGTGCTCGGGCACGACGAGATCTCCGCCTACCTGCTGCTCCCCCACTACCCCGACGGCGCCACCTGGGCGATCAGCGCCTTCGCCATGATCGGTTGCCTGACCGGCTACCTGTGGTACAACGCCCACCCCAGCGAGATGCTGATGGGGGACGCCGGCTCGCGCGCGGTCGGGCTCCTGCTCGGCATCCTGGTGATCAAGAGCGGCAACCCCTTCATGCTGCTGATCGTGTCCGGCGTGCTGCTGGTGAACGGCGGCACCGGGCTGCTCAAGGTCGCCCTGCTGCGCTTCTTCAACATCAGCATCCTGCACAACGTGCGCTTCCCGCTGCACGACCACCTGCGCCACCGAGCCGGCTGGTCCAACACCCAGGTGCTGGTGCGCTTCATCCTGCTGCAGGTGATGATCACCATGGTGTTCATCGTCGCCCTGATCAAGATCCGCTGAGCCGGGAGAGCGGGAGCCCGCGCGCAGGTCCGCAGCACCCGGTCAGCCCTTCGCCGGCGCCTCGTCCAGCGGCTTCCCGCAGTGCGGGCACACCGCCCCGCCCCCCGTGTGCTGCGGTGCCGGATCCGGCGCCCCGCGTTCGCCCGCGGTGTCCGGGCCCCCTCCCTCGCCCTTGGTGCGGGCCAACGCTTCCACGAAGCCGGAGCTGATGATGGCGGTGGGAAGCGCCACCAGGCCGATCCCCAGGATGGCGATGATGCCGCTCAGCAGCCGGCCCCAGTCGGTCACCGGGAACACGTCGCCGTAACCGATGGTGGTGAGCGTGGCCACCGCCCACCACATCGAGGCGAGGATGTTGGGAAACGCCTCCGGCTGCACCTGCGACTCCAGGTAGTACATCAGGGTCGATGCCACCATCAGCAGCAGTGCGGTGAGGAACACCGCCACCAGCAGCTCGTGGCGGCGCTCGCGCACCACCGTCCCCATGGTCATCACCGAGCGGGTGTAGCGGGTCAGCTTGAGCAGCCGCAGGAAGCGCACCAGACGCAGGACCCGCACCACCCGCAGATCCACTGGAATCAGGAACGGCAGGTAGAACGGGAGAATCGCCAGCAGGTCGATGATGCCGATGGGGGACACCAGGAACCGCCCCACCGCCCCCACGCGGGAGCTCTGCGGGCGCAGGAAGTCGCAGGTCCACAGGCGCAGCAGCAGCTCGACGGTGAACAGGGCCACCGACACCACCTCCAGCAGGTAGAACCAGGCCTTGAAGCGGTCGTAGAGCCCGTCGAACGACTCCAGCACCACCGCCGCCATGTTGGCCACGATCACTACGATCAGGACGATGTCGACCACGGCGGACAGCCGATCGTCGTCGCCGGCCTTCTCCAGCACTTCGTAGGTACGCCGGCGCAGGGCTTGGTAACCGGACATGGCTGCATACTGTACCGCCACCCGCCCGGCCGTACATAAGGCCCCAAGTTTGGATTCGCCGGGGCCGATCCATATATTGATAGCTGAACCACGGCCGCGTGCGGTGCCGCGACGCCGCCCGGGTAAGGAGCACCGATGGACGCCCTGACCACTACGCTCGAGTTCGTCGTCGAGAAGCTGCCCTACTTCGCCGCCGGCATCGTGCTGGTGTTCCTCGGCAAGCTGTTCTACAACCTCACCACCAGGTACGACATCGACCGCCATCTCACGGCCGAGCGCAACAGCGCCGTGGGCGTCAGCTTCGGCGGCTACCTGGTGGGCCTCGCGTTCGCCGTCTCCGCCACCCTGCTGGGGACCACCAGCGACCTGCTCGGCGAGCTGGCGGGCATCGTGATCACCGGCGCCCTGTCGATCATCCTGTTGCGGCTCAGCATGATCATCAACGACCACTTCGTGCTGTTCACCTTCAAGGTGGGCAAGGAGGTCGCGGAGGAGAAGAACGTCGGTACCGGCTACGTGGTGGGCGGCATGAGCATCGCCACCGGCCTGATGCTGTCCGGCGTCATGTCCGGCAGCAGCAGCGGCCTGCTGTTCCTGCTGCGCGACGTGGTGATCTACTGGGCCGCCGGCCAGGTGATCCTGATCATTGACGGGCTGGTGTTCCAGGCCATCACCCGCTACGACGTGCACAAGAGCATCGAGGACGATGCCAACCCGGCGGTGGGCATCAGCTTCGGCGCCTTCCTGGTGGCCCAGGGGCTGATCACCCGCACCGCCCTCACCGGTGCCGGCAGCGACCTGGGGCGCGAGTTGATCATCACCGCCATCATCGCCGGCAGCGGCTTGATCCTGCTGCTTGTCGGCCGGGTGATCGCCGACAAGGTGTTCCTGCCCCACGGGGTCCTGTCGCAGGAGGTCGCCGAACACAAGAACACCGCCGCCGCCGCGGTGGCCGCCGGCGCCTTCCTGGTGATCGCCATCCTGTTCGGCGCCGCGGTGAACCCGGGGGCCGCCGCCACCGTAGGAGCGGTGGTCACGGGAGCGGTCCAGTGACCGCGACTACGCCGGCTCGGCGGTCGCTCAGCGGTGCCGGCCGCGGGAAACCGCCGCGAGCGTTCCGCATCCGGCGCCGCATCCTGCTGGTCATGGCCGCGACCCTGTGCCTGCTGCTGATTGCCGATGACGCCTTTGCGCGGCGCGGCGGTTTCGGCGGCGGCCGCTCCTTCAGCAGCCGCGGCTTCTCCTCGTCACGCGGCTTCTCCTCCCGCAGCTCGACCCGCGCCTGGGGGTCCACCCGCAGCAACACGCGCCAGTCGCTGTCAGGCTCACGCGCCACCGCCCGCAGCAACACGCGCGGCGTCAGCAACTCCCAATACCAGCGGGCGCGCGCCAACGGCACCACCTTCCAGACCCGGCAGCAGGCCGAGCAGGCGTTCGTCGGCCGCAACGCCAGCCAGTATCCGTCGCGCTATGCCAGCCAGCCCGGCACCCGGCCGGGGCACATCCCGCAGACTACCCGCGTCGACGGCCGCAACGTCAACGTGACCTACAACGCCGGCCTCGGCGGCTACGGCTACCTGCATCCCACCCTCGGCACCTGGGTGCTCTACAGCGCGATGGCCGACGCCGCCATGCTGGGCCTGCTGATGTCCAACCGCGGCTACTACTACGGGCCGGCCCCCGGCGCCTACTACGGCGGCCGGCCCTCCGGTTTCTGGACCGGGCTGATGGTGATCGCGATCATCCTGGCGGTGTTCTTCGTGATGCGCGCCGGGTCGCGGCGCTACTAGCCGGCAGCGGAGCCGTGTTCTGGAAGCGCCGCAAGAAGGAGGAGCCCGCACCGCTGCACACGCCCGAGGAGCCGGAGTTCTGGCGCCGGCTTCCGGTGGGCAGCTCGGTGGAGCTGCGTGACTTCCAGGCCCTGGAAGAGGCCCACGCCAGCGGCACCGCCAGCGGCGGCCTGAACTACGAGGTCAGCTCCAGGCGCCACTACACCTTCCGCGGCGCCGGCGACGGCGTGGTGGCCGAGTACCTGCTGTTCGACATCGCCGACGCCGAGACCAGCCACGTGCTGGCCGCCGTGGTCACCGGTCCCCACCTGGAGTGGCGCGTGTACTACCGGCCCGACGGCTTCCAGCCCGGCACCCGCGCCGCGCTGATCGACCAGGGCTTCGCCTGGCTGTTCCTGGAACCGCCCAACCCCGACTCCTTCATCCCCTATGAACTGGAGTTCGCCCCCCAGCCCGACGTCCCCCCGATCCGCGACGGCGACGAGGAAAAGCAGTTGCACTTCAGCGCCGTCACCCACGGTCCCCTGTACGGCGACTACCGCGACGAGCGGGCCGGCCGCCAGGTACCGGCACTGGTGATGGAGTACCGCACCGAGGAGCCGGCCAGCAATCCGCTGCTGCTGGTGCTGGAAGAGGGCGGTCTGGACGCCGACGGCGAACCGGTCCCGGACGGCGGCTTCGTCACCCTGCTGCTGGGCGCTCCCATCGACCTCTCCCAGATGGACGTCTACCCGGCCTGAGGGTACGCCGCCCCCTGCCGCCCCAACCGGCCGGCATTGGACGGGTGCACGGCGCCGACTCTGCATGCCTCGCCTCCAGCCAAGAACGGACGACGTGCGTCTGCAACCTGGTCCTGGGCCGTTACGGGCACCCTTCCGCGAGCGGCTGGCAGACGCGAAATCGTCCAGGCCCCACGCCAGCAGGAACCCGGCCGGAGCCTGAGTCGTTCGAATTCGCCATCGCAGCCGTCTGACGCTTGAACGCTTTGCCGACCGCCTTGTCATTCGATTCGGGTGGAGGCTACTTTCGGGGGCAACTCGGGCGGCAACGCCGGCCGCGCGAAAGCGGGAGTTCTACTATGGCAGATCAGTCCAACACCGATAGCACCAACAATGAAAACGACGACCAACTCTACGGTGGCGCCATCAATGACACGCTCTGGGGCGAGGAGGGCGACGACACGCTCTACGGCGGCGCCGGCGCCGACGCGCTCTGGGGCGAAGAGGACGACGACGCGCTCTACGGCGGTGTAGGGAATGACTATCTCTACGGCGGCAGCGGCGATGACAAGCTCACCGGCGGCGAGGGCATGGACACGCTCCACGGCGGTGCGGGCGCCGATACGTTCGTCTATGGCCCCGGCGACGGACACGACACGATCAAGGACTTCGGAACCGGGGCGGACGTGATCGATCTACGGGGTTTCACCGGCATCGGCAGTTTCGCGGACCTCACGCTTCGGCAGGACGGGGCGAATGTTGTCATCGACCTCTCATCCCACGGCGGAGGTACGATCACGCTGCAGAATTTCACCCTCGCCAACCTCAGCGCGGATGACTTCCTGTTCAAAGGGGTGACTCTCATCGGCGACGCGGGCGACAACACGCTCCACGGCGGTGTCGGAGACGACGCTCTGAGTGGGGGGGCGGGCGACGACCAGCTCTACGGAGGAGCAGGCAACGACAACATCTACGGCAACCAGGGCAGCGATACGGTTTACGGCGGAGCAGGCGAAGACCGCGTGCTCGGCGGAGCGAACGACGACACGATTTACGGCGGCGGCGACAAAGACTATCTCGCCGGCGACGGCGGCAACGACCAGATCTACGGCGGCGCGGGCGCCGACCAGATCTACGGCGGCGCAGGCGACGACATCCTCTCCGGCGGAGCGAACGACGACGAACTGTACGGCGGCGCGGGCGCCGACACGTTCGTCTATGGCCCCGGGGACGGAAACGACATGATACGGGGCAATTTCAGTTCCGGCGGAGACGTGATCGACCTGCGTGCCTTCACCGGCATCACGAGCTTCGACGACCTGGATCTCACGCAGAGCGGAAGGAGCGTCGTGATCGACCTCAGCAACTTCGGCGGCGGCAAGATCACGCTTCAGAACACCTTCCTCCGCCACCTGGACGGGGACGACTTCCTGTTCACCGAGACGTCCGTCGACGAACCTGCCCAGGACGGCATGTAAAACCGGACATGGCTCCCGAGCCGGAGACGCCGCTGTCCCCGGACCGTGTACTCCCGCTCGCGCGGGCGCAGGCGGGCGATGGCCGCATCGGCAAGCCGGATGGCTTTGCCGCCGGGAATCGGTCAGCCTCCAGCGCGGCTCCGACCGTCTTGACACCGGCGTGGCGGCGCTGTACCTGCTGTTCGACATCGCCGACGCCGAGACCAGCCACGTGCTGGCCGCCATGGTCACCGGCCCGCACCTGGAGTGGCGCGTGTACTACCGGCCCGACGGCTTCCAGCCCGGCACCCGCGCCGCGCTGATCGACCAGGGCTTCGCCTGGCTGTTCCTGGAACCGCCAACCCCGACTCCTTCATCCCCTACGAACTGGAGTTCGCCCCCCAGCCCGACGTCCCCCCGATCCGCGACGGCGACGAGGAAAAGCAGTTGCACTTCAGCGCCGTCACCCACGGTCCCCTGTACGGCGACTACCGCGACGAGCGGGCCGGCCGCCAGGTACCGGCACTGGTGATGGAGTACCGCACCGAGGAGCCGGCCAGCAATTCGCTGCTGCTGGTGCTGGAAGAGGGCGGCCTGGACGCCGACGGCGAACCGGTCCCGGACGGCGGCTTCGTCACCCTGCTGCTGGGCGCTCCCATCGACCTCTCCCAGATGGACGTCTACCCCGGCTGAGGGTACGCGCGCACCGAGCGCACTCTATTCCCCGGGCTGTGCGCTGAAAGTCAAACAGATTATTTGTGGAGCAGGTATTTGTCCTTGGCACGGAGACGAACGTTGATCCATTTCGCGAAACGGCGAACTTTAGCGTCCATTCCACGAACTTCCGCGGATTCGCGATTCTTGTGTCCTCAATTCGGATCGAAGAAGTGCGCTCTCCGTAAGGCTATTCATGGAAATGAATTAACAGCAAAAAGACATTATGTTCTATAGCCCTACACGCCGCAGGAAGTCCTGAAGACAACCGCAGCTTACGAAATCGCGTACTGAGACAAGGAACTGGGCTCCGACACTGCAGTCATCAAGGGAATTATTACGATGTATGCTCCCGGGCATGCTCAACCTTCAAGTCAGAACAGCAGTATCGGCAGTCGTCTGCGTCGCGGTATTCTTCTTATTGGGGTGTCAGGAAGGGCCCGGAACGGCAGGCCCAGCAGGTCCAAGAGGCCCGCAAGGCGAGCAGGGGCTGCAAGGCGAGCAGGGGCTGCAAGGCGAGCAGGGGCTGCAAGGCGAGCAGGGGCCGCAAGGCGAGCAGGGGCCACAAGGCGAACAGGGACCACAAGGCGAGCAGGGGCCGCAAGGCGAGCAGGGGCCACAAGGCGAACAGGGACCACAAGGCGAACAGGGACCACAAGGCGAACAAGGCGTGCCCGGGAACCGCTTAATTGGGCTGATGTTCTGTCGGAGTCGGCGATACCTGATGCCATTTACTTCGTAGGCTATAGCCTGTATGACGGACAGAATTACATACGCTATCTAGTGGGTACGGGATTCGCGGCCTACTACACGAATGTTCTCTGGACCAATGCCCATGTTGCCCTTGCATTAAGAGACCAGCTGACAGACTTAGCTCCCTTGGAACCGACCCCATTTGTCGTAAAAGCAGGAACGCTCATAGGAGCACGTGACACTCACAGTATAACAGGCTATGAGATACACCCTAACTACACTGGGTCATCAGCATCTCCTGACGTTGCTTTGGTTTGGATCGACTCTCACTTAACCGACCTTGCCACGTTTCTACCACGGCAGCTTGCTACACGCCTACGAGTGGGCCAGCCAATAGCTACGATGGGTTTCCCCGGGGAGGTACACAATCCATTCTCACGGGTGGCGACGGCCACGTTCAAGGACGGAACTGTTAGCGCGCTACGGCGGTACATTATAGAGTCAGAAGACATTGTTTCTTCTGTGGTGCAACACAACCTAGACCTGTCACCCGGAACGAGTGGAAGCCCCATCTTCGATCACTACGGTCTAATTATAGCCGTGAATAATTCAGGAACAGCGAGGATAGTAATCGACAGTACGGGGACGCCGACCATAGTGCCAACTGGCAATATTGGATTCGGTATACACATCGATGAAGTCTGGCGATTTATTGACGTTATCGAAGCGCGACGGCGTCACACCAGCGGCCTCCTGCCGTCTCATGTCGAAGCGCCTTCCAGCATACGACACCCCACCAATTATCAACCGTTCCCGGCAAACTGGAATGGCCAAACCACGCGGAATATCATTCGGTAAGTAAGTCCTTTATCAGTAGTAACCTAACGTACGCGGTGGCGATTTTCCGAGTGACAGCCGACATCCAGCATGGATCCGAACGCATTAGCAAGGTGGTTCACCGGCGAGTCGTACCCACTAAACGACATACGAGGCGGGAGCTAACCCTCCCAGACACGGGGCAAACACGTAGGATGGTGTCTCCCTTCTCTATGAGGAACGGCTGATGAGGTGGCTCCTTCATACCCAAACGCACCCCACGACGCGGGGTTTCATCCAGAGCTTGCAGAGCGTACACGGTCCTTGACATCGCCCGAGGCGGCGCGGTAACCCCTCTCCATCATCTTCCGGGGAGAGTTCATGCCGCCCACCTTGACCGCCGTCGAGTCGGACACGTTCACCCGCCAGGGCTATCTGCTGGTTCGCAACCGCATTCCGCCGGCGCGGATCGACGCCATGATCGGCGTGATCTCGGGCGTCGTGGACCGGGAAGCCCACAGCATGCAGCAGGCGGGCGAGATCGACGACCTGGCCGCGGACCAGACCTTCGAGCGCCGCTGGTACCACGTCTGGCGCCAGCACGGCGGCAAGCAGCGCTCCCACACGGGCTGGCACACCCGGGTGTTCAGCAGGGCGCTGTACGACCTGTGGGTGGAGCCCGCGATCCTGGACGTGGTGGAGGCGCTGATCGGCCCCGAGATCCAGTTCAACGGCGACTTCTGGGTGCGTCCGAAGCTGCCCGACGAGCAGGAGACCACCCTGCCGTGGCATCAGGACAGCGGCTACATGCCGGACACCGCGCACCAGCGCCTGCTCACGCTGTGGATGCCGCTGGTCGAAACCAACGCCGAGAACGGCACCCTGCAGTTCCTCCCCGGCAGCCAGCAGATGGGAATCCAGGAGCACGCCACCCAATCCGGATCGTTCCGCACCACCGCCTTCGACCCGGCCGCGGACTCCGCGATCGACACCGTCCCGATGAGGCCCGGCGACTTCGTGCTGTTCGACAACCTGGTGTTCCACCGCTCCACGGTGAACCGCGCCGACGTGGTGCGCTGGTCGATCGACTTCCGCTACAGCCCGGTCGGCACCCCGATGGCCCACCTGTGGCACGCCGACATGGCGTTCACCGCGCGCAGCCGGCGCGACCCGAGCCAAGCGGCGACCTGGGAGCAGGTCGCGACGGCGTGGGAGCACTGCAGCCAGCGGCGGGAACGCGCCTGGTAGCGTGGCGGCCTGACCCGCGCCCGCTCGGGGGCCGGCCGGCGCCTCCGCCGGCCTTGACTGGACGCCCCGCCGAGCTTTGGCTACATTCGGCGGCAGCATAAGGGGCGTCGATACGCCCTGCTTTACATCAAGGAGGAACGATGTACAAAGCACTCATCCTGGGAATCGCTCTGCTCACGGCGAGCGCCGGCCTGTTCGCCGCCGGCAGCACCGACAGCGGCAGCACGTCGGCTCCCGCGGCGTCGATGGCGGCCAGCGGCGAGTATTCGGAAGCGCCGATGCTCGCGGCACTGGTGGCGGCAGGCGAGCTGCCGCCGGTGGCGGAGCGGCTGCCGGTAGAGCCGCCGGTGATGGAACCGATCGACTCGGTCGGCACCTACAACGACACCATCTACGTGTTCGTGAACAGCACCGAGCCGTGGAACACGCTGCAGGAGGAGACCGAGCGCGGCAGCTACCTGGCCTACATTCGGGCCGACACCACGGTGGTGCCCAACCTGGCCAAGGGCTTCGAGCTGGCGCCCGACTTCCTGAGCCTCACCATCACCCTGCGCGAGGGCGCGCAGTGGTCGGACGGCCAGCCGTTCACCGCCGACGACATCGTGTTCGCATACGAGGACTGGCACTTCGATTCGCGGGTTGGCAGCGGCACGCAGGCGTTCTGGATGAACAAGGTGCGGCGTGCCATCAAGATCGACGACTACAACGTGCGCCTGGAGACCGACGTTCCCTATCCGGTGATGCTGGCCAAGATGGGCGAGCCGGCGGGCGGCGACTGGCACGGCTACCTGCCCAAGCACTACATGAAGCAATTCCACATCAAGTACAACCCGGACGCCGACGCCCTGGCCAAGGAGCTGGGCTACGATAGCTGGAACCTGGCCTTCAACGACCACGACTGGGAGTACCAGAACGGCTACCGCCACCTGAAGGAAGACAACGAGCCGCGGCCCACCATGCAGCCGTGGAAGCTGATCGAGGTCACCGACACCACCAAGGTGCACGAGCGCAACCCCTACTTCTACAAGGTGGACGAGCTCGGCCAGCAGCTCCCCTACATCGACCGTGTCATCGCCGGCATCGCCGACATGGAGACCATCCAGCTCAAGATCATCGCCGGCGAGGTGGACTACGACTTCGTCAACGCCACCAGCGACAACTACGCGCTGTACAAGGAGAACGAGGCCGCCGGCGGCTACGTGCTGCGGGAGGTGCCGGTCAACCAGATCCCGATCATGTTCGCCTTCAACCAGACCCACGAGGAGAAGGGGCACATCTTCCGCGACCTGCGCTTCCGGCAGGCGATGTCGCTGGCGATCGATGCCGAGGAAGTGGTCGACAGCGTGTACTTCGGGCTCGGCGAGCCGATGGTGTTCCCGGTGGCCGGGGCAACGTTTGCGCCGCCGGAGTGGAGCAACAACCCGATGGACGCCTACGACGTGGAAGAGGCCAACCGGCTGCTCGACGCGGTGGGCCTGGACGCGCGCGATGGCGACGGCTGGCGGCTCGGCGAGGACGGCCAGCCGTTCACGATCACCATCGAAGGCCGCATCCAGGGTGAGCACAGCGCCACCGGCAAGGCGATCGAGCTGATCCGGGAGTACTGGCGCGGAGTCGGGCTGCAGACGGAGATCAAGCTGTCCGAGAACGCCCTGCACGCCCAACGCCGCGATGGCAACCTGATCGAAGTCAACGTCGGCACCTGGGGTTTCCCCTCCGAGGCGCGCCAGTACATGGTCGACCGCGAGGCGTGGGTGCACGGGTCCCACGACATCAACTGGGCGACGTTGTGGGGCGACTGGCTGATGGCATGGATCCAGGTCGAGGAAGGCACGCGCAGCATCAGCGACTACGAGGGCGGCGTGCTGCCGGGCGCGGAACCGCCCGAGGAGTTCAAGCAGCTCTTCCTGTGGGGCGAGGAACGGCAGCAGACGGTGCTCGGCTCCCCCGAGTACATCGAGGTGTCGCGCAAGATCTTCGGCTACCACTTCGACAACCTGCTGATGCAGGGCGTGGTCGGCGGGCAGCCGCACCTGGTGATCGCCAAGGCCAACCTCGTCAACGTGCCCAAGGGCTACTTCGGCAGCGCCGCCTGGTGGGGTGACCTGAGCATCGAGGCGGAGCAGCTCTACTTCAAGTAAACCACCTGCGTCGGGCGGCGGCGGACCACCGGGCTCTCGGGTCCGCGCCGCCGCCCCGCCACAATAGCTGATGGCCCGCTACCTGCTGCGCCGCGTCGCCTACATGATCGCACTGCTGGCGTTGCTCTCGCTCGTCGTGTTCGTGATCATCCAGTTGCCGCCGGGCGACTACCTGACCACCTACGTCGCGACCCTGGAGGCGCGCCGGATACCGATCACCGAGGCGTTGCTCGCGGGCCTACGCGAGCGCTACGGGCTCGACCAGCCGCTGCACGTGCAGTACCTCAAGTGGGTGGGCAACTTTCTGCGCGGCGACATGGGAGATTCGTTCTCCCAGAACCGCGACGTCACCAAGGTGATCGGCGAGCGGCTCGCCCTGTCGGTGACCCTGTCGCTGTCGACGCTGATCCTGGTGTACCTGATCGCGGTGCCGATCGGCATCTACTCGGCCACCCACCCGCACTCTTTCGGCGACTACGTCGCCACCGTGTTCGGGTTCCTGGGGCTGGCCACCCCCAACTTCCTGCTCGCCCTGATCCTGATGTACCTGGCGTTCACCTACTTCGGCTGGAGCCCCGGCGGGCTGTTCTCGCGCGAGTACATGGCGGCGGCGTGGAGCTTCGGCAAGGTGGTCGACCTGCTCAAGCACCTGCCGATCCCGCTGACCGTGATCGGCACCGCCGGCACCGCCGAAGTCATCCGCATTCTGCGCGCCTCGCTGCTTGACGAGCTCAGCAAGCAGTACGTGATCACCGCCCGCTCCAAGGGCATGCAGGAGCGCGCCATCCTGTTCAAGTACCCGGTGCGGGTGGCGCTCAACCCGATCATCAGCACCGTGGGGTACCTGCTGCCGGCCATCATCTCCGGCGAGACGCTCGTCGCGATCGTGCTGAGCCTGCCCACCATCGGCCCGCTGCTGTTGGCGGCGCTCAGGGCGCAGGACATGTACCTGGCCGGTGCCATCGTGATGCTGCTCGGCGCCCTGATCCTCATCGGCAACCTGATCTCCGACCTGCTGCTGGCGACGGTCGATCCGCGCATCCGCTTCGGGGTGCGGGCGCAGGCGTGAGTACCCAGGAATCGGCCGCCGGCGCGCAGCAGCTCGACGAGCGCTACTTCGTCGCCTCGAGCTGGACCCTGATGCGGCGCAGATTCCTGCGCCACCGGCTGGCCCTCGTCGGCGGCGTGGTGCTGGCGGTCATCTACCTGCTGGCGGTGTTCGCCGACTTTCTTGCCGTGTCCGAGCGCGACCGGCGCTACCCCGAGCACCTGTACGCGCCGCCCACCCGGGTGCGGGTAATGCACCAGGACGGCCTGCGCGCGCCGTTCGTATACGGCCTGCAGGTGACCCGCGACCCGGTGACGCGCGCCAAGGTGTTCACCATCGATACCAGCCAGGCGTACCCCGTCAGGTTTCTCGTGACCGGCTACGAGTACCGGCTGTTCGGGCTGACGACCCGCCTGCACCTGCTCGGCGTCGACGAACCGGGCGTCCTGTTCCCGTTCGGCACCGACAGCCTGGGCCGCGACATGCTGACGCGGGTGCTGCACGGGGCGCGCATATCGCTCTCCATCGGCCTGGTGGGAGTGGCGATCAGCTTCCTGCTCGGCTGCCTGCTCGGCGGCGTCTCCGGTTTCTTCGGCGGCCCGGCCGACATGCTGGTGCAGCGCATCATCGAGTTCCTGCAGGCGCTGCCCACCATTCCCCTGTGGATGGCGCTGGCGGCCGCGGTGCCGATCGAGTGGCCGGCGCTGCGCGTCTACTTCATGATCACGGTGATCCTGAGCGTGATCGGCTGGACCGGCCTGGCGCGGGTGGTGCGCGGCAAGCTGCTGCAACTGCGCACGGAAGACTACGTGACGGCGGCCTCCATCGGCGGCGCCACCTCGCTGAAGATCATCCTGCGCCACCTGCTGCCCGGCTTCATGAGCTACCTGATCGTCCACCTGACGCTGGCGATCCCGTACATGATCCTGGGTGAGACCGCGCTCAGCTTCATCGGCATCGGCCTGCGCCCGCCGGTGGTGAGCTGGGGCGTGATGCTGCAGCAGGCGCAGAACGTGCGCACCATCTCGCTGCATCCCTGGCTGCTGATCCCCGGCCTGTTCGTGGTGATGGTGGTGCTGTGCTTCAACTTCGTCGGCGACGGCCTGCGCGACGCCGCCGACCCCTACCGCCGTTAGTACCGCGCCGCAGGCTCCGCCCTGGTGCGGGAGTTGCCCGCCGAGCGGTGCCACCGTGGCAATCGCCAGTTATACTCTCTCTGATGGGAGGTAGCTCTCGTGGCACATGACGTGATGATGCCCATTGACGAGGCAGTATGGGTGGACCCGGACCGTTTGAGTGGGGCGCCTTGCTTCCGTGGCAGTCGTCTACCGGTGCAGCAGCTTTTCGACTGGCTCGCGGACGGAGTGTCGCTCGACGAGTTCATCGAGGATTTCAAGATCGACCGTCAGGCCGCCGAGGCTGTGTTGCGAGCGGCGGGAGCCGAATTCTCTGACCGAAGAACAGGAGGTAGCACCGGGCAACGTGCCGATGCATGAAGGTCCTCCTTGATGTCGGCATTTCGCCACGGCTGCGTTTACCGCTGCAAGAAGCCCTCCGCGGGGGGCTGGTAGAAAGTGGGATCTACCACCACTGGCGTACTTTGCGCAACAGCGAGCTACTGGATCAGGCTCATCGATACGGATTCACGGCTCTGGTCACCGCCGATAAGCGCTTGGCGACGGAGCAGCCAAGACCTAAGATGAGGCGTGACCCGTCGCAGACTGCCCATCGGCATGCAGACCTTCCGCGAGTTGCGCGAAGAGGACTGTTATTACGTGGACAAGACGGCCTACATCGCGCGGTTGCTGGACGCGGGCAAGCACTATTTCCTGTCGCGCCCGCGGCGGTTCGGCAAGAGTCTGCTGCTGGACACCCTGAAGGAGTTGTTCGAGGGCAACGAGGCGCTGTTCACCGGGCTCCACATCCACGATCGCGGGGACTGGAACTGGTCGGCGCACCACCCGGTGGTGCGGCTGGACTTTGCCGGCGGGAGCTTCAAGGAGCCGGGCTATCTCCAGATCAACCTGGCGGCTCAGTTGGACGGTATGGAGGTAGCGACCGGGGTGAGTCCACGCTACGACACGGCGCCTGAACGATTCGGCTACCTGATCAGGTCCCTGCACGAGCGCAGCGGGCAGCGCGTGGCGGTGCTGGTGGACGAGTACGACAAGCCGATCCTGGACGCGCTGGACACGCCGGAGATCGCCTGTGCCAACCGCGACTACCTGCGCGGCCTGTACGGAGTGATCAAGGCGAGCGACGCGCACGTGCGGTTCACCTTCGTGACGGGGGTAAGCAAGTTTACCAAGGTGAGCCTCTTCTCGGACCTGAACAACCTCACCGACATCACCCTGGATCGGCGCTACTCGGGGATCTGCGGGTACACCGACGATGACCTGGACATGGTGTTTGCACCGGAACTTGCGGGGTTGGACCGGGAGCAGGTCCGCGAGTGGTACAACGGCTACCGGTGGCGCGGCGCGGAGAAGGTGTACAACCCGTATGATGTGCTGCTGCTGTTCGACAGCCGCGAATTCAAGGCTCACTGGTTCGAGACCGGGACGCCGGCGTTTCTGTTGGACAGGCTGTTCGACCGCCGGATCTCTTCGGTAACGCTGGACCAGATGATGGGCACGGAAGATCTGCTGTCGGCTTTCGAGGTCGGCACGATCGGCACCGAAGCGCTACTGTTCCAGACCGGCTATCTGACGATCACAGGGGAGGAGGAGCTCGGCGGCCAGGCGTTGTACCGGCTGGGCTACCCCAACCGCGAGGTCCGGCAGAGCCTGAACCGGGTGCTGCTGCGCCGGTTGGTGCAGGACACCGAGCAACAGACGGCGAACAGCATCCGCCTGCAGCGATTGCTTGCGGCCCATGACTGTGCGGGACTGAAGGAGCTGTTCCATGCCTTTTTCGCGAGCATTCCCTACCAATGGTACACGAACAACGCCATTGCGCAGTACGAGGGCTTCTACGCGAGCGTGTTCTACTCCTACTTTGCAGCGCTGGGGTACGAGATCGCGGTGGAAGAATCGAGCAGCCACGGACGGCTGGACATGGCGGCACGCACCGGCGGTCACGTGTACCTGTTCGAGTTCAAGGTGACGGAGATGGCGCCGCCGGGGTCGGCACTGGCGCAGCTCCGCAGCCGGGACTACGCGGCCAAGTACCGTCACCTGAAACAACCGATCCATCTGATCGGGGTGGAGTTCAGCCGCGATACGCGCAACGTGACCGCGTTCGAGGTGGCTGACGGCTGAGAGGATTCCGCCGTCCCGGGACCGTTACTGCCCTGTGCCATCCGACCGCGCGAGTTGACTGCGGATGCGCCGCGTGAGACCGTTCCGACAGTAATGGCTGCCACCGCGCTTGCGGACCTTGAGCGCCGGCTGCAAGCCGACCGCCGTGCCCTGAGAATGGCGAAGAAGTACGTCTGGTGGCAGTCGCCCGAGCGTGCGCTGGCCGATGGCCGGGTGTTGCTGGCGCAGATGATGACGTTCGGCACGGCCGACGACCTGCGTTGGCTGCTCTCGGTGGTCTCCAGCGAACACCTGCTGCAGGTGCTCGACGATCCTCCGATCGGTGTGTTCAATCGCCGCTCGTGGGTGTTTTGGCATCTTCGGCTGGGCCGGGAACCGGTACCTGAACTGCCCGCGCGGCGGCTACCCTCGTAGCGATGCTCGAACCGATACTCGACATCCTGCCGAAGGCGCAACGCGAACTGTGGCCTGCCCTCGTCGGAATCCCGGACAACTTCGTGTTGTACGGTGGAACCGCGTTGGCGTTGCGGTTGGGACATCGATCTTCCGTCGATTTCGATTTTTTTTCCTCGCAAACGCTCGACACCGAGGCGTTGTACAAGATTCCGTTCATCGCGGATGCCGAGGTCCTACAGCGCGAGCCCACGGCGTTGACCCTCTCGGTGAACCCTCCCGATCCGGTGAAGGTGTCGTTCTTTGGCGACATCGGTTTCGGCCGAGTGGGAAACCCGGACCAGACCGCTGACGGTGTGCTGGCGGTCGCCTCGTTGCTCGATCTGTTCGGCACCAAGCTGAAGGTGCTCCTGCAGCGCGTCGCGGCGCGCGACTATCTGGATCTGGCCGCGATCCTGCGTGCCGGCATCCCGCTGCAGGACGGGCTGGGCGCCGCCGTGGCGCTGTACGGCAATGAGTTCCCGCCGACCGACGCCGTCAAAGCGCTTGCCTACTACGAAGAGGACGTTGCGGGACAGGTTGATGGCGCGACGCGTCGTTTTCTGACGCAGCAAGCATCGCGCTGGGACTTCACCGTTACTCAGTTTCGGGAGACCAAGACCTCCCTCATCGGCCCGTAGTGGCTCGAGGCAACGCCTCATGATCGAAGGGTTCGCCAGAAACGGTTTGCTGGCGGCGATAGCGACGTTCGCGGTGACGGCGCTTCCTGCCGAGGAGATGCCCGCGGCTTTCCCGGAGGAGGTGGGGATGTCGAGCGAGCTCCTGCTCCGGATCGGCGCCGCGATGCAGCGCCACATCGACTCGGGAGAGATCCAGGGGGCGGTCACGGCGGTGGCGCGGCGGGGGAAGGTTGTTCACTTCGAGGCGCACGGCCTGATGGACGTCGAGCGCGGGCGGGCCATGCAGGAGAACGCGATCTTTCGCATGGCCTCCTCGTCCAAGCCCGTGCTCGGCGTGGCAACGATGATGCTGATCGAGGAGGGGCTGCTGCATCCGACCGACGAGGTCGCCGCCTACCTGCCGCAATTCGGGGAGATGCAGGTCGCCGTGCTCAAGCAGCCCGCGGATCGGGACGTCAGCCCCTGGTTCGTGACCGGGAAACAGCCGCCCGAGCATCGCCTGGTGGCGGCCCAGCGGGCGATCACGATCCACCACCTGCTGACGCACACCTCCGGACTCGACAGCTCCGGCCTGGGCTCGGCGGTTGCCGTGCTCCCGGAAGCGGGTCCAGGAGCAACCCTGGCCAGCCGGGTACCGCTCTACGCCGACATGCCGCTGGACTTCCAGCCAGGAACGCGCTGGGCCTACAGCCCGCGGCTGGGGCACGACGTGGTCGCCCGCATCATCGAGATCGTGTCCGGGCTGCCTTACGACGAGTTCGTGCGCACGCGGATCTTCGAACCGCTCGGCATGACCGACACGCACTTCTTTGTGCCGCCGGAGAAGGAATCCAGACGGGTGGTAATCCACGGTCTCGATGCCAAGGCAAAGGGGTGGGAAAAACCGGCCCGCTATGTCTCGGCCTCAGGCGGGCTCTCCAGCACCGCCGCCGACTTCCTGCGTTTCGAGCAGATGCTGGCCAACGGCGGCACGCTGTTCGCCAACCGACTCCTCAGCCCTCAGTCCGTCGCGACCATCTCCAGCAATCAGGTCGGCGAGCTCTACCAGGGCAACGGCAAGCAGCCGGGCTGGGGGTTCGGCTACGCCGTGGCGGTGGTCCTGGATCCGGCCGCCGCGAACAGCGCCCGCGGGCGCGGGGCCTTCGGCTGGGGCGGCGCGTTCGGCACCACGACCTGGACCGACCCGACGCTGGAGCTCACGGCCGTGCTGATGGTGCAGCAGGGCAGCGAACAGGTGCTCCGCGACTTCGAGCACGCCATCCGCGCCGTTATCGTCGACTGAAGCAGTGTCAGGCGCCGATGCGTTCCAGGGCCACCGCGGCGTTAACGCGGGTATAGCGCTCCTCGTCGGCCGCGGTGCGGCGCAGGACGGGGACGGCGGCGGCCCGCGGCGGGGCCGAGCTTGGCCAGCGTCAGAGCGGCATCGTGGCGCACCCGGCTGTCGGCGTCGGAGAGGCAGCGGCCGAGGGCGGAACGGCGGTGGCCGCGGCCGGCCCCAGGTAACCCAGCGCCTCGATGGCGTTACGCGTACCCAGACCGAATCGTCGCTCAGGGCACCGGTAAGCCGCGGTACGGTCTCACACGCGGTCTCGACCATGTCGCCGAGCACGTCGGCCGCGGCCGCGCGCACCCCACCACGCTTCGTCGCCCAGCAGGCCGCCACCGCCGGCACCGCGGACGCGCCGACGGCTGACAGCGCGAATACCGTGTCGAGCTGACTGGGATTGGTGTGGTCGACCTCCAGGTTGTGCTCCCGCAGCGCCCCCGACTGGCACCGTCGAGCCGCCAACAAGGACAGCACCGCTTCCACCTGGAGTGGTTCTGCTCCGCGCCAGCCCGACGATGAACCACTCCACCGGCGTCTTGTCCGAGCGCGCGTAGGAACTATAGATCGGCGCAGTGCCCGGTGGCGGCTTCTCCACGATGTCGGTCACGTGCAGGCCGTCGTCTGCCAGCGCCACCACGCCGTAGCGCTCCAATTGCGGCTGATCGTGCTCGCTCGTGGGTGTCGATCAACTAGCGCGTGAGCGGCGGCCCGGCGAAGTGCAGATCATCGGGGAATATCACCACGAACGGCTCGCCGCCGGTGAACGGCTCGGGCGTGCGGTGATGAACAGGATGTCTTCGATTCCCGACTCGCGCTACTCCTGCAGTATGAAGTCGATCGCCGGCCGGTCGATCACCGGAAACACTCCTTGGATACCCCCTGATCCTCGCTGTCCAGTCTGAATCTCTGCACAGAGAGTATTGTAAAGCATGGATTTGCGTTCCCGAGCATTGCATAGACTCAAGACGACACTCCATCGGCCCATTTCGCGAAATGGCGAATTTCTTGTTCGTTTAGCCACTGTTACGCCAATTCGTGAATTTGACAAATTGATTCCATCTCATTGCTCTACGATCTCTATTTTTCTCACCAATTCCTGGTGCATCCGCTGGCCGTCCGAGCCGCTCGAGTTCTCGTGACAGTGGCGGTGGGGATGGATCACGTAGTCGGCTCCGAGCAGGCTGCGCAGGGCGCCGTCGACCGCCGGGTCGCGCAGGATTTCGTAGAGGTCTTGATGGCCCCGAGGGATTGTGCTTATGTGTCTTTCTCCGACTCTATCAGCGCTTCGAGGAACGTGACAAACCGCTTGAGGTCGCGCACCACAGTGGGGTGCGCTTTGCGCAGTTTCACCATTAGGAAATCGAGCCGATCCCAATCGTACTCCAGATCAAAATAGTAGCGCTTGAAATGTCTGAACTTGAGCAGCTCCAGCAGCGGCGGGAAGTTCTCTTTGGAAACCACCGGGACGCGCGTATCGGTGATCGCCAGGGTCATCTTCTCCAACAGGTCGCTGTGCCAACGCGCCGGATCGAGGCTGTTCTCGAAGAACTGCGAGATGCGGACGAAGATGGTCTCGAGGCAGGTGTAGTAGTTCTCGACCAGGCCCGCGACGATGAGCGCGGACACGCTGGTCCTGCCCAACTGAGCTACCTCCTGGGTCAGCGCCCTCTCGGTGGTAGCGTAGATCTGTTGGAGTGTGTGCCGACGATCTTCGAGAACCGCCAGCAAGTCACGGATCTGCTGGTTCGTCGCGCTCATACACCAACTTGCCTCGCTCTCGTATCCGCTCGGCCGTGGTGGGGGGGAGCTTCTCCAACTCGACCACATCGACTGGCAACGTGGACCTCTCCATCGCCAGGCCGAGAGCGGCAAAAAATTGCTCAGCGCCGGCCAGCCCTTCCAGCGCGATATCGATATCAGAGAGCTCGGTGAACCTCTCCCGATTCAGCAGAGATCCCCACTGATAGATGCGGCGTGGCTCCACCACCCGCGCGATCTCGGCGACGATGGCTTGCGCGTCGCGCGTTGCGCGCTCGAAGCGCTCATCGATTTGGGCACGCCGCCCCTCGGCCTTGCCGCGCAAGAAAGCCCTGACCCGGTCCAGATCGATGTCGAAGTCCACGGGCACCCGTGCACTGTAGCACATAGCCGGAGGCCTGTTCAGCGGTCTGTCGCGGGCAGACCTGGGAAAGCGCAGTGTGCGTCGCAACCGCCTGGTGGCCGATCTCCTGTTCCTTGGATGCCGGACACCCGCGTAGCGACCGTCAACTGAAGCTACATCTGGTCACTGTCGCCTGAGCGTGCTGGCGTCAGTGTCAGGCGCCGATGCGTTCCAGGGCTACGGCGGCGTTGGCGCGAGTGTAGGGCTCGGCGTCGGCCGCGGTGCGGCGCAGGGCGGGGACGGCGGCGGCGGCGGCGGGGCCCAGCTTGGCCAGGGTCAGGGCGGCGTTGTGGCGCACCCGGCTGTCCGCGTCGGCCAGGCAGCGGCTGAGCGCGGGAACGGCGGTGGCCGCGGCCGGCCCCAGGTAGCCGAGCGCCTCGATCGCGTTACGTCGTACCCAGACCGAATCGTCGCTCAGGGCACCGGTGAGCTGCGGCACGGTCTCACACGCGGTCTCGCCCATGTCACCGAGCACGTCGGCCGCGGCCGCGCGCACCCACCACGCCTCGTCGCCGAACAACGCCGCCACTGCCGGCACGGCGGGCGCCCCAACGGCTGACAGTCCGAACACGGCATCGAGCTGGCTGGGGTTGGTGTGGTCGGCCGCCAGGTTGCGGTCGCGCAGATCCGCCGCCTGGCGCCGCAGCGCCGCCACCAGGTGCGGAACCGCTTCCGCGCCGCGGCTGGCCAGGGCATAGGCGGCGCGCAGCCGCTCCGCCTCCGCACCCTGCTCCAGGGCCTGCCCCCAGCCATCGAGAGCCCCGTTGTCGGCTGTCGGGCTCCACTCCGCCGCCCGCATCCAGTCCCACATCCGTCGGCGCAGGGCGGCCGGCGGGTCATCGTCAGCGGTATCGAACGCCGCGGCACGGTGGTCCCACGCGGCCGTGCGCGGCTCGCTCATGCGGGTGAACAGGAACTTGACCATGTAGCGGTGGCGGTCGCTGGTGTTGGCCATGGCCCGGTGCCACAGGTCGTAGTGGACGATGGTCACGGTGCCGGCCGCGCCGCACAGCGCCAGTTCCTCGTGACGATGCGCCTGGGCCCCGGTCTCGTAGTACTGGCTGGCCGGCAGGATGGCGGTCGGGCCCATCTCCAGCGGGACGTCCTGCGGGTAGTAGAACGCCATCGCCCACCGGGTGCGGTGGTGGCGCACGTTCTGGTCGTTCTCGTAGCTGTCCTGGTGCATCCGCTGGCCGTCCGAGCCGCTCGGGTTCTCGTGGCAGTGGCGATGGGGATGGACCAGGTAGTCGGCTCCGAGCAGGCTGCGCAGGGCGCCGTCGACCGCCGGGTCGCGCAGGATCCCGTAGAGATCGGGAACCCGCGGCAGGATGTCGTTCCCCGGATTGCCCTCGGTGGCGTACAGGGTCGAGATCTGGCGCAGGATGCGCCGGTGGAACGCGGCGGGGTGGCGGGTGCGAAGCACCAGGTAGCCACGGGTCAGGTAGTCCTGGACCTGTTGGTCCGTCAGCAGAACGGGGGCCGCCATGGTTCGGTTACCTCTTCGCCTCACACCGAGCGGTTGTCGGTAGAGTAGGTGCGGTTGCCGCCCAACTCCCACACCCCGCGGAACAGGGTCTGCCGCTTGGGCGGCATGGCGGCAATGATCTCGTGGTTCAGGTTGAGGCGGTGCCACTGCGCCCACACCGAGTTGTAGCAGTTGAACACCGCGCAGCGCGGGTTTTCGGTATCGGTCCAGTCGTTGGCCGCGTGCAGCAGGCTCTCGGTGAAGATGATCGCCGACCCGGGCGGACAGCGGTAGTCCTCCATGGCGGCGTCGATCTGCGCCTCCCACGGCGAGTCGAAGGCGTTCGGCTGCAGCGGATCGGGACTGCCGTAATCGAAGTGCGCCTTGTGCGAGCCGCTCAGAAAGCTGGTGCCGCCGCGCCCGGCCCTGACCTCCTCCAGCTCCCACACCACGCGCGTGAGTCCGGCGAAGATTTGGCTGCCGGCCACCTGGTAGCGCATCGCGTTGGCCTGCTGCGGCGGCCGCACCACGTGGGCCCGGCCGCTCTCCCCGCGCAGCGTGGTCTTCCACCCGGCGTGGCGGACGGTGGTGAAGGAATTCTCGCACCGGAAGCTGTAGCACTCGTCCGTCCAGTAGTAGCGCTCGGACAGGATCGCGCTCAGAATGCCGGTGATGGCCGGATGGTCGAGGAGGTTCTGCAGCGCGCCCTCGTAACCGTTCTGGGCGCCGCCGTACACCTCGGCCTTCATCGCTTCGATCTCCGGCTCGGTCAGCACGCCCGGCAGCAGGATCCAGCCGCGCAGATCGAAGAAGAATCTCTGCTCGTCGGTCATCGGCACCGGCTCCCGCAGCACCGTGGCAGTCGCGTCGGCTGGACTCCCCATCGTGAGCTCCTCAGACGAACCAAGTACACCCGTTTTCATCGTCTTCATGGTCTCCGGCGCCACGGAGTGGCCTTGCGTGCACACTACCCTACCCCGCGGCGGGTCGTACGCGCCATACTCCGAGAGAAACTGCCATGGCCAGGCGGATGATCATGAGCTCGCACGCCGGGCTCACCTTCATGTATCGGGTCGGGGGGATCCTGATCCGCGACAACAGACTGCTGGTGGAGTGGAACCTCGCCGGCACGTTCTGCTTCGTACCGGGCGGCCGGGTGGAGTACGGAGAGACCGCCCCCGCCGCGCTGCAGCGCGAGGCACGGGAGGAGCTTGGGGAGCCGGTGAAAATCGCTCGGCTACTCGCCGCCGCCGACAATCTCTTCGTGCTGGACGGCCGCCGCCACCAGGAGATCAGCCTCTACTTCCTGGTGCAGCTTGAAGCAACATCGCGAATCCGCGCCCGCGACGGTGTCTTCGGGGGGACGGAGCCTGGCATCCGGTTCGAGTGGATCCCGGTCGACGCCGTGGAGCGGGCAAATCTCATGCCGCCGTTCCTGCGCGAGCTGGTCCGCGACCTCCCGGACGCTCCCGTCTACCTCGCGCGCAACGAAATCGACTCCGCACCGCCGTAGCGCTTCAGGTGCTCATCAGCACGCCGGCACGCTCGACCAGTTCCACCAGCACCTCCATCTCGAGATCGGCGAGCCGCCGGAAGCTGATGCTGCTCTTGCCAACCTTCACCTTGCCGAGCCGGTCCGCGTACGACTCCGTGAGGTAGCGGCGGCCGTCGGCCGCGTTGACGTAGACGCTGTAGTAGTTCTTCTGCCGCGCCAGGCCGACGATGAACCACTCCACCGGCGTCTTGTCCGAGCGTATGTAGGAGTAGTCGCCGTAGCCGATGATCGACTGCTCGCTGCCGCCCCAGAACACCCCTTCCCACAGGCTGCGGCGGTGCCCGGGCAGTGCCGCCGCGAGGCGTTCGTCCAGGGCCGTCATGTCACCGCGAATCTCGTCCGGCAGCGTTGCGAGATAGTCGTCAGGGGAGGTCGATACCCGTTCCATGCGCTACAGACTACCGCATTCCGCGGGTCGGTCCGAGCATTCCCTCACGCGGGGTGGCAGGGCCCTCCCATGCTGAACGACATCTGCGTCCCGTGTGTGGCCGAGCTTCGGTGATGGCCCCGACGCGGCGCCTGCCAGATCGCCGCCTTCAGGTGTGTGGCTCCTTCGCTGTACGACGTGTCCAGGAATGGGCGGGAGCCACCACCCGCAACGCCGGTCTCCACTGATGGTCCACCGATGCGTTGCTGCCACGTCGGCGCCGCGGTGCAAGATTCTGCGAACAGGTGGAAAAAAAGTGCGCTGAGCACTTGACGGGTTTGGCGCCGCTCGTCATGGCCCCCTGCCGCACGTTCCGGCCCCTCCGACCCTTCGAACATCCCGCCACTCCCACCAGGCCCGTCAGCACCCCGCCAGCGCCGGCCTGCACCGTTCCCGATGCCGGTCCGGGTCTTGCCGTAACCGGTCATTTCTCAGCTATGAGTATATTTACGCCATGGCTACCGCGACCGCTACCGGCTTCACCTCCTCCCTCTCCGGGCTCCCCGACCAGGTGCTGCTGGCGCATACCAGGTCCCTCGTCCTGCACGAGCAGGCGCTGCAGCTCGCCGTCCTCGACCACCTGCGCGAGATCCACGCCCGCCACCTCCATCTGCGCCTCGGGTTCTCCAGCCTGTTCGACTACGCGGTGCGCGAACTCGGCTATAGCGAAGGCGCCGCCTGGCGCCGTATCAAAGCCATGCGCCTGTGCTCCGATACCGCCGGGTCACGCGAGCGGCTGCAGGACGGCTCGCTCTCCCTGAGTGCGGCGGCGCAGTTGCAGAACACCTTCGATCTCCTGCAGCGCACAGCCACCACCGCCGCGGACTACGGCTCGCCACCCGCGGCACCGGAGCTGCTGCCGCTCGGCACGGGGACGACGCTGGAGGCGGGGGCTTCCGGGGCCGAGGCAGCGGCGGCAGCGCAGCCGGTGCCGGCGCTGGACGCGGCGCAGCGGCAGGAGCTGGTGGCGCAGGCGAGCGGCAAGAGCACCCGCGAGGTGAAGCAGTTGTTGGCCGGGGTGGCTCCCGAGCTGCCGCGCCCGGCCGATCGCCTGCGGGCGCTGGGCGACGGCCGCTGGGAGCTGAAGGTGGCGATCGACTCTGCCTGTCAGCGCGGGATCGAGCAGCTACGGGGACTGCTGTCGCACGTGGACCCGCACCTGACGCTGGGGCAACTGGTGGAGCGGCTGGTGCAGGACGGCCTGCGGCGCTACGACCCGGGGCGACCGCCGCGCGGGCGCAGAGGTGCGCGCCAGGAGGGAAGCGCGGGCCCGGCGCCGGAGCCGAAGGCGCAGCAAGGGCCGGCGGGCGGGACAGCTTCGCCGGCGAAGCAGGGCGCGCAACAGCAACCCGGAGTGCCGTCGACGCCGGAGGGCACGATCGCCGGTGGCAGCACCCCGGCGCCGGCAGCGCTGTCCGCACAGAAACCCGCGCATGGGATTGGCGGTACCGCCACCTCGACGCCGGCAGCGTTGTCCGCGCCGCCGTCGGGGCGCGAGACTTTCGGCGGAATCACGCCGGTGAGTACCAGGCCAGCGGCGGCGGCGCCCGATACCGCTACTTCGCCAGCGAAGTCGGTGGCAGCTTGCGGGTCCCGCGCCACCGTACCGGCGCCACGGCCGACGCCGCCGGCAGACCAGAGCAGACCGGCCGCGCTGGCACCGGTGGATCGTGGTCGCAGCGCTCCTTCGCCGGCGAAGCGGGCAGGGGCGGCGCAGATCGATGGTCGGCCGCGGCCGCAGCCGGCGGCAGCCGGCCCGTCCGGAGGCAGCGCACAGCCGCCCCATCGGGCACGCCGATCCCGCTACATTCCGGCACCAGTGCGGCGCGAGGTGTGGCGCCGCGACGGCGGCTGCTGCAGTTACGTCGATCCGCACAGCGGGCGGCGCTGCGGCTCCCGCTTCCTGCTGGAGCTCGACCACATCGTTCCCTTCGCGCTTGGCGGCAGCGCCGCGCCCGGGAATCTCAGGCTACATTGCGCTGCTCACCACCGTCTCCGGCATCGGGAGTGCGGACCGCCGCCGGACGGGGCCACGTGATTGGCGCTCGCCGGGGTGCGAGTTGGGCGGTTGAGCGTCGGTCCGAGGACAACGGCAGTAACGATTGCAGTCGGCTGGTCGCGTAGCGTGGGATAGTCCTGGCGGGGTGGCGAACTACGTTCTGATTGTGGGAATAACCGGCTACACTGCGGGAACATGACAAACGGGGCACATGAGGATGGCGAGTTGACCTGTCCACCGGCCGCTCTGCCGGTCGAGGTGTATTCCGAGGAACGCAAGGCCGAGTTTCTGTTGTCCAACGCGGTCGACGAGCAGGACTACGCCTGGGCGCGGCACGAGGTGTTGAGGCTGGGTCTCGATCCCGATCAAGTGGCCCACGAACGCAAGCGTTCCCGATAGAGCGTCAAGACAGCCTCGGATGCGTAATCGCGGCGGCTACGGGGAACTGCTCCGCACCAGCCGGGCGTTCCGGCTCTTGTGGTTCGCGCAGATCGCCAGCCTGTTCGGCGACTGGTTCAACGTCATCGCCTCGTCGACGCTGCTGGCGCAGCTCACCGGAGCCGGCGCCGCCCTCGGCGCGCTGTTCGCGGTGCGCATGCTGGGCTCCTTCTTCGCCAGCCCGCTCGCCGGCGTGCTGGCGGACCGCTACAACCGCAAGCGCATCCTGATCGTCACCGACCTGTTGCGCGCGGTGGTGGTGCTCGGCCTGCTGCTGGTGCGGGAGCCGCACCACGTGTGGCTGCTGTTCCTGCTCACGGGCGTGCAGGTGGGGATCAGCGGGGTGTTCTTTCCGGTGCGGGTGGCGATGCTGCCGGAGATCGCCTCGCGGCGGCTGCTGGGACCGGCCAACGCGCTGAGCTCCGCCACCTGGTCGACCATGCTGGCGGTCGGGGCCGCCGCTGGCGGCGTGTTCGCCGGCGTGTTCGGCATCGCGGCGGCGTTCATCCTGGATGCGGCCACCTACGTGGTGTCGGCGCTGTTGCTGGTCCGTATGCCTTACACCGCGAACCAGAAGCACTCGGCCGCCGCCGCTCCGGTGCGCCTGGGGGCTACCGTGCGCGCCGGCATCGCCGAGTACACCGAGTCCCTGGGGTACCTGTGGCAGCACGGGCGGGTGCTGGTAGTGACGCTGCAGAAGAGCTTCCTGTCGTTCTTCTTCTCCGGATTCCAGGTTGCCAGCGTCGCCATCGCCGGTACCGTTTTCCCCCTCGGTCACGCAGGCGGCACCACGGTCGGCCTGCTGTTCGCCGCTGGCGGCCTCGGCTCCGGGTTGGGGCCGCTGGTGGTTCAGCCGTTCCTACGCGGCCGGCACCGGGCACTGCGCACGGCGATACTGGTCGGCCACCTGTTGACGGGCGCTGCCTTGGCGCTGGCGGCACCGCTGGCAGGCCTGCCGCTGGTGCTGATCGCATCCGCAGTGCGCAGTATCGGCGCCGGCATGGTGTGGGTGTTCAGCACCCAGCTCCTCCTGGAGACCGTGCCCGACGAGTTGCGGGGACGGGTTATCGCCACCGAGCACGCCGCCATGACCCTGCTCGGCGCCGCCGGGTCCGCCTGCGTCGGAGCCGGCCTGGAACTGGGCTCGCTCTCGGCGGTGGTGTGGCTGCTCGCCGCGCTGACCCTGGTCCCCGCCCTGCACTGGGCCGCCTACGGCGTGCGCGGCGCCCGCGAGCCGCGCTGAACCGGGTACCCGGCGCCGCGACCGGAGCCGGCGGCCGGCAGCCGCACCCAGGATTGGATCGCCGAGGGATGCGCGTCCCATCCCGGCGGCAGAGCCGGCAGCGGCCAGGCGGGATCGGGCCGCCACTCCTCGAGCCCGGCGTCGAACGGCGCCTGCCAGGCTTCGATCAGCGCAATCGCCTCCTCGGCGTCGCGCCGCACCCGGTCGGCCAGCGCACCGCTCATCAGGCCCACCTCCACACACACCTCCAACTCGTCGCGGTCCTTGTAGTACCACGTCCGATCGGGCCGGACGCAGACGTCCAGGACGTGGTCGCAGGAGTCGAACCCTGCCGGCGAGCGGGCGAACGGGGTCTCCAGGTTGACGTAGTAGGAGCTGAACTCCCACTTCGGCGACCAGAACAGCCACACCGAGAAGGGCCGCCCCGGCAGCAGCACGTGGACCACGTGGTTGCGCCACGGGGTCAGACGCCCCGTCAGCGTCAGCTCGCCCCGGGCGAATGCGCGGATCAATCCGATGCGGCCCCCGGGCGGCGGGCTTGAAGTGCTCGGGGCGAACCACCGCGTTCCATCGGGCACGTACAACAATACGCGGTCCGCGCGGTCCTCGACGACGACAGCGGGCTTGCCCACCATGAACGGACCGACGGCGCGCAGCACCACGTGATCTCCGGCGCTCCACCGACCGGTCATGTGACTCCGGCAGAGCGGCCGGCGCCGCCGGGCGGCATCCGCAGCCAGGGCTCGATCGTCGCGGGATGCGCATCCCACCCCGGCGGCAGCTCGGGCAGGGGCCAGGCCGGATCGGGCCGCCAGGCTTCGAGCCCGGAACTGAACGGCGGCCGCCAGTCCTCGATCAGCGCGACGGCCTGTTCCGCGTCGCGCCGCACCTGGGCGGCCGCCTGCGCATCCACCAGGCCCACCTCAACGCGGGCGTCCAGCTCGTCCTGATCCTTGTAGTACCAGGTGCGGTCGGCGCGCACGCACAGGTCGAGGGTGTGGTCGCTGGAATCGAACCCCACCGCGGAGCGCGCGAACGGCGTCTCCAGGTTGACGTAGTAGGACATGAACTCCCACTCCGGGGACCACAACAGCCACACCGAAAAGGGCCGCCCCGGCAGCAGCACGCGCAGCAGGTGGTTACGCCACGGGACCAGACGTCCCGTCACCACCGTCTCCCCGCGGGCCATCGCGCGGACCCGCTCGGTACGGCCCGCCGCCGGTTTCCGGGGCACCGAACCACAGCGTACCGTGAGGCGGGTAGACCAGCACCCGTTTGCGGCCGTCGTCGACCATGATCGCCGGCATCCCCGCCCGAATCCGGCCCAGGTATCTGAGCACGACGACATCGCCCACACTCCACCGTGCGTGGTGCTGACACATCCTTCCTCAGAGTGGTACTTGTAGTGGTATGAAAGTCAAGACATCGGTAACTCTGTCCGAAGAGCTCTTGCGGGCGGATCACACCAATGCAGGGCCGGCCTACTTCCCCCCCACTCGAAGATGTCGCCCACGGTACCGACTCTTCCATGTTTCTTCCATGCAACGCAGTGCTCCGGCCCGTAGGATAGCTTGACAGCATCATGCGCAACGGGCGGATGAGCCGGCAGGATGGGTTGAGATTCTACGCAAGCAACGGCAGGACTCTGTACTGCTCGACCACGCCGGCCCGGTGCACGTGCCGATGGCAGGGGCCGGGTGAGACGATAGCCCCCAGCGCGACCGTTCGGGGAACCTGGACCGTGTCATGGTTCGACTTGGCGGTGCGGGTGGACGATAGTGGGCTAGGGGAGGACGTTCACGGACGGCTCGCGGTGGGAGCCAGACACGCATGAGCCCAACTGCTGAGGGTGACGTGGGCCGGTCGTCGCCGGTACAAGGTAGGCGCGCGAGTCTCAGGGGGGCCGCTCGGGACAGGTCCTTGCCCCTCCCCTCGTACATATAGAGAGGGGTTGTCGTGACTGTACGTCCAGGCTTATGCTGTCAAGCTCACCCCCCGGGCCGGGACGGACCGGAGTTGGCATGGGAGAAACAGGGCTGCAAGCCTATACTGGGGGTTAGTCTTCGAGGGAGCGCGAAGTAGGCCGGCGATGCACTGGTGTAGCGCCCTGCGGCGAACCCGTTGTCAAGCTTGGTCCCGAGGCCCGTGGCGTTGTCATTGGTGAGGCTCAGCCCGCGACCGGTTGCGGTGGTGATCCATCCCGATAAGGAGAATGCGCAGTTGCTTCACGCCTTGGCCGCTCCACTCATTCCCAGGAGGAGTCATGGCACGACGCAAACGCAGAAGCAAACGCAGCGGCAAGGGCAATCGCTCGGCGCAGCCGCAGGTGGTGCACCCCGAGGCGGCAGGCCTGGATGTGGGCGCCACCATGATCTACGCGGCGGTACGCGCTGAGCGCGCCGAGCAGCCGATCCAATCGTTCCCGACCTTTACCCGCGATCTGCATGCCTTGGCCGATTGGCTGAGTACCTGCCAGGTAACCACGGTGGCCATGGAGTCGACCGGCGTGTACTGGATCCCGGTGCACCAGATCCTGGAAGCACGCGGCTTCGAGGTGGTGCTGGTCAACGCTCGCCACGTGCGCTCGGTGCCCGGTCGCAAGAGCGACGTCGAGGACTGCGAATGGCTGCGTTGCCTGCACTCGGTAGGGTTTCTGCGCGGCTCGTTCCGACCGGCTGACGAGGTATGTGCGGTGCGCTCCTTGTTGCGCCATCGCGACAGCGTGATCAAGACCGCCTCCCGCAGCGTACTGCACATGCAGAAGGCGTTCGATCAGATGAACGTCCATCTGCACCACGCGATCTCCGATCTGACCGGGCTCAGCGGCCTGGCCATCACCGACGCCATCCTGGACGGAGAGCGCGACCCGACGCGCTTGGCGAAGCTGGCGCACCCGCGGATCAAGGCCAGCCGTGCCACCCTGATCAAGGCTCTGGAGGGTGATTGGCGCAGCGAACATCTGTTCACCTTGCGCCACGCACGCCAGACCTATGCGCACTACCAGCAGCTCATCAGTGAGTGTGACCAGGAGATCATGGCCCGCATCCGCGCGTTCGAGCAGACCCAGGAGCCGCCCGCCGCGACCGCTACCGACCAGCAACCGCCGGAATCCCCTGAACCGGGCCCGGAACCGCCTGCGTCGCCTCCGCAAGCGTGCAACATGAAAGCCCACCTGACGCGGTTGTTCGGCACCGACCTGACCCTCATTCCCGGTATCGGCGACACTACCGCGCTGGTGCTGTTCAGCGAACTCGGCCCCGATCTGTCACGCTTTCCGAGCGCCGCGCAGTTCGCATCCTGGTTGAACCTCTGTCCGCAGAACAAGATCACCGGCGGCAAGGTGATCAGCTCTCAGACGGGGCCCGGCGCCAACCGTGCGGCACAGGCGCTGCGCATGGCAACCCAGACCCTGTACCGCAGCCACTCCGCGCTCGGTGACTTCTTCCGCCGCAAGCGGGCCCGCGTCGGCTCCCCGCAGGCGATTACCGACACCGCCCACAAGCTGGCGCGCATCATCTACCACCTGGTGACCCGCCACGTCCTCTACGATGACAACGTTCTGCTCCAGCAACAGCGCCAGGACCGTAAACGCCATGAACGGCGACTTCGAAATCAGGCCCGCGCTCTCGGCTTCAAACTCGTTCCGGAGGCTGCCTGAATGCTTGGTTTCTAAGGAGCATCATTACCCATCGGACTGCCGCCCAGATAGGGACACACGGAGTCCGATCATTTGAACCCCAGGGGCGCCTTATGCGTCCCTGTATTTCATTAGGACCCAACCAGTGCCCGATGATGACCAACAACAACGCCACCGCGTAAGGGTGTTCGTCGATTTCTGGAACTACACCCTGACCATGCGTGACAACGTAGACTCAACCTTCGCGACAGATTGGGCGAAGCTTGGTCCTAAGCTAGCGCGCGCAGCGGTCGCGAAGGTCGACGCTACCGCAACCGGCGAGTATCAAGGACTAAACTTCTACGGGTCATACGACCGAATCACAGAAAAGAAGCTCCATCAGTGGGCGACAACGGTCGTCGGCACATTTCCGGGCGTAACGGTTTCGATGGTCCCCCGTCAGAAGAAGCGTTCACCGCCTAAGTGTCCGACGTGTCTTACGCCCGTGACTGTCTGTCCCTCTTGCAGCGCCGACATGCGCGGGACCGAGGAAAAGGGCGTCGACGTTCGGATGGCGACGGATATGATCAGCCTCGCTTGGATAAAGAACTACGATATCGCCGGTGCTGGTCTCGGCCGACCAGGATTTCGTACCGCTGGCCGAGTTTCTACAAACACGGGGTCTCAAGGTCATCCATGGGGCGTTTCCACCCGCCGGGGCGCAACTGACCCAGTGTTGTTGGGGAAGCATAAACATTCCCAGTGTTCGCCAGGACTTCCAGCGACAGAACCAAGGGACGCAGCAACGGAGGTCCCGTCAATAGGTGTGAGGCGGCCTCCTGGTGTGGACCGGCGTACCGTCACGGTTCCGCTCCTCATCGTCAGCCGCGGCGGCTTGCCGTAGCCGTGCCGGTTTTGGGGTATGAAAGTCAAGACATCTGTAACACTATCCGACGAGCTCTTGCGGGTCCTTTCCGAGGAGGTCGAGCCCAGAAACCGATCGGCGTTCATCAAGGAGGCCACGTGGAGCCATCTGCGGGCACTCCGGCGCGCCGAACGTGATCGGAAGGAGCTTGCCGCACTCGACGCCCACGCCGACGAATTCAACCGCGAGGCGCGTGAGGTGCTGGAGTATCAGGACGACGCATGAAGCGTTGAGAGGTGTGCACTCCCGTATTCACGACCCGGGCCGGAATTGCTACCCAGGTTCCGGTCGGTGTGCCCGAGGGTCTGAAGCACGACAGTGCGGTGCACTGCGACGAGTTGGTGAGCCTGCCCAAGGCTGCCCTCACCAACTACTTGGGCACGCTGTCGGACACCAGGATGGAGAGCCTGAACGGGAGTCTCAAAGTAGCGCTGGCCATAGAGGACTGACGCCCCGGAGCCCAGGGCGCTAACGCAGGTGCTCCTCGGCGTAGAGGGAGAGCTCGATCATCCGCTCCAGCAGCTCGCCGCGGTCCTGGCCGGGGAAGTTCTCCAGCACCAGCTCCTTGGCGTACAGGCGCAGCATGTAGCGCAGCTCGCGCGCCCGCTTCTCGGAAGCGTATCGGTAGTCATTGTGGCCGTTGTTGACCACGATCAGGTTGTTCTGCGCGTCGTAGCGCGAGCGCCACAACTCGCCCGGTGCATGGCGGAAGGTATAGCGGGGAATGCCGCGCCCGTTGTTCTGCTGCGGACTGTCGAAACGGTCGCCGAGCGACTCGGTGATGGTCACGCTGGCATCCGCACTGCACTCGCTCTCCTGCTGGCGGGCGGTAACCCGGATCACCGAGAGGCCCGGCTCGGCCGGGGCTGCGAAGGTCACCACCTCGCGGTCGCGGTCGCGCAGGCTGCCGGCGCCGTCGACCACCTGCCAGCTCACCTCCACCCCGGCTTCGATCGGCCGGCCGCGGCGATCCTTGGGCAAGCAGCGGATCGTGCACGTCTCCCCGACCTTCACCACGGCGGAAGCCGGCGACACCGTCACCTTGTACAGCGCCCCCGCGTGCTCGTGAAATGCGCGCCCCCCGGCGTCGTCGCCCGCCTCGGAAGGGGTGACCCCCGGCTCCGGAGCGAGCGAGCCCGCGGCGTCTTCGAGGCCGATCAGGGGCGTGTCGCCGGCGCTCTCGTCGCGCGCCGAGGTGGCGTTGCCCGGCGCACCGGCTGCCGTGCGGCGGCGCGGCTCGGCCACCTCCAGCCACTGGTAGTCGGCGTTGGGCAGCGCGAGCAGTCCCTCGGTGAGCGCCTTGCGCACCGAGCGCAGAATGCTGCGGCTGGCCTCCTCCTCGGCCGCAGCACGCTCGCGCTCCACCTGCTCGATGACGCGCGGCTCCAGCTCCTCCAGCGCCCGGCACAGCGTGGCGTAGCGGGCGTCGAACACCACCCCGCCGCGAGTGCCGGGGGTGAGCTGCAGGAACGGCGCGTCGATCATCCCGCGCAGCAGGCCGGAGGTCCACGGCTCGCGCTCCAGCCCCGGCAGCCGGCTGATGTCGGGCACCACGCGGGTGCCATTGCGAAACAGCGCTACGCGGTGCTCGGGCTGCGCCTCGCCGACGTAGAGTTCGGCCTCTACCGCGCCGTCCGGCGTGTTGACCGGTCCGATCTCGCGCAGCAGCCGCCCGGTGAACTCGCGCGGCACAACCTCCAGGTCCTTGCGCGCGCGCCGGTCCTTGATGCGGATGCGCACCCCGGAGGAACGGATCCGTTCGCGCAGCTCGCTGGCCAGGAACGCCTGGATCCGCTCCGGGTTGAGCTGGCGGATGCCGGGCAGCAGCGGCTTGACCAACAATTCGGTGCCCGGCTGCGAGATCAGCAGCCGCCGTTTGGTGACTTTGTAGTGTGGCTCCTCCTTGATCATCTCCATGTCGTGTACGCGGCCGTCGGCGCCGGCCGAGGAGAGCACCAGGCGCTCGCCGACGGTCCAGAAGCTGAGCAGGCCGATGCCGAACTCGCCCTGGATGCCGGTGGCGCCCCGCGCCTTGAGCCGGCGCTTGATCGAGTCGCAGACGTGGGTGGCGACGTAGTCGAAGTCGGGTACGCCGGCGTCGTTCAGGCGGATGCCCTCGCCGTCGTCCACAACCCGCAGGTAGGGCTCGCCCTGCTCCCGGCCGCGGACGATGGTGATGTTGCGTGCGCGCGCGTCGATGGAGTTCTCCACGAACTCCGCGATCGCCTTCAGCGGGCTGTTCTGCGACAGCGCAATGATGGTGATCGCGTTCCACTGGTTGCCGATGCGCAGCCGTCCACGGCCGTCATTCGCTCCGCGCCGCGTACGGCCGGTGGTCTTCCTGCGCCTGGTGCCTGTTGCCATCGCAGCGACCGATACTAACTGCCCACGCCGGGAATGGCCACAGCCGCCCACGGCGGCGTGCGGCGGCGCGGCGGCCAGAGTCAGTAGGGTGTCGGCAGCTCCCCGACCGGCACTTCGATCAGGCTCGGAGCAGCGCCGGCGACGGCCCGCTTCAGCGCCGCCTCCAGGCCCGCGGCGTCCGTCACCCGTTCCCCGCGCACGCCGTAGGCGTCGGCCAGCTTCATGAAGTCCGGGTTGTACAGCTCGGAGCCGTACACGCGGCCGCCGAAGCGATTGCGCTGATCGCGCAGCACGTTGCCGAAGGCGTTGTCGTTGAACACGACCGCCACCGCGGCGATGCCGTACTTGACGGCGGTCGCCAGCTCCTGCGAGTTATACAGGAAGCCGCCGTCGCCGCAGATCGCCACCACCGCCTTGTCGGGTTGCGCCACCTTGGCGCCGAGCGCCGTGGGATAGCCGTAGCCCAAGGTGCCGAAGTAGGAGGGGGTGATGTAGGAGCGCGGCGCGTAGATCGGGCAGTGGGAGCGGCTGTAGTAGCCGAGCTGGGTGAAGTCCTGGACGATGATGCCGTCGTCGGGCACGCCGGCGCGGATCGCGCGCATGAACGACTTCAGCGGCTCGGGTTCCGCGGCACCGTCGAACCGTTCCGCGTAGAGCGCCTCCAGTTCCGCCTCGCGGCTCGGGCGCGGCGGCATCATACCGGCGAGCTGTTCGTACAGGGCGGCCAGCGTGGCGCGCGCATCGCCCACCATGCCGGCGGTTGGCTGGTGGTTACGGCCGATCTCCTGCGGGTCGATATCGAGCTGCAGCACCTGCTGGCCGTCGAGCAACCCCGGCGTCGCCAGGCGGGTGCCGACGGCGAAGATCAGGTCATGTTCGCCGCGGCGCTCGCGGTAGGAGTCGCGCCCGAAGCTGATCGGACCGAGCGACAGGTAGTGCCGGTCGGAGACCGCGCCGCGGCCCTCGCCGGTGGCGAACACCGGCGCCTGCAGATGCTCGGCCACCTGCAGCAGCTCGGCGTGGGCGTCCGCCAAGTGTACGCCGCCGCCGGCCCAGATCGCCGGATTGGTCGCGCCGGCCAGCAACTCGGCGCCGCGCCGGATCTCCGCCTCGGCAGCCGCCGGACGCCGGTAGTTCACCGGCTCGACCAGCTCCACGTCCGCTTGCTCGGCGAGGGTATCGGGAGGAATCTCTATCTCGACCGGACGCGGCCGGCCCGACTGCAACTGATGGAACGCCTCGCGGACGGCACCGGGCACATCCCGCGCCGCCAGTATGCGCCGGCCCCACTTGATCACCGGCCGGACGGTGTCGAGCTGATCGTTGATCTCGTGCAGCACGCCGCGGTCGACCCCGATCAGGTCCTGCTCCACCTGTCCCGCGATGACCAGGATTGGCGACGACGCGGAGTAGGCGGTGCCGATGCCGGCGGAGGCGTTCTGCAGCCCCGGTCCGGGCACCACGAGGGCGGTGCCGATGCCGCCGCCGGCGCGCGAGAACCCGTCGGCCATGTAGGTGGTGGCCTGCTCGTGGCGGGTGGTGATGAAGCGGATCCCCGACTGCTCGTGGAGCCCGTCCAGCAGGTGGTAGAGCTGCACTCCGGGCAGGCCGAAAATCACCCGCACGCCTTCCCGATACAACTGCCGGGCCAGCGCCTGGCCGCCGGTCATCCTGGGCATTGGTCGATATTCCTCTCCCGCGAGCTGAGGGACTTCAGTGGGACGCGCCTGCGGCGCCGCTCGCGGGCCGCATTGTTGCGTCCCAGGCCGCGCAGGGCAAGCACCGCCCCGTGCGTCCTACAACCGCTTCATGGCGGAACCCTAGGGCTTGTCCCGTCCTGGAGCAGACTGGGGGCAGGAATGTGGCCAAGAATGAACCCCTGGCGCTGCTCCGACAGGAAACGATCAGCCTCGATGCGGTAAACCAGGCGCTGACCGCCGATGGGCGTAGCCCGGTCGGACCAACTCAGCTGTCCCGTGCCCTTACCGACCTGAATGTCGCCGCCGCAGCCCCCCCGCCACTGGGAAGCAGCGTGTTGCAGGCCGCCGCCATTCTGTTCGCGTCGAAGCCCCGGGAGGTGATCCGGGGTGCCGCCGTGCAACTCGTGCGCCGCGTGGGTGTGGGCCCCGGACCCGGCCCGGCCACCGCCCGTGAGGAGTGTTCCGCACCGTTGGTGACGACCGTCGACTGCTGCCTGAGGTTCATCGCCGACCACACGCGAAGCGTGGAAGCAGTCACCGGATCGAGACGGGAGTTGCTGCACGAGTACCCCCGAGCGGTGTTGCGAGAAGCGATTGTCAACGCTCTCGCCCATCGTGACTATGGCCTGAAAGGCAGCACCGTGGACATCAGCATCTGGGACGACCGCATCGAGATCCACAGTCCCGGGTCGCTTCCCGGTCACATTACGCTCGAAAACATGCGCTCCGAGCACTACAGCCGTAATCCACGGATCATGCGGGTCTTGAAGACCGTGGGACTGGTCGAAGAGTACGGTGAGGGAATCGAGCGCATGTATCAGGAGATGGAGTCGCGCCTGCTGGAACCGCCGGTCTTCGCCGCGACCGACAGTTCGGTGACCGTCACGCTCTACAACCGCAGCGTAATCGACGTGGAGGAGCAACTTTGGCTTCAGGCGCTCGAAGATGTGCATCTGACGGCAGATGAACGTCGCCTGCTGATCGAGGTCCGCCGCGCCGGTGGCTCCATCGCTCCGCGCCAGGTTCGTGAAGCGATGCCGGAATCGGACACGCGCGAACTGCTTGCACGTGCCCAGACCAAAGGCTTGTTGGCGCGCATTGGTATCCGCGGGGGCTCGCGCTACGCCCTCGCGAACCTCATCGTACCCGTCGCCGGCGGTCCCATGACCAAACAGGCTCAGATGCTGCTTGATGAAATTCGGCGCCGGGGCAGCCTCTCGACTCCCGAAGGCGTCAAGCTGATCGGAGCCCCGCCGGCAACCGTTCGCGCCCTGTTCCACAAGCTCGTACATGCCGGACTGATACGTGCCGAGGGCAAGACCCGCGCGCGGCGCTACTTTATCCGGTGATGGGTTCCGAACGACCTTTCTGTGTGTTCTGCGAGATCGTTGCCGGGCGGGCGCCTTGCAGCCGGGTCTACGAGGACCGGTCGTGCCTCGGCTTCATGGGCATCCGCCCGATCAATCCCGGCGAATTGATGCTGATCCCGAAACAGCACATCGACCACTTCTGCGATGTTCCGGATGCGCTTGCGGCCCACATCATGATGCTGGCACAGCGGTTTTCGCGCGCCATCCGCCATGCGCTGAAGCCGTTGCGCGTCGGGCTGGTGGTGCACGGGTTCGGCGTTGCCCATGCCCACCTGATCGTGGTTCCGCAGCGGGGTCCGACGGATATCACCTCGAGCCGGTTCGCCTACCTGAACGCAGGAAAGATCGAGTACGGCATCCAGCACGTACCCGAGGTCCCGCGCACCGAGTTGGATGCCATGGCGGCCGCGCTGTCGGGACAACCGCTGTCCTGGGTACGCCGCGACCGCGGCAGTGGGTGAAGGCCGGCGCCGACGCGGCGGCGGGCGCACCCGGCTCCATCGCGTCATCCCTGCGATCACCCGCGCGGCCGTTACCAGCGCGCCTCAATCTTGCGGAGCAAGTGATTGCGTGCAGTCGTCCTGGCGATCGCAGGAGGTTTCATGGCCAGCATCACCGTTCGCCGACTGTCGGACGAGTCGAAGGAGCGGCTCCGCAAACGCGCAGAGCGAAGCGGCTGCAGCCTCGAAGCGCTCGCCCGATCGATCCTCGACCAGGCAGCACATGAACCGATCGAGTGCACTCCCCCGTATCCATACAATCTGATGGCGGTGGTCGAGCCGGGCGAAGATGTCGAGCCGTATATCCGGGAGCACGACCAGAAGCAAAGACCGGTCGAACTGTGATCCTGCTCGACACCCACGTCCTGCGAATCCCTGCTATGGTCCGGCTGTGCCCGTGAACCCGCCAGCTCATCCCAGGCATACCGTAGCCGCCGGCATGCTCGTGCAGCGGGGAGACCAGGTGCTGCTCGTGCGCACCCCGCGCCGCGGCTGGGAGTTTCCCGGCGGTCAGATCGAAGAGGGCGAGTCGGTGCTCGACGGCGTGGTGCGCGAAGTGCTGGAGGAGGCCGGCGTCGTGGCGACGGTCGAACGGCTGGTGGGCGTGTACTCGAACCTGAGCGCCAGCCGCGTCATCTTCGACTTCCTCGGCTCCTGGCAGTCGGGAGAGGCCGTCGCGGGCGACGAAACCATCGCCACGGCCTGGGTCTCGAAGGCCGCCGCGGAGGAGATGATCGAGCACCCCGGATACCGGCAACGGCTGCGTCAGCTCCTGGCGTTCGACGGCCGGGTCCTGTTCCAGTCCTACACCACTGCGCCGTTTGCGGTGCAGGCGCAGCAGTGGGTGTAGCGCCCCGAAACCGTCGCCTCGCGGCGTCGCTTTCGGCCCAGCCGTGCCTACCGTTCGGAGCGCTGTCGGATGTGCCGCTGACGCGCCAATCCGACAGCCTCCTGTCGTACATGCCATACTCGCCCGCGTGAAGACGATTCTGGTAACCGGGAGCACCGACGGCATCGGGCGCGCCACCGCCCTGGCGCTGGCCGAGCGGGGCTGCGCCGTGATCGTGCACGGGCGCAACGAGAACCGCGCCGGCGCCGCGGCACGTGAGATCGCAGACGCCACCGGCAACCGGCAGGTGACGCCGGTGGCCGCCGACTTTGCGGCGTTGGCTGAAGTGCGTGCAATGGCAGCGCAGGTCCTGCGCACCTGCCCGCGGCTCGACGTGCTGATCAACAACGCCGGCATCGCCGTGCGCCGCCGCGACACCACCGCCGACGGCTACGAGAGCACCTTTGCCGTCAACCACCTCGCGCCGTTCCTGCTGACCAACCTGCTGCTGGAGCGGCTGCGCGCCAGCGCCCCCGCGCGCATCGTCAACGTCAGCTCCGGCGTGCACGGCAGCGGTCACATCGACTTCGACGACCTGCAGATGGAACGCGGTTTCGACGGCTGGCAGGCGTATTGCAACTCCAAGCTCGCCAACGCGCTGTTCACCTGCGAGTTGGCGCGCCGCCTGGACGCGCGCGAGGTCAGCGCCAACTTCCTGCACCCCGGCGTGATCGACACCAAGCTGCTGCACGTCAACTTCGGCGGCGGCAGTCCGGTGGCGGCCGGCGCCCGCACCCCGGTGCACCTCGCTCTCGCCCCGAAGTTGGCCGACGTCACCGGCGCGTATTTCGTCAACCAGCGCCAGACCCGCGCCTCGTCAGCAGCCGGCGACCGCCGCCTCGCCGCCGAGCTGTGGGACGTGAGCGCGGCACTCACGGGCCTCGCGTAGCAGCCGTTCCCGGATGGCGGTCAGGTTCATCAACTGCGACCTCGAAATCGAGAGCCCGCGCTCGCTTGAATATGTTCTCGCCGACTTTCTTGGAACCATCTTTAATCTCAGCTTATTTCAAGACTGAACGTGGCTATTTCGCCGGCTTCGAGCTCTCCACTTACCAGTCCTATGAGCCCAACAGCATCATTGCGGGGTTTTGTGACGTCATCGAGCAACTTCGGGACGAGGCACGCGCAACCTGGATGGCCGCCTTCTCCCGCAAGTTCGACCTGGGGTACGAATGCGATTCCTCCCTCGGATTCTTCCGCTCCGAGCTCAAGGCGGACACCGTAAGGAGAGCGGCTGCACTGAGGGCTTCGATCGCCGTGAGCATCTACACCAGGCCAGTTGCCGACCTGGATGCCGACTGCCCGACGCACGAGGGAGACAACTGATGGCCGCACGATTCGTCAGCGCCCAACTCGAGATCGAAAGCCCGCGCCCACTCGGGTACCTGTTCGATGCGTTCTCGGGATGGGACGTTGTCTCGTTCGACTATCGAGAATCGAAGCGTGGCTTCTCGGTTGCGTTCGAGTATACCGGCGCCGGAGCCGCCACCGACCCGGACGCTCAGATCGACGTGTTCTGCAGCGTAGTCGAGAATCTGGAGGAACACCCCAGGGCGACCTGGGACGGCGCCTACCGAAAGACCTTCAACCTCGGCTACGCGATCGATACCGCGGAGAGCAACGCGCCGAGCCGCACGCCGTCAGCGGTGAGCTGCTTTCGTTCCGAGCTGAAGCCGGAAACGGTAGATCGGATCGCGAAGCTCGGCGCCTCGGTACTGGTAAGCATCTATCCGGCCCGGCCGCCGGATGCCGAGGGCGAGCCCGCGTGACCGGGTGCGGAGCGCGCGGATGAGCGATTGGCTGCGGGACGGGGCGCTGGTCGGTGCGGGCGGGTTCCTCGGAGCGCTGGGACGGTACCTCGTAGGCGGATGGTTCCAGGCCCGTACCGAGCACTTCCCCTACGGCACCCTGGCCGTGAACGTGATCGGTTCGCTGGCGCTCGGCTTCCTGGTGACCGCGCTCGCCGATCGCGTACTGACCGACAGCTCGCTCCGGCTGCTGGCGATGGTGGGCTTCCTGGGCGCGTTCACCACGTTCTCGGCGTTCAGCCACGAGACGGTGCTGCTCTGGCAGGGCGGCCGCTGGCTCGCGCTGTGCGCCAACATCGGCCTGAACGTCGGCGGCTGCCTGCTGGCCACCGCGCTCGGCATCCTCGCGGCGCGCTGGCTCACCCCCTCGTAGACATCCAGTCCGCCCGGCCAACCACGCATCCCATGACCCGTATTACTAATTCTCAGTGGATTAGTAACAGATTGGTAGTTCCGCCGTAGCGTCAGTCTGGACGGCGGCGGTAGCGTGGTCGCTCGCTGTCGTTCGCTCGCTTCGCTCGCGGCGGGTGGTTGACACACGCAGATCGGCCGGTGTAGGAACCACGCTACTCCAATGAGCGACGCGCCGGTCTGCACAGTCCTGTTGACGCTATCGATGACGCATGCGCGGTACGTCCTCATTGTAGAGGAGGTCCATCTGGCAGGGTAAGCGGCGCCGGTCGCGGCAAGTGAGAAGGCCCTGCCATTGCGGCAGGGCCTTTTTCATTGGTGCGCGGCGGTGGCGTGAAGCCCGTGGCCACAGGCCCAGGAGGCAGCACCGATGATCATCCAGGCACGCAATTTGCAGAAACGGTTCCGGGTGCGGGAACGCACGACCGGCGTGGCGGGCGCGCTGCGCGGCATGGTGATGCCCCGCTGGCGCACGGTAGCTGCGGTGGACGACATCGACCTGGAGGTCGAGCCGGGCGAGGCGATCGCCTTCATCGGCCCCAACGGTGCCGGCAAGTCGACCACCATCAAGCTCCTGACCGGCATCCTGCAGCGCGACGCCGGTGTAGTCTCGGTGCTGGGCCACGACCCGCAGCGGCAGCGCCGGCGGCTGGCCTACCGCCTGGGCACGGTGTTCGGGCAGAAGTCACAGCTCTGGTTCCACCTGCCGCCGCTCGACACCTTCAAGCTGCTGGCCGACGTCTACGACCTGGAGCCGCGCCGGGCGCGGGAGCGCATCGCCGCGCTGACCGAGGTGTTCGACATCGGACGCCATCTGACCACGCCGGTGCGCAAGCTGTCGCTCGGCGAGCGCATCCGCTGCGAGATCGCGGCCTCGCTGATCCACGCCCCGGAGCTGCTGTTCCTGGACGAGCCTACCATCGGACTGGACGTGGTGATCCGGCAGCGCATCCGCGACCTGATCGCCCGCGTCAACCGCGAACGGGGGGTTACGGTGTTCCTTACCTCCCACGACACCGGCGACGTCGAGCAGGTGTGCCGCCGCGCCGTCGTGATCAACCACGGACGCATCGTGTGGGACGGCGCCATCGACGAGTTGAAGCGCTCTCTGCTGACCACCAGGATCATGGACCTCAAGCTGGCCGGGCCGCTGGTGCTGGACCGGAGGGACGTCACCGTCCGCGATGCCACGCGCTACAGCGCCCGGCTGGAGGTGGATACCGCCCGTACTCGGGTGGAGGCGGTGGTGCGCGCCATTCTGGAACGCAACACGGTGCTCGACATCACCATCTCCGATCCGCCCCTCGAAGAGGTGATCGCCGCGCTGTACCACCAGCACGACCGAGGGCGCCCGCGCCCAGTCGGGGGCCACCCGTGATCGCCGCAGTCGCCCGCTGCGGGCCCTGGCTGCGCCGCTATGGACGTGCCCTCACCTACGCCGGCCGCGACCAGCTCGCCTACCCCGCCGCGCTCCTGACGCGCGGCGTGCTGCTGGTGATCTTCGTGTTCGTCTTCAACACCCTGTGGCGCGCGATCACCGGCGGCGACGGCCAGCTCCGCGGCCTCACCGTGGTGCAACTCACCTGGTACCTGGTATTCACCGAGATGGTGGAGCTGGCCCGGCCGACGGTGATGACCGAGATCCAGGAGCAGGTGCAGGACGGCAGCATCGCCTACGGCCTGGTGCGGCCCTACTCTTATCCCCTGTTCGCGCTCGCCCGCGCCCTGGGGCAGGCGCTCACCAAGACGTTGCCGATCGGCCTGGCGGGCGCAGTTGTGGCACTGGCGCTGGTGGGGCCGCTGCCAGGTCTGGCGGCGGCGCTGCCCGGCGGCCTGACCCTGCTCGCCGGCGCGCTGCTGCTCAACTGCCTGTGGCTGCTGATCATCGGCATCAGCGCCTTCTGGTTCGAGTCGGTGCTGCCGTTCCACTGGATCCATCAGAAGCTGGTGTTCATCGTCGGCGGCATGTTCTTTCCCCTGGACCTGCTGCCGCCGTGGCTCGGCGGTGTGGCCGCGCGCCTGCCGTTCGCGTTCCAGGCCTACTGGCCGGCGCGGATGCTGGTGGATCCCGCTCCGGAGCTGTTCCGCGAGGCGCTGCTCGGCACGGCGCTGTACGCCGTGGTGCTGGGCGCCGCGGCGCTGGGGCTGTTTCGCCTCGGCATGCGCAGGGTACACGCCCATGGCGGTTGACCGAGCCCGCCCTCGCGCGCGGCACCGCAGATTCGTCACGCGTTGCGGCCGCACGTTGCGCCTGCTGGTCCGCTATTTCCGCGTCAACCTGGCCGCCAACACCGCATACCCGGTCCCGTTCGCGATCCAGGTGATCGCCATGGCGGCCAACAACGCCATGTTCATCGCCTTCTGGGCGATCCTGTTCCAGGCAATCGAGGCGCCGATCCGCGGCTACACCTTCACCGACGTGATGTTTCTGTGGGCTGTCGCGGCCGCCGGCTTCGGTCTCGGCTCCATCGTCTGCGGCAACGCCGCCTACCTGTCGCGCATCGTCTACCAGGGCGACCTCGACGTGTACCTGACCCAGCCCAAGCCGGTGCTGCCCAACCTGCTGGCCTCGCGCATGTCGGTGTCGAGCTGGGGGGATCTGTTGTACGGGCTGGGGCTGTTCGCCGTCAGCCAGCCGCTCACCCCGGCCGGCATCGGCCTCTACCTGCTGTTCGTGCTGCTGGCGGCCGGCGTGCTGGTCGCGGTCCGCGTCCTGTACCACAGCCTGACCTTCCTGCTCGGCAACGCCGAGGACCTGGCCGGGGTAGGCTCGGAACAGATCATCAACTTCTCCATCTATCCGGGCACCATCTTCGACGGACCGGTAGTGGCCGTGATCCTGCACACCCTGATCCCGGCAGCGCTGGTCGCGCACCTGCCGGCGGAGCTGTTTCGCGCGCTGGCCGGCGGCATGGGGTTGGACTGGGGGTTGCTGGCGGCCATCGTCGGCGGCGACGCTGCGCTCATCGCGGCCGCCTGGGCCGTGTTCGCCCTGGGCCTGCGCCGCTACGAGTCCGGCAACCGCATCGGCGCCCGCATCTGAGGTGGCCTGCTGCCGCGAGACGCGCAAGCTTGAGCGGCCGACGGCGTCCGACACGCGGTTCTCTATTGGCCCGTACCCTCCGTGAGTCGATGTCTGGTGATTCCGTCGCCTGGAAACCGTTCGTCGAGGGTGAATATGGCCCGACCGGTGAACCGGGCCACGGCCCAGATCATGGCGTCGCCGAACGACACCCGTCCCGACGGGCGGCACAACTGGAGCGCCTCGATCATCTGCTCCTTCCGCATCGGGAAGGTGCCAATGTTCGCCCTGCGCAGCAGCGCCACGAGTTGGTCGACAACCCTCTCGCGCGGAACGCCATACACCGAGCGGAGCACATGGGCCGACTCCAGGAGTACGACGTCGGTGATAGTCAGATTGGCCTCGCCGTCGATCAACTGTGCGCTGAGATCGGCCAGGTGAGGTGGATCGCCGGTCAGGTATCTGACGATCAGCGAGGTGTCAATCAGATCGCTCACTCGGATCGCGCCTGCCGACCCGATCGCTCTTGAGCGGCACTGTGCCACGCCCGTTCCTTGGCGTCCGCGAATTCAGCACTCGAAGGGATGTGGTGTCTGATATAGGGAGCGAGGCTTCCCTTCAGCGACTCTCGATGTTCAGGTGGGAGGAAACGGATCTCCACATGATCGCCGACGATCCGTTGCAGCGCCACCCACCCGGGAGAGATTCCCAGCGAGTCCCGGATCTCCTTGGCGATGACGACTTGGCCCTTATGTCCTACTACATTTGCCATGGTATGACCTCTTGCACGCAGTATAACTCAAACACGCCGGTGCCGGTTCCATACCTTCGGATCACCCGCGGAAGGCTCAGGCATCAAGCCGTTGACCCATCGGGTATATAATCCACATTATATGATACCGAGATGGACATGCTCTCGTTCAAGGTAACCACCGTAGGCGCGTCGTCCGGTGTGATCCTTACCAAAGCGGCGCTGGCACGGCTCGGGGTCAAGAAGGGCGACACGCTCTACCTCACCGAGGCGCCCGATGGCGCCTATCGGCTTACCCCCTACGATCCCGACTTCGCCCGGCAGATGGAACTGGCCGAAGAAATCATGCATGACGACCGTGAGGTGCTGCGAGCGCTTGCCAAGTGAGCGCCGACGCCAAGGCATGGCGTTGGGTTGCGAGCAGCGTCCTCTTCACGATCCACGACCGCCAACTCGCCGAGCATGGCGGCATGGATGGTATTCGCGATCGAGGCATGGTGGAATCCGCCCTGGCGCGGCCGGCCGACCTCGCGCGCTACGGGAGTCCCGACGCCGCGGACCTGGCAGCCGCCTACGCCTACGGAATCGCCAAGAACCACGGCTTCCTCGACGGCAACAAGCGCACCGCCTGGGTCACCGCGCGCCTGTTCCTGTCCGACAACGGCAGGCGTCGCGAATTCGACCCGGTCGACGCCATCCGCACCATGGAGGCCGTCGCCGCTGGCCGCATCGGCGAGCCCGAACTCGCTAACTGGATCCGATCACACCTGGCGTAAGCTCAGCCGAGTGCCCGAACCATTGCGAAAGCAAGACAGAGTACCACAGCCACACCGCTCACCAATCCGATGCCGATGTGCCAACTCGAAGTCGACGCTACTATACCAATGCGCGCTTGCGGCCTCGCTGTGGCGCGTGCCATGATCGGTAGGCATGAGACGGATTGCATGGACCGGGGAGGCCAGCGTTGCCGTCGTGGCCGCTGCCGGTACCCCGGCCCCCGCGCGGGAAAATGGGTAGCGGTTTGCGCGTCTGGTGGCCAACGGTATTGGTGTTGCTGGTGGCCGCACTTGTCCTTTTCAGCGAGAACCGGGCACCGCTGCCGACGATGCCACCACCGGCAGAACAACCGGCGGCAAGACGCACTCTCTCGAACACCCCAACTGAACCGGAGCCGGCAAGCACTCCCGCGAAGCCAGCTACAGAACTAATTCCTGAGGTTAAAATCTTGCCCGCTGCAGCCGGCGGGAATCTCACAGTGGATGTCTTGGCAGGATTGTTTCGTGACGGGGGATTTTCTATCAATCGCGGCCGTCGACAAACAACTGCAACCTGGGGACCGGTGCGCGTTAGGATGTCTGGAAGTAACTATATCCGAGAGATATTTGTAACAGGGGAAGCATCATCAACTCGAGAACAAAACGCATTAATAGCAATGAGCATGCAAATTGCACTTGGAGCTACCGTTTCCTGGGGTTCTAATTGGGTCACCGATAATCTTGCTTACACTATTAGCAGAGCTTCGGAGTCTGGAACGAAGGTGTATGCGAAGAATGACTTGAGAGACGATGTGTTCGTTCGGCTTGAAGTTGATTTAGGAAAAAGGCTTGTGACTTTGGAGATAGAACCATATGAAAAGGGGGTGAGTTTCTGATCCACGCTCCCGAAGGAAGGCGGCGAGGAAGTGATCAAATATCCTCACGCCGACGAGTGACCCCGAGGCGCAGCCCGGTGGCGATTCGAAAGCGAAGAAGAAACCGTCCACCCGTGAGACCGTTCTGGAATGCGTCTCACTGACAGTGATCGCCGCGCAGGTGGTGTGGGGAAACGCCACGAAGCCATCGGATGGCGCACGAGCGCAGGAATCTCGAAGAACTTTCGCCACTCCCAGCCCTGCGCCGCACCAGGCCGACTTGGTGACCCCTACCGAGAACGGCGCTACAAGCCCCCGCCAACTGCGCCTGCCGCCGTGTTGTTACCAGCGTTGATCGGTTCCCGCACGCTGGCGGCCCGCTGCGGCGCGTGCGATGATCGGCAAGCATGCGACGGAGCATCTGTGAGATAGGCCGTAGGCGCAATTGGTGGCCGTTGATAGTGGCCGTGCTGCTGTGCTGGCCCGTGAGTATGACGGCGGCGCAGGACTACGCCGAAAAGCTGGCGGCGCAATCGGGGGTACGTGCCCGTAACCAAGTGCAGACCGCGAAGCGCTACCGCTACGTACTGCCGCGTATGGCTGATGCCTGCGCCGACCTATCGCGTGCCAGTGACGCGGCGGACTTGGTGTTTGTGACCAATGGGTTGATCGACGATGCGGGGTTGCATGAGCCGCTGCCGGAGCTGGTCGAAACATTGCACCGGCTGGTCATCGAAGTAGCGCCAGTGGCGCGCGGGGCAGCCCTGCCGGTGAAGTGCCGAGAGGTATTCACGCTGTACGTATCGGCGCGGTTCGGCGGGGCACGGCCGGATACCGCCCGCGAAAGGGTAGGGGCGGCGGTAGGAGGTGTCTACAAGTTGGCGGCCGAGCCCGAGGGCACGACCCGGCCCGAGCGCTGTCTCCCAAACTGTTCCGGTGCCGACTTGGGTGGTGCTGACTTGGCCGACGCCGGCCTGCGGTTTGTCAACTTGGCTGGCGCCGATCTGAGCGGTGCTGACCTGCGTGGTGCAAACCTGTTCGGTGCAATCCTGTTCGGCGCTGACCTGAGCGGTGCGACGCTGACCGATGCTGACCTGCGCCTTGCCAACTTGGCCGACGCCGACCTGGGGGACGCTGACCTGCGTGGTGCCGACTTGGCCCAAGCCAACCTGTCCTACGCGCACCTGAACGGCGCTGACCTGCGTGGTGCAAACCTGCGTGGCGCAAACCTGTTCGAAGCCTCCCTGATCGAAGCCGTCCTGACTGGCACCAGTCTACGGTTTGCCAACTTGGTGGCCGCTGAGTTGCATCTTGCGGACCTGAGCCGTGCCGCCCTACTAAATGCCAACCTGAGCCGTGCCAGCCTGACCGGAGCGACGCTGCCGGACGGTGGCGGGGGCGCGGTGGGGTGCGATACGGGCGGACGGTTGCCTGGGTGCTAGCTCGGCTGCCGCGCCGGTTACGCGGAGAGTTTGTAGTGTCTCAGGACTTGGAGCTTGCACTTGGAAAGTATCAACGAAAGAGGGGACAGTATCCTCACCGATGCGGGCGCGTATGGTGTCGATATAGCGATCGGACCGCTGCCCATGAGGCTCCTTGGCGAGGCTGGGTTACCATACGGTAAGGGCAGGGATCGGGATGCACGGTGACACGATACTCATCGGCTATCTGCCCAAGCGGATCGTGGACGCGCCGCGATACCCAGGCGTCGAGGAGATCTGCAGCGTCAGCGAGTGTCTCTCCAAGGCACCGCCCGACTGGGTCGACTGCTGGCTGCACAACACCGACACCTGGCTGTTCGACAACCCGGGGGCGGCCTGGTGGGTAGTGCCGGAGGCAGACCGCGAGCGCTACCGGCTGTATGCCTACCGGCTGCTGCCAACCCTGTTCCACGATTCGGGCAAGGAGACCGAGCTGACGCTGCCCGAGATCGAGGCGGTGCCGATCCCGGCCAGCTTCATCCGCATCGGCTTCGACGCCGTCGTACACCTGACAGAGCACTTACGTCAGGTTGGACACGCGCCGGAAGAGGACTCCACGCTGAGTTTCGGCTGCTCGCCGATGTCCTGTAACTACATGGCGGAAGAGTACGCGGTGAACCGTTACTGCCTGGTGGACGATCTGGACACGGCGCGGGCGATGGCGCGCGACTTCGCCACCGGCAACTGCGAGCCCGGCCCCTACTGCGTGGTCGAAGTCTGGACGCAGGGGCCTGGACGCGGTGCCTCCGATGTAGAAGCGGCTAGGTGGAAGTCTTGAGCAGCTTGTCGATCAGGACGAAGGCCAGGGCCGCCTGCTCGTTGCGGCTCAGGTCGCGCTGGATGGTGCCGAGGGCCGCGTTGATCCGGGGGCCGGCTTCGGGATCCTGCTGCGCGAGGCGGAAGGCGGCCGCGAGCTGGGCCTGGTTGATGCAGTAGACCGACTCGCCGCCGGTGATGTCGACCGCCTGAACTGCCACCGGGTCAGACCGCGAAGCTGGAGCCGCAGCCGCACGCCTTGCTGGCGTTGGGGTTGCGAAAGCGGAAGCCGAGGTTGATCAGGTCGTCCGAGTAGTCGATCTCCAGGCCGTCGACGTGCTCGGCGCTGTTGCGGTCGGCCACGATCCGTACCTGGCCGGAGGTGAACAGCCGGCGGTCGAACGGGGTCTCGGTGGTGTCGACCGAGGCCTCGTAGGTCATGCCGGCGCAGCCGCCCTCGGTAACCCAGATGCGGAGGAACTGGTCGCTGTCGCCGGCGAGCCGGGCGACCTCGGCAATGGCGCGCTCGCTGACGTTGATCAGCGGCTGGCGGGTGATCGTTTCCTGCACGGCGGATCTCCTCGCCCCAAGCTACTGCCGCGGGGGCTTGCTGTCAAAGGGCGTGCGACCGGCTGCGCCGGCCCCCGGTCGCCGTAGCGGGCACCGCTCTAGTACAATCAGCCGCGGAGGCTTGCACATGATCAATCTGACTGACCTGAACAATGCCAAGACGGAAGAGGGCCCGGATGGCGTGTTCCGCACCACGCTGAGCTACGGCGCCGAGGCGATGCTGTGTCACTTCAACGCCAAGAAGGGCGCGAAGATTCCGTTGCACAACCATCCCGCGGTGCAGAGCGGCTTCTGCATCAAGGGCAAGGTGCGGTTCCAGCGCGGCGAGGGGGACGAGCGCTTCATCGCCGAGGCGGGCACGAGCTACTTCTTCGGCCCCCACGAGTACCACGCCGCGGAGGTCCTCGAGGACAGCGAGTTCGTCGAGGTGTTCTCCCCGATGCGGCCGGAGTACGCTCCCTCGTAACCGTTGGCGGCGCGCGCCGAGCTGTCGTTCGCAACCGTCGCCCGGCTCTGCGCGCGGCATGGATTGACGCCGTGCGGGGCGGTGGCGGCGCGGCGCGACCCGGAAGCGGAACGCGCCTATCGCGCGTGGCTGGCGGCCGGGCGCCACGGGTCGATGGCCTACCTGGAGCGCCACGCGCCGCTCAAGGCCGATCCGCAGGCACTGCTGCCGGGCTGCCGCACCCTGCTAATGGTGGCGCTCGGCTACTACCAGACGCCGGGGCGCCGCTGGACCGGGAGTGAGGAGCCCGCACCCGCGTTTGCCGACGAAGGAACGGACCCGGCCGCCGGAGGCGCGGCGCACCCTTCGGCAGCCACCGGACGCATCTCCCAGTACGCCTGGGGCCGCGACTATCACAAGCTGCTGGGTACGCGGCTGCGTACCCTGGCGCGCGACCTGGGCCAGCGCTTTCCCGGGCACCGCTTCCGCGCCGGCGTCGACGCCACCCCACTGCTGGAGACCCACTACGCGGTGGCGGCCGGGGTCGGGTTTCGCGGCAAGCACACGCTGGCGATCAACGCCGCGCACGGGAGCTGGTTCTTCATCGGCGAGCTGCTCACCACCCTGGAGATCGAGGAACCGCCCAAGCCGGTGCCCAAGCGCTGCGGCACTGGCTGCACCTACTGTATCGACGTCTGCCCGACGCGGGCGATCGTCGCCCCCTACCAGCTCGACGCGCGCCGCTGCATCTCCTACCTCACCATCGAGCACCGCGGTCCGATAGCCGAGGAGCTGCGGCCGGCGATCGGCGACTGGCTGTTCGGCTGCGACCTGTGCCAGGAGGTGTGCCCCTGGACCGTGCGCGCCCAGGCCACGCCGGAGCCCGACCTGCTCACTTGGCGCGCCGGCAGCTCCCAGGCGCTGGGCCCGCTCTTGGACCTGCGCACGCACGCGGACCTGACCGCCCGCTTTGCCGGCTCGCCGCTGATGCGGGCCGGCCGCGACCGGCTGGTGCGCAACGCCTGCACCGTAGCCGGCAACCGGCGCGCCCGTGAGCTGCTGCCGCGGCTGCGGCGTCTGACGCAGGACCCCGACCGCGGCGTGGCCGAGCACGCGCGCTGGGCGGTGGCCCGGATCAGCGCCGCGGAGCAGCCGTGACGGCGTCTGCCGATCCCAGCGGCGACACCATCGTCGCCATCGCCACGCCGCCCGGCACGGGAGCGCTGGCAATCGTGCGCCTCAGCGGTCCCGCCGCACTGGCGGTGGCCGACGGCGCCTTCCGCGGGCGCCGGCCGTTGCGCGCAGTCGCGACCCACACCGCGCACTACGGCCTCATCCAGCAGCGGGCCGCTCCGGGCGGGCCGGACGGCGACCAGGTGGTGGACGACGTCATCGCCACGGTGTTCCGGGCGCCGGCCAGCTACACCGGCGAGGACACCGTCGAGATCAGCTGCCACGGATCCAACCTGGTGGCCGCGACCGTGGTCGGCGCCCTCCTGCGCTGCGGTGCGCGGGCGGCGGAGCCGGGCGAGTTCACCCGGCGTGCCTTCCTCAACGGCAAGCTGGACCTGACCCAGGCCGAGGCGGTGGCCGAGGTGATCCAGTCCGCTACCGCGGCCGCCCTGCGCGGCGCCCGCAACCGGCTCGACGGCGCGCTCGGCGCGCAGGTGGCGGGCTTGCGGCACCAGTTGCTGGAGTGCGCGGCGCGCGTGGAACTGGAGCTGGACTTCGCGGAGGAGGACGTGGAGCTGGCGCCGGCGGAAGAGATTGCCGCGCGCGTGGCCGAGGTGCGGAGCGCCATCGCCGCGATGCTGGCGACCTTTCGCACCGGACGCATGCTCCGCGACGGCGTGCACGTGGTGCTTGCCGGACCGCCCAACGTCGGCAAGTCGTCGCTGCTGAACCGGCTGGCGCAGGAGTCGCGGGCGCTGGTCACTGACGTACCGGGCACCACCCGCGACGTGATCCGCGAAGACCTCGACCTCCACGGCGTGCCGGTGCGGTTGCACGACACCGCCGGCCTGCGGGTCACCGACGAGACCGTCGAGCGGCTCGGCGTGGAACGCAGTATCGCCACCGTCGCCGACGCCGACCTGGTGTTGTTCGTGACCGCCGCGGACGAGCCGTTTCCCCATGCCGCCCTGGCGCAGGTTCGGGGTGCGGTCACCGACGCTGCGACGCCGACCCCCACGACGGCGTCCGTCACCCCGGAGGTGGTGGTGATCGCCAACAAGTGCGATCTGACCGCGGCCACGAACGGTACGTCGGCGCCGCGGCCGGCGCTCACGGTGTCGGCCAGGACCGGGCAGGGAATCGATGCGTTGAGCCGGCTGCTGGTGGCGCGCACCGTGGGGCAGGACGGCTCAGGCTACACCGAACGCAGCTCCCTGGTGGCCAGCGCCCGCCACCGCGACAACCTGCAGCGTGCCGACGCCGCGCTGGCCCGCGCCCGCGACGCGGCCACGGCCGGCGCCGGAGGTGAGCTGGTGGCGGCCGATCTGCGTGCCGCCGTCACCCACCTGGAGGAGATCATCGGCATCGTCGCCAGCGACGACGTGCTCAACCGGATCTTCGCCCACTTCTGCATCGGCAAGTAGCACGCGTGTATCCTTGCTACTACCGTACTACCGGTAGCCGAACAGCGGCGGGAACACGATCACCACGATGGCCGCCCATACGGCGTAGACGGGCAGGTAGGCGGTCTGCCAGCGCTCCAGGGCGGTGAAGGTGCCGGCGCCGCGCAGGAAACGGGCGTAGAGCAGAGCCGAGCCCGCCAGGTTGACCAGCAGGATGAGGTTCTCGCCCAGCGCGGCAAGCTTGTTGGCGCTCAAGCCGAACTCGGAGATGCGCCCCGCGATCGCCGCCAGCGCCACCACGTCGACTATCAATGCCGCCACCACCAGGAGCTGCTGCAGCGCATCGAAGGCGTCGCGCGGCGCCTGCGGGTCGCGCGCCGAAACCGCGAACAGCAGCAGGCCCACCACCAGCACCAGCAGCAGGTCGAAGCCGATCAGCACCTCGCGCTCGACGTCGATGCCGCTGCCGGTCCACACCATGGTCACCAGAAATGCCAGCAGCACCGCCGCGAACAGCGGCGTGAACACGCGCGTGAGCACCGGCGCCATGTTCTCGATCACGCTCTGCTTCTGCTCCACCAGCCAGGCACCGACGAGCATCGCGCCGAGCGCACCGCACGGCAGCAGCCAGGTCTCCAACAGCCAGCCCACATCCAGGCCGATGGCGTCGAACATGGTCCCGGTGAAGAGCGCGAGCACGCCGCCGCCGAGGGCAAACAGCACATAGTAGATGAACAGCTCCCCCGAGAAGCGCACGAAGTCCATGCGTCCGGCAACGGTGTTCCAGCGCCCTCCGGCATAGGCGATGCCCACCGCCAGCCACAGGGCTATCGGCAGATGGATAGCGGTCAGCACCACGGTGGCTCCATCCGGTGCGAACGGAAAAGCGTTGGCGAGCACGCCGGCGGCGACGAACGGCAGCGCCAGCCACAAACAGCGGCGCCGGTCCCAGCCACGCTTCCAGAGGAAGTAGCCGGCCAGCAGCGGCAGGACGAACAGCGAGGCGTTGCGGGCGTAGAATCCCACGCTGCCGGCGCTGCCGAAGTGGTGGCCGAACAGCTCGGGCACCTTGATCGCCGTCGCGGCGACAAACGCGAGGCCTACGGCGACCGCGGTCTCCGTGCGCCCGCTGCGGGACCGGTCGCTGCTGCCCGCTGGCTCCGCCACCAGTTGCTTCCACAACCGCTCGGAGTGGACGCGCGCGAATTCGCGCGACACCGCGTCGATGCTGCCCATCCGCTTGACCGCGACCAGGAAGGCTTCGTCGACTGCCAGGCCGCCATCCTGCAGCACGGCCACCTGCTCGCGCAGGTGGCTCTCCAGCTCCTCGGCATCTGCGGGATCGACTGCCCCACGGCGCACCAGGTGCGCGCGCCACTGGGCGATCTGCTCCTCCAGGTGGTCCAGGTTCCTGTCCGACGCCATACTCAACCCGCCGCAGGAGCCGGCTCCCACCGGACCCGGCGCAGGGTCGCTTCCACCACCTGCCACTGGCGGCGCTGCACCACCAGCTGCGCCCGTCCGTCCGGCGTGATGCGGTAGTACCTGCGCTTCCGCCCGGTCTCCGACACGCCCCATCGCGCGCCGATGTAGCCCAGCCGTTCCAGGCGGTGCAGCAGCGGATAGAGCATCCCGTCGGTCCACGTGAGCTCGCCCCCGGACAGCTCCGCGACCCGCTTCATGATCGCGTAGCCGTAGCTCTCGCCCTCCTGCAGGATGGCCAGCACCAGGGGCGTGGCGGAGGCGGCCACCAAGTCCTTGCCTACCTGCATCGCCGCCGTCTCGCTCGATACATAGAAGTATGATACGTAATACTTCTATGTAAGGCAACCGTCACGGTACCGATGTCGCCACCCACCGCTTCGTTTGTTACCTTCCGGTTCAGGCGGCGGAGCAGGATGTTCGACTTGATTGTGATCGGCGGCGGGCACGCCGGCATCGAAGCGGCGGTGGCGGCCGCTCGCATGGGATGCAGCGTAGGGCTGGTCACCAGCGAGGCGGCGGCCATCGGCCGCATGTCCTGCAACCCCGCCATCGGTGGAACCGCCAAGGGCCACCTGGTGCACGAGATCGACGCCCTCGGTGGGGTGATGGGCGAGTTGGCCGATGCCACCGGCATTCAGTTCCGGCTGCTGAACCGTTCCAAGGGCCCGGCGATCTGGTCGTCGCGGTGCCAGTCCGACCGCGAGGCGTACGCCGTCGCGGCGCAGGGGCTGGTGGCGGCCGAGAGTGCCATCACCGTCATCGAGGAAACGGTGGTGGACGTGATTGCCCGTGGCGGCCGGGTAGCGGCGGTGGTGACCGGCGCCGGCGAGGAGATCGGCTGTCGTGCGCTGGTGGTGGCCTCCGGCACCTTTCTCGACGGCGTGCTGTTTACCGGCCTCGAAGGGCGCGCCGGCGGACGCTACGGCGAGCGGCCGGCCACCGGCCTGTCGCAGGCGTTCCGGCGCCTGGGCATCGAGACCGGACGCCTCAAGACCGGCACCCCACCACGCCTGCAGCGTGCCAGCATCGACTTCGACGTGCTGGAGGAGCAGCCGGGCGACGAGCGCCCGGTGCCGTTCTCGCGCCGCACCGATCCGGCCCGGTTCCCGCGCCTGCCGCAGGTGAGCTGCCACATCACCTTCACCAATCGGGGCACCCACGAGATGCTGGCCACCGGCTTCGACCGCTCCCCGATGTTCACCGGCCGCATTCGGGGTGCCGGGCCGCGCTACTGCCCCTCCATCGAGGACAAGGTGGTGCGCTTCGCCGACCGCGACCGTCATCAACTGTTCCTGGAGCCGGAGGGACTGGACAGCGACCTGGTCTACCTCAACGGCTTCTCCAGCTCGCTGCCGGCGGAGGTGCAGGTGGCGGCGCTGCACACGGTGCGCGGCCTGGAGCAGGTGGCGGTGGCGCGCTACGGCTACGCCGTGGAGTACGACTTCTTTCCCGCCTACCAGGTGGACGCCACGCTGGAGAGCAAGCACCTGCGCGGGCTCTACTTCGCCGGCCAGGTGAACGGCACTTCCGGCTACGAGGAAGCCGCCGCGCAGGGGCTGATGGCCGGGATCAACGCGGCGCTGTCCGTGCGTGGTGGCGCGAACGGCGCCCGTGACGAACTGGTGCTGCGCCGCGACGAAGCCTACATCGGGGTGCTGATCGACGACCTGGTCACCAAGCCCTCACACGAGCCGTATCGCATGTTCACCTCGCGCGCCGAGCATCGCCTGGTGTTGCGCCAGGACAACGCCGACCGCCGCCTGAGCGCGTACGGGCATGAGCTGGGCCTGATCGCCGACCAGGCGATGGCGCAGCTCCGCCGCCGTTCCGAGCTGCTGGCCACCGCCGTCGCCGAGTTGCGCGGCACCACCCTGGCGCCGGCCAGGATCAACGGCTGGCTGCGGTCACGCGGCGCCAGCGAGCTGCAGCGCCCCGAGACCGCCGCCGCCCTGTGCCGGCGCCCCGAGGTCCGACTGGCCGCCCTGCTAAGCGAGACCGTGCCGGCGGCGGACCCGGCGACCGTGCCAAGCGCGGGTGCAACCGGTGACAGCCCGCCACTGGCCGCTCTGCTCGCCGATCCCGAGCTGCTGGCCGCGGCCGAAGTGGAACTGAAGTACGAAGGCTACATCGCCCGCGAGCGTGACAACATCGAGCGGCTGCAGCGGTTCGAGGCACTGCGCATCCCCCCCTCCCTCGACTACGCCGCGTTCAAGGCGCTCTCGCAGGAGGGTCGCGAGAAGCTCCAGCAGGTGCGCCCGCGCACGCTCGGCCAGGCCAGCCGCATCAGTGGCGTAAGTCCGGCCGACCTCAGCATCCTGCTGGTACAGCTCCGCGCCGCCGGCCGCCCACGCGCGGGTACGTGAGAATGAGAGTACGATTCGTAGTGTGCATCGAGAATAGAGAGTGCAGCGATCTCGAGACCCGGAAGGTCTATCAAATTGTTCACGATGAAGAAGCCGAGCGGGAAGGATATATGCGCGTGATAGACGAATCGGGCGAAGATTATCTGTATCCTGAATCCTACTTTGTAGCCGTGGACGTGCCGCAACACGCTCACGCATCTCTGCGTTCCACGAAGTAAGTACCGTGCCGTTGCGGGCCGCCGGCCGCCCACGCGCGCGTGGCTGTTACCTGCCAGCCGCCGCTGCCACACCGCCGGCCCGGGATGCAGCGCTGTGCCCGACCTGGCGCCGCAGCATGCGGCTCGCTCCTGCCCCGCACCGTGGTCCCGGAAATGGAAAAAAACCCGCTAATTCTCAGATTCCTCAGGTTCAGGGGTTGACACGCCTTTGGCGGTCCAATTTTGCGACGTGTCCGACCCTGCGGGATTCTGTCCTGGAGTGTGTCTGGCGCGCGCTCTGTGCGTCGCCACGCAGGAATGACCTTGAAAGCCGCAAATCGGCATCCGACGCCCCTACGGGCCGTCAGGGGGTGGCCGAAATCCGGGTGTACGATAGCCCATCATGGAACCCGACACGACCATCCTTACGCGCCAGGCAGCGGCGCTCGTGTGCCGCGAGCCGGCGCTGACCGAGCTGCCCGCGGGCGCGGGCGCCACCGCTCAGGCCGCTCACCCTCCGGCAGCGACGCTGCCGGACCGTGCCGAGCCACGCGACCTGGACCGCCTCGGTAACCGCATCGCCGAGCTGTCGGCGCGCATCGACGCCGCCACCTACGAGCTGCTGTGCTACCTGCATCAGTTCAATCAGCAGCACGGCTGGGAGGGCTTCCGCTCCTGCGCCCACTGGCTCAACTGGCGCACCAGCCTCGACCTCGGCGCTGCCCGCGAGAAGCTGCGCGTGGCCGCCGCCCTGGCCGAGCTGCCCCACATCTCCGCAGCCATGGCCTGCGGCCGGCTCTCCTATTCGAAAGTCAGAGCCCTCACGCGGGTGGCTTCGCCTGCGACCGAGGCACGGCTGCTGGCGGTGGCCTGCAGCTCCACCGCGGCGCAGGTGGAGCGGCTGGTGCGGGGCTGGCGGCAGGCGGACCAGGCCGCCCAGGCGGATGGCGAGCAGGTGCGCCTGGCAAGCCGCATGCTGAGCACGCAGGTGGACGAGGACGGCATGCTGGTGCTGCGCGCGCGGCTGACCCCTGAGGTGGGCGCGGTGCTGCTGCGCGCCGTGGAGGCGGCGCTGGAGCAGGTACCGGCGCCGGCGGCGGGCGCGAACGGCGAGCAGCCCACGATTGCGCATCGGCGCGCCGATGCGCTGGGGCTGGTGGCCGAGAGTGCGCTGGCCGGCGGGCTCGATCCGGGCAACCCCGGCGACCGCTTCCAGGTGACGGTGCACGTGCCGGCGGGCACTCTTGCTGCGCGCGAGCCGGCCAGCGCCACGCCGCACCTTTCCGTGGAAACGCGTGCGGCCAGTGAGGCGCCCTCGCAACCGGTCACTGCCGCGGCGCCCGCGGGCAGGGAGCCGGCCACCGCCACGCCGCACGTTGCAGCGGAAACGCCGGAGGCGACCGACGGCGCCTGCGAGTGTGGGCCAACGCCAACGGACCTCGACGCCGGTCAGGCGGTCATTGACCAGGCAGGCGGTCTGCACCTGGGCAGGGAGGCGGCGCGCCGGGTCGCCTGCGATGCCGCCCTCGTCGCGCTGTGCCACGGCGCCGATGGCGAGGTGCTCGACGTCGGTCGCAGGACGCGCACGATCCCGACCGCCCTGCGCCGTGCCCTGCTGGACCGCGATCGCAGTCAGTGTCAGTTCCCCGGCTGCGAATCCCACCACTGCGACGCCCACCACATCGTGCACTGGGCCGACGGCGGGGCGACCAAGCTCGCCAACCTGGCTTCTCTGTGTCGAATTCCACCACCGCGCGGTGCACGAAGAGGGGTTTCAGGTGGTCGCCGACGCCGATGGGCAGTTCCGGTTCCTGCGTCCGGACGGCGTGCCGTTGCCGGCGGAGCCACCGGCGGTGTGCTGGGAGGGGGCGCCGCTGGGGCCGACCGACGCGCGTCTGGCGGAAGCCGGTGCCAGCATCGGTCCCCATACCGCCACCCCCGACTGGTACGGGGAATCGCTGGACCTGGCGGCGGCGCTCGACGTGTTGTGGCAGCCGCCGACGCAGGAAGCGCCGGGCGCCGTGGCGGGTGGCGGTCCCTGACCGAGCCGCCGGCGCCGAGCTGCGCGGCACCCGGCTGGCGCCTATCCCTTCACCACTATCTGGTTCCGCGTTTGGCCGGGACGATCAGGAACGCGGCACAGAGGGCAACGGCCACCGCGCAAACCACGCCGATACCGGCATGCCAACTCGTGACCGAGGCTATCGATCCGAGAGACAAATACAGAACTATCCCGCCTACCTCCTGACCCATGTTCTGGACCGAAGTGACGGTCGCGCGTGCAGGTCCGAGAATTGATCGCTGGAGGTGCCCGGCCAGCAGAACTGTACCGGAACCGTTGGTGCCGGCCGCGGCGACCAGCAAGCAAGAGGCCAATACACCATCGGCTGCAACAGAGGCAAGCAACAGACCGCTGGCCAGAGCGAAAACTACGGGGATTGTGTCCACGGAACGCACCGGAAGCCGATGAGCGAAGGCCGTTGCGACGACACTCACGGCCGACGTACACGCCAGGACAAGACCGATCGAAGCAAGAGTGAACCGCTCCTTCTCCGCCAGGTACACCGGGACCAACTCCTCGGCGGCCCCCCAAACACAGGCGACCGTCGCACCGATGCCAACAACATGAAGCAGCACCGAGCTTGAGCGAACCTCGGCCAAACCGGCCCGCACCGTATCGCGGTAGCGACGGGGCACAACAGGACCGAACGAACTCCGTGGCGGATCGGACATTGCCTTTGCCACCACTACAGCTCCAAGCCACGGCCCCGCAACGGACAACGCAAGTGGAAGGCCGAACCCCTTGGCTTCGGCGAGGAGCCCACCGACCGCGAACGAGGCGACAACGCCTGCGTGTCGTGCCGCTACGGCCCGGCCGTAGACCATCTCGAACTGGTCGAGCCGGTCGATCTCCAGCAAAGAATCGTGCAGCATCGACTCCTCCGTGCCAGAGCGCAAAGTCGAAGCAAGACCCCAACAGAGAAAGCCCACGAGATAGCCCCAGAATCCAGGCATGATGATCCACATGAGAAAGCAGCAACCCTTCAGGAGCCGCGATATCATCAGCAGCAGCGTTCGTGAAACTCGGTCCGCCAGTGCCCCCATGGGGACCTCTGCCATGATGACAAAGGCCGACCACAGCGCAAGCAATACGGACAACTGGAAGGGAACGATGCCACGTTGTTCCATCATGATAGCGTAGACCGGGTAGATCAGAACGAGTTGCCCCAACAGGTGATGGACGCACCAGACAATCTGAACCCGTCGCAGAGGTGACATGGGGCAGCGAGTATAGACCGCGGTCGATCTTCGCACTCACGTGGGGTCGACACTGCCGCCCCACGCAGGAACAATCATGCGCTCCGCTACTGGGGGGCGAGTGGGAATCTCGATTGACATGGTGGAGGTATCCGAGGTGATGTATCGGCGTCACGTATGGACAGGGAAGGCTGATACGCGCCGTGCATCCGCCACACTTGAGCATCCTTCTGGTGCCGTTGCGGGCCGCCGACCGCGGACGTGTGCGTGGCTGAGCACCGCGTCCAGTCGATCCGCCGGCTCAGTCCCTCCGCGTACGTGCTCCAACTGGAGCGCGGCGAGTTGAAGTTCGAGCCGGGGCAGTACGTCACGCTCGGTTTGCCCGGCAGCACCGCGCGGCGCGAGTACTCGATCTACTCCGGGAGCGCTGACCCGTTTCTGGAAGTGCTGATCAAGCAAGTAGAAGGCGGCACCGTCTCCCACCAGCTCGCGCGGTTGGCCCCCGGTGCTGCGCTGGAGGTGGACGGTCCGTTCGGCTACTTCCTGATCCCCGAGGCGGCCCGCGGAGGCCCGCTCCTGTTTGTGGCCTCCGGGACCGGTATCGCCCCGTTCCGCTGTTTCGCTCGCAGTTATCCCGGCCTCGACTACCGCCTCCTCCACGGCGTCCGCAGCACGACCGAGACGTACGATCGCCACTGCTACCCTCCCGCCCGCTACCTGCCCTGCCTCAGCCGCGAGGCGGTAACCGCCGACGCCGGCTTCGCCGGCCGCGTCACCGCCTACCTGCGCGCTCACCCCGCGCAACCCGGCACGCTGTGTTACCTGTGCGGCAACAGCGAGATGATCTTCGAGGCGTTCGACATCCTCAAGACCGGCGGCATCCCCAGCACCGACCTGTTCGCCGAGGTCTATTTTTGACCGCCGGCTCGACCTCGGACTGGCTGCGCCGGGTTCCGAAAGTCGAGCTGCACCTCCACCTGGAGGGGGCGATTCCACACGCTGCGCTGTGGGAGCTGATGCAGAAGTACGGCGGCGATCCCACTGTTCCCGACCGCCAGGCGCTGGCCCGCAGGTTCGCCTACCGGGACTTCCCCCACTTCATCGAGACCTGGATCTGGAAGAACGGGTTCCTGCGCGAGTACGAGGACTTCACACTGATCGCCGAAGCCGTGGCGCGCGAACTGGCGCGACAGAACGTGCGCTATGTGGAGGCCCACTATTCGCCGTCGGACTTCCGCCACCGGGGCCTGGAGCCGCAACCGTTGACCGCGGCGATTCGCCGCGGGCTCGACCGCGTACCGGAGGTCGAGATGGCACTGGTGGCGGACCTCGTGCGTGACTCGGTGCCGCCCGCCGCGGCGCGCACACTGGCGCAGGTGCGGGAGGTGCAGGATCTCGGCGTGGCCGGCATCGGCCTCGGCGGCTCCGAGCAGACCTTCCCGCCGGAGCCGTTTGCCGATCTCTTCGCGGACGCGCGCCGGCTCGGCTTCCATACCAGTGCACACGCGGGCGAGGCTGCCGGTGCGGAGAGCGTATGGGGTGCGATCCGCAGCCTCAGAGCCGAACGGCTGGGGCATGCCACCCGCGCCGAGGAAGATCCCACCCTGGTCGACTTTCTGGCCGAGCACCGGATTCCCCTGGAGCTGTGCCCGATTTCGAACCTGCGCACCAACGTGGTCCCGTCTATCGACGCGCACCCGGTGCGGCGTTACTTTGAACGCGGTTTGCTGGTCACCATCAATACCGATGATCCCGAGATGTTCGGCAACTCGCTGGCGCAGGAGTTCCAGGCGCTGGTCGAAGTCCACGGCTTCAGCCGCGACGAGATCCGCACCCTGATACTGAATGCCGTGCGCGCCTCCTGGCTTCCCGCGGAACGCCGCCGGCACCTCGCCGCGGATCTGCAGGACGACCCGGACTGGCGATAGCTCTCATGCTGTTCAAGTATTCGTTTCACGAGGCGATAGCGAGCGGCGAGATCACCGTCACCTACCGCGCCTGGAAGCGCGCCCGGGTCAAGGCGGGCAATAGGTATCGGCTCAACGCCGACGGCGTGGTGGCGGTGGATGAAGTGCGCGAGACGCCCGTGTCGGAGATCACCGATGCCGCGGCGCGCGCGTCCGGCTTCGCCTCGCGGCACGACCTGTTGCGGCAACTGTTTCCGCGGGGTGCCGGTGACCATCCCACGACCGTGTTCGAAATCCGCTTCCACTACCTGCCCGACCCGCGCACCCCGGTGGCCGACGTATCCGCCGACGTTACCGAGGAGGTACTGCGCGAGTTGCTGGGCCGGCTGCGCAACATGGACGCGCGCAGCCGTGCGGGGCCGTGGACCGGCGCCACCCTGGCCCTGATCGACGCCAATCCGCGGGTGGCGGCGTCCCGGCTGGCACCGCGCCTGGAGCTGGAGACCGCGCCCTTCAAGAGCAACGTGCGCAAGCTGAAGGCGCTCGGCCTCACCATCAGCCACGACACCGGTTACACCCTGACCTCCCTCGGCGCCCGCGTGCTCCGGAAGGAAAAAGCATGGAAGACCACGAGAGAGAGTTGATTCCCCGGAAGACGCTATTCGGCAATCCCGAGCGCACTGCTGTCACGATCAGTCACGACGGGACGCGGATCGCCTACCTGGCGCCGCTCGACGGCGTGCTCAACGTATGGGTGGCGCCGCTCGACGCGATAGCGGATGCCGCGCCGGTAACCCGTGACCAGGGCCGAGGCATCAGGATCTACTCCTGGGCCTACCATCCAAGGTTCATCCTGTACCTGCAGGACCGCGCCGGCGACGAGAACTGGCACCTCTACGCCGCCGACGTCGAGACCGGGACCGTGCGCGACCTGACCCCTTACGACGGGGTTCAGGCGAACCTGCAGGAGACCTCCGACCGGTTCCCTGAAGAGGTGCTGATCGGGCTCAACCGCCGCGATCCTTCGCTCCACGACCTGTACCGCGTCAACATTCTGACCGGCGCGACCCGGCTCATCGCGCGCAACGACATTGGCGCCAACGGCTTCGTGACCGACCGCGACCTCAACCCGCGCCTCGCCGTCGTGGTCCCGCCGGAAGGTGGCAGCCGAGTGCTCGCGCGGTCGGCGTCCGGCCGCTGGGAGCCCTTCCTGACCATCGCGGCAGAGGATGATCTGACCACCCAGCCGCTGTGTTTCGACGCCGACGGGCACACCCTGTACCTGCTGGACAGCCGCGGACGCGACACGTCGGCCCTCGTGGCGATGGACCTGCGGACCGCGGTCGATCGGGAACTGGCCCGCAATCCGCGCGCCGACGCCGCCTTCCAGGTGCACCACCCCGTGACCCGCCGGCCGCAGGCGGTGGCGTTCGACTACCAGTTCCGCACCTGGACGGTACTCGACGAGGCCCTTGCCGCCGATTTCGAGCGAATCGGCAGCCAGAGCAAGGGCCAGGTGCAGTCGATCTCCCGCTCGCTGGACCAGCGGCGCTGGATCGTCACCTGCGACCGCGACGACGGGCCCGACACGTACTACCGGTACGACCGCGAGTCCGGCCGCCTCACCTACCTGTTCTCCAGCCGGCCCGATCTGGAGCGCCACGCACTCGCCCGGATGCACTCCGCGGTCGTCCGGTCGCGCGACCAACTCGACATCGTGGTCTACTACAGCCTGCCGGTTGGCTCCGCCGCGGATGACGCCAAGCGCCCGCGTGAACCGCTGCCGGCGATCCTGCTGGTCCACGGCGGTCCCTGGTCGCGGGACTCCTGGGGCTACCATCCCGTCCACCAGCTTCTGGCGAACCGCGGTTACGCGGTGGTCTCGGTGAATTACCGCGGTTCCCACGGCTTCGGCAAAGAGTTCGTGAACGCCGGCGACCGGGAGTGGGCCGGCAGGATGCACGACGACCTGATCGACGTCGTCGAGTGGGCGGTGGACCAGGAGATCGCCGACCGGGACCGGGTGGCGATCATGGGCGGCAGCTACGGCGGCTATGCGACCCTGGTGGGACTGACCTTCACGCCCGAGGTGTTCGCCTGCGGCGTGGATATCGTCGGACCGTCCAACCTGAACACCCTGCTCGACACCGTACCGCCCTACTGGAAGCCGATGCTGGCGCTGCTGCGCGCCCGTGTAGGCGACAACTCCACCGCGGAGGGACGGCGGTTCCTGGCCGAGCGGTCGCCGTTGTCGCGCGTCGACCGCATCGTGCGCCCGCTGCTGATCGGCCAGGGCGCCAACGATCCGCGCGTCAAGCAAGCGGAGTCCGACCAGATCGTGGCGGCGATGACGGAGCGCGGGATTCCGGTCACCTACCTGCTGTACCCCGACGAGGGCCACGGCTTCGCCCGGCCGGAAAACAACCTCTCCTTCATGGCCGTGGCGGAGTCGTTCCTGGCACGCTGCCTCGGCGGTCGATACCAGCCGGTGGACGATGACTTCGCCGCCTCTTCGATCGAGGTGGTGGCCGGTGCGGAACAGATCCCCGGACTCGCATCTGATCGATGATGGCGTCCCAAGACCGCCGCCGGCAGACGCCCCTCCCGGCCCTGCGGGTCCCTGCGCTGTGACTCGACCGGGATCGGACGGACTCATTGCGCCGCTGGCCGAGGTAGAGATCGCGCCAGCGATCGCTGCGCTGCCCAAGGCGGACATCCATGTACACGCCGAATCGAGCGCGCGGCTTGAGCAGGTGTTGGAGGAACGAACCGGGCGGCGGAGCACCGACTGGCGACGCAGGGCCCACGAACTGATGCGCGACCTGCCGCCGGGCATGCCACGCCTGGAGACGTGGGGCCCCGATTTTCCGTTTCCCCGCTCCTGGGTGGACGAGATGGCAGATGAAAACCCGGGGTACCTGGAGGCCCAGATCGGCCGGGTGCTGGTCGAAGCCGCGGCCGACGGCGCGTTGCTGGTCGAGGTGATGTTCGGCGCTCGGACCATCCTGCGCGACGACTTCCTGGACCGGTTCGCCGCATCCCTGGCCACCGTGCGCCGCCGTTTCCCGCAGTTTCACGCGGTGCCGCTGCTCGTCGCTCCTACCACCGCGGAGTGGGCCGCCACCATGCTGCCGCGCTGCCTCGCGGCGGCCCGGCGTGGCCTGGCGGGGCTGAACATCCTGCCCGCGTCCTATGATCAACCGGCGGATTGGTCCGTGGTCTACCGTTGGGCGGAACGTGTGCGCGACGCGGGGCTGGGCATCTCTGCGCACGCCGGCGAGTTCAACGCGCTGCACCTGGCGGAGGCGCTCGAAGTTCCCGGACTGACCCGCATCGGTCATGCCCTTGCCGGCGCTTCCGACCCGTGTCTGCTCGACCGGATCGCCGCCCGTGGCGTTACCATCGAGTGCGCGCTCTCCAGCAACGTCGTGCTTGGCGCGGTGGAGAGTTACGAGAGCCATCCCGTTCGCCGCTTCGTGGAGCACGGCATTCCGGTAGCCATCTGTTCCGACGATCCGGTCCGTGCCTGCACCACGATCGGGCGCGAGTACGCGATCGCGGCGCTGCTGGGGTTCTCCCCGGCGGAGTTGCGCGGGTTCACCTGCGCGGCGGTCCGTGCATCGTTCTGCAGCCCGGCCGAGCGCGACCGGTTGCTGCGGCTGATCCCCTGACACCACAACGCGGTAGCGTGGCTCAAAGCGATGCGAGCGGGCGATGCAGTCAACGTGGTCGTGTTCAACCTGGATGGCACCCGTCGGCGATGGTGGACGAGCGCGGTCGAAACGGTGGACAGCCGCGGCGTGCATACGTTCTCCCGGCGTGGCAACCCCGTTGGCGGGCCCAAGGGCGGCTGGGCCTCACAGGCCGACATCCGGGCCTGCTACTGGTTCGATCGGCCCTACAACCTGCTGGAGCTCTACGACGACGCCGGCGCCCTCTCGGAGATCTACGTCCACATCGCCAGCCCGGCGCAAGTTGTCGACGGCGAGTTGCACTATACCGACTACGAACTGGACGTGGCCCGTCGGACCGGCGAACGACCGATCGTCCTCGACGAGGACGAATTCGAGCACACGGTGACCGCACTCGGCCTCACTCCGGAGTTCCGTGCCGCCTGCTATCGCACGATCGAAGAAGTGACCGCCCTGATCGAAGGCTGGAGCCCGCGCGGCCTTCCGTGTTGAGACCGTTCGCGGCGCGAGGAAGAAAGAGCAGGAGACTCGGAGTCATGATGCTGTTTCGCTTTCGGGCTGTGCTCGCTGTGACGCTGAGGTGCTGCCCGGCTGCCGGGCTTTACCGGAAACTAGGGCGTTTCAAACCTATGTTCATCGCTGTCGCAGTCGCCAATCTACTGGGCTACGCTCCCGTCGCCGGGAGACTCGCACCTACTCCCCCGTCTCCTGCTCGATTTTTCTGGCTTCCCGCTACTCCGAAAACCATGTCCAGCAGGCGAACCCGCTGCATCGGTCTTCATGGTCTCCGGCGCCACCAAGTGGCCCTGCGTCCTACTCGTCCGTGAAGTCGACCACGACCGTGAAGCTGGCCGCGCGCAACGCGCGGTTGAGGTCACGGAACGCCCGCCGTACCGACTCGAGTTGCGCCATGCTGGCGGCGAAGGTGGCGTCGTTGGGCTCCACGATGTCGCGGCCTTCCTTGTAGATCACGCGCACGTAGGCGGATTGCACGCTCTGGGTGTGCAGCTCACCGATGCGGTCGGACATACCCTTGCGCACCTCCAGAGCTTCGCTCAGGTCGAGCAACTCACCGGTGGCGTTCACGGTATGCGCGTAGTTGGCGCGCTGGATGGCGTTGTTGAGCTTGCGCCGCTTGTGCTCCAGCGCCCGCAACGACTCCTGAACCGCGGCCACGTCGAAGTCGTCGGCCGCGCGAAGTTGCAGCTCCTCGTTGCGGTACATGCCGAGCCGGTCCCGGTTCCTGCGCGTCTCCGGCAGGCAGTCGCGCAAGGTCTTGATGCGCGCATCGTACTCTGCACGCAGTTCGAGTGCCTCGTAGAGGTAAAGCCTGTTCTGTTCAGTCGGCATCGGGCTGCTCCTTGCTGTTGCGTTGGCCGTCCGTGATTGCCCCGTGCGGAGCCCTCAGTCTGGAACGAACGATCAATATATGCGTCGCGGGTCGCCGCGGCCACCGCCAGAGTCGAGATTTTCGTCGGCATCTGCGCTGGGTCCTCGCGTGGCATTGCTTGCGTGATACAGCGGGGTTATCGAGTACACTGCTGTGGGATGAGGATGACCTGCGCGCGCCCGACCCCGGGGCTCGAATGACTGAGCGAGACGAGGCGCTGGGAGCCGCACGCGAGTGGCTCGCGCTGCTCGATGCCGGCGACTACCCGGCTTGTTGGTCGAGCGCGGCCGAGCTGATGCGCGGCGCCGTGACGGAAGATCAACTTGCGCAGGCCCTCCGAGCCGCGCTCGGTCCGATGGGTGAACTGGACTCTCGCTCCCTGACTGCCGCCGAGCATCACGACACCCTTCCCGGCGCTCCCGACGGCCGCTACTGGGTGCTCGCTTTTGCCGCAGCCTACGCCCACAAGCAGGCGGCGGTTGAGACCGTCACCGCCATGTGGGACCGCGACGCCTGGCGGGTGTCCGGCTACTACATCAGGTAGCGTCCTGTCGAGTTTAATGTAATCATTCAAATCATCATGATATATTAAATCTCATGTTCAACAGATCCCTGCTGCTGCCGACGGCTGGAAGCGAGAGCTTCTTTCTGTGGGGGCCGCGGCAGGCTGGCAAGAGCACGCTGCTCCGGCAGAGCTACCCCGATGCGCACTGGGTCGATCTGCTGCAAAGCGACGTGTTCCGGCGCTATCTCGAGCATCCCGAGTACCTGCGCCAGGAATTGGCATCGGCGACCGCGCCTGCCGGACGACAGGTCGTCATCGACGAGGTTCAGAAGGTGCCCGCGCTGCTCGACGAGGTGCACTGGCTGATCGAGAATCGCGGATTTCAGTTCGCATTGTGCGGTTCAAGCGCCCGCAAGGTGCGCCGTGGCGCGGCCAATCTGCTCGGGGGAAGGGCCGTGCGCTACGAGCTGCGCGGCTTCACCGCCGGCGAGTTGGGCACGGCCTTCGACCTGAATCGGATGCTGAACCACGGCTACCTGCCGCGCATCTACCAGGCCGCCCGTCCGCGCCGCCTGCTCGACGCCTACGTCGCCGATTACCTGCGCGAAGAGGTCGCGGCGGAGGGGCTGGTGCGCAATCTGCCGGCGTTCTCCGGGTTCCTGGATGCTGCCGCGCTCAGCGATGGAGAGATGGTCAACTTCTCCAACATCGCACGCGAGTGCGGCGTGTCCAGCCCCACCGCCAAGGCCTACTTCGAAATCCTGGTCGACAGCTTGCTCGGTCGCTGGCTGAGCGCGTACCGCCGGCGCCGCAAGCGCCGCCTGATCGGTGCTCCGAAGTTCTACTTCGCCGACGTCGGGGTGGTGAACCGTCTGAGCCGTCGCGGCGAGTTGGCCCCGGGAGCGCAGCTCTACGGGAAGGCGTTCGAGAACTGGGTCTTTCACGAGCTGTCCGCCTGCATCGAGTACCAGGAGTGGGACCTCGAACTCACCTACTGGCGACTGCCGAGCGGCATCGAGGTGGACTTCGTGCTCGGCGACATGGAGGTTGCTATGGAGGCAAAGGCTAGTGCCCGCATCACCCGTGATCATCTGCGCGGGCTGCGCACGCTGCTTGAGGAGCATCCCGGTGTACGCCTGCGCATCGTCGTCTGTCTGGAGCCAAGCGCCCGCCGCACCGAGGACGGTATCGACATAATCCCCGCCGCCGACTTCGTACGGCGCCTCGGTCAAGGGGCGCTGGCGCAGTAAGGCTCGGCCGCCGGGCTGAGGCTTGCGATTACGGTGCGCGGTCAGTTCTTGGACTGGGAATCCCACAGCTTCATGGTCCCCATCATGTCTCGCAGCAGCCGGTTGAACGCCGTCTTCAACTCGTCCGGATCATCGCTGTCCAACCGAATCGCGAAGTCGTCCGCGGCCGGCGCAACATAGAAGATCATCAGCTCCCAGTTGTACTCGCCTCTCCTCACGGTGTTCTTGATGACCGTGCTGATCGTCCAATCGGTATTTTGAAAATCCACGGATGAGAAACCGAATTCGATGGCTACGTCTGAAGCTCGTTGCGGCACCTTGTCGGCTTCGCTGACGCGAGCGAGGCGAAAGTTGCGCCCGTCGGCGTTGCGGCCGGTGACCCGTGGCGGCGTATCCCCGCCCGGGCTGAACAGGTCCGCAGTGAGGGCGCGAAACTTCGTACGACAGTAGGCATGGAACGGCAGCACCACCGCCGCCATGTAGTGCCGGAGGTCCACTTGATCGTGCGCTCCCGTCCCTGCCACCAGCGCCTGCCGGAACCGGGCTATGTCGCGATCGATCTCATCGCTGTCCTCGATCGACTCGCCGCGGGCGGCGCGCAGGTAGAGATTCAGCGGGTATTCGCAGCAGGATGCGATGTAGTCGATGAACTGGCCGGGATCCTCGGTCTGGTCGGCCCGCTCCAGCTCCTGCAGGTAGCGGTCGCGGGCGTCCCTCCGCACGATCGCCAAGGGGTAGCCGTGGTCGAGCAGGATCCGGTTCATCAGCAGGCGCGCCATGCGGCCGTTGCCGTCGTCGAACGGATGGATTCGGACGAAGCGGTAGTGAAAGATTGCCGCGATGATGATCGGATGCTCGCCCTCGTCTTCTCGCGCATGGTACCAGTCGAGCAGGGCGCTCATTGACCGCGGCACCTGTTCGGGCGGCGTGAAGTAGTAGGTCTCCCCGGTGGAGGTCACGATGTTGTTGGGCGTGGTCTTGTACGCGCCGATGGCGATGGGCCGTCTCGTGTTTCTGCCGTCTGGAGCGGATGTTTCCACTTCGTACGGTTCCTTCAACAGCACCCGATGCAGATTGAGGATGAACGTCTCGTTCAGCCGCTGGTCTTCGCTCGCCCTCCGTGAGAGTTCCTTGACCGCGCGGTCGTAGCCTTCGATGTCGAGGTGCTCGCGCATCGGCTTGCCGCGCGCCGTGAGGCCGTGCAGTACCAGGCTGCGGGTCTCGCCGAGCGTAAGGGTATTTCCCTCGAGTGCATTGGAGTGGTAGTTGGACTCGATCCTCAGCTTCTGCTCCACCCGGCCGGTAACCTCCGGCGGCAGCGGCCGCAACTCGTCGAGCTCCTGCTTGAGCCGGTCTATCGAATCCAGGATGTTGCTCGCCATCGTCCCTCGTCCCTCGCCCCGAGTCAGCAATATACCGAATTCGTGGCCTCGTTCCAGGCTCGCCACGACCCGTGCGGGCTTACCAAAACCGCGGCGGCGCAGTACATTACCGGTCGCGATGACCTACCGGCTGCTGTCCCTGGGCTGCCAGATGAATACCTCCGACGCGGAGCGGATCGCGTCGGTGCTGGAGGGTGTCGGCTTCGCCGAGGCACCTTCCGAGGCGCAGGCCGACCTGCTCGGGGTAGTGGCATGCTCGGTGCGCCAGAAGGCAATTGACCGCGTCTACGGCCGCATCCACCAGTGGAACCGGTGGAAGGCGCAACGGCCGCTGCTCACCTTCGTGTCCGGTTGCATCCTGCCCGAAGACGAGGCCAAGTTCCTGCGCCTGTTCGACCTGGTGTTCCGCATCGACGACCTGCCGCAGCTCCCGGAGATGATCCGCACCTCCGGAGTGGTCACTCCCGCGGCGATCGACTCCGCGCTGCAGCCGGGGCGCTCGGTGACGCTCAACCACGGCGACCGGTTCTGGGGGATTACCCCGCGTTACCGGTCGGACCACGCCGCCTACGTCCCGATCCAGAACGGCTGCGACAAGTTCTGCACCTTCTGCGCCGTGCCCTATACCCGCGGGCGCGAGGTGTCGCGGCCGGCCGCCGACGTGCTGCGCGAGGTGGAGGCGTTGCTCGCGCGCGGCTACCGCAGCATCACCCTGCTGGGCCAGAACGTGAACTCCTACGGACGGGATCGGCCGGGGGCCGAACCCACCTTCGCCGCTCTGCTCGGGGAGGTGGGGAGACTGTGCGACGCCGCCGCGCAGAAGGTGTGGGTGTATTTCACCTCGCCGCATCCGGCGGACATGTCGCCGGCCGTGCTGGAACGCATTGCCGAGCACGACTCGCTGGCCAAGCAGATCCACCTGCCGATGCAGTCGGCCGACGACAAGGTGCTGATCCGCATGAACCGCAACCACCGTCTCGACCAGTACCGGGCAGTAGTGGAAAACATCCGCACGATTCTGCCTGCGGCGACCCTGTTCACGGACATCATCGTCGGCTTCTGCGGTGAGACCGAGGAACAGTTCGAGCGCACCCGGCTGGCGATGGAGGAATTCGGCTTCGACATGGCCTACATCGCCATGTATTCGCCGCGGCCGGGGGCGGCGGCGGCACGCTGGCCGGACGACGTCCCACTGGCCGAGAAGAAGCGCCGGCTGCAGGTACTGTCCGAGGTGCTGCAGGAGACCGCCCTGCGCCACAACCGGGGCTGGGAGGGACGCACGGTGGAGGTGCTGGTGGAAGCTGAGGACCGCAAGCCGGGGCTGCTCATCGGCCGCACCGAGGGCCGGGTTCCGGTACGCTTCGCCGGCCCGACCGACCTGGTCGGCACGCACGTTGCCGTGGAAGTAACGCGCGCGCGACCCCTTTCGTTGGAAGGGGATTTGCCGGTTGCGGCGGCGCTGGCCGCGTCCTGACTCTGCCGCTGCAGCTCCGTGGCCACGGCAACTTCGTCGACGGCGACTGCCAGCCGGGCCGCGTCGCCCGCCGCGATCACCACGGCGCGTTCGGCTTCGTGTGACCAATTGATCCGGTGAACGAGGCGACGTCTCCGATCGTCCTGCCGCGCGGTTTCCGTCGCCTGCCGCTGGCGGAACGACGCGCCGCGCTTGCCGCCGCCCTGGGCAGCGAGCTCCCGCCGGGGCTCACCGGCGATGCCGAAACCAGCTCCCTGGCGGATCTCCTGGTAGAGAACGCGGTGGGCGCATTCCCGATTCCGCTGGGGCTCGCCACCGGTTTCCGCGTCGACGGCCAGGAACTGGTAGTCCCGCTCGCCACCGAGGAGGCATCGGTGGTAGCGGCGGCCAGCTACGCTGCGCGGCTGCTGGCTGACGGCCACGACGGCGCCGGCATTCGCACCGAGGCCGACCCTCCGATCGCCACCGTCCAGCTCTTCCTCGAGCGGCCGCGGGACGATGCGGAGACCGCGGTGCGCGGCGCCCAGGCCGAGATAGCGGCCCTGGTGGACGCCGCCGTGGCCACCCTGGTGCGGCGCGGGGGCGGCTTTCGCGCGCTGGCGGTGCAGCGGATCGGGGGTACGCTCAAGGTGGAGATCGACGTCGACGTGCGCGACGCCATGGGAGCGAACAAGGTCAACACCGCGGGCGAGGCGGCACGGGCACTGCTGGAACGGCTCACCGGCGGCCGCCTGCTGATGGCGATCGTCACCAATGCCAGCCGTCGCGCTCTGGTGCGCGCCACCGGTCAGGTGGCGTGCGCCCGCCTGGCGCGTGACGGCTACTCCGGCGCCGAAGTGGCGCAACGCATCGTGCGCGCCGCCGCCATCGCCGCCGCCGACCACGACCGTGCCGTCACCCACAACAAGGGGGTGCTGAACGGCATCGCCGCGCTCGCCCAGGCCACCGGCAACGACACCCGCGCTGTGGAGGCGGCCGCCCACGGCTGGGCCGCCGGCGCCGGCTACGCACCCCTTACCCGTTACCACGTCGCCGCCGACGCCCTGCACTGCCGCCTGGAGTGCCCGCTGCCGCTCGGCACCGTGGGCGGCGCCGTCGGCCTGCACCCGGTGAGCCGGTTGGCACTGCGCATGCTCGGCAACCCGGACAGCCGCCGGCTGGCAGCCATTGCGGCCGCAGTCGGGCTGGCGCAGAACCTGGCGGCGCTACGGGCACTGGTGACCGAGGGCATCCAGCACGGCCACATGCGCCTGCACGCCGAGCGTCTGGCATTCGATGCCGGCGCCCGCGGCGCCGAGATCGCCGAGATCGCCGCCGCGCTGGCGCAGGCAAAGCACATGGACGTCGCCACCGCCCGCCAACTCCTGCGCAGCCGGCGCGCCACGCAGCCGGCGTGAGGCGCTACGGCACACGGTCTTCGCGGTGCGGAGGTGATCCTCCGCTACGTCGCAGCGGGGTGGCTGGTGCGGTCGCCTCCGGTCTCGAGCTGATGCTTGAGCCGGCGGAACGCGGTCTCATCGATTCCGGTGGCCGCTTCGATGGTGGACCAGGGAACGTCTCGCCCCATCAGGCCCTCGATGGTTCGAACCTGCGTGATCAGCACACCTTCCTGACGCCCCGCCTGAAGAGCCTCCTCCTTCACGACCTCACCGTAGATCTCAAGCATCTCCTTGGTCTTGTTCATCAGTTCTGCTCCTCCCGGCACCACTCGACTCACGGCGTCGCTGAATCTGCGCCAGCGCTCCGGTTCCCGCACCGTCGTCGCAATGTACACCACGATCTGCTCCAAGTCGTCGTTCCTGCCCGCCTGCCCCAACTCCTCCAGCAACGGCACCAGCCGCTGCAGCGGCGCCCAGCTCGCCCGGTACGCCGCCATCATCGCCAGTTGCGCGATGCGACCGTGCAACTCGCCCCGCAACTCTTCCTGCCCGGCCTTCGTCTGGTCGATCAGCAGGTGCGCGTAGTGCGGCACTCCCGACCACTCCCGCACCTCCACCCCAAACAGCGCCGAGAATTCCCGCGCATATCGCCAGCGCCGCCCGCCCTGATACAGCACCACCGGCACGATCGGCCGCAGTCGCTTCTCGTTCCGATGCTGCCTCCGATCCCGTTCCCAGATCCGGATGCTGTACTTCAACAGGCGCAGCCGCAGCCACCGGTCCGGCGTCGACTGGTGCTCCAGCAGCACGTACAGCCACGCCGGCTCGCCTCCCGCCTTCCGCTGCACGGCAAACAGCAGGTCCGACTCGCTGTCGCGCAAGCGATGAGCTTTACTTGGTCGCCCGCAGGGATCCGCCTCCGCCTTGCTCTCCGCGCTGGTACGAGAGTGCGGGGCACCGTCGGGCACCATCACCAGGCCCCTGGCGACGCCGGGCGCCGTCGCCCGGTACGAACAGTGGTGCCGGCGCGCAACGGTGCTGGCCGCCGACTTCCGGAGGCGCTCGCGAGACACGGTGGAGCAGTTCGTTGCCGCGAGCGATGCAACCGGGTGCTGCGTCGCAATCCGCGCCGCGGCGAGTTGCTCCGCTGGCTGCGGCCGCCTGGCGCGCGGTGGCCACTCCGGCGCCGAAGTGGCCCAGCGCATCGTGCGTGCTGCCGCGATCGCGGCCGCCGACCATGACCGCGCCGTCACCCACAACAAGGGCGTGCTGAACGGCATCGCCGCGCTCACCCAGGCTACCGGCAACGACACCCGCGCTGTGGAGGCGGCCGCCCACGGCTGGGCCGCCGTCGGCCTGCACCCGGTGAGCCGGTTGGCACTGCGCATGCTCGGCAACCCGGACAGCCGCAGGCTGGCAGCCATTGCGCGCCGCAGTCAGGCTGGCGCAGAACCTGGCGGCGCTGCGGGCACTGGTGACCAGGGCGTCCAGCACGGCCACATGCGCCTGCACGCCGAGCGTCTGGCATTCGACGCCGGCGCGCCACGCAGCCGGCCTGAGGCGCTACGGCTTACGGTCTTCGGGGCTCGGAGGTGATCCTCCGGTACGTCGAAGCAGGCGTCGCGCCGCTTCGATATCGGCGTCGCCGCGACGCTGGGCAAAGAAATCCGCCGTCTTCATGGCCGAAACCTTTTCGGCGACCGCCATCGCCACGAACTGGTTGATGCTCGTTCCTTCCTCGCGACTGATTGCGGCGACGGTCGCCTTGAGCGATGCGGGCAGCCGTAGCGGGAAGGTACTGATCTGCTTCTTCAATCGGATATCCTCCTCAGGGCCTGCTGGGGCGAGAGCACGGGTATCCCGAATCGCTTGGCCGCACTCTCGAAGTGTAATGATACTGCAACCTGCCGAACCAACGACGCTCTGCAAGCGATGACGCCTGAACTTGCGTTTGAATTGCGCAATTCAGTAGTGGCAGAATGACGCCGCGCATGTTGGATTCCAGCAAGAGATCCGCGCTTGGCGGCTGCGCTTAGCGGTGGGTGGCGTGCGGAACGTCCTGGTGCGGGCGGCGCCGTCGCTGGCGTTGGTGAAGTACTGGGGAAAGAGCGACGCCGAGCGCAACCTGCCGGCTACTTCCAGCCTGGCGGTGACCGTCACCGGCCTGTACACCGAGGTGTGCCTGCAGGAGGGTTCCGGCAGCGACCGCCTGAGTGTCGACGGTACGGTGGTGCCGGCAGCACGGCACGCGCCGTTCTTCGACGCTGCGCGGGCCACGCTGGGCGTCGCCACCCGCTACCGGGCCGACGCAAGCAACAACTTTCCCGGTGCCGCGGGCCTGGCCGGCTCGGCGTCGCTGTTCGCGGCGCTGGCGCTGGGCTGCGCCGCGCTGGCCGGCGGGGAACTCTCTCGCGAACGCCTTTCGGCTCTGGCCCGGGTCGGCTCGGCGTCGGCCGCGCGCGCCCTGTGGGGCGGCTTCAGCACGCTCGAAGCCGGGTCCGAGTGCGCCGGTGGCGCATTCCCGGAGGATCATTGGCCGGCGCTGCGGTTGCTGGTGGCGGTCACTTCGCGCCGCCGCAAGCCGATGCCGTCGCGCGACGCGATGCTGCACGTCGCCGCCACCTCCCCCTACTACCCGGCGTGGGTGGCGACCTCCCCCACCACCTTCCAGGCGGCGCTGGAGGCGGTAAGGGCCCGCGACCTGGAGCGGCTCGGCCCGCACATGCGAGCCAGCTACCTGCGCATGTTCGGCACCATGTTGGCCGCCGATCCTCCCATCAACTACCTGCTGCCACAGTCGCTGCGGGTGCTGGAAGTGCTCGATGAGCTGCGTGCGGCGGGGGTCGGCGCCTGGGAGACCATGGATGCCGGACCGCAGGTCAAGATCGCCTGCCTGGCGAACGACGTGGATCGAATCCGTGCCGCTCTGCTGACCGGGGCAGACCTGGCTACCCACGACCTGATCGAGACCGCCCCCGGTCCCGGACCCTGCATCGTTGACTGACGGCCGGTTCGTGGCGGCGCCGGACAACGTGCTGTTGCTCGGGGAATACGCCGTAACCGAGCCGGACGCACCGGGCATTGCGCTCGGGGTACTGCCGGAGGTGCTTGCCACCTGCGATGCGGACCGTCCGCCGCGAATCGTGGGGCGTATGGGCGCGCAGAGCTTTACTTGGTCGCCCGCGGGATCCGACTCCACCTTGCTCTCCGCGCTGCTACGAGAGTGCCGGGCACCGTCGGGCACCATCGAGGTCGACTCCAGCGCCTTCAGTGGACCGCACGGCAAGCTGGCACTGGGCTCCAGCGCCGCGGCCGCGGACCATGACCGTGCCGTCACCCACAAGAAGGGCGTGCTGAACGGCATCGCCGCGCTCACCCAGGCCACCGGCAACGACACCCGCGCGATCGAGGCCGCCTCCCCACGACTGGGCCGCCTCCGGCGCCGCCTATGCCCCGCTCACCAGCTACCGGTTCGCCGACAGCGTCCTGCTTTGCCGGCTGGAGTGTCCGCTGCCACTCGCTACGGTGGGCGGCGTCGCGGCCTGCATCCGGTGAGCCGACTGGCGCTGCGGGCACTGGTGACCGAGGGCATCCAGCATGGCCACATGCGACTGCACGCCGAGCGTCTGGCGTTCGAGGCGGGCGCCCGCGACGCGGAGGTGCCCGCGATCGCCACCACGCTCTCCGAAGCGGGCCAGATGGACGTGGCCTGCGCGCGCCGCCTGCTCCGACGTGGCAAGCGGGCCAATCCTCAGTGACTGGCGGAGCGAGCAGCTTCATGGTCATGCGGTGGTCCCTGATTGGCGGGCAGTCCTGCCGTATCTGAGGTCCGCCTCGCTACAGGAGGTTGGCACGGCGAGTTGCGGGTGACTGTCGAACGTGCGAGAATGCCGTACTCGATGGCTGTAGGCATACGACTTGGCGACGGCTAGTATTACAGATCCCTCGGTGCCCTTGAGCGCGAACGACTTCATCGAGCAGCAACTCGATGAGCGGCTTTGCGCTTTGGAGGAGCACTTCTCCGGTCACGCACTATCGTTCCGTGGCCCGCTTGTCGGCGGTGTCGATGACATTGTGCGCGCCTCGGTAGAGCAAAGACGTATGCAACAAGACGGCGTTGATCGGCTGGTCGTTGTCTTGACTACCAATGGAGGTTACATTGAGGTCGTACAGCGCATTGTCGATACCTTGAGGAATCATTACGACGTTGTCGAGTTTGTCGTGCCAGATAGTGCATTTTCGGCGGGAACCGTATTAGTTATGTCCGGAGATGCTATCCACATGGACTACTACTCCCGCCTCGGTCCCATAGATCCAATTAGGGACTATCACACGCTTTTGGAAGACTATCGGAGTAAGATGGGGCATAGAGGTGTAGTTCATACTGCTGGGAACTATCGACCGTTTGGGTAACTGATTTAGGAGGCTGGGCACTCATGCAGGAAGTTGATATTCAAGAAGTAGTAAAGAACAATCCGCAAGTCGACACTGATGAACTGCAGAAAGGCCAGGAACTCTCGCGACGTCTCAGAAAAGGCGGATTGAAGAGATCTGCGTACGGCCTTGCAACTCCCGATGAACGTCGGAGAGCACTCATTATAGACTCCAAGGGAAATCGCAATAAAGTTCATCTACGACGCTCGGAAGCGTGATAGGGCCGGGACGCCGCACCCTGCGCGACCATCTAACGCGAGTATACGGGCGAGGATAGGGTTGGATAACGGGTGCGGGCGGCGCCGTCGCTAGCTCTGGCCGTGACCGTCAACGGTCTGCACACCGATGTGCGGTTGCAGGGGAATGCCGACCGCGACTACCTGAGCGTCGACGGCACGGTGGTGCCGGAACCCCGGTACACACGGTTCTTCGACGCCGCGCGCGCCACGCTCGGCGTCGCCACCCGCTACCGCGCCGACGCGAGCAACAGCTTCCCGGTGCCGCGGGTCTGGCGAGCTCGGCGTCGCTGTTCGCGGCGTTGGCGCTGGGCTGCGCCGTGCTGGACGGCAAGCAGATCTCTCGCGAACGGCTCTGGCTCGGATCGGCATCGGCCGCACGTGCCCTTTGGGGTGGCTTCAGCACGCTCGAGGCGGGGGCCGAGTGCGCCGGTGATGCGTTCCCGGAAGATCATTGGCCCGAACTGCGGTTGCTGGTGGCGGTCACTTCGCGCCGCCCCAAGCCGATACCGTCACGTGACGCGATGCTGCACGTGGCCGCCACCTCCCCCTACTACCCGACGTGGGTAGCCACCGCGGAAGCCACCTTCCAGGCGGCGCTGGAGGTGGTACGGACGCGCGACCTGCAGCGGCTCGGCCCGAACATGCGCGTGAGCTACCTGCGCATGTTCGGCTCCATGTTCGCCGCCGATCCTCCCATCAACCATCTGCTTCCGAAGTCGCTGCGGGTGCTGGAGGATCTGCGCGCGGCGGGGGTCTGTGCCTGGGAGACCATGGACGCCGGCCCGCAGGTCAAGAACGCGTGCTTGGCGAACGACGTGGAGCGAGTCCGTGCCGCTCTGCTGACCGGGGCAGACCCGTCTACCCACGACCTGATCGAAACCGCGCCCGGTCCCGGACCCAGCATCATTGACTGACCGCGTGACCGTGGCTGCGCCGGCCAATGTCCTGTTGCTCGGCGAGTACGCCGTCACCGAGCCGGAGGCACCCGGCATCGCACTCGCCGTGCTGCCGGAGGTGCGTGCCACCTTCGCGGAGGGCCGCCCGCCTCGGATCGTGGGGCGCATGGGTGCACGGAGCTTCACCTGGACGCCGGCGGGATGCGATTCTCCGCTGCTCGCCGCGCTGGTCCGGGAATGCGGGACGCCGGCGGGCGCCATCGAGGTCGACTCCACCGCCTTCAGTGCACCGCACGGCAAGCTGGGACTCGGTTCTAGTGCGGCCGTGGCCGCGGCGGTGGCGGCGCTGTTGCTGCACCGTGATCCTCCGCACGGTGGGAATCTGGAGGCCGGCCGGCGCCAGGTCTTCAGGGCGGCGCTGGCTGCACACCGCAGCGCCCAGGGCGGCCGTGGCAGCGGCTACGACGTGGCGGCTTCGGTCCGAGGCGGAGTCGTGCACTTCATCGGCGGGCACCGGCCCGCTATACGCCAGCACCTCTCGTCGGCGCTGCCGGCACTCTGTCTGGTCGTGGGAACCCGACCCCTGGCAACACCCTGCGCCATCGCCCGGTACGTCGAGTGGCGGCGGCGGGAGCCGGCGCTCGCCGACGACTTCCGCAGGCGCTCCCGCGATGCCGTCGAGCAGTTCGCCGCCGCCACCGATGGAGCCCAGTGTTGCGCCGCCATCCGCACCGGCGGCGAGTTGCTCCGCTGGCTCGGAGATCGCATCGGGGTGTCGGTGGAACCGCCCGAGCTACGCGCCCGCCTGGAGCGGCTGCGCGCCTGCGGATGGGCCGCCAAGCCGGTCGGGGCCGGCGGCGAGCTGGGCATCGCCGCGGCGCCGGCCGGGCTGGAGCCTCCTACCGCGCCACACGTCGCGCCGCTGGAGTTGGCTCCGGATGGGCTGCGATGGCTGACCTGATCGGGCGCGCCCGCGGCAAGCTGCTCCTGTTCGGAGAGCATGCCGCCGTCTACGGCGAACCTGCCCTCGGCATCAGTCTGCCGTGGACGGCCGAGTTGCGGATCACTCCGCTGAACGCCGGGCAGTATGCCTCCCGTGACCTGCCGCCACTCCCGGCGGCACTCGCCGCGATGCTCGCGCAGCCGCGGTATGCGGCGCAGATCGAGATCCGCTCGCACATCCCCATCGGCCTCGGGTTCGGGTCCAGCGCCGCGCTCTGCGTCGCCGCCGAACGCGCCCTCGCCAGCGCCGGGCAAGCGGACGGCGGCGCCATCTGGCGCGGTGCGCACGAGCGTGAGAAGGTGTTCCACGGGGCACCCTCCGGCGCCGACACCGGCCTCGCCGCGCATCCGGGCGTGGGCTTCCTGAGCTGGCCCGGCGGGGACGGCGGCCTGCCACGCTACGAGTCACTGCCCACCTCCGAGCTGCACCTGGTCGTGGCCGCGGTGCCGCGACGCGGCGACACCAAAGCCCAGGTGGCCGCGGTGGCGCAGCGCCTCCGCGCGGGCGACAGCGCCACGCGCGACGCGCTGCAACGCCTCGGCCGCTGCAGCCGCGAGGCGCGCGCGCTCCTGCTGCAGCCGCGGATACCGACCGCGGCGCTCGGCACGCTGGCTGACGCCGCTCACCGGATGCTCAGCCGACTCGGCCTTGCCGACCCGCAGCAGGACCGTCTGCTGCAGGCCGGCAGCGACGCCGGTGCCCGCGGTGGCAAGCTCAGCGGCGCGGGTTGCGGCGGTGCCTGCTACCTGGTGTGCAGTGACGCGGCGACCGCTACGCGGGTAGTAGAAGCGATTCGCGGACACGCGACCGTGGCATGCCACGTCGTAACAGGGGGCCGCACCACCCGGCTGGCCTCCTCGGAATCGCACCCGGCCACGGTGAGCCGCTGGGTGTATCGGCGGGACGCCAGCAGGAGCGGCGAGCGGTGACCTGCAGCGAGCTGGGGCTCTCGCTGTCCACCGGACACGCAACGGGACACCCCGTAGCAGGCCGCCCGGCTCCCGGCGTAACGTGACACGTGGTGGACCGTTCGACCGTGGAACTGCTCGCCCGGGCGACGCGCACCGCGGGGACCGCGGCCGGACCTGCAGCGATTCTCGCCTTCGTGGACGCATTGCTGCCGTTCACCTCCTGCCTGGTCACGCTGCTGGCGGCGGGTCGGCGGCCCGTGGTTCTGTACGACGACATCAGGCCGGAGCGGCGCGAGGCGGTGATCGGGGCGTATCTGCGCGGAGCCTACCTGCTCGACCCGTTCTACGACCTCGTGGTAAGAGGGCTCGACCGCCCGGTCGTCAGGTTGCAGGAGATCCAGCCCGATCACTTCCGCAAGTCGGAGTACTTTTCCACCTACTATACGGACACCCGGCTGGTGGACGAGGTCGGCATCTTCGTGGCGCGCCGGGCGGGGTCGCACATCTTCGCGTCGCTTGGGCGCGCGGCCGGCACCGCGCCGTTCGCCAGCCGCGGTGTGCAGCGCCTGCAGTCGCTGCTGCCGGTGATCGAGGCGTTGCTGGTGCGCCAGTGGGATGCCGAGCAGTTCGCCGCTGCCGGCGCCGGCCCGGTCACCCTCGATGACACGCTGCGGCAGCGCGGGTTCGCGGCACTGTCGGCGCGCGAGCGCGACGTCGTCGCCCTGATCCTGAAGGGGCACTCGTCGAAGTCGATCGCCGGACAGCTCAGCATTGCGGTGGGCACGGTCAAGAACCACCGCAAGAACATCTACCGCAAGCTGGCGATTACCTCGCAGGCGGCGCTGTTCGCCCGCTTCCTGCGCGGCATCGGGCATGAGCCGGCTGCCGACCCCGGTCGGTCAGCGGGCCGGTAGTATCCCCAAGGAGACATTTCCGGCAGCGCGTCGCCGAGGTACCCTGCGAGCATGGTCGGCAAACGGTCGCAACCGCACCCCGCTGGCAGCGACAACTTCGTCATGCCGGCGGATACCGAACGGCACGCGGCCATCTGGATGGGATGGCCCAAGGATCAGTGGTATGCGGATTCCGCGCTCGACACCCGAGCGCCGCTTGCCGGGATCATGGCCGCGCTCGCCGCTCACGGCATCGACGTGCAACTCATGTGCACCGACCGATCGGGAGAGCGTGACGCGCGATGCTGGCTGGCCACGAATGGATTCGCCGCCGACTCCCACGTCAAGTTCGTGCACATCGACCAGGTGGACATCTGGGTACGGGACTACGGGCCGACCTTTACGCGCAATGCCGCGAACCGGTTGGGGATGGCGCGGTTCCGACAGAGTCAGTGGGGATACGCCACCACGTCGGATCCGGTGTCGGCGGCGATGACCCGCGTACCGGACCTGGTTGCGGGTCATCTGGGCATCGAAGGGGTGGAGGCAGTCGACTTCGTCAGTGAAGGGGGAGACAGAATCGTCAACGGACACGGCACCATGCTGGTATCCGGGACCGTAGAGGGCGCGCGCAATCCCGGCGTCGCGCGATCCGCCCTGGACCACGGCTACCGGACCGCGCTCGGCGTCACCAACGTCATTCGGCTCGACAGTGGCCTGGGCGTGGACGCGCATTCGAGTTGGGGCCCGCTCCCCTATCGGGACCACGCCGGCGACACGATCCTGCTGTACGGCCCACAGACCACCGGCGGTCACCTGGACGAACTGGTTAGATTCGCGGGTCCGCGTGAGATCGTCCTGGCGCAGGTGACCCCGGATGAGGCAGCGCGCGATCCGTTGGCGGCACTGCATTACGCGTGCTGCACCGCGATCGCCCGCACCCTGGCGCAGGCCACCGATCAGTGCGGCAGCCCACTCTCGGTGGTGCAGCTTCCAGTGCCGGAAGTCGAATACCTGGCGCTGCAGCCCACCGAGCCCATGTACCAGTGGCTGGCCGAGCTCGACTACCCGGCCGACGTGCCTCCCTTCCCGCATGGCAGGCCAATCCACGTGGTGAAGGCTTCCAGCTACGCCAACTACCTGGTGACCAACGGGCTTGTCATCGCCCCCAGGTATGGCAACGCCGAGAAGGACGACGCCGCGGCTGCCACCCTGGAGGCGGCCTACCCGGGGCGCACCGTGGTGCAGATCGACCCGAGCGCGATCAACTTCGCGGGTGGCGGCATTCACTGCTGCACCCAGGAGCAGCCGTGCGGCGAGGCACGTCACCCCGGCGGTCGCTCGAGCGCGCCCTGAGCACGGAGGGCGCGCCGTTGCTGCGCGCGGCTCGTAACGATCCCCGCGGCGGCGACGCCGACGGCTACCACCAGCACGAACAGGGTCGCGAGGGCGTTGATCTCGGGGCTCACGCCGAGGCGCACCTTGGAGAAGACCACCATCGGCAGAGTGCTGGAACCTGGACCGGCGACGAAGCTGGCGATGATCAGATCGTCCAGCGACAGGGTGAAGGAGAGCAGCCAGCCGGAGACCAGCGCCGGCGCGATGAGCGGCAGCGTGATGACGCAGAACACCTTGGCCGGTCGCGCTCCCAGGTCCAGCGCCGCCTCTTCCAGCGCCTGGTCGAGGTTCGCGAGCTGCGACTGGATCACCACCGCCACGTAGGCCATCGAGAAGGTGACGTGGGCGATGGTGATGGTAGTGACGCCGCGGCCCCGCGGCCAGCCGATCACGTCCTCCAGCGCCACGAACAGCAGCAGCAGGGAGAGGCCGGTGATCACTTCCGGCATCACCAGCGGCGCGGAGGTCATGCCGCTGAACAGGAGCCGCCCGCGAAAGCGCCCCATGCGCGCCAGCACCAGGCCGGCCAGCGTGCCCAACACTACGGCGACGGTCGCGGTCGCCACCGCAATGCGCAGGCTCAGCCACGCCGCGCGCAGAATCTGGTCGTCGCGCAGCAACTCGCCGTACCACCGGGTCGACCATCCGCCCCACACCGTAACCAGCTTGGAGGCGTTGAACGAGTAGACGATGAGCGAGACGATCGGCAGATAGAGGAAGGCGAAGCCGAGCGCCATCGCGATGATCACGAACCCGGAGCGGCCGGTGCTCATCGCCGCGCCTCGCGCGCGTGGATGAACTGCAGCAGGGTGATTGGAACCACCAGCAGGAGCAGCACCGCGATCGCCACCGCCGAGGCCACCGGCCAGTCGCGGTTGGCGAAGAACTCATCCCACAGCACCCGGCCGATCATCAAGGTGTCCGGCCCGCCGAGCAGCGCCGGGATCACGAATTCGCCCACCGCCGGGATGAACACCAGCATCGAGCCGGCCACCACGCCGGGCAGCGATAGCGGCAGGGTAATCGTGAGGAACGCCTTCCGGGGACGGCAGCCGAGGTCGGCGGCCGCTTCCCACAGGCTGTGGTCCAGGCGCTGCAGTTTCGCGTACAGCGGAAGGATCATGAACGGCAGATAGGAGTACACGATGCCGAGGTAGACGGCGAAATCGGTCTGCATCATCACCAGCGGCCGGTCGATGACGCCGAGCGCCAGCAGCAGGTTGTTGATCAGTCCGTTGTTCTTGAGGATTCCGATCCAGGCGTAGACGCGCAGCAGGAACGAGGTCCAGAACGGCAGTATGACCAGCATCAACAGCACGTCGCGTACCCCCGGCGCCGCGCGTGCGATGCCGTAGGCCACCGGGTAGCCGAGCGCGAGACAGAGTACGGTCGCGATCAGCGCGATCTTTCCGGAGTTGAGGTACGCCCGCCAGTAGAGGTCGTCGCGCACGAGAAACAGGAAGTTCTGGAAGTGCAGTTGTATCGTCAGGGCACCGTCCGCGCGCCACGTGAACAGCGGTGCGTAGGGCGGACGCGCGATCAGGGCCTCGGAGAGCGCGATCTTCAACACGATCGCAAGCGGCACGAGGAAGAACAGGAGCAGCCACAGGTAGGGAAACGCGATCACCAGCGTGCGCCCGCTTATCCCCGTGCGGCGGCCGAGGCGCCACAGACCCGCGCGGCCGCGGCTCATGCCTGGAGCACGACCCCGCTCGCCGGGTGCCACGATACGTATACCGGCTCGCGCAGCGTCGGCCGCTGCGCCGTGGCGCGGTCGCGGTTGGGTTGGGTGAGGCGCAGCGTGCGCCCCGTCACGGTGCGCAGCTTGAAGATCGAGAGCCCTCCGCGGTAAGCGATCTCGTCGATCACCGCGGCGATACGGTTGTACTCGTGGGCGGGCGGCTCGCGCGCCATCACCAGCTTCTCCGGGCGTACCGCGACCGCCACCCGGGCGCCCGCCACGACCTGCGCGCCGTGCTCGACCGCAAGCGGACAGCCGGCCTCCTCGGAGGCGACCAGCACGCGGTCCGAGGTGCGCTCCACGACGTGGCCCTCGAACAGGTTCACCGAGCCGATGAAGCGGGCCACGAACCGCGAACCAGGGCACTCGTAGATCTCCGTCGGCGTCCCGGTCTGGACGATCCGGCCAGCGTGCATCACGCCGATCCGGCTGGAGAGCGTCATCGCCTCCTCCTGATCGTGGGTAACCACGACGAAGGTGATGCCGAGCGCCTGCTGGATGTTGATCAGCTCGAACTGCATCTCCTCGCGAAGCTGCCGGTCCAGCGCACCGAGCGGCTCGTCGAGCAGCAGCAGCTTTGGCTCCTTGACCAGCGCTCGCGCCAGCGCCACGCGTTGGCGCTGGCCGCCGGAGAGCTGCTGCGGCTTGCGGCGCGCGTAGGGTCCCAGCTTGACCAGGTCGAGGATCGCGTCGACGCGCCGCTTGATCTGCGGGGACCGGATGCCCTCCTGGCGCAGTCCGAAGGCGACGTTGTTGCGTACCGTCATGTGGGGGAACAGCGCATAGGACTGGAACATCATGTTGACCGGGCGCCGGTAGGGCGGGATGCCGGTCACGTCCACCCCGTCGATCAGCACGCTGCCGGTGGTCGCCGGCTCCAGACCCGCCAGGACCCGCAGCAGCGTGGTCTTGCCGCAGCCGGAGCCGCCGAGCAGGCAGAACACTTCGCCGCGGAAGATGTCCAGCGATACGTCGTCGACCGCGGCGAACTCGCCGAACTTCCTGGTCACGCCCTCTATTCGCACGTAGGGCTGTGCCGCTCCGTCAGGCGCGGTCCGTGCTTCGGGTTCGGGGCGCGGATCGTTCATCGTGGCGTTCTCCGCCACCACCATACCTGCCCTCGCATGCGCCGCCATCCCCGTGAATCGGACGGCGGGTCGCGGCGCGCGCCGGTCAGCGCCCGGTCTTCACGGTAGTCCAGGCCCGGGTGAGGAGCCGCGTGAAGCTGGCCGAGTCCGCCAGGTCTGCGAACAGGTTCTCCTTGACTTCGGCCGCGGGATAGATCGCCGGATCGGTCTTCACTTCGTCGTCCACGTAGGGCAGCGAAGCGCGGTTGGCGTTCGCGTAGAACACGTAGTTCGAGATCGCCGCGGCCACCTCCGGCTCCATCATGTAGTCCAGAAACAGGTGAGCGTTGTCCGGGTGCGGGGCGTCGCTCGGGATTGCGAGATTGTCGAACCAGATCACCGCACCCTCGCGGGGGATGGTGTAGGCTACCTCGACGCCCTGTCCCGCTTCCGCCGCCCGGTCGCGCGCGATCAGCATGTCGCCGCTCCACCCCATGGCCACGCAGATCTCCCCGGTGGCAAGGTCATTGATGTTCTGGGAGGAGTGGAAGTACCTGACGTGCGGCCGGACCCGCAACAGGTGCTCGGTAAACACCTCGAGGTCGGCGGGGTTCTCGCTGTTGGGATCGCGTCCCAGATAACCCATCACGTTGGCGAACACCTCGGTCGGGGCGTCGAGCACGGTGACGCCGCAGGGCGCCAGCTTCGCGACCACCTCCGGATCGAACAGCATGCGCCAACTGTCGGTCGGGGCGTCCGGCATGATCTCCCGGACCCTGGCGACATTGTAGCCGAAGCCGGTGGTGCCCCACATGTAGGGGACGGCATGCTCGTTGCCGGGATCGTGAGCCGCGACGCGTTCGAGAATCGTGGCATCGAGGTTGCCGTAGTTCTCGAACCGGTCCTTGTCGAGCTTGGCGAAGATGCCGGCCTCGATCTGGCGTTCCAGGAAGCTTGCCGCCGGAACCACCACGTCGTAGCCGCTGCTGCCGGCCATCAGCTTCGCCTCCAGCACCTCATTGGAGTCGAACACGTCGTAGTTGACCTTGATGCCGGTGCGTTGCTCAAAATTGGCGATCGTGTCTTCCGCGATATAATCGGACCAGTTGTAGACGTTGAGGACGCGTTCTTCCGCCGCTTCCGCCTCTCCCGCCGGCGACCCCATGGCGTGCGCCGCCACGAATACCAGCGCTACCGCAACTCCCAGCCAACTCTTTCCGAGCATGGTAGTGTCCTCCCCCGAACACGACATCACGGATTGGTGATGCGGTTCGACAATCAACAGCAGTCAAGGCAACCTACCAGACGCGGAAAGCGCCCGTTAATGTCCCTTTGGGGACATTTTTGTCTGCCCGTTTTGCGAGAGGGGTGAGCGGCAAGAAATTATCCCCAAGGGGACATATACGGCACCACCGCGCTACGGCACGCTGAACGCCGAGGGTGCTCATGACGCAACATCATGCAAACTGACGCCGTGCGGCTGCACCAGGCGGACCTCGATCACTGCATCCACCCCTGGACCGACTTTGCCGAATGGACCCGTACCGGCTCCACCACCATGGTGCGCGGTGAGGGCGCCTACGTGTGGGATGCGGCCGGCCGGCGCTTCCTGGACGGGATCGGAGGGCTGTGGTTCGCCAACGTCGGCTTCGGCCGCCGGGAACTGGTGGACGCCGCCGCCGAGCAGCTCGCGCGCCTCCCGCAGTACTCGTATTTCACCAATCTGGCCAATCCGCCGGCAACCGAGCTGGCGTCGAAGCTGGCGGATCTGGCGCCGGGAGACCTCAACCACGTGTTCTACAGCACCGGCGGCTCGACCGCCAACGACACCGCCGCCCGCATCGCCCACTTCTATTTCGACCGCATCGGCAAGCCGTCCAAGCGCTACCTCATCTCGCGCCGCAACGCCTACCACGGCAGCACCTTTCTGGCGGCGACCTTGTCCGGCAAGATGGCCGACAAGCGCGGTTTCCGGTTTGCCGACGGGTTGGTGCACTACCTCTCGGAGGCCAACTGCTACCGCATGCCGGAGGGGGTCGCCGACGAGGCCGCCTACTGCGACTACCTGGTGGACGAGTTCGAGCGCACCGTCGCCCGGTTGGGAGCGGACACGGTGGCCTGCTTCTTCGCCGAGCCGATCATGGGCGCCGGCGGCGTGCTGGTCGCGCCGCGCGGCTACCACCGGCGCATGAAGGAGGTGTGCGAAACTCACGACATTCTCTACGTGTCCGACGAAGTGGTGACCGGATTCGGCCGGCTCGGACAGATGTTCGCGAGCGCGGCGTGCTTTGGCGTGGTGCCCGACATGATCGTCGCGGCCAAGGGAATCACCTCGGGGTATCTGCCGCTCGGGGCGACGATCATCTCCGACCGGCTGTACGACGGGCTGGCGAGGACGCGGTCCGACGGCGCCCTGCTCGCCCATGGTTTCACCTACTCCGGCCACGCCGCCGCCTGCGCGGTAGGGCTGGCCAACATAGCGCTGCTGGAGCGGGAGCGGATCTGCGAACGGGTGCGTGACCTCGGTCCGCTGTTTCTCGAACGGCTGGAGACACTGCGGGAGCACCCGATCGTCGGCGACGTTCGCGGCAGCCACTTCATGCTGTGCCTGGAGCTGGTGCAGGACCGCCACGGCAAGGCGCCGTTTCCGGCGCAGGTTGACATCGGCCGCCGGATCGCGCGTGCGGCGCAGGAGCGGGGATTGATCGTGCGCCCGATCGGCAACCTCTCGGTCCTGTCCCCGGCGCTGATCCTGACCCGGGATCAGATCGAACGGATCGTCACCATTCTCGATGCATCGATACGCGCCACGGTCGCAGACCTGACCCGCGACGGCGTGGGTTTTTGCGGATAGGCGGGCACGACTCCCCAGCGGTCCCAACGCCCGGTAGCTGGCGGCGCGCCGACGTGGCACACTGGCGACCGTGCGGGAGCTGAGGATCGACGGAGACCGGCTGTGGGACAGCCTGTCGCGGATGGGGGAGATCGGCGCCACACCGGCTGGCGGCGTGAACCGGCAGACGCTGACCGACGGCGATCGCGCGGCGCGTGACCTGTTCATTGCCTGGTGCCGCGCGGCCGGCTGCAGCGTCAGAGTCGATTCGGTCGGCAACATCTTCGCGCGACGGGCAGGGCGGCGCGGCGCGGTGCCGGCGGTGGCACTTGGCAGCCACCTGGACACGCAGCCTGCGGCCGGAAGGTTCGACGGCGCGCTGGGCGTGCTGGCCGCGCTCGAGGTGGTGCGGACGCTGGGCGACCACGGCGTGGTCACCGAGCTGCCCCTGGAGGTGGTCTCGTGGACCAACGAGGAGGGCTGCCGCTTCGCTCCCTCGATGATGGGATCGGGCGTGTTTACCGGCCGCCTCGACGCGGCGCGCATGGCGGCCACCGCCGACTCCGCGGGGCGCACCTTCGGGGCGGAGCTGGAGCGGATCGGCTACCGCGGCCGCGACCGGGTGGCGGTATCGGAGCTCGCCGCCTGGTTCGAGTTGCACATCGAGCAGGGACCGGTCCTGGAACGGGAACGAACGGCGATCGGCGTCGTGACCGGCGCCCATGGGCTGCGTTGGTTCGACCTGGTCGTGACGGGACGCGAGGCCCACACCGGCCCGACGCCGATGCCTGAGCGGCGCGATGCGCTGCTCGGCACGGCGCACATCGTGACGGCGGTGAACCGCATCGGCCATGCACACCTGCCCGGGGCGAGTGCGACGGTCGGCTCGCTTGCCGTGCATCCCAACTCGCGCAACACGATTCCGGGGAGGGTCGCGTTCAGCGTGGATCTGCGCCACCGGGACGCGGAGCGGCTGGCGGCAATGAAGGACGCCCTGGAAGCGGAGGCGGCGGCGATCTGCGCCGCCGCCAACCTGGAGCTGGACCTGACGGAGATCGCGCACCAGCCGCCGCTGCGCTTCGATCCCGGTTGCATCGCCGCGGTGCGCGGCGCCGCGACGGCCCAGGGGCTGGCGTGGCGGGAGATGGTGTCCGGCGCCGGCCACGACGCCTGCCACCTCGCGGCGCGGGTACCGACCGCCATGATCTTCATTCCGTGCGCGGACGGCATCAGCCACAGCGAGCAGGAGAACGCCACCCGCGAGGACTGCGCCGCCGGCGCCAACGTGCTGCTGCAGGCCGTGCTGGAGCGCGCCTCCGCCAGCCGATGAGGCGATGACTTATCGCGCTACGTCATGGCTCACGAAGCGCGCCGACAAAGCACGATGCCACGGCTGCTGGACGGTCAGCTTGATGCCGCTGCTGCACCGGCGGCGGCGCCCGCCGAGACGGCGGCTATCATCGCCGCCTGCTGGGCATCGAGAATCGCCTGGATCGACTGCAGCGCAGCCAGGTCGCCGGCGTTGCGCTCTCCCGCGATCTCCGCATCGGCCGCCATCTCGATGCCCGCCGCCAGCGTGAACGCCACCGTCCTGTCGGGACGCGGCTTGACGGCGCGCAGGCGGTCGCGGTGGTCCAGTACGCGGTCGACCACCTCGGCCGGCGCACCCTGCGTGAGCGCCAGCAGGGCGATCTCGTCGTAGCGGCTCGCTCCGACCCGTTCGTCGGCATGCCGAAGCCGTTCGGCGACGGCGTGGAACCGCCGTACGGCGGCATCGGTGCCGCGTGGATCGACCGCCAGCAGGTGCGAAACGAGCTGCAGCTGGTTGCCACGCCGGAAGCCCGCGTCCTGCAACCACGTGTAGGCGCGCTCCACCTCCGCGGCGACCGCGTCCACCGGCACTTCGCGGGCGGCATGCAGCGCCGCAGCCGGCAGGTCGCTGGAGCTGGTCAGCCAGCGATGCTCACGACGCCAGCGGCGATAGATCTTCGCCAACCGTTCGAACTGCGATTGCGGAACCGGACGCGCCTCGTGGTGCAACGCGAGCAGCAGCGCCGCCAGGGTGGGGCCGGTGCCGCGGCTCGGCACTCGGTGCGCCCGGAAGGCGTCGCGGGTCTCGAACACGCGGGCGTGGATCGCAGCCGGATCCTGGTCCCGGCGCAGAATCATCGCCGCTGCCACGTAGCGGACCTCGGACTTCAACGGGCTCGCCCAGCGTGCCCGCTTGCGCAACTCGGTTGCCACCTCCTCCAGGCGATCGTAGCCGATGCTGGACGCGGCCGCGCCCAGACTCAGCGCGACGAACCGGAACGTTACCGAGTTCGCCGACCACCGCTTGCGCGCCCGCAGCCGCTCGAACGTCCGCAGGTAACTCTCGACCGGATCGTCAGCCGGACTCATGCCGCCAGCATAGGCGCAATTGACTCCGGGGAACCAGCCCGACCGCCGGGCAAGACTGCCCTGCGGACCAGGAGCCGGGCGCAACGGTGCTGAGGAAACATGGGGAACAGTTGCTCGCATCCAATCTGTTGCCGTAGCTTGACGGTGGAGGTGCCGCCATCGTGAAGGAGAGGCCCCGGCGAGGCGCCGGATGATGAAACCGAGACGACTGCGGCGCGGCAGCCACATGGCGGCGGTCTCGCTGTCCTGGGGCGGGCCGGGCGCGTTTCCGCATCGCTACGCCGCCGGCAAGCGGCAGCTCGAGGAGGAGTTCGGCGTGGTGGTGACCGAGACCGCGCACGCCCTGCGCGAGCCGGAGTGGCTGGCGCGCAACCCGCGGGCGCGGGCGGACGACCTGATGGCGGCCTTCGCCGACCCGGGCATCGACGGCATCATCTCCACCATCGGCGGCAGCGACTCGATCCGCCTGCTGCCGTACCTCGACCTGAACGTGATACGGGCCAACCCCAAGGTGTTCCTGGGGTACTCGGACACCACGGTCACGCACTGCGTGTGCCGCAAGGCCGGCCTGGTGTCCTTCTACGGTCCCTCCTTCATGGCGGGGTTCGCCGAGAACGGGGGCATGTTCCCCTACCTGGTGGACTCGGTGCGCAGGACGCTGTTCGACGCCGGCCCAAGTGGTCCGCTACTGCCGAATGAGGACGGATGGACGGTCGAATTTGCGGACTGGGCGGATCCCGCCAACCAGTCCGTGCGACGCAAGCGCAATGCGTGTACCGGCTGGGTCTTCCATCAGCAGGAAGGCGTGATCGAGGGCAGGTTGTTCGGGGGCTGTGTCGAGGTGCTGGACTGGCTCCGCGGAACGCCGGTGTTCCCGCTCGCGGACTCATTGGACGGCGCAGTTCTGTTTCTGGAGACCTCGGAAGAGGCACATCCCCCGGAGATGCTGAGGCAGTTCGTTCGCTCGCTGGCAGCGATGGGCTGTCTGGAGCCGCTGGCGGGAATCCTCCTCGGACGTCCCGGCGGACAGATCGATCCGGCGTTGTTCCCCGCCTACGCGGACACGCTGTGCCGCACGGCGCGTGAGGAGTACGGACTGCGCGAGCTGCCGATCGTCAGCAACCTGGACTTCGGCCACACCGACCCGATGCTGGTGCTGCCGCTGGGCGTGCGCCTGCGCATCGACTCCGGGCGCCGCGAACTCTCCATCATCGAGCCGGCGGTGGTCTGAGGCAGCGGCGGCCGGCGTAGCGTCAGGCGATCACGCTCCAGGCGAGACCCGCGAGGATAGAGCCGACGAACCCGATACCCAGGTAAGCGGCAAACACACGCCGCTTGACCAGTGCCCAGACGGCGATCGCGGCCGGGATGCAGCTCACGGCGCCGGCGATGACGAACGACATCGCCGCCCCGTTCGCCATCCCCTGCGCCAGCAGCGCGTCGACCAGCGGCACCGTGGCGTAGCCGTTGAGGTAAGCCGGTGCCCCGACGATCGCACCCAGGAGGATTGGCCACAGCCCCTCGCCGCCGAGCACCGTGGCGATCACCTCCGCCGGCACGTACTCCAGCATCAGCGCCTCCACCAGGTAGGCCAGCAGCAGCCACTTCAGCAGAAACAGCGCGTTCCACGCCGCGGTGTCGCGAAACATCAGCAGGCGCTCGCGCGAACGCCAGAACGCCCACTGCGGACGGCCGGCGGACGGCTCGGGACCGCATCCCGTCCCGCAACCCGACGCACCGGTGCCGGCCGCCGGCTGCGCCTTGAGCGGATCGGCAAACATGCTGCTGCCGGCAAACGCCTTCACCAGCATGCCGCCGCCCAGGCCGAGCCCTACCGCCGCCACCGTCTTCGCCACCGCGAACCCGGTGCCCAGCGTGCCCGCGGTGATCAGGAACATCGCCGGATCCATCAGCGGCGAGGCGAGCCAGAACGCCATCACCGCCGACAGCGGCGCCCCGACCGCCAGCAGCGCGGAGATGAACGGGATCACCTCGCAGGAACAGAACGGCGCCAGCCCGCCCACCAGCGCGCCCAGCAGGATCATGCGCGACTCGCGTCCCGTGAACACCCGGCTCAGCAGCGCCTCGGCGCCGGTCGCCCGCAACCAGGCCACCGCCAGCACCGCGCCGGCGATGAACGCGCCGGTGTGCAGGATCGCGCCGCCGGCAAAACGCAGGGTGGGCAGCACCTGCGCGGGATCCAGCAGTGCCAGCAGCAGCGGGATCAGCCCGATCACCAGCCACGCCTTGTCGGTCCGCCGCCACAGCCGGCGCAGGTTCGGGAAACCATGTCCAGCAGACGAACCAAGTGCACCCGCGGAGTGGCCTCGCGTACTACTCATGGGGAACTCCGGCGTGCGGGTGGGCGCTGTCGGTGCAGCACTCCGACAGCAGATAGGCGGACAGTGCCTGCACCCGCGGATAGGCGACGGCGGCGCAGATGACCGAGCGCCCGCGCTTGACCCGGTGCAGCAGACCGGCCTGCGTCAGGACGCGCACGTGATGAGTCAGAGTCGATCCGGTGACCCCGGTGCGTTCCCCCAGCGTGCCGATCGGGAGGCCCTCCGGCCCCGCGCGCACCAAGGTCTTCAGCACCGCGAGCCGCTGCTCCGACCCGAGCGCCGCAAAGGTGGAGGCGGCGTCCTCCACGGCCAGCGTACTGCCTGGGTGCATCGTCATGTTTATATATTTCGCGAAACATCGAAATGATGTCAACCCCTGCACGCTCAGTATTTTCAGTGTGATAGGCTGCGATCATGAGTAGCGCAGCGCACCTGCTGGATCGCCGCACCATCTTCCGTCACGACCACGACCGGCCCTGGAACGGCTGCGGCACCATCACCGCCGACGGTTCGACCATCCTGGCCTCCTGGTATACCGGCGGGTACAAGGAGCCGCATCCGGACAACCACGTGGTGCTCAGCCGCTCGTTCGACGGCGGTGCCACCTGGGAATCGCCCGCCGTGGTCTCCGATCCGCCCGGCGACCTGCGCGCCGGAGACCCGATGGCGTGGCGCGACGACCGCGGCGTCACCCATCTCACCTACGGCCACCACGACCAGTTCCAGGCCACCGGAGACTGGAGTTACTTCCACATGACCTGCCCCGACCTCGCCGCCGACCGGCTGCAGTGGTCGGCACCGGAGCGGGTGCTGCCGGACGGCCCCGACTTCATGCTCAACAACAAGACGATCGCGCTGCCCGACGGCTCTTATCTCGCCCCCATCGCCATCCGCACCGGGCCGCGGCGGCTCAACCCCTATCACGAGGGGTTCACCCAGGCGGGTGCGCTACTCACCCGCGATCGGGGTGCGAGCTGGCAGCTCGTCGGGCGCACGCCGCACATGACCCGCAGCGGCTACGGGCCGCCGGACGTCACGCTCTGGGAACCCGCCGTGATCGCCAACGAAGACGGCACGCTGCGCTTCTTCGTCCGCAATAGCTGGGGCCTGATCCACAGCGCGAAGTCGTCCGACGGCGGCGTGAGCTGGAGCGAGTGGCAGCCCACCAACATGCCCAATCCCTCCTCCCGCTGCCACGTCCGCGCGCTGCCGGACGGCGTGGTGATCGCCCTCAACAATCCCAATGCCGTGATGGAGTCGCTGCCGGGCCGGGCTCAGCGCAGCCCGCTCGCCCTGCATGTTTCCTACAGCGGTGGAGAGGACTTCTCGAGGATCGTGATTCTCGATCCCGGGGTGGGCATGTATCCCGATGCCGAACTCGATCCGGACGGCCACACCCTGCACCTCCTCTACGAGGACCGGGTCGACGTGTTCTACGCCGCGCTCGACCTGAACGCGGTGCTGTAGCGAGCGCTGGACGACATCGGCTTCGGCTGGTGCGAGTCACGTTCACTTCCAGCGGTCGTTCCGGTATATCCTGTTCAAATAAACACTGGAGGCTTCATGCATCACCGTACTCTTCTCGCTTTCGTGTCCGTTGCGCTCGTGCCGTTCGCTATGCCGGCGCAGGAAGCGAATCCCGGCTACGACAAGACCGATCCCATCGTGCTGGCCGTGGACCAGGAGTATGCCGGCTCCACTGCGGCCGACCGCGAGCGCAAGTACTTCATGGCGCACGTGGAGCCGGGCGTGGAGTATCGCCTCGACCTGACCGGCCTCTCCGCCGACCTGGACCTCTTTTACAAGGGCTCCGACGCCACCTTTCTGCGCGATTCCCTGGCCCGGTCGACGAACGCCGAAGACAACGACGAGCGGATCCAGTTCACGCCCAAGGCTGACGCGGCCTACTTCGTGCTGCACAACTACGACTTCAAGGAATCGGCCTTCAGGATTCTTCTGACCCGGAGCAAGCCGTACCTGGACGAAGTGCGCTCGCTCGCTCCGATTCGCCTCGATGGGGAGGTTTCCTATGCCGGACAGGTGGGAACCCGCTCCAGCCTCTACCAGGTCGGCGGCCTGGCGGTCGGATCCACCTATCGAATAGCGATCGCGGGGATGCAGGTGGACGCCGATCTGTTCGTCTTCTCCGACCCGCGGTACCGGGAGGAACTGGCGCGGTCGAGCAAGCGCTACACGGAGGACGAGTTCGTGACCGTGACGGCGCCGGCCGACGTGCTGTATGTGGAGGTGCACGGGCGCCACCGTTCATCGGGGACGCCGTTCACGCTGACCGTGGCCGAGCACGATCGGCTGCGCGACCAGGGTTCCGAGCCGGAGCCCCTGGAGATCCCGGTGGGTGAGGAAGTGGCAGCGGAAGTGGGTGGCGACCGCAGTTTCTACTTCTTCGCGTCAACGCCGGGCGGTCACTACACCATCAAGCTGTTGGCGCCGACCATGGACGTCGACCTGTATGCGCACGGCGATGAAGCCTCCGACTTCGCCGTCGTGCAGGACATCTCCGACAACCTGCGGGGCGAAGACGAAGTGCTCTCGGTTACGGCAGGTGGAGACCGCTTCTTCTTCTCCGTGGATGGCAGCCATACCCAGGGCTCGGGAGCCAACTACGATCTGCACGTGATCGAGGAGACGTTCGACAACGAAGGCGAGGAAGACGATCCGTTGCCGCTCGCCGGCGCCAGCTATCGGGGCCAGGTACAGGCCGAGGGTACCAGCTACTACAAGGTTCCGGTGCTCCCCGGCAAGATGTACCTGATCAAGGCGACCCAGGAGGAAGTCCTCGGCACCTGGCGGTTTCACTTCTACGTATACGACGACGGCATCCACGGCAGAAAGCTGGCGTCGGCCGGCTACATCAACGGCAACCAGTACAAGTCGGCTCTTATCGAGAGCTTCACCGGCGAGTGGCTCTATCTCGAAGTCGTCTCCTACGACGAAGACTTCGGCAGCTACTTCAACATCGAAATCAACGAAGTCCGCATGGTCGAAGCAGACTGAGACCGGCGCCGGCTCCTTGGCGGCCGGCGAGGCCGCCGTGTCGGGTGAACTGCAACTGGATCCTGAAGGTCCGGCTCGTGCAGTGCTGGCCGAGGACTACAACAAGATGCTCGCCGACGGCATGCTGCTGGATGATGAGGCGCCGTTCGAGGCAATCATGACGCGGTGCGCGGAAATCGAGTCGCGGGCCAACCGGCTCTAACCTGTGCCGTCACCTCCCGGTCGGGCGCGGTGAGCGGCCATCTGCGCCGCGCACCGGATCGCCTGCACCATGCTGGCCTCCGAGGCGCGGCCGGTGCCGGCCACGTCGAAGGCGGTGCCATGGTCTACCGATACCCGGATCACCGGAATGCCGAGGGTGACGTTGACGCCGTCGACCGCGCTCCACTCGCCGGCACCGTTGTCCCAGGTGAAGCCCACGACCTTGGTCGGGATGTGGCCCTGGTCGTGGTACATGGCCACCACCAGGTCGTAGAAGCCGCCGTTGGCCTTCGGGAACAGGGTGTCGGCCGGCAGCGGTCCCTCCGCCGCGATGCCGGCGGCCTGCGCCGCGCCGATCGCGGGCATGATCTCGTCCGCCTCCTCGCTGCCGAACAGGCCGCCGTCGCCGGCGTGGGGGTTGAGTCCCGCCACCCCGATGCGCGGCCGGGGCAAACCGAGCATCTGCCCGGCACCGTGGGCCAGCCGAATCACGCTCTCCACCCGTTCGCGGGTGACGCGCGCGCACGCCTCGCGCAGCGACACGTGGGTGGACACGTGCACCACGCGCAAGGTCCCAGCCATCAGCAGCATCGCGTAGTCGCGGGTGCCGGTGAGGTGGGCGTAGATCTCGGTCTGACCGGCGAAGTGATGACCGGCGCGGTTCAGCGCCTCCTTGTGGATCGGCGCCGTCACGGTGGCCGCGGCCTGTCCCCGCTGTGCCAGCCGCACCGCACCGGCGATCGCCCGGTAGCCGGCGTCGCCCGCCGCCGCCGACACCTCGCCGCGGCGCAGCTCGGCCGGATCCAGGCTGCCGCTGGCCACGACGTTGATGCGCGCACGGTCCCACGCCTCCGCCACCTCGGCTCCCGGCGCAGCCGCCACCGGCACCACCGTGCATTGGCTGCCGCAGATGCGGGCCGCGGCCTCCAGGATCGCGGGATCGCCCACCAGCAGCGGCCGGCAGGCCTCCCAGACCACGTCGTGGCGCAGCGCCTTGACCGCCACCTCCGGCCCTACCCCGGCGGGATCACCCATCGTGATCGCCACCACCGGCAGCTCACCCGCGACAGTCTCAGCCGCAAATTCCGCCATCACTGCTGACCATAGCATGAAGCGGCCGGTATCTTTTCCTCCATGCAACCGCAACCGACCCGTTCCGGTCACGCTCGGGCCCGCCCGTGGGCGGGACTCGTCACCACGCTCGCGGCACTCGTCGCCGGCGCTTCGCTCGCCTCGGCCCAGGCCCCGGAAAGCGACCTGCCGTTCGACCCCGAGGCGCTCACCGGCACGCTCAGCAACGGGTTGACCTACTACGTCAAGGAGAACTCCGAGCCACGCAACCGCGCCCAGCTGCGCCTGGCGGTGCACGCCGGCTCGGTGCTGGAAGAGGAGCACGAGCGCGGACTCGCGCACTACCTGGAGCACATGGCGTTCAACGGCACCGAACGCTTCTCGGGCAACGAGCTCGTGGAGTACCTGGAGTCGATCGGCTCCAAGTTCGGCCCCGACCTGAACGCCTACACCTCGTTCGACGAGACCGTCTACAAGATCGAGATCCCCACCGACGATCCCGAGGTGACCGAGACCGCGTTCCAGATCCTCAGCGACTGGGCCTACGCCATGACCCTCGATCCCGAGGAAGTCGAGAAGGAACGCGGAGTGGTGCTGGAGGAGTGGCGCACCCGCCGCGGTGCCGCCGCGCGCATCAGTGATCTGCAGTACCCGGTGCTGTTTGGCGACTCCCGCTACTCGGAACGGCTGCCGATCGGCCTGCCGGAGGTGATCGAGGCCGCCACTCCGGACGACCTGCGCGGCTTCTACGAGCGCTGGTACCGGCCCGCCCTGATGGCGGTGATTGCCGTAGGCGACTTCGACGGCCCGGAGATGGTGGAGACCATCCGCCAACACTTCGCGCCGCCGCCGGAAGGAGCGGCCACCCAGGCACGCGCGGCGCGCCCGCAGACGCCCACCGTGCGTCCCGAGTATCCGCTCCCGCCGCATGCCGAGCCGCGGATCAGCATCGACACCGATCCGGAGCTGAGCGTCACCACGCTGCGGATCTACGTCAAGATGCCCGCGGAGACCGGCCAGAACCTGGCCGCCTACCGGCAACTGCTGGCGGAGTCGCTGTTCTCGATGATGGCCAATGCGCGCCTGTTCGAGCGCACCCAGGTGGCCGACCCGCCGTTCCTCGGTGCCTGGTTCGGACGCGGGCTGTTTCTGGCCAACACCTCGGTCCTGTACGCCTCGGCGCGGCTGGACGAGGAGGGCGTCGGACGCGGGCTGGACACCGTGCTGGAGGAGATGCAGCGCATCCTGCGCTACGGGTTCACGGCGACCGAGCTGGAGCGCGAGAAGGCCAACCTGCTGCGCAGCATCGAAAGCACCTGGCTGGAACGGGACCAGCGGCCGTCGGTGCGGCTGGCCGAGGAGTATATCCGTCACTTTCTGGACCATGAGCCGGTGCCCGGGATCGACGCGGAGTACGAACTGCACCAGCGGCTGTTGCCCGAGATCACGCTGCCGGAAGTGAACCGACTGGCGCAGCCGTGGCGCACGCTGGAGAGCACGGTGACCCTGGTGAGCGGGCCGGAAGCCGTCGCCTCCGGTCCGGAGGCCGAGCAGGCGATGCTGGCCAAGCTGATCAACGCCGGCGACCTGGAAGTTGCCCCGTACGAGGATCTGGCGAGCGACATCCCGCTCCTGGCGGAGCTGCCGGAGCCGGGATCCATCACCTCCGAGCAACCGCTGGAGTCGATCGACGCGGTGCGCTGGACCCTCTCCAATGGGGTCACGGTGATTGCCAAGCAGACCGACTTCCGCAACGACGAGGTGCTGCTCACGGCCACCAGTCCCGGCGGCACGTCGCTGGTGGCGGACAGCGACTTCATCGCCGCCATCACCGCCGCCACGATCGTCGCGGGAAGCGGCGCGGGCGTCCACGACAAGGTCGCCCTGGAGAAGCTGCTGGCCGGAAACACGGCCGAAGCCGAGCCCTACATCGGCAGGCTGTTCGAGGGATTCTCCGGGAACGCCTCACCGGAAGACCTGGAGACGCTGTTTCAGCTCGTCACGCTGTACGCTATCGAGCCGCGGCTCGACCCCACCTTCTTCGCCTCCTACTCCTCGCGCCTGCGCAGCCAGATAGAGAACCGGCGCTCGCAGCCGGACGCGGTGTTCGCCGACACGGTGCGCAGCGCGCTGAGCCAGGACCACTTCCGGGCCCGGCCGTTCACCCTCGAGGTGCTGGAAGAGCTGAGCCTGGAACGCTCCGCCGCGGTCTACGCGGATCGGTTCCAGGACTTCGGCGACTTCACCTTCGTGATCGTCGGGGCGTTCGAATGGGATCGGCTGCGCACGCTGGCCGCCACCTACCTGGCCTCCCTGCCGGCGGCCGGCCGCCAGGAGCGGTGGCTGGACCTGGGAATCGACCCACCGGCGGGGGTGGAGGATCGTGCCGTACACATGGGCATCGAGCCACGCAGCATCACGCAACTGGTCTACGCCGGCGAGATGGAGTGGAGCCGTCCGGAGGCGATGGCGCTGGCGGCCCTGAGCGAGATCTTCCAGATCCGGGTGCGCGAGCGGGTCGAGGAGGAGATGGGCAGCACCTACTCCATCAGCGTCGGCGCCGCGGCATACCTGATGCCGGACCCGGAGTATCGGGTGTACGTCTACTTCGGCAGCGATCCCGAACGTACGGAGGAGCTGCTGGAAGAGGTGTTCGCCACCGCGGACTGGGTGAACGACGGGGTCGACCAGAGCTACCTGGACCGGGCCAAGGAACTGCTGCGCGCCACCCGCGAGGAGCAGTTGCGGAGGAACAACTTCTGGCTGGCGCAGATCAAGCGGGTGGTGGAGCGCGGCGAAGAATTCCGTGTCATCCCCCACTTCGAACAGCGCGTCGACGAGCTGACACTGGAGCAGATCACGGCCGCGGCACAGCGCTACCTGCGCCGAGACCGGTACGTGCGCGTGGTGCTGCGGCCCGAGGACGCGGCCGCCGCCGGCTCCACCGAATAGTACGCACGGGCACTCCGTAGCGCCAGAGACCGTAGCAACGGGTGCACTGGTCATCTGCTGAACATGGTTTTGGACTAGCCGCGGTTCGCCGGGCTGCCGTCACTCAATCCGGTTGACCGGGTACAGCGGCGGCCGCCCCTCGAACACCTCGCGCACGTTGCGCGCCGCCTTGGTTTTCAGTTCCACCAGCGACTCTTCCGTGTAGTAGGCGGCGTGGTCGCTCAGAATGACGTTGTCCAACCGCACCAGCGGGCTGGTGGCCGGCAGCGGCTCCTCCTCGAACACGTCGAGCCCCGCGTAGGCGATGGTGCCGTCCGCCAACGCCGCCGCCAGCGCGGCTTCATCCACCAGACTGCCGCGCGAGGTGTTGATCAGGATGGCGCTCGGACGCATCGCCTGGAGCCGGTCGGCCCCGATCAGGTGATGGGTTGCCGCGCTCAGCGGCACGTGCAGGGACACGAAATCGGACTCGCGCAGGAGGGCGTCGAGATCCGCCGGTACACCGCCTGCCGCCTCGATTTCGGCGTCGGGCACGTAGGGGTCGGCCACCAGGATACGTTCCAGGCCGAGGCCGCCGAGCTTGCGGAACAGGGCCCGCCCGATGCCCCCGTACCCCACCAGGCCGAACACCTTGCCGCGGATGCGGTACGACTTCCGGTTGCGCGGCACGCCCCAGCGCCCGCCACGCACGGCGGCATCGGCAAAGGTGAGCTTGCGCACGCAGGCCAGGAACAGTGCCAGCGCGTGGTCGGAGACATCCTCCCAGCCGTAGTCGGGAACGGTGCTCACCCAGATGCCGGCGGCGGTCGCCGCGGGCAGGTCGATGTTGTCGAAGCCGATGCCGTAGCGGGAAATCACCCGGCAGCCGTGCATCTGCGCAATCGCGGCGGCACCGAGGGGTTGCAGGTTGATGATGACGGCGTCGGCGCCGCGCACCGCGGCCGGTATCTCGGCGTCGTCCTCCAGCCGCGCGACGACGATGTCGCCGAGGCCCGCAAGCACCCGGCGTTCTTCCTCGTAGGCCACGAAACGGTTGTCGACAATGACGATACGACGTTGCGAGATGACTCTCCGTCCTTCCCGGTGGCGGCGGCGCGCACCGTGTCCGGACTGTAGCCACTCCATGGCGCGAGCGGCAAGCAGCGCTTATATTCTGGCCGTGCAGCCGCTCCGGCACCTGTATATCTTCCATTACCACCTCCTTCCGGGTGGCGTGACCACGGTAATCCGCGATGGACTGCGCGCCCTGCTGGCGCATGCCGCGTTGTTTCCCGCCCTGCGCCGGATCACGGTGGTCACCGCGGGACCGGCGGACGGCGTGCTGCCGGGTCCGGACACGCGCGCCGCCGGCGTTCCCCGGGTCAACCACGAACGACTGGAGGCGGTCGGCTACGACACCGCCCCTGCCACGGCGCTCGAGCAGCGGCAGCTCGCCGACCTGCTGCGACGGCGCTACGGGGACGGCGTGTGGTGGGTGCACAACCACCACCTGGCCAAGAACACCCGCTTCACGGGAGCGGTGCTGGCGGCAGCCGCGGCCGGCCAACCGATGCTGCTGCAGATCCACGACTTCCCCGAGTGCGCCCGCCCGGCCAACCTGCAGCGCCTGTTGCGCGAGGTTCCAGCCTCGCCCTACCCGGCCACCGCCAACGTTCGCTTCGCGGTGTTGAACAGCCGCGACCACGCGGCCCTGGCCGCCACCGGGCTGGCTGCCGAACGCGTCGTGCTGTTGGCCAATCCGGTGCGGCCGGTAGCGCCGCTGCCGGCACCAGACACGGCGCCGGCTCAGGCCGCCCGCGCCGCTCTGGCGCGCGCCGCCGCGGCGCAATCACTCGGCAGCGGCAGCTACGCTGCGCGCCGCCCGCTGTGGCTGTACCCGGTACGCGTGCGCCGGCGCAAGAACGTGCTGGAGGCGGGACTGCTGGCGCGCCTGGCCGGTGCCGACCTGATCGTTACGCTGCCCGCCTCCTCCGCCGCCGAGACACCCTACTCGCGCCAGGTCGAGGAGCTGTTCGCCGACGGGACGATCCCGGGCCTGTTCGGGGTCGGCGAGCGGCTGGAGGCGTGCGGGCTGAGCTTCGAGACGCTGCTGACGGCGGCACAGCGCATCGTGTCACCGTCCGTCGAGGAGGGTTTCGGGTTTCAGTTCGTCAACGCCCTGCAGTGGCGGCGGCCGTTGCTGGCGCGGCGCCTGCCGGTGCTCGACGACCTTGCCACGCTGCTGGAGGGCTATCCGGCAACCATCTACGACGCGGTGCAGTGTCCGTTGCCGGCCGCTGCGCGCGGCGCGCTCCGCGAGGCGTACGGCCGCGGCATCGAGCGCGCCGCACACCTGCTTCCGGCCGGTTGGGAAGACCGGTTGCGCGCCGAGATGGAACGGGTCCTGAGCCGGGACCGCGTCGACTTCGCGTTCCTCGGGGTGGCGGGGCAGGCGGACCTGCTGCGCCGCGCCGGCGATCGCGGGCTGCTGCGCGAGCTGCAGCAGGCCAACGCGCCGCTGCTGGCGGCACTGCGGACCGCACCGGCACAACCCCCGGCCCGCGACCGGCAGATCGACGAGCTGTTCGGAGAAGCCGCGTTCGCCCGACGGGTCGCCGCCGCGCTAGGAGTCGGTCGGACTGGCGCGCCAGCGGCCACCCCCGATGTGACCGTGCAGCCGGAGGCGGTACGCCGGTTCTTCGCCGGCCCCGCCACGCTGCGACTGCTGATGGAGAGCTGATTCGGCTCCCGCACGATGCTGGAGATCCTTGCCCGCGTACTGCCGTTCCTGCTGATTGCGGTACTGGTCGTCAACCTGCTGCAACGCGGTCTCACCAGGACGCGGCCGGCGCCAGATGGCACCCACTCGAGTCCCGGCGACGCCCGACGGGTCGCTACTCTGCTCCTGGCCGGGGTGGTCCTTGGTACCTGGGTCGCGGTCCTGTTGCTGGAGCGGCTGCGGAGCCCGGACTGGACTGCTGCACCGCTCCTCGCGGGCGCCGCCGCGGTCACGTTTGCCCTGCGCCGCCGGCTGCGGGTGTTTCCCCTGCACTGCCGGTGGTGCGGCCGGCGCCTGCCGCCGGGTGTGACGCTCGGCTTCGACGCCGCGGCCACCGCACGCTACGAAGCCGGTGCCTGTCCGGCCGCCGGCTGCGAGGCCGTGCCGCCGGCCGGGTAGCCCTGGTCCGCCGCGCACAACCGCTCGGCGGCGCGCGACCAGTGACGGCCGCCGGCCAGCGCACGGCGCCAGGCGGGGTTCCCGGCGGCCAGGGCATCGAGGGTCTGCAGACCCAGCTCGCGGGCGAAGGGCAGCAGCACCAACTTGCCCGCGATGCGCCCCTCCGCCACCGCTTCCACCGCCGCGCGCCCGTGCCCGAGGTCGGCCAGTGCGCCCAGGACCATGCCGGGACGCAGTGCGCCCGCGGCCACCAGGTCCAGGGTCTGCACGGTGGCGGCCAGCGGCGAGCCGGTGGTCCCGGCGACCCGTGCCCCGGCGGCAATCGAGCACAGCGGGAGGTGCGCAACGCTGCCCTCCGCCACCCCGGCGAACACGTTCAGGTAGCCGGCCGCGCCCAGGAACCGGGCCGCGTGCTCCGCGGCCGCGGCGGAGGGCGCCAGCAGCACCACGTCGTCGAAGCCGTCCGGTGCCAGCCGCCGCAACTCGGCGTCGACCGGCGGCCGCGCCCCGCCCACCGGCAGCAGAACGGGTGCCCGCAGTCCCAGCGCCGCCGCCCGCTCGCCCAGCGCCTGCAACCGCACCGGCGACCGATCGGTGACCACCACCGTGGCCGGCGGTCGCTGCCGTGCCAGGGCGTGGAGCACGTGCATCTGTCCCATGGGCCCGGCGCCGCCGACGAACCAGGCGCGGCCGCCCGGCGCCAACTCCCGGCGCGTGGCAGCGGCGTAGGCGGCCGCCACGTTGCCGTCGCAACGCCCCACCAGGCGGATCCCCTGGTAATGGATGCGGCCGATGTCGCACGCCAGCGTCGTGGCGGTGGTGAAACCGGGCTGCAGGTGCAGGCTCACGACCGCGTGCCGCGGCAGCGCCGCGAACAGCCGCGCCATCCAGTCCGCGGGAGCAGGGATACCGGCGACCACCACGTCGTCGGCGCCGCGCGGTGGCGCGCCGTCCTGCCACACGACCGGCACGCCCCGCGCGTCGGCCCAGGCCTCCAGTGCCTCGCGGTTGGCGCGGCTCAGCCCGCTGGCGATGACCTGCCGGGGCGGCGGCGCGGCCGGGTCGGCGGGCGGCACCGGTACTCCCAGCCGTTCCGGTACGGCACCGAAGGTGCTGCCGGCCAGGTCGAGTGCCGGCTGCCCGGCGAACCCGTACAGGCGCAGCGTGCCGCCGCTGCGCAGGTGGGTGCGGGCGGCGATCTGGTACGCCGCCAGCACGCAGGTCCACGGCTCGACCAGCGCACCTTCCACGCTGCCGACCTGCTCCGGGAGGGGCACCAGGTAACATCCTTCGTCGCCGTCCAGCACCTCGCGTCCCAGGACCACGTACTGCGCCAGCGCTCCGGGGAGCTGGTAGCCTACCGCCAGGGTGCGGCCCCGGTAGTACACGTCCGGCTGCAGGATGTAGCGGGCGCCGAGCCGCACCTGGCCGCGGCGGCGCTCACCCACCCCCACCATTGTGAGCGTCACTTCGTGCCCGGGAGTCACCGGCGCCGCCGCCAGGTCGCGCCCGCGCAGGCGCGGGTGGGAGCCGCCGGCGTGCACCAGCTTGGCGTCGGAGTAGCAGATGCCGACCGCCTCCACGCGACCGATGACGTCACCCTCGTCGTAGGCGGGAAACGGCACCTCGTCCGGACCACCGTCGGCGCCCAGGTGCTCGAACCCGGCACCCTTCAGTCGCCACGCGAGGATCCGGCGCGGCAGCGGCTCGGCCAGCAGCATGCCCCAATGAGCGCCGCTCGGCGCCACCGGGTCAAGCGGAGCAAGTGAGTGCTGTTTGTCGGTAGCCGACAGGCGCGGGAAGCGGTATTATTTGGCTCTTCCAACGCCCCGGATCAGCCGGCGGCGATGTACCGCCGGCCACGGCCCGCCATGGGGTGCCGTCGGCCGGATGCGTGCCAGACGAGGGATTACGCCATGCAACTGATGAAATCGGACAAGCTCAAGGACGTGCGCTACGACATTCGTGGTCCGATTCTGGCCGCTGCGCGGCGCCTGGAGGAGGAAGGCTTCCGGGTAGCCAAGCTCAACATCGGCGATCCCGCGCCGTGGGGTTTCGAAGCACCCGAGGAGATCGTCCACGACGTGATCGCGAATCTCAGCCAGGGGCAGGGTTACAGCGAGTCGCAGGGGTTGTCCACCGCCCGCAAGGCGGTGATGCAGCACTACCAGGCGCTCGGCGTGCCGCGGGTGCAGATCGACGACATCTTCCTCGGCAACGGCGTCAGCGAGCTGATCACCATGGCGCTGCAGGGGTTGCTCAACGATGGCGACGAAGTGCTGTTACCGGCCCCCGACTATCCGCTGTGGACCGCGGCGGTGAACCTCGCCGGCGGACGTGCGGTGCACTACCTGTGCGACGAGGAGTCGGGCTGGGCGCCGGACACCGCCGACATCGCCTCCAGGATCACCTCCCGTACCCGTGCCATCGTGGTGATCAATCCCAACAACCCAACGGGTGCGGTGTACCCGCGCGAGTGCCTGGAGCGAATCGTGGCGCTGGCGCGCGAGCACCGGCTGGTGCTGTTCGCCGACGAGATCTACGACAAGATCGTGTACGACGGTGTGCGGCATACCCCCCTGGCGCTGTTGGCCGACGACATCCTCATCGCCACGTTCAACGGTCTCTCCAAGACCTATCGGATCCCCGGCTACCGTTCCGGCTGGATGCTCCTCAGCGGCGCCAAGCATGCGGCGCGCGATTTCATCGAGGGCCTCGGCATCCTTTCCGCCATGCGGCTGGGCGCCAACGTACCCGGCCAACTCGCCATCCAGACCTCGCTGGGAGGCTTCCAGAGCATCAATCAGCTCACCGCCCCGGGCGGACGGCTGACGCAGCAGCGCAACGCGCTGTACGACGCCCTGACCTCCATTCCCGGAATCAGCTGCGTCAAGCCGCAGGGCGCGTTCTACCTGTTTCCCAAGGTGGATACCGACCGCTTCGGGATTCTGGACGATGAGCGGCTGATCCTGGATCTGCTGATGGAGGAGAAAGTGCTGCTGGTCCAGGGCAGCGCCTTCGGCTGGATTCGCCCGGATCACTTCCGCGTGGTGTCTCTGCCTCGGGTCGATCAGATCACCGAGGTGACCGCGAGGCTGCATCGTTTCTTCAGCCACTACCAACAGGAATCCGGCGCCTCGGCGTTGCCCGGTCGCAGCGCCTGAGCCGTCTCCGCCTTACGCGGCCGATGCCGCCTTCCATCGCCTTTACCAACCTCGGCTGCCGGCTCAACATCGCCGAGAGCGACGCCCTCGCGGCGCGCTTCCTGGCGGCCGGCTATCGCATCGTAAGTGCCGGCGAGTCGCCCGACGTGGTAGTGGTCAATACCTGCACGGTGACCGGCCAGGCCGACCGCAAGTCGCGCAATGCCCTGCGGCGCGCCATTCGTCAGCCCGGGCCGGGAACCAGCGACCGCTCGGCACCTGGCGCTGCGGCAGGCGGTGCGCTGGTGGTGGCCACCGGCTGCTACGTCACCGCCCAGGGCGGGGTGGCGTGCGACCTGCCGGGCGTCGACTACGCGGTCGACAATGCCCGCAAGAGCCGGATCTTCGATCTGGTCGCCGCCCATCTGGCCGGCGAGGTGGCAGATCCGGCGGCGCTGCCGACCGATCCGTTCGGCTACCGCCCCGGACCGCAGCCGCTGCATACGCGCGCCACCATCAAGATCCAGGATGGATGCGACAACCACTGCACGTTCTGCATCATCCCGGCGGTGCGCGGCCGGGCCCGCAGCCGCGCCGCCCCCGCCATCCTGCAGGAGGCGCGCCGCCTGCTTGCGGACGGCCACCACGAACTGGTGCTGACCGGCGTCAACATCGGCCGCTACGACTGGTGCGGCTGGAGCTTCAGCCGTTTGCTGCAGGAGTTGCTGGAACTCCCGGGCGACTACCGGATCCGCATCTCCTCGTTGGAGCCGGATCCGCTCGATGAGCGCTTCATCGATCTCACCGCCCACGACAAGCTGTGTCCACATCTGCACCTGTGCCTGCAGAGTGGGTCCGACCGCGTGCTGCTGCGCATGCGGCGCGAGTACGACGTGGACCGCTACGTGGACCTGATCACCCGGATCCGCGCAACCTGGGACCGGCGCGGAGTTCCCGCCCACTTCAGCACCGACGTGCTGGTGGGCTTCCCCGGCGAGACCGACGCCGACTTCGAGCGGACTCTCGCGCTCTGCGAAAGCGTCGACTTCGGCCACATCCACACCTTCCGCTACTCGCCACGGGCAGGGACGCGGGCCGCGCGAATGGCGGATGCCGTGCCGGAACCGGTCAAGGCGCAGCGCAGCGCGGCGATACGCGAAGTGGCGGCCGCCGGACGCCGGCGCCTGGCACGGCGGCTGTGTGGCCGCCAGCAACGGGTGCTGGTGGAGGAAACCACCGGCGGCATCGCCACCGGCTACGGCGAATCGTATCTGCGGGTCCGGTTCCCCGTCCCCAAGCGGCCGGCCGCCGGCGAGCTGCGCCGCGTCACCGTCACCCGGGCCCTGGCCGACGGGGTCCTGACCGCTATCCCCGCCGGCACCTGAGCCCGGAACCTACCTTCGCCGGTCAGCGCGAATGCACGTACAGATCGGCAAACTCGATCGGCCCGCCCAGGGCTCGTAGCGCAATCGAATCCGCCGCCTGCCCGGCGACGTTCTCCGACACTGCCACCTTGAACTGCTCGACGCCGTCCACGAATACGGTGATCGATCCGTAGCACGGCGCGCCGCCCATCGGCTCCGGACAGTCGTCCGGGTGGTAGAGCGCCTCCAGCGTCAAGCCGGGCGTCAACCCCTGCAACAGGTTGCGGCTGTTCAGCCACATCAATCGATTGCCGTCGAACGACTCGTAGAGTTGCACCTGCGTCGCCTTCGTGTCGTAGAAGTCATGCTCGCGGGTGGCCCATACCAGGTACGACCGGCCGAAGTTCCAGGTGTTGCCGGACTGCGGCGTGCGCGAGGCCAGGAAGTGCAGCCCGTATCCCAACTTCTGGGCTCCGGGGGTACGCACCGACACGCCATACAGGGTAGGCACCGCGGGCTGCCGCACGTTGCGGATCGCGAACTTCGCATGACTGGCTTCGACGTCGGTCTGGCTCACGACACCGGCGCTGGAAGCGAGCCAGCTCCCCTCGTCCGGCAGCGCCCGGCCGCCGCCCGCCCCACTCACCACGCGGGCGATGCCGGGGGAGCTCAGCAGCTCGTCCCGGAGCAGCTCGGCGGCGGTCCTCACCGGATGACCCTGCGACTGCTGGGAGATCACGATGCCTCCATCCCCGCTGATGCGCAGGGTAAAGGAGTAGGCTACGCCGCCGATTCCGACGTTGGAGATCACCATTGTCTCGGCACCGAGCACCGCCATCTCAGGTGCCGACAGATCGAGCTCCGGAAGCCCGCCCGAGCTGGTATCGAACAGCGCCTCCACCACCCCGCGGCTGGCGCCGGTGTAGCGCAGGCGGGCGGCGAACTCGCCCCCGTCGTACCTGATCCCGGAAACGTAGATCGAGTCCGGACCGGCGACCGATACCCGCGCGGAATCCAGATCGACGAGGTTGAAATCCACCGCGGTCGGTACCACGCGGCGGCCTTCCAGATCCCGCATCAGGACCGCGAGCTCGGCGCGCGCCTCGGCCGCGTCAGCCGCCGCCATTCGGGCCGCGGACGCCGCGGCTTCGGCGTCGCTCATCGCGACGGCGGCGGCGGCTTCCGCATCCGCCACTGCCGCTGCAGCCGTGGCTTCCGCATCGGCTATCGCCGCGGCCGCCGTGGCTTCCGCGTCGGCTATCGTTGCTGCTGCCGTGGCTTCCGCATCGGCTACCGCCGCGGCCGCCGTGGCTTGCGCGTCGGCTATCGTTGCTGCTGCCATAGCTTCCGCATCGGCTACCGCTGCGGCGGCCGTGGCCTCCGCGTCGGCTACCGCTGTGGCCGCCGTGGCCTCCGCGTCGGCTACCGCTACGGCCGCCGCCGCTTCCGCGGCTGCCACCTGCTGGGCCGCCGTCGGCGGCAGGGTCACACGCTGGATCCCCGTTACCTCCAGCCGATTGCCGCCGCTGTAACGCAATTGCCCGGCGTAACCCTGCCCGCCCACCTCGACGTAGGAGATGTTCAAGGCGTTCGGCGGTGCGAATGCCAACTGGGTCTGGGCCAGACCCACCGAGTCCGGTATCAGCTTGCCACGCGGCCCATACACCTGCTCCACCGTCGCGGTGGTGCCGCCCTGGTACTTGAGCAACGCCGAGTAGCTCTGGCCGTCGTACATGATCGACGAGACGTAGATCGTATCCGGTCCGGCCAGCGACGCGCGTGCCGCGTCGAAGCTCAACCGGCCGGGAACGAGCTGGCCCGCCGCCACGGTTATCGCGGATGGCTGATACGCATCCGCCTGCATCATGTCGACCTTGGCCTGCGCCGCCGCCGCTTCGCCGCGCGCCGCGGCGGCTTGTGCCAGCGCAGCCTCGGTTGCCGCCTCCGCCGCTGCAGTTGCCGCTTCCGCCGCTGCGGTTGCCGCCTCCGCGGTGGCCGCGCTCTGCTGAGCCTCCGTTACCGCGGCGTCGGCCGCCGACTGCGCCGCCGCGACCGCCTCGGCCGCCGCCGCTTCCGCCGCCGACACCTGTTGTGCCGCCGTGGGTGGCAGCGTCACGCGCCGTATCCCGGCAACCTCCAGGCGGTTGTCACCCGCGTAGCGCAGCTGGCCGGAGTATCCCTGGCCGTCCACTTCCACGTAAGCGATGTCCAGCACGTCCGGCGCCACGAACGCCAGCCGCGTCTGCGCCAACCCCACCGAGTCCGGAATCAGCTTCCCGCTCGGCCCGTACACCTGCTCCACCGTCGCCGTCGTACCGCCTCGGTACCTCAGCAATGCCGAATAATCCTCGCCGGCGTACTCGATCGACGTCACGTACACCCGGTCCGGACCCGCCAGCGACGCGCGCGCGCCCGCCAGGCTCAACAGACTCCCGTCGAGCCGGTCCGCGGACACCGCCACCGCCGACGGCTGGTACGCGTCCGCCTGCATCATGTCGACCTTGGCCTGCGCCGCCGCCACTTCGTCACGGGCAGCCGCCGCTTCGTCCCGGGCAGCCGCCGCGGCCGCTTCCGCCGCGGCCACCGCCGCCTCCGCGTCGCTCATTGCCGCGGCCGCGCTGTCCTGCGCCGCCGCTACCGCGGCGTCGGCCGCCGACTGCGCTTCCGCGACCGCTTCTGCGGCCGCCTCCGCGGCCATCTCCGCGGCCGTCGGCGGCAACGTCACGCGCCGTATCGCGGCAACCTCCAGCCGGTTGTCACCCGCGTAGCGCAGCTGGCCGGAGTATCCCTGGCCGTCCACTTCCACGTAAGCGATGTCCAGCACGTCCGGCGCCACGAACGCCAGCCGCGTCTGCGCCAACCCCACCGAGTCCGGAATCAGCTTCCCGCTCGGCCCGTACACCTGCTCCACCGTCGCCGTGGTACCGCCTCGGTACCTCAGCAATGCCGAATAGCTCTCGCCGGCGTACTCGATCGCCGTCACGTACACCCGGTCCGGACCCGCCAGCGACGCGCGCGCGCCCGCCAGGCTCAACAGACTCCCGTCGAGCCGGTCCGCCGCCACCGCCACCGCCGACGGCTGGTACGCGTCCGCCAGCATCATGTCCACCTTGGACTGCGCCGCCGCCACTTCGTCACGGGCTGCCGCCGCCTCGTCGCGGGCCGCCGCCACTTCGCCACGTGCTGCCGCCGCCTCGTCATGGGCCGCCGCGGCTGCCGCCTCCGCCACGGCCAGTGCATCCTGCGCTTCTCGCGCAGAGGCTTCCGCGGCGCCCAGTGCGTCCATGGTGCGGGCGCTTTCTGCCTGCGCGGCGGCCAGTTGCTGCTGCAAACCGGCAATCTGCTGCGCTGCGGTAGGCGGCAGCGTGACCCGCTGAATGCCGGCAACCTGCAACTGGTTGCCGCCGGTGTAGCGTAGCTGACCCGAGTAGCCGCGACCGTGCACCCCCACGTTGGCGACGTCGAGAATGTCCGGCGCCACGAGCGAGAGCACCGTCTGCGACAGATCGACCGAATCGGGAATGAGCGCGCCACTGGGACCGTAGACGCGCGCTATCGTGGCGCTGGTCCCGCCCTGGTATCTCAGCAGAGCGGAGTAGGGCAGCCCGGCGTACCTGATCGACGACACGTAGATGGCGTCAGGACCCGCCAGCGACACCTGCGCCGAGTCGACATCCAGCAAGCTGATATCGATCTGGTCAGGGGAGACCTCGATTCCCGGTGCGGGAGCTGCCGCCAGCAATGCCGCAACCTCGGCTTGGGCTTGCCGGGTCTCGGCCTGAGCACGCTCGCTTACCGCACGTGCCTGACTGGCGGCTTCCTCGGCGGAAGAGGCCATCGCCTCGGCCTCGCTCAGCGCCGCCTGCGCGGTCGCGGCATCCGCCTCTGCCGCCGCCGCTTCCGCCTGCGCAGCAGCTGCCTCTTCCTCCGCAGCAGCTGCGTCTTCCTCCGCAGCAGCTGCGTCTTCCTGCGCTGCCGCCACCTGATCCGTGAGCGCGGCGACTTCCGCTTCCAGGTCGGCCACCTTGGTGTCCAGGTCGGCCGCTTTCGGTTCCACCGGTGCCGGAGCCTCGGCCTCCTCTTCTACATCGGCCGGAGACACACAGCCGGTCTGACTCACCAATGAAATCGCAGCGACAAGCAGAGCTGCGCCGATCCCTATTCTATGCATTGCCCTTCTCCTCTTCCTCACAACGCTGAGCCGAATCCCGTCCAGACGGGACGTTCATATCAACATAGCATGGCCCGGAACGCAACCGTGCGGTAGTCTGCGCAGCCGCAGTTGCGCACGCGAGTTGCCGGTGCCGCCAGAGTCAGCGGTCGCGTGAAATCACGTACACTTCGGTAAATTCCGCCGGGCCGCCGAGTGCCCGCAGCGCAATCGTGTCGGCGGCGCCCTGAGCGACCTCCGCCGAGACCGGGACGGTGAACTGCTCCACGCCGTCAGCCAGCACGGTGATCGACCCGTGGCACGGCGCGTCACCCGGCATCGCCATGCAGTCGCCGGGGTCGTGGAGAGCTTCCAGAGTGACGCCCGACGCCAACGGCCGGGCGATGCTCCGGCTCTTCCGCCACACCAGGCGGTTGTCGTCCTGCGACTCGTAGAGCTGTATCTGCGTATCGTCGGTCCCGAAGAAGGCCGGCTCCTGCGTGGCCCACAGCAGGTAGGAACGCCCGAAGTTCCAGGTATTGCCCGAGGCCGGCGCTTCGGATGCCAGGAAGTGCAGGCCAAACCCTGCCTTGACGCTGCCGTCGGCGTTGGCGGTTACCCCGTACAACGTGGTCGCCTTGGGCAGCGCCCTGGGACCGATCGCGAACTTGGCATGACTGGCTTCCCGATCGGTCTGACTCACCCTGCCGGGGGCGGTGCGCGACCAGGCGCCTTCGCCCGGTAGCGCCTGGCCCCCGCCGAAGCCGCGCACGATGCGATTGCCGACGGCTGCGCCGACCAACTGGTCGCGCAGCAGCTCCGCGGCCGTCCTGACCTTGTGGCCCAGTGCCTGGCGGGTGATGGAAACTGTCCCGTCGGCTCCGAATTGGAGGGTAATTGCGTAGGCGGCACCACCGATACCCACGTTGGATACCACCAGCGCGTCACGCGCCACCACATCCAGCGCCGGAGTGGTCAGGTCCAGGTCTGAAATCGTACCGAGGTCGGGGTAGCGCAAGCGTGCGCTGAACTCCTCCGAGCCATAGCGGATTCCCTTGAGGTAGATGGAGTCAGGACCGGCGACGGAGAGCAGGGCAGAGTCCAGATTCAGCATTCGCAGATCCAGCCCCGAAAGCAGCTCGACTCTGCGCCCCTGACGGTCCTGCACGACCACGGAGTAATTGGGCTGGGTCAGGGTGCGGATCGCCTTCGCGAGCGCGGCTTCGGCAGCAGCAGCAGCCGCGCGCGCCTCCGAGCTCTCCGCCCGCGCCGCGCTGGCCGCGGCCTGCGCCCGCTCGGATTCCACCTGCGCCTCGCGAACTTCGGCCTGTGCCCGTTCGGTCTCCGCCTGGGCCTCGCGCGCCGCGCTCGCCGCGGCCTCAGCAGCGTCCTTCGCACGTGCGGTTTCCGCCTGCGCCTCGGTGGCCGATTCCTCGGCCTCCCGTACCGTCTCCCTGGATTGGTCCAACTCCGCCTGTGCGGCTGCCAGCTCGCCTTCCAGAACCCCGAGCTCCGTTTCGAGGTCCGCCATCCGTTCCTCGGGTGAGGGATCCCTTGCCGGCATTGGGGTCGGCGCAAAGACGCAGCCGACCTGAGTAACCACTACGCTTACGACAACCATTAGCAAGGTGCTTGCACCCTTTCTATGCATCAATCTTCCTCCGTAACCGGTAGCGGAGTCCCCAATCGCACGATGTCACGGGGTGCGAACCCGCACCCATAATACAGGAATACCCGTCCATGAATCACCTGATACGAAACGCCGGCCGCCCGCTCGGCCACGGCGCCGGCGCCGACAACCCTCGCTCTGCTACCTGCGCCGAAGGTTGTCCCGGTTCAGATAGTCCGGGAGACCGTCGTTGTTGGCGTCGCCGGTCTGTGCATCGCGGTTCAGATAGTCCGGCAGGCCGTCCCGGTCCCGGTCACCGTCGATGCGGCGATAGTTCGGCTGCAGTCCGCCGTGAACCGCGCCGCCCGCGAACTCGGTGACCATGTGCACGACGCTATGCCTCGGTTTCACGCGCGTAATCCTGGTGCCGCCCACGGTGGACTCGGGCTGCCCGAGGTCGGACACCGCGTCCCCAATGCGTACGGCCAGTTCATCGAGCAGTCCATCCGCAACCCGTTCGGGACGAAGCTCGTCCTCGACGACCCATTGCAACTCCAACGAGGATGACCAGATTGTCTGTCGGGTGGCGACGGCCAGCACCGAGAAGCGCACGCGCGCCGTAGCCACCAGGTGCGAAACGATCTCTCCGGTAAGCTGGATCCGCTTACGTCGTTGCCGCACCTCGAGGCGGTCCACGGTCCCGTACAGCACCTGGTCGGCGCCCACCGACTGGCCACGCCGCGCCGCCTCCTCGGAATCGACGGCGACTGACCCGAACTCGGCGGCGCGACGACCGAGCACCGCGAGACGTTGCCCCGGGAGCAGAAATTCCTCGATCCGAGTCCGCAACCGCTCCCGCAGATCGCGTCGCAGCTCGAAATCCAGTGCCGCGCCACCCCGCAGCACGCTCCGGCCGCTGCGGTGCTCGCGGTTGTCGCCGACGCCTTGCAGGTAGACCTCGTCCAGTGCGAAATCGAGCACCGCGAGCCGCTGCCGTTCCACCGCCGCGCCAGGTCCCGTCGCGGTCAGCGCGTACCCGCCGCCCGCCAATACGAACCACCACAGCACTCCGCCGCCAACAAGCAGCGCCATGCGCGCTGGGTACCGTTTCCTCCGCTTATCCATGCACCACTCCCGGCGCCGCGCGCCGTGCCGTCAGCGCGCCATTATTCCCACGAGAACCGCTGGTTGTCGCCGAGCTTGGCGATCACCTGCTCGAACTCCCAGTAGGCCAGGCCGGTCTCGATGTTGGTCGCGGTAAGCTGGAAGTAGTAGTCCACCTGTTGCTTGCCGTCGATCACGTTGCTGCGCTGGATGATCTTGCCCGAGAGGCTCAGCTCCGGTGCCACCATGGTGCCGTCCTGGGCCACGGTCTCCTGGTTGAACAGTTCCGAGTCCTGCAGCTCACGGGTCTTTGCGCTCAAGGGATCTTCCGGTCCCTCCAGACCCACCGCGGTGGTCACGATCACGCGCCCGCTGTTGAGCAGGTCGACCCGGATCTTCTTGACCAGCTGGTCGGTGTCGATGTTGAGCGTGGTATCGTTGATCATGCGGCTGATCGCCATTACCCACGGCGCCGTACTGCCGGGCTTGCGCGACAGCGGGCTGCTCAGGAACGACTCCACCGCCTCCCCCGCGGCGAACTCGAAGTCGCGATAGTCGAGGCCCAGCGTGGTCGTCTCCCCGGGCTGCGGCGGCGGGCCTTCGGTATCCAGATAGACCGGCGTGGTTCGGCAACCGGCCAGCACTACCACGGCGGCGACGATGGCCAGCCCGATGAATGATGGGGCCCGCGACGACCGGCCGCCCGACGCTGCCCGAGCATCGGTCGTCGGCGTGAGGCTCTGCCCGTTCTGATTCATTGATTCCTCCTCCTCGGTGAGGTGCTCCCTGCACCTAAGTTACTCATTGCCGAACGCGGCGACGTGGACGGCTGGTGGCACGTCCGCACGAATAGTCTTTACCACAACCAGGACGAATCGTCCCGGCGGCAGGATGAGCTCCCGCGCCGCCCCCGGCCCCGCGCTGATCCGCATCCGGCCGTCATCCGGCCGTACCAGGCTCGCCACCCCGATCGACCGCGGCAGCGCCCGCCAGATGCGGATGTCGGCCTGGGTCACCACGGCGCTGGCGATGGGAGCTACTACATTCAGAACCGATGCCAGGCCGCCGTGCTCGCGCGACTGGCGCTGGATCTCCAGTTGGATCAGGCTCCGGATCACCGTCCCCGCCACCGCCTTGAACACCACCGAGTCGTAGCCGGCCCGGAATTCGGTGGCGGCGTAGCGGTCCACGTCCAGAAGCAACTCGGTTTGGTACTCCTGTCCGGCTACGTGAATCTGCAGCGAACCCGCCGCCGGCGCTCCGCGGCGAAACTCCGGCAACGCGGTGGAGACCACGAGCACCCCGTCGCCGGTGTATATGGGCAGGTCGAAGCGGAACGCCTCCAGGTAGGGTCCGGTGCCATCCTCGTGGATCACCCACACCCGGCCATCGGTTCGTGCTCCGCCGCTCGCGACCCGCTCGGCCTCCACCAGATCGGCGAGCACGTGACTGTTGCGCCGGCCTTCGAGGACTGCGGCATTGCGGAACAGGTTGGAAGCACGGTTCGCCTCGCCTGACGCCAGCCGGAACACGCCGTGCAGCCAGTCGGTGAACGGGTTACGCAGCCCGCGGTAGCGCCCCAGGGACTCCACCGCCTGCAAGCGCGCGGCCACCGGTCCCTCGGGGTCCATCACCTCCTGCATCGAGCGGTTGACCTGCTCCTGGTATTGCTCCTCGTCTTCCTCGCCACCCCCCAGCGCCGCCACCTTGGCGGCAAGCTGATGCACGGCGTTCTCCTGTCGCTGGTCGGCCCGGTTCGCCTCCACGCGGGCGCGCGCCAGGTCACCGCCATGCATGGCGTTCAGTGCCTTGAAGGTATTGACCAAAACGCCGTCGTAGATCGTCCCCTGGTAGGACACCATCAGATCGTTGCCCACCAGGGTGAACCCCGCGGCCAGCAGGTCCTCGACGCTGGTGATCTCGTCCGATTTCCACAGCAGCTGCGACTCGGCGCGATCGAAAGCGGTCTGCGAGTCCGCGAATCTGCCCGCCGCGCGCAGTGCCATGGCCAGGTGCAGGGAGGTCAGAAGCTGCTCGGCGTCGTAATCGAGGCCCGAGTCGCCGCCGAGGACCGTGCTCGCCTGTTCGTACTCGCCGGCGAAGTACTCACCGAGAAACAACTCGGTCTCGCGAATCTCCGAGATGCCGGCGCAACCGCAGAGAGCGGCCGCAAGACAAACCAGCGCCGGGGCTCTCGTGCGGGCGTAAGGGGAGGCGATCCAACTGCAAAAACGCACGCGTGTCTTGTATTCCAGGCTATGCCGCACTGCCACGACTGTCAATCAAGGACCCGTTGCGTGGCCCCGGAGGCACGGCAGAATGTGCTTTCTTACAAGTAATTACGGCGCTTGCTGGCGCATTATCTGGCGTAGCTGGTCGCGGCCGGTCCGCGCGGTCTCCAACTCCGGGGCCAGAGCGAGGGCGCGTTCGAAGCTTTGCAACGCCTCCTCCGGCCGTCCCAGGTAGTACAGCGTGGCACCGAGGTTGGAGTGGGTCTGCGCGTTGTCCGGATTGACTTCGAGCAAGCTCCGGTACAGGTCGAACGCCGTCTCGTAATGCTGCTCCCCGAAACGCAGCATCGCCAGGCGATCGAGCGCCTCCGCGTCGCGCGGGTCAAGCTGCACGGCACGCTCGAAGTGGTCGGCCGCGTCGGGCCGACCCAATTCCTGCGCCGCGCGGCCCATGAGACGGTACAGAGATCCCGCCATCGGCAGGTCCGGCTGCAGGGTCGCCGCCCGCGCCAGTGCCTCCAGCGCCTCTTCGTAACGCCCGAGGCGAAACAACGCATCGCCCATGCCGGCATGGGCCAGCGCATAGTCGGCGTCGAGTTCCAGCACCGCGCGGTACGCCGGCAGTGCTTCCTCGTAGCGCTCCTGTTTCCGCAGCGCCTCGGCCACGTTCTGCAGGGTCGCCGGGTCGTGCGGCCGCAACTCGCGGGCACGGCGCAGCAGCTCGTCGGCCTCCTCGTGACGTTGCTGCTGGGCGCGCAGCCCGGCCAGGTCCAGCACCGGCGTTGCGTCGCCCGGATCGAGCTCCATGGCGCGCAGGAAGTGTCCCTCCGCCGCGTCGAGCCGTCCCAGCTCCCGAGATGCCCGACCCATGAGCACTTCCATGGCCCCGGCCATCGGCAGGCGCGGCTGCAGGACGAGGGCCTGGGTCAGCGACGCCAGCGCCTCTTCGTAGCGCTGCAGGTTGAACAGCGCATCTCCCATCCCGGCATAGGCCAGCGCGTATCTGCGATCGCGCTCCAATACGGTCTGGTAGGCCTCGACCGCCGCCTCGTACTGTTCCTGCTTCCTGAGCAGCTCCGCGGTGTTCTGCAGTGCGCTCTTGTGGCGCGGGTCGAGCTCGAGGGCACGGCGCAGCGACTCTCCGGCCTCCGTGAATCGCTCCAGATTCGACAGCGCGAGACCGAGGTTGGAGTGCGCGTCGGCGGACTCCGGTCGCTGCTCCACCGCGATGCGGCTGGCGGCAAGACCTTCCTCGGTGCGGTCCGCTTCGAGCAACGCATTGCCCAGGTTGAGGTGGGCGTCGCGGGCCTCGGGATTGAGTGCCACGATGTGGCTGAACAGCGCTACTTCGTCGCGGTAGATGCCCGCCTGGCGCCATGTGAGCGTGCCCAGCACCACCACGACGATCGCCGCTGCCAGCCCACACGCCCCGAGGCGCAGCCCCGTCGCGAAACTTGTACCCGTGCGCTCCCCGGCCACCAGCTTGCCCACCCCGTGCGCCGCGCCCCCCAGCAGCACCGCCAGCACCCCGATCCCCGCCAGGTACTGGAAGCGGTCCGCCACGAACGAAAACTGCATGTAGCCGTAGTCCACGAACCCCAGCACCGGCCCCAGCGTCAGCGCGAAGTACAGCGCCCCCGCCAGCGGCCCGCGCCCGATCCGCTCCCGCCCGAGCCACAGCGCCAGCGCCAACCCGGCCGCCGCCGCCACGTACGCCCACCCCGCCAGCGACCCCGCGTCGATCTCCCACAGCGGATAGATCACCGCCAGCTCCACCGGCCACACCAGCTTGCCGGCGTAGAACCACAGCGCCCGCCCCGCGATCAGCATCCGCTCCGCCAGCGTGTAGCCCAGCTCCAGCACCTCCCGCCCGCGGTAGAACGCCAGGTCCGCCGCCGTGATCACCGCCCCGAGCAGCACCAGCGGCGCCACCCGCAGCAGATCCAGCCGCGTCACCCGGCCACGGCGCCACCACTGCACCAGCAGCAGCGCCAGCGGCAGCGTCACCACCACCGACTTGCTCAGCAGCCCCGCCGCGAACAGCAGCACCAGCAGCAGGTAGTGGCCCACCCGCGCAACCTCCACCAGGCGCAGCCAGGCCAGCACCGCGCCCAGGTAGAACAGCGCCGACAGCAGGTCCTTGCGCTCGATGATCCAGGCCACCGACTCGACGTGCAGCGGGTGCACCGCGAACACCGCGGCGATCAGCAGCGCGCCGGGCACCGCAAGGCGCCGCAGCAGGCGCCACAGCAGCAGGCAGTTGAGCAGGTGCAGGAAGAGGTTGACGGCGTGGTAGCCGGCGGGCCGCAGGCCCCACAGGCGGTGCTCCAGCCAGAAGCTGGTGTAGACCAGGGGCCAGTAGTGGCCTTCGTTCTTGATCTCGGCGGGGGAGAACCAGATGCTGCGCAGGGCGCCCGGGGAGTGGATCACCGGCTCCTCGGCGAAGATCACGTCGTCCCACACGAAGCCGCCCTGCAGGGCCGGGAAGTAGCTCACCACCACCAGCACCGCCAGCGCCAGCGCCGCCGGCCCGTCGTGCGCCGAGAACGTCCCCAGCCACGCCGCCGCGCCCCGCACCACGGCGCCGCCCACTCCAGCCTCCCGCGGTGGGCGCCGCGCCCCCGGCACCGGCGCGCGCCTACCCGGGCTCACCTGGCGGTCCTGGTTACCTCACCCATGGGGTAGAACACCAGCCCGGACACCGGCTTGGGATAGAAGTAGGTGGACTTGCGCGGCATTCGCTCGCCGGTGCGGGCAATCTCCAGTACGTCGTCCAGCCGGGTGGGATTCATCAACAGCGCCACGTCGGCGGTGCGCCGGTCCACCGCGGCCAACGCGTCGTCGATGCTCTTGGTGTAGCTCACCGTGGCGCCGCCGTCGAGCTCGGACTCGGTGATGCCGAGGATCTGCTGCAGCACCAGCACGTTGAGGATGTTCACGTCCAGCCGCTTCCAGCGTGACGAGAAATCCAGGTCGACGAGCTGCTCGTAGGCCTCCGCGTCCTTCAACGTCGCCAGGTAGTAGCAGCCGCTGTTGCGGATGTAGGCCCCGATCTTGTGTTCCCCCGGCTCGGCGTCCGCCAGGTCGCGCAGCCAGCGCCGGGTCGCCTCACCGCGACCCGCCTCGGTGTGGGTGTACTTCCTGACCCGAAAGTGCTCCATGATCGGCCCTTCCAGCGGACGTCGATCGGCAATGCCCAGATCGTGCAGGACGCGATGGGTCGGCAGAATCGTCAGGCCCTGATGCTCGCTGTTCACCAGGAACATGAGGATGAACTCCCACGGCGCGTCGGGCCCGGCGTTGGGGTGACGGCGGCGCATCTCGTCGCGGAAGCTGAGCATGGTCTGGTAGCGGTGGTGGCCGTCGGCGATGAAGATGGTGCGCTCGCGCATCATCCGCGAGATGGTGGCGCAGCGCTGCCGGTCAGTGAGCCGCCACAGGCGATGACGTACCCCCTGTACCTGTTCGCGGTGATCGATGACCGGCGGCTCCGGCTCCACCCCTTCGAGCACGTCGTCTATGGCGTAGGCCCGATCCTGGTAGATCGACCAGATGTACTCCATCTGGACGTTGCTCGCGCGCATCAGTTGCAGGCGGTCTTCTACCACGCCGCGCATTACCTTTTCATGCGGGAGGATGGCGCCGGCGGCGTAATCCTGCAGGCGCACCAGGCCGATGAATCCGGTGACCCGGCGCTTCCCGATCTGCGGCAGGTCGAACTGCTGTTCATACACCCAGAACGACGGCCGTCGCGTGTGCCGCAGGACGCCGCGGCGCAGCCAGTCGTCGAGGGTGGCGGCCGCGCGCGTGTAGCGGTTGTCGGTATCGGTATCGCTGGTGTGCTGGCGCCCCAGGATGAGGCGCACGACGTTGCAGGGATGTTGCCGGTAGTAGTCCGCCTGCATCTCCGGCGAGATCACGTCGTAGGGCTGCGACAGGCACAGTCCGATGTCGTCGACGCGCTGCGGGTCGTAGTGCAGCGCCCGAAATGGCAGAACGTCGTTGCTGATGGCCATGGTAGGGTTGCCGGTCGAGGAGCAGTGTTACCGAGGAAGCCGGCAACCGCAAGCCACCACCGGCGCACCGGCGCGCACCGTGAGTTGTCGCGCGGGCACGGGCAGGATACGGTCACGCCCCAGGAGGATCCGGCCCCAGCCCCGATGAACGTACCGCAGCCACGCGCGCCGTTTGCAAGCGCCTACAGTGAGCCGGTCGGCCACCGCAGCGTCGCCGCTCAGCCGGAGTACCGCACCCGCGGCTCCTGCACCGCCGCGGAGGTCCGCGGCGCGGAGCCCTACCCGTGACCGGCGGCGGCGCCGCGGCGCCACTGCTGGATGCGGCGCGAGAGTTGGCAACCGCGCTCTCGCGACTGCGCTTCGCCGCCCCGGTCCACACCGTGTATGCGCCGCTGGAATACGCCTGGTGCGGATTCCGCGCCTATGTCGAACGCTACGCACCGCGCCACGCCCGGACCCTGTTCCTGGGGATGAATCCGGGACCGTTCGGGATGGCGCAGACCGGCGTGCCGTTCGGAGACGTGGGGCTGGTACGCGAGTGGCTGGGGATCGACTGCCAGGTCCGCACCCCGGAGAATTCCCATCCGCGGCGCCCGGTCGAGGGCTTCCGCTGCCGCCGGCGGGAGGTGAGCGGCAGCCGCCTGTGGGGCCTGTTCCGCGACCGCTTCGGGCAGCCGGAGAGCTTCTTCCGCCACCACTACGTGGTCAACTACTGTCCCCTGATGTTTCTCGAAGCGTCCGGGCGCAACCGCACCCCCGAAAAGCTGCCGGCGGCCGAACGTGAGCCGCTGCTGGCGCTGTGCGACGACCACCTGCAGCACCTGGTCCGCCAGCTGCGGCCGCGCTGGCTGGTCGGCGTCGGTGCCTTCGCGACGCACGCCGCGCAACGCGTCGCCGAGCGGATCACCCCCGCCGAACGCCCGTGCTGGGTGCAGATTCTGCATCCCAGTCCGGCCAGTCCCGCCGCCAACCGCGGCTGGGCCGATCGCGCCACCGCCGAGCTCGTTGCGGCCGGCATCTGGCACCGCGCTGACTCCCCCGGCGCGTGAAACCGACTGGCCCTCGCCCCACCGGCCGCCGCGCTGCAAACCCGCCCGGCTACGGAGTGCTCACCGTCTCCCGATGTCTCCCGGAAAAAGATTGACGAGATTCGGGTAATTCACGTATGGTAGCGTCTCTGGCGGCGTGGCCGACCGCGGTCGCGCGTATGCCGGAGGCGCGCGCAGCGCGAGTTGAACGCGGCGCACGAGACGACGCGGCACCTGCCGCAGCAGTAGCGCGTGGCGTGGCTGCACCCGTCTTTCCCTGTACTGACCAAATCGGAGGATAGTGGTAACCGCTCCCGAAGAAGGACGAAACGAGCGGAATATAGCATGAGATTCTCGACCGTTCCCCCGCAGCAGGGGCTGTACCATCCCGCGTATGAGCACGAATCGTGCGGGATCGGGTTCGTGGTCGACATGTACGGCCGCAAGTCCCGCCAGCTGATCGACCAGGCCCTCGACGTGCTCGCGCACCTGAACCATCGCGGCGCCCGCGGCTCCGAGCCGGATACGGGGGACGGCGCCGGCACGCTGCTGCAGATTCCCCACGCCGCGTTGCAGATCCTGGCACGGGAGAGCGGCCTGGAGTTGCCGGAGGCGGGTGCCTACGGAGTAGGCATGTGCTTCCTTCCGGCGCACGCGGGGCTGCGCCGCCAGGTGATGAACCTTGCCGCCGAGGTGGTCGCGGAGTATGGGCAGGTGCTGCTCGGCTGGCGCGACCTGGCCACCGATCCCACTACCCTGGGCCGCACCGCGCGCTCGGTGCGCCCGCACATCAGCCAGCTCTACATCGGCCGCGGCCGCGGCATGGACGACGATCAGGCGTTCGAGCGCCGGCTCTACGTCATCCGCAAGGTGCTGGAGAACCGGGTCAACCGGACCCTGCAAGCGCGCGAGCAGTTCTACCTGGCCAGCTTGTCGCATCGCACCGTGGTCTACAAGGGAATGCTGACCACCAATCAGCTGCGCCGCTTCTACCCCGAGCTGAACCATCCCGCGATGGAGTCGTCCATCGTGCTGGTGCACTCCCGCTTCTCGACCAACACCTTCCCCAGTTGGGACCGCGCCCATCCCTACCGCTACCTGATGCACAACGGCGAAATCAACACCGTGCAGGGCAACGAGAACTGGATGAGCGCGCGGCAGGCGCTGCTGCGATCCGAGCTGTTCGGAGACGATCTGGCTGCCACGCTGCCGGTGATCGATCCCACCGGCAGCGACTCCGCCAAGCTCGACAACACCTTCGAGCTGATGGTGCTCGGCGGGCGTTCCCCGGCGCACGCGTTCATGATGCTGATCCCCGAGCCATGGGCCAATCACGAGAGCATGAGCGCGGAGAAGGAGGCGTTCTACGAGTACCACTCCTCACTGATGGAGACCTGGGACGGTCCCGCATCGGTGGCCTTTAGCGACGGCATCCAGGTCGGCGCGGTGCTGGACCGCAACGGATTGCGGCCCTCGCGCTACTGCGTGACGCGGAGCGGGCTGGTGGTGCTGGCCTCCGAGGTGGGGGTGCTCGACCTTCCGCCCGAGGAGATCGTGCGCAAGGACCGGTTGCGTCCCGGCCGCATGCTGCTGGTCGACACCAGCCAGGGGCGCATCATCGACGATACCGAGCTCAAGCGCGCCATCGCCGGGGAGCAGGACTACGCGCTGTGGCTGCGCGACAACCTGGTGGACCTGGAGGAACTCCCCACCGGCACCGAGCCGCCGCAGCTGGACGCCGCCGACCGCCAGCGGCAGCAGCGTGCCTTCGGCTACACCTTCGAAGACCTGCGCATGATTCTGGAGCCGATGACGCGCAATGCGATCGAGCCGGTCGGATCGATGGGCAACGACGCACCGCCGGCCGCCCTCTCCGACGCTCCCAAGCTGCTGTACAACTACTTCAAGCAGCTCTTCGCCCAGGTCACCAATCCACCGATCGACGCCATTCGCGAGGAACTGGTCACCTCCGCGATCATCACCCTCGGCGCCGAGGGCAACCTGCTGCAGGCGCGTCCGGACAGCTGCCGCCAGGTGCGGCTGCAGAGCCCGGTACTCGCCTTGGAAGAGCTGGAGCGGTTGCGCGCTCTCGACGGGTATGCGGACACCCATCGCGCGGCAACGCTGGCCATGCTGTTCCGGCCCGAGGGCGGCGGCCAGGCTCTGAGAGAGGCGTTGGACGACCTGTTTGGCCGGGCCGATGCGGCCATCGCTGCCGGTGCCAGCATTCTCATCCTCTCCGATCGCGGCGTCGATGCCGAGCACGCGCCGATTCCCGCGCTGCTCGCCACGGCGGCCGTGCACCACCATCTGATCCGGGCAGGCACCCGCACCCGGGTCGGGCTGGTGGTCGAGTCCGGCGAGCCGCGCGAGGTGCACCACCTGGCGACCCTGATCGGTTACGGGGCCGGCGCCGTGTGCCCCTACCTGGCCTACGAGACCATCGACGCCGCCATCGCGGAGGGGCTGTTCGAAGGACCGCCCGACAGCTACGCCGGCGGCAGTCCCAATGGGCGGCCGTCCAATGGGCGGCCGGATGCCGGCAGCAACGGCGTGGGAGACGCCGCGCTAGAGCGCGTTCTTGCCGCCGCCAAGTACAACTATCGCAAGGCACTGCTCAAGGGCCTCGTCAAGGTGCTGTCGAAGATGGGCATCTCCACCATCCAGGCCTACCGCGGCGCCCAGATCTTCGAGTCGGTGGGCATCGGCCGCGAAGTGGTCGAACGCTACTTCACCGGCACCGCGGCACGTCTGTCAGGCGTTGGACTGGACGAGATTGCGGACGAGGTGGCGGCACGCCACCTGCGCGGGTACGCCCCCCGGGCCGCGGTCAACGGCGCCCTCGACGTGGGTGGCGAGTACCAGTGGCGCGACGAGGGCGAGTACCACCTCAACAATCCACAGACCATCCACAAGCTGCAGCAGGCCTGTCGCGACGCCGACTACGCCAGGTTCAAGGAGTACAGCAGCCTGGTCGATTCCCAGCAGGAAAAGCTGGCGACCCTGCGCGGGCTGCTGGAGTTGACACCGGCCTCCGATCCCGTGGCCCTGGAGGAAGTGGAGCCGGCCGCGGCCATCGTCAAGCGCTTCAAGACCGGGGCCATGTCCTACGGCTCCATCAGCAAGGAGGCGCACGAGACCCTGGCCATCGCCATGAATCGCATCGGCGGCAAGAGCAACACCGGTGAGGGCGGCGAGGACCCCGCGCGCTACGTCCGCGACGCCAACGGCGATTCCCGCAACAGCGCCATCAAGCAGGTCGCCTCCGCCCGTTTCGGGGTGACCAGCCAGTACCTGGTCAACGCGCAGGAGCTGCAGATCAAGATGGCGCAGGGCGCCAAGCCGGGCGAGGGCGGTCAGTTGCCGGGCACGAAGGTGTACCCCTGGATCGCCGAGGTGCGCCACTCCACGCCCGGCGTGGGGCTGATCTCGCCCCCGCCACACCATGACATCTACTCGATCGAGGACCTGGCGGAGCTGATCCACGACCTCAAGAACGCCAACAGCGACGCCCGCATCAACGTCAAGCTGGTGTCCGAGGTGGGAGTCGGCACCGTGGCCGCGGGGGTCGCCAAGGCGCACGCCGACGTGGTGCTGATCAGCGGCAGCGAAGGCGGTACCGGCGCGTCGCCCGTATCGAGCATCAAGCACGCCGGACTGCCCTGCGAGCTGGGCATCGCCGAAACTCACCAGACCCTGCTGCTGAACAATCTGCGCAGCCGCATCGTGGTGGAGGCGGATGGCCAGTTGAAGACCGGCCGCGACGTGGTGATCGCCGCCCTGCTCGGGGCCGAGGAGTTCGGCTTCGCCACCGCGCCGATCATCGTGATGGGCTGCATCATGATGCGCGTGTGCCACCTCAACACCTGTCCGGTGGGAGTGGCGACCCAGGATCCCGAGTTGCGCGACAAGTTCACCGGCGACCCGGCGCACGTGGTGAACTTCATGATGTTCGTGGCCGAAGAGGTGCGCGAGCTGATGGCGGGCCTCGGGTTCCGCACCTTCAACGAGATGGTCGGGCGCACCGACCGCCTGCAGCCGCGGCGCGCCATCGAGCACTGGAAGGCGCGCGGCATCGACCTGAGCCCCCTGCTGTACCGGCCGGAGGTGGGAGCGGAGGTCGGCACCTACTGCCAGGTGGCGCAGGATCACGGCCTGGAGCGGGCCCTGGACAACACCCGGCTGCTCGACCTGGTGCTGCCGCAGCTGGAGCGCGGCCTGACCGTCAGGGAAACGCTGCACATCGAAAACGCCAACCGGGTGGTGGGCACCGTTCTCGGCAGCGAGATCACCCGCCGCTACGGCCCGGAGGGGCTCACCGAGGACCGGGTGCAACTCACCTTCAACGGCTCGGCGGGGCAGAGCTTCGGTGCGTTCATACCGCCGGGGTTGACGCTGGTGCTGGTGGGCGACTCCAACGACTACATCGGCAAGGGCCTGTCAGGCGGCAAGGTCATCGTCAAGCCTCCTGCCGGCAGCACGTTCGCGCCCGAGGAGAACGTCATCATCGGCAATGTCGCCTTCTACGGCGCCACCAGCGGCTCGGCCTACGTCAGCGGCGTCGCCGGCGAGCGCTTCTGCGTGCGCAACAGCGGTGCCAGCACGGTGGTGGAGGGCGTGGGTGACCACGGCTGCGAGTACATGACCGGCGGGCGGGTGGTGGTGCTCGGCCGCACCGGCCGCAACTTTGCGGCCGGCATGAGCGGCGGCCTGGCCTACGTGCTGGACCAGGATGGCGACTTCCGCAGCCACTGCAACACCGAGATGGCGGACGTGGTGGCCCTCGACGACGACGCGGAGATCGCCGAGGTGCGGCAGATGATCGAGCGCCACCTGGTGTATACCGGGAGCCCGCGCGCACAGCACGTCCTCGGCCACTGGCAAGAGTCGGTGCAACGGTTCGTCAAGGTGTATCCCCGTGACTACCGGCGTATGCTGGAAGCGATGGAACGGGTGCGCAGCGAGGGTCTCACCGGAGACGAAGCGGTGATGGCGGCGTTCGAAGAGAACGCCCACGACTTGGCACGCGTCTCCGGCAACTAAGCAGACGACACGAACCGCCATGGGTAAACCGACCGGATTCAAGGAGATAGAACGCAGTCTGCCGCCCGACCGGGCGCCGGCGGAGCGGATCGCGGACTGGCAGGACTTCCACGGCCACGCCCCCGAGGGGCAGTTGCAGGCGCAGGCGTCGCGCTGCATGGACTGCGGCACACCGTTCTGTCACACGGGCGCCGGACGCGCCGACACCCGCCAGACGGTGGGCTGTCCGCTCAACAACCTGATCCCCGAGTGGAACGACCTGGTGTACCGCGGCCTGTGGCAGGACGCCCTGGAGCGGCTGCACAAGACCAACAACTTCCCGGAATTCACCGGCAAGGTGTGCCCTGCACCGTGCGAGTCGGCCTGCGTGCTGGCAATCATCGAGCCCGCGGTCACCATCAAGAACACCGAGTGGGCGATCATCGAGCGCGGCTTCGACGAGGGGTGGGTGCGCGCCACGCCGCCCGCGGTGCGCACCGGCAAGCGGGTTGCGGTGGTCGGCTCCGGTCCCGCCGGGCTGGCCTGCGCCGACCAGCTCAACAAGGCGGGGCACCTGGTGACGGTCTACGAGCGCGCCGACCGCATCGGCGGCCTGCTGATGTACGGCATCCCCAACATGAAGCTGGAGAAGCACCTGGTCGACCGGCGCGTACAGCTGATGCGCGACTCCGGCGTGGAGTTCGTCGCCGGCGTCGAGGTCGGGCGCGACCTTCCCGGCCCGGAGCTGCGGCAACGGTTCGATGCGGTAGTGCTGTGCTGCGGCGCCACCAAGCCGCGTGACCTGCCGATCCCCGGACGCGAGCTCGACGGCATCCACCAGGCGATGGAATACCTCACGGTCAATACCCGTTGGCTGCTCGACGGCGCCGGCGGGCGCCCCACGATCGACGCCGCCGGCAAGGACGTGCTGGTGATCGGCGGCGGCGACACCGGTACCGACTGCGTCGGCACCGCCATGCGCCAGGGATGCCGCTCGCTGACCCAGATCGAGATCGTGCCCGAGTTCCCGGCCGCCCTGCCGTGGCCGCAGTTCGGACGCACCTCGCTCCCCGACTACGGCCAGGAGGAGGTTGCCGCCGCCTTCGGCCGGGACCCGCGGGTCTACAGCGTTACCGCGCAGCACTTTTCCGGCGACGCCGGCGGCCGGGTGAGCGCCACCCACCTGGTGGACGTGGAATGGAGCGGCGGCGGACCGCAGCCGGTAGCCGGCAGCGAACGCGCGATATCGACAGGACTGGTGCTGCTGTCGATGGGATTCCTGGGCCCGGAGGACCGGGTGCTGGAGCAGCTTCGCCTGGAGCGTGACGACCGCTCCAACGCCGCCGCCGCCTACGGCAAGTTCGCCACCAACGTGGAAGGCGTGTTCGCCGCCGGCGACATCCGCCGCGGCGCCAGCCTGGTGGTGTGGGCCATCATGGAGGGACGCGGCGCCGCGCGCGAGTGCGACCGCTACCTGATGGGCACGACCCTGCTGCCCTGAGCGTCAGACGCGGCGCAGCGGCAGGTGCAGCGTAACGGTGGCGCCGGGACCGTCGTCGTTGTTGGCAGCGCTGATGTTGCCGCCGTTGGCAAGCACCACCGCGCGCGCGATGGCCAGCCCCAACCCGCTGCCGTCGGCCGTACCGGAGGCCCCGGTCTGCTTGCCGCGGTAGAAGCGGTTGAAGATGTGCGGCAGGTCCTCGGGGGCGATGCCGGGTCCACGGTCGCGTACCTGGACCATGGCCCAGCCACGTTCATCGGAGGCCCGGATTCGTACCTCTCCGCCGCTGCTGCCGTATCGAATCGCGTTCTGAATCACGTTGTCCAGGGCGATCTCCAGCCCCGCCGAGTCGAGATCGAGCGCCTCGTCCGCCGGGTTCAGTTCGACTGCGAGGTGGACGCCGGACGCCGCGGCCGCACGCGCGACGCGGCGCTCCGCACCGCGCACCAGGTCGCCGAGGGTCACCTGCAGCGACTGGCTGCCGGTGACTCCCGCCTCCAGGCGTGACAGATTCAGCAGGTTCTCGACGATCCACTCCATACGCTCGATCTGGCGACGACTGTCGTTCAGAAACTCGATACGGGTCTGCGCGTCGATGTTCCGGCCGCAGCGGCGGCTGGCTCTTCCCAGCCCCGCCGCCAAGGCTGCCGCGGCTGCCACCGGTCGCCGCCACGGGGGACGAACGCCGCCGCCGCCGTCCGCGTCTCGCGGCTCCGGTTCCGCGGCACCCGTTACCGGCGCGGTGACGCCGTCCACGCCCGACACCACGTCCGCCGCCGGTTTCCGCCCCGCCGCCCCGGCATCGCGCTGGGCGCCGTCGAGCAGCAGCTCGTTGAAGGTCTTGAGCGCCGTGACCGGGGTGCGCAACTCATGCGATGCGTCAGCCACGAAGCGACGCAGCACGTCACGTTCCTGGCGCAGGCTGCGCACCGTCGACTCCAGCTTGCCGGCCATGGCGTTGAACTGGCGCCCGAGCTCGCCGATCTCGCCGTCGCCGATGGACGGCGCCCGTGCCGCCAGGTCTCCCGACCCCATGCGTACCGCGGACGCGGTGAGCCCCTCGATGGGGGCCGTCAGCCGGCGCCCGAACACGAACCCCAGGACCGCCGCCAGAATGGTGGCCGCGAGCGCGGCGATGATGAACGGTGCGATGAACGTCTCCAGCGCCTCGCCGGGCAGATCGGGACTGCGCGCAATCTCCACGTAGCCGACCGGACTGGTGGGATCGCCGATCGGCTCGACGTGGATGTTGCGCATGGTGTCGTCTACGGGAGCCGCATCTTCACGTGCGATCGCCGCCAGCAACGGACCGTCGTAGTCCTGAAACTCGATGAAGCTCCCCCACAGCCCGCTGCGGCGCCGGACCACCAGTGCCTGGGCATCGCCACGGCGTTCCAGAATCGGCAGTGAACGGCGCAGGCGGGCAATCTGCATGGGATCGGAAGTGACCGGAATCCAGACTCGGTGACGCACCACCGTGTCGCCCACGTTGATGGTCGCCACTACCCGTACCCAGATGTCCTCGGAGCCACCCGGCGGGCCGGAGTCGGCCAGCACCCGCTGCTCCCGATCCAGAATCCGGATGCGCGAGTCGCTGATGAACGCCGCGGTCCGAACCAGGTCACCGAGCGAGATGGGCCTCACTACGGGGACCATCAGGGACAGCGCCCGCTGCGCCACCGTGGATGCGTTCGACTCCAGATAGGCACTCTCGCGCCGCTCCACGAAGTGCTTGACCAGCACCCCCGAGACGCCGCCGACAATGCCGATGGCGACCAGGGCGATCAGGATGAAGCTCAGCACCAGACGCCCGCGGATCGACGACAACCGTCGGGCCCATGCGCCGGCCAGCGTCCTACCTCGCATAGTCAGGCGCCCTCTCTCTCAAGTGCTTCCGCCACCAGCAGGCTCGCTGCGGCCAGCAGGAAAAGAACCACCCTCCTCTCCGCATGGTCACTCTTCCCCACAAGATACCCGGCCGAGCCGACCGGCGGCCAGATCCACGCACGCCGGATCAGGCGGCGTTGCGGACCGCGGACGGGCTGCCGCGAGCTGGCGCTAGGGCACAGCGGTGTGGGCGAACTTGTAGCCATGGCCGCGTACCGTGATGAGACGCCGCGGATGGGTGGGATCGCGTTCCAGCTTCTCCCGCAGGTGGCGCATGTGGACGTCCACCGTGCGATCGTAGCCCACCTCGGCGTGGTATCCCCACACCGCCTCGAGGATCTGGTCGCGAGTCACCGGCCGGTCGGGATTGGAGACCAGGTAGCGCAGCAGGCGGAACTCGGTGGGCGTGAGATACACGATTCGGCCGTCGCGATACACCTGCAGCAACTCCAGGTCGATGGTTACGTCGTCGAACGTGATCTTCTCGTTGCTGCTGCGCCGGGACAGCTCGCCGTAGGCGCGGCGCAGCAGGGCGCGGATGCGTGACAGCAACTCCCGCAACTGGTATGGCTTGACCACGTAGTCGTCGGCGCCCAACTCGAAGCCGAGCACCTTGTCCACCTCCTCGTCGCGCGCAGTGAGCATCAGGATCGGCTGGCGGAATCCCTCCTGGCGCAGCTTCCGGCACAGATCGAAGCCGCTGGTGTCCGGCAGGCGGATATCGAGGATGATCAGATGCGGAGACTGATGGGCCACCATCCGGTGCCCCTGCGAACCGTCTCCGGCCCAGCTGACGGCGTATCCTTCCTGCTCCAGGGCGAAGCTGAGCCCCTTCGCCACCGCGGGGTCGTCCTCGATCAGGACGATACGTTCTTCACTCATCGGCTTGCCAGTGCGTCGCGCAGCGTGGCGGCGAGACGAGGCGGCACCACCGCAGTTACGCGATAGCCGTCCGCCGCCGCTTCCTGCTGCTCGATGCGACCGGCGGCGCGCAGCAGCCCCAGCAGCCGCGACTCGGCGTAGGGGACCTTGACCTCCACGTGCACGTGGTCCGCGGACAGGTGCTGCCGCAGTGCGCGCCGCAGGTCGTCGATACCCTCACCGGTCACCGCGCTGACCGGCATCGCGTCATCCAGCCGCAGCCGCAACGGGGAGTCCCGCTCTACCAGGTCGATCTTGTTGAGAACGGTCAGACGCGGGATGGCGGCGGCGCCGATCTCCTGCAGCACTTCCGCCACCGCCTGTTGCTGATGGCGGCGACTGGGGTCGCTGGCGTCTGCCACCACCAGCAACAGGTCCGCCCCGGCAACTTCCTCCAACGTGGCGCGGAACGCCGCCACGAGCTGATGCGGCAGCTTGTGGACAAAGCCGACGGTGTCGGTGAGCAGGGCTCGCCGCCCGTCTCCCAGATCCACTTGCCGGGTGGTGGGATCGAGGGTGGCGAAGAGCTGATCCGCGGCGTGCACCCCCGCTCCGGTGAGCCGATTCATCAGCGTGCTCTTGCCGGCGTTGGTGTACCCGACCAGCGCCAGCACCGGGCTGCCGGACTGCTGCCGGCGGGCGCGGCCGTGGCGCCGCCGATGCGCCAGGCTGCGGATGCGGGTGCGCAGCGCGCCCAGACGCTGGCGAATGCGCCTCCGGTCGACCTCGATCTGGGTTTCGCCCGGGCCGCGCACCCCCACTCCCATGCCGGCACGGCCGCCCGCCTGCCGGGCCAGGTGCGTCCACAGCCGGGTGAGGCGCGGCAGCCGGTACTCGAGCTGCGCCAGCTCGACCTGGAGCTGGCCCTCCCGGCTGCGCGCATGGCGGGCGAATATGTCGAGGATCAGCGCGGTGCGATCGACCACCGGCAGCTCTTCGCCGAGGGAGTGTTCCACGTTGCGCAGTTGCGACGGCGTCAACTCGTCGTCGAACAGCACCACGTCGGCCCCCACCGCGCGCGCCGCAGCCACCACCTCGGCGAGTTTGCCGCCGCCCAGGTAGGTCCGCGGATCCGGCTGGGCACGACGCTGCCAGGTGCGACCCACGACCCGCAGCCCGGCGCTGTCGGCCAACCGTGCCAACTCCTCGAGACACTGTTCGACATCCCACTGCGCGGCCTCCGGAGCGCTGCCGGCAACCGCAGCGGCGCGGCCGTTTGCCGCCTCCGGGGCGCCCGCGGGCGCGGTCTGCAGGCCGACCAGAAAGGCGCTCTGCCGCGGCGCCCGCCCCCTGCCGCTCATGCGTCGGCGTCCCGCCACGGATTCCGGTACACCGCTACCGGCCGTCCCATGAGCGCGGTCAGCGGCGCGGCGGCACAGCCCGCGGCGTCCGTCACCCGTTGCCGTTCCGCCGCCACCAGACGCCGGCGCTCGGCCAGGCCCAGGTTGCCCGCCGTCCCGGTGGCCGTCCTGGCCGCCAACGCCGCCCCTGTCGCCGGCGTGGCCGCGCCGCCGGTGTCGTTGGCACCGGCGAGCGCGGCGCCCTGCGCCGCCTGATGGTAGGCATCGCGAAACGCCACGCCCTGCTGCACCAGCGCGAATGCGGCATCGGTGGCATACAGCTCCGGAGTAAGCGAACGGGCCAGCGCCGCCTCGCTGACCTGCAGCCGCTCGACCGTCAGGGTCATGACCAGCACCTGCCCGATCACCGTATCCAGGGCCGTCAGGTAGGGCCGCTTGGTCTCCTGCAGGTCACGGTGGTAGCCGCTGGGCAGGTTGCGCACGATTCCCTTGACGGCGCCGGCGAGTGCCGACACCGCCGCCGCCCGCGCCCGCACCAGCTCCAGGCCGTCCGGATTGCGCTTGTGCGGCATGATGCTGCTGCCCGTGCACAGTTCCGCCGGCAAGGTCACGTAGCCGAGCTCCGGCAGCGAGAACAGGATCAGGTCCTGCGCCAGCCGGCTCACGGTGATGGCCACCTGGTCGAGCGCGTCGAGGGTTGCGGCTTCCAGCTTGCCGCGGCTGTTGGCGGCCGCCAGCACGTTGTGCACCGGCCCCTCGAATCCCAGCAGGCCGGCCACCTGCTCGCGATCGAGCGGCAGCGGCGCTCCATAGCCGGCGGCAGATCCCAGCGGCGACCGGTTGGTCAGCCGGTAGCAGGTGGCCACCAGGGCCAGGTCATCCAGCAGCTCCTCGGCGAAGGCTGCCGCCCACACCCCAAGCGTCGATGGCATCGCCACCTGGGTATGGGTGCGGCCGGGCATGGGGCTGCGCTCGTAGCGGACGGCGAAGGCGAACAGTGCATCCGCCAAATCGAGCACGGAGTGCTGCAGCTCGGTAAGCGCCTCGCGCCCGTACAGCCGCAGCGCCGCCATCACCTGGTCGTTGCGTGACCGTCCGGTGTGGATCCTGGCGCCGGCGGCGGTACGCTGGGTGAGGAACCGCTCCAGCGCGGTGTGCCCGTCTTCATCCGCCCGTTCAATGGTAAAGGCGCTGCGCTGGGCCAGCTCCAGAGCTTCCAGCAGGGCGCCCCGCAGTTCCTCCAGTTGCGCCGGCGTGATTACCTCGATCGCCGCCAGCATGGTGGCATGGGCCAGCGAAGCCACGCAGTCCGCCGCCACCAGGGCGCGGTCGAGCCGGTAGTCGTCGCCCACGGTGAACTGTTCGATGAGCGCGTCCAGCGGCTCGTTCTTGTCCCACAGTTTGCGCCCGGAGGTCACGCTAGCCATAGACCGGGGCCAGGGTTCCGGATGCCACCAGATTGAGCATCTTCTCGGTGGCCTGGGCCGCCGCCAGCACCTGGTCGCTGTGCACGCCCTTGGTGTTGAACACCTCACCCGGACGATCGGGGTGGAGCCAGGTGATGGAACACTGCACGATGGCGTCCGACTTGCCACCGGGCGGAATCGACACGTTGTAATCGGCCAGCCGCGGCAACGAAAGTCCGAGCTCGCCGCCAATACTGCGAACGGCGTTCATGAACGCATCGTAGCCGCCGTCGCCCTGGCTGCTGGCCTCGTACTCGTCGAACGTTCCGGCGGCGTTGCGGTGGGAGACCTTGATCGTCGCCACCGGTTTGAGACCGATGCTGGACACCACCACGCAACTCTCCAGGATGAAGGTGCGGTCGTGGGGGGTCTCCAGCACATCGGAGATGATGAATGGAAGATCGTCCTGGGTGATGGTCTGCTTGCTGTCGGCGAGTTCCTTGATACGCTCCAGCACCAGCCGGGACTGTTCCTCGTCCAACTCGATTCCCAGATCGGTCAGGTTGAACTCCAGGCTGCGCTTGCCGCTGAGTTTGCCGAGCGCGTAGCGGCGCCGGCGGGCGAACCGTTCCGGGGACAGTCGGCTGGCGTAGAGGTCTCCCTTGTGATCGCCGTCGGCGTGGATGCCGGCGGTCTGGGTGAACACGTTGGGGCCCACGATCGGCTTGTTGAAGGGTACCCTGCGCCCGGAAAACACCTCCACGCGCTCACTGGCGGTGATCAGCCTGGTCTCGTCGATCCGGGTTCGCCGGTCCAGGAAGTCGTGAATGCCCACCACCACCTCGTCCAGCGGGGTGTTGCCGGCCCGCTCACCCATGCCGTTCACGGTACAGTGGACGCAGGTAACCCCCGCTTCCACCGCGGCGAGCGTGTTCGCGGTCGCCATGCCGTAGTCGTCGTGCCCATGGAAGTCGAAGCTCAACTCCGGATGACGCCGCACCAGGTCGCCGACGAAGCGCCCTACCTGCCACGGCGCCAGCAGCCCGAGGGTGTCCGGTAGCATGATGCGCCACAGGCCGGCGCTGCTCAGTTCATCGAGCATGGTGTAGACGTAGTCCGGCGAGTCGAGCATCCCGCCGGACCAGTCTTCGAGGTAGATGTTGCAACGCACGCCATGATCGCCGGCGTAGGCAACGGTCGCCGCGATGTCGCCGAAGTGATCGGCGGGCTGCTTGCGCAGTTGCGTGGTGACGTGGCGCAGCGAGCCCTTGGCCAGCAGGTTCATCACCGTGCAGCCAAGGTCCCGGATCCAGTCGACGGAGCGATTCACGTCGGTAAACCCAAGCACCTCGATGGCGTCCGCGCGCCCGTGCTCGGCGGCCCAGGAGATCACCTGGCGTACCGCGTCGCGCTCGCCGTCGCTGACCAGCGCGCTGGTCAACTCCACGTGATCGACCCGCACGTCCTCCAGCAGAACCTTGGCGATGGCGAGCTTCTCCCCCGGCGTGTAGCTCACGTCCTGCATCTGCTCGCCGTCACGCAGCGTCGTATCGAGCACCTCGATGACCGCGCCCCCGTTCATGTCGTCACCGGACGGCAATCCTGCCTGCCTCACTCCACCATCACGTTACGCCGCACCCGGCGATCCGTCAAGCCGACACTCGGATCGTAGCGATAACTTCATGTTTCATAAGGAGGTAGCTTCGAGAGCACGGTTCCTAACGGTTCCTCCCGCAGTGTTGACAGGCGAGTATGCCGTTGGTTAGGTTGTGAGCGTCACTGACCGCTAGCGGTGCACCTGCGATGCGGCGGCAGTGAACGACAGGTCGAAACCTACGCGACGCTCGCAAGGCGTGTGCCGTTGCCTGGATTGGAGATAACCGGGACGACGCGGATGCAACGCCCAGCCGAAGTGCTGTTCGCTCCGTCCTCTCGCCCGTCCACAAGCCATAGCTGCGCCTCTGCCGATAATTGAAGAGAGTCGGGTGTCCGTGCGTCAGGCCGATGGCAGAGGAACCGCCGTGGAACGCGAGAAGGTCACGATCCGGGACATCACCAAGCGCACCGGTGATGCACCGCGCCTGACCATGATCACCGCATACGACTACTACAGCGCCCGCTTCGCGGACCGTGCCGGGGTAGACATGATCCTGGTGGGGGACAGCCTCGGCCCGTTCATGCTCGGGTATCCCGGCACGGTGCCGGTCACGATGGAGGAGATGCTGCACCACTGCCGCGCGGTCAGCCGGGCGCAACCGGCGGCGCTGGTGGTCGGCGACATGCCGTTCGGCTCCTACCAAACCGACGTGCCAAGCGCGGTAGCCAACGCCGTACGCCTGATCAAGGAAGGAGGCTGCACCGCGGTAAAGCTGGAGGGCGGCACGGAGCGCGCTGCCACCATCGCCGCCATCGTAGCAGCCGGTATTCCGGTAATGGGCCACGTCGGTCTGGGGCCGCAGTCCGAGCACCTGACCGGCGGCTATCGCGTGCAGGGCAGAACGGCAGCGGCGGCAGAGCAGCTGGTTCGCGACGGCCAGGCGGTTGCCGCGGCCGGCTGCTTCGCCATGGTGGTGGAAGCGGTGCCGCGCAAGATCGGCGCCGAGATTACCCGCCGGGTGCCGGTCGCGACCATTGGCATCGGCGCCGGTGCTGCCTGCGACGGCCAGGTGCTGATCTACCATGAAGTGATCGGGATGCATACTGGCGAGGCGCCGCGCTACGTGAAGCAGTACGGCGATGTCGGCGCACAGATCGGCGACGCCCTCGCGCGCTATTGCGCGGAAGTGCGCGGCGGGCAGTTTCCGGACCGTGAGCACTCCTACCTGATGGAACGCGCCGAGCTCAACGCCCTCCACGAGCGACTCCAGGGAGCCGATGGCCCAGCCCCCGCGCCCCCGGCATCCGAAGTCGACCAGCGCCGTACCGCTCCCGCGACCGAGGTGCCGGCGCCACGAGCCGCGCCGGTCAGTGCCACCGGGGACTGAAAGATGCGCGTCGTCACCAGCGCCGCCGCGGTGCGTGCCGAACGGAGCCGGCTGTCCGGCATCCTCGGGCTGGTTCCCACCATGGGCGCCCTGCACGCCGGCCACGCCGCCCTGGTCCGGAGCAGTACGCGGGAATGCCACCACACGGCGGCGAGCATCTTCGTCAATCCCACGCAGTTCGACGACCGCGCCGATCTCGCGGCCTATCCTCGCGACCTGGAACGTGATCTCGCCATGCTCGCCGAGCTGGGCGTGGACCTGGTCTGGACCCCGCCCCCCGAGGAGGTGTACCCGCCCGGCTACCAGACCTTCGTGGAGGTGCGCGAGCTGTCAAAGCCCCTGGAGGGTGCCGCCCGCCGCGGCCACTTCTCCGGCGTTGCGACCGTGGTGGCCAAGCTGCTGGTGCTGTTCCAGCCGCAGCGCGCCTACTTCGGGCGCAAGGACGCCCAGCAACTGGCGGTCGTGCGCCGGCTCACCGCGGACCTCGGCTTGCCGGTCAGCATCGTCGGCTGTGCCACGGTGCGGACGGCGGATGGCCTGGCCCTCAGCTCGCGCAACGCCATGCTGGACGCCTCCGGCCGGCAGCGCGCCACCGCCCTCTACCGGGGACTGGCGGCCGCGGGGCGCTGCTGGTGCGCCGGCGAGCGGCGGCGCGAAGTGCTGCTGCGCGAGGCCGGCGCTCCGATCGCAGCCGCCGCCGTGGAGCTGGAGTATCTCAGCCTGGCCGACCCCGAGACCATGCAGGAGCTGGAGCCCACTGCCTCAACCCGCCGCGCCCTGGTGTCACTGGCCGCCCGCGTGGACGGGATCCGTCTGATCGACAACGTGCTGTTGCCCGACGACTTCGCGGAACCGGAGCAGCGCGCGGCGACCGGCGCCAGCGCCAGCGAGCCGGAGCACGCCCGGCGGAGCGGTGCCCAACAGGTGGCCGGATAGTGCTCCTCGGCGTCGACGTCGGCAACAGCAACATCGTGCTGGGGGTGTTCGACGGTGAATTGCTGCGGGCCAGCTGGCGCATTCACACCCGCACCGCGGCCACCACCGACGAGTACGGCGTACTGGTGGCCGGGATGTTCGCCGCGGCGAACCTCGATCCCACGATCATCGACGGCGTGGCGCTTGCCAGCGTGGTGCCGCCGTTGACTCCATCGTTCGCAGAGCTGGCGCAGAGCATGTTCCGTTCCGAGCCGCTGATCGTGGACGCCGGCGTGAGAACCGGCGTCAAGGTGCGCTACGACAGCCCGCGCGACGTCGGCGCCGACCGGGTCTGCAACGCCGCCGCCGCCTGCCGCTACTACGGCGCGCCCGCCTGCATCATCGATTTCGGTACCGGCACCACCTTCGACGCCATCAACGCCGCCGGCGAGTACGTCGGCGGCGCCATCGCTCCCGGCCTGGAGATCTCGCTGCAGGCTCTGGCCGGCCACACGGCGCGCCTGCCGCGGGTAGAGCTGCGCCCGCCACCCGCCACCATCGGCCGCAACACCGTGCACGCCATGCAGTCGGGCCTGGTGTACGGCTACGTCGCACTGGTGGAGGGGATGGTGGCCCGCTTCCGCACGGAGTTGGGTTCCGGAATGCAGGTGATCGGGACCGGCGGCCTGGCCGAGGTGATCGCCGCTGAGACCAACGTGGTGGAGCACATCGACCCGTGGATCACCCTCAAGGGCCTGCAGATCGTCTACCAGCTCAACCGCTCACCGGCAGCAGTCGCATGAGTCCGTCAACGAGCCGGCGCGGGGCGTTGACGGGGGCCCGGGTGGTGGTCGGCGTGACCGGCAGCATCGCGGCCTACAAGGCGGCCATACTGGTGAGTTCCCTGGTGCGGCATGGCGCCGAGGTCGACGTGATCCTCACCGGTTCCGGAGCGCGCTTCGTCACGCCGGCGACCTTCACCGGCCTGACTCGCGGCGCGGTGCACACCGACCTGTTCGCCGACCGAGGTCTGCCGCACGTGGAGCTGGCGGAACGCGCCGACCTCATCGTGGTGGCGCCTGCCACCGCCCGCACGCTGGCCCGCCTGGCCCACGGGCTGGCCGACGATCTGCTCGCCCTCGCCGTGCTGGGCACGCGCGCGCCGGTGCTGCTGGCGCCGGCGATGGAAGCGGGGATGTGGCTGCATCCGGCCACCCAGCGCAACGTGGCGCTGCTGCGCGAGGACGGAGTGGAAGTGGCCGGGCCCGAGAGCGGTCGCCACGCTTCCGGTGCCGGGGGCCCGGGACGCATGGTGGAGCCGGAGGCACTGCTGGGACACATTCGCCGGGTGCTGGGGCGTCGCGGTGACCTGGCCGGCGTGCGCTGCCTGACGACCGCCGGCGGCACCCGCGAAGCGCTCGATCCGGTGCGCGTGCTGGGCAACCGCTCCAGCGGCAAGATGGGGCTCGCGCTGGCCCGGGCGGCTCGCGACCGCGGTGCCGAGGTGACGCTGGTCACCACCGCTCCGTCACCTGTCGACTGCGCCGGCATCGACCTCGCGCCGGTGGAGTCAGCCGCCGAGATGCAGGCGGCGGTCAGCACGCGCCTGGCCTCGCACGACGTGCTGCTGATGGCGGCCGCGGTGGCCGACTACCGGCCGGCCAGCAGAGCGTCGCACAAGATCAAGAAGTCGGACACCGGCTCCCGCCTCGAGCTGGCACTGGAACGTACCGAGGACATCGTGGCCGCGGCGGCACGGCAGCGGCGCGATGCGCAGCAGGGCCCGCGGGTGATCGTCGCCTTCGCCGCGGAAACGGAGAACCTGGAGCGCTTCGCACGTACCAAGCTGGACCGGAAGGGCGTCGACCTCGTCGTCGCCAACCAGGTCAGCAACAGCGCCGGCGACAGCGTTTTCGGCTCCGATCACAACGAAGTGCTGCTGATCGCCCCCGATACGGCTACGGTGCAGCTGCCGCCAATGGAGAAGGAACAGGTCGCGCACCACATCCTCGATGCGGTGCGGCGGCTCCTGGACCAGGGTAACTGAGCGGCGTCCGCCGCCTCAGGGGTCGCGCGATTCGTCGCCGTCGGCCGACTTGCCGGCCTCCGGCTGCTGGCCCTCGGCCTGTTCCCGAGCACCGTCGTGCTGCCCCTTCTCGAACTCCTTCTTGGCGCGTCCGATGGAACGCGCAAAGCGCGGAATCGCCGAGGCGCCGAACAGCACCAGCACCACGCCGCCGATAATGATCCACTCTGCACCACCAGGTAACATTCTCTCACGCCTCCTTGCGCGTCCCGCGGTCGTCGGTCCCGGTCTCGACGCTATGTTCGGTCCCGACCTTACCTTCAGGGTCGCGCACCGAGTTGCCTGTGCTGCCCCCGGTCCCGGTACCGTCGGGAGCGATGCTGTGCCCAGGGTCACCCTGCTGCGGATCATCGTCCAGCTCCGGGGGAAACTGGAGTTGCCGCATGATGCGGCGCGACGATCCGGTGACGCGACCATACAGCGTCCCCAACTTGCGCATCACGCGGGGCAACTCCTCGGGACGCACGAACACCAGCACGACAATGCAGATCATGGCGATTTCCCAGACCCCGAGGCCGAACATCACTCCGCTCCGAACCCGAGCAGCTTTGCCACCAGGATCGATAGAAAGAACATGCCCACCATCGGCACCGCCAAGCTCACCTGCGACACCACGTCCGGCGGCGTGACTACCGCGGACAGGGCGAAGATGCCGACTACCGCATAACGGCTGGCCCGCAACAGCGCGCGCCGGGTGACCACCCCCGTCATCATCAGCACCACCAGCAGGATCGGGATCTGGAACACCAGCAGGAACACCAGCAGAAACTGGAACACGAAGAACACGTTGCGCTGAAAGTTCAGCCACAGGCCGACCCCCGGCGGGATGAAACCGGCGCTGACCAGGAACCGCACGGAGAGCGGTATCACGCTGTAGTAGCTGTAGAAAAAACCCGCCAGCAACAGCACGAAGGAAGCCGCCAGGACGGCCGTTACCGCGCGCCGCTCGCGAAGCGTTAGGCCGGGGAAGATGAAGCGCACCAGGTTGTAGAGGTGTACCGGGGTGGCAAGTACGGCGCCGGCGATCAGCGCCACCTTCACCCGTACCAGAAAGCCCTCGAAGATGGTGTTGATGAACAGATACGCGGCGTCCGCGTCAGCCTCGGAGGCGGCTGCGTCCGGCACCGCTTCCAACGGACGCAACAGCACCGTCAGCACCGGCTCGTAGAACAGGTAGCAGACGATCGCCGCAAGCAGCACGGCGAGCAGGGAGATGATCAATCGCCGCCGCAACTCGGCGGCGTGTTCGAGAAAGGGCATGGTGCCCCGCGCCAGCGCCATCGCTAGCTCTCAAGGTACCGCAACACGGCCGCCGGGACGAGCGTCGCCACGTGCGGGCCGCGGGGAATCACCGGTGCGCGGCCGCCGCTGCAACCCCCGGGGATCGGTTTCCCCCTACCGGGGCCGTGGTGTGGGCGGCGCCGTTGGCGTGCCCCGCGGCCGCCACGCCGGCGCCCGGGGATGGCGGTGCCGGTGGCTGCGGCGCGCGACGCTGCTGCCGGCGATACCAACTGCCGATCGCCGCCACGAACGCCACCTGCGCCACGCTGTACACGCCCAGCCCCAACAGAACCCCGTCGGTAAACCCGTAGGCGTGCAGGCCCACCCCGAGCGCGTTGATCCCGAACCACGCCAGCATCACCACGATGATCAGCAGGGCGGCACCGGCGGCCATTCCGAACTGGCCGATCATCTTGCCCATTCGGGCGTGGAACAGGATCGCGCACCACAGCACGATCAGCAGGGCGCCGTTCTCCTTGGGATCCCAGCCCCAGAAGCGGCCCCACGACTGGTCGGCCCAGATGCCCCCGAGCATCGTGCCCACGAAGGAGAAGGTGAGTCCCAGGGCCAGGGTGCCGAACAGCGTCCGGTAGGTGTGCGCGAGTTGCCGGGCATCCGGAGCGGACGCCGCGCCGCGCCGCCCCTGCAACACCGCCTGCAGCATGTACACGTGGCCGATCAGGCCCGCCACGCAGCAGGCCATGTAGCCGGTGGTGATCACCGTGACGTGGGTGGAGAGCCAGAAGTTGGTGTCCAGAACCGCCTGCAGCACCGGCATGGTGTCGCCCTCGGCCGAGAACTTGCCCGAGAGCAGGAAGAACACGAACCCGCCCGCCAGCCCGCAGAAGACGCCGAGATAGCGCTTGCGCAGATACTCCATGACTACGCCGCATACCACCGCACCCCAGCCCACGAACACGAAGGTCTCGAACAGGTTGGTGACCGGCGGCCGGTCGGTAATCAGGATGCGCAGCACCAGGCCGAAGGTGTGGGGGATGAAGCCGAGCAGCAACAACAGGAGACTGGCGCGATACAGCCAGATCCTCAAGCCGAGGAACGACAGCGCCAGCAGCAGCAGCCCGGCGCCGTACGCCAGCCGCGCGGCGAGGTAGGGATTGGTTCGATTGTAGAAGATCTCCAGTCCGGGATCCTTGAGTTCGAGCTCGGCCGCGGTACGGCGTTGCACCGAGTCGGTAAACTGGCGCGCCGCCAGTCCGAAGCGCAACTCGCGGCCTTCGAGATAGGCCACCTGCAGGTCGCGCAGCGCCAGCAGCTCGCTCTCCAGGGCACGCAGCTGCTCCGCCCCGAGTCCCGCCGTCTGCTGTCCGTCGAGCGCCTGCCAGGGCGTGAGCCAGCGCGCCTCGCCGAAGCCGGCGACCGGAATGACCGGCAACGGCAGGCCCACGAAGTTGCCCTGCCACGCGGCGAGACTCTGGCTGAGGCGCAGCAACTGCCCATCGCTGCGGCTGAACGCGCCGCTGGCAGCGTGCGCCACGCCGGCGGCCATGGCGGCTTCGCGCAACTCGGCGCGCCGCAGGGCGACGTCGAGGTAGCTGTAGGTGCCGGTACCGGGCAGCCCGAGCAACTCCGCTGCCGCCGGATCGTCAACCTGGAAGTCCCGGTGAGGGTAGGTGAACGCGAACGAGGAGAGCAGATTGGCGTAGAGACCGACGTTGTTCCAGAGGCGCAGAATCTCGCGCTCCACGATGGTACGGCCCTCCTCGCTGATCGCCGCGGCGTCCGTGGCCAACCGTTCCAGCTCCGGCAGCCCGGGCAGCAGGAATGCGAGACTGTAACGGTCGCGGCCGCGCGACTCCAGGCCCATGGCGTCGACCACTTCCGGATTGTCCACCACGAAGATCTCGTCGTCGTGGGTCTCGTTGGGGGTGAACAGCACCCGCGCCAACCACTCGATGGCGGGGCGCCGGTCGTAGCTGCGGCGACCGGACAGCCGCAGCAAGGTGATGCGCGCATAGCTGTCCAGCGGCATCGGCCGCCCACCTTCCACCACCACGATGCGCCGCAGCGGCGCGAGTTCGGCAACCCGCAACTCACCCGGTGCGAACGCCCTCACCTCTTCCAGGCCGGCGCCGGCAGCCTCCTGCGCGGTTCCGGCTACCGCGACCAGGAGCATTACGCCGGCCGCAAGCGCGAGCCGGGCGCGCGGCGCGCCGTGGCGGGGGCCGCTAAACACGGCCGGCCGCCTGCGAGGAGTCGGAGCGCCTGCGCCGGCGCAGCACCAGGGTCTGGATGAAGTGAATTGCAAGGCCGACACCCACCAACGCGGTGCCGACGTACGGCACCACGCGGCTGCGATTATGGACTACCGCGAGGGTGGAGGTCTCCTGACCGGTGGCGTCGATGGCGTAGGAAGCCTGGTAGAAGGTATAGCCCGCGTAGCGCAGCGGGTGGTTCATCGAAATCCGCGCGCTGCGGGTCAGCTCCGGCGTGCGCAGGGTAACGTCGCTCTCGAAGCTGCGCGGCGTGTCGGAGTTGGGGTGAAACTCGGCCCGGAAGTCGTCGAGCATCAGAATCAGGGGCATCACATGGTGCTTGCGCCGCAGCGACACCGCGAGCCGGCCACCGGCCACCGGCACGAACGCCGGACCCACGTCGCCGCCAAACAGCAACACCTCCGCGCTGCCCCCCGCATGGCGCACCGTCAGCGTCACCCCGGGGAAATTCTCCTGTGGATCGGGTGACACGCGCGCCTCCTCAAGACTCTCGATACCGGAACCGTTGATCCACCGTGTCGGCGTGCCAGCGGCGCGACTGAAAGCCTGGGCGTTGGGGAAGTATTGCTGCGGCAGCAGCGCCACGCCGTAATGAGAGATCTCGACCGTGGTGCCGGTCTCCAGTTCGCGGGCATCGACGGCGGCCACGTGGCGCGTCTCGCCGGTGGGATCCCACACCGCCACTTCCCAGTCGAAGTAGTCGGTGGTGACGTTGCCCCCCTCCCCCTCCAGCAGCGACAGGAACGACTCCTGCGCGAAGTACTGGGTAAAGAACATGCCGAAGAAGAGGGCGAACAGGCCGCCGTGGATGATCAGGATGCCGATCCGTCGCAGCCGATAGGCGAAGCGGTAGATGGTTGCCGCCACGAGATTCACGAACAGCACCCAGAGCACGAGTTGGGCTCCGGGCAGCGGCACGAACCCACCCGCCAGGGTGAAGAACGACTCGAAGTATTTCTTCTGCGCCGAGTAGATACCGTTGTCGATCTGGTGCACGGTGCCCAGGAAGGTGAGCACGAACAGCAACAGCAGAGACACCACCGTGACCCGCAGATCGATCAGCAGACGCAGGACCGGATAGCGCTTGATGGCGGCGGCTAACACATTGCGCTCCGCTCGCGCCGCCGCCGGCCGGCCGTCATGAGGTGCCCGTGGCGGCCAGTCCCAGGCTGCCGACCAGGCGCAGGAAGTCGCCGCGCGCGGCGGCCACCAGGTCGCCGTCCCCGGACATCTTCACGAACAGGGTCTGGTCGAGCATCGGCCCCACCGCCGCCAGCATCGAGTCCCCGCCGGCAGTCGTCAGGCGGGTGAAGTCGAACAACGTGAGGCGCAGCCCGTCGCGGGTGGCTACCGGCTCGCCGGCGGCGAGAAACCGAGCCAGCTCTTCACTCCCGAGTTGCAGCCCGAGCTGATCGAGCCAGCGCACCACGTTGGCCTCCAGGCCGCCGGCCGCCCCGCCCAACATCACCACCGTGGTCTCGGCGCGCCGGTCGCCCTGCTGCAGAAGGAACGCCGCCAGACGGATACCGTCACCGGGCAACTCCTGCCACGCCGGCGGTGTCTGCCACGCCAACGGCCCCGCGTCAGCGCCACCGGCACCACTGCCGTCGAAGGCCGCCACCACGGGCGAGGGCTTGATGACCACCTCGTCATACTCGCGCACGTGCGGCTGGCGCGAGCACGCGGCGACAACCAGGACAGCCGCGCCGAGCAGCACCCGACTCATGCGGAGCTACGATGCGCCGGCATCGAGCAGACGGGTCACCGAACGTACCTCGGGCAACGGAACCACTACCTGGTCGTGCTCCTTCCACTGGCCGTAGCGGGCCGCGGTCTGCACGTACTGCTGCTTCGACACCCCGCCTGCTCCATCGGTATGGCGCGCCACGTCGAGCAGCACAATGCCGTCGCCGCGCTGTTCGAAGAAGCGACCGACATACAGCTCCGGGCCCGTGGTGTCCACCACCACGGTGATGCCGTGCAACTCACCCTTGGCCGCGTGCCGGGAATCTCTCATTGCGGCGCGGGTTCGCGGAACGGGAGGTCAGGAGGAGAGGTGCTCGTCGAACGCTTCCATCAGATCCGCGGCGATCACCTGCGGTGGCCGTCCCTCGATCTGATGGCGCGGGTACATGAACACCAGTTCGCCATCGCGAAACAAGGCGACCGATGGGCTGCTCGGCGGAATATGGGGAATGTGACCGCGCGCCCTGGCGGTCGCCTCCAGGTCCTGGCCGGCGAACACCGTGGCGACCCGGTCCGGGGTCACCTCGTGACGCAGCGCCATCTTGATGCCGGGGCGGGCGCTGCCGGCGGCGCAGCCACATACGGAGTTGATCACGATCATGGCGGACCCGCTCTTGTCCGCCAGGAAGCGGTCCACCGCTTCTGCGGTCTCCAACTCTTCGATGCCCACCGCGGTGAGTTCGTCGCGCATCGGTTGCACGAGCACAGGGTCGTACGGCATAGGGCTAACATAGATACGCCATGCAGCGGCGTCAAGCAGGCCGCCAGCGGCGCCGCCGGAGCGTCCAGCCCAACCCCGTGCGACCGACCCGCTGCTGCCGTCAGCGCACCCGCGCGCCGATCACGATCGCAGCCGCCAGCAGGACCAGGTTCTTGACGATGTACTGGCCCTCCAGCGTGAGCACGAATGGCGGCTGCGCAAATACGGCGGCGGAGTTCAACACCAGCGGCGACATCGCCCCGAGCATCTGCAGGTACATCAGAGCCACCGTCACGCGCAGGAAACGGCCGCTGAGAAAGCCGCAGCCGATCGCCACTTCCCAGCAACCCAGAAACGGCAGGAACAACCGTTCCGGCAGGAACGGGAAGGTCGCTACGATGAGACCGGTGGCCGGACTTGCCCCCGGAAACAGTTTCAGCGCTCCGAACCAGATGAACACGACCCCGACGGCGACCCGCAGCAACGGCACGCCATGGCGGCTCATCCAGGCGGTCAGACGCTGGTCGAGCGGCTGCCACCGCGGCGGTACTCCGGCTCGCCTGGACACTTCGGTCTCTGCCTGAGGCCGTTCCCGTCGCTGCCGCCTGCCGCTTCAGGCTCCGGCGGCGGCCACCACCGCCGGATGGGTCACGCCGGCCGCCGCGGCGGCACGCCGTGGCGGTGCGCTGGCGGGCTTCCGCGAGACTGCCGGAGCGGCAACGCTGCCGAAACGGCGATCGCGGCCGTGGAACTCGGCGATCGCGGCCTGCAGCTCGTGGCGGCCGAAGTCGGGCCACATCACCTGGGTAAAGTACAGCTCGGCGTAAGCCCCCTCCCACAGCAGGAAGTCGCTCAGACGCTGCTCTCCCCCGGTACGGATGATCAGATCCACATCCTGCGCCGGATGACATTCGCACGGCTGGCTCGCCACCAGCCGGCCGAATGCCGCGTAGCGATCCTCGACGCCGGAAGCGGTCAGATCGGGGAGCCGCGCGGCGGCCGCCAGAATGGCGTCTCGCGCCGAGTAGTCGATGGCGATACGCAGCAGCAGGCGTCCACCGTGTCGCGTCCTCCGCTCGGCAGCATCGATGGCGCCGCACAGCCGCGCACCCAGACGGTCACGGCGACCGATCACCTGCACCCGAACCCCGTTTTGCACACACTCGTCCATCTCGTCATGCAGGTGGCGTTCGAACAGGCGCATCAGTACGCTCACCTCGCGTGCCGGGCGCTGCCAGTTGTTGGCCGAAAACGCGTACAACGTCAGCACGCGGACGCCGAGGTCGGGAGCGGAACGCACGCAGGCGCGAACTGCCCGCGCCCCGGCGCCGTGGCCGCGGTAGCGGCTCAACCCCTGCCGCGCCGCCCAGCGCCCGTTGCCATCCATGATGATGCCGACGTGGAGTCCTGCGGTTCCGTTCACTTGATGTCTCCCTGCATGGCTCTGATCAGACTCTCCATATATCCGAGGTAGCTCTTGAGTGCGGCGCGGCCAACGGCCGTCAGTCGATACGTGGTCCGTGGTACGCGCCTCTCGAAGTACTTGGTCGCGGCCACGTACCCGGCGTCCTCCAGCTTGCGCGCGTGCACGCTGAGGTTGCCATCGGTGGCGCCGAGCAACCGCTTGAGCTGACTGAAGCTCACGTTCTCCACCACGGCCAGGGTGCTCATGATGGCCAGCCGGGTACGCTCGTGGACCAGACGGTCGAGGCCCGGTTCCGCCGGTCCCGTCAATCCCTGGAGAACCTCGCGCAGCCGCGGAGTCACCGGATGCACATCCACCATGCCGTCAACCCCCATGGCGGCGCGCGATGAACAGGCCGAAGCCGACGTGCAGTGCGCCGAATCCGGCTGCCATGAACAGGTCTCCCAGGCCGCCGGGGGCCAGCAGCGCGGCAGCGCCCAGCACCAGGAAGCAGCCGCCCATCACCGACACGGCACGCACCGAGAAGGCGCCGCCGGTGGTCGCCGCGAGCCCGTAGAGGATGAGCCAGACGCCCGGCAACAACTCGCCGGCCCCCTTGGCGGCAAAGGCGATGGTGGCTACCAGTCCCGCGGCGATCGGCGGAGCGAAGCTCAACACGAACGCGCGGCCCGACGGGGAGGCCACGGAGAGTCCGACCGAGCGTGCCTTCCGGTACATCATGACCAGTCCCACGCCGATCGCCACCACCGCGTCCGCAATCCAGATGGCAAGCCATTGGCCGGCCGGCGCGATGCTGGCAGCAGCCGCCGTGACCAGCGCAGTGGCGCCCATCACCGTCAGGCCCACGCCGGGTACGGCGTTGAACCGGTTGGCGCGCTCCATGGCGTGACGGATGAACTCCAGATCCTCGGCGGCCCGTGCCGGGACGCGCGCCGGCGATTGCAACATCTGGCGCAAGGATAGCGTTCGACCAATACAGAGTCAAGCACTTTGCAGTTCAAAGCACGGGGACGCAGGCTACTTGCCAACTCCCGTCGCACCATTAGACTAAAGACTCACCTAATGGCCAGAAGATAGGAGAACACTCGTATGGCATTCGATTGGCGCATCGCCGAACCCACCCACCGACTGACCACCCCGTTGCCCCGGGTCGGAATCCGTCCCGCCATCGACGGGCGGCGCAAGGGCGTACGTGAGTCCCTGGAAGAGGTAACCATGGGACAGGCGCGGCGGGTCGCGGCGTTGATCGGCGACCACGTGCGCCACTCCTGCGGGCTTCCCGTCGAGTGCGTCGTGGCCGATACCTGCATCGGCGGGGCCGCCGAGGCGGCTGCCTGCGCGGAGCAGTTTCGGCGCGCCGGCGTGGGCGTCTCGCTGACGGTCACGCCCTGCTGGTGCTACGGCGCCGAGACCATGGACATGGATCCGCTGCTGCCGAAGGCGGTATGGGGCTTCAATGGGACCGAGCGGCCCGGCGCGGTGTACCTGGCCGCGGTACTGGCGGCACACGCTCAGAAGGGGGTGCCCGCGTTCGGGATCTACGGCCGCGACGTGCAGGACGCCGACGACAGCAGCATCCCCGATGACGTGGGCGCCAAGATACTCGCCTTCGTACGTGCCGGCGTGGCGGCCGCCACCATGAACGGCACCTCCTATCTGGCGATGGGCGGGGTGTCGATGGGAATCGGCGGCTCGATCGTGGATCCGGGATTCCTCGAGCGCTACCTCGGCATGCGCTACGAGATGGTGGACATGACCGAGTTCGTGCGGCGCATCGAAGAGGGCATCTACGACACCGCGGAGCTGGCGCGGGCGCAGGAGTGGGCGGCACAATACTGCCGGCGCGGCGCCGACCCCAACCCCGCGGAGCAGCGGCTGTCGGAGGCGCGCCATTCCGCCGACTGGGACTACTGCCTGAAGATGGCGCTCATCGGCCGTGACCTGATGGTGGGCAACCCGCGGCTCGCCGAGGCCGGATTCGGTGAGGAAGCGCTGGGGCACAACGCCCTGGCCGCCGGTTTCCAGGGGCAACGCCAGTGGACCGACCACCTCCCCAACGGCGATCTGCTCGAGACGCTGCTCAATACCTCGTTCGACTGGAGCGGCATCCGCCAGCCCTACATGATGGCCACCGAGAACGACTACCTGAACGGCATAACCATGTTGTTCGGGCACCTGCTCACCGGCAGCGCCCAGGTCTTCGCGGACGTACGCACCTACTGGAGTCCGGCCGCCATCGAACGCGTCACCGGCCAGCGGCCCGCCGGAAGGGCGGCGCAGGGCGTGCTGCACCTGATCAACTCCGGCTCCGCCGCACTCGACGGTACCGGCCGTCAGCTCCGTGGCGACGAGCCCGCGATGAAGCCCTACTGGGAAATATCCGCCGCCGAGGCGGAGGCGTGCCTGGCCGCCACCCGGTTCTGTCCCGCGGTGCTGGAATACTTCCGCGGCGGCGGCTACTCCACCGAGTTCGAGACCGCCGGCGGCATGCCGGTCACCATCTCCCGCATCAACCTGGTCGCGGGACTGGGACCGGCACTGCAGCTCGCCGAGGGCTACACCGTGTCCCTGCCGCCGGAGATCGGCCAGCCACTGATCGAGCGCACCAATCCCACCTGGCCCACCACCTGGTTTACCCCGGTTCTCACCGGAGCGGGGCCGTTCACGGACACCTATTCGGTGATGGACAACTGGGGAGCCAACCACTGTGTGATCACCTACGGCCACGTGGGCGACGAGCTGCTGACGCTGGCATCGATCCTGCGCATCCCGGTGTGCATGCACAACGTCGCGGCCGAGCGCGTATTCCGCCCCAAGGCATGGAGCCTGTTCGGCCCGAGCGCCGACTACGGGGCGGACTACCGCGCCTGCGCCAACTTCGGGCCGTTGTACGGCTCACGCTGACGCACGGCACCACCAGGGTCAGGCTTCGCCGGTCTCCCGCGGCTGGTCGGCCTCTGCCGGCTCCGTGACGTCGGTCATGCCCATCTCCCGCGCCCGCCGCTCCCAGCGGCGGCGGGCCAGCTTCTGCATGTCGATCTCGACGTCAGACTCGTCCACGATCTCGCTGCCCAGCAGCGACTCCACCACGTCTTCCATGGTGACGATGCCGGCCATGCCGCCGTACTGGTCGACCAGCACGGCGATGTGCTCGCGCCGATCCAGGAAGCGGGTGAACAGGTCGCGCAGGGGTTGGGTATCCGGCACCAGGCTGATCTCGCGCTTCAGCTCGGCAAGGCGCCGGTCGCCGAGACCCTGCGCCACGCTCAACAGGAGGTCGCTCTTGAGCACGTAGCCGGTGACCGCGTCGATGTTGTCGGCATAGATGGGAATACGGGAGGGAATCCGGGAAAAGCGCAGCCCCACGCGCTCGCCGAGGACTTCCTGTACCGTGGTCTGCTCGCCAAACGCCACCACCACCGTGCGCGGAGTCATGATCTCCCGGACCCGCAGCGAACCGAAGCGGATCACGTTGCGCAGCACCCGCGACTCACTGTCCTGTACCACGCCTTCCTGCTGCCCCAGATCGGCGATCGCGTGCAGTTCGTCCTCGCTGAGGCGTGCCGGTCGCTGCCCCCGCTGCAGGACGCGGCGCAACATGCCGCCCGCCCACACGAACGGGAACATCCCGTGGATGAGCCATTGCGTGATGCGTGTGGCCGGCGGCGCGAGTGCGCGCCAGTGGGTGGCGCCGATGGTCTTGGGAATGATCTCGGAGAGGAACAGTACCAGCAGGGTCAGCAGCGCGGAGACGATCCCCACCGAAGTGCTGCCGAACAGCACCAGCGCCTGCGCCCCCACGCCGGTGGCTCCCGCGGTGTTGGCGATGGTGTTCAGCGCCAGAATGGCGGCCAGGGGACGTTCCGCGTCACGCTTGAAGCGAGCCAGCAGTCGCCCGGTGCGAGGTCGGCGCTTGGTGATCGCGACCACGTAACTCGGAGTCACGCTCAGGATCACCGCTTCCAGGATGGAACAGAGGAAGGAAAACCCGAGAGTGCCGACCAGGAGCAATACGAGCAGCAGCATGGGTGAAGCGCGTCAGGCTCCGAACATGTCTTCTTTCAATGAGCTGAGATAGCGCTCGGTGATCAGCTTCAGCGGCTTGACCGCCAGGGTGAAGTTCTCGGAGAACGCCCTCAGGGTATCGCTCAGCTCATGGTACTCGGCTTGGCGATGGTCCGCCGCCAGCGCGTAGAACGTGGTGCCCTGCTCCATCCAGGTCTCCGGACTGTAACCGAGAATACGCTCCGCGGCGAACACCCCGGAAGCGAACAGGCACAGATCCGCGATATGGCGGTACAGGTGGAAGCGGTGCTCCTCCTGGATCGTTCGGCAGTAACGTATCAGGCTCCGCAGGTCCAGACCGTTCACCCGCATGCGGCGCAGCTTGCCGTCGCGACGGCGCAGCATTACCGAGCGCTGCTCGGTCTTCACGAACCCTGCCAGCACGCCGACGAGATAGTCGCGAATCTCCGCCGGCTGCAGGAACGCGTACACCGCCTCGCTGTCGAACACCGGCATCGTGAAGTCGCCCTCGCGTTCCACGGTGTATCCCTGATCCTGCAAGTCGCGCCGCGCCCGCAGTAACAGAACGGTGAAGAACAGGTAGCTGGAGACGTGGATGAACGCCTCCTCCGTGTCGGTAACGGCGTGAAACACGCGGTCGTCGGCCAGTACGGCTTCCCGTATCTCGCGGTCCTCGCGCACGGCACGCGCCAACGTGGGTCGCTCGCCGGCGGTGGGAGCCAGCGAGTCCATGATGTACTTGAGGTCGCCTTCGGAAAACGTCGCCGCTTGCGGAAGTGCCAACTGTACGGGCGGCCCCTTCATGCCGCCTGCCGCGCATGATACGCGGCGCCAGCGGGAAGCGCAACGGGCGGGCAGCCGTCCGGCTCGTCCGGCTTGCCGGCTGGCCCGGCAGGTGAGCGCCGCGGCGGGGGCGCCCACCGCAGCCGTGCGCGCTGACCTGCTCGAAGCTTGCCCGTATACTCGGCGGCGTGAGTCTCCAAGTAACGACCGTTTCCACCCATCCCCTGGACTCGTTCGACCGCGCGGAACGCCACGCCGCCCTGCTGCGGCACGCCGCCACCGCGCCGCCGCCGGTGGACCCCCGCGCTGACGCGCCGGTGAACATGCACCTGCATACCTTCTTCTCGTTCAACGCGGCCGGCTTCTCGCCCAGCCACATCGCCGTCCAGGCCCGCGAGTGGGGCCTGTATACCGCCGCTACCTGCGACTTTGACGTGCTCGACGCGGCCGACGAGTTCCTGGAAGCCGCCGCCGTGCTCGGCCTGCGCGGCGCCTCCCACATCGAAACCCGCGTCTACGCGCCCGAGTTTGCCGAGGTGGAGACCAACTCTCCGGGCGAGCCCGGCATCTGCTACGTGATGGGCGCGGGATTCTGCCGCACTCCGGCACCGGGAAGCGGTAGCTTTACGATGGCCGACGAGCTCCGCCGGCGTGCCGCCGGGCGCAACGCGGCGGTGGTGGAACGAATCAACGCCTACCTGCCGCAGATTGCCGTTTGCTACGACTCGGAGGTGGCCGCCCTGACGCCGCGCCGCAGTCCGACCGAGCGCCACATCGTGCGGGCCTACGTCAACCGCGCCCGCCAGGCGTTTCCCGAGAGCAACGCCCGGGCCGCGTTCTGGGGGAACCTGTTGCAGCAACCGGGAGAGGCAGTCGCCGCCCTCTCCCGCGGGCGCCTGGAAGAGCAGGTCCGGCGGCGCCTCATCAAGCATGGCGGGGTTGCGTATCAGCAGCCCGGACCCGCTTCATTCCCCGAAATCGGCGCCTTTTTTCGCTGGGTGCGGGACGCGGGAGCCATACCCATGGCGGCCTGGCGCGACGGCACCAGCGCCGGCGAACTCGACCCCGCGGCCTGGCTCGAAGCGCTGCAGGCACGCGGGGTGGCGGCCGTTAACGTGGTGCCCGAGCTGGTAACCGATCCCGCCCATCTGCAGCAGCTGATGGCGGAGCTGGTGCGGCGGGCGCTTCCGGTCAACGTGGGAACCGAGATGAACGCCGACGGCCTGCCCGATTGGGACGACTTGCACAGCCCGGAGCTGGCGCCCTACCGGGACGCCTTCGTGGCTGGCGCGGAGGTGATGGTCGGGCACACGACGCTGGCGCGCTTCGCCGGATTCTCCTACTGCAGCAGCGCGGCGGAAGCCGAGTTTCCACGGCGCGAGCAGCGCAACGGATTCTTCGCGGCGGTCGGGCGGCTCGCGCCCCCGGGACCCACCACGGCCCGGAGGTTGGCGGATATGGGAGAGACGGCGGCCATGGGCCGTATCCGCGATGCCGCACGGCGCGGCCGCTGGACCGATGGCTGAGATGGAGCCGCGCAGCTTCCTGGCGGTGGACCTGGGGGCGGAGAGCGGACGCGTCCTCGCCGGCAACCTGGACCGCTTCGAGGTGGTGCACCGGTTCGAGAACGTACCGGTGCGCATCGGCGACAGCCTGCACTGGAACGTGTTGGAGCTGTACCAGCAGATCAAGGCAGGGATCCGCGCCGGCCTGCAGTACTCCCCGGTGAGCGTCGGCATCGACACCTGGGGGGTCGACTACGGACTTCTGGATGGCTCGGGGGCACTGCTGGGCCTGCCCTATCACTACCGCGACCCGCGCACCGACCGCGCTCCCGAAGCGATGGACGGCCTGATCGAGCGACGCGCCCTGTACGAGGAGACCGGCATTCAGACCATGCCGTTCAATACCCTGTACCAGCTTTACGCCCAGCGCCAACGGCAGCCGCAGCTGCTGGACTGCGCGCGGCGGTTGCTCACCCTCCCGGACCTGCTTCACTTCTGGCTGACCGGCACCTTGGTCAACGAGTTCACCAATGCCAGCACCACCCAGCTCCGCAATCCGCGCGCCGGAACCTGGTCTCCGCGCGTGCTGGACACGGTCGGACTGCCGTCCACCCTGTTCAGCGAGCCGTTGATGCCCGGCACGGAGATCGGCGGGTTGCTGCCCGGAGTGGCGGCGGAGCTCGGCGGCGCCGCGCTCCGCGTGGTGCTGCCGCCGTGCCACGACACGGCCAGCGCGGTGGTAGCGGCGCCGATGGCTGCGCCGGAGGAGTCGGTCTACATCAGCTCCGGCACCTGGTCGTTGCTGGGCATCGAGTCGCCACGGCCGATCATGACCGACGCGAGCTTTACCCACAACTTCACCAACGAGGGCGGAGCCGACGGCGGCACCCGCTTCCTCAAGAACATCATGGGCCTGTGGATCGTGCAGGAGTGCCGGCGGCAGTGGGCCGCTGAAGGCCATACCTTCGATTACGCGGAGCTCACGGGGATGGCGGAGGCGGCGGGACCGGCAGCTTTCTCCATCGACCCGACCGCCGAGCGCTTCTTCAAGCCGGGACTGATCGACGACGGCATGGCCGACCGCATCGCCAACTGGTGCCGGGAGACCGATCAGCCGGTTCCCGATTCTCCCGGCGCGGTCGTACGTGGCGTGCTCGAGAGTCTGGCCCGCACCTATGCCGATACCGTGCGGCAGCTGGAGGAGATCACCGCTGCCCACTACCGGCACATCCACATCATCGGCGGCGGGTGCCAGAACGGCCTGCTGTGTCAGCTCACGGCCGACGCCAGCGGCTGTGCCGTGCACGCCGGGCCGGTAGAGGCCACCGCCCTCGGCAACCTGCTGCTGCAGTCGGTCGCCGCCGGAGACGTGAGCTCGATCGAGGCTGGCCGCGCCCTGATTCGCGCTCGGGCTCAACTCACCCGTTACCGGCCGCGCTAGGCCAGGAGCTGGTCGGGTTCAAGGCTGGGCGCACAGCGCCGGCACGAGCCGCGAGTTGCGGCGCTGATCAGCCTCCGCGCAACGCCAGAGGATTGAACCGCGTCTGGCGATCGTAGTGATCGACGCCTTCGCTGCGCTTCAGAAAGCCGACCACGAGATAGGTCAGCGGCGTCGCCAGGGCTTCGTACAGCGACTTGGCGGCCCACTGCGACACGGCCGCGGCGAGCAGGGCTTCCGTCGGCAGCACGCCGGCGAACGCTACGACCACGAACACCGCGGAGTCCAGTGCCTGCCCCACCAGCGTGGAGCCGATGGTGCGCAGCCACAGGTGACGCCCGCCGGTGCGCAGCTTGAGCTTGGCGAGCACGAAGGCGTTGAGAAACTCGCCGCCAAGGTAGGCCAGGAATGACGCCGCAAGCAGGCGTGACGAATACCCCAGAATCGCATCGTACGCATCCTGACCTTCCCAGAACGCGGCCGGCGGGATCAGTCCGCCGACCACTATCGCCACCACGGCCACGAGGTTGCAAGAGAAGCCGATCCAGATGGTGCGCCGCGCCACGCCATAGCCGTACACCTCGGTGAGCACGTCGGCGAGGATGTAGGACACGGGAAACAGGACGATTGCGGCCGTCACCACCAGCGGCCCGATCGTTACCAGCTTTACCGCGATGATGTTCGAAATGATCAGTACGGTGACGAACAGCCCGGTGACCAGCGGCAGCCACCGCCTCGCCCCGCCCGCCGCCGTCCCCGGGGGTCCCATGGCGGCACCATAGGACGGACGCGCGTTGGCTGTCGACGCCTGCTGAGGACAAAAAAATGCCTGGCAACGACCTACTCTCCCACCCCATCACAGGGCAGTACCATCGGCGCAGGAGGGCTTAACTTCCGTGTTCGGGATGGGAACGGGTGGAACCCCTCCGCTGTGGTCACCAGACATCATTTTCAAAAGACAGGGAACAAAGAAAGCGACAAACACCTTGCACACTTTCGTACCACTCTCAGCGACACGCCGAGAGTGGGGGGTAATATGGTCAAGCCTCACGGTAAATTAGTACTGGTCGGCTCAACGCATTACTGCGCTTCCACCTCCAGCCTATCGACCAGATAGTCTCTCTGGTACCTTCAGGGCCCTTGACGGGCCAGGGTTGCCTCATCTTGAGGGGGGCTTCCCACTTAGATGCTTTCAGCGGTTATCCCTTCCGAACATGGCTACCCAGCGGTTACACCTGGCGGCATAACTGGTACACCAGCGGTTCGTCCACTTCGGTCCTCTCGTACTAGAAGCAGCTCCTCTCAAGCAACCAACGCCCATGGCAGATAGGGACCGAACTGTCTCACGACGTTCTGAACCCAGCTCACGTACCGCTTTAATTGGCGAACAGCCAAACCCTTGGGACCTGCTCCAGCCCCAGGATGCGATGAGCCGACATCGAGGTGCCAAACAGTGCCGTCGCTATGGACGCTTGGGCACTATTAGCCTGTTATCCCCGGAGTACCTTTTGTCCGTTTAGTGATGGCGCTTCCACACGCAACCACCAGATCACTAAGACCTGCTTTCGCACCTGCTCGACTTGTAAGTCTCGCAGTCAAGCCACCTTTTGCCTTTGCACTCGTACGCTGATTTCCAACCAGCGCGAGGTGACCTTTGCGCGCCTCCGTTACTCTTTAGGAGGCGACCGCCCCAGTCAAACCGCCCGCCTGACACTGTCCACTCGCCGGTTTCACGGCGAGCGTTAGAAACCTAACCTGTAAAGGGTGGTATTTCACCAACGGCTCCCTCCAGCCTAACGACCAGAGCTCACAGCCTCCCACCTATCCTACACATCACAGGCCAAGTGCCTATGCCAGGTTACAGTAAAGGTTCACGGGGTCTTTCCGTCTAGCCATGGATAATCGGTATCTTCACCGATACTTCAATTTCACCGAGTCCCGCGTCGAGACAGCGCCCAGATCGTTACACCATTCGTGCAGGTCGGAACTTACCCGACAAGGAATTTCGCTACCTTAGGACCCTTATAGTTAGGGCCGCCGTTTACTGGGGCTTCGATTCGGAGCTTCGCACCGAAGTGCTAACACCTCCTCTTAACCTTCCAGCACCGGGCAGGTGTCAGTCCCTATACATCTCTTTACAGATTCGCAGAGACCTGTGTTTTTGATAAACAGTCGCCTGGGCCGTTTCTCTGCAACCTCCACCAAATAGCGGCAAGCCGAAGCCCACCATTCTCCAGCAGAGGCCACACTTCTCCCGAAGTTACGTGTGCATTTTGCCGAGTTCCTTAACGCGGGTTCTCTCGAGCGCCTTGGAATTCTCTTCCCACCCACCTGTGTCGGTTTACGGTACGGTCCCTCGCAGGCACCCCTTAGGGATTATTTCTTGGCGCCTTGACTCAGCCCGCTTCGCGTCATCCCGAAGGAATCAACTCGCCTTAACAGCTCAGCTCAGTGCAGGGATTTGCCTCCGCACTTCAACACCTTGCTGCTTAGACCGGAACAACCATTCTCCGGCCGGACGTTGCCTCACGCGTCATCCCATCGGCAACTCCTGAGAGAGGTACTGGAATATGAACCAGTTTCCCATCGACTACGCCTTTCGACCTCGCCTTAGGGGCCGACTAACCCTGGGCAGATTAACTTTACCCAGGAAACCTCAGGTTTTCGGCGGACGGGTTTTTCACCCGTCTTTTCGTTACTCATACCGGCATTCTCACTTCTGCTACCTCCAGCAAGCCTCGCGACTCACCTTCATCAGCACACAGAACGCTCCCCTACCGACCCGTGAGTCACGGCGGCACAAGGCCACCGCACTCGCGAATCCCGTGACTTCGGTGTCAGACTTAGCCCCGTTACATCGTCGGCGCATAACTACTTGACCAGTGAGCTGTTACGCACTCTTTCAAGGAATGGCTGCTTCTAAGCCAACCTCCTGGCTGTCTTTGCAATTACACTTCCTTTTCCACTTAGCCTGACTTAGGGACCTTAGTCGACGGTCTGGGCTGTTTCCCTCTCGACCACGGACCTTATCGCCCGTAGTCTGACTCCCACCCATCATGTAACGGCATTCGGAGTTTGATTGGGTTTGGTACCCGGTGAAGGGCCCTAGTCCATTCAGTGCTCTACCTCCGTCACATTAAGGTGAGGCTAGCCCTAAAGCTATTTCGGGGAGTACCAGCTATCTCCGAGCTTGTTTAGCCTTTCACTCCTAGCCACAGCTCATCGGTGCCTTTTTTAACAGACTACCGTTCGGCCCTCCACGGTGTGTTACCAACGCTTCAGCCTGGCCATGGATAGATCGCTCGGCTTCGGGTCTACTCCACGCAACTGGACGCCCTATTCAGACTCGGTTTCCCTACGGCTCCGGCACTTGAGTGCCTTAACCTCGCTGCGCAGCGTAACTCGCCGGCTCATTCTACAAAAGGCACGCCATCAGGAGACGCAAGGTCTCCCTTTGACCGCTTGTGAGTTCGCGGTTTCAGGTTCTATTTCACTCCCCTCTCGGGGTACTTTTCACCTTTCCCTCACGGTACTTGTCCACTATCGGTAGCTATCTAGTGTTTAGCCTTGGAAGGTGGTCCTCCCAGATTCCGGCAAGATTTCACGTGTCCCGCCGTACTCAGGTACCTTGCACAGAGCCAATCGCATTTCGGGTACGGGACTTTCACCCTCTCTGGTTGCCCTTCCCAGTAGCATTCTCCTATACGATTGGTTGGTAACTCCGCGGCCGGTCCTACACCCGACCAAACAAGGCCCTACAACCCCCGGCGTACAACGGTGTAAGCCTTGCATACACCGGGTTTGGGCTGTTTCCGTTTCGTTCGCCACTACTCAGGAAATCTCGGTTGATGTCTTTTCCTCGGGGTACTTAGATGGTTCAGTTCCCCCGGTATCGCTTCCGCAGGCTATGTATTCACCTACGGATGGACGCCATTCAAGACGTCCGGGTTACCCCATTCGGCCACCCACGGATCTCAGGATGTTTGCTCCTCCCCGTGGCTTTTCGCAGCTTACCACGGCCTTCTTCGCCTGATAGCTCCAAGGCATCCCCCGCAAACTCGTCTTCGCTTGACCATATTACTCCAACTTCTTCACGCTCGATTAAACTCGGTATCTCCAACGTCAGGAGTCCCTGCTAGGACTCCGTGACGTCGTCAACTTTCTTTGTTCCCTTCTCTTTCCGAACCAGGACGCCTCCCGAGCAAATTATAGCTTGCCCCAGGGAGACAGTGTCGCAGGTCCGAAGCTGTCAAAGACCCGGTCAGTGGGCAGACCCGCAGTACTACCGCGTGACTGCCACAAGGGTGTCATTACCCACGGCGTCATCGCACCGCGTTCTTGTAGCTTATGTAATGCGCCCCTATTTTATGTAATGGAGGTATGGGGATTCGAACCCCAGACCTATGGCTTGCAAAGCCATCGCTCTAGCCATCTGAGCTATACCCCCGTGCGAATCTCGCAAGGGGCCCTCTTGGTTACCCACGGGTGACATCCGGTCAGCGTCACGCCGTATCAGCAAAAGAGAGAGGAGAGAGCCAAGTCGCGAGCGGGGTTCCGAGTAACACTCGGTACCGTACCGGCTTCCCAAAGGAGGCCGGCGCGAATAGTCGTTGTGCAGACATCCCTAAGGATGCTGCGGTTCTCTTTAAAAGGAGGTGATCCAGCCGCACCTTCCGGTACGGCTACCTTGTTACGACTTCACCCCCCTTACCGGGCATACCTTCGGCACCGCCCTCCACAAGGGTTAGGCGAGCGACTTCGGGTACCCCCAACTCGGGTGGTGTGACGGGCGGTGTGTACAAGGCCCGGGAACGGATTCACCGCGCCATTCTGATGCGCGATTACTAGCGATTCCACCTTCATGGAGTCGAGTTTCAGACTCCAATCCGAACTGAGACCGGCTTTCAGCGATTTGCTCAACGTCGCCGTCTCGCAACGCTCTGTACCGGCCATTGTAGCACGTGTGTAGCCCAGGACATAGGGGTCATGAGGACTTGACGTCATCCCCACCTTCCTCCGGTTTGTCACCGGCAGTTCCGTCCGAGTTCCCAGCTTTACCTGTTGGCAACAGACGGTAGGGGTTGCGCTCGTTGCGGGACTTAACCCAACATCTCACGACACGAGCTGACGACAGCCATGCAACACCTGTGTACACGTCCCGAAGGACCAACCAGTTTCCTGGCTCTTCGTGTACATGTCAAACCCTGGTAAGGTTTCTCGCGTATCATCGAATTAAACCACATGCTCCACCGCTTGTGCGGGCCCCCGTCAATTCCTTTGAGTTTCACTCTTGCGAGCATACTCCCCAGGCGGTGCACTTAACACGTTAGCTACGGCACAGAGCCCTAACGGACCCTACGCCTAGTGCACATCGTTTACGGCGTGGACTACCAGGGTATCTAATCCTGTTCGCTCCCCACGCTTTCGCGCCTCAGCGTCAGTTTCTGGCCAGAAGCTCGCCTTCGCCACCGGTGTTCTTCCTGATATCTACAGATTTCACCCCTACACCAGGAATTCCAGCTTCCCCTCCAGAACTCTAGTCGCGCAGTTCCCAGCGCACAACTTCGGTTGAGCCGAAGCCTTTCACACCAGGCTTGCGAAACCGCCTACGCGCCCTTTACGCCCAATAATTCCGAACAACGCTCGCCCCATACGTATTACCGCGGCTGCTGGCACGTAATTAGCCGGGGCTTATTCCTCGATTAACGTCATCGAACGGGCGTTCCACTCCCATCCTTATTCTTCATCGAGAAAAGAACTTTACAACCGTCAGGCCTTCATCGTTCACGCGGCGTCGCACCGTCAGGGTTTCCCCCATTGCGGACTATTCTTAGCTGCTGCCTCCCGTAGGAGTCTGGGCCGTGTCGCAGTCCCAGTGTGGCCGTTCGCCCTCTCAGGCCGGCTATCCATCGTCGCCTTGGTAGGCCATTACCCCACCAACAAGCTAATGGACCGCAGGCTCATCTCCAGGCGGCACAATTGCGCCTTTCATCGGACATCCGCAAATGTCCGGCTTCATGCGGTATTACCCCATGTTTCCATGGGCTATCCCCCACCCCGAGGTAGATCACCTACGTGTTACTCACCCGTCCGCCACTGTCCACACGCCCGAAGGCATGTTTCTCGTTCGACTTGCATGCTTAAGACACGCCGCCAGCGTTCGTTCTGAGCCAGGATCAAACTCTCCATGATATGGTAAGCGTCACTCCGAAGAGCAACGCTCAATCATCTGAAGTGTATCCTTGACAAATTTGACAAGGCCGACGTACACGGATCCGATGAGGCGGGTCATCATGCGATGACTCGCAGCATCGTACCGCGCCGCCGGTACCCGATCACAACTTTAGGCTCTCCCTTCTCTCACAACGACCTGTAGACACCGCCAGATACGGTTCGCAACCGAGTCTGCCGGAGACGTCTACGGTCGTACGTTGCCAAAGATCAGCGGACAGCACGGCCAGCAGAGGCTCCACGTCGCCCGCGCTACGGATGAAGCACGCGTTTCCGGCCCAGCCCGCAGGCATAGGCCTCGAACCCGCGCGTCGCCCGGGTTTGGAGGTGTGCCCCAAACCAGCGGGAGCTAATGTAAGCCACCCCGATTCGGTCGGTCAACCGCATCGGACAATTTTTTTGACGGGCCATGGCCAGGCTCCCGTGGCGGTTCGTCGGCAACGGCACCACCGTCGCCGGCCCGTCGGTGCCGCGCTCCTGAGGTGGGCTTGGACGCATCGTTCAGGGTATCCTGGCGCCGCGCGACGTTCCGATGGGCCCGCTCGGCACGCACCAGCAATGTCCAGCAATTCGACACCGCACCTTCCGAACCAACGTCGATCGTTGCTGCGCCTGGCGGCAAACGCCCTTTCCCTGTCGCGTATCTGCATCGGGGTGGCGGCCTACCTGGCGCTGTCCGGGGCGCGTGACGCGGGGCTCGCCCCACCACCCGCCGGCGCCGCCGCTGCGCTGGTTCTGGTGCTGGCGGCGGCGCTGACCGACTACCTCGACGGAGTGATGGCGCGCCGCGCCGGCGCCGATACGGCGACCTCCTCCACTGACTGGTTCGGGCGCTGGATCGATGCCTTCACCGATTTCTTCCTGTTTCTGTGCGTGTACGGCGGGTTGCTGCGCGCCGCGCTGGTGCCGGCCTGGGTCTACGCACTGTTTCTGGCACGGGAAGGGGTGATGTATCTGATGTTCCGCCCCGCGGCCCTGCGCCTGGGCCTGGACCATGGCGCCCGCCGTCCGGGCAAGATCAAGACGGTGCTGCAGTACGCGGGTGTGATCGGGCTCCTGGCCCTGCTGGCGCTGGCGCCACACCTGGGACTCTCGACGGGAACCGTGCGTTCCATTGCCGCGAGCACCGTGGCGGTGTTGGTGGCGGTGTCGCTGGCGTCCCTCTATTGGTATCTGAGGCCGCTGTTTCTCTCCTGGCCGCAGCCGCAACGGGGATTGCCCCAGCAGCTCTGTGGCGCGCTGCTGGGCCTCACCCTGCTGCAGTTGCTGCTGTTCCGCGTGCTGGCCCCCGACGGCGCACCCTGGGCACCGTTCCTGGTCGGCACGGTGCTGTTTCACGTCGCGATCGGCGGGCTCCTGTTCTGGCGCCATCGGGAGTTCGCGCCGGTCGATCCCGCCGGCCGCGGGCGGGCTGCCCGCCTCACGCTGCCCAACACGCTGACGCTGGTACGGCTCAGCTCGATTCCCACGCTGACCCTGCTGCTGGGCGTGGGGCCGCGGCCGGGCACGGTACCGATCCTGGTAGCGGTAGCCGCCGGAGTGTTCCTGACCGACCTGTTCGACGGTGCCCTGGCCCGCAGGTGGCGGCAGGTAACTCCAATCGGCGGCTACCTGGACTCCGCGAGCGACTATCTGGTGCTGCTTGCCCTGGCGCTGCTGCTCGCCGCCAAGGGTATCCTGCCTTCCTGGCTGGCCCTGTTGCTCAGCGCCCGTCTGGTGCTTCACGCCCTGGCGATGGGGGTGCTCGTGCTACGCCACGGCCTTCGGGTCGCCAGACCGACCACCTGGGGCAAGGTCTCGGTGGCTGCCGCCATGGTGTTGATTACCCTGGAACTGCTGGCCCACGCCGCCGCGGCAGTCATCCCGTCAGCCGGCGGCGCCGGCGCCGTGCTGCTGGCCCGCGGCCTGCAGGTGGCCGAACTTGCTACCGCGGTATTGATCGTGATCTCGCTGGCCGACAAGCTCCGCTACTTCCTGCATACCATACATGCCCAGAATACCCTGGGCACGGCGCGCACCGTGGCGGCGCCGGACGAGGAGCGCGACCGATGATACGGCCCGCCCGCATGCCGAGCCGCGGCTCCGGATCCTCCGGATCTCGCCCGGTTTCCGTGCGCGCGTGGTTTGGGCTACTATTCCGATCGCGGCACCGATGCCGCGAAACCTGAACATGGCGAAGAAAATCATATCCGTTGCCGTGGTCGGCTCCCATCCCACGAAAGAGATGAATCCGGCCGTCCCCTACTCACCGAAAGAAATCGCGGCCGCGGCCGTCGCCAGCCGCGCGGCCGGTGCCGCGATCGTCCACGTCCACGTGCGGGAGCCGGAAACCGGCGTCCCGACGTCCCGTATCGAGCTGTTTGCCGAGGTCGTGGACCGAATCCGCCAGCAGTCCGACATCCTCATCAACCTGACCACCAGCGGTCTGAACATACCCGGCCAGAACGTGATCGCGGAACGGCTGGAGCCGGTGGCGCTCGGTCCCGAGATCTGTTCCCTCGACGTCGGTTCCTTGAACTTCGGTGAGCGCGTGTTCCTCAATCCTCCGGACTGGGGACGCGCCGCCGCGCGGCGCATGCGCGAAGCCGGAGTAAAGCCGGAGATCGAGGTGTTCGACGCCGGCCACGTGCGCCAGGCGCGCGCGCTGATCGACGAGGGGTTGTTCGCTCCGCCGCCGTTTGTGCAACTGTGCATGGGGGCGGGCTGGGGCATCGAGGCGACCCCGGAGAACCTGCTGTTCATGACGAGTCTGCTACCCGCCGGCGTGCCGTGGTCGGTGTTGGGAGTCGGTCGCACCCAACTCCCCATGATCGCCATGGGGATTGTCCTCGGGGGCCATATCCGGGTTGGCTTCGAGGACAACATCTACCTGCGCAGGGGGGTATTGCTGAAGAGCAATGCGCAGATGGTGGAACTCGCCGCCAACCTGGTGGAGCAGCTTCAGCACCAGGTGGCTACTCCTGCCGAAGCTCGCGAGATTCTGGGCATTCAGGGGTTTGCCGACGAACGCTGAGGAACCGGAGGTCGGCCCGGATGCCGACTCGCGGGACTCTCTCGACGCGGTTACGGAGAGCAGCGTGGAGTGGCACATGCTCAACATGGCCGGGGAGCTGATCACCATCCGTATGGCAGACACCATCGGCACCGGGCTGCGGCAGGTCCTCAGACCGTACTGGACCTACGACCCCGGCAGCGGCGATGGCGTCGCCCCGATCCCCCATCTGATGCAGCTCGAGACCAGCGGCCGTCAGCTCGCCCTGGGGACCCCGCTGCGCCAGGAGTACCGTTTCCGGCTGGTGACCAGCCGGGGGGGCGACGGCGCGCTGATTCGCGCCCACCTGGTAATGAAGTGCACCCTGTACGAGCTTCGCGCACCGGCATCCGGGGCATTGGGTAGTGCCGAGATCTGGATGGCGCTGACCCGTCCGTTCGCAGCGCCTGGTGCACGCCGGCTCAGCGCCGTGCCGGCAGGGCTGGCGTTTCTCACCGAGCATGGTGTGGCCGAACACGAGCTGGGCGGGCGCCCGATCGAGTCGTTCCGCTGTCGCGCCGCCGCGTCGGAGACGGCGTTCCGCGACACCCTGCCGCTGGTCTACCACATGGACCGCTCCGATTCGAACCGCCACATCAACATGCACGTCTATCCGCAGCAGGCCCTCGACCATCTGGCGCTCGTCTTTCACCGCTCCGGCGGGGATGCGGGGCGGCTCCGCTTCCGCGGGGTCACGGTATACTTCCGGCGGCCGTTCCTGCCCGGGGACGTCGCCGCGGTGGAGGTGGACCTGGTCAGGGGCCAGGACCGGTTCCGTGGCGCCCTACGCTTCCATCACGACCTGGGAGCGGGTGGACGGAGCCAAAGGATCTCCATGGCGTTGCTGGCGGACGGAGTGCTCGCCGGAGCCTGAAGCACCGGCAACGGGTTCGGCCACCGGCGCTGCCCGGATCAGGTGCGCTGGGCTACGCGCTCCTGGAGCACCTCGACGCAGGCCGCGAACTCCAGATCCGGAGTCTGCGCTCCCGTGCGGTCGCGCAGAGAGACGGTGCCGGCGGCCTGCTCCTTGGCGCCGACCACCATCATGTAGGGCACCTTCTGCTTCTGGGCGGTGCGGATCTTGGCGCCCATCCGATTATCGGAAAGGTCGGCCTCGACGCGAAAGTCGTCCTGCTGCAACCGTCTGGCTACGGCCTCGGCGTACTCGTTCACCTGCGGGTTCACCGGGATGACGACCGCCTGCACCGGCGCCAGCCACATCGGGAAGGCACCGCCGTAGTGCTCGATGAGCACGCCGAGGAAGCGCTCGAGCGCCCCGTGGAGAGCGCGGTGCACCATCACCGGGCGCTGCTGGCTGCCGTCGCGATCCACGAACGACATGTCGAATCGTTCCGGCAGGTTGAAGTCGAACTGGATGGTGGTCATCTGCCACAGGCGACCGAGCGGATCGCGCACGTGCAGGTCGATTTTCGGCCCGTAGAAGGCACCGCCGCCCTCGTCGACTTCGTATTCCAGTTCGTGCGCCTCGATGGCGCGGCGCAGCGCCGCGGTAGCCCGTTCCCAGCTCGCGTCGTCGCCCACGGCCTTGTCCGGCCGCGTCGACAGATGGGCGACCAGGTCGTGGAACCCGTAGGCGTGCCACATGCGCAGGGAGAAGCGCAGCACCTCGCCTATTTCTGCCTCGATCTGGTCGGGCGTACAAAAGATGTGGGCATCGTCCTGAGTGAGACCGCGGACCCGCAACGCGCCATGCAGGGTACCGGAGCGCTCGAACCGGTACACCGTTCCAAGCTCCGCCCAGCGCATGGGCAGATCGCGGTAGGACCGGATGTCGCTCTTGTAGATCATGATGTGGAACGGACAGTTCATCGGCTTCAGGTAGTAGTTGCTGTTGTCCAGTTCCAGGGCCGGGAACATGTTGTCGGCGTAAAAGTCGAGGTGTCCGGAGGTCTGCCACAGCCACTCGCGCCCGATATGCGGCGTGGTGACCAGCTCGTAGCCTCCGGCGTAGTGCTGCCGCTTCCAGAAGTCCTCGATGACGGAGCGCAGCCGGGCGCCCTTGGGATGCCAGAAGATGAGCCCCGGGCCCACCTGCTCCTGAATCGAGAACAGATCCAGCTCGCGGCCCAGCCGCCGGTGGTCGCGCTTCTCGATCTCGACCAGGCGCTCCAGGTACGCGGCCAGTTCCCGACGGTTCTCCCACGCCGTGCCGTAGATGCGCTGCAGCATGGGGCGACGCTCGTCGCCGCGCCAGTAGGCACCGGCGCTGCCGGTCAGCTTGAACGCGGCGGAATCGAGTTCGCGGGTGCTCGCCACGTGGGGACCACGGCACAGGTCGGTGAAGGTGTCCTGCGTATACAGGGATATTTCTTCATTCGCCGGCAGGTCTTCGATCAACTCCAGCTTGTAGGGCTGCTCGGCGAACCGCGCCTGTGCGGCCTCGCGGCTGATCACGCTGCGGGCAAACTCGTGGTCGCCGCCAAGGATCCGGCGCATGCGCGTCTCGATCTGCTCCAGGTCCTCGGGAGTGAGCGAACGGGGCAGATCGAAGTCGTAGTAGAACCCGTCGTCGATCGGCGGTCCGATGGCGAGCTTGGCTTCCGGGAACAGCTCCAGTACCGCCTCCGCCATCACATGGGCAAAGGAGTGCCGGATGCGGTACAGGCGGTCGACGGCAAGGCTCCCCGCTGCGTCGCCGGCCACCGCTCCGGGCAACGAATCTGTCATCCTTCGTCCCAACTGCTCACCCGCGCCGCCGGCGGCGGGTCTGCCGCCGCGGTTGACTGCGGGTGACCGCCACCGTCTCCGCGGGGGCCTGTGCGGCCGCTTCCGATGAAGGCGCGGCGGTTTCCGGGGTGGGCGCGGCGGATGCGGGAGTAACCGTGGCCGTACCCTTTACCGGGCTGCTTCCGGCGCGCGCCACCACCGGTTGTGCCGGGGCCACGCCGGGCGCGGCGGCAGCCGCACGGGTGCTGCGCCGGGTTCGCACCAGGCGCCATATCAGCACCGTGGGTGCAGCCACGAACATGGAGGAATAGGTTCCGACCACCACGCCGATCATCAGGCTCAACGCGAACGTCTTGATGGAGGAGGTGGAAAAGATGTAGATCGCCAGCACCGCCAGCATTGTCGTGAGCGAGGTGATCACCGTGCGGCTCAGAGACTGGGTGATGCTGGTGTTGATCACCAGCTCGAAGTCGGAGTCGCGCATCAGGGTCTCGTTCTCCCGGATACGATCGAAAATGACGATCGTGTCGTTGAGCGAGTAGCCCACGATGGTCAGCACCGCGGCGATGGTCGCGGTGCTGATCTCGAGCTGCAGCGTCCCGAGCACTCCCAGCATGATGGCGATGTCGTGAACCAGTGCGAGCAGCGCCCCCACCGCGAAGGCGGCACGAAACCGGAACAGGATATAGACAAAGATCAGGGCGAATGCGACCACGATCAGCCACACCGCCTGCTCACCGAGCAGGCGGGAGAAACTGGGGCCGACGAAGTCGGTCTGTTGGATGGTCACCTGCTCGGCACCGAACGCGTCGGCCAGCAGACCGAAGATGCGTTCTTCGGTAGCCCGCTGGTCGGCCACCTCGCCTTCGGCACCGTCGACCAGGTCGGAGCGCACGAGGTAGCGTTGCTCGTTCGGTGCTCCCGTGGCCTGCAGTGAGAAGCGTTCCAGGGGGGCCAGCGCGGTGCGCACCGCGGCGATCGAAGCCGTTCCCTCCTGTGCGGGGTCCAGATAGCCGAGCACGAGCGTCGCGCCAGCCTCGCGGAATCCCGGTGGTTGCAGCTGTTCCGCCGCCGTGTTCGCCGGTGCCGCCAGCTCCACTTCCACGCCGGCGATGGTGGTCAGCTCCTCGGCGATCGCTCCGATGGTGGGGTACGCCTCGAAGTCCAGCACGCGCCGCCGCAGGGTGCCGTCCTGGAGCCACTGGACGGTGAGAAAACCGGGGCGCCCCAGCAGCGGATCCGGCGGCGTGAGCTCCGGCTCCAGCGCCGCGCCGGCATCGCTGATCTGCAGCGCGACCGGTGCGATCTGGAACTGCTGCGACACTCCGCCGCTGAGATCGACGCTCAGGTTGACGCCGCCGCGGAGCGTGGTTCCCACGGCGCCGCCGATGATCAGCAGAGCCGACAACACCGCCATGGGCAGGCGCAGGTTGGTAAACGGGATGACGCGCTTCATCACCGGGCCTCCGATTCGGAGGCCGCCAACCGCGGGCGTCGCTGCCAGTCGATGCTGAGTCGCTGCACCTGCAGCGTGTCGGTGAGGAACTCGAAGATCAGCCGCGACACCACGAGCGCGGTAAACATGGAGGACACCACCCCGACCGAGAGGGTCACGGCGAATCCCTGAATCGGCCCGCTACCGAGCTGGGACAGGGCGATGGCGGCAATGAAGGTGGTAATGTTGGCATCCATGACGGTCCAGAATGCCTTGCCGAAACCGGACGTGACCGCCGCCGAGGCCGACTTGCCAAGCCGGTACTCCTCCTTGATGCGCTCGAAGATGATGACGTTGGCATCCACCGCCATGCCGACGGTCAGAATCACCCCGGCGATGCTCGGCAGCGTCAGCGTGAAGTTGAATACGCTCAGCACCGAGACCAGGAAGAACAGGTTGAGCAGCAGTGCCAGATCGGCGATCAACCCGGCCAGCTTGTAGTAGGCCAGCATGAACACCAGCACCGCGGCCATGCCCAGCGCGATGGCGTTGAGCCCGGTGCGGATGGCATCCTCGCCCAGCGACGCCCCTACCGCCTGCTGGCTGAGAATCTCCAGGGGTACGGGCAATGCGCCGGTCTCCAGCACCAGCGCCAGGTCCTGCGCCTCGCTCTGGGTGAACCCGGTAACCCTGACCTGGTTGCGAATCGGCTCCGAAATCGTCGCCGCCGCCTTTACCTTGTCATCCAGCACCACCGCCATGACGTTGCCGACGTTCTCGCTGGTGAGCTTGAAGAAGATGTCGCCTCCCTCGCCGGTAAGGCTGAAGATCACCGTCGGCTGCTGGGTGATCGGGTCGCGGCTCACCTGCGCCTGCTGGATGTAGGTGCCCTCCAGTCCGATCTGCTCGTTGATCACGGTGTAGCCGAGGAGCTGATCCACCCCGTAGGCATCCTTCTCGTAGCGCCCGCGCAGCACGGTCCCGGCGGTAAGGATCGTATCGTCGCGCGGCTGGCCGTCCGGACCGAGAAAACTCCCCGGATTGGCCGCCTGATAGGCGCGGAACCGCGCCAATCCTTCGGTATCCACGATATGGAAATTCAACCGCCCCTTGCCGAGGATGAAGCTGCGCATCCGTTCCGGGTCCGGCGCGCCCGGCATCTCCACCACGATCTGACTCTCGCCCCGGCGCCGGATCTGGGGTTCGGTGACGCCGAACTGGTCGATGCGGTTGTTGAGTACCTCCAGGGCCCGCCGCAGGGCTCCCTCCTCCTCCTGCGCGTTGAGGGCAATCCCGCTCTGTTCGCTGAGGCTCTCGAGGTCCGGCTCGATGACCACGTACATGCCGCCACTGAGATCGAGCCCGAGCTGAATGCTGCGCGAACGCAGGTCCTTCAGCTCCAGCAACTCATTCCGATGGTGGTCCTCCATGGCGACGAAGGTCTCGCCCTCGCTGGGGAACGCCTTGACCACGGCCGCGATGTTCCAGTTCCGCGGGATGTCGCGACGCTCCAGACGCAGCCGGTCGCGGGCGGCTCGAATCAGATAGTCAAGCTCGTCGGGAAGCGGCTTGGAAGTATCGCTCCGCGCCAGCGCGAGGAGCTGCTGCAAGTCGGCATCGGCACGTTGCCGCGCCAACACCCGTATCTGATCGCGCGAGGCATTGGCTTCACGCCGCTGGTCGCCGGTCAACAGCAGGTACCAGCGCACCGTGGGGTAGAGGAACCAGACCGATACCCCGACGAAGGCGAGGATGAGGATCAAGCGTAGGCGTTTGGTCATGAGGTGTCGTGCGGCCCCCGGCGGGGCTCGTCAGGACTGCTCCTTGTCCTGCGCGGCCGGACGCGACTCTCCCTGACGCTGCTCCAGCAGGCTGGTGATCGAGGCTTTGGCGAACTCGATCTTGGTGGCGTCGTCCACCTTGACCGTTACCGCGTCTTCCTTGACCGCGGTCACCACCCCGCGAATGCCGCCGGAGGTCTGTACCTTGTCGCCCTTCTTGAGTCGCGACAGCATCTGCCGGGTCTCTTTCTGGCGCCGGTTCTGAGGCCGTATCACCAGAAAGTAGAAGATCATGATGATCAGACCAAAGGTAACGAGCATGGTGGCGAGTTGGCCGCCCGCCGCACCATCGCCAAAGCCGGCCTGCAACAGGGAGAACGTGTCCATAACGGTGTTGTTCATGAGAATTGTTCCTTTGCCGAGTTCCCACAACGCCCGAGGCTCGGCCCACGATACGCCGCGGGAGCATGGAACCTACCACGCGCCGGGCGTACGGTCAAACCAATCGTCCCCTCAGCATCATCCACACGCGCTCAGGCAACGATAACTCGTTTGATCTCGGCCGGCACGCCGAACACGCCGAACAGCTTGCGGAGGTCTTCGACCGCGTGCGGCCGGCCGGTGATCTGCTCCATGGTCGCGCGCACCGTCTCCAACTCCTCGGCCGCTCCGGCAGCGCCGGTCTGCAGCGCGTAGTCGGCGGAGCAAAAGGCCGCCTTGTAGAGGCCTTGATCCAGTAGCTGGTGAGTCGTCAACTTGCCGTAGCGACGGCGCTGTTGACCGTGGACCACGGCCTTGTCGCCATCGTAACCGATGACGAACAGATAATCAGCGCGCTTCACCGTTCAGCAAAAAGGGCGCCCCCACTCCGGCAAGACTGGGCGCGCCCTTTCGTAAACGAGATGCCTGGTTGACCCTAATAGGGCGGCATACCTCCCATCTCACCGCCGCCGCCCGGAGCCGGGGGTTCCTTCTTCTCGGGCAGGTCGGTAATCGTTGCCTCGGTGGTAAGCAGCAGGCCGGCAATCGACGACGCGTTCTGCAGCGCGGAGCGGGTTACCTTGGCGGGATCGATGATGCCCGCGCCCATCAGGTCGGTCCACTCCATCTTGGCGGCATCGAACCCGGAGCCCTTGGCCTCGTTCTTGGCCCGCTCGACCACGATCGAGCCGTCCAGGCCGGCGTTGGTGGCAATCTGGCGAATCGGTTCCTCGAGGGCGCGCTTGACGATCTTGTAGCCCACCTGCTCGGCTTCGGTCAGCGCATCGGCGTCATTCTTGTTCAGCGCCTTGACCGCCTGCACCAGGGTCACGCCACCGCCCGGGATGATACCCTCTTCGATAGCCGCTCGGGTTGCCGACAGCGCATCCTCGACGCGGTGCTTCTTCTCCTTCAACTCGACCTCGGTAGCGGCGCCGACGTTGATCACTGCCACACCGCCGGCGAGTTTCGCCAGCCGCTCCTGCAGCTTCTCGCGGTCGTAGTCGGAGGTGGTCTCGTCGATCTGCACCTTGATCTGAGCGATGCGGTCCTTGATGTCCTTCTCCGTGCCCGCACCCTCGATGATGGTCGTGTTCTCCTTGTCGACGTTCACGCGCTTGGCGGTGCCGAGCTGGGCCACGTCGGTGTTCTCCAGCTTCAGCCCCAACTCCTCGGAGATCACCTGGCCACCGGTGAGGATGGAGATGTCCTCCAGCATGGCCTTGCGGCGGTCACCGAAACCGGGCGCCTTGACGGCGCAGACGTTGAGCGTGCCGCGCAGGTTGTTGACCACCAGCGTGGCCAGGGCCTCGCCCTCGACATCCTCGGCGATCAGCAGCAGCGGCTTGCCGGCCTGGGCGATCTTTTCGAGCACCGGCAGCAGATCCTTCATGTTCGAGATCTTCTTGTCGTGGATCAGGATGAAGGGGTTCTCGAACACCGCTACCTGGGTGTCGCGGTTGGTCACGAAGTAGGGCGACAGGAAACCGCGGTCGAACTGCATGCCTTCGACCACTTCCAGGTTGGTGTCCATCGACTTGGACTCTTCGACGGTGATGACGCCGTCCTTGCCCACCTTCTCCATGGCATCGGCAATCAGCTCGCCGATGTCGTTGTCGTTGTTGGCCGAGATGGCCGCGACCTGGGCGATCTCGCCCTTCTCCTTGATCTCCTTGGAGGTCTCCTGGATGTCCTCCACGGCGATCTCCACGGCGGTGCCCATGCCCCGCTTGATCTCCATGGGGTTGATGCCGGCCGCAACCGAGCGCAGGCCTTCACGGATCATCGAGTAGGCCAGCACGGTGGCGGTGGTGGTACCGTCACCGGCGACATCGTTGGTCTTGGTGGCAACTTCCTTGAGAAGCTGCGCGCCCATGTTCTCGAACGGCTCTTCCAGCTCGATCTCTTTCGCTATGGTGACCCCGTCGTTGGTAACGGTCGGCGCACCAAACTTCTTATCGAGCACGACATTACGGCCCTTCGGACCCAACGTGACCTTGACGGCAGTCGAGAGCTTCTCGACCCCCTTCAGTAGCGCCTTGCGGGCGGACTCGTCAAATTGCAACTGCTTCGCCATAACAAGCTCCTGACGATGAGAGATATGATTTGTGATGTAGGAATCACGAATAACATACTAACACCCCGGCGGCAAAAGCAACACTTTCCGGGCCCCCGGAACCCGCCGGATGGCCCCCGCCGAGCGCCTCGAAGGCGCCGCCTCACGGCGGCGCTTTCGGCCCAGGCTCGGCTCCCGTACCGAGTCCTGTCGGACCCGCCGCTGACGCGTCAGTCCGACCGACTCCCAGCGGTCGCACGCTGCCCGAGAAACAGGTGTACTCGGCGCCGGAGGCATCGTGCACCACCAGGCCCCCGGTCGCCGCCACGCGAGCCACCCGCGCTGTGCGCGGCATGCCGCGCCCGGCCCCGCGGAGCTGCACCCAGCGGCCGCGCGCGAACAGGCGCCGATCCACCAGCGCCGCCCAGTCCGGGTCGGCCAGCAGGCGGTGCAAATCGGCGAGGATCGCCTCCAGCAGCGGCCAGCGCCGCACCCGGCGGCCGCTGGCCAGCCACACCGACGACGCCGGCAAGTCCACGGCAGTGCCCGGCGGCAGACCGGCTCGCTGGTTGCAGGTCACCCCCGCGCCGACGCTGTACCAGTCGCCCAGCCGCTCGCAGAGGCACCCGGCAACCTTGCAGTCGTGCATCAGCACGTCGTTGGGCCACTTGACCTGACAGGGCACGCCGCTGCTCGCTTCCACGGCGCGGGCGACCGCCAGGCCGCACAGCAGTGGGAGCCGTTGCGGTACGTCGCCCACGGCGGCCGCGTGCAGCAGCAGATTGAACAGCAGGTTGCGGCCCGGCGCACTCACCCAGCGCCGTTGCGGGGTGCGGCCACGGCCGCGGGTCTGGTAATCGGCCGTGATCAGGGCACCGGAGACGGGTGCGCAGCGCACCAGCAGACGGGCATCGTCCATGGTCGATGCGGTCCGCGACAGGTGGTACTGCGGCGCCTCCGGCCATGGCGAGACCAGCGGTGGCCGCCGCCGCGGCCACCGTTGCGGGTGGCGGAACTCCCTTCCGACTGCCGTCACATGGACACGAACAGTTCCTGTGGGATGCGCAGCAGTTCCAGGAAGTAGGCGGAGAACTCCGCGGCCGGAACGCCATCCACGACGCGGTGGTCGAAGGCCAACGAGACCGGCAACACCCACGCCGGCCGTACCGCGCCGTCGACCACCATCGGCGCCTGGTGGATGCGTCCCGCACCGATGATCGCCACTTGCGGCGGATAGATCATGGGAGACGCGTACAAGCCTCCGAAGGGACCGAAGTTGGTCAGGCTGAAGGTGCCGCCGCGCAGATCCTCGATCCTGATCTGGCGCCCCTTGGCACGTTCCACCATGTCCTTCATCGCAGTGTCGATCTGACGAATGGTCTTGTTCTCCACGTTGTGGATCACCGGTACCATCAGCCCGGCCTCGGTGTTCACCGCCACCCCGATGTTGATGTCCTTGAACACCGTGAGCTCCTCCGAAACCGGGTTGAAGTGGGCATTGAGCACCGGATACCGGCGCAGCGCGGTGGCCAGCGCCTTCATGAAGAAGGGTTGGAAGCTCACCCGTACATCGCGCCCGGCGTTCACCTTGGCACGCAGTTCCACCAGGTCCTCGACCACGCCCACGTCGAAGATGGTGGCCGTGGGAATCTTGCGGCTGGTCTCCATGGTATGGGCGATGGTCTTGCGCAGGATGGTGAGCTCCACCGTCTGACCGAGCGGCAGGTGCGCGGGAGTGACCAGCGGATCGTCGATCAGCGGGAAGGCGAAGTCGGAGCCGGTCTGCGAGACCGGCGGCTGCACGGTACCGGACCGGGACTGCGCAACCACCTCACGGTCGTCGGCCGCGCGCTCCACGTCGCTGCGCAGGATACGGCTTCCCTCCCGGCTCGGCCGCACCTGCTGCAGGTCGAGGTTCAGGTCACGTGCCCGGCGGCGAGCCGCCGGCGTGACCAGCGGCTCGTCGGTGGGCGCCGCGGCGGCAGGTTCCGGTTCGCCGGCACCTGGGTCCGCGCTGGTTCGCTCGCCATCGGCCGCGGGCTCCGGGGTGGCTCCGCCATCGTCCCCAGCGGGATCGGCGGAGTCGGTCTCGTCGCTCGGCGGCAGGATGCTGGGCGCGGCATCGAGGGTCCCGACCAGCGCCTGATGCTGATGGCTGGCATCGCTGCCGTCCGCCTCTTCGGATCCCGCGGCCAGGCGGCCGCCGGCCACGGCGAAGCCGTTGCCGTCGCTGGCGGCGGTGCCGTCGGCCACGTCGATATAGGCCAGCGTCGCTCCCACGCTGATGCGCTCGCCAACCGCGGCGCCGAACCTCACCACCACCCCGCTCTTGGGCGATGCGATATCCGCCACCACCTTGTCGGTCTCCACGATCGCCAGGATGTCTCCGGCACTCACCGCGGCTCCCGGGCTCACCTTCAACTCCAGGATCTTCCCCTCGGTGAGTCCCTCGCCGATATCCGGGAACTTGAACTCGAAACTCATAGCCTAAAACTCCACGGTCTCCTGAACCGCGTCCACGATATGCTCGGCGGTGACGAAGTAGTAGTGTTCCGCCGCCGGGAGCGGAATCACGGCATCGCTGCCGGTCACTCGTCGTGGCGGCGCCTCCAGATACATGAACAACTCCTCCGTGACCAGCGCGATCAGCTCCGCCGCCACCCCGAACGAACGCGGACCCTCATGCACCACCACGACGCGGCCCGTCTTCCGCACCGAACTCAGCACTGCATCGCAGTCGTACGGATAGATGGTACGCAGATCGATCAGCTCCACCGCGACGCCACGCCCCCGCAGGTGGGCGGCGGCAGCACGAGCCTCGCGCATCATCGCCCCGTAGGCGATCAGGGTGACCGCTTCCCCTCGCTGTTCCACCCGCGCCCGGCCCAGCGGCAGGCTGTACGGTGACTCCGGGATCTCCTGCTGGGGTGAATGGTAGGAGCGCTTGGGCTCCATGTAGATCACCGGGTCGGGATCCCGAATCGCCCCCAGAAGCAGCCCCTTGGCGTCATGCGGAGTGGAGGGGATCACCACCTTGAGACCGGGGACATGGGCGAACGTGGCCTCCATGCTCTCGACGTGGTGCTCCAGGGCCTTGAGGTTGCCGCCGTACGGCATGCGGATCACCAGCGGCAGGGTGAGGGTGCCGCGGCTGCGATTTCGGGTGCGCGCCGCGTGGCACACGATCTGGTTGAACGCCGGCCAGGCGAAGCCGCTGAACTGAATCTCCACCACCGGCTTGAGCCCGGCCATCGCCATGCCCACCGCGGTGCCGACCAGGGCGCTCTCCGCCAGCGGCGAATCGAAGCAGCGGCGCACCCCGAACCGCTCCTGCAACCCCGCGGTGACCTGGAACACCCCGCCGTTGACCCCTATGTCTTCGCCGTAGACGACCACCGAGTCGTCCTCCTCCAAGGCCTCCGCCAATGCGGTGTTGATGGCGGCGAGGAGACTTGCCGACTTCACGTACCGGTCCGCTCCAGACGCCGGCGGCGTTCGGCCAGCTGCCGCTGAAACAGCTCGGGCATGTCGGCGTAGACGTAGCGGAAGGTGTCTTCCAGGGACGGTCGTTCGAACTGCTCCACGGCGTCGAATTCACTGCGCGCCCGCGCCCGCGCCGCGGTGACCACGCTCTGCAGCTCCGCCTCGTCCATCAGGCGCTTGCGCAGCAACAGCTTCTGCAGCCGCACGATAGGGTCGCGATTCTTCCACTTGGCGACTTCCTCGACGGTACGATAGCGGCTCGGGTCGTCCGAGGTGGTATGCGGCCCGATGCGATAGGTCAGGCCCTCTATCAGGGTGGGACCGCCCCCGGAGCGCGCCTTGGCGGCGGCCGCCGCGGTGGCCGCGTAGACCGCCGTCACGTCGTTGCCGTCCACCTGGACTCCTTCGAAGCCGTAGGCGGTCGCCTTCTGGGCGATGGAAGCGCTGGCGGTCTGCTGATCGCGGTGTACCGAGATGGCGTACTGGTTGTTCTGCACGAAGAAGATGGTCCCCACCTGCCACACCCCGGCGAAGTTCAGCGCTTCGTGGAAGTCTCCTTCCGAAGTACCGCCCTCGCCGACGAAGGCGATGGCGATGCGGTCGCTGCCCTGATAGCGCTCGGCGAACGCCAGCCCAACCGCATGGGGGAGCTGCGAACCGATCGGCAGCACGATGGGCGTGAGGTGATACAGCTCCCGCTCGTAGGCGCTGCCATGCTCGTTGCCGAGCCAGTAGAGGTAGAACTGCTTCAGCGGCACGCCTCGTACCAGCAGGCCCCCCAGCTCGCGATAGGTGGGCACCAGCCAGTCGTCCTCACGCAACGCCATCATGGCGCCGACACCGTTGGCCTCCTGGCCGGTCGCCGGTGGGTAGGTTCCGAGACGTCCCTGACGGTTGAGGCTGAACGCCCACTCGTCCGCGGCGCGGGCGTTGACCATGTAGTGATAGGCCGCCTGGAGCTGCTCGTCGGTCATTTCGTAACCGGCGTACTCGGGGACCGGCGTGACGTCTCCGTCCGGCGCCAGCAGTTGCAGCAACGCGCTCACCGGTTCTCCTCGGCGCTGGAGCCGGCACCGACCGCAGGCCGGACGTCAGCGACACCGTCCAGGAAGCGCCGACTCAGCACGAAACCGTGCTGGACGATGCGGATGAGCTCGACGGCGGCCTCCACCACGCGCTTGAGACTGGCATTGATGCGTTGTTCCTCGCGGGCGTCGATGACGTCGTCATCATCCAGCGCCTCGGTGATGGCCAGGTTGAGTTCGGCTACCGCGGCGATGAGGAGCGACATCTGCCGCGAAAGATGCTTGTAGGAAAATGCCGCCTTGGTTTCGGCGACGCGGGCAATGGACTCCATGTGACCGAGGATGTTGCGCAGCGCGTGCACCATACGCGGATTGGGATTCCTCTCCAGCTCGAGACGCCAGTTCTCGAGCCGCGTCATCGCCTTGGCCAGCAGATCTTGCAGGTCGGCGTTGGAGGGCAGCCGGCGCTCTTGAGGGTACTGCACCTTTACAAAGCCTATGACATTTTCTAACTTCTGGGCAACCGTGGCGCCGTACCCAAGTGGTAAGGGAGAGGTCTGCAAAACCTTTATACACCGGTTCGATTCCGGTCGGCGCCTTTCCCGGAGCCGCGCCGCCTGCCGGCAGCGGTCATCGGGCAAGCTCCTCCGGGCCGGGCAAATCAGCAGCGTCCGCGTGACGCGGCCGCCGGCGCCCCTTCCGCTGCTCTCGTGCGGGACACACCGGCGCCGGGAACGATGGCGAAGTAGGCCCGCAGGAAACGACCTACGCCTTCCTCGTCGTTGCCGAACAGGGTCATGGCACGGGCGCACGAGCTGACCGGGGGCGGCGCGTGGCGCATGGCCACCGGGAACCCCACCTCGCGCAGCAGCGGGATGTCGTTCACCCAGTCACCGATGAACATGATCTCGCCGAGGGAGAAGCGCAGCCGCCGGGCCAGGGACTGCATGCCACGCAGCTTGGTGCAGCCGGCACGACGTATGAACAGACTGTAGTTGCCGAAGAACGGCTCGTCGGTAACGTGGATGCCGAGTTCGGCGCCACCGAGCCGCCGCTCGAGCTGTTGCACCCGGCGTGCCAGACTGGTCAGCAGCCCGCGGTCACGGTGTGGGAACACCATGTGGGTGACGCACCGCAGCGACCGCGACGAGGTCAGCGGTGAGACGCGGTCGGACCAGTCGCTGAACTGCGCCTCCTCGACTGCGCCGCGTACCAACGTGGTGCCGGCGGCGAGCACGTAGCACGGCGCGTCGCTGGCCGCCAGCACCTCCTCGGCCAGCGAGGTGGCGATGGTGGTGGCGGGCACCCACCGCTCGACGCCTGCCGCCACGTGCACCGCACCATCGAGGCACACCATCGGCAGGTCGAGAGGCGCCAGACAGCGGGCACTGAGCCGCGGCGCCTTGCCGGTGACCACCACGATCTTCAGGTTGCGCGCCAGCAGCGCGTGCAGCGTTGCCCGGGAGTCCGCGGAAACCCTCTTGTCGCTGGTCAGCAGCGTTCCGTCGAGGTCGAGCGCCAGGGCCCGAATGGCGTCGCCCCGCGGCTCTCCATCACGGTACGTTGCAGCGGTGGTCGACCACCGCGCCGGCGCGGTCACTGCGTGGACCGGTCGGCGTCCGGATTCGATGCCCGGCCGGTGCCGCCTGACGATGGTTTCCGATGCGCCATGGGCGGGCAGATCGTGCCACGCCCGCGCGCGCCTGTCGAGGCGGCGGGATGCGGCGATGCGGCGGCGATGCGGCGCCCGGATCGACCTTCAATACACGCCCAGGATCGATATTCCATTCCAGCGCGCGCTGTAGGAAGTGAGCCCGCCCACCGCCTCCTCGTGATGCAGCTGCAGCGTGCCGAGGTGGGAGCGCCGAACCGTCCTGCCGGCCGGGTCGATCTTGCCGGTGGCCAGCACTCCCTTGGAGAGGGCCAGATGGCGATTGTCGAGATTGCCGAAGTAGAACTCCGCAGGATCGAGGTCGTTCTCGAGACCCACCAGTGGAGCGCCGGCGCCGAGGGCGGGATCGACCGGCACCCAGCCGAAGCGATGCAGGTAGAACTCGGCCCAGAAGTGGGCATGCACGCGCTCGGGGGACTCGACGACATAGCCCGCGATGGGGCGGGCGGGGACACCGGCAGCGCGCAGCAGAGCGGTGTAGAGCAGGGCGAAATCGTATGCATTGCCGATGCCTTCGCTGAGCGCTGCGGCCGGATCGGAAGCCCCCTGCGCGCGATAGGTCAGGCGCGCGAGCACCCCATCGTAGATGGCGCGGGCGCGTTGCCACGGATTGCTCCGGCCGCGGCTGAGGCGCTCCGCCAGCGCGGTTACCTGCTGGTGGTCCGCGGGAACCAGCGCGTCCGCCGCGGTAAAGGTGCGGTAGGCACGGGCCGCGGTGTCGTACTCCGCCACCCGGCCGCTCGCAACCACCGTCTCGATGGCGTAGCGTTCGAAGATGAAGTGTTGCGTGACGTCGTATACCCCACCGGGGACCAGGTCGCTGAAGTGGTAGACCGTGACCCCTGCCACGTTGTCGTACAGGGGTTCGGGCTCGCGGTACACCAGGCGCACGTTGCGCTGCGCCGGCGACTGCCACACGCGCGGCACCCACAGGTACAGCTCGTTGGGGCGCACCGCGCGAATGTTGGCGACTGACGAGTCTACCCGTACCGAATAGGTTCGGCGCGCGGCATAACGTTTGCTCCCGACGTTGGAGCTGACCTCGAAGAACACCTCATTGCTGAGACCCTTGTCGGTGCGCACCACGACGTTGCCGGTGGCGGCGCCATCGGGCACGCGCACCCGGATTTCGGTGTCCGACCAGCTCTCGTAGTCCAGATCGTACTCGTCGGCCGCGATGACGCCGGGCTCTCCGACGCCGGGAAGCACCGGGTCGCCGGCGAGCCAGGTGAACAGCACCGCCGAGGTGCCGCGCTGCAGACCGAAGTGCTTGCCACTGATGACGACCAGCTCACCGACCGCGGCGCGCGACTTGTCGGTCGCGGCGATCAGCGGCTGGCCGGCGGCGGCCGGTCCGGTCACGACCGCCGGCAGGAAGTCGCGATTGGCGAACAGGACGCCGTTGCTGCGGTTGCCACCCACCACGACGTGCACGAATCCCGACCTGACCTCCCGCGGCACGCGCACGCTGATGCGGCTGTCGCTCCACTCCAGATAGGCGTTGCTGCGCGGGGTCACGCCGGCGATTTCTACGTATCCCCCGTTGCGTTCGGCGCCGAAGTTGCGGCCGGTCACGATCAGCGGGTCGCCGCCCCGGCCGATGCGCGGGTCGGCGGCGTCGATCACCGGACGGCGGCCGGCCGAACCGGCAAGCAGCACGGCGAGCAGCACGACCAGCGCCACGATGGGAACCAGCGCGCGCGCCGGCGGTGACAGCGATGGTATGCGCATGGGTGGCCGCGGAGGTCAGCGGCGGCTGCCGTTGGCGACGGCCGGTCAGACTGGAGCCGGAGAACCGGCGCCGGCGCCCCGCTTCGGCGCTGCCGACCATTCGCCTGTGCCCCCCGAGCGTCGCCCTTCTGCGCCGTCAGTGGTCTGTCGCAATCGAACAGACTCCTAACGACCGGCCATCCTGGTGCCGGCAGCGGGCTGGTACCGGACGATCTCGACCTCCAGCTTCAGCGTCACCTCATCGACCACGTCGCCGGAGATGCCAAGCGGGAAGAAGAGCAGTTTTTCGCCCAACGAGAGGGGCACGCTACGATACGTGGCAACGTACCGGGCCGGCGCCGCGGGGCCATCGTCCAGCCACACCTGCCCCTGAGCCACCAGTTCGAGATCGCCGGCGTCGTCAAGGTAGGGGGTGAACACGGCGTGAATGCGGATGTTGCTGCCGGTCACCTCCACGTTCACGGAACGGCCGGAGATGGTGAGTTCGGACTGCTGCGTGTTCCAGGTGGTGTACTGATCGGCTTGCGTCAGCGACAGTCCGATCTTGATTTCCAGTTTGTCATCCAACGCCGAGCGCAGTGCGTCCTCGATGCTGCCTGGAGGCTGCGATTCAGCGCCGGCTATCGCGACCGCCACCAGGGTCACCGCCGCCAGTACCGTAACCGGCAGGCGGAGGACTACAGCCGCGGGTGTCGGGAGAGCACTGACCCGAAAATGTCGGCCAGCAGACGATGTCAGTGCATCGGATTTCATCGCCTTCCGTGTCACGGAGTGACCGTGCCGACTCATCGCGACTCTGCGTCTCCCGGTGCCAACTCCAGCCCGGCGACCTGCGCCAGCTCCGCTTCCCGCAGGATCGCCGGGGTGCCGAGCTGGAGAAACTGCGACTCGGCCGGCAACTGAATGACGATCGCACCCTGCGTCGGCCACGGCTCGATCTCGGCCGGAGCGCTGGCACGGGACACTCCCGCGGCGTCGAGGTTCGCCAGCCCGCTGCGGGTATCGCTGATGCGTGCCCAGAGCGCCACGCTGGTGATCAACAGCGTGACACCCACCATGGCCGCCACCGCAACCGGTGCGGTGACGCGTATCCCTCGGGTCCAGAACGACGCCTGGCGACGGGCCGCCTGCAGGGCCAGGTCCAGACGCCGCCATACGCGGTCCCCGGCGGCGTGTACGTCCGGCTCGTGGCTCTCCAGAAGAGCGTGGCTCACCCGCTGGTAGGCGCGCAGGCGCAGGCGACAGCTGTCGCATCCGGCTACGTGCGCCTCGACCCGCTGCGCCTTGCGCAGATCCAGTTCACCGTCGACGTACGGCGACAGCAGTGCGCGCTCAGGGCACATGAGGCACCCCGGGGGACAGCCGTTTGGCGAGTTGCTGGCGAGCGCGATGCAGCCGCACCTTGACGTTGCTTTCGCTGATCCCCAGCACCGAGCTTATTTCTCGGTAGCTCATGCCGACGAACTCCCGCAGGACCAGCGCGGTGCGCATGTTGTGCGGAAGTGCGTTCAGTGCCTCCTGAACCGCGTCCCGCGTAGCCGCCTTCATCAGGGCGGCGTCGGCGGGCAACGCAAAGGTTTCGGTGTCACCCTCGAGACGGCCCACTGCGCGGCGTTCCCGTTGGCGACGTTTTTCGTGGTTGAGCGACAAGTTCCGAACCACCCGCAACAGCCAGTACCTGGTCTGGTCAATGTCGGGCAACGGCGTTTCCCTCCTGATCAGTCGCAGAAACGCCTCGTGGGCGAGATCCTCAGCTAAACCACGATCGCCGGCGATCCGAAACGCCACGCGAAACACGGTCGGGAACAGCTCCTGATAGACACGATCGAAATCGTACTCCCTCATCCCGTCCCCATCCCGTCGCTGTGGCCGGCATTCCGGTCGCCGCATAGAAAAACAACTCTAGCGGGCATAGGTTACAGACCCGCCACACATATTCTCCACCGCACCCGGCCTACTCCGCGCCGCCGGAGCGCTTCCATACCGTGCCGCTCGGGGTGTCCCGCAACTCGATTCCGCGCTGCGCCAGCTCCGCACGGATCACGTCGGCGCGGTCGTAATCGCGGCGCCGGCGTGCCGCCTCCCGCTCCCGCACCAGGGCATCGACTGCGGGATCGGCGTCATCGGCACTCCCGGAGGCCGCCGCCGTCGGCAACAGCCGCAGGCCCAGAATTCCGTCGATCGCCGCCACCGCCCGCAACGACTGCTCCGGATCGCCCTCGTCACCCTTGACCAGTTGCCACAGGCTCGCCAATACGCGCGGCATGGCCAGATCGGTGGCCGCATGGCCCAGCGCCTCGCGCACCGCCGGATGGCAGGCGTCGGCGGGTTCCAGTGCACGGAGGTCGCAGCCTGCCCGCCGCGCCAGCTCCGCGACGCGGGCGATCAGACCCAGCCTGGCGCTCCGTGCCGCGGCCAGTGCCCGCAGGGTGAAGTTCTGATGCGCGCGGTAATGGGCGCCGAGTACGAAGAAGCGGAAATCCAGGGCGTCGTAGCCCTGCTCCTGGAGCTGACCGATGGTCACCCAGTTGCCCTTCGACTTGGACATCTTGGCCCCGTTCACCATCAGGAACTCGCCGTGACACCAGTAGTTGACCCAACGCTCGGCGGATTGCGGCTCGATCCCCAGGGCCGCCTCGGCCTGGGCGATCTCGTTGGTGTGGTGCACCGGTATCAGGTCGATGCCACCGCAGTGGATGTCGAATTGCTGCTGCAGATAGCGCATCGCCATGGCGCTGCACTCGATGTGCCAGCCCGGATAGCCGCGCCCCCAGGGCGAGTCCCAGATCATCGCCTGATTCTCGAACTTCGACCGGGTGAACCAGAGGCCGAAGTCCTCGGGATTGCGCTTCGACTGGTCCACGCTGATACGAGCTCCGGCCTGCAGCATCTGGCGGTCAAGCAGCGCCAACTCGCCGTAGCGAGCAAACCGGGCCACGTCGAAGAACACGTTGCCGCCGGCCACGTAGGTGAATCCGCGCTCCTCCAGACGCCGGATCAGCGCGATCATGTCGGGGATGTGGTCGGTGGCCTTGGCCACCACGTGCGGACGGAGCAGGTTGAGGGCGGTGCCATCGGCGAAGAACCGCTCGGTGTAGAACGCCGCGGTCTCCCATACCGTGGTGCCCTCGCGGCGCGCGCCGGCCACCATCTTGTCCTCGCCCTCGTCGGCGTCGCTGGCGAGGTGCCCGACGTCGGTGATGTTCATCATGTGGCGCACCTCGTAGCCGAGGGCAGACAGCGTACGGCGCAGCACGTCGACGAAGATGAAGGTGCGGAAGTTGCCGATCGTGGCATAGTCGTAGACCGTGGGACCGCACGAGTAAAGCCGCACGGTGCCCTCCGTACGGGGCACGAATTCCTGCACCTCGCGGCCGAGGGTGTTGAAGATTCGCAGGGTAGGCATGCCGGATTTCCGCCCGCACCCTACACCGCCGCCCGGCCCGACTTCAACGCGGAACTCGACCGGAGCGGGTCAGCCGGGAGCCGTGAACGTGATGCTGGCAGCGGGCCCCACCGGCGGCGCCAGGCCCAGCTTGCGAAGGTCCGCCCGCAGGGTAAACTCGGACGTTCGCAGCCCGAGGCCCAGTTCGGCGCTGACCGTGCCGCCGGCAGCGGTCAGCGCGGCCTCCGCGGTCACGGCGGCAGCAGTCACGGCGCCGCGCACCCGCAGGCGGCCGCGGCTGCCGCCGCGCCAGGTCACCGCCAGGCTGCCCGGTTTGCCCGCCAGCCGGGCAGCGGCGGAGAAGGCCGGGTCCGTGGCAGCGACCTCGACCCGACCGGTCGCACTGAGCGTCCATTCGCCCAGCGACAGCACCGGCGTAACGGCAAGTGCCAGCTCACGCGGCGGCGGCTCCTCGCGAAGCGGCGCGGGCCACGCCGGCGTCAGCTCCTCGCCGCGTGCGTCCACCCGGTACCTGAGCTTCCATGCGGCCGTGCCCGCGGCACCGCGGAACTGCAATGCCCAGGCCAGCGGCGCGGCGGCGGCGGCACCGGTCAGGTCGCGATAACCGCGCCCGGCCACCGTGATCACGGCCCTCAGTTCCCCCAGCCCCAGGTCACCACGGGCCGCCACCCGCGCGTACCCGCCCGCCGGCACGCGCGGGCCCGCCGACACATTGGCACCTGCCCACAGGCCCGCACCGGGGCCGCTCAGCCCGAGCCGGACTCCCGCCAGTGCCAGGACCCCGCCGGGAAACGGCGCCGCCTCCAGCACCCAGGCCGGCGGCCGTTCCGGCGCCGCCTCCGTGCGCAACGCTGCATACGCCTCCGCCTGCAGCGGCGATCCGGAAGCGGGGGAAGCCACCAGCCCGATGGTCGGCGGCTGGCGGGCCGTGCCGGCGGCGCCGAGGCGGTGGAATCCGGCAACCGCGAATCCCGGCGTCGGCCGCAGTTGTACGCCGCGCTGCGTGCCCGGTTCGAGGCCGCTGCGCAGGCGCAGTCCGGTCGCTTCATGAAATACGCTGCTGCCGGCGTCGTGGCCGTGCACGGCGGCCAGCTCGCGCCAGGCACCGGTGGCGGCAACCGGTCCCGCGACCGCGCCCCCGGTCTCCAACCCCAGCACCACCGCCAACGGCGCGTCGGGGGCATCACCGGCAGTCAGCACGGCGAGTCCCCGACCCCACTCGGCCTGCTGCAGCAGCCGCGCCTGCAGGGCCACACCGTCACCGTCGACCGCAACGCGCGTGGTCACGGCCGGGGCGGTCAGCGGCGCTTGGCCGGCGGCGACCGGCGGCCAGCCGAACAGGAGTCCGGCGACCGCCACCAGGGTCGCGGTGCGTCGCAGCGGACCGTCCTGGTCCGCGCGTCGGGCGAGTCCGGCGAAAGACAGCATGCAGGCACGAAGCAAGATCAGTGCCATCCTTCAGCCCGGCGCAACCCGCGACAGTGGGCGCGGGTCGTGGTTCGTTCTTTACATTCGTTTACCTTTCGGACGCTCCGTTCACGCGTCGACCACGGGCATCACCCGCTGGCCGGATGCGCGGATGCCGCGGTCGTGTCACACTGTCGAGCCATGAGCACGTTTGCGGATGGGCGCCTGGTGGTGGCGCGCGGCGACATCACCGAGTTTCGCGGGACGGCGCCGTGCGCCATCGTCAACGCCGCCAACAGCTCGCTGCTCGGCGGCGGTGGAGTGGACGGCGCCATACATCGCCGCGGCGGCCCGCGGATCCTGGAGCAGTGCCGCGAGATTCGCCGCTCCCGCTACCCGCAGGGGCTGCCGACCGGCGCGGCGGTGATGACCGACGGCGGGCTCCTGCCCGCCGACCACGTGATCCACACCGTGGGTCCGGTGTGGCACGGTGGCGACCGCGGCGAACCGGAGCTGCTGCGTGCCGCGTACCGCAACAGCCTGCTGCTGGGGGCCGAGCACCGGGTGACCGAGGTGGCGTTTCCGGCCATCTCCACCGGCGTGTTCGGCTACCCTCCCGCCCTGGCCGCACAGGCGGCGTACGAAGTGATCAAGGAGTTCCTCGGCGCCCACCGGACGCCACGCCGGGTGCACCTGATCTTTTTCAGTGAGGCCGATGAACGCTGCTTCCTGGACGCGGTCGCGGCACCCTGAGCGGGCGCCGGCGGCGCGGCCGGCCCAGGCGGCCGTGCGGCGGTGAGCTCCGGTCTGAACTGGCGTGAGATCGACGCCGTGTTGGCAGAGCTTGAGCTCGCCGGCAGCTTCGTCCGGGACGTGCGCCAGCCGGCCCATCACGAGTTGGTGTTCGAGCTGTACCAGCCGCGGCACCGGCGCTACTGGCTGCTGGTCTCGTTCGGCGCCCGCCATACCCGGCTGCACCGCGTGGCGCAGCGGCCGCGCCAGCTCGGCGCGGCACCCAGATTCGTCAGCTTCATGCGCGCCCACGTGCGTGGCGGCCGCGTCGCCGCCGCCGGCCAGCTCGGAGCCGAACGCATCATCAAGCTGGCGGTGACCTGCGGCGGGGGCGAACTGCTGGTCTGGATGCGGCTGTGGGCGAATGCCGCGAACTGCATCGTCACCGATCCCCGCGGCCGCATCCTCGATGCCCTGTTCCGACGCCCCCGGCGCGGCGAGGTCAGTGGCGGCGACTACCATCCCGAACGTGACCTGCAGCAGCTGCTGGCGCGCCGGCAGCCGCGGGCGGATGACCGGCGCCGGGTGGCGGCACCGCGGATCTTCGGGAGCACGGAACTCACCTACAACGAACGCGTGGAGAGTCACTTCGCCGCGCTGGAGGAGCAGGAGCGCGCCGCCAGCGGGGAGCGGCTGGCAGCCCGCGAGCGCGCGGCAGCGGAACGGCGCACGCGGCGCCTCGTGCAGCATCTGCAGCGGGAGCGCCGCGCCGCGGCGGACGCGGAGCGATTGCAGCGCCTGGGCAACCTGTTGCTGGCCAACCTGACACGGATCGAACCGCGGGCCGACTGCGTGGCGGTCGAGGACTATCAGAGCGGCGCCGAGGTGCGCATTGTGCTGGACCCCAACCTGTCACCGGCCGAGAATGCGGCAGCTTACTTCGAACGCGCCAAACGGGCCCGGCGGCGGCAGCAGGCCGTAGAGCGCCGGCTGCAGCAGGCGCAGCAGGAGCTGGCGCGGCTGCAGGCAGGTGCGGCGGCCGGAGCCGGCCCCAGCGCCGAGCCCGGCCCGGCGGCGCCGCACGCGGCCGGGAGCCAGCGCAAGGCGGGCGCACCCGGCTCGCCCGCCCCCGCGCCTGCCGCCGCAAGCCGCAACGGCGGCGTGCTGACGCTGACCAGTGGCTCGTTCACCCTGCTGGTGGGGCGTAGCGCGCGCCAGAACGACGCCACGCTGCGGGCCGCACGCGGCAACGACTACTGGCTGCATTGCCGCGACTATCCCGGGGCACACGTGTTCGTGCGTCATCTGCAGGCCAAGTCGGTGCCGCTGGAAACGCTCCTCGACGCGGCCAACCTCGCCCTGTACTTCAGCAAGGCACGCGGCGCCGGACAGGCGGACGTGTACTACACCCAGGTGAAGTACCTGCGGCGACCGCGCAGCGGCGACCGTGCAGCCGCCGGCTCGGCCCCCGGACGCGTCATTCCCACCCGCGCGCGCAATCTGTTCGTGCGGCTCGACCAGGCGCGGATTCAACGCCTGCTGGCGCAGCGGGGGTGAGGTGGCCGGATGGGACCCGCCGTTGCGCGGCACCGTCGGACGCACGCCGCGTCTTCCATTGTTCCATTGTCAACATGGGTCCCGCACTGCGATAATCAATGCATCCGGCAAGGCTGCCCATGGAGGATCAATCTCTCAACGAGCTCAACCCACTGCAGGTGGAGGATCGCGGCCAGCGGCTGCTGGGGTTTCCGGCCTCCGACAAGCTGAGTTCCCTGGCCAAGCGCAGCGCGCTGCAGGAGGCGCGCGGCTGGATCGTACGCGGCACCGAGGTGGGAGACTGGCGCTTCAGCGGCTACCTGCGCCACGGCGACCACCTGCTGGTGACCGGACCGCGCGTCGACGGGGAGCTGCTGGCGGCGGTCCTGGAACGGCCCGGTGCCGGGGCCCTGGCGGCGGTGGCGCGGGTGGCGGCCGCGCTGCACCTGCTGGTGCGGGAGCACGGGTTCGACCAGCCGCTGCAACTCAACGGCGTCTACCTCCTGGCCGACGGCGGGGTGCTCATCTTCCCTCCCGCGGTGGTCAAGCAGCTTACCGAGACCCATTCGCCCGCGGCCATGCTGGCGGCCGCCGCGCGGCTCAATCATCCCGATCTGGCCGCCGCCGAGCGGCTCGGCGTGACCCTGGCGATCCTCAGCTATCGTGCCGTTACCGGTGTCTACCCGTTCCCGGCGGCGCGGGAGGACGATCTGCGCAACCAGATGCGCCGGCTCGACGTAGTACCGGCACGGCTGCGCGTGCCCGGGACCGACCCCGAATTCTCGCGGCTCATGGAACGTGCGTTGCGGCCCGAGCGCCAGCAGCCGCGCCCGGCGCTGGACGAGTGGGTGGCCACCCTGGAACGCGTGACCCACGAGCCGGAACCGCAGCCGGTGGACGCGACCGCCGCCGGCGCGCTGCGGGAGCAGGCGCGGGAGCTGGAGACGAAGTACGAGCAGACCTTTCGCCGCCGCGTCTTTCTGCAGCGCAACCTGCGCACCATCGTCGTGGTTGCCGTAATCGCGGCGGCGGTGGGCGGGATCCTCGGCTCCATCGTCGCCAACCAGTTCAAGCCGCGCTCGACCAGGGGATTCTCGCCCCGGCAGGTGGTGGAGACCTTCTACACCAGCATGGGCCAGCTGGATCATACGACGATGGAAGACGCCGTCATCGGTGACGCCGGCAAGGGACTGATCAACGAGGCGGTCAACCTGTTCGTGATCAGCCGCGTGACCCAGGGCTACGAGGGCCGCAGCAATATCGTCAGTGCCACCGAGTGGGTGGCGGCCGGCAAGCCCGATCTGCCCGCCGGGGTGGGGCTGTACGGCGCGTCCGACCTGGAGATCGTCGCCGAGCAGGGAGCCCCGCAGCCGGTGTTCCGCGTCAGCTATTCGATGTGGCGGCCGGGCGGCGAGGACGGTGCCGGGGCACGCGGTACGCTGCAGCGCGGGCAGCCCACCAGCGAGCGCGTGTTCCTGCGCCAGGACAAGGGTGACTGGGTGATCTTCCAGTTCCAGGAGCTCGAGGAGCCGGAACGGTAGGGGCCCCACCATGACTGCTCCCCTTGGGACGGCGGCCGAGTTGCGCGGCATGCGCGCCACCGTGATGGGACTGGGGGTCCACGGCGGCGGGCTGGCGGCGGCGCAGTTCCTGGTGCGCCACGGCGCACGGGTGACGGTCACCGACCTGCGCCCGCGCGCGGCCCTGCAGACCTCTCTTGAGCAGCTCGACGACTCGGTGCGCGTGGTGCTCGGCAGCCACCGTACGGCGGACTTTACCGACACCGACCTGGTGATCAAGAACCCGGCGGTGCCGGCCGACTCGCCGTTCCTGCACGCGGCACGCAACGCCGGGACCCCGATCGAGACCGACATCTCCCTGTTCCGCCGCCTGTACCCGGCCATCCCGGTTCTCGCCGTAACCGGCAGCAAGGGCAAGTCCACTACCGCCGCCGCCCTGCACCACGGCCTGCGGCAGTGGCACCCGGCCGCACGTCTGGGCGGCAACATCACCACCTCGCCGCTCTCCTTTGCTGCGGCCCTTCCCGCGCACACCCCGGTGGTGCTGGAGCTCTCCTCCTGGCAGCTCGGCGACCTGCCCGACCCGGCACTGCTGCGGCCGCGCGTGGCGCTGTTGACCAATATCCTGCCCGATCACCAGGATCGCTACCCGTCGCTGCGGGCCTATGCGCGGGACAAGCTGCGGCTGTTCGCGGGACAGAGCGACGCCGACTACGCCGTCCTGGGCATCGGCACCACGCGCTGGATCGAGCAGCCGCTGGCGGCGCGGCAGTGGCACGTCGCGGAGGGGTCGCTGCCCGCGGAGCAGAGCGGTGCGGTGCTCGCCGGCACCGGGGCGTGGCTGCAGCTCGGTGCCCGCGAGCGGCAACCGCTGGTGACGCAGCGCAAGCTTCCGGGACGCCACAACCTGATCAACCTGGCGGCCGCCGCCCTCGGCGTGGCGGCGTTCGTCGGCTGCGGTCAAGCGCCGCGCATTGCGCGTTCACTGGCCGGCTTCGGCGGCCTCGAGCACCGTCTGGAGACGGTCGCGCACTGGCGCGGCATACGCTTCGTGAACGACTCCGCGGCCACCATGCCGCACGCCACGGCGGCCGCCGTCGCCTCGGTGCCACCCCCGGTGACGCTGATCGCCGGCGGCAACGACAAGGAGCTCGAATTCAGCGTGTTGGCGGCGGCGCTGGAGCCGGTGACGGCGGTGGTGCTGCTGGCGGGCACCGCCACCGCCAAGCTTGGCGCCGCGGTGGCGGCCGGGGCGGCAGCCGTGCACGGTCCCTTCAGCCGACTCGACGCGGCGCTGCGGGACGCGGTCGCGGCGACCCCGGACGGCGGCACGGTGCTGTTCTCACCGGGGGCCACTTCCTTCGGCATGTTCGCCCACGAGTTCGAGCGCGGCCGCGCCTTCAAGCGCGCGGTTGCGGAGCTGATCGCGGACGCCGGCGGCACCTGATCGGGACGCACCATCCACCCGTCAGCCAGCAGATCCCAGGCCGGTATGGAGGCATGCGGCTCTTCGTAGACGCTGCCACTTCACTCCACCGAGGTTCGACGGTGAAGTCAGGGGGGTGAGACTGCGACGTGAACTTGCCAAGAAGAACGCTACGCGAAGGTGGCTCGCAACCGGCGTCATCGCGGGAGCAACGAACTGGTCTGGGCGAGAGTCCTGCGTAACGGAGTCACGGAACCGCAACCAAGTCATCCGATCCGAACCGAGCTTGTCGCTGCCCCGGCCGGTCCCGTACCTTCATAATGATGCGCTTCGAGCTGTCGCCGGAGGTATACGACCAGATAATCTTCGCGATGGAAGACCAGGGCTCGCGCTCCTTCGTCCACCGCGTCACCGGCCAGGTGGTGACCGACGAGCGACGCGAGCGAGGCGACGAGTACGTCCCGGCGCCGCGCTGGAAGCCCGCGGACGGCTTCCACCTCATGGAGGGGTTTGTGGCCACGGTACCGAACCGCTTCTACCGGGAGCAGTTGCGCGACGCGCTGTCCGCCGGCAGGGGCGTGTTCCGGAACTTCAAGAATGCGTTGAAGCAGAGTCGCGACCTGGAGCGCAGTTGGTACCGCTTCAAGGAGCGCGAGATGCGCCGCGTCGTCGCCGAGTGGTACAACCAGGAACGGGAAGCGGCCGGCCTGGAGCGTCTGGGCCCCGAGCCGGAGGAAACCGAGGACCTCACCGTCTCCGATTTCGTAGTCGCCGCGGCGTTGCCGCACCAGCTTGCCGGGGCCGGTTACGTGGACCGCGAGGCACTGCTGGAACTGGGTAAGGTGCCGGCGTCCGAGTTGGCGACCTGCATCAAGCAGCGGCTGCGCACCCTGGACACGCCGGGGTCGCATGTCGTGGTGGCGCGGACGCCGGAAGATGAGGTGGTGGGGCTGGCGTGGGCGCGCGAACGCGAACCGGCGCTTCCGCACCAGCCGGGCGCGCGCTCCGGAGAGTGGGAGCTGGTCCAGCTCGCGGTGCTCTCCTCCTACCGCGGCATCGGTCTAGCCGGACGACTGTTGGCGGTACTCGGGCAACTGGCGCGAGACCACGGCGTCGGCGCGCTGCGCGTGGAACTGGATGCCGCGACCATGGGCGCACAGGAGCTGTTGCAGCGCGCCGGCTATGCCGTGGACGCACTTCGGCTCAAGCTGCCATTGCGCCCGTGACGGGTGTGTGCGAGGTCACCTTCGATTCTGATACCTGGCGTCGGCCGCCACCGGAGCTCCGGCGCCGAGCGGGAGCACGGCTGGCCACCCCCCGGTGAGGTCGCCGGCGCGGGGCCCGCGGACACCGGATACCGGCATCAGTCTCCAGGCACCGGCCCCCGGTTGCAGCACCGCGGCAGCACGCCGGGCCCCCGCGCTGCGCCACGCAGATCCGCTGCCGGAGCCTGCCGCGCCGGGTAACGGCAACAGCGCCCAGACCGGTTCCGCTCCGGAGTGAAGCATCGCCCCGGCCGGCGCGGTGTCGAGCAGTCGGCGCGCAGCCTCGTCCAGAGCCTCACCGGCCGCAGGATGCGAGCCGGCCGGCCCGCCCGGCCGCATCAGTATCATGGCCGGATGCTCGGCGCTGAGCAGAAGCAGCGCCGGGTCGCCGCGGCGGGCGAGCAGCGCCGCCAGTGCCAGCGTCCAGTCGGTGGCGGTTCCGGATCCGGAAGCCAGCGTGTGGGCCACGGGCTGCAGGCTGCATGGCGCTCCGGCAGCGTGTACTTCCGCGAGCCGGGCCAGCGCGTCCACCAGCTCGTGGGTCGCCAGCGGCATGGCCGCCAGGGTGGTCAGCGTGGCGTCCGCGGCAGCCGCGTGCCAACCCAGGAACGCGGCGTGGGCGGCACTGGCCCGAGGCGCACCTTCCGGGACGCAGCGCCGCGCCTCCAGCACGAGCGGCGTGTGCGCCAGCACCGCCGGAGCCCCCTCGACGGGAGCGGCACGCAGCCACAGCGACACCTCGCGCGCCAGGTCGGTGGCGCCGTGCGTGGCAGGCGCATGGAGCGGCGCCGGGAGCGTGGTCGTGGCGCCAGCCGCGATGGTTGGCGCGTGCAGCCTGGCGGAGCGCGTGGTTCCGGCCACGCCCACCTCCACCACCGGCTGGACCGGGCGATCGCTGCGGTTGTGCAGGGAGAGGCGGAACGGATGTTCCAGGTAGTGGGATTGCAGCGCCGGGTGATACGTGTCCGGCGCGACCTGCAGGGCGAAGAGGGGCTCTCCGTAGAGACCCCGCTCCACCGACTCGCCCAGCGCCTCGATGGCGGCGGCATGCCGGTCGGCGTCCCGCGCCAGCGGGTCGGCGGCCCGCCAGCGGCTCAGGTGGCGGCGCGCCGCGGCGAGCAGCCGGAGGGCGGCCTCGGGGTAGTGCCGCTGCCAGGCCTGCTCGGCGGCGCGCAGAGCGCTGCCGGTCAAGGCTCTGGGAAGCGCTCCCGGTGGCGAGGGGGAGCTGTCCGGACGCAACAGCAGTGGAGTCTGCCCGGTTCCTGACTCTTGCTGCGGCTGCTCCACGAAGCGATGCAGCACGCCGGTGGAACGGTCGAGCAGCAGGAACGCCGTCGCATCCGCCAGGGGCACTACGGTGAACGCCTGCGGCAACCGCTGTCGCGGTCGCGTGCCCAGCACGCCCAGGGACCACAGCGGCAGCCCGCGGTAATCGAGCTTCCAGATTCCCCGCCGGGACCCGAGCAGCAGGTGGCCGTCGGCGGTCAGGGCGATCGTCTGCAAGGCGGAGAGCTCCTCCCACGGCAGCAGTGGAGTAACCGCGTAGAGCTGGCGCAGCTCGGACCGGTCGCCGGTACCGGGGGCGAACACGCGAATGCGGCGCTCACGGGGATCGAACGCCCAAACCGCGCCGCGCCGGTCGCCGGTAACGGCGGTGGCGGCGATGCTGCCGACGGGCACCTCCAGGGTGGTCGCAGTGCTGCCGCTGCCCGCCGGCTGCAGCACCTCCAGGAGCCCCGGACGATGCAACACCTGCGCGCCGCTGGGCGTGACCGTGAGCAGTGCTGCGGTCGCGGTTTCGGGCCCGCGGTCGGCGGCGTTGCTTCCCTCCAGGTAGGGATCCACGAGCAGGGGAGGCCCCGCCGCCGGCTGCAGCACGACCCGGCCGTCGGCCAGCGGGTAGAGTCCGCGCCACGGTCCGGGCGGCGCGTGTTCCCGCCAGCTGAGCCACAGCACGGTGTCCGGCGTGATCTCGAACCTGCTTCCCAGAGCCAGCGGACCGTCGGGCAGCAGCATCAGGATGCCGCCGGAGGCGCCCGCGGCAACGCGCGCCGCGGCTGCCGCAGGTGGCTGCCGGCCGAGCCGGCTCACGGCTTGCGCGGGCAGCAGCGCGGCACGCGCCGGTGCCGGCGCCAGCGCCGCGAGGTGGGGGAATCGCCGCGCTTGCGCCCATAGCCAGAAGCCGTCGGCCGCTGCCGTTGCGGTGAGGGCGCCGAGCGAGCCCGGCGGCAGCCAGGCGCTGCGCGTTGTTGCGCTCCCGTCCGGAGCGACCAGCTCGCTGTGCAAATTCACGCCATGGGCTCCCGCGGCAACGGCAAGTCGCAGCCGCCACGGCGGGCGCTCCGCGGAATCGACCGCCGGATGTCCGATCACGTACCGTCCGTACCACTCTCCGAGCAGCCAGGCGACGCTGGCGGCGAACTGGCCGCCAGGTAACGCTGGCAGCGAACTGGTTGCGTCCACCGCAATGGCCGGGCGCTGCTGGGCCGGCAGCGGAACACTCCCGAGCAGTCCCGCCAGGCACCACAGCGCGAGATGGCGTCGCATACGTCAGCGGGGGGCGGCGCCGGCCTCAGCCGTGGCCGGCGTCGCGCAACGCAGCTACCGCGGCGGCTCGCTCATCCCACGGCCGCGGCCCACCGGGGCCAATGATGCTGGCCTCGTGTCCCTTGCCGAGCAGCACCACCACGTCGCGTGGGCGCGCGGCGGCGACGGCGTAGGTGATCGCCGCTTCCCGCTCCACCTCCAGCACCAGGTCGACGCCCACGGTACGGCCGCTGCATCCCGCCGCTATCTGCTGCAGGATCGCCAACGGGTCCTCACCCCGGCAGTCCTCATCGGTCAGCACTACCAGGTCGGCATATTGGCAGGCGATGCGACCCTGCTGCGGGCGCTTGTCCACGTCGCGTTCCCCGGCGGAGCCGAACACGGCGATCAAGCGTCCCCCGGCGCGCCGGGCGTGGCCCGCCAGATAGGAAAGCGCGACGCGAAACGCCTCCGGGGTATGGGCATAGTCGACCACCACCCGGAAGGGTTGTCCGCAGTCGACCTCCTCCATGTGTCCGGGGGGCAGGCGCAAGGCCGCGATCGGCGCCACCAGGTCGGCGGCACCCAGGCCGCGCCAGCGCGCCACCACCGAGACCGCCGACAGGCAGTTGGCCAGATTGAACGGACCGGGTGCCGTTAGGGTGCAAGGCGCCGTGGCGCCGCTCAGGTGCAGCACGAAGTGCAGGCCGCCGCGCGGCAGCCCGCCGCTGTGCGGCTCGTGGGCCCCGGCCGCGGCTGCCCCGGCGTCCTGCGCATCCGGGTCGCCGCCGTATACGTGCACCGGGATCGCGCCCACGGCGCGTACCTGCTCAGCGAGTTGCGGCGGCGCCACTGCGAAGGCGTGGCGACCGCGCAATCCGCGGAACAGGTTGAGCTTTGCGTCCAGGTAGGCCGCCTCGCTGCCGTGCAACTCCAGATGGTCGTGGCTGAAGTTGGTGATCACCCCGACATCGAAGCACACGTCCGCCAGCCGCTGGCTGCCGGCTGCCAGGCCCCAGGAGGAAGCCTCCACCACCGCCGCCTGCAGCCCGGCATCGACCATGGTGCGTAGCGCGGCATGGGTTTCGACCGCCAACGGAGTCGTCACGTGCTCGGGATTGGCGCCGAGACCGGCACCGTAGTCGCAGCCCACCGTGGAGATCAGCCCCACGGGGACCTGCAGGTGGCGCAGCAGATGATAGATCCACCATGCGGTGGTGCTCTTGCCGTTGGTGCCGGTGACCCCGACCACGGTCAACTCCCGCGACGGGTGGCGGTAGAAGCAGGCCGCGGCACGCGACAGGGCGGCGGCCGGGTCGCTCACCCGCAGGTAGGTGACGCCCGGTGCGTAACGGCTCAACTCGCGGCTGTGCACCACGGCCACGCTGCCGGCTGCCACGGCGGCGTCGATGAACCGGTGCCCGTCCACGTGGACGCCGGGCTGCGCCACGAACAGCGCACCCGGCTCTGCGCGACGGCTGTCGTAGCAGATCTGAGTGACGGCGCGGTCCGCACCGCCGCGCACCGTGTCCGGCCCGATCGCCGCCGCCAGCCGTGACAGGGGGAGAGGGTTCATTGGCCGGCGGCCGCCAAGCGCTCCCCCGTCGTAACCCGAAGGGCTCCTACTCCTACGGTCCGCTGAGCTGTCCCTCCTGGTTGTACAGGTACTTGAAGAACTCGGCGTCGGTGGTGAGGGTCTTGCGGAACTTCGGCATCAGCATCCGGTAGGCTTCGACCGCCTTCCAGAACTCGTAGAACTCGGGGTCCTGGTTGTAGGCCTCGGCGTAGATGTTGGCGGCCTGGGCATCGGCGTCGCCCTTGATCTCTTCCGCCTGGCGCCGCGCCTCGGACAGGATCACGTTCAACTCGCGCGAGCGGCGCCCGAGCCAGTCTGCCTTCTGACCTTCGCCGTCGGAGCGGAACGCCTGCGCGATCTGCTGCCGGTCGGCGATCATGCGGTTGTAGACACTCTCGGTGAGGTCGTCCGAGTACTTGATCTGGCGGATCACCACGTCGATCACCTCGATGCCGAACTGCGGGATCAGCTTGCGCGCCTCGGTGAGCACCTCGTCCGACAGTTCAGTGCGACCCTTGAGGATGCCCGGGTAGGTGATCTGGGTGAAGGTATCCCCGATAACGCTTTCGTCGATCTCGTTTTCGGCGCCTGCCGTGGCGAACACGTTGCGGCGTTCGATCTGGTTGATCACGTCGGAGTTGCGCACCGCCTCGGTGAGGGGGTTGCGGGAGATGATCTTGCGCACCTCGGAGTCGATGATGTCGTCGAGGCGCGACGCCGCCTGGTCGATGGTGGTGACCGACTCGTAGAACCGTGCCGGGTCCTCGATGCGCCAGCGCGCGGTGGTGTCCACCCAGATGAACTGGTTCTCCTCGGTGGGGATGCGCTGTGCGGCGCCGTCCCAGGACAGGATCTTCTTGGGGAACTTGACCACGCGGTCGATCACCGGGGTCTTGAGCTTGAGGCCGGCGTCCTGATGCGAGGCCACGATGCGGCCGAACTGCAGCAGCACCGCCTGCTCGCCCTCCTGCAGCACCCACAGCGGGCCCAGCATGAGGAAGACGATGATCAGGAACAGGACGACGACGGCTACGGTAACGCCTTTTTTCACTGCGTGGCTCCTTGGAAGGTGGGCACCAGGTTCTTGAGCGGGATGAAGTTGTCCAGGTTGCGGTCGATCAGGTCGGTGCCGTCCGCGTTCATGAACACGTCCTCGAACATCTCGAAGTAGAGGCGCGAACGGGTCACGTTCGGGTTGCGCTCATATTCCTCGTATACGGCGCGGAAGCGGGCCGTGTCACCGTGGGCGCGGTTGATGCGCTCCTCACGGTAGCCCTCGGCCTCCTGGATGATCTGCAGCGCCTGCCCGCGCGCCCGCGGGATCGCCTGGTTGAACGCCTCCTTGCCCTCTTCTATGAAGCGGCTGCGGTCCTGGATCGCCTTGTTGACGTCCTCGAACGCGTTCTGCACCGCGCCCTTGGGCGGCACGATGTTCTGCAGCTTGAGCGCGGTGACGTTGATCCCCAGCCCGTAGGAGGCGAAGATCTCGTTCATCCGCTCCTGGCCGATGAACTCGATGTTCTCGCGCTCGGTGCCGATTACGTCCAGAATCGCGCGGTCGCCCACCAGCTGGTTGATCACCGACTGCGAGATGTCGCGCAGCGTCTTCTCCTGGTCGAGCACGTTGAACAGGTAGTCGCGCGGGTTGACGATGCGATACTGGATCGACCACTCGACGTCGACGATGTTGAGATCGCCGGTGAGCATGACCGACTCCTCGGGAAAGTCCTGAGGTGAGAATACGGTCTGGACGCCCGCGCGCTCGGTGCGGTAGCCGAACTCCAGTTTCTTGATCTGCTCGGTTTCGACGTTGATGTTGCGGTCGATCCCGAACGGCAGCTTGAAGTGCAAACCCTCGTCGGCGAACCGCGTAAAGCGCCCGAAGCGGAGCACCACCGCGGTCTCTCGCTGGTCAACCACGAACACGCTCGAGACGATGATCGCGAACAGGACGACGACACCGATTACGACACCGACCGCCCGCGGACTGAAATTGCCCGCCATCCGCGCCTGCGTCACATCACGTTCTGCCATGAATCCCCCTGACTGCGCAGCGCCGTGGCGGCGCCGTTTCCCACCACTGGGGCCGGCCCGCGTGCCTGGGCTGCTGCAATCTGCATGAACGTAGCGCGCCGTAGCCGCGGAGTCAAGAATCGGGGCCGCAGGCGGCACCCGCCGCGGCGAGCCCATCCCTTAAAAAATTCAATTACGATCTTGATTTATAAAAGGGTAGGCACGACATTGAAGCCCATGCCAGCGAGATCGGAGGTGCGGGAGAGCCTCGGCGCATGCCCGCTGTGCGCGGATGAACTGTTGGTGCAGGAATACCGTTGCCGCGGCTGCGGCACGGTGCTGCGCGGTTCGTTCCGCCGTTGCGAGGTGTGTGCCCTGCCTGACGAGCTGCTGCACTTCGTCAACGTGTTTCTGGAAGCGGAAGGGAACTTCCGCAGCGTGGAACGGCGCTTGGGGATCTCCTATCCCACGGTCAAGGCGCGCCTGGCAAGCGTGAATGCGCGCCTGGCGGAGGCACGCTTGCGCGCCGATGCCGAGCCGCCCGAGCCGCACGAGGACGAGGAAATTGCAGCGCCGGCAGAAAATCCGCCGGCGCGGAGCGCGCGCCTGGCGCTGTTGCACGACGTACGCAGCGGACGCATCGCCGTCGACGACGCCCTGCGCCAACTGTGATCGACCAGATGGAGGAGTGTATGACGATCGAATTGCCAGTGGCGGCGGATGTCCCCCGCCTCGAAGTCAATCTGCGCAATACGCCGCTCACCGTGGAGCCGAGCGACGACCACACCGCCGAGGCGCGCTTCGTTCCCGAGCACGGGGAGGCGCCGCGGCACGTACCGGAGCGGTTCGCGGTCCGGACGCGGGAGGCGGATGAGGGCGGGCCGCCGGTGGCGACCCTGGATGAACGCCACGTGGACGATCCGGAGAAAGGCAGGCTGTGGCTGCGGGTCCCCGCGACCACCCAGCTCCGCCTGCGCAGCCGCAATGGCGCATTGGAGGTGCGCGACCTGGCCGGCCAGCTCAACGCGCGCACCCGCAACGGGAAGATCGACGTGCGCCGGCATCGTGGACCGCTGCGCCTCGCGGCGGCCAACGGGGCGATCAACCTCTGCGCCAGCGTAGCCGCCCAGCTGGAAGTGTCTGCCGCCAATGGATCGGTCAACCTGGACGACATCGAGACGCCGCGGCTGCAGGTATCCACTTCCAACGGACGGGTGCGCCTGGCACGCGGCCGCATCGGCGGCGGCAGCGTGCGCTGCGCCAATGGCCGCATCGCCCTGCAGGTCGCCCCCCTGCCGCCACGGGAGCGGGACGCCGCAGCGGAGTTGGCGCCCGACGCCGAGCCCAACGCCGAGCCCGACACCGCGGCCGACGACGCCGGACCCACGGCCGGAACGCCGCGCCTGGCCGTCTATTCCGCCAACGGACCGATCACCGTGGCCCTGCCGGAGCAGGTCAGCGCCACGGTCAAGGCGCGCACCCTCGGGGTGATGCGCAACTACCTCGGCAGCGCTCGCACCCGCAGCGAACGCGGCGTGACCACGCTGCAGTTCGGCTCCGGGACGCCGCAGATGCTGCTCCTGATCAACAACCTGAGAGGAGGGATCGAAGTGACCAAGCACACCGATTTCGAGACTGGACGCCGTGACCATGAGGAGGAGTTCTCGCACCACGACCCGGAGCACGAGGGGATCTGGTTCGATGTCGACTTCAGCGAGGAGTTTCCTCGGTTCATGCGCGACATGAAGGAGTTCGGCATGAAGTTCGGCCGTCTCGGCGAAGAAGTGTCGCGCGAGATGCGCCGCGCGTTCAAGTTCGGCGCTCCCGGCGCTCGCCGCCACGAACACCGCCGGCGCTGGCACGATGAGCGCGAGGACGCCGACAGCGGGGCCGAGGCGCGGCAGGAAGCCAGCGGCGAAGAGGTCAAGACCGTGCTCAACCTGCTGCAGGAGGGCAAGATCTCGGTAGAGGATGCCGAGCGTCTGATCGCCGCGCTGCGCCGTTAGCGCCCGGCGCGGGCAGGCGGCGGGCCGCGCCGGCATGGCGAGGTGCCGCCTGGTCGCGCTACGATGCCGGCATGGCGGAAGCGTCGTCGATAGCACTTGACGACTTGCAGCCGGGCGACGAGTTGCTGCAGAGCGCCCTCTGGGGACGTTTCAAGGAACGTTTCGGCTGGCGAGCGCAGCCGCTGCAGTGGAACGCTGCCGGCGACGGTGGCACGCTCCTGGCTTTGACGCGTTCCACGCCGCTGGGTCCCCTGGTCTACGTTCCCGGGGGCCCGCCGCGCGCGCCCGCCGCGCCCGCCGCCGGTCGCATGCTGGAAGATCTGGCCCCCGCGATCACTTTGCAGGCGCGTCCCACGGTAGTGCGCTACGATCTGCCGTGGCCGGTTGCGGAAGAGGCCCCACCGCCGAGCGCCGCCGGTCGACTGTACCGGGCACCGGTGGACGTGCAGCCCACCAGCACCGTGCTGGTGCGCCTCCTGGGAGATGAGGACCAGCTCCTGGCGCGAATGAAGTCGAAGACCCGCTACAACATCCGCCTGGCACGGCGCCGCGGGGTGACGGTCACCGTTGCCAGCGCACCGCAGGCGCTGGGGGAACCGTTGGCCGGCTGGTATTCCCTCTACCGCTCCACCGCCGAGCGCCATCGGATCACGGCCCACAGTGGCGCATACTTCGCGACGCTGTTCGAGCTTGCCGCTGCCGTGGACGCGCCGCAGCTGTTTCTGCTGTCGGCGCACTACCGTGACCAGCTGGTCGGCGGCATCATCGTCAGCGTGTGCGGCCGCATGGCGCGCTACCTGTACGGGGCCTCAGCGCCGCGTCAGCGCGAAGCGATGGCCAACTACGCGTTGCAGTGGGAGGCGATGCAGCTGGCGCAGGCCCAGAGCTGCCGCAGTTACGACCTGTACGGCATCCCGCCGGCGGCCGATCCCGAGCACCCGTGGTTCGGGCTGTACCGGTTCAAGACCGGCTTCGGCGGTGACATCGTTCATTTCTGGGGTTGCTGGGACTACGCCGTGCGCCCGCTGCCGTATCGACTCCTGCGCCATGCCGAGCTGCTGCGCCAGCGCTACTACGGTCGCCTGCGCCCGCGACTGCTGGGCGCTCTGGATGCCATTCGTACCCGTTCCCAATAGCGTAGCGTCCATATGCCTCACTGAGCAGCCACGGCTCGACGCTCGATCGTGCGCCATACGGTTGACAGGGACTCGGGCGATGCTTAGGGTCCGCGGCGAGGCAACGAGTGAGGGACATCGAGTTCGTAGAGGCGCGCGAGATAATGGACTCGCGGGGCAATCCGACGGTCGAAGTGGACGTGATTCTGGAGGATGGCTCCCTGGGGCGTGCGGGGGTCCCGTCCGGTGCGTCCACCGGCGAGCACGAGGCGGTGGAGTTGCGCGACGGCGATGCCAAGCGCTTTCTCGGCAAGGGCGTGCTGCAGGCGGTGGAGCATGTCAACAACCAGATCGCCACCGAGATCGCAGGCCTGGACGCGCTCAACCAGGTGGACGTGGACCGCACCATGATCGCCCTGGACGGTACCGAGAACAAGTCCTCGCTCGGAGCCAACGCCATCCTGGGCGTGTCGCTGGCGACCGCGCGCGCGGCGGCGGCGGCGCTGGAACTGCCGCTCTACAAGTACCTGGGCAGCTACCACGCCTCGCTGCTGCCGGTGCCGATGGCCAACATCATCAATGGCGGCGCCCACGCCGACAACTCGGTCGACTTCCAGGAGTTCATGATCATGCCGGTGGGGGCCGGCTCGATCCGCGAAGCGGTGCGGATGATGGCCGAAGTGTTCCACACCCTGAAGCAGGTGCTCGGGACCCAGGGGCACGCCACCGGCGTCGGGGACGAGGGCGGCTTCGCTCCGAACCTGAGCTCCAACGAAGAGGCCATCGAGGTGATCCTGCAGAGCATCGCCGAGGCGGGCTACACGCCGCGCAGCGACTTCATGATCGCCCTCGACCCCGCCAGCTCGGAGTTCTACGACGCGGCTACCGAGCGCTACGTATTCAAGAAGTCCGACGGGCGTGAATTGAGCGCACAGCAGATGGTGGCGTTCTGGAGCGACTGGGTGGAACGTTACCCGATCGTCTCCATCGAGGATGGCATGGCCGAGGACGACTGGGACGGCTGGCAGGCCCTCACCGCCGCCATTGGCCGCCGGGTGCAACTCGTTGGCGACGACCTGTTCGTCACCAACACCAGCCGCCTCCGCCGCGGAATCGAGCAGGGTGTCGGCAACTCCATCCTGATCAAGGTCAACCAGATCGGCACCCTGACCGAAACCTTCGAGGCGGTGGAGATGGCGAAACGGGCCGGCTACACGGCCGTGGTGTCGCACCGCAGCGGCGAGACCGAGGATCCCTTCATCGCCGACCTGGTGGTAGCCCTGGAGACCGGCCAGATCAAGACCGGCTCCCTTTCGCGCTCCGACCGCCTGGCGAAGTACAACCAGCTGATGCGCATCGAGGACCAGCTCGAGGGTTCGGCCAGCTTCGCCGGCCGCGACGCCTTCTACTCCATCGAGTCGCCGGCGAGTTGAGTGAGCGCGCCGGTCCCGATAGCCGGTTCGCGACTCAATAGGCGACGCTGAAGCGGCGGAACTCGCCGCGGAAGGCGGCCGGGCGGTGCTGTACCGCCGCAACCCGTGCCCCGGGCGGACCGCGGCGCAGCCAGTCGAGCAATTGGCCGAGCCGCTCCGGGAGCCCCTCTGCCACCACCAGCACGGAACCGTCCGCCTCGTTGCGGACGTAACCGGTCAGTCCCAGGGCCCGCGCCCGGCGCTCGGTGGCATAGCGGAATCCGACGCCCTGTACCCGCCCGCGCACCCGCGCCTCCAGGCGACCGGGCGCGGCGGTGTCAGCCGTCGAACCCATCCGCCATCCCGTCCGCAAGATCCAGGTCCCGCAGCGCCTGCAGAATCTGGTGGTCGGGAAAGCCGCGCTGGGCAAGCTGGCGCGCGAGGCGCGTGCGGCCACGGTCGCCGGGGGTTAGCCGCTGGGCCAGGCGTCCTGCCAGCTCTCGACAGACCTCGGCCTCGCGTTCGAGCGGGTACTCCGCGGCAACCGCAGCCTGTGCGTCCTGCCGTGAAACGCCGCGGCTCAACAGCCCCGCCAACACCCGGGCGCGGCCGTCACCTCCACGTTCCACGCGCCCGCGCACCCACACACGTGCGAAGCCGATGTCGTCGACATATCCGAGTTCGTCCAGACGCTGCAGAGCCTGCGTAACCGCTGCCGTGCCGAAGCCGGCGCGCCGCAGCTTGAGAGCCAGTGCGCGCCGGCTGTGCATGCTACGCGCCAGCAGCGCCAGCCCCCGCCTTCCGGCCAGCAGCACCTCGGAGCGCCGCTGCATGGCCGCAAGCGCCGCGCGATCGGCGCTATCCCCGGAACGCAGCCCCGCCACGGTGCGCAACTCCGCCGCGAGGTACCAGACCTCACCCGACCCGTCGCTGCCGGTGTGAACTGCCACGGTGTCGGTAGGGCGCGCCCACCGTACCCGGGAACCGGCTCGCGCCGGATCGATTCGTGTAATCCTTACTCCGTCGGGTAAGCCCGACAACTAGCGCCCCGAAACCGCCGCCCGACGCCGCTCTTGGACCGCCCCCGGTTTGCGGTACCGAACCCGTCCTAACGCTTGGAGAACTGAAAGCGCCGGCGTGCCTTGGGCTGGCCGTACTTCTTGCGCTCCACCATGCGGCGGTCGCGGGTCAGCATGCCGTTGGCGCGCAACGCCCGCCGATTGCTCTCGTCGTGACTCACCAGCGCCCGGGCCAGACCGTGGCGACAGGCACCGGCCTGGCCATGCGGACCACCGCCAGTTACCCGTATCAGAACGTCGTAGGCGGCCAGATTGTCGGTGACGTCGAGCGGTTCGATCACCTCGCGTTCCAGGTCGTCGGCCCGAAAATAGTCGCGAAGCTGGTGGCCGTTGACCTGAATCTTGCCGCTGCCGGTGCGCAGGTACACGCGAGCGATCGCGGTCTTGCGGCGCCCGGTGCCGGCTGCCAGGTTGACTGCTGCCGTCATAGGCTGAGCTCCTCCGGTTGTTGCGCGGCATGCGGATGTGACGCGTCGGAATAGATCTTGACGTTCCCGAACAGCTTGCGGCCCAGGCGCCCCTTGGGCAGCATCCCGCGCACCGCCTGCTCCATCGGGAAACTCGGCTTGCGCGCCACGGCGTGGGCGTAGCTCTCGGTCTTGAGTCCTCCGGGATAGCCGGAATGGCGGTAGTACTGTTTCTGCTCGACTTTCCTGCCGGTCAGAAGCGCATGCCTGGCATTGATCACGATCACGTGATCGCCCACTTCCTGGTGCGGGGTGTAGTAGGGACGATGTTTGCCACGCAGCACCGTGGCCACACGCGCCGCTACCCGGCCCAAAGGTCGGCCGCCGGCATCGATGACGTACCACTTGCGAGTCAGATTGCGAGGATTGATAAACTGAGTGTCGGATTGATCCATGTAAAGAGTCTCTGAGCTGGCCGTGAACCGGGCAAAGTTATTGCAGGCTGCGGCCCGCTGTCAACCGGAGTCGTCTCCTTCCCGGTTCGCGGCCTGCTCGGCCTCGCGCCGCTCCTCCTCCTCCTCGCGCTGTGCCTCGATCCTGTCCTTGATGTCCGCAATGCCGACAAAGAACGATATCAGGCCGATGAACACCGCAAGGATCGGGATGCCGCCCTTCAGGAACTCCAGCGCCTCGTCCCACCACCCCGGCGACCAGGGGACCGCCAACACGGAATAGATGGCAAACAGGATGAGAACCAGCCCGATCAACAGCGCTACCACGATTGTTCCTCCGGAAACGGCCCGACTCGGGGCGCAAGCAGCCCGGACCCCTGCCGGGCCGGATCGCTCGCGCCATTACCATACCCGCCGCGACGGGACTGTCAACGCGGGTGGCAGTTCCGCTCGGGGGCGCGGCGTTGCGAAAGACGCGGGCGGGTCGGCGCCGGGCGGCGGTTGACGCCGCAACGGCGGCGCTGCACATTTACCTTATCATCCGGTGCGGATGAGGAGTGGAGATGTCGAATCGAGATTTCAGTCTGAATCAGATCCTTGCGGTTCGGGAAAACCGGATCCTGCGCAACGTATACCTGTGGATGACCGGAGGCCTCGGTCTCACCGCCGTGATCGCCCTCGGAGTAGCCGGCAATCCGACCCTGATCCAGGGCCTGCTGCGGAATCCGATGTTATTCTACGGCCTGGTGATCGGCGAGCTGCTGCTGGTGATGTTCCTCGCCGCTCGCATCACGCGGCTGAGTCCGACCGCCGCCACCGGCAGCTTCGTACTGTACGCCGGGTTGAACGGAGTCACCCTGTCGGTGCTGTTCCTGCTGTTCACCCAGCAGAGCATCGCGCTGGCGTTCGTGGTGGCCGCCGGCACCTTCGCGGGCACCAGCGCATGGGGCTTCGTCACCAAGCGCGACCTCACCACGGTGGGGCACTACGCGGGCATGGCGGTGTGGGGGATCCTGCTCGCGCTGGTGGTCAACATGTTCCTGCGCAGCCCCGCGTTCGACTACCTGGTGTCGCTGATCGGCGTCGGAGTGTTCGTCGCCCTCACCGCCTACGACACCCAGGCCATCAAGCGCTGGAGCGAAGAAGCGGGGGACCGCATGACGGAGGACGACTTCGTGCGTTTCTCCATTCTCGGCGCCCTCAAGCTGTACATCGACTTCATCAACATCTTCCTGTTCCTGGTGCGCCTGTTGGGGCAGCGCGAATAGCGCCGCCGGGCTGGGTGGCGAACAACCGCCGCAAGAGCGCCGCCTCCCCCGGGCTCACCGTCCCGGGGAGAATGCTCGGTCCCGGATACCGTGGATTGAGCAGTACGCCGGCGTCCAGGAAGGCCGCGCGCACGGCCTGGTGTCGGTGCGGCGGATAATCCGCCATCACGTAGACGCCGCTGCGGCGCCAGCCCGGTGCGGCGGGCGGCCAGACGGATGCTACCGCACTGCGCTCCGCTGCGGTGCGCAGCAGGCGCCGGAGGGCGGCCGCAGCACCGGCCAGCAACAGCGGTGACACGTCGGGCGCGGCGGCGCTCGCCCCGGCGCCCCCCTCGCGGGTGCTGACCGTGACCGGCCCGGCGCCCACGGCGAACGGCAGTCGATGCAGCAGCGCCGGCGGGCCGTGCGCGAACCACTCGCCGCCGGCCGGCTGCTCGTCGCACAGCGGTCGCCACCATGCGATCCGCGCCGCGCGCCAGTTCGGATCCGACAACGGGTCGGCGACCTGCAACGGTGGCGACAGGGCGCCGCCGAGCCGGCCGCGCAACAACCCCAGAGCGTCGTCCGCCGTCGCCGCGATGCCGAACCAGGCGTGGCCGGGAAGCGCCTGCCGCAGCCGGCGCCGCAGCCGGTCCGGGTAGCTGCTCGGCAAGTTGCCGAGCAGACCGCGCCCGGCCACGTTCTTCAGTGCGCGCCCCACCAACTCGGGCCGGTGTCCCAGCAACGCCGCGCCGCCGTCCAGGTACAGGTCGAGCAGGCGCCGGCCGTCCTCGGTGTACAACCGGTAGCCGCGCGCGCGGCGCACCGGCGGCAGCGCCGCTTCACTCATCGGCGGCAATGGGGTCAAGGTCCGCGTAGGCGGCGATAAACGTTGCGGTCTTGCCGGATTCGAAGCGAACCTGCAGGAGTTCCTCGCCTTCCCGGGTCCAGGAACGAGTAACCTCGCCAACGCCGTAGTCGACGTGCTCCACCCACTGACCCACGCTTAGTCCGTCCGCGGCGCCGTCGCCGTCAGCGCCCGTTACCTGGACGCACTCCGGCGGAATCTCATTGAGAAACCGGCTCGGGTACCGTTCGCGGCCGAACCCGAACGCCGCGCGCCACCCGCACGAGGTGAGATGGAGCGCGTAGCGAGCCCGCGTCGCGGCCACGTAGAACAGCCGGCGCTCTTCCTCCTCGTCTTCCTGCGACACGGCGCTGCGCGCGGCTCCCGGCTCGGTGGCGGGAAAGATCCCCTCCTCCAGCCCGGTGACGATCACCTGGTCGAACTCCAGTCCCTTGGTGTTGTGAACCGTGATCAGGGTCACCGGCTCCGCGCTCCCGTCCGCCGCCGCGTCCTCCTCGCCGACGCCGGCCAGGCGCGCATCCTGGAGAAACGCGGCGACGCCGGCCGGCCCGCTGCCATACGCCGCGGTGGCGTTGACCAGCTCCTCCAGGTTCATGGCGCGTGTGGTGCGCTCCGCCTGGTCCTGGGCCAGCGCCCACTCGTAGAGGCCGGAACGGTCGAGCAGCGCGCGCATCAGCTCCGCCACGCTGGCCGCGGCGCCGATCCGTTGCAGGTCGCTCATCAGCTCCGCGAAGGCGGTGAGCGCGGCTGCCGCACGCCCGCGGGTGGTCGCGCCCAGTCGCTCGGTGGCGGCCAGCAGGTCGTCCTCCGTGGCGTCCGCCAGCGCCACGACGCGGTTCGAGGTCTTCTCGCCGATGCCGCGCCGCGGCTTGCTCACCGCGCGCCGGAACGCCACTTCGTCGCGCGGGTTGTACCACAGCCCCAGATAGGCCAGCGCATCCTTTACCTCCTCGCGCTCGTAGAAACGCACCGTTCCCACAACCCGATAGGGGATGTGGAGCGCCTGAAACAAGGTCTCGAAGGTACGCGACTGGAAGTTCATGCGGTAGAGGATCGCACTGGTGGCGGCCGGCCGGCGGCGAATCAGCTCGGCGCAGTAGCGGGCTTCCTCCTCGGCGTCCTGCAGATACGCCAGGGTGGGCAGGTCGCCCTGGTCCTGCTCCGTCCACAGCGTCTTGCCCATGCGCCGGCGGTTGTTGCTCACCACCGCCGAAGCGAGGTCCAGGATCGCGCCGGTGGAGCGGTAGTTCTGTTCCAGGCGCACCACCTCGGTACCGGCAAAGCGCTTGGGGAAGGTCAGGAAACCGTCCACGTCGGCGCCGCGAAAGCGGTAGATCGACTGGTCGTCGTCACCTACCACGCAAAGGTAGTTGGGTGGCTCGTGCAGCGCCCGGAGCAGCTCGAACTGGGCGTGATTGGCATCCTGGAACTCGTCCACGAGCACCACGCGGAACCGGTGGCGGACCTGCTGACGCACCTCGGAGTCCTGCCTCAGCAGTGCCAGGGGCTGCAGAATCAGGTCGCCGAAGTCGGCCGCGTTCAGCTCTGCCAGCCGTGCCTGGTAGCGCGCGTAGATGCGCTCCATGGGAAATGGAGAACGCCGCATCGAGGAGAGGTCGGCATCCGGTCGCAACCCGCGGTTCTTGGCCGTGGTGATCCAGGCAGCCATGTCGCGGACGTCGCTGGCGAGGTACTGGTCATCCTCCGCGGCGACCAGGCGCAGCAGAACCTGGCGGGCGTCGCCGTCGTCGTAGATCGAGAGCCGTTGCGGGTCGAACCCCAGGCGCTCGCCGTACACCCGCAGCAACCAGGCGCCGAAAGCGTGGAAGGTGCGCACCATGACCCGCTTGCCGGCATCGCCACGACCGCTGTCGGCCACCAGGCGGTGCACGCGGGAGCGCATCTCGTCGGCGGCCTTGTTGGTGAAGGTGACGGCCAGAATGTGCCGCGCGGCCACCGCCTCGGTAGCGATGAGGTGTGCAACCTTGGTGGTGATCACGCGCGTCTTGCCGGAACCGGCTCCCGCTAGAATCAGCAGCGGCGAGCCGGCGTGCTGCACCGCTTGGCGCTGGCGGTCGTTGAGCCGACCCAGGTCCACCCCGCGATCCGAGGAGGCAGTGGCAGCGGCCATTCCTACTCCTCCGATTCGAACAGAAAGTCCCGGTAGACGTTGGCGGAAGGCGGCGAATCGTAGACGAAGCGCCCGTCGGGGATGTTCTGATTGGTGCGCACGTTGAAGAAATCCAGGCGGTGCTCTTCGAAGCCCACGGAAATGCCGGTGATGCGGCGAATCAAGTTGCCGGGGGAGACGGCGATCTCGAGCTGGCGAAAACCCTCGGAGGCGGCCCGACTGGTGAGCTTGAGCTTGACCACCAGCTCGCCCGAGCCCGGATCCAGGGGCACGGGGTCGGGCTCCTCCAGGTAGGCGATGGCGTAGTTGCTCTGCAGAAAGTGGAGTCCCTGGCGGCTCGCCAGGCCGGCGACGTTGTCGCCCCCGCGGTTCCGCAGGCGCTGCTCGAATATCACCTCCAGCCGCGGGTAGTAGACCGTCAACAGCGAGCCGTCGCTGACGATGACCTGGCCCTCCGGATTGGTAAAGTCGATGCGCAACAGGTTGGGACGTTTGTAGGAGAGCGCGCCCTCCATTACGACCTCGCCCTGCGTGATGCGAATGTCGGCCTGGTAGTCGACGATGCCGCCATAGGTGGCGGACACCGCTTCGAAGAAGCTCTCCGCGGTGACTACCTGCTGTGGCGCTCCCGGCACCGCGACCGCAAGCCACAGCAGGACCACCGCCGGCAGCCGGCACCCGAGCTGCCGGCCGGAGCCGCCGCACTTCAGCATCGGCGCGCCCGGATCAGCGACCGCGCCGGCGCCGGCCCGCTAACCTGCGGGACGCCACATCAGTCGTCATCCGCCTTGGTCAGGTCACGGATGCGGTCGCGCAGTTGGGCGGCTCGCTCGTACTCCTCGTTGTTGACCGCCTTGCGCAGCTCCAGACGCAGCCGGTCGACCGGGGGGCGAACCTTGTTCGCCTTGATTTCGCGGAGGGCGGCACGCAGGTACTGCAACGAGCGTACCCGTTCGAAGTGGAACGTCGGCGTATCCACCTCGGATAACCGGCGGACGTCTTCGATCGCCCGCTCCAGGACCGCGCATGCCTGCGACCCCTGACCCTCGCCGAGCAGCACCATGGCCCGCGCCGTGGCGTTCATCCGCAGGATGTAGGGACGGAATTGGAGAATGTCGTTCTTGTCGTCGTGGTGCGCGTAGCGCTCGACGATCTCGCAGATCTTGAGGTTGTGATTGGTGTCCATCGAGGTCCGTTCGTAGTCCCCGATCTGGAACAGGATGTAGTAGCGATAGTAGTAGAGAACGCCTTCGTTCTGCAGCAGAGCGAATTCGTCACGGTCGATCTTGAACCCGGCATCGTTGCCATGGCGATGCTGGTACGCGGACAGCCGGTCGGTCATCTCATCGAGCATGCTCTCCTTGCCGAAGGGAGTGCTGCCATCCGGCCTGCCGTCCAATTCGTACTGTTCGATGCCGAGGGGCTGCCGCACCTGCAGCACGTCGCGCCCGTCGCGCGCCGGCACCACGCGGTACTGGTCGTCAGGATCGAACTCCCACTCGCTGAGGATGTCGGTAATGTCGATGCTCATAGCTGCTACCCCGGCGCTGGCCGGACTCCAATATAGCTCCGGTGCGTCACCGGAACAAGGATTCGCACCACCCTGAACGTGGCGGCAAGGTCAGCCCGTGGGCCGCGATCGGACCGCCTCCGAATTCACCGCCGAGTCCACTTCTCCGGTGGTCAGAAAGCGTCCGATCTGGTTTGCGATCATGATCGCCACGTTGAGTTGCGCCTCCAGTGACAGGGCACCGATGTGGGGCGTCGCCACCACCCTCGGGTGACGCGCCACTGCCAGATCTCGCGGGGGCTCGCGGGAGTATACGTCCAGTGCCGCCGCGGCTACCCTACCCTGCTCCAGCCCGGCGAGCAACGCGGCTTCGTCGATCACCCCACCGCGCGAGCAGTTGATCAGGTACACGCCCCGCTTCATGCGCGCGATCTCGGCGGCGCCGATCAGTCCCCGTGACCCGGCCGTGAGAGGGGTATGCACGCTGATGTAGTCCGCCTCCTGCAGCAGGGTCTCGAACGACACCAGGACGACACCGTGCTCGGCCGCCAGCTCCGGCGTCACGTAGGGATCGTGGGCGATTACGTGCATGCCCAGCGCCCCCGCCGAGCGGGCCACCAGCCGCCCCACGTTGCCGATCCCCACGATGCCCAGGGTCTTGCCCAGTAGCTGGGTGCCCCGGAACCGGGACCGCTCCCAGTGCCCGGCCTTGACGGATGCGTCAGCGGCGGCGATACGGCGCGCCACCGCGAACATCAGGCCCACGGTAAGCTCGGCCGCGGCCTGGGCGTTGGCGCCCGGCGTGTTCATCACCAGCACGCCGCGTTCCGTGGCCGCCGGCACGTCGATGTTGTCCACGCCGGCCCCGGCACGACCGATCACCCGCAGCTCGGTCCCGGACTCGATCACGGCGCGATTGACGGCGGTCTGGGAGCGCACCAGCAGTGCTGCGCACGAGGCGACCGCACGCCGCAGCTCGTCGGGAGCCAAGCCGTAGCGCTCCACTACCTCGACCGCGGAATAGCTGCGGAGATCCTGCACCCCTTCCGGGGCAATCGGCTCCGCCACCAGCACACGTTGCATGTGGCCCTGGTATAGACAACCGCGCCAAAAGCATCAAGCTCAGCTCGAGGCCGCCGGCCGCGAAGCCCGGCCGGTCACGGCGCCGGCGGCAGCCGGGCGGTTGCCGGGTGCCGCGACGCCCGTTATGGTGGCGCCGTGCCGAGCGTCTGGATCATCTCTCTCGGTGGATCGCTCATTGCCCCCGGCGCCGTGGCTACCGAGTTCGTGGGAGAGTTCTGCGCTGCGGTGAGAAGCCAGGTGGCCGCGCACCCGGACCGGCGCTTCGTCGTGGTGTGCGGAGGCGGCGACCCGGCGCGGCGCTACCAGTCAGCCTACCGCGCGCTGGCCCGGCCCGCCGACGACGCCGCGGCCGACTGGATCGGCATCGCCGCGACCCGGCTGAACGCCGAGCTGATCAAGCGGCTGTTCGCCGACCTGGCTCCGGACGAAGTGGTAACCGACCCCACCACGGTCGCCGAGCTGCGGGCACCGGTGCTGGTGGCGGCGGGCTGGAAGCCCGGCTTCTCCCACGATTACGACGCCGTGGTCATTGCCGAGCGCCTGGGCGCGCACCGCGTGGTGAAGCTGTCGGAAGTCGGCCACGTCTACAGCGCCGACCCGCGCGGCGACCCTGACGCGCGCGCATACGACCACCTCTCCTGGGTCGAGTTGCAGGGCCTCACGGGGGAACGCTGGTCGCCGGGCTACAGTGCGCCGTTCGATCCGATCGCAACCATGCGCGCCGGCGAGTTGGGGCTGACCCTGGTGGTCACCGGCAGCGACCTGACCAACCTGCACCGCATCATCGACGGCGCGTCGTATGCAGGCACCACCGTCGGCCCGGAGTGACGCCCCGATCCAGGTTCGGCCGGCTGCCCGCACGGTCTCTCTGATAAGAGTTATTCTGGTCCGAAGCGGTCAAGACCATAGTCTGAGCCGGATCCGGTTGTTCGACGAGCGCATACGGCGGCGCTGGGATGCGCTTGAGGTACGCCTTAGGGCCGCGGTGACGTCGCCGACACCACCGGACTGCGCATCGCGCTGTGTCACTCTCCGTGAAAACCCGGTAGAACTCCGTCCATCCCCGATGCCACGGATGAGCGCTGCTTCCGCAGCTACGAACGCGCAGCTGCGGCGCGCCGCAGCATGGCACACGGTCAAGCGCATACTCCTGCAACCGCACGGCCCACCTTCATACGAACGTGCCGGTACCAGCGCATCACACGCCTGCGCCAGTCTTCTAATGTCTCGTCGGCGAACGGGTACTTCGGTCGCCCACTCTCGCCGAGTCCGAGGCGCATATGTGCAAACTCGCAGCTCTCGACGCATCTGCCCGGATGCTCAAACGGCTCGGTTTCTGCTTCTACGAACCGGTGTTCGAACGACCACTGACCGGCAGTAGCGGCACTGTCGTGCCACCAATCCTCCCCGATCAAGTAACGCACAAGCATCCTTGTCTCCTCGGCTGCCACGACGTTGCAGAAAGAGATCGTGTTCTGGCCGGGCTCCGGACCGTCCTCAACGCCATCGTTGACGTATCGTCCACCGCGCCTGATACCCAACCGCTCGTCTCGTGCATCACTGCTTGTGTATTGACCGCGGCAACGCAGGCAACGCATGTCAGGTCCAACCAGATGAACGGACCACTTCGCCGACAGTAGACGCTCTCTCGACTCCACCAGAACCCCGCCATCGAGTAATGGAAGGCAGTTCGCGTAAGCGATGTGATTCAAGACCTCGCGCGCCTCCGCGTTGTCGACACAGCAGACGATGACGTCGGCGTCGGCCGCCAACCGGTACGCTTTCTCTGTGCGGATCGACAATGGAACGGGCCGAATGACTGGACGGCGCGCGGTGGCGACCCTGCGCGCATAGGCCGCCGCCACCTCCGCCTTACGCAGACCCAGGCAGTGTCGGTCCGCGTAGATCAGACGATCCAGGTTCCTTTCCTCGACAGAGTCAGGGTCAATGATCGTGATCTCCTCAAAACCAGTGCGCGCCAGGCACTCGAGCAAGATCGAGCCGACACTCCCCGCGCCTACCACACAGATGCGCGTCCGAGCCAGTCTTTCCTGCGCATCCAGCCCCCAACTGTCAACTGTCCGCACCAAGCTTGGACGGCGCGCGTACGGTTGGTGCCCGTCAGGAGGCCAATCCGATCCAGTGTGGCGCGGCCCGACCCGCCGCACGTCTGTGCATTGCACGGGCGCAACGCGGCCACGTCGCGACTCTTGCCAGAATCGAGCGCTCCAAACACCGTCTGAGCCGATTGTCAGTCCGAGCAGCGGCAACCCCGTCTCTCGAATGAATGGCACAATGATGTTGCGCTCGGTATCGTCGTCCATGGTGCTCAGCCCCTGCCAGCCAGGCCCAGGATGGCTGTGAAGCACCGCCACCCCCGCCTTCGCCATGAGCGCGCGATCCAAAACGCGGTTCAAATATCCTCCGTGCACCGTGACATTGCCGTGCAGATCTCGATCACCGTCGTCCGGCAGGACGACTTCGCACAGAATCCCCGTATAGCGGTTGAACCCGTCCCCCCGCCGCCACAGCGCCAAGCAAGCCTCCTCCTGGCGTCCCCCGTCCTGGAAACGGCTAAGCAGGTGCTCCGCGAGTTGACGATGGAGCACTTCTCGCAGAACAACTCGATGCTTCAACGCATGCTCCAGATTCTTCGGATGTGGCTGTTTAGATAGGTCCTCATGTTCTTGCCGTCCTGTGCGTCGATTTGGTCCCAAAAGTCGCTCGGCGGGGCGCTGATCGCCATCCATACCTGACCGTTCTCGCATTCGTGTTTCGCGACAACTCCCGGTGGCTGCGCCCCCTTCACCTGCTGCGCCAGAACATCATCCGGCGGCGACAGGTACACCCAGTGCGGTGCCACTTCGGGCCACTCCCCTTCGTCTTCGTGGACGGCCACCGCCAAGGTCACGGTGTCTTTTTCGCGACTGCCATTCTCGATCCGGTACTCGAACCTGACTCCATCGGCTCCGCCCTGTTCCTGAGGCGCCGTGAACGGACTTGGGCGATAGCCCAATTCAACGAGTTCAGCGGCCATCCGCACCGAGTTCCTGCTCATGCGAACGGTGCACCCTTCTTCGGGACCGCTCGAAATACGTTGTACTTGTCGAGTTCCACCACTTCCCCCGACACAAACGTCACGTCCGAGTTGGGCACCCTCAGCACATACCCGGTCTTGTCCGGATCCTCACCAATAGCCTTGCCGGCGAACGCGGTTCGCAACAGCACCGCTGCGTCCACCGCCTGCTGATCTGAGAATAACGTCTCACCGTTCACCTTGAATTCGTACGTAACCACTCCAGTCTCCTCCGACTCTCGTCTCCTATCCGACACACCACGTCCATATACGAGGCCTCAGCTATCGGCGCTGGCGCGTTGCATCAACCTTAGGTTTACAATATCATTATATCTCAATGATCTGTCAACCAAGCTTCGCGTGTCCCGTTCCGTCTGCGATCGATACGAACATAAGTCCTTACTTTGCAACGATCTATTCAACGTCCATCCTGTAAGGTTATCATTCAGGGGAATGACGGAGGGTAGCGCATGTTTGGACAACGACTCCGGCTCGCCCGCAGACGGGCCGGTTTATCCATGCGGTCACTCGCAGAGCAGATGACCCCAAGGGTCACGGCTCAGGCCATCAGCAAATATGAGGCAGGCAAGATGCTGCCCTCGTCGGCCGTGCTGGTCGCGCTCGGAAAGACCCTCAACGTGTCACTGGACTTCCTTATGAGCGCGCAGGTCGAGACCCTCGACGGGCTGGAGTTTCGCAAGCATTCCAAAGCCTCTGCTCGCGACCGGGCGAAGGCCGAGGCGATCTTGATAGACAACCTCGAGCGTTACCTGGCAATCGAGGACATCCTCGACATGCCGGCAACCGTCGATTGGGCCGAGGGTCGCCGCTGCGACAGCGTCGCGGCTGAAGTACAGATCGACAACAAAGCCGACGAGCTCCGCGACGCATGGAGTCTTGGCATGGATCCCATTCCCAGCCTGTGCGAACTCCTTGAAGACAAGGGCATCAAGGTAGTCGTGGATGATCTTCCCGAGAGCATCAATGGCTTGGCGTGCCACGTGCTCCGGGGTGGCAGGTCGGTCGCCGAGGCGGTCGTCGTCTCGAACCGGATCAATGTCGAGCGCAAACGCTTCACCCTTGCCCACGAGCTCGCACACAGGGTCATCCGCTCCACCGGCAACCCGGCAATAACGCTTGAGACGGCGATGAATCGCTTCGCTGGTGCCTTTCTCGTTCCACGTCAGCGTCTCCTGGGGGAAGTCGGTGCCGCCCGTCGCCGCATTACCTACTACGAGACTATCCGGCTCAAGCACACCTACGGCGTGTCGGCGGCGACCATGCTGATGCGCCTCGGGCAGGTCGGTGTCCTGCCTCCTGCCACCGTCCAGCAGGCATTCGCGACTTTCGCGCGCCCCTGGCGCAAGACGGAACCCGAACCTATCCGCCCCGACCACGGGTTCGCGGCCTTCGAAAAGCCCCGACGTTTCAAGCGCTTGGTCGCACGCGCCGTTGGCGAAGGGCTGATCTCGCCCGTGCGTGCCGCTGCGCTTCTCAACCAGACCCTCGACTCCGTCGAGCGAGAAATCAGCGGTCCGACGACTGAATGACGCGCGTCGTCGTCAACGACGCTTCCTGCCTCATCGACCTCCGCAAAGGAGGTCTACTGGAAGTGCTCTGCAATCTGCCGTACCGGTTCGTCGTCCCGCTGCCTGTGCGGGAGTCCGAAATCCTTGATTTCTCCTATGGGCAGTGGCGACAGCTCGACGATGCCGGGATGATCACTCACGACTTGGCACCAGACGAAGTCGCTCAAGCCCTCGCACTCAAACAGCGACATCCCGCCCTTTCCGCCAACGATAGCCTATGCATCGTCACGGCACTCACTCAGTGCGGCATCCTGCTAACCGGCGACGCTCTGCTCCGTAGGGTCGCTACCGACAGCGGCCTGCGCGTGCACGGTGTGCTTTGGATCGTCGACGAACTGGCCGCAGCCGGAGGCTGCGCCAGATCGCTGCTGATCCATGCGCTAAAGACCTGGCAAGACGACGCCACGGTCTTCCTGCCTCAACACGAGGTCTCCAATCGGTTGGATCATCTCGTTAGGCCAAGCCGGTAGTCCCGCATTGCACACGAGCCCGCACTCACGCCAATCTCAGCCTATCAGCCCATCTCCACCTATCAGACAAGGGGCGCTACCAGCGGGCGTTCATCGGGAATCGCTGCATCGATCGACCTGATCGACCTGCCACCAATTGACAGGAGGCCCAAGGAATCCTTAGTGTTGAACGGCCTACCAAGCCGGTGTGATGAAATTGGTAGACATGCCAGACTCAAAATCTGGTGGTGGCAACACCGTCTCGGTTCGAGTCCGAGCGCCGGCATCGAATTCGCCGACCAGTTCCGCCTACATCTGCTCCAGCGCGTCGATTCCCATCAGGCCGAGGCAGTTGGCCAGCACCTGACGCGTCGCCGCCGCCAGCAGCAACCGCGCCTCGCGCAACGGAGAGGCCGCCTGCAGGATCGGGCAGGCATGATAGAAGGTGGAGCACTGCCGCGCCACGGCAAAGGTGTACCCGGCGATCACGTGCGGGCTGCGCACCCGCAGCGCGCGCGCGACCTGATCCGGCAACTCCGCCAGCAGCTTCAGCAACTCCGATTCCTCGCCGGCCTCCAGCACGGCGAACTCCGCGGTGGCGGGGAGCGGCTTGCCGTACTTGCGCAGAATGGAGCAGATGCGGGCGTGGCTGTAGAGCAGGTAGGGGCCGCTCTCTCCCTCGAAGGCCATGGCCTTGTCCCAGTCGAACAGCACCTGCTTGTCGTTGGCGACCTTCAGGAACGAATACTTCAGCGCGCTGTACGCCACCGCCCGCGCCACCGCGGGGTCGTCCGCATGGCCGCGCGCGCCCAACTCGGCGCTGGCCTTGCGCTTGGCCTCGGCAACGAACTCTTCCAACAGCACGAGGTTGCCCTGGCGGGTGGACATCGAGCCCTTGCCCAACAGCACGAAGCTGTAATGCACCGGGTCGGGGGCAGCCGATCCCAGCAGCTTGAGGGCTGCCTGGAGTTGCCGGTGATACAGTTTCTGGTCTTCGCCCAGCACCACCAGGTTGAGATCGGAGGCGGCGGCCATCTTGTCCAGGGTGTAGGCGATGTCGCGCAGCACGTAGAGCGAGGTCTTGTTGCCGCGGGTGATCACCAGCACCGGGTTGCGTGAGGGCAGCCTGAAGCCCTCCAGGTCGAGCACCAGCCGGCCGTGCTCGTCCTCGAACAGCTTGCCGGTGGCCCGTAGCTCGTCCACGATCTGCCGGTGGCGCTCCGGCGTCAGGTAGTCCGACTCGTAGTCGAAGCGGTCGTAGCGCACGCCCGCGTCACCGAACAGCTCGCGCATGCCGTGCACGGAGATCTCGACCACGCGCCGAAAGGCGGCGCGGGGCTCCGGGTCGCCGCTCTCCAGCCGTTCCAGCAGCAGGTTCACTTCGCGTTCCAGCCCCGCGTCCTGCTCCAGGCGCCGGTTGGTTGCAACGTAGATCTCCAACAACTCGTGGAAGTCGGGACGGCGGTCGCCGACCCCGAGGACCAGCAGCGCGATCTGGCGGCCCACGTCGTTGACGAAGAAGCGTGCCTCCAGGGCGTACCCCTCGAAGCGCAGCAGGCGTACCAGGGTGTCGCCGATCCAGGCGTTGCGGGCGCGGCCCAGGTGCGGCGGCGCGTTGGGATTTATGCTGGTGTGTTCCACCAGCGCACGCTTGCCGAGTCCGGTGCCACGTGCTCCGTAGCCGGCGCCCGCCTCGAGGATTTCGCCGATCACCCGCTCCGCCAGGTCGCCCTTGGCCAGAAATACGTTCAGGTAGGGTCCGTGTGCCTCGACCCCGGCGATGCCCAACGCCGCCAGGTCGCGCTGCCGGAGGTGGTCGCGGATCTGTTGCGCCAGCGGCACCGGGGGCGTGCCCACCTCGCGGGCCAGCCGGAAGCAGGGCACCGCGTAGTCGCCCATGGCGCTGTCCGGTGGTCTGGACAGCGGCACCTCCACCTCCTGTTGCACCGCCTCGCGCACGAGGCGGACCAGCGTGTCGCTCACGTCTCCCACGGTGGCGCGACCTTACCCAATCGGCCGCACCGCCACAACAGCTCGGTGGAGGCCCGCCCGGAGCCGAGCAGCGCTGCGCCGAAGGCAAAGTTGACATCGCGAGGTCGCGGGTATACAACCGCAGCGGTACGCACTCGCCGGTAGGCGGATGCCACCAGCCGGAGGACACATCGTGTTGGCGAACACGCCAGTGACACCCGTTGCACCGCTTGCAAGCCACGCGGACAACGATTGGCCGGATGCAGCGCCGGAGAACGGGCCGACTCGCGGGCGCCGCTACCGCCGCGCCCGGCGGCCGGCCGCCGCTTACGCGACCGCGTGATGGTCGAAGCCGTGCTGCACGCCGGCAATGTCGCCTTCACGGCGGCACTCGGGGTGATGCTGCTGGTCGCCGCGGTGGAAGGGGCGGGGGCGGTGCTCGGCGCGAGCGTCTCCGAACACCTGCAGACCCTCCTGCCGAACACCGACGTGGACGCAAACCTCGAGCTCGACGCGAGCGAAGCCATGGTCACCCCGTTCGCGAAGGCGCTGGCGTGGCTGCGGGTGGGGCAGGTTCCGGTGCTGATGCTGCTCGTTGCGTTCCTGACGATCTTCGGCCTCGGCGGATTGCTGCTGCAGCGCCTGGCCATGGGCGCCCTTGGCTGGTACCTGTCCCCGGCGATCGCCGTGCCCGTGGTGCTCGCGGGTTCCCTGCCGGCGTTACGCGCGGCGGGCGGCGTGATCGCCCGCATCGTCCCGATGGACGAGACCGACGCCGTAACGGCGGACTCCTTCATCGGCTCGGTTGCCACCATCACCTTGGGCACGGCACGCCACGGCGAACCCGCTGAGGCCAGGCTGCGCGACGTACACGGCCACACCCACTACGTCATGGTCGAGCCCGATGACCCGCAGGCCTCGTTCTCGGCGCCCAAGGAGGTGCTGATCATCCGCCGGCTGAACAGTCGTTTCGCCGTGATCGACCTTGCACGGGAGCTGATCGAAGACTCTACCTGAAGGAGAAGAAGTCATGACCGACATACTGATTCTCGTCGGCATCGTCGTAGTGGCGTTGCTGGCCCTCGGCCTGATTACGGCCCGCCTGTACCGGCGTGCCTCCAAAGAGGTGTCCTTCGTGCGCACCGGAATGGGCGGTCAGAAGGTGATCATCAACGGCGGGGCCCTGGTGCTGCCGATTCTGCATGAGGTGATTCCCGTGAACATGAACACGCTGCGGCTGGAGGTGAGACGTGCCAACGAGCAGGCGCTGATCACCCATGACCGCATGCGCGTCGACGTTACCGCGGAGTTCTACGTACGCGCCAAACCCACTGCCGAATCGATCGCCAACGCGGCGCAGACTCTCGGCCTGAAGACCACCAAGCCGGATCAGCTCAAGGTGCTGGTGGAGGGCAAGTTCGTCGATGCGCTACGCGCCGTGGCCGCCGAGATGGCAATGGAGGAACTGCACGAGAAACGGGTCGACTTCGTGCAGAAGGTGCAACAGGTGGTGTCCGAGGATCTGCTCAAGAACGGTCTCGAGCTGGAGTCGGTGTCGCTCACCGGCCTCGATCAGACGAGCGTGGAGCACTTCAACCCCAAGAACGCCTTCGACGCAGAGGGCCTCACGCGCTTGACCGAGGCCATCGAGTCCCGCCGCAAGACGCGCAACGAGATCGAACAGGACACCGAGGTGGAGGTGCGCAAGAAGAACCTGGGCGCCGAACGCCTGAAACTCGACATCGAGCGCGACCAGCAATATGCGCAGCTCGCCCAGGAACGAGAGATCGCGATCCGCAAGGCGGACCAGAGCGCCGAAATTGCCATCGAGGAGGCATCCAAGAACCGCGACGCTCAGGAAGCCGAGATTCAGGCCAAGCGGCAGGTGGAGATCGCCAATATCGACGCCGAACGTACCGTGGAGGAACAACGCATCGCCAGGCAACAGGCGGTGAGCAACCGCGAGATCGAACGCGATCGACTGGTCGAGACGTCACGGATCGAACAGAGGAAGACCATCGAACTTGCCGACCAGGACCGCACCATCGCGGTCGCCGAACGGTCGAAGGCGCAATCCGAGGCCGAGAGCGCGGCGAACCAGGCGCGCAGCTCGGCGGTGCGTGAGGAAGAACGGGTGGGCACGGCGCGCGATGTGGAGGTCGCCGAGCGCACCAAGCAGGTAGAGCTGGTCGATGCCCGCAAGGCCGCGGAGAGGGAAGCCATTGCCATCGAGGTGGCCGCCGAAGCGGAAAAACGTGCCGCGCTCGACAGAGCGGAGGCCGTACGCACGACCGCGCAAGCGGAAGCCGACAAGCAGCGGATCGGGGCTCAGGGCATCGCCGACGCAGAGGTCCTGCAGGCGAACGCGGCGGAGCGCAGGTACGCGGTGGACGCCGAAGGCAAGCGCAGAGCACACGAGGCTGACAATCTGCTTTCCGACGAGCAGATCTCCATGCAGGTACGCATGGCACTGATTGAACACCTGCCCGACATCATCCGCCAGAGCGTGAAGCCAATGGAGCGGATCGACGGCATCAAGATATTCCAGGTCGACGGCCTGGCCGGCAACGGCGCCGCTTCCGGGGCTGTGGATGGCGGCGGCAATCTCGCCGACCAGATCGTCAACAGCGCGCTGCGGTATCGCGCGCAGGCGCCCCTGCTCGATACGCTGCTCAGCGAACTCGGACTCGACCCGTCGAGCGTCCGCGGCCTGACGCAAGCGCTCGACGTCACGCGGGACGGTGGGGCCAAGGATGGGGCAGGCACGGACCGCAGCGGCAACGGTGGCAGCACCGGGGACGGCGCAGTCACGGACGGCAGCGGCAACGGTGACAGTGCCGAGGACGGCGGTGTCACGGAGGTCAGCGCCAGTGTCGCCAGCACCGAGGATGGCGCCGACACGACGGTGAAATAGGGCGTCGGCATCTCAGCGCTCGAATCAAGGAGCAGATCAATGGCGGTCGACTACGGGGAGTACGCGGACCACGTCGCCCTCTACAAGGAACGTGGCTACACCGTGTTTCCGCAGTTCTACGGCGAGCGGCAGATGGCCGCGTGGCGTGACAAGCTCGACGAAATGCATGCCGAGTACGGCGAGTGGTGGTTGCGCAATACCCTCGAGTACGCCCCCAGGCTGTTCTGGCCGGCGGTCTCGCACCCCGCCCTGCTCGACTTCGCGGAACTGGTGATGGGTCCGTTCGTGCAACTCGACAATCTCACCCTCGCCGGCTTCCGCTCGGTGCCGGAGGCCGAGGCCGACGGCAAGGTGTCGGGTTGGCACCGCGACCGCTGGGGCCAGGTGCCGCGCGGGTCCGCCTACCAGCGTCCCAACGCCATCAACGCCATCGCCTACCTGCAGGACCTGAGCGACGAGTACGGGCCGCTGCGCGTGATCGAGGGGTCGCATCGGCGCGGACTCACCATCCCGGAGGAGCGGCGCAACCTTCCGCATCCGGAGGAGACGGTGCTGCGCCTGACGGCCGGCGACCTGTGCGTGACCCACGGCGACCTGATCCACTCCGGCACCCCCAACACTTCCGGCAACGTCCGCTACTTCTTCAGCATCTTCTACAACCTCAGTTGGCTGAAGCACACGGACACGCACCGCGGACCACGTACCCAGGAGCTGCTGGAGCGGGCCAGGGCGCGCAACGATCACCGCCAGATGCGGCTCCTCGGCGAGGACCTGCAACTGCAACCACGCTGCAACTCGGGGTTCCTGACCGACGACGAAACACGCTGGGCCGAGTGGGCTGCCGCCGACCGGGCCGCGATCAAGGAGTCGGTCGAGGGGTAGGCCCCGGACCGGCTGCCCCCGCGCAGCGGCCTGTCATGCTACCCTTGCGCCAGACCCATGGAACGAGTTACCCGGCAGCGCAGTGCGATCCGCGCCGTCGTAGAGGCCGCTGACCGGCCGTTGAGCCCGGCGGAACTGTACCAGGGGGCGCGCACGCGGCTGCCGCGCATCGGCATCGCCACCGTGTACCGCGCCATCCGCGACCTGGTGGAGGCGGGCTGGCTGCGGCCGGTGGAGGTTCCCGGTGAGCCGGCGCGCTACGAACGCGCCGGGAAGCCGCACCACCACCACTTCCTGTGCCGGAGCTGCAACGCGCTGTGGGAGGTGAAGGACTGCCCCACGGGAATCGAGCAACTGGCCCCGAACGGCTTCGTCACGGAGGGCCACGAGATCACCCTGTACGGTCTGTGCCACGAATGCGGCGAACGCCTGCCAGCGCAAGCGGATCGGTAGGGTCGCAGGTGTAGAACAGCAGGCACGGCCGGTCGGCGGGCAGCCGCCGCCGGCTCGGGGGTCACGACAGGTGCGTGCGGGCGTGCCCCGTCAGTCCTCCTGGAAGCGGCGGAATGCCAGCACGGCGTTGTGGCCGCCGAATCCGAACGAGTTGGAGAGCGCCGCCTTGATGGCTCCGGGACGTCCCGCGTTGGGGACGTAGTCCAGGTCGCAGGCGGGGTCCGGCTGCTCGTGGTTGATGGTGGGCGGAAAGTACTGGTCGCGGATGGCGAGTACGGTGGCAACCGCCTCCACCGCGCCGGCGGCGCCGAGCAGGTGGCCCACCTGCGACTTGGTGGAGGACACCTTGAGCTCGGTGGCATGGTCCCCGAACACCTGCTTGATGGCCGCAGTCTCGGTGGCGTCGTTGAGCTGCGTGGAGGTGCCGTGCGCGTTGATGTAATCGACGTCGTCCGCCGGCACGCCGCCGGTGGTCAGGGCCATGCGCATGGCCGTAACGGCACCCAGCCCCCTGGGATGGGGCGCCGTCAGGTGGTTGGCGTCGCAGGTGGCGCCGTATCCTGACAGCTCCGCGTAGATCGGCGCTCCGCGGCGGCGGGCGTGCTCCAGCTCCTCCAATACCAGAATCCCGGCGCCTTCGCCCAGCACGAAGCCGTCGCGAGCGCCGTCGAACGGCCGGCTGGCTCGTGCCGGATCGTCGTTGAACTTGGTGCTCACCGCCTGCAGCACGCAGAATCCGGCCAGAGCCAGGGACGACACCGGGGCCTCGGTGCCGCCGCTGAGCATGATGTCGGTGGCGCCGTCCTTGATCCAGCGATACGACTCGCCGATGGCGTCGGTGGCGGACGCGCACGCCGACACCACGGTGTAGGAGGGACCGTAGGCGCGGATGCGAATGGCGATGTGTCCGGCGGCGATGTTGCTGATCATCTTCGGCACCAGGAGCGGATGCACGCCCTTGGGTCCGCGCGCGAACAGGTGCTTGAACTCCAGTTCCAGGGTGTCCATGCCGCCGAAGCCGACCCCCAACAACACCCCGATCCGGTCCGGGTCCAGTCCGTCCGGATCGATCCCGGCGTCGCCCAGCGCCTCCATCGCGGCGACGATGGCAAACCGCGAGAACAGGTCCATGCGCCGCGACTCGCGCGACTCCAGCACGTGGCGGTCGCTGAAGTCGGGGATCTCGCCCGCTATCCGGCTGGAAAAATCACTGGCATCGAACCTGGTCACCGGGCCGATGCCGGACTCCCCCGCCTGCACCCGTTGCCAGAATGTGCCGGTGTCCTTGCCCAGCGGATTCACCGTACCGAGGCCGGTGATGACCACTCGCCTGCTCATAGGCTTCTCCTCCAGCGCCCCTCAGCCATCGCTTCGAGGCATCGCACGTCAACCATCGGTACCCCGTCTCCTCAGATCGCCAGGCCGCCGTCGACCTGAATGACCTGCCCGGTAATGTACGAAGCTCGCTCACCGCACAGGAAGCAGATCAGCTCCGCCACATCCATCGCGGTGCCGGTGCGCTTCAGGGGGATCATCTCCAGCACCGCGCTGCGCGCCTGCTCGGGCATGGAACGGGTCATGTCGGTGTCGATGTATCCCGGCGCCACGACGTTGACGCGCACGCCGCGGCCCGCGACCTCCCGCGCCAGGCTCTTCGAAAGGCCGATGATGCCGGCCTTGGACGCGGCGTAGTTGGTCTGCCCGGGGTTGCCGCGCAGCCCGCTGACCGAAGAGACGTTGACGATCGCACCGGACCGCGCCCGCAGCATGGCCCGCGCCACTTCACGCGAAGCGACGAAAGTGGAGGTCAGGTTGGATTGCAGCACGGCGTCCCAGGTCTCGCGCTTCATCCGCATGACCAGTCCATCGCGGGTGATGCCGGCATTGTTGACCAGCACGTCGACCCCGCCATGGGCGTCCAGAACGCCGTTCACGGCGGCCACGATGGCCGCCTCGTCGGTCACGTCGGTCTGCCGCCAGTGCACCGCGGTGTCCTTGGCCGCGGCCCGTTGCTCCAACCCGGCGTGATCGGCGGCCGCCGACCGCGACAGGTAGTGCACGACGGCTCCCTCGCGCAGCAACGTTGCCACCACCGCGGCGCCGATGCCGCGGGAGCCGCCGGTGACGATGGCAACCTTGCCGTGCAACTCTCCCCCCATCAACTCACCCCGCACCCGCCACCGACTCGACCTGCTCGACCGTCCCTACCGGGGTACAGCCGACATCGGTGTCGAAGCCGCGCATCAGCCCGGTCAGCACGGAGCCGGGACCGGTCTCCAGGAACCGCTCGTAGCCGGCGTCCTCCAGCGCCTGGATCTCCGTCACCCACTGCACGCTGGAAACGATCTGTTCGACACACAGCCGTTGCGCCTCCGCACCGCTGGTCACCCTGGTTCCGGTCACGTTGGCGTACACCGGGGTGACCGGATCGTAGAACTCGAAATCGGCCACCACCTCGGCGAACCGCTGCCGCGCGCCCTCGATCAGCGGCGAATGAAACGGTCCGGAGACCCGCAGCCGCACGAAGCGGCGCGCACCCGCCGCCGAGCATGCCTCCTCGGCACGCGCCAGGCCCTCCACGGTGCCGGCCAGCACCACCTGGCGCGGGCTGGAGAAGTTGGCCGCGTAGACGCCCTCACCGGCGCCCTCCAGGGCCGCGGTAAGCGCCTCCGGTGCCAGTCCGATCACGGCGGCCATGCCGGCCGCCCCGCCGGCGGTGTCGGCGCCGCGGCTGGCCTGCTCCATCAACTCGCCACGTGCCTGCACGATACGAAACAGGTCCTCGTCGGCGATCACTCCGGCGGCCGCCAGGGCGGCGTACTCGCCGACGCTGAACCCGGCGTAGCCGTGTGCCGCGACGCCGCGCTCGGCCAGCACCCGCGCCACGGCGACATTCACCAGGGTAACCGCGATCTGGGTGCGATTGGTGGCCTGCAGATCCTCCGCGCTGCCACGGAACAGGAGCTCCTCGAGATCGAGTCCGGTGACCTTTGAGGCGCCGCGGAACAACTCCTTGACGCTGGCGCTGGCGTCCCACAGGTCCTTGCCCATGCCGGGATACTGGGCTCCTTGTCCAGGGAACAAAAAACAGGTCTTCATACGGTAGGCGGCTCCCAGCGCTGCCTGGATGGAACAGCGCCGACGCGGGTCCGATCCGTGCAATCGAACCTGCCCGGAAGCTGGCGCGGAACGTACCACGACGGCCCCGTGGCGTCAACCACGGCAGGCGGTTAAGATGGGGAGCGAGGCACGGCCATGACGCGTGGGGTGTACGTAGAACCGTCTGCGGTGGCCAGCGACCCCACGTACGCCGCCGAGTTGGCCGCGGCCGGGGTCTCGATATTCCTGCTGCGCACCGGGTTCAATCCGGAGCGCTCGGCGGCGGACCTGGAGCGGGCGGTCGCCGTGGCCGACCGGCTCGGCGTCGTGGTGTGGCTGCTGGCCGGCACCTGGTGGGGGCATGGGATCACCGGCGGCGAAACCATGGCCTTGTCCGGGGAGTGGCAGTCACTGGCGCGCCGAGACCTGCTGGGAGACTATCCGGCGCACGAGCAGCAGTGGCCGATGTGGGTCCCCGGGGGCCGTGCCGACGCGGCCATCGGTGCCAACCTGGAACAACTCGGCAGGCGCTGGCGCCCGCACGCAATCTGCCTGACCCACGCCCGGTTTCGCCATCCGGCCGCTATCGGTGCCCTGTTCGAGAGTGCCCCCGGTTGGCCGGCGCCGCCGCCTGCAACGGACTGGGAACGGGTCGTTGCCGGACTCGACGGCATCACTCCGGCGCAGTTCGCGGAGCTGAGCGCCCGCCACGACCTGATCGGGGCGCTGGATCATCTTGCCCGGCGCCGCGCAGCCGCGGGCGGCGCCGCGGCGCCGTTCGGATCCTGGTTTGCGCAGCGCGCGACGCGTCTGCAGGCGGCGGCGACGCAGCTCCTCGCCGCCGCACGCCGGGCCGGAGGCGATCGCCTGATCGCCGGGAGCAACGCGATTGGCCCGCACGCCGCCGCCTTGAGCGGGCAGCACTACGGCGCCCTCGCGCGCCAGGCGGACTTCGTGCAACCGTTGCTCGGATACATGAACTGGCACGTGTTCCAGTGCGGCGCGGCCTGGGCGCGTCTGGTGCGCCGCTGCAGCGGCCGACTGAGCGAGGCGGATGCCCTGGCCGGTGTGTGGCGGCTGTTCGGCCTCGACCCGCGCCGGCTGCCGTGCAGCGAAACGGAGATGAAGGGCGAGGGCGCCGCCGCGACCATCGAGCAGGTGGTCGGCGCCCTGCTCGACGAGGTGCTGAGCGCGTGTCCGCCGCAGCGGGTGATGCCCGTGCTGCGCGGCAGCGACTGGCCGCCGCAGGTGACCCACCGCCTCGAGCGGGGGATCCGTGCCGCCGGCTGTCCGGCGGTGTTTTACCAGGGCACGACCCTGCTTGCCGGACCGCCACCGGGGCCGGGGTGGCAGTAGCAAACGGAGCCGCCGGCCGTGGCCGGTTGCGGCCAGGTTGCGGCCAGGTTGCGGCCAGGGCAAGGTTGACCGACGCGTCCTCCGGACGTACACTACGGGGAACTGACCGACGTGTTATACCGGTTTGAGATACTCCAGCATTAACGTTCCCAGGGGGAGCTGATGGGAGCAGAGATTCGGTCGACGGGCGCCTACGTGCCCGAGCGGCGGATGTCTAATCACGAATTCGAGGCGTTCCTCGACACCTCCGACGAGTGGATCCAATCACACACCGGGATCAAGTTTCGCCACATAGCCGACCCCGACGAGGCACCATCCGACCTCGGATACCGCGCCGCGATGCAGGCCCTGGAGCGGGCCCGGATCGAGCCCGACGACCTGGGGATGGTGCTGGTTGCGACCGCTTCCGGCGACCACGTCGGCTTCCCGTCGACCGCCTGCATCATCCAGGACAAGCTGGGCGCCAGCAACTGCGCGGCCATGGACCTGCTGGTCGGCTGTACCGGCTTCGTGTATGGCCTGGAGACGGCCAAGGGGTTGATCGCCTCCGGAACGGTGCAGCACGTCCTGGTGGTGGGCAGTGAGGTGCTGACGCGCATCATGGACTGGAAGGACCGCAACACCTGCGTGCTGTTCGGTGACGGCGCCGGGGCCGCCGTGGTGTCCCACTCCAACAACGGGCATGGGATCCTCGATTCGTTCCTGCGCTCCGACGGTTCGGGGGCGATGGCCCTGGCCCGAGAGGCGGGAGGCACGCGTACCCCCTACGAGCCCGGCAAGACCAGCTACCGGGAGCTGCTCATCAAGATGGAGGGACGCCTGGTCTACAACTTCGCGGTCCAGGTAATCGTCGACACCGTCACCACCATCCTGGAGCGCAATCACCTCACCATCGACGACGTCAAGTTCATCGTGCCGCACCAGGCCAACGAACGCATCATCGAGGCCGCCGCCAAGCGCGGCCGCATACCCCGCGAGAAGCTCTACGTGAACATCGCCGAGTATGCCAACACCTCCGCCGCCACCATTCCGATAGCGCTGAACGACCTGGTGGAGCAGGGCCTGCTGGAGCGCGGCGACCTGATCGTGACCGCCGGTTTCGGCGCCGGCCTCACGTTCGGCGGAAACCTGGTGCGCTGGTAGCGGGGTGGCCCCCGCCTACCGGCGCGTAGCCGCTCTCAAGACGCCGGCCGCCTTTCGCGACTACCTCCATACGCTCGGCATAGCGGATCAGATTGTCTTCGACGAGGGTCCCGCCATGGCGCCCCTCGCCGCACCGTTGCGCCTGCCCGATGGACGCACGGTCGGCAACCGCTTCTGCATTCAGCCGATGGAAGGATGGGACGCGGCGGCGGACGGCACCCCGACCGAGCTGGTGCGGCGTCGCTGGCGTGCCTTCGGAACCAGTGGCGCCAAGCTGATCTGGGGCGGCGAGGCGACGGCGATTCAGCATGCCGGACGCGCCAATCCCAACCAGCTGCGCCTGGAGGAGGATACCGCCGCGGCGCTGGCGGCGCTGCGCGCGGAGCTGGTGGCAGCGCACGAGGAACGGTACGGGCATGCCGCTGACCTGCTGGTGGGGCTGCAGCTTACCCATTCCGGCCGCTTCTGCCGTCCCAACTCCAAGCAGGTCACCGAGCCCGTGACGCTGTACCCGCACGCCCTGCTGGATCGCAAATTCGGCATCGGCGCCGAGCACCGGCCCGCCTCCGACGACGAGGTGGAGGCGCTCATCGAACGCTTCATCGCGGCCGGGGTGCTGGCGTGGCAGGCGGGCTTCGCGTTCCTGGACGTGAAGCACTGCCACGGCTACCTGGGGCACGAGTTTCTCAGCGCCGTGGATCGTCCCGGCCGCTATGGCGGCAGCTTCGAGAATCGTACCCGCTTTCTGCGCGAGGTGGTTGCCGGGCTCCGGCGGCGGGTCCCCGAGCTGCTGATCGGGGTCCGGCTCAGCGCCTTCGACCTGATCCCCTTCGAGCCACAGGCCGAAACCAGGGTCGGCATTCCGTCACCGGTCGCTTCCCGCTATCGGCATGGCTTCGGCGCCGCCGGCCACGACCCGACGGCGTATGACCTCACCGAGCCGCTGCGCTTCGTCGCCCTGCTGCAGGAGCTGGGCATCTTCCTGCTCAACGTGACGGCCGGCAGCCCCTACTACAACCCCCACATCCAGCGCCCGGCGCTGTTCCCACCCTCCGACGGCTACCAGCCGCCGGAAGATCCGCTGGTCGGCGTGGCGCGGCAGATCGAGGTGGTGCGCCAGATCAAGCAGCACTTCCCGGAGATGATCGTGGTGGGCAGCGGCTACAGCTACCTCCAGGAGTGGCTGCCCCACGTCGCCAGCGCCGGCGTCGCCCGCGGCGGCGTCGATTTCGTGGGCATCGGCCGCATGGCGCTCTCCTATCCGCACCTGCCGGCGGACCTGCTGGCCGGCCGGGCCCTGGAACGCAAGCGCATCTGCCGCACCTTCAGCGACTGCACCACGGCGCCCCGCAACGGCCTGATCTCGGGCTGCTTCCCGCTCGACCCGTTCTACAAGGCACGCGCCGAGGCCGCGCAGCTGAAGCGGCTCAAGGCGGCGGGGGAATGACGGGTCGCGCCGCGGAGCTCGGCGCGCAGTACGCCACGGTGGAGGAGATCCTGGAGCAGCCGTCGCCGCTGCCGCAGCGCCTGCAGCAGCTCTGCCGGCACCTCTGCGACCACGTTGCCCACTACGCGACGATATGCCTCTACGCCGCGCTGCACGACCGTCCCGGCGAGTTGACGCTGGTGGCGGCCGCGGGCCGCCGTCCCTACCCGTCCGCGGTGACCTACGGCGAGGGGCTGTGGGGCCGAGCCGCCGACGCCGGCGAGACCGCCGTCGCACAGAACCTCGCCGGGGCCGAGGGCGGCTCCCGCCGCTGGGTGGCGTCCCAGGTCGCCGTGCCACTGCGCTCCGCCGGCAGCCTGATCGGTCTTTTGGCGGTCGACTCCGACCGGCCCGCGCCATTCCAGCCCGAGGACGAGCTGTTCCTGGAGAATGTAGGAGACCTGATAGCCCTGCGGCTCGGCCTCGCCGCGGTGCCGGGCGCCGTCCGTTGTTAGCTGATCAGTTCGTAGCCTGCAACACGGCATCGTGGAATCGCGCGAAGCTCCGGGAACGGCTCTTCCGCGGATCCAGGTGCGGAGCGATTGCTCGGGCCGCTTCTATCTTCCGTATTCCCGTAGAGAAGTAACCCACGCGCTGAAGAATGCGTTCGAACGCTTCCCACGTGCCACCGGAGACCGCATCGGGGTCGCGGTATTGTGCTCGCTGCGGCACGGTGGCGGGGACTCTCGGGTATGCCGCACGCACCGCGTCCCAACTCCCGAAGTACCATGCCTCCAATTCTTCAATGGCAATACGGATTACCACCTGCCAAGCTACGCCGCCAGCAGGCGATGGGAGCTGAAGGTTGGCATCACGAACCACGTCTTCAAGTTGCTGCTTCAGGCAGTGACAGTCCGCTTGGTCACGATCGACGAGAAGCACGAGCCTCCAGTCATGGGGCAACCAGCGCGCGTACGCTCGCAGTCGGTCCCGCAGCTTTGCGGCCGGTTTGGCCTTGTACGGAAAAACGTGGCACGCGAAAGTACACTCTCCCGGCAGAATGATCGGCAACAGCGCACTGAGAAAAAGTCTCCATCGAGGGCTCTTCGATCAGAAACTCCAGGTGTCGCGCCGGCATCTGTCATCGACTATCGGCGGGCCAAGGGATTCCCTGGTTTACCAGCGGATCGCCCACCCCGAGGTGGCCCTCCATCCAGAGGTCGCCCAGCAAGGCGCCTTCCGTGGTGAATTCGGAAACCCCGCGGCGGTCGGCGGCCCGCTCGCCATGCGTGTACCCTTGTTCGTCGCGCCACAGAATCCGCACTTCGTCAGGTCTCAGTCCGTTGAGAAAAAACGGCGAATGTGTTGTGACGAGCAGTTGGGTGCGCTCGGCCGCAGCCCGGCACTCCTCGGCCAGTTCCGGCAGCAGTCGCGGATGGAGGAAATTCTCTGGCTCCTCGATTCCAATGAAAGGTGGCGGCTCGGGGTCGTACAGCAAGACGAGGTACGCCAGCATCTTCAACGTCCCGTCGGAGGCAAAGCGAGCCATCACCGGATGGCTGAACGGAGCGTCCTTGATCTGCAGCAGCAGGCGGCCGTCCGGCATGGTGTCGGCCAGCACTCTCTCGACACGCGGCACCCTGTTGCGCAGAACGCTGAAAATCTGCTCCAGTCGATCCTGATGCTGTTCGGCCAGATACTGGATCACGTTGGCCAAGTTGTCTCCGGATCGGCTGAGCCGTTCCTGCGGCCCCGCTTCGGGTTGTCCACGCGCGCTGTCCGCAGACAGGTACGATACGTACCAGCCGGTAATGAAACTACGGAGGGCCGCGATACGTGGATGGTCCGCGAACTGGCCGAGAGCGTTGACGGCCAGAAGATCGGGCGCATTGAGGGGTATCTCCATCCGTTCGGCCTGCTCATCGGGCTCGTCCCCACTGACCGCTCGGCCCATCCCGCCGCGGTACTCCAGAAACCGAAATGGTTTCCCCCATCGGCCACGGCGCCAGCTCAACCACTCTTCTTTCACCCTCGGTCTGCCATCCTGCTCGTCGACCGCCAGATGGTAGGTAATCAAAGGACGCCCCGGGCGTTCGCGGTACTTGATCTCGATCGTTACCGGACCGTCCGACCCGCGTGACTTGATCTCGCGGGCACGTCCGCGCCGGTCCCACGCACGTCTCAGGCCGGATTCGAAGCAGTCAGCGAGAAAAGCAAAAACATCGAATACCGTGGACTTGCCACTTCCGTTGGGGCCGAGTAGTGCGGTAAGTGGTCGCATGCTCTGGAATTCGACGTCGTGCAGGGCGCGAAAGTTTCGCACGCGCAGACGCTCAATGCGGGCGGGATGTATTGAAGCTGTGGGACTCATCTAACGCTCCTGCTGTGCTTCGCGACCGATCATGAGAACGGTAACAGAGGATAGCACGCGCGTCAGAATGCAGCAGTCCGTCCGGTGGCAGGTGCGGTCGGGTGTGGCTGGCTCGGCTGGCTCCGGGCTTGTTGACGTTCGGGCCTAGGCGCCCCATGATCGGGGGATGGACGTGCGGCGAGGGGTTGCGGGGTGATTGGTGCCGGCGGCCCGGGGGCTGCAGGTGCGAACCCCGGCGACCGGGCCCGCGAAGTGAGCGTGGTGCGGGTGCGCGGCAGCGCCGGCTGCGCCCGGAGCGACCTGCTCACGGTGGAGGAGCCGCTGGAAATCCGCGTCTGCGAGGCTGGCGCCGCAGCGGACGAGGAACGGAGCGTGGCGGTAACCATGCGCACGCCGGGGCACGACTACGAGCTGACGGCGGGGTTCCTGTTCAACGAAGGATTCTATCGCCGTCCCGAGGAGCTGGTCGGCGTGCGCCACTGCGGGCGTGAAGGGAACGTGGTACGCGCTACGCTGGCCGGTGGGTCGGACGCTAGCGCCGGGCACGGCGGTGGCGCGGAACGCGGTGTGGACGCACGGGACAACCGCCTGGTGGCAAACTCGAGCTGCGGCGTCTGCGGCAAGGCCTCCATCGACGATGTCCTGGCGACCCTCCCCGCACCCGTCGCGCAGACCGCGGAGCGTGCCGCCACTCCCGCCGTGGCGGCGCCGATCCTGCACCGGCTGCCAGCCGAGCTGCGGCGGCACCAGCGCACCTTTGCCCAGACCGGCGGGCTGCACGCCGCCGCGCAGTTCGATGCCGCCGGCACGCTGTGCCTGCTGCGCGAGGACGTCGGGCGCCACAACGCCCTGGACAAGCTGATCGGCCGTGCCGTGCTGGAGGCACGGCTGCCGCTGCAGGACGCGGTAATCCTGTTCAGCGGCCGCACCGGCTTCGAGTTGGTGCAGAAGGCCGCCTGCGCCGGGGTCCGCTTCCTGGCCGCCGTGGGGGCACCCTCCAGCCTGGCCTGCGACCTGGCCGCGGAACTGGGCATCACCCTGGTGGGGTTTTTGCGCGATGGCCGCTTCAACATCTATGCCGGCGCGCAGCGCGTGACCGGTATCTTGGACGCCGGCGGCGCCCCAACCGGCGAGCTGCAGGCGGTGCCGTCCGCTTCCGCCTCGGTGGCCGGCTAACCGCTCGGTGGCGGCGGCCGGTTCTGCACGAACTGGAAGCCGAAGCGCCCCTTGATGCAGAGGTGACCGCTGGTGACCGAATGGTCGGCGGGCGAGGTCACCTTCACGATCTCCTGATCCTGAACGTGCAGTTCCAGGTTGCAGCCGACGCCGCAGTAGGGACACACCGTGCGCGTCACGCTCTGTCGTGACTCGTCCCAGGTGCCCTGCTCGCGGTGCTCGTACTCGCTCTTGAACATCAGCGCGCCGGTGGGACATACGCCGATGCAGTTGCCGCAGTAGACGCAGGCCGACTCCGGCAGCGGCTGCTCGAACTCGGTGGCGATGCGGGCGTCGAAGCCACGCCCGGCGACCGCAATGGCGAACGTGTTCTGGGCATCCTCGCCGCACGCTTCCACGCACTTGTAGCAGAGGATGCAGCGCTTGTAGTCGCGCACGTAGAGGTCGTCCTGGATCTTGACCGGCTGCCCCACGGTGGCCGCCGTAGCGCCGTCGGGAGCGGCATGGTGACCGGGGTGCAGCTGCTCCCGCGCGCCTGCGGGTGCGTCCGGCGCCGGAGGCCCGAACCGTTGCGGCTCGACGCCGTAGCGGTCCTGCCAGTGGCGCACGGCGGCGTCGGCGCGGGTCAGGTCCACCGACGATGCCAGCAGCTCCAGCACCAGGCGCCGGCTGTGGCGCACCCGTTCCGAGTCGGTCTGCACCTGCATGCCGTCGCTGGCGGCGCGGGCGCAGGCCGGCACCAGGGTGCGCGAGCCCTCCAGCTCCACCACGCAGACCCGGCACGCGTTTACGGGCGTCAGGTTGTCGGCGAAGCAGAGGGTCGGCGTGGCGATGCCGGCCACCCGGCAGGCGTCGAGAATCGTCGCTCCCTCACTGACCTGCACCGCGCTGCCATCGACCGTCAGCTCCACCGTGCGCACCGGATCCGTCACCATCGCCTGCTCCATTTCCACCTCGCTTCCAATCCCTATTCCAATAGTCCCAGGGCCAGGGCCGACTGCAGCGCCGCCGCCGCGGTATGGCCCAACGCGCAGATCGAGGCGTCGCCCATCACCTGCGCCAGATCTCCGAGCAGCGCCCGCTCGGCACCGGCGCCGTTGCCGCACAGGCGCGCCAGCGACTCTTCCTGGCGCACCGTGCCGACCCGGCACGGCACGCACTGGCCGCACGATTCGTCGCGGAAGAAACGCGCGATACGACGCAGGATGTCGGGGAAATCGGTGTTCTGCGCAAACGGCATCACCACTCCCGAGCCCAGGGTGGAGCCGATCCTGCGGGTGTCTTCGAAGGTGAGCGGAACATCGAGGTGCTCCGGGCCCACGAAGCTGCCGGCCGCGCCGCCCAGCAGGACGGCCCGCGGGGTGCCGCCGAGGGTGCCCCCCGCCAGCTCCAGGAGCTGCCGCAGGGTAACCCCAAACTCCACCTCGTAGACGCCGGGAACCGCCACCGCACCGGACAGGCAGAACAGCTTGGTGCCGGTGGACTGCGCGGTACCCTGCGCCGCGTAGGCACGGCCGCCGGCCAGGAGAATCGGCAGCAGGTTGACCAGGGTCTCCACGTTATTGATCACCGTGGGCTTGCCGAACAGTCCGGCCTCGGTAGGATAGGGCGGCTTGCTGCGCGGCTCGCCGCGAAACCCCTCCAGCGAGTTGAACAGCGCGGTCTCCTCGCCACAGATGTAGGCCCCGGCGCCGCGCCGCAGGTCAATGTCGAAGGCCATCCCGGTGCCCAGGATGTCGCCGCCCAGCAGGCCGCGGGCGCGCGCCCGGTCCAGGGCGACCTGCAGGCGCTCGGTGGCCACGGGATATTCGCCACGCACGTACAGGTAGCCCTGCGTGGCCCCGGTCGCGAACCCCGCTATGGTCAGCGCCTCCAGCACCGCGTACGGGTCCTGCTCCATGATCACCCGGTCCTTGAAGGTGCCCGGCTCCGACTCGTCGGCGTTGCACACCACGTAGTGGGGGCGCGCGGCGGCATGGGCCACCGCCTGCCACTTGGTCGCGGTAGGGAACGCCGCACCCCCGCGCCCCACCAGCCTGGAGTCGTGCAGCTCGCGCAGCACGCCCTCGGGGCCCAGCTCGAAGGCGCGGCGCAGGGCGGCGTAGCCCCCGTGACGACGGTAGTCGTCGAGGCTCTCCGGGGTCACCGTGCCGACCCGGCGCAGCAGGGTCAGCTCCGCCGCCGTTGCGGTGCGGTCGGCCTGCGGGGCCGAGGAACGGAGCGCGGCCGGGGGCGGGGCGGGAACCGCCTCGGCCCCGGGCACCGGGCCGGCTGCGCCGCCGGCACCCGCGGCCAGCGCTGCGCACACCTCGTCCACGCCGGCCGGGGCGAATGCGGCGTCGCGGTCGCCCGCCAGTTGCAGCAGCACCGCCGGCGCGTGCTCACAGAGCCCCAGGCAGGGACTGGTCATCCAGGTGGCGCGCGCTCCCCCGGCGGCGGCTGGCGGCGGGTGGGAAGCGCCGGCCGCCTCGTGGGCGGGCCCGAGCCGCTGTTCCAGGCGCCGGCAGATCTCGGCGGCGCCGGCATTGCGGCACACGATGTCGTCGCACACGTGGGCCACCCGCGGCGGCCGCTGCTCGGTGGCCAGCAGGGCGTAGAAGGTGGCCACGCCGTAGGCCTCGGCCGGCGGCACGTCCAGACGGCGGCAGATGTAGCCGAGCGCCGCGGGGCTGATCCAGCCGATCGCGTCCTGCACCCCGTGCAGCGCCGGCAGCAACTGGTGGCGGACACCGCGCCGGGCGCGGGCGCCGCCGAGCTCGACGCGGCCGCCTCGCGCCGCGTCCTGCAGCTCGGAGCCGGCGGCCGGCGGCACCACCCCGTCGAGCACGGCGTCGACCGCCGACCGTTCGGCGGCGGTGGGCTCGGTTGCGACGAGGTGCAGGTCCATCAGCGCGCCGCCAGCTTGTCGATGCGCACCGCGGTGGCCTTGAACTCGGCGGTGCCCGACTTGCGGTCCCAGGCATCGATGGTGAGCAGGTTGGTATCCACCTGGTCGGGGAAGTGCAGGGTCATGAACACCAGTCCCGGGCGCAACCCGTCGGCGTAGCGGGCGGTGACTTCGAGACTGCCGCGACGCGAGCTCACCTGCACCCGCTCGCCGTCGGCCACTCCCAGGCGGTCGCCGTCCTGCGGACAGATGTCGAGCGAGTCGCCGCGCCGGATCGGCGAGCGGAAGCCTTCGCTCTGTACCCCCGTGTTGTAGGAATCGAGCGTGCGTCCGGTGGTCAGGCGCAACGGGAACTGGTCGTCCAGCTTGTCCACCGGCGGCTGGTGCTGCACCGGGTGGAACGGCGCCGGCGCTCCCTCCAGCGGGGTGCGCCACAGGCGGCCGTGCAGAAACTGGCTGCCGGGGTCCTGCTCGTCCGCGCACGGCCATTGGATGCCGCCCAGTTCCGCCAGCCGGGAGTAGCTCATGCCGGCGTGCATCGGCGACAGCGAGCGCAACTCATCCCATACCTGCTCCGCGGTGGGCGTTCCCCAGTCGTGGCCGAGGCGGCGCGCCAGGTCGCACAGAATCGCCATGTCGTCGCGGGCCTGGCCCGGCGGCTCCAGTGCCTTGCGCACCCGCTGCACGCGCCGCTCGCTGCTGGTCACCGTGCCGTCCGCCTCCGCCCAGGTGGCCGCAGCCGGCAGCACCACGTCGGCCATCTGCGCGGTGCGGGTGAACAGGATGTCCTGCACGATCAGGTGGTCCAGACCGCCGAGCAGCGCCCGCGCCCGCGTCGCGTCGGCCTCCGACTGCGCCGGGTTCTCGCCGATCACGTACAAGGTCTTGAGGTCGCCGTGCTCCATCGCCTCGAACATCAGTGACAGGTGCCAGCCGATGCGATCCGGCAGCGGGCAGCCCCAGGCAGCCTCGAACCTGCCGCGCAGCGCCGCGTCCTCCAGGTCCTGAAACCCGGGCAGCTTGTTCGGTATCGCCCCCATGTCGCCGCCGCCCTGGACGTTGTTCTGCCCGCGCAGGGGATTGAGCCCCGAGCCGTAGCGCCCGACGTGGCCGGTCAGGAGCCCGAGGTTGATCAGGGCCAGCACGTTGTCGACCGCGTTGTGATGTTCGGTGATTCCCAGGGTCCAGCAGATCTGGGCACGGTCGGCGGTGGCATAGCTGTGCGCCAGTTCGCGGATGGCGGCGCGCGGCACCCCGGTGAGCTCCTCGCCGCGTTCCAGGGTGAACGGCTCCACCGAGCGCCGGTACTCCTCGAAGCCCACGGTGGCGTGATCGATGAAGGTGCGGTTCTCCAGGCCGGCGGCGATGATCTCGCGGCCGACCGTGTTGGCCAGCGCCACGTCGGTTCCGACGTCCAGGCCCAGCCACAGGTCCGCCCATTGCGCGGAGCTGGTGCGGCGCGGATCGACTGCGACCATGCGCGCCCCGCGCCGGATCCCCTTCAACACGTGGTGGAAGTAGATGGGATGGGTTTCGCGGGCGTTGGAACCCCACAGCACGATGAGGTCGGTGTCCTCGATCTCCTGGTATGAGCTGGTGCCGCCCCCCGCGCCGAATACCGCCGCCAGACCGACGACGCTCGGCGCGTGTCAGGTGCGGTTGCAGCTGTCGATGTTGTTGCTGCCGACCACCGAGCGGGCGAACTTCTGGGCCAGGAAGTTCATCTCGTTGGTGGCCTTGGAGCAGCTGAACAGCCCGAAGGAGCGCGTAGGACCGCGCTCGATGGCGGCGCGCACCCCCTGCGCCGCCCGCTCCAGCGCCTGCTCCCAGGTCGCCGGCCGCAGCTCGCCGCCGGTACGCACCAGCGGTTCGGTAAGTCGTGTATATGCCTGTCCCATGATCTTGCCGCGCCTAATCTACCGGGTAGCCGCCGTGCGGTCTATCGGGTAGACAAGAAGGCACTCCGAGCATTGACGGAGCGTTGACGATTGGGGCTACAATGTGACGAGCGCGCGCCCGGTAACGGAACGTCGCGCCATACCCGGCAGCTTGCCATAAGGAGATGCCATGACTACGAACCAAACCTGGTGGCCCAATCAACTGAGCCTGAAGGCTCTGCGCCAGAACTCTCCCGCATCGGACCCGATGGGCGCGGGGTTCAACTATGCCGAGGCGTTCCTCAAGAACGTCGACGTCGAAGAGCTGAAGCAGGACGTCGAGCAGGTGATGACCACCTCGCAGGACTGGTGGCCGGCGGACTACGGCCACTACGGGCCGCTCTTCATCCGCATGACGTGGCACGCGGCAGGAACCTACCGCATTACCGACGGCCGCGGCGGCGGCGGCTCCGGCGACCAGCGCTTTGCACCCCTGAACAGTTGGCCGGACAACGGCAACCTGGACAAGGCGCGGCGCCTGCTGTGGCCGGTCAAGCAGAAGTACGGCCGCAACCTGTCGTGGGCCGACCTGATCATCTTCGCCGGCAACTGCGCCCTGGAGTCGATGGGTTTCAAGACCTTCGGCTTCGGCTTCGGCCGCCCCGACGTGTGGGAGGCGGACGAGACCGACTGGGGGTCGGAGACCGAGTGGCTCGGGGACGAGCGCCACGACGCCGACGGGGAGATCCAGGGACCGCTGGGCGCCGACCACATGGGTCTGATCTACGTGAACCCCGAGGGTCCGGGCGGCAATCCGGATCCGGCGGCCGCCGCCCAGTACATCCGCAACACCTTCGCCCGCATGGCGATGAACGACGAGGAGACGGTCGCGCTCATCGCCGGCGGCCACACCTTCGGCAAGGCGCACGGCGCCGGCCCCGAGGACGATGTCGGATCCGAACCGGAGGGCGCAGCCCTGCAGGAGCAGGGCCTGGGCTGGAAAAACGCTCACGGCAGCGGCAAGGCCGGTGACACGACCACCAGCGGCCTGGAAGGAGCGTGGACCAACGAACCCACGAAGTGGGACAACAACTTCATGGAGAACCTGCACCAGCACGAGTGGGAGCTGACCAAGAGTCCCGCCGGCAAGTCGCAGTACACGCCCGCGAATGCCGCCGAAGTGGCCACCGTGCCGGATGCACACGATCCCGCCAAGAAGCACGCGCCCATGATGCTCACGACCGACCTCTCGCTGCGCGTGGACCCGGTCTACGCGCCGATTTCGCAGCGCTTCCTCGAAAACCCGGCGGACCTCCAGGACGCCTTCGCCAAGGCGTGGTTCAAGCTGCTGCACCGCGACATGGGGCCGCGCAGCCGCTACCTGGGACCGCTGGTCCCGACCGAGCCGCAGTTGTGGCAGGACCCGGTGCCCGAGGTCGACCATGAGCTGATCGACGAGCGGGACATCGCGCACCTCAAGGCCGAGGTGCTCGCCTCGGGCTTGTCCGTATCGCGGCTGGTTGCGACGGCCTGGGCGGCAGCGGCGTCCTTCCGCGGCACCGACAAGCGCGGTGGCGCCAACGGGGCACGCGTCCGGCTCGCGCCGCAGAAGGACTGGGCAGTGAACGACCCCGCGGCGTTGGCGAACGTGCTGCCGGCGCTGGAGGCGATCCAGGCCGAGTTCAACAACGCGCAGAGCGGCGGCAAGCGGGTCTCGCTGGCCGACCTGATCGTGCTCGCCGGGTGCGCGGGCGTCGAGCAGGCGGCAAGCGCTGCCGGCCACGACGTGCAGGTCCCCTTCGCCCCCGGGCGCACGGACGCGTCGCAGGAGTGGACCGACGCGGAGTCGTTTGCCGTGCTCGAACCCGCCGCGGACGGCTTCCGCAACTACGTCAAGGACGGCAACGGCGCGTCAGCGGCGGAGCAGCTGGTGGAGCGGGCATGCCTGCTGACCCTGAGCGCGCCCGAGATGACGGCGCTGGTCGGCGGCATGCGCGTCCTGAACGCCAATACCGGACAGTCGGCACACGGCGTCTTCACCGACCGGCCGGGAACGCTGAGCAATGACTTCTTCGTGAACCTGCTCGACATGAGCACCGAGTGGCAGGCGTCCTCAGCCGCCGGCGTGTTCGAGGGCCGCGACGGTGCTTCCGGCAACGTCAAGTGGACCGCCACCGAGGTGGACCTGGTGTTCGGTTCCAACTCCGAGCTGCGTGCCCTCGCCGAGGTCTACGGCTGCAGCGACGGGCAGGAGGCGTTCGTGCGCGACTTCGTGGCCGCCTGGAACAAGGTGATGAGCCTGGACCGCTACGACCTGGCCTGATCGCAGCGCCGCGCACATGACAGTCGCCGTGCGCGGCGCGCTGCCAATCACGCGCCGCGGTCCGGCTCGGACGGCGTGACGCCGGACTGCTGGATCAGCTTGGCGACCAGGCCGGTCCAGCCGGTCTGGTGGCTGGCGCCGAGACCGGCGCCGTTGTCGCCGTGGAAGTACTCCGGGAACAGGATCAGGTCGCGCCAATGCGGATCCTGGAACATGCTCTGGCCGCCGTAGAGCGGGCGTCGGCCGCGACCGTCGGCCAGAAACAGACGGGTCAGGCGCTGCGACAGATCGGTGGCCACCTGGTCCAGCGTCATCCAGCGGCCGGAGCCGGTCGGACATTCCACCTTCAGGTCCTCTCCGTAGTAGTGGTGGAACTTCTGCAGCGACTCGATGATCAGGTAGTTGATCGGAAACCAGATCGGGCCGCGCCAGTTGGAGTTGCCGCCGAACAGGCCGCTGGTGGACTCGGCCGGCTGGTAGTCGACGGTGTGCGCCTGATCATCGACGCGGAACGTATAGGGGTGCACGCGGTGAAACCTGGAGACTGAACGGATGCCGAAGTCGGAGAGGAACTCCTGTTCGTTCAGCATCACCTTGAGCACCCGCAGCAGGCGGTCGCGGGTCAGGATCGAGAGCAGTCGCCGCCGGCCGAGGCCCGGCACCTCCAGGCTGGCCATGTTGCCGGTCAGGTGGGGGCGATTGTTCACGAACCAGTGCAGCCGGCGGCTGAAGACCTCCATCTCGTCGATCACGTCGGGCTCCAGGGTCTCCACCGCAAACAGCGGCAGCAGGCCCACCAGCGAGCGCACCTTGAGGGTGAAGGTACGCCCGTCGGGCAGATGCAGGAGGTCGTAGAAGAAACCGTCGGCGTGATCCCACAGGCTGTGCCCCTGATGACCGGTTTCGCTCATCGCGTAGGCGATGCGCAGGAAGTGCTCGAACAGCTTGGTGGCAGTGTCCTGGTAGACCGGGTTCTGCCGCGCCAGCTCCAACGCCATCCGCAACAGCGTCAGACCGTAGGCACCCATCCAGGCGGTGCCGTCCGACTGATCGATGCGCCCGCCGGTCGGCAGCACCGCGCTGCGGTCGAACACGCTGATGTTGTCCATGCCCAGGAACCCACCCTGGAACACGTTGTTGCCCGCTTCGTCCTTGCGGTTGACCCACCAGGTGAAGTTCATCAGCAGCTTGTGGAACATTCGCTCCAGGAAGGCACGGTCGGGGGTGCCGGTCATGCGACCGTCGATCTTGTAGACGCGCCACGTGGCCCAGGCGTGCACCGGGGGGTTGACGTCGCCGAACGCCCACTCGTAGGCGGGGAGCTGGCCGTTGGGGTGCATGTACCACTCGCGGGTCATCAGTTCCAACTGCCGCTTGGCGAAGTCGGGGTCCACCAGGGTGAGCGGTATGCAGTGGAACGCCAGGTCCCAGGCGGCGTACCAGGGATACTCCCACTTGTCGGGCATCGAGATGATGTCGAAGTTGGTGAGATGATCCCAGTCGTGGTTGCGGCCGCGCTTGCGGGCGGGCGACGGCGGATCCGCGACCGGGTCGCCTGCGAGCCACTGCTCGACGTCGTAGTAGTAGAGCTGTTTCGACCACAGCATCCCGGCGAGCGCCTGGCGCTGGACGTTCCGCTCGTCGGCGCCGATCCCGGCGCGGTGCGTGGCCGCGTAGAACTGATCCGCTTCCTCACGCCGCCGGGCGAAGAGGTCCGGGAAGGCGGCGAACGGGTCGGCATGCGGCACCCGTGACAGCCGCAACTCGCAGCTCCGCGATGCACCGGCCGCGATGCGGTAGCGATAGACCGCTGCCGCCTTGGTGCCCAGTCGGTAGGGATTCACCGCCTCGGTCTCGGCGTTGACGATGCAGCGGTGGAAGGCGTCCTTCACGTAGGGACTCGGGTTGGGTGCCCGGTAGAGGAGCATGGCGTTGGTTTCGTTTTCGGTGAAGAGCAGCTCCGGCGCCGCCGCGGCGTAGAGATGATAGCGCCCGGCAGCCGGGTGATCGGCGTGGACCGCGGAGACCCCGGCCGCCGTTTCGGGCGCGGCAACCTGACGCAGTACCGGCTTGCCCGCGACGTCGTTCATCGGGCCGCTCTGGTACCCCCAGCTCCACGTGTTGCGGAACCACAGGGTCGGCAGCACCCAGCAATCCGCCGGCTCGGGACCGCGGTTGGCCACCGTGACCCGGATCAGAATGTCCTCCTGATCGGCCTTGGCGTACTCGACGAACACGTCGAAGTAGCGGCTCTCGGCGAAGGCATCGGTGTCGAGCAGCTCGTACTCGGGATCGCGAAAGCCGCGCCAGCGCCCCTGCGTCACCAGGTCGCCGTAGGGAAACACGGCGTGCGGATACTTGTAGAGCATCTTCATGTAGCTGTGGGTGGGCGTGCTGTCGAGGTAGAAGTAGCACTCCTTGACGTCCTCGCCGTGGTTGCCTTCGGCGCCGGTCAGGCCGAACAGCCGCTCCTTGAGAATCGGATCGCGCCGGTTCCACAGCGCCAGGGCAAAGCACAGGTACTGGTTGCGATCGCTGATCCCGGCCAGGCCGTCCTCGTTCCAGCGATAGGCGCGGCTGCGAGCGTGATCGTGCGGGAAATAATCCCAGGCCGTGCCTTCGTCGCTGTAATCCTCGCGCACCGTTCCCCACGCTCGTTCACTGAGGTAGGGGCCCCACTCCTTCCAGTTCGCGGTGCGCCTGCGGTGTTCGCTCAGGCGTCGATGTTCTGCGGTTTGCGCCATGGGCTAAGTCTCTCCCTCGTCTCCCACTTCTTTCCAGGCGCGCAACACCTCCGCCACGCTCCAGGCCTGCGCGAAGCAGCCGCGCGGAGTATGCGGTGGGTCGGCGTCGAAAATCTCGCTGATGGAGCCGACCCCGGCGTCGGCCAGATGCTGTCCCATGGGAGCGAGCAAGTCCCGCGCCGCCGGATCCCGGTACACGCGGTAGTGGGCGCAGGCGAAGGCCCCCAGCAGCCATCCCCACACGGTTCCCCGATGATAGGCGGCATCGCGCTCCAGCGGCCCGCCGCGGTAGCGGCCGACGTAGTCCGGATCGGAGTCGGCCAGGCTGCGCATGCCGTACGAGGTCCACAGCCGGCGCGCGCAGACGTCGACCACCGCCTGCGCCTGGCCCTCGTTCAGGAGGGGGAAGGGCAACGATACCGCGAACAGCTGGTTGGGCCGGAGCCGCCGATCGCAGCGCGTGCCGTCCGCCTCCGGCTCACCCTCGGGACCGTCGATCACGTCGTAGAGATAGCCGCCGGCGGGGTACCAGAAGCGCCGGCGGAAGCTGGCGGCGGTGCGGTCGGCAGCGGCGCGGTAGCCGGCGCCCGCTACGGCATCGCCCAGGCGCGCCGCCAGCTCGGCCATCACGCGCAGCGCGTTGTGCCAGAGGGCGTTGACCTCGACCGGTTTGCCAATGCGCGGGGTCACCACCCAGTCGCCGATCATGGCGTCCATCCAGGTGAGCTGTACCCCCGGCTCGCCGGCGCACAGCAGGCCGTCCTGCGCGTCGACGCGAATGCCGTGGCGGGTACCGCGCCGGTGCCACTCGACCACCTCGACCAGCGCGGGAAACAGCTCCTCGACCAGGGCCAGGTCGCCGCTGTGGCGCAGGTACTGATGGATCGCGTGCACGTACCACAGCGCGGCATCCACGGTGTTGTACTCCAGCACCTCGTGCTCCCGCTCCGGCAACCGGTTGGGGAGCATGCCGCGGTCGATCGTACGCCGGAAGGTGCGCAGGATGGCGGCGGCAAGCGCGTGCCGGCCGGTGGTCAGGGTCAGCCCCGGCAGGGCGATCATGGTGTCGCGGCCCCAGTCGCCGAACCAGGGATAGCCGGCGATGACGGTGCTCCCCGGCGCCGCCGGACCGGGCGTGGGAGCGGCGTCGCCGGCGCGCACGCTGCCCACCACGAACTGGTCGGCCGCCAGCGTCAGGCGCTGCACCCAGCCGGGTGCTGCCGCCGCCCACGCCGGCACCAGGTGCGCCTGCCGGCGGCGTTCGGTGGCCAGCGAGAACGCGCCGCCGGTGGCCGCAGATTCCTCCAGCGAGCACGTCAGCGTGACGGTGGCACCGGGTTCCAGCTCGCAGACGAAGTACCCCGGCGCGAACAGATCCTCGCTGCTGTCCAGTCCCCGCCGCTCTTCCACGCGATGCTTGAAGTTCCAGTACCACTCCGGACGCTGATGGAACCGGCCGTGATCGACGACGATCCGGCAGGGACCGGTGTCGGTGCCGGTGTCCACGGACACGCCCCCGGCGATCGCGCCGCTCGCCATCTCGCGGCCGCCTCGCACGTGGGCGTGAAAGTCGCGACCGGCGACCAGCGGGGTTGCGGTCAGCGCCAGCGGGCGGGTGGCGCGCACCAGGGTATAGCTCACGTGCACGGTATCGTGCCCGTGCACCATCCAGATGCGCTGCTCCAGACGGGCGTCGGCCAGCGCGTACTCCCAGACCGGGATCAGATCTTCGAGGCGAAACGACTCCAGGTAGCGGTAGCCGTGCGGGTCGATCGTGCCGTCACCGAACTCATTGGCGAACAGCGGATAGCGCTCCGCTCCGCAGGCGGCCCAGGTGTCGACCTTGGCGAGCACCAGCATGCGCTGCCGCGGCGGCTGCCGCGCCGTGACCAGCAGACCATGATAGCGGCGCGTGTTGATCCCGCCCACGGTGCCCGCCGCGTAGCCGCCGAGGCCGTTGGTCACCAGCCATTCGCGGCGGATTGCGCGCTCGAAGCAGCCGCAGTCGGCCCGCCCCAGAGCGATCGCGCGAGCCTCCGTCACGGCTCGAGGTCGGTCGCTCCGTTCATACCAGCAGTTGCTCGCGCTTGGCGCCGATGCCGGCCATCAGGCTGGTGAACGACTCGGTGAAGGAGGCGACCCCGGCATCCTGCAGCTCCCCGGCTATCGCGTCCAGGTCGATGCCCAGCGCCGCCAGGCGCTGCAGGCGGGCGCGCGCCCCGTCGAGGTCGGTATCGATGGTGGCGGCAACCTGGCCATGATCGAGGAACGCCTGCAGGGTATCGGGCGGCACGGTGTTGACGGTGTCCGGGCCGATCAGGCTGTCGACGTACAGGGTGTCGGAGTACGCCGGGTTCTTGGTACCGGTGCTGGCCCACAGCGGACGCTGCGGGTGCGCTCCGCGCGCGGCCAGGGCCTGCCAGCGGGAGCCGCTGAACAGCTCGCGGAAGCGGGCGTAGGCCACCTTGGCGTTGTCGATCGCGATCCTGCCCTGCAACTCCTGGCTGCCGGCCTCCGCCAGGGCGGCGTCCACGGCAGTATCGACCCGGCTCACGAAGAAGGATGCCACCGACGCCACCGTGTCGAGACCGCCGCCGGCGACCGTGAGGCGCTCCAACCCGGCGACGTAGGCTTCCGCTACCGCCTCGTACTGGGCCAGCGAGAAGATCAGGGTGACGTTGACGTTGATCCCCTCGCCGATCAGCGCCTTGATCGCGGGCACGCCGGCCGGAGTGGCGGGCACCTTGATCATCACGTTGGGCTGCGCCACGAGGGCGAACAGACGGCGCGCCTCTTCGATGGTCGCGTCGGTGTCGTGGGCCAGATTGGGGTTGACCTCCAGGCTCACGTAGCCGTCGCCGCCGCCGGTGGCGTCGTACAGCGGGCGCAACAGGGCGGCGGCCGCGCGGATGTCCTCGACCACCAGGGTCTCGTAGATCTCGTCCAGCGACCGGCCGACGTCGATCAGCCGCCGCAGGTCCGCGTCGTAGTCGGCGCTGCCGGCGATCGCCTTCTCGAAGATGGTGGGGTTCGAAGTGACCCCGCGCACGCCCCGGTCGATCAGGTCCCCGAGCTTGCCGGACTCGGTGAACGAACGCCGAATGAAATCGAACCAGACCGCCTGGCCGAGGTCGGCCAGCTCATGCAATCTCGTCATGTGGTATCTCCTTGACCCGTTGGTGGCAGCGGTGACGCTGGCGGCGGGAAAGCCGGTGCGTCACGGCGTGACCTTGCCGTTGCCGACTCCCATAGCCGGAAACCTCCGAGGAACGCGTTGGTATTGGGACCGAACAGGGTGGCCGGAGGCAGCTCCTTGAGCAGCGTGGCGTTGCCGCCGCCGAGGACGACGTAGTCGGATACCAGGGCGGCGCGCAGACACGCCACCACGGCGGCCACCTCCTTGCGCCACTTCTTCTTGCCCAGCCGCTCCAGACCGCGCCGGCCGACGTAGTCCTCGAAGGTCATCTCCTTCTTGTACGGCAGGTGAGCCAACTCCATCGGCAGCACCGTGCCCCCCGAAACCATCGCCGAGCCGAGACCGGTGCCCAACCCCAGGAACAGCATGCGCCCGCCCCGATAGCCGCCGAGCGCCTGCATCGCCGCGTCGTTGATCACCTTCACCGGACGGTCGAACGCCTCCACGAAGTCGAAACCCACCCAGCCGGGTCCCAGATTCCGCGGCTCCTTCAGGACCTTGCCATCCAGCACCGGCCCCGGAAAACCGATCGAAACGACATCGTAGTGCCACCCCAGTGCCAGCTTCCCGACCGTCTCGGCCATCTCGGTCGCCGTCATCTCCGGTCCCGACGGTGCGGCTCGTCGCCGCTCCTCACCGGTGACCCTGATCTTCACCTTGGAGCCGCCGATATCGACCACGAGTACGTTCATGGCCCGCCCCTTGCCGCGGGCAGGTGGTTGCTCAGCAGCGTCATTTCAGCCAAATCCGCGTGATCCTCCCCTCAATCACCAGCTCGATCTTGTCCTCTCTCGCCAGCCAGCCGATACCCTGGTGCAGCCGGTCGGAACGCAGTCTGGTCCGGGTCCTGAGTTGCGACACGTCCAGCTCCGTGCCACTGCTGTCGAGGGCGCGCCAGATCTCGCCGGCAGCTTCTCCGATTTTCATCACCATGGAATCCGGCGAATCAAGCATTGCTCCACCTCACGTTGTTACCAAGCATACCGGGAATTCGATAACCGAGGATGGGCAACCCCCAATTCACTCTCGCCAGGGAACGATCTGGCCGCCGGCGGTGCAGGGCGGTTCGTAGTCGCCCTCCCGGGTAAGCGGGACCCGCGCGGCGTGGGCGCGTTGCGCCGCCGGCCGGCTGAGCAGCAGGGTCTCCAGAGCCAGCGTGTTGCGGATCCGCACCACCACCGCGTCGCGCGCGGCAGCACCGCACGTGTGCAGGGCCCAGCGCACCGCCTCGACATCGTTCGCAGCCACCAGCGGCATGCGGCCGCGCTCCAGAAAGGTGCTGGTGAGCACGTTGGCGTTGGTGACGTCCTGGTCAACCTGCTGCTGGAAGCGGCGCGTGGTCACGTCGGCCAGACCGATACCCAGAGCGTTGCCGTGCGAGGCCTCGGTCAGCCCCAATACCACGATGCGGCGCACCCGCGGCGACTGCGGCTCGGCGACGCCGGCGATGCCGATGCGGCCGACCACGTTGGTGTCCATGCCGGTGCCGCTGATCTCCTTGCCGATCGCGTCCAGCACCAACACGTCGATCTCTTCCAGCGGCAGGGCGGCCATGCTGCGGCGAGCGAGTGCCAGGCACTCCGCCTCGCGGGCCGGGATGTCGGCGGCGCGCGCCGCCCGCACCGCCGCCGTCTGCTCACGGCCATCCTCCACCAGCGCCACGCCACCGAGCAGCTTGCCCGAGGCCAGCACCACGTCGAACGCCGGCCGGATCAGGTGCGCCAGCCCGTACACGCCGTGGAAGTGGATCGCCTCCGCGCCGGCGCGCTTGCCGAGTCCGATTACCGCCATCTTGATCAGGCCGCTCTCCACCGGTCCGTGAAAGTCGGTGTGCGGCTTGACGCGATTGACCACCAGCACGGCGTCGGCAGCGCAGGCGTTCCGGTCCATGAACACCCGTACCGCCGGGTCGCCGACGCTGCCCAACTCCACCGCCGCCATGGTGGCGTCCACCGGCACGCCCATCGATTCGGACGTGATTCCCCAGCCGGCAAGCACTTCACGCTGCCCGGCCGCGGTGGCGCCGCCGTGGCTGCCCATCGCCGGCACGATGAACGGCTGCGCGCCCCGGCGTTGCAGCCAGTCGACGGTGCGCCGCGCCACCAGGGCGTAGTTGGCCACACCGCGGCTGCCCAGGCCGACCGCGACGCGTCGCCCGGCCACGTCGGCGGAACTGAACGTGTCGGTCAGCGCCTGCTGCACGGCCGCTCCCACATCGGCCAGGGCGGCGCTCGGCAGGGGACGCCGAAAACGTGCCAGACGCGGCAATTCCTGTTCCATCAACCTGCCTCCTCATCGCGATCGAGAGCTCGCGGCCGGTACCAGAATCTCATGAATGGCGCGTCCCGGTCCTCGAGCTGCATGGTGCCATGGGGCCACGGCTGTTTCCGATCTTCGGGCCCATACGTTTATACTCGTCGAGCCGGAACCCGCCGCACTCCGATCGCGCCCTGGACGGCGTTCCGGCGAGGTACGGACGCGCTGCCGGCAGACTGGGGGACTGACATGGATCCACTGATGACGCGCCGTTTGGTCACCGGCCTGCTGATCGGTCTGTTCGTTGCTCTGGTGGAGCTGATTCCGGTGACGCTCGGTCCCACCACGCCGGCCGGCGGGATCACCCTGGCCGATTTGGGCGGGGCGGTACGCCTGCTGGTGGCGGGAGGATTGCTGGGCGGTGGCTACGCGCTGCTGTTCCGTCCGGCGCCCGGCGGTCACGCGGCGAACGTGATGGGCGGCGTGGTGCTGGGCGCGGTGGCGTGGGTGATCCTGGCCCTCAACCTGTTCCCCCTCCTCGAGGCGGACGCTCCGATGTGGCACGTGGACACTGCGGCGAGCATCGTCCCGCAACTCGTCGCCTACGTGCTGCACGGCAGTCTGACCGGTTTCCTCTATGGCCTGGTGTACCAGCGCCTGGGTCTGGCGCCGGCCGCCGCAACGCTCGCACCCGAATCCACGACCAGGACGAACGTGGTGATCGTCGGTGGCGGCTACGCCGGGGCCAGCTCCGCCGCCTCGCTCGACAAGGCATTCGCCGACGATCCGAGCGTGGACGTGTGGCTGGTGAGCAAGACCAACTATCTGGTGCATACGCCGATGTTGTCCGAGGTGTCGGCGAGCGCGGTCAATCCGCAGCACATCAGTCCGCCCCTGCGCGCGTTCTTTCAACGGGTGCACGTGGTGCAGGGCGAGGTCGAGAGCGTCGATTGGGGGCGCGGTCGGGTCGATCTGAGTCCCGACGCGCGCTCGCCCCACCGCAGCCTGCCGTTCGACCACCTGCTGATCACCAGCGGGTGCACCCCGAACTTCTTCGGCAACAAAGAGCTCGCGGCCCACACCCTGACCTTCAAGTCGTTGCAGGACAGCATCCGGCTGCGCAACCAGGTCATCGACATGTTCGAGCGGGCCGACTTCGAGCAGGAGGCGGAGAGGAAACGCCAACGGCTGACGTTCGTGGTGGTCGGCGGCGGTTTCGCCGGCGTGGAGTTGATCGGCGGTCTCAACGACTTCGGCCGCGGCATGTTGCCGTACTATCCCAACGTGGGGCCGGACGACCTGCGGTTCGTCCTGGTGCATCCCGGCGAGGTGATCCTGCCCGAGTTGAGCCAGCCGCTCGGGCGGTTCGCACAGGAGAAGATGGCCGCGCGCGGCGTCCAGTTCATCCCCAACAAGCGGGTCACCGGCGCCAGGCCGGGCGCGATCCGCATTGGCGACCAGGAACTTGCCGCCGACACCGTGGTGTGGACCGCGGGCAACAAGCCGGGGCCGGTCGTGAGCAAGCTCGGGGTCGAGCTGACCCGGCGCGGCCAGATCCCGGTGTCGTCGGAGCTGCGATCGACCGAGAGGCCCGCCTTGTGGGCGGCGGGCGACTGCGCCCAAATCCCCATTCCCAACAACGAGGGGGCCTACTACCCACCGACCGCGCAGCACGCCGCGCGCGAGGGGAAACTCCTGGGGCGCAACGTTGCCGCCGCGATCCGCGGTCAGCCACTGCAACCGTTCGACTTCAAGACCCTGGGCAGCCTGGCCGCGCTGGGGTACCAGTTGGCGGTGGCTGAAGTGTTCGGGCACCGCTTCTCAGGCTTTCTCGCGTGGATCATGTGGCGCGGCATCTACCTGTCGAAGCTCCCCAACCTGGAAAAACGAGTACGAGTCCTGCTGGACTGGGTGCTGGACGTGTTCTTCCCGCCGGACATCGTGCAAACGATGAGCTTCGACCAGGAGCCGGACCAGGGTGGGGAGTCATGACGCGCAACCGGGTGCTGGCCGGGGTGATCGCCGGGGTGATCGGCGGAGTGGTCGCGGGGCTGCTGGCAACGCCGCCGCAGGGCTGGCTGTTCCACCTGGTGGTGAGCGGCGTCCTGGGCCTGCTCTTCGGACTCGGGTTCGGTGTGCGGGTGCGCACCGCCGGCACGGGCCTGCTGTGGGGCCAGGCGTACGGCGTCCTGTGGTGGATGCTGGGTTCGCTGACGCTGCTGCCGCTCGTGGATGGGCGCGGCCTGCGGTGGAGCGTGGCGGCCATCCACGCCGGTTCCTCGCAACTTCTCGTGCAGGTGTTCGGATTCGGTGCGGTGCTGGGTTTGGGGATGTACGGTATCGGCCGCCTGCTCCCGTTCATCCCCGCGACCGCCAACCGGTCGCCGGCACAACCGCGGGTTCCCGATCTGGTGCCGCCGCCGGTACAGGCGCTGGTGGTCGGCGGACTGGGCGGACTGATCGGTGCCTGGGCGTTCCTGTGGGGTATCGAGTCGGCTGACTTCTTTCCCCTGGTCGCCGGCATTGTCGGCATGCGCGCGCCCATGGCGGGCGGCACGTTGCACTACCTGATCGGTCTGGTCATTGCCGTGACCTTCGCGCTTCTGTTCCACCGCGACGTGCGCGGTGCCGGCTCGGCGGTGATCCTGGGAATGAGCTACGGCATGTCGTGGTGGATTCTCGGCCCGCTGACGCTGCTGCCGCTCCTGATGCACAGCCCGATTCAATGGACGCTGGAGGCGGCCCGCGCGAGCTTTCCTTCGCTGGTGGCGCACCTGCTCTACGGGGCGGTCGTCGGCCTGGTCTACGGCGTCGTGAATCGCCTATGGATGATCCTGTTCGTGGACTCCGATCCGCTCCATCGCACCCACGAAGGCGCCGGCGCACGCAGCGTCCGCGGGGTCCTGATCGGTCAGGCAGGCGGCATTCTGGGGGGCGTACTCTTCACCTTCGTCATGTACGGCGTCGGTGCCCTGCCCATGGTCGCCAGCCTCGTCGGCTCGCGCTCGCCCGTGGTCGGCGTACTGGTGCATTTCGTCATTTCGATCCTCATCGGCAGCAGCTTCGGTCTGCTGTTTCAGCGTGAGGCACACAGCCCCGGTGCCGGCATGAGCTGGGGAGTGGTGTATGGAGTGCTGTGGTGGGTGCTCGGCGCTCTGACCCTGTTCCCGGCACTGCTGCGGCAGCCGGTCGACTGGTCGTTGGCGGCGGCCACGGCCAACTATGCCTCCCTGATCGGGCACGTGCTCTACGGCATCGGCCTCGGACTGCTGCTCCAGTACCTGGCCTCCCGCTTCGCCACGACACGGCAGCCATTGCGGTACCACGACGCGGGTTCGCCGGCAGCACTGGCGGCGACCACGCTGCCGATGATGACCATCCTGCCGCTCGTAATGGCCGGATAGCACAGACCTGAAGAGGAATCCACGGCACCTGCCGCCACCATTCGTAAACGTCGTTCAGGCGCGGTTTGGAGGGTGACGCCGAGAGCCCTCCGGAGAGGTTGGTTGCTGTTCCATCAGGCTTCCTCCTCGGCGCCGACTACGCGCACTTCGCGCTCCAGGCGGACGCCGAAACGCTCCAACACCGCCTCCTCCACCGCGTCCGCGGCGGCGAGCAGCTCGGCGCCGCTGGCGCCGCCGTGGTTGACCAGCACCAGGGCGTGGCGTTCGGCCACGCCGGCGCGCCCGAAGCGGCGGCCGCGCAGCCCGCAGGCCTCGATCAACTGCGCCGCCGGGACCTTGTGGCCACCCTCCACCGCCACTCCGGCGAGGTGCGGGAAGCGCTCCCGTACCTGAGCGTAGTGGTCGGGAGCGAGCACCGGGTTCTTGAAGAAGGAACCGGCATTGGGGAGTGAATCCGGATCGGGCAGCTTGCGGCGGCGCAGGCGGATGATCGCCCGGCTCACGTCGGCCACCGTCGGCTCGGTCACCGCCATGCTGGCAAGCTCCCCGCGCACGCCGGCGTATTCGAGGTTCAGCCGCGGCCTCTTGTGCAGGTGCAGCCGCACCCGGGTTATCAGCATCTTGTCGCGCAGGGCTTTCTTGAACACGCTGTCCCGGTAGCCGAACGCGCATGCTTCGGCGTCCATGGTACGCGGTTCACCGCCGTCCAGCGGTACCGCCTCCAGGTCGACGAACACGTCGGAGAGCTGCGCCCCGTAGGCGCCGATGTTCTGGATCGGCGCGGCGCCCACCGCACCGGGAATCAGGCTCAGGTTCTCGAGACCGCCCCAGCCGCGCGCAGCCGTGAACTCCACCAGCCGGTGCCAGTCGTGTCCGGCGGCCGCGCTCACGATCACGGACTCGGCAGTCTCGTCGATCTCGACGCCAGCGGCCTGCGGCACGATCACGACGCCGGGGAAGTCGGCGGCGAACAGGACGTTGCTGCCGCCGCCCAGCACCAGGCGCGGCAGGCCGCGGAAGCGCGGCTCGGCGAGCAGTTTTTCCAGCTCCCGCGCCACGGCCGCGGATGCGGTGCCGGCGACGCGCACCAGGTAGCGCGCCGTGGCCGCCACCCGCAGCGTGTTGCGGGCGGCCAGAGGGGCGTTCGCCTCGACCCGCACCGCCCCCTCCGAGCGCGCTCGGCCCTAGTCCGCGGCGCCGTTCATGCGCGCCAGCACCTTGTAGAGGCCGTGGGTGCCCAGGTCTTCCAGGCCGTCGGCGGTGGCGGCGAGGTAGAACTGGTTCGCCAGCGCCAGTCCGGGCAGCGCCAGGTTCATGGCCCGCGCCTCGGCCAGCGCGATGCCCATGTCCTTGACGAAGTGCTTGATGAAGAAGCCGGGATCGAAGTTGCCCTGCACGATGCGCCGGCCCAGGTTGTTGATCGACCAGCAGGCCGCGGCGCCCTTGCCGATCACGTCGATGATGGCGTCCTGGTCGAGCCCCGCCTGCTGGCCGTACAGCAGCGACTCGACCACCCCGATCATGGTGGAGGCGATCAGGATCTGGTTGCTCATCTTGGTGTGCTGGCCCGAGCCGGCGGGGCCCATCAGGGCGATGTTCTCGCCCATGATCTCGAACAGCGGCTTGGCGCGGTCGAAATCTGCCTGCTCGCCACCCACCATGATCGCCAGGGTTCCCCCGCGCGCGCCGACGTCGCCGCCGGAGACCGGCGCATCCAGGGCGGCACAGCCGCGCTCGGAGGCCGCCGCCGCAATGCGCTTCGCCAGCGACGGCTCGGAGGTGGTCATGTCGATCAGCAGCGCCCCCGGCGCGGCGTTGGCCACGATGCCGCCCTCACCCAGAAAAACCTGCTCCACGTCGCTGGGGTAGCCGACGATCGCGAACACCACGTCGGAGCACGCGGCGACCGCACCCGGTCCGTCGCACCATGCGGCGCCGGCCGCCTCCAGGTCGGCGGCGCGCTCCCGCGAGCGGGTGTACACCGCCGTCTCGTAGCCCGCTTCGATCAGGTGCAGACACATGGAGCGCCCCATCACCCCGGTACCGACCCATCCGATTTTCTTGTCCGCCATTTCGAATTACCTCGTTTTCTTCATCGTCCTGGCGCCGTGGCGGTGGGCCACCGCGCCGGTTGCTGCCGGGAGTATCCTGCCGCCCCCCACTGCGGTCAAGGCCGTCGCGGGCGCTACCAGTTCGGCGACGCGGTCAACTTGGTTCTGAGCATCACGGGGTTCTCCCGGGAGTGGCGCGCCCGGTGGCTGCCCGCAGCGGCCAGCAGGCAGCCGTTCTCCAGGGTCGCGTCGTCGAGGTAGAAGTCGACGTTGAATCCCAGGTGGGCGTCGGAGGTGCGCCGGTCGGCGGGGTCGCAGTCGGCGTGGACCGGCACCTCGGAGCCGTTGCCCGGCAGCTTGAACACCAGCGCCTCCGCGTTGCACAGCGCGTCATCGCCCAGCAGCGCGTGCGCCAGCGCCTGCACCCGAGGATGGCCGAGCAGCGCGAGCAGCGGGTTGGGCTCGATGGCGGCCAGCGGAAACACGAACTGCACCCGGTTGAAGACCTCCTCCCCGCTACCGGGATCGGGCGCGGTCCGGTAGTCGGACCGGTTCGCCACCTCCTCGTAGCCGCCGTCGATGATGCGCTGCGTGTCGTGCCGGAGTGCGCGCAACTCGGCCTCCGACAGCAGCCCGGGAATCCTGACGAAACCGTCCCGGCGGAACTCTTCGACTGTCTGCACCAAGTCCATCGATCCGCCGCCCATCTCAGGTTGCTCCAGGAAGCTGCTTCGTATCCAAGTCGAGTTTGTGTAGCAATGCGAGTGCGTGTCTGACGCGTTGTGCCGTTGCTTTGAGAGGTTTGCGGACCTTGGTCTCCACAACAGCTTGATCCCCGTAGCCTCCTTCATCACGTAAGAAAACGATGGTAGCAGCTATCTCAAGGACGATGTCTGAAACCTCGTCTTTCATGATCTCAAGTAACCGAAGGGCACCACTTGCGGTAAGTTTCCCAATCCCGTGCGGCTGCCGTATATCTTCGCTAAGCCTGAATATCGCATATCGGATGCCGTACCGTCCGGGCCTTTCCTCTATTTCGATCTGGCCCTCCGCACGCGCATCGGTCAAACCGTCGGCAAGATCGAACGAGTATGGGCCGTAATGGTGATAGACGAAGTCCAGTTGGAATTCACCCCCACAGCGATGAAGAAGATAGGCTTGCTTCTGCAACCGCGTCCGACCGACAAGCTCTCCCCCGTACAGTGCAATCAGATTGACTACGATCTCTCTTGCCTTCATCACACCAATTCCTCCACTATCTTGAGAATCTCTTCAGCCTTTTCCGAATCCGGAGCGTATACGCGCTGGATTCGCTCTTCGCTCTGGAGTGTCTCGACGATACGCGACATGCTGGCGATGTCCTTGGGTTCATTTGTATCTGTCTTGACCAGCACCTTGTTTAACGCTGAAGCATCTTCGAAATTGTACCACTTGTATGGCGTCACTGATGGCTCGTCAAAGATCAGATCTTCACGCCATTCGATTGAACGCTCATCTAACTCACGCCGTAAACGAAGATACAAATTGCCTCCTGGCTCATCCCGAACACCGATGTCAACGCACTTATAGAGTCTCCGATTTCTCAGGCGTCCCGCGAGTTGTGCCAGGCGCGGATCCGAATGGTTCTCATAGTGCAGCAATGCGGACCAGATAACCGTATCATCGAGATCAAGATAGGAACCGATGGTCGGGGCTTCTGCTGCCAGGAAACGCAGAACCGGATCGCGACTCGCCAGTACGTTGTCGGATGTAGTCGAGCCGGTCGGCGTCGAATTGGCTGGAAACGATGGTGGCGTAGATGTCCTTGGGTTCTTCTTCCTTCAGAAGCGCACCAATCTGCTCGGGTAATCCTTCGTCTACCTGCCGCAACAGTCCATTAACTTCGGTAGCGTCATCGCGGATGATCTCAACGCTCCAGTCTTCATGTGTTCTTTTTGGACCATTTGTACTCACAAGTTCGAATGCATGGCTGAACGGTCCGTGACCGACATCGTGCAGGAGAGCGGACAGAAGTGCGACACGTTCGCGGTCCATATCATAGTTGCTCTGTTGCTGTGCGACGATGTCAGCAAGACGACGCGCGATGTGATACACGCCAACACTGCGGGCAAAGCGGCTGTGCGTTGCTCCGGGAAACACCAACTCAGAGAATCCGAGTTGTCGAATACGTCGTAGACGCTGGAACTCTCGCGTATTGATAAGATCCCACGCGACTTGATCTATCTGGTCGCGCTCACGGTTTCCGCTCCCGCCGAATACGATAAGGCCGTGTATCGGATCCCGGATACGTTTGCTTCCAATCCAATGCTCAATCACCGGCGAGTATGCGCCACTGGCCCATGTGCGAGCCCATATTGACGCAGCAGCCTAGGGCTCGGCAAGCAAGCGTCACAGAACACTGAGAGTTCCGCGTGTACCTCTGCCCTGTACCCACCCGTGTCTGCAAGAACGGGTCCGGCTCTGGCTTGGCGTGGCGCCATGACTACTGCAGGCTTCCATCGTAGTGCCATGAAGACCAACAATACAGACACTTGTCTGTTTATGCAAGTACTTGCGCGGGGGCTTCGCAGCGCGCACCATGGGGGCATGCTGGCCATGGTCCTGGAACGGATCACCCCACGATCGGCGCGGCCGCTGGAGGCACGCGAGGTGCCGGATCCGGTTCCGGGTCAGGGCGAGCTGCTGTTACGGGTGCTGGCCTGCGCGGTGTGCCGTACCGACCTGCACCTGGTCGACGGCGAGCTGGATCCACGGGTGCCGCTGCCCCGAATTCCCGGGCACCAGGTGGTGGGGAAGGTGGTGTCGACCGGCCCCGGCTGTGCCGGCTTCGCGCCGGGCGACTGCATCGGAGTGGCGTGGCTGGCGGCGACCTGCGGCGGCTGTTCCTTCTGCCGTAGCGGCCGCGAGAACCTGTGCACGGGCGCCCTCTTCACCGGATTTACGACCGACGGCGGCTACGCGGAGCTGATGCTGACCCGCGCCGGCTACGTGTTCTCGCTGGGCGCCGCGGCGCCGGCCGATCCCGCGGTCGTGGCCCCGCTGCTGTGCGCCGGCATGATCGGCTTCCGCGCCTACCGCAAGGCGCGCCCGGCCCTGACCGCGGGAGGCGGGCCGCTGGCGCTGTACGGGTTCGGTTCCGCGGCGCGGCTGCTGCTGGCCGTGGCCCGCGCCGACGGCCATGCCGTGTACGTCCATACCCGGCCCGGCGACCTGCGCAAGCAGGAGCAGGCGCGGGCAGCCGGGGCCGCCTGGGCTGGCGGCTCCGACACCGCGCCGCCCCACCGCCCCGCCGCCGCCATCATCCTGGCCCCGGCGGCCGGCCTGGTTCCGGCGGCCCTCGCGGCGGTGGAACGCGGTGGCACCGTGGTATGCGCCGGCATCCACATGAGCGATATCCCCGCGTTTCCCTACGCTGCCCTGTGGCACGAACGGGAGCTGTGCTCGGTGGCCAACCTGACACGGAGTGACGGAGCCGCCTTCCTGGCGCGTGCCGCGGAGCTGTCGCTCACCGCCGCGGCCGAGCGCTTCCCCCTGGAGGAGGCCAACAGCGCCCTGCACGCCGTGCGCAGCGGCGCCCTGAGCGGGTCCGCCGTGCTGGTACCAGCGGCGTGAGGGGGCTCGGGGAGTCGGCGCGGCTGGCGCAGGTGCAGCCGCCGGTGATCCCGATCATCCACGGGTTGATCCGCGAGTACCCGGACACCATCTCCCTGGGCCAGGGCGTGGTCTACTACGGACCGCCGCCGCAGACCGAGGAGGCACTGCGTGGCTTCTGGGAAACACCGACCAACCACCTCTACGGGGCGGTGTGGGGCATTCCGCCGCTGCGCGAGCTGTTGTGCGCCAAGCTGGAGGCGGAAAACGGCATCCGCCTCGACGATGAGCGCCAGCTGGTAGTCAGCGCCGGCGGCAACATGGCGTTCGTCAACGCCCTGCTCGCCATCGCCGATCCGGGCGACGAGATAATCCTGATCAGCCCCTACTACTTCAACCACGAGATGGCGGTGGCGATGGCCAACTGCCGCCCGGTGATCGTGCCCGCGGACGCCGCCTATCAGCTCGATCTCGACGCCATAGCCGGCGCCATCACCTCACGCACCCGCGCGGTGGTGTCGATCTCGCCCAACAACCCCACCGGCGCGGTCTACCCCGAGGCCGACCTGAGGGGCCTGAACGCGCTGTGCGCGGAGCGCGGCATCTACCACATCCACGACGAGGCCTACGAGTACTTCACCTACGACGGGCGCGCGCACTTCTCGCCCGGCTCGCTGCCGCAGGCCGCGGGACACACCATCTCCCTGTTCTCGCTCTCCAAGAGCTACGGCTTCGCGGGCTGGCGCATCGGCTACCTGACGATCCCGGCGGCGCTCTACGACGCGGTGGCCAAGATCCAGGACACGGTGCTGATCTGTCCGCCGCTGGTGAGCCAGGTGGCCGCGACGGGCGCCCTGAAGGCCGGCCGCAGCTACTGCCTGCAGCGGCGCGTCCCGATCGAGCGGGTGCGGGAAACGGTGCTGGCGGCGCTCGCGGCGCTCGGTGACCGCTGCGAGCCGGTGCACGCCGACGGCGCCTTCTACGTGCTGCTGCGGCTGCGCCGCGGCGGCGACCCGATGACCCTGGCGCGGCGGCTGGTGGCCGAGCACCGGGTGGCGGTGCTGCCCGGCACCGCCTTCGGACTGGAAGGCTGCTCGCTGCGCCTCGGCTACGCCGCGCTGACGCCGCAGGACGCCGGCGCGGGGATCGAACGCCTGGTGACCGGCCTGCAGGCGCTCACCTGATCAGAGCGGGGCCTGGCGGCGGCACTCCTCCATCACCCGCATCTGCCGCAGCACCTCCTCCGCGGGCACCGGCACCGGCTGCCCGTCGCGGACGGCCGCGTACAGGTCCAGGTAGAATCCGGCGTCGCCGCGGCCGGCCGGGGCTTCGTCCTGCGACCAGGAGTGCTCCACCCACACCGCGGGGTCGCGGTTGTAGCTGCGGTCGGGGGTCGGCTCCGTGCTCAGGGTCCGCTCCGGCAGCGATCCCGGTTCCACGTAACGCCAGTGCAACTCCGAGTCGGAACCGGTCAGGCCGCCCTCACAGCCCATCACCTGCCACTTCTCCTGGGGATAGGCGCACGCCGCGGTGATCTCGATCTGCACGGCCGGGTTGCGTTCCCCGCGCAACAGGATGATCACATGGTCATCGGCGTCGCCGAGGGTGCGGGTGCGGTCGCGCACGCAGGTCACCTGAGGCTCGCCGTCCCCGAACAGCAGCAGGCCGGTATCGATGACGTGCGGGCCGGTGTTGTTCATCGACCCGCCGCCGTAGCGCTGCAGCGTCTGCCAGTCCCAGCGCCGGGTGAACGAGTGATGGGCGATGCGGATCAGCACGATGCGCCCCAGCACTCCGGAGGCGAGCACCTCGCGCACCTTGGCCACGTCGCCGTGATAGCGGTAGTTCTGGAACACGGTGAGCAGCCTGCCGGTCTCCTCGGCCGCCGCGCTCATCTCCGTGGCCGCCGCGACGTCGGTCGCCATCGGCTTCTCGCACACCACGTGCTTGCCGGCACGCAGCGCGGCGACGGTGTACTCGGCGTGCAGGTGGCTGGGCGCCGCCACCACCACCACCTCGATGCGCTCGTCCTCCAGCAGCGCGGCGAACTCCTCGTGGGCCGCGCAGCCGAACCGCTCGCTCGCCTCCGCGCGCCGCTCCGCCAGTGGATCGGACACCGCTACCACGCGGTAGTGCTCGCCAAGTTCCCCCAGCGCCCGCGCATGAATCGACCAGCCGCTGCGTCCGAGGCCGGCGATCCCGATTCCTATCTCTTCAGCCACGGCTGGACGATAGCACGAATCGGCGGCCACCGAGACCGCCGAGGGCATGGACGAACGAGTCTTCGCCCCGTGTCGAGACTGCTCCGCGCGGCCCGCCGGCGACCGCCGCACGGAGCCTGGTGCTACTCCGACTGGGTGAAGGCGGCGTCGAAGGCGATCTGCGAGGCGGTCAGGTCGGTGCGGCGCACGAACCCGAGCGCCTCGGGCGCGCCCTGCTCGCGGTCCATGCCGCTGTCCTCCCACTCGATCGAGAGCGGGCCCTGGTAGCCGATGGAGTTCAGCGCCCGGAACACCCGCTCGAACGGCACCTCGCCGCGTCCCGGCGACACGAAGTCCCAGCCGCGGCGCATGTTGCCGAAGTCCAGGTGGGAGGCCAGGGCGCCGTTGCGGCCGTTGTGGTTGCGCTGCGATTCCTTGACGTGGGCGTGATAGATGCGGTCCGCGAAGTCGAGCACGAACTGCTCCGGATCCACCGCCTGCCACACCAGGTGGCTGGGATCGAAGTTGATGCCGAACGCCGGCCGCCGGTCGACCGCCTCCAGCGTGCGCTGGGTGGTCCAGTAGTCGTAGGCGATCTCGGAGGGGTGCACCTCCAGGGCGAACCGCACCCCCTCCTGGTCGAACACGTCGAGAATCGGATTCCAGCGGTCGGCGAAGTCCTGGTAGCCGGCGTCGATCATGCCTTCCACCGCCGGCGGGAAGCCGGCCAGCGCGTACCAGATGCTGGACCCGGTGAACCCCGCCACCGTGGTGACGCCGAACTTCGCGGCCGCCCGCGCGGTGTCCTTCATCGCCTCGGCCGCGCGCTGACGCACCCCCTCCGGGTCGCCGTCGCCCCAGATCTCCGGGCCGACGATGCCCTGGTGCCGGGCGTCGATGGGGGAGTCGCACACGCACTGGCCCACCAGGTGGTTGCTGATGGTGTGGCACTTCAGGCCGTGGCGCTCCAGCAGCTCCCGCTTGGCGCTGACGTAGCCGGCGTCGGCCAACGCCTTGTCGACCTCGAAGTGGTCGCCCCAGCACGCCAGTTCCAGGCCGTCGAAGCCCCAGGCGGCCGCCTTCCCGGCCAACTCCTCCAGCGGCAGGTCCGCCCACTGACCGGTGAACAGGGTTACCTCTCGTGCCATGTCTATACCTCCAGTCTGGTCCACTTGTCGGCGCTGGCGGAGCTGGCCACGCAGGCCGCGATGAAGGCCATGCCGCGGACCCCGTCATGCACCGTGGGGAAATCGAGATGTTCGGGCGCCGGATCTGCGCCGGCCAGCCGCGCCTGCAGCGCCAGCGCGTAGTTGCGATACAGATTGGCGAACGCTTCGACGAACCCCTCCGGGTGTCCGGGCGGAAGCCGGGTATGGGCGGCGCTGGCCGCCGACAGCTCGCCGACGCCGGTGCGCCGCACCTCGCGATGCTGCGCCCCCCACTTCACGATGAGCGTGTTGGGCTCTTCCTGGTGCCACTCCAGGCCGGCGTCCTCGCCGTAGATGCGGATGGTGAGGGGATTCTCCTCGCCCGCGGAGACCTGGCTGGCGTACAGCACGCCGCGGGCGCCCTGCTCCAGCCGCACCAGGACGTTGCCGTCGTCCTCCAGCTTGCGGCCCGCGACGAAGGTGGTGAGGTCGGCGCACAGCTCGGTGATGTGCAGCCCGGTGATGTACTCCATCAGGTTCTCGGCGTGGGTGCCGATGTCGCCGATGCAGGAACTGGCCCCCGCACGGGTCGGATCGGTACGCCAGCTCGCCTGCTTCTGGCCCTCGGCCTCGATCAGCTGCGCCAGCCAGCCCTGGGGATACTCCACCACGATCTTGCGTACCTTGCCGATGGTGCCGCTGCGCACCAGGTGGCGCGCCTCCTTGACCATCGGGTAGCCGGTGTAGTTGTGAGTCAGGCCGAACTGCAGCCCGGTGCGCTCCACCAGCGACTGCAGCTCCCGCGCCTGCGCCAGGTCGAAGGTCATCGGCTTGTCGCTCATGACGTGGAACCCCGCCTCCAGCGCCGCCTTGGCCACCGGAAAGTGGACGTGGTTGGGGGTGACGATGGACACGAAGTCCATGCGCTCGTCCGCGGACAGCCCGGCTTCCGCCTCCATCATCTCCTGGTAGCCGCCGTAGACGCGGTCCGGTGGCAGGTAGAGGTCGGCTCCCGACGCCCGCGAGCGCTCCGGATCGCTGCTGAACGCCCCGCACACCAGTTCGATATGGCCATCCAGGGCAGCCGCCATGCGGTGGACGGCGCCGATGAAAGCGTCTCTGCCGCCGCCCACCATTCCCATGCGAATTCTGCGACTCATGGTGGCATCCTATCATCGATGTACCCGGCACGGGCACCCGCCGCGGGGCATCCGTGGGCATCCGGGCAGCCGCCGGCAACGCCTCAGGCGCGGGCGGTCTGGGCCGCGGCGCGGCCGCCGGCGCTGCCGAACAGGTCGTCGCGGCGGTTGGCCAGCAGCGCCAGGCGCTGGTGCTGATGGGCGATGGAGGCGGGATCCAGGTCGGCGTGGATCACGCAGTCGGTGTCCGATTCGGCGCGCGCCAGCACCTCGCCGTGGGGACCCGCGATCAGGCTGTTGCCGCGGCAGCGCAGCCCGTCGGCGAAGCTGACGATGTCCGCGCCGGCCACGAACATGCTGTTGTCCATGGCCCGCGCGCGCAGTGCCAGCTCCCACTCCGCGGGCGGACCCAGCCAGGCGGTGGGCACCAGCGCCAGCTCCGCCCCGCCGGCGGCGGCGCACTGCGCCAGCTCCGGGAAGCGGGTATCGAAGCAGATCCAGCCGCTGGCGGTGACGCCGCCGACGCTGAACACCGGCACCGTATCGCCGGCGGTGGCCCACGAGGTCTCGGCCCCGAACAGGTGCAGCTTGCGGTAGGTGGTCACCAGCGTGCCGGCGCCATCCACCACCACCAGGCTGTTGTAGAGCTTGCCGTCCGGCGCCCGCTCGGCCATGCCGAACGCCACCGCGATGCCCGCCGCGGCGGCGTCCTCCTGGATCCGCGACACCGCCGGGCCCGGCACCGGCTCGGCCTGTTCGGGTACCCGGTCGGCGGCCAGGTAGGCGCTCACGATCAGCTCCGGGAACAGGATCACGGCACACCCGGCGCCGGCAGCCTCGTCGATCTGGGATCGCATCCGGTCCAGGTTGTACGCCTTGTCGGCGGCGCGGGCATGGAACTGGCCGCACGCTACCCGTGTGCTATGCATCTGCTCACTCCTCGTCCGTTGGACGCCGACAGCATACTCCCGGCGGGCTTACCGATGCAGCCATGGCCCGCAGGTTCACGGTTGATGCTGAACCCGCTTCACCGTTCCGTCGCGGTTGAAGGTGTAGGTGATGTTGGCCCAGGTAACCTGGCGCATGAACAGCGAGTGGACCGCGCTCAGCAGCGCGACCACCCCTGCCAGCGGCGCCAGCGCCACCCACTGCCGCCGCGTGAAGGTAAGGGGACCGGGGCGCGGCGCGACGATCAGCAGCGGCACGGCGAGCACACCCAGGAGCATCACGGCGGCGCCCGCGGCCGGCAGCACGCCCGCGAAGCCCCAGCCCAACAGCGGTGCCGCCAGCACCCCCAGCGCACCCACTACCGCAACCCCCGCCAACAGCAGCGACGCCACCGCAACGCGCCACCAGGAGGGCGTGTAGAGACGCATGTAGAAAACCTGGCGGCTGAACCAGTCCAGCAGCTGCGCCGGCCCGGTGAGCGCGTCGCGGGTCGGCGACACGCACCAGGGCACGAACTCGCGGCGCGCCCCGTGGCGCTGCAGCAGGGTCTGCAGCGACAGGTCGTCGGAGAGGCGCGGGCGCCAGTACTCGGCTACCCGCAACCGCTGCCAGTCGTTGCGCCGAATCGCCCAGGTACCACCCCACACGACCCGCGAGGTCGGCCACGCCGCCAGCGTCGCCAGGTAAGCCGAAAGCACGGTGTGCACCCGCGCCACCAGACCGGCCGGCTCCGGAGCCAGCCAGCGGTAGCCGGTGGTCACGGTGACGCCGTGGGACACCAGCGCCCCCACCAGGTGGTGCAGCAGGTCGGGGTGCGGCTCGATGTCGGAGTCGCAGAAGGCGAACACCTCGGCCTGCGGCGGGGCGGCGGCGACGGCGGCCAGCAGGTTGTGGATCTTCTGCGACCCGGAACTGGCCAGTCCGGCTACGACGTGGCGCACGTGGTCGTGGCGGGCGGCCAGCTCCGCGATCAGCGGGACGGCGGCGTCAGATGCGCTCTCGGTGACGAAGGACACCAGCAGTGGACGGTAACGCTGCGCGGCGAACGCCTCCAGGTGGCGCGCCAGGTGAGCGCCTCCGCCCTTGCAGGGCACCACCAGGTGAACCGGCGGCGACGGCCGCCCGGCCAGCGGCGGCAGCCGGTAGCGGGCGCGCCGCCACCAGCTCGCCAGCGGCGGCGCGAGCTGCGCCAGCCCGATGCCTCCGAGTATCAGCGCCAGGATCAGCTCGCCGCCCGACACGCCACTCAATCCGCAGCCGCGCCCGTGTCCCCGGCCGCCAGCCAGGGAGCCAGGGCCTTGTCGGACCGTGCCAGATGGTCCAGGTCGGTGTAGTAGTAGTCCTTCCAACCCTGCTCTGGCAGCCCCGCGAACAGCATCAGGTTGAGCGGATAGTGTTCGCTGTCGGTGCAGCGGCGCAGGTCGTCACGGAACAGGAACGTGGGAATCCGCCGCGCAATGGCCACGCCCAGCTCCACCATCACGCCTTCATCCGGCGGCGTGCCGTTCACGACCGCGAAGATGGCGTCACAGGTGAGCACGTCGCCGAGGTCGCGTTGAGCGACGCGGTAGGCCCATCCCGGGCGCGGAATGTCCCAGTTGTTGCGCGCGAACGGCTCCCACACCTCGGCGCCCAGCGCCTCCAGCCGCGCCACTATGGGCGGCAGCAGCAACGCCTTCTGCTGCTTCGAGAATCCGTACGGGCTCGCCAGGTAGATCCGCTTGCGTGCCATGGGGGCAACGTACCCGAACCGGCGCGCGATCCGCTACACTGCGGGGGCCATGACCACCCCCGACAAGCAACGCCTCGCGCAGTTGCTGGTGGACACCGGCGCCGTGCGTTTCGGCCGGTTCACCACCAAGAGCGGGCGTTCCTCGCCCTACTTCGTCAATCTGGGGGCGATCCATCACGGGGAGCAGATCGCCCAACTGGCGGACCTGTACGCGGGCGCCATCGCCGAGCACTTTGCCGGCGCCCCGCCGAGCTGCCTGTTCGGTCCCGCGTACAAGGCGATCCCGCTGGCCGTCGCGACCGCCATCAGCGCCTCGCGGATGCTGGGACGCCCGCTGAGCTACACCTTCAACCGCAAGGAGGCCAAGACCCACGGCGAGGCGGGGACCCTGGTGGGGCGGGAACCGGAAGCCGACGACCGCGTATTGATTGTAGACGACGTAGTTACCGATGGCGGCGCCAAGCGGGAAGCGGTGGAGCTGCTGCGCAGCCGATCGGCGGCGCGGATCGTCGGCCTGCTGATTGCGGTCGATCGCATGGAGCGCGGCAGCGGGTCGGCCAGCGCCCTGGCCGAGCTGCAGGCGGAGTTCGGGTTTGCCACCGCCGCACTGATCACGATCGAGGAAGTGGTGGAACTGGCCTCGGTGGCCGCCGAGCAGCGCAGCGCGGTGCGGCGCCATCTGGAGCGCTACCGTGCGGCGCGGTAGGCGTGGTCTCCTTTCACATTTTTTTGGTACCCCATGTAACCTTCCAACTCGACTGTTGTTGTTACTTATAGACACTGGGGGATTCCGAACACGCGCGTGTGATTTTACCCCCAGATGTTCTGATGGCCATCCACTGGCCCCTGGGGTTTTACCTCCTTTACCCAGGGGCCTTTTTTTATGCCCGCGCTCTCGACAGGAATCTCGCTCGACAGGAGTCAAAAAAATTCCGATTTCTTCGAAAATGATTAAAGCTGTGAGTGCCGGAAGCCGACGATTATAACGTCGGTGAAACCTCCTGTCTGCAAGCGTTTGGCTTGCAAAGCTTGAGGGAACTGAGCACACCCGCAAGCTACGCCGACTACCATCCATTGGCCCCTGGGGTTTCACCTCCTTTACCCAGGGGCCTTTTTTTCGCCCGCGGGTGCACTGCCCGGTGCCGGGAGTGCCGCCGGGGTACCGCCCACCGGCTTCGCCGCGCCGGCCGCTCGTTGTCCGCCGGCCGTTGGCCCCCTATACTCCGAGCGCGATGCCCACTCACCATTCGTGCAGCGCGGCGGTAGGTGCCACCCACCTGTACTATCTGCCGGTCACCACCCGCGTGCCGCTGAAGTTCGGTCCGGAGGTCACCACGTCGGTCATCTGCGCGCGCGCCAGCGTCGAGTTGAGCCGCGCCGGAGACGGGTCCGAAACCGTCGTGGGCTGGGGCGAGACGCCGCTGAGCGTGCAATGGGTCTGGCCGAGCGGCATCCCTTACGCAGAACGGCTGCAGGCGCTGTGCGGTCTCAGCGAGGCGATCGCGCGGGCCTGGCCGGATGCGGCGGAGCCGGGTCATCCGCTGGAGATCGGCCAGCGCTTCGTCGAGCGGCGCCTGCCGGAGCTGCTGGCGGCGGCCAACCGCACCCGGCCGGGCGCCGCCGCGATCCCCTGGCTCGCCGCCCTGGTATGTGCCTCGGCGTTCGATCTGGCTACCCATGACGCCTACGGCAAGCTGCTGGATTGTCCCACCTACGACACCTACGGCCCCGAGCACCTGGGCAGCGACCTGGCCGCGCTCCTGGGCGACCCCGCCTTTGCCGGCCGCTACCCCCGCGACTACCTGGTGCCGCCGCGCCGCCGGCTGATGGCATGGCACCTGGTCGGGGGCCTCGACCCCCTCTCGCCGGACGAGCTCACCGGGGACGAGCCGGACGACGGCTACCCGGTGTTGCTGGAGGACTGGATCCGCAGCGACGGACTGCAGGCGCTCAAGGTGAAGCTGCGCGGCGACGACGCCGAGTGGGACTACCGGCGCCTGGCGGCGGTAGGTGCCATCGCGGCACGGCATCCGGTGCTGTGGCTGTCCGCCGACTTCAACTGTACGGTGACCGAGCCCGAGTACGTGAACCGGATACTGGACCGACTGCGCGACCACGAGCCGCGCACCTACGCCGCGATCCTCTACGTCGAGCAGCCGTTCCCCTACGACCTGGAGCAGCATCAGATCGACGTGCGCTCGGTGGCGGCACGCAAGCCGTTGTTCATGGATGAGAGCGCCCACGACTGGACGCTGGTACGCCTCGGCCGCTCGCTCGGTTGGAGCGGGGTGGCCCTGAAGACCTGCAAGACGCAGACCGGCGCCATCCTCAGCCTGTGCTGGGCGCGCCACCACGGCATGACCCTGATGGTGCAGGACCTGACCAATCCGATGCTGGCGCAGGTCCCGCACCTGCAACTGGCGGCACACGCCGGCACCATCATGGGCGTGGAGACCAACGCCATGCAGTTCTACCCGGCCGCCTCAGCCGCCGAAGCGCGGGTCCATCCCGGCCTCTACCGCCGGCGTGACGGACACGTCGACCTGAAGTCCGTGACCGGGAGCGGCTTCGGCTACCGCATCGACGAGATCGAGCGCACTCTGCCATCCGCGGTCGTATAGCCCAAACAACCAGCGGAGCGATCTCCGCTCCAGTCCCGGTGACGATGACCCAAGTCTGAACCCGCGCGTCTCCGGCGGCACCTCGGTTCGTCTTCGAGATTAGATATCTTCGCTGCTCGAATTCGCAAAAAATGCGAATTAATGCTTTACTTAAGTACCTTACGAGGTCTCGATAGTGTATATTATGCTTGCTAAACTTCCTGAAAACAGCGAATTATTGGAGTCCCGATACTGAATCATGAGCCCCCCCATACCGAAGGGTCGCCTTAGACTGGCTGCCGTTGTTCGGGCAGCCGGCGATATCATCCAAATCGATGATGCCGAACGAGCACTGGACGTGAGCCGTTCCGACGCATCGAAGCTACTCTCCCGGTGGTTTCGGCAGGGCTGGCTGCGACGCGTTGGACCGGGCTGCTACGCGCCCGTCGGCCTTGATTCGCTGGCCAGCGAATTGGTTCTCGATGACCCCTGGGTGCTGGTGCCGGTTCTCTTCGGACCTGCCTACATCGGCGGACGCGCTGCAGCGGAACACTGGAGCCTGACGGACCAGATCTTTCGTGACATCGTCGTAATGACGGCGCGGGCCGTTCGTGCGAAGAGGCTGCTACGCCACGGAGCACACTTCACGCTGAAACACGTTCAAGAGACCAATATCTTCGGCACCAAGAACGTCTGGCGTGGAAGAACTCGAATCGCGATTTCCGACGTTCACCGTACCATCATCGACATGCTCGACGATCCGGAAGTCGGAGCCGGTATCCAGCACGTATCTGACTGCGTTGTGAGCTACTTCAGCCGCAACGACAGAGATGATGCCAAGCTAATAGATTATGCAGGGATGCTCGGCAATGGCGCCGTATTCAAGCGTCTGGGATTCCTGGCAGAACGGAGAGCAAACACTGCTAGACTTGTCCAGGCGTGCCGGGCGCATCTGACCCAAGGTAACGCCAAGCTTGATCGAGCGCTCACCTGCGGTCGTCTTGTTTCCCGTTGGCGCCTTCTGGTACCTGAGAGCTGGACGTAGGTGGCTTCTCGATGATTGGCCGCGGCGAAATCCTCAGTGCAGCGAATACGCTTGGGTTACGCCCTCAGATCATCGAAAAGGACTATGTACTTGGCTGGGTTCTTGCCGGCATCCATCAGCATCCCGCACTTACTGATACCTGGATCTTCAAGGGCGGGACATGTCTCAAGAAATGCTATTTTGAAACCTATCGGTTCTCCGAAGATCTTGATTTTACACTCACCGAACCTTCCCACGTCGATCAGGAGTTCCTTCGTCCCGTATTCCGCGAAATCGGAGAATGGATATACGATCATACTGGCATCGAGATTCCGGCAGACTTGCAGGACTTCGAAATCTTCGAAAACACGCGTGGCACGTTCTCCTGTCAGGGCAACTCAGCTATCAAGGGCCGATCGCTCCGCGGTCAGGTGGTCTCCCGCGTATCAAACTGGATCTTACGGCTGACGAAATTCTTGTACTCCCACCGCTGCAACGAGTCATCTTTCACGACTACAGCGATGCGCCCGAAGAGGGCATCAGAGTCCGTTGCTACGCCTATGAGGAAGCCTTCGGCCAAAGGTCCGCGCATTGGGTGACCGTGCACGGCCGCGCGATCTCTACGATGTGGTCAATCTCTATCGGAATACCGAGGCACGCCCGCAGCCCGCTGTACTGCACGATGTACTACACCAAAAGTGTAGGCATCGCGACATCCTTATTCCAACGCTTACGGAACTAGAGAGACGTAAAGGCGATCTTGAAGGTTCTTGGGATCCATGCTGGGTCATCAGCTTCAGGCTCTACTGCCGGTCGAATCGTTCTGGAACGAGCTCCCTGATTTCTTTGCATGGCTGCACACTGGCGTTGCCCCTAGCGAACCGGAAGTCTACGAGATAGCGGCGGGAGAAACCGTCCTAAGAGAGCGTACACTACGGCTGCCGGTGGCCACGGCCGCACGGTCATTCCTGGAGATCATTCGCTTTGCGGCCGCCAACCATGTGTGCGTCGACTTACGCTACCAGAGCTCAGTTCGACGGATTGAACCGTATTCTCTACGACGCACCCGCGATGGAAATATCGTCCTGCACGCAATCCGAAACTCTGATGGAGAGCACCGGAGCTACCGCATTGACCGTATTGAAGGCGCAAAGATTACTGGACGGAGCTTTGTCCCGCGTTACGTCGTGGAGTTGAGTCCGCGGAACCCGATCGCAGTTCCGCCCGCCGCGGCTCGAGCGGCAGCACCGACGCGGCAGCGCCGCCGAACACGCGCAGCGCGATCAGGAAGCGGCCCACATCACATCTATGAGTGTACTTATTGTGGCAAACGCTTCAGGCGTAAGAAGCGCACTACCCGTCTGAATCCTCACAAAGACAAATACGGGTATCCCTGTCCGGGACGAATGGCTATGTTTGTCGATATACGGTACTGAAGTATTGCCGATTACGCGTATTGGCGCAGCGAAAGGCACTACTCGACGCCGTCGACGATCGCCTGTGCAGTCTCCAGGCGGGCCCTGGCGGCGTCCGCGTGACGCCGGCGCTCGGCGGCGCTCCAACCCAGCTCCGCGGCCAGCAGCTGCGCCACCCGCGGCACGCTGGCCAGGGCCGCCACGTTGTCGACGAACGCCAGCCGGGTGCGCCGAGCCAGCACGTCGTCCACGGTGCAGGCCGCCTCGTGGCGCGCCGCGTACACCACCTCGGCCTCCAGGTAGGGATGGCGCGGCGCCAGCCGGGAGCCGAACCCGGCGCCCGCCAGCTGCGCCACCAGGTGGGCGCGGTCGCCGAATGCCCGGTCGAGGTGACCGGCGACGTCGGCGGCCAGGTGGTACCGGCGCTGCAGGCCGGCGGCGTCCGGGCGGTAGCCGACCGCGCCGAGCAACGGCGTGCTGCGGGTCTGCGACGTGCGCCGCGGCGCCAGGCCGCCCGCCTCCACGACGCGGTTCACGGCGTGCACGGCCATCACCCGGTAAGTCGTCCATTTGCCGCCGGCGACGGTGATCAGCCCGCTGCGGCTGGTGCTCAGGAAGTGGTCGCGGGTCAGTGCCGCGGTGTCCCGGCGCTGACGGCGGCCGCCGGCCACGCGCCGTGGTGGGGCGGCGATCAGCGGGCGCAGCCCCGACCATGCCGCCATCACGTCGCCGGGCCCCGCCGGCAGGTTCAGGTAGTTGCGCAGGTGCGTCAGCAGGTAGCTCACCTCCTGCCGCGCCGGCAGCGGCTCGTCGGTCACCTGCGCGTCCACCTCCGTGGTGCCCGCCAGGAGCTGCCCGTGCCAGGGCAGCACGAAAATCACCCGGCCGTCCTCCGTACGGGGAATCAGGAAGCCGGTGTCGGGGGCGGGAAAGCGCTCTCCAAGCACCAGGTGGGACCCCGCGCTGACGCGCAGCAGCGGGGTGCCGCCGGGATCGTCCAGGCGGCGCAGCTCGTCCACGTAGGGCCCGGCCGCGTTCAGCACCACCCGCGCCCGCAGCTCCCACTCGGCACCGTCGAGGCGGTCGCGCACAATGGCGCCCGTGAGCCGGCCGGCGGCGTCCTTCACCAGTCCCTCGACGGCCACGTAGTTGGCCAGCGCCGCGCCGTGATGGGCCGCGGTCAGGGCCAGCGCCAGGTTCATGCGCGCGTCGTCGAACTGGGCGTCGTAGTAAATCACTCCGCCGCGCAGGTGGCGTGGCGGTCCCTGGCCACGTACCTGCTCGCGCAGGTAGGGGAACCGCTCGTGCGCCTGCTCGCGCGGCACGAACTCGGAACGGCGCAGCGCGTAGCGGCCCGCCAGGCGGTCGTACAGGTTGAGGCCGATGCGGTAGTAGGGTTGCTGGCGCAACTGGTAGAGGGGCACGAAGATCGCCAGCTCGTGCACCAGGTGCGGGGCCAGCTCCAGCAGCGCCGCACGCTCCCGCAGCGCCTCCCGCACCAGCCGGAACTGAGACCGGTCGATGCGCCTGACCGCCTGCTCCAGGTAGCGCACCCCGCCGTGCACCAGCTTGGTGCTGCGGCTGCTGGTGCCGCCGGCGAAGTCGCCGCGCTCCACCAGCGCCACGCGCAGTCCACGGGTGGCGGCGTCGAGGGCGCTGCCGCAGCCGGTCGCCCCGCCGCCGATCACCAGCAGGTCGAAGCGTTCCTCCTGCAGCCGCCGCAGATGGCCGGCCCGCGTCATCCGCGCTCAGTCGCGGCGGTGCCCGGAGCGGGTGCGCTGCACGGCTTCCGCCCAGCCCGCCAGCAGGTGCTCCCTGGTGGCCGCGTCCATGCGCGGCTCGAAGCGCCGCTCGGCGCGCCACAGGTCGGCCGCCGCCGAGCGGTCGGGCCACAGCCCGACCGCCAGCCCCGCCAGCAGTGCCGCGCCCCAGGCGGTCGTCTCCAGGTTCACCGGCCGCACCACCGGCAGGTCGAGCAGGTCGGCCTGGAGTTGCAGCAGCAGGTCGTTGGCCGCGGCGCCGCCGTCCACCCGCAGCTCGTGCAGCGGGGCGCCCAGGTCGCGCTCCATGGCGCGCACCACGTCCACCACCTGGCAGGCGATCGCCTCCAGCGCCGCGCGCGCCAGGTGGGCAGCGGTGGAGCCGCGGGTCAGGCCGGTCACCGTGCCGCGTGCCTCCTGGTCCCAGTGGGGCGCGCCCAGGCCGGCGAACGCCGGCACCAGGTACACGCCGCCGGTGTCCGGCACCGACGCCGCCAACCGCTCCACCTCGGCGGCGCTCGCGATCAGTCCCAGGCCGTCGCGCAGCCACTGCACCACCGCGCCGCCGATGAACACGCTGCCCTCCAGGGCATACTCCCGTCGGCCGGCCAGTTGCGACGCCACGGTGGTAAGCAGCCGGTTGGCCGAGCGCGGGGCCGCCGTGCCGGTGTGGGCCAGCAGGAAGCAGCCCGTGCCGTAGGTGTTCTTGGCCAGCCCCGGCGCGAACAGGGCCTGGCCGACCGAGGCCGCCTGCTGGTCGCCGGCAATGCCGGCCAGCGGCACCGGCTCCTCCAGCAGCCCGCTCAGCTCGCCGTAGACCGCGGAGGAGTCGCGCACTTCCGGCAGCACCGCCGCCGGCACCTCCAGCAGCCCCAGCAGTTCCTGGTCCCAGCGGCCGCGATGGATGTCGTAGAGCAGGGTGCGGCTGGCGTTGCTGGCGTCGGTCAGGTGCAGTTCGCCGCCACTGAGGCGAAACGCCAGCCAACTGTCCACGGTGCCGAACGCCAGCTCGCCGGCTTCGGCGCGGCGCCGTGCGTCCGGCACGTGGTCCAGGATCCAGGCCAGCTTGGTGCCGGAGAAGTAGGCGTCCAGAACCAGGCCGGCGCGGGTGTGGAACAGGTCCCCGTGCCCGGCGGCGGCCAGCCGCTCCACCATGGCGCTGGTACGGCGGTCCTGCCACACGATGGCGGGGTGGATTGGGGCGCCGCTGCGCCGGTCCCACACCACGGTGGTTTCGCGCTGGTTGGCGATGCCCACCGCGGCCACCTCCGCCGCGGTGGCGCCGGCCGCCGCGACCGCCTCGCGCGCCACCGCAACCTGGCTGGCGAGGATCTCCTCGGGGTCGTGCTCCACCCAGCCGGCCTTGGGGAAGTGCTGGCGGAACTCCTGCTGCGCCACGGCCACCACCGCTCCCGCGGCGTCGAACAGCAGCGCCCGCGAACTGGTGGTACCCTGGTCGAGGGCCAAGACGAACCTGCGCATGGCGGGGCCAAGCTAAACCCCCGCGCGGCCTCCGGCAACCCCACGCGCGTTGGTCCAACATTGACGGCAAGCAGCGCGGCCGACTATATAAGGGGCGGCACTGCCCGGTGACGGCCCACATGGGCGGCGGGCTCCGGTCCGCTACCTGCCGGTGAACGGGTAGTGCCGCTCGGCGAGTGCGCCGCACCACAAGGAGAAATCGACACCATGAGCAAAGTACGCGTAGGATTCAACGGCATGGGCCGCATCGGCAAGAACGTGATGCGGGTGATCGTCTCGAAGCTGAACGACCGCTTCGAGATCGTGGCCGGCAACGACCTGGTGCCCACCGCCGACATCGCCGCCAGCCTGCCGAAGGACGCGGTGTACGGCCGCTTTCCCGCCGCGGTGGAGCAGACCGCCGACAACAAGATCCGCGTCGGCGACCACGAGCTGACCATCTACGCCGAGATGGACGCCGCCAACGTACCGTGGGGCGACCACGGCGTGGACATCGTGTTCGAGTGCACCGGCTTCTACCTGACCACCGAGAAGGCCGGAGCCCACCTCGAGGGCGGTGCCAAGCGCGTGATCGTCTCCGCGCCCTGCAACGACGACACCGACACCGTGGTGGTGGGCGTCAACCACGACCTTCTCTCCCCCGAGCACAAGATCGTCTCCAACGCGAGCTGCACCACCAACTGCCTGGCGCCAATGACCCGCGCCGTCGACATGAGCTACCCGGTCAAGGGCGGCCTGATGAGCACCACCCACGCCGCCACCGCCACCCAGAAAGTGGCCGACACCTTCGGCGGCGGCAAGAACCGCGCCACCCTCAACAACGTGATCCCGGCCAGCACCGGAGCCGCGGTCGCCGTCGGCAAGGTGCTGCCGCACCTCAACGGCAAGCTCAACGGCACCGCCCTGCGGGTGCCCACCGACACCGGCAGCGTGGTGGAGGCGGTCTACCAGATCGACGGCACCCCCTCCAAGGAGGAGCTGGTCGCCGCCCTGGGCGCCAACGCCGGCAAGATCAACGACTCCACCCTGCTCGGCCAGGTGATCACCGTCAACGACTACTACGAGTGCTCCCGCGACTGCGTCGGCGAGCCGTTCTCGTCGATGGTCTCGGACAGCCCGCTGGTGGTGCCGGTCGACGGCTGCTGCTCCCTGGTCAAGCTCACCAGCTTCTACGACAACGAGATGGGCTTCAGCCACCGCATGGCCGAGCTGGCCCTCATCTTCGCCGCCGCGTAGCGCCCGTCCGCTGGCGTGGGTAGCGCGGTCCGGCGACGTGAATCAAGTGTGGGAAGCGGCCGGCTGGTCCAATCTGATCTAATCAAGTCCGCTCCTTCGTACGCACCACCACCCGTGAGAACGGCTGCGGGCCGTGGCGCAGGCTCTCGCGATACGTCACCGCGAGCATGCCGTCGGGAGTCTGTGCGATGTCCGCGAACGCCTCGTAGAGGTCGTCGTCGCGAGAGATGGTGATGCGCTCCATGACCTTTCGAGGTTACACTCAAGGCGACGAACCCGGTATCCCGCGAAGGAGGCTCGGATGCAAGCCACCGTCGGTCGCACCATCATCATCTACAAGGCGCAGCACGCCTACTCGTCGCACGCGTGCATTGCGCGCCTGCCGGACGGCGACTGGCTGGTCGCCTTCGCCCAGAGCCTGGAGCGGGTCCCTCACATGCATCCGCCCAGCGATCCGCAGTTTCTCAACTTCATCACCCGCTCCCGCGACCAGGGCGCGACCTGGGAGGCGCCGCGGGTGGCTCCCGGCTACGACTGGCACGGCGTGGAGGTGCCCGGCATCAGCGCCCTCTCCAGCGGCGAGGTGCTGCTCAACCAGTGGCGTTTCCTGTGGTATCCGCTGGAGCAGGCGCAAGCGCTGGCGGCGCGCGGCGAGCGTGAGATCTTCGTGCGCACGGAGCGGCGCTGGCAGAAGGCGGCGAGCGAGGCGGACTGGCAGCGCCACCCGCACCCCTACGCCCGCGCCGAGGGCGGCGCCTGGGTGCACGTCAGCAGCGACGGCGGGCGCACCTGGGAGCACACCGCGGAGGTGGCCATCGCCCCCTACCAGGGAGCGTTCAGCCCCAAGGGCGCGCTGGAACTGGCAGGCGGCGACCTGCTGCTGGCGCTCGGCAGTCACGACCACTGTCCGCTGGAAGCCTCGTTCTGCGTCCGCTCGCGCGACCGCGGGCGCAGTTGGGGCGCACCAGTGGAGGTGGCCCGCAAGCAAGGGCTGATCTTCTCCGAGCCGTCGGCGGCGCAAACCGCGTCCGGCACCATCCTGGTGGCGTCGCGCGAGGAGAACCACGGCCACGTCCACCTGAGCGCATCGCGCGACGGCGGCGCCACCTGGGAGCTGCCGCGCGAGTTGCCGGTGTGGGGCTTCCCCAGCCACTGCGTGGCGCTGGCCGACGGCCGCGTCGTCATCGTCTACGGGCGGCGCCGCGCGCCGTTCGGAATCCGCGCCATCGTCAGCGCCGACGACGGGGCGTCGTGGAGCGACGAGATCGTGATCCGCGCCGACCTGCCCAACGGAAACCTCGGCTACCCCGCGGCGATCGAGTACCAGCCCGGCAAGCTGTTCACCGCCTACTACGGCGAGGACCGCGATGGCGTGACCTGCATCCAGGGCACCTGGTTCGAGGTATAAGCAGAACCCGTAGCGGATGCGGCGGGGCGCGGCCACCACGACGCCGCGGCCCTACAGGTTGACGCTGTCGATGACGTACGCCGACGCGGCCAGCCGCACGAGCAGCGCGTCACGCATGGCCTGCTCGAGTGCTCGCGCCTCCGGCGCGCCGACCAGGTTGTACTGCTCGTCCGGGTCCCGGTCGAGGTCGTACAGCATGTAGCCGCGGCCCTCCTGGTCGATGACGTACTTGTGGCGCGCGGTCTTGAGCATCACGTTGCGCGAGCCGCCGTAGTAGATCTCGCTCAACAGGTCGGAGCGGTGCTGCGCCTGCAGGTTGGCGACCACCGGCAGCAACGACCGGCCGAGGGACATGGGCGGCTGCGGCACGCCGATCGCCTCCAGCAGCGTCGGCAGGATGTCGATGTTCTCGACCAGCGCGTCGCGAGTTCCGCCGGGGATCCGCCCGGGCCAGCGCAGGATGAGCGGCACCCGCAACGCCGATTCGTGAAAGGTGCGCTTGTATACCCGGCCGTGATCGCCGGCCATCTCGCCATGGTCGGAGGTAATGATCACCAGCAGGTCGTCGAGCCAGCCGCGGGCCGCGTAGGCGTCGAAGATGCGCCGGCACCAGTCGTCGACGAAGCTCACCTTGCCGCCATAGTTGGCGCGAATCGCGGCGATCACCTCGGGGGTCAGCCCCGAGTCCGGCTGGAAGTCGAGCTTCGCGGCGGCATGGTCGGGCAGGGTTCGCGGTCGGTCCGGAACGGGGATCGGGAGCGGTGAGCTGGCCGGGTCGTACCTGGTCGCATAGCGGCCGGGCGCGTCCCAGGGATCGTGCGGACCGGGGAAGTTCACGAACAGACAGGTCGGGCGGTCATCCGGGAAGGTGTCGACACACTGCACCGCGCGCCGGCCGACGTAGCCGTCCATGTGATCGGCCTCGTCGAACGGCGCCGCCCGCGTGATGGTGGGGTCGGCCACGCGCTCCTTGGTGTCGAACACGAACAGCTCGAACAGCCCCTTCTCGCGCAGGTAGTCGGAGTAACCGGACTCGGTGGCGCAGGTTCCCCGCGGGCCGCCGACCTCGTCGATCGTGTCGAACCCGAGCGCCCGCAGGTAGGGCTCGCCCTCGCGGAGGTGCGCCACCCGCCGATGGCTCCACAGGTGCGACTTGCCAACCGTCGCCGTCGTGTACCCCGCGTCGCGCAGCGCGGTGAAGAAAGTGGGGTAGTTCACCGGCAACTCGCCGCGGTTGTGCCAGATGCCGTGGTTGTGCGGGTAGCGGCCGGTGACGAAGGAGACGCGCGCCGGCTGGCACACCGGCGACACGGTGTGCACGCCGGTGAACCGCAGCCCCTGGGCCGCGATGCCGTCGATGGCCGGGGTCCTGATCACCGGGTGCTCGGCGCAGCCGAGCGAGTCCGCCCGCAACTGGTCGAGCACCACGATCAGCACGTGCGGCCTGGTGCGGGGCGTCCCCGCCGCATTGGCCCCGCTGACGCCGCCGGCATGGGGAACGGTCATCCGCGTCACATCCCTTCCGCGCCGGGCACTGGCACGGCCTATTCGCTGAGACTCTCGATCCAGCCGCGATCGCGCAACCTGTCGCGTGCCAGCACGATATTCTCTTTCGAGAATCGCCTCTTGCGTTTGTTCCAGGCGTAGGTTGCACGCGTCACTTCGCGCGCACTAGACGAGCCAATCTCTGTGACGACCCAGTGCACCGTGGCGAGCAACTCGAGGCCGGACGGTGACTCGAACCCCTCCACCAGCTCGGCGACGCGATCGAACCGGGCGCGGGACTCCGGATAGTCGGCGAGGTATGCCAGCGCCTTCGCCGTTGCCCCGGGCATGAGAAACAGCGGTTGGTCCGGCTTGTCACCCCCACCGGCACCCTCTCCGGTAAGGTAATGGCCGTCGAGCGTGTCCACCACATGTCGGAGGTTCTTCGCATATGGACCATACCACTCCTTTTCGTAACGCAGGCTCAGCGGCTCGCCTGCTTCCTGCATGAAGTACATCAGCTTGTGTAATTCAAGCAGCGTCACGAACGGCTCTGCCAGTCCGGCCAGGTAACGGTGCATTAGTCCAAGCAGGGCGGCGCGTCCCGGCGTAATGGCCGGTGGTGTTGGGGCCGCGGGCGCAGGCACGGACGCGGACGTCGCGTTGGGCTCGAACACTAGCGTGTCGACGCCGGACAACGGTGCCAGCGCGGCATGGATCAGCGGCTTCACCCGCGACCATTCCAGACCGCCGAGGCCGCAGCCGAGCGGCGGCAGCGCGATGGAACGAATGTGCCGTTGTTCGATCTCTGCGACGAGGGCCGACAGCCCGGCTTTGATGTCGCCGAGGCGGCTCCTGCCCCGCCAGTGCCGCTTGGTTGGGAAGTTGATGATGTAGCGGGGCTGCAACTGATCGGTCTCGAAGACGAACATGTGCCCCGGCTCCACCTCGTCCCAGTCGCAGGCTGCCTTGTAGGCCTTGAAGTTGGCCGGGAACCTGCGCTTGAAGGCGAGTGCGACGCCCCGGCCCATGACACCGACGCAGTTGACGCTGTTGACCAGCGCTTCACGGTCAGCCTCGAGCAGATCGCCAGTCGCATAGTCGATCATCCTCCCGCCTCCGTCTCTTGATAGTACCAGTCACGGCGCACTTCGACACGAGGGCGATGGGCATCCGACGTGCTGGCCAGGATCTCGTCGACGCGACGCGCAGCACCATGGCGTTGAACGCCAATCCGCTCGATCAGCGACCAGGGGACCCTCTGTCCACCTCGATAGGTCAGACTTGGGTGATTCTTGCGCGAGATGACGTAGAGCATCACCGAGCGCGGGCAGAAGTAGAACGGCACGTAGTCGCCGACCCAGGTCCCGGGATGGCACGGCACCGGAAGTCGTCGGCGTCGCGACACGACCTCGGGCATGCCAACGTTCCTGGGTGCCCGGTAATACAAACGCCCCGGATCGCGGCACGGTCCGGGGCGCTTTACTTCGGCGTAGTCGACGGTTACATCGAGTCCTGCCACTGGCGGTTGGCTTCTTTGGTCAGCTCATCGCCGCCGCGGCGGGTCCACTCGTCCACGTAGGCGTCCCAGTCGGAGGTGAAGTTCGCTTGGCCGATGATGGCGCGGAAGAAGTACTCGCTCTCCACCTCGGTGAGCTGGCTGGCAACGGCGCGCAGCTCCTCGTCCCACTGGGGAGCGAACCCGTTGTCGAGCTTCGGTGCGTCGATGCCGATGGTGTGCGGAATGGTGCGCCAGCGCGGCAGCCGGAAGCGCGAGATGTCGGGCGTGATGGTGTTCCACATGGTGAAGTACTGCCAACCCTGGTTGGTGCGTTCCTCACCGGTGCCGAAACCGGGCTTCTGGATCAGCAGCCCGTCCTCGTCCCACTCGTAGTTGACGCCCTCCTCACCATAGGCGACCCGCCCGTACAGCTCCATGTTGGTATGGATCTCGTCGAGCATGGCGAGCAGCTTCTCGGTCACGGCGTCGGAGGCGTTGGCGCCGATCGAGGTGTTGCCGAGGATCGGGTTGAAGTTGACCGAGGCCTTGCCGCCGGGGCCCTCGTAGGCGATGAAGTAGACCAGCTCGGTGTCCGGCACGTTCTTGAGCAGGACGCCGGTCGGACCGCTCGGGCGCGGGCCGGTCCAGGCCGGTGATGCCTGGAAGGCGCCCACGATGCCGTTGGAGAACTTGGTGATCAGCTCCGAGCGCTTGTCGGTGACGAACTCGGGATCGATGATCTCCTCCTCGTACCAGCGGTGCAGGAACGCCAGGGCTTCCTTGTAGCCCTCCGAAATCATCGAGTACTGCAGCGCGCCGCCGACCTCCTGCCAGGAGGCGAGACGCACGCCGTGGGCGCCGAACTCGTTCGGGAACGCCCACTGGGCGCCGGCGTTGAAGCTGACGGTGTTGCTGTTCTTGTAGACCGACAGGCCGTAGGTGTCCTTCTGGCCGTTGCCGTCAGGATCCTCGTTGCGATACTTCAGCAGCAGGCGCTCGACGTCCTCCAGGCTGGAGTAGTCGGAATAGGGAGAGCCGAGCATGCGCTTCTCCGGAAGCGGCTCGCCGACCGCCTCCAACCAGTCACGGCGGGTGACGAAGGTGGCGCCCGAGGCGATGGCGACGTTGACGCTCGGGATGCCGACCACCTCGCCGCCCGAGGTCACCGTCTGCCAGCCGTAGGGACCGGCGATCTGGTCGACCAGCTTGGTGTAGTTGGGCATGTGCTGGCGCAGCAAGTCCTCGGACAGCACCCGCACCGCGCCGATGTCGTGCAGCCCGGACCGGATCGCATCGGCCTTGATGTAGTCGGGAATGTCGCCGGACGCGATGCGCGTCTTCCACTGGTCCGACTGGTAGAGGTCCACGTCGGTCCACGGCTCCAACTCGACGTTGAAGTATTCTTCCAGGAACAGCTCGGTCGGGCTGTCGGCCGGCAGCAGCACGCCGCGGTTGTTCGGCCCCATCCAGCTTATCGTCAGCCGCTCCTCGGCGGCGGCTCCCTCCTGCTCCGCTCCGCCGAACGCCAGACCGGCAACCAGCAGGCCGGCGAGCACCAATAGCCATCTCGTGTGTGTCATGCACACCTCCTTTCTTGAATGGTCGACCGCGTCATCCGAACTGCGCCGCGTGGAGTCGCCGTGCGAGTCCCGAGCCGCCGTGCGACTCTGCCGGGCTAACCCTTCAGGCTCCCGGTCATGATTCCCTTGACGAAGTACCGCTGCAGGAACGGGTACAAGAGTATTATCGGACCGATTGCGATGTACAGGGTGGCCGCCTTGATCGTCTCCACCACGAAGCTGCTCTCCAGCTCGTCCACCGACAGGTCGAACAGGTTGGACGCCTGGTGCTCGATCAGGATCCGCCGCAGCATCAACTGGAGCACGAGCTGTTCCCGCTTCGGCGTATACAGCAGGGCGTCGAACCAGGAGTCCCAGTGGAACACCGCCGACCACAGCGCGATGGTCGCCACCACCGGCATCGACACCGGCACGATGATGCGCAGCAGCACCGTGTAGGCCGAGGCGCCGTCCATGAACGCGGACTCCTCCAGCTCCGGCGGGATGGCGCGGAAGAAGTTGCGCATGATGATGATGTAGTAGGCGCTGGCGGCGGGCGGCAGGATCAGCGCCAGCCGGTTGTTGTGCAGCCCCATCTGCCCCATCCACAGGTAGGTGGCGATCAGGCCGCCGGAGAAGAACATGGTGAAGATCATCAGCAGCGTTATGGTCTTGTTCAGGGGCAGCGTGCGCCGGGCCAGCGCGTAGGCGGCGGAGAACGACACGAACAGCGTGACCAGGGTGCCGGCGACCGTCCTGAGGACGGTGTTGTAGTAGGCGATGCCGACGGTGTCCTTGGACAGCACGTCGCGGTACGCCTCGACGGTCGCCGGTCGCGGCCACAGCCGGAAGCCGACCGAGTAGACGTTCTCCGGGGTGGAGAAGGAGTCGATCAGCATGGTCCAGAACGGATAGATCACCGAGACCGAGAAACCGATCATGACGATCCACACGACGGCGTCGACGATCACGTCCTCGAGCGTGCGGCGCTTCAGGGTCGCTCCTTTCAAGGTCGGCAGGCGCATGGCTGCTATACCACCGAGTAGTCGGCCTGCATGCGCCGGGTCACCACGTTGACCAGCAGCAGCAGCATCAGCCCGACCACGTTCTGGAACAGGCTGGCCGCCGCCGTCAGGCTGTACTGGAAGCCGCTGATCCCTTCGCGGTACACGTAGGTGTCGATGATGTCGGCGACGTCGTACACCAGCGGGTTGTAGAGGTTGAAGATCTGGTCGAAGCCGGCCTCCAGGATGTTCCCGATGCGCAGCAGGAACAGGATGATGATGACGTGCGTGATCGACGGCAGGGTGATGTGCCACATGCGCCGCACCCGCCCCGCGCCATCGATCTCGGCGGCCTCGTACAGGTCGGGATCGATGCTGGTGATCGCCGCCAGGTAGATGATCGAGCCCCAGCCGATGTTCTTCCAGATCATGGAGGTGATGACGATCGGCAGGAACGAGTGCATCTCCTGCAGGAACAGCCGCGGCTCGGCGCCGAAGAATCCGATCATGCCGTTGACCACGCCGTGCACCGACAGCACGTCGCGCACGATGCCGCCGACCACCACCCAGGAGACGAAGTGCGGCAGGTAGCTGATGGTCTGGAACGACTTCTTCCAGGCGACCTGGCGCACCTCGTTGAGCAGCAGGGCGAAGATGATCGGCCCCGGGAAGCCGATGGCGATCTTCAGGAAGCTGATGCGGATCGAGTTCCACAGCACCTGGTAGAACTTCTCGGAGTCGAACAGCCGCTCGAAGTAGGTGAACCCGACCCACGGGCTGCCGAACAGGCCGCCGGCGATGGTGTACTTCTTGAAGGCGATGACGATCCCGGCCATCGGGATGTAGCGGAACAGCACGAAGATCACCAGCGCCGGCAGCAGCAGCAGCAGGTACTCGCGGTGCCGGTACACCTCCTTGAGAAACGTGCCGCGCGTGCCGGTGCCGCGTTTGGCACGCTCCGTGGCGACCATCATCTCCTCGCTCATCCCAACTCCCGCCGGTCACGGATCGTATCGGACGGCCTGCGTGATGGCAATTCGGAGCGACCTTCAATCCTGGTGTGGCCGTGAGCACCGATTCCGGCGCTCCGTGTGATCGGGGTCGGCATGATCCGAACGGTCCTCATTGCGGCCCCGCGGGCGCGGCGGTCCACGGGTTGACGGTCATGACCCCGGTGTTACGGAACGAGAAGATCGAGGAACCGCTCGGCGAGGCCCTCCCGGGCCGTGAGGGAGGCGCCGATTCGGTCCAGGACCCCCCAGACGGTGATCGACGCGATGCCGAGTCCCTCACCGGTGATGCTGGTACCCATCGCGGCCTCCTGTTGCCGACCGCCGCTGTCCAGCGCCTGAAGGCGTTGACGCGCAGGCACTCGGTGTGCCTGAAAGCCGCCGCCTGCCAGTTCCCACTGACGCACCCGGCGCTGAGTTGCATCATGACGGACCTTCTGGATAGCCTCAAACAGTTCGCGCTGATCGTCTCATCCACGTTCTGGGACGATTTGCGCGACCACGGGTGGATCCCAGAGCATGCCTGTGCACTGAACACTCGCCATCTCTGGGCGTCCCGGCGGTGACCCAGTGTCCGAGAACAGCGCTGTTTGTCATCTGTGCGACTGGCCGAGCGCCGAGAAATCGAACCGAGGAGAGACCCCTGATTCGAGAAGACGAACTGCTGGACCGCATTACCGTGCGCCCCGACGTTTTCGGCGGCAAGCCGATCATCCGCGACATGCGGATCGCCGTGGAGCACGTGCTGGCCAATCTGGCGGCGGGCGAGACCGTCGAGAACCTTCTCGAGGACTACCCGTTCCTTGAACCGGACGACATCCGGGCCTGCCTTCTGTTCGCGCACCGCTCGCTGGCAGGCGAACATGTGCATGATCGCGTCGTGGTTCGCGGGGCTTCGTGAAGTTCCTGCTCGACGTGTGCGCGGACTCGCGGCCGCTCCGCGCGGCCCTGGCGGACCTCGGGCACGACGTCCTGTCCCGCCCGCGAGCGCTTCCCGAACGCCTCGGACGAAGCACTGCTGGCACTCGCCCGCGAGGAAAAATCGGGTGCTCGTCTTCCTGCGGGGCCGGCCGCACCCTGGCATCGTTCGTCTCGTCGAGATGACACCGAAGGAGCGTGCCGAAGCCATGCGGACCTTGATTGAACGCCACGCGGATGAGATGCGCGATGGCGCCATCATCGTCGTCACGGGTGATCGTGACGGCCGTCAGCATCACCGACTTCGTCCGGTCTCTTCACAGCCACGCGACCCGGATGCTCACGAACGGAGGAAGCTACCCTGCCGAGGAGTTGGGTGGCCGCTGTTTCGGGTTCGTCCCTGGTAGCGGTCTTGTTTCTTGAAGTAGCTTCTGCAAGCGCGGGCCCTTAGGATTGACATCATCTCACTTGGAGGCCTGGGCTTCGAGACACCGCGCACCTTATTCGTCCAAGTCCATGAACGCGTGGGCTTGAATCAAGGCGGGATCGAGGTCGCCCCAACGAGCAAGTAGATCCTTGTACAGATCCTCGGCTTCCTCGCGGCGACCCTGGTCAATGTAGTCGTGGAGCGCGCGCAACGCGCGTGTACCCTCCGCGCTGCGGTCCTCGGTGCGCATGTACTCGCGCAGGATGGCGTTTGTGTCTCTGCCCTCAACCAACACGGGGTACTCCTGGAGCTTTCCGTCGAAGAGTCGGCGTACTTGGCGGTTCTCGACGCTACTCAGTAGCTGCGGCGAATGGGTAGTGACGACTATCTGCAGTCGCGGGAATGCCTCGCGAAGATGTGGAAGCGCCACGCGCTGCCAACGTGGGTGGAGGTGGAGGTCGAGCGTGTCGATGAGCACAACGCCATCTACTCGCGCGGGTGCGGCGGCACCGTCGAACTCGTTGAGCATGACCGCGCGCCGGGCGATGTCGGCGACCAGAGCGATGAATACGTGGTAGCCGTCGGACAGCTCGGACCACGTAGTCACATGCCCGTCGACGAAGCCCACCCTTGGCATTCGCTCCACCGGGTCGTACCAGGCATTGGCGACGCACGGCGTGGCGCGGACCGTTGCATCCATCACGGCCTTATCGAGAAAGCGCTCCGGTTCTTCCTGCTGCCTCCGGACCACGTCCCCGAGCATCTCGTCCTGGAGCCACTGAAGTAGCGAAGCTTCGTCGAGGTTCGGGTCGAGCGCGGAGGCGTACGCTTCCCATCGGTCTCCCGTGCGTTCGACCTTGCGACGGCGTCCGCGGGTCCGCACCAAGCGATCAACACCGTACCACGCGAACAACGGCCACCGATTTCCAGGCACTCGAACTCCCTCCAGCGCCTCAAGAATCGGTTGGCGCTGGGTCGTCGTGCGGCCGGACGCGGGATGAGCTGCCGTTGACCATGTGACGGAATCCGATTCGCCGACGGCGGCAGTCCACGTAATCCTGCACGGGCCGACCGGCTCGTGTCGCCCCTTCTCGTCGAGCGTACGCATTGTGGGATCACGCCGTGCGTCGAGTTTCAGGGGCCTCGGTGCGCCGCGTTGGAACACGGCGAGCCCCATCGCGATGGCCTTGAGCAACGCGGTCTTTCCGCCGCCGTTCTCGGCGAAGAGAACCGTGGTGTCCTCCTCGAGTCGTAACTTCAGTTCCTCGAAACAACGGTAGTTGCGTACGTCGATTTCCTGGAGCCGGAATGCGTTCATGTTGCCCTCCTCGGTGATAGTGTTCCCGTCACGGACGGACCTGCAGGGTCTCCGTTGAGCCCCGGTGAGGGCCACCCACTCCCCGGTCGCGTGCGCTGACGAGGCTGTCAGGCGTGTAGACGAGTTCGTCCATGGACCTGTGCACGGCGTCGCGTTGCTTTTCGGCGGCGGCAAAGAGGTCTCGCCAGCGAGGGAACGCGTTGTCGAAGCGCTCAGCGGGCGATGCCACGGTGGCGTCGGAGCAAGCGTCCCGTCCGGTGTACTGGGGCGCTACAGCGGGATGGCCGTACCAAGGTGGGGCTTCACCGAATCAGCGGTGGCGGACGGAACCGTGATGCGTTCGAGCGTTTCGGCGATCACGTTGCTTTCGGCGATGGGGACCCCGAAGAGCTTCGAAGCCACGCCTGCGACCACGGCACTCTTGTCCTTGATCGATCCTTCGCTCGCCATCGTGGCCGAGGTGCCGATGCACAGGAGCTTCTCCGGCTGGAGGCGCTCACGGACACGGCGCACCAGCAGCGCCACGTCGGCACCCTGGCGGCCGCGGTACGTGTGGAGCTCGTCCAGGACGAGGAAGCCGAGGCCCGCACAGTTGCCGATGACCTGGCGGTCGAGTTCCTCCTGCCGCGTCATGAGCAGCTCAAGCATCATGAAGTTGGTCAGGAGAATGTCCGGTGGGTCGTCTGCCACCCGCCTCCGCTCGTCCATGTCCTCCTGCCCCGTGTAGCGGGCGAACGTGACCGGCCGGCCCCCCGGCACTGGTCGATGAACTTGCTCAGCTCCTCCATCTGCGAGTTCGCGAGCGCGTTCATCGGGTAGACGACGATGGCATGGGTGCGGCGTTGCGCACTCCTCCGCCGTGCGGCCAGCACGTGGCTGACGATGGGGATGAAGAAGCAGAGCGACTTCCCGGACCCGGTACCCCGGTGGTCACCACGAAGCTCTCCCCCTCGGCGGCGAGCGCGATCGCCTGTTCCTGGTGCTTGTAGAGCGACAGCGGCTGACCGTCCGCGCAGAAGATGTCGGCGCAGCCGGGATGTAGGACTCGGTCCGCAACGAGGGTGCTGACATCCTTCGAGCGCTTGTAGCTCGGGTTGATCTGGATCAGCGGCTCGGGCCAGTAGCGGCTCTCCGCGTAGATGGCCGCAACCTGCTGGCGAATGTCCGGAGCGTGGATCGTCGTGAACGACGTGGCGAAGCGCTCGTACTCGGCGACGACGCTGTCACGCAGTGCGAAGACGTCGAGCGCAGGCTGGCCGCCGCCCGTCGCACCGCTCGAACTCGGCCTCGGTGAGCTGCTCCCTGTCATCGCTGCGTCCGCACTCCGGGCATACGATCCTACCACGTACCATCGGGCGGTTGCGGCTGTCGACCGTAACCGCCCCGACATCACGAGAAGCGCTTGCTCTCCTGGTTCCAAGACCGGGAGCGGACATGATGGGCGTAATGCCGCAGGAGGCCACCCTGTACGAGTTGTTGAGTACGCGTCCCGCCGGTGGCGCGGGAGCGAACCGGGGTGCAAGTAGGGTGCATGCGGGGTGCAAGCTGAACTGAGTGGGCAGATGGCCGCCGCGGCACAGGATCGTGGGGTGATCCGCGCCGGTTCAAGCGCATACTCGCCACCTCGCCGGCTCCTGCAAGCACTCGTCGATCCCCGCAGCCGCGGGAGATTGCAGAGGCTTCGCAGTAGATCTACGTCGTTGGCCCGCCGGCGGTGCACTGCTCGCCGACCTCGCAGGCCGCCTCATCCGGCATACCGGCCGCTCCACGATGTGACATTCGCGACGCCGCCGCGCATAATATGGAAGAGAACGATAAGGGGCAATGGCCGATTTCGAAATCGCGGGCGAGATCACGGACGTGGAAACGATCACGAGAGGCCGAGGCATTCGAGAGTTGCACCGACTCAACCGAGTCTACGGCCGAGCCAACTGGAGGAAGCTGAAAGGGACCGCGACGATTCGGCTACGCAACGGGGACTATCGAATCGCGGAACTTCACTGGTATGAGGGCCACGGCGTTGGTAGGTTCGAATTCAAGCGTAAGCGATATCTGGATTGAGGCATGAAACAGGCGAACAGGGGAGCGCAAAACGATTATGTGGTGTGTATCGATAACTCGGACTACGCTGCATCGCTCGAAAAGCACAAGATCTACCGCGTGATCGAGGATGCGGGTGCCTGTGCCGAGGGCGACACTAGGGTAATCGACGAAAGCGGAGAGGACTACCTGTATCCGTCGGAACGGTTCATCTACATCAGCGTTTCGCCCGAATTGGAGGCATCGCTCGCCGCCGATTGAACCGGTGCCCCAGCGACTCTCGAACGGTTGCTCGCGGTGGTAGGACGCGGAGCGCGGTCAGCGGACCTTGAGCACCACCTTGCCGATGTTGTCGTAGCACTGCACCAGGGCGTGGGCCTGCTCAGCCTGCTGGATGGGCAGGACGGTGTGGATGACCGGGAGGATTTCGCGGGCGGCTACGGCGGCGCCGAAATCGCGTTGGAAGCCGGCGCTGATGGCGGCCTTCTCCTCGGCGCTGCGGGAGCGCAGCACGGAGCCGATGAGGCGCTGGCGCTTGCGCATCAGGTCGCCGATTCGCAGCTCGGCGACGTTGCCGCCCAGGGTGGCGATGAACACGAGGCGCCCGCGCAGGCGCAGGAGCTGCAGGTTGCGCTCCAGGTAGTCGGCGCCGACGCAGTCCAGGATCACGTCCACGCCGCCGGTGGCGGCGCCGATCACCGCGGCCCAGTCCTCGGTGGCGTGGTTGGCCGTGACCTGCGCGCCGAGCTTGCGGCAGGCCTCCAGCTTGGCCTCCGAGCGTGCCGTCACGCACACGGTGGCGCCCGCCCGGCGTGCGAGCTGGATGGCCGCGGTGCCGACACCGCTGGCGCCGCCGTGGATGAGCACGGTCTCGCCGGCGGCCAGTCCGGCTTCCATGAACAGGTTGACGTAGGCGGTGAGGAACACTTCCGGCAGCCCGCCCGCTTCGGTGAAGCTCAGAGCCTCCGGCAGCGGCATCAGGTAGGCGGGATCCGCCGCCACCGCCTCGGCGTAACCGCCGCCGGGCAGAATCGAGTACACGCGGTCGCCGGCGGCGAAGCCCTGCGCCCGCGGCCCCACCTCGACGACCGTGCCGGCCATCTCCAGTCCCAGGTACGGCGAGGCTCCCGGCGGCGGGTCGTAGCCGCCACGGCGTTGCATCAGGTCAGCGCGATTGACCGCGGTGGCGTGGATGCTCACCAGCACCTCGTGCGGCTGCGGCTCGGGGTCCGCCACCCGGCGCCATTCCAGCGGCGCGCTGTCTCCAGGTCCTACGACGATGGCATGCACGGAGGCAGCATAGCATTTTGCGCGCAGTGGCCGACATTGAATTATATTGTCCGGACCTATGCGTATTGCTGGGCGCAGCCTGCTGGTCGTAGCCGCGGGCTTGATCATTGCCGCGGGGGTGATGTTGAACTCCAATCGGCCACTGGCGCGTGCGGCGCAGCGTGCCGCTACGCAGTGGCACCCCACCCGTGCGGTGGCGGTGCGCGGCGCCGGGGCGCCGTGGCGGGTAGGTATCCAGGTCGGTCACCTGCATGCCGCGGAACTGCCGGCGGAGCTGTCCCGCCTGCACGGCTCGACCGGCGCCTGGGCCGCCGGCGTAGCCGAGGTGCAGATAAACATCGTGGTGGCCCGTGCCGCGGCAGCCCTGCTGGAGGCGGAGGGGATAGACGTGACGCTGCTGCCGGCCACCATCCCGCCCGGCTTCGACGCCGACGCCTTCGTCTCGGTTCACGCCGACGGCAACAACGACTCCTCGGCGCGCGGCTACAAGGTCTCGCCGCCGTGGCGCGCCTCGCCCGCCTCCCGCCTGCTGGCGGCCGCCCTGCACCGGCACTACGGGCAGACGACCGGGCTGCCGGAAGACCTCAACGGCGTCACCTACAACATGCGCGGCTACTACGCCTTCAACGGCTACCGCTACCGCCACGCCATCGCCGATACGACGCCGGCGGCGATCCTGGAGATGGGCTACGTCAGCAACCCCGTAGACCGTGCGTTCCTGCGCAAGAACACCGCCGTGGCGGCGCAGGGGCTGGCCGCCGGCGTCCTCGCCTACCTGCAGCAGCGCGACCCGTTCGACCGCTGGGAGACCCTGCCGCCGGTGGAGCCGATCGTCCTGCGGACGCCGCGCGGCGGAGCGCCGCTGCACGCCGCCAGGGACCGGGAGTCGACGGTGAGGCTGCACCTGCGGGGCGGCGAGCTGCTGTTCGCCTCCGGCAAGGTGGACGGCTGGTACGACGTCCGGGTGCGCGGCAGCTACCGCAGCTTCGGCTGGGTGCACGCGGACGATGTCGAAGGAACTCCGGCAGAGCAGGAACCGGCCGCCACCAACTCCGGGGTCGCCGCCACGGACCCGCGCTCGGATCCGGGGTGACGGACACCGCAGGCCGCGGGCGAACGGCGGCGACGGAGTCGGCAGAGGAACGGCCGCGGCGTCCCGCAGGGGCCCGCCCATGCCTGGCGCGAGTCTCGACGGCACGGTAAACCATCCCACGTGCCCCAGGAGCCACGTGCACCCGATTCCGTAGAAGCCTGGCTGAACGCCGCGGAGGCGGAGTCCGCAACGGCGGCGGCGCGGCCGATCACGCCGGGAACCGAGAAGCTCGTGGCATGGAACGGCGGCGCCCCCTGCCGCACCGATCTGGCCCTGGTGTTCATCCACGGCTACACCGGCAGCCGCCAGTCGGTGGCACCGGTACCGGACCAGGTGGCGGCGCGCCTTGAGGCCAACCTGTTCTGCGCCCGTCTGACCGGCGGCGGGCTGGGCGCGGATGCGATCGGCGCCGTGACCCTGGGCGACTGGCAGCGGGACCTGGCCGAGGCGGCCCGGATCGGCGCCGTGATCGGCCGTCGGGTGGTGCTGGTGGCGATGTCCACCGGCTGCACGCTGGCCGCCTGGTGGGTGGCGCGGCACCCGGAGACGGCGGCCCTGGTGCTGCTGTCGCCCAACTTCTGGCCGCGCAACCGCGGCGTGAGCCTGCTGTTGTCGCCCGCCGGTCCGCTGCTGGCGCGGCTGCTGGTGGGCCGCTACCGCGATCTCTCCGGGAACAGCGAGCAGGAGGACCGCTACTGGACCACCCGCCACCACTCGCGTTCCCTGGTACCGATGATGCAGGCGGTGCGCCTGGGGCGGCGCACGCCCCTGGAGCAGATCCGCTGCCCGGTGCTGGTGGTCTATACCGAGCAGGACCGGGTGGTCTCGGTCGCCGCCATCAAGCGCGCCTACGAACGGATCGGCAGCACCCGCAAGCGGCTGGTGGAGTTCCCGGAGGCGGAGCTGCACGAGCTGGCCGGAGCGATCCAGGCGCCGGATACGGTGCCGGCACTCACCGGCATCATCACCCGCTTCCTGCAGGAGGAGCTGGTTCGACCAGCGGCACCGGGCGCCGGGTAGGCACCAGCAACAGCATGACCGCCGCGGCCACCAGCGGCAGCCAGGCCAGGCCGCGCAGCATGGCGGTGACCCCGACCTGATCGGCGATCCAGCCGAGCAGCGGCAGGGTCAGGCTGGCCAGGCCCCAACTCAGCCCCAGCGGCAGGCTGGAAGCCAGCGCCCGCAGCCCCGGCGCCGCCTGCTGGGCAAGTGCCACCATCACCGAGGTGGTGGCACCCAGCAGCGCCCCGCCCAGCGCCAGCCAGACGAAGCTCAGCGGCCCCGGCAGCGCGGCGTAGGCCCACAGGAACGGTGTCGAGAGAATCAGCGATCCGCAGATCAGCGGCTTGGGATCGACGCGATCGGCGATCCTGCCCAGGCCCAGGCTGGCGAGTACGCCGGAGAGGTTGTACACCGACAGCGCCAGGCCACCGGCGCCCAGGGTCAGTCCGCGGTCGAGCGACAACACCGCGATGAACAGGTTGAAGCCGAGGAAGGCGATGGAGCGCAGGACCACCACGGCGAGGATGGCGGCCAGCGGTCGCAGGCTGGCGGCGAACTGTGCGCCCACGCTGCGCCAACTGCGGTCGCGGCCGGGATCGGCGGCCAGCGGCACCAGGCGCCAGATCAGCAGCGCTGCCGCTACCCCCGCGAGGGAGGCCAGCGGCAGCACCCCCGGGCCGCGGGCTTGCACCACGAAGGTGACCCAGACCGGGGTCACGGCCAGACCGAGCGTGCCGGCAAAGACGAACAGGGCGATCCCGAACGCTCGCCGCTGGCCGCTCAGATCGGCCGCGATCACGAACGACTGCGGGTGGAACGCCGACACTCCGAGGCCGCCGAGGGTCACCACCACGAGCAGCAGCGGGTAGTTCGGCGCCACCCCCATCAGCGGCATGCACAGCGCCGCCAGCAGCACCCCCAGCGGCACCAGCAAACGCCGCCGCATGCGGTCGCCGAGCAGGCCCAGCAGCGGCTGCGACATGGCACTGAAGGCGACTACCGCGCCGACGGTGCCGGCGGCCGCCAGGCTGAGCTGCAGGCGCTCCTGCAGCAACGGCACCATGGGCGCCAACATGCCGGCGTAGGAGTCGACGCAGAAGTGACCGATGGCGAGCGGCAGCAGCCGGCGGCGCTGGATCGCGCCGCTTGGAGCTGGGGCGGCGCCCGCGAACCTCCTGCTAAGGAGCGGGAGCCGGCCCATCCCCGCCCTCCCGCGGGGCCTCGCCGGCCGGCCCGGCGGTGCCATTCCCGTCGCGTGCCGGCAGGGACAGGTCGCGCCCCGCCGCCAGCAACGCCGCGATCTCCCGCTCCGCGCGCCAGCGCGAGGAACTGGTGACCAGCGCCATCAGGCGGCGCAGCTCGGTACGGTCCTCCAGCCGCGCCAGCGACGGCACGGTCTGCTTGAGGGCCTGGAACCCGCGCTTGGCGTTCAGACGCAGGCTGGGGGTGCGGCTGCTGCCGCGGATGCCGCTCTGCAGCGAGCGCAGGTGGCGGTAGGAGGCGTCGAGGTCCGGGCTGATGCCGCGTCCGGCCGCCTTGCGGGTAATCTCGTCCTGGATCAGTTGCTGCGCGCGGTCCAGGTTGGTGCCGCCGCGGTAGGTCACCCGCAACGGCACGCTCACCAGCGCTTCCCCATCCACCGTGTAGCCGGTCAGCCACTGCGTGTAGAGGCCGTGCTCCACCACGATCGGCGTGGAACGGGGGATGAAGCGCATGCGCCGCAGCTCCTCGAGCTGGCCGCTGATGCGCGCGATCTCCTGCTGCAGCCGGGCGTCCCCCGGAGCCTGCTCCAGCCGTTGCCGCAGCGGCGGCAGGATCTCCTCCTCGAACAGCCGGATCGCCTGCGACAGGGGCAGCCTGATGCGCTCGGCCACCAGTTGCTCCTGCTCCGCGTCCTCCTCCACCCCGTAGGGAGGGTCGGCCTGTCCCTCCCATGCCACGGTCCGCAGCAGACTCTTCACCACGCCCCGCCACGGCCGCGGCAGCCGCTCGGTGTGGAACAGCGGCGCGTAAGTGTCGTCGCGTGCCGCGTGCTTGCGAAGCGCCTGCACCACGATGCGTGCCAGCGCGCGCGAAGTGGCCGCCGGGGTCTCGTCCGGCTCGAACAGCGCCCCGCCGCCGCGCAGCAGCAGTTGCTGAAACAGCTCCTGGGCGCGCCGGTAGCCGGCGTCACCGGTGACCAGCTCGCGCTGATCGAGCGAGATTCCCGCCGCCAGCAGCTCCTCCAGCAGCGCCAGGCCGCGGGTGGCGCAGTCGCGGGCGCGCCGATACAGGCGCGGCGCCGGCTCTCCGGTCGCACGCAGGCCGTCGAGGATCCGCAGCGCCAGCGAGAAACGGACCGCGACGAGCGCGAACACATCGTCCAGGTCCTTCAGGCCCGCGAAGCGCCGTTCCTCTTCCGCTACCCGCGCGGTGAGGTGGGCTTCCTCCCGTTCGAGGCGGCGTATCTCCGCGCTCCAGGACCCTTCCAGGCCGCGCGGACCGAGCTCCTCCACCCGGCTACCGTGCCGGCGGCGGCGCCGGCCGTCAACCGCCGGACCCGGCGTGCGGGAACGCCCCGCGCACGGCCTCGGCTACAGGCCCGCCAGCTCCTCCGCCCCTACCCGGATGCCACCGCCGCTGCGCGCCCCGGCAGGCTCGATGGCGGGTTCGGCCCCCTCCACCGCGCGCAGGTGGCGCAGCAGCCGCCGGCGCAGGCGGCGCGCCACTTCGGCGTGCGCCGTACTGCCTGCCAGGTTGTTCAGCTCGTAGCGGTCGGCCAGCAGATCGTACAGGTACTGTTCCTGGTAGCGGTCCGCCGCCGGCTGCCGCCTGCCGCCGATCCCCGGCGCGGTGACCCCGTACTTCCAGCGCGCGGTGCGCACGGCCCGTCCCACCTGGCTCTCGCTGATCTGGATGAACACGTCGTCCGGCCAGTCGGTGCGCGCCGCCGGGTCGCTCAGCAGCGGCAGCACCGAACGGCCGCGCATCTCGGCGGGCGGGGTGATGCCGGCGGCGTCGAGCAGGGTACGGGGCAGGTCGATCAGGCTGGTGAGCTGCTGCACGCGGCCGCCGCCGTCGAAGCCGGGGCCGGTCAGGGCGGTGGGCAGCCGCACCGAGCTCTCGTGGCAGGAACGCTTGTACTCGCCGTTGCGGGTCTTGAAGTGGCAGCCGTGGTCGGTGGTGTACAGCAGCACCGTCGAGCGCAGCAGGTCGAGGCTGCGCAGGGCGTCCTGCAGCCGTCCCAGCGCCTCGTCGAGACGCCTGACCATGCCGTAGTAGCCGGCCAGGTGCTGGTGGGTGGAGCCGCCGAGGGCGGCCAGGTCGGGCGGTACCCACGTCCCGGTGTAACTCTCCTCGTAGCCGGTCGGGGCCGGGTAGTCGTCGCGGCTGTTCTGAAAGTGCGGCTCGATGAAGGAGAGGAACAGGAGGAAGGGGTCCGCCTCGCGGGAGCGCGCGTCGACGTAGCGGATGGCCGCGTCGGCGACCGCGTCGACCCGGTAGCCGGGCAGGTCCACCGCGTCCCCGGCGCCGTCGTACATCCGGGTGCGGTAGGCGTCGGAGGTGAACTCCAGGACGTTGGACGCCAGCCAGTCCCGGTAGCCGCCGCGTTGCTCGGGCGGCACGGCGGCGGGCCCGGCGCTGCTCAGGTGCCACTTGCCGAGGTAGCCGGTGCGGTAGCCGGCCGCGCCGAACAGTCCGGCCAGGGTGGGCAGGTCGTCGGGCAGCCCCGGCCCGTTGTGCCACACGCCGGTCTCGGTGGCGTAGCGGCCGGTCTGCAGGCAGGAACGGGCCGGGCCGCACACCGGCTGGCAGGTGAACGAGTTGAACAGGTGGGTGCCCTCGACCGCCATGCGGTCGAAGTTGGGGGTGAGCCCGGCGGGGTTGCCGTGCACGCCCGCGGTGTCCCAGCGCTGCTGGTCGGTGAAGAAGACGATGACGTTGGGTCTGTCGCTGGCAGCCATGGTATAATGGTGATGGTAATGGCGGTTCGCATCTACTCGACCCCCACTTGCACCTTCTGCGACCAGCTCAAGAACTATCTGCGCCAGCGCAGCGTCAAGTTCGTGGACTACGACGTGTCGCGCGACGAGCGCAAGGCCGGCGAGATGCTGCACAAGTCGCGCCAGACCGCGGTGCCGGTGCTCGACTTCCACGGCACCATCGTGGTCGGCTTCGACAAGCCCAAGGTCGACCGGCTCATCGCCAGGTATCGCTGAGGCTCTCCCACGAGCGCCCGCGGTCATCCGGCATCCACAACGTTTAGCAGTCGGCAGCATCTCGTGGTGGGCGCCTGATGCCGCCGGTCCACTACCGCAGAGGCGCTTTCCCACCGGACGCGCGGCTGGACTGGCCGAAGCTGATTCCCCTGATAGGCCCTGCGTCAGCCGCGGTCGCGCGTTACGATGGCGTGCTCGCCGCGGTTCCCCATCCGGACGCCGCGACGGCAGGGTTGCCACCGCGAACGGCGCATCGGTTGCTCCGAGTCCTGCTCGAAGCGGGCATTCTGACGACGGTAAGGGATCTCGCCAAAATAAAGTGGTCGAAAGGAGTAGCCGATAATCTACTCAGACGTAGTGGACCCAATTCTCACCCAAGCGGTCAAGACCAAGTTCGCAGCCCTGAATCCATTGTTTGACGAGCGCCTCCGGCGCCGCTGGGCTGCGGTGGAGGCGCGCCTGCTGGGCCGTGGCGGCATCGCCTGTGTGGCAGCCGCCACCGGGATCTCGCGGACCACCATTCACGCCGGGCTGAAGGAACTGGATGCCGGCGCAGCAGCAGGGGCACAAGCCAACAGCGGACGCCAGCGACGACCCGGCGCAGGCCGTAAGCCGTTGACCGCCCGCGACCCGAAGTTGACACAGGCGCTGGAGCGGTTGGTCGACCCGGTCACCCGCGGCGACCCGATGGGGCCGTTGCTGTGGACCTGCAGTAGCGCGGCGCGGCTGGCCGAGGAACTGCAGGCGGCCGGTCACCCGGTGAGCGAGCGGACCGTGAACCGGCTGTTGCATGAGTTGGGCTACAGCCTGCAGGCCAACCGCAAGACGCTGGAAGGCACGCAGCATGTCGACCGCGATGCGCAGTTCAAGCACATCAACCGGAGGGTGCGCGCGTTTCAGGCTCTGCGGCAGCCGGTAGTTTCTGTTGACACCAAGAAAAAGGAGTTGGTGGGCGAGTACCGCAACGGGGGTCGAGAGTGGCGCCCGAAGGGCCAACCGGAGCGCGTCAAGGTGCACGATTTCGTGGATAAGACGCTCGGCAAGGCGATTCCGTACGGGATCTACGACGTGACCGGTGACACCGGCTGGGTGAGCGTGGGGGAGGATCACGACACCGCGGTATTCGCCGTGGAGACACTGCGGAGGTGGTGGCAGAGGATGGGCCATATGGCGTATCCACAGGCGCGGCGGTTGCTGATCACGGCCGACGGGGGCGGTTCCAACAGCAGTCGCAGTCGGCTGTGGAAGGTGGAGTTGCAGCAGTTCGCCGATGCCACGGGGCTGCGCATCTCGGTGTGTCACTTTCCGCCGGGGACCAGCAAGTGGAACAAGATCGAGCATCGGATGTTCTGTCACATCACCGAGAACTGGCGCGGGCGACCGCTGGTGAGCCGGCAGGTGGTGGTGAACCTGATCGGCCACACGAGAACCAGGAGCGGCTTGACGATCCGCTCGGAGTTGGACCACAACAGCTACCCGACGGGGCAGACGGTGAGCGACGAACAGATGCAGGCACTGAATCTGAAGCGCGATCGGTTTCACGGCGAATGGAACTACATGCTGACTCCCCGACAGTGACTAAAAGACCAGCTTATTTTGGCGAGACTCCTAAGCGCCGGCAACGGCCGTCGCGCCAACGTACTGGGATTCCCGGCTCTGGTGAACCTCGTCGAGGGTCGAATGGTGCTGTGACGCCCCCGGCAAAGAAGGGCGTACTCTCCAAACCCAAATGCCGACGTTGTGTGCCACACGTGGCGCATTAGTTGTTTTGTACGCCACATTCGCGTGATTGTGGCATAATACTTCCGTTGTCATCATCCCGGCACGCCCAGGGCGCAGCCGTCGGCGCGCGGGTCGCTGCCGCCCCACAGCACGCCTTCCCCGTCGCGCCAGATCACCTGCCCGCGCCCGAACCCGGGACGTTCGGCTCCGGCCACCATCTGCACCCGGTGACCGCGGCCTTCCAGGTCCCCGGCCACCTGTTCCAGGCCTTCTTCCAGTGCCACCGGGGCGCCCGGTAGCCCCGCCACGCTGCCGGCGGCGAGCTGGAACCGGGGCCGGTCCAGGGCCGCCTGCGGATCCACGGCATCGTCCACCAGGGCCGACACCACCTGCAGGTGACCCTGCGGCTGCATGAAGCCGCCCATTACCCCGAATGCCGCCTGCAGTGCGCCGTCCGAGTCCGTGATCATGCCCGGGATGATGGTGTGATAGGGACGCTTGCCGGGCGCCAGGGCGTTGGCGTGGCGCGGATCGAGGGAGAACCCGGCGCCGCGGTTCTGCAGTGAATAGCCGCACCCGCGCGGCACGATGCCGGTGCCGAAGCTCATGTAGTTGCTGCCGATGAAGGAGCAGGCGTTGCCGGCGCCGTCGGCGGCGCACAGGTAGATGGTGTCCGCGGCAGGCACCGGTTCCTCCCCGCCCACGGGTGGAGCGCTGGCCCGGTGCGGATCGACGTGGCGCGCGAGCGCGGCCGCGTAGTCGCCGTCCAGGAGCTGGTCCAGGGGCAGCTCCGCGTGCTCGGGGTCGGCCACGTAGCGGGCCGCAACGGCGAAGCCGCGGCGCATGCACTCGATCAGCAGGTGATACCGATCCGCGCCCGGATGGGGGCCCGACGCGGCGGGCAACTCGAAGCGGCCGAGGATCTGCAGGGCGACCAGCACCGCCAGGCCCTGGCCGTTGGGCGGGCACTCCCAGATCCGCCTGCCACGGTAGTCGACGGACAGCGGCTGCACCCATTCGCTGCGGTGCGCGGCCAGGTCTTCCACGGCCAGCACGCCGCCCGCCTCGCGCACGGCGGCCACCACCTGCTCGGCGATCGGCCCGCGGTAGAACGGCTCCGCGCCGACGTCGCCCCAGGCGCGCAGCGAGGCGGCCAGCGTCGGGATACGCATCACTTCGCCCGCATGGGGGGCGCGTCCCTGCACGAGCAGCTCTCCACCGTGGCGGGCCGCCAGGAGCTGGCCGGCGGCGGCCTGCCACAGGCGCGCGCTGATGGGGGCCACCGGGTACCCGGCGGCGGCCAGCTCGGCGGCCGGCTCCACCACCTGCGCGCGCGGCAGGATGCCGAAGCGGGCGTGCAGGTCGGACCAGGCGGCGGGGGCGCCCGGCACGGTCACGTTGTGGGCGTGGCCGGCGGGCAGGGCGGTCGCCAGCCCCTCGCGCCGCAGCAGCTCCAGGCTCAGTCCGCGGGCGTTGCGTCCGGAGCCGTTGAGGGCGTGCACGGTGCCGCTCGCCGCCTCGTAGTAGAGCACGAAACAGTCGCCGCCGAGGCCGGTCTGGCAGGGCATGGTGACCTGCATGCCGGCGGCCGCCGCCAGCGCCGCGTCGGCCGCGCTGCCCCCGGCGGCGAGCATGCGCAGGCCGAACAGGGACGCCTGCGGCGACGACGAGGCCACCATGCCGCGGCTGGAGAGCGCCGGCGAGCGACGGCCTATGTAATGGTCACTGGACGTAATCCGCACGGTGCGCTGCACTGTAGCACATGCACCACGATGCCCGGCTCATCTTCGACTGCCACCTGGACCTGGCCTGGAACGCGCTCGGCTTCCGGCGCGACCTCACGCTGCCGCTGGAGCGGCTCAACGACCGCGAGCGCGGCCTGACCGACGAGCGGGGCCGCGGCCGCGCCACCACCACCCTGCCCGAGATGCGCGCCGGTGGCGTGGGGCTGTGCATGGCGACGCTGATCGCGCGCACTCCGGTGGGCGCGACGGCAATCCACGGCGGCCTGCTCGATTACCCGACGCCGGCGGCGGCGGGGGCGGTCGCCACCGGGCAGCTCGCCTGGTACCGGGCGCTGGAGGAAGCGGGCGAGGTGGCGCTGCTCGCCACCGGCGACGAGCTTCAGGCGCACGCCCGGCGCTGGCGGGCGGGCGAGGAACGCCGGGTGGGTATCGTGCTGGCCATGGAGGGCAGCGACCCGATCATCTCACCCGGCCACGTGGCACGCTGGCATGCCGCCGGCCTGCGGGTGGCCAGCCTGGTGCACTACGGGCTGGGTCGCTACGCCGGCGGCACCGGCACCGACGGGGATTTGACCGCGGCCGGCCGCAAGCTGCTGGACGCATTCGCGGAGGCAGGCCTGATCCTGGACCTGACCCATCTCTCGGATCCTGCGTTCTTCCAGGCCCTCGACCGCTTTCCCGGGCCGGTGCTGGCAAGCCACCAGAACTGCCGCGCCCTGGTCCCCGGCGGACGCCAGTTTACCGACGAGCAACTGCGCCTGGTGCTGGAGCGCGGCGGCATCGTGGCCGTGGCCTGCGACGCCTGGATGCTCTACCCCGGCTGGGTACGCGGCGAGACCAGCAGCGAGCAGGTGCCGATGACCACGCTGGCCGACCACGTCGATCACATCTGCCAGCTCGCGGGAAACGCGTCGCAGGCCGCCGTCGGCAGCGACCTGGACGGCGGCTTCGGCTCCGAGCAGACGCCGCGCGAACTGACCACGATCGCCGACCTGCAGCGGCTGGGAGGAATCCTGACCGAACGCGGCTATACTGATGAACAGATCGCGGGGATCCTGAGCAATAATGCAGTCCGGTTTCTCACCACGCATCTTCCAGTCGAGGCAGCCTCCGAAGCCACGAAATTGCCCTGATCACGCAATCCATATCGTCTGTCTTCCCCGTTCATTCTGCTTCGATGCGCCTACTCAGTGTTGAGCCCCTATTTCATGTGCGCGAGCGTAGCAGACCGGAATTGGCGGTTATGACCGGTATCCCTTGGGCATCAAAATCGCCGTCATCCGTAACGAGCTTCCAGCTTCAGCTACCGGTACAAACAGAGGGCTGTTTCGAAACACCTTAAAGGGTAGCCTGGATACGTTTAGTCTCCATCTAATCCTTGCAAATGCGTTTATTACTTCTGACACTACCAGTATATCGATATAGATTCTGCACCGTGCCTTCAAGATACGACTAAGGGCATCCGAATAAATCCTCGTCTTGTCTTTTGGTTGCTGTGGACCATAAACAAACAACCAGATATTGGCGTCAAGGAATACACAGTCATCTTCCTGGAAGACATAGTGCTCAACTGATATTGGATTCTGAGCCGCCATCTCCGTTTCCCAATGTATCACGAACAGCCTGCTCGAACCTTTGTGGATCTTTGAAGTACTCCTTGGCGGTGTCAACTACGCGCCTCATAGCGCGATGTCGTTCGGCTCCATCTCTTCTATCGTTATCCTACTGCGAATCGTGTCATTGTCGAACTCACCATATAGCTGACCAATGGCTGCATTTAGAAAAGCAGACGTGAGGGTACTGACATTTCGAAATGACACCGCAGCATATCCACCCTCTTTCAAAACTCGCGCGATACGATCGTAGATCTTCTGGCCGTCCGCGGAAGCCACACATAGGGGGCTTCCTATTACCTCGAATGCCGAAATCGTGATCCGATTTTTCATTCTAAATGCCTTAAAATATGTCCTCGAGTGACACTTCTGACTGTAACCGATATGAGTGTGTATCTGTTGTATTGATCTCTACACTCACCACTGTTCCGGGAAATTGGTGTCGGAGCCTATGCATGGTAGTTAGGCCGTTCTGCCGACACCAGTACCCTGCATCTGACACTATCTGAATACAACCTCGATTTAGGTCGATGAATTCGCGTAGAAGCTTCAACCCGAGACCTCCAGGAACACTGCCTATTTTAGTAGTATTCCGCTCTTGAGTCGCCCACTCAATTGCCTTCTCCGGCGCGATATCTATCCTAATATGGTCGCCCACATTCTTCTTCATTCCAACGCCTAGATCGGCTACCGTAAGATTCAGTTGACCTCGATTAGGGGAGTATTGGCCACAGTTGAATATTCCCAATCTGCTATTTGAGTGTAATACTGCGTTGCTAAAAATCTCGAATATACTCTCACGGAATTTCTTCAACAAACCAAGTGACATCGTTGGCATCTCTGTGCGATGGATGAACTCTCTCTCGATATATTCTGAAAAGTATCTGTCATCTTGTACGTCGAATCTCTGATATGCTATTGTCGTACCCCAACGATCGTGTATCCTCTCTTCTCCGTAATGGGTGAGAAATCCATTCTTCGAGAGAACAGAACGCACTCGCGAGTTTATGTTTGTAAGCCGTACCGTATTCAAGCGTGATCCAATATAGTAGAGAAGTGCACCGATAATTGCACACATATCGGCGTCCAACCAAGTCGTGCTGCGCATGTCGATCTCAATTTCATCAAAACGCCGATCTTTGGTGCGCTCATAGAGTTCAGTACAGACTTGAAATCCGGCCAGATCATGCTGAAGACTGTTCGGCAATGCGTATCTCAATTCGTCGGGTCCATTTGCGACGCCTCGTCACCACCGAGTGCAGGCGACAACACGCAACGATGGTATCCCAGCCCGCCGAGTGCGGCCGCGCTCGTGTGGCTCGCCGTGCGCCAAGGATAAACACTTTGACAAACGCTATCATGCACCACAACTAGTAGTGTAGCATCAACCGCCTGTAGCGTACGCTCTTAAATAACACGCTATTCTCAGCCTTGCTTTAATATTTTCCCGCGGCGGCTGCCGAGGTGCGCAGCGCGGCGTAGGTCTCGTCGTCCCAGGGCGTCATGCGGCGCAGGCGCACCGGCACCTCCGCGGGCCGCACCACGCGGCCGCGGGACACCACCAGCTCGGGCCGCAGGCGGCGTTCCCCGACCCGCTCCCGCAGGTGCGAGTCCTGAAACCGGAACTCGCCCTGCTCCACCGAGAACACCAGCACGTCGGCGCTGGCCCCGGGCGCAAGGGTGCCGAGCTCCGGGGCACGTCCGATCGCCTGGGCCGGCGCCAGGGTCGCCTTCTCCACCACCTCCGCCAGCGTCATGCCCAGCAGCAGGAACTTGGACATGGTGGTGGGCAGGTCGAACACCACCTGCTCGACGTTGTAGCGGTGCAGGTCGGTGCTGATGGTGTCGGGATAGAAAGTGTGCTCGAACGCCTTCAGCGCGGTATCCCAGCGGAAGCTGCCGGAGCCGTGGCCGACGTCGAACACCACCCCGCGCTGCCGCGCCGCGCTGGTCTCGGACAGCAGTGCGCCGCTGGCGGAGTCGAGAATGCCGTCGCCGCGGCCGGTGAAGCAGTGGGTGACGATGTCGCCCGGACGCAACCGCCGCAGCACCTCGCGGGTGTCGCCCTGCAGGCTGATGTGCACCATCATGCGTGAGCCGCTCTCGGCAGCGGCGCGCAGCGCCAGCTCCACCGCCTCGACATTGTGTCCCAGGGCCATGATGCCGGCGCGCAACTTCACCCCCAGCGCGACGTCGCGATGCTCCAGAATCGTCGCCGCGGTCTCGCGCGGGCGGGCGTGCCGCAGGTCGAGCAGCTCGCCGAGCGTCGGGGTGGGGATTCCCAGGCAGCCGATGTGGACGAACGGCAGGATGCGCACCGGCGCACCGTCGATGGCGGTGCGGCGGAACTCGGCGAAGTTGACGCAGCCGCAGGTGCCCGCATCGACCGCGGTAGTGACTCCGCCGCGCAGCGCGGCGCGCGGATCGACGCCGTACAGGCTGCCCTCGTAGTAGTGGCCGTGCAGGTCCACCAGACCGGGACACACGTAGCGACCGCTGCAGTCCACCACCGTGGGCGGGCACTCTTCCTCCGCCAGGCCGCCGCCGACCACCACCCGGGAGATGCGGTCGCCGGCCACCACCACGTCGGCTCTGCCATCGACATTCGCGGACGGGTCGATGACGTGACCACCCCGCAGCAGCAGGGTCGGCTCGCGCAGCGTGTCCATGTCCCGCGAGCGTGCCAGAGGAGCCGAGGCCACGCAAGGCGCGGGATATGCAGCCGGATTGCGGATGCGCGGCCCAGAATCCGGTTGTAGATGGCCACGCGGCGAGCTAACTTTAGCAGCGACGTGAGCAGCGCCAGTCCCTCCCCCGCCATCGAGACCGCTCCCGAGGTGTCCGACTTCATTCGCAAGGCGATTCGCGAAGACCTGGCCGCCGGCCGCTTCGACCGCGTGCAGACGCGCTGGCCGCCGGAGCCGAACGGCTACATCGGCATCGGCCACGCCAAGGCGATCACCCTCAACTTCGACGTCGCGCGCGAGTTCGGCGGCTTCTGCAGCCTGCGCTTCGACGACACCAACCCCGAGCGCGAGAAGCTGGAGTACGTGGAGTCGATCAAGGAGGATATCCGCTGGCTCGGCTTCGACTGGGGCGAGCACGAGTACTACGCCTCCGACTACTACGGGCGGCTCTACGAGCTGGCCGAGCAACTGGTCGAGCAGGGCGACGCCTACGTCGACAGCCTGACCGCGGAACAGATCAGCGAGTACCGCGGCGTCCCGACCCGTCCCGGCCGCGAGAGCCCGGACCGCAACCGGCCGCCGGCGGAGAGCCTCGACCTGCTGCGCCGCATGCGCGCGGGCGAGTTCGCCGACGGCGCCTACGTGCTGCGCGCACGGATCGACATGACCTCGCCCAACCTGAACCTGCGCGATCCGGTGATGTACCGCATCCGCCGCGCGCGCCACTACCGCACCGGCGACGCCTGGTGCATCTACCCGATGTACGACTGGGCGCACGGCCAGAGCGACTCGATCGAGGGCGTCACCCACTCGCTGTGCTCGCTGGAGTTCGAGAACAACCGCCCGCTGTACGACTGGTACCTGGAGAAGCTGGGGATCTTCCGCTCGCGGCAGATCGAGTTCAACCACCTCAACGTGGCCTACGCGGTGCTGCACAAGCGCGTCCTGCGCCGGCTGGTGGCCGACGGCACGGTACGTGGCTGGGACGACCCGCGCCTGCTGACGCTGCGCGGCCTGCGCCGGCGCGGCTTCACCCCCAGCTCCATCCGCGCCTTCGTGCGCAGCGTCGGCCTCACCAAGACCACGGTGCTGATCAGTTATGCGCAGCTGGAGTACTACCTGCGCCAGGAGCTGAACCGCACAGCCACCCGGGTGATGGCGGTGCTGGACCCGTTGCGGGTGGTGATCACCAACTACCCCGAGGGGAAGAGCGAGCAGGTGGAGGTGGAGAACAACCCCGAGGACCCGAACGCCGGCACCCGGGCGCTGCCCTTCTGCCGCGAGCTGCTCATCGAACGCAGCGACTTCATGGAGCAGGCGCCGCGCAGGTTCTTCCGCCTGTCACCGGGGCGCGAAGTGCGGCTGAAGGGCGCCTACTACATCACCTGCGACGAGGTGGTGAAGGATGACGCCGGGCAGGTGACCGAGCTGCGCTGCAGCTACGATCCCGCCTCCCGCGGCGGCGGCACCGCGGACGGCCGGAAGGTGCGCGGCACGCTGCACTGGGTCTCGGCGCAGCACGCTCATACCGCCGAGGTACGCCTCTATGATCACCTGTTCACCACCGAGAACATGAACGAGGTGGACCACGAGGATCTGGGGGAGCGTCTCAACCCGGACTCCGAGGTGATCCTGACCGGCTGCAAGGTGGAGCCGGGCTTGGCGGCGGCGCAGCCGGAGCAGATCTTCCAGTTCCTGCGCCACGGCTACTTCGTGGTCGACAACCGCGACTCCCGCCCCGGTGCACCGGTGTTCAACCGCTCGGTGGGCCTGCGCGACACCTGGGCCAGGCTGCAGCGCGCCGCCAAGCAGTAGCGCCCGCCGCGTCCGCTACTCCTCCAGCGTCCGCCGCCAGTCGTTCAGTGCCGTGGCGGTGCTCGGAAACGCCAGTTCCTCCCAGGGGATCGAATCCGGTCCCGCCCAGCGCAGCTCCAGCGCCTCCGGACCGGGCTGCGCCGTGCCGGCCGCGATCCGGGCGCGGTAGACGATCAGCACCACCGGCACGTTGCGCGCGGAGTAGACGCCGAGCAGTTCCCCCACCGCAACCGTCACCCCCGCCTCTTCATGTGCCTCGCGGGCGGCGGCCTCGGGCACCGGCTCGCCGCGATCCACGTAGCCGCCGGGAAAGGTCCACAGCCCGCGCGCCGGCGAGATGGCGCGGCGCAGCAGCAGAACACGGCCGGCGTCCTCGATGATCGTGCCCGCCGCCACCTTGGGATCGGCGTACACCACCTGGCCGCAGCGCGGGCAAACCGGCAGTGTCTTGCCTTCCACGCTGCGGCGCTCCAGCGGCGCGGCACAGCCGCTGCAGAACCGTACTCGCGGCGGGCCGTGATGATGGACATGGACGGGTGGCTGATCGCTCATGGCTGCCTCCGGGACCCGCAGCGTATGCCGGGCGCCCATAGCGGTAACAGATTGTACGATGCCACGGGCTGAGCTGGGAGAAAGTGTCCCAACAGAACGGCCTCCCGTAAGTGGCGGGTCGTTTCGACCCATTCGACCACCCGGTCAGCACACCGAGGCGGCGGGAAACCCCTCAGAACGGCCAGAAATCAGGGCCGCACCAAGTTGGCACGGTTGCTGCTTATTGGTTGGTACAGACCAATCTCATAGGAGGAATGACATGAGAAGCCTGGTTACCTATCGCCCCTATCGCCCTTCGCCGGTGAACCTCGACCGCTGGTTCGACTCCCTGTTCCAGGACTGGAGCCGCCCCGCCTTCGCCACCGCCGCGCCCCGCGTCGACGTGCGCGAGCAGGCCGACGGCTACCACCTGGAGGTCGAGCTGCCCGGTCTCACCGAGAAGGACTTCACCGTCAACGTGGAGCACAACCTGCTCACCATCGCCTCGCAGTCCGAGCAGGAGAGCGAGCGCGACGAGCACGGTTACGTGATCCGCGAGCGGCGCAGCGGCACCTTCAAGCGCTCCTTCGCGCTGCCGCAGGACGTCGACCCCGAGCAGATCAGCGCCCGCTTTCAGGATGGGCTGCTCACCGTGACCGTGCCCAAGTCGGCCACGGCGCAGCGCAAGCAGATCGCCGTCACCAGCGGCGCCTGACACAGCGGCCACCCGCCAATCCGATACCGAGCCCCGCCTCTGCGCGGGGCTCTTTGCATTCGCAGGTAGCATTTTCGCAGCGTGGCTGAGAAATTGAGCCCCGAAATGGCGATTGTGCAGAGATTCTTCGACGCTCCCACGAGCAGCCACGGTGTGCGTTGCATTCCAGTCGACCGCTTCCTGCGCGAGTTGGTCCCGGGCAGGGCATTGCCGCGCTGACTGCTGCAATCCTGCTGCGCTGCATCGCCGCGCTGCAAGAGCGGGTGATGTCCGGCATCGAGGGATAGGCACGCGGCGCCCGGACCGGGCATCGTGACGAGTACAGACATGGCTACTGAGACGATCCTGAACATGGAGGGGGCGCGCATCAAGTTCGGTGCCGGCGCCACCCGCGAGTTGGGCTTCGAACTGCGCGCGCTCGGCGTGCGGCGCGCGTTCCTGGTTACCGATCCGGTGATGGCGCAGTCGGAGCCGGTGGCGGTGGCGCGCGATTCGATCCGGGCCGCGGGGATCGACACCGTGCTGTTCACCGATTCCCGTATCGAGCCCAGCGACGCTTCGTTCCAGGAGGCGATCCGCGCCGCCCGCGACAGCGGCTGCGACGGCTTTGCCGCGGTGGGCGGCGGCTCCAGCATGGACACCGCCAAGGCGGCCAACCTGTACACCACCTATCCGGCCGACCTGCTCACCTACGTCAACCATCCGATCGGGCGCGGCGAGCCGGTGCCGGGGCCGCTGAAGCCGCTGGTGGCGGTGCCCACCACCGCCGGCACCGGCAGCGAGACCACCGGCGTGGCGATCTTCGACTACCTGGAGATGGGCGCCAAGACCGGCATCGCGCACCGCGCTCTGAGGCCCACGCTCGGTATAGTCGATCCCGACAACACGCGCACCCTGCCGCCGGTGGTGGCGGCCAGCACCGGCCTCGACGTGCTGTGCCACGCCGTGGAGTCGTTCACCGCCCTCCCCTACACGGCGCGCGAGGCGCCCGCCGAGCCGGCGCTGCGTCCGGCCTACCAGGGCGCCAATCCGATCAGCGACCTGTGGGCCGAACGCGCCATCGAGCTGGTGGCCGGCAACCTGGTACGCGCCATGCGCGATGCGGATGACGAAGAGGCGCGCACCGCCATGCTGCTCGCAGCCACCTTCGCCGGCTACGGTTTCGGCAACGCCGGCGTCCACCTGCCGCACGGCATGTCCTACCCGGTTTCCAGCATGGTGGCCGGGCGGCAGACCGCCGGTCCCGGCTACCATCCCGTCGGCTATCCCGACGACCACCCGATGTGTCCGCACGGCATGTCGGTGATCCTCAACGCCCCGGCGGTGTTCCGCTTCACCGCCGCCGCCGACCCGCAGCGCCACCTGCGCGCCGCGCGCCTGATGGGAGCCGAGGTGGAGGGTGCCGATCCGGCCGCTGCCGGGACCATCCTCGCCGACACCATCATCGACCTGATGCGGGCGGTCGACATGCCGGCGGGCTTGGCCGCCGTCGGGTTCACGGAACAGCACATCCCGGCGCTGGTGGCGGGCACCGTGCCGCAGCACCGGGTCACCAAGCTGGCGCCGCGCCCGGCCTCGGAAACCGATCTGAGCGCCCTGTTTGCCGACGCCCTGCGCTACTGGTAACGATCGATGCCGGACTTCGAGATTGAATACCACCCCGCCCAGTCAGACCTGGAAGCCGTGATTGCGTCGATTGACCGCCCCGGCGAGTACTGTACGCACGGCCGGTTGTTCGCGCCGTTGCCACGCCTGGAGGTTGCGGGCGCCGGGCTGATCCCGTTTCCGGTTCCGCCTGCCCAGGCCGAGGCTCTGGTGGCGACGGCGGAACGGGCACCGTACGGCAGGGGACCGGACACGGTGCTGGACCGTTCGGTACGCGACTGCTGGCAGATCGACGCGGACCGGGTGGCGGTGGGCGGCGGGGCCTGGAGCGACACCCTGGCGCAAATCGTCGGTCGTGCCGCCGACGGACTCGGCTGCCCGCGCGAGCGCACCGAGGCGCTCCTCTACAAACTCCTGGTGTACGAGCCGGGAGGCTTCTTCAGCGCCCACCGCGACAGCGAGAAGGCGACCGGTATGGTCGCCACGTTGGTGATCTCGCTGCCGGTCGCCGGTACCGGCGGCGAGTTGGTGATCCACCATAAAAGCCGTGAGACGGTGATCGACCTGCGCATCGAGGATCCGTCGGAACTCGCGTTCGCGGCGTTCTACGCCGACTGCGTCCACGAGATCCGTCCGGTCGCCACCGGCCACCGAATCGTCCTCGTCTACCAACTCGTACTGCGCGGTGGGGGCGGTAGCCGGCTGGACCGGGCACCGGACCACGACGCGGAGGCGGAGCGCATCGCCGCCCTGCTGGAGCGGTGGGACCGCACTACGCACGGCGCGCAAAAGATCGTCTGGCTGCTGGAGCACGAGTACAGCGAGGAGGGACTCTCGTTCGCGGCCTTGAAGAACACCGACGCCGCCGTGGCGCGCGCCCTGGCGGCAGCGGCGCGGCGCGCGGATTGTGCCTTGTACGCGGCGATCCTCCACATCGAAGAAGCGTGCGTGGCCGAGTACCCGCAGGACCTGCCGTACGGGGTCGACCTCGACGACAGCGACCTGGAGGCCGGCGAGGTGATCGAATCGGATCATTGGCTCGATGGCTGGGTAGCGCCGGACGATACCAGGCCGCACTATGGGAAGCTGCCGCTACGGGCGGGCGAACTGCTGCCGGCCGGCGCTCTGGATGGCGTCGACCCGGACGAAGAGTGGGCAAACGAGGCCACGGGGAACGCGGGGGTGGAGATCGAGCGTGCCTATCGCTCGGCGGCGCTGGTGTTGTGGCCGCGGGCGCGGACCGTCACCACCCTGGCCGGCGCCGGTATCGGCGCCCTGGTTGCGTACGTGGACGGGGAGTTGGAGCGCAGCGACCGGTCGGAGGCCGAGGACAGCCGCTTGCGCGCTCTTGCCACGCAGATCATCGACGCATGGCCGAAGCCGCCGCCTGGGCTCCGGACCGACATCGACAAGAGCTGCCGAGAGGCGCTCCGGCTGCTGTGCCGGCTCGGGGACCGACCCACGACGCTGCGCTACCTACGCGAGGTCGCTACCTCGATCTACCGCGGCGGCGCCAACGAGGAGTTGGCGGCCGTGATCACGCCCGAGGCGCTCCGCGATTGGCTGCCGGAGTTCATCCGCGCGAATCTGCTGCGCAGCACGGACGGCGTGATCGATCTGGTGTGGCGGCTCAGCCGGATTCCCGACGGGCACGACGCCGACTGGCAACGCTCGTTGCGCGCCGCCGCCCAGCTTCTGCTGCAATCCATCTCCGGCGCCCTGGAGATGCGCACCGACGCGGCGCGGAGTCGGCCACCGCACAATCCGCCGCAACCGCTCGGGGCGGCCGCGATCCGCAACCTGCTGGCGCTGGCCTGGCACTTCGACCTGAACGGGGAGGCACTCGCAGCCGCGACGTTGTTGATCGAGCATCCCGTCGCGGCGCCGCCCGATCGGGCGCTGCCGAGCGCGCTGGCCGGACTGGCGCGACACACGGACAACGCCGCGGCAGGACCCGCGTTCGTGACACTGTGGCGCCACGCCGCCGGCTTCCTGCTGGCACGAAGCGCACAGCTCCCGGCGGCGCCGAGCGACTGGGCGCTGGATGCCACCATCTCATGTCGCTGCCCGCACTGTGGCCGCCTGCAACGGTTCTACGCCGACCCGCAGGCGCAGGTGCTCCGGCTTCCGCTACGCAAGGAACTGCGGCGGCATGTCCACGAGACCATCGACCGCGACGGCCTCGACCTGCTCCACGAGACCGAGCGCAAAGGAAGTCCGTACACCCTGGTGTGCACCAAGACCCGTGCCGGGCACGAGCGGCGTCTGAAAGAGTATGCCGCGGACCTTACGCACATGCGCCTGCTGGTCGAGACCGCCGAGCACGCCGGGTTGGCCGACAACGCGGGCGCCGGTGAACTCGACCGACTCCGCTCCGCACTTGCCCGCGAGGGATGACGTTCGATTTCGAGTCTCACCACCGCCGCCGCTGTGCTACCGGTAACAGAATTTCTGCCGCGAGCGGCGTCGGTGGGCGAAAATGTCCCAACTGAACCGACTCCCGCAAGCGGCGTGTCGTTTCGACCCGTTGGGCCACCCGGATGCTCCGAAAACGCGGCGGGAAACGCCTCAGAGTCGCCTGAATCGAGGGTGTAAGCAGGTTGGCACGGTTGCTGCTTATTGATTGGTACAGACCAATCTCATAGGAGGAAAGACATGAGAAGCCTGGTTACCTATCGACCGTATCGCCTTTCGCCGGTGAACCTCGACCGCTGGTTCGACTCCCTGTTCCAGGACTGGAGCCGTCCTACCTTCGCCACCGCCGCGCCCCGCGTGGACGTCCGCGAGCAAGCCGACGGCTACCACCTGGAGGCCGAGCTGCCCGGTCTCACCGAGAAGGACTTCACCGTCAACGTGGAGCACAACCTGCTCACCATCGCCTCGCAGTCCGAGCAGGAGAGCGAGCGCGACGAGCACGGCTACGTGATCCGCGAGCGGCGCAGCGGCACCTTCAAGCGCTCCTTCGCGCTGCCGCAGGACGTCGACCCCGAGCAGATCAGCGCCAGCTTTCGGGATGGACTGCTGACGGTGACCGTGCCCAAGACGGCCACGGCGCAGCGCAAGCAGATCGCCGTGACCAGCGGCGCCTGACACAGCGGCCACCGCTGTCCGACAGAGAGCCCCGCCTCACGCGGGGCTCTTTGCATTGGGCCTGCCGAAGGGCGGCGCACGTTTACCGAGAATTGATCGGATTCGTAACGGTGCCGCCCAGTCCAGCCGGTATACTTGCGAACGGCACACACCGACAACCCCACGCAGCGCCAGGGGACCTGCCGTGGCGGGCGGGGCCGTCGCGGCATCGACCGCTCCTGCCGCCGTCCGCGGGAGATCCTCTGGAGTTCCCTATCGGAGGAGATTACATGAACACTCGCATCGCCCTGTCCGCCATCGCCCTTCTGCTGGCGATCACGCTGCCGTCAGTGGCGCAGCAGCAGACCGATACGCTGACGCTGTCACAGGTCCTGACCGCGGCGCAGACGGCCAACCCGGAACTGGAGTCTCTGGCGCTGCAACAGGAAAATGCGCGCGTCGCGTTCGACCGTGCCTCGGCAGCCTCGGATGCGCGCCTGGACCAGATGGTGGCGACACTGCAATGGGAGCGGGCACAACTCAACGTCCGTCAGGGGACGGTCCGCGAACTGCTGGCCATCGCGCAAGCCTACGTGGATCTGCAGCAGGCGAACGAAGACCTCACCCTGCTGGAAGAACGACTGCGACTGGCACAGCTCGACCTGGAATTGACGAACGCGCGGGTGGAGGTAGGCGCCACCGGCGCCACGCAGCAGTTGCAGTCACAGGTGGCAGCGCTCACCGCCGAACTGAACCTGGCGAGCGCTCGTAACCAGAGGCGCTTCAACACGCTGCCGAACCTGGTGGAGAAGAGCGGCCTGGCGTTCGCGGCTCTGGACGCGGCGGTGCTCGCCTCGGAGCCGCCGGGGCTGCCGGAGCTGGGCACGCCGGACAGCTACTCCGCCGCCACCGCGCGGCGCGCGGAGCACCGCCACGCCGCGCAGCAACTGGAAGTCGACCAGATCAACCTGGATCTGCTCTCCGCGGAGGAAACCTCGCGGCTCGATCTGGAGACGGCGACCAACACCGTGGAGAGCAGCCAGGCGGCGCTGGAAAACACCGGACTGGACTTGCAGACCGCAACCGCCAGCGCCTTCGCAACCGCGCAGCAGGCCTACGGCACGGTGACGTTGCGCGAGCTGCAACTTGCACTGCAGGCGGAACGGACGCGTCGCACCGGGGAGCAATTCGACGCCGGCATGGTTACCCGGTCCGACCTCGACGGCTCGCAGGCGGACCTGGTTGCGGCGGTCAATACCCTGCGCGCGGCGCGCTGGTCGGCCTGGTTCGCCTGGGTGCGGCTCCAGGATGCAGCCGGCCTCGAGCTGCCGGGGATGGAGTGACCGCCGGTCGCTGGTTGCCGATCCTGCTCGGCCTGACCGCGGCGCTGTCGGCGCACGCACAGGAGGCGCTGCGCATCGGCGACGCAGTTGCCGCAGGCCTCGCCGTGCACCGCTCCGTGGTGGAGGCGGACGCAGGTGCGCGATCGGCCGCGATCGCCCTGCGCCTTGCCGAGATCGACCACGGCGGCGTTGCCGTCACGCTGAGTGCCACTCCGGCGGCAAGCGTCGACCTGGCTCCGCTTCAGAGTGGCACGGCCAGCGACGTCGCCGACACCCTCAGTTTCGGTGCCGGGGGTACGATCTCTGCTGCCATAGGCTTTCCGTGGGGCATGGAGATCACCGGCAGCTACACCGGCGAAGTCGACCTCGATGGCCCGGAGCCGGTCGCCGACAGCCTGACCGACACCCACAGTCTGTCGGTTTCCCAGGGCCTGCTTCCGCCGGCGGGGCTTTCCGCGTCCGCGCTGGCACTGTCTGAGCGCGATGATCAGCTTCGCCTGGCGCGTCTGCGCCTGTGGCGCGCGCGCAATGACGTGGTGTTGCACGTTGCACGCACCTTCCTGTCGTTGACCTCACGCCAGGTTGCTCTGGCGTTGGCGGAGCAGCGCCTGGCGTTCGCCGAGCGTGACCTGGCGCACACCCGGTCGCGGGTGGAGCGGCAGGCGGCCGACCGGCTCGACTTGATCGATGCGACGATCACCGTTGCCGAGCAGCGCAATGCGACTGCCGAACAGCGTGCCGTCCTCAACCTTGATCGGGCCGAGTTCTTCGCCGATCTCGATCTGACGCCGGGGCCGCTGACGGTTCCGGAAGCCGACCTCGACGCTCTGCGCCGGAACGCCGGGGCGCTGCTCGCGGAGCCGGCTCCGCCGGGTGCGATCGGCAGCGCCCTGGAAGTATTGGAGGCGGAGGCTGCGCTGGCCAGCGCCGAACTGCGCGCCGAGCGCGCCCAGGCCGGGCTGCTGCCGGAACTCTCAGTCAGCCTCGACTACCGCAAATCGCGCTCGGCTTCGCGACCCGGTTCGCTCAGCCTGTCGATCACCGGCAGTTACCCGCTCTACGACAGCGACCGCCGGGCGCTTGCGAGCGAGCAGGCACGGGAGCAGGCGGCCACGGCCCGGCGCAGTCTGACCACCACCCGTACCAGTGTAGAGCGCGGCTTCGAACGAGCGCGGCTGGAGCTGAGTTCCGCGCTGGCCGCGGAAGAACTGGCCACGCTGCGGTTGGAGCGCGCTGACCTGCAGTTGGAGCGCGCAGTGCGACGCCACGATGCCGGTGCGATCAGCGATTCGGCGCTGGAGGAAGCAGCCGTACAGCTCCGCGAGGCGGAGGCTGGTGCACACGCGGCCGCGCTGACCCTGGGAAGCGCCTACCTGTCGCTCGCCGGCGACCTCGGCCTGGACCTGCAGCAGCAACTGACCGCCATCGTGCGTTGACGCCTGGTCAGGGCGTACGCTGTGTGACGGGGATATGGATCGTGAAGCATGCTCCGCCGCCGTTGCCGGCGGCGGCACTGATCTTCCAACCGTGCGCCTCGACGATGGAGCGGGCCACCGCCAGTCCCAGGCCGTTGCCCGGCTCGCGGCGATCGGCGGCGCCACGGAAGAACGGGTCGAAGATGTGTGCCAACTGCTCTGCCGGAATGCCGGGGCCGCTGTCCCGGACCGCGACTTCGACGGCGCCGTTATGCTGCAGCGCCGTGAACCGGATACGGTCGCCGTTGCGAGTGTATTGCAGCGCGTTCTCCATCAGGTTGTCGGTAACGCGCGTGAACAGACTCCAGTCAGCGTCCACGACCAGATAGTCCGGCAGGTCGATGGCCACCTCGAATCGGCGTCCGAGCAGCAGTGCGTCTTCGCGATAGTCGGCTGCCAGGCCGCCGAGGATTCCCGTCAGGCTGCGCGGCTCGCGCTGCGTCCGCCACTCGCCGGTCTCCATGCGCAACAACTCGTTGAGATCCGCGATCCTGTTCTCCAGCAAATCCGCCCGATCGCGGGCGATGCGCAGGTAGCGCAGCTCCGCCCCGCGGTCGCCCGCCATGCCGTCCTGCAGCGCCTCCAGGTAGCCCTTGATGCTGGTCAGGGGCGTCCGCAGATCGTGCGATACGGCCATCAGGAAACTGCGCTTGCGCTCCCGCTCGGCACGCAGCATGCGCCGTTCCTCGATCAGCGCGCGCCGCATGCGGTCGAACGAGCGCGCCACCGCGGCCACCTCGTCACGGCCCTCGGCACGCAGTTGGAAGTTCAGGTCGCCGGCGGCGATGCGCTGTGAGGCACGGTCCAGATCGCCCAGCGAGCGGCGCAGCGCGTGGGCCAGCCACCACACCATGGCGACGCCGATGACGATGAGGGTGGCCAACCCGTAACGGCCGCTGTCCAGCAGCCAGCGCCAGCGCAGCCACCAGGGGCTCGGGCGCGGCCGCACCTCGAACGCGGCGCCTACGAGGGCGCCGTCGGCGAAAATCGGGAACTCCAGAATCCGATGCTCGGGTGGCGGGAACCGCGCCGCCAGCGTGCCCCTGTCGACCCGTTGGCCGGCTGCCACGTCGGCTACGGACGAGACCAGCACTACGCTGCCGGCATCCACCACGATGGCCTGGTGACCGGCCGGCGGCTCCAGGGTGCGAACCTGCGCCCAGCTCGGTGCAACCTCCTCCGCCAGCCAGGTATGCACGGTATGAAACGCCGCAATTCGGGCCTCCTCACGGTCGCTGAGCGAGCGGGAGTCGATATAGCTGAGCAGACCCACCACCCCTACCGGCACGCACACCACCGCCACGACCAGCAGCGCGAGCCTGGTTCTGATCGTCACGTCTCGAAGCTCACGACGGCGGAAGAGGCGCGGTAGCCGACCCGTGGGACGGTCTCGATCAGCGGTGCCGTTCCCGGACGGTGCAGCTTCTTGCGCAACCGCTGCACGTGCACGGTGACCGTGGACAGGTCGCCGAAGCGGTTGCCCCACACGCGCGCGTACAGCTCCTGCGGCCTGAAGGCGCGCCCGGCGTTGCTCACCAGGTAGGCAAGCAGATCGAACTCCTTGGGAGCCAGCGTCACGCGGCTGCCGTCGCGGGTGACGGTGTACTCGTTCAGGTGGATGAGGTAGTCACCGAAGCGAACCGCCCGTACCGATGGCGCCGGCCCGCGCTGCAGGTAGCGGAGGTTGGTCCGCACTCGCGCCAACAGCACGCGCGGCGAAAACGGCTTGGTGACGAAGTCGTCCGCACCGACCCCGAGGCCGAGCACCTTGTCCTCGTCGGAGTCGCGCGCCGACACGATGATCACCGGGGTAGAGTGGCGCGCGCGAAACTGCGTCAGGAACTGAAAGCCGTCGCGACCGGGCAGGTTGATGTCCAGGATCACCAAGTGGCAAACCATCCGGCGCAGGGTGCTCTCCGCCTCCTCGGCCGAAGCGACGCAGGTGCTCTCCAGCCCCTCCTTGTGCAGATACAGTTCGATCAGCTCCGCGATGGCAGCGTCATCCTCTACCACCAGGACGCGGGCCGCGGCGGCATCCGGATCGGCTGCCTCCTCCACCGCGGAGGCCGGACGGGCGTCAGCCGCCGAAGCCACCGCCGCCGCCACCGCCGCCGCCGAACAGCGCGCGCGGGCCACCGATCGCCTGGAGCTGCTCCTGCAGGAACTGCAGCCGCCGTGGCTCGTCGTTCTCCAGCGCCGGATCTTCCTTCAGTTTCGCGTCGTAGGCCTTCTTCACTTCCTCGTTCTGCAGCAGGCGCGCTATCAACCTCTCGCGGCGCTCCTCGGGCAGGTTCGCCAGGCTGAAGCCGCCGCCACCCGGGCCACCACCGGCGAATCCGCCCTGGCCGCCGCCACCGCCGGCGCGCGCTCCGCCGCCCCCCGCGCCCGCAGCGGCCTGCCCGGCCGCTGCACCGGCAGCCGCCTGGTCGGCGCCGCCACCCTGCGTACCGCCGCCAGCTTGACCACCGGCGCCAGCCGCGGCGCCACCGCCCGGCCCGCCGCCAGCAGCGCCCGCAGCTCCCTGGCGCGCTCCGCCTCCGGCGCCGCCGGCGAATATCGCCCGCATACCGCCCATCGCGGCGATCTGCTCCTGGAAGAACGCCAGCTTCTTGTCCTCGTCCCTCTCCAGTGCCGGGTCTTCCTGCAGCTTGGCGTCGTATGCCTTCTTGAACTCGGCATTCTGGAGCAACCGCTCGAACAACGCGTCGCGGCGTTCCGCCGGTAGCTGCGCCAGATCGAAACCGCCGCCGCCGCCGCCCGGCCCGCCGGCCGGAGCGCCGGCCGTGGCCGACTCCGGCAGCGGCTCGCCGGCAGCGCGCACCGGAGCGCCGTCGCGCAACGACTCGTGTCCGACCGTCACCACCGCGTCGCCGACGCTCAGGCCGCTGGTGATCTCCACCAGGTCCTGCGCCGACAGCCCCACCGCCACCGGCGTGCGCACTGCCACCCCCTCCTGCACGCGGTAGACGATGCTCTGGTCCCGCTCCAGGAGGATCGCACGCTTGGGCACCACCACGGCATCGGGGCGGGTCTCGGTCGGCACCTGGACCGTGACGAACGATCCGGGCACCAGCATGCCGGCGTCCGTGCCGGCCGCATCCAGCTCCACCGTGACCTTTACCGTGCCCGACTCCGCATCGACCACCGGACTGATGCGATCGATCACCCCGGTCGCCTGGACTCCGCCGGCGGCCTGAATCTGCACTCTCTGCCCCGCGCGCAGGCTCTGCCGACTGGCGTCCGGGATGTGGATCACCGCCAGCAGCGGATCGGGATCGAGCACGTGGAACACGCGGGTGTTGGCCGAAATGGTCGCGCCCGCCTCCACGGAGCGCGCGCCGACGATGCCGGTGATCGGCGAACGGATCTCGGTATCGGTCAGTTGCTGCCGGGAACGCTCCAGGGCGATCGTGCGCAACTCGACCTGGTAGCGCTGGTTCTCCAGCTCCTGATCGGTGACCCCGCCGTGCTCGGCCAGCTCGACGGTGCGGTTGTACTCGCGCTGGAGGTTGTCATAGTGCGCCTGCGCCTCGGCCAGCGCCAGCCGCGCGTCACTCGGGTCCAACTGTGCCAGCAGCTGCCCCTCGCGCACGGCGTCGCCCTCTTCCACCAGCACCTCGACCACCTCGCCGCCGGCGCGTGCCACCACGTCGAGCGATCGCTCCGCGCTCAGGGTCGTGGTGGCCACGAGAAAGCTGGATACCGTTTGCCGCACCACGTCCGCGGTCACCACGGGAAGCGCGGCGGCCTGCCCGCCGAAGCCGCCGCCGAAGCCACCACCACCGAAGCCTCCCCCCGCACCGGCCGTCTGGCCCCCGGAGCGGCCCAGGATGTTGTTCACCACGTCGCAGCCACCGAGCGCCACCGTCAGCGACAACAACCCGGCCAGCGCCAGTCGTCTCACCATCCCGCCTCCTGTTTGTCGACTCACTCCAAACGCACTGCCATTGCGCCGTAGCGGCGGTTCGTGCCGCCGCACCTCAACCTCCCCCCTCCGGGGTAGGCTGTGCCGGCTGGCGCGGCGCCGGACGCATCGCCCGCGTCACGCGCCGCAGGTATTCCGCCAAGTCGTCGAACAGTGAGTAGATGGTCGGCATCACCACCAGCGTCATGAAGGTGGAAGTGGTCAGACCACCCACGACCGCCAGGGCGATCGGACCCCAGATACCGGCACGACCCTCCACCGGGCCGAATACCCCCGGCGCCACCAGCGGCGCCACCAGCGGGAACAGCCCCAGCAGCGTCGTGCAGGCGGTGATCAGGATCGGCCGCAGGCGGTCGCGCCCGCCGGTGATGATCGCCTCGGTGCGCGCCATCCCGCCTGCGCGCAGGCGGTTGATGTGGTCCACCAGAATGATGCCGTTGTTCACCACGACCCCCGCCAGCACCATGATCCCGAGCCAGGAGTTGGTGTTGAGTGTCGTTCCCGTGAGATAGAACAACACCGTTACGCCGAGCAGCGAGAAGGGCAGCGAGGTGAGGATGGTGATCGGATGCACGAATGACTCGAACAGCGCCGCCATCACCAGGTAGATGAAGGCGGCGGCAAGGATCAGGGCGAGCAGCGACTGCTGCTCCGACTCCTGGAAGCGCCGGAAGTTCTGTCCTACCTCCGCGCTGTATCCGGGTGGGAGCTGCTGCTGGTTGAGCATGCCCTGTATCTGGCCGCGCAGGCGGAACATGCCGCGCAGGTCGGTGTTGGCCGTCACGGAGACGATCTCGCTGCCGCCGTCGCGCTGGATGGAGCGCGGGCCCGGCTGGCGCTCGAAGGTCGCCAGCGCACCCAGCGGCACCGCGTCGGCGCCCTGCTCCACGGGGAGCTGCGCGAGTCCGTTCAGGTCGACGCGCGCCGCCTCGTTCACGCGCACCCGGATCGGCAGCTCGTCCTCGCCGGCGGCCAGCGTACCGGCGTTGCTCTCGCTCAGGTTGGAGCTCAAGAGCTGACCTACCGCCGTCGGAGTCAGATCCGCGGCGGTGGCGCGGTCGCGGTTGACCCGCACCTGAAGCTGCTCGTCCCCCGACTCCAGGTTGGTGCTTACGTCTTCGACCCCGGGCAGGGCCCCCAGCCTGGCGCCGATGTCCTCGGCAAACAGCGCCAGCACCTCGGTGTTCGGGCCCGTTATGTCCACCGAGACGCCCAGCGCGCCGCCGCCGCCGCGGCCCCAGCGTCGACCCACGGAGAAGTTGTATCCGGGCAGTTGCGGCAGCATGGCGCGGATCTCGTTGGTGAGCTCGTTGGTGGAGCGCTGCGTGGACTGGTCGTCGCGGAAGTACACCGTCACGTTGCCGCTGCGGGCGGAGAAGTTGGCCGCCACCGCGTCGATCTCCAGCTCCTCGGTGCGCGCCAGCAGGTCACGTTCGAAGGCGTCGAACACCTGCCTGGTTTCCTGGAAGGTCACTCCGTTCTCGGCGGTGACCGCGATCGACATGCGCCGCGACGGCGTGGGCGGCGTGAACTCGCGTTCGATCTTGGTGAGCAGGTAGATGCCGCCGCCGAGCACCGCCAGCATGCAGGCGACCGTGATCAGCCGGTGCTGCAGCGTCCAGCGCAGCAGTGCCCGGTAGGCTGCCGCAAGCCCGTCCATGAGGCGATGCCGCCCGGCGCCGGCTGCCACCAGGAAGCGCGAGCTGACCACGGGAATCAGGCTGAGGGAGATCACCAGGGAGGCGATCATCGCCGCTACCATGGTGGTCGCGAAATCGCCCATGAAGCGGCCGAACGCACTGGTCGCGTTGAACAGGACCGGTACGAACACGATGATCGAGGTGATGGTCGCGGCCAGCACCGGCGTCGTTACCTCGCCGGCGCCGCGAATTGCCGCCGCCTGCGGCGCAAGGCCGCGTTCCCGGTAGCGGTAGATGTTCTCCAGCACCACGACGCTGTTGTCCACCAGCATGCCCACCGCCAGCATCAGCCCGCTCAGCGAGATGATGTTGAGCGAGAAATTGAGCCCGCCGACGCGCCGCATCAGGTAGACCACGGCGAAGGTGGCGATGATGGAGATGGGGATGGCGATCGCCACCACCAGCGTGGCGCGCACCCTGAGCAGGAACGCGAACAGCACCAGCACCGCCAGACCCGCACCGATCAGCCCCGAGTTGCGCAGGTTGTTGAGGCTGGTGGTGATCTCCTCGGACTGATCGAAGAACACGAACGTGGCCAGGCGCGGCTCCGCCGCTTCGATCTCCGCCAACTGGCCGCGCGCGGCCCGGACCACGCTCACCACGTTGGCGTCGCTGCCCTTGAACACCCGCACCGTGACCGCCTCGGCCAGGTTGAGCCGCTGCACGCTGTCCTGGTCGCCGACGCCGCGGCGGACTGTCCCGACGTCGCCTATTCGCACCCCGCCGGCACCGGCGATCGGCAACGAGGCGATCTCCTCCAGGTCGGTGAACGAACCCACCGAGCGCACGAAGTAGCGGCGCCCGCCGTCGATCAGGTAGCCCCCGGCAAGGTCCACGTTGTTGGCGCGCAGGCTGCGGGTCAGGTCGTCGACCGCCACTCCCAGGGAGGCCATCGCCTGCGGATCGACGTCGATCATCACCTGCTCGTCCTGCAGGCCGCGCACCTGCACGTCGGCGACTCCGTCCAGGCGCAGCAGCCGCGGCACGATCAGGTCCTCGGTGAGGCGTTCCAGCTCCGCGCGCGAGCCGTCCAGGCTCACGCTGAGTTGCAGGATCGGGATATCGGTGGTGGAGAAATTGGACACGCGGATACGGCCCACGCCGTCCGGCAGCGTGCCGCGGATACGGTCGATGCGGTCACGGATCTCCGCCGCCGCCAGGTCCATGTCGGTGCCGACCGCGAACTGGGCGCGTACGCGGGCCGAACTGGCCGAGGAGGTGGAGCTCACCGACTCGATCCCGCTCATGCCGCCGATGGCGCCCTCCAGCGGCGTGGCCACGCGCCGCCCCACCTCTTCCGGCGAGGAGTTCGGGAACGGCGCGGTCACGCTCAGGTTCGGACTCTCGATCTCCGGCAGAAACAGCAGCGGAAGCCGGCCGATCGCGAAGAACCCGAACACGGAGATCGCGGCAATCACCAGGATCACGCCAAGCGGCCGCCGCACCGAGAATTCGGCAAAAGAAGTCATGGGCGTACCTCCAGCGCCGCGCCGTTCGCGGTCGCTTCAGCGGTCTCACGGCGCACGCCGTGACCGCCAATCAGGGAGTAAAGAGTCGGCACCAGGACCAGCGTGATCAAGGTGGAGAACAGCAACCCGCCGATCACCGTCACCGCCAGCGGCTGGCGCAGCTCCCAGCCTTCGCCGAGGCGCAGGGCCAGGGGTACCAGCCCCAGCACCGTAGTGGCGGTGGTCATCAGGATCGGGCGCACCCGGGTCGCCGCCGCCTGCCGGATCGCCGCCCGCGGTTCCATCCCGCGGCGCCGCAGTTGATTGATGTAGTCCACCAGCACGATGGCATTGTTGACCACGATGCCGGCCATCATGATCACGCCGATCAGTGTGATGGCGCTCACCGGAACGGCGAAGATCGCCAGCGTCAGCACGACGCCGACCAGTCCGAACGGCACTGCCGCCAGGATGATCAGGGGATGTATCAGCGACTCGAACTGCGCCGCCATCACCAGGTAGGTCAGCACCAGCGCCAGGATCAGGGCGAGCTGCATGCTGGCGAAGGACTCGACCATGTCCTGCCATTGGCCGGCGAGCTCGGCGCCGACGTCGTACTCCGCGGCCACGGAATCGAGCACCGCCTGCACTTCCTCGGTAACGCTGCCCAGGTCACGCCCGTCCAGGTTGGCGGTCACCAGCACCACCCGACGCTGATCGACGCGCCGGATCTCGTTGGCGCCCTCGGCCACGTTGACCGCCGCCACCGCCGACAGCGGCACCGGGACGTCGCCGACGGTGGTGACGATCAGGCCGGCCAGGTCTTCGATGGTGGCGCGATCCTCCGGGCGCGTGCGCACCCGGAGCGCCACGTCCTGCCTGCCACGTTCCAGCTCGGTCGGCACTTCGCCCTGCAGCTTGGAGGCCACGATCTGCCCCACCGCCTCGGCGTCCAGGTCCAGCTCGGCCAGTTGGGCGCGGTTGAGGTCGATCACCACCTCCGGACTGGTGCCGGCGAGACGGGCGCTCACGTCGGCCAGTCCCGTAACCCGTGCCAGGCGCTCTGCCACCGCCTGCGCGGCACGTTCCAGCACCGTCGGCGCGGCGCCGCTGATGCGCGCTTCCACGGCGGCATCGAAGGTAAGCAGCGGCGGCCGCCCGAACGTGACGCTGGCGCCGGGAACCCCCGCCAGTGCGCCGCGGAGCTGGGCCAGGGCGCGATCTTCGGCAGCGCGCCGGTACTCGGGGTGCAGATCGATCAGGATCTGGCCGCTGTTCTCGCGCACCTCTTCGCCGGTGCTCGATGAGCCGGCCACGGCGTAGGTCTGCGCCACGGCCGGAAGCTCGGCGGCACGGCGCTGCATCTCCGCCAGGGTGGCGTCGGTGCGTGCCACCGGCGTGCCGGGCGCCAGCTCCACGTCGGCGACGATGGTGCCCTGGCGAATCTCGGGGATCAGCTCGGTGCCGAGCAGCGGCACCAGGCTCAGGGATCCGCCAAGCAGCACGAGCGCAAGGAGTATGACCGCGAGACGATGGCGGAGTGCCCACCCGAGCACCCGCGGGTAGACCACGGTCACAACGCCGAAAGAGCGCTCGAACAGCCAGATCAGCGGAGTGATGAGCACCCGCAGCACGATCCCAAGCCCCTGGATGAGCGCCACGATGCCACGTCCCGGCGCCGCGGCCACGCGCACCGAGAGCAGCTCGCGGGCGACATCCTCGGCCGGCACGGCGCGCGGCGGTGCCTCCTCGCCGTCATCCGACTCGGGGTGTGGCTCGGGCGCCGGCGGCGGCTCGGGCGGCGCCGCGGGCTGATCCATGCGCGACCCTGCGGCGCTGGCCATCGGGATCAGCGTCAGCGCAACCGCCAGGCTGACCAGCAGCGAGAAGGTGACGGTGAGTGCCGGGTCCACGAACAGCTGCCCGGCGATGCCGCTGACGAACACCACCGGGATGAACACGCACAGGGTGGTCAGGGTCGCGGCCACCACCGCGCTGCCCACCTCGGCGCCGCCGGTACGGGCCGCGGTGACGCGATCGGCGCCGGCAACCCGGTGGCGGTCGATGCTCTCCAGCACCACGATGGAACTGTCCACCAGCATGCCGATGCCGAGCGCCAGCCCGCCGAGCGACATGATGTTGAGGGAAACACCCCCCAGGAACATGAGAAAGAAGCTGGCGATCACCGATATGGGTATCGCCAGCCCCACCACCAGCGTGCTGCGCAGCCGGCGCAGGAACAGGTAGAGCACCGCAATCGCCAGCACCCCGCCGAGCACGGCGGCCTGGATCACGTCACGGATCGACTGCTCGATGAAGCGCGACTGGTCGGACACCACCCGCAGCTCCACCTCGACCACCCCCTCAAGCTCCTGTTCGACCTCCCCCAGGCGTCCCCGTACCGCTTGCGCCACGGCGACAGTATTGGCGGCGGCCTCTTTGTGGATGGCGATCTCGACGCTCGGAATGCGGTTGGTGCGGGTGATGGTGGACTGCTCCTGGTAGCCGCTGCGCACCTCGGCCAGATCCTGCAGCCGCACCTGGACGTCGCCTACCTCGCCCACCACGATGCGGCCGATTTCGTCGAGGTCGGCGAACCGAGCCAGCACGCGCACCACGTACTCCGCGGCGCCGTCGGCGATGCTGCCGCCGGTGACGTCCACGTTCTCACGCTGCAGCCGGCTGGCGATCTGGGACAGGGAGATGGCGAGCAGCGCCGCGCGGCTCTGGTCGACGTTGATCTGAATCTCCTCTTCCACGCCGCCGGCGACGATGGCCGCCGCCACGCCGTCGATGCTCTCCAGGCGCTGCTTGATCGACTGGTCGGCCAGGAGTCGCAGCCCCGCCTGATCGGCAATCCCCACGGTGCCGGGAACCGCACTGCCGACGCTGATGCGCATGATCGGGTCGAGGGCGGGATCGAAGCGCAGCAGGATCGGATCTTCGGCGCCTGCCGGCAGCGCCAGCTGGGCGAGCTGCTCGCGCACGTCGATGGCGGCAAAGTCCATGTCGGTGCCCCAGGCGAACTCCATGATCACGTCGGAGAGGCCGGCACGGGAGATGCTGGAGATATCCACCAGGCCAGAGACGATTCCTACGGCATCCTCGATCGGGGTCGTGACGAAGGTCTCGACGTCGGCGGGGGCGACACCCGGGTATTCGGTACGGATGGTCAGGGTAGGGAACGACAGGTCGGGGAGCAGGTCGACCGGCAGCTCCCGGAACGAGATCAGCCCGAAGATCACCAGGGCGACGAAGAACACCACCACCGAAACGGGGCGGCGCGTCGCCAGCGAGACGATCTTCACGCCCGGCGCTCCTCGGTGCCGGAGCAGTGCGTAAGGACAGGGTGATGCCGAACCGCGCGCTGCATCACGGTACAGGATACCTCACGCGGTGAGCCGTAGTCATAAACACTGCGTGAACGCTGCGTCAACGCTGCGTCAACGCTACCCGCGACGCGGGCGTTGATCGGCGGCCTCGTGGGCGTTAGCGTAGGCTACCACCTTGAATGCCGCTATCGAGATCCGCCGCCGCCGTCAGGAGCACCAGTGGATCTGCACGCCGCGAGATCCCCGGATCCCGTCGAGCGCGCTTGCCTCCTCCTTCCGCCGGAGAGCCAATGGATGGTGGATCTTCTTGGATCCAGCCAGTTGCCATTCCGTTGTTCGTTGGTATGCTGTAGTTAACGGTGAGACGGTCCGCGTCCGGTCTCAGGCAACCGGAAGGACCGTCTCCCGCACCTGTGATGGTCGACATGCCACTTCCAAACTGGACTCACGAGGGTGTTCTTCCGGCCAACGACGCGGACGAACCTACGTCTCACTACCGGTCCCCGTATGTAGTTTCGCTGGTTGATTTTGTCACGAGATTTGCCAACACGGGAGACCGGCGTCATATCATACGAGGCTTTCTGGATTTTCGCAGGAAGCTACATGAAGCTGGTCTCGTCGATGGTTTCCAATGGATTGACGGTAGCTTCGTAGAAGACGTAGAAACATTGCGGAACCGCCCTCCGAAAGATGTCGATGTTGTGACTTTCGCTCATTTTCCGGAAGGCTATGACGAACGCAGACTGCTTCGTGATTATCCACACTTATTCGACGGAGATAGCACAGCAGAACAATTCAATGTCGATTCTTACTTCGTGTTTCTGGATCCTGGTAGCCTGCGAATCGTGGTAGACCAGTGCGTGTACTGGTATAGTGTCTGGTCTCACACTCGGACTGGCGACTGGAAGGGTTACGTGCAGGTTACCCTAGCGGGCGATGGTGATGCGGTTGCCAAAAACGAGATTGAGGTCAGTTCGGACGAAGGAGCGTAGCCGGTGACCATTCACGAATATCGACACCTCCTCTCGGAACGGGGAGCTCTGGATAGGCTGATAGCCGAGACACCTTCCGATAAAGTCATCAGCCGCATGAGCCTGCAGCGGCGCAGGAACAAGGTTGAAGCAGAACTTGCTGCTTACGCAGGAAGACTTCCGCGGCAGATCGACGCATGCCTGACATTCCAGGGCAGTCCTGTATCGGGTAATCGCGGGATCCATGCGGACTTCGTGGCCGATGCGCTGAAAGCGTTTGCCAGTACTGTAAATGCGGTAGGAGCCAGCCAACACTCTACCCTTGGTTCTCGTGGAGTGGTACCTCAGAGCGACAACTATCGCCTCCTGATCACCGACACAGTACGAGGATCATTCGGGTTCCGGATTGAGGATGCGTCACAACAGCCGATGCTCCCCCTGGAACCGAGTCCCGTAGAACGAGCTTTGGAAAGAGTCAAGGCTATCCTGGAAGCATCGATAAGGACTGATGATGACCTCTCGGAGGCGATCACCGAGTCTGACCAGCGCGCATTGAGTGCGATGCGTAACTTCCTCAAGACCGTAGCCGATCAGAACGCTGTATGTGCAATGGAATTTAGAGGAAACGTGTTTCGATTCTCCGATTCGGCCCAGGTCAGACGTAGCGAACAACGCCTTAGTGTAGATAACATTCGCGAAAATCAAGTAGTGATTGATGGTCGGTTCGAAGGATTTCTACCCAACAGCCGACGCGCCGAATTCCTGGTTGACCAAACCGATGCGGAGTTTCTTAGAGACGAAATCGGAAAGATAATCACGTGTCAAGTAGCTCCATTTGAAAGTGAGAATGATATCAATCGAATCCTGGGAGTGTCGGTCAGAATTTACGCCCACGCGCGGCGCGTAGGGCTCGGACGGCCCCGCTATCTGATCACGAGTTGCGAACACCTCGGCTGATGCGTCAGCCTTCTCCACAAGCACAATCCGGTAGCGACCTCGCATGAGCCTCTCTGCTCCAACGCGCAATGTCCTCGCGCCGACCCCCGCCGTGGTAGCGCTGGTCACGCTGCTGGCGCTGCTGTGGGGAGGAAACTCCGTCTTCATCAAGGTGGGCCTGCGCGCCCTGCCGCCGTTCGCTCTCACCGCGGTGCGGCTGGCGCTGGGTGTCGCGGTGATCGGAGGCTGGGCCGCCCTGCGACGCATCCCGCTGCGTCTGCAGCGCGGTGAGCTGTTGCCCCTCGCGGCCCTGGCGGGCCTGTTCCTGGTGCAGGTGCTCGCGCTGCACGTCGGCACCCACTTCACGCTGGCGGCCCACTCCACCGTGATGATGAGCACCTACCCCCTGTTCACCTCGCTGTTCGCGCACCTGCTGATCGCCGGTGACCGCCTCACGGCGCGAACCACCGCCGGCCTGCTGCTGGGATTCGCGGGCGTGGTGGCGACCTTCGCGCCCGAGCTGATGGCCGGTGGTCTGTCGGGATCCGCGCTCGGCAGCGCCACGGTGCTGGCCAGCGCGGCCCTGCTGGGGCTGCGCACCGCGGTCTCGAAGCGGATGCTGCACGCCGTCAGCGCCGAGAAGCTGCTGTTCTGGATGTTGCTGCTCAGCCTGCCGGCGGCGGCGGCGCTGAGCCCGCTGCTGGAACGGGAGGCGCGCTTCGCCTTCGACCTCGGCGGCATCCTCGCCATCGGCTACGTGGGGGTGGTGGTCGCCGGGTTCTGCTTTCTCGCCTGGACCACGATTCTGGCGCGCTTCCGCGCCAGCCGGCTCACCGTGATGTTCTTCGCCACGCCGCTGTCCGGCACCGTCCTGAGTTGGTGGATCGTAGGCGATCCGCTGGGGCCGAGCCTGCTGCTGGGCGCGCTCCTGGTGGCGGTGGCGATCTTCGTCAACGCCAGTGACCGGTCCTGAGCCGGTGAGCGCTACTTGCGGCGGGATCGTGGCCGGTGCCAGTGCCCGTTACCGAGCCCGCGGCGATATATTGAACGCGGAATCGACCATGGATGGTTGGCTGCAGCTTGCAGGGAAGACCGCGCTGGTGACCGGCGCCGCCTCGGGGATCGGCCGCGCGGTGGCGCGCGCGTTCGCCGAGGTCGGGGCACGGGTCGTGGTGGCGGACCGCGAGGCCGGGGCGGGCGCGCGCGTGGCCGAGGAACTGACCGGCGGCGCGGAGGCCGGACATCGCTTCGCGGCGGTGGACGTGACCGATCCGGACAGCGTGCGCGAGCTGTTCGCCGCAGCGGCGCCGGCGACGCTGGACATTCTGGTCAACAATGCCGGCATCAACCTGCCCTCAACCCTGCTCGGCGTCGACCCGGACAGCATCGCGCGAACCCTGGCGGTGAACCAGACCGGTCTGATCCTGTGCGCCCAGGCGGCGGCGGCCGGCATGACGGCGGCCGGCGGCGGCGTGATCATCAACATGGCCTCGGAGTCAGGCCTGGAAGGATCGGCGGGCCAGAGCGTGTACGCCGCGAGCAAGGCGGCGGTCTACTCGCTGACCCGCTCGTGGGCCAAGGAGCTGGGGCCGCGGGGGGTGCGCGTCGTGGGCGTGGCGCCGGGGCCGCTGGAACCCACCGGCATGACCGGCAGCACCTACATGGCGGCCCTGGCGAAGGCGCGCGACACCACCCCCGAGGCAATCGACCGCGGCTACGCGTCGGCGATTCCGCTGGGCCGCGCGGGTGCGCTGGCGGAGGTTGCCAACGTGGTGCTGTTCCTGGCCTCGCCGCGCGCCTCCTACGTCACCGGCACCGTGATCAACGTCAGCGGCGGGAAGTCGCGCGCATGAGTGGCGCCGTCGAGGCGGCCCGTCAGCCCCATCACGGAGTGTTCATCACCGCTCCGGGACGGGTGGAGCTGCGCCGCGACCGCCTGCCGGAGAGCTGGTTCGAAGGCGACTACGTGATCACCGAGTCGCTCGGCAACTCGGTGTGCTCGTCGGACCAGAAGGCGGTCAGGCAGTTTACCGAGCACGCGCGGATCCCGGGCGACGCCACCCAGGTGGCGCTCGGCCACGAAACCGTGCACCGGGTGGTGGCGGCGCCGCCGGCGACGCCGGTCCGCCCCGGCCAGGTGGTGCTGATCACCCCCGGCCTGTCGAGCACGCCGGTGGACCCCGACTCGTTCGCGCCCGACCCGGAAGGCGGAGTGCTGGCGGCCCTCGGCTACTCGTTCCGTTACGCCGCCGGCCTGCGCCGCTACAGCGGCCTGCCGGAACGGGTCGGCGAGGTGGTCGCCGAGCAGGGCATGGGCAAGCTGTTCATTCCGATTCCCGACGCGATCAGCACGGACCCGGGCACCAGCCTGGCGACCCTGGCGCACGCCGAGCCTTTCGCTTGCTGCCGCGGCGCACTGCGCCAGATGTTCACCCGTGGGCCGGACGGCGAACTGGTGGCCGGGGTGCCGCCGGACGCCGACGTGGCCATGCTCAGCGGCACCGGGCGAATGGCGATGATCACGCTGGCCATATTCGCCCGCGGGCCGCAACGGCCGCGCCGGATCGCCGTCACTGGCAGTGCCGGCCGCCTGCGGCAGCTCGGCGCTACCGCCGTAGTGGCAACACTGCGCGAGCGGGGCGTGACCGTGCAACTGGTAGATCGCACCGACCAGGCGGCCCTGGCGGAGCTGCGCGCCGGCCGCCGCTTCGACGTGGTCATCACCTTCTACGCCAACCAGCAAAGCTACGATCTGGCCACTGAACTGGTGCGACCCGGCGGCAACCTCAACAACTTCGCCGGCGCCAGCGACCCGGACATCTATCTGCCGATGAGAATTCCCCCAGCGCCGTCGGGGGCCGCCGACGAGGCGAGCGCCGCCGTCGGCGAGATGATTCATCCGGAGGCTCTCGGCGCCGAGCGGCGAATACGCGGGCTGGCTTCCGCGCCACGCGTCGCGCTGGCGGGGTTCTCCGCCGACGACGCTCGCGTCGAGGCTCTGCTGAACTCTCTGCCGGAGGGTACCGAGGTCGCCGGTCCCGGCCCGGCGGAGCGCTTTCCCACGCTGATGTTCGGCGCCGCTCCGCCCTACACCGACCTTTTCATTGCCGACAGCGGGGCAGCGGCAGCGCGCACCTACCGCGAGCACGAGCAGAATCTGGCGCGCGACGCCGCGGTCAACTTCGTCGACGGCGGCACCGAGATCGGCATCCGCTCGCGCCACGTTCACTACCTGTCGCGTCACCAGGTCTGCGGTCCCACGGTGCCCTACTACCTCACCAACACCTCGGAGCCCTCCTCCGCCGACCTCGCCGAGCACGCCCGCGATCCGATCGACTTCGACTGGATGGTGCAGCGCGTCGCCGGCCTCGCCGCCGCGCCGGAGCTGATCCGCGACGTCGGCCGCCGCTCCCCCTTCGGCTCCCACTTCGTCCTCACCCAACTGGAGGAGTTGCCCTACGTGGAGGTAGGCGCCGAGCCGTTCCGCGCCGCCGCCACCGCCGAGCGCCGGGCCGGCCGCACCCGCACCGCCGCCGCCCTGGCCGCCGCCGCCGACGTGCTCGCCGGCACCCGCGACCAGTGGAGCCGCGCCGTGGAAGACGCCCTCTACCGCGCCTCCGGCCTCCCACACCCGCTCGCCAGGTAGCCGCCGCTGCGAAGGCGTGGTGCTCCCTGGCACCCGCTTCAGGAATGACTCAGGGCGCGATCAGATGCACCGCGGGGAAGTAGGTTCGATAGCGGCTGGCGTCGCGAGTCAGGAGCTTGAGCCCCTCGCTCTCCGCATGAGCGCCGACATAGAAGTCCGGGAGGGGTGCTTCCCGAGCGCCGCCCGCGCGACGGTAGCGCAGGAAGGCACGGGCCGCTCCGAATGCGGCACCGTAGGGAAGTTGGAGTCGGGTGACCAGGAGTTCGCCCAACTCTCGGTCCAGACTCCCCGCGTCGTCGAAGGCCAGCGAGACTTCCGCGTACACGATCTGGTTGATGCCCACGCCATCGGTCATGAGTGCGTCGGCCAGGGCACGTTCGGACCAGGAGCGCCACTGCGGATCATCGGTAAACAGGTCGAGCAGGACGTTGGTATCGACCAGCACCACCTCAATCGTCCCCACGCGTGAGCCGCATCACCTCGGCGGTCGTGACACGCCCGGACGCCCGCCCCCGCGCTCGGCGAAGACGCTGCGCAATCATCTGCCCCTTGCTCAGCGCGGGCCGAATCACGACGCCGCCTTCGGTTTCGCCGAACGTCACCTCGCAATGGGGCAGCAAGCCGAACTTCAGACGGAACCGTTGGGGGATGGTTACCTGTCCCTTGGAGGTAATCTTCATAAGTAATACTCTTACATATGATAATCTTACCTAGTAGCTGCGTCAAGCTCCTCAGCCGCACCGCGGCACCGTGGCACCGGGGACGCTTCCTTGCGGCCGCAGTCGGGACGGCGTACAGTTGCCTGATACGCGCACACGTTGTGTGCGAGGAGGTTGTCATGCAGAGCTATCGATGCTGTCTGGCGCTCGCCGTGACCGCGCTGCTGGTGGCAGCGGCCGGCGCCTTTGCCGGCGGCGAATCCGACGAGAGCGGCGCCGCACCCGCCGCGGAGATGGAAGCCGCGGCTCCCGGAGAGTACCGGGAACACCCGCTGCTGGCCGAGATGGTGCGGCAGGGGCTGATACCGCCGGTGGCGGAACGGTTGCCGGACGAGCCCAAGGTGGTGACCCCGCTCGACGAGGTGGGACGCTACGGCGGCACCGCCAACATCTACGAGCCCGCCTACACGTTCGAGCTGATGCAGCTCATGGGCGTCGCCACGCCATTCGTGCAGGACGTGAACGGCACCCCCGGCCTGCCGCAGCTCTACCTCGGGTACGAGGTGAACGACGACTTCACCGAGTGGACCTTCCACCTGCGGCCGGGCGTCAGGTGGTCCGACGGCGAGCTGTTCACCGCCAGGACCATGTACGACTACTGGCGCTACTACCGGGCCAATCCCGACATCAACCCGCGGATCGACCCCGACAAGGTGGTGATCGAGGACGATGCGATCACCTTTACCGACGAGCCGCTGGAGGCCGTCGGCCGCACGGTGCGCAAGGAGGTCGTCGACGACTACACCATCAAGTACACCTCCAACAAGCCGTATCCGTTCCTGATCAACTCCGCGAGCCACAGCTATTCGATGATGGAGAGCGTGATTCGCCCGATGCACTTCCTGAACCAGCTCGATCCTGCGTTCATCGGCATGGACACGGCGCAGACGCTGGCGCAGAAGGCGGGCTTCGAGCACTGGTATCAGCTCTACCTGCACGTCGGCCAGGCCCAGCGGCAGAGCTCCGGCCAGTTCATCGGCAACCTGCCGCCGACCCTGGCGCCGTACGTGATGGTCGACGTGGGCGCCGCGCGCCGCGTCTACGAACGCAACCCCTACTACTGGAAAGTGGACACGGCGGGCCAGCAGCTGCCCTACATCGATCGCATCGTCACCAACCAGGTGACCGACCGCGAAGCGGTGGATGCACGGATCATCGCCGGCGACGCCGACTTTGCCGGCTTCAACACCAATACCACCTCGATTCCGCTCTACCGGCAGTACGAGGAGCAGGGCGGCTATCGCACCACCATCTGGCAGAACACCTTCACCGCCCTGGTGCTGTGGCCCAACTACTGCTACGCCGACGAGGCGCTGGCGACCGCGTTCCGGGAGCGCGATTTCCGCATGGCACTGCAGTTGGCGGTGGACCGGAACCGCATCAACGATGAGGTCATGTTCGGGCAGGCACGGGTGGTGCGCCACGTTCCCAAGCCGGAGACCAACGTGCTCTTCGAGAAGGAGCTGGAGACCAGGTACATCGAATTCGAGCCGGAGCGCTCGGCTGCGATCCTGGACGAGCTGGGCTACGTGGACGCCGACGGCGACGGCTGGCGCGACGCGCCGGGCGGTGCGCCGCTCAAGTGGACCATCCCCTACATGGACGTGGAAACGCCGCGCGTACCGATCATCGAGATCATCCTGGAGGACTGGAACGAGCTGGGGCTCAACGTCGACGCGCAGATCGTCGAGGGCAGCCTGCACTGGCAGATGTTCGGCGCCAACGAGCTGCCCATGCTGCTGTGGCACTCGCAGTCCAACATCCCGCTGAGCCAGTCACGCGACTTCCACGGCGCTCCCGGACACAACGGCGTCTGCTGGCGGACCTGGTATATCTCCCGCGGCGCCTCCGGCGTGGAGCCGCCTCCCGAGGTGGTGGAGTTCTACGACTGGTTCTACCAGGAGTACCTGACCTCCGGCAACGAGGAGGAGATGCGTGAGGCCGGCCTCAAGGTCTGGCGCAGCCAGGTGGAGAACTTCTGGTTCATCGACACGGTGGCCGACTTCCCCTACCCGGTGGTCACGGCCGAGGACATGAAGAACATCCCCACCAGAGACCACGGACCGCTCTATTGGTCGTGGGACGTGTGGTGGGCGAATGCCTATACACCCGCACAGTTCTTCTTCGAGGACCGGCCCCGGATTACCGCCGAGGACTCGTTGCTGCCGCAGATGTACGACCTCGCGGAACGGGCCAAGAACCCTATCGACCGGGCCGTCGACCACGGCTGGCTCGGCGCCGAGTAACCGCAGGTTCCGGCGCAACGGACCAGGAGCAGGGCGGGATTCTCCGCCCTGCTCCGCGGGCCAGGTGGCACGGTGATTCGCTACATCCTCCGGCGGCTGCTGGCTTCGCTGATCCTCATCTTCCTGCTCTCCATCCTCACCTTCTACGTGATCCAGGCCCCGCCCGGCGACTACGCCACGCACTACGTGGCGCGGCTGCAGGCGGAGCTGATGAGCGAAGAGCGGCGCAGGGAACTGCTGGAGATCACGGTGCGCCGCTATGGGCTGGACCGTCCGATTCACGAGCAGTACCTGCTGTGGATCGGCAAGATCGTCACCCGGGGCGATTTCGGCCTCTCCTTCAACTACGATCAGCCGGTACGGCGGATCCTGCGCGAGCGGCTTCCCATCACGGTGGGGATCGGCCTCCTGGTGCTGTTCTTTCAATACGTGGTGGCGGTTCCCATCGCCGTGGTCACCGCGGTGAAACAGAACAGCGTTGCCGACTACGGGCTCACCTTCGCCTCGTTCGTGGGCATGTCGATCCCCGAGTTTCTGCTCGCCCTGGTGCTGATGGTGCTGTTCTTCCACACCATCCCCGACTGGCCGCTGGGAGGCCTGCTGTCGCCGGAGTTCCAGAACGATCCCGGCTGGTCGGGAGAAAAGGTGGTCGACCTGCTCAAGCACCTGGTGGTCCCGGTGATCGTGATCGGCGCGGCCAGCACGGCGGGCACCATCCGCGTCCTGCGCGCGGCGATGCTCGACGAGCTGGGCAAGGAGTACATGCGGGTGGCCCGTGCCAAGGGGATGACCGAACGCCGGCTGATCTTCAAGTACCCGTTGCGCATCGCCGTCAACCCGATCCTGGCGTCGGTGGGGTGGAGCCTGCCGATCATCGTGTCCGGCGGCGTGATCATCTCGATCGTGCTGGACATTCCGGACATCGGGCCGGTGCTGTTCACCGCCCTGCTGAGCCAGGACAGCTTTCTGGCCGGTGCCATCGTCTTCATGCTGAGCACGCTGACCATCGTCGGCACGCTGATATCCGACATTCTGCTGGCCATATCCGATCCCCGCATCGACTACTCGAGGGCGCAACGCTACTGATGACGGCTCCGAGCGTCTCGCGGCCGGTTACAACGGCCGTACTGTATAGAGTTGCTGCTGTATAGCGTTGCTGCCTGCCGCGGGGCCACCGCGGTCCTGCAGAACGGTGCAACGTGAACCAGAGCGGGAGATCAGGCGAGGGTAGTCGCCCCGCCTGATCTCGGTGTTGATGCGGCTACTGGCTCTCGAGGAGGCACATCGGAATGGGCGTGGTGCTCAGGTTGCCGGTCCAGGCGACACGCGAGGGATCCTCCGTCATGTCAAACCGGTTCCAGGCGTGAGCCAAGGTCACGCCTTCGCCGTCCGGGACCGGGAGTTGAGAGTCGAAGCGATACCAGGTAGCTCCGTGCTCTTCCGAGAGCGTCGCCTGCGGCGTATTCTCCACCACCATGCGGAAGTCCAAGCTGTCCTCCCCGGATGCGAACACAATCTGGTGCTCCGAGAACTGCCAGGTAATGGGGACAGGGTTCTCAGGAGCACAGCCGACCAACCAGGTTCCGTGAAGCCACTGCGGAGGGTTCAGAGGCGGGTAGACACCGGGATCCATGCGCCCTAGCAGGGCCATTCCAACCACGTCGACGAACGCCTTCTCGTCGGCGCCCAGGATCGTCGCGTGACCCGATCCCGGATAGTGCGCGCAGTACGGACTCATCGGGTCGTGGGTGTTGCCGTCCCCGGCCGCCACCCGCATCAGCCGGCAGTCCAGCGTCTCCCACCAAGCCCCGACGCTGGCGTGTCCGCCCTCGCCGTAGATCTCGGCCGCCGCGGCGTTCACCTTCTTCTTGGTCTCGGGGTCCAGGTCGGCGTACATCTTCGCCGCCGCCGCCTCCTGCGCCGCGGTCGCGGTGTCGCCGTACAGCGCGGCCACCATCTGCGGCGCGGTCAGCACATTCCACCAGCGCATCGCATACGCCACGTCAGGTACCGGATCCACCGGATCCGGCATATCGACCGAGCTTCTGCAGCCGGCCAGCACCAGCGCACCGAGCATGAGGATGGCTGGTGCAGTACGGAGAAAACTCATCATCGTGGGACTCCTTGTCTCGTTTAAGATGTGATTGATGACCAGGATCGTACCCGGTGCCATGGATAATCAACCCCGGCCGTGCCGACCCTGATCCGCGGCCTACCTGGTGAATCTTTGCATAAACTATTGAAACGCATGGATTTGTGCTCCCAAGGGTGGTCCTGACTAAAGCTGCCACTCGATCGGGTACACTCGCGAAATGGCGAATTGTTTGTGAGGGTTTCGCGACTGTTCGCCAATTCGTGAATTTGACAGATCGCTTTCCATCTCGGTGCTCTACACCGCTGACTGTTCATCAATTCATTTTAACGAGACGACTTACTTGCGCTGGTTCGAGATCATGCCGAGGAATCCGACCCATCGCGAAATGGCGCATTTCAGAGTAGATTCGGGAATACTCCGCCAATTCGCGACTTCGCGACTTCGCGAATGGAGAATTCGGTGCTTGGGCGAGGATTTCGGTGCCGACTGCTGCCGACTGCCCTGCCGCGGAGCCGGCGTCAGCGCGGATTGCGCCGCAAACGTCTCAGCGCTTCGGCGTCGAGGGTCAGGTGGCGGCTGGCCAGGTGCTGGTGGGGCGCGGCCTGCAGCGCCAGCTCGGCCGCGAGGTGGCAGGAGACGAGCCGCCCGGCGGCGCCGTCCACCGGGCCGAGCGCCGGCTGCCGGGTACGGCACTGCTCCGCCGCGTAGCGGCAGCGGGGATGGAAGGCGCAGCCGGGCGGCGGGTCGGAGGGATCCGCCACCTCGCCGGCGAGCAGGATGTGATCGGGCTCGATCTCCGGGTCCGGCGCCGGAATGGCGGACATCAGCGCTTCCGTATAGGGGTGTTTGGGGGCCTGGTACAGCGCCTCGCTGTCGGCCTGCTCGACGATCTTGCCCAGGTACATCACCGCCACCCGGTCGCTGACGTGGTGGATCACGCTCAGGTCGTGGGCGATGAACAGGTAGCTGAGCTGGAGCTGCTCCTTCAGCTCCTCCAGCAGATTCAGGATCTGCGCCTGTACCGAGACGTCCAGGGCCGATACCGGCTCGTCGCAGATGATCAGCCGCGGATCGAGCGCCATGGCGCGGGCGATGCCAATGCGCTGCCGCTGGCCGCCGCTGAACTCGTGCGGGAAGCGGTTCACGTGCTCGGGCGACAGCCCCACCAGCGCCAGCAGCTCGCGCACCCGCTCGCGGCGAGCCTCGCGGTCGCCGATGCCGTACACCACCAGCGGGGCGCCGACGATGGTGCCCACCGTCATGCGCGGGTTGAGCGATGCGTAGGGATCCTGAAACACGATCTGGATCTCCCTGCGCAGCTCCTTGAGCTGCTCCCGCTCCAGCTCCAGCAGGCTGTGCACGGTGCCGTCGCGCCCCCGGTACTCGACCCGGCCGGCGCTGGCCGGGATCAGGCGGGCGACGGCGCGGCCGGTCGAGGTCTTGCCGCAGCCGCTCTCGCCCACCAGGCCCAGGGTCTCGCCCTCGCGCACGAAGAAGTCCACCCCGTCCACCGCCTTCACCGAGCCGGTGACGCGCCGCAGCAGGCCGGTCTTGATCGGGAAGTGCACCTTCAACCCGCGCACCTCCAGCAGCACGCCGTTGTCAGCCATGCCGCTCAGCCATACAGCCAGCAGCGCACCGCGTGGCGCTCGGCGACCGGCGTCATGGGCGGATCGCGGTCGCACTCCTCGAAGCGGTAGGGGCAGCGCGGTGCGAACCGGCAGCCGGCTGGCGTCGCCAGGGGACTCGGCACCGCCCCGCTGATCAGGTCCAGCCGGCGCCGCTCGCGCGGGCCGATGAGCGGGATCGAGTTGAGCAGCCCCAACGTGTAGGGATGCTTGGGCTCGTAGTAGATGGTGCGCACGTCGGTGAGCTCCACGATCCGGCCCAGGTACATCACCGCCACCCGGTGGGCCAGCTCCGCGACCACCCCCAGGTCGTGGGTGATGAGCATGATCGCCATCCGGTACTCGCGCTGCAGATCACGCAGCAGCGTCAGGATCTGCGCTTCGATGGTGACGTCCAGCGCGGTGGTGGGCTCGTCGGCGATCAGCAGGCTGGGGTTGCAGGACAGGGCCATGGCGATCATCGCCCGCTGCCGCATGCCGCCGCTCAGCTCGTGCGGGTACTGGTCGAAGCGCTGCGCCGGCGCCGCGATGCCGACCCGCTCCAGCAGGCCGACCGCCCGCTCGCGCGCCTGCGCCTTGCCCACTTCGGAGTGCAGCAGGATCGCCTCGGAGAGCTGGTTGCCGATGGTGAACACCGGGCTGAAAGCGGCCATCGGCTCCTGGAAGATCATCGCGATCTCGTTGCCCCGGATCGCCCTGATGCGAGGGTCCCTGGGCGAAAGCGCGGCGATGTCGGTGCGCGCACCGGCGTGATGGTAGAAGATGTGGCCGCCGGCCAGCCGCCCGGGCGGAGTCACGATCTGCAGGATCGACGCCGCGGTCACGCTCTTGCCGCAGCCGCTCTCGCCGACGATGCCCAGCACCTCGCCCTGCGCGACGCTGAAGCTCACCCCGTCCACCGCCTTGACCACGCCGTCCGGGGTATCGAACCAGGTCCTCAGGTCCTCCACTTCGAGCAGCGGCAGGTCGGCCCGCGAGTCGCGGCCGGCGGGCGCCGCCTGCACCTCGCGCTGCCGGCTCACGTCAGCTTCTCGTACGGGTCGGCCGCGTCGCGAATGCCGTCGCCGACGAAGTTGAACGCCAGGATGGCGACCACGACGAAGATTCCCGGAATCATCAGCCACGGGTTGAAGATCACGTTGGTGTAGCTCTGCGCCTGCTCCAGCAGCACGCCCCAACTGATGGCCGGGGACTGCAGCCCGATGCCGAGGAAGCTGAGCGAAGTCTCGAACAGGATCATCGCCGGAATGCCGAGCGAGATGGCGACGATGATGTAGCTGGTGAAGTTGGGCACCAGGTAGCGGAAGATGATGCGCCGGTCGCTGGAGCCGTAGCTGCGCGCCGCCAGCACGAAGTCCTCGCTGCGCAGCGAGATCAGCTTGCTCCTCACCCCGCGGGCGACGCCGGGCCAGGAGGTCAGCGAGGCGATGATAACGATCAGCACGTAGCGTTCCATGGTCGGCATGTCGCGCGGCACCGCGGCGGCCAGCGCCAGCCACAGCGGCAGCTTGGGGACCGCCAGCAGCAGCTCGCTGACGCGCTGAATGGCGTCGTCCACCAGGCCGCCGAAGTAGCCGGAGATCGCACCCAGGCTGACCCCGATCACGATCACGATGAACACCCCGAACAGCGCCACGCTGATCGATACGCGGGTGGCGAAGATGGTGCGGCTGAAGAGGTCGCGGCTGATGCGGTCCGAGCCGAACAGCAGCAGCGGCGGCGCCCCCTCCTCCAGCCCGAACAGGTGCAGGTCGGCGGGGATCAACCCCAGCAGCCGGTACTCGAAACCGCGCACGAAGAGCCGCAGGTGGTAGCGGCGCTCCTCGATCTCGGACCACGCCTGCAGGAAGGTCTCGGGATCGAGCTTCTTCTCGTAGTCGTAGATGAAGGGTACCAGGTGAAAGGAGCCGTCCGCCGCGACGAAGCGCAACGGACGGGGCGGTGCGTAGTTGTACCCCTTGAACTGCTCGAACGGCGAGTTGGGGATGAAGAACTCGGCGAACAGGCCCAGCACCGCAAGCACCGCGAGCACCCCCAGGGACACCGTCGCAACCCGGTGCTTCTTGAAGCGCAGCCAGATCAGCGCCCCCTGCGAACGCGCCTCGGGAACCACCGCCTCGGCTTCGGCGTGGCTCGGCTGCGGGATCCCGGTACTCGGCTCGGCTCTCATTGCCTGACTGGTCCGAAAATGGCTGCCACCGTGTACTGCTCCATGCGCCGTTTTCATGGTCTTCCGTGTCACGGAGTGACCGTGCTGACTCTCTCGAAGTCGATGCGCGAATCTGCTGGCCCCGGCAGTATATCGGAGATCCGCCTACCTCAAGTCCGGCATCTCGTGCGCTGCGCACGCCGTCCACCCGGTCGAACTCGCTGCGGACCACGTCTCGGCTACCGACAGATCTCCCGGAAGCTCCGTAGCTTGAGGCGGAATCGGTGCCGGACAGCCCACTCATCCTTGATACGGTCCGCGTCTGCTATGTCGAGAATGCCCTCGCCGATCATGGAGACAACCAGATCCTGGGTGGTGAGAATACGGAGTACCGGGTCCGTGCGCCGCGCTTGCTTCACAGCTTGGCGATCATCGATCGCCAAGGTGAGGTGCCGGTACACCGCAACGGCGATGGCGGAGCACTCACCTGCCCCCAACCGCCCGGACGCCGACAACTCGCCGAAGAAAGACATCTCCGCGGGGCTGCGGACGCTCGTCTGCAGAACGACGCCCGCGCTCACCGCGGCGGCCAACCGCTGCTGCTGGTGGGGATATCGATCGGCAACCTCCGCAGCGACATGATCCGTGATCACGAATCGGTGGGAATGACGGGCAAGAAGATCCATCCGGTCGATACTGAGAAAGTTCAACAACACCGACGCATCGGTTACGACGGTGGGTGGCCCTTTGCCCACGAGCAGGATCAGTCCCCACGTGCCACCTGAGCCAGACGAAGCAGAGTATCGCCGGGGATCCTCAGCGCCCTGCTGAGCTCCAGAATGCGACCGCGAGAAATCTCCGCGCGGCGATACGCCTCTATTGCAAGATGGGTGATCTCGCTGCGGAGCTCTCGATCTCGGTAGTCATGGGGCTCGGGTTCGCCAACATCGCTGAACATGCGGAGGGCTTTCAGATACTCCCGCCCGAAGTCCGCCTGTCCGAGAAGGCCATGGGACTCGGGATGGGAGACGTGGCGGAGGCTCTTCAACCGATAGGCGGCCGCCTGGTAGCTCACCCCGAAGTGGTGTGCCACCATGGCGACGTCCTTGTACGTGATGCGCTGGGAACCGGCCGGCGAGCGCAACTCGGCGTCGATTCGTCCCGCGGTGGCAACATCGAAGACAGTCTGCTGCTGCCGACTCGGCAGGCCCTTGTCCAGGCTTCGCAGCGCACCGTAGATCCCGGTTCCCGGCATGAGGAACGCCGCAGCTAATGCGTTCGCGCGCGTCTCCACCAATTCGGACGCGTTGTCCGTGCTGGAAATCGCCATGTCCCGGTCGCGGTCAAGCAAGGCATGGGCGTACTCATGTGCATACGAGAAACGTTTTCGGCCGCGCGCATGCGTTGTATTCACGAGAATCGCTACCCCGACGCTCGGGTGCCGTAGAAACAGGCCGGACATCTTGTCGGGGAGCTCAACTCCCGACGCCCAGATCCCCTGCGAGGCAATCAGATCGGCGATGTCGGAGATGGGCCCGTCGCCGAGGCCAAGGCGCCTTCGCTCCTGTTCCGCGGTCTGTTCGCCTTGCGCCACGGCTTCTCCCGAGTAACGAGGTACCCGAGCCTGGTAGCTCGGCGGACCGGAGCGAACTTCGGCGCCGAGCAGGCGCTCCAGCCTGACCCCCTCACGGCACAGGCTGACACACCGGGCCACTTGGTCGCCCATCGCCGTATCCTGTTCCAGCCCGGGTGCCGCGCGAAGCAGGGCCACCACGACGTCCTCATCCTCGTCCCGCGCTCCTCCCTGTAGGAGATCAGCGACAGGTCGAAGGTAGAGTTCCGAGAGTCTGGTCAACTCCAGCGTCGACACCGAACGACTACCGGCCTCCAGTCCCCCGATGGCAGTCCGCGGCACCCCAAGCTCGGAAGCCACTGCTTGCTGACTGAGGCCCCTTGCCTCACGCGCCAAACGCAACCTGCTCCCAAGCTCCCATGCCTCCATCATCCCTCTCCCTACCAGTCGTGCGGCGTTCCCACGACGGAAAATCATACAGGATATAAACGTATCATACGTTGACTGATATAAAATCATACATTACTGTCGATGGTCTGCAGTGCAGACAGCAGCGGAATCTTCTCTGGGATGGCGGAGATCTTAGATCGGCTGATCCTCGCCGACCCGGAAACCAAGGCCGATCGTCGTTTGCAGAGACTTGAGGGTCGGGCCGAGCGATACGAATGAGTCTTGGTCCCCGTGGTGCTCTACGAGGCGTGGCGAGAGTCACTGCCGGGAACCAGGGATGTGACGCCAGTAGGGTTCAATTCGGAGCATCGGGAGGATGGCTCCGAGCAACTTCGCACCCGTCAGCAGCTTGTGGCGCTGGAGGCCGATCGGTGGTCAGGTCCCAGCCTCTCCAGGCGTTCCAGCCAACGCCGGAATCCGGGGCATGCGGCGCGCATGGCGGGCAGGCCGATCTGCTCACCCGGTGCGATCCTTCCCGGGTGCCTCAGGGGCGGGACGGCCGCCGAGTTCGTTTTTCTGCCAGAGCTCCCCGAGGCTGTAGTCCTGCAGCCACTTGGCCAACCTGTCCCGCTCAAGACGTGTGAGCTCGGTTCGGCCATCGACGCGATCGGCCACGAGCACGTCCTCCGGCTCGAAATGGTCCACAACCAGCGGCGACTGGGTAGCGAGCACGATCTGCCTGTCGGCGGAGCACTGCTTTACGAGCGAACAGAAGATGGTGATCGCGTATGGATGCAGGCCCAGTTCGGGCTCGTCCAGCAGAATGATGGAGGGCTGGAGGTTGGCCGGCTGCAGCAGCAGGGTCGCCAAAGCCATGAAGCGCAGCGAACCATCCGACAGCGATGAGGCGTCGAAATAGGCGTCCGAGCCGCGGTGGCGCCACTGCAGGCGGATCTTGTCCTCGTTCAGCGCCAGCGGCTTGAGCACGAAATCGTCAAAGAAGGGAGCTACCAGCCGTACGGTACGCACGATCATCTCGTACGGCGTCTGCTCCTTGTGCAGCAGACGGTAGAGCAATGCGGCAAGATTGGATCCGTCTTCCCGCAAATACCGGTTGTCGTGAATATCTGCAGTCCGCTTCATCGGCGCGGTCGGACCGGTGTCGTGGAAGTGGTAAACACGGAACCGCTGGAGTTGATCCCGCATGAGTTGGGTCACACCGGTGCTGCCCTCTCTTATCAACATTCTGCCACCGAATGGCACGCGGCTCGTGACCACCACGCGATCGTCTTCGGCTACCACCAGGGCCAACTCGAACCACGCATTGCCGCTGAAGTTGACTACAACTTTCAGCTTGTCCGTGATCTTCGACCCGAAGTGCAGTATCCGGTCGGCGCCCCCTGATCGCTCGACATACTCGTCGACCGTGTTGTCACGCTTAGCTTGCAGCAACGAGAACACCCCGATGAAGTTGGACTTGCCCGAGCCGTTCGCGCCGATGAGGACGTTGATCGGGCGCAGAGGCAGATCCTTGATACGTTCGATGCTCTTGAATCCCTCAATGCTGATCGACGTGATCTCGGGATGGTCGCGGTGGTCTGCGCTCAACGCGATCCCTCGCCGGTTTCGGGACGCTGCGATTCGCGGTAGGCGCGGAGCACGTCCTCGTCCGGGGGGTAGGTGCCGACGATGCTGGCGCCGCCCTGGACCCGGCGCAGGAGGAATTCTTCAAGGCGTTCCTGCTCGGCGGCGGCGGCCGCCACTTCGGCGGCGAGGTGAGCCGGGACCACGACCACTCCCTCGCCGTCGCCGGCAATGATGTCGCCCGGGAACACGGCCACGCCGCCGCAGGCGATCGGTACCTGGTACTCGCTGGGGTGGTGGATGGTCTTGTTGGTGTGGGCGTTCATCGCCGCCGCGTAGCAGCCCATGGCGAGGTCGCGGATGGCCGGGGTGTCGCGGTAGGCGCCGTCGGTGACGATGCCGGCGGCGCCGCGGTGCTGCAGCCGGGTGGCCAGGATGGAGCCGAGGGTGCCGGCGCGGGTGTCGCCGCGGGCGTCGATCACGAACACGCTCCCCGGCTGCACGCGCTCGATCGCGACACGCTGGGCATCAGTGAGGTTGTCGACCGGGCGGTCGTCCAGGTCCTCGCGCGCCGGTATGTAGCGCAGGGTGAAGGCCGGGCCGGCCACGCGGCAGTCGGGCCGCAGCGGCGCCACCCCGTGCATGAAGGTGTTGCGCAGCCCGTGTTCCTTGAGCACGGTGGTCAGGGTGGCGGTGCTCGCCGCGCGCAGCAGTGCGAGGGTGTCCATGGTCACTTCAACCCGGGGCCGGCGAGGTTGTTCCACGTGGCCGGCTCCGTCGCGCCGTGGTAGACCGGCATCAGGTCGCCGATAACGGAGCAGGTCTGCTCGACCCACTCACACCAGTCGGGCCGCTCGGTGACGTGTCCGGCGATCAGGGCCTGCACCTCCTCGGGCAGTTCGTCGTAGGCGGGCCAGTACCAGATGGTGAGCACCGTGCGGCGCCGGTCGGAGCGGTTGGCGTGGGCGGAGTGGAGCAGGCGTGCGTCGCCCACCACCACGTCGCCTGCGCGCACCGGCACGTCCACCTCGCCCGCGGCCGGCTGCAAGGCCGGGTGCTCCAGGTTGGCGGCGGTTCCCACCTGGTCCGTCTCGTGTGCCTGGCGCGGCAGGTCGTGCAGCGGATGGCGCTTCAGGTGCGAGCCCGGGATCACCCGCAGACAGCCGTTGTCGCGGGTGGTGTCCACCAGGTAGTACATCAGGAAGTACTGCTGCGGCCGGTCGGTGTAGCTGATCGGGTGGTCCCACAGCACCCCGTCCTGGTGCCAGTAGAGCGGCGGAGCGTGCGGCGGCTTGCTGATCACGAACCCGCTCCACGCCCGCGGCCGCTCGAACCCCATGGCCGCGAACACGGCCAGCGCGCGCGGGTCGGCGAGCAACTCGGCGAACGCCGGATGGGGAAACTTCCAGTACGGGATGATACATCCCTGCGCGCGATGCTGCTGGAAATGCTCGGGATCCTCCTGCGCGATGGTCCACTCGCTCATCGCGGCCAGTGTAACAGAAGCGTACTTCAATCCCCCCTGGCCCGCAGGGGATCCACGTCGCATAGAGTATCGACAGTAGATATAGTCAACTAATTGATCTACTATGTGACTATGAATCAGATCAATGTCGCCGAGGCGAAGGCTCGTCTGTCGCATTACCTCGACAAGGTTGGCAAGGGTGAAACGGTGATCATCTGTCGCCGAAACGTCCCGATAGCCGAGTTGCGGCCGATTCCGGCCCCACTGCGACAGCCGCGTCCCGTGGGGATCGATCGGGGCATGACGATCCCTGACAGCTTCTTCGACCCGTTGCCTGACGACCTGCTCGATGCCTTCGAGGGAAGGAGTGGATCCGGGTGAGACTCCTGCTCGATACCTGCACGTTTCTCTGGCTGGCGGCTGACGACGCCCGGCTGACGCCGCGTGCCCGCAGCACCTGCCGCAGTCCCGACAACGCCGTGTTTCTCAGCGCGGTCTGCGCATGGGAGATCTCAATCAAGCATCGGCTTGGGCGCTTGCCTCTGCCCGAGCCGCCCGTGCGTTACGTGGTGAGTCGGCGCGAGGCGCTCCGGATCGAGCCGCTGAGTTTCGACGAATCCAGCGCCGTCCACGAAGGGCTGCTGCCGCCGCATCACCGTGACCCCTTCGATCGCGGGCTCATCGCCCAGGCGATCGTCAACGGGTTGACACTTGTGACCCCGGATCCGCTGATCGCGCGCTATCCAGTTCCAATCCTCTGGTAGTGCAACTCACCGGTTGACGGCGTACACCAGGATGACGGTGCCGGTCTTGTCGTAGGTTCTCTGGTCCGTGAGCGTCAGCGGGATGCGCGCGGCCGGTTCGGCGACCAGCGGAATGCCGCCGCCGAGTATCGTCGGGATCACCGCGACCTCCACGGTGTCGACCAGGCCGGCCTTGGCGAGGCTCCGAAACAGGACTCCGCCGCCGAACAGCCAGATGTCCTTGCCCGGCCGCTTCCGCAGCGACTGCACCGTTGCTTTCCAGTCCTCGCCCACGACGGTGACGTTCCGGTAGTCGCCCTGGCGCAGCGTGCGCGAGAACACGTAGGTGGGCAGGCCCATCAACCGCTGGTCGCCGTCTGCGGCGACTTCGAAGGAGCGCCGGCCGGCCAGCAGCGTGTCGAACTCCCCGATCATCTCGCGGAAGTCGATCTCGGGATCCATGACGATCCAGTCGAACTCGCCGCCGGGGCCGGCGATGTAGCCGTCCAGGCTGATGGCGCAACGGTAGCGGACTCGTCTCATCGCGATTTACCTCTTGGCGAATCTCTCCGGCCGCTCGTCACGTGATGATGGCGCCGGTCCACAGGCGCTCCAGGAATTCCTCCCAGGGCAAGACGAGGATCCCGTCGGGCGTCCGGCGAGGAGCGCTCGCGGTGCAGACCACGGCGGCGAGGCGAGGACGATGTTCCTCCACGTAGGCGCGCATGGCCCTGAGGTCCCGCGGCCCGGGGCTGGCGCCGCCCTTGACCTCGAGCGCCACTTCCCCCTCCCGCCCAAGCACGAAGTCGCATTCCAGGCCCGACCTGGTGCGCCAGAAGCGCACCGCGAAGTCGCACTCATGATAGCTTCGGTAGGCGAGCAGCTCCATCAGCACGAAGTGTTCGAGAGCGCGTCCGAAGTCGGGGCCGGCCGCGCGCCCGATACGGCGTCCGCTCAGGTATCCGGCGACGCCGACGTCGAACAGATAGAACTTCGGCGCCCGCACGATGACGGCGCGTGAACGGGAGCGGCCGGTGAATGGCTCCACGAAGACACCGAGCAGGGTGTCCACGAGAATCTGAAAGTACTCCCGCACCGTCTTCGAATCGACGCCCAGTCGACTTTCCGGTCTTGCGCGGACCCCAGAGGAACGCCGACTGGCCATGCGGAAGGTCGATGTCGAGGATGCGGGCGTAATCCGACAATTGGAAATCTGATCCGAAATAGTTCTACTAAATCGGAATATACTCCGAACAAGCACTCATGTCGAGATCACCTGAGCGGGGCCTCACAGCTCTCTCGGCGGCAGGTGCCGAGGATGCCCGGACCAGCGATCGATGCCCCGCGGGCGCGGTTGCCGTACATGACTGCTTTGATTTACGATCGGAACCAGCATCGCCGCAACGGCGGACCGTCTCTGGAGGGAGTATGAGCGACACGAACACCGCCTATCGGGTACTGGGCACCCGCCCGGTGCGCCACGATGGCGTCGACAAGGTGACCGGCCGCGCCAACTACGGCGCCGACTTCCACCTGCCCGGCATGCTGCACGGCAAGGTGCTGCGCAGTCCCCACGCCCACGCCCGCATCCGCTCCATCGACACCAGCGCCGCGGAAGCGCTCGACGGCGTGTTCGCGGTGGTGACCGGCGACGATTTCCCGGCCGAGACCCCGGACCAGGTGAGCGCGCAGGTGGTGATGTGCCGCGGCCACGTGCGCTACGAGGGCCATGCGATCGCCGCGGTGGCGGCCGCCACGCCCACCATCGCCGAACAGGCGCTCGCTCTGATCGAGGTGGACTACGAGGTGCTGCCGCACGTCACCGACGTGTGGGAAGCGGCGCAGGGCAAGGTGATCATCGATCCCGAATTGCGCACCGACGGCGACGAGTCCGCGCCGCCCTCCAACATCTCCAACACCGACGTGTTCGACGCCGGCGACGTGGAGGCCGGCTTCGCCGCCGCCGACGTGATCTACGAGCACGAGTTCGACAGCGCCACCATCCACCAGGGCTACATCGAGCCGCACGCCTGCGTCGCCCGCTACGGCGAGGACGGCAACATCCTGCTGTGGGTGTCCAGCCAGGGCCACTTCGCCATCCGCGACCTGACCGCCGGGCAGCTCGGTGTCTCGCCGTCACGAATCAAGACCATTCCGGCCGAGATCGGCGGCGGCTTCGGCGGCAAGACCACCGTGTTCCTGGAGCCGGTGGCGATCCGCCTGGCCGAGAAGACGGGCCGCCCGGTGAAGATGGTGATGACCCGCGCCGAGGTGTTCACCTCCAGCGGCCCCGCTCCCGGCAGCCACATCCGCCTCAAGATGGGCGCCACCAGGGACGGCCGCATCACCGCGGTGGACGCCGACCTGTGGTACGAGTCGGGGAGCTTCCCAGGGCCGCTGATGGGACTGGGGATGATGTGCCTCACCGCCCCCTACGAAGTCGAGAACTACCACATCAAGGGCTACAACGTGCTGGTCAACAAGCCGTTCATGCGCCCCTACCGCGCGCCGCTGGCGCCCAACGCCGCGCACGCCACCGAGACGATCATCGACGAGATCTGCGACGAGATCGGCATGGACCCGATCGAGTTCCGCCTCAAGAACGCCGCCAGGAAGGGCACCAAGGCGGCCTACGGCCCGGTCTACCCCGAGATCGGCATGATCGAGACGCTGGAAGCCGCCAAGGCGCACCCGCACTACAGCGCGCCGCTCGGTCCCAACCAGGGCCGCGGCGTGGCCTCGGGGTTCTGGATGAACATCGGCGGCGACGCCACCGCCAACATCTCGGTGCTGCCCGACGGGCGCGTGTCGCTGATCACCGGGCGCCCCGACATCGGCGGCTCGCGCGCCGCCCAGGCGATGGTGCTGGCCGAGGAGCTGGGCATCCCGGTGGACGAGGTCAACCCCTCCATCGGCGACTCCGACACGGTCGGCATGAACGGCATCTCCGAGGGCAGCAGCACCGCCTACGCCAGCAGCATGGCGATCCACGAGGCCTCCCAGAAGCTGATCGAGGAGCTGCGCGACCGCGCCGCCCAGGTGTGGGAGGTGGACAAGGAGCAGGTTACCTGGAAGGACGGCGCCGCGCACCTGAACGGCGGCAGCAACGGCTCCGAGGAGCCGCTGTCGCTGCGCGAGCTGGCCGGGAGCTCGTCGCAGACCGGCGGTCCGCTGGGTGCCGAGGCGTCGATCAATGCGCGCTTCGCGGCGCCGGCGTTCGGCACCCACATCTGCGACGTGGAGGTGGACCGGGAGACCGGCAAGGTGGACGTGGTGCGCTACACCGTGTGCCAGGACGCCGGCCGCGCGCTGCATCGGGACTACGTGGAAGGCCAGTTCCAGGGCGGCGCCGCGCAGGGCATCGGCTGGGCGCTCAACGAGGGCTACTACTATAACGAGCAGGGCGTGATGGAGAACGCCGGCTTCCTGGACTACCGCATGCCGGTGGCGCTCGATCTGCCGATGATCGACCCGGTGGTGGTCGAGGTGCCCAACCCCAAGCACCCGTACGGCGTGCGCGGCGTGGGCGAGAACGCCATCGTGGCGCCGCTGGCGACCGTGGCCAACGCCATCCACGACGCCACCGGCGTGCGCCTGCGCCAGGTGCCGATGTCCCCGTCCCGCGTGCTGGAGGGCATCCTCGCCCACCAGGCCACCAACGGCGAGTAACCCGCACCGGACAGCCGCCCGGTGACCCGCCGCCAGTTACCGGCAAGACAGTTGGCAGAGCGAGGGACGGCACCGAGGTGGCCGCGGTGGCGGTCGCGTTCGTGATTCTCTGCTGCTGCAGAACTCGCGCTGGTCTGCGGCGGCGCGCTACGCCGATAAGCATGGACTTGCGTCCCCGAGGATCCCAAAGACTTGGGAGATCCTCTACGGTCAGATCGACAAGTGGCGAATTTTTTGTGGGTTACGGGACTAATACGTCAATTCGTGAATGTGACCGAACTGGCGCTCTACACCATCTCCAACAGTGCATACGAATATGATCTATTTGTTTTCAATGAAATACTTTATAGCTCATATACCATTATTTCGTCCGGGATCACCAGCCGCCAGCGCAGTTCGGGACCGCCACGTCTGATGCACCAGTCTGCAACGGTGATCGCCGGTGTCGGTGCTACTCGATGAACAGGCGATAGTCGCCGGCCGTGGTCAGGCGGAATCCTTCGACGCGGACGTAGTAGATGCCGGCGCCGACCAGCGCCGAGAAGCCGAAGTTGCGGCCCGGCCCGGAGTCGTCGTCGATGTCCAGCCTCCTGCCGAAGCGGTCTTCCAGGGCCGCCACGGTGTCGGTGATTCCGGTCGAGTACACTCTGATATGCGCTACCTGCCGGGCGACCACGAACTTGAAGTAGTCGACGTCGCCGCGGCGCATGAAGCCGTAACTCGAGGTGCCAAGGGACACGTAGGTGGCGGTTGCGCGCGTGTCGCCATGCTCGGTGATCGGCGTCCGGGCGGCCCTGAGCGTGTAGGGTCCGACCGGCCGCACTCCGGTACCGGTGACCCGCAGAAAGTAGGTGCCTGGACTGAGCCGGTGTGCGACGGCGAAGTTGCGGCCCGGCCCGGAGTTGTCGTCGGCGGCGAACAACCGGCCCCGGCTGTCGAGCAATTCCCCGAACGTGTCGGTGGTGCCGCCGCTCTCCACGTACAGAGAGCTCAGCTCCGCCACGGTTACTCCGAAGTAATCGACGTCGCCGGCGGCCAGGTATCCGGCGGGCGGATCATCGCGGATCGGGGGATCGGGCGGGGGAGCAGGGGTGGGGAGCGGCGTGGCTGTGGACGGAGAGTCACCATGCCGGTCTTCTTCGACCACGACGATCTCGAGCGCCCCCGAACACCCGCTCACCAGCAGCCCGGCGAGCATGCAAAGGAGCGCGCCGCGCAGATTCCCGCGACGCTCCGGCGCATCCCGGCGGCGGTCGAACCGGAGGACTGCCGCAATAGGCATTGTCACACGATACTCCGGGGTTGCGGCGTATCGCAAACGCTCCGCGGGGAAGGGCGCCGTCCCTGATCGTGGGCGTACCAAGGAAGACGTGGACCTCGGCCCCGCCGCCCCGATTCTCGCGTCAGGGTAAAGCGGGGGCGCCGTTGCGGCTTTGGCGCCGGCGACCGAAGGCACGCGGCGTGAATCCCGGGGCGTTGGCAATGCTCGCGCTGCTGCCGGTAGCGCGGATCACGAACAGGCCCTGCCGTCCGGCGTGCACGTTCACCGACTCGTGTGACTTGAGGTACGCCACCGCGCCGTACACTCGCCGGTCGGCGTACTCGGGCATCAGTTCGGGAAAGTCCTGCAGCCGTTCCACGAAGTAGTCGACGTCGTCGACCTTGAGGGTGGTCTTCACCTCCACCACCACGACTTCCCGGCCGTTGACGGCCAGAATGTCGAACTCCCAACGCTGCGGCCCGTAGTTCCTCTTCGGACTGTTCATGGTGTGATCGACCGCTATGCCGCGCTCTGTCAGCAGCTTGACGAGGCCGCCCTCGACGAGGGACTCCATCAGCTTCCCACACTGTCCGTTGAACAGTTCGTCGAGCTTGCGCAGGCGCAGGTCGGTTTCCTGCCCCTGCCGCTCCATTCGTTGGCGGGTCTCCTGCCAGCGCCGGTCGGTCTCCTGTCCCTGCCGCTCCATTCGTTGGCGGGTCTCCTGCCAGCGCCGGTCGGTCTCCTGCCCCTGCCGCTCCAGTTGTTGGCGGGTCTCCTGCATGCGCCGGTCGGTCTCCTTCTGGCTCTCCGCGACCTCGCGCAGAATACTCCAGACCTCTTCAGGAGTCGCCGGTTCACGGTGTCCGTCGTGGTCAGCCATGGGGAAGCTCGATCTTCACAGTCTAACGCCTGGTTGCCAGACAGTCGAGCCGATTGGGCCCGTGGGCCCGTGGGTGCATTCCGTCACTGTGGCAGCGGTCAGGCAGCCTAGATCTGGGTCTGGGTGGATTGGCGACCACGTTTCTTGCAGGCCCCCTCGACTGACCCCGCTGCCGATCGGCAGACCGCACGACCGATACAGCGGGTAGTCCATGCGCTTCTGGTTGGCCGTGAAGTAGTTGATCTCGCCCTGGAGGTCGTAGCACTGCTGCTTGCTGTAGCGCCCACTGGCGTGCGATTCCTGCAGTTCCTTGATTTACGGCGGCCCACGCACCCCTGGTGCAGCAGGCTGCGCCTTCACAGCGCATCGAAAGTCATCGTCACCGGCGCCTGCGGCGGTATCGGTGAGGCGATCGCGCGCGCCTTCGCCGGCGCCGGCGCGGCGACATCCGCGCCGCGGAGCTGGCACACCTGGCCACGGTGCTCACCGGGCAGGGTGCGACGGTGTACCACGAAGTGGTCGACGTGACCGAGGACGCGGCGGTGCAGGCGTTCTGCCGGTCCGCCGCTGGCGCTCTCGACGTGGTCAATCAGTTCGTCAACACCGTGGGCGTCGCCGACAACATGGGCGACGTCGTGGACCTGGCGCCGGAGGTGTGGGTGTCGGCCGTCTCGTTGAAGACGGGGCGGGAGGTCTTTGCCGTGAACGTCGAGGCGGCTCTGACGGCATCGCAGCAGGCGGCGGTGCGGCAGATGTCCCGGCCGGTGCGGCCGGCTGACGATCCAAAAAATCCCCAAAATTTGCAAGAAAACACTTGACGCATTCTGACGCGCTCATGACGGCCCTCTACGGGCCGTAGCGGCGCTTCCGACTTTCCAGAGAACACTTCGCGCCCGCTGGATCGATAGCGCCCTTGCTACGCCCGTCCTGAGCCATCTCCGACGCCTGTCCGAGACCTGGAAGTTCGTGGCATTTTCAATCCAGTGGTATATTTACGCCATGACGAACGTGACCGAGTCAGCCTCCGAAGAGCTCCTCTCCACGGTCGCCGTGCTCCCCGACCAGGTGCTGCTGGAGCGGACCAGAATGCTCGCCCGCCACGAGCAGGCGCTGCAGCTCAGCGTCCTCGACCACCTGCGCGAAATCGAGGCCCGGCGCCTGTACCTGCGCCTCGGCTACTCCAGCTTGTTCGACTACACCGTGCGCGAGCTGCACTATACCGAGGCAGCCGCGTGGCGCCGTATCAAGGCCATGCGCCTGTGCCGCGAGACCCGCGGGGTGCGCGCGTGGCTGCAGGACGGCTCGCTGAACCTGAGCAACGCCGCCCTGTTGCAGAACTCGTTCGAGCGCTGGGACCGCAGCGCAGGCGGACGGACCGCCACCGGATCGCCGGGAGCCGGCACCAACGCCGCGCCGCGTGCCGGCTCGGCTCCATCCGCGACGCCGGGCGAGGCGGAGGGTGCGCCATCGCCGGTGCTGGATGCGCACGCCCGGCAGCAGCTGGTGGAGCAGGCGGTGGGCAAGAGCACGCGGCAGGTGCAGCAGATGCTGGCGGAGGTGGATCCCGAGGCGGCGGCGCCGGCCGAGCGGCTGCGCGCGCTGGGGGACGGGCGCTGGGAGCTGAAGGCGGTGATCGACGCCGAGTGCCAGCGTGGACTGCAGCAGCTGCGGGAGCTGCTGTCGCACGTGGATCCGCACCTGACGGTTGGGCAACTCGTCGGGCGGCTGGTGCGGGAGGGCCTGGAGCGCTACGATCCGAGCCGGCCGCGCCGCCGGAAGCGGAAGTCAGACTCTGCGGGTGGCGAGCGTCCGTCCGGGACAGCGGGGCGGGAGACGGCAGATCGCGTCGCGGCGGCGGCGGTGTCCCCTTCGGCGGCGAAGCCGCGCGTGGCAGCTAGCGATTCGACTTCGGAGCGGAGCACGGGGGGCGCAGGATCGGCGGAGCCGACTTCGGCGGCGAAGTCCCGCGTGGCAACCGGTAGTTCGACACCGGAACGGAGGACCGGCGGCGCAGGGGAGCCGACTTCGGTGGAGAAGTCCGCCAGATCGTCGGGCAGATCGATTCCGGCTGCGGTGAAACGAGAGGTTTGGCGGCGCGACCAGGGCTGCTGCACCTTCGTCGACTGGGACAGCGGGCGGCGCTGCGGCTCACGCTTCTTCCTCGAGATGGACCACATCGTTCCGGTCGCGGTTGGCGGCGGCGCGGAGCCGGGGAACCTCGTCTTGCGCTGCGCGGCTCACCACCGTTACCGCCACCAGCGCCGGCAGCGCTCCGCACCGCGAGACTCGGTGACGTGAGGCAAGGTGCCGCTGGGGTGCATTCCGTCAGTGTGGTAGCGGTCAGGCCGCCTCGAGCTGGGTCGAGCTGGGTCTGGCTGGGTCTGGGTGGATTCTGGGGTGGGCGATGAGGGAAGCAGGCTTTCGTAGTCGTCCCAGAAGCGACGACTCATCACGGGGGTAGATGCTTAGGAGTCTCGCCAAAATAAGTTGGTCTTTTAGTCACTGTCGGGGAGTCAGCATGTAGTTCCATTCGCCGTGAAACCGATCGCGCTTCAGATTCAGTGCCTGCATCTGTTCGTCGCTCACCGTCTGCCCCGTCGGGTAGCTGTTGTGGTCCAACTCCGAGCGGATCGTCAAGCCGCTCCTGGTCCTCGTGTGGCCGATCAGGTTCACCACCACCTGCCGGCTCACCAGCGGTCGCCCGCGCCAGTTCTCGGTGATGTGACAGAACATCCGATGCTCGATCTTGTTCCACTTGCTGGTCCCCGGCGGAAAGTGACACACCGAGATGCGCAGCCCCGTGGCATCGGCGAACTGCTGCAACTCCACCTTCCACAGCCGACTGCGACTGCTGTTTGAACCGCCCCCGTCGGCCGTGATCAGCAACCGCCGCGCCTGTGGATACGCCATATGGCCCATCCTCTGCCACCACCTCCGCAGTGTCTCCACGGCGAATACCGCGGTGTCGTGATCCTCCCCCACGCTCACCCAGCCGGTGTCACCGGTCACGTCGTAGATCCCGTACGGAATCGCCTTGCCGAGCGTCTTATCCACGAAATCGTGCACCTTGACGCGCTCCGGTTGGCCCTTCGGGCGCCACTCTCGACCCCCGTTGCGGTACTCGCCCACCAACTCCTTTTTCTTGGTGTCAACAGAAACTACCGGCTGCCGCAGAGCCTGAAACGCGCGCACCCTCCGGTTGATGTGCTTGAACTGCGCATCGCGGTCGACATGCTGCGTGCCTTCCAGCGTCTTGCGGTTGGCCTGCAGGCTGTAGCCCAACTCATGCAACAGCCGGTTCACGGTCCGCTCGCTCACCGGGTGACCGGCCGCCTGCAGTTCCTCGGCCAACCGCGCCGCGCTACTGCAGGTCCACAGCAACGGCCCCATCGGGTCGCCGCGGGTGACCGGGTCGACCAACCGCTCCAGCGCCTGTGTCAACTTCGGGTCGCGGGCGGTCAACGGCTTACGGCCTGCGCCGGGTCGTCGCTGGCGTCCGCTGTTGGCTTGTGCCCCTGCTGCTGCGCCGGCATCCAGTTCCTTCAGCCCGGCGTGAATGGTGGTCCGCGAGATCCCGGTGGCGGCCGCCACACAGGCGATGCCGCCACGGCCCAGCAGGCGCGCCTCCACCGCAGCCCAGCGGCGCCGGAGGCGCTCGTCAAACAATGGATTCAGGGCTGCGAACTTGGTCTTGACCGCTTGGGTGAGAATTGGGTCCACTACGTCTGAGTAGATTATCGGCTACTCCGTTCGATCACTTTATTTTGGCGAGAGTCCTTACCACATCATCGAATCTCCGGGAGGGGTCTCTGTTCCCGTACCACAGATGCCGCAGGTGCCACAGAGAAAGAATGCACCCGGGCCCGTTCAGAGGTAGTTGAGGGTGGCCAGCTCGGTGACGCGGCGCGGGTTGAACTTGCCGTCGCGGTTGACCGGGTTGCCGTAGCGCCAGGTGCGCTGCTCGGTGGGGGCATCGGGCAGCCGCAGCACGGTGGTCGGGCGGGTAGTGGTGACCAGCCAGTCGATCAGGTCGGCGCGCAACTCCTCCACGGTGGCGCGGTGGCGCGGCAGCAGGGCCAGGTTTTCCTGTTCCCAGGGGTCGGCCTCCAGGTCGTAGAGCTCGGCGAAGCCGCGCTCCTCCCATTCGGCGCCGAAGCGGGAGAACATCCCGACCGGGTAGTGGACGTAGCGGAAGCGGCCCTTGCGCACGCTCTTGCTGAACGCGAACTCGGTTACCGCGACGCGGCGCACGGCGCCGCTCTCGCCGCGCAGCAGGTGGGAGATGTCGTGACCGTCGCCGGCTTCCATCGCGTGCGCGCCGGCCAGCGCGCACGCCGTGGTGGCGAAGTCGACGCTCTCCACCAGCTCTTCGGCGACGCGGCCGGCGGGAAAGCGGCCCGGCCAGCGCCAGATGAACGGCACCCGGGTGATGGCGTCGGAGCAGATCCCCGGCGCCTTCTCCATGATCCCGAACTCGGCGGCGTAGTCGCCGTGGTCGGAGGAGTAGACCACGATGGTGTCCTCCGCCAGCCCCGCTTCGTCCAGGAACTGGAGAAACTCGCCCACCGCGTGGTCGACGTGGCTGACGTTGCCCAGGTAGCCGTGCAGCTTGCGCAGGCGCCCGGCGGCGAAGGTCTTGGGCTCGAACAACTGCCAGTCGGTGGTGCGCCAGCGCTGCACCGTGGCCTGCAGGTGCGGTGCCTTGCCGTGCAGGTCGTGGTCGGCGTTGGGCGGCAGGGTGAGGGCGGCCTCGTCGTACCGGTCCCAGAACGGCTGCGCGGGCGTGTAGCACTGGTGCGGCTTGGGGAAGTTGGCCTGCAGGAAGAAGGGACGGCCGTCGTCCGCGCAGCGGCGCATGAAGTCGATGCCGGCGCGCGTCAGGTAGCCCTCCTGGCCATCCTCGTAGCTCACCTTGCTCGGGCGGGCGTCGCAGGTCTGCCGGCCGGCGGCGCCGAATTCCTGCATCGCGCCGTGGTCCTCCGATTCCGTAAGTCCCCGCTCGGCGAGGTAGTCGGCGTAGGCCGCCGAGCGGCCACCGATGCTGGTGCCGCAGGTGTCCAGGAAGAAGTCGACGTCATCCTCCACCCAGTACTCCGGGCAGTGGATCTTGCCGACGGCGCCGGTGCGGTAGCCGTGGCGGCGCAGGTGTCCGAACAGCGTTGGCAGGCCGCCCGGGTTGGGACCGCTCAGGCCGTAGTAGCCGTGGTTGTGGCAGTACTGGCCCGACAGCCAGCAGGTGCGGCTCGGGGTGCAGATCGGATTCTGGGTGATGGCGTTGTCGAAGCGCACCCCCTCGGCGGCGAGGCGGTCCAGGTGCGGAGTGCTGACGTCGGGGTGACCCTTGTGCCCCAGTACCTTGGCGTGATGCTGATCGGAGAACAGCAACAGGATGTTCGGGCAGCTACTCATTTTTGTATCGTCCTCCTTCACCTTAGCGGCGCCTCCCCCGGTATGGAAGCAGGCCCGCTGGGCACGGTCACTCCACGGCCGTCAGGCGAGCCACCATCCGGTTGGGATCTGGTGGCGCAAGACGCGGGGCACGGCATACAGGGGATAGGAACGCAGATCGGCGTGGGTCGACTCCGGCAGGCCTGAGAAACGGATGCCGTACGGAGCGTTGCCGCTCTTTTCGTCAAGGAACAGTCGCAGACTTCGCAGCCGACCGGTCGTGCCGCTCTTTACTTCGACGGGGATCACCCGGTTCTCCTCTACCAGGAGGTAGTCCACCTCCGCGTTGCTGGAGCGCGCCTCTCGATGCCAGTAGAACAGTTCTGCCTTTGCCCGCGGTCGACTGTAGGCCAACAGCTCCTGGCCCACGAACGCCTCCGCCACTCCGCCGGCGTTGCGAATGGCCGCCTCGGGGTTCAGTATCCAGGGTCTCACGTCGGCGCCCATGATGCGCTGTGCCAGCCCCACATCGAGCAACAGCGTCTTGAAGCGCCGCGGGTCGCACTCCGCCCTGAGCGGCACTCCGTTCCCGGACGAGTGAGTAACCTTGTGCACCACGGCGGCCTGGCACAGCAGATCAAGCGCCGGGGCGAGTTCACGGGCCTTCCAGCTCCCCGGCAGCGAACTGTAGGTGAACTTCCTGCCCATCAGAGCCGGGACTTCGCCGAAGACCAGGTCGACATACTTGATCTGGAATCGCCTTGCGTACTTGGCGAAGTCCTGGCGATACGCGGTTGCGATATCGTCGAGGATGTCGCTGCAGCGGTCGGGTGCCTCATGCTCGATCCAGGTACTTGCCACTTCCGGCAGGCCCCCGACGACGAGGAACTCTCCGACGAGACCCAACAACCGGTCGTGGACCGCGCCGCTGGCGGCCGGCCTCGGAGCGGGGTCAAGCAGATACTCGGCCAATGAGCGATCCTCGCGGGCAACCAGGAACTCCAGGAACGACAGTGGGTACATCTGCAGGGAGGCGACGCGCCCCGCGGGGATGCCGACCTGGTCGAGCGCGAACTCCAGCAGTGAGCCGGCAGCGACCACGTGCAGGTCCGGCGTCTCTTCGTAGAGGTAGCGCAGGGCAACGATCGCGGCGGGATGCTGTTGAATCTCGTCGATGAACAGCAGGGAGGTGCCGGGAAGCAGACGCTTGCCGGTCAGGAGACGGAGGTCCCTCAGTATCCGCCGCGGATCGAGATTGGCACGGAACACCTCGGCAAACTCGGGGTTCCGCTCCAGATTTATCTCTACCAGCTCGTCGAAGGACTGACCGAACGAGCGCACCGAGTAGGTCTTGCCCACCTGCCGGGCGCCGCGCAGCAGCAACGCCTTGCGGTCCGGGTGCTGCTTCCATTCCTGCAAATGGTAGTCAATCAGCCGCTTCATCCGCGCGCGAGAGTCCTTCTTGCACCAAGAACAAGTGTTTTATACCCATTGCACGTATCAAAATCAAGGTATCAATGCAACAAACAAGGTCCTTAATCAAGGTTTCACCGCCAAAGTGGTTCGCGAACGCCGGCCGGCAAAGTCGAACGGCGCCCGCGACCGGGAGCGGAACCGGGCCGGGGCCGACTGTCGGTCGCTGTCCGTCAGTACAGCCTTGTCTTGCAACGACCGGCGGCACTACCATGCGGCAGGTACGCAGATCACCATGGCAGACGATAACGGCTCCCAGCCCCGGCAGCGGTTGCTGTACATGCACGCGCAGACCCCCAACATCCTGTCTCCGGTGCTGGAGATGACGATCTACGAGCCGGTACCCGGCTTCAAGATGGAACTGACGGCGGAGGATCCGGAGTACCCGTACGCGACGGTCCACGAGGCGGTGGTGGACGGCTGGCAGGTCGTGCAGTTCCCCCTGCACCAGGCGGAGTACGACGACAACGAGATCGACATGGTGGGATACCAGTTCATCCTGCAGAAGATGGAGGTAGTGGAAACGTGAGTACGGCAGTTGCGGCGGCACCGGCCGCCACGGAGGCCAGGCGGTGCACGCTGGCCGATTACCTGCTCGACGACCTGGAGGTGGTCGACTTCATCGTCAAGGGCTATCACATCGTGCAGCCTGATCTGCGCCCCGGCCTGAACGAGGCCATCGCCGCCAAGCTGGACGTGATGCAGCGCAACCCCGGCGATGCGATCTGCGACGAGGTGCCGGAGCTGAACGAGGTGCTCGACCATCCGGCGGTGCGCGGCGCCCTGGTGAGCCTGGCCGGCAAGCACTACGAGACGATGTTCCACCGTCACTGGCACTGCAAGGAGCCGGGCACCCCCTACATGCACTGGCACCAGGACGGCAAGAACCGGCGCTCCGTCGCCCTCGACCGGTTCCTCGGTCTCTTCTACCCCACCGACGTCAGCGCCGACATGGGGCCCACCATGATCGTCCCGGCCACCCAGTACCGCAACGCGCCCACCGACCGCATGCGCAGCTACGGCAACATCCGCGGCCAGGTGCCGCTGGTAGTGCAGGCGGGCACCTTCGCCATCACCCACTACGACCTGTGGCACGGCACCGCCGCCAACCGCTCCGGCAAGCGCCGCCACATGATCAAGTTCCTGTTCGCCCGCACCGGAGACAACGAGGGCGCCACCTGGAAGCACGACCCGCAGTGCATGAACCGGCTGCGCGACTGGAACCTGCGCGACCAGGCGGCGGACCCGTTCAACCAGCTCTCCTTCGCCAACCCGCTGAACGTGTCGCAGAGCGACTCCTACAAGGAGCGCGCCATCCGCCGCGAGATCTGGGAGCAGCTCACCGGCGAGCCGCTCCGTTAGCTGGCCGCCGGACGCACTACCATGGACCGGGTCCGCCTGCGCCACGTCGCGCCGCTGTTCTACGTGCGCGACGTGGTAGCCGCAACCGAGTACTACGTGAGCGCCCTGGGGTTTACGCAGCCTCCCTACTGGGGCGACCCGCCGGAGTTCGCCATGCCGGCGCGCGACGGCGTCACCATCATGCTCAAGCGGGCGCGGAGCGGCGATCCGATACGCAGCAACAATCCCGACCCGGGCGCCCGCGGCGGGCCGTGGGACGCCTACGTGTGGGTTGACGATGCGCGCGCGCTGCACGCCGAGATGGCGGCCGCCGGGGCCGACGTGGCGTACGGCCCGTCACTGCAACGGGAGTACGGCAACTGGGAGTTCGCAGTGCGCGACCGCGACGGCTACCTGATCGCGTTCGGCTCGGACGCGGGCTGATTCGGTCGGGGTTCGGCTACCCGGGTTCTCTCTCTTCGACCGCAAGACTGAACGCCCACAGCCGATGCTCCTGATTGTCGAAGTTGCTCAGCTTGATCTGAACCGTGTTCTCCCCCGCACGCAGATTCACCGGAAAACTGGCGATCTCGAATCCACGATCGTGGCGCTTGGTGGCTATCTTCTTGGCATTGACCCAAAGCGTCAGCCAATCGTCGAAAGCCAGGCGAAGGTTGACCCTGCGACTCGTTTTCGCATCGATCGTGGCACGTGCATACGCCGAGACCGCCACCGGCTTGTCACTGAGAAGCGTAACCGTCCCCGCAGCCTCTGATTGCGCCTTGGCATAGTCGTTCCACAGGTGCCTGCGTCCGCGGTATTCCCAGGTCAGGTCGACCCAACCCCTTCTGGAGGGAACCGTGAGCGTCGGCAGAGTACGTCCGTCATCGCGCCAGCTCGCCGGCCACACCGCCGCGGTTTCAGGGGCTCCGGCCATCAGGAACTCCTCGAAGGTAAAGCACCGGTAGGGCCCGGTGACCTGCCACTGCGATGGCGTCTCCAGGGGCGCTGCCACGGATCCCAGCGACCGGTAGAAATACAGCACCGACTCGGTATCGTCCGCCCTTGAGCCGCAATAGGCGATGAGCGAAGATCTGAATGGAATCGGATCGGGGCCATAAAACCGGTATGCCGAGAATTCGGTGGCATGAATGCCAGGATTCACCACGTGGGCACAACCGGTCCAGCGGCTCAGAAACTGGTGGTAGGACCAGCCGAAGCCAAAGTCGTCCTCCTCGTTGTAGCCGCGAATGGCATGGGGGTCGTTCTCGCCGTCGATCAACCACACCGAGCCACCGGTGTGATAGAGCAGATCGCTCGTATCGCGCTGCCGGATGGCCTTGAACAGCCCCGCCACGAAACCACGACCACCGATCTCGGCGATCTGGAAAGTGCCGCCGGAAGACGCCGCTGCAGGGGTCTCCTTGCGGTGCAGCGCATGCAATCGGTACGGTGTCAGCTCGGTACCGGCCTGGTATTGTTGCCAGTCGATTTGGGAGTAGACCTGTACCGGAACCGGCGACGCGGTTGTCAGCACGATCCGACACGACCTCTGAAAAGGGATCGGCAGGTAGCAGTTGTACCCACCCTCGGGAAGCACCTTGATCCCGGCACCGTCCGCGCGGTAGTTCGTCGTCCGGGGATCGACCCCGAGCAGCACGCCGAAGAAGGCGTTCAGATCCATGTCCACCTGCGGCCTGGCGTCATCATCGCAAAAGATTTCTATGCGAGCGTGGTCGCCGAACGGTTTGTAGATCACGGTCATGTGGCGAATGCAGCCGGGTCCGTCGGCGTTGAAGAGCTCATAGCTTCCCGGCTGCTTGAAGGACGCACGACCGGCATGCTTGCGAGCCTTGAACTCGGCCGGGAGCTGAATCAACGGAAAGTCTGGATCGGGTATCATGTCTGCCTCCTGCGCCGCTACCGGGTGTCGCCGACTTCCGTCCGCAGACGTTCCAGTTCCGTCGTCAATTCCTCGCGCACCCGGGCATAGGCGCCATCGTCGTAGACGTTCACCAGTTCCTGCGGGTCGCGCGTCAGGTCGAACAGCTCCCACTCCGGCGGGGTGGGATCGCCCACCGCCCCGGCGGCGTCCAGCGGCTCGCCGTAGTAGTAGATCAGCTTGTGGGTCTCGGTGCGCACCCCGTAGTGGGCGGCGACGTCGAAGTGCGCGCCGTGCATCCAGTAGCGGTAGTACATCGAGGTGCGCCAGTCGCTCACCGCCTCCCCCTGCAACAGCGGCCGCAGACTGCGCCCCGGCAGCTCTTCCGGGATCGCCATCCCGGCCAGGTCGAGCAGCGTAGGTGCGAAGTCGAGGTTGAGCACCATGTGGTCGTCGGCCAGGCCCGGCTGCGTGACGCCCGGTCCGCGCATCAGCAGCGGGATGCGGATCGACTCCTCGTACATGAAGCGCTTGTCGTAGAAACCGTGGTCGCCGAGGAAGAAGCCGTGGTCGGAAGTGTAGACCACCAGCGTGTCGGCGGCCAGGCCGGCTTCGTCGAGGTAGGCCAGCAGGCGGCCCAGGTTGTCGTCCACCGAGGCCACGCAGCGCAGGTAGCCCTTCATGAACGACTGGTAGTTCCAGCGCAGCAGGTCGTCGCCGCTCACGTCGGGCGGCGGCGGATCGGGCACGTGGCGGCGCTGGTGCGCCGTGGCCACCCTCTGCGTGCTGCGCGCCGCTGCAGCGGCACGGTTGCGGTAGTCGTCGCGCAAGGTGGGCGGCTCCGGCAGGTCACGGTCGGCGAACAGCTCGGCGTGGGCGGCGTCATAGGTGAACGGGTCGTGCGGCGCCTTGTTGCCGAGGTAGAGAAAGAAGGGCCGGTCGGGATCGCGCCCACGCAGCCAGTCGAGCGCCAGGTCGGCGAGAATGTCGGTCACATAGCCGCGGCGGGTCACCGTGCCGCCGGCCTCGTGGAACTCCGGGTCGACGTACTTGCCCTGTACCGGCAGCACGCTCCAGTGGTCGAAGCCGACCGGATCGCTGTTGCCGCCGTGGCCCAGGTGCCACTTGCCGAGCGCCGCGGTCTGGTAGCCGGCGTCGTGCAGCATCATCCCTAGCGTGCGCTCGCGGGTATGGTCGATGACGTCGTTCAGGGTGCGGATGCCGGTGGTGTGGCTGTACTTGCCGGTGAGCACCGTGGCCCGCGCCGGCGTACAGATCGAGTTGGTGCAGAAGCAGCGGTTGAAGCGCGCCCCTTCGCTGGCCAGGCGATCCAGGTTTGGCGTGGCCACCAGGCTGGCACCGTAGCTGGAGATCGCCGCCGGCGCGTGATCGTCGGCAATGACGAACAGGATGTTGGGCCTCGACATGCCGTCATCATCGGCCATCGAGACCGCTCTGGCCAGCGCCCGCGTGCGCTGCGCCAAGTCTCTACGCTCGTTGTGTACACTACATGTCGTGTACTCTTGGATGGTATGCGCAACATCATCCTGAGCGCGGACGAGGGGCTCATCCAGGCCGCACGCGCACGGGCCCGCGCCGAGAACACGACGTTGAACGACGCATTTCGCCGGTGGTTGGCCAGCTATGCACGGCGGGATCGACAGGCTGCCGATGCGTTGGCGCTGATCGATGAGCTCAGCAGCTACGTGCGCACCGGCGGCCGCACCTTCAGCCGCGACGAAATGAACCAGCGGCGAGCTATGCCGGAGCGTCAACCCCGGCAACCCCGGTCTGGGAGGTAGTTATGCGTGCAGCATTGATGGAACGAGGGAGGATCTGGGTCGACGAGTTACCCGATCCGACGCCGGCAAAGGGTGAGGCGGTTCTGAAGTCGGTTGCGTGCGGGATCTGCGGATCGGATCTGCACGCGGCGAAGCACACGCAGGAGTTCGTGGCGACCAGCCTCGAAGCCGGCGGCGCGTTCAAGCTGACGACCCTCGATCCCGTGGTGCTCGGTCACGAGTTCTGCGCGGAGGTGATCGAGTCTCGCGGCGATCTGAAAGCCGGGGACCTGGTTTGCTCCAGGCCGATGCTGGCCCGCGAACCGTCGCTGCCGGTGGGCTGGTCCAGCGATATCCCCGGCGGCTTCGCCGAATACCTGTTGCTGTCGGAACGGCTGCTCGTGCCGGTGCCGCGGGGAACGGCCAAGGAGCACGCGGCGTTGACCGAGCCGATGGCCGTGGGCCTGCACGCGATCAACATGGCTCGTCTCGAGGGCGACGAGGCGTTGGTCGTCATCGGCGGAGGGCCGGTGGGCCTGGCGATTACGGCCAACCTGAAGGCACGCGGCGTCGGCCCCGTGGTGGTGTCGGAGCTGTCGCCGAAACGCCGTGCCCTGAGCCTGGCGGTCGGCGCGGATATCGTGGTGGATCCGCGCGAGTCGAGTCCGTACGAGGTAACCGACGTGCGCCGCCGGGACAACGTGGTGGTGTTCGAGTGTGTCGGGGTACCCGGGATGATCGATGAGATCTTCCTGCATGCGCCGCATGGCGCGCGGATCGTGGTAGTCGGCGTCTGTCTGCAGATGGACCACGCGCGCCCGCTGATCGCGGTCAACAAGGAGTTGAACGTGCAGTACGTGCTCGGCTACTCGGCAGCGGAGTTCCGCGACGCGTTACGGCACATCGCCGACGGAACCCTGAATGTCGAACCCGTGATCACCCACACGGTGGGCCTGGACGGCGTGGCGCAGGCATTCACCGACCTCGGTCGCCCTGACGCCCACGGCAAAGTGGTCGTGGCTCCCTGGCGATAGTCGCCGGCGACCAGTAGTGAGTGACAGGGCGCCCTGCCATCCACCACACTCGCCGCCATGACCGAAGCTGAGGGTGCGGCTGGGGGCGGCGTACGGCCCATCGATACTCACGTCCATTTTTGGAAGCTGGCCGGGTACGGCGGCTACGACGGCTGGTTTCGCGGGCGCGACTACCTCAGACGCGACTACCTGCCGCACCACCTGCGGCCTGAGCTGGCGGCCATCGGCGCCGAGGGCGCCATCATCGTGGGCGCGGCGCCGGACTCGCACCGGCACAACCTGGAGTGGGGCGCCATGTGCGAGCAGCACCCCGACGTGCTGGGCCTGGTGGGCAGCTACGGCATGACGTCGCCGCGCCTCGGGGAGTGGCTGGACGCATATGCCGGCAAGCCGTGGTTCCTGGGCATTCGCAGCCAGCCGCAGCTTCCACCCGACCGATGGGGGGAAGATGCGGCCGCGGACCGCGGTGCGCGCGAGCTGCTGCGGCGCGGCCTGGTGCTGGACATCCTGGTGGAGCACACGCTGATCCCGGCGGTGGGTGGGTTCGCGCGCCGCCACGAGGAGCTGACCCTGGTGCTCAACCACTGCGGACTGCCGCCGTTTCGTGACGGCGATCTGACCCTGTGGGAGCGCCACGTGCGCGCCCTGGCCGAGGTTCCCAACGTGGTGGTGAAGTACTCCTCGTTCTTCCTGCACTGCCATCCACGCTGCGACTCGGAGCAACTGCGCCGCGCCGCCGGGGTGCTGTTCGAGGCATTCGGCAGCGAGCGGCTGCTGTGGGGCAGCAACTGGCCGCCGGAGCTCGTGGGCGGCAGCTACGGCGAGGCGTTCGCCACGATGCTGGACTCCGCTCCCACCCTGACCGCGGCCGAGCGTGCCCGCGTGCTGCGCGACAACGCCGTGCGCGTCTACCGCCTGCCGGTGACCTGATCGCGCCGTCGGGCCCGCCCCGGCGTGCGCGTGGTGCGTGCGCGTCTACTCGGGTTCGGGCACCGGTGCGGCCGGATCGAGCAGTCCTTCCGTGCGCAGCTCCTGCCACAGCGCGGGCGGGGTCCCCGGCCGGGTGCCGCGCAGCGCCTGGTCCAGCTCTGCGCCGCTGCAGGCGCCGAAGATCAGCGAGCCGATGGCCGGCTGCGCGGCGACGAACTGCACCGCGGCGTGGGACAGCTCCACCCCGTGGCGCGCGCACACCTGCTGCAGCTTCCGCACCCGATCCTGCACCGGCTCCGGTGCCGGCAGGTAGTTGTAGCGTGCGTCGCCGTTCGGGCCGGTGGCCAGGATGCCGCTGTTGAAGATGCCGGCCCCGAGCACCTGCCGCCGCGCCTGCCGCTGGCGCTCCAGGAAGGCCAGCGCACCCTGCTCCAGCAGGGTGTAGCGTCCCGCCAGCAGCACGCAGTCCAGGTGCTCCACGAACGGCTCGGCCATGCTCCAGTGGTTCACCCCGGCGCTGACCGCGCGCACCAGTCCCTGCTCGCGCCAGCGCAGCACCAGGGGCAGGGCCTCCGCCAACACCTGCTCGGCGAACCCTTCCGGCTCGTGCAGGTGCAGGATGTCGATGCGCTCCACTCGCAGGCGGCGCAGGCTGCGCGCGAAGCAGCGTTCCACCCCGTCAGCGCTGAAGTCGTAGTCGAAGCCGCCGGTCACGCCGCCGGAGAGGATGCCGACCTTGGTGTTGAGCACGTAGCTGTCGCGGGGAACGCCGTTCAGGGCGATGCCGAGGCGCTCCTCGGCGAGTCCGTTGCCGTACAGCGGCGCGGTGTCGAAGAAACGCACCCCGCGATCCATGGCGTGCTCGATGGTGGCCACCGACTGTCGCTCCGACACCTCGCCGTGCAGGCCGGTGCCCAGGCCGATGCGCGGCAGCGGCAGTTGGCGGCCGATCGTCACTGACGCCGGCTCCGGTTGTTCCATGCGATCCAGCTTAGCGGGCGCCTCATTGCGTGGTCAAACTGTCCGCAACGGGGCGTTATACTGGCGCTCGATGAACGTCATCCACATTCTCTGCGACACGCTGCGGCGCGATCACTGCGGCCCCTACCATCAGGGCCGGCCGCTCAACGAGGTGGACTCACCCGAGCAGCCGGACTGGGTGGTGCCCACGCCCAACCTCGACCGGCTGGCGGCGCGCGGCACGGTGTTCGAACGCGCCTACGCCGGCAGCACCCCGTGCATGCCGGCGCGGCGCGACGTCTACACCGGCCGCTACGAGTTCCTGGAGCGCGGCTGGGGCCCGCTGGAGGAAGGCGACCTCGATCTGCCGAGCCTGCTGTCGCCGCCCCACATCCATCCGATCAGCGCCTACGGCCCGGACGACGTGGTGAGCTACTTCATCTCCGACCACAAGAACATGTGGTGCGCGGGTTCGGGCAACTACCACTTCGGCTTCAGCGGCTTCGAGTTCATCCGCGGCCAGCAGGAGGACCCGTGGGCCACCACCAGCGACCGGTTCCACTGTCCGCCGCCCGACCTTCCGACCAAGCTGGAGCGCTACTGGCGCAACAAGCACCGCTTCGGCGATCGCGAGCAGGACATGCCGGTGGCGCGCACCTTCCGCACCGCGGCCGAGTGGCTGCGCCGCAACGCCGGCCACCGCAGTTTCTATCTCCACATCGACGAGTTCGACCCCCACGAACCGTGGGATCCGCCGGAGGAGATTCTGCGCAAGTTCGACCCGCGCGGCTACTACACCGCCGACTGGTCCAGCCATCCACCCTACGCCAAGTGGGGCGACCACATGGAAGAGGAGGAGCTGCGGAGCTTCCAGGCGCGCTACGCCGGCAAGGTCGTGCTGGCCGACCGCTGGCTGGGACAGGTGCTGGACGCCATGGACGAGCTGGACCTTTGGCGCAACACCATGGTGATCGTGCACACCGACCACGGCACCTTCAACGGCGACCACGGCCGCATCGGCAAGCTGCAGACCCATGAGTTCGCGGCCAAGAACATGATCCCGTTCATCGTCTACCACCCGGAGCTGGGGCACGGCGAGCGGCGCCGGCAACTGGTGCAGAACGTGGACATCTACGCCACCGTACTGGCCGCCTTCGGGCGCGAGCTGCCGCAAGGGCGCCACGGCGTGAACCTGCTGCCGGTGCTGGCCGACCCCGCGGCGCCGACCCGCGACTACGCCATCGCCGGCCAGTTCGCGCGCTCGGCGACCGTTACCGACGGCCGCTGGACGCTGCACCAGGGGCCCGATCCCGAGCAGCCGCTGTACTGGTACGGCTACCACCAGCAGCGCTTCTACGGCGGCCGGCAGGTGCTCGGCCCCTACGCCGACGGTCGCCGCCCGGTGCAGCGCGACCCGCTGCCCGAGGACTACCTGGGCACCTGGCTCAGCGACCTGGAGGCCGATCCGAGCGAGCGCCGCAACGTGGCCGCCGAGCATCCCGAACGGGCGGCGGAGCTGCAAGCCGCACTCGGGACCGCCTTCGACCGTTGCGGCGCGCCGGAGGAGCTGCGCCGCCGATTCCGCCTGACGGAGGTGGCCGGAGCCCGCTGACGCGGACCCAAAGCGGAGTGACGGGAGTGGCCGCGCCGCGATGGCGCACTGCCGGGCCGCAGCCTACGGGTTATCCGTCGCGGTTTCGCCGGCGGGCTAAGAGGTGCCGGCGCGACCCTCGGTCGGCGCGCTGCTCAACGCCCAGCGCCGGTCCATGGTGAAGCCGATGTCCAGCGCCAGATAGGGGTACTCCGCCACGATCGAATCGTAGATCTGCTGCCTGATGCGGTCGTGCAGGCGGGTGTCGATCGGCTTCGGCGCGTTCTCCGGCACGATCACGTACAGATGGATGTACAGGTACCGCCCCATCTCGGTAAGCCGCAGGTGGGTCTCCGAGTGCGGCACGCTCAGCAGCACTTCGTCGACCAGCGTGGCGACCCGTTCCTGTATTGCGCGCTCCGGTGCCCGCCCCAGGATCTGCCGCCAGTTGCTGCGGATCACGCGGATCGGCTGCGGTGCCGCAATTGCCGCGATGGCGAGCATGATCACCGGATCGGCGTAGCGCGCCAACGACGACCAGCGGGAGTTCTGCAGCAGCAGCGTGGCCACGAACGCGACCCCCACGGAGCCGCTGATCAGGGTGTCGATCACCGCGTTCTGCGCATCCACCTGCACGATGGGCGATCCCGACCGCTGCGCCAGCTTGCGCAGCACCACGGCCAGCGCGGCGCCTCCGGAGACGGCAATCGCGGCGTAGACGATGCCGCCGACCGCTGCCACCTCCTGCCCGCCGGTCATCAGCGCCGTGACCGCGCTCCACAGCGCGTACAGCAGCGCCAGGGTGATGAGGATACCCTTGAACAGGTTCAGCATCGGCTCGAAGGTGGCGTAGCCGAACGGATACTGCTCGTCGCTCGGGCGCTGCACCAGCCCGGAGACGTACAGGGTGAGCAGCCCCACGACGGCGAAGATGAGCGAGAAGACGCCGTCCAGGAACACCGCCCCAGACTGGCTGGCGAGCGAGATCACCACCCCGATCAGCCCGAACGAAACACTTGCGACGATGGTGATGATGATCGAGCGTCGCTCTATCTGTTCCGGCGTCATGGTCCCTCCCAGTCGTGTGACTCCGCGTTATCTCGGGTTCCGCATTACAGCCGTAGTCGCTGCCGCCGCGCCGACCCGCAGCAGGACATCTTATCGAGATGGCTCTGCAGGACGGGACGGGATTCCGTGTCATTTGACAGGTGGCCACACGGGTGTGACACTCTGCCGAAGGGGGATGCGAGCGCATGTGCACCGGTAACCAACCCCTTCAGCGCGGCTTGCGGCTGAAGATGGTGCAATTGGCAACTAACGCTCAACTGACCGGGCGGCGTGCGTCGCGCCTTCGGCATCACTCCGTCACATACCAGACCACTCCGTCAACTACCGGGACCGCCGCCGACCTGCGCGTGCTTCGCGGCCGCGCGCTCGGCGTCGAACTCCGGAAATCCGGGCAACACGGAGGTGCAAGCTGATACTCAAAGAACCGCACCACGCGCGCGGCCTGAGTTCATGACGGTCATGCCGCGCGCGTGACCACCAGAGATTGCCGTCGCTGTCTGGCCGCCTGCGTTGCGGGCGCGAGAGTGGCAGCGAAAGGCAACTCGCCCCGACAGCGCTCTCACAATCAAGAGTCTGGAGAGATCAGCATGAATCTTCCAAGAATTGCACACCCCTTCGTGGCTGTGCTCGTGTTTGCCCTGGTCGCGACCGGCATCTGGGCCAGTCCGGCCGGGGAAGAGGAGCCGGCCGCGGCGATGGAGAAGGAGATGGTGCTCGACCCATCCACCGGCGAGATGGTGGAGGCCCCGCGCTATGGCGGAACCATCACCTATGCCCGGGCCAACCTGGGTGAGCATACGGACGTCTGGTACATTGGCGGCTTCGCCCACCACTGGATCAGCGAGGTGATCGAGAAGCTCGTCATCGGGGACTGGGCGATAGACAGGAACGAATATGACTGGCGGAGCTGGGATCAGCCCTTTTCTGTCCTCCGAGGGGCGTTGGCGGAAAGCTGGGACACACCCGACGCGACCACGATCGTCGTCCACATCCGCCAGGGCGTTCACTGGCACGACAAGGCACCGATGAACGGCCGGGAGCTGACCGCCAGCGATGTCGAGTTCAACTTTCATCGTATCTATGGGCTGGGCAGCGGCTTCACCGAAGCCGGCACCGGCGCCGCTGGGATCGAAAAAATCGTTGAGTCCGTGACGGCGACCGACGCTAGCACGGTTGTCTTCAAGCTGACGAACCCGGACGTTAACGCCCTGCAGAAAATCTTCGACTGGTGGACATCCGTGATCTACCCTCCGGAGGTCATCCAGGAACACGGCGACATCAAGGACTGGAGGAACCTGGTCGGCACGGGGCCGATGGAGCTGACGGACGTGGTCGAAGGCGCCTCTCTGAAGTGGACCCGGGCTCCCGACTACTGGGGGTTCGATGAGAAGTTCCCGCACAACCGCTTGCCCTACGTCGACGAGATAAACGCCCTCATCATGACGGATCCTGCGGCGCGTCTGGCCGCGCTGCGGTCGGGGAAGGTGGATGTGCTGGGGACCGTCGGCGACTCTCAATTGAGGTCTATCGATCAGGTAAAGAGCCTGCACCAGACCAATCCCGAGATCAATACGTGGACCTACGAGTTCCGCAGCGAACACGCATTTGCGCCCAACAATATTAACAAACCGCCATTCAATGACATCCGCGTGCGACGGGCCATGCAGATGGCGCTGGATCTGGAGACGATCAGTGCGACCTTCTTCAGCGGTATGGCCGATCCGACGCCGCAGGCGTTCTTGAACAATGCCAAGCTGGGGATTGGCACGCCATTCGAAGAGTGGCCTGAAGAGATCAAGCCATACTACCGGTATGACCCGGAAGGGGCGAAGCAACTGCTGGCTGAAGCAGGCTATCCCGATGGCTTCACGACCCGTCTGGACTACCTGAATCGGTTCGATCTCAACTACGCGGAGCTGGCTGCGAACTACTGGCGTGAGATTGGCGTGGAAGTCGAGATCCAGCCTATCGACGGTACGCAACACACGGTGTTCTTGCATGAGAATAGTTCAGACGGATTGGTCGCCTGGACATCAGGTCTCACGTATGACGCGATCGGTCAATCGCGTTCCTTCACCACCGAGTCCATCTGGAACCCGGTCGCACATGACGATTCGGAATATGACGCTCTCTGGAATGCCGCCAACGCGGCTCCCACTATTGAAGAGCAGAATCGGTTGCTCAAGGCGGCGAATATGCGCATCGCAGAACAGCACTGGATTATCACCGGTCCGGTAGGCGCGCAGTTCAACGTCGCCCAGCCTTGGATCAAGGGCTATAACGGCGAGATCCGAATCGGAGAAGGCAATTTCTCTACGCTCTTGACCCGCGTCTGGGTCGACCAGGATCTGAAGCGGGAGATGGGCTTCTAAGCTCTTCCGCGCTCGTTCTGCCTGCAGAGAAGGCACCGGGAGCCTCGCGGTTCCCGGTGCCCCATTTTCCACGACGATATGAGAGCGTATGTCATCCGCCGCGTTCTGCTGCTGATACCCACCTTCCTGCTGTTGTCGATGCTGGTATTCCTGTCGGTGCGTTTCCTGCCGGGCGATGCCGTAGATGCGCTGGCGGGGAAGATGCAGTACGTGACCGGCGACATAGACCGTGAAGCGGTCGAGCGGATGTTGGGATTGGACCAGCCGGTGTACGTGCAGTATGGACGCTGGCTGGGGGATATCTTCCTGCGCGGCACACTGGGCAATTCCCTCCTGGGCGACTGGCGGGTCGAGGAGAAGATACTAGGCAGGTTGCCGGCAACCCTCGAGCTGGGAGTGATGGCGATCGTGATCGGGCTGCTGATCGGGCTGCCGGTCGGCATCTACTCGGCGATGCGTCGCAATACGGCCGCCGACTACGTCGGGCGATCGGTCGCCATCATCGGCCTGGCGACCCCCAACTTCTGGCTGGCGACGTTGATCCTGACCTTTCCCGCCATCTGGTGGGCCTGGTCGCCGCCGTTGACGATCGTGCGATTCCGTGACGACCCGCTGGGCAGTGTCGGCGTGTTCATCGTGCCCGGCCTGATTCTCGGCACCTACCTGGCGGCAGCCACAATGCGGATGACGCGCACCATGATGCTGGAGGTGCTCAGGCAGGACTACGTCAGGACCGCCTGGTCCAAGGGCCTGCAAGAGCGGGTCGTAATCGTCAGGCACGCGATCAAGAACGCCCTGATCCCGGTGGTCACCCTGATCGGCCTGCAGATGCCGATGCTGATCGGCGGCTCGGTGATCATGGAGAGCATCTTCAGCCTGCCGGGGCTCGGTCGCCTCATGCTGGACGCGCTCACCGACCGGGACTACCCAGTGGTCTCCGGCGTAAACCTGACGTTCGCGGCCTCGGTGATGGCAATCAACCTGATTGTCGACCTGTTCTATGCCGTTCTGGATCCGCGGGTCAGGTATCGCTGATGGCCGAACGGGTGACGGACGAACGAGCCGCGGAACGGGCAGCCGCCGCGGCGCCGAAGCGACCGGGGCGCCGGTTGTTCCTGGGCGGGTTGCCGCGACGATTCATCAAGGAGCAGCCCCTGGGTGCGTTCGGTGGCGTGGTGCTGCTGGTGCTGGTCCTGGTCAGCATCTTCGCATCGTCCCTGGCGGGGCACGATCCCAACCAGATGACGCTGGCCGACCGGCTGCAGGGCCCGTCGGGCGAGTATCCGCTGGGCACCGATCAACTCGGGCGGGACTTCCTGAGCCGGCTGATCTACGGGGCGCGCATCTCGCTGTTCGTCGGCCTGGCAGCGACCACGCTGCACGTGGTGGTTGCGGTGCTGATCGGCGGCAGCGCGGGGTTCATCGGCGGCAAGCTGGATCTGCTGGTGCAGCGATTCGTCGATGCCTGGATGTCGTTCCCGGGGCTGCTGCTGTTGCTGACCATCATGTCGATCGCGGGGCAGGGGCTGCTGCAGATCATCGTGATTCTGGGGGTATCGTCCGGCATCAGCAATTCGCGGGTGGTGCGCGGCGCGGTGATCGGCATCAAGGAGAACGACTACTTTCGGGCGGCCGAGGCGATCGGCGAACGCACCACACGGACCCTGCTGCGGCACGTGCTGCCCAACATCATGGCGCCGATCATCGTGATCTTCTCGATCACCATCGGCAGCATCATCGTGGCGGAGGCGTCCTTGAGCTTCTTGGGGTTCGGCCTCCCGCCCGGGGTACCGAGCTGGGGCGGTATGCTGAGCCGGGAAGGCCGCCAGTACATGGAGATGGCGCCGCGACTGGCGATCTGGCCGGGCCTGTGCCTGACCATCGTGGTCTACAGCATCAACATGTTCGGCGACGCGCTGCGCGACCTGCTCGACCCCCGCCTGCGCGGCAGCGTCGGCCGCCTCTGACCGCTGACCGGATTGCGGCTGGCTGGCTGGGCGCTGTCAAGGAAACTGAGCCGGCTGCCGGCGCTATTCCGGCTCGGGCACTCAGCGAAGCGCGAGATGCTTGAGCTTGCCGACCAGGCGAGGCGCCAGGTTCTGATCCAAGAGCAGCTTCACTCCAGCGGTATCGAGACCAACCTGCGCTCGCGATCCGTAGCGAGGTGTGGCGTTCCGCACGGCATCGGCCTGCGCCGCATCGGCCAGCGACGGCGATCTTCGCCGGCGTGGCGGCTCCCTATCCGTGCCGCTTGGCGCCAGCACTCGCGTGTAGGCGGGTCAGGGCCGTGACGAGGTGTTGGTTGAGGCTCACACCCTCGTCTTCGGCCGCGCTCGCCAGCGCACGATGCAGGCTTCTGGGAATGCGCAGCGTAACGCGGCCGCTGAACTCATCCTGCGGGCTGGTCGGGGGCGGGAACGGCCGGCCGGTCTCGGCAAACATCCCGGCTGCCGTCTCGATGGTGTCGATGGTCAGATCGTAGGCTTCCTGTGCGGACTCCGCATATTCCCGAACGTCCGGCAGCTCCTTGACGCGAGCCTCGAACAATGGTTGGCCTTCGAACACGCACTCCCGCACCGTGATGTTGTACGCATACGGGTTGAGCCTCTTCATCACTTCTGACCTCCCGGCAGTTTCTGCAAGTCATCCGCATGGGACGCGAGCAACGAGCGGATACTCGCCACGTACACCGGCTTGACCTGCGGGTTCTTGCCGTGGCCGCAAGAAAAGGCGGCCGACGTAAAGTATGCTGCCGTAGGGTAGATTGCCCATGGAGGATAATTATCTGAAATCACAGTGGTCGACCCGCGCTTTGCCCCTCACAACCTGCATCTCGACGATCCGGCGTTGTTCCGCACCATGGATCCGCAACTCCGGGAACTGCAACGGCTGCCCATCGCCTACCGCTACCCCATCCTGGCACACCTCCCCGTTGATCAGCCGGGGGTGTACTCGATCACCGGTGGTCGTCGGGTGGGCAAGTCGACGGTCCTCAAGCAGTGGATGGCCGACCTGTTGCACGCAGGCGTGCAGCCACAGCGCATTCTCTATCTGACCGGGGAGCTTATCGACGACCACCACGCGCTGGTTTCGCTGCTCACGCGGGTTGCCCCGGACCGGTCACCGGCGCTGCCGGCCTACCTGATCGTGGACGCGGTCACCTACATCCGCGACTGGGACCGCGGTGTCAAGTTCCTCGCGGACGCGGGGTTGCTCGACGACGTGGTTCTGGTTCTGACCGGCTCCGATTCCGTCATTATCCGGGAAGCGCGCACCCGTCTCCCGGGACGCCGAGATCGGGCACCGCGCGTCGACTTTCACCTCTACCCGCTGTCGTTCGCGGAGTACCTCGATCTCAAGGGCATCGCCGACTCACGTGGCGACGCCGCGGCCTTGATCGAAGCGTTCGACCGCTACCTGGTGCATGGGGGGTACCTCACCGCGATCAACGACATGGAGGTCCATGGGCGCATTCTGCCGACCAGCCAGGTCCGCTCGACTGATCTGAAGCAGGCGCGCAAGTACCGCAACAGCGTGATCTGCACCAGGATCGCCGCCGCAGACCGGATCCACGGGCTGCCGAACGAGCTGCTGCCCCTGCACCTCCAGCGACTCGGCCCGTCGCCGCACTACGTCACCTGGTAGGGGACTGCCCAGCGCCGCGGCCGTCGGGAACCGTTCCCGGCTGCAACCCGCCACCGTTCGAGAAACTGATTGGCGATCTGACCGGAGCGAATTCGCGCCGGATCAACATCCAGCACCGCCTCGTGTACCAAGTCCTTGAACGCGACCGCGTCATCAAGGTGCTCCGAATGCAATAGACCACCGACTACTGTTCATTGACAGGTTTGACAGGTGGCCGTACGTGTGTGACACTTTGCCGACGTGGGATTGGGAGCGCATGTGCACCGATTGAGGATCCCGTCAGCGCGGCTGCCGGTTGAAGACCGCGCAACCGGTGCGTTCTACCCCCCCTGTACCCTTTTAAACAGTAGATAGTTCGATAGTTCGTCGGGGACTGCTAGAATCCCGGGCGGGCAAGGCAACCTGCCGGGAGCACCTTGGCCCCCCGAGCGCCAGCGAGCACCTGGGGGGGGGACGTGTGCCCCGGTGGGAGAGCCGCGATGGATACCCAGTGAGGAGTAGTGCCAAGGCGTGAGGTTGCAGGAGCACCGGAGGCCGGGAGCACCAGTACAGGGGCGGAAACGACATCGTGGCAGCCGAGCTACAGACGATTCTCGGGGGTAGTATGGCAGGCGACGAACAGTGTTCGTGGGAGTCGATTGGGCGACCGAACAGCATCAGGTGTGCGTGCTCGAAGGAGACGGCAAGGTAATCGGGGAGCGCCAGGTGGCGCACAGCGGCGCCGGCATCGCCGACCTGTGCGCATGGTTGGAAGAGCTGTCCGGCGGGCACTTGGCGAGCGTGCACGCGGCGATCGAAATGCCGCATGGAGCGGTGGTGGAGATGCTGCTGCAGCGCGAGGTGCAGGTGTACGCGATCAATCCCAAGCAGCTGGATCGATTTCGCGACCGGTTTACGGCGGCCGGGGCCAAGGACGACCGCCGCGACGCGCGGGTGTTGGCAGACTCGCTGCGCACCGATCGGCGTAGTTTTCGCCAGTTGCAGGTGGAGGCAGCGGAGGTGATCGAGTTGCGGGAATGGTCGCGCATGAGGGAGGAGTTGAAGCAGGAACGCAACCGGCTGATCAATCGCATGCGCGAGCAACTGCGCCGCTACTATCCGCAGATGCTGGAGTTGGGCGGTGATCTCGGTGCCGCCTGGTTCCTGGAGCTGTGGGAGAAGGCACCGACGCCGGCGGAGGCAGCGCGGATCCGCAAGGCGTCGATCGCGGCGATCCTGAAGAGAAACCGCATCCGACGCCACAATGCTGCCGGAGTGCTGCACATCCTGCGGCAGCAGCCGCTGCAGGTAAGCCGCGGCACGACAGCGGCGGCGAAGGCGCACATCGAGAGCGTCATAGTGCGGCTGCGACCGGTGACCGAGCTGATCGACCAGGCGCACGCTCGTCTGGACGAATTAGTCGCCGAAATCGTGGCCAACGACGACTCGGCAGAACCAGAAGAGCAGCGTGACGTGTCCATCCTACGCTCCATGCCCGGAATCGGTCGGATCGTGCTCGCCACGCTGCTCGCAGAGGCCACGCAGGCCCTGGCAGCACGAGACTATCACACGTTGCGCATCCTGACCGGAGTGGCGCCGGTGACTTGGCGGTCGGGGAAGAGCTGCGTGGTGATGATGCGACGTGCGTGCAACAAGCGGCTGCGGGAAGCGATGTATCACTGGGCGCGGGTGGCGATCCAGCACGATGCGGCGAGTCGGGAGCGGTATGCCGAGCTGCGCGGGCGCGGCCAGCGCCATGCCCGCGCCCTGCGAACCGTCTCGGACCGGCTGCTGAAGGTGGCCTGCGCGATGTTGCGTAATCGAACGCCGTATGATCCCGAGCACCGGGTTAGCCGCTCGACAGCCGCCTGATCGAGGGGCAGGTCAGATGAGACTGTGATAGCGCGAACAACGGGTTCGATCCGGTAGCCTGCCACCACCGGATACGCCGAGACTTGGTCCTCGGAGGGCTATCGCGACGATGACCAATAACCAGGCCACCCTCGACCAACTCGACCAGATGCGCCTGCACGGCATGGCGCGGGCGCTGCGCACCAGCCTGGAGACCCAGGCCAGTGCAGCGCCGACGAGTTGCTGGCCCACTTGGTGGATGCCGAGTGGGAGCCATGCGCGGCGGCTGCGGCGGCTGCTGAAGGCGGCCCGCTTTCGCTACCCGGCCGCCATCGAGGAGGTAGACTTCTCGCTGCGCCGCAACCTGGACCAGAACCAGTTGCTGCGCCTGGCCGACTGCCGCTGGGTGCAGCACCACCAGGACCTGATCATCACCGGCAAATGCGGTTCCGGGAAGAGCTTCCTCGCCTCCGCGCTGGGCCATCAGGCGTGTCTGCGCGGGTTCCGGGTCGGCTACCATGCGTCCTCGCGGCTGTTCGGGCAACTGCGTCTGGCCAAGGCTGACGGCAGCTACGTGCGCGAACTGGAGAAGATCAGCAAGCAGGCACTGATCATCATCTAATCGACGACTTTGCCCTGGAGCCGCTGGATGCACTGGCGCGGCTGTGGCGGCTGGAGATGCTCGAAGATCGCCACGGTCGAGCCTCGACCCTGATGGTCTGGCAGCTGCCGGTGTCGTCCTGGCATGAGGTGATCGGCGAGCCCACCATCGCCGACGCGATCTGTGATCGCATCGTGCACGGCGCCCACCGCATCAACCTGGAAGGAAATTCGGTGCGCAAGCTGTATGCCGAGCGTGCCCACCGGGATACAACCGAGCGGCTGGGCTAGCGCCCCGCCCGGCGCCCCGAGCGCGGCGGGCGCGTTACTGCTACGCGCGGCGCTCCGGGGTTGCCACCACGAGTTCGCGGCGGCGGCGGCATGCGCACCGTCGCGCCGGCGATCTCGGCATTCGGACCCCTCCATGGCCGTCAGGCACCGCTGCCTGGCCGTCAGCAGACCCCTCGGCGTCAGAGTCGGTCTCTCAGCGGCTCTCAGAGGGCCTTCCGAACCCGCGGGGGTACTCCAGGGTACCCCCGGAAATCAGAATAGTGCCCGTCAAACGCCTTTCTCAGCGTCGCCGACTGCGCGCGGTCCGCCGCTCCGGCGTCCGCATGGACTGCACTCGAGGCAACCCGCGTGCAGTCGTCGGGTTGCTGTTCCGAGCCGACTGCCGCTGCCGGCCGCCGGACCACCGGTCGAGTTCGCGCCAGCGGCGGCGGCATGCGCACCGTCGCGCCCGCGACCTCGGGCATTCGTATTCCTCCACGGTCGTCAGGCGACGCCGCCTGACCGCCAGCGGGCCGCTCGGCGTCAGAGTCGGCCGCTCAGCGGCCCTCAGAGGGCCTTCCGAACCCGCGGGGGTACTCCAGGGTACCCCCGGAAATCAGAATAGTGCCCGTCAAACGCCCTTTCTCAGCGTCGCCGACCGCGCGCGGTCCGCCGCTCCGGCGTCCGCATGGACTGCACTCGAGGCAACCTGCGTGCAGTCGTCGGGTTGCTGTTCCGAGCCGACTGCCGCTGCCGGCCGCCGGACCACCGGTCGAGGTCGCGGCAGCGGCGGCGGCATGCGCACCATCGCGCCCACGATCTCGGCATTCGGCCCGCTCCACGGTCGTCAGGCACCGCCGCCTGGCCGTCAGCGGGCCGCTCGGCGTCAGAGTCGGCCGCTCAGCGGCCCTCAGAGGCCCTTCCAAACCTGCGGGGGTACCTCAAGTACCCCCGAAAATCAGAATAGTGCCCGTCAACGCCGTTCCCAGCGCTATACCCGCACCGCTGGCCCCGCGCGATTCGCCACGCCTGCTCCCGGAACCTCGAACAACAATCCGACACCGGCGCTCCGTCGACGACGTGGCACCCTCCGGCACATCACGGCGTCGCTTACGCAGATCCGAGCACCGTCGATGCAGTTTCCTCAGCCAAGTTGGTGTACCCAGGCACCCCCGAACAGGCCACCCAGGGACACTCTGGCCGGAACGCCGTTACCCGCTCCGAACTCCCTTTGCACGCACCGTCAGATTGATTCAAAAAGGCCACCCCGCTGTACTCACTGTCACAGGATCGGACCACTCCCCGGTGGCTCTTTCCCGGAATGGGTGGCTTGTCACCGGAATACGCAGCCACTGACCACTCGGCGACGCCTCGGACTTATCCACATATCCACAGCGCCACGACACCCCCTCCCCGCACCCCTCCCCCTTTACCGCCGCCGTTTTATCTAATCCCTCCGGGTGGCCGCAAGGTACCTGCCCTCATGCTCCAGCGACCGAAAACTCGCCTTGACAAATGGTGAGGAGTCCCCCCCGGGGCGGGCACAACACCTGACTCTCCATTCACCCGAGAAATAACTAACCGCTTCGGCCAACCGGGCGGCGTGCGCCGCACCTCCGTGTACGCCCGCCCTGCGCCTGCGGCAGCACTCCGTCACTTACCAGCCCACTCCGTGAACTACCGGGACAACCGCCACACTGCGCGCGCCGAGCGCGCGGCCTCGCGGCCTCGCGCTCGGCGTCGAACTCCGCAAATCCGTGCAACAGGGAGCTGCAAGCTGATACTCAAAGAACCGCACCACGCGCGCGGCCTGAGTTCGTGACGCTCATGCCGCGCGCGTGACCACCAGAGATTGCCCTCTCTGTCTGGCCGCCTGCGTTGCGGGCGCGAGAGTGGCAGCGAAGGGCAACTCGCCGGCAGAACTCTCAACATCGGACTATGGAGGAGAGATCGATATGACTCTTTCAAGAGGTGCACACACCTTGGTGTTTGTGCTCGTGCTCAGCTTGGCCGCAACCGGCCTCTGGGCGGCTGCGGCAGACGAGGAGCCGGCCGCGGCGATGGAAAAAGAGATGGTGCTCGACCCATCCACCGGCGAGATGGTGGAGGCGCCGCAGTACGGCGGGAGCGTCACCTATGGCCGGCCCAACTATGGCGAGCATACGGATGCCTGGTTCATCGGCGGCTGGGCCACCCACTACGTCAGCGAGGTGGTCGAGAAGCTGGTCATCGTGGATTGGGCGTACGACCGGAGCGTAAACGACCTGCGGACCTACGACCTGCCCTGGTCCGTGTTCACCGGGGCGCTGGCGGAACGCTGGGAGACGCCCGACGCGACCACGATCATCGCCCACATCCGCTCCGGCGTTCACTGGCACGACAAGGCGCCGATGAACGGTCGGGAGCTGACCGCCAGCGACGTCGAATTCAACTACCACCGGCTCTATGGGCTGGGCAGCGGCTTCACCGAAGCCAGCACCGTGGCCGGTGGGGTAGAGGAATTCCTGGAATCGGTCACGGCCACCGACGACCGCACGGTCGTCTTCAAGCTGTCGAGGCCGGACGTCGAAGCCCTGCCCAGGGTTTTTGACGAGTGGGTTTCCTGGGTCTACCCGCCGGAGGTGATCAGGGAACACGGCGACATCACGGATTGGCGGAACCTGGTTGGCACGGGACCGATGGAACTCGCGGACGTGGTCGAAGGCGCCTCCATGAAATGGACCAGGGTTTCCGACTACTGGGGGTTCGATGAGAAGTTTCCGCAGAACCGCTTGCCCTACGTCGATGAGATCAACGCCGTCATCCTGCCCAATATGGCGGCGCGGCTGGCGGCGCTGCGCTCGGGCAAGATCGATGTGCTGGGTACTGCCGGCGACTCTCAAATCAGGTCGATCGATCAGTTGAAGAGCCTGCAGGAGAGGAATCCCGAGATCAACATGTGGAACTTCGAGTTTCGGGCCGGCACCGGGTTCATCTTCAACAACGTGCAGAACCCGCCCTTCAACGACGTCCGCGTGCGCCGGGCGATGCAGATGGCGCTGGATCTGGAGACGATCAACGAGACTTTCTTCAGCGGTTTCGGCAATCCGACTCCGAACGGAGTGATGGCAAATTCCAAGATGGGCGTCGGCACGCCATTCGAAGAGTGGCCCGAAGAGATCAAGCCATACTACCGGTATGACCCGGAAGGGGCGAAGCAGCTTCTGGCCGAGGCGGGCTATCCCGATGGCTTCGAGACCCGTTTGGACTACGATATTCGCGCCGATATGAGCTACGCGGAACTGATCGCCAACTACTGGCGTGAGATTGGCGTGGAAGTCGCCATCCATACGGTGGACGCTACGCAATCCACTGCGCTAACGAGAGACAATACGTCGGACGGGATGCTCATGTCGGTCTCGGCTATCACGTATGAACCGCGGAATGGCATTGCGAGATTCACCACGGGACATATTTGGAACGGGGCCAATGGGAGCGACGCGGAGGTTGATGAATCCTGGGAACGCGCCAGCACGGCTGCCACGCTCGAGGAGTCCAATCGGTGGGCAAAGGCGGTCAATCTGCGCCTGCTGGAACTGCAGTGGACGCTTACCGGTCCACTGAGCCCACAGTTCAACGTCGCGCAGCCGTGGGTCAAGGGTTACAACGGTGAGGTCAGTCTGTCCAAGAATGGCCACTATTCTACCGTTATGACTCGGGTCTGGATCGACCAGGATCTGAAGCGGGAGATGGGCTTCTAGGCGTTTTATCGCTCGTTCCGCCTGCAGAGAAGGGCGCCGGGAGCCTCGAGCTTCCCGGCGCCCATTTATCACGACGATATGAGAGCGTATGTCATCCGCCGCATTCTGCTGCTGATACCCACCTTCCTGCTGCTGTCGATGCTGGTATTCCTGTCGGTGCGCTTCATACCCGGCGATGCGGTGGATGCGCTGATGGCTCAAATGCAATGGATGGGTGGTGGTGATATCGACCATGCCGCGTTCCAGCGGATATTGGGGCTCGACCGGCCGATCTACGTGCAGTATGGACGCTGGCTGGGGGACATCTTCCTGCACGGCACGTTGGGCAACTCCCTCCTGGGCTCCTGGCGGGTCGAGGAGAAGATACTCGCCAGGTTGCCGGCAACTCTTGAGCTGGGAGTGTTGGCGATCGTGATCGGGCTGCTGATCGGGCTGCCGGTCGGCATCTACTCGGCGATGCGCCGCAATACGGCCGCCGACTACGTCGGGCGATCGGTCGCCATCATCGGCCTGGCGACCCCCAACTTCTGGCTGGCAACCTTGGTCCTGACCTTTCCCGCCATCTGGTGGGCCTGGTCGCCGCCGTTGACCATCGTGCGGTTCCGCGACGACCCGCTGGGCAGCATCGGCGTGTTCATCGTGCCCGGCCTGATTCTGGGGACCTACCTGGCCGCGGCCACCATGCGGATGACGCGCACCATGATGCTGGAGGTGCTCCGGCAGGACTACGTCAGGACCGCCTGGTCGAAGGGGCTCAAGGAGCGGGTCGTGATCGTCAGACACGCCATAAAGAATGCGCTGATCCCGGTCGTGACGCTGATCGGCCTGCAGATGCCGATCCTGATCGGCGGCTCGGTAATCATGGAGAGCATCTTCGGCCTGCCGGGGCTCGGTCGCCTCATGCTCGATGCCCTCACCGACCGCGACTACCCGGTGGTGTCCGGCATAAACCTGACGTTCGCGGCCGCGGTGATGGCAATCAACCTGGTGGTCGACCTGATCTACGCCGTCCTGGATCCGCGGGTCCGGTACCGCTGATGGCACCGGTGGGTGAACGAGTGACGGAAGAGCGAGCAGCCGAACGGACAGCCGCCGCGACCAAGCGCGTGGAGCGCCGGTTTTTTTTGGGCGGGTGGCCGCGACGGTTCATCAAGGAGCAGCCCCTGGGTGCGTTCGGGGGGGTGGTGTTGCTGGCGCTGGTGCTGGTCAGCATCTTCGCATCGTCCCTGGCGGGGCACGATCCCAACCAGATGACGCTGGCCGACCGGCTGCAAGGGCCATCGGGCGAGTATCCGCTGGGCACCGACCAGCTCGGACGCGACTTCCTGAGCCGGCTCATCTTCGGGGCGCGCATCTCGCTGTTCGTCGGCCTGGCGGCGACCACGCTGCACGTGGTGGTCGCGGTGCTGATCGGCGGCACCGCCGGGTTCATCGGCGGCAAACTGGACCTCTTGGTGCAGCGGTTCGTCGATGCCTGGATGTCGTTCCCGGGTCTGTTGCTGTTGCTGACGATCATGTCCATCGCGGGACAGGGTCTGCTGCAGATAATCGTGATTCTGGGGGTATCGTCCGGCATCACCAACTCGCGGGTGGTGCGCGGCGCGGTGATCGGGATCAAGGAGAACGACTACTTCCAGGCCGCGCAGGCGATTGGCGAGGGCATCTCCGGGACCCTGCGGCGGCACGTGCTGCCCAACATCATGGCGCCCATCATCGTGATCTTCTCGATCACCATCGGTGGCATCATCGTGGCAGAGGCGTCCTTGAGCTTTCTGGGGTTCGGTCTGCCGCCCGGGGTGCCGAGCTGGGGCGGGATGCTGAGCCGGGAAGGGCGCCAGTACATGGAGATGGCGCCGCGGCTGGCGATCTGGCCGGGCCTGTGCCTGACCATCGTGGTCTACAGCATCAACATGTTCGGCGACGCGCTGCGCGACCTGCTCGACCCGAGGCTGCGCGGCAGCGTCGGCCGCCTCTGACCGCCGCCGGCAGCCATACCTATTCGTCCACTCGCCGTAGAGCTTCATCCATCACCTGTCGCGAGAGATGAAGACCAGCGATCACCATTTCCTCGATGACGGGCCGAGCTTTCGGGATGAGCCCTCGTCGCTTGGCGACGAGTACGATTCCCAGGGTTCCGCGAACCGGGATATTCAGGCTGGCGGCACACCGTCTGCCGGCCAGATCGTCAACTATCGCCTCGGTTCCCGGATGTTCGACGGCCAGCGCCAGAACGCTCGCTTCGCCGGCTCCCAACCGCCACGCAGCGATGGCCGCGGGAATCGTGGCCGCCGGATGGACGGTCAGCCACTCTGAGTCATGGATGGCACGAGCACTGACATCCCGCGTGCCCCGGCGGAGAACCTCGTTCGCGACCGGTTCAGGTACCCAGAACTCGTCGGCGAACGTCCGAAGCAGTTGCAAATGATTGCTGCGCGAAAAAAAGATCAGGGGTGACGCGCTGATTATTGCCCGATCAGCCACGGGTGAGTTCGCGGTCCAAGTCGTCGAAATCTACCTGAAATGAGTCCTCTCCCATTTGCGAAAGTGTCAGGATGAAATCCGTGCGATCCATTCCCGCGATCCGGGCCGCCCACTCTTGCGATATGCGCCCCTGCTGATACCACTGGACGGCAGCAGCCAGTCGCAGCTCCTTGTCAAGGGTTCCGGGCGCACACTGCAGCAGGGCACAAACCGCGTCCGGTAGTTCCAATCTTACTTGAGCCATTGCTCCGCTATGGGTTGCCGGTTCCTGGGTGGCTGGCCGGAACGTTCGGCATCCCTCTTTCCAATATGATGGCTAACGGCGAAGCGTTCAAGGCCGCACAAGCATCAACATGTTCGGCGACGCGCTGCGCGACCTGCTCGACCCCCGGCTGTGCGGCAGCGTCGGCCGCCTCTGACGCGCCGGAAGAACAACGACGCGATCGCGGCCGAGATCCGCCGCGTACGGGAGCGCAGCAGGGGTCTGTGTTGGCGTAGATCGCTGGTGTATGTCTTGATGATGCCGATGGGGCGCATAACTGTTACGATTGACAACCACCTGATCGAAGAGGCCCGGCAAGCGCTGCGTACGTCCACGAAGCGAGAAACGATCGAGTTGGCTCTTCGGGAGGCGGTCAAGGCCTGGAGGCGCAACGCGGCGCTGAGCCGCGCGGGGCGGTTGGACCTTGAGCTGGACCAGGAGGCGCTTGCGCAGTTGCGTCGCCAACCGTGATCCTGGTCGATGGCTCCGCCTGGATCGAGTAAAAGTCGGGTATCCACGTGCACAACGGCATGCAGGTGCAGAATCTCAAGTGATCACTGAGGGGCTACGGCCCGCCCGGACTACAGGTCGGCGAACGGCAACGCAGTCACACCCGCGCCGAGGGGCCGGTGGATGTCGCCCGGATGAAACCACATATCCAGGCAGCGCTGAAATGCCCGATTGCGCCTGCTACTGAGCCAGAAAGCCGCCGTCAACCGCCATCGTGGTGCCCGTAACGAACGAGGCGGCGTCCGAACACAGCCACAGCGCCGCGGCGGCGACCTCATCGGGTTGGCCCATGCGACCGCCCGCATACCTGCGCAGCAGGCGCCGCTTTGCCTCGGGGTGCTCGGCGTAGTAGTGCGTCATCGGCGTCTCGATGTGGCCGGGGCACACGGCGTTGATCCGGACGCCGGCCTGGGCGTAGTCGAGGGCGGCTGATTTGGTCAGGCCGACCACCCCATGCTTGCTGGCGTTGTAGGCCGGCTGCCGTTCGCCCGTGACACCGCCGGCGCCGCCGCCGGTCAGGCCATAGATCGAGGCCACGTTGCAGATGGCACCGCCCCCGGCGGCCACCATGTGGCGCAGCTCCTGCTGCATACAAAGGAACACGCCGCTCAGATTGATGCCGATGGTTCGCTGCCAGCGCTCCCACGACAGCTCGGTGACTGTCTTGCCCTCGCCACCCACACCGGCGGCGTTGAAGGCACAATCGATGCGGCCGTACCGGTCGACCACTGCCTGCGCCATCGCCTCGACCGCGGCCGGGTCGGCGACGTCGGTGTGCAGTGCCATGGCCTGCCCGCCGGCAGCCGCAACCAGGTGCGCCGTCTCTTCGGCCCCCGCCAGGTTGGCGTCGGCCAGGGCCACGCGCGCGCCGTCGCGGGCAAACGCCACCGCCGTGGCGCGGCCGATACCGGACCCGCCGCCGGTTATCAGCGCGACCTTGCCCTCAAATCTCATCGAACTCATCGTGCTGCCTCGGCCTGCGGATTGCGCACCAGCTTGCCAGGAGACTGTTTGCCGCCGCTACCATCGATGATGCGCGCTATCAACCATCGGAGGACTCTCCGGGCTCTCCGTCGGCTTGCGTTCCCTCGGGGGAGCGCTCATTCGGTTCCGGGAGTTCCGACTCGATGGCGGCGACAAGGCGCATGCAGATCCGGTGGATGCGATGCGCATCGGCCGCCGCCTCCTGGGCCGTCGACTCGTCTTCGATCTGCTCGAAATAGAACGCTGGCGACCGCTTGCGCGCCAGGGTGGCCGAGACGTTGGTGACGTCCTCCGCCTCCGTCGCGCTCAACGCCATGCCCCGGGCGGACAAGGTAGCGATGAACACGGCGGCCGGGTCGTGCACTTTCGGAAAGTCCACCCCCAGGTAGCTGAGCACGCCCTTCAATGCCAGCTCGACCACTTCCTGCGCCCGGCGAACTACCGCGTTCCACGACTTGCGGCCGGTGGCTGCGTCCATATCCTGCAGATACTCGGCGGCCATAGCCATCAGTCTGCGGCCGCGCTCTCCGTTGTCCATTGGCAACTGCTGCGTCGCTACAGAGCAATGACCTCGCCGGGGCGCATATCGGGCTTCAGGTCCCAATACCACGAACCGTCGGCCAATTCCACGCGGCGCGAGCCAAGTTCGCGCAGCCGCAGCCGCAGACTCGCCAGCTTGCGAGCCAGCACCTGGCGCGGATCGAACAGAATGATGCCGTGGTCGCAGATGTCCAGCAGGAGCCAGGGGGTATCGGCCAGCTCCGTCTCGGTACGGAACACCGGATACGGCTCGGTCGGGACCTTGCGCGCCTGCAACTCACATACGAGCGGATGCTCCCGCAGATGCAGCGCGACGTGCAGGAATACCTCGAACACGGCAGCACGCCGGCCGCGATGGACCACGAACAGGTCCACGTCGCTCGCCGCCTGCGCCTGTCCGCGGGCAACCGAGCCATAGAGGGCTACCGCCGACAAGCTCTCCCCGAGTCGGTCGCGCACCCTGCCCAGATACAGGTCCAGAAGTGGCTTCAGTTCGGGGTACCCATGACCCCGACGCGGCTGGCGGGGAGACAACACGGTGCATCAGAATACCACGAACCAGCCGGTGATGGGGATCCGGCCTCGATGATGGCGCGCGGCGGGTAGGGCGGCAGGCGGCTCCTGGCCGGCTACCGGCTGTGCAGACGCTTCCGGAAGTCGGCCTCGCTGACGCAGGCGGTGGCGGCCGCGACGATGGCGTGGCGGGGCAGTTCGGCGAAGCCGGGCACGCCGGGGAATCCGGGCGCGAGCACGATGCCGCGCGCCGCCAACAGCGCTCGTGCAAACTGGATGCGTTCTTCCGCATGGCCTTCGGCGCGGCCTTCCGCATGGCCTTCGGCATGACCTTCCGCGCGGCTGCGGCGGCGCTGCGCGCCCAGCAGGGGGTCGTCGTCCGGGCCGGTGCCCTTCCGCTCCCCGAGCGCCGCTCCCACCCGCTCCAGTACCGCGCTGGTCGGCACTGAAAGCGTGTCCTCGTTCAGCGCCGCGTGGATCTCCGCCGCCGTCCAGCCGGGAAACGCCCGGCTCTGCGCCGACTCCCGATACGCCCCATCCTCCAGCAGGTGGATGGTCAGCCCCGAGCGCCGGCTCCGCGGCCGGCTCGGCGCACCCACATCGGGCACCTCGATCCACACTTCCGGGAACCCCCACGCCTCGTACTGCCCCAGCTTGCGCCGGCGCGCGTCGGTGCTGTGGTCCACTTCCAGCACCACGTCCGGGAAGTCGTGCTCGCCAACCGTCAGCACCGGACGCGGCAACCGGGCGCGCGCCGGGTGCAGGTACACCGACTGGTCCGCCTGCATGATGAGGCGCGGCTCGCCGTGCGCGTCGCGCTCGGTGAGGTCGGTGCTGCCGAAGCACTCCACCGCCCCACCCCGCACCTGGGCGATGCGCTCGGCCAACGCGGTCAAGCCATGCGCGGGGCCTTCGTGCCAGGAGCTGACCGGATCGCAGATCCAGGCGGTCTCGGAGACGGAGTCCCAGTATTCCAGCCGGATCTCGCAGGCGTCGAGTTCCTCGCGCGGCAGGCGCACCGGCTTGCAGCCGGGGAAGTCCGCCGCCGTGGGCGGCTGGATGCCGGGCGCCGGGTCCACCGGCTGAGGCGTTCCCGGCGCCGGGGCCGGCGCCTCGACCTGCGGACCGAGCGGGCGTACCGAAGCCATGCCGGCACGGTACGGCATTCCACCGGCCCGATGCAATCGCGCGCTCGATGATGGGTGCATTCCGGTATTGTGGCGTCGGCCGCGATGACGACTCGCTGCTCTTGTGTGTCGATTCCGATCCCGATACTGTGCGCGTGCGGTGGCTGACGACGGGCAGCAGAGCGGAGCTCGGAGCGACGGGCGCGATCTGCGGGCGAGCAGAACGGCGGTGCTGGTAGCTGCGATTCGGGCCAGTCATCTGCGCTGGGACCGGCCACCGATCTTTTCCGACGACTACGCGCTGCAGATGACCACGCCGTTCTGGCGCCTGGTCGCAACCAACCGGTTCCTGAACCGGCTCATCGTCCACCGCCTGCTGCGCGTGTTCCGGCCGATACACACCGAGAACATCCTGCGCATCCGCTATGCCGAGGACCGCCTGCAGGAGGCGGTCGGCAGCGGGGTCGCGCAATACGTGATCCTGGGAGCGGGACTCGACACCTTCTCGTTGCGCCAGGCGGAACTCGCCGGCCAGTTGCGCATCTACGAGGTGGATCACCCCGCCTCGCAGGCGATGAAACGCGAACGGCTTCTCGCCATCAACGGCAGCGTTCCCGCCAACCTGGTGCTGGTACCCGTGGACTTCGAGAGCGACCGGCTCGACGAGAAGCTGATGGAAGCCGGCTACGACCGCAGCGCCCCTGCGTTCTTCTCGTGGCTGGGGACCATCTACTACCTGACCAAGGAGGCGATCCGGGAAACCCTCGAGCGGGTATCCGCGGTGACCGCATCCGGCAGCAGGATCGTCCTCGACTACAAGTACCCGCGCCGGCTCATTCCGGAGCAGAGCCTGTTGTTCGCCGACAAGGTGGATCAGTTCGTGGCCAAGCGCGGCGAGCCGATGCGGTCCACGTTCGCCCCCGAGGAGTTGACCGCCGAGCTGGCGCGCGCCGGTTTCTCGGAGCTGGACAGCGTCCCGCCCGACGAACAGGCACAGCGCTACCTGCAGGGACGCAGCGACATGCCGCCGCCCGCCGCCAACTTCGCCTTCGCTCTGTTCGGCCGCCATTAGGAGGCTGTCGAATTGCGACTGCCTCCCAGTGATCGGACGGGATGGGCCAAAAGCGCCGCCCCGGTGGCGCTCTTGGGGCGTTAGCGCGGCTCGCGACGTGGAAGCCGCCTACCCGAGGGATCTGCAGGGCTACGGCCCCACTCCGCCCCACGCCCGCTGGCCCGGCGCCGCGCGTGTGGCCGTACAGTTCGTGATCAACTACGAGGAAGGCGGTGAGAACTGCATCCTGCACGGCGACGCGGCCTCGGAGGCGTTCCTCTCGGAGATCGTCGGGGCGCGCCCGTTCCCCGGTCAGCGCCACATGAGCATGGAGTCGATCTACGAGTATGGCAGCCGGGTCGGCGTGTGGCGGCTGTTCGAGCTGTTCCGCGAGCGGCAGGTGCCGGTCACGGTGTTCGCGGTGGCGATGGCCCTGCAGCGCAACCCGGCGGTGGCCGACGCCGCCCTGGCCAACGGTTTCGAGATCTGCAGCCACGGCTACCGCTGGATCGACTACCAGGAGGTGCCGGAGGCGGTGGAGCGGGAGCACCTGCGGCGGGCGGTCGAGATCATCCAGGAGCTCACCGGGGAGCGGCCACTGGGTTGGTACACGGGACGCACCGGGCCCAACACCCGCCGCCTGGTGGTGGAGGAGGGAGGCTTCCTGTACGACGCCGACGACTACAACGACGACCTGCCGTTCTGGACCGAGGTTGCCGGGCGCTCCCACCTGGTGGTGCCCTACACCCTGGACGCCAACGACATGCGCTTCGCGACGCCGCAAGGCTTCAATTCCGGCGACCAGTTCTTCGCCTACCTGCGCGACGCGTTCGACGTGCTGTACGCCGAGGGCGAGCATACCCCGCGCATGATGTCGGTGGGGCTGCACTGCCGCCTTGCCGGACGCCCCGGACGCTTCGCCGCCGTGGCGCGGTTCCTCGACCACGTACTCGCCCACGAGGCGGTGTGGTGCTGCCGGCGCATCGACATCGCCCGCCACTGGAGGCAACATCATCCCCATGGCAACTGAATCCACCGCAGCGGGCGGCGCCGCGCCGGATGCCCGCGTCGATTCCAGCGCCACGACCCAGCCCGGGCAGGGCTACACGACCAACTTGGCCGACGCCCGGCTCGGCGCGCGGGCGATCTCGTGCAGCGACGAGTTCTTCGGACCGATGACGCGGATGCTGCAATCGCACGACGCGGTGTTCCTGCCGGACAAGTACGACGATCACGGCAAGTGGATGGACGGCTGGGAGTCGCGGCGCCGGCGCCGCGGCGGACACGACTACTGCGTGGTGCGGCTGGCGACCCCGGGCGAGGTGTTCTCGGTGGACATCGACACCAGCCACTTCACCGGCAACTTTCCGCCCGCCGCGTCGGTGGAGGGCTGCTACTGCAAGGGCGATCCCGATGCGGCCACCGAGTGGGTCACGCTGGTGCCGCCGGCGCCGATCGGCCCCGACTCGCATCACCTGTTCGAGGTTGCCGGCGCCGGAGTGGTCAGTCACGTCCGTCTCAATCTGCTCCCGGACGGCGGTGTGGCGCGCCTGCGCGTGTTCGGACGCCCGGACCCCGACTGGGGGGCGCTGGCCGAGCGCGGAGCCGTGGACCTGGGCTGCGCGCGCAACGGCGCGGTGGCGGTGGCGTGGAACAACTCCCACTACGGCCACCCAGCCAACATCCTGCGTCCCGACCGGGCGCGTGACGCCGGCGAGGGCTGGGAGACGCGCCGGCGCCGGGAACCGGGCCACGACTGGTGCATCATCGCGCTGGCGCGTCCCGGCATCATCGACCGGGTGGTGGTGGACACCAGCCACTTCAAGGGCAACTTCCCCGACCGCTGCTCACTGCAGGGCGCGCTGCTCGCCGAGCACTTCGGCAAGCTGCAGGAGTCGGTGATCGCGCAGTCGATGTTCTGGCCGATACTGCTTCCCGAGCAGCCGCTGCAGGCCGACCGCGAGCACACCTTCGTGATTCCCGCCGACGCCCCGCAGCCGGTGTCGCACGTCCACCTCAACATCGTCCCGGACGGTGGCGTGGCCCGGCTGCGCCTGTTCGGCACGCCGGTGCAGGAGTAGTACGCAACCATGAAGACGGTTGCACCTGGTTCGTCTGCTGGACATGGTTTCGGGATAGTCGCACGATGACTCACCGCCTCGCACCGGTCCCGCTCATCCAACGCGATTTTGCGCCGTTCGGCGAGGTGATCGAGACGGAGGGCGCGGAGCGGCGGGTGATCAACGACGGCACCACCGTGCGCTTCCACGACCTGGCGCGCGTGGATGTGGCGGCCGGCGGCGGATTCCCGCTGATCAACCTGTTCCGGGCGCGGCCGCTGGCGCTGCCGCTCACCATCCGCCTCCTGGAACAGCACCCGCTCGGCTCGCAGGCGTTCATCCCGTTGGACGCCGCGCCGTTTCTGATCGTGGTGGCGCCGGCCGGCGCCACGCCACGGCCGGCGGCGGTGCGCGCCTTCGTGACCGACGGCCGCCAGGGCGTGAATTACGCGCGCGGCGTGTGGCACCATCCGGTGATCGCCATGACCCGCGAGACCGATTTCGTGGTGGTCGACCGCGGGGGTCCCGGCGACAACCTGGTGGAAATGTCGTTCGGGGCGGACGGCCCGCCGCTCGTGCTGGAGGCGCCGCGATGAGCTTTGTCGGTGGTGAAGTAGAGAGCGAGGATCGCTTCGTGGGCGCGCTGCTCGGCGGCGCGGTGGGGGATGCGCTGGGCAGCTTCTGCGAGGGCTGGCCACGTAGCCGCATCCTGGAGGTGGAGCGACTCCTGGGCCACTACCGGGAGCTCCGGCGCGCGGACGGCGCGGTGGTGCGTCCCGGCGGGGCGTACACCGACGACACCCAGCAGACCCTGGTGCTGGTGGAGTCGCTGCTGGCGCGCGGGCGGGTCGATCCCGGTGACGTGGCGCACCGGTTGCTGCGCATGTGGCACGCTGGCGAGTTGTACGGCTACGGGCGCGCGTTCCGAGAGACGCTGGAGCGCATGGCCCGCGGCGTCCCCTGGCAGCAGGCGGCGTCCACCGATCTGCCCTCCAACGGTGCGGTGATGAAGATCGCCCCGGTGGGGCTGTGGCACTGGCGCCGCAAGACACAGCTCGACGCCGATGCCATCGCGGTGAGTCACCTCACCCACAAGGACCCGCGCGCCGTGGGACCGGCCGTGGCCATCGCCCACGTGGTGCGCCACCTGGCGGCCGGCGGTGCGCCGGCGGCGGACGAGCTGCTGGCGCTGGCGGAACGGTCGGCAGGCGCGGTGCACGCTCCCACCGGCCGGCTGCTCGGCGGGGTGCGCCGGCTGCTGGAGTTGCCCGCCGACGCCGCCTACGCGACGCTCCTGGAGCTGCCGGAGACGCCGTTCAGCGCCGGGCAGGGGCTGCCCAGCGAGGCGCCGGTCACCGCCGCGGTGGCCCTGGAGGCGTTCCTGCGCACCCCCGGCGAGTTCGAGGCCACGCTGCGGCGGGCGCTCACCTGCGGCGGCGACGTGGATACGTTCGCCGCGGTGGCCGGCGCCTTGAGCGGTGCCTGCAACGGTGCGCAGGCGATCCCCGCCCATCTGCGCGACGGGCTGCCGGCGGCTGAGGAAATCGTCCGCCTGGCACGCGCGCTGTACCGCAAGACGCTCCTTTAGCCCAGGTTCAGCAGGGCTCTCCCGCGCGCCGCCACCCGTCGCGGATGGTCCGGAAGCCGACCTGGTATACCTCTTCGTTGCTGGCCGAGAAGTCGCGCCACACACAGGTGGTGGCGGCCAGCTCCGGCAGCGTGCGGCCGAACGCCTCGATGGTGAGCCAGGCGTCGTAGCCGCCCTGGCGCAGGGCGCGAAAGGTCGCGTCCCATGGCACGTGGCCGCGCCCCGGCGTGCCGCGGTCGTTCTCCGATACGTGGACGTGCTTGATCAGCGGCAGGTGCGGCGCGATCACCCCCACCGGGTCCTTCTCCTCCAGGTTGGCGTGGAAGGTGTCGTATATCAGGTGGAAGTTGGGGTGGTCGACGCGCTTCACGTGGGCCGCGGTGTCGGCCAGCGTGTTGAGGAAGTAGCACTCGAAGCGGTTCAAAGCCTCCACCGCCAGCGGAATCCCCGCCTGGGCCGCGTGCTCGGCGGCCTGCCGGTGGGCGTCCGCGGCGCGCCGCTGCTCCTCGGCGGTCGGTCCGGTGCCGGTGAACTGGCCGAGCGGCTGATAAAAGGGACCGCACAGCAGCTCCGCCCCCAGTGCCGCGGCGCAGTCCACCGCCCACTTGAGATGATCCACCCCGGCGGCGCGGCGGGCGGGGTCGTCGCTGAGGATGTTGCGCTCCTGGTCCGGGATGATGGTCACCCCGGTGCGCCGCAGGCCATGGTTGTCCAACTCGCGCGCCACCCGCGCGTAGTGCTCGGGGGTGCCGTCGAAGATCTCCAGCTCGACGCCGTCGTAGCCGGTCTCCTTGAGGGGTGCGAACAACGGGAAGTGCTCCTCGGTCACGAACGGTGTCCAGAGCAGCATGTTGAAGCCAATCTGCATGGCCCTGGACGTTACCGGGTTGGGCTATGAGTGGCAAAGGTCCGGCCGCTATGATGCACCGCGATGGCTGGCTCGGCGCGCGTCGGCGCGTGGTTCGCCAAGAACTGGTTCCTCATCGGGCTGCTGGCCGCGGTGGCGGTGGGGTTGGCGGCGCCGCGGGCCGGCACCGCGGCGAGCCTGGACGGAACCACCGCCACCGTGCTGGTGGTGGTGCTGTTCTTCCTGTCCGGCCTGAGCCTGCCGACCGAGGCGATCGCGTCCGGCCTGCGCGATGTCCGCCTGCACCTGTTCCTGCAGGCGTTCATCTTCGTCGCGGTGCCGCTCTACTTCGCCGCCAGCGCGGCGCTGCTGTGGCGCGGCGGGGATCCGCGCCTGCTGGCCGGGATCTATGCGCTGGCGGTGCTGCCCACCACCGTGTCGAGCTGCATCGTGTTCACCCAGGCGGCGCGCGGCAACGTGGTCGCCACCATTTTCAATGCCTCCCTGGCCAACGTGGCGGGGGTGTTCCTGTCGCCGCTGCTGCTGTCGCTGCTGCTGCAGCAGAGCGGCCGCGCCCTGCCCGCCGACGAGCTGCTGCGAGTGCTCACGGCGCTGGCGCTGAAGATGCTGCTGCCGTTCGCGCTCGGTCAGCTCGCGCGGGCGCGGCTGCGGGAACTCGCGCAGCGCCTGCGCAAGGCAATCTCGGTGTTCATGAACGCTTCCATCGTGGTGATCATCTGGTTCTCGTTTTCACGGCCCGCGCTGGACCCCACCTTTGCCGCCTCGCTGCTGCGGCTGTGGCCCCTGTTCGGCTACCTGGCGCTGTCCCACCTGCTGCTACTGGGGGCGGTCTGGGGGGTCACCCGCGCACTGCAACTCGACAAGGCCAACACCTACACCGCCCTGTTCGTGGCGCCGCAGAAGACCCTGGCCATGGGCGCGCCGCTGCTCACCACCTACTTCGCCACCATGCCGGACCTGCTCGGCGTGGCCCTGCTGCCCCTCATCATGTACCACCTGTGGCAGCTCACGGTGGCCGGCTTCCTGCCCCGCCTGCTCGGCCCGGTCGAGGACGTCGAGGATGTCGAGGACTCGAACACTTGACAATATCGCACCCAATCCTCATCCTGCCTTGATGCTGTGCACACGCACGGTCCGCCACCTGACGTGGAGATGAGTGAACGACCTCGCGACATCGGAATCGTGTGGAACGCAGAAGAGATCTCGGCGCGGCTTGGCATTTCGACCTGTGCGTTCTCTCGCGATCGGCGGCTGGGTGCGCGGGAGATAGCCGAGATCGCCGAATCGGGGATCAAGCGCATCGAGATCAGCGGCATTCGCCCGCGCAGCTTCTACGACTTCTACGACCAGTCTCAGATCGACGAGATACGTGGTGCGTGCGACCGTCATGGCGTGCGCGTCGTCTCCATGCACGTCCCCGTGCTGCCCACCGACAGCGAGTACGAGCCGGTGCGGAAAGGCGCCGTCGAGGCACTGGTGGATGCAGTGCGCAAAGGGGCGGAACTCGGCGCCGCCGTATGCGTCGGGCACTTCGGGACCAACGACCACGCCGAGCGGTCGATCGTGGAGATGCTCGAGCAGACCAGCGACAGCGGGGTCACGCTCGTCAACGAGAACCTGTCCGAGCACCCCAGCCACTACCTGCCGCTATGCGACCGCATCGGGTCTGCACGTTTCGGGTTCGCGCTGGATATCGGCCACGCAACAGACGGCGACGGCGTCAGCCTGTTCACCCACGAGGACCAGATCAGACCCATCATCGCGCAGTGCGCGAGCCACTTGCGCCATCTCCACCTGCATGACTTCGGCGACGAGGCGGTAGAGGTGGTGGTGGATGGCCAGCGTGTTGCCGTGCGGGACCATAACGCGCCATTCACCGGCCACGTGCGCTGGCGCAGTCTGTTCGCGGCCCTGGCTGAGGTCGACTATTCGGGCGAGCTGATGTTCGAAGCCATGTTCCCATCCACCGAGGAGGTCATCTCATGGACCGCAGACGTGCCCCGCGCACTGTTCGCGGAATCGTAACTGGACGAGAGGAGAGTGAAGCGGTGTCGCGCGCCACGTGCGGCTCACGCCAGCGTGTCACCACGCGAGGAGTAGAGACTTGACTTACAGAGAGAGAATCCCATTGGCGGCGCTGACCGTCGCCCTGTTCGCGCTGATCCCAACCCTTGCCTTCGCAGCAGCCGCCGGCGAAGCCGCCCAGGAGAACATCGAGCTCAACTACTGGGTCGGCGGCTATCCCACTGAAGGCGTGGAGAAGCTGCAGGAGTTGGCGGACTCGTTCTACGACGAGACCGGCATTCGCGTGGAGGTGACGAGCTTCCCGTGGGGTGAATACGTAGCCAAGCACCTCAGCGCCATCGAGATCGGTTCGCCGCCGGACATCTGGGAAGGCGGTGTGACCAGCTATCAGGTGATGGGTGAGGTCCTCGCCATCACCGACCAGTTCGAGGGCCTGCCGTACAAGTCCGCCCTGCCACCGGCGTACGTGAACGAGATCACCATCGATGGGGAACGCTGGGGAGTCCCGCGCATCATGACCGTGTGGGCGATCATGGTGAACAGGGAGATGTTCGAAGCAGCCGGCCTGGACCCGGACAAGCCCCCGGAGGACTGGGACGAGCTGTTGCAGATGGCGGAGACCCTCACCCGCGACACGGACAACGACGGCGAGATCGACCAGTTCGGATGGGGCAGCCACGGTGGCCGGCTGAGCTCGCACCAGTTCCTCATCTGGATGTATCAGCAGACTGGCGAGAACCTCACCACCAAGGAGGGCGGATTCTTCCTGCCCCAGTACCGCCAGGAGGTAATCAACGCCATCGCCCACATGAACGCGCTGGCCGAGTTCTCCCCCGGTGGACCGGAACCATCCGCCGCCTACCAGTACGCCGACCTGTTGCGGCTGATGGCCGAGGAGGAGATCGCGATGATGACCACGACGCCGTACAACGCGCGCACCGTCATCGGCCAGAACCCCGCGTTGGATGGCAAGATCGGCTTCATCAACCTGCCGCTGAAACCCACCGGCATGTCCATGGCAGGCGGCGGGCACATCGCTATCAGCTCGAAGAGCAAACATCCCGAGGCGGCCTGGCGGTTCATCGAGTACCTGCAGATTCCGGAGAACGCGATTCCAGGAACCACCCTGTCGCGCTACATTCCGGCCCGGTTGGATCTGATCGATGATCCGCGCCTCCACGCCGACCCGTGGGCCTCATACATGATGCAGCAGGCGCAGCAGGGCGTGATCAAACAGGAGCCTCACCCGGGCTGGGGCCAATTGCGCGAGAAGATCTTCGATGCGGTGGCGGTCACGCTGCTGGGCGAAAAGACGGTCGAGCAGGCGGTCGACGACATGCTCGCCGAGATGGCCGTGATTCAAGAGGCCTACAAGTAACAACGCTGGCGAAGATACAGTCCCGCGCCGCCACGAGCCGTCGCTGTGCCGACGTGCTCGCGACACCCGTGGCGGCGCGCCGGCGGCCCCTGCCATGAGGATGGTGACCGCCACCCTCAGACGAAACCGCGTCCCCTATCTGCTGATTCTCCCTTCGATGCTGGCGGTGCTGGCCGTTCTGCTGGTACCGCTCTTCTACGGAGTGGGCTTCAGTCTGTTCCGCAAGACCATCATGATGCTGCGGCCGGAGTTCGTCGGGCTCGCCAACTATGTCGAGCTGATCGTTCACGAACGCTTCTTTCTCAACTCGATCAAGAACTCGACGATCTGGAGCGTGATGGTGGTGTCGGTGACGACTCTCATCTCGTTCACCAGCGCAATGCTGCTCAATCAGCGCCTGAGATTCCGGCGGCTGATCAGAACCGCGATCCTGCTCCCGTGGATTACCCCCATGGTTACGGCAGCCACGGTCTGGGGATTGATCTTCAGTGACCGCTACGGGTTTCTGAATCATCTGCTGGGCAACGTCCTCGGCATCGAGTACTTCGTGAACTTCGGCTGGCTCATCGACCGCCGGTACTCGTTGCTGTCGGCAATCCTCGTCCAGATCTGGAAGGCGTTTCCGTTCTTTACCCTCGCCTATCTGGCGGCGTTGCAGTCCATTCCACGGGATTTCTATGAAGCCGCCGAGCTCGAGGGCGCGAGGTTGTTTGCCAAGCTGCGCTACGTAACGCTGCCGGGCATTCGGACGACGTTCCAGATCCTGGTGCTCCTCAACATACTCTGGACGTTCAAGGCCTTTACCGTCGTGTACATCATGACCAAGGGTGGTCCGTACCACAGCTCAGAGGTGGTGGGTGTTTACGCGTGGTCGATGTCGTTCTTCCACAATCGGCCGGGACTGGGCAGTGCCAGCGGTGTCATCATCTTCCTGCTGCTGCTGGTGTTTGCTCGCTTCTACCTCAGGAACCTCCGCAGTCAGGGGCAGCTATGACGAGAACAGCGCGGGAAGTGCTGCTGCACCTGTTGGTTCTGGCGATCCTGGTTGTAGCGCTGTTTCCGATCTTCTGGATGGTGTTGAACTCGTTCAAGCCCATGAGCGAGATCTTCGTTCGCACTCCCCGCGTGTTCGCCTCCGAATACACACTGGACAACTATCTGCAGGTCTTCACGCTGAGGAGCTTCCCGCGCAACCTCTTCAACTCGGTGTTGGTGGCAACTGCTACCAGCGCCACCGCGGTCCCCCTCGGCTTCATGGCCGCCTACGCGGTGGTGCGCTACCGGTTTGCCGGAAAGTCCCTGTTCCTGGCGTTCCTGCTCATCTTGCAGATGATCCCGTCCGTGGTCCTCATCTCGCCGCTGGCGCGCGTGGTGCGCTTCTTTCAAGCCTACGACACCTATCACGCCGTGGTATTCATCGAGATGGGTTTCGCCATACCGATCTGCACCTGGTTGCTGATCGGGTTCATCAAGGAGAGCTGCCCACGGGAGCTCGACGAAAGCGCAATGATCGACGGCTGCGGCACGCTCGGCATCTTGCTGCGCATTGTGCTGCCGCTGGCAAGAGCGGGCGTGGTGACCGTGTTCCTGTTCGTGTTCCTGCTGAGCTGGGAGAGCCTGATGATACCGCTCACGTTCCTGGGAAGCCGCTCGATGCAAACGGTGCCGCTGGTGATTGCCAGCCTGCATGGTCAAGGACCCGGCGGCAGCCCTCCCTGGGACACGCTCATGGCCATGGCGGTAGTCTATTCGCTGCCCATCATCCTGATGGCATTTGTGCTACAGCAGCACTTTGTCAAGGGTTTGATTAGCGGTGCGGTCAAGTTTTGACGTCTTGACCATGACGCGGCCGCTTCAGAACATCTTGGCGGTGCTGCTGAAGCTCTCGGCCGTAAGGCCCTGCTCGCGGGCGATACGGCGGCCGGCGGCCGCCCACCGGAAGCCGCGCCGCATCAGCTCCAGCGGCGCCTCCTGGGCGATCACCTCGGCCTTGTGGCCCAGGGAGTTGTAGAACACGCGCCCGGCGCCCCAGCGCTTGGTCCACACCACCGGCATGTCCACCGGCCCATTGCTGCTGTGGTACCAGTCCACCACCGGGAAGCGGGTGCTGGCCAGCACCTCAACCGCGGGATCCACGTGCAGGTAGTACTGCTCGGAGCGCACCGTGAAGTCGCGCATGCCGGCGGTGATCTCGCTGGAACCGTGGCGCAGGTTCACGGTGTACTCCACGCCGTCGCCGCCGGGGTGGGATACCCAGTTGCCGCCGGTCATGAACTGCCACTGCACCGAGTCGCGGAACGCGTCGCACATGCCGCCGTGACAACCGGCCAGCCCGACGCCGTTGGCGACCGCCTCCACCACCGGCTCCACCTGCTCGCGGGCGATGGTCCCCATGGTCCACAGCGGGACGATCAGATCCAGCTCGGAGAGCCGCCCGTCATCCACGAACCGGTCCAGCGTGGTGGCCACCTCGACGGCGAATCCCTCCGCCTCCAGCACCCCGCCAAAGATCTCCGCGGTCTGCTCCGGCTCGTGGCCCAGCCAGCCACCCCACACGATCAACGCTTGTTGCTGCATTACGCGGCGGATGGTACCCGGACGCCGCCGTGTCGCTCAAACCCCGTCCAGCGGCGCGGGCTGATCGCGTTGATCGCACCAGATCGCACCTTGACGGGTTTGGAACCGGCCGGGCGGCGGCGTATGATGAGGCGTGGCCCGGCGCAGACTGCCCATCGGCATGCAGACCTTCCGCAAGCTGCGCGAAGAGGACTGTTATTACGTGGACAAGACGCCCTACATCGAACGGTTGCTCGATGAGGGCTCCCACTACTTCCTGTCACGCCCGCGCCGGTTCGGCAAGAGCCTGTTCCTTGACACTCTGAAGGAGCTGTTCGAGGGCAACGAGGAACTGTTCACGGGGCTGCACATCCACGACCGCGGGAACTGGAACTGGTCGGCGCCCCACCCGCTGGTGCGCCTGGATTTCGCCGGCGGGAGCTTCAAGGATCCCGGCTACCTCCAGACCAACCTGGCGGCGCAGTTGGACGGCATGGAAGTAGCGAGCGGCGTGAGTCCGCGCTACGACACGCCGCCTGAACGTTTCGGCTACCTGATCAGGTCGCTGCACGAGCGCAGCGGGCAGCGGGTGGCGGTGCTGGTGGACGAGTACGACAAGCCGATCCTGGACGCGTTGCAGACGCCGGAGATCGCCCGTGCCAACCGCGACTACCTGCGCGGCCTGTACGGGGTGATCAAGGCGCGCGACGCGCACGTGCGGTTCACGTTCGTGACCGGCGTAAGCAAGTTCACCACGGCCAGCCTCTTTTCAGACCTGAACAATCTCACCGACATCACCCTGGATCCGGCTTATTCGTCGATCTGCGGCTACACGGAGGGCGACCTGGAGGCGGTGTTCGCGCCGGAGCTGGCGGGACTCGACCGGGAGCGGGTGCGCGAGTGGTACAACGGCTACCGCTGGCGCGGCGCGGAGAAGGTGTACAACCCGTACGACGTGCTGCTGCTGTTCGACAGCCGCGAATTCAAGGCCCACTGGTTCGAGACCGGGACGCCGGCGTTCCTGGTGGACAGGCTGTTCGAGCGCCAGGTCGCGTCGGTGTCGCTGGACTCGATGCTAGGCACGGAGGACCTGCTGTCGGCGTTCGACGTGGGCAAGATCGGCACCGAAGCGCTGCTGTTCCAGACCGGCTACCTGACCATCACGGCCGAAGAGGAACTGGGCGGCATGGCGCTGTATCGGCTGGGCTACCCCAACCGGGAGGTCCGCCAGAGCCTGAACCGGGTGCTGCTGCGGCAACTGGTGCAGGACACGGAACGCCAGACGGCCAACAGCATGCGTCTCGCGCGGCTGCTGGAGGCACATGATTGCGCGGGGCTGAAGGAACTGTTCCACGCCTTCTTCGCGAGCATTCCGTATCATTGGTACACGAACAACCACATCGCCCAATACGAGGGCTTCTACGCGAGCGTGGTCTACTCCTACTTCGCGGCGCTGGGGTACGAGATCGCGGTGGAGGAATCGAGCAGCCACGGGCGGCTGGACATGGCGGTGCGCACCGGCGGGCACGTGTACCTGTTCGAATTCAAGGTGGCGGAGATGGCGCCGCCGGGGTCGGCGCTGGCGCAGTTGCGGGAGCGCGGGTACGCGGACAAGTACCGTCACCTGAAGGAACCGATCCACCTGATCGGGGTGGAGTTCAGCCGCGAGACGCGCAACGTGACGGCGTTCGAGGTGGCGGCCGGCTGAAGGCGTAGCGAACGGCACACCTCGTGCGCCGGCAACGCAGAACCGGCGGCGCCCGTGCGACGTCCGTTGGTGGTCTCCCGCAGCTTACCTGCCGCCGTAACCTCCCTGACCGCCGCGCAGGCGCGGGTCGAGCAGGTCGCGCACCGCGTCGCCGAACATGTTCAGGCTGTAGACCACGATGGTCAGGCACAGGCCGGGCCAGAGCGCCAGGCGCGGCGCCATCTCCATGTACTGCCGCCCTTCCCGGCTCAGCATGCCGCCCCAGCTCGGAACCTGTAGCGGCAGGCCGAAGCCGAGGAAGCTCAAAGATGCCTCGGTGATGATCACCGCCCCGATGTTGATGCTGAAGATGACGATTATCGGAGCCGCAATGTTGGGCAGCACGTGGCGGACCAGCGTCTTCCACGTCGAGCAGCCGATCACCTCCGCGGCCTGAAAGTAGGCATTCTCCTTGACCCCGATAACAGCCCCGCGCACCACGCGTGAGGCGGGGATGCCGCCTACGACGCCCAGCACAACGATGAGCTGCACGATCCCCCGCCCCGTTATCGACATGACCGTCAACAGCAGCAGCAGTCCCGGGAACGACATCCAGGCATCGACGAAACGCTGCACCACCAAGTCCAACTTGCCGCCCAGGAAGCCCGACGTGCCGCCGATCAGCCCGGCCACGACAACGTTGAGGGTGGTCGCGGCGAACCCGACGAATATCGAGATCCGCGCCCCGTGAATGAGGCGGCTCAGCACGTCGCGCCCCAGGTGGTCGGCGCCCAGGAGATGAGCGGCTGACGGGCCCTGCAGGATGTCCGGCAGATTTATCTCCCGGGGGCGATACGGCGCCAGAACATCGGCAAAGATGCTCACCAGAATCAATATCACGACGACAATCCCGCCGACAGCTCCCACCGGCCGTTCCCGCCACAGCCGGACGAAGAAACTGCTTCTCCGTTCATTCATAACGGAGTCGGGGGTCCAGATAGGGATACATCAGGTCGGTAGCCAGATTGATCGCCATGACCCCGGTGGCGAACATCAGATTCACGCCCGAGACCACCGGGTAGTCTCTGCGTCCCAGCGCATCTACCATAAGCCGGCCTACGCCCGGCAGGTTGAATATGTTCTCGATGATCACCGACCCGCCGACCAGGATCGGCAACTGCAAGCCGATCAGCGAAACCACCGGGATGAGCGCATTCTTGACCGCATGGCGCAGCACGACGATCCGCTCCCGCAACCCTTTCGACCAGGCGGTGCGAACATAATCCTGCCGCAACACCTCCAGCATGGTGGTGCGGATCATCCGCATGGTGCTGGCCGACAGGTAGGTCCCCAGAATCAGACTGGGAATGATCAGCACGCCGAGATTTCCCAGCGGGTCTTCGGTAAACGGAACCCACTGCATCGGAGGCGTCCAGCCCCACCAGATTGCCGGATAGAGCAACACCATGACCGCAATCCAGAAGTTGGGCGTCGCCAAGCCGATGATGGCGACCGAGCGCCCGGCGTAGTCGGTGAAGGTACCCTGCCGAATAGCCGAGAAGATGCCGACCGGCAGCGCGATCGCGAGCCCGATGACGATCGCCAGAAAGCCAAGCTCCAGCGTTACCGGCAGTCCGCCTCTCAGCAACTTCTCTACCGGGCTATCGCTCCACAGCGACTCGCCGAGGGTGCCGTGCAGGAACACACCTCCTATCCAGCGGCCATACTGCACGGGCATCGGCACATCCAATCCCAGCCTACGCTCGAGAGCAGCACGGTCGAAGCCGATGTAGTGCTGCAAGTCGCCCGCCATGGCGTCTATGACATCGCCCGGGAGGAAGCGGACCGAGAGAAAGACGACGATGGTCAATATGAACAGGGTGGGGATGACCAGCAATACGCGCCTAATGATATAGGCTCTCATATCTTGGTGGTAAATGGGCGCCGGGAAGCGCGAGGCTCCCGGCGCCCTAGCTCAGAGCAGCCGCGCGCAGCGCTGCCGCCATTTCAATCGCCCAAGGGGCGACTGATTCAGAATCCCATTTCGCTCTTCAGCGCACTATCGATCCACAAGCGCTCGAAAGGCGCATGTGTGGTATACCAGATTTCACCGTTAAAACCTATCACCCACGGCTGCACCGCCTCAAACTGGGGAACTTTAGGACCCCATATGAACCAATGCTGCTGGATCGAGTACATATCTGCCTCCGCCACCAGCCGTTGCTGCTCCTCGAGCGTGATAGCGGCCATGGCGGCTTTCGCCATGGCGTCCATCACCGGGTCCTGGTGTCCGGTACGGCCCCATTGCGCTCCGATTTCAAGCACGCTCATTAGCCATTGAACCGAGCCGTCGTTGCCGATATCCATATAGGCCATTCCTTCATAAGTACCTTCGGTTACCAGCGCCATCAGTCGAGGGATCTCGGTTGTTATCCTGACCTCTACATCAACGCCAATCGCAGCCCAGTATTCAGCGGCTATTTCTTGATAGCCCACATCCCATGAGGGCACGGGGTTGACGACGGTCTTGAATCGAATGCCATCCGCACCGCGCGGATACCCAGCCTCGTCGAGCAACGCTTCGGCCCCTTCCGGGTCATAGGCAAAGACTTTCTTGGTCTCTTCGGGCCACTCTTCGAATGGGATGTAGAACCCCTTCAGACCGTCTCCTATGATCCCTTGTGGTTTCGTCATAGCAAAGCCACGAAAGTACGTATTGTTGATGGTCTCGAGGTCAATGGCCATCTGCATCGCCTTGCGAACCCTGATGTCTTGAAAGGGCGACGGGTGGCGCAGGTTGAATGCAACAGAGGTCTCCGACCGAAAGGCCCACGGATATACCACGATTTCGGGGTTGGTACGCTGCAGGGTCTCTACCTGGGCCGGCTGCAACTGACCCCCGCCGGACTGACCGATGTAATCGAGCCTACCCGAGCGTAGCGCCGCCAGCTGTGTTTCCTTTTCCGGCATGATTAGCCGGTTTATCTGGTCGATGTAGGGCAAGCGGTTCTCCGGGTATTTTTCGTCAAAGCCCCAGTAGTCAGGAATCTTGGAATAGGTCATGGAGCTGTTCTCGACCCATTCAGTCAGCATATAGGGCCCGGTACCAACCATGTTATCGCAGTCCGTGAGGTCGCCGTGCTGCTCGATTACCTCTGGGGGTAACATAGCGGCATGCCAGTTGATGGCGAGAACTTCCCGCAAGTCTACCTTTGGCTCCGTCAGCTTGAAGACTACCGTCGAATCGTCGCTGGCCGTTATCGATTCGAACGGTATCGCAGCGAGTGCGCCAGCAGCCCCGGGTTCGGTGAAGCCGCTCCCCGAACCCGTATAACGGTGAAGGTTGTATACGACATCCTGGGCAGTGAACTCCCGACCATTCATCGGCGCCTTGTCGTGCCAGCGAACGCCCTCGCGGATGTGGTAGACATACGTCAGTGGGTCGGCCATCTCCCAGCTTTCCGCCAGCGCCCCTCTCATGAAACGGAGAGGAGTATAGGAGTCTGTAAAGCTGATTTCGTTCCTATCTGCTGCCCAGTCCCTGATGCCTAGCCTCTCTGCAACGCCGTCGATGGCCCGTGGCCCCCAGCCATGAATGTGGGGATCACAGTGCGGAGCCCCGAGGGCATCGCCCCAGGTGAATGTCCCGCCATACTCCGGTGCCGACACCACCTTGCCGGTGGTGGGGTCGGTCACATACTTTTTCGCGGCCGCCGCTGCCGGCGCCTCTTCTGCGCCAGCCGCCCAGAGGCCGGTTGCGGTCAGTGCGAGACCGAACAGTACGGCCAGGCACGTTCGCATTACGTAATGCATCATTTCACTCCTGATATTCGAGAGTATCGAGTCCAGTGCCGGCCCCTCGCCTACTCTCGAGGTATGCCTGCTCTCTTGCCGGCGACCAAAAAGCGAGGACGACCGCTTCGCATCCTACAAACGGCACCTCCTGAACGCGTACGCGCGCGCAATCCCGGAACGCCGCGGGGGGCGGTGGTCGGCAACGCCGCGAATGTGTGATTGACGGGAAAGACCGGCGGCGGACACCGGCGATTGGATTGGACGAGTGGATTGACGCCGGTCGGACCGTAGGTCTGCCGATCCCGGCGAAGGACGGGGTGAGGCGCGCAACGGCGTGTGCCCCTGCGGTCGTTGTAGCTGCGCCCGCAGCCACGCGGAGCGTCGGGTCGGTCAGTGTTCCTGGTTCTATGCAAGAGCTATCGTCGAGTGGACGAGTGGACGAGTGGACGAGTGGACACACGAAGTTCACCGTGCTCTCTGCATCACCAGAGCACAGAACGGGGATCATGTCAACGGGCAGGTCAGGTTCGGGTGCATTCCCTCAGTGTGGTTGCGGCGCAGGCTGCGGTCGAGGCGGCTGCAGCGGCTTCAGACGGTGGACTCTGTCCCGTTGTCCTCGGCCTCGACACGCTGCCTGAGGCGCCGGAATGTGGCCTCGTCGATTCCCGTGGCCGCTTCGATGGTGGGCCACGGTATATCTCGTGCCACGAACCCCTCGATGGCGCGCACCTGCCCCTTCAATTCGCCCTCCCGGCGGCCCTCCCGGCGGCCTTGTTGACGACCCTCCCGGCGGCCTCGCTCGATCATTTCTTCCACGTAATTCATCACCTCTCCTCCGCGACCCGGCACGTTCCTCCGCAGTGCCTCCGAAAACACCTTGCGCTGTGCTTCCGGCTGCGTCGCCAGCACGTACTCCACGTGCTTCGCCACTTCCTCGAACCCCCTGGCGCGGTACAACTCCCCGATCAACCGCGTCACCGATTCCAGCAACTCCTCCGGCGCTTTCCGAAACGTCGCCATCATCGCGATCTGCAGCACCCGCGCCGCTACCGCGCCCGTCACCGATTCCGCGCCCAACTCCGTCTGGTCGATCAGCAGGTTCTCGAACCTCGGCACCCAGCGCCACTCCCGCGACGCGTCCGTTACCAGGTCCGCAAACTCCCGCTCGTGCTCCCACCGTTGCGCTCCCTGATAGCGCCCCGAGTCGCGGAGTCAATGTGCTGACCGTGGCAGCGGCACGCGGCGGCGTTCTTCGCTGGAGCGGATCATGGCCAGGACGATGGCGAGGGTACGCAGGTTGTCCTCCAGCGATACGCTCGGGGCGCGCGCCTCGTCCAGCGCGGCGGTGAACTCCTCCAGCACCCGGTCGAGGCGCGGCGCCGGGTCGGGGGCGGGGATAGCGCGCCGGCGCTCGCCGCGCAGCACGGTGATGCCGCTCTCGTCCCAGTGCAGACCGCCGTGCGGGCCGCGCATGAACCAGGTTCCTTCCCACTGCGTGCGCAGCGCGGGATAGGCCCAGCTCGCAGAGAAGGTCACGTGCAGGCCGCCGTCCATTTCGATCAGTGCCGCCGTCGACGGGAAGGGCCACGGCGTGTCGCCGGCACTGGCAAAGGCGCTCGCGGTGACCGCCAACGCCTCGCGCCCGGTGAGATAACGCAGCAGATCGAGCTGATGGGTGTTGTTCTCGATCAGTACCGGGTAGCGCAGGTCGTTGCGCCAGTCGCCCGCGGGGAAGCGATGCGACACGAAGTACTGCAGGTCGATCATCTCCGGCACGCCGATCTCGCCCGCCTCCAGGATGGCGTGTACGGCACGAGGGCCGGCGCGGAAGCGGTAGTCCTCGCCCACCATCACCGTGGTGCCGGCGGCGCGGCCGGCGGCCCGGATCCGCTCGGCGTCGCCATGGTTGTCGGTAAGCGGCTTCTCCACCAGCACGTGCTTGCCGTGGCCGAGGGCGGTCACCACGTCGTCCGCGTGGCGGAAGTAGGGCGTGGTCACCAGCACCGCGTCCGCCTCGGGCGCGCTCTCCAGGGCAGCCGCCAGGGAACCGGCGGTTCGTTCCGAAGGCAGCCCCGCCCGCCGCGCCGCCGCCTCCCGCACCGCCGGCGTCCGCGTCGCCAGCGCGGCGTACTCCCAGCGCGGATCGGCCAGCACCACCTCCAGCCAGCGCCGGCCGAATCCTCCCAGCCCGACCTGAATCAACTTCCGCGGCGGGCGCGTCTGCGGCATCGTCATTCCTCCAGTTGCAGGTCGGCGGTGAGGAAGCAGTGGTCGCTCGGCGCCACGCCGCCGGGAGTGTCGCGCACCATCCGCGCCGCGGTCACCCGCAGGCCGCGGCTGAAGATCCAGTCGATCCGTTCATCGCCGTCGAAACCGCGGCGGGTCGGCCCGGGATCGACGGCCCCGTGCACCGCCTCCCAGGTGTCGGCGAAGTGCGCCCGGATGCACGCCACCGCCGGGCTGGCGGCGTCGCAGTTGAGGTCGCCGGCCAGCACCTGGGGATAGTCGCCGGGCAACGCCAGCATCTCGTCGACCAGCAAGCGGGCCTGGCGCTCACGGGCCAGCGCGCCGACGTTGTCCAGGTGGGTCACCGTGACCCGCAGTTCGCGTCCGCTGGAGCGCTCGGCCAGGCGCACCCAGGCGGCGGTGCGCGGATAGATGCTGTCCCACGAGCGCGAGCCGATCACCTGCGGTTGCTCGGAGAGCCAGTAGCCGCCGGCGGCGATCAGGGCGAACCGGGCGTGCCGGAAGAAGATGGAGTTGAGCGGGTCGCGCAGGTCGATGCGCGGCACCTGGCCGTGGTGGCCGAAGCCGGGGAGCCAGCGGCACAGGTCGTCGCACTGTTCGCGGCTCACCTCCTGCAGGCACAGCAGGTCGGGATCGCAGCGTTCCAGCACCGCCCGCACCGCCTCCCGCCGTGGCGGCCACGCCAGGCGCGGATCGCTGTCGAACCCCGGATGGGCGATGTTGCCACTGAGCACTCGCACGACGAGGCAGTATAGCGGCTGATGAAACGAGCGACGCGCAAGCTTGACCGTCCGTCCCGGTGCGTGAAACAGTGCGACGAGCTGCCCAAGAGCGACGCCGACAGGCGGCGGTTTCGGGGCACAAGCAGACGAGGAGAACCACGTGAAGTTTGGAATTCAGGTCAACTGTTACGGCGTCACCTGGGACGCGATCGCACGGTCGATCACGACCATGGAAGCGGGGGCGTGGCACAGCCTCTGGTTCGCCGACCACTTCTTCCCGCCGTGGGGCGGGCCCAAGGGCCAGCGGGAGAGCGAGCATCTGCCGGCGTTCGAAGGCTATACGCTGATCGCGGTCGCCGCCGGCATGACCAGCCGGTTGCGCCTCGGACACCTGGTGCTGGGCAACACCTACCGCAACCCGGCGCTGCTCGCCAAGATGGCAACCTCGCTCGACCAGGCATCCAAGGGGCGGTTTACGCTCTCGCTGGGGGCCGCCTGGTGCGAGCGCGAGCACTACGGCTTCGGCTGGAAGTTCCCCACCATGCGCGAACGCTCGGACCGTTTCGAGGAGGCGTGCAAGCTGATTCGCACGCTGTTCACCACGGAGGGCGCGATCGACTTCCGCGGCCGCTACTACTGGGCCGACCGGTTGCAGCTCTCTCCGGGCTGCTACCAGCAGCCGCACATCCCGATTCTGGTGGGCGGCACCGGCGAGCGGCGCACGCTGCGCACCCTGGCCAAGTACGGCGACGTGATGAACCTGGACGGCTGGGCCGGGCAGGGCGTGTCGCTGGAGATATTCCGCCACAAGGTGGAGGTGCTGGAGCGCCATTGCGAACGCGCCGGACGCGACCCGGCCGAGATCCGGCGCACGATTCTGATGCCGATCGTGGTCGGCGACGACGCCGCGGCGCAAAAGGCGGGCGCGACCCTGATGAAGCGCACCGGCGAGGGTACCATGGTCGGCAGCCGCCAGCAGGTGGTGGACCGGATCGGCGCGTTGATCGACGAAGGGGTCGACGAGATCATGTTCGGCAACATAACGACCGGCAGTGTCGAGGAGATCCAGCGCATGGAACAGGAGATCGTCGCCGCCTTCGACTGACCGGGTAAACGCGCTGCCTGCCCACGGCGCCGGCCGGCAGTGCGTCGATGCAAGTTCGCTTCGCCCAGTGTAAAAAAGTATGCATGTTACCCCTGATTCGGGACCTACATGTATAATCTTCGAAAAAAAGTATATGCTTTTGCGGCGTGGATGCCCCTCCCGCTCGTCCGTACGACCCTTGAGTCCCTTGGAACGCCCCCGGAGTCGCCGCCGAGGACCGATCTCGAGGCTGAGTCCCGAGTCGGCCTGACGTCGAGATCGGGGTGAGCTACCGCGCGGGTGTTCAGCCGGTGGATTGGCTCGAGTTGCCGCCCCGTAGCGCCCCGCCTGTGGCGACCGTTCGCGGCTGGCAATGCACGACACAGACACCAGTAGGGCGTACGCCGGAGGCCGATCGCGGGGCCGCTTGAGGAAGCGACGGAGCGTAGCGGAGTAAGCGACGGCACCGGCCGCTGCAGGCCACGGCGCACAGGCAGCGGGCGAATCGGACGGCGGCGGCCGGGGCGTAGCGCAGGACGGAGCGCGACTCAGCGACGGCCGTTGGGACGTTGCCGTGCGAAGCCCGATGCGGAGCGTCTGCGGCTCTCGGTTTTGGTTCGCGCCGAAGCCGAGACGCACGCACCCAAGGAGCGAACTTGACAACATTCCATTTATGGAATACACGACCAGATGAGTTGGGAGGTCGAATACACTAACGAGTTCGGCGCGTGGTGGGCCGGGCTCGCGGAGGGTCAGCAGGACGACGTAACTGCGGTGGTCGAGTTGTTGATGGAGCACGGGCCCGGATTGCCGTTTCCCTATTCCTCTGGCGTCGAGGGTTCTCGCCACAGCCATATCCGCGAGCTTCGTATCCAAAGCGGTGGTAGGCCCATCCGCGTTTTCTACGCCTTCGATCCAAGACGATCAGCAGTCTTGCTGATCGGTGGTGACAAGACAGGAAACGACCGGTTTTACAAGCAGTATGTGCCTCTCGCGAACAAACTCTACGACGAGCACCTGGAAGAATTGAGACAAGAAGGGTTGATCAAATGAGTGGACGACACGCTTTCAATGACCTGACGAAAGACTTCACGCCAGAGCGCCGCGCGCGCGTCGATGGCAGGAAAGCGGAACTACGTGCGGCAATGGCCCTTCACGAGTTGCGCAGGGCACGAGCGATGACCCAGAAGGCGGTCGGCAAGACGTTGCACGTGAACCAGCCAGCGATCGCCAAGCTGGAGCGGCGCGCGGACATGTATGTCTCGAACCTGCGTGCCTACATTGAGGCGATGGGTGGAAAGCTGAACATCGTCGCCGAGTTTCCGCAGGGTGCAGTCACGATCACTAACTTCTCGGACCTGGACGATGCGGAAGCCTGCCCGCCTGATTCATAACTGAGACGATCCTTCATAGGATCTCAGGATTCGGCAACCGTGGCGGCGGTGGCGTGGAATCGTTCCAGCAGGCTGATGTGGGACTCGACATCCGGCAGCCCGAGCCGCATCGTGTCGATGCTCAGGTGCGTGCCGCCGATCTGCCGCCACGCCTGCACGCGGTCGATCCAGCCGCGTTCGGCGGCGGCACCGGGATCTGCGACCATGCGGCCGTTGAGGCCGATCGCGGCGGGGTCGCGGCCACACTCGCGCGCGTAACCCTGCATGCGGGCCAGCAGTGCGCGGCCGGCGGCGTCCGGCTCGAACTGCGGCATCCAGCCGTCCGCCAGGCGGGCGATGCGGCGCAGCACGCGCTCCTCGCCGCCGCCGAACCAGAGCGGAATGGGACGCTGCACCGGCAGCGGCTTGATGCCGGCGTCGGTGACCCGGTGCCAGGTGCCGTCGAAGGTCACCGCGTGCTCGGTCCACAACGCGCGCAGCAGCGCCACCTGCTCCTCGCAACGGCGCCCGCGGTTGTGGAAGTCGGTGCCGAGTGCCTCGTACTCGACGGCGTTCCAGCCGATGCCGATGCCGAGCCGCAGCCGGCCGCCGCACAGCACGTCGAGCGCTGCGGCCTGCTTGGCCACAGCACGGTCTGGCGCTGCGGCAGGATCACGACGCCGGTGGCGAACTCGATGCGGTCGGTCAGCCCGGTCAGGTAGCCGAACAGCACGAACGGTTCGTGGAACACCGAGTCGATGTCGTACGGCCCGCGCCAGCCGGGCCGGCTGGCGGTGTTGGCGCCTACCACGTGCTCGTAGGCCAGGATGTGGTGGTAGCCGATCTGCTCCACCGCCTGACCATACGCGCGCACGGCACCGGGATCGGCGCCGATCTCGATCTGCGGAAAGACGACTCCCAGTTTCATGCTCCCATCCTCGCCGTCGCCCAGCTTACGGCGAGCTCGGCATCCTCGTCACGGCCACACCAGGCGGCCGTCCTGGTACGCCGCCTCCAGGAACTGCGTGGTGAACGCCTGCGTCACGTCCAGCTCCCGGGCCAGCGCCTGATAGCGTACCAGGAGGTCGTGGAACTCCTGCCACTGCTGCCGCGTCATCCACCCCGGCCCGTGCTTGCGGGTAACCGCCGACACGGCGTCGGCCTGCTCCGCCTGCAGCATGAACCGCATGTGGTCGCGATCCTCCTTGTCGGCGTAGCGCAGCACGATGTCGAGCGTCTCCTCGGGGTGGGCGAACGAGTACTCCAGCCCCTTCAGCGCGGCCTTCAGGAAGCGCGCGATCAGCTCGGGCTGCTCGGCGATCAGCTCCTCGCGCGTGATGTAGGTCAGCCCCAGCGCCGGCACGCCATAGGCGGCGGGATCGAACTGCACCACGTCGAAGCCGAGCTTGCGAATGGTGTCGGGCTCGTTCGACTTGAACACCGCCAGCACGTCCACCTTGCCCTGCACCAGGATGCGCGGGTCGAAGCCCACCCGCACCTCCTGCACCCGCTCGCGATCCACGCCCGCGGCATCCACGATGGCCAGGTACTCGGGCGGCAGGCTGATGCGGTAGCCTACCGTCCTGCCCTCCCAGTCGCGCGGACTGTCGATGCCCGCACCGGCGAGCGCGATGAAGGTCTGCTGGCCGCGCTGCCCGAACAGGGCGATGGCCCGGATCGGGACGCCGGGATCGGCGCGCCGCTTCAGCACCGCGCCGGCGGCGGCGGTGGTGACGTCGACGTCGCCGGACAGGAGGAGCTGGAGATGCTGGCCGGTAGAGTGGTGGATGGTGACGTCCAGCCCCTGTTCGGCAAAGTAGCCCCGCTCCTGCGCTACGTAGGCCGCCACGAACGGCAGGTTCGCCTGCGGCTTGAAGCCCGCCATGAAGGTCATGCTGCGCGGCAACGGCGCTATCTCCACTTCGCCGGCCGCATGCACGGCGTGGGCGGCCGCCACCAACAACAGCAGCGCCGGCCACAGCCGTCCGGCGTGCCGCCCCGGCCGGGTCACACGATGAGGGTCGATTCGTGCCAAAACAGTATCCTCCGTTCCAGTGCCGAGACGGCCAGGCTCAGGCCGATGCCCATGACCGCCAGGGTAAAGATCGCCCCGAACAGGGTCGGGGTGTCGAGATTTGCATGGGCGACGATGATCACCGCCCCCAGGCCGCGGTCGGCGCTGAACCACTCCCCCACCACGGCGCCGATCACCGACAGCGGGATCGACACCCGGAACGCCGCGAACAGGTAGGGCATGGCGCTCGGCACGCGCAGGGTCAGGAACACCTCGCGCCGCGAAGCGGACACCGAGCGCAGAAAGTCCAGCGCCCCCGGGTTGACCGCGCGCAGGCCGGTCACGCCATTCACCAGCGCGGGAAAAAAGGTGATCAGCGCCGCGATCAGCACCTTGGGCACCACCCCGAACCCGAACCAGATCACGAACAGCGGCGCCACGGCCACGATCGGCGTCACCTTGACCAGCACCGCCAGCGGCAGCAGGGCACGTTCCAGGGCCAGCGAGTGCGCCATCAGCGTGGCGGCGGCCAGCGCCACGCCGGTCCCGAGCAGGAATCCGCCGAGCGCCTCCGCCAGCGTGATCGCACCCTGCCCTAGGAAGTAGCCGGGCTCGGCGCCCACGCGAAGCGCCACGGCCGAGGGCGCGGGCAGCAGGTAGACCGGGGTACCGGCCAGCGCGATCCACGCCTCCCACACCGCGGCAACCAGCGCCAGGCTGAGCACGGTCGGCAGCAGCGCCGCCGCGGGCTGCGCCGACGGCCGCGTTGCCGCCGTGCGCATCAGGCCGCCTCCGCCATCACCAGGTCGTGCACCCGGCGGTAGGCGCCGGTGAACTCCGGCGAACGCTCGACGCCCGCCACCCGCGGCCGTTCCAGCTCGATCGGCAGCATGGCGCGCAGCCGGCCGGGACGCGCCGAGAGCACCGCCACCCGGTCGGACAGCAGCACCGCGTCGGCGATGCTGTGGGTTACGAACAACACGGTCTTGCGTGCCGCATCCCAAATGCGCAGCAGCTCGAAGCGCATCTGCTCGCGGGTGATCTCGTCGAGCGACGCGAACGGCTCATCCATCAGCAGTAGCTCCGGGTCGAGCGCCAGCGCGCGCGCCAGGGCGACCCGCTGCTGCATGCCGCGGGACAGCTGGCCGGGGTAGTAGTCGGCGAACTCCGCCAGCCGCACCAGGTGGAGCAGCTCCGCGGGCGCGGGCGCATCGGGCCGCCGCACCGCGCGATTGACCAGCAGCGGCAGGCGCACATTGTCCAGCACGCTACGCCAGGGCAGCAGCGAGGGCTCCTGGAACACGTAACCGAGCAGCTTGTGCCGCTGCGCCTCGGCGCTGCTCCGGCCGCCGATGCGGACCGTGCCGGCGGTCGGTTCGGCGAGCCCGCCGACGATCCTCAGCAGCGTGGTCTTGCCGCACCCGCTCGGCCCCAGGACCGACAGGAACTCCCCCGGACGGACCTCGGCGGTGATCCCGCGCAGCACCTCCAGCCCGGTGTGGCCGGGAGCCGGGCTCCCACCGGCGGGCGTGACGGTGGGCGGTGCGGGAAACACCTTGCTGACGCGGGTGATCGAGACTGACGCGTGCATGGAGCGGCCGTGTCCGCCCTGGACGGTGCGGCGACGCAGGTATTACGATGCAACCAGGTATCAAATGTCAACTCACCGGAATCCCCACCCCGTCCTGCAGGCCGGCGACGAACGCCTGGCCCCGGTGGCGCAGGCGCTGGAGATCGTCGGCGACCGCTGGACGGTGCTGATCCTGCTGGAGCTGCTGCGCGGCTTTCAGCGCTTCGCCGAGCTGCGGCGGAGGGTATGCGGGATCGCCCCGAACGTCCTGTCGCAGCGGCTCAAGCGGCTGGTTCGGCATGGCATCGTGGAGCGCCGGTTCTACAGCCAGCATCCACCGCGCGCCGAGTACACCCTGACCCGGCGCGGGCACGAGCTGGGCGTGGTGGCGGGCGCGCTCGCGGTGTGGGGGCGCCGGCATCTGTCGGACCGCGGGGCGCTGGTGCACCACGCCTGCGGGACGCCGGTCCGGGTGGGCTACTTCTGTCCGACGTGCGACCACGCGGTGCCGGGCGCCGGCGTTCGCCTGGTGGCGGGATCGGAGCTGGCAGCAGGATGATGCGCAGCGAAGCGCAGGCGGCGGCCGCCGCCAAGGACTCTCGGCCCAGGCATACCATCGCCATCCTCGGCGGCACCGGCGACCTGGGCACCGGCCTGGCGCAGCGCTGGTCGCGGGCCGGCTACCCGGTGCTGATCGGCTCGCGGGAGTTGGCGAAGGCCGAGGCCGCGCTCACCGATCTGCGCCGGCGCCATCCCGAGACCAGCGCCCGTGCGGCGACCAACGCGGCGGCCGCGCAGGCCGCCGACATTGTCGTGCTGACCGTGCCCGCGGCGCATCAGATCGCCACCCTGGCCAGCGTGCGAGCGAGCCTCACCGGCAAGGTCGTGGTCGACGTCACGGTTCCGCTGGTGCCTCCCAGAGTGGGCACCGTGCAGCTTCCCGCCGAGGGATCGGCCGGCAAGCGCGCCCAGCAGTTCCTCGGCGACGAGGTAATGGTGGTGTCGGCATTCCAGAACGTTGCCGCCGACCTGCTGCAACAGGAGGGCGCCATCGAGTGCGACGTGCTGGTATCCGGCAACAAGAAGGCGGCGCGCGACCGGGTGATCGAGTTGGTGCGGGCCGCCGGCATGACCGGCTGGCACGCCGGCCCGATCGAGAACGCAGCCGCGGCCGAGGCGCTCACCAGCGTGCTGATTCAGATCAACCGGCGTCACACCCTCAGCCACGCCGGCATCAAGCTGGTCGGCCAGGGCTAGCGCCCGATGGGAGCGAGCGCGGCGCCGGCCGGTCACGCGCCGGTGGGGCGCCTCACCGTCATCGGGCTGAGCGGTATCCCGCTGGTGGCGGCGGGCGATGACCTCACGGAGATTCTGGTAGCGGCGCTGGCCACGGCGGACGTGGCCCCGGCCGACGGCGACGTGCTGGTGGTGACGCAGAAGATCGTCTCCAAGGCGGAGGGGCGCCTGGTCCCTCTCGATCGCGTCGAGCCATCGGCGCGCGCGGCCCGGCTCGGCGCCGAGACCGGCAAGGATCCGCGGCTGGTCCAGCTCATCCTGGAGCAGTCCACCGAGGTGGTGCGCAAGGCCCCCGGTGTGCTGATCACCCGCAATCGGCTGGGCCTGGTGTGCGCCAATGCCGGCATCGACCAGTCCAACGTCGATCACGGTGGATGCGCCACCGCCCTGCTGCTGCCTACGGCGCCGGACGCCACCGCCGCGCGGCTGCACCACGCCGTCTCGGCCCGCGCCGGCAAGCGGATCGGCGTGGTGATCAGCGACAGCAGCAACCGGCCCTGGCGGCTCGGCACGGTGGGCATCGCGATCGGCGCCGCCGGCCTCACCGTGCTCGACGACCGCCGCGGCAGCCGCGACCTGTACGGCCGCGAGTTGCAGGCAACCGTGATCAACCGCGCCGACGCCATCGCCGGCGCCGCCGTGCTGGTGATGGGCGAATCGACCGAGCGCATTCCGGCCGCGCTGGTGCAGGGCCTGCCGCCGCCGGACGGCGGCCCGGCGCAGCCGGCCGAATCGCACAGCGCCGCCATGATCCCCCGCCCCCTCGACAAAGACCTGTTCCGCTGACGCGGTTTACACTGCCGGCGTCATGGCAAGCGTCTTTACCCGCATCATCGCCGGCGAACTGCCGGCCCATTTCGTGTGGCGGGAGGATGAGTGTGTCGCCTTCCTGTCGCGGGAACCGCTACGTCCCGGTCACACGCTGGTGGTACCGCGGGCCGAGGTGGACCACTGGATCGACCTGGACGAGGAGATGCTGGCGACGCTGATGCGGGTGGCGCGCACCATTGCCCGCGCGCAGCAGGCGGCGTACCGGCCCACCAAGGTAGGATTGCTGATCGCCGGGCTGGAGGTGGCGCACGTGCACATCCACGTGAGCCCGATCGACGGGATGCACGACATGGACTTCGCGAGCGTCAGTCCCTTCCCCGGTGACGAGGCGCTGGCGGCCGAGGCCGCGCGCATCCGCGCCGCGCTGCCGCGGTAGGAATCGCTACAGGGCCTGGTTGGAGTCCGGCACCTCCAACTCGGGCTCCGGCTGCGCGGGCCGGAGGCGCTGGAGACGCTCCTGCAGCATGTCGAACAGGTTGCGCAGGTCCTCCAGGTCGCCGCGGCCGAAGAACGGCAGGACGCGGTAGCGTACGCCGAGCAGCGCGCTGCCGGTGTCCGGGTTCGCGCCGAGGGTGACGGTGGCGGTCATCGCTTCGCCGTCACGCTGGAATTCCACGTCGACACTGGCGCCGGGTTGGTAACTCTCGATGATCTCTGCGAGCTGCTCGTTGGAGTCTCCGAGGGCTTCGTCGCCGATCGCGGTGATCCAGTCTCCGGGCTGCAGACCGGCGGCAGCGGCCGGACCATCCTCGACGACCTCCGTCACCAGCGCTCCGGGCATACCCGGCAGCCGGTCGAAGCGGAACCTGCGCACCTCGGGTATCCGGTCCCGGCGTTCAGTTTCACCATGGCCCGGCGCGGCCAGGACCCTCACCCCGAGCCGCGGGCGTCCCCAGACGCGGTCGATGGAGACCATCTGATCCCGCACCTCGTCGCCGTGCTTGACGGCAAGGTTGACCTGCGACTCCTCGGTGGCCGCCAACGCCGCCGCGAGATCGCGCTCGCTGGCAACCGACCGGCCGTCGATGCTCAGGATCAGGTCGCCGCGCTCGATGCCGGCGGCGGCCGCCGGCCCGTCCGGATCTACCGCGGTTACCAGTATCCCCGCGTCATGCTCTTCGGCCGCCAGCGGCAACCCCACCGCCAGCAGCAGACCCGCAATGCCCGCTCGCACCATGGTCTTCATGAAGCATGAGAGTCCCATGCGGGCTTTGCGTGCCGATTACCGCCCGGTTAGGATTTCTTAACCGAGCGTTACGCGCGGCGGTTCGCCGCTACGATCTGCTCCAGGTACACTCGCTGACGACGGCCACCCGCGCACCCTCCAGGTACTCGGTGGTGTAGGAACAGGTGCCGGAAATGCCCGCGTACTTGCCGGTTCCGCCCAGCAACTGCCACGTGCCCGCGCCGCCACCGCCGACCGCTACGTCGCCCTGGCGACGGACGGCGCGAGAATACACGATGTCACCATCCGCGTCGGTGGAGGTACATGGTGCGTCCAGCTCGATCCCGCCGTCCGAACTCCGCGAATACACCAGGCAGTCGCAAGGGCGGTTGGCGCCGACGACGAACGGCCCGCCGCTGCTGTCGACGATGGTTACCGTCCCCCGCAGAATGCCTCCAGTGAACTTCTCGTCGCCTTGGTCCACGGTGATGTACTCGTGGTGAAAGCTTCTGACCTCGCGGAACGATCCGCTGTCGGCGAACGCCGCCTGCGCCGCCACGAGTACCAGAACCGCGGCCAGCGCCGCGACCGTCGTCTTGGTGTGAAACACTATGCTCCTCTCAGGTAACCAAACTCTTCGTCCGAGTTCTGTTGGTGCGGTTAAGATGGGGCACCGGGGCGCGCATCGGCAACCGGTAGTTGGCACTGAAGGACAGACCGGTCGCCGTGATCAGAAGCTGCCGACGCCAAGGGCGGCGCCCAGGGTGAAGGCGACGCGTTCGCCGTACTCGGTGGCTCCGGTGCCGTAGCCCAGGCTGGCGCCGAGCGAAAGCCGGGCGTATTCCAGCACTCGCCAGGTCAGCGAGGGCCGTACGATCCCGGAGCCGTCACTCAGATTGGCCAGCCAGAACACGGAGGCGCTGAGGTCGCTATCGGCAATGCCGTTCCAGGCCGCGCTGGCGCCGGCGTAGTGGCGCCCGAAGAACAGCAGGTCCACCACTTCCGGGCGCAGCCCACTGGGCGGGCCGGCTGCGCCGGGCCGCAGGGCGGCGCGCGCCGGTTCCAGGGCGGAGCTGTCCGGGTAACCGAGGGGGTTGTAGTAGTACTGCGCGGCGAGCACGATGCCGGGCTCGGCGGCGAAGTACAGGGCGCCGATGGTGGCCGCCGGGAACCACTCGTCGGCGCGCGCGTCGCGGCTGGTTACCTTGAGCCTGCCGGCGCCATCCAGCTCGATCAGGTTGCGCTCGGTGCCTTGCTGAATTACCAGTTCCGCGAACAGATCGAAGTCTCCCAGCGAACCGGTGGCGGTGGCGATCGCCTTGGGCACCAGGTTGGCCTGGACCAGGCCGCCGGCGCCCAGCTCGACGCCGCCGATCAGCAGTTCGGCACGGGCCCCGACGGCGATGTCCAGGGGATCGCGAAAGTCGCCGGTGACGACGTACAGGTAGGCGTTGTGCACCCCGAGCGGGGCATGCACCTTCAGCGCTACCGGACCCTCGCGCTGCGCCTCCGGATCCAGCGGATCGATGGTCACCAGGCTCATCAGGTCGGCGGGACTGAAGAACCGGCCCACACCCCAGTCGGCGCGCTGCTTGCCGGCGCGGAAGAACACCCGGTCGTCCCAGTGGAAGTCGGCGAACAACTCGAATAGGGTGAACGTGAACTCGCCGCCAGCGCCGGTCGCGGGCAACCTGTAGTCCACCCTGGCCTTGCCGAAGGCGCGGAAGTCGCTGCTCGGGCGCGCGTCGAAGTACAACTCCGCGCCCAGGTCGTGGCGCAGCGTGCGCTCGGCCGCTCCCTCGCCGCGCAGTGCCGCCGCCAGCGCGTCGTAATCGGCAAAGCCGAGCTCGACCTCCGGCGCGTAGCGGAACGAACCGCCCCAGTCGACGCCGGCACGCGTCAGCAACGCTTCCTCGGGCGCCCGGCCCGCACCCGCGTCACTGGCGGTTACGGCGTTCTCCACCACCTCGGCGTCGAACAGCGCATCCAGGTCGCCGCTTCCGGCACCGGACGCCGCGGCTTCGCCGTCGCCGTTGACCGACTCGTCCTCGATCATCTCGGCATCGAACAGGGCATCGAGATCCTCGCCCTCACCCTGGGCGGCGGCGCCGTCCGTGCCACTCTGCGCCCACGCGGCCGCCGCGACCAGCACCAGCACCGTTGCCGCCAGGCGGCGGCAGCACCGCGTCAACGGTTGACCCGTTCCAGGTAGCTCTTGCTGAACACCGAGTCCGGGACCCGCGCCAGGGAGGTGTTGGCCATCGTCACCTGGGTGCGCTCGCCCTCCTTCAGCTCATCCACGAACAGCATCTGCGACGGCAGCAGGCGATCCTCCACGCGCACGTACTTGGGGAAGTAGTCGCTGCGCATCAGCCGCCCCGACAGGCTGAAGTTCTGGGCCTTGAGCACCAGGTCGTTGTCGCGCCGCACCCACAGCTTGAGTTGCGGGAAGGCGACCTCGTCGTGACGGGCGCTCAGCTCCAGGATGTACACGTCGTAGCGCCCGAGGCTCCCCTCGGAGGCCGTCTCCACGGTGTAGTCGTCCGCCAGGGAGGACTCGTTGAGGTCGCTGTTGTTGGCCTCGGAATCCTGCAGGCTCTCGCGCATCGACGAGTGCGAGAACTTGCGGCTGTCGGGATCGTAGAACCACAGGTTGTCGTCCACCTGCAGATAGCCCTGGCCGCGCTGCACGTCCGGCTCCAGGAACACCATCACGAACTTGTCCTCGGCGTCGCGGCGAAACATCTGCGCCTTGAACACGCTGTTTTCCTCGTCCGGCTTCTCCGACACCACCGTGAAGACCGCGGAGAAGTCGGTCGTGTCGAAGCTGCGCGAGCGATCGATGGCGCGCAGTATCGCCAGGTAATCGGTCTCGTCCGCCGCGGACCCCAACACCGGCACCAGCAGCAGCAGTGCGGCCACCAGCGCGGGCAGGGGACGGATGCTTTTCAGGTGCCGTGCCGACAGGAACATGAATATCCTCCTCGGACGTGGGCTGGCAGCGACGCAGGTGCGTGGCCGCCGCGGACCCGGGCCGGCCACGTCAGGTGAATCCCGGCCTCCGCCAATGTACCGGGCGGCAACCATGAGCGGCCAGCACTACCCCCGTCGCGGAGCGCAATCCGAGGTTCGCTAGGCGGTGCTGCGCAGGGCGCTGGCCGGGTCCTGGCGCGCGGCGCGGTTGGCGGGGAACAGGGCGGCGATCAGGGTGACGGCGACCACCGCCGCCAAGTAGCCGGCCAGGAACACCGGGTCGACCGGGAACGACAGGTGGCCGTCGTCCAGGAAGATGAAGAAAAGCGAGTCGTGACCCCAATCGATCGACTGCAGGATGGTGCGGCCGACCGCTGCCAGGGCCAGTCCCGCCACGGCGGCGACCAGCGCCAGCAGCACCGCCTCCAGCAGGAACAGGCGCCGCGTCTGGCCGCGCTGCAGACCGAGCGCGCGCATGGTGCCGATCTCGCGGGTGCGTTCGTAGGCCACCATGCGGAAGGTGTTGGTGATGCCCACGGCGACGATAAGGAACAGGATCAGCGCCACCACCAGGCCGGTGATCACCACCGTCCGCGCCACGTCTTCGATGCCGGTGACGAAGTCGTTGATGGTGGAGAACTGGTAGCGGGTGCCCTGCCACTCCGCCTGCAGCAGCTCCCGGCGCACCTCACGGTACCCTTCCTGGCCGGAGAAGCGCGGCACCAGGTCCAGCTCCGCCGCCAGCGCTGCGTACAGGCGCTCCGCCTCGGCGTCGATCGCATCCATGTCGTCCAGCAGAATGCCCAGCGTCAGGTAGGCGTCCGGGGCGATGTCGAGCAGCTCGTTGATGTAGGAGCGGTGCGCGTAGGCGGAAATGCCGCTGAATACGCCGGCATCGACCGTCGTGGCCGCCAGCAGGAACTCGCCCACGTTCTGCTGTCCGGTGGCGGTCTGTGACTGCACCAGCAGGGTGTCGCCCACCGCCACGTCCAGTTGCGCCGCCACGTTTTCGTTGAGCACCACCGCGTTGCGGTGGGCCAGCAACTGCTCCACCGAGCCGGCGCGCAGCACCAGCCGCCGGCGCAGGAATTCGGCCGCCTCCCAGTCCACCCCCACCACCTGCTGGCGCACGCTCTCCCCGGCGAAGATCAGCGCCGCGTCCAGCTCGGAACGGCGGGTGACCGACAGCGCCGGCAGCTCGGCCGCGGCGAGGATGCGCTGCAACGCGCGGTCGTCGCGCACCAGCTCCACCAGCCGGCCGCTGGCGCTCTTCTCGTAACCCTGAATGAACAGGTGGCCGGCGAACAGGTGCGATATGTTGCCGCGGATGTTGGCCACGAAACCGCCGGCGAAGCCGTTCACCAGGGTGATCACCAGCACCCCGAGGGCGATGGCGCCGGCGAGCAGGAAGCTGCGTTTCTTCTGCCGGTTCAGGTTGCGCGCGGCGATGCGCAGCACGGTCACGATGCCGTTCCCCTACTCCGGCTGCATCGCGCGCACCGGCTGCACGCGCAGCGCCACCATCACCGGGTAGATGCTGGCCAGCAGGCCGATCGCCGTCATGATCACCAGCGAGAGCACCACCGAGAACGGCGACAGCGCCGGCTCCAGCACCTCGCCGCCGAACAGGATCTTCAGAAATTCGCTGCCGGCGCGGATGCCGGTCCACCCCAGGATCGCCACGAGCGCCGCTCCCAGCACGATGCCGGCAATCCCGAACAGCCAGGAGATGCTCAGCGTCTCGACCACGAACATGCGCCGCACGAACCGCTTGTGGGCGCCGAGGGCGCGCATGGTGCCAATCTCGGAGGTGCGTTCGATCACGGAGATCACCAGCGTGTTCATGATGATGATCACCGCGACCGCGGCGATCACCACCACGGTGCCATTGAAGACCATCTGCATCACCGTCGCCAGGCGGCTGAACCAGCCGGCCGCGGCGCGCCAGTCCACCGCCTGCGCGGCGATGTCGCGGGCTTCGAAATAGCCGTTCAGCCCGTCGATCAGCCGTTGCGTCCGGGCCTGCTCCGAACCCGCCCCCGGCGCCAGCTTGAGCAGCAGGAAGTGCCAGGCGCCGGCGTCCACCACCGGCGGCGCACGTTCGCGGTCGCCGAGGACCGCCAGCACGCGCTCTTCGCTGAGCACCGCCGCGGGAGCCGCGGTCGTTGCGCCGGCCGCCGCACTGTCCACCGCGCCTTGAGTCTCCACCACCATCTCCTCGCCGTCCGCGAACAGCGCCTCCAGGTCGCCGGCATCCAGGATCTCGGTCTCCTGCGCGGACAGCTCGATCTGGCCGGTGCTGACCACCAGCCCGGCCAGCGCGCGCAGCGACTGGGCGTCCACGATCGCGACCTGATTGAGCCCCTGCATCTCCTGCTGGAAGCGGAAGATGGCGCTGATGGTCAGCTCCCGGATGCGCAGTCCGCTGCCGCCGATGGCGGTGAGCAACAGCGGATCGCCCGGCTGCAACTCGACCCCGAGCTGCTCCTCCATCTCTTCTGCCTGGCTGGCCGACAACATGATTCCCGCTTGCCCCGGCGCCAGCGGCCGGCCGGCGACGATCGCGGCGCTGTCGGGGAACATCGCGCCGTAGCTGGCGGCGTCGACCCCGAACAGCGTGAGGAAGAACTCCTCGTTCTGCTCCTCGTCGGCGTGGGCAATGGCGAAGGTGGTGAGCTGCGGACTCACGGCGGCGACCTCCGGCAGCGCGCTCACGTGGGCGAACACCTCCGGGTAACTGCCGATGCGCGGGATCTCTTCATTGCCGGACCCGGCACCGAACCCGAACAGGGAAAGATCCTGGGCGGTCTGCCCGCGGATCATCACGTGGCCGGTGTAGTTGTCGATGAAGGAGCGGCGCAAGCCGCGGGTGGCGGTCTCGGCCAGCGAGTTGCCGGCCACCAGCACCGCGATCCCGACCGCGATGATGATGCCGATGATCAGGGTCTTGGCGCGATGCTCACGCAGGTTGCGCAGCGCGATACGCAGGATGACCGGCACCGGGGAAACCTAGCCGTCGGGGACAGCCGGCTGTGAAGCGCGGCGCTGCTCGGACGCGACCAGCCCGTCGTGCAGGTGGACCACGTGGTCGGCGATGGCGACGATGTCCGGGTCGTGGGTGGAGAAGATGAAGGTGGAGTCCCGTTCCGAGTTGATCCGCTTCATCAGCTCGATGATCTGCTCACCGGTCTTGGAGTCGAGGTTGGCGGTGGGCTCGTCGGCCAGCACGATGGCCGGGTGGGTCACCAGGGCGCGGGCGATGGCCACGCGCTGCCGCTGGCCGCCGGACAGCTCGTTGGGGCGTTGGCCGATCTGCTCGGACAGCCCGACCTGCTCTACCAGTTCCTCCACGCGGCGCCGCTTTTCGCCCTTGTCCAGGTCGGTCTTGCCCAGCAGCAGCGGGAACTCGACGTTCTCGTAGACGTTGAGCACCGGCACCAGGTTGAACGACTGGAAGATGAAGCCGATGTGGGCATGACGCAGGTTGGTCAGAGCGCGGTCCTTGAGGTCGACGGTGGCCTGGCCGTTGACCGTCACCGTGCCGGCGGTCGGCGTGTCGATACAGCCGATCAGGTTGAGGATCGTGGTCTTGCCGGAACCGGACGGCCCGGCGATGGAGATGAACCCGCCGCGTTCGATCGACAACGAGACGCCGCGCACCGCCCGCACCGTGACGTTGCCGAGCGGGTAGTCCTTGGTCACGTCGGTGAGCTGCACGATCGCCATCGCCCGCAATGTACCGCCCGCATCGGTCGCGCGGCGAATTATTCGTCAGATGACGGGCGCTGCGCCCGGTAGTGCGCTGCCTACTGCACGTACTTGAGCCACTGTGCCTTGGCCGATTCCAACTGCTCCATCAGCACCCGGCGCGAATGGTCGTCGGCAAATACCGGCGCCCGCGAAAAATAACGCAACAGGTCGTCGATCCGCTTGATCGAGTTGCGCTTGGCGCGGCGCTCCAGGACCGAGATCTTGCGCTCGCGCTCGGTCTCGTCGACCTGCTTCAGCTTGCGCACCTCGTCGATCTTCTTGAAGTAGGGCTCGGTCCACTGGTCCGGCACCTGGCCGGTGTTGATGATGTACTCGGCGTTGCGGTGGCGGTCGTACACCACGCGCCCCAGGACCTTGCCGATGATCACCACGCCCCAGCGCAGGCCGAGCACGAACAGGGCGATGAACGCAATGAAGGATACCAGGACCAGCAGCATCTATCCGCCCATCATACTGCGCCCGCCGCGCCGCGGCTACTTCCCGCCGGCGGTAGCGTGGCGGCGGCGGGCGGGGGCGGGGCGGGCTCCGGTGGCTGCACGGCTGCCGGCAATCGGTGTACGCTGCCACGCTCACAGGCTCCGTATGAGTGATTCCAGACCCGACGTGATCGTCATCCTGGTGGATGACATGGGCTATTCCGACCTGGGCTGCTACGGCGGCGAGATCGACACTCCGCACCTCGACTCCCTGGCGGCCGCGGGCATCCGCTACACCCAGTTCTACAACTGCGCCCGCTGCTGCCCGACCCGGGCGGCGCTGCTGACCGGGCTCTATCCGCACCGTGCCGGCATCGGCCACATGACCTCCCAGGGCCACCGCAACCTCGACTTCAACCGCGCAATCGCCCGCGGCGCCTACCAGGGCTACCTGAGCAACAACACCGTCACGCTGGCCGAGGCGCTCAAGGCCGACGGCTACCAGACCTTCATGTCCGGGAAGTGGCACGTCGGCTCGTTTCGCCCCAACTGGCCCACCGACCGTGGCTTCGACCGTTATTACGGAATCCTCAGCGGCGCCTGCAACTACTGGGCGCCCGAGCCCATGGCGCAGCTCCTGGACGGCGAGACCCCGGTAACCGAGTTGCCCGGGGACTACTACACCACCGACTACTTCTCCCGCCACGCCGCCGAGTTCGTGGCCGAGGCCGACCCCGAGCGTCCCTACTTCCTGTACCTGGCCTACACCGCACCGCACTGGCCGCTGCACGCCTGGCCCGCCGACATCGCCAGGTACCGGGGTTCGTACCAGGTGGGCTGGGACGTGATCCGCGAGCGGCGCCTGCGGCGCCAGAAGGAGATGGGGCTGTTTCCGCAGGACCTGGAGCTGTCGCCGCGGGACCCCGAGTGCCCGCCGTGGGAGCAGATCGGCCGTTGGCCCGACCTGCAGGGCCGGACCTTCAGCGAGGAGGAGTGGGACCTGCGGATGGCGGTGTACGCTGCGATGATCGACCGCGTCGACCAGGGCATCGGCGCGCTGTTGGCCACCATCCGCGAGCGGCGCGATCCGGACAACACCGTCATCATGTTCCTGTCCGACAACGGCGCCTGTGCCGAATCCCACGATCCGGTGCCGGACGTGCCCGCCGGACCCCGCGAATCCGACACGGCCTGCTTCCTGCCGTGGGCCAACGCCTCCAACACGCCGTTCCGCCTGTTCAAGCACTGGCTGCACGAGGGCGGCTCGGCCACGCCGTTCATCGTCCACTACCCGAAGCTGATACGGGAGGGCCGTATCGAGCGCGGCTACTACGCCCACGTCAAGGACATCATGGCTACCGTGCTCGACCTGGCCGGCGCGCGCTACCCGTCGCACGCGCGCGGCTACCCCGTCCTGTCCACCGACAGCCGCTCGCTGGTGCCCAACATGAAGGGTGTCGAACGGGAAAACCCGGAGACCCTGTTCCTGGAGCACGAGGGCAACCGCGCCGTGCGCCACGGCAGGTGGAAGCTGGTCTCCTATTACAGCGCACCGAGGGGGTTCACCGCCGGCCCGGTGGGAAGGGGGCGCCGCACGGGTCCGTGGGAGCTGTACGACCTGGAGGCCGATCGCGTGGAGCTGCACGACGTGGCGGCGGCACACCCCCAGCTTCGGGACCGGCTGATCGAGGACTACGGCAGGTTTTCCGAACGCACCGGGGTCGCCGACTGGGAACGGATCCAGCGCGACCTGGAGCGTTTCTACCGCGAGTAGGGGTGCTGCATTGACGGCGCAACGGAGAGGCGTGCTGGTGGGGCTGGGCGGCCACGGCGAGATCTGGGCCGGGATCTGCCGCCGGCATCCCGCGCTGGAGATCGTCGCCTACGTGGGCCGCAGCGAACAGTCGCGGCGGCGCGCGGCCGCGGAATGGGAGATCCCGGCCGCCACGGTCCACGCTTCGCTGGAGCAGGCCATCGACGCGACGGCTCCCGATTTCGTGCTGGATGTGACCTCCCCCGAGTCGCACCGGCGTGTCGCTCTGACCAGCTTCATGGCCGGCCTCCCGGTACTGGGGGAAAAGCCGATGAGCGACAGCTACCGCGCGGCGGCCGAGATGGCGGCGGCGGCGGAGCGTGCCGGATGCATCCACATGATCACCCAGCAGCAGCGGTTCGCACCCCAGCCGCGGCTGACGCGCCGCATGCTGGCCGACGGCGTCATCGGCGAGCCGGGGCAGCTCGACATTTCCCTCTTCGCACCCTGGGCCGACACGCCGGGCAGCCACTACGTGACCCAGCCGCACATGTTCCTGCTGGACATGGGCTGCCATCACTTCGACACCATGCGCTACGTGCTGGGCGCCGAGCCCGAGGCGGTGCGGGTGATCTCCTGGAACCCGGCGTGGGGTTGGCACGCGGGCGACGCCAGTCACGTCGCGGTGTTCGAGTTCCCCGGCGGGCTGATGGCGGTCCATCGCGCCATGGGTTGCAGCAACGGCGCCCGCACGTCCTGGTCGGGCAACTGGCGCATCGAGGGCCCGCGCGGGAGCGTCACCTGGGAGGATGAGCGCGTGTTCCTGACCCACGAGCACCGCACGCCGCGCCCGCAGCGTACCCAGCTCGCATGTCCGCCCGCGGCTCCCGAGGTCCCGAAGGTAGCGGCCCTGGAAGAGTTCCTGGGCGCCCTCGAGAGCGGACGTGAGCCGGAGTGCAGCAGCCGCGACAACCTCAAGACCATGGCCATGACCTACGCCGCGGTGCGCAGCGTGCAGCAGGGACGGCGCGTGTGCCTGACCGAGCTGGCGATTGTCCAGCCATGACCACGGGCGCAGCGCGCGAGTATCGCCGGCAGTTGATCGCGGACGGCTTCTGCCGCATCCCGGGCGTGGCACCGGCTGCACTGATCGCCGAGGCGCGGCAGGTTGCCGACCGGGTGATGGAGGCGGCGGAAGCCGGAACCGACCCTGGGGAGCGGATCCAGCACACCAGCGTCGAGCTCTGGAAGCTCCCCGAGCTGGCGCCGCTCATCGGCCTGCCGGCCGGCCTGGACGCGCTGGCGGCGCTGGGCTACCCGCGGCCCCGGTACTACACCGGCTTCTGCATCAGCAAGTGGCCCGAGACCGGCCCCGCCCTGTACTGGCACCAGGACGGCATTTTCTGGGACCAGCCGATCAGCTATACCGACGTGCCGCACCAGTTCTTCCTGATGTACTACCTGGTCGACACCAACCGCGCCAACGGCTGCCTGCGGGTGATCCCGGGATCGCACCGCCGGCGCCACCGGCTGCACGCGCTGCCCCCGCGCGACCGGGAGGTGCTGCAACGAGCCGAGGCGCAGCCGGGACATCCCGCGCTGGCGCCCGATCCCGACGAGGCGGACGTGCCGGTGCTGGCGGGCGACCTGGTGATCGGCGATTCGCGCCTGCTGCACTCGGCCCACCCGAACCGTTCGCGGCAGCGGCGAACCGTGATCGTGCTGTGGTTCTGCCCGACGTACGACTTGCTGCCGGCGGGCATGCAGGCCGCCTACGCCCGGAATCAGACTGGCGCCGCCCCCTGGGACTCGGCGGCAACCAGGCCGGAGAGCTGGAGCGATGCGCAGTGGGCGCTGGTGGAGCCGCTGCTCCCGGACTACTCCGGTGCCGCGGAGCCGCTGCCTCAGACCCGGGTACCGGACGCGCGCCTGGCCTGACCGGCGGCCGCGTCCCGGTGGCGGCGATCAGGTGGCGTAGGGGTCGGCGGCGTCGCGGAGGCCGTCGCCGATGAAGTTGAACATCAGCACCGCCAGCAGCACGAATGCGCCGGGGATCATCAGCCACGGCGTCAGGCCGAGCGCCGAGATCGACTGCGCGTCCTGCAGCAGCGTGCCCCAGCTCACCGCCGGCGGGCGGATGCCCAGCCCGAGGAAGCTGAGCGCGGTCTCGCCGATGATCATGCCGGGGATTGCCAGGGTGAGATGGGTGATCAGGTAGCTGGTGAATCCGGGAATCAGGTGGCGCCTGATGATGGCGCCGTTCTTGGCGGCCGCAACCTGGGCCGCCATCACGAAGTCCTCCTCGCGCAGGCTGATCAGCTTGCCGCGCACCACCCGCGCGAGGCCGGTCCAGCTCTGCAGCGCCAGGATCAGCGTGATGGCGAAGTAGATCTTGAGGATGCCCCAGTCGTGGGGCAGGGCGGCCGACAGCGCGATCCACAGCGGGATGGTTGGAATGCTCAGCAGCATCTCGATGAGGCGCTGGATCACCTCGTCCGCGACGCCTCCGTAATAGCCCGAGATGCCGCCCAGGATCACCCCGAGGACGAACGCGACAAACACCCCGCCGAAGCCGATGAACAGCGAGATGCGTCCGGCGTAGAAAATGCGCGAGAACACGTCGCGCCCGAGCCGGTCGGAGCCAAACAGGAACAGCGGCACCGACGGGTCCTCGACCCCGAACAGCTTGACCTGCCAGGAGATGAATCCGAGCAGGTGGAACGGCTCCTCGGCCCGCACGAAGAAGCGAATCACGTGCTCCTGGTCGCGCTGGGGAATGTACTGGTACTTGAAGGTGGCCTTGTCCAGTTCGCGCGCCGTGGCGAACACGAACGGCCGGCTCAGGCCGCGGGTGGGGCTGACGAAATGGATACGGGTCGGCGGTGCTTCGCCGTACTCCTTGAAACGATGCAGCGCCGGATAGGGGGTGACGAACTCGGCGAATATCGACGCGAAGTAGAGCGCGCCGAGCACCACGATCGCCATCAACGCCAGCTTGTGGCGCCGGAACCTGCGCCACACCAGTTGCGCCTGCGAGGCGACGAAGGCGCGCTCCTCGGCCCCGGTCACCTCGCTGACGGCCGTCGCCGCGGGTGAGGTTGCGGCCGGCTCCGCCGCCGGCGGGCGGGTCCGAGTCACGCTGTCGCTGGTCGAGCCACTATCCGGCGCCCCGTCCGAAGCGGATGCGGGGATCGATCACCGCCAGCAGAATGTCGGACACCAGGGTGCCAATAATGACCAGCGCGCTCAGGATCATCACGATGCTGCCCACCAGGTACATGTCCTCCGACAGCGCCCCTTCCAGCAGCACCGGTCCCAGCGTCTCCAGCCCCAGCACCCGCGACACGATCACCTCGCCGCTGACCAGGGCGGGCAAGGTCCAGCCGATGGTGCTGATCAGCGGGTTGAAGGCGATGCGCACCGGGTACTTGAAGATGACGCGGGTCTCGCGCAGTCCCTTGGCGCGCGCCGTGGTGACGTACAGTTTCTTCAACTCGTCGAGCAGGGTGCCGCGCAGGATCCGCACCAGGGGAGCGGTGCCGCCCACCGCGATCACCACCACCCCCAGCCAGGCGTTCTTGGCTACGTCGGCCACCTTGGCCAGAGACCACGGGGCGTTGCGGAACTCCAGCGAGTACAGGCTGGTGATGGCATGCCCGGAGTACACGAATACCAGGTAAGCCAGCCCCAGCGCCAACAGGAAATTGGGCACCGCCAGGCCGATGAAGCTCACGGTGGTCGCCAGGTAGTCGGTGAGCGAGTACTGCCGCACCGCGGAGTAGATGCCGATCGGAACGGCGATGATCCAGGTCACCGCGAACGCCGCGAAGGTGAAGGCGAGCGACAGCGGCAGGCGCTCCAGAATGATATCCGTAACCGGCATCTCGTAGGTGAAGGAGCGCCCCATTTCCCCCTTCAACAGGAAGTTGCGCATCCAGAGCGCATACTGCTCCACGGGGCCGCGGTCCAGCCCGTACTGCCGGTAGAGCTGTTCGACAACGCTTTCGTCGCGCAGGAAGCCCTGTTCCTCCAGACGTTGGAGATAAGTCTCCACGTAGCTGCCCGGGGGCAGCAGGATCACGCCGAAAGAGACGATAGAGATCATCGCCAGCAACGGGATGGCGATGAAGCAACGTTGACGGATGAAGGCGAGCACGCGCGGTCACTCAGAGGAACGGGCGGGGAAAGACTCCCCGCCCATTGGTTCGTGTCGGTACCGTCAGGGGAGGCGAACGGCCTAATTCAACGTGCGGTAGAAAAGTTGCTCCATGCCGTAGTCCAGCGCCCGGTCGAACGGGTAGCCCTCCTTGATCACGTTGCCCAGGTCGGCGTTGTACACCGTGGGTACCGTCATGCTGCCGGTGGGCCAGATGGCGGTATAGTTGCGACTGAACCAGTCCATCAGATCGGCGAACGCCGCCTCGCCCTGCGGCGACTGCGGTGGGTACACCTTCCACGCCTCCACCAGCTCGAAGTACTCCTCCATGTACGGAGGCGGCTTGCGGCCGGTCTCCCCGCCGGTGTTGTAGTAGAGGTAGGACTGACGCGCCCAGCGACCCTTGGCGTAGGGCCCGAAGTCCTCGGAGATGCCTGGTGCCCAGATCGGACGGTCGGCCCAGAGGATGGTGGTCATGTGCTCGTTGTTGGCTTGGCGCTGACTCCAGATCTCTCTACCCAGCACGGTGAACGCGGTGCGCACGCCCACCTCTTCGAAGTACCCCTTCATCAATTCGCCCACCAGCAGGAAGTCAGGGGAGATATTGGCGGTGATGATGTCGAGGGTGAACGGGTTGCCGTCGGTGCCCAGGCGGAAGCCGTCCGCGTCGCGCTGGTCCATGCCGACCGCGTCGAGCAGCTCGTTGGCCTGTGCGGGGTCGTACTCGCGGTCGGTGATGGTGTCCAGCTTGTACTGGCCGAAGTAGACGTTCTCGTTGACGTCGTCCTTGTCGACGGCCAGCGCCAGCGCCTTGCCGAAGCGGTTGTCGTTCACCAGCACCTGCCATACGGAGTCCGGCTTGTCGTACTCGAAGTCCTGGTTGAGGAACAGCACCGGCGGATTGTTGATCGAGCCGTGCAGCACCGTGGCGATGCCCTTGTCGGCGTTCTCCAGGTAGATCGGCAGCTCCTTGAGCTGGGCGTAGCTGGTCACCACGTCGTACTCGCCGGCGGCGGTGTTCAGCTTGATCGCCTCCAGGTCGGCGGAGTTCTCGGCGACGATGTAGTCCACGTAGGGGAGCTGGTTGCCGGCCACGTCGACCTTCCAGTAGTAGGGGTTGCGCTCCAGCTTGTAGCCGGTGCTGGTGGCCTCGATGCCGACCCAGGGGGCCAGCGACGGCACGTCCAGCCCGTGCGCGCGGTGCAGCTCCCAGTGCGGCATGTCCTTCTGCTGCACGAGCTGCTCCCAGGTCTCCAGCTCCAGCTCGTCCAGGATCGGCTGGATCTCCTCCATCGGGGTGTAGTCGGCGTGGAACTGCTTGATGAAGTGCGCCGGCCGGAACAGCAGCGTGTAGTCGGGGATCCACGACGACAGGTTCGCCAGGAAGAAGCCGTACGGCTGGTTGAACTCCACGCAGAACGACAGGTCGTCGATGATGGTGACCACCGGCGGCGTGCCGTCGGGAGCGGCGGCGCGGAAGTAGAAGGTCGGGTAGATGCGCTCGTCGGCGTAAAGCTCGAAGGTCATGCGTACGTCTTCGGTGGTCACCAGGTGGCCGTCAGACCAGCGCAACCCCTCGCGAATGGTGAAGCAGAACTTCCGGTAGTCTTCGCTGATGTCGTACTCGCTGACGATCGCCGGCAGCGGATCCTTGGTGCTCTGATCGGGAGCGCGCAGGATCGACATGCCGAGTGCCAGGTAGATCTCGTGCACGCCGCTGTTGTTCAGGTTCGGTACGCGGATGGTGCCGCCGTGCTGGCCCACTTCCCAGTCCAGCCACGGCTCGGAGTTCAACACCCCGGGGCCGACCACGAACGGCTCGGGCGGAATGCGCTCCTCGAGCGGCGGCAACTCGCCCGCTGCCACGCGCGCGGCGAGCAACGGCGACTCGGTAAAGGTCTTCGGCACCGCGTACTTCTGCCGCCCCGTGGGGTCGGGCATCAGCTCCATGTCGGCCATGGCCGACTGCTCGGTCGTAGCGGCCGCGCCGGTCTCGCCTTCGCCGGCACCCCAGGCGGTGGTAGCCGCCACCAGCAGTGCCAGCACTACCGGCAAATGCAGATATTTCGTCACGTCAGTCAATCCTCCTTGATACGCTGTTCGTGAGCTTGCCCACAGCGGGCAGAGTGAGTTCCGATCCTATCCCGCGGCCGGCACTCTGTCCAGTGCACGACGATCGCGACGATTGGCGGCGGCGGGTTGACTTCTCCGGGCGGTCCATTACAATTGGCCGGCTTGCTAGGCTGCTGCCGCTGCGGCTTGCGGTCAGGGCAATCTGCCTGAGAAGGAAACTGCTGTGGAGACTCCTGTTCTCGAAGTCAAGGACCTGCGCACCTACTTCAAGCTCGAAGAGGGTACCCTCAAGGCGGTCGATGGCGTGAGCTTCTCGGTGGCACCGAAGAAGACCCTCGGCATCATCGGCGAGAGCGGCTGCGGCAAGAGCGTGACGGCGCAGTCGATTCTGCGCATCGTGCCGCCACCCGGCGAGATCAAGTCGGGTTCGATCACGCTCAACCGCGAAGGCCACGAGGCGGTCGATCTCACCGAGCTCGACCCGTTCGGCCAGTCGGTGCGCTCGATCCGCGGCAAGGAGATCTCGATGATCTTCCAGGAGCCGATGACCAGCCTGTCGCCGGTTCACACCATCGGCAACCAGATCGAAGAGGCGATCCTGCTGCACAAGACCGACAACAAGAGCGAGGCCCACGAGCTGGCCGTCGACATGCTGGACCGGGTCGGAATCCCCAACCCCAGCCAGCGCATCGACGAGTATCCGCACCAGCTCTCCGGCGGCCTGCGCCAGCGCGCCATGATCGCCATGGCGCTTTCCTGCAACCCCGCGCTGCTGATCGCCGATGAGCCCACCACCGCCCTGGACGTCACGGTGCAGGCGCAGATCCTGGACCTCATGGCGCACCTCCAGGAGCAGTTCGGCATGGCGATCCTCTACATCACCCACGACCTGGGCGTGATCGCCGAAATCGCCGACGAGGTGGCGGTAATGTACCTGGGGCGCGTCGTCGAGCACGCCGAGACCAGGGAGATCTTCCGCAATCCGCTGCACCCCTACACCCGCCTGCTGCTGAAGTCGATCCCGCGCATGGGCAAGGAGGCGAAAAAGCGGCTGGACGCGATTCAGGGCACCGTCCCCATCCCGCTGGATCCGCCGCGCGAGTGCGGGTTCTTCAGTCGCTGTCCGGATGCCATGGACGGCAAGTGCAACGACGACATTCCGGCGCTGGTGGAATACGGAGCGGATCACCGGGTACGCTGTTACCTCCACAGCGAAGAGCGTGAGCCGGACGCGGAAGCGGCTACGGCACAACTGGCAGGAGCGAGAGCATGAGTGACGCCAACAACGGCAACGGCAGCCGCCGGCTGCTGGAAGTAGATCAACTACGCAAGTACTTCCCCATCGAGAAGGGCTTTCTGCGCCGGGTCACCGGCCACGTCAAGGCCGTCGACCGCATCAACCTCTACATCAACGAGGGCGAGACCCTGGGCCTGGTGGGCGAGTCGGGCTGCGGCAAGACCACGCTGGGCCGCTGCATCCTGCGCGCCATCGAGCCCACCGACGGCAGCGTCAACTTCCAGTTCAGCGCCTCCGACGAGCGGCTCGACATCACCCAGCTCGACAAGAAGCGGCTGCGCGCGATCCGCCGCCACATGCAGATGATCTTCCAGGATCCCTACTCCTCGCTGGACCCGCGCATGACGGTGCTCGACATCGTGGCCGAGCCGCTGGTGTCCAACAGCCTCGCCAAGGGGCAGGAGCTGGAGGACCGGGTCAAGGAGCTGATGCGGGTGGTGGGACTCGAGGTCAAGCACCTCAAGCGCTATCCGCACGCTTTCAGCGGGGGCCAGCGCCAACGCATCGGCATCGCCCGCGCCCTGGCGCCGCGGCCGGAGTTCATCGTCTGCGACGAGGCGGTGTCGGCGCTCGACGTGTCGATCCAGGCGCAGATTCTGAACCTGCTGCAGGATCTGCAGGCGGAGTTCAACCTCACCTACCTGTTCATCGCCCACGACCTGAGCGTCATCGAGCACATCTCCGACCGCGTCGGCGTGATGTACGTCGGCAAGATGGTGGAGCTGGCCTCCACCGAGCAGTTGTTCGGCAACCCCAAGCACCCCTACACCGAGGCGCTGCTGTCGGCGGTGCCGCAGCCCGATCCGGAGACCAAGATGGACCGCATCATCCTCCCCGGCGAGGTGGCCAACCCCGCCAACCCGCCCTCCGGCTGCTACTTCCATCCGCGTTGCGTCTACGCCAAGGACGAGTGCAAGACCGTCGAGCCGGAATGGCAGGAAGTGGAACCGGGCCACTTCTCCGCCTGCCACTTCGCCAAGGAGCTCAGCCTCAAGGCGGTGGAGTAGCCCGCCCGCGCCCAAGTCAGCCGCAGTCGACCCCCACCTGTGCGGCAGCGGCGGCGAACCGCTGCCAGATGTCCACGGCCAGCGGTATGCCGTCGCGGCGGCGTTGCGCGCGGGTGCGCATCTCCGCCAGCCCGGGGTACAGCACCTCCTCGGAGCCGGCCGCCGGCTCACTGGTACGGAGGGTCTCCAGGAGCGCGTCGTTGCCCTCCAGCAACCGTTGCAGGGGCTGGAACAGGTCGCCGCGCAGCAACAGCATGGTCACGCCCTGGTGGCGCATCAGCGGCACCCCTTCGCCGGCCACCGCGTGCGCATCGGCGCCGCTGAACAGCCGCCCGAGCATTTCCACCGCCAGCATGATGGCGTAGCCCTTGTGGCCGCCGCCGGCGCCGCCGAACGGCAGGTACGCCCCGCCGGCGGCGAAGTCTTCCGGATCGGTGGTGTGTTGTCCCGCACGATCGACGATGCTGTAGGCGGGCAACTGCTCGCCGCGCTGCAGGGCATTGGCGACCTTCACCCCCGACAGGGCGGTGGTGGCGAAATCAACCACGACCGGCGCTTCGCCGCGCGCCGGGAAGCCCATGCAGAACGGGTTGGTGTCGAGCAGGCGCTGGCGCCCGCCGAAGGGTGCGGCACGCGCTCCGGTCACCGCGAACCCGCCGGCGCAGATGAGAGATATCAGCCCCTCGGCCGCGGCCAGCTCGGCGTAGTGGCCGAGGCGCCCGATGTGGTTGCAGCGCACCAGCGCACCCACCGCCACCCCCGCCTCACGGGCCAGGGGAATGGTGGCGCGGACCAGGTACTCGGCCGCGACCTGGCCGAACCCGAGCTCGCCCGATACCAGTACCTTGGCCGCGCCGCTCTGCACCACGTGCGGCCTGGCCGCGGGCAGCAGCTCGTGACTGGAGATCTCCTCCAGGTAATGGGGAACGTGAAAGATGCCGTGGGTCTGCACGCCGCACAGTTCGGCTCCCACCAGGTGGTTCGCCAGGGTCTCGGCGTCGGCCGCGTCCGTGCCGACGGCCGCCGCCACCTCCGCGACCAGGCGCTGCAGCTCCGTTTCCGACTTGATGATGGTGTCCATGGGCGCCACTATACTGCGGCGGTGCCGGCACGGCCCGCACCTATGACAGCACCAGCTCGCGCACCAGGATGCCTGCCGCGGCCAGCAGCACGAACCAGCCGAACGCGGGCCGCAGCCTGGCTCCCGGCACCAGGCGGCCCAGCCGGCTGCCGAGCAGGATTCCGGCCACCGCCAGGGCGGTGAAGGCCAGCAGCAGCCCCCAGTCGAAGCTGCTCTCCACGGCGACGTCGCCCAAGAAGCCGAACAGCGACTTGGCGGCGATGATGGTCAGCGAGGTGCCCACCGCCACGCGCATCGGCAAGCGTGCGAACACCGCCAGCGCCGGCACGATTGCAAAGCCGCCGCCGGCGCCCACCACGCCGGTGAGTACGCCGATGACCGCCCCTTCCAGCGCTATCAGCGGTACGCTCACCTTGACCGGAGGTTGCGCCGAGGCGGGGCGTCCTGCGCCACGTGGCGCCGCAACCGGACCCGCGCCGGGTGGCCGCGGCGCTTCAGGTGCGGCGCCGTCGCTGCCGCCGGCGCCGGCGCCGATCACGTGCACGGCGTAGCGCGGCCGCACGATCATCGACAGCGCGCTCAGGCCCATGATCAGGGCGAACAGCACCAGGATGAACAGGTCCTTGCTCACCTCGATCCCGGCCACCGTGCCGAGCTGCCGCGGAATGGCCGGCACCAGCCAGAGCCGGGTCGCGAACACCACCAGCAGCGAGGGAATGGAGAAGGCCACCGCGGCGCGCACGTGCACCGACCCGCGCCGCCAGTAGCTGGCGGCGCCGACCACGCTGGTGACCCCGACCACGAACAGTGAGTAGGCGGTGGCGGTGACCGCGTCGACGCCCACCACGTAGACCAGGATCGGTACCGTGAGGATGGAGCCGCCCGCGCCCATCAGCCCCATGACGGTGCCCACGACGACCGCCAGGGCGACTCCCCAGAATATGCTGCCGATCATGCGGCGGGTGGCGGCACGGGCATCAATAGTGGTCCAGGTGGTGGGCGAACGGCACCGGCAGCACGGCACCGCCGCCGCCGGGAAACCAGGCCGCGGCCACCGCCCGCTCCGGGTCGGCGCCGCCCTGACGCTCGACCGCGACCTCGTCGAGGCGCTGGTAGCCCACCGCCAGCCGCAGCAGATCGCCGTCGTCCGGCACCAGGGTCCCGTCACGCAGCGCCGCCAGGGCCGGTGCAGCCACCGATTCGGCGACTCCCGCCGCGTGCGCCCGGCGTGCCAGCTCCGCCGCGATGGCGTCCACGAACCGTTCCCGGTCGACGATCTTGCCCATGCCGCCGCCAGCGGCGCAATACCGGCTCACCTGCTCGCACCCGACGCTGCGCGCTACCCGTGCCACCGCCGAGTCGGGCGGCTCGTGAACCGCTATCCGGTCGTAGTTGAGCTGGCGGGCACGGTGCAGGGCGTAGGCGAGGAGATTGGCGGCGATGGCGGTGTCGCGGGCCACGATTTCACGCAGTTCGAAGCGCCGCGAACGCCAACCGAACAGGTGCGATCGCAGCACCACGTATCCCTGCAGTATGCCGTCGCGTTCCATCAGGTGAGTTTCCGAGCCAGGCTGCCACTCGCCCGCCTGCGGCACGCGATCCCAGTTCGGGCCGCGCGCGACGGTCCACGGGCGAGTGGCGTGGACCCGGTTGTAGAGCGCGCGCATGGCCGGAAGATCGGCGCAGCCGCCGACGCGGACGGCGTCAATGCCGGCGCCACCGAGACGGCACGCGCTGTCGAGGTAGACCCGTAGCTCGGAGTCGGCCACGCAGGTCACGAAGCCGTACCGGGGATAGAGGTCGTCGATGCCGAACAGGCAGACGACGCTGACACGCCGCCGCGCGCTGGCCAACGAACGGCGCAGCAGGCGCGCCATGTATCCGCGCCGGCGATGCTCAGGCGGAGTACTGACCCCTTCGTAGCCTTCCACCGGCAGGGCCGTCGCCCCGAAGCGCAGCTCCAGCGTCACCAGCCCCAGCCTGCTCACCGGTGCGCCGTGCTCCGCGCTCCACAGTGCGCAACGGCGCCGTGGAAACGAGAGCTTCGGCTCACCCCTCTCCTCGGTGTAGCGCAGCCCGTCGTCCCAGGTCTCTTCCAGCAAGCGCTTCGGCTGCGGCCGCATGATGCGGCAACGTGGCCGGAGCGCTGCGCGCCTGTCAACGTGCCCCCGGCGCCGGCCGGCGTTGCTCAGGGCCGCCGTCTCACGGCACAATCGGGCCATGCCACTGAACAGATCCCCCAAGATCTCGTTGGGGAGCTGGGCCTTCTCCTTCGGCCCGTTCGAGTCCGACCCCTGGTCCTGGGAACGCTTCGTCGACTTCACCGCCGCGCACGGCTACGACGGCGTGGAGATCAACGCCGTCCCGCCCCACCCCCATCCCGACCAGTACGACACCGCGGCCAGGTGCCGCGAGCTGATGGCGCATCTGAGCGACAAGGGCCTGGGCGTTTCCGGCTACGCCGTGAACGGCCACCTGCCCGACCTGAAGGCCGCGCCGCCGGCGCTGGTGAGCCCGCAACAGTTCGTCGCCACCCTGCGCCCCTACCTGCGGTTCTGCAGCAACGCCGGCATCGGCGCTCTGCGCATGGATACGGCAAGCCCGCCGGAACCACTGGACACGGCCACCTACGAGGCGCGCTTTGCCAACGCCGTGAGCTGCCTGCAGGCGCTGGCGGCGGCCGCGGCCGACCATGGGGTGACCCTGATGTGGGAGTTCGAGCCCGGCTTCTGGCTCAACAAGCCGAGCGAGGTGGTGCGCCTGCACGAAGCGGTGGACCACCCCAACTTCCGCCTGCTGTTCGATACCAGCCACGCCTACATGGGAGCGGTGGCCGGCGGACGCCACACTGGTTCGCCCGAGATACTGCCCGGCGGCACCGCCGAGTACGCGGCGCTGATCCGCGAGCGCATGGGACACCTGCACCTGATCGACAGCGACGGCGAGCTGCACGACGACGACACCAGCACCCACATCGAGTTCGGCAAGGGCTACGTCGACTTCCCGGCCACCCTGGAGGCGCTGGGATCGGAACTCGAGGCGATGGAGTGGTGGTGCGTCGACTTCTGCTTCAACCCCGCCGGGCCCGAGGGCGCCAAGGTAGCGGTGCCGTTCCTGCGCGACCTGGCGCGCTCGCTGTAGAGGAGGAACCATGGCCAAGCAGAATCTGAACGTCGCCATCATCGGCTACGGCTTCATGGGCCGCGCCCACTCCAACGCCTACCGCAAGGTGGGCAACTTCTTCGACCTGGAGTACGAGCCGGTGATGAAGGTGGCCAGCGCCCGCCAGCGCGACCAGCTCGACGCGTTCGCCGCCAACTGGGGCTGGCAGGAGACCGACACCGACTGGCGCCGGGTGGTGGAGCGCCCCGACATCGACCTGGTCGACATATGCGCCCCCAACAACGTGCACCTGGAGATGGGACAGGCCGCCGCGGCCGCGGGCAAGATGATCGCCTGCGAGAAGCCGCTGGCGATGGATGCCGCGCAGGGTGCCCAGCTGGTCGACGCCGTGGCCGCCACCGGCAAGCCGAACATGGTGTGGTTCAACTACCGCCGGGTGCCGGCCATCGCCCTGGCCAAGCAGATCGTGGACGAGGGGCGCATCGGGCGCGTGTTCCACTACCGCGCGCGCTACCTGCAGGACTGGACCATCAGCGCGGACGTGCCGCAGGGCGGCAACACCTTGTGGCGGCTGGACAAGAGCGTGTCCGGCAGCGGCGTGACCGGCGACCTGCTGGCCCACTCCATCGACACCGCGATGTGGCTGACGGGGCCGATCGCCAGCGTCGCCGCCACTACCGAGACCTTCGTCAAGGAGCGCGAGCTGCAGGACGAGCCGGGCACCCGCAAGCCGGTTGAGATCGACGACGCGTGTGCCTTCCTGGCGCGCTTCGCGGACGGCGCCATGGCCACCTTCGAGTCCACCCGCTACGCGCGCGGGCGCAAGAACGAGAACTACTTCGAGATCAACGGCGAGCAGGGATCGCTGGCGTTCAACCTGGAGAACGCCCACGAGCTGGGCTACTTCACCCACGCCGACGAGGGCCACCTGCGCGGCTGGCGCACCATCCAGGTGTGGGATTCGGACCATCCCTACATGGAGCACTGGTGGGTGCCGGGGTGCGTGATCGGCTACGAGCACACCTTCATCAATACGCTGGCCGACTTCCTGGGCGGGCTCGCCACGGGGGAGAAGACCTGCCCCGACTTCGCCGACGCGCAGGCCACCCAGGTGGTGTGCGACGCGGTGCTGCAGGCGGCCGCCGAACGGCGCTGGATCGACCTGTGAGCCGCTTCATCCTGTCCTGCACCACCTGTGCGACGCGCGGCATCGACGGCGACGAGACCGCGGCCTGTTTCCGCTACGCGCCGCCGGCGGGCTTTCGCGCCTGGGGCGCCGCCTCGGTGGCGCAGCGGGCGCTGGGCGAGGCGCGCTGGCTGGACGCGGCCCGGATCAAGGCGGCGGCGCAGGCAGTCGGCCTGGAGCGCTGCACGGAGGTCTACGCGCCAGCTTTCCCCGCCGAGTCCGTCGGCGCGGCGGAGGCGGCGGCGGAGCAGATGGCCACCCTGTTCGAGCTGGCGGCCGGGCTCGACTGCCCGCTGGTGGTGATGAGCGGCGGCATGTCCCCGGCCCAGGCGGCCGCCCTGCGCGCCGCCCCGGGTGCCTCGGCGCGGGCGCAGCGGACGCGGTCGGTGGGACTGGACGCATCCATTGCCGGCATCAAGCGGCTGTTGCCGCTGGTGGAAGAGATGCCGATCCGGCTGGCGCTGGAGCCGCACCACGGCTCCAACTTCTCGACCCGCGCCGACTACGACCGCATCTTCAGCGAGATCGACCATCCCAAGGTGGGAATCACCATCGACACCGGCCACTTCTACCGCTCGGAGGTCGACTGGCGCGCGTTCGTGCGCGACTTCGGCGCCAGCATCTGGAACCTGCACGTCAAGGACCACCGCGGCCCCGTCTCGGTGCCCCTGGGCACGGGCGAGGTGGAGCTGCGCGGCTACCTGGAGGAGTTGCACCGGCTCGACTACGACGGTCCGCTGGCGGTCGAGCTCGAGGTCGAGGATCCTGAAAACCTGCCGCGCTACGTGCACGACTCCCACGGCTACCTCACCCGCCTGGTGCGCGAAGTGACCGGCAGCGACCCCGGGTAGGCGCGGCGCGCCGCGACCGCCAGGAGACACCGGTGCTCCGAGAGTTTGCGTCCGGGCTGCACGCCGACCTGCGTTCGGGGAAGGCCGTCCCGGCGCTGGCGGCCGGCTTCACTTCGGGGCTCGGACTGCTCGTCGCTCAGGTCGCCTTCGGCAGCTTCATCTTCTCGGGGCCGCTGGCCTCCTACTCCTCCCAGGGCGTGGGGCTGGTGCTGTTCGGCAACTTCGCGGCGTGCCTGGTAGTCGCCCTCGGGGGCGGCTACCGGGGCGCGATCGCGGGACTGTCGCCGGCGCTGGTGATCGTGATGGCCACCATCGGCTTCTCGATGGACGCGGAGGGCCACCCGCTGTTCGTCACCACGGTGGTGGCGCTGATGCTGAGCGCCGTGGCCACGGGCGTGTGCTGTCTGCTGATCGGACGCTTCCGGCGCGCCAACGTGGTGCGCTTCATCCCCTACCCGGTGGCCGGCGGGTTCGTGGCCGGAATCGGCGGCGCCGTGTGCCTGGCGGCCCTGTCGCTGATGGGGGCGGACCCGGACTGGCGCGCGCTTCCCGCGCTGGTGGAGCCCTCGATGCTGTGGAAGTGGAGCCCCGGCGCGGGATTCGGGATCGCCCTGTACCTGGCGATGAAGCGCTGGCGCCACCCCCTGATCCTGCCGCTGAGCGTCGCGCTCGCCGTCGGCGCCTACCACCTCGCACTCTCCCTGCTCGGCATTTCGGGCGAAGCCGCACGGGCGGCGGGCCTGCTGCTCAGCAGCACCGCCGACGGCGGCCTGTGGCCGGCGCTCTTGCCCGCCGACCTGGTGCACGTCGCGTGGCGGGCACTGGCCGGGCAGGGCCCCCACATGATCACGTTGATTCTGGTCGCCTTCATCTGCGTCGTTCTGAACGTAGCCGGCCTGGAGCTGGCCGCGAATCAGGAGCTGGACTGGGATCGGGAGTTCCGGGTGACCGGTGTCGCCAGCATGCTTGCCGGCGTCGGCGGCGGTACGGTGGCTACCATCGTGGTGCCGGCGTCTCTGCGCAGCAAGCTGTTCGGAGCCGACACGCGCCTTACCGGGGTGGTCGCCGCCCTGGTGATCGGCGGCGCGCTGTTCCTGGGCGACGGCATGCTGGAGCTGGTCCCGGCGTCCCTGGTAGGGGGAATGCTGGTCTTTGCCGGACTCGGCATGCTGGACGAGGGGCTGGTCAAGAGCCGCCGGCGGCTCCCCTGGTCGGAGTACGGCATCATCGTGTTGATCTTCGTGACCATCACCTGGTTGGGACTGCTGGAGGGCGTGGGCGCCGGGATGCTCGCGACCCTGGTGTTCTTCGCCGTGCGGCTTGGCCGCGTGGACCCGGTCGAGGCGCGCTTCACCGCGCGTGAGCGGCACAGCAACAAGGCCCGACCGGTGCCCGACCGCGCCATCCTGCTGGAGAATGGGGAGCGGGTGCACGGCTACCGGCTGCGCGGGTACCTGTTCTTCGGCAGCGTCTGCCCGCTGGCCGAGCACCTGCGGCAGGAGTTGCGGGGCGAGTCGCGGCCCGACTGCCTGCTGCTGGACTTCGCCGCCGTGTCCGGCTTCGACTTCTCGGCGGTGAACGTGCTGTGCCGGTTCCTGCAGACGGCGGGCGCGGCCGGAGTGCGCGTGGTGCTGAGCGCGGCGTCCGGCGAACTGCGGACCGGGCTGCAGCACAACCTGGCTCCCTCCGCGTACGACGATCTGCTGCTGGAGCCGAACGTGGACCGGGCCCTCGAACGCAGCGAGGAGATCCTGCTCGCGGCGTGGAAGGCGAACGCGGACCAGGCGGACGAGCGCCGCGCCGCCCTGCTGGAGTACGCCGCCGGCGACCTCGAACGCTACCTGGAGCGACAGATCGAATTCGAAAGCCTGATGGAGAAACTGCAGTCGTGGACGAGTCCGCGCCAGTACGCCGCCGGTGCCGCCCTCAAAGGACCAGGAGCGCCGCCCGACGGTCTGCAACTGCTGGTTACGGGCCGGGCTTCCGGCTACGATGCCGCGGAAGCGCGCCTGAACCAGTATGCTCCCGGCGATGCGATCTGGCCGCCGGGGGCGCTGCACGAGAAGGCGGCCTCGGTGATCGCCGACGAACCGTGCCGCACGATGCTGTTGACGCCGGGTGCGCGCCGCCGGCTGGAGCAACAGGAAGAACAGCTCACACTCAGGCTCTATCGATACCTCATCGGCGCGCGCACAGCCACCGAATCGGGGGCCTGATGAAGCCGATCCCGATCGGCGATGACACCGGCGGCCTCCCGCAGGTCTTCCTTGCTCGGCACCTGCGCAACGGTTACGGCGCCGAGTCGGGGCTGGCGTCCTGCGGCTCGAAGCCGATGGTGCGCCGGGTGTACTCCACGTCGCGGTAACGACCGCGGTTGTCGGAGACGGCGAACATCACGGCGAAGCGCACCTCGGGAGGTGCCTCGAGGCAGCGTACGATAGCCTGCACCGCATCGCGCTGGCTCAGGAACACGGCGGCGTGGCGCGAGTCCTGCGGCCGGTCGGCCGGAAGTACGGCACCGATGCGCAGGCACAGCATGGAGATGCCGTAGGCGTCGGCATAATGGCGCGCCAGCGCCTCCCCGAACACCTTGGTGACGCCGTAGACGCCGCTGGGCCGCACCGGGTCGGCGTGGGTCACCACCGGCGGCGGCTCGGGAACGTCCCCCCAGCGCCCCTCCACCATGGCGCGAAACGGCTCGTCCGCCTCATAGCCGCCCACCGTGGCGCCGGAGCTGGCGTAGACGACGCGCCGCACGCCGGCGGCGCGGGCTGCCTCGAACACCTGGTAGGTGCCGTTGACGTTGGTGGTAAGGAGCTGTTTCACGTCGGCGCCCAGCGCCGCGGCCAGATGCACTACGACCGCGACATCGGCGAACGCCGGCGCGATGGCCGCACCGTCGTTGATGTCGGCCTGCACGGTCTCCACGCCGGGCACCGGCGACCGGTTCAGCGCGCGCAGCCGGTAGCGGGCGGCGAGGGCGGGCCGCAGCAGACCGCCGATGAGACCGCTCAGCCCGGTAACGAGAACCCGTTCCATCTCAGTCGAGGGTGACGACACCCTTGATGTAGCCGGGGTCGCCGGCAGCCACCTGGGCCAGCAGGTCGGGATAGCCGTCGAGCGGGACGGTGTGGGTGATGAGCGGCTCCAGGTCGATGATCCGCTTCGCGAGAAGGCGGATGGCCGGGGGGAAGGTGTCGCGGAGCCTGGAGCCGGGGGCGGAGTTGACCACCGTGAAGCCGCCCAGGTGCCAGCGGTCGCCGGCGAACGTGGGGCGCCCGTGGTTCCAGCCGAACAGGTTGAGCACGCCTCCGCGGGCCAGCAGAGCCGTGGCCAGATCGAGGCCCGCCTGCGCTCCCGACGCATCGACCACGCAGTCGAACGGCTGCTCCTCGCGCAGCGCCGTGTCGTCGGGATGGTAGGCGGCGTCGACGCCAAAGCCGCACGCCATGGCCAGCCGGTCACGGTTCACGTCGATGGCCGCCAGGTGGCTGACGCAGGAGCGCACCAGCCCTTGCAGCAGCATCAGTCCCATGAATCCGCAGCCGATCACCGCCACCCGGTCGCCGGCCCGGGCACGGGTGTGGTCGAGGCCCGTGACCACGCAGCTCACCGGCTCGACGATCCAGCGCTGTAGCGGAATGTCGGTGTCCGGGATGGGGAGCGCGCGCTCGGCGGGGACGTTGTGCACGGTGGCGAAGCCCCGCGCCACCACCGCGTCGCCTTCCGCCAGACCGCTGACGCCGGCTCCCACCTTGAGCACCCGGCCCACGCCTTCATGGCCTGGCGGCGCCGCGCTGGGGGCGTCGCTGCCGTGGCGGTAGGTGAACAGGTCCCACGCGCAGATGCCGCAGGCGGCGGCGCGCACCTGGACCTCCCCCGGTCCGGGATCGGCTACCGCCACTTCCACCAGGCGCACGCCGCCACCCGGCTGGTACTCGATGGTTCGTGCCTTCATGGCGCATGACCGTGGCACGCCGCCCCGGTATTGCTCAACCCCAAGCGGCGCTCTCCTTCAGATCTCCCTTCAGCGCTCTTCAGGCCCAACAACCGGGTACCTCAGCGGTGCATCCTGCCCCGGTCAACCAACCGGTGGGATGCGAACACGCTTGCTTCATTCATGGAGCCGTAGTGATGAGATTCTCTGATAGTGCCTGCGATTGAGGGTGTGGAGCGCACACCGGCGCACGAGTGCCGTGGCGGCGATCAGCAGATCCTCGTTTGGAATCAGTTGCCCGGCATCACGCAGGTCGGTATAGAGCTCCGCCGCACGGAACGAGACCTCACGGGACACCTCCAGCACGCGGCAGGTGTCGATCAGCTCGCGCCGTTCACGCAGATGGGCGGGGTCGTGCACGCCGGAGAGCAGTTCGAACACCGTGATGGCGGACAACGCACCTTCGCCGCGTTTGACAATCGCATCGGTTGCATCAGCAGCGTCGCCGTCGATGAACAGATCGATGATTACGCTGGTATCGAGGACGATCATGTGCGCCAGTTGGCCCTTACCTCGGCCAGGCGGCGGTGTTCCACCTGTGCCGCTTGCGCACCGAGTGAGCCGCGAACGCGGGCTACCACGTTGTGCCGATCATCCGCTCGGCCGTCGAAGTAGGCGCGCAACGCGTCCACGATGATCGGTGAGTAGCCTCTGAGATTACGCGCGGCTGCCTCCGACACGACTCGCTGGCGAAGGTCGTCCGGTAGTTCGATGGTGGTACGCATGCAAACTACATTACGACATGCATGCACATGCATGCAATCACACCACGATCAAGCTGAGCTCTTCTACGCGGACGCACCGCGATCGGCGCCGAGACGGCCGCCACCGCCGCGCAGCCGCGGGTCGAGCAGGTCCCGCACCGCGTCGCCGAACATGTTCAGGCAGTACACGACAACGGTCAGGCACAGCCCCGGCCACAGCGCCAGCCGCGGCGCCACCTCCATGAACTCGCGCCCTTCCCGGCTCAGCATCCCGCCCCAGCTCGGCACCGAGATCGGCAGTCCGAACCCCAGAAAGCTCAGCGCAGCCTCGCTGATGATCACGCCCCCGACGTTGATCGTGAAAATGACGATCACCGGAGCGGCGATGTTGGGCAGGACGTGATGGATGAGGGTTCTCCACCGGGTGCCGCCGATCGCCTCGGCCGCCTGAAAGTAGGCATTCTCCTTGACCCCGATCACCGCGCCTCGGACCACTCGCGAACCGCCGATGCCGCCCGTCACCCCCAGCACCACGATGATCTGCGGCAGCCCCCGCCCCACCAGCGACATGATGGTGAGCAACAGCAGCAGCCCCGGGAACGCCATCCAGGCGTCGACGAAGCGCTGCATCGCCAGGTCGAGTCGACCGCCGAAGAACCCCGAGATGCCGCCGATCAGCACCGCCACCACGACGTTGACGGTGGTCGCCGCCAGACCGACGGTCAGCGAAATCCGGGCGCCAAAAGAAGGCGGCTCAGCAGGTCGCGCCCCAGTTGGTCGGTCCCCAACAAGTACCGGTTGGACGGGGCCTGCATCCGATCGACGATGTTGACTTCATCATGCGGGTAAGGCGCCAGCACGTCGGCCAAGATCGCTACCAGGAGCAACAGCAGGATGACGACCCCGGCGATAATGCTCATTGGCTTCTCCTTGAGCAGCCTGACAAGGAAATCGGCCAGCCCGACAGGTCTCTTTGGCTCAGTCATAGCTGACCCTGGGGTCCAGGACGGCGTAGACCAGGTCGACGAACAGATTGATCACCACCACCCCGGTGGCGAAGAACAGGTTGATGCCGGAGACCATCGGGTAATCCCTCTCCTCGAGGGCGATCAGCATGAGACGACCGAGCCCCGGCAGGTTGAAGATGTTCTCCATGATCACGGCGCCCCCCACCAGAATCGGCAACTGCAGGCCGATCAGGGTCACCACCGGGATAAGAGCATTCTTGACGGCGTGCCGGATCACCACGACCCGCTCCTTCAGTCCCTTGGACCAGGCGGTGCGGATATAGTCCTGCCGGAGCACCTCCAGCATCGTGGTGCGCGTCATCCGCATGGTGGCCGCCGCCGTGGCCGTTCCCAGGATCAGGCTGGGAATGATGAATACCGCCAGATTCCCCAACGGGTTTCTTGCGAAAGGAACCAACTCCAGCGGTGGCGCCCACCTCCACCAGACGGCCGGGTAGATCATGACCATGATGCCCAGCCAGAAGTTCGGCATGGCCAGCCCGATGATGGCGCAAGATCGTCCCAGGAAGTCGGCGGCGGTATCCTGGCGAATCGCCGAGTAGATACCAACCGGCAGGGCGATCACCATGCCGATTGTGATAGCCAGAAGGCCAAGCTCGATGGTTACCGGTAGTCTTCTTATGATGTGCTCCTGCACCTCCCCGCGGCCCATCAGTGATTCGCCAAGGCTGCCGTGCAGGAGAATGCCCCTCAACCAGCGTCCATACTGCACGTAGACGGGCACGTCCAGTCCCAGTTGGCGCTCAAGTGCTGCTCGGTCGACAGACCCACCGGCCACTGTGTTTCCGACCCTCGCTTGCAGTGCGTCGATGACGTCGCCCGGGATGAAACGGACCGAGAGAAAAACGAGAATGCTCAAGATGAACAGCGTAGGCAAAATCAGCAACAACCGCCTTATGATATAGGCTCTCACGCAGACACCTTGTGCAATAAGTAAGGGAGCCGGGAAATGCGCTCGCAAGCGAACCGCACCTCCCGGCTCAACTTGACTGAGCTCGGTAGGGGGGTACCCCCTAGAAACCCATTTCTCGTTTCAGATCCTGGTCAATCCAGAGGCGCGCAAAGATGCTGTTATATCGACCGTCTCCCAAGCTCGGCTCGCCGTTGAAACCTATGACCCACGGCTGAACTGCCATAAACTGCGGGGCCACGGGACCGAATATCGTCCAGAACTGCTCTATCGCATACTGATCAAGCTCTTTAACCAAGCTGTTGAGTTCCGCCATGGTGGAAGCCTCTGAGGCCTCCTTGATCTTGGCGTCATACCACGGATCTTCAACATTAGAAGAGTTGTGTCCAACCCCGCTTCCATAGCGAGTCGTAAACCCCGAGAGTACAAACGCTTTTCCAGCCGCTTCCGCATTGGTCATGACAAACTCTCGCGCAGCTCTTTTGGCGGCGTGAGAAGCGGGCGACTGGACATCGATCTCCACCTCGACACCAATCTCTTTCCAGTAGGAAGCGAGCAATTGTATATAGTTCACATCATAGCGCTCGAGATGCACCATCGACGTCTCAAAGCCATCAGCATACCCCGCCTCTGCCAGAAGCGCCTTTGCGCCGTCCGGGTCGTACGCAAAGGCTTCCTTGACCTGTTCGGGCCAATCTTCAAACTGGGTGACCGCCTGCGAAATGGTCCGGCTTAGCTGTCCCTGAGGTATGATATCGGCAAACCCCTTATAGTAGGCACTGTTGATCTCGTCGAGGTTGATGGCCATCTGCATCGCCTTGCGCACGCGGATGTCGTCGAACGGCTCCACTTGGATGTTCATGCCGACACCATTGTCAGACCGTCCGATATAGGGCCATATCACCAGTTCGGGATTGGTCCGTTGGAGGCCCTCTATCTGTTCTACCGTCCTCAACTGAGCTGCGCCTGCCCGACCCAGGTAATCCAGCCGACCCGTGCGCAGTCCCGCCAACCGTGTTGCCGGTTCCGTCATGATCAGAACCCTTAACTGGTCGATATAAGGCAATCGGTTCTGCGGGTATTTTTCGTCGGTGCCCCAGTAGTCAGGATTCCTGTCCCAGGTGACAGAGCTGCTTTCGACGACGTCAGTCAGCAGGTAAGGTCCGGTTCCGACCAGATTCTCCCAATCGTCAGCATCGCCGTGTTCCCTGATAACCTCCGGGGGATACATCCAGCCGCTGAAACTGTTCAAGATAGCCGCCAAACTAGTGAGGGTTGGTCGTTCCAGCTTGACAACTACCGTGGATTCATCGGTTGCCGTTACCGATTCGATGTTTGCGCTTGCGAGCAGCTCCCAGGGCGTAGCCGTTCGCTCGCTGAATCCGCTGCCGAGTCCCAACAGACGGTGATAATTGTACTCGACGTCCTGGGCCGTGAACGCGCGCCCGTTCATGGGCGCCTTGTGGTGCCACCGAACGCCCTGTCGGACGTTGACGACATACGTCAGTGGGTCAGGCTGCGACCAGCTTTCCGCCAGCGCCCCGTTCGTGTGGTCTGGTGGGAACAGAAACACGAAGTCGAATTCGTCCCTGGGAGTTGCCCAGTCTGCGATACTGAGCTTCTCGAGGACAGGGTCGACCAGGGCTTCTGCCCATCCGCCTGGGACCACGATGTCAGCACTCGCCGATGGCCCTGTCTGGGCGAAGGTCAATGTCCCGCCATACCGTGGTGCCGTCACCATCTCGCCGGTGGACGGGTCCATCACCATCTCCTTCTCCATGGCGGCTGCCGGCTCCTCTTCGCCGGCCGGGCTCGCCCAGAGCCCGGTTGCGCTCAGGATCAGGACCAGCGCGACCGCGAAGGTCCTTGGGATTGGTACAAGTTTCATACGTAAGCTCCTTGGTGGCATTGTTTGAGAGAATTGCGATGCGAATTGCCGCTTCCTGGCTGCTCTCTCGCCCGCAACGCGGGCGTCCAGACAGAGTCAGATTTCTCAGGGCGCACGGCGCGTGACTCATCGGGTTCCCGCCGCGCGCCCGTGCGGTTCTTTGAGAATCATTTCGCACCTCCGTTTCTCGGCCAGATGCCTGACGGAAGCTGCCTGTCTCGGGAGTGGGCGCCACAATGCAGACACCGACCGCTCGGTGGACGTCGGGACCTGCGTCGCACCCCCGCGCGGGGCGGTGGTCGCGAAACCGCGAGTGTGAGTGGCCGGCAACGGGCTGGGTGAGTAGCGGGCGGGGATCCGGGACGGCGTATCGCCACGCTGGCGCGGCGATACGCCGAGCCGGAACAGGTGCCGCGCCGCTGCGCGAGCGCGCCTGGGTGCGCGAGGAGATCAGCCGGAGCGGTTAGTTGTTCTCGGTTTGAAAGCCCGGGGGGGCAGACTGGTTGCGCTATCTTCAAACGGTGGCCGAAATGGCTATCGCCGTCTCGCATCATGCGCATCCGTTCTCACCTGAAGCCATCGTTGCATACGCCCGGCATCCAGTCAAATGGCGCGTATGGCGCACGTGAAGGATTTCCACACCATGGCGGGCCGATAGATGATGACGTATCGGGTTCCGGGTACGACGAGGCTGCGATGAGCGGGACCAAACTGCGGGCATGCAACTCGTGGTCCAGCGCTGCTTCGCGTTCGTCCAGCAGAGCAAGGGCCGCGTGCAGCACGTCATCGGCAGAACCATACCATCCGGACGAAATCTTGCGGTTGATGTGCTCGTGGTTTCGCGGGCTGATCGAAAGACGCATGGTTGTTCCGTCGTTACAGCGGGAACCGACACCGGTGGCAACTGACGCCGCACGCCGGACGCCCCGGACGCCTCGCCTCGTTGCGGGATTTGCCTCGCCTCTTTGCCATGGCGATCATTGCGGCGGTGATCCAGCTTCTGTTCCGCGGCGAGGTGCTGTTGTTCGTGCTGCTGGTGGCGGCGCTCGTGGTCTCGCTTTCGGTGCACGAGTACGGGCATGCCTTGGTGGCCAAGCTCAGCGGCGACCCTACCGCGCAGCTTGCCGGCCGGCTGACCCTCAATCCGATCCGTCACATCGACCCGATGGGGCTCGCCATGGTGGTGCTGGTGGGGTTCGGCTACGCCAAGCCGGTGCCGACCGATCCGCGCCGGTTCCGTTCGCCGCGCGCCGACCTCTGGGTCGCTGCCGCCGGGCCCGCCGGCAACCTGCTGCTCGCCACGGTTACCTGGAACTTCTTCCTGCTGCTGCGCGCCGCCGGTGCGGACCTGTTCTTCGTCCCCGGCGTGGTCACCTTCTTCGTCCTGCTGGTGCAGGTCAACCTGCTGCTGATGTTGTTCAACCTGATCCCGCTGGGGCCGCTCGACGGGCACTACATCCTGCCCCACCTGCTGCCGGCCGGCGTCGCGCAGCGCTACCGCTACTACAACGCCCGCTTCGGTTCCTACGCGCTGCTCGGTCTGATAGTGATCAGCTTTCTCGGTGTCCCGGTGTTCTCGCACCTGATGCGGCTGGCGGGCCGCCTGCTGCCTCTGATCACCTGGGTGCGGTAAGAGCGATAGACACGCGGTCCGGGGCAGCTTTAAGGTTCGCGCATGCTTGGCAATCAGAAGAGAACGGACGATGAGTGACCGGGAAAGCGCCGGCCGGCTGGACGGCAGGGTTGCCTGGGTAACCGGCTCATCCCGTGGCATCGGACGGGTCGTGGCCGGCCACCTGGCGAGCCAGGGCGCGCGGGTGGCGATCCACGGCACCACTCCCACATCGACCCGCGCCTTCGGCGAGGCCGACTCGCTGCAGGCGGTCGCCGCGGAGATGGCGGAGGGCGTCCCCGGCGAGGTGTTCGCGGTCCACGGAGACTTGACCGACGAGCCTACGGTCAAAGAGCTGTGCCGGCAGATTCGCGCCCGTTTCGGGCAGATCGACATCCTGGTCAACAATGCCGGCGGTGACATCGGCTCCCAGGGCACCATGGGTGCCAATGCCGGCAAGCCGGCGGCGAACGACGCCATCGGGGTAGCGCTGGCCGACATCCGTACCGTGCTCGACCGCAACGTGATGACCTGCCTGCTGCCGTGCCGCGAGGTGGCCCCGGAGATGGTGCGCCGCAACCAGGGGTGGATCGTGAACATCGGCAGCATCTCCGGCCTGCATGGACATCCGGGGGAGGTGATCTACGGCATGGCCAAGGCGGCGGTGCACGAGTACACGCGCTGCCTGGCGGCCCAACTCCGTCCCCACAACGTGCACGTGAACGCCATCGCACCGGGCGAGATCGTCACCCCGCGGTTCCTGGCCAGCCGCGTGCCGGACGACTCGCGCCGGGTGGAGGACGGCACCCTGACCCGGTACGGCTGGCCGATCGAGGTCGCGCGCACCGTGGAGTTCCTGGTCACCGGCGGCTCCTCCTACATCTCCGGGCAGGTGCTCCGGGTCGACGGCGGCGCCCAGCTCTGGCCGGCCTGAACAGCCGAAGGCGCGCCATCGCCGTTCGCCGGTAGCCGCGGTCGGGACGAGGTGAGGCTGCTTGCGGGACGCCGCACGCTGCTGGCGGCGGTCCCCATGGTCGCCGCCGCGCTGGTGCTGCTGGCGACGCTGTGGCGCCCCGCCGCCGCCACCGGACCCGGCGGCACACCGGCCGATCTGACCTCGCTGCCGTCCCAGGCGGACAACGTGGTCGCCGTCGCCGTGCAGTTCGGCGCCCGTCCCGGTGACGGCCTGGATCAGGACAACCTGCCCATCGTCGCCGAGGTGGACGCCTTCTTCCGCGCCATGGAGGGGCTGCGCGGCTATTCCTCCCCGTTGCGCGCCACCGTGGTGCACGCCTCCGAGTTCGACATCGTGGTGCGCCCGTTCGTACCGGCGGCGCTGCTGGAATCGTACGATGCCGGAGTCGCCGCGAAGCTGCGCCAATCCTACGACCGGTTCCCGGAGATCCATCCGTACTGGAGCGCCGACTTCCGCACCGCCGCGTTCTACCTGGAGCTGGGGTCGAGACTTGCGCCGGCGGTGATGGTGCAGCGCCTGGAACGGCTGCAGCGGACCCTGGCGGAACAGTACGGCGTGACCCTGCACTTTACCGGGGTGCGCCCCATCCTGGAGCTGACCGGGCGCCTGATGGTGCGCGACCTGCGCGCGCTGTTGCCGATTGTGGGCCTCGCCACGGCGGCGATTCTGCTGCTCACCTTCGGCGGCGCGCGCGGCGTGCTGGTGGCCCTGGCCGCCACGGTGAGCGCCGCCGCCGCCGGCAGCGCCCTGTTCGTGCTGCTGGCCGGCGTGCGCACCCCGCTGTTGATCCTGGCGCCGGTGTTCGCCGGCGGGCTGTTCAGCGACTACGCGATTCACATGGGTTACCACCTCGGGTGGCGCGGCGACGGCTCGGCACGCGCCGCCCGCGCCTACCTGTACCTGCCGCTGGCGTTGACCGCCGCCACCACGGTGATCGGGTTCCTGGCCCTGGGCGGCCTGGGGAGCACCGTGCACCGGTTCGTGGCGGTCACGGTCAGCGTCGGGGCGCTGGCCGCGCTGGTGCTGGCGCTGTGGTGGATGCCGCTCGCCGGACGCGTCCGCGGCGCCCGCCGGGGCACCGGCGCGGGCGCGGTCGCGCGCCGCATCCACCGCCTGCTGGTCGCGACCCTGTTGCTGCTCGGCCGCCACCGCGTGGTGGCCACCGTGCTGCTCCTGCTGCCGGTCGCAGCGGCGCTGCCGCAGCTCGGCCGGCTGCTGCCGGAGCCCTACCCGTTGCACCAGCTTCCCGCCGCATCGACGATCGTGCAGGCGGAGCGGATCTTCAACCGGGAGTTCGCGGGGACGGTGCCGTTCGGGCTCGAGATCGACGCCGGCACCCAGGATGCCTTCCTGCAGCCGGCGGCTTTGGCGCACCTCGGCACCGTCCATCGGCTGCTGGGCGAGCTCCCCGCGGTGGGTCATCAGCGCTCGCTGTTGTCCGTGGTGCAGCGCATCCACCGCTACTTCGACACCGGAGAGGTGGGCCTGCAGGAGCTGCCCGCGGCCGACGATCCCGAGCGGTTCGCGCGCGTGATCGCGCAGTACCTGCTGTTCTACAGCGCCTCGGCCAGCCCCGCCGACTACGAGGCGCTGATTGACCACCGGCTGTCAGCGGTGCGGCTGCACGGCATTCTGCGCTACCGCGACTTCGCCACCCTCGGTGCGCTGCAACACGCCGTGCAAGGCATCCGCGCACAGTTGCCGGGGGCCTGGCAAGTCACACTCACCGGACCGGCGCGGGAGCTGCTGGCCCACGGCGAACGCCTGCGCCGCAACTGGCTGAGCGCCCTCGCCGGCAGCGCCGTGCTGATCTTCGCCACCGTGCTGGCGGTGTTCCGCGACCTGCGCATGGCCTTGCTCAGCCTGGTGCCGGCGGGTGCGGTGCTGGTTGCCGTCGCGGGTCTGGCACCCGCATTCGGCGTACGCATCGACGACTACACCGTGATCGCCCTCGCCATCACCCTGGGACTCGCCGTGGACTATACGATCCACACCCTCAACGCGCTGCGCCACGTGGTCGTGACAGCGGGCGTGCGGTCGCGCCGTGTTAAGGAGAATTCCAGAGTCGGGCAGGCTTCCGCCATCGTGCGCGGCTGCGGGGTGCCGATGTTCATGAGCTTCCTCACCTCCGTGGTGGCGTTCCTGTCGCTGGCGGTGTCCTCGTTCTCCGGCGCGGTGCACTTCGGTATAATGATCGCCGCGGCCATCCTCGGCGCCCTGGTGCTGAGTCTGCTGATTGCCGGATGGCACCTCGCCGGAAGGAAGGTTGCGTACTCCTGACATGTTGGCTTGCGGATCACCCGGCGCGCCCTGCGCTGTCGGTAGGTTGGGCGTGTACCACTGGCGGCGGCTTACCGCGGCGACGGCGTGGGCAATGGCAGTGCTGAGCAGCGCCGCAGCCGATGGCTTCGACCTCGACGTTACCGGCTTCGTACAGCTCGACCACTACGGGCTGGTGGCGCCGGAGCAGTTCTACACCAACGAGCGGCTGCGGCTCACCGCCGTGGCGCAACTCGACGCCTCCAGCGACAGCGGAGATCTGGCGGCGTTCGTGGAACTGATGGGGTTTGCCCAGTATGGCGTGCACGGACTCGAGTCGGTGCCCGCCGGGGCCACGCTGACCGATCTCGACAACCTCGTCCGGCAGGCGTATGTGGCGCTGCGGCTCGGCCCCTTCGACCTCGACATCGGCAAGAAGTTCGTACGCTGGGGCAAGGCGGACCTGCTGAGTCCGCTCGACGTGGTCAACCACAGCAATACCGACCTGCTGGCCCTGGACGACGTGCTGGGCGGCGCGCGGGCCGATCCGGTGCTGCACGCCAGCGCATACCCGAGCGATTACCTGAGCCTGGAGCTGGTGTACGTGCCGTTCCTGGCGCCCGACCTGGTGGCGATCGAAGAACTGGCAATCGATACCCGGTTCAACATCCTCGGCGATACGTTCGCCGTGGATGCCCGGTTCCTCAATCCCCCGGTGACGCCGTTCTCGGAGTGGGCGCACTCGGTGCACGCGGCGCTCTCGTACTCCACCTTCGTGGCCGACCTGCAGGTCAGCTACTCATACTTCCGCGACCAACTGCTGGACTTCGACTTGAGTGGGCTGAGGGAGCGGCGCTCCGCAGACGGCACGCGGTACGACATCACGGGCACCGTGACGCCGGCCTACCGGCGCGCGCATAACCTCGGGGTAGGCGCCAGCCTCGCCCTGGACGGCTGGGTGGTGTCCGCCGATGCCGGGTTCAAGTTCGCCGCGGAGAACCTGTCCGGCTCCCGCATCGACACCAAGAATCCCGAACTGGTGTCGGTGCTGCAGGCGGACCACGCGTTCGCCATCGGCTCGCAGTCGTTCACCATGCTGGCGGGCGTCTACCACCGGCAGGTGCTGCACGACCAGGCAGCATGGAGATCGGACTACAGCCCCTTTCTCGAAGCGTACGTGGGTACGCTGGCCGACCAGTACCTGCTGCAGCACCGGCCGCACTCCTGGTACCTGGTCGGCAGGCTGCACACGACCCTGCTGCGCGAGCGCCTCGGCGTCGGAGCGCTCGGCGTCTGGGGCATCACGGAGGAGGCGTTCCACTTCGCCCCGCGGATCAGCTATGCCGTGAGCGACACGCTGTCGGTAGCCGCCGGCGCCAACCTATGGTGGCTGGCAGGCGACTCCGACAGTGGCGACACGGACCTGCTCCGGCGCGACGACGCCAAGGACAACGTGTTCCTGCGGACCACGCTGCACTTCTGACGCCGCCCGCCGTGGGGGTCGGCCCCGCGCTACCCGGCTAACTGGATGCCGGCAGCGCGTGGGCTACCGTCAGTGTGAAGCTATCCGGAGCCGTAGTAACGAGCGTCAACGTGGTGGTTACCATCGTTTCAGGATCCGGCGGCATTGTGACCATCCACGTTCCGAACAAGGCTGTCGTCGGGTCCGTCGCCGGCTCTGACCTGCTTGCCGTAACGCTCGCTCCGGGTGCAATCAGTGCATCGATCAGCCCGCCGGTCAGCGTGATCGTAGTCCCCTCCATAGTAATCGAAGCCACGTAAGTGAAAGTCTGCTCAGCACCGCCAAGTCCCGCGATCACTGCGGCTAATTCGGGGTCAGTCAGGTCTTCGCCAGCTTGATTGATGCCGGTGATGTTAGCGGTAATCGTCCCGGTCAAGGGAATTAAGGGATTGTCCGGGGTGGCTACGAAAGTGCCACTGAACACCTGCGTCGGGGGTGGTGCGGGTGTCTCCGGCATTTCCTCCGGCGGCTTTTCCTCCGCCGGCTTTTCCTCGTCGGGGGCCTTGCCCGGACCATCTGCGCAGCCAACCAGCAGCGCCGTCAGCAACACGGCCGTCACAATTGCCATATGCGAAACGATCTTCATGAGTATCCCTCCCAACGCGGACGTCATGTCCACGTTCAAGTCCACGGTAACACTCCACCCGTGAGGTTGCAAGCATTCCAGCGGTTGAAACCTGTGGAAACACGGCTAAACTGATACCTGCATGCTCTTCATTGCCCTCGCACTGGTCGCCGGACTGGCAGCGGCATCCCCGGTAGCGGCCCAGGACGCGGCCGAGATCGCGGCCCGCGCCGATGCGCGCGGCGCGCCCGACAATATTTCGGCCTCCATCACCCTGACCATCACCTCGCCGAGCGGCGACCAGCGGGTGATCCGCGCCGACTCCTACCAGAAACAGCGCGACGCGGAGCGGCAGGACCGGCTGTTCGTGTTCACCTTCCCGCCCAACGTGCGCGACACGGCGCTGCTGGTCCATTCCAACACGGAACAGGGCGAGGACAGCATGTGGATGTACCTGCCCGCGATGGACCGCATCAAGCGGGTCGACCTCGGTTCCTCCGGCGGCGGTTATTTCCTCGGCAGCGACTTCACGTTTCGCGATCTGGTGAGCCGCGACGAAACCGAGTACGTGCGCGCCCTGCTCCCTACGGATGACGACACCCACTTCGTGGTGGACGTACGCGGTCGCACCCCGGAGTTGCAGCGCACGTTCGGCTACTCCCGCGAGGAGCACTTCATTCGCAAGGACAACTTCGCGCGGGAAAGGGTCGTGTTCTACGACCTGGCCGGCGATCTGTTGAAGGAACTGATCGTGCAGGAAGAGCACGAGGCCGACGGCTATGCCTTCCCGTCCCGGGTGCGGATGCTCAACCATCAGACCGGCCACGTATCGGAGATCGTATTCGAAGAGCTGTCCTTCTCTGGCGAGATCCCGGACCGGTACTTTACCCAACGCTACCTGCGTCGCCGGTAGGCTGCGGTCCGAGACGACGCGCCCGTCAGCTTCGCTCATACCAGGCGGCCTGGGCGGTAAACATGCGGTGGTACAGGCCGCGGCGGGCCAGCAGCTGCTCGTGGGTGCCGTCTTCGACGATGCGGCCGCCGTCCAGCACCAGGATGCGGTCGGCCAGCCGCGCCGAGGCGAGGCGGTGGGTGACGATGATCGCGGTGCGCCCGGCCGCGATCTTCAGGAACCGCTCGTACACCGCCTGCTCCTCCAGCGGGTCGATCGACGCCGTCGGTTCGTCCAGCAGGATCGTGTCATGCTCGCGGAACAGTCCGCGCGCGATGGCCAGCCGCTGCCACTGCCCGAGGGAGAGGTCACGGGTGCCGAACTCGCGCGACAGCATCACGTCCAGCCCCTCCGAGCGGTGCCACAGCTCCTCCGGTACGCCACCTTCACGCAGCGCCTTCAGCAGCCGCGACCCGTTTCCCGCTGCCGGCGTATCCGCCAGGATGACGTTGTCGCGCAGGCTCATCTGGTAGCGCTGATAATTCTGGAACACTGCCGAGGTGGCGGCCCGTATCGCGGTCCTGGACGTCTTTCGGGTATCGACGCCGCCCCTTGTCACCCGTCCGGAAGTCGGGACGTACAGCCCCAGCAGCAGCTTGGCGAGGGTGGTCTTGCCGGCGCCGTTGGCCCCCACCAGGGCCAGCGTCGTCCCCCGGCCGACCTCGAGATTCATCCCGCTCACGGCATCCCGTTCGCTCCCGGGGTACGTGAAGGCGACCCCGCGTACGGTCAGGTTCCCCGCCGCTGCGGCGACAGTGCGATCACCCGGTGGTCGGCCCTCGTCGAGACGCAGGAACTCCAGCAGGTGGGACGCCGTGGCGCTGGCGCGGTAGGAGCTGCCGAGCATGCCCATCACCGCTTGCGTCATCCGCATCAGTCGGCTCACCGCGTAGATCACCACCGCGAACCCGCCGACGGTGATGCTGCCGCCCGCCAGCAGCAGCGCCGCCAGGAGGAACGATCCGCCGTAGCCGATCAGCACGAGCACGTTCAACCCCAGGTCGATGGCGCCCAGACGCACATCCTCGCGCCACCGTGCCGCGCTGAAGCGGCCGATGGCGGCGCGATAGCGCTTGAGGAGATAAGCTCCGGCGCCGAGGATCCTGGTTTCCTTGAAGTACTCGCGGTCCACCAGGCAGCGCTCCAGGTACTGAAACTCGCGCAGCAGCGGGACCGTCTTCCGTTCGAGCCGGTAGTGGCGGCTGCCGTGGATCAGGTAACTGGCGATGCGGGGTGCGAACATCAGCGGAATGACCAGCGCCAGCAGCGGCGAGAGAGAAAAGAGATAGCCGGCCGCCATCACGAAGAAGGTGAGCTGGAACACGGGGAACAGGAAGGCCAGCAGCATCGAAACGGCGGCGTCCACGCCCCGCTTGGCCAGCTCCAGGCGCTCGTGGGCGGCGAGGGTCTCGAATTCGACGACCTCCAGTCGCGCCGCCTTCTCGTTCAACGCCGCGGTCAGGGCGCTGGAGCCCTTGCCGCCGAGGTAGACGGCCAGCGGATCGGCCACCACCTCCAGCAATTCTCGCACTACGATCACTGCACCCACCACGAGAATGGGCCCAACCAGATCCTCCGGCGGCCCGCTGCCCGCTACCTGCGACATCAGCCGCTCCAGCAGGAAGAACACCAGCACATTGGCGCCCATGAGCACCAGCCCGACGGCTGCTTGCGCAATGAGCGGCAGCGGCGCGCGCCGGCTCAGCAGGCCGATCACCGTGCCGAGGACGCGCAGGTAGGAGGGTCGGTCAGCCGGCTTCATACCACTGCCTCTGTGCGGCGAACATCTGCGCGTAACGGCCTTGCCGCCGCATCAACTCGTCGTGGGTGCCGGACTCGCCGATCACGCCGCCGTCCACCACCAGGATGCGGTCGGCGATCTTGGTCGAGCCCAGACGATGGCTGATGAACAGCGTCGTGAGCCCCGCCGCCGCCCGCGCGTAGGAGTGGTACAACTCGCTCTCGGCCAGCGGATCGAGCGCCGCGGTGGGCTCGTCGAGGATGCGTACCGGCGCCGCGTCAGCCAGCGAGCGGGCCAGGGCCAGCCGCTGCCACTGCCCGCCGGAGATGTCCACCCCGCCGGCCAGCACTTTCCCGAGCGGCGTATCGGCGCCGCCGGGCAGCCCGCCGACCAGTTCCCCGAGGCCCGCCTGTTCCAGGGCTGCCGCGACCAGGGCGGCGTCGTCGCGGCCCCGAGCGCGCAGGAAGACGTTGTCGCGCAGCGTCAGGGAGTAGCGGGCGAAGTCCTGGAACACCACGCCGAACAGGCCGTTGAGCGCATCCTGCGGCCACTCGGCAATTGGTCTGCCGTCGATCAGGATCTCACCGCCGGTGGGCGGGTACAATCCCAGCATCAGCTTGGTGATGGTGGACTTGCCGGCTCCGTTGGCGCCCACCAGGGCATAGTGGCGTCCCGCCTCCAGCACGAAGCTCACCTCCTTCAAGACCGGAGCGTCCGTGCCGGGGTAGGCGAAGCTCACCCCGACGAACTCGATGGACCTGAAGCCGCCTTCCGGCGGGCGCCTGGTGAGCGCGCGCCGGGTCTCGGCCAGCTCGGAAAAGGTGGTCAGGTCGCGGAAGAACTCCCGGTGCTGAGCGAGGCGGGAGGTGATCTGGACCAGCTCCTGCGCCACCACGCGCTCAGCCTGCAGCAGCGCCATGACCGCGGCGACGTAGAAGGCAACGTCGATGGCCCCGGTCTGGAGCGGCCTCAGGAACGCCAGCATGGCAATGATGATGCCGGCGATCGCCACCCCGCCGGCACTCTTGAAGCGCACCCAGATGCGCGCATTCCAGAGCATCTCCAGCCGCACCACCCCTTCGAAGACGCTGCGCCACCGGCTCTGCACATAGTCGGAGTAGCCGAACAGCGCCCGCTCGGCAGCGGAATCTCGACCCTGCAGCACCTCGCCCGAGAGGTACTCGGCGCGGCGCCGCCGGCGTGCCACGCGGCGCTCCAGCTCGTACGCCCGCCGCCCGCCCCTGATGCCGAGCAGCACGAACGGCACCGTGACCACCAGCACCACGGGAACGATCCACCAGCTCAGCCGCGCCAGCACCACGGCGATGCCGATCACCCGCACGGCGACGGCCGCCAGTCCGATCACGTCGTCGAACGCCTGCTTGACCGGTCCCCGCTCGGGCGCCGGCTGCGACTCCATCTGCGGTCCCGTCGCGACGCGGCGCAGCAGGTCGGCCGTCTCGGGGCTCTCGAGGTGGCGATACTCCAGCCGCGCCCGCTTCGCGGTCAGATCGGTGCGGAAACCGCCGCGCAGTCCCATCTCGATGCGTGCGTCGGTCAGGCTGCGCACCGCGGTCTGCAGCACCTCGACCGCGAACAGCGCCAGGAGCATAACCACCGGCGCGGCGATGGCGGCGAACGGCAACTCCCCGCCGGCGACGTCGAGGGCGGCTGCAATGAAGCGTTCGGTCGCCAGGACCAGGAGGGGACCGGTGGCGGCTCCGGCCGCCAGCGCCGCCACGGCGCGAACCGCAGCCGCAACCGGGGCGTCTCCCGCGACGACCCCGAGGCCGCGCAGCAGGCTGTATCGACGGGCAGCCCCGGAAGGACGCGGCTCGGAGTCGGCATTCGCACCCATCGGCAGTGCGGCCACCGTATCAGCCCGAGCAGCGCGCGGAAACGGTCATGCTCCGGCTCGCTGTTCGTGGCAGATCGCGCCGCTCTCCTCGTCGGACGACGTGCAGGCCAACGAGAACGTGCTCCTGCTGACCGAGCCCGGCGGTGCCAACCTACTGGTCAATTTACGCCAGCCGGAAGCGGACATCCGGCTTCTACCGGCCTCCGCTAGGCAGCCTCTCCGGCTACCCGAAGAGTGCTGCAGGAACATGCCATCCGACCGACGATCTACCGATCCGCGAGGGTTGACGCTCGGTAGCCACCACGGTACATTCTATCGATCGCCATTGTGGCGATCATCTTTGTTTTGATAGCTCCTCGATGGGGAGCCGGGGCCTCTTCGGAGGCCCTTTTTTTGGAGGTCTTGATGGACCAGTTCGCGCTGTTCTTGGATGCTGGCTACTTGTACGCGGAAGGCGGAAAGCTCTGCTGCGGAACGGCATCCCGTCGTCGATTCGAGGTGAACGAACGAGATCTGAATGTGATGCTGACGAATGTACTGCGAGAACGATGTGGGCTCAGATTTCTCCGCACCTACTGGTACGACGGCGCGCGATTCGGTCTCAGAACCGTGAGCCAACAGGCCATTGCTTGTCTACCCAACGTGAAGCTTCGCTTGGGTCGGATCAATGCGCGTGGACAACAGAAAGGAGTAGATGCATTAATCTATCGGGACCTCATGACGCTTGCCCGTGATCGGGCGATAGCTGAAGCCTTCCTGCTAGCAGGCGATGAGGACTTGCGCGAAGGGGTTAAAGAGGCTCAGGATCAAGGAGTGCGGGTGACCCTTATTGGAGTTTCTCCAGTGCCGGGATCACGCAACCAGTCTCCAGAGCTGGTATACGAATCCGACGACGTAGTGGTTTTGAATCGAGAGGATATTTGCGCGTATTTCACAACCCCGCAAGCTCCATATCCACAGATTGGTGGCGATGCTGACTTGTCCGATGTGGGAAAGACATTCGCCGCACAGTGGCTCGAGAGTGCGAACTCAGACGAAATTCGAACTTTACTTGAGGGTCGTCCCCGGATTCCGTCTCTGATCGACTCGGAACTGATCCATACCGGCGAGCAAGCCCTGGGGAGTTCTCTTCGCGACAATCAGGAAGCCAGACATCAGCTCCGAGGCTCCTTCTGGACGATCGTGTCGGAACACATGGATAACGGGTAAGGCTTGCAACCTTTCGGCCGGACGCTGACGCCAAGCCTGGGACCTGACGGGCGCGCTCTGTGCCGACGCAACCGCTGCCTCTCACTGATCCCGGTCAGCGAGACCGAGAACGTGTCGTTCGACGCCGTGACGGCGGAGCTGCAGATCAACGACAGGCTGAGGCCCCGTTGGGGTGCGTCACCGGAGTGCACGACGTTGTCTCCGGCGACCTGTCACTGCCCGGCCGCGTCACCTTAAACCCATGAGGTGAGCCAGTAGCCGGGCGTCACGTCACGTGAATCCAACGATAAGGCAGCCGGCGTACCAACCTGCAGGCCAACAAGAACGTGCTCCTGCTGAACCCATGGGTGCTGGTTCTACCGCGTCTCTGAAGCAGCCCGCACCAAGAACTGCTGATGCGTTAAGATGAGTGAACGAATTCCCGTGGGCGAGTCGTTACAACCTTACTATATTCGGCTCGATACGAAGGGTCCAGCCGCGAATATCAGCCTGGAGCGGTCGGTGCTGCTGTGTGGATGCGCGAATGATGCCATGGACCTGCTTCCCGAGCGCAGCGTTCAGACAGTGGTGACCTCGCCGCCATACTGGTCACTCCGAAACTACGAGGTCGATCGGCAGATCGGTCGGGACGATCCCCTGAGTGACTACCTGGCAAGCATCGTGGAGACGTTCGACAAGCTCCGCCGCGTTCTCACGGACGATGGCACGGTGTGGCTGAACGTGGGTGACGCCTATACGTCGGGAAACCGCCGATATCGCGCCCCGGACCGCAAGAATCGGGCGCGCGCCATGACGGTGCGCCCAGTGACGCCGGAAGGTCTCAAACCCAAGGATCTGATCGGAATCCCCTGGCGGCTCGCCTTCGCCCTACAGGACCGGGGCTGGTGGCTACGCTCGGAGGTCATCTGGCACAAGCCGAATGCCCATCCGGAATCGGTTCGCGATCGCCCGACGAAAGCCCACGAGACCATATTCCTCCTGTCAAAGAGTCAGGACTACTACTATGACATCGACGTGGTACGTGGACCCAAGGGGCGCCGCCTGAGGACGGTCTGGGACATTCCGACGGAGCCGCTACGGCGCGACGGCACCATGGATGATCATCCCGCGATGATGCCGATGACGCTGGCACGGCGATGCGTCGCTATCACCAGCCGTCCGCATGACGTGGTGCTGGATCCGTATGCCGGTTCCGGAACAACGTTGCTGGCGGCTGAGGATCTGGGGAGAAAATGGGTCGGAGTTGAGTTGAACCCCACGTTCGTCAACCTGATCGAGCGGCGCATCAGGTCATGCGAATTCGGCGACTCTCTGGAGTTGGTCGGAGGGGTGCAAGCAAAGGCGACCGTGCCGGTGCTCGGCGAGCATCCGATTACCCGCGCAGCACTGGTCCACGAACCACCGGCCGGGTAGCCGATCAGGCAACCCGCGTAGCGGTGGCCGCCCGTAGGGCTGGAGCGGCGCACCGTTAGGTCGTACATGCCGCGCCCGCGCAACTCCCGCTCCACGGCTGCGGCGAGTTCCAGCCCCGAGCAGGTGGTCCTCCACCCAGCGCGCCGGTGTCGACATCGGGGTCCCCGCTGCCTGTCAATGGTACCTGCCAAGCGCGCCGCGTGAGGGTATCCTGTGGTCAATCCGCGCGGGCAACCCCGTTCGCGCAACTGCAGGAGTCCGCCGTTGGCCGATCATCAGTTCTTTCCCACCCACTATCACACCACCCTCGGTCCGCATGATCCGGTGCTTACCATCGAACCCGGCGACCGGGTGGCCACCACCACCGTCGATGCCGGCGGCTGCGATGCCGACGGGCACGCCGTGACCCCGTCCGGCAACCCACAGACCGGTCCGTTCCGAGTGGCCGGTGCCGAGCCGGGAGACACGCTGGCGGTGCACCTGGAGTTGATCCGCCCCAACCGCGACCGCGGCTACACCAAGTCCTGGGTGGCGTCCAACGTGCTCGACCCCGGCCACCCCACCCTGCCCGGCGACCTGCCGGAACGCATCGAATGGGCGGTGGACGTCGCTGCCGGCGTCGCCTCGCCCCTGGACCTGCCCGGCCTGGAGCACTGGCGCCTGCCGCTGGCGCCGATGATCGGCTGCTTCGGCGTCGCGCCGGCGCGGCACCAGGCGATCTCCACCGCCACCTCCGAGCGCCACGGCGGCAACATGGACTGGAACGGCTTCCGCGCCGGGGTCACCGCCCTGTTCCCAGTGTTCGAGCCGGGCGCCCTGTTCGCCCTCGGCGACGTGCACGCGGTCCAGGGCGACGGCGAGATCGTCGGCACCGGCATCGAGATCTCCGCCGACGTGGTGTTCCGCGTCGAGTTGCACAAGGGCCGCTCCATCGGCTGGCCACGGGCGCAAGCGCCCCAGTTCATCGCCACCCTGGGCAACGCCCGTCCCCTCGACCAGTGCGTGCAGCACGCCACCACGGAGATGCTGCGCTGGCTGGTGGAGGACTACGGCCTCGACCGCCACCTGGCCCACATCGTCCTCGGCCAGGCCGTCGGCTACCAGCTCGGCAACATGTTCGACCCCGCCTACACGATGGTCTGCACCGTGTCGAAGGCCGTGCTGAACGCCATCACGTCGCGGCGCTCACCGCGCTAACCGTAGCTTGCGACACGTCAGCCGTGCAGGTGCTACAATAGACCTTCAGCAGCGACCCTCTCGGCCGACGGTGTAGTATGCCTGACCCCCTTCACCTTCCGAACTTGACCATCGATGGATTCCGAGGGATTGACCAACTGAAAATCCCTCATCTCGGACGCGTGACTCTGCTCGCCGGAAAGAACGGCGTCGGCAAGACAACTGTCCCATCCGGGACCATCATCGACAACAGGCCCCGAATCGGGATCTGGTTGATGCCCAACAACGTATCGTCCGGCGAACTGGAGGAGTTCATCGCGGGCATGATTCCGACCAACGATCCGGTGTGGCCACGATCCGAGACCTATATCGACGGGATACCGGTTGCTGACCGCAAGTTCGCCACAGGAAAGACACTTCGCGCCAAGGTTCATTCGTGGTTGGCCACACGAGAGGAGCCACGGAAGATGGGGTCCGCAATCGGGGCCAGGGACCTGAATGCCGGGGCGCCCGCTGCGGTCCAGCTTGGAGACTGGTTGCGACGGCTCTTTGGTTGAGCAGGGCGCCTCCTCCCTCAGGGGCGGGGTCTACGGAGTTCTTCCAGTTCCTCGACGCTGCGCGGCCAGTCGGATTTGAGCAGCCGGGAGAGGGAGCGGTCGGCGAGCAGCTTGCCGCCGGTCTGGCAGCGCGGGCAGTAGTTGCTCTCGTTGTTGGCGTAGACGATGCGCTGCACGGGCGTGGCGCACACCGGACAGGGTTGCCCGTACTTGCCGTGCACCGCCATCCGCGGGTGGAATGCGGTCACCTTCTTCGGAAAAGCCTCCCCGCTCTCGGCGCGCAGGAGTTCCACCCACTCGCCGAGGACGTCAACGCAGGCGTGGCGCAGCTTGTCAATCTGCGGTTCTGTCATGCGCTGGGTGAGCTGCAGGGGGGACAGCCCGGCGCGGTGCAGGATCTCGTCGGAGAAGGCGTTGCCCACGCCGGAGAACAGGCGCGGATCGGCCAGCGCGCGCTTCAGGGTGTGGTTCTCCCGCAGCAGCGCTTCTCGGAATGCAACGGCGTCGGCGTCCTGGATCTCCAGCCCGCCGCGGTCGTGCTCGGCCAGCGCCGCGGCACCCGCCACCAGGTGCAGCGAAGCACGCCGCTTGCTGCCCGCCTCGGTAAGGATCAGGGTGCCGGTGTCGAACTGGAAGCCGGCCAGCCCCACCTTGCGCGGAATCTTGGCGGCCGCGCTCCCGTCGTGCCAGCGCAGGCGGCCGGCGATCATCAGGTGCAGCACCAGGAACAGCTCGTCGCTCAGCGTGAACACGATGCGCTTGCCGAGACGGTCGACGGCGTGTACCTGCTTGCCGTCCGCGGCTTTGATCGGTGGATCGTGGGAACGCAGCACGAAGGGACTCGCGATGCGCACGCGCTGCAACGTGCGGCCCACGGTGCGGCGGCGCAGATGCTCAACGTATACGGTTACCGATGGCAATTCGGGCATGGTTTCCCGCCGCCAAGGCTACGCTGTCGGGGCACTCGCGCCAAGCGGGCGAGCCAACACACATTTCGTACGTTCCCACCGGTGCGTTTGCGACGGTCCCTACGCGATGATGCGGCGTCAACGCACTTGGAGGCACTTGAACGCTCCAACGCCGCAGTGACACAGGCGACCGCCCGCGTCCGCCAGCGGCGCGTCGTTATGACGGAGCTTGAGGTATTCCGCCCGCACGCAGGGCGAGCTGGTGGAGAAAACCCGCGAGCGGTGTGAACGCCGAAGATGTGAAATTCCATACACCCTGCAAAGCGCCTTCGCCTACCCGCGCCATAGGATCCTCCATGGCGGCGAGATAAGCATGAGCAAAGCTCTTGTCGGTGTTCTTTGAACTCGTAGCGTGACTCTCTTCCAGACACTTGAGATAGTCGTCAACGCATACTGCCGTGACATTCCCCTGACGCGACCGGCGACAGAGGGTCTCGACGGCGCCCGTACTGGTGCCGTCCGGTACGATGAACACACCAATCGCTGGCAGGGCGTTGGAAAACTCACCATATGGTTCGCTGGCGGTTCATAGTTCGCGCTCCGGATGCCATCGCACACGCTGTCGAAGGCGGCGCTAGCGTCGTCGTCAGCATCACGGACGACGCCAATCGACTGCAGGGCGGGTCCCGCCGTCGCTGCTGCCTTAATGGCTCTCAGGTTTCGGCTGAACTTGTCCTTCCATCCTGCGTCGATCACTTGTATGCCGGGATCGTCGTCAAAACAGTCACGGATCATCGCACAAAACAGATTTACCTCATCCCTGCCCTCAACCAACAATAGCCGTTGCTTGCGAATCTTCCGCACTACCGGATCTCCAGGTTGAGATCGCGCGCTCCCTCAAGCGTATCGCCGGTAAAGTAACCGCCTCTACGTTGTGCGTTTCACGGTTGGTAAACAATCTATGCACGGACAGATCATCGGGAGCGTCCTCAAACGCATTGGTCGCGGCTTCGATCCATTCCGCGCTGTGAGTCGTCGCCACGAGCTGGACGCTCCACTCTCGCATCCACTGACGGGCGCGATTCCACACTTCTGGGAGCGCTGAGTGGTGCATGCCGTTTTCCATCTCATCCGCAAGCAGGATACCCCCACGAGATGCAAAGCAGCTCAGTAGCAGCTGGCAGAGTCTGACAACTCCTCCGCCGAGATCATGGAGCGGCAGCTGCTTTCCGTCTGCCGTTACTCCTGAAAGGTACGAATCGCCCTTCTCATCGGTCAGAATCTCGAAATCACGCACCGCCGGAAGAATCATGCTCATCGCATCCTTGAGCTCTTGCTTGCGCTTCTCTCTGACCAGATCGGAGTAGCGCCGCAGGAATTCACCGGGCGTTTCAAGTTGATACCGCGTACCCTCGATGACACAGTTCGGTCGAGCACCGTTCGGCAACGGATTCTCGTGCATTACCACGCCCCCAGGCGTCGGCTGCATACCGCCAATGCTACCCTTTGCGAGGGCGCCGTCCAAGAAAGTGTCGATGCGGCCGACAACGGGAAGCTGCATTATCCGGTCGGCGTCTTCACCCACCGTCAGCGGCTGTACGAACTCCGACACGCGCTCGAACGTCCAGCGTACGCTATGGTCCAGCCCGCTTTCCGTTCCGAAGAGCTCCAGCACCGGGCCAGAAAGCCTGTCGACTGGGTTGCGTACCGGGTTGCGTGCGCGTTGGACGTTAGCGTTCCACAAGAGGGAAGGGTTGTATCGCCCCATGAACAGCCAGATAGCTTCGATCAACGCCGTCTTGCCCACGCCATTGACCCCAGTGATGAGATTGGCCTGAGAGAGACGGGGCAATGGCAGGCCGTCTATGCCCTTGTAGCGAACAGCGCTGAAACTGCTGAGAAGTGTCGTAGCAAGTCCCGGTTGCCCCGTTCGTAACGGATGTCCGCCGATGCGAACTCGCTGGGAGTGGTCCTCACCCTGCTTATGATACGAGGCTTTGCCGGGACCGCAAGGGGCAGGCTGTGCACCGGGACAGCGTCAGGTTCGACCAGAGCGGAAGCGGTAGTAGGCTCGCAGGACCATGCGCCTATGGAACGCGCGTATCAGTCCACCGCTCCCGTGCTATGCTCGGCCCCGATGAAAGCTGTTGTCTACAACGGGCCGTGGGACATGGAGGTGGTCGACCTGCCGACGCCGGAGCCGGCCGGCGGAGAAGCGTTGCTGCGGGTGGATACGGTGGGCATCTGCGGCAGTGACGTGCACGGTTTCACCGGGGAGAGCGGCCGCCGCGCCCCCGGCATGGTGATGGGCCATGAGGTAAGCGGCACCGTCGCAGAGCTCGGTCCCGGCGCCGACGCCCCGCCCGTGGGCACGCGGGTGGCGCTCTACAACATCATCGCGGAGCACGCGCCGAGCCCTGAGGAGGGCGATCCGTCGTTCCTCAACAAGCAGCTCATAGGGGTGAACCTGGGCAAGCGCGGGGCGATGGCGGAGTACGTCGCGGTCCCCACGGCCAACCTGATCCCGCTGGCCGACGGCGTGCCGAGCGAGATCGGCCTGCTGGCGGAACCGCTGGGCGTGGTGCTGCACGGCTGGCACCGGCTGGAGGCGCGCAACGTGACGCCGCGCCGGGTGGCAATTCTCGGCGCCGGCACCATCGGCATGGCGGGCGTGCTGGTGGCGCGCGCCCGCGGCGCGCAGCGGATCGCTTCGCTGGACACCATCGCCGCCAAGGCGGAGCGCGCTGCCGGGTTGGGGGCGACGGCGGTTCCGATCGCGGCCGACGCCGCGGCAGAAGATACCAGCGCGGCGGTAACCGCGGCACTCGGCGAGCCGCCCGATGTGGTGGTCGACGCCGTGGGTAGCCGCGCATCCTTCGTCAGCGCCGTGGGCATGGTGGCGGAGGGCGGCACCGTGCTGATGATCGGCAACCTCGCCAAGGAGGTGCCGCTGTCAGTGCAGGACATGATCAGCTACGAATGGACCCTGGTCGGGACCTACGGCTTCGACCGGCGCGCCTTCGGCGACGCGGTGGCTATGCTGGGCGGCCTGCAACGCGAGCTGTCCGGCTTCATCGAGGGCCGCTGCACCCTGGACGAGGTGCCGGCGATGATGACTGCCCTGGCCAAGGGAGAGCGCCAGGCCCTCAAGGTGGTAATCGACGTAGCCGGCTGACCGCGACGGTTACAGAAATCCAAGGGGGCCCAGGGCCATGAGGGCCACCATGACGGGGAACGCAGGCAGGAAGTTGGCGGTCTTGAGCTGGCGCAGCCCGAGCAGGTTGATCCCGATCATGACGATGAGCACGCCGCCCACGGCGCTCAGCTCCGCCATCAGCGCGGCGGAGACCAGCGGCTGCAGCACGCGGCTGAGCAGCGTCAAGCCGCCCTGGTAGACCAGGATCACCAGGCTGGCGAAGGCGACGCCGATACCCATTGCCGCGGTCAGCAGCACCGCCATGAAACCGTCGAGCACGGACTTGGTCAGCAGCAACTCGTAGTCACCGTCGACGCCGGCGCGGAACGAGCCCACCAGCGTCATCGCGCCCACGCAGAACAGCACCGAGGCGTTCAGGAAGGCGACCGCGAACCCGCGCCGGCCGTCCGCCGCGGACCGCGCGCCCGTCTCGCGGCGCCACAGCAGCCGGTGCAGCGCGGCTCCGAGCCCGGTGACGCCCTGCTCGATCTTCCACCACTCGCCGAGCAGGCCGCCGATCGCCACCGACAGGGCCAGGTAGACGATCTGCTGCGACTCGAAGCCGAGGCGAAAGCCGAGCACCAGGGTGATCACCCCGATGCCACTGGTCACCACGTCACGAAACCGGTCGCTGATGGCGCGGCGCAGCAACAGGCCGATCAGCGCGCCGACGATCACGGCGGAGGCATTGATGTAGGTAGCGATCACTGGCGTCGAACTTGTGCCAGCGAGGGAGTCAACGTACTCCGGCTGCCCGTGACGGCGTTACCTCAATCTCAACCATCGCTACCGTGGTCTCCAGTTGCGGAGCGGAGCCGCCCTGTTCGCTCAGCACCTCGCTGTGGAATGTCATGGCGTCCCCAATCGACATCCGAGGATTCGGTACCGAGTCGCCACTCTCCAGCAACCCCTCAATGTGAAATTCGATAGCCTCGCGGATGTTGTCCTGAATCTCACGCCGGCTGGCACCGGTGCTGATGCAGCCGGGCAGATCGGGGACATAGGCACCGTAGTTGTTCGGAGTCTGTTCATACACCACGGCATACTTCAGCTTCATTCTCCGCTCTCCCTGAGTCCCGCTTGCCGCAGTATACTGAGCCACATCGCTGGCGACACATCATCTCCGGGTTTACCGGAAATGGTCACGGTACCCGGTTTCTCCGCGTGATGGTATTGCAGATGGCTACCGCGTGTTCTTACTTGGTACCAGCCGTCCCGCTCCACCATCCGGATGGCATCCCTTACCTTTCGCATACTTCATGTACGTCTGAGGGTCAAGGAACGCCACCCAGGGCGGTGTCGAGGCGAGTCCGCCAGCGCTCGTAGGCGTCCGCGTAGGCGGATGTCAGTGCCGTGCTCGGCGCCACGGTGCGGGCGACGGCGAGGCTGCTGAACGCGGAGTCGTAGTCGTGGATGCCGGCGCCGATGGCGGCGCCGCGCGCCGCGCCCTGGGCGCCGTCGGTGTCGTACAACTGGACGACGGCGCCGGTGGTGGTGGCGAACGCTTCGCGGAACAGCGGGCTGAGAAACAGGTTCGCTGCGCCGGCGCGCACCGTGGCGGCGTCCACTCCCACCTCGCGCATCACCTCCAGGCCGTAAGCGAGGCTGAAGGCCACGCCCTCCTGGCCGGCGCGCAGCAGGTGGCGCTGGTCGTGGCTGGTGAAGCGCAGCCCATGTACCGACGCCCCGGGGTCACGGTTGCCCAGCATGCGCTCGGCGCCGTTGCCGAACGGCAGCACCACCACCCCGTCCGCGCCCACCGGAACCTCGGCGGCGGCGGTGTTCATCGCCGGATAGTCGCGGCCCCCGGCGCAGGCACGGCGCAGCCAGCTGTTGAGGATGCCGCAGCCGTTCAGGCACAGCAGCACCCCGTAGCGCGCGTGCCCCTCCCGGTGGTTGACGTGGACGAAGGTGTTGACGCGCGAGGCGGGGTCGTAGTCGGCGCGGTCGGCCACGCCGTACACCACGCCGGAGGTGCCGGCGGTGGCGGCCACGGTGCCCGGTTCGAGGACGCCGAGCGAGAGTGCATTGTTGGGCTGATCGCCGCCACGATAGGTGAGCGGCGTACCGGCCGCCAGGCCTAGCTCGGCCGCGGCCGACGCGGTCAGCGCGCCCTGTGCCGAGAACGTTGGCACCGACCGCGGCAGCAGCGCCGCGTCGATGCCGTAGTGGTCGAGCAGAAAGTCGGCCTGCGCCGAGCGCGAGAAGTCCCACAGGATGCCCTCCGACAGGCCGGAGGGGGTGGTGGCCCACTCGCCGGTCAGGCGCCAGGCGATGTAGTCGCCGGGCAGCAGGAAGTGCGCCGCCGATTCCGCGACCCGCGGCTCGTTCTCGATCACCCAGCGCATCTTGGAAGCGGTGAAGTTGCCCGGCGAGTTGAGCAGCCGGCGCAGGGTCTCCTCGGGACCAAGTGCTGCGCACGCGCGGTCGCCGATCTCCACGGCGCGGCTGTCGCACCAGATGATCGCCGGGCGCAGCACCGCGCCGGCGGCGTCGGTAAGCACCAGGCCGTGCATCTGGTAGGCGATGCCCAGTGCGTCGACGTCGGCCAGCGTCCTGCCGCTGCCGCGCAACGCGTCCCCGAGCTGCGCCGTCGCCGCCACCAGGTGCTGCCACCACACCTCGGGATCCTGCTCCGCCCATCCCGGCCGCGGCGCTGCGATCTCCAGCTCGGTGTCCGGCGAGGTGGCGGCCGCCACCTGGCGCCCGCTCTCCGCGTCGACCAGCGCCGCCTTGATCGCCGAACTGCCCAGGTCGTAGCCGAGCAGCAACCCGCCCATGTCAGCGCCCCACCGGCAAGGCCCGCCGCCGGTTACGCACCGTTGCTGCGGTAGGCCGGCAGCGGATCGCTGCGGTAGGCCGGCAGCAGATCGCCGTGCGCTTCGATCAGCTCATCGCACAGGCTCACGATCTGGTCCAGCGACAGCTCGCTGGCGGTGTGCGGATCGAGCATGGCCGCCTGGTAGATGCGGTCGCGGCGCCGTTCCAGCGCCGCCTCCACGGTGAGCAGCTGCACGTTGACGTTGGTGCGGTTGAGCGCCGCGCACGGCTCCGGCAGGTCGCCCACCACACAGCCCTGCACCCCGTTGCGGTCCACCAGCGACGGCACCTCCACGCACGTCCCCGCCGGCAGGTTGCCGATGAAGCCGTCGTTGAGGATGTTGCCGTGGATGCGGTAGGGGCGGTCGGTGACGATCGCCTCCATGATGCGCGAGCCGTACTCCACCGAGCGCTGGTGGCTCAGGTCGGGGTTGCCGACCATGGTGGCGCTCTGCGTGCGCCAGCGCTCGAGCTGCCGGATGCAGCGGCGGATGTACTCGTCGAGCGGGATGTTGAACTCGGCGATCAGCTCCGGGTGGGTGCTCTTGATCCAGTAGGGGAAATACTCGGCGCTGTGCTCCGATGACTCGGTGACGTAGTAGCCGAAGTGGCGCATCATTTCGAAGCGGATCATGTCGTCGTGCTTGTCCTGGCCGTCCCGCGCCGCGCAGTTCATCTCGGCGGCACGCCGCTTCACCTCCGGGTACAGGTCGGCGCCGGCCGCCTTCAGCTCCAGCAGCCACGCCTGGTGATTGATGCCGGCGATCTGCCACTTGGTGGCGGCCGGATCGTGCTCCATGCCCAGCCTTCCCAGCAGCTTCGGCACGCACGCCTGCACCGAGTGGCACAGCCCCACCGCACGCACCCCGGTCGCGTGCAGCACCGCGCCCATCACCATCGCCATCGGGTTGGTGTAGTTCAGCAGCCAGGCGTCCGGGGCCACCTCCTCCATGTCGCGGGCGAAGTCGAGCATCACCGGAATGGTGCGCAAGGCGCGGAAGATGCCGCCGATGCCCAGGGTATCGGCGATGGTCTGGCGCAGCCCGTACTTCTTGGGCACCTCGAAGTCGATCACCGTGCTCGGCTCGTAGCCGCCCACCTGGATTGCGTTGACCACGAAGTCGGCCCCACGCAGTGCTTCCTGACGCGCCTCCGTACCCAAATAGGTCTCGATGGTGGCGCGCGCTGCGTTGATATTGCCGTTCAGCGTGTCCAGCATCGCCTTCGACTCCTGCAGCCGCCGGGCATCGATGTCGTACAGCGCGACCGTGGCGTCGCGCAGCGGCTCGGCCAGCATGCAGTCGCCGATGATGTTCTTCACGAAGACGGTGGAGCCGGCCCCGATGAACGTGATCTTCATGGCTGCCGATTCCATCACGGAGCGGTGAAAAATGCCAGTGGCGGGTGAGTTGCCAGCATCCTGCGCAGCGTCCATATTGAACGCCGATGGCTGAGAAGGTAGTCATCGCCGGCGCCGGCACCACCGGCTTCCAGGTGGCCCGCCACCTGGTGGCCGACAACAAGGACGTGGTCCTCATCGAGCGTGATCCGGAGACGGCCAAGTACGCCGTGAACCACCTCGACTGCATGGTGATCAACGACTCCGGCAACCGCCTGCCGGCGCTGCGCGAGGCGGGCATCGACGGCGCCGACTTCTTCATCAGCGTCACCGACAGCGACGAGCTCAACATCGTCTCCTGCGGCCTGGTGGCGAGCGAGTTCGGGGTGCCGTGCAAGATCGCGCGGGTGCGCAACCCGGAGTACGCCAACTCCCACCTGCCGGAGCACTCCTTCCTGGAGGTGGACTACTTCGTCAATCCCGAGATCGAGGCGGCGCGGGCCATCATCAAGTCGGTGGAGCAGGGCGCCACCAGCGACGTCATGACCTTCGAGAACACCGACCTGCAGATGCGCAACTTCCTGGTGGACGACCGCACCCTGTTCGCACGCCAGAGCATCGCCGCCATCAAGCAGGCGCTGGACACCGAGTTCATGGTGGCGGGGATCTCGCGCGGCGAGGAGTTCTTCGTGCCGCGCGGGGACGCGCGCGTGGAGACCGGCGACGAGCTATACCTGATAGCCGCCGAGAACACGCTGGACGAGGTGTTCGTGATCGCTGGACGGCCGCGGGTGACCATCAGGAGCGTGCTGCTGGTGGGCGGCGGCCGGGTCGGGAGCTTCGTTGCCGAAGCGCTGGTGGAGAAGCCCAACGGGCGGCGCGCGCACCGCCTGCTCGACTACCTGCGGCGCGACCACAAGAAGCTCAAGATCGTGGACAGCGACTACGAGAACTGCAAACGGCTGGCCGAGCAGTTTCCCGATGCGGTGGTGATCAACAGCGACGTCTCCGAGGAGGGGTTCTTCGAGGAGGAGGCGCTGGCCGGGTACGACCTGATCATCACCACCACCAACAACCCGGAGCTCAATATCCTGGTGGCGATCTATGCCAAGACCCTGGGCATCAAGCGCTCGATCGCCCTGGTCAACAAGTTCAACTACCTCACGGTGGCCTCGCGCCTCGGCGCCGACGTCATCATCAGTCCCAAGTACAGCGTGGTGAACAGCATCCTCAAGTTCATCCGCCGCGGCCGCGTGAAGAGCGTGCACAGCATCTTCGGCGGCATGGCCGAGGTGATCGAGTCGACGCTGGACGGCTCCCGCGGCTTCGTCGGGCGCGAGCTGCGCGACATCAGGATGCCGGACAACTCGCTGGTGGTGGCGGTGACGCGCAACGGTTCCCACGTGGTGCCACGGGGCGACTTCGTCCTGCACGACGGCGACAAGCTCACCATGGTGGCCAAGACCGAGTCGATCTCCCGCGTGGAGGAGATGTTCAACACCTGAACCGGTGGCACGCTCCCCGGTTACGGCATCGGATGCCCACACATCTCCCAATGACCCGCCTGCCCGGGTGAGCCGGCGCGAGGCCCGCGGCCAGCTCCTGCAGGCCGTACGCCGCGGCACGCCGGGGCAGGTAGCGGCGCTGCTGGCGCGACATCCCGCCCTGGTCGATGCCCGCAACGCGCACGGCGGCACGCCGATCCGGGAGGCGATCGCGGCGCGGCGCCCCGCGATCGTGGCACTGCTGCTGGAGCTCGGCGCCGACCCGCTGCAGGTGAATCACGGCGGCTCCACGCTGCTGGACGCGGCGCCGGCGGCGGGGGCGCTGGCGATCGCGGAGCTGCTGGTGCGCCGCGGCTGCCGCATGCGCGCGGTGGACGCTGCGGGACTGGGTGCGCTGGAACAACTCCGGCGCATGCTCGATGCGCGCGCCTCCGCGGTGGGCGAACGCGACCGGCGCGGCGCCACCCCGTTGCACGCCGCCGCGCGCGGCAACCAGCCGGATGCGCTGCGCCTGCTGCTGGCGCGGGGTGCGGACCTCGCGGCCGTGAACCGGCACGGCCACCCACCCCTGGCCGACGCCGTGGAGGGCAACGCCCTGGCCGCGGCCGCGCTGCTGCTGGAACGCGGCGCCTCCCCCGACTGTCCGGCGGGGCACCTCGGCGGGACCGCGCGGCACCGCGCCATCGCCAACCGCTACCCGGAGATGGCGCGGCTGCTGCTGGACCACGGCGCCGATCCGAGCAGGCAGGACAGCACCGGCAAGACGGCGCTGCACGAGGCGGTGGTCGCGGGCACCGTGGCCTGGGTCAGGCTGATCCTCGGCTACCGCCCCGACGCCACCTTGCGCACCCGCCGGAGCCCCACCCAGCCCGGCGGCGAGACCGCGCTCGATTACGCTCGCCGGCGCCGCAAGCCGGCCCTGGTGCGGCTGCTCGAAGCAGCGGCCGGCCGCGCTCCTTGAGGGGGCTCGCGAACTCCGTTTCTCCTCTCAGGCTTCGGCCGGGGCCGACCCGGCCTGCAGAATCCTCGACACCGGAACGATGGCGGCCTGGAGATCGATGCCGGTTCTGATGAAGCGTTTCCAGTCCCGGTCCTCGACCTGCAGGTAGGTCACCACCGCGTTGCCGTCGCTGGTGCCCGACTCGGCGGCCTTCAGGCCGGTCGTTGCGGCAGGGACCAGGTGTCGCCGCCGTCCTCGGAGCTCGCCAGGAACACCGCCCCCAACTGGGTTCGGAGCGACATGAAGATCCGGCCGCTGGCGACCTCCGCCAGGGACGGCTCCATGGCGCCGCGCAGCGGCAGGTCCACGGTGCCCCGCGAGCGCACCCAGCTCCTGCCGTGGTCCTCGCTGAGCCAGCACCAGCCGCCGTTGTGCTGGCTGAACTGGCCGCCCGTGCCGCCGTGGCAGGGCACCAGCAGCCGGCCGCACGAGAGCACGACGATGGCGACCGCGCCACCCTGCAGCCACTGGCCCGGCGAGCGCTCCCACACGGTGCCGATCGGCGTGAAGGTGCGCCCTTCATCCTCCGACAGGTACGCGCACATGGTCGTGCTGCTCTCCGAGTGGGCGCGCAGGCAGATCATGAGCAACTCGCCCGTGGGCAGTCGCGCGAGCGCCGGCGCCTGGACGTTCAGGTCGCCCGGCGCGATGTCGACGATCATGCGCTCGCCACCCCAGGTCAGCCCCTGGTCGGCGGAGGTCTTGCCGTGGATCCGGCAGCAGGCTTCATGAGGCGCTCGAAACCGCTCGCAAGAAGTAGATGAGGTCGTGTCCCGCGTCCGCCGTCGCCTCGTACTTGTGCCACAGCACCAGCAGCTCGCCGTTGTTCAGCTCGACCACGCTCGCGGTATCGTTGCGCGGGTTCGTCGGCCCCGACTTCGCGATCGTCGAGTAGCGGATCTGGCTCACTCCTCCGCTACCACCGGGTTGGTGAGGGCGCCGATCTTCTCGATCTCCACCGTGACCGTGTCGCCCGGCTGCAGGAAGCGCGGCGGCGTGCGCGCGGCGCCCACCCCGTGCGGCGTGCCGGTCATGATCACGGTGCCCGGCTCCAGGGTGCTGCTGCCGCTGAGGAAGGCGATCAGCTCGGGCACGTCGAAGATCATGTCGTTGGTGCTCCAGTCCTGCAGGGTCTCGCCGTTGACCACGGTCTTGATGCGCAGGGCGTTGGGGTCGGGGATCTCGTCCGCGGTCACCAGCGCCGGTCCCAGCGGGCAGAAGGTGTCGAAGGTCTTGCCGCGGCACCATTGCCCGCCGCCCCACTGCATCTGCCAGTCGCGGGCGCTGACGTCGTTGCCGCAGGTGTAGCCGAGCACGTAGTCGAGGGCCTGCTCGCGGGAAACGTTGCGGCAGCGACGTCCGATCACCACCGCCAGCTCGCACTCGTAGTCCACCTCGTCGCTGCGCAGGGAGCGCGGCAGCACGATGGGGCCGCCCGGGCGCTGCACCGACGACGGCATCTTCATGAACAGCACCGGGTGGTCGGGCACCGCCACCCCGGACTCGGCGGCGTGGCGGCGGTAGTTGAGGCCGATGCACAGCACGCTGCCCGGCACCACCGGGGCCAGCACCTGCGCGTCACTGATCACCCGGCGCGTCACCGAGTAGGGCGTGCCTCCGGGCATGCCGGCAAGCGGGTCGCCGTTGATGGCGACGATGGTTCCATCCTCACGTTGACAGCCGTAGCCGACCGTCTCACCCTTGGCGTAGCGTACGATTCTCATGGCGTGGGGATTATTGTAGCGCGAGACGCGTGGCCAGCACGAGGAGTGGAACCGACATCATGACCAGGATTCGATGGGGCATTGTCAGCACCGCCCAGATCGGGCGCTACGTGTTCATCCCGGCGTTGCGCGCCACCCGGCGCGGCGAGCTCGTGGCGGTGGCCGGGCGCGACGCCGGCCGTACCGCGGCGTTTGCCGGCGACCTCGGCATCCCCGAGGTGTTCGACAGCTACGGCGCCCTGCTCGCCAGCGACCTGGTGGACGCCGTGTACCTGCCGCTGCCCAACACCATGCACGAGGAGTGGGCGCTGCGCGCGGCTGAGTGCGGCAAGCACGTCTTCTGCGAGAAGCCGCTGGCCACCACCGCGGCGGCGGCGCAGCGCATGGTGGACGCCGCCCGCGACCACGGCGTGCTGCTGTGGGAAGCGATGGTGTTCCGCTACCACCCCCAGACCCGGCGCCTGCGCGGCCTGCTGGACGGCGGGGCGATCGGCGACCTGCGCCACGTGCACATGCGCATGAGCTCCAACCTTCCACGCGGCGACAACATCCGCTGGCAACCGGAGCTGGCCGGCGGCGTGCTGATGGACGTGGGCTGCTACCTGATCACCGTGGCGCGCTGGGCGGCCGGCAGCGAGCCGACTCACGTCAGCGCCACCTGGCACCTCGATCCCGAACATGGCGTGGACCGCCACCTGGGGCTGCTGCTGACGTTCCCCGGCGGCGTGGTGGCGACCCTGTACGGCGGCTTCGACGGCCTGACCTCTCCGGGAGCGCAGCTCATCGGCAGCGGCGGCTCGCTGCTCATCGAGCAGCCGACCCACCCCTACGAGGAGAGCGCCTACACCCTCACCACGCCCGCCGCCACCGCGCGCGTCGAACTGCACAACGGCGTGCGCGCGTTCACCCCGGCGCTCGAGCACTTCCACGACTGCCTCCTGGACGGCGCCACTCCCCTGCTCGACGCCCGTGACGCCGTCCTCACGTTGCGGGTGATGGAGGCCGCGCAGGAGGCCGCCCGCAGCCAGCGCACCGTCGCCCTGCAGCAACGGTGACGCGCTGACCTGACACCGCCCCTCTCCTGGTCAGGAGAGCTTTCGCGTTGCATCAAGTCCGAAAGCCACATACCCTGTGGCACAGGGAGACTGTGTACGCCGACTTCAGGGCGAGACCCTGGCGGCCATACATGCCCGCGGAGGCGGACTGCGCGCAGCCTTCAGGTGCCAGCAGACATCCACCAGTTCCCTGAACGTCCCGTCGGTTGCCCGGATCTCCAGTTCCAGAACGCTTTTGATCCCGCCGCTGAGCGTGCTTTGCCAGTCGACCGCTTCGAGCCCGTGCCGCGGTTTGAGCGACTCCTCCTTCTTGTCTGGGTTGTTCGCCAGAATTACGCCGCGGCAGCAGGACAGCACCCCATAGTAGAGGAGCAACGGTCTGACGCTCATTTCCGAGCGTTCTGCGTTCCGGAAGGACTCCCGCACGTGGGCGAAGCAGGCGTTTATCTGCGCGACCTTTGACGCACTCGCGTTTCTCCCATGTGCCTTGTGAAACCACTTGGCAACGAAGTCATGCGACTCGAAACGTGATATGGACTTCCAATGGATGCCTTCGGCCATGTCCTTACCCTGCCCGCAACCTCCGCCAATTCACTTCAGGACGCCCACGCAATCGCATGAAATAAGCCAGTCACCAACCGTCCGGTTTCGAGATCCCGGTGCCCGGCAAGGTGTTCGGGAACTGCGCCGCCCTCAATGCCGCGCGGTGGATATGCCGGACATGGCTTGCCGCACTCCGCAACTGAGGCGCCATCTGCCACCGACCCGGACACACGACGAAGACCGGACGGTTGCGTTCTGCGGTGACCATGCGGATCGGCACCACCAGGTCCGTGTCGTTCGAGATCACCACTGCCGCCTCGAAGAGATTCTTCCAGGCATCGTTCAGCAGATGGGCGGCGAGATTCACGTCCGAACCCTTCTCCTCCATCGTATGGAACTCAGCGATCAGGGCGTCGGGAACCGGAATGCGGGCTGCGCGCGGGACGGCTTCGCAGCGCCGACGTCGGTCCGGATAGGCGCCGACCGGAAGGGTCCGGGGGCGTTCGCCGACCACGCGATGGTTGCCCTCCGGCAGCGTGACGGCCTCAGGCGTGTCAATCCGCCTGCCCGCCACCGGCAGGTTGGCGAGCGGACGCCAGGCCGTCTTGGCGAGGAAACGGCCGTAGTGGATCTCGACTTCGGGCAATGTCGCGAGCGCCTTCATGTAGATGCGCTGGCGCGCGGGCGCCCGGGGGTCCACCTTGCCAGAGACCCGCGCGGTAAAGTACCGAAGCCGGTCGACAACGCACTCACGGGGCAGGAGGAGGGAGGTCAACCGGACCGGATCGAGCCACCTGAAGGGCGTTCCCTTCAGCGCTCCGTAGTACAGGTTGAACCCGTCGACATAGACCCTGGTTCTCATTTCCGCCCCCGGAAAAAAGCAAGGGCCGCTCCGGGGAGCAGCCCTTGAGCCGACAGCATGCTGCCGGCGGGTAATTGACCTTAACCTACACCCATCCGTTGGCCATACGCAAGCGACATCCTATCCCAGCTATCCCAGGGTGCATTCGCGTAGTGTGGTAGCGGTCAGGCGGCCTCCGCGTGGAGTTGGTCGGTGGCTTGAGGGGGTGATGAGGGGAGCAGGCTCTCGAAGTCGTCCCAGAAGCGACGGCTCACGAGGACGCAGGGAAGCGGCGCGTGGCGCTGGACCTTCTGGCGGCGAGGGATCTCGCATTGTCGGTGCAGGTTCTGCAGGAGTTCTACGTACAGGCGACCCGCGAGTCGCGCCCCGGCGCGCTGTCACACCACGAAGCGACCAGCTTCATCGAGGCGCTGCAGCGCTTTCGCGTGCAGGCAATCACGCTGGGGGTGTTGCGTACGGCCTTCGCCATCCGGGAGCGGTTCCGCCTTTCCTACTGGGACAGCGCCGTTCTGGCGGCTGCGCGCACCTGCGGCTGCGACGCCGTCTATTCTGAAGACCTGAGCGCCGAGCAGGACTACGACGGTCTGCAGGTGATCAAACCGTTTGCCGATGATTGACGGCCACCACTCGGAGGTCGTCAGAACAGCTCGAGCTGGCGTTCGTTGCGGCGCACCTCGCCGAAGTCTCGGCTCAAGGCGGCGAGCACCGGTTCCGCGACGGGGCGGATCTGGCGTTCGATGTAGTGCTCGTAGTCGAAGGGCTGGGTGCGGCCGGCGGCCGGTTCCGGTCCCTCCACGGTGATCACGTAGTCGATCACGTCCCGTTGCGCGGAGGTCGCGGGCTCCCCGTCGGCAGGGCTTGCCGCGTCGCGTTTGCGGGCCGCGACCACGTGGGGCGGCAGCGCCCGGTACTCGCGCGCGTCCTTGCGCAAGGTCTTGTGGTACACGAGATGGGCGTCGCGGCGGCCCGCGCTCACCTCGCCGATCACCTCTCGCAGGTAGGCTTCCACCGGTTCGCCGGCGAACAGCCGCCGGTACAGCTCGCGCTGCACCTCGTGGGCCAGCGCGGTCCAGTCGCGCCGCACCACCTCCATGCCGGTGAAGTGCAGCTCCCCCTGCGCCAGCCCGACGTAGCGCTTGGTCGCGCCGCGCCCGCCGCCGCGCACCACAGGCAGGAACAGGCGCTCGAACAGGGTCTCGAACTCCATCTCCAGGTAGCTCGGCAGGCGCCAGGTGGCGGCGACGTAGGCGGCCAGCTCCGCGTTCAGCTCCGCCGCCAGCCGCGGTCCGTCCGGGGCCTCGGCCCCGGCGACGAACAGGCTGTCGGTGTCGCCGTACAGCACCTGCAATCCGCGCTCCTCGATCCAGGCCTTGGCCCACAGCAGGAAGTGCTTGCCGAAGCTGGTGATGGCGTTCGCCAGCCGCGGATCGAAGAAGCGGCAGGCGGAGGTCCCCATGACGCCGTAGAAGGAGTTCATCAGGATCTTGATGGCCTGGCTGGCCACCGCGTTGCCGGCCTGCCTGGCCTGCTCGCGGCTGGCGAACAAGTCGTCCAGCAGCGTGCCGAGAATGGCGCGTTGGCGCCGGAAGCGCGCCCCGTTGGGTGCCTCGATGGCGTCGCCGGCATCGTCTCCGGCGGCCGTACCCTCCCGGATCAGGCCGAGCGGATCGATCTGGAAGGTGCGGATGATGCTCGGATAGAGGCTCTTGAAGTCGAACAGCAGCACGTTGTCGTGCAGGCCGGGACGCGACTGCAGCACGTGGCCGCCCTGCATGGGGGACCGGGCGGCGGCCTCGTCCAGTTCCGCGCCCACCGTCGGCGCCACCACGCCCCGCGGGCGCAGGCGCGACAGATAGAGAAAGTCGAACGCCGCGATCGAGGAGCCCACGCGGTCGGGCGGCATCCCGGTGAGGTTGCTGCGCTCCACGGTAAAGGGCACCAGCTCCAGCTTCTCCAGGATGTCGAGCACCAGGCGGGCGTCGGTCAGGTTGTACTCCACGAAGCGCTCGGAGTCGTGGGAGAACGCGTGCATGATCCGCTCCGGGTGGCCGGCTCCGCCGCCGCCCAGGGTCTTGCCCTCGCCCAGAATCTCCTGGGCCGCGACTTCCAGGGAGTAGCGCTCCAGGCGCACGAACACCGCGCGCAACAGGCGAATGCCGTCCAGCACCACCCGTCCCGGGATGAAGATGGAATCGGAGAAGCGGCGCCCGCCGCTGCCGCGCTGGCGCAGCGCGCCGGGGGCGCGGCCCCACTCCAGCGGTACCCCGGCAGCCTCCGCGCGGCGGATCAGCACCGGCACGTCGAAGTCGATGATGTTCCAGCCGGTCACCACGTCGGGGTCCAACTCGCGGATGCGGCGGTTCAGGGTGGCCAGCAGCTCGGCTTCGCTGGCACACGGCGTGGCCGCGGCGGGGCAGGAGGCACGGGCCCGGGAATCGGGGCACCACAGGAGCACCTCGCGTGCGCCGCAGCCCCAGAGGGCGACCGAGAGCAGGCGCTGCGCCTCCGGGTCGGTCTCGATGTCCAGCGACAGCGTGCTCAGCGACGGTGTCCACTGCGCCGGCCGCAGCTCCGGCGCGTCGAATACCACGGTGTCCACCGCCGTGCCGGCCCAGGACTCCAGAGGCCGCGGATGCCCCTCGATCAGCAGCGCGCCGCGGATGCCGCGGTCGATCAGGTAGCGATAGGGAAACCGCACGTCCGCCTCGAAGGTGCGGACCCCGGCGGCGTGCAGGCGCGCGCGCAGCTCCGGCGCGTCCTGGGGCCGCCGCAGCAGCACGCGGTGCACCGGTTCACCCTGCAGCGTGCGGCGGCCGGCCGCTTCGAGACTGGCACCCATGCCCCGCGCCGTCTCGCAGGCGGCGCTCTCAAGGTAGAAGTATGGCCGCGGACGCCGGTCGCGCACCAGGAAGGCCCGGCCGTCCCTCAGCTTGCCGTAGAGATGCACGACCGCGCGGCCGCTCCCGGGCTCGGCAACGTAGGTGACGTTGAGAATGAACCCGAGATGACCGCTCACGGCGCGCTCGGCAACTCCGCTACCGGGACTTCCGTTCCCCCCTGCTCGGCGGACCGATAGGCCGCGTACAGCACCGCCGTGGTCACGAAGCCCAGCTCGGCCCCGCACTGCGGGACCAGCCCGCCGGCGAAACAGCCGTAGAAGTGCGCCAGTTCCTGCGGATAGCCGTGCATCCAGTCCTCGTCCGGCGCCGGCCGCGACCAGCCCTGCTTGGTGCCGATCTTCTCCACCACGTACACGTCCTCGAACTGCTCCTCGCGCGGATTGTAGGTCTGCAGCGCGTCGATCGGGTTCAGGTTGCAGCGCGTACGGTGGTTGTTGGCGAACACCTCCAGCCAGTTGTAGACGCCGCCGAGCACCACCTCCGAGGCGAACACGTCGGCCACGGTACCGTCACTGAAGGTCACGTGCACCATGCCGCAGTCCTCGATGTCCTCGTAGTCGGCGCGCAGGTGCCCGGCGTCGCGGTACCCGGGCAGGCGGGTGAGGGCGTGCACCCGGGCGCTCACCGTGGCCGGCCGGATCGGGTTGCCGTCGTGGGCGCGCCCCTCCTCCTCCTTGAGGAACAGGATAGCCGTCAGCGGGTGGCACGCCTTGCCCACCAGTGAGCCGCCTCCGGCGTGACGCCATTGCCCGTACACCGGCGAGTGGGAGCCGGAGTGGGACTCCTCGCCCATCAGGCGCAGCAGTTGCGCCTTGGTCTTGCGCACGATCTCCGCCTCCTTCTGCACCGCGGGCGCGAACACCCAGTTCTCGGCGTAGCCCAGGGTGCCGCTGCTGGCCCGCTCGGCGGCGAGCATGCGCCCGGCACTGGCCACGGCCGCCGCCTCCATCTCGGCCCGCGGCGTGTCCGCGGCGGCGAAGCAGCCGGTAAAAGGCTTCTCCAGAATGACGTGCACGCCGGCCGCCAGGGCGGCGCAGGTGATCGCCTCGTGCGCCGCCGGCGGCGCGCACACGTGCACCACGTCCACCTGGTCGAGCAGCTCCTCCAGGGTCGCGGCGGCGGCCAACCGATGGCGCGCTGCAAACGCGGCGCGGCGCGCGGCCGTGGGTGAGTAGACCGCCGCCGGCTGCACCTCCAGGTGGCGGCACGCGCCCAGCCCCGCGACGTGGAACTCGGCGGCGAATCCGCTGCCGGCGATACCTGCCCTGATCATCGATCCCTCCTGTTCGCAACGGGTGGCCGCGCCGCTCCCGTTCCAGAAAGCGGCTGCGGCTCCCCTACTCTGCTGCGGTGATTCTACTCCACCGCACGGTGCGGTAACGAGCGAGCCAGTCCGGGATCACGGTTGTTGCAGGGCGTGGCCCTGTCGCCCATCAATGTTCCCGATGGGAACACCGCGACTGCTGTTCGTGCACGGATTCCTCGGAGAGGCCGGGGACTGGGACCGGATGCGCACGCTCCTGGAACCGGCGCTGGTCGCGAACTGCTTCGAACTGCCGGGACACGGCGCGGCGCAGCCCATTGCGGCAGACGCCGGAGGCGGCCCGGCGCGCTGGTTCGCGGCGGCGGGTGAGCGCCTGCACGACGCTTGCACCGCCTTGGCCGCGCCGCCGGTGCTGGTCGGCTACTCCATGGGAGGGCGGCTGGCGCTGTACACGGCGCTGCGGTTCCCGCGGGCGGTGCGCGGCCTGGTCCTGGTCGCCGCCGACCCGGGGATCGAGGATCCCACCGCGCGAGCCGAGCGCCTGGGCCGTGACGAAGCGCTGTCCCGGCAACTCGCCGCGGCCGGCGACCGGGCGGCCTTAGCCGCCTGGCTGCAGCGCTGGTACGCGACGCCGCTGTTCGGCAGCCTGCCCCACCACCCGCGCTTCGACGACCTGTTGCGGCGGCGCCTGCGCGGGCGGCCGGCCTCACTGGCAGCGGCGATGCGGGGGCTCAGCGTCGGCGTGCAGCCGGTGCTGTGGGAGGCTCTGCCACGGCTGCTGATCCCGGCGCTGTTCATCGCCGGCGCCGATGACGCCAAGTACCGTGCGGTCGCCGACCGCATCGCGGCGCTGGGTGCGCCATGGGAGAGCGCGGTCTGCCCCGGCGCGGCGCATGCGGTCCACCTGGAGCAGCCGGAGGCGGTTGCCGGCCTGATCCGCACCTTCGTCAGGCACAGGACGCCGTTCTCCGCTCGCGCAGCCGAAACCGGCTCCCGCGACTGACGCTCAACGAATCACGCGCATTGCCGCGGGAGTCTCAGGTCGGCACATTGCCCCCGACAAGAGGAGCGCCACATGAGTGAAATTACCTGGACCGCAGAGGGAGACTACCGGGACATTCTCTACGCCAAGACCGACGGCATCGCCAAGATCACCATCAACCGCCCCGAGCGGCGCAACGCCTTCACGCCGCTCACCGTCGAGGAGATGATGCACGCCCTCGACGACGCCCGCCGCGACCATCATGTGGGGGTGATCATCCTCACCGGTCAAGGCGACCTCGCCTTCTGCTCGGGAGGCGACCAGAAGATCCGCGGCGACGCCGGCTACCGCGACACCGGGGGCGACGACCGCCTCAACGTGCTGGAGTTCCAGCGCCAGATCCGCACCTGCCCGAAGCCGATCGTGGCGATGGTGGCGGGCTACGCCATCGGTGGCGGCCACGTGCTGCACGTGATGTGCGACCTCACTATTGCCGCGGACAACGCCATCTTCGGCCAGACCGGCCCCAAGGTGGGCTCCTTCGACGGCGGTTATGGTTCGGCCTATCTGGCGCGCATCGTGGGGCAGAAGAAGGCGCGCGAGATCTGGTTTCTGTGCCGCCAGTACGACGCCCGCCAAGCGCTCGATATGGGCCTGGTGAACGCGGTCGTACCGCTCGCCGAGCTGGAGCGCGAGACGGTGCGCTGGTGCCGCGAGATGCTGGTGCACTCGCCCACCGCCCTGCGCTGCCTGAAGGCGGCCATGAACGCCGACTGCGACGGCCAGGCCGGTTTGCAGGAGCTGGCCGGATCGGCCACCATGCTGTTCTACCAGACGGCGGAAGCGCAGGAGGGCCGCGACTCGTTCGTCGAAAAGCGCAAGCCCGACTTCAGCAAGTTCCCCCGCCACTTCTGAGGGTAGGCGAGGCGCTCTGCTGCGACCATTCGACATACGTCCGTGTCAGGGCTGCACGCTGGACGATCTCGTCCTGGACCTGTTCTCGGTCGCCTACCTTCCGGAAGCTGTGGAACGCGAGATAATCGCGGAGAACCAGCGCAGCATTCCTGAGTAGATGGCATCGCTCCGGTTCTACGACTTGGCTGACGATTGTCCAACGAATGCAGCGGTGTTGCTATTCGCGAAGGATCCCCGACGTTGGATCGCGGGCTCCTACGTTCAATTCGTCCGTTGGGCAGGCACGACAATGGCTGATGATCCGGTCAGCGAAAAAGCGTTCTCCGGGGATTTGGTCTCGGTTCTGCGCGAAGTAGATACGTTCATCAAACTCTCGATAGAATCTTATCCGGTGGCGGAATCGGCCTTCCGCGAGCGGTCCGAAAGCGACTATCCGCGAATCACGGTCCGGGAGATCCTCCTGAACGCGATAATGCACCGCTCTTTCGAGTCCAACGCGCCGGTGCAATTCTATTGGTACGAAGATCACATCGACATCTAGAATCCGGGCGGCCTGTACGGGACCGCGTCACCCGAGAACTTCCCGCGGCAGACCGACTACCGCAACCCGGTGATCGCCGAGGCGATGGCGACGCTGGGATATGTCAACCACTTCGGTCGCGGTGTCATCCGCGCGCAAGATGCGTTGCGTCGAAACGGCAATCCCGAGGCCGAGTTCACGTTCGATCCCTCTCACGTGTTGGTGACGATACGGAGGAAAGCATGAAGAGCATCGCCTTCTTCAATAACAAAGGAGGGGTTGGCAAGACCACGCTGGGCTACCATCTGTCATGGATGTTCGCTGAACTTGGATACTCCGTCGTTGCCGCCGATCTTGATCCTCAGGCCAACCTGACCGCGATGTTCCTGGATGAAGATCGGCTGGAGGAGCTGTGGCCCGACGGCAACCATCCACAGAGCATCCTCAGCTCGGTGTCACCGATCCTACGCGGTCTTGGCGATGTTTCAGAGCCGCACGTCGAGGAAGTGACCGAAGATCTTGGACTTATCGTCGGAGACCTGGGTCTGGCTCGATTCGAAGCCAAGCTCTCTTCCGCGTGGCCTGACTGTCTGTTCCGCCTCAAGGCAGCCGACGGGGCGCTTGGCGGGCACATTCACGCGGTGCAGGACTGCTACCGAGACTTTGAAAACCTCGCTACGGCGATAGCCGTGAAATGCCGCATTGGGGTGTAGCCAACTGACAACCGCGTATACTCGCGTGTTCAGGGAATCACTGTCACTGTCGTATCGCGGCGAAGGTGGCCGCGTGGCCGGCGATGGTGGCTTCGTGGGTGACTGCCTCCGCGGGGGCGGCGGTGTAGTGCACCTCGGTGGCCAGCACCTCGGCGGCGAGCAGTGCCTCGTGGTCCTGCAAGGCCGCGGCCACCGGCTCGGCGGCGGCGACGAAGAGGGTGATGCGGTCGGCGATCGCGAAGCCTGACTCGCGGCGCAGGTTGTTGATCATGTGCACCGCCTCGCGCACCATGCCCTCCGAGCGCAGCTCGGGGGTCAACTGCTTGAGCACGCCGACCTGGCAGCCGGGTTCGGACGCGATGGCGTAGGCCTCGCGGGGGGCCGTCTCCACCACCAGATCCTCCGCCTGCAACTCGAACTCGCCGACCTGCACCGGGGCTCCGGATGCCGCCTGGGAAGCCACGGCCGTCGCATCCGCGGCGGCGATGGCTGCCGCAACCTCTTTCATGCGGCGCCCGAAGCGCGGTCCCAGGGCCTTGAAGTTGGGCTTGACCGTCGCCGCCGTCAGGCCGCCCACGTCAGCCGCGAGTCGTACCTGCTTCACGTTCAGCTCGTCGAGAAGCTGCGCCCGGATCACCGGGACGCGCGCCTGCTCCTGCTCGCTGTCCAGGTCGACCACCAGCTCGGCCAGCGGCTGGCGCACGCGCAGATTGGACGCCGCACGCGCCGAGCGGCCCAGGCGCGCCAGCCGCATCGCGAGACCGGTGGCGGCCGACAGTTCCTCGTCGATCAGCTCTGCCTCGGCTCCCGGCCAGTCGCACAGGTGCACGCTCGCCGGCGCGCCGGCCACCCGCTCGGCCACCAGGTTGCGGTAGATTGCCTCGGAGATGAACGGCGTGAAGGGCGCGAGCAGCTTCACCAGCGTGGTCAAGCACTCGTACAGGGTCTGGTAGGCGGCGCACTTGTCGGTGCCGTACCGGGCCAGAAACATGCCGACCACCGAAGCCGTCCCGGTAGCCGCCGGCTGCTCCTGCTGACCGCGCCAGAAGCGGCGCCGGCTGCGCCGCACGTACCAGTTGGAGAGCGCGTCCACGAACCGTTCCAGCACCGTGGCGGCGGTCTCGGGGCGCCAAGTATCGAGCGCCATGGTGACCGCCCGAGTGGTCTGATGCAACTCCGACCGGATCCAGCGGTCCAGTTCGCTGAACTCGGCGACCTCGGCGTAGCCGCCATCGACGGTCACGGGTTGCCAGCCGTCGATGTTGGCGTAGTTGACGAAGAAGGAGTAGACGTTCCAGATCGGGATGTGGAACTGGCGCCGCACCTCGTCGCCGGGACCGTAGCCGAAGTTGAGGTTGTTGGCCGGGGTGTGGCGCAGGTACATCCAGCGCATCACGTCGACGCCCATCTTGTCGGCGGCGTCCTCGAACCAGATGGCGTTGCCCTTGCTCTTGTGCATCTCCTCGCCGTGCTCGTCGCGCAGCAAAGCGTAGGTGAAGCAGGCCTTGAACGGCTCGGTCTCCTCCAGGGTGGCGCTCATCGCCAGCAGCGAGTAGAACCAGTTGCGGAACTGGCCGGGGAACGACTCCGAGATCCAGTCCGCGGGAAACCACTCGCGCCAGTGCTCCCGGTCGTTGCGGTAGCCGATGGTCGAGAACGGCACGATGCCGGCGTCCAGCCACGGGTTGCCGACGTCGCGGATGCGCGAGATCTTCTCGCCGCAGGAAGAGCAGGCGATCTTGACCCCGTCGATCCACGGCCGGTGCGGCGAGTGGCCGGCAAACTCCTGCCAGCCTTCTACGGCGCGTTCCTGCAGCTCGTGCTCGCTGCCGATCACTTCGAAGCTGCCACACGCGTCGCAGGGCCAGATCGGCAGTGCCAGCCCCCAGTAGCGCTTCTTGGAGATCATCCAGTCGTGCATGTTGCGCAGCCAGTCCAGCTCGCGCTCCAGCCCGAACGCCGGGATCCAGCGCACGTTGCGGGTGATCTCCATCATGGTGTGGCGCAACTCGTCCATCGAGATGAACCACTCGTCTACCACGCGGAACACCAACTCGCTGTTGCAGCGCCAGCAGAAGGGATAGCGGTGCGGATGCTCCTCGGTGCAGTACAGCAGCTCTTTGCGCTCCAGGTCGGCGAAGATGCGGTCGCGCACGTCGAACACACTTTCTCCGGTGAGCCAGCCGAAGCCGTCGACGTAGTGGCCGTTCTCGTCGAGCGGAGCCACCACCGCCAGGCCGTGCTCCTTGCCCAGGGCGAAGTCCTCGGGCCCGGCGCCGGGGGCGATGTGCACGATCGCGGTGCCCTCGTCCTCGCCTACCTGGTCCCAGGGAATGACACGATGCTCGACCCCGCGCTGCGCCTCCAGGTCGTCGAACGGGCCGCGGTAGGTGCGCCCCACCAGCGCGCTGCCGGGGAGTTCTTCCAGCACCTGGACTCCAGCTTCGAACAGCTCTTGTGCCGATGCCACCCCCAGGAGACTCGACACTCCCAGTTGCTCCAGTGGCGTGGTCAACTCCTCGCCCCCGGACCGAGCCTTCGATTCGCCCACCATCTCCGTGAGCAGGTCTATCCGGTTCCGACCCAGGTAGATGATCTCGTCGCCGACGCGGGCGCGCACGTAGCGGTGTTCGGGGTGCACGGCGGCGGCCACGTTGGCGGTCAGCGTCCACGGGGTGGTGGTCCAGATCAGCAGCGACTCGCGCTCCGCCCTGCCCTTCAGATCGGTGAGCGGAAGGCGCACGTACACCGCGGTATGGGTTACCTCCTGGTAGCCCTCGGTGACGATCTCGTGCTGCGACAGGCCGGTGCCGCAGCGCGCACACCAGGGCATGGAATCGGTGCCGCGGTAGAGCCAGCCCTTCTCCTGGCAGCGCTTGAGGAAATGCCAGATGGTGTAATTGTTCTCATCCGACATGGTGTGGTAGGAGTCGTCCCAATCCATCCAGTAGCCGAGGCGCTGCGACTGGCTGGTCTGGATGGCGGCGTACTTGCGCACCCGCTCCTTGCAATCCTCGACGAAGCGGGCGATGCCGTAGGCCTCGATGTCGTGCTTCGAGGTGAACCCCTTCTCCTTCTCGACCTCCACCTCGACCCACAGCCCCTGCCCGTCGAAGCCGTTCTGGTAGCGCTGGCGGTAGCCCTGCATGGTGCGCCAGCGCAGGAACAGGTCCTTGTAGGTGCGCCCCCAGGCGTGGTGCACGCCCATCGGGTTGTTGGCGGTGATCGGCCCGTCGATGAACGAGTGGCGGCGCTCGGCCGTTTCGTTGCGCCGCAGGTACTCGCCGACAATGCCGGCCTCATCCCACCAGCGAAGCTGCTCCTTTTCCAATGCGACGAAGTCGACGCGCGGGGTTACGGGAGAGAATACGCCGCCCGCGGGCTGATCGGTGGCCATCGTGGAGCGAACCTATCGCCGGCCCTGCCGCCGGGTCAAGGCGACGGGACGCCGGTCACGCGGCGTCGTAGGATGTCAGTGGGCGCAGCCAGATGTTGCGGAACCGGGTCGGGTTGCGGTGATCCTGGAGGCGCAACGGTCCCGTCGGTGGGTGTGGCGTGTCGTAGCTGGCGAGGATGCGGTTGCCGGTGGGCCCGAGCGCCGCCTGGCGGTGGTGGATCAGGAGGCCGTTGTGGAGCACCGTCAGGTAGGCGGGGCTGACCAGGCGGACGCCGTCGAAGCGGGCCGCCTCAAACACGACGTCGTAGCTCTGCCACTCGCCGGGTGGGCGGCAGGCATTGACCAGCGGCGGATACTGGCCGTAGATGGCGCCGGTGTGCCCGTCGGCGTAGGTGCGGTTGTCGTAGCCGTCGAGCACCTGGATCTCGTACCGCCCGAGCAGGAACACGCCGCTGTTGCCGCGCCCCTGGCTGCTGCCCTCCACCTGCGCCGGACAGGCGAACTCCAGATGGAGCTGGCAGTCGCCGAAGTGCTCACGGGTCTCGATGTTGCCGGTTCCCGGCGCCACTTCCATGTAACCGTCACTCACCTGCCAGCCGGCGTCCCCGCCGGCCACCGCCCGCCACTGCGCCAGGTCGCTGCCGTCGAACAGCACCACCGCGTCTGCGGGCGCCGCACCGGGTGCTGCGCCGGGGGTCACCACCCGCGGCTGCGGGCGGTTCTTGTCATGCACCCGCCACGTGCCGTCGGGCAGGAACGGCGTGTCTTCGTAGCCCAGCACCGGCGGTTTGTGATCTGCCATTGTCAACTCCTCTCGGTCGTTTGAATGTCGTTTGATATCCGGCAACGTCCGCCGCGTTACCGGAAGCTGCTCATCTCCACCATGCCACGGGTCTGCGGATTACACAGCGGCTCGCCGGCGAACAGGCGCGCCACCTCGTCCAGCACCCAGCGCAACTGGTAGCGGCCGGAACCGTGGATCGCACCGGCCACGTGCGGCGACAGCGTCAGGTGCGGACAGCCGATGAGCGACGACTCGGGCGGCGGCGGTTCCGGATCGGTGACGTCGATGAACGCCCAGATGCGGCGCCGGTGCAATTCCGCGACCAGCGCCTCCTGGTCGACCAGCGGCCCGCGCGAGGTATTGATGAAGATCGCCCCGTCGCGCAGCAGCGCCAGCCGCGCGGCGTTGACGATGTGGCGCGTCCGGTCGTTGCTGGGGGCGTGCACGCTGACCACGTCCGACTCGGCGAACAGCTCGTCCAGCTCACGCTTTTCGGCGCCCAGCGCGGACGCCTGATCGGCGCTGACGAAGGGGTCCGCCAGCAGCAGGCGCACCTGGTAATGTGCCAGCAGCGCCAGCACGCGCCGCCCCACCTCGCCGGCGCCGATGATGCCCACGGTGATGCCGCGCACGTCGGACGAGGGGCGGTGCAACTGCACGTCGCGCCACTTCCCCTGCGCCGTCTGCGGTGCCAGCTCCATCAGCGAACGGCGCCCGATCACGATCAGCGCGGCGGTGTACTGCGCCACCTCCTCGGCGATCGAGCCGGCGGCGTTGACCACGGCGATGTCGCGTTCCCACACCGCCGGGGTCAGGTAGGGGCGCAGAGTGCCGGCGGCGTGGGCGATGATGCGCAGTTCGGGCGCGGCATCGAGCAGCTCGGCGCTGAGCGGCGGGCTGCCCCAGCAGGTGATGCAGCCGTCGGCGCCGGCCAGCAGCTCCTGCGCCATGGCGGCGTCGACCGCATTGCGCACGTCCGCGGCACGCGCGGCTGCCGGCGGGTGGCGAAACTGCAGGCGATCCTCGTAGCGGGCGAACTCCTCCGCGATCATCACCCGCGGATTGCTGTTGAGCACCGCGATCAGTGGCCTGCCGCTGGTCATCGCCGGGCAACCTACCCGCGGGGCCGGCAGCGTGACAAGGAACCGCACCCGCGTAGCGGCGTGGCGCTATCCAATGGCTAAAACAGCCAGTCGAAGTGGGGGACCGGAAGCGCGAGCGCGGCATCGAGCGCCGCCAGCAACTCCGGCGGACCCTTGAGGTCGTCGGTCACCGCCAGCGACGCGGCCGGCCGTACCCCAAGCCAGAGCCGCGTGAAAGCGCCCACGCCGGCGCTGAGGACCGGCAGGGCAGGGTCGCTGCCACGCTCGGCGCGGGAGGCGGCACCGAGCCGCACCACGTATTCTCCCGCCACGCCCTGCCAGCCATCCGGCGGCAGGTAGCGCGCCACCGGGTCATCCAGCCGCAGGTTGAACGCCAGCTCGCGGCGCGCCCGCACCGCGGCAATGCACGCCAGCAGGTCGAGCATGCGCGCCTGCGAGCCGGCGTCGCTCGACATGCGATGCTCGTGCTGGGCGCGGCGACTGTGCGAACGATGGCGGAACGGCCACTCCAGGAGGTCCTGAATCTGGATCTGCGGCGGCTCCTGGAGCTCCACGTGGTGCACCTGGTCGGAGAGGTTGTGCAGCAGCGCCAGCAGCTCCAGGAGCTGATCGGTATCTTCGTAGGCCAGCCACCACACCTCGTACGGGCCACTTTCGCCCTTGGCCTGCGCCCAGAAGTGGTGGCTGATGCGGCCGCCGTCGCGGTAGCCGAGGCCGAAGCCGTTGTCCGCCTCCAGCATGCCGACGCGGGTAAAGGTGGGGTCGAGCATATTGAGGCCGCCATGCGGGCGCAGGCGCGCCAGCCGGCCGGCGTGCGCCGCTTCGGCATCCTCCACCGAGATGCGCACCGGGGGCCGCGCCCGCACCGGAACCCGCAGCGTCGCCGGGTCGAAGGTCAGCCAGTGCTCGTACGCCAGGGTCCCGAAGCCGAGCTGGTCGTAGTAGCCCTGATCGAACATCCCCAGACCGGCGAGCGGAGCCCCGCGCAGTGCTGCGTCGGCGAGCGCGGTCGCCGTGGTGCGTCCGGCCAGCCCCTGGCGTCGCGCTACGCGGCTGGTGGTCACCGCGCCCACCGCCGCGAACTGCAATTCGCCCTCCTGGTAGCGCATGGTGGCGCTGTGCATCAGCACCCCGCACTCGGCGGCGCCGTTGTGCTCGGCCACGAAGCCGCGGCTGACGCTGGCGAAACCATCGAAGATCGACTCCTTCTCCTCCTCCTTCCCCAGCCAGCCGATTTCCCGAAAGATGCGCAGCAGGCTGTCACGGTCGCGCTGGTGATCGTAGCGGCGAATGATCATCTGTCAGAATCCCCAGTTGAAGTGCGGTACGGGCGGTGCCAGAGCGGCATCCAGCTCCGCCAGCAGCTCCGCAGGCCCATCGAGGTCGTCGGTCACGGCCACCGACACGGCCGGCCGTACCCCGAGCCACACTCGCGAAAAGGCCCCCACCCCGGCGCGCAGCGTAGGCAGGTCCGGATCGCTGCCGGGCTCCACGCTGGACGAGGCGCCCAGCCGCACGCGGTACCTGCCGCCGATTCCGCGCCAGCCATCCTCGGGCAGGAACTGCGCCACGGGATCGCGCAGTTCCAGGTTGAACGCCAGCTCGTTGTGCGCCTGCACCGCGGCGATGCAGGCCGGCAGGTCCAGGATCCGCACTTGGTAGTGGGCCTCGCACCACGTGCGGTGCTCGTGCTCGGCGCGGCGGCTGCGGGCACGATGGCGGAACGGCCACTCCAGCAGGTCCTGGAGCTGGATCTGCGGCGGCTCCTGCAGCCACACGTGGAGCACCTGGTCACCGAGACTGTGCAGCAGCCCCAACAGCTCCAGCAACTGGTCGGTGGTCTCGTAGGCCAGCCACCACACCTCGTAGGGGCCACTCTCTCCCTTGGCCTCGGCCCACAGGTGGTGGGTGATGCGCTCTCCCTCCCGGTAGCCGAGCCCGAAGCCGTTGTCCGCCTCTTCCATCGCGGCACGGGTCAGGTCGGGATGCTCCAGGTTGACGCCGCCGTGGGGGCGCAGGCGGCACAGGCGCCCGCGGTGAACGGCCTCGGCGTCGTCGGGAGTGATGCGCGACGGTGGGCGCGGCCGTCCCGGGACGCGCAGGGTAGCCGGGTCGAAGATCACCCCGTGGTGGTAGGCCATGGTCCCGAAGCCGAGCTGGTTGTAGAACCCCTGGTCGAACATGCTCAGGCCGGCCACGGCTGCGCCGCGCAACGTGGCGTCGGCCAGCGCCAGGGCGGTGGTACGCCCTGCCAGTCCCTGGCGCCGGGCCACGCGGCTGGTGGTCACCGCGCCGACGGCGGAGAACGGCAGCTCCCGCTCCTGGTAGCGCATGCTGCCGCGGTTCATCAGCACCCCGCACTCGGCGGCACCGTCGAGCTCCGCCACGAAGGTGCGGCCGGCCAGGATGAACCGGTCGAAGTGCTGTTCCTTCTCTTTCTCCTTGCCCAGCCAGCCCACCTCGCGGTAGACGCGAATCATGCTGTCCCGGTCGCGCTGGTGATCGTAACGACGAATGATCATACGCTGCCTGCCTCATTGCCTGGGGTACCGCGGCCGTCGCCGACGCTGGCCGGGGTATCGTCCGGTAGCGGGGCGCCATGCGCGCTGCCATGGTCAGGTGCGCCAGGGGGGCGCGCGGCTCCGTCGGGTGCAGGAGGCTTGCCGGGCCAGCCTCCGCGCGCGGCCGGACCGGCGGCCTGCACGTGAGCGAACGTACGTCGCAACACGACCCACGCGATCGCGAAAGCGATCAGGTTGGAGGCCACGATGATCAGCCAGACACTGGTCGCCGAGCCGGGATCTGCGCGGCCGCCACCGGTTACCAGCGCGGTGCCGCCGACCAGGATCGTGACCCGTATGGCGGAGATGCCGAAGCCGCGCCACGACTTGCCCAGCGCCTGCAGCGAGCTGACCAGCACGAACAGTGCGGCCACCACGCCGTAGGCGAGCGGTACGATCGCCAGGTAGGAGCGCGTGTATCCGGACACCGCCGGGTCGGCCGAGAACGCTCCGACGATCACGCCGCGCAGCGCCAGCGCCCCGACTCCCACCAGCGAGCCGATGACAAACGCAAACAACAGCGCCGTGCGGTAGGAAGCGCGGGCGCGGTCCAGGCGGCCACCACCAAGGTTCTGGCCGATCATGGCAAGGGCGGCGACGGCGAAGCCGATGGCCGGGAGAAACGAAAAGAACTCGATACGCAGGCCGATGGAGAGCCCGATTACGCCGGCTTCCAGGAACGCCAGCGCCACCAGGGCGTTGAGCGCCGCCAGTCCCGCGGGGTTGAGCAGGTTGGTGAGGGCCGCGGGAAAGCCAATGGCCAGGACCCGCCGTACCGAGTGCAGCCGGAACACCAGGTTCCGGAAGCGGAACTTCACCAGCATGTCGCGCTGGTGGAGGAGGGTGATGCCCGCGGTCACCAGCAGCAGCTGCGAGATGACGGTGGCGATCGCGGCACCGCGCACACCGAACGCCGGGATCCCGAGGCCACCGAAGATCAGCAGCGGGTCGAGGCCCGCGTTGATGGTGGTGGAGATGGCGAACAGCCAGGTGACCGTGGTGTTGTCGCCCTGCGAGTTGAAGCCGAAGATCACGGCGAAGAACACGAACATGAGCACCGAGCCGCCGGCCACCACGGTGAAGTAGTCCAGCGCCAGGGGCAGGATCTCTCCGGTGGCCCCGGTCAGGGTCAAGAGCTGCCCGCGCAGCGACAGGCACAGCGTCGTGAACACCGCCGCCGCGATGAAGTTCAGCACGAAGGACTGCCCCAGCACCCGTTCCGCCTCGGCGATATCGCGGCGGCCGATGCTCATGGCCATCACCACGCCGGAACCGACGGTGATGCCGATGGTCAGGGAAATCATCACGAACAGCGTGATCTGGGATACCGTCACCGCGGCGATGGCGTTGTCGGAGACCCGGCTCACCCAGAACGCATCCACCAGTTGATAGAGGGTCTGGAAGAAGATGGAGAGCATCACCGGCCAGGCCAGCGACCAGCTCAGGGCGGGTATGGAACCGGTGGTGAGGTTGCGACCGCGCACGACCGCCGTAACCTAACACCGATCAGGTAGGCGGGCAACGAAACCGGGGACCAGCAGTCCGTGGCGAAAACCCGGCGAGTGTTACTCCAAGTGCACCGGGTGTCGTGGTCTTCAGCGCCACGGAGTGGCCTTGCGTGTTACTCCGGGGTCGCCCCGGCGTCCTCCAGCAACCGTAGCGAGTCCGCGTCCAGCCCCGCCTGCAGCGCCCCGCGCCGGGCGGCCGGCGACATCTTGCGCCAGGTCCTGGTGAGGATCGCGGTAACCTTGGCAGCGTCGTGCTTGGGAGCAAACGCGCTCAGATAGCTCTCCAGGAACACCAGGCAGGCGACGTCCTCCAAGGCCTGCACGTCGCTGTCCGCCGCGGCCGTCGCCAGCCCTTCCTTGCGCAGCAAGGCGCACACCGCGGCCACCTCCGGCGGATCGCAGCCCACCTCCTGCATCAGTTCCGCGGTGCGCCGAGCGTGATGCCCGGCAGCAACCGTGCGCCAGCGCAGGTAGCCGCTGCGCCCCTGCGGGAAGTCGGCGCGCGCTACCTTCCAGCGTTCCAGGTGCTGGGCGCGGGCGGCGATGCGCAGCACGTCGGAGGGGTCCGGCCGCAGCCGCTCCAGCCAGGCACTCATGCGCTGGGAGTAGAGCAACTCCTTGGGGTACTCGACGCTACCGGCAGTCTCGGTGTTGGGATCCTCGCGATTGGCCGCGTCGATCCGCATGAGAACATCCTCCAGCCTGCGCGCATGGCTCCTCACAGGTCCGACACGCTATCACACCTCTTGTTTCTTACAAATCAACTACTCTCGGTTTCCCGGGCCGGCGCCGGGCCGATCAGGGCTCTTGCTCGGAGATGACGACCTGCTCGTAGAGCGTCCGGAACACGTTGCGGGGCACCACTCCGGGTACGGGGGAGCCACAGTTGGCGCTCCCGCAAGCCACCGCGAATCGTGCGGCGACGGCCAGATCGGCACGCTCGAGAGGTACTGGTGCTCGGCCGTCTGCGCCGGCGGCCGCCACGATTCCGGCCATCACTCCCGCGGCCGCGGCATCCCCGCTCCCGATCGAGTTGACCACCGGCACCGGCGGCGGAACGGCGCGCACCAGGCGGGTCCCATCGTAGGCCTCGATGCCCTCCGCCCCGGCGGTGACCATCACCCAGCGCACGCCGTGGCTGTCGCGCAGGTGGCGATAGGCGGCGACGCGGGCCGCCACCGTGGCCACCGGCTTACCTGTCAGCTCGGCCAGCTCAGCACGGTTGATCTTGAGCACGGTGGGTGCGGCTTCCAGGGCGGCGCGGCCGTGGTCCCGGTAGGCGTCGAGCAGGGTCAGCACACCGCGCCGGTGCGCGCGCCGCACCATCTCGGCGTACTCGGCGCACCGGGCTCCGCCAATGGCGGTTCCGGCAATCACCACCGCGGTGGCCTGCGGCAGAAGCTCTTCGTACGCGGCCGCGAAGCGCTCCTGCGCCGCCTCGTCCGCCACGGCGGCCGGCTCCACCAGCTCGGTGACCTGGCGCGCCCGTGCCGCGACGCGGCCCTCCAGCAGGGTGACGCAGGTGCGCGTATCGGCGTCCATCTCGACCACCCGCGCACCGATCCCCTCGCGGCGCAGGGCCGCGCGAATGCGACTCCCGTTGGCGCCGCCCAGGTATGCCAGGAGCGTCGCCGGCACCTCCAGGGCGGCGAGCACGCGGGCTACGTTGACCCCCTTGCCCGCCGCCGAGCGCTGCACCTCCTGCACCCGGTTGACCGCGCCCGGGGTTACGCGTTGGAAGCGGTAGGTAAGCTGCCACGCGCAGTTCTGCCCACTTACCAGGATCATGCCGCCACCCTATCCTATCCTACGTGCGACCATGAAATATCTCGGCGCCCATGTTTCCACCGCCGGCGGCGTGCACACAGCGCCGCAACGTGCCCAGGCCCTCGGGGCCACGGCGTTCGCCATCTTCACCCGCAACCAGCGGCGCTGGGCGGCGAAACCGCTGGCCGACGATGAGGCCGTCACCTTCCGCGAGCAATGCGCCGCGGTCGGCATCCCGCTGCACCGCGTGCTGCCGCACGCGGGCTACCTGATCAACCTGGGCGCCCCCGACGCCGAGATCGTGCGCAAGTCGCAGGCGGGCTTCCTGGACGAGTTCGAACGCTGCCGGCGCCTCGGACTGCGCTGCCTGAACTTCCACCCCGGCAGTCACCTCGGCAGGATGGACGACGCCGCGTGCACCGAACAGATCACCTCCTTCCTCAACCGGGCCATTGCCGAGATCCCCGGGGTAATCGCCGTGTACGAGTGCACCGCAGGTCAGGGCAGCCACCTGGGCCACAGCTTCGAGCAACTCGCGGCCCTGGTCGACGGCATCGAGGACAAGTCCCGCATCGGCGTCTGTCTGGACACCTGCCACCTGCACGCAGCCGGCTACGATCTCACCACGGCAGATGCGTACGAGCGGACGATGGCCGAGTTCGATCAGGTGGTGGGCCTGCGCTATCTGGCCGGCGCCCACCTCAACGACTCCAAGACCGGGCTGGGCAGCCGGGTGGACCGCCACGAGAGCCTCGGCAAGGGCACCATGGGCTGGGAGCCGTTCCGGCTGTTGATGAACGATCCGCGCTTCGACGACCTGCCGCTGATCACCGAGACCGTCGACCAGGAGCTGTGGGCCGAGGAGCTGACCCAGCTTCGCGCACTCGTAGGGCGAGCCGAGCCCTGCGCGCCACCGCCGCGCGATTCGCCGGCCTGATCGAGACCCCGAACGGGATCGGCACGGCCCGAACGGTCAGAAGTGACGGAACGCGTCCATTCGGGCATGCAGCACACGCACGGCGCTTCAGAATGGGAGGGCGAGGGCTTCGGTGACGAAGCGCATGAAGGGAGTGGTGTGGGACCACATCTCCTCCAGACGCACCGGGAATTCCTCGGCGAGGACAGCCTGCTGGTCGAGCTCGATGGAAACGGTGAAGTCCTTGTGCTTGAGGTCCTCGATCAGCGGATGGTCGGCGGCATAGCCGCGCGGAGGGCGCTTGAGGGAGTTGCCGTCCATGATGAAGCCGCCGGCCTGCGCCGCCTGTCGCGCGGCCCGCCAGCCGGGCTGGTCGCGGTCGATGGCGGCGCGCACCTGTTGCGCCTGCGCCGTGGCCGGCATCCACAGTCCACAGGCCGCAAAGCACGCTTCCTGCTCCAGGTGCAGGTAGTAGCCGGGGGCGTGCACGTCTTTCGCGCGTTCATGGCGGAAGTGGATTCCGGCGGCCGTCTTGTAGGGTGACTTGTCCTTGGAGAAACGGACGTCGCGGTAGATGCGGAACAGCGAACCGCCCACCGGCCGCGGGTCGGCCACGAAGTGGGCGCTGAGGCGCCCGAGGTGCTCGTCGAAGCCGCCGATGAAGGCCAGCAGCGGCGCTTTCACCTCATCTTCGTAGCGCCCCTTGCGAGCCTGGAACCACTCGCGGTCGTTGTTCTCCTTCAGCTCCGCCAGGAACTCGAACAAGCCCTCGGAGAGGGCCATCACTCCTTGAGCAGGTGCACGGCCCGGCTCACGATCTGGAACGACACGCCCCAGGGATCGCGGAAGAACAGCAGCACGTCGCCCACCGGGTTGTGCACCGGATCGCCGTCGATCGTGGCGCCGGCCGCCACCAGGCGGTCGCGGTCCGCCTCCAGGTCGTCGGTGAGGAACGCCAGGTGCAGTTGATAGCGGTCGCGCTCGCTCCACTGCGGCGGAACCGGGTCCTCCCACGTGTACAGCTCCAGCATGCTGCGGCCGGCCGAGTCGGTGACGAAGGTGGCGTAGGGCGGGGTGTCGCCCTCACTCGCGATCTTCATGCCGAGATGCTCGACGTACCAGGCGGCCATGGCGCGGACGTCGGGAACGTTGAGGGCTACGTGCTCCAGTCTCATGCGGCGCAGGCTACCCCGTATGCAACCCGCGGCACCAGTCCGACCGGCGGCCCGCGCGGGTGCTCAGACGGTGTGTTCTTCCAGCCACTCCAGGGTGGCTTCGATGCCGAAGCCGGGAGCGTCGCTGGGGACCAGCCAGCCGTCGCGGATCACGGGGGTGCCGGGGACGTACACCATCTCCTCGAGCGGCACCCCCGGCGGCGACACGCCCTGGGAGCGCTCGCCCCACGGCACGGCGGGCATGGCGAAGGAGAGGTGCTGGCCGAACGGCGTGTTCATCCCGCCGTGGGCGATCACCGAGAGTCCGGCGGCGTCGGCCAGGTGACAGATGCGTACCCCGTTGCTCAGGCCCCCGCACCACTGCAGATCGGGCTGCAGGATGTCCACCAGCCGCCGCTGCACCGCGCTCGCGAAGCTGCCCACGCCGTACCAGTGCTCGCCCGCGGCCAGGGTGACGCCGGGCAGCCGCCGGCGCACCGCCGCGTAGCCCTCCAGGTCGTCCGCCGGCAGAAAGTCCTCCAGCCACTTGATGCGGTAGGGACGCAGCATCTCGCCCAGCCGCACGGCGTACTCCACGTCCAGCCCCAGCCAGGCGTCCACCGCCAGCTCCACGTCGTCGCCCACCAGCTCGCGTGCCCGCGCCACCCGCTCCTCGGTGCGGCGCAACCCGGCGAGGCCCTGGGCCGGGCCCTCGGTGAGGAAGATCTTCACGGCGCGAAAGCCGAGCTCCAGGAACCACTCCAGGCTGTGCTCCATGCCGTAGGTGAGGGTGGTGTTGCTGGCGTAGCAGAAGATGCGCTCCTTCTGTGGCCCGCCGAGCAGTTCGTACACCGGCCGCCGCAGCAGCTTGCCCTTGAGGTCCCACAGCGCCAGGTCGATGGCGCTCATGGCGTAGCTGGTGAGGCTGTCGGTGCCGAACGGGGCCGCCGCCCGCCGCATCAGGTCCCACGCCTTCTCGGTGGCGGTGACCGGCTGCCCCACCAGCAACGGGGCGAAATGGTCGTTGACGATCGCCGCCACCGGCGTGCCGTGCAGCGACAGGCCGAGGCCCCAGGTGCCGTCGTCCGCGGTCGCCACGCACGCCACCGTCAGCCAGTCGGAGGCGGCGGCGCGGCTTGCCTCGGGATAGCGGTCCAGGGGGCGGTGGAAGGTGCTGTCGGTGGCGGCCGCCACCCGCGGCGGCGTCCGTGGCCGCGGCACCAGGTCGACGCAGGCGGCGCGGATCTGCTTCAGGCGCATGGGCGGCCGGTTACTCCTCGGGCGGACCGGCGGTCGTGAATGCCTCCAGAAAACCGTTCACCATCCACACGAACAGCAGGAACGGGTATTCGGAGCCGGACGAGGTCGCCGGGTAGCTGTTCCCCTGGCGGGCGAACACCTGCAGCGTGTGGCTGGCGCCGGCCTCGGTGTTCAAGGTCAGCTCCAGCACCTCGCCGCCCGCGGCCGGCGGCCCCTCGGCGAAACGGAAGGTGCTGAGGTTGGCGAGGCGCTGCAGCGACTCGTTGACCTTGGCGGTGTCCCACTCCGCGCCGTCCGCCGTCACCCAGTCGGGGGCCGCGTCCTCCTCCAGGGAGGGTCGCTTGCGCAGCACCAGTTCCTCCCCGGGACTGCGCGCCACGATCTCCCCCACCGTCTCCACGTCGACGGTCAGCACCAGCTTGTCGCGCAGTACGTCGCCCACCACGGGGAAGTAATTGCCCAGATCGCCCTCCGCCTGGTACACGCGGCGGTCGCCCTCCAGCTTGACGTAGGTGTGCTGGTAGGTGCGCGCCTCCTTGCCGATCTCGATGGTGCGCAGCACCTTGTCGCCCTGGTAGGCAGTCACCCGCAGGGCGGAGTCGGGGTCCAGCTCGAAGCGGCTGTAGGCGGCGTGCTCCGACACCAGGTCGGTGACCCGGATGGCGGCCAGCATCCGCACCATGGTGTCCACCTGCTGCCCGGCGGCAGGGAAGTCCTCCGGCTCCAGCACCCAGCCCTCGCCTTCGCGCCGCACCGAGGTGGCGCGCTCGCCCTTGGTAATCTCGACCCGGTCCACGTCCGCCAGCACCAGCTCGGGAAGCTGCGGCAGCTCGTACAGCAGCCGGTCGCGATTGCGCAGCCCCAGGTAGAGCAGCAACCCGGCGATAATCAGCGCCGGCAGAACGTAGCGCGTGAGCAGTCGTTCCAGGGTCAGCACGCCGCACCCCCGCTCCTGGCTCTCCCGCTCCTGGCGCCGCCGCCACGGTTGCCCTTGCGGCCCGCGGACCCACCGGAGCCCGCCTTCGCACTGCCTCCGGCGTCACCATGGCCCGAGTCCTCAGCGGTGGCGTCCGCCTCCGACTGCGGTACCGCGCCGCTGCCGTATTGCAGGCGAATCCGGTGCCGGCGCATCCCGCCGAGCACCCACACCACGACGCCCGCCAGCACCACCAGCGCCGGCAGCCCGGCCACGGCGAAGGTCTTGATGGCGGTGCGCGCCGGCGGCTCGATCTCGCGCAGCGGGCGCACCCGGCGGCCCTTGGTTCGCATCAGCGCGCGGTCCTCGCGCCCGTTCATGGCGTCGATCAGGTTGAGCAGCAACAGGGAATTCGGGTTGCGGCCCTGGACGTCGATGAAACCGCTGCCCAGGATCGCGGAGGTGCCCACCACGAACAACCTGCCCTCCCCCTCGGGGGTGAAGCTCTGCTCCGCCTGCAGTTCCTCGGCCGAGATGATCGGCTGCGCTTCCTCGTCATCATCCTGCGACGAGGGCTCGTCGCGCGGTCGCTCGGGAATCTCGCGCTCGGCGAAGTAGCTGGTAAAGGTGCCCTCGGCCAGGTACGCAAGGGGAAACGAAGCCCGCACGTCCTCCCCGGGCGGCTGCGCGCCCATCAGGTCGATGCGTCCCTCCATCTCCCACGCGGTGGACGAGGTGCGCAGCGCCTCGGTGTAGGCAACCCCCTCCTGCAGGCTCTCGCTCGCCAGTTCCAGCGGCGAGATGTTGAGCATGATCAGCTCCTCCAGGTTGGTGAGGAACGCCACCTCCTGGTCGATCTCGTCCTCCTTCAACAACGGCGCGAAGTAGATCTCGCTCTCCACGTAGCCGCCGCGCGGCGACGGCTGGCGTTGCACGAATGCCTGCTCGTCCAACACGTAGGACTGCTTGAGCCGGATGCCGTAATGCTCCAGCATCGCCTCCAGGCCGGTCTCCCGCGGCAGGTGGAAGGCGCCGCCGCCGCCGAAACCGCCGCCCTGGCTCACGTAGATGTCATGGGAGTCCAGGAACAGGATCAGAGAGCCGCCACGCAGCAGGAACTGGTCGATCTGGAACAGCGCCCACTCGTTGAGCGGCTCCTGCGGCCCCACCACCAGCATGCTGCGCAGGCCCTCCGGCACCAGCCGGTCCTCCAGCAGCAGGCCGCGGTAGGTGTACTCGGCCGACACCAGTTGGAACAGGTTGGAAAGCTCCGCCTCCACCATGTCGGTCGGCGTGGTGGCGTTGGCGCGGCCGCGGTAGGGGGGCGTCTCGAAGTCGGCCAGGTAGCCCATCTCCTCCTGGGTGCCGAGCACGTTCTTCAGGGTGTCGTCCAGGGAACGGCGGATGGTCTCCATGTCGGCGAGTTGGTAGCCCATGACGCTGCCCTGCAGCAGGTTCATGGTGATGGTGGTCTCTGCCGAAGTAACCGACAGGCCGGCGTAGGCCAGCACGGCGCTGCCGTCGGGGCCCTGGAGCTGCAGCGGCGCCAGGCGCAGCCGGGTCGCTTCCTCCAGCGGGACCAGCTCCTCGTTGGCATCGATGTGCTCGAACTGCAGGCGGTCGAAGTAGGCGGCGTTGAGCTCCTTGACCAGATCCTCGACCGCCATCGGGAACTGGTCCACGCCGGGTGCCAGCATGGTCAGCGGCGACGAGAAGTAGAGCCGCACCATGATGTCTTCCTCCAGCGCCAGCAGACTGCTGATACGTTCGGTGAGCTTGGTGATCGCCTCGGTGATGATGAGCTCCAGCTGGTCGGGATCGGTGATCGACGGGATGGTCTCGATCAGGTCGCCGTGGATCAGCGCCATGCCGGTGTAGGCGGTGCTCAGCGTCACCTCGTCGCGCTCCAGCCGCTCGATCTGGATCGGGTAGATCAGGTACTGGCGCGCCAACTCCTCGTTGGCGATCGCCTCCTCCTGTCCCACCTCCTCGGCGCCCATGGAGATGAACTGGTAGTTGAAGAACTCGCCTCCGTACACCGCGTACTCCTCCAGCAGGTCGCGTACCGCCTGCTCCGCAGTGTTGTAGGGGGCGGGCAGGTTCGGCGTGAAGAAGGCGCGGATGGTGAGCGGTTCGCGCAGCGCGGATACCGCGTCGATGCTCGGCGGCGACAGCGAGTAGAGCCCGCTCTCGGTGAGGTCCAGGCGCTGGAACAGGCCCGAGGCGGAGGAAATGTTGATCATGATCACCGCGCCGAGAAACAGCGCGATCTCCAGGATCCGCAGCCCGGTGCGCAGCGGCTGCGGCGCGCCCTTGCCGCTCTTGCGTGCCTCAGCCGCGTCGGGAGCGGCGGGTGCCTGCGGTGCACTACCCACCTTCGGTGCACTACCCACCTTCGGTGTGCTACCCACCTGCGGTGTGTTGCTCATATGCGCTTCTCCACCACCAGGTTGGTGGCGTACAGCGCCACGAAGGCGGCGCTCACGAAGTACACCACGTCACGCGAATCGAGCACCCCCTTGGCGACGTTGCGGAAGTGGAAGTCGGCGCCCAGGTACTGCAAGACGCCGGTGAGGCCGGCGGGGATGAAGAACAGCACCTTGTCGATCAGCACCAGGAAGGCGCACAGCGCCAGGCCGATGATGAACGCCACGATCTGGTTCTTGGTGAGCGCCGAGGCGAACAGGCCGACCGAGCAGTAGAGGGCCGCCAGCAGCACCGCGCCGACGTAGCCGCCCACCACCGGGCCGGCATCCAGGTCGCCGAGGGTCGCGACGATGATCGGATACGCCAGCGTGGGCACCAGCATCAGCAGGATGAACAGCAGGCTGCCGGTGAATTTGCCCAGCAGCACGTCGAAGCGGGTCATCGGCAGGGTGGTGAGCACCTCGTACGAACCGGTGCTGAATTCTTCCGAAAACACCCGCATGGTCACCGCCGGCACCACCAGGCCGAGCGTCATCGGCAGCAGGCGGAAGAACTCGCGCAGGTCGGCGCGGCCGTTGAGGAAGAACGGCGTGAAGAAGAACCAGCCGGTGACGGTGAGGAAGATGACGATGACGATGTACGCCACCGGCGAGCCGAACGCGGCGCGCAGCTCGCGCGTCACCACGCGGAAGAATGCCGGACTCATGAGGCCTCCTCGGCCGCGGAGTCATGTTCGACGGCTCCGGTGAGCTCGCGGAAGGTGTCCTCCAGGGAATGGCCCTCGGAGTTCAGGCCCGCCACTACCCAGTCGCGGCGCTTGATGGCGGCGTACAGCTCGCGCAGGTTGGGCTGCAGGCAGTTGACATCGACCACCAGCGCGCCGGCCACCGGCAGCGGGGCGTTCAGCACCCGTTGCACGCGGTTCACGCCCGGCACCTGCCGCAGGTGGCGCTGCACCTCGTCCAGCGGTGCGTCCAGCAGTGCCAGCCGCACCACCATGCCGGACACGGCGCGCGCCTTCACCACGTCGGCGGTGCCGTCGGCCACCACCCGGCCGCGGTTGATGATCACGATGCGGTCGCAGGTGCTCTCCGCCTCGCTGAGGATGTGGGTGGAGAAAATGACCGTCTTCTCGCGCCCCGCCTCCTTGATGATGGCCCGGATCTCCACGATCTGGTTGGGGTCGAGGCCGGAGGTGGGCTCGTCCAGGATCAGGATGTCGGGATCGCTGAGCATGGCGTGGGCCAGGCCGACGCGCTGCTTGTAACCGCGCGACAGCTCGCGGAACGGGCGGTGGATCACGTCGCCGAGGCCGCACAGCTCGGTCATGGCGCCGATCCGTTGGCCGCGCCGCTGCGGCTCGATGCGGCGCACGGCGGCGACGTACTGCAGGTAGTCGTACACCACCATGTCCGCGTACAGGGGGGCGAATTCCGGCAGGTACCCGATCAGCCGCTTCACCGCCAGCGGGTTCTCCGCCACGTCCATCTCCTGTACTCGCACCGAGCCGGCGGTGGGCGTCAGGTAGCCGGTGACGATCCGCATGGTGGTGGTCTTGCCGGCGCCGTTGGGGCCGAGCAGACCGAGGATCTCCCCGCTGTTGACGGTGAAGCTCACGCCGTCCAGCGCACGGGTAACGCCGTAGTCCTTGGTGAGATTGTCGATCTGAATCATGGGATAGTGTGCGCGACCGCGACGGCAGTCACGCTATTGTATTGATGTACCACAAACCCCCGCCGGAGTGAATATACCTATACCCGCCCATACCCATAGCATCGGCCGCAGCGGGCGCACCTGGAACCCGGACCCACGATCCGCACCGCATGGCGGCCTCAGGTGGCGTTGCGCGGCGGGGGCCGTTATGCTGGTCGCCGTGGAGACGGTGATCGACGAGAGCTGGTACCGGCGGCCGCCCCACACCCCGCAACGGCTCACCGCCGGCGGCCTGGTGTGCTCCGTACAGGACGAACGATTGCTGGTGGCCCTGGCACGCGAGGGAGACTGGCCGAGTTGCGTGATCCCCAAGGGCGGGGTGGAGCCGGGTGAGACCGCGGAGGCGGCGGCGCGGCGCGAGATCGCGGAGGAGACCGGGCTCACCGGCCTGACGCTCCTGGGCAAGCTGGGCGTGCTGGAGCGGCTCACCTTCGACCGCGCGTACTGGACGGTCACCCACGTCTTCGCCTACCTCACCGCCGAGCGGGCGGCGACGCCGCAGGATCGTGCGGCCCACCCGCAGCCGGCGCTGTGGTGCCCTCCCGGCGCCCTGCCGGCCATGTTGTGGCCCGATCAACGGCGCCTCATCGAACACAACCAGGAGCGCCTGCGCCGCTGGGTGCAGCGCGCCGGAGAAGCCACATGAGCGATACCCAACGCGAGCTGCTGCGCCGCGCGCAGCGCATCTTCGTCGGCGGCACCCTCGGCGAGTTCCACCTGCCCGACGACGTGGCGGTGGTGTTCGAACGCGGGGCCGGCAGCAAGCTGTACACGGTCGACGGCAGCGAGTACATCGACTACCTGCTCGGCAGCGGGCCGATGATCCTGGGGCACTGCCATCCGGCGGTGGTGGCCGCGGTGGGCGCGCAGGTGCAGCGCGGCACCACCTTCTTCTCCCTCTCGGAGCCGACCATCTCACTGGGCGAGCGGATCGTCGACGCCGCTCCCTGCGGCGACCAGATCCGCTTCGTCGGCACCGGCTCGGATGCGGTCGCGTTCGCGGTGCGCATGGCGCGCGCCTTCACCGGCCGCCGCAAGGTGCTGCGCTTCGAGGGCGGCTGGCACGGCGTCAGCGACTTCGGCCTGCACGGCGCCCGGCCGCCGCGCCCCAGCGCCTACCCGCGCGTCACCGCGGACAGCGCCGGGCTCCCCGCCACCCTCGCCGACGACATCCTGGTGGCACCGTTCAACGACGCGGCCATGGCGGCGCAGATCATCGAGCGCCACGGCGCCGAACTGGCCGCGGTGTGCGTGGAGCCGCTGCAGCGCTGCATCCGGCCGCGGTCGGAGTTCCTGCGCACGGTGCGCGAGTCGACCGCGCAGAGCGGCAGCATCCTGATCTTCGACGAGGTGGTCACCGGCTTCCGCATCGCCTGGGGCGGGGCGCAGGAACGCTACGGCGTGATCCCCGACCTGGCCACCTACGGCAAGACCATCTCGGGAGGCTATCCGGCGGCGGCGATCTGCGGCCGCGGTGACGTGCTGGACACCGTGAACCCGTGGCGCGACCCCGCCGACCCACTGCGCACCATCGTCTCCGGCACCTTCAACGGCAACCCGCTGTGCGCGGCCGCCGGGCTGGCTACCCTGGAGGAGCTGGCCAGACCGGGAACCTACGAGCGGCTGGACGCCCTGGCCGACCGCCTGCGCCAGGGCATCGAGCGGCTGGGGCGGGAGTTGTCGATTCCGCTGCTGGTGGGCGGCGACGGCCCGGTGCTGCAGGTCCTCTTCACCACCGACAGCGCCATCGAGAACTACCAGTCGATGCTCTACGCCGACCGCGCCAAGGCGTATCGCTTCGGCATCGAGATGATCCGGCGCGGCTTCTTCATCAGCCCGTACGAGAAGATCTACCTGTCCACCGCCCACACCGACGAGGACCTGGACCGCACCCTGGCGGCCATGGGCGAAGTGATGCCCCTGCTCGCGGACTGAGGGAGCATGGCCGCCAAGCCCGCCACTAGCTACAGAACTCGTCTCAAGAGTGTAGTAGAACAAGAAAAACCCGCCTCCCTTGCACAGGTCATTTCTACCAATCGTGTCTACGCACGATAATTAACAGACAAGCTACTGCTAATAACAGGGTGATTTCTGTAATCATCTTCGCATCTCCTTTTTGACGGAGCGCGACAAACGTGCCCGTCATTGAAATGAACGAGATGAACGGAAAAATCTGTATATAGGGAGGCTGCATAAAACCGTAAGTTTTTGTGTTCATTGTACCAAATATAAAAACTCTGCGCGGCGAAGTCAAAGACAATCTGAACCGTCGAACCGGCGAAATCTCTAAGTGCAAAAAATCCCTTCAAAAAACCATGACCCTTGTTTTACAAAGGCTCGGAAGGGCATTGCGGTGGGAAAGAAACTCTAGGGTGGGCAAGAATCAGTGAAATGTTTGAAGTAGGATCGGACAAAAGTAGTATCAATAGATTCTTGCTTTTCGGCGATGGTAAACGCCTGAGTCGAAAGCCTCAACTAATCCACCCGCCAGTGCGCAATCTCGAATATACGAGCTTCTCAAATTGCTCTATTGTTCCAAAAACCTGGTCGTCACCTCTGACCAACATCATGAAAAGTCTGAATTGACGGATCATTTCCATTAGCTCATATTTTTCATTTTGAGACAATTCCATGTCTTTGTACTTAACACGAGTCTCCAAATCATCACAGAACCCTTCTAGAATCACTAACCGTGACTGGTACGCCAAAATGACACCCTTTTTCGGCGACCGAACATCTTCGCATTTTAGAATTGTATTCCAACTATCGGTCGCTAAACGCGCAATTTCATGATCTGCTTTGTTTCTCCGATACTCAAGGAGACGTTTCCCAATTTCGGCGGCCAGCTCATTCTTTGCCTCGGTTAGTCTATTTGGGCTCCATCTTACCATCTTATCTGACGAAACTGTCTAATATCGAATGATGTTGAATCTGCAAGATCATCGCGACACATCCAAATGACTGGCTTCTTCCTGTATGCGTATCCAGCCTCAAATATTACACTTCCTCGAAAACCCGTTTGAGGGTCGTGGGTTAAATCTACAACAACCAAAACAGATCTATCTATTGCCTCCAATATTTCGTCGTCAAGTTTGTCGGCTGCACGATCCTTTCCGACCTGATAAGGAGACAGCTTTTGTTCTTCGATAGCAGGTTTTATTACCAGCTCATACAACTGGTCCATTGCATCTTTTGATTCACGATCAGAACCAAACCACATGGCCACAAAACACTCCGGGGGCTTCTGCGTTATTCCGGTCGCTTCGCCAAAGAGATACATAAGCAACTATCGGTGAACCTTCACCACGAACGGCACCTTCATCATTCATGGAAATAGTCTATCATATATTACTAAGGAAAGGTAGTATTCTGGAAGCAACCGACATTGGCTTGCAAACCTGGGCTTATGCAATTTATCTCACTTGTCCGCTTGTTCCAATTCCGGTAAGCGGCGATGCCGGAAACGCTACGCGACACCGCCGGGGCACTAGTCCAGATTCAGCCACCGTTCCAGTTCACCAGCCGGACCCGCAGGGCCTCCAGCTTGTCGTGGCGGTGGTCGTCAGCAGGATCGACAAGCACCTTGTCACCAAGCAGTCGCACCAAGTCACGTAAGAGCTACGAGGGCGCCAGAGCATACAGATCCTCAAGCGAATACCAGCCGTCCGTTCCCCGCCTCGCTGCCGGCTTGCGGCGGGTGAAGTAGCGGCGGCCCAGAGTTGCGCCGCGGCTGTTGGGGTACTGCTGCAGCTTGTGCTCCAGTGCCGTTTCCAAGGCGCGCGGCGACCGCACCGGGCCCCATTTGCACTCGCCGAGGTCGGTCCAGTTGTCGTCGCGCATGCCTACCACGTCGATCTGCGTCGTCCGGCTCCAGAACTCGCCGACCTCGAATCCGGCGCCAACCCCTTCGTTCTGGTAGATGGAGGGCAACGCCTCGCGACAGAGCCGTTCGAAACAGCTCCCGAACCACGCTTCGAGTGACGGCGCGATGCGGTCGCGAAACGCACGCGCCGGGCCGCCGCCACGGATCACGCTCACGTTGGGGAACACGAAGCGGAACCAGAACCGCAGCAGCGGATCGTCGATTCCGAAGCGCACCTGGCGTGGATTCGGGCGCCGGCGTTCGAGAGGATAGCGGCGCCGCAGGTAGCCGAGACCGGTGAGCTGCTGGAGGTAGTAGTGCAGGCTGCGCTCCGGCAGCCCGGTGGCCGCGGCAATGGCCGGCGCGGCGCCGTGGCCGGAGGCGACGGCATGAAGAACGGCTTGGTAGGGGGCGATTTCCCGCAACTCCTCGCGCAGTAGAAAGGCAGGTTCGTGGAACAGGGGCGCGAACTCCGCAAGCAGTTGTCCCCGGATGTTGGCGGCGATGGAACGGCTGTCGTCCAGGCACAGCAGGTATTGCGGCACGCCGCCGACCAGGAAGTAGGCCCGGGCCTGGTCCGCCGGCGACCAGCGCGGATGGAAGAGGGCCGCATCCCGGTAGCCGAACGGTTGCAGATGGATCTGTGCGGTGCGCCGGCCGAACAGCGGACTCTTGCGACCCAGCACCTCCCGTTCCATGAATCCCAGGTACGAACCGCACACCAGGAGCATCACGTTGCCGGCATCGCGCCACCACCGGTCCCAGCAGTGCTGCAACTCCGAGATCAGGCTCGGGCTGGCGGCGGCGATCCACTGAAACTCGTCGAGGGCCAGCACCAGCTTGGTCCCCGGACTGGCGCCGGCCCATTGCTCGGTCACGGTGCGCAGCGCCTGCTGCCAGCCGGCTACGCGCAACTCCGCGAGCAATGGCATGCCGAGCGCGCGGGCGGCCTCGGCCAGAAACTCCCGCACCTGCAACGCCGTCGACGACTGCTGGCCCAGGTAGTAGACGCCGCGCTTGCGCGCCATGAACTTGAGAATCAGCTCGCTCTTGCCCACCCGACGCCGCCCGTAGATCGGAATGAACTCCGATCTGCGCGACCTGAAGGCCCCTTGCAACAGACCCAGCTCGGCGTCGCGCCCGACAAACTGCTCCACAACGGCAGGATATCGCGACTATGCGATTTTATCAAGTCGTACTAAGACAAGTCACGACTAGACAAGTAATGCCTTGACGACTCCTCAGGGCGTGGCGCCGAGGAAGGTGACGGTGCGGGCGACCGCCGCGGCGGTGTTCTGCTCCAGGGTGCGGCCCGAGCGCTTGCGCGGCTTGAAGCCGTGGTCGCCGTCGCCGATCCAGTGCACCGTCACCGCCGGCGAAAGGCGGTACCCGGCTACCTCCTCCGGTTTGCCGAAGGGGTCGCGCTCGCCCTGCAGGATCAGGGTGGGCGTGCGCAGCTCTGCCAGGTGGGCGGTGCGGAGCTTTTCGGGGCGGCCGGGAGGATGGAACGGGTAGGCGTAGCACACCAGGGCGCCCGCTCCGCACTCGTCCGCCACCAGGCTGGCGATGCGGCCCCCCATCGAGCGGCCGCCGATCGCCACCCGCCCCGCGGCGCAGTCGCAGTGGTCGCTCGCCACCCGCGCGATCACCGCGCGCCAGCTCTCCTCCAGCACCGCCTGGCGGTCGGGCCCGCCGCCGCGGCCGGTGGCGCGGCGCCGCTGCATGTACGGAAACTCGAAGCGCACGACGCGGACGCCGGCCTGCGCCAGGCCGCCGGCCAGCAGCTCCATGGCGTCCCCGTCCATCGGCTGCCCCGCGCCGTGGGCCAGCACGAGCGTGTGGCGGGCGTCCGCCGGTCCGGTAATCAACAGTTGCATCTGCGTTCCTCAAACGTGAGTCGGTGCCAGGTCCCAGGCATCGAGGCGGCGCACCGTCACCGCCCCGCCGCGCGCCAGCAGCCGCACCTCGGTGGCATCTTCCCGCGTCGGGTAGATGCGCTGGGTCACGCACTGGCGGCCGTTGACGTACACCTCCAGCAGCGAGCGGTCCAGGAACAGGCGCAGCTCCAGGGGCTCACCCGCGGCCAGGGTGAACGGCGCCTCCTGGGCGGTAACCGTGCGTTCGCTCTCCGGCAGCGTGGCCAGCAGTACCTGCCCGTTGCTGCTCGGCCGGTAGCGGTGATAGACGATTTCAGGATCCAGCGACGAGCGGCTCAAGTCGACCCGAATCACCCCGCTGCGAGCGTCGTACACCACCGGCGTCTGCTCCGCGCCGTCGGGAGCGCAGCGCACCGCGACGCCCACCTCTGACGCCGCCCGCGGTTCGATCTCAAGTGCCAGCTCCATGGTGTCGCCGGCGATCCCGGCCACCACCGGCTCGGCCCCGTCCTCCACCGCGAGTTGCTGCCGGCACCGGTGGCGGTAGCGCAGCTTCTCCACCTCGGGCACCGGCGCGATGGTCAGGGTGCCGTCGACGGCCAGCCCCAGGGTCCGCGGCAGTGTCATCACCCCCGACCAGCCGGCCGCTCGCTCCCGCTCCGCACCGCGGATCTCGCGTACCCAGTCGAAGAAGATGCGCCGCCCGGAGGCATCGAGCAGCGTACGCGCGCCGCCCAACTGCCCTCCCTCCCAGCTCATGCGGCCGTGGATCTCGGGATGGAACCGTTCGCCGCGCAGCTCGCCGAGGTAGTACTGGGTGCCCTGCAGGTGGCTGCAGAGCAACAGCATGTGGCGGTCGCCCAGCGGAAAGAAATCCGGGACCGCGCAATCCTCGTCCGCCTCGGTCCACTCGCGCCGCGACCGGTAGAAGCGGTCCACGAACTGCCAGCGGCGCAGGTCCCGCGACTTGAACAGGAACGCGGCGTCGCCGTCGCCGTTCGGATGGCGCCGGTTGACCGCCGCGTAGTAGGTGTCGCCGGCCAGCCAGCCGCAGGGGTCGTGCACCTCGTAGCGGCCGAAATCGGCATCCCCCTCGCGCGGCTGCGGGATCACCGGGTTGTCGGGATGCCGGGTCCAGCGGAGCAGCAGGTCGTCGTCGCTGGAGGCCAGGCAGATGCCGTCCGGGTTGCCGTAGTAGATGAAGGTCGGCACCCCCTCCCTGCTGACCAGGGCGCCGCCACTGAAGCAGCCGACGCGGTCCGGCCCGGCCGGATCCGGCACCAGCGCCACCGGGTGATGCACCCAGTGCACCAGGTCGACGCTGGAGGCGTGTCCCCACTGGATGCGGTGCCAGTACGCGCCGTGCGGGTTGAACTGGTAGAAGATGTGATAGCGGCCGCGCCAGTACAGGGTGCCGTTGAGGTCGTTCATCCACGCCGCCGACGGCATGAAGTGGTAGCGGGGCCGGTGGCGGTCGCCGGCCAAGTGCGCCCGCAGCGCGGCGGCTTGCGCGATCTGCTCCTCGGTGCGGGTGATCGACTGGCCTGCCACCGTCTCAGAGGCCCCCGGCATGCGCGCTGTGAAAGGTGTCGGCGCCGCCGCGCAGGGTGGCGCCGTCGCGCGCGATGGCGACCGGGCTGGCGAACGGACTCATGCCCTCTGTGGTATAGCGCGGATCGATCGCGGCCACGTGGTGGCGGCGGTCGTGCAGCTCCTCGATCACCGCGGTCGGGACGCGTCCGTCGACGGCGGTCAGCGGCGTGCTGCAGTCCAGCCGCGGCGCGTCGATCGCCTGCTGCGGGCCGAGCCCGAAGTCGAGCATCTTCACCACCAGGTTGGTGACGCAGTTGGTGATACGGCGTCCGCCGGACGCGCCCACCGCCAGGCGCGCGCCGTGCTGGTCGAGCACCAGCAGCGGCGACATGTTGTTGAGCGGCAGCTTGCGCGGCGCAATCGAGTTGACGTGGCCCGGCACCGGGTCGAACCACATCATGCCGTTGTTGAGAATCACGCCGGTGCCGGCGGCCAGTACCCCCGAGCCGAACCCAGCCATCAGCGTGTTGGTCAGCGACACGGCGTTGCCGGCGCCGTCCATCGCGCACAGGTGGGTGGTCCCGTCCTGGTAGGCGGGGGCGCTGCCGGGGGCGCGGCGCGGGGCGTGCCGGCCCTCCTCCTGCCACGGATCGCCGGGCTTGACGCGGCGCGGAGCCTTGCGGCCCACGGTGCTCCAGCGGCGCGCCGCGTAGGCCGGGGAGATGAGCCCGCGCCAGGGTACGTCGGCGCTCTCCGGGTCGGCCAGGAAGGCGAAGCGGTCGGCGTAGGCCAGGCGTGCCGCGCAGATGTAGCGGTGCAGCGCCTCGGCGGTGTTGTGACCGCAGGCGGCCAGGTCGGTCTGGTCCAGCAACTGCAGGGTCATGGCGCTGGTGATGCCGCCGCTGGCGAACGGCGCCACCCGCACCCGCAGGTTGCGGTAGCGCACCTCCAGCGGCGGGCCGTCCGAGGAATCGCCGACGTGCCAGTGGAACGGCCGGTAACGTTCCAGGTCGGCGTGGCTCAGCTTGCCGCCGGCGCCCTGCACCGCATCCACCAGGCGGTTGGCGACGCCGCCCCGGTAGAAGCCGTCCGCTCCCTCGATACCGATCGTCTCCAGGGTGTCGGCCAGGTCGGGCTGGCGGATCTTGGCCGGTTCCGCCCACACCCGTTCGCCGCGAAGGTAGCCGGGACCGGGAATCTGAATGCCGGCCGGCAGCTCGCCGCCGGGCAGGAACACGCTCCGCAGCTCCGGATAGCGGGTCAGCTTGCCTGTCTGCCCGGCAAACGCCATCAGGTCGTGGAACTCCGGCGCGAACCCGCTCCGCGCCAGCTCCACGGCGGGTGCCACCACCTCGTCCAGTGGCAGCCGTCCGAGGGCGCGGTGTGCGGCCGTGAGTCCCGCGACGGCGCCGGGGACGGCGACGGAGCGGGGGCCCTCCAGGTTGGCGTCGTCCTCCACGCCCGGCCAGCCGAAGGCGCCGACCGCGGGCGCGCCGGTGAGGCGGTACAGGTCCGGTGTGACGTCCAGCGGGGCCCGCATCGGGAACCCGAACACCCCGCCGCGCTCCCCCACCTGGTACACCAGGTAGCCGCCACCGCCGATGCCGCTCGACGCCGGCTCGACCACCCCCACGGCGAAGGCCGCCGCCACCGCGGCGTCGATCACGTTGCCGCCGCCGTGCAGCATCTCCAGCGCGGCGGCGCTGGCAAGCCGGTGCTTGGTCGCCACCATGCCGCGCTCGCCGAGCGCTTCCTGCTTGCTGCTGGCAAATACGCTCTCCCTCACGGCGTCACCTCCCGGGCGCCGGCGGCGGGTGCCAGCGCCGACTCGAACTGGCCGGTGGCAAGCAGCACCAGCGTGCAGGCTTCCAGCCAGGGGATGCCGTGCCGGTCCAGGGTGCGCGCCAACTCTGTCGACTCGGTGCCCGGGTTGAGGATCACGCGCCGCGGACGGGCCGCGACGATGTCGTCGATGAGCGGCCCGATGTGGCGCGGACCGATGTAGACCGTGAGCGTGTCCAGCGGCCCGCGCACCTCGGCCAGGCTGGAAGCCGCCGCAAGCCCCTCCACCTCCTCGTGCGCCGGGTTGACCGGCACCACGCGGTAGCCGTGCTGCTTCAGCGCCCGCACCGCCCGGTTGGAATAGCGCTCCTGCTTGCGACTGGCGCCGAGCACCGCGACCTGATGATCCTTGGATGCCATAACCGTAGCCCAGTGTACGCCGCCAGCCCGGCCGTTGCCATGGCATTGGGCGGAGGGCGTTATGTGATCCTAATCTGCAGCAGATCCATTAGATGATCTTCGCCAATTGATGGTTGCGGATTTGATGTTCTACAACGAGAGAAGAGACGCCGAAGGTACCGGCAAGTTCATCAATGTCGTCGCCATCCACGACACGACGACCTTTCAGCCGTTGCTGCAAACCAGTCGAAGGAGCCAGGAACTCGGCGGCGAAGGCACGATTCCTCTGTTGCCGCTCGGAGTGAGCCCGAGTAAGCAACGTATCCGTGCTAGGCGATGTCAGCACCTCAGCCAGGGCGCGACACAGGTGGAACTGCGCAGCCGGTTCTTCCAGGTGACGGAAGCCCAGGGCCGGTTGTTGTTGATCGGTTCGCGTGATTACCCCATCGATCAATGTCGCTCGCTGCAGGCTCTCGATAGGCAGCTTGGTCTCGAAAACCGTCGGGGCTTCGCCGATACTCTCCACGAGCGCCTTGAGCGTGGGAATCGGGGTGCCATCCAACTCCAGCTTGCGGCGCAACGCCTGTGCCCAGCGGTAGCCCACGTCCCAGGGATAGCCGTTCATCGCAGGGTCTTCGAAAGGGATATCCTCATGCTTCCGATGGAACCTTTCGAGAAGAATACCATGTAACCTGGAGTCGGCAATCGCATCGGTAATGGCCGTGCAACCTTCCTGCAACAACTTCGGATCAAGGGCTGACACCGCTTCATCAAAGACCGCTTCCTGCAACTGCTCAGCCAGCCTGACAACCAAGGTTTGCCGAGATTCGTCTACCGCATAGGGATCCCAACCGAGTTGCGCCGCGGTCGAGCAGAAGGCAAACTCATCGCTATCGGCCGCTTGGATTGCAGACCACTCTTCTTGCAGAAGGGTTCCTTCGACGCTTAGCGCATCGAGCCGTCGCACCACCTGGTCGATGAGATCGGCGCACCATCCACGAAACCGCTCACTCTCGACGCGCGTCTCCCCTTCAGCAAGGAATTCGATCCCGCTCCATGGAGTTCGTTCACGCTTCCATGTCAGATGCGTCCAACTACCTGAAGAGAGCATCGTCAGATTGGGATACGCATATCCCTCTCGGCCGGCGGCAACGGTGTGGCGGCGGAGAAACTGCGGATCTTCTTCCTTGAGCGGGTTTCTGCCCTCATGGTGGAGGAACCACCAATTGGTCGCCAGCCATTCGGCAAGCGGATAGAGCGGCACGAAAACATGCTCACGTGTCGTCTGTGCCCGCGCGTCATGGATCCAGGTAATGGCCGAGTCGCCTGCCAGAATACGTACTGATGCCCACGTGGCAGACAATTCCGGCCCCCTGATCCCCTCGGAGTCAATCCACTCAATTTCAGACCGAAGCTGTGCCATACTTCAACTCAATTCCCTGCGGCCACTCATCTCCGGCAAGGGGATACCCCTTGTAGGAGCCACTTCCACGATTCACCAACCGCCGCTCAAAGACGGTATCTCCGTGTTTGTACCACACATATCTTGGGAATAGACCCTCCCACGGCAGTCCAATAGCTCCTTGCTTGATGGCAGTGCGAAGCCATTCCGTCAGCGTCTTGACATCGGCAAGGTTTCGCGGACAGCACGACGCGTCGGCACGTAGGCGTGGTTGGCCCGCGAAGCTCGGAATATCCTTGTGCTCGGGACTGCCCACGTAATGCACGTTCTCCGACAAACTGTCGAGATCCGTGTTGGGTGGTACGTACATGGCCGTTTCATTGGACGTTTGCGTCGAGGCGCGCGCATACCTACTTCCCGACTATGATAACGGTGAACCGCCGCGGTGAGCAACGAAGTCGCCTGAACGCTTACGCGTGTTACATGAATATCGCGCACCGCTTGCATGGCGGCGGGCAAGCGCGCGAGCATCAGCGTTATGCCGCCCTCGACCGGTTCTGCGGCCGTTCCCGATACCACGTCCACCCGCACCGCCACGCGCGCCATGGTCTCGGTGTCGCTGTTTGCCGCCGCCGGGCACCTGGGCATCGAGCTGGTTTCCAACTTCCTGCCGATCGTGTACCCGGTGCTGGTGGCCGAGGCGGGCTTTTCGTTCGCCCAGGTCGGCACCGTCACCCTGGTGGCGACGCTGGGGATGACCCTGCCCCAGCCGTTGCTGGGCCTGGTGGTGAAACGCTTCGATGCCAGCCGCCTGGTGCTGCTGGCGGTGCTGTGGTGCGGGCTGTTCTACGGCACCGTGGGGCTGGTGCCGCGCTTCTGGCCGCTGCTGGTGGCGGTCGCGCTGGGAGGGTTGGGCTCGGCACTGTTCCACCCCGCCGGCTCGGTGGTGGCGTCGGTGGCGCACAGCCGGCGCCGCGGCGCCTCGATGTCGATCTTCTCGGTGGGCGGCAACGCGGGGGCCGCCCTGAGCCCCCTGCTGATGGCGGCGGTGATCGGGTGGCAGGGGCTGCGCGGCACCCTGGTAGCCGTGCCGCTGGCCCTCGTGACGGCGGCATTGCTGTGGCTGATCCCGGGCCGCGGCGCGACCCCCGCGAGCGCCGGGCGGACGCGCCGGCGGAGCACGGAACAGCGTACCGTGGCGGGGCCGCCCACCCCGGCAGCCGAGTCCAACGCCACCCACGCCGCGGACGTGGCGCCCACCGTCGGCACCCGCGCCGCCGGGACCGCACTCGCGCTGATCGTGCTGTTCGCCATGGCGCGGGCCTGGTACCAGGTGTCGCTGACCACCTACCTGCCGCTGTGGATCGACTCCTACGCCGGCGCCCGCACCGGCCTGGCGCAGGTGCTGTTCGTGCTGGTGGGCAGCCTGCCGGCGGGCAGCCTGCTGGGAGGCGCGCTCTCCGACCGGGTCGGACGCTGGCAGGTGGTGCTGGCCGCCGCCGCGCTGCTGGTGTTCGCCAACGGTGCCCTGCTGGCGGTGGGACCGGGCGGCGCACCGGCTGTAGTGCTGCTCCTCACCGCCGCCATCGGTTGCCTGATCGGGATGACCTATCCGGTGGTCATCATCATGGCGCAGGAGGCGTGGCCGCGGAACATCGGCCTCGCCGGCGGCCTGGTGATGGGACTGGGCTGGCTGCCTGGAGGTGTCGGCGCCTCCGCGATAGGCCTGCTGGCGGACAGCGCCGGCCTGCAGCGCGCGCTGTCCACACTGGTGGTGCCGCTGCTGGCGGGCGTAGCCGCAATCGCCGCCTACGCCATCGTCCGCAGCCGTACGCGGCGGTCCCTTGCCACGCCCTGGATGCGGTGACCGAGGTATATTCTGCTCACTTGTTGTACGATTGAGCGGTGACACGCTCAGCGTCGATCAATCGCGTTCCACGTTTGCATGAGTCGCTGCCGCCGCCGAGCTTGGAGTCATGCAGAGAAGTTCCGGAGGGGCCCACTATGAAGATTCGCCATGCAGGCATCGCGCTCGTTGCCTTGCTGCTGACGCTCGCCGGCTGCAAGGTATCGGTAATACGGACGGAGTACGCTCCAGGTTCTCTGAACGGCCAGACGCTGATCCTGACCAACGACTCGTTCGGAGGTCCGCTGGCAGGGTACCCGGACTCGCAGGTCTATGCCGTGCCGATTCGTGTGACCTACCACTTCAAGGACGCCAGCCGAGCGTTCGATTCCGCACTCAACCAGGCACTGAGCTGGTCATACCGCAGAGGCTCCTTCAGCAGCGCCACGGTATCGATCAGGTTCGCGTACGACGGACGCAGCGATCTTGTCGCTGACTGTCGGCTGACCTTCGAGGGCTTCGACCATGGGACCCATCGTTGCGAGTTCAAGATTGCGGAGACCAGAACCATGCTCCGAGAGACGACACAGTCCGGATGGGGCGAGGGGACGTTTCTGCTCCAGCGGCTCGAATAGACTCTGGTGAACCACGTCCCGAGTCAGCCCAAGGCTCGCCACCCCGAATTCCTGGTGCCCGGTATCACGGTCAGGGTGCGCGGGTGATCTCGGAGTTCACGGCCGCCGGGGCCGCGGTGCGCGACGGCCGCACCTACGACACCCGCTCGCCGTGGCGCTGGGTGTTCTCCCACCTGCGGCGCCATCCCTGGCTGCTCGGCGGCGCGGTGACCTTCTCGATCGTCGCCTGGTCGCTGTTCGGACTGGGACCGGTGATGGTGGGACGGGTGGCGCAGGTGGTGATCGACGGCGCCGGCGGCGCGGCCTTGTTCGCGGCGGCGCTGCTGGTGCTGGTGGTGCTGCTGGGCGACTCCTTGTTCGCGCTGGCCAACAACCTGTGCGCGGTGACCCTCGGCCACCGGCTGGAGCGCGATGCCCGCGACGAGCTGTACCGCAATCTCCTGGGAAAGAGCCAGACCTACCACAATCGCCAGCGGGTCGGCGACCTGGTGGCGCGCGCCACCGACGACACCCGCCATCTCAACCAGATGATCCACCCCGGCCTGCTGTTCGTCTCCGACATGGTGCTGGGGTTCGCGGCGCCGTTGACGTACATCGCCCTGCTCGATCCGTCGCTGCTGCTGGTGCCGACGCTGTACGCGGCGGCCTTCGGGGTGACGGTGCGCGACTACGTGCGCCGGCTGGGGCCGGTGCTGATGAATCAGCGCATCCAGTACGGCCACGTCACGGCCGCGGCCGAAGAGGCGGTCTCCGGGATCGAGGTGGTCAAGGCGGCGGTGCGCGAGACCTGGGAACGCAAGCGGTTCCACGGCGCCGCCGCCATCTTCCGCGACCTGTTCGTACGCCAGGGCCGGATCGAAGCGCTGTACCTGCCGATGCTGCTCTACGGGGCCGCGATCGCCCTGGCCCTGCTGCACGGCATCGGGCTGCTGCGCGCCGGCAGGATCGAGCTGAGCCAGTTGATCGCGCTGGTGGGGCTGATGAATCTGCTGCGCATCCCCACCTTCATGTCCGCGTTCACCTTCTCGATGGTGCAGAACGGGCTCGCCGGGACGCGCCGCATCCTGCACGTCCTCACCGCCACCACCGAGCTGGACCAGAACACCGGCGGGCACCAGGCGCCGGTGCGCGGCGCCATCGCCTTCGAGGGGGTCTCATTCGGCTACCGCGACAACCAAGAGGTGCTGGCCGACATCGACGTGCAGGTCGAGGCCGGCGAGACGGTGGCCATCGTCGGCCAGACCGGCTCCGGCAAGACCACCCTGACGCAGCTGGTGAACCGCACCTACGACCCCGGCGCCGGCCGCATCGCCGTCGACGGCATCGACCTGCGGCAGTGGAACCTGACCAGCCTGCGCTCGCAGGTGGCGAACATCGAGCAGGACGTATTCCTGTTCTCCCGCACCGTGGCGGAGAACATCGCCTTCGCCCGTCCCGGCGCCAGCCGGGCGGAGATCGAAGCCGCCGCCCGCGCCGCGGCCGCCCACGAGTTCATCACGGCGTTCCAGGACGGCTACGACACCACCATCGGCGAGCGCGGCGTGACCCTGTCCGGCGGCCAGCGCCAGCGGCTGGCCCTGGCGCGCGCCTTCCTCAAGGATCCCCGCATCCTGATCCTGGACGACTCCACCAGCGCCATCGACAGCGCCACCGAGGATGAGATCCAGCGTGCCCTGCGCAGCGTGCAGCAGGGGCGCACCACCCTGATCATCACCCACCGCCTGTCCCAGATCCGCTGGGCCGACCGCATCCTGGTGCTGGCCGGCGGAAGGCTGGCGGCCGCCGGCAGCCACGACGAGCTGCTGGCCACCTCGCCGGTCTACCGGCGCATCTTCAGCCACTACGACATCGAGCTGCCGCCGCTGCGCGCGCCGGACGCCGTTACCGTGGCAAACGGCAGTGCACCGGCGATCGCGGCCAACGGGGAGGTGCGCTAGTGGGCTTCCTCATGGACGGCATCGCCGCCGAAGAGTACGACCGCACCTACGGCGACCGCGAGCTGGTGGGCCGCATCTTCACCTACTTCCGCGCCGAGGGGCGGCGCATGCTGATCGTGTCGCTGGCGGTGGCCGCCGGATCCCTGCTGACCACGGCGCTGCCGGTAGTGATGTCGCGCGCCATCGACCTGGTGGCCGACGCCGATGCCGCTTCCGGCACCATCGCCGCCATTGTGGTAGCGATCGCGCTGCTGAACGCGGGAAGCTGGGGGCTGAACGTGGTGCGCCGCCTGCTCGGCGCCCGCGCCATCGGCAGCGTCGTGCTGCGCCTGCGCGGCGACGCCTTCAATGCGCTGATGCGCCACGACCTGTCGTTCTACGACCAGTATCCCACCGGGAGCATCGTGAGCCGGGTGACCGCCGACACCCAGGCGTTCTCCGAAGTGGTGACCCTCACCATGGAAGTGTTCAGCCAGGTCACCATGGTGCTGCTGATCTTCGCCTATCTGTTCACCGTCGACCCGATGCTGACCCTGATCGCGCTGGCGCTGGTGCCGGTGGTAGTCGGGGTGGCACTCGGCTTTCGGCGTCTGGCGCGGGACGTGGTCACCCAGTCGCGGCGCGCGGTGGCGGAGGTGAGCGCCCACGTGCACGAGACGGTGAGCGGCATCAACATCGCCAAGTCGTTCCGCAAGGAACAGGTCCTGTACGAGCAGTTCACGGGCGTCAACCGGCAGTCGTTCCGGCTGAGCTGGCGTTCCGGGGTGGTGTTCTCGAGTATCTTCCCGGTGCTGTTCACGGTTTCCGGGCTGGGTACCGCGATCCTCGCCTACAGCGGAGGGCTGCGCGCGGAGCACGGCGGCCTGACCATCGGCGACTGGTACCTGTTCCTACAGGGGATCGGGCTGCTGTGGTTTCCGCTCACCTCCATCGCCTCCTTCTGGAGTCAGTTCCAGCTCGGCCTGGCGGCCGGCGAGCGGGTGTTCGCGCTGATCGACGCCGATCCCCAGGTGACGCAGACCGGTGCCGAACCGGTGGCGGAGCTGAGCGGTGCCATCGAGCTACGCAACGTCACCTTCCACTACAAGGAGGGGGAGCAGGTATTCGAGAACTTCTCGCTCAGCGTCCACCCCGGCGAGACGCTGGCACTGGTGGGACACACCGGCTCCGGCAAGTCGAGCATCACCAAGCTGGTGGCGCGCTTCTACGAATTCCAGGGCGGGCAGATCCTGGTCGACGGGCGCGACGTACGCTCCCTGGATCTGGCCAGCTTTCGCTCCCAGCTCGGGTTCGTGACCCAGGTGCCGTTCCTGTTCAACGGCAGCGTGCTGGACAACATCCGCTACGGCAGGAACGACGCCGACGACGACGCTGTGGCGGCGGCGGCGCAGCGGGTGGGAGCCGGCGACTGGATCGCCACCCTCCCGGACGGCCTGAGCACCGAGGTGGCCGAACGCGGCCGCAACCTGTCACTGGGTCAGCGCCAGCTCGTGGCGCTGGCACGGGTGCTGCTGCAGGACCCCTCCGTGATCATCCTCGACGAGGCCACCGCGAGCGTCGATCCCCTTACCGAGGCGCTGATCCAGGAGGGTCTGGACGAGCTTTTGAACGAGCGTACCGCGATCGTCATCGCGCATCGGTTGTCCACCATCAGACAGGCCGACCGCATCGTGGTGCTGCGCGCCGGCAGCATCATCGAAGAGGGCTCCCACGACAGCCTGCTCCGGGCCGGCGGCCACTACGCGGAGCTGTACAACACCTACTTCCGCCACCAGAGCCTGGAATACGTCCACGCCGCCGGGACGCACTAGTCAGAATCGTGCTACGGTGTCATCAGCGAGTCCCTCGTCCGTGACCCCTTGGCGACCGTGATGTACCGAAGGTGAAGAGTCTTGACGTCTATGACTCTCGCTCCATTGAGGAGATCAAGCTTGAACTGCACCGATCATGGTCGGCACTGGCGCGAGGAAGCACGCAGACCAACATCCTTGCGAGTTAACGTTCTTCACGAAATCTGATGTTTGGCACCCTGCCAATACATGCTGGACGAGCACCAAGCTATAACGCTCATCTCAACCTCTCCCATAGCTTCACCGACAACTCCATAGATCGGTCACTAATCCTACGGGGTGTAACTGATGCGACCATTACACCTCTTTCAGTACCAGGCCAGCCACTATGGTGCCGTTCCAACCGGAGGGAGGAATCGCCGACTGCAGAGATTCGACACCACAACCGAACGATTCGCAGACGATTCCTAGCACTTAGGGAGTATCCGCGCACCTTCCGCGATCTGTTCAACACTCAAATCACACGACTGAGGAGCCCGAGAAACTGAAGCACATTTTCATCTCTCACGCTGACGAAGACGCAGAGATTGCTACGAGACTCCATGATGACTTGAGAATGGCAGGTCATGACGTCTACATCGATTTGCATGAACTGAAGTTCGGTCACGACATAATGAGAAGGAGTCTATCCGAAATGAGAAGGAGTCTATCCGAGCTGGCCGCGCGAACGGCGAACGCTGGCCGTTGCCGCGTGGCCGGGGCCAGTTCGGATAGGGTTGATTGAACTAAACCGCGCGCCTATGGAGATTGGAACGCCGGTATCCCGGTGGCGGCGGAGTGCTGGGGGTGCCCGGGCAGGCGCGGGCTCGCGGAGCAGAACGGGGAGCTGAGTGACAGCGCCAAGCGATGAGGCAGCGACGAGCGGCTGACGGGGAGCTCGCGGCCGGCGCCGCGCACGGGTGCGCAGGAGCAACGGCACGGCGGCGCGAAGGGATGCGTGATGAGATCGAACGGATGGTGTTCTGGAGATGGAGTCATGCGGCCTCGGGGGGAGCGCGGCGACCAGGCAGGTACTCATACTCCCAGGTGGGTTGAGAGCAGAAGTCCTGGATGCGGCGCATGGTTCCTGCGTGGCACACCGGACAGCGTTGATGATCGTCGCCGGGAGGTTCGAGAGAAACTGAGAGATCAGGCGCAGTGATCAGGTCCTGGCCGGAGGCTTGGGCAATCAGATAGCGGCACCGCGGAAGTTTTTCCTTACGTGCACGATTGGCGAGAAAGCCGTAGTGGCGGATACGGACGAAACGGTTGGGCAAGACGTGCTGCAGAAAGCGACGCAGAAACTCCACGGTGTCGAGTTTCAGCACCCGGTGACGGCGGCCACGGGCATAGTCGCGGTAACGGAAGCTCACGGAGTCCGAATCGGCAGCCGTGATCCTGCGGTTGGCGATGGCGACACGATGGGTGTAGCGAGCCAGGTACTTGAGCACCTGCTGGGGCCCGCCGAAGGGCGGCTTGGAGTACACCACCCACCGTTTGCGGCGCAGTTGCCGGCACAACGTTCGGAAGCGAGCGGGATCTGCCAACTCAGCAACAGCACCGTGGAAGTGGAGATGACCGGCAGCGAAGCGTTGCTGGAGCGCGGCCAGCATCTTGCCGCGAAAGAGGTGTGAGAGGACCCGGACCGGGAGGAAGAAATCGTCACGGCAGGAGATCCAGGAGGCAGCGTCGGGGGATAACCCGCCACCCGGGATGACGCAGTGGAGATGGGGATGGTGCACCAGGGTCTGACCCCAGGTGTGCAACACGGCGATGAAGCCGATCTGAGCACCGAGATGGTTGGGGTCGGCAGCGATGGTCCTGAGGGTAGCGGCGGCGGCAGCGAACAGGGCGCCATAAATTTCGCGTTGGTTCTGCAGTGCCAGCGGCGCCAGCTCTGCCGGCAGGGTGAAAACGACGTGGAAGTAGGGGACCGGCAGCAGATCTTGGCAACGGTTTTCGAGCCACTTCGCGCGCTGCTGCGCCTGGCACTTGGGACAGTGGCGATTGCCGCAGGAGTTGTACGATACGCGTAGCTCACCGCAGGCATCGCAGGCATCGACGTGGCCACCAAGCTTGGCGGTACGACAGGCTGCGAGGTCGCCGAGGACGCGCTGTTGAGCCTGCGACACCCGCAACCCCGGCACCCGACCATCGGCCGCAGCCAGGGTACGGATGACGTCGGCCACCTCGAACGGGGGCTGCTGCACTGGGAGCTCAGCGCAGCGGTGGCAACGACTCCAGCGGGCTCTCGACCGCGCTGATGCGCTTGCGGGTGACGTGGGTGTAGATCACGGTGCTCCTGATCGAGGCGTGTCCGAGCAGCGCCTGGACGGTGCGCAGATCGGTGCCGGATTCCAGCAGATGGGTGGCGAAACAGTGGCGCAAGGTATGCGGGGATACGGGCTTGCCGGCGACGACGTGGCGCACCGCGGCGATGGCGTTGGCCACCGCGTCCCTGGTGATGTGGCGGTCGGGATAGGTCCTGCTGGGAAACAGCCAGTAGCGCGGCCGATAGCGTTGGTAGTGGCAGCGCAAGTGGTACAGCAGGAGCGGCGACAACGTCACCAAACGATCCTTGCGGCCCTTGCCTTGCACGACATGCAGCAGCATCCGCTTGCTGTCGATGTCTGTGACCCTCAGGGAGACGGCCTCGGAAACCCGCAGCCCGGCGGCATACAGGGTCATGGCGATGACGCGGTGCTGCGGGTTGGTGATCGCTTCGAGTAGCGAGCGTACCTGGTCCTGGCTCAGGACCAGCGGCAGCTTCTTGGGCTGCTTGGCGAACGGGATGGACTCGATGTGCCAGTCCTTGCCGAGGGTCTTGAGGTACAGGAAGCGGAGGGCGCAGACTGCCTGATTGAAGCTACCCCAAGCCAGCTCTCGCTCCTGCACCAGGTGCAGTTGATAGGCCCTTATTTCGTCGAGCCCGAGCAGCTCCGGAGAGCGGTTGAAGTAGCGGGCAAACAACGCGACCTGGCGGACGTAGTATTCGATGGTGTGCGGGGACAGGTTGCGCACCCGCATGTCTTCGATCATTCTCTGGCGCAGTGGTGTCATGATGGACTCCTCCTCGTGTAGAGACGCGTGGTCCATCAGCCTCCGGAGCGGCGCTACGCTCCGGGGGCAACCACCCATCTCCCGTTAGTAGAGTCCAGACACCATGTAGGGATTGTGTTTGGGAAGGGCTCCGCGCCTCGACACGGCCGACGCCACCCCTACCGCGAAGCGGTTTAGTTCAATAGAATTTATGAACGAAGCAATTGCCAATTCTCACACCATAATCGTCATCTATTCAAAGAACACCCATGGCGCCAATTGGCAAAGACTTGAGATATCCGCCGCGTTATGGAATCGTGTCAGCCAAGATGGCGGAAGCGTTATCGTCCTCAAGTATGGGTCTGTTCAGCTACCTCCACTTATAGGCACCCACGTATATGGGAGTGTTGACGATGAGCACTACCAACATACGCTCGAGCAACTGTGCTCTCAGATTTCTGACACAATCTCAGACACATCAACTATCAGTGCAGCACTAAAGGAGGACTCCTTAAACCCCTTCTGGCGGGTTCGGGCCGAGTACTTTGAAGAGGATAACCCAACACTGTTGGCCTCATCATTCTCTCCGCCAGATGCAGCTAAGATACGAGTTCTCGAGGAGATGAAACCTTGTTTTCTTGAAGGTTCCCGTGGCACCGGAAAGACTATGCTTTTGCTATCTCTGAGGGCTCGTATTCTTTCCGCTCGCTCGGATTCACCGAAGACTCTTCGTCAGCTCTTTGGTTGCTACGTTCGCCTTGAACGGGGTGCCTTCTGCAATGCTGGTACCTCTCTTAAGGTCGACGATCTCTCGGTACCGTTCGACTCCAAGACACTCGCACAACTGACTGATGTCTTCGCTCAGGAATTCTATCTTGGTGTTGTTGAGAGTATGGTGTCAGAGATCTCCCATTGCACGCGTGCCAATAGACTAGAACTCGGGAGCCGTTCTGAGGGGACATTGGTACGGTCGATAGCCGGTGTTCTATCTCCACAGACCGAGAGCACGCTTGAACGTTTTGAGGATCTGCTAGAGCACTTCGCAGATATGCACCTCAAACTGGCGGAATTCGTCCGCAGGAAGTTCATCTACGATGAGGCTACCTCCATTCCGTTCGCGTCCTTCGGACTCGCGACCTTTAGACGGGTCGTAAACCTAGTTCGAAGGAATGTTCGGTCGTTGTCGCGTAGTCAAATCACGATTCTGTTAGATGAGTATGAGAACCTCCTTTCATATCAGAAAGTTGTGGTCAACAGTCTCATTAAGCTCGGGCCGCCTACGATCTCTGTCAAAGTAGCGCGAAAGATAGGGAGTCAAGAAGTCTCGGACACTACCGAAGGACAAGAGCTCCAGGAGACGCATGATTACAATAGGGTGACGCTGATCTACTCGGTAGAGAATGACTCTGACTTCGAGCGATACATCGGGCTCCTTGAGAACATGGTAGGAAAACTTCTTACAACGCGAGAAGGCGCTCCAGCGACGCTTGCGAGGCTTCTTCCAGAGAGCAGTGACGACGAAATTCCCCGAGAGAAAGTCGTTGAAGAGACACTTCGGCTCCTTCGGATTGATCGGCGGGAGTTTGATTCTTGGGACGTACGTACTCAGGATGCGAAGTTGTCCTACTATCGCGAGGCGGCAATTTACCGACAGCTCTATGGTAGCCCTGGGAGGCGGACAAAGAAGCGGTTCTCTGGGTACAAGGAGTTGGCATTTATTAGCTCTGGAGTCATTCGCTACTTTCAAGAGGTCCTTCTCATGGCATATCACTTGCAGTCGAATGAGATGAGTGATTTTTTCTCGATAGATCCGGAGTTTCAATCGGAGGCTGTTCATGTCGTGTCGGTACATAATTTGGCAACACTTAGCCGGAATATAGAGACGTATGGTGAGAAGCTTAAGGATTTTCTGCTTGATTTAGGGGATTGTCTTAGACAAAAGTTGCTTCACCACTCAAGCGAGCCTGAAGCGGCACGCCTTGCCATTAGAGATCCTCAGATGCTGTTGGAGAGCGACTACGAGTTGCTAAGAAAGATGATCGGTATAGGGATTAAGGAAGGGGTTTTTCAAGTTCTTGAAGGACGATCGGGTATACGACCAAAGCATGTGGAAGATCCACAGCCACTGGAGATCAATATTTCACGTATTTTTGCGCCGACACTTGAGATCAGTCCACGATTGAGATGGAGAACTACGGTGGGGTGCTCTCAGTTGTTGGGGCTGTTGGACAAAGAGAATCGTAGGACGACAAAGAGTCTTCTCGTAGGAAGTTGGTCCCAACGTAGGCACCGATCTGATCTCAGTGCACAACTTCCATTTGGAGAGAATGGGTCGTAGGGCTTATGAAGGCGGTATTTGATCAAGAGTTACTTCCACAGGACTGCCTGCTGTTGGTGTGCTCAAGTCACGAGCCGCGATGTCTCGGGATCTTGGGAGATTGTGAAGATTGGGTTCCCAAGAAGACCATTTTGTTCGGGTACGAAGAGGAGACACCTTCGGGTTACGAGCATCGAATGACGCTACTATCCATGTTAGAAGCGCGATCGCCGGTCGTGGAGCTTTCCTTGAGTTGCATCACGGAGACATCGGCCGATGGACACCGCCCTCTTCGATCCGTCTTGCGAGAGAGTGGAAGTCGCCCGGTAGTTGTGGATATCTCGGTGATGTCGAAACGCACTCTCCTCCTTCTTTTACGACTTCTTGACGATTGTGGACTCTGGGATCGTCTTTGGATAGTATACAGCGAACCCGAAGAGTATGAGATCAAAGGGCGATTGCCCCTTTCGTTCGGCGTGTCATCCGTGACGCTGCTCCCGGGGTTTGCTCCATCTGCCAACCCGAGCCGGCCACTTCACGCTGTGATGCTCTTGGGATACGAAGGCGACCGCGCACTTTCAACGTATGAGATTCTCCAGCCGAAGCGCACGACGCTCATCGTGCCAGACCCGCCGTTCCGTCCTGAGTGGAAGGGCCGAACGGAACGTCTCAATCGCAACCTTGTGGCTACGATTGATGACCAGTCCTGTGTGGATCGTGCTGATGCTATTGATCCTAGTTCGACGATTAGGGTTCTGAGTCGCGTCTTGGGTGATGTCCGCGTGTATTCGGACTTTCGTCGTGCCGTGTGTCCCCTTGGACCCAAGCCCCAAGCAGTGGGAGCGTACACCTACATCCGCGAGTGTACGGACCCCCCTTCTTTGATCTACTCGCAGGTATTGCGACATAATCTCCATTACTATTCCCGCGGTATTGGGAACAGATGGATAATTTTTTGCCCAGAATGACATCTCCACCCGCGCGCATAGACCGCTATCCAGGAAAGATGGTTTCACATCTCGCGCGAACACTCGTCACTCGGTATGCTAGTGATGCGAGCCACTTGGTCGATCCGTTTTGCGGATCCGGAGCGGTACTCTACGCCGCCCGCAAAGAGAGCCTTAAGGTCTCTGGGATGGACATCAATCCGTTTGGCGTTCTCCTATCGCAGGTAAAGATTGAGGGGTTCGACGCTGACGAAGCAAGGCGGCTTTGCGACGATCTCGTATGTCGCGCTCATTCGAGCAAAGAACTGCCCCTAGCCTGGAGTAATGCGAGATATTGGTTCACACCCGCCACACTACGGAAGTTCCAGCAGATCCGGTTCGTAGCGTCGGAGATGGGACTCAATGATACGGCAGCGGGGCGTGGAGTGCTCCTATCGATGGGGCTCTCCGTCCGCCCGTGTTCACGGTCCGACCAGCGTAGCCCTAAGCCGTTTATTTCACAGGAAGCGCGGAGGGTACGAAAAGGGAAGCATTTTGATCCTATGATCGTCCTTCAGAGCGTCCTTAGTGAACTCTCGAGGTTCTACGGAGACCCGCAAGACGTTGGCCCAAGTGTGCATCACATCAGTGTCATTGATGCGGCGCGGTCCCATAGGGATTCGTTTACGTGTTCACATGTCATCACCTCCCCTCCGTACGTCAATGCTCAGGATTACTTTAGAAACGCGAAACTTGAGCTCTACATGCTCGAGGGCTTGTTGCCGTTCCGTGTGGACTGCATTATTCGGGAGTTCATAGGTACAGAGCGAGGTGTTAGTACTTCTCTAGTTTATGATGAACAGTCGAAGCATAGAAGAGAACTGGTTCCTCAACTAAGAGAACTTGAAATTCAATGTATGAAACGTGCGGCTATTGTCCATCGGTATTTTCGGGATATGGAGATGGCATTCCTCTCGTTTAAGGATTTACTTGCGCCGGATGGCACCCTAATACTAGTCTGTGGCGATAACCTTGTGGGAGGACGAAGAATCCTCACATGGGACGCACTAAACCAGATATTGGAGAGTATGAACTTTCGCTTGTTCGACCGATTCGAAGACAGAATCCAAAGTAGAACGCTTGCACCCAAACGAAAGGGTCATAGGGGATTGATTAAACAGGAAGTGGTTTCCGCATTCAGGTTGAAGAACGGCAAATGAGCATTTGGACTCAACCGTATACGGATTGGATAAGTAGAACGGATTCTCCAGATTATCGACACTTCGACGCCACAAGTGGCAAGATCACGGACGGTCAAGGTCTCACCTCATGCGGTGCCGGATTCCTAGATTCGCCACTTGCGCGGACTTAATTGCCGGTATTACACGGAAACCACCAATCGGCGATGGACTATACTCTCGCGCGCTGTGGTGCCGAGCTGACGACACTATGATGGCACATGTGCGTATTCCCTTTGCATTCAATAGACCGACACGCTGAATCCGGCAGTCTCTGTGCCGGTTCGTGCGAATCACGTACCGGTGCTACGAGAGTAGTCGTCTCTGTCTCTCCACAAGGCTTCCTATATGAGCATCAACGCAGATAGAGGAGCTCTCTGAGGCTACCGAATGCGAACTGCCCGTAAAAAGTGGCTGCGAAGACTACAATGGGTTTCAGGATCCGGCGGCATAACTTCGGGCATTCTTGCGCGTGCCCAGAATCTTATTGACCTTCTGGGATTAGCAAGCGTCTCCGATGACATTTCTGCTTGGAAGTCGCTCATTGCTCGTCTGTTGCTTTTTGTGAGCCAGTTGGACTGGGGAGAGCGAATCTTCGACGCACTGTTCTTGATTTTTGTTGGTGTCTTTTTTTGGACGTTGTGGCATTCTCGAAGAAGTAAGTATGATACGACCTCCGACGATGTTGTAGCGAGGACTGGTGAATCGGCAGATCTAATTTCTCGTGTGGACAGACAATCAGAGCATTTGTTCTGTATTGAAAGTAATTCAACAATTGTAATTGACATGCTGAAGGCGATGGTCATAGTCTTGGATCCGGCGTATGATGAGATTCATTCAACAGTATCGTACGATGACGAGACGAAGAAAGAGAAGGCAAAAGAAGCCTCTTGGAAGGCTCACGATGAGTTGAAAGGTATCGTCAGAAAGCTACGAGGTTACATTGAGAACTCTTTCGATCAGACAAGCTTGCTTCCTTGGTGGCATGATGTTGGAAGCACTCTTGGTCGGCTCTCTCTTGGGGAGGATGACTTTAGGGACGAGGTGAAGCAGCGATTGAAGAGCCGGAGGAATGAGCTCTTGAGTTGGATCGAAATGATTGATGAGCCGCCGAATATAGGTGAGTAGAGCTGTACGGCGTTCGGTAAGCACATCAGGCCGCCGCGCCCCAGGAGATTCGCGCCAGCAGACTCTCGACGGCGCGGGCGCCGGCATCCGTGCGGAGCAGTTCCATCGGCGTGCGACCGCCGAGCGTGCCGAGATTTCGGTGCATCCAGCGGCTTGCTTTTTCTCGGTTGGCGAAGGTTCTCTCCGCGAGCACCAGGCCCCGCGCCACCCGTGCGGCGCGATCGGACTCATCGACCGTCAGCCTGCCTCCATTCGCCCGCCTGTGCGACAGGGTACGCGGCTTGATGATGAGAGAGTTCACTTCCGCACCGGTAACGCCCCTCTGCTTGAGCGCGTCGATCGCCTTCACGTCGAAGCCGGCAGCCACGGCGTCGGCCAATTCGGCATCCGAATGTACCTCCAGGCCGATGCCGGCGACTCCGCCCAAGATGAACGCCACGGCCTCCGCCACGCTCCGAGACACGGCCACTTGATCACCTTCGAACCGCTCCACAACTTGCCTATATCGTGACGGCACTTTGCGACACCGGCAACCGCGGTTCATGCCTTCATGCGCGTGTCGGCGGGATCGAACGTCGCCAGGCCGGCGGCTACCGTCACCGGGAAGGGCTCGTTCATGTACAACACCTGCAGGCGGGTTCCGGGTGCCGCGTGCACCGGCGGCAGGTAGGCGAACAGCAGGTACTTGCCCACCGACGGCCCCAGGCCAGCGGAGGTGACGCGTGACTCGCGGCCGTGGGCGTCGGCGATGCGGGAGCCGTCCGCGGTCAGGATCGGCTCGTTGCCGCCGGTGGGGAAGCGCGCGCTGCCGGCGGCGCCGGTGTGGTCGTCCATGGTCAGCGCGCACATCCGCGCGGCGGGAGCGGTCGCGCGAGCCTTCAGGTAGGCCTGCTTGCCGATGAAGTCGTCCCGCTTCACGCGCGGCCGCGCCAGGCCGGCCTCCACCGGCGAGTACTCGGCGGTGAGGTCGGATCCCATCAGCAGGTAGCCCTTCTCCATGCGCCCGGTGGTGCCGTACACGCCGATGCCCACCGGGCGGGCGTCGAGCGGGCGGCCCGCTTGCCACAGCGCGTCCCACAGGCGCACGCCGTGCTGCATGCGGGTGGTGATCTCCCAGCCGTTCTCACCGACGTAGGAGATGCGCAGCATGGTCACGGGCACGCCGTCGATGATCGCCTCCCGCACCGTGCCGTACGGAAAGTCCGCCTGCGCCAGGCCGGTGCCGGTGATGCCGGCCAGCAGCGCGGGCGCTTCCGGTCCCCACACGCCGATGGTGCACAGCGCCGATGACAGGTTCTCGAACTGCACCGAGCCGTCCGCCGGCAGGTGGCGCCGGAACCACACCTCGTCGCGCGCCCCGTCGAAGGCGCCGGTGACCACGCGGAAGCGGTCCGCCGCCAGGCGCTGGATGGTGAGGTCGGCGCGGATGCCGCCGTCCGGGGTGAGCAGCGGCGTATAGATCGAGCTGCCCACCGGGCGGTCGCACTTGTTGACCGTGAGGTGCTCCAGGCAGGGCACCACGCCGGGTCCGGAGAGGTCGAAGATCTGGAACGCGCTGAGGTCGACGATCCCCACCTTCTCCCGCAGGTGCAGGTGCTCGGCGGTGCTGATCGGCGACCACCAGCGCCGGTCCCACTCGTGCGGCCGGTCGGAGACGCCGTAACGCTCCACCAGGTCGGCATTCGACGCGTACCACTGCGGGCGCTCCCAGCCGCGCGCCTCGTGGTACTCGGCGCCCAGGGCCGTGGTGCGGTCGTGGAACGGGGCGCGGTTCATGCCGCGCTCGGACGCCCACTGCTCGCGCGGGTGGACGATGCCGTAGGTCTTGTTGAAGTGTTCGTCGCAGCGCCCGCGGATGTGCTGCTCGGTGCGCTCGTGGGCGTAGAAGCGGGTGATGTCGGAGGCGTGGGGATCGCACAGGCGGGGGTAGCCGTAGGTGATCCACTCCGCGATCAGGCGCGCCGTGCCCGGCCCCTCCTTGATCCACACCGCCGCCGCCGACCACAGCTTCTCCACCTCCGCGGTCTCGCCGAGCACCTGGTGCGTGTCCGGCGTCAGCGACAGCAGCCCGTTCACCGCGTATTGCATCTCCGTGCCGGCGAGCAGCTCGCCCATGATCTCGCGCGCGTGGCCAAGCTGGGGCGCGAAGTCGGCGCCGGTAAACGGCATCTCGGTAGGCGAGCGCTCCGCCTCGGCGAGCGAGGGGATGTCGTCGGGGCGCACCAGGATCGGGCGATGGGCGTAGGAACCCACCTCCATCGCCTCGTGGCTCTGGCGCTCGTACATGAACACGTCCATGTCGCGCACGATCGGGTAGCCAATCTCGTTGCCGGTCCTGGCCAGCAGGTCGACCGGTCCCATGTCCGCCATCTGGTGCACGGCGGGGGTGAGGGGGATGCTGGCCCCGGCCATGGCGGCGATGCGCGGACTCCACACGCCGCAGGCGATCACCACCTGCTCCGCTTCGATGGTGCCGCCGCCGGTCACGACGGCGCGGATGCGCGGACGGCCGAACCGGCGCCGCTCCAGCTCCAGCCCGGTCACCTCGGTGTTGTCCAGCACGGTCAGCGCGCCCCTGGCCAGCGCCCGTTCGCGCATCACGGTGCCCGCCTGCACCGAGTCCACCACCGACACCGCCGGCATCCAGAAGCCGCCCTTGATCACGGCGCCGTCCACGAACGGAATACGTGCCACCACCTGGTCCGGCGTCAGCAGCTCCGCCTCGATCCCCCAGGAACGCGCCGAGGTCATGCGCCGGCGCAGCTCCTCCATGCGCTCCTCGGTGCGCGCCACCTCGACCCCGCCGCAGGTGGTGTTCACGCCCAGCGCCTCGTATTGGCGCTGGCTCTCCAGGGTCAGCATCGCGATCTCGCGGTTGTGATCGGTCGGAAAGATGAAGTTCGACGCGTGCCCGGTGGACCCGCCCGGATCGGGCAGCGGCCCCTTGTCGATCAGCACCAGCTCATCCCAGCCCAGCTCCGCCAGGTGCCCCACCAGGCAGTTGCCGACGATGCCGGCGCCGATCACCACGATCCGCGCCCGCGCCGGCATATCAACGGATACGTTCACGCTTGGCTCTCTCACGACGGCCATTGGCAGGGTCGCGACGAGTTTCGTCAAGCTTGCCGGCATACCGACGTACCCACGATTCGCGTTTTCGCGACTACACGGCAGCAGATTCGCGAATCGGCGAATTCGTGCACGGTCTCACGAACTCGTCCACCGTTCCGCGAATCAACATCCGATCTAGTGATCAACTCTCCGGAGGTGGCCGCGTGGCCAGAGCAATCAGTCTCGATACCCTTGTTGCAGCCTGCGCCGACGACTCATTCGACGACGGCATTCGGATCGACACGGATCTGGAGCCTCTGTCCGGTCCTGGTGGTACGGTCAAGCCGGCCGTTTACGAGGGAGGAACGTATCAGATGGACCGGCGCTGGGCCTCGCCCGGCGCTGAGACGCCGACGCCGGTGATCGTGATCGACAACGTTCCGTCGCAGGCGAACCGCCTGGAGGAGGCGATCCGCCTGCACCGGGAGTCGACCAGAGTGCCCGAACTGGTGCTGGACCTGTCCGCCGTGGCCAACCTGCCGGCCCATCTGCCGCGCCGGCTCTCGAGCCTGGAGTTCCCGCATCGCAATTCCGATGCGTATCTGCGGGATGCCCGCCTTGGTGATGCCGACTTCACCCGGACCGACCTTGGACGCGCGATCTTCGGAGCCACGGCTCAGTCGTGCGGTCCGCTCATGGCCTGGTTTCCGCAGGCGCTGCTGTTCGGATTCTGGCAGTCTCACCTGGGGAAAAAGCGGCACAACACCAAGCACGCGCGAGCGTGGGTCTCCGAGATCGTGGGATGGAGCCCGGCTGCGACCGCCACGCGGGTGCTGGGTCTCAAGGGTGACGCACTGAATCTGAACACCAACGAGGCCATTACTTCCAATCCTGATGACCGGATGGAATGGGATATCGGCAAGGTGGAGGTCAAAGGAGGCAAGAAGGACAAGCTCTCCGAGATCGGCCATGGGCAGGTGCCGTTCATGGGCGACGAAGCTGCCGCCGCCGCCGTCTCGTTCGCTCGGGTGACCCAGCGTGCGACGGTCTCGTTTGCCCAACTGAGACGGATCACGTTGGGCCCTGGCCACTCCGCCGATGCGGACGCCGCCGCTCGTGCGCTCCTCGTCGCGCTGGGGCTCCACGCCCACGTGCTTGCCTTCGGGCGCGGGTTCGCGCTGCGCTCCGGCGCCGAGCTGCGTCCCAAGACGGTGCGGGCAACCTGGCTCGGGAGCAGTGGCGATGAAGCGTGCACGATCGGCGACGCCGATGCGACGCTCATGGTGCTACGGACGGCGGTGAACCACGCTGGATCGGCCGGTGTTCCGCTCGACGGCTGGGACCAACCGGCCCTCGTTCTCACGCCCAAGGACAACCTGAGCACGGCCATCCGAGCCACCTGGCCGGACCTCGACGGCTGATGCTCGCGATCTCGGTCGAGCTGCTGCAGGGCACGTTTCGCGCGGATCCCGATGGCACCGCGAACACGGGCAGCCTGACCCGCGGCGAGTGGCCCCCGGCCCCCTCCCGCGTTCTCGCAGCGATGGTCGCGGCGGACGGGACCCGGGAGCGATGTCTGGTGACAGACGGCTCCGAGCTGGAGTGGCTCGAGCAGCTTCCCCCACCGAAGATCCATGCTCACACGCTGCCGTGGCATCAAGTGCTGCGGCCGCGCTTCGTGGTAGAGCATAAGGGTAGCCCCGAGCGGTCGACCCATCAGGAATACCCTGGGCGTAAGGGCACACCGGTACGGCCGGGAGTCCGAGTCACGCCGCGCCATCCCGAGGTTCTCTACTCCTGGGAAGCCGATGCGCCGCCGGAGACAATCGAGAGCCTCCGGCGACGCGCGGCGCGTGTCGGATACCTGGGAGCGGCAGATTCGCCGGTACGCATGCGCGTGCGGACGAGCATCCCCGACTGGTCCGTAGTCGGCGAGCTCTTTGTGCCGGACGCTGCCGGGGATGTAGCAATCAGTGTTCCCGAGAAAGGCGACGTGCGGATCCTGGACTCGATGTACGACCGGTGGACCGAGCGCGGTGCCGATGTCTCCCGCGCCCAGTTTCCAGCCCTCCGCCATCAGCTCTCGTACCGTTCGCCGAATGCGGCGACTCCGGAACAAGCCGGCACGGTGGTGGCGTGGCTCATTCTGAAGAAGGCCATATCGGGACGACGCGTGACGCCACTGGTCACGCTGTTCAAGGATGCGCTGCTGAGCCGACATCAGCGGATCCACGGCGAGCCTCCGCCCGTTCTGCATGGGCACGGCTGCAACGGCAGCGGCTATGACCTGGCTCGATACCTGGCGTTGCCCGACGTGGGGTACGCGCGATCGCGGGGACGGATTCATGGCCTGGCACTGTGGCTTCCGCCCGGCTGCGACGCGGTAACGCGCCGGCGGGCGCGTGACTCCGCGCTTGCGATACGCCGCTTGAGCGGTCGCGGTCTCGACGTGCCGGTCTTGCCTCGGGACAACGAGCAGCGGCCCATGGCCGCGAACCCGGCTCGCTGGACGCGATCGTCGCGCTGCTGGGCGACGGCATTCCCCGCATTGCATGAGCGCCGCGGCCGTCTGGATCTTGCGCAAGTGTCGCGCTGGTGCGAACACGCCGGCCTGCCGGCGCCCGTACGGTTCCGGTCAGCGCGCGCTCCACTGGTGCACGGCGCGGTCGATCTCGCACCCGTGGAGATAAACCGGCCCGGAAGAACCGGACTGCCCTACTCCCACGTGCAACTGTGGTTCACGGAACCGGTTGCCGGACCGGTGGTGATAGGCGCCGGCAGACAGCGCGGGTTGGGTCTGTGCGTACCGGTGGAAGATGGTGATGGCGGAGACACCTGATCGGCGGGCGCTCCCATCCATGCCCGCGTTTGCCGACTTCTATCGGGCGCTCAACGGCCGCGACCCGTTCCCGTGGCAGTCGCGTCTGGCCGCCCAGGTCGCCGCTTCCGAGCGGTGGCCGGCCGAAGTCGGCGTGCCCACCGGGCTTGGCAAGACCGCCTGTCTGGACGTCGCCACCTGGTGGCTTGCGTCCCAGGCCGACCGCACACCGGCCGGGCGCACCGCGCCCACCCGGATCTGGTGGCTGGTGAGCCGGCGCCAGCTGGTCGATTCGACCGCCGACCACGCGGAGGCGATCAGGAGCGCGCTCCGCGATCCGGAACAGCTCGGGCTGAGTGGCTCGGCAGCAAACGTGATCACTGGCGTCGCAGACCGTTTGTGCTCGCTCGCGGCAGATCCGGCCGCCCAACCACTCCAAGTCATCCGGCTTCGCGGGGGCGTTTCGCCGCCAAGCACGGTCGATCCGTCGCAGCCGGCGATCGTGCTGGCGACGCTTCCGATGTATGGATCGCAACTCCTGTTTCGCGGCTACGGTTGTTCCCGGTCGATGCGCCCGATCGCCGCGGCCATGGCCGGTGCCGACAGTCTGGTGCTCGTGGACGAGGCGCACCTGGCGCACCACCTCATGGCGCTGGTGCCCGCACTTGCCGAGTGCAGTCCCGGAGCGGAGCCGATCCTCGGCCACGCTCGTTCACGGCCCACGGTGGTGGCGCTGACTGCCACCGGCACTACCTCCGGCGCAGCGCGTTTCGATCTCGACGCGGACGACGCGGCTCATCCCGTGGTGCGGCAGCGCCTCGACGCCGTCAAGCCGATGGCGCTGCGAGTCGAGTCGGGCGCGCCCGGGCAACGGCTCGCCGAGGCCGCACATTCGTTGCTCGTACGGGCGCCCGGCGCCGCGTCCTGCGTGGTGTTTGCCAACACGCCCGCCACCGCCCGCGACGCATTTCGCCGGCTGTGCCGCATGAACCCGGAAGATTGGGCGGAGATTCTTCTGCTGACCGGCCGCGCCCGGGAGCGGGAAGCGGAACGCACGCGGCAACGCATTCTCGATCCGGTGCATGGCATGCCGTCGGCCCGCGACGCGGCAACGGTACGCCGGCGTCATCTCGTCGTGGTCGCCACCCAGACCCTGGAGGTGGGCGCCGACGTTGACGCCGAGTTCCTGGTCACGGAAGCGTGCGGCGTGCGCTCCCTTACGCAGCGTCTCGGCCGGTTGAATCGCCTGGGGCGATTCCCCCACGCCCGCGCCGTCTACGTGCATCTGCCGCCGCCCGGGAACAAGCGCGCGCGAAGCGACGAGCGGGACGGGTGGCCGGTCTACGGGCGGGAACCGGCGGCGGTGCTCCGGAGACTCCAGGCCACGGTCCGCCGTGCAGCCGACGGCGAGGCGAACCTTGCGCCACGGACGGTCGCGAAGATGCTCGGACCACCGGGCGACGATCCCGGCCGGGCGCCCGAGGTCCTGCCCGGCCTGCTGTGGGAGTGGGTAAAGACCACTACTCCGCCCGCTGGCGAGGCGCCGGTGGAACCCTACTTCTCCGGGATCGCAGCCCCGGAGCACACGGTGTCGCTGATCTGGCGCGTGTTCGTCCCGGACGACGGCGAGTTGCTCTGGCCCAGGGCCATCGACCGCGAGGCCGTCGACGTGCCGTTGACCGAGGCACGCGCAGCGTTCGACGCGTACGAGAGGCCGCGTCGCCTCGGCGCCGACGGCGTGACGGTAGAAACGGCACACCGTGACGAGCTTCGACCGGGCGATGTTGTCGTTGTGCCGTCCGATCGCGGCCTGATGGACGCGTACGGGTGGGATCCGCAGTCGTCGTCGCCGGTCGCCGACGCGTCGATTGCCGAGCATGGCTTGCCCCTGGACGCCACTGCGATTCGGTCGTTGTGCGGTATCTCCGTTGGAGCGCTGGTCAACCGCGCACTCGGTGTCGTGGACGACGATGATGACCCCGATGAGGCCGCCAGTTCCGCGGCCATCTCGGAGATCCTGGAGGCGATCTCCGAGGTGACACCGGCGGGATGGGAGGCGGCCGAATGGAGCTCCCTGGTGCATGCCCTGGAACCGCGCGTCGTCAGCGCGCGGAACGAGGTGGCACGGCTTCCCCGGGGGGCGGCACGCGAGCCGCCGAGCGACGAACTCGACGAGACGTCACGCGCCGGCACGGCGGTCGCATTGGAGGACCACGGAGTGGCGGTAGGGGTGCGGGCTCGCGCGATCGCTGAGCGCGTCGGCATCGCGCCCGAGCTGGCGGCCGTGATCGAGCGCGCCGGTCGCTCGCATGACCTTGGGAAGGCGGATGCACGCTTTCAAGGATGGCTCGATCCGGATGCGAAGCAGGCGCTCCCGGTGGCCAGGTCACAGATGCCACGCAGCCAGTGGACTGCGGCGCGCCTCGCGGCGGGGTGGCCGGAGGGCGGCCGGCATGAAGCGCTGTCTGCGCGACTGGTTCAGCGCTGGATCGCGACCGGTCGCAAGCGGATGGACCCCTTGCTTGCCGACCTGCTGCTCCATCTCGTGGTCAGCCATCACGGTTCCGGCCGGCCCCTGGTGCCGCCGGCGGATGACCACACGCGGCAGACGGTTTCCGCGGAGTTCGAGGGTGCCATGGTGGAGGATTGTGCTGACCTGTCCATCATCGATTGGAGTCAGCCCGCTCGTTTTTCACGCCTCAACGCCCGTTACGGACCGTGGGGCCTGGCCCTGATCGAGGCGATCGTACGGCGCGCCGACCACGCGGTGTCGGCCGGATCGCACGTGACCGAGCTGGAGCTGCGCTGATGGTCGAAGTGATCTGTCCCGGGCTGCCCGCGTCGTGGCTCAACGCCTGGCTGGCCGCGGTCGGGACTACCGTACTGGATTCGCGGATTCGGCTGCGCTGGACCACGGAGCGCACTCCGACGGCAGTACTGTGCGCTGACGAGACCGATCCCGTTGCAGCCCTGGCAGCCGCATGGCCGGACCAGAGAGAACTGGCCAGCATGCCGATTGCCGAGCGGTGGAAGGAGCCGCCACCGTTGCCCAGAAAGGTGTCCGTGGATGCGTTCGTGGCCAGAGCCCGTGCCAGCCGCGGCCACCGGCACTCCTGGACCCTGTCGTCGACCATGACGGATCTCTCCGTGGACCAGAACCGCGAGGTGGCTCACGCCCCGTTCGACCCCGCCGGACCGGGAACCATCAAGTGGCTGCACCACCGCTTGCTGAAGGTTCACCGCGAAGTCGAACCATCAGTCGATCGCCTGAAGGATTCGCTCTTTGGAACAGCGCAGCGGGTCAAGGACAACGGGCTGGGCTTCGACCTGACCAGAATGGGATCCCAGTCGGATGCCTCCGCCATGTCGGTCGACCCGGTGGTCGAAGTGCTCGCGTTCTACGCGCTTGCGCTCCTGCCCGTGCGCGGCACGGGCACCGACCGCAGTGTCCGCGGTTCCGCTTACCCATCGGTCGTCCAGCGGGGCTGGCTCAGGATTCCGGGGAGCAGACGCGAGCACCGCTTCATGTGGCCGACGTGGAGCGCTTCCCTGGACTGCCCCGCCATCGACGCCCTGCTCGACCTTTGGGAACCGCACAGGAAGAGCGGCTGGGCGCGCGTCGGCGTACACGCGGCTTGGCAAAGCGTCCAGTTCAAGCCGAGGGCCACGGCGGACACCACGCGCGGATTCGGGGCTGGACGGGTTTGAGAGATGAATCCGGACACGTTCGTCGTCGCCATCGCGGCGCTCGAGCACTTCGGGGACCGCCCCCGACGGTGCGCGCTGATCCACTGTGACGGGACGGGTCGCCGGGACTGCGGTCTCGGCCTTCGTTGAGCGGATCCACTTCTACCTGACGCGGTGCACGTAGCCGCCGGGTGTCGCCGGGACCACGGTCCCGGCCTTCGTTGCGCGGGGCCGGATCTCAGATCCGGCCGCTGCGCCGCAGCAGGGTCAGGTGGTTGCGCACGTTGTCGTGCTCGAAGTAGGCGTCCTGCAGGTGGCGCTTGCCACCGGAGCGCAGCGCGCTGCGGCCGTGCAGCACGCGGTGGCTGGCGAGCAGCAGTATCTGCCCGCCTTCCAGCCGATACGAAACCTGGGCAGCAGTGGCGTTCACGCGCGTGGAGAGCTCGTGGTAGGCGGCGTAGAATTCGCCCAGGCGCGGCTCGGACAGGGGGATGGCCTTCATCTGCTGGGTATTGAAGCGCAGCATCCTGACGTTGCCGGTGCCGTCCAACTCGACCATGGGATTGACCGCGTAGCTCTCGTCGTGAGCGCTGGACAGGCGGAACGGGACCCGCACCGCGCACAGCACCGCGAACTTGTCGGGATGGTCGCGGCGCAGCCCCTCCAGGATGCTGAAGCCATCCACGATCGAAGAAGCTCCGCCCTCGCACTCGTTCGCCAGCATGTGCAACACCTGCACGCTCGGGGGCCAGTTGTAGCTGGTGAAGTCGTTGTGCGGCGCGATCGGCAGGTCGGTATGGGCGATGCTGTATCCCTTGGGGTCGACCACGACGTTGTGGATGCGGTCGAACACCACCTCGCGCACGGGACCCAGCCGCCGCGCCAGTTGTTCCGACGAGTCGGGCTCGGTGGGAGCGTCGACCAGAACGCATGCTCCGGTCCGCAGAAACTCCTCGATCAGGTCGGCCGCGGTCAGGTCATGGTCCAGGAACCGGCGCCAGTCGAACTCGCGCGGCTGGAAGCGGCCGTCCCAGTATTGCAGTTCGTCGCGCTCCCGGCTGATGAGGCGGTGGATGTCGCTCGACCGATAGCAGGTGCTGTGGCCATCCGGCCAGACGATGCTGAGTTCCTCGTCGTCGCGGCCGGGACGTTCGATCGTCACCCGCCGCGGGCGCAGCTCCCGCGGCACGCGGAAAATGTGGAACCGCTTCTCGGTGGTCTGCACCACGCGGCACTCACTGCAACCGCAGTTGTCGCGCAGCCACAGGTAGGGAAGGCTGGTCTCCGACCCGCCGTGCCAGACCGCCGCCAGGGTATCGCCGTTCTGAACGACGCTGCTGATGGAGTGCTCCATACTCGATCACCTCAATCCGTCGCGACCGATGTGGGGTGCCGGGACCCCAGCGATGTGCAGCATGAAGAAGCGAGAAATATACACCCCATCTAATGAAGTGCAACTTGCTTGTCAAGCGTTTTTTTTACGCTGGTCGCGGTGCGCCGCAGCACGCGGCCAGGCACGTCGTTCAGCGTATTGACCAGCGCCTCGATCCGGCATAAACAGCATGCCAGGGAGGAGCAGCATGCAAGGCGACACGGCACCGAGCGCTCCGACGGTGAGCTTCACCACCATGGCGCAGGGCACCCGCGAGGACTACGAGCTGCTGGCGCGGTTCGAAGAGGAGTTTGCCGCCGGTCTCGCCGACCGGGTGCTGGCGCAACTGCGTGCGCTGTCCGGTTCGCTGGCGGGCTACCAGGTGGACCGCCTGGAACACTCGCTGCAGACCGCGACCCGCGCCTATCGGGACGGTGCCGACGAGGAGATGGTGGTAGCCGCGCTGCTGCACGACATCGACGACCTGCTGGCCCCGCACAGCCACGGCGAGCTGTCCGCCATGATTCTGCGCCCCTACGTCACCGAGAAGACCTACTGGATCGTGCGCCACCACGGTCTGTTCCAGCTCGTCTACTACGCCCATTTCCATGGCCGCGACCGCAACGCGCGCGACAAGTACCGCGACCATCCCTGGTACCAGGATGCGGTGGACTTCTGCCACCGCTGGGATCAGGCCGCGTTCGACCCCGCCTACGAGTCGCTGCCGCTGGAGTTCTTCGAGCCGATGGTGCGCCGGCTGTTCGCGCGCGAGCCGTACCGCCTGGCCCCGAGGGAGCATTCATGAGTCAACCGCAGAGCGTCGACCAGTCCGACCGCATCGTACCCATCAACCTGCGCCAGAGCGGCCGCACGCCCACCGAGCTGCTGATCTCGACCCGAGTGCGCAAGTCGCCCTACTGGCACCTGTCGCACGAGGCGGGCTGCTGGCGCGCCACCGTGTACAACCGGGTATACCATCCGCGCGGCTACGTCCGCCCCGAGGACGGCGGCGCCGCCGCGGAGCACGAGGCGCTGACCCACCACGTCACCATGTGGAACGTGGCGGTGGAACGACAGATCCGGGTGCAGGGACCCGATGCGGAGCGGTTCGTCGACTACGTGATCACCCGCAACGCCACCCGCATCAAGCCGCTGCATGCCAAGTACGTCATCCTGTGCAACGAAAAGGGCGGCATTCTCAACGACCCGGTGCTGCTGCGCCTGTCCGCGGACGAGTTCTGGTTCTCGCTCGCGGACTCCGATCTGCTGTACTGGCTGCAGGGGGTCAACGTCGGCATGCGCATGGACGTCGCGATCGACGAGATCGACGTGTGTCCGGTGCAGATCCAGGGACCGAAGTCGTTGGCCCTGATGACCGACCTGGTGGGCGCGGGGATCCACGACATCCCCTACTACGGCATCATGGAGACCGAGATCGCCGGCTGCTCGGTGGTGATCTCCCAGTCTGGATTCTCGGGCGAGAAGGGCTACGAGATCTACCTGCGCGACGCCACCCTGCACGCCGAGAAGCTGTGGTACGCGGTGCTGGAGGCGGGCAAGGCGCACCAGCTCTCGGTGATCGCGCCCGGCCACCAGCGCCGCATCCAGGCCGGCATCATGTCGTGGGGGCAGGACATCGACCACGAGACGCTGCCGTTCCAGTGCAACCTGGCCTACCAGGTGCCGCGCAGGAAGAAGGCGGACTACATCGGCAAGGCGGCGCTGGAGCGCGTGCGCGAACAGGTCGACGCCGGCCGCCCGCCGTTCGCCATGACGATGGTGGGCATGACCATGGGCGGCAAGCCGATCGACGACTACGCCTCCGACTTCTGGCTGGTGTCGGATGCCGCGGGCGGTGACCCGGTCGGGTATCTCACCTCGCCGTGGTACGCGCCGGAGCTCGGCTGCAACATCGCGATGGGGTGGATGCCGGTCGCGCTCTCCGCCGTCGGCACGGCAGTCACCGTGTGGCTGCCGGACGAGTACGCCAGCGAGCCGGGCAAGCCGGACCGGGCACAGGTGTGCGAGGTGCCGTTCCGGCCCTCGGTCAATCCCAGCGCCCGCGAGCTGGCGCACGCCCGCGGCGAGGACGCGACCGTATAGGGTAGCACCGGCGCGGCCATTCGGGGATAACTACCGCCCATGCGGTATCTTCGCGAGCGGGTGCTGGCCGGCGAGCTGCTGGCCGGCACCTTCTGCAACATTGGATCTCACATCACCACCGAGATGGCGGGCAACGCCGGCTTCGACTGGCTGCTCCTCGACCTGGAGCACGGTGCCGGCGATCAGAGCGAGCTGGTGCACCAGCTCCAGGCGGCCAGCGCGGCCGCCACGCCGGCCATCGTGCGCATCGCCTGGAACGAGCCGTGGCGCTTCAAACGCGTGCTCGACACCGGCGCGGCCGGGGTGATGGTGCCCTGGGTCAGCAGCGCCGAGGAGGCGCAGGCCGCCGCCACCGCGATGCGTTACTTCCCGGACGGGGTGCGCGGCGCCGCAACCATGATCCGCGCCAACGGGTTCGGCAGGGAGCGGGACGAATACCTGGAGACTGCCAACGACGGCCTGCTAACGGTGGTCCAGATCGAGACCCGCCAGGCGGTGGAGAACGCCGCCGCCATCGCCGCCGTGGACGGGGTCGACGTGCTGTTCGTGGGGCCGTTCGACCTCTCCATCGGCCTCGGGGTCGGGGGCCAGTTCGACCATCCGGAGTTCCTGGCGGCGCTCGAACAGGTGGTGGCCGGGGCGCGGTCGGCGGGCAAGGCGGCCGGTATCCTGCTGCAACGGCCGGATCAGGTGGCGGCCACCTTGGAGCGCGGCTTCAGCTTCATCGCCCTGGGCTCCGACGGCGGCCTGGTGTCCACCGGCATGGCGCAACTGGCCGCGGCGTTCGCGCCCTTCCGCGGCAACGGGGAGTAGCGCCATGGCGAGCATCATGATCACCGGGCCGGTCGGGGAAGTCGTGGAACGGGAGCTCGGTCCCTTCGGCGAGCTGGTGGTTACCCCCGATATCGAGGAGGCGACCTTCGTCCGCCTGGCCGCCGACGCGGTGGCCATCGTCTGCCGTGGCGAGGCCAGGATCACCGGTCCGGTGATCGCCGCCGCGCCGGAGCTGCGGGTGATCGGCCGCACCGGGGTTGGCGTGGACAGCATCGACGTGGGTGCGGCCAGCGCGCGCGGCATCCCGGTGATCAACACCCCCGGTGCCAACGCGCGCTCGGTGGCGGAGGGCGCCCTCACCTTCGCCCTGGTGCTGCTCAAGGAGGTGTTCCACTGGGACCGGCAGGTGCGTGCCGGCAACTGGGGCGCCCGCTACGAGTTGATCACCCGCGACCTGGAGGACACGGTCCTGGGGATCGTAGGCTTCGGCAACATCGGCCGCACCCTGGCGTCGCTGGCGTTGCCGCTCGGCCTGAAGGTGGTGGCCAGCGACCCGTTCGTGCACGCGGAGGACGCGCGCGCCGCCGGCGTCACGCTGCTGCCACTGGAGGAGCTGCTGGCGCAGGCGGACGTGGTGAGCCTGCACGCCACCCTGACCCCGGAAACCGAGGGCCTGATCGACGCCGCCTCCCTCGCCTTGATGAAACCGGACGCGGTGCTGATCAACCTGGGCCGCGGCGGCCTGATCGACGGCCTCGACATCCTGCACCGGGCGCTGGAGTCCGGGCGCCTGCGGGCGGTGGCCCTGGACACCTTCGAGCCGGAGCCGCCCGACCTGGGCCACCCGATCTTCCGCCACGAGCGCTGCATCTGCTCGCCGCACGTGCTCGGCCTCACGCCGGGAGCGATGCAGCGCATCTACGTGTCGATGGCGCAGGACATGGCGGCGGTACTGGCGGGCAGGCGCCCGCGCTACTGCGTCAACCCGGAGACGGTCGCCGGCCTGGCCGAGGGCTGAGCGCTACTACCGTCTCGGCTGGGGTACCCGGGCCCGGAACATGAGCCCCGTTCCACGCACCTCATAACGCGGGACGGCGGCAGGCACGAACAGCGACTCGCCCGGCCGGCACGAAACCTCACGCCCGGCAGGGTCACGCACCACGCCGTCGCCATGCAGCAGCAGCAGGATTTCCGGTCCGCCGGTGGCAACGGCGAACGGGGTCTCCGGCGGCAACTGGCCGAGAGCGACCGACGACAGCGCGAACTCGGCGGTGGGCGTGGCATAGTGGCGCTCGCCGTTGGCCACGGGCGGCGGCCGCAGCACCGCGGCGTCGGCGGGCGCGAAAGATCCCACCCGCAGCAGCTCCGGCACGTCCACGTGCTTGGGAGTCAGACCGCCGCGCAGCACGTTGTCCGAACTGGCCTGCAGCTCTACTCCGGTGCCGCGCAGGGTCGCGTGCAACGTGCCGGCCCCGGTGTACAACCCCTCGCCGGGCGCCAGCGGCACCAGGTTCAGCAGCCAGGGACTGAGCACGCCGGGGTCATCCGGGTACTGAGCAGCCAGCCGCTGCACCCAGCGCGCCGCGGCCGCCGCGTCGGCTGCCGGCGCGGCGCCGGCCGCGGTCGCGGCGCTCTCCTGCGCCGGGCCGCCGGCATGGGCCACGGCGCGGGCAACCAGGTCGGCCCGCCGCCCGGCGTCCAGGCGCAGCGCCGCGGCCACCAGCGCGCGTAGCGCTGCGGCCCCCGGGGTCGCCTGCAGGGCGCTGACGGCGGCCTGCAGCGCGGGCACGCCGATCGCGCCCAGGCGGCGCGCAATCACCTCGTAGGGGCGAAAACCGCTCAGCAGCCAGTAGGGCTCCAGCGCCACCACCACCTCCGGCTTGTGGTTGCGGTCGCGGTAGCTGCGCTGCTCCGCATCCACGGCTAGTCCCGCCGCCTCCTCGCGGGCGAATCCCGCCGCCGCCTGCGCCAGCGTCGGATGCGCCTGGATCGACAGCGGCTCGGCCACGGCCAGCACCTTGAGCAGGAACGGCAGCACACCCCCGAAGGGCTGCGCCACCGGCCCCAGCGTCTCGGCGGGCCGTTCCGCCACCAGCCGGTCGAGCGTCACGCGGCGCCCCGCCACCTTCACGGCCGACGGCCCCTGGGGGTGCGCCCCGAGCCACAGCTCCGCCTCCGGCTCCTGCGCCGCCGGCCGCCCCTGCAGTCGCGCCAACGCGGTCTTCGAGCCCCAGGCGTAGTGCCGAACGCTGTTCTCCAGCTTCATCACCCCGAGCACGGGCCCATAGTACTACGCCGGGGACGAAAGGCGAGCCACCATGGTAGGCACGGTGGGCAACGGCGGCTAACGTAGCGGCATGATTCGGTTTGGGATCATTGGCACCGGTGGGGTGGCCGCCGGCGGCGCCGCCGCCATCATCGAGAACCCCGACGCGGAGCTGGTCGCCGTCGCCGACCCCAGCCGCGAACGGGTGACCGCGTTCGCGGCCCGCTTCGGGGTGAGCACGGTGCTGGAGAGTGCCGAGCAGCTGGTGGCGCTGGATACCGTGGATGCGGTGTATATCGCCGTGCCGAACTACCTGCACGCGCCGATCAGCACCCTGGCGCTGGAGGCGGGCAAGCACGTGCTGCAGGAGAAGCCGCTGGCGCTCAGCCTGGAGGACGCGGCGCCGCTGGCCGCGGCGGCGCGGCAGTCGGACAAGCACTTCATGCTGGGCATGAACCAGCGCTTCGCGCCGCCGGTGCAGCGCGCCCGACAACTGGTGCAGCAGGGACGCATCGGCCGGCCCTACCACTGCAAGGCGTACTGGCGCCGGCGCACCGGCATCCCCGGGATCGGGAGCTGGTTCACCCGCAAGCAGCACTCCGGCGGCGGCGGCCTGCTCGACATCGGCGTGCACATGCTGGACGACGCCCTCTACGAGCTCGGCGACTTCGCGGTGCACTCCGTATCCGGGGCCACGTACGCCGAGTTCGGGCCGCGCGGCAGGGGCGAGGGCGGCTGGGGCCTCTCGGAGCGACCCGACGCACGTTTCGACGTGGACGACTTCGCCACCGCCATCATCAAGCTCAAGAGCGGCGCCAGCGTGGTGCTCGACGCAGTGTGGGCGATGCACTCCGAGCAGCGCAGTGCCATGAACGTCGAGCTCTACGGCACCGAGGGAGCCGTCGACACCTACGGCGAACGGCTCTACCGGCAGCAGGCCGACGGCTACCACATCATCGATTCACCGGACGCCGGCGCGCTCACCTACCCGCACGCCAACCGCTTCCACCACTTCGTGAACCTGATCCTGGGGCGCGAGGAGGCCTGCGTCACCCTGGAGCAGGCGTTGACCGTGCAGCGGGTGCTGGACGCGATCTACTCCTCGGCGGCCAGCGGCAGGGAGGTGATTTTTGACGACTGATGCGACTGATGCGGGCTCGTTGACCGGAAGCAGGAGATACAGGAGGATCGCCACCCATGCGCATCCTGTTCGCGGATGATACCGACATCAGCCTGAACGGAGACATCGACTTCTCCGGTCTCCAGGCGCTGGGCGAGTATCACAGCCTGCCCAACGGCTCGGTGGCCGAGATCATCGAGCACGGCGCCGCCAGCGAGGTGATCGTGGTCAACAAGGCGCTGATCACCGCGGCCGTGTTCGAGGCGCTGGACGACCTGCGCCTGGTGGCGGTGAGCGCCACCGGCTACAACAACGTCGACCTGGAAGCCGCCCGTGGCGCCGGCGTCACGGTGAGCAACGTTGCCGGCTACGCCGGCGACACCGTGCCGCAGCACGCCTTTGCGCTGATCCTCAACCTCGCCACCAAGGCGTACCGCTACGCCGCCGACGTGGCCCGCGGCGACTGGCAGCGCAGCTCTTCGTTCACGCTGCTGCGCTACCCCACCTTCGAGCTCAAGGGGCTGGCCATCGGCATCATCGGTTTCGGAGTGATCGGCCGCGGCGTGGCGCGCATCGCCGAGGGCTTCGGCATGCGCATCCTGGCGCACGACGCCTTTCCCATCCACGACAGCCCCTACGCCAACACCCCGCTCGACGAGCTGCTGGCCGAGTCCGACTTCGTGACCGTCCACAGCCCGCTCACCGACGAGACCCGCAACCTGATCGACGCCGCGGCGCTGGCGCGGATGAAGCCTTCCGCCTACCTGATCAACACGGCGCGCGGCGGCATCGTCGACGAAGCGGCGCTGGCCGCGGCGCTGCACGCCGGCCGCCTGGCCGGGGCCGGTTTCGACGTCCTCACGGAGGAGCCACCCAGCGCCGGCAACCCGCTGCTGGAGGCGCCCAACATCATCATCACCCCGCACAGCGCCTGGTCCACCCGCGAGGCGCGGCAGACGCTGATCGACGAGAGCGTGGAGAACATCCGCGCCTTCATCGCCGGCACGCCGCGCAACGTGGTCAGCGGGTAACTACACCCACAGCAGGTTTTCGGTGTCCAGCTCCTCGACGGGGAGCAGTTGTGCCACCTCCTCCACCGTGGTGGCGGCCACCATGCGTTCGGCCAGGGCTTCGGCGGCCACCAGTTCGATGCCGGAGATGGCCGCCTGCACCGCCGGCAGGTAGATCGGCTCCACGCTCAGGCTGCGCACCCCGATGCCGACCAGGAACGGCAGGTACTGGGCCTGGTGCGCCATGTCACCGCACACCGACACCTCCACCCCGTGACGGGTGCACGCCGTGACCAGCGCATGCAGGGTGCGCAGCACGGCCGGGTGGTGCGGCAGGTAGAGGTGAGCCACCTTCTCGTTGGTGCGGTCCACCGCCAGCAGGTACTGGATCAGGTCATTGGTGCCGATGGAGAGGAAGTCCGCCTCGCGCGCGAAGTCGTCGATCATCGGTACCATGGAGGGTACCTCGACCATCGCGCCGACCGCCACCTCGGTGCTGATCTGATGGTCTTCCTCGCGCAACTCGGCGGCGCACTGCTCCACCGCGGAGCGGCCGGCGCGCAACTCCTCGATGGAGGAGACCATGGGGAACATCACGTGCAGCTTGCGGCCGCGGTTGGCGCGCAGCATGGCGCGCAGTTGCTGGGTGAAGATGTCGCGGTTGCGCAGGCTGAAGCGGATGGAGCGCACCCCCAGAAACGGGTTCTGCTCGCGCATGTCGGGGAAGTAGGAGAGCACCTTGTCGCCGCCGATGTCGAGGGTGCGGAACAGGATGTCGCCGTGCGGGAAGCGCGCCACCAGGTCGCGGTACAGGGCGTACTGCTCCTCTTCGGTAGGCAGCTCGCGGCGCACCATGAACGGAAACTCGGTGCGGTACAGGCCGACCCCCTCGGCGCCGAGCTGGCGCGCCAGGTCGGCGTCGCTCATCAGGTTGACGTTGGCCATGAGCCGCACCACGGTGCCGTCCGCGGTGGCGGTCTGCGGCTCGATGGTGCCGCGCGGCTCCGGCGCCTGCTGCGCGGCGAGCCGGGCGCCGAAGTGGGCCAGCACCGCCTCGCTCGGACGGACGTACACCCGGCCGTGGTCGGCATCCAGCAGAATGTCGGTTCCGGGCGCCAGCGCCAGCAGGCGCGGGTCGTCGACGATCACCAGCGGCACCACCAGGGAACGCGCCAGGATGGCGACGTGGGAGGTGACCCCACCGGTGACCAGCACCACGCCGGCCGCCTGCTGCGACGACAGCCGCAGGAGCTGCGACGGGAAGAACTCGCGGGCGATCACGATGCGCCCGCGCCACTCGGTGGCCTCGGCCTCGGCGTCGCTGATGTTGTGCAGCAGGCGGGTGACCAGGTCCTTCACGTCGTTGGCCTTCTCGCGCACGAAACCCACGTTGCTGGACTGGAACCGGTGTATGTATTCGTTGGAGATCCTCAGCACTGCCTGGGGTACGGGAACGCCCTCCCCGATCAGGCGCTCGACGGCCTCGGTGAAGCCGGGATCCTTGAGAATCAGGAGATGGGAGGAGAAAATCAGGGAGGCGACGTCGGACAGCCGCTCGCCCACCTGCGCCTGCATCTCCTCCAACTGCTCCTCGGTGGCGCCGATGGCGGCGCGGAAATCATCCAGGGTCAGGTTTGGGGGGTACTCGGCGACGGCCAGCGAATCGTACTGGCCTTCACGGTCCAGCCGCAGGCTCGGGCCGCGCGCCAACCCTCCGGAAGCCACCTGGCCTTCGAAGGTGGCAATCGACTCCAGCGGCGAGTCGTCGCCCTCGCTGGGAGTGGGCGCCGAGCCCAGCAGCAGGCGCGCGTTCTCGATCGCACCGGTGAGCTGGGCGCCCACCGCGCGCAGCCCCTGCACGTCCATGCGGGTGAACTGGCGGTTCTTGCGGCGCTGCACCACGAGCACGCCGACCCGGGTAATGCCGCGCAGCAGCGGCACCGCGAGAAAACAATCGAACTCCTCCTCCCTGAGGTGCGGTACGTGGCGGTAGAAGGGACTCGCGCTGGCCACCGGCTCCACGATGTAGCGGAGCTCCTTGAGCGCCACGCCGGTGAGCCCCTCGCCCAGCTTAAGGCGCACCTTCCCCACCAGCTCGCGGTTGAGCCCGTGGGTGGCGCTCAGGGTAAGCTCGCGGCTGGAGGGGTCGTAGAGGTAGATCGAGCACACCTCGGCATCGACATGCTCCGCTACCATCGTGGCGGTGCGCTGGAGGAACGTGCTCAGGTCGAGCGCTTCGTGGAACAGCGCGCTGAGCTCGCCGATGTCGCAGACCAGGCTGTAGTGCTCTACCTTCATTGGAAACGCGGGCCCGCGCCGTCCCGCTCGGCGCCGGCACACCGTGTCCGGGTAATATACTCCAGGATTGGAAATGGTGAAGCTTCACGACCAGCACCTGCACTCGCGCCACTCGGTCGACTCCAAGGCGGATCCGGCGGCCAACTGCGAACAGGCCCTGGCCGCCGGCCTGACCGGTCTCACGTTTACCGAGCATTACGACATGCACCCCAGCGAGCGCGACCAGTGCCAATGGGACTACGACGCCATCGCGGCCACGATCGCCGACCTGCGGCGCCGCTTCTCGCCGCCGCTGACCATCGGCTTCGGCATCGAGGTGGACTACCAGCCGACGCTGGTGGAGGAGACCCTGGACTACCTCGACCGGCACCCCTTCGACGTGGTGCTGCTGAGCGTGCATTGGTGCGGCGGCCGGCCGCTGCACCTGCGGCGGCGCTGGCAGCAGCTCGGCGTCGCGGAGATGCGCCGCCACTACCTGGCCGCACTGCGGGAAGTGGCCGAGCTGTGCCGCGACCTGGCCGCCGCCGGGAGCTGTCCGTTCGACATCATCAGCCACCTCGACTACGTCAAGCGCTACCTGCTCAGCTACTGGGACACGCCGCTGGGCGCCGTGGAGCCGGCACTGCTGGACCCGATCCTTGAGGCGGTGATCAGCGCCGGCGTGGTGCCCGAGATCAACACCGCCGGGCTGCGGCGCGAAGAGGCGGAGGCCTACCCCGACTGGCCGATCCTGCAGCGCTACCGCGAGCTCGGCGGGCGCGAGGTGAGCATCGGCAGCGACGCCCACCGCAGCCACGAGATCGGCCACGGATTCGCCGCGGTGGCAGCGCGCCTGCAGGCCATGGGCTTCGCCGGCGAGACCGTGTTCCAACAGCGCCGGCGCCGCATCATCCGCTGGTGATTGCAGGATTGTCGTTGTGAGCGGATTTGCCTACACTGTGCGCGCTGAAGGAGCAACCAGATGAGCGATACCACCACCTCCAAGCCCGACTACCGCTGGATCGGCAAGCGCCCGGTCCGCCACGACGGCGTCGACAAGGTCACCGGACGCGCCCAGTATGGCGCTGACTTCTCCCTGCCCGGCATGCTGCACGGCAAGGCGCTGCGCAGCACCTGCGCCCACGCCCGCATCAAGTCGATCGACACCAGCGCGGCGCGCGCCCTGGAAGGGGTCAAGGACGTGATCACCGCTGCCGACTTCCCCGAGGTCAGCGACGGCGACGGTCATATCGACGCGGAGGCGCCGGCCAGCATCAAGGACACCGCCCACAACGTGATCGCGCGCGACAAGGTGCGCTACCACGGCCACGCGGTGGCGGCGGTGGCCGCGGTCAGCCCGGCGGTGGCCGACGCGGCGCTCAAGCTGATCAAGGTGGAGTACGAGCCGCTGCCGGTGGTGCTGGACGTGATGGAGGCGTGCGCCCCCGACGCGCCGCTGATCGACGAATCGCAACGCACCAACGGCGAGGCCGACGCCGCGCCCTCCAACGTCGCCTCGACCAACACCTTCGAGGGCGGCGACCTGGAGCAGGGCTTCGACGCCGCCGACGTGATCATCGAGCACGAGTTCGACAGCGGCACCGTGCACCAGGGCTACATCGAGACCCACGCCTGCATGGCGCGCGCCACCGAGAGCGGCGAGATCACCCTGTGGGTATCCAGCCAGGGGCACTTCTCGATCCGCGACGCCGCGGCCCAGGTGCTGGCCCTCGAACCCTCCCAGATCCGGGCGATCCCGGCCGAGATCGGCGGCGGCTTCGGCGGCAAGACCACGGTCTACCTGGAGCCGATGGCGATCCTGATGGCGCAGCGCACCGGGCACCCGGTGAAGATGGTGATGACCCGCGACGAGGTGTTCCGCGGCACCGGCCCGGCCCCCGGCAGCCACACCCGCATCAGGATGGGCGCTACCCGCGACGGCCGCATCACCGCGGTCGACTGCGACCTGTGGTTCGAGGCCGGCGGCTTCCCGGGCTCCGCGGTGGGCGCCGCCATGATGGCGCTCATCGCCCCCTACGACGTGGCCAACTTCCGCATCGTCGGCTACGACGTGCTGGTCAACAAGCCCAAGTCGCACGCCTACCGCGCGCCGGGCGCGCCCAACGCCGCCCACGCCAGCGAGATCGTGATCGACGAGATCTGTGAGCAGATCAACATGGACCCGCTGGAGTTCCGCCTCAAGAACGCCGCCAAGAAGGGCACCAAGGCGCCCTACGGTCCGGTGTTCCCCGAGATCGGCATGGTGGAGACGGTGCAGGCGTGCATCGACCACCCCCACTACAAGGCGCCGCTGGGACCGAACCAGGGCCGCGGCGTCGCCTCCGGCTTCTGGATGAACGGCGGCGGCGACGCAACCGCGCACATCGCGGTGCTGCCGGACGGCAAGGTGACGCTGGTGACCGGCCGCCCCGACATCGGCGGCTCCCGCGCCGGCCACGCCATGGTGCTGGCCGAGGAGCTGGGCATCGACGTGGAGAGCGTGCGGCCCTCGATCGGCGACACCGACGCCATCGGCTTCAACGGCGTCACCGGCGGCAGCAGCACCGCTTACGCGGCCGCGGTGGCGGTGCACGACGCGGCGCAGAACCTGATTGCCGACGCCCGCCGCCGCGCGGCGGAGATCTGGGACGTGCAGCCCGACGACGTCGAGTGGCGCGACGGCGCCGCCCATCTCAAGGCGGGGGTCAACGGCACCGAGGCGCCGCTCACCCTCAAGGACCTGGCGGACAAGGCATCGCAGACCGGCGGACCGCTGGCTGCGGACGCTTCGGTGAATGCCAAGGGCGCGGCGCCGGCGCTCGGCACCCACATCTGCGACGTGGAGGTGGATCCGGAAACCGGCAAGGTGGACGTGATCCGCTACACCGTGGCGCAGGACGCCGGCCGCGCCATCCACAAGAGCTACGTGGAAGGCCAGATGCAGGGCGGCGCCGTGCAGGGCATCGGCTGGGCGCTCAACGAGGAGTACCTGTTCGACGAGAACGGCGTGATGGAAAACGCCGGCTTCCTGGACTACCGCATGCCGGTGGCGCTGGACCTGCCGATGATCGACACGGTGGTGGTCGAGGTCCCCAACCCACGCCACCCCTACGGCGTGCGCGGCGTGGGCGAGAACGCCATCGTGCAGCCGCTGGCGGCAATCGCCAACGCCATCTACGACGCCGTCGGCGTGCGCCTGTACAGCGTGCCGATGTCACCGCCGCGGGTGCTCAAGGCGCTGCACGACGCACAGGCCACGCGCCAGGTCGCCGCCTCCGGCAACGGCACCGCCGCAGCGGAACGGGAACCGGAGCCGGTCACCGCCCGCTGAGAGTCGCGTAGAGCACACCATGCCGGCGTGCGGCGGCTCCCGCGGTACGCCGGCGTTTTCATAACACGGGCCCATGCGTCCACCGGCGGGCTTCCCTTGCTCGTCGCTCGCCTACTCGCCACAGGGTTCTGGTATGTCATAAACGTGCTGGACTCTGGGCGAGCGTGCCGCTTAACGGCTTGACCTTACGCAGACAACGGCATAGCCAGAGAACCGCCTAATGGCGATTTGGCGCGTGACGCTACGTTGCGTCGCCGCGCATGTTGACACCGCATACGATTGTAATAGGTTAGGGAGTACGCTGGAGGACGAGACCATGAGCGAAACGCAGGATCCGCTTAGGGTGGAGAAAGAATTCCTGAGAACCAACCAAGCCGAGCTAGCCGCAAAGTACCCCGGTAAGTACCTGGTAATCCAGGGTGAGAGTGTGATCGGTGCGTTCGAGACGTACGACGATGGTGTTCGAGCTGGTGCTGAGGCGCTTGGCGTAGGCCCTTTTCTCGTGAGGTCTGTCCACCGGCCCGACGACGACGAGACACTGGTTGTTCCTGCGCTTACACTTGGGTTGTTCTGAGTGCCTGTCTTCAATGCTAGATTATCCATTGATAGCTTAGAGCACAGGGGCCCGGTTATCCCGGTCGTCTTGTATCCAATAGCTCAGACGAAAGGAGCACATCAAGCGACGCCAGTTGCAGGACTCGCCCTGATCGACACCGGAGCAAGGACAACGTGTATCGATCGCGCGGCCGCGGAAAAGGCGCTACTGCCGACGGTAGGCAGCGGAAAAATGGCGTCGGCCACCCACGCGGAACAGATCGTGCCGATTTTTGCCGGGCAGATCCAGGTGCAAGGTCTTGGAGAAATCAATGCTCACCGCGCGTTTGGAGCCAACCTCGAGACACAGGGAATCGTCGCCTTGATCGGGCGAGACGTATTGAAACAGCTCGTCCTGATCTATAACGGCACTGATGGGTCGTTTACATTATCCGGATAGCTGACTCGGACTGGTCGACTCCGGGAAGGCTGCTCGATAGCCGCGCTATCGACGCCGTTGCGGGCGTGGCCGCGCCGGTGGACGGTGCGCTCAGTGGCGCACCGAGCCGTCGGCGTGTCGCGCCGCGAGCACCGTCCGTGATTGGAATGGCAGCCGGGCCGCCGCCGCCTCGTCGATTTCGATGCCGATCCCCGGACGCTGCGGTAGCTGCAGGTAGCCGTCCACCACCCGCGGCTGCTCGTCGACCAACTCCAGCGCCGGCCCCTGCTTGATGTTGGCCTCCTGCACGAAGTAGTTGGGGATGGCGGCGTCGATCTGGGCGAAGGCCATGGTGTTCACCGCGCTGCCCATCAGGTGCGGGAAGTAGCGCACGAAGCGCGCTTCCGCCAGCGCGGCGATCTTCCGGGCCTGGGTGATGCCTCCGGCCAATGACAGGTCCGCGCGCACGAATGCGACAATGCCGCGCTCCAGCAGCTCGGCGAACTGGTACAGGCTGTAGCTGCGCTCCCCGGCCGCGAGCGGCACGTCAACGTGGCGGGCGACGTACTCCAGGGCGTCCTCGCTCTGCGGCGGCAACGGGTCCTCGTAGTAAGTGAGGCGAAACGGGGCCAGCTCGCGGCCCAGCGTGATCGCTTCGTCGGGCGTCAGATTGCGGTGGATCTCCACCCCCAGGTCGGCGCGGTCGCCGATCGCGTCGCGGATTGCCGCCACGATCGCCACCGCCGTCCCGATTACGGCACTGGAGCTGTCCGTCGCCTCCCAGCCGGTGAAGAAAGGCTGGGTGCGCAGCGAGACGAAGCCCTGCTCCACCAGCGCGCGGGCGTGGTCGGCGCGCTGTTCCACGCTGTCGCCGGCCACGTTCTCGAACACCTTGATGCGATCGCGGCAGGGCCCGCCCAGCAGGCGGTGCACGGGCAGTCCCGCCACCTTGCCGGCGATGTCCCACAGCGCCACGTCGATGGCGCTCAGGGCGGCACTCGACACCGAGCCCATGAAGTGGCTGGCGCGGGAGACCGCCTGGTGATGGTGCTCGATACGGGCCGGATCCTGGCCCACGAAGTACTCGGCGAGCGAATCGATGGCGCGCGCCACCACCTCGTGGCTGGCCCACAGCCCGGCTTCGCCGTTGCCTGTGATTCCTTCGTCGGTAGCGACCCGCACCAGGAGAAATTGGTCGCTGAGGATCGGCGTGACGGAGGTTATGCGCATGCCGGCGACTCGCTAATTGATCGGCACGCCGGCGGCGGCGGCGATGCGCTGCGCGTTGGCCACGGCGCCGGGGATGCGCTCGTCCGGCAAGTGCTCCACCAGCATGTAGCCGTCGGGGCGCAGCGCCTGCCAACGCCGTACCGCGGTGGCCAGGTCCAGGCATCCCTCGCCGGGAGCGGCCTCGTCGAGGTGCACCACGAAGCCGTCGACGGGCGCCAGGTCCTTGATGTGGGCAACGGCGGAGATCGGCCCCATCAGGTCGAAGATGTGGTCGATCCGGGCGGTGCTGGAACACGCCTGCGCCCATGACTGGAAGTGGTTGACGTAGTCCATCACCACGCGCAGCCGGGGCGAGCCGACGGCGTCGATCACCCGGCGGTTGATCTCCGGGGTGCCGAGGATGGTCAGGTTGTGGGTCTCCACCACCACCGTCAAATCCGCGGCCTCGGCGGCGGCGGCCACCGTGCGCAACTCGCCGATCAAGGTCTCCAGGCACTCCGGTTCGTGGTTGCGCGGCGAGGGGCTGTAGGAGCCGGTGGGGCTCAGGCTGCCGGTGCGGATCAGCACCACCCCCGCGCCCAGCTCGCGCCCCGCCTCCAGGCCGCGGGCGATCTTGCGCTGAATCCCGGTGCGCACCGCGGCGTCGGGATCGAACAGGCACTCGCCGTAGCCGACGCCGAGTTGCGCCAGCTCCAGGCCGGCGTCAGCGTAGCGCTGCCGGCAGGCGCCGAGCTCCGCGGAGGTCACGGCGAACAGCACCTCGCCGGGCGCATGAAAGCAGGCCGCCGACACCCCCAGCGCGCGCACCCGCTCCAGGTGCTCGCGGCGCACCTCGCGCGGGTCGCCCGGCAGGATTCCCACTACACCCAGTCGCATGGCCGCCCTCAGTCGAGCTGCGCCAGGTAGCGGCGCATCTGCTGCACGTACTGCGGAAACCCCACGGAAGGATCGGGCAGGTAATCCTTCCACGCCTTCTCCCACTCCAGCGTCAGGTAGCCGTCGTAGCCGCCGGCGTGCAGCACCTGCAGCGTGTCGGGCACCGGCACGTCCCCCTCTCCCAGCAGACAGTAGCGGTAGCCGTCCTGCTCGCCGTCGGTGACGTAGGAGTCCTTGAAGTGGGTGTCCACCACCTGCGGCCCGACGTTGTCCCAGCACTGCCGCGGAGTCTGCCCGAACAGGCGCCACGGGTGATGGACGTCCCACAGCACCTTGAGGAAGGGATGATCCACGCGGGCGACGATCTCCTTGACCAGGAAGGTGTCCACGAAGTGGTCGTGGGTCTCCACCGCCGCCGCCACGCCCACGGTGGCGCCATATTCGGCCACCGTGCACAGGCCCTCCGCCACCCAGCCGTAGGCGGCATCGCGATCCACCTCCGGTGCGATGCGGCCGCCATACAGGCGGATCTTGTCGATCCCCATGGCGCTTGCCATATCCATGTTCGCCTTGGCCTCGTCGATGTTGGCCTGCCGCTCGCCGGCCGTGGCCGACGAGAACTGGCAGCCGGTCATCAACATCATGATCTCCAGGCCGGCGTCGGCGGCCATGCGCAGCGTCTCCCCGCGCCGCCCCGGCTGCAGCTCCGGCACCTTGAGCAAGTCCATCTCCCCCATCATCCCGCGAATCTCGAACCCGTCGAAGCCGTACTCCCGCGCCCGTGCCACGATCGTCGCGTAGGGCCAGTCCGGGCACCCGAGGGTAGTGAATCCAAGTTTCATCATGCAGTCCCTCCGTTGAAGCATCCAGTGCTATGCAAGAAGCGAAAGACCGGCAGGCTGGGCTGGGCTTGGCAGGTCTTGGCTTGACACAGTGTTGTTAAATCTGACAACACTGTCAATAGTGGTCCCCGACACGCGGCCCATAGGGTGGATCAGGGCAGCTCGCAAGGATTTCGAGAGATTTCCGGAAGGTGTCCGGGATCGCATCAGTACGGCACTCACGATTGCCGCCGAAGGTGAAAAAGCGGACATCGCGAAGCCAATGAAGGGTCTTGGACCTCGCGTGATGGAGATTGCCGTGCGCTACCGGACCGACGCCTATCGCACAGTTTACGTATCTGAGATTTCGGGAGCGCTGTGGGTCGTGCACGCTTTCCTCAAGAAGTCGAAGAGCGGAATCAAAACTCCGAAAGCGGATATCAGCCTCATCCGCGATCGAATAGCTTGGCTCAGAAGGAACATGGAGCAATGAGCGAATCTGACTACGAACTGGTTCAAGGCAGCGGGAATCTGTTCCGCGACCTGAATGATCCGGACGCCGATCTCAAGCACGCCAAGGCAGTCCTTGCGGCAAGGATCATCGCGGTGTTGGATCAGGGCAGGATCTCCGTGCGGGTGGCAGCCGACAGGACCGGCTTTGCCGCGGCCGATTTCTCGCGCGTGCGTAACGCGGATCTCGCCCGCTTTACGTTGGACCGGCTGATCAGGATGTTGGGGGGCCTGGACCGGAGCCTTGAAGTAACGATCCATGTCGCCGCCCGGAAGGTCCAACGCGGCGTCGCATCAGGCTCCATCTGACGTATCTGTAACAGGAACGCGGCGGAAGTGCCGACACTCGGACCGGCCCGCCAATCGACTTAACCTGTCCAGCGTTTCATGAACGTTTCGACCTGCTGGCGGGTGTGATACGAGGGCAGGGTGGCGAGTGCGGTGCAGCAGAGCGCGGCGGCCGCGTTGGCGAAGCGGGCCGCCTCCGCCAGCGGACGCCCCTCGGCCAGGGCCACCGCCAGGCCCGCGTTGAAGGCGTCGCCGGCTCCGGTGGTGTCCACGACCTGGGACACCGCGAAGCCGGGCACGTGCTCGGCGCCGTCCGCGGTGACGCACAGGCAGCCGCGCTCCCCGAGCGTGAGCAGCGCGGCGCCGCAGCCGCGCTCCAGCAGCCGGCGGCCGAGTTCTTCCTCGTCGGCGCGCTCGGCGGCACCCAGCCCCAGGCAGACCCGTGCCTCGGTCTCGTTGGGGGTGATCACCGCCACGCTGGACAGATCCTCTTGCGAAAGGTCCTGTGCCGGGGCCGGGTTGAGGATCGTGATGCAACCCGCCGCCCGCCCCACCTGCATGGCGCGCAGGGCGGTCTGCAGCGGTATCTCTAGCTGGGTCAGCACCGTCGCCGGCGGCTGCATCAGGCCCGCGGCACACTCCACGTCGGCGGCCGAGAAGAGGGCGTTGGGGCCGCTGTCGATGGCGATCATGTTCTGGCCGTCGCTCCCCAGCAGGATGAAGCCGACGCCGGTGGCGGTGTCAGCCTGGACCTGCAGGTGCTCCGCGGCCACGCCCTCGGTGGCCAGCAGGTCGGCGAACGCCCGGCCGCGGGCATCGTCCCCTACCCGTCCCACGAAGCTGGTGCGCGCCCCCAGGCGCGCCGCCTGCACCGCCATGTTGGAACCCTTGCCGCCGTGGGTCTCGAAGTAGCCGTGGCCGTGGACCGTCTCGCCCACCGTGGGGAAACGCTCCACCTCGATCACCAGCGCCACCAGGTAGCTGCCGATTACGACGACCTCAGGCTTCATCTTTCACGCAACGGAAGCCAACGGTCGCACAACGGTCGATGCCGGGATACAGCAGCAGCACCTTCTCGTGGACGTCATTGGGCTGCGCCCCACTGGCCCGGTACCACTTGCTGCCCACCACCACCAGGTGGCAGCCGCCACGCACGATGGCGTAGCGCGTATGCCCGTCGTCGCGCTCGCTCTCGGTCCACTCCCAGACGTTGCCGCACAGGTCGAGACAGCCGCAGTCGCTGGCGCCGGCGGGAAACTGGTCCACCGGGGTGGTGTCGCCGCTGTCGCCATTGCAGCGGGCGGGGTCGAACAGGTCGCCCCACGGCCACAGGCCGCGGCCGGCGGCGTTCTGCCACTCCTCTTCCCGCGGCAGCCGCTTGCCCGCCCAGCGGGCGTAGGCGCGGGCATCCTCCAGGTCCACCCACACCACCGGATGGCGCTCCTTGCCGGCCGGTATCTGCCAGCGCCACGGTTCTGCAGCAGGCGCGTCTCCGCGCTGCCAGTGCCGCAGGAAGTTGTGCGGCTCGATCGGAACGTAGCGGGCAGCCTCCAGAAACGCCCGATACTGGGCGTTGGTGACCTCGGTGCGGTCGATCCAGTAGGGGCGCAGGTCGAACGACTGCGGCGGGTGGTAGGTGTTGTGGTGATTGTCCTGGCCGCCGTAGCACGCCCCCTCCATCACCGCGGCGACATTGTGGCGCACGTGCATGTTGTACGGGCCACCCGGCAGCCGGCACATGTCGGCCGGCTCGGACCCGGCCGTGACCGGGGCCGACGGCGCCACCGGACGCGGCCGGTGATCGGCGACGGTGACGCGCGCGCGGTAGTCCTCGTCGCGCGCCTGCCCGGCCGTTTCCGCGGGAGGAAAGTGCACCGCGACTCCCTCCGGCGCCGACACGATGCAGCCGGCCCCGCCGGGCGGCAGCGGGACCGAGACCACCCCCGCGCCGTCGCGCTCGGCCGGCGCCAGCTCGCGTCCGTTCCAGACGTCGTAGTGGCGCAGGGGGGCGCCGGCCGCGTCGGCGGCGGCCACCTCCAGCACCGGACCGTTGCTGGTGTCCGCGCCGGTGTTCAGCAGCGTGTGCACCACGGTCGCACCGTCCTGCCAGCGGTGCGCGTACACGTCCGCGGCCAACGTCGCCACGTAGGGCTGCCACTGCAGGTCCTGGAACGCCGCCGCGTGCTCGCGCAACAGCCACGTGCAACGCCGCAGCAGCGCGCGATCCGGCGCCGACCACGGATTCCACCAACCGAAGATGTTCTCCCACACCACGTGCCCGCAGCCGTGGAAGAACGCCGCCTGCACCACCTCTTGACGGTCCAGCGCGGTGCGCAGGATCGCCCGGAACGAGAAGCGCGGCTCCAGCCAGCGCATGGTCATCAGCTCCGGCGGTGCCACCAGGCGCCGCTGCAGCCAGCTTCCGGCCACCGAGTGCAGCCCGCCGAGCGGCGGAACCCCCTCGGGATCGAACACGATGTCGGGATTGGCCCGCTCCAGCGCTTCGCGGAATCCCGGCTGATCCATCGCCATGGTGTCCAGGAACACCCCGTCAGCGCCGATCGCCGCGATGATCCCGGCCAGCGCCTCGCCGTCGGAACGTCCTTTCGGCTCGCGCCGGGTGCCGGTGTCCCACGGGTTGTAGTTCACGAACACGCGCACCCCGCGGGAGTGCGCACGCTGCACCAGCTCGCGCAGCGCCGGCAGTCCACCGGGCATGTCGCGATACAGGTCGAACTGGTTGCGCCCGTCGATCGCCAGCCGCGGATAGGACTGCCACAGCAGCACGAAGTCGTAGCCGCCGAACTCGCGCTCGCCGTCGTCCAGGATCTCCTCGATGCGGTAGTGGCGCGCGACGCGATCGTAGAAGCGGGTGTCGAACATGAACAGGAACGCCTCCACACACGCGCCCCGGTACCACTCTCCGCCGGGACGCTCGAACAGGCGCCCGTCCAGCTCCCGCCGCAGCTCGGCGCGCCGTTCCTCCAGCGCCGCCGCCTCCTCCCGGCCGCGGCCGACGTAGGCCGAGAAATCGTTCTGCAGTTTCCCCGGATCGATCATGCGGCAATCATGCCACGAAGCTGCCGGTCGTGCAGCGGCGTCCCGCCGGCCGGCCGCTGCCGGCCGCGCCACGGCGTAGACTGCCGCCGCTGCGGCGTGCCATGCTCGGCACCGAGCCAGGAGGTGTCCATGCCCACCGCCACCGCAGTTACCCTCGAGTCTCTGGTCGCGGAGTACCGTGCCCGCAACGCCGCGTCCCACGACCTGTTCCGGCGCGCGCAGTCGGTGCTGCCCGGGGGCAACACCAGGACCGGCGTGTTCGTGGATCCGTTTCCGGTCTACATCGACCATGCGCAGGGGGTGGAGCTGGTCGACGTCGACGGCAACCGCCGCCTGGACTTCGTCAACAACGCCAGCGCCCTGATTCTGGGCCATGCCCATCCCGCCGTGGTGGCGGCGATCGCGGAGCACGCCGGCCGCGGCAGCGCCTACTTCGCGCCCTGTCCCCTGGAGCTGGAGTTGGCGGAACTGCTGGCACAGCGCATCCCTTCGCTGGAGCGGCTGCGCTTCTGCAGCTCGGGGACCGAGGCCGTGCTGGGTGCCCTGCGCGCCGCGCGCGCCTTTACCGAGCGGCCGATAATCGCCAAGTTCGAGGGCGCCTACCACGGTATCGACGATCCGGCGCTGATCAGCTACCTGCCTCCGGTCGGTCCCGCGCTCGGACCGGCCGCGCGGCCGCTGCCGGTCCCGGCTTCAGCGGGACTCGCCCCGGGGACCGCCGCCAACGTGCTGGTACTGCCGTTCAACGACCGCGAGGCGTGCACCGCGCTGATCCGCGAGCACGCCGATCGCCTGGCGGCGGTGATCGTCGACCCACTGTCCACCGCGGCCGGGCTCACTCTGCCGGCGCCCGGCTTCCTGGAGACCCTGCGCCGCCTCACCCGTGAGCTGGGCATCGTGCTGATCTTCGACGAGGTGGTGAGCTTCCGCGCCGGCTCGGGGGGCGCCCAGGGGACCTTCGGGGTGCAGCCGGACCTGACCTGCCTGGCCAAGGTGGTGGCCGGCGGTACCCCCGGCGGCGCCTTCGGCGGCCGTGCCGACATCATGGCGCTGTACGATCCCACGGCCGGGGCGCCGGCGATTCCCCAGTCCGGCACCTACAACGGCAATCCGATCGTCATGGCCGCCGGCCTGGCGACGCTGCGCACCATGACCGACGCCGCCTACCGCTCCATCCACCAGCGCACCAGCCGGCTCGGCGACGGGCTGCAGCAGGTGTTCGACACGGCGGGCGTGCCCGGCTGCGTGGTCACCGCCGGGTCGCTGTTCCAGTTCTACTTCCTGCCGCAACCGCCGCGCAACTACCGCGAGGCGGCGCAAGACGACGCCGGCCTCCAGCGCTGGCTCTACTTCCGGCTCGTGAACCGCGGCATCGTGACCCGCCGCGGCGGCAACGTTCCGCTGCCGATGGAGGACCGCCACGTCGAGCGCCTGCTGGACGAAGTCGGCGCCGCTCTGCGCCATCTGCCGCAGCGCTGATGCCGGATCGGTCGGACCGGGTGACGGCGCAGGACATCTCCTTCTTCCAGGAGCAGGGCTACATCCGGTACGAGGGCTTCTTCTCCGGCGCCGAGATGAGCGCGCTGCGCGAGGTGATCGATCACGCGATCGCACGGAAGCGCGAGCGCATCAGGGGCGCGGAGAGCGGCGGGCGGGTTTCGCAGGAATACGAACGCGTGTTCAATCAGATGGTCAACCTGTGGACCGACTATCCCGCCGCCAAGAGGTTCGCGTTCCATGCGCAGCTCGCCGAGGCCGGCCGGCGCCTGTCAGGCTGCCGCCACGTGCGCATCTACCACGATCACGCCATGGTCAAGCCGCCGGGTCAGACCAGCCGGGCAACCAACTGGCACCAGGACGCGCCGTATTGGTGCATGGACCCGGTCGGCTCGTTCTCGGCCTGGATCGCGGTGGACGACGTCGACCTGGACAACGGCTGTCTGCACTTCGTGCCGGGCTCGCACCGCTACGGCCGCCAGGAACCGATCTCGCTCACCGTGGAGGGGGAAAGCATCATCGACCGCATGCACGAGCGGGGGTTCTCGGTGGCGGAGCCGGTGTCCATGGAGATGGCCGCCGGCAGTGTCACCTTCCACCACGGCTGCACCTTCCACTACGCCGGGCCGAACCGCACGGCTGGTCCGCGGCGCGCCTTCGCGATCATCTACATCCCGGACTACGTGACCTTCACCGGCGAAAAGGACGCCGCCGGCGCCCAGGACGAAATGACGGTAGGCGGCCCCTGGGACCATCCGCTGCACCCAATCCTGGGGGTGCATTCTTTCTCTGTGGCACCTGCGGCATCTGTGGTACGGGAAATAGAGTTAATAGAGAGACCCCCTCCCAGAGATTCGATGATGTGGTAAGCATCTACCCGTCTCTGGGAGGGGACTAAAATGAGTGAGACCTTGGTAACGGAGTTGCTCCGTTTTTGCAAGACCGCGTACGGAGTCGATCTAAGCCCCGACAGCAGGGACCGAGACCTGCTGACGGCCGAGTTGTGTTTGCTGAAGTCGCTGATCGAGCTGGGGCGCGCCGCGATGCAGCGCTGGGGTAAGCAACTCGGTGATGGGTATGTCGGTGCGCGGGCCACCCGCGGCGAGGTGCGGTACCGCTTTGTCGGGAAACGGCAGAAGGCGATCCACGGGCTGTTTGGTCTGATCACCTTGGTGCGCGCCTACTATGCGCCGCTCGGTGGCAGCGGCAAGGGGTGGGTGCCGCGGGCAGAGCAACTGGGTATCGCGGGCGGGTACACGCCTGGGTGCCAGTACTTCATGGCGCGGTTCTGTGCCGAACACTCCTACCAGCAGGGGCTGGAGCAATTTCACGAGGTGTTGCGGCCCGACGGGCGCGAGTTGGTATCGATGAACAAGGCGTTCGAGATGGTGCGGGCGGTCGCTGACGGGTTGGAGCAGCAACGCCAGAGGGAGATTGCCGAGCGTGCCGACAAGCCGGTGGCGGCGCGCGAGAAGATCACCGAGACGATGGTCATGGGCATCGACGCGGGGAAGGTGGCGACGCGCGCGAACGAGCGGGTAACTGAAGATGGGAAAAAGAGTTACGATCGCGTGTTTCGGGACTCCAAGGTAGCCACGGTATCAGCCGTGAAGGTGGACCGGGAGGGTGTAGCGCACTGCACCAAGACCTCCTATGTCACCGGGATCGAACATGCTGACGAGTTCTTCCCCCGGATCGAGGTGGAAATGAGCCGGCGCAGCGCTCACCCGGCAGCGCTGGTGCTGGTGATTCTGGGCGATGGAGCGCATTGGATATGGGAGCGGATCTCACAGTTGGCCGAACCCGGGCAGAAGGTGTGGCAGATCCTCGATTTCTGGCATGCCTGCGATCACTTGGGGAAGATCAGCAGGCTGTTGTACGGCGAGGGCAGCGAGCAGTTCAAGAGATCCTTCAAGCGCTGGCGCAGCCTGCTGCGCCAGGGGTGCGTGGCCGCCGTAATCAAGGAACTGCAGGAATTGCACGCCAGTGGGCGCTACAGCAAGCAGCAGTGCTACGAGCTCCAGGGCGAGATCAACTACTTCACGGCCAACCAGCAGCGCATGGACTACCCGCTGTATCGGTCGTGCGGTCTGCCGATCGGCAGCGGGGTAGTCGAGGGAGCCTGCAAGAACGTGGTCGCCAAGCGCATGAAGCAGAGTGGCATGTCGTGGTCGTTGGACGGAGCCAAGGAGATGCTCCAGCTCCGCGCCTCCGTGGTGAGCCGTCGCTTCTGGGACGACTACGCAAGCCTGCTTCCCTCATCGCCCACCCCAGAATCCACCCAGACCCAGCTCGAGGCTGCCTGACCGCACCACACTGGCGGAATGCACCCCAATCCTGGCGGGAGATCGCTGACCCGAAGCGGCTGAAGTATTATGACGCCAGCGCGGGCGCGTCGTAATAGAATCAAACTCGAAGTCATCACGAGTTGCTTGGCACGCCCACGCACGTCCACGCACCAGGGCCATCCCATGCTGAACCGTCTGCATCCCGTGTAGGCAGGAACGTTCTGAGGGTAGTGGCCGAGCGGCGGTGATGGCCCTGGTGCCTGCCAGATCGCGGCCTTCAGGATGCGTGGCTCGTTCGCTGTACGATGTGTCCAGAAATGAACGGGGAGCCGCCTCCCCGCAACGCCGGTCTCCGCCGCTGCATTGCTGCCACGTCGGCGCCGCGGGGCAGGATTCGCAGGATTCTGCGAAAAAGTGCCAAAAAAAGTTCGCTGAGCACTTGACGGGTTTGGCGCTGCTCATAACGGCCTCCTGCCGCACGTTCCGGCCCCTCCGACCCTTCGAACATCCCGCCACGCCCTCCAGGCCCGTCAGCACCCCGCCAGCGCCGGCCTGAGCCCTTCCAGGTGCCCGTCCCGGGACTTGCCGCAACCGGTCATTTCTCAACCATGATTATATTTACGCCATGGATGCCGCGACCGCTTCCGGCTTCGCCTCCGCGCTCTCCGGGCTCCCCGACCAGGTGCTGCTGGCACACACCAAGTCCCTCGTCCTGCACGAGCAGGCGCTGCAGCTCGCCGTCCTCGACCACCTGCGCGAGATCCACGCCCGCCACCTCCACCTGCGCCTCGGGTTCTCCAGCCTGTTCGACTACGCCGTCCGCGAGCTGGGCTACAGCGAGGGTGCCGCTTGGCGTCGCATAAAGGCCATGCGCCTGTGCTCCGAGACCGCCGGGTCACGCGAGCGGCTGCAGGACGGCTCGCTCTCCCTGAGCGCGGCGGCGCAGTTGCAGAACACCTTCGATCTCCTGCAGCGCACGGCGACCGCCGCCGCGGACTACGGCGCGGCACCCGCGGCACCGGAGCTGCTGCCGCTCGGCACGGGGACGACGCTGGAGGCGGGGGCTTCCGGGCCCGGGGCAGCGGCGCCAGCGCGACCGCTGCCGGCGCTGGACGCGGCGCAGCGGCAGGAGCTGGTGGCGCAGGCGAGCGGCAAGAGCACCCGCGAGGTGAAGCAGTTGTTGGCCGGGGTGGCTCCCGAGCTGGCGCCACCGGCCGATCGCATGCGGGCGCTGGGCGAGGGCCGCTGGGAGCTGAAGGTAGTGATCGACGCCGCGTGTCAGTGCGGGATCGAGCAGCTACGGGTACTGCTGTCGCACGTGGACCCGCACCTGACGCTGGGGCAACTGGTGGAGCGGCTGGTGCAGGACGGCCTGCAGCGCTACGACCCGGGGCGGCCGCCGCGCGGGCGCAGAGGTGGGCGCCGGGAGGCGAAAGCGGGCCAGGCGCCGGAGCCAAAGGAACAGGAAGGGCCGGCAGACGGGACGACTTCGCCGGCGAAGCGGGGCGCGCAAGAGCACCCCGCAGTGCCGCCGCCGGAGGGCACGATCGCCGGTGGCAGCACCCCGGCGCCGGGAGCGCTGTCCGCAGAGGAACCCGCGCGCGGGATTGGCCACGCCGGCACCTCGGCGGTGGCAGCGCCGCCCGCGCCGCCGTCGGGGTGCGAGACTTGCGGCAGCAGCACGCCGGTGAGTGCCAAGCCAGCAGCGGTGGCGACCGGTACCGCTACTTCGGCAGCGAAGTCGGTGACAGATCGTGGGTCCCGCGCCTCCGTACCGACGCCGCCGGCGGACCAGAGCATGCCGACCGCGCCGGGAGCGGCGGATCGCGGTCGCCACGCTCCTTCGCCGGCGAAGCGGGCAGGGGCGGCGCTGCGGGCAGGAGCAGCCCAACTCGATGGCCGTTCGCGGCCGCAGCGCGAGGCATCCGGCCCGTCCGGAGGCAGTGCGCAGCCGCCCCACCGGGCGCGTCGATCCCGCTACATCCCGGCACCAGTGAAGCGCGAGGTGTGGCGCCGCGACGGTGGCCGCTGCAGTTACGTCGATCCGCACAGCGGACGGCGCTGCGGGTCCCGCTTCCTGCTGGAGCTCGACCACATCGTTCCCTTTGCGCTCGGCGGCAGCGCCGAGCCCGGGAACTTGCGCCTACGCTGTCGAGCCCACCACCGCTTCCGGCATCGGGAGGACGGGTCGCCGCCAGACGGGGCCACGTGATCGGCGCTCGCCAGGGTGCGAGTTGCTCGGTTGTGCGGTTGGGCAGTTGGGCGTCGGTCGAGGGCAACGGGAGTAGCGATTGCAGCCGGCTTGTCGCGTAGCGTGGGATAGTCCTGCCACGCACGCACAGCAGATTGGCAGCCCGCCTCCGGCGCGTCTATACTACTTGACAATAAGCCCCCGTCGGACTTGCCGGAAGGCCCCGGCGGGGTTTTTTTTCCCACATGCCCGCCGAGCCCCGAAATCAAGCGTGCCGTTTCGTTCATCGACGGGCAGAACCTTCCGACACGCAAAGGACGCGTTCGGCCACCACCATCCCAACTACGATCCGCGCAAGCTCGCCGACGCCGTGTGCGCCGATCGAGGCTGGGTCAATCACGGTGTCCGTTTCTACACCGGCACTCCAACCGTGGACAGGGCTCCCATGTGGCACGGCTACTGGACACGTCGCCTGACGGCCATGCGACGGGCCGGTATCGTCGTCACCATCCGGTGTCTGCGCTATCGGGTGGAACGTGTGCGGCTGCCCGACGGCTTGGTCCACGAGATCCCCGTGGATCGCGAGAAGGGGATCGACCTGTGGCTCGGGCTTGATGTTGTACGCATGGCCCGCAACGCCGAGTTGGATGTGGCGATCATGTTCAGTCAGGACCAGGATCTGTCCGAGGTCGCAGGAGAAGTCCGCGATATCTCGCGGAGCGTCGCCCGATGGCTGAAGGTGGCGTCTGCGTTTCCGCGCGGGCCGGGCGCGACCTCGACACGAGGGATCGACCGCACTGACTGGTTCCCGATGGGCCAGCACTTCTACGATGCTTGTCTTGATCCCAGGGACTACCGGCCGGGACGGTGATCCGAAGAACCTCGTAGACGGTCGGCGGCCCGTGGGACCATCCGCTCCATCCGATCCTGTCAGGCACTATCTGAACCGGCTGTACCGATGGCTTAGCCGGATTCTTGGTGAGAGTCTGTTCTGTCAATAGACGCTGCAGGCTTATACGATCCTTCGAGCGCTCCTTTCAGCTTGTGGGTCTTGAGACCGGGGTGAAACGCATCCTCCGCCAGCAAGCCCAAGGTGAACTCGAAGTCAGCACGAACCTGTGGACGTCTCGTGGTCAGGTTCCTGGCGTCTCGTTCGAATCTCCTTGTGCTGATCAGCACATGGTTCATTCGGATATATCACGTGCCAGTTCACTGGGAGTGGCGACGCGGAAGTCGCCCGCGGAATAATCTCGTCGAGCTTCCCGGACCGCCCGGATCAGACGCGATCGACGTGCCTCGGACACGCGGCGCCGTACAATATCCAGGAGAGCTTCCTGTTCATCGTGGGACAACCGATCGATCGCTTCGATCACTCGGAAAAGGTCATCGTTATCGGAATCCCGCTCACCCAGCCGGTTCAGGTCTGCTCGGTTACGGCCAGCCGGATCATCTCCAGCATGAAGGCGATGAAGGTCGTGCTCTCGCCCGCCGCCGAACTCTGCCGGATGGCGTCGTAGTACGCGCTCTGATGAGCATGAACCATGCTCTCTACCGGAAGATGGGCGAACAGGTCCCGCCAGCGGGTCAGGATCAGCGTCTGCCACAGCCGCCCCATCCGCCCGTTCCCATCCTCGAACGGATGGATGAACTCGAACTCGTAGTGGAACACCGAACCGGCGATCAGCGGATGCTCCTCGGTGCTGCCAACCCATTGCAGCAGGTTGGCCATCAACTCCGGTACACGGGCGGCTGGAGGGCCGATGTGCTGCACCCCTTCAGCTCCCCCGACCATCACCTCGCCACGGCGGTAGCGGCCCGGACGCATCCAGCAGACCGGCCATCAGAACATGGTGCGCACTCAGCAGGTCGCTCCGACTGTCCGGCGCCCATCCTTCGTACCGGTCGTATGCCTTGATGGCGTCGCGCGCCTCCTGGATCTCCCGCAACGGGGCCACGACCGGCTTGCCGTCGAGCAGGGTGGCCACCTGCCGTTCGCTCAGCGTGTTTCCCTCGATCGCCAGTGAGCCCTGGATCGTTCGGATGCGGTTGATGCGCCGCAGCCGGAGGTCCTGAGCGACGCCGGCAGCCTCGGCGCGCCCGATTCCCTCGCCGATCCGTTCGATCAGGGACACTATTTCCGGGGTGATCCGGTATGGTGGAGCCTCGTTCACCGGCGCAGCAACCTGTATCACGCGCCATGATACGGTGGCCAACCGATCAGTGGTAGCCAGCCCTTGCTCCCGTGACTCGCTGCCGCGCTGCGGGAATTGACAAGGGTCGCGCTTTTCCGCGACCGTGAGACGCCACCTGTGGTGGTATCTTGATAGCCATCATGTCCTTCGACCCCAGCAAGCTACCCCGCCACTACGACGCCGCGAGCCGGGAGCAGCACTTCCGCCGCTGGTGGGAGGCCGCCGGCGTGTACCGCTACGATCCGAACCACCGCCGCGACCAGGCGTTCGTGGTGGACACGCCGCCGCCCACCGTGTCCGGCTCGCTGCACGTCGGCCACGTGTTCAGCTACACCCAGGCCGATGTCGTCACCCGCTACCAGCGCATGCTCGGCAAGCACGTGTTCTACCCCATGGGTTGGGACGACAACGGGCTGCCCACCGAGCGCCGGGTGCAGAACTACTTCCACGTGCGCTGCGACCCGAGCCACCCCTACGAGCCCGGCCTGGAGCTGTCGATGGCTACCGGCAAGGCGTTCAAGTCACCGCCGCGGCCGGTGTCGCGGCGCAACTTCATCGAGTTGTGCGCGCTGGTCACGCGGGAGGATGAGCGTGCGTTCATGGGCGTGTGGCAGACCATCGGCCTGTCGGTGGACTGGAACGAAGAGTACGCCACCATCAACGACGCCAGCCGCCACCTGGCCCAGTACAGCTTCCTGGACCTATACCGCAAGGGCCACCTGTACTCGGCCGAGGCGCCCACCATGTGGGACGTCGACTTCCGTACCGCCGTGGCCCAGGCCGAGGTGCAGGACCGGCCCACCGCCGGCCACTACCACGACATCGCCTTCGCCGCGGAGGGCAGCGGACGGGAACTGGTGATCTCCACCACCCGCCCGGAGCTGCTCGCCGCCTGCGTCGGCGTCGCCGCCCACCCCGACGACGCCCGCTACCGGGATCTGTTCGGGCAACGCGCCGTCACCCCGCTGTTTCGCGCCCGCGTGCCGATCTTCGCCACCGAGCTGGCGGACCCCGAGAAGGGCACCGGCATCCTGATGGTATGCACCTTCGGCGACACCACCGACGTGCAGTGGTGGCAGGAGCAGGGGCTCCCGCTGCGCCAGGTCGTCGGCCGCGACGGTCGCCTGCAGCCGGTCACCTTCGGCAGCGGCGTGTGGGACAGCGCCGACCCCGACGCAGCCAACCGCTACTACTCCGAGCTGGCCGGCAAGAACCTGCGCCAGGCGCGCGCCGCCATCGTTTCCCAGCTCCGCGACGCGGGCGCCGCCGCCGCCGGCGACCGGCCGCCCCTGCGCGGCGAGCCGCGCCCCATCGAGCACACCGTGCGCTACTACGAGCAGGGCGACCGGCCGCTGGAGTTCATCACCACCCGGCAGTGGTTCGTGCGCCTCACCGACAAGCGCCGGGAGCTGATCGAGCGCGGCCGCGAGATCCAGTGGCACCCCGGCTACATGCTGAGCCGCTACGTCAACTGGACCGAGAACCTGCAGTTCGACTGGTGCATCAGCCGCCAGCGTTTTTTTGGCGTACCGTTTCCGGTGTGGTACGCCCTCGACGAGCGTGGTACGCCGAATTACGAGCGGCCGTTGCTGGCGCCACTGGAGGCGCTGCCGGTGGACCCGCTGAGCGACACGCCGCCCGGTTACGAGCCCGGGCAACGCGACCGGCCAAATGGATTCACCGCCGAGGCGGACGTGTTCGACACCTGGTTCACCAGCTCCCTGACCCCGCAGATCGGCAGCGGCTGGATCCTCGATCCGGAGCGCCACGAACGGCTGTCGCCAATGGACATCCGGCCCCAGGCGCACGACATCATCCGCACCTGGGCGTTCTACACCATCGCCAAGGCGCACCTGCACTTCGACACCATCCCCTGGCGTCACGCCCTGATTTCCGGCTGGATCCTCGACCCGGACCGCAAGAAGATGTCCAAGAGCCGCGGCAACACGGTCACTCCGCAGCAGATCATCGACACCCACCATGCCGACGCGGCGCGCTACTGGGCGGCCAGCGCCCGGCTGGGGGTGGATACCGCCTACGACGAGTCGGTGTTCAAGATCGGCCGCCGGCTGGTCACCAAGCTGTACAACGCGGGCAAGTTCGTGACCGCCATCGTAGCCGCCGCCCACGCCGAGCTGGGGGAGCGCCCCGTTGCGGAAGCGGTGAGCGAGGAGTTGGACCGTGCCTTCCTGCAACAGCTCCGCGCCCTGGTGCAGCGGGCGAGCGTGGCGTTCGACGACTTCGACTACGCCACCGCCCTGGCCCACACCGAGGAGTTCTTCTGGGACAACTTCACCGACTCCTACATCGAGCTGGCCAAGAATCGGGCCAAGGGCAGCGGCGACGTGAGCGCAGCGGCGCGCGCTTCGGCCGTGGCCGCCCTGGACTTCGCCTTGCGCGTGCTGGTGCGCCTGTTCGCGCCGGTGCTGCCGTACATCACCGAGGAGGTGTGGTCGTGGGACTACGCGCCGCGCATAGTGGCGCAACAGGACGGCAGCGACGGGGCCGGCCCGCTTCCCGCCGCCTGCTCGGTGCATCGTGCCGCGTGGCCCGCGGCCGCCGAATTCGGCCCCCTCGGGGAGCCCGCCGACGGCGACAGTTTTGCCGTCGCCAAGGCGTGCCTGGCGGCGATCCACCGGCACAAGACGCAGGCCGCCGTGTCGGTGGCGCGGGCGGTCGACTCGATCCGGCTCGCCGCCCATCCGAGCACAGTCCGCGTCGCGGAGGCGGTGGCGGGCGACGTGATCAGCGCGGTGCGGGCCGAGGGCTTCGAGCTGGTGGAAGATGAGTCCCTGGCCGCCGGACAGTTCCAGGTACGGGCCGCCGAGTTCGCCGCCCGCACCTGAGCGGAGCGCGACGGTGGACGGGCGACGCGGTGTCTCCACGCTGCCGGTGGCACTGTTCGCGTCCGGCTCCGGCAGCAACGTCGCCGCCTTGCTGGATCACCGCTACACCGGCACGGTACGGCCCGACTACCGCTGCCTGATCGGCAACAACAGCGGCGCAGGAGTGATGGCGCTGGCGCGCGGCCGCGGGCTCCCGTGCTACCACGTGTCGAGCCGCACCCATCCCCGGCCGCAGATGCTCTCCGCCCGCCTGCGGGAGATCCTCCGCGGCCACGGCGTCGAGTTGATCGTGCTGGCCGGCTATCTGAAGCGCCTGCCGGCGGAGCTGGTACGGTGTTGGCGGGGCCGGATTCTGAACATCCACCCGGCGCTGCTGCCGCGCCACGGCGGTGCCGGCATGTACGGCCTGGCACCCCACCGCGCGGTGCTGGCGGCGGGCGAGCGCGAGACCGGGGTCACGGTGCATTGGGTCACCGAGGAGTACGACGCCGGATCGATCCTGCTGCAGCGCGAGGTCGCGGTGCACGCCGACGACTCGCCCGAAACCCTGGCGCGGCGCGTGCTTGCGGTCGAGCATGACACCTACTGGCGCGCCGTAGAGCAAGCGGCCGCCGCGTTGGCGACCGGCGCAGGCCGCGCGTGCGGAGGGACGCATTGAGCCGGCGCGTGGTGCGGGGGCGTGGCGCGGTAGCCAATCCCGGCAACCGCTTCGACGGCATCGACTACGTGCCCGATCCGGAGGCGCTGCAGGCGCAGGCGGATGCCGGCGAGGCGCCGGAGCGCCCGCGCACCGAGCTGCTGCGCGACCGCTCGCGCAGCATCATCACCTACAACGACAGCCCCGACGTGAACTTCGACGCCTCCATCAACCCCTACCGCGGCTGCGAGCACGGTTGTGCCTACTGCTTCGCGCGGCCCACCCACGAGTACCTGGGCCTGTCCGCGGGACTGGACTTCGAGACCCGGATCCTGGTCAAGGAGCACGCTCCCGAACTGCTGCGCCGGGAGCTGGCGCGGCCCGGCTGGCGTCCGCAGGCACTCGGACTGAGCGGGGTGACCGATCCCTACCAGCCGGTCGAGCGCCGCCTGCGCCTCACCCGCGGCTGCCTGGAGGTGTTGTGCGAGGCGCGCAACCCGGTGCACGTGATCACCAAGAACTACCTGGTGACGCGCGACGTCGACCTGCTGGGGGAGCTGGCACGCCAGGGGCTGGCGGCGGTATGCGTGTCGTTGCCCACCATCGACGCCGCGCTGAGCCGCGTGCTGGAGCCGCGCACCAGTCAACCGCAGCGGCGCCTGGACGCCGTAGCGCGGCTCACGCAGGCCGGCGTTCCGGTGATCGTCCTGGTGGCGCCCGTCATCCCCGGGCTCACCGATCACGAGATTCCCGATGTCATCGCGGCTGCGAGCCGGGCCGGCGCCACCCATGCCGGCTACGTCACCCTGCGGCTGCCGCTGGCGGTGGCGCCGCTGTTCAGCGCCTGGCTGCAGGAACACCGGCCCAACCAGGCGCGCAAGGTGCTGGAGCGGGTGCGAAACCTGCGCGGCGGGGCGCTCAACGAGGCCGCGTTCGGCAGCCGCATGCGCGGCCAGGGGCCGTTCGCGAAGCTGATCGAGCAGCTCTTCGCCGGCGCCTGCCGCCGCCACGGGGTCACTGCCGAACGCCTGCGCCTGCGCACCGACCTGTTTCGCCGTCCCCGGACCGACGCCGCCCAGCTCCCGCTGTTCGCGGAATTCGACCCTGCCCCATGAGCGACGCGGAACACACTGCTCCCTGGTCTCCGGAGGTATTCGACGACCCGAGCACCGGGGTGGAGGTGCGCGAGCCGCCGCTGTTCGAGGTGATCATGCACAACGACCACTACACCACCATGGACTTCGTGGTGAGCGTGCTCGAAGGGGTGTTCCACAAGTCGCCCTCCGAGGCGACGCAGATCATGCTCGCGATTCATCGCCACGGCGCGGGTCGTTGCGGGGTGTACACGCGCGAGACGGCGGAGATGAAGATCGAGCACGTACATCGGCTGGCGCGCGAGCATGAATTCCCGCTACGCTGCTCACTACAAGAGGCCTGAGCGATGTTGAGTCGTGACGTGGAGCTGTCCCTGGCCGCGGCGTTCCGGGAGGCGGAAGTCCGGCGCCACGAGTTCGTCACCCTGGAACACCTGTTGTACGCCCTGCTGCACAACGACGACGGGGCTGCGATCATCGGTGCCTGCGGTGGCGAGACGCGCGAACTGCGCACCCGGTTGGAGACCTTCTTCCGCGACCGGCTGCAGACGGTACCGGGAGAGAGTCCCTATGAGCTGGAGATGACGCGCACCGTTCGGCGCCTGCTGCAGCGCGTGATCCACCAGGCGCGCAGCGCGGAGCGGGAGCAGGTGCATGCCGGCGACCTGCTCGCCGCGCTGCTGCTGGAAGCCGACTCCCACGCCGCCTACTTCCTCCAGGAGCAGGGTGTTTCCCGCGTCGACGTGCTGGAGGTGATCTCCCACGGCGAAGTGGCCCCCGCCGGCTCCACGGCGGCAAAGCCGCGCGAGGAAACCCGCAAGGGCTCACGGGCGCAGATGCTGGAACGGTTCACCACCGATCTGACGGCGCGCGCCGCCGAAGGGGCCTTCGATCCACTGATCGGCCGCGGCACGGAAGTCGACCGCGCCCTGCAGATCCTGGGACGCCGGCACAAGAACAGCCCGGTGCTGGTGGGCGATGCCGGGGTCGGCAAGACCGCGATTGTCGAAGGGATCGCGTGCCGCATGGCCGCCGGCGAGGTGCCGGCGATGTTCCGCGAGATGCGCATCATCGCCCTCGATCTGGGTGCGCTGCTGGCCGGCACCCGGTTCCGCGGCGACTTCGAGGAGCGCATCAAGGGCGTGCTCGGCGCCCTGCGCGAACGCCGCGACGCGATACTGTTCATCGACGAGATCCACACCGTGGTCGGCGCCGGCGCCACCTCGGGAGGCACCATGGACGCCTCCAACCTGCTCAAGCCGGTGCTCGGCAGCGGCGAGCTGCGCTGCATCGGGGCCACCACCTACGAGGAGTTCCGGCGCCACTTCGAGAAGGATCACGCCCTGTCGCGGCGCTTCCAGAAGATCGTGGTGGCGGAGCCGTCGGTGGATGACACCGTATTGATACTGCGCGGTCTCCGGGAGCGCTACGAGGCGTTCCACGAAGTGCGCTACAGCGAACGCGCACTGCGCGACGCCGCCGAGCTGGCGGCGGTCCACATCCACGACCGGCGCCTGCCCGACAAGGCGATCGACGTGATCGACGAGGCGGGGTCGCGCTGGAAGCTGCGCGCGGGGGCCGCCGGGAACGGTGCCGCTGCGCCGCCGGGCGAACTCACGGACGCTGCCGGCGACGGTGCGGCGGCGGGCGTCGCTGGCGCTGCCGGCCCCGCCACCGCGCGGCGCCACGTGATCACCAGCAGCGAGGTGGCGGCGGTGGTGGCGGGCATCAGCGGGCGGCCGGTGGCGGCGGTCTCCAGCGGCGGGCGCCGGTCGCTGCGCGATCTGCCGGGCAAGCTGCGTGAGCGGATCTTCGGGCAGGAGGAGGCGATCGACCGCATCACCCGCGCCATCAAGCGCAACCGCGCCGGCCTCGGCGAGGTGCACCAGCCGATCGGGGCGTTCCTGCTCACCGGCCCCACCGGCGTCGGCAAGACCGAGCTCACCCGCCAGCTCGCCGACCTGCTCGGGGTGGAGCTGATCCGCATCGACATGAGCGAGTACCAGGAGAAGCACACCGTGTCGCGGCTGATCGGCGCGCCGCCCGGCTACGTCGGCTACGAGGAGGGCGGCTACCTGACCGATGCCGTGATCAAGGCACCCTACTCCGTGGTGCTGCTGGACGAGATCGAGAAGGCCCATCCAGACGTGTTCGACCTGCTGCTGCAGATCATGGACCACGCCTCCCTCACCGACGGCAACGGGCGCCGCGCCGACTTCCACCACACGGTGCTGGCGATGACCTCGAACGCCGGCGGGGAAGAGATGAGCGCCGCCCACATCGGCTTCGAGCACGACGCAATGCCGGTGCCGACCTCTGCCGCAGAGGCCGCCGTGAAGCGGCTGTTCCGGCCCGAGTTCATCAACCGCCTGGACGCCATCGTCACCTTCCGGCCGCTGCAGCCCGACAGCATGCGCCGCATCGTGGCCGCCCACCTGCGGCAGCTCAACGCCAAGCTGCGCGCCCGGGGCGGCCCCGGCGGCCGCGCCACGGTGCAGCTCACCGAGGCCGCCCACCGCTGGCTGGCCGAACGCGGCTACGACCCCCGCTACGGCGCGCGCCCCCTGGGACGCCTGTTTCAGCGCGAGGTGGCCGACCGCATCACCGACCTGCTGCTCGCCGGCGCGCGCCTGCGCGGCGTGGTTACCGTTGATCTGGCGCCGGACGGCGCCGCGCTCGCCGTGCTGAACGACTCGGCTGCCGGGCGCAGCTGACCCGCCCGCGCGCTACAGCGTGCGCTCGTAGATGCGGTAGCGCTTGTAGACCCGGGCGCCCATCTTTTCCAGGGTGTTGCGCATCGCGTGGTTGTCCTCCAGCACCCAGGAGAACTCGCCGTGCCAATAGCCCTTGGCAACGCCGCGGGTATAGGTCTCGTAGTAGAACACGGCATCCAGGGCCAGGTTGCGGTACCGGTGGCGGATTCCGGCCATGACCACCCGCAACAGGTCGATCCGGCGCCGGTACCACAGCACCTTGAGCACGCCGACGGGAAACAGGCGGCCGTTGATGCGCCGCAGCACCTGGTGGAAGTCGGGCAGCGCCAGCGAGAATCCCGCCGGCTCGCCGTCGACGAAGGCGAAGAACACCAGGTCGGGATCGATCACCATCTTCAGGTCCGCGGCACTGTATTCGATCTCTTCGTCGCTCCACGGCACGAACCCCCAGTTCCTGGTCCAGGCGTCGTTGTAGATCAGCTTGAGCAGCTTCATCTCGCGGTCGAGCTGGCGCAGGTCCGCGCTGCGGATGGTGACGTTGTGGCGGCGCCGCACCAGCTCCGCCAGCCGCGCCGCCCGCGGCGGCACCGGCGTCTCGCGCGAGTCCATGTACAGCGCCACCAGATCCTTGGCCTTGGTCAGCCCCGCGGCCTCCAGCAGGCGCGGATAGTAGGAGGGGTTGTAGGCCATGAGGATGGCGGGGGGGAGATCGTAGGCATCGAGCAGCGTGCCCATAGACTCCGCCGTGGACGGGTTGACCGGCCCGCGCAGGTGGGTCATGCCGCGCGCCTTCAACCACGCGCCGGCCGTGTCCAGCAGCGCGCGCGCCACCACGACGAGATCCTCGGCCTCGAAAAAACCGAAGAAGCCGGTGCGCTCGTCGTGGAAGCTGTTGAACTCGTGGTCGATGACGGCGGCGACGGTTCCCACGACCGCGCCGTTGTGATAGGCCAGGAAGGGCTGGATTTCAGCATGCCGATAGAACGGATTGCGTTCGGTGTCGAGCTTTTTCTTGAAGTCCGAGAGCAGCGGCGGCACCCACGCCGAGTTGCCGCGGTACACCGACCACGGAAAGCGCATGAAGCGGCGCCGGTCGGCAGCGCTGCGCACCGGTGCCACCGTGATCGCGTCGCCTTCAATGGCAGAGGTAGCCGCCACGGACCGCAGCCTACGAGCTTGCCGAGCAATCGGCAAGCGAGCCGGCGATTGCGCCCGCACTACGGACGGCGCCGGTGCGGGTAGCGGTCACCGGGGGCAGCGGGTTCATTGGTGCGCACCTGGTAGCCGCCCTCGCCGCGCGCGGCGATCGGGTGCGCTGCCTGTTGCGGCCGGCAAGCGACCGCTCGCTGCTCCCGGTCGAGGTGGAGCCGGTGCTGGCGGCGGATCTGGGCGATGGCGCCGCCCTGGAGCGGCTGGTATGCGACTGCGACGCCGTGGTGCACCTCGCCGGGCTGACCCGGTCGTGGACGCCGCGGGAACTGTACCGCGTCAACCGCGGCGGCACCGCGGCGCTGTGCGCGGCTCTGGCCCGGGCCAATCCCGCGGTCGGACAGCTCATCCTGGTCAGCAGCCAGGCGGCCGTTGGTCCCTCCAGCCGGGGCCGGCCGCGGCGCGAAGAGGATGCGCCGGCCCCGGTAACCGCCTACGGCCGCAGCAAGCTGGCCGCCGAGCGGATCCGCCACCGCCATCCCGAGCTGCCGATCACCGTCATCCGCCCGCCGGCCGTGTACGGTCCGGGGGACCGGGACATCTTCGCCTACTTTCGCCTGGTGCGGGCCGGGGTACGCCCGGAGCTGGTGCCTGCCGGCCGCCTCAGCATGGTGTACGTCGGCAACCTGGTGGATGCGCTGCTGCTGGCGCTGGAACGGCCGCAGCACGCCGGGCAGCGTGTCTACCACGTCGCCGACCGCGGCGTGGTGACCATGAGCGAGGTGGCGCGGTGGATCGCCGCCGCCTACGGCCGCCCCACCTGGCGGCTGCCGGTGCCTCAGGCAGCTCTGGCCGTGGCCGGGATGCCGCTGGCCGCGGCCGGCCGCCTGCTGCGCCGCGACCTGCTGCTCAGCCGCGACAAGCTGCGCGAGATCGCGCAACCGGCCTGGGTCCTCGCCAGCCGCCGCATCCAAGCCGAACTCGGCTATCAGCCCCGCGTCAGCACCCGAGACGGGGTACGGCGCACCGCGCGGTGGTACCTCGCCCACGGCTGGCTGCGCTGACCGCGCCCCTGCCCGCGCACGGTCGACCCATCGGGTCCGAACGGCGGCGCGCAGGAGGACGCCTGCCGGCGAACGGCTTGGCGACTGGCATAGAACTGCACTACGCGATACGGCGGGCCGAACAGCCCGGAAGTGCTTTACCGAAGTCCGCGACCGGGACCACGTTGCAGTCCGATACGTAGTTGCGCTTCCACGCCGTGTCGGTCTCCCTTCCGAGCCGCTCGGCGCGCCATGGATCGCCAAATGCGAAGCGAAGTGCTCCTTCTTCGAGGGTCGTCATCGGCGGCCCAGCGAACGTTCGATCTCGCGGTCGTAGAGCGACGTGAATGCTTCGGCAATCGGACTGTGCGCGAGCTCAAACGGACGCGCTGCGGACTCGCACATCAATTCGCCGTTGGCGTCGTGATACAACGCATGGAAGCAAACGTCGTCGTTTTCGTCCTTGAGCAGCTCCAGCTCCTTCAGAACTGCGTAGTCGTGGGTAGCGATCAGAATCTGTACACCCTGCCTTTGAAGCTGTAACAGGACCTTGACGACCACGGAGACAAGTTTCGGGTTGAGATTGGCCTCGGGCTCATCCCAGCATAGCACCGATCCATCTGGTAGTGTTCCGTTGCCCACCAGCAGCCAAAGAAGACCGAGCTTTCGCAGGCCCTCCGCCAGTAGGTTGAACTCCACTTCGCGATGCTCTTTTTTGAGAAAGAACTCTTCGTTCTCAACGACTATCCTGCCGCCAAGCACGTTCTCCAGTTCCTTCAGAACAAGCTGGCGTGCGCCATCCAGAGGTTGCCGTAGCGGTGGTAGATACGCACGGTCGAGAATGTCGTTATAGACCTCCTCGAAGTGTATCTCGCGGTAGGCATAAAGTGAACGAAATCCCGGCCCGTGCGAGAGCATCTCCTGAGCGGGAACGAACACGCTCCGGATGGTATTGCCCGACCAGCCAACGTCATCAACGGACCGGAACCGTTCTCCACTAACGAAAATAGGAACGCGAACCTTACGCTCCTCCTGACAGACTTCCATGATCGCGACAGGGTCGTCGGTTGGATACCTGATCAAACGTCCCACGGAGTCACCGGACGGAAGAAACACTCGTCGCAGCTTGTCATGAACGTACGTTTCAGTCATCGTTTCGGGACTCACTCTGGTAAGTTCACAAGCAGTGTAAGCTACTTTCAAGAGATGCGTCTTACCGGTTCCGTTGGATCCCAGGAACACGTTGATGCCGGCATTGAGATCCAGCTCCAAGCGCTCGAATGCGGTGAATCCTTCGAGGTAAATCCGTGTCAAGGTACCGGTACGGTCGTCGTTCATGGTCTGCGTCATGGGCCCGATTCGCGGTGCAGGGATTTCACCGCCTTCAGGCTCTTCAGATGCTTGATCACGCGCCCGTAGTCGCGCTTGCTCTTCACCGCCACGGTGAAGCGTCCGGTCACGTGCGCCTGGCTGTCGGTGTCGAGGTTGCCGGACACCAGGGTGCCGCCGTCCTCGTGGATGATGCGCTCGATCTCCGAGTAGAGCCGGGCGTCGGGTTCGGCGGCGACGGTGAAACTGTAGTTCTGCCGCGGTGCCGGCATTTCCCAGGCCACCTCCACGCCACGCTCGTTGAAGTCGCGGATGTTGCGCACATTGGCGCAACTGGCCCGGTGTACGGTGATGCCCTGGCCGCGTGAGATGTAGCCGACGATCTCGTCGGCGGGACTGGGCCGGCAACAGCGCGCCAGCCGGATCAGCAGGCCGGCGTCGTTGCCGTCGCGCAATCCCACCCGCCAGGCCGCGTCGTCGTCGCTGCGCGGCTCCTGGTCGGTACGCTCCTCCGCGGCGCGCCGCCGGTGCCGGGCAGGGGCCGGCGTCTGGGTCTGCTGTGCCGGCTGCGCCACGATGTTGCGCTGGATGATCAGGTCGGGGTTCTCCTGGGTCAGCCAGTGGCGGATCTTGGAGCGTGCGCGGGAGGTCTTGACCGAGCGCAGCCAGCCGACGTGGGGGTGGGCGCGGGTGCTGGTGATGATCTGTATCACCTGCGTGTTCTTGAGCTCCGCGCTCAACGGCACGATGCTGCCGTTGGCCTTGGCCGCCTGACAGTGGTTCCCGACCTCGGTGTGGATGTGGTAGGCGAAGTCGATCGGCGTGGAACCGCGCGGCAGCTCGATGATGTCCCCCTTCGGGGTGAACACGTAGATCGAGTCGCGCAACAGCTCACGCTTGATCTCGTCGAGGAACTCGCTGGACGCCGCCTGCGCCCCCTGCCAGTCGCGCAGCTTGTGGATGATCGAGAGCTGTCCGGCGAGCGCGTCCGCGTCCCCGGTGCGGCGCGACTTGTACAGCCAGTGGGCGGCGATGCCGTTCTCGGCGGTCTCGTGCATCTGGTCGCTGCGGATCTGGATTTCGATGGTGGTCCCGCGCGGGCCCATCACCGTGGTGTGCAGGCTCTGGTAGCGGTTGGACTTGGGCATCGCGATGTAGTCCTTGAAGCGCCCCTCGATCGGCAGCCACAGGCGGTGAACCAGGCCCAGAATCTCGTAGCACTCCCCGGTGGAGGCACAGATGATGCGCACGCCCAGCAGATCGTGGATCTCCCCGGCGGAGTGGCCGCGATCCTTCATCTTCTGGTAGATCGAGTAGAAGTGCTTGGCGCGGCTCTCCACCCGCAGCCGCACGCCGGCTTCCCGTGCCGCGGCGGAGAGCTGCTCGGTGATGTCCCGCAGGTAGGCGTCGCGCTCGGCGCGGGTCGCCGCCACGAACTCCTTGAGCTGCTCGTAGGCCCGCGGATAAAGGTACTTCATCGCCAGGTCCTCCAGCTCGGTGCGGATCCGGTAGAGGCCCAGCCGTCCCGCCAGGGGACAGTAGATGTCCATGCACTCGTGCGCGATACGGGTGCGGTCCTCGGGGTTGACGAACTCCAGCGTGCGCATGTTGTGGAGCTTGTCGGCCAGCTTGATGAGGATCACGCGCACGTCGCGCACCATCGCGAACAGCATCTTGCGGATCGACTCCGCGGCCCGCGCCCAATGGCTCTGCCCCTTGATGATGGAGATCTTGGTGACTCCCTGGACCAGGCCGGCGACCTCCTCGCCGAAGGTGTCGGTGATCTCGTCCACGGTGGACCCGGTGTCCTCCACCACGTCGTGCAGCAGCGCCGCGATCAGCGTCGCGGTGTCGAGACGGGTCTCCAGCAGGATGGACGCCACTTCCAGGGGGTGGATGATGAAGGGATCTCCGCTGGCGCGGAACTGGCCCGAGTGGCGGGCGTTGGCCCAGCGCGCCGCGGCAACGATCTTGCGCCGCGCGGCCTCGTCGTACGACGCTTCGTCGTACTCTTCCGCGAGCGCCTCGAGGCGCTCGCAGAAGCGGTTCACGAGCCGCCGTGACGCCTGCGTCACCCGCGGGTAGCCGGCATGCGGACCGCTGTCGCGGACCGCTACCGCGGCATTGCCGCCGGCCGCGGAACCGCGCCGGGCCCTGGTACCGGTTGCCGCGGCGGCGCCGTTGGAGCGCGGCGCGCTCACGGCGCTCTCCGGCGCGCGATCAGTACCCGCGGCAGGCCTCCCAGGTCGCGCCGCAACTCCGGCGGGGCGAAGCCGTGGCGCTCCAGGCAACGCGCCAGCGCGGCGGCCCGCTCGGCACCCGTTTCCACGATCAGTGCGCCGCCCGGCCGCAGGCGCCCTCGTGCCGCCGCGATCAGGCGGCGACTCGGACCGAGGCCGTCGTCACCGCCGTCGAGCGCGAGCGCCGGCTCCGGCCAGCCCCGGCGGCGCAGGTCCGCGACCTCCGCACTGGTCAGGTAGGGCGGGTTGGCTGCGATCAGATCCCAGCGTGCCGGCGCCGGCGGCAGCAGGTCGCACACCCGCAGCCGCAGGTGGCCGGCGCCCAGGCCGTCGCGGTTGCGCAGCGCGGCGAGCACGGCCGGCGACGACAGGTCGGAGCCGCTCACCCGCCATGCGGGGCGCTCGAGCTGGACGGTAACCGCAATCGCTCCCGATCCGGTCCCGACGTCGTGCAGCGCCACCGACCCGCGCTCGGCCGCGAGCGCGTCGCCGCACGTCAACAACGCCTCCACCAGCAGCTCGGTCTCCGGCCGCGGGATCAATACGCGCCGGTCCACGATGAAGGGCCGGCCGTAGAACTCCTTGTAGCCGCGCAGGTAAGCCACCGGCTCGCCCGCCTCGCGGCGTGCCAGCAACCGCTCGAAGCGGAGCCGGGCAACCTCGGGCAGGGGCTCCGGATAGGCCGCGAACAGCCATTCCTTGGATACGCCGAGGGCGTGGGCCAGCAACACCGTGGCATCCAGCCACGGGGTGGCCATGCCGCGGGCCTGCAGTCGTGCACTTGCCGCGCCCAGCGCGGCGCGCACGGTGAGCGGCGCATCCGGCACCAGCTCCCGCGGCGGCGTCAGGGCAGCGGCGCCGGCCGCCGCGCCGGCCGCGGCCATCAGGACGCCTCCGACTGCAGGTAGGCGTTGCGCTCACTCGCCTGCAGCGCGTCGATGACCGGTTCCAGGTTGCCGAGCATCACCTCCTCCAGCTTGTACAGCGTCAGGTTCACCCGATGATCGGTGACCCGGTTCTGGGGAAAGTTGTAGGTGCGGATGCGTTCGGAGCGGTCGCCGGAACCGATCTGGCTGCGGCGGAACTCGGCACGCTCACGTTCCGCCCGCTCCTCCTCCGCTTCCAGCAGCCGGGCCCGCAACACCCGCATCGCCTTGGCCTTGTTCTTGTGCTGCGACTTCTCGTCCTGACAGGTCACCACCACACCGGTGGGCTGATGGGTGATGCGTACCGCCGAGTCGGTGGTGTTCACGCTCTGGCCGCCGGGCCCGGAAGAGCGGAACACGTCGATGCGCAGCTCTTCGGGCTTTATCTCAATGTCGGCCTCCTCCGCCTCCGGCAGCACCGCCACGGTCACCGCGGAGGTATGGATGCGGCCGCTGGACTCGGTGACCGGCACCCGCTGCACCCGGTGTCCGCCGCTCTCGTAGCGCAGGTGGGCGAATACCTCGGTCCCCGCAATGGAGTAGATCAGCTCCTTGAAGCCGCCCACCTCGGTGCCGTGGCTGGAGAGGATCTCCAGCTTCCAGCCCTGCAGATCGGCATACTTGCTGTACATGCGGTAGAGGTCCGCGGCGAACAGGGTCGCCTCGTCGCCGCCGGTGCCGGCGCGGATCTCCATGATGACGTTCTTGCGATCACGCGGGTCCTTGGGAATGAGGGACAACCGCAGCTCCTCCACCAGCTTGCCGCGCTCGTCCTGCAGCCGGTCCAACTCCTCGCGGGCCAGCTCCACCAGCTCGTCGCTGGTGTCCTCCAGCAGCCCGGTGGTCTCCGTGATCTCCCGATCCAGCTCCTGCAGCCGCTGCTGACCACTCACGATGGGGCCCAGCGCCGCGTGCTCCTGCATCAGCTCGCGGGCGCGGCGCTGATCCTTGAACAGCGCGGGGTCGGCGATGGCGCGTTCCAGCTCCCGGAAGCGGGCGCTGGCGCTGCTGAGGCTGCGTGACAGGGATGCCGCGGGGTCGTGCTCCATGGTTACGCTTCCGCCCTGGAACGGCCCTTGGGCTGGCGCTGGAACAGGAATCCGAACAGGCTGCCGCAGACGCCGCCGGCGATGTGCGCGAACTGGGCCACGCTGTCTTCCGAGAACGCACCGATCACCTCGCGTGCGAGGTAGACCACCACCACCAGGATGAAGGTGAGGGGGATCTCGCCGCTGGCGATGTTGGTGAAGGAGCTGAGCAGGATCATCATGAACACCACGCCGCTCGCGCCCATCAGGCCGGTATCGAGGAACAGGATGTTGATCACCCCGGTAACCAGCGCGGTGACCAGCATCATCATCAGCAACGGTCCCGAGTGGTACTTCTCCTCCAGGATCGGCCCGATCAGCAGGATCAGCGAGAAGTTGGCCACCAGGTGGGTCCAGTCGTGGTGACCGGCGATGTGGGAGAACACCTGAAAGTAGCTCAGCAGCGACTGTCCGTCGAAGGTCGGCGGCACCGCGAAGTAGAGCCGCGAAACCTGGCCGTTGGCGAACAGGTCCGCCACCAGCACCGCCACGCTGAGCAGCGCGTAGGAGAGTACCGCGGGCGCGTTGTAACGGATTCTCATCACTTCCCTCCAACCAGCTCCAGGATGCGGGCGGTGGCTTTCGCGACCGCCTCTTCATCGACCGCCTCCAGGCGCAGCCGCAGCAGCGGCTCGGTGTTGCTGGAGCGCAGATTGAACCAGAAGCGGTCGTAGCTCACGCTCACCCCATCCAGCTCTTCCTGCCGGCCGTCGGCAAATGCCGCCCGCACCCGCTGCAGCGCCGCCTTGGGATCCAATCCCTCGATGCGGATGTTCACCTCCTCCTGCTGCACGTAGCGGGCACGCAGCGGCGCTGCCAGCTCCGACAACGGCCGCCCGCGCTGCAGCAGCAGGTTGAGCAGCACGCCGAGCCCGTAGATCGCAGACTCGGTGTAGAAGGAATCGCTCACCCGGAAGTAGAGATGGCCCGAGGTCTCGTTGCCGTACCGAGCGCGGGTGCGGACCATCTCGTCGTAGAGAAAGCTGTATCCGACGCGCGCCTTGACCGGGATGCCGCCGGCGGCCGCGATCGCTTCCGGGAACACCCGCGAGGACACCAGGTCGTAGACGATGGCGGCGCCGGGATGCCGCTCCAGCAGCGCACCGGCGATGAGGGCGCCCGCGAAGTAGCTCTCCAGCGGCCGCCCGGTCTCGTCGAAGAACAGGATGCGGTCGCCGTCCCCATCCAGCACGGCGCCCAGCACCGCTCCGGTCCGCGGCACCGCGGCCGCCACCTGGCGCTGGCTGTCCGGCTCCAGCGGGTTGGGCAGGTGCGCGGGAAACGAGCCGTCGGGGGTGGCGTTGAGGACGGTGGCGTCCAGCCCCAGGCGCGCCGATGCCGCCTGCAGCAGCGCGCCGGAGGAGCCGTTGGAGGCGTCCAGCACCACCTTCATGCCGCGCACCTCGGGCCGTACGTGGGCGGTGGCGAACTCCACGTAGGCGTCCAGCGCGGTTGCCGGCAACGCCGGCAGCGGCGGCGGTGACGCGGGCGGCAGACTGCTGTCTCCGGCCACCGCGGCCTCGATCTCGCGCAGGCCCTTGGCGTAACCCACCGAGCCGCCGCTGCCGTCGTAGAGCTTGAAGCCGTGGTACTGCGGCGGATTGTGCGACGCGGTAGCCATCACGCCGGCACCGTAACCGCGCTCCATCTGCAGGTAGTGCAGCGCCGGGGTGCTGGTACAGCCGGCGTCGTGCACCGTGCTGCCCGCAGTGGCGGCGCCGGCGCCGAAGGCGCGCAGCAACTCGGCCGAGTGGATGCGGGCGTCGCTTGCTCCCAGCAGGTCCACGCCACCGGTGAAGCGGGCAAAGGCGCGCCCCACCCGGAATGCCAGGGTGTCGTCGATCTCGGGTCCATAGGTGCCGCGGATGTCGTACGCCTTGAACGGATTCATCGTGCCGTGTGTCCGGTCCCCTGCAGGGTCCGTTCTACCTCCTCCCAGGCCACCGTGGTTGCCTGCTGCGCGTTGCCGTTGTCGCGGAGCCGGCGCTTCAGGTCCCGCACCCGGCTGCCGTCAGTATAGACCGCGGGATCGCTGAGCTGATCTTGCAGCCGGCGCTCGGTCTGCTGCAACCGGTCGAGCTCGTCGAGCAACGCCTGCTGGCGCCGCTGCAGGGCCTCGGGCGAACGCTGGCCCCGCTCGCGCCCGGCACGACGGCGGCCGCCGTCGCGCCGCTGCCGTTGCGCCGGCGCCGGATCCGCCGCCAGCCCGGTCGCGCCCGGTGCCCGCTCCAGTAGCGCCCCATCAGCAGCAACCGCGGCCCGTTTCCACTGATAGTAGTCCCAGCCGCCATGATAGAGCCACACCCGATCGCGCGTCACCTCCAGCACCCTGGTGGCGAGCTGGGCGATGAAGTACTCATCGTGAGAGGCGAACACCAGGGTCCCGGCAAAGCCCCGCAGCGCCTGGGTGAGGACGCTGATGGCGCTCAGGTCGAGGTGGCTGGTGGGCTCGTCGAGCAGCAGCAGGTTGGCGGGCTCCAGCAGCAGCCGTACCAGCGCCACGCGGCTGCGCTCGCCGCCGCTGAGCACGCCGAGCGACTTGAACACGTCGTCGCCGCTGAACAGGAAGGCGCCGAGCAGGTTTCTGAGGCGCGGAACCATCTCGGTGGGCGCCACCGCCTCCATCTCCTCCAGCACGCTGCGACTGCCGGTCAGCTGCTCGGCGCGGTCCTGCGCGTAATAGCCCACCGTGACTCCGGTGCCCAGTATCACCTGTCCCGCCGGAACCGGCATGGCCCCGGCCAGGGCGCGCATCAGGGTGGACTTGCCGACGCCGTTGTCGCCTACCAGGGCCAGGCGGTCGCCGCGGTCCAGCTCCAGATCCAGATCGCGGATTACCTGCTGCGAGCCGTAGGAGAGACTCAGTCCCGACACTCCGAGGGCGCGCCGCCCGCCCTTTGGCGCCGGCGGAAAGCTGAACGTGATGTGCGACTGCACCGGGGGTGGCTCCAGTCGCGGCATGCGCTCGAGCTGCTTGACGCGGCTCTGCACCAGGCGCGCCTTGGAGGAGTTGGCTCGGAACTTGCGTACGAACGCCTCCATGCGCGCAATGTCCTCCTGCTGGCGTTCGTAGGCGGCGGCCATCTGCTCCAGCTCGGCCGCGCGGCGTTGCAGGTATTCGGAGAAGCTGCCGGGCCAGGTACGCAGCTTGCCGCGATAGATCTCCGCCACCCGGTCGCAGGTACGATCCAGCAACATCCGGTCATGGGCCACCAGCAGGAACCCACCGCGATAGGAACGCAGATATCCCTCCAGCCATTGGCGCGCGTCCAGGTCGAGGTAGTTGGATGGCTCGTCGAGTAGCATCAGATCAGATCCCTGCAGCAGCAGCTTGGCCAGGGCGATGCGCATCTGCCAGCCAGAGGAGAAGGTGCTGGTCTCCTTGTCCGCGTCGCGCGGACCGAACCCCAGGCCCCTGCTTACCCGGTCGAGACGGGCGGCGCGCTCGGCGGCACCATCGGGACTCACCCGCTCGGTGAGCTGCGCATAGCGCTGCAACAGCCGATCAAGCTGCACTGCGTCGTCCGTGGCAGCCATCTGTTCCTCCACCTGGCGCAGCTCCCGTTCGGCGGCGAGCTCGTGGGTGAACGCCAGGGACAGCTCCTCGTGGAGCGTGTGACCGCTATGCTCCACTCCGGACTGCACCAGGTAGGCGATGCTGACGTCACGCCGTGCGATGACGCGCCCGCGGTCGGCGCTGCCATGCCCGGCGATGATCCGCATCAGGGTGGACTTGCCACTGCCGTTGGCCCGCACAACGCGATGCGGGCACCACGGTCGACGGTCAGACTGACGTCCTCCAGCACCACCTGCTCGCCGTAGGTCACCGAGATTTCGCTGAGTGTCACCATGCCCGCTGCGCCGCGATTGTAGCATCAGCCATCGTCCGCTGCTGAGCCGCCGGCCGCCACGAACGAGAAGTACATCACCACCGGGGAGCGGCTGACGTGGGTCACGAGCAGGGTGACCGGATCGGGCTCCGCCGGGGTGAGGCGGATGCCGTTGTGGTCGTATTCCGCCAGCAGCGTGAGTTCCGCCGCCGGCTCGACGGGTGGTGGCTCGACGGGTGGTGGCTCGGCGGCCGGGGCGGCGGCCGGGGCGGCGGCGTCGGCCACCGAGTCCACGGAGTCGCCGGGCGCCGCGCCGGCGTCGGTATCGGCCCCTGTGCCCGCGGCTCCCGGCGCTCGGGCCGCCGGCAGCCGCGCCGAATCCGCTGCGGCAGCGGGACCGTCAGGCTGCTCCTCGGTGGCGGTACCGCCCTCCTCGGAGACGGGTGGCGAAGCGGCCGGAGCAGGGCCTCCGGTACTGCCGGCCGCCGCTGCCGGCTCGTCGCCGTCGAACAGGAAGCTGATGACGGTATCGTAGCCGCCGCCCAGCTCCGGTGCCGGCGCGTAGCGAAAGTCCACGCGGCCCGTGCCCCGCAGTCCCGGCGGCAGCAGCTCCGGGACCAGGGCCAGGAACCGCTGCCAGCGAAAGCGGCGCTCCGGCCCCAGCTCGATGGTGCCGTAGCCGCTGCTGTGCAACACCGCACCGCGCTCCACCAGGCCGCGGTAGAGGCGGTCGCGGCGCTCCTGCTCCGCGACGATCGACGCCGCGACGTCGCGCGACAGTTGCACGAACACCCGCGTCACCTGGCGTCCCGCGGCGCTGTAGGACATGGACACCCGGTGCGAGCTGTGCACGGTGAAGCGCGCCTGACTGGCGTCATCCTCCAGATGGAACACGTAGCGGCCCTCACCGACCCGCTCCACGGTGCGGTAGCGAAACTCCCGGGTGCCGGTCTCCGTGACCAGGCGGAACACCCGCGCTACGGGATCGGGGAACAGGCCGTACTCGGCCCGAAACCGGCGCAGGTCGTAACGGCCGGTGATCAGCATGGCGCGGAAGTAATCGGGACGCCACACCGTGGCCAACAGGTGCTCGAGCGTGGGATCGTCGGCGCGCAGCCGGGCGGCTTCCGCATGCGGGTCGCCGCTGGTCTGGAACACCGGGAGGAACTCCCCGAAGGTATACCCCGCGACGCCATCTTCGGTGAGCACCTGGTACCAGTAGTTCTCGTACGCTCCGACCCGCTCCGGCTGTGCGCCTCGCTCCAACACCTTGGTCACCTGCCCCTCGCGCAGCTTGTAGACGATGTCAGCGGTGGCCGAGGCCTCGGCGCGTACCGGGAGACCGCTGCGAACGGCGTACCCATAGCTGTCGGTGAAGGGCGCGTAGCGCGCGGCGAATGCGGTCGCCTGTTCGGTGTCGGGATACACCCGCACGCGCCAGCGCTCCACCGCTACCGGTTCCTCATCCCGATCAGCGCCGGCGCTGAGAACCAGGTAGCGGTCCTCGATGGAGGACTCCTCGATGATGTGGATGACGGCTCCCGTGGGCGGTGCACCGGCAACACTCCACAGCACCACGCCAGAGCCGCGCGCTGCCTGCCCGCAGGCGGCGAGCAGCAGCGCACAGGCGCCGGCGACTCCTCCGATCCTGGCGAGCCCTAGCAGCCTCACGCCCGCGACGCGACGGTGGGCGGCAGCGCGCGGTGCGGCACCTGCAGGATCTGGCCCGGATGCAGCACGGCGCTCGGCCGCAGCCCATTGGCGGCGGCAAGCGCCTCCACGGTGGTGTCATGCAGGCGTGCGATGCGCCACAGCGAATCGCCGGCCACCACCCGGTAGTCGAACTCGAAGCGTCCCGGATCGCTCAGTCGGTCCGGCACCTGCAGGATCTGGCCCGGCTGCAGCACAGCGCTCGGGGGCAGCCTGTTGGCGGCGGCAAGCGCCTCCACGGTGGTCTCATGCAGGCGCGCGATGCGCCACAGCGAATCGCCGGCCACCACCCGGTAGTCGAACTCGAAGGGGCGGGGATCGCCCAACTCGGGAAACCGTACGGTGGTGGGATCCAAGTCGCCCAGCAACGGAATGAACAGCCCCACCCCGATCTGCATCCGGCGCGGATTCACGCGGGTATTGAAGCGGCGAATCAGGGGCACGCTGACCTCGAACGCCGCGGCCAGCTCGGACAATGTGTCGCCGCTGCGAATGACGTGCCGGTGCAACCGCACCAGCGTGATGGAAGGATCCTCCAGCACGGCGGTCAGCTCTTCATAAGAGTCTACCGGAACCTTCAGCAGGTACGGATCGCTTTCCCCACCGGCGGGAGCCAGGCCGAAGTTCAGCTCGGCGTTGGCCCGTTCCAGGACCTCGCTCGCCACGCCGCTGAGCGCGCCGAGCTGGTGCAGATCGACGCCATCGGGCACCGTCACCCGCCGCCAGCGGTAGAGATCGTCCACCGCCGGCGAGTCGCTGGCGGCGTAGCGGCGCAGCGCCAGCACCAGACCGTAGAAGCGCGGCACGAAGTCCCTGGTCTCGCGCGGCAGCAGGCCGTTGCGGCGCAACTCCCAGAAGTCACTGGTGCCCCCGTTGCGCACGTCGCGGCGCACACGGCCCTTCCCGGCGTTGTAGGCCGCCAGAGCCAGCTCCCAACTGCCCAGTTCGCGACGGTTGGCCTCCAGGATGCGCAGGGCCACGTCGGTAGCCTTCCAGAAGTCGCGCCGTTCGTCGATCATTTCGTCGGTGACCAGCCCGTAGAGCTGTGCCGTGCCGCGCATCAGCTGCCACAGGCCGACTGCGCCGGCCGGCGAGGTGGCCCAGCCGTCGTAATCGGACTCGATCGCCGGCAGGAACACCAGCTCCGCCGGCATGCCGCGCTCCTCCAGCTGCTGCAGAATGTGATCGGCGTAGAAAGCGGTTCGCAGCAGGACCTTCTGCATCCACGACCGCAGCGCGGCGCTGCCGTAGCTGTCGGCCCAATATGCCACGCGAGGTTGGTCGGGAATGGTCAGGGATGCAGGTACGATGTCCAGGAGGTGCTGTGCAGGCGCCGGCAGCGCTGCTGCCGCCAGCAGCGTCGCCACCGCCATGGCGCGCCACCGCGGCGTCGCGCGCACTACGGTGGGGCTGCGCCCGCGGCACGGCACCGCCGGCACCGGTGACGCGCCGGGATGCGCGCCAAGTTCACGTATGGTAAGACTGCCTGCACGGCGCACCGTCATAGTTTCTCGCCGAAAAATATCCCCGCCCACTCCCAGCGACCATCGATTTCGGGGTCTGCCTTGAAGTCGATGCGGCGGAAGTACAGGTACCAGGTCTTGACCCGGTGCGACCAGCCGGTGGTCCGCAGAAACGCCTCACCGGCGTTGGAGTCGGGGTCCAACTGGTCGTCGAACCGGACCCGCGACAGCGGGAACGCCGACAGGTCGAACACCCGCGCGGCACTCTCGTCAGCTACCTGCTGCTCCCACGACATGGTGAAGAAGCCGGACTGGGAACGCAACCGGCGCAGTGCACGCTGATCGCGGCGGCTGATGGCACCCTTTATCTCCGCTACCAGCGAATCCAGATCCTGCATCACCCAGCTCTTGTCGGAGAAGTGGAAGTTCACCTTGTCGAGGACCTCGCGGTGCACGTTGGGGAATCCCGGGATGTCGGTGGTCGCGTGCTGCAGATACACCCGGTAGGCCTGGACCGCCTGCTCCCATTCTCCGAGTGCCTCATAGGAGCGGGCCAGAAAGAAGTGGCTGCGACCGGGATCTATGGCATCGCGAAAGCGGCCTATCAGTTGCTTGTACAGCTCCACCAGGCGCTGGGAATCGCGCTCCAGCGCTATCAGCTCGGTGAGGGCCGCCAAGTGAATCGAGCGCCCCCGGACCAGGGCATCCGGATAGTTGAGCGTGCGCTCGTAGTAGTGTGCCGCCAGCGGAGCCGAGTCCATTTCCCGATATCCCTCCGCCACGGACATCAGGTAGAAGGCGTTGTAGAGGTCCGTAGGATGGGTCTCGACGTAGGTGGTGAGAAACAGCAGTTGACGCCGCGGCGCTCCAGCGGCGCGCAGCACCTTGGAAATCTCCTGTACGATCATGAAGCGCCGTTCCGCACCACCGGTCTCCTGCTCCAGCAATGCGAGCAGCTCGGAAATCTGGCGATCGTATTGGCGGTTCCCGATCCGGTATTCAGGATAATCCCCGGCACATCCGAGAAGCGTCGCGCCCGCGACGAGGACCAGCAATGCGGTGGCCGTGCCGCACCGATTCCGCGTGATCGGATTGTAGTACCCTCCGTGCTCTGCCTCGTGCAGCACTGTGCAGCGACGATCGCAAGACCCGCTCGGGGTTAGAAGGCTACCGAGAGGTCGAGACCTGCTCCAAGCCAAAACCCGGAAACGACGCCCTTTATGCCGTTCTCGTTCTGTACATCGGCGTCTTCCAGAGCGGAAAGCTCGGCCAACACCCAATGGTACCCCATGCTGGCTCGCGGTCCCACCGCGATCGGGCCCCACACGAACTGGTAGCCGACCTGGGTTACCATTCCCAGGCGCAGGCCCGCCGCCTCGTTGCCATCCTGGTCTCGAAGAAAGAGGTAGCTGGGGGCCAGTCCCACCCCCGCATAAAATCCGCTGGGAGCAATATCCTGCGGGTAGTAATTGGCACCGACCTCGCCATCGACCGCCCAGTAGGTCCAGTCCTCGGGCACGAGATCGCGATACACCACGCTCCATTCGGGAGCGAAGTACGCCGCGCGTACGAAGATGCTCAGATCGTTCTGGAGAAGCTGCTGGAAGGATCCACTGTAAACCCCGAACAGAGGCCCGGCGAGGTTGACCCCGAGCAGGGTATCGCGCTCGTCGGACTGGGCGCAGGCCGGGCTCACGCCGGCCAGCAATACTGCCAAGCTGAGGTAGAGAGCTCGTCGTTGCATCGCGGGCCTTGCTAGCACGGCCGAAACAGCCTCGTCAAGCCCCGCCCGCACCGTCGCTCACACTCGCAGCCGGTTACCGGCGCCGGACGAGGTTCGCGAAGCACGAACTGCGACGCATCTTCTCATGTCAATCGCCAGGCGACTCCGTGCTCGGTGGTGGCGGTTCTGAACCACTCGATCACCTCCGGGTGGTACGGGATCCCGTTCTCGCGCCGTTCCGCCTCGGTACGAGCCTCGGGATACCCCGAGTAGAGCACCCTGCCGGTGCCGGAGACCGTGGGGCACTCAAGCAGGTCAGTCAGGTACCGGTCCAGATCGGCCATGAACTCCTCCGGCTCCGAGAAGCTCGCAATGTCGTATGCCAGGAAATGATGGACGGAGCCGGAGCGGCGTCTGGGACCCGCGCCGGCGCCGCCCAGCACACTGGTCAGGATCTCGCCGATGACCGACAGGGCATAGCCCTTCTGCGATCCGCCCTCGCGGGTCGAGCCGAGGGGCAGCAGCATGTACTTCTCCGGTATCGGAACCTCCTCCATGATCGGGTTGCCGTGCTCGTCGGTGATCCATCCCGGCAGCACGGTCTGCCCCAGACGCCGCGCCAGGGCCAGCTTGTTGCCCGCCACCACGCTCGGGGATGCGTCGTACACGAAGGGAGGGTTGCGCCGGGTCGGCGCCGCGAACGCCATGGCGTTGAGCCCGAGCAGCGGCCGGGTACCGAAGGTCGGGACCATGCCTACGCCGCCGGTGGTCGTCACCTGGCCCAGCATACGGTGCTCCAGGGCCATCTCGGCGTAGTAGGAACAGGGGCCGAGATGGCGGCAGTTGGTCACCGACACCGAGCCGATGCCGAACTCGGCAGCGCGCCTGATCGCCTCGCTCATCGCTGCCGGGGACACCACCATCCCATGTCCGCCGTCGCCGTCGATCACGCAGGTGGCCTTGTTGTCGCGCACCATGCGCCACCGCGGAGTCGGATTCATGGCGCCGCTCGCGAGAGACCGGAGGTAGCCGCGCAGCATGTTGCTGACACCATGGGTGTCGATGCCCCGCAGGTCGGCGTACATGAGCACGTCTGCGGTCTGCCGCGCGCCGGCCTCCGGCATGCCGACCGCCTGCAGCAGCTCCTCGGTGGTACGGCGGACGTCCGCGAGCGTCACCCGCACCGCGATCTCGCTGGGAACCTCGAACTTTTTCAGCACGTTTGCCTCCGGACCTGGATCAGCGCGAGATTAACACAAACCTTGACGCGGCGCCGCTTCCAGGACGCGCTGGCGGGCACACATGCTGCCTCCCGAGCCGCGCCGCAGCACCGCGGTCGGTTGAGCGGCGGCAGGCGCGCGGCTACACTCTGGCCAGCGTCAGGAGACGTCAAGTGGAGGACGCGTGGGCCATTACATAACCATGACCAGTGCGGGGCTGCAGGTCCCCGACCGCCCCCTCATCCCGTTCATCGAAGGGGACGGCACCGGACCCGATATCTGGGCCGCGGCGGTGCGGGTATTCGCTGCCGCCGTGACCCAGGCGTACGGCACCCGGCGCGGCGTGGAGTGGGTCGAGGTACTGGCCGGCCAGAAGGCGTTCGACCGCACCGGCAGCTGGCTGCCGGAGGCGACCGAAGACGCGTTTCGCGATCACCTGGTGGGCATCAAGGGTCCGCTCACCACGCCGGTGGGTGGCGGCATCCGCAGTCTCAACGTGGCCCTGCGGCAGCGGCTCGACCTGTACGTGTGCCTGCGGCCGGTGAAGTACTACCCCGGCGTACCGTCGCCGGTGCGGACGCCGGAACGGGTGGACATGGTGGTGTTTCGGGAGAACACCGAGGATGTCTACGCCGGATTCGAGGTGGCGGCCGGCAGCCCCGAGGCCGACAAGCTGCTGCAGTTTCTGCAGCAGGAGCTGGGCTGGTCGGTGCGCGCCGACTCCGGCATCGGCATCAAGCCGATCAGCCGCACGGGTACGGAACGCCTGGTGCGGGCGGCGATCGAGTACGCCATCGAGCACCGGCGCCACAGTGTGACCCTGGTCCACAAGGGCAACATCCAGAAGTTCACCGAGGGGGCATTCCGCGAGTGGGGCTACCAGGTGGCCGCCGAGCACTTCCCGGAGCATACGCTCACTTGGGACCAGGTCGACGGCGAGATTCCTCCCGGCAAGGTCCTGATCAAGGACACCATCGCCGACATCTTCCTGCAGCAGGTTCTCACCCGCCCGGCGGAGTTCGACGTGGTAGCCACAATGAACCTGAACGGTGACTACATCTCCGACGCGCTGGCAGCGCAGGTAGGCGGCATCGGCATCGCTCCCGGCGCCAACATCAACTACCGGACCGGTCATGCCATCTTCGAGGCGACCCACGGCACGGCACCCAAGTACGCGGGCAAGAACGTGATCAATCCGTCGTCGGTCATCCTGTCCGGTGTGATGCTGTTCGAGTACCTCGGTTGGAACGAAGCGGCGCGCCTGATCGACGGCGCCCTGACCCGCACCATCGGCGAGCGCTACGTTACCTACGACTTCGCGCGCCTGATGGAAGACGCCACGCAGGTTGCCACCAGCGAATTTGCCGACCGCATCATCGCCCACATCCGCGCTGACGAGTGACGCCGACCGTTCGTAGATGGCCCGCGAGCCGGCGCTGGCTGTGGGCACTGCTCCTGGGTGCCGGCACCGTGGCCGCCGTGTGGGGCCAGGATATCGAGCAGTTGGTGCCGGCAGGGGACCGGGATTACGCTCGCACCCGCCGCGCCGGCGTGTTCGCGTCCCTGGACGGGGGACGCACCTGGGAACCGCGCAACGCGGGCCTGCCCTACCGCGTGGTCCATCCGTTCCCACATCCGCCGGAATTCCGCTTCATCACCGCCCTCGGGGTCGACCCGCGCAATCCATTGCGGGTGGCCGCCACCACCGCCCGCGGCCTGTACCTGAGCGAGGACGGCGGCGGGTCGTGGCAGGCGATCCCCATCGCCGCGCCGATACGCCCCAATGCCTACTTCACCAGCGTGGCGCCGTCGCCGCATCACGCCGACGGCCTGCTGCTCGGCACCTCGTTCAACGGGGTATACGAGACCACCGATCGCGGCGCCAACTGGCAACATCTCTCCTCCGCGGTGCGCTTCCTCACCCATGACGCCCTCTACTACGAGGAGGTGGCGGCACTCAGCTACGATCCGGCCTTGCCGGACGCGATCGCCGTGCTGGCGGGCTTCGACGGCGGAGTCTTCGTCAATCCCGACCGGCACGCGCCGCGCGACGCCGCGGACGCGGACTGGTGGCGGCAATTCCCGCTCCCGGCGCCGACTGCCACGCACCTGGCCTACGTGCCGGCGGCGGATGGGTGGGTCCTGGAGACGGGTACCCGCGACTCGCGGTGGTGGCTCACCGCCGACGGCACCTGGACAACCGCAGGTGTGCGAGAACCGGTACCGGCGCCGCAACGCAGCGCGGCCGCGATGGACGCCGGCACGCAACAGGACCGGCGCAGCGTGCAGGCGGCGTCCGGTGCGCCCGATGCCGGGCCGCAGCAGGGCGAGCTGCCCGCAGCCCACGCCGCCGGTTCACGGGACCGACCCCACTCCGAGCTGGCTCCCGGTATACCCGCTGCGCCACGTCCGGAGTCCGAGCGCCCGGTCGCAACGCCAACGCCGGAGCCGGAGCCGGTGCAGTCGGCAGCCACGCCGGCGCCGAAGCCCGAGCGCCCGGTGGCACCGCCAGCACGGGAACCGGAGCAGCCGGTCACGACGTCACCGGAGGACCCGGAGCCCGCGGCTACCCCGTCGGCGCGCGTCGTCATTACACAACACGTTTCCACGCGCCGCCCGCTGGCCCACGCCGCGCAACGCCACGGAATCTACCTGAGCGCGTGGAGCGCGGCGGCGCGGCTGCCGGAGTTCCTGGAGTTCCTGCAGCAGCACGGCCTCAACTCGTTCGTGGTCGACCTCAAGGACGACAGCGGTTACCTGACCTACGATTCGGAGCTGGCGCTGGCCCACGAGTTGGGCGCGGTACATGGGCCCATCAGGCTGGACGAGCTGGTGGCTGAGGCGCACGCCGCGGGCATCTACGTCATAGCGCGGCTGGTGGTGTTCAAGGACCGGTTCCTGTACCGGTGGCAGGACCATCGTCTGGCGGTCTGGGACCGGGAACAGGACGCTCCCTGGCGCCATCTCGTCCCGGTGGCGCCGGCGCGAGCCACCGCGACGGAGGAGGGCGGTGCCGCCGACACCGACGGCACGGCCAAGGACACCGCCCCCGACCCGGAGCCGGCCACGGAGCAGCGCGAGTTCTGGGTCGATCCTCACGCGGCCGAGGTCTGGGAATACAACGTTGCAGTGGCCGCCGAGGTAGCGGGGCGCGGGGTGGACGAGATTCAGTTCGACTACATTCGCTTCCCCTCCGACGGTCCGGTCGAGCGTGCCGGATACCGCCACCGGCGTCCCGGAATGACCAAGATCGACGCCATCGAGTCGTTCCTGGCCATGGCCCGGGAGCAGGTGCGAGTGCCAATCAGCACCGACCTGTTTGGATTCAACTCCTGGTATCGCAGCGGCAACTGGATCGGCCAGAACATCGAAGTCCTGTCGGAGTACGTCGACGTCATCAGTCCCATGTTCTATCCGTCGCACTTCCCGAACGACTTTCTGAGCGACCGCAGCTATCTGGAACGGGCCCACGACATCTACGAGAAGGGGGTGCGCCGCGCGCGCCAACTGGTGCAGGGACGGAGCTACATCCGCCCCTACGTCCAGGCCTTCCTCATCGGCGGCGAGCTGCGCATGGAAGAGGAGGAGTACGGCCGTTACCTGAGACTGCAGCTGGAGGGCAACCGCACCGCGGGCGGCACCGGCTTTACCCTGTGGAACGCATCGAACCGGTACTATATGGTCACCGAGCCCCTGCGGCCCTACCTGAGTCAGCACGGTCACTCCGGGACAGGAAGCTGATGCCAATCGGCGCCCGGGAAGGAGGGACGATGAAACAGCGCATGGTTCCCGCGTCGGCGCGCGCATACGCGGCCGCGATCCTGGTCGGTGCCGTGGTGCTCGCAGGCTGCGTCACCGCCTCGCCCGAACGGGCGGAGGGCCTTACCCCCGCGGAGTACTTCCAGAGGGCGCAGGAAGCAACCGCACAGCACGACTACGGACTCGCGCTGCGGTGGTATGCCGCGTTCCGCGAGCGGTTTGCGGACAATCCTTCTCCACCGCAGATGGCGCGCCTGCTCTGGGCCGAGTACGAGACCGCATTCCTGTACCACAAGATGGGCGACGACGAGACCGCGCTCCGGCTGCTGCGCGCACTCGTGCGCAGTTACGAACAGCCGGTCGCGGCCGAATACCCAGCCGGCCCCCGCGTTCTGGCACTGCGAGTCATCACCGAGCTGGACCCGGTGGCGGCCGCCTCGGAAACGCAGTAGTCCCGCGCCCGAAAGCGTGCCGGACGGTGCGCCGTTGACAGGGGTATGCGACCCCTTTCATACCGGACCGCACGCGGGGTGCGAGTCTTCTCCCTGGCTCTGGCGGCATGGGGCTTCCTGGGCTGCGAGCCGGTCGGCCATGCGCTGGTGGAGGATGTCGATCTCCTGCCACCGGTGTTCAACGGGATTACGGTTACCTCCGCCACCACCGTCATCGCGCGCTTCGACGAGCCGGTCACGATGGCGCCGGAAGCGGTGACCGTCGAGCCCGACCTTACGGTGACCGAGGTCGGCTCGGGCGAGGAGGTGGTGATCACCGTGGCGACGCCGCTGACTGCCGGCCGCAGCTATACGCTGCACACCACGGTGCGCGACGAGCGCGGCAACAGCACCACCTTCGTGGCTCGTTTCTGGGGTTACAACCCGCGGCCGCCCGGCCTGGTGATCAACGAGTTCACCACCCAGGGATCCAAGAAAAAGCCGGACGCGATCGAGCTGTACGTCACCCGCGACGGCAACCTCGGCGGCGTGACCGTGTACGACGGCAGTGCCGACAGTTACCGCGACCACGTGGTACTGCCGGCGGTCGAGGTGGCCACCGGCGACTACGTGGTAATTCACGCCACCGCCCACGGTCTGGGCGAGGACGAGCACGCCGACCCCGATCAGTCGGACCATGCACTGGCACTGCCGGGAGTGTGGGACTTCTGGATGCAGGAGGGCACCGGCCTGTCGGGGAAGAACGGCGTACTGACCGTCCACGTCGCACCCGGCGGCGCGCTCCTCGACGGCGTGCTCTACAGCAACCGGACCTCGGACTCGGATGAGCGCTACCGCGGATTCGGCAGCAAGGCGACCATGCTGCGCGCCGACCGTCTCGCAGAACTGGGCGGCTGGAAGTTCGCCGGCGAACTGATCGCTCCGGAAGACGCGATCAGTTCTGCCGCCACCACCTCCACGCGCTCATTGAACCGGGACAGCTCCGCTACCGACACCGACCGCGCCGCCGACTGGCACACGGTACCCACCCGCAAGGCGAGCTTCGGCAGCGTCAACAGCGACGAGGTTCACGGTTAGCTGCAGGCTCCGAAAGCGACGCCGCGAGGCGGCGGTTTCGGAGCGCTATCCGCGTTCGCCGGCCGCGTCCGGGGCTACCGGCCTGCCGTCAAACAGTTGCCACACCCCTTGCTGCGGGGCAAGCTCCACCGCTTTTCTCTGGTCACCGCCTTGCCGCCCACGACCGGCATGGTGGTGAAGCCGAGCCGGGCGAGCAGGTCGGCGCGCCGTGGTCCGGTGTGGCGCGAGTGCGGGCCAAAGTAGCTACACGTAGGCCTTGAACATCCCTTCGATGGTCTCGCGCGGGACCGCCCCCACCTGCTGGCCGACCACTTCGCCATCCTTGAACAGCAGCAGGGTGGGGATGCTGACGATGTTGAACTTCTGCGCGATCTCGCCGTTGTCGTCGACGTTGACCTTGGCCACCTTCAGCTTGCCGGCGTAGTCCTGCGAGATCTGCTCCAGGACCGGGGCAATCATCTTGCACGGCATGCACCATTCGGCCCAGAAGTCGACCACTACGGGGACCTGCGACTGGACCACCTCGTCGGTAAAGTTGTCCTGGCTGATTGTCACTTCGGCTGACATTATCGGTGTCTCCTTGGAAGTAGTAGCGGGGCGCGCCACTGTCAATATACTGACTGGCACGCGCTTTTAGGAAGCCAACAGCGCAGCCAGGGCATCTGCCATCAGCGGCCGTGGCGCCGCGTCCGGGTGGCGCCGCAGCAACTGCACGAACCAGGTGCCGACCACCACGTAGGCCACGTGCGGGGCCAGGGCATCGACCTGGGCGCGGTCGCGAATGCCGAAGCCGGCCAGCGGCTCGCCGCCGAGCGCGCGTATCTCCCGCAGGAAGGCCAGATTGTCCTCCCCGATCTCGGTGTAGCTGCCGGTGATGCCCTTGCGCAACGCCGCGTACACCCATTCGGTGCGCGCGCCGGCGACGATCATGCGCAGCCGGTCCGGCAGGGTGGTGGGCACTACCACCGGAATCACGTCGATGCCGGCCTCAGCTCCGGCCGCGTACAGGCCCTCGTCGTAGTCGGGCGGCAGGTCGGGAGCGATCACGGCGTTGGCGCCGGCGTCCCGGCACCGCTGCACGAAGCCGGCGACGCCGTTCTGGAAGATCGGATTGGCGTAGCTCATCACCGCAATCGGGACCTCGGTATAGTCCCGGAGCGCCGCGACCAGGGCAAACCCGCGCTCGCGCGTGAAGCCCGCCTGCAGCGCCAGGTCGCAGGCCACCTGGATGTGGGGCCCGTCGGCGGTGGGGTCGCTGAACGGAAACTGCACCTCCAGGAACGCCGCGCCGCCATCCACCAGCCCCTTGCCCGCCTCCAGCGACGCCTCCCAATCGGGGAACGACGCCACCAGGTGGGCCATGATGCGCGGCGCGCTCATGACGGCGCCCCCGGCGTGGCGGCGAGAGAAGCGGCCTCCCGCTCCAGGAACTCACGCCAGCGGTCGCGGTCCAGCTCCCGCGCCAGGATGAACAGGTCCTTGTCGCCACGCCCCGACATGTTCACCACCAGGTGCTCCTGTGCCGGCCTGCGGCGCGCCTCCTGCAGTGCCACGGCGCCGGCGTGGGCCGACTCCAGGGCCATCACGATGCCTTCGTGGCGGGCGAACCGCTGCACCGCCGCCAGCGCGTCGGCGTCGGAGGCGGTGGTGAACCGCACCCGCCCGCTGCGGCCCAGCTCGGCGAGCTGCGGGCCGACCCCCGGGTAGTCGAGGCCGGCGGATACCGAGTGGGTATCGGCGATCTGGCCGTCGTCGGTAGTCAGGAACAGGGACTTGTAGCCATGGGCGATGGCCGGACGCCCGTGGCCGCTCATGCGCGAGGCGTGATCCCCCGGCTGCAGGCCGCGGCCGCCGGCTTCCACCCCGATCAGCTCCGGGGTCGCCGCCTCCAGGTACGGGGCGAACATGCCCAGCGAGTTGGAGCCGCCGCCGACACAGGCAATCAGCGCCGTCGGCTGGAAACCGGCGGCCGCACACTGGCTTCCCACCTCGCGGCCCACCACCGCCTGAAACTCGCGCACCATCGCGGGATAGGGCGAAGGTCCCAGCGCCGACCCGATCAGGTAGTGGGTGTCGGCAAACGAGCCGGCCCAGTCCCGCAGCGCCTCGTTGACCGCGTCCTTGAGGGTGCGCGAGCCGCTGTCCACCTGCACCACCTCGGCGCCGAACAGCTCCATCCAGAACACGTTGGGCTTCTGCCGCCGCATGTCCACCTCGCCCATGTAGACGCGGCACGGCAGCCCCAGCTTGGCGCACATGGCGGCCGTGGCCAGTCCGTGTTGCCCGGCTCCGGTCTCGGCGATGATGCGGCGCTTGCCCATGCGCCGGGCCAGCAGGCACTGGCCGACCACGTGGTTGATCTTGTGGGCGCCGGTGTTGGCTAGCCCCTCCAGCTTGACGTGGATCTGGGCGCCGCCGCACTCCGCGCTGAGGTTGGCGGCATGCATCAGCGGCGTGGGACGTCCGGTGTAGGTACGTGCCACCCGATCCAACTCGGCGAGGAATTCCGGATCGGCGATGGCGGCGCGGTAGGCGGCCTCCAGCTCGTCGAGCGGCGTGCGCAACACCTCGGCGGCGTAGCGGCCGCCGAACTGGCCGAAGTAATCCTGGTAGCTCATCATGCGGTGCTCCGTACGGTGGCGCCGTCCGCGGGGAGTTGGCGGAAGAACGCCCGTAGTTTGTCGGGGTCCTTGCGACCCGGGGCGGCCTCCAGGCCGCTGGAGGCATCGACCAGCTCGGGCCGGTGCGTTTCCACGATCGCTGCCACGTTGTCGGGGCCGATGCCACCGGCCAGCCACAACGGCGGAGCCGCCGGCAGCGCCGCGGCACGCCGCTGCAGCAGACCGGCATCGACGCGCCGCCCGCTGCCGCCACGGACAGCCGCGGAAAAAGCGTCCAGCAGCACCCGCGGGCAGCGGTAGCCACGCTCCCGGTCGAGGTCTTCCGGGGCGCTGACCTGCAGCGCCTTATAGTAGGGAAAGGCCAGTCCGTAGCATTCCTCGGGCCCCTCATCGCCGTGCAGCTGCACCGCGTCGAGCAGCCCTTCATCCAGCAACCGGCGCGCCGTGGCGGTATCGTTCACCACCACGCCGACCTTGGCTACCGGCAGGTCGGCGAGCTCGGCAATCACCTCCGGCCGTGCCCGCCGCGGCGACGGCGCCAGGATGAACCCGAGCAGGTCGGCGCCCAGCTCCACCGCGGTCTCGGCGTCCTGCCGGTTGGTGATGCCGCACACCTTCACCAGCGGGAGCTGGCCGTCGCGGCGCGCGTGGCGGGCCGCGAACACCCGCTCCCAGAACGGGCGCCGCCCACCCGCGGCAGGTGCGGCGGCGAGCACCTGGCGCAACTCGGCCACCAACTGCGGCCGCCGCACCACGGCCTCTCCGACCAGCACGCCGTCGAAACCGGCGGCGCGGGCGAAGGCCGCGTCCTCGGCGCAGTGGATGCCCGACTCGAATAGCAGCGTGGTGGGCCAGTCGACCGCCGGCCGCAGCCGCGCCGGCAACGTGGTATCCACCTCGAAGGTGGTCAGGTCGCGGCTGTTGATGCCGGTCAGCGGCGGTCGCACGGCGCGCGCCTTGGCCAGATCCGCCGCGTCATGCACCTCCACCAGGGGTGTCATGCCCAGCGCCACGGCATGTGCGTGCAGAGCGGCGAGCTCCCGCGCGGACAAACAGGCGGCCAGCAGCAACACCGCATCCGCTCCCGCGCGCCAGGAGACCTCGAGATCGCTCGCGCTTAGCAGGAAGTCCTTGCGCAGCACGCTGAGCTGCGGAAACGCCGCCTTGACGGCAATCAGATCCGCCAGCGTCCCGCCAAAGTGGTCCGGCTCGGTGAGCACCGAGACCGCACGCACTCCCGCGGCCTCGTAGCGCCGCGCCTGCTCCACCGCATCCAGCCCGGGGGAGATCGCGCCACGCGACGGAGAGCGGCGCTTGATCTCGCACACCAGCAGCGGCGCGGTGCCTGCCTCGGGCGCCAGCAGCGGCACCAGAGGCTGCTCCCGCCGCAACGGCACCGTCTCCCCCAGTTCCGGACCCTCGGCCCGTACCCGCCGCCGCCGCCCGGCCACTATCTCCTCGAGGTAGGCCATCCGCTACCCCCGTCAGCTCAGCCGCGGCCGGTGCGCGGCGGCGCCGGCCCCATTTGTTGCGGCCGCCGCGACCCGCGGTCGAACCGCCTCTTCCGCAGTGCCGCCGGCAGGGGGCGACTCCGGCTCATCACGCACGGCGCGGACGGCGCCGGTCACTTGCTCCAGCTTGGCCGCGGCGGCGCCGCCGGCCAGCGCATCGCGGGCCCGCTGGTAGCCCGCGGCGATGTCAGGCGCCCCTCCACTCACGTACAGGGCGGCACCGGCGTTCAGCGCTACGGCGTCGCGCAGCGCCGCCGGACCTCCGCCGGCCAGCAGCTCGCGCGCCACTGCGGCGTTGTCGGCGGCGCTGCCGCCCTTCAGCTCCGCCAGCGTGGCGGGCGCGATATCACAGCTCGCGGGGTCGAACTCTCGTTCCTGACACTGGTCGTCTTCGCCGATCTCCACCATGTGGGTGGGACCGGTCACCGAAATCTCATCCTGGCCGTCGGCGCCGTGGACCACGAGGACGCGGCGCACGCCGAGGAGCCGTGCCGCGCGCGCCACCGGCTCGCACAGCGCCCGGTCGTACACCCCGATGAGCTGGTACTCCGCCTCTGCCGGGTTGACCAGCGGCCCGAGCAGGTTCAGCACGGTCTTGATCCCCAGCTCGGCGCGCACCGCCGCGGCGTGACGCATCGCGCCATGGTAGGTGGGAGCGAACAGGAAGGCGAACCCGGTCCGCTGCAGCAGGCTGGCGGCCTGGTGCGGCGTCAGCCCGGTGTCGATGCCGAGGGCGGCGAAGAAGTCGGCGCTGCCGGTGGGCGAGCTGACGCCGCGGTTGCCGTGCTTGGCCACCGGCATGCCGCAGCTCGCGACCACCAGCGCGGCCAGCGACGAGATGTTGAACGTGGCCAGTCCGTCGCCGCCGGTGCCGCAGGTATCGACTACCACGCCGCGGCGCTCGAGGCGCTGCTTCTTGCGCGCCAGCACCGACGCGAAGCCGGCTATCTCCTGCGCGCGGTAACCCTTCATGCTCAGGGCCACCAGCACGGCGGCGAGCTGACTCGCCGGCAGCCGGCCCTCGGTCACTTCGTCCATCAGCTCGGCGGCGGCCTCCATGGTCAGCGGATCGCCGCTCATCACCCGGTCCAGGAGCGGCCGGAAGAGGAACGGCTCGCGCCGGTAGTCGAGAAAGTTCGCGAGGACGCGCATGCCGGCGTCGGAGGCGATCGACTCGGGGTGGAACTGCACGCCCTCCACGATCCACTCGCGGTGGCGGATTCCCATCACCTCCCCGTCGGGTGCGTCGGCGGTGACCTCGAACTCCTTGGGAAGCGTGTCGCGCTGCACCACCAGGGAGTGGTAGCGGGTGAACACGGAAGGCGAGGGGACGCCGCGGAACAGGCCGCGCCCGTCGAGGCTGATGCGGTCGGTCTTGCCGTGCACGATGCGGCCGGCACCGACGATGCTGGCACCGAACGCGTGGCCGATCACCTGGTGGCCCAGGCAGACCCCCAACAGGGGGACGCGGCCGGCGAAGCGGCGCACCGCCTCGATCGAGATCCCGGCGTCCTCCGGGCCCCCCGGCCCGGGCGAGATCACGATCCCCCGCGGCTGCAGCTCCTCCAGCTCTGCCACGGTGACGCGGTCGTTGCGGAACACCCGCACCTCGCGGTCGGTGAGCGCCGACAGGTACTGAAACAGGTTGTAGGTAAACGAGTCGTAGTTGTCGATGATGACGTACATGGTGCTGCGCTCCTACAGTTCCACGCCGACTGCCACGGCCAGGGCGCGCAGCTTGTTCTGCGTCTCTTCGTACTCGCGCTTCGGCACCGAGTCGTACACCACGCCGGCTCCGGCGTGCAGCACCAGCCGCTCCCCCTTCTTGACCGCCGAGCGGATCGAGATGCAGGAGTCCAGCGATCCGCCCGGCTCCACGTAGGCGACGATGCCGGCGTAGAAGCCGCGGGTTTCACTCTCCAGCGCGTCCAGGGTCTCCATTGCCCGGATCTTCGGCGCCCCCGTCACCGTACCCGCCGGGAAGGTGGCGCGTACCGCGTCGATGCCGCCCAGTCCCGGCCGCAGGTTCCCCTCCACCTGCGACACGATATGCATCACGTGGGAGTAGTGCTCGATCACGTTGCGCTCGGTCACCTCCACGCTGCCCGGCTGCGACACCCGCCCCAGGTCGTTGCGCGCCAGGTCCACCAGCATCAGGTGCTCGGCCAGCTCCTTCTCGTCGGACAGCAGGTCCTCCTGCAGGGCCAGGTCCTCGCGATGGTCGGCCCCGCGGCGCCGGGTGCCGGCAATCGGGCGCAGCAGCGCGCGGCCGCCGGTGGAAGCCTTGACGTGCACCTCCGGCGACGCGCCGAAGAGCTGGAACTCGCCGTAGTCCAGGTAGAACATGTAGGGAGAGGGATTGGTCGAGCGCAGGTTGCGATACGCCTCCAGCGCCGGCAGCGCCGTCTCGATGACGAGCCGCCGCGACAGCACCGCCTGAAACAGGTTGCCCTTGATGATCTCGCCGCGCAGGAACTCGACGCCGTCCAGGTACCAGCCCTCGTCGCCGCTCCCCACGACCGCCGCCTCCGGCCGCGAGCGCGGTGCGACCATGAAGTTGAAGTCCAGGTCGTCGATGCGCCGCTCGGTCTCGTCGAGCGCGCGTTCCAGGTCGATGCGGTGCTCACGGTAATTGACCCCCAGCAGGGTGAGGGTGTCGGTATAGTGGTCGAACACCACGAACACGTGGCCGAACACGAAGCAGGCGTCGGGCAGGTCGAGCGAATCGGCCTTCGGCTCCAGGCGCACGCTGTCGAAGCGGGCGGCGTACTCGTAGGACAGGTAACCGATGCCACCGGCCGGAAACGGGAACGGGTGCTGTGCTCCCGCGTGCTGATCGGCGAAGTAGCGCAGCACGTCGAGGATGTCGCGCCCGCTGCTGCGCAGCCGGAAGCGCCTGCCCGCGCGGGTCATGATCACCTCGCCGCGCCGCTCCGACACGGTGAACGCGGGTTGCAGCAGGAGGATGCTGTACCGCTCCCGGCCGCGGTGGAAGGATGCCGACTCCAGCAGCACGCTGGCATCCAGCTTGCGCGCCAGCGTGTATGGGGTGAAGCGCTCGCCCGGAATGGTGCGCAGGACCGTGTCCTGTTGGCGGCGCCCAGCCGTGGCGCCGGCAGTGGTCGTACTCATGGTGCTCCTCGTCATCGAGTGGTACGCCGGGGCGGGTCGCCGGGGGAGCGGCTCACGGACGGATCGGCAAATAAAGAGCCGCCGGCCCTGGTCACTCCCTGCAACCAGAACCCGCGGCTCTTGGGCGCGTGGCGCCCGTAGACGTGGCGGCTCCCGGTTACCCCGAGGCCCACCACCAGAGGCGGCTCGTTTCAGCCAACATCATGGAACGGATGATACGCAAGCAGATGCAAGTGGTCAAGCGCCGGCTCGGCACCAAAAAAAACGGCGCACCCCGCGAGGGATGCGCCGCCTTGGTAGCGAGGGTGCGAGACCCTGTCGTTGGCGCCTTAGCCGTAAGTGATCTTGGCCCAGGCAGAGATGGCGCCCTGCTCGGAAGCCATGTCACCCACGTCGAACAGGGTATCGGTCGCCCACTGCAGGCCGAATTCGGTGGCCGGAACCGCACTGGCCAGGACCGCCTTGACGGTCAGCCCGACGGTTGCATCCGCGCCGTCGATCTGGCTGAGGGTCAACTCCGCGCTCGGCGTCAACGTACCGCCCATGGCGTCCAGATCGTAGCCCAGGTTGCCCGTGACCTGCATGTCCATCGAGTTGTTCTCGGTAGCCGGACCGTCGGCGTCGCCGTTGTTGATGTCGAACAGACCCCAGGTCAGGCCCAAGGTGAGCCGGTCCACCAGACCGCTCTTGTCCTCGAGCACGACCTCCACGTCACTGGCGACCGACTGCACGCTCGAGTAGAGGTAGTCCGCGCTGAACGACGTGTTGCCGGTCAGCATCACGCCGGCATTCATGCCGACCTCGAAATTCAGCGCCTCGTTTTCGGGGGTTTCCGCAACGTTGGTCTCGCCGGTCATGACGAGATCCGCGCCGGCGGAAAGCTCGACGTCGCCGAAGGTCGTCGTCAGCTTGCCCGCAACCCCGGTGTCGTCGGCCTCGGCGTCCATATCCTGGGCGGCAGCCAAGCCCTGCACCACCTGCAGCTGCAGCTTCGCGGGACCGACATCCACGCTCAAGTCGGCGCTGATGGAAAAGCTGTTGTCATCGGGAGTGTCGGTGTCGTCGTCGTAGGCCTCATCGGAGGTGATGCCCAGCGCAACGTCGAGATCCTCGCTGTCATAACCGAGCGTCACACCGGCACCGTCGAGATCAGTCGCAACATCGTTGGGCTGGTCGTCGCTCTCGGCGGTGTTGTCGTCGTCCTCGTCGTCCTCGATCGCCGCGACGAGGTCTGCCACCTGATCGGGTGCATCGAAAATCTTGAGGAACAAGGGGCCGTTCTTCAGCTTGGCGACGATCGTCGGAGCCGTGACCACCAAGCCGGAACGGTCCACTTCGGTCGTAATGGCAGGCGCCATCATGTCGTCCATTCCGGGCGTCGCCGAGGTGAGGAACTCGGGAGAGTCCTCTTCCCCGCTGTCGATGACGATCTTGAAGTCGTTCAGCTCGATGTAGCCGTGCCAACCCGACATGTCGACCATGTCGCCGTTGTTCACCGACTGCTCGGGGACAAACTCCAGCTTGATGCTGGAATTCGACTCGTTCTTGAAGCCGAACTGCTCGGTGTCGATGTCGTAGCCGACCGTCGCAGTTGCGTCGCCGGAGACGGTAAACTCCGTTCCGATCATCATTTGCCCATACAGGCTAGCCGAGCCCGCGGCAAGTAGCACCACTAGCAGAAGTGATATCTTCTTCATCACTTCCTCCTTCACTTATTGCCGGGGCCTCTTGTACGGGGCCTTTAGCCTGGCCAACGGCCTAGCAGAACCCTGCCCCCGCTATCCGATGGCGCAATAATGCACCACGCAATCGGATGTTGTCAACACTGTTAACCGCCGGACGAGATTAGCCCTTCAGGGCGTCACCGTCCATGTGCCTCTCGGCACCGTAACCCGCATCGGACGCTCCTGCAAGGCAGAAGCTCCCTGCCGGCATACGCAGTAACCCTCAGATCATTTACCGGCAGCTGCGTAGCATGTCAAGCACACGCGGTAGCTTACATGCCACGGTCGGCGGCCGGTGTGGATCGTCACCGTCCGAAGCAGCGACTGTAGCAGCAGCCAAAAGGCTTGTCCAGCCCTTCCACCAGCCAAAGTCCGTGATTTGAACAGGCTATCCCACGCCTGCGCGGACCGTCCTCGCAACGCTGCCGCGCAACAGTGCCCGCCCTTCGGCGCGCCTGTCAAGTACTTCCCTCGGTGACCTGCTTATCCTCCCTCATTGTCGGCACCGGACCGTGGCATCGATAGAGAGAAATCCTCCTGCCCGCCTTCACAGCCGTCATGGACCCAGTAAAGCAACGCCCGTGCCAAGCGCCGTTGGGGCGCCCGAAGGCACCGCAATCGCGTCAGGCATGTACGCCGAGTGCCGATGGAGCTGACATTTCGGTGCCTCAAAAACAGAGGATTCCTACATGTTTGTAGGAAAATACAACTACGTGACGGCGGCGGCGCGGGGGACGCCACGGTGCCATCGGAAGGGCGCCGCGGCCAAACAGCGCCGCGTCGGTGCTCCACGCAGCCGCGGTGGGGTGCGTGGCATGCCAGGTTGACCGGGGGCGAAGCGGATCGCTACCATCGGTCCACTACACCTGCGGGCAGCGCCGCCGGTCGATGCCGGAAGCTGCCGAGCTACCAGGAGTGAAGGCGCATGGCTGCCGAATTCAGTCTTTCCATTTACCCTTGGGTCTACCTCAGCAAGTTCGACGGGGAGTCGTGGGACCAGCGCTACCTCGAGAAACGGCATCTGACTCCCGCCGAGGAAGAGGCGTTGCCGGAGGCGGAACGCGAGCAGCTCTACCGCGAGCGCAACGAGTTCCCGGGTCTGCCGCTGGTCAACTACAGCACCCAGTACGCGATGGCCTGTTTCGAGGGGCTCAAGGCGTTCCCGCAGCCGGACGGCTCGCTGAAGCTGTTCCGCCCGCACGAGAACGGCGTGCGCATGCAGCGCTCGATGGAGGGGCTGTACATGCCCGGCGTGCCGGCGGACCAGTTCGTGGCCGCGGCGCGGGGGGTGGTGGCGCGCAACCAGGCGATCGGCTTCGCGCCCGCCTACGATCCGGCCTGGGAGCGCGACGACTTCGCCAGCGGCCATTCGGTGTACGTACGCCCGTTCTCCCTGGCGGAGGGCGGCATCGGCGTGAACCTGAGCCGGGCGCCCTGGTTCATCGTGATCAGCACCCGCGTCGGCTCCTACTTCGCCGCCGGCGACACCTCCCCCGCGGTCACCACCACGCGGGTGCGCGCCACCCCCGGCGGCACCGGCTGGATCAAGTGCAGCGCAAACTACGTGACCAGCGCCCTGGCCAAGCGGGAGGCGGAGCAGGCCGGCTTCATCGAGTGCGTGTTCCTGGATGCGGAGCACCACCGCTACGTCGAGGAGGGTTCTTCTTGCAACCTGTTCTTCGTGCTCGGCGACGGCCGCCTGGTTACCCCGGAGCTGGGCGACACGATCCTGCCCGGCATAACCCGCCGCACCATCATCGAGCTGGCACAGGAACAGGGTATGGCGGTAGAGGAACGCGCCGTGTCGGTTGAAGAAGTGCTCGACGACGCCGTGGAGGCGTTCGGCACGGGCACCGCCGCCGGCGTGACCCACTTCAGCTCGTTGCGCCATGACGACCGGGAGAAGGTATTCGGCGACGGCGAGATAGGGCCCGTGAGCCGCTCCTTCCTGCGCACCCTCAAGGGAGTCCAGTACGGCGCCCTGGAGGACCGCCACGGCTGGATGGTGCCGGTTACGGAGGTCGGCGGTGAAGCCAACGGTGCGGCCACAATGGCGGCCGCGATGACGGTTGCCGGCGCCGAGCGCTGAACCGCGGCGCCGCCAGCCGCTGCGGGCGCTGCTGTTGCTGTATGCCCTGCTGGTGCTGGTGGCGTCGCTCTACCCGACGGTGCCCGGGTGGGCCTCGGCGCACGACCGCACCGCGCACTTCTTCGCCTACCTGCTGCTGGGCGCGCTGCTCGCCGTGAGCCTGGGGGTGGCGGCACGCGACGCGTCGGGCCGGCCGCTGCCGGGCGTCTGGTGGCGGTGCGGTGCCGCGCTGCTGCTGGGAACCTGCTACGGGGCCGGAATCGAAGTGGCGCAGCGCTTTACCGGACGGGCGCCGCAACTGGAGGATGCGCTGGCCAACCTGCTCGGCGTCGCCGCCGGAGCCGGCGGTGCCACGCTGCTCAGTCGCCTGCGACGCGGAGCAGCGTGAGGGCCGCGCTGCGCACCCCGGTGGTGGTGGCCAGCGCCGCGGCCATGCGCCGGTGCAGCGCGCGCCAGCGTTCGGCGTCGGCCGCCACCGCATCGATGGCGCGCGCGTGCTGCGGATGGCGCGCGCGCAGGCGCCCGGCCCAGAGCGCCAGCAGATTGGTTACGCGCGCGACATCCTGCTGCAGCAGGTAGGCCTGGAACTCGTTCACCACCAGCCATTCGTATTCGATGTCGTAGCCTACGGCGTCCAGCAGCAGGTGCCAGTACAACCGTTCGTTGGCACTCAGCTCCTGCCACAGCTCCAACGCCGCCTCCTGGTAGCCGGGGTGGGTGAAATAGAGCCCGTGCAGCGCCTCGTGCCGCAGCAGCAGGCGGCGCAGCGCGCCGCCGGAGGATTGCGAAATCGAAAGGATGGCACCCGCGCCCGCACGCCAGCCGCCGGCCGGGTCGGGCTCGATGATGCCGTGGGTCAGCGCCACCGCGCGCAGCAGCAACTCCTCGTCGGTGAGCGCCATTCCGGCCGCCTGCGCCGCGCTGAAGAACCGTGCCAGGTCCGCGGCGGCGTAGTCGTGCGCGTTGTAGCCGCGCAGTCCCTGCAACTCGCCGTCGCCGAGCAGCCGGCCACGGTAGCCGCGCTTCTCCACGTAGAACGCGAGCCGGCGAAAGAAGCGGGCCTGGGTGGCGTAGTCGGCGGTATCGAACACCAGCACCAGTGCGCCCTGGTGCACCCGGACGCCGTTCCAGGCGTAGAGCTCGAACTCGGGACGGCGCCACCGCGCCCGGTCCAGGCGCAATGGCGTGCTGAAGTCGGCCGGCAGCGCGACCAGCTCCGGCGCCGGCCGCGCAGGCGGCAGGTGCTCCACGGCGGCCGTTATCAGACCGGTGTAGGGCGTTCCCGGATCCACCTGCTGCAGCAACAGGCGCCGCGGCCGGAAGCCGATCTCGCCTCCGTGCAGGTGGAGCAACTGTCGTCCCGAGCGCAGCGTGACCAGGAACGTGCGCCGCGCGGCAGGCGCTTCCAGGACGACGCGCAGCTCCCGGTAGTCGGCGGCGGCCGCGTTGTGCAGCCCCACCACCAACAGCCACTGCAGCTCGCCGCTCGCGTCCCGCGCGGCGCCCTGCGGGAACTGCCACGGCGCCAACTCCAGGTCCACGGGCCACAACGCGGCGCCGTCGAAGCGGGCGTCGCCGCGCGGCACGAAGCCGCTGCCGGCAACCAGGGTGCCCGCCCGCACCACCAGCGCCCCTTCGCGCTGCGTTACCCCCGCCGCCCGTAACTCCAGGCGCCCGGCGGACGCCCGCGGCGGGACGCGCACCTGCAGGCCCCACAGCTCCAGCGGCCGCTCGATTGCGAACCGGTAGCGCAGCTCGCCGCTGCCTCCCACCTGAACCTGTTCGCTGCGCGCCACGCTGTCGGCCGCGTCGTACAGCTCGACGGTAAACCTCTCGAGCTCACTGCTCACCTCCAGCGCCAGCGCGTCGCCGGGCCGCAGCAGCACCGGCGTGGCCAGCTTGAACCGCGCGGTTGCCAGGACGCCATGCTGCGGAGCGATGGCGGTGACGGCCACCCCCGCCTCCCGTGCCGCGGCGGCCTGCGCGGGCGGCCGGCGCTGGGCGCGCAGCGCCACCACCTCCCCGTCCGCGGTGGTGAACGGCAGCTCGGGCGCGCCCAGCAGACTGCACGCCGTGCCGGCGGCGGCCAGTGCGGCGACGACCACCGCCCCGAAACCGCCTAGCGCCCGCGCCCACATCAACGCAGTCCCGGAAGGCGCTCCGCGACGACCGCCTGCAGTGCGGTGCGCACCTGCGCCACGCTGAGCGCATGCCCGGCGGCGGCCAGCGTGGTGCAGAACTCGCGATGGCTGCGCCCACGGCGGTAGTCCGGTACCCGTGCCGGAAAGGCAAGGTAGCGCTCGAACTCCGCGGGGTCGTTGTTCACCAACAGGCTGGCCTGAAAGAACAGCACCCGGCGGCGGCGGAACACGCTGCTGCCCGATATCTTGCGGTCGCCGATCGCCAGGTCCGAGATCCCGCGCTGTTCCACCCCGCCGACGCCGCAGCACCGCAGCGCGTCGATGAACCAGTCGTTGATGGCGCGGGCGTAGGCGCGGTTGCGGTAGGGATGGTCGACCTCGGTCACCAGCGCCACCACCACCTGGCCGGGGGTGAGGAGCACGGTACCGCCGCCCCCGCGGCGGCGCCGGATCGGCACGCCGGCCGCGCGGGCGGCCGCCCGATGCACGTCGGCCGCCGCGCTGCCCGCCGCCCCCAGGACCACTACCCGCTGCCGCGGCTCGTATACCCGAAACCGTGGCTGGCGCGATGCCTCGTAGGCCGCGAGCAGGTCATCGTTCTCGAGTCCACCGGTGACCGACACGGGGGCGCCGCTGGCGCCGCCGGCACCGGCCTCAGGCGCCGTAGCGCGCCACCTTGCCGGCGTGACCCAGGGCGATGGCCAGCAACGCCCGCCCCGGCACCACCCCCCAGGCGCCGCCGGAACAGGTGCGCTCCCCGAACTCGCGCACCGTGTCGGCGCGCGCCCCGGCGGCGTGGATCAGGAACGGTACCGGGTGTGCCGTGTGCGAACGGGCGCTGCTCGGCGTGGAGTGGTCGCCGGTGACGATGACCACGTCGGGAGCGCCGGCGAGCAGCTCGGGCAGAGCTGCGTCCACCTTCTCGACTTCCGCCACCTTGGCGTCGAAGTCGCCATCCTCACCGGTGGAGTCGGTGTACTTGTGATGCACGAAGAAGTAGTCGTGGTCGGGCCAGGCCTGCGCCAGTGCCCTTCCCTGCGCCGCCAGGTCGGCCAGGTCGTCGATCACCTCCATCCCCACCAGGCGGCTGACGCCCTTGTAGTCGGGGTAGACCGCGAGCGCCACCGGGCGCAGGCCGAAGCGCTGCTGCAGGCTCGGTATCTCGGGCAACTGCGCGAAGCCGCGCAGCAGCACCTCGTTGGCGGGCGCGGCCGCGGCCAGCAGTTCCCGGGCGCGGGCCACGAAGGCCGCGGTCACGGCGGCGGTGTGCTTCCCCTCCGGGGCCGTGGCGCTCGGCTCACGGGCCGGGACACCGGTGACCTGAGGATCGGTGTCGGCCACCGCGTCGCTGAGCCCGGCGCCGCGCAACACCACCACGGCGCGGTAGTCGCGCACCGGACGCACGGCCACCTCCACCCCGGGCAGGTCGATCGCGTCCAGGCGCGCAGCCAGTTCGGCGCACAGCTCGGTGGGGATCCGCCCGGCGCGGCGGTCGGTTACCGCCCCGGCACCGTCGCGGGTGGCGAAGTTCAGGCGCACGGCGACATCCCCGCTGCGCACCGGGAAGCCGATGCCGAGCGCGGCCACGATGCCGCGGCCGATCGGGTACTGCAGCGGATCGTAGCCGAACAGGGCCAGGTGCCCGGGCGCCGAGCCGGGCGCGATGCCGTAGTCGACGGGGAGGTGCAGCCCGCACTCCGCATCGCGGGCCAGGGCATCGAGGTTCGGAGTGCGCGCCGCCTCCAGCTCGGTGGGGCCGCCGGGTGCGCGCGGCAGGCCGCCCAGACCGTCCATCACCAGCAGCAGGATTCGGCGGTCGTTGCTCACCTGCAGGGCGGCGATCGGGTCTCGGCCGGGATCGTGAGTAGCTTGCATTGCCGTTGCGCGCAGTGTGCGGCCTGGCTTGCGCCTTAGCAAGCTAGGTCAGGCTCGTGTAGTAGGGGCACAGTGGTGCTACCACGCAGCGTTCGCACTGCGGCCGGCGGGCGCTGCAGCAGCGGCGGCCGTGATAGTTGACCACCGCCGAGAGCTCGGTCTGGTGCTGCGCCGGCACCAGCGCGCGGATCTGGGCCTCGATCCGGTCGGGATCGGTAGCGGTGGCCAGTCCGAGGCGGCGCGCAACGCGCCGAAAGTGGGTATCGACCACCACCGCGGGGCCCCCGAACCAGTGCGCCAGCATGACGTTGGCGGTCTTGCGCCCGACTCCGGGCAGCGCCGCCAGGTCCTCGAGGGCGGGCGGTACGCGGCCACGATGGAGGTCCCCTATGGCACGCGCGCAGGCAATCAGGTTGCGCGACTTGTTGCGGAAGAATCCGGTGCTGCGGATCAACTGCTGCAGTTCCTCGGGGTCCGCGCCGGCCAGGGCGGCGGGGTCCGGGTAGCGGCGAAACAGCGCCGGCGTGACGACGTTCACCCGCGCGTCGGTGCATTGCGCCGACAGGATGGTGGCAACCAGAAGCTCGTAGGCGTTGCGATGGTCGAGCGGGCAGGGCGTGTCCGGGTACTCCTCGCGCAACGCGACACGGATGCGCTCGACCCGCACCGCCGGGGCGTCCCGCTTGCCGCGCCTCATGCTGCGGGACGCCATCCCGCGCCACGTGTACAGGCGGGCGCGCGGCGGTACATTGGCCACCGGGGCAGCGAGCGATGACCAGCGGCGGCAAGGGTCAGCAGCAGCGGTTCGTGGCACTCACCGGCGCCAGCCGCGGCATCGGAGCGGCGACCGCACGCGCCTTGTGCGCGGCCGGCTGCACGGTGCTGGCGGGAGTGCGCCAGCCGCCCGCGGGCGGCTCCGGCCCGGAGCGCGGCGCGGTTCACTACCTGCGTCTCGATCTGGCCGACGGCGGTTCCATCGAGCGCTTCGCCGCCGCCTGCGTGGAGATCGCCGGCGGCTCCCTGGCGGCGCTGATCAACAACGCGGGAGTGGGTGCGCTCGGACCCGCGGAGGAGTTCCCGGTGCCGCGCGCGCGGCAGGTGTTCGAGGTCAACCTGTGGGGGGCGGTGCGGCTCATCCAATTCCTGCTGCCGGCATTGCGCACTCACGCACGCGGGGGAGCGCCCGCGCACCTGCTGAACATCGGCTCCCTGATCGCCGAGTACCCCGTGCCGTACCACGCCGTGTACGCGGCCTCCAAAGGGGCACTGCGCGCCTACAGCCTGGCGTTGCGGGGCGAGCTGGGGGACCATGGCGTCGCCGTGGTGCTGCTGGAGCCGGGCGACATCGCCACCCGCATCACACCGCTGCGCAGTGGCGCGGCCGGCCCGGCGTACCGCGCCGGCTATGCCCGGGTGGAAGGCGCGCGCGCGCGCAAGATGGCCGCCGCGCCCGCACCCGAGACGGTGGCGCGGCGCGTGCTCCAGGTTCTGGCCACCCGCCGCCCGCCGCCCATCGTCGCCTGCGGCAGCGCGGCGCCCGCGCTGCGCTTCGTCCGCCGCCTGCTGCCGGATCGCCTGGCGCAGACCCTTGTCCTGCGCTCCTACGGCCTCCGCGACCGCACCGGCCCCTGACCGGCCGTTCCACCGCGGCTCGCACACCGGCCGACTCCTGCCGTGCGGCCGACTGCTGCCGTTACAGGTAGCGTTGCTCGACGGCACCGAGTTCGCGCATCTGCAGGCTGGGGTCTGCCGGCTCACGGCCGAAGCACACGCCGAGCGCCTCATGGAATGCCACCGTCTCCGGGGCCACGTGACACTGCTCGATGGCCGCCGCCGTGGCCAGGTACCGCACCTCGCCGCGGTCGCCGCCGGCTGCCGTTACCCCGGAGATGCCGGCCGCCAGCAGCGCTACCGCACCGGCGCCGATCTGTTTGCCGAAGTTGACGTCGTACGCGGTCGAGCCGCCCGAACGCACCAGGTGGCTGGGTGTCAGCTCGCGCACCTCGGGCGCCTCGTAGATGCCGGCGACGAACTGGCCGGTGGCGCGCATGTAGGCGCCGGTGTCGGGGTCCGCCGCGATGCGCCGCTCCAGCTCGGAGCGCACGTACTTGCCGGCACCGGCCAGCTTGCCGTGGCCGAAGGCGTCCACGCCCGCGCTGGTGTCGGTCATCACCGCGCCGCCGGCGTCGCGCAGCCCCTCGGCAACGACGATGGTATAGGTGCCGGCGTGTACGTCGCTGCCGCGCACGCGGCGGAACAGGCGTTCCTTGGCGTGGCGATAGACGATGTCGAGATCGGCGGGCACCTCCGGCAGCAGGATGCAGTCGGCATCCGCCGCCACCCCGCCGCGCAGCGCCGTGTGGCCCGCGTAGCGGCCGAACACCTCCGTGATCATGATGCGATTGTGGGTAGTGCCGGTAGTCTTGGCGTCCTGCACCATCCGTGCGATCCGGTTGACCGCCGAATCGCCACCCACCGAGTAGGTCTGCAGGTCGAGATCCATCGTCTTGGGCGCGTGCACACAGCGGATCCCGTGCGCCACCAGGTCCACCACCACGCTGCCGGTGTCGTCGCCGCCGGAGATCACCAATGCATCAATCGCGTGCTGTGCCAGACCGCGCCCGATGCGCTCATACTTGTCGGGGTCGTCGATCCTGGAAATCTTGACGCGGGAGTGACCGGCCTCGGAGCCGGCGCGCGCCGAGTCGATACGGTCCACCCGGTCCCGGTCCAGCCGCACCAGGCGGGGTAGGTCCACCAGATTGTAAAGGCCGGCATAACCGTTCGGAATGACGTACGCGCCGAACCCCAGGTGCTGACACATTGCGGCTACGCCGCGGATGACGCCGTTCAATCCGCCGGCATCACCGCCGCTGGTGATAACGCCGACGTTGCGGATTTCTGCCATGGCGTGACCTTGCCGGTGGGCGCCCGCGCCTGTCAATGAGAAACGAGGCGCGCTGAAGCCGCACTACAACACGTAGTGAGCCACGAGCCCGGCGCCGACCGGCAGCATGAGATTGTCGTAGTCGCGGGTGGGTGCGGCCTCCAGCAACGCGGCGGCCACGGCTACCGCCAGCGACGCCGCAACATCGCCGGTCATGCGCAGGGTGATCGCCAGCACCACCGCACAGCAGGCCGCACTGCCGGCCAGGGTCTTGCCGCCCGTGTACGGGATCTTGATGCGCCCGAAGGCGGTTCCCACGAGGGCGGCGGCGCTGTCTCCGAAGGCGAGGGCATAGATGGCCACCGAAGCCGCCGGCTCCGGGTACAACAGCAGGGCCAGCATGGCACCGAGCCCGAGCGTCACCGGACCGAGCACGAATCCCCGGCCATCCCGCTCCCGCAGCGCCAGCAGGGTCAGGTCGGAGATCACGGCCACGCGGGTCCCGGTCAGCCGGGCCTGCTCCGCGGCGATGTAGATCATTATGCCCACGCCGAGCAGGCCCGCGGCCACCAGCACATCCAGAGCGGCGATGGTGGGCACCGCGGCGATCGCCATGTGGATCGCCTTGCGGAACAGTTCTATCTGGGTTGCGCTACGGGTCCCGCGAGCTGGCTCGGTTGCGCCGTACCTGCCGTGCGTGACGCGAAAAAGCCGGCCAGCCGGCGCTGCCGGTGCATCGGTTGTCATGGTCTTCGCCGTAATGGAGTGACCGTGGCGCATCATATATTGTTGTTCGGCTGTTTCGATGATGTCTCCAAGCGGCCTCGAAGTCAACCGACGTTGCCCAGAATAACTCTATCCGCGGCAGCACATTACCTTGGCGCAACCGGAGTCGGCACAGAGCCGGCAGGCGGGCCCGGTTGCCGGCTCCCGCACGCCCGCGGCGAGCGGTTTCGAGCGGATCGCGGACAGTTGACAGTCCGGCAGCGGCGCGGTAGCGTTCTGGTCCGGTTCGGCGCGGGCGATTAACTCAGCGGTAGAGTGCTACCTTCACACGGTAGAAGTCACTGGTTCGATCCCAGTATCGCCCATCAGCGCAGCTTCTTGCGCATGCGCCGCAGCATCGCGCGCCGCGCGTTGTTGCGCTCGGCCTCGCTGCCGGATCGCCGTCCCGGTCGCCGCTGCGCGGCTGACGGCTGGCTGGCGAATATCATCAGCATTGCCATGCCACATATGATCATCGCCGCACTCAGGAGCTGGCCGGTGGTGAAGTTCCACGGGCTGAACTGCGCCGGGTTGGCGACCGGTGCGAAGGACAGGGGGAATCCCATTCCCTCGTCGGGCTCGCGCAGATACTCGACCGCGAAGCGCGCCACCCCGTAGCCGATGACGTACAACGACATCAGGAACCCGGGGAACGGGCGCCGCCCGCGGAACACGAACCACAGCAACGCCCACAGGAACACGCCCTCGAAGAATGCCTCGAAGAGCTGAGAAGGGTAGCGCGGCAGGTTGACCAGCGCCGCGCCCTCGGCGATCGGCACGCCGGCCTCCTGTGCCAACTGGCGGACCCAGGGTTCGCTCGCCGGATACCCCGGCGCAGCGGGGAAGATCATCCCGATCGGAGAGCTGGTAACGCGCCCGTAGAGCTCGCCGTTGATGAAGTTGCCCAGGCGCCCGAAGGTGTAGCCCAGGGGCGCGCTCGCGGCCAGCAGGTCCCCCACCTGCAACACCGGCAGACGCTTCACGCGGCAGAAGATCACCACCGCGACCACGGCGCCCACCAGGCCGCCGTGATAGGCCATGCCCTGCAGACCGATGAAGCGCAGGGCGCCGTCCACGCGTTGAAACGGAAACACGATCTGCAACGGGTTGCGCGCATAGAACCCGGTGGGATCGTAAATCAGCACGGAGAACAGACGCCCCCCGAGGAGCACGCCGACGATTCCCCAGAAGAACAGGCTGAGTGCCGTGTCCTTGTCGGTCTGCAACTCGCCACGGTTCACCGCCAGGTGCACGAACAGGCGGTAGGTGATGGCAAACGCCACCAGGTACATCAGCCCATACCACCGGATCGGCAACCCGGGGATGATCTCCGGCCGCAACCAGGTGGGAAACTCCGCGTAACCAATCATCGTCACTGTCCCGCGCCAAGCACTATACTTCCCTTACGGCACCGAGATGCAAGCGACCGCCTCGCTTCTTTCCCTGAACCCTGCGCCGCGCATGCCGTGGACTCGGCGCGCGCGCACCGCCCTGCTGTCGGCGGTCCTGCTGCTGTTGTTGTCGGTGACGCCGCAGGCCTTGGCCCAGGAGGATGAGGAAGAAGCGCGCCAACTCGCCGGAATGTTTGCGGAGGTGTTCGAATTCGTCCTGGAGAACTACGTCGACGAGACCAGGCTCGATCCGGAACTGCTCATAGAAGGCGCCCTGGACGGCATGTTCGAGGCTCTCGACGACCCCTACTCATCGTACATCCGTCCCGACGAGGTTCCGGAGATCACCGACCTGACGCGGGGCGAATTCGGCGGCGTGGGCATGTACGTGGCGGCGCACCGCGATGGCGGCGTGGAGGTGATCTCGCCGATCGAGGGGCTGCCGGCGCATCGAGCGGGAGTGCGCGCCGGAGACCTGATCGTGGCCATCGACGGGGAGTCGGCCCTGGAGTTCGAAGTCAGCGACATCATCTCCCGCCTGCGGGGGGCGCCCGGCAGCTCCGTGTCGATCACCTTCCGGCGCCACGACACCGTCACCTTCGAGGTGGCCATCGAACGCGCCATGATCGAAGTCATCACGGTACGTCACGCGCTCATCGACGACGCCATCGGTTACCTGCGCATCAGCCAGTTCACGCGGCTCACACCGGAACGGGTGACGGAAGCGCTGCGGCATCTGGGCAGCGCCGGGGGCCTGATCGTCGATCTGCGCAGCAATCCCGGAGGGCTGCTCTCCGCGGTGGTGCAGGTGGCTGACTTCTTTCTCTCCGCGGGGGTGATCGTCTCCACCCGGTCTCGCGTGGAAGCCGAGAACCAGGTCCATCGCGCCTCGCAGCACACCACGCTGGTGGACGCGGAACTGCCGATCGTGGTGTTGATCGACCGCGGCTCGGCGTCCGCCTCGGAGATCCTGGCGGCAGCGCTGGGCGAGAGCGGACGCGCCTACCTGCTCGGCGAGCGGACCTACGGCAAGGGATCGGTGCAGCAGGTACGCCACTTCGATCAGCGCGCGGTAAAGGTGACCACGTCGCACTATCTTACGCCCAGTGGCGCCAGCCTCGATGCGGTCGGCGTGACGCCGCATCAGGAGTTGGCCGAACCCGAACAGTCGGATGAAGAGAAGGAGGCGCTGGAAGAGCTGTTCGAGAGTGGCCGCCTGCGAGCGTTCGTGCGCCAGTACCCGAGTCCCGGTCCCGCTCAGACCGAAACCTTTATCGAGGAGTTGCAGGAGTCGGGGGTGGAGCTTCCCGGTCGCCTGCTGCGACGGCTGGTGCGCGACGAGGTGGTACGCCGCATGCCGGCGCCTCCGGTGTACGACCTGCAGTTCGACCTGGTCCTGCAGGAGGCGGTGAGCCTCCTCCGGCAGGGGCTGGTACCAGCGCACGACGCGCAGCAGCTGCTGGCTCCGGCGGCAGCCGCCTCCTGAGCCAGCCGTGCGGTGCGCCGCCGGTGCTCCCGGAGCGGCGTGCCGCTTCCAACGATGCTGCAGTTCCTGATCGCCGACGCACGCCCCGACGGCGAGGTGGAGCTTGCCGGCGCCGACTACCACTACCTGGTCCGGGTGCGGCGAATGGCTGTCGGTGCAGCGCTCACCGTGGTCGACGGCGCCGGCGCGCGTTACCGGGCCACCGTGACCCGGGTGACGGACCGAACCCTGAGCGTCAACCTCGGCCGGCGGCAGGTGGCGCCGGCCTCCAGTCTGCCGGCCTGCCGGCTCACGCTGATCCAGGCGCTTCCCAAGTGGTCACTGATGGACCGCATCGTGCGTCAGGCTACCGAGTTGGGAGTGGCCGCCATCGTGCCGGTGGTCTCCGCGCGCACCCAAGGCCGGCCCGAGCCCGCGGCCGCGGCTCGCAGGCACGCACGTTGGCAACGCATCGCGCGCCAGGCGGTGCAGCAGAGCGGTGCCGTGGCGCCATCCATCGACCCGCCGCTGGAGCTGCGGCAGTACCTGGACCAGCGGCCGCCGGCGGCGCTGGAGCTGGTGTTCCACCCGGGTGCGGTGCCGCTGCAAGAGCTGCCGGTGTGGCACCTGCCGTTGCAGCGGACACTACTCGAGGTGCGCTGTGCGGTGGGGCCGGAAGGCGGCTTCTCCGCTGCCGAACGGGAGCTGTTCCAGGCCTGCGGCTTTCGCGGCGTCGCCCTACAGGCCGCGGTGCTGCGGGTGGACACCGCCGCGGTAGCAGCCCTGGCAGCGGTAGGCCAGTTGCTGGCGGCAGACCACCCGCGAAGCACGAACGTCATCTGCTCATCGTAATTCGACGGCAGAACTGCAACGAATTACACTTGAGCACGTGAGGCTATCCCGAAGTCACGAACGTCAAAGGGCACATTTGCCCACCGTGGGGCGGCCGTATAAGGTGGCGGGATCGTGATTCGGCTGTTGTTCGTCGACGACGACCCACGTGCTCACGACACCCTCGACCTGGTGCTGCCGCAGGAGTACGAGCTGGTGTCCGCCACCACGCTGGCCGATGGCGAACGGGTCGTCACCCGCGGCGACGTGGACCTCGTGCTCCTGGACCTCGTGCTGCCGGACGGCAGCGGCCTGGAGTTGCTGCGCCGCGTCAGAGCCACGCCACTGGGACCACCGGTAGTGATGCTCACCGGACACAGCGACGTGCGCCTGGCGGTGGAGGCCATCCGCGCCGGTGCCAGCGACTACCTGGTCAAGCCGTACGATTTGCGCACCCTGCTCGCCACCCTGCACGCCGCGCTCGTGAACAGCACCGCGCGGCGCAACGCCGACAGCCCAGACTCCGCCGGCGGACGGACTGGTGGGCGAATCGCCCGCTCTGCTGCAGGTGCGCGAGCTGATGGAGGTGTATGCCGACTCGGATGCTCCGGTCATGGTCACCGGAGAGAGCGGCACCGGCAAGGAGCTGGTCGCCGTAGGGATCCATCGACTGTCGCATCGCGCAACCGCACCCTTCATCGCCGTCAACTGCGGCGCGATCCCCGACACCCTGGTGGAGAGTGAGCTGTTCGGCTCGGCAGCGGGGGCGTTCACCGGCGCCGTGTCACGTGCCGGATGCTTCGAGCGCGCCGACGGCGGCACCCTGTTTCTCGACGAAGTGGCGGAAATGCCCCTGGACACGCAGGTCAAGTTGCTGCGAGCGCTGGAGAATCACGAGGTGACTCGGGTCGGCGGCCGGCATCCGGTCGCGGTCAACGTACGCGTGGTCAGCGCCACCAACCGCGACGTCGAGGCGCAGGTAGCGGCCGGCACCATGCGGGCTGATCTCTGGTATCGGCTGGCGGTGCTGCTGATTCACGTGCCGCCGCTGCGCGAGCGCCACGACGACATCCCGCTGCTGGCACACGCGCTGTTGCGCCAGGCTGCCGGCCGTGCCGGGCGGATCGTGGCGAGCGCCGGCATTTCGTTGAGCGATGCGGCTCTGGAGCGGCTCGCCGATCATACCTGGCCCGGTAACGTGCGCGAGCTGCGCAACGTGCTGGAACGCGCCCGGCTGCTGGCTCGGCGCCGGACCGGCGACCGGCTGCCCCTGCTGATAGACGCCCGCGACATCGTCCTCGACCCTGGCGCGCCGCGCCGGTGACCGGCGCCGCCTGGCGGCAGTATATTAGGGGCGGATTTTATCGATGGCAGACTCCGCAAGAATTGAAAGCTACCTGCTCTCCCTGTCGCTCACCTACGAGGAGGTGGGTGACCAGACCTGGGTCATCAACGATGACGAGAAAGGCCTGGAGAACGTCCTGGTGATCCTGGCCGACCCGGTGGTCATCATCCGGGTCAAGGTGATGGCCATTCCCGACAAGGAACGGGAGCAGTTCTTCGAGCAACTGCTGCGGCTGAATCAGTCAGACATGATTCACGGCGCCTACGCGCTCGAGGGTGACGACGTGATCCTGCTCAACACCCTGGTCGGAGAGACTCTCGATGTCGAGGAGTTCCAGGCGACCCTGGATGCGATCGGACTCGCCCTGGCACAGCACTACCAGATGCTGGCCAAGTACCGTTAATATAGCGAGGAGGTCACCTGATGGGACTGTTTGACCGCTTCCGGCGCGTCGTGCGCTCCAACATCAACGACATGATCACCAAGGCTGAGAATCCCGAGAAGATGCTCAACCAGTTGATCGTCGAGATGAACGAGCAGCTCATCGAATCCAAGAAGAGCGTGGCGTCCGCCATCGCCGATGAGAAGCGGCTGCAGCGCCAGCTTATCGAGCAGCGCCGCAACACCGAACTCTGGGAGCAGCGGGCCATGGATGCGGTGCGCGCCGGCAAGGACGATCTGGCCAAGCAGGCACTGGTGCGCAAGCAGGAGCACGCGGAGTACGCCACCAGCTACCAGGAGCAGTACGACGCCCAGCACGCCTCGGTGGAGCAACTCAAGGACTCGTTGCGCCACCTGCAGCAGAAGATCGAAGAGGCCAGCCGCAAGAAGAACCTGCTCATCGCGCGATCCAAGCGGGCGGAAGCGCAGCAACGCATCCAGGCCACCATCGGCGCCGCCCGCAACACGTCCGCCTTCGACGCCTTCGACCGCATGGCCTCCAAGGTGGAGCAGGCGGAGGCGGAGGCGGAGGCGACCGACGACCTGGCCAAGCTGGATGCCGGCGACGCCGACCTGGAGAAGCAGTTCAAGGAGCTGGAAGCGGGCGGCAGCGCGGACCAGTTGCTGGAAGACCTGAAGTCGAAGATGAAGCAGATCGAGGACAAGAGCGCCCCGGGAGAGTCCCGCTCGTAGGAGTTCGCGGCGGAGGCGGCCGGGCACTGCATGGTCCCCGTCCCTGAACCGCCGCGATGACCGAATCCCCGGCGCTTGCGAGCGTCCTGTTCGTGTCCCAGGACCCGTTTCTCGACGCGCGCGTGCGGCGCGTCCGGAGCCGCCGCTTTCGCCTGCTGCTGGCCCGAGAGTTCGAACCGTGCCGCGACGTCGCCCTGTTCATTCTTCCAGTAGCCGCCACCAACACGATTCTGGCGCCTGACGGCCGCCTTGCGCTGCCGGTGCTGGCCTACGGGCCGGAGCAGGGTATGGCAGCGTCGCTGCTGCGCGGCTGTGTCGACTACCTGCGCGATCCCTGGACGCTGACCGAGCTGGAGCTGCGAGTGAACCGCTGGCTTGAGGCTCGGCTGCCGGCGCGCCGCTTCGGCGGCGGCCTGCGGCTGGAAGGCACCACGCTGCACGGCCCCAGTGCGGCGGTGGCGCTGTCGGCGGCCGAGGCGCGGCTGCTGGATATGCTGCTTGACAACGCCGGCCGGGTCACCAGCCGCGACGCCCTGTTCTACCGGCTATGGGGCCGGCTGCCGACGACTCCCAGCCGCGTCGTGGACGTGCACGTGGCCGCGCTGCGCCGCAAGTGCCGGATCGCCGCTGGCGACGATGACGCCATGGGCGGTGACGCTGTTGGCCACGATGGCGCGGACGGCAGCGGCGTGGCCATCACCGCGGTGCGCGGCGAAGGCTATCTGCTGACGGCCACCGTTACACGAACAGCGAGACCAGCAGGTTGTTGAGGGCCAGGAAGCTGGTGACGAACACGATGGAGACCATCGACATCAGCTTGAGCAGGATGTTGATCGACGGTCCGGAGGTGTCCTTGTAGGGATCGCCGACGGTATCGCCGATCACCCCCGCCTTGTGCGCCTCCGAGCCCTTGCCGCCGTAATTGCCGGCCTCCACGAACTTCTTGGCGTTGTCCCAGGCGCCGCCGGCGTTGGCCATCATGATCGCCAGCACGAAGCCGGTGGCCAGCGCCCCGGCCAGCAGCGCGATCACCGTGAAGGGGCCGAACACGATTCCCACCACGATCGGGGCGGCCACCGCCAGCACCGACGGCACCACCATCTCGCGCTGCGCGCCGCGGGTGGAGATTTCCACGCAGGAGGCATAGTCGGGCCGCACCTCGCCCTTGAGGATGCCGGGGTTGGCCTGGAACTGGCGCCGCACCTCCTTGACCATGTCGCCGGCGGCGCGCCCCACCGCCTTCATCGACAGCGAGGCGAACACGAACGGCAGCACCGCACCGATGAACAGCCCCATCAGGATCTTGGGATCCATCAGGTTGATGCTCATCTCGGCGTGCTCCACCGCACCGCCCGCATCGCGGGTGATCTTGATGATGCCGGCGTAGAACCGTTCGAAGAACTGCGACACCGCCACCGTGTCCAGCGCCTCGACGATCTTGTTGCGGTACTCGGCCAGCAGCGCCAGGGCGGTGAGCGCGGCGGAGCCGATGGCGAACCCCTTGCCGGTGGCGGCGGTGGTGTTGCCGAGTGAGTCGAGGGCGTCGGTGCGCTCCCGCACCTGCGGGTCCAGCTCCGCCATCTCGGCGATGCCGCCGGCGTTGTCGGCCACCGGCCCGTAGGCGTCGGTGGCGAGGGTGATGCCAAGCGTGCTGAGCATCCCCACCGCGGCCAGCCCAATGCCGTACAGGCCGATGCCGGGAAACTCGGCGCCGCCGGAGAGGAAGAACGCCAGCAGCGTGGCCGCCACGACCGTGACCACGGGGATCAGGGTGGACAGCATCCCCAGGGCGTGGCCCTGGATGATCAGGGTGGCGGGGCCGGTCTGCGCCTCGGCCGCCAGCGCCTTGGTCGGCGCGTAGTTGTCGGAGGTGTAGTACTCGGTGAAGTAGCCGATGACGTTGCCCGCCACCAGGCCGACGATCATCGCCCCCCACAGGCCGACGAAGCTGGGCCCGGCGGTGAGCAGCACCAGCACCAGCGACAGCACCGCGATCAGCCCGGTGGAGAGCAGGGTGCCGTTGCGCAGCGCGCGCAGCAGCACGTGCTGCGACGCATCTCCCTTGGTGCGCACCACCGCGGTGCCGATGATCGAGCACAGCACGCCGATGGTGGCCACCGACACCGGCACCTGGATCATCTGCAGGGCGGACACCTCCGGCAGATTGAGCGAGGCGATGGCGCCCAGCGCCATGGTGGCGATGATCGAGCCGACGTAGGACTCGTACAGGTCGGCGCCCATGCCGGCCACGTCGCCCACGTTGTCGCCCACGTTGTCGGCGATGGTGGCCGGGTTGCGGGCGTCATCCTCCGGGATGTTGGCCTCCACCTTGCCGACCAGGTCGGCGCCGACGTCCGCGGCCTTGGTGAAGATGCCGCCGCCGAGGCGCGCGAACAGCGCCTGCAGCGACGCCCCCATGCCGAAGGTGATCATGATCGGCGGAATCTCCACCACCGGGACGTCGAACGCGAAGCGCAGCAGGAACCACCAGATCGAAATGTCGAGCAGGCCGAGCCCGACCACCGTCATCCCCATTACGGTGCCCGAGGAGAACGCCACCCGCAGTCCGGCGTTCAGCGACTCGCTGGCGCCCTGGGCGGTCCGGGAGTTGGCGCGCGTCGCAATCGACATGCCGATGTAGCCGGCGAGGGCGGAGAAGAAGCCGCCGGTGATGAAGGCGAAGGGCACGAACGGCGACAGCAGCTGCAGGCCGTAGGAGATGATCCCCAGCACCACGAACAGCAGCGCGAAGAACAGGCCCACGACCTTGTACTGCTGCTTCAGGTAGGCGGTCGCCCCCTCCAGCACGGCGCGGCTGAGGTCCTGCATGGTGCTATTGCCCGGGCTCTTGCGCAGCACCCCCAGCGCCAGGATCAGCGCGAACAGCAGTGCCGCCACGGAGCCGATCCAGGTCACCCACATCAGGTCGCGGCCGCCGGGTGCGGCTTCTGCCTGGGCCAGGGCCGGGAACGCCGGTAGCAGGAGCAGACCCACCGCTCCCGCGAGCGTACATACTCGCTTCATTGGTGCCTCTCAACGGTTCGCCACCTCTGCCCGCCCTCCCGTGCACTGCACGCACCGCGGGAGGCGCCGGAACAGGAACATGGCAGCAGGGGTGTGGGTTTGCCCTAAAGTAGTGCCGTGGCGTGCCGCGGTCAACGAACGAAGTTGCGGCAAGAGCATGAATTGACCGATCCGAACGGCCCCCTTATCGTGGTTCCGGTGAGAGCGCGGATCACGGTGCGCTCCAACCCGCGCGTGCTGGTGCCGATCGCCCTGGCGGTGCTGTTGGCGGCGGGCGCGGTGCTGGTGGCGCTGCTGGTGCAGATTGTGGTGGGGCTGGTGGCGCTGGTGCTGGTGGGCTACTTCGGCTACCGCCTGGTGCGCTTCGTCAGCAAGCAGCTCGCCAGCTACGTCGCCGCCGACGCGGGCGGGGTGACCATCTGCGAGTATGGCGAGGAGACGCACCGCCACCCCTGGGAGCAGGTCACCTTCGCCGGGCACGTGCGGACCGCGGACGGCAACGAGCTGCTCTACGTGTACGTGGAGAGCGCCGACCGCCTGCTCACCATCTCCCCCGAGTTCGAGAACTTTCAGCCGTTACGCGGCGAGCTGCGCCGCTACGTCCCCCCCACCGACCTGGAGCTGGCGGCCGGCGAGTCCCTCTCCGACCACCTGCGCCGCCGCCTGCCTTCCTCAGACACCGACGACACCGACGACGCCTGCTGATGTTGAGCGATGGGTTGTGCTATCCTTGTTCAGGATTCCGCAGATTCACTTCGGACGATGACGAATAGCTGCTACAGAGGGGGCAAATGATTAAACGATTATTCGTGGACAATTACAAGTGCCTCGTCAATTTCGAACTTCCGCTGAAAGAATTGTCTCTGTTGTTTGGCCCAAGCGGTGTCGGTAAGACCTCTGTACTTGACACTGTGTACGCTCTCCGCCAGTTGCTCTCGGGCGAAGCGAAAGTTACCGATCATGACGCATTCCCGACTCGGACACTCACTCGGTGGCAGCGCCGCAATCTACAGGTCTTTGAGATTGACGTATTGTTGCAGTCGGAGCACTATACCTACCGACTTGAGGTGGAGCATGAGCAGGACACACGCTTGGTCCGCATCCGCCATGAGACACTGGCGGTCGATGGGCAGTCTCTGTTCGAGTTCGTGTTGAGTGAGGTGCAACTCTTTCGCGACGATCCAATTCGCGGGATCTCCAAGGGTCCGAGCTATACCGCTGACTGGAAAGAGTCCGCTCTGGCTCGCGTATTCCCCGGACCGGCCAATCGGCGCCTTACCCGCTTCCTTGACTACATGCGCAGGATATTGGTGTGCAGTATCCACCCCCCAAGTCTACGGACCGACTCGACCGAAGAGGTCTCGATGCTGCAACGAGACGGCCGCAACTTCGCTGATTGGTACCGGCACACTCACCAGGAGCGGCCGGACCTGACTGACGCTCTCACGAAAGACCTCATCGATGTGTTAGGTGCCGGGTTCCATGGCATCCGGCTGGAACAGGTTGGATATGACGCCCGCTCCTTCACCATCGTGTTTAACGACCAGGAGGACGGCAATTCTTGGGATGGATACAAACTACGGTTTGACGAGATCTCCGATGGCCAGCGCGCCCTCATCGTACTGTATGGCATGATCACCTTGGTACGGGATCAAGGATACACCTTATTTATTGACGAGCCTGAGAATTACGTCGCACTACGGGAGATTCAACCGTGGCTCATGTGCCTCAACGACGCCACGGGTGAGACCGTTCCGCAAGCTGTTGTCAGCTCGCATCACCCCGAGTTGATCGACTATCTCGGATCTGAGCACGGCATGATGTTGCACCGAGAAACCTCCGGCGTCATCACCGTAGGCCACCCACAGAAAGTATCGAAAACGAGCACTGAAGAAACAGTCGGTCTGAAGCTTTCCGAATTGGTCGCCAGGGGCTGGGAACGTTGAGCAGGAGGGTCCAGCTCGTTGTGTTGTGTGAAGAATGAGCAGCACGAGACCTTCATCCGCCGGTTTCTCAGGACGATGCGACGGAGTGACCGCATCGTGCGGGTGGAGCGGCTTCGGCGCGAAGGGGGCGCTGGCCAAGCCTTCGTACGAGACCGCTTTCCCAGGGAACTCGCCGAACACCGGCGCAGACCTGTGTCGCAAGCGCTGGTCGTTATGCTCGATGGCGACCGGCGCGGTGTTGCCGCACGCATGGCTGAGCTTCAGGATGCATGCCGTGAGGCAGGAGTACCAGTCAGATTCCCGGAAAACGGAGTCCTGTTGGTCGTACCGACATGGCGAATCGAGACCTGGTTGGCCTACCTTGACGGTGAGAGCGTTGACGAATGGAATCGGAACTACCCCCGCCTGTCGCGTTCACGAGATTGCGCTCCGCACGTGGATACTCTTGCCGACATGTGCCGGAGAAGAACGCTGCGGCAGCCCGCCCCGGACTCCCTCATAAGGGCCTGTAGGGAATACGGCCGTTGGGCTGACTCTGCGTGACGGGACCGGTCGTCGGTGTTTATGAACCGCCACCGCCGCGTTGCCAGGGCGCGGAGCGGAGGATGGGGGCGTAGGCGTCGTCCTCGAGGCTGATGCGCAGGGCTGAAAGTTCGGCGGCACTGGGCTCGCGGTCCTGGAATTGCAGGCGGCCTACGTGCTCTACCACGGCGGCCGGGGTGCGCTCGGCGCCCTCGCCCATTTCCAGCACCGCCGCGGCGGCGATCGACTGCACCAGGTTGGTCTTCTCCATGGTGAACTTGCGGCCGTGCAGGTCGGGTGTGCCGGTGTAGTCGCGTAGCGCGCGGAAACCACAGTGGGCGATGCCGCGGCCCACCACGCCCCAGTTCAGCGGAATGCCGCCCGAGTCGGCGATGATCACGCCCAGGCGGCGTTCGCCGGCGGCGTGCTCCCGCAGCCGGTGCCACAACTCATTGGCGCTGCGCTGCGGGTCGCTCGGCCACGGCGCCAACTGGCCGGCGGCGTTGGAAAGGTCGATGCCGGCGTTCACGAACATCCAGTTGCGCTTGATGGTGAGCATGATGTCGTAGCGCGAGGCGTGCGGCTCCAGGTAGTACTCCGCCTCCCGCCGCACCAGGTCATGCAGCGCCGCACGGTCGCCGGCCCGCCCGGTGAGGCGGCCTTCGGCGATGCTTACCACCTTGGAGGCGACCACCACCACGCAGCCGTCGGGCAGCGGCAGCGGCAGGCTGGTGGCCAGCTCCCCCGCCAGGTCACTGCCGGGCCGGATCAGCGGGGTGCGGATCGCGGTGACCGTCACCTGCGGGTCAGGGCAGGGCGTGCTGATAGCCGCGGGCGTTGGCCAGGGCCAGCCCACCGGCGATGCTGCGATAGAAGTCGAAGCGCACGATACGTCCCGGAAACAGCTCCTCCAGCCGTGCCTGCACCGGCAGGAGCTGCGAGGAGCCGCCGGTGCACACCACCCGATGGACCTGCTCGGCGGACACGCCGGTCTTGTCCAGCAGCGCCGCCACCACCGCATCGATCTCGTCCACCACCGGCTCCAGGATCTGGCCCAGCCTGGTACGATCCAGCGGCACTTCCAGATCGATCTCCGGCAGGTAGATCGTGGCTCGCTCGGTCTGCGACAGCCGCGCCTTGGCACGCTCGGTGGCGTTCAGCAGGGCGTAGGCGTAGTTGCCGCGGATCAGCCGCCACAGCCGGCCCAGCTTGAGTTGCTGATCGGGGCCGGAACGCAGCCCGGCGAACAAGGTATCCATCAGGTCGGGCTGATTCATCATGTAGGCCATCTGCCAGTTCAGCAGGTAGTCGGCATAGCGGTAGAACGGAAACACCGTATCCGGACGCTGCAGATGCCGGGCGCTCTTGATAGGGATGCCCTCGCCCAGCTCCGGGAACACCAGCCGCTTGATGATGAGCTGATCGATACGGTTGCCGCCCAGCGGCAGCCCTTCGGTGCCCAACACCTGAAACTGCGTGCCGCGGCACCTCAGCAGACACAGATCCAGGGTACCGCCGCCGAAGTCGAAGGTAAGCAGTGTCTCGGTGTCGTCGCGCTGCGCCTCCCGCGCGGCCGCCAGCAGGCCGCGGCGCGCCGGCAACGCTTCCTCGGGCGCCGCCTGGCTGCGGGCATGCAGGTAGCCGAGGCTGGCCGCCACCGGTTCCGGGTAGAACGAGAAGCCGGCGAATCCGGCGTGGCGACACGCCTCCGTCAGGCGCGCCATGGCGATGTCGTTGGCGTCGTCGTCGCCGACGAAGCGTACCGGACGCCCGATGTGCAGGGTGCGGCTGACGTCGCGGCCCGCCGCGGCGATGCCCTTGCGGATCTCCGAGAGGATCAGGGTGACCAGCGCGACGGTGCGAAACTGGCGATGGAACACCTTGAACCGTTCGTGGGTGCGGATTCCGAGATAGCTCTTGAGGCCGCGGAACAGGCGTCCGGGCAACTCGGCGTCGTCGTCGCCGCGTACCCGTACGGAGACCTCGACCGCGTCGCCCTCGGCGTGGCCAGGAGCGCTGCCGCCGTCGGCGGCATTCACCATCATGGCGATGGTGCCCAGATCTATCTTGCGCAAGCGCACTACCCGGCCGACGTTGTCGCCGAGGTAGCTGGCGATGGCGGAACTGCCGACGGTGTGCTCCATGGAACGCCGAATGTAGAGTGCCGTCGGCATTACGGTGGCAGGCTCGGCGAGAGGATCGAGCGTGAGGTACGTGATCCGGTCGCCATCGGCCACTGCCACCGTCGTGTTGGTGGTGCCGAAATCGAGTCCGATGCCGATCATGTTGTGTGAAGCGGAGTACTTAATATGTTCCAAGCCCGCCCGCCGTGCAAGCGTTTTTTTCCGCGCCCGCGACGCGGCTCCGGCGTACTCCGGCGTGGCCGGCGCTTTGCGGGCACCGCGTAACCCGCTATGCTGAAAGCATGATTCCCCACAGCAGTGACTGGGAGACCCTGAAGGTTGACGGCGCAGCGATGCGTACCTTCGTGGCCCGTCCCACGGACCCGGCGGCGGCCGACAGCGCACCGGCTGTCCTGGTGATCCAGCACGCGGGCGGTGTGGACCAGTTCGTACAGGGGATGGCGCGGCGCCTGGCAGCGGCGGGGTTCATGGCCGCGGCCCCGGAGCTGTACCACCGCCAGGACCCGCCCCCGGATGAGCCGTTGGAGCGCATGGGATTGCTGCGCGACGCGGAGATCATTGCCGATAGCGAAGCCGTGCTCGATTTTCTCGGCGCCGCGGAGGGCGCCGCCGGCAGGCCCGCCGGCGTGGTGGGCTTCTGCATGGGCGGCCGCACGGCCTACCTGCTGGCCGCCGCCAGTGCGCGACTGCAGGCGGCGGTGGCGTTCTACGGCGGCAACACCCGCGTGGCCTGGGGTGAAGGAAAGCCGCCCTTCGAGCGCCTTGGCGAGATTCGGTGTCCGGTGTTGGGATTCTTCGGCGGTCGCGACTCCAATCCTTCCCCTGAAGATCGCGACGCGATCGACGCCGAGCTGACGCGCCACGGCGTGGAGCATCGGTTCCACAGTTTTGCCGGCGCCGGTCACGGCTACATGGACTTCACCAACGCGACCCGTTACCACACCGAGGCCGCGGCCGACTCCTGGCCCCTGACGCTGGAGTTTCTGAGCCGGCACCTCGCCGCTCGGAATTGAGGGTACCGTGGCCGAGCCGGTCACCAGCGAGTTCGAGCACCGGGCAGCCCTGGTGCCCGGCGGCGCCGGCGGTATCGGCAGCGCCGTATGCCGGACCCTGGCGCAGCGTGGCGCCGCGGTGACGGTGGCCGACATGGACCTGGAGCGCGCGCGGGAGGTGGCGGCGGCCCTGCCCGGCGGGGGAGAGCACGCCGCCCTGGAAGTGGATGTCGGCGATGCCGCGGCGGTGGAGTCCGCGGTCGCGGGATTGTCGCGGATCGACTTCCTGGTGTACTGCGCCGGCAACAACGTCAAGGGTCCGTCGCTGGACCTGAGCGCGGAGCAGTGGCGCGCGGCGCTCGACAGTCATCTCACGGGAGCGTTCCTGTTCAGCCAGGCGGTGGGCCGGCATCTGGTGGCCCGGGGCCGCGGCGGACGCATCGTCTACATCTCGTCGGTAGGCGCCTGGGCGCCGATCCCGGAACGCGGTGCCTACAGTCCCTCCAAGGCCGCCCTCAACAGTCTCGCCGGGATGCTGGCGGTGGAGTGGGCGCGCTACGGCATCAACGTCAACACCGTGTGCCCGGGGGTGGCGGCCACGGCCATGACCACCAAGGTCTACGCCCGCGACCCGGCACTGCAGGCGACGCGGCGCAAGCGGATGCCGATCCCGCGCGAGGTGGACCCGGAAGAGATCGCCGAGCTGGTGGCGTTTCTGTGCGGCAGCGGCGGCAACTACATCAACGGTGCCGCCATCCCCATCGACGGCGGCTTCCTGCAGTCGGGTTTCATGCCGGAACCGTGAGCTACGGTTCGATCTGGCCCAGCTCCACTCGAGGCTTGCCGCCCGCGGTCCACTCCAGGGTGGCGTAGCGACCGCTCCGAAACGCTCCCGGGTTCACGCACAGCGTCCCGGCGAGACGCTGCCGTCCCACCGACTCGTGGATGTGCCCGGAAAGGCTCACCGCCACCGGGTGCCGGGTCACGAAGGAGCGCACCGCGCTGCTCCCCGCGTGGACTGTCCCGGCGCGGTCCAACCGGGTGCGAAATGGGGGCGAGTGGGCCACCAGCACCACCGGGGGCGAGTCATGCACCGCCGGCCATGCCGCCTCCAGCAGCGCCGTTACCTCCAACTCGCTGAGCTCGAACGGCGTTCCCGACGGGGTCGGCGTGGAACCGCCCACTCCCAGCACACCGATGCGCGCCGGCCCGCCTGACGCCACCGGCAGCGCCACGACCCGGCCTCGGCCGTGAATGTTGACGCCGAGGTCGTCCAGGGCGTTGCCCACTTCGGGCCGATCCATGTTGCCGGGTACCGCCAGCAGCGTCACGCCGGAGGCGAGAATCGGCTGCAGCACGGCCAGCGCCTCGTCGCCGCTGCCATTGTGGGTGATGTCGCCTCCGACCAGGACCAGATCGGGCCGCAGTCCAGCGAGCAGTCGATCCAGGCCGCGGTTCCGGTCATGGAGATCACAGAGGTAGAGTACGCTCATCCGCCCTTCGCCGAGGGATTCCTGCTGTCCGGCACGCGCTCGCGCAGCAGCGCCTCCACCTCGCGGCGCAGGGCGCCGGCGCCGACTCCGTTGCGTGCGCACGCGTCGTAGACGTGGGCGATCAGGTCATCGACCGCCACGGGTGCGGCGTAGTCGGCGGGCAGCAGACCACGACTCCGCAACAGGTTGATGGTGGCGTTGACCTCCAGCCGATTCATCGCCGCGCCAGTCTAATGCGGCGTCCGGCAAGTTCCTACCCGCGCGCCGCGCCATTGCTCGACTGGCCACACCCGGTGAGGTAGCCGCAGGACTACTGCGGCGGCCAGCGCCCTGCGCGAACGCTTCGCCGGTCGGAAGCCGATCCGACCGTGCGCCCTTGGACCGACCCCCAAACGCCCAACCCGCACCCTGCCGAGCACCGATCACGTGGCCCCGTCTGGCGACGATCCGTACTCCCGATGCCGGAAACGGTGGTGGGCTCGGCGCTGCCGCCAAGCGCGAAGGGAACGATGTGGTCGAGCTCCAGCAGAAAGCGGGACCCGCAGCGCCGCCCGCTGTGCGGATCGACGTAACTGCAGCAGCCACCGTCGCGGCCCCACACCTCGCGCCGCACTGGTGCCGGAATGTACCGCGATCGGCGCGCCCGGTGGGGCGGCTGCGCGCTGCCCCCGGACGGGCCGGCTGCCGCCGGCCGCGAACGGCCATCGAGCGGCGCCGCCCCCGCCCGCTTCGCCGGCGAAGGAGCGTTGCGACGGCGATCCGCTGGCGACGGCGGCGCGCAGCATGGTAGGTTGCCGCCATGATGAAGACTCCGCCGCGCTTGCTGGCAATTGCGATTCGCCACCGCTCGCGCGGGACCATGCAGGAGTTGCCGCGCGCCGAGGTGACCGCCGGCGGCGGCGTGGCGGACGACTTCCGCGGCCGGCCGGGGCGGCGCCAGGTTACCGTGCTGAGCCTGGAGGACTGGCAGGCCGCGTGCGCCCAGGCCGGCCGCCCGGAGCTGCCCTGGACCACGCGGCGCGCCAACCTGTTGCTATCGGGCATCGACCTGGCCGCCGCCGGTGAGGCCGCCGCAGAGGGGTGCCGGCTGCGCATCGGCACGGTCGAGCTGGAGGTAACCGGTGAGACCGCACCCTGCGACAGGATGGAGGAGGCATGGCCGGGGCTGCGCGCCGCACTGGCGGTGGCCGGGCGCGGCGGGGTGACCTGCCGCGTGCTGCGCGGTGGCGAGCTGGCGGCCGGCGACCCGGTGCGGGCGCGGTACGCCCGACAGGCCGTGGGCGCGGCGGCTACTGGCGGAGAGTTCACCGGTTAAGGACCCCGAGCCATGCTGCTGGCGGAACTGGTGGCGACCTCGCGCGCGGTGGCGCAGACCCGCGCGCGGGGCGCCAAGGTCGCGGCCCTGGCGGCCTGCCTGCGACGGCTGGAGCAGGACGAGCGGAGCACCGCCATCGCCTGGCTGTCGGGCGAGCTGCCGCAGGGGCGGCTCGGAGTGGGGTATGCCTCCCTTGGCGAAGGCGATTCGCCGGCCGCCGCGGCGGCCTCACTTACGCTGCAGGAGGTAGCGCACAGCCTGGAGCAACTGGCTGCCACAGGCGGGCCCGGCTCGCGGCAACGGCGAACCGAGCTGCTCCATCACCTCATGCAGCGCGCGACCGCCGAGGAGCAGCACTTCCTGCGCCGGCTGTTGCTGCAGGAGCTGCGCCAGGGCGCCCTGGAGGGCATCATGGTGGAGGCTCTGGCCGCTGCCGGCGGAGTCGCCGCCGCAGCGGTGCGGCGGGCACTGCTGGTAGGGGGCTCGCTGCCGGCAGTCGGCGCAGCGCTGCTCGGCGCCGGCGAGTCGGCGCTCGGCCAGTTCCACCTGACCCTGTTCCGGCCGCTGCAGCCGATGTTGGCGCAGACGGCGCCGGACGTCGGTAGTGCGCTGCAGCGAACCGGTGCGGCATCGGTGGAGATCAAGTATGACGGCGCACGCATCCAGGTGCACCGTGCCGGCGACCGGGTTGCGGTATACACGCGCAACCTGCGCGAGCTGGCCGCCAACCTGCCGGAAGTGGTGGCGGCCGTGGCGCGGCTGCCGGTGCGACAGGTAATCCTGGACGGCGAGGTGATCGCGCTGCGTCCGGACGGCCGCCCGCAGCCGTTCCAGGTCACGATGAGCCGCTTCGGCCGCCGCCAGGCGGTGGCGCGCGCGGTGGGCTCGCTGCCGCTCAGCCCCTTCTTCTTCGACTGTCTGCACCTCGACGGCGCCGACCTGATCGACCGCCCCCTGAGCCAGCGGCTGGCGGCCCTGGATGCCGCCTGTCCCCCCGGATTGCGCGTACCGCGCCTCACGACGGAGGATCCGGAGCAGGCGCAGTGCCAGGCCGCGCAGGCACGGGCAGCCGGTCACGAGGGAGTGATGATCAAGTCTCTCGACAGTGCCTATGAGGCCGGGCGCCGGGGTGCGGGCTGGCTCAAGGTCAAGCCGGCCCACACCTTCGACCTGGTGGTGGTGGCGGTGGAGTGGGGCTCCGGCCGCCGGCGCGGGCACTTGAGCAACCTGCACCTGGGGGCGCGCGACGCCGAACACGGCGGGTTCGCGATGGTCGGCAAGACCTTCAAGGGCCTGACCGACGACCTGCTGCGCTGGCAGACGCAGCGATTCCTGGGGCTGGAGACCCACCGCCGGGGACACGTGGTATACGTCCGCCCCGAGCAGGTAGTCGAGGTCGCCTGCGACGGTATCCAGACCAGCTCGCGTTACCCCTCCGGGATGGCGCTGCGCTTCGCCCGCGTCAAGGGCTACCGTGAGGACAAACCCGCCGCCGCGGCCGACACCGTCGCCACGCTGCGCGCCCTGCACCAGGCTGGGGGCGAGGCGTGACCTGCGCCGGCCAGCCCGATACCATGGAATGCACGTGAACGCCGCAGCATCCAACTGGGACGACGATCCGCTGATCGCGTGGCTGGCCGGCATCGACAGCGTGGTACCACCGTTTTGCGTCGAAGTGGTGCTCACCGACGGTAGCCGTTACTCGCTGCACTCGTTGACCAGCCACGACGAGCCTTCCGGCTCCGCCGTGATGCGCATCTGGGACTTCCGCGGGCTCTCCGACGAAGAACTCGACGGACTACGCGATCAGATCATGGCTCTCGCCGACGCGGCCCCATTACAGGAGCCGACCACGCTGCACCCCCGGCTGGCATCGGCGGTGGTGCGGTTACGGCTGGGCGACGTGGCGCACTGCGTGGAGAGCTATGCGCCTCTGTGGCCCGAGCGGCAGGAACGTCCGCCGGACCGGCCGCGCGGCATCGGCTTCGGGAATTGAAGCGCCGGCGTCAGGCCACTACCCACTCGTCGGCCGGGTCGAACGCCGGCATGACGAAGTTGAGCAGAGTCATCGGCGCGCTCCCGGGGACCGCCCGGTGCACCACCCCGCTGGGAATCAGCACCGCGTCCCCGGCCGTCAACGGACGAAGCTCGCCGTCCAGCTCGATCTGTCCACGGCCCGAGAGGACGTAGTAGATCTCGGTGAGACGCCGGTGGTAGTGGCGCTCGGTGTCCTGCTTCACCTCCACCAGGTGCAGCGACGCGCGCCCTGCCGCGGCCTCGGCAAACGCCCGCCGGGCGGTGCCGCAGGGACAGGCCACGCCTGGCAGGTCGGCCAGCCGTACCACCTGCGCGTGCGCCGAACCGCTCATCGGCGTCATGCCGGATCCAGGTCCAGGAGGAAACGCTGCGCCGGCGACAGCCGCGCCTCGGTCTCCGGGCGCAGATAGGCGCGCTGGTCGGTCTGCTGCTCCTCGCCGCGCGGGTTGAAGAAACAATGCAGCGCGCGCCGGTGCGCGTCGCGGGTACGGTTCAGGGTACCGCCGTGCCAGGTGTAAGCGTTGAACACGGCGACGCTGCCGGCGGGCGCCACCATCAACTCCTCGTCCGGGCACGGCGCCTTGGGGTCGTCCAGCACTTCTCTCGGGTGCGGGCGGCGAAAGGAGCCCGGCACCAGGCGGGTACAACCGTTCTCCGGACTGAAGTCGTCGAGCATCCACACCGAGTTGCAGCCGTAGGGGGGTGGGTCGGCGTGGGCGTCCTGGTGCAGTGCCTGCAACCCTTCGCCGGGCAGGGCGTCGCGCGCGTTCAGCGAGCCGAAGTGGAAGGGAGCGTCGATCACGCAGTGCACTGCGGCCAGCAGCAGCGGGTGCGACCACACCCGGTCGAACACACTGCCCTTGTTGACCAGGTCGGCCAGTCGGCGCGTGCCCTGTTCCTGATGTACCTCGAGGCCGGCCTTCTCCCCTTCCTCTGCGATCAGCTCCTCGAAGCGTTCGCGCAACGCGGCCAGCCAGGGCGGATCGATCACTCCACGCAGCAGCGTGTACCCCTTGCCGCACAGCTCGTTACGCTGGCTGTCGCTGAGCAGCTCCGGCCGGGCGCCCAGCTCCTGCAGACACTGACTCATGGTCATGACGGTTCGCGGCACAGGATGGCGCGAATCGCCACCTGCCGCAACACCACCGCACCGCGCCGGCACCTGCGATGCCTGCGCTGCGATCGCCGGTGGTCGCGAGGTCAGGCGTCGGCTGTCTCGAATGCCGTGATGTTGCGCGTGGTGCGGCTGAACTCGACCCCGACCAGGTGGATCGGTTCGCCTTGGCCCCGGTACTTCGCCGCGTACTCCCGCTCCTGCAACTGGGCCAGCGCCGACCCCGGCGGCGCCATCTCCGCCACCTTGAACTCGAACAGGTACACGTGGCCGTACGCTCGCACCGCCATGTCCAGCCGCCCGTGGCTGCTCGACTCTTCCACCGCGATCTCGTACCCCAGCGCCGCGAAGTAGGAGTAGAACACGCTGGCATAGAAGCCCTCGTACTCGGCAATGTCGTTGTTCGTGTACCATTGATACGGGATGCTCGCGTAGAACGCGTGGAACAGCTCCTTCAGCCCGGCGCAGTCGTGCGCCTCCAGCAGCCGCGCCAGGCGCACGCTGTTCGCCGTTTGCCGGTCGGTATCCTGCACCAGGTGCAGCAGCAGTTGTTCGTTCAGGCTCTCGCGCACCTCCCGGTTCGGATAGCCAAGCCGATACAGCGTCTTGCCTCCCAGCCGTTCCTCTCCGGTGATCGTCAGGTAGCCGGTCTGGAACAACAGCGCCTCCGTGCCGACGTGCTCCACGTCGAACGCCGACAGCAGTCTCTCCGTGCTCACCATCTCGTCGAGTGACACCGACGACACCCGGCGCTCGAACAGCTTTTTGACCAGGAACGCCGGCGTCCCGGTCTCGAACCAATGGGCCGCGAATTCGCGGCTGTCGAGCAGCAGCAGCACGTCGTAGGGGTTGTACACCCTCTCGTCGCCGCGCCAGCGATAGCCGTTGTACCACTCCCGCACCTGGTCCCTGTCCAGTCCGGCCAGTTCCGGACCGAACACCGTGTCCAGGTCATGTTCCGTGTAGCCGCAGATCGACGAGTAGCGCAGGTCCAGCGTGATGTCGGTCAGACTCACCTTGGAGAACTTGCTGATGCCGGTGAGGAACGCGAACCGCACGTGCGCGTCGCTGTCCTTGATCACCCCGTACAGGCCGCGCAGGAAGTCGCGGTTGGCGCCCGCCAATTCCTGATTCTCCAGCGCGTCCAGGATCGGCTTGTCGTACTCGTCGACCAGCACCACCACCCGCTGCCCGGTTTGCCGGTGCAGGGTCCGGATCAGGTATCCGAACCGCTCCGGCGCAGTCTGGTAGCGGGGACTCACGCCCGCCTCGACTTCGATGTCATCCAACTGCGCCGCCAGGTTGGCGCCCAGATCGCCGGGCGCCGCGAAGTGGCGGCCGCCGAAGCTCAGCCGCACCACCGGATGCCGATCCGACCAGGTCCAGCGCTCGTGGATGTACAAGCCCGCGAACAGCTCCTCGCTGCCCTCGAACAGCTCCTTCAGCGTGTCCAGGAACAGGCTCTTCCCGAACCGCCGCGGGCGCGACAGGAAGTAGTACTTGCCCTGGTCCAGCAGCCGTTTGACGTAGGCGGTCTTGTCCACGTAGTAGCAGTCCAGCTCGCGCAGCTCGCGGAAGTTCTGGATGCCGAGCGGCAGCCTGCGTGTGGCCATTGCGTCACCCTAACCCGTCTTTGCGCCGGTCTCAAATCCCCGGCACCAGACGGGTCCTGCGGGTGGCGAATGGCCGTCCACGGCTGGTAACCTCCCGGCGAGCACGGCACGGGCCGTGTGCACGGGAGGAGTCGGGATGGATCTGGAATTGCGGGGGCGTACGGCAGTGGTGACCGGGGGCAGCCGCGGCATCGGACGGGCCGTGGCTGCCGAGTTGGCAGGGGCCGGAGTGGCGGTGGTGATCGCCGCGCGCGGGCGCGAGCCGCTGGAGCAGGCCGCGACGCAATTGGGCGGAGCCTCGCGCCACCACAGGGTCGTAGCGGTGCCGGCGGACACCACCGACGATGCCTCGGTGCGCGCCTTGATGCAGCGCGCCGCGGAGGAGCTGGGCGGCGTCGACATACTGGTCAACTGCGCGGCCCCGGTGGCGTGGCTGGCGCCCAACCCGGGGCTGGAGGACCTGACCGCCGACCAGTTCGAGCAGGCGCTGGACGTGAAGGTGCTGGGCTACCTGCGCTGTGCGCGGGAAGCCGCCCGGTTCATGCGACAGCGCGGCTGGGGGCGCATCATCAACGTCGCCGGCCTGGCGGCGCGGCGCGCGGGCTCCATCATCGGCAGCATCCGCAACGCCGGCGTGGTGGCGCTCACGAGGAATCTCGCCACCGAGCTGGGGCCCTACGGCATCAACGTGACCTGCGTTCACCCCGGCTCCACGCGCACCGAGCTCACCCCGGAACTGGTAGCCCGGCGCGCGGCAGCGGAGAGTCGGCCGGACGCGGAGATCGAGCAGGACCTGGCCGCGGAAACCGCGATCGGGCGCATGGTGACCGCCCAGGATGTCGCCTGGCTGGTATGTTTCCTCGCCTCCCCGCGCTCCGTCGCCCTGCAGGGTGACGTGGTGGTAGCCGCCGGCGGCGCCGCCAGCGAGATCCGCTACTAAACCACGCCCGAATCAGTCCTTTCTGTGCTTCAGTAACACGAAGATAGCGAAAGCGCGCAGATCCCTCTTGGAAACACTTCCAACGTGCCTGATGACAGTCTCAGCGTTACGGATGTCTTGAATGACCGCCGATTTGGAAATCGACTTACCATTGTAAGTTGTCGCCGGGTCGTAGTCAGCATAATGCCGTTTCTTCTGCAGGGCGATGAAAGACTTGGCGAGATTCCGAATGGCCACGGGGAATCGTGCAATCTCGGCACTCTCGCATCGCGTCTTCGCGTTTCCGTGGTCCAGCGCTCGGTAGGCTTGACGCCACGCTGAGTTGTTGCGATCGGCAGTCAAGTCTCCCGCGAGCAGATCAGCTCCAAACGCTGCCATACAGTGAAATATCGCGTAGTAAGTGGTGCTGACCGCGCGCCGCAAGTTGGTTTCCCGTGGTTTCGCCGCGCTATTGGCACCTGCCAAGTCCCGAGCGGTGGCGATGTAGTCCGTCGCCGTCAACGCTCGATATCCGAGGTCAGACGATTCTGGACTACCACTCCGACTTCTTGATAAAGGAAGGACACGGAAATTCCTGGATGTCCGCGGCGATCAGTTTGTCGGATACACGCCCGATCAACCCCGAGGTCCACTCCGGATCGAGATCGTCTTGATTGCCGTCAAAGACGATCAGGACATTGAGGTAAGTCTCGCCCGTACCATCTCCGAATTCGTCCACCGCAGGCTCTACGACGATCGGATCAAACACGAATTTGTCCTTGAAGTGCCCCTCGAGGTCTTCCTTTACGATCTCCTTGACCTTCTCGAATGACTGCTGTTGTGTCATCGTCTCCCCAATGGGCGTTTCATGCGAACCGCACTCTTACGCCCTACTGCAGCCGACACCGTGACCCTTGGTCCGAGGATACCGGGCCCGCAGGCGATGCCCGTGTATCGATCTGCATCGTCTCGCGTGTCACGGTGTGACCGTGCTGACTCATCCCCGAAGATAGCACCGAAGCCGGGACCGGCGCCACGCTTCAACGAATCCGGAGGTTTGGACCAGCATGCCATGGAAGGTACACGTGACCTGCGTGCCCGGGCTCCCCGCCCACCGAGCTCACCCCGGAGCTGGTGGCGGCGGCTCGACGCGACCGAGGGCCGGCAGCCCGCCGCGACAGAGCAGTACTTGGCCGCCGAGACCGCGATAGGCCACATGGTGACGGCCAGGACACCGCCTATCCTATCTGTGTGCTTCCCGCCACCCCACGCCCATCACCCTGCAGGGCGACGTGGCGGTAGCAGCCGACGGCGCCGACGACGAGATCCACTGACGAGCAAATTGGGGTAGTGGGTCAGCCACTATCACGACACATCGTGGCAGGTTTTGGAAAAAGGTCAATCTCACCTCTTATTCTCACCTACGACTGACCCCGAAAGGGTGAAAAAAGTTCGCCGAACCGCTGGCGACGTGGCGGCTGGCGTTGCCGGCCGGCATTGGACGGCCTACGAGGTGATCTATAGCTGAAGCCCAAGCCAGGGCCGCTGGGCCTGCACAAGAGGCGGGGAATTCAAACCCACTACCCAAATTGGGCAATTGCTGGCAGAGCTGCCTCGCTGAGTGCCGCAACGCCTGCGCCGGGCTTGGCGGGCCTGGGCCGCGCCCCAACCGTTCCGGGCATTCCCGGGTATAATCGGACGGTGCAGGAGGTTGACCGACGAGCATGCCGTTGAAGGTACACGTGACCGGAGTGACCGGGTTGATCGGAGACGTGGTGTACGCGCACCTGGCGGCGCAGCCGGAGCGCTACGAGGTGACCGGGAGCAGCCGGCGTTACGAGCGGTCGGAGCGGGTGGCCACGGAGAAGCCTCTCAGTTGCCCGCCGGAGCGCTACGCGCGCGCCGACCTGGGCGACCTGGCGGCCGTGGAGCAGGCGTTCGCGGGAGCCGAGGTGGTGGTGCACATGGGTGCGGTGCCCGATCCATCGGCGCCGTTCGCGGCCATCGTGCACAGCAACGTGGTGGGCGGATACAACGTGCTGGAGGCGTGCCGGAGCCAGGGGGTGCGGCGCATCGTCTACGCCAGCACGGTGATGACCGACTGGGGCTACCAGTTCGATGAGCCCTACAAGGCGATCCGCGAGGCGCGCTTCGACGCCGTGCCCGCCGACTTCCACCAAGTGACCCACCGCGATGCGGTACGCCCCACCGAGCCCTACTCGGCGAGCAAGGTGTGGGGCGAGGGCCTGTGCCGTGCCTACGCCGACGGCCACGGCCTGTCGTGCCTGTGCCTGCGCATCGGCGGCGTGAACAAGGCGGACGCCCCTCAGGGCGCGGCCGGCTCGGCGCTCTGGTGCAGCCAGCGCGACGTCGCGACCGTGGCCGAGCTGGCGGTAAACGCGCCGCCCGAAATGCGCTTCGACATCTTCTATGCCGTGTCTGGCAACCGCTACCGCTGGCTGGACGCCGAGCACACGCGCGCCGTGCTGGGCTTCGAACCCGCCGACCGCGCCGAGGACCGCCTGTAGCGCCCCAGCGTATCCGGCCGTACGACGCCGGCTCCGGACGCACTCCGGCCGGCGCGGCCGCATCGAGTAACTATCAGTTGGGTCTGAGATCCAGCAACACGTATACCGCGAATGCGCGCCGATCCTACAGCGGAGCAAGGGCGAAGCGCTTAATCGCGGCTTCCGCGTGGGCGATGCTTGCGATCACCGCGGACTTGAAGAAGGCAGCATCGGGGTCGTAGTCAGCGTCATGTCGCTCCTTTTGCATGATGCGCGCCGTGGCGATGAAGTCAGCCGGTCTCAAGGGGGACTTCCGGGTGCAAACGACGCCACTTGGGTAGCATGCTCTGCCACTCGGTTCTCTTGATGAACGACGGGACCGGGTATTCTTCTACTCCGACATCAAACAAGCTCGGGCGAATGCGCGGGATCAAGCCGGATGTCCAATCGGGATCGAGCTGATCCTGGTCGCCATCGAAGATGATCAGGATGCGCAGGTAGACCTCTCCGTCGCCATCCCCAAACTCGTCAACTGCTGGATGGACAACGATAGGGTCGAATGCAAACAGGGCGCCAAAGTGCCCTTCGAGATCTTCCCGGACTATCTCCTTGACCTTGTCGAAGCGTTCTTCCTTAGTGGCGATGAGGCGGTCGTGCTCGACCAGCCGGCGCTGGGCGGCTTCGTCGAGGCCGGTCTGCGCGAACCGGAACTCACGCCCGGTCTTGGCTCGGATCGCGTACACGACTTGACCGGTGTGGTAGCCAAGATGCTCCATCAGGTGCAGGATCCGTTGCACCGTCACGTCGTCCGGTAGCGACTGTCGCTGACGACACGCGATGATCGCGGCTCGGAAGTCGCGGCTGGCCGCGGTCAGCTCGGCCACCAGTTCGTCCGGCGGCTGTCCGGTTTCCGGAAACAACTCCTCGAGCGGCTCGGACCTTGCACTACCGGTCGACAGCATCCTCGTCACGCCCCGCAGGTGGGCCAGCAGGTGCAGCACGATGGCACCGACAGGGTTCGGGTCCGATTCATCCCAGAGCAGGCCGGCATCCACGCAGCCGAGAGCGGCGCGTAGCTTTGGCTGGTAGTGATCACAGACACGGTGCTCTACCACCGAGAGCAGCAGGTCGGTCATCGGCGTCTCGGCCGCGACGGTATCGAACCCCTACTGCCCGCCACGGGGGAGTGCGGCGGTCGCGGCCAGGGCGGTGGCGATACGCTGTTTCGCCGCATCCACCTTGGCACGGGGCCAGTCGCCGAAGCCACGGCCGCTCTTGGCGCCGTAGTCGCCGGCCGCGGCCGGACGCGCCAGCAGCTCGGCCACGGTGGTGCCGGCGGCAAGCTCGGGCCACAGCTCGCGGGCGATGGCGGCGATCACGTCCAGCCCGGCCAGGTCGGAGACCTCGAACGGTCCCGCCACCGCCAGCCGCCGGCCGAAGCTGCCGCTCACCGCCGCGTCGACCTCCGCGGCGCTGGCCACCCCCGCTTCCACCAATGCCACCGCCTCGCGCAGCAGCGCGTGCTGCAGCCGGTTGGCGATGAACCCCGCGATCTCCCGCTGCAGCACCACCGGGCGCTTGCCGAGCGCCAGGTACAGATCCCGCATCCGCGCCATGACGGCAGGGTCGGTGTCCGCGTGGGGCACCAGTTCCACCACCGGCAGCAGGTGCGGCGGGTTGAAGTAGTGGGCCACGAGAATCCGCTGGGGGTGGCGGGTACCGGCGGCGAGGGCGCTGGGCATGAAGGTGGAGGTGTTGCTCGCCAGCACCACGCCGGCGCCGCAGGCGGCGTCCAGCTCGGCGAAGATGCGCTGCTTCAGCGGCAGCTCCTCGCTTACCGCCTCGATCACCAGGTCGGCACCGGCCACCGCTTCGTGCAACGCGGCGTGGGCGGTGACGCGCTCCGGCGCCGTGGCGCAGGCGGCGGGCGGCGCCAGGCCGAGCTGCGCCAGGGTCTGCGCGCCGCTACGCAGGTTGTCCAGACCCTGCTCCAGGGACGCGGCGGAGGCATCGGTAATCGCCACCCGGCGGCCCGCCACCGCGAACTCCAGGGCGATGCCGTGGCCCATCAGACCCGCGCCGATGACCGCCACCCGCTGTATGGTTTCGCCGCCCGCCGTGCCGCCCATGTGACCTCCCCCGCGCCCCGTTGCGCGTCGTTGGACGCTATTCATAGCCCATTTTCGTGAGTTGGTGCGTTGCCGCTCTGCCCCTACAATACGCGCGGGAGGATCGTGAATCATGGAATTGAAGCTTGGCGTGGCGGGTCTCGGCCACGGCACTACCCTGCTGCAGGCCAACACGCCGGCGGGCAGCCACCTGCCCATGCGCGTGACGGCGGTGTGCGACAGCGACGGAGCGCGGGCGCGGGAGGCCGCGGAGCGTTACGAGGTACCGTTCGTCACCACCGACTTTGCCGAGTTGGTGGCGCGTCCGGAGCTGGACGTGATCGGCATCTACACCCCAGGACCGCTGCACGCGGCTCAGATCCTGGCCGCCATCGACGCCGGCAAGCACGTGATGGTGACCAAGTCGATGGTCTACACCATGGAGGAGGTGGAGCAGGTGGTGGCGGCGGTTGACCGCAGCGGCCGGGTGCTGCTGGTGACCCAGTCGATGCGCGCCCGGCTCGACTTCATGGAAGCCAAGCGCGCCTGCGACGCCGGCGAGATCGGCGAACTGTACCTGGCCGAGTCGCACTACATCCACGACCTGCGGCCGGTGTACGACTACTCGCCGTGGCGGCTGCAGATGCCGCAGGACCTGATCCTCGGCGGGGGCTGCCACCCGATCGACCTGCTGCGCTGGTTCATGGGTGACATCGAGGAGGTGCACTGCTACGGGCAGCGCAGCGGTCTGGCGCCGGATTACCCCCAGGAGGACAACTTCGTCATCAACGTGCGCTTCGCCAGCGGCAGGATCGGTCGCGTCGCCGCCTTCCTCGGCGTGGTGGAGCCGCCCGAGGTGGCGATGAACGAGCTCACCGTGTACGGCACCCGCGGCGTCATCCGCAACGCCCGCAAGCGGGTGGACGGCGCGGGCTACCTGCCGGCGCGCTCCTCGGAGGTGACCTTCTCCAGCAAGCTGCCGCTGGGCCATCACCAGGAGATGCTGGTGATGATGGCGCACATGGCGGAGTGCATACGGCACGGACAGACGCCGTGGGTCGGGGTGCGCGACGGTGCGCGGGTGGTTGCCACCGGGCTGGCCTGCTGGGAGTCGCTGCGCAGCGGACGCCCGGTACGGGTCCGCAATGACTTCTGAGACTCCCGAGCGGAAGCTGCCGCAGCTCCGCATGCAGTTCCGGGCCTATGCCGCCCTGGCGCCGGTGCGGCTGCCGTCCGGCCATACCCTGGCGACGCTGGCGCAGCGGGACACGGCCGATTGGATCGCGGTGCTCGCCGCCAACGGACAGCTCGGCACCTGGGACGAGCAGCGGGCGCACACGCTGCTGACCGGCGAGCGGCCGGTGCTGGCGGCGGGCACCTACCTGGTTCTGTGCGGCGAACGCGCCGTCGCCACCGCCTGCACCGTGCCGCCCACGGCAGTCGAGCCGCGCTCCGAGCTGGGCTGGGTGGCGGTGACGCCCGCCCACCAGGGACGCGGCCTGGGGCGGCAGGTGTGCAGCGCCGTGCTGTGGTACGCTCGCCGGGAAGGCTGGCCGGCGACCACGCTCAGCACCGACGACTGGCGCCTGCCGGCGATCCGGACCTATCTGAAGCTCGGCTTCGAGCCGGAACTGACCCATGACAGCCACGCCGCGCGCTGGCAGGAGGTCCACCAGCGGCTCTCGGCGGCGCCGGCCGTTCAGGCACAAGGAGGAGAGGCGTGATCAAACCGTTCGGCGACGGCCGCGACTGGTTCTTTCGCAAGCGGTTCGGGATGTTCATCCATTGGGGGCTGTACGCCATCCCGGCGTGGCAGGAGCAGGTGCTGTGGCGCGGCGACATGCGCCGCCGCGACTACGAGAAGCTGGTGCACGAGTTCGATCCCCGGCAGTTCGATCCCGACGCCTGGCTCGACGTGCTGCAGGAGGCGGGCATGGAGCACCTGTGCATCACCACCAAGCACCACGACGGCTTCTGCCTGTGGGACACCGCCCACACCGACTACAACGTGATGCGCACCCCCTACGGCAAGGACATCATCGGCATGGTGGCGGAGGCGTGCCACCGCCGCGGCGTCGGGCTCGGCTTCTACTACTCGCTGCCCGACTGGCATCATCCCAACTATCCCAACCTGGGCCGCCACCACGAAATGCTCGGCCCGCGCCCGGGCGACGCCCCGGACGAGGAGAAGTACCTGGAGTTCGTGGCCAACCAGGTACGCGAGCTGCTCACCAACTACGGCAGGCTGGGCGAGTTCTTCTGGGACATCAACGTGGCCGAGTTCGACGCCCCCGAGCTGAACCGGATGATCCGCGAATTGCAGCCCGACGCCTTGATCAACGACCGCGGGCCCGCCCCCGGCGACTACTCGACCCCGGAGCGGCACGTGCCGGAGGGTGCAGCCTTCACCAGTCCCACCGAGGCGGTGCAGTCGCTGGGCCGCGAGAGCTGGGGCTACCGCGAGGGCGAGGACTACTACGCGCACAAGTTCCTGATGCAGAGCGTGGACCGGATTCTGGCGATGGGCGGCAACTACCTGCTCAACGTGGGACCGAAGGCGGACGGCACCTTCCCCGCCGAGTGCGTGGCGGCGCTGCGCCGCATCGGCGCCTGGTACGGCCGGGTGCGGGAGGCGTTCGACGGCACCGTGCCCTGTACCTACCTGGTGCAGCGCACCGCCGCGGGGGCCTCGGGAGACACCCTGTTCCGTTACGATGAGCTGCTGCTCACGCGACGCGGCAACACCATCTACGTGCACTGCCCGCACGACCTGCAGACCGGCGGCGCGGTGCTGAACGGGTTCGCCGAGGAACCGCGCTCGGTCACCCTGCTCAACGACGGCCGCGAGCTGGCGTGGGCGGTGGACGTGATCCCCTGGCGCTGGACGGCGCGCCCCTGTCTGCGGATATGCGACCTGCCGGTGAACGAGATCACCGACGAGGTGCTGGTGATCAAGCTGGAACTGGACGACGAATCTACCGCCTGAGTGCCGGGAACGTCGCGGATGCGGCCGTGTGCGGGCAGCTCAGGGCTTGCGGCCGCGTATCACGTGCGCGGCGGCGTTGCGCACCAGGGTCGCGACCAGCCAGACGAAGAACAACAGCAGCAGCAGCGCGATCACGCCCATGCCCAGCGCCACCGCGATGCGGCCCACCAGCGGCGTGTCGGCAGCGAGCAGCGCGCCCACCACCGCCACCAGGCGCCCGCCGGTCACTGCCGCGACCGTCGCCATCAACCCGATCGCGGTCAGCCATACCACGAGATTGACGACCGGATGAGCCGTCTGCCGATTGTTCGCTGCCACGCCAGACTCAATATAGCGTGGATCAGCCGACGCGGTGCGTTGACACGATGTTCGTGCTACACTATTTTCGCGTCATGAAGAATGTAACCGTTTCGTTGCCCGAAGACACCGCTCGATGGCTGCGCGTGGAGGCAGCCAAGGCCGATCTCAGTGTGTCTGCCTGGCTGGCCGACCTTCTCGAGAGCCTACGGCGTCAGGATGATGAGTACGAGGCAGCAATGGCACGCTATCTGGCGATAAAGCCGCGCAGGTTTCAGTGGGTCGACGGCCGCAAGCCGACCCGCGAGGAGCTGCATGACCGGGCCAGTCTTCGTTGACACCAACGTACTCGTCTACCGCCACGATGCCGCGGACGCCAGCAAGCAGGCACGTGCTGAAGATTGGATTACCTGTATCGTGGAACTTCGCGCCGGGCGGCTGAGCTTTCAGGTCCTGCAGGAGCTGTACTCCACGCTTACCCGCAAGTTGCGGCCGAACCTCGAGCCGCAGGAAGCACGCGACATAGTCGACCTCCTTGCGTCCTGGAGCCCGCTCGCCATCGACCTGACCCTGATAAAAACTGCCTGGGCTCTGCAGGATCGCTACTCGCTGTCGTGGTGGGACGCGCTGATCGTCGCGGCTGCCCGGAGCAGCGATTGCCGGGTGCTGCTCACGGAGGATCTCCAGCATGGCCAGATGTTCGGTAGGGTACGGGTGATCGATCCGTTCGCGTCCCCGGAGCGGACGCCGGCGGAGCTGCTCTCCGTGTCGGAGGAGAAGTAACCGTTGACGCGGAAGCCCAACCTGTTGCTGCTGATCCCGGATCAGCACCGTGCCGACTGGCTGGCCGGCGGCGACCTGCCGTTGCGCACCCCGACGCTGCAGCGGCTGGCGGCGCGCGGGGTCTCGTTTCAGCGCGCCTACTGCACCTCGCCGCTGTGCGCGCCGTCACGGGCGTCGCTGGCCTCGGGGCGCCACTACGCCCACTGCGGGGTGGCGGGCAACAGCAACAACTATCCACTTGATCAACCCACCTTCTACCAGGCACTGCGGGCCGCCGGCTATCGCGTGGCGGGTGTGGGCAAGTTCGACCTGCACAAGGACGGCAGCGACCCGGCCAACCTGTGGTGGGAGCTGGATGGCTCGCGGCTGCTGCACGAGTGGGGCTTCACCGACGGCATCGACAGCGAGGGCAAGCTGGACGGCAGCAACTCCTACCGTGCCGCCGGCGCGCCGCGCGGCCCCTACCTGAAGATGCTCCACGAGCGCGGCCTGGCGCGGCGCTACCTGCAGGAGCACGCCGCGCGCCGGGAGCACCTGGGAGCGTACACTACGGCGCTGCCGGACGATGCCTACGGCGACAACTGGGTCGCGGGCAACGCGCTGCAGGTGCTGGCGGAACTGCCGCGCACGACGCCCTGGTTCCTGCAGGTGAACTTCCTTGGCCCGCACGACCCGTTCGACGTCACTGCGGACATGCGCGCCCGCTGGGAGGGAATCGAGTTCCCCATGCCACACGCCAACGAACACCGCGATCGCGACGACCTGCTGCGGGCGCGCCGGAACTACGCAGCCATGATCGAGAACATCGATACCTGGTGCGGGCGGTTGCTGGAGGCGGTGGCGGCGCGCGGCGAGCTGGAGCATACCCTGGTGGTTTACACCTCCGACCATGGCGAGATGCTCGGCGACCATGGCCGCTGGGGCAAGAGCACCTGGCACGAGGCGGCGGTGCGTATTCCGCTGATCGCCGCCGGCCCGGGTTGTGCGGGCGGTCTGACCTCGAACGCCCTGGTGAGCCTGCACGACCTCGCCGCCACCTTCGTGGACTATGCCGCGGCGCAGCCGCTGCCGGCGATGGACGCCGTGTCGCTGCGGCCGCTGCTGGCAGCACGCCGCGACCGGCACCGCCCGGCCGCGGTGGCCGGCCTGGCCGGCTGGCGGCTCGCCACCGACGGCCGCTACAAGCTGGTGCTCGACCCGAACCGCGGGCCGCTCCTGTTCGACCGCGACGCCGACCCGTTGGAAGAGCACAATCTCGCCGCGGCTCGCCCGGAGGTGGTGGACTGGCTGCGCATGCACCTGGTCTGAGCGGCCGGGACGCCGCCGCGGGCGGCCCGCCGGGCGCAGGCCTGCCCCTGCGCGGGGCCCGTGTCAGCGTTTCAGCAGGGCTCGCACCTCGGCCAGCAGGGAGTCGTTCGAGACCGGTTTCTGCAGGGCGCCATCGGCGCCGGCGGCGGTGGCCAGGCGCAGCGCCGATTCGGGGTCCTGGTGCATGCCGCCGCCGGACAGCCCGATGAACCTGGTGCCGGGACACGTTGCCTTCAGCTGCTCGATGAGCCGTTCGGCCGGCAGGCCCGGCAGGTGCAGGTCGGCCACGACGAGGTCCGGCATCGCGGTCGCCGCGGCACGCACGGCCGCCACGCCGCCGTCCGCTTCGATCACCCGGTAGCCGGCGCCCCGCAACAGCGCGCTCAGGGCGTAGCGTACCGCGGCCGCATCGTCAGCCACGAGAACCGTCGCCACGGCTGCTACGCGCCAAGCCGGGGAATCAGGACGCTGAAGGTGGCGCCGGCGCCGGGCTCGGAGTGCACGGAGATGTTGCCCTCCCAGCCGCGCACCAGCCGATACACGACGGCGAGCCCCAGCCCCGTTCCGTCGCCGCCGCCCTTGGTGGCACCACCCTTGGTGGTAAAGAACGGATCGAATACGTGGCGCCGCACTTCGTCGGCCATGCCGGGACCCTCGTCGGTCACGTCTATTCGAAAGAACTCGCCGACCGTCAGCCCCTGCGCGAGCGCGGCTTGGGCGTTCAGGGTGCAGGTGTCGAGGACGACGGTTACGGTCCCACGCTGCTGCATCGCCTCGACGGCATTGCGGAGCAGGTTGTCCATGACGTGCTCCAGCTCGCCGGAATTCACCCGCACCGAACCCGCGTCGGTACCGAACCGGGTGGCGATCGTCACCTCGCCGGCCTGCTTTCGGGCCCGCGCCACGAAGCCGGCAAGCCAGCGGGCGGGGACCACCTGCTCGGTGTCGCGCGTTCCGCCGGTGGTGAAGGAGAGCGAATGCTTGACGATTTCACGTCCCCGTTCGGCAGCGTCCTGGATGTGCCGCATGCCGCTACGCACCTCTGCGGGAGTCTCCGGCCGCTCGGCGTGGAGTTGCGACAGCGTGACGATCGGTTGCAGGACGTCGTTCAGCTCGTGCGCGAGGCCGCCGGCGACGGTGCCCACGGCGGCAACCTTGTACGCTTCGCGGAGCTGCTCCTGCAACTCGCGGCGCCGGCGAACCTCCTCCTGGAGTTGGGCCACGTTATGCTCCAGGTGGACGCTCAGCCGTAGCGCCTCGCGGCGCCGCCGAGCCGCAAACCAGGCAGCCACCACGGCCAGCGCGGGCACGCCGGCGAGGATCTCGTCGAGATCCCAGTCTTCATGCTGCCGGGTCCAGTCGAAAACCAGTTCGACCAGCTCGATACGGGCAAAGAAATAGACCAGGACCACACACGCCACCGCGCCGGTGATCAGGTCCCTGACCGATGTGCTGATCCGAACATGGCGGCCACCGTGTACTCCTTGCGCGGTTCTTGTAGTCTTCCGTGTCACGGAGTGACCGTGCTGGCTCATGGAGTGAAGGTACCGTCCCCAGCAGGTACGTCAATGACGGGCCGTTTCGAAACGAACTGATTACGCGATTGCGCGCACAAGCAAGACAGCGCAACAGGCATGCGGTACCATTACGGGACACTCACGTTCGTTGGAGGTTCCCATGAAGAAAGTCGTCGCCGTTCTGATTGCCGGCGTTGCCGCCATTGGCGCCTGGGCCGGCCCCGAGGTGGAGATCGAACCGCTGGCCGAAGCGGAGGAGATGAGCCCGATCGACATGCTGGAGCCGGTCGATCACTCCGCATGGGAGCGCGGCCGCCACGGCGGCCGGTTCGTGGTGAACAACATCTCCGACGCCAAGACCTTCAACCCGGTGGTCGCCAAGGAGACCTCGACCACCGACATCACCGATCGCATGTTCGCCGGCGTGGTGCGGCGCAGCCAGCTCACCCTGGAGTGGGAGCCGGGCCTGGCCGAGCGCTGGGAGATCTCCGAGGACCAGAAGACGATAACGCTCCACCTGCGCAGCGGCCTGGTGTGGTCCGACGGCGACCCTATCACCGCGGACGAGGTCGTGTGGAGCGTCAACGAGATCTACAAGAACGAAGCGGTGGAGACCAGCACCCGCGACGCCCTGAACGTCGGCGGCGAGCTCGCGGAGTTCGAGCTGATCGACGACCTGACCTACCGCGTCGTGCTGCCGTCGGTGTACGCCGGCATCTTCGAGATCGCCTCGATCGGGCCGATGCCGCGCCACATCTTCGAGCCGCTGATCGAGGCGGAGGGTGCCGCCGCGGTCAACTCGTTCTGGGGCGTGGACACCGACGTGAGCACCATCGTCGGCAACGGCCCGTTCCTGATCGGCGAGTACGTGCCGAGCGAGCGGGTGGTGATGGTGCCCAACCCCAACTACTACGAGCAGGACGAGTGGGGGCAGCAGCTTCCCTACCTGGACGAGTTCGTGATCGAGTTCGTCGAGGATCTCGAAACCGGCCTGGCCCGCTTCATCGCCGGTGAGAGCGACGCCTTCGGGCTGCGCGGCAAGGACTACGGCGCCCTGGTCGACAGGCAGGAGTCCGACAACTTCCTGATCTACAACGTCGGCCCCGCCTCCAGCACCCAGTTCATCACCTTCAACCAGAACCCGATCGAGGGCGAGGAGGACGGCGGGATCGAGCCGCCGGCGCTCACCTGGCTGTCCAACAAGTCGTTCCGCCAGGCGATGGCGCACCTGATCGACCGCCAGACCATCATCAACAACATCGCCTTCGGCTTCGGCTACCCGCAATACTCGTTCGTGTGGACCGTGTCCCCCTACTACTGGGAGGGCGCCGCCGACGCCGCCTTCAAGTACGACCCGCAGAGCGCCAAGGAGCTGCTCGACGCGATCGGCTACACCGACCGCGACGGCGACGGCGTGCGCGAGGACCCGGACGGCAACAAGATCGAGCTGATCCTGAACACCAACTCCGGCAACGACGTGCGCGAGCAGATCGGCGAGCTGTTCAGCCAGGAGGCGAAGGCGGTAGGGGTCGACGTCACCTTCAAGCCGGAAGCGTTCAACGAGCTGGTCACCCGTCTGGTCGCCTCCTACGACTGGCAGATGATCCTGATCGGCCTGACCGGCTCGGTGGATCCGGTGGGCGGCGCCAACGTGTACCCGTCGCGCGGCTCCCTGCACATGATCGAGCCCAACCAGGAGTCGCCGCGCCGCGACTGGGAGGCGGCGGTGGACGCTGCCTGGGACGAGGCCAACCTGACCACCGACGAGGAGCAGCGCATCCGCGGCTACCGCAAGCTGCAGGAGCTGTGGATCGAGGAAGTGCCGTGGGCGTACACCTTCGCGCCGGCGTCGATGACCGCCGTCCGCAACACGATCGGCAACATCAAGCCGCACCCGCTCCACGGCTACGGTATGAGGGGGCTCGCCGACCGGCTGTTCATAAAGTAGGCCGACTCACGGCAGGAGAGTCCGGGACCGCGTTCCCGGACTCTTCGCGCACTCCCGGACTCTTGAGCACTGCATGAGCCTGTCGCTGCTGCGGCTGGTCATCCGCCGGCTGCTGAACGTCGTGCCGATCCTGGCCGTGACGCTGGCCATCGCCTTCTGGCTGATCCAGCTCGCGCCCGGCGACGTGTACACCGAGTACGCGCTCAACCCGGACATCCGCGCCGAGGACCTGGAGCGGTTCCGTGCCAACTTCGGCCTCGACCAGCCGTGGTACGTGCAGTTCGGACGCTACCTGTGGAACGCCGCGCAGGGCGACTTCGGCTTCTCCCAGACCTTCAAGGCGCCGGTGTTCGTGCTGGTCTCGCAGCGCGCCGCCAACACGCTGCTGCTGTCGGTGGTGGCGCTGCTGCTGGCGTGGGGGTTCTCGGTGCCGGCCGGCATCATCGCCGCCGCCCGCCAGTACCGCTGGCAGGACCAGTCGATCGCCGTGTTGGCGTTTTTCGGGCTGTCGATTCCCAACTTCTTCCTGGCGTCGCTGCTGTTGTTCCTGATCGCCTCCACCGGGAGCTGGCTGCCGATCGGCGGCATGACCTCGATCGACCATCCCGAAATGAGCCTGTTGGGCAAGACCTGGGACCTGGCCAAGCACCTGGTGGTGCCGGCGCTGGTGATCTCCACCGCCATTACCGCCGGGCTGACCCGCATCATGCGTGGCAGCATGCTGGAGGTCCTGGGCCAGCAGTACACCACCACCGCGCGTGCCAAGGGGCTGTCCGAACGCGTGGTGCTGCTGAAGCACGCGCTGCGCAACGCGGTCAACCCGATGATCACCATACTGGGCTTCAACATCGGCGAGATCCTGAGCGGCGCGGCCCTGGTGGAGATCGTCACCGGCTGGCCCGGCCTGGGCAAGCTGATTCTGACGGCAACGCTCAGCCAGGACTCCTTCCTGGTGTCGGGCAGCGTCGTGTACGGGGTGGTGCTGCTGATGATCGGCAACCTGCTGGCCGACATCCTGCTGGCAGTCACCGATCCCAGGATCCGGGTGACATGAACAGGCGCGGCGGCTCCGCTGCCCGGAGTGCAGGGCGGGGCGCGGCCCGGGAAGCGCACGACGGTGGCCGGCGGGCCGGCGGCCGGCGGCCCGCCGACGTACGGCAGCGGGACGGCGGTGAGCCCACGGCGGGCGCAGCCGAGGCGGCGAGCCCTGCGGCGGCGGCCGAGCACACCGAGTCGCTGCTGGAGGTGTACTGGCGGCGGTTCAAGCAGCACCGCCTGGGCCGCATCGGCGGCAGCGTGCTGATCGTGCTGTACGCGCTGGCCCTGTTGGCCGACCCGCTGGCACCGGCCACCATGCGGTGGACCGACAAGACCAAGTCGTATCAGCCGCCGACCGGGATCCGCTTCAGCTACCTGGACGGCGGCCGCCTGGTGGTGCGCCCGTTCGTGTACGAGATGCACATCGTCAACCAGGCGCTGCGCACCTACGGCCGGGTACCGCGGCGTACCCTGCGGGTCATCTCCCAGGAACGGGCCGCCGGGCGCGCCGAGCTGCGTTCGGTTGCGCTGCAGGAGGACCCTGCGGCGCGCAGCCGCGCGTCGCTGCAGGCGCTGCAGCGGCACTACCGACTCGCCGACAGCGACCCGCGGCTCGGCGAACTGCGGGCGCTGATCGAGGAGGTGGAGCGCGACCCGCGCCGCGACCTGCAACGCCGCGTGCGGCTGCACCAGGCCGGCGCTGCGCCGGAGACCCTGGAGCTGATCGTGGCCAAGGGCAACAAGAACTTCGTGGGGTTGTTCGCGCGCGGCGTCCCCTACCGGTTCCTGGGGCTGTTCACGGCGCGCATCCACCTGCTTGCCTCGCCTACCGGCGGCTTCTTTCCGCTCGGCACCGACCACACCGGCCGCGACCTGCTCTCGCGCCTCCTGCACGGCGCGCGCGTGTCGCTGACCGTGGGCCTGGTGGGGGCCGCGATCACCCTGGTGATGGGACTGCTGATCGGCGGCGCGGCAGGCTACTTCGGCGGCACCGCCGACAACCTGCTGATGCGCTTCACCGAGGTGTTGCTCTCGTTCCCGTCGTTCTACCTGCTGCTGGTCCTGCGCGGCACTTTTCCGCCCACCCTGAACAGCGTGCAGGTGTACTTCCTGATCATCCTGATCGTGTCGTTCGTGATCTGGGGATCGCTGGCCCGCATCGTGCGCGGCATGACGCTGTCGCTGCGCTCGGAGGACTACGTGCTGAGCGCGCGCTCTCTCGGCCTGGGGCCGTTCAAGATCATCCGCCGCCACGTGCTGCCCAACACGTTCTCGTTCGTGATCGTGCAGGTGACCCTGACCATCCCCGGATTCATCCTGGGCGAATCGGCGTTGAGCTTCCTGGGCCTGGGCATCACCGAGCCGCAGTCGAGCTGGGGGCTGATGCTGTCGGCGTCGCGCAGCTACCGGGTGGTCCAGGACTTCCCCTGGATCCTGATACCCGGCGTCTGCATCTTCATCGCCATCATGGCGTGGAACTTCGTCGGCGACGGGGTGCGCGACGCGGTCGATCCGAGGAGTCGGCATTGATACGTCGAGCGCCCGCCGTGCGGCAGTCGCGAACCCGGCTGTCGCGGTTGCCGCCGCAGTTGACACGGGAGGCCGACGAGCGTCCCCCGGTGGCCGATCCGGTGCTGGAGATCGAGGATCTGCGCGTGCGTTTTCACCTGCACGATCACACGGTGCGGGCGGTTGACGGGGTGAACATCGCCGTGGGCCGGCGCGAGACGTTGGGCATCGTCGGCGAGTCGGGGTGCGGGAAGTCGGTCACCTCGCTGGCGGTGATGCGCCTCATTCCCAGTCCGCCGGGAGAAATCGCCGGCGGCACGATCCGGCTGCAGCGGCGCGACCTGCTGCGGCTGGACGAGCAGGCGATGCGCCGCATCCGCGGCAACCGCATCTCGATGATCTTCCAGGAGCCAATGACCTCGCTCAATCCGGTGTTCAGCGTCGGCTACCAGATCGCCGAGGTGCTGCGGCTGCACCGCGACATGGGCAAGCGCGAGGCGTATGCCGAGGCGGCGCGGCTGCTGGCCGCGGTGGGCGTGCCCGACCACGAGCAGCGGGTGCACGAGTACCCGTTCCAGCTCAGCGGCGGCCTGCGCCAGCGAGTGATGATCGCCATGGCGCTGGCGTGCCGGCCGGCGGTGCTGATCGCCGACGAGCCCACCACCGCGCTGGACGTCACCATCCAGGCGCAGATCCTGCAGCTCATGGGCACCCTCAAGGAGCAGTTCGGCTCCTCGATCATCTTCATTACCCACGACCTGGCGGTGATTGCCGGGTTCGCCGACCGGGTGGCGGTGATGTACGCCGGGGTGGTGGTGGAAACGGCGCCGGTGCGGGACCTGTTCGTCGCTCCCGCCCATCCCTACACCCAGGGCCTGCTGGCGTCCGTGCCGACGCTGACTCAGCCCAAGTACACCCGCGACGGGCACCGCAACCTGCTGGAGGCGATTCCCGGCACCCTGCCCGACCCGCGGCAGCCGGTGACCGGCTGCCGCTTCGCCGAGCGCTGTCCCTTCGTGATGGAGCACTGCCGCGACAGCGAGCCGGCCCTGACCCAGGTCGCGCCCGACCAGTACGCGCGCTGCTACCTGCACAGCAACGCCGCCCGGATCGAGCCGATCGATGACAGCGGCCCGCGGGCCGCGCGACCGGCGGTGGGAGGACGCAGGCAATGAGAGGAGGCGAGGCGGCGCGCCGAGGGAACCGGAACCGGCGAGAGGACCGTGGCGCGGGCCCACCGGCAAGGAAGCCGGACGGGGGTGGGCGCGGCCGGCGCCGCCGCCGGCGGCGGGGGCGGCCGCGGGCCGAGGGCGCCCCGGACGCACGCCCGCGGCCGGGGCAGCCGCCGCGCGATACCGGGCGCGGACCGGAAAAGCGCGAGCGCAGGCCGGAGGCCGGTCGGCCGGCGCCGGCGACCGGCGCCGGGGAGGAGCGGCGCCGCGACTCCGGGAGCGGCGCCCGGCAGCCGGCGCCCGCGGTGCTGGACGTGCGCCGGCTGCGCACCTGGTTCCCGGTGAAGACCGGAGCGTTCAACGTCCGCCGGCTGATGGTGCGCGCCGTGGACGATGTGTCGTTGCAACTGCGGGGCGGCGAGACGCTCGGCCTGGTGGGGGAGTCGGGGTGCGGCAAGACCACGTTGGGGCGCTCCCTGCTACGCCTCTACCAGCCGCAGGGCGGACGCGTGTACCTGGAACCGAACCCGGAGCTGGTGCGGGCCGTGACGACCCTGGACGCCCAGGCCGAGACGGTGCGGGAGCGGGCCGCCCGGGCGGGAGCGGGCTGGCGCGAGCTGCGTGCGCTGCGCGCCCGCGAGCAGCGTCTGCGGGCGGCGGCCGATCGCCGTGCGGCCTCTTCCGACCTCCTGGCGATGCCGCGGGCGGCACTCAAGCAGGCGCGGCGGCGACTGCAGATGGTGTTTCAGGATCCCTGGGCGTCGCTCAACCCGCGCATGCTGGTGCACGACCTGATCGCCGAGGGACCGCGCGAGTTCGGCACCCACGCCGGCCCCGACCTGGAGCTCCACGTGCGCCGCCTGCTGGATCGCGTCGGGCTGCCGCGCTCCTCGGCCCAGCGCTACCCGCACGAGTTCTCGGGCGGCCAGCGCCAACGCATCGGCATCGCCCGCGCGCTGGCCCTGGCGCCGTCGGTGGTGATCGCCGACGAACCGGTCTCCGCGCTCGACGTTTCGATTCAGGCGCAGATCCTCAACCTGCTGCTGGAGCTGCAGGAAGAGCTGGGTCTGACCTACCTGTTCATCGCCCACGACCTGGCGGTGGTGCGCTATATCGCCGACCGCGTCGCGGTGATGTACCTCGGCAAGATCGTGGAACTCGGCGACGCCGAGGATATCACCGAGCAGCCACGCCATCCCTACACCATCTCCCTGATGGCCTCGGTCCCGGTGGCGGATCCCGACCTGCCGCTGGCCGGCGGCGGTGCCCAGGGCGACGTGCCGTCGCCGGTCAACCCACCGTCGGGCTGCCCCTTCCACCCGCGCTGCCGGTACCGGGTCGACGCCTGCAGCCGTACCATGCCGGAGCTGGTGACCGACCGCGACGGCCACGCCCTGGCATGCCACAATCCCCCGCCATGAGCGCTTACGAACGCAGCACCGAACCGATCCTTGCGACGCTTCAGGAGGTGGTGGCGATCCCGAGCGTCAACCCGGACCTGCCGGGCGGGAGCGACGGTGAGCGTGGCATGCTGGAGTACCTGACCCGGTTCTTCGCCGCCGCCGGGATCGCGTGCGAGCGCTGGGAGGCGCTGCCGGGTCGGCCCAACCTGGTCGCCACGCTGCCGGGACGCGATCCGAGCCGGGCCGTCCTGTTCGAGTGCCACATGGATACCGCCACGGCCGAGGGCATGACGATAGATCCGTTCCAGCCCGCTCTGCGCGACGGCAAGGTGTTTGGCCGCGGCGCCAGCGACACCAAGGCCGGCGGGGTGGCGATGCTGCACGCCATGCTGCGCATCGTCCGCTCCGGGGAGCCGCCACCGGTCAGCGTGATGTACGCGGGGGTGGTGGACGAGGAGTACCGCATGCGGGGCGCTGCCGCGCTCGCCGATTCGCTGACCGCCCGCGGCACCAGGATCGTCGGGGCGGTGGTGGCAGAGCCGACCGAGCTGCGCATCGTGCGCGCGCACAAGGGGGTGGTGCGGGCGGTGGTCGAGGTTCACGGCACTGCCGCGCACAGTTCCAAGCCGCACCTGGGGGTGAACGCGATCGGCGCCGCGGCACGGCTGATCACCGCCTTCGACGAAGAGGTGGCGGGCGGGTTCGCCGGCCGCGATGACGGCGTCACCGGCGCTCCGACGCACAACATCGGTACCATCCAGGGCGGGTTGCAGGTGAACTTCGTGCCGGCCCACTGCCGCTTCGAGCTCGACCGCCGGGTGCTGCCGAGCGAGGACTTCGGAAGCGTGCTGGACCCGTACCGCGGCATCGCTGCACGGGTCGCTGCAGCGCATCCTGGAAGCGCCGTCGACATTATCGAGGATCTGTCGATCGAGCCGATGGAGACGCCGGCCGATGCCGCTATCGTGGTCAACGCCAGCGCTGCCGTGCGGGCGACCACCGGCCGTGCGAGCGTCGGCGGCGAGCCGTACGGGACCGATGCCGCCAAGCTGAGCGCCGCCGGCATCCCCGCGATCGTGCTCGGGCCCGGCAGCATCGATCAGGCGCACGCCGCGGTCGAGTGGGTCGACTGCGACCAGGTGCTGCAGGCCGCCGACATCTACCACCGGATCATGACCACCAGCGGCTGACGGCTCCCGTGACTAGGCGGGAGGCCGGCGGCGTACCGTGAACTCGCGCGCCTCCGGGCCGACCCGTTTCCGTTCCGCGGCCCGCGCCTGCCGCTGCAGCGCCTCCTGGGCGTGGACTGCGGCCCGCGTCCCCGGCCGCCGCTGCCGGTACCGACCATCCGGCTGCAACTCGTAGGAGTGACAGTTGTCGGCGAAGTACAGCTCCAGGATCTTGACCAGGCGCCGGCGCAGATCGGGCTGCTCCACCGGAAACATCAGTTCCACCCGGCGCTCCAGGTTGCGCGGCATCCAGTCGGCGCTGGCCAGGTACACCTGTTCGGCGCCACCGTTGCGGAAGTAGATGATGCGGCTGTGCTCCAGGAAGCGGTCGACGATGCTGACCACGCGGATGTTCTCGCTGAGGCCCGGAACCCGGGGCCGCAGCAGGCATACGCCGCGGACGTTGAGCAGCACGCTGACCCCGGCCCGCGAGGCGGCGTAGAGCGCGGCGATCACCTCCTGGTCCGAGAGCGAGTTCAGCTTCGCCATGACCAGACCGCCGCCGTCGGAGCGGGCCGCCTCCCGCTCGATGTAGGCAAGGAGCGTGCGCTTGAGGGTGGTCGGTGCCATCGCCAGGCGCTGGAAGCGCGTTTCCGACGAATACCCGGTGATGGCGTTGAAGAACAAGGTCGCCTCGTGCGCGATCTCCTCGCGCGCGGTGAGCAGCCCCAGGTCGGTGTAGAGGCGCGCGGTGGTGTCGTTGTAGTTGCCGGTGCCGAGGTGGACGTAGGTGCGCACGCCGGCCGGCTCGCGGCGCACGATGAGCAACGCCTTGGCGTGCACCTTGAGGCGCGCGATGCCGAACACGACGATCGCTCCGGCGCGCTCCAGGCGGGTGGCCCAGTCGATATTCTGCTGCTCGTCGAAGCGCGCCTTGAGCTCCACCAGCACGGTTACCTGCTTGCCGTTGGCCGCCGCCCGTTCCAGGGCCCGCACCACCGGCGAATCACCGGAGGTGCGGTAGAGCGTCATCTTGATCGCCAGCACCGCCTCGTCCTGGGCCGCCGCCTGCAACAGGCCGAGGACATGGTCGAAGGTCTCGTAGGGATGGTGCAGCAGCACGTCGCGCCGCGACAGCACCTCCCACGGCACGGCATCTGCCAGCGCCGGCGCCGGCAGCGGATGCCAGGCCGGATAACACAGCTCTTTGCGGCCGCTGTCGAGCAACGCCTTGAGGCCGGTGAGGTCGAGCGGCGAGACGGCGTACACGTCATCTTCGGCCATTCCCAGGCGGGTGCCGAGCAGTGCACGCATCGCGGCCGAAGCCGAATCGACTTCCAGCCGTACCACGCCGCTGGAACGGCGCCCGACCAGGACCGCCGCCATCGCCTCGATGAAGTCCTCGTCGGTCGCCTCGTCAACCTCCAGGTCGGCATCGCGGGTAACCCGGAACAGCGCATGGTCGGCCACCCGGTACCCCGGAAACAGCTGGTCGCGGTGCAGGACGATCGACTCCTCGAGCAGCAGAAAGCACTCCTCACCGCGGGCGCCGGGAATGGGACGCAGGCGCTCCAGGCCGCTGGGGACCGCCACCTGCGCCACCGGCGGCTCATCCTCCTCGGGGGACACGGGGGCCACGGGGGGCACCGGGGCGCCCGCCAGGTCCGCGGCGGCGGCCGGCTCCCGCTCCAGGCGGAAGGCGAGGTGCAGGCGCAGACCAGCCACGGCCGCCGCCCCGTCCGCCAGCCGGGTGGAGGCAAGCGCGGGAAAGATCCGATAGCGAAAGTCGGCGGCGGCGGCACGCTGCTGCTCCGCATCGAGCGCGGCGGCCGGGACGATGCGGACGCCGGCAGCCTGCAGTTGCGGCAGGATCTCGGCGCGCAACGTCCGATACTGCAGCTCGACCACCGAGTGCGCGGCGGCCGCCAGCCGCGCGAAGCGCTGCCGATCGGCCGCCGCGGCGGTCATGCCGCGTTTGAGCGCCGCCACCCGCACCATGAAGAACTCGTCGAAGTTGGAGCTGACGATGCTCAGGAAGCGCAGCCGTTCCAGCAGCGGCACCTCTGGGCGCAGTGCCTGACCGAGGACGCGCCGGTTGAACTCCACCCAGCTCAACTCCCGGTCCAGCAGGGTGCTGTCACCGGACCCGTTCGCGCCGCCCGGACGATCCGCCACGTTCACCTGTCCCTCCAACCCCGCAAGACGCGCACCGAAGCGGGAGCGTTGATCTATCCTGTTTGTCTCATGTAGCCTGACGGCCTGATGAAAAGATCGATCGTGAAGCCTATCAGCCTACCCGGCAAGTTGCTACTCTACGGCCTCTGCGCCGTACTCGTCACGGCCACGGTCGGCTGCAGGCGGTCGACGCCGTTGCCGCCCGACACCGCGCCCGGCTTTGCGGAAACGGCCGCGGAGTTCACCTTCAAGGTGGGGCAGCCGGTCTCCCTCATCCTGCCCGCAGCCTCCGGTGGCGAGGAGCCGCTTACCTACAGCCTCGAACAACCGCCTCCCGGGCTCGCGTTCGCCGCCGACACGCGCACGCTCAGCGGTATGGCGACCACCCCCGGCACCTACCGCCTTCGCTACCGGGCGGAGGATGTCGACGGCGACCGAGCCACGCTGACCGTCGTCATCGTGGTCCCGGTAACCGACTGCGAGGACTGGAATACCGGCGCCTTCTTCGCGACCGCGACGCGCGAACGGGTGATCGACTGCCTGTGGGCAGGGGCGGATGCGAATGCGCGCGATGCTCGCCGCAATGCGCCGCTGCACTTCGCGGCGTCCGTCACCGGCGATCCGCTCGTCATCGCCACCCTGCTGGATGCCGGCGCCGACCTGCGGGCCCGCAACGTCGACGGCGCCGAGCCACTGCACGGTGCGGCGAACAATGACAACGCGGCGATCACCGAGTCGTTGCTGGCCGCGGGCGCGGACGTGCACGCGCGCACCCACTCGCGCCGTACCGCGCTGCATTGGGCGGCTCGAAACAATTCCAATCCAGCCATCGTCGACCTGCTTGCGGAGGCCGGGGCAGAGGTACATGCAAGGGACAACTTCGGTGAGACCCCGTTGCATCGAGCTGCTCAATATACCGAAAATCCGGCAGTCATCGAAGCCCTCCTGGAGGCCGGATCGGAGCTTCAGGCCAAGCACCGGCTGGGTGGTTCCCCACTGCATCTCGGGGCCGCGTTCAACCCTAACCCGGAGGTCATCAGGACCCTGTTGGATGCGGGAGCAGAGCTGGAAGCGCTCAATTTCGAGGAGTTCACTCCCCTCCACAGTGCCGCTGCATTCAACCGCATCCCGGCCGTGGTCGCAGTCCTCGTGGCGGCCGGAGCGGACCTCGACGCGCGTCACGAGGAGGGTGGAACTCCGCTCCATGCGGCCGCTGTCTTCACCCCTAATCCGGGCACGATTCTGGTGCTGGTGAACGCGGGAGCGGAACTCGAGGCGCGCAACAACGGGGGCCTTACGCCACTCCACAGCGCAGCCGGGTTCAACTTCAATCCGGCCGTCAGCGGTGCCCTGGTCGATGCCGGTGCCGCGCTCGAGGCGCGCAGCAACTATGGCGGCACGCCGCTCCACGTGGCCGCCGCGCTGAGCCGGAATCCGGCGGTCATCGTGACGCTGGCGCAGGCGGGGGCGGACGTGAACGCGCGCAACGACTACGGCGGAACCCCGCTGCACAGCGCGGCGGAATACCGCGACGCCCAATACGGCGAACGGTCGGCACCGGTGATCGCCGCCATCGTGCACGCCCTGAAGACAGTAGGAACCGACGTGGACGCGCAGGACAGTTACGGCCGCAGCGCGCTGCACAGAGCCACCATGCTCAACGAACGCCTGCCGATCGTGGCCGCACTCATCGCTACCAACATGGACGTGAATGCACGCGACAGCATCGACCGTACTGCGCTCGACTTCGCACAGAACCCCGCCGTTATCGCCGCCTTGCGGGCCGCGGGAGCCGTGTGCGGCGGGAACTCGGTGTTCACCGACGGCAGCTGCCACCCGGGAGTCCAGAACGCGGCGCCGGCGGACGAAGCTGCTCTCATGTATCGGAAGCTGGCGCGCATCCACGGGAGGTTTCTGGAACAGTCCGCGGCACCGGATTCGGCACGTGAAGATTCGCTGTAGGAGGCAGAACAAGGCGACCGAATGGGCGCTGAGGGCCGCGGCAACTGCCCGCACCTGTGGCGCAGTTGCTTGACGACTACATTGAAAACAAGTAGTCTTGAATCAATGCAGAAACTGTCCCGTTGCCGGTCCCGAACAACGCACGGATCAGTCCTGGGCTCGCTGCTTGCCGTCGTCCTGATGGCAGCGGGCTGTACCCTGGCAACCCCGAAACGCGATTGTGACGAGTTGCATACCCAGGCGTTCTTCGCCTCGGCACGGGCGGGGCGGGTGGCCGACTGCATACGCCTCGGCGCAGACGTGCGGGCACGCGACCAAGACGGCAATACCGCGCTCCACTGGGCCGCCCGCTACGCCGATGACGCTGCCGTCGTGAACGCCCTGGTGGCGGCCGGCGCCGACCTCGACGCGCGCCAGAAGGAAGGCGCCACCGCGCTCCACTGGGCGGCTCGCTACAACGACAACCCGGCCGTCGTCACCGCCCTGGCAGCCGCCGGTGCCGACCTTCACGCCCGCTACCGGGACGGCGGCACTCCGCTGCACAGTGCGGCTCGCTACAGCGACAGCCCTGCCGTCATTACGGCCCTGGCCGACGCCGGCGCCAACCTTGACGCCCGCCACATCGATGGAGAGGACGGCGTGACTCCCCTCCACTGGGCGGCTCGCTACAATGACCGACCCGCCATCGTCAGGGCACTCATAGAAGCCGGCGCCGACCTCTACGCGCGCCACTATTACGGCGGCACCCCGCTTCACTGGGCGGCTCGTTACAGTGACCATCCAGCTATCGTCACGGCCCTCACCGAGGCCGGCTCGGACCTCGAGACCCCGAACTATCACGGCGCTACCCCGTTGCACAGCGCGGCCACGTTCAACTACAACCCGGCCATCATCGCGGCGCTGGTGGCGGCCGGCGCCGACCTTGAGGCGCGCCACCGGGTGCTCGGCGGTACTCCGCTGCACACGGCGGCGTTCCGCAACCAGGAGCCGGCCATCATCTTCGCCCTGGCGGAAGCCGGTGCAGACCTGGAAGCACGCAACGATGTGGGCGTTACGCCACTGCATACCGCCGGCGCCTATGCCGAGAACCCGGCTATCGTAACGGCCCTCGTGGCGGCCGGCGCCGATCTGCACGCGCGTGGTCGGCTGGGCGGCACTCCGCTCCACACAGCCGCTGCGATTCACTACAATCCGGCCATCATCGCAGCGCTGGTGGCGGCCGGCGCCGACCTCGAAGCGCGCAATGAGGGGGGGCGGACTCCGCTGCACAGCGCGGCTGCACGCAACGAGAATCCGGCCATCATCACGGCCCTGGCGGAGCATGGCGCGGAGGTGAATGCAACCGACCTGCGCGGCCGTACTCCATTGGATCTCGCTCACGATCCGGCGGTCATCGCCGCCTTGCGCGCGGCAGGAGCCGAATGCGGGCAGGGCTCGGTCTTCAGCGAGGGAATGTGCCAGCGCCCGGCCCCGGATGCAGCCGGGAGCGGCGGGTAAGCGAACCGGTTCCAGAAGCCGCTGCGTTGACCCGCTGAGCGGCAGCGTATGTAATTGCGGAAGCGGACGATGCCCTGACCTCGACCAGGCCTCGTCGAGGCAGGCGGCCGCCGGCGAGGAGGGCAGATGGAACGGGAGCTGTACGCGGGACTGGACCTGGGCGGGACCAAGATCGCGGCGGCGGTGCTGACGCGCGCTGGACGCACCGTCGGCGAGGCCCGCCTCAGCTCGCGCGCCGGCACCAGCGGTGACACGGTGGCGGCCAGTCTGGTGCGCGCCGTCCAGGCCGCTCTCAAGAGCGCCGGAACCACCGCCAAGGCGCTCCGAGGCGTCGGCATCGGTGCGCCCGGCCCCCTCGACTGGAAGGCGGGGGTAATCCAGTTCGCCCCCAACCTCGGCATGCGCAACTACCCGCTGCGCCGGTATATCGAGGATAGCCTGGGGGTGCCGGTATTCCTCGACAACGACGTCAACATGGGTACCTACGGCGAATACCTGGCTGGCGCCGCGCGCGGCCATCACCACGTGCTGGGCGTCTTCTGCGGCACCGGCATCGGCGGCGGCCTGGTGGTGGACGGGCAGGTGTTCCGCGGCGCCAACGGCACCGCCGGCGAGATCGGCCATATCATCGTCCATGACGGCGGCGCGCTGTGCGGCTGCGGCCAGCGCGGTTGCCTGGAGGCGTATGCCAGCCGCAGCGCCATGGCACGCGAGCTGGTGATGCTGGCCAACGTCGGTCAGGCACCCACGGTGCGCGCCGCCGCCGGGACCAGGTTGAAGGCGGTCAAGAGCGGGGTGATTGCGCGCGCCGTCGCCGCCGGCGAGCCGGCCGTGTGCGCTGTGGTGGACCAGGCGGCCCATTATCTCGGCATCGGCATCGCCAACTGCGTCAACCTGCTCAGCCCCGACGTGGTGGTGCTGGGCGGCGGCCTGGTGGAGAAGCTGGGGGGCCGCTTCGTGAAGCAGGTGGACCGCTCGCTGCACCGGCACGCGCTGGAGGCACCGGCGCGCGGGGTCCACGCGGTGCCTGCGCAGCTCGGCCACGCGGCTGCCATCCACGGCGCCATCGGCGCGTTGCGGGAGATGCTGGGAGAGACCGCATGACGGCGGCGGCGGCCGAGGCCGGAGGCAGCGGGCGCCTGACCGCGGTGCTGGACGTGGGCTCCAGCTCGTTTCGGCTGATGATCGTCGACCGCCACCCCGATGGCACGTGGGCCGTGGTGGACCGGGCGGTGAAACCGGTTCCGCTGGGCCGCGACGTATTCTCCTCCGGTCGCATCGGACGCGCTACCCTGACCCGTGGCGTGCAGGTGCTGGGCGGCTTCTGCGAGCTGCTCGCCGGCTGGCGCATCGCGCCGGCGGACACCCTGGTGATCGGCACCAGCGCCCTGCGCGAGGCACGCAACGGCGACACCTTCGTCGATCGCGTAGCGCTGCGCACCGGCCTGCGGATCGACGTGGTCGGCGAGGTGGAGGAGAGCCAGCTCACCTACCTGGCGGTGCGCCAGGCGGTCAGCGCCGAGCTGCCGGCGTTGCTGCGCGCCACCTCCCTGATCGTGGAGGTTGGCGGCGGTCACACCACCCTGATCCTGGTCCGGCGTGGCCACATCTCGGCGCTGCGTACCCTCAAGGTGGGCACCGTGCGCATGGGGCGGCCGCTGCAGCTCGCCCCGAGCGTGGATGCCCCGCCCCGCGAGATCGTCGAAGAGTCGATGCGCCCCACCCTGTCCACGGTGCAGAAGGACCTGCAGTTGGCGCGAGTCGGCACCTTCATCGCCATCGGCAGCGACGTGAGCATCCCCGCCGAGACCGCCGGCGGCCCCGGCGCCGGTCCCATCTCCCGCCTCAGCCGCGCCGACTTCGACCGCTTCATCGAAGGTGCCATCGCCAAGCCGGTGGCCGACGTGGTGCGCGACCTGCAGATCTCCTACAGCGACGCCGAGCTGCTGGTGCCAAGTCTCCTGATGTACCGCTCGTTCCTGAACCTGACCGCCGCCGACGAGGTGATCGTCGCGCGCGTGAGCATCCGCGAAGGACTGCTGATCCGTGACGGCGCCGCACCCAGCGCCCGCGCTCCGGACGAGCTGCGCGCCCAGGTGACCGCCAACGCCATCAGCCTCGGCAAGCGCTACCGCTTCGACGAACTGCACGCACGTCACGTCGCGCTGCTGGCGTGCCGCCTGTTCGATGCGCTGCAGGAGGAGCACGGTCTCGACGCGTCCAGCCGCCTGCTGCTGGAGGTGAGCGCCATCCTGCACGACATCGGCATGGTGATCCGTGCCAGCGGCCACCACAAGCATGGCCACTACATCGTGAGCAACTCCGAGATCTTCGGCCTCGACGGGCGCGACCGGACGGTGGTCGCCAACGTGGTCCGCTATCACCGCCGCGCCCTGCCGTCACCCTCCCACGTCTCCTACATGAGCCTCTCCCGCGCCGACCGCATCGTAGTGAACAAGCTGGCGGCGTTGCTGCGGGTGGCGGATGCGCTGGATCGCAGCCACCAGGCTCGGGTACGCGAGTTGGAGGTGGAGAAGACCGAGGATGAGGTGACCCTGCGCTGCAGCTACGGCGGCAACCTGGCCCTCAAGATACTGGCGCTGGAGCGCAAGGCAGATCTGTTTCAGGAAGTGTTCGGTCTGCGCGTGCGGCTGGAGCGGATGGCGTCCTGAGGGCTATCCGCTCAGCGCGTCGCTCAGGGGCGGCACCCCGACGGCGTCGACGATGCCGGCGATGAAGTCGCTCTCGCTGGCCCGCTGCGCCTGACCCTCCGCCTTGAGGATGATGCGCTTGCGCAGCACCGGGTAGGCGACCTCCTGGATATCCTCCGGGGTGACGTAGTCGCGGCCGCGCAACGCGGCAAGGGCCTGCGCTGCCTTGTACAGCGCCAGCGATCCGCGCGGCGACACGCCAAGGGCCAGGCGGCGATCGCTGCGGGTGGCGCCCACCAGCGCCAGGATGTAGGCACGCAGCGAATCGTCCACGTGCACCTGCAACACCTGCTGCTGCATCTGGATCAGGGTGTCGAGGCTCGCGATCGGCCGGATGCGGGTCAGCGGGTGGCTCGCTTCGCGGCCTATGCCCATCACCGCCCGCTCCGCCTCGCGGTCGGGGTAGCCGATCGACACCGTCATGAAGAAGCGGTCCTTCTGCACTTCCGGCAGCGGAAACGTGCCCTCGGCGTCGCCGGGACTCTCGGTGGCGATCAGGAAGAACGGGTTGGGCAGCGGCCGGCTGTTGCCCTCCACGCTCACCTGCCCCTCGGCCATCGCCTCCAGCAGCGCCGACTGGGTGCGGGGAGTGGCGCGGTTGATCTCGTCCACCAGCAGGATATTGGTGATGATCGGTCCCTCCCGGAACACGAACTCCCCGCTCTGCGGGTTGTAGATCGACACCCCCAGCACGTCCGCGGGCAGCAGGTCGGGGGTGCACTGCACCTGCTTGAACATGCCGCCGACGGTGTTGGCCAGCGCCCGCGCCAGCACCGTCTTGCCCACCCCCGGGACGTCCTCGATCAGCACGTGGCCGCGGCACAGGAGTGCGACCAGGACCTTCTCCGTGACCTCGTCCTTGCCGAAGAACGCCGCCCGTACCGCGTCCATCACCCGTTCCGCCCACTGTGCCACCGTCACGCTGCTTCATCTCCTCCGCTGCGCCGCATCGTCACGCCGTACCGGAACGCCGCCGCAGCAACTCGCGTACCTGTCCCTGGAAGCGGGTGCTGCGCTCGCCGGCGTCGCCGTGCGCCGAGTACACCAGCTCCTCGAACAGGACGCCCACCGCCTCCAGCTCGGCACGCCGCTCGGGCAACCGCGCGCCCAGCGCGCGCACGTAGTCGAGGGGCGCCACGCTGCGCCGAAACGGGACCCCCGAGCGCTCGCCCCAGCGTATCAGGCGCACGAACCCGCGCACCGCGGCGCCATGCGCGCCGTGGCGCAGGCGGTGGCGCACCGCACGCCGCGCCCGCGCCTGCCGGCGCCGCTCGCGGGCCGCCCTGGTGACCGTGGCGGCGAGCCGCCCCGCCACGTCGCGCGGCGCCGCCAGCATGCGCCGCAACCCGGCCAGCGCCGTGTCCAGGGCCTGCGACAGCCCGCGGGCTAAGCCGCGCAGCAGCCCCGCGAGGGAAAACCCGCGCAGCATCTCGCCCAGGTCGCGCGAGAACAGCGGCCGCACCAGGAACACGACCAGTCCCAGGCCCAGGGCGATCAGCACCGTAATCAGGAACGCCTGGAACAGGCGCGCCGCCAGGTCCGACTGTTCCTGCGCGTCACCCATCAGCTGCGACGTGTCACGCTCGCGCTCCGCCAGCGGCTCCGAATTGCTCGAACGCAGCTCCGTCTGGCGCACCTCCAGCGGCTTGTCCGGCGTCATCAGGTCGTTGAGCCAGGCGAAGAACGCCCCCAGGTAGCTGGCCGGCAGCGGCGGCTCGGCGCCCACCAGCGGCCAGGTGACCAGCGCCGCCAGCGCCACGAACAGCAGCGCGGCGCCTACCCGGCGGCGGCGCAACCCCGGCACCAGCACGAAGCCGCCCCCGAAGTAGCCCTGCTCCTCAAGGTAGCCGTTCAGCACCGCGGTATAGGTGAGGCCCAGCGCCAGGTGCAGCAGCACCAGCAGCAGCAGGCCGGTGCCGATCTCGCGTCCGCCGAGCAGCGCCACGAACAGCGCCAGCAGGATCAGGGCCTGAAACCAGATCACCACCCGCTTCACCTGGCGCATGCGGGCCACCGACTCGGTGGCTTCCGCCGAGTAGGAACGCACCGCGGTGCGCAACTGCTGCCCCTCCTTGCCGATGAGGAGACTCAAGAAAACCTCGCGCTCGCGGAAGGAGCGGTGCAGGCCGAAGCTGGCGAACCACATGATCAGCACCAGCACCAGGGCGTAGATCACCTCCGCCTTGGCCGGCACCAGGTCGCCCGCGAACAGGTAACCGCGGGTGGTCATGAACACCACCGTTGCCAGGATCAGGATCACCAGCAGCTCGCGCATGCGCGGCAGCGCACTGCCCACCTTTTCCTTCTTCAGCGCGTTGGCCACCGCCGCCTGCGCTCCGCCGGTCAACAACAAAACGAACACCGTGCCCGGCGGATTGGGTGCCAGCACCAGGTCCAGCACCAGCAGGCGCAGCAGGCGATCCAGCAGCACCAGGAACAGGAACGGGATGGCCAGCGCCAGGGCGGGATGGATGGCGGCGCGGTAGACCGCCAGCCGGCGCTCATCCACGGACCAGCTCCCTGCCGTAGCCGCCGACGGTGTGGCTGGTCAGGCCCTGCACCGCCAGGTCCTCCCGGCGCGCCTGGTGAGTGCTGACCAGGAACACCTCCACGTCGTAGCCGCGCCGGCGCAGCGCCAGCAGCCCGGCGCGCTGCTCCTCCCGCAGCGGAGGGGTGACCACCGCTACGCGGGTGCCGTTGGCGACGCTCACGCCACCGCGCTGCACCACTTCCACGAAGTTGGCGGCGTGCTCCCCGCTGACGGCGTTTACCCGCGCCAACTGCTCCAGCAGGTGGGCGGCGTGGGCATAGCCGGCGCGCACCGGCTCCACGGTGTAGGCACCGGGAAGCGCACTGCCGGCATCGTCGCCACCCGCGGCCGGGCCGATGCGGCCGGTGGTGACCAGCCCCACCTCCTGGCCGATCCCGACGAAGTAGAACACCAGCGAGGCGGCGGCTTCGATGGCGCGCTCCACCAGGTGGGCGCGCTGCGTCAGCGGGTAGTCGTCGGCGGTCAGGTTGAGCAGCACCAGCACCGGGAAGTAGATCGACGGCACGTACTCCATCGAGAACAGCGCCCCCATGCGCGCGCTGGCCTTCCAGTTGATGCGCTTGGGCTCGTCGCCGGGCTGATACTCGCGCAGCGAGCGGTAGCGGGTCACGTCCTCGTAGAGCTTGTTGAGCACCTTGAGGCTGCCGGAGGGCAGCCCGCGCTTGTGCCGCAGGTCGAGGGCGAAGATGTTGGGATAGACGATCACCCGCTGGTGACACGGGAGCTGTGCGCGCCAGGGGAAGAAGCCGAAGGCGTCGGTGCCCACCAGGTCGACCGGTCCCAGCTCGAACTCGCCGCGTTCGCGCCCCTCCAGCTCATAGCTGAAGCTGCGCTCCTCCCAGGGCCCGAGGCCGACCACGAACTGCGCCGGCTGCCGTGCCGCGAAGCTGCCGATGCGGTCCGCCACCGTGAGAAAGTGGATCGGCAGCGGGGTGCGGTTGCGCACGGTCAAGGTGCAGGTGAAGGGCGCGAAGCGGTTGGCGTGCACCAGCGGCTCGCCGCGGCTGGCGCTAACGCCGGCGCGCACCACCAGGGTGTACCCCAGCGCCAGGGCGCGGATCAGCAGCAGGGCCGCGGCCACGATGCGCATCAAGGGCGGCGGTGCGAACAGCACAATCAGCAGCAGCAGCAGGGGCACCACGACATCGGGTCCCCAGCGCAAGTGTGGCTTCACCCGGTGGCACCTTCGGGCGGCGCGAGGGAATGGGCGGCCAGCACCTCGCTCAGGATGCCGTCGATCACCGCCTCCGGCTCCAGCCCGCGCAGGAGCTGCTCCGGCTTCACGCCGATCCGCTTGAGCAGGATCGGCGGCGCCAACTCGCACACTTCCTCCGCCCCACCGGCATTCTTGCCGCGGATGGCGGCCAGTGCCTGGGTGCCCTGGTACAACGCCATCGAGGCGCGTGGCGAGGCCCCGTACGCCAGCCGGCCGTCATGCCGGGTGCGCTCCACCAGGTCCAGGATCAGGTCCTCGATGGCCGCCGCCACCCGCACCGCGGCCACCTCGCGCTGCAGCCGGCGTACCGTGTCCAGGTCGGTGGCGGCCACCAGGTCGGTCACCGGATGGGTCAGCCGCCGCTGGGAGTGCAGGATCTCCTGCTCCGCCTCCGGCGTCGGGTAGCCCATGCGCAGGGTGAGGAAGAAGCGGTCGCGCTGCGCCTCGGGCAGCGGAAAGGTGCCCTCGAACTCCACCGGGTTCTCGGTGGCCAGCATGAAGAACGGATCGGGCAGCGGCGTGGTCTCGCCTTCGACGCTGATCTGGCCCTCGGACATTGCTTCCAGCAGCGCCGACTGGGTGCGCGGCGTGGCGCGGTTGATCTCGTCCACCAGCAGGATGTTGGTCACGATCGGCCCCTGCCGGAACTCGAAGCGGCCGGTCTGGGCGTGGTACACCGAGCCGCCCAGCACGTCCGCCGGCAACAGGTCCGGGGTGCACTGAATGCGGCGGAACTCACCGCCCAGGCAGGTGGAGAGGGCGCGCGCCAGCACCGTCTTGCCCACCCCCGGCACGTCCTCCAGCAGCGCGTGCCCGCGGCACAGCAGCGTCACCAGCAGCTTCTCGACTACCTGCTCCTTGCCGTAGATCACCGTACCCGCGGCATCGATGAGAGTCCTGGCCCAGACCTGCGGATTCATCCTTCGCCTGTTGTATCACAGTTGGCGCCTGCGCGTGCATCATCCCGCCAGGCCGGCCGCGTCCGGGTTCGCCGCTCAGCGTTCCGCCGGATCCGTCACGGCCGCGTGCCGTCGCGTCCACGCGGCCAGCATCTCCGGGTCCGGTGCCGGCAGATCGGAGGTGAAGGGACGGAAGGTGTGGGGTGCGGCATATTCCAACGGCGGCGTGGCCAGATCGCGACGGTAGAAACGGGACGACGGAAACAGGTCGCCCGGGTAGGTGACGTTGTCGAGGGTGGCGAGCTCGATGCAGACGGCGCCGCCGACCGAGCTCTCCAGCATGCCGCCGATCCAGACCGGTATGCCGGCATCGCGCGCCAGGTCGTGGATCGCCAGCGCACTCTGCAGCCCGCCCACGCGCGCCGGCTTGATGTTGATGTAGCGGCAGGCGCCGATGCGGATCGCCTGCTCCGCGGTGCGCGGGTCGACGATGGTCTCGTCCAGGCATATCGGGGTACCGATCCGCCCGGCCAGCTCTGCATGATCCAGGATGTCGGTGTGGTGCAGCGGCTGCTCGATGAACGCCAGTCCCAGCTCGTCGACCGCGCGGAAGAACGGCAGGTCGTCGAGCGTGTAGCCGGCGTTGCAGTCGATGTGGAAGGTCATGTCCGGAAAGCTGGAGGTGACCGCGCGCAGCATCTCCAGGTCCCATCCCCTGGCCACCTTGAGCTTGATGCGCGGGAACCCGGCGGCGACTGCCTGGCCGACGTTGCCGAGCAGCATCTCGATCGAATCCTGGATGCCGAAGTCGGCCCCGGCGACCACGTCCCGCGTGGCGCCGCCCAGCAGCCGGTGCAGCGGAGTTCCGGTGATGCGGCTCTCGAGGCTCCACCAGCCGATCTCGAGCGCGGCCTTGGCGAACGAGTTGCCCTTGAACGGACCGAGCCGTTCGTTGATCTCCGCGGCGGTGTCGTATTCGCGGCCGACCACGTGTGGCCCGAACACCTCGGTGACGTGGTAGAACACCGAGCCGGCGGACTCGCTGAGGTAGTGCGGGGCGAAGAACGGCGTGCTCTCGGCCCAGGCGCTGTGCTCGCCGCTGGAGAGCTTCACCAGCACCGAGTGGATGTCGGCGTCCTCGCCGTAGGCGGTGCGCCACGGGTAGATGAGCGGCATCACCACGTAGTGCACGTCCAGTCGATCGATGCGCATGTGACCGGACGATACCGCACCTGGTGGTTGCAGGTCGCGAGTGTGTCAGAATGGCGTAATGAAGCTGTGGTACGAGGCTCCCGCGCGAGAGTGGTTGGAGGGACTGCCGATCGGCACCGGGCGGCTGGCGGCGATGGTGCTCGGCACCTTCCGGCGGGAACGCGTCGCCCTGAATCACGAGTGCCTGTGGAAGGGGGTGAACCGCCAACGGGACAACGAGGTGCGCCGGGATGCGCTGCCGGAAGTGCGGCGCCTGCTGCTGGCGGGCAACTACGCCGACGGTGCGCACGCCGCCCGCGAGGCCTTCGGCGGTGGCGGCGGCAGCGGCCGGCCGCAGCGGGTGGACCCGTACCAGCCGGCCGGGGACCTGTACCTGGAGTTCCTCACCCACGGCCCCGTCGGCCACTACCGCAGAGAGTTGGACCTCGACACGGCCAGTGCGACGGTGTCGTACCTGGTCGCGGGAAGGCCGTTCACCCGCCAGTACGTCGCCCACCTGGTGGAGGACCTGATTCTGGTACGGGTGCGGCATGACGGGCTGCCGTTCGATTGCCTGGCGTGGCTCGACCGCACCTACGATGCCGACTGCGAGCTCAGCTTCGACGCCGAAGCAGCCGGCACGGATCGCGCGCGCCTGACCATGGCCGGGCGCATTCGCGACGGGGTGGACTTCCGGGTGCAGGGCGACGCGTGGTGCCGGGGCGGGCGGGTGCGCGTCGTCGACGGTCGGAGACTGCTCTGCGAAGGGGCCACCGAGGCGGTGTTCGCGGTCGACATCGGCGTGTCCGCCTTCGGCCGAACCGCCGCCGAGGAGTGCGGCCCGCGGCGCCTGCAGGTGCCATCCGCGTGGGGTGCGGGCACCTGGGATGACCTGTTTCGCGCTCACGTGCGCGAGCACGAGCGCCACTACGGCAGCATGCAGCTCGACCTGGCGCCCGCGGCGTCCGGCGTGCCCGACCTGCCGACCGACGAGCGCATCCGGCGCCTCCGGGAGGGACAGCCGGATCCCGGCCTGCCGCTGCTGTACTTCCACTACGGGCGCTACCTGCTGTGTGCCTCTTCCGCCACCGCCACGCTGCCGGCGAACCTGCAGGGCAAGTGGAACGAGGACCTGGAGCCACCCTGGGACAGCGACTACCACCACGACGTCAACCTGCAGATGAACTACTGGGCCGCCGAGCCGGCCGGCATGCAGCGCTACGTGGAGGCGCTGCTGCAGCACATCGAACGGCTGGTGCCGCACGCGCGCAAGGCGGCCAGGGACCTGTACGGCTGCCGCGGCGTCTGGTACCCGATCCAGACCGACGCCTGGGGCCGCTCGACGCCGGAGTCGTACGGCTGGGCGGTGTGGATCGGGGCTGCCCCCTGGCTGGCGCAGCACCTGTGGTGGCACTACGAGTACGGGCGCGACACGGCCTTCCTGCGCACCCGCGCCTACCCCTTCTTCAAGGAGGTGGCCGCCTTCTACGAGGACTACCTGGTCGAAGACGACGCCGGCTTACTGCAGATCGTGCCCTCGCAGTCACCGGAGAACCGGTTCGTCGGCGACGGCGGCCCGCCGGTGAGCATCTGCGTGTCGGCGACCATGGACGTGATCCTCGCCCGCGCCGCCTTCGGCTACGCGATCCGGTCGGCCGAGATCCTGGACCTGGACCCCGAGCTGCGGCGGCGCTGGCGTGACTTGGCCGGACGCCTGCCGGAGTTGCGGATCGGCCGCCACGGCCAGTTGCAGGAGTGGAACGAGGACTTCGACGAGGTCGAGCCCTCGCACCGGCACGTCTCCCACCTGATCGGCCTGCACCCGGGCGATCTGCTGGATCCGGAGCGGACCCCCGATCTGTGGCGGGCGGCCGAGGTGAGCCTGGAGCGGCGGCTGGCGGCCGGTGGCGCGCACACCGGCTGGAGCCGGGCGTGGACGGCCTGCCTGTTCGCGCGGCTGGGCCGCGCCGAAGATGCCTGGGCACACCTGAATCACCTGATCACCGACTTCGCCACCGACTCGCTGCTGGACCTGCACCCGCCGCGCATCTTCCAGATCGACGGCAACCTCGGCGGCGCCGCGGCGGTGATCGAAATGCTGCTGCATAGCTACCGCGGCGAGATCCATCTGCTGCCCGCCCTGCCGGCCGCGTGGCCAGAGGGCAGCGCGTCCGGGCTGCGGGCACGGGGCGGCGTCACCGTGGCAATCGCGTGGCGCGACGGCAAGCTGGTCGAGGCCACGCTGGAAGGGCAGTGTGCCGCGCCGTGCACCGTGCTGCACGCGCCCGAGCACTGGCAGGTCGTCGACGCCGCCGGCCGTGCCGTCCCAACCACCCGCGACGGCCACCGCATCACCTTCGCCCTCGCCCCCGGCGAACCCCGCCACCTGCGCGCGGCGCCGGCCTGACCGCGGCCACCTCGAGCGAATGGATCGCGAGTTCCGGCGGTACTCCTGCGCCGTCTCCCGCGTCACTGCCTTCCGCTCCGCCCCCATCATGGCGCGGCCGTTCGTGTGGATGTTTGGATGAGGCACCACACTCCGTTCGTGTGGATTTAGCTTGAGGCAAGGCAATGCGGGATGTTGACAAAGCGCGCAGAGGCTTGTAGCCTCGTTTCGAATGCTGGGAGGGTAAGCCCTTTCTGGGAACCGGAGGCTGTCGTGTTGCGCTATTTTCTGTGGCGTATCCTGATGATGGTTCCAACGCTCCTGGTCATCTCTGTCATCTCCTTTGTCCTCATCCAGCTGCCGCCGGGCGACTACCTCACCTCCTACATCGCCATGCTGGAGATGAGCGGCAACCCCATCGACGAAGAGGTCATCGCAAACCTCGAGCGGCGGTTCGGACTGGACAGGCCCGTATACATCCAGTACTTCAGGTGGATCTGGAACTTCGTGCAGGGGGACATGGGCAGGTCCTTCGAGGCCAACCGCCCGGTCGCCGAGCTCATCGGCGACCGGCTCGTTCTGACCGTCGTCGTCGCCAGCTTCAGCCTGGTCTTCGTGTATGCCGTGGCCATTCCCATCGGCATCTACTCCGCCACGCACCAGTACTCGTCGGGCGACTTTTTCTTTACGGCCCTGGGCTTTCTGGGTCTCGCCACCCCCAACTTCCTCCTGGCCCTCGTCCTGATGTTCGTCGCCTTCGCCTTCTTCAACCAGAGCGTCGGAGGACTGTTCTCTCCCGAGTACATCCAGGCTACGTGGAGCCTGGGGAAGGTTTGGGACCTGTTGAAACACCTCTGGATACCGGTGGTAGTGGTCGGTACGGCCGGGACCGCTGGTCACATCCGGGTCATGCGCGGCAACCTGCTCGATGAGCTCAAGAAGCAGTACGTGATAACCGCCAGAGCCAAAGGGGTAACGGAGCGCGTGCTCTTGTTCAAGTACCCGGTTAAGCTGGCCATCAATCCAATGGTCAGCACCGTCGGATGGCTTCTCCCGGAGTTGATTTCAGGCGCTACGATCACCTCGGTTGTGCTGGGGCTTCCCACCACCGGTCCGCTGCTCCTGCGTGCGTTGCTCAATCAGGACATGTACCTAGCCTGCAGCTTCCTCATGCTTCTGGCGATCCTGACCGTTGTTGGCACCCTCGTATCGGACATCCTGCTCGCGTGGGTCGATCCGCGTATTCGGTACTAGAGAGTGGAGGGGCATGTGTGAGCAGCACCACGAAGCACGGTGTACGCAGCGCCGTCACCGAGAGAGAAGACCTCGAAGAAAGACGGTTCCTCGCCTCGCAGTGGCAGCTCATGTGGTGGAAGTTCCGCAAGCACAGGCTGGCGGTCGTGGGCGTGTTGATCATCGTGCTGCTCTACGTGACGGCGATATTCGCCGAGTTCATCGCTCCCTACGACCTGCACGAACGCCACAAGGAGTACGCCTTTGTGCCGCCGATGCGAGTGCGCATCTTCCACGAAGGTCAATTGGTCCGGCCCTTCGTCTACCGCCTGGTGCGGCAGATCGACGAGGAGACGTTGCGCCGGACCTATGTCGACGACCGGAGCAGGATGTATCCCCTGCGCCTCTTCGTTCGGGGAGACGAGTACTGGTTCTGGGGGCAGTACCGGGGAGACCTGCATCTGTTCGGAGTGGAAGGCGACGGGGTGATCTTTCTCCTTGGAACCGATCAGCTCGGCCGGGACATGCTCTCCCGCATCCTCAACGGCGCCCGGATCTCGCTATCGATCGGGTTCATCGGTGTGGTCGTCAGCTTCCTGCTCGGGCTGCTGATCGGCGGCGTGTCCGGGTACTTCGGCGGCACCGTGGACGCCGTCATTCAGCGGATCATCGAGATCATCCGCTCCTTTCCCGCCATCCCGCTGTGGATGGCCTTCAGCGCCGCCCTGCCGCCACAGTGGCCGCCGCTGCGCGTCTACTTCGCCATCACCGTCATTCTCTCGCTGGTGGGCTGGACCATGCTGGCCCGTGTGGTGCGGGGCAAGCTGCTCGCCCTGAGGGAGGAGGACTTCGTGCTGGCGGCGCGTCTGTGCGGCAACAGCGAGATGAGCATCATCTGGAAGCACCTCCTGCCCTCCTTCATGAGCCACCTGATCGTGAGCATCACCATCAGCATTCCCCTCATGATCCTGGGGGAAACGGCCCTGAGCTTTCTGGGGCTGGGGCTGCAGCCGCCGGTGACCAGTTGGGGGGTGCTGCTGCAGGACGCACAGAGCGTCCGTACGGTGGCCCTGCACCCCTGGCTCATGCTTCCGGTGTTGTTCGTGATCGTCACGGTCCTGGTGTTCAACTTCATCGGTGACGGACTGAGGGACGCGGCGGATCCGTACGCGACCTAGGGAAGGTCTTCCTCGCGTGCGCCGCCACGCAGCACACGGAACAAAACCCTCCCCCGCCGCCACGGCGCCGACCATCGGGACGCCGCCGGCGGGGAAGGCTCTGTGCGTATCAGCGCTCGCTCACCAGCGTCCGAGGCAGCCTACTGCCTGATGAAGTACTGCTCGGGGCGCGTGTTGGACGGCGTCACCAGATGCCATCCAGAGGGAGAGTTCTCGGGAACGTTGCCCAGCCTGTTGGAGGCCACGCCGATCTTGGGCTGCATCCCCACGGTTCCGATGCCCCACAGGTTCTCGTTCTTCCAGCGCAGGAGCTGCCTGATGCCGGCCACCATGTCGTCGAAGTCGGGCTCCGCCATGGCCTCATAGTAGAGGTCGATGGCCTTGCGCACCAGGCTGCCCTCGGGCGGCGCCACCCCTTCCTCGCCGCCGGTCCGGTGCCACACGCCGTAGCCGTTGCTGTTGTGATACCAGGGTATGATCCACCAGTTGTTGACCAGGGAGGTGCCCGGAGACTGGAACACGGACATCGCAAAGGAGTTGCTGTAGCTAAGCTCGTAGAAGACCGAGCGCTCGTGGGCCTTGACCACGGTGTCGATACCCAGGTCTCGCCAGTAGTCGCTGACCACCTCGGCCACCTTGCCGTGCACGGGCCAGGAGGTGGCCCAGTCCATGACGAAGGAGATCGGCTCGCCGTCCGGAAAGAGGCGGATGCCCCTGGCGTTCCTCTTGTCGAACCCCAGCTCGTCCAGGATCCGGTTGGCCTTCTCGGGGTTGTACTCGATGTGCATCCTGGCCACATCTTCCTCGTAGGTGGGCTCGGAGTCGATGGCCGTGATGGAGCGGGGCACACCCAGACCGTAGTAGAACAGCTCGTTGAGCTCGTCGCGGTCGATGCCGAGGGACAGGGCCTCCTTGAACCTGGAATTGCTCATGAGCTCGCCCAGGCGGGGGTCGTTCTGGTAGCTCATGTTGGGCCAGAAGGCCACATGGGCCGCCCGGTCGCCGTCGTAGGTCAGCACCCGGTAGTCACCCTTCTTCTCGTTCTCTTTGAGGAAGGTGTAGTCCTCGAGCCCCAGCACATTGAACTCCAGGTCGATCTCGCCGTTGGCCGCCTTGATCACGATGAGCTCGTAGTCCTCGACGAGCTGCATCTCGACCTTGTCGATGTAGGGCAACTGACGGCCCGCGGGATCGACCTTCCAGTAGTAGGGGTTGCGCTCCAAGGAGATCAACTGTTCCCCCGGCTCGGTGAGGATCAGCCAAGCCCCGGTACCCGGCCGCTCGGAGTTGTACCAATAATCGTTTCTGTCCTCGAACAGGTCGGTCCAGGCGTCCAGCCCCTCCTGCCTGGCCATCCGGTCGACCGTGGCCTTATCGGTGTAGGTGGGGTGGAACTGCTTCAGGTAGTGGGCCGGGGCGGCGATGGCCGAAGAATGGCGTCCCCGGAAGGCGAGCTGCCGCAGGAAGAGGGTGTATGGCTCGGCAAAGGTGACGCGAATGGCGTAGTCGCCGAGCTTCTCCATCTTCATCGGCTCGCCGCCGGAGGTGAACCAGCGGAACGGCGAAGGGTTGAGCTCCTTGTTCAGGTAGATGTCGTTGGCGTAGAACAGGAAGTCGTCCGCGGTGTGGGGCGCTCCGTCGGACCACTTCAGCCCCTCGCGCAGGTAGAAGGTGTAGACCCGGGCGTCGTCGGTGATCTCGAAGCTCTTGGCCAGGTTGGTGACGATGTCGCTGCCGTCCACGGTGAAGCGCACCAGCGGGTCCACCACGTAGCGGGCATAGGTGTGCCCTTCGGCGGGACCGCCGTAGACGGCGCGCAGGGTGCCGCCGTACTGGCCCATCTCGATGTTCGGCTCCAGCACCAGCGGCTCGTTGGGAAGCCGCTCCGCCAGGGGCGGCAGCTTCCCCGCTTCCACCATGTCGCTCAGCATGGGGGACTCTTTGATCGAGGTATCTAATAAGACCGCGGTGGTGGCCGCAGCCCCCTCCGCTTCGGCGCCTGCGAAGACGGCCAGGGGCAGGCAAAGCAGCAGCAGAGCTGCCACATGGAACACGCCGGGACGGTGCCCGGGGATGGCTCCTGTGAACATGACGATCCTCCTCTGAACGGAGATAGATTCGGTGAGAGGAACGCCCGGGCACATCCCGTCCCGGGTTTGCCGCTCGTCCGTGTGACCATCATGGGCCGTTGGCGCTCGTTCTGTCAAACCATCTTCTACTAGGAGCGAGTTCTACAAGCGGAGGAATTCCCGGGCCTCCCTGTCGGCCTGCGGCCCTTGGGCCGAGGGGCTAGCGGCGAAACGCGGCAAGAAATTGCTGTAAAGGACCGAGAATACGTACATGGGATCTCCCCTCGCTAGAGCTGGGTTGGAATCGTCGTTGGGCTCGAGGAATCTTGTCCTCACCTTTTCTAAATCGACAAGCGACGATAGACAATCGACAATTCTCCGAATCCAACCGCAACACCGGATCATCGAGTGGAAGAAGCAAGGGCCGTCATCGTAGGAACCGGGATCGCCGGGTCGAGCATCGCCTACCACCTGGCCGAGCTCGGCTGGCGGGACCTGATCGTTCTCGACCGGGGGCCGCTGCGTAGTGGCACCACCTCCCACGCTCCGGGGCTGGTAGGACAGTTGCGCTCGTCGGCCACCCTCACCCAGCTCCTCCGCTACAGCGTCTCCCTTTACAAGGAGCTCGAGATCGACGGGGTGCCCGGGTTCTCCCAGGTGGGCAGCCTGCGCCTGGCGTCGTCCACGGAACGCCTTGAGGAATTGAAGCGTCAGGCCGGCTGGGCTCGCACCGTCGGGCTCGAGGCGGAACTGATCACGGCCGCGGAAGCCTTGCACCTGTTCCCGCTCATGAGCTCGCAGGATCTCTGCGGCGCTCTCTATGTTCCCACCGATGGCTCGGCGCGGGCGCTGGTTCTGGCCCAGGCCCTGGCGGCTCGAGCCCGCAAGCGGGGCGTGGTGTTTCAGGCCGAAACCCCAGTGGTCGGGGTCGATGTCAGCGCCGGGAAGGTCCGGGCCGTGATCACGTCGAAGGGGCGCATCCGGACGAACGTTCTGGTAGTCGCAACCGGCATCTGGTCGCGGCGTCTGGGTCGCCTGCTCGGAGTGTCGATCCCACTGATACCCATGCAACATCAGTACGTCGCCACGACGGCGCTGGAGGAGCTCGATGGCGTCACCCTGCCGAACATTCGCGACCCCGATCGTTTGGTCTACCTGCGCCAGGACGAAGACAGTTTGGTGCTGGGCGGATACGAGCGGGAGTGCGCGACTTTCGGCGAGGATTCCATCCCCACCGGCGCCCACGCGACCGTGAGAGATTTCGACGCCTCCCGCTTCGCGCCTCTTCTCGAAGCCGGACGGTCGCGGTTTCCCTTGCTCGAGGAAGCCGAGTTGGTCAAGAAAGTCAACGGGCTCGAGTCGTTCACCCCGGACGGGGAGTTTGTTCTGGGAGAGGCGTCGGAGGTGCGTGGGTTTTGGGTCGCGTGCGGCTTCTGTGCCCACGGCGTTTCCGGCGGTGGCGGCGTCGGCAAGGCTCTGGCGGAGTGGATCGTCACCGGTGAGCCGAGCCTCGACATGTGGCAGATGGACATCCGCCGCTTCAGCCGGCACGCGGCCAGCCGACGGTTCGTTCTCGGGCGTGCGTCCGAGGTCTACCGGACGTACTACGATATCCACTACCCGGGCGAGGAGCGCGAAAGCGTTCGCAACCTCCGCCTCAGCCCTCTCTACGGCCGTCTCGAAGCGCTGGGAGCCGTCTTCGGCGAGAAGAACGGTTGGGAGCGGCCGAACTGGTTTGTCACCAACGAACCGGCCGCGTCGGCCGTCCCGGCCGGCGCCCGCTGGCCGGAGCCGAAGGGCTGGGCGCGGCGTTGCTGGTCCACGGCCATCGGCGTCGAGCATCAGGCGACCCGGGAGCGTGTCGCCCTCTTCGACGAGACGTCCTTCGCGAAGATCGAGGTCTATGGCTACGCCGCACTCTCTTTCCTGCAAAGGATTACCACCAACGAGATGGATCGACCCTTCGGTTCCATCACCTATACGCAGATGCTCAACCGCCGCGGCGGCATCGAGTGCGACCTTACCGTAACGCGGCTCGGCGGAGATCGTTTTCAGCTCATCACCGGCACCGCCTTCGGCCCGCACGATCGGTCTTGGATTCGATCCCATCTGCCCGACGACGGCTCGGTGCACGTACGGGACATCACCGCCAGCCTCTGTACCATTGGCGTCTGGGGTCCACGCGCTCGGGAACTCGTGCAGAGTGTCAGCGACGACGACTTCTCGAACGACACCTTCCCCTACATGACGGCACGTCCGGTGACCATCGGTGAGGTGCCGACGCTCGCCTGCCGGGTTACCTATGTGGGGGAGCTCGGCTGGGAACTCTACGCGCCATCGGAGTACGGCCTGAGGCTCTGGGACAGGCTCTGGGAAGCCGGCGTCCCCCTCGGTGTGGTGGCGGCGGGCTACAGGGCCATCGATTCTCTCCGTCTCGAGAAGGGCTACCGCTACTGGAGCGCGGACATCGACGCGGTGCATCATCCTTGGGAGGCGGGGATGAAGTTCTCCGTCAGGCTCAAGAAGGGCGACTTCATCGGCAAGACGGCTCTGGAACGTATCCAGGAAGCCGGCGTCGAGCGCAAGCTCTGCTGTCTGACCCTTGATGACCCGAGCCACGTCGTCCTCGGCGGCGAGCCGATTCTCGACCCCGGCGCGGGAGATGGCGTGGTGGGGCGGGTGACGAGCGGAGGCTATGGCTACACGGTGCGGGAGAGCATCGCCTACGGATACCTGCCCGTGCGCTTGGCGACGCCAGGGACCTCGGTCGCGGTGGAGCTGTTTGGGGAACGGTGCGGGGCGAAGGTCGTGGAGGAGCCGCTTTACGACCCACGCGGTGAGCGCATCCGGAGCTGACTCTCCTCCGGGGTCAAGCTGGAGAGGAGAGATTCTGCACGGGATTCTGGGTGAGCTCGGCAAGGAACTCCAGAGGGTCGAAGAGGTGCACGTCTCCTTGAAATAGTCCGAGTATGTGCGTATGGTTTCAGCTGCCGATGCCGATGAAACTCATCACCAGGGGCGAAACTGGCTCTGGACGCAGCATTCGACCAGAGGCTGTTGGCGATCTCGATGGTGTATCCCTGGGTGGTTCGCTGGCCCTGGCGGGGCGCGGTTCGGTCAGTGGGCTCTCGCAGAAAGCACGGGCAATCCTGTCGTATCTGCCGTACAATTCCCATCGCCAGGACGGCATCTACACATCCGACAAACGCGTTGCCATTGTTGCCGAGCCTGTTCCGGTGGGATCACCCGTCGTTCTCACCCTGAAGCCCTCACGTAGTTCCTAATTATGTATTGCTCGCTGCCTGTTGACTATTGGGCCCTCCATGCCTCCTAACATTATCCTCATCCTGACCGACCACTGGCGCGGCGACTGCCTCGGCCGCCTGGGTCATCCCGTTGCCGAAACACCTCACCTCGACAGCATCTCGGCCGAGGGCGTTACCTTCGTCAACGGGTACACACCGTCTCCGTCGTGCGTGCCGGCCCGTCGCTGTCTGATGACCGGTCTCACACCGAACGGGACCGGGTTTCTCGGGTACCGGGACAACCTTCCCTGGCCGTACGAGCAGACCCTGGCCGGAGAGCTCTCCCGCGGCGGCTACCAGACCATCAATGTCGGGAAGACCCATTTCCACCCGCGCCGCGCCCATCTCGGTTTCGAGCAGCTCATCACGCCTCAGGACTACGAGGAGTGGATCGAGGGTCAGACCCGACACCCTCGTGCGAAGTACGCTCATGGCGTTCACCCGAACTCGTGGATGTCCCGTCCGAACCACCTTCCGGAAACACAGATGGAAGAAACCTGGCTCGTCAGCCAGGCCATCGACCGACTCGACAAGCGCGATCCCACGCGGCCTTTTTTCCTCTGCCTCTCCTTCAACGGTCCGCATCCACCGTGGTGTCCACCACGCGACTTCTTCGACATGTTCATCGACCGTGGGATGCCGCCTCCCGTTGTCGGCGACTGGGCCGCAGTACATGCGGAGGAAGCTCGATATCCGCTGGATGTGAACGCCTGGCGGGGCAAGATTTCGGATCACCTCAACCAGCGCGCACGCGCCGGGTACTTCGCCTACCTCGCCTACCTCGACGTACAGATCGGTCGGCTGACGGAATACCTGGGGGGGTCGGGACAGATGAGTGACACCGCCGTCTGCTTTACCTCCGACCACGGTGAAATGCTGGGGGACCACAACCTCTGGCGAAAGACCTACGCGTACGAGGCGAGCGCCCGCGTACCGATGATCCTCCGGCTGCCACATGGTCACGGTGGGGAGCGCAACCTCGAACTCGATGCCGTCGTTGGCTGGGAGGACATCATGCCGACGTTTCTGGACCTGGCTGGACTGGAGACGCCGCGTGCGGTCGAAGGAAGGAGCACGCTGCCACTGGTCGTGGGCGAGTCCGCGGAGTGGCGTGAGTACTACCATCACGAACACGCGCCCTGTTACCATCCGCAGAACTGCTACCAGTCACTGACCAGTTCCCGGTGGAAGTACATCTGGAACCCCGTTACCGGAGCCGAGCAGCTGTTCGACCTGGAGTCGGATCCGCAGGAAACGGCCGAGCTTTCCGGAGCGGACGCGCACGCTGAAACCTTGGCCGAACTCAGATCGCGGATGGCGCGACACCTGGAAGGCAGGGCGGAGAACTGGTCGGACGGATCGTCATTAACACCGGGTCCGTATCCCGTTGTCCGTGGGGACGTCAGTGGGGAAGTTGCAGAGAAGGTGGGATAGCGACTTCCTGCTGACCCGGATATGGCCTGTTTTACATCTTGTATTGATCACTTTCTACTTTGTATTGGTGCTCATTTCCTTGCGGAGAAGTAATCGTGATCACTAGACTGACCCTTCTCTTGCTACTGGCATCACCCGCGTATTCCCAGCAGTTGGGTGTCCTCTACCTCGACGGTCGGCAAGCCCATGTCGAGCTACCCTCCGAGCTCTTGCTGTGAAACGCGCCGGTGCTTTGGGCGCACGGGGAGCGTGACCGCGGGTTGGCGGCCCTTGGGCATGGGCAGGTGCGGTTCCAGATCGGCTTGGCGGTGCGGGCAGCCCCGTGCTATGGCCCGTCACGGCGCCGCGTGATACGGAACCGTGCGTTTTAGCCGCGCGCTGCTGCTTGCGCTTCGGCGAGGAAGCCGTGCCGTGCGAGCATGCGCATCCAGCGCGGCGCGTTGCGCTCGACGACCAGCTTTTCGTAGTCGATGTCCGGATCGATGTACGGTCGATCGTCGCGCAGCACGGCGTGGATTACTCGCAACAGCTTGTGGGCACTGGCGAGGATGGCCCTTTTGTAGCCGACGCGCCCGGCCAACATCCGGTGATGGCCGTAGAACTGCGAACTCTTGGTCCGCACCGCCCCATGGGCGCACTCGGCCAGCGTGGCGCGCAGCGTCGGATTGCCTTTTCCGCGCGCGCCCGGAGCGACGTTTGCCGGCGCTGCTGTTGTTGCCCGGGGCCACGCCGGCCCAGGGGCCGATAGAACACGCTTTGCGGAACGCCCCCAGGTCCGGCCCGATCTCGGCCAGGATGGTGCAGGCACTGCCGTAATCGATACCTGGAATCGTTTGCAGCAGCCGCAGGGCGCGCTGGTAATCGGCCAGTACGGTGCGGATGCGCTCGTCCAGCGCCACCAGGGCACTGTCGGCGCGGTCGACGGCCTCCATCTGGGTCTGCAGCAGAAACAGTGCGAGCGGCTCGAGCGTGGCCGCCAGTGCCTGGGTCAACGGCGCCAGCTTGGCGGCCACGTGGTGCGTCAGATTGGCCAGGATGTAACGCGGCGAGTGCCCAGCAACCAACCCGTCGAGGATGCGCCGCCCGTTGACGCCGAAGATGTCGCACAACACGCCGCCGAGCCGCAAGCCGTCGTGGTCGAGGGTCTTGTGGACCCGGTTGCGCGCCCGTGAGCGCTCGTCGACCAGTTTACGGCGGTAACGGGTCAACTGCCGCAGCTGCCGGAACAGACGCGGCGGAACGTAGCTCGGCAACGCCAGACCAAACTGGCAGATGCGCGCCAGCCACAGGCTGTCGTTGACATCCGTCTTCTTCCCGCGGATCTGCTTGACCTGCTGGGCATGGTGCAGATCGGCCTGGATGCCCGCGTCTTCGAGCGCCTCCAACGGCGCCTTCCAGTAGACCCCGGTGCCTTCCATGGACGCTGCGGCGACGCCGTGTCCGCGCAGCCACTCGGTCATCGCGCGCAGGCCCTCCGGCAGCGCGCTGAACTCCGGGTGGCCGTGCGCGCCGGTCCGCTACCGGCCTCGCACAGCCGCACCGTGGCGGTGACGTGCATCTTGTGCACGTCGAGGCCGGCAGCGCGGGCACACACCACGTGCATGTCATCGGTGCACAAGGTGTCGCTGTCGCTGTCGACAGTGGTGTAACTCATCAGCTTACCCTCCTTGACGGCGGAAGCGGGCGAGCGCGCCGGGTGCAGGAAACACCCGCCTTCCAAGCGGGGTTCGATTTGCTGCTCGTCCACGGCCACAGGCCGGGTACGGTTCGGGGCTCGATGCCCAGCGCGCAGCGCCAGTTTGACAACGGGGAAGGGAGTCGTCTCCCGCCACCGAAAAGAGCTACGACGACGGTGCTCGCTTCCGCCCCCTTGAGGATGCCACGACACGCCTCCGAAACGCTTGAGACTCCGCGCCGACACGTCGTCCGCGTTTCATGTCGTCGGGGGGAGTGGCGCGCCGATCATGCAGGTTTGACTTGTGAACCGGGGGCGGTAATCTGTCCGCCATGGAGCGAAGTCGCGGCCGGCCCTGGTACGCATTGCTGTCGGTGTTCATCGGCGTGACCGGACTGGGGGCAGGCTGCGCGGAGGCCCAATCCACTGCTGATGCGCCGACGGTCGAGGCTGTCTCCTTCGCCGACAGCCCGGCGCAAGGGGACACGTACGAACTCAGCGAGAAGATCGAGGTGACCGTGCGGTTCGATCGAGCCATCGAGTGGTACGAGGGCCGGGCGGAATTGGCGCTCAGCGTCGGGGATCACATCCGGCTCGCGCAGGCCCACTCCATCTCCTTCGACGGTCGCGACCTGCGGTTCGCCTACACGGTCGGCGCGGAGGACCGTGACGGCGACGGGATCAGCGTCCCCGCCAACGCGCTGTCGCTCAACGAGGGGACCGTCAAGGACCGCGCCGGAACCACCTTCACGGAGATCGCCAGCGCCCCGGTGCCTGCCGACGCCGGGCGTAAGGTGGACGGCAGCCGCGTTACCGCTCCCCGGATCTACGACATCATCCACCACCACCCCTCGCGTGGCCGAACCTACCGTCGCGACGACCGCATCGTGGTCACATTGGCGTTCGACCGAGCCGTGAGGGTGACCGGTGTACCGCAACTGGTGCTGATCATCGGCACCGAGACGCGGCGGGCGAGCTTCCTTCCCGCCGCACCCTGGGAAACCGACCCGGAGAGGTCCATCGGCTTCTGCTACACCGTGCGACCGGAAGACCGGGACGGCGACGGGTACGACATCCCCGCCAACGCCCTGTCCCTCAACGGCGGGGCCATCACCCTGGCCGGCGCCGCGGAAACGGACGCTGTCCTGACCCACGGCGCGGTCGGCACCTCCTCCTTCGGAAGGGTGGACGGCAGAGCATCGGCGGCGCACACCCTGCGCACTGCTGCCGTGAGACTCCGTAACCGGGCAACGGAACTTGCCGCCGACCTCCTGAGCAACTTCCGGTCGAGCGTAAGCTATCGCACCTACCCCGTAGATGCAGATCCCTGCCCGCAGGCGAGTTGAAGAACCCGACTACGTCGCCGTGCGGTCGGCCATGACGAGCCCGCGGATCCGGCCTGCGCGGTGTCGACGGGCAGCGACCAACCGTCGGCACAGCCCTGAGCGAGTCCCGCGGCACCTGGACGGAGGCAGAGGAGCGAATTGTGCTCGGCGCCGTAGCCGACCGGCGCCTGGCTGTGCGCGCAACTATGGCCCGCTTGAGGCTTTTGAAGCGGCGGCCATACGACTCCAGAAGTAATCGAATGACGCCGATCGCTTTGTGCCCTCCTCCGGATCAAACCGCGGCGCCATCATCTGTGCAAAGCCGATTTTGTTGGGCGCAGAGTTCTTTCCGAATTGCTTCTTCCATAGCGCCTTCAGTTTTTCCTTAGGGTTCAACATCGCAGTCTCGTTCGGCGCTACGTAGCCGGCTCTCGGTAGCAACGTATTGATAGCCGAAGGGTCTGCGAGGTACCACGCCTCGAGCCCCTTGACCGCCACGCAAATGAACAAGTAGCGTGCATCCTCCGGCTTTCGAGCCTCCACTTGAATCAAGTCGTCAAAGTGGCGAAGCACTGCCGTGGTGCAAGGATCTCGATGGCGGTCCAGCAAGATGAAACCTGCTGTATAGTGCAGGCTACGAAAAGCGTCCAGCAACCGAGGCGTCGCACGTATGAGACTCTCCTTGCTCTTCAGGTTGCGAACATCGAAGCGCACACCGGTAAAGTTCTTGGGCAATACCTTCGTCCAGAATGTGCGCTCGGAGGCTCCCTCTACTCCCACACCGATGGTCACGGCACGGCTCCGACTGCCCCTTGTGACCACAACTCACCGAGGCTAAAGTGCTTACGGAACTGCTCGATTTCTGAGACGCTTGATGCCTTTCTGAGCTTGGTGAATCCGTCCTCTTTGTCGCACAGAATCACCTCATTCGGCTCTAGGTGATCAAGCAAATCCGGGGCGTGTGTGGTAACGACAACCTGACTATGCTCAGATGCGGATTTTAGGATGTCCACGAGATACTCTGCCAAGTGAGGATGCACTCCATTTTCCGGCTCCTCAATCGTGATCAGAGATGAATTTCTCACGCTCCAAGTTGTGACAACCATCAAGGAAAGCAACCTGACCGTACCGTCGGAGACCGAGGCAGGATTGATAGCAGCCTTCAGTTTGTCTTCGACTATCTGAAACGCCAGCGTGTCTTCGATCGGCAGCTTTGTCGTCTTGACGTCCTTGAGCCCAGGCACTACTGCTCTCAGTCCGTGGGCAATCGAAGCTCGCTCATCCGCGCTCATCCTGTGCAGAATAGTCGCGAGCTTCTCGCCTGCCGGGCCGAGACTGGCGTCGGGCTCGTCCCGGTATGGTTGTCGAGCGACGCTCGGGACGAAATGGTGGAACCTCCATCCTCTTATTTCCTCTCTAAGAATTGTCGCCGGAAAGGAGAAAAAGCCAACACCCACCAACGCAAGTCGAGTCGGTTCCTGTTCCGGCACTGAGATTGTCTGTGACCCTTCTTTGTTTCTATGATTCGTGACCACAACCGTGTCTTCGTTTCTTTTCAAACCCTCTTTGGTCAACTCTCCGTCGCGTTCAACCTGGGCGCTTAGCGACTCAATCTCGATTCTCGGAGTCGTTTCCTCACTCCTCAAGTCGAGCACTAAACTGTACTCAAGGGACCTCACAACATAGCCGTGATTCTGTTGTTGTTCCGAGTTTTCGCTGAAGGTGAACTTGAAGTCCTTTTCTATCTTCAGAGACAGGCGAATTGGTTGTGCCTGATGACGCTGACGCAGGCGCTTGTTTCGAACCTCCGCACTCCCGCCCATCTCACTGACAGCATACGAGACGTCATGAGTGACGGCGTTTTGCAGAAACCTCAACGCGTAGAGCAAGTTGCTCTTGCCTGATGCGTTGGCTCCAACGACGAAGTTGAGCGGATCCAACTCGATGGTCTCCGCCGGCGAACCAAAGCTCTTGAAGCCCTCGATTGAGAGTTCAGTAATCATCGTGTCTCCGTCCTTTGACAGTATTGAAGATTTGACCCTCAGGATCAACGGACCAGGTGGAGTCACATCGCGACTACGCCGCCGTGCGGTCGGCGATGACGAGTCCGCGGATCTCGGTGTTCGGGCCGTCCGCCGTCTGTTGCGGGCTGGTGTAGAATGCGCAATAGAGCTTGCCGCCGGGGAGCTTCACCAGCGACGGGTAGGCGCAGTCGGCGCTGCCGGCAGCGTACAGGCTGTCCAGGATCTGCCAGGTCGCACCGTCGTCGCCGCTCACGGCACAGCCCAGCCCGAACCCGGCCTCGGTTCGTTCGCGGTAGGCGCACAGGATGGCGCCGGACTCCAGCGCCAGCAGCGCCGGCGACTGCCCCGGCATCGCGGTGGGCTCCAGTTCGCTCCACGTGAGACCGTCGTCCGCGGACCAGGAGCGGTACAGCCACCGCCTGCCGTTGGCGCGCGCCACGGCCAGCAGCCGGCCGTCCCCCAGCCGCAGCAGGTCGGTCTCGCTCGGCCGCAGGGGCGACGACGGATTCGCCGATATGAACGCGTGCTCACGCCAGGAGCGGCCCCCGTCGTCCGAGCGGACGATGGCCAGCACCCGTTGCCGCTCGTCGGTGCTCTCGGCAGGCATGCCGTAGAACGGTACGATGAGCCGGCCGCCGGTCAGCTCCTGTACCTTCCCGTAGCAGAAGCCCCGGCCGGTGGCGCTGACGAACGGCATCTGGAGGTCCGCACCGTGCGGCAGCCAGGTGCGGCCGCCGTCCTGCGAACGGAGGAAGGCGCCGCGCGCGAAGAAAGCACCCGCACCCGCGGCGCCGGCTTCGTCCGCGCCCAGGTGCCGGCCGCGCACGCGGTGTAGCAGCAGGCTGCCGTCGCGCAGGCGCGTCAGGCCGTGATGGGTGAACACGTCCCATCCCGGATCCGCGACCACCGGCCGCCGGAACGGCCACGTCAGCCCGCCGTCCTCCGAGCGAGCCACCCACAGCACCCCGTCGTCGGTCTGGTGGTGGTCGGGGCCGGCCTTGTAGGCAACCACCAGGTGGCCTTCGGCCGTGCGCTCCAGCGACGGCCACGCCCGGTGCGCCGCACTGGGGCCGGCGGCTACGGTAACCTCGGCGATGACCTCGATCGGCCTGTCCCGAAAACGGCGGCCACCGTGCACTGCCCCATGCCTCGTTTTCGTGGTCTTCCGTGTCACGGACCGTGGTGACTCATCGTATGCGTTCTGCGACCTCCATCCGGTGTGGATGCCATCCTCCCAAGCCGGCAGCGTACCCCAGCGTACCCCGGTGCGTCGTTGACACGCCACCGGCGCGTGCCGATAGTCGTGCGGCATGACGCCGCTAAGACAACGGGTCAAGCGCGCGGGCGGGGGCCTGCTCCACACCCGCGAGCCGTGGAACGCCAGCAACTTCGCCGAGCCGCAGGTCGAGCTCCTGTCCGTCGTGCCGTGGGGACCCGACGGCCTGCGCGTCCGGGTGACGGTGGGACCGCGCATCCTCGACACCGCCTGGGCGCTTACCGAGCCGGTCGCCGACGACGGCGCGGCCGAGGTCACCATCGACGACGCCGCGGCGACCGTGCGCAACGGCCGCATCTCGGCGCGGCTCGCCGACCGGGCTCCCGGGCGCGCGGTCGCCAGCCTGGAGTTCTTCCGCCATCCCGGCACCGACGGCGGAGCCGAAGCCGAGCCGGTGCCGATTCTGGCGGAGCACGACTACGTGGTCGGCTGCCACGACCCGGGCACCCGCATCTTCCAGCCGCGCACCGCGGAGGGCGAGGAGGGGCTGCACTACGCCGAACACCACTTCGCCGCGCGGCCGGGCGAGCGGCTCTACGGCATGGGGCTCAACGCCACCGGCGGCCTCGACCTCAAGGGCTGCGTGATCGACCTGTACCAGCGCCACTGCAAGCACGTGGTGCCGTTCGTGGTCTCCAGCGAAGGCTACGGCCTGCTGTGGAACAACCCGTCGCTGGGTCGGGTCGAATTCGGCGGCAACATGACCCGCTGGGTGTCGCGCGGCTGCCGCCAGCTCGACTACTACCTCACCGCCGGCGACAGCTACGCCGACATCATGGGCAACTACGCCGGCGTCACCGGGCACGCGCCGGTGCTGCCCGAGTGGGCGGCCGGCTTCTGGATGTGCAAGCTGCGCTACCGGACCCAGGAAGAGTTCCTGGCCGCAGCGCACGAGTTCAAGCGCCTCGGACTGCCACTGTCGGTGCTGGTGATCGACTTCCGCCACTGGCGCCATTGGGGCGACTGGCAGCTCGACCCGGAGTTCTGGCCCGACCCCGTGGCCATGGTGCGCGAGATGGACGAACTGGGCGCGCGCATCATGATCTCGCCGTGGGTGATGGTGGAGGAGAGCAGCGAGAACTTCGCCGAGCTCCACCGTCGCGGCCTCTACGTGAAGGGGCCTGGCGGCACCGAGGCGTGGTGGCCGGGCGACCCGCCGGGGACGCAGCCGCGCCATCCCGCCGACCGGCCGCGCGGGCGCACGCTGCAGTACGATCCCACCCACCCGGACGCCGGACCATTTCTGTGGCAGCGCTGGAAACGCAACTACGTGGATCTGGGCATCAAGACGTTCTGGCTCGACCCGTGCGACGACCTCAGCCTGATCGCGGACTACGACAAGGTGCGCTACCACGCCGGACCGGGGATCGAGGCCAACTGCTTCTACCCGGTGGCGCATCAGAAGAACGTGTACGACGGCCTGCGCGCGGCCGGCGAGCCGGAGGTGGTGACCATCTGCCGCAGCTCCTGGGCCGGCTCGCAGCGCTACGGCGCCTCACCGGCGGCGCACGACATCGCCTCGTCGTTCGCCCATCTGCGCGAATACCTGATGGCGGGGCTGAACCTGGCCATGGCGGGGATTCCCTGGGGTGCGGCGGAGATCGGCGGCTTCGTCACGCCGCAGGTGCAGGACGACGAGTTCCGCGAGCTGTTGGTGCGCTGGTACCAGTACGGGGTGTTCACGCCGATCTTCCGCACCCACGGCTACCGCGACAACAACGAACCGTGGACCATCGGCGGCGACACCTACCCCCATATCCGCGCCGCCATCATGCTGCGCGAACGGCTGCGCCCCTACGTGCTGGCCCAGATGCAGGTCGCCGCCGAGCGCGGCATCCCGCCGATGCGTCCGCTGTTCTTCGACTTCCAGGACGACGAACGCGCCGCCGAGGTGGAGGACCAGTTCCTGTTCGGGCCCGACCTGCTGGTGGCGCCGATCCTCGACTACCGGGCGCGGGAGCGCCGCGTCTACCTGCCGGCGGGCGCGGAGTGGAGCGACGCCTGGAGCGGCGAAGACGTGCACGAGGGCGGCGTCACCATCACCGCACCCGCCCCACTCCAGCGCATCCCCGTCTTCATCCGCGGCCGGGACCCCGCACTGGCAGAGCTGTTCCAGGGTCTGTACGAGTTGTAGATCGGACCGGTCGATGCGCGACCACCGGGAGCTGCTGCGCCTGCACCTCGCGACGCTCTTCGCACAGGACGGCGAAGGGCGGATGACGGTCACGAATGAACCCGTGGGGCGGCCGGCGCCGCGGCTGTTCCTCGGTCGCACCGATGCGGGCAACGTGTGGCGTTTTCGCCACGATGTGCCGCGAGACGTCGCCGACGCGCTGCAGCGCCTCTGTGCGCGGGCATCAGCCTCGTTGGACCCGGAGCAGTGGAACCCGGCGCCCTTCCTCGCCGTTCTCGGCGAACACCGCCCGGTGGAGTCGGTGTGGCACGGTCCGGCGTATCGGTTCGCACCGGATCTGCCGGAGAGCGTTTGCGTGGTAGCCGTGACAGAGGGTAGCGCGTCGGTGCTCCAGCCCCGGTTCGGCGACTGGCTGGACGCCGTCGGCGAGTGCCAGCCGTTCTTCGCCTGCGTGAAATCGTGGGACAACGCGGCGTCCGTGGCGGTCGCCCGCAAGCTCGGGCTGGTCCAATACGCCACCACCTTCCACGTAACGTAGTCGGCGTTATCGGCCGTGGTTCATCCGTTCCCGCAGTGCGGCGTTGATCAGTGACTGGTAGCCCACCTTCTTGATCCCGGCGAGTTTTCTGAAATAGAGCACCACATCATCGTCCAGACGGATCGTCACCGATTTCTTCTTCGGCGCGTAGAAACGTCCGCGTACCGCCTGTTTGCCGGAAAAGTCGTACTCCTCCGGAAGTTCGTAGTCATCCCAGTCAGATCGATTCTTCATATTGTCGTTGCTCCCGAGGTGTCGCTCTGCGTGCGGAGATCAGTCGCACGATTCCTTCGCCATTCGTGTCGAAGAACAGGTTGGCGACGGTAAGCGTCAGGCCGTTCCCGGTCTGCCCGATCGTCACCCAACGTTCCTCGAAGGCTGAGAACCGTTCGTCCAGCCAGCTCAGATGCAGCGGATCTCCGAACACCTCCGAGGCCTCCTCGAATGAGACTCCGTGCTTGCGCTGGTTTGTGCGATTCTTGCGCTGATCCCATTCGAAGTGCACCCGATGGAGGATACCGGCCAGTAGTTACGATGTCAATACGGCGGTCAACGAGAGCGCGATCTGGCGTTATGATGTTTCATCGTGAAACGCTTGCCGAACATCGTTTTCCTCCTTGCCGACGACATGGGGTACGGGGATCCGGGCTGCTACAACCGCGACTCCAGGATTCCCACCCCCAACATGGACCGCCTGGCGCGCCAGGGGATGCGCTTCACCGACATGCACTCGCCGTCCGCGGTCTGCACGCCGACCCGCTACGGCCTGTTGACCGGCCGCTACTGCTGGCGCAGCGCGCTCAGGGAGGAAGTGCTGTACAACTACGAGTTGCCACTGATCGAGCCGGAGCGGCCGACGCTGGCATCGCTGCTGCGCGAGCACGGCTACCACACGGCCTGCGTCGGCAAGTGGCACCTGGGCCTCGGCTGGGGAGTACGGGAGGGCGAGCGCTTCTCGCTGCTGGACCGCGAGTTGCCGTGGCCCAGCCCACCTCCGCCGGCCGCCGAGGAAGCCAAGATCGACTTCGCCAGGCCGATCACCGGCGGGCCGCTGGAGCTGGGCTTCGACCGCTTCTTCGGCACCTCCGGCTGCGCCACCGCGCAACCTCCGTACGGGTTCATCGACGGCGACCGCATGGTGGGCATCCCCTCGCTGCGCAAGGCCGACATCGAGCCGGGCGGCCGTGACGGCCTGATGGTGCCGGGCTGGCGGCACAAGGAGGTCGATCCGACCTTCACCCGCACGGCGCTCCAGTACCTGGAGCAGCGCGCCGCCTCACCCGACACCCCGTTCTTCCTGTACCTGGCCGCCTCGGCGCCGCACGAGCCGTGCATCGAGAGCGCGGTTCCGGATTTTGCGCGTGGCAAGAGCGAAGCCGGGCCACGCGGCGACATGGTGTGGCTGTACGACTGGATGGTGGGCCAGGTGATGGATGCGCTGGAGCGGCTGGGGCTGGCTGAGGACACCCTGCTGGTCGTGACCAGCGACAACGGCGCGCTGCCGGGCTGCCTGGGACGCACCTACGGCCATCGCTCGTGCGGCGACTGGCGCGGCTACAAGGGACACATCTGGGACGGCGGCCACCGCGAGCCGTTCCTGGCGCGCTGGCCGGGCACCATCGAGCCGGGGAGCGGGTGCCACGAGCTGGCGGGACTCCAGGACCTGATGGCCACGGCCGCCGCCATCGTCGGCGCCGAGCTGCCCGAGGGGGTTGCCGTGGACAGCGTCGATCTGTTGCCCGCGCTGCGCGGGGAGAGCGGGCGTCCGGCGCGCGATCACCTGGTCCACCACTCCTGCCTCGGCGTGTTCTCGCTGCGCTCCAGCGAGCGCGCCGGCAATTGGAAGCTGATCGTCGAGTGCGACGACTCCGGCGACGTGTGGCGCGGCAACCACGGCGGCGCCGGCTCCGGGCCGGTGCCGGGCAGCCCCGGACAGCTCTACCACATGTCCGACGATCCCGGAGAAGTCTACAACCGCTACTGCGACAACCCGGCGGTGGTGCGCGAGCTCAACGACGATCTGGAGCGCATTCGCGTAGCGGAGGAGTAGTTGAAGACCCGATATTCAGACGTACCTGCCACGTCGCTCCTCGGCGTCCTCCAGACCTCGAATGAGGCTTTCGTTCAAGGGCTGGTTGCCGCGGATCTCCAACGGTTCCGGGAGTCTGGGGACGGCGGCGTAGAGGTGGCGGGTGTAGTCGTGGCGCGGGTTGGTAACCAGCTCGCGGGCGCCGGCCTCTTCCACCAGCCGGCCGCCCTGCATCACGCCGACGCGGTCGCAGAAGTAGGTGACCACGGCCAGGTCGTGGGAGATGAACAGCAGGGTCAGCCCCAGCTCGCGGCGCAGGCGCTGCAGCAGGTCGAGGATCTGGCTGCGGATCGACACGTCGAGGGCGGAGACGATCTCGTCGCAGATGATGGTCTCGGGCTGGACGATCAGGGCGCGGGCGATGGCGACGCGCTGGCGCTGGCCGCCGGAGAAGTCGGGCGGGCGGCGGCTCAGGTGGCGCGCGGCCAGCCCCACCGCCTCCAGGGCTTCCAGGGCCCGGGCGCGGCCGTCGTCCAGGCCGCGCCAGCTCGCGGTGTAGCGCAGGCCGGCGAGCAGGATCGACTCGACCCGCATGCGCGGGTTGAGGGAGCGCGCCGGGTCCTGGAACACGTACGCCAGCCGGGTGCGCAGCTCGCGCCGCGCGCGGGCACCCGAGCGGTCGACCTGATGCAGGTCGCCAGCGCGGTCGCGATAGGTGATGGCACCGCTGTCCGGCCGGTACATGCCCACCGCCAGGCGCGCGGTCGTGGTCTTGCCGCTGCCCGACTCGCCGACCAGCCCGTAGGTCTCGCCCGCCGCGACGCGCAGGCTCACCTCGCGCACCGCGTATACGTGGCGCCGGGCCGCGGCGAAGTAGCCGGCCTTCAGGGCGAACCGCTTGCTGACCGCGTCCAGGGTCAGCATGGGACTCCCTTCGCTCCCGGCAGTACGCAGCGATGATGGATGGAATCGGCGGGGCGCGCGCTGGCCGCGGTCGCGTCCCCGGCCCGGACGCGGTGCTGCGCGCCGGCGGACACCGGATCCCGGTGTGCGGCGGGAGCGGCGGGTTTACCCGCGTTCGCGACCTGCAAGGCGGCACTCACCGGTGCGGGATCCGCGGCGGCGGCCGCGCGTTCGTCCGCGCCCGCTACGGCCGCAGGCTCGGCGACCAGCGGCGGTATGGCGCGGCTGCAGCGCGCCTCCGCCAGCGCGCAGCGCGGCGCGAACGGGCAGCCGGGCTCCGGGTGCAGCGGATCGGGCACGTTGCCGGGAATGGCGTGCAGCGGCTGCTCGGTGTAGTGCACGCCGAGCGGCAGGTGGGCTTCGAGCAGGGCGCGCGTGTAGGGGTGCCGCGGCGTGTGCAGGACCGCGGCCGCGGGGCCCTGCTCCATCACCAGGCCGCCGTACATCACCACCAGGCGGTCGGCGATCTGGCCGACCAGGGCCAGGTCGTGGCTGATGAACAGGATCGCCAGCCGGCGTGCGGCGCGCAGCCGCAGCAGCAGATCCACCACCTGCGCCTGCACCGTGACGTCGAGCGCGGTGGTGGGCTCGTCGGCGATCAGCACCTCCGGGTCGGCGGCCAGGGCGTGGGCGATCATCACCCGCTGCAGCATGCCGCCGGAGAACTGGTGCGGGAAGCTGGCCAGGCGGCGCTCCGCCTCGGCGATGCCCACCTCCTGCAGCAGCGCCACCGAGCGCGCGTGCAGCGCCTCGGGATCGAGCTCGGGACGATGCGTGTGCAGGGTCTCGGCCAGCGAGCGCTCGATCGAGTAGATCGGATCGAACGAGCGCGCCGGCTCCTGGAAGATCATCCCCACCCGGCCCCCGCGCAGCCGCTGCAACTCCGCGGGCGGCATGGTCACGACGTCCGCGCCGCGGAAGCGCAGCCGCGGCGCCGTCACCCGGGCATGGGGCGGCAGCAGCCGCAACAGCGCCTGCGCGGTCACGCTCTTGCCCGAGCCGCTTTCGCCCACCAGGCCGACCACGGTGCCGGCGTGGATCTCCAGGTCGACGCCCCGCACCGCGTACAATGGCCCGCGCTCGGTAGCAAACGTCACCGTCAGCCCGACCACCTCGTAGGGCGGACCGAAACCCAGCTCAACCACGGGCCCGCTCCTGGTGGTAGGGATCGAACAGGTCGCGCAGCAGGTCGCCGAGGAAGTTGAACGCCAGCGTCACCAGAATCAGCGCCACGCCGGGGTAGAGGAACCACGGGAAGCTGCGCAGGTTGCTGAGCTGGGTGACGTTGCGGTTCAGCATCGAGCCCCAGCTCACCGCCGGATCGGTGATCCCCAGGCCCAGGTAGGAGAGAACCGTTTCCCCGAGGATGAAGCCGGGGATGCCCAGCGCGACGCTTACGATCAGGATCGACGCCATCTGCGGGATGATCTGGGTGACGATGATTGCCAGCGCCGGAATACCCTGCAGCTGGGCGGCCGCCACGAAGTCCTCGGTCTTGATGCTGTGTACCATGCCGCGAATCAGGCGCGCGGTACCGGGCCAACTGACGAACGACAGGATGGCGGTAATCACCACGAACGACTGCCCGGAGTCCCACTCGTAGGACAGGATGGAGCGCAGGAACAGGATCAGGTAGAGGCCCGGAATCAGTATGAACAACTCGGCCAGACGCATGATGGTCCAGTCCACCGCCCCGCCGTAATAACCAGCCAGCCCGCCGAGGATGATCGCCAGGCTCAGCGAGATAGAGATGCCGATGAAGCCGATGGTCAGGGAGATGCGCGAGCCGTACAGGATGCGCGAGAAGATGTCGCGGCCCAGGTGATCGGATCCCAGCAGGAACACCGGATACGCCTGGCCGGTGCCCTGCCAGGGATCGGTTCCCGCCGGCGCGTGCACGGTTGCGCCCTCCGCGTCCACGTACGGCGCCGTGGTGCCGAACAGGTGCACCCGCAGCGGCACCAGGCCCCACAACCGGTACGGTTCGCCGCGTACGAACAGCCGCACCCGGTAGTGCTGGCCACGAATGCGCGCGTAGCGTCGGGTCACCTCGTCGACCAGGACGCGATGCTGCACCTGCGGTCCGAACCCCAGCTCACGCGAGTAGAAACCGAGCGTCGACGGCTGGTGGGTGTGGAAGCGGAACACCGTGGTGGGCGCGTAGGGTGCCAGGAACTCCGCCAGCAGCATGGCCCCGTACAGCAACGCCAGCACCAGCACCGACGCGGCCGCCACCGGCCGCGCGCGCAACCGCTGCCACAGCACCGTGCCGCGCCCGACGCGGGCCGCCGCCTCAGCCATCACCGCTGCCGGAATAACGGATGCGCGGGTCGACCAGCGCCAGCAGCACGTCGGCCGCGATCATGCCCAGCAGGATCAGAAAACTGATGAACATGATGTTGGCCAGCACCAGGTTGATGTCCTCCTGGCGCACCGCCTCGTACATCAGCCGTCCGATGCCCGGATAGGAGAAGATGATCTCCAGGATCAGCGACCCCGAGAACAGTCCCGCGAACAGGTCGGCGCTGCTGGTGATATAGGGATTGAGGGTGTTGCGGAAGGCGTGCACCACGTAGATCCGCCGTTCACTGATGCCGCGCGAGCGCAACGCGGTCACCCATGGCTGGCCGAGCTGATCGAGCATGGTGGCGCGGATGTAGCGCATGGTGCCGCCCACGCCGCCCAGGAACGCGGCGAACAGCGGCAGCGCGATGTGGTGCAGGTAGCTGAACGAGAACGGCAGCGGCGCCTCTCGGAACGGGAAATCGGGATAGGCGGTGATCGGAAACCAGCCGCTTACGGCGGCAAACAGTTGCAGCAGGATCAGCAGCAGGATGCCGGGAAAGGCGTGCAGCAGCAGCGCCGTGAAGGTCGCCGCCAGATCCACCCTGGTGCCCGCCTTCGAGGAAAAGTAGAGGCCGGTTGCAAATGACAGCAGCGTCAGGAATACCAGCGAGATCAGGTTCAGGACCAGGGAATTGACCATGCGCGACTGAATCAGGAACAGGATCGGCGCGCGCGAAATCAGCGATCGGCCCAGGTCACGTTCCACCACCACCTGGTAGAGCCAGCGCGCATACTGGGCATAGAACGGCAGGTCGAGGCCGAGCCGCGCCCTGGCGGCGGCGATCTGCTCCTCGGTGTAGACGTTGTCCGCCTGCCGGTCGGCGGAGACCAGCATCTGGGCGCGGACGTAGTTCTCCACCATGTCGCTGGGGGCCAGCTTCATCAGCCCGAACACCGCCAGGCCCAGCACCAGCAGGATGGCCACCATCGACGCCAGCCGCGTGGCCAGGAAGTACAGCAGCGGGAGGCGGCGGCCGATCGGGGACCGGCGCGGGAGCGTCCCGCCCCGACCGGGGTGCGCCGCCGCCGGCCGGGTCGCGGCCCGACTCATCGCCGCCGCCTCCGCACGTCCGCCGTTATTCGGCGTCGAGCAGGTAGAGATACGTTGAGTCGAGGCCGTTCAAGGTGTCGTAGAACACGTTCCCCCACTTGTTGCGTACCGCTCGGAAAGCAAGCGGGTACACGATGTAGGTCATCGGGACCTGGTCAAGGAGGAGTTGCTGGTACTCGTCGTAGATCACCTTCGCCTTCTCCTTGTCGATGGTGAAGCGGCCATCGTTGTACAGGTGGTCGACGCGCGCCTCCCACTCGGTGTAGGGCTCCTCCTGCAGCGGGTGCCAGAGGTGGAAGTTGCCCTTCGACTGCCACACGTTGCTGCCCCCCTCGGGCCAGTAGTTGGAGCCCAGCGAGGCGGTGGCCACGTGCCAGTCGTAGGTGCTGGTCAGCATCTGCACCAGCTTCTGGAAGTCGATCGGGCGTACGTTGCCGGTGATGCCGACCTGCTTCAGCTCGTCGGCGAAGATGTTCATGATGTCCACCCCGACGTTGTTCTCGGCGCCGACGTGGATGTTGAACTCGATGTGGTTGCCGTCGGCATCCTCCATCAGCCCGTCGGCGTTGGGACGGATGCCGATCTCGGCCAGCAGCTCGCGCGCGCGGTCGGGGTTGTAGTCGAAGCGCTGCCGGATCGACTCGTCGAAATAGGGGTTGGCGCGGGCGAAGAAGTGCAGCGCCGGCTCGGCCAGCCCGCGGTACACCTGGCTGGCGATACGGTCGCGGTTGAGCACCGAGCTCATCGCCTGGCGGAACCTGGTCTGGCTGAACCAGCTGTAGACCAACGGGTCCATGGTGTCCGGATTCTGGTTGAACGCCACGAAGGCGGAGCCCAGGGAGGCGCCCCCATTGTAGACGGTGAAGTCGGGATCCTCCACCGCCAGCAGCTCGTCGATGTCCTCGGGCCGCAGCCCGTAAGAATCCTTGTTACCCTCCTTGAACAGCAGAAACTCGGTGTTCTTGTCGGGAACGATCTGGTAGATCACGCGCTCGATGTAGGGCAGCGTGACGCCGGCCGCATCCTTCTTCCAGTAGTTGGGATTGCGCTGCAGGACCACGCGTACTCCCGGCTCATACTCTGCGATGTAGTACTGGCCGATGGAGGGGATGGTGGCGGGATCGGTGTCGATGCTGAACAGGTTGAGCACGCCCTCGGCGCCGCCCTCCTGCTTGGCCGGCTCGTACAGGTAGCGCGGGCCGAATTCCATGTTGGTGGACAGGATCGGGTTGGCGACGATGCGCGGGTAGTGGAACGCCACCGTGAAATCGTCGATCCGCGTCACCTCGATGCGCGCCTCCGAGCCGTCCGGCATCTCGATGAACTGTCCGGCATAGCCGGGCTGCTGCAGCTCCTGGTCGCCTTCGATCTCGTCATACCAGAACACGATGTCGTCGGCGGTCACCTGCACCCGGGATTCGGGATCGGCGAGGGCAGTCCAGTAGAGGTCGTCGCGCAGGGTATAGGTCACCGTGAGGGTATCGGCCTCCTCGTCCACCTCCACCTCGAAGCTGGCCAGGTTGGGCTTGAACTCGCGGGTGTAGGGATCGTAATCGGCCAGGTAGTCGAACAGCACGCCGACCACGGCCGCGGTGTCGCCGTCGCGCGCCAGCATGGTGTTGAAGCTCTTGGGGTCGTTGTTGATCGAGCTGAGCCAGGTACCGCGGACGGTGCCCAGCTCCCATTCCTTGCCGCCGGGGCGCTCGGTCATCTTGGCGAGGATCTCGGCGCGCGCCCTCTCGCGCTCGCTCATCGCCTCGCCCTCGGACATCTCCTCGTCCGCGACGCCGGCCGCCCACAGGACGCTGCCGGGTATCAGAATCAGAACCGCGGCGGCGAGCAGGGACGCCCAGTTCTTCCCTCTGGTCCTTGGAAATCCACACATGCGCATAAGTGTACCGTACCGTATGTCGCTCAAAGCAAACACCACGTTAATTATGTGTAACATCGGAGCCGCCGCGGGCGGCGGTTGCGGAGCCACGACGCCCGCGACCTGGGACGCGTTGTCGGTTCCGCGTCCGCGGCGCCGGCCGCGGCAGGTGACGGACAGGCTGGCGAGGTTTCAGGCGGCGGCGGGGTCCGGCTGCATGAGGCCGAAGATGTTGTCCTCGGTGTCCCGGCAGTAGGCCAGCCAGCCCACCCCCTTCACCGCCAGCTTGGCGACGGCAATCGTTCCGCCTGCGGCGGTGGCCTCGGCCAGGTAGCGGTCGAGGTCATTCACCTCCACCGTGCACACGTAGCCGCTCACCGGCGCGCCTGCTGCCGGCGGGTCGCCACGGCGCGGCAGGATGGCGCCGTCGATGCCGCGCTCCTCGGCGGAGCCGGTAGTGAGCAGCCAGTATTCCTCGCTGCCCCAGCGCTGCGCGCTCCACCCAAACACCCGCTCGTAGAAGCGGACGGCGCGCTCGGGGTCCTGCGCGTGGATCTCGAAGTGTACGACGCGCGGCATCAGTTACGCGACCTGACCGCGCTTGATGTTCGATAGATGCTTGTCAAGCGTTGCTTCGACCTGCGGCTTGCCGCCTATGGTGTCATCGTAGAAGATTACGCGAAAGCCTCTGATATCGAATGGAAAATCCCCTCCATGACGAGCAAGTAGCACTGTTGGCTTGTCAAGCGCATGAGCATACCCAAGCTCGTAGAACACGTTGGGGTTATCCGACGACACCTCCGCAATCACCACGTCCGAGTCCAGGAGGCCATTGATGATGTCCTGTAGAATCGTGCCGGGACGAAACACGTCATCGGCACGCTCTACCTGGAACCCGCTTTTTTCGCAAACAGGTCGGATTACCTCTCTATACAGGTTGTCGTAGGTTTCTTCGAATTGCATTACGACGAATGCTTTCGGACGGGTCCCATCGACCCTGAATCCTTCAAACTGCACTTCGCCATCGCCCCGAGCGAACAAGCCCGTCTGCGCACCGCTGGGGTTATACGGTAACGTCCGGTTGATCACCAGGATCCCATTCACGGTCAGCGCAATGTTCCTGGCACGAAGCTCAACCTCGACATCGTACCAGTTCTCGTTGTCGAGTTGAGATGCATCCCCCTTGCGCGCCAGTGGTTCCCGTCGTCCCTGGCTGGGCATGAATTCCTCAATCGTGTAGGCGGAACTGTCTCCCCCTAGTCCAACGGAAAAGTAGCGTTCTGTTTCGGCGTCGTATCCGAGCAGGATGCGTCCAACACATCGTTCGGTATCGCTCAGGAGTACCTTCGTAGAGACCCGTCCACTGCGCAGCGTGTCAGGTGACAGTGCTATGCCGTCCGCACCATCTGTAGCTCCGGTATATTTGGCAGTACGGCCCTTGAACGACCAATCGCCGGCGATGGCTGCCCAGTCCGCTCGGGATTTGGTTGTGCGAGCCACTTGCAGGTTGCCTCCTCCTGCAGTCTACCATTAAACAGGCTCTCAGTCCTCGGTAACACCGCGGCCGGCGAGGCGGGCGTAGCCCAGGTGGTCCAGGATCTCGTAGACGCTGGCGGCGATCAGCTCCACCTGCAGGTCGCGGAGTTGGTCCAGCAGGGGGCCGAAGAACACGTTGGCGTCGCCGCGGCCGGCGGCATCCGGGTACCGCGGGGTGCCGTCGGCGGCGAAGCCGGTGGGGTAGCCGCGTTCCGGGTCGCGGGCGCCGTGCAGCGCCGCGGCCTCCTGCAGCAGGCGGCGGCCGATCTCCTGCGGGATGTAGCTGAAGGCGTTCATCGCCACCACCCCCAGCTCCCCCAGGCGGCGTTGTTCCGTCACCGCAAGCCGCCGCACGGAGCTGAAGCCGTGCACCACCAGGCGCTGCCCCAGGCCGCGCCCGGCCAGTGCCTCGAGCACCTGCCACTGCACGCCCACCTGGCGGTTGGTGACCGACTCGGTGCCGATGTTGGGCACCACCAGCTCGAACCCGGTGCGCGCCAGGTACTCCTCGATCTGGTCCGGGTCGGAGCTGGCACTCGCTTCCAGCCCCTTGCCGCCGGCGGCCACCTCCTCCAGGCAGCCCTCCATCACCTTCCTGCGCCCCGACGCCTCGACGAAGCGGCGGTACTCGGCGGAGCTGGCGACGTTGTCGTCGAACGGCGAGTGGGTGTCGTCGAACATCACGCTGGAGAACAGGTCGATGAACTCCAGGTCGTGCAGCAGCTCGTTCTGCGAGCGCACCCCGCCGGGCAGGGTGTGATGGCCGTGATCGTAGTGGTGGATGACGTGCACGGCGCCGTAATCGGAGTCGCCGGCGCTGGTGAGGGTGGCCAGGAAGCCGGTTGCCAGCCGCGCGTTGCGGTGCAGCCGGCGGCGGTAGGCCGCGGGGTCGCCGCCGGCGGCCGGCATGACGTGGTCAGCACGCAGGTAGCGGGGCAGCATCTGCAGGATGTAGTGGCCGACGGTGCTGAAGATGCCGAGCGGCAGTTCGGCGATGGCGTGGTCGCGGGCGAAGCGGGCGGCGCCTTCGACGATGCCGAGCAGGTGACGCTGGTCGCTGTAGCCGATGCGCGCCATGGTGAGCCGCGCCTCGCCGCAGCGCCGGTACAGGGCGGCGGTCGGCTCGTAGTCGAGAATCAGCGGCATGCGGCTACTATGCCGCGGCGTCCAGCAGCTTGCGCAGGTAGGAGGCCTGGCCGGTGTGCCACGCGGTGTCCAGCAGGAAGTGGTCGAGGAACCACCAGCCGGAACACTCCCGGTCGGACCAGTTCACGTAGCGCTTGTCCCCCCACTCGCCGTAGCGGTCGACCACGAACCCGCGCAGGGCCTGCCACGCCCGGTCCAGGTAGGCGACGTGTTCGACACCGGTCGGGCCGGGACCCGGCGCGTCACGGTCGAAGTCGAAGCTGAGGAAGCCCCAGCGATAGGGGCGGCCGGAGGCGGGGCGGAAGCCGGCGGCAGGTACCGGGAACCCGGACTGGTTCAGGTTCGCCGGGACGCGGGCGCCGGAGAGCTGGCCGTAGCAGAACCAGAACTCGTCGGCGCAGTGGCGTACCAGCCAGCCGATCCCATTATTGATTCCGGGAGGGGTCCACCGCAGTTGGGCGGCGTCCAGATCGGCGGCAAAGCCGCCCAGCCGCTTCTTGAACGACTCCGTTTCGCGCACGTATTGGGCGACGCGTTCATCCATGGGCCCAACTGTAACGCGCACCGTCCGCGGACGTCACGTCCCGGCATCGTCCCGGCACCCCGGCAGGTGACCTCGGCGCCGCCCTGTGGCATGCTCGGCGCGGATTGGAACGAGCAACCATGGAACGCTATCTGGTCACCGGCGCCGGCGGCAACCTGGCGCGTCAACTCGTGGAAGAACTGCACAACCGGGGCAAGGAGACCCTGCGCGTCGACCTGGCCGCGCCGCCGCCGGAGCAGCCGGACGCCTGGCTGCAGGCGGACATCACCGACCGCGACCGCCTGGCGCGGCTGCTGGCGGAGTTTCAGCCGCACTGCATCCTGCACATGGCGTCGCTGCTCTCCATGTCGTCGGCGGCGGACCCGCCGCGAGCCTGGCGCGTCAACGCCAGCGCCGCCGTCGAGCTGCTGGAGCTGGCGGCCGCGCACGGCGTGCAGCGCTTCTTCTTTCCCAGCACCTCGGCCACCTACGGCGGCCGCCTGCCCGATCCGCTGCCGGAGGACCACCCGCAATGGCCGGACAACATCTACGGCGCCACCAAGGTGGCGGTAGAGCGGGTCGGCACCTACTTCGCCCTGAGCCGCGGGCTCGACTTTCGTGCCGTGCGCCTGCCGATCGTGGTGTCGCCCTACGCGCCGCCCGCCGCGGTGAGCGCCTATGCGTCGCACGTCTTCGTGGCGGCGGCGCGCGGGGAGCCGTTCACCTTCCCGGTCGCACCCGAGGTCGCCGTATCGCTGATCTACGTGCGCGACGTGACCGGCGGCATCCTGCGCCTGGCGGAGGCGCCCGAGGAACGTCTGTCGCGCCGCGTCTACAACCTGCACGGGTTTGCCGCCAGTGCCGCCGAGCTGGCGCAGGCGGCGGCGCGGCGGGTGCCGGGATTCGAGTACCGTTTCGAGCCCCAGGAGCTGCCGACGCAGATCCTCTCGGTGCAGCCCGCCGTCTACCACGATGCCAGCGCGCGCCGGGACTGGGACTGGGAGCCGCGCTTCGACCTGGCCGCCACCGCCGACGACCTGCTCGCCCGGGTGCGCTCCGCCGCCACCTGACGCGGTCGGGTACGGTAGGCGGGGCTGGGCCGAAAACGACGCCGTGGGGCGGCGGATTCCGGGGCGCTATCCCGAGGACCTGGCCGGCGCCGCCCCCAGGCCCGGCACTCCCCCCACCGGAGCGGCGTACCGGACCGCGTTGCGGGTCGCCGCACTGACGCACTCCACCGCCACGGTCGCGATCAGCTCGAACGGCGCCTCGCGGATCCCGGCGGCCAGGGCGTAGGCGGTATCGCCGTCGTTGGTGGTGTGTGCGGGCAGCACGGCGCGGGCGATGCCGTCGTGGGCGCGCTGCGCCAGGCGCCCGGCCTCGGGCTTGCTCATGGTGGCGTCGGTGAGCACCGCCACCAGCGTGGTGTTGGTGCCGGCGCCAACCACCAGCGCCTGCTGCGGCAGCCAGCGCTCCGGCGTATGGCGCGCCAGCCAGCCGCCGTCCGCGGCGCGGGCGCCGGCCAGCTCCCGGCCGTCCGCGTCCAGCACGTCTCCCACGGAGTTCACCACCGCCACCGCGGCAACCAGGGCGCCGGCGGCGTTGCATTCGGCGTAGCCGACGCCGCCCTTCATCATCGCGTCGGGACCACCCCACTTGCCGACGCTGGCGCCGGTGCCGGCCCCGGCGTTGCCCTGGGCGGCCGCCGGCAGCGGCAATGGCCGTGCCGCACCGCACGCCGCGTAGCCCAGCTCAGCCTCGGGGTACGCGGCGCCGCCCGACAGCAGCAGATCGTAGATCACGCTGGCGGCAACCAGCGGTATCGGCTTGACTCGGGTAGGATGCCCCTGGCCACGCTCGGCCAGATAGCGCATCACGCCGTCCGCGGCGGCCAGACCGAAGGCGCTGCCACCGGTGAACAGCAGCGCGTCGAGGCGCGCGATCGGCTTGTCCACCGCCAGCAGGGCCGTTTCCCGCGAACCCGGCGCCGGGCCGCGTACGTCGACACCGGCGACGGTGCCTTCGGGGCAAAGGATGACGGTGCATCCGGTGAGCTGTCGGGGATGTCGGGCATGGCCGACCCGAAACCCGGCGCCAGCCGCCACGGGAGCAGTCATGCCCGGAAGAGGACTCGAACCTCCACAGCCGTAAGGCCACTAGACCCTGAACCTAGCGTGTCTACCAATTTCACCATCCGGGCAGGATGAGCCTCAGAATGTAAGGACGCGCCCCCACCCTGTCAACACTGTCAACACTGTCAACACGCCCACACGCCGCCACGCCGCCACGCCGCACGCCGCCCATGCGCCGCCCACGGCGCCCCACGCCGTCCACCGAGAGAGAGCGAGTCCGAGAGAGTCAGGTCCATCCCATGCTGAACGAAACGTCTGCATCACGTGTGTGGCCGAGCGGCGGTGATGGCCCCGGCGTGGTCCCTGCCAGATCGCCACCTGCAGGGTGCGTGGTTCGTTCGCTGTACTATGTGTCCAGGAATGAGCGTGTCGCCGCCCACCCGCAACGCCATTCTCCGCCGGTGCACTGCTGCCACGTCGGCTCCACGTTGCAGGATTCTGCCAAAAAAAAAGCCAAAAAAGTGCGCTGAGCACTTGACGGGTTTGGCGCTGCTCATAGCGGCCCCCTGCCGCACGTTCGGGCCCCTCCGACCCTTGGAATATCCCGCCACGCCCTCCAGGCCCTCCAGCACCCCGCCAGCGCCGGCCTGAGCCCTTCCCGGTGCCCGTCCCGGGACTTGCCGCAACCGGTCATTTCTCAACCATGATTATATTTACGCCATGCCTGCCGCGACCGCCACCAGCTTCTCCTCCTCGCTGTCCTGGCTCCCCGACCAGGTGCTGCTGGCGCATACCAGGTCCCTCGTCCTGCACGAGCAGGCGCTGCAACTCGCCGTCCTCGACCACCTGCGCGAGATCCACGCCCGCCACCTCCACCTGCGCCTCGGCTTCTCCAGCCTGTTCGACTACGCCGTCCGCGAGCTGGGCTACAGCGAAGGTGCCGCCTGGCGCCGTATCAAAGCCATGCGCCTGTGCTCCGAGACCGCCGGATCACGCGAACGGCTGCAGGACGGCTCGCTCTCCCTGAGCGCGGCGGCGCAGTTGCAGAACACCTTCGATCTCCTGCAGCGCACAGCCACCACCGCCGTGGACTCCGGCTCCGCACCCGCGGCACCGGAGCTGCTGCCGGGCGGCACGGGGACGCCGCCGGAGGCGGGGGCTTCGGGGGCCGCGGCAGCGGCGCCAGCGCAGCCGGTGCCGGCGCTGGACGCGGCGCAGCGGCAGGAGCTGGTGGCGCAGGCGAGCGGCAAGAGCACCCGCGAGGTGAAGCAGTTGTTGGCCGGGGTGGCTCCCGAGCTGGCGCGCCCTGCTGATCGCATGCGGGCGCTGGGCGAGGACCGCTGGGAGTTGAAGGTGGAGATCGACTCTGCCTGTCAGTGCGGGCTCGAGCAGCTGCGGGCACTGCTGTCGCACGTGGACCCGCACCTGACGCTGGGGCAGCTCGTGGAGCGGCTGGTCCAGGATGGCCTGCAGCGCTACGACCCGGGGCGGCCGCCGCGCGGGCGCAGAGGTAGGCGCCGGGAGGCAAGCGCGGGCCAGGCGCCGGAGCCGACGGCGCAGGAAGGGCCGGCAGGCGGGGCGACTTCGCCGGCGAGGCGGGGCGTGCAAGAGCAACCCGGTGTGCCGCCGACGCCGGCGGGCACGAGCGCCGGTGGCAGCACCCCGGCGCCGAAAGCGCTGTCCGTAGAGGAACCCGCGTGCGGGATTGGCCGTGCCGACACCTCGGCGGTGGCCACGCTGTCCGCGCCGTCGGCGGGGCGCGAGACTTGCGGCGGCAGCACCGCGGTGCGTGCCAAGCCAGCGGCGGCAGCGCCCGGCACCGCTCCTTCGGCGCCGAAGTTGGTGGCCGATCGTGGGGCCCACGCCACCGTACCGACGCCGCCGGCAGACCAGAGCAGGCCGACCGCGACGGCAGCGGTGGATCGCGGTCGCCACGCGCCTTCGCCAGCGAAGCGGGCAGGGGTGGCGCAGCGGGCAGGGGCGCAGCTCGCAGGGGCGCAGCTCGCAGGGGCGGCAAAGCCGGCAGGGGCGCACCTCGATGGCCGTTCGCGGCCGCAGGCGGCGCCAGCCGGCCCCTCCGCAGGCAGCGCGCAGCCGCCCCACCGGGCGCGCCGATCCCGCTACATTCCGGCACCAGTACGGCGCGAGGTGTGGCGGCGCGACGGTGGTTGCTGCAGTTACGTCGATCCGCACAGCGGGCGGCGCTGCGGCTCCCGCTTCCTGCTGGAGCTCGACCACATCGTTCCCTTCGCCCTCGGCGGCGGTGCGGAGCCCGGCAACTTGCGCCTCCGCTGTCGAGCCCATCATCGCTACCGCCATACGGAGGGTGGCTCGGGACGCGCGGGGGCCAGGTGAGCGGCCGGTCGCGCGGCGACTGCGGCGAGTGCGCTTGGTGTCGTACGGGGAGTGGTGCAGGGTGCACTCTGCCAGGGATGGACGGTGACCGCGAGCCGGCTTCTTGCCGGTACCGGCTGCGCTCCTCGTGCCCCGCCACAGAACAGGCATGCACCCGGCGAGTGAGTCGGATGCTTGGCACGCATGCACCCAGCGAGTGAGTCGGACGCTTGGCGTGCGTCCTTCGTGTGGATTCGGCTACCTGCATCGGCGCCGGTCGCGCCGCACGGACGCAGTTGCCAGCCGGTGCTTACTGGCCGACCGTGTCGGTGGGGCCGGTGAAGCCGGGGCCTCCCGCGGCCACGTAGCCGTGGCTGGCGCCGGAGCGGTCGGGGCTGACCCAGAACGAGTACAGCGCCGCGTCGCGCAGGTGGAAGCGCAGCCGCACCGGCCGCCCCGCGAGCGCGGCGAGGCCGCCGCCGTTGCCCCAGGTCACCGCCTGCTGCGTGGCGTCGCCGGTCACCGGCACGCAGCGGTCGCGGGAGCGGCGCTCGATGGGCTTGCCGGCGGCGTCCAGCACCTCCACGCGCAGCTCCCCGCCCGCGGCGGCGGCGTTCACGAACAGGTGGCTGCCGCCGAAGCGCAGCGGCCGGGTGGTCAGCATGCCCCCCTCGGCGCCGGCCGCGTGGGACACGAAGCCGTCGCGGCGCAGGGTCGCCAGGCCGGTGCTGCCGCCGGCGTACATGTGGGCGCCAAGCTTGGGCGACACGCCGGAGAAGGCCCCGAAGTAGAGGTAGAGCTGGTCGCCCACGATCAGGCAGCAGCCGCCGCAGGAGTGGATGTAGTCGCGGTTCCAGTCGCCGGGCCGGTGGGTGCCGGCGACGATCGGCGTGCGGTCGCGGCGGTCGAAGTGGAAGCCGTCGCGGCTGTAGCCCACCAGCAGCTCGGTGATCTTGGGGAAGCCGCCGGCGTCGCAGATCTCGTTCGGCGGCCCGCGGTGAATCATGAAGAACCCCAGCAGGATGCTCTCGTAGCCAACCGCGTCGATGTTGTAGAGCTGGGCCCGGTGGTCGAGTCCCGGTGCGGGCGGATCGAGCTCGTCGGGGCCTGACCAGTGGGCGATATCCTCCAACTCCCAGGCGGCGCCGGCGAACAGGTCGGCGTGCTCGCGGTAGCCGCGCTGGCGGCCCACCGCCGGGTGGCTGTGGCGGATGCTGTACACCCAGCGTTTGCGGAACGGGTTGTAGAAGATGGTGGTGTTGTCGCCGCAGCGTCCGGTGGCGGCGCGCTCGGTCCAATGGATGCCGTCCGGGGATGAATAGACATGGCCTCCGGTCCAGTCGTTGGGAGTGTCGGGCCCCCCCAGATCGCGGCCGTAGCGGTACGCGGCGCCGCGCTGGCGGTGGTAGGCGAACATCTTGAAGCGTTCGTCGGCGCGGTCGGTCTCCTGGTCGAGCCACACGCCGACGCCGTCGCGCTGGTACTGCGGCCGCAGCGGCAACACCCGGTTGGTGCCCGGCTCCACGTCCAGCTCGGGCCGATCCCAGTGCACCCCGTCGCGGCTGGTGGCCAGCGCCGTGCCGTCGAACCAGCCGGCGTGGTACCACAACTTGAACAGGCCGTCGGCGGGGTCGTAGAAGGCGCCGTCCTTGAATGGACAAGCCACCGGGCACAGCCCGAAGTTCATCTCCAACGGAGTCTCAGGCACCAGCACGGGGCTCGCCTCGTGCAGCACCGGGGTATGGAACTCGCGCCGCAGCGAGCTCTCCGCGATCAGGAATTCGTCCACCAGGAGCTGCCGCCCCACGTCGATGGGGATCACCGCCGGCGGCTGCTCCAGCCAGGGCACCGGCCCCGGCTCCCGGGAGGTGCGCGACAACCCCCGCGGGGGCCATTCCGCGGGCTGCGCGATCCCGTTGTAGCTCACCGCGCCTGCTTCTCGCGTGCCTTGGCTGCTGCCCATATCCGCTTCGCCTCCTCCTCGGTGACCTCGGTGCCGTCGAACACGAACGGCTTGCGCCGCCGCATCTTGGCCACCACCTGGTCCATCACCTCGTGCAGCTCGAACCAGCCGCCGCGTTCCGCGATGAATACACAGACGATGACGTCCCATAGCAGATCTCCGAGCTCCTCGCGGAGATTCGCGGTATCACGGTTGGCGATCGCGAGCACCACCTCGTCAGCCTCCGCGCGGAGTTCGCCGGCGTACTGTTCCACGGTGCGGGTCGTGGTCCATGGACAGCGAGCAAACACCGCGCGCGCCGCCTCCACCAGTTGCGCAAAGCTCTCCGTCGAGCAAGCCCGATTGCCATTCTCGAGGTGACCTGTTTCTGCGTTCAATTGCACCTGCCTGCGGTCGCACCCGGACCCGGATCCGCGGTGCCGGTCCAGCGTACCACGAAGCTACGAGATCAGTACCGACGCCGCATGGCTTCCTGTTGCCCACAGGGCTCCACTATGCTGCCCGTACCATGCGCAGGATCCTCGTTACCAGCGCGCTGCCCTATGCCAACGGCGCCGTCCATCTCGGCCACCTGTTCGAGCACATCCAGACCGACATCTGGGTGCGCTACCAGCGCATGGCCGGCAACGAGTGCATCTACGTGTGCGCCGACGACGCCCACGGCACCGCCACCATGCTGCTCGCGGAGCGCAGCGGGACGACGCCGGAGGAGCTGATCGAACCGCTGCGCGCCGCCCACGCCGACGATTTCCGGCGCTTCCACATCAGCCACGACAACTACTACAGCACCCACTCGCCGGAGAACGAGCATTTCGCGACCCTTATCTACCGTCGCCTCGCCGCCAGGGGGCTCACCTTCACCGCCGAGGTGGAGCAGCTCTACGACCCGGAGCGCGGACTGTTCCTGGCCGACCGGCACGTGCGCGGCACCTGCCCGCGGTGTGGCGCCGCCGAACAGCCGGGCGACAACTGCGACGCCTGCGGCGCCACCTACGACGCCACCGAGCTGGGCGCGCCGCGATCGCTGCTGTCCGACGCCACGCCGGAGCGCCGGGCGTCGCTGCACTACTTCTTCGACCTGCCGCAGTTCAGCGACTACCTGAAGCGGTGGACCGCCAGCGACGCCGTGCAGCCGGAGGTCACCAACAAGCTCGCCGAGTGGCTCGACGCCGGGCTCAAGCCGTGGGACATCAGCCGCGACGCCCCCTACTTCGGGTTCCGCATCCCGGAGACCGAGGGCAAGTACTTCTACGTCTGGATGGACGCCCCGATCGGCTACCTGGCCAGCTTCCGCAACCTGTGCGACCGTACCGAGGGGCTCTCCTTCGAAGACTTCTGGAGGCCTGACAGCAGCGCCGAGGTGCGCCACTTCATCGGCAAGGACATCGTCAACTTCCACGCGCTGTTCTGGCCCTCGGTGCTGTCCGGCGCCGGTTTCCGCACCCCGACCAGGGTGCACACCCACGGCTTCATCACCGTGGGCGGCACCCGCATGTCCAAGTCGCGCGGCACCTTCATCAACGCCGCCACCTATCTCGACCACCTCGACCCCGAGTACCTGCGCTACTACTTCGCCACCAAGCTGGTGCCCAACACCGACGACGTCGACGTCAACCTGGACGACTTCGTGCAGCGGGTGAACTCCGACCTGGTGGGCAAGGTGGTCAACATCGCCTCACGCTGCTCGGGCTTCATCCGCAAGCAATTCGATGGGCGCCTGGCGGCGACGTCTCACGACCCCGAGCTGTGGGGCGCGGTCTCCGGTGCCGGAAAACGCATCGGCGAGCTGTACGAACGCGGCGACGTAAGCCGGGCAGTGCGCGAGATCACCGCCCTGGCCGACCGCACCAACTCCTACATCGCCGACCGCGAGCCGTGGAAGCACGCCAAGAACCCCGCGCGCCGCGACGAGGTGCACGGCGTCTGCTCGCTCGCGATCAACGCCTTCCGCGCGCTGATGGTCTACCTGAAGCCGATCCTGCCCGCCATGGCCACCCGCGCGGAGACGTTCCTGAACGCCGGCGCGCTGACCTGGGCCGACGCCGCCACGCCGCTGCTCGACCACCCGATCGGCAAGTTCCGCTCCCTGATCACCCGCATGGACAAGAAAGACGTGGACAAGGTGATCGCGGCCACCAAGGCCGAGGTCGCCGACCACCGGTAGCCGCAAAGATGCACCCGTTTTTGCAACGTCGAAGGCTGCCGGCATCGACGCGGACCGGACACCGCAGGCTCGCGCTGCTGCAAAGCGGCGTTGTCCGGCGCGGGATCGCGCGCCGTGGCTGAGCAGTTTGAGCTCCCGTTCGAGGAGCCGGCGGCCCCACAACGCCCGGCGGCAGCTCCGCCGCCGAGCCCAAGCCCCGGCGCACCGGCGCGGCCGAACCGCTCGCGACAGACCGTCGCGGGCGATATCGCCGAGCCCACCGCGATCCCGGCCCAGTGTCCGGTGGTGCGGCGGCCGGTCTGCTACTACGCCGACTGCCGCTACTACCAGCACGGCGGCTGCGTCCACCCGGAGGCTGTCCGGCGGCCACGCCGGCGCCGGTAACCGCAACCGCCGCTGCCCGTCGCTGCCCGTTGGACCCGCGGCCGGCAGCGTGATATGACCGCGGGTGTGGAGGACTCACGAGTGTGTTACCCGGCGCCCGCCGGCCGCGCGGAGCAGCGATGACTACCCTGCGCGTCAACGGCACGACGCACCGCGTGCCCGCGGCGCCGGACACGCCGCTGCTGCTGGTGCTGCGCAACGACCTGCGGCTGGCCAGCCCGAAGTACGGCTGCGGGATGGAGCAGTGCGGGTCGTGCATGGTGCTGATCGACGGCAGCCCCACGCCCACCTGCCGGATGCCGGCCGGCACCGTGGCCGGCAGCGAGATCGTCACCGTGGAGGGGCTGGCTCCGGGCGGCGCCCTGCACCCCATTCAGCAGGCGTTCATCGACGCCAACGCGGTGCAGTGCGGGTACTGTGCGAGCGGCGTGATGATCGCCGCCGCGGCCTTGCTGGCACGCAACCCGGCGCCGACGCGGAGCCAGATCCAGGCCGCCCTCGACCGCAACATCTGCCGCTGCGGGGCGCACAATCGCATGCTCGATGCCGTCCGGCGCGCCGCCGCGCAGCGGTGACCCGTGACGCGGTGACGGACCGACCGGCGCCATGACCACCGCGATCGCGGGACGCCTGCGCTTCGAGAACGACGGAACGCTCACGGTGCTCAGCGGCAAGGTGGAACTGGGCCAGGGGTTGCGTGACGCCCTGACCCTGATCTGCAGCGGCGAGCTGGCGCTGGAATCGAGCCGCATCCGGGTACAGTGCGGGGATACCGATCTGACCCCGGACGACGGCGTTACCGCCGGCAGCAACTCGATGGAGCATACCGGCGCAGCAGTACGCGCCGCCGCCCGCACCGTCCGCGGCGAGTTGCTGCGGCGCGCCGCGGCGCGGCTGAAGGTTCCGGTCGGCGCACTGGAGCTGTGCGCCGGCAGCGTGCGCCGGCGCGCAGGCGGTGGCGCAGCCGTCGACTACTGGGATCTCCTCGAGTTGGAGCCGGGTGCCCCAGGGGCAGCGTCACCGCGCCCGGGCAGCGATGCGCCGCGGGCGCGCGTCGCCGCGCTGGTGCGCGCCTGCGATACCTTCGTGCACGACCTGCGCCTGCCGGGAATGGTGCACGCCCGCGTGTTGCGTCCTCCCGGCTACCGCCGGCGACTGGCCGGGCTGCCGGCCGCCGAGGCCCGCGCCATGCGCGGGGTGCTGGCCGTGGTGGTCGACGGCAGCTTCGTCGGTGTGGTGGCGGAACGCGAGGAACAGGCGATCGCCGCCGGCGACATGCTGGCCGCGGGCGCTCGCTGGCACGGCCCCGCGGACTACCTGCCGCCCGCCGACGGCCGCTCCGCACTGGCACGAGCCGCGGCCCACACCAACCCTGTCCTGGAGCGTGGCGCCGCACCGCAGGACACCGTTGCGGCAACGGTCAGCGCCACCTACTCGCGTCCGTTTCTGCTGCATGCCGCGCTCGGCCCCTCGGCCGCCGCGGCGCGCCTGGAGCCAAGCGGTCGCCTCATCGTCTGGTCGCACACCCAGGGACCATTCCAGCTGCGCGCCGCGTTGGCCGAGGCGTTGCAGCGGGCGCCCGCCGGCATCCGCGTGATCCACGTCGACGGGGCCGGCTGCTACGGCCACAACGGCGCCGACGACGTGGCGCTGGATGCGGCGCTGCTGGCCCTGGCAGCGCCGGGGCGGCCGGTGCTGGTCAAGTGGACGCGCGCGGACGAGAACCGGTGGGAGCCGTTCGGCACGGCGATGATCGTCACCTGCACCGCCGATCTGAGCGCGGGCGGCGACGTCCTGCGCTGGCGCCACGAGGTGCGCAGCCATGCCCACGGCACCCGGCCCGGCAGCATGCCGGGCCACTCCACGCTGCTCGCCGCCTGGCACCGGCGCCAGCCGCTGGCGCCGCCGCCGGCGCGCAACCGCGGCGGCCTGACCGCCGGACCTCAGCGCAATGCGGAGCCGCCGTACCGGTTTCCGCAGGTGAGCATCGTCACCCGGTTCGTGCCCGAGTCCCCGGTGCGGGTTTCGGCACTGCGCAGCCTGGGAGCCTTCGCCAACGTTCTCGCCACCGAGTCGTTCATGGACGAGCTCGCGGTCCGCGCCGGCGCCGATCCGGTGGCGTACCGGCTGCGCCATCTGCACGACGAGCGCATGCGCCAGGTCTTGACCGCGGCCGTTGCCGCCGCGCCAGCGGCCGGCGGCGGGGCGCGGCGCGGGCGCGGCGTGGCGCTGGCCCGCTACAAGAACCTGCAGAGCCACGTCGCCGTGGTGTGCGACGTGGAGGTGGACCCCGGCAAGGGTTGCATCCACCTGGAGCACGCCACCATCGCCGCCGACGCCGGCCGCATCATCGATCGCGACGGTCTCGCCAACCAGCTCGAAGGCGGGTTCCTGCAGGCGGCGAGCTGGACGCTGAAGGAAGCGGTGAGCTGGGACGGCGGCTGCATTACCAGCACCGACTGGGATTCCTATCCGGTGCTGCGCTTCAGCGAAGCTCCCCCGGTAACGCTGCGCCTGCTGGACCGGCCCGAGTTGCCCAGCCTGGGAGCGGGCGAAGCGGTCCACGGCCCCGCCGCTGCAGCGATCGCCAACGCCGTGTTCGCCGCGGCCGGCGTACGCCTGCGCCACACTCCCTTTACCCCGCAGCGAGTACTGCAGGCCCTCTCCGCGACGTTGAGGATGAATGGGGGATGCTAACAGCTTGGCACAATCAGTTACCCGGGACTTGGGATTCCTGCGTCGCCGAGAGTCCGAACCAAGTACTCCTGGATCGCTTGGATGAACTGCGTAAGTCGGGGGCCAAGTACGACAGTTTTTCTCCCGACAAAGTTCCGGAAGATGTCACTCGATTGATTTGCTGAAGATTGCCATGGCGCGGTTTCAAGACCATGTGTCTTTAGACCGGGTTTTTTTGCGTAGTTGGTAGGCCTCAAGGCTATGGGCTGCGTTCGGCGCACACCTGCGCCAGTGCCGCCACGGTGGTCTCCAGGCTGCGCGAGGTGTCGACCGCCTCCTCCGGCTCAGCGGCGAACGGGGTGGCGCTCAGCAACTCGTACAGTGCGGCGGCGCCTTGGTGGAACTGCCCGGGCACCCCTACCGACTCGAAGGTCGCCGCGATCTGGCGCATCTCCTCGATCCAGCGCGGCGCCTTGGCCGGCAGCCCCGGCAGTGACCGCCGCATCGCCGCGTAGACCGCACCCTGGCTCTCCGACAGCTCGCCGGCGAGCGCCTCGCCCACCCCCAGCCGGCTGGCGGCGGCGAGCTGGGCGAACTGCAGCGCGGAGGTGCCCTTGGTGACCGCCGCGTAGCACATCTTGAGTGCCGACGCGCGCCCGATCGCGCCGCCCAGGTCGCGCACCGCCAGGCCGCCTCCCTGCAGCGGCTGCAGCCGGTGCGCGGCCGGACCGGAGGCATAGAAGCGCGGCCCGGCGCCGTTGGCCGGCGGCCCGCCGATGATGCCGGCGTCTATGTAGTCGGCGCCAGCGCCCCGTATCAGCTCCGCGATGCGCTCGGTGGTGGCGGGGGCGATCGCATTGCAGTCGGCAAAGGGCGGAGTCGCGCCGCTTGCGGCCATGCCCGCCGCCGCCTCCTCCGCGGCCGCGACCGCCGCCGCCGGTGGCAGGATCGACAGCACCAGGTCGGCCGCCGCGACCACTGCCGCGACGCCGCCCAGATCGCGGATCCCCGCCCGCGCGGCCAGTCCCCGGGTCCGCGCAGAACGCCCCGCCAGCGCGGTAACCACGTCGAATCCGCGCTCGCCGAGCAGGCGCCCGACCGCGTGCCCCATGTTGCCGGGGCTGATGATGGCGATGGTCTTCAAGTTCTGCCTCCTGTGCTACCGCCCGTCCGCGGTCAATCTTCGTCGCCGGGCCGGGAGCGCTGCCGTTTGACGGCGCCGCGGCGCGCCTTGTCCTGCAGCCGCCGCTCGCGCGCGGCGCGGCTGGGCTGCGTCTCCCGCCGCGGCCGGGGTGCCTGCAGCGCGCGGGCGATGGCGGCCGCCAGCCGCGCCCGCGCATCGCGGCGGTTCGCCTCCTGGGTACGATACCGCCGCGCGGTGATGATCAGCTCCCCGTCCGCGGTGAGCCGCCTGCCGGAACTTCGCAGCAGCCGCTGCCGCACCTCCGGCGGCAGGGTCGGTGAGCGCGCGACGTCGAACCGCAGCTGCACCGAGGTGGCAACCTTGTTCACGTTCTGTCCCCCCGGCCCGCCGGCAAGAATGAAGCGTTCGTCCAGCTCCTCCTCCGGAATCGCCAGGCCGGGCGCCACCTGCACCATGGCTCCCATTGATCAGCGATAGTGCCGGCCGCTGCAAGGGACCGTCTCCGGCGCCGCTCGCCGTGGTATATTCGGCCAGTGAGACAGATCCGACTTGCCAGCCTCCTGCGCGTGCCGGCGTCCCCATGCGTCAGCACGGTCACTCCGAGACACGGAAGACCATGAAAACGGCGCATGGGGCAGTGCGCGGTGGCGGCCATTTTCGGACCAGGCATCCGGTAGAAGCCAGCGGTCTGGTCAAGCGCTACCGGCAGGTCACCGCCCTCGACGGGCTCGACCTGGCCGTGCCCGAGGGCAGCGTGCTGGGGTTGCTGGGTCCGAACGGGGCCGGCAAGACCACCGCGGTGTCGATTCTCGCCACCCTGATCACCCCGGATGCGGGCAGCGCGCGCATCGCCGGGGCCGACGTGGTGGCGCAGCCGCGTGCGGTGCGCCGCCGCATCGGCCTGTCGGGGCAGTTCGCCGCCGTGGACGAGCACCTCACCGGGTTCGAGAATCTCGACATGATCGGCCGTCTCTATCACCTGGGCCGGCAGCGCGCCCGCGCCCGTGCCCGCGAGCTGCTGGAGCTGTTCGACCTGGTGGACGCCGGCGACCGCCCGGTCAAGACCTATTCCGGCGGCATGCGGCGGCGCCTCGACCTGGCCGGCGCGCTGGTGGCGGCGCCGCCGGTGCTGTTCCTGGACGAGCCCACCACCGGCCTCGACCCGCACGGCCGGCGCCGGCTGTGGGAGGTGATCCGCGGCATGGTGGGCGGCGGCACCACGGTGTTGCTCACCACCCAGTACCTGGAGGAGGCTGATCAGCTCGCCGACCGGATCCTGGTGATCGATCACGGCCGGGCCATCGCCGAGGGAACTTCCGACGAGCTGAAGGGGCTGGTCGGCGCGGAGCGGATCGAGCTCACGGTGACCGATGCCGCCGCGCTGGCGCCGGCGCAACGGGCGCTGGCCCGCTTCGCGGTCGGCGAGCAGCAGGCCGACCCGCGCAACCGTTCGCTGCTTACCCCGATCGAGGGCGGCGCGGCGGTGCTGGCCCAGGCGTTGCGCGAGCTGGAGCGGGCGCAGGTTGCGGTGCAGGACGTGGGGCTGCGCCGGCCGACCCTGGACGACGTGTTCCTGTCCCTGACCGGCCATGGCGCCGAGCCAAAGGAGGCCACGGAATGAAGGCGCTGCTCGACTCCATCAGCGATGCCGCGGTCATCGCCAAACGCAACGTGATCAAGATCAAGCGGGTACCCGACGTGCTGGTGTTCGTGCTGCTGTCGCCGATCATGTTCGTGCTGCTGTTCGCCTTCGTGTTCGGCGGTTCCATCAACATTCCCGGCGGCTCCTACCGCGAGTTCCTGATCGCCGGGATCTTCGCCCAGACGGTGGTGTTCGGCGCGGCCTTCACCGGTGCCGGCCTGGCCGAGGACATCCAGAAGGGGATCATCAACCGCTTCCGCGCGCTGCCCATGTCGCGCAGCGCCCTGCTGGTGGGGCGCACGCTCAGCGACGTGGTGTACAACGCGCTGTCGCTGCTGATCATGGCCCTGACCGGACTGCTGGTCGGCTGGGGCATCGACACCTCCGTGCTCGACGCCGTGGCGGGGTTCGGGTTGCTGCTGGTGTTCGCGTACGCGTTTTCCTGGGTGATGGCGTTCATCGGCCTGCTGGTGCCGAGCGTCGAGGTGATCAACAACGCCTCGTTCATGGTGACCATGCCGCTCACCTTCGTCGCCAACACCTTCGTGCCGGCCGAGAACCTGCCGCCGGTGCTGCGCACCTTCGCCCTCTGGAACCCGATCTCCGCCGTCACCCAGGCCACCCGCGAGCTGTTCGGCAACATCCCGCCCGGAACGCCGCCCCCGGAGGTGTGGCCGCTGCAGCACCCGGTGCTCTACACGCTGCTCTGGGCACTGCTCCTGACCGCGGTGTTCGCCCCGCTGGCCGTGCACCGCTACCGCACCAGCGGCCGGCGTTCCTGAGCCCCCGCCTCCTCAGTTCTCGCTGCGGCTCGCGGCCGGCAGGTGGGCTACCGACCCGATGCTCACGAATTCGGTGTAGCGCGGCGCACCTCCGACAACCCGGCCGCGCGGCCAGTGGATCAGCTCGGTGATGCTGGCATTGGCGATCGGGAAGTCGTGCATCACGGGGGTACCCGGGTCGATGCCGATCGCCCAGCGCAGCGCCGCGTCGATGCTGCCCGCGTGGGCGACGATCACCGCGTTCCCGCCGAGGTGCCGGGTGACGATCTCATCGAGCGCGGCAGCCACCCGCAGCCCGAACGCGCGCAACGTCTCGCTGTCGTCCGCCAACTTGCGATCCGGCTCCCATACCAGGAGATCGTCGCGCCGCTCCCGCAGCTGCTCCAGCGTCAGTCCGGGATCGGTGATGCTGCCAAAACGGTACTCCAGCAGGCGCTCATCGACCGCCATGCTCAGCCCGGCGCCGGCAGCGATGATGGCGGCGGTCTGGGCCGCCCGTGGTGCGGGGCTGGCATACAGGGCGTGTGGCCGGCGCCTGGCACACGCGTTCGCCAGCGCGTCTCCCTGCATCCGGCCGAGTGCCGACAGCGGCGCGGCATCGTAGCTGGTGCCGGGAACATTGCGCGCCTGCCCATGGCGCACCAGGAGCAAGCGGACACTGAGAAAGGAGGTCATCGCTCGACTTCGACTGCGCAGAAGTTTGCCCTAACAGTACAGTCGGGAAACTGCACCAATAGCGTTTCGGATTCCGCCAGAATCAGGGCCTCAAATTCGTACAGTTGAATGTAAGGAATGAATCTCGGGTCGTGCAGATCAACGCGTATCGCATGCTCCAACCTACAAACTCTATCGTAGGGATCAGTGATGGTCTCCGTATTCTGGTACTCGGGAAAGTCTCTCGGCATCCGGTAGAGGTCGAACATCGTGGTGAATCGCGTGTTGGAATCACGTTCTTCGTTCATCCACCGAACTATATCAGTTCGAGCTTGAGTATAGGAATTGAGGCCACCGCGATACTCGTAACCACCCTTTCGACTGGTAACTACGCAACGCACTTCGGTGTTGATCGAACGACTCTCCAAGTGTGGTCGTAATACACTGTTCACGAAGGTCTCTTCGGTCTGCCCTTCAACCAGGAAGTTGAGCTTCACAGCGACTACGGGCGCCCGCCGAGCACGTTCTTCTCCCATAGCTCAGAGAGCGAGTAGTCTGTTAGCCAGTCGACAAGCTGGTCAGCATCCAATCGACGGAAGGAGGAACTACGTTGCTCGCGTTCAACGACAACAACGTCGCTCGGTTCAAAGCAATCGATCAGTTGAGTCGATTGAGTGGCAACAACGACCTGTATCCGGGTCGCTAAGGAACGTATCAAGCCTCCGATGAGGTTAATTGCGTATGGGTGCAGCCCAAGCTCAGGTTCGTCTATGAACAGGACGTCCGGCAAATCCTGTTCTGGCTGCAACAGGAGCGTAACGAGAGCCATCGCACGCAACATACCGTCCGCTGCCTGGGGCGCTCCGAACACCTGATCGCGGTCCCGCTCACGCCACTGAAGGAGTAGACTCCCATGATCGGGATTCAATTCAAAGTCAGAAAAAAATGGAAGAATAAGGCGAATTGTTTCCACAATTCGCTGATAATACACACCCTCATCCTCTCTTAGCCTCAGCAGGACTGGCGCTAGATTACCAGCATCCTCCTTCAGCCATCGGCTATCATCGATCGTCCATCTTCCCCGTACCCGTGCCGTGTCTGATGTATTGTGGAATTGATATACGACTATACGCCTCAGCAGATCGCGTAGGAAACGGGCAGTCTTGTCATACGAAGCCAAGTAAAGAAGCTGTGGCGCACGGCCTCCGACCGCTAGTTCGTTCCGGTACGGAACCGTATCTGGTGAACGGGAGAACTCGTAACGCTCGTAATCAAATATAAAGGTGTCTCCCGCCGCATAGGCCAATCGAAACGCGTACTGGTTGGTACCCGTATCCGTGACAATTGTAATCTCGGTTTCAATCTCTCGAGTGTTGTTCGGACCATCATGTAGGAGGGTGCTGGCACCTCCCTGTCGGCCTACATACCGCTCCAGGTTATTGGGATCTGCAAGCGCCCAGCTCAGCATTCGAAAAAAAGAAATGAAGTTCGACTTCCCAGCGCCATTGGCGCCGATTAGAGCCGTAAGCGATCCGAACTCAAAATCAATGCATGAAGCGACCGTTTTGAATCCCTTTACTGTGAGTTTCTTGAGTCTATTACTCATATTGCAGTCTCACTACGAACGACCGGGCTCTATTCGCAGCCCTTGTAGCGGGCGGCGGCTTCCAGATTGGCGCTGGGTACACTACATTACCATATCACGATATTGGGACGCGGACACGACGCCTGTGTGAGCCTTCAGGACTATCCCACGCTGCGCGACAAGCCGGCTGCAAATCCCCTCGGACCGACACCCGACCGCCCACCTCGCACCCCGCCGGGCGCCGATCACGTGGCCCCGTCTGGCGACGGCGCGTCCTCCCGATGCCGGAAGCGGTGGTGGGCTCGACAGCGAAGGCGCAAGTTCCCGGGCTCAGCGCTGCCGCCGAGCGCGAAGGGAACGATGTGGTCGAGCTCCAGCAGGAAGCGGGACCCGCAGCGCCGCCCGCTGTGCCGATCGACGTAACTGCAGCAGCCGCCGTCGCGGCGCCACACCTCGCGCCGCACTGGTGCCGGAATATACCGGGATCGACGCGCCCGGTGGGGCGGCTGCGTGCTGCCTCCGGACGGGCCGGCTGGCGCCGGCTGCGGTCGCGAATGGCGATCGACCTGCACGGCTCCGGCCCGCTTCGCCGCCCCGGCCCGCTTCGCTGGCGAAGGAGCGATGCGACCGCGATCCGCCGCTGCCCGCGCGGTTGGCATGCTCTGGACTGCCGGTGGTGTCGGCCGTGGCGTCGGTACGGAGACGCGGGACCCACAACCAGCCACCAACTTCGCCGCCGAAGGAGTGGTGCCGGGCGCCGCCACCGCCGGCTTGGCACTCACCGGGGTGCTGCCACAAGTCTCGCGCCCCGCCGGCGGCGCGGACAGCGCTGCCACCGCCGAGATGCCGGCGCCGCCATTCCCGCGCGTGGGTTCCTCTGCGGACAGCGCTACCGGCGCCGGGGTGCTGCCACCGGTGATAGTGCCCTCCGGCGCCGGCACTCCGGGTTGCTCTTGCGCGCCCCGCTTCGCCGGCGAAGTCGCCCCGCCCGCCGGCTCTTCCTGCGTCTTCGGCTCCAGCGCCTGGCCCGCGCTCGCCTCCCCGCGCCCACTCTTGCGCCCGCGTGGCGGTCGCCCCGGGTCGTAGCGCTGCAGCCCGTCCTGCACCAGCCGCTCCACCAGTTGCCCCAGCGTCAGGTGCGGGTCCACGTGCGACAGCAGTGCCCGTAGCTGCTCGATCCCGCACTGACAGGCGGAGTCGATCGCCACCTTCAGCTCCCAGCGGCCTTCGCCCAGCGCCCGCATGCGATCCGCCGGCCGCGCCAGCTCGGGAGCCACCCCGGCCAACAACTGCTTCACCTCGCGGGTGCTCTTGCCGCTCGCCTGCGCCACCAGTTCCTGCCGCTGCGCCGCGTTCAGCGCCGGCACCGGTCGCGCTGGCGCCGCTGCCCCGGTCCCGGAAGCCCCCGCCTCCGGAGCCGGCCCCGTGCCGAGCGGCAGCAGCTCCGGTGCCGCGGGTGCCGAGCCGGGGTCCGCGGCGGCGGTGGCCGTGCGCTGCAGGAGATCGAAGGTGTTCTGCAACTGCGCCGCCGCGCTCAGGGAGAGCGAGCCGTCCTGCAGCCGCTCGCGTGTTCCGTCGGTATCGGAGCACAGGCGCATAGCCTTTATGCGGCGCCAGGCGGCACCCTCGCTGTAGCCCAACTCGCGCACCGCGTAGTCGAACAGGCTACTGAATTGGTGTTTCCGGTTGTTCCACTTTGTTCTGTTAAGTAACGTATATCACGTCATTTAACGCCAATCGCCTGTCGCTTGACGTTTCGTCGTATACCGCATATTTTCACGCATATGGTGCTACCGTAAGTGATAACCGTACACCGCATCAACTCAAGGCCGCGACCATGCCTCAGATACGTCCCAAGAGACTGAGCGCTTCCTTCGTCCGCACCGTCAAGCGACCCGGCCGCTACGGCGACGGCCACGGCGGGCACGGCTTGAGCCTCCTGGTGAAGCCGCGGGCACACGGCGGCGTGGCCAAGTCATGGAGCCAGCGGCTGCGGATCAACGGCAAGCCATGCAACGTCGGGCTTGGCCCGTTCCCTATCGTCAACCTGGCCGAAGCCCGGGAGGCGGCGCTGGAGAACGCACGGGCCGTTTACCAGGGGCACGACCCGAGGCAGGGATCAGCCACACCGAGCTTCGACAAGGCGGCAGAGATTGTCATCGAGATACACGCCAGCACCTGGCGTAATCCGCGTACCGCCGACATCTGGCGTTCATCGTTCAGGCGGTTCGTCTCTCCGCTGATCGGGAGCAAGCCGATCGGCGCCATCACCAGCGCTGACATTCTGTCCGTGCTGACGCCGATCTGGAACGGTGGGAAGCACGAGACCGCTAGGCGACTGCGGCATCGGATAGGCGCGGTGATGCGGTGGTCGATTGGCGCCGGGCATCGGAGTGACAATCCGGCCGGCGACGCCATTTCGCAGGTGCTGCCCAAGAACGGGACTGCCCCGAGGAGGCACCGGCGGGCGCTTCATCATCGAGAGGTGGCGGGGGCGCTTGCGAAGATCCGGGCGTCCGCCGCGTGGCAAGGAACCAAGCTGCTGATAGAGTACGCGATCTTGACGGCGGCTCGATTGGGAGAGGCTCGGCTTGCCACCTGGAGCGAGGTCGATCTACCTGCCGGGGTGTGGACCTTGACTGCCGAGAGAATGAAGTCCGGCCGTGAGCATCGGGTACCGTTGTCGACGCAAGCGCTGGAAGTGCTGGCCGAAGCGCAGAAGCTGGACGATGGCTCGGGCCTGCTGTTTCCGTCACCGACCGGCAAGGCGATGGCGAACAGGACGACGAGCAAGCTGTTCAACGGGTTGGGCATCAACGCCACGATGCACGGGTTCCGTACGTCGTTCCGTTCCTGGTGCGCGGAGAACGACGAATCGAGGGAATTGGCCGAGGCGGCGCTTGCGCATGTTGTGGGCGGAGTCGAAGGCGCTTATATGCGCTCCGACCTGTTCGAGCGGCGACGGCAGCTCATGGACGCGTGGAGCGACTACCTCTTGCCAGCTGATGGGGATTTAGGACGGACAGGACGGACTGACACGGGTTGACAAGCCACGCCGTGAAACGCGAAAGTTGGACTGACTCCTACATGACTAATTGTGCATGCCGCCCACCTTAGGGCCTATAGGGGTTTCCGATGCCCGACCACTCCTACTCCAACGGACCGACAGCTTCGGCCCGTGATTCTCTTCCTGCAATCTTGCGAACGCCAGCAGTGCTGGCTTTGATAGGACTTTCCCGCACATCGCTATGGCGACGTGTACGTGCTGGCGACTTCCCTGCGCCAGTCAGGCTCGGGGGCGACGGGTCACGCGCCGTCGGCTGGCGACGTGAGGATGTCGAACGATGGTTGGAGGCGCTGCCGAAGGCGTAAGCCGGCACTCTGAGCGCACCAAGACGGAAGGCGCAGGCCCTGGTTGGTAAGCTGGTCGCACGAGCGAGACCAAGCAAGCGCTCGTGACCGCCCAGGGTTCCCGTCACGGCTCGCTCGGTCGGGGCATGCGGTAGCCGACCCCGCGCTCGGTCAAGATATAGGTGGGCTTGGTGGGGACATCACCGAGCTTGCGGCGCAGAGTCTTCACGAGAGTGCGAACCCGCTCCGAGCTGCCTGAGTGGGGCAGGCGCCACACATGGCGCAGCAGGTCGTCGTAGGTCATCAGGCGCCCCGCGTTGACCGAGAGTACGCGCAGCAATTCGTATTCGGTCGCCGTCAGCTTTACCTCGCGATTCGCCACGGTCACGCGGCGTTCCAGGTAGTGGATGGAGAGCCCCTCCAAGACGAACGGTTCGCCCGGTTCGGGTTCGGTGCGCCGGCGTAGCGCCGCGTTGATGCGCGCCGTGAGCTCGGTCGCCGAGAACGGCTTGACGATATAGTCGGCGGCGCCGGTCTCCAGAGCCTTGGCGATAGTCTCGCCGCCTTCGTAGCCGGAGATGAAGATGACCGGTAGATCGGCCAGTTCGGGGAGCTGCTCCATCAGCTTGATCCCATCGGTCCCCGGCAGCACCAGGTCCAGTACGATCAACTGGGGCCTCTCGAGGCGGATGATGTGGGCCAACTCCTGATGGTCACCGGTGACGATCGGGTCGTAGCCCGCGGCGGCGAGTGCGTCGCGCACGTAGCGCAGCATCAGCGGATCGTCGTCTACCACGAGGATGCGTGTCGCCTCGGGTCCTTCCCACGCGCGCGACCTGCTTGGGGCGAGTTCGCGCGCCGAGCCGGCGGCGGTGTCCGCTACAGGAATCGTGAAGGTGACCCGCATGCCCTGGCCCTCACCGGCGCTCTCGGCCCAGATGCGGCCACCGTGGGCTTCCACCAACCCCTTGCAGATGGCGAGTCCCAAGCCGGAGCTGCCGAGTCCGCGCTCCGCGTCCCCGACACCGATGTGTTTCCGAAACAGCTGCGAAAGCCGCTCCTGCGGCATGCCCCTGCCTTGGTCGGAGACCGAAATCGCCACGTGCACCGCCTCTTGCACCGCGGCGACCCGGATCGGGGATGAGGTCGGGGAATGCTGGGAGGCATTGGAAAAGAGGTTATTCAGGACCTGGACGATGCGGCGCCGGTCAGCCTTCACCTGAGGCAGGTCCGGCGGCAGGTCAATGGAGACGGCGTGCCGGCCGCCGCCGCTGAGGAACGTGTTCCTCGCCTGCTCCACCAAGGCGGTCACCTCCGACGGCTCGGGGACGATTGTGATGGTGCCGGTGTCGATGCGACCCACATCGAGCAGGTCGGCAGTCAAGCCGCGCATGTGATCGGCCTGGTCGTCGATAATGCGGAAGAACTGCAGGACTTCGGCCCATTCCAGGGGCTGAGTGGCGCCCAGGACGGTGGCGGCTGATCCCTTGATGGAGGTCAGCGGCGCGCGCAGTTCATGGCTCACCATACTCAGGAATTGGGCACGCGAGCGCTCCAGCTCTTCGAGCGGTGCCAGATCCTGCACAGTGACGACCAACGACTCGACAGCGCCATCGGCGGAGTGGATCGGCGTCGCGTTGACCAGCGTGGTAACGCTGCGGCCGTCGGGGACCGAGAGCACGAATTCCTCTGCGCGTACCTTGGCGGCGGTATTCAGCTCCGAGGTCAGGAGTCGGTCCAGCGTAATCTCGCTGCCATCGGCGCGGCGCCAGGTGATCACGTGCAACAGCTCTGCCGGAGACTGGCCCGGGCCGCACAGGACTTTGACAATCCGCTGCGCCTCGCGATTGATGGAGGTCAAGGTTCCCGTCTTGGCATCGAAGACCGCGACGCCGACTGGGGAGGTGTCGATCAGTGCCTCGAGCTTGGTCCGCGCGCGCAGCTCGTTGCGGTAGGTGCGAGCGTTGGCGACTGCGGCGGCTGCCTGCGAAGCGAACAGGACGAGGACTTCCACGTCCTCGTTGGTGAACTTGCGCCCGCCTTCCTTGTCGGTGAGGTAGAAGCTGCCGACATGCACACCCCGATGGCGCATCGCGGTACCCACAATGCTCTTCCAGGGCACCAGATCTGCGGAGAAACCAAGCCCGCGCACGAAAGCGGACAGGTCGCTGAGTTGGAAGGGTGAGGGAAGGTCACGGATATGCTCGAACAGGCGTGGCCCGTCAGGCCAGGCCTCGAGCTGCCGGTGGTCGTCGGCGGAGATGCCCGAGCTGACGAAGTCCAGGGGCTGTCCGGCGTCGTCGATTGTCGCGATGACGCCGATGCGGGCGCGGGTGAGCGCGCGGGCTCCGGCTACCACCTCGCGCAGCACGGTGTCGAGGTCGAGGCTGTCGCTGATGCGCAGAATTGCCGCGCTCAGGGCGGAGATGCGCTCGTGCAGCGCGTTGTTGCCTTGCTCACAGTCGTCAGGGCTCTGCATCGCTGGTCATCCTCCGGACAGGCCTTCGAAGCGGCAGTTTACTGAACATATCACGGAAAATCACGAACTATAGCCTGCTTCATCATGCTGATCTCACAATAGCCCATCTATAATGCGCTCGGCGAACTGCCGTCAAGAGGCCCCCCAGGTCAAAGGGGATCTCACGGGGGATGGTGCAACCGTTTCACAAAGGCGATTCGGGGTCCGCCTAATCGACCCTTGTGGACGACCACGCTTCAGCGCATCGAGGAGAGACTGGACAACTGATGCCAGCAGTCGCGCGGAGTTGGACCGGGAGACGAAACCGGTTACGGCCGCTACGCCGGCTACCGACCCGCGGCTGACCGTGAAGGCCGGTAACACATGCTGCGATTAGCTGAAGAGCTGTTGCTCTTGCTGTTGGACGAGAAGACCGGCGACTTCTCCGATGTCCCGGACCGCATCCTTGGATACGCCCTGGCCGGGGCGGCGCTGATGGATCTGTCCCTTGAAGGCAGGATCGACACCGACCCGAGCGCCCTCATCCTGCTGGATTCCACCGCTACCGGCGATGACCTGCTGGATCCGATTCTGGCCGACATCGATGCCGTCGTGGCGGCGCACCCGAACCTGCCCGCCGACTTCTGGGTGCGCCGGGTTGCCGGGAACGCCGACCAACTGCAAACCAGAGCGCTGGCCCGGCTGGTGCAGCGCGGGATCCTGGACACCGACGATGGCGGTGGCATCTTCTCTCTGACACCCCGAGTGTCGCGCACCCGGCGCTATCCCGTTGTCGATGAGGAACAGGAGCGAGAGATCCGCGACCGGATCATGGGCGTCCTGTTCACTGAGGATGTTCCGACGCCGGAGGAAGTGTGCATCGTCAGCCTCGCCCACGCCTGCGGCGCCTTCGAGCGGATTCTCACCCCCTCCGAGTATGCAGAGTTGCAGGAGCGAATCACGTTGGTGGCGCGGCTGGACCTGATTGGGCAGTCGGTGACCGGCGCGGTTCGCAAGGTAAGCGTCGCCTACCGGGAGGAGCTGCGCCAGCGGATCCGGCGCGCCGGTGGCGGCTGGCCGGTGGCCTCAGGCCGGCTGCCCGTGCTGGGCCATGCGCTGCAGCTCATGGGGAACCTGCGTGCTTACCTGACCGAGCAGTACCGGCGCCACGGGCCGATCTTCGAGGTCCAGGCGCCGGGCCGTAGGCTGCTTGTTCTGGCGGGTCGGGAAGCCAACGTGTTCATGGTACGGGAGGGCAAGACGCACCTGCGCTCCTGGGAGCAGTGGTCCGGATTCGCCCACGAGGTGGGTACGCCCGCGTGGTCACCGGGCTGGACGGCGCGGACCACTTCCAGCTTCGGCGGGCGCTGAAGAATGGCTACTCGCGCAGGTTCTTCCAGTCCCAGATTCCCCTTGCCGTCGCCGCGATGGACCAGGAGCTCGAGGAATGGGCACCGGGTCAGGCGATCTGGATATCTGTCGGTGCCAACATGGCAACATGGCCTGATCGCAAGCCAAAGGAGAAACCAGCCCCGTGCCGAACTGTTCCTGTCCCTCGCCGGCCAAGTAGGTATCACATGAGGTGCAACCGCTTCAGAGTCATTGCCGTGCTGGTGGCAGCCGGCAGCATGGCCGCGGCTATCCCGGGATTCGCCCAGGAGCAGCCGGTAAGCGGCATCGCGGGGGTCAACTTGATGGGCCCGTTGTTCGGGGTCTACAGCGGATCACTGGAGCTGGCGCTGGATCAGCACTGGAGCATCGTCGTGGTGGCGACCTACTTCAACGCGAAGGGTAGCCTGACCGGCGCTCTGATCGAAGTGGTGGGGGTGGATGCCGACGACTATGAGCTGTGGAGCCTGGGCGGCGCCGTCGGCGCCCACTACTTTCTGACCGAGCGCGCCCCGCTCGGCCTGTTTGCGGGCGTCTCGCTGGAGTCCGGTTACCTCCACGCGCGGTACCAAAGCAGCGTGGTGGACGCGGTGCAGATCGGCGCCCGCGCCCACTTCGGGTACCGAGTCTTGTGGGGGCCAGTGGCGATCACTCCGCGGCTGCAGGCGGGCTATCACCATGTGTTCGCGGATACTGCTGACATCAAGGGCAAATTCAGCGTGGGCGGCCCATCGATCGGCTTGGGAGTAGACCTCGGGATTGCCTTTTAGCGTGCTGCGCCCTTGGTAGAGACGGGCACGAGAGGCGAATCGGTCGGGGCCGACAAGGAAGCGCCGGGTGGTGAGGGAATCAAGCCGTCCTGCGATAGCGACCGTCTCGGAATGGACGACGAGGCTGGATCGTATTGACGGCATGCTGGATGCTCGACCGTCAATCCCGCCGCACCTCGGAGAAACGTCTCCGTCGCGGTTTCGTAAAAGTTACGGGTGCGCGCCGGGTGCCGCGGCGCAGGTGCAGTTCCTTCAGCAGCGACCCGAGGGCCGCAAGAGAGAGGAGCAGCGTTCGAGAGAGGATGAACAACGCCAGCGTCCGCACGGGTCCCGATCAGGAGCGCCCCGGCCGCCAGCGCGGCGCCGGCGCCGGCAGTGGCCCACTCGGCAGCGCCGAGGCGGCGGATGCCGACCACGTAGACGCGCATCGCCAGGAAGCAGGTCAGCCACACGGCCAGACCCCCGAGCGGCAGCCACGGCGCGGCCAGGTGGGGCATGCCGGTGCCCAGCGCAAGGCACCACGATGATCACCGCTTCGACGATCAACCGGCGGTGTAATCATCGGCAAAAGCGTGCAGGACGGCATCAAGGGCGCTGCCTCGTGTAACTGGCCACTGACCCGACGCCTGGACTGATAGCGAGACTTCCGTTCGTACCCGTTCGTTCGTGTGGTCTGCTTGAACAACGCCTCCGGCATCGACACAATGTCACCCTGAACAGACGCATCGACTCGCTCATGCCGGGTCGCTGGTCAATACAACAGCTCCGTGCAGGCAGGGAGTAGCTACCCGGCCTTGGAGTGAATAGCCAGAACCCAACCAATCGCGAGATCGGTGTGTCTGTTCAACTCGGCCCGGCGCCTGTGGGTGCGGGCGACACAGGAGGACTACTGATGCGCGATCACCAGTGGTGCAAAGGGACGGCCCTAATGCTGGGGCTCGTCGTGGTTCTAGTTTTGGTTGGCGGATGCGACCAGCCAGGAGGATCCTCCACACGAGTGGACACCTCCCACCCGCGCGGGATCTGGATGGCCGCGGACGGCACCCTGTGGGCCGCGACGCAGTACACCGCGTTCCAGGCGGACGCGACGGGCAGCAAGCTCGACGGCGGCCGCCAGTTCGACATCTCCGCCGTGGGCCGCATGGAGGGCATCTGGGGCTACGGCGACACCCTCTACGTGCTGGACAGCGGGAACGACGACATCCTCCGATTTCGGATCTCCGACGGGAAACAGCTCGACTCGTTCGACTTCAGCGACGAGGACTTCACCATTCCCGGCGGGATCTCAGGTGACGCCAACACCATCTGGATCTCGAACAGCGGAGACAACGACGGCCCCGAGCAGCTGTTCGCCTTTCGGCGGTCCAACGGAAGCCGGGTCAGCTCCAGGGATGTGACCAAGAGCACGCTGCGGTCGGCTGGGTGCACGGATCCCGAGGCGTTGCACGCGAACGACTCGACCATCTTCGTGCACTGCGCGAATCAAGCGACGATCTACGCATTCACTAAGGCCAAGCCACACAGCAGGCTGCGGGCGCTGGAGCAGGCTACGACTCGCTACATCACGGATCTGGACGGGGACGCGGCAGGGACGAAGCTGCTGGTGTCGGAAGGCGACCGGCTCAGGACCATCGACCTGCAGTGAGCGGTAATTGATGACACCTGTTCGTGTTCGACTGCCCCGAGGGCTACTGATGGAGGAAGCCAGTGGCTGTCCTGGATAAACGTACATACGACTACACCAAGGGTGTGCTTACCCCGGCAGGGGTTGAAGAGATTCAGAGATGGATAGAGCAGGATGGCAACTATCCGTGCCCCACCTGCCAATCGTTTGACCGTGGGATACTGCCGGTCCTGGTTACGATGATGGGCGTTCGGGTGCCGTGGAAGAAAGGCGGATCTTATCAGTCATTCCCCCCTCCCACAGGACCTCTCGTGTCTGCCAAGTGCGATAAGTGCATGGCCATAACCTTTTATCAGGCAAATGACATATTTGAGAACTTGTAGACGGCCATGGGAGCCCGGGGCGTCCAGGATTCATTGGAGCATAGTCCTCTGGGAGGCGGATAGGAGTCAAGATGAGACGAATGCTCGCCGCGGCGGTTGCCACTCTGGTCTTGTCGGGCTGCGTCAGCACGAGCGTGATGCCGCTCACCGAGAACACGGCTCGCGTGCTGGTGGAGTGCAGCATGTGCTCCGTCACCGACCTACAGCAACACGGCTTCAACCACGCCGCCGCTACGACCATCCACTGCGACTTCGATGAGTTCGTGATCGAGTCGATAGAGTTACTGCCGGATCAGGCTACTACGAGGAGATGCCGCACGAGGCATTCACGATCACGATGTATAAGGAAAGGTGCCGCTCCCACGGACGGGTCGAGTTTCGACGCGCGCGCGATCGTAACTGAGGAACAGGCCAAACGATACCACAAGGTAGTAGCGCCCTGTTAGGGATATAAGAATTGAGGTCGGAGGCTAACTCAAGAATGGAAGAAGGACATGCAGCGCGCCGAGCGGCGCTGGAAGAAGTAGCCGAGGAACACAGCGTCCGACCGACTGAAACGGTCGAAGCTATGCTCCTCGTGATGGGCCTTATTGCACAGGTGTTTTGGGAGATGGCTGAGCAGGAAGTGGAGTACTCGGGGCAACGAGAGGCCTTTTACCGAGTACGCGCGCGAGTGCTTCCAGCCGCTCAGGCGACACTCTCGGAAGAGGCCCAGCGACCCGTGCAGAAGGTCCTCGATTATTTCGAATGTGTACTAGATCATCACATTTCATGGAGGCGAGGTCCGGGCGCGCCTGGCGCGATTGTCGATGACGAATATTCATAGCTTACTCCTGTTGTCTGAGTCGTAGCGATCAGCCCCTTCCGGGGCTGCCTATAATTTCGAACTGGGACACTACCGCCGACTCTCGGGTGCCCGTATTGCTCAGCGACCGGCTTGCCGAGGCGCGACCCGATATCGTCGAGTACGAGATGTTCGACGGGGCCATACACGTAGGATCCTGGAATCAGGACCGGGAACGGGGTACGAGCACGCCGTTCCCGGTCCTGGCAGGCATGGAATAGCCGCAATTAGCGCACCGCTATCGGATCAGCGGAAGCGGACGGTTACGAGCTTGCCGTCTTCGACTGCCATCTGCCGATAGTTGCCGGCGCTCTCACCCGCGCCCACCAGCTCGACCGCCGACGCACCAACATAGTCTACGGCACCACCGTCGGCGAGGATGCCGAGCGCCTTCGCCAGCTCGCCGGGAAAGATCTTCTCGCCGGGGGCGTTGGCGACCGCCATTACGTGGTCCTTGAACGCGCCGCTCTCCACCGATCCTGCCGCCTGCATGGCCAGCAGGATCAGCGCGGCCGCATCGTACGATTCGCCCACGAACGGCGCTGGCGCCATCCCGAGCAGCTCTCCGAGCCGTGCGACACCGGGACTGTCGGTTCCGGGCACGGATCCGATCGAACCGTTCAGATCGGGTCCGATCGCCTCCACCAGGCTCTCGCCGATCATGCCGTCGGGGAGAAAGAACTGGTCGAATGCACCGGAATCGAGCGAGGCCTGGATGATCCCCTTGCCGCCCTGGTCGAGGTAGCCGGCCACGATCAGGATGTCGCCGCCGACCGCCGCCAGAGCGCCGACCTCGGCACTGTAGTCGCCCTTGCCGTCCTCATGCGGGGTGGAGATGGTGATATGCCCGCCGCGCTGCTCGAAGTTGGCCTGGATGCTGTCCGCCAGGCCCTTGCCGTAGTCGTTGTTGGTATAGGTCATGGCCGCTTCGTGGATGTCCATCTCCTGCAGGATGTCGGCCACTACCTCTCCCTGCCGGGCATCCGACGGCGCGGTGCGGAAGAACAGCCCGTCGTCTTCGATCGTCGACAGCGCCGGCGAGGTGGCCGATGGGGAGATCATCACGATGCCGTTGGGCTTGGCCACCTGCTGCAGCATGGCGATGGTTACGCCCGAGCAGTCACCGCCGACGATGGCGTCGACCCGCTCCGCGGTCACCAGCCGCTCGGCAGCCGCTACTGCCGCGGCGGAATCGATGCAAGTGGTATCGCCGCGCACGGAGACGACCTGCCTGCCACCGAGCAGCGCGCCGCTGTCGCTTACCTCCTTGATCGCCAGATCTGCGCCGGCCGCCATGGGTCCGACCAACGACTCGATCGGGCCGGTGAAGCCGAGCAGCACTCCCAGCTTGACCTCGTCCGCGAACGCAACGCCAAGCGGCATCAGCAACATCAATAGGCCTGTTACAATACGTCTCATCGATCCCTCCAGCAGGTGGGCGGCGCCCCCTGGGCCCAGCCGATTTCGCTGAGCGTAGCGCGAGTTCTGGAATGTCACAACGTCACCGGCAGATATGGATGAAGCCCATGCTTGCACGCACAAAGATGTAGAGTGGATCGGGCAGAGCGGCGAAGCTGGCGCCAGGCAGCCAGGGTGCGGGCGGTTGTGTGCTGCGCCAGCACGGCCTCGAGCACGCCCTCCACGCACCACCGGCAGTACAGGCTGACCTGCAGCAGCGGCCCAGCTCTCGGCGCCGCTCACTCTGACAATTCCAGGACCTCGCCGCCGCGGCGGTCGACCAGCTCCGCAACCGTCTCGCCGCTCGCCGTGACCAGGTAGGGCAGGAACACGTGGCGGAACTCGGTGATGCCGGTCTCGATGGCCGTGACCTGGCCGCGCACCCAGTCTCTGAGGAGGAGTTGACCGCGATCATCCCTTGGGCGAGCGCGCGCTGCTCCCACTCGGCCTCGCTGCAGCGCCGGCGCGTGTGCCAGGGGTTCTCGCGCAGGTACAGGTCGGCCCAGCCGCGGGCGGACTCGCGGAGTTGCACTTGGTGCCCGCGGTAGCGGAAAGCCACCAGCAGCGTCCCCTCGGCGAACTCGTCCATGAACCCGACCGAATCACAGCCGAAGCGCTGCAGCAGCTTCCGGATCTCGCCCCGCGCCCGCTCGCCGGTGGTCGCGTTCTCGTACGGCACGCTCACCGGCTCGCCTGTTCCGCGCCCTGCGCCTGGCTGCGGTCTTGACCGGGATCGAGCGCTCCGCCTACGCTACCGACCTACGCGCGCTGCAGGCGGAGGTAGCCGAGCTGCAGGCCGACGTGGCCGAGCTGAAACGCGCTTCGGGTGAATAGGCGCTCCGGCGCCGCAGCTTTCCGTTTACGGGAGGGATGCGCTGGATGCATCACGGAGGGAGTGCGATGGCGTTGTTCGAGCAAGAACGGATGAGCCGGCAGACGGTGCTCATGAGATTAGGAGTGGTGGTCCTCTTCACGATCGCGGTGTTCGGGGCCTGCACTTTGAAGCCGGCCCCGCAAGGCGAGCCGCTGAACTGGGCTACCGTAGTAGCAGATGCCAACCTGGCCGACTCCGTCTACGCCATCGGGGTCGAAGTTGCCGGCGTCGGCTTTGCCGAAGAGGATGCAGCAGTGGACCCGGGACGGCTCGGGTTCATCTTTATCGGCACCGGGTTCGCCGCCCACTACCCCGATACCATTTGGACCAACGCCCATGTAGCGGAGGCCGTACGTGAAGCCATGGGGGGTGTCGTAGACGACGCCGGCAACGTAGCCGTTACCGCAGTCCCGGTCGCCGTGCGGTCCGGCACCGCTATCGGTGGTGCTCACACGCACCGGCTGAACATGGATACGGCCCGGATCCACCCGGAGTACGATCCGGAGCTTCTCCACTCTCCTGACCTTGCCGTGTTTCACCTTGATGGCGGGTCATTTCGGGACGTGCCATCGTTTCTCCCGCGAGAGCTCGCCAGCGGGCTGCAGGCAGGGCAGCCGGTCGGTACCTTGGGGTTCCCCGGTGAGATAACGGCTCTCGAAGCGGTCCCGATTGCCACCTTCAAGGATGGCACCATCAGTGCGTTGCGCCCGTACGACTTTGAGGAGACCCAGGTAACGCTGGAGAACAGCAAGCTGGTCCAGTTCAACCTGGGGCAGACAGGGGGAACCAGCGGCAGCCCGGTGTTCGACCACGAGGGCTTCATCGTAGCGGTATCCTGTTGCGGCGTCGGAGTTGTCGTGGTTGATGAGGAAGGCTTCCCGGTTGTGATCCCCATCGGCGATCTCGATTTCGGTATCCGCGTTGATGAGGCGTGGTCGTTGATCGACCTCATCGAGGCCGGCGGCGCGGCGCCGGCAGCCGGTACCAGGGTCTACCCGCACGCCACCTACCGCGCATACCCGAAGGACTGGAACAGGCAGACGATTCCTGCACGCCCCAGGTGATCGCCGCGGCGGGCCCCGTCCATCACGGCAGCAGCCACGCCCGGGCGAGCGTGCGCACGACGTCCTGCAGCCACGGCCCCTGGCTCGCATGGCCAGACGAAGCGTCGGGCCGTATCTCGCTGACGCCTCAGGGTGCCGGCGGCGGTAAAACCGGCATCAGGTGCTCGCGCAGAAGCGCCGGCACCTGCTCGCGAAGCTGGTGCCAGGCGGTCATGGTCCGATCCGTGGTCTGCTGCGCCAGCACGGCATCGAGCACACCCTCCACGCACGACCGGCAGTAGAGGCTGACCTGCAGCAGCGACCCGTTGTAGCGCTGGTGGGCACCGAGCAGCAGACCGCTGGAGAGCAGCACCAGGCAGCCGCCGAGCGCCGCCTGCAGCGCGCGCACGATCGCGGCCGCGGGGAACCGATCGACGACCGCATGAACCGAGACGGTGGCGGCGGTCAGGTCGTAGTGCAGCAGGCGCGGAAACAGCAGCGCGTGGCGGCCGTCGCCGGCGCTGGTTGCGTCGGGGCGGCCGTTCATTCCGGCAGCTCCAGGAGCTCGCCGCCGCGGCGGTCGACCAGCTCCGCAACCGTCTCGCCGCTCGCCGTGACCAGGTAGGGCAGGAACACGTGGCGGAACTCGGTGATGCCGGTCTCGATGGCCGTGACCTGGCCGCGCACCCAGTCTCTGAGGATGGAGTTGACCGCGATCATTCCCTGGTCGAGCGCACGCTGCCCCCACTCGGCCTCGCTGCAGCGCCGGCGCGTGTGCCAGGGGTTCTCGCGCAGGTACAGGTCGGCCCAGCCGCGGGCGGACGCGCGGAGCTGCACCTGGTGCCCGCGGTAGCGGAACGCCAGCAGCTAGCGTCCCCTCGGCGAACTCGTCCATGAACCCCGACCGAATCACAGCCGAAGCGCTGCAGCAGCTTCCGGATCTCGCCCCGCGCCCGCTCGCCGGTGGTCGCGCTCACCGGCTCGCCTGTTCCGCGCCCTGCGTCTGGCTCTCCGGCCGACTGCCACGACCCGAGCTCACTATAGCAAGGCTGATTGATCGCGCGGCGCGGAAGACCGACAGATTGGTGAGGCCGGTATCCTTCACCACCCAGACGTGGCCCTCGATGGTATGCTGGGTAACGTCAGCCCGCGGCGCGACGTTCCCGTAGTAGCCCCATGAGTGAAGCAGTATGCGGGTCACTTGCTGCGCCGTCAAATTCACCACCACCCCTCAGACGGCCCCGCGAAGCCGGCAGCGCACGGGTCACGAACTTCTCTCTCTCGTTGAATCGGCAACCGCCCGCCGACCTCGAAACTCAGGCCGGCGCGGTGCGCATCACTCCTTGACGACCACGGTGATGACGTTGCCCTGCGCTGCGCTCACGGACAGGCGAACGATTCCGGAGTTGCGGCCGAGGGTGGCAATCATGTTGGAGTGAGGCGGCTGCGTACGCGCGTTGAACGTGCGCAGGGAGTGTAGATAAGGCCCTTCCAGGGCCGAGCGACTGGCGAGGTCCGGCCCGATGCAGTCGGACACTATCTCCGGTGGCTCGTAGCGGTAGTTGAACAGGTTGATCGAGCCTAAGCGGAACTGCTCGCCGCCGGCGTACGAGGTGCTCCAGGCGCCCGGATTGTAGCGGTACGGAGCCGGGGCCGCGGTGCTGTCCGACAGCAGGGTCGCAACTGCCCAGTCGGCCAACACCTGCCCGAACGAGACGTCATGGCCGGCTGCGGCGAGCGCCGCTTCGATCGCGTCGATACCCGAGCCGGCGCTCTGCACGATGTCACTGAACAGATCGGCGCCGCCGTAGGTGCGAGCCAAGTAGGCGCCGAGGGCATAGTTGAGGGCATAGTTGGCGATCACGCTGTTCCAGGTGGTGACCTGCAGGTCGTTGAACAGGTTGTAGTAGGGGAGCCGCCCGTCTTCGTTGCCCGGCGCACCGGCGGAGGGGTCGTCGTAGGGGACGCCGCGCGGGCCGTTCACCAGCAGCTTGTCGGCTATCAGGTCGCTCGCCACTTCGGAGGTCATCTCGTTGAGCCAGGTCTCGCTGGCGGTATCGCGCAGAACCGGCTTCTGATAGAAGTGGATCATGTGCTGGTACTCGTGAGCGAGGGTGGAGATGACGACGCTCGGCGCGCGGTCGGTGATCTCCCAGGTCAGACCTTCCGGGTACGCGGTGAGGGCCGAGTCCATGAAGAAGATCAGCCGTTCGGCCGAGACTTCGGCAGGAGCATCAGGGTCTTGGAGAAAGTTGTGGACTGCCCAAAAGAACCCCACGATGCGGCACTCTCCCGGTGCGGGGATACCGTCGCCTCGGATGTCGAACAGCAGGATGTGAATCTCGTCGGCGGCGTCCGCGGGGATCAGGTGCGAGTAGCGGTGCGGCCCCCAGGGATCACCGTAGATGGCCGTTACCCAGTCGTGGATGTCGTTGCCGACACCGGGGCGGAGGAAGCGGTCCGCCATCGCGTCGACCATCTCCCCGGTCACGCACGGCCCGCCGCCGCGGCAGGACGGCCCCCAGTCCCGGTCGGCCACCCACAATGCCACGGTCATGTCGCCGTCGGTGACCACTCTCCGGGCAGTGGCGGGGATGAAGACGAGGTTCTGCTCGTCGTCCAGGTCCCTGAAGGTGAACCGGTCGCCCTCTGCGACTCTCGTTGCGACTGGCGTCTGCAGACGGGCACCTTCCGCCGGGGCCGATCTCCTCGCCAGCGGGGGGTTGTTGTTGAACTGGGTGATCCAAGCGCGTTCGGGTACGCGGGCACTGGCCGCGGAAGGTCTCGGCGGCGGCACGTAGCCGTCCTGCACGGCCGCCCGTCGCCCCCTGAGGTCGAGTCGCTTGATATGGGGATCCATGTGGTAGGCGGCGGTGTTGGTGGCGATCAGGTAAACCTCGGGCGAGGCGTTGCCCAGGATCAGCGTATAGGGTTCGGCGTCGAGCATCCCGTCGTCCGGGTTGAGCACGAACACCTGGTCACCGCTCCCGCGGTAGCGGCCGGTCGGTTCGATGGGGAGGGGCTTCGGGGCCAACAGTGACGAGTCTTTGCAACCCGAGACCAGACCAAGGCCCAAGACGAGGAATACAAGGCCCCATAAGCAGCGGGCCAGGATCAGAAAGCGGGATTTCACAGGCGTCAGTGTAGCAGTATGCAGTTTGCGCGGGTCACGTGGTGCGCCGTCAAATTCACCACGCCCCCCGATGACAGTGGCCGGTTCCCCGCCGCCGGGATAGAGTAGCGAGCCATGGGCGAGAGCGAGCCGACGCTGAGGGACGTGCTCGATGCGGTGCAAGAAGTACTGGACAAGGTGGGTGCAAACGGCGGCGCCATCAACGAGATCCGCGACGAGCTGGGCGAGGTGCGGGTCGGCCTGGGCGACGTGCGCGGGCGGCAGGCGCGGCTGGACGACCAGGTGGCCGAGCATGGGAAGCGGCTGGACCGTGTTGAAGCCAAGGCGATCGCCAACGGGGAGGCCCTCGTCGCGCTGAGCGGTGAAGTGGAAACGGGCAACGAGACGCTGCTGCGCGAGCTGCCGCAGCAACTCCTGGCCGCGGTCATGACCGGGATCGAGCGCTCCGCCTACGCGGTCGACCTGCGCACGCTGCAGGCGGAGGTTGCCGATCTGAAGGCCGACGTGGCCGCGCTGAAGCGCGCTGCCGGGTGAATAGGCGCTCACGCAGCCGGCGGGACGCGGTACGGAGCGAGGCCAACGGCCTTGCCGGCGCCCAGGGCACACGCGGTTGCGGTAGGCGGGTTGGCCGCCGATCCAGCACCGGACCCGGGTGCTGGGCAACGCAGCTTTCCGTTGACGGGAGGGGGGGAGGCATCATATGAGATGGCCCGGACGTAGCTACCGCTGCACAGTCATTGCCGTGCTGGTGACAGCCGGAAGCATGGCAGTCGCTGTCCCCGGTTTCGCCCAGGAGCAGCCGGTAAGCGGCATCGTGGGGGTCAACCTGGTGGGCCTGTTGTTCGGGGACTACAGAGGATCGCTGGAGCTGGCACTGGATCAGCACTGGAGCATCGCCGTGGTGGCGACCTACTCCAACGCAAAGGGCACCTGATCGAAACCATGGGGGTGGATCCCGCCGACTATGAGCGGTGGAGCCTGGGCGGCGCCGTCGGTGCCCACTACTTTCTGGCGGGGCGCGCCCCGAGCGGCCTGTTTGTGGGCGTCTCGCTGGAGCCCGGCTACCTCCACGCCCGGTACCAAAGCAGCGTGGTGGATGCGGTGCAACTGGGTGCTCGCGGACACTTCGGCTACCGAGTCTTGTGGGGGCCGGTGGCGATCACGCCGCGGCTGCACACGGGCTATCATCACGTGTTCGCGGATGCCGCTGACATCAAGAGAAATATCAGCGTCGACGGTCCAGTGACCGGCTTGGGAATAGACCTCGGGATTGCCTTTTAGCGTGCAGCCCCCCCTTTGGTAGAGACGAGCACGAGAGACGCCGCCACCGGGGGTGATGCGTTGGCACATACCCAACCAACGATGTGGTTAGGTCGGCCCGACGCTCTGGTTCGCTCCGGGAGCAGCAAGTGGTGGCACGATGATCCGCGCTCCATTACTCGTGCCGGCGGGCCGCCTCCGGACTCCGCGGCCGCGGCGCGCTGTCGGCGGGAGCAGTGGGGCGCCCAGCGCCACGCTGTCCCCCCGAACCGGAGTGCGCTCGTTGCCGCGGCGTGGCCTGCGCCTGCCCGATCAGCGGAGCGGACTGGCGCCTGTGTCCGAACGCGCATTGGTTTGCCCCGCGTCCGCCGTTATCCTCGCGTCAATGACTACCGTGATAATCGCCGTCGTCGCTGTCGGCGTAGCACTGCTGGCCGTGCTGGTGCCGCTGCTGATAGTACAGGGCCGCCGCATCGGGGTGGTGGCAGCCGACGTGGCAGCCACCCGGACCGAGCTGAGTGCCGTTGTGGCCGAGGTGCGCCGTGAACTGCGCGAGGATCTGGCCGAGGTGCGGCGCGAGCTCCGTGACGATCTCGCCGAAGTACGCCGCGAGGTGCGCAACGACTTGGCCGAGTTGCGCCGCGAGGTGCGCACCGACCTGGCGGAGGTACGCACCGATCTGCACGTGCTCAGCGATCGCGTGGCGCGCATTGAGGGCGTGTTGTCCGGCCCCTGGCGGCCGCCGAACGGAGCGCTGCCGGAGGCCCCGGCATGAGCCCCGGTGGCGGTCAGAACTGGTAGACGAGCGGCTGGTCGGTGTTGGTGGCGGGCTCCGGCTGGAGGTGGAGCAGGACGGAGCCGGAGTCCTGGCCGTAGGCTCTCTGGTAGCGTTCCCTGATTGGCGTGAGATCGAAGCGGAGTTGCTCTGTCGGATAGGCTTCGCAGGGATCGTCGTTGGCGTCGTGGGTGAGCACCATCGGCAATTGGACCGGAGAGGATTCCTGGAAGGATTCGGCGGCGGTGAGGAGGAACAGGTGGCTGCGGCAGCCGCCGCCGTAGGAGACCGAGAGGGCAAGGATGTTGCCGCTGACCGCGGCGGAATTCAGGGCGAACGGATCGGTCTGCAGATCGGCAGTGGGGCCGAAGACCACCGGCACCGGGGATTCGGGCTGGGCCGGAGGCAACTCGTCGCGGTCGATTGGTTCAGGGGTTGGTTCAGGGGTTGGTTCAGGATGGCCGGTGGCGCCGCGGCAGCCGGCTGCGAGGCAGGCAGCGGCCACGAGCAGCGTAAGGAAGTAGACGAGCGGCTTCATACGCCTCTTTCTATTACGTTCTACGCAGGTCGGCCGATCCTCGGTAGATGCCGTGGATCACCTCGTACGTTGCCGGGTCGTACGCCTTGAGCGCGTCGGCACAGTAGATCTCTGGCGAGGTAACTCTCGTGTTGACGCAGAAGTAGATCGTCGTCATCTCGGTGAAGAACGTGCCATAATCCGCCAAGGCGAAGCCGTTCCATAGCTGGCTCACGTCCGGTTCATTGAAGCGATCTCTGATGTCCCACTGTTTTTTCCCGAGCGTTGCCCAAATGGCGCGGGCTAGATGGTGGACGCAGGCGGCGAAGTCGTTCTCCGGACACAGGCTAAAGTAGCTGTTGGTCACCCCCCTTTGTTGAAAGAAAAGCCCGTCACAGTCGAGCCTGAGCGCCTCGACGTAGACAGGAAAGGCGGTGCACCAGTCTTCATCTGGACCGAACAGAGCAACAAAAGGGAGAATTCGTAGCTGCTCGGGAATCGGCGCCGAGGGATCGGGGGGAGCGCTGAGTATTCTCGCGAGGTCCGGGCGGTGTTGCAGCATCGTAGATGATGCGCGACTTACTCTATCCAGGGTGGTTTGCGAGACCACTCTGTTGCTGGTAGCACAGAGCGTGCCGGCAGAGGATACCCTATCAAGCAGCGGGTAATGTGTGGGGTAGGGGCAGCGTGGGTCGAGGTGCTGTGGGCGATCGTCGTGGTAAACATTGAGGTAAAAGCTCCGCAGTTCTCCAACGATATATCCATCGCCGCTGAATACCCATACGCCAATGTGCCACCCGGAGTGGAAGTCGTGAATAATGATCCGCACCGTCGCCGATGTTTCACCCTTGGCAACCGATATAGACGACGGATGGCTGTAGACGCCCTCAAATCTTGGTCTTCCGAGATTGATGGTGAGCGGCTGTGGTGCCGGAATCGACAGGAGAAGTGTGGCTTCAACCATTTCTACGGGGTCCGTGTCCCAGACATCCAACCCGGGCGCTGAGAACGACACTACAGGTAGCGGCGCGGTGTCATTGTCGATCACCGTTACACTGGCCGACCTCGGAGAGCCGACCGTGTAGCCCGTGCCGGAGCGGAGGGCCGCCGTCACCGATCCGTCCGGCTCGTCCATGTCATCGTCGATGGTGGCGACCCTCCAGACGGCCGAAGACGTGTTCGCCGCGACGGTCAGCGTCTCTATGCCCCGACGCTCCGGGTCGACGAAGGTAACATTACCCACAGTGCCCAGTCGTATCGCCAGCGCACTGGCTGGCGTGGGCGTTGCATGTACCGTGAATGTTGCAGAGCCACCCTCGGTTACCGCCGGCCCCGCCGTGATGCTCACTACCGGTAGAGCCGCCGGCGGCGGTTGTGTTCGGTCATTGATGGTCACCGTAACCGAGGGCGGGCTGCCAGCCGTCACCGCAGGCGGCAGGTTGCCCAACGCAATCGTAAACGTCTCGTCGTCCGAGTCGGCATCGTCCACTGTCGTAATGCGGCCGCTGCCGGTAAGGCTGTTGGCGGGAATGGTGATGCGCGCCAGCCGACCGTAGTCATCAGGCTCCGCGGTGCCTGGTGTCAGCGTCAGCGGGACGGACACCGAGCTGTTCAGCGTCCGTGAAAGTGTGGCCCGCATCGTGAGAGTGTTGCCCTCGCTCACCGGATTCGGGCTTGCTGCCAAACTGACCGTCGGCGGTGGTGCCTGCGGTCCAGCGCCTGGTTCTCCGGGTTCGCCGGCTGGCCCCGTTGGCCCCTGCGGGCCAGTCTCTCCCGGCGGCCCTTGCGGCCCGGCTGGCCCCGTTGGCCCCTGCGGGCCAGTCTCTCCCGGCGGCCCTTGCGGCCCGGCTGGCCCCGTTGGCCCCTGCGGGCCAGTCTCTCCCGGCGGCCCTTGCGGCCCGGCTGGCCCCGTTGGCCCCTGCGGGCCAGTCTCTCCCGGCGGCCCTTGTGGTCCCTGCTCGCCGGGCTGTCCGTCGGCCCCGGGTTCGCCCTGCGGCCCATCCGGCCCCCGTTCTCCGCGCTGTCCAGGCAGCCCAGGGGGACCTGGTGGGCCGATCATCCAATCGCACCCTCCCAGCACCAAGACGAGCAACAGAAACACGACGGCCCTCATCTCTCCCTCCTGGCCAGGAGCCATTTCCTTGGGTCTTGACCTATTCGCTCCGGGTCCGGTAGCTATTCCCTTGGCGGAACTGTTTGTATTGCGACCCGGCATGAACCCGAAGACGCACGACTCTCTCAATGTCGTTGATTGTTGGTTTCCTATTGCGATTTCGTCAACCAGACGGTGGGAGAGGTTGCAGCAGCGCACCTTGACGGTTATCCCAGCAAGGCAGATGCGATGACCAGCCCCACGAAGGCCGTCTGATAGAGGCGCGGTACCGTCCATTCGTTGCCCCTCGACCACGGGCCACATACGGGTGCCGAAGTCCTTTGTGAGTCGGTATTCTATGATGGCTCGTCACACCAGGCCAAGCCGCGCATCATCCAGGCTAGTCCAGGCTGTGATAGAGTAGACTGGCGGCCTTGGCACATGGCACTGTTGTTTATTGAGGGCCTCTTCCAATCGACCGACGTGACCGCGAAGGCCCGCGAGCAGGGCTGGGATGTCGGCGCCGACCGGGCGCTGCGCCTGAAGCATTATGGCGCCGTCGTGCTTCGGAATGAGCATTTTAAGCACGTGACCGACGGGCCGGACATCACCTTGATTCTGCAGAGCGTCCCTCAGGGAACGATCGCCATCGACGGCACCCGATTGGTAAGTGACAAGGTGCTGTTGAAGCTGCAGGCGGGCGAAGAGCTGCTGGTGCCATCGTCTACTGCCGCGACGGTGACGGTATCGGCACGACTGGCAGAGCGCCAACCAAGCGTCGAGTCGGCGTGCCTGGAGGTTGCCAGCATCAAGCCTGGGAAGTAGAGTACTTAGGGACAGGATCGGGTATAACCTTGATAGGGGAAGCAACCGTAATAGTGAGGACGCTGGCACGTATGCGCCGCACCGAAAAGATGGCACTTTCGCGCATAGCCATGGGGCCAGCCGCGGCTTGGCGACTCGCTAACCCCGACAGCACGGCGAATGACGATAGTGCTGCGCAACTGTACCGCCGGGAACTCAGGTGGCTTCGCGACACAAGAGCGATACTCGGCCCAGGTGGTGAAGACCTTTTACTCAGCGCACTGGCCGGAACTCCAAGTGCCACCAGCGACCAGGAACAGGAACCCGCTCCAGAAGCGGAGAGAAAGGCAGAGAGCGATGCGGCGCCGGCACTGCAGAAGTACCGGCCGAAGGAATGCAGAGGCGTCGCCGACAGGGCGTGCGCGAAGGTGATTACCACGCGATCGCCACGCTGCGAGGACTGCCGCGCTGAGCACTCGCGGCTGAAGCGCCAGGGGGACAACCGGAATAACTATCAGAATAACCAGGAGGATCGTCAGGAGAAGCGCCGTGGGCGATACCATGCTCAGGTCGCTGAGGCAAAGAGGAAGGTCGCTGAAGCAGAGAGGATGAGAGTCGAAGAGGAAGAGATGGAAAAAGCTGCGGAGATAAGAAGGAAGCGAGAGGCTGCGAAGAAAATGTACGCGAAGTTGGGAATCGATCTGCAAGTGCAGCAGGCCATTATCCGGCGGCAGAGCTTCGGGGACCGTACCTTCATTCCCGGCATTGACGATCATCTATTGGAACCCTATCCTCGCCCCTGATAATGCCACGCCGAAAAGCACCAGTTGATACGCCGAGAGATAAGGAGCGGAAGGTGCGAGCCGAGGAAATCATCGAGTTGCACTTCGCCAAGGGCATCCCCCTGGATGAATGCTGGAAGCGGGTCAACCCGAAGGCCACGGCCAAGCCCAAGAGCGCGGAAGTTCTGGCTCGACGAGAGATCTCATGGTTCTGCCGACGGTACCCCAAGGAATTCGAGAGGCGGCTGCGGAGAGCGCGCAAGCAAACTCGCAAACGACTTGGCATCGAGGATTCCTTCGCTGCACCTCCCACGACTGGCCCCGCAGCAGGGCGGCGCCACCCCTCGGCCGCACGCTGACCCTGGCCGCGCCGGCGGCGCCTGGGCGGGCTGCTGGTGGGCCGTGATGCCGCGGCCACGGCAGCTCGAACGATGGCGGGCTCGTCGGACACGGCCGGTGCCGCCGCGATCTGGTCAGTAGCACGTCCATGCCGCCGCGCCGACCTGCAGGAGAGACCCCCGCCGTCCTGAATCGCAAGCTGGCGGCCGAGGAGATGATCTACCTCCATCTACGCCACAGGATCCCGTGGGAGACCTGCTATCAGCGCACCCATCCGCATTCCACGGCCAACCCCAAGAACCGCACAAAGCAGGCATATCGTCTGGCCCACTGGTACCGAACCCAGCACCCGGACGGCTACGCGGAGCTGGCGGAGCGAGCGTTCGCTGACAGCATTCAAGCCGTCGCCGAACCGCGCCGGCGGGCGGTGGAGGAAGCGTTCCAGATCGCGCGGCAGGAGAGAGAGGCCAAGGAGATGGAGAGGCTCCGGGCGCAACACAAGGGCTTCGAACCCGTCCCCGGCAACCCTAACGTGTGGAGAAGAACGAGCCCCGCCAGGACTACGCCGCCTACCTGAGCCCCGGCAGCCAGAGCCGCACGCCGCAGCTCAGGGCCGCAGGCCCCGCCACCGCCACGGTTCCCCCGCCTCAGGGCGGAAGGGGCTTTTGGCACAGCCACGATGAGAGATGGACCCTGGGGCCGTGTATTCGTACCGATTCGGGGACAAGGGGTCTGCCCCCGTGATTCGTTCGAACTTCCTGAAACTTGGCCGAAAATGCGTACTTTGCACCACCGGGAGCCGACCGCGGTCGAGGTGCGCTCCAGATGCCGTCATATCACTCTATCCGTCTCGATAAGCGACTGTTCAGTGGTGTTACTCCCTTGCCAGACCCCTCGGATAAGGGCGATATGTCGCCGTCTACAAGGTTCAATAACGTTCACCTTGATGTTGTACCGGTAACGCTTTCCAAAAATGCACCCGGAGATTGGATCACTCGGCCAGAGGGGTAGGATATGAACCAGGTGCCCCCTAAGTGTTTCGATTCCAAGTTGTTCAGTGGAGGAAAGAGAGGGTCGATTCGTGGATTGGAGGCGGTCTACCGGGTTGGTTTTAGTTTCATATAGGGGGCTGGTTGTTCCCTTTAGTAACGTTTTCCACGTGAATTGCGGGGGGACGTGCGCATCCGGTGCGCGTACGCGTACACGCGAGGACGACGGCGGTGGGAGCTGGAGCGGGTCTACGAGGATTGGCGCCGTGATCTGCGCGGCCGATAGGTCTTGCGGATGTAGGTGCCCAGCACGCGGCTGCGGTCCTTGGGGTCCACGATGTTGCCTTTGTGCTCGGGCCGACCGTGCATCTCAATCACATCTTCGAGGTTGGGCGGGTCGCAGCGCTGCCACTCATTGCCGTCCCAGCGCAACCAGTGTTTGAGGGTGGTCCCGGCAGCCGGCCCCAGCAGGTCGCCCACGGCGTGCTCTGTGGAGCGGAGCTTTGACCTGCGCAGCCGATAGGTCTTGCGAGTGTAGGTGCCCACCACGCGGCCCTCCTTCTTGAACTCGCTGGGTCTTACAGGCCGACCGCTCACCTCGATCACATCTTTGGGGTCGGGCGGGTCGCAGGGCTGCCACTTCCTACCGTCCCAGCGCAACCAGTCGGGGACGTACTGCATGGTCCCGGTCGCTGGACCCCGCAGGTCGCCCACAGTGGGCAGGAACAGGTGCTTGCTTCGATGGCGATGGAGGGCGGCCGCGCTGATGTCGTAGCGCGCGGCGACCGTCCGGTAGGAGATGCCCTGGAGCAGATCGGCGTCGATGGCGGCGCGTTGCGGGTGTAAACAAGCGTAGCAGCGCTTCATTCTCGGGAGACGATACCACGGGGACCCTTGCTCCGCTCTCGCCGGCCTTGCTCCGCTCTCGCCGGACACTTCGGGACGCTTCAATTCCGCAAGTGTCCACGGTTAAATCCTTGTCACCGAACCACTAAGACACTATGGACACTTCGGACACTTCCTTTACGGCGATGGATAACGACAGAGCAAAAGAAGTGCGTAGAACACGTTTCCTGATGAGAGGAGAAAAAAACAAAACGAATAGCGTTGAAGTGTCCGAAGTGTCTACGGACCGGGGACTCCTTCACCAACCCTTTGTCAACTCAGGTCTGACGGTGGCCGCCACAGTCTCGCATCGCGGATCTTCGTTCTCGTGCAGCCGAGCTGAATCAGGGCGCCTGCGACGCGTTTTCCCTCGGCGGAGGTAGGCGGCGCTTCCGAGCGGTAACCAGCGGCTTCCATGGCATCCTTCAGCCGAAACGGATCACTCTGAACCCACAACCAGTCGCGGAGCTTTTCCTCCAGGACCTCATCGGCGTTGCGGTACTGTTCGGCCTGTTCGGCGGCGGCACCCATTTCCAGCTTGAGGGGCATGGCCGGTGGGATATCGGCGTTGTAGCGTGCCAGAGCTTCCGCCCATAGTTGAGAGCGGCTGGTCGCGATCCGTTCGCGGACGAAGATCGCCGGCTGGCGCTCGCCGCCGCAGCCGGCGATCTTGGCGTCCAGCTCCACCGGCGCGAAGCGACGCAGGCCGGTGGGATCGGCAGGCAGGCATGACCGGTCGTTGCTGGTCGCGGCCAGTGCAAAGCGGCGTGGCATGTCCTCGGGATCGCGTCGATAGGCCAACCGGACGCCGCTATCATTGCGACGCGAGATATAAGCTTTCATTTGCTCCCGGTCCGCTCTGGTGGAACCGGCCATCTCCGACATTTCGACGATGACCCTGCCCAACGTCGCTTCCACCCGCGCCTTGTCATCCGAGATGAGCGACAGCCCGTCGCCGAACCACTCGTCCCGATCGTCGGGCAGCAGCGCACGCAGATAAGTGGACTTGCCTATGCCTTGCCCCCCGATCAGCACCGGCACAACGTCCTGCTGGTAGCCTGGCTCCATGCAGCGCCAAACAGCGGTGGTGGGCACGACACCTGAGATCCACTTAACCAGGTCCGGATCTTGACCGGCGCGGACCTCGAAAACGAGGTCAAGCAAAGTGTCCAGGCGTTTAACCCCGTCCCACGGAGGAAGGCTTAACAGCCAGCTCTTGAATGGATCGACCTCGTGTGCGAAGCCGTACGCATCGATTACCTGCTTGCGTAGCTCCCTGGAAAACCGCGCCGGTTTTATACTACTGGCGGTCGCGAAATCGCAGCGCTCCGCTACCTGTTCGAACAGGTAGGCCCAGCGACGCGAGTTTGCTTCCTCCCAGCCGGATGGATCGTCAAAAAAATTCAGGCAGATTTCGTACTTTGCAGCGCGGACATTGTATCGGATGTCAGCATTCACCAATTCTAACGAGTCGCTGAACCCGCGGGCACTGGCCGGGATGACAGGTTTATCACTCCTGTCCTTGCGAACTCGTTTCCGTGTCGCTAGCGCGGCACCGTTCTGCTGGCCGTTGCCGCGGGTGGCACCGCGTTCATTGGATTCTCGTAGTGGTCTACGCACAAACTTCCCCTTCCCCAAACTGATTCTGAGAAAGGGAGGTGTTGCGGCAGCGCCAACAAGAGGCTAGTTAGACTCCCCTGCTACTAAGCGCATATAGCAGGCTTGGCTCAGATTGCCCGCTTCCAGGATCTGGGGGATAGATCACCAGCACGATACGTCGTGCTATCGGTGCGGGTTGCCGAGTCTTACCCTCCCTGTGTCACGAACAACGTTTCGTGACCAAATTTTGGATAACATAACGGCAACACCTCGGGCGTGTCTACGATCAGCTTATTGCACATGACCCGCCGGCTGGCGTAAGATTAGAAACCCATGATCGATAGAAGTGAAGTCGTACGCGTGCGCGCCATGGCCTACCGACGCGGCATCCGCTTGGTTGCGTCCCGCACGCGTGATCCGGGGGCCGCGGACTACGGCTGTTGGGCTCTGCATGACGCTCGCACCGGCGAGTTGCTGCACGCCCCTGGTCCGATCAGCCCCTACGCTTTGACCTGGGATCAAGTGAACGAAGCGTTACGGGCTGGCGTCGGCCAGGTGCTTGCCGCGTCGTGATGGCGGCACGCTGGCGGGGCGGGATGCTCGGCGTCCTCGTCGGCGGTCTCAGCGTGTGGGAGCACTGGCCGCGTGGCGGAACACGGGGGTGAAGCTGGTGCCGCTCGGGACAGGTGACGCGCCGCGGCGCTTGCGGTACATTAAGTGACGGATCAGCGCTTCCCGTCGGTATCTCGACACCTGCCGGGGCTCTGGTCGCGGGTGCCCGTTGAGTCTTGGAAACGACACCGGGCGCCCGTCTCTTAATTTCCAGCGGAGTGCCCGCTCCTGTGGCCACAGCACGCTCGCCGCGCCGAGGTGGTACATGCCCACCATCCGGCGCCTGCGAGCGCTCCTGAAGCGCCTGAGCGACTGGGCACAAAGAAAGCCGCCGTTTCCTGGGCTCTCAAGGAGACGGCGGCCAGCTTGGGAGGGATTCCGCGGGGGCGGTCCCTATTGACAGCGTACCGGTGGGCTTGGCGGCGCGGCAAGGCAGCGAAGGCCGGCCCCGCGGTTCCCCACCGGCCCCGCGCTTGCCGGGTCCCTCGAAACCCCTTGTCTACCGCTTGTCAAGCCCAGCAAAACTTGACAAGGCGAAACTGCCAAAAGGAGTGCGTAGAGAGGCAGGGATTGGCATTTTCGCGCGCACCCCTTGTCAAGTCTGCACAGTTGAGAGAGAGGGCGACCTACGTGCTGACGCCTGTGGATGGCCGAACCCGCTGGCGGCGGCCGCGCTTGCGGGACCCCTTGTGTACCGCTTGTGGACCGGCAGCCAAAGTCCACAAGGCGAAATGGCCAAAAGGAGTGCGTAGAGAGGCAGGGATTGGCCTTTTCGCGCGCAGCCCTTGTAGACTTTGCACGGTTTGACAGAGAGGGGGTACACGCCTTCCCAGTGGGACCGCCCAGCCCGCTGGGACCTCCCCTACTTCTCCCTGATGTCCAGGAGCTGCTCGATGGCGACGATGCGCTGGTCGAGGAAGAACGCGACCGTGAAGGTGAGGGCGATGCTGGCGAGGTACATCACCATCGCCAGCACCAGCACCCCCACCCACGGCGGAGTGCGCCGGCGGCCTTCGAGTCGGCGCCGGCCGTTCAAGCGCCAGTCGTTCAGGTCAGGCATCGTTCCTTAGACGCAAAAAGCCGCCTCCCCCCGACACTCGGCAGGGGAAGGCGGCAGTTACGGAGGGGTGTTACCCCAGGCACAAGCCTACGCGGTGCGCCGGGGCACGGCAAGTAGCGGGGGAAGGTGCCAAGGTGGGAGACACGCCCCTCGATTCACGGGTACGGCTCCCACGTCCGCAGCTCCGGATCCGCCGCGGCGAGGCCCTCGATGCGCCGAGCTCGCGGCAACGCTGCCGCTCCAGACGCTCCGTTTCGGTGGGAGGCCGACCCGCTGCCGGCGGGTGTATCTCCCACCGTAGGTCAACCAGGTGCGCCTGCAGGCGGCGGATCGGCGCGCCCGGGCGGCGAGGCCTCAACGGCGGGTGGGGGATCGTCCCGCGATTCCGCGGGCTTGCCCGGCAGCATCGGCGGCGGACCGCTGTACGGCACGTGCAGCAGCTCGGCCGCGCGCCGCTTGGCTTCCTCGGGGCGGCGGTCGTAGCGCTGCGTGGTCGAGACGTTGGAGTGCCCCGCGAGCTGCTGCACGGCGCTGATGTCGGCGCCCTTGTCGAGCAGCTCGCCGACGAAGCTGCGCCGCAGGTCGTGCGGCGAGAACGGTTTGATGCCGGCCGCCTTGGCCAGGTGGCGCAGGCGCAGCATCACGGCCTGGGCGCTCATGCCGCGATGCTGGATCTTGCCGCCCTTGGCCACGGGCGCCAGCAGCGCGCCCGGCCAGAAGCCGCGGCGTGCCAGCCAAGCGTCGATCGCGGCGCGACCACCCGTCGGGGGATAGACGATGCGATCCTTCCGTCCCTTACCTGAGCGCACCGTGACCGCGCCGGCGTCGTAGTCGGTGAGATCCAGCGCCACGACCTCGCTGCGCCGCAGCCCGCACCCGTACAGCAGGGCGAGCATGGCCGCGTCGCGGGCGCCCACCGGGGTGTCGCCTTCGCTGCAGGTGTCGAACAGGCGGCGTATGTCGCCGACGTCGACGTGGCGGCCCGCCGGCAGGGTGCTCGCGGTCACGCTCTTGACGTTGCCGATTCGCAGCATGGTGTCGGCGTCGACCAGGCCGAGGTTGAACGCCTCCCTGACCGTGCCGCGGACGGCGGACAGCAGGTGGTTGATCGTGGCGGGCGCGGCGCCCTGGTCGATGAGCAAGGCACGCAGCGCCGCCACGTGCGGGTAGCGGAGCTCGGTCCATTCCACCCTCAGGGCATCCTTGGTGATACCGCTGGTCAGGATCTTGGCGGCGCGGTTGAGCGCACGCTGCAGGCCGCGGCGCCCGACCGCGGACGCCTTGGCGGCGAGGTACACGGCGGCGGGGTTGCGGTCGAGCGGTCCCGGCTCGGTGAGGGTGGGCACCGTCGCCGGCGGGTCGGCGCACACCGCGGCCGCGGCGGGCAGTTGGGGTCTGTCGGGGGTGCTCATGTGGCACTGTTCCTCCTGGTAGTGTATTTCGGCTCCCGGTCCGGGTGCCGGTAGGGCGAGAGGGCAGGGCTCGAACCTGCCGGCGGGTCATGACCCGCTTCTCCTCCGGGTGTTGGAAAACCTCTCGCCAAGGGGGGTAGGACCGCCTGCTACCGGAACGAGCGGTCCCAGCGCCGGGCTGCGATGCGGGCGCGCTGCACACGGCGCCAGCCGCAGCCGTAGGTGCGGTGCCAGCGCAGCCGCGCGAAGTAGCTGCAGCCCAGGATGGGCGGGGCCGGCGCCGCGCCCCGGGCGACGCGATCGCGCAGGATCGTGCGCCAGCCGTCGAACTCGCGCCAGCGCAGGCGCTCGACGTCCCAGGCCAGCGCCCACATCAAGCCGGCAGCGTAGGCGGCCGTGGCGACCACCAGCAGTGCCGGCGGCGCCGTCCAGATCAGATCTATCAGCATGCGCCGCCTCCTGCCGGCCAGAGCGGTCCCGGTCATGGCCCATCGCCACCCGGGCGCGTGAACAGCCGCACCACGATGCGTACGGCCACCCACACCAGAAGGGCGGCAGCCGCGATGACTGCCGCCCCAAGGAACAACTCGGCCACCGGCTACTTCGCGTCCAGCGGCGGGCTTTCCCAACCCTCCGGGAGCGGCTGCTGCGTCTCCGGACCGCGCTCCCACACCACCGGCTGAGCGTCGACTGCGGCGGCGGCGATGGCCGCGGTGAAGTGGGCGTCGATGTCGACGTGCACCGGCAGCGCCACGGCGTCCGAAGCCGCCAGATCCAGGCTCAGGTCCTCGAACGGCGCGCCCCAGGGAACGGACGGCACCACCAGCTCGGCGGCGTAGCCGTAGTGGTAGAAGGGATCGAACGACAGGGCGTCCGGTCCCACGCTGTCCACGTCGGCGACGGTGATGAAGGCGGCGCCGGCCGGCGGTGCCGCGTACAGCGCTGCCAGCGGGTCGCCGTTCCCCGGCGCCGGCGCGTCGGACGTTGCCGGCGCGATCTCGCTGCCGGCGCAACCCATGACGAGGATCGCCACCATGGCGATCACGATGATCGGTACTCCAACCTTCACGTGGAGCTCCTTGGCCGCAGTAGCGGCTACGGACGGGGCAGGGGAGTCGAACCCCTGCGCAGGCCCAGCCCGGGCGTCCGGACACAAGCAGGGCGCCCCCGGAGTCCGAAGGCGCCCTGCAGGCGTGTCGTGTGCGGTTGTGGTGTGGTGCCGGCGGCGCCGCCGGCGCGGGATCAGCTCGGCTCGTCGTCCTGCTTCGGCGTGAACGTGAAGCGGCAGACCTCGCCGAACGTGTGGGACAGCTCGCACCGGCCAGTGAACGAATTGCCGGCGTCCTCGGCGCGCCCGTAGGCGGCGAGTACTTCGCCGATCAAGCGGCGATCGCGGTTGGAGTACTCGATGCCCTGCTCGGTCGCGGCCTCGATGCCCTCGACCAGGGCGTAGCTGTAGTCGGCCTTGGCGGTGATGGTGACCTCGCAGTCGTAGGGAAGCTGGTCCGCCATCGCCAGCTTGCCGCGGCGCGCCGCCTCGGCTTCCATGCCGTCGGCGTAGCGCCACGCCAGCTCGATCTCGCCGGCGATGTCGAAGTTGGTGCGCGCGGCGATGACGCCCTGCAGGGCAGCCGCGGCGAACGTCTCATGTCGTTCCATAGGTTCTCCTGAATGTCTGAATGGGGGTAGGGGAAGCGGCGCCTCAGCCGCGCCGCAGGTCCCGCAGGCGGAACACGCCGTCGGCGTTGATGCGCCCCCGGTCCGCTGCCTCGGCGTAGTGCAGCTCGCCATCGCTGGCCAGTACCTGCAGCGGGTAGCCGGGGGGCGATGTCAGGGGCGCAAAGCGCGGGTTGCGCTGCGCATAGCCGGCGGGGTAGCTGGCGGTGTCCAGGTCGCCGGGCGTGGTAGACCAGGCGGAAGATGGCGACCTTGCCGTCCTTGGTTCGCCACAGTGCCTCAGGCGCGCTCATGGGAGGCACCGCAGCGCCAGGGCGGCACCGTAGCCGTCCAGGAACGCATGCGCCTCGGCCGCGGTCCCCTGGAACAGCCACTGTCCGCCCCGAAAGACGGTGTAGCCGGCGATCCCGGCGCCGGCGCCGTGCGGTTCGGTCTCGACCCGCAGGCCGAGCTTCGCGGCCCGGTCGGCCAAGGTCATGGTGCGGGTCATTCTCGATGCTCCGGCACAGCGCGCTCGTAGGCCTCGACGACCTCGAACGCGCAGTCCCTCACGTGGTCGTTGCCCGCGTCCTCGTCGATCACTGCGGCGCGCAGGTCCTTGATGGCGGTGTGCAGCAGCTCGCGCTCGACGCGCCTGTTCTCGCGGCGCTCCTGGCGCCGGCGTTGCGATCCTCTACGGTTCGGCATAGGGTGTGTCCTCCGATCCCTGCGGCTCGACCCGGCAAAGAGAAGGCCGCAGGGGTTGGGGTTGGCGGAACGCTCTCGTAGCTGAAGCGCCCCGCCATCCCCTTGGTACTAGCTGGCAGCGGCTGCCGGTTCCGCCGTCTGGCGGGCCGGCTGCCGCTTCGGCTGGAACTCAACCTGCTCGGCGACGATCACGACCTTGGCGCGCTGATTGCCGTGCGGATCGTCCCAGCGCTCTTGCTTCAGGCGCCCGACCACGCGGATGCCGCGCCCCTTCGCCAAGTGCTCGTGGCACACTTCGGCGAGCTTGCCCCAGGTCGTGGTCTCGATGAACGAGACTTCCTCGATGCGCTCGCCCTGGCGTTCCGGGTCCCTGTAGGAGCGGTTCGACGCCAGCACCAGCGTGCAGGTCGGCGTGCCCTTCGGCGTGTAGCGAAGCTCGGGATCGCGGCACAGATTGCCCTCGATCAAAACGGAGTTGAGGTTGTTCAAAGCAACCCTCCTGTCGGCCATGGCTCATTCAGGCACCGGGCGGCCAGCCCCGGCACGATACGGGCGCGCTATGGCCCGTATTTCGCCACTATTCGGCGATGGCACCCGTTACCCAGCCGCGCGCCGTATCGAGCGCAGCAGGCACGGTGCGGTGAGACTCGGTGCGGCAGTCGCCGCCGTCCTCGCGCAGCAGCAGCACGGTGTACGGCCGGCCGCGCCGACCCATCAGAATCAGGTCGCTGCGCCACACCACGGCGCGCCGGTCGCCCTGGCGGTACACCAGGACCCGGCGCGGCGCGCGGGTGAAGCGCGCGGGCTCGCGGGACAGTTGCAGGCGCATGCCGGCGCGGATGGCAACCTTCATGCCGCCGCCGGCAGCCGCAGCAGCTCGGCGCCGCGGTGCAGCCGATCAATCACGGTCGTCGGCCCGATCTCCGCGTGGTCGTTCCAGGAGGCAATCGCGCACATCGGCAGCGTGCCGGGGTCGAAGAACTCCGGATGCGTCTCCAGGATCGCGTCGACCATGGCCCGCTGCGCCTGCTCGGTGATGGTTCCCAGCCGATGCGGGGGCGCGCTACGCCGCGCGGCGACGTGGATCGCCCCGGAAGCGCACCAGCACACCGCGTCGGTGCTGGTCGGTGCGCAGGGCACGTTGTCGGCGCCGCGTGCTGTGGAGAAGCGGCACCACCCGGTCTCGATGTACCGGGCGGCGCCGTCCAGGACCTCCGCGGCCGCGGTGCGGATGGTCTGAGGCTGCGCCACCATCAGGCAGCGCTCCGCGCCACGTAGTGGTCGAGGCGGTAGTCGGTGATGGCCTGCCAGCCACGGCGCAGCCGGATCAGCTCCCGCAGGTGCCGGCGGATGTCGGCCTCCAGCTCGAACCGCGCCATGACCCACTGCCCAGCCGCAGCCGACCAGGCAGCGCTGCCGGTGCGCTTGGCGCGCAACCGCGCCTGCGCCTCGCACCGGCGGTAGTAGACGATCGTCTCGCGGTCTGCCTTCAGGGTGCGCTCGATCATGGCGACCAGCGACGGCAGCGTGCCGTAGGCGGCGACGCCACGGGCGCAGCCGCGCTCGACCCGGCTGCCGTCCTGCATGGTCCACACGGTGCTGTAGGTGCGATCCTCGACCGTGACGGCCGCGGCGCGCAGTCGCGCCATGCGCTGCGCGTCGTCCAGGTCCTCCTTGAGAAATCTCTGTGCAGCGGTCATTCGGGGGTCCCTCCAGAAGTGCCCCGGCGCCCTGTAGCGCCTGCGGGCTGGGTCTGCCGGCAGGGTGGGTTTGAACCACGCTCACGCTGTTCCTGCCGGCTTTCGTTCACGATGCTGCCTCGCTGTCGGCCGGCACTTCCCCGCGCCAGCCCCATGCCTCAGCCACGTCCAGCGCCAAGCCCCCGGCGAGCCGCTCCGCGTACCACACGTCCTCGCCGTCCTTCTTGGCGTAGATCGCGTAGTAGATCGCGGTCAGCGACGAGCGCGTTTCCTCGCGCCGGATCACCAACGTCTCCCGGCCGGCCTGACCGTGGATCACTTCCCCTGCCATTCAGCCCTCCCAGCCGATGCCGCGCTGCCGCAGGCTCACGAAGCCGCGCCGCGCGACGACCACGTGGTCGTACAGCTCGATGTCGAAGTACTCCGCCGCCGTCCGCACCTTCCGCGTCACCCGCGTATCAGACCCGCTTGGGCACGGGTCGCCCGAGGGGTGGTTGTGGACCACGATGAAGTAGGGCGCGCCCCTCACGATGGCAGGGCGCAGGATCTCCGCGACCCGGATCGAGGCGGCGTTGACCGTGCCCTGGTAGACCGTCACGGCCTCCAGCAGCTCCGACTTGGTGTTCAGCAGCAGCACCCGCAACTGCTCTTGCAGCAGGCCGCCCATGTCCATGCACTGGTTCGCCACGGCCTCCGGCGTGTTCAGCACGGGGGTACCAGCGGCGCCGCCCTCCCCGGTGCCGGCGCCGTACTGCAACGCGATCTCCTGGAGCAACCGGTTGTTGCGCTTCAGCGCGTCCAGCAGATCCGTCATCAGCACGCCTCCGTGAGCGGCTTCAGCGTCCGCGCGGCGCGGATCAGCGCGTCCTTCACGTCCGCCTGCCGCTGGCCGTCCAGGTCGTTCCAGTACGCAATCACCCCGCCCCGATCCTCCGGCAGGCCGGTGGTCTCACGGATCAGCTTCTCCAGAACGGCACACGCGGCCCGCCGGACTGCGGTCTCATCGCCGCCGCTCAGCTTCAGCAGCCCCACGCGGTAGCTGGCGATCAGCAGGGCGCCCGTTGCGCACCAGCACCACGCATCCGGCGCGGTAGGCGACACCGGGACACCGGCGTCGTTCCGCGCTGCCGCGCCCTGCGTCCATCCGATGCCCACAAAGACGGCGGCGCGCTCCAGGAGCGCAGCCGCCTTGTCGTTGACCTCCAGGTTGGTCAGTACCCGCATCAGTCCAGGTCCTCGCCCGGCAGCCGGATCTCGCCGCACTCGTCGGCCGACATGCACCCGCCGTCCGCCAGGTACACCGTGTCGCCCTCGATCCGCGTCACGGTCCGCCAGCGCCCATCCATCGGATCGCGTACGCGGTCACCCACGTGGACGGGATACTCGTCGTCAACGACCTCGGCCGGCGGGTCGTACACGTCCGCCGGCGGCTCGGTGTGCCCCGGCCACTCGGCAGCGCGCGTCCACTGCTCGGCAGCGCGCTCCGCATCGGTGTAGTTGGGGAACGGCTTGGTGTGGCGAAGCTCCGGCAGGCGATGCCGGTTCAGGACGTAGCCCTCAACCCTGTAGGTCCGCTCCACCATCGCCGGCGACAGGCGCCGCTCCTTGGTCTCGATGGTCGCGTTGCGCCCGTTCACCCATTCGTCCGAGATCCACCGGATGCGCGGCGCAGTAACGTCGCTCATCACCTGCCCCGGTACGAACGCCTCGTCGGCATCGCCGCCGCAGTACAGCGTCACCATGTGCGCAAGCTGCTTCACCACGCCGTGGCATGCGTGCTCGGTTGCGATGGCCTGCGCCGCGCGCAGCACGTCGATGTCGCGGATGGTGGGATCGAGCATCAGGTCGCGTTCACGCGCTACCGGCGCCGCGGCCTGCTCCAGCGGCAACTCCGCGTTGAGCGCGTCGCGCAGGCTCTCGGCGTCCTGCCGATCTACGAGGATGCTGATGTTCGGGAGGGTCACGTTGACCCTCCCGTTGGCGTGTATCGTCGCCGTGCTCACAGCCCGATCACCTCGAACAGGCCAAGCTCCTGAAGCTCAAGGCCGGCCTGTACCCATGCCTCGCTGTCAGCGGCACGGCTGCCGGCATCGTCCTCTTCGCTCAGCGCCGGCAGTTCCATGGCCATGGAAGCGCCCCAAGCCCTTTCCTCGACGATCTCAAGCGCGCTGCCGGCGGCGATCGGCGTGCTGCCGTCGTCCCCGCGCAGGCACCACGCATCGAGCGCTCGCGTTGCCGTGACAACGTTTCCGGCTTCGATCCGGCCGTCCACGTCGCCGGGCTTCACCCATACGGTTCTCCCGTCCATCTATGTCCTCCCGTGCTCCCGCGCTCAGCGGGAGTTGGTATGCAGCACGCCGTGGAGTCGGACCACGTTCCTGTCGGAAGCACCCGCGCGCGCCGCTGTTTGGTTGATCTGCACCCCGTGCACCCCCTCCGGTGCTGCGCTCTACGGGTGGGCTGCGGTGCGCCCTTCACCCACCCGAGACGCATGGCGCGGATCAAAGCTCGGTGGCTCCCCGCCCTGCCGGTTGGTTGGTGGCGCGCGCTGCGATGCGCGCCTGCTCGCCTCCCCGGAAGCCCTTGATTAGCTTCCTACAAGATACATTGTCATAATCTAAATTAGGGGAGTCAACCCCCCTCAGACGCTTTTTTCACAGGCCCGCCGTTCGGCGCATTACGCGGCGTTCACGCCGTCCTTTCGCCCCGCTGCGCCGACCGAGGACCGCTCGAAGCGCGCTCAGACTCCCGGATGCTGGTCACGGCATACTGTGCTGTGCTGACTACGGTGTTCGACAGGCCGCGGGCCACGTGTCCGGTGGCGCAACGCCGGCATCGAGGCGCGGCGCAGATCCCGGTGCCGGGTGGCCTGTTTGACGTGTGCGCGTCAACGGCGAGGCTGCCACCCCCGGTGCGGCGTCGGGATCGCCACCGGCGCCGGTCACCCCGAGCGGCTGCCGCTTCCCCCGCCCGACCGAGCGGTCACTCACCCCGGCGCCACACCGCCCGAAGCCGACCCAGCCGGCGCCTTGGGGTTGGGCTCCCCACCCGGCACCGCACCTATCCACGGCGGGACGCTCGCCCTTCCCTTCACCAACCCTGCTCAGGCTCGCGCTCAGCGTTGGACGTGGTGCTGTGCCCGTTGGTGTGCGCTCATGGGCAATGGGCTCAGCGTGGCGTTGAGCGGCCATGCGCTCATGGTTGGGCACTACGCGGCGCGTTCGCGAGGTGTTCAGCGGGTGCGGTCAGGCCCGGCAGGCCGCCCGCGGCGCGGCAGCGCTCCGTCTCCGGCGGTCCGCAGACGCTCAGGGACCCCCGGCCACCCCCACCCCGCCCCCCCGCTCATTTCCCACCCCGCGCTGCGCGCGGGGCTTCATATGCCGGCGCGCGCGCCACGAAAAAATTGGGAGAAACGGGGGGAAGGGAGGAGAATCCCGAGCTGGGGCCCCAGCAGAAGGGACCCGCGGACAGAATCTGAAAATGGAAGTCTCAGGGACCGGGATGGGACCCAACAGCAGAAAATGTCCGCCTGGCGGGGCGGCCCCTACTCCACATTCCTCATTCCATGACCCCCTTACTTGTAGTTTGTTCGTTCATTTTGTTATACTGGACAAGAGCAACTGAGTGCAGGATCGGGGGGCTGCAAGATGAGGAATGTGGCGCGCGCGTGGATCGACCAGCACCTTACGCCAGAGCGCTGGCGTGGCGATGAGGCTACGATTTGCTGCCCGCTGCCGGAGCACGCGGACGCTCACGCAAGCGCCAGTGCGAACCCCGTCAAGTGCACCTGGTTCTGCCACGGCTGCAACCAAGGCGGCACTCTGAGCGACTTGGCCGAGAGGCTGGACCTGCCGCCGCTGCACGACGCGAACGACGGTTCCGTTGGTGCCGCTTCGCCACCGCCTTCCGGAGTAACGTACGCTTACCGCGACGAACGTGGCGACGAGATCTTCGAAGTCGTGCGCCTGTACGGCGAGAAGAGGTTTCGGCAGCGGCACACAGCAGACGGCAAGGTCGTGTGGAAGTTGCCGCCGGCTGGGCGCGGGATCCCGTATCGGCTTCACGAGCTGGCCGCGGTCCCGGTCAGCGGCAAGCCCCTGATCCTCGTCGAAGGGGAGAAGGACGCGGATCGACTGGCGATACTGGGCTTTGTAGCCACATGCAACGCTGGAGGCGCAGGCAAGTGGACGGCGGCGCACTCGCGGCGGCTACCTCGAGGGCTGCACACGGTTGTGCTGCTCGGCGACGCCGACCTTCCCGGCCAGCGGCACCTGGCGAAGGCCGGAGAGTCCCTGCTGAAGTACGCCCGCGTGGAACAAGTGCTGGTTGTGCTGCCGGCGGCGATGGGGTTCGAGCTACGGAATACGAACGGTAAAGACATCTCCGATTGGTTGGACGAAGACCCGAACCGAAGCGCTCGCGACGTGGAGCAACTCCTCTCCCAAGCTGTGGCATTTGATAAGGTTCGGTGGCCGGTGGACGATCAGTCCGGCGTTGTTTCTGACGACCCCGCCGCCGAGCAAGGCGATGATCGTCCTGTGATCACTATCTCGTCCGGTAACAGGCTAGCTTGGTCCCGCGCGGCTATCGATGTTCTGGTGGATACGCCAAACGATGAATACGCACTATACGAATCGCCGGTGAGATCGACTTCTACCGGAGCGTCCAGCGGGATGTTGTCGGCTCTACGTCGCGTCCAGTTACCAAAGGACTACTCTGGGCTCAAAAACCCGGAGGGCAGCCTGTGGATCGACATAGCGAAGGACGATGACGTGGAAACCAGATTAGACATGTATACGCGGTGGGAGCGCCGCCTTACAAATGGAAAGTCTTCGCCCACAGACCCCAGCAAGGCCGTTACCGGGTCGATCCAGGCCCGCTACAAGGCGGACACGCTGGACGGTTCGCGCCCGCGTTTTCGGTTGCTTGAAGGGATCGTAGATTCGCCAACCATGAGGCGCGACGGGTCCCTCATCACGAAGCCTGGTTTCGACTTGAAGTCGGGTCTCTTCGCGGACTTCCATACCGACGACTGGTCGCCTGACCTGGTGCCGCAGATGCCATCGCGGTTCGACGCCATGGCCGCCGCGCAGGTGTTGTTGGACGTGGTGAGCGAGTCGCACTTCGCGCGCCCGCTGGACTCGGCGATATGGCTGACGCTAGTTCTGACGATCGTCGGACGCACTTACGTCACCGGCAACGTGCCGATGTTCGGCATAACCGCGAACCATCGCGGCGCGGGGAAAGGAACGCTGGTCGATCTGGCAACGATTATCGCTACCGGGCGTGCGCCAGCCAAGTGGTCACCGATCTCTGGCCGGAAGGCGGCAGATGTCGCGGACGAGGAACGTAAGCGGCTTATTTCGGTTGCACTGGCTGGCTTGCGAGTGCTGCTCATAGACAACGTTGAGCCCGGGCAGGCGTTAGGATCCTCGGCGCTGGAAGGTGCGTTGAGCAGTGGCGACAACAGCATTCCCGGCTCTATCAGTGACCGGATTCTCGGCGAATCGCGCACGAGCGGAACGGTACCGTGGCGTACGGTGGTAGTCGCCACCGGCAACAACCTGATGTTCCGCAGCGACATGCTGCGCCGTGCGTTGTTGTGCAAGCTGCTCACCGATGAGATGGAGCCGGAGCTGCATCAATATCGGATCCACCCCGACCCGCAGCGGTACGTGCGCGAAAACCGCCCGGAGTTGCTCGGCGCGGTGCTTACCATCCTGTCCGCGCACCATCACGCGAGGAAGCTTGCCGGCACCAGGGCTGAGGGTACCGCGGAGGAAGTAGCCCGTGGCGAAGCGGTTTTGATTCGTCCATGGATCAACAGCTACGGAAGGTGGTCCGACTACGTTCGGAGCGCCATCGTGTGGGCTCTTGGTAACGCTGCCCTGGACCCTTGGCTCGGCAACGCAGCCGTCAAGGAAGAGGCCGTGCCGGAACAAGCTGAGGCAATGGCGTTCCTGGAAGCGTGGCACGGGATGTTCGGCTCGCGCGAGGTTACAACCGCCGACATCGATGATGCGTGCAAGAGGGAAGACGACGTCGTCACTGTTAGCGCGGAGTCCGCGGCCCTGGAAGAGGCCTCCCGCCATATCGGAATTGCGCCGCCGCAGCACAGAAGCAGGGAAGCAATCAACCGGCGATCACTGGGGTTCTGGTGCGGACGCCGACGCGACCGGCCGGGTCCGTGGGTGCTACGCAAGGGGGATCGGGAACGCACCTGGTTCGTAGAACGGGGGCCGGTGCCTGCGCAGCCGCCAGAGCCAGCGGCCCCGACGACACCTGCAAAAGTGGACGACCTAATCGAAAAGGTGTTTCCCTTGCTGCTCAAACTCGCAGAAGGGCATATCGTCACAGAAGGCAAAACCGTCTATATCAGTGCGCCCACATACGGGTACGTGGTGCTGAATGAGCATAGGCATAGGGGGCGTTCCGCAGCGATCGATCAGGTTTATAGGCTGTCGTTTCCAATGAGACAGGGCACTAAGCTCAGCTTAGAGACCGATATCGCTATCATGCTGGCCGAGAAATATCTGGTACAAGCGGAGATGGCGCTTGGTGGTGACGCCACGGCTGACCAACTAGCCTATGAGGCGACCCGAAAAATGATAGATGCCCTAAGTAAGGCATCGAAGAAATTCACGCCTGCGGCACAAATCATTACCACTGAACTTGAAAAATTAATTCAGAGGCTGTGCCGCGACCCCGACGCCGCGGCGGCGGCCGGCGATCACCCGCTACCGGAAGCTGTCCGGAACGGCCCCGGCGACACGGCGGGGGCAGGCGACCGGAACCATGGCCCTGGCGAGGCTGATGTGAGGTCGGTCCGGTGATTCGTTCTAAGATCTCCCTTACGCGGACAGACGACGGCAGTTCACTACGGTTACCCGCTCAAGGAGTAGGCAGCTTCCAAGGTAAGGATACGACAGGTCTCAGATGCGGCTATCGCCTTATGAGCGCGGAAGCGGCAACGAAAGCGGGGACTGCACTAATTTCAATGATGAGGAGTTAGAGTGCCCGACCCTAAGAAGCATCATTTTCTTCCGAAATTCTACCTCAAGTTCTTTAGGATAGAACCGAAAGTGACAAAAAATTCTCAGATCTTCATGATTGAGAAATCTAAAGACGCTCGGTCGTTCCCTGCCGCAGTACACAGTACCGGTGTTCTACGGGACTACAACACGATTGACACAAGAAAGGGTGTGGACCGCAAGTCCGTTGAAACCGTGCTGTCGCGGGTGGAAAGCGTACACGCGAGTCTCTTGTCACGGATAATTAATAGTCGTTCTGTCGAAACGCCTGATAGACAAGAGCTGGCATTTGTGGTTGCTCTGATGTACTGCCGAGTTCCGAAGTTCAAAGGTATGATAGAGAACTTGATGCGGACAACGGTAGAGACGGTAAGTGATACTATGCTGCGTAAGGGACGGCTTCCAGCGCCGCCGCCGGAGTTAGCAACGGCGTTCAAAGAACACGGAATGATTAAGTTTAAGGATATGGTATCCACAAAAATCGCCAATTGGGCCTTGGTCGAGCAAATGTACAAGTGTGCTTCATCCAGTCCACTCCTAGATCTTCTTTCCAAAATGAATGTAGAAGTGCTGTGCGCTCCACATGATGCCCGCTTTTTCACCGGAGACACACCGGTGGCTGTATATGGTGGGGCGTTGGCTCATGAGGCCGTTGAAGTGAGTTTTCCCTTGAGTCCTCAAGTAATGCTTTTTCTGTCCTGGAAACAGAGAGACCAGAAGTGTCGCATCATCTCCCGTCGGGACGTGCAAGAATATAACCGACGTACCGTCGTCATGAGTGACAGATATTTATACTCAACTACTGTGTGCAAAACGATGAATAAGCTTGTGGCAGGCTCTGCCTTGGAGAGTGCCGGATGGCGGACTGGAGCGACCGAATTTGACGATGAGGCATTTGTCCATTCGAACTTTATTCCGGTTAGGTAAGATAATGGTGAACGGAGTGCGGTTCTCAGGTGCGCTCGCTTTGCTGGCCGTCCCGCCGGGAACAAAACATAGCCCGTTGCTGACGCTCTGGCGGTACCAGCGCCGAGCTGACGTTATCCGCGAGAAGGCGGGAGGAGGAGAACAATGAAGCGTATCATCGTCATGGCATTTCTGAGTGTGCTGATCGCCACGGCAGCAGTGCCCCAAGATTTTTCATCCCTAATCGGGTATTATGTATTTGCGACGGACTTTGTCGATACGTACTTTACTGGATGCCGCCCGGGGAAAGCTATCAGACTTCTTCAATCGCCGATATCGATAGAATGCCGCGATAGCGGAGTTCACTTTGCCCATCAGCCATCGGTGGCGATTCTAGTGAAAAACATAGCCAACGACTCAGAGAATGACATTGTATTGAATGATTGTAAGCTTCTAATAGAGACCAAAATATACAGGGCAAACTGTGATGATTACATAAAATGGACCATATCTTCATTAAGGCAGTTTCGGGATTCTGCAAGAAAGAGTAGACGTAGTGGTGCGGTAGCCACAGTTGATGAAATGCTGAGGTTGTACGAGGCGCTGAAAATCGCTCAGTCAACATCAAGGTAGCGGCGCTGCCGCGGTCTCGCTGGCCTCGATGGACTCGAACGTCACCCCGTCACGCAGGGTCTCCATCTTGCACACGTGTACGAACAGGCCCCAGAATCGCCATTCTGGTTCTGCCTTCGCCTTCACGTATATCCTTCGTCTCAGGTCCCGCAGCTCGATCGGCGCCTTTCTCATCTCGCCTCTGCCTCCCATGTTGTCGAAGTCGTCGCAGGCAGCAGGGCCGCTTCCCTCCACCGGCGTTACCCGGCTTCCTCGGTACTACCAGCCTCGCCGCCACCCTCTCGCCTGTCGGCCGACCACCCGGTGCTCCCGGTTATACGGCCTACCTTGCTCCGCCGATTTCTCGCCGGGGCGAGGAGGGCTTCTCCAGTTGCTTAGCGCGTCCTTGTCGCCGTGCCGTCGCTACCACCACGCCGGAGTGCCGCAGCGCTTCAGCCAGTCTGCGCTGCGCCATGTTGCCTTCATCCCAATTACGCAGACTCGGCCTCCGGGGCATGAACATTTCGTGGCCACCTGCGCGTTCGCTTTCGCTACGGCCCGGTGACTCGCCGACCACCCTTCCGGTGGCCGTGTCAGTGAGCTTCAGTTCACTCGGTTTCCCTCCTCCCTGTCACTCAAGCTACGGGGCTCTGGCTTTTGCCCCGGCGGGTCTGTCTCCCGCTGAACGCGCCAGCCTTTGCTGGACGCACATAACTGTGGTTCTGTCGCACGCGGCGGCAGCGAGGGATACTGCCAGCTTGACGCCGTGGCGCCAGTCGAGGATGATGGCGCCCGTGAGTGCCAAGGCCATCGCCATCGCGGGCGGCGGCGTGGCCCTGGGCGTATTCCTGACCCTGTGCATGGCCGTGTATATCCCTTTTGTTGTCACCCTGCGCCGTTACGCTGGGGGCGACTGGCACCCGGCTGACGGTGGGTAATACAGGCGACCAGCCGCTCCGAGATCCCACCGTCGCACCCGCTTCGCTGCAGGAGAGAAGGCTCATGCGTAGGTCAAAGGTCCGTCAGTGGCTCAATCAGGCTATAAGATACGCCAAGAGAACGATGAGAGAAGACGATCCGAATTCTGTTATGGACGGGTTAGCGGTAATTCTGATCAAGAGCATCATGCCTGAGCGCACAATATCCAAGCCATATTCGCGGGATTCCCTTGATCGAACGCGCCGTAAGTTCACGGGTGACGCAACAATTTTTGAGCTTGGAACGTATATGTACTTCCGTCTTGATGTATGGCATCTCAAGGAAGGGTACGATTATCATCGCCAGAGCATACTACAAGAGAGGCTGATCCCGACATTCCTACAGGCATTTCAATCATCGCTAGGCGTTCCGCTTGCTGATGTATTCAACAACCGTATGGACCAATATGCGAAGATCCTCCGAACTGAGGATGAGCCGATGCAGGGAATCCATTTCTATCTTATCCAACTGATGCTGAGAACAGCAGAGAACAGAGCCCCAATCGTTTACGACTTCGCCAACTTTCCGGTGATGGTCGCACCGTTCCCCAGCGACGAAATATTGCGGATCGACTTATCCGCGTTCGAGTCAGCGATGATTCCGAACATCTTCTCCACGGTGGAGAAGGCGTACAGGCTTCTCCGGTAACGAGTGTGCTGTCGCCCCCTCAGGGTCACCGGCGCGGGACTCCCGGTGACGCCCGTGAGTGCCGCGGCTATCCGCCATGGCTGCGATCCTGCTGGCCGTAACGGTGCCGGCAGAATGGCGACCGTCAAGCCGCACCCATCGCAGGGCAGCGGAAACGGTGCGTCCGGGGCGCTCGGAATGCAACTTTCCGGCTCCGGCATGGTTTCCTCTGGTAGGAGCACCGCTCAGTGATGGGTAATCCTCACACCCGCCTGATGCTCGCGTTTCCGCTGCTGCTGCTCAGTCCTACCGCCCATGCCGATCTCCCCAACCTCTCCGGCACATGGCTCATCCACCAGGGTACCTACTCCGATCGGCTCCACCTCTCACCTGACGGCACCTACCGCCGCCTCTCTCTTGACGGCCGCGGCCTAGGCCACGCCGAAACCGGATCCTGGATCCTCTCTCGCGTCTCCGATCAGGTCATCGTGGTTCTGCGGCCGGCCGCCGGCTGGCCCGAGACTCAACTCACCTACGATCCTGCCGCCGGCGGTTTGTGCTCTGCCCGCACCATGCTCTGCTACCGCCGCGATGGGTTCTACGGCGGCGCCCAAAGGGCAGCACCCCCGGAGGCCACCGGCTACTCGGCCTGCCGGCCGTTGACGGTGCGCACCGAGCTCGCCAGACTACTTCGCCACGAAGGAGGGGCGGTCTAGGCCTCTACCTGGGGGCCGCTTGGGGATCGGGGATCTGACCAGCACCGCCTCCTTCGGAGGACCGCATGGCGGGTCAGGACACGACAGAGGGCAGTTCGATGGTGACCGTCCACGTGTATCGTGCTGAGGAAGGCGGCTATTGGGCAGAGATGCCCGAGTATCCGGGGTGTTACACCCAGGCCGAGACCATGGACGAGCTCGAAGGGAATGTCCGCGAAGCCGTCCAGTGCTACATCGACGCGGGATATGGCGCGGGGGCCGCCGAGCAGCTAGTTGCCGAGAAACCGGAGCGTTACATGGCCATGAACGAGCCCAAAGAGAACGTCCGCGAGGTCCTACAGGTTGCTGTGTGAAAGCCGTTTCAGGACGGCGACTTGTACGGATCCCGCAGTCCAAGGGGTGGGTCATAGATAGAATCAGGGGAAGCCACCACGCCTTGTCCTGTGGAAGCAGCAGGGTGGTAGTCCCGGTGCACGGAAACAGGGATCTGAAGATCAGTATTCAGCTTCGACTGATGAAGGATACCGGGGTAGCCGAGACAGAACTGTGAAGAGCCGCGGACCGGCTTTTACAGCAAGGAGAATCCGCGATGGAACAGTGCGATATACGGCGTCCAAAGCAGTGGATGGTGACCCTGCAGGTAACGTGCCGTGCTGGCGAGTCGTTGGAATCGGCATGCTGGCGCTGGCGCCCGTTGCCAGTGGGCGATGCGCTCGCGGTCGAGGCCGAGGGCGATCAAGGGATCGTGCTGCAGCTGTACGTCATCGTGTGGCAGGCGGACAATGCCGAGGCTGCGAAGCAGGAAGCCGTGAAGCATTACCGGTTGTCCGTCGCCGAGAGCGACCAGGTGGATGCCCTGGAGGCGCTACAAAACCGTTGACGTCTTTCAGTGACCGGGCGCTGCCCCGCCGCGCATGAGCCAAGTGACCTGCCGCTGCCGTTAAGAGTGCTTCTGTCGCCTGGAGCGCTGTGCTGGTTCACTCCCCGCCGGATTGATCGTCGAATTAGGTTAGGGCGCTTGGTACGGAACGGACAGCATTACGGATGCCGGCACCCCTTCGGGCCTGCCCTTCGTCCGGGCATCGAGTTGCCGTTGCTCCAGTTGGGTCAAGTACGTCCGGCGTAGATCGTTCGGAGTAACCGGGTCGACGCCCGCCTGCTTGGCGATGGTGCGCACCCGATCCATCACCGCCTGGGCGGTCATGGCCTTCGGCTGGAGCTTTTCGCCCTTGGCAACCGGGCACAGCAGGGCTCCGGGCCAGTCGCCGCGGCGCGCGATCCAGGCGCCGATCGCTTCCTTGCCGCCGTCTGTCGCGTAGACCTGCCGCTCGTCGTGGCGAATGACGATGGCTCCGGACACCTGGTCGTAGTCCGCGAGCTGCAGCGCGGCTGCTTGCGAGCGCTGCAGGCCGGCGCCGTAGAGTAGCGCGAGCATGGCTGCATCACGGGCGCCGATAAGATCGGTACCAAGCGCCGCGAACAAGCGGCGAACCTCGTCCCGTTGGACGTATCGTCCTGCACGCCGGCGCGGCTGTGGCTTCTCGTTCCGTTGGTCCTCGACAGCGATCCGCGTCTTGTCGTCTACCAGCCCGAGTTCCCATGCTATGCGCACCGTGCTCCGGACCCCGGAGAGCATGGTGGTTGACGGTGCCGGCGGCGACGCCGCGGTCGAGCATGACCGAACGCATTTTTTGGACCTGCTGCAGGTCTATCTGCGACCAGTCGAACGCCGTCGCATCTGTGACGGCGTCGTCCGTGAAGATTGCCACTGCGCAGTCGAGTTCCCGTTCCATGCCGAGGCGCCCGGACGGGTGGAGGCGGTCGAGATAAGCGGCGGCGGGGTTCTGTACTGGCGCGGAGTCGTTGGGTGCGACCGACTCGTCCGCGGCCTTCATTTCGGCAGGCCCAGAAGGCTCGCTGCCGCGGCGGTCGACAAGCTCTGCCACCGTCTCAGTACCACCCTGTTTCGGCGAAAGCACCAGGCCAATCCTACCCAGCCCGCCGTCGGGTTGGCTCGAGGACTGGCGCGCCGACGATAGGGTCCGGTGGGAGCTCCAACCACTTTCGCGTTGGTCGGCAGTCCGGCTCCTTTTGGTCACGTTCTAGTCCCCGCGTTCGCATCCCACCACCCTTGTACAGGTCAGCGCCAGTCAAGATCGCTACCAGATAGTCGTCGCGTTGGCAGATGGGACCATCGCTGTCCCCCGAAAAAGCTGGCCGCTGGTGCCTGCCACGCGGTACCCTTGTGCGCTCATGCGACTCTCACGCAACGGATTCGACCCGCTGGCCACTTCGCCCACGGCCCTGGGCCTCTGAGCGTTGCCGGCGCCTATGACGGTATCTCACGCGGCGTGGCCTGCAGGTGTGATGCGTGTGGTTGCGACCGGCGGCCTGCTGCTATGCAGCGTGGCGGTCTATTGCGGCGGCCACGCTGCGGCGTTGACGTTGCCGGACCGCGATCCGGTGACTGACGCCGACGTGGAGCGACTGGCACAGTCGGTAGCCGAGCACCTGACAGGTGCCGATCTTGTCGAACCTGAGGGCGACCGATTGCGGCTTTCGGTACGCGGTGACCTTCTGTACGTCAAAGGCGTGGTCAACCGCCGTAGCGCCCGCCGCGTATACAAGGCGTTGCTGGCCGCGCCCGACGTGGGTGTAGTCGTGCTAACCCACGTCCCCGGCTCGGCGCACGATACAACCAATCTGGAGTTGGGTCTCATGCTGCGCGAAGCGAACTACATCACCTACCTGCCGTCCGGTGGCCTAGTCGCTTCCGGCGGCACCGACCTGCTCCTGGCCGGGATCCTGCGTATTGTCGAACGCGGTGCCAAGATCGGGGTCCATAGCTGGGCGGACGGTTCCGCGACGGGCGCCACCATTTCCCGCGAAGCCGAGGCCCACCGGATTTATCTCGACTACTACCGCGCGCTCGCAATCGACCAGGAGTTCTATTGGTTCACGCTCCAGGCTGCGCCCGCCGACGGAATGCACTGGATGACCGACTCCGAAATGGCCAAGTACTCCGTTTATACCCACCTGCGCTAACCGCCACCAAGCGCTTGAATTCGGACCCTCAATGGGCGTCCGGAGCAGGCGGGCGTCACTCATGACCGTCCGGCGCAACGGAGCAGCGGTCCCAGGGCGCGACAGAAAGGCCAGTTACGGGAAGTTGAAATTTACCAGTCACCGGACGATTTATCGAGTTCGGTGTGAAGGGCCAGCACGTCGAAAGAGTCGTCGCGCAGCACCGGGACGCCGGTACCGCTGGCGGCGGCGATCAGCCGCCGCACCGTCTCGCCTTCTCGGCGGCACCGGCGGTACAGCCGCGTTGCCTCGTGATAGGCAGCCGTCGCGCAGGGCTGGTTTCGGATCAGCAGCCATCATTCGCAGAAACGAACTCGGCCAAGCGGGACTTCCGGTAAGACTGCTTCTATCAACCAAGTGCCGGCGCACTCGTGTGCTCCCGGCCCCCCTGCGCCACCAACTCGCTCCACGCAACGAGAGCGTCAATCTCGGCGTCCGTAAACGCGCGATCAATGAGACACCGCAAATCAATGCCGGCTGGCGCAAACAGTCCGGTCTGCTTCCGCTTTCTTCCTGAGCTGATCGACAACTGCTGCGGACGCTCCCGTCTTCCGGATGCGCCAGGACGATCCTACCAAGATGTGCTAATGCCCTTATGGCTTTCCATTCCCGTCCAGACGGTCGTCCTAAAGTTGGACTTCATCTTCTCTCCTTCCACGGTTACCGCCTCTGGCGTCGCACGTGGTCGATGACGCAGAGTCTATTCATTTCGGTCCGATTTTTCCTTATTATCTATGCACTGATACTGGACTGTAACAAGATAACCGGTGCAGCCGTACGCATTAAACGCGTTGCATTCGCGCATTATTCCACCGAAGGTGTCAGCATAATCGTATCCCCAATTCTGACATATCTGAGTGGCTTTCTCGGCTGCATCGTCCCAATCAACGACAGGTCTTTCAAACCCACCGTATTGATACCCCATAACAACCGTAGCATCGGCCTTGCTACCACCTGTAGCGGCTGGAATCTTGGTCGTTGCACAACTTACACAAACGATCAGTATTAAGATTAGTGCCATCCTACCGCGGGTCAACTTCTTCATCTTGAACCTCCTCTTTAGATGCCCCGTGCGGTTGGAATCCTTCCCGCCACGGACGGTGACGGTATATAGACGATTCCCTCGATCGGCCGCGCGGCGTAGCGTCATTCGAACCCCCGTGGCGTAAGCTATCTCTAGTCCGATGGCTGCAAAACTACGTTCACCTCATCCGTGTCCAGCATGAACCAATCGCCCGTCGCAGCGTCCACGATCAGGGGCACCAGCCCTCCCAGGATGTCCAGGACTATCCACCCCAATCCCGCCGACCTCGTCACCCTGTACGTCTTGTCCCGGTACCCTTCCTTCCGAAACAGGATCGTGTGGTCCTTCCGGATCGACAGGTCCACCTCAATCGGTGCTTCGCCTACATAGGACCCGTTCACATACACTTCGGCTGCGTCCAGATTCGACCGCATACCGACCGAGGGCGTCTTGTCGTTGAACAGTGTGGCGCAGCCAGTCAGCGCCACCACAAGAATCAGCAGAATCGAAATACGCATGGCCAAGTCCTTTGTATTGTGCTGGACCGCTTAATGTCTGGTTAATCAAGCAATCATCCTACCAAGAGGATGAGCCGCCGTGATGGCCTCCAGCAGCAGATTTCAGTTCAACCCGGCTGAACTCATTCGAGGGCAGCAGAATCATGTGCGCCGTGGTGGCGCTCTCTTCGTGCACTCCCAGCCGGTAGTCGTCCGGGAACCGGATGCCACACCCCACCACTTCTCCCATCGTCCGAGTCAGCATCCCATATTGGGGTAACCAGGTCAACGCCCCGCCTGCTCTGCGATGCTGCGCACCCGCACCATCACAGCCTGAGCGGTCATGTCCCGTGGCTTGATGCGCCCGCCCTTGGCGACCGGGCACAGCAGGGGGCCCGGCCAGCCGCCGCGGATCGCGATCCAGGCGTCGATCGCTTCCTTGCCGCCGTTGGTCGCGTAGACCTGCCGCTCGTTGTGGCGAGTTCCCGGCGCATGCTGCGGCGCCCGGACGGGTGGAGGCGTTCGCGATAAGCGGCGGCGGGGTTCTGTACTGGCGCGGTGTCGCTGGACGCGACCGACTCGTCCGCGGCTTTCATTTCGGCAGCTCCAGAAGCTCGCTGCCGTGGCGGTCGACAACTTCTGCCACCGTCTCGCCGCCTGCGGTTAGAGGTCGGCCCTGCCGCAGGCGGAGGCCAAGTGTTGGTACATTGAGAGTAGTATCCCCCTGTTCTCTCGAAAGCAACAGCCTTCCAAGCTGCCGTTTCTGTCGCCCTCATCCCGGCGGGCCACTTTCTCCTGCAGCTCCTGGTGGTGGCCACGATACGCAACGGGACCCACGCCCGCCGATTGCGGCTTGGCCATCGTGGCGTTCAGGGGCAGATCAGCATGCCTCCGACGCCCTCACTGCTCCACTGAACCCTTCTCGAGCCACCCGACCCGGCCGCCCCGATCCGACACCCCGTGGGCCGGGGCCGTTCATTTCTCGAATGTGCCGCTAAGGGGTGGCCACTCTTCCCTCAAGAGTCCGAGTTGAATATGTTTTGAGTTTCATTCCTGTCAATCATAATCCGTGAGGGCTCCAGATTCTCTGTCTTTACCAGGTCTCCATAGACCTGAGAGGCCATCATATTTTGCTCGATTGAGGATAGAATGTACGGATCTATCTGCGCAGCTATAGGGCGAAAGTGCCATGAATAAACTGGGCAGCGACATCACATGCTGTCTGGTGGACACAAGCCTACCAAATTCCTACATACCTTTGGAACCTATTGAATGGCTTCTTGCAGAACCTGTAGGGATCCTATTGTGTCTAATCTAGATCCCATACCAAACTCGTCATCACGTCAGTCCACTTGGCGTTCTTCATCGCGATCCAAGATAGCAATTTCACGCCAACCGTGGTCAAATGTGAAGCTTCGAGCGTTGCCGGCCGGGTCCTGGATGCGGACGATGCGGGCGCTGTCCGTACCCGCCTGCTCGACAATGTAGAGCCAATACGCATCGCCGTGCTCGCGAGCAAAATCGAACTGCGTTCGGGACAGTGCCACTGGGCGTCCAGAGAGGTTGCCGGTCATAGCCTTGACTTCGCACCACCGCTTCGGCTGCTCACCTGGTCCTGTTTCGAATAAATCGAAGCCTGGGTGGTAAGGAGGTGTTCGTTGCCATCCTGTTTCGTGCGATAAAATGAATTCGATGGCCCTCTCCTCAAGCGCCATCCGGGCCGCTTGGTTGAGATCATCAGGATCGGGGACCTCGTCTTCCATGTGCACGCCAACGTAGGAGACGAACGGTCGCCCACCCGAGCTTCCCGGTAGCCGCTTACCTCCTGTCGGCCGAGCGTGCGTGTCTATGTCAAGGGTGCTTGCGTCGCCACTTGCGCGACTACCAGGCTTGCGTTCATCGCCCGATCCTGCGCCAGCCCCGAAACCGGCGCGACCACCGATGCTGTCTCGCTTCACTGGTTCCTGGTCGGCCGAGTCCGACACTATCGGCGTAGTGTTGGGTGTTCCAACGAGCTTCTCGACTACATCCTGCAAGTCTTTTTCTGAATCACTCACGGTGGCGTCGTCGTCCCTCGGTACACCAAGTCGAGCTCGCAGTTTCGCTTCGCTGGTGACGCCCAACTTCTTGAGGAGATCAAGGACGCCGGGCTCGATGCCCGCTTCCTTCGCAAGTTGATCAATGATCGGCGGCTTGAAGCGAATCTTGGAGAGGAGGAACGGGTTCCGCTTCCAGCCGAGTGTGGCGAAAGCGACCAGCTCCGGGGCATGCAGGTTACCGTCTGAATCGGGGACCCACTCCGTTTTGAGGAGTTGTCTAACGAAGGCGGCGTCGATCGTGGCAGTCTTCGTTTCGTGCGAGTAACTCCACAAGTACTCGGCTACGAACGCTCTGGAGCCCCGACGGTTCTCGAGATCCACGAGTGCCTCCCAGAGCAGAGCTGCCCTTCGTTTCCGCTCAACTAGTTCCAAGTTCGGAAGCAATCTCAATAGCCCATCAAGGCCATGCAAGGTCCAGTCGGTAATCGCTTTGTCCGATGTGGATCGCTCAAGCCCTGCATTGCGTCGGATCTCGGCCAGATACTCCTCTGACAAGTCGCATGCGACGGCGACCGATCGCAGAGACCGCGTCGCGCCGCAGGATTCGAGAAGCTCGCGGATGCTGTCGCCCCTGAGACAGGGGTAATCGCTGTCGACGAGAAAAACACGATCAACGCCGTCGAACAACTCTCTAAGTCGTTCCGTTGACAGATAGACCTTCCCGGGCTTCGAGACCCTTTTGGATCGATCGCCGGAGTCAACAGTCATCACGAACACCGACTCTCGCAGTGCAGCCTCCAGTTTCTCCCGCTGTCCCTTCGAGTCGGTGGCAAAGGCATTCAGGATTCGACCGATGTCGGTTTCGTAGTCCGCGTAGTTCACGTCGGCCTCGTGCGCTCGATACCGCGGCAAGACGTTTCGGACGATGTCGTCGACCGGATCAGGCTGGGACAGTCCTAGCGAACGCAGGAACTCGAGCGACCTTTCGCTGGCACACACAGTACTGCGCACCACCGGGAACTCCGTCGCGACCTCACTTGGTAGGAACGCCTGAGCCTGGCCACCCAGGCGGGGCGGGACGTGAGTGCCGTTCTCCAGCCGGATCAATGGCGCGTCTTCGAGCCGCTGTCGCAAACTGGGCTGACCGCTCAAGAATTCATAAAGCCTCTCGATCCAGATGTCCGATTGTTTCTCGAGGTACTCTCGACCGAGCTGCGGGATGACGGTCTCCGCCGTGAGTTCCGGAATGTTCAGCCTCTGCATAAGGTAGCGGCGGAGCTCCGGCGTCCGGTCTTGCGTGATGTCTCCGCTCAGCCAGACGAGCTGATGTTTCTCCCCATAGAGAGCCGCGAGTTGATCCGGCGTGAGCAAGTTGCGTAGCTCCTGTGTGCGCCCGATCCGGGCGCGCGCGGCCGCCACATGACCAGCGTCGAAACGCGGAAGGAGGGACTCCGACGAAAGTGCGGACTTCGTGGCGTCGTAGAGCGGCGCGAACATGCTATCTTGTCCGAACATCGCCGAATCGATTGGGAGGCACGCCAGCCCGTTCGTATCGAGGAAATCGTTGTCTCGCAGCCACCTTAGGGCTTGCCGAAGGAGCAAAGCCGTTTCGCCGACGAGATGCCTATTCCAATCGTCCTTGTCCGGCACGTTATCGCGACTCGGCGTTGTCCGGTACGGACCTTGAACAAGGAAGCCAAGATGTGTCTCAAGTACCGTCGGAAAGAATACGACGAGTGGGGACCGCCTGAGGCGTCCAATCCGCTCTAGCTGGAGTTGGTCGTCCTTAACCAAGGAGAACGCAATCTCGACCTGCCCGGCGGCCAGCCCGCCATTCGTAGTCACGGCCCGCGAGAAGATTAGCCACTCTTCATGAAGCTCCGGCTGCGTGTCTTCCTTACCCATCACGGTCACGGCGCGAACGCCGGGCGTGATCTCCTTTGAATCCCGAAGGTAGAGCCCCGACCGACCGCTCTCCACGTTCCAGTGGATCCCTTCGATCTCGCGTAGGAATAGTAGTGTCGAGGCGCCAAGGCTGCCAAGTCCGCGAGCGATCTCGGGATGAGCCAACTCGTCCGTCACCGGAACGGGTATTATGATGGCTGTCTCGCCTGGGTCGCGGTCGATGCGGGGGGCGGCAGTGGGTCGAACAAAGTCCTCTATGGCGAAGTCCTCTGGCCCGGAATGAATCGTCGGACGATCCGTGAACGCGTAGACCGACTTGAAGCCAATACCGAACTTCCCGATGTCAGTAAGCTCCTTTTCTGTTTCTCCGACACTGCAGATGTTCTCCACATCACGATTATTGAAGGGTTCGCCGTAATGGCTGACACGGAGGGATTGTGAGCAAAGCTGGAATTTCACCGTGTGCGGTCCGCTCCAAGCGGCGGGGCGCCGACGGAGTGCATCCTCAGCGTTCTGCAATAACTCAAATATAAAGTGTGCTCGATCAGCGTAGAGACGCGCGAGCGTACGGATGCTGTTTGTAGCGGTTCTTTTGAGCCGCGCTTGGTCGTTTGCGACCGCGGCGTAGTCAATAGCCATCAGTCTGCGCTCCTCCGCCCGCGAGTAGTGCCGCCAGCGCGTCCCGCTCATCCGGGTCGACCGTCAACCCATATTCCAACTTCACCTGGATGACCCGCTCGGCGAACCATGCGCCGTGGTGGGTCGGCATCCACTCGGCGGCGTCCCGCGCGCCTTTCTGCGAGCGGTTCACGGTCGGATCCGCGATTGTGAGGTTGTCGAGGTCGCTGGCGATGTCTCGGCGCTGATCGTCAGCGATCCCGCTGTCGTGCGCCTCCGCCAGCGCGACGACATGCTCAATGTCGGTGGCGGCGGTCCCGCTCGACGTGATGTCGAACGCGATGCAGGAGTAGGGCGTGTAGACCTTGCCGTCAGCCTTCATGGTTGCCGGCAACGCCGCGATGATCTCGTCCTCCAGACTCCTGTAGCCGGTCCCGTAGTCGTCGCGGTCGTACCCTTCCCGCGAACGTTCGCTGCAGACCCTCAACCCGCGCCACGTCTCCGCGTCTGACGAGCAGCCCACGTATGGCGTGGGCGGTTCCTGCACTGTGATCGTGAAGGTGAGCGTCGCAGCGTCGCTGGCGGCCGTGTTGCTGTCTCCATCCTCTACTCGGTATTGGACGAGATGGGTCCCGGCGGTGGTCGGCGTGCCAGTCAGCGTGCGGCTGTTCTGGTCGAACGTGAGCCCCGGAACCGAGGGCGTCAGAGAGTAGCTCAGGGATCCGTTGCCGCCGGTGGCCTGGGGCAGCACTAGGGCGCCGATCGCCACGCCTACCGTGTAGCTCTGGTTCGGCACCGTCTGGCTGCCAAAGCTGGGCGCGGTATCGGGCTCTGGCGCTTCCTCCACCGTGACCGTGAAGGTAAGCGTCGCAGCGTCGCTGGCAGCCGTGTTGGCGTCGCCATCCTCTACCCTGTACTCGACGTTATAGCTTCCGGCCATGGTGGGCGTCCCGCTCAGCGTGCGCGTGGCCGCGGCGAACGTCAGGCCCGGAACCGTGGGCGCCAGGGATAAGACAAGGGTCCATTGCCGCCGCTGGCCTCGGGTAGCGTCAGCGGGCTGATTGGCTCGCCCTCTGTGAAGGTCTGATCGGCTACCGTGACGGCGAAGGCTGGGGCGGTGTCAGGCGGGCCCGCGGGCCCAGATGGTTCTTCAGGCCCTCGCAGTTCAAGAGTACCTGGACCGTGGGCGCAGGCGACGAAAGCCACGGCAGCCGTTACCAGGACGGCGGCCAGTCTCAGGAAGTTAAAGCGATGCACGGGTCGTACTCTATCAGACTGAGTACTTCAAGACTCTCTGACCGGGCGCAACCTGGCCGAATCGCCGAATCGACGGGAAATTATATATGGTCGTAAACAGCGAAGGACGAAATTGAGCGCTTAGGGAGGGTTGCTGGTGCCCTCGTCCTGCTGGTCATCCAATTCCGTGTCGCGAATCACGTCTTGGTTATCCAGCTCCCGCTCTACCAGCTTCCGGGGCGTCCGGACCAACGCCCGCATGATGTCCTCCGGATCAGCGTCGATCGGCTCCGGCCAGCGGTGCTTGCGGTGCCGGCCGCGTGGCTTCCGTTCTGGTTCTCCTGACATACCGACAAAGCATATCGGGTCCCGCGAAAAGTGACAAGTACTTACTGCTGGGTGATTTGCGGCCCGTACCCTATCATGGAATTGACGTAATCGTCTGTTCGTGATACGGATTCCGCATGAGTAGTTCGGTACAGTTGGAAGCCAACTACTGGGGTTTTCTGCAGGCGCTCTCGGACCGAAAGCCAGCTGGACCCACGGAAGTGATGGCCCGCATGCGACAAACTGGCTACAGCTTAGCAGCTACCTATGGTATAACGGACAAGCTGAAGCAGGAGGGTCTGGTGGAACATCTGGAGCAGCAGGGCGAGTACCGCATCACCCCCAAAGGATGCGCCGCCCTGGACCGCCTCGTGTACCGGATGACTCGGCTGACGCACTACCGTAGGGAGACCGACTAGTTAAGGCATGTAAAGAATAATGGGGGACCACGCCAGGAAGGTGCAGAGAATGGCGGACGTCTCGGCCTCGAGGAAAAATCTGGGGCGCATGGTCCCGAGTCTACACCGACCAAGCGGCCCGATGGAACCTAGCTACGCGCACGCTTGACCTGCAGCCCCGGCCCCGACCGGCCCTTCCGTAGCATCTGGATGACCTGTTCGCGATCCGGGCAGTCCTGCTCCGGCATGGCATGTCACCAAGCGTATCAGGACGGGTAGCGGGAGCCAAGGCCGTAATTTCAAAATCGACCTATCAGACTCGGACGAAACAAGAATCTTGACGACCTGATCTACGGAATCTGGGCAACCATCCGAAGACATCTACCACCGGTTATACCGAGACAGAGGGTTCCCCTATCGGCTTTAGCCGCCCGTGACCATTTCTCCCCATCAGCCTCGGGTACGAAGTGGAGCGTGTAGAACCTGACGACGGACGGCTGTGTGATCTCCACAAAGACCTCTAAGCTCCACGTCCCCTGTTCCACATGGGGACGGACAGATTGGCCGTCCTGTTGTGAATACTGCGGAGGCTCATTCATGTATATGTACGAGCCGTCCAGAAGGATCAGAACCTCCATCATACCCACGACGTGACTCTGCCACACCTCCCCGTAGAATCGAGCCATCTCCGATTCGAGGGAAAGCTTTTGGGCGAACCCGGTGGCCATGCCGACGAACACCAAGAGGAGCACGAGGCTCAACTTCTTACGAACGAACATCGGTTTCACGACAGGACCCACTATTATGTGGACCGTATGTGGTTGTCAAGTCAATCATCAGTCTACGCGGCTATACGTCGCCGCACCTCCCTCACCATATCCTCCGGCTCATCGCTCGGCTGAACCATCTTGATCTGGACCGCGATGCCGGCCGCCACCACCGTGACGGTGTAGCCCGTCAGGGCCTTCCGGTCCAGCACGATCGACGTGATGTTCCCGTAGGGGAACTCCTCAACCTCGTCCCCCAGGAACTTCTTGGTGAACCGGAAGAGCCGCTCGTTGGTCGCCATCAGGACGGTACTACGGTTGTCCTCGGGACGCATCCCCACGATGTAGTCCAGCAGTTCCTCGTCCTCATGTAGGCGGAAGATCAACAGGTGGTTGGACCGTCCGATCGTTCAGCCGTTGTGCCCGGCAAGGAGCCGGGCCGTCTTGAATCTGCCCGACCGATAGGTGTCCCTTAGGGTTGGTGCGTACCGCACGTATTCACCCGGCGGGTCTGGGTAGCTACTCCCGTACCGCACACGAGGGGCTGTTGTATTCCGCGCGGGTGACCCGACATGCGGGGACACCAGTGCGGTCTGATCGGTTCCAGGGATTAGCCTAACAGGAGGGTGCGATATTTGTCAATCAGCTTGACACTTTCGCTCATGACGATAATCTTGTCAGCGCCTCGGCCTGAGCCCTGTGTCTTTCTCGGCGGAGATCAGCCTGATGCTTGTTGCGGGTCGCCACGACGGCGGAGATCCACAGGAATAAGGTGAGAGGGAAGGTTGCTCCGAAGATAGCTGCGCTGAGCATCTCGTCCTCGACCCCTATGGTCATCATCCCCATGATGGTGGGGATCACGAACGAGAAAAGGTTGAGAATCCAAACGGCTACGGCTGCACTCGGGAAAGCCAGGAGGATGAATATCCCGATGAAGATCATCGTAATAATCGCTTGGAAGCCAACAAGTAGAGTGTCGAGCATCGATCGCTACTGAGCCGCCCGAATGTTGCCAGCGGCCTTTCCGACGGCGACGTCACGGTAGCGGAGCCGCTTCCCCACCATCCCCAGCACCATGCCGAGCATCTGGACCTCGGTGTCCGCATCACGCTGGTTGTGCCGGCCCGCGAACTCGTCCACGTAACGCTGTAGGTGCGCCGGGCTCATCCGGTGATGCGTGCCGTAGTAGCCCCGCTTGAGCATCGACCAGAACGACTCCACGCCGTTGACGTGCGCCTGCTCATTCACGTACTCCCCGACGCTGTGCCGTACCGTACGATGCAGGTACATGAGCCGCTTGTAGCTGGGGTTGTCGTCCGTGAATACCTCGGCGGTCGTCTCGGCCGTGTCCATCACGAAGTTCTGCAGTACCCACGGGGGCGTGTCCGGCACCACCTTGGCGGTGATCTGCCCGGTCGCCTGATCGCGGGCGGCGGCCACGACGGTCTTGCCGGTACGCCAGTCCGATCCGAGGCGCTTGCTGGCGTGCTGTTGGCCTCCCGGCCACCGAACCACGCCTCGTCCACCTCGACCGGTCCATCGAACAGCGAGCGCCCCTGCTCCCAGCAGGCACGGATCCTCATCGCCATGAACCAGGCGGACTTCTGGGTGATCCCCAGATCCCGGTGGAGGTGCATGCTGCTCGTGCCCTTCAGGTTCGTCGCCATCAGGTACACCGCGAACGCCCACTTCTGGAGCCCGAGGTTGCTGTTCTCCATGACGGTCCCGACCTTCACGCTGAAGAACCGCCGGCACTTGCTGCAGTGGTACGGCATGCTGGGGTGGGTGCGCCGCTTGACCGTCTCGGTCTTGTGGCAGTGGGGGCAGCGGGGGCCGTCAGGCCAACGGCCCTTGCTGAACCAGCGTTCCGCGGCCGCATCGTCCGGGAACATCCTGGCGAGCTCAATCAACGAGATGCCCTTCCGGTATGCCCGGCCGGGTCCCTTGGAGCTTCGATTGTTGGGGCTCATTGTGTTTCTCTTGGCGAGGCTCTATCACGCAGAGCCGAAAATGTCAATCTGTCGGAGTAGGTTTACGTCCGTGACATGAAGATGCGTTATCTGTAAGTCGTGGCTCCGTAAGAGTTTGCATCCTCGGACTGCCGGGTGGGCGGTCAATTGACTCTTTGGCCCTTTTCCGGTGAGGTCCCCAATGAAGAGGTCCCCAATGAAACGGTGCGGTCGGCCCACCACACTTAGACCCCGCCGGCCGACCGGGAGAACCGGATGAGCGTAGGGATGTGGCGCTTCAGAGTGCCGATACCCTACGCACTCAGCTCTTACTACCACACGCCGCTGGCCCTGCTGTTCGCAGGATTCATGGTCGCCATCGGCCTCGGACTAGTGGCGTACAAAGGATACCCCGAGGCCCGACACGAGGATTGGATCAGCAGTCTGGCGGGCGTCGCGGCGATCTGCGTAGGGATGTTTCCCCCGCGCGAACACAGTGACGACTCTTTTTCATTACTCAACGGGATTCACGCCGTCAGCGCCGTGGTAACGATGGCGCTCATGTGTTACTTCACCTGCCAGTTTCAGCAGGGAAGCGAGCGTGTGGGAAAGAAGCAAACACGCAACAGAGTCTACAAAGTATGCTTGTGGATCATGGTCCGGGGGCTACTCGCATCAATTGTCCTCAGTTGGCAGCGCGAACACGCGGAGCGATGGGTTGCTTGTGCGGTGACCATCTCCGAGGTGCTTACGATTTTGCCCTTCGCCTTTGCTTGGCTGGTCAAGGGTGGGGGCTGGCCCTGGCTCAACGACACCCGTCCGACGGCACCGCCTACCGCCCGGCATCGTCGTGACGCCCTACCCAGGTAGCCCGCCCGCAAGGAGGCACGGACGATGGGCGCGCTGCCCAGCCACTCACTTCCGTTAAGGCGGTTTCTGTCGCTCTCGGCTCCGGCCGGCCTGACGATGCGGCCGGCCAATCCGGTCTTGCTGGTGGATACGGGCTTCACTTGCGGCGACGCTATCCTCGGCGGTAAGGGTCCACTTGTCGGTGATCGGCCTTCGCCTACTGCGGCGGGCCAATCACCACGCGGTCAACAGGTCGTACGTCCCGGATACCCGCATAACCACGTCGATCCATCGCCCACTCCCGGCGGGGTCGAATACAACCAGAGGTTGGACGGTACACGCCGTCGTTATTTCGTACCAACAGCGCGCCGTGCTCGGTCAGAACAAACGGGCGGTCTGCCACGTGAGCCAAGTTCATCGGGAATTGTAGCTCTTTCTGAACGAAATCCAGTAAATTGTTACTCCCTGGGGCTTTACGGCGAGACAGCACGGTCATATATACATGTATATATGAAGCGACAGTGCGAGCGACATGTTGACATTTTGTGGGCGGTTTGTTATGGACGCTTTATTCGTTTTGTTGTAAAGAATTGTAGGGAAGGTTGACATTTACGCAGGAGTTTGATATGAACGTAAATGTGTCGCGATCAGCGGACTCAGAATCAGACTGGCCGACCAAACGAAGGTCCCTCTTTGAGGGCACTCACAGAATTCTCCTTTCCGTATGATTGAGGCGGTAGAACGTGGCGGGGGAGAAGTGCTGGCCGCGGCTTGGCCGCACCCCGCGCGAACGCGCCGCGTTGCGCCCACGCATGAGCGCACACCAACGGGCACCGCACCACGCGGTGTGACGCACCGCGAAATTGCGGCTCTGAGCGATTCAGATACAGGGTCTCTCGGCAGTCGTGCGAGATGCTGGCTTTCCCGCTCCCGGATTAGGTGACCCACTGACAGGAGGTCCAGTAATGAGGTGTCGGTGTATGTGTATCGTCATGACGAGCTTGCTCACTACGGTTTGGTTTCAGTCTTGGCTAGGACGGAATACGTGAGTGTGGCTGCGGCGCCTTGGTGGCCACCGCTTGTCTCTGCTCTATTGGGTGCGCTTATCGGAACCGTTGTTACCAACCTGTTCGTGAGCAGACAGATCGTTCAGGAGAAACGTATTGAGATGGCGGCGACAGCGTTTCAAGCGTACTTGACTGCCGTCTCCGACGATCCTAAAAAAAGACTTCCGGCCATACCGCAGATTGCTGCGTTCGCGGACAAAGATGTCGTGAGTAGTCTGGGAACCTTCGAGGAAGGAATCGGGCAGTATGACGGAGAGATTCCGTACCTCTTCACTAGAGACGGAATGATCCTATTCCGGGAACTAATCGTGAGCATGAGGAATCAGCTTGGAAGCGCCAAGGTTTCCACAGGGGCACTCGATCTTGTCCTGTATAGAGACAGGACAAACCTAATCCAATAGCCGCCTCATTTGTCGTTCATCGAAGATTCTGATCTGCCGACACCAAAGAAACCACTAACGGCCGTACAGGTTTCGCCGGAGAACCCAGAGGCCGTTGGTCGTCGGCTTTCCGTTCAGTGCCGCCGCCTCGGCCAACTCCCTTGATTCCATCGTGGCAGTAGAAACGAAGAGTGTGTCTGTAGGGGGGACGTGGGAAGCAGAAGCCAGTGCGGCGCTCCGCTCCAGAAGGGCAAACAAGCTCGCCGCATCGAAGACTGCGACCTGCGCGTCAACCGGCAAGTTGCAGTTTGACGCGCAGGTACTCCATGCCGCGGTGCCCCTTGATCCGGTTGCAGGAGCCGCATAGTAGCTGAAGGTTGTCGATATGGTCGGTGCCGCCCTTGCGCCGACTGATGATGTGGTCCACTTCCAGGTGTCGCGCCTCGAAGTGCTCACCGCACCCAGCGCAGTTCCCGGATTGCTCACCGTAGAGCATCTTGGCGTGAGATCGGTACGGAGCGAGCTTGCCTAGGTCGGTGCGCGAGGGGATGTCCGTGCGGTGCGCGCCCTGGTAGAACATACCCAGCTCGTCGCGCATGCGCCGCTGTACCAGTTGGGCGGCTTTCGGGCTAATGTCGATACCAACCCAGTCCCGGCCGAGCTCCTCGGCCGCTATACAGGCAGTAGCACACCCACAGAACGGGTCCAACACCACGTCACCCAGATCGCTACTGGCACTGATTAAGCGCCGCAGTAAAGCCAGCGGCTTTTGAGTAGGGTATCCGAGCCTTTCGGTGGCGTGTGCCCCGATCCCCTTGATATCCACCCACACTGACTGTACGGGCTTGCCCCGGAGTTCGTCGAGAAAGCGGCGCCTACGGATACGGCCACCTGGGCTGTTGGGAAACTCTAACCGGCCTTCGGCTTCCCAAGCCTCCATTTTTTCGCGCGATATGGCCCATCCGTTCTTCGGGTGCGGATAGCCCTTGTAGTCGTACATGAGATTCGGACGCGAGGCCGGATTGGCCAAATTGTCGGTCGCATAGCGCCTCCCGTCGTCCGTCGTCTTTGTGAAGAACTTGTCGATATATTCCTGGTATTCCGGGTCGTCAAAAGTGTACTGAGGGCTGAATGCTGCTTGTTCTGACGCCACGTAAAACAGAATGCTGTCGTTGTTGACCCCGAACCGCTTGCCGCCGTGGACATGACTTGCCGATCCATGCCGACGTTTCCAGATAACCTCGTTTCGGAACTGCGCGCGCCCGAAGATTGCGTCCATGAGCACTTTCAGGTAGTGGCTCATGGTCGGGTCGCAGTGCAGGTAGATGCTGCCCGTTGGCTTTAGGATGCGATGCATCTCCAGCAGCCTTACTGCCATGTAGACCAAGTACGACTTGTCGCTCTTTGTCATGGCGGCTAGTAGGACGCGGTGCAGTGCCGGGTGCTTGGCCTCGATGAGGTTGATCCACTCGGCGTCCACGTCGCGCAGCGTCCATGTGTCCTTGAACTCGGCACCGGCCGCCTTGGAGCCGATGGGCGCCGCGTAGTTCGCCTTGGAGTTGAACGGCGGGTCCAAGTAGATCAGGTCCACGCACGCCGAGTTCATGCCGCGCATGATCAGCAGGTTGTCGCCGGTCCATATCGTCTGGTTCGCCCAATTGGGCGTTGGCATCAGGTGCGGTCGCGCCACCGGGCGGCTGCGGCCTTCTTCGCTATCTCATGCCGCTGCTCCGGCGTCAGGCTGTTGGTCCTGGCGTTTCCGCCCTTGCGAGCGCCGGCGCGCTTCGCTTGGTCAACGTACTCTTTCTCGATCTCGCCGGTGGCGATCTTCGCGACGTGCACCGCGTTGGCGATCACGTCACCTGGACGCTTCTCCTCGTTCGGTCCGATCATACTGTGGGTGTACAGCGTCGGCACCGCGCTGTCAAGCTGTTGCAGTCTGAGATTAGCAGGTTTCAAACTGATGCACTACCGTCAGATCCGCACATCCCTCATGAGCTCGCGTTTTGCATGCCATCACACTCTAGCATAATCTCCCTGGCCATTCTGCCCGTACTGACATCGAGGTCGGTGCTAACGTCTAGCCGGTAGTGGTAGAAGCGTTGTCCCGACACTGACCCCAAGTAGTCCAACCCGTCGTGGCCCGAGGTCGCTGGCGACACCAATATCCCTATCGGGGCATCCGCGGCGACCGTGTAGGCGATCGTCTGATACCGATCGGCCTCGCTAATCTTCGGTTTATATTTCACCTCGATGATCGCGGCCGTCCGTCCATCGATTCGGAGTATGATGTCAGGAGATACCTCAAGATCGCTGCCTGTCCAGAATAGGCGTATTCGTCGTTGGTTCCCGTCGACCACCTCGGCGCCATCCACATTGGCTCGCAGGGAGTTCCTGACGAACTGTTCAAATATCTCGTCGAGCTTGAACAGGAAGGACGGCATGTCCATACCAGGAAGCTCATGCTGGAACCCGGCACCTGTGTTTCCCCTATAGAGCGAGTAGACCGCGAGGGCTTTAGAATACCCGTCTCTTAGCCAGGACGGTATTCCACGGGTCATTTCGCGGTGGCCAAATAGTGGTTCTCTGACCGGTACTCGTGCCAGGAGGTTCAGCGCTTCATGAAGATCGAGCCTTTCTTGTTCCCAATCACGATTCATCGGGATGATGCGCAGGAATTTCTGGCAGGCCGCCTTGAGCGCGTAGTTTGCGTCCAGTCGGTTTGACAGTATGTATTCCGCGCGAACAACGTTGTTCTGATCGCCCTTCGACAGGAACCGGCTCACGGTCCTGCCGAAGCGGATCCTCGGCTTGAAATGCCCCTCGACTTCCTCTGGCAGGTAAGCACGCCATAGACCGTCTCGCAGTATCGATCGTAGAAAATGGCAGAAGCTCCGGACGAGCAACAGATGAGGCGGTCCGTCAACCTGGCGGGCGTACGATCGGACAATAGGCAGCATCCGACGGTACCGCTCGTCCGTCCAGAGCATCATTCGCCATAGGTTTTCGATAGGGAATCGAGGGTTGATCTGTAGTGATAGCTGAGTGGTCAGCCGTAAGTATCCAGAGACTCCTCTGGCCATCAGGGTTATTCCAGCGTAGGTATCGCGAAGTTCTATCGCGCCCAGCTTGCGGGCTTCTGGTAGGATCAAGCTGGTTCCATCGGGACCTCGGAACTCGTCCCGGCCGAAAACCTTGCTCTCGTATTCGAATAGTTCGATGGTACGGTCGGCCATCAGGACGTGGAACCGCTTTCGTCTGTCCCTTCGTCTCTGCTGGTCTCCAGTAGCTGTTCGATCTCCGCCTCCGCCTCCTGATAAAACGCACGGTCGTACGCAATAGAGCGACGTAGGGTCATCCGGATCCGCCCTAGCCAGACCGACGCAAGGTCATCAACGCTCCTGACATTCAGGAAGGACGTGTGGCCAAATCCGTGCGGCAGCCGTTCGTTCAGAATCTCGAACAGCCGTAACGTCCGACGAATCACGCCGTCCTGCACGCCATTTTCTTTCAAGTGTGCCTGCAACAGCATTCGGTCCGGCTGTATATCTATCACCCAGAATCTGCGCAGCAAGGAGTCGTCAATCTCGGTCACGGATCGGTCGTACGGATTCGCGGTAGCAATCAGCACGAGGTTCTTTGGCAGCGTCTGCTTGGTTCCCGAGAACGGCAGCGTGAAGGACACGCCTCGGTAGTCCGGTTCGATGTACGTGAGTATTTCGCCGAACACTCCGGCTACATCCCCGCGGTTTAGCTCATCGATCACCGCCACATATATCCGGTCGCTATCGTTGGTTGCCTTTAGGGCGAACGAGAGGAACAGCCGGCGGTCCACCTCATAGAGAATCCCAGATCGTGTCGCCTTTGGGCGGAAACCCTCTATGAAATCGTCGTAATTGAATCCGGGATGGAACTGCAAGAACAAGGATCGATCACTGTCGTCATCCGTCAGCTTCCTGGCCAGTTGTCGGGCCGTTCTCGTCTTGCCAGTACCTGGCGGACCAGTCAGGAGAAACGCGAAGCTGGACTGATCCGATATTGACTTCCGGATAGTCACCAACGCTTCGTTATCGTCTGGGAGTAAGGGTGCGCTTTCAGCCGATGGAGGACTGTCCCGGGTGTCGCTGGTTATATTGTTCTCCCCCCGCAGTGTTCGATTGAGAGCGGGTGCGAGTTGCTGAATGATTCTGCTATTGGCCATCCTTTGTCGCCAGCTCCTGGGCCAGGCTGGCGGAACATCGGATAGCGTGAACCGTTGACGGTATGGAGGTGCGAAATGGTCTATCTTTAGGTGGTTATGGAGCAGCTCTTCCATCAGAGCCGCCCAGCCCATAATGTTATCAGGAAAACCCGTGAAGGCAAACAACCATGTCATAAAGTATTCGAATCGGAACGATTCTGGAATCTCCCGCTCGAACTTCGGTTGAAAGGACTCCGTTAGTCGGATGATCGATCCCTCACCGTCTATCTCCCCACGTTGTCGCATCTCGCGGTAACCACGAGAGGAGAAGATGTTCCCCCATAACTTGGTGTCCTGGTGAATCAACAGGTCCGAGTCGATTCCTCTGCTTCCCCTCATGATCGGCCGCAATAGATTGTTACCGGACGGATAGGGACGAATGCCAAGCAGGTCGCCGCTAAAGTATTTGTCGAGAAACCGATCGGTTCCGTGCTTCTTGGACATGTCGACGACGTCGCTCATATCGACATCGTTTGCCGCGAATACGAACGGCGGGATCAGCCAGTTGGCGCTATAACTCGACAGGTGGACGATTGCTGAACTGATGAAGCTCAGCGGGAAGTACCGCATGGTCAGGATTTGTCGATGACTTTCTTACGGAGGTTCTCCACGTTGCCGGCCCACTCATCCCACAGTGGAGACGGTGTCGATAGCGTGGCCTTCATCGTATCGCAGCTGATCGTCTCATGGCCGGCTTGGCGCAATCGTCCTTGGATGTACTGAACGTACTGTTTGCTCAAGTCGATTCCTACCACGTTCCGTCCGTGTTCGAGGGCTGTGAAGATGGTGGTGCCGCTTCCGACGAAAGGGTCGAGCACATGTCCACCGACAGGACTCCCTAGGTGGATGCAGCGCCTTACGAGTTCGCTTGGAAAGGCAGCGTTGTGGTTAGCCTTCCGAAAACGCTCAATCGGGATGTTCCAGACGTCCTCCTCTACCAGTTCGGACCGGTCAAATGAGTAGAACCGGGCCTTCGAAAACAGGAAGATGAACTCATACTGACGGTGCGGTCGGTCGCGCGCCGTCGGCTCCACAAAGGCATTGCATCGGTTCCAGATGATCGAACTCCGCAGAGTCCAGCCTCGATCCTGCATGGCGAAGGCGACCTTCCATGGTATCCCGATCAGCGACTTCTTTGGGATGTCCCAGCCGCTCACATCCACCGCCCGTACCTTCTGGCGCAGGAAGTTCCTGGAGGAGCATTTGGGGTCGGAACCATGTGGCTGCCCGTTCCCCGAGTAGTAGGTGTCGCCTATGTTTAGGAAGAAGCACCCCTCCGGATGCAGCGTCCGAAACACCTCGTCGAATACCTCCATGAGCGCGTTGATGTACTCGTCCACCGATTGCTCGTGTCCGATCTGCTCCTCGTACCCGTAGTCGCGTACCCAGTAGTAGGGAGGGGACGTCAGAGCTACGTTGAAGGCACCGGACGGTAGCAAACTCAACGCTCCCGCAGCGTCCTGAAGGAGCACGCCTGCTACGCTCCCCTGGTCGGTTCGGCAATAGTACTGTTCTGGAACGTGCACGCCCAAGTCGAGTTGCCTGTTCGATAACGTCCCATTCTCTTTCTCTCGCGCCGCCGCCGTGGACACGAGCATCGTATATCATGAGCAGTTGGAATCGTCAAGTCATCGACCCAAACGGGTGCGAACGCTAAGGGCGGTAGCAAATCCTTCTACCTACGCCAGAACACCACATCATAGGGAGGTAGACCATGGATACACAAGAACTTACAGCAGTGGCCGAGGGTCTAGTCGAGGAACTGCAGGGAGGCATCAACGGCCGGCGGGCTTGGGCTCCAGGACGCAGAGGCCAAGCTCCTGGAGATGGTGAACTGGATCGGCGACGCGATGGTGCAGGAGTTAGCCTGTCTCGACGAGCCAACCTGCGTCAACCAGATCAGCGTCGGCGGAGAGGTCACAGTCTTTGAGCGGGTGCGCAACCTGCGGTTCATCAACCGCTTCGGCGAGGAGGTGGTGCGGCCGCGGCGTTGGTTCCGGTACCGGGACCGCGGCGGGAGCGTGGCGCCGCTGGACGTGAAGCCCGGCACTCAGGTACACCGTCTCACGCCAAGTTGGCCACGATCACAGCAAGCACGTACGTTCAGACCGTGCAGTCAACTCGTCCGCCGTGAGTGACAGACCCTTCTGCTGCGGCAGGATAGTGGCTGCATCCATCAGCTTTCGCCGCCGCTCGGACTAGCCGGTTCGCGAAGTAGGCCCGCCTGGATGCTGTTCGGGTTCATGTGGGCGAGCGCGTGCACGGCAACCTCACGCTGAGCGTCTGTGGCACCGGCGCCAGTCGCGGAACATCGTCGCTGCCGGAATAGAATTGTTCAAGCCACGCCGCTTGGCTCAGCGTCACGTCGGAACGCTCAGTTCCTGCCGTCTTGACGGTGTCCCAATCGCGTGCGAGAAGGTGAGGGCAATGGGTACGGCGGTGGCGGAGCCGCGGTTGACGCCGTTCACAGTCACGATGACCGGCTCCGCTCGCGTCTCGGCGCAAGACCGAAGGAAGTCAAAGGATGATCGGATACCACCAAGGGGTTGCGAGAGCAATAACGGGATACTGGAGTAATGAGTAAACTATTATCGTACTTATAAATAAGAGCGATAATGGCGTAGTCGAACAGGCTGGAGAACCCGCGGCGCAGGTGGAGGTGGCGGGCGTGGATCTCGCGCAGGTGGTCGAGGACGGCGAGTTGCAGCGCCTGCTCGTGCAGGACGAGGGACCTGGTATGCGCCAGCAGCACCTGGTCGGGGAGCCCGGAGAGCGAGGAGGAGAAGCCCGAAGCGGTCGCGGTAGCCATGGCGTAAATATAAACATGGTTGAGAAATGCCAGGTTTAGGCAAGTCCCGGGACGGGCACCGGGAAGGGCTTAGGCCGGCGCTGGCGGGGTGCTGACGGTCCTGGAGGTCGTGGCGAGATGTTCGAAGGGGCGGAGGGGCCGGAACGTGCGGCAGGAGACCGTCACGAGCAGCGCCAAACCCGTCAAGTACTCGGCGCACTTTTTTAGCACTTTTTGCAGAATCCTGCGAATCCTGCACCGCGGCGCCGGCGTGGCAGCAACGCATCGGCGGAGACCGGCGCGTTGTCGGTGGGCGGCAACCCACCCATTCCTGGACACATCGTACAGCTAACGAACGCACGCACCCTGAAGGCGGCGGCGATCTGGCAGGCGCCGGGGCCATCATCGCCGCTCGCCCACACGGGATTCAGACGTCGTGGTGCATTCGAGCAGTGTGCTAGCGGTCAGGCAGGCGTCGTTCAGCATGGGATGGCCCTGGTGAGCCTTCGCTGCAACGAGCGACGTCACGCCATCGGCCTCCCCCGCTTTCAGACTACCTTGCCGAGTACCGCAGGCTGCGCGAAGGACGGGCGGACGCCGGCGACTGCAGGCGATGCTGGACTCACCGATCCGTCGACGCGCGCCCGCTGCGAGTAGACGCGGCTAAAGCGATCCGAGTGCGGCGCCGGCGGCGGCGCCGAGCAGCACCACCAGCCACGGCGGCAGCTTCCACCAGGCCAGCATGCCGAACGCGGCCAGGCCCAGCGCCACGTCGCCCGGAGCGTGCAGCGCCGTGATCCATACCGGGTCGTACAGCGCGGCGAGCAGCAGCCCCACGACCGCCGCGTTGACGCCCGCGACCGCGGCGCGGAAGCGCCCGACCGAACGCAGCCGATCCCACAGCGGCAGGATGCCGATCACCAGCAGAAACGAGGGCAGGAAGATCGCCCCGAGGGCAAGCAGGCCGCCGCGCCAGCCGCCCGTGGGTCCCGCCATCACCGTTCCCAGGTAGGCGGAAAAGGTGAACAACGGTCCGGGGACGGCCTGCGCCGCGCCGTAGCCGGCGATGAACTGGTCGCCGCTCACCCATCCGACCGGCACCACCTCCGCCTGCAGCAGGGGCAGGACCACGTGTCCGCCTCCGAACACCAGCGCCCCCGCGCGGTAGAAGGCGTCGAACACGCCGAGCCAGACGCTGTCCGTGAGCTGCCGGGCAAGCGGCAGCCCCAGCAGCAGCAGCAGGAACAGGGCGAGGCAGACCACGCTCCTGAGAACGCCTACGGAAGCGTTGCGAGGCGCGGCTCCGGACTCCTGCACGGTGTCCCGCAGCAACATCCAGCCGGCGCCCCCGGCAACGACGATGACCAGCACCTGCGCCAGCGGCGTGCGCCAGAACAGCATCCCGATCGCCGCCAGCACGGCGATGGTCGCGCGGCGCCGGTCCGGGGCCAGAGTCTGTGCCATGCCGTAGACCGCGAACGCGACCACGGCCGCCGCCACCACCTTGAGGCCGCGCAGCAGGGCGCTCGTCACCAGCGGCTCGAAGCTTGCCACGCCGTAGCCGAACAGGATCAGGAGCGCCGCGGAGGGCAGCGTGAAGCCGAGCCACGCGGCCACGCCGCCGCCGATGCCGGCGCGCGTCATCCCTACGGCAATGCCGACCTGGCTGCTGGCCGGGCCAGGCAGCAACTGGCACAGCGCGACCAGGTCGGCGTAGGAGCGTTCGTCCAGCCACCGCCGCCGGGTCACGTACTCGTCGCGGAAGTAGCCGATGTGGGCGACCGGCCCGCCGAACGAGGTAACGCCCAGTTTCAGGGCCACCAACAGGACTTCAAGGACACGCGCTAGCACGACGATTGGCGAAGCACGGCATGGGTACCAGCGGCTGCCGGTGCTTCTGCCGCCGACGGTACTCTCCGCGGGCGCTGCCGGTCCAGCAGACCGGGTGCGCCGGCTCTGTTATGCTGGAACCGATGCGCATTCTGTTCATTGGCGAAGTGGTGGGCGGCGCCGGCGTATACTGCATCAAGGCGCTGCTGCCCGGTCTCAAGCGCGAACTGGACATCGACCTCACCATCGCGGCGGCGGAAGGCGCCACCGGCGGCTTCGGGCTCGGCAAGGGGCATTCCATCTACCTGCACAAGCTGGGCGTGGACGTCATCACCACCGGCGACTTCGCCTACTACAAGCGCGACATGGTGGGCCACATCGCCCAGGCGCGCTACCTGTTGCGGCCTGCGAATTACCCTTACGGCAACCCGGGAAGGGGCTGGATGGTGGCGCGCCCGCGGCCGCCGGCGCAGCGTGGCGAGCGGCGCCGTGAGCGGCCGGCAGACGCGCAACCGGCGGCCCCTGCCACCACCCCGCCTTCCGGTGGCACCCCTCCTTCCGGTGGCACCCCTCCTTCCGGCGGCACCCCGCCTTCCAGTGGCACCCCGCCTTCCAGTGGCACCCCGCCTTCCGGCGGCACCCCGCCTTCCAGTGGCACCCCGCCTTCCAGTGGCACCCCGCCTTCCGGCGGCACCCCGCCTTCCGGTGGCACCCCTCCTTCCGGTGGCACCCCGCCTTCCGGTGGCACCCCGCCTTCCGGCGGCGACCGTCCCGCGCCGGCCGCGGAGCCGGGGCGATCGGGCAGCGCGAGCGCGAAGTCCGCTCCGGCGGCACCCATTCGGCCTCCCGGCCCCGCGGCAGGAGTGATCTCGCTGCTGGGCCAGGCGGGCTTCAGCCGGGTGCACCTGCGCAATCCGTTCGAAGTGGTGGGCGGCCTGATCGAGCGCGTGAAGCAGCAGACCCCCATCGTGCTGGTGGATTTTCATGCCACCACCACCGCCGAGAAGGTGGCCATGAGCATCTTCCTCGACGGCAAGGCCAGCGCCCTCCTGGGTACTCACGTGCGCACGCTGTCGGCGGACGCGCGGATCCTGCCGGGCGGCACCGCGGCCATCACCCACTGCGGGCGCACCGGCAGCCTGCACTCCGTCGGCGGACTCGATCCCGCGGTCGAGACGCGCAAGTTCGTCAATCAGGTGCACGAGCAGTCACGCGACGCGTGGGGGCTGCTGGAATTGCAGGGCGTGGTGCTGGACGTGGCGCCCGACGGCCGTGCCCGCAGCGTGACCACCCTGCGCCGCCGGACCACGGCTCCCGAAGGCGCCCGCGCCGCCGCGGCGCAGCAGCAGCGCGGCGGCCCGCGCGGACGCCGCAGCGGCTCCCGCCGCTGACGGCAGCGGCGCCGCGCGGGGGCGGCGCCGGCGCCTCCGCCAGACCCGTTTCTCGTTGACAAACGGGGCCCCCTCACCCACCATGCGGGCACGCCATGTTGTCGCAACGGCCCGTTCTGCGCCAGGAGCAGCGTCTCAAAATGACCCCGCAGCTCTACCAGGCGATCCGCATGATGGCGATGCCGCTGCAGGACCTGCAGGTCACCATCCAGGAGGAGCTGGAGCGCAATCCGGCGCTGGAGGTGCTGGAGGACAACTCCACCGCGTCGCTGGACGCGGCCCCGGACGGCAGCGAGGAAGAGAGCGTGTTCGCCGAGTCCTCCGATTCGGGCTTTCTGAACGGCGGCAGCGGCGGCGGCTCCGACGACACCAAGCGCGGATTCCTGGAGGGGGCCCTGTCGCGGCCGGAGACGCTGCAGGAGCACCTGCTGTGGCAACTTCGGCTGCAGCCTCTCACGGCACAGGAGTTCCTGCTCGGCGAGCTGCTGGTCCGCAACCTGGACGACAACGGGTTCATGCTGGAGGCGCCGGAAGCCCTGGATCGGGCTGCCCCGCCGGAACGGCTGAGAAAGCTGATGGAGCTGATCCAGGGGTTCGATCCACCCGGTTGCTGCACCCGCGACTTCACCGACTCGTTGCTGGCCCAGATCCGCGTGCACCCGCATCCGGAGCCGGGCAGCGCCGAGCTGGTGCGCAACCACATGGACCTGGCGGAGCGCGGCAAGATCGGGGAGATCGCGCGCGTCATGGCGATCTCGGAACGGGAAGTGCGCTCCATCCTCGACTACGTGCGCGGGCTGGACCCGATTCCCGGGCGCAACTACAGCTCCGAGCAGGTGCGCTACGTGAGCCCCGACGTCATCGTGCGGCAGGTCGACGGCGAGCTCCGCCTGCTGCTCAATGACGAACAGATCCCGGTGCTGGGAGTCAGCCGGTTCTTCGAGGAGTTGAGCCGCGGCAGCCCCGATCGCGAACTGAGGAAGTTCGTCAATCACAACCTGCAGGATGCGCGTTGGTTCATGCGCACCATCGATGAGCGCAACCGCTCCCTGCTCAATGTCACGCGCGCGGTGGTGGAGGTTCAGCGCGAGTTCTTTCGCCGCGGACCCAAGTACCTGGTGCCGCTCACGCTCAAGGATGTCGCCGCCGAGGTCGGGGTTCACGAGGCCACCGTGTCGCGCCTGGCCAATGGCAAGTACGTGCAGACCGAGTTCGGAGTCTTCGAGCTGCGCTACTTTTTCACCAATTCGATTTCCGGGGCGGGGTCCAAGGGTTCCCGCTTTTCGAAAGCGGGCGTCAAGGAGATGGTGCGCGAGATCGTCACGGGAAAGCCACTGTCCGACAGCAAGAAGCCATTATCCGACAGCCGTATCGCCGAGATCCTCGCCGAGAAGGGAGTGAAGATCGCGCGCCGTACGGTAACAAAGTATCGCCGGGAGCTGGATATCGACAGCTCCTATCGACGCACCTGAACAGACGAGGAGATACCACGATATGCAACTTCAGGTAAAAGCGGTTCACTTCGAGCTCGGGAAGCAGCAGCGGCAGCACATCGACCGGCGCCTGCAACGCTTCACCTATGCGCGCGAGTATCTGGTCGACCTGGCGCTGACCCTCACCCGCGAACGCAGCCTGTTTCATGCCGAGGCTTCGCTCCACTTTCGGTGGGGTGCGACCACCCATCTCAAGGTCAGCGGCTACGACCTTATCGAGGCGGTCGACAAGCTGTTCGACAAGATCCAGGCCAAGGTGGCCAAGGAAAAGGACAGGATCACCCAGGTTTCTCACGGCGACCCGCACCGCGCTGCATCGCGCGGCTGACGCCCCCGTGCGGCTCCGGGACAGCGATGGCCGGCAACATAACCGTTCTCGACCTGCTGCGACTTGACCTCAAGGAACACGACGCGCTGGAGTTGACCTGCGTCGGTGGCCGGCGCGGGTTGACGGCACCGTTGCACGGCCCCGAGCTGAACCGTCCCGGGCTCGCCCTGGGCGGCTTCTTCGACAATTTCGCCTACCAGCGCATCCAGGTGTTCGGTCGTGGCGAGAGCGCCTATCTGAGCAAGCTCGCGGCCGAGGGCGCTACCGAGTCGTTGCGGCAGATGATCTCGTATGACCTGCCCTGCAGCGTGTTTACCCATGGCATCGATCCCACCGACGACTTTCTGAACCTGTCGGAAGCTGCCGGCCGCGCGGTGTTGCAGACCTCGCTGACCACCGCCGAGTTCACCTTGCGCGTGGTGCGCCAGCTCGCACTCATGTTCGCGCCCTCGGTGCAGGTGCACGGAGTAATGCTCGAAGTGTTCGGCATGGGGGTGCTGATCCAGGGCCCCAGCGGCGTGGGCAAGAGCGAGGCCGCACTGGCGCTGGTGGAACGCGGTCACCGGCTGGTGGCCGACGACGTGGTCGAGCTGCGTCTGGTAGGCAACGTGCTGTACGGCAGCGGGACCCACGTCGCCAGCCACCACATGGAGATCCGCGGCCTGGGCATCATCAACATCTCCTACCTGTTCGGGGTGGGTGCCATCCTCGATTCCAAGAACGTACAGTTGGTGGTGCGGCTGGAGGATTGGGACGCGGCCGCGGACTACGACCGGGTGGGCCTGGATGAGCATACCGTCGAATTTCTCGGCGTCAACATCCGTGAGGTGCTGATTCCGGTACGCCCCGGGCGTCCCATCTGGATTCTCATCGAGACCGCCGCGATGAACGAACGGCTCAAGCACATGGGCTACTATTCGGCCGCAGAGTTCAACCGCAACGTCACTCGCTGGATGGACAGCAGGCGTCCGCGGGCGGTAACGATAGAGGAGTGGTAACGTTTGATCGAACGCGAGGTTCTCATTATCAATCGGGCGGGTATCCATGCCCGTCCTGCCGCCAAGCTGGTACAGACTGCAAGCGCGTTCTCCTGCGACATATTCCTGGAGAGCGGAGACGAACGGGTCAACGGCAAGTCCATCATGGGCATCATTACGTTGGGTGCCACCTACCAGACCACGGTCAAGATCATTGCCGACGGCAGCGATGAACGCGCCGCCGTGGGCGCCCTGGAAGAGTTGTTCGCACGCCGCTTCGAAGATACGTGACCCCTTGGCGGATCCCGGCGCAATCACCATAATGGCCGACGTGCGACGGAGCGGGCAGCCATGAAAGGCTTGACGATGCGCCAGCGCGAGGTGCTGAAGTTCATCAATCAGTTCGTTGAACAGCACAAGTACCCGCCCTCGGTGCGTGAGCTTGCCGGCCACTTCGCGATCTCCCTGAGGGGCGCGTACGATCATCTCAAGGCACTGCGCAAGAAGGGCTTCGTGCGTTGGAGCGAGGGCCGTTCGCGGGCCATGGAGGTGCTCGACGACGGCACGCCGGAGCGGCTCCAGGAGCTGGTGCGGGTGCCACTGCTGGGCAGTGTTGCGGCCGGTACGCCGGTGTTTGCGGAGGACAGTCCCGAGGGCACGGTGGCAATGTCCGGAGAGCTGCTCGGGTCCGGGGAGCACTTCGCGCTGCGGGTCAAGGGCGACAGCATGCAGAACGCCGGCATCCTCGACGGCGACATCGCCATCGTCCGGCGCCAGCAGCACGCCGCCAGCGGCGACATCGTGGTGGTGATGATCGGCGAGGAGGCGACTCTCAAACGGTTCTTCCTGGAAGCCAACCGGGTCCGCCTGCAAGCCGAGAATCCCGCCTACCCGGTCATGTTCACCCGCAACCTCAGGATCCTCGGCCGGCTGCGGGCGGTGCAGCGTGCCTATTGACGCTCCGGCACCGCGCTGCGGTGGCGGCTGAGCCGGAACGCCGGGGTACGGCGCGTACGGCGCGTGCGCCGCGCGCGGCGGGCCGGTCGCGGGCGCGGGGCTCGGCGCGCGGCCAGGCGGGGTCCGGCGGCAGCCTGGTCGGCGGCGTACACCTGCTGCTCGGTCCGGAGGCGGGCCGCAAGCGCGCCTTCGTGGAGCAGATCGTGGCCGCCGCGGAAGGCAGCCACGGCGAGGTCGAGATGCTGCGCGCCTTCCCCTACGACGCCGACCTGATCGACCTGGTCGCGACCCTGCGCACGCCGGGGCTGTTCGTCGCCCACCGGGTCGTGCTGCTGCAGGAGGCGCAGGACCTGCGCGCGGGGAACCAGCTTGCGGCGCTGGTCGCCTACTGCGAGGATCCGGCGCCCGCCAGCACGCTGATCATCGCCACCGGCGGCATGGCCCGTGACCTGCCGGCCGCCCTCAGCCGTGCCGTGCCCAAGCAACGCACCCGGATCTTCTGGGAGATGTTCGACAACGAGAAGCAGGGCTGGCTGGTGCACTATTTCCGCAGCCGGGAGATACGTATCGATGCGGAGGCTTGCGCCCTGATTCTGGAGCTGGTCCCGGCCGACGTCGCGGCGCTGGAGGCGCTGTGCGGCAACCTGGCCAGCTTCTTCGGGGCGGGCGCCGCCATCGCGGCGCCCGATATCGAGCAGTACCTCTACCACAGCAAGGAAGAGACCGTGTTCTCCCTGTTCGACCGGGTGGCGGAACGCGACCTGCAGGGCAGCCTGGAGACGCTCACCACGCTGCTGCTGTCACGCCGTGGCGATGCGGTGCAGATCATCGGCGTGCTGCTGAGTCAGTTTCAGCGCCTGACGCAGCTCAAGGAGCTGCTGGCCGCACGCAGCTCCCAGGCGGCCGCGCTGCAGAAGCTGCGCATTACCGGCAAACGCCTGCAGCGCACCTACCAGGAGGCGCACCGCCGTTACTCCGATGCCGAGATGGAGCCGATCTACCGCCTGCTGACGGAGTTCGACGCCCGCGCCCGCCTCCTCAGCCAGGAGCTGACCGAGCCGCTGCTGCAGCTTCTTCTGTATCACGTTGTTGCGCGAGGTGGACGAGGAGTGTGGCGGCAGTTTCGCGTGTAATCCCGGCCCGCGAGGCGATCGTCTGGGGCGACTCGGCCAGCATCGCCTCCACCGAGCCGAACACCTCCAGCAGGCGGCGGCTGCGGGCACGGCCGATGCCGTGCACCGACTCCAGCAGCGACAGCGAGATGCGCTTGCTGCGCAGGCGGCGGTTGAAGCCGTTGGCGAAGCGGTGGGACTCGTCGCGGGCGCTCTGCAGCACGCGCAGGGCCGGCGACGCGTCGGGCAGGAGCACCGGGCTGGAACGTCCCGGCAGAAACACCTCCTCGTTGCGCTTGGCCAGTCCGGCGACCGGCACGTGGCCCAGCTCCAGCGCCCGCAGGATGCGTACCGCGGCGCTTACCTGGCCCTTGCCGCCGTCCACCAGCACCAGGTCGGGGAGCGGGCGGTTGTCGTTGACCGCGCGCGTGTAGCGCCGCGCGATCACCTCGCGCATGGCCGCGAAGTCGTCCACCTGGCCCCCCAGCGTGCGCAGCTTGAAGTGGCGGTAGGACTGTTTTTCCGGGTGCCCGTCGACGAACACCACCAGCGAGGCCACCGTGTCGCTGCCCTGCAAGGTGGAGATGTCGAACGCCTCGATGCGGCGCGGGGCGGCATCCAGGCCCAGGGCATCGCGCAGCGCCTCCAGGGCGCCGAGCCTGGCGTCGCGGTCGGCGCGCTGCTGCTCGCCGGTCTCCCAGTCCACGCGCGCGTTGTGCTCCGCCAGGCGCAGGAAGCGCGCGTGCTTGCCACGCTGCGGCACCTTCACGGCGAGCCGGGCCGGCCGCCGGCCGCCTGGTGCCGCTTGCGCAACCGCCGCTGCGGGGTCCGCCGCCGCGGCCGCCTCGGCTGCCTCGGCCCCGGCGCCCAGCAGGGTACGGTCGAGGGCCCGCTGCAGCAGCTCCGCCGCCGCGGCCGGCAGGCGCAGGAACACGGTGCGCGGCCGGGTCTGGATGCCGGCGTAGTACTGCAGCAGAAAGCTCGGCAGCACCTCCTCCGGCGGCGCCGGGTCGGTCAGCCGGAAGCGCTCCTTGCCGAGCAGCTCCCCGTGGCGGATCGGCAGCAGGGTGACGGTGTAGTGCGCGCCGTCCCGGTGGCAGCCCACGTAGTCGCGCGCCTCGCGTGAGAAGTCGACCACGTCCTGCTCGCTCTCCACCACCTCGCCGATGGCGCGGATCTGGTCGCGGTACTCCGCCGCCCGCTCGAAGCGCAACGCGCCGGCCTCCTGCTCCATGAGGGCACGCAGCTCGCGGATCAGCGCGGCGCTGTTCCCGGTGAGCAGCTTGCGCACCGCGGCCACCCGCCGCCGGTAGTCGGGCGCCGCGATGTTGCCGACACAGGGCGCCGCACAGCGGCCGATGTGAAAATTGAGGCACGGCTGCTCGCGGCGCTTGAACACTTCGCCGCGCTTGCGCAGGGGAAACAGCTTGTCGATCAGGGTGAGATAGACGTCGATCTGGTTGACCTTGGGAAACGGCCCGAAGTACTCGGAGCCGTCGAGGACGATGGTGCGGGTGCGGAATACCTTGGGGTACTCCTCGTTGGTCAGGCGGATGACGGGGTAGGACTTGCCGTCCTTGAGATTGATGTTGTAGCGCGGGGCGCGGTCCTTGATGAGGGAGTTCTCCAGCAGCAGCGCCTCGAACTCGCTCTGGGTCACGATCACCTCGAAGTCCGCCACCTTGCTCATCAGCACGTGGGTCTTGATGTCGCGCGCCCCACCGGGGCCGGCGGCGTTGAAGTAGGTGCCTACCCGGGCGCGCAGGTTCTTCGACTTGCCCACGTACAGCACCCGGCCGCGACGGTCCTTGAGCAGGTAGACGCCGGGAGCCCGCGGCAGCTCCCGCACCAGGCGCGGCAGATCGGGCGTCACCGTCTCTTCAACACCCATGGCTACAGTATGGCGGTAAGGCGCGATCTATGGCATACTGCGCCGCGTCCACGGGGGATTAGCTCAGGTGGTAGAGCGATTGGTTCGCAATCAATAGGTCAGGGGTTCGAGTCCCCTATCCTCCAAGTACTTCTTCACGCCATGGCGCGCTGGTAGCACGCGGGCCTGTGGTCCTTTCAGGCGCATCACGGTCGGCGCAGAACCACCCCGGTTGTTTACGATAATACTACTCTATTCCTTGGAAAACACACGTAAAGTTAATGGTCCGTTTTATATGATACAGGGGTGTTTAACGGGGACGGGGAGTGACACGCAAGCAGCCGACGAACGCCAAAGTGCTGATCGTCGACGACCAGAATGACATCCATGACGACTTCGAGGAGATGCTCCGGCCGCGGGCTACGGCGACGGCGAACGAGCTGGCGGCGTCGTTTCTCAACCACGAGGCGACGGATCATCATCTGCCGGCATTCGAGTTGCTGCACGCGATGGGCGGCGAGGAGGCGTGCGTGCTGCTGGAGCGTGAAGCGCAACGGCAACGCCCGATCGCGGTTGCCTACGTTGACATCAGAATGCCGCCCGGCATCGACGGCGTGGCAACGGTACGGAACATCCGCCGTATCGACCGGGCCATCGAGATTGTGCTGATGACCGCGTACACGGACACGCCGCTGGCAGACATCGTGCAGGACATGGAACTGCTGCACAAGATGCTGTACATCAGAAAGCCGTTCGCGCGCGAGGAGGTCCAGCAGATCACCCTGGCGCTGGTCGAGAAGTGGAACCTGGAGCAGGAGCTGGCGGTGCGGCGCCGGCAGTTGACCATCACCAACCGGCGGCTGACGGCGGTGCTCGACTCCATCGGCGAGCCGATCGTCGTCTGTGACGACGCGCAGCGCCTGGTGTTCGCCAATCGCTGCTACCAGCGCCTGATGGCCTGCACCGAGGAGGAGATGAAGGCGCTGACCCCGCAGCAGGCAGCGGCGCTCTGGGAAGCGCGGATGCGCAAGGTCCCGCTGACCGACGCGGGCAGCCTGCTCACGTCCGCAACCGGAGGAGAGCTGGTGGAGCCGGTGGAACAGGCGGAGCCCGCTGCCGCGGCACTGCGGGCAACGCTGCAGCACGGAGCGCCGTGGGCGGCGGGGCGCCTGTATTACCGGCAGCGCAGGCCCGTGCACGACGACCGGGGATCGGTGATCGGCGCCCTGTACGTCTACCGCGACCTTTCCGGGGACGTCGCGATCGAGCAGATGCAGGCGGAGGTGCGGAGCCTGCGGGAGGCGCTGGAGACCACCTACTCGTTCGAGGGCATCGTGGGCTCGAGCCCGGCGATGCAGCGGGTATACGCGCTGATGAAGCGGGCGATGGAGGTCGACGTCACCGTGCTCATCCGCGGCGAGAGCGGTACCGGCAAGGAGCTGGTAGCCAAGGCCCTGCACTTCAGCGGCGCCCGCCGCAAGGCGCCATTTCTGGCGGTCAACTGCGCAGCAGTGCCCGAGGCCCTGATCGAAAGCGAGCTGTTCGGGCACGAGCAGGGGGCGTTCACCGGTGCCACGCGCACCCGAGTCGGGTACTTCGAACGCGCGCACGGCGGCACCATCCTGCTGGACGAGATCGCCGACATGAAGCCGGTGCTGCAGGCCAAGCTGCTGCGCGTCCTGCAGGAGCGCGAGCTGCAGCGGGTCGGCGGAACCAACACGATCCCGGTGGACGTAAAGGTGATCGCGGCCACCAACCGGGATCTGGAGGCGGCGATGCGGGCGGGCGAGTTCCGCGAGGACCTGTACTACCGCCTGGCGGCGTTTCCGATCGTGATTCCGCCGCTCCGGGAGCGGCGCGAGGACATTCCGCAGCTCGTCAACCACACCCTGAAGCAGTACGCCGAACGCAACGCCGAACCGGTGAAGCGGATTGCTCCGGGCGCGCTGCGCCAGCTTCTGGCGTACGACTGGCCCGGCAACGTACGCGAGCTGAGCGGAGTCCTCGAACGGGCCGCATTGATGGAGACCACCGGCACCATCCAGGCATCCGCCCTGCCCGTGCATCTGCAATCGGCACGGCTGGAACGCAGCGCCGCCGAGGACTCCGCCGCGCCGGCGCAGGTGCTGCGGCTGGAAGTCGTCGAACGCCAGGCGGTGCTCCGGGCGCTCAAGGCGTCGGCCCACAACGTGACGCGCGCGGCGCATGCCCTCGGAATCAACCGCGGCACGCTGCACCGGAAGCTGAAGAAGTATGGGCTGTCCCCGCGCGCTGGCGCCGACCTATGAGACGGCCGATCCTGGCGCCGGCTGGGAGCGGGGCACAGCGGGAAAGCGCAGCTTGACGCGCATGGTGGTGCCGCGGCCGATGCCGTCGCTCAGCGCCTCGATGCTGCCTCCCGATGCGATGACGTAGTTCGCGGCCGAGTGCAGCCCCAGCCCACTGCCCTCCGCGCGGGTGGTGTAGCCCGGCGAGAAGATCGTCCGCAAGCGCTCCGGCTCCAGCCCGATGCCATTGTCCGTGACCTCCAGCTGCAGCGTCTCCTCCTGCACCTGCGCCGCGATCCGCACCACGCCCCCTTGCCCCGGTCCCTGCTCGTCGATCGCCTCGATCGCGTTCTTCACCAGGTTCACCAGCATCTGGTGGAACCTGCTCTCCTGGATCCGTACCGTCACCGGCCTGCTGCCGCAGTCGATCTGCAGCTCGATTGCGCGCCGCCTCAGCGACGCCTGCAGCACCTTGACCGCATCGATCACGGTCTGCCGCAGGTCGAGGTCCTTGAACACCGGCGCCGGCCCGCCGGCCGAGCGTTGCGTGCGGATGATGTCCACGATGTGCGCCACCCGCCCGCTGACCCGCTCCACGGCGCGCTGCATGCGATCGTGCTGGCTGCCGAACTGCTCGGCGAGCGCGGTGATGAAGGGCCGCACCTGGCGCCCCTGCGGATCATTCTGCAGGTAGCCGATCCAGTCGTCGCCCTGCGCCGCCACCGCCTGCGCCAGGGCGCGCAGCCCGCGTAGCGCCTGGTCGTCCTGCAGCTCCTCGCGGATGGTCCCGGTGCCCACGGCGACGCTGTTGATGGCGTTCCCGATGCTGTGGAGAATCGTGTCGAGCACCTCCATCCGGCCCTGCGAGAACGCCTGCAACAGCGCTTCCTCCGTGCGCACCCGTTCGGTTACGTCGCGAAACGTGATGACTCCTCCTCTCGCTTCCTCGGATCCTCCCTCCCGCGGCGCTCCCCGCAGCGGGCGGCCGTTGACACTGATGTACACGCCGTCCGGGATGCTCTCGTTGCGCACGAACAGCGCCATGTCGTCCGTCGACTCCCCGCGGATGGCTCTCACCAGCGGCAACTCGGCGGTCGGCACCTGGGTTTCACCGTCGGCGAAGAAGATGCCGTACTGCTCCGACCATCGGTCCGTGCCCGCACTCGTCATGCCCATGCCGACCATGCGCCTGGCGGCCGAATTGAACAGGGTGAAGCGCCCCTCTCCATCGGCTGCCACCACGCCGTCGCTGATGCTGTCGAACACGACCTCCATGGCCCGCGTCTGCGACCGCAGCGCGTCGGTCATGCGCTGCAGTGCGCCCTCGGTCCTGCGTTCGGCAGTGACGTCGTGGATGACGATCACGCCGCCGCGGACGGCGCCCGACTGGTCTCGCAGCGGGTTCCCACTGACCTGCACCCAGGCTCCTTCCGGGCGATGCCGGTTGCGTATGTAGAGGTCCATGTTGGCGGTCGCCTCGTTGCGCAGCGCCCGTGGCAGCGCCAGCTCGTCAGCGGGAACGTGCGTGCTCTGGTCGTGGGTGTAGAACCCGTACGCGCCAGAGGCGGTGCCGGACTCGTGACTGGACAGGGGTGGCCCCTGAATGCGCCTGGCGCTGCGATTGTAGATCACGTAGCGGCCGTCCGGGTCCGCCACGATCACGCCGTCGCTGATGCTCTCCAGCACGGCTTCCATGAGGCGGCTCTGGCGCTGCAGATCCCTGGCAGCCCGCCGCACGCCGCCCTCCACTTCGTCGAGCCGGGTCACGTCGCGGAGCATGACGGCACGCCCGAGCGTGGCACCCTTGCCGTCCGTAAGCTGGCTCACCGTGATGCTCAGGAGTGCGCCGCTCGGCTGGTCCTGGCTGCGCACGAAGATCGTGCCGCCGGCGGCCGCCGGCGCGGCCAGCAGCTCCTTCAGCGCAATCGGGGTCTCCCGATCGGCGCGGAATATGCCGTACGCCTCCCTGACGATCCGTGCCGCGACCTGATTGACCAGCAGCAGGCGGCCATCGGTGCCGGTCAGCAGCAAGGCGTCCGGCAGGCAATCGAAGCAGTAGGCGGCCAGATGGCGCCGTCGTTCAAGCTCGGCGATGGTCCGGTGCAGCCCGCGCTCGCGCCCATGGCGGGCCAGGGCGACGCCGATCGTGAGGCGCAGTTGGCGGGTCCCGCACGGATACCGCAGCAGGCCGAACAGGTTGGGCAGCCGGAGCTCCGCGCCGGAGCCGTGGTCGGCCGCGGTGAGCAGATACACCACGGGAACGTCGAACCCGCTGCCGAGCTCCGCCGCGAGCGCGCCGGCGTCGTCCTCACGGCCGGGCGCCAGGTCGATCAGGACCAGGTCGGGCCGCAGCTCCGCCGCACGGGCGCAGACCACCCGGCGGTCGTGCACCGTTCCGCACACCTGATAACCGAGATACTGGAGCTGCTCCTGCAAGGTGGTCGCCGCGACCGCGCCGGCGGTAACGATCAGAAGCCGGGGGCTCACGCTGGGCTCGGCGGCAAGCGCAGCCTGACGCGCATGGTGGTGCCGTGGCCGATGCCGTCGCTCAGCGCCTCGATGCTGCCTCCCGATCCGATGACGTAGTTCGCGGCCGAGTGCAAGCCCAGCCCACTGCCTTCCGGCTTGGTGGTGTAGCCCGGCGAGAAGATCGTCCGCAAGCGCTCCGGCTCCAGCCCGATGCCATTGTCCGTGACCTCCAGCTGCAGCGTCTCCCCCTGCACCTGCGCCGCGATCCGCACCACGCCCCCTTGCCCCGGTCCCTGCTCGTCGATCGCCTCGATCGCGTTCTTCACCAGGTTCACCAGCATCTGGTGGAACCTGCTCTCCTGGATCCGTACCGTTACCGGCCTGCTGTCGCAGTCGATCTGCAGCTTGATTGCGCGCCGCCTCAGCGACTCCTGCAGCACCTTGACCGCATCGATCACGGTCTGCCGCAGGTCGAGGTCCTTGAACACCGGCGCCGGCCCGCCGAGCGAGCGCTGCGTGCGGATGATGTCCACGATGTGCGCCACCCGCCCGCTGACCCGCTCCACGGCGCGCCGCATGCGATCGTGCTGGGTGCCGAACTGCTCGGCGAGCGCGGTGATGAACGGCCGCACCTGGCGCCCCTGCGGATCGTGCTGCAGGTAGCCGATCCAGTCGTCGCCCTGCGCGGCCACCGCCTGCGCCAGGGCGCGCAGCCCGCGCAGCGCCTGGTCGTCCTGCAGCTCCTCGCGGATGGTCCCGGTGCCCACGGCGACGCTGCTGACGGCGTTGCCGATGTTGTGGAGAATCGTGTCCAGCACCTCCATCCGGCCCTGCGAGAACGCCTGCAGCAGCGCTTCCTCCGTGCGCACCCGTTCGCTTACGTCGCGGTACACCACCACCCCGCCCGACCGGCCGTGTTCCAGCGGCCGCCCGCTGGCTCTGAGGTGCAGGCCGTCCGGGAAGCCCTCGTTGCGCACGAACATTGCCACGTCGTCCATCGACTCTCCGCGGATGGCTCGCACCAGCGGCAGTTGATCCACCGGCATTGGGGTGGTGCCGTCCTCGAGGTAGCAGCCATACACGAGAGACCACTGCGCCATCGGCGGCGTGCTCGGCATCGGGCCGAAGAAGCGCTCAGCGTTGGGATTGCGCATGGTGATCCTGCCGGCCCCGTTGGCCACGATCACTCCGTCGCTGATGCTGTCGAAGATCGTCTGCATGGTGCGCCGCTGAGCTTGCAGCTCGTTGGTCGTCCGCCGCAGCTCGTCCTCGTTCCGGAGCAGGGAGGTCACGTCGCGGAAGACGATCACTCCGCCGAGGTTGTGGCCCGCGCGGTCGACCACCGGTCGCCCGCTGATCCGGATGCGAACGCCGTTCGGCCGATGCTCGTTGTGCACCACGATATCCACGTTGTCCGTTGCCTCGCCGTTGCGCAGCGCGCGCGTAAGCGGCAGTTGTTCGGACGGCACCAGCGTGACGCCGTCCGGAAAGTACAGCCCGTAGCGTTCGGAGCGGTGCTCAATCGACACGTCCGGCATATAGGTGCCGATGATGCGCTCCGCGCTGCGATTGAAGATCAGGTAGTTGCCATCGGGGTCGCAGGCGATCACGCCGTCGTCGATGTTGGCGAAGACCGCGTCCATGAGGCGCGTCGAGCGGCCCAGGTCCGCGACCGTCCGCCGCAGACTGGCCTCCGAGGCGCTGTCCCTGGTGACGTCACGGATCACGACCACGCCGCCGCCGATGCCCGCCTTGCTTCCCAACGGGCACATTCTGACGGTGGTGACGATCCCATCGGGGTGGTGCCGATTGCGCACCACCATCTCGAAGCCCTCCGCCTGTACGCCGCGCATGGCGCGCACCAGTGGCACCTCGTCCGGTTGCAGCCGGGTTGCGCCATCGGCGTGGAACATGCCGTATGCCTCGGGCCACTGCGGCTGCGGCGCGGGTGTCGTGCCGAACAGGCGTTCCGCGCTCGTGTTGGTCAGCAGAATGCTGCCGGCGGTATCGGCCGCCACTACCCCGTCTTCGATGCTGTCGAACGCGGCGGTCATCAGGTCGTAGCGCCGTTGCAGCCGGGCGATGCGGCGCTGCAGCCGGCGATCGCGCCCGCGCATCGTGCGCGCGGCGGCGATCTGCAATCCAAGCTGATCCGCGGTGAACGGCTGCACCAGGTAGCCGGCCGGGTCGCTCATCGCGGCCCGCTCCAATACGCTGTCGGGCGTGTCTCCCACCAGGTAGAGCACCGGCACGTCGCACTCACCCGCCAGCTCCACCGCCGCTTCGCCGGTGGCGCCGTCGCAGCCGAGATCGACCAGCGCCAGCTCCGGCAACAGCTCCGCGGCCTGCGCCACCGCCTGCCAGCCGGTCGCCACGGTGCCGCACACCGTGTGCCCCAGCCCTTCCAGGTCCGCAGCCAGGCGGGCGGCTGCAGCGGGCTCATCCTGTACGATCAGGATGCGGGTGCCGCGTGCGGCTGGGGACCTCATGGCAACCGTCAGGCCCGGATCGATGCGTTGAGCCCGAAGTGGTACTCCGGGTTGGCTGCGTCCTGGGTGGTGGCGTCCCGTCCGACGTATACCTCCAGCGGTGCCTCGGCCGCCGGCGACTCCGCACCACCCAGGCGCAGGCCCACCCGCATCCGCGTGGCCTCACGCGCCACGCCCAGCTCTCCGAACGGCGTCAGCAGGCCGCGGTCGCCCACCTTCACGCCGTAGCCCACGGCCAAGTCCATCTGGTCCGGCTGCAGGCCACGGAGCTGCTCTTCGGCGTCTGACGCGGCCACCTGACCGGCGTCGTGCAACGCCGCGTCCCCGCCGCTCGCCGCAACGCCCCAGGCCGGTGCCAGCGACAGCGACAACCCCTCACCCCCGCCGGGTGCCAGGCTCACCATCAGGCTGGCTCCCCACTGGTGAAGCGCGCTTTCCTGGTGCATGAGCAGGTAGCGGCCGCGGGCCTCCACGTTCAAGCCGAGTGCGGTGTTGACGTAGGCCAGACCGCCTCCCACTTCGCCGCCGATGCCGTTCTCGGAATCACTGCCGTCGAAACGTGCGCCCAGCTCCAGGCTCGGCTCAAGCCGCGAGACCGACGTAAGTCCCAATTTGGCATGGCCCTCCAGCAGCAGCCGCACGCTCTGCACGTCCACGCTCAGTGCCGGCAGCGCCGGCGCACTGTCCGACGACTCCATGCGCACGGCAAAGGCGTCGGCGCTCAGCGCCAGCCGGAAGTGCTGCACCGTCAACAACGTGCTGTCGATGCCCGCGGCTGCCAGGTACATCGCGATCTCCGGCCGCACCGGCCTCGGAGCGTCGTCCAACTCCATCTCGCCGTAGCCCAGGCCCAACGCAAGCCAGACCGCCAGCTCGTCCAGGGGTGAGAAGCGCACGTAAGGGTAGCCGCTCACCAGCCACGACGTCACGTCGGCGTCGGCAGACGCTTCGCGGTCGGCGACGTCGCCGGCGCCGCCGGTGTAGGACACGGCCACGCCCGCCTGCCACTGCCGGTTGAACCGGTAGTCCGCTCCCAGGTGGCCCGAGAGCACGTCCCCGTTGAGGGCCAGGTCGTCTGTCGGCTGGTCCTCGAAGTCGGTGAATGCGCCGCGGCCCCACAGCACCAGGCCGGGCCGAAACCCCTCGGCCTGAAACGCGCTGGCGCCTGCCAGTTGCTGCAGCGACGGAGCGGGCCCGGCCACGCTCACCGGCGCCGGCGCGGCGTCGGACGCGGCGCTCGGCAGGTCGCCCAGGCGGAGCCCGTTCAGGGTGACGTACGCCTCGCCCGACGTCGCTGCGACGCGCCCGCGCACGTTGTCCACCGCGTGGCTGCCTACGGTGCGGCCGAACCGCGCCAGCCAGTGCTCGGCCAGGAGACTGCGCTGCGCGCGCTCGTCGTCGACCACGGCGACCGTTACGGCAGCGGCTGCGATCTCCTCGTAGTTCGCTCCGCTCACCTGGTGGAGCACGCGGACGGTCTGGTCCTCGAAGATCTCGGAGCTGGTGATGGTCACGTACTGCCGCTGGTTCCAGTTGTCCGGCGTGAAGGTAAGGCGCTCCGGCGTCACGCGCAGCGTGCCGGGGTCCTCGCTCTCCGGCACGATCGTCACCCGGTCGCTGGGCACCGTGTCCAGCACCACGCCATAGCCGCGCATCGTCGTGCCGTCGCCGATACGTATCGCGGTTGGAGTGAAGGTGACGCCTTTCTCGTCGTCGTCCTCGACGCTGGCGGTGACCGTTGCCGCGGCGCCGCCGTCGTAACCGGGGCCGCTTGCGGTGTGGGTAATGTCGACCTCCCCGTCCTCGGCGTCGTCGTCAGGGACGCCGGCGGCAGTCACCCGTTGCGGCAGATCCCAGTTGCCGGGGTAGAAGGTCAACTGCGCAGGTGTGACCGTCACTACATTGATATCGGCACTCGTCACGGTAACCGTCACCTCGCCCGGCGGCTGGGAGAGCAAACTGACGGTGTAGGACGCCTGCGCGCCCTCCACCAGGCGCACCTCCGTCCTGCTCAGCGCCGCGCCTGCCACCTCGTCGTCCTCCACGGTGACCGTGAGCTCGGCGCTGCCCTGGTAATCCGGTCCGCGTGCGGTGTGGCTGACGATGACCGTCTCGTCGGCATGGTCGTCGTCAGGCACGCCCGTGACGGTAACCAGTTGCGGCGCGTTCCAGTTGTCCCGGTTGAAGTTCAACTGCATGGGTGAAACCGTCGCCGCCTTGGGATCGGCGCTCGTCAGGGTGACCGTCACCTCGGCCCGCGGCTCGGTGAGCAGGCTGACCGTGTAGGACTCCTGCCCACCTTCGTCCGTGCGTACCGCGCTCGGGTCGAGCGTTACGCCCGCTACGTCGTCGTCTTCGACCGTGACCGTGAACTCGGCGCTGGCCTGGTAACCCGGGCCGCTCGCGGAGTGGATGACGGTGACCGTCTCGTCGGCGTGGTCGTCGTCAGGCACGCCCGCGACGGTAACCAGTTGCGGCGTGTTCCAGTTGTCCGGGTTGAAGATCAACTGCAGGGGTGAAACCGTCGCTGCCTTGGGATCGGCGCTCGTCAGGGTGATCGTCACCTCGGCCCGCGGCTCCGAGAGCAGGCTGACCGCGTAGGTCACCTGCGCGCCTTCGTCCGTGCGTACGGCGCTCGTCTCCTGCCCACCTTCGTCCGTGCGTACGGCGCTCGGGTTGAGCGTTACGCCCGCTTCGTCGTCGTCTTCGACCGTGACCGTGAACTCGGCGCCCTGGTAATCTTCTTGGTAATCCTTTTCGCGTCCGGTGTGGGTGATGTGGTCCTCCCCGGGCTCGATGTCGTCGTCATGGACGCCGGTGACAGTCACCCGTTGCGGCGTGTCCCAGTTGTCGGGGTTGAAGATCAACTGCGCAGGCGAGAACGTCACCACATTGGTATCGGCACTCGTCAGGGTGACCGTCACCTCGGCCCGCGGCTCCGAGCGCAAACTGACGGTGTAGGACGCCTGCGCACCCTCCGGCATGCGCACCTCGGTCTTGCTCAGCACCACGCCTGCCACCTCGTCGTCCTCCACGGTGACCGTGAGCTTGGCGTCCTTGTATTCTTCTTCTTCTTGGTAATCTTTTTCGCGTGCGGTGTGAGTGACGATGACCGTCTCGTCGGCATGGTCGGCGTCCGGCACGGCCGTGACGGTCACCCGTTGCGGCCTGTCCCAGTTGCCGGAGTAGAAGATCAACCGCTCCGGTGAGACCGTCACCGCCTTGGGATCGGGGCTCGTCAGGGTGACCGTCACCTCGTCCCGCGGCTCCGAGAGCAGGCTGACCTCATAGGACTGCTGCGCACCTTCGTCCATGCGGACGGCGGTCGGGTCGAGCCTTACGCCCGCTACGTCGTCGTCCATGACCGTGACCGTGAACTCGGCGCTGCCCCGGTAACCCATGCCGCTCGCGGAGTGGATGACGGTGACCGTCTCGTCGACATGGTCGGCGTCCGGCACGCCCGCAACGGTAACCGGTTGCCCCGTGTCCCAGTTGTCCGGGTTGAAGGTCAACTGCCCGGGTGAGACCGTTGCCGCGCCGGGATCGGCGCTCGTCAGGGTGATCGTCACCCGGCCCGGCGGCACGTCGAGCAGATTGACGGTGTAGGTCTCCTGCGCGCCCTCCTTTACCTCCAACTCGTCCGGAATGAAATCGATGTTCTCCTCCAGGACCCGAACCTCCATCTCCTGCGTTGCGCACTCGTTGGCCGGATCGCAGGTCGTCACGGTAACCATCGTCCTGCCCTCTGCCTGGGCGGTAATCGTCACCGGCGGGCTCGAGGTCTGGACCGTGGCAACCACGGGGTCGGACGAGTCCGCCTTATATTGGAGGGAATCCCCATCCGGATCCACGAAGTACGGCTCCGAGTTGAACGTGATCGACGCGCCGGAGTGCATCACCCAGTTCGCGATCTTTCCCACCGGTTGCGGAGGTTCGTTGACGTTCACGACGTGGACCATGACCACGGTCGACGCGGTGCGGCCGCTGACGCTGGTCGTGGTTACGGTCAGGGTGTAGCTGGACGGCGGTGTCTCGTAGTCCTCGCCCTCCCCTACGTAGCTCAAGCGCCCGGTCGCCTCCTCGATCTCGAACTTGCCCGCCGCGCCGCTCGCGATCGTGTAAGTCCAGCCACCGACACCCTGCGGGGTGCCGTCCGTGATCGCACCCAGGACTACCGGTCCGGCGCGGTTCTCCTCGAGCGCGAACGACACCTCGGCGGGGACCGAAGGGACGGAATCCTCCACCTCCACCTGGTACAGACTCGACTCCCGGTTGGCCTTGCCGTCGCCGTGGAAGCTGCCCGCGGGCACCCGCACGCTCACGGTGCCGGTTGCCTCCGGCTTGATCCGGGCAACGTAGGTCCCCCTTCCGAGGTGCTCGAACGACTCCACGCTGCCGTTGGTCACTTCGACGTCTGCGCCATCGAAGTCTGCCACGTCTTCCGGCATCACCGTGAAGTGGACCGCGAAGCGCCCCGTCTGGGTCTCGCTCGGGCCGCTGATCTGCACCATCGGCCGCGTCGCTTTGATGGGCGACCAGCGGCCGATGCCCTCGTCGTTCCTGGCCCGCACCTGCACCTCGTAGCGGGTGCTCTCCTGGAGCCGCGTGATCGTGGTTTCCACACCGGTACCGCTGAACGCGTGCGGCATCCAGGCCGTCGTGTCGGACTCCCGGTACTGCACGTCGTAGCCGGTGATCTCCGGCTTGCCGCTCATGTTCGGTGCAGTCCAGGTTACGTCCAGCGAGGTCTCGGAGCCGGCCGGCCTGGTCACGACCGGCGTGCCAACCGCCGGCGGCGGCTCGTCCACGTCGCGCACCTCGATGGTGACGCTGATGCTGGCGTCGGTGGCGGGGTCGTCTTCGGCCTTGCCGGTGCGGTCCTTGCCGTCGCTGACGCTCACCGTCACCGTGTAGGAGGGCTGCGCTTCGTAGTCCATCACGGCGCCGCTGGCGACCCTGATCTGGCCGGTCGCGTCGATGGCGAAGTCCAAGGCGCCGCTGAGCGAGTAGGTCAGCGCGGAGTCGTTGGCGTCGGTGGCGGTGACCGGCGCGCCGACCGCGGTCCCGGCGCGGGAGTTCTCGGTCACCCGGCGGGTTGCCGCGGCCCCCTCGTCGAACGCCGGAGCCGGCTCGTAGTCCTTGAGCGCCGTCCTGCCGGAAGCCGACCACGGACTGCTGCCGTCTTCGTTCCTGGCCAGCACCTGCACCTCGTAGGGCGTGCCCGCGGCCAGGTCCTTGAGCGTAATGTTGCGGTTGGGGCCGTCGTGGTTGGCGTTGCTCCAGCCGATGCTGCCCTGCGCCCGGTAGCGCACGTCGTAGTCGGTGATCGGTGGCTTGCCGCTCATGTCCGGTGCCACCCAGCTCACGTCCAGCGCGGTCTCCGGATCGCTGCCCGACCTGCGTACGACGGGGGCGGCGGGCGCGGTGGGCAACTCGGCCACGTCGATCAGCTCGATGCTGACGCTGACGTGGGCGTCCGCGGTGGCGTCGGCGCCGCCGTCGTCGTCCCTGCCGTCGCTGGCGCTCACCGTCACCGTGTAGGAGGGGTTGGCTTCGAAGTCCAGCCCCGCGCCCGGCGCCACGCTGATCTGGCCGCCGGCCGCCGAGATGGTGAACTGGTCGGAACCGCTGAGCGAGTAGATCAGCGTATCGCCGTCGGGATCGAAGGCGGTCACGGCGGCACCGAGCGCGGTCCCGGCCGCGGCGTTCTCGGCCACCTTGCGGACTACCGAGGCGCCCTGATCGAACCTCGGAGCCTCGTTGGGTCCCGACTTCTGTTGCGCCGCGACCGTCGTCCGCGTACCGGAAGCCGACCACGGGCTGCTGCCCTCGGCGTTGCTCGCCAGTACCTGCACCTCGTAGGTGGCGCCCGCGAACAGGCCGATGAGCGTGGTGCTGGTGCTGATGCCGCGGTACGCCCCGCCGCTCCAGCCGGTGGAGCCCTGCACCCGGTAGCGCACCTCGTAGTCGGTGATCGGCGGCCTGCCGGTCATGTCCGGGGCGGTCCAGAACACGTCCAGCGACGTCTGCGCGCCGCTGCTCGGCGTGGTCACGAAAGGCGCGGCCGGTGTCGGCGGCGGCTCGTTCACGTCGGTCAGGTCGATGGTGACGCTGATGGTCGCGTCCGCGGTGGCGTCGGAGTCGCCGTCGAGGTCTTTCCCGTCGCTGACGCTCAACGTCACCGTGTAGGAGGGTTGCGCTTCGAAGTCCAGCACCACGCCGCTGGCAACCCGGATCTGGCCGCTGTCCGCGTCCACCGTGAACTCGTCGGCCCCGCCGAGGGAGTAGGCCAGCGTGTCGTCGTTGGAGTCGGTCGCGATGACGGGCTCGCCGACCGCGCTCCCGGAGCCGGAGTCCTCCGCCACCTGGCGGAATGCCGCGGTGCCCTCGTCGAACACCGGAGGCGGATTGGACTCCCTGACCTCCGCCGCCGTGGTCCCCGTGCCGGCGTCCGACCACGGGCTGGTGCCCTCGTCGTTGGTCGCCCGAACCTCCACTTCGTAGGTGGTGCCCGCGATTAGGTCTTCGAGCGTTGCTGTCCGCAACTGTCCTTCGGCGCCACCGACGATGAGCCGGAAGCTGGCGTAAATGGTGCTCCAGGCGGCGTGGCCCTGCACCCGGTAGCGCACGTCGAAGGTGTCGATCGACGGCTTGCCGGTCATGTCCGGAGCGACCCAGGTTACGTCCAGTGAGGTCTGGGGGGCGCTGGCGGTGGGGGTCACGGAGGGCGCGGCAAGGGTGGGCGGTGGCTCCAACTCGTCGGACACGTCGATCATGACGGCGATGGAGACGTCACCGCTGGCATCGACGCCGCCGGTGGAGCTCTTGCCGTCAGTCACCCAGACCGTCATGCTGTGGCGGCGAGCGACTGCGTCTTCGTAGTTCAGCACCGCGCCGCTGGCGACTCTGATCTGGCCACTGGCCGCGTCGATGGTAAACATGGGGTCCCTCGAGTCGGGCGGCGTGGAGAGCGAATAGGTCAGCGTGTCGGCGTCGGCGTCGGTGGCGGCAATCGGTTCACCGACCGCCGTCCCCACGCCGGAGTTCTCGGCAACCGTGCGTAGCGCATTGTTAGCGAGAAACTTCGGCTCCACGTTGGTGGGCCCGGAGTTCGTGCTCGCCTCCGCGGTCGTCCCCTCGCCGTGGTCCGACCATTCGCTGCTGCCGTCGGCGTTGGTGGCCCGCACCTGCACCAGATAGGTGGTGCCCGGAATCAGGCCGGTGAGGGTGGTGCTGGTGCGGGTGTCGTCGTACGTGGCGGTGCTCCAGCCGTTGTCGGGCGTCTTCGGCCGATAACGCAGGTCGTAGCGCGTGATGGCCGGCTTGCCGGTCATGTCCGGAGCGGACCAGGCCACGTCCAGAGAGGTCTCCGCATCGTCGGCCCGCGGACTTACCGTTGGGCCGTCAAGCTGGGGCGGCTTCTCCGTTTGGTCCGTGACGTAGATGGTGACGCTGATGGTGGCGTCGGTGGCGGCGTCGGCGTTGCCGTCGAGGTCCTTCCCGTCGCTGACGCTCACCGTCACCGTGTAGGAGGTGGTCGTCTCGTAGTCCAGCACCACCTCCCGCGCCACGTAGATCCGGCCGCTGGCCGCGTCGATAGTGAACTGGTCGGCTCCGCTGAGCGCGTAGGTGAGCGCGTCGCCGTCGGCGTCTGTGGCGGTTACGCGGTCACCTACCCTGTGCCCCCAGGGGGTGTTCTCGGCCACCCGGCGCGTCGTCGCGGCCCCCTCGTCGAACACCGGAGCCGACTGCGGTTCCGTGACCTCCGCCGCGGTCGTCGCGGTGACGGACGTCCACGGGCTGCTGCCCTCGTCGTTGATCGCCTTTACCTGCACGTCGTAGGTGGTGCCCGCGGTCAGGCCGTCCAGCATCGCGGTGGTAGCGGTGCCGTCGTGCGCGGCGCGGCTCCAGCCGGTGCTGCCCTGCACCCGATAGCGCACGTCGTATCCGCTGAGCGGCGGCCGACCGGTCATGTCCGGAGCGGACCAGTCCACCCCCAGCGAGGTCTGGGGATTGGCGGCTGACGCGCTCACGACGAGGAGCGCAAGCGCCGGCGGCGGCTCCAGCTCGTCGATCAACTCTATGGTGAAGCTGATGGTGTCGTCCGTGGCGGGGTCGGGGTAGCCGTGTTGGTCCTTGCCGTCGCTGACGCTCACCGTCACCACGTAGGAATCCTTTTCTTCGTAGTCCAGCACCGCGCCGCTGGCGACCCTGACCTGGCCGCTGGACGCATCGATGGTGAACTCGTCGGCCCCGCTGAGCGCGTAGGTCAGGATGGCGTCGTTGGTATCGGTAGCGGTGACGCGGTGACCCACCGCGGTCCCGGCGGCGGAGTTCTCGGCCACTTGGCGGAGTGAACCGACGTCCCCCTCGTCGAACACCGGGGACGGCTCCAGTATCTCCAACGCGGTCGTCCCCGATCCGGACTCCGACCACGGGCCGCCGCCCTCGGCGTTGGAAGCCGACACCTGCACCTCGTAGGTGGTGTTCGCGATCAGGCCGGTGAGCGTCGTGGTGGTGGCGGTGCCGTCGTGCACCGCGCTGCTCCAGCCCTCGCCCGGCACCCGATAGCGCACGTCGTAGTCGGTGAGCGGCGGCCTGCCGGTCGTGTCCGGCGCCGTCCAGGTCACATCCAGCGAGGTCTCGGGAGCGCTGGCCGGCCGGGTCACGGCAGGCGCGACCGGCGCCGGCGGCGGCTCGTCCACGTCGGTCACGGCGATGGTGACGCTGATGGTGGCGTCGATGGCGGCGTCGGGGTCGCCGGAGGCGTCCTTGCCGTCGCTGACCCCCACCGTCACCAGGTAGGAGGATTTGGTCTCGAAGTCGAGCGCCGCACCGCCGGCGACCCTGATCTGTCCGCTGGCCGCGTCGATGGTGAACTCGGCGGCGCCGCTGAGCGAGTAGGTCAGCGCGGCGTCGTTGTCATCGGCGGCGGTAGCGGTGACCGGGCCACCGACGTGGACCCCGGCGTTCGCGCTCTCGGCCACCTGGCGAGTTGCCGCGGCGCCCTCGTCGAACACCGGCGCGGGCTCGGACTCCTCGACCTGCGCCGCCACCACCGTTCCCGGGTCCAGTGACTCGGCCGCCACGCCCTGCGGCGCACCGAGCAGCGCCGCCAGCGCAAGCAGGATGGCGGCCGGCACCGCAAGTCGCAATCGTTCCGTTCTTTCGCCAGTGACCGTGAGAGTTCGCATGGCCACTTGTAAAGCAGGAACCATGCCAAGCACCCGCAACCGCAGCGCAAGTCATTTCGGGGGCATCACTTCACGCACGATGCAGTGGTTCGCAACGGCATCGGCCAACTGTCGCACTCCGCAACAGTCGGCCCCGCCGCGCTCCCCGTGCAACGCCGGATCTCCTTGCATGGAAAGACGGTAACGATCGCCGACCGGCGTCGGCGCAGAACGCGGCACCACTGTCGCACTTGCGAACACCTTTCCATAGCCGGGTGCGCCGCCGGCCACGGCCGGGCCATCCTCTTCGACCACCCGACGTGGTGGAGGTAGTGACTCACTTGAATGCACCCATCATCGAGCGCGCGGTTGCAGCGGGCCGGTGGAATGCCGTACCGTGCCGGCATGGCTTCGGTACGCCCGCTCGGTCCGCAGGTCGAGGCGCCGGTCGAGGCGCCGGGAACGGCTCAGCCCGCGGACCCGGCGCCCGGCGTCCAGCCGCCCACGGCGGCGGACTTCCCCGGCTGCAAGCCGGTGCGCCTGCCGCGCGAGGAACTGGACGACTGCGAGATCCGGCTGGAATACTGGGACAGCGTCTCCGAGACCGCCTGGATCTGCGATCCGGTCAGCTCCTGGCACGAAGGCCCCGCGCATGGCTTGACCGCGTTGGCCGAGCGCATCGCCCAGGTGCGGGGTGGGGCGGTGGAGTGCTTCGGCAGCACCGACCTCACCGAGCGCGACGCGCACGGCGAGCCGCGCCTCATCATGCAGGCGGACCAGTCGGTGTACCTGCACCCGGCGCGCGCCCGGTTGCCGCGTCCGGTGCTGACGGTTGGCGAGCACGACTTCCCGGACGTGGTGCTGGAAGTGGACCACAGCACCGACGCGCGCCGGCGCAAGCTGCCGCAGTACGAGGCGTGGGGGTTCCCGGAAGTGTGGATCGAGGTGCCCGATGTGGGTGCGCCGAGCCGGCCGCGCAGCCGGCGCTCGGGACTGACCATCCACCTGCTGGAGGATGGGGCGTATCGGCAGGTGGCGGAGAGCCGGGCGTTTCCCGGCTGGACGGCGGCGGAGATCCACGCGGCGCTGAACGAGGAGACGCTTTCGGTGGCGACCAGCGCGGTACTGGAGCGGGTGGGCGCGGCGCTCGGGGAGCGGGAGGGCACCGGCCCGGACGACGACCCCCTGCTGGGCGCGCAGCGCCGCCGCAGCCGCGCGGAAGGCCGCGCGGAAGAACGCATCGAGTTTGCACGAGCGCTGTTGGCGGCGCGCGGCATCGTGCTCGCGCCCGGATTCCCCGGCGTGCCCGGCTTCGCCGAACTGCCCCGCCACGCCATCGTCGCGGCCGCCACCGCCTGCGTCAGCGAGGCCGACTTCCGGAAGCGGCTGCACCGCCGGTAGCCGGCCAGGAGCCGCCTGCCGCCCTACCCGCCGCGCGCGCCATCATCGAGGGGTGCATTCGCCGCGATCCAATCCCGCGCGTGCTCTCTGGCGGCTGGCGCCACAATACCGGAATGCACCCCCAGCCGATTGGTGTCGACAACAACGGCCAAATGTGTCAAGGTGAAGACATGATAATCGGGGGTTTGAGATGAGCGAATTCGAGGCTGAGGTGCTCCGCCGTCTCGGCGGTATGGAGGATAGGCTCGGCAGCTTGGAGACTGGCCAGAAGGTTCTGATTGAGAAGGTTGGCAGCTTGGAGGCCGGCCAGAAGGTCCTGACCGAGAAAGTAGATGCGCTGGCCGACCTACCAGAGAAGGTTGATCGAATCTTCGAGGTAGTACAAGGGCAAGCGGCGGCGCGGGTGACGACGGATGAGCGCTTGACGGCGCTGGAGCGCCGCGTTGCCGACCTGGAGCAGAAGGCCGGTTAAGAGCAGAGTCGAAGACGTTCCTTATTTCTCGGTTGCACTCAACCCATTACCCCCAATAGAAATATCTCACGCTGCCACTTGCCAGACATACGTCTGCGATGGTACAAGTGGGCATGCGGCCGACCTGGCGGATCGGCCAGCGAGCCTGGAGCAGCTGGTCGAGCTGATCGACGAGCGGGCGCCAGCGGTCCAGTACGCCCGGACCTACCAGAAACGGGCCTCCGTAGAAAACTGAAAGCAAACTAACGCACTACCCGGTGGAGAGTCGGTTTGACACGTCAGAGTTTTGGACCTAACCTCCATCGCGTATCCCGGCACAGCAAGGAGGTCCGCACCGCCGTGATCGTCTCCCACGAGACCCTGCGCCAGCTCATGGCCGAGGGCGCGGTAGTGGTGGAGCCGCTGGAACCGGATCAGTCGCAGCCCGCCTCCATCGACCTCACGTTAGGCGATCATTTCCTCAAGGTGGACGAGAACGCCGTCGACCGCATCACCCTGGATACCGAGCTGCGCTACGTCGAGTTGCGCACCGAGGAGATCGTGATCCCCCCGCTCTCGTTCCTGCTCGCCGTCACCCGCGAGCGGATCAGGCTGCCCGACAACATCACCGCGTTCGTCGAGGGTCGCAGCTCGATCGGGCGCCTCGGGCTGTTCATTCAGAACGCCGGCTGGGTCGACCCCGGCTTCGACGGCACCCTCACGCTGGAGCTGTTCAACGCCAACCGGCTGCCGATCCGGCTGCGCGCCGGGCGGCGCATCTGTCAGATCGTGTTCGCGCAACTGGACCGCAGCACCGAGCGTCCCTACCGCGGCAAGTACCAGCACCAGTCGGAAGCGGTCGGCAGCCTCATCCACCTGGACCGCCCGAAACCGGCACCGGCCACCGTCTGAGTCTGAGCCCGAGCGTCAGGCGCGCTGGTCCATGGGGACGTAGGCACGTTCGCGGGCGCCGGTGTAGATCTGGCGCGGGCGCGCGATCTTGGTCTCGGGATCGTGGATCATCTCCTTCCAGTGGGCGATCCAGCCCGGCAGGCGGCCGATGGTGAACAGCGTGGTGAACATGTTCACCGGCACCCCCAGCGCCTGCAGGATGATGCCGGAGTAGAAGTCGACGTTGGGGTACAGCTTGCGGGCGATGAAATACTCGTCGCGGAGCGCGATCTCCTCGAGCTGCACCGCCAGGTCCAGCAGCGGGGTGGAGACGTTGAGCCGGTCCAGGACCTCGAAGCAGGCGCGCTTGATGATGCGTGCGCGCGGGTCGAAGTTCTTGTAGACCCGGTGGCCGAAGCCCATCAGGCGGGTGCCGGCGCGCTTGTTCTTGACCTTCTCCAGGAACTGCCGGCCATCGTCGCCGGTGGCCTGAATCTGCTCCAGCATCTCCACCACCGCCTGGTTGGCGCCGCCGTGCAGCGGTCCCCACAGAGCGTGCACACCGGCCGAGATGGCCGAGAACAGGTTGGCCTGGGAGCTGCCGACCATGCGCACCGTGCTGGCCGAGCAGTTCTGCTCATGGTCGGCGTGGAGCAGGAAGATCAGGTCCATGGTGCGCGCCACCACCGGATCGACCTCGTACTCCTCGGCCGGGGTGGCGAACATCATCTGCAGAAAGTTGGAGGCGTAGTCCAGCCGGTTCAACGGCGACATGAACGGCTGACCCATGGAGTGCTTGTAGGAATAGGCGACGATGGTGGGCACCTTGGCGATCAGGCGGTGCACGGCAATCTCCATCTCGCGATCGTTGGTCACCTGCATCGAGTCGGGATAGAAGGTCGAGAGGGCCCCGACCACGGCGCCGGTGATGGCCATGGGATGGGCCTGGTGGGGGAAACCGGTGTAGAACCGCTTCACGTCCTCGTGGATCATGGTGTGGTAGGTGATGTGGTCGATGAAGCTGTTGAGCTGCTCGCGGCTCGGCAACTCGCCCTCCATCAGCAGCCACGCCGCCTCCAGAAACGAGCTGTGCTCGGCAAGCTGCTCGATGGGGACCCCGCGGTAGCGCAGAATGCCGCGCTCGCCGTCGATGAAGGTGATGCTGCTGCGACACGACCCCGTATTGCCGTATCCGGGATCGATGGTGATTACCCCCGCCTGGTTGCGCAGCCGCGAGATGTCCACCGCAACCTCGCCCTCGCTGCCACGCACCACCGGCAACTCGTATTCGGACCCGCCGACGGCGATCCGTGCCGCTTCCGTTTCGCTCATGAATAGATTTCTCAAGTATAGAGCCCCGCTCCGCACCGAGCAAGGAATACCGGGTTGGGCCTAGGCTAGCCGGGCAGGCGCAGGGTAAAGGTGCTGCCGTGGCGCACCGTGCTGCGCACGCTCACGTCGCCGGCGTGCGCCTGGGCGATGTGCTTGACTATGGCCAGGCCGAGGCCGGTGCCGCCGTGCTCCCGGCTGCGGGCGCGGTCCACGCGGTAGAAGCGCTCGAAGATGCGCTGCTGGTGCTCCGGCGCGATGCCGATGCCGGTGTCGGTCACCTCGATCAGCACGCCGCTCGCGTTGCGCCGCGCTCGTACCATGACCCGGGCCTGGCGGTCGCTGTGCTTGATGGCGTTGTCGAGCAGGTTGGTGACCGCCTGCTCCACGAGCTGCGCGTTCATGCGGCAGGTAAGGTCGGGATCGCACTCCTCCTGCAACCCGACCCCGCCCGCCGCGGCGAGCTGGCCGCACGACAGCACCGCGGCCGAGATCACCGGAGCCAGCGCCGTGTCGCTGAAGGTGATGCTGCGGCGCTCCTCGCCGAGCTCGATGGTCGCCAGGCTCATCAGGTCGTCGATGATCGCTTCCAGGCGGCTCGAATGCTTGACGATGATCTCCAGGAAGTGCCGCGCCTGCGCGCCGTTGTACATCTCGCTGTCGAGCAGGGTCTCCACGAAGCCGGCGATCGAGGTGATCGGTGTGCGCAGCTCGTGTGACACGTTGGCCACGAAATCGCTCCGCATCTGCTCCAGGTGGCGCAGCCGCGTCACGTCGTGCAGCACCACCAGCGCGCCGCGCTCGCCCTCCGAGCTGGTAAACGGCTGACTCTGGGCCTGCAGCCAGCGCGTTTCGGGGCCGGGAATCCGGCAGTCGGCCTCGGCGCGCTCGCCGTGGTGCAGCGCCGGCTCCGCCACCGCGGCTACGCCGTGCTGCTGCAGGAGCCCGCTGTTCAGGGTCATCCTGGCACCGGCGGCGGCTCCTATCATCTCCGCCCCCGTGTGGTTGATCTCCAGCAGCGCGCCGTCGGGGCCAAACACCAGCACCCCCTGCGGCAGCGCGCCGATCACCGCGCTCAGGCGCTGACCGGCGAGCTCCAGACGGCTGATCCGTGCTTGTGCGGCATCCGCCACCGTTTCCAGCGGCAGGTCAGGCTGACCGCCGGACCCGGCCGCCTCGGCCAGGATCAGGGCGCTGCGCGCGGCCGGCCGGCCGTAGCAACGCCGGACCGCCAGCAGCGCCGCGCCGGCGGCGGCCAGCAGCACGGCGGCGGCCGCGATGACCGGCAGGCCGCCGCCGCTCCCCGCGGCCACTCCGGTCACCACTCCCAGCGCGGCCACCGCCGCCACGGCGCCGGCGACCAGTGCCATCCGCGGCCCCTCGCCCGCGCTCCCGGAGCGCCACACTACGGGGTGGGGTCGGAGAAGCGATAGCCGACGCCGCGCACGGTCTCGATGAGCCGATTGCCGGCGCCCAGCTTCTTGCGCACCCCGGCGATGAGTACGTCGATGGAACGGTCGGTGACCGGGTAGTCGGGGCCGTGGACCGCCGCCACCAACTGGTTGCGGGTGAACACCCAGCCGGGATGGTTGGCGAGAAAGTGCAGCACCGCGAACTCGGTGGCGGTGAGGCGCACCGGCTGCCCGGCGAACTTCACTTCACGCCTGCCGGGATGGATGGTCAGCTCGCCCACGGTAAGCGGGGCCTGCTCGTCATGCACCTCCACGCCGTGGCGCCGCAACACCGCCTTGAGCCGGGCGATCAGGATACGCGGGCTGAACGGCTTGGTGATGTAGTCCTCGGCGCCCTGTTCCAGGCCGGCCACGATGTCCGCCTCCTCCCCCTTGGCGGAGACCATGATGATCGGCACGCCGCGGGTCATGACGTTGGACTTCAGCACCCGGCACAGTGCCAGGCCGTCGATGCCGGGCAGCATGATGTCCACCATGATCAGTGCCGGCGAGACCTGCTCCACCGAGCGCAGGGCTTCCTCGGCGGAAGTGGCCGCCAGGGTGACGAAGCCCTCCTTCTCGCAGTTGAAGCGGATCAGCTCCATGATGTCGACATCGTCCTCGACCACGAGGATGCGGTTGCTCGCGGGTGCCGCCGTCCGTCCGGTCTCCGGCGCCACGGGGTGGCTTCGGCGCACTACCCCGAGCCTGGATCCGTGTTCGGCGCCGCCGGCGCGTGGGTGGCCGCCAGCCGCGACCCCTTCCAATCGGTGCGCACCCCGACGATCGCCAGGACCGTGATATAGGCGTAGAACCCCATGAAGAACAGGGTATAGGGCACCACCTGCGCCAGCGCGCGCAGCCGGCGCCGGCGATACAGCAATGCGGCCAGGGTGGCCAGGGTGCCGATGCTCAGCAGCGAGGTGAACGGCAGCACCGCCAGCCACGGCGCCAGCAGCGCCCACGGCGCCGCCGCCACGCTCAGGATCAGGAACAGCGTCACGTAGCGGTAGCCCCAGGCCGCGGCGCGGTCGCTGCTGTAGAAGGCGCCGGCGTTCCAGCGCACGTGCTGGTTGATGAATGCGCGCCAGCTCGGTTGCGGCTCGGTGGTGATCTGGGTGGCGGGCAGGGTGGCGACGCGCACGCCCCAGCCGCCGCGGCTCGCCGCCCCGATCAGGGCCGCATCCTCGGTCAGGGTGTAGCCCAGCGAGCGGAACCCTCCGATACGGGCCAGCACCGGTGCGCGCAGCGCCAGGTTGTTGCCGAAACATCCGGTGGGCGTGCCCAGTCCCGCGGTGCCGGTGGAATACTGATGCACCAGGGGCTGCTCGAACGCCTGGTAGCGTTCCAGGAATCCACCCCGCTCGGGGGCGGCGGAGCATACCGCAAGCTGGCCGAACACCACGCCCACGCTGCGCTCCCGGTCAGCGGCGAAGTATGCCGCGAGCCGTTCCACCCAGGTGCGCGGCACGATGCAGTCGGCATCGGTGAAGAACAGCAGCTCGCCGCCGGCCGCCGCCACCCCCAGGTCCAGCGCCTGCTGCTTGCCGGTGCAGTCCACCGGCGGGCGCCGGTTGCGCACCACCCGCACCGGGTAGGGTGCGGCCGCCCGGTGCTGCTCCATGATCGCGGCCGTGGCGTCGCTGGAACGGTCGTCGACCAGCACCAGCTCGAAGGCTGTGGTGCTCTGCGCGGCCAGGGAGTCCAGCAGGCGCGGCAACGCCTCCTGCTCGTTCATCGCCGCCACCACCACCGACACCGGCGGGTGCCCGGAGGAGGCAGCGGAATCGGCGCGGGCGCGCCGGTCGCGGCGGCGGGCGAGCAGCACTCCCGTCGCGAGCGCGCCGTGGGTGAGCAGCATCGAGGCGCAGAGCGCCAGCACCGCCCACTGCAGCGCGCCGGCCAGGGTCATGGCAGCGCGCGCTCCAGTGACCGGTTGAGGCGTGCGGCGAACGCCACCGGATCGGCGAGCTGGGCGCCCTCGATGAGCAACGCCTGCTCCAGCAGCAGGCGGCTGGCATCCTCCAGCAGACCGTCCTCGGCGCCGTCCTCCGCCAGGGCCTCCAGCTTGGCCACGATGGGGTGCTGCGGATTGATCTCCAGCACCGGCCGAAACTGGTCCGCCTCCTGGCCCAGGGCCCGCAGCACGTGCTGCATCGATACCGTGGGATCATTCTCGTCGGCGACGATGCAGCTTGGCGAGTCGCTCAGCCGGGCGCTGGCCTTCACCTCTTTCACCTGGTCCCCCAGCGTCTCCTTGATGCGCTTGAGCAGCGGCTCGATCTGCTTGGCGCGTTCCTGGGAGCCGTCGGTCTTGAGGTCGTCCGCGGTATCGCTGCGGTTGACCGACCTCAGCTCGTGCTCCTGGTACTTGCCGATGGTGGGAATCACGAAGGCGTCGATCTCGTCGTCCATCAGCAGCACTTCGAGCTCCTGCTTGCGGTACATCTCCAGCAGCGGCGAGTGGCGCAGGTTGGCGCCGCGCTCGCCGGTGATGTAGTAGATCGCCTTCTGCTCCGACTGCATCCGGCCCACGTATTCCTTCAGGCTGGTCAGGCCGTCGTGGGCGGTGGTGCGGAACCGCACCAGTTCCAGCAACGCCTCGCGGTTGGCGAAATCCTGGTACAGCCCCTCCTTGAGGGGCCGTCCGAACTCGGTCACGAAGCTGGTATAGCGCTCGGGGTTGTTGGTCAGGTCCTGAAACTCGCTCAACAGTTTCTTGACCGAGGCGTTGCGGATGCTGGTCAGCAGCCGGTTCTTCTGCAGCAGCTCGCGACTCACGTTGAGCGGCAGGTCCTCGGAGTCGATCACCCCGCGCACGAAGCGCAGCCAGGTGGGCAGCAGCTCCTTGTCGTCGTCGGTGATGAACACCCGCTTGACGTACAGCTTCACCCCCGGCCGGTAGTCGGCGTAGTACAGGTCGGGCGGTGCCTTCTTGGGCACGAAGAACAGGGTGGTGTACTCCTGGGTGCCCTCGGCGTGGGTGTGCACGTAGTGCAGCGGGTCCTCGTCGTCGTGCGAAAGCGAGCGGTAGAACTCGAAGTAGTCGCTGTCGCTCAGCTCCGACTTGGGCCGCTTCCACAGCGCCGAGGCGGCGTTGATCTGCTCGCTGCGCGGCTCCGTCTTGTCGTCCTTGGTCTCCGTGTAATGGAGGTGGATCGGGTAGGGGATGTGATTGGAGTACTTCTTGACCAGCGACTCGATCTGCCAGCGCGAGGCGAACTCGGCGCCCGCCTCGTTGAGCTGCAGGGTGACCGTGGTGCCGGCACCGGTGCGCTCCGCGGGGGTGATCTCGTAGGAGCCGCGGCCGCCGCTCACCCAGCGCTGCGCCTGGTCCTCGCCGGCGCGCAGGCTGAGCACCTCGACCCGGTCGGCCACCATGAAGCTGGAGTAGAACCCCACTCCGAACTGGCCGATCAGGTTGGCGTCGCCGGGGGCGCCCTCCTTGGCGTCTTTCTGCATCGCGTCGAGGAAGCGCCTGGTTCCCGAGCGCGCGATGGTGCCCAGGTTGTCGCGTAGCTCGTCGGCGCTCATGCCGATGCCGCTGTCGGCCACCGTCAACGTCTTCGGCTCGCTTTCGGAGTCGAAGGAGATATCGACGCGCGGCGTGAACGGCACGCCCTTGAAGTCCTCGTCGGTGAGGGTCAGGTAGCGCAGCTTGTCCAGCGCGTCGGAGGCGTTGGAGACCAGCTCGCGCAGGAATATCTCCTGGTGCGAGTACAGCGAGTGGATGATGAGGTCCAGCAACTGGCTGACCTCGGTCTTGAAACGGTGCTTTGCCATCGCTTGCTTGCGTTCCGTCCTTGCTCAGAGTAACGGCCGGCCGGGCCCGGCCGGGCCGGGCGCGGTCAACGTTCCCGGTAGCCGAAGCCCATGGCCTCGCGCACCAGCTCCATGGTGGCGCGTGCCTCGCGCCGCATGCGCTGGTTGCCGGCGTGCAGGATCTCGGCGACGGTCTCCGGCCTGGCTTCCAGGGCCGCGCGCCGCTCCCGGATCGGCTCCAGGAAGCCGTTGAGCGCGCGCGCCAGCTTGCGCTTCACCTCCACGTCGCCCACCTTGCCGGCGCGGTAGCGGCTCTTCAGGTCCTCCACCTCGGCCCGGTCGGGGTTGAACGCGTCGTGATAGATGAACACCGGGTTGCCCTCCACCCGGCCGGGGATGTCCGCCCGCACGCGGTTCGGATCGGTGTACATGCCGCGCACCTTGCGCTCCACGGTGGCGGCGTCGTCGCCGAGATAGATGGTGTTGTCCAGGCTCTTGCTCATCTTCGCCTGGCCGTCGGTGCCGACCAGGGTGGGCACCTCGCCGATCAGCACCTCCGGCACCGGGAACACGGTCCCGTAGAGGCGGTTGAAGCGGCGCGCCAGCTCGCGGCTCACCTCCACCTGCGACTCGTTGTCCTTGCCCACCGGCACCAGGTTGGCGCGCGGCAGCAGGATGTCGGCCGCCTGCAGCACCGGGTAGCCCAGCAGCCCGAACGGCATCGCCTCCAGGTGCGCCGCCTGCGCCATCTCCTTGAGGCTCGGCACCCGCTCCAGCCGCGCCACCGTGGTCAGCATCGCCAGCAGGGTGTTCAGCTCGTAGGTCTCCGGCACCGCGCTCTGCACGAACATCACGGAGCGTTCGGGATCGATCCCGGTGGCGAGGTAGTCGATCGCCACCGCGCGGATGTTGTCCGCCAGCTCGCCCACGAACGCCTTCTCGGGCCGGGTGGTGAGGGTATGCACGTCGGCGATGATGAAGAAGCACTCGTACCGGTCCTGCAACTCGATACGGTTCTTGACGCTGCCCACGTAGTGGCCGACGTGCAGCGGCCCGGTGGGCCGGTCGCCGGTGAGGATGCGCGGCCGGGTGCCCACCTGAAGCGGTTCCGGTCGGGCCTCCGGCGCTGGTGCGGAAGCAACGGTAGCGGTAGCGGAACTGCTCATGACGCGCCCTCAGAGTAACGACGCGACCGCACCCCCGTCAAACATCCCGTCCATTTGACAATCACTGTGTGATTCTGAGATCGTGGTACTTGATAGTTTTTTGGGAACAACGTAGATTGAGAGTCATCGCGAAGAAGACGCTACGAGAGTTCTGGGAAAGGCATCCGGACGCAAAAGAACCGTTGCTCGCCTGGTTCCGGGAAGCGCAACAGGCAGATTGGGATATGCCGGCCAAGGTCAAGGCGCGCTACCCGAGCGCCAGCATCGTCGCCGGCAACCGCGTGGTGTTCAACATCAAGGGCAATGCCTACCGGTTGGTGGTGAAGATCAACTACGGATACCGCACCGTCTACGTGCGTTTCGTCGGAACCCATGCCGAGTATGACGGCGTGAACGTGGCGCGCGTACAGCGCGCGCCGTACGCTGAGGAGGTATGAAATGGCCGAGGTCAAGCCAATCCGGACGGAGTCCGGCTACGCAGCCGCGCTGGCCCGGGTCGACGAGTTGATGGATGCCGAGGTGGGAAGCCCGGAAGGGGAAGAGCTGGACGTCCTGGTCGACCTGGTCGAGCTGTACGAGAGCAAGCATGAGCCGATGGGATATCCCAGCCCCATCGCGGCGATCAAGTTCCGGATGGAGCAGCAGGGTCTGGCGCCGCGCGATCTGGTCCGCTTCATCGGCAGCCGCGCCAAGGTTTCCGAGGTGCTCTCCGGCAAACGCTCGATCACCATGCCGATGGCGCGGGCGCTGCATCAGCACCTCGGCATTCCGGCGGAGGTGCTGCTCCGAGCGCCGAGTACCATGGCCGACCAGCCCGTCGACGACATTCAATGGCGCCGCTTCCCGCTCAAGGAGATGGCCAAGCGCCACTGGATTCCGTCTGTCCCCGACCTGGCGGAGCAGGCGGAGGGCCTGGTACGCGATCTGATCGACCGCGCCGGCGGCTGGCAGGTGGCGCGCGCCGCCCTGTACCGCAAGAATGACCACCTGCGTACCAACGCCAAGACCGACCCATATGCCCTGCATGCATGGTGCTGGCAGGTGCTGGCGACGGCCAACGGCACCCCACCGAACGCCGCATACGAACGCGGTACCGTCACGTTGGAGTTCCTGAGGCAGGTCGTGCGATTGAGCTGGTCGGAGAACGGCCCCCGCGGCGCCCAGGAGTTTCTCGCACAACACGGAATCCCGCTGATCATCGAGCGGCATCTGCCACGGACCTATCTCGACGGAGCCGCGCTGCGCCTCGGCGACGGCCGGCCGGTAGTCGCGCTCACCCTGCGCAACGACCGAATCGACAGCTTCTGGTTCTGCCTGCTCCACGAGCTGGCGCACGTGGGCCGTCACTTGGACCACGACACCGGCACCGCGTTCGTGGATGACCTGACGCTCCGCAAGCCGCAACCAGGAGTGGAAGACCAGCGCGAAGCAGAAGCCGACGAATGGGCCGCCGAGGCGCTCATCCCGAGCGCCGAATGGGAAACCAGCCCGGTGCGGAACCATCCGACACCGTTGGGCGTCATGAGTCTCGCCCACCACCTGCAGGTCCACCCCGCGACGGTTGCGGGCCGGATCCGGTTCGAACGCCAGGACTATCGCCTGCTCTCCCAATTCGTCGGCACCGGCAAAGTCCGCCAGCAGTTCACGCTGTAGAGATGACGCTCAGCCTCCGTTGTGTTCCAATCTACTCGCGCGCTGCCGCATACACTACCAACAGTCGTCCAGCGCGACGGTTGACAACGCGACCAACCTTCCTTAGGGTAACATGACGAAGGATCCATGAAGTCCACAGAAACTTTAGAGATCATCGCCGAGAACGAAGTTACACCGGATACCATCCGAGACCTTTTCCGTCGCGCGTTCTTTAGCGCGTCCCTGGACGACGACGGTGATGTACGTGTTGAGACCGATGATCCAACGGTATTTGTCAGCATCAACGCGGACAATAAACTACTGAGATACACAGCCGTATATCGGTTCGAGAACACCGCGTCGCTGGAATCCAAGCACGCGTTCGTCAACAAGATGAATGACGATGTTATTTTTTGTCGTTTCTCAGTGCCGTTGGAAGCACCAGACATATTGATGGTGGACTACTATCTTCCATTTGGAGAGGGAGTAACCTCCTTCCTAATCGTGCGTGCGCTTCGTTTGTTCGCACGAGTGATACCTAAGGCAATCCAGGATTGCGACGAAAACGACATTATTCGGTGAGTATCTTGACGAGTTGCGGGAGGAGGGACTGATCCAGTGAGTGGACACCGACCCTTCGGCGAGTTGACGAAATACTTCACAGCACAGCGTCGCAGCCGTGTTGCCGAGAAGTATCACGAACTGTGCTCCGCATCACTGCTCTATGAGTCACACAACAACAAGCAACACATACCCATGCGGAGAGTTTCACTTCTTTGCAACTACCGTTCCGAACCGATGCTCCTTGGCGACAAGCTGAGTTCACGGTCTTCGCCGGTTCGTCGAGCGGACAGGTTTGTAACGTGGCCCGTGAACGTGGTGCAATCGTATAAGAAACACTCCTCAACGAATGAATCTGACATACTGCACTCAGCCTCCGTACTGGTGGAACGCAATACCCCAATACTGAAAGCACTCTCTTCGAAACGGCACCTATGACGCACCAGTGAATTCAGTGGCACGGTTGGCCGACGTTCTAACTCAACGCTTATAGTTCATCGTGTCACGACCAGTGCTCGCGGGCTATACTTGTGCACGTGAGGCAGTCCGTGCTCGGTACGCTCGTCCCTGAGCCACTCCGCGATCTTGCGGACCCGTCGCGTGATCTGCCACGGCTGGCGAAGAGCCGGTCAGCGATAGCATCCATTGAGGCAGCCGTGGTCGAAGTCCCCACCCGACATCGGTTGCTGCTCGGAGACGCGCGGCTGGCGGCGCTGCCCGCCGGCTCGGTTCACCTCGTGGTCACGTCCCCACCGTACTGGATCCTCAAGGAGTACCGCCGGGCCGACGGCCAGTTGGGGTGGATCGAGGACTATGAGGAGTTTTTCAGCCAGCTGGACCAGGTGTGGCGCATGTGCCACGCGGCGCTGGTGCCGGGGGGACGGCTCATTTGCGTTGTCGGCGATGTTTGTCTGGCGCGGCGCAGGAACCGCGGCAAGCACACGGTGGTGCCGTTGCACGCTTCGATCCAGGAGCACTGCCGGGAGATCGGCTTCGACAACCTGGCGCCGATCATATGGAGCAAGATCGCCAACGCGACCTACGAGATGAAGCGCGGCGCCGGTGGATTCCTGGGCAAGCCGTACGAGCCCAACGCCGTAATCAAGAACGACATCGAATTCATCCTGATGCAGCGGAAGGGAGGCGGCTACCGCAAACCCGACCTTGCTGCACGGATACTCAGCCTGCTGTCGGAGTCCTCGTTCAAGCGGTTCTTTCGACAGATCTGGGCCGACATCCCGGGTGAGTCGACCCGCGACCACCCGGCTCCCTTTCCGGTCGCCCTGGCGGACCGACTGATCCGCATGTTCAGCTTCGTCGGGGACACGGTGCTCGATCCGTTCAACGGCACCGCTACTTCCCAGGTGGCTGCCGCCGCCTGCGGCAGAAACAGCATCGGGATCGAGGTCGACCCCGTGTACTTCGCAGTCGGACTCGACCGCCTGCGCCGCGAGAGCGGCGGTCTCCTGAGCACGGCCCAAGTGTCCACGGGCGAGGTGGGCACGCACAACGGCCTGCCTGCCACGGCGTGAGCCACGCATGATCACTGCACAGCAAGCAGTGGACCACCTGTACGACGTCGCCGTCACCGAGAACAAGGCAACCTCGACGATTCGGTGAATCAAAGACCGAGTTCTTCTTGAGGGCCTCCAGATCGACGCCGCCGTTCGCGCGATAGTCTGCGAGCGCATCGAGAGCGTCGAGCAGACCGGTGACCTCGGCGAGCTTCTCGCGCACCTCAGAAACTGAGAGCGTGTCCTGCATGAACGCAACCACCAGTTTCTCAAGTATCGTACAAGAACATCACATTTGGACAACGAGCACAGCCAGCAACCCAGGGCCATCCCATGCTGACGGACGTCTGCATCCCGTGCGTGGCCGAGCTGCGGTGATGGCCCCACGCCTGCCAGGCCGCCGCCGCCTTCAAGGTGCGTGGATCGTTCGCTGTACCATCTGTCCAGGAATGGGCGTGTCGCCGCCCATGCGCAACGCCGGTCTCCGCCGATGCATTGCTGCCACGCCAGCGCCGCAGTGCAGGATTCGCCGGATTCTGCGAAAAAGTGCCAAAAAAAGTTCGCTGAGCACTTGACGGGTTTGGCGCTGCTTATGACGGCCTCCTGCCGCACCTTCCGGCCCCTCCGACCCTTCGAACATCCCGCCACGCCCTCCAGGACCGTCAGCACCCCGCCAGCGCCGGCCTGAGCCCTTCCCGGTGCCCGTCCCGGGACTTGCCGAAACCGGTCATTTCTCAACCATGATTATATTTACGCCATGGCTACTGTGGCTACCGCGACCGCTCCCGGCTTCTCCTCCTCTCTCTCCTGGCTCCCCGACCAGGTGCTGCTGGCGCATACCAGGTCCCTCGTCCTGCACGAGCAGGCGCTGCAGCTCGCCGTCCTCGACCACCTGCGCGAGATCCACGCCCGCCACCTCCACCTGCGCCTCGGGTTCTCCAGCCTGTTCGACTACGCGGTGCGCGAGTTGGGCTACAGCGAGGGTGCCGCCTGGCGCCGCATAAAGGCGATGCGCCTGTGCTCCGATACCGACGGAACACGCGAGCGGCTGCAGGACGGCTCGCTCACCCTGAGCGCCGCAGCGCAGTTGCAGAACACCTTCGATCTCCTGCAGCGCACCGCGACCGCCGCCGCGGACCCCGGCGAGGCACCCGCGGCACCGGAGCTGCTGCCGGGCGGCACGGGGACGACGCCGGAGGCGGGGGCTTCGGGGACCGCGGCAGCGGCGCCCGCGCGACCGGTGCCGGCGCTGGACGCGGCGCAGCGGCAGGAGCTGGTGGCGCAGGCGAGCGGCAAGAGCACCCGCGAGGTGAAGCAGTTGTTGGCCGGGGTGGCTCCCGAGCTGGCGCGCCCGGCCGATCGCATGCGGGCGCTGGGCGACGAGCGCTGGGAGCTGAAGGTGGCGATCGACTCTGCCTGTCAGGGTGGGATCGAGCAGCTACGGGCACTGCTGTCGCACGTGGACCCGCACCTGACGCTGGGGCAGCTCGTGGAGCGGCTGGTCCAGGATGGCCTGCAGCGCTACGACCCGGGGCGGTCGCCGCGCGGGCGCAGAGGTGGGCGCCGGGAGACAAGCGCGGGCCAGGCGCCGGAGCCGAAGGCGCAGGAAGGGCCGGCGGGCGAGGCGACTTCGCCGGCGAAGCGGGACGCGCAAGAGCAACCCGGAGTGCCGCCGACGCCGGAGGGCACGAGCGCCGGCACCCCGGCGCCGGCAGCGCTGTCCGCAGAGGAGCCCGCGCGCGGGATTGGCGGCGCCGGCACCTCGGCGGTGGCAGCGCTGCCCGCGCCGCCGTCGGGGCGCGAGACTGGCGGCAGCATCACCCCGGTGAGTGCCAAGCCAGCGGCGGCGGCGCCCGGCACCGCTGCTTCGGCGGCGAAGTTGGTGGCTGGTTGCGGGTCCCGCGCCTCCGTACCGACGCCGCCGGTAGACCAGACCATGCCGACCGCGACGGCAGCGGCGGATCGTGGTCGCAGCGCTCCTTCGCCAGCGAAGCGGGCCGGAGCGGCGAAGCGGGCAGGAGCGGTGCAGCTCGATGGCCATTCGCGGCCGCAGGCGGCGGCAGCCGGCCCGTCCCGTGGCAGCCCGCAGCCGGCCCACCGGGCGCGTCGATCCCGGTACATTCCGGCAGCAGTGCGGCGCGAGGTGTGGCGCCGCGACGGCGGCCGCTGCAGTTACGTCGATCCGCACAGCGGGCGGCGCTGCGGCTCCCGCTTCCTGCTGGAGCTCGACCACATCGTTCCCTTCGCCCTCGGCGGCGGTGCGGAGCCCGGCAACTTGCGCCTGCGCTGTCGAGCCCACCACCGCTTCCGGCATCGGGAGTACGCGCCGCCGCCAGACGGGGCCACGTGATCGGCGCTCGCCGCGGGGCGAGTTGGGCGTTCGGGTGTCGGTCCGATGGCAGCGGGAGCAACGACTTGCAGCCGGCTTGTCGCGCAACGTGGGATAATCCTGGCAGCAACCCTTGGTGCGAGGCGGCTCTACCGGATTGCGGCGCGGTGGCGGAGGGTGGGGAGCAGGGCTTGCAGGTAGCGGGCTACTTCGCGGTGTTCGGTCAGTACCCGGCCTACGGCGGCGTCGATGGCGGCGCACAGGGGCGGAGGGGCGGTAGCGGGTATCTCGTGGCGGTCCAGCACTTGGGGGGCGGCGTGCGGGGTGATCAGGATGTCCACCCACAGGTCGCGCCAGTCGAAGCGCTGCGCGCTGAGCGCCGTCTGGTCGCAGATGTTGAAGTAGAGCGCGCGCGGGGCGGTGAGGTCGGGGGCCATCCAGGCGTACAGGTTGTAGGGGCGGTCCTCCCAGAACAGGCCGAAGGTGACCGTGCCGCGGGGCAGGAAGATGGCGCCGAGATCGTAGGCGCGGTCGCTGACGAAGTGCATCACGCCGTGTCCCGGGCGCAGCAGCAGCACGCGGGCGCGGAAGCGGTTGCGGCGCCCGTCCGGGTAGCGCTTCTCCTCGTAGCACAGCCGCGGGTAGCGGCGCGCGGGACGGCGCGGCCCCGGACCCGGCGCGGCGGCGCCCGCAGTGCCGGTCACGGGCGCCATTGGTATGCGGCCAGGTCGAGGCGGCCGGCGCCGTCCACCGCCACCCCTTCGGCCCGCAGCAGCGCGCGCTGGCGCTCCAGCCCGTTGCCTTCCGGGAGGCGGATTACCCCGCCGGCGCCGATCACACGATGCCACGGCAGGCCGCGGCCGGCGTAGGCCCGCAAGGCCCAGGCCACCTGCCGCGCCGCGCGCGGGTTGCCCGCCTGCGCCGCCACCTGGCCGTAGGTCGCAACCTGTCCGCGCGGAATCTGCGTCACCACGTGGGCAATGCGCTGCAGCAAGCCTTCCGCCGGCCTCGGCGTGCTCACCAGCGCAGGGCGCCGTGGAACGCCACCGCTCCCGAGTCGGCCCGCTCGGCCGCCACGATGCGGCCCACCGGGTAGCACGCCACCCCGGCCGCCGCCGCCGCCGCCCGCACCGCGTCCTCGGCGCCCGGCGCCACCACCGCCGCCATGCCCACGCCGACGTTGAACACGCGCAGCATCTCCGCGTCGGCCACCGCGCCGGCGCCGCGCAGCACGCCGAAGATCTCCGGCACCTCGATGCGCGACAGGTCGATCTCGGCGCCGACTCCGGCGGGCAGCACCCGGCGCAGGTTGTCGCCGATGCCGCCGCCCGTGACGTGGGCCAGTCCATGCAGGTCGCCGCCTCCCAGGCACGGACGCAGCGCCGGCAGGTAGCAGCGGTGCGGCTGCAGGAGCTGCTCCATCACGGTCGATCCGCCCACCGGCCGGTCAGCGAGCGCGGGGTCGCTCTGCAGCAGCCGCCGCACCAGCGAGAAGCCGTTGGTGTGCACCCCGTTGGAAGCCAGCGCCAGCACCGTGTCGCCGGCGGCGATGCGGCTGCCGTCGATCACCGCCGCCCGTTCCACCACCCCCACCACGCTGGCGGCCAGCACGTAGGTGCCGGGCTCCAGGACCCCCGGCTGCTCCGAGGTCTCGCCGCCGGTGAGGCTGCACTCCTGCGCCCGGCACGCCTCCGCCAGCGCCGCCACCATGGCGGTCACCACCTCCGGCTGCAGCACGCCGCAGATGATGGCGTCCTGGACCGCCACCGGCAGCGCGCCCATCACCACGATGTCGTCGATCAGGTGATTGACCAGATCGAAGCAGATGGAGCGGTAGGCGCCGTGGGCGACCGCCAGCTTCTGCTTGCTGCCGGGCTCCTCGGTCTTGAACACGATGACCGGATGGCGGTAGTCGGAGAACCTGGCGTCGATGAGGGTGGCAAACGGTCCCACCCCGTTGAGGATGCGGCGGTCGTGCGGCGCGAGCAGGCGTGCCATGTCCCGCTTGGCGGCATCGGCGGCGTCAATGTCCACCCCCGCCGCGGCGTAGCTGAGCGTCACGGTCAGCGATCGACCGGTTCCTTGACCCGCACCATGATGCGCTGCCGCACCCGGTCCCGCTTCACCTCGAACGCGTCGCCGCGCGCGGCGATGATCTTGACCAGCTTGGAGGAGCCGTAGGTGCGCGGGTCGAACGCCGGGTCGAGCTTCTTGAGGTTGTTGGCGATCTTGCGCAGGTCCACCCACGCCGATTCCTGGTCCACCATCTCGTGCGCCTCGGTGACGATGGAGATCAGATCCGGGTCCTCGTCGGTGGCCGCCGTTCCATAGCCGGTCCCGGCGCCGTCGGCGCTCCCGGCTCCGTAGCCGGAACCATCGGCGCTCCCCGCTCCCTCGGCAGTGCCGGCTCCATCACCGCTCCGTACGTCTCGGCGCCGGGTGCGCCGCCGCCGACCGTCGCTCTCGTAGCTCTTCATGATGTTCTCGACGTAGCGGAACTCGTTGCAGGCGTTCACGAACGGTTTCGGGGTGTGGTGCTTGCCGATGCCGATCACCTCCATGCCCGCCTCCCGCAGACGAATCGCGAGCTTGGTGTAGTCGCTGTCGCTGGAGACGATGACGAAACCACCCACATGATCGCTGTAGAGGATGTCCATGGCATCGATGATCATGGCCGAGTCGGTGGCATTCTTGCCCACCGTGTTGCGGAACTGCTGGACCGGCTGAATGGCGTGCACCGGCAGCTTCTTCTTCCACGAGTCGAGCTGGGTCGTGGTCCAGTCGCCGTAGATGCGGCGAATCGTGACCACTCCAAACTTCACGACTTCCTTCATGACGTGTTCGATCTGCGTAGCCTGAGCGTTGTCGCCGTCGATCAGGACGGCCAGACGGCGCTCGGCACTGTTGCTTGAACTCATATTTGATTCCTTGCTGTGTTGGTATTGGTAGCAGGCGTTCGGGCCCCGGCGGCAGCGGTCAGCTCGGCATGGCGAAAGCAGTCGACCACGTGGTCGTTGACGACTCCCACCGCCTGCAGATGGGAGTACACGATGGTGGGGCCCACGAAACGAAAGCCGCGTGCCTTGAGGTCTCGGCTCACCCGCCGCGACAACTCGGTCTCGGCCGGAACCTCGCCGCCGGTGCGCCACCCGCCCACCACGGGGCGGCCGTCGACGAAGCTCCACAGATAGGAGCAGAAGCTGCCGAACTGCTCCTGCACGGCGAGAAAGGCGCGGGCGTTGCCGATCGACGCCGTCACCTTCAGCCGGTTGCGCACGATGCCCGGGTCCGCCAGCAGCGCCGCCCGCTCGGCCTCACCGTAGCGTGCCACCCGCGCGACCTCGAAGTTGCGGTACGCGCGCCGATAGCCGGTGCGCTTGTGCAGGATGGTACGCCAACTCAGTCCCGCCTGCGCCCCTTCCAGCACCAGGAACTCGAACTGCCGGCGGTCGTCGTCCCAAATCGGCGTGCCCCACTCGGTGTCGTGGTATGCCAGCATCAGCTCGTCCCCGGCGCACCAGTCGCAGCGGCGGCATCCCCCCATCAGCACGCGCCTCCCGAACGCTGGCCGCCGCCCGCGTGACGGTTGACGATCTCCATGCTCACCGCTCCCGTGGTGCGGTCGACGAACTTGGCCAGCGCGGCGACGCGGTTGTCGGGATCGAGCAGGCCCCACAGCTCCCGCACCGCCTCCCGCGGGGTAGCGGCCAGCGGCAGGAGAAACGGCTCGCCCTGGAACGACGGCAGCGGGGAGCCGTCGCCCTCGTAGGTGGTGATGCAGTGCCCCCACCCGCGACAGGGGCTCCGGTATACGAAGTGCTGGAAACTCACCTGGCGCGGGTCGCCGGCGGCGGTCTTGATGATCGCCAGTTCATAGCCGCCCGCCCCGCCGGCTGCCGCCATGCCGGCGATGCGCGGCGTGTAGTGGGGCGGGTCCGGCTCCACGTCACGGCGTGCGAAGGCGGCGGCAAAGGAGTCCCCGGCGGCCAGCCCCGCGGCAATGGTGTCGGTCTGGTCGCCGTTGGCCACCACGTGCACGGCGCGGGCGGGCTGCGGGCCTGACGCCGCGCTGTCCTTCGCCCCCGCCTGGGCGACCGCCAGCGCCCGGTACAGGATGAGGCTGGGATCGCCGCCCGGCGTGCCGGCGCCGGGGTCGGCCACCACCACCTGCACCGCACCGCTCCCGGCGGCGACGAAACGCCGGTTGCGGCTGCTGCTGCTGCGGCCCATGATCCAGTACAGTTGCACGCTGGCGCCGCCGTCCGCCGTGCAGCCGACCGCGAGGCCGCGACCGGGGTAGCTGGTGCCCGCCAACCAGTCCCGGTCCTTGCGTGCGCCGTTCACCGTGGCCCTCTGCAAGGCATCGCCTTTACACGGTATTCGGCGCCGGTTACCGTCGCGCCGTGGGCGAGCACGCTGCCTACGAGGCGGCCCTCGAACGCCTCATCGGCCTCACCGACCTGCGCCGCGGCAAGACTCATGGCCGGCGCAGCCGTGCGCCACGCATGCGCGTCCTGCTGCGGCAACTGGGAAACCCGCACCTGGCGGTTCCCACCATCCACGTCGCCGGCACCAACGGCAAGGGCTCCACCGCGGCCATGATCGCCTCGATTCTGGACCGTGCCGGGCTGCGCGTCGGGCTGTTCACCTCGCCCCACCTCCACGCCATGGTCGAACGGATCCGACTCGGCCTGACGCCGATCGGCCGCCAGCAGTTCGCCTCCCTGTTCGCCCAGGTGTGGCCGGCAGCGCAGGCGGTGGCGCACCACCCCGAATTCTCCGGCCCGGATGGTCAGGTCACTACGCTCGAGCTGTTGACGGCAATGGCGCTGCATCACTTCCGCGAGGCGGGGGCGGCCTACCAGGTGGTCGAGGCGTTCGTCGGCGGCCGCGACGACATCACCAATATAGTGCAGCCGCTGCTGTCCGTGATCACAAATATCAGCCGCGATCACATTCCGGCGCTCGGCACCACCCTGCTCGACATCGCCCGCGCCAAGGCCGGGATCATTAAACCGGGGGTGCCGGTCGTGGTGGCGCCGCAGATTCCCTCCGTGCACGCCGTGCTGGCGCGTGCCGCGCAACGCCAGGGCGCCCTCCTCGACCGGGTGGCACCCCAGCCGTCCCCGCGTGCCGGCGACCCGCTGGCGCAAGCGCACCAGCAACTGCACTGGCGCGGGCGCCACGACGCCTACCGGGTGGCGTTGCCGTTGCGCGGCGCCGCCCAGCGCGAGAACGGGGTCGTGGCGCTGGTCGCCGCGGAACGGCTGATCGATCTGGGCGTCCCGCTGACCACGGCTGCCATCCGCGGCGGGCTGGAACGGGTCACCTGGCCGGCCCGCTTCGAGGTGTTGCAGCGGCGGCCGGTGACGGTAGTGGCCGACGGTGCCCACTGCCCGCGTGCCATGGGGCAACTGGTTGCCGAGTTGCTGCGGCTGCGGCCACGACCTCGGCTGCAGGCACTGGTCGGAGGCCTCGAGGGTCACAACGGCGTGGCAACGCTGCGCCTGCTGCGCCCACTCGCGAACTCGCTCACCGTAGTTCGCTCGCGGCATCCGCGAGCCATGGCGGCCGCCGACCTGGCCGCCGCGCTGCAGGCGGCGGGGATCGCCGCGCATGCCAGCTCGCTGCCGGTGGCGGACACCCTGCACCGTCTGCTGGCCACTGCCGACGGCACCGACCTGGTGCTCGCCACCGGCTCGCTGGCGGTAGCGGCGGAAGCACGCGAGGCGCTCGACCCCGCCATCGAGGCCGACCGTTAGGAGTCTGCCGGATTGGCGCCAGCGGCAGATCGACAGGACTCCGTACGGTAGGCAGGGCTGGGCCGAAAGCGACGCCGCGAGGCGGCGGTCTCGGGGCGCTACACCGGAACCTGAAGGCGGCTCAGGTTATGTCGGTGTCGCGAACCGTCTTGCGCTTCGCCTTGCGGGCGTTCTCCATCGCCTCGTCGCACACCTGGCGCACCTTCTCTGAGAGTGCCTCGGCTACCGAGGCCGCCGTGTTCATCCCCGCCTCTTTGATGTAGTTCTTGACCTTGGAAGTTACAATCAGGATCTCGGCCATTTGGCTACGCTCCTTATCTTAAAGATGGTTCCCTCGGAAACGACACGGAGCGACTATACCGAATGCCGGCGCCCGCGTCACGGGGGTAGGGAGACCGTTGGGAGACCGTGCGCGGGCACGCCTTCCATGCTCAGCGCAGCTGTTCCCCGCAGTGCCGGCAGAAGTCGGCATCGCGCTCATGGCCCGCTCTGCCGCATGCCCGACAGCGCCGCCGGTCACGGGCGTGCATGGTCTCGGAGACCACCTGGGCAGTGACCAGGCCGGTGGGCACGGCGATGATGCCGTACCCCATGATCATGATCACGGCGGCGAGCGCCTGGCCCAGTCCGGTGCGCGGGGTGAGGTCGCCATAGCCCACGGTGGTGAGGGTCACGATGGTCCAGTACATGCTCTGGGGGATACTGGTGAAGCCGTTCTCCTCTCCCTCGATCACGTAGATCAACGAACCCAGGACCACGGCGATGATCAGCACGCTGAACAGGAACACGGTGATCTTGCGCCGGCTGGCACGCAGGGCACCCATGATCACCGCGGCCTCCGCCATGTAGGGCACCAGCTTCAGCACGCGGAAGACGCGCAACACGCGCAACAGCCGCAGCACCGTCAGGTAGTGGCTGCCGGGCAGAATCAGTCCGAGGAACGCGGGCAGCACCGCCAACAGGTCGATGATCCCGAAGAAGCTGACCATGTAGCGCAGCGGCTGCCGAACCGCTATCAGGCGCGCCAGGTACTCCAGCAGGAAGATCGAGGTGAACGTCCACTCCGCCGCCCGCAGCGGCACGGACCAGGCCTCCCCGGTGGTGACCGAGCTCTCCAACAGCACCACCAGGACGCTGGCGATGATCGCCACGATCAGGACCACGTCGAACAGCCTGCCGGCGCGGGTGTCGGCCAGGAAGATGATGCTGCGCAGCCGCTCGCGCCACATCGGGAACGAGCGCCTCATCCGGCGCCCCCCATCTGCCGAGATCGTGCGGCCGCCGCCGCCGCCGGAGCGTCAGGCCGTGGCGCGCTGTGCAGCCGGCAACTCCAGGAAGCCATCCTCGATCTGACCGCCCAGGCCCTGGATCTTGGCGAGCACCGACTGGTAGCCGCGTTCTATGTTGCCGACCTCGGTGAGCGTGCTCTCCCCTTCCGCCACCAGCGCGGCCATCAGGTAGGCGAAGCCGGCACGCAGATCGGGCACTTCCAGATCGCACCCCACCAGCGAGCTCGGGCCGGTGATGAGAGCGCTGTGGACGCAGCCACGGTTATGGAACCGACACGCGCCGGTGCCGAGGCAGGTGGTGTGCAGATCGATTGCGGCGCTCATCTCGCCGAGCGCGCCGACGTACCCGAGCCGCTGTTCGTAGACGGTCTCGTGCACCGTGGAGACGCCTTCGGCCTGGGTAAGCAGCACCACCAGCGGCGGCTGCCAGTCGGTCATGAATCCGGGATGCGGAGCGGTCTCCACCGTGACCGGTTGCGGCGCCCGCGGGCCGCGGAAGCGGATTCCCGCGCTGTCGATCTCGCACTCTCCGCCCGCCGCGCGCAGGATGGCGAGGAAGCTGCTCAGGTGCGCCGGCTCGGCGTCGCGCACGAAGATGTCGCCGCGGGTAGCGACCGCCGCCGCCGCGTAGGAGGCGGCTTCCAGGCGGTCGCCGATTACGCGGTGGCGGGCGCCGTGCAGTGCCGCCACGCCATCGATCACCCAGGTACGTCCCCGCTGGTGAATGCGGGCCCCCATCGCACGCAGGAACCCCACCAGGTTGCAGATCTCCGGCTCTGTGGCCGCGTTGCGGATCAGCGTGCGCCCGGTGGCGGTCGCGGCCGCCAGCAGCAGCTGCTCGGTGGCTCCGACGCTGGGGTAGTCCAGGCGGACGGAGTTGCCACGCAGCGCGCTGCAGCGCAGGCGGGTCAGCCCGTCGCTGCGTTCCACCTCCGCGCCCAGGCTGCACAGCCCGGCGAGATGGTAGTCGATCGGCCGCCGGCCGATGGCATCGCCGCCGATCGAGGCGATCTGGGCGCGGCCCACGCGCTGCAACAGCACCGCCAGGAAGATCACGCAGCAGCGGTGCTCCGGACTCACGTCCGCCGGGATGCGCCAGTCGGTGACCGTGGACGGATCGATTTCGAGGCTGGCCTCGCCCAGCCAACGCCAGCGCACGCCGAGGGCGGAGCAGATGCGCAGCGTCAGCTCCACCTCGCCGATACGGGGGACGTTGTCCAGAACGCTCGGCTCGGACGCCAGCAAGGCGGCGATGATCAGCTTGGGGGCGGCGTTCTTCGCTCCGGCGACCTGGATCTCGCCACGCAGCGGGCGGCCGCCGCGGACGCTGTAGAAACGCCCGCCTCTCGCCGCCGGCGGCGCAGCGTGGCCAGCGCCGCCAATGGCGACGTGGCGCCGCTCGGGCCGCATCGGGGCAGCCGCAATGATAGTGGTTTCGCTCGGATCGGACTCAGGGTGTGGGCGCACGGTTCCCCCAGCGCAGGGCTAGTCTGTTTCTCTAATTCTCGGCTTGGGAGAGCGGCAGGCTGAGCGAAATGCGCCGCCGGCGTCAGGACTGCCGGAGGTTGTAGCGGCGGCGGAACTTCTCGATCCGTCCGGCACTGTCCACCAGGGTCTGCTTGCCGGTGTAGAAGGGATGCGAGGCGCTCGATATCTCGATGTTGATCAACGGGTACTCCGCGCCGTCCTGCCACGTGATCCTCTCCTTCGAGGAGCGCGTGGAACGGCCCAGGAAGGAAAAATCGGAGGAAGTGTCCTTGAACACGACAAACCCGTACTTGGGGTGGATTTCATTCTGCATGGCTTTAGCTACTCGTTGTCCGGCTGGCGCATAGTATACCAAACGCCACGCCCGAGGGACAGTTTTTTGGTATTGGGGATTTCCGGGGTGGTTCCCTTGCGGTAGCCCCAGAAGCGCTCGATCACCTCTTCGGAGAAGTCGATCTGGGTCATCTGCTGGAGCTCCTCGATCTGCTCCCACGACGCCTTCTTGGACTTCTGCTGGGCGGGGGTCATCTCGCGGATCTCTTCGTCGTACTGCTCGATCAGCGAGTCGATCATCTCCACCAGCTCGTCCTTGCTGACGCGCGGCGCCTCGGGAACCACTTCGGCGGTGGCGATCGGCGCATCCTCCTGTTGGGGAGCCTCCGCGGTCGCCTCCGCCTCCGGCGCCGGCTCCGGGGTGGCATCGGGCGGTGGTTCCGGCTTCTTGCGGAAGGTGCGGTAGAGAACGTAGACGGCGATTACGACGCCGGCCAGGAGCGCCCAGGTCACGGGGAGAGCACCCGGTCCAGGGTGCCCGCGGCATGCCGGGCCGGCCGCGGTCGGATCACCGCGGCCGCTTGGTGAGTGGTTGGTGCAGGCATTGTCGCGGCCAGCATAGGAGGTTGTCGGACTACGGGCAACCGCCTGCCGGGCGGGCCTCGGGCGGGCCGGACGGGCGCCACGGCGGCGCCGGCATCACGCCACGGCCGCGGGGTCGATGCGTACGCCAAGGCCGGGCGCGGTCGGTACCGCGAAGCAGCCGTCGGCCCCCACCTGCGGCGGCTCCGCGAGCTCGGCGAACAGGTGCCGGTAGTCGCCGACCGGCGGGTCGTGCAGCAGTTCCAGCCAGGGCGCGTGCGACCACGCCGCCACCAGGTGCAGGTGGGTGACGATGCCGAGCGCGCTGCCGCCGTGATGCGGCACGATGCGGCGCCCGAAGGCCGCGGCCAGGGTCGCGATCTTGCGCATCTCGGTCGGTCCGCCCACCACCATCACCTCCGGCTGCGGTTGCCACCCCACAGCCGCGCCAGCGGCTGCCCGCACACCTTGCCGATCAGGTCCCAAAGGGCGATGTCGAATCCGGCGCGCCCGCGGTAGGAAACGCCGGGGGCGTAGTAGCGCAGCCGGTCGGCCAGGTGCTCGGTGGCGAACGGATCGGCCCCCACCAGGTGCGGCCCGGCGGCGGCCACCAGGTCGGGCGGCACGTCGGGACCGATGCCGGTCACCCCGGCGTCGGTGCGGATCTCCAGGTAGGCGCCGCCGCCGCGCACCACGCGCGTCTCTCCGCCCGGGTTCCAGGCCGGCTCGATGCTCCCCACCTCGCCCAGGTCGCGCAACGGCACCCGCACCACGTCGGTAATGCGCAGTCGCTGGCTCACGGAGCGCGATTCTAACACGGCGTCGACGCCGCGCGCGCAAAGGCGGTACCGTGGCCGTGCATGTCTGAAGCGAAGCCCCTAGACGGGATCACCGTGGTGGACCTGACCCGGGTCCTCGCCGGGCCGTTCTGCACCATGGTGCTGCGCGACCTGGGTGCCGAGGTGATCAAGGTGGAGCCGCCGGAGGGCGACGAGGCACGCGGCTTCGGGCCGTTCCTGCCGAAGGCGGGGGGCGCGGCGGGAGCGGTGGGCGAACGCGGGGCCTCCTCCTCCTACTTCACCAGCCTCAACTGCGGCAAGCGCTCGGTGGTGCTCGACCTCAAGCGGGAGGACGGACGCACGGCCCTGGCCGGGCTGATCCGCCGTGCCGACGTGCTGGTGGAGAATTACCGTCCCGGCACGCTGGCCAGGCTGGGGTTCCCGCCGGAGCGGCTGCGGCAGCTCAACCCGCGGCTGGTGTACGCGGCGGTGAGCGGCTTCGGCGCCACCGGCCCGGACGCGCAGCGGCCCGCCTACGACATGATCATCCAGGCGCTCTCGGGGCTGATGTCGATCACCGGAACCGAGGCGCCGGAGGAGGTACCAGCGCACGCGAGGCAGGCGCTGGAGGCGGCGCCGGCGGACGCGGAACTCGAGCCGGAGCCGGCGGCGGACGCGGAGGAGGTGCCGGCGGACGCGGTGCCCGGGCCGGGTTCGCCGGACGGCGCCGGGCGGCACGGGCGGCGGGTGCGCGTCGGCACCTCCATCGCCGACATCGTCAGCGGCCTGTACGCCGCCATCGGCATCGCCGCGGCGCTGGCGCGGCGCGCGCGCACCGGGGAGGGCGCGGTGCTGGACCTGGGCATGCTCGACGCCACGGTGTCGGTGCTGGAGAACGCCATCGCGCGCTACCAGGTCACCGGCGCGGTGCCGGGGCCGCTGGGCACCCGGCACCCTTCCATCACCCCGTTCGAGACCTTCGCCACCGCCGACGACGAGATCGTGGTGGCGGCGGGCAACGAGCGCCTGTTCGCGACGCTGTGCACGGTGCTCGGCCGCGACGACCTGGTCGGTGACCCGCGCTTCGCCGGCAACGCGGCCCGTACCGAGCACGTGGCGGAGCTGAAGCGGGAGCTGGAGCGCGCGCTGGCGCGGGAGTCCAGTGCTGCCTGGCTGCAGCGGCTGGCGGCGGCCGGCGTCCCGGCGGCGCCGGTGAACACCGTGGCCGACCTGTTCCACGATCCGCAGCTCGCCGCCCGCAACATGCTGCTGCCGGTGACGGGATGCGACGGCCTGCTGGTTCCCGGATCCCCGCTCAAGTTCGCCGGGGTGGCGGCGGAGCGGGCGCGGCCGCCGGCGCCGGCGCTGGGCGAGCATACCGAGCAGGTCCTGGCCGAACTGGACGCCCTCCCCGAGGGAGCAGGCACACCTGGGCCGGAGGGCGCCTCAGGCGCAGCGGGCGGCGGCCCAGCGTAACGCCGCGGCCACCCGCTCACCCAGCAGTTCGAAGCCCTCCGCGGCGCTGACCCAGCGGTACTCGTGGTGCTCCGGACGCCCCAGCTCGGGGCTCACCGGCAGGGTCACGGCCTCCCGGTCGGTGCGTCCCAGGTAGTAGCGCGCCACCTTGCCGCCGGCGTACGGCGCGGTCTCGTAGTACTCCGCGCCCCATGCCAGCTCCACCCCCTCGATGCCGGTCTCCTCGCGCAACTCGCGCAGCGCCGCCGCCAGCGGCTCTTCGCAGGGCGCGACCAGCCCCTTGGGAAAGTCCCAGTAGCGGTAGGCGCGCAGTACCAGGAACCGCGCACCGGCCGCGGTAGCGCGCACCGGCACGACGCCGGCGGAGAGACGCCGCGCCGGCGGCTCGCGCTGATCGACCACGCCGTGGTCTCCAGACGCTACTCCGGCAGGTGGAACACCGCCATCTTGGTCTCGGTCATCTCCTGCACCGCGTACTTGGGACCCTCCTTGCCCATGCCGCTCTCCTTGACGCCGCCGTACGGCATCAGGTCGGCGCGCCACTGGGTGCCCCAGTTCACGTGCAGGTTCCCCGACTCGCACTCGCGCACGAACTTCATCGCCCAGTCCACGTTCTGGGTGAAGATGGCGGCGCTCAGGCCGTAGTTGGTGTCGTTGGCCGCGGCGATGGCGGCGTCGATGTCCGGCGCATTGGTGACCCCGACCACCGGGCCGAAGATCTCGTCGCAGGAGATGCGCATCTCCGGGCTGACGTCGGCCACCAGGGTGGGCTCGAACAGCTGCCCGTTGCGGCTGCCGCCGGCGAGCACGCGGGCGCCGGCGCCGGCGGCCTCGCTGACCCAGCCGGCGACCCGCTCCGAGTCCTCCTCGCGGATCATCGGCCCCATGCCGGTGCCCGCCTCCAGCGGGTTGCCGGTGGAGATGGCGGCGGTGGCCTCGGTCATGGCGTCCAGCAGGTCGCCGTAGATGTCATGGTGGGCGATGACGCGCTGGGTGGAGATGCACACCTGGCCGGCGTTGGAAAAGCCGCTCATGGCGGCGGCCGCGGCCACCCGCTCCGGATCGGCGTCGGGCATCACGATCAGCGGCGAGTTGGAGCCCAGCTCCATGGTCACCCGCTTCAGGCCCGCCACCTTGCAGATCTGCTCGCCGATGTCGCGGCTGCCGGTGAAGGTGATCTTGCGCACCCGGCGGTCGCCGCACAGGGCGTTGCCGATGGCGCCGCCGGGACCGGTCAGGCACTGCACCGCCTCCGGCGGCGCCCCCGCTTCCACGAACAGCTCGATCAGCTTCAGCGCCGACAGCGGCGTGTCGGTGGCCGGCTTGATGATGCAGGCGTTGCCCGCGGCGAAGGCCGGCCCCACCTTGTGGCACACCAGGTGCAGCGGGAAGTTGAACGGACTGATGCCCACCACGATGCCGCACGGCACCCGCACCGTGAAGCCGAGCTTGCCGTTCACCCCGGGGGCGCCCTCCAGCGGGATCACCTCGCCGCCGAGCCGCTTCGCCTCCTCCGCGGAGAGCACGATGATCTCACGCGCGCGGGTCGCCTCGATGGTCGCCTCGGCGAGAATCTTGCCCTCTTCCAGGGTGATGGTGCGCGCCAGGTCGTCGGCCCGCTCGCGCATCAGGTCGGCCACCTTGTGCAGGATCTCGTAGCGCTCGTAGCCGGTCAGTCCGCGCATGACGGCCGCGCCCCGTTCGGCGGTCGCCAGCGCCTCCTCCACGTCGCTCAGATCGGAGCGCGGCACCGTGTCCACCACCGAGCCGTCGAACGGGTTGCGCACCTCGATCTTGTCGTCCCGGTCTACCCACTTGCCGCCAAGCAGCATCTTCATTGATTACGTCCTCCAGCAGCGCGCGGTCGCGGCCGCTCGCCCCCATTATCGTGCTGCGGCGGCGCTTCTGGCAATCGGTCAGCCGCGCGACGGCTCGTTCATCTGCGCGCGCTGCTGGCGCGACAGCTCCGCCAGGTGGCCGTCGTTGGCCAGTATCTGCTCCAGGTGCACCATCCGTTCGGGTCCGGCAGTGCGCAGCATGGCGGGGCCGTAGACGCGCTCGTTCCAGAAGCGGGCAAAGGAGGAAACGTGCTGGCGCAACTCGTCCAGCCGCTCCTCCGGGTAACGCTGGTGGCAGTTGATGGTGAACATCCGCCGCCGCCCGCCGCCGCCGAAGGCGGCATGCTTGGTGTTGTGGTTGAAGCACAGCACGTCGCCGGGACGCGTCTCCAGGGCCAGCGCCGGCAGGTCGCGGCCGTCCAGGCCCCACTCCGCGGCGCTGTCGCCAACCCGCTCCTGGAGCAAATCGGCGTAGGGTTCGCCGGCCCGATGGCTGCCGGGAATCACCCGCAACGCCCCGGTGTCGCGGGTCAGGGGGTCGAGGTAGAGGGCGAGCTTGATCGACAGCGGTCGCACCGGGTTCCAGCCGTCCGAGTGCCAGCGGGTGTCGCCGGCGTAGTAGTTGCCGTCGCTGCCGGCGTAGTTGAAGTCGTCGCCCAGCAGGCTGGCGACGATGTCGTGGATGCGCGGGTCGTCGATCAGCGCCGACAGGCGCTCGCTCTGGTCGATGAACGGCACCAGGCAGGAACGCCGCTCGCCGTCGTGAGGCCGGCCGTCGTGGCCGCCGCCGTGGCGCCGCCACACCGCCTCGAACTCATCGATGATCTCGTCGCTGCAATCGGCCAGCAGCCCCGGAAACGCCAGAAACCCGAAAGTCTCGAACGCCCGCATCTGCTGCCTCGTCAACCGCGTCCGCGCCATACCAAGGGGTTCAGGCTCGGAAGAAGCCCCGAACCTGTTCATGGGTAACAGAGGAGCCTGGTTCCCGGAGACGGCGCTCGACCTCGACAGCCTGCTCGGGGTTGAGGCTCACGCTCCCGGGATCATCCTGAACCAAGTCCAGCAGCAATGCGGCTGCTTCGTCCTGACGCTGGTTCGGAAGCGTCCGGATTGCGGCGATCGCCTGCTCCCGTAACTGGGTCATCAAGATCAATCTATCATTGCCGGCGACTCATGGCAGCAGGACGACTACAGCCCGTACAGGGCGCTGGCGTTGTGGTAGCGGATGCGCGCCTTGAGCTGTTCGGGGAGGCTGTGCGGCAGCACCACGTCGGGGTTGTCGCTGTCCCAGTGCGGGTAGTCGCTGGCCAGCAGCAGGTGGTCCGCCAGCGGCCCGAAATGCTCCAGCAGACGCTGGAAGTCGGCCGCCCGCGGCGGCTCCTCGACCGGCTGGGTGCTCAGGTAGAGATGCTCGCAGATGATCTCCGAGGGCAGCCGCCGCAGGTGCGGCACCTCGGCGCGCAGCAGTTTCCAGGCGGCGTCGAGGCGCCACATCAGCGAGGGCGCCCAGGCGAAGGCGTTCTCGATCGAGATCAGCTTGATGCCGAAGCGGTCGAAGACTCCCTCCACCACCAGGCTGGTGATGTTGGCCTGCACCGACTGGGAGGGACTGAGGTGGTCCTCGATGTAGTAAGAGGCATGCCCCGCGCCGGTGATGGGTTGGCCGTAGGCGCCGAACGCGTGGGTGGCCACGTGCAGGCCCTCCTCGGCGCACGCCTCGTAGATCGGCCAGTAGCGGCGGCGGCCCATCGGCTCCTGGTGGCGGCCCTTGAACAGCACCTGCACGAAGCGCCGGTCGCGCGCGCAGCGGCGCACCTCGGCGGCGGCCGCCACCGGGTCCTCCGGCGCCAGCATGATCGAGGCGCGCAGCCGCGGGTCGCGGTCGAGCCACTCGGCCACCTGCCAGTCGTTGGTGGCGCGCGCCAGGGCGGTGCCCAGATCCAGGTCCAGCGCCACGTTGGCCAGCACCGCCGGATTGAGGATCGCGTAGGCGACGTTGTAGCGGTCGAGGAGGTCCCTGCCGGTGAACGCCACGTCGGTACCGGGAGGGCGCCCCGACGGCGGCCGCGCATCCTCGCGGTGGTCCATGAAGCGCGGGTAGTAGCCGCCATTGGGCGTGCGCACGCCGAAGGTCTCGACGTGCTCGCGCCAGCGTTGCGGCAGGTAGGGATACAGGTCCTTGAGCGTGTCGATCTCGTTGTGCAGGTCGCAGTCGATGATCGCCGGGCGCACCGGTGCGTCCGAATCCACCGGAGCGGCGGCCGTTGCTTCGATCACCGGTGCGGTCGCGGTCTGGCTCATGCTCTCGCCTCCTCGCAGATGGTAACGGCTGCGCGTATCCTGACCGTTACCCTGCACTGAAACCGGCGCTGTGTACCAGCAGCACGGCCCCCGCCGCGGCGGCGGACGCCCGTGGCGAGTGCCGCACCACGGCGTCGCCCGTCTCTACGGCGACCGGTGGGCCCGCCGGCGGCCGTACGAACGGCGCGGTCGGGCCAGGAGCGACACCACCGGCCACGGTTCCGGACGCTGCAGATCCACGAAGATCCAGCCGTCGCGGATCGCCGACGGGTAGAGCTTGAGGCGCTGCTTGACCGGGAGCACCGCGCGGCCGGTGTCAACTATCCCCCGCTACGCGACAAGCCGGCTGCAAATCGTTGCTCCCGCTGCCCTCGGACCGACGCCCAACGGCGCAACTCGCACCCCGGCGCGCGCCGATCACGTGGCCCCGTCTGGCGGCGATCCGTGCTCCCGATGCCGGAAGCGGTGGTGAGCAGCACAATGCAGCCTCAAGTTCCCCGGCTCGGCGCCGCCGCCGAGCGCGTAGGGAACGATGTGGTCGAACTCCAGGAGAAAGCGGGACCCACAGCGCCGCCCGCTGCGCGGATCGACGTAACTGCAGCAGCCGCCGTCGCGGCGCCACACCTCGCGCCGCACTGGTGCCGGAATGTACCGGGATCGACGCGGCCGGTGGGCCGGCTGCGCGCTGCCTGCGGACGGGCCGGCTGGCGCCGCCTGCGTGCGCGAACGGCCATCGAGCTGCGCTCCTGCCGGCGGCGCCGCTCCTGCCCGCTGCGCCGCCCCTGCCCGCTGCGCGGCCCCTGTCCGCTTCGCTGGCGAAGGAGCGTGGCGACCGCGATCCGCCGCTGCCCGCGCGGGCGGCATGCTCTGGTCTGCCGGCGGCGTCGGCCGTGGCGTCGGTACGGTAGCGTGGGACCCACTATCTGCCACCGACTTCGCTGCCGAAACAGCGGTGCCGGGCGCCGCCGCCGCTGGCTTGGCACTCACCGAGATGATGCCGCCGCAAGTCTCGCGCCCCGACGGCGGCGCGGACAGCGCTGCCACCACGGAGGTGCCGGCGTCGCAAATCCCGCGCGCGGGTTCCGCTGCGGACAGCGCTGCCGGCGCCGGGGTGCTGCCACCGGCGCTCGTGCCCGCCGGCGTCGGTGGCACTCCGGGTTGCTCTTGCACGCCCCACTTCGCCAGCGAAGCCGCCCCGCCTGCCGGCCCTTGCTGCGCCGTCGGCTCCGGCGCCTGGCCCGAGCTTGCCTTCCGGCGCCCACCTCTGCGCCCGCGCGGCGGTCGCCCCGGGTCGTAGCGCTTCAGGCCGTCCTGCACCAGCCGCTCCACGAGCTGCCCCAGCGTCAGGTGCGGGTCCACGTGCGACAGCAGTGCCCGTAGCTGCTCGATCCCGCGCTGGCAGGCAGAGTCGATCACTGCCTTCAGCTCCCAGCGGCCGTCGCCCAGCGCCCGCATGCGATCGGCCGGCCGCGCCAGCTCGGGAGCCACCCCGGCCAACAACTGCTTCACCTCGCGGGTGCTCTTGCCGCTCGCCTGCGCCACCAGCTCCTGCCGCTGCGCCGCGTCCAGCGCCGGCACCGGTCGCGCCTGCACCGGGCTCGGTGGCGCCGCGACCTCGGCCGCGGAAGCCCCCGCCTCGGGCGGCGTCCCCGTGGCGCCCGGCAGCAGCTCCGCTGCCGCGGGTGCCGAGCCGGGGTCCGCGGCGGCGGTGGCCGTGCGCTGCAGGAGATCGAAGGTGTTCTGCAACTGCGCCGCCGCGCTCAGGGAGAGTGAGCCGTCCTGCAGCCGCTCGCGTGTCCCGGCGGTCTCGGAGCACAGGCGCATCGCCTTTATGCGACGCCAAGCGGCACCCTCGCTGTAGCCCAGCTCGCGGACGGCGTAGTCGAACAGGCTGGAGAACCCGAGGCGCAGGTGGAGGTGACGCGCATGGATCTCGCGCAGGTGGTCGAGGACGGCGAGCTGCAGCGCCTGCTCGTGCAGGACGAGGGACCTGGTATGCGCCAGCAGCACCTGGTCGGGGAGCCCGGAAAGCGAGGAGGAGAAGCCGGTAGCGGTCGCGGCAGTCATGGCGTAAATATAATCATGGTTGAGAAATGCCCGGTTTCTGCAAGTCCCGGGACGGGCACCGGGAAGGGCTTAGGCCGGCGCTGGCGGGTGCTGACGGTCCTGGAGGGCGTGGCGGGATGTTCGAAGGGTCGGAGGGGCCGGAACGTGCGGCAGGAGGCCGTCACGAGCAGCGCCAAACCCGTCAAGTGCTCAGCGCGTTTTTTTGGCACTTTTTCGCAGAATCCTGCGAATCCTGCACCGCGGCGCCGGCGTGGCAGCAATGCAGCGGCGGAAACCGGCGTTGCGGGTGTGCGGCGATCTGGTAGGCGCCGGGGGCCATCACGGCCGCTCGGCCGCACACGGGATTCAGACGTCGTTCAGCAGGGATGGTCCGATGGTCCTGGCGGACTGCCGGTCGCTCTCGACGCAACCCTGCCGCAGGAGTATATTGTGGCGTACCAGACCTCCCGGGGGCGTAGCTCAGTTGGCTAGAGCGCGTGAATGGCATTCACGAGGTCGTGGGTTCGATTCCCGTCGCCTCCACAAACAGCGTTCATCGGCGGGACCGATGGCTGACCGTACGGACTAACTCGTGGCCGGCCTAACCCTTGCGCGCGTTCCCGGCCGGGATCCACTCTGCGCTGGTGTGCCCACTGTGGGCAGTCCGTCATTGTTGGCCTGCACCGTTGCCTCCGCGCCGCACGGCTTGCGGGGCGACAGGAACACCGTCTATCGCTTCGAGAAGAAGCGCACGCCTGTCCCGGTGAGCGCTGCCAACAGTGTCGCGAGCACGAACGCACCGATCTGGAGCACACCGTCGAGCCGCGCAAGGGCGAAGACAGCGACGCCAGTTGCCACGAGCATCCGCGCCCACTGCTCTACCTGCCAGCCCGTTCCCGCTCCTGTCTCGCCCAATACCGTTACGCGACTACCCGCAAACCGGGTGCCGCGATTCCATGGCACCCCCACCAAGGGCAGGATGATCCGGTCCGCACCCCACCATCCGGCGGTCTTCCAGGCGACGATGATACCGACGGCAACAATCCCGAGGACCGGGTTGGTGCTGGCGGTTCCGGCCAGCATGAAGCTCCAGTTCATCACGGCGCCAAAGAAGGCCGCGAAGCCGGTAAACACGCCCACGATCAGCGCAACACCGACCAGCACTTCGCCGTAGGCCACCAACACTCCAAAGACATCATGTAGCTCGTTACGGAGCAGGAATTCGAGGAACTCGCGATACCAGTCATAGGCGATAGGGGGACGGCCCTGCTCTGGGATGACCACGACTCGCTCCCAATAACCCTTGACTGCCATCCCACCACCTACCCAGGCGACTTCGCGTGCCTTGTGCCATCCCGCTTCCAGCCAATGGACACCAAGCCAAACACGCGCCATGAGCCAGAGCCAGGCCCAGTTCGTGTTGCTGAAGAGCGCGTTCACCCAGCGTGGGTTGCCCAATCCGTCGGCGCTCTCAGCCATCATCTCCGAATCTCCCACTCGACGGGCGTTTCGGAGTGGTGTTCGCCGCTCAGGAGTTGACGACAACCGGCAGCAGGGTCAATATGACCCATCGGCTGCTGGGCAAGCGCACGCCGCTGGTGTCTTCTGCCACGCGCCACCTGAAGGCCTGCAGTGATCACTCGCCTGCCTGCCAGCCGGTCACTGCCTCAAAAGCGGGGGCGGCGGGGTGTCGTTCGAACCCATCGAAGTGCCCGCCGCCCCCTGAGTGGCAAAGGAAGCGGGGTCGCCTCGGGAAGGTGGAAGATGCCAGTGATCGCCTCCCCACAGCGACTCCGTCGTTGTCGGCGGCCCTGGTTATGCGGGCGGCGGATGAAAGAACATCATGTAGATGCCGAACACCAGCCCCAGCACCAAAAGGCCTATCAGGATCGAGCGTACTATCCGCCGCCGCCCGGTCATGACTGCTTCTCCAGGAGCGCCTGGAACGCCGCCGGCGATTGCGGCTCCCCCGGTCCCTGCGTGCACGCGCCTACTACCAGGGCGACGACCAGCCCCCCGAGGATGGTTCTGGGTAGGGTGTGAATCATTCCTCCTCCTGGAGTGCAAGAATGAAGACGAACCGTACCACCGAGATGGAGGCTTTGAATGAAGCACAAATCATTTGGTTCAGGTTGGAGCAACAAGAACCCGGGCGAGCTTATCGCGACAGGGTAGGTACATCTCGTATTTGCGGTTCTGCGAAATATTGTCTACCCGAAGTCAAGTCTACGAACGCTCGAAACCCGCTGCACTTGTACGACAGACCACGTCCGCCCCAAAATTAAACGGGCCGCCGGGTTGGACAGTACACCAGTGGATCTGCGCATGGCAGAGAAGGGTACACCCAGCGGCCCGTATTTGCTCCTTCATAGTTCGGCGTCGGAGCTACTTCTCGGAACCAGCATACCAGGGCAACATAGTGGACTTCCATGGAATTGGCGTGACTGTTCGGGCATTAACAGTGACTTTACTGTGAATAAACAGTACAACGCTCCGGCGATGGTTGTGCTGGTGAACCGCAGCCGCGGTACGTTCCAGGCACAGATGATCTCATGCCCAGAGCCCTCAGGCGGGTATGGCAACGCTTCACAAGAAAGTGGGCGCGGTGCAACGTGACCGTGTCGCAAATGCGTGTTGCACCGCACCCACTGAACCCATTGAAATGACGCCAGGCTGGACAGTTCCCGTTGGCTCGTTGGATCTCTCGCTACACCCGGCGACAGTTGCCATTTGGCCTTCGGATCACATGGATCCTGCAGTAACTACAGTTTCGACAGAAGGTTCCGAAGTTCGTACCGACACATGCGCAAACTCATGAGAAAAACACAATATGTGGCACTTTTTTTATCCTTTGTTCACGATCCGGATAAAGGCAGGTCCGCGCGTGAGTCGGTTGGATTACCTTACGACTCGCCCGGTTTCTCCATGCGGTAGCCGACCCCGCGCTCGCTGAAGATGTAGGTGGGCCGGCCTGCGTCGTCGCCCAGCTTGCGTCGCAGCTTCTTCACGAAGGAACGCAACCGTTCCGAGCCGCCGCCCAGGTCGCCATGGCCCCACACCTGCCTCAGCAGCACGTCGAACGTCGTGACCCGTCCCGCGTTGACCGACAACACGCGCAGCACCTCGTACTCCTTGACCGTCAGCGACACGGTACGCCCGGCCACGGTCACCCGGCGTTGCGTGTAGTCGATGGCCAGGTCTCTCAACCGGAACGGCGCGGGCTCGGCTTGCCGGCGCAGCGCCGCCCGCACTCTCGCCGTAAGCTCCGTCGACGAGAAGGGCTTGACGATGTAGTCCACCGCGCCACTCTCCAACGCCCGCGCCATGGTCTCGTCCCTGCCATAGCCGGAGATGAATATGACCGGCAAGTCGGCCAGCTCGGGGACGGTCTCCAGCAACTCGATCCCGTCGCTGCCCGGCAGCAGCAGGTCAAGCAGGACCAGGTGCGGCTGCTTCGTCCTGACCAGGTGACGTGCCTCCCCCGGGTCGCCGGTCACGGTCGGCGCGTAGCCCGCTGCCGCCAGAGCATCACGAACGTAGCGCAGCGTCTGCGGGTCGTCGTCCACCACCAGGATCCGCTTCGCACCGTCCAAAGGCGCGCGGGAATGGCCCGCGGACCCGGCCGCGGCGCCGGCGGGGTCTTCGGCTATCGGAATCGTGAAGGTGAAGCGCGTGCCTCGGCCCGCCCCCGCGCTCTCGGCCCGAATGCGGCCCCCGTGCGCCTCCACCAGCCCCTTGCAGATGGCAAGCCCCAGGCCGTACCCACGATCCCTCAATCCCGCATCGCCACTGGCGCCACCGGCATGCTTTCGGAACAGCTGCGGCAGCAGGTGCGGCGCCACGCCCCGACCCTGGTCGGACACCGAAACCGCGACGTGCGCTCCGTCTCGCTCCGCGCCGACCTCGATGGGAGACGACTCGGCAGAGTTCCGCGCCGCGTTGGAGAAGAGGTTGTTCAGAACCTGCACGATGCGGCGCTGGTCGGCCATTACGCGCGGCAGGTCAGGGGGAAGATCGATTCGCAGCAGATGCCTGCCGCCGCCGCTGAGAAACGTGTTCCGGGCCTGGTCAACCAGAACGGAGACCTCCATCGGCTCGGTGACCACCGAAAGCGTGCCGGTGTCGATGCGTCCCGCATCCAGCAGGTCGCTGATCAGGCCTCGCATGTGGTCGGCCTGCTGGTCGATGATCCGGAAGAACTGCCGCATCTCGGCGGGGTCGAGCGCCGGCTCGGCGCCCAGCACGGTGGCGGCCGAGCCCTTGATGGAGGTCAGTGGCGCCCGCAGCTCATGGCTTACCATGCTCAGAAACTCGGCCCGCTGCCGCTCCAGCTCCTCCAGCGGCGCCAGGTCCTGCATGGTGACGACCACTGACTCGACCGTTCCGTCCTCGGTACGGATCGGCGTTGCGTTGATCAGCATCGTGACGCTCCGTCCGTCGGGCACCGAGAGCTGGATCTCCTCCGCGCGTGCCGGCTCGGCGTTGCTGAGCGCCTGAGCCAGCGGCAACTCGCCGAGCGCGACTTCGTGTCCGTCGGCGAACCGACACGTGACCACCTCCAGCAGGTCCTCCACGGAGCGGCCCGGCATGCGCAGCCCCTTTACGATCCGCCTCGCCTCGCGATTGAGCGTCACCGGTTTGCCGGTCTTCGCGTCCAGCACCACGACGCCGACCGGGGAGGTGTCGACCAGCGCCTCCAGGTCGGCCCGCGCTCGCTGCTCGTCGCGGTGGGTGCGGGCGTTGGCAATCGCCGTCGCTGCCTGTGACGCGAACAGCACCAGGATCTCTTCGTCCGAGCTGCTGAACTCCGTTGCGCCCTCCTTCTCGGCGAGAAAGAAGTTGCCGACCTGCACGCCGCGATGACGCATCGGCGTTCCCTGCAAGGTGTTCGAGTGCATCAGATCCGCAGAATAGCCGAGCGCGCGCACGTAGGCGGGCAGATCTTTCAGCCGCAACGGTTTATCAAGGTCGCGGAAGTGCTCGAACAGCCGCGGCCCGTCGGGCCAGTCCATGAACTGCCGGTGCTCCTCGTCGGTGAACCCGGAGGTGACGAAGTCCTGCACCTCCCCCGCCTCGTCAACGGTCACGATGACGCCGTAGCGAGCTCCGGTCAGCGCGCGGCCGCTTTCCACGACCTCGTGCAGGACGGTGCTGAGGTCGAGACTCGCGCTGATGCGCAGGATCGCCCCGCACAGCCTGGAGATGCGGTCGGACGGGGCCTCGTTCCCGGGCCTCTGCGCGTCGTTGCCCTTCAACGATTCACCCTCGCGCGGGTCAGGCTCAGCGGCGGCGGCGGCGGAAGATGGGGTGCAGGTACTGGTCCAGGTTCCAGCGCTTCTGCACCCAGCGCATCACGGCGCCGTAGAGGAAGAAGGTCACGACGATCGGCACGCCGATGATCAGGAAGCCGATCAGGCCGGCGGCCGGGCTCGACGAATCGCCGAACAGCCTCGACGCCACCACGAAGGAGGCGATCAGCAGCACCCCCATCAGCAGCAGGTTGAACACCGTGGCGGCGATGATGAACACGGCGGTATTGGCTTTCTTGTTCACAGCAGTTCCCTCCGCTTGGTCCGCAGCTCATCGCGCAGGAAGGCAAGCAGCAGCAGTATGCCGCCCACCACCACCGACGAGTCGGCAACGTTGAAGGTGGGGAAGCGCGCCAACCCGAACAGGCCGTAGAACTTCACGTCGATGAAGTCCACCACCCCCGCGGGACGGAACACCCGATCCACGAAATTGGCCACGCCGCCGCCGAGCACGACGGCCAGCAGCCAGCGCTGGAGCTGGGTCAGCTCGCTGGTGCGCAGATAGTAGAGGAGAATAATCGCCACCACCGCAAGGGGCAGCACCAGGAACAGGGGTCGCCGCAGCTCCGCCGGCAACCCATGTCCGATCGAGAAGGCAATGGCAGGATTCTGCACCAGGGTCAGCCTGAAAAAATCCCCGATCACCTCCACCGGCACCCCGTAGGACAGCATGGAGACGAAGACCGCCTTGGAAACCTGGTCGGCGAGCACGATGATCGGGGCGATGATCAGCGGCAGCAGGCGCCGTTCGCGCATGGGGGAGCTCACAATCCTGTCGGCACGTCGATGAGGGTGGTGGCAATCCCGGTGTCGCGGGCCAGCCGCTCCGCCACCGCGCGCACCCCATACACCTCCGACAGGTAGTGGCCGCCGCTGACCACGTTGATGCCCGATTCCAGCGCGGCGTGGTAGTTCTCATGGGCCGCGTCGCCGGTCACGAACAGATCCACGCCCGCGGCGATGGCGGCATCCAGGTCGCGGGTGCCGCCCCCGGATACCAGCGCCACCCGTTCTATCAGCTCGCGTCCGAAGGGCAGCACCGCAAGACAGTTGCGCTCGCCACCGAACAGAGTCTCGGCGACATCGGCCAGGGGGCGCGGTTCGGGCAGGCTGCCCTGCAACCCGATCGTTGCTCCACGATACTCCCCGAAGGGAGTGCACGACTGCAGATCCAGCGCCTGAGCCATCCCGGCGTTGTTGCCCAGCGTCGGGTGGCAGTCCAGCGGCAGGTGCATCGCGTACAGCGCCAGGTCGTGCTCCAGCAGCAGCCGAACCCGCGCCAGGTGTGCGCCCTTGAGGGCGAGCGGGCGGCCCCAGAACAGGCCGTGATGGACGAACAGCAGATCCGCCCCCCAGTCGCCGGCACGCTGAAAGGTCTCCAGGCAGGCGTCCACCGCGAACGCGATGCGCGTCACCTCGGTGCTCACCCGTGCCACCTGCAGGCCGTTCAGCGCCGGGTCCACACGCGCCGCCCGGGCGCCGCCGGCATTCTCCGGGCCCGCCAGCAGGAGCGTGTGGACAACCTGTTCGAATTCGTCAAGCCTCACGTTGGTCGCACCTAGTATAGCGCAGATCGCAAATGCGGGAGCCGACCGCGGCCCGTAGTAGCAGGTATGGCAAAGGCAACCAGACCCCTGTCGGTAGTGGCAGTGGACGCCCAACTCGTCGATCAGCGACTGCTGGTACGTGCGGTGGTGCGCGACGCGCAGGGTGAACGGTACTCGGCACGGGTCCCCGACCGGGAATTGGCGACCCTGCTGCCGCGCTCCATCCTGGCGGCGGACGGCAATCCGCCCGCGGCGCTGCTGGACACGATTCGCGCCATCGTGGAGCGCATGGTGGTAGGACGACACGTCCGGCTATGGGACTATCGCGACCAGCGCTACCTGGCGTTCCTCTCGTGGCGCAGTGTCCGCTTCGAAGCCGCGTCGCCCGTCAGACCCCGAACGACTCCATGAGTCGATCGGTGAGAGAGTCCAGTACTTCCGAATTGACGTAGGAGGGATCCTGCAGCTTGCGCGCGGCCTCGGCGATCAGCTCGGTGCGCACGTCCGGACTACTCAGCGCGATCTCGGTAGCGACCCGCAACGCTTCGCCGGCAGCCTTCGCCTCGGTGGAAATCTCAACCGAATCGGTATGCTCGGCACGGGCAGCCGGCGCGGCGCGATCTACCGGTTGGTGATGGAGGACCGGATCGACCGGTCCGACACTCTCGATCGACATGCGCAAGTTCCGATACACAGTGTACTCCGAAACGCACAACGCGCCTACCCTCTCTTTTCCGGCTGCGGCCAGCGCCCCGAAACCGTCGCCTACCGGCGAGCTTTCGGCCCAGCCCTGCCTCCCGTGCGCCCGTGCCCGCGCGGCCTACTCCGCGGTGACCAGCAGCACCAGCTCCCCGACCACCCGTGGCCGCGCGCTCATCTGGCGCAGCAGGACCTGCGCCGTGCCCGCCACCACCTCCTCGTGCAGCTTGGTCAGCTCGCGGCCGAGCACGATACGCCGCTCCGGCGCCTGCGCGTGCAACTCCTGCAGCGTCTTCAGCAGCCGGTGCGGCCCCTCGAACAGAATGAACGGCGTGCCATCCTCCAGCAGTCGCCCGAGCTGTGCCCGCCGGCGGCCCGGCTTGGGAGAGCAGAACCCGTACATCCGTACCCCCTGGGCGCTCTCGCCGGAAACGCTCAGCAGCGCGGTCAGCGCCGACGCACCGGGCACCGGCACTACGGGAAAGCCGCCGTCGCGGGCGGCCCGCACGGCGCCGGTACCGGGATCGGAGACGCCCGGGGTCCCCGCGTCGGTGACCAGCGCCACGTCGTGCCCGGCGCGCAGCAGTCCGAGCACGCGGCCGGCGCGGGTCTCGTCATGACCGTAGGCAACGGTGCGGGTGGCGATGCCGTAGTGATTCAGCAGGGTGCGGGTGCGGCGCGTGTCCTCGCAGGCAATCACGTCCACCGCGCGCAGGATCTCCAGCGCGCGCACGGTGATGTCGCCGAGATTGCCGATGGGGGTAGCGACCACGTACAGCACCGCCATCAGCGTCAGGCGTGCCAGCCGCCTCCGACCTTCAGGTTGGCCCCCGTGATGTAGGAGGAGGCGTCGCGCAGCAGGAACAGAACGGCGTTGGTTATGTCGTCGATGGTGGCGAAGCGGCCGACGGGAATCGCCTCCTCCGCACCCGGAGGCTTGGTGACCGAGTTGTCGACGATGCCGGGCGAGACCGCGTTGACGGTAACGCCGTGGCGGGCGTAGGCCGCGGCGAGGCTCTTGGTGAGGATCAGGACCCCGGTCTTGCCGACCAGGTAGGGGGTGATGTTGGGCGCCGCGCGCAGGTGGTCGGCGCCGGCGTCGGCGAAGTTGACGATGCGCCCGTAGCCGCGCTCGACCATGCCGGGCAGCGCCGCGCGGCAGGTGAGGAAGGTCACGGTCACCGTGGTGGCCAGACTCTGCTCCCACTCCGCGGGGGTGACCTCGGCGATGCTCTTCACCAGGAAGGTGCCGACGTTGTTGACCAGGATGTCCAGGCTGCCGGTCCGTGCGCTGACGCCGGCCACCATCGCCTGCACCGCCGCCGGATCGCGCAACTCCGCCTGCGTCGCGAATGCCTTGCCGCCGGCGGCGGCGATCTCCCCCACTACCGCGGCCGCCTCCTCCGGCCGCGAGCGATGGTGGACCGCCACCTGGGCGCCCTGCGCCGCCAGCGCCAGCGCCACCCCGCGGCCGATCCGGCGGCCGGCGCCCGTCACCAGTGCCACGCGCCCCTGCAGGTCGCCTCCCGCGGCTTCGGCGCTGCCCGCGGCGCCCTCGCGCCGGCCCTCGGTGGAGCCGCTCACGCGCCGGGCTTCCTGCCGCGAGCCCGCCTCGGCGACGGCGCGCGGGCATCCGGGCGGCGAGTGCGGCGCACGATCTGGTGCCAGGTCACGGCGGGCAGCGCCGCGGCCAGGCTGGTGCCGTCGCGCGGGTCACGCGCCCGTGGCGCCAGCTCCAGCAGCGGCACCAGCATGAAGTCGCGTGCCCGCAGTCCCGGATGCGGCAGGATGAGGCGGGCGCCGTCATGCACGTGGTCGCCGTACAGCAGCAGGTCGATGTCCACCGTACGCGGCCCGTTGGCCAGCACCCGCCGCCGTCCCAGCAGCCGCTCTACCGCCTGGGTGAAGTCCAGCACCTGCAGCGGCTGTTCCCAGGTCACCACGTGCACGGCGCAGTTCAGGAACCACGGCTGCCTGGTCTCTCCCCACGGCAGCGTGTGGAACCAGGATGACACCCGCAACAGCGGATAGCGCGCCCGCAACAGCCGCAGCGCCTGCGCCAGGTGGCGCCGCGGTGCGATGTTGGAGCCGAGGGCGAGGTACAGATCAGCAGCCACGGGCAGCCACCGGTGACGTGACCCGCAGCGTCCATGCCTGCAGCGCCAGGGCCGGCTCGTGGGCGCGCACGTAATCCACTCCCGCCGCAGCCAGCTGGGCCGCGATCAGCAGCCTGCTGGAGAGCTCCTTCTTGCGCGCCAGGTAGGCCAGCGTCGGGACGCCCAGGGCCGCCACCGCCGGCAGCGCGGCGATCGCCTGGATCTGATACGCGATCTTGGTGGCGGCGTCGAACGTGGGATGGAATATGCCCAGGTTGGGATCCAGGACCAGGCGCCGCAGCCCTGTTGCGCGAGCGCGCGCCAGTGCCTTCCACAAGTGATCGAGAATGGCCGCGCCGTCGTAGGCCACGGGATTGCAGGTCCGCATGGCGTAGGGATCGGGATAGGGCAGGTACAGCACGCAGAGGGCCGCGCCGCTTCGTGCCACCGCAGCGCACAGCGCCGCGGACGGCATGGCGCCGGTAAAGTTGATGAAGCCGGCCCCGTGCTCCAGGGCCCGCTGCGCACACGCCTCGCTCCAGGTGTCCACCGCGACCCGGTAGCCAGCAGCCACCAGCGCCTGCAGCGCCGGTTGCAGCCGGCGCCACTCCTCGGCCTCGCCCACGGGCGGCCGATCGGGGCTGATGGAACGCGCGCCCAGTTCCACGAAATCGGCACCGTCGGCGCGGAGGTGGGCGGCCCGAGCCCGCACCGACCGCAGGTCGGTGGCATGGGAACCGGGTACGTTCGACTCCGGCGACAGGTTTATGACGCCGAGGATGGTGGGCCGCCGGTCAACGGGTACGGACAATCTCCACCCCCGCATCCCACGCCGCGGCGATGGCGGCGGGCTTGCGGACGCTCACGCGCACCTCGCTCGCCAACGGCGACTGCAGCACGCAGCGCGCTAAATCCTCGGCCATGGTCTCCAGCAGCCGGTAGCGCCCCGCCACCACCAGTGCCCGCGCCTGCTCCGCCAGCGCTGCGTAGTCGATGGTGTGATCCAGGTCGCCGGAGCGGGCCGCGCGCGCCACGTCGGTACCGACGTCGAGGCTGACCAGCACTTCCTGCGGGGTAACCCGCTCGGCGGGGAGCACGCCCACGATGCACTGGATGCGCAGCTCGCGAATCACGATGCGGTCCACGTGCCCGGCGCCCCGCTCCGGTCAGGAGCCCAGCAACTGCAGGAACTCGCCCCGCGTGGTGGCCGAGCTGCGGAAGCTTCCGAGCATGCAGGAGGTCTTCATCTGCGAGTGCTGCTTCTCGACGCCGCGCATCATCACGCACAGGTGGCTGGCCTCCACCACCACGCCCACGCCCTGGGCACCGACCGCCTGCTCGACGGCATGCGCCACCTGGGTGGTGAGCCGCTCCTGGATTTGCAGCCGGCGCGCGAAGTGATTGACGATGCGCGGGATCTTGGAGAGTCCGATGATCTTGCCGTCGGGGATGTAGGCGACGTGGCACTGGCCGATGAACGGCAGCAGGTGGTGCTCGCACAGCGAATAGGTCTCGATGTTGCGCACCATGATCATCTCGTCCGATTCGGACTCGAAGATGGCGCCATTGACGATGCTGCGCAGATCCTCGCCATAGCCCGCGGTGAGATCGATCAGCGCGCGGGCCGCCCGTTGCGGGGTACGCAGCAGACCCTCGCGGTCGCTATCCTCCCCCAGTTGCCGTATAATCCGGCGGTAGCACGCCTCGATTTCGGTGGCTGCATCTGTGGTGGCGGCACCCATGCGTCTGGTTCCCGGAATATAGAGACAGCGTGTGCCACCGACAAGCAAACGACAGATGGACCACGGCGGGCGGAGTTGCTGTGCGCCGGGAACAGGAGGCTCTCTGAATGGTTGGAAAGGCCAGGATCGCCGTGATCGGCGCGGGCAACGTCGGCGCCTCGTGCGCGCTCTGGATCGTGTCGCAACAGCTCGGCGACGTGGTGCTGGTGGACATACCGCAGATGGAGAACCCGACCCGGGGCAAGGCGCTGGACCTGTACGAGTGCGCGCCGATACGGCGCTTCGACTGCACCGTGAGCGGGACCGCCGACTACGCCGACATCGCCGGCGCCGACGTGGTGGTGGTGACCGCCGGCATACCGCGCAAGCCCGGAATGAGCCGCGACGACCTGATCAAGACCAACGTCGCCATCGTGCGCAGCGTGAGCGAGCAGCTCGTCAACCACGCTCCCGACAGCATCGTGATCGTGGTGAGCAACCCGCTCGACGCCATGGTGTACACCGCGTGGAAGGTGACCGGCTTCCCCACCAGCCGCATCGTCGGCCAGGCCGGCTGCCTGGACATCGGCCGCTTCAAGACCTTCATCGCCGAGGAGACCGGCTTCTCGGTGGAGGACATCAACACCCTGCTGCTGGGCGGCCACGGCGACGACATGGTGCCGTTGCCGCGGTTCACCAACATCGCCGGCATTCCGGTGACCGAGTTCATCAGCGAGCAGCGGCTGGCGCAACTGGTGGAGCGCGCCAAGCAGGGCGGCGGCGAGATCGTGGGGCTGCTCGGCACCAGCGCCTACTACGCGCCGGCCGCGGCGGTGACGCAGATGGTGGAGGCGATCGTGCGCGACAAGAAGCGGATTCTGCCGTGCGCGGGGTATTGCGCCGGCCACTACGGGATCGACGGCCTGTTCGTGGGCGTGCCCTGCGTGCTCGGCGCCGGCGGCATGGAGCGGGTGCTGGAAGTGAGCCTGCAGGAACCGGAACAGCGCCTGCTGGCGGAGTCCGCGGCCCACGTGGGCGAGCTGGTGGACACGGTGCGGCGGCTGTACCCGGAGCTGGCCTGAATCGTGGCGGCATCGGGTACGGAGTTCCGGCGCGAGAGCGACTCGATGGGCGCGGTGCAGGTGGCGGCCGACCGGCACTGGGGCGCGCAGACGCAACGCTCGCTGGAGAACTTCCGCATCGGCGGCGAACGGATGCCGCTGGAGGTGATCCGCGCCTTCGGCGTGCTCAAGAAGGCGGCGGCGCAGGTCAACCGCGAGCTGGGCCTGCTGGACGCGCGCCGCGGCGAGCTGATCGTGCGCGCCGCGGACGAGGTGATCGCCGGCACCTGGGACGACCACTTTCCGCTGGTGGTGTGGCAGACCGGCAGCGGCACCCAGACCAACATGAACGCGAACGAGGTAATCTCCAACCGCGCCATCCAGCTCGCCGGCGGGGTGCCGGGCAGCAAGGACCCGGTGCATCCCAACGACCACGTCAACCTGTCGCAGTCCTCCAATGACACCTTCCCCACCGCGATGCACATCGCCGCGGTCACCGCGCTGCACGAGCGGCTGCTTCCGGCACTGACAGACTTGGAGCAGGAGCTGGCGGCCAAGCGCCGGGAGTTCGACGACATCGTCAAGATCGGCCGCACCCACCTGATGGACGCGGTGCCGCTGACCCTGGGGCAGGAGTTCTCCGGCTACGAGGAGCAGGTGCGGCGCGCCGCGGAACGGATCCGCACCACCCTGCCGGGGCTGCTGGAGCTGGCGCTCGGCGCCACCGCGGTCGGCACCGGGCTCAACAGCCATCCGCGCTTCGCGCCGCGGGTCGCGGAGGTGATCGCCCAGCTCACCGGCTATCCGTTCGTGACCGCGCCCAACAAGTTCGAGGCGCTGGCGGCGCACGACGCCGTGGTCCAGACCAGCGGCGCCCTCAAGACCAGCGCCGCGGCGCTGATGAAGGTGGCCAACGACGTGCGCTGGCTGGCGTCCGGCCCGCGTAGCGGCATCGGCGAGCTGACCATCCCGCCCAACGAGCCGGGCAGCTCGATCATGCCGGGCAAGGTCAACCCCACCCAGTCGGAGGCGTTGACCATGGTGGCGGTGCAGGTGCTGGGCAACGACGCCGCCATCGGCTTCGCCGGCGCCTCCGGCAACTTCGAGCTCAACGTGTACAAGCCGCTGCTGATCTACAATCTGCTGCAGTCGACCGGCCTGCTGGCCGATGCCGCCGACAGCTTCCGCCGGCACTGCGTAAGCGGCATCGGCGCCGACCGGCAGCGGATCGATGAGCTGGTGGGGAACTCGCTGATGCTGGTCACCGCGCTGGCCCCCCACATCGGCTACGACAAGGCGGCGGAGATCGCCAAGCGGGCCCATGCCGAGGGCGCCACGCTGCGGGAGGCGGCGCTGGCGCTGGGCCATGTCAGCGGCGAGCAGTTCGACGCCTGGGTGCAGCCACGGCGCATGACAGGTCCGGGAGGCTGAGGGAGGCGCAGCATGACGGCGGTACGGCGGTTGCGTGACGACGTGGCGGCTCTGGCCACCGCCGAGGGCCGCAAGCCGGGCACCCTCGGCCACCGCCGCGCCGAGCACTACCTGGTGGAGCGGCTGCACACCATCGGCCTGCGGCCCTACCGGGGCGACTCCTTCCGCCTGCCGTTCACCGTGCCGGGAGCCCCGGAGGGCGGCGCGGCGACGGAGGGGATGAACCTGGCCGCGGTGGTGGCCGGGTCCCGGCGCGAGGCGCCGCCGCTGCTGCTCGGCGCCCACTACGACAGCGTGCTGGAGGCTCCCTGCGCCGACGACAACGCGGCGGCAGTGGCCATCGTGCTGGAGGTGGCCCTGGAGCTGGTGAGCCGGCCGCTGTCGCGCGACGTGGTGGTGGCCCTGTTCGACAACGAGGAGTCGCCCTACACCGGCACCCCGGCGATGGGCAGCCTGCACTTCCACGGCCGGCAGATGGATGAGCGCGGCATCGCCTGCGCGGTGATCCAGGACCTCACCGGCCACGACGTGCGGCTCCCGCTCGGCGGCCGGCAGCGCCGCCTGCCGCGCATCCGCAACCTCCTGTTCATGACCGGAGCGGAGTCACATGCGGAACTGGCACCGGCGGTGGCGGGGTGCCGGAGGCCCTGGCGGCTGCCTTTGATCGCGACCCTCAACCGCTACATCGGCGACGTCAGCGACCACCTGCCGTTTCGCCGTGCCGAGCAGCCCTACCTGTTCTTCTCCTGCGGCCGCTGGGAACACTATCACCAGGGGAGCGACACCCCTGCGCAGCTCAACTACCGCAAGATGCGGCGCATCGCGCGCTTTCTCACCACCCTGCTCGGCGCCCTCGACCAACTGCCGTTCGCCGCCGGCGCCGCCCCCGACACCACCGCCTTCGAGCTGCAGTCGCTGCGCACGGCGCTGGGCCCCTGGCTGCCCGTCGTGCGCCGTACCTTGAAGCTCGGCAGGATCGAGAACCGTGCCGATCTCGACCGCCTCGCCAAGGCACTGCTCGAGACCGGCCTGTGACCGCTTTCCGCGCGTACCGGTGCACCTCGACGCCGGCGACACGGTCGTAGCGGTGGGCGCCGCACCGGTGCGAGTCCGTGGTGGCTCTGGCGCCGGACGCCCCGCGACCGCTATGATCCAAAGATGGGCGCCGCATCGTTGGAGCTGCGGGAGGCGGTAGTGAGACCGGTCTTGGCGGCATTGTTGGTGGCGCTGAGCGCGCCGCTGCTGTTTGCCGGCGGCGGTGCGGATGCGGACGGCGGGTTGCCCGCAACGCTGCGCATCGGCACCGAGGCCAACTACCCTCCGTTCAACTACCTCGACGAGTCGGGTGAACTGACGGGGTTTGACGTCGACATAGCGCTGGCGCTGTGTGCGCAGATGCAGGTGGAGTGCGCATTCGTGGCCCAGGAGTGGGACGGCATCATCCCGGCGCTGCTGGAGAAGAAGTACGACGCGATCGTGGCCAGCATGTCGATCACCGATGAGCGCAAGCGCATGGTCAGCTTTACCGACAAGTATTACAGCAACCAGGTGCGCTTCGTTGCCGCCAAGGGCGGCGGATTCGATCCTGCGTTTCCGTCCGGCAAGAACATCGGCGCGCAACGTGGCACCATCGCCGCGAGTTGGCTGGAAGAGCATGCCGGCGCCGCGCAGGTCACGCTGTACGACACTCAGGCGAGCGTGTTCCTGGACCTGGCCGGCGGCCAACTCGACGCGGTGTTCGGCGACGGGCTGATGCTGTACGAGTGGCTGCAGACCGAGGCCGGGGGCGAGTACCAGATGGTCGGCGATGCCCACAGCGTGGACGAAGGCATCGGCATCGCGGTACGCAAGGAGGATGACGAGCTGCGCAAGCGGCTCAACGCCGCCATCGCGGCGATCCTCGCCGACGGTACCTACGCCCGAATCAATGCAAAGTACTTCCCATTCAGAATCTACTGAGGGCGAAGGCGCGCCGGTCGATGAGCCATGCCGTGAATGCGGACGGTTTTCACCGCACAAGTTGCGGCGAATGATTGACCGGATGCCAGGGCATTTGCCATAATCGCTGCAATTCGTGCGGCGATCATGACCTGGATCCACGAACGGCCGGAATGGCCCGATTTCACCTGGGACGATGCCCCCGTGGGGGCGTTGCTGGCGGATGTGCGCCACAAGCAGGGCAGACATCTCGGGAACCTGGAAGCCCTGGGATTCGACCTTCGAACCGAGGCCCGGGTCTCGGTGCTGACCACCGAGGTCGTACGGTCATCGGCCATCGAGGGCGAACATCTGGACCCGGCCCAGGTGCGCTCGTCGATCACCCGCCAGCTTGGCCTCGACGCCGCGCGCCTCCCCGTGCCGGGACGCGACGTCGAAGGAGTGGTCGCCATGATGCTCGATGCCACCCGCAACTTCGACCGGCCGCTCACCGCCGAGCGACTGTTTCGCTGGCATGCGGCACTGTTTCCCACCGGCTACAGCGGGCTGAACCGGATTGCCGTGGGAGCGTGGCGTACGGATGAGGGCGGACCGATGCAGGTCGTGTCGGGTCCGCTGGGCAGGGAGAGGGTGCACTTTCAGGCACCCGCCGCCGCGCGCCTCGAAGACGAGATGAGGCGCTTCCTGGAGTGGTTCGCGGCGCCGGCGATCGACCCCGTGCTCAAAGCGGGCGTCGCCCATTTCTGGTTTGTAACAATTCACCCATTCGACGACGGCAACGGTCGCATCGCCCGCGCCATCGCCGAACTTGCACTGGCGCAGGCCGACGGCACGCAGGAGCGCTACTACAGCATGTCCTCCGCAATCGAAGCACAGCGCGAGCAGTACTACCGCCGCCTGGAAGCCGCGCAGCGCGGCAGCCTCGACATTACCGTCTGGCTCACGTGGTTCCTCGCCTGCCTCGACCGTTGCATCCAGGAAGCCGGCAATCAGCTCGCCTCGGTACTCTACAAGGCAAGGCTGTGGCAGCGGATCAACCAGCGGCCGGTGAACGACCGGCAGCGCGCGATCATCAACCTTCTGCTCGGGGACTTCCACGGCCATCTCACGACGTCGAAGTACGCCAAGCTCGCCAAGTGCTCCACCGACTCCGCGTTGCGCGACATTCGCGACCTTCTGGCTCGCGGCGTCATCGTTCGGAACCCGGGCGGAGGACGCAGCACCAGCTACCGGCTGGCCGCCGCAGAGCCGCACAGCTCCGGGCAAGCGTAGCTGCCATGTCCGCTCGCAAGGCGCGGCAGTGGTCAGGCCCGATTTTCTTCATCGCCGCACTGCTGTGGCTGCCGGTGGGGCTGATCCTTTCGGCGTTGTTGCGTGGTTTCGGATTCGGTAGCGGGCCTGACGTGCCGGCGATGGCATCGTTGCTGGCGCCGCTGCTGTCGCTGGTCGTGGTGGCGCCCGCGGGCCTGCCCCTGGCGCTGGCCTGCCGGCAGCTGCGCCGGCTGGGCTACGTCCGCGCCACCTGGGTCGCCGCCGCGGTGCTGGCGCCCGCGACCGTGGCGGCGGCGCTGGTCGCGGGGCTCCTGGGCCCGCTGGCGATCGCCTTCTACGCGGTCATTCTGAGTCTGCCGGTCTGGATCGCGGTCGCCGTCCTGCGCCGCCGCCGCTAATCGCAGCTGAGCCCGTCAGCGGGTGAGCTTGGCGGCGAGGAACTCGCGGTTGAGGCGGGCGATGTTGGCGAACGAGATCTCCTTGGGACAGTCGCCCTCGCACTCGCGCTCATTGGTGCAGTTGCCGAAGCCCTCGGCGTCCATCGCCGCCACCATGGCGGCGGCGCGGCGGCGGCGCTCCGGGGCGCCCTGCGGCAGCAGGGCGAGCTGCGTCACCTTGGCGCCGGCGAACAGCATGGCGGCGGCGTTCTTGCAGGCGGCGACGCAGGCGCCGCAGCCGATGCAGGCGGCGGCGTCCATCGCCCGGTCGGCGGCGGCGCGCGGCACCGGCAGCGAGTTGGCCTCCGGTGCGCTGCCGGTATTCACCGAGATGAAGCCGCCCGCCTGCACCACGCGGTCGAAGGCCGAGCGGTCCACCACCAAGTCCTTGATCACCGGGAAGGCGCGCGCCCGCCACGGTTCCAGCACGATGCGCGCGCCGTCCTCGAAGTGGCGCAGGTGGAGCTGGCACACGGTCACCCCGCGCAACGGGCCGTGGGCGCGGCCGTTGATCAGGAAGCCGCAACTGCCGCAGATCCCCTCGCGGCAGTCGTGCTCGAACGCCACCGGCTCCTCGCCGGCGCGCTCCAGCCGTTCGTTGAGCACGTCGAGCAGTTCCAGGAACGACATGTCGGGCACCGCCTCGTCCATCTCGTAACTCACGAACCGGCCGCCGTCCTGCGGCCCCGACTGGCGCCAGATCTCCAGGTGCAGCTTCATCGTTCTCTACCTTCCCACTCGCATCACGGCGTCCACGCGGACACTCTCGCCAGCCGCCACCGTAACCGTGTGCGTCTGTGCCCGCAGCCGCTCGTGCCAGAGCTCCAACTCGTAGGTGCCGGCCGGCAGGTTGCCGATCCGAAAGCTCCCGTCACGCCCGGTGACGAAATAGTACGGGTGATCGAACACCGCTACCCAGGCGCTCATCCACGGGTGGACCTCGCACTTCACGACGAACGGGGTCGGCTCCGTCTGGTCGAACACCCTCTCGAGCATGGTGCGGAACCTGGGCATCGCATCATTGAAGCTGGGATTGACCCTGGAGTAGGCGTGCACGGTGTGCAGCGTGCCGTCGGGATTGAGCACTCTCAGGGTCTGGCCGACGCGCAGGGCAAGCACGTGCGGGGCGAACCGGCACCCGCTCTGGTCGAGTTCCACGGCCGTGCCGGGTAGCGCATCGCCGTTACGCGGCAGCCTTCCCTTGAGCTGCACCAGCACGTTGGCCAGCCCCCGCGCCGTGCCGAGCACCAAGGCCTCGCGGCGCTGCGGACTCTCCCGGTTCAGTTCGACGCACACGGGGTCCGTGGACATGTCCAACAAGGTGATCTCGGAACCGGGTCCCGCGTAGGTGACCGTGCCGCTGATGGAGGCATGCTCGGCATCCATCAGGGGTTGCCGTTCGCGAGCCCCGAGTGTGAAAGTCACCAACGACAGCATTACGACCGCAACGGTCCATAGGCGCATCCCGACAACAGCAGCGTGCCGGCGCTGTGGCCACCGGATGGTCAGTTGCAATCTCATTGTTCTCTACCTTCCAAGACGTTGTAGCTCAGCTTGACGGAACCCTCATCACTGCGTTTAAGTGAACGTCTTCACCTGCTCCCACGCTAACCACATAGGTCTGCGCCGGAATCCGCTCGTGCCAGATCTCCAACTCGTAGGTGCCTGCCGGCAAATTACTGATCGTGAACCTGCCGCTACTCCCGGTCACAGCGTAGTACGGGTGATCGAACACCGCCGCCCAAGCGTTCATCCACGGATGCACGTCGCACTTTATCGCGAACGGCGTCGGCTCCGCCTTGTCGAACACCTTCTCCAGCTCGGTGCGGAACTTGGGCATCGCCTCGTTGAACTCCGCGTTGACCTTGGAGAAGGCGTACACGTTGTGCAGCGTGCCGTCGGGATTGAGGATCTTCAGGGTCTGGCCGACGCGCAACGCGAACACGTGCGGGCTGTACTGGCAGCCGCCCTGGTCGAACTCCACGACCATGTCGGGTGGGCTATCCACCCTTTCCAGCAGCGTGTGGGGCAGGCCACCCTTGATCTGTACCAGCACGTTGGCGATCCTCCTCGCGTCGCCAAGCACCAGGACTTCGCGACGCTTAGGGTCCTTTCGATTTAGCTCTGCGCACACCGGATCCGCCGACATATCAAGCAGAGCCATCTCAGGCACGTACCCCGCAAAACTGACCGTGCCGCTAACCGAAGCGGTGTGCGGGTCGGCAACAGATGCAACTATCCGCGCCTGGGCGCCCAGGCCGGGGGCAGCAGTTGGTCCAGTCTTGTCGATATCCCCTCGGTGCGGTGACTGCCGGCACAACAACGCAAGTGCGAGTAGGTTGGTGAGCATATCGCCGGCTTCGTCTGCTTCGTCGCCCGGATGCAGTAACCCTTGTTCGTGCAGTACCACCAACATCCCAAACGCGGAATCGGATACATCATTAAATAGGCCACACAATCGGTCCGATACGTCGTCGCTGAGATGGTGTGTGAACAGGTTATCGATCTCGGCAAGCTCACCCAGTGACAAAGGAAGGTGGTCGGCGAACAACTGGCGCACTACACCGGGATCGCCACTCTGCAGCAGGTAGCGGAGCATTATCTCTAACTCAACCCTGTCAGACTCAGCATCAGTTGGGAGTTGCCATTCCTGAGCTCCAAGTGTGGCCGTCAGCAGGGGGAACATTAAGGTTGCGAGTAACCGACGGTGCGATTTGCCACCTGTAACGGGTTCGCGACGGCGCCGGAGCCTGCCAGGCACCGAAGCGGTCTCTGGTACGGACCACGTGTCCATGGACACGATCACTTGTAGCTGCGCACCGTGGGGTGGACTTCCTCGAATTCCAGCGGCTCGCGGTGCAGCACCGCCGGCTCGCCCACCCCGCGGTGCTCCCAGGCGGCGACGTAGGCGTAATCGGCGTCGTTGCGCAGCGCCTCGTTGTCCTCGGACTGGTACTCCTCGCGGAAATGGGAGCCGCACGACTCGTTGCGCGCCAGCGCGTCCTGGATCACCACCTCGGCGAACTCCAGGAAGTCGGCCACCCGCCCGGCCCGCTCCAGCGGCTGATTGAGGTCGCTGCCCGCGCCCGGCACATTCACCTCGCGCCAGAACCGCTCGCGCAGCTCCGGGATCCTCCCTGCCGCCTCGCGCAACCCGGCGGCGTTGCGCGACATGCCGCAGCGGTCCCACATGATGCGGCCCAGCTCGCGGTGAAAGTGGTCCACCGGCTGATTGCCCCCCACCGCCAGCAGCTTCCCGGTGCGCTCCTCGGCGTCCTGCTCGGCGGCGCGGAAGGCGGCATGGTCGGTACCGGCAGCCGCCCGCCCATTCCCCGCCAGGTAGCTGCCGATGGTGGCCGGCAGCACGAAGTAGCCGTCCGCCAGCCCCTGCATCAGCGCACTCGCGCCGAGCCGGTTGGCGCCGTGGTCCGAGAAGTTGGCCTCGCCGAGCACGAACAGCCCCGGTACCGTGCTCATCAGGTTGTAGTCCACCCACAGCCCGCCCATGGTGTAATGCACCGCCGGGTAGATGCGCATCGGCGTCTCGTAGCCGTCCTCGCCGGTGATCTGCTCGTACATCTGGAACAGGTTGCCGTACTTCTGCTCGATGGCGGTGCGGCCCACCCGTTGAATCGCATCGCGCAGATCGAGGTATACCGCCTGGCCGGTGGCGCCGACGCCGTTGCCGCGGTCGCACACCTCCTTGGCGGCGCGCGAGGCCACGTCGCGCGGCACCAGGTTGCCGAACGCCGGGTAGCGCTCCTCCAGGTAGTAGTTGCGCTCCGCCTCGGGAATCGCGGCCGGTGGACGCGCGTCGCCCTGCTGCCGCGGCACCCACACGCGCCCGTCGTTGCGCAGGCTCTCGCTCATCAGGGTGAGCTTGGACTGGTGCTCCCCCGACACCGGGATGCAGGTGGGGTGGATCTGCACGAAGCAGGGGTTGGCGAACAGCGCGCCGCGCTTGTGCGCGCGCCAGGTGGCGGTGACATTGCTCGCCTTGGCGTTGGTGGACAGGTAGTAGAGGTTGCCGTAGCCGCCGGTGGCCAGCACCACCGCGTCGGCGACGTGCGACTGGAGCCGGCCGCTCACCAGGTCGCGGGTCACGATGCCGCGCGCGGCGCCGTCGATCAGCACCAGCTCCAGCATCTCGTGGCGCGGGTACATGGCCACGTTGCCGAGGCCGACCTGCCGGCTCAGGGCGCTGTAGGCGCCGAGCAGGAGCTGCTGGCCGGTCTGGCCGCGGGCGTAGAAGGTGCGCGACACCTGGGCGCCGCCGAACGAGCGGTTGGCCAGCAGGCCGCTGTACTCGCGCGCAAACGGCACCCCCTGCGCCACGCACTGGTCGATGATGGCGTTGCTCACCTCGGCCAGGCGGTAGACGTTGGCCTCGCGCGAGCGGTAGTCGCCGCCCTTGATGGTGTCGTAGAACAGGCGGTACACGGAGTCGCCGTCGTTGGGGTAGTTCTTGGCGGCGTTGATGCCGCCCTGGGCGGCGATGCTGTGGGCGCGGCGCGCACTGTCCTGGATGCAGAAGCAGCTCACCCCGTAGCCGAGCTCGGCCAGGGAGGCGGCGGCTGACGCTCCGGCCAGCCCGCTGCCCACCACGATGATCGAGTAGTGGCGCTTGTTGGCCGGGTTGACCAGGGTCAGCTCGAAGCGGTGCCGCGACCACTTTTCAGAGAGGGGGCCGGCAGGGACCTTGCTGTCCAGGGAGACCTCAGCCATGTACACCTCGTGGCGCCAGCGTCACGCGAGACTCCGGACGAAGAACACGATCGGCAGCGAGGCGAACGCGGCGGCGAAGCCGATCGCCAGCACCAGCCCCACCCCGCGCAGCAGCGGCGTGTAGCGCCGGTGCTCGATGCCGAAGGTGCGCAGCGCGCTCAGGAAGCCGTGCGCCAGGTGCAGGCCCAGCAGCACCATGGCGATTACGTACAGCGCCGCGTAACCGGGCATCGCGAACGTCTCGGTGACCACCTGGTACAGCGACTCGCCCGCCGCCGCGCGCCCAAAGCGCGCCTCCCAGAAGAAGTTGCGCAGGTGCACGACAATGAAGATGAACACCACGCTGCCGCTGACAATCATGCTCCGCGACGCCAGGGTGCTGAAGCCGGCATGCCGCTTCACGCGGTAGCGCTGCGGTCGCGCGCGCCGGTTGCGAACGGTCAACTGCACGCCGTTGACCGCGTGCGCCACGATCGCCAGGAACAGCAGCACCTCCACGACGCGGATCAGCGCGTTGCCGGAGATCGACTCGGCGTGGTGGTTGAATGCCTCCTCACCGACGTAGAGGTACAGGTTGCCGTACAGGTGCACGGCCAGGAACAGCACCAGGAACAGGCCGGTAAGCGCCATCAGCAGCTTCTTGCCGATGGAGGTGGAGAGCAGATCGAGCAGCCAGCGCATGGACGGGTGAGACAGTCACAATCTACCCCATGCCCCGCCCGCGACGCCAGTGGCAGTAACAACTTCCCCGCATGTCTCATGATGGCACCGTCACTAGGTTGGGTTTCGGTGCGCTCCTCTGACAGCCCCGCGTATCGTTGCGTAGCCCAAGGGCCGCTCCGCAAAACACGTTATGGTAGTATGATCACGTGCACCCACAGCAGACTGCTGCCGATGTATGGAGGCCCCATAACTGTACGATGGCTAAAGAGGATTCGCGCATGGATGCGACTCTCGCTCATAACACTTTGGAAATCGTCGACACCGAAACTCCAACGGAGCAAGAGGAGGATCAGATCGGATTCGACATCGACTATTATCCTTCAGACTTTACGCAAAGGGCTACTATGAAGAGTGGACCGCTCAGCGCATTATCCTGCCCGAGTTCCAACGGGCGTACGTGTGGGACCAAGTTCGAGCCAGCAAGCTGATCGAGTCCTTCTTGCTCGGCCTTCCGGTCCGTTCAAATTGAAGAACATCAACGCCAAGTGGGCTGGCAAGACCTCGAACAACTATCCGAACCAGATCAGATAGAACTTCAACATGCAGTGCTTCGCGCTACTATTGTCCGTCAATTGAATCCAAACGACAACTCGAGCATATACCACGTCTTCGAGCGACTGACTACGGGAGCAGTTCGCCTCAGCCCTATGGAGGTCCGGAAGTGCGTCTACTCGGGCGAGTTCTTTGCTTTTCTCGAGGAACTCAACCAAGATTCCGAGTGGAGGACAATCCTGGGGTCGGAGCAACCGGACCAGCGACTTCGCGACGTTGAGTTGGTGCTTCGGTTCATTGCCATGCGCGAAGAATGGCAAAGCTATGAGAAGCCAATGAAGACGTTTCTCAACTCAAATATGGCCAATAAGCAGAGCCTGGACCAGAACGCATTACGAGTCTACACCGATCAGATTCGCGAAACGTTCAACCGGACATGTGCAACGGTGGTCCGAGAGCTCGGCGAAAGACCGTTCCATCGTAAGTCAAGGGCGCTGAATCCTAGCCTTCTCGACTCCGTCATGGTGGCGATATCCACAGCTGAAGAAGACCTGGCTGCGGAGTGGCGTACACGCTATGACGCCTTATTATCGGACGATGTGTTTAATGAAGCATCTGTAACGCGGAATACGAGTGACACCCAAATGGTCAAGCAACGCTTCGCACGAGCTCAGGAGATTCTGCTTGGATCTCGCTGACGGCGGTACTACTCGCGGGCATGGATGAAAGGCTGGTACAAACTAATGACGTCTACCTGGAACAACGCTGTTCGCCAACGCCATGCCGTCGCTCATCGCGGCGGCGGTTCTGTGAGTTTCTCTGATCTTCGCGAAGCAATCGATGCCGCCAACAATATCTTGGACTCGATGGAAATGCACTCTCACGGTGATGCCATAGCGGTCTCTCATGGGAGATTATGCGGATCCATGAAGAACAAGATCAGCGGTCGGTGAGGGGGAGCCAGCGGCGGCCGTGCGGGCCGCGGTACCGTGCGCGTGGTCGCAAGAGGACGTTGGAGTCGCGCTGCTCGATTGCGTGCGCCAGCCAGCCGACCACCCGCGCCACGGCGAAGGTGGGCGTGAACAGCTCGCGGTCGAGGCCGACGGCGTGCAGCAGGAGCGCGGTGTAGAACTCGACGTTGGTCTGCAGCCGGGCCTGTGGGCGGTGCTCGGCGAGGACGCGCAGCGCCACCTGCTCAATGGCGCGCGCCTTGCCGTAGAGCGCCTGAGCCTGGGCGTGACCCGGGACTCGGGCGTCGATCAATTCCTCAAGCGCCGCGGCCAGCACGTCGGCGCGCGGGTCGCGCACCCGGTAGACACCGTGCCCGAAACCCATCAGCCGCTCGCCGCGGCCCAGCGTCGCGCGCAGGTAGTCCGCCGCCTGCGCCACGTCGGGGATCCGTTCCACCATCTCCAGCGCCGGCCCCGGCGCGCCGCCGTGGCGCGGTCCCTTGAGCGTGGCCAGGGCCGCCAGGGTGCATGACAGCAGGTCGGTATGGGTGGACGCCGCCACGCGCGCGGCGAACGTGGAGGCGTTCAGCCCGTGGTCCATAACCGTGACCAGGTAGGTCTCCAGCGCCCGGACCACGGTTGGGTGAGGCGCCCGGCCGGACACCAGGTGGAGGTAGGCCGCGACGTGCGACGCCTCTCGCGGCGGCGGCTTCGGATCGCTACCGACCCGCAGGCGCGCGTAGCAGCCGGCCGCCATCATCAACCCCGCGACGACCTCCGCCGGATGCGGATCGTGTTCCTGACGGCGCAGCAGCCCGGCAAGGATCATGAGGGCATCCACCGGCTCGATGCGGTCCACGGCCGCCTGCCGTGCCGCCGCCCACAGCCCGGCCGGCAGCTCGCGTCCCCGCACCAGGCCGGCGGCGAACCGTTCCAGCTCGGCGGCGTTGGGCAGACGCTGGTGGAACAGCAGGAAACACGCCTCCTCGAACGAACACCGCGGCGCAATCTCTTCGATGGCGTAGCCGGCGACCGTCAGGCAACCCCGTTCACCATCGATATGCGTCAGCGCCGTGCTGGCCACCGGTCTCTCGCCCAGCCCCTCCGTTTGGGAATCCATCTCAACTCACAAGGTTGCGCCCGGTGGCGGCGTAGTCAAGATTGATCAGGTAATCAATATATGTCAGATTCGGCAGCGTGAAGGACGGCGCGTTTCTGACCGCCGCGGAAGCGTCCGAGGTTCTGGGCGTCAAGCTGGAGACGATCTACGCCTACGTGAGTCGTGGACTGATCCGGTCGGAGCGCATCGCGGCGGGACGCCGGCGCCGCTACCGGCGCGCCGACGTAATGCGTCTCAAGCAGCGTGCCGAGGTACGCTCCGATCCAAGTACGGCGGCTCGCCACGCTTTCGAGCACAGTGCGGCACCGATCCTGGACTCGTCGCTCACCCTGATCACCGAGCAGGAGCTGTACTACCGCGGACAGCCGGTTACGACGCTGGCGCGCACGCACACCTTCGAGCAGGTGGTGGCCCTGTTGTGGAGCGGCGACCTGGAGGCACGGATCCCCGCACTGGCAAATCCCGTGCTGCCGAAGGTGCGGCGCAGGTGGGTGCGCGCGAACGGCCGGCCGCTGGAGCCCTGGTTCGCCTTTCAGTCGGTCCTGCCGCGGCTGGCCGCCGCCGACGCCGCCGCGGAGGATCTGAGCCCCGCGGCCGTCCGGCGCACCGGGGCGCGCATCATCCTGGCGCAACTCGCCTGCCTGGAACGGCTGGCAGCAACCGACCACTCCTCGTCGCGGTCCGGGGGCTCAGCGTCCGGTGACCCCCGGCGCCCAGACGCGGCTCCGCCCGCGGCGCCCGGACTGGTCGCAAGCACCCTGGCCAAATGCTGGGGAGTGGCCGACCCGGCACTGGCGGCGGCCCTGATCGAGCCGGCCCTGGTGCTCCTCGCCGACCACGAGCTCAACGTCTCGACCCTGGCGGCGCGCACCGCCGCGTCGGCGCGCGCCAGCCCCTATCAGGCCGTAATGGCCGGCCTCGCCGCGGTCCAGGGGACGCTGCATGGGCAGGCGAGCGTCCTGGTCACGGAGCTGCTGCGGACGGTAGCCAAGCCACGGCGGGCCCGTCTGGTCGTCGCCGAGTACCTGCGGTTGCGGCGCCCGCTGTACGGTTTCGGGCACAAGCTCTACCGCACCCGCGACCCACGCGCCGAGGAGCTGATGCGACAACTGCGCGCGGCCGCTCCCGGCCATCGCGCCCTCGAAGTGGCGGCCGCGACAGCGGAGGCGGTGCAGGACATGGTGACCGATGCACCGGTGAACGTCGACCTGCCACTTGCCGTCCTCGCCGCCGTGCTCGACCTTCCAGCCGGCGCTTCCGAGACGCTGTTCATCGTCGCCCGAACCGCGGGTTGGATCGCCCACGCCATGGAGCAATACGCGACCGGCGTAATGCTGCGCCCGCGGTCGCGCTACGTCGGTCCGGCGCCACGGCTGGCCGCGGCGCCGGTTTCGACGTAGATTGAGGCTGGATCATGGTTACCAAGGATCAGGTGCTTGCCGCGCTGGCGCAGATAGTCGACCCCGATCTGGGGCGTGACATCGTCGCGCTCGGCTTCATCACCAACCTCGAGATCGAGGACGGGCACGTGCTGGTGGAGATCAACATCACCACGCCCGCGTGTCCGGTGCGCGACCAGTTCAAGTCCGAGGCGGAGCGGCTGGTGGGGGAGCTGCCGGGAACCAGGTCAGTCACCGTGACCATTACCAGCAACCAGCCCACCGCCGCCGAACGTCCCGCCGCGCAGCGTTCCGGCGGCGCGCGGGAGAGCGGGCTCAACCAGGTGGGGGCGCTGATCGCGGTCGCCTCCTGCAAGGGAGGCGTGGGCAAGTCCACCGTGGCCGCAGCACTCGCGTGCGAGTTGGCGCAGCGCGGTCATCGCGTCGGGCTGCTGGACACCGATATCTTCGGGCCGTCGATCCCGACCCTGTTCGACTGCCGCGACCTGGACCTGGAAGCGGACGACGGCAACATGCTGCTGCCGGCGCGGGTCGGCGCCCTCAAGCTGATGTCGTTCGGCTTCTGGCTCGGCGATGCTCCCGCGGTGATGCGCGGCCCGATGGTCACCAACTACATCCAGCAGCTTCTGCACGGGGTCCAGTGGGGCGAACTGGACTACCTGTTCCTCGACCTGCCGCCGGGCACCGGCGACATCCAGCTCACCATCACCCAGGCGGTGCAACTCAACGGCGCCGTGGTGGTCACCACCCCCCAGCCGCTGGCGCTGGCGGATGTCGGCAAGGGCATTCTGATGTTCGACAAGGTAAGCGTTCCGGTGCTGGGAGTGGTCGAGAACATGGCCTACTTCGAGGCCCGCGGCGAGCGCCACGCGGTGTTCGGCAGCGACGGCGGACGCCAGCTCCAGGAGCGTTTCGGAGTGGAGGTGCTGGGGCAGCTCCCGCTCGACCCGCAGCGCTATGGGCGCACCTTCGGCGACGAGGTGGACCTGCCCGAGATCGCCGCGGCGGCGGACCGCATGGTGCGTGCCCTGGGCAAGGCGTCGGTGGCGCAGGAAAGCATCAGCGTGGAGCACGACGCCGAGCGAATCACGCTGCGCTGGGCCGACGGCAAGACGGTATCGATAGCCAACCGCGAGTTGCGCGCGAGCTGCCGTTGCGCCCACTGCATCAATGAGTTCAGTGGTGAGCGGACCGCCGATCCGGCCGCGATTCCGGCCGACGTTCACGCGCGTGAGATCCGCACGGTCGGCAACTACGCCCTCTCGATCACCTGGAGCGACGGCCACAGCACCGGGCTGTTCCCCTACCCGACGATCGAGCACCTCGCGGCGGTGGCCGCGGCATGAGCCATCAGGCGCCGTCCGATGGGCAGCTTGTGCGGACCAGTCACAGCCTGCGCATCTGCGTGGGACCGACCTGCGGCGTCAACTTCTCGAGCGACCTGCTGGCGGAGGCGGAGGACCATCCGCGCAGCGACGTGGAAATGCAGCGTTGCGGCTGCCTCGGCCACTGCGAGGAGGGCCCCAACCTGATGCTCGACGGCACCGTGCACACCGACATGACCCCGGACCGGTTGCGTACCCTGATGACGGATCTGCCGCGTATGCCGGTCGGATTGGAGGCGACCCCATGACCGACGTTCGGGAACTGGTGCAGCAGGTCAGCTCCGAGCTGCGCTCTCGGCAACCGCTGCCGCCACTGTGTCCCACGGCGCCCTGGAACCAGGAGCTGAGCCGCCGCATCTCCGCGGCCGACCTGGACCCGGCGCTGGCAAGCGCCCTGCTGCTGTGGAACGACGACCTGGACGCGTCCCACACCGTGTCGCAGGGTCTGCCGGACCGCTTCGGGAGCTGGCTGCACGGCGCCATGCACCGGCGCGAGGGCGACTTCTCCAACAGCAAGTACTGGTTCCGCAAGGTGGGCACCCACGCCGGTTTCGCGCAGATGTCGCGACGCGCGGTCGAAGTGCTCGCCAAGGCGGGCGGGCAGCCGGCGCGGGAACTCGCGGCGCTGCGCGAGCAGTGGGATCCGTTCGCCTTCGTGGATCTCTGTGCCGCCGCCACCGGCCCCAACGCCACCGCGGCGGCTCTGCTGGAAGCCCTTCAGGCCGCCGAGCTCGAACTGCTTACGGAACTGGCCGCGGAACGGCTCCCGGCCTGACCGACAACCAACTGCGCCTGTGGCGCCGTCAACCCGGTGACACGACGTTCCAGTTGTCAGCCTTCGCCGCACCCGCCAACCTCCCGTCGTAGCATACGAAGCGGCTCAGCGACCGCCCGAAGAGCGACGCCGTGGCGAGGTGGATCGCATCGAGAGTGCGAAGGTCGGCCGGTACCATGGCGGCTGCCCGGGAGAGCACCTTGCTGTTGATCCGTACCAGATCGATGCGCGACAGTACCTCCCCCGCTTTGCGCCGCGTTCGGGTCCCATGCGGCATGACTGCCCGCGCTACCTCCACGCGAGCGAGTGCGCTCGAAACCAGAGAGCGGCCGCGGAGATAGCGCCGCAACGCGGCAGACTCCCTTTCCCGCACCACCAGCTTTACGATGGCGGACGAGTCGAGGTAACAGACTCGCTCAGCGTTCATCGCTGCGCAGCCGCGCAAGCCTGACCGAGGGCGGCTCCTTTCCCGGATCCGGATCGACCGGCTCGGGCAGCTCGCCGGACGAATGCGTCGCCTCCTCCAGCTCGCCGGCGGCACGAAGCTGATCGAGTGGCGAGGAGTCTGGAATCGGGGTGAGCAGGGCAACCGGACGCCCGCGATCGGTCACCTCGAATGTCTCTCCCGCCGCTACCCGCCGCAGGTAGTCGCTCGCCCGCTGCCGCAACTCACGGATTCCGATCGCATCCATAGTGCTACTTGTAGCACGTTCATAGGCTCCTTGCAACGAAGGGTCAGTCCAGGACGGCGAGCATCTCCTCCACGGTGGTGAACTTCTCGCGCGGCTTGCCGTGCGGCTTGCCGCGCGCCACCTCGGCGGCGTCGATCTTCTGCCAGTCGGCGTAGCTGACCACGCGCACGTCGCGCGCCGCCAGCAGTTCCTGGACCGACGCCGTGTCCGGGGTCTCGCAGGCGGGCAGCGACGGCAGGTCCTCGATCACCTTCGCCACCGTCTCCACGCTGTCGGGCTTGTTGGTGCCGATGACCCCCGAGGGCCCGCGCTTGATCCAGCCGGCGGCGTACAGCCCCGGCACCGGGTCGCCGTCGGCGACGATGCGGCCCGCCTCGTTGGGGAACACCCCGCGCCGTGCCTCGAACGGCACACCGGGTATCTCCACCCCGCGGTAGCCGACGCTGCGGAAGAACAGCCCGCAGTCCATGGTGTCGGTCTCGCCGGTGCCTTCCGCCCACTGGTCGTTGGCCTCACCGGCCAGCTTGTTACGCTCCAGCACCAGCGACTGCACCCGGCCGTTGCCGGTCAGCTCGCGCGGACTCTGGAAGAAGTGCACCACGATGCGGCGGTTCTTGCCGGCCGGCTGCAGGACGCGCAGCTCCTCCAGCACCTTCCAGTTGCGGCCGGCGCCGATGTTGGCGGCGTCGTCCAGCTCCGCCTGGCTGGCCGGGTTGAGGTCGAAGTCGCCGAGGTCGTTGAACACCAGGTCGCAGTCGTCAAGCTCGCCCAGCTCGCGGATCTCCTTGTTGGTGAACGCCGCCTGCACCGGGCCGCGGCGCCCGATCATGTGCACTTCCTTCACCTTGCTCGCCGCCAGGGCGTCGAGGGCGTGGGCGGCGATGTCGGTGTCCTTCAGCTCGTCCACGGTCTTGGCCAGCACCCGCGTCACGTCCACCGCGACGTTGCCCTGGCCGATCACCACGGCGACCTCCTGCGACAGGTCGAAGGAGCGTCCCAGGTAGTCCGGATGGCCGTTGTACCAGCCCACGAACTCGGTAGCGGTGTGGCTGCCGGCCAGCTCGATGCCGGGAATGTTCAGGCTGCGGTCGGTCTCCGCGCCGCAGGTGAAGATCACCGCGTCGTAGTGCGCGCGCAGTTCCTCCACGCTCACGTCACGGCCGACGTGGACGTTGCCGAGGAAACTGAAGGCGGCGTCCCTGGCGGTGCGCTCGTAGACGCGGATCACGTTCTTGATCTTGGGATGGTCGGGTGCGACGCCGCCGCGCACCAGGCCGAACGGGGTCGGCAGACGGTCGTACATGTCGATGGTCACGGCCTGATCCGCCTTGATCAGCGCGTCGGCCGCGTAGAATCCGGAAGGGCCACTGCCCACGATGGCGACCCGCGCGGGGCGCCCTGAAATCGTGCTCATGCTGTCTCCTGAGGGAATAAACGTCTCGGCGCCGGCACCGGGCCTCTGGCCGCGGGCGCCCGTGAACGCTACTGTTCCATCATATGGTGGTCTCTCGGGCTGTCAACCGCTCGCCGGCAACCTCTCCATGCTGATCGCGGGAAAGGTGTTGCAGGCGGCGGCACTGGCCTACCTCGGGGTAAGCTACGTCCTCACCCTCCCCGCCAGCCCGCGCGGCCGCGACCTGGCGATCGCCGCCGGCGTGTTCCTGCTGGGCTGGTTCCTGGTGAAGGGTGGGAAGGGAAAGGCATGAAGGATCAGTCACCGTCCCCGGCGGCCGGTCCGGAGCGGCCCGACGCGGAGGTTCCGACGCGCACGGTCCTGAAGTTCGACAGCGGCCGCCGCGGCTTTACCCGCGCCATCGTGACCCTGGCCGTCGCCGCCGGCGGACTGCTGCTGTTTGCCGTCTACTTCTTCTGGAACCTGCTGTAGCCGGGGCGAGGCGCGCTACTCCGACGCCTGCTCTTCCGTCTCGGGCGCGGCGCCGCCCGCCAGCCCGCGGAGCTCCTCCCTCACCTGGCGTATCTTCTCGAACCCGTCGTAGATCTGGTCGAACATCTGGCTGTTGGCCTTGATGCCTTCCGCTACCAGGAACGACGTGGCCTGTGAGCGGTTGGCGAACAGCTCCGCCTCGACCAGCTCGTCGATGCGTTTCAGGCTGGCGGCGTCCGGACGCACCGTTATCGCATTGGCGCGCGCATCCAGTGCCCCGGTGACCGCGTCGGTCGCCCCCGTCACGATTGTTTCCACTCTCTTCTTGAGCATTTGATGACCTCCATGTGCCCGCCAAGCGGGTCCGGCACGAATATATACATCCCGTCCGTTGACCGCACAGTCGTCGCCCCGGAGCACCCGGAGCACCCGGAGCACGCCGGGCGAACGGCGGTCAGGCGTCCGGGGGTGCGTCGGCAGCAGGATCGGAACGACTCGGTTCGGTCATCGCCACCACCACCCCGGTGATGTCCCGGAACGCGAGATGCTCGCGCCACAGCACGTAGTGAAAGTGCAGGAACGCGACCGCGACCATGGCGGCATGCAGGAAGTGGGGCACAGCGCGCGCTGCCACGGCGCCGCCCAGCACCACCTGGACCAGGAACAGCAGGATGTTCAGATAGATATGGCCTGACACCGCCCCTCGGATGTAGCGGGCGCGGGCCGCAAGTTGGGTGCGATCCGGAGTCTCCGGTTGCGACTCCAGGTATTCGCGGATGTTGCTGCTGGTGCCCACGAAAAAGAAGATGGTAAGGGTCTGGGTGAACAGGTAGAAGATGGCGGTCAGGAACGCGAAGGTAAGGCGGGGGACGCCGAACAGCACGAACTGGAAGATGTCCTGCAGCGCGCTGAACAGGAACAGCACGTAGGTCAGCGCTCCCATCAGGTAGCAGACGTACATGAACAGCCACATGGGAGATACTGGCGGGGATCGGTATCAGCGGGCTCGGCCCGGCGCCGGGCCGGGGGCCGGCGTCAGGCGTCGATGGAAATGCCGTACTGGGCTTCGAACTGCGCCGTGGGCAGCATGCGGATCGCGTCCCAGGTGAGCTGGGTGCATACCCGGGCGCAGATCTGGCAGCCGATGCACTCGTTGAAGCGAATCTGCACCGGCGGAATCGGCCGGTTGTCGTACACGTCCGAAGCCACCGTCTCGATGCAGTCGACCGGGCAGAACGGGACGCACACCTGACAGCCGGTGCAGTTGTCCTCGTCCACCACGGCCATCAGCTTGGGCTTGCGTTTCTTGGTCTGCATGGCCTTCGGCAACTCGGGAATCGACTTGTAGAAGGCCTGTCGCGTCTTGGCCATGCCGCGTTATTCCTTGGTCAGCTTCCGTTTCCCGCCGCTACTTGAAGTAGTTGGCGTTGATCTCGATGAAGTGCGCCCACTTGTCGGGGAGTTCGCTCTCCTCGAAGATGGCGTCCACCGGACACTCCGGGACGCACGCGGCGCAGTCGATGCACTCGTCGGGGTCGATGTAGAGCTGCTTGTCTGCCGGATCGTCATACCCCTCCGCCGGATGGATGCAGTCCACCGGGCACACCTCGACGCAGGAGGTGTCGCAGGTACCGATGCAGGGCTCAGCGATGATATAGGCCATGGGTGCCCTAAAGCTACTCATCGGCGGCCGTTTGTCAAGCGCGAGATTAGCATGTTCTCGGAGTCTGTCGGACGGGCGCCAGCGGCAGGTCCGACAGGACTCCGTACGTAAGGCGGGTCTGGGCCGAAGCGACGCCGCGAGGCGGCGGGTTTCGGGGCGCTTGTGGCGCCGACGGAGGTGGTGCATGGTTGCGCCGGAGATGACGGAGGCGGAGCGCGGCGGGCGCGTGAGGCTGTACACCCATGCGGCCTGCGCCGGGCACGATCCCGGGCTCGGGCACCGCGAGCGCCCCGAGCGGCTGGCGGCGATCTCGGCCGCCGTCGACGCCGCCGGCCTGGGCGCGCGGCTGCAGGTGTGCGCGCCGCGGCCCGCCCCGCGCGCGGCCCTGGAACGGGTGCACGCGGCCTCCTACGTGGAGATGATCCTGGGCCTGCGCGGCCGCCGGCGGCGGCTGGACGCCGACACGGTGGTCGGCCCCGGCAGCGTGGTGGCGGCGCTGCACGCCGCCGGCGCCGCGCTCGACGCCAGCGCCGCGGTGCTGGCCGGAACCGCGCGCTCGGCGCTGTGCGCGGTGCGCCCGCCGGGGCACCACGCGGAGCGCGACCACGCGATGGGGTTCTGCCTGTTCAACAACGTCGCCGTGGCGGCCGCGGCGGCGCTGGCGGGACCGCTGCAGCGGGTGCTGGTGTTCGACCCGGACGTGCATCACGGCAACGGCACCCAGCACCTGTTCTACCGCTCGGCGGCGGTCTATTACGTCTCCATCCACCAGTACCCGTTCTACCCCGGCACCGGCGCCGCCGGCGAGCGCGGGTCGGGACCGGGAGCCGGCTACACGCTCAACCTGCCGCTGCCCGCCGGGTCGGGCGATGACGAGTACCTCGCCGCCACCGAATGCCAGGTGCTGCCGGCGTTGCGTGCGTTCGCCCCGCAGCTGGTGATCGTCTCCGCCGGCTTCGACGCCCACCGGCGCGATCCGCTGGGAATGATGCGCGTCTCCACCGCCGGCTTCACGACGCTGTACCGGTTGTTGCTGGATGAGCTGGACCGGCTGCACATCCCCCACCTGTTCGTGCTGGAGGGCGGCTACAGCCTGGAGGCACTGGGCGAGTGCACCGCCGCGCTGCTTACCGAGCTCGCCGACCGCTACGGCCGGTGACGGCCCGGCCCGCAAGCGCCGCGCCGGCGCCTCCTACCAGCCAAACTCCGAGTAGGGCCGCCCGGCGAGGCCCAGCGCTATCGCCTGGCGCACGTAGGGGATCGTGTTGCCGGGCAGGGCGGCGGTGGGAAACCAGCGCAGGTCGTCACACTTGTGCGGCTCGCGATTGTACGGCTCTCCCGACCACGTGCGACAGCGGAAGAAGAAGCCGACGCTCTCCCGGTCCGAGCGCCGGTGCATCACGTGGCAGAGTTCGAGTGCGGCCGGGGCGACGGTGACGCCGGCCTCCTCCGCCGCCTCCCTCACCAGCGCCGCCGAGGCGGGCTCGTTGCCGTCGACGTGGCCCGCGACCAGGCCGTAGTTGCCGTCCTCGTAGCCGGTGCGGTAGCGCCGCAGCAGCAGGATCCGATCGCGGTCCAGCAGCAGCAGGTACACTTCGGGGATCAACCGGAATCGAGGCATCGGGCAACGGTAACGCGGCGCGGCCGTCCGCTGCCAGCAGCGCGGATCCGGCTTGCGCGACGCCGGGCGCGGGCGGTTGAAGACGGCGTGCCATCTCCGTAGACTGCCGGCGATGGATCCCGCCGATCAGCGGCCCGAAGTCTCCTTGCCCGAACCCGGCGCCAACGGCACGCCGGAGCCGCCCGACGCCACTCACGGCGCCAACGGCACCACCGCGGAGGCCGCGGCCCAACAGCCGCAGCAGCGCTCGTTCATCAGCGTCATCATCCACTCCTTCTTCATCATCCCGTTTCTGATCGCGGTGTTCGCCGGGCTGCTGGTGGTGACCTGGCGCATCCTGACCAACGAGCCGCACACGGTCTACGACTACATCGCCGACGTGAAGGTCGGCGGGGCCACCAAGCGCTGGCAGGCGGCGTTCGAGCTGTCCAAGATCCTGTCCGACCCCGAGCGCGTGCCTGGCGAGCAGCGCTTCGCGGCGGAGATGCTGGGGGTCTTCGAGGCCTCCGAGCACGACGACCCGCGAGTGCGCCAGTACCTGGCGCTGGCCATGGCGCGGGCCGGCAACGAGGCCTTCATCGAGCCGATCAGCGCTGCAATCGCACAGGAATCCGAGGGCACGCGCTTCATGCTGCTGGTGGCGCTGGGCATGTTCGGCGACCCGGAGGTAGTCCCGGAGGTGCTGCCCTACCTGAACGACGAATCGGGGCGCGTGCGTTCCGGGGCGGCGACCGCCCTGGGGCTGGCCGGGAACCCGGCGGCGGCGGCGGCGCTGCAGCGCGCCCTGCACGACCCCGAGCCGGCGGTGACCTGGGACGCCGCCCTGGCGCTGGCGCGGCTGGGAGACCTGAGCGGCAAGACGATCCTGCTGCAACTGCTCGACCGCGAGCATCTGCAGCAGTTCCCCAACGTGGACGACCGGGACCAGAATCTGCTGATGGCCACGGTGGTCGAGGCGGCCGCACCGTTCGCCGACCGGGAGTTGCAGGATCGCATCGCCACGCTGGCGCGCGATGATGTAAGTTTGAGCGTGAGACGAATTGCACAGCAAGCGGTAAATAATTATGGTAAGCGCTGACGGTACCCTACCGAGCCCGGAATCCCCGGCGCGCGAGAACCCGAGAACGAGTAGACCGAGATGAGCCAAGAAGACGCGAAAGCCGGCACCGGCCCCCAGGCGCCCAAACCCCGGGCGCCCAAACCCCAGGAGCCAGGTACCACGGGCGGCTCCGGCGACGCAGCGGAAGCGCCCAAGGATGCTGCCTCGAAGGGCGCCGCGCCACAGGACGCTGACGCCAAGAGCGCCGCGCCCAAGCCTGCCGACGAGGCGCGGCCGTCCAAGGCAGCCGCCGCAGCGCGCCGTGCGGCTGCCGCGGGCGCCAGCCCGCGGGCGGGTGGCGCAGCGGGACGGCCGGCAGCGCGGGCCGCGGCAGGTGCCCGCGCGGCACGCGCCGGTGCGGCCGGGGCGCGCTCTACGGCCGCCGTGAGCTCGCGCTCCGGAGGCAGTGCGGGGGGCGGCGCAGCGAGCGCCGCGGTCGCCGGTGGCGAGGTATCGCGCCGCGGTTTCCTCTCCTGGATCACCGCGGGCTGGCTGGCGTTCGGGGCGCTCACCGCCAGCACGCTGATCGGCACGGTGCGCTTTCTGTTTCCCAACGTGCTGTTCGAGCCGCCGCAAACCTTCCGTGCCGGGTTTCCCGAGGAGTACACGGTGGGCGACGTGTCGACCCGCTTCAAGGATCAGTTCGGCGTCTGGATCGTGCGCACCCCGACCGAGATCTACGTCCTGTCGACCGTCTGCACCCACCTCGGCTGCACGCCCAACTGGCTGTCCGGGGAGCAGAAGTTCAAGTGTCCATGCCACGGCAGCGGTTTCCGCAAGACCGGGATCAACTTCGAAGGGCCGGCGCCGCGGCCACTGGAGCGCTACCGCGTGGCACTGGCCGACGACGGCCAGATCCTGGTCGACAAGACCCGCAAGTACCAGTGGGAGAAGGGCGAGTGGAGCGACCCCGAGTCGTTCCTGGCCGTGTAGCGAGCGCAGCAAGATGAACACGAGGAGTAACGCGATCCATGGCTGACACCGAAACCCGTCCCCGCGGCGGGTCCGCCGGGCGCGGGGGGGCCGCCCGTGGCGGCGGCAGGGGTTCCAACGGCAGCAAGGGTCCGGGGCCGTTGCAGTGGCTGGCCGAATCCCAGGTAATCAAGTCGATCTTCCGCACCGGCATCCCGCGCACCCGCCGGCAGCGCATGATGGGCGTGCTCAACAACGTCTTCCTGCACCTCCATCCGGTGCGCCTGCCCAAGCACGCGGTCAAGGTGAAGTACACCTGGTGCATGGGAGGGCTCTCCTTCTTCATCTTCCTGGTGCTCACCATCACCGGCATCCTGCTGATGTTCTACTACCGGCCCACCGTCGAGGCCGCCTACGGCGACATCATCGACCTGGGCTCGCAGGTGCCGCTGGGGATCATGCGCGAGATCCATCGCTGGGGCGCCCACCTGATGGTGATCACCGTGTGGCTGCACATGTTCCGGGTGTTCATGACCGGTTCCTACAAGCCGCCGCGCGAGTTCAACTGGATGATCGGGGTGCTGCTGCTCACGCTGACCATGTTCCTGAGCTACACCGGCTACCTGCTGCCGTGGGACCAGCTCGCCATCTGGGCCGTGACCGTGGGCGCCAACATGGCTCGCGCGGCACCGTTCTTAGGCCATGAAGGACCGGGCGCTTCACTGCTCTCCATCGGCGACGTCAACTTCGTGCATGCCGGCGCGGACGCCAAGTTCGCATTGCTCGGCGGGCGCTTCCTGGGAGAGGCCACGCTGCTGCGGTTCTACGTGCTGCACTGTATCGGCGTGCCGTTCATCGTCATGATCCTGATGATCGTCCACTTCTGGCGGATCCGGAAGGACGGCGGTATCTCGGGACCCACGTAAAGGCAAGAAATGCTCAAGCAATTCTTCAACTGGGTCTCCAACCCGGCCATCCTGTTCTCGATCTTCATCGTCGGGTTCTTCTTCATCTTTCCGCCCGGCGGCAGGCTGTACCAGCTCAACCGGCGCCTGAAGCTGGACCTGCTGTGGACCCCGGCCGGCGGCATCGTGTTCTTCGCATTGCTGGCGATCTTCTTCCTGTGGGGCATCACCGACGCCAACTTTCGCCTCATCGTGTTCAAGCCGGACAACATCCCGATCACGGCGCTGTTGTTCCTGGTGCCGTTCTTCCTCTGGTACTCGATGAAGCAGGCGCGTGAGAACGACCTGCGCGCCGAGAAGGGCGAGCCGCCGCAGGAGGCGCTGGACAACGAGAAGGTGCTGGTGTGGCCCGACCTGGTATACGTGGAGTTCATCTCCCTGATCCTGTCGATGGCGCTGATGATCGTCTGGTCGCTGTTCCTCAAGGCGCCGCTGGAGGAGCCGGCCAACCCCACGGTCTCGCCCAACCCGTCCAAGGCGCCGTGGTATTTCCTCGGCCTGCAGGAGATGCTGGTCTACTACGACCCGTGGCTGGCAGGCGTGGTGCTGCCGACGCTGATCATCGTCGGCCTGGTCGCCATCCCCTACATGGACATCAACCCCGGCGGCCAGGGCTTCTACAGCTACAAGCCGCGCATGAAGTCGATCAGCATCTTCCTGTTCGGCTTCGTGGTGATGTGGATCTTCCTGATCCTGGTGGGCACCTTCTTTCGCGGGCCCAACTGGAATTTCTATGGACCATTCGAATTCTGGGACCCGAACAAGCGGGAGGTGCTGAACAACGTCAACCTCTCGGAATACGTCTACATCTTCCTGCTGCGTTCCGGGCTGCCGGAGAACATCCTGGTACGCGAGCTGTTCGGGATACTGTTGATTCTGGGGTACTTCGCCATCCTCCCGGGGCTGCTGGCGCAGACCGTCTTCAAGCGGCTGTTCCAACGCCTCGGCGTGGTGCGTTACAGCTTCTTCATCGTGTTGCTGCTGATGGGATTGGCGCTGCCGATCAAGATGTATACGCGCTGGCTGTTCAACCTGAAGTACATCGTCTCGATCCCGGAATTCTTCTTGAACGTATAAATGGCAGTCCGTCCTCAAGCACCGCAGCCGGAAGAGCGGCACTACAAGATCGGCACCCTCAACAAGTGGTTCGCGATCGGCAGCATCGTCCTCCTGGTCACGATCATCGCCTCGTTCGCCCAGGACTACGGGCGTGAGTGGAAGCGCTGGCAACGCGAGTTCCGGCGCATCGACCGTGACGTCACGCGCGGCGCGTACGACGAGATGGCCGTGCAGATGGAGAACAGCGCCGACTTGGCACGGGCGCGCGAGCAGGTGGCCGCCGCCGAGGAGTCGCTGCAGGCGCGGCAGGACGAGGTGCGCGCCGCCGAGCGCGAGGTGGACCGGCTCAAGGCGCGCTTCGACATCGTCAACTCCCGCTTCCAGAACGTGAAGGCACAGATGGAGCGGGCCCGCTACCGCGACGAGCAGGCGGCTGCCGGCACCGAGGGTCTGGGGCTGCGGCGCGAACGCACCTCAGGCCAGCTCGACCGCTGGCAGAGTGAGTTCGCCGGCGCCTCGGTGGCCCAGGAAGAAGCGCAGCTGGCCCTGGACCAGGCCACCGCGGCGCTGCAGGGATTCGAGGACGACGTCCGCGACGCCACCCGCGCCCGCGACCAGGAGTCGCGCGACGCCGACCTGCTGATGCGGCGGCTGGTGCGGATGGACCCGGAGTTTTCGCCGGTCGGAGTGAAGATCGCCAACGTGATCCGTGACCTGCCGATCCTGGACCTGTCGCAGCCCTCGCTGAAGGTCGAGCAGGTGGTGCTGGCCGACATCAGGGAGAACCTCAACTTCGCCCAGGTGCCACGGGTAGACCGCTGCGTCACCTGTCACCAGGGCGTGGAGCGCGCCGACCTGGAAGGGGTGGAGAACCCGCACGGGGCGCATCCGCGGCTGGCCCTGTTCGTGGCCAGCGACTCGCCGCATCCGCTGGAGGAATTCGGCTGCACCAGCTGCCACGGCGGCCGCGGCCGCGCCACCGATTTCGTCGGCACGGTGCACATCCCCGATTCCGAGGAGCAGCTCCACGACTGGGAGGAGCGCCTCGGCTGGAAAGAGTACCACCTGTGGGAGGAGCCGATGCATCCGCTGCGCTACGCGGAGGCCGGCTGCTTCCAGTGCCACAGCGGCCAGACCCAGATCCGCGGCGCCGCCAAGCTCAGCTACGGGCTGGACTTGGTCGAGCAGGCGGGCTGCTACTCGTGTCACGAGATCGCCAGCTTCGCCGGGGCTCCCAAGCGTGGGCCGAGCCTGCGCAACGTGGCCGACAAGCTGTCTCCGGAGTTCGCGTTCCAGTGGATCAAGGATCCCGCCGGGTTCCGGGCGCAGACCTGGATGCCTGCCTATTTCGGCCAGAGCAACAACAGCGGTCCCGAGGCGGTGGCGCGCACCGACCAGGAAGTGATCGCCATCGTCAGCTACCTGTTCGCCAACAGCACGGCCTACGACATGGAGCCGATCCCGGTAAGGGGCGATCCGGTGCGGGGCGAGGAGCTGGTGGCGTCCGTGGGCTGCATGGCGTGCCACCAGGCTCCGGAGGAGACCGTGGGCGCCACCGAGCGCACGGTCACCAGCCAGCAGGATCTGCGGCGCCAGTTCGGTCCCAACTTCCAGGGCCTGGGCAGCAAGACCTCGGCGCAATGGGTCTACAACTGGCTCAAGGATCCGGCCAGCTACCATCCCGACACGCGCATGCCCAGCCTGCGGCTCACCGATCAGGAAGCCGCCGACATCACCGCCTACCTGATGGGCTCCACCGACGCCGCATTCGCAGGGCGGGCGGTCCCGGCGGTGGACGAGGAGATCGTCGACCGCATCGCGCTCGACTACCTGTCCAACACCGCGCCGATGATCACGGCCCAGGATCAGCTTTCCGGCATGAACCGTGCCCAGAAGCTGGAGTACGCGGGCGAGCGGCTGATCTCCCAGTACGGCTGCTTCGCCTGTCACGACATCGCCGGCTTCGAGGACGCGCAACCGATCGGCACCGCGCTTACCAACATCGGCCGCAAGGCCCTGCACCAGTTCGACTTCGGCTTCCTCCATATCGAGCACAGCCGCACCGCCTGGTGGACCGCCAAGCTGACCGATCCGCGGGTGTTCGACCTGCACCGCGACCTGGAGCCGCTGCAGCAGAGCCGGATGCCCAACTTCCGCTTCACCGACCAGCAGGTGGAGGCCATGGTCACGGCACTGTCGGGGTTCGTGGACGTCGATCCGCAGGTCACCAGGATCGTGCCGCGCACGCCGCGCAACCTGCGTCTCGAGACCGGGCAGCGCCTGGTGCGGCAGATGAACTGCCAGGGCTGCCACGTCATCGAGGGCGAGGGCGGCGCGGTAGTGGAACAGGTGGCGAGCTGGCTGGAACGGTTCGAGGGGCGCTCCAGTGCCGACGCCGACACCCTGGCGGCCAGCTTCTCGCCGCCCAACCTGCTGGGCGAGGGGCGCAAGGTTCAGACCGACTGGCTGTTCGCGTTCTTCCACGAGCCGTCCACGATCCGGCCCTGGCTGCGCATGCGCATGCCCAGCTACGGGATGAGCGCCGAGCACCGCAACGCGCTGACCGCTTACTTCACCGCGCTCGACGCCGCCGCCTATCCGTTCGCGGAGCAGGTGCAGCCGGACCTGGCGCCGGAGGAGCTGACCGCGGCGCTGACCATGTTCTCGCCCGACTACTTCAACTGCACCACCTGTCACATCCAGGGCGACCAGTTCCCGCCGGGCACCCCGGACCGCTGGGCGCCCGACTTCGCGCTGGCCGCACAGCGGCTGCGCCCCGACTGGATCATCGACTGGCTGGCCGACCCGCAGTCGCTGATGCCCGGCACCCGCATGCCGGCGTTCTACCCGCTCGGCGCCCCCGACGTGCTGGGCGGCGACACCGGCCACCAGTTGGAGGTCCTGCGCGACTACCTGCTCACCCTGGGGTCACCCTGATATGCCGACCTTCGAACAGGCCTTCGCCGCGGTCGAAGCGGCTGCCGAAGCAGCGGAGGCCGCCGCCAAGGTGTTGGCCGCGACCGCACGAAAGTTGCGGAGAGCAGCTCAGGAGGGAGACATCGGCAAGATTCGGCGTGAGGGTGAGCAGCTCGTCGCCACACTGGGAACAACGGGCGAAAAGGTGACCGATGCCAAGGGGAGTTGGCCATTCGCAGAGTCCGACGAGACGGCCTACCTGAGCGAGCGGTATGCAGACGAATTGCGTGGTGAGGCAGCGGCAGTCGGGCTTAATGTCAGCAGCCGCGACGATGCACTCGTATGTTCGCCGTCGATTATTCGACTGTTCCCTGCAGATCGCGCGCTGAAAATCGACGGCAAGAAGCGTGTGGCCGTTCGTCCCTCGAAGCTCGCGGCTGATCTGCGTGCCATTCAGCAGCGGATGCGGCCGAAGAGCGCCGCCCAACAACAGCGCTTCCTGAACGCGCTCTACAAGGCATTCAGAGTCATCGAAGGCAAGACTTCCGATCCCCTGTCGGACGTCACTCGGGTGGTTCCGCTGGCCGAGATCTACGCCGTGTTCACCTCGCTGCCGGGGACCAGCGCGCAGTATACGAAGACCGATTTCGCGCGTGATATCTACCTTCTGGATTCTTCGCCGGTGACGACCACGAAGTCAGGAGCACGGGTCAGCTTTACCGGTTCCGTGAGAGGGAGTACCGGAATCTTCTCGTTTGTGGATCGCAATGGCAACCTGATCCGCTACTACGGGGTTCAATTCACCGAGTAGACCGATGCACCTCGCGGAGTGGCTGGAGCAGATCGAACGGGATTATCTCGCTACGTTCGTCAAACGTGGCGGGACGGCAGTCAAATTTGTCGTGGGAGACGACCGACAGCGGTCCGAGTTGCGATCCGCTCTCACCACGCTGGCAGAGAGTCATGACTATCTCGTGCTGACCGCGGATGCCGCCACGCATCGTTTCCACATGCCGCAGGATCTGTTCTTCGCTCTCGCCGCGCAGGTGGACTGGCGTCTGGCCGCGCGTTCTTTCCTGCTCAAGCTGGTTGCTGATGAAGGCTACCTGACGGAGGGCGTGGGGGCGGCCGACGAGGATGCGCTGCACGCCGTGGCCGAACGCAACAACGTAGCCAAGGAGTTCCTCCTTGCCGCCTTGAATCCGCGCCTGCAGCGACAGGTCTTCTACGACGTGAACATGGCCAAGGATTTCCGTGTCGCCATGTCGCACCTGTGCCTGTTCGAGCGTTCCGCGGAACAGCCTTATCCTGGGCAGCCGATCATCGACTGGCTCACGGGTGCCAACACGCGCATTTCGAACGTCAAGCCATTCTCGATCTACAACCCGATCAACCGCAACACGGCACGGCATCTGCTGCGCTCCGCGTTCTACTGGTTTGCCAAGGTCGGATTCCCCGGGACGGTAGTGATTCTCGACAGCGCCCGGGTCACCGCGCGGAAGAGACAGTCCGACGGCTCGCGCTACTACACAAGGGCCATGACCATGGACTTCTATGAGATACTGCGCGAATTCATCGACAGTGCCGACCTGCTTTCGGCAAGCATGATAGTGTCCTGCTGCGAAGTCGAGTTTCTTGATCAGGAAGCGGATCGACAGTCGCGCGGCGTGGGCATCTATCCGGCTTTGCAGACCAGGATAATCGATGACGTACGCGACAAGAGAATGGAGAATCCGGCGGCGGCGCTGTGCCGCATGACGGGTTGACGCCGGCGTGGAAGCAGACCGGAACATGCCTGATCAGCTTGCTTGTCGGCGTGCGATAGAGGCCTTGCGCAACGGCGTTCCGAACCGCGAGGCGGTGCGCATTCTCGGCAGCACGCAACCCCAGGCGGAACAACAGTTTCAGGCTCGCCTCGGTCTTGACGCGGGCAATAATCCCGGTGGCTTGCTGATCTCGGGCGATTTCGGTACCGGGAAATCACACCTTCTGGAGCACTTCGAGGACCTTGCGCTGGACCGAAACTTCGTTTGCAGCCGCGTCGCCGTGAGCAAGGAGACGCCGTTCTACGACCTGGGCAAGATGTTCCGTGCGGCGGCCGACAGCGGCACCCTCCCCGACGGGAGAGTCGGCGCCATGGTAGATGAAATCGGAAACAGACTGCTGGGTCCGAAAGACGCGGGCTACGCACGCTTCTTTCAGTGGGCCGACAGTACTGGCTGTGGCCTGCACCGCATCTTCCCTGCCACGCTGATGGTGCATGAACGGCTGCCGGATCAGGAGGTGTTGAACTCCATCAGGTGGTTCTGGTCGGGCGACAAGGTGGCGGTGGGCGACGTAAAACGCGGTCTGCGCCAGATTGGGCAACAAGGTGCCTACACGTTCCGCGCTCCGAAGCTCCGCGACCTGCCTCCGCAGCGTCTACGCTTCGTACTGGAGATGATCAAGACGGCCGGCTATCGCGGCTGGGTCGTGCTCATCGACGAGTTGGAGTTGATCGGCAGCTACAGCCTCCTGCAGCGCGCGCGATCGTATGCGGAATTGGCCCGTTGGATGGGTGCGGCGGACGACGACTCATATCCCGGGCTGGTGGTTGTGGCGGCCATCACGGAGGACTTCGCCCAGGCGATCCTGGAGGAGAAGGGAGACCGCCTCAAGGTGCCTGCGCGGTTGCGTGAGCGTGATGAAGCACAGATGGCGCGGCAAGCGGAACTCGGCATGCGGTGGCTCGCCTCACGCCGCACGAGGCTGAGCGAGGTGACCGACGACGTTGTGGAAGCCGCGGTCGAGCACATCAGACGCATCTACGGCCGCGCATACGACTGGGCCGCACCAGCGGCCACCGCTGCAGTAGGTGGTGCCAGCCACCAGAAGCGCATGCGGTACAAAGTACGCGCGGCTATCACCACGTGGGATCTGCAGCGGTTGCGCCCGGACTCCGACCCCGACGTGGAGACCGAGGAGTACCACCCAACCTACCGCGAGGATCACGACCTTGAAGTCGAGGCCCCGGAAGACTCGACGACCTGATGTGTAGGCCGTGCGCCACCTTGGCGCGCTTGCCCAGCGTTATGCCGACGCCTCACGGTTTCAGCCAAAGGGATGGGACAGATGGCGTACTACCACGTAAAGATTTACACAGTCGAGAATCCTAACTACTGGCAATGGGTCGATGATTTATCTTTCGAAATGATCCGACACCGTGTGCTTGTTCCGTACCAGGAAGGAAGGCCCATTACTCTACGCGGAAGGACCACACGTTTGGAAGAAATTGAACGTATAACGATAGAAGAAACAGACGAATCATGGCAAGACCAAAGTGTGTGCCGGGACGTCACCGATGAACTGATAACCGGTCCTCCCGGAGTAGTGAAAGGCCCCGATCACGGGGGCTCCAAGGGCTCGTTTCCCCCGCCCGATTCACGCCACGTGTTTGTAGTCCATGGGCGTAACGAGAAAGCACGAGTAGCACTATTCACATTCTTGCATTCAGTTGGGCTTGATCCTCTGGAGTGGTCCGAAGCGGTGCAAGCTGCAGGACAGCCAACGCCCTATGTTGGCGAGATTCTGAATGCTGCATTTGCACGCGCTCATGCCGTGATCGTGTTACTGACGCCGGACGATGAAGCGTGCCTTAAGCAACAGTTCAGAAGCGAGAACGATCCCAAATACGAGGTCGAACCGACCGGGCAGGCACGCCCGAACGTCTTGTTCGAAGCAGGCATGGCGATGGGTAGAGACTCCAACAGGACGATTCTTGTGGAATTAGGAGCTGTTCGGCCGTTTAGTGACATTGGTGCGCGTCATATCCTACGTCTCGACAATACTTCTCAACAGCGGCAGCAGCTTGCTCAGCGCTTAGAGACTGCTGGTTGTCCCGTCAATCTGGATGGAATCGAATGGCATACCGCAGGTGACTTCGATGCTGCTGTCAAGTTGACGCAAGACACATCCTCGTGTGGCTATCGTCGCGCCGCTCATCGAGACTCCAAAGCGGTCGGCGAGAGCGTCCGAGAGCGCGAGGACCAAGCCTTCATCAATGCAATAACGGATTCGAATGACGAATGAGACGCGGAGAGGTGTGGACCGTGTCCGGAGCCGGCTACGCCGGAAAACCACGACCGGCTGTAATCGTGCAGGATAATCGCTTCGACGCCACCGCGTCGATAACGATCTGTGTGTTCACCACGGACCAGACCGAGGCTCCCTTGATACGGCTGCCGGTAGCACCGAGTGAGAGCAACGGGCTCAGGTCGGTCTCACGTCTCATGGCAGACAAGATTACGACTGTTCCGAAGAGTCGACTCGGGCAGCGCATCGGTCACTTGAGTGCCCGGGACATGGAGCGATTGAGCCACGCGGTCGTGCGATTCCTTGGGTTGCGAGAGGCTACGGTGGCCAACGCGTAGTCGAGGCCTGTTGCCGGTGATCGAGATCCCACGCGCGAGGTTGAAACCGTTCACACTGGCGATGATCAGCGAGACCCGATGTCGGAGCGTCCGGCGTTGGCGAACAGCGGTGCCACCATGATCGGCAGTATCAGCAGATTGCGGATCGCCACGAAGGCTGCCATGCTGGGCACCGGGCCCAGGCGGCGGACTATCACACGCGCCAGCAGCGGCACGGACGACCCACCGCCCGGCGGCACGGCTTGACGGCAATCGAAACTGCGTTACGCCTCATTGATTCAAGGAAGGAGTAGTGGTCCTACCGGCCGTGATCGCGTATCGCCCCGTCCGGTGGCTGCCATGAGAGCCCCACAACGGGTATTCACTCCCGGTGCGGGCGCCGCTCCGCCTGCGCTGACCGGCCGCGAGCGGGAGCAGGGCGTATTGACGCAGTGCCTGGCTGACCTGCTGGGCGGCAATGCCCCGCCGCACGACGTGGTGCTGATGGGGCCGCGCGGAAACGGCAAGACCGTGCTGCTCAACTGGTTCGCGGGCACCTGTCGCGACGCTGGTAGGGTGGACGTCGTGCGGCTGTCGCCGAGCCGGATACGGACCGGGCAGTCCCTGGCCGACGCCTTGTTACCGGCGTCGTTCATCCGGCGCGGCATCGGTCAAGCCGAATGGGCGGCGCCGGAGCGATCGGCGCAGGATCTCACGGTTCGGCTGACTGCGCGCTGCCGTAGAAGACCGGCTGTGGTGCTGGTCGACGAAGCGCATACCCTCACGCGTGAAGTCGGCCAACTGCTGCTCAACCTGAGCCAGGACGTGCGCGCCGACGCGCCGTTGCTGCTGGTGCTGGCCGGTACTCCGGGACTGCCGGCGCACCTGAATACCATGAACGCCTCGTTCTGGAGCCGGCTGGATGAAGGACGCCTCGGCATCGGCCTGCTGAGCGACGCTGCTGCCCGCGCTGCTTTGATCGACCCGCTGGCCGGCCACGGCGTCGGCATCGAGGCCGATGCCCTCGATGCGGTGGTCGAGCACAGCCAGCGCTACCCGTACTTCATTCAAGTCTGGGGTCGCGCCCTGTGGCAGCAGCGCCTGGCCATCGATGGCTCCCGGCTGACCGCCGCGCACGCAGCGGCGGCGCGACCGCACGTAATCGGACGGGTTACGGACTACTACCAGGACCGCTATCGGGAACTGGAGGCGCGCGCCCTGCTGCCGGCGGCGGTTGCGGCGGCGGCGCCGTTCGCAGGCGGTGCGGCGACCGCGACCGATCGCGACCTCGATGACGCCCTCGTCGCAACCGGCGAAGACGCTGCGGGGCGACTGGCGGCACGCGAGGAATTGAACCGGCTGGGCTACGTCTGGAGCCCGCCGGCCCAACGGCCGCCGGTCGTCTGGGTCGCCGGCATCCCGTCGCTGATGACCTTCGTGCTAGACCACGCCCCGCCGCGCCGCCCACCCGCGACCAGCGCCGACGGCAACCGTCGCAGATCCGGTCCGTGAACTCGCCGGGCGGATACTCCCTCACGGCGAGATGACGCCGAATAAGTCGGCCAGCAGGAACGCCAGCCCGAGGAAGCTCAGGAATCCGATCACGTCGTGACGGTGGTCAGCACTATGGACGCTGATTGCGCGGGGTCGCGACCGAGTGCGGTCAACACGATCGGGATAAGCGCGCCGGTCATGCCCGCCATCGTCATGGAGAAGATCATCGCCGGACCGAGGACCAGCGCAAGGTCGTACGTGCCGTGCCACAGATACGCCTCGGCGAGCGCCAGACGTCGCAACGGCGGCCCCGGCGGCCCCGGCCAGTAGCTGCTTGGGGCTGACGACGCCGAGCAATTGCCCCTGTCGATCGACGACGTACAGGTACTGTGATCACCTGAGCCGTGGCTGCGCGAACCAGGACGATGGCGTCCGCTGCAGTGGTATCGGGAGGAAGCGTGAGGACGCGCGACTCCATCCGCGTACCGACGGTATGGGCGCGCCAGGCTGAGCAGCCGCTCCAGAGGCTCCCTGCGCTTTGGAGGCAACGAGCGCAGCGCCTGCCGCCTCGCCTCGGACCGCATGCCGCGCGCCAGCGCCACCGCTCGCGCGGCGGGAAGCCGGGCCAGTACGGCCGCTGCCCGCGACGGCACGATCCGGTCCAGGCTGCGCGCGGCGATGGTCACCTCCATCGCGCGAGCAGCACCGCCGCCAGGTCGTCCGGGATGGCGGCCAGCAACGCAATCAGCTCGTCGTGCGAACGACCCTCCATGACGTGTGCCGCCGCGGCGGGGTGCGCGCGAACGTAGGCCGCAACGACACTCAACGCCTGGTCGTTCGCGACTGTTCGAGCAGCCGGATCGCGACCTGCCGGTCGAAGATCGATGCCGGCACGCACCGTCCTCCGCCACTACTCGCTCGTCGATGCGCAACTTGCCGCGCCGCTCGCTTCCCGGGCCGCCGCGAGGCGCAAGGTGGCTCATTGGACGTCATGGCGAGGCTAATCGGACGCGCCGGCCTCCTCGCCCGGTGAGGAATCGGGTCCCAGGCTCCGAAGGTGGTCCTTGACTTGTTGGATCTTCGCGAAGCTGTCGTTGATCTGGTCGAACAGGTCCGTGCGCGCCTTGATGCCCTCCTGCACCAGGAATGCAATGCCTGCCGCGCGGTCGGCCACCATCTCCGCTTCGACCAGTTGATCGATCCGCTGCATGCTGTCGTCATCGAGGCGCACCGAAGCCGAGTGGGCCCGCGCATCCAGGGCACCGGTGACGGCATCGGTCGCTCCGGACACGATGTTCTCAACTCTCTTTTTCAGCATCTCCCACCTCTCAGGTGCTGTTTTCCGCATTCAGTGAAGCGATAGGCCGCACGGTGCGGGAGAGGAGTATACGATGCCACGATGCGCCCGGCGACCCGAATCTGAGCGTCGCCGAACCGAGGCGTCGGCTGCCTGGCGGAGTGGAGCTGACGCACTCTTCACCTGAACGCCCAGCTCGCTCACCAATGCCATCGCAACCCAGCACCGCACCGAGCGGCGGCGTCCAGTGACGCTTCATCGGCACCTGCGGTAGAGGATGCCGCCCGCGGAGAACAGCATGATGGCGCCGAGCACCACCGGTCTGCCAGCCATATCCAGCCTACTGCGCCGCGCGCCGCACCGAGCAGCGCCAACACTAGCACGTTGCAGAGGCTCGCCGTCACGCAGTGAACGACGGCGATGTGCCCGCCGCGGACGCGGAACCGCTATTGCGCTGAATTCGCGCCAAGCACCAGCGGAACAGGCCGAATCGGCCGTTTCGGTACGCACAACTCACGAACCCGATCCACGCGCACGCAGCGCTGTTCGGCGTGTACGGGATGCTCGGAATCGGTGATGCAGAATCAGAGCCTGCCGACGGCTATCCTCAGCCGCCACGCGTGAACTGCCACGGCTGCGGCAAGGAAGAACCGGAATTGCGGCGAGCTACCCGTACGCGGATGGCGAAGCTCCGCGTCGAGCACCGCGGTGACGTTGGTTTTCTGCACGATCACGGGCATGCGCGCAAGTGCGGCCGCGGCGCGTTCCGGGAAGTCCTCGGCGTCGACCAGATCCGATGAGCGCCCTGCAACTCCGCCAACCATGCCTCGGCAGCGCGGCGCGCGGCAGCCTCGCGTTCGGCGCGGGCGTCGGCGGCGCGGCGCGCGGCACGCTCTTCGGATTGGCTCGGCAGGTCCCGGCCTGTCGCCGGATCGCGGAACCGCATCGGCCGGCCCGGCTTTGCCCACGCCTCCAGCCCCAGCACCTCGCTCTCCAGCGTCAGCGTCCCATCCGCCAACCGCGCCGCCGCATGCCGCTCGTAGCCGCCCGGCCATCGGCTGGCCATCCGAATCGGGGTAGTCAACCGCAACCGGAGCGCGCGCCTGAGTTATTGCCATGTGCCGGCCTCCACACCAGAGCACGTGAGCACGCCGGTGTCCCGATGCGGCAAAGCCGGCCGCGCCAAGTAGACTCTGACGGCATCAGCACGAGTTGCGAGGACGGTGAGCTGACCGTGCATTTCCCGCGGGCGACCAAGCCGATCGTAAATCAAGGTCAGCTCGTAACGATCCTCGGGCTTGCAGCCAGCGCTCGGCTCCACCAGGCCTTCAACGGCGGGTGTCTCCCGAGCGCGCGCTCTGCGCTGCCTGGATGTCCGCGGGCCAGTGGCTCTTGATGTATGCCAGCACGGCCCAGATGTCGGCGTCCTCCAGGACCCCCTCGTAGACCGGCATGGCACTCTTGAAGCCGGGGCCGGCCACGGAGGCAGACCCGAACTTGGTGATCTGAAACAGGAGCTGGTCGGAATGGTGCCAGGTGTGGCCGGTCACGTCGTGGGGCGGCGCCGGCAGGGTGCCGTCGGGTTTCATCTGGCGCCAGTTCGGCTGCCCTTCGAGACGCGAGCCGTGGCAGGCGGCGCAGCTCTCCTGGTACACGATCCGACCGCGCGCCACCAGCTCCGGGTCGCCGGCGTCGGCCCGGTCGGGCTCGTCGTCGTGTCGTAAGGCGTAGCCCACAGCGGCCAGAATGGCGGCCGCCGCTAGAGCGCTCACGGTGATGATGGTATAGACACGCTTGTTCATGACCACGCCGGCAGTGGCGGGTGGACCCCACCCCCCAGGGGTATTATACTGTATCTGTGCCCGTGCAGGGAATGCCAGCGATGACTACCGATCGCAGCCGGGACGCCACCGTTCGCCGCGGTCCCCACCCGGTGAACGAAGCCGCCTTGCGCCGGCTGCGCAGCATCGAGGGGCAGGTCGCCGGGATCCGTCGCATGATCGAGGAAGAGCGCTACTGTGTCGACATCCTGACCCAGGTGTCAGCCGTCCGCGCGGCCCTCAACTCGCTTGGCCTGAATGTGCTCAAGCGGCACCTCGACCACTGCGTGGCGGATGCCGCCCGGAGTGATGCCGGGGAGTTGCCCAGAGTGGTGGACGAGCTGATGGCGGTGCTGGCGCGGTCCGACTTCTGACCATGGCGCACGTCGACCCGGTCTGCGGCATGACCGTCGCGGCGGACGGCCCGCACCGCCTGCAGCACGGCGGCAAGACGTACCGGTTCTGCTCTGCGGGCTGCCGGGCCCGGTTCAGCGCCGATCCGGAGAGCTTCCTGGAGCAGCCTGCCCCGACACACGAGCACCACGACGCGGCGCACGAACCCGGCGCGTGCCATGCGCACGCCGATGGCGGCACACACGCCGGCGACCACCATGGACACCAGCCGGCGGACCACTGCGACCATCGGCACGAACACTCCCACGGACACGGGACTGAGGTGCATCATCACCACCACGCGGCGCACATGGCGGGGCACAGAGCCGACGCTGCTCCCACTGCCGCCGGCGCCGTGACTCGGTTCACCTGCCCGATGCACCCGGAAGTGGACGAGCCGCGTCCCGGCGCCTGTCCCTCGTGCGGCATGGCGCTGGAACCGCGGACGGTGTCCGCCGGCGCGGACGATGACGGCGAGCTCGGCGACATGACCCGCCGCCTGGTAGTGAGCGCACTCCTCACCGCGCCGCTGATGGTCCTCCCCCTCTCGCCCGTGGCGGCTTCTCCCTGGTTCGGGTGGCTGCAACTGGTGCTGGCCAGCCCGGTGGTGCTGTGGGGCGCGGCGCCCTTCTTCCAGCGCGGCTGGGCTTCCATCGTCAACCGCAGCCTGAACATGTTCACCCTGGTCGGCCTCGGCATCGCGGTCGCCTACCTCTACAGCGTGGCGGCTACCGTGTTCCCCGGCACCTTTCGCGGTGCGGCCGCCGGGGCCGGCGCCGACATATCCCTGTACTACTTCGAGAGCGCGGCCGCCATCACCACCCTGGTGCTGCTCGGCCAGGTGCTGGAGCTGCGCGCCCGGCGCCGTACCGGAGCGGCGCTGCGCCTGCTGCTGGAGCTGGCCCCTCCGACCGCACGCCGCCTGGACGACGATGGGACCGAGCATGACGTGGCGCTCGACGAGGTCGCCGTCGGCGACCGGCTGCGGGTGCGGCCCGGGGAGAAACTGCCCGTGGACGGGGTCGTCCTGTCCGGGAGCGGCAGCGTGGACGAATCGATGGTTACCGGTGAGGGGATCCCGGTGTCGAAGGAGCCCGGCTCGGCAGTCATCGGTGGCACGGTGAACGGCTCCGGCGCGCTGGAGATCCGTGCCGCCAAGGTCGGTGCCGACACCCTGCTGGCGCGAATCGTGCAGATGGTCGCGGACGCTCAGCGCAGCCGGGCACCGATCCAGCGCGTCGCCGACGCGGTGTCCGCCGTTTTCGTGCCGGCGGTGATCGCCATCGCCGCCATCACCTTCGGCGTCTGGTTGCTCCTCGGACCGGACCCCAGCCTGACCGTGGCGCTGCTGAACGCCGTGGCGGTGCTGATCATCGCCTGCCCCTGTGCCCTCGGTCTGGCCACCCCGATGTCGATCATGGTGGCCACCGGCCGCGGCGCGACTCTCGGCGTGCTGTTCCGGGACGCCGCCGCCAGCGAGATGCTGAGCACCGTGGACACCCTGGTCGTCGACAAGACCGGCACCCTCACCGAGGGGCGACCTCGGGTGCAGCGGGTAGTCGCCGTGCCGCCTGCCGGCGAGCGTTCCCTGTTACACGCCGCCGCCTCGGTGGCACTTCCCAGCGAACACCCGCTGTCCGAGGCCATAGTGGCGGCGGCGCGGCAGCGCGGCTACCCGGTGGCGCCGGCGACCGCGTTCACCTCGTTCACCGGACAGGGTGTCGCAGGCATGGCCGACGGCCAGGAGATTCTGCTCGGGAGCCCCGCGTTCCTGGCCACGCGCGGGGTGGCCGGCGACCGCAGGCTCGACGCCGCGGCCGCGGAGCTGCGCGCATCGGGTCACACGGTGGTCCTGGTGGCGGCCGGCGGCCGCCTGGCCGGCGCGATTGCAATCGCCGATTCGGTGAAGCCCACCACCGCGTCCGCCCTGGCGCTGCTGCGCGCGGCCGGCATCGACCTGGTCATGGCGACCGGCGACAACCGTGCCACCGCGGAGACCGTGGCACGCAGCGTGGGCATCGAATCGGTCGTCGCCGAGGTGCTTCCCGAGCAGAAGGTGGCCGAGATCAAGCGCCTGCAACAGGCGGGCCACGTGGTGGCAATGGCGGGCGACGGCATCAATGACGCCCCTGCCCTGGCTCAGGCCGAGGTCGGCATAGCCATGGGCACCGGCACCGACGTGGCGATGGAAAGCGCCGATATCACCCTGGTGCGAGGGGACCTGCTCGCCATCGCCCGCGCCCGCGCGCTGAGTGCCGCCACTCGGCGCAACATCCGCCAGAACCTGTTCCTGGCGTTCCTGTACAACAGTCTCGCCATACCGGTGGCGGCCGGGGTGCTGTTTCCGCTGTTCGGCGTGCTGCTGAGCCCCATGCTGGCGGCGGCGGCCATGGGCCTGAGCTCGGTCTCGGTGATCGGCAACGCGCTGCGCCTGCGCCGGGTACGGATCTGATTTGTCTCGCAGCCCGCTCGTCCGGCGAGCTGTCGTTGCATTAGGTTATCGCCATGAAGCAACGCGGCGCCGGGGCGCAGTCCTGCGGCGGTACCGGTCGTGCGGCGCGATCGGGGGTGCGGGCAACGTTCACCGCATTCACCAGCCTGATGTTGGCCACGCTCGGCACCACCGCCGCGGTCGCGGAAACGGACGGATGTCGGCCCGAGGGTGAGCGCGGTGCGGCGGCAGCGGAGTCCTGCGGCATCGCCGGGACCGACTATCGCCTGGTGCGTGCCCGGACGTGGGTGTTCGGCACGGTCGATGCGGCGGTCGGCTTGTTTCGCGACCCGGCCGGCTGCACCGTGTGGCAGGCGATGTGTGCCGAGCAACTGTCCCTGCCGGCCGGTGCCGCACACCAGTCGATCCGTCACGTGCGCAGCGGCGAAGGGTTTACGCGGCGAGTCGTGGTGAGCCGCGACTCCTGGTGGCGGTTGCCAGCCGGCGGCGCCGTCGCGGACCTGGCGGGGGACGATCATCTGGCCGCCAGGTTCGAGGGCACACGCGTCCTGTGCCTGCGCGAGCGCTGGACGTTCACGCCTCTTGCGGGCGGTCGGACGCAGGTGACGGCCGCGGTGGTGAGCGATCCCCAGCCACCGTTCGGCCTCATCGGTGTCGTCACCTCGAGCACCGCCGATACGCTGCTGCAGACCCTGGACCACTTCGCTGCACGGGTCCGGTCGGCGCCGGCGCGCTCGCCGGAGCCTCTCACGGCGCTGCCGCCGCTGCCGGCTCCGTTGCCCGATGTCGGTGCCAGCTTCGTAAGCTGCCAGAACGCCCGCCGGCGATGATGCTGAGCGACGACACCTCCCCACCGGCGACGAGCGTCGGCTTCGGACCCTGCCTGACGGCGCCGCTCACGGTGGCGGAGGTCGACGAAGAGGCGGTCCGCGAGGCGATCCGAGGAGCATTCGCCGAGCAGCGCGCGTTTGCGTTCACGCCGCGCCCGGAGTGGGCGGCGGCCGATTCGCTGGAGCGCCGGCGCCTGGCGGCCGCAGCACGCGATGCGGCGGTGGTGGCGGCGGCGCAGGAGAGTGCGGCGGCGGGAGAACGCCTGCGCCGCGACGAGCGCCTGATGCAGCGGCTCGGCACCGCGGTACGGCTGATTCACGAGGCACTCGCCCTCGCCGGCGCCGCAACCCACGAGGCTCTGGCCGGCCGCCGCATCGTGTTGATCCGCGAGCGGCCCGGCGCCACCTGCCTCTACGAAGCGGAAGCCGCCGCGGTGGTGGCGCGGGTGGGCCCGGGACCGATCGCGGCGCGTGCCCCCTCCATCTATCTCGGACTGCGGCTGTTCGATGTCCTGGCTGCCGAGCAGCGCAGCAGTGGTGGCGCCCTGCCGGCCGCCCTGCCCCTCCTGCTGCGCCTGGAGGAGCGGGCGATCGAGACCGGCTACTCCCATCTGGAGACGCTCGAGGCGCCGCAACGCGCCATCCTGGAAGCCCTGTTCCACGCCTTGCGCGAGCCCACCCCAGGACTGGCGCCGGCGGAGCGGGCGGCGCCGCCGCGCACTCCGGTGCGGGTCTCCGCCGCACGGCGGCAAACCCTGTTGGGGCAACTGAACGCGCGCCGCGCCGACGCTCCGCTGGACTTCGACGAGGCCGTCTGCGTCTCCGCCATGCGCCGCATTGAACGCCTTGCCCAACGTGCCAAGGCGTACGGCGACGAGACGGCACGCCGCGAGGTGATGCGCCTGTTGGTGGCGGCCTCCGGCCACGACCTGCACGAGGTGCGCAACCACGCCAACCTGCTGTTGGAGCGGATGCTGGCGCCCAAGGAGTTCGACGCGCCCCTGGCGCGCACCTTTCGCACCCTGGTGCGCGGCGCCGCTCACCGCTTCTCCTTCGACTTGCCGCCGCGCCGCGGCAGCTACCGCCTGCACATCTACCACGGCCACCGCCTCGATCGCTATCCCGCCGAGAGCGACCTCGACTACACCGAGCTGGATCTGACGCGCCACGCTTCCGGCGCGCCCCTGGTGGCGGAGTACCGGTTCGAGGAGCTGGGCCATTACGACTTCTGCGTGACGCGGGTACTCCCCAGCGGGCGCCGCCAATGGGTAGCAGACGCTTCCTGCAGCGGGCGCGTCAATGTGATCCCCGACCTGCGCGGCGAGCTGGTGCTGCAGATCTTCCCCGACATACACGGGCATACGCGGGCCTGGTGGAGCGACGGCGAGCACCCCGGCCTGGTGTACAACGAGCACGGCCAGGTGATTCGCCTCGGCACGTTCGCCGACATCGCCGCCCACCTGCCGCAACTGAAACGGACCTACGGCTACACCGCCATCTATCTCCTGGGAGTCCAGAAGCGCGGCAGCAACCGCGAGGACTGGTCGCGCCACGCCACTTCGCCGTCGCCGTTCGCACCGGAGAGCCTGGTGGAGATGGAGCCGAGCCTGGGCGGCAACGACGGCCTGCGCGCCCTGGTGGACGCCGCCCACGAGCTGGAGATGAAGGTGCTGGTGGATCTGATCCCGCACCTCAACCGCCGCGTCCACGACGTACCCGCGTCGCTGCTGGTGCAGTGCTTCGATGACGCCGGCAACCTGGTGCCGCGCGCCTCCACCGACGGCCGCTACGGAAGCTGGAACGACGGCGTGCTGCTCAACTACCGCCGCCTGGCGGTGTGGGAATGGCTGGCCGAGGCTCTGCGCACGTTGCTGGAGCGATTCGACGTGGACGGGGTGCGCTGCGACATCGCCCACGCCCTGCCGATCATGATGAAGCGCAACAACGCTCCGGTGCTTGCCACCGGCAGGCGCTCGGACGAGGACCAGGTAGAGGGCACCATCGTGGTCAACGAGCGCGAGGACGACCACTTAATCACCACCGGGTTCTTCGACTCGGCGTGCCACGACCTGATCGCCAGTCCGCTGCACTACCTGCTGATGCGGGAGCTGGAGCGCAGCGCCCGCGGCGCGGGCAAGCGGTTCTCGCTCCACCTGGCGGAGTCCTACTGGGGGCGCGAACAGTACCTCAGCCGGGTCGGCATCGTCCCCTACGACTCCGCGCTGTTCAAGATCTGCGAGCGGGTCGCCCAGGGCACCTCGCCGGTCAGCGAGATCTATCACCTGTACCAACAGCACTACCGGCGCGCGCTGCCGCCGGGCGCCGAGCTGGTGGGGATGTTCGGCAACCACGACGAGCGGCGACCGGTGAACACCTTCGGCCGTGACAACCTGCGGCCGGTGCTGACGCTGACGTCGTTCCTGGTCAACCTGCTGCTGGACTACGAGGGCAACGCGCAAGGCGAAGCCTGGAAGGTGTTCCCGGACAATATCTACGTCGACTGGAACCGATTCGACAGCGCGGCGGACCGCAGCGTGGAGGGAGTGTTCCGCGAGGTGTACGCCTTCCACCGGCGCAATCCCGGCCGCGGCACCCTGCTGCCGACCGACCACCACCAGGTGGCGGCCGCCATCAAACCCGGCCCGGAGGGCCTGTGGCTGGCGGTGTGCAGCTTTGCCACGGACAGCGCCGCCGTGAGCGTGGACCTGCGCTCGGCCGCGGCGATCGATCCGCGGGCCCGGTACGTGGTGGCGGACCCCACCTACTCGCCGGTGACTCAGCGCTACGGCTACTTCACCGGCCGCGAGTTGCGCGTGTCAGCGCTCACCACGTCGGTGAGCTACCGGCAACGGGTCAAGCTGCTGCGCATCGATCTGGCCGGCGACGCCGCCGCCTACGGCCCGCTGCTGCGCGATTCGTTCGACCGCCTGCTGGCTGCGGCGTCGCGCGAGCAGGTCGCGGCGTCGTTCGCCTACGGGGAGCTGGTGGCGGCCGCGGCCGGCGGCGAAGCCGGGTTGCTGCGGTTCCTGGATGAGGTGTTGCTGCCGCTGTACGATGCGGCCGCCGACGCGGGCGTGGCGCTGGGGCTCAAACGGGTGCTGTATCACGCCCACCGGGACGGCGTACTGCCACCCGGCGCCGGGTTGGACCGCCTGCGTGGCGCCGTGCAGCGCGGACGCACGCGCCGCGACCGGGTGCTGGAGCAGGCGCTGGCCCAGCTTCGCAGCCGGACGGTCGTGTTCGTGACCGCCGAGGCAGAGCCGTTCTCCAAGAGCGGCGGCCTGGCCAACGTCACCTGCGAGCTGCCGCGGGAGCTGGCCGGCCTCGGTGAGCGGCTGTGCGTCATCACCCCCCTGTACCGCAGCGGCGAGGCGCATGCCGTCAGCAAGATGGAAGCCGCGATCGAGCGCTTCGGCGTGACCTACACCGGGGTCAACGTCCAGTTCCAGGTCGGCGGCGAGCACTACGCGATCGGAGTCCACGGCGGGGTGGTCGACGGCGTGACCTACTACCTGCTCGACCACCACGAGCTGTTCGACGGGCTGTACTGGGGCTACCGCTCCAACGAGCGCATCCGCCGCCGCATCGCCCTGGCGCGCGCCGCCGCCGAGGTGATCGCCAGCTTTCAGCTCCACCCGCTGGCAGTGGCGACCAACGATGCCGCGGCTGCCCTGATCAGCGGCATCGTGCGCGCCGACCCCTACTACGCCGACAGTCCCGCCTTCGCCCGCACCAGCTTCGTGCACATCATCCACAACGGCGGCTGGCAGTATTTCGACTGCTACGACCGCTACGAGGATGGCGTCGATCTGTTCGCCCTGTTCAACCTGCCGGAACACCGTGCGGCGCAGTTCACCGACCCGCGCGACGAGCGGCTGTTCAACCTGATGGCCGCCGGAATCCGCTTTGCCGACCGGGTCTTCACCGTGAGTCCCTCCTACGCCGAGCAGATCGAGCAGCACTGCGACGGCCTGGAACCGCTGTTGCACGACGTCATCGGGATCAACAACGGAATCGGCAAGGGATTCCGCAGCGGCGTGCAGCGGCGGCTCAGCCGCTCGGGGCTGGAGCAACAACAGTACCCGCGGCTGCGCGAGCGCATCGCCGGCGACCCGGAGCTGCGGGTCAAGCTGGAGCGGCGCTATCCCGAGCTGCTGGCCGCGGAGGCGGGTGCCATCCGCTGCCGCAGCCGCGGCCGCCGCGACCAGGTCGTGCGGATGCGCACCAAGCTGCTGGCGCAGCTCGAGTACGGCCTGGTCGTGGACCCCGACCAGGTGCTCTACGTGATGATTCACCGGGTCAGCGATCAGAAGGGGTTCCAGATTCTGCTGGAGGCGTCAGAAGGGATCTTCCGCAACCTCGGCGTGCAGGCGATCATCGGCGGCCCGATCGCGCCCAACGATCATCGCGCGGAGCAGCTCGCGGACGGGATGCGGGCCCTGATGGAGCACTACCCCGGGGCGGTCTCAACCCGCATCGGCTACCAGGAGATCAGCCTGCCGCTGCTGGCCGCCGACGCGTTCCTGATGCCGTCGCAGTTCGAGCCGGGGGGCATCTCCCAGTTGGAGGCGATGAGTTGCGGTTGCCTGGTGGTCGCGCACGCCACCGGCGGGCTGCGCGACACCGTGACGCCGCTGCAGCTCCGCGGCTCGACGGTGAGCGGCTGCGGCGTGCTGTTCGGCGACTATCGTCCCGCCGGGTTTCTCGACGCCATGGAGCGCTGCACCTGGTTCTTCCGCCACGCCAGCGCCGGCCAGATCCAGCGGGCGCGCAGCAACGCTCGCCGCAGCATTGTGTCCTGGGACCGCGCGGCGCAGCGCTATCTGGAAGAGCTGCACGCGTTGCAGGAGACGATCCCCGCAGCCGATCTCGCTTCCTGACACCGCCGCGCCGGCGTCACCGGCAGCGGTAGACAGCCGGAGGCCATCCGGGCACTAATACGCACCCCGAGCCTGACACTTCGGGTGGCCAACGACCATGCCCAACCAACTCACCTTCACGGTCAAACCGAACCTTCCCGCGCGGCTGGCGCCGCTGGCCGAGATGGCCCACGACTTCTGGATCAGCTGGCACTTCGACGCCATTCGTCTGTTCATGCGCATCGACAACGACCTCTGGTTCGAAACCCGCCAGACTCCCGTTCTGCTGCTGGGCGCGGTGGCGCAGGAACGGTTGCAGCAACTGGCGCGGGATGAGGCGTTCCTGGCGCACATGGACCGCGTCTACGCCACTTACCGCGCCTACCTGGAAGCCGAGTCCTGGTACCGCGGCCCGCGCGACGGCGTGGTGGCCTACTTCTCCATGGAGTTCGGCCTCGACGTCGCCCTGCCGATCTACTCGGGTGGTCTCGGAGTGCTCTCCGGCGATCACCTCAAGAGTTGCTCCGACCTGGGGCTGCCGCTGGTTGGCGTGGGACTGCTGTACCGCACCGGCTACTTCCGCCAGCACGTCGGCATGGACGGACAACAGCAGGAATCGTACCCGGCCAACGACTTCTACAACCTGCCCCTGAAGCTGTGCACCCGGGCCGACGGCTCACCGTTGACGGTGGCGGTGGAGCTGGGCGAGGAATTGGCGCACGCCCAGGTGTGGCGGGTGCTGGTGGGCAGGGTGACGCTGTACCTGCTGGACACCGATCTGGAGGCCAACGATCCCTCGACCCGGCACATCACCGGCCAGTTGTACGTCGCCGACCGCCGCGCCCGTCTGCGCCAGGAACTGCTGCTGGGCATCGGCGGCATCCGCGCGCTGCAGGCACTGCAGATCCCGCTGGCGGTTACCCACATGAACGAGGGCCATTCGGCGTTCCTGGGTCTGGAGCGGGTGCGGGCCCTGATGAGCGAGCACGGGCTGAGCTTTGCCGAGGCGCGGCTGGCGGTGTGGAGCACGACGGTGTTCACCACCCATACCCCGGTGCCGGCGGGCAACGAGAGCTTCGACGCCGCGCTGGTGCTCGACCAGGCGCGCAGCATGCGCACGGAACTGGGGCTGAGCGAGGATCAGTTCCTGGGGTTGGGCAGTTCCGTACACAACGGCGAGCACCACGGCGAGTTCGGCCTCACGCCGCTGGCCTTGCGTCTGGCGGCGTACTGCAACGGCGTCAGCCGCCTGCACGGCCAGGTGTCGCGGCGCATGTGGCGCGGCCTGTGGCCTGGAGTGCCGGTCGCCGAGGTGCCGATCCGCCACGTCACCAACGGGGTGCATCCGCGCAGCTGGATCTCGCACGACATCCAGGACCTGCTGGTGCGCTACCTGGGGCCCGCGGTCGAGAAACACGCCCCCGAGGTATCAATCTGGGACCAGGTGGACAACATCGCCGACGAAGAGCTGTGGCGTACCCACGAGCGGCGGCGTGAGCGCATGATCTGGTTCGCGCGCCGCCGCATCGTGGCGCAGCTCCGTCACGAGGGGGCCTCGGATCGCGATCTGCAGGCGGCGAAGGTGGCACTGCGCCCGGACGCGCTCACCATCGGCTTCGCACGCCGCTTCGCCGGCTACAAGCGGGCTGGTCTGCTGTTCCGCCGGCCCGAGCGGCTGGTGCGCCTGCTGACCGATCAGGAACGCCCGCTGCAGATCATCTTCGCCGGCAAGGCCCACCCCAACGACCACCAGGGCAAGGAGATGATCCGCCACATCATCCAGTTCGCCGCCGACCACGACCTGCGCAGCCGACTGGTGTTCCTGGACGACTACGACATCAGCGTGGCGCGCTACCTGGTAGCGGGCTGCGACGTGTGGCTCAACACCCCGCGCCGGCCGCACGAGGCCAGCGGCACCAGCGGCATGAAAGCGGCGGTCAACGGGTCGCTGGTGGTGTCCACGCTGGACGGCTGGTGGGACGAGGCGTACCGTCCCGAGATCGGCTGGGCGGTGGGCTCCACTACCACTTACGACGACCACGAGGTACAGGACGAGTTGGAGGTGGACGCGGTCTTCGCCGAGCTGGAGCAGATGGTGATACCGGCGTTCTACGACCGCAGCATCGACGGCCTGCCGCGCTCCTGGATCGCCAAGATGCGGCGCTCGATGAAGGAGGTGGGCCAGCGTTTCAGCGCCCAGCGCATGGTCGCCGAGTACCACCGCAACTTCTACGAGCCGGCGCTGGCCCAGGCGCAACGGCTGCACGCTGACGGCTGGCGCGAAGCGGTCGACCTGGCGCGCTACCTGGCGCTGCTGGAGCAGCATTGGGAGGGGATCACCGTGGAGCGGCTCACCACCGCCAGCGCGCCGACGTTACGCGTCGGGGACCGGATCGACGTTACCGCCTCGGTGCGGCTCGGCGGCCTGGAGCCCGCGGCGGTGGAGGTGGCCCTCTACCACGGCTTGCTGGCCGGCGCCGACGACGCCATCGACGGTGGCGAGAGCACGGTGATGGAGCTGGTCGAGCAGAGCGGTGAGGTGGCCACCTACCGCGCCCAGGCGGTCTGCCGCAGCACCGGCAAGCTGCGGGCCACGGTACGGGTGATGCCGGTGCACCCCGCCCTGCCGCATCGGTTCGTACCAGGGCTGTTCCTCCAGGGATAAGGCGGGTACCGTCCGCCCCGCGCCGGCTGCCGGCTACTGCTGCTGCTGTTGCTGTTGAAGGAAGCGCCGATACACCTCTTCCTCGGACGGCACCTCGGGATGGAACCAGGCCTCCTCCACCGCCGCATGCAGGTCGTTCAGCAGGCCCAGGGTGCGCTCCATCAGTGCGCCCACCTCCGCCGTCGTCGCGGGCGGTGGATCGTGGTGGTCCAAGGTCTCGATCGCGGCGCCGATGCTGCGGATCACCGCGATCGGCGCCACGTGGGTGGCATTGTAGCGCGCGGCCGCCAGGCAGGCGCGCAGGGAGGCGCCGTTGTCGCGAATCAGCAGCGCCTCCAGCGGCGACTCGTTCTCCGCCACCGTGACGCCGCGTATCTCGGACGCGATGGCGAGTACGTCCTGCAGCCGGTTGGTTGCATCGTGCCTTGCGGACCACAGCAGCAGGCGCGCCACGCTCTGGGCACGTTCGATCCAGCGCCCCAGCCAGACCAGGTTGTATACTCGGGAGTCGGTCAGCCAGCGGTCGGCCCCCAGGGCGGCGGTTCTCGGATCCATGCCTACGCGTGCCTGACCACGTGGGCGCTCCGCAACAGCTCCAGGGCGTCGCCGAGCGTCGCGGCGCCGGCGGCGTCCAGCTTCGCCGTCGAGATGGCGGCACATTCGCTGGCCGCACCCCGGGACAGGAACGAACCGGCTACCGGGGGCACGTCGGCATAGTCGCGGCCGACCGCCAGCTTGATGTAGTCGCAGGGAGGCGGACACAGCATCCCACGCGTGGGATCGACCGCGAGCCAGCCGCGGCGCGGGTGGCGCACCTCCACCCAGGCATGGGTCTCGCCCACCTCACCGGTGAGCAGCCCGCTCACGTAGCGGCTCGGGATGCCCAGCGCCCGCAGCATCCCCAGGGTGAGGTGGGCCTTGTCCTGGCACACGCCTTCCAGCGCCCGCAGCACCTGGACGGCGGTGGTCGTCACACCGGTGGTGCCGCGGCGATATCGGATATTGCGGTGCACCCAGCCAGCGGCGCCGTCGACCGCAGCGAGCAGCGAGTCGGGAGCGGGGGCCACCTCGTCGGCCAGGCCGGAGACGGCGGCGGGGTCCACCAGCGCCGAACGCGAAGTGTACTCGAAGGCCTCGGGCAGCGCGCGCACCTCTTCCAGATCCGCGTCCTCCGGTTCCGGCCGTGCGGTGGCCAGCCGCACCCGGCCGGCGCTGGCCACTACCAGGCTGTCGTGAGCGGCGACGATGCGCACGCGCCGCACGCGGTTGCCGAAACGGTCCACGTACTCCACCCCCCTGCCATGCGGGCGGGTCCAGAGTTGCAGGTCCACCGGCTCCTGACCGGAGTCGGTCAGCGGGAAGATGCGAAGCTGGTTGTCGTTGTGCAGGACGGAATCGGAATAACGGTAGCGAGCTGCGTAGAGATAGGAGGCGATGCGGGTATCGGCGCCGCCGGTGGCCCGTTCCGTCCCGGCGTCAGGAGTCTGGCGCAATCCGGCGGACGATGCCTGTGCATCGATTTTCATCGTTCTCCATGTCGCGGAGTGACCGTGCAGACTCCTAACGGAGCACCCAGGTAGGCTTGAACGACCCACCCGCCGAGTGGCTGGTGATGCGCCCGGTGGCCGCAGCGACACGGGTCAAACCGCCCGCGAACACGGTCACCTGGCCCGAACCGTCCTGCAGCGCGAACACCCGCAAGTCCACGTAGCGACCCTCCAGCGCACCCGTCGCGGCATTCAAGACCAGGTGCTGGGAAAAGTCCAGACACTCCTGCGCCACCAGCATCCGCGGCTGCTCCAGAATGCGTTCGCCGAGACGCCTCCTGGCGGCCGGCCCCAGATCGGACACTACGGAGACGCCGCCGGCGACGTGTTCCCGGCGCGACTTGATCACCAGCCGGTCCAGGTGGTCCAGCACGTAGCGGCGGCTCTCCGGGTCGGTCAGGTCGTAGCTGGTCGCCTGCGGCAGGATCGGCGCCTCGCCCAGGTAACGCTCGATCATCTCCGGCACCCACTTGAACACCAGCTTGTCCTCCACCGCGCCGGCCCCGATGGCGTTCACCAGAATCACCCGGTGGTCCAGGCAGGCGTCGTGCAGGCCCGGCACGAACAGGTCCAGGTCTTCCACCCGCCGGTATACCAGGTCGACGGGAAGATCGCGATCCAGGGTGCGCAGGTACACCCGCCCGTCATAGCCGACGTAGAGGTCGGAGCCCTCCACCAGCGGGATGCCCAGCAGCTCCGACAGGTAGCGGTGCTCGAAGAAGGCAGCTCCGAACCTGCCGTCGGTCAGCAGCACGCACACCGGTGACGGGGAGTCGCAGAGCGAGCGGAACAGGTCGAGGTAGGCCTGCCGGATCTCGTAGCGTTCCAGGTCGTAGCCGGCGGCGAACTCCGGTATCACCTGGCCCACGAGCTCCAGCGTCTTGAGCTGGTAACCGATCCCGAACGGAATCCGCGCGGTGTCTTCCAGGACCACGTAGCGCCCGCCGCCCAGGTGCACCAGATCGATCGCATAGAGATGGACGAACAGGTCGCGCGGCGGCTGGAATCCCAGCACCTCGGGATAGAAATGCTGCGCGGTATAGACCACTTCGTCGGGCACGATGTCCTGGCCGCCGTGGTACAGGTCGAGCAGGAAGCGATTGATCGCCTTCAGCCGCTGCCCCACTCCGGCCGCGATCACCTCCCAGTGCGCGTGCGGGATGACGCGCGGAAGCCAGTCGGCCGGCGCCGTCCGGAACCGGTGCGGCTCGAGGCAGAAGGTGACCGCGTCCAGCAGCCCGCGGCGGCGGGCCGTATCCCAGCGCCGGCACAGCTCGCGTCGACCGAGCGTGGCGACGGCAGCGGCGAGCGGCGCGTAGTGATCCCGCGGCCGGCCGGCCGCGTCCTGCCACTCGTTGAAGATCGTAGCCGGGGAGCCGGGCACCGCTGCAGTTACTCGGGTACGGTGACCGCCACGTTGGCGACGCGCACCTCTTCCAGCAGCACGCCCCAGGTCTTTCCGGGATGATCGCGCAGGTCGTGCACCACCAGATCGAAGGTCAGGTTCGTCACCTGGCCGCGCCGCACCTCGACCGCTACCCGTACCGGCGAGACCTCCAGCGGCACCGTCACCCGGTCGCCGGCGAGCACTACGCCGCGGGCGGGGCCGGCCAGGAGCAGGTCGGCCGCATCGTACCGCCCCGCGGCCACCGGCGCCCGCACCAGCTCGAGGCTGGCACCGTCCCGGTAACGGGTCAGATCCACCTCCCGCGGCGGCACCTCGATCACCGTCCAGCCCGCGTCGGCAACGTGGCCGCGCCGGTGCAGCCGGGCACCGGTCGCGGTCACCACCAGCGACGCAAAGTCGTCGATCGCCTCGCGGTGGTCGGTGATCAGCACCACCACCTCGCCCTCCTGGGCCTCGCCCGCTCCGCTCGCCACGGCGATCGCGGCGCCCATCACCAAGGCTGCCACCAGCACCGCCCGCCGCGCTGAGCAGCCGCCGAACCTCAACCTGCCGCTACTCACCTCTTAACAATGCGAAAAAATGGAGCTCGCGGCGCGCCTGTCAGCGATATGCTACGCTAGGTTGCAGGTGCCGATGGGATGAATTGCACGCTGACCGAACCGCGCATCGCCTCCTACCGCCGACGCGGCTTCCTGGTGGTGGATGACCTGCTGGATGCGGCCGAGCTTGCGGCCTGGCGCACGGCCGTGGACGCCGCGGTGGCCGAGCGGGTAGCGCAGGCCGGCCACGACGGCGCGGAGGACGAAGATTACTACCGCAACGTGTTCACCCAGTGCGTGAACCTGTGGAAGAGCAATGCGGCCGTGGAAGGGCTGATACTCGACAGCCCGCTGGGGCCGATGGCGGCGGAGCTGGCCGGCGTGGATTCGATCCGCCTGTACCACGACCACGCGCTGTACAAGCCGCCGTGGGGCAACCCGACCAACTGGCACATCGACAACCCCTACGATCCGTTTTACAGCCGCGCCGCCATCATGCTGTGGGTCGCCCTCGACGACGCCAGCGTGCAGAACGGCTGCCTCTACTTCCTGGACGGCACCCACCTGCAGGGCGACGTCGGGGTCCAGGCCGACCTCGCCAGCGCCAACGTGGGCGGCCTGTTCCGCGCCTTTCCGGACTGGGCGAGGAACGACCCGTCGGTGGCGGAGGTGCGCGCCGGCGCCGGCATCTTCATCAATGGCATGCTGGCCCACGCCGCCGGACCCAACATGACCAGCCACCGGCGGCGGGCCTTCGGCTTCCTGTTCATGCCGGGTGACAGCACCTACAACGGTCACCCCGCGGCCCTGCCGGCGGAGCTGGCGCAGCGGCTGCAGCCAGGCGACCCCCTCGACGACGACCGCCATCTGCCGTTGCTGCACCCGCGCCGGGAACGTTGAGCCCCGCTCCCCAGGGCCGGTGGCGATCCACGACATCGACGGCGACGGGCGCGCCGAGGTGATCACCGAGCCGGAGTCGATGGCGGACGTCTGCGTCCGTATCCTGGACGGCGGCACCGGCCGGGTGGCGTGAAGCGTTCTGTACACGCTATTCAGGAAGCGTAGATTACCTGATCGCGCGTGACACGATACCGAGAGTAAGCTATACTGCTTGGGCGACCCAGATAGAACCCAAGACAGGTCATCCAAGAATCACGTCATGCCCAGAACGAAGCAATTCAAGATCGAGGAAGCCGTGACCAGCGCGATGCACATGTTCTGGAAACACGGCTACGCCCCCACGTCGATGCAGGATCTCGTCGACTGCATGGGCATCGGACGCGGCAGCATCTACGATACCTTCGGTAGCAAGCACGGTCTGTTCCTGCAGTCCCTCCGCTACTACATGGGTCTGTGTCACACCGGAGCGGTGTCGATGCTGGCGCATGCGCCGTCTCCGCTTGCGGCCATATCGAGCACATTCGAGAACGCTGTCGAACGGGCCCTGGACGACACTACCCGCAACGGTTGTTTCCTGATCAACACGGCGCTGGAACTGTCGCCGCACGATCGGGAGGTCGCCGCCCTCGTGACCCAGGGCCTCACGCGCATCGAGAACGGTTTCCGCAGCCTGATCGAACAGGGACAGAAAGCCGGCGAGATCGGCCGGAGCGTGGACCCTGACCGCACCGCGCGCTCGCTGCTCGGCCTGATGATCGGGTTGCAGGTTCTAGCCAGGAGTCGACCGGAAGAGTCGTTGCTGCGCGCGATCAAGCATCAGGCCGAGGCTCTGCTGCAATAAAGCACCAGTTCAGGCGCACTCAGCGCCCGAACCCCGTCGCCTCGGAACGCTATTGGACCAGCTTGACCGTGACCGACGAGATCCGTCCAACCAGTCCAACCTAGTCCAACCAGCGACCGCTTGTGCCTTCTTCATCGGACATGGTAATCTGGAACGGTCGGTCTAAGGATGTTGCTGCGCAACAAGATCAGCCGACTGGAAAAATGCCATGCCGAGGAAAAAGACCTTCACCGTCGAGTATGCTCTGACCAAGGCCTTGGAGTTGTTCCGGGCACGCGGCTACCGGGCCACCTCGATGCGGGACATAGCGAAGCATACGGGGGTCAGCCGGAGCAGCGTATACGCTACCTTCGGTGACAAGCATGCCCTGTTTCTGCAGGCCCTGCGCCACGACGGCCAGGTCTCTCCATCTGCCGGGTTGTCGGATCTGACCGAGGCGTCCGCACCGCGCCAAGCGATAATCGACGTCTTTGAATCGCTGGTCACGGAAGTTGGCGTGGAGCGGTCAGACGACCACAATCTGCTCATCAGCACGGCGATGGAACTGCTTCCGAGTGACCTCGAGGTAGCTGCGATGGTACGTGGCGCGCTCACCGAGTTGGAGGCCAGCTTCCGCAGTGCGGTCGAGCGCGGCATCGCCAGCGCCGAGATCGCGCGGCAGGTAGATGCGACTCAGGCGGCGCGTTGCCTGCTCAGTCTGTTTCTCGGCATGCAGGTGCTGGTGCGGAGCCGGCCCGACGAGTCGCTGCTGCGTGCCGTCGTGAATCAGGCCGAGTCCCTGCTGCCGGCGGCGTAGCCGCTAGCGTTCACGTACTGCGCGCTCTACCAGGTCGCGCAGCTCAGCATGCAGGGAGGCGTTGGCCGCCCGTTCGGTGGTGACTTCGAGCAGGGTGTCGGCGCCTTGCCCGGCACGAACGGTGGCGACGGCGAGGTGCCGCTCCAGTTCGGCAACTGTTCGTGGCCGTGCATAGTGCATGCTGAACGTCGCCGCCAGTTCGCGGAACGCCACCTCGTGGGGCGTTGCGAAGTAGCGTTCGAACAGTTCTTCGAATCCCGCCTCCTCGATCTGCGCCAAGGGCAATAGCGAGAAAATCCCACCTCCCCGATTGTTGATCACCACGATGACGAGGCCTGGGGCGACATCCGGAAGTTGACTGAGAGACGGTAGATCGTGCAGCAGCGAAAGATCGCCAAGGAGTGCAATCACCGGAGCTTGCAGCCCGGCGGCAAAGCCCGCCGCACTGGCCACGGCACCGTCTATGCCGCTGGCGCCGCGGTTGGCCGCCACCGTCACGCCCGGCGGCAGCGGCGTTGCGAACGTGTCGAGGTCGCGGATCGGCATGCTGCTGGCGCCGAACAGCCCACACGCCGGCGGCCCCGTGGCCGCCGCGGCCACCGCGGCCGCAACGGCTGGCTCGGAAGGGGCACGGCGGCCGGCGCCCAATACGGCCAGCGCCTGCCGCGCCCGAGCCGCGGCAGCCTGGACCGCGCCGGCATGGGCAGACACGGGCCGCTTCGGAATGCGCCGGTGAAGCTGATCCGCCACCCGGCGCGGGTCGGCCACGATACGTAGCGCCGCCGAGTGGCTGGGATCGAGGCGGTCCGGGGCGGCCGCCACCTGTGCCAACCGCGGCGCCGCGGCGGCGAGCAGCTCCTGGTACTGTCTGGCCACGACGCGGGTGCCGAAGTGCAGCACGCAGTCCGGGTGCAGCAGTTCGCGTCCAGCCGCGCACTGCAGCAGAAGTTGCAGTCCCGGCGTGCCGCGGACACCACTGGTGATGTCGCCGAGCAGCGGCCACCCCAGGCGGGCCGCCAGCGCCTCGACGGCGCCGGCGCAACCTTGCGGCAGGCCGCCTGCCACCAGCAAGCCCTGCCGGCTCTCCGCAACCAGGCTCAGGAGCGCAGACACCGGCTCCTCAGGCGGCGCCGCGGCAGTGGCCGGAGGCGCGGCCCGCGCTTCGGTGCCCGCCGGCGTGCGATAGGTGGTGAACGGTTCGCCGCCGGTGCGCCAGCGCGCAGCGGCGGGCCCCGCGACCAGCGGCTCGGGAAGCGGTTCCGGTTCCAGCGGCTCGCGGAACGGGCAGTTGAGGTGCACCGGTCCGGGCGCGTCGGCGGTGGCGCGAAACACCGCCTGATCGACGGTCGTCAGCACCACCCGCGGATCGATGCGCGGCGTCGGCGCGGGAAGCTCGCCACTCCAGCGGGTGTATCCGCCGAATATGCCGCGCTGTGCGATCGTCTGGTTGGCGCCGGTATCCTGCAGCTCGGGTGGCCGGTCCGCGCTCAGCACCAGCAGCGGGACCTGGTCCTGGGCGGCCTCCACCACCGCCGGCAGGTAGTTGGCGAGTGCCGTGCCGGAGGTGCACACCAGCACCGCGGGCCGGCCGGCGGCGCGCCCGTAACCCACGGCATGGAAGGCGGCGCCACGTTCCTCCAGACAGACGCGCGCGGTCACTGCCGGGTGGCGCGCGGCGGCGACCACCAGCGGCGTCGAGCGCGACCCCGGAGAGATGAGAAAGTAACGGCAGCCGCAGCGCGTCAGCTCCTCGACCAGGAGCTGGGCCCAGTGGCTGTTGCTGCCGCCGCCGTCACCCACGCATGCCGTTCCGTTCAGACTACGTCCAGGATCTGAAGAATCTTCTGTTCCATCTCCGCCCACTCCGCGTCCGCCGTCGAGCCGCGCACGATCCCATTCCCGGCGTAGAGATGGAGCGTGTCGCCGTCGGCCACGCCGGCGCGGATTCCCACGGCGAACTCCGCGGCGCCGGCACCGATCCAGCCAACCGGACCGGCGTACCAGCCGCGGTCGAACGCCTCGGTGGCGGCGATCAGGTCGCTGACCCCACAGGTGGGGTAGCCGCCGACCGCAGGGGTCGGGTGCAGCCGCTGCAGGACCTCGGCCAACCCTACTCCCGGCCGCAGCGTGCCGCTGAACGAGGTGTGCAGGTGCTGAACGTGAGCCAGCTTGCGTACCCGGACCACATCCTGGGTGGACACCCGGCTGCACAGTTCGCGCAGGCTGCGGGCGATGCTGGCATGGACGTACCGGTGTTCGCGCAACTCCTTGTCCGAGCGCAGCAACTCTGCTTCCAGCCGTGCGTCCGCCGCCGCGCTGTCGCCGCGGGGCCGGGTACCGGCCAACGCTTCCGTTTCCACGGTGTCACCGGAGATGCGCAACAACCGCTCCGGCGAGGCACCGAAGAACGTGACGCCGGAAGGCGGCTGCAGCGCGAAGTGGTAGGCCGCCGGGTTCACCGTCCGCAGCCGCTGCAGCAGGGTAAGCGCGCAGATGCGGGCGGCGAACTGCAGCGTCGTCCTGCGCGCCAACACGATCTTCTCCAGCGGATCGCTGCCGCCGTCGAGGCAGCTTCCAAAGCGCCGCAGCACCGCGGCGACGAGTTGCCGCCAGCGCGATTGATCCGGCACGTGGCTGCACGCGGCTACCGGGTTCGGGCGTCCCTGCGGGGCGGCCGGCCCGGCCAATGCCGCCTGCACCGCCGCGCGGCAGCGGGCGGCCAGGTCGTGCGGCAAGCCGGCCGCATCCTGTTCGTCGTGACGGAAGTTGCACGCCAGGGTGGTGCCCGCCGGGGTCCGCGCCAACTCGATCCGAGGCAGGGTGAAGCGGTAGCTCCCGAACGGCGTCCACCACGGCTCCTCGCCGTGGGCCCGCTGCCCGCCACGGAACCGGAACCCCCCGTAGAGCCGTTGCCGCGGGCTCCCGATCAGCGCTGCCACGGCGGCACACACCTCGGTAAACGGAATGCCGTCTTCACCGGTCACCTCGGCCGCACTCCCCACTCCCGCGCACTGCAGGGTGTGACTGCGATCCGACCAGTAGCAGCCACCGCCCCACGGCAGACTGCCGTCGGCGGCGAGGTGACGGAGAAAGGTGAGGGGATCCGCTCCGCCCAGTGCCAGCTCGGCGCGGTGGCAAACCGCGCCCGGATACCGCTCGCACCAGTGCCAGGACCCCGGACAAAGGGCCTGCAGAGCGCGCTCGAGCCGGCGGTCGGGCGGCGTGGCAGCGGGCGCGAGTCGGTGCCGCGACACGGGCATCATTCAGGCCGGCTTGCGCGCGTGGTAGATCGCCGCGATCCCGAATGTCAGCGCCAGCCGCCGGACCCGTTCGAAGCCGACGGCGGTGAGCAGACGGGCGAACTCCTCGGCGCCGGGAAACGACTCTACCGAGCGGTTCAAGTAGCGATACGCGGTGCGGTTGCCCGAGATCAGACCGCCGACGGCGGGCAACAGGTGGCGGAAGTAGAGCAGATACGTGAGGCGTACGAGGGGGTGCGGCGGCAGCGAGAACTCCAGGATCGTGACCGATCCGGATGGCCGCAGGACGCGGTACATCTCGCGCAACGCGGTACGGTAGTCGGCCACGTTGCGGATCCCGAAGGCGATGGTGACCGCGTCCACGCTCGCCGCGGCGGACGGTAACGCCAGAGCGTCGCCCTGACGCAGGTCGATGCGCCCGCCGGCCCCTTGGCGGCGCACCTTGGCGCGTCCCCGCGCCAGCATCTCGCCTGCGATGTCGATCCCGGTCACGCGAAGGCGCGGATCGAGCGCCGCGAGTATCAGGGGCAGATCTGCGGTGCCGGTAGCTATGTCGAGAACCGTGCGGGGATGAGCGGCCAATACCAACTGCGCTGCCAATCTGCGCCAACGCTGATCGCGCTGCAGCGACAGCACGCGATTCAGAACGTCGTAGCGACGGGCAATTCCGTCAAACATGGCGCCGATCCGATCCGCAGCGCGTGTGCGCACCAGCAATGGCACGCCGGAGGTGCCCGCGACCGGAGCCATTCCTGTGAGAATCTACGGTTTTCGACCGGGGTAATGCAACCTCGCAGTTACGATGCGGGCGCGGCGGGCACGGAACCTGCCTCTCGCTGCGCGGCGACCGCATGCAGGTGCGCGGCGACACGGCGTGCCCGGCGCGGGTCGCGGGCCAGCAACAGCCGTTGCAGCTCCCAGCGCTCCGCTTCCGACAGGGCCGCAGCGACGCCGTCGAGGAGCCGGACGGCACCCGCCTCACGCACCGCCAGCGGCACTCCATCGCGGTACAGGATCCGATTCCCGCGCACGCCGGCCACCCGTTGCCGCTCCCGAGCCGGGTGCACCCGGAGGCCGATACCGCCGGCTGGATCGACCGCCGCCAGCACTCGCAGCTCGCCGGACGGTGCGCTCCGGCGCACGGCGCGCATCCTGGCGATCGCCTCGGCCAGGGCAAACTGCTCGCCGCCCACCCCGCTTACGAAGTAGCCGCCGCGAATCTGGCCGCGCGCCTCGAGCCGCCGGTACACGGAGACCAGCTCGCGCCACGACGGCGCCAGCGACTCCCGCTCCAGGATGCGCCGGAACACCACCCCGTACCGTTCCAGGAGACGCAACGCGATGCTCTCCAGCTCCGACGCCGGGCGTTCTTCGCCGTGCTGCGCCGGCCGCGGCAGCAGGCTCCAGCGGCCCGTGCGCTCCAGGCGCCGGCCGCCGGCGCGCGGCCCGCCGGCGGGGACGGCCGCCAACCGCCGCGGCCCACCGGCCACGCCGCGGCCCGCGCCGAGCGCCCCGCCCACCCGCGCGGCGCGTCGTTCCACCGCGCCGCGTGGCGCCGGCCGGATCAACGTGCGCAGCCCGGCGAAGCTGTCGCAGGTGACGATACCTGCCGCAGCCAGTTCCCCCAGCGCGGTGTCCACCTGCGCCGGCAGCAAACCGGCGGCGCGCTGCAGTTCGTCGCGGAACAGGGCGCCGTCACGGCGCAGGCTGGCGCAGATCGCTTCGGCGGCGGCACTGAGCGGAGTCTCCGTGGCCTCCCCTACGGATGCGGGACTCCGCCAGAGCGGCATCTCCTCCCGCGTCAGCAGCGCGATGGGGCTGCTCGCCACCGGACCGCCGCTGTTGCCGTGTCGATTTCCGTTCGGCGGCCGTAGCCGCGCCCACGCCACGTCGCCCCCGGCGCACAGCAGATCGAGCCAGGCCGGGTCGTAGCCGGGCACCCGCGCCGGCAGGATCCACTCCTCCCAGGCCGCCGCGGGAGCCTCGTATCCCGCGAGCTGGTGGACTACGGCAAGCAGCGCGTCCGGACCCTCCGCCGCCTCGCCAGCGCTGTGCCCGGTGATGGGAGCGACCATCTGCCAGTCGAACAGAAACCGCAGGTAGTCGTCGAACGCCAGCGGCTCGATCTCGCGGCGCAGGCGACCCAGGGTGTAGCGATGGATCCGTGCCAGCAGGCGCCGCTCACACCACTCCTCGCCGCCGCCGCCGGTGAACTCGCCGCGCAGCACCGCGCCTTCGATCTCCAGCGCCAGCAGCGCCAGCTCCACCTCCTGCCGCGACACGCCGATCTGCCGTGCCAGGGCGGCGGCGCTGATCGGGCCGGCCGCCTCCAGGCGGCCGCGCACCACCTCGCGCAACGCCTCTTCGCGCCGCCACGTCCGCTCGGTCAGCTCCGCCGGGAGCTGCAGCGCCGGTTCGGAGCGTAGCGGATCGACCAGGGCCTGCCACAGGGGCAGCCGCTCGGCCGCGATCCAGCGTGCCGCGGGGGGCCCGGCGGAGGTGGCGGGCAGGGTCAGTCGCGTGGCCCGGCCCTGGCCGGCCAGGGCGGCAAACAGCTCCTCCCATCCGGCGCCTACCCCTTCGGCCTCGTCGATGAAGGTGAGCAGCTCCAGGGCATCGTGCAGTTCGTCGGCGTCTTCCACCCGCGGCAGCGCCTCGGCACGTACCTGGGCGATGGCGGCGGCATCGAGCGCTCCGAACTCGCGCGCTTCCTCCGGCGTGATCCAGCGCCGGTTGCGAATCGCCTGCGTGCGGCGCTCCTCCAGGGGCGCGTCATCCAGGAACGCGTACGGCCGCGCATTGATGATCTCCTGGGCGAAGGGAGACGGCTCGCGCAGGTCGCGCGCCACCAGGGTCACCGCGCCCCGATCCATCTCCTCCAGCAGCGACTCGAGCTGTGCGATGTCCATCGCCTCGGTCAGGCAGTCGCCGATCGCCTGGGTCACCAGGGGGTGGTCGGGGATCTCGCGCTCGCCGCTGAGGTTCTCCTGACAGGCAAGCTGATCGGGAAACACCAGCGACAACAGGTCCTCGGACTGCATCCGCTGCAGGTAGGGTGCCACCCGCTTGCCGCCGCGCTGGCGCAGCACGGCCAGGGCGCAGGAGGCGTTCCAGCGCCAGCGGGTCTGAAACATGGGTGCGTCGAGCAGCGCCTGCACCAGCACCTCGCGCACGCTGGTGCGATTCAGGTAGCGCCACACGTCGGCCAGCGGGAAGCTGTGGGTCTGGCCCAGCGACAGCACCAGGGTGTCTTCATTGGCCGCCGCCTGCAGCTCGAAGTTGAAGTTGCGGCAGAAACGCTTGCGCAGCGCCAGCCCCCAGGCGCGGTTGAGGCGGCTGCCGCGCGGAGAGTGAATCACCAGGTGCATGTCGCCGGCTTCATCGAAGAAGCGCTCCATCACCGCGGTGGCATGGGTGGGCATGGCGCCCAGGGCGTTCATGCCGGCGTGCAGGTACCCCACCACCTGGTCCGCGGCCGCGGCATCCAGCCCCACCTCCCCTGCCAGCCAGCGGCAGGCGGCGGCCGCGCCGTCCGCCTCGACCAGCCGCTGCACCCGCGCCCGCAGGCCGGACACCGCCTGCGACAGCTCGTCGCTGCGCCCCGGGGCCTCCCCCAGCCAGAACGGCAGGGTCGGCGGCTTGCCACCGGCATCCACCACCCGCACCACCCCGGTCTCGACCTTGACGATCTCCCACGACTTGTTGCCGAGCAGAAAGATGTCGCCGGGTACGCTCTCCACGGCGAAGTCCTCGTGGACGCTGCCGATGAACAGGTCCTGCGGATCGACCCGCACCTGGTAGTCGAAGTTGTCGGGAATCGCGCCGCCGTTGGTCAGCGCGGCCAGGCCGGCGCCGCGGCGGGCACGCACCCGGCCGCCGATGGCGTCGTGATGCAGGTAGGCGGCGCGGCGCCCGCGCGCGGTGGAGAACCCCTCGGCCAGCATGCGCACCACGCAATCGAACCGCTCGCGCGGCAGCTCGCGGTAGGAATACGCGCGCCGGCAGACGGCGAACAGCGCATCGGTCGCCCACTCCCGCGTGCTCACCTCGGCCACGATCTGTTGCGCCAGCACGTCCAGCGGCTGCGGCGGCACGCTGATGCGATCCAGTTCTCCGGCCTGGGCCGCGGCCAGCAGCGCCGTGCACTCCACCAGTTCGTCGCGGGTAAGGGGGAACAGCCGGCCCTTGGGGGTGCCGGAGATGTGGTGACCGGAGCGCCCGACGCGCTGCAGGAACGCCATGATCGACTTGGGCGAGCCGAACTGGCACACCAGGTCGACCACGCCGATGTCGATGCCCAGCTCCAGCGACGCGGTGGCGACGATGACGCGCAGGTTGCCGGCCTTCAGCCGCTGCTCGGCGTCCAGACGCTGCTCACGCGACAGGCTGCCGTGGTGAGCTGCCACCTGCTCGGCTCCCAGCAGTGCCTCCAGAGCATGGCTCATGCGCTCCGCCAGGCGCCGCGTGTTGACGAAGATCAGGGTGGTGCGGTGATCCAGGATCAGCTCCGCCAGGCGCTGGTACAGTTCTTCCCACACCTCGTTCGCCATCACCGCCTCCAGGGGTGAGGCGGGCAGCTCCAGCGCCACGTCCATGGCGCGGCGGTGGCCGCTGTCGACGATGCGGCAGGCCGGCGGCGGATCGGCGGCGGACTGGCAATCCCCCATTCCGGTCAGGAAGGCGGCGGCCGTGGCGATGGGACGCTGGGTTGCGGACAGGCCGATGCGGGTCACCGGTTTCACGGTGAGGGCGTCCAGTCGCTCCAGGCTCAGCGCCAGGTGGGAGCCGCGCTTGGAGCCGAGAATGGCGTGAATCTCGTCCACGATCACGGTGCGCGTGGTGGCCAGCATGCCGCGGCCGCCGGCGCTGGTGAGCAGCAGGTAGAGTGACTCCGGCGTGGTGACCACGATGTGCGGCGGCCGCTTGGTCATGGCGGTGCGGACGGAAGCCGGCGTATCGCCGGTACGCAGGCCGGCGCGGATCTGCGCCGCGTCGACCGCATCGGAGTTCTGCAACAGCGTGCAGACGCCCTGCAGGGGAGCCTGCAGGTTGCGCTCGATGTCGTTGCTGAGAGCCTTCAGCGGGGAGACGTAGACGACCCGGGTCTCGTCCGTCAGGGTACCCGCGGCGGCCTCCCGCACCAGCTCGTCGATGGCACACAGGAACGCCGCCAGCGTCTTGCCGGAGCCGGTCGGCGCCGCGATCAGGGTGTGGCTGGCGGCCTTGATGGCCGGCCACGCCGCGCGCTGCGCCGGCGACGGGGCGGCAAAGGCACCGCGAAACCAGCTCGCCACGGCGGGATGGAACAGGTTCAGCGCGTCAGTATCCATGGTGCAACAAAAAGGACTCCGACAGCCGGGTCAGGCCACCGAAGTCCTCGTAGACAGGTGTCGGATGGCGCGGGGCCTAATGGCCTCCCGCCGCGCACCCGGCGCCGGCATACCCCTTGCTCCACGTTTCCTCCTGGGTCATACTCTGCGTCTGGACCACGCTTGAGGTAGTGACACTGGCAGGAGCGGTCACCGCTGGCGCGGCCTCCACTACCGGCTGGGCCACCACCTGAGGAACGCTGAGCGAGAAGGGAAGCACGTCGTCGAACACCAGCGACATGGCGAACAAGGTAATTGCCCCCATGATCAGTACTGCTATCGTGATGCGCATCTCGCACCTCCCGTGACGTTACAAGTTATGCCGCGGCGGGAGTGCTGTCAATCCCCTTGCCGGGCGGGGCGGGTGACCTCGCGGTGACCAGCGGCGATCCCGGCGACGCCGCCACAGGTCCGTTCCGCAGCGGTGTGATATAGTCGTGCGGTCTTGACCATACCTAATGTTGGATGGGTGTTTCTTGACCTCTGCCCGCGAGTCGGCCGGACTGCGGGATCATCGTACCGGCGATGGGGAGCTGCAGCGGGTGACCGTGGGATTGAGCCGAGTTGAACTTGAGTGCTTTACGGCGTTCTCCAAACTGACCCTGGACCTATCCCCAGGAATCAATGTCTTAGTAGGCGCCAACGGCACTGGTAAGACTCATTTCATGAAAGTCTGCCATGCGGCGTGTGATGCCTACAAAACAGATGGCCGATTTGTGGATAAACTCGTACGAGTGTTCCTTCCTTCAGGTCGTTCATTAGGACGTCTAGTCAAACGCCAACAGGGCAACTCGAAGGCAACTATACGAGTCTTCCGTGGCTCACTCAGACTACAGTCATCATTTTCCAGCCGGACCCGCTCCGGGTCTACGGTAAAGTCAACAAGATCGAGAGCCTGGATAGACAATCCTATCGAATCTGTCTACATTCCGGTAAAGGAGATGCTTTCGAACGCTCCCGGGTTCCGATCTCTCTATGAGACTCGGGAGATTCACTTCGAGGAAATCTACAAGGACATTCTCGACCGCGCCTATACACCAATACTACGTGGTCCGACGGAACCGAGCCGCAAGCGCTTGTTGGCTATCCTTCAGGATGCGATTCAGGGCAAGGTCAGCATCCAACACGAAGAGTTTTTTCTCCGAAATAGACAGGGTAATCTCGAGTTTTCGTTGCTTGCAGAGGGTGTCCGTAAGCTAGCCCTACTGTGGCTCCTGATTCAAAACGGCACGTTGCGAGATGGGTCGCTGTTGCTATGGGACGAACCTGAGACCAATCTGAATCCCAAAGTCTTTGGGACACTGATAAAGGTTCTGCTCGAGCTGCAACGTATCGGCGTTCAGATTCTGCTCGCCACCCATGACTATGTCATCCTCAAAGAACTTGACTTGCTCAGCACCGACGATGACAAGATAGCATTTCATTCCCTCTACCGGGACAAGGATACTAGGGAAATAGCGTGTCGAACCACTCATCATTACCTGGATATCGCACCGAATGCGATCGCCGAAACGTTTGACGAGCTATATGACCGTGAAATCGACCGAAGCATGAGCGAGCCAGTTAGGTGACGCTCTCCGAAGGCACTATTCAGATCACATTTAATGGGGCCATAAGTGGTCGCAAGTTCGATGATGGCTCAAGCCATGGTCTTAGTCACTGTATGAAGGCGGTCGACTTCATAATTGAGCTACCGGAACGTTTCTTGTTTGTCGAGATAAAGGACCCGGAAGCTACCCAAGTCCCAGAAGAAAACACTGAGGGATTCCGGGCGCGTTTCAAGCGAGGCCAGCTTGACGAGTCGCTCAAGTACAAGTATCGCGACTCGTTCCTCTATGAATGGGCATCTGGACGAGCTCACAAGCCGATAGATTACTTCGTCCTCATCACTGGAATAGACAGGAAGGTCCTGCTCAGTAGACTTGATGCACTGAAGCAGAAACTTCCATTACTTGGTCCCAATTCGAGCGCTTGGAGCAGGCCGATTGTCAGTAAGGTTGGTGTATTCAACATGGATACCTGGAACGACCGGTTTCCACAGTATCCCGTGATTCGCGTGTAGAATTCAATCCCTACGCGGCGGCGGCGCGGCGTTGGAGGATTCCCTCTGACCGCAGGCGTTCCAGGGCGCGGCCGAAGGCGACCAGGGTGGCGTCGATGTCCGCATCGCTGTGCAGCGCCGACACGATGTAGCCGACGCCGCGCATGGCGTCCACCCCCTCGTTCAGCAGCGCCAGGCGAAAGCGCTGTGCCACCGCTCCGCCGCGGGTACTGGTCAGCGCCGGCAGGGCGGCCGCGACCGCCGCCGGGCTGCCGTCCCCCTCGACATTGGGCGCCACGTGCAGCAGCGAGCTGTCGTGGTAGGCGAAGCCCTGCGTGCCGCTGTCCGCGAACAGCCGATTCATGCCGGTACACAACCGGTCGGCGGCGCGCCCGGCACGCTCGGTCAGAGGCTCGCTGGCCACCAGCCCGAGACAGGTGCTGCCGGCGACCGCGCTCAGCGGGTTGGCGTTGAAGGTGCCGGGATGGGCCACGCGGCGGGCGCCGCCGGACATGGCGATCTGATCGAGAATCTCGGCGCGGCCGCCCACCGCCCCGCCCGGCAGACCGCCGGCGACGATCTTGGCCATGGTGGTGAGGTCGGGCCGGATCCCCAGCCGCCGCTGGGCGCCGCCCGGGGTGATGCGGAAGCCGGTGACGACCTCGTCGAAGATCAGCAGCACGCCGTGCCGGGTGGTGCTCTCGCGCACCTGGCGCACAAACTCGGCGGCTAACGGCAGGCGACCGCCGAGGGCGCCGGTGGGCTCCAGGATCACCGCCGCGATTTCAGGGTCGCCGGCCAGGGTCCGCTCCAGCAACTCCGCGTCGCCCGCGGGGATGACCCGTACGCTCGCGCCCACCGCCGCCGGGATGCCGGGGCCGGCAAACGGTCCGTCACCCGGAATGGCCGCGGCGTAGTCGTGCCAGCCGTGGAAATGCTCTTGAAAACGCAGCACCTTGCTGCGCCCGGTGAAGGCGCGTGCCAGGCGCAACGCCATCAGCGTGGCCTCGGTGCCGGAACTGTGGAACCGCACCCGCTCCGCCGACGGCATCAGCCGCTGCACCGCCTCGGCCCAGCGCAACTCCAGCTCGGTGTTGCCTCCCAGGTGGGTGCCGCGCTGCATCTGCTCGCTCACCGCCGCCACGATGGCGGGATGGCTGTGCCCGAGCAGCAGGGCGCCGTGGCCCATCACGTAGTCGATGTACTGGTTGTCGTCCAGGTCCACCTTGCGCGTGCCCTGGGCGCCGGTGAGGACGATGGGAAACGGCTCCAGGTAGCGCGCATCGTGGGTCACGCCACCGGGAAACGCCCCGCCGGCGCGCTCATACGCCTGCGCCGATCGCCGGTGCCGATCCAGATACTGCTGCTCGATGGTCACTTCAGCACTCCGTCATCAGGGTATCGCCGCGCGATATCGCTTCAGTCGACGGTGACGGCGGTGCCGCTGGCGCTCACCATCAGCATGCTGCCGCCCTGGCCGACGACCTCGTAGTCGAGATCGATGCCCACGACCGCGTTGCCGCCCTGCTGCCGCGCCGCTTCCTCCAACTCCTGCAGGGCCATCTCACGGGCGTTGCGCAGCTCTCCTTCGTAGGCCGCGGACCGGCCACCGACGATGTCGCGGATGCCGGCGAAGAAGTCCTTGAAGATGTTGGCGCCGATGATCGCCTCTCCGGTGACGATGCCGCGATAGTCACGGATGTTCTTCCCCTGGATCGTGGGGGTGGTAGTCATGATCATGATTCGATCTCCTTTTCACGCCGCAGACACCGGTCCAGCGTCTCTGCGCCGTGGCAGACCGCATGCTGATTCAGCGCGTACCCATCCTATCACAAGACGGGCCTCACCGGAGCGTGTCAGCCGAGCTGCTTTCGGGCGGAGGTGGCGCGGTGGACCGCGGTCGCGGTGTCGGACGCCAGGGCGGTGAGGTGGCCCATCTTGCGTCCGGGCCGCGGTTCACTCTTGGCGTACAGGTGTAGCTTTACACCGGGCTGCGCCAGCGCCCGCTGCCACGCGGGAGTGGCGCCGTGCGGCCACAGGTCGCCGAGCAGGTTTGCCATCGCCGCGGGGGTGTGCTGCGCCGGGTCGCCCAGCGGCAGCCCGCACACGGCGCGGATGTGCTGCTCGAACTGGCCGGTCTCGCAGGCGTCGATGGTCAGGTGGCCCGAGTTGTGGGGCCGCGGCGCCACCTCGTTGACGATCAGCCGGTCGCCTGCCTGGAACAGCTCCACGCACAGCAGGCCGATCACGTCGAGTTGCTCCATGAGGTCGCGTACCAGCTCGCGCGCGTGGCGCCGTAGCGCTTCGCCGATCGCGACGGGGGAGCTGGTCAGATCCAGGATGTGGCGCCGGTGGCTATTCTCGAACGGCCCGTAGACGCGGAACTCGCCGCCGGGCGAGCGCGCGCCGATGACCGACAGCTCGCGGTCGAAGGGCACCACCTGCTCCACGATGAGCGGCCCCGAGCCCGCTTCCGCGACCGCGGCGGCGAGCTCGGCGGCGTCCCCCACGCGGCGCTGGCCCTTGCCGTCGTAGCCGAAGCCGGCGGTCTTCACGATGGCCGGAAAGCCGACTTCGGGCGGCGCGGGATCGACGCCCGGGCCGCCGGCGCGGGGCGTGCCGGCGGAGGACGGCCGCGCGGATGGCTCGCGGTTGGCCGGCACCGGCAACGGGCTCCACGTGGTTACCGGGAAACCAGCGGCACTGAGGTACTGCTTCTCGCGCTGCCGGTTCTGGGCCGTCGCCAGCACCTCCGCACCGGGGCGCACCACGGCATGGCGCGTTGCCGCCGCCACCGCCGCACTGGAAAGATTCTCGAACTCGAAGGTGAGCAGGTCCACTCCGGCGGCGAAGCGGGCGATGGCGGCGGCATCCTCGTAGCCGCCCACCACCTCGCCCGCGGCGACCTGGCCGGCCGGCGAGTCCGTGTCGGGCGAGTACACCCGCACCCGGTAACCGAGCGCCGCCGCGGCCAGCGCCAGCATGCGGCCGAGCTGGCCGCTGCCGAGAATGCCGATCGTCGCCCCCGGCAGGATTGGTTGCGGGCGCCGGTGTCCACGTGCCATCCCGGCAGCCCGTTACGCGCGCACCCGGGGCGCCGGCTGCGGCGCGCCGCCGCGGGTCCAGGCCTGCCGCGACAGTACTGAGACGGTCATCGACAGAGGCCTCAGCCACTCGCGGGCGGCAGTGTCGCCTGCAGCACGGTCTCGGTCTGGCGGGCGCGAAACGCCTCCAGCTCGGCGCGCAGCCGCGGCCGGCCCAGGGCGACCACCGCTACCGCCAGCAGGGCGGCGTTGACGGCGCCGGCGCGGCCGATGGCCAGCGTGCCGACCGGCACTCCCGCCGGCATCTGCACGATCGAGAGCAGGGAGTCGATGCCGTGCAGCGCATGGCTCTGCACCGGCACGCCGAGCACCGGCAGCGGGGTGTGCGCCGCCACCATGCCCGGCAGGTGGGCGGCGCCGCCGGCGGCGGCGATGATCACCTGCAGGCCGCGCCCGGCCGCGGTCCGCGCGTAGTCGCGCATCCGGTCCGGCGTGCGGTGCGCCGAGACCACCTGGCACTCGTAGGCAACGCTGAACTGTTGCAGCGTCTCGTCGGCGTGGCGCATGGTCTCCCAGTCCGAGGTGCTGCCCATGATCACCCCGATCACCGGCGCCTCGCCGCTTCCGGCTCGCTCCGTCATGCTTCCTCCGTCGGACGCCGCAGGACGATGCGGTTCTCTTCCAGCTCCACCTGCAGCCGGTCGCGGCCCTCCACTCCCAGGGCGCGCAGGTAGTCGGCGGGCACCTGCAGCCGCCCGGCGCGGTCCACCACCGCCAGCTCCTCGTGGCTCTCCGCCTCCTCCATGTGGGTGGCCAGATGCGCCATCTCGCTGGTGTAGGTGCCACGGCGGATGAATTCGCTGCTGGTGCGCCCGTCGCGGATCGCCACCACCCGATCCACCGCCTGGGCGATGCGCCGGTCATGGGTGACGATCACCACGGTGACCCCGAGCTCGCGGTTGACCGTGCGCAGCGCCTCCAGCACTCCCGCGGCGGTGCGCCCGTCGACGCTGCCGGTGGGTTCGTCGGCCAGCACCAGGGGCGGTTCGTTGGCCAGGGCGATGGCGATCGCCACCCGCTGCTGCTCGCCGCCGGAAAGCTGCCCCGGCCGGCTGTGGAGGCGGTGCGACATCCCCACCAGCTCCAGCAGCCGTTGCGCCCGGCCCCGGCGCTCGGGACGGCCGGTGAGCAGCATCGGCACCTCCACGTTCTGTACCGCCGAGAGGTAGGGAATGAGGTTGCGGGCACTGCTCTGCCACACGAAGCCCACCTTCTCGCGCCGGTAGCGGATCAGCTCCAGGCGCGACAGCTTCAGCAGGTCGCGTCCGGCCACGGTGATCTTCCCGGCCGAGGGCAGGTCCAGCCCGCCGATCACGTTGAGCAGGGTCGACTTGCCGCTGCCGCTGTTGCCGATGATCGCCATCAGCTCGCCGTCGGCGACCTCCAGGTCGAGGCCCTGCAGGGCGATCACCTCGAACTCCTCGGTCTTGTAGATCCGTACCAGGTTTTCAGCGCTGATCATCCCGGCTCCCCGGCTCCAGGACGCGGCCATCCTCCAACTGCACCACGTGATCGGCCAGCTCGATGATGTAGGGATCGTGGCTGCTCATCACCACCGTCACCCCCTGCTCGCGTACCAGCCCGCGCACCATGCCGATCACCTGCAGCCCGGTGTGGGTATCCAGCTCCGCGGTCGGCTCGTCGGCGAACAGCAAGGCCGGCTCGTGCGCTATGGCCCGCGCGATCGCCACCCGCTGCTGCTCGCCGCCGGACAGCTCGCCCGGACGGTGGTGCATGCGCCCGCGCAACCCCACCAGGGCCAGGCACTCCTGCGCCCGTTGCTCCCGCCGCGTGTCGTCGTAGCCGGCCACGCGCAGCGCGAAGTCGACGTTCTCGAACGCCGACATCATTCCGATCAGGGCCACCGACTGGAACACGAAGCCCATGCGCCGGCGCCGCAACTCGTCCCGTTCCCCCTCGTTCAGGGTCACGATGTTGAGGTCGTCGAACTCCACCCGGCCGCCGTCGGGGTAGTCGAGGGCGCCGAGGATGTTGATCAGCGTGGTCTTGCCCGAGCCGGAGGGCCCCTGCAGGATGGTGAGGCGCGCCCGCGGCACCCGCAGGCTCACCTCCTGCAGCGCGTATACCGTGGTTCCACCGACGCGGAAGGAACGAGTCAGATCGGCAGCCGTGAGCACGAACGGGGAGCTGAAGATGGTCCCGGCGCCGCTGCCCGAGTAGCGACCGAGGCTGCTCATTCTTCCCCCAGCTTGAGGGCCTGGTGGATGTCCAGGCGCGCCAGCAGGGTGCGGAACAGCACCGCGCCGAGCAGCAGCAGCACTCCGGCCACGGCGTAGATGCGCAGCAGGTCGCCGATCTCGCTGGCCACCCGGAACGGCGGCACCTGGTCGGCGGCGGTGTACACCACCTGCAGCAGCGGCACGAACAGCAGCCCCGCCACGCGGCCGATCACGACCCCGGCGACGATGGCGGCGCCGGTGATCAGGAGCTGCTCCACCACCAGCATCAGCAGCACCCGGCGGCTGGACATGCCGATGGCGCGCAGCACTCCGAACTGCAGCGTGCGCGCGCGCAGGGTCAGCACCCAGTACATTACGAAGCCCACCAGGCTGATCAGCATCGCCACCGAGAAACCGAGCGTCAGCACCCCATTGGTGCCTTGCAGCAACGGATCGTTCTTGGCCTCGATCACCTGCTGGGCGGCGTCCTGCAGCGCGACGAGGTCCAGCTCGCGCTCCTCGATGGCGGCGTATATCTCCGCGCTGGTGGCGCGCGGTTCCCGCCGCGCCCAGATCTCGTACGGCTCGACGGCCATCTTGGCGCGGATGTAGTTGAAGTTGGCCACCACCAGCTTGGGCGTGGAGCGGCCGCCGACCGGCATGAACGTGGGCCAGAAGTCGACGAAGCCGTACACCACCCCGTCCACCACGTCCTGGCCCTGCCAGGTAACGAGAATGGTGTCGCCGCGCTTGAGGTCGTACTCGTCGGCGATCGAGGTGGAGAGCAGCATCGCCTTGGGGTCGTCGGTGAGCCGGTTGAGGTAGTGGTACCAGTGCGCCGGAAGCAGGTCACGGCGGAACCACGCCACCTTGCCGAACTCCCCGGGCACGATTGCCATCATCTCCGCCATGGTACGCCGGTTGCCCGGCAGCGACACCTGGGCCCGCGCCTGGCGCAGCACGCGGGTGGTCTGCTGCAACCCCGGCAGCTCGGTGTACGGATGATAGGGGGGCTCCCGGTACTGGACGGACGAGGAGCTGGAAGCCGGCGCGGCCCCGGGGCCGCCGAGTCCCGCTGCGTCGCCCAACCCGGGGCTCGGCGCGTCGCTGGGAAAGTAGGGCTGCAGCGTGAGGTCGGCCCCGGCGGCGTAGTAGATGCGCTCCTCGATGTTGCGGTTGACGGTGCGCGCCGCGCTGCTGTTGTAGATGCCCAGCGCCAGGGTGAGGATCAGGAACACCATCAGGAACTGCTCGTGGCCGCGGGCGCGTGCCACCTGGATGAAGGCGGCGTAGAACGGCGGAGACCAGCGCCGCCGGGCGCTGCGGAACAGCGCCTGCACCAGCAGCGGGAACAGGCGCAGCGCGAGCATGGCGCTGCCGAGGATGAACACCACCGAGGTGAGGAACAGCAGCGGATCCAGCGGCAGGTCGGAGCCGGTGGCGGCGGTGAGCAGCAGGATCTCGCGCCGCTGCTGGAACTGCACCAGGCCGTAGATGGCGATGCCGATCAGCACCAGGTCGAGGTAGTAGCGGCGCCAGAAGGTGTAGCGCCGGGCCCGCGCACCGCGGCCGCGCAGCTCGACGATGGAGGTGCGCGCGGCGCGGGTAGCCGGCAGCAGGGTGGCCGCCAGGAAGATTCCCGCCCCCGCGAGCGCGAACCAGTAGGCGCGCAGGCCGATGTGAGCGCGCAGCGTGGTACGGCCGACGAACTCCAGGAATCCGTTGGCGGCGCCCAGGAAGCGCACGATCACCAGGGCCAGCGGCGGACCGAGCGCCAGCGCCGCCACGGCCAGCAGCAGGCTCTGCACCAGGTACACCGTGAACAGCTGCGAACCGGCCGCGCCCCGGCTCTCCAGCACCGCGATCTCGGCCAGGTCACCCTCCACGATGAGCTGCGACACCATGTACATGAAGAACGCCAGCACCAGCACGATCGGGACGTGCAGGAACGACAGGGTGAGCTTCAGGATCGCCGCGCGCCGGTTGTACTCCTCCAGCAGCCTGGCGATGCCGAAGTCCAGCTCCACGCGCCGCTGCGCCGAGGCGCGCAGGTACTCGTCGTAGCGGCGCAGCAGGTTGGGCACGTTGTCCAGCGTGATCTGGTGATAGTCCAGGGCGAAGTACCAGGCGCCGTTGGTCAGGTTGCGCGTCGGCTGGTACAGGAAGTCGCGCACGAAGGTGTCGTAGTCGATGAGAAAACTCTCCGAGAACGTGGTGAAGCGCTGGAACCAGAACAGGTCGCTGGGATCCTTCTTGGTGTACACCCCCACCACCCTGACCTGCAGCCGCGGCTCCTCCTGCAGCAGGTCGTGCAGCAGGTAGCTGCGGTCCAGGATCAGCTCCAGTTGCTGCATCGCCTCGGCGCTGACGATCGCCTCGTACACGCCGTCCACCGGCTGCGGCCGGAACATGCGGCCGTGCAGCAGGGTGACGTGCGCCTCCAGGTCCCGCACCGCCTCCACCCGGCTGAACTTCTTCACGGTCGGCTCGCGGCTCTCCTCCGGCTGCGGGCGGATGTCGTACAGGTAGTCGAGGGTGAGGCGCTTCATGGCGGCCGCCACCGGCACCCCCAGGTTGGGCACCAGGTTGGTGAGGATTTCCTCCTCCAGGGAGTCGTGGAACGGCGCCTTGGCGGCGGGCGACTCCACCAGCCGGTAGAAGTTGTAGATGGCGGCGGTGGTGCCGGGGTAGCGCCCGGTACGTTCCTGGTAGCGCTCCAGGTCGCGGGTCAGCAGGCGCTGCAGCACGCCGTCGGTGTAGATGGGAACGCTGGCCAGCAGCGCCACCGACAGCACCGAGCCGCCCAGCAGGGCCAGCACCAGCCACCGGTTGCTGGCCATCTTGCGCAGCACCAGGACTAGCGTACGACCACCTCTTCGCCCACCTCCAGACCGGCCGCGACCTCCACCTGGGTCGGCGTCTGGATGCCCACCTCGACGTTGCGCTCCTCGCGCAGCCCGTCGACCAGCACGTACACGAAGCGCCGCCCCAGGTAGGTCTGCACCAGGTTGCGCGGCAGCACGATCACGTCCTCGCGCCGCGCGCGGATCAGCACCACGCTGGCGGTGTCGCCCTTCTCCACCTCCGCCGGCAGGTCCTGCACCCGCATCAGGATCAGCTCGCGCATCTCATCCGGCGCGTCGCGCGGCACGTTGAGGGGCGTCATCACCACCTCGCCCTGATACCTGGTGCCGCGGATGTCGACCGCGACGTCGGCCCCCAGGGCGAACTCGGAGCGCTTGGGACCGTTGTAGCTGAGCAGGATCTCGCTCGGATCGGCAATCTGGACCACGGTGCGGAACGCATCCACCGACTCGCCCTCGCTGAGCGGTGCGATGTACACCACCTCGCCCGCCACCGGAGCGCGCAACTGCGACTTGGCAAGCTCCTCCTGGAGCTGCTGCAGGCGCAACCGTTCCAGCTCGATGTCCAGGTCGGCATTCTCGGTGGTGAAGCGATCGGCTCCCTGCGCGCGGGCCCGCTCGGCGGCCAGCTCCGCCTTGCGCAGCACGATCTCCTGGCGCCGCACGTCGAGCTGCAGGCGGTCGGTGTCCAGCTCGGCGACGACCTGCCCGGGCGTCACCTCGTCGCCGTAACGCACGTAGATGCCGCGCAACGGTCCGGCGCGAAAGCGGAACTTGAGGGAGTACTGGCTGGGATAGATGAACACCCCGCCTACCGTCACCCGGTCCTCGATCACCGTTTCCTCCGCCGTCACCGTGCGATAGGTTATCTCGGGAGTCTTGAGCAGCGGCGGGGGCAGCACGCCCTCCTCCTGCGGCAGCAGAAAGCAGCCGCCGAGCAGGACCGCCAGCAACGCTCCGGCAGCACCGCGGGCCGCGGCTGTCACACCCCTGGGCAATGCACGCAACGGCATCTTGCTAACGGACCGGACGGATCCCGACTACGGAGTTGCGGATGTCTGCGGCAGAGTACAGTTCTGGCTGCATCAGAGATGGCGACGGACGTCGCGACTAACGTAGCACCCGCGACCGTCGCTTGGATAGATCACAGGTTACGGACTCACCGCGATCGTGCCGTTCCTCCCGACCGTGACGAACCTCCCGGCGCCCCAGACAACGCCTGCGAGATCGTTCGCGGCACCGCTGGCGCTCGCCTTCCAGTGCTCTCCATCGCTGCTGTACACGATCGTACCGCCACTCCCGACTGCCACGAACTTGCCGCCGCCCCAGGCAACGCCTCGGAGCCAATCCGCCGTCACTCCGGCGCTCGCCTCTTCCCAGCGCTCCCCGTCCGTGCTGTGCAGGATCGTGCCGCCACTCCCCACCGCCACGAACTTGCTGTCGCCCCAGGTGACGCCTCTGAGCCATTCCGCCGTTGCTCCGGCGTCCGCATGCTCCCAGCGTTCACCGTCCCGGCTGTGCAGGATCGTGCCGCCACCCCCCACCGCCACGAACTTGCCGCCGCCCCAGGTGACGCCTCCGAGCCAATCCGCCGTTACTCCCGCGCCCGCCTGTTCCCAGCGTTCACCGTCCCGGCTGTACACGATCGAGCCGCCACTCCCGACTGCCACGAACTTGCCGCCGCCCCAAGTGACGCCTCTGAGCCAATCCGCCGTTCCACGGGTGCTCGCCTCCTTCCAGCGCTCCCCATCGCTGCTGTACAGGATCGTACTCCCAACCGCGACGGACTTCCCGTTACCCCCGGCTACGCCTTCGAGCCAGTCCGCGATATCGCGGGCGCCCGCATCTCTCCAACGCTCCCCACTGCTGCTGTGCAAGATCGTGGACTCACCGACCGCGACAAAGCGCGTGCCGTTCCAACCAACGCCGTTGAGAGGCAACAAGACACCATCGGCAGGGCTGGCGCTCGCTTCCAGCCAGCGTTCCCCGCCGGAATCGGTGCTGCGCATGATCCTGGCTCCCCACCCGACGGCAACGAATACGCCGTTGCCGTACGCAACGCCATAGAGATGGTCCGCATGGCCGCTTGCCTCCTGCCAACGATCTCCCTCCCTGCTGTGGAAAACCTTGCCGTCGCCGCTGACCACCACGAACTTTCCGTCGCCCCAGGTAACGCTTCGGAGGCGGTCCGCCGTGCCGCTGGATCTCGCCTCCTGCCAGCGCTCCCCGTCCGCGCTGTGCACGATCGTACCGTCACTCCCGATCGCCACGAACTTCCCGGCGCCCCAGGCAATTGCATCGAGTCGGTCGCCGGTCGCGCCCGCGCTCGCTTCCTGCCAGCGGTCCCCGTCCGCGCTGTGTACGATGGCACCGTCACCGCCGACCGCTACGAACCGCCCGGCGCCCCAGGCGACGGCCGCGAGCCAGTCCACGTTGGCGCCGGCGCTCGCCTGCTCCCAGTGATCCCCGTCCCTGCTGTGCACGGTGGTGCCGCCACTTCCCACCGCCACGAACTTCCCGTCGCCCCACGCAACGCCTCCGAGCCATTCCCCGGTCGCGCCCGCGCTCGCCTCCTGCCAGCGGTCGCCGTCCCCACTGTGCACGATCGTGCCGCCACTTCCCACCGCCACGAACTTCCCGTCGCCCCAGGCAATTGCATCGAGCCAGTCGCCGGTCGCGCCCGCGCTCGCCTCCTCCCAGTGGTCGCCGTCCCCGCTGTGCACGATCGTGCCGCCACCTCCCACCGCTACGAACTTCCCGTCGCCCCAGGCGACGGCGGTGAGCGAGTATCCCGTATTCCCCATGGGCGACGCGAAGCCGCCACCGATGCGCACCGGTCGCCAGGCTACCCCAGCCCGGTCATCAGGCTGTGGTATCGCTCCAGTCGCAACCAACAGGACCAGGAGAGCCGCAAGGAGTCCGTGGCGACCGACCCTGCCGGTAGCTCGCTGCTTCATCGGCATAAACCTGCTCCTTCCATCCGGGCACCATGAGGTGCTGGTGACCGCGTCTCCAGACGCTCGAAAGGGTAACACGGCATCGGGCGCGGTGCCCGCCGGCGCCGGCGCCGAGACCGTGCGGCCCGTCCCGGCTGACGACTGCACGGTGGCTGCCGGCGCCGATCATGAGTCATGCGACGCTCTGACTCAAGCCGCGGCGCGGCGTAGCAGTTCGGCCCGGTTTGCAGTACCCTGCCGCTGCATGATCCACGGAGCTGACCACGTGGCCCTGAGCGTGGCCGACATGGAGCGCTCGATCGGCTTCTACACCGGCTTGTTCGGGTTCGAGGAGCGGCGCCGGCTGCCGGCCGATCCCGAACTCCCCTTGGGGCGGGTGATCGGCGTGAACGGCGCCTGCGCTGACATCGTCCACCTCTTTCTCGGCGAGTTCATGCTGGAGCTGTTCCGGTACCGGACGCCGGAGGGGCGGGCGCTGGCGGCCGAGCGCACGCAGGCGGATCACGGTTACATCCACTTCGGCATGCGCGTGAGTGAGATCCACGACGAGGTGGAGCGCCTGCGCGCGGCCGGCGTACGCTTCCTGAGCGACGCCCCGGTCGAATTCCGGCCCGGGGTCTGGGTGGTGTACTTGCTCGGTCCCGACGGCGAAGTGGTGGAACTGCGGCAGGCTCCCGACACCCTGCGCTAGGAGGCTGTCGGATTGGCTCGTCAGCGAGGAGGAGCGGTGAGCAGCGAACAGCGGGAAAGCGGCGGGCGCGCGCCCGTGGCCGTGGTCACCGGCGCGGCGCGCGGCATCGGCCGGGCGATCTGCCTGGCCCTGGCGCGGGACGGCGCCGACGTGGTGGTGAGCGACATCGACCTGGCGGCGGCCGAGGCCACCGCCGAGCTGGTGACGGCCAGCGGCCGGCACGGCCACGCGCGGCGGACGGACGTCGCTTCGGAGGAGCAGATCGTGGCGCTGATCGGTGGCGTGGCGCGCGAGCACGGCGGCATCGACATCCTGGTGAACAACGCCGGCGTCATCGCCATGTGTCCGCTGCTGGAGCTCGGCGCCGAGCAGTGGGACCGCACCATGACCATCAACCTGCGCGGCACCTTCCTCACCAGCCGCGAGGCGCTCAAGGTGATGTGCGCGCAGGGTCACGGCAAGATCGTCAGCATCGCCTCCCTGGCGGCCAAGATCGGCGGCTACGTGGCCCCGGCCGACTACGCCGCCTCCAAGGCCGGGATCATCGCCCTCACCAAGTCGATGGCGCTGGCCGCCGCCGCCCACGGCGTGAACGTGAACGCGGTTGCGCCCGGCCCCGTCGACACCGACCTGACGCGCGCCTGGGGAGACGAGATGAACCAAAACTTCGCCGCCAACATTCCGTTCAAGCGTTACGCCACCGCGGACGAGGTGGCGGACGCCGTGGCGTTCCTGGCGTCCGACCGCGCCCGGTACATCACCGGCGAGATCCTCGACGTCAACGGCGGCTTCCATATGGACTAGGTGAACTGATGAAACGCAAGAATCTCAAGCCTCGGTTCCAATGGCAGCGGTGGTCCTCCGAGGCGGACGACCTGGCCGCCCTGCCCAAGCCGGTGGCGGCGCGCATGCTGTTCGACGTGCTGCTGATCAACCGCTTCGAGCTGGCCCTGCTGGAGTTGAAGGGCAGCGACGCCGTGTGGGGACCGGTGCACACCAGCGTCGGCCAGGAAGCCACCGCGGCGGCCACCGTTGCCGCCCTGCGCCCCGGCGACAAGTTCGCGGCCACCTACCGCTCGCACCACCAGTTCCTGGCCAAGGCGCTGCAGTACCGGGTGCCGGGCGACTGGGACGCCGCCGCGGCCGCGCTGCCGGAGGAGGGGCTGGAGGTGGTGCGCCGCACCATGGCGGAGATCATGGGCCTGGCGCCCGGCTACTGCGGCGGGCGCGGCGGCTCCATGCACCTGCGCTACCCGGAGGCGGGCTTCCTCGGCTCCAACGCCATCGTCGGCGGCGGGGTGCCGCTGGCCGCCGGCGCCGCTTACGCCGAGAAGCACACCGGCAGCGGCAACGTGGTGGTGGCCTTCGTCGGCGACGGCGCCCTGCACCAGGGTGCGTTGCACGAGGCGCTGAACATGGTCGGGCTCTGGGACCTGCCGCTGATCTGCTTCGTGGAGAACAACCTGTACGCGGTCGCCACCTCGGTGCAGGAGGCCTCGGCGGTGGAGGACCTGTCGGTGCGCGCCGCCGCCTACGACATGGACGCCTACATCGTCGACGGCAGCGACCCGGTGGCCATCTACCAGGTGGTGGGCCAGGTGGCCGGCGCGCTGCGCGAAGGCGGCCGGCCGGCGCTGATCGAGGCCAAGTGCTACCGCCGCTTCCACCACGCCGGCGACGTACCCGGCAGCGCGTTCCGCTACCGCAGCCGCGAGGAGGAGGCGCAGTACGCGCGCAAGGAGGTGACCCGCGTCCTGCCCGAGGCCCTGGAGCAGGCCGGCACCCTCAGCGCGGCCGAGGTGGAGCAGATCCGCGCCGGCAGCGAGCAGGCGGTGGTGGCGGCCATGGAGGCGTGTGCCGCGCGCGGCGACGGCGGGAGCTGGAGCGTGCGCGCGGAGCTTTGGCCGGAGCCGCACACCGCGTCCGACGGCATGCGCAGCGCCGGAGGCGAGTGGGACGGTGTTTCCTTCAGCGAGTTCGGGTACGGCGGCGGCAACCGGGCCGACGGCGGTGCGCTGGCCTACTCCGATGCCATCGCCGCGGTGACCGGCCGCTGGCTGGAGCGCGACCCGCGCACCATCGTATTCGGCGAGGAGGTGGCCAATCTCGGCGGCGGCGCCTACGGCGCCACCAAGGGGCTGCCGACGCGGTTCCCCGAGCGCGTCATCAACACCCCCATCTCCGAGGGCGGCTTCGCCGGCCTGGGCTTCGGCGCCGCACAAATCGGCATGCGCGTGGTGGTGGAGATCATGTTCGCCGACTTCGCCCTGGTGGCCGCCGACCAGCTCTTCAACCAGATCAGCAAGGGCCGCCACATGTACGGCAACACCACCGAGGTGCCGCTGGTGGTGCGCACCCGCATCGGCACCGGCCTCGGCTACGGCGCCCAGCACTCCATGGATCCGGTCGGGCTCTACGGACTGTTCCCCGGGTTCCGCATCATCGCGCCGGCCAACTCGTACGATTACATCGGGCTGTTCAACAGCGCCATGCAGTCCCTCGATCCGGTGGTGATCCTGGAGCACCACGCCCTCTACACCCAGTCCTTCCCGGTGCCCGAGGGGGATCTGGACTACTTCCTGCCGTTGGGCCAGGCGGAAGTGGTGGCGCAGGGCGACGACCTCACCATCGTCACCTACGGGCACCTGGTGGGACGCTGCCTGGCGCTGGCCGAGCGGATGCGGGCCGAGGGTGCCAACGCGGAGGTCATCGACCTCAAGACCCTGGACCACGTCGACCTGGACTACGCCACCATCGGCGCCTCGCTGGGCAGGACCGGCGCGGTATTGATCGTGGAGGAGGCGGCACGCAGCCACGGCATCGCGGCGACGGTGGCGGACCAGGTGCAGAGCCGCTTCTTCGACGACCTGGACGCCCCGGTCGCGGTGCTCACCTCGCTGGACATTTCACCGCCAGTGTCGCGCGCGCTGGAACTGGCGACCCTGGTCAGCGACGACCAGATCGTGGCCGCGGCGGCAGCCGTGGCGCAGCGTACCTGGGAGTAGCGGGGACTTGCTGATGGCTAGCGCTCGCGGAACCTTCGAAGTCACCATCGAGGCCGAGCCTCCCTTCTTCGAGCAGGACGGCATCAAGCTCAACCGGAACGTGGTTCGCAAGCAATTCTCGGGTGACCTGGTCGGCAGGTCCGAGGCGCAGATGGTTGCGGCCTACACGGCCACCCCCGGCTCGGCCGGATACGTTGCCATCGAGCACTTCACCGGCTCGGTCGGCGGCAAGGCGGGCTCATTCCTCATGCAACACCACGGTCTGATGGAAAAAGGCGAGGCCGCGCTCACGGTGACGATCGTTCCGGACTCCGGCACCGGTGAGCTGGCCGGAATCTCGGGCACGCTCAAGATCGACAACGACGCGGGCAAGCACTCCTGCGTCCTCGAATACGAGCTTCGATGACCGAGCGCTATCTCGTGATGCCACGGGGCATCAACGTCGGGACCGGCAATCGGGTGCCGATGGCGAAACTCAGGGCGGCGTTGGCCGACCAGGGCTACTCCGGGGTGGCCACCGTCCTGCAGAGCGGGAACGTGATCGTTTCCACCGAGTCGGACAATCCCAGTGAAGTGGCCGGCGCCGTGCGGCGTCTGCTCAGCGCCGAGTTCGACGTAAACGTTCCCTGCGTGGTCCGAACGGCCAACCAGGTTCGGGCGGTGCTGGTGCACAATCCGTTGCAGGAGGTCGTGTCCAACCCGTCGCGCTACCTGGTGAACTTCCTCTCCGAGGAGCCCGATCCCGAGGTGGCAGGGGCGCTGCTGGAGGAGGATCACCATCCCGAGGCCATCGCGATCGAGGGTTCCGAGGTCTACGTCTGGACTCCGGATGGCGTCAAGGCGATGACCCTCTCGTATGCGTACCTCGAGAAGCGGCTCGGCGTCGTCGCCACGGCGCGCAACTGGAACACCCTGGAGCGGATCGTTGCCAGGTTCTGATCGTACTGCCATAGACCGCATCCTGGAGGGGGTGCCACTGCCGGACGTGGTGCCGGTACGGCAGGAGTTCCCGGTGTCGCCGATTGCCGATCTGGAGGCGACACTTGAGGCGGCGCTGGCCGCCGGCGGGCTGGCCGGGATGGTGCGGCCGGGGCAGCGGGTGGCGCTGGCGGTGGGCAGCCGCGGCCTGGCGAACCTGCCCGAGCTGGTGCGGCTGCTGGCGGCGGCCGTGCGGCGGCTCGGTGCGGAGCCGTTCGTGGTGCCGGCGATGGGCAGCCACGGCGGGGCCACCGCCGCCGGCCAGACCGAGCTGCTGGCCAAGATGGGGGTCACCGAGGCCGCCGTGGGGGCGCCGATCCGATCCTCCATGGAGGTGGTGGCGCTGGGCGCGGCGGCGCCCGCTCTGCCCGCGTACTGCGACAAGCTCGCGGCGGAGGCCGATGCCACGCTGATCCTGGCCCGGATCAAGCCGCACAGCTCGTTCCGCGGCCGCTATGAGAGCGGGCTGATCAAGATGCTGGCGATCGGCCTGGGCAAGCAGAAGGGCGCCGAGACCTGCCATACCCGCGGCTTCGGCCAGTTGGCGGAGCGCATCGCCGCGGTCGGACAGACGGTGCTGGCGCGCGGCAACGTGATCGGCGGCCTGGCGGTGGTGGAGAACGCGCGCCATCAGACCCACCACCTGGAACTGGTGCCGGCGGCGGCCATCCCCGAACGCGAGCCGGCGCTGCTGGAGCTGGCATGGGACCTCTACCCGCGGCTGCCGCTGGACGAGCTGGACGTGCTGGTGATCGGCCGCATCGGCAAGGACATCAGCGGCACCGGCCTCGACTGCAACGTGGTGGGACGCTACACCACGCCGTTCGCCAGCGGCGGTCCCGCCATCACCCGCCTGGTGGCGCTGGACACCACGCCGGCGACCGGCGGCAACGTCAACGGCATCGGCGTGGTCGACGTCACCACCCAGCGCCTGTTCGACAAGCTCAGCTTCGCCGAGACCTATCCCAACGCCCTCACCTCCACCGCCACCACGGCCGTGAAGATCCCCATGGTGATGGCCGACGACCGGCTCGCGATCCAGGCCGCCATCCGCACCAGCACCATCCCCGACCCCACCGCGGTACGCCTGGCCTGGATCCGCGACACCCTGTCGCTGCACCAGCTTCAGGTGTCCGTCAACCTGGCCGCCGAAGTGGACGCCCGCCCCAACGCCCAGGTCACCGGCCCCCCGCAGCCGCTGCCCTTCTCCGCCGAAGGCCGCCTGAAGCTGTAACCGCCGCTACTCGCCCGAGCTGCTGGCACGTCCCGGTCGTCTCCCGGGCGCCGCGCGGGCAAGCATCCCGTGACATTCGCCGTTTCGCATATATTCCTTGCATGACCGCAGGTGCAAGACTTCGCCAGCCGACATCGTTGATCGGTACACGGATCAAGGCGCTACGGGAGGAGCGCAAGCTGTCGCAGGAAGACCTTGCCCACCTGCTCGGCTTCAACGATCGCCAGACCGTCTCGGCCATAGAGACCGGTATCCGGAAAGTGACGGCGGAGGAACTGGTGCTCGCGGTCGAGGTGCTGGACGCTTCCCTGGAGTACTTCACCGATCCTTTTCGGCTGGTCGGCGAAGGTCGTTTCTGCTGGCGGCACACCGGTGTCGAGACTGAACAGCTTTCGACCTACGAACACCACGCGGGCCGCTGGATCGCCGCCTTCCTGACCTTGGCCGCGGCGGTTGGACACAGCACACCGCTGATGCGCCGTACGCTTGGGCTGACGCGGCGCTCCAGATTTGAGGACGCCATGCAAGCCGGTGAACGGTTCGCGGCCGAGTTCGCTCTTGGCGATATCCCGGCGAGCCGCTTGACCGAGGTCGTAGAACGGGAATTCGGCGTACTGGTCCTCATGGTCGAAGCGCGGCGCGGCATCTCGGGCGCCGCCTGCCGTCTTCCGGAACTCGATGCCATCCTGATCGCGCGCCACGAAGTCCCGGGACGCCGTCACTTCGATCTCGCTCATGAATTTTTTCATATCCTCACGTGGGAGGCGATGCCCCCCGCGCACTTTGAGGAAGTGAGAGATACCGGTGGAAACCGGGTGGAGCAACTGGCCAACAATTTCTCCGCTGCGGCTCTCATGCCCTCGGCCACACTGGCGCGCTTCGGCAGTTGGTCGAATCTGTCCGGAGATGCACTCATCCAGCGGCTGAACCGGGTAGCCGACGAATTGCAGGTGACGGCTTCCGCGCTGAAGTGGCGGCTGGTCGCGCTCGACCGGCTGTCTCGTGCAACTGCGCAGTCGGTCTCCGACGCAGCGCTCCGCAATAACGGCAATGCCGTGCCCAAGAACGTCGCCCCGCCACAGTTCTCCAGACCGTTCATGGAAGTGATGCGCCTCGCACTCCAAGGGGGTCATGTCTCCAATCGGCGTATGGCCAACCTGCTGGACCTCACCGTGGAGGATCTCGCGAAGTTATTCAGTTCGCACGGCACCGAACAACCGGTCGAGCTGTAAGCCCCAGCGGTGCGATGTCCGGATCATCCATTCGTTACGGCAGCGCGGCGTCAGGCTGGAAGCTGCGCATGCGCTCCACCCGTGCCCGGTACCCCAGCGCGGTGCGGAGCACGAGCTCCCGGTCGCGGAGCCAGTTCAGGTCGCGGGTGAGGGTCTTTTCGGTCCTCGTGGCGTAGCTGCGTGCGAGGGCGGGCGTGAGGTCGGGGATCTCCGGCTTCGGCACGGGCCGCCCGTCGGCGCCGAGTGCGAGCACCAGCGTCCGGCGCCGGGCGTTGGCGGCGGTCGGCGGCTCGGCGTTGAATGTCTCGTACACCAGGTGCTCCCATGCGATGCCGAGTTGTACGCGGCCGACATACGCGCACTGCTCCCGCAGGCCGTCAACGAATCCCTGCAAGGCGTAGCACACGAACTCCACGGGGTCGCCGCTACCGGCGTTGGCTCGGCTGGAACGATCGAGCTGTCGGTAGTATTCGGTACGGGTCTGGTTGTAGTGATTGCTCAGCAGATGGGTGGCCGGAGCGGGCACCCCGGAGCGCGCCAGCAGCATGAACTCCACGAGCCGCGCGGTGCGGCCGTTGCCGTCGCCGAACGGGTGAATCCATGCCAGGTAGAGGTGGGCCAGTATGGCGTGCAGCAACGAGACAGCGATGCGGTGATCCGCCGCAGGAAAGAACGCGACGCCTTCCGGAGGATGGTCGTGCTCCAACCAGGCACACAGCCGATCGAGCAAGTATGCGCAGTCGCCACGCGGTGCGCCCTGGTAGCCGCCGACGGCCACCCGATGGTGTGGGATCTCGCCCGGGATCACGCCCTCATCGAGGTGCGCTTCCAGGCCGGCCAGGACGCGGCGGTTGTAGTCGGCAAGCAGCTCCGCGGAGAGACTCGGCGACCGGCCACTCCTGATCTCCTGCCAGATTGCCTCGCAGGAGTCCAGGATGTTGTCCACCTCGCGACCCAGGTACTCCTGCGACAGCGGAAGCTCCAGCTGTCCCGCGAGCCGGGCTCTGACCTGCGCTTCGCTCAGCGTGTTGCCCTCGATCGCGGTGGTGGCGCGCGCTCCTCGGGAGAGGTATAGCCGATACATCTCCGCAGCTTTCAAGGGTGGCAGGACAGCTTCGGCGATCTGTCCGCAGCGCGCCACCGCCTGTCCCAGCAGTGACCACACCCGCGGCCCGGCGGGCCGCAAATCGATCGTGAAGGTAATCCACGGATGGCTCCGTTCGTATCTGCGTCCCACTGCAACCGATTTTAGCACAAGAAATGTCCACATTCGTGTCCCGAGCGGTGCGTTCTGGTGACGCTCCAACTCACCCGCCAGCAGGCCGCAGACACCTTCCGCTTCCGAGATCGGTAGTCGCCGACGCTCCGATGCCAGGCACTGAAGCGCCGCTGACTCCAAGGCATTGTCAGTGGTAACGGGCACCGCGCCGACACGGAATCATGGACGACCCTGCGTACAAACGACTGCTCACCCATCGACGCATCGCCAAGGACCTGCTCATCGGGTTCATCGCGCCGCTGCGCCCTGCCGGCTGGGCCGAGGCGCTCGACTTCGCCACCCTGCGCGACGGCGCCACCGAGAACGTCACCGACGAACTGCGCCGACGGCTCGGTGACGTGGTCTGGTCGATCGACCGCCGCGACGGCCGCGGCGGAGTACAGACGCTGCACGTGGTGATCGAGCACCAGTCGAGCGTGGATTACTCGATGCCGCTACGGTTCCTGAACTACACGAGCCTGCTCTACCAGCGGCTGTACCGTGACCGCACCACATGGGGCAAGGGAGATCGTGCCGATCCGGCGCTGCACGTGGTTGTGTACAACGGCGACACGCGGTGGGACGCGCCGCCGACGCTCGCCGGGCTGGTGCAGCGGACGGAGCAGGACGGCCCGTCGCAGCTCGCTGTGAGCTACCACGTGGTTGATCTGGTGGCGGTAAAGGCGGATGATCTGCCGCGAGCGAACCTGCTGCGATGGGTAGCGGAGGTGGAGCAGAGCGTGCAGGTGGGCGCGTTGCCCGAGCGGGTACGGGAGTTGGGGGAGTGGCTTGCGGAAGCGGGCGAACCGGGCCTGACGAGGAGCTTCGACCTGTGGCTCGGCGTCCTGGGCCGGAAGTGGGGCGTGGAGTTGCCGTCGATTCGCGAGTATGAGGAGGTAAGCGCAGTGTTGGCGGAGAAGATCGATCGCTGGGGAGCGGAGATCCTGGAGCAAGGCATCGAACGCGGGATCGAGCGAGGCATCGAACGCGGGATTGAGCAAGGGATCGAACAGGGGATCGAGCGGCAGAGGGCGTTGCTGCACCGTTTGGCGGAGCGCCGGTTCGGTCCGGCGGCGGCGGAGCGGTTGTCGGCGGTGCTCGCCGGCGTCACCGACGCGGATCGCCTCGCCGAAGCGGGGGAATGGATCGTGGACTGCGCCACGACTGCCGACTTCCTGGCCCGCGTGAGCCGCGCGCACCCGTAGCCGCGTTCGCGAGCAGCGATACGGATAGGATCGTCGAGCTGTTCCAGACCTCCGCGATACGCAGCGTCCATTAAGTATTCCGGTGACGCCTCCGACCGCACCGTCTACGTTGAATGAAAGGAGTGCAGTGATGCGCATTGTGTTGGGGACGATGACATTCGGCCGGAGGATGGACCTGGAGGCGGCCGCGCGGGCCGTGGCGGCGTTTACGGATTGGGGCGCCGGTGAGCTCGATACCGCGTTCATGTACGGTGGCGGCGAGACGGAGAGAATCCTGGGCGAGATCCTGGCGCAGCGCGGCTGGGAGGGCATCACCCTGGCCACCAAGGCCCATCCCGGCGCCGCGAACGGCACACCGTCGCTGCGTCCCGAGGAAGTGGAACGGCAGCTTACGGGTTCTCTCCAGCGCTTGCAGTGCGACGCGGTGGACCTGTTCTACCTGCACAGCCCGGACAACGCCACGCCTCTGGAAGCGACGCTGGAGGCATGCGCCCGGCTGCACGCCGCCGGCAGGTTCCGGCGGCTGGGGCTGAGCAACTACGCCGCCTGGCAGGTGGCGGACGCGCACCACTTGTGCCGCCGCCACGGCTGGCCGCTGCCCGAGGTGTACCAGGGCATGTACAACGCGGTGACCCGCGACGTGGAGCCCGAGCTGCTGCCGTGCCTGCGCCACCTGGGCATGAGCTTCTACGCCTACAACCCGCTCGCCGGCGGCCTGCTGACGGGGCGCTATCTCGGCGCGACGGAGGTGCCGTCCCAAGGCCGCTTCAGCGAGCAGGCAAACTACGTGCCGCGCTACTGGCAGCCCGCCTACCTGACCGCCATGGAGGGAGTGCAGGCGGCATGCGAAGCCGCGGGGATCGGCATGGCGGCGGCGGCACTGGCCTGGATGCGTCACCACAGCGACCTGGACGCCGCCGCCGGCGACGCCGTCATCCTCGGGGCCAGCACCCTGGAGCAGCTTGCCGCCAACCTCGACGCCTGCCGCGCCGGTGCCCTGGACGCCCCTCTGGTGGAGGCGTTCGATGCCGCCTGGGAGACCTGCCACCCCGACTGCCCACCCTACTTTCGCACCTGACACGTACGCACCTGGCCGCGGGCCCATGTGCCTCCGGCCAAGTATTCTCGTTGACCGGCCGAACGGCCGGGGGTAACATCCGAAAGATGCGTGAAGGCATCAGCGCCGCCAAAGAGAAATGCGCGCACATCGCCATTGCCGGCCGGAGTCGCGCTGTTGCACCACTTCGACAGGTGCTCTGCCCGTGAGTCTTGAGATCTCCACACTTGGCGCATACACGTTTGCGGATGCCGCTCGCTACGTCAGGGCTCCGGTAGCCACTGTTCGAGCTTGGTTTCTTGGCACGAAGACGGGATGGGGACAGTTCCATCCCGTGCTTCAGTTGGATGACTCCGCGCGCCGTATGCTCTCGTTTCGCAATCTGGTTGAACTCCACGTTCTCAATTCGATCCGGAAGCGTCACCGCGTAACGCTCTTCCGCGTGAGAACAGCCATCGAGATTCTGTCTGTCGCCTGGCAGTCGGAGCACCCCTTGGCAGAGCAGGATATCCTCACCGATGGATACGAGCTGTTTGCTTTGGTTTCCGGGTTGCTGACCAACGTCAGCAACGACGACAAGCAGATTCTGCTCGACAAGGTGCTGCGAGCTGCTCTGCGGCGAATCGAGCGGCACCCCTCCGGGGGAGCCTGCAAGCTCTTTCCGTTTCCCACTGCCGAGGTAGAGTCGGCGGAGCCACGGACAATCGAGATCGATCCCGCGGTTCAGTTCGGCAGGCCGTGCCTCAGCGGGACCGGCATACCGACGGAGATACTGTACCAGCGTCACAGGGGCGGGGACACAATTGATGTTCTGGCTCATGACTACGCGATGACCCTGGAACGGGTACGAGAAGCGATCCACTTCGAGCAGGATCTCCGGGGCAGGCGTTCCGCCGCATAGGACGGACGATTTTCACGTTCCTGGTAGATCGGTGCCTCGGCAGGTATACGATACCTTCCGCCTTGTCAGCTCTTGGCTATGGGTGGAACTTCACTCCGATCACTTCAGGCCCGACGAGCGGGATGATTCAGAGTGGCTGGCACTGGCAGGCGGCAACGGCTGGGCGGTCTTGAGCGGCGACAACCGAGTCCGTCATGCCGACATCGAACTGCGAGCTGTCCAGGACTACCGTGTCCGCTACTTTGCCTTTCGCAGCAACAACATCTCTGGCGACGATCAGGCAACGCTGCTGCACAAGCATGATTCTGCGATCCGCCAGATTCTGAGCACGCGGGTCCCGCCCTACATCGCTCGGATTACCAGAGACTCGGTGCGGATCGTGTTTCCCAAATAGGCTGTCCCGGCGGGTCGCATGGGGCGGGATCAGCGGCGGGGGGTGTCGTCGCTGCCGGTTATCGCCTGCAGCAGGTGCAGCACGGTGCGACAATCGCCGAGGGCGCGCAGGTGCGGCTTGCCGGCGGGGACTCCCTCGCGCCTGACCGCCTGGCTCAGGGTCCAGCGGCGCGAATCCGGCCCCTTGCCGGCGGGCGTGCCGGAGTACTCGACATAGAGCACCTGTGCGCACTCCCAGGGAACTTCCGGCAGCTCGCGCTCGTGGCCGGCGGCGGTACGGTACAGGCGGCGGTGCTCCAGTGGCGCGTCGTATGCCAGCACCACGGTGGCCGCCGCCAGGGCCGTTTCGATCTCCTCGTGCACGTCCAGATAGTGGGGCGCCTGCAGCCGCTGCAGCTCGTCGCGGTCGAGGCCGTGCGCGGCGATCGCTTCGCGGGTGATGGTGCCGGTGGGCAGCATCACCCGGTCCAGCCGCACCGCGCCCGTGGTATCGACCAGGGACAGCTCGATCACCTCGGCGCTGGGTTGGAAGCTGGTGGTCTTGGTGGCGGCGATCAGCACGTCGCTGCGCCCGAGCAGCTCCCGCGCCCGCTCCTGGGCGCGCTTTGCGACCTCCGGGAGTGGGCCGCGGGCCCGCTTGCGACTGGCGCGCACCCGGCGCCGGCGCACCACCACGCGGGTGACGAGGAAGAGGACACCGAGCGCCGCGACGAGCGCGACGATCAGTAGCAGGCCCATGCCGCTCCCCGGGCGTGCCCCCGGGGCAGGCTCCCCGCTGCCCGCGGGACATCGTGCGGCCGGGCGACCGACGTAGCGATCATCGGGCCGCGCACTCGGCGCCCCGAAAGCGCCGCCTTCGGCCCAGCCTCGCCATCCCGTACGGAGTCCGTCGCTTATGCCGCTGACGCGCCAACCGGCAGCCTCCTAGCGCAGGAACAGCTCGACCACCGGCACCGGGGTGTCCGGCTGCAGTACCGGGAGCTCCAGCACCACGCTGTCGGCGGGTACGCCCTCCACCCGCTGCTGGTGCTCGCTCACCGCCTGCATCGACAGCTCCGAGGCGTCGTTCAGCAGTTGCGCGTAGGCGACCTTGCCGGCATAGCCGGGCAGGTGGAGGTGGCGGAACGGCCACGCGAACAGGTGCACGTAGAGCCGCTTTTTCTCGGGATGCCAGGTCAGCCGGCAGTCGGTAGGAGTCGCGAACTCCGCCGGTGCCTGGGTGCAGCCGTAAATGGAGCGGCTGTGGCGCCGCATCCACTCGCCCATGCCGCGCAGGCGTTCCAGGGCACGACGGTCGAACTCGCCGCGCCCGGTGGGACCCACGTTGAGGAGCAGGTTGCCACCCTTGCTCACCGTGTCCACCAGCATGCGGATCAACTGGCCTACGCTCTTCCACGAGGCCTCGTCGCGGTGGTAGCCCCAGGCGCCGGAGAAGGTCTGGCACGCCTCCCACACCACCGGCTGCCCATCGACCGTGATCCACGACTGCGGCTGCCACTGCTCCGGGGTGCGGATGTCCCAGCCGTCGTCCAGGTCCAGGCGGTCGTTGAGCACCACGTGCGGCTGCAACTCGCGGATCATCCGGTACAGGCGCGGGCTGTCCCAGTCGGCCCGCCCCTTGCCCCGATCGGGATAGCTGAAGTCGCACCACAGGATGTCGAGGCGGCCGAACCCGGTCAGCAGCTCGCGCACCTGGCCGTGCAGGTACTCGATGTACTTGCTCTGGTCGCGCTGCGCGTTGAGCTGTGCGCGCTGCGGGCTATTGCGAAGGGCGTGCAGGTCGTCGATGACGAACTGGGGATGATGCCAGTCGATCACCGAGTGGTAGAAGCCGACCCGCAGGCCCTCGGTGCGGAACGCCTCCACCATCGGTCGCAGCAGGTCACGGCCGGCCGGGGTGTTGGGCGCCTTGTAGTCGGTCAGGGCGGTGTCCCACAGGCAGAACCCCTCGTGGTGCTTGGTGGTCACCACGAAGTACTTCATGCCCGCCGCCGCGGCAGCCTCCGCCCACTGCGCGGGGTCGTAGAGGTCGGGCTCGAAGTAGTCGAAGTAGCGTTCGTACGTCTTCGGCTCGATCTCCTCCTTCTGCATCACCCACTCGTGACGCGCCGGCAGGGCGTACAGGCCCCAGTGGATGAACAGGCCGAACCGGTCGTGCACGAACCAACCGGTATCTCCCGGACTCTGGCGAACTTGCATGCGGCGGCTCCTTTGCGGCGCGTTCCGCTATTCGAACACGACGCGGTAGTCGAGGGGCTGATCGAGCACCAGAATGCGCAGCAGCGGGATGGTGATCAGCACGCTGCCGTCCTCCTGCAGCTCGCCGCCCTGCTGCTCCACGACGCGGCCCTCGACCTGCACCCGCACCTTCACCTCCGCATCGAGGATCGCCGGTGGGCCGTCGTCACCGAGCACGAACTGCATCATCTCCAGGTATTCCTCGTCATTGACCTCCAGGTCGGGCTGCGGCCCGAGACTGATCACCAGCGGATGCTCCAGCACCGGGAACAGCGCGGTGAGCTGGGAGTAGTTGTCGCTGTCCAGATGCACGCTCAGGGTGCGGCGCCTGCCCCCGGTGAGGCTGATCAGGGGCGTCGTGCCGGCGCCGGCCTCGGTGAGGGCGAACGCCGCCTGCAGATCGTCGAACGTCAGGTCCAGCTCCAGCTGCGCCGGCGTCGGCGTGGCGATCCGCGCCGCCTCCACCCCGGGCCAGTCGGCGATAGCCGCTTCCACCTCTTCGATGTCGAACAGAGCCTCGGAGGGGTCGTCCGGCAGCTCCACCTCGTCGGCAATCTCCGCCAGTGCGAGCAGGTAGTCGATGAACACCGGCTGCAGCTCCACCCGCACCTGGGCCTCGCCGGCGCCGTTCAGGCGCACCGCTATCTCCTGGTCCACGCTGCATCCCGCCACCAGCAGGCTGGCGGCGAGGAGCGCTCCCGCGACGCTGCCCGCGGCGCCGCGGGCTCGGCTCTGCAGCGCCGTCATGCTGCCGCCAATTCTTGCAGGATCAGGCAGTACGCCTCCTGCGCGCGGCGAAAGCTGGCCAGCCGGAAGAACTCGTTCGGTCCGTGGGCTCCCTCGTCGTCGAGGGCGAAGGAGAAGCCGATGGTGTGGATGCCCAGCTCCTCCAGCAGCAGCCCGCACACCGGAATGCTGCCTCCGGAGCCGGTGTGCAACGGCGCCCTCCCGTAGAGCCGCTCCAGCACCGCCGCCGCGGCCCGGTTGCCGGGGTGGTCGGCGGGCACCAGGTAGGGCGCGCCGTGCACCTCGCTGGGCTGGCAACGCACCCGCACGCCGGCCGGTGCGTGGCGCATCAGGTGGGCGCTCACCAGCTCCAGGATGCGCGCCGGCTGCTGGTCGGCGACCAGCCGGCAGGTGATCTTGGCGTGGGCCGTGGCCGGCAGCACGGTCTTGGTGCCGTCGCCCTGGAAGCCGCCCCACATGCCGTTCACCTCCAGCGTGGGCCGGATCCACTCCCGCTCGTAGGTGGACCAGCCGCGCTCGCCGTACAGCTCGGGGACGCCGGTGGCGGCCAGGTACGCGGTCTCGTCGAACGGTACCCTGGCGTACTGCCCGCGCTGCTCCGGGGTGGGGTCCGCCACGCCGTCGTAGAACCCGGCCACCGCCACCCGGCCATCGCCGTCGTGCAGCCCGGCGATCAACTCGGCCAGGGCATGCAACGGGTTCCGGATCGTGCCGCCGTACATGCCGGAGTGCATGTCGTTCCGCGGCCCGCCGATGTCCACCTGCAGGGCGCAGATGCCGCGCAGCGACAGCAGCAGCGTGGGCTCCCGCTCGCTCCACTGCGAGCCGTCCGCCGACAGCGCCAGGTCGCACCCCAGCAACTCCCGGTTGGCGCTCACGAAGGCGCCGAGCTGCGGGCTGCCGATCTCCTCCTGGCCCTCCAGCAGGAACTTGACGTTGACCGGCAGCACGCCGCGGGTTCGCAGCAGCGCCTCCACCGCGACGATGGGGGCGAACATGTTGCCCTTGTCGTCGGAGGCGCCGCGGGCGTAGATGCGGTCGTCGGCCAGCCGCGGTTCGAACGGAGGACCGCTCCAGCCGTCCTCCGCCAGCGCGGGCTGCACGTCGAAGTGGCCGTAGATCAGCACGGTGGGAGCGCCCGGCGCGTGCAGCCAGTCGGCGTACACCACCGGGTGGCCGCCGGTCGCCAGGGTCTGCACGTGTTCCAGCCCGGCGGCTTCGAGTCGCGCGTGCACCCAGGCGCCGGCGGCGGCCACGTCGGCCGCGTGCGCCGGCAGGGCGCTGACGCTGGGTATGCGAATGAAGGCGAGCAGCTCGTCGACCACGCTGCCCTGTGTCTCTTGAAGATATTCTTTCCAGTCCATGAAAAACCGAGGTGCCGGCGCTACGATACACTATGAAGCTGTCGGATTGCGACAGCCTCACATACAAAGGAGTGAGCGATGCAATTGCAGGAAACGTGGGATATGGAGGCGATCTTCGCCGGTGGCTCGGGTTCTGCGGAGCTGGCGCAGTTCCTGCGCCGGCTGGACAAGGGCATAGATGCCCTGGCCGAGCAAGTGGCGGCGCTCGGAGCGGATCCGGGGGAGTGGGCCGAGGCGATCGCGGCCTGGCAGCAGCGCGCCGCGGAGCTGGGCGAGGCGTACAGCTTCGTGGAGTGCCTGGCGGCGGCAGATACCGGGGATGCGGTGGCCACCCAGCTCGGCGGCCGCCTGGACGCCATGGAGGCGCGCCTCAAGACCGTCGAGGTGGAGATCGACAAGCGCCTGCTGCGCCTGTCGGACGCCGCCTGGCGCCGCGTCGGCGAGCAGCCGGGGCCGGCCGCCATCGCCTTCTTCCTGGAACGGCAGCGCACCCTGGCGCGGCGCAAGATGGACCCGGAGCGCGAGTCCCTGGCCGAGACCCTGGCCGCCAACGGCTACCACGCCTGGAGCCGGCTGTACGACAAGCTGGCCGGCTCGCTGCGCGCCGAGGTGAGTGACGACGGCGAGCGGCGCAGCCTCTCCATGGGGCAACTGGTGCACCGGCTGGAAGACCCCGACCGGGCGGTGCGCGCGGTCGCGTTCGCCGGCATGGAGGAGGCCTGGCGCGAGGTGCAGGACCTGGCCGCGATGACGCTCAACAGCCAGGCCGGCTTCCGCCTCAGCCTCTACGCCGGCCGCGGCTGGGACACCATCCTGTGGGAACCGCTGCATCTCAACCGCCTGCAGCGCGAGACCCTGGATGCGATGTGGGAGGCGATCGCGGCTCGCAGCGCCCGCCTGCTGCCCTACCTCGAGTCCAAGGCCCGGCTCCTGGAGGTGGACCGGATGCGCTGGGCCGACCTGGTGGCGCCGGTCTCGCGCAACGAGCGGCCCTTCGACTACGGCGCCGCCGCCGACTACATCGTGGAGCGCTTCGCGGCCTTCGGCGGTGACCTCGGCGAGTTCGCCCGGCATGCCTTCGGCGAACGCTGGATCGAGGTGGAGGATCGCCCCGGCAAGGCCGCCGGCGGCTTCTGCACCGACCTGCCGCTGAGCCGGCAGACGCGCATCTTCATGACCTTCGGCCGCACCTTCGGCGGCGTGTCGACGCTGGCCCACGAGCTCGGCCACGCCTACCACGCCTGGCTGCTGCGCGAGCGGCCCTACTTCGCCACCGGCTACCCGATGGCCCTGGCCGAGACCGCCAGCACCTTCTGCGAGACCCTGATCATGGACGCCGCGCTGGACGCCGCCGACGGCGAGGAGGAGCTGGCGCTGCTCGGCAACATCGGCGACGAGGCGGTGGCGATGATGATGAACCTGCGCGCGCGCTTCCTGTTCGAGGTGGCCTTCTTCGAGCGCCGCGAGCGCGGGCCGCTGACCGCCGACGAGCTGAACGAGCTGATGGTGGAGGCGCAACGCGAGGCCTACTGCGACGGGCTGGCCGCGGATGGCTATCACCCGCTGTTCTGGGCCTCGAAGCTGCACTTCTACCTCACCGGCATGCCCTTCTACAACTTCCCCTACGTGTTCGGGTACCTGTTCAGCAACGGCCTCTCGGCACGTGCCCGCGCCGAGGGCCCCGGCTTCGCCGCCGCCTACGCCCGCCTGCTGCGGGACACCGGCTCCATGACCTGCGAGGAGCTGGCGCACCGGCACCTGGGCGAGGATCTGACCCGCCCCGCCTTCTGGGAGGCCGCCGTGGACCGGGTGCTGGAGGTGGTCCCCCGGTTCACCCAGGCCGCCGACCAGTCCCGCTGACGCCCCCGGACCGCCTCGAATGCGGACACGAACACGTCAAGGAAGGTGTCAAGCAAGTCGTCAAGTAATTGACGGTACTACTATTAATTATATATTATACAGATAATTGACTGGTCGAAAACGCGGTCAAATAATAGGTCATAGTGGCGATGGATTGGGAGCGGTTCGAGTTCGATTACCGGTTAGAGATCGATGACCCCACGCTGTTGATCACGATCGAAGCGTACCGAGGGACGGCCTACAACCTCATGTTGCCGCGGGACTGGCGCGACCAGCTCGACCGGCTCAATCGCGTGCGTGCGGTACACGGAACCACCGCTCTTGAGGGCAATCCGCTATCCGAGGAGCAGGTGGCGGAGTCATTGGATGGCGGCGACACCGTACGGAGCCGGACGCGCGAGCAGGTGCAGATCAGGAACGCGGGCAACGCGCAGGACTGGGTCCGGTCCAGATTCGAAAGCGGCAAGCGGCCATTGCAACTGGAGGACATCCTGCAGATGCATCGGTTGATGACTCGCGATTCCGACGAGAAGGACAACGTACCCGGTAGATTTCGTCGTCACCGTGTGGTCGCCGGAACACCCGCGCTCGGCGGGGTGCATCGTGGTGCTCCACCCGAGGACATCCCGCAGTTGATGGAGGGGTTCGTGGCGTTCGTCAGTTCCGCCAGGATGCTACGCGAGCACCCGGTGATCCGCGCGCTCCTCGGTCACTTCTTCCTGGTCACCATCCATCCGTTCGGCGACGGCAACGGCCGCGTCTCGCGGCTGGTGGAGGCCGCGATGCTGTACCAGGATGGCTACAACGTGCATGGCTTCTACGGCTTGTCCAACTACTTCTACCGTAACGGCGACGAGTACAAGATGCGTCTCCAGGAGTGCCGCACGTCGCAGCCGTTCCACGTCTCGCCGTTCGTGAACTTCGCCCTCAAGGGCTTTGCCGCGGAACTCGGCGGCATCAACAACTTCATCAAGACCAAGCTGAACCGGCTGGTGTACCGCTCCACCATGTTGCGGGCGTACAACCGGAGAGCGGGTAAGCGACGCCGGATCCTCAACGACCGGGAGTACCGCCTGCTGACTTTCCTGCTCAGTGAGACAGAGCCGGACGATCCCTTTGCCGAAAAGCCGTCGAAACAGATCTCGCTGGCGCACCTGATGGCGTCGCCCTACGTCAGATCCGCGTATCGCTCCGTCACCCCGCGCACCTTCCGCCGCGAGCTCATCCGACTCGCCGACCTCGGTTTCATCGTCTTCAGCTCCCCGGAAGGGGCCGAGCAACCGATCATCGAACTCGACTTCTCCGCCATCGGCAGGTACTGATCGGCAGCCGGTGCGGGCGGTTGCGGGCGGTTTGCGGGGCGGAGCCCGCCGGAGACAGAGCCGGGGCAATGGTGCGACACTTTCGGCATGCGCGCTAAGCGGCGTGCGAAGCACCGCAAGAAGAAGCGTTCCCCGCAACAGCGTCTGCCGCCCGAGCGCCTGCTCGCGCAGGCCCGCCAAGACCTGGACGAGGGCAACCCGCGCAAGGCGCTGGAGCTGCTCCGGCGCGTGCCGCGTCAGGGGAGTGATTCCGGTGAGCTGCCCCTGTGGCTGTTCTGCGCCTGCGTCGAACGCGCGCGCGAGTTGGCCCGCAAGGGCCTGGCCGGGGAGGCGGCCGCCATGCGCGACCGCGCCGGTCAGCAGCAGGCGGCGATCGCGGTTCAGGACCTGTCGGAGCCTGACCTGGTCCGCTATCTGCGCTGCCTGGACGGGGGCGAGGCGGCGGCGGTCTATGCCGAGTATCTCGGCACCCGGCCGCCGCTGGACACGGCCGCACGGGTAGTGGCTGACCGGGTGGTGATCGACCGTTGCTGGAAGCCGCTGCAATCTCTCCCGGCCGACCACCCGTTGCGGCGCGACGCGGCGCCGGTGGAACGCAGCGTCGAAGCCATGGACCGCGGGGACTGGGAATGCGCGGCAGGTCTCCTGGACGGCATTCCGCGGCGTTCGCCCTATGCCCCCTGGCGGACGTTCTGCAAGGCGATGGCGAGCTTCTGCGCCGGCGACGACCGCGGCCTCGAGCGCGCCGCCCGCCTGCTGCCGGAGGGATTCGCGCTCAGCGGCACGGTGGCCGAGCTCAAGCGCTGCGCCGCCGGCGGCGAGGTGACGGGCCCGGCCGCGGTCCAGCAGGCGCTCGGCACCGATGACGCGCTGGTCGCGGCCATGGCCGCCAGGCTGCACCAGGCGCTGCACCGCGGCGCCGAGCCTCAGATCGTGCGGCACCTGGTCAGCCTCGCGGACGTCGTCTACCCCGAGAATCCCCTCGCGGCGCGGATCGACCTGCTGATGATCGCGGCGCGGGCATGTTTCGAGAGCTCGGTGCCGGTATCCGTTTTCTTCGACGTCGCGGCGCAGACGGTGCCGGAGGAGTACTTCATCAGCATCACGACGCAGGCCACCCTGCTGCTCCAGCACGCCGACCCCGGCGAAATCTGGGATCCGAGCGCCGCGGTGATGTACCTCGACAACCTGTCCGTGCCGTTCCCGTGCCCGGAAGATCAGCCGCTGGCCCGCGGGTGGGTGCTCGAATCGCTCGCCCGGAGCGGTGCCGAAGCGGGGATTCACCGGTACGGCCTCGACGCTGACGAGACCCGGCACGTCGCCTCTCTGCTCGGCACGCCCCCCCAGGACCCCGACCTGGTGCTGGTTGACCTGATGCTGGCCAGCCTGGCCGCCGATCCGCAATCCACCACCGGCTATCACTTCCTGCTCGACCTGTTGCGCCGGAACCCGACGGCTGACGAAGGCCGGCTGAGCGCCATCCTGCAGGAGCTGGCGGCACGCTACCCCGACGCCCCCGAACCGTGGCTGGAGCTGGCGACCCAGCACTACGCCCGCAACGCCTACCGGCGTGCCGAGGCGGCGCTCGGCGAGGCGCTCCGGCGCGCCCCCTACGACGACCGCATCCTCGACCTGCAGGCGATCGGCTTTCTCAAGTCCGCCGATCAGAGCCGCAAGCGCGGCAGATTCCCGCTCGCGGCGCGGGATCTGGCGCGCGCCGCCGACCTGCGGCGGCCGCGGCTGGAGCCGATCCTGCGGGTCAAGCGCCTGCTCCTGGAACTGGTCCGGGCCGGCGCCGATGCCGAGGCCGGTGCGGGTGTCGAAGCGGTAGCCGCCCCGCTCCTGGAGCCGCTGGCGCCGGCGGCGCGGCTCCGGACGCTGGCGGTGGCGATTCATGACCTGGGGGAGAATCGCAACGTCAAGAACGTCGATCCGGGCATCGCCTCCGCGTTGCGCCAGGTTCTGGCCCGGGCCGCCGGTGCCATCGCCCGGCTCGACCCGGATGAAGCGCTGGAGCTGGTGGCCGACCTGCCGGCCGACTGCCGCATCCTGTACGGGAGTCTGCGGGTCGCTCCGGTCCTGACCCGGTGGTGGCAGGCGCTGCTGGCGCGCCTCGACGGCGATCGCCTGACCGCCTGCTTCGACACGCTGCTTGCCTGCGAGGGACGCAAGACCGTTCGCGACGAGCTGGAACGCCGTCTGCGCGGTGGCCGTGCGACCGATCACGACCCCCTGTTGCGGTTCTACCTCGCGGTGATCCGCTACGAAGAGCGCGAGGACTACGATGCGACACGTTTGCTCGAGGTCGTCGAGCACGCCGATGCCCCCGGGCGCCGGCGCTTGCGTGAGGCGGCGAAGCGCCTCGCCCCCCTGGTGGACCAGCCGCTGCGGCAGGCCTTGCAGCAGTTCGACTTCGAGTCGCTGGAGCGGATGGTTCCGTCGTTCGAGGATCTGCGGGAGATAATCGAAGATCTGGGTGCGCCGGGGATGCTGGATCGGATCCTGGGAGGTCTGCAAGATCCCGAGGCCGCCGAAGATGCCGGGGATGCCGGCCTGGACGAGCCCGCGGAGGAGACGGAGACCGGGCCGTCGCCGCGGGAGTTCCGGGCGGCGCTGAGCAGGGCCGCGCGCAATGGACGGTTGGATCGGCGCGGGCAGGGGCTGCTGTTCGAGGAAGATGAGACCCTGGTGATACTGGATCGCCTGGAAGCGATGATCGACAGCGCGGGACTGCGCGGCGCGGCGCCGGAGATCATGACCGAGACCGCGCACGCCGTACGCGGCGACGGAGCGGTCGGACGGATACTCGACGACTTGGCCACCTGGTGTGGGACTCACGCGCGGCGCGCGGCACTGTCGCCGGAGTTGGACGCCTTGCTGTATACCAGGGATGACGCCGGCGGCGCCGGCAAGGAGCGATGTTGATGTTGGCCCACTACCTGACCCTGGATCTTGCCCCGGGCGCCAGCCAGGAGGAGATACGGCAGCGTTACCTGGCCTTGATCCGCCGTCACCCCCCGAGCCGCGATCCGGAGCGCTTCCAGCGCGTCACGGCCGCCTACGAGGCGCTGCAGGATGACCGCTCGCGGGTGCGGACCGCCCTGTTCGGGATCGCGGCGTACAGCGACTGGGAGCTGGCGCTGGAGGCCCTGGTGCAGGCGCGCACGGGGGCTCGCAAGGCGCCCGGCCTGCAGGCGCTGCTGGCGGCGGAAGGGCTGACGCAGTGAACGGCGTGCGGTTGGACGCGGTGGCGCAGACCGAGCGCAGCCACGGCGACTGGAAGCGGCAGGCGCTGGAACAGTTCACGCAGTGGCTGGATGAACTGGACGCCGCGCCGGAGGAAGCGGCCGAGCAGGAGGCAGATCGTGGCGCCCCGCCCTGTGACCTGCACACCCTGTTCTCGGAGCTCGCCGCGCTGCGGCAGGAGGTGCGGCTGCAGAACCGGGAGCAGTCACGGGCGGGGCGCGAGCTGACCAGCGCCGCGGCCCGCTACGAAGCGATCGATCGCGTGCTGGAACGCCGCGACGAGGAACTGGCGGCCTTCGAACAGCGGGTCGCCCGCGCGGCCGAGAATCGCTGTCTGCTGCCGGTTCTGGAGCTGCGAGACGCCCTGGTACGCGGCCGCGACGCTGCGGCGCGGCTGCGGAGCGCCGGCAGCAAGGGCAGGAAGCGGCGGCGCAAGGGCGCGCGCAAGCTGTGGCGCCGCATGGAGCCCGGAATCGCCGGGGTGATCGAGGGCTACGAGCTTGCGATCAGGCGCTGCGACCGCATGTTGGCGCAGTTCGGCGTGCGCGGCGGGTCCGCGGTGGGAGCGCGGTTCGATGCCCGCACCATGCACGCCGTGGAGACACGCCGGTCCAAGCAGCAGGAAGAGGGGGTCGTGGTGGAGGAATTCGTCAGTGGTTTCGTGCGCGACGGCGCGGTGCTGCGCCTGGCCGAAGTGGCGGTCAACCGCCTGCAGGGAACGGAGGGAGCGGGTTGATGGCAGCCGATCGTGAGCCGGTGATCGGCATCGACCTGGGCACCACCAACTCGGAGGTGGCGATCATCGCCGGCGCCGCGCCACGGATCGTCGGCACGGATGACGACGCGATCCTGCCCTCGTGCGTGGGCCTGGACGACGCGGGAGCGATCGTGGTGGGACACCAGGCGCGCAACCAGTATGCGGTAGCCCCGGAACGGACGGTACGCTCGATCAAGCGGCTGATGGGCTCCGACACGCGCGTGCGCATGGGATCGGAAGCGTACAGCCCGCAGGAGATATCGGCGTTCATCCTGAAGGCGCTCAAGGAGCGGGCGGCCGGTGCGCTCGGACGTCCGGTGCGCAAGGCGGTGATCACCGTGCCCGCCTACTTTACCGACGCCCAGCGGCAGGCGACCCGCGAGGCGGGCCGGATCGCCGGCCTGGAGGTGGTGCGGATCATCAACGAACCCACCGCGGCCGCCCTCGCCTACCACGGCGGCGACGACGGGGAACGCAAGATTCTGGTGTACGACCTTGGCGGCGGCACGTTCGACGTGTCGGTGGTGAAGATCGAGAGCGGGGTGGTCGAAGTGCTGGCTACGAGCGGCGACAATCACCTCGGCGGCGACGACTTCGACGCGCTGATCCTGGATCGCATCAACGACCACCTGGAGACGGATGCCGGGCTCGACGGCGCACGCGACGACCGCGTGCTGCAGGCGCGGCTGCGCAGGGCCGCGGAACAGGCGAAGGTCGAACTCTCCCGGCAGCCGTACGTGCTGGTCGAGGAAGATCACGTGGCCACGGTGGACGGCGCCGTGAAGCACCTGTCATGGGAGTGGAGCCGCACCGACTTCGAGGGCGCCATCGAGGAGCTGCTGGCCGGCACCATGCGCGCCGTCACCACCGCACTCAATGACGCGGCGGTGCGCCCGAACGAGCTGGACCGGATTCTGCTGGTCGGCGGATCGACCCGCATTCCGCGCGTCTCCCAACTGCTGGCCGAGCGCCTGGGACAGGAGCCGCACGGGGAAGTGAACCCGGAGCTGTGCGTGGCGCTGGGGGCCGGCGTGCAGGCGGGCATCGAAATGGGTCTGGACATGCCGGCCGTGCTGGTCGACATCACGCCTTACACGTTCGGCACCAGCATCCTGGGTGAACTCGACGGGCGTCCCTACGCGCATCAGTTCGTGCCGCTGATCCGGCGCAACGCGAAGCTGCCTGCCACCCACACCGAGGCGTTCTACACGGTGTACGAGAATCAGCCGTCCGCCGAGATCAAGGTGTATCAGGGGGAGGACGCGGACGCGTTGCAGAACGTCGAGATCGGCACCTTCCTGTTCGAGGGGTTGAACAGCCAGCAGGGAGCTCGCGACCGCGGCCTGCTGTTCACCTACCACCTGGACCTGGACGGCATCCTGAGCGTGCACGCCGTGGAGCGGGCCACCGGCCGCGAGATCCGCGGCGTGATCGAGCAGGCGATCGGCCGCTCCACGGAGGAGGCGCTCGACGCCTCGCAAGAGCGGATCAGCGCCCGCTGGGGCGCGGAAACGGAGCCGGACGCAGCCGATGCCCCGCAACTGGCGGGCGCACCGGAACTACCGCCCGAGATCCGCGACCTGCTGAGGCGGGCGGAAGCGGTCCTGGCAAAAGCCCCGGATGAAGACAAGGAGGAGATCGTCAACCTGATGGAGGATCTTCGCGATGCTGCGAATGCCGGCGATACCGAGCGCGCCGCCGTAGCCACGCGGGACCTGGAAGAAATCCTGTTCTACCTGGAGTAGCGCGTGCAGCGATGCCCCACCTGCGGCGTCCGCCATCGCGGCGGGCCCGAGTGCCACCGGTGCCACACCGACCTGCGGCAGGTCCTGCTCATCGAACGCTGCGCGGCCGGCCTGCGGCAGCGGGCGCGCGCGGCGCTCAGCGCCGGACACACCGCACCGGCGCGCGCCGCCGCCGAGCGCGCCTGCTCCCTGCACCGCTGTCCCGAGTCGCTCGCGGTGCGCGCCCTGGTAGCGCTGCGCGAGCGCGACTTCGCCCTGGCGCTGCGCCTCTGGTCCGAACACCACGCCCTCCGCGACGACTGACGCCTCACGTCTCCGGTACGCCGGTCACCACCGTCACGCCGACCCCGTATCTCGCCGACCTCCCTGCTGCTTGCGCCGCGCAACGGATTCCGCGTCCGTGTGCTATGATCGGACGATAGTCCTGTGATGCTATTGACCGACGACGGAGAGACGTTTCCAAGATCCCTAGTGAGGGACAGCCCCGAGCGTATCCAACTGAGCAGTGTGCAAGGACTCCGGCGATGACAACAGTGAAATTCGTGTACTGGCAAGCGGACGGCATCTGGATCGGCTATCTCCAAGACTACCCCGATTACTGGAGTCAGGGTGAGACCTTGGCCGACCTCAAGGAGCACCTGCGGGACCTCTATCGCGACTTGAGCGTCGGCGTTGTTGCTGGTGTTCGCAAGGTGGACGAACTCGTTGTGTCGTGAAACGACGCGACCTGATCCGAGAGATAGAGCAGGCGGGCTGCATACTCGTGAGACACGGCGCCAAGCACGATTGGTACCGTAACCCGAAGACCGGCGTTCCCCAACCAGTACCCCGACACCGCGAAATCTCCGACCATTTGGCCAAGCATATCATCAGCATGTTGAGCAATCCTCAAAACACATCAACCACGTGAGACACGGCGCCGCGCGACCGGCGCGCCGCCGACTGTCGTTCCTGTATCGCCTTGACGGCTTCTCTCAACGCTCTGGTCGCATCCACCGGGTCGGCCTGGTTGCACAGTGAACCAAAACCTACACTTGAGTAACGTGATACATCAAAAACTACAAATAGGTATCTGATAATCCGCTAACATACGTTTTTGTATTTCTCAAAAGGCCGCCTGAGGCCGATGGGGCGCTGCAAGGGCAATGGCACGGGTCTTGCCTATGGGTAGGCAACAAAACGGCTCCTCGGAGGTCCCCGTTGTCCGACTCCCCCTCTCTGGCGATCGCGAAGGCCACGCGCATCGACCTGTTCAACTACCGGAAACCGGCCATGCGCATCTTCCATACGACCTGGTTCGCGTTCTTCCTGTGCTTCTTCGGCTGGTTCGGGATCGCGCCGCTGATGGCGGTGGTGCGCGAGGAACTGGCGCTCACCCAGGCCCAGATCGGCAACACCATCATCGCCTCGGTGGCGATCACGGTCGTCGCACGGCTGGTGATCGGCTGGGTGTGCGACCGTTTCGGGCCGCGCATCACCTATACCTGGCTGCTGCTGCTTGGCGCGCTTCCCGTCATGGGCATCGGCTTGGCGAACAGCTACACCTCGTTCCTGCTGTTCCGGCTGGCGATCGGCGCGGTCGGGGCCAGCTTCGTCATCACCCAGTACCACACCTCGATGACCTTCGCACCCAACGTGGTCGGCACGGCGAACGCCACCACGGCCGGCTGGGGCAACCTCGGCGGCGGCGTCACGCAGATGGCGATGCCGCTGATCTTCGCCCTGTTCGTTGCCTTGGGATTCACCGACGCCATCAGCTGGCGCCTGGCGATGGTGGTGCCCGGCATCGCCATGCTCGTTACCGGGGTGCTGTACTGGTTCCTGACCACCGACACGGTGGACGGCAACTACCGCGAGCTGCGCGCCGCGCGGCGCATGGCGAGCGCCGGCCAGGCCAAGGGGTCGTTCCTGCTGGCGGCGCGCGACCGGCGGGTATGGGTGCTGTTCGTGATCTACGGCGCGTGCTTCGGCATCGAGCTCACGGTCAACAACATCGCCGCCCTGTACTTCAGGGATTACTTCGACCTGGGACTGAAGGCGGCCGGGATCGTCGCCGGGCTGTTCGGGCTGATGAACATCTTCGCCCGCACCCTGGGCGGCGTGTTCGGCGACCGCGCCGGCAGGAAGTGGGGCCTGAAGGGCCGGGTGGCCTTTCTCGGCGTGGTGCTGGCAGGCGAGGGGCTGGCCCTGATCCTGTTCTCGCGCATGGCGGTGCTCCCGGTGGCGATCGTCACCCTGGTGGCGTTCAGCATGTTCGTGCAGATGTCGGAGGGAGCGTCCTACTCGGTGGTGCCGTTCATCAACCGCAAGGCGCTCGGCTCGGTGGCCGGCATCGTCGGTGCGGGCGGCAACGCCGGTGCGGTGGCCGCGGGCTTGCTGTTCCGAATGGAGGGATTGCCATGGCCCCAGGCGCTGCTGCTCTTGGGGGTCGTCGTGGTCTGCGCCTCTTCGCTGACGCTGCTGGTGCGCTTCTCCCCGGCGGCCGAGGTGGAGGCGCGCGCAGAGATGGAAGAGCGGCTGCGCCGGGCACGGCTCGAAGTCGCCCCGAGCGCCGCGTAACCGTGGCCTCGATCGACGGCGCCGCTCCCGGAACGCCCGCGGCGGCACCGTTCACCGACGAACAGCGCCGCTATCTCGAAGAGCTGTTTGCCGGCGCCCTGCGGCGGCGGGAGTCGCCGGGGGCGCAGGACGCGGCGCTGGTACACGGCGTACCGGTCGACGAGCTGTCGCGGGAGGAACGGATCAAGCACGAGCGCAACCCGCTCGACATCTGGGACACCGTGGTGGCCAATGCGGCGCACGAGCGGTTCCCGGAAGCGGATGACGTGTTCCGCTACAAGTTTCACGGCCTGTTCCACACCGCCCCGGCGCAGGATGGGTACATGTGCCGGCTGCGCATCCCGGCAAATCAGATCAGCTCGCGCCAACTGCGCGGCCTGGCCGCACTCGCCGCCGAGTACGCCGGGGGCTATGCCGACCTGACCACGCGCGGCAATCTGCAGCTGCGCGAGGTGGCCGCCGGCCATGCCCCCGACCTGCTGATGGGCCTGTACGATCTCGGCCTCACCTCGCGCGGGGCGGGAGCCGACAACATCCGCAACGTCACCGCCACGCCCACCTCCGGCTTCGACCCGCAGGAGCTGTGCGACGTGCGCCCGCAGGCGCGCGCATTGCATCACTACATCCTCCACAGCCGCGACCTGTACGGGCTGCCGCGCAAGTTCAACGTGGCATTCGACAGCGGCGGCCAGGTGAGCGTGGCCGGGGCCACCAATGACATCGCCCTGCGCGCGGTGCGGGTCCCGGAACAGGCCGCGGAGCCGGGCGCGGAACTGGCGCCCGGCGTGTACTTCCGCGTGTTGCTCGGCGGCATCACCGGGCACGGCAGCTTCGGCCACGACGCCGGAATCGTGGTGCCGCCGGAGGAGTGCGTCGCGGTGGTCGCGGCGATGCTGCGCGTGTTTGCGGCCGCCGGCGACCGCACCAACCGCAAGCGCGCACGCCTCAAGTACGTGCTGGAGCGCTGGGGAATCGAGCGGTTCGTAGCGGAGACCGAGGCGCTGCTCGGCGCGGCGCTGCGGCGCCTGCCGCTCGAGCAGTGCGCCGAACCGAAACCGGTGCTGCGCGGCGCGCACGTCGGCGTGCACCGCCAGTGCCAGCCCGGTCGCAACTGGGTGGGGGCTGGCGTACCGGGCGGCCGGCTGTCCGGTGACCGGATGGCGGCGCTGGCGGACCTGGCGGACCGGTTCGGGGCGGGCGAGCTGCGCCTTACCGTGTTCCAGAATCCGCTGATTCCGCACGTGGCCGACCGTGACACCACCGCGCTGGCGGCGGCGCTGGAGCAGATCGGGCTGAGCGCGTCGCCGTCGAGCTACGCGGCCGGTACCGTGGCGTGCACCGGCAACGCCGGCTGCAAGTACGCCATGACCGACACCAAGGGCGCCGCCGTCGCCCTGGCCCGCCACCTGGAACGCAACGTGCCGCTCGACGGCCCGATCAACATCCACCTGACCGGCTGCCCCAACTCCTGCGCCCAGCACTACTGCGGCGACATCGGCCTGCTCGGTGTCGGAACGACCCATGACGGCGAGCCGGTGGAGGCCTACAACGTCTTGTTCGGCGGCGGCATGGATCAGGAGCAGGCGCTCGCCGAAGAGGCGTACCGGGCGGTCCCGGTGGCACAACTGCCGGCGCTCCTGACCCGGGTGATGCGCGCCTACCAGGCTCACCGGCGGGCCGGGGAGAGTTTCAACGAGTTCATTCGCCGCCAGGGCGTCGCCGCCGTGACGCACCTTGCCGGCGAGGCAGATGCTACCCGCACGGCCGCGGCGCCGGGAGTCCCGGCAGGAGCGCCGATCCATGGCAGTTGAGGCAGCACGGCCACTCCGTGACACCGAAAACGATGAAAATCGACGCACCGGGGTCGCCCGCCGGCCGGCAGTTTCGAACCAGGACCCGGCGCTCGGCCTGGTGTCGGAGCAGGCGCCGTTCAGTGTCGCGCAGCGGATCTGGCTGGACGGCTACCTGGCGGGAATGCTCAGCGGTGCCGACCTCGCCGGCGCCGGGCGAACGCCGGCCGTGGCGGCGCCGACCCTGCCCCTGGCGGTGCTGTACGCAAGCCAGACCGGCACCGCGGAGTCGCTGGCGCGCAAGACCGCCAAGCAGGCGCGCACGCGCGGCTTCGCGGCGCGCGTGATCGACGCCGCCGAGGCGTCGCCGGAGGCGCTGGCCGGCGCCGGCACGCTGCTGGTGATCGCCAGCACCTACGGCGACGGTGAACCCCCGGATGCGGCCCAGCCGCTCTGGGCGGAACTGAACCGCGAGGAGGCGCCGAGCTTCGCCGAGGTGAGCTTCGCGGTGCTGGCGCTCGGCGATTCCAGCTACCAGCACTTCTGCGCATTCGGCCACGTATTGGATCAACGTCTGGCCGCCCTCGGCGGCACCCGTCTGTGCGAGTGCACCGACTGCGACGTGGATCTGGACTCGTTCGCCGGCTGGCAGGAACGCTGGCCGGCGGCCGCGGGCGCCACCGGCGCACCCGGTGGCACCGGGAACGGGAGCGCGCAGGTCGCCGGGCTCGCCGGGGCGCTGTCCGAGCCGGAGGCGGACGCCGCGCAGCCCGATCCCGGCGCCGGCTACGACGCTGCCCAGCCATTCCGGGCGTCGCTGCGGGAGTGCCGCACGCTCACCGGAGCGGACTCGGTGAAGGACATCCGCCACGTCGCTCTCGATATCGGCGGCTCGCAGATCGCCTATCGGCCGGGCGACGCGCTCGGGGTGCTGCCGTGCAACCACCCGGCACTGGTGGAGGCGGTACTCGCCGCCGCCGGTTGCGCCGCCGATGAGCCGGTCGAGCACGGCGGCAGCCGGCAACCGCTGCGCGAGGCGCTGCTGCGCTGCTGTGACCTGACCCGGCCGCGGGCCGCCCTGGCCGAGCGGCTGGGCATGCCGGCCGAGCGCGCCGGCGGCGGCGTGGACGTGCTCGACCTGCTGCGCGACGCCGCCACCGGCGTGCTGAACGCGCAGGAGCTGGTGGCGGCACTGGCTCCGCTGCGGCCGCGGCTCTACTCGATCGCCTCCAGCCCGCTGGCCGCCGCGGATGCCATTCACCTGACCGTCGCCATGGTGCACTGGGTCGCCGCCGGGCGTGCGCGCGACGGCGTGTGTTCCACCTTCCTCGGCCTGCGTACCCACCCGGGTGCGGCCGTCCAGGTGTACCTGCACGTCAACCGCAACTTCCGCCTGCCGGACGACGATCTGGCTCCCATCGTGATGATCGGCCCCGGCACCGGCATCGCGCCGTTCCGTGGCTTCCTGCAGGAGCGGCAGGCGCGTGCCGGCGCCGGGGCGCGGAGCTGGCTGTTCTTCGGCAACCCGAACCGCGCCACCGATTTTCTCTATCGCGACGAGCTGGAGGCGTGGTTGGGCGACGGCACCCTCACCCGCCTCACCACCGCCTTCTCGCGCGATCAGGGGCACAAGGTGTATGTCCAGCACCGAATCTCCGAACAGGGCGCCGAGTTGTTCCGCTGGCTGGAGGAGGGCGCCCACCTGTACGTGTGCGGGGACGCCGAGCGGATGGCGCCGGCCGTCGACGAGGCGTTGCGGCAGGTGATCGCCATCCACGGCGGCCGCTCCGCGGACGCTGCCGCCAACTACCTGATGAGCCTGAAGCGGGCGCGCCGCTATCAGCGCGACGTGTACTGAAGGCAGCCGTGGATCGCAGCTTCAAGACCACCTGCTCGTACTGCGGCGTGGGCTGCGGCATCGAGGTCACCCGCCACGGCAACGGCCGCCTGACCCTGCGCGGCGACGCCGCGCACCCGGCCAACCGGGGCCGGCTGTGCGCCAAGGGACTCAACCTGCATCACACGGTCGCCGACACCGACGACCGCCTGCGGTATCCGCTGCTGCGCGGCAGCCGCGCGCAACCGCTGACGCGCACCACCTGGGACCGCGCCCTGGACCGGGTCGCCGCCACCTTTCGCGCCCTGATCGACCGCCACGGCCCCGAGTCGGTGGCGTTCTACGTCTCCGGCCAGCTCCTCACCGAGGAGTACTACGTCGCCAACAAGCTGATGAAGGGCTTCATCGGCAGCAACAACATCGACACCAACTCGCGGCTGTGCATGAGCACCGCGGTCACCGCCTACAAGCTGGCCCTGGGCGAGGACAGCGTGCCGATCGCCTACGCCGACATCGAGCGCGCGAGCTGCTTCCTGATCGCCGGCGCCAACCCGGCCTGGTGCCACCCGATCCTGTTCCAGCGCATCGAGGCGCGCCGGCAGAGCGACCCGGAGACACGGGTGATCGTAGTCGACCCGCGCCGCACCCAGAGCTGCTCCATAGCCGACCTGCACCTGCAGATCAATCCCGGCAGCGATGTCGCCTGCTACCTGGCGCTGGCCCGCTGCCTGCTGGACGGGGGCTTCGTCGACCGCCCGTTCCTGGAGCGCCACACCGAGGGCTGGGACGAGGTGGCGCGCCAGCTCGCCGGCGTCGACCTGGACCTGGCCGCGGCGACGTGCGGGGTGGCACGCGCCGACCTGGAGCGGGCCGCAGAGATGATCGGCTCCGCGCCCACCTTCCTGTCGCTGTGGGCGATGGGCCTGAACCAGAGCGCCGCCGGCGTCGACAAGAACCTGGCGCTGCTGAACCTGTCGCTGCTGACTGGCCAGATCGGCAAGCCCGGCTCCGGTCCCTTCTCCCTCACCGGCCAGCCCAATGCCATGGGCGGGCGCGAGGTAGGCGGGCTGGCCACCATGCTGCCGGCGCACCGCGACCTCGCCAACCCGGCGCACCGGCGCGCGGTGGCTGCGCTGTGGGGGGTGGAGCAGGTGCCGGCCAGGCCGGGTCTGACCGCCACCGAGATGTTCAGCGCCCTGGAGGCGGGCACGCTCAAGGCGATCTGGATCATATGCACCAACCCGGTGGTAAGCATGCCCGACGTGCGCCGCGCCGAGGCGGCGCTCGGACGCGCCCGCTTCGTGGTGGTGCAGGACATCTCCTCCCGCTCTCACTCGCTGCCCTGGGCCGACGTGGTGCTGCCGGCCGCCGGCTGGCTGGAGAAGCAGGGCACCATGACCAACTCGGAGCGCCGCGTGACCCACCTGCCCAAGGTGGTGGAGCCGCCGGGCGAGGCGCGGCCCGACGTGTGGATCCTGTGCGACTTTGCCCGCCGCATGGGTTGGGAGGAGGCGTTCGCCTACCGTTCGGAAGCGGAGATCTTCGCCGAGCACACCCGGCTCACCGCCGGCACGGCGCTCGACATGACGGGGATCGACTACCCCCGGCTGCAGCTCGGCAGCATCCAGTGGCCGTGTCCCGCCGCCGACCATCCCGGTACCGAGCGGCTGTTCACCGATCGGCGCTTCGCCACCGCCAGCGGCCGCGCCCGGCTGCACGCGGTTGCGGAGCAGGATCCCGGCGAGCCGCCGTGCGCGGACTTTCCGTTCGTGCTCACCACCGGCCGCCTGCGCGACCAGTGGCACACCATGACCCGCACCGGCAAGGTGGCCAGGCTCGGCCAGCACGAGCGGCGCCCGTTCGCCGAACTGCACCCGGACGACGCCGCCCGCCTGGGCGTGCGGGAAGGCCGTACCGTGGAGATCGCCAGCCGGTACGGGGCGATACGGGTGCCGGCGCGGCTGTCGGACGCGATCAAGCCGGGGGTGGTGTTCGTGCCGATGCACTGGGGCCGCACCGATACCCCGCGCGGGGACTCGGGGCGCGCCAACAACGTGACCAGCCCGCGCGTCGATCCCCGTTCCATGGAGCCCGACTTCAAGTACACCGCCGTCGCGGTCCGGCCGCTGGCCACGACGCCGCGGCAGGTGTGCGTGGTGGGCGCGGGACCGGCGGCGCTGGCGTTCGTGCGCGAGTATCGCGCGCACAACCGGCACGACCGGATCCGGGTGTTCAGCGCCGAGCGCGAGCTGTTCTACAACCGCGTGCTGCTGGTCGAGTACCTGGCCGGCCGGCGGCGCTGGCCGGAGCTGCAGTTGACCACGCCCGAGGAACTCGCCGACCTGGACCTGGACCTGCATCCCGGCACCCCGGTGACGGCCATCGACCGCGACCGGCACTGCGTGCGGGCCGCGAACGGCCGGGAATACCGCTACGACCGGCTGGTGCTGGCCACCGGCAGCCGCGCCCGCCGCCTGCCCGACCTGCCGGCGCAACGCGAGGGCGTGGTGACCCTGCGCAACCGGGAGGACGCGCACGCGGCGATGGCTCTGGTGAGCGCCGGCTCGCGGGTGCTGATCGTGGGCGGCGGGCTGCTCGGGCTGGAGCTCGCCGCCGCCCTGGCCGGGCAGGTGGCGGCGGTGACGGTGATGCAGAACCGGTCCCTGCTGCTCGGCCGGCAGCTCGACGCCACCGGCAGCGAGGTGCTGCGCGACGCCCTGATCGAACGCGGCGTACGGCTGGTGTTCAACGACCGCGTGGCCAGTTTCACGGGCACCCCGCGCGTCAGCGGCGTGCGCACCGAGGGCGGCCTGCTCCTGGACTGCGACCTGTTGCTGGTAGCCGTCGGCACGGCTCCGAACCGTGAACTCGGCACCGCCGCCGGGCTGCACACGCGGCGTGCACTGGTGGTCAACTCCCACCTGCAGACCAGCGATCCGAAGATCTACGCCCTGGGCGATGTCGCCGAGCACAACGGCCGTCTCTACGGCACCACCGAGCACGCGCAGGAACAGGCGCGGGTGGCCGCCCGCCACGTCACCGGCGACGAGTGGGCGGCGTATGCCGATGCGCCCCCCTACAACGTGCTGAAGATTCCCGGCACCTCCGTATCCACGGTCGGCCTCACCGCCCCCGGCGCGGGGGAGGGCGCGGGTGACGGCTTCGAGGAGGTGACTCTGCTCGACCGGCGCATGGGCTACTACAAGAAGTGCGTGGTGCGCCACGACCGCCTGGTGGGAGCGGTGCTGATCGGCGACAACGCGGAGTTCGCCGCGTTCCGGCGGCTGATCGAGACCGGCTCCGAACTGGACGAGCAGCGCGAACAGCTCCTGCGGCCCGCGGCGGCGGGGCTGCCCGGCACCCCGCGCGGCCGCCTGGTGTGCTCCTGCCACGGCGTCGGCGCCGGCGACCTGCGCGCGGCGGTGGCGGCCGGCAGCGCCACCCTGCCGGAACTGTGCGCCGCCACCCGCGCCGGCACCGGCTGCGGCACCTGCCGTCCCGAGGTGGCCGCGGTCCTCGCAGAATCCGCCGACACGGGAACTTCGCCGCCGAAGCTGGGTGGACCGGCGGCGGCGGCGGTGAGCCCGACCGCCACGCTACCGGCGCTGACCGGGCCACCGGGAAGCGCCGGCGCTGCCGCGCCTGAGTCGCCCGATTCATCGTGTGCCGAGCCGGCTGCGACGGCAGAGACGGTGTCCACGCTCGACGAGCAGCCGCGGGGGGCGCCGGTGGCGCGGCACGAGGAGGCCCTGGCATGAACGGGCGCGTGGATCTGCGCGTGGCGTGCCCCGGCGGGATCATCGGCACCGGGGCGCTGCGCACGGTCGCGGAACTCTCCGGCGCCTGGGGCAGCGACCGGCTGACCATCGGCCATCGGCAAGACCTGCTCGTAGCCGGCATCCCGGATTCGTACGTCACCCGCTTCCGTGCCGCCGTGGCGCCGCTGGCGGTGGAGCGGGCGGACGCATCCGGCCATCCCAACGTCACCAGTTCAGCCGCGGCGTGCGGCATCACCCGCGGCGTGCCCTGGCTGGACGCCGGCATCATCCAGTCGATCCTGAGCGGCCTCCGGTCCCGCCCGTCATTCGCGATCAACGTCGCCGATCCGCACCAGGATCTGCTGCCGCTGACCTCGGGCCTGCTCAACTTCCTGGCGGCGGACGAGATCGACTCGTGGCGTATCGCCATCGCCGCCGACCACCACCCGCGGCGCGGCCCCCGTGCGCCCGGCCGCCACGACCGCGTAACGCTTCCCTACCTGGTGCCGTCGGAGTACGTGGCCGAGGCGGTACGGGCGGCCGAGGACACGCTCGCCGCCGCCGGAGCCGAGGCATCGCACTCTTCGGAGGACCTGGCGCACGCGATCCGCGGCCGCCTGGGGAGCAGGCTGGTGCCGGCGGAGGCGGGTCAACGCCTGCCGCCGTCGGAGTACGGCGACTACGAAGGCGTACATCCGATGCACTCCGGTTCCGGGTACTGGATCGGCTTGAGCGCCGGCACGCAGCCGTTCCGGCACCGGTTCCTGGAGCAGTTGTGCATGCGCGCCGCGCAGCAGGGCATCGGCGCGGTGTTCACCACCTGCTGGCGCTCGTTGGTATTGAAGAACGTGGCACCGGAGCACCTCGCGGAGTGGCGTATGCTGCTCGGCCGCCACGGGGTGCGGGTGCGCCACGTGGACGCCGCCCTCCACTGGCAGGTCTGCGATCGCCTGCCCGAGGCACGGGACTTGGCCGGCACCATGATCGCCCGTCTGTCGCGCCGCTCCATCGTGACCTCGGGCCTCAGTTTCGCGGTGACCGACGACCCGACCCGGCACGAGGTGGCGGTGGCGATCCAGCCCCTCATCGACGAGCGGTTGCCCTTCGCCCGCCTGCGCCGCCGTTACGCCGTGCGCCATCGGGAGGGTTTCGACCGGCGCAATCCCGGTTGGCTGACCTTCGCCCGCCGGCTGCGCGAGCGCGATCTGGCGGCCTCCCTTGCAGCCCTGACGCGCCGCTTCTACCGCGACGACGATGAGCCGCCGCCCCCCGCGGCGCCGCCGGAGGCGCCGGTCGAGGAGCGCTCCGGAACCCGGTCGTGCGCCGCCTGCGGCAACGAGTACGACCCCGCGTACGGTGACCCGTTGGGGCAGGTGGCACCCGGCACCCCGTTCGCAGCCCTGCCCTCCGGCTGGCGCTGCCCGGTATGCGAAGCCCCGTCCTCCAACTATCAACCCCCGCGGGGCGCCCTGCCCCAGCCCCCGGAACCCGCCGCGCACCCATGAGCCGAGGTGCCTCCGTTTGGTCCCGCGTACGCTTCGTGCCAGGGTCGCCCCACGACATGCGCGGCGCACTGGAATCACTGGCGCCGGCCCGGCGGCACCGGTGGCACCGGTGGCCACACTCCTGTACCTGTTACGAATAATCGCACAATCTCAACGAGGGTCACGAGCCGCGGAGATGAGCCGGTGAAGATTCCTATTCTGATAGAGGCCACCGACGACCATCGATTCCGTGCCACGGGTGGCGAACCGTTCGCGACCGCCGTGGAAGCCGACACGCCGGAAGCCGCATTGGCCAAGATGAGGCACGGGATACTCGAACGGATGGCACAGGGGGGGCGCATAGCAGCACTCGACCTGCCCGGCGGCTCCAATCCCTGGCATCAGATATTCGGGATGTTCCGAGACGACCCGCTCTTCGACGAGTGGCAGCAGGCGATCAGCGACAACAGACGGATCGTCGACAATAGCCAAGAAGGAGCCTGACCTCGTTCGTACTCGACACCGACATGTGTCGCTGCGGGGGTCTGTTATCATCGCCGGCGTGAAGCTGGAAGACCTGCAAGCTACCGCGTCCGTCCGTCGCATTCTGACCGACGCCCTGGTCACGGTGGTGAGTGTGCACTGGTTCGGGTCCGACGCGCTGGAACTCACCTACCGCGGGGCGGGCGGCGAGTTGGGCAGCGAGATCCTCTACCGCGACGACGAAGCGCGCCTGGAGGTGGTCGAGCAGGGGCGGCCTTGGAGCTTCGACGGCGACGGGGAGCTGTTTCGGCTGGTGTCCGAGGCGTCCCCGGCACCGGCCGCCTGCGTTTCATCGAGGTCAAGGGCCGCGTCCACGACGCCGACACCATCACCGTCACCCGCAACGAGATCCTCTACTCGCTGAACAAGCCGGACGACTACCGCCTGGCGATCGTCGAATTCCTTGACGGCGACAGCCACCGGGTCCACTACATTCGCTGGCCCTTCCGCCGAGAACCGGACTTCGGCGCCAACAGCGTCAACTACTCCTTCAAGGACCTCCTCGCCCGCGCCGAGCCACCCTGTTAATCCCTCCCGCTGCACACAACGATTCGGTCGACCGCCTTCCGCCGCAAGCAGTCGCGATAACGACCCAGCTTTGCCTTGCTATGTGCTTCGATCTGCGGCGGTGGCTCGTCAGGATGCCAACTGAATTGCATGAACCCTCCGTTTGGGCAGGTTCGTCTCAAGAACTGGCATGGCGTTATATTCCGTGTCCTGAAGTCGGCGTCCACCGGACTTCGGTGTGGATCCACCCCACTGTTTGAAGAAGAAATGAACCCCATTCCGTTCACAGTTGTCCTTTATGTCGAGAACCCATTGCTCTTTCATTGGTCGCGCATTAGGACCGCTTTCGCCACCGACAATGACCCATGAGATTCCGTCAAGTTCAATATCTCCGACGGGACCGATAAGCGGCTCAATGGAAAGGAAACGAATTGTGGCAGGTGTCGCCTGAAGGTGTTTGATTCTTGTGGTTACCAAGTGTTCTTCGACGGAGACACCGAACCAGATGTGTCGTGGAGCTACCATTCCCTTGTATCGCCGTGTCAGATAGCGCCTCATGATTGAGCTGCGCTTTGTGAGCACTTGGAACGTGTGCCAGTCGGCCGCCTCCATGACCTCGAAAATGCGATCGAGGAATTCTGGTGGTATCTCTTTGTGAAACAGATCGCTCATCGAATTTACGAATATTCTCCGAGAGCGTTTCCATGAAAGTGGTTGGGACAACCGTTCCGGACGCAACTTCAGATCGAACCCATACTCGTATGGATGTCCGCGTGTACCACGGAATCGTTCTGCCAAGCGCTCTGCGTAACAATTGTCACATCCACGTGATACTTTGGTGCAACCCGTTACGGGGTTCCAGGTAGCATCAGTCCACTCAATGTCGGATTTGTAGCCCATATGAACCGTCCCTGACGTGCCGCTTTACGCCATAGTTGTAACGCACAGATTGTAACCTACACCGGTAGACGTGGCATTGACAACGGATGAGTCGCTCGGTGGTCGGGGAGATTCAGCCAACGGCGGGCGTGCGGGCCGGCAGCACGTTTACACTGCCACGGGAACCGGTCGGTAATCAGCAGCCGGTCCCTGCAGAAACCCGGATTCGACCTGGCTTCCGTACTTCTCCAGCGACTCCTCGGCAGCGTGCGGGAGCGTCGTAACTGCGCGAGACCAGTCGTCGAGTGCGATTCGATGCGCGTCTGCTGGTGCGTCCACACGAATAATCCCGTCTCGGCTAACCAGTAGGCCTGCTTGTCCTATCGCGTTGTGCGACTGCAGGCGCATCGCTCCGTACATGATGTCATACCAAGCGAAAGCCCCCCCCATCTTGGCCTTTACCTTGCCGACGGTATAAGGGCGGTTGCCGCAGCCCAAACTGAGTATGCGGACCCGCTCGCGCGGAACGTCGAAGCACGACAGTGCGTCCACAAGCGCTATCATGACGGGGTTATTGGCCCAGACCCCTCCATCAATGAACCTGTAGCCTCGGTCTTCCATAGGGGCATAGTAGGTCGGGGCGGCGGCCGTGGCTGCGGCTACCTTCACCGTTGATTCATGGCGATCCAGGCGGTAATCGGGGTGATGCGGTGTCTTGAATATGTACGGCTCGCCGTGGCGGCCGTCGAAGGATGGTATGCAAAGACGCGTATTGGTGTCTCCGAACTTCCGCGTTCCGAACAGCTCACGCAGAATGCGGACAAGCGACTTTCGGTCATAGCGGACCTTGAATAACTGGAAGAACCTCCGCCAGTCCCGCGTCAGGTCACCGAACCAATTGTTGGGAATCGGTGGAAATATCTCACATCCGCGTTCGACATATAGACGACAGAGTTCCGCAGCCGTATAGCCTGACGCGAGTCCCAGAGCAATTATACCGCCTGTAGAGGTCCCTACGATCAGATCGAAATATCTCGATATTGAGTCGGATCCCAGCCATCGCCGCTCCAATCCAGCGAGAAACGCGGCAGGAAAGATGCCGCGGATGCCGCCTCCGTCGATGGACAGAATTCGGAATGCACGCCCCTCAGGCCAAGAAAGGAGGATACGTCGACGTTGAAGCGTACCTGAAGAACGCTTCCTCGGTATGTGTTCGTCGCTGCTATTGGCTACCGGTCCAAGGCTACGCATCATGTGCTCGACCGCCCCCCGTCCAAACACCAGTAGCGAGCCACCCCTCATAGCAAGCCAGCCAATCAATCGTCCAAGGTACGATCGTAGTCGCGATCGGCATACTCGGATTCCACTCTGTTGTGTCCGGATCAAAGAGACAGAGAAACGGTAGTTCTGGACTCTCCTTGTTTGCGTAGTGATGGGGAATTGGTTTGTGCGGTTCTTCTTCCCTACGACGCAATTGTGGCTGCACGACCGTCACTTGCGGAGTGGTAGACGCAGACCCAGGTCGCCGTCCAATGCGGTGACGTATCTCAACGGAGTAGATCTGGCATAGTGGTTGAAGCTCGCCGCGCCAGTGGACGAGCCTGCTCGTACTGGTCAAGACCCGAAAACCGGGCCACGTTCTGAGCATCAGCTTTTTGTCGCGGTGAACATTCATGGCATCAGAAGTGGTTAGCCTCATTACCATAGAACGTGTGTTTGGGGGTTCTTGCGGACGCAACAGCTACGGCCGCAGCAGCTCCAGTTCCGTTTGCTGGTCTCAGCGGTACGGCCAGACCGCCTGTCCTTCGGATATGGCGACTTCCATCGATTACGGTAGAGCCGATACGATCGTTGAAGTCTGAGAACACGCGCTCCGTGGGGGCCTCGCCGAATAGCCCTGCCATTATCTTCTTCATCTCACCGAGATCACACCCGCTATGCAGTCTCTTGAGCTTGGCGACCAAATCGGTCAGATCCTTGACGAATATTGCTTGCTCGGCAAGAGTTGCTGGCCAGCGATCGGTCAGAACATCTTGATGACACACAGGATTGACGATGCTGACAAGGGTGTTTCGGTTTTGGGCCGCTTGGAACTTCGCTAACAGGTGCTCAGCCTGAATCAGCAGTTCCTCTCCAAGTCCATCCGTTCGATTCGCTGCATCGGCAACGAGTTTCGCAATCATGATCGACGGCGGGCGTCGGCCTGACCGCGATTCGTATTGTACGTTGCGCCAACGCTTCACGAGCTGCAAGGCAATAGTGGCATTCGACTTCTTGAGCGCTGGTTGCTGAGGCGGCACCGGCTCAGCATCCGCCTCGATTTTCAGCAAGGCTCGTTCGTACGAGTCGGCCCGTTGCATGTAAAAGTCGACAAATGGGCCATCCGGCGGTGTGCACTCGGTGTACCATTCGGCGAAGCCGTACGGGTTGGCGACGAGCCGCCTTGATGGCTCGTCAGGCGCTTCTGGCCGATGATGGAAGATCCAGCTTTCGCGGTCCGGCGTGCCCCAGCGGCGAACCGCCGGTGTGAAGTCGATGTGCATGCCATCCTCGTATTCGACAGTCACGCAACGAGTTCGTCGCTTTGTCATCCGATAGTACCGGGATCCCGGCTCTCCCCTGATCGCCTCATACAGCACGTCCAGGGGAGTCTCTGGCGAGACGTTGCCCGCCAATAGCAACTGCACCACGACGTCGATGTCGAACTCGTCGGTGCCCCTCGCCGCAATCGTCGCACCGATGGCCATCGACCCTTGTGCGCAGAACAGCTCGACAAGGCCGTGCAGCAGGCTCCTGTCCCGTTCGATCCACTGACTGACGCTCTCGTACCGCTGGACGGCCCTGGCGTAGTCCGTGCGGCTAAGCTGGATGCGGATTGCGATGTCGGCGAGCAGGAGGTCAAGCGGATTCGCTTGGTACCGTGCGTTGCTGTCGATATTCTGCGGGTTGTGGTTTACCCTTGTCGCGGGCGGCGTCGCCAGCGGGGTGCGCGCCCCTGGGGCATTCATGTGTAGTCGCATCTGTGTACCTCTCTTCAAATGACTCCCGTCCCGCAGCATGCGGTGTGCCGTTGCCCTGGACGGCGATTTAATTTGGTTTACATACTATCATGCATGCGTGATTCTTGTCAAGCAATACAACCGCGTCCGAGATGGGGAGGGTGCAGTCGTGATCGGTACTAGGCTGAAGCTGGCCCGGTCTGCTGCCGGCCTGTCCTTGCGCGCCCTGGAGGGGCGAATCGGCGGTCGGGTGACGGCTCAAGCGATTGGCAAGTACGAGCGCAACGAGTCGATCCCGGGATCTGGCGTGCTCATCGCGCTGGCCAAAGCCCTGGGAGTGTCCGTCGAGTACCTGACCAGCGAGCAGGACTTGGTGCTTGAGGCCGTCGAGTTCCGCAAGAAGTCAATCACGAGAAAGCGCGAGCAAACTATTGTTCAGGCGAGAGTTATAGATCTCCTGGAGCGGTATATCTCGGTTGAGGGACTCCTGTCGCTGCCGAGCGTGGAGTGGGACAAGCCACGTGAGGCGCCGTATCCGGTGGTTGCCGACCTGTCTGAGGTGGAGCAAGCGGCCATCAGCCTGCGTACCCACTGGGATCTCGGACGCAAGCCGATCCTGAGCGTGGTCGAACTCCTGGAGGAGTGCGGAATCAAGGTGCTCGCTTTGGAGCTGAGCGATATCGGAGGGTTGACCGCATACGTACGGCGCGGGAACAAGGCGATCGATGCGGTCATAGTTGTAAACCGCAATCACTCAGGAGAACGCCAGCGGTTCACGCTCACGCACGAGCTGGGGCATTTGGTTCTGACGGTTGACGACAAGGTCGATTCGGAGAAGGCGGCTCAGCGGTTCGCGGGAGCGTTCCTCATGCCGGCGGATGCCGTGCGCACCGAGATCGGCAGACGGCGCACGTCCATTGGCTGGAGCGAACTGTTCAACCTGAAGCGGGTGTTCGGGGTGAGTGTGCAGGCAATCGTATATCGCTGCCGGGATCTCGGTATCATCAACGACGTCCTCTACACGCGGCTGTTTCGTGACATATCGAGGTTTGGCTGGCGCAGCCCGCCATACCGGGAGCCTCAGCCGATCAAACCGGAGTCGCCTTCACGCTTTGAACGCCTCTGCTCTCGTGCGTTGGCCGAGAACGTGATCTCCGAAGCGAAGGCTGCGGAACTGCTGGGTATGTCCGTACGCGACTTGCACCAGTGGATGGAGCAACCCCCACAGCAGTAACAGGCAACCAATCGATTGCAGTCCGAACACCACGAATCCCGTCTCTCCGTCTCCGATACTTCCGTGCTGACGGACTTGGCCCGCGGTTCTCTCCTGGAGGCAGTATTCGATCTTCCAATCGTGTTCATCGTCCCCGATCTGCTGTACGAACGCGAGCTGAGGCCGTACGGCGGAGCCGAGTTGCGCAAGCGGGGGCTCCGGGTGGCGGAACTTGATGGAGAGGGAGTTGCCCGCGCGCTCGAGTATCGCCGCATGCGACCCTCGCTGTCCCTCGTCGACACCTTTGCTCTTGCTCTCGCCACGGGGAACCGCTGGATGCTGCTTACGGGAGACCGTGTGCTTCGAAATCTGGCAGTGTCCGAGGGTGTCGTCTGTCATGGTGTCCTGTGGCTGCTCGACGAGATGATGGCGGCCAAGGTGACCGATCACGATACGCTATATTCAGCGCTCAAAGCGATCAGCGATCATCCACGGTGCAGGCTGCCGGGAGCAGAGGTGAACAAACGGCTGGCACGCTGGCGGCCGCGTCGTGCTTGTTGACCGCATGGGCATCAGGCGGCGCATAACTGACCAACAAACCGGCACGTCTTACTCGCATCATGGGGCACCCTGGCGTAGCGGTTGTATACCGCCATCCCAGGACCGATGGCGGCCTGAGCGAGGTCGACGGGGGCGATGTTGCCGCGCTGCACCTGTACCGCGCGCAGCAGCAGGAGTTCCCAGCCGAGTGCCGTGAGGCCGACTACGAAAAACGGATCAAGGACGCCTATCCGATCCATCCCGAGGTATTCGATCGGCTCTACACCGACTGGTCGGCACTGGGCAAGTTCCAGCGCACCCGCGGCGTGCTGCGTCTGATGGCGGCGGTGATTCATCACCTATGGGAGCGAGGAGACCGCAGTCCGCTCATCCTGCCGGGCAGCATCGCGCTCGAAGACGCGCGCATCCAGTCGGAGCTGACCCGGTACCTCGACGACAACTGGACGCCGATCATCGAAAAGATGTCGACGGCGCTGACTCGCTGCCGCTGCGGGTCGACAGCGACCAGCCGAACCTGGGAAAGTTCGCCGCCAGTCGCCGCGTTGCGCGGGCGATTTTCCTCGGTTCCGCTCCCACTACCGGAGCTGCCCAGCGGGGGATCGACGACCGGCGTGTCAAGCTAGGCTGTGTGATGCGTGTGATGCCGGCCGAGCCCCCGGCCGTGTTCGGGGATGCGCTCCGACGGCTGGCGACCGGCGCTACCTACCTCTACGAGGACAACGCCCGCTACTGGTTCGCCACCCAGCCCACGGTCACCAAGCTGGCGGAAGATCGAGCCGAGCAGATGCGGCGCAATCCGGACCGCGTAGTGCTCGAAATCGCCAAACGGGTACGGTCCGACCTGCGCCAGAGAGGAGACTTCAGCCGTGTGCACCCCTTGCCGCACTCAGGCCAGGACGTGCCCGACGACATGGACGCACGGCTTGTCGTAATCGGAATCGAGTATCCTCACAGCCGAGGCGGAGAGAGCTCCGCACTCCAACAGGCGCAGGCGATTCTGGAGTCGCGCGGTACTTCACCGCGCATCTACCGCAACACGCTGCTGTTTCTCGCCGCCGACGCCACCCGCCTCCAGGAGCTCGACGAGGCGGTGAGGCGTTTTCTGGCCTGGGAGTCGATCATCGGCGAGCAGGAGCATCTCAATCTCGCCCCGCAACAGGTGCGTCAGGCGGAAACGCAGCGCGATGTGGCTGCAACGGAGGTGACGACGCGGATTCCCGAGACCTACCGGTGGTTGCTGGTACCGGGACAATCCGATACGCATGGAGCGGTGTCGTGGGAGCCCTTGAACCTGACGGGATCCGACCCGCTTGCGGTTCGCGCGTCCCGCCGGCTGCGGGCGCAGGACGGGCTCATGACTGCTTACGCCGCTACACTCTTGCGGATGGAGCTGGACCGTGTGCCGCTCTGGCGCGGCGATCACGTGTCCGTCGCCCAACTCGCCTGCTAAAGCGCTTTCACGGTTCTGTTGCCCTCGACGCCACCCGCGTCGGCCGGGACGCCAGCCAGATCGCCGACGAAGTGATCGCCCATCTCGCCGGGCTGGTAGGCGCCCAGGTCACCGTCACGCTGGAGATCCAGGCGGAGATCCCGGACGGCGCTCCCGATCACGTCGTGCGCACCGTCACCGAGAACAGCCGTACGCTCAACTTCACGGACCAGGGGTTCGAACGGGAGTAGCTGTCCGACGCGCGGTCCGGCGCCGTGAGCAACGCGAGTGCAGTCGCCGTACCGCGGGAGTCTACGTGCTGTGCGGCGCGATGACAGGCGCGCCGCGCCGTGTGACAATGAGCCGCCATGCGCACGTTCGCCACCGCCGGTCCCATCGTTGCGGCGGACCACTACCACATCCCGCCTCTGGAGCGAATCGATCTCGACGAGACGTTCGGCCTCGTAAGGGACAAGCGGTACTTCGTGCTGCACGCGCCGCGCCAGACCGGCAAGACGTCGGCGCTGCTTGCACTGCGCGATCTGCTGAACTCCGGCGAGGTGGGCGACTGGCGTTGCGTGTACGCCAACTTCGAGGTGGGCCCGGCCGGACGCGAGGATACGACGCGGGCGATGCGCGCCATGCTCGGCGAACTCGCGCGCCGGGCACGCCGGGCGTTGGGTGACGAGACCCCGAACCGGGTGCGCCATGCCGCGCTCGAACAGGAGGGGGCGGACGGCGCGCTGATCGAAGTGCTCGCGCGCTGGGCCGAGGCCGACCCCAGGCCGCTGGTGCTGCTGATCGACGAGATCGACACGTTGATCGGCGACACCCTGCTGTCGGTTCTGCGGCAGCTTCGCGCCGGCTACGACGAACGCCCGGACGGCTTCCCGCACAGCATCGTCCTGTGCGGCGTGCGCGACGTGCGCGACTACCGCGTCTATTCGACCGCCGAGAACCGCCTGGTGCTCGGAGGCAGCGCCTTCAACATCAAGTCCGAGTCGTTGCGACTCGGCGACTTCTCCGAGCAGGAGATCCGCGCCCTGATCGCGCAGCACACGGCGCAGACCGGGCAGGCGTTCACTGAAGGGGCGCTGGAGCTGATCGTGACTCGTACCGGCGGCCAGCCGTGGCTGGTGAACGCGCTGTGCTACGACGCCTGCTTCCGCCACAAGCCGGGCCGCGACCGCGGTCGCCCGATCACTGCAGACGCGATCCTGGAGGCGCAAGAGCGGCTGATCCTGCGCCGGGACACCCATATCGACGACCTGGGGAACAAGTTGCGCGAGGAACGCGTGCGGCGCGTAATCGAACCGATCCTGACCGGTGCGGACGAGGTCGCGTGCTCGGACGAAGACCTGACATACGTCCGCGACCTGGGCCTGGTGGCCCAGCACGGCCCGCCGCGCGTCGCCAACCCGATCTACGCGGAGGTGGCGCCGCGTCATCTGAACTACGTGGTGCAAGAGACGCTGCCGCAGCGGATGGCGTGGTACGTGGACGCGGACGGCGGTCTGGACGTGGCGGGGCTGATCGCGGCGTTCCAGGCGTTCTTCCGGGAGCACTCCGAGCCCCGAAGGGCCGCGCAGCGGGGGGTGCAGCGCTTCGAGCGGTACCACGAGGCCGGCCCGCAGTTGCTGCTGCAGGCGCACCTGCAGCGCATCGTGAACGGCGGCGGGCGCATCGAGCGCGAGTACGCGCTAGGGCGGGGGCGGAACGACCTGCTGATCGTCGCGGAGGGAATCGACCAGACGCGCGCCTACGTGGATCGGTCCGCGGCGGAGGCGGGCCAACTGATCGTGTTCGACCGCGCCCCGGAGCGAAGCTGGGAGCAGAAGATCTTCCGCCGCGAAGCGCCGCCCGGGGCCGGCGCACCGGTCACGGTCTGGGGCATGTGACGTTGGCGATGCACATCGATGAATCGGCGATCGCTCGGAGCCGTTTTGCCGCGCCGGCGGCGGTGGCGGGCGGCGGCGCGGCGCAGAGCCTGACCGTGGTCTCGCAGGGCGGTCCGTTCGGCACCGGGAACCGTGCGGGCGTCAGGGGGCGTCAGGCCGCCGCCGTTTGCCCTCGTTCGGGTTCCCGACTGATAATCCGAAATCCGAGGAGAGTCTGACGATGGCCGACGTGGACGTTGCCTACAATGAGGACCAGGCGCCGCTGGAAGCGTTGCTGCGCGCGATCGACCGGCCGGGCGATTACTGCGCTCAGGGCCGTCTATTCGTACCGATGCCGCTGGTGGAAGTCGACGGAGTCGGCCCGCTTTCCTTTCCCATCACCGCGCAGCAGGCGCACGCGCTGAACGCCGCGGCGGCCCCGGCACCCTACGGCCGCGGCGAGCAGACGCTGGTGGACCCTTCCGTCCGCGCCTGCAGGCAGTTCGACGCGGCCCGGCTGCGCGTTGCGGGCGGCGCATGGCGCGACACCCTGGAGCAGATCGTCGTCCGCGCCGCCACCGGACTCGGCTGCCCGCCCGAACGCACCTGTGCGCATCTGTACAAGCTGCTGATCTACGAACGAGGCGGGTTCTTCGCCGCGCACCGGGACACCGAGAAGGAGGACGGAATGGTCGCCACCCTGGTGCTGTCCCTTCCGGTGGCGGGCGCCGGAGGCGAACTGATCATCCGCCATCGACAGCGCGAGACGGTCGTCGACCTACGCGCCGAGGAGCCTTCCGAAATCGCCTTTGCCGCCTTTTACGCGGACTGCGTGCACGAGGTCCGGCAGGTCACCGCCGGCCACCGAATCGTCCTGGTCTACAGTCTGACGCTGCAGGGCAACGGTCCGTCGTTGCCGGCCGCCCCGGACTTCGGCGCCCAGGAGGAGCAGATCGGCGCGCTCCTTGCCGACTGGGAAGCGGCTTCCGCCGCCGGCGACAAGCTGGTGTGGCTGCTGGAGCACGACTACAGCGAGACGGGGCTGTCCTTCGACGGGCTGAAGAACACCGACGCCGCGGTGGGCGGCGTGCTGGCACGGGTGGCGCGACGGACGCAGCATGCGCTCGTTGCGGCGGTCCTGCGTATCGAAGAATCCGGCTACGCGGACGAATCCGGCGGCTTTCCCGATTGGGATGATGACGACGACGATTGGGAGATGGAGGAGGTGTTCTCCTCCACTCAGACGCTGGACGGCTGGGTCGCTCCCAACGGGACGCGGCCCGACTACGGCGAGCTCCCACTGCTGCCGGGAGAACTGCTGCCGGAGGGGGCGCTGGAAGGCGCGCAACCGGACGACCAGCAGTCGACCGTGACCGGCAACGAGGGCGTGGAGCTGTCCCGCTCCTATCGGCGCGCGGCACTGGTACTATGGCCCGCGGCACGCACCGTGGCGACGCTTGCCCGCGGCGGCATCGACGGCGCGGTCGCCTACGTCGCCGAGGAGCTTGAGCGCACCGAACCCGCGGCGCACCACGGCCGGCGCCTCCTCGAGTTGGCCGCGCAACTCATCGACGCCTGGCCGGCGCCGGGGCGGAAAGGGGCGCGCAAGGCGGCGTGCCGGGCCGCGCTGCTCCTGCTTCGCCGGCTGAACGACGATGCCACGACCCGGCGCTTCCTGCGCGAGGTCGCCACGCCGCACTACGGGAGCGGCGACAACGATGATCTGTTGGCGACGGCGACATCCACCGACCCGGCCACGCTCGACGCCTGGCTGCCGGAGTTCGTGGCGGCGAATGTCCCGCGCCAGCCGGAGGCCGCACTCGACCTGTTATGGCTGCTGTGCGAGCGGGAGCAGTCGCCGGCTGACGGGGAGGCGCCACGGCGTTCCTCACTGGAGGCCGCAGCGCGTGCCGCCAGCGCCGTGTTCCCGGCGGCGGTGGCATCCGCTGCAGGCGCCGAGCCGGGGGCGCGGCGTGGCAAGGCCCGACCGCTGAGCGCGCGGGCCATCCGCTCTCTGCTGTTGGTCACCTGGCGCCTCGGGCTGGCCGCGGAGGCGGAGGCGACCGCCCGGCTGCTGATGGAATGCCCGGAGGCGGCGGCCCCGCAGCGGGCGCTGCCAAGAGCCTTGGCGGAGACGGCGGAGATCTGCGGCATGGCCGGCGGCGCCGCGGCGCCCGCCGGGTTCGCCGCGCTGTGGCGGCATGCCGCGTCGAGCCTTCTGGCGCGCAGCGCACAGCCGCCGGAGGAACCCGTCGACTGGGTGATAGCGACCAGAATCCCATGCAATTGTCCCCAATGTCAGCGCCTGCAAGCGTTCTGCGACGACCCGGCGGCCACCACGCTGCGGCTCCCGTTGCGCAAGGAGTTGCGCCGCCACCTCCATGGCGTCATCGACCGCCTCGGGCTCGACATTCGCCACCAGACGGAGCGCAAGGGTAGCCCGTACACGCTGGTGTGCACCAAGACCCGCGGCGCCTGGCAGCGGCGTTGCGCCCAGTACGCCGATGACGTTGCCCACCTGCGGCTGCTCGCGGAGGCCGTGCCTTCCAGCGGTGTCGCTGCCGACGCCTGCGCCGCCGATCTGCAGCAGGTGCAGGCGGCGCTGGCACGCAGCGCCGCCGCGGCGCCCGCGCCATGACCGGACGCGAGGCTTCCCGGCGCCGCTACCCGAATCAACTGCCGGTGGAGTAGTGGCGCGCCGCCATTACCGTTGGCGAATCGGTCAGACGGAGCGAGGTATGCACCTCGCCTCGATTCAACTACCTGTGGAGTTGTAGTGGCGGACGCCGAGGTGCCAGAGGAGGAGGGTGGCGGCCAGGAACAGGGGGGCGGCGGCGGGGGCGGCCCAGCCGAGCCAGGGGGGCGTGCCCAAGGGGTCGGGGCGGCCCAGGAGGGCCACCACCGGGAAGTAGGTGATGGTGCCGATCGGCACGATGAAGAACAGGAAGCGGCGCAGGAAGCGGCGGTAGACCGTGACCGGGTAGCTGCCGGCGTCCACCGCGCCGTTGGTGACGATGGCGAACAGCTCCAGCGACTGCACGGTCCAGAAGGTGATCGCGGCGGTGGCGACGAACACGCCCAGGAACAGCACGGTGACGCCGGCCATCGTTTCCGCCAGCAGCAGCACCCGTAGCGGAGTCCAGGGGATTCCCGCGCTGGCCAGGCCCCAGACCAGGATCACGGCCGCCTGCAACCAGCGGCCCAGCCGGGCGAAGGCAAACTCCGCACCCGCCACCTGCAGCACGGTGTGGCGCGGCCGCAGCAGCAGGCGGTCGAAATCTCCGCGGCGGATCTGGTGCGAGAACAGGTCGAAGCCGCGCCCCACGATCTCTGCCGTCGAGAAACCGACCATGGCCAGTCCGTAGAGGATGGCGACTTCCGGCAACTCCCAGCCGCGGACGTTGCCGAAGCGGCTCAGCAGCGCCCAGACGCCCACGAACTCGACCGCGGTGATCAGCAGGGTGCCGACCATCTGCAGTACGAACGCCCCGGGATACTGCAGCTGCGCACGCACGTGGGCGGAGACGTAGCGCAGGTACAGCCGGAGGCCGTTGCGCGGTGACCAGCCGGCCGCGTGCTGCTGCCGGGAGCGGTCAGCCGCCAAGGATCACCACCCGGCGCAGGCCGCGCGCCAGCAGCAGCCGGCCCAGCAGCACCAGCGCCACCAGCCAGCCCAGTTGCAGGCCCAGGCGCAGCAGCGCCTCCGTGCCCGCGAGGTGGCCCACGTAGATGCGGAACGGGATGTCCATCAGGCCGGCGAACGGCAGGTAGCCGAGCACCGCCGCCAGGCCGTCCGGCAGCAGCGGCAGCGGCACCACCATGCCGCCGCCCAACCAGATGATCGACGGCAGGATGTAGCGCGCGCCCTCGGAGGAGACGGTCCAGAACATCAGGCTCACCATCACCGCGGTCACGGCCACCCCTAACAGCAAGGCCAGCGCGGTTGCCAGCAGGTAGAGACCGGCCGCCTCCACCCCGGCCGGGGCGCCCAGCGCCCACTCCCCCAGCCCCACCAGCGGCAGAATCCCCACCGCCACCACCAGCATCAGCAGGCAGCGCGGAGCCGTCATCGCCAGCCGCCACGCCACCATGCGCCAGAACCAGTAGGAGTACAGGTCGATGGGCCGCAGCAGCTCGCCGGCCACGGTACCGGTGCGCACGCTGTCCGCCAGTTCGTGGTCGAGACGGAACGGGAACAGCCCCAGCAGTGCCTGGCCCAGCCACGCGTACGCGACCACGTGGGCGAAGCTGAAGTCGGTGGCGTCCGCGGGTCCCGACTCGTAGAACGCGGCCAGCACCATGAGCCGGATCAGGCCCCAGTAGAGCTGGGTGCCGAAACCGGCGACCGCCGCTACCCGGTACTGCAGGGTCTCGCGCCAGCGCGCCCGCAGCACGCCGCGGTAGGGCGCCAGGCGCGCCGCGAGGGTCACCGCTCCTCCAGCTTCAGGTCGCGGTACAGGCGCGCCACCAGCTCGTCGATCGGCTGCGGCTCGATGTACAGGTCGCGCACGTCGTTGTCGCGCGCCACCTCCTCGACCAGGCGCGGCGTGGGAATGCGCGCCGGGTCGTAGCGCAGCACCACCCGCCGCCCCGCGGCGGACACCACCGTGGCCGCGGAGCTGGCGAAGTCGCGCACCTCGTGCTCCAGGTCCACGGTGAGGATGCGCTCGCGGTCGACGCCGGCGCGCAGCTCGGCCACCGAGCCGTCGAACAGGATCGAGCCGGCACCGATCACCAGCACCCGCGGGCACAGCGCCTCCACGTCGTCCAGGTCGTGGGTGGTGAGGATGGTGGTGACGCCGCGGCGGTGCAGCCGACGGATGATGTCGCGCACCGCCAGCTTGGCCACCGCGTCCAGGCCGATGGTGGGTTCGTCCAGGAACAGCAGCCGCGGGCGGTGCAGCAGCGCGGCGGCCAGCTCGCAGCGCATGCGCTGCCCCAGGCTGAGCTGGCGCACCGGCACCGCCAGCAGCGGGGCGATGTCCAGCAGCTCCACCAGCTCGTCGCGCGTCGTGCGGTAGGCGGCGGGCTGCAGCCGGTAGATGTCGCGCAGCAGGTCGAACGACTCGAACACCGGCAGGTCCCACCAGAGCTGGCTGCGCTGGCCGAACACCACCCCGATCTCGGCCACGTGCTCCACCCGCTGGCGCCACGGCACGCGCCCGGCCACCAGGCAGCGGCCGGCGTCGGGCACCAGGATGCCGGACAGGATCTTGACGGTGGTGCTCTTGCCGGCGCCGTTGGGGCCGATGTAGCCCACCAGCTCGCCGGCGCCGATGCGGAACGACACTGCGTCGAGGGCGGTCACCAGCTTGCGCCGGGCCAGCAGCCCGCCCAGCGCGCGGCCGCGGCCGGAAGCCGAATCTCCGGCGGCAACGCGGAAGCGCTTGGTCAGGCCGGCAACTTCGATCAGGGGTGGGCCGTCCCCGGAGGCCGGCCCGCGGGGTTCTGACTCGGGAGGCGCAGTCATGGTGTCGGGCAGAAACGGAGCGACGGCGGCGGGCTCATGCGCGAAGCGCCGAATTTACGGCATCCGGGCCGCCGTCGTCAATCAGTGGCCACGGGCGGTTCCGGGCGGTGTACGGGCGGCGGCTGGAACCGGAGCGAGGGATGCGTTATGTTTGTGGTCGACACGACCTATTCGCTGAACGTCCGGGCGCAGACCGACGGAAAGCCCTCCAGGCATCGGCGTAAAGTGGCAAAGCACCGAGTCCGGGAGGGCGAGAGGCAAGTGAACGACAGATTGAGTACGGCGCGGGGGGAGTCACGCGCGCTGCAGCGGGAGCTGCGTCGGTATCGGGCGCCATCGGTGCCCAGGAGCGTCGGCCAGATCGTCACCTCCTTCATCCCCTATCTCGTGGGCCTGTTCGCCATGGGTGCCATCGCCCAGGTCTCCTACCTGCTCAGCCTGATCCTCGCGCTGCCGACGGCCGGATTCCTGATCCGCGTGTTCATCATCTTTCACGACGCCGGGCACGGTTCGTTCTTTCGCCGCAGCCGCTGGAACCGGGTGCTCGGCTACCTGGCGGGCATCCTCACCTTCACGCCGTTCCAGCACTGGACCCACGAGCATGCCATGCACCATGCCACCGCCGGCGACCTGGACCGGCGCGACCTGGGCGACGTGTGGACCATGACGGTGCAGGAATTCGTGGCCGCGCCGCGGCGCCTGCGGCTGGCGTACCGGGTGTTCCGCAACCCCTTCGTGCTGTTCTTCCTGGTGGCTCCGATCGGCTTCCTGTTCAACCACCGCATTCCGCGCAAGCGCACCAGCAACCGCGCCAGGTGGGCGATCGTGTGGACCAACATCGGCGTGGCGCTGTTCGTGGTGGCCATGTCGCAGCCGTTCGGGTTCGTCAACTTCGCCCTGGTGTTCACGCCGGTGTTTCTGGTCGCGTCCACGGTCGGAACCTGGCTGTTCTACGTCCAGCATCAATTCGAGGGCGTGTACTGGCGCCGCCATGAGGGCTGGGACTTCACCGCCGCGGCGTTGAGCGGGTCCTCCTACCTGGCGCTGCCGCGGGTGCTGCAGTGGTTCACCGGCAACATCGGCTTTCACCACATCCATCACCTGGATCCGCGCATCCCCAACTATCACCTGGAACGTGCCCACCGGGAGCAGCCGCTGCTGCACCAGGTTCCGGTCCTGCGGCTGCGCGACACCGTACGCTGTCTGTCCATGAGGCTGTACGACGAGACCACGGGCCAGATGGTCAGCTTCCGTGAAGGGCTGCGGCGCGCCGGTCAACTTCGACCCGAGCCGGCTCCGGCGTAGCGCCGCCAGGCAGGCGGTACAAGGCCCGACCGGCCCGCGGTGGCTGGCCGGCGGGGCGGCGACCGGGGTAACATGGCCCATGCTCCGGGTCAGGACCGGCATCGACCTGGTGGCGATAGAGCAGTTCGCCGGCTCGCTGCAACGCGGCGGCGAGGCGTTCCGCCGCCGGCTGTTCCATCCGCCGGAGGCGGAGGGCGCCTCCACGGAACGGCTGGCCGCGATCTTCGCCGCCAAGGAGGCGGCATACAAGGCGCTGGATCTGCCGGCGGGCAACTGGCTGCTGCTGGAGATCCGGCATACCGCGGCCGGCCGGCCTTGGATTCGGTTCGATTCGGGGTATGATAGCGTTCACATCGTGAGTTGCGATCTGAGCATCACCCACGCCGACGGCTACGCCGTGGCGTCGGTGGTGGCCTTGATGACCGATGCTGCAGACGATTAATCAGTTCTTGGAAGATGCCGCGGACCGTTTCGGCGAACGGCCGGCGCTGCTGTTCAAGCCGGGGTTCCGCTTCCGCACCTGGAGCTACCGCGCCCTGTTCGAGGACGTGCAGCGGGTAGCGACGCTGCTGCAGAGTCGCGGCATCGGCAAGGGCGACCGCGTCGTCCTGTGGGGACCGAATGCCCCGCACTGGGTGCTGGCCTACTTCGGCTGCCTGCGCATCGGCGCCGTCGTGGTGCCGCTCGACCTGCGCTCGACGCCCGACTTCGTGCGCCAGGTCACCTCCAAGACCGCACCGGTGCTGGCGATCGTCTCCCGGGTCACGCCGCAGGACGACGTCCGTCTCGAGGTCCCTAGGCTGCTGTTCGAGGACCTGGAGCAGCTCATCTACGACCTGGCGCCGCCGCGCGACGAGTCGCTCACCGGCGACGACCTGGCCGAGATCATGTTCACCTCCGGCACCACCGGCGACGCCAAGGGCGTGCTGCTCACCCACCGCAACCTGCTGGCCAACCTGGAGTCGGTGCGGCAGGTGATCCCCGGCAGCGCCTCGTTCCGGATGCTGTCGCTGCTGCCCCTGAGCCACATGTTCGAGCAGATGGGGTCGCTGTTCATCGGCCTGGGCTGCGGCGCCAGCATCACCTACGTCACCAGCCGCCAGCCGGCGCTGCTGCTCAAGCTGATGCGCGAGCGCAAGATCACCATGATGCTGCTGGTGCCGCAGGCGCTGGATCTGTTCATGAAGGGCATCGAACGGGAGGTGGCGAACCAGGGCAAGCAGCGGCTGTGGGAGCTGTCGCTGAAGCTGGCGCAGCGCCTGCCACTGCGGTTGCGCCGGCTGGTGTTCCACAAGGTGCACTCCCGCTTCGGCGGCCACCTGGAGATCGTGGTCTCCGGCGGCGCCGCCCTGGACCAGCAGCTGGGTGAGAAGTGGAACCTGCTCGGCATCAACGTGCTGCAGGGCTACGGCGCCACCGAGGCATCGCCGGTGATCAGTTGTCATGCCCTGACCGACGCCCGCTTCGACTCGGTGGGCCGCCCGCTGCCCGGCGTGGAGGTGCGCATCACCGACGCCGGCGAGATCCAGGTGCGCGGCGCCAACGTCACCCAGGGCTACTGGAACGCGCCGGAGCAGACCGCGGCGGCGTTCGACGGCGACTGGTACAAGACCGGCGACATGGGGTTCCTGGACGACGCCGGCTTCCTGCACGTCCGCGGCCGCATCAAGGAGATGATCGTGCTGGCCAACGGCCAGAACGTGTTCCCCGAGGACATCGAGGGGGTGCTGAAGAACGATCCGGCGCTGACCGACGCCACCGTGGTGGGGCTGCGCCGCGGCCAGGACACGCAGGTGCACGCGGTGTTCCTGCTGGAGGACCCGGAGCAGGCGCCGGCCATCGTCGCACGCGCCAACGGCGAGCTGGCCGAGCACCAGCAGATCCGCGGCTTCACCATCTGGCCCGAGGCCGACTTCCCCCGCACCCACACGCTGAAGGTCAAGAAGGGCGTGCTGGTGGACGCCCTGCAGAGCGGCCCGCCGGAGGCAGCGGCGGCTGCCGGCGCCGGGCGCGCGCAGGCGGCGGCGGCCGCGGATCCCAAGGAACGGCTGGTCCACTTGGTCTCGGAGGTGAGCGGGGTGGCCCAGGAGCAGGTGCTGCCGGAGCACACCGTCGGCGGCGACCTCAACATGGACTCCCTCAAGCGGGTGGAGATGCTGTCGATCATCGAGCAGGAGCTCGGGGTCTACATCGACGAGTCGCTGGTCGACTCGGGCACCACCCTGGAGCAGCTCCAGGGGCTGCTGGCGTCGCAGGAGGAGGCCAAGGCGGCGTTGCCGCCGTTCTACACCTGGCCGCTCAGTTTCTGGTTCTCGCTGCTGCGCGAGGTGTTGCACCAGGTCGTGGTGTTCCCGCTGCTGAGCGCCCGCTACCGGATCCGCGCCACGGGTCTGGAGCATCTCGAAGGGCTGGACGGCCCGGTGCTGTTCGCCGCCAACCACAACGCGGTGCTCGGCGACAGCATGGTGCTGACCAGGGCCACGCCGCGCGCCTGGCGGCGCCACCTGTCGTTCGCGGCGGCGGCCGAGATCACCTTCGAGAAGCGGCTGACGGGGATCGTGGCGGCGCTGGTGGCGAACGCCTTTCCGCTGTCGCGGGAGAGCGCGATCCGCGCCAGCCTGGAGCACATGGGACGGATGATGGACGAGGGCTGGAACGTGGTGATCTTCCCCGAGGGGGAGCAGCGCATCGGCCAGCCGATGCTGCCGTTCCAGAGCGGCACCGGGATGCTGGCGGTGGAGTCGCACACGCCCGTGGTGCCGGTGCACCTCGTCAGCGCGCCGGACGGCGGGCTGCGCCCCCAGGTGGAGGTGCGCTTCGGGCCGGCGCTGCGCTTCCCCCCCGGCACCTCCTACCTCGACGCCACCAGCCGCATCGAAGCCGCGGTCAAGGCGCTGTGATCGAGCGGTGGCACCGAGGCAGTGCCTCGTGACCGCCTGCGGTCAGCTCGCCAGCGCCGGCAGCAGGTTCTCGTAGACGGCCATCACCTCGCCCTCGCGCTCCTCGGGATCGGCCACCTTCAGGAACGACGCCTGCCCGGGATCGGCGCCGCCCAAGTCGGCATGGCTGGCGAACGCCGGCTGGTCGGCGCCGTGCCACACCACCTCGCCGGCGCGCAGCACCACCAGCTCGCCGGCGTAGCGCCGCACCAGCCGCTCGCGCTCGGCGCGGTAGAACAGCGCCTGCTCACACGCCGTGCGGCGGATGCTGGCGACGATCGCGGGCGTATCCTGCTGGTCGGAGTCGAACGCCGCCAGCGGCGCCTGCAGCTCGCTCTGGAAGTCGATCTGGCGCAGATCGACGGTGCCGTAGCCGCGTTCGGCGGCCACCAGCAGGTGATTGCGGTCGCGGCGGAACGGCGGCGTCGGCCAGTCGGCGGCGGGATCGTGGCCCATCAAGTGGGTGGCGCAGGCGTCGGTGGCGGTGGTCTGGTCGCCCGCGATCAGGGCGTTGGGCAGCACCGGGCGCCCGCCCCACTCGGCACCCTGCTGGCCGGTCAGTCCGTCGATGATGTTGAGGCAGGGATCGGTGATCAGCGCCAGGTCGGGCAGCACGTAGGAGAGCCGGATGGCATGATGGAAGTAATGCCGGATGCGCCCCTCGGGACGGTTCGGCGGCGGCAGTCCGAACAGGTTCTTCATGCACAGAGTGACGCCCATGAACAGGTGATTCTTCATCTTGGCCACCGACACGAACTCGTCCGCCTCGCCGATGCAGGAGGTGAGCAGGTAGCGGTCGAACATGTTGCCACCGCCGGGCACCTCGTAGAGGCGCAGCGGCGGCGCCCCGGCGTCCACCAGCTCCACGCCGAACTCGCGCAGCACCGGCGCCGACTCGTAGTCGGCCGGGACCGTCTTGTCGGGCGTGTGCAGGCAGGTGTCGGTGGCGACCAGGGTGGCGCCGGTGCGCGCGCGCAGCAGCCGCAACACCGCCCGTATCACGTCCTCGTCGACCAGCTCCTGGCGCCGGCCGGCGAAGCAGGCGGTGTCCGGCTGCGTCATGTTGAACTTGAGCACGATGCGGCGGGCGCGCTCCAGGCGCTCCCAACTTCGCGTCAGCGGGGCGGTGATCCGCTCCAGGGTGCGATAGATCTCCTCGGCGGAGGCGCGATGGTCGCAACGCGCGGCGCGGACCGTGCAGGGCTGGTTCATGATGGCGTGACCTCGGGCTCCAGGATGGCACGTGGCCACCGGTGGTTCAATCGCTCGCCGCGAGCGCGTTCGGACGCGGGCACGGCGCCAACTCCTACGATTGTAGCGCGCCGGCCGGGCGCTGACTCCCGCGCGCTCGACTTGCTCCGTGAAATCGGCGCCGGTTCCGAATGCTCACTCAGTGCGTGATGCCGGTGCCGGGGCCGCAGGACGGTCGACTGCAGGCGAGTCTTGTGCGCGAGAGCCTCTGTTTCGACCAAACAGGTTCGGAAACGCAGCCTGAACTGCCGACAGGTAGGTGCGACTGATCGGTATCTCCGAGCCGTCGGTAAGTTGCAGATACCGCCTTTGGCCGTGTCTCGCCAGGCCTGTCACGTGGGAGTGAGCTACCCAGTAACCGCGATGTACTCGCAGCCCGATGGCGTCGAGATCGTCGATGGCGTCCGCGAAGCGCATCAGAGCCGAGCATGAGCCGGTAGTGGTGTAGATATCGAGATAGTGCCCGCGCGTCTTCAGATAGACGACATCGCCGTCCGGCCTCTGCGCTAGCCGCCTGAAAAAGCGTGCTTGCTGATCGGAGTGTGCAGCGCCGCGCGGTGGCTGATCGATGTGGGCGTCCGCGCCAGCCTGCTCGCGGCCGGTATCCCGATGAGGGGCCTCCTCGGGAGGCGTAGCAGTGGCGGGAGCAGAGGGTGACGCCAGCTGGTACGCAACGTAGTAGACGAGCAAGGCGATCGGCAATCCATGAGCTACGACGGTGAAGTACAGCTCGGCAAGATCGGTGCGAACGGAAAACATGTGAAACTGCGCGCCGTGCGCAATCGCCGTGCAGGGCACGGCCGCGACCAGCATCGCTCCGGCAATGGCAACCGTGTTGTGGAACGGTGTTCGATTGCGAGTCAGGTACAGCGCTGCGACAATCGAGGAGTAGCAGACCGCACTACCGATGCCGGCGCACAGCGCGTAGTACGCCAATCGCAGCAACGGCGGGATGCCGACTGCCCCCGGCGCGGGGGATCCGCCCACCGTGAACGCGACCACAATGACGACGCACACGGCTGCCGTCAAAACGCTTGTGCGGCGGCTGAGGAATCCACGGTATGCCGACCGGTTTCTTTGCAACGTGGATAGTGTACTGCTGTTGCCAGTCATCCCGCGGCCCCTCGTTCGCGATCACGGTCAGCAATCCGTACGAGTTGTGTAGTTTGCACGATAAGGCCGCTCGCAGCAAGGGAGCGCAGTCCATCCACTGGACCGTCCCGGACCGTCCGGGCGCTTGCCGGCGCTGCCCGCGCCACTTATGCTACCCAGAAGATTCGGCGAGCGATGTCCAACTCGATCTATCGCGTGGCGCTGGTGGGAGCCGGCGGCATCGCGGGAACCCACACCAGGGCCTGTGCACTCACCGGGCGGGCCGACCTGGTGGCCGTGTGCGACGTATCCCAGGCCGCGCTCGACCGCTACCGGGAACGCTCTCCTGAAGTCCCCGCCACCTACCTCGACCTGGACCGGATGCTGGCGCGCGAGAGTATCGACATCGCCGTCATCTGTACCTGGGGAGCGCACCACGCCGCGGTCGGCGAGCGGCTGGCCCGCTCCGGGAAGGTGCGCGCCATCCTGTGCGAGAAACCGTTCACCCAGACCGCGCGCGAAGCGGAGCGCCTGGTCGCCGCGGCGCGCGCCGGCGGCGTACTGATCGTCGAGGCGTTCAAGTTCCGCCACCACCCCCTGCACCTCAAGGCGCGGGCGCTGATCGACGCCGGCCGCATCGGCGAGCCGCGGGTCGTGCGCAGCACCTTCTGTACCGGACGCGCACGGGTCGCGCGTACGCCGGAGTCGAACTGGAGGTACAACCGCGGGCGCGGCGGCGGCAGCGTCTACGATCTGGGTTGCTACAACGTCCACCACGCGCGCTGGATTTTCGGCGCGGAGCCGGTCAGCGTGTTCGCCAGCGCCCGGAGCGGCATCGAGGTGGACGACGCCACGCACATCCAGCTGCTGTTCCCCGGCGGACGAGTGGCGCAGGTGAGCGTGGCGTTCGACACCTGCTACAGCCAGGAGATCGAGATTCTGGGCACCAGCGGAAGCCTGAGGAGCGACCGCGCCTGGAACAACGAGAACCGGCCGGTATGGCTGGAGTGCGCGACCGCCGGGCACAGCGAACGGTTCCACTTCGAACCGGTGCATCAGTTCCAACTGCAGTTGGAGCACCTGTGCGAGGTCCTCGACGGCAGCGCCGAACCGCGCATCCCAGCGCAGAACAGCGTCGATCAGATGAGGGTGATCGACGCGGTGTACGAGTCGGCCGCGAGTGGCAGCGTGGTGACGCTGTAACGCAGGAGGCGGGATCAGCATGCAGCGAGTCGCAATCGTCGGTCACACCGGTCGCGGCAACTACGGTCACTTCCTGGACATGGCGTTCGTCGGCGTGGACGGCGCACGGATCGTCGCCGTGGCCGATCCGGACGCCGCCGGACGCGGCGCCGTGCAGGCCAGGACCGGCGCCGCGGTGGGCTACGCCGACTACCGGGAGATGCTGGAGCGGGAACGGCCCGACATCACCGTGTTCGCCTCGCGTGAGATCGGCGACCATTGCGAGCTGGTCACCACCGCCGGCGAGTTCGCGACCCACGTCTACCTGGAGAAGCCGATCGCCGCCACCCCGGCCGAGGTCGACCGCATGGCCCGGGCGCTGATCGACCGCATCGAGGAACGCGAGCCCGAGTACGAGTTGCTGGAGGGGAGGGTAGCCCGGCGCCACGTGGAGTGGGCGCTGGCCGCGCACGCCTCGCACATGGCCGGCGCGCGCGTCAGCCTGCCGCTGGACACGGCGCACAATCCCTTCGATTCCTGGGGCGAGTAGGCCGCGCGCGGGCGCCGCGAGTCTGTCGGATTGTGACCGGCGCCGGCTGGCGGCGGTTCCGGGGCGTACGGTTAGGCGGCCGCCTTGCGGGTGCGCATGCGGGCGTGGGCGCGGGACCGCATCCGGGCGTGCGCCTCGGGAGTGCCGTTGTGCAGGCTGCCGAAGAAGCGGTCCAGCACCATGGCGTTGTCGCCGGCGTAGTTGCACTCGAAGTAGCGGTGGTGCAGGTAGTGGAAGTAGCTGCCGTGGGCCAGGGGCGCCGACTGGTGGCCGAACTCGGTCGCCTCGAAGCCGCTGTGGCCGGCGGCGGGGCTGAACGCGGCGTGCTGCAGGTGGAACAGCGCGTGCAGCGGATGGGACGGCAGCACCCAGTGCAGCAGCACGCCGCTGAAGTACAGCAGGTGCTCGATCGGGTGCATCGCGAGGCCGGACCAGGGGCCGACGTTTACGTTCTTGTGATGCACGTAGTGGGCGGCCCGGTACAGCGGCTTCCAGTGCAGCAGCCGGTGCATGGCGTAGAAGTGGAGGTCGCGGATCAGCGGTATCGCCAGCAACAGCAGCACGAAGAACACCGGGTTGGAGCGCAGCGCCAACCACGGCAGCAGGCCGTTGGCGTAGGCCCACAGGGTCACGACCTCGTACGCCGACCAGATGCCGCCGCCGCTCACCACGCTCCAGAACATGTTGTCGCGCGTCTGGTTGCGAAACAGGAACTTGCGATTGCCGGTGCTCAGCCAGCGGTCGTTGTACTTGTAGCGCATGCCCTGGGCGCGCTGCAGGTGCAGGCGCACGTGCCAGAAACCGAACCAGACCAGCAGCAACGCGAGGTTGCGCAGGAAGATCACGGCCATCCAGCCGGGGGCCAGGCGGGCCATGGTCTCCAGCGGCGGGGTGAGCAGGAACCAGGAGAGACAGGCGAACCCGAACCAGATGGCGTGGAACGGCCACAGGTAGCCGGGGAACCCGAACAGCCACTTGAGCAGCGCCGCCGGCTGCAACGGCCAGCGCAGGTGGGCCGGCATCTCGATCCGCTCCACCGGCTTCCAGTTGCCGCGCTCGTCTCTGCCGGTCAGATCGGCCAAGTCAGCCTGTGCCATAGCCGACGACTATAGCAGCGCAACCCTGAGCCGGCAAACCAGCATCGGGCCCGAGGGCGGGCCCGAGGGATCCTCACCCCGTTACGCGCCCGATTCCGGCGAGTCGAGTGCCTCCAGGTACAGGTCTACGACGTTGCCGGGAAACGGCGCGCTCTCGGCGCGCACGATGCGGCCATCTTCGATGATCAGCAGCCGGTCCGCCATGCCGTCGAACACCTCCGCCAGGTGGCTGCTCACGAACAGCGTCTTGCCGCGCTCGCGCAGCTCCAGCAGCAGGCGGCGAAGCACGATGTTGGCCAGCACGTCGAGGCCGCTCATCGGCTCGTCCAGCACCAGCACCGCCGGATCGCCGATCAGCGCACCCAGGAGCTGCACCTTCTTGCGCATGCCGGTGGAGTAGTCGGCGAACGGCCGCCCCAGCGGCTCCTCCATGCCGAGGCTTGCGGCGATGGTCTCCAGGGCACCCCAGGCGTCCCGCTCGCCGGTCTTGAGCAGGCTCAGGTATTCGAGGTTCTCGCGCCCGCTGAGCTTGGCGAAGAAGTAGTGCTCATTGGGCAGGAACCCCAGGCAGCGCTTCAGCTCCAGCACGTGCGGGTACTGCCACAGGTCCTTGCCGTCGATCAGGACGCGCCCGCGGTCGGGCATCAGCAGCCCGACCAGCAGCCGCATGGTGGTGGTCTTGCCGGAGCCGTTGCGCCCCAGGAAGCCGGTCACGCCTGGGCTCAGGTGGAAGTCAAGATCGGTCACCCCGCGGTCGCTGGCGGCGTAGATCTTGGTGACGCGGTCAAACTGGATCATCGGGCTCCGGCCACTCGTCCGCCGTGGCCGCCAGGTAGCGGGCGGAGGCGCCGCGGTACAGGAATACCAGAACGGCCGCGCCCAGGCCCACGAACAACAGCGGCCTGACCACCGCGGCAACCAGCCCGCTCACCGCCAGCAGCGCATAGAACAGGGTCGGCAGCAGGACGCGGTGCAGGTGGCGCACGGCGACCAGCCACGCCAGCAGCGGCAGCATGGCCATCTGCAGCGGCAACAGGCCGAGCGTCGCCGGCGCGCCGCCCGCTGCCAGCTCCAGGGCCAGCGCCGCCAGGGTGATAGGCGCCAACACGGCCAGGTGCGGCAGCACCAGGAACGCGGTCAGGCGCGCAAAGGAGACCGGCGTGAGCTTGTAGAAGGCGATGGGGAGGCCACGCAGGCCGGTCAGATACACCCCGGAGGCCGCGGCCGTCGCCAGGTACGCGAAGATCAGGTTCGCAGGCACTCCCGAGGCCGGCATGCTGGCGGAGAGATCGGCCGCCGCCGCGATGGCAAAGCCGTACCCGGCTGCGCAGGTGACCAAGCCCTCCGGGGTGAGCAGGAACTCGCGGGAGTAGACCGCAACCTCGATCGGCATGCGGCGGGTGACGCGGGCAGCCAGCGCCTGGCGCTGTGAGCGGGCGAGGCGGCGGACGACGGCACCGTACAGGGTTACCGGATTCCAGGTGCGCGCCCCGTAGCCCCAGAACGCGGCCAGGACCACCACGTTCACGGCCACGACCACCAGGTTGGCCGCCTCCCAGCGCAGGCTCGCCGCGGCCTCCGCCCCGAGGAAGGCCAGCACCACGCCCGCCCAGGCCAGCCGCGCGCGCGAGCGCAGGCCGGCCAGCACCGGCGCCAGCGACAGGTTCGAGACGATCAGCGCCAGCATGGAGGCGTCGGCGGCGAGATAGCGCGCGGCCGCGGGCGGCGGATGTGCGTGCAGCACCCCCGGCACCGCACCGGCCAGGAACAAGACGGCGTACGCCAGCGGCGCGCCGCCGTTCGCCAGCGCCTGCAGCCGCAGGCTGGTGGCGAGGTCCGCCGGCGTGGTGGCGTGGAACATCACCGCCGACCGCGGCCTCCGCGTGCGCAGAGCGAACGCCACCGCGAAGGAGCCCGGCAGGCTCCAGCGCAGCGCGGCCAACGGCAGCGCGATCTGCCCGCCGTACACCGCCAGGAAGTACCCCGCGTAGGCGAGCCAGAGCAGCAGCGCCAGCGGCACCAGGGTGACCAGCATGCGCGGCTCGAAGGAGCGCCGCAGGTCGCGCAGCCCCGGGCGCACGTGGTAGCGCCACAACAGCGGCAGGCAGGGCAGCCGCACCGTAGTCGTCGCCGTCATTCGCGGCGGGGAGGGGTCAGCCATCCTCTCTGCGACCGACGTAGAGCAGGTGTCGAGATGATGCCACCATGCTTCGCTCCGTGCTCACTTCGAAAAGGAGATTCAGCCACAGCTCTCTTTGCTTCCCGTCGAGGGCATTGTAGCTCTCGTCGTCGGCAGAGATGGCCGGCTCGACACCGGCGATCTGCAGCGTTCGGAATCCCACGGCCTCATGCATGGGGGCGATCTCTTCCGGTCGCACAAAGTATCCTCGGAAGCCGCCCCTGGGGGCGTCATCCGGCCGATGACCGATCTCCATGGTCGACCGCACCCACTCCTGGTCTTCGATCCACGCGGGGTTTTTCTTGATGAGGTCGCCCAGGATTCCGAATCTCGAAATCAGCGCGGAGAAGATCACTCCCCCCGGTCTCAGGCATTCCCGGGCTGCCGTCAGAGCCGCCGTACGGTCGGCTTCGATCACAAGATGGTAGAGCGGACCCATGAGCAGGACCGCGTCGAACTCGCCACGGCGGATACCTTCCAGACTGCGTGCATCGCCGACCCGGAAGTCGATTCGATTTACGCCCGCCTCATCGGTCATCGCCTGGCAACGGGCAACGAGCTCCTCGGCAAGGTCGACGGCGGTGATCCGGTAGCCGCGCTCCGCCAATGAAAAGGTGTAGGCTCCGGTGCCGCATCCGATATCGAGGATATGACCGTCCGGTGGCAGGTAGCGGTCCAGGTAGCGCCAGGTGATGTCAGCCTCGAGCTGATGCCGATCTAGTCTGGATGTCTCCACGTCCCAGGCGGCGTTGTACATCTCGCGTATGTCGGTCAGGTCGTCCATCGGTCCTAACGATAGTACCAGTAGCCGCGGTGAGTGGTGGTAGAATCCACCGTACCCATGGCGAGAATGAAAGGACCCGACCGCGTACGGGCCGCTCTCAAGGCGGCCGGGCTGGAATGCAGGATCCACACCTTGCCGGACTCGACCCGCACCGCGGTGGAGGCCGCGGCGGCGGTGGGGTGCGCGGTGGCCGAGATCGCCAAGACGCTCGTGTTTCGGGCCGGCGACCGCGCGGTGATCGCCATCATGAGCGGCGACAACCGCCTCGATCCCGGCAAGCTTTCCGCGGTGCTCGGCGCGGAGGTGGGCCGCGCCGACGCGGACTTCGTGCGCGCGACTACGGGGTTTGCCATCGGCGGCGTCCCTCCCCTGGGATATGCCACGCCAGTCGCCGTGTTCATGGATGCCGACCTGTTCCGCTTCGCGGAGGTGTGGGCGGCCGGGGGGAGCCCGTTCAGCGTGTTCCCGATCGAGCCGGCCCGCCTGCGCGACGTGAGCGGGGCCCGGGTGGCGGATCTCAAGGTCGAGCCGGGCGCCGCCGGCGACCCTGCCGGCTGATGGAGGACGGAGGACGATGTTGAAGAGTGTTCCGCTTGGCAGCGGCCTGAGCGTGTCGCAGTTGTGCCTGGGCACGATGAATTTTGGGCAGCCCGGCCAGGGGCCCCAGGGGTACTGGACCCTCGACACGGATCAGGCCAGACCGATATTCAGGTGCGCGATCGACCACGGACTGTTCTATTTCGACTGTGCCGACGCCTACGGCCGAGGCGCCAGCGAAACGGTGGTCGGCCGCCTCCTCAAGGAGCTGCTGCCGCGGGACGAGTACGTGTTGCAGACCAAGGTCGCCATGCCGATGGGGCCAGGAGCCAATCAGGGCGGCCTGTCGCGCAAGCACATCATCGAGGGGGTGGATGCCAGTCTGCGCCGGCTGGGACACGACTACGTCGACGTGCTGGTGATCCACCGCCATCCCCATGCGGTCCCCGGCCAGGCGGCGGTGCCGATCGAGGAGACGCTGGAGGCGCTGCACGACGTGGTGCGCGCGGGCAAGGCGCTCTACCTGGGCGCCTCGTCGATGTTCGCCTGGCAGTTCGCGGAGCTGCAGCTCACCACCCGGCTGCACGGCTGGACCGGGTTCGTGGCCATGCAGAACCACTACAACCTGATCTACCGGGAAGAAGAGCGGGAGATGAATCCCTACTGCGTCAAGACCAACGTTGCCCTCACCCCCTGGTCGCCGCTGGCGCGCGGGGTGCTGACCGGCTCCTACCGGGGCGGGTTCGATCAGGGTTCGACCGACCGCTCCCGCGGGCGGGACCGGGAACGCACCGAAGGGCTGTACGGCAGCCCGCGCTCTTTCAAGATTGCCGAGCGTGTCGCGGAGGTAGCACGCAAATACGGCGCCTCGCGCGCCCAGGTGTGCATCGCCTGGCTGCTGGGCAAGCCGGGAGTCGCCGCGCCCGTGGTCGGCGTGTCGCGGGTGGCGCAGATCGAGGACCTTGCCGCCGGCACCGCCCTCACCCTGGACCCGGCAGACGTCGACTCCCTCGAGGAGCTGTACGAGCCGCTGGTCAATCTCCTGTCGATCGGTACATCCTGAGGCTCGCCGTATGGATCTGAAGTTCCTTGCACGCATCCCACCCTGGGAATGGCCCCCGAACGGCGGGGGCACACTGCTGGCGGTTCTCGACGACCGGCAGGCGGCGGCAGCGGACCGCCTCCTGGCCGCGGAACTGGCCGGCGAGATCGTGGCAATCGACGACCAACTCGCCGCCGCCCTGCTGTCCCTCGTGGGCGACCCCACCGCATCCGAGCCGCTGCGCTGCCGGGCCGCGCTGTCTCTCGGACCGGTCCTGGAGCAGATGGATCTGGACAGCGACGATGACCTCCTGGGCCTCGACGAAGAGACATTGGGTCCCCCGCCGATCTCCGAGCACACCTTCCGACGGATCCAGGAGACGCTGCGTGTCCGGTACCAGGACGACGACCTTCCGCCGGAAGTGCGGCGTCACGTGCTGGAAGCCTCGGTACGCGCTCCGGCTGAATGGCACCGGGACGCGATCCGCGAGGCGTACTCCCGCAAGGACCGAAACTGGCGCCTGACGGCAGTGTTCGCGATGTCTTACGTGCGCGGGTTCGATGCTGAAGTCGTCGCCGCGCTGGACGATCCCGATGCCGAGATTCGGCGCGCCGCGGTGGCCGCCGCCGGCAATTGGGAGGTGGATGCCGCGTGGCCCTACGTGTCGGCCCTGCTTACCGCGCAGGACACCGACAAGGCGCTCCTGCTCGCTGCCGTCGAAGCAGCGGTCTACATTCGTCCGCACGAGGCCAGACCGCTACTCCTCGAATTGAGCGACTCCGACGACCCGGAGATTGCCGACGCCGCCAGCAGCGCCATGATGATGGCCGCGGCCCCGTTCGACGACGAGTTCGATGACGACTCCGAGCTGTGACCTGAACCCGCTGCCAGCCCCCTATCATCCGAACGGCTCCCCGCCGCCCCGGCGGCGTTCGCCACGGCCTCCGAGAGCGTGCTCATTTCTGCCGCGCTCTCCGGCGCTTTCGACGCCGAGCGGTGAGATGAGCCCGTGACCAGGAGTCGAAGGCCGAGCCCGAAGCTGCAGGAGTGGATCGACGCACGCAAGCGACATCACCTGTCCCACGCCCAGGTGCAGATGGCGCGCGAGCTGGGAATGAATCCGCGCAAGCTGGGGCGCTTGGACAACCACGATCAGGAGCCGTGGAAGCTGCCGCTGCGCCAATACGTCGAACACCTGTACCGCAAACGATTCGGCAGAGGCGCTCCCGAGGTTGTTCGTTCGATCGAGGAGATCGCACGCCGTGATGCCGAAAAAAAGGCGCGCAAACGGGAAGCAAAGGAGCAGCGCCGCCGCGTCCAGGCCGACACTGCGCCGCCGAGCAGCGTCGGACCAAATCGGTAGGCGCATCACCGCTTTTCGCGGCCTGAACCGGGAAGCCGACCATGTTGACCCCCATTTGGCGGATCAGCCACGAGTCACTCGGCGGCCCGTTTACTGGCGGCTGGCTTCTTCAAGGTCCGCAAACATCCCGTCCGCGCTCGCGAATCGCGCCTTGCGCGTCTTCACCATCTCATCTACCTCGGCCATGGCCGCACGGGTCTGCGCGTTCGGCACCTTGAGTTCAAGCGGGAAGGCCTGATCGACCGCGATGCGATGGAAGAGCAACCGCACGGCCTCCGAGGGCGTCAGGCCCACTGCCGCGAGCGCCGTGGTCGCCTTCCGCTTCATCTCGGTGTCCATCCGGACGTGCAGTATCGAACTCTGTGCCTTCATCCGATCCTCCGGTATCGCATTGCGACGTAAGCTCTCAAGTGACCTCGGCGAATAACGCGAACGGTCTCTTGCTCGGCTCGGACGCTTCGGCTGCGATCATGGCATTGGCCCGGAGCAACTCCCCAGGCCCCATCAGGTGTTCGCGCAGGGCTACAGTTACTGACGGTGAGACGGCGCGAATCCGTGTCGTGCCGTTCTCCCAACTCGCGATGCGGAGGTGTCGATCCTGCAGCCACTTGGCATCGAGCACATCGGGACTGTGGGTGGTCGCTACGACCTGCATGAAGCGCCTCGCATGCCGCAATACGTCGAGAATCGCGCCTATGGCTCCCGGATGGACGGTGGCATCCGGTTCCTCGATTACGATCAACGACGGAGCCGGCCGTTGAAAGACTGCTGCCAGCATCCCCAGCACCCGGAGCGTGCCGTCGGACATGTTGAATGCCTCGAACGTCACCGGAGCCGGCTTCCCCCAGTCCTGACTGAACGCCAGCGTAAGCTTGTTGCCGTGCCGCTTGAGGCGGATGCCGACGGTCCCGGGGACGACACTCTCGAGTAGCTCGCCGATTCGTTCCCAATCTGCAGCCGACTTGCGTTGGATCTCGCGGAGAACGCTGGCGGCGTTGCTGCCGTCGGCTTGCAGCCGCACGCCACCGTCCGGATCCTGCAGGGCGCGTACCGCTGCCGGTTCGATCCGACACGTGCGCATATCCGCCAGAAAGCGCAGAACCGGGCGAAAGCGCGCGTCTCCACCTACCAGTGGAAGCGCCAGCGCATTCGGTTCCACGACCGGATCAAGAGACCGAGCGCTGGTGTTCCACCCAATCGAGCCGTTGATGGTACGCCGGTCGAACCAGTCGCTCGCTCCATCCGGCCGCATCACCACGCACTGCTCTCGTACGACCTGGAAGCCATAGCCGGAAACCGGGCGCAACTCGACGCCATATCGAGCACAGGTCGAGTCGGCGTCCGGATGGTCGAGGACTACCCCCAAGCCCAGGTTGGACGGGCGGCCTCTCGCGGAGCCTCGATGACTGACCGCAGAGAATCCCCCACGATGCTCAAGTACGGCTTGCAGCGGGGACGCCATCGCTTCCGCAAGGAACGCGATTGCATCGGCGAAGTTGCTCTTTCCGGAGCCGTTCTGACCGACCAGGAACGCCGGGTTGTCAAACTCTACCTGCTCCTTGGCCAGACTGCGAAAGCGCTGCAACACCAGGCGGCGCAGGATGGGATCAGCCACCGGTGACCAACGCCTCGATGTCCGCCGCCAACAGATCGCCCGTAACGTATCTGATTGCCACGCTACTCCCTCACGAAACGCGCTCACACCCAACGGGCGGTGCGCAGGCCGTCGACGCGGTCGAACTCGCGCTGGTTGCTGGTCACCAGCGTCAACGCTTCGCTGCGGGCGTGAGCCGCGATGTGCAGGTCGTTGGGACCGATTACCGAGCCTCGGCGTTCGAGATCGGTCTTGATCTCCCCGTAGTGGGCGGCCGCGCGCGCGCCGTACTCCACGACGCTGAGCCGGGACGTGAAGTCCTCCACCCGCCGCCGCGTCCTGACCGGGTTTCCGCTCTTCTCCGCGCCATGCAGCAGTTCGGCGAGGGTGATCGCGCTGATGCAGATCGCTCCCGCATGAGCGTTGAACGTATCGAGCGCCTCCCGCGGCCGGCGGTTGATGACGTAGATCGACAGGTCGGTATCGAGCATGAAGCGGTTCATGCGAGCGGCTCACGCTCCTCCGGCGGTCCCTGGTCGCCGCGTCGAATGCGCACGTCATCGGTTGCCGCCGTGCCTCCCAGGAAGAAGGTATCCCAGGAGTGGCCGATCGGTGACAACACGCGGTCGGGACCTACCGCACGCACGGTCACCTTCCTGACCCCGGCGGCAAACCGCATCTCAGCGGGAATACGCACCGCCTGGGTGCGATTGTTCTCGAACACCGACCCAGTCGCCATGATCCTCCCCTTACCGCTCTATACTCTCTATATATAGCACGGAGCTAGGCGCGGCACAAGTGCCGGTGCCGGTCGTCGGTTTCAGGCGACGTACAGGCGGCGCTGCAACTCTGCGACCGCGCCGCGCAACGGTTCGCCGCCGCCGAAGCGGGCACTACCCTCACGAACGAATTGACAGTCGTGAAGGGCGCAGATGCCGAAGAAGGTCCCTCCGCTTCAAGACGAAGCGTTCTGAGCAACCACGGTCACCCGTGACGTAGCTTGCAGCAGGAGGTAGATCGGTTCTTCCAGGTCTGAGTCGGGATCGGTGGCGGCGGCATTCGCCTGCGGCAACGGTTCACCCCGTTCGAGGTTGAGTTCAGCCATGTCTACCAGGGCACTCGACAGCAATTGACGCGCTTCGTTCAGGTCAGGCCCCCAACTGATGACTCCCGGAAAGTCCAGGACCTCCGCATGGACTCCCTGGTCCAGGAACTTGTACATCGCCTTGTAGACCAGCATCGACGATGGCTACGATACCACAGGAGTCGGTTGATGGCGATGACGGATCCGGCGTCGGAGCTGGACTTCTATGATCCCGGGTTCCTGGCCGATCCCTATCCGGCGCTGGGGCGGGTGCGGGAGGCGACGCCGATCTTTCGCAACGAGCAGACCGGGCAGTGGATGCTGACGCGCTTCGCCGACGTGGACGAGACGCTGCGCGACCGCCGCCTGGGCCGCATCTACCACCACCGGTTCCGCCATGCCGATCTGGGCCAACCGGAGCCCGACCCGCGCTGGGCCTCGTTCCACCAGCACGAGCGCTGGTCGCTGCTGAGCCTGGAACCGCCCGACCACACCCGCATCCGCAAGCTGGTCTCCAAGGTGTTTACTTCCCGTTCGGTGACCCGGATCGGTCCGGTGATCGCCGAGCTGTCCCGGGAGCTGATCGAGCGCTGCCGCGAGATGGGCACGTTCGACCTGCTCGCCGACTACGCCCAGCGCTACTCGGTGGCGGTGGTCGGCGAGGTGCTGGGCGTGCCGCGCGCCGACACGCCGCGTCTGCTGGACTGGTCGCACGCCATCGTCAAGATGTACGAGCTGTCGGCGTCCGACGAGTTGAAGTCACGGGCCAATGCGGCGGCCGGTGAGTTCATCGACTACACGCGGGAGCTGATCGCCGACAAGCGGCGCTCACCGGACGAGCGGCTGGTCTCGCGACTCGCCGAGGTCTCCGAGGATGACGAGCGGCTCAGCGACGACGAGATCGTGTCCACCACGATGGTGCTGCTGGAGGCGGGCCACGAGGCGACCGTCAACACCATGGGCAACGGGATGAAGGCGCTGCTGACCCACCGCGACCAGTGGCGGCGCTTGGTCGCCGGCGAGATGGATGCCGCCACCGCGGTCGAGGAACTGCTGCGCTGGGACTCCCCGCTGCAGATGTTCGCTCGCTGGGTGCTGGAGCCCGGCGTGGAGATCGCCGGTCAGCCGCTGGCCGCGGGCGAGCAGGTGGCCATGCTGTTCGGCTCCGCCCAGCGCGACCCGCGCCGCTTCGACCACCCCGACCGCTTCGACGTGGCGCGCGGTGACCCGACCCACATTGGCTTCGGCGGCGGCATCCACTTCTGCGTCGGCGCCCCCCTCGCCCGCCACGAGCTCGCCGTCGCCCTGGCCGACCTGGTAACCAGCTTCCCCGACATCGAACTGGCCGCCGATCCCGTCTACCACCCCACCTTCGTCATCCGCGGCCTCACCGAACTGCTCCTCACGATCCCCTGATGATCATGACGTGAGTGAGAAGGGGCGCCGCCGTTGACGGCATCGCAGAGGTCGTCTTCCTCTGCACTCCGGATCAAGTATGGACAGTCGGTTCCGTGTTGGGCAGCGGCACGAGCGTTCTCAAATTGGCCAACTCCTTACGGATGTCCTTGGCGACCTCGTTCACTTCCCGCGCAACTCGAGGCTTGAGCCCCACTTCCTGCTCCAATGCCGTGACTAGTGGAAGCAGCGACTCCGCCGCCGGCGAGTGCTGAATCAACTCCAGGGTGCGCGCCGGCCCGAGGTGGACGCTGAACACCGCCAGAGCTCGTATGGCAGAGTCCGGCAGACTATCAATCGTTGGAAGAGTCGGGAGAATCGTCTTTAGATCACGTTCGTAGACAGCCTTGTCGGTCACCAGACCATACCCGGTGTTGAGCACCGCCCTATTCACGATCGCCTTCGTTGCAGTATTCCTCAATTCGACTATGGGGCTACTCCGGAACTGTCTAGCTAGTCCATCGTAGATCTCAAGCGACTCCCTGGTTCGATTCAGTTCGCTCAGTGTCATGGCCTTGTTCAACAATCCCAGCGCTACGTACTCGACCGTCTCCGAATCTGTGCGCCACCCGAAACGCTTGATCATGTCATCATATGTCACCAGAGCATCCGATTCTCGTCGCAAGCGTGTGAGTGCGACACCTTTGTTCGCCATTGCCTTCGCAGCCTGCGCACTGTCCCCGAACCTGCTCGCCACTTCATCGAATACTACCACTGCGTCCTCCGGGCGACCCAATCGGCCTAGTGTAATGCCCTTGTTCACCAGTGCCGTTTCGACGCTCCCTTGGACTGCTCGATCGCGAATGGCGCCGAACCGTAGCAGCATATCGTCATACAGCTTCATCGCATCTCTCGGCCTATTCAACTGATTGAGCGCGGCCCCTTTGTTAACCATAGCGTTGGCAATCGATGCGACAGTCCTCGGCATCTCGGACTTCTCAAACCGCCTGATCGCCTCGTCATAAACCTCCAATGCATCAAGCGGGCGGTTCAGTAGCCGTAGCGAGTAGCCCTTTATCAAGAGTACGGTAGCGACGAAGTCACGGAGGGGAAAAAATTCCCCAGGGCCTACTCGATTCAGAATATCGTCACACGCTTCAAGAGAGGCTTGAAAACGGCCGCGTTCGAAGAGTTCGTCATACATGGTCGCGTAATCGAGTACATGATCCGCAAGTTTAGTAGCATCGTGGAGAAACCCTGCGTGGATCTCCGGCAGTAGTCTCAACTGAGCGAGCGCCCTCTGATATAGTGCCTTAAGGCTCTGGTCAGCTTGCCTAGCTTCGGCCGAGAGCCTGTCATCCAGTCTCATTAGATCAGACTGCGAGTAGAGTGAAGCCATGAACCGGATGAGCGCGCGGACGACGCCATCAGTCCCTCCTCGCCGGAGCAGGTAGTAGATATTGTACAGACGCTCGACGAGGTAGTACTGCTTGCGCCGGGGAGTCCCGCCCTCCTCGGTGACCACCCCGCGATAGATCAGCCTCTTTAGTTGCGCGCTGCAGGTGCTTGAACTCAGACGCGTACGGTCAGCGATTTCTCGGGTAGTTGCTGGCTTCCAGAGGTCGGCAAGTGCCAGGTAAATGCGCCGCTCCTGGTGCGGCAGGGAGTCGAGATGGCTCTTGAAGTACTCGGTGTGTTCGTCGATGAGCTCAAGCAGGTCGTCCATGAGCTCATGGAACGGGCGCCCTGCACCGAATTGAGCGACGATCGCGATGAGACGCGGGCTCCCACCGGTAAGGATCTCAAGAGACCGTATCTTCCCATCTGGTGTACTATCTCCGGAAATGGACTTCCAGAGCAGCCCGCATTCGGTCGTGTTCAGAGGACGCAGGGTGATCACGCGGAAGAGGTCATACAAGGCTTGGTCGGGGCGGTCGATCTCGGCGAATCGGCTGGTCGCACTTCCCAGCAGGATGATCCTGGGTTCGGTCTGGAGCGTTTTTCTGAGCCGCCAGCCTGCATCGCGGTCCATCATGTCTCCCAGCATCATGTTAAGATTCTCCACCAGGATCACGAGCCGCTTGCTAATGTGGTCCGAAAAATCGAGCAACGCTCCGAGACAGCGCGCGGCGAGGGACTGGTCATCCTGCACTGCGCGTAGATCTTTCCAAGTGCGAAACAGGTTGGCCGCCGACTCTGTTTGAGGGGCTTGCCGAGCGAGACGATAAAGGGATTCCAGCCAGAACTCTCCGCACGTGCCGACCTCATAGCTTTCCTCTGCAAACGTGATCGGGAACAGGCGGGATGAAAGGGCTCTGTTGCGGCGCACCTCGACAGCCACTCGCAGCAGCAGACTGGTTTTGCCACTACCACGCGGACCGATAACGAGGAGATGTTGATTCGAGCTACCGATGTTCTCCCGCAGCGTCTCGGCAATAGACTCGAACTCGCTGGTACGGACACAGAATGTTGTGACCAGCTCGTCGTCGGTCAGAAATCCCGGGTTATACTTCCTGGCAGGCACGCTATCAATCCTCGACGTCAAGCTTGCGACGGCCAATCGGCACGAAGTTCATACCGAAACGGGCGCGCCACCAATCACCCACCAGGCGGGACACGAACTCGTAGCCGTCCGGAGTTCTGGCCAAGTAGCCGTCGTGTTCCAGCAATCGCAGGACATCCGAGACAGGCGTCAGGTTGATTTCGCCCGAGACCCGGAAGTACCGTTCATACTGGGCAATCGACTCTGCGGTGAGCACGCCCCGGTTGACCGCGGCCTCGGTCAGCAGCTCGATGGCGATCCGCTGACCGTCTCTCCCCAGCACCATCGCCAGCCGGCTCTGGTAGTGATCGAGATCGATCGTCCCGCGAGTCCCGAGCATGTCGGCCTCATACACCCGGTCCGCGTCTGCCGACGTGGCGGTACGTCTGCCGAGTCGACGCAGCTCTTCGTGGAGATAGTCGAAGAACTGCTGGACGTGATGCGGAATGCAGCAGCGCAGCATCCGGCACATGTGCCGCCGTACGCCCTCGGGCAGGTCGATCTGGTAACTGGTCGCCAGCTCCGCCAGACAGCTCGCCGCAGTTGTCTCGGTCCATGGCTTCAACTCGAAGGGTGAGTAGACGTTGGCGTGGGCGCTGAGTCCCGCCTGCCGCAGGATCGGCTCCAGGCTGACGCTGCCCGAGATGATCAGGCATATGGTGCGGTGCGCCTGCGCCGCCTTGCGCAACCAGCCCAGGAACTCGTCCGCCACCAGCTTCCGCTCCGGGGTGAGCCGATAGTCCGGACCCTTGAGCACGCGATTGATCAGGATTGGCAGCTCATCAATAGCGAGCACGACAGGTTTGTCATGGTCAGCCAGCGCCGCGAACACCGCGTCGCCTCGCTGCTTCCAGTTGCCGCCGTCGACTCCGCCCCGTAACCTCACCTTCAGGTCGGCGAATCCCAGTTCTTCGATTTGACGCCCAGCCTGCTCCAGGAAGTTGGCGAACGAGCGCTTGATAGGGAGCCAACCTCCCTGGGCCGAGAGAGTGCGCGCCGCGATCTCGGCAACGGCGTCCTCGGGGACCATGGCGTCCTCCAGATCGACGAACAGCGGTTCAATCTCGCCTTTCTCCCCGAGCCGGCGCAGCGTCTCGCGCACGAGGCTGGTCTTGCCCATCCTGCGCTGCGCGGTCAGCAGCGTGTGCAGACCGTCATGGACACGCTCAATGAGCGCCTCCACCTCTGCCTCTCGATCGAAGAACCGTTCTCCGTCGACCCAGTTGCCTCCGGCCTTCCTCAACACTTCCTCCACACAGTTCTGTTGGCTACAATTTAGTTGCCAACCCATTTGTAGTCAACTGTTGATCTGTGACCGCCAAGAACGAAACATGCCCAGCCTCGAAGTTGTCCGAACCCGAGTGCCCAGGGCTCAACGTCGCGGTTACAGCAGAACTGCTTGACGCTCGACGACTCGTTGCTTAGTGGTAGAGCACATGAGGATGATCGCTTGGCGCACACTCGCCGCCCGACCTGGAAGGGTCTGGGAGGACCTTGAGCGGGAAGGCGTCGTCGTGATCACCGAGGACGGACTGCCGCGCAGCATCATGATCCCGACGAGCGACGCCACGTTGCTGGAGGACATTCAGGAACTGGTGTTCGCGCGAGCGCCCCGGGCAGTGCGAGAGATTCGGTCACAGTCTCGCGCTGCCGGCACGGTAGGGTTGACCAACTCAGACATCGATCAGGAGATCAAGGAGGCGCGGCGCACGCGTTCTCGAGACGCCGGACGCTGAGTTACGCTCCAACTACGCCCACGCCGGCGGCGCGCCTGCCCCTCGCGCGCTGCCGGCGACATAATGGCGCGGCCGTGTCCGGGTCGCGCCATTACGTCAGGTCAGCCGTGGTCGAGGGCGCGTTCGCCGTGGAAGGTGAGGTCGAGGCCCGCTTCCAGCTCGTCGGTTTCCGGCTTCAGGCGCGTGATGGCACCGAGCACCTTGAGGATGAGCCAGGTCATGCCGAAGGCATACGCCGCGCTGATCACCGTGGCGGCCAGATTGGCGAAGAACAGCCCCACGCCGCCGTACACCAGGCCCGTGGCGCCCGTCTCCGGGGTTGCGAACATGCCGGTGAGGATAGAGCCGAGGATGCCGCCCACGCCATGCACCGCCCACACGTCGAGGGCGTCGTCCCAGCCCATCTTCTCCTTGAAAATCACCGCGCCGTAGCACACCGCGCCGGACAGCACGCCGATCAGCGCCGCCCAGCCGGGAGTCACGAAGCCGGCGGCCGGGGTGACGGCAATGAGGCCCGCGATCGCGCCGGTGAGCGCGCCGATGATGCTCGGCTTGCCCTTGTGGCGCCACGACAGCAGCATCCAGGTGACCATCGCGGTCGAGGCGGAGATGTCGGTGTTGATGAAGGCGACTGACGCGATCTCGTTGGGCGACAGCGCGCTGCCGCCGTTGAAGCCGAACCAGCCGAACCACAGCAGCGCGGCGCCCAGCGCCACGAAGCGAATGTCGTGCGGGGCGGTGTGGGTGTGGCGCGCTCCCAGCACGGAGACGGTGGCCAGCGCGGCCATGCCGGCAGAGATGTGGACCACGGTGCCGCCGGCGAAGTCGATGGCACCCAGCTTGGCCAGCAGCCCGCCGCCCCATACCCAGTGCGCCAGCACCGAGTACACCAGCACGCTCCAGATGCAGATGAAGATCAGGTAGCTGCTGAAGCGGAAGCGGTCGACGAACGCGCCGGTGATCAGCGCCGGCGTGATCACCGCGAACATCATCTGGAACAGGAAGAAGGTCCAGGTCGGGATCGTGGTCCCGCTGAACACCTCGTCGACCGGGATCCGGAACAGCCAGTACTTGAGGTCGCCGATGATGCCGCCGACGGTGTCCCCGAAGGCGAGCGAGAAACCGATGACGATCCACACGGCGCTCACCAGCCCCAGCGCAATCAGGTTCTGGGCCATGATGGTCAGCGTGTTGTGGCGGCCCACCAGGCCGCCGTAGAAGAAGGCGAGTCCCGGCGTCATCAGGAAGACGAGGGCAGAACATATGAGGACGAATCCGGTATCGACGAGGTCCATGGTTTACTCCTTTTGGGAAAGTGCTATATGCGTTCGAGAAGGTCGCCGGCAGTGTGCGCGGCGCTGCTGCGCGCGCTCAGGCCCAGGCGGTCGCGGGACTCACCGAGCGGCTCGACGGTATATCTGGCGCCGCCCCAGAGACGGTCCAGCAGTGGCTCCAGCTCGGCGCGCAGGCGGGCGCCGGTGGCGGCGTCGTTGGGCGCCAGGGCACGGTCGTTGACCACCACCTCGCAGGCGCCGCCTTCGAAGCGCAGGGCGCCGCCGAACTCGGGCTCCTGCTCCAGCTTGCGGCACGCCTCCAGGGCCGCCCGGAACGCCTGCGGCAACGCCTCGGCCGGCGCCGCGTCCAACCGCGTGCGGCGGTTGTACAGCAGCCCCAGCCTGCCGCCTCCGAGGTCCAGGCCGTAGATCGCCTCGTGCGCCACCAGCACCACGCCCGGACCCTCCGGCACGTGGCGGTAGTCGGCGACGTCGACCAGCAGCCCGGGCAGGGCCTGCTCCTGGATCCAGCGGTGGAACACCGGAATCGCCAACGCCAGGTCCACCGCGGCGGCGCTTGCCGCCGCGGCCGGGAACTTCACGTTGACATGCTGCAGCCAGCGGTCACCCATGGGATCAGGCCGTCGCCGCCTGCTCGGCCAGGCGCGCGTAGCAGGCGTGGGCGGCTTCGATGAACAGATAGGCCTCTTCGATGAGCTGGTGGGCCGTCTCCGAGTTGTAGTCGTCCGTCGCCCGCCCCTGGGCCTTGAACAGGTACGCGCCGAACTTGCCGCGCGCATACGGGTCGAAGAACAGCTCGGTATCGTAGAGCTCGCGCCGGAACGCCGCCACCACCTGGTCGTTGCCGGCGCTGCCGTTGCCCTCCGGCCCGCCACCGTGGTAGCGCAGCAACGCGTGCGCGGCGTGCACCATCGAGCCGTAGGCGGTGTTGACCGCCTTGCCGGTGCGCCCGCTCTCCAGGTGAAGCTGCGCCTCGAACGCCTCGCGCTCGGCGGCGGTGAGCTGGAAGTCGATCGGCGCCACCACCTCGCCGGCGCACTCACCGACGCCCATGTCGCCGGTGGTGAACACGCGCGGGTCGCCCCAGTCGCTGTAGTAGGTGCTGTCCTCCTCGTAGGTGGGCACCACGGTCAGATCCTCCAGCATCTTCTTGCACTGTGCCTTGCCGATGCGGCGGATGTAGTCCTGGAAGCTCTCTTCGCCATCCCGGTCGCTCAGGTAGCTGCCGGTGATGCGCTCCACCACCTCCGGGATCTTGCGTGACGGCACGGCGCCCATGGCCAGGCCGTAGGAGCCGGCGTTCTCCTGCCACTGGCCGCCGAGCACCACCTGGAAGTGGGGGACGGTGATCTTGTTGCGCTTGCGGCTTACCCCGTAGAAGCCGAGGTCGGCCACGTGGTGCTGGCCGCAGGAGTTGAAGCAGCCACTGACCTTGATGCGCAGCCCGCGGATCACCTGGTCCAGCTCGTAGCTCTTGGCCAGCAGGCGTTCACGCAGCTCGCCGGCGAGCCCGCGCGAGGAGGCGATGCCCAGCTTGCAGGTGTCGGTGCCGGGGCAGGCGGTTATGTCGACGATGGTGCCGGCGCCCGGCGCGGCCAGTTGTGCCGCCGCGAGGTCGGCGTGGAGGGCCGGCAGGTCGGCCGTGCTCACCCAGCGCAACACCAGGTTCTGCTCCACCGTGGTGCGCACCGTCTCCTTGATGTACTTGCGCGCCATGTCGGCCACCGCGCGCATCTGCGGGGAGGTGATGTCGCCCAGCGGCAGCGCGACGGTGACCGTGGCGTAGCCCGGCTGGCTCTGCGCGTAGACGTTGGTGCGCAGCCACTCGGCGTACTGGTCGCTGCCGGCAGCCGCGGCTGCCAGGTCGACGGCGCCGGGCTCCCGCAGCGGCAACTCCTCGAACGCCTCCGCCTCCTCCAGGTAGGCGGTCCAGCGCGGGTCGTGGTCGAGCTTGGCGCGCTCCTCCCACACCAGCCGCTGGAATTCCTCGAGACCGAGCTTGGCGACCAGGAACTTGATGCGTGCCGCGGCCCGGTTGCGCTTCTCGCCCAGGCGCGCGTACACCCGCGAAATCGCCTGCGAGATCGGCAGCAACTCCTCGGGGGCCAGGAAGTCGGCGAACAGCTTGGCCTGGTGCGGCACCGAGCCGAGCCCGCCGCCGACGTACAGCTCGAAGCCGCGCCGGGTCTCGCCGTCCACCTCGCGGGTCACGGCAACGGCGCCCAGGTCGTGCATCCGCACCAGCCCGCACGCCTCGTGGCGGCAGCCGGAGAAGGCGACCTTGAACTTGCGCCCGAAGTCCTGCACGTCGGGATGACCGAGCAGAAAGTAGGCCAGCGCCCGCGCGTAGGGGGTAACGTCGAACGCCTGGGTATGACACACGCCGGCCACCGGGCAGGTGGTGACGTTGCGCACAGAGTTGCCGCACGCCTCGCGGGTGGTGATGCCGACCGCGGCCAGGCGCCGCATCAGGTCGGGCGTGTCCACCATGTGGATGAAGTGGAGCTGGATGTCCTGGCGGGTGGTGATGTGGCTGATGCCGTCGGAGTACTCCTCCGCCAGGTCCGCCAGCACCTCGATCTGCTCCGCGTTCAACCCGCCCCACGGGATCTTGATGCGCTGCATGCCGGGCGCGTCCCAGGCCGTGTCCGGCCCCTTGGTCAGCTCCCCGGCGGGATAGTCCAGGGTCTGGCTCTTCAGCCCGTCGTGGCGATGGCCGTTGTCGTAGCGCTGGCCGTACACGCCGCGCCGCAGCCGGGTCTCCGCGAACACGCGGTCCTCGATCCGGTTCTGCCGCTTGAGCGCGATCTCGTTCTCGAATACGTCGATCTCGGCGCCGAAGTCGCTGGGGATGCGGTCGCCGAGGCGTTCCTTCCACAGCCCGTTGCTTGCCTTCATAAGAGGCTAATCCGTAGCAGGAAACCGCGTTGCGCGTCAACTCGCGGTTCCCGCACCGCCGCGCGCCGACTCGTCGCCCCCTCGGCGCGCCGGCGCCGGATGCAGCCGGTACCGGGTGCCACTTCGGCGCCAAGGCACCGCCACCGCAGTCTTGCGTCGCCGCGGCCCCGCGGCCCGTGTCGCGTTGCTCGGCAGCTCGGGTTATGCCTACATTGGCGGCCTACCCATGGCTTCTACCGAAACGCTGGTGCGGCCGCCGGTCGCCGCCGAGGAGTTGGCGACGTGGTGGCGCATGCGGCTGCCGCCCGACATCGTGGCGACCCTGCAGGCAGCGCCCGAGGTGCTGGTGCCGCGCAGCCGCAGTCAGCTCCTGAAGCTGTCGCTCGGCGAGATCGAGGGGCAGATGCAGTTCGAGGTTGCCTACGACATACCGGGCCGCGGCCGGATCGTGGAGGCAGTGGTGACCCGCTGCCGCAACGGAGTGGCGGTGAACTACGTCGAGGCCTACATGCGGCGGCGCGATCCCGACTGCATGGTGGTGGCCGACGAGGGGCCGTCGGAGAAGCCGCGCTTCGTCGACCGCTTCGATGCCCCATTCGCGCCGCTGCGCGCGGAGATCCTGCGCTGGCTCGGGGAGCAGGAGCTGATCGCCCTGCCGTTCGTGTCCGGCGGCCGCGAGTTCGGCTACGACTCCCTGCTCATCGCCCCCAGCAACGCGGCCTTCTTCGCCGGGGCACTTGCCGACCTGCAGGGGATGCTGCCCGGCATCGACATCGAAGACGGCTTCACCCCGCGCGCCATCATCTTCCTGGCGCCGCCGTTCCGGCACACCCACTGCGACGGCCGCCAGGTGGTGGTGCACAACCGCATGGCCGACCGCCACGAGATCCACTCCCTCAACCTGTATCCGGGTCCGAGCGCCAAGAAGGGGGTGTACGGCGTGCTGCTCACCATCGGCGAGAGCGAAGGCTGGATCACCGCCCACGGCTCCACCGTCGAGGTGGTCACCCCCTACGACAACATCGTCACCATCATGCACGAGGGCGCCAGCGGCGGCGGCAAGAGCGAGATGCTGGAGCACGTGCACCGCGAAGCCGACGGCCGCCTGCTGCTGGGCCAGAACACCGTGACCGGCGAGCGCCGCTACATCGCCATGGGGCAGACCTGCGCCCTGCGCCCGGTGACCGACGACATGGCGCTGTGCCATCCCGACCTGCGCAATGAAAGCGGGCACCTGGCGGTGGTGGACGCCGAGGAAGCGTGGTTCCTGCGCGTCAACCACATCGACCACTACGGCATCGACCCCTCCTACGAGCGGCTCTCGATCCATCCCCCGGAGCCGCTGCTGTTCATGAACATGGTGGCGACGCCCGGCGCCACCTGCCTGATCTGGGAGCACGTGGAGGACGAGCCGGGAGTGCCATGCCCCAACCCGCGCGTCATCGTGCCGCGGCGCCTGGTGGCGGGGATCGTGGACGACACGGCGACGGTGGACGTGCGCAGCTTCGGCATTCGCACGCCGCCCTGTACCGCGGCCCAGCCCAGCTACGGCATCCCCGGCCTGCTGCACGTGCTGCCGCCGGCACTGGCCTGGCTGTGGCGCCTGGTGGCACCGCGCGGCTACTCCAACCCCAGCATCACGGTCGACGCCGGGCTGACCAGCGAAGGCGTCGGTTCCTATTGGCCGTTCGCCACCGGCCGCCGCGTGGTGCACGCCAACCTGCTGCTGCGCCAGATCCGCAACACCCCGGCAACGCGCTTCACTCTAAGTCCCAACCAGCACGTCGGAGCCTGGCGGGTCGGCTTCATGCCGCAGTGGATCGCCCGCGAGTACCTGGCGCGGCGCAGCGGGGCGCGCTTCCGTCCCGACCAGCTCACCCCGGCGCGCTGCCCCCTGCTGGGCTACGCCCTGCGCTCGATGCAGATCGAGGGCGCCTTGATCCCGCCGGAGCTGCTGCAGGTGGAGTTGCAGACCGAGGTGGGCGAAGCGGGATACGACGCCGGCGACGCCGAGCTGCGCGCCTTCTTCGCGACCACCCTGCGGCCCTACCTGAAGGAATCCGACCTGGAGCCGCTGGGCCGCAGCATCATCGAGGCCGCCCTCGACGAGTGCAGCGTGGAGCAGCTCGCGGCGTTCGAGCTGTAGCCGGTTACCGGCTGGCGCCGGTGCCGCTGCCTGCGGTTCCGCTGGCGTCGCCGCTCGTCCTCGCGTTGTCCGCCACCGGAGCGCCGTCGAAGCGGCCGCAGGCGTGCTGCCGCGCCAGTTCGCAGTAAGCGGCGACGATGCGCGCGATGTAGTCGCGCTCCGCGGCGCTGACCGGCCGCACCTCGCGCGCCGGCACTCCCGCCACCAGGGAGCCCGCGGCTATCCGCGACTCGGGCCGCACCACCGCCCCCGCCGCCACCAGGCAGCCTTCCCCGAGCACCGCGCCGTCCAGCACGGTGGCGCCGATGCCGATCAGGCAGCCGTCCCCGACCCGGCGGCAGTGCACGCACGCCTGGTGGCCGACCACCACATCGTCGCCGATCTCCAGTGCCTCCCCGCTACGGGTGTGCAGCATCACCTGGTCCTGGATCGAGCAGCGCGCGCCCACCCGAACCGGGGCCACGTCGCCGCGGATGCAGGTGAACGGCCACACGCTGGTGTCCGCTCCCAAGGTCACGTCACCCACCACGATGGCGCTCGCGGCGACGAACGCCTCGCCCACCAGCCGCATCGCCACCGTCCCGCCGGGGAAATTCCGCTTCATCGCCACGTCTGCCATCGTCAGGATGGCCGCCGAGCTGTCAAGTCCCGGCCGTCATGTACGTCGCGTACCTGCCGCGGCCGGCGCTCGGTGCAACTCTGCGAGCAAACGAGGCAACCGCCATACGAGGTAGTGGGGCAGGTTGAGAAGTTGGTAGCGAACCCGCTTCCCCTGCGTCGTCTTGACGTCGACCGCCTGCAAGGACGGGGGGTTGCGGTCCAGTCGCACGGCCAGTGGCAGCCCTTTCTCGTACATGAACTGGTGCAGGCTCTTCATCGCTCCCGCCGCCCCGCTCTTGACCTCGACCGGCACGATGCGGCTCTCGACCTCCACCAGGTAATCGATCTCCGCGTTACGCCCTCCCTCTCGGCGCCAGTGGTGCACCTGTCCCATCATGGTGGGCGCCCCGGTCGCGGTACGCAGTTGCTGGGCGGCAAGCTGTTCGGTCAAGCTGCCGCGCACCTGTGGCGGCAACTCGTCCCAGGGCGGATAGCCGTGTGCGGCCGGCGTGTTCCACAGCCCGTGCGCCAGACCGGCATCGAGCAAAGCCACCTTGCGAATGCGCTCATTCGCTTCCGCCGCCAGCGGAATGCCATTGGCGGCGCTGTGTGGAATCAACTGGCAGAGTCTCGCCATGGCGAGCAGTTCCAGTGCCCGCTTCGCCCGTTCGGCGCTGATGCCACCGCCGATCCGGCTGTACACCAACTTGTTGCCGATCGATGCCGTGACCAATAGCAGCACCGGATCCAGCAACCGGTAGTCGAGACGTCCGGAGTACTTGGCGAAGTCGTCACGAAAGGTCTGGATCAGGTCGCGCTGGAGCGATCGGCATTGGCCGGCGTCAGCCTCCTCGACATCCCGCGCCACGACCGCGGGCATCCCTCCCACCATGGCGAAACGCTCGTACCATGAGGTCGCCAGCCGGTGTACCGCGTCCGCCAGCGGCGCGCCGGGATGATATCGTGCGAGCCGTTCCTGCAATGCGGTCTGCGCATGGGCGGCCAGAAACTCCGCGAATGTCAGCGGCTCCACGTGCGCATATTGAATGCGGCCCACGGGCACACTGTGCGCGAAATCGCGCAGCGCGAACTCCAGGAGCGAGCCCGCCGCAACCACCGGCAGTTGCGGCAACTCCTCGGCGAACCAGCGCAACCGCGCCAGCACCTCGGGCGCGGCCTGGATCTCGTCTATGAACAGGATCGCGTCGCGCGGGGCCGCTGGCAGGTTGAGCGCCAGCGTGAGGTCGTCGAAGACGTGCCGGGGATCGGGTTGGGCGAAGTGCCGGGCCAGACTCGGATCGCGCTCCAGATTCACTTCCAGCAGCACGCGGCCCTCGCGCGCGGCAAGGTCTCGTACCAGCCAGGTCTTGCCCACCTGTCTGGCCCCACGAATCACCAGCGGCATCCGCGACCGCGACGCGAGCCACTCGCTCAGAAACCTGGAAAAACCCCGATCCATGGAGCAACATCATAAAACAACGCGTTGTTTTTGTCTGTTAAGATGATATTTGCCTATATGATGGATACGCGCCGTGTTGAATGACGCGCGGCGGTCCATTGACCAGATCGCCCGGAAGCGAACAATGCGCTTGTGGCCGCGCAATCGAGTTCCGCACCCGGCCGCGGCGCACCTCGCGCCGCCCTGACGCTCCCCTGACCGGCGTACCACCACCCGGTGCGCTGAGTCGCGCGGCCGGGCTGCTGCGGGACCGCACCTACCGCCGCCTGCTGCTGGCGGCCGGCCTGTTCTATATCGTCCGCACCGGCGAGCTGGCGGTGCTCGGCTGGCTGATGTTCGACCTTACCGGGTCGCCGGGGCGGGTGGCGCTGATCGGGGTTTTGCGCATGACCCCGATGGTGCTGTTCGGCCTCGGCATGGGGGCGGTGGTGGACCGCACCTCCAAGCGCCGCATGGTGGCCGTGGCGCACGGCATGGCCCTGACCTCCATCGCCGCGCTCGGCGTGGTGATCACCGCCGGTGTGGTGGCGCCGCTGCACCTGTACCTGGCGGTGTTCGTGAGCGGCCTGGGCTTTACCACCGATTTCTCGGCGCGGCGCGCGCTGATGGCGCACCTGGTGCCGCGCTCGGCGCTGGCGACGGTCGCCTCCCTGGACACCACCGCCCTTACCCTCAGCTTTCTGCTCGGCCCGGCGCTGGCCGGGGTCAGCATCGGCTTGCTGGGGTTTACCGGCTCCTACGCGCTGCTGCTGGCGCTGGTGGGCTGCTCCCTGTCGCTGGTGCTGAGCATCCCGCGCGACGCGCCGGGGCGGATGCCGGCGCGGCGGCTGCCGTTGCTGCCGGCGTTGCGCACGGTGGCGGCCAACCGCACCGTTCTGGCGGTGCTGCTGATTACCGTGGTGATGAACGGCTGCTGCTTTCCGTATCAGCTGCTGCTGCCGGTGATCGCCCGCCAGGAGCTGGCGGTCGGCCCGGTCGCCTACGGCCTGCTTGGCAGCGCTTCCGGACTTGGTGCCCTGTTCAGCGCGGTGGCCGTGAGTGCGGTGCCGCCGCGTCTCGTCGGGCGGGTGTTCGGCGGTGGCGCCCTGCTGTTGCTGTGCTGCATCATGGTGTTCGCCCTGTCGCGCAGCTACCTGCTGTCGGTTGCCGCCCTGCTGGTGGGCGGCCTCGGCTTCTCCGCCTTCGCCGTGCTGCAGACCGGAGTGATCCTGCAGCGCACGGCACCGGAGCTGCGCGGGCGGGCCATGGGCGCCGTGGCCCTGGGGATCGGTGCCCATCCGTTCGGTGCCCTGGCCATGGGCGCCCTCGCCGAAGCGCTCGGCGCGGCGCTGGCGGTGGCCGCTATGAGCGGCCTCGGGTTCCTCCTGGTGCTGGCGCTTTCGGTCCGGCTGGGGGTCTGGGGCCACACGGCCCCACCGCAGCCGCCGTAACGGCCGCCCGCAGAGCGAGACCGGGCGCCGCGCTCGCGTGGTAGGCTGGCGCCGTGCCACCGACCAACCTGCTGTTTCTGCTCTCCGACCAACACACCCGCTCCGGCCTCGGCTGCTACGGCGGGCCCGGCATCACCCCGCACCTCGACGCCCTGGCGCGGCGCGGCACCCGCTTCACCGGCGCCTATACCAACTGCCCGATCTGCGTGCCGGCACGCGCCTCTCTGGCGACCGGCCGCTACGTCCACGAGATCGGCTGCTGGGACAACGGCATCCCCTACGACGGCAGCACCCCGAGCTGGGGGCACCACCTGCGCGGCGAGGGGTTCACCGTCGACTCGATCGGCAAGCTGCATTTCCGCAGCGCGGCGGACGACAACGGCTTCGGCACCGAGATCGAGCCGCTGCACGTAGTGGAGGGGCTGGGCGACCTGCTGGGCTGCGTGCGCGACGACCCGCCGCGGCGCAACGCCCGCGCCGGCGTGCTGGGCGCGGGTCCGGGCAACTCCTCCTACCTGGCCTACGACGAGCGCAACGCCACCAACGCCGTGGACTGGCTGCGCCGCCATGCCGCCGACGCCAGGCCCTGGGTGCTGTTCGTCTCGTTCGTGTGCCCGCACCCGCCCTACATCGGCCCCGAGGAGTGGTACCGGCGCTACCGCGAACTGGGGCCGCCGCTGCCGCCGCAGTGGCAACCGGAGCAATGGCCGCGGCATCCCGCCAGCGCCGCGTTCCGCCACTTCTTCCGCCAGGACGAACCGTTCACCGAGGAGGAGCTGCGCAATCTCGGCGCCGCCTACTACGCCGCCTGCAGCCACCTGGACGCCCAGATCGGCCGCGTGCTGGCGGCGCTCGCCGAGCTGGGGCTGGCGCCGTCCACCCGCGTCATTTACACCTCCGATCACGGCGAGTCGCTGGGCGCGCGCGGCCTGACCGGCAAGTTTACCCTCTACGACGAGTCGGCCGCGGTGCCGCTGATCCTGGCCGGCCCCGGCGTGCCCGCGGGCCACAGCGTGAGCACCCCCGCCAGCCTGGTGGACTGCTACCCGACGGTGGTGGCCGCGGTGGGAGGCACCCCCGCCGAGGGACTGCCGGGAGGCGACCTGTGGCAGCTCGCGGCCGCACCGCCCCACGAACGCACGGTGTTCAGCGAGTACCACGCGGTGGGCTCCGCGGCGGCCTCCTTCATGCTGCGCGACAGCCGCTACAAGTACCTGTACTACGTGGACGGGCCGCCACAGCTGTTCGACCTGGTCGCCGACCCGGAGGAACGCCATGACCTGGCCGCGGCGGCGGATGCGCGGGCACCGGACCTGTTGCGCCGCTTCGAAGGGGAGCTGCGCGTGCTGCTCGACCCGGAGGCGGTGGACCGCCGCGCCAAGGCGGACCAGGCGGCGCGGGTGGAGGCCTGCGGCGGCCGCGCCGCGGTGCTGGCGCGCGGCACCTTCGCCAACTCGCCGACCCCGGACGAAGCGCCAACCTGGAGCCACCCCACCCATGCACCCTTGCGTCGATAGTCCTGTCCACACCGACGAGCGACCTCACGAAGAAACACGTCCACGACTACAGCGCACAAGCCGACCCAGCGTGAACCGAAAACACATTGGATAGCTATATTCGCAGAGGTTACTCATTCCGAAAGGTGAGAAAACCAGCTCTCAACTACATCGTTCTTCAGTACCTCAACGGCCGTCTTGATCTCCTCAATCACAATCGTCAGGCTCTTACTCACCTCCGAGAGGTCTATCAACATCGACAGCGCATTGCCTAAAACAATCTGATTGAGGGTTAGCACCCCTTCCGAACCATCAGGCTCACTTAGCTTCGCTATAACTGTCTCAGCTCTGCCCTCGCTGAATTCTCCGAAGCCTGCAACGAACTTTGTTTCGAGCAAGTCGTCGTAGAACCAACGGAGGCGATAGTGTAGTTGATTTCTGTGCTTCGAGAATATTCTCTCGTCACACAGCCACGATTGCTTATCGACTGGAAACCGCCAACTAAATCCTTTTGAAGATCGCAAGATCCGTTGATACAACAGCCACCATTCACGATGTCCCATCTGTGGAATACGAATTAACTGGATCTCCGTATCGTCCGTCATATGTCGGGTCTTCCTCTGACGTTTTCCTTTTGGATGCGATGGATAAACGTCGATCAAGAAGTGCCCACTGTCGAAGATCACATATCCGATACCACAAAAACCAAGAAATGCTTTCAGTGCAAATATAGTACCGTGGTGAGCCGTGGAGACTGACCAAGTGGGTAACCCCGAAACAACCTGCGAACCAGACTCACAGGAAACTCTAACAGCCTTACATAAGACAAACAGAGCCTCCCGAAACAACAGAGATGCTGGATTCACAGAAACCAGAAAACGGTGATCTCCTGTCTTTGGGGCGACGCTCGACTCTCGTTGAAGATCTACGCTATGTGCAAGCGTGTCGGTGGGCTCTTGTGCAAGATCATTTATCTCAGGAATATGGCGAAACCAGAATGACCGTAACGACTTCCAATCTTTGTTGGAGACTAACTTGACGCTTCTCTCGAACCTACTCACAGCCTTATGATGGATCCGGTAGTTTTCGTTGGAAAAGCATAGCGAGCTGCCTCCTCAAGATCCTTTCCCGCTTGTAACTCAGCGGCGTTTCCCGATCCAGCTTTATCCCACGCTGTGAAATCAAATTCAATCCGCGAAAAGACCGCGGCAACATCTTCGACACGAAACCCTTGGTAGTGAGTGAGCGTTAGACTGAATATCGTCGACAGCGCATTCAACAAAGCACCGAAACCGAGCGTACGGAACACGACTGTAGGCGTATATCGGAACAGCTGTGGATCGTTCTCTCGTAGGCCGCGAAAGTAGTTGTCGACGATCTTCGTCTGCTCAGTGACGTTTAATGTGGCTATCGGTGACTTTGCAGGCTCATCCTGGAGGAGTGGCGCGACCTTTCTGACAAAGTTGTTTAAGGAAAGAGACTGACCAGGGCGCGGAGATGTTACGACAATCCTATTGAACAACGGAGATTCTTCGTCCCGGGTGAGTTCATGGGCGATGTCAGCTGCTTTCTCACGTGCTTTCTCCGCTGGTGTCTTGCTAGGCGGAAGGTGCCGGAGAAGGTCATAGTACAGAGACGTAGGGACGCCTTTCGCGGTGCGGTTGATGGTCACGAATTGATAGATTTGACGTTCCAATTCAAGGTTCAGAAAAGCCACAACAGCTAGCTCAACGGTAATGGTTGCCTGCGTCGCCCCCTTGAGACGATGTTGCCCATCTATCACCCATCCTGAGTCCGATCTCCTCGGTATTACCAATTCTCCGGACTCCGAGTCGAACTCGGCGCCACTCAGACATACTACGATTGAGGTGGGGATTTGGTTTCGTTTGTTAACAAATTCGGAGATCGACCGAATTCGCGACTCTGACAGTGTACGTTGGTATCCTTCGTCTCTGTCGGTCTCTCGTTGATTTATCTCAAGTATTTCGTCGAGATCCCTCGCCGGTGCAGAAAAAACGTACAGTGTCTCGCGATCTTGACGTAAAGGCACTGCTTGATATCTAATCGTATCGCTATTCATCTGACTACCTCTTGTTCAAGCGAATCAAACTCCGGAGGGCGTTGAGCTACTCGCCCTGTAGGTACTTGAAGTGGCTTGCCGTATGGTCTATATCGAAGGTTACCGTCTACTGCTTGCTGTATTCGTTCCACGGAAAGACGATAGTAGTCCTCGTCTATTTCGGCTCCGGCGAACCGACGACCTTCAATAGCAGCAGCGGCCCCCGTAGTCCCTGATCCCAGGAAAGGATCCACCACCATCCCTTTTGGTGGACATAGAGAGCGAATGAGCCCCTGCACCAGCCCGATAGGAAACTGACATGGATGTCGAGTCTTCTCTACACTGCTGGCTTTAACCTGAGGTATAGCCCACACATCTCCGGGATTCTTTCCAAGTGGATTCCCACTTAGTTGGCCACGCTTCGTGCCCTTGTGATGCCTTTTTCCAGGATACAGTTGCGGCAGGCGAATGGGATCTAGTTCAAAGTGGTAATCGTCTCCTTTCGAGTACCATAGAACGACCTCATGTCTTCCACTTAGACGTCTTGAGCAGTGAAGTCCACTGTTGAACGTCCAAATGATCCGATTTCGGAGTACAACGTCTGGAATCGACGCGAATATCTCGTGGACTACAAAGTCCAGTGGTGTAAGCGTCGCATTCCGGACGTGATATCCCACCTGCCAACAAATGTTTCCGCCGGGTCGAGTAATGCTGACGATACGCGGGATGATGTCAAGATGCTCTTCACGAAATGTATCCAGTGTCTTGCTGGTGTCATAGCTCTTGCCAATGCAATACGGTGGTGAAGTAACAGTGAGGTCGACGCATTCCTTCGGCATCTGGGAGAGGAGGTCTCTCCAATGCCCAAGCCGCACTACACACTTAGCCTCCGCGGAGTAGTCGCTTTCAATCTGAATCATTTCGCTAGTGCCATTCACCCTGACCACGTACAGCGGATCCCAATGGATACGCTACGGTTCGCTCTATCGGCGAGCCTTGAGTGAGATGGCAGAGTTGATGATGCGCACGGAACATCCTTACGGGACAGTCTACCGAGTCGTCACATACTCTCGCAATAAGCAACCAAGCTCTCCAAGCGTCGTGGGCACCTCGTGCTCTCGTTCACTGTCGTGTTCGCAGAGTTCGTTTGCAGTATTCAATGTGCAAATCTACTATATGCGTGCCTGGTACTCGTAGAGCTGCTGGTAGCGGCCGGCGGCGGCGATCAGCTCGTCGTGGCGGCCGCGCTCCACGATGCGGCCCTCCTCCACCACCAGGATCTGGTCGGCGCGGCGGATAGTGCTCAGGCGGTGGGCGATCACCAGCGTGGTGCGGCCCACCATCAGCTCGGCCAGGCTCTGCTGGATGAACGCCTCGCTCTCGTTGTCGAGGTTGGAGGTGGCCTCGTCCAGGATCAGCACCCGCGGATCCGCCAGGATGGCGCGCGCCAGCGCCACCCGCTGCCGCTGGCCGCCGGAGAGCTTGACCCCGCGCTCGCCGATGAGGGTGTCCAGCCCGTCCTCGAAGCGGTCGCTGAACTCGTCCACGTGCGCCGCCCGCGCCGCCGCGCGCACCGCCTCCTCGTCCGCTTCCGGACGCGCGAACAGGATGTTCTCGCGGATGGTGCCGGCGAACAGGAACTCGTCCTGGAGCACCACGCCGAGGCGGCTGCGGTAGCTGTCCAGGGTGACCGTGGCCAGGTCGTGGCCGTCGATGCTCACCACCCCGGAGTCGGGCGCCAGGAACGAGGCGGCCAGCCCCGCGATGGTGGTCTTGCCCGATCCGGACGCCCCCACGAGGGCGGTCATGGTGCCGGACGGGGCTTCCAGACTCACCTCGTGCAGCACCGGGGCACTTGCCTGGTAGCTGAAGGAAACGCGCTCGAAGCGGATGTCGCCGCGCACCTGCTGCAGCGCCACCGTGCGCGCCGGTTCCTCGCCCTCCGGCTGCTGCGCCAGCACCTCCTGCATCCGGTCCAGGCCCGCGAACGCCTCGGTCATCTCGGTGCCGATGCGGCTCATCTGCACGATCGGGGCGATCATGAATCCCAGGTAGAGGCTGAACGACACGAAGTCGCCGACCGTCATGGCGTCACGCAGGATCAGCGAGCCGCCCACGCCCATGATCAGCACCGCGCTCAGGCCCATGATCAGGGCGCCGCCGCTGGTGACCAGGCTGGTGGCGGTCAGGGAGCTGCGCACGTTGGCGAAGATGCGCTCCACGCCGCGCGCGAACACCCGGTCCTCGTGCGCCTCGGCGTGGAACCCCTTGACCACGCGGATGCCGGCCAGCGACTCGGTGAGGCGGCCTGTGACCTCGGCGGTGATCGCCCCGCGCTGGCGGAAGATCGGCCGTATCAGACCGAACACCCGGCCCGCCGTCACGCCGAAGATCGCCAGCGGTATCACCGTGAACAGGGTCATCGGCGGGCTGATGCGGAGCAGGAGAATCACCGCCACCACCGCGGTGATGACCCCGCCCACCAAGTGCACCAGCCCGGTTCCCACCAGGTTGCGCACCCCTTCGACGTCGTTCATCACGCGCGACACCAGGGCCCCGGTCTGGTTGTTGTCGAAGAACGCCACCGGCAGGCGCTGCACGTGGCGCTGAATGCGTGCCCGCAGCACCGAGATCAGGTGTTGTGCCTGCACGCTCAGCAACCGGGTGAGCAGGAACGAGCTCGCCGCCTGCGCCAGCACCGCCCCGGCCACGGCGAGCAGCAGCACCGTCAGCAGCTCGGTGTTGCGGTTGCCGATCACGTCGTCGATCAGGTACTTGGAGGCTCCGGGCAACACCAGGCCGGACAGGCGGTTGACCGCGATCAGCAGCAGCCCGAGGAGCAGCAGCCAGCGCCGCGGCCAGACGATGGTGGTGAGGGCGTGGCGAATGCCGGCGCGGGAGACCGACCTGGCCGTCCGGTTCGGACCGTCCAGGGTACCGGCGGGCGGGGGCGATGCCGTGGCAGGTGCGGAACGGTTGCTCATGGCGCGGCCTGCCTCGAAATGTACTGATTTCGCGGGCGCTGGGCACCGGCTGCCAGCCCTGGCAGCCTTGCCAGCCGCCGGCCGCAGCCGTAGGCTGCCGTCCAATGCAGTTCGTGATGTTCACCAAGCACCTCACCGGCCTCGACCTGGAGGAGCTGATCGCCACCCTCACCCACGTCGGCGTCGCCGGGGCGGACCTGGCGGTGCGGCCCGGCTATCCGGTCAACCCGGACAACATGGCCACAGAGCTGCCGCGCGCGGCACAGCGGTTCCGCGACGCCGGCCTGGAGATTCCCCTGGTCACCGCGCCGACCAGCCTCACCTCCCCCGACAGCCCCGGCGCGGAGGCGTTCTACGAGGCCTGCGGCAGCGCCGGCGTCGCCCACCTGAAGCTCGGCTACTGGGGCTGGGACCCGGAGCGGCGCTTCTGGGACCAGGTCGCCGAGATCCGCGAATGGCTGGCCACCTTTCAGGAGTGGTCGCGCCGCTACGGGGTGAAGACGGTGGTGCACAACCACTCCGGCACCACCCTGGGCATGAACTCGTCGCAGATGATGCACCTGGTGCAGGACTTCGACGCGGCGTACGTGGGCGTGTTCGCCGACCCCGGCCACCTGGCGGTGTGCGGAGAGCCGATCGCGATGGCACTTGAAATGGTGCGCGAGTACCTGGCCTGCGTGGCGTGCAAGGACCTGCTGCGGGTGGCACTGCCGGAGGGCGGCTGGTGGGGACGCGGGGCGCCGACGCGCACCTGCACGATGCCCCTGGGCCGCGGCTTCGTCGACTACCCCGCCGCCCTGGCCGCGCTGCGCCGCATCGGCTTCGCCGGCACCATGAGCCTGCACAGCGAGTACGACGAGCCGGTGGAGGACGTGGTTGCCATGACCAGGATGGACTACCGCTACCTGCAGCGTTTGCTGGACGATGGCGCATCCGGCTGACGTCACGGTCAGGCGCGCGTCGGCCGCGGCGCGCCGCCGGCAGCGCGCCGCGGCCGGGCAGCGGCACCCGGACCGCAGTAGCCGCCTGTAGCCGCCGGCATGTTGTCGCAACGCCCGCAACCCCATAGGATGGCGCCGTGATTCTGCGACTGCCTGACCTCACCCGCGAGCGAGTCGGCGAGCTGGCGCCCCACAGCCTGGCGGTGCTGCCCACGGCGTCGATCGAGCAGCACGGCCCGCACCTGCCGGTGGGGGTCGATACGTTCCTCTGCGAAGCGGTGGTGACCGGCGCCACGCAACGCGCGGCGAGCGAGATCGTGGTGGCGCCGACCCTGCGCTACGGCGACTCGGCGCACCACTTCCCGTTTCCCGGGGTGCTGACCCTGTCCAGCGGCAGCTACCTGGCGGCGGTGGGCGAGCTGTGCGATTCCCTCTACCGTTCCGGCTTCCGCCGGCTCGCGGTGATCAACGGCCACGGCGGCAACGAGGCCGGCAACGACATCGCCACCCGCGACCTTGTGCATCGCCGCGGACGCGCGGTCGTCGTGAGCGCCGCCTCCTACTGGGACATCGCGCGCGCCGCCCTGGTGGCGGAGACCGACCTCGAAAGTTCCCTGATCCCCGGGCACGCCGGCCAGTTCGAGACCGCGCTGATGATGGCGGTCCGCCCCGAGCTGGTGAACACGGAGGAGCTGGAGCGGACCGGCACCGGTGGCGACAACGCCGGAGGCCGCTTTCGAGACGTGCCCGGCGCCTCGACCTCGCGGGTGCGCACCGCCGACGGCTGGGAGCAGGGCGGCGGCTTCACCGACCGGCCGGCAGCGGCCAACGCCGCCGCCGGCGCGCGCTACCTGGACGTGATCACGCGCGAGGTGGCGGCGTTCCTGGACGCCCTGGCGACCCGCTGACCCCGACTACCGAGAAACGTGAGGACCAAGTGACATCCGACGTGAGCCAAGGCGCACGGGTGCGCTCCGCCGTGACTCTGAGCCTGGTGCCGGAGGTGCGCGGCGGGCCGTTCGTGTTCTGGGACGACACCGCCGCGGCCTGTGACGCTGCGGCGCGCATCGGCTTCGACGGCCTGGAGCTGTTCCCGTCCACGGCCGACACCGTGCCGCTAGCGGAGCTGCGCGCCGCCCTGGAGGGCAACGGGCTGGCGCTGGCGGCGGTGGGAACGGGCGCGGGCGGCGTGGTGCACGGCCTGTCCCTGGCCCACCCCGATCCGGGCCAGCGGCAACGCGCCGTCGATTTCGTGCGCGCCATCGTCGAGTTGGCGGCCTCGTTCGGCGCGCCCGCCATCGTCGGCTCGATGCAGGGCCGCTCGGCCGCCGGGGAGCCGCGCGAGGAGGCGCTGGCGCGGCTCGCCGACAGCCTGGCGCAGCTCGCTCAGCACGCCGCCGCGGCCGGCGGACGGGTGCTGCTGGAGCCGCTCAACCGCTACGAGACCGACCTCTGCAACACCCTGTATCAGGGCGGCGAGCTGCTGGCCCGGGTCAGCGGCGAGCGCCTCGCCCTGCTCGCCGACCTGTTCCACATGAACATCGAGGAGACCGACATCGCCGCCGCGCTGAGTGCCGCCGCGGCGCAGCTCGGCCACCTGCACTTCGTGGACAGCAACCGCCGCCCGGCCGGCCGCGGGCATCTCTCCTACGCCCCCATCGCGGCCGCCCTGGGTGCCGCCGGCTACCGCGGCTGGGCCTCCGCCGAGGCGTTTTCCTACCCCGATCCGGAGGCGGCCGCGCGCCAGACCATCCACAGCTATCGAGCCTACCTGGAGGGATTGAACCGATGAAGGCGATCAGTCTGCGCGAACCCGAGCGCTTCGAGATGATCGACATCGAACCGCCGCCGCAGCCGGCGCCCAGCGAGGTGCTGGTGCAGGTGCACAACATCGGCATCTGCGGCACCGACGTCAGCGGCTACTTCGGCAAGATGCCGCTCATGTCCTACCCGCGCATCCTCGGCCACGAGCTGGGGGTGGAGGTGCTGGCGGTGGGCGACGAGGTGAACAACGTGGGGCCCGGCGACCGCTGCGCGGTGGAGCCCTACCTGAACTGCGTCGACCGCTGCATCGCGTGCCGCCGCGGCGCTCCCAACTGCTGCACGACCCTGGAGGTGCTGGGCGTGCACACCGACGGCGGCATGCGCCCGCAGTTCCTGCTCCCGGCGCGCAAGCTGCACCTCTCCACCCGGCTCGCGTTCGAGCAACTCGCGCTGGTGGAGACCCTCGGCATCGGCGCCCACGCCGTGGACCGCGGCGCCCCCACCGCCGCCGACGCGGTGCTGATCATCGGCGCCGGCCCCATCGGGCTGGCCACCTTCGAGTTCGCGCGCCTCACCGGCGCCACCACCATCTTCATGGACCTCAACGAGGAGCGGCTGCGCTTCGCGCGCGAGGTGATGGGCTGCGACCACACCCTGGTGGCGCAGGGCGACATCGAGGCGCAGCTCCGCGACCTGACCGACGGCGACCTGCCCAACGTGGTGTTCGACGCCACCGGCTCCAACGTGTCGATGTCCCAGGCGGTGAACTACATCGCGCCCACCGGCTGCCTGGTGTTCGTGGGCCTGACCGCACGCGAGGTGTCGTTCCCGCACATGGCGGTGCATCGCCCCGAGTCATCCCTGCACGCCACCCGCAACTCGCTGCCGGACAACTTCCGGCGCATCATCTCGCTGATCGAAGAGGGCCGCATCGACACCGCCCCGTGGATCACCCACCGCAGCGCCTTCGGCGACCTGATCGGCGACTTCCCCACCTACACCCGCCTCGACAGCGGCGTCATCAAAGCCATCGTCACCCTCGACTGACACCCGGGATCTCAGTTTCCGCGTCGTCTGACCGGGTCCAGGCCTCGTAGGAACTCTTCGACAGCAAGTACCGCATCTGCTGCGAGAGTCATCCCATCGAGATCGGGATGGTCGCTCATCATCTGCTGGAGGTAGGCCTGAGTCCCCTGTGCATCACGGTCCGCGAAATTGGCCCGCAGCTCGTTCAGCGCCGTATCAAGTTCTTGAATTTCGTCAGCGAATCGCTCCCGTACCACGTTCGCCGCATCCATCGGACCGCCAGCGTCGTTGTGGAGGAGCACAAACGCAATATCGAACTAGGCCAGCCCGGCGACATTCCTCTCTATGGTATGGGTAACTCCGCCCACTCTGGCTTTGGATTTGCGTATTCCATGTCGCGAGACGTGAATCCAGTTCCTCGCCCCCGACGCTCGGGCACTCGTCAAACACGAAAACAGAACAGGCCGTCCAGCGTGTTGACGCCAAGCGGCCCATCCTGATCGGTATCTTGACAGCGACAACACTCGCGTGCTACACTGCCAACTGAACCGTAGAGCGCGGCCTAACCGGCAGCATCTACGTACTAACGTTTGCTTGCAGTAGAGCCCGCCGCAGGCCGTCGAGCTCTACATCGTCAGTGCTTGTACCACAGGAAGCGGAGACGACCTGCGGGGAAATGCACCCCGACTCTGCTTCCTGTGCCAAGCGCACGTTTTAGCGCATTGTGCGCAGGAGGTTCTAATTGAACCAGAAAACAGTTATCCGCCCGGTTCGGCGCTTGACCATGGCGCAGCAGATAGCTCTAAGGAAAGAAGTTGCCGAGCTACGGGCTGCGGACGTTCGGCGCCGATACGCCCTGGCTACGCAGAGCGTGATCATCAGGAAACAACGCATGGCCATCGGGGAACAACGCGAGACCATCAAATCGCTGAAATTCCTCGTCGAGGAAGGGCGAATTGTAGAGGAAATACAAGGCGCAAGAGTGATAGCCGGAGTGGCGCATCCGCTCAAGATCTCAAGGGTGACGATGGTGTCGACAAAGGAGAGGCGCTGACGAACGCATGAGACTGCTGAGGCTGATGGAAAGGCGTGCTCCATGGTCGAAAGAGCAGCTTGCATCAACACCGTAGCCGCAAGGATGCAATGATCAGGGCTCGTGGAACTGCACACGTTTCCTCCAGGAATGTTCGGCATCGCTATGGAGCGGTGGGAGACTGTTGGGGGAAGCCGACGCTCATCGGATGATGGGAGAGAGCGATGATCGGTTGGGCAGGGGTAGCAGCCCTTGCCCAACCGTACCCACATCAAGGAGAGCCCCTATGCCGCGAGTACTCTCTATCCCGTGGGAGACGCGCGAAGCGGTCCGCATGATCAACCAGATTCGCCGCGGTCTGACGACTGACTCTCGGATAGCCGAGGCCATCCCCCCTGTGATCTACACTCCCCGGCGTCCCGGCCGACGACCACGCTACGACGACGGCATGCGCGTGATCGACGGATTCTCCAATCATCTCCCCCCGCCGTAGCGCATGGGCCGCGTCGGGGCCTATGTTACTTTGGTATGTATTCCCATAGGTTTGACGCCCATCGTCGGTGCTAGGTCTCCTTGGCCACCAGTGCACAAATTGATACGGTTGACGCCCGCATCGATAATTGAGCTTTGATTGAGAAGCCGTGACCTACCGGCCGTTGGCTAGGCAAGGCGTTGAACAAACACCGCACTGACGGAAGGTTGAAGTGAAGAAGGCGGCAAACCTGCGACTCACTTCGGGGAATTACCACGCTTCCCCAATAATGAAGTGTGCCCCATCCCTTCCGTCAAGCGACTTAATGGGAGAGGAGTCTTGACTACCCGCGATCTGATAACGATAGGAGACACGCTTGGAGATGTGTCGGTCATCCTGACGTTGTCTCAAAACGGTCTGGCAACCGGCATCGGGAGCGCCTGACGCAGTTGCTGTGTCAGGACTCCGTGCTTACCGAGCAGGTTGCTGACTCCTTGCCAGCGCCGGCAGAGTCCACGATCGTTGACGAGTATAATAACTTCGAGGTCGTGGGCTTCAAAGCTCCAGCCTCTACCGGTTCGAGTAGACGATAATGCCGGAGATAGGAGGAAAGCCAGCGTCTATAAGCGGCACCTGTACACCATTGCGTTCCACAATGATGCTGAGCGGTACCACTACCCGGAGGACGTTGACTCAGCTCCAGAAGAACCCGGGATCTACGTGATCTTGGATGGTCAGGATCGTTGTGTCTACGTCGGTATGACCGAAAAGGATACGTCAGGTCCGTGGGCATGAGAATACCCGCTGCATCAATTCTCGCTCGCCCTGCCACGTTCATAGTTCAGACGAAGGCCGAGGTGCCTAGCGGAGCTATAGCAGACGCAGAATCTATGTACATCCAAGACTGCCGGAGCAACGGCCAAGCTTATTGTAACGACAGGATGTAGATAGATCCTTACGCCTTTGATGGACAGGCTAGTTGAGGGACTGGTAGTCGGTATCTCGTCGGGGTTGCGCCCGCGCAGTCAAGCTGAGCGTGAGTCAGCGCTGATGCCCGATAGAACGCTTCAGAGGGCTTAGGCCCACCTGACCCCACACACACCCGTGCTCGTGAAGATCCGCTTGGCGAACCCGCAGTGTGCAACGAGTGCTATTCCTTGGGCTCCTCGCTCCACGGCCCGCTGGCGCTGGCAGCGACGATCCGCGGTGCGCGCGCCGGTCCCTCTGCAGGCTGATAACAAACACCCGGCGCAATTCTAACCGCCTCGGTTGCAGGCGACCTCTGCGGCGCGGCTCATCGGCCACGGATCACCTCCCGGAGATGCTCGGCGGCCTCCTCGCCTCGTACCCCGACGCTACGCAGATCTGCGTACACCCTTGGCCACGGTGCAACGGGCAGGCCATCCCGCACGACAGACAGCCGCTTGACTGCAATGGTAGGAAATGGCCTCAGGGTGAGCCTGCCCCCCTCCATCGTCGCAGGCCGGCTTGCACGGCGACGGATTCGAGTCCCGAGACGGTCTCGCGGTCGATGTATATTTCGCCGGTCGAGACCGCCGTAAGGTAGGGGCGAGCACCACAGCCGCTACCGAGCCGGTGGCCGCCCACGCGATACCAATACTCGTCCATTGATGACCTATTCGCTCAGGCCGGCCGCAAAGTCGCGCCAAGTCACGCCGACCGTGAGTGCGGTCGCAGGCATCATGGCTTCGGCTGCGGTCGCGTATCCGTCCAAGAGCCGGTCCTGATCGGGTATGGAGCGGCCCGAGCCACGCCCGCGCGGGGCCGAAGCCGCCAAGAGCCCAAAATCGGTGAGGACACGTAGCGCGTTAGTGGCGCTTCCAGTGGACAGTCCGGTCGTCTTCTGCACGCCGCTTACCGTAGGCTTTCCGCCGCATAGCAGCGCCTCGGCGACGGCAAGGACCGAGGGTGTCCACCGAGGCGGCTTCGGCGGCACCTCACTCGGTCGCCCGCTCCTGGAGACGATCAGCGTTCCCAGCGCGATCTCAGCGGCGCCTGTCTCGTCGCCCCACCCCACTCCCGCGGCCGAGAGCGCCTCCCGCGCGCCGGGAGACATACGGCGGGCAACCACGACGTCCGGAAGATTCTTCCGGCCGGCAAGCAACTCGCGCGCCTGGCGCAACCCACCCTCGCCAAGCCACTCGACCCTGATGTACATTTCATTGAGTCTAAGCCAGATTGAGTGGCCATCCTTGCGGTCGCGCCGCACCCTGACGGACCGCGGGACTACGGCCGCAACTGCGGCCTCCGAACGGTCTGCGATTTCGTGCGATGTCATGGCATCCCCAGGATCGGCCTCTCCGTATCGGATAATACCTCACAAAATATAATACCTCACATTCGTTCTGAGGTATACATATTCTTTGATGATTACGAAGGAGCGCCGTCTTGCAACTACCCCGCGACGAGTACCCGCGCCCGCAGTTCGTGCGGCCCGACTGGCTGTGCCTCAACGGCCGCTGGCAGTTCGAGATCGACCAGGGCGACAGCGGCCTGGAGCGCGGGTTGCTGGAACGCGATCTGAACGCCGCCATCACGGTGCCGTTCTGCCCGGAGTCGCGGCTCTCGGGGGTCGAGAACCACGACTTCCTGAACGCGGTTTGGTATCGGCGCAGCGTGACGCTTCCCGCCGCCTGGGCGGGCCGACGGGTGCTGCTGCACTTCCAGGCGGTCGACTACGACGCCACCGTGTGGGTGAACGGCGTCGAGGTGGGGCGCCACCGCGGCGGCTTCTCGCCCTTCACCTGCGACCTGCACGGGGTGGCCGGGCCCGGGGAGGAGGCGGTGATCACGGTGCGCGCCCGCGACACCCGCGAGCACCCGCAGCCGCGCGGCAAGCAGGCGCGCGACTACGGCCCCGGCGGCGCCATCTACGTGCGCACCACCGGCATCTGGCAGTCGGTGTGGCTGGAGCCGGTGCCCGACCTGGCGCTGCGCCGGCCGCGGCTCACGCCGGACGTCGCCAACGGGGTCATCCGCCTGGAGCAGCCGCTGACCGGCAGCGCGCCGGGGCTGCGCCTGCGCGCCACCCTGAGCGATGCGCAAGGCGAGATCGCCCGCGCCGAGTGCGGTGCCGGCCTGGACCTGGCGCCGCGCCTGGACCTGCCGGTCCCGGAACCGCGGCGCCGGCTGTGGGCGGCGGGGGACCCGCACCTGTACGACGTCGCCATCGCCCTGCTCGACGGCGCCGGCAACGTGGTCGACGCGGCGGCCTCCTACGCCGCCCTGCGCGCGGTGAGCATCGACGGCAAGGCGATCCGGCTCAACGGCGCGGTGGTGTTCCAGCGCCTGGTGCTGGACCAGGGCTACTACCCGGACGGCATCATGACGGCGCCCTCGGACGCGGCTCTGCGCCAGGACATCGAGCTGAGCATGGCGGCGGGCTTCAACGGTGCGCGGCTGCACCAGAAGGTGTTCGAGGAGCGCTTCCTCTACCACGCCGACCGCCTCGGCTACCTGGTGTGGGGCGAGTTCGGCGACTGGGGCTGCCGCGGCGAAGGACCGGCCGCGGGCGAGCACCAGCGGCCGGGTCCCGACTACGTCACCCAGTGGCTGGAGGTGCTGGAGCGGGACTACTCGCACCCCTGCATCGTCGGCTGGTGTCCGCTGAACGAGACCTGGCAGGCGCTGGGCGACCGCATCACCGCGCTGGACGACGTGACCCGCGGCATGTTCCTGGCCACCAAGGCGATGGACACCACGCGCCCCGTTCTGGACACCTCCGGCTACGCGCACCGCGTCCCGGAGGCCGACGTCTACGACAGCCACGACTACTCCCAGGACCCGCAGCAACTGGCGCGCAACCAGGCCGGCCTGGCGCAGGGCAAGCCCTACCTGAACAGCGGCGCCGGCTGGGGCGTGACGGGACGCAACGCCGAACGCCTGCTGGGCTCGTTCGACTGGTCGATCGCCTACCGCGGCCAGCCCTACTTCGTCAGCGAGTTCGGCGGCATCTGGTGGAACCCGGAGTTGGCCGCCGGCGAGGAGTCGTGGGGCTACGGCGAGCGCCCCACTAGCATCGAGGAGTTCTACGACCGCTTCGAGAAGCTGTGCGCCGTACTGCTCGACAACCCCGACATGTTCGGCTACTGCTACACCCAGCTCACCGACATCTACCAGGAGCAGAACGGCATCTACAAGTTCGACCGCTCCGGCAAGTTCGACCTGGCGCGCCTGCGCGCGGTCCAGCAGCGCCGCGCCGCCATCGAGCGCCTTGACGGCACTCCAGGCGCATGAGATAGGGTAGCCCCATGAAGCCGCTGGAAGAACATCTCGTCGAGTTCAAGCGCGACGGCTTCACGCTGTTCCCGCAGCTGCTGGACCCGGCCTGGATCCGGGAGATGCGGGATGGATTCGAGGAGCTCGAGGGGCGCATTCCCAACGCGGACGGCAGCCGGCCCTCCGCCATCACCAACCTGCTGGAGCACAAGCCGGAGCCGGTGCTGCGGGCGCTGTCCAACGAGCGGCTGCTCGACTTCGCGGAGATGCTGGTCGGCCCCCACGTCCAGCTCGAGTCGATCACCTTCCGCCGCACGCCGCCGGAGCCTGAGAAGGACGGCGCTGCGCTGGGGTTCCATCGCGACATGTTCGCCTTCTTCCCCGAGGACGGCGTGTATCATCGCCCGCTGCTGTTCAACGCGCTCTCCTACCTGCAGGACCTGACCGACGAAACCGGCCCGTTGCGCATCATTCCCGGCTCCCACATGCGGGCCCTGCGCATGTCCCCTGAGGAGGCGCGCCGGCCGCACCCCGAGGAGGTGATCGTCTACCCGAAGGCCGGCGACACCGCCGTGTTCCACTGCAGCATGCTCCACTCCGGGAGCCCCAACCGCTCCAGCGACTACCGCTACCTGTTCTTCCTCACCTTCAACCACTCGTGGCTCAAGCACCGCGCCAACTACCGGGGCCCGGTCTCGCAGGCGGTGATTGCCGGGGCGCGGGCGCGCAATGACCGCCGCCTGCTGCGCCTGCTCGGGGTGGACGACCAGTTCGCGCAGCGCGCCAACTGCGGCTTCCTGGAGCCGGACGAGGAGAACTGGAAGCGCTGGATCGCGGACGACAACGACGCCCGCAACGCGTAATCCGGTCTATTCCACGCGCAACCGCGCGAAGCGCCGCTTGCCCACCTTCAGCACGCTGCCGTCGGCCGGCCGCACCTGAGCGCGCGGGTCGCCGACCCGGGGTCCCGTCGATCGACACCGCCCCCTGCTCCACGAGTTGCCGCGCCTCACGGTTGCTGGCGGCGAACCGGGCCCGGGCGATGAGCTGCACGATCCATATTTCACCATCCGAGAGGTCGGCGCTTACGTCGATCTCGGGCATATCGTCGGGCGTCTTTCGCTCGCGAAACAGTGCCGTGAACTCTCCCTCCGCGCGCTCGCCGGCGGTAGCGCCGTGGTACAGCGACACGACGCGCCGCGCCAAGTCCAACTTGGTGTCCATCGGATGCGCCTCCCCTGCAGCGAGCCGTTGCATGGTCGCCGCGACCTCATCCGATGAAGCATCCGAGGCGAGCCGGTAGTACGGTTCCATCAGGTCGTCGGAGATCGACATGATCTTGCCGAACTGCTCCGCCGGAGGCTCGTCGATTCCGATGTAGTTGCCCAGCGATTTGCTCATCTTCTCGACGCCGTCGGTGCCGACCAGCAGCGGCATCAGCATCACTATCTGCGGCTCCTGGCCGGCGTTCCGCTGCAGATCGCGGCCTACCAGATTGTTGAACTTCTGGTCCGTTCCCCCGAGCTCGACGTCGGCGCGGATCGCGACCGAGTCGTACCCCTGGCACAGCGGGTACAGAAACTCGTGCAGGAAAATCGGCTGCCGCGCCTGGTAGCGCTGCGCGAAGTCGTCCCGCTCCAGCAAGCGCGCAATGGTGTATTGCGAGGCCAGCGCAACCACGTCGGTGAACCGCATCGGAGCCAGCCAGTCCGCGTTGTATGCCAGCTCCGTGCGCTCCGGGTCGAGGATCCGGTACAACTGCCGTTCGTAGCTGCGGACATGCTCGACCACCTCGTCCCGCGACAGGATCGGTCGTGTCTTCGAGCGGCCGGAAGGATCGCCGATCAGCGCGGTGAAGTCGCCGATCACGAGACAGGCGATGTGGCCCAGGTCCTGGAACTGGCGCAGTTTCCGCAACACCACCGCGAACCCGAGGTGGATGTCGGACGCGGTCGGGTCGATGCCCAGCTTGATGCGCAGCGGCCGCCGCTCCTGCCGCGCCCGTCGCAGGAGCGCGTCCAGTGTCCCCTCCGGCACCACCTCCTCGACGCCGTGCATCAGGATCCGGCGCTGCTGGTCAATCGAGAGCGAGGAAGGGTCCATCAGCGGCCGTTCTCGAGCTGGTGCAGCGCCGTGGTCACGGCGAAGCCGACCGTGGCGTCGGCGTGGGAACGGGCCTCCAGCAGCGCGCTGCGCGCCGCGCGGGTGCCGATTCGTCCCAACGCGGTGGCCGCGTAGAAGCTGACGTAGCGCTCGTCGTGGATGAGCGCCTGCAACAGCCCGGGCACGGACTCGTGCGCGTCGGGTCGGGCGACCTTGGTCAAGGCGACGGCAGCATTGCGGCGCACCAGGCGATCATGATCGCGCAGGGCCGCCAGCAGTCCCGAGAGCACGCCGGCGCCGGTGCAGCCGATCGTTCCGAGCGCCTCCAGCGCGTTGCGGCGCACCCACATGCTCTCGTCGCCCAGCGCCCGCAGCAGCGCCGGAACCGCCCCTTGCGCCGGAGTGCCGATGTTCCCCAGCGCATCGGCGGCGGCGGCGCGAACCGCCCACTCGCCATCCTCCAGCGCCACGCTCAGGGCGGCCACCGCGGGAGCGCCCACGGCGCTGAGCGCGTGCGCCGCATAGAGCTCGCTGGGATTGCCGCCGGCCGGGTTGGCCCGCGAGCGGCCAGCGCTCAGCCGGCAGCGGGCCGGAGCCTCCTCGCGCAGGACGTCGATCAAGGCCGGCACCACCGGGGCGCCCAGCGCGGCCAGCGCATAGACCGCGCGCAGACACCCCGCCTCGTCGCTCGCGCGCAGGGCCGCCAGCAGCTTCGGCAGCGACCCGTCTGCCGCCGCGTCCGGCGCCGTGTGCGGATGCGCGCGCCGGCACAGCCAGTTCCAGACATCCTCCGACAGCGCCGGATCCGTGTCATGCCCGAGCGCCTGCCAGCGCCGATCGGTGCTGTTCCAGGAGGGGCCTGCCGCGGGCTCGCGCATGCGCGTGAACTGGAACTTGAGCATGTAGCGCATGCGGTCGCTGCGGTTCGCCGTAGCCCGGTGCCAAGTGTCGAAGTTGACCAGGTTCACCGTGCCCGCCTTCCCGCACAGCGGCAGCTCGCCCTGCTCGCCGGTGTGCGCCCTCTCGTCGCCAAGGCGCCGCGCGATGCGCCGCACCGGAGCGGGATCGTGGTTGCCGAGCCGGTTCGACTCGACGGCGAAGTTGCGCTCGATTTCGAGCTCTTCGACGCTGCGTGCGAGATCGTCGTCGTACACCGTATTGTAGCACTGCCTGCCCGGAACGATCGCCGTCGGACCCATCTCCGCGCTCACTTCCTGCGGGTAGTAGAACGCCATCACCCAGCGGAATCGATGGTGGCGCACGTTCCGGTCGCCGACGTAGTCGTCCTTGTGCCAGTGCTGCCCGCTCGCCCCCGGTCCCAGGTCATGGCAGTGGCGGTGCGGATGGATGGCGTAGTCCGGACCCAGCAGGCTGGTCAGCGCGCCGCGCACCGAGGGCGAGTCGAACACCTGCCCGATCTCCGGAACCTGCGGCAGAATGTCGTCTCCCGGATTGCCATTCCGGGCCAGCACGGCGTCGATCCGGTCGCAGATCCGTTGGTGAAAGGCGCCCGGAAGATCTGCCTGGACCTGGAGATATCCGTCGACGATGAAGCGTCGCATCGTGGCATCGTCAAGTAGACAGGTGCGGTCCCCCATGGTAGCCTCCCGAGGGCTGACACCTATCCGATTCGGCCGGCCGTTGTCAACGCGATCGTGCCCCCGGAGGGCAAGGAGTTGCCGCATGCGAGGTCCCACCGAGGCCCAGACCCGGCAGTGGAATGAAGCGGGCTACCTGGTGTTTTCCAATGCGATTGCGGGCGATGAACTAGGACGGCTGCAGCAGGCGTTCGACCATTGGGCGGAACGCTGCAAGGCGGACTGGCTCGACCGCATCGAACGCGGCGAGCAGGCGGCGACCTTCTACGACATTCCGGACGCGCTGGAGAAGGACGAGATCTTCGTCGACATCGTCGATCACCCCAGCTACTACGGTTGCCTCAGAGATTTCACCGACGCCGAGCCGATACTGCTGGCCGAGCAGGTGCGCACCGTACCCCCGTGGCCGCTCAGCTACACCAGCTGGCATCCCGACGTCCCCCACAGCAACCCGCTGCACATCAAGGTCCAGATCTACGTGAACGACGTCCCACCCGGCGGCGGGGAATTCGCCTTCGTGCCGGGGAGCCACAAGCCCGCGGCGGGGCCTTTTACCAAGCCCGTGCACCAGAAAAGCATGCCCGGCCACCGTACCTTCACCGGCGCGGCCGGTACCGCCGTGATGTTCAACTCCTACGGCTGGCACGCCGCCATGGACAATTCTTCAGGGATTCCGCGCAAGTCGATCATACTGATTTACGAAAAGCGGACCGAGGGGCGCGTCGACCCCGACGCCTTCTCCTCCATAGCGCATCTCTGCGCCACTGCCGAAAGACGCCGGCTGTTCAGCCTGGAGCAGTAAATGGCGCGCATCGACGCCCACGTCCACGTCTTCGCCAAGGCGTCGGCAAGGTTCCCGCGGGAGGTCACCGCGGAGTGCCCCGCCGAGCGCGAAGAGCCGGTGGAAAGACTGCTGGACGTCATGCAGGCGCATCGGATCGGGCAGGCGGTCCTGGTGCAGATCGGCGGTACCGAGCTGGAGCAGCACGCCTACCTGCTGCACTGTCTGCGGCGGCACCGCGACCGCTTCCTGGGGATCGGGCTGATCCCGGACAACGTCCGCGAACCGGAGGCGCACATGGACCGGCTGGCGGAGGAGCCCGGCATCATCGGGTTCCGCCTGTTCTCGATCGGCGGCCCGCGCGACCCGTTCGCGCCGATGCAGGTGGAGGAGTTCGCCACCTACCGCATCTGGAAGCACGCAGCCGACCGGGACTACGTCATCTGGCTCTACCCCCGCGCCATCGATGCCCACCTGGTGCCCTACCTGCTGCAGGCATTTCCGCAGGTGCGCGTGGTCCTGAACCACCTGGGCATCTGCCCCGGCGCCGGCAAGTCCTATCGCGACGAGCAGGGGCGGCCGCGCATCGCCACCCCGGCGTACAACCCCGCCCTGCACACCACGTACCGCCTCAACCGCTACGAGAACGTGGTGGTGAAGCTGTCGGGCCAGCCCGCGTTCAGCAGCGAGGGGTATCCCTACCGCGACCTCACGCGCTGGCATCGCAACCTGTGCGACGCCTACGGCCCCGGGCGCCTGATGTGGGGCACCGACTTCCCCTGGAACCTCGCGGACCCCGGCTACCAAAAACTCGCCGGGGTGGTGCGCGAGCTGCTGCCGGAGCTGCCGGAGAGCGACCACGCCGCCATCATGGGCGGCACCGCCAGCCGCTTCCTGCGCTTCCCCGCCCGCGGGAACGACTGAGCCGGACGCCCGGCGGCAGCCTCAGCCTACCTCGAGGAACCGTTCACAGCCGAGGAACTCCTCGGAGGTCAGTTGTATCCGGTGGAAGCCGGCCGCGGCCGCCTCAGGTACCGGCAGCTCGAAGGTGCCGGGGACGGTGATCGGGCGCGGCTCGCTCAATCCCAGCGACGGCGCCGAGAGCATGCCGGTGCAGCTCCGCGGTGCCGCGCCGCCGAGCAGCGAGACGGTGGCGTCCGCGACGGCGCCGCGCGGCCGGCGCTCGGGCAGGTCGATCACCGCAAGCGGAGCACTCCCCTCGTACCCGAGCACGGCCAGGAACCAGTTGCAGTCGACCTCGAACGTCGCCGTGCGGCCATCCGCGGCCACCTCGACCTCGGTCGTACGCTGGCGCTCGACGTCGAACAGGACCGCGCTCCGGGGCCTGCGGCCGGGCGTCGCGACCGTGACGCGAAAGGAGACCCGATCGGGCGCGACGTCGATGTCGGCGTTCATGGCGACGCCGCGCCGGACCGGGTCGGCCGGATCGGCACCCTGCTCCCAGTCGTCGCGGAAGCGCGGCCGGGCGCCGACGATCACGTCCAGCGTGTCGGAGCTGAACCGGCGGCAGGTCACGTCGGCACGGTCCGCGACCGGGTTGTCGTGCACCGCGTCGCCCCAGCGGATCACGTCCGCCACCGGCCAGCGCGCGCAGCGCCACTTCCGGTCCAGCTCCATGGCCCGCGGCGTGCTGCTGATGGTGCTCGCCGAGCCGCCCGGGTATCCGGACAGGGAGGCCGCCACGGGCCCGCTGGTGACGTGCCACAGCACCAGGTACTCGGGGACCGCGATGCGCATCGGCGACACGTCGCGGCTCACCGCGACCCGCTCCGGAATGAACTGCTGGGTCAGAGCGCCGTCGAAGTGGCGGCCGAAGAAGTCCGCCCCGCCCTCCGTGGTGAGCAGGCAGTCCGGGTTCTCCCGGCGCACCGCTGCCGCCACCTTCTCCAGCATCTGCTGCAGCCAGCGGTTGTAGTCGAACGGACTCTGGTGCCGGTGCCCCGGGTGGTAGCAGGGGAAGGCGTAGAACCCCAGCGAGTCGAGCCGCACGCCGTCGGCGCCGGTCTCCCGCACCAGGCGCGCCGCGGTCCGCGCCAGGTACTCCTGCCACTCGGCACAGCCGGGGCACATGTGCAGCAGCCCGCAGCCGAGCTCCTCGCCCTCCCTCGTATAGGCGCCGAAGTTGGAGCCGTCGCGGTTCATCACCGCCCACTCGCGTGCCCCCTGCAGGCGCACGATGTCGGCGTCGCCCGGGCACAGGTAGCCCTCGACGTAGAAGGTGAAGTGGTACCCCAGCTCGTGGACCCCGCGGATGCCTTCGCGCAGCGCCGGGGCGCCGCCGAGGTCTCCCCGGATCACGTTGTCCGCGTCGGTCCACAGCATCCGCTTGCCGGTGATCTCCGTGGGCTGCGACCGGCTGCAGTGGAAGGCGTACTCCTGGCAGTCCACCGGCAGCGCGTGGTACAGCTCCGGGAGGTCCTCGAACCGGTCGAGCGGGAGCATCACGTGCGGATAGCCCTCGGGGTTGGACTGCCCGCGCTTCTCGAACCAGCCCGCGCCATGGCCGTCGATGCGCCGCGCCCAGTCGGCGTGCGGCACCGTCCCGACGTGGCGCAAAAACCAGTGCCGATAGCGCTGCGCCGTCCGCTTCCAGTCTCCCGCGTACACCAGTATCTCGACCTCGGGAAAGGTGACGGTCGTCCCCGGTGCGATACTGAACGGAGGAAAGTAGCTCACCTCGATGCAAGGCTCCAGGTAGCGGATCTGCTTGTTCCTGATCTCGGGATCCCGCACGATGAAGCCGAACGCGTCCCCGCTGCGCTCGTCGAACACGCAGCCCCACTGCATGCTCATGTAGCGGGCGTTGCCGTAGGTGCCGCCGGAATGGGCCCACAGCGGCAGGATGTAGCCGGCCTGGTCGTTCACCACCATCAGGTTGCCGTCGCCGCTGCCCAGCCGCAGGCCGGAGAGCAGCGGAAAGCTGCACATGCAGGTCACCGCGCCGGCACCGGTGTTGGTCAGCGCCAGGCTCCAGATGCTGCTGTCCGCAACAGGTCCCGGGCTGACGCCGAGCCTGGCGTGCAACGGCGCCGCGGCGGCGCCGCAGTCGTACTCGACCGTGAGGCTTGGAGCGTCGCCGGTGCCGCCGCGGGCAGACCGCGCCGCGCGCGCCTGGAACGGCGAAAAGACGCTGTCGGTGATCGCGGCCGGCAGCGAGGCCGCGTGCGGCGACGCGCGCTCCGACCCGTTTACCTCGAACTCGGCGTTGAAGTCGTAGTACACGGCAAACAGATTGCCACGCTCCGCCGCGCCCTGGAGATACTCGTTGCCGGTGACGAGATTGCGCACGCTCACCAGCGCCCCGCTCCCGCGCTCGAACGAGAACCCCGCGCTCCCGATCTCGATGGTCTCTACGCTGCTGTCCGGAGTCATGTAATCCTCCCGATCACTTCACAGTCAGAACAGTGCATCGGCCCAGAGTTCGTCAAGGAACGTGCGCCAGTGCAGCAGGCGGATGCCGTCGTCCGTGCGCCGGTCGAGCTCATCGAAGGAGACCAGGAACGCCGCCGCGCCGGTGCCCTCTGCGGCCAGGGCGCGCAGCCCCTTCAGGTCGCGGTCGCTGACCCGGCTGGAGGCCTTGACCTCGATGGCCGCGGTCGAGCCGATCAGAAAGTCGACCTCTACCCCGCTCTGCGTGCGCCAGTAGGTAAGCTCGCTGCGGAGCCGGCGCCGATAGGAAAGATAGCTGCGCAGCTCCATGGCGATGAAGTGCTCGAACGCAATGCCGTACTCGCTGCTGTTCCGGTTCAGCGTGGTGCTGCCGCGCAGGAAGTTGGCGACGCCCACGTCGAAGAAATAGAACTTGGCCGTCGCCACGGCCTTGCGGCGCCGCGAACCGCGCCAGGGCTGCAACAGAAACCCGACGAACGTGTCAGCAAGGATGTCGAAGTAGGAGCGCACCGACGTGACGGGCACACCGGTGTCCCGCGACACGTTGGCGAAGTTGAGTTGCTGGCCGTTGCACACCGCTGCAACGTTCAGGAAGCGTGCGAAGTATGCGAAGTTCTGTACCAGGGCCTCGCCGCGGATCTCTTCCCGCAGATAGGTGTTGACGTATGCATCGAGCTCCTCGTCCGGGTACTCGGAGTCGTATACCTGCGGCAGCCCGCCGTGCAGGAGATAGCGGCCCAGATCCAGGTCGGGGATCTCCGCGGAAGTCAGGGGAAACAGGTTCGCCTGCCAGGCGCGGCCGCCCAGCAGGTTTACCCCGCCGCGCTTGAGCTTGCGGCCGCTGGAGCCGCTCAACACGAACTGCACGCGCACCGTCTCGATCAGGTCGTGTACCTCGTCGAGGAGCTGCGGCAGCTTCTGGATCTCGTCGATGACGACCACCGGCCGCTTGCCCGCAGCATCGACGCGGCCGTCCGCCACGACCTCGCGCAGTCGCGACGGACTGTCGGCCAGCGGCAGGTACACGCTGCTGCGCAGGAGGTTGACGATCGCCCGGGTGTCGAATTGAGCGCGCAGCAGGGTGGTCTTGCCGGTACTCCTGGGCCCGAACAGAAACAGCGACTTGCGTTGGGCAAGCTTCCTGACGTCCAGGGTTCTCCGGTACACGCAACCCAGGGTAGCGGCCCTGGAGACCAAGAATCAACGGCGAAGCCGATGATTTAACTGGAAAATCAGCGCCATGGCCGCCGATTTCAGGATAGTTCGGCTCGAAACGCTCGATGTTGCGGGTGCGGCTGCGGAATTTGACCCCGATCAGGGTGGATGGCTCGAACCAAGCACGCGCCGACGGCCTTCGTCTACCTCACCTCTGGTCCAAGCCAGCTAAACTCCAATTTCTGGCGAGTGAGTGAGATGACGAATGGCGGTGGCATGCGATAGGTCACCGCCTGCAGGTCCATCTCCTGCAGCAAACGGACGAGCCCAGGACCATACGTCTCGTCCACATAGAGGGTGGGAGGCGTCACGCAGCGCGGCTCGATTCCTCGTAACTGATCGCCCGTTTCATTTCGGTCACAGACCGTTCGTATACCGCGGCGAGTTGCTCTGCCGTTTCACCAGCGCACTTGCGTTCGTAGATGATCGCCGTGGGGATGCCGGTGCCGGGGATGCGTGGTTGTCCGAACCTGATCTCAGGATCTACTTCCGCCGCCACGATTGACTCGTTCTTCGGGTCCGGAAGCCGCAGTCTGTAGGGGAGTCCACCTACCGTTCTGTCGACCTGCCTCATGCACTGAAGCAGTTGCGCCTTCATTTCGAGCTGGCCGGCTCGGCTGATATTGAGGTACTCGCCCGTCCTCTCGACAAACAGGTCCGAGCGGTCAGTGAGGAGATCACAGTCCGCGAGAGGATGGTCAGTTCGCTCGGTCTCCCGCAGATAGGAGATCGCGCTCCGGACGTTCTTGAGCGGCACGGAATGCAGTCTGCGAAGCGACGAGAGCACGTACAGCTCCACCAGATTCTGAAACGACAGGTATGGCGGCTCCGCCGGCACGACCGGTGGCCAGAACTGCTTGCCAGCGCCAGTCGTGTAGCGAGCCCCACGCGTCCAGGACCGTACCGTTGATGCCGGTCGTCTGATGATCCGCGCTGCCTCGGTTGTCGTGTATGCCGGGACCTCAGCGGGGCGCATGCCGCCGTGGATGTCATCCATCGTGGAGATTCTGAGTCAACACGGTGCATCTGTCCAGGGAAAACACCCTTACGCTTGCCGGAAGTCGCGTGCGCGTTGCGGGTAACGACGGTCAGCCCCGCTGACAGGAACAGTCGGTCGGCGGGCTGCTCACCGACCCAACGAACGACCGCCTGGTTCGGACGTGGTCGGCGCAACTCTGATACGACGTTCGTGTCCAGGAGATACATCTCGGGCTACGACCTGCGGACCTTCGGTGAGGCTAGTCCCCGACGAACTCGCTGAAACGCGCCTTGGCCTCCTGCACCTGCCATGCTCGACCCATACATCCTCCGCCGGGCCGTAGATGACCATTTGTCTGACCAGTGTCCGTAAGGGCTCGGGGAGCGGTCAAGGCAGTGTACCGCCTCCTCCGCCTCCTCCGCCTCCTCCGCCTCCTCCGCCTCCTCCGCCTCCTCCGCCTCCTCCGCCTCCTCCGCCTCCTCCGCCTCCTCCGCCTCCTCCGCCTCCTCCGCCTCCTCCGCCTCCTCCGCCTCCTCCGCCTCCTCCGCCTCCTCCGCCTCCTCCGCCTCCTCCGCCTCCTCCGCCTCCTCCGCCTCCTCCGCCTCCTGTCTCTGGCAGAACGAATCACCTCACCCCGGACCTACTGCTATGCTCGCAGCAGACGGACGATCTCGGCGAAGGTCCCCTTCTTGCCGGTGAGCAGGATGCCCAGTCGAAACACCTTGGCCGCGGCCCAGACTCCGGCCACCGTGAGCAACAGCGTGCCGGTTACCGCCACCGCCACCTCGACGGCTCCAGGATTGCCCACAACCACCCGCAAGAGCATGAATGTCGGGGCGGTAAACGGGATCAGCGACAGGACCACCGCAAGCGGACCGTCGGGGCCGGTGAGCAGTGCCGGCGCCAGCACGAACTGCCCCATCTGAATGACGGACACGGGCCACAGGAGAATAGAGAAATTGTCCTCGTCGGCGGCGACTGCTCCCGCGATCGCGTACGGGGCCGCGTACAACAGGAACCCCAGCCCGAAGAATCCCATCAGCGCCAGCAGGTTGCCGGGTTGCAGGAACGGCACCACCGACAGATCCAGATGCGGCCCGAGCGTTGCGACCACCGGCAAGCTGATCACCAGCCACGCCAGGCACTGCAACACGCCCGCGAGCACCTTGCCCAACAACTTGCCGGCGAGCAGAGCGAAGGGTGGCAGCGACGACAGCATGATCTCGGCGGTCTTGCCGGTCTTCTCGGTCAGCACCGACACGCCGAGCGCGTGGCCGTATATGGTCCACATGGAGTAGAGCATGGCGATGAAGGCCGTCAGCATCACGAAAGCTGCCACAAGGTCCCGCTCTGACTCGCCCTCCTCGTCCAGCACCAACTTCCGCAGCCGCGGGAGCCGCGTCAGGGTGGTCACGCGAACGGGGTCCATCCCCTCCAACTCCAGCCTTCGCTGCACCACTGCGCGGCCGACCACGTCGGCTATCAGCGTAGTCCGGGCGATGTAGACGGTCTCGCCGATGACGTACCGGAGCTGTTCCGCGGCAAGTGCGTCCGGTGGAAACACCACGTATCCATCCAGGTCGCCGGCGCGCACGCGTTGCGCCAGTACAGACTCCTCCGCCGCCCCCTCCACGGAGATTCCGTGGGGCGCAAGTTCAGCGCGGATCGCCGGCAGCAGCGGTCCTGCCGCCACCAGCGCCACTGTCTGACCCCCGGAAGCCGCGTCGATCAGGCGCCCCAACGCTACCGGAACGAAGAGCAACGCAACGAAGAGGAACGGCCCGGCCACGGTCGCGATCCGGTAGCCGGTGGTCCGGACCATGGTGTGCAGCTCCTTGCGGGCAACCAGCCACAGCTTGCTCACCGTCTCACGTGCTCCCTGAAGATGCGGTGCAGTGAAGGGGATACCGCCTCGAACCGGCGCACGCGCAGCCGTTCGATCAGCCGCTTGAGGATCCGATCAGGAGCGACCCCGTCGGCAGGCTCGATCTCCAGGTAGTTCGGATACCCGGTCAGCTGAGCTACCGCAGGATCATCGCGCAGGAATGAGGCATCCCCTTCTACCTCTACATGACTGGTACGCGTACCGAAGTGATCCTTTGTCTCGCTCAAGCGACCGTCGAGGACGGTTCTAGCCTGGTCGATGATGTGCACCCGTTCGCAGGTGCGCTCGGCCTGCTCCATCATGTGGCTGGAGAACAGGACCGTCTTACCCGTCCGGGCCAGCTCCACCAGCGCGGCACGCAGGACGTCGATGGCGACCGGATCGATGCCGGCGAACGGCTCGTCGAAGAAAATGATCTCGGGTCGTGGACCACCGCCGCGATGAACTGCACCTTCTGAGCCATTCCCCTGGAGAGCCGGTCGACCCCTTGGTCGTGCCAGTCAGCCAAGTCGAATCGAGTCAGCCACGATCGGATCGTCGCCGCCGATTGCGACCTCGGCACGCCCTTGAGTGCCGCCAGGTAGGTCAATACCTCGGCGACCGTCTGACGCCGGTACAGGCCGCGCTCTTCGGGGAGGTAGCCGATGCGGTTCTTGTCCCGCTCCTCCACCGGCCTGCCGTCGAACAGCACCTCGCCCGAGTCCGGGGTCAGGAGGTTCATGATCATGCGGATGATGGTGGTCTTGCCGGCGCCGTTCGGTCCGAGCAACCCGAAGATCTCACCGGGTTGAGCCAGAAAGGAGACATCGTCCACCGCAAGATGAGCGGCAAAGCGTTTTACGATGTGTCGAACCTCGAGAATCACAAGCGACCGCAGGAAACGCAGCCAAGTCAACCCTGCCGTCAGCGAAGCCGATCTGCGGCTGCGACACCTTGAAGCATCGAATATAACACTATCGCTTTCGCCGAGGTGCCTGGCCTGCTGCGACGAACCGTTCGCGCGCGTGTTCTGCTACCCTATTGCGAACCGTCGAATGATCGCCGTACAATCGTCATATGACGCCTCCATCATTCAGGCGGCCGGCACCTCTGCAGGTATATGCCGACCCGACCGAGGTGCCGGCGAGCGAGGCTTCGCGGGTCGCGATGCTTCTGGCGATAGACGAAGCGGATATTCTGAGCGATGTGCAGCTTGCGCGGATCGTCTCCGGCGGATTGCTCCCGGCGTCAGCCATCGCCTTGGCCGAGGTGCTCGGCCGGAGCCGGGTAGTCGGGCCGGTGGTCCCGGAGGCCACGCTCAGGCGGGTGCGCAAAGCCGGGAAGGCGCTGTCGAGGCAGCTCAGCGAGCGGCTCTACGAGGTGGGACGCGTCGTCGATGCGGTCAGCCGCGCCTACCACGGTGACCGGGACGCGATCGAAGCGTTCCTGAACCGCCCACATCCGCTGCTGGACGGCGAGACGCCGTTCGACATGGCGCGCTCCAGCTCGGCGGGCACCGAAGCGGTCCTCAATCTCATCCGCCGGGCGGAGGCCGGCACAGCTCTTTGACGACGCCGCAAACGCTTCCGGAGACGATGCGCGCGTATCGAATCGGCGATCCGGCGGGTCAGTTCCCGGTCTGGAACGCGGAAGGCGCGCGCCGCGTCACCGGCAGATGGCATGAGGCCGGCGCTGAAGTAATCTACGCCTCCGCAACCTACTCGACCGCCATGCTGGAAATGCTCGCGCACTGGAACGGCGTCCCGCCGCCGAACCAGCACTTCATCGAGATCACGATACCAATGGGCACCAGCTATGAAGTGGTAACGGCGGATATGGTCCCGAACTGGGCCCACGCGAGTGGGGAAGCAGCCCGCCGCTTCGGGCGCGCCTGGTATGCGGAGAATCGCTGCGCAATCCTGATCGTCCCATCGGTCGTCGCACGCATGGAGCGCAACATCGTCATCAACACTCGGCACGGGGAGTTCGCCGCCCTGACGGTCGGTCTGGAGACTCCCGTCTGGTGGGACCGGCGCCTGTTCCACGACTCCAACTGACTCGAACCCACGAGCCGTTGGCGACAAACCGGGTAGATAGCCACTTGTGCGGCCGCCTTGCCTATCAACAGACACGGAATTACTCAGTACTCGTTCGTGGAATGTATGCCGGCACTGGTTGTGTAGCGAGCTCCGCGCGTCCGGGACCGCATCGGTGATGCCGGTCGCCTGATAATCCGCGCTGTCGCATCCATCGGCACTACGCTACGTGACCCCAAGATCTGGCTGAGCCACGCTTCGATCTCTGCAGCCTTGGCACTGTCGTACTCCCGGGTGATCTCGATTCCGGCTTGTATTCGCCGACGGTCACCGCAGACAGTCGAACGACTCTCGACCACGTCCACCGTCTCGTGCCCGAGCAGCAGCGGATCGTCTCAGCTTAGCCGCGCATCTGGTTATAGGCCAACAGGCCTACCAGAAAGGTGTCGGCCTGGACGGTACGTCGCACGGTCCGCCAAGCCGAAAAAGCCTGCTCCGTCTGCTCAATCACCCCCACAGTGTCCGGACGAGTCGCCCGCCACGCGGTATTGTAGTCTGCCTCATGACGGGCCTCCTGAAGATCGACAAACGTCTCAGCGACCTTCCTGAGTTCCGGCTGGAGTGACTGTCCGGGACTGAGCCTTGGAGCGACGTTGGCATTCGCGAACTGCTGTGCCACCTTCTTCATATTTCCGTGGTCGAATGCACGCTTCAAGCAATCGCGAAGTGGCAGCCAAGGTGCAGAAACCATGCGGCGTACCGCTTCATCGACCAACAAGTGGAAGAGAGCATAGTAGGCCGCCGATGTCGCTCGCCGCAGGCTTGCCTGCAGTGGCCGTCTCGGTTCCTTGGTGGCAAGATGACGAGCTTGGCGCAACAGATCGTTGTGAAAGCTCAAGGTACTGACCCGGACAAGACACCGTCGTGGAATCGCACGTACACCCAATTCGCCTCATCGCCAACCCAGCCACGCACCGAAGCGCGTACAAGATCCCGCAGATCTGCCCGTTCGCTGGGATCGACTTCGTCGAACTCGCGCTCCAGGACAATCCACACCCATACCGCGGGGTTGTCTGTAGAGTCGGGACCCATCGCGACGATCCACGAACGTACCGGCGTAGGCAGCCCGTGAAGCTCCTTCAGCCTTGACTCGATATCTGCGGTGGTCATGAATCTCCTCCCGTATTCTGGCGGACCCCATGCGCATGCCACGCCACCTGCCGCGCACATGCCATCGGATCCCCGGAGACAAACGTAATTTGCCATTTCGGAGGCGTCAAACGCTGCCCTTTCGACGGCACCGCACAACTACCGGTAGGGGTCGGCGGCGTCGCGGACGCCGTCGCCGCCGAAGTCGATCCGCTCACCGTCGATGCAGAGCGACTTCGTGCACCGATAGCCGAGCAGCTCCCTGTTCTTGGGGACACGTAGATCGCACCGCTGGAATAGGCCTTCGAGGCGGGCCAGGCGCGTCTCCGCCGCTCACCCGGGGCGTACCTTGACCAGGTACTCGTTGTCGGACACGTGCTGGTCGGCTGCGTCGAGGCGGAGCCGGATCCGGTATGGCTCGGCGGCGTCCGCGGGGATCTGCCATGCCACCTCGCCCACGTCGGCGATGCCGTTCTCGGGAACGCGGCAGGGGATGCTGTCGGCGGCCTGGACGCTGCCGGCGGCGTCGCTGACCCGCCACTGGACCGTGAGCGAGTCGTGGGGACGGTGCAGGTCGTTCACCACGTGCACCCGCTTGCGCAGCGTCGTGCCGGCGGTTTCGCCCTCCAGGTCCGGCCACTCCATGATCACGTGCAGCGGAGTGAACGCATGCTTGAGCGTGTGGTATGCCTTCTTCTTCACCCCGTAGTAGTCCACCACCGACGCGGTGATCGCCGGCCAGCAGTCCTTGAAGTGGAAGAACAGGCAGCCGTTGCAGGGATCGAACTTGTGCCGGCGGTAGAACTCGACGTGGTACTTGTAGAGGAACGCTTGGTAGCCCTGGCTGTCGTCGATCAGTTGTTGCAGGCTCTGCGGCTCGGGAATCCAGCGCCGCAGGATCGCGCCGTGCAGGCAGCGCCGCTCCAGCGCCTTCCAGTCCAGCGGCCACAGCTCCTCTTCGGGCAGAAACCGGCGCAGCGATTCCAGGTTTGGCAGCGACTCGGGCGACCCGAACTCCCCGACGAACTCCAGCAGGACGCGTTTCTTGAGCGCCAGATCCGCCACCGAATCGCCAGCCGGGCCCTCGGAGGCGGGCAGGGTGCGGAACGGCTTGATCAGGTAGTTCATGTCGGGCGGGAACCAGCCGCACAGCAGGTGGTAGTCGATCGGCCAGTCGTACTTGCGGCGGGCGATCTCCCATTCCCAGACACAGGCGCCCTGTTGCAGGAACCTCGAAGGATCCTCCTCGCCGGTGGCGGTCACCAGTGCCTGGCACAGCTTCTCGAAGTTCTCGATGCTCGGCTGCTCGCCCAGCGCCCAGGTGATGATCGACGGGTGATGGTAAAGCTGGTTGACCATGTCGCGCGCCTGCGGCACCGCGCGCCGCACCAGGTCGCTGGTATCGCTCAGCGCGCCCTGGGCCGGGAAGTCCTGCAGCACCAGCATCCCAAGTTCGTCGCAGACGTCGTAGAACTCCTCCTTCTCCACCACGCAGTACACGCGCACCATGTTCATGTTGGCCTCGCGCATCAGGAGTACGTCGGCTGCGTACTTCTCGCGCGACATGTTGGACTGCAGTTGCTCGGACAGGTAGTTGGGGCCGCGGCAGAAGATGCGCTTGCCGTTGACGTAGCACTCCCAGGTGCCCGGCACCTGGCGCAGGTGGCGCAGGCCGATGCGGTCGCTCACCTCGTCCAGCACCTCGCCGCCGGCACGGGCCGTGACCGAAAACCGGTACAGGTGCTGCTCACCCATGTCCCACGGCCACCACAGCCGCGGCTCGGCCACCTCCACCCACAACTCGTGCTCGGAGGCCCCCGGTACCAGGTGCCGGACCTCCGCCTCGGTTCCGCTCTCCGGCCCCTCGAAATTGCCCGGCGCCACGCGCGCGGACAGCACCATCTGCTTGATCTCGCGAGACGGGTTGACCAGCGTCACCCTGCAGTGCACCCGCGCCTGCTTGCCGTCGGCGTCGACGTAAGGCGTGGCCTTGACCCGCTCGATGGCGATGGCGCGGCTCTCGATCAGGCGCACGTCGGCGAAGATGCCGCCGGGGTTGATGTCGAGGTTGTTGCAGTCCCAGTCCTGCAGCGCACCCTTCACCAGGGTCTTTTCATTGGGGCCGACCTTGACGTTGGTGTCCTTGGGCGACTCCACGCGCACCACCAGCAGGTTTTCGCGGTCCCGGATCCAGCGTGAGACATCGAAGGTGAAGTGGTTGAAAAACCCCTCGTGGGAGCCGAGGTAGTAGCCGTTGATCCAGGCGTCGGCGAAGTAGTCCACCCCCTGGAAGGCGAGCCGTACCACGGTTGCGTCGCCGGCGGCGTAGTCGAAACGGGTCCGGTACCAGGCGACCCCGTTGTAGAGGTGCCCCTCCGCCTGCCAGCACGCCGGCACCGTGATCTCGCCCCAGTGGCGGTCGTCGAACTCCGGGTCGAAGAACTTGCACTCCTGTTGCGTGGCGCCGATGGTGTTGCGCACCACGTCGGGTGAGACGTCGCCCATGACGTCGGGATCGGTCTTGAACTTCCAGTTCCCGTTCAGCGAAACCTGCCATCGATGCCGTTTCATCTGCCTGTCCGCGAATTGCATTATTGGTCTGACCGGGACGGCTGTGAACCCCGTTGCGCGATTCAGCGCGGGTGGTACAGACTGGCTCCGGCACCCGGTCACGGGTGAGTTCAAGTATGACGGCGAGCCCCAACGGCCTTGGAGAGCTGCGGCAGAAACTGCTGGTGCTGTACGCGGCCAACTCCAGTCCCGATACCGACGTGGTCGCTTGGTCGCTGTACGACGGCACCAGCGACGAGACCTACGAGGCCACCGGCGAGGCGGTGCCGCCCTACGCCACCGTCCTCGATGCCATGCGCGACGGCTGGCGGGTGATCAAGTACCCCGACCTGCGGCCGCCGAATCCGGGCCAGGAGTACGACCTCTCCTACCTGGAGTTCGAATTCGTTCTGGAGAAACTGGAGGCGATCGGTGGCTGAGCACAACGGCACCGCTCCCGACCTGCGGCTGACCAGCCGCGAGATGGCCCGCTTCGTGCGCGACGGCCTGCTGCGTTGCGACGACCTGGTGCCGCGCGACCTGTGCGCGGAGGCGGCGCAGGAAATCGCCTCCGGCAGCCACCGCCATGCCCGGGCGCAGGGCGCGGCGCCGTTCCGCGAAGTGTGGAGCGAGCCGGAGTCGGCGCTGGGGCGGGTGTTCCGGCTGCCGCGGGTGGCGGCGATCATCCACAGCCTGGTGGGACCCGATCCGCGCTACGACCACCACGCCGCGCACCTCACGCCAGCGCACACCCGCAAGGGCGCCAATCTGCACCAGGACGCGGAGTACGACGTGCGCCGCCTGCACTTCGACATCCAGATCTCCTTTTTTCCGGAGGATACGCCGGCCGAGTCGGGCGGCACGCTGTTTCTGCCGGGCAGCCAGTTCCGGCGCGTGTACGAATCCACCACCCGCCGCTACCAGGACGTGCTGGGCCAGGTGCAGGCGGTGTGCGAGGCGGGCACCATGTTCTTCTGGCACACCAACGTGTGGCACGCGGCGCGCAGCAACCACAGTGACCGCGACCGCTACATGTTCAAGCTGCGCCTAAACCCCACCGTGCGCCAGCAGCGGCTGTGGAACACCGGCGACCTGGACGATCCCGAGACCCGCTTCGAGGTCGCGAAGATCCTCAGCGAGACGATCCCCTGGCACGGTCAGCGGCACCGTGTCGAGGTGATGAACCGCATCCGCCTGTGGCGCTACCTCACCGGCGATCCCGACTTCGACCTCGCCCTGTGGTGGTCACGGATCGAGAACACCCCGGAGACGATCTACCGCACTCAGCGCGCCTGACCCGGTCCAGCATCGAGAACGTGGATGTGGCCAGCTATCCGCGTACCGCCAGAGTTGGTATCCCGGAGACGTCCACCGTGCGTTCCGCGACTGCCAGGTCATAGCTGCGTTGCAGGTTCGCCCAGAATTCCGCGCCGTTACCGAATAGCTTGCCGAATCGAACTGCCATCTCGGCCGTCACTGGCTGCTGCTCATTGAGAATGTCGTACAGCGTCTGCCGCGACACCCCGAGTGCGGCCGCAACGGCCGTCTTGCTCATCGCAAGCGCCGGCAGGATGTCCTGACGCAGGATCTCCCCGGGATGTACCGGGTCTATGGAAGAGTGCCTCTCGATCATCAATGATAGTCCTCCAGGTCCACATCCGCCGCTCCGTGGTCATCCCATGCGAACGTAACTCGCACGTTCGCCGTAAGACGTACCGCGTAGCGGCCCGCTCGGTCGCCCTTCAGGGGATGGAAATACGACCCCGGATAGTTCATCTGCTCCGGCTTGTCGGCGGCTTCAAGCGCCGACATGATCCGCCTCAGCTTCGGGATCCACTCGGCACTCAGACCCTTCGTCTGGCCCGTAGTCCAGTAGTTCCGAAGCGCCTTGTGCCGAATGCTTTCGATCATCGACGGTAAGGTGAGGAGACTAAGCCGAGATTGTCAAGCATCACCTTACATCCGTCCATGGGTTGACGTGCTCGAGCCTCCGGGCTGCCATGAAGCGAAGACTAAGAGCGCCGGTCCTGGAACTGGTCCACGGGGTAGTACTCGTATAGCATGGTGATCTCGCCGATGTCGGCGGGCACCTACCAGCCGAGGCGAATCGCAACCGGGAGTTGCCGCTCCTCACCGGGGGCGTAGGTATCCTCGAAGAAGCAGAAGCACTGCACCAGCTCGGTGTGCAGGAACGCCACCGGCGGGTCGAACAGGTGTCCCGCCTTGGCCTTGACGGTGGCGGCGGAGACGTTGCGCGCGCGGAACACGGCGGAACCGGTCTCGCCGGGCTTGAGGATGATGCTCTCCGGCTCCACGCCGAACTCGAAGGGACGCTGCTCGCGCACTTCGGCGCGGAAGCGGATGGTGTAGCCGACGGCACAGTCGAGATACACGGACCAGCGTTCCTCTTCCCGCACCAGCTCCACCTGTTCGCTGAACTCGATCAGCGGCAGGGTCCCGGCGCGGCCGCGGCGGCGCAGCTCGGCGCGCCGGGAACGCAGCGACAGTGCGGCCGCGTCGCCCGTGCCGTAGAGGTGGATGTGGCCAGCTATCCGCGTACCGCCAGAGTTGGAATCCCGGAGACGTCCACCGCGCGTTCCGCGACTGTCAGGTCATAGCTTGCGTTGCAGGTTCGCCCAGAATTCCGCGCCGTTACCGAATAGCTTGCCAAATCGAACTGCCATCTCGGCCGTCACTGGCTGCTGCTCATTGAGAATGTCGTACAGCGCGGCCGCCTCGAAAGAAGCTTGCGCCGTGTAGCGCGCCGCGTTACGCTTGCCTGCCATGACGAACAGGTACACGGGCCTGCGTGCCGCCGAAGGCGGTCGGTCGCTCGTGAGTCCGAATTGGTGGACGCACGCGTTTTTTTTGGCAACCCTGCTGGGCGCCTACACGGCGCTCATCGCGTACCTGTCGGTGGCACTCTGGATCTGGACCTATCCCGCGTTCCATGCACGCCCGGATCCGGGCATGGGTGGTCCCCACGTTTACGCCGCCATCGTGTCGGTCGTGCTGGGCATGGTGGCGGCGGCCGTCACGTTCTTGGCTGCCGGCTTGCTGCGGCGCCCTCACCGGCAGGTAGACCAGCTCAGGATGGCTCTGCAGTCCGTGTTGGTCGGGGCGTTCACGTGGATCGTGTCCTACTTGGCGCTCGTGCTCTGGTTCTGGACCGTCCCGTTCCACTGGACGGCCAGCGGTGGTATCGGTGTGAACCTCCACGGGGCCGTGATCGCGTCGATCATTGGGACGGTGGCGACCGGCGGCACCGCGCTGGCTGCGACGCTGCTCAGGAACTCTCGTTGAAGGCGGTCGTCGGTCCTCTGGCGGCGACCACGGTCCGAGCGTGCGCTTTCCGGATCCGCCAGCGCACAGATTGACTTCCGGCAATACCTACTGTCTACCAGGCACCTGAGCGCCCGCGTGCTCTCGGATCGCCTGCTCCATCGACTCGCACCACGCAACGAGAGCGTCCACTTCGGTTTCCTCGAACGTGCGGTCGATGGGACACGTCAGGTCTTTGAAGCCGTCCGGTCGCGCGAACAGTCCCGTTTGTTCCGCGCGCTTCCAGAGCCGATCGACAACCCTGCGGGGCGCCCCTATTGACCGGATGCCCCAGCGATCACTGCCCAAGGTCGCACTGAGTGACTGTCCGTACCTCCTGCTTCTGAGCGAGTTGGCTTTGCAGACGGCCACTGGCCTTCCATCCACGACGACATTCACTGTGCAACCGGCAGGCCCCAGGTTGATCTTCAGGGACTTGCCCCGTGCCCATTCGAAGATCCTTGCAAAGACGGCCGCGCCGTGCTCGTCGCACGCATCCATGAAGTCGCGCTCCGACGAAAAGACGGATTGACGCTTGGTGGTGCCGCGCGGCTTCTCGTGCTCCCTTCCGACGACGATCTCCTGGGACAGCAGCCGGCGGCCGCCGGCGTCCCGGAAGAAGGTGAACTCGACGCAGGTGACCTGGATCCCCTTGGAGTTCAGGAACGACGCCGTCTGCCTGATCTCCGGCGTCACCTGCTGGCCGACGACCACGATCCGCTGGTCCTTGTTGAACGCGACGGCTTCGGCCTGGTCGAAGTACTCGCGGTGCTGGTCGGCCAGGTCCGACGTTCCGTCGGGGCGATACTCGCCGAGGATACCCTCCAACTCGTCGACGTCCAGGCGCGCGGCGAACGCAGCGTACTCCAGCGCCTGGGCCACGACGTCCCGCGGCGTACGGTCCCGCTTCAACTCGACCACCACCACATTGCCCTCGCGGTCGACACCAAGCAGGTCGATGGACTTGCCGAGGTCGGTTGGGATCTGGCGCCCGACGATCAGAAGCGGGCCATCCTCGAGAATCCCGTCCGGATTGGCCTCCAGCCACTCCTCAAGTTCGGATTCCACGTGATCGGCCTCGAACGGCAACTGTTCGTATTCGGTGAACCTGCCGTCAGGTCCAACGCTGAAGACTCTCATGTACGGCTGGACATCATACCTTAGGGGTCACGGGACGTCCGGTAACTGCCGCTCCGGTCTCCCCTCTCGGGTCACCTGCGGGGTGACCTCAACTACACCGGCTTCCGCCAGTCGGGCCGCAGACGCTCAGGGCCGGGCTCCCAGGCGCCTTCGGTGGCCCCTGCCACGCGCTGCCACGCGGCAGCCCTCCGCCGGCGGGCGTCAGCGGTCGTGGGCCGGAGCCGGGCGCCGGTCCTGGAACTGGTCCAGGGGGTAGTACTCGTAGAGCATGGTGATCTCGCCGATGTCGGTGGGCACCTCCCAGTCGAGGCGTATCGCCACCGGGAGCTGCCGCTCCTCGCCGGGGGCGTAGGTGTCCTCGAAGAAGCAGAAGCACTGCACCAGCTCGGTGTGCAGGAACGCTACCGGAGGATCGAACAGATGTCCTGCCTTGGCCTTGATGGTGGCGGCGGAGACGTTGCGCGCGCGGAACACGGCGGAGCCGGTCTCCCCGGGCTTGAGGGTGATGCTCTCCGGCTCCACGCTGAACTCGAAGGGAAGCTGCTCGCGCACTTCGGCGCGGAAGTAGATGGTGTAGCCGACGGCCCAGTCGAGATAGACGGTCCAGCGCTCCTCCTCCCGTACCAGCTCCACCTGCTCCGCGAACTCGATCAACGGCAGGTTCCCGGCGCGGCCGCGGCGGCGCAACTCGGCGCGCCGGGCACGCAACGACAGTGTGGCCGCGTCGCCCGTGCCATACAGCAGGTGGTCGACTTCGGGATGGTTGGCGTTCGGCACCGAGCCGTGCGCGGTGACCGTCCCGCCCGCGGCGTGCAAGTCGCTGTCGAAAGCGTCGATCGCGATGAAGCGCGCCAGCTCGACGATCAACTCCTGGAAGTCGTCGGTAAACTGGGGATGGCTCGCCAAGTGCTGCTCCAGGGTGCGCGCGCGCCGGTCCGCGGCCGACGCCAGCTCGTACACCGCCCGCGCGTCGTTGACGTAGCGGGCGCGCAGCAGCCGCGTCACCACTTGCTCCGGACTCGGAGCGCGCACCGCCAGGAAGGCGCCGGCGCCGGCCGCCAGGACCGCGGCCGCCGCCACTATAGGAAACAGTCGTTTCACCTCGGTGCCAATAGTACGCCATGCGACCGCCGCGTGACACGATTCAGGGCACAGTCGGCCTGCCGGCAAGAGCCCGCGTCGACCCGCACGACCGGCGCCTCCTGTGACAAAGGCTACGGCACTCTCCAAGCGCGAGATCATCCGCCGTCTCGGCACGTCCGCCACGCAACTCTATCGGCTCCTGGATCAGACCAACTACCGCAAATCGGTTGACCAGGTCCTGCACCTCCTTCATGTCCTGGAGTGCGACGTTGACGTAGTGGTTCGCGACAGACCCCTCGATGCTGCCGCTGACCCGCGAATCCGTGTTCGTTGACGGCGGTTTCGAGGGGTTGCTACAGTGGCGCACGCCCGCAACGGAGAGCCGATGTTACTGTACCGCACGCAGCGCGGCGTGATCGCCGCCAACGGAGATGACCACGTCCTGCTGGCCGAGAGCTGGGACAGCCTGATCGGGCCGCCGGGGTTGCCCGAGCGGCTGGACCGGCTGGTGGCGCAGGGGACGGCGCAGGCCGCGTTCGATGCGGCCGAGGCCCTGGTGCCGCTGGTGTCGCAGGAGGTGTGGGCCGCCGGTGTGACCTACTACCGCAGCCGCGACGCCCGCATGGCGGAGTCGGAGCAGGCCGGCGGCGACAGCTTCTACGACCGCGTGTACACCGCGCCGCGGCCGGAGCTGTTCTTCAAGGCCAGCGCGCGCACCGCGGTGGGCAACGGCGCGGAGATCGCGATCCGTTCCGACGCCTCCTGGAACGTGCCCGAGCCGGAACTGGTGCTGCTGGCCGATTCCAGCGGCGCGCTGATCGGCTGCACCATTGGCAACGACGTGAGCTCGCGCGACATCGAGGGCGAAAACCCGCTCTACCTGCCGCAGGCCAAGGTGTACGACCGCAGTTGCGCCCTGGGACCGGGGGTGCTGATCAGCGCCGAGCCGCTGCCCGCCAGCACCGCCATCAGCCTGGAGATCCGGCGCGGCGGCGAGACGGTGTTCGCCGGCAGCACCACCCTGGCCGAGCTCAAGCGCACGCCGCAGGAGCTGCTCGGCTACCTGTACCGGGACAACAGCTTCCCGCACGGCTGCTACCTGATGACCGGCACCGGGATCGTGCCGCCGGACGGCTTCACCCTGGCCGCGGGCGACCGCGTGGCGATCACCATCTCCGCGATCGGCACCCTCGCCAACCGGGTAGCCTGAGGCCGGTGCGCGGTCAACGATGAGCACTCCCGGTCCGACCCACGAGACGCCACCCCGCCGCGACCGGCGCGGTCCGAACCGCGAGCCGCCGCTGCGGGTGGCGGACCGAGACGAGATACTTGGCTTTCACGGTCTGACCGCCGGCGGCGACCGCGATGCTGCCACGGCCGACGCCCCCTTGCGCACCATGGGCAGCGCCCCGGACGGCGCCCTGCCCATCACCGCCGAGATGCTGCGCGAGGAACCGAGCGGCAATCTGTTTGGATTGACCCACAACGTGGCCATGGGCTGGCGCCCCGAAGAAACCACCCAGCCGGCGTTCATGATCCTCAGCACCCAGGGCGGGGTGCGGGCGCCGGACGGGTCGCCGATCGCCCTCGGATTGCACACCGGCCACTGGGAGGTGGGACTGCTGGTGCAGGCCGCCGCCGACACCCTGCGCGACTCCGGCTGCATCCCGTTCGCGGCCTTCTGCACCGACCCCTGCGACGGCCGTTCCCAGGGCACCCCCGGCATGCTGGACAGCCTCCCCTACCGCAACGACGCCGCCATCGTGCTGCGCCGCCTGGCGCGCTCGTTGCCCACGCGCAGCGGGGTGCTGGGCGTCGCCACCTGCGACAAGGGGCTGCCGGCGATGCTGCTGGCGGTGGCCGGCCTGGGCGCCGAGCCGGGGGTGATCGTCCCCGGCGGCGTGACCCTGCCGGCGCCCGATTCCGAGGACACGGGACTGGTGCAGACCATCGGCGCCCGCTTCGCCCACGGCCTGATCAGCCTGGAGCACGCCCAGACCATGGGCTGCCGCGCCTGCGGCAGCGCCGGCGGCGGCTGCCAGTTCCTGGGCACCGCGGCTACCGCGCAGGTGGTCGCCGAGGGCCTCGGCCTGACCGTCCCGCACGCGGCGCTGGCGCCCTCCGGCGAGCCGGTGTGGGTGGACATGGCGCGGCGCTCCGCGGCGGCCCTGGTGAGCCTGGCGGTGGCGGGCGTGCGCACCGGCGACCTGCTCAACCAGGACGCCCTGGACAACGCCATGGTGGTGCACGCCGCCTTCGGCGGCTCCACCAACCTGCTGCTGCACCTGCCGGCCGTGGCCCACGCCGCCGGCCTGCGCATCCCCACCGTGGAGGACTGGGCGCGGGTCAACCGCAGCACCCCGCGCCTGGTGGACGCCCTGCCCAACGGCCCGGTCGGCTACCCCACCATCCACGTGTTCGCCGCTGGCGCGGTGCCCGAGGTGATGCTGCACCTGCGCCGCGCCGGGCTGCTGCACCCCGCCGCCCGCACCGTCAGCGGGCTCACCGTGGACCAGGTGCTCGACGCCTGGGAGCAGAGCCCGCGCCGCGCCCAGGTGCGCGCGGCCTGCGCCGCCGACGGAGTGGCGCCCGATGACGTAATCATGGATCCCGACACCGCCCGCGCGCGCGGGCTCACCAGCACGGTGGTGTTTCCGGTGGGCAACCTGGCGCCCGAGGGGTCGGTGATCAAGGCCACCGCCATCGACCCCAGCGTGGTGGACGCCGCCGGCTGCTACCGCCACCGCGGCAGTGCGCGGGTGTTCACCAGCGAGGCCGCCGCCGTCGCCGCCATCAAGGCCGCCCCCGGGGTGAAGCCGGTCCAGGCCCACGACATCGTGGTGGTGATGGGCATCGGCCCCGCCGGCACCGGCATGGAGGAGATCTACCAGATCACCTCGGCGCTCAAGTTCCTGCCCTGGGGCAAGACCGTGTCGGTGCTCACCGACGCGCGCTTCTCCGGGGTCTCCACCGGCGCCTGCATCGGCCACATCGGGCCGGAGGCGCTCGCCGGCGGCCCCATCGGCAGGCTGCGCGACGGCGACCTGATCGAGATCCAGGTCGACCGCAACCGGCTCGAGGGCCGCGTCTCCCTGGTGGGTACCGCGGACGGCCCGCTCACCGAGGAGGCGGCCGCGGCGCTGCTGCAGCGCCGGCCGGCGCATCCCGACCTGGCGCCCAACCCCGAGCTGCCGGACGACACCCGGCTGTGGGCCGCCCTGCAGGCCGCCAGCGGCGGCACCTGGCGCGGCGCGGTCTACGACGTGGACCGCATCGTCGCCGCGCTGCAGGCCAACGGCGCCCCCTGAAGGCGAAGGCCATGGTAGCACGCGCGGTGGTTTCCACGGGCGTCCGGCGCGTGGAGCTGCAAGAGGTGGCGATCGGCACCGTGGGCGAGTGGGACGTGGCGGTGAAGCTGGAACGCTCCGCCATCAGCGTCGGCACCGAGTCGCACGTGCTCGCCACCGCCGCCTACCCGCGACCCTACATCCCCGGCTACGCTCCCATCGGCCGGGTGGTGGAGGTCGGCGCCCGCGCCGCCGCCCGCTTCGCTCCCGGCGACCGCATCTCCTACTTCCAGCCGCGGGCGCCCCACGCGGCGGTGCAGAACTGCGGCGGCCATCAGAGCCCGGCCATCATCGACGTGGATCCCGCGCAGCGCGACCTGCTGGCCAGCAACACCTACTGCGTCACCGTTCCCGAGGGCCTGTCGAGCGAGCGCGCCGCGTTCGGCGGCATCTCCTCCATCTCCTCGCTGGGGGTGACGCTGGCGGCGCCGCGGGTGGGCGACCGCGCGCTGGTGGTCGGCCAGGGCATGATCGGCCAGCTCGCCGCCCAGCACCTGAAGCTGCGCGGCGCGGAAGTGGCGGTGGCCGACCAGCATCGGCTGCGGCTGGATCTGGCCCTGCGCTGCGGCATCGACCACGCCATCGACGCCGGTCGCGAGAACGTGGTGCAGGCCGCCCGCGCCCTGTGGCCGGACGGCGCCGACATCGTGGCCGACGCCACCGGCAGCTACCGGGTGGTGGAGGACGCGGTGGGGGCGCTGCGGCGCGAGGGCACGGTGCTGTTCCTGGCCTGGTACAAGGGCGCCGGCTTCAACCTGGAGCGGTTCCACGGCACGGTGTTCCGGGCCTGCTTTCCCTGGACCCTGAAGGGCGATCACGTGCTGGCCTCCTGGCGTCTGCTGGAAAGCGGGGCGCTGACCGTCGACCCCCTGCACACGCACGCGTTTCCCGTCGCCGAGGTGCAGCGCGCCTACGACCTGATCTACGAGGCCCCGGAGGAGTACGTCGGCATCTCCCTCGACTGGCGCGGCTGAACGATGCAGTAACGATGCAGTACTGCCACCTGGGACGGGCCGGAGTGCGCGTCAGCCGGCTGTGTCTGGGCACCTTCAACTTCGGCACCGTCACCGACGAGCCCGCCGCGCAGCGCATCCTGGACGCCGCCCTGGACGCCGGCATCAACTTCCTCGACACCGCCAACCACTACCCCGACTTCGTCCAGTGCGGTCGTACCGAGGAAATCATCGGACGCTGGTTCGCGCAGCGCCCCGGACGCCGCGCGCAGGTGGTGCTGGCCACCAAGGTGTATCAGCCGATGGGCAACCCGGCCGATCCCAACGACGCCGCCGGACTCTCCAAGTACAAGATCCGCCGCCACCTGGAAGACTCCCTGCGGCGCCTGCGCACCGACCACGTCGACCTCTACCAGATGCACCACGTGGACCGGCGCGCCGACTGGGAAGAGCTGTGGGAGGCATTCGACCTGCTGGTGCAGCAGGGCAAGGTGGGCTACGTCGGCGCCAGCAACTTCGCCGGTTGGGACCTGGCCCTGGCGCAGGCGGCGGCGCGGGCGCGGCACTGCTTCGGGCTGGCCAGCGAGCAGCACAAGTACAACCTGCTGTGCCGCCTGCCGGAGCTGGAGGTGCTCCCCGCCGCGCGCCACCTCGGGATCGGCGTGCTGGCGTACAGCCCACTGGCCAACGGCCTGCTGGGGGGCGCCGGGCCCCGCGGCGGCGCGCCGTCACGGCGCGCGCGCCAGGCGCGGCAGCGGCCGCCCGACGCTGCCACGATGCGCCGGCTGGAGCAGTTCGCCCGGCTCTGCCGGGAGCGCCGGGAGGCGGAGGCCAACGTGGCCACGGCGTGGATTCTGGCGCAGCCGGCGCTGACCGCGGCGATCGTCGGCCCGCGCACGCCGGAGCAGCTGCGGCAGGTGCTGCCGGCGGCGGAGCTGTGCCTGGACCACGCCTCCCTGGCGCGGCTGGACGAGCTGTTCCCCGGCCCCGGCGGGAGCGCGCCGCAGGCCTACGCCTGGTGAGCCGCGCCGGTGGCGACGGTCTGCTGGCAGCTACTACGCGCTGAGGTTGGCGGGAGAGATGTCGTAGTGGCTCCAGTGCGCCTCGACCCGGCCGCCGCCGATCTTCAGGAGCTGCGGTGACTGGTGGCGCACGCCGTAGGCGTCCGCAATCCAGTTGGACAGGGGCCGTTGCTCGATGACGTTGACCCAGTACACCGGACGATCGAAGCGATAGGAACGGACCACCTGCGCGGTGCCGGCGCAGATGTGGCACGCCGTGGAGTGCTTGTAGACGTAGCAGTCGGCGGGAAGGTGTTCCTGTTCCAGGGGGATGATGTCTGCCATGGTGCGCCCATTATGCTGGGCTGCGGCAGGTGCTGTCAGCCGGCGTCGTATTCGCGCGGCGTGATCATCAGTTCCAGCTTGTGGGCGCGGCGCAGCACGGTAATCTGCGTGGTGCGCCCCACCGCCCGGTGGTCCAGCAGCTTGTCGAGTTGATCGATGGCGGCCGTGGGCCGGCCGGCGAAGGCCACGATCACGTCGCCGCGCTGCACCCCGGCGCGGCCGGCGGGGCCGCGCCCCTCCACCGACTCCACCATCACGCCGCCTTCCACCGGCAAACTGAGCTGGCGCACGACGCGCCGCGAGATGGCCACCGTATGGCCGCCGATGCCGATGTAGCTCCGGCGTACCCGCCCCTCGCGCATCAGCAGCACGCTCACGTACTTGGCGGTGTTGATGGCGGTGGCGAAGCAGATGCCCTGCGCCGGCACGATTGCCGCCGTGTTCACGCCCACCACCTCGCCGTAGGAGGTCACCAGCGGCCCGCCCGAGTTGCCCGGGTTGAGGGGCGCGTCGGTCTGGATCACGTCGTTGACCTGGCGTCCCGCGTCCGACTGCAGGGTACGGCCGAGCGCGCTCACCACGCCCGCCGTCACCGTGTACTGGAAGCCGTAGGGGTTGCCGATGGCCACCACGAGTTGTCCCACGCGGATGGTTGCGGAATCGCCGAGGGGTGCCGCCACCAGGTCGTCGCCCCAGATCCGCACCACCGCGAGATCGGTCTCCGGGTCGGCGCCCACCAGGCGCGCCTCGAACTGGCGGCCATCGGCCAGGGTTGCGGTGAGCTGCTCGGTCGCGGCCACCACGTGGCTGTTGGTGAGGATGAAGCCGTCGGGAGTGAAGATGAATCCGGAGGCCGCGCCATCGGCCGTATCCAGATTCACCACCGCCGGCGAGACCGCGTCCACCGCCTCGATCACGGCCTGGGAGTAGGGATCCAGCCGGGGGTCGGCGGCCGCGGTTTCCGGGACGCCCGCCGGCCCGCTCGCGCGCAGCGCGTTCCCGGGGCCGAGGGCATTCAGAAACGGTTCCGGGGCAGCACGGTCCCGCACCCGCAGCCAGCCTACCGTTCGGAGTTGCGGCGGCCGCGCAGCCTGGCTTCGAGTTCGGCGATTCGCGCCTCCGCCTCCTGCCGTGCCTGCTCGGCCCGCTGCCACCGTTGCTCGGCACGCTCGCGCGCCTGCCGCTCCCGCTGCCACGCCGCATCGGTCTCCCCAAGGTCCGGCAGGTCGCGTCCGGTCACCGGGTCGTGGAAGCGAAAGCCCCGCTCGGTCAGCCGCAGTTCCAGCTTCAGCACCGCGCTCGTCAGCACCAGCGTGCCGTCCGCCAGCACGCGCTGCCCCAGCCTCACGTACTCCCCCGCCACCAGTTCCAGTCCCTGCAACGTCGGCTCCAGGTAATCGCCCGTCGGGTCGTACTGCCAGTACTCGGTTACCCCCAGCCGCCGATACAGGTCCCGCTTGGGTCCCTGGTCCTCACCATGGGTGCCGCGCGAAGTGACCTCCAGCACGAAGTCCGGCGCCTTCGGCTCCTCCCACAGCAGGTAGCTCGATCGCTTCCGCCGCGGGGCGCCCAGCACCACAAACACGTCCGGCGCCACGCGCGCCCGAGTGCCTTTCTCGTAGTAGATCAGCAGGTTGGCGGCCACGTACACGTCGTCGCGGTGGCGGAAGTGTTGCCGCAGCCGGCTGGCGGCATAGGTCAGCGGGATGAACTGGTGATCGCTCTCCGCCACCGGTTTGCCGTCGGATGAGGGGTAGTCAACCGGCGCGGGGGCGAGTACGGAGCTTGCCATGACGGGGCCTCCAGACGACCACAGCATAGCACGCGGCCGCTGCTGCGATAATCGTATCGGGGCGGGGTACAGGGGGGCGGGGGCGCTGGCGGGGGCGGCTGGGGCGTCCCGGGAGGTGCCTGGAGAGGTTGTGAGTCATACCCTCTACAACGGGAGCTGGTTCGTTCGCGCTTTCGGGAACCTGGCCGACCCTACCCCGGCGGCGTGCTGCACTGGCACCACCGGCAGGACTCACCCGCCGGCAGCGGTGCTGGCCGCCGGGACGGCGAACGCCTACATTTACGCTCTGATGACTGCCGCCGCCATCCTGGCCGTGTGGATCGTCTGGTACCTGGCGCACCAGGCCTGGGAGACCTTCCTCACGCTGCTCAACCTGCGGCACAGCGCCCGCCACCCGCAGGCGCCGCCGGAGCTGAACGGCGTCCTGGACCAGGCCACCGTGACCCGCTCGCGCGCCTACCTGGCCGCGCGCAGCCGCCTCAACCTGCTCAGCCGCGGGCTGGACGCCGCGGTCGCCCTGGTGGTGGTCGCCACCGGGGCGCTCGGGGCACTGGACCAGTGGCTGCTGCACTGGCTGCAGTCCCGCGGCATCGCCTCGCCGCTGCTGGCAGGCACCCTCTACGTCGTGCTGCTGGTATGGGCGAGCAGTCTGCTCACCCTGGGGCTGCGCCTGTACGGCCAGTTCGTGATCGAAGCGCGCTTCGGCTTCAACAACATGACCTGGCGCACGTTCCTGCTGGACCAGGTGAAGGGCGCATTACTGAGCCTGGTGCTGGGGGTGCCCCTGCTGCTGGGGCTGTTCTGGTTCATGGCCCGGAGCGGCGCCGGCTGGTGGATCTACGCCTTCTGCTTCATCGCCGGCTTCCAGCTTCTGGTCACCTACCTCTACCAACCGCTGATCGCGCCGCTGTTCAACAAGTTCGCGCCGCTCGCCGACGGCTCCCTGCAGCAGCGCCTGATGGCGCTCGCCGCGCGCCTGCGGTTCCGCGTGCGCTCGGTGCTGGTGATGGACGGCAGCCGCCGCTCGCGCCACAGCAACGCGTACTTCGCCGGGTTTGGCGGCGCCAAGCGCATCGTGCTGTTCGACACCCTGCTGTCCACGCTCGACGAGCCGCAGGTGGAAGCGGTCCTGGCCCACGAGATCGGCCACGAGAAGCGCCGCCACGTGGTCAAGCACCTGGTCGTGAGCCTGCTGTTCACCCTGGCGGGGCTGTGGCTGCTGAGCGTGCTGCTGCACCAGCCGGAGCTGTTCGCCGCCTTCGGCTTCCACCTGGAGGGCGTGGGCCGGCCCAGCTCCCACGCCGCCCTGGTGATCCTGTCGCTGCTGGCGGGGCCGGCCGGGGCCATCGTGCAGCCGCTGGCGAGCGCCTGGACCAGGCGCCACGAGTACGAGGCCGACCGCTACGCCGCGCAGGCGGTCGGCGGCGACGAGGCGTTGGCCGGGGCGCTGATCGCCCTCAGCCGCGACAACCTCAGCAACCCCAACCCGCATCCCTGGTACAGCGCCTACCATTACTCCCATCCGACCCTGGTGGAACGGCTGCGCGCCGTGCGCCGCTACGCCTCCACCCTGGCGCCGGCGACCGCGACTGAGGCGCCGGATATGGCCCCGTAGCCGGCCGTTTGCGGCTCCGGCGCCGGCGGCGCGGCGGGCAATCGGCGCCGCCGGCAGGTTGCGATCGGCGGGTAGCAAGCGGGTATGATGAACGTGTACCATGCCGCACCTCAGGGGGGCCCATAGCTCAGTTGGTTAGAGCAGCGGACTCATAATCCGCGTGTCCAAGGTTCAAGTCCTTGTGGGCCCAGAAGCGTGCTGTCCATCACCGCTACCCGAGTCCGCGGACGCGACGTGGCGGCAGTGCAAGCGGCGGCGCGCGGGAGGGCGATATGGCAGTGGTAACCATTTCCCGGCAACTCGGCAGCGGCGCCCGCGCGATCTGCCTGCGCGCCGCGGAACTGCTCGGCTACGACGTGGTCGACAAGGCGCTGATCACCGAGGTGGCCGACCAGGCGCGCGTCGACGAAGAGGAAGTGGCCGAGATCGACGAAGTGGAGGAGCCCGGCGTCCGCGGGTTCCTGAGTCGCTGGTTCACCATGGAGAGCGCGACCAGCGTGCCCTCCTCCTCACTGGTCGATCTGTCCTACCACGGTCCGGGTGGGATCTTCGTACCGCCGGTCGACGCCGATACCAGCGAGGAGCTGCACTACCTCGACCGGCAACAGTACCACCGCCTGATTCAGCAGACCATTCACCGCCTGAGCGAGCGGGGCAAGGTAATCATCGTCGGCCGCGGCGGCATGGTGGTGCTTCGGGACGACCCACGCGTGGTGCGGGTTCGCATCGTGGCCTCCGAGGAGGCGCGCGCGGAGCGTCTCGCGGCCGAGGAGGGGGTGAGCTTCCGCGACGCCTTGCAGCAGGTGCGTCTCAGCGACCGGCGCCGGGCGGCCTTCGTGCACCGCAACTATCACGTCGACTGGAACGACGTCGCCCTCTACCACCTGGTGATCAACACGGAGATCACCGCCACCCCCATGGCGGCATCCGCCATCGCCGCCGCGGTCGGCGCCATGAAGCCGGTCACCTGAGTGGGCCTCCTACCCGATCGCATCTATGCATCTCTTCGGCAGCGGAGGTGGCGATGACGACGAAAGTGACATGTCTGCCGGCCGAGGACAATCCAGAAGTCCAGAGGGATTTCGCAGCCGGTCGGGTTATTCGCTCCGGCTCGGCAAGTTCAGGATCTCGCGCGGCTTGCTGCCGTTGGCGGGTCCGACGATGCCGCGCTGCTCCATCTCCTCGACCAGGCGCGCGGCCCGGTTGTAGCCGATCTTGAGCTTGCGCTGCAGGTAGGAGGCGGAGGCCTTGCCGGCGCCGGCGACCACTTCGAGCGCCTGATCCATGAGCGGGTCGTTGCCGCCCGGCTCCAGCACCAGCTCCGACTCCTCGTCATCGAACAGCAGGTCCTCGTCGATGTAGTCGGGTTCACCCAGCTCGCGCACCTTCTCGGCAACCAGCTCCACTTCCTCCTCCGAGACCAGCGCCCCCTGGATGCGCATCGGGTTGGCGTCCCAGGCCGGCACGAACAGCATGTCGCCGCGGCCGAGCAGCTTCTCCGCCCCCACCGCGTCGATGATGATGCGGGAGTCGAACTTGCTGGCCACCATGAAGGCGATGCGGGAGGGTATGTTGGCCTTGATCAGACCCGTGATCACGTCGATAGACGGACGCTGCGTGGCGAGCACGATGTGGATGCCCACGGCGCGCGCCATGGCCGCCAGCCGTGCCAGGGTGGACTCCAGTTCCTTGCCGGTGGTAGCCATCAGGTCAGCGAACTCGTCGATCACGATCACCAGGTAGGGCAGCGGCCCCGCGGTGACCCGCTCCTCGCGCGCCAGCAGCCTGCGATTGTAGGAGTTGATGTCGCGCACCCCGAGATTGTCCAGCAGGGCATAGCGGCGATCCATTTCGTACAAGCAGTACTGCAAGGCCTGAAACGCCCTCTTGGGGTCGGTGATAACCGGGGTCAGCAGGTGCGGCACGTCGTTGTACAACTTGAGCTCGACGATCTTGGGGTCGATCAGCAGCAGCCGCACCTGCTCGGGCGTGCGCGAATAGAGCACCGAGCAGATCAGGGCATTCACCAGTACCGACTTGCCCGCTCCGGTAGCGCCGGCAATCAGCAGGTGGGGCGTCGCGGTGAGATCGAACACCTGTGCCTCGCCGGTGATGTCCTTTCCCAGCACGATGGGAACACCGGTGGGCAGCCCCTTGGGGTCGGGCTTGAACTGCGGCAGGCTCACGATTTCGCGGAACGAGACCACGGCGCGGTGGCGGTTGGGCACTTCGATGCCCACCGCGTGCTTCCCTGGAATCGGCGCCACGATCCGCACCCGCGAAGCTGCCAGCCGCAACGCGATGTTGTCCGCCAGGTTGACGATGCGCGAGATCTTCACTCCGGGAGCGGGCAACAGCTCGAACATGGTGATCACCGGCCCGCGCCGGATGCCCGTGACCTCGGCATCGATCTTGAACTCCGCCAGCGTGGCCATGAGGGTGGAGGCCGCCTCGCGGGTGTCGTTGTCCACCTGCCAGGCCGCCTCGGGTTCGTAGGCGTCGAGGATCTCCAGTGGAACGCGGTAGGAGCGCGGCCGCGAGCGGCCGCCACCCGTCGCAGAGCGCTTGGCGGGCGCTGGAGGAGTTGGAGGAGGTTTCGGCTGCTGCGCCTCGGGGGTGGCTGCGGAGGTCGGCGAGCCGTTCACCTGCTCGGAGGCAGCCGTATCCGGTAACTGGTGCTGCCCCTCCTCCAGCGGATCGGAGTCGGCTTCCGGGTCCTCCTCCGCCGGCGCCGCAGGCTCGGTATGCGCGGTGCCGTTGAGGTCCACCGCGGCGCCACCGCTGCCGTTTGCCGTGACCGCCGCGGGAGGTGGCCAGGCAGCGGGTACCTGGCCGACCGGTTCCGCAAGCGCCGGCAGCGAAGCCGATTCCGCTCGCACCGGCGGCCGCTGATCGCTCCGCCTCCAGCGCTGCAGCAGCGCGAACCCGGCGACCCCTTCCAGAATGAGCACCAGGATCAGCAGGATGGCAGCGGGCGCCCGGCCGAAGGCGGCCACCAGCGCCACCGCGGCCAGTGCCCGGTCCGTGGCGGCCACGACGTGCGCCAGGGTGCTCACCACCGGCAGCACCAACCCCACCGCGACCAGGGCTGCCGGCACTTCGCGGGTTACCCGTTCGCTGAACAGCACGAACACGTAGGCATAGCACAGCGCGGGGATCAGCAGCGCGAACCAGAGGAACGAGTCGAACAGGAACCACGCCGGGGCGTACAGCACGTTCAGCGGGAACTGTGCGGTGGTGGGACGACCGGCCGCTAGAAACGGGATCAACGAGGCGAGCGCGAAGGTGCCGGTAGCCGCCAACGCGACGGCACACCACTGCTGCAGGCCGCTGCCGGGAAGCCCCCACCGTTGCGGCAGCCACGAGAGCCTGTTCCGTAAGTGGCGGCCACCGGAGTGACCGTGGTTACTCATCGATCCGGCGCCCACCCCGGCATGCCGGAGGTCCTGCTGGGGCTGGTGACCATATACCAGAGTATCGGCACGGCAGCCCGCGGGACGCAGTAGCGCGCACCTCCGCGTGCGGCGGACGCCCCCACAATCGCTGCCGAAGCGTACCCAATTCGGGTCGCTGATGCGCCGAAACGGCGCCGGCGCAACCCGGTCAGGTGGGGGGCAGAAGGATCAATCCCAGCAGGCCGACCGGGACCAGGTACAGGGCGAACAGGTGCAGGCGGCCGCGGCGTACGATTCGCAGCAGGAGGTTGAGGGCAACCCAGCCCACGGCGAAGGAGGCCACCAGGCCGCTGGCGATGGCGGTGGCGCTGGTCGCGGCTCCAAGCGCCGCAGCCTCGGGCAGCGACACCGCCAGCGCACCGACGATCGCCGGTATCGCGGCCAGGAACGAGAACTCCGCCGCCGTCTCCCGGTCAGCGCCGGCGACCACCCCCGCGGCGATGGTGGCGCCGGAGCGGGAGATGCCCGGCAGCACCGCAACGCCCTGCACCACGCCCACCAGCAGCGCCCACGGCCAGCGTGGCCGCCAGTGCGGGCGCGGCAGCGCCGCGCCCCTCAGAACGCGGGCGGCGACCAGGAGGACGGCGGTCGCCAGCAGCATGAGCGCCACGAAGCGTGGCTCCCGCGGGACCCCCAGGCGCTGCACCAAGAAGCCCACGCCGGCGGTCGCCGCGGAGGCCAGCAGCAGCAACCGCAGCAGGCGCCGGTCCGCGGCGCGTCCCGCACGGCGGCGCCCCGGCGGTCGCAACCAGTCGCCGGCGGCGCCAACCAGATCGGCGAGCCGGCGCCGGAACACCACTCCCACCGCGGCCAGGGTCGACAGGTGCAGCAGCACGTCGAACAGCAGGGGCACCTCGCCCATCCCCAGCATCTCGCGCAGCAACACGAGGTGCCCCGAGCTGGAGACCGGCAGGAACTCGGTGGCCCCCTGGAGCGCGCCAAGCAGCGCCGACTGCCACACGCTCAGGGTCACCGTCGCACTCCACGGAGCAGGATGAGGTGGCGCTGCGCCTCCAGCGAGGGGACGCTGAGGGGGACGACCTGCACCTGCGGCGCGGCGCCGGCGAGTGCCCGTAGCGCCGCCAGCTCACGACGCACGGTGTCGGCGGTGCCTTGATACACCGCCACCGTGGAGCAGCGGTGCAGCACCGGCCGCAACTCCGGCAGCAGCCGGGCCAGCGGCGCCACGGCGCGCCAGGTCACCACGTCGAACGGCGCCAGCGACGCCTCCGCCAGCGGCCGGCCGACGATGCTCAGCTCGCGCAGCGCCAGTTCGCGCCGGACCTGGTGCAGAAATGCCACGCGCCGAGCGCTCCGCTCCAGCAGGGTGACCCGCGAATCGGGCAGTGCCAGTGCCAGCGGAACACCGGGCAGGCCGGCACCGCTGCCCACATCGAGCACGGTGGCGCGCCGGGCGACCAGGCGCAACGCCGGTACCGCCGCCAGGCTGTCCAGCAGGTGGTGGGTGACCAGCCGCGGGAGGTCCGCGCGGACCAGTCGATAGACCGGGTTGGCGGCGTCGATCAGGTCGGCGAACCGGGTCAGTGCGCCAACCAGGGCGCCGTTCTCATCCAGGCCCAGGCGGCGCAGCCCGTCACGCAGCAGCGCATGGGCAGCCGACCGTGCGCTATCCAAAGCGGCGGCCCGTTCCTATCATGGCGTTGCCATGGATGATACCGACCTCAGCGGCCTCGACCCAGCCGCCGCGCGGGAGTACGTTCACAGGTTCATGACCACCTTGCGGCTCACCGTCAAGCGGCGCCAGCAACTGGAAACCGAGCGCCGTACGTGGGAACAACGGGTGCAGCGGGCGGTGGCGGCCGGGGACGACCGGCTGCGGGACGCGGCGCGCGACCGGTTGCGCCGCGCGCAGGAGGATTGCGGGCGGATCGCCGCGGAGGAGGCCGAGCTCCGGGCGCAGGTGGAGGTGCTGCAGCGCCAGCTTCGCCGCATCCGCGCCACGGACCCTGCAACCGTGGACGCGGAGCAACTGCTGGCCCAGCTCCAGGAGATGGTCGGGGACCATGACACGCTGAAGGAGGATTTCGATCGCTTGTCCGCCGAGCAGCGCGCCGCCGCCGAGCTGGAGTCCCTCAAGCGCCGCATGGGCCCGGAACGGTAGCCCACCGTAGCGCGCCACTCACATCGGTTCCCGCACCGGGGTGGCGCCGATCCAGCGACCTGGCCGGGCAGCGGCATCCGCGCCCCCGCGCAGCGTCAGAACGACCGCGCCGCGCGTGTGGCCGGTCGATTCGGCCTCGGGGTCCAGTACCATCAGGTCCGCATCGCAGCCGGGATGGAGGCGGCCCTTGGCGGGCAGTCCGAACAGCCACGCCGGCTGGCGGCACAGCAGCGCCGCCAGCTCTTCCAGGGTCACCCGGCCGGTGGCCACCCCCGCCCACCACAGGCGCGCCGCGAGTTGCGTTCCGACCCCGGTGCCGACACTCACCGCGGCGACAACGCCGGCACGTACTTCCAGCCACCACTCGGCAGCCGCTTCCCCCGTATCCAGCAGCAGCTCGGCCGGCACCGCCACGGCGACCCCGCTGCCCGGTCCGCCGCTGCCGCGGGCGGCCGCTACCGCTCGCCGCATGCCCGCGGCCCCGGCCGGAGCCAGCAGCACCCGACACCCGTCCAGCGGCGCCGGCAGCCCGCCGAGTCCCGCCTCCATGGTGCGCCTCCGGTCGCTGAGCACGACCAGGGTCGCGCCGCAGTGGCCGAGCACACGGACCAGCACTTCGAGCTGGTCGAGGCTGCTTCCTTCGAACGCGCCGTCGTCCAGCGCGAATGCCGCGCATCCGCTCCCGAACACCGCTTCGGGAAGCGCGTCGAGCTCCCCCTCGACGCCCGCCAGCAACGGGACCGGCACTGCGTCGACCGCAACCGGCGCCGGTTCCGCCGCCGCCGCCGTGGCGACGCCGCCGCGCAGCACGGTGGCAACCGTGGTGGCGGGCGGCCCGTTGGCGCCCGTCGCCGCCTCCCACTCGCCCGCGGCCACGGTGCGACGCAGCACAACCGGACCGGGAAGCACCAACTTGCCGGTGAGATCACGCCACCCGGCGCCGGCAGCGGCCGCCGACTGCGGCAGGCGCAACTCGCGCACCACCGTACCGCCCACCTCCAGGTCGGCGACGAAGCGCCCATCCGCGTGCACGATCAGCCCCTGATGCAAGGTAGTACCGCTCACGGCTCGGGATTATACGCGGCCTGCGCCGCCCGCTACCGCCGCTACCGCCCGGCGAAGCGGATGCCCGCGTTTGCCGGTGGCGCAGGCGGCTCCGCGGCGACCTGCGCCATGATTCCTTGCACCAGCTCGTCCACGATCACCGGAGCGTACTCGCGCCATTGGCGCACCGGCGGCTCGCGCGCAGCGCGGCGCAGAATGCGCACACCGCCGAACTCCCGGTCCAGGGAGTAGCCGGGCACCTCCAGCTCCCGGTCCGCGGACACGAGGTGGCTCACCGAGGAGGTGACCATCGCCAGGTCGCGGCTGATGCCGGCGCCGGTGTAGGCGTCGTAGAACGGAACCGCGTGGTGCAGGTAGTAGTAGCCGGGCAGGTTGAAGTAGGGGCGGTCGACGTGCCATACCGCGCCGACGTCAGGAACCTCGGACAGGTAGCGGTACACGGCGAAGATCGGATCCTGGTTGCGCACGAAACCGGTGATGCCGGTCTCCCGCGACCACGCCTGATACACCCGCTCCTGATGCGGCAGCGCATTCAGCACGCCGGCCAGCGACACCGCCGCGAACAGCACGCCCGCCAGAGCGCTGGTGCCGCGCGCCAGGCCGGGTCGTGCCGGCAGCCGCCCGGCGATCCACGCGGCGCTGCGCACCACGAGGTCCGCCCCGAGCAGCAGCCACAGCGGAATTACGGCGAACACGAAGCGGTATTCCTTGTGTGCCTGCAGCGTGTGGGCCAGCAGCACCAGGACGATCAGCGCCAGCAGCAGCCCGTAGCGGCGCGGGGAGCGCAACGATCCGGCGAGGCACAGTGCGCTGAGCCCGCCGCCGGAGAGCGTCAGCCACCACAGAAACTGGTACCAGGGACTCTCGTCGGTGCGCATCTCGCCCAGGATCAGGTTGAAGCGCAGGTTGGTGACGTAGGAGTGGAACAGGTTGCCGTCCCAGGTCAGGGCATCGAACACGCCCACGGCGCAGAACCCCGCCGCCGCCACCACGGCAAGCAGCGGCTTCAACCGCGTACGCAGGAACACGATGCCGAGCAGCACCAGGGCGACCGGCGCGTACTGCAGCCTGATCGCCGCCACCAGGACGGCGAACAGGGCCGCGCGACACACCACCCACGGGCGGTCGACCGCCGGCCGCGCGCACAGCGCCAGCAGCGCCATCAGTGGTACGGTGGCCACGAACTCGGTCAGCGGCTTGTGCGCGAACCCTGCCAGTTCGTACCACAGCGTCCCCGCAAGCAGCGCCATCCGCGCCGCGGTCTCGCTGAAGTGGCGGCGGGCGAAACGGTACATGCCCGCCGGAATCGCCAGCGACAGCGCGCAGAACACCAGCTTGACGCCGTCGACATACCACCGCGGCTCGCCCAGGCCGACGGCGTCGAACAGCTTCAGCACTCCGGCCACCAGACCGGGCACCAGCCACGAACGCGCGCCGTAGAAGTACTCCCAGTACATCACGCCGTTGCCGAACGCCAGCCGATGAGCCGGCTCCAGGTACTGCATGATCTCGTCGGGATGGAGGACGAAGTCGCCCGCCAGCGCCACCGCCGCGCGCACCGCGAACGCCAGCGCGAGGACCAGCGGGAGCAGCTTCCAGCGCGGCTCCTGCACCACGTGCGGGCGCACCAGGTTGTCTAGCAGCACGTCCATCACCGGCACGCGCGGTGGTGCCGTCGCGCCGCGCCGCCGGGATCGGCCCGGCCGCGAACCGGTTCGCGCGGGCGCCGGGGAGTGGCGCGGCGTGGTACGCCTGCTGCTGCGGTTCTTGCGCTTGGCCATGTTCCCGCGCGGCATCGTAGCACGTGCGCACTCGCCGCCGGGCGTGCTCTCGGTCGCCGTGTGCCACAGGGCGTGCAGGCACCCGCGTTCACGCCTCAGCCCCGGCGTTCACGGCTCGGGATCGGCGTGCTACCATCGAGGTCGCTGCATGAGCGCTTCTTTGCCGCGCACCGCTGCCGGACGCCACCCTTCCGAGAACGCCGGCCTGATTGCTCTCATTCGGTGCCTGGCACAACCGCTGGCGCCGCAGCCGGTGGCCCCCGAGGACGGCGGCGCAGCACGCCTCGGTCGCCTCGCCGGCATCCGCGGTGTCCTGTTCGACGTCTACGGCACGCTGCTCATCTCCGCGGCAGGGGAGATCGGCCACGGTGGCAGCCCCGAGGCGAAGCGCGCCGCAATGGGTGCCGCCCTGGATGACGCGGGCCTGGCCGACGACCCGCGCACGCCGGCGGCGGCCGCGCTGGTGCACGACCTGGAGGCCGCAATTCGTGTCGCCCACGCGACCGCCACCGGCAGCGGAATTGCCCATCCCGAGGTGGATCTACGGGTCATCTGGCGCCGCCTGCTGCCCACCGCCAGCGGCACCGCCGCAGGGCGCGCGGCCGTCAGCTACGAGTGCCGCAGCAACCCGGTGTGGCCGATGCCCGGCGCCGCGCGGGTCATCGCCGCGCTACAGGCGCACCTGCCGGTGGGAATCGTCTCCAATGCCCAGTTCTTCACGCCGCTGGTCCTGGCTGCGCTGCTGCCGCAGGTCAGCCTCGACCCGGAGCTGGTGGTGTGGTCGTTCGTGCTGGGGGAAGCGAAGCCCTCGACCCGGCTGTACGCACACGCCGCACAGCGCATGGCGCGGCACCACGGCCACCGGCCGGAGCAGCTCCTGATGGTCGGCAACGACCTGCGCAACGACATCCTGGCGGCACGCCGGGCGGGCCTGCGTGGCGCCCTGTTCGCCGGCGACGCGCGCTCGCTGCGCCTGCGCCGCGATGACCCCGCCTGCGCCGGGCTGCAGCCCGAGCTGGTGCTCACGGAGTTGCCGCAACTTCCCGCGGCGTTGCTGGCCGCGGCGCCGCCCGGACGCAGGGCCGCGAGCCCTCGCCGAGCCGGGTAGGAGGCGCCATGCGGGCGACCCGCGCCACCATCGACCTGGGCCAGCTGCGCGCCAACCTGCACGCCGTGCGGCGCTCCCTGACCGCGGAGGACGGGCGCCGGGTGCGTATCTGTCTCGCGGTCAAGGCGGCGGCCTACGGCCACGGTGCGGTGCCCGTGGCGCGGGCGGCGCTGCAGGCCGGCGTGAGCGCCTTCGGCGTGGCCACCGTGGCGGAGGGGGTGGAGTTGCGCGACGCGGGCATAAGCGCACCGATCCTGCTGTTCAGCCTGCCGCTGCCGGAGGAAGCGGCCGAGATCGTCCGTGCGCGCCTCACGGCCCTGTGCGCGGATGCCGCCCTGGGCCGCGATCTGGCACGCGCCGCGGCCGGCGCCGGACGCACCGTGGCGGTACACCTGAAACTCGACACCGGCATGGGGCGCATCGGCTGTACGCCGGACGCCGCGGCGGAGCTGGCGCAGGAGTTGCGCCGGCACCCGGCGCTGCGGCTGACCGGGGTGTGCACCCACTTTGCACTCGCCGACCAGGCGGACCAGGAATTCACCCGCACTCAACTTGCGGCCTTCAACCGGGCCGTCGCGGCGATCCCGGACCACCAGCGACTGGTACGTCATGCCGCCAATTCGGGGGCGGTCGTCGGTCTGCCCGCGGCGCACCTGGACCTGGTACGACCCGGTATCATCGCCTATGGCTACTACCCCGGCGAGCACCAGCGGCGTACCGTCCCGGTGCGGCCGGTGATGGAACTGGCCACCCGCGTGGTATTCCTGAAGCGAGTCCCCGCCGGTACCGGCCTGTCCTACGGACTGACCTACCGCACTTCCGCCGCCACGCTGATCGCCACCCTGCCGGTGGGCTACGCGGACGGCTATCCGCGGATCCTCTCGGGACGCGCCGAGGTGCTGATTCGCGGCCGCCGCTACCCGGTAGTGGGGCGGATCTGCATGGACCAGTGCCTGGTGGACCTGGGACCACGTCCCGAGGTCGCCCGCTACGACCGGGCGGTGCTGTTCGGACCCGATCGCGCCGGCCCCGACGCCGCCGAACTGGCCGCCGCGGCGACCACGATTCCGTACGAGATTACCAGCCGGGTTGCCGCCCGCGTACCGCGCGTCTATCGCTTCTGAAGGCGCGGCGGGCGGCGCTGAACAGCGCCGGGCGTTGCTCCCCCAATGCGCTCAGTTCCTGGACTTGTCGACCAGACGCTCCTTGGCGATCCACGGCATCATGGCGCGCAGCTCGGCGCCGATCTCCTCGAGCTGGTGGCCGGCGTGCTGCGACCGCATCTTGAGGAACCCCTCGCGGCCGGCGCGGTTTTCCTCCATCCAGCGGCGCGCGAAGCTGCCATCCTGGACTTCCGCCAGGATCTTCTTCATCTCCGCCTTGATGCGGTCGTCGATGAGCCGCGCACCGGACACGTAGTCGCCGAACTCGGCGGTGTCGGACACGGAGTAGCGCATCAGCGACATGCCGCCCTCGTAAATCAGGTCGACGATCAGCTTCACCTCGTGGATGGTCTCGAAGTAGGCCATCTCCGGCGCGTAGCCGGCCTCCACGAGGGTTTCGTACCCTGCCTGCATCAGGTGGGTCAGGCCGCCGCACAGCACCGACTGCTCGCCGAACAGGTCGGTCTCGGTCTCCTCGCGGAAGTTGGTCTCGATCACGCCGGCGCGCGCCCCGCCGATGGCGGCGGCGTAGGCGAGAGCGAGGTTCTTGCCGTTTCCGGAGGCGTCGTTGGCCACCGCCACCAGGCACGGCACGCCATATCCCAGTTCGTACTGGCGGCGCACGGTGTGGCCGGGGCCCTTGGGAGCGACCATGGTCACGTCGACCTCCGGATCCGGCTCGATCAATCCGAAGTGGATGTTGAAGCCGTGGGCGAACATCAGGTTGTTGCCGGCCGCCAGTCCCGGCCTGAGATCGCGCTCGTAGATCTCCGCCTGGAGATGATCGGGCACCAGCACCATGATGGCGTCGGCCCAGGCCGCCGCAGCGGCGGTCTCCAGCACCGGGATCCCGGTCTCCCGTACCTTGGCGGCACTGGCGCTGTCCGGACGCAGCCCAACGGCGACCTCCACGCCCGAGTCACGCAGATTGTTCGCATGCGCGAACCCCTGGCTGCCGTAGCCGATCACCGCCACCTTCTTGTCTGCGATCCACTGGCGCTCTATGTCATCTTCGTAGTAGACTTTCATGCTGCCTCCCCTCTGTCGAACGCAGAGCATACCGGGAACGCCCGCAGCGTGCTATACTCGGGGCCGGAACGCATGTTGAAAGTCACTGAAATTCCGTCCGAGGATATCGGCTCCGCCCTGGAGCGCATGGTGCACGCGGTTCGCGAGGATGAGGACCCCGACGAACTGAAGGTCTACCGCGCACTGTTCAAGAAACACGTCCCATTCAACTTGCGCGGCTACCTGGTGGCGTACATGATCAAGGCCCTCGTCGCACGTGAGAGCACCTCCCCGGCGGCGCGCGCTCCTGCGCCGCGCACCTCTGCGCCGCGCACCTCTGTGCCACGCACCCCTGCGCCGCGCACCGCTGCGCCGCCCACTCCCGGGCCGCGCCCTCAAGAGCGGCGCGCCGAGGCACCGCGGCGCCGGCGCCGCGAAGCTGAGCCCGCACCCGCCGCCAATGGACTGCGCCGCCTGTTCGTGAGCGTGGGGCGCAACCGCCGGGTGCGGCCCGAGGATCTCACCTCCCTGATCAGCGCCTCGGTGCCGGTCGAGCGATCAGAGTTCGGCGCCATCCGGATACTCGACAGCTACTCGTTCATCGAGGTGCCGGAAGGCGTGGCGGAGGAGACGATCGCCGCACTCTCCGGCACCAGCTTCAAGGGCCGCCGAATCACGGTGGACTTCGCCCGCAGCAAGAGCTGAGCCGCGATCTGCGGCGGGCGGTCCGGCGCCGCGCACGGGCCGCCGGACGTCCTTAGCATGACCTGCCCGGACTGCGCCGGTGGCCGCCCGGGGGCGGAATGGTCGCCTGGCCCCGTCGCCGCTGAGGTGTGGTCGGAAGCCGATCTGCCGCGCCTGCTGCCGCTGGCGGCGCGGGCGCCGCGGGTGGAGTTGGAGATCGGCAGCGGCAGCGGCACCTTCCTGGCCGCCTACTGCGCAGCGCACCGCGACACCCTGGTGATCGGTACCGAGATCAAGCTTGAGCGCTGTCGCAAGGCGGCCCGCAAGCTGGGCCGAGCGGGGACCGGCAACGGGGTCATCATGCGCGCCCGGGCCGAGGCAGTGCTGGCGCGGCTGGCCCCGTCCTCGCTGAGCGCCGTGCACGTCTACTTTCCGGACCCGTGGCCGAAGCGGCGCCACCGGCGGCGCAGGCTGCTGCGCAAGGGGGTGATAGAGGACCTGGTGCGCCTGCTGCGGCCGGGTGGCAGTCTCTATCTGGCGACCGATTTCTTCGACTATTACCTGCAGGTCGTCGTCCTGCTGTTGTTGCAGCCGGACCTGGAGCTGGATCGCGACCCGCAGCGGGTCCCGGCCTACGCCGACGCCGAGCTGTCACGCTACGGCCCCCGCCTCACCGCCCTCGGCAAGAGCATCCACTACGCCACCGCCCGCCGACGCGCGTAGCGTGGGAATCAGCGCACCGGCGTTGTACTGCGCTCATGGGTAGCGTAGGCGGTATCCTCGCGATCGGCCACAAGGGCATGCGTGGCCCTTCAATATCACTCATGTTTACGGGTGTCACGAAGCAAGGGAGAATCACCGTCTCGCGGCCTTCATGAAGCACTTGACTCTCTGTTCCAAAGTACAATAAAAACTGTAGCTGTTACGAACGAAGGAGGGCACGAATGACCCAGATTGTGCGCGGATTGCATCGTTCTTCCTGGACGACGTATCAGTTTCCCGGGTAACTCGGATCCTGAATTGGCAGCTTCCCGAATGGCCTATCTCCCTCGAAACGAATCGACGATCGTAAACGAACTCGATATGCAACTCGCGTATCGAGAGTCGGTCGCGCCGGCCATGGTCCGGCTGGTGATCGCGATCTTCGCCGTCCTCTCTGTGTTGTTCACGTTGCACGGACCGCTTGCCACCAGAGACTCGCTCACCCCGATCCAACGCCTGGGCTACTTCGGCTTGTGTGGCGCCGTGCAGATACCCATCTGCTATGCCGCCGCGGTGTTGACCCTCTACGTCGCCCGCAACCTCCGGCCACGGCAGATTGCGCTGGCACTCAGCGCCACATCGCTGGTTGTGGCCGCTCCCTGCGCAGCTATCGCTTACACCGTGTACGGGCTGTTCCACGCGGGCCGGCCCCCTGACGAGAGTTTGCCATCGATATACCTCGTGTGCGCTCTGGACTTGTGGATTGCAACGGCTCTCGGTTACTACGTGCTGTGCCTGCGCCTCAGACGGATGCTGCCACGGACTATGGAAGACGGCGCCATGGCGGCCACTGCCGGCCATGCTGCCGCCGATGTTGCTCCCGATCAGGTCGCCGGTGCCACTACCGGCGCGCGCTCTCTTCAGTCATCCACTGCCGCGAACGAGATCGCGGAACAGGGAGGCGCCCAACCCGACCCGGCCAGCCACCCGTCAGACCGCGCGCCAGATCCTGCCGCAGCGGAGAATCCGGCGCCAGTTCCCACGGAGCCGCCAGCCACCGCGCGCCATGCGAAAGGCACCGGCACCGCGGCGCCGGATACCAGGCGCCAGGCCGTCTCCCATCAGCACTCGCAGTTCTTCAAGCGCCTGTCCGCGGAGGTAGGCCGGGACATCGTATATCTCAAGGTCTCCGGCCACTATTTGGACGTGATCACCAGCGACGGTTCCGACGTGATTCTCATGCGCCTCGCGGACGCGGTCGATGCGCTCGGTGGTCTGGGGATGCAGATTCACCGCTCCTACTGGGCTTCGTACACCCACATGAACCGCCTGGTGCGGCGTGAGGGACGGGTCCGACTGCACCTTACCGGCGATCGCGAGGTCCCGGTGAGCCGTCCCTACCTCAAGGCCGTACGCGCGGTTCTGCCCAACAAGTCCGGGCGGCCGCCAGCCCGGGAGTAACGGCCTCCATCCTGGGCAGCGGTTCCAGTCCTCCGCCACGTCGGCGGCGACGGTTGCCGCAGGGCGGCAGTCAGTTCCCGGTCAGTCGTCTCCGGTTCGCGGCCGCCTCCTCTGCCGATAGAGCCGGCCGCGTCTCCGGTCGCTTCGCTACGTCCCAGCCTCATGCACTGGCCGCTGCGCACGTGCCTGCCGCCGCAGCCACTCTTCCACATGCGGATGAGCATGCGGATCATCGGCCGCTGCGCCTGGAGCTGGATCTCCATCCTCCGCAGCGCCAGTGCCCCGATACCGCTCCTTCGCCTTTAGTAGTGGTCCTCGCCGCCGGTGCCGCCGGCGAGCCGTTCCAGGGCGGCGTCGAGGCTGCGCAGCCCGGTACGGAGGGCAGCGTGGCCGCGGCCGAGCTGCAGTAGCTGGCTCTCCGAGCGCTGGGTCGCCTCCAGCAATGCGGCGACCTCGTCGCGCGCCCGCTGCAGCGTGTCGGCCAGCTCCAGGCCGGCCGCGGCCAGGCGCACCCCGCGCAGCGCGTGGCCGACGGTGTGCAGGTACAGGTACAGCCCGGAGGGGCCGACCGGCACGACGCGCCGCTGCAGAGCTTTCCCCAGCAGGTCCGAGGAGCCGGCAAAGCAGCGCAGATAGAGGGCATCGCTGGGCACGTACAACAGCGCGAAGTTGTAGGTGCCGGCGTCCGGTACCACGTACTTGTCTCCCACCGCCGCCACGTGGCGGGCGATGGCGCGTTCGGCGGCTTTCGTCAGCGGCTCCTCGGGGTCCAGTTTCTCTATCGTCTCGAACGGGAACTTGGCGTCGATCGCTACCGACCGCTGGCCGAGCCTGACCATGGCGTCGACCCGCGCGCCGTCCGGCAGGGTGACCTGGGTGGCATAGCTGGATCGGGGAAGCCAGGTTCCCAGCAGTTCCTCCAGCAACCGCTCGCCGTACGTGCCGCGCTGGCGCGGGACGGTGAGCGCCTGCTCGAAACGCATCAGACGCCGAGACAGCTCGTCGAGCTGCTCCACGCGCCGGCGCAACGTGGCGCCGCCGCCGCGGCCGCGCACCGCCACCATGACGATCAGCGTCACCAGCACGCCGGCCGTCGCAGCCACGGCGGCGGCGAATTCCGGGCTCATCATCGCTGTCTGCTATTAGGGTCGGCGCCGCGGCAGATTCCTGTAGTAACGAGCACGCTGAACGCGGCACTCAACTCAACGAATGAATTGAGTGATTGTAGGGTACTCGCTACACGATTCTGTAAGCGACGGTGGCGCGGTGCCGATCAGTCGTTGTGCGTCGTGACACATGCCGTATAATTTGTCTGCAAGTCGACGAATATCAGGGGTTCTTAGCCGGCGAGCCCCGGGTTTGTAGTCATGAGTCTCGTCTACAGCTTCGGCAGTTTCCAGAAAGTGAAACCAGGTTTCGATATTCCGCCGTGGGACCACGACGGCTACCGGGTCGTTCGGTCGTCTACGCGTGACGCTGGCGTGGACACACTGCCGGTCCAACTGTGTTCGTCGTCCGGCTGTTCTATTCATATCCGCATCCGTGACTACGACGAGAACTGCACGCCGTCTGTTACGAATAGCCTGCAACTGGACAGGAAACTGCTCTCGAACCCACTGTTCACCAGATCCCCTGTCGGAAGGAAGTGGAAGTGTGAGAATATCCCGGCCTCGAAGGTTCCGGTGCCACAGAAACCTTCTTACGAAAGTGCTGGTTCGCGCGTCCTCGCAGAGCAGTACGACGCGGGCGCTCACTGCTCCCAACCGCGAGCCAAGATATCGGAAACCTTCAGTCCGCCGCTGGCAACCTTGGCTTCTTCAGTTACGCGCACTGGCCCGTCGCCATCACGAAAGAACCACCGTCCGTGAGCGCCTGCCATATAGTCTAAAGTAATTGGATGATGGGATACGACTACGATCTGTTCCAATCGGGTGTCGGAATCCTCTCCCTCAATGGCCCGCGAGAGCCACGGTTGTATTTCCCGCAAAGCGACATAGTTGTCAGGTTCGTCGATGAACAGCGACACGCGGCGGTCGTCGGTAAGCACGATCAGACTGTACAGGGCGATCAACGCGCGCTGACCGTCTGAGAGCTGATGTAGTCCGTACTCGACCGGGTTCTTGGATGTACTGCGAAACACGGCTTTGAGAGCGCGTGAGTTCTCTCCCGATTCCCTGAGCCGTATTGAATCGAAGTTCGGAAGAGACACGCGGAGTGAGTCGAACAGTCTTCCGACTGAACCCATGTTTTCCTGAGAATAATGACGATACCAACCAACAAAATTCTCCATTAATGGATCCAGAAATTCATCCTCTTCTCTCGTTTCTGCTCTGATCAGCGGAGGGCAAATGCCGACGATGATATAGTTTCCAATGTCGTTCTTAAACTTGGTGAGTTTCTTGTTGTCTGGCCGCTCGTTCAACGCACCAACTCCAGACAGATTCCAATCGGACGGATACTTGGGACCCTTTTCATAGGCGTCATCATAGAATTGTGCTGAGCCGTTTTGGAATTCGAAGATCGGTCGACCGTCGTGCTCAAGGGTCTCTTCAATGATGCGCATTCGCTTTGTGGCCGGATCTTGGTCGACGGTTAAACCGTAAGCAAACGTGTGCTCGTCGACACTGGTTTCGAGTTCGAAACGTTGTTCTTTACGACTCTGGCCCAATGTCAGATCGCGTGTCGGAAACACGTCGTCGCTTCTACCACCGCGCACAATCAGATGTTGGAGCTTCCGCAGCACTGTCAGCACTGACGTCTTGCCGGTGCCGTTGACGCCGAGGAACACGTTCGCTGCGTCGAGCTTGAGTTCGAAATTGATGAGACAGCGAAAATTGTCGGCGTAGAATCTCTTGAGCATAACGAGTTGTCCCGTCTTGCAGGTACCGTGGTAGTGTCTCCGCGTCTGTATGACGCGTCAAGCGGGGCGCTGGGGAGTCCGGGCCCCTGCGCGATGGGAAGTGCCGTGACCGACACGGCGCCATTGGTACGAAGCAAATAGCGTTGCGTAGAGTTGTGTTTCCACGCCGCGCCGTACTATAAGGTGACGGTGGCAGATACGCGGGAGATCTACAGTACGGCGGACGGTTATCACCAGGCCCTTGAGGAGCGTGCCCTGGTCCCACGGGGATTCCGCTTTGCGGTTGCCGCCACCCACTTCACCCCCGTCGAGCTGGGCACCGCCGGCAGTGCGCTGCCGATCAATCTGGCGGCGATCCTGGCCCCGGCCGCGAGCCGTGCCTGGGCCGCGGTGCTGACCCGCAATCGCGTCACCGGCGCACCGGTGGAGATCGTGCGCAGCCATCGCGGGCGGCCGGTACGCGGCATCCTGATCAACAACAAGGTGGCCAACGTGTGCGCTCCCGACGGCGTGGCCGCCGCGCGCGCCTTGCTGGACCAGGCAGGAGCCGCCCTCGGGGTGCCGCCGGGGGAACTGCTGCCCGCCTCTACCGGCGTGATCGGCTGGCAGCTTCCGGTTGCCGCGCTGGGAGCCGCCGCCACCGACCTGGCCTCCAGCCTCGACTCGGCGACCCCGCTGGCGGTGGCGCGCGCGATCATGACCACCGACGCCTACCCCAAGCTGCGCAGCGCACAGACCCGGTCCGGCCACCGCGTGCTCGGGATCGCCAAGGGAGCGGGGATGATCGAGCCCAACCTCGCCACCATGCTGGCGTTCATCGTCACCGATGCTCCGGCCAGCGCCGCGGAGTTGCAGCGCGAACTCCGGCGCGCGGCACACCGCTCCTTCAACCGCATTTCCGTGGACGGCGACCAGAGCACCAGCGACATGGTGGTGCTGCTCAGTTCCCGCGAGCGGGCCCCCGGCAGCGCCGCCGCGTCCGGGTTGCGCGCTGCCCTGCAGCAGGTCTGCTCCGAGCTGGCAGGCGACATCGTCCGCAACGGCGAGGGTACCCGCCACGTGATCGAGGTAGCCGTGACCTCGCGCCTGCAGGAGCAGGATGCGGTGGCGGTGGCCAAGGCGGTGGCCAATTCGCCACTGGTGAAGACCGCGGTATACGGCAATGACCCCAACGTGGGCCGCATCGCCAGTGCCACCGGCGACTACCTCGGCAGCCGTCACGACCTGCGCCACATCGGCGCCCGCAACCTCGCCATCACCCTGGGGCAGCGGCGGGTGTTCGCCGACGGCGTCTTCACCATCGATCCGGCCCTGGAACGCGACCTGAGCGCCTACCTGCAGGAGTGCCGCTGCGACTCCGGCGGCGGGTTCCCACCTCACGACCGGGTGGTACGGATCGGGATCGAGATCGGCGGCGCCGCGTATCCGGCGCAGGAGCAGCAGACGGTGCGCGTCCTGGCCTCCGACCTGGGCTACGAGTACGTCCGCGAGAATGCCGACTACCGGAGTTGAGCCGGCGTCGCGGCCGTTGTTCGCGGGGCAGGATCGGCAGCAGCTCGACGCCCGGGTCGCGGAGCAGCATGAGCTGCTGTCAGCCTGCGTCGCCGAGGTGGGCAAGCGCATCGTCGGCCAGCGGGCCATGGTGCAGGGCATGCTGATGGCGTTGCTGGCGCGCGGTCACGTGCTGCTGGAAGGGATGCCCGGCCTGGCCAAGACGCGTGCCGTGAAGACCCTCTCCGAGGTGACAGACGTCAGCTTCCGGCGCCTGCAGTTCACTCCCGACCTGCTGCCGGCGGACCTGATCGGGACCATGGTGTTTCGCCAGCAGACTGGCGAGTTCACCGCCCGCAAGGGGCCGATCTTCGCCAACGTGGTGCTGGCGGACGAGATCAATCGGGCTCCGGCAAAGGTGCAGTCCGCCTTGCTGGAGGCCATGGAGGAACGCCAGGTCACGCTGGGCAACGAGACCTATCTCCTGGACGAGCCGTTCTTCGTGCTCGCTACGCAGAACCCGATCGAGCAGGAGGGCACCTACCCCCTGCCGGAGGCGCAGCTCGACCGCTTTCTGTTGAAGCTGCAGGTTCCCTACCCCGACTACGATGAAGAACTGGAGGTGTTGCGCCTGATAGGGGATGAACGCCCGATCGCGGTACGCCCCGTACTCGATGGGGAAGCGATCGTCCAGTTGCGGCGCACCGCGGCCGCGGTGCGCCTCGACAGCAGCATCGAAGAGTACATCGTCACCCTGGTGCGGAGCACCCGTGAAAGCGGCGCTGCGGACGCGCCCGACTTCCTGCGTTACCTCGAGCAGGGAGCCTCGCCGCGGGCCTCGATCTACCTGTACCGCTGCGCCAAGATCCACGCTCTGTTCGCGGGTCGTTCCTTCACCATTCCGGAGGACGTGAAGGCGGTCGCACCCGACCTGCTGCGCCATCGCCTGACGGTGACCTATGAGGCCGAGGCGGAGCGCCTCACCACCGATGACGTGATCGGCTCCCTGCTGAGTCACGTGGAGGTCCCCTAAACGCGTATCCGGCGGCGGCGGCAGGCGTCACCGAGCCGCGAATCCGACGCCCATCACAGCCTGATCGACCGCCCACTCGCGCGCCAGGCGCAGCGCCTGGAGCTGTTCGCCGGGCAGTTGGTCAGCAGCCTGCTGGCGGGCGGCCAGCGCAGCGTGTATCGCGGCCAAGGCATGGAGTTCGACGAGGTGCGGGAGTACAGCGCCGGCGATGACGTGCGGATGATCGACTGGAATGTCACCTCGCGCATGGGCAGCGCCTTCACCAAGGTGTTTCGCGAGGAGCGCGAGCTGAACCTGGTGCTGCTGGTGGACGTCTCCGCCTCCGTGGTGCAGGGCGCGGCGGGCCAGCACCTGATGGTGGCCTGGATCGTGGCCATTCTTGCGCTTGCGGTAGAGCAGGCCGGCGACTCGGTAAGCGCGTATCTGTTCAGCGATCGGCAGGAACGCTGGCTGCCCGCCCGGCGCGGCAGAGGACACGTGCTGCGGCTGATCAACGACGTGGTGGAGATCGCGCCGCACGGGCGCGGCTCCGACCTGGGGCTGGCGCTGCGCACGGTGTTCGAGCTGCTGCACCGGCGCGCTACCTGCGTGTTGATCTCGGATTTCAAGAGCGCCGGATTCTGGCCCCAGTTGATCACCCTGCGGCGCCGTCACGAGGTGCTCGCGATCCGCGTGGGCGGAGCGCAGGACGGCGGCTTCCCGCGTACCGGCGGTATCGAGCTGCAGGACCCCGAGAGCGGTCGCGTGATCTACGCGGCCGGAGCCTCGCGGCGCTTTCGCCGCGGCTACCGCGAATACTGGGAGAACCACTTCCGCAGGCTCCGCGACGGCTGCCGCCGGTCCCAGGTGGAGCTGTTGGAAATCGCCGACGGTGATGACCCCGGAGCCGCCCTCGCCGCGTTCTTTCGCCGCCGCCGCGCGCACCGCCCGGCGCCGCACCGCGCATGACGGCGCAGCGCGACGCCGCGCGCGGGCGCTTGCCGGTCGCCCTCTGGCTGCTGGTCGCCGGCATCGGAGTCGCCGGTGCCCAGGGCGCGGAGGCGCCGGGGCGCGGTGCAGCGGTGCCGGCGACGGTGGAAGAGCTCACCTTCGAGCCGCCCCGGTTCTACGTGGGAGATCGTGTTACCGCACGCGTCGTGGTGCGCAGCAGCCGGCAACTCACCGCGCCGGCGGCGGTGGCGCCGGACGAGTGGGTGGTGGTCCACGGCGTGGACACCGTTCCGCGTTCGGACGGCCGCTGGGAGGTGCGGGTGGGGTTCAGCAGCTACCGTCCGGGGGTGCTTACCCTGCCACCGATAGACGTGGGCGCGTTTCGCCTGGAGAACATCCCGGTACAGGCGGCATCGCTGCTGTCCGGGGAGCGGGCGGCGGCGCCCGTCTTGCGGCCGCCGCGTCCGCAGCTCCTCCTTCCTGGGACCGGAGGCGTCCTGCTGGGGGCGGCCGCCGCGGTGCTCACAGTACCTTACCTGCTGGTAAGCGGCGGCCTGCTGCTTGCCGGGCGCGTGCGCCGCTGGCGCCGGGAACGGGAGCGCGGGCTGCCGCGGGCGCGGTTGGAGCGCGCGGTACGGCGCCTGCAGGCGAGTTCCCCCCGCTCGATCGGCGCGGATGCCGAGACCGTCACCTTCTACGCGCAGCTCGCCCATCTGAGCCGCGACTATCTGGCGGCGCGCATGCGGATACCCGCGCACGCCTGCACTACCCGCGAGTTGCGGACCGCGCTGCCCGGCCACGGACTGCACGCCACGCTGGGAGCGGAGCTGACGGCGATCCTGGATACCGCCGATCGCGTGAAGTTCGCCGGCCGCCACTCCAGCGCGGCCGAAATGCAGGCCCTGTCCGAGCAGCTCATCGCCCTGGTGCGGGAAATCGACGCGGCCCTGGAAGGAGCGGGGGAGGATGCTCGTGTGGAGCGTTGAACAGCCGTTGGCGCTGGCCGCTCTGCTCCTGCTTCCTCCCGCCATCTACTGGGCCCACTACCGGCGCGGCCGCGGCGGCGTCCTCTCCGTCAGTTGCCACCTGTGGGGCGCTGCCCCCCTGGCGCCGTCCAACGGCGCGCGCGGTCTGGTCGCCCGCCTCGCCCGCTGGCTGTTCTGGCTGGCAGTCGCCACCCTGATCGTCGCTGCCGCGGGACCGGTGCGCCTGCACCGCGAACGGGTGTTCCTGACCCCGGGACTCGACCTGATGATCGTGCTCGACGAGTCTCCGAGCATGGCGGCCCGCGACCTGGGCGACGCCAGCCGTTTCGCGACCGCCATCGAGGTGATTCGCGACTTCGTGTCCGGGCGCGAGAACGACGCCATCGGCATGGTCAGCTTTAGCGGCCGGGCCGCACTGCAGGTGCCGAAGACGCTGGACCGTGCGGCGCTGCATGGCGCACTGGATCGGCTGCGGGTGATGACCTTGGGAGACGCTACCGCCATCGGCATGGGGATTGCCGTTGCGCTGGTGCACCTGCAGGACAGTTCCGCCGCCGGGCGCGTGATCATCCTGCTCACCGACGGCGAGAACAACGCCGGAGAGATATCGCCCCGGACCGCCGCCGACATCGCGGCCGAGACGGGGGTGCGCATCTACACCATCGGCGTCGGTCGAACCGGCGCGACCGCGTTGGAACTGACCGATACGCGGAGCGGTCTGACCCACCGCGGGATCTATCACGGACGCTTCGACGAGGCGTTGTTGCAGCACGTCGCGGAGACCACCGGCGGGCGCTACTTCGCCGCCGCCGAACCCGGCGCCCTGGCCGCGGTGTTCCGGGAGATCGACTCCCTGGAACGGGTCGAGGCGCGTACCCGGGTGCGCGTGTTGCGCGAGCCGCTCCACGTGGAGCTGCTGCTGGCGGCGCTGGCGCTGCTGCTGCTGGAGGTGCTCCTGCGCCGCGTCATCGCTGCCGAGCTGTTTTAGGAGAGGCGCCGGCCGGACGATGCTTGCCGCTTCCGCAGACGACCCGACAGCCCTGTTGCTGTTTCTGCTGCTGGTGCCGTTGCTGGTGACGCTGGTGTTCTCCTATCGGCGTTCGCAGCGCGATCTCGCCGCCCTGCAGCGTCTGCTGCACACGCCAGCGGCCGCCGCGAAGCGCGCCGGCGCGGTACTGCGGCTCAAACGGTGCGCCGACGGGGTGCTCACGGTGATCGCGATTGCGAGCGTGATATTCGCGGCAGCGGGCATGCGCTGGGGAGAGGGTATGGTGGAGGATACCACCAGCGGTCACGAGGTGGTGGCCCTGCTCGACCTGTCGCGCAGCATGACCGCGCAGGACGCGGTGCCGAGCCGCCTGGGACAGGGACTTGCAGTCCTCGACACGCTGCTGGAGCAGCTGCCGGGCACCCGTTTCGCGGTGGTCGGGTTCAGCGACGCCGCCCATCTGCTGGTGCCCTTCACCGACGACCGCCACGCCTTGCGCCAGCAACTCGCGGCGCTGCGCGAGACGGCGCCGGCGCTGGGGGCCTCGGGTATCGCGGCAGCGCTGCGTTACGCCAGCGAAGAGCTGCCGGGTCGGGCCGGCGCCCGGCGCACGGTGGTGCTCGTGTCCGACGGCGAGGGCAGCTCCGGCGATCCGCTGGAGGTGGCTCTGCGTGCCGGTCGCGCCGGGGTGGCGATCGTCACCGTTCCGGTCGGCAGCGCCGCCGGCGCCGCGGTGCTGGATCGGCGCGGCGAGCCGCTGCGGGGACCCGCCGGCGCGGTACGATCCGCGCGCGACGATCAGGCGATGGAAGGGATTGCACGACTGAGCGGTGGTGTGGTGGCAGACCCGTTGCAGCCCGACACCATGGCCGCGGCGGTGACCTGGTTGCGGGCGCACCGGCAGGGGGACGCCACGGCTCCCGGCGAGCGGCCGTTCCGGGTGCGGCGCCGCCCGCGCCACGCGCTGCTGACCCTGGTGGCGCTGCTGGCGCTGGCCGCGTGCGCCGCCAGCCGGGGGTTACGATGGCGCGATACCTTCTGAGCACCGCGCCGGCCGTGGTGGCGCTGCTGCTGATCCTGGCGCTCGGTGGGGGCCGGCAGCCGCGGCTGGCGACGCTGGCGGGCAACTACGCCTACGTCCGCGGCGATTACGTGCACGCCACCATCAACTATCTGCATGCCGGCGCCGCCCGCGCACGATCCCACCTGGCCTACAATCTCGGCAACACCTACCTGGCCCTGGGTGAGGTCGACGCCGGAGTGGAACGGCTGCTGACCGTTGCCCACGAGCATGACCGGGAGCTGCTGTGGCGTACGGCGTTCAACCTCGGCCACGCGCGCTACCAGGCGGGCCAATACCTGCAAGCGGCGCACCACTTCCGCGACGCATTGCTGCTGGCCCCGGCGTCTGTGGACGCCAAGGTCAACCTGGAACTCGCACTGGGCAAGGCCCGTGCCACGCCGCCGCGCGGCGAGCGGGAAGCGGCAGGCCCGGGCGCCGCGGCCGAGACGGCGCGCATTCTCGACTTCGTGCGCCGGCTGGAGGCGAAGCGGCGCCCCGCGCTGCCGCCGGCGGACCACGGTGACGGTTACTGACCTCGGCGCCGCGGCGCCGGAGGCCGTGGCGCACGGCGGGCGTGCGCGGCGTGCCGGCCGGTCGCGGAAGCGGCGAGCTCGGGTCGCCTGGCCGTGCACCTGGCTGCTGGTCGCGGGGCTGCTGCCCTGGAGCGCGCCGGCGCCGGCGCAGGTGGACCCCCGCGCCTGGGTGGAGGTGGCGCCGGCGCGCCCCATGGCCGGCGCCGAGTTCCGCCTCGACGTCCACGTGAGCGGCATGCTCCAGGACTCGTTGCGGGTGACCGCGCCGGCGCCGCCGCCGAACCTGGAATTCGTAAGCGGCCCGCGGTTGTTGCCGCCCGCGGCGACGACGCCTCCGGCGCCGGTCCAACGGGAAGTCGCCGCGGACGGCATGGTGGCGGGCGCCGCCGGCGCCGGCGGCGCGGCTGACGCGGACGGCACCCCGGGCGCGCCGCTGATGCAACGGCGTGTGGTCTCCTACACGATGCGGGCACGGCGTCCCGGGCGCTATCTGCTGGACGGCTTCCTGGTCGGCCTGGCGGGCAAGGTGGTCTCCACGCGCGAGACGCCGATCCAGGTCCTGGAGCCGCTGCCCGAGGAGGCCAACACGCCCGTCGTGAGTTGGGAGTTGACCCGGCGCGAAGCTCTGGTGGGGGAAACGATCAGCCTGCACCTGGTACTGGTGCGGTGGGATGAGCTTCGGCTACCGGAGCGCATCGAGGTGGAGCCGCCGCCGGCAACCAGGTTCGAGCGCTACCCGGGAGCGGAGGCGATCGGCGAACAGGTCGGTTCCGCGGGCCGCGGGTACCGCATTCCGCTGGCATCCTATCTGCTGACTCCGACTCGCGCCGGCCGCATCATCGTGGCGCCGGCCAGGGTGACCCTGGCAACCGCTGCCGGGAGCACGACGCTGGAGTCCGAGGCGGTTCGGGTAGCGGTACGCGAGCCGCCGCCGGAGATCGCCGCCAGCGGTGCGATCGGCTCCCTGAGCGCGCAGGCGCGAATCGAGCGGCGGCCGCATCCGGACGGGGTGGAGGTCACGGTCGCGATCTCCGTGGAGGGGTCGGGCAACCACCGTTTCGTCACGCTGCCGGTACCCCGGGCCGACGGCATGACGCCGCTGGATCACGAGCTGAGGGACGAACTGGTGGCACAGGACTCGGGATACACGGGGCAGGTCGTGGCCCTCCATCGCTACCTCGCAACCGCTCCCGGCCGCTATCGGATCGAGGTGCCGGAATTCGTCTCCTTCGACTCGCGCGCCGGCACGGTGCGCCGTGACCCGGGGCTCACGCGGGTGATCGAGCTGGCAGCGCCGGGTGCGGCGGCCACCGCACCCGCACCGCCACCGCTGGCGCTCGACCGCATGGGCTGGCTGCGTTGCGGGCCGCCCTGGCACGCCGCGCGGAGCTATCTGCTGCTGCTGCCGGGGCCGCTCGTCGGCGGCTGCCTGGCGCTGGCCCGGAAGCGGCGCCCGGCGGCTCTCGCGGCTGCGTCCATTGCTGCCGCGGCGGCGACCGCGGCCGCCGTGGCACCGGCGACCGGGGCCCCACCGGAGGCGGCGCTGCGGGCGGCTGCCGCGGCCGAGCGTGCCTACTTGCGGCACGATTACGCCGCCGCTGAAGCCGGCTACCGGGCCGCACGGGACCAGCTCGGCTGCCACCCGGCGCTCATCAGTTACAACCTGGCGCTTGCGGAGTTGGGGCGGGGCGATGCTGCCGGCGCCGTCGGCTGGCTGCGGGAGGCGCTGCGGCGGGCGCCGCTGGACCGGCGCTACCGAGTGCTGCTGGGGCAGGTGGAGCGCGGCGCCGGGCTCGAAACGCAACATCGCCCGGCGCCGTTCGCGCCGCCGGCGGTGCCGTTCCATGCGCTGTTGCTGGTGGCCGGCTGCGTCGTTGCCGTCGCTGGGCACCACCCCGTCGGGAAGCGGCTGCTACGGCGGCTGCGGCGCCGCTTGCCAGCTCGGATGCAGGGCGCGGAGCGTCGCGAGGCGCCGCCGCCTGCTTCCCTGCCCGGCCGCACGGGGGCGCTGCTGGCCGTGCTGCTGGCTGCCGCGGTTCTGGTCGCGGCAGTATTCGGCCTGGCGCTGGTCGACCAGGCCCGCACCATCGTGGTGGTCGGTGACACCGAGCTGCGCAGGATCCCGCGCCGCGACGCGGCACCATGGATGGCGCTGCCCGCGGGCACCACCCTGGAGGTGCGCGGTGAGCACGGTGAGCATCTCCTGGTGCGTACCGGCTACGGTCTCGACGCCTGGGTCAGCCGGGGGGCGGTGCGGGACCTGGGCTCAGGCCCCTGACGCCCCGAAACCGTCGCCTACCGTACGGAGTCCTGTCGGATCAGCCGCTGCCGCGCCAATCCGACAGACCCCTAACGTTCGCGATAGATGATGCGGCCGCGGTTCAGATCGTACGGTGACAGGGCCACGCGAACACGATCTCCGGGAACGATGCGAATGTAGTGGCGCCGCATCTTCCCGGACAGGTGCGCCAACACCCGGTGGCCATTCTGCAGCTCGACGCGAAACATGGTGTTGGGTAGCGATTCCCGGACCGTTCCTTCGATCTCGATCGCCTCTTCCTTTGCCAAGAACAATCCTTTCAACAGGGGATAGTACCGTGGTAGTACATGCGCCACGGCTGGTTTTGTCAACCGAAGGTCCGGCACCGGTCTGGGACCGCAGCGAAGATCTTGACAAGGCGTAGCAATTCACCCATACAGGCGCATCCGTGCGGGCGCCGCTCTCCGGGTCCGTGCGGCTGATTGGCCATCTGGGAGTCCGATACCGTGAGTAACCAGTTCACCGAGTTGATGCAGCAGCGGTTGAACGCCCTGAAAGAGGAGATCCTCGCGCATCTGGCGCAGGAGGACGCGGAGTTCCGTGAGCTGTGGGAAGATATGGATCCCAAGGATCTGGTGGACATCGCGGCCGAGGACATCGACCGCAAGACCCTGGAGACGCTCGGCGCACGCGAGATGCGCCGGCTGAACCTGATCGAGTCGGCGCTGGCACGTATCCCCAACGGTCACTACGGGGTATGCATGATGTGCGGCTCGCGCATTCCCAGAGAGCGGCTGGAGGCGATTCCCTACGCGCTGCTGTGTATCGCCTGCCAGTCGTCCGAGGAACGCCGCAACCGCTGAGCTTGAGGCCCTGCGGCGACCGGCGCCGCCGACGTGGCAGAGGACTGGAACCGTTGCCCAGGATGGATGGCCGTTGCTCCCGGCTCGGCAGAGGCGCGGATCTGTCCGGCAGGGCCGCGCGTACGGCCTTGAGGTAGGGGCGGCTCACCGGAATCTCGCGATCACCGGAAAGGTGCAGTAGGACCCGTCCCTCACGCCGCACCAGGCGGTTCATGTGGGTGTACGCAGCCCAGTAGGAGCGGTGAATCTGCATCCCCAGACCACCGAGCGCATCGACGGCGTCCGCGAGGCGCATGAGAATCACGTCGGACCCGTCGGCGGAGGACGAGGGTTACATTCGCGCAGCCGAGCCGGCTGACAGTGCTCTCAGTGCGGCGTCCTCCCGGAGATCGCGGCCACTTGGCGACGCCATCGTCTCGGCCGCCGGCTCTCTGCCGTCGGGAGTTTGCCCGTCGGCATTCTCAGCGGCGTACCGTTGATATTCGTGCGCCAGTCGCGACAACAGCAGGAAGATGTGCTCCGTGATACTGGTGAGCCGCAGCACACTCGTTCGTTGTGCGGCGCTCAGGGACGATCCGTCCCCCAGGTACGTGCTTCTCGTCCTGCGCATCAGCTCGCCGCGGCTGTTCATCAATTGCATGGTAAGCGGCCAGGACTCCTCGTCGCCGGCACTCAGCATGTCTTGCAGCACCAGCAGCACGGCGTCGATGCCCTCGACCAGACCCATGCGCCAATCCTCCAGCTCCGCTCGCCGGGGCATGGTATGCAGCACTTCGCACAGCTCCAGCACCCGTTCATCGAGCCAGAACAGCAACCGCTGGCGCGTGAGCATCGAAACGTGGTCATCGATACTCTGGTCCGGGTAATGCTCCGCCAGGTCGTCCAGGAATTCCTCGATGCGGGTCAGCACCGCCTTTGCCGCCTCGCGCAGCGCGCCCAGCTCGGTGCCCTGCCGTACCGTGTCGAGACAGCGCGACAGTATCTCCAGCAGACGCCGCTGTTCGCGATCGGCCAGCCGCAGCGAGCTGGCGGCGTCTTCCAGGGCTTGGTCGTGAACGTACCACGGTTTCGACAGGGTCTCCGCTTCCGTAGCCGGCCACCAGCGTGCGATCAGCCGCGCGGCCGGCCCCAGGACCGTGAGCTGGAACGTGCAGGTGGTCAGCTCAACGAAGACGGCGAACAACGCCAATCGCTGCGCCAGAGGGAGATCGATGGAGACGATCGCGGCCTTGAACAGCGGCACGTCGAAGTACGCTTCCACAATGAGCAGCGGAACGAATACGGCGCACGACACGCAGTTGAACAGCACCTGGTACATGGCCACCTGCCGGGAACAACCGGTCAGGTTCAACGTCAACAGCCAGAGGGCCGCGCTCGACCCAAGGCAGGCGCCCAGATTGAGCATCAGGACCTGTTCGATACCGAGGAGTCCAGCCGCGGCCATGCTGATGCTGGTAACCTTCACCACGCCCGCCGATTGCATCGCGACGGACAGCAACGTGCCGCCCAACAGGCACAGGAACAGCGAGCGGTCGGCCCATGCCACGATCGCTCTGAACCAGGGATAGTCCGCCAGCGGTGACACGGAGTCCTTGAGCAGGAGAAACCCGAGAATCATCATGCCCATCCCGAACAGCGCTGCGGCCATGGTCTGGTATCTGGCCGCTCGGTTATTTCTCGTTGAGATCATGGCTGTCATCTGCGAAACGCCCAGGACGTACAGCACGGCCATTTTGATATCGAGCATCACGACCAGCAGCAGCAGCACCGCCCCGATGTTTCCGCCGAGCAGGATGGGGAACGCCCGGCGCACGGACAGGAGTCCCGACCTCAACATGCCTACCATGATGAACGTCAACGCGGGCATGGTCTGCGTGACCGCGCCGGCAATTGCGCCCCAGGCTAACCCCGTCCACCGATTCCTGGTCCAACGGGCGGCACTCTGTCGCAGGCGACGATTGGACAACAACCTGAGATGCTCCGAGAGCAGCTTCATGCCCATGAAAAAAAGCCCTAATCCACCCGCTATGCCGCCGACAATCGTAAGCACGGATCCTCCTTGTCGTTGTCGTTCAACACAGTGACAAGCAGGAACCGTGCCAGCTCCGGGAGGTGCCTGGGTCTGCCTGTTAATTCTTATCCTGATAAAGAATTGAATTGGAGGGGATCAGTCACGGCAGAAGCTGCGGTTGCGGGCAATCGTGACGAAGTGTCCAAGATGCAACCATCGAGCCTGCTTATCCCGACCCAAGTAATTGAGCTGCAACGCTTTGCAGAGACTGTCGCAGTTCGCGACAGGCGTCGCAGGTTGCAACGACCCAGTCCACGCCGGCGGAGCGGGTGGCCATCTTTGCGCGGCGGATCGCGGAGTTCCAGGTCCAGGCGTAGCGGCAGATGGTCGGAGTAGCCGCCCGGCGGGGGGCCGCGCAGAAAGCGGCGCGGGCTGCCCTCGGCATCGAGCAGGCCGTCACTGATCACCGTGAAGCGGTCGCTGCCGGCATAGCTCACGCCGGCGGCGTCGAACAGCCCGGGGCCCAACAGCAGGTGGTCGATGGTCTCCCAGGTGCCCCGATAGCGGTAGCTCCCCTCCGGAGCCCGGCCGGCGTCACGGTAGTCGTACCACGGGCTGAACAGAGCCAGCGGCGCCGACGACGACGGCACGACCGGCGGTGACGAGCCCGGGGGCGCGGCTCGTCGGCCGGCGCGTGACGGCGGGGGGCGAGGGTTACATTCGCGCAGCCGAGCCGGCTGACAGTGCTCTCAGTGCGGCGTCCTCCCGGAGATCGCGGCCACTTGGCGACGCCATCGTCTCGGCCGCCGGCTCTCTGCCGTCGGGAGTTTGCCCGTCGGCATTCTCAGCGGCGTACCGTTGATATTCGTGCGCCAGTCGCGACAACAGCAGGAAGATGTGCTCCGTGATACTGGTGAGCCGCAGCACACTCGTTCGTTGTGCGGCGCTCAGGGACGATCCGTCCCCCAGGTACGTGCTTCTCGTCCTGCGCATCAGCTCGCCGCGGCTGTTCATCAATTGCATGGTAAGCGGCCAGGACTCCTCGTCGCCGGCACTCAGCATGTCTTGCAGCACCAGCAGCACGGCGTCGATGCCCTCGACCAGACCCATGCGCCAATCCTCCAGCTCCGCTCGCCGGGGCATGGTATGCAGCACTTCGCACAGCTCCAGCACCCGTTCATCGAGCCAGAACAGCAACCGCTGGCGCGTGAGCATCGAAACGTGGTCATCGATACTCTGGTCCGGGTAATGCTCCGCCAGGTCGTCCAGGAATTCCTCGATGCGGGTCAGCACCGCCTTTGCCGCCTCGCGCAGCGCGCCCAGCTCGGTGCCCTGCCGTACCGTGTCGAGACAGCGCGACAGTATCTCCAGCAGACGCCGCTGTTCGCGATCGGCCAGCCGCAGCGAGCTGGCGGCGTCTTCCAGGGCTTGGTCGTGAACGTACCACGGTTTCGACAGGGTCTCCGCTTCCGTAGCCGGCCACCAGCGTGCGATCAGCCGCGCGGCCGGCCCCAGGACCGTGAGCTGGAACGTGCAGGTGGTCAGCTCAACGAAGACGGCGAACAACGCCAATCGCTGCGCCAGAGGGAGATCGATGGAGACGATCGCGGCCTTGAACAGCGGCACGTCGAAGTACGCTTCCACAATGAGCAGCGGAACGAATACGGCGCACGACACGCAGTTGAACAGCACCTGGTACATGGCCACCTGCCGGGAACAACCGGTCAGGTTCAACGTCAACAGCCAGAGGGCCGCGCTCGACCCAAGGCAGGCGCCCAGATTGAGCATCAGGACCTGTTCGATACCGAGGAGTCCAGCCGCGGCCATGCTGATGCTGGTAACCTTCACCACGCCCGCCGATTGCATCGCGACGGACAGCAACGTGCCGCCCAACAGGCACAGGAACAGCGAGCGGTCGGCCCATGCCACGATCGCTCTGAACCAGGGATAGTCCGCCAGCGGTGACACGGAGTCCTTGAGCAGGAGAAACCCGAGAATCATCATGCCCATCCCGAACAGCGCTGCGGCCATGGTCTGGTATCTGGCCGCTCGGTTATTTCTCGTTGAGATCATGGCTGTCATCTGCGAAACGCCCAGGACGTACAGCACGGCCATTTTGATATCGAGCATCACGACCAGCAGCAGCAGCACCGCCCCGATGTTTCCGCCGAGCAGGATGGGGAACGCCCGGCGCACGGACAGGAGTCCCGACCTCAACATGCCTACCATGATGAACGTCAACGCGGGCATGGTCTGCGTGACCGCGCCGGCAATTGCGCCCCAGGCTAACCCCGTCCACCGATTCCTGGTCCAACGGGCGGCACTCTGTCGCAGGCGACGATTGGACAACAACCTGAGATGCTCCGAGAGCAGCTTCATGCCCATGAAAAAAAGCCCTAATCCACCCGCTATGCCGCCGACAATCGTAAGCACGGATCCTCCTTGTCGTTGTCGTTCAACACAGTGACAAGCAGGAACCGTGCCAGCTCCGGGAGGTGCCTGGGTCTGCCTGTTAATTCTTATCCTGATAAAGAATTCGATCGGTAGGGATCAGCCACTGGCAGAGCCTGCGGTTGCGGACAATCGTGACGAAGTGTCCAAGATGCAAACGCCTGAGCCTGCCTATCCCGACTCAAGTAATTGGGCTGCAACACTTTGCAGGAACTGTCGCAGTTCGCGACAGGCGTCGCAGGTTGCAACGACCCAGTCCACGCCGCCGCTGTGGCTACGGCGTATATATGATGTGCGGCTCGCTCATTCCCAGCGAGCGGTTGGAGGCGATCCCTACGCGTTGCTGTGTATCGCCTTCCAGTCCTCCGAGAAACGCCGCGACCGCTGAGGCTGGGCCTGCGGCAACCGTCGCCGCCGACGTGGTGGAGGACTGGAATCGTTGCCCAGGACTTACGGAAGCGTCGTCGCGGTCGGCCCGGCGCTGCGCATGATCGAGGACGGCCTTGCCGCCGGCGCCGACGAGCTCGGCGACTACGTGTTCGACAACGGCTACGAGCCGGTGAATTGCATCCGCGGGTGATAACCCGTACTTACGACAGAACCTGTGTGCTTCCTCGCCGATCATTCGGTCCACGGAGACTACATCAAAGTAGTCATGCTCGAAGAATCTTAGTATCTCGGTGTGTTCATCGTCCGTGATTTGTGCATGCCCTCGCTTCTTGTGAACCTCCGCAAGCGTCAATGCGGAGATGCAAATGCGGAATCCTCCAAGCTCGGCGTTTCGTAGAATCTGTCCTGCAACCTGTTTACGATCTACCCCTTTAGAGATTTCTCCTTTCAGCCAGGCAATGAAGACGGATGAGTCCAAGTACGGCTTCTCATATCGTTCAGCACTCACGAAGACCCCTGATGTACTCCTCTGTCGTAAGGTCGCCAGTGATGTCGGGGTAACTGCCGCCCAACGAGGCTATACTTGGCAACTTCGACTGCTCTCTCAAAGTTCGCAGCTCTTCGACCAAAATTCGTACTGGTTCACCGCGTGCGTTCGTATGCAGTCGGCCACCCACTACCACCCGATTACCGAGTGCGTCCATAGCTTGGTCAAGAAGATTAGATTCGCTTGGAATATCGCAGTGGATCGCTTTCTTCGTTCTGCTGTGATAGATGACGAATCGCCGGCCGCGATGGATCGATATCGTCTCCAGAGTACCCTCCGCAGAGCCGAGTGATTCATCTTGCTCTGGAAGCAAGACCTTCGTATTCTTTTAACATATGCAGGTGATCTTGGATTTGACCCAGAAACCCAGACAGGGTGATACTTCCGAGTTGTCCTTGAACCTGAAATCGTAACCTGGCCATTCTTGGTTACCCGCTTAACCTGATCCTCACCATCGCCCACGGCGGTTCGTGCCATTTGGATAGAGCCAATCTGGCGCTAGGTCGTCTCCGTGGAATGGGAGGTATTGTACGACACCATGCCTCGGTTTAGTGGCAGTGCCCATAGCTGCAATAAAGGAGTATACATATCGGAATGGAGCCCATGTCAACCTGCCTGGTGACATGAGATGACATGAGTGACAGACATCGCCTCCCGCGCCCTCAGGACCACGCTGCGCAGGGTCGGGTGTTGCCGATTCCCGACGCGGCTATAGAACGCTTGGGAACACAAATCCGTGCTGTTCAATAGTTTGTGCAAGATTCAAAGATTCAGCATGTAGGGCGCGAATCAGGGCAGTCCAGTCACGTCAAATTCTGATAGGCGAAGGCGATTGCACGCTTCTCACTCAGCCTTATCTTGCTGGATGGAGTTCCAGGTCCAGGCGCAGTGGCAGATGATCGGAGTAGCCGCCCGGTGGGGGGCCGCGCAGAAAGCGGCGCGGGCTGCCCTCGGCATCGAGCAGGCCGTCACTGATCACCGTGAAGCGGTCGCTGCCGGCATAGCTCACGCCAAGGCCGTCGAACAGGCCGGGGCCCAACAGCAGGTGGTCGATGGTCTCCCAGGTGCCCCGATAGCGGTAGCTGCCCTCCGGAGCCCGGCCGGCGTTACGGTAATCGTACCACGGGCTGAACAGCGCCAGCGGCGTTGCCGGAGTTGGCACCGCCGCGGTCACCGCCAGCGCTCCTTCGGCCGCGGCCTCCGCGGGCATAAGGGCCGTCAGGTAGCGCCCGCGGCGACGCTCGTACTCGTCCACCGAGACGTTCAGGTCGCCGGCCACGATCACGTCGGCCTCCGGGTCGGCAGCGTGGATCTCCCGCAGGCGCGCCGCCAGCGTCGCCGCCGCCCGGCGCCGGTAGCGCTCGGTCTCGGCGGCTCCGCCGTGGCGCGATTTCCAGTGGTTGTTGAACAGGAACAGTGAGCGCGCATCGGCCGCCTCGCCGAGGGCCACTTCCACCTCCAGGATGGGCCGCAGCGGCTGCTCCGGCGATCCCTCCACCCAGAGGGCCCCGACCCTGCGCACGGGCAGCTTGGAGAGCACCACCGGGCCGGTGGCGGAGCGCGGGTCCGGCAGCCACGCCACGTGCCGGTACCCCTGCCGCGACAGCTCCAGGTTCACCAGCCGCCGCGCGGCACCGGCGTGCTCCACCTCCTGCAGCGCCACCAGGTCCGCCCCCGCCGGGACGGCGCGGCGCAGCGCGCTCGCGATGGCGCGCAGCTTGGCGGTGTAGAGGGCCTCATGCCAGCCGCCGGCGGCGGTAAACTCGCGGTATTCGCCGCCGTCGTCGGTGGCGTCGTACAGGTTCTGGACGTTGTAGCTGACCACCGTGAGCGTAGCTCCGGAGTTGCCACAGGCACCCAGCAGCAGTAGCCCGAGCAGCAGCAACGGCACCCCAGCCGCCGCGGTCCTGCGGCGCCCCGCAGGCAGCGGGCTGCTAGCGGCCACCGTGGCCTGCCTCGCGCACGACCGCGGCGTAACGTTCCAACTCCTCCTCGAGCGTCAGCGCGCTCGGCGCCAAGTCGCGCCCGGTAAGGATCCGGTAGGTCTCCCGGTAGCGCTGCGACAGCTCGTGGCGTACCGCGTCCGGGATCTCCGGCGCCGCGCCGTCGCCCATGAAGCCGCGCTGCATCAGCCACGCGCGCAGAAACTCCTTGTCCAGCTTGCGCTGCGGCTCACCGCGGGCGAACCGTTGCGCGTAGCCGTCGCGATACCAGTAGCGGCTGCTGTCGGGCGTGTGCACCTCGTCCGCCAGCACCAGTTCGCCGCCGATGGTGCCGAACTCGTACTTGGTGTCGACCAGGATCAGGCCCCGGCGCGCGGCGTGCTCCACGCCCCGTGCGTAGAGCTGCAGCGCCACCGTCTCGATCCGCCGCCACAGCTCCGCGGGCACCGTGCCGCCGGCCAGCAGCTCGGCGCGCGACACCGGGCGGTCGTGCTCCCCGGGGCCGGCCTTGGTCGACGGAGTCAACAACGGACGCGGAAAACGCTCCTCGGCACGCATGCCCGGCGGCAGCGGGATGCCCGACACTGCGCCGTCGCGCTGGTAGTCGCGCCACGCCGACCCGGTCAGATACCCGCGCACCACCACCTCCACCGGCAGCACCTCACAGCGGCGCACCAGCATACTGCGCGGCGTCACCTCGCGCAGCAGGTGGTTGGCGACGATGTCGGCGGTGTGCTGGAACCAGAACACCGAGAGCTGGTTCAGCACCTGGCCTTTCAACGGAATGGTGGCGAGGACGCGGTCGAAGGCCGATACCCGGTCACTGGTGACGATGAGCAGCCGGTTCCCGAGATCGACACTGTCACGCACCTTGCTGGAGATCACCTCCGGCGCTGGCGTGCCGTCTCCCCCCAAACGCCGCTGGAGCTGCTCCCGGCGCAGGCGTTCGAACTCCCCGGGCGTGGTGTCCGGCACCACCATCCCAGGGGCTAGAGGTCGTTCTGGGAGTGGATGATGCTGCCTACCAGGCCGTAGGCGAGAGCCTCCTCCGCACCCATCCAGTAGTCGCGGTCGGTGTCCTGCTCCACCTCGGCGACCGGTTTGCCGGTCTCCTGTGAGATCAGATCGTTCATCTTGCGGCGCATCAGATCGATCTCCTTGGCGTGGATCTCGATCTCCGTGCCGACGCCCCGGAACCCGGCCATCGGCTGGTGGATGAGATAGCGCGAGTTGGGCAGGGCGAAGCGCTGCTCGCGCGGCGCCGCCAGCAGCACGATGGCGCCCGCGCTCGCCACCAGGCCCATCCCTATCATCTTGATCGGCGGCCGCACGAAGCGCATCATGTCGAGGATCGCGAAGCCGGCATCGGCATCCCCGCCCGGACTGTCGATGAACACCTTGATCGGCTCGTCGCTCTCCTGCTCCAGCAGCAGCACCTGGCGCACCACCCGCTCTGCCAGGGTCTTGTTGATTTCGCCGGTCAGCAGGACCGTCCGCGTCTTGAGGAACTGCCGCAGCAGGGGTGATTCTTCCCCCTGTTCCCGCTCTTCCCCTTCTTCCTCGTCCTGCTCTTCCGCGTCCCAGTCTGGTCGCACGTTGCCTCCATGGCGGCGGCACGGGCCCTGCGGGCCCGGTCCCCCCTCGCGCCGGAATATACTCGCCGTGTCCTGCTATGCCAATGAGCATGCCACCTCCTGCCGTGCTCAGTTGACGTTGACCCGGCCCTGCTGTGCCGGGAAGCCGTCGCTCACGACGGCCGCCAGTTCTCCGCCCGCGCGGTAGATGAGCACGCCTTCGATATCCGGGGAGCTTGCCAGCAGCTCGCCGCCGGCGCTTCCCATAACAAATAACGCGGTGGCGAGCGCGTCCGCTTCTATCGCGCTGCCGGCAATTACCGTCACCGCCACGGCGTCGCTGTCGGGGCGGCCCGTGGCCGGGTTGAGGATGTGGTGGTAGCGCACCCCGTCCTGCTCGAAGAACCGTTCGTAGTCGCCGGAAGTGGCCAGCGCCACGCGGCCGCCGGCAACGCCGATGGCGGCGATGGCAAGCGGCACGTCGGCCTGGCGCGGATGCCGCACCCAGATGCGCCACGGCGCGGCCTCCGGCTTGAGCCCGGACACCAGCACGTCGCCGCCGGCCTCCAGCAGAAAGCGCTCGTAGCCGCGCTCGGCAAGCCAGTCGGCCAGGTGATCCACCACCGCGCCCTTGCCGATGGCGCCGAGGTCGAGCTCGGCGTCCTGCAGCGTGGCGCGGCCGCCGGCGTCCACCTGCAGGCGGCGGTAGTCGACGCGCCTCCAGGGCGGCGGCCAGCGCAGCCGCATCCGGCAGGGTGCCGCCGTGATCGAAGTCCCACAGCCGCGTGACCGGCAGCAGCGTCGGATCGAAGGCGCCCCCGGTGGCCGCGGCCAGGCGCAGAGCGGCGCGCAGAGTGTCCGCCAGCGGCCGCTCGAGCTGCGCGTTGCCGTCGCGGTTGAGCCGGGCCAGCGGACTGGCGGGGTCGCGGTGATCGTACTGTGCGGCAAACTCGCGGGCGGCGCGCTCTACCGCGTCCCAGTCGGGACTGCGGCGGTGGTACACGGTGGCGCGCACGACGGTGGACATGGCCGCGAACTCGTGCTGGCGCACGCGCTCCCCGCAGCCTGCCAGGGTGGTCAGCGCCATGCCGGCGGCAAGCCACGCCGGCAGCGCGCGGCGGAGCGCGGCCGGGCGGCGCCGGGACGCTGCGCGCCGAGTGCCGGCCACCGGAATCAGGCCGTGGCGAGGTGCTCGAGACTGGCAAGGTCGAGCGCGAGCCGCTCGCGGATCTCCGCGAACGCGTTGAGCGTGATCGCGATGTCCTCGTCGCTGTGCAGCGCCGTGGGGATCATGCGAAACAGGTTGATCCCGCGTGGCACCACCGGATAGGTCACGCCCGAAAGAAACACCCCGTAGTCCTCCCGCAGCATCACCATGATGGCGCGTGCGGTCTCCTGCCCCGAGGGGATGTACACGGGAGTAACGGGCGACTGCGTGTCACCGATGCTGTAGCCGAGTTCCACCAGCCCGCGTTGCAGGGTGCGCGCGTTGTACCACATCCGCTCGCGGTACTCCGGGTGCGCGAGAATCTCGTCCAGGGTGGCCTCCAGCACGTCGACGTAGACCATCGGCAGCGCCTTGGCGAACACGTTGGTGCGGGCGTTGAAGCGGATGTACTCGATCACGTCGGGGGCGCCGGTGGTGACCCCGCCGATCGCCGCGAACGCCTTGGCGAAGGTGCCGAAGTAGAGGTCGAGCTCGTCCTGCACCCCGAAATGCTCGCCGGTACCGCGGCCGTTGGTCCCCATCACCCCGAAGCCGTGGGCGTCGTCAATGAAGATGCGCGCCTCGTAGCGCCGTGCCAGGGCGGTGATCTCGGGCAGATTGGCCAGGTCGCCGCGCATCCCGTAGACCCCTTCTATGACGATCAGGATGCCGCCGCTGCCACGCTTGCGCGCCGCGCGAAGCTGCTGCTCCAGGCTCTCCATGTCGTTGTGGCGGAAGGGCCGAAAGCGACGCCCGGCCATCGCCAGGATGGTGCCGTCGATCATCGATGCGTGCGACAGCTTGTCGATGATCACCTCGTCCTTGGGCCCGATCAGAGCCGAAATGGTGCCCATCACGCCGAGGTAGCCGTAGTTGAACAGCACCGCCGCGGGCTTGCCGCAATAGCTCGCGAGGCGCCGCTCCAGCGCCTCGTGCTTGGAGGTGTTGCCCGTGAGCAGGCGTGAGCCCATGGGAGTGGAGGTGGAATAACGCTTCACCGCGGCCAATGCCGCGGCCTTGATCCGCGGGTTGCCGGTCAGGCCGAGGTAGCTGTTGATCCCCCACATGATCACGTGCCGGCCCCCCGACTCCATGTGCGGCCCGGGCAGCGAATCGAGAATCGGCTGCACTACGTACTTGTCGCCGGCGGCACGGTAGCGGCCGAAGTAGCCGCCGTCTCCGTGGCACTTTTCGAACAGGTCAGTCATGCGTTCCCCCTCGGCGCGCGGCCGGCCGGAAGCCGAAGCGGCTGCCGGCGGGTCAAGCCAGCGCGCGACGATGAGCCGGTGGCGGCCGCGCTGGCTGCGCCACTTCCGTCGAGCAGTTGGGCGAGAGTTGCGGGAGTTGCGCGGCGGTGATCCAGCACCAGATCGGGCAACAGCTTGCGCACCCGTCCCTCGGCGCGCAGGCGCTGGAACCCGCCGCCGGTGACGTTGAGGAACACCGTGTCGCGGCTCCCTATCGCGCCCTCGGCCCGCGCCTGCTGCAGGGCCGCCAGCGCCACGGCGGCGGCCGGATCGAGATCGCTGCCCTCCGTTTCCGCGAACAGCGCCGCGGCCCGCGCGGCGGCGCCGTTCGGCACCCGGTACATGCTGCCGGCGCTCGCCGCCAGGGCATCGAACACGCCTCCCGCCAGCGAGTAGGGGGGCCGGCGGTTGCTGAGGACCGCGGCCTGCATGGCCGCGATGCGCCGCTTGGCCAGCGATTCGTCCAGCGGCGGCAGCGTACGGCTGCCTGCCTGCCAGGCGTCCGCCATGATCGTGAACGGCGCGTTCTGGGCCAGGTGCAGGCGCGGCACGCGGTCGCCGAAGCGCCCGTCGGCCACCAGGCGCTGCGCCATCTCCCACGCGGCGATGGCGCCGGTGCCGCTGCCCACCGCCTGGAAGTAGTGGTCCGGCAGCTCGCCGGCACACTCCACGCCCGCCAGCATCACCGAGCCCATGCCGTCGCGGCGCGCCACGTTGTGGGCGCCGCCCTCCGCCAGGTAGCCGGGCAACTCCGACACCATGGCGGCGACGCGGATGACGTCGGCATAGTCGGCGCCGCCGCTGACGGCCACCAGGGTCACCGCGGACGATACCGGGGCGGTGGTCCAGAGCAGGGGCAGGGCCGCTTGCGGCACGACCACCACCACCGGCAGCCCGCGTCGCGAGCAGACCGCGTGGAAGGCGCGCCCGGTGTTTCCGGCCGATGCCACGACCAGCGTCCGCGGCTCGTCCGCGGCCAGCCGGGCGGTGACCGCGAGCGCTTCGAGCTCCTTGAAGGAGCAGCTCTCCAGGCCGGCGCCGCGTTCCGGCCAGTAGCCGTTGTACAGCACCACCAGCCGTTCCAGGCCCAGGTGGTGCGCCAGCGCGGAACTGCGGTAGGCCACCGGCCCGCAGCGGGCGCCGCTCGCGGCGGAGCGGGGCCCGTGCGGCGACCGGATCGGCAACCAGTGTCCGTACCGGAACAGACCGCTGCCGGCATTGACGACGAAACGTGGCTCGGTGTATTCGGCACGCAGGAGTCCCGCTGCCGGGTCGGCACAACTGCAGTACAGGGCAAACCCGTGGCGACTTTCGTTCCGTTGTCGCCCGCAGGACATGCACCGCAGCACGTAGTGGCTCGCTTCCATTCTGCAATCTCGTTCCCCAATGTACGCGAAGCCGCGGACGGGGTGTTCCGTTGTGACCGACAAAGGTGGTACGCTGCCCGGGAAACGGCCCACAGGCCACGGAATCGGGTCTGGCGTCCGCAACGGGGGATGAATATCTGAACGCAACATTCATTCGTTCGCCGCAGGGGCATTCCCAGCGCACCCGCCGCCGGGCAGCGCTGCTGGCCAACGGCGAGCGGCTGTTCGCGGAACAGGGTTACCGCGACGTCAGCGTAGAGCAGATCACGCACGCCTCCGGGCTCGCCACCGGGAGCTTCTACAACTACTTCCCGAGCAAGGAGGCGTTCTACGGCCACATCCTCGAGCTGATCGAACGGCGCGCCATCAGCGAGGCGCGGCGCGTGGTCAGCCGTTTCGAGTCGCCCATGAACCAACTCAAGGCGCTGTACCGGTTCATTACCCTGGGGCTGCGTCACAGCCCCATACTGCGCGGCATGCTGACCGGAGACCGCCGTTTCACCTGCCCGGGAACGGTACCCGTGCAGCGCTCGGAGTGGGTGCTCAGGAACATCGGTGACATGATCGACGACATACTGCGCGCCGGCGCCCGCCGGCGGACCGTTCCGCATCGGCCGTTTCCGCAACGCGCGGCGCATGCTGATCGCGCTCTACACCTCGCTGCTGACGGACTTCGGCAGCGAGGGCAACGACGAGTTGATCGAGGACACGCTGACCCTGGTGGAACGCGGCCTGCGGCGCCGCCTGACCCTGCGCAATCGCGCCGAGCGCGTCGACCGGCGCCGGGCCCGCGGCCGCACCCGGCCTCCGGCTGATGAGTGACGGCCGCCGCGGCGTCCGCTGATGGCAGGTGCCGCAGCGCAACCGCACGTCGGCAGCGTCGGCGTAATCGGCCGTCCGTCGACGGGTAAGTCGTCCCTGGTCAACCGTATCTGCGGTCACAAGGTGTCGATCGTGTCGCCGGTACCGCAGACCACGCGCAGCCGGGTGCGGGGTATCGTCACCAGGCAGGAAGGCCAGCTCATCTTCCTCGACACCCCGGGGCTGCATCTGAGCGAACGCAAGATGAACCTCGTGCTGCGCGACGTGGCGCTGTCGGTTGCCGGCGAGGTCGACCTGCTGTTGCTGGTGTTCGATTCCGGGCGCCCGTTCGGGCCCGAGGACCATGCCGTGCTGACCGCGGCGCGCGGTTTTTCAGGTCCATGCGTGGCGGCGCGCAACAAGGTGGATCTGAAAGCGCCCCGCGACGCTGCCCGCGCCATGGCACAGGCAGTTCACGCGGCCGGCATCGATGAGCTGCACCCGGTTTCGGCACTCACCGGCGCCGGAGTCGGACGGCTGGTGGCGCGGCTGCTGGAACTGAGCCCGCGCGGCGACCTGCACTACCCTGCGGACGTCTATACCGATCAGAGTCCCGACTTCCGGGTCGCCGAAATCGTCCGCGAGCTGGTGTTCCGGCGTACCCGCGCCGAGGTCCCGCACGCACTGTACGTCGAGGTGCTGGACCTGGAGCCGCGCCCCGGCGGCCTGTGGGCGCGCGCCACCATCTGGGTGGAGCGCCCGAGCCAGGTCGGAATCGTGGTGGGCCGGCGCGGTGCCGGCATCGCCGAAATCCGCCGTGGCGCGGAGGCCCAGCTGCGCGCCATCTTCGGCCGCCGGGTGACTGTCGACCTGAGGGTCAAGGTGCGCAAGAAGTGGCGCCACGACGACAGCGTGCTGCAGGCCCTGCGCGCCCGCGGCTGAGCGCGCACCCCAAGCCGGGCCGGCCTCAGCGCGCGGCAGCCCTGCGGGCCGCGTCACCCGGCAGCGCAGCGCCGCGTCCGAACGCGGCCTGCGCCGCCGTCCGGGTACGCGGACCGCGACACCAGAGCTCTACCCGTTCCGGCACCGCCGTTCCGTAGAGCTGGCGAAACGCCTCGACCGTGGAGGGCGAGGTGAACACCACGGCGTCGCAGGCGGCCAGGTCCACCTGCACCGGCGCGGTCACCGGCAGGGTGCGGTAGGCGGTGACCGCCGTCACCTCCGCGCCCGCCGCGCACAGCCCCTGCGGCAGGACGGCATCGGCGAGCTGCGAGCGCGGCAGCAGCACCCGCCCGCCTGCCAGCGGCCCGGCGCCGCGCAGCGCCGCCAGCAGACCCGCGCCGGTCTCCGGCTGCGCCACCAGGTCCGCCATCAGGCCGTGCCCGCGCAGCGCGGCCGCGGTTGCGGCCCCCACCACTGCCAGCCGCGCCTGGGCCAGGCGCCGTCCGTCGCCACCGCGCGCCAGCAGCCGCCGCATCAGCGCCGTTACGGCGTAACGACTGGTCAGCGCCACGATCGAGTAGTCCGCAAGCCGTTCCAGAGCCGCATCCAGGGGTCCCCAGTCGGCCGGCTCCGCAATCCGGATCAGCGGCGTGTGCACCACTTCCCCGAGACGGCGGTAGGGCTCGGCACTGGTCCCGGTCACCAGCACCTTGCGCGCGCTGCTGAACCAGGAACTCCCGGCGTGGGCCGGCGGGCCGCTCTCGGCCGCGCCGCCGGCCAGCGGTGGCCGCCGGTCACTTCGGGGTTCGGCGCCCACCGGAGCGCCACCCGGTCCGATCACCGCCACCAGCGGGGGCGCCGGCGCGTCATGGCGGGCAGCGCCGCGCAGCGTCAGGGTGGTCACCGACTGGTCGGGGCGGCTGGCGTTGCGGATCAGGGTCACCGGCGTCGCCGGGCGCCAGCCTCGGGCCAGGAGCTGCTCGGCTATCACCGCCAGCCGCGCGGCCGCCATGTAGTAGACCAGAGTATCGGCCTCGGGCACCGCCACCTGCTCGGTGTGCCCGGTGCAGAAGGCCACCGACGAGGCCTGCCGGCGCCGCGTCAGGGGCAGCTCCGCGTAGGCGGCCGCCGCCACCGCGGCGGTAATGCCGGGAATCACCTCGTAGGGGATGCCGGCGCCACGCAGGAACAGTATCTCCTCCGTGCCGCGCGCGAACAGCAGCGGGTCGCCACCCTTGAGATGCGCCACCCGGCGCCCGGCCGCCGCCTGTTCCGCCAGCAGCCGATACAGGCGCTGCTGCCGTTCCGGCGCCGGTGCCCGGCGGTCACCGAGGCCATACACCGGCCGCCCGTCAAACGGGATCAGCAGGCGCCGATCCACCAGGTCGTCGTAGATGATTACGTCGGCCGCCGCCAGGGCACGCTGGCCGCGCAGGGTGATCAGCTCGGGGTCGCCCGGTCCGGCCCCGATCAGGCTCACGAAAGCCGCCATCAATCGCTCCGCGGCGGCGCCGCGTCCGTCACAGGTAGTACTCGAGCAGCACCTCGCGCTCACGCAGCAGGCGGCACACCGCGGCCACCGCTTCCGCCACCGGCGTCTCGGACGGAAGCGCGAGGTCCGCGTTCACGCCGTGCCGGTCGGCGCCGGTGCGGATCACCAGCATGTCGTGAGGCTGGCCGAGAATACGCAACGTCTCCGCTTCGTAGGTGTCGAGATCGGCCACCGTGGTGATGACGATCTGCCCCGCTTCACAGAGGATGTGGGCCACCTCGCCGAGACGCCGTACGTGCTCCCCGCGGTCGTCTCCGGCCGTTGTGATCGCGGCGTCTCCATCCGCAGCCTCGGTCATGTCCGCGTCCAGGCCGCGGGCCAGGTTGGTGAGTCCCAGGTAGTAGGCGCTGCGCCCGGCGCGGAACAGCTCCGCCTCCAGCCCCCGCGCCATCTCCTGCAGCGGCCGCCGCTCTGGGCCAGTCAGCACCACCAGCCGCGCCCGCTGGCCGAAGCGTTCGATACGCTCCTGCTGGGTGATGGAGCCGCGTACCCAGGCGTACTCACGCTGCTTGACGTGCTCGCGCAGGGAGTCCCTGAGGCCGGACAGGTACTCGGTAATGATGCCGCCGCCGGCGATCTCGTATTCGTCAACCAGCACGAAGCGCCCGGTCGCCGCCAGGTCCGCGCCCAGGCCGAGGTCGAAGGCGATCGGCTTGTGGGTCTCCAGCACGCACTCGGCGACGTCGTGGCGTCCCACGTGGGCCGGCACCTCGCGGGCGCCTCCGGCACTCCGCCCCGGCCCCGACCCGCGGCTCTCCAGGCTGGCTGCGTCCAGCACCTGCACGATCTCCTTGACGTGCACGGCGACCCGGTTGGTGGCCAGCTTGAGCCGGTAGCGCTTGCCCCGCACCAGCGGGTTGCGGCCGAGCCAGAACAGGTTGCAGCGGAACGTGGTGCCGACCCGCGGGGCCGGTTCGCCCACCCGGTACATCACTTCGCCGGGACGGACGTAGAGCTCCTCGCTGAGGGTGATGCCGGTGGCGCCGCCCGCGGCCGCCTCCCGCTGCGGGGGCAGGTTGAAGCCCTCGATGCTGCGCACGCGGGCGCGCTTGCGCGAGGGCAGGAACTCGACCGCGTCTCCCACCCGCACGCTGCCGCTGGCGACGGTGCCGGCGACGATGCGCGCGTCGTCACCGCGCACCGGGAACTTGTAGACGTCCTGCACCGGCAGCCGCAGCGCCTGCGAGGTGGCGGGTCCGGCACTGTCGAGCGCATCCATCTGCTGCAGCAGCGGGGCGCCGTCGTACCACGGCGTGCGCGGCGACGGCGCCGCCAGGTTGTCGCCGTGGCGGCCACTCACCGGGATGAAGGCGCGCGGCTGCACCTCGATCTCGCGCAGGAAGGCCGCGTACTCCTCGTGGATGGCGGCGAACGTGGCCTGGTCGTAGTCCACCAGGTCCATCTTGTTGACCGCGACCACCAGCTGGCGGATGCCGAGCATGGCCGCCATGTAGCCGTGCCGGCGCGAGTTCTCGCGCACCCCCTCCTGGGCGTCGATCACCAGGATGGCGGCTTCGGCACGGGCGGCGCCGGAGATCATGTTCTTCAGGAACTCGATGTGTCCGGGAGCGTCGATGATGATGTAGCGGCGGCGGTCGGAGCGGAAGAAGACCCGCGCCGCGTCGATGGTGATGCCCTGCGCCTGTTCGTCCTGCAGGGCGTCGATCAGGAACGCGTACTCGAACGGCTTGCCGCTGCGCTCGCAGTTGCGGCGCACCTGTTCGATCTTGCCGTGCGGCAGCACGTCGGTGTCGTGCAGCAGCCGTCCCACCACCGTGCTCTTGCCATGGTCGACGTGGCCGATCACCACCACGTTCATCACCGCCACCTCGGGCCTGGACGCCGCGGCCGCAGCCGGCGCCGGCTTGGCGGGGGTATCCGTCACCGCGGCCACTACATGTAGCCCTCGCGGCGCAGGGTCTCGAGGGTGCCGTCGCCCTCCTTGTCCTGCTCGCGCCCGGCGCGCTCGGCGATGTGGGAGAACTGCCCGGTGCGCAGTTCCTCCACGATCTCGGCCACGTTGGCGGCGCTCGAGGCGACCGGCCTGGTGCAGGGGTAGCAGCCCAGCGAGCGGTAGCGGGTGCCGTCGCCGTGGTCGAAGTAGAGCGGCACCACCGGGATCTCCTCGGCGGCGATGTACTCCCAGATGTTGAGCTCGGTCCAGTCCAGCAGCGGATGCACCCGTACGTGGGTGCCGGGCGCGAAGTCGGTCTTGAACTGGTTCCACAGCTCCGGCGGCTGGTCGCCGATGTCCCAGTCGCTGTGCTGGTCGCGGGGCGAGAAGTAGCGCTCCTTGGAGCGGCTCCCCTCCTCGTCGGCGCGCGCGCCCACGATCACCCCGGTGTAGGGCTCGGTGTTGGGGTCCTGGACGTAGCGGTCCTGCTCGTGATCGAACCGGTAGCGCGGCCAGGCGCCGGAGAGCGTGTTGACCAGGGCGTCGGTCTTCAGCGCCTTGCAGCAGGCGATGCGCGACAGCGCGCCCGCGGGAAACGTCTGCCTGGCGTCGAGCGCGGCCCGGTTCTCGCCGTAGATCAGGTTCAGCCCCCAGTCGCGCACCAGCCGGTCGCGGTAGGCGATCATCTCCGGGATCTTGAACGAGGTATCGATGTGCACCAGCGGGAACGGCACCTCGCCGAAGAACGCCTTGCGGGTGAGCCACAGCAGGACGGTGCTGTCCTTGCCGATCGACCACAGCATGCACAGCCGCGGGAACTCGCGGTACGCCTCGCGCAGGATGTAGACGCTCTGCGCCTCCAGGCGCTGCAGCGAGGTCACGAGCGCTCTTCCCCGGCGGGGTGCAGGCCGCACTCCTTGGCGGTGCCCTGCTCCCACCACCAGCGCCCGGCGCGCGCCGGTTCGCCCGGCTCCACGGCGCGGGTGCACGGGGCACAGCCGATGCTGAGGAAGCCCCGGTCGTGCAGCACGTTGTAGGGAACCCCATGGCTGCGCAGGTAGTCCCACACCTGCGCCTCGCTCCACTCGGCGAGCGGGTTGGCCTTCACCGCGCTGTGGGCGGTGTCCCACTCCACCGCCGGAGTCGCGCCGCGCTCCGGGCTTTGCTCGCGGCGCAGCCCGGTCACCCAGGCGGCGGCGTCGGCCAGCGCCCGCCCCAGCGGCTCCACCTTGCGCACCGCGCAGCAGCGCTGGCGCCCCTCGACGCTGGCGTAGAACAGGTTGGGGCCCTCGCCGGCGACCATCTCCTGGACCGCCTCCGCGGCGGGAAACAGCACCTCGTAGCGCATGTCGTAACGGCTCATGGTGCGCGCCATCAGGTCGTAGGTCTCCTGGTGCAGGCGCCCGGTATCGAGCACGAAGATGCGCGCCTGCGGATCGATCTGCAGCAGCATGTGGGTCAGCACCTGATCCTCGGTACCCAACGACGAGGCCAGCTTCAGGCCGCGTCCGTAGCGCTCCACCAGGGCCCGCAGCAGGGTCTCGGGACCGCGCTCCGCGCTGGCGGCGAGTTCCTGCAGGACCGCGACCGGTGCGGACAGCTCCGTCGAGGCGTTCATATCCGAGACGCTCATATCTGGTAGGTGAGGTGCGGCTGGGAGCGCTGCTTGTCCCACACCAGGTCGGCCAGCGTCACCTGCAGCGCCCGGCTGACGCCCTCGGCGGCGCGTTGCAGCGGCAGCGCCAGCACCTCGTCGCTCCACGGCCCGGCGCCAAATTCCAAAGGCCCCTCCAGACAGGTCAGGACCTCCAGCACCGAGATCTGCGCTGGTTCCCGGGCCAGCGCATAGCCACCGTGGCAGCCGCGGTAGCTGCGCACCAGCGAGGCGCGCTTGAGTTGCACCAGCACCTGCTCCAGGAAGTGCTGGGGAATCTCCTGATCGGCGGCCACCTCCCGGATCTGGCGTGGTCCGTTGCCGGCGTGCAGGGCCAGGTCGTAGGCCGCCTGGAGGCCGTAGCGTGCTTTTGCGGATAGCGCCCACATATCGGTGCTCCCTTTGTCGCCTATCTTGATCTACATGGTCAAGATTGGCGGGCCGCTAAGCTACGGCTTCCGCGCCGAATGGTCAACCACCGACTCGTGGCGGACCTCGGTCGCCGGCCCCCGGGTGCTCACATTGCTATGGACGACGCGATGTTGGGGCTGTCCGGGTTGACGACTACGGTTCTGGTCTTCGGGACCACGACCAGGTCCATGTCTTCCATCGCGATCGCGCCCAACAGGGGGCGGTCGCCCATCACCAGTGCGCCAGAGAAACCGGTCCTGTTCCGGTAGCGCAACTCGATGGGGCCGACGTAGGGGACGAGTTTCCGGCTGCCATCCGCCAGCGTCACTTCCTTCTCCTCTACCTGAGCGAGTTTCAGTTGAATTTGCGTGTGTGACGGAATACACAAGTGAACCGACCCGGTATCCGCCAGGGCGTCGACCTCTACCGGCTCCAGGTCGGGAAGCTTCGGATTCCGCAACTGGATTCGCGCGTTGGTAAGACCCATCGGTTCAGCTCCCATGGCAGCCGGCACGTGTGGCCGCTGCTGTCGCGCCACAGCATACAGCCGTCATTGCACACTTGTCGTGGCCATGTGCGAGGCTCGCGGGGCTCCGCGTGGCCAGGCGCCAAGCGCCTCAGCCGCTGCTTCAGGAATATGCGACTTCGCTGCGCTGCATCATGCCGGCGCCGTGGCACAGCTCACCGCCGGCCTCGTACAACACCGCGAACTGGCCGCTGGCGATGCCGGGCAGCGGTTGCTCGAAGCGGAGCGTCGGCGCAGCCCCGTTGCCGCCTGCCGCGGCGCCGAGCCGGCACGGACGCGGGGCGTCGCCGTGGCGCACGCGGACCAGCAGGGGCCGCTCATACAGGGCGTCCGGTGCCGCCGGCTCGATCCAGTTGCCGTCGACCAGCGCCACCGCGGCGGGGGCCGCGGCGCCGGGGTCGTGCGCCACGTACACCGTGTTGGCGGCCGTGTCCTTGGCCACCACGTACCAGGGACCGTCGCCGAGACCCAGGCCCTGGCGCTGGCCGATGGTATGGAACCAGTGCCCGCGGTGGGTGCCCAGCCGGGCGCCGCCGGGGAACTCGCGAATCGTTCCGGGCGTCTCGCCGAGGTGGGCGCGCACGAAGGCCGGGTAACTGAGCTTGCCGAGGAAGCAGATGCCCTGGCTGTCCTTGCGTCCGCTCGGCGCCAGCCTCCGCTCCCGAGCCATCACCCGCACCTGGTGCTTGCACAGGGCGCCGAGCGGGAAGCGCAGCCGGCCGAGTTGCTCGCGCCGCAGGTAGGCCAGGAAATAGCTCTGGTCCTTGGCCCGATCCACCCCACGCAGCAGCCGGGTGTGCCCGTCCGCGGCCGGTGCCAGCCGCGCGTAGTGGCCGCTGGCCACCGCGTCGTAGTCACCGCCGATGCGGTCCACGAAGGCGCCGAACTTGATGGCACGGTTGCACAGCACGTCGGGACTCGGCGTGTGGCCGGCGCGCAGCGCGCCCAGCACGTACTGCACCACCGCCTGCTGGTACTCGGCCTGGAACGGCACCACCTCGAGTGGGACCTGCAACTGGTCGCACACGGCGCGCGCGTAGCGCAGGTCCTCCTCCCAGGGGCAGTCGCCCAGGAACGCCAGCTCCTCCTCCAGCCATACCTTCAGGTAGAAGGCGGTGAGCCGGTGTCCCGCCTCGCGCAGCAGGGCCAGGGCCAGGGCGCTGTCCACCCCGCCCGACAGCAGCACCGCGATGCGCTCGCGCGGCGCGCTCATGGCACGCCCCGGCGCCATCTGGCCACGGCTGCCGCGACTGCGGTCGCGGCGACCATCAGCGCTCGCGGCGGCGGTGCCGTACGCCGCCGGCGGCGCCCACCAGCAGGTCGGTGACGCAGCGCGTGAACAGCCCGTTCTCCACCACCCCGGGAATGGCGGCGAGCTCCGCCTCGCTGCGCGGGGCATCGAACCCTTCCGGAGGCCAGGCGTCGACGATCAGGTTGCCGTGGTCGGTGATCACCGGTCCCTGCTTGCGTACCGCGATGCGCACCGCGCCGCGGTAACCACGCTCCTGCAGCGCGGCGCGCACCGGCGCCAGCGCCAGCGGCACCACCTCCACCGGCACCGGAAAGCGGGTGCCGAGGCACGGCACCAGCTTCGACTCATCCACCACTATGACGTAGCGCCGGCTCACCGCGGCCACCACCTTCTCGGTGAGCAGGGCGCCGCCGCCGCCCTTGATCAGGTCCCAGGCGGGGTCCACCTCGTCGGCACCGTCGATGCTCAGGTCGAGGGTGCCGTCCACCACCGGGTCGCTGAGCGTCAGCAGGTTCAGGCCCAGCTCCCAGCACTCGGTCTGGGTCTGGGTGCTGGTGGGGACCAGCGCGAGGTCGCGCAACGCGCCGCCGCGCACCCGTTCGGCGATGGCGCGCACCGCGTGCACCGCCGTGGAGCCGGTGCCGAGCCCGACCCTCATCCCCGATTCCACCAGGGCGGCGGCGGCACGCCCCGCGGCCGCCTTGGCCGCGTCCGCGTCACTCATGCCGGCCCATCCTCTGCCGCCGCAGCGTAGGGCTCCAGCAGCGGTGCGATGCGCGCGCGCCCGCTGAGCAGGATGAAGTCCGCCAGCCGCGGCCCGCGCTCGGCGCCGATCAGCGCCCGGTAGGCGGCCGCGAACAGGGCGCGCGGGGCCAGCTCCTGCTCACCGGCGATGGCGTAGATGCGGTCCGAGAGGGAGGCGCCGTCGTGCCGCTCCAACCCGGCCAGCTCCTGGTACAGGAGGCCGAGCGCGGCGGCCTCCCGCGGCGCCAGCGCCGGGGCCGGCTCGTCGGCGCGCCGCAGGCGAAAGCGCATGGAGGGCGGGGCGTAGCTCTCCAGCCAGGTAGCGGCGCCCTGCGCCCGCGCCTGCAGGCGGCGGCGGGCGTCCGCGGCATCCGGCGCCGTCAACTGCAGCTCCTGCACCAGCGCCGCCAGGGTCGCAGCCACGTCGCCGTCACGGATCTGGAGCAGGTTGCACAGGTGGCGGAACGGCACCTGGGGTGGCATCCGCGCCGGCACCTCCGCGATCTGCGACAGCTCGTAGACGCGCCGCTCCCGGTCGCGCCGCTTGGCCCCTAGCTGCTCGTGGCCGAAGTACACCCGTTCGGCGCGGTCGTAGTCCTCGTGGATCTTGAGCACGTCGAGATCGAACGACACCACGAACTCGGCGTTGGGCCGGGTTCCGGCGTAGAGAAAGCGCACCACCTCGGGCTGATAGACGGCAAGCACCTGCTCGATGGTGACCGCGTTTCCGGCCGAGGAGGAGATGCGGCCGGCGCCGCCCTTGACGCCCACGTCGCCGAACAGGAAGGTCACCGGCGGGTCGTAGTCGTACACCTCGCGTGCGATCGGCCCGCCGGTGTCGAACGAGCCGCCGGCGGTGTGGTGATCCTTGCCGGCCGGCTCGCAGTCGACCCCCTCGTAGGCCCAGCGCATCGGCCAGTCGATGCGCCACAGCAGCTTGGCGGCGCCGGAGCTGGTCAGGTCCAGTCGCTTCTCGGTGCCGTCGACGTCGCGGTAGGTGACGGTATCGGCGCCGTCCCAGTCCAGCACCGTGGTGTTGTCGGTGCCGTCCAATCCTGAGTATATCGTGATCGGCCAATAATCCTCGGGCAGCGGGGTGTCCCGGTGGCGGTCGAGGATTGCGCGTATGCCGGCGCGGCGCGCCAGGGCGGTGCGGATGCCGTCGGCGTAGCGGGCCGCGCGGTAGCGTTCCGCCTGGTACAGGTACTCCGGCCGAATGCCCAGGCGGGGAAGCACCTGCTCCAGCCCCTGCTCGAACCCGACCGCGTAGTTGGCGGCAACGCCGAACGGATCCGGCACGTCCACCACCGGCTTGCGCAGGTGGCGCGCCAGCTCCTCCTGCCGCGGCAGGTTGGCGGGCACCTTGCGGAACACGTCGTAGTCGTCCCACGAGTAGATGAAGCGCGCCCGCTTCCCGCGGTCGCGCAACGCCCGCGCCACCAGCTCGGTGGACATCACCTCGCGCAGGTGGCCGAAGTGCACCGCCCCGGACGGCGCCACCCCGGAAGCCACCACGTAGCATTCGCGGTCGCCGCGCTGGCGGATGATGCGTTCGGCGGTCACGTCCGCCCAGTGCCCGGCCTGAATGGCGGGCGCGGCGGCGCTGGACGGCGGTGTGGCAGGTACAGCCCGGGTCATCTCGCGCCGAGTATAGAAATGCGCCGCGCCGCGGGCAATCGCTGCCTGCATATCGCAGCGCCTGCGGCGCGCCGGCGGTACCGCCGCCGAACCGCCGCGACCCCGACCTGCGTCGGGGGAGGAACATTGTGAGAAGAATACTGGCACTGACACTGGCGATCTTCGCCGGCGGCACCATGGGCTGCATGACCCGGCCCCAGATCTCCGCCGCCGACCAGCTGGCCGCGGCCACGGCCGTGGCCGCCGGCACCTGGCAGCCGCAGGAGGGCACCGCCTCCTGGTACGGCGCCGACTTCCACGGCCGCCCCACGTCCAACGGCGAGCTGTACAACATGTACACGCATACCGCGGCGCACAAGACGCTGCCGTTCAACACCCTGGTACGGGTCACCCATCTCACCACCGGTGCCTTTACCGAGGTGCGCATCAACGACCGCGGCCCGTTCGTGGGAAATCGCATCATCGACCTGTCGATGGCCGCCGCGCGCGACCTCGACATGGTACGCACCGGCATCGCGCCGGTCCGCATCCAGGTGGTGCGCCCGGGCGACCCGCCGCCGATCTACCTGATCCAGATCGGCTCGTACCGGGAGTATGCCAACGCCCGCAACCTGCTGGACCGGCTGCGCCATGCCGGCTTCGGAGCGGAGCTGCAGCAGGGCGACAGCCTGACCCGGGTGGTGATCCCCGATCTGGACGCCGCCACCGCGGCCCAGGTGCAGCAGAACCTGCGCGCGCGTGGCTTCCCGGAGGGCCTGCTGCGCGTCTCCAACCGCTGAATCAGGCGAGTGGCACCCGGAGCCGGGCGGGAGATGTGGCGTCGATATGCACGTAGTCTCCACCAGCCCATTCTGCCAACCGGCGCAACCCGAGGCCGATCGCTCGCACGAGATCAGCGTCTCGCGCGTGAGCGGAGCGCTCCAGCCACAAGTGCGGGACGATCAGCGTGCGGGCAGCCCGATCGATCCGCAGGTCCGCCCGCCCGACGAGCCGATCGCCATGCAAGATGGGCATCACGTAGTAGCCCCATCGCCGTTTGGCGGCGGGTTTGTACACCTCCCAGACGTAGTCGAACTCGAACCACTTCGCGGCCCGACCGCGTGCCGTGACGAACTCCAGCGGCGGCAGGAACGTGGCCTCGGTCAGCGTGTCCGCCCGTGAGGTGCGCCAGGCTCCAGGTACCGATCCACTCTGCACGGCTTCCAGCTGCATGGTCCGCTCCCTCAGCAGGTAGTGCGCGGGCCCATCGCCGATCTGCGTCTGTACCGCCGCGCCTGAAGTCAGGAGCTCGTCCAGTCTGCGACGCTCCCCGTCAGGGTCCGAACGGCGGCGGGCGAGGTGCCGGAACCGATGGGCCCAGTCGCGGGCTGTTGCCAGGCCCAGCAGCGCGAGCGCTTTGCGGGCGAAGAAGTCGTCGGCCTCGTCTGCCGTCGCCGCGTGCTGCACCTCGACCGGTGCGACGTCACGGCGCAAGGCGTAGAGCCGCTCGAATCCCTGGCGCCCGTAGGTCATCAGCTCACCGGTCAACCAGAGATGTCGGAGAGCGCGGGCCGTATCCTTGCCCGAGCGGAACGTCCCCCGACGCCCCCGCCCGGCATAGTCCCGGTTCGCTACCGGCCCTCGTGACGAGACGTCCTCCCGGAGCGCCTCCAGAAGCTGCTTATGCTCTGCCGCGAACGCGCGCGACTTCTCTTCGGCCGCACGACGCGCCATATGGACCCGCCAAAACGGGAGCTCGCCCATGGGCAGCACGAACAGCGTCCCGCCGTAGTCGAAGAACTCGCGGCTCGTGTACAGCAGGTGGTCGAGATGCTCAGGGCGATAGTCCCACACCCGGGCGTGCAGCGCGAGATCGTGGCTCCGGCCGACCACGTTCAACGGGTCGATTTGGACCAGGCCTGACTGGTGCAGAGCCCTACGGGCACCGGGACGGCCGGCCGACCGCCGTCCGGGCCAGAGTCCTTGGCAGCCGAGGATGAACCGCCGGACGGTCTGCACCGAGACCGCGAGCGGGGTCAACTATCCTCTCCCAAAACGTCGTCGATCCTCTGAGCGGCTTCTGTGAGCGACAACCTCGGATCCTTAGGGTCGGCGATGGGACTCTGAGCCAGGAGTATAGGTGTACCGTGTGGGCGAGAGCAACGACGAGGAAGACGGTTGGCGCGGCGAGGGTGGCGGACCGTTCATCGTGTGCTCGTTGGTGTGGCTCGTTGGGACCCGTGACAACGCGCTTGAGTACCCGCCGGGAATCCTGCTATGCATGAAGGCGGATGGCCGCCGCCTCATACGCCCCAGTAGCTCAGTTGGATAGAGCATCGGTTTCCTAAACCGCAGGTCGGACGTTCGAGTCGTCTCTGGGGCAAATGCGCATCGCCCTCGCCCAGGTCAACACCACCGTCGGCGACTTCGCCGGCAACAGTGAGCTGATCCTCGCGCGGCTGGCGCAGGCGCGCACGCGCAAGGCCGAGCTGGTGGTGTTCCCGGAGCTGTGCCTGTGCGGCTACCCGCCGATGGACCTGCTCGACCACGCCTCCTTCGTGGAGGAGAACCTCAAGGCGCTGCGCCGCATCCAGCGCGCCATGCCGGCGGGCCTGGGGGCCGTGATCGGCTACGTCGACCGCAACCGCAGCGGCACCGGCAAGCGCCTGGTCAACGCCGCCAGCCTGCTCGCCGACGGGCGCCTCCTGCACACCCAGGCCAAGACCCTGCTGCCCACCTACGACGTGTTCGACGAGGCGCGCTACTTCGAGCCGGCGGCGCAGCGGCGCACGGTGGAGTTCGGCGGCGAACGCATCGGTCTCACCATCTGCGAGGACATCTGGTGGGAGACCGACCCCGACCCCGGCGGGCGCTACGCGGTGGACCCGGTGCGCGACTGCCTCGACGCCGGCGCCACGCTGCTGCTGGCGCCCTCCGCCTCCCCCTACCACCGCGGCAAGCCGGAGCTGCGCGGGCGGCTGCTGCAGGGCATCGGCGCCGCCTCCGGCGTACCGGTGGTGTACGTCAACATGGTGGGCGGCAACGACGGCCTGCTGTTCGACGGCCAGTCGTTCGTCACCGGCGCGGGCGGCGAGCTGCTGCTGCAGTGCGCCGGCTTCCGGGAGGAGCTGGCGCTGTGGGACAGCGCGGCACCGGGCGCTCCGGTGGCCGCCAACGCCGACGGCTGGGCCGAGCTGGAGTGCGCCCTGGGTATGGGCATCGCCGACTACCTGCGCAAGACGCATCACGAACGCGTGCACGTGTCCGTCTCGGGCGGCATCGACTCGGCGCTGGTAGCCGCGCTGGCGGCGCGTGCCCTCGGTCCCGACCGGGTCACGGCGTTTTCACTGCCCTCGATGTACTCCTCCGACGGCAGCAAGACCGACGCGGCGCTGCTGTGCGGGCGGCTCGGCGTGCCGCTGCACACCATCGCCATCGAGGAGCTCTACGCCGGCTACGAGCGCGCACTGGCACCGGTGTTCGCGGGAGCGGAGCCCGACATTACCGAAGAAAACCTGCAGGCGCGCATCCGCGGCATGCTGATGATGGCGTTCTCCAACAAGACCGGCTCCATCCTGCTGGCCACCGGCAACAAGTCGGAGCTGGCCACCGGCTACTCCACCCTCTACGGCGACCTGTGCGGCGGGCTGGCGCCGATCGGCGACCTGCTCAAGACCGAGGTGTACGCCCTCTCCCGCGCCATCAACCGGGACCGCGAGATTATCCCCGAGGCGACGCTCACCAAGCCGCCCTCGGCCGAGCTGCGCCCCGGCCAGACCGACCAGGACTCCCTGCCCGACTACGAGGTGCTCGACAAGATCCTGCAGCTCTACGTGATCGACAACCTCACCCGCGCCGAGATCGTCGCCCGCGACTTCGACGACGCCACCGTCGCCGACGTGCTGCGCCGCGTGGGCCGCGCCGAGTACAAGCGCCGCCAGGCCCCCACCATCCTCAAGGTCTCCCCCCGCGCCTTCGGCACCGGCCGCCGCTTCCCCATCGCCCGCGAAATCCACGAGGTCTCCTGAGCGCCGAAATGCGTCCCGCAGTCGGTGCCCACGACCTGCCATGACTGACAGCCTTGAAACGCGCACCCCCGTCGGGCCGTCGTCGAATTTTGGATTCCTGGAGGTTCACGACGAGCAGCTCGTACGCTACGGAGAGGAAGCCGAACGCTACGTAAGAAGCTCCGCCAACACCTGCCTGCTCAAACTACGTCAGTTTGCCGAGCTGCTGGCCCAACTCACTGCCGCACGAACCGGATGCTTTGAGTTGGACGAATCGTTCGCTCGTCTTCTGAATCGTCTGTTCGAAAACCGCGTGCTGCCGCCGCGTGAGGCGATGATCTTCCAGTCACTGCGCAAGGCAGGCAACACTGCGAGCCATTCCCACGACGGCAGAGAGGACATCCTCCAGAGTCGCAGGGCTCTTGAAGACGCCCGGGAGCTCGGTATCTGGTTCCATCGCACCTTCGGCGAGGATCCGGATTTTCTGCCGGAGCCCTTCGTCGTGCCACCTGATCCGGCGGCTCTCCCCAAGGATATGGCGCGTGTAACGCAGCGTGTTCTCGACGAAAGCCGCAAAAGAAAATCCGCCGAGGAACGTGCCGCGTGGGAAACTCGGCAACGGGCCCTATGGGAACGCCGAGCCATCGAGGCGGAGCGCCAGCGCATCGAGATTGAACACAAACTGCAGCGGCTTCAGGCCGAAGCAAGCGCGAAGCCATCGGCGGAGCCACGCTCCAAGCAGGTCGGCAGCGGCGCCGCGCCGAACCCTCGGGCGAGAACGTCCGCCTTATCAGGCCGTGAGCCGTCACCGCCCGACCGTGGCGAACCCGGCAATCGCAAGTGGACGGTGACCGAGATACGGCACATGGTCCTGAACAACGACGAGGCTCTGGAAAGGGCGATCAAGACCCTCTACCAACGAAGAAAATTCGCCACCGGAGAGGACTTTCGCCTCGGCAGAACGTGTTACTCTTGGATCACCGAGCATAACGGGCTATCCGCGGAGTTGAGAGCGCAAGCGCGGCTGGCATTGGTTTCGCGATATGCTGTCGAGCTCGCGGTAGCGGCGAATGGGTGCTACGACTACCGGGACCTTGAACGGCGGGGACTGTACCGGTGAGCGAGCTTCAACTAACACGCTACCAATGCCGGCCTTGCAGCCGGTAGTTGTCCGAAGGCTATGCCCGCGAACTCGATACCAGCAGCTTGCGCATAGTGCTCGAAGACGCACGGCTGGTTCATGCGCCACTCGGCGCCGCACGGAAGCGTTATGACACCCTAAACACAAAAGGTAACTTCCGCTTTGAACGTCAGATCGTGGCATGGCGAGAGCGTCCCATGATTGATTTGAGACGCAAGAGGTAATATGCTTATGGCAAGTGGCCCGGTCGACACGCGCCCAGAAGGTCGAGCGCCTCAACGCCGCCTATACGCTGCTTGCCCAGGGCATGACGGCGAGCGATGTCGTGCTGCGGCTGTCGCAGCGTTTCGGGCTGTCGCCGCGGCAGTCCTATCGCTACGTCCAGGACGCGCGCGCCATGGGCCAGCCGGCCGCGCCGACCGAAGCCCTGATTCCCATCACCATCAAGATTCCAGACACGGTAGCGCAGACCTTGCGTGCGCATGCCAGGAACAGTGGCCTCTCAATCGGGGAGATCGTTGCGCGGGCTCTGAGACGGTTTTTCTCGGAGGCGGATCGCTTTGGCTGAACGCCGCCGGTGGCAGCAACCCACGGTGCACCTCGTTGCTGCCTTCGATCGCCTGCTCGACGCCAAACTCCAGAACGCCTACGCGATTCTGGTGCCCGATCGGGTTCACAAGATCCCGGCACGGGCGCAGGATATAGGAGACGACCATGAAGATCGCAGCCCTCTACGCGCGGGTATCGGGCGACCAGCAGAGAGATAGCAATACGATCGCCAGCCAGACCGAGGCCCTGATCGCCTATGCGGACCAGCATGGTTACCGTGTCGCGCCGGACATGGTCATCGAGGATGATGGCTACACGGGCGCCGTTCTCGAACGCCCGGGGCTGGAGCGGGTCAGGGACCTCGCCGCGGAAGGACGCATCGACACGGTTCTGGTCCATTCCCCGGACCGTTTTGAGCCGCCGCTATACGTACCAGGTTCTGATCATCGAGGAGCTGGCCCGCCAGGGCGTGGAAATCGTGTTCTTGAACGCGCCGTCGATGGAAACCCCGGAAGACCATCTTCTCGTCCAATTCCAGGGCATGATCGCAGAGTACGAACGCGCGCAGATTCTCGAACGTTCCCGGCGTGGCAAACGCCACCGGGCGCGCCGCGGCGAAGTCGCCGTGCTGGGCGGCGCGCCCTATGGCTACCGCTACCACAAGAAAACCTCGGACAGCGATGCCTTCTACGAAATCGTGGAGCCACAGGCCTCGGTGGTTCGCGAAGTCTACCGCTACTACACCGGTGAGCACCTGAGCATCGGCGCGATCACCCGCAAACTCAATGAGCGCGCGGTGCCCACGTCCATCGGGGACTCGCGCTGGGAACGATCGACGGTGTGGGCGATGCTGCGCAACCCGGCGTATAAGGGGAAAGCCTGTTTCGGCAAGACCCGCCAAATGCCGCGTAAGTGTGTGACGCGTCCGGTGCGCCTGCGCGGCGGAGTGGCCAGCGCGACCACCGGCGGTCACGAAAAACCGCGCGCGGAGTGGATCGAGATCCCGGTCCCGGCGATCGTCAGCGAAGATACCTTCGCCCTGGCCGAAGAGCGGCTTGAGCAGAACAAGGCCCGTTCACCGCGACGCACCAAGACGCCGAGCGTGGTGCAAGGACTGGTCTCGTGCGGCAGATGCGGCTATGCGCTGTCTCGTACCTTCGCTCGGACGAGTGCCCGCAAGATCTCCTACTACCGCTGCCTGGGTTCCGATTCCTGGCGCCATCTCACCGGGCCGCTGTGCGACAGCCGGCCGGTGCGCCAGGATCTGCTTGATGAGATCGTATGGAACGAAGTCGTCCGCCTGCTTGAGGACCCGGCACTGATTGGCGCCGAGATCGACCGCCGACTGGAGGCGGCCCGTGCCTCCGATCCCAACCAGCAGCGCGAGATCGACCTGCGGCAGCGCCTGGTCAGGATCCGCAAGAGCATCGAGCGTCTGGTCAACGCTTATCAGGAAGAGTTGATCACCATCGACGAGCTGCGCGCCAGAATGCCCGAGCTGCGCCGTCAGGAGCAGGCTCTGCATCGCGAACTGCAATCCGTTGTCGATCAAGCCAAGGACCGGGAGACCTATCTGCGGATCGCCGAGACCCTGACAGGCTTTCTGGCGCGCCTGCGCACATCCGCCGCAACCCTGGACATCCCAGAGCGCCAGCGCATCGTCCGCCTGCTCGTGAAGGAGGTGCTGGTCAGCGAGGAGAAAATCACCATTCGCCACTCCATCCCGATCCCGGGATCGCCAGGCGGTGGTCCGGACCCGTCGAAATCCGGCAACGACAACCCGGAAGACGAAGGTTACCTTTTGCGTTCAGGGCGTCTTCTCGCCTCCCTGGAGGTTACGGAGTAGCTGCCGTGCTGTTGCGCCGCGCGTGCCGCCGATAATGGAAGGGTGAGGGAGCATGGCTGATCAGGTCGCGGCGGCGCCTCCCGAGCACTCCATCGGCGAGTTGCGGGAGCGGTCGCTGCATGCGGCGCTCAAGCGCTGGTACGCGCTGCCGCGGGACCGCACCGAAGTGGCGCTGGGCGGCTACGTGATCGACCTGGTGCGCTGCGGGACCCTGATAGAGATCCAGACTCGCAACTTCGCGAAGCTGGCACGCAAGCTGCCGCGCCTGGTCGGCGACCACCGGGTACGGCTGGTATTCCCCATCGCGCAGCGCAAGTGGATCGTGACCGCTGACGCGGACGGCCGCGTGCTGCGTCGGCGCGCATCGCCGAAGCGAGGCGCCTACCGCGACCTGTTCGCCGAGCTGATGCGCATTCCGCACCTGGTCGGCAACCCCAACTTCACCCTCGAGGCGCTCCTGGTCGAGGTGGAGGAGCTGCGCTGCGCCGACGGCCACGGCAGTTGGCGGCGCGGCGGCGTCAGCGTCGTCGACACCAAACTGCTGAAGGTTTGCGACCAGCGCCGCTTCCGTACGCCCGCCGACTTCGCCCGGCTGCTGCCCCCCGATCTGGAAGAACCGTTCACCAACCGCTCCCTGGCCTCCGCCGGCAACATGCCCGCGTCGCTGGCCGGCATGATGACCTACACGCTGCGCCGCATCGGCGCCATCGAGCTGGTAGGCCGCCGCAACCGCGCCTACCTGTTCGCCCGCACCTGAGACGGCCCCCGAAGCCAGCTGACGGGCGGGCCGACCTCCTGCTGATCACCTCCGACCAGCAGTACCGGCTGGCCCGGTATAACCCGAGACCGATACGTGCGGACGCTGGCGCTGGGCCGGCTGGCGCGCGAGCTCGCCCGGTCAAGCTGACCTATGTGGCGAATCCGGTGTGCGTACCGACGCGTTACAGCCTGCTCACCGGTCACCCGCCGCATCGTCTCGGCGGCCTGGAGACGAACCACCAGAGCAGACAGTGTCTACGGTCCGCGGGCTACGACATCGTGTGCGGCGGCAAGTTGCACGTCGAGGTGTTCCCGGCGTCCAACCCGAGGTGGAGCGGCAGTTCGGCTTTCGCTGCCGGATCGGCGACTCGCGCGTGGAGGCGGCGCTGTGCCGCTCCGGGAGATCAACCGGGATCGAACGCCGGTCTTGCCCCAGGGCGGACAATGGGGGCAGAGTGAGTTCGTGCTTAATAATGTCGACTCGCGGGTGCCCCGATTGATGGTCTCCGCCACCGCACGGGCGATTCGAGAGGTTGCGTGCCCATGGGGACCGGGCGGACGGCACCAGGGCCACCCTCGCAGGCAGCGGTGACCGGCTCGATACTTGGTATCCGATCATCGAGTGGCTCAGGAGTTTGCCGCTGGCCACGTACTCCCGCGCCTTACGAACGATGAAATCGGGCCATCGGTTTGCTCTTCCCGAGCATGCGGCGGCGTACGTAAGGGTGAAATGCCTCCCGACAAGCGGCGATAGGGACTGTTACAATACGCAGGACGACCATTCCCAACGATTTACGCGCCGAAAGTCGGCCATTCGTTCCCGGAAGCTTATGACGTCTCCTTTACAGGGAAGAGCGAATGAAGAAACCCCACGAGCCCCAGAAGCCCAGACGCATCCGTGACCCGGTACACGGACTGATCGTCTTCTGCGAACGAAAAAGCAAATTTCAGGACGAGACTGACCGCATCGCGTGGGATTTGCTCAACACCCGCGAGTTCCAGCGACTACGTCGCATCCGTCAGTTGGGATTCTCGGATTTTGTCTTTCCGGGAGCCACCCATAGCCGATTCGTTCACAGCATCGGAGTCTACCACACCGCGCGCCAGCTCATCGAGGTCATTCGGCGCAGGCAAGGATCACTCAACGACGGCCGCGCGCGCGAAGTCCTGCTGGCAGCACTTCTGCATGATGTCGGTCATGGCCCCTTCAGCCACGCATTCGAGGATGTCGCTAAGGCTGTAGGCCTGCCCAAACGCCATGAAGAATGGAGTGCCGAGATCGTCGCCGGCGAGACCGAGATCAACGAGGTGCTGAAGAAATACGACCCTAATCTGCCCGTAAGTATCAGCAAAGTGTTGAAAGACAAAGATGAGCCGGAAGACATATACGCCACCGTCGTTGCTAGCCAATTCGATGCCGATAGGCTCGATTATGTGCAACGTGACCGGCTGATGACGGGAGTCGAGTCTGCACATCTCGATCTTGACTGGCTATTTGACTGCCTTGAGGTTGGAGAAGTCACACGAGGCGAAGATGATCCGATCAGGTCGCCGTGCCTTTACCTCAATCGTAAGGGTATTCCGGTCGCTGAAGAGTACCTTGTGGCACGCTTTAGGCTCTATACGATGGTCTTTCTTCATAAGACTACTAGGGCTGCCGAGAAAATGCTTACTTTTTTGCTACGGGCGGTCGCCGTAGACAGCAGGTTCGCTGACGAATTCTCTTCGGATCCGGTCGTGCGGTACTTCAAGTCAGACGGCCCAATTGTACGCGAATATATGGACATTGACGACGCCTCAATTTGGGCCACATTGGCTGCTCTCGCGACATCATCGAACTTAGAAATCTCGACCCTCGCGCGCCGTCTGCGCCACCGAGATCTTTACAAGTGTCTTGACGTCGGTCGTTTCGAAAAACCAGGACGCAATGTGTACGGAAGCTTTCGACATAGATTAGGAGAACGGCCCGACCTATTGTTCGATGATGACAAGGTAGAACTTTACAAGGAGTACGACTTTGACAGTAAGTCGGCGCTCAACAAGGTCCTGGTGAAGACCGAAGTGTCAGAGAGCGATCCAACGGATATCGTTGGTGTGTCGGCGATGATTCAGGCGTTTCGAGATGAGCAACGCATCCGTCGCGTCTATGCTCACGACCAGACAGAGATCGATAAACTTTTTGAAATTGCAAGGAGCCTGGAATGAGTCCCGATGACATTGTGGTTAACCTTATTAGATTAAACGGCAGACAGATAGACTGCGAACGTCTGCAGTGGGAAGCATATCTGCTGCATCGCTGTGGTGCGAACTTTAATGTGAAGTTCATCTATTACCACGGCGGACCGTACTCCCATGATCTGGCGTCAGGGTGGGAGAACGCACGCTACGACGAGCGGATTGCTGTAGAGGAATCGAAGACTCGGCACGGGACCCCATATTGGGTTTCCTGCCGGAGGGACCACGATAAAGAGCCGGGATATGTTGATGGTCTCGCGTCGCATGAGGTCCGTCTCCGACTCGAGAAGATGGCCGAAGCTAGTGACCTCGTTCTGGAGCTAGCATCCGCATTCGTATTCCTGAAAGAGGAATACGATGCCCGAGCAATTGACGAACTGAAAATCCGTAAGCCGCGTACAACGAGGAACCAGGATCTCCTCAATAGAGCTTTTCGTCTGCTTAGCGAGCTTGAGCTGAAAATGGCCGCGAGATAGTCTGTGGTCGACCCCGATGGCCATGGTCTTTATTTCTGCACTCCCGGTTGTCGAGCAGCAGCTAGCTTGAAGCACGCGGTCGGAAGCCACCGAACCGAACAGGACGATTCGGACTACCGCCTCATGGTCGCGGCTCATGTTCCTCGTCGCCCGCCTGATCCGGCTCTTCAGCAGGTTCCGCGCTCCAGCCAGAAACCGTCGCAGAACCGTAGGATCACTTCTGAATGACCAATCGCGGAATGCGCCTCCTCGTCAGCAAAGTAGTCGTAGGAGCTGGCTTCTGCACAACCGTGCGCGCCATCCAAAGCGACGTGTTCATGGTCCCGCTCTTCGAGAGGTGTGTGCTGGCTCGGGGGCAGTAGACTCACGTGCCCCTGTCGAAGTAGGCGCGCCAGTTCATTCTGCGCGGACTCAGGGTGACCTAGTCTCCCTCCTTGATCACGTCGACCTCGGAGGTCTCGAACCGGCGCGCCGCCAGCAGCCGGTTCGCACTGTCATCGTTTTCCTGATGCTGTTCCGGCCAGAATTCGTCCGGGAATCTGAGTTGGGCATCGTCCGGCGGCAGCAGATAGGACTGCAGCTCCAACTTGCCCAACCCGATCACCGCAGGCTTCTCCGCTTGCTGCTTCGGAACCCGCCACGTACCGGCAAGCGGGTAGCACCTCAGCGGCCAGATCGCTTCGCTGGCGGATGCTCTCACGGCGGGGTTCTTGGCGATCACCAACTCCTCCGGACTCTGGAGCTGCACGAAATAGGGCGAGTGGGTCGCGACGATCACCTGCCGCAGCGGGTTGTCGGAATCGACGCGCTCATCGAGGTCGACGGCGATGTCGTGCAGTAACTGGTTCATGGCCCCAAGTTTTTCAGGGTGGATGCCATTCTCCGGTTCTTCCATGCAATAGACGCCGGTGGCGTCCGTGGCCTCGGCGATCGCCGTCAGCGCCAGGAACCTCAGCGTGCCGTCGGAAATCGCATTGGCGCGCAACCGCACACCGGTGTGCTCTTCCAGCTCCAGCGTGTAGAGCTGCCGTATATCGTCGCGCACCGCGCGCACTGCCTGCACCGGGACAAGACTCGACAGCCTGCTCGCAATCCTGCTCATGATGTCATCGTCAGGACCATTGGCAGCATCGGAGCACGGACTCTGCGTATCCAGATGATGCAGCGTAACCGGTATGTGTCCTCCGTCGGTGGTGATTCCGGGTTCGTCGGTGAACCTGTCTGGCCGCCGCATCGCCGACGGCTCCAGCGCCAGGATACGCCAGCGCTGCATCTCTCGCCGTGCGGACAGGATTGTGGGGGTCGCCGCGGTATTCTCGGTCCCAACGATGGTGCGTGGCGCGCGCTCCGCGGGCGCTGCTGGACGCGCCCGTCCGGACGAACCGCCATCCTGGTGAATGACGATGGTCTTGTCATGCCGCGTAGAGATAAATCCAGACCCGCGCCGTTTGTTGTAGATTACGCTGTTTCGAAACTGACGCTTGTTGTGTGAGAATCTCAGGCGCTCGGCGGCCTCCCCCGATGGAATGTGACGCAACTCCTCGCGTTCCAGGACCAGGCCGCCGAGCGGACCAGCGGAGCGCGACGGAGGCTCGTGGCGAAAGGCAACTTCATAACGAAGAAAGGTAGATGAAGCGACTCCTGGCCGGCCGAAATCATCAACCACGTCACTGTCGACGATCATCTCGACCGCCATGATGATGCGTTTCCTGGTCTCGCCACTCGCGGAAAAGAACAGATCGCCGACTTCGCCGGTGTCCTGCTCTGGACTCCGAATTTGCAGAGCGGCTTGATTGATCGTGTGGTCGGTCAACAACGACAGAAAGCGAATCGCGTCGAAGATGTTCGACTTGCCTACCCCGTTCACGCCCGCGATGCAGTTGTAGGGCCCAAAATCCAGCGTGAAATCAACCAGATTCTTGAAGCCATCTACTTCTATGCGGGTCAGCATTACGCCTCCCTTGCGGGTTGTCAGACTCCTCCACGGAGCTGGTCCCGCTCTTCAAGCGGTGGCTGCTGCCTCGCCGGCAGTGAACCTCGCGTCTCGCGGTCGAAGTAGGCGCGCCAGTTCTTCCCACGCGGACGCAGGCTGGCTTGGTCTCCCTGCTTGATCACCTCGACCTCGGAGGTCTCGAACCGGCACGCCGCCGGCAGCCGGACCGCCTGATTTCTGCCACTCCAGAACACTTTTGCGACACCTCGATAACTGGCCATCATAGCATGGGATATACCACCACAATGGCATGTCGCAGCGAGCCTTTGTCGCTTTGTCAGGCGCCGGCGTTCTGCAGCGTGCTGCGGAGGGCGTCGAGGTCGAGCTCGGCGGTGGCGCAGGGCATGCCGATCGACCACTGCTCCAGTACGGCGGGGTGTAGCTCGCCGACGACGCCGATGGCGGTCCAGGTGCGCTCCCCGTCGGCCGCCACGGCCGCCTTCACCTGCGCGGCGCGGCCGGGGATGAAGCGGGGGTCGTCCAGCTCGACCAGGCGGTGCTCGGCGCCGAGGTAGAACAGCAGCGCGGCGAGGTGGGCGCTGGCGTCGTTGAAGCCGGCGCCGCGGTCTGCCAGCAGCAGGGTGCAGGCGTCCACGGTGCGCGAGCCGGTAGGGTTGGAGGCGTCGGGGAGCGCTACCTTGCCTACCTCGAACATACGGTGCGGGTAGGCGGCGTTCTGGGAGCTCATCTCGGCGGCCAGCAGGCAGGGCATGATCGAGTCGCGCACCACGGCGTAGTTCTCGGTCATCGGATTGGCCACCTCGACCAGCACCCGGTCCGGGGCGTTCATGCGCTCGGTGTAGTCGCGGTGGGCACCCAGGTAGTTGAAGATCATCTCCTGGTAGCCCAGGCCCACCAGCACGTCGCGGGCGGAGCGGCTGAACCGGGTCGCCGCGCCCAGGTGACCGGGGGTGAACTCGTCCGGAAGCTCCGGCTCGAAGCTGTCCAGTCCACGGCCGATGGCGATCTCCTCCACCACGTCGACGGCGTGCAGGAAGTCATTGCGGTAGGGCGGCGGGGTCACCACCAGGGATGCCCCCTCGACGCGGGCGCGGCTGCCCATGCGCTGCACCAGCCGGCGTCCCTCCTCGGGAGCGATCGGCTCGCCCAGCAGGCGTTCGGCGCTGGCCAGCTCGACGGTGGTCTCGGCCTGGAAGTAGCGCGGAGTCACCACGTCGCGGCCGTGGGCGGTGTCGTAGGGGTAGCGGATCAGCACGGGGTGAATGGCGTAGCCGGCATCGGCCAGGTCGCACGCCGCGATCGACGCCGTCAGCAGCAGCGTCTCCAGGTGCGGGCCGGTGAGCTCCACGAAGAAGTGGTCGTCGCCCACCTCCACGCTGCCCAGGCCGGCGCTGTTGATCACCGGCGGGAACGACAGCGTGGCGCCGGCGGCATCCTCCAGGTAGGGGAACGCCGGCTGCCCGCGCACGATGTGGCCGTATTCCTTGCCCTTGGGGTGCTGGTCGAGAATTTCGGTCAGCGACAGCTCGTGCTCGAAGCCGAGCGGCACGAAGCGGGTGTCCGGCGGCGCGGCGCGGTAGCGCACCGGCCACTCGATGGCGTCGGCGCGGTACAGGCCCATGGCGATGGCGCGGCGGCGCTGGCCGTAGCTGTCGGACAGCTTCTCCTGCGACTGGATCAATTCCAGCAGCAGCGCCTCGCTGACCGCTGGCCCGACTGCCACGAAGGCGGCGATGCAGGGCCGGATCCGCTCCAATGCAGGGTCCACTTCCACCACCCGCTCGCCGGTGTCGACCGGAGCCGCGCCAGGGGCCGCGAACGGGTAGTCGGGCAGCCCGTCGCCGCGGTAGCAGCGCAGGTGGCGCGCCAGCCCGGGGGTGGACCACAGGTCGGGACGGCTGGTGTCCTTGAGCTCCACCCGGCGCACGCCGGTGGCGGCATCGTAGTCTTCCACCTCCGCCTTGGCGGTGGACACCAGCCGTTCCAGCTCGTCAGGTGCGGGAATCTCCCCCAGCAGGTCGGCAAGCAGCTCGTCACGTACGTCAATCGTGGGCATCGGTCCTCTCGCTCGCCCCGCTCAGTGCGCCACGCGGCGCCGCACCTGGTCCAGGTCGGGCGAGAACAGGTCGCGGATGTCGTCGATGCCCAACGACATCATCGCCATGCGGTCGATTCCCAGGCCCCAGGCCAGCACCGGCACGTCGACCCCGAGCGGGCGGGTCACCTCGGGGCGGAAGATCCCCGATCCGCCGAGCTCGATCCAGCCCACCGTGGGATGGCGGATGAACACCTCCACCGACGGTTCGGTGAACGGGAAGTAGGCGGGTTCGTAGCGCACGTCGGCGCTCGCCGCCCCCGCCACCTCCTCCGCGAACAGCTTCAGCAGCCCGAGCAGGGTCTTCAGGTTGACGTGCTCGCCGAGCACGATGCCCTCGGTCTGGTAGAAGTCGGCCAGGTGCGAGGCGTCCACGTCGTCGGGCCGGAAGCAGCGCATGATGCCGAAGTACTTGCCCGGCACCTTGGCGCGGGTCAGCGTCCTGGCCGATACCACGGTGCCGTGGCTGCGCAGGATGGTGCGGCGCGCGAAGTCGGGGTCGAAGCGGTAGCCCCAGCCGCGGCTGCCGGTCTGCCAGCCGTCGGCGTGGGTGGCCGCGACGCGCTCCAGGTAGGGCTCCGGCAGGTGGCTGGCGTGGCGCGGCTGCTTGATGAAGTAGACGTCGTGCTCCTCGCGGGCGGCGTGGAACTGCGGCATGAACAGGGCATCCAGGCACCAGAAGTTGGTCTCTACCAGCGGCCCGTCGAACTCCTCGAAGCCGAGGGCCGTGAGCTGGTCGCGCACCCGGTCCAGGTAGGCGGTGTAGGGGTTGCGCCGGCCCAACAGCACCCGCCCCGGCGGCGAGTTGACGTTGTAGCGGCGGAACTGCACCTCGCGCCAGGACCCGTCGGCCAGCATGTCGGGGGTCAGCGCCCCCACCTCCACACCGCTGAGACCGGCGGCTGCGGCCGCGTCCCGCGCCTCGTGTCCCGCGGTGGTAAGAACGTAGCTGACCGTCTCGGTCTCGGTGGCGCGGAACACGCCGCGCGCGGCGCCCCGCTTGCGGCTCAGCGCCGCCGCCTGCGCCCGCTCGGCAGCGCTCAACGCCTCCGCCGCCAGGGTGCCGCCGCCGGCCAGCCGCTCCAGCAGCCCGCGCACCGTGGCCACCCGCTCGCTCTCGCCCCCGCCCACGCTCACCTGCTTGCCACCGTCCATCGCCAGCACGCCCTCGCGCGCCAGGGAACCGTACGCGGAGCCCACGTCGCGCTGCTGCAGCTCCAGCCGGGAGGCGATCTCCGGCATCGGCAACGGCCCCGCGTCGCGCAGCAGGCCCACGATGCGCTCCTCCGGCATCCCGTCGCGCCGGTACTGCTCGCCCAGCTCGGTCAGCTCGTAGCGCGTCTCCTGCACCCGCTCGCGCTCTGCGATCAGCCCCTTGTCCAGCAGCCAGCTGAACGCCTGGTTGCACTGGCCCAGGTTCATCTCCGCAGCGGCCATCAGGTCGGCCGCGGTGAACGGCGCCTCCTCGGCGACCGCGCGCAGGGTACGTACTTCAAGCGGATGAAGCTGTTCGACTGAGGTCATCACTGTGGTTCGGTAGGTGCAATTTACGTCACCTGCCCGGTGGCTGTCGAGAGGCGAGCGACCTCAGAATGGCCTCCACGGATCCTGCTGTTGGGTCAACTCTGCAATGCAACAGCCGCTCCGAAGAGCGGCCCCTCTCGCTAGCGATAGCCGCCCGCCTGCGCCTCGAACATTCGCGAGTAGAGTCCGTCGGCCCCGACCAGCTCGGCGTGGGTTCCTTCCTGGACGACGCGCCCGGTCTCCAGTACCACGATGCGGTCGGCAAGACGCACATTGGAGAAGCGGTGGGAGATCAGCAGGGAGGTCATTCCCGCCGTGCGCGCCAAGAACGAACGAAACACTTCCCGTTCCGCGAGGGCGTCCAGGTGCGCCGTCGGCTCGTCGAGAACGAACAGTGAACCGCGCCGCATGAATCCCCGTGCCAGCCCGATCTTCTGCCATTGCCCGCCTGACATGTCGCGCCCGATGCCGAACTGTCCGCCGAGGAATGTTTCGTAGCCGTCGGGAAGGGTCGCCAGATCCTGGGCCACGCCCGCGGCGGCGGCGGCATCGGCGATCCGCCACAGGTCGTCGACGTGCCGGAGGTCGCCGAATCCGACGTTCTCGCGCGCGGTCAGCGCATACCGCACACAGTCCTGGAATACCACCGCGAATCGCTGTTGCAATTCGGCGCGATCGAACTCCCGGATGTCGTTGCCGTTGATGAGGATCAGCCCCCGAGTCGGATCGTACAGGCGCGTGAGAAGCTTGACGATGGTGGTCTTGCCGGAGCCGTTGCGGCCGACTACTGCAACCGTCTGGCCGCGCACCATGGTGAAGCTGACATCGTGCAACACGTTCCGCTCTGCCGCCGGGTACGCGAAGCTCACGTGCCTGAACTCGACGCGGTCGATGGTCGCCGGCAAGGGCCGGCCCGCGCTTCGTGCGACGCGTCGCAGCGCTCCCGGCACGCTCGCCGGATCGAGGTCCAGAAAGGCGAACAGGTTGACCAGCGTCAGACTCTGCTCGAAGAACTGCCCACCATAGTTGAACGTAGCCTCCAGCGCTTGCTTGCAGCGCCACGCTGCCTGCGTACCGAGGACCACGTCTCCTACGGAAATGGCCCGCGCCAGCGCCCGCAGCGCTATGAACACCCACACCCCGGCTACCGCCGCGTCCGCGATGAAGCCCAGGGTTGCGCGCCACAGCGTGCTCGTACGCGTAAAGGACCGCTCGCGCCGCAGCCGTTGCGCGTTTACTTCCCGGAACCTGGGAACGAAATAGGCGGACAGCCCGAACAGCCGCACCTCGTTCGCGGCCTGCCGCTCGCTCATCAGTCCGGTGAGATACTTCAGCAGCCGGTAGTGGGGCGCCAGGCTGTTCTCCAGGGCCCAACCCCGTCTGGAGAAGTGGCTGGTCGCGATCAGTTGCGGCAACGCCGAGACGACCATCGCCACGGGGATCGCCCAGTGTATGGTCGACAGGATCGCCAGGGTGGCAACCAGCGCCGTCGCCGCGCTCAACAGGAAGTAGAACCCCCACATGAAGCTCAGCGAGTTCATCAGGGCGCCCCGCACGGCCCGCTCGAGCATGTCGAGATACTTCGGATTCTCGTAGAACGCAGCATCGAGTGTGCTGCACTTGCGCATGATGAGCGCATGAACGTAGCCCTCGACCCGGTTCGTGGAGTACGTCCGCACCACCTCCTCGACGCCCCACGCCGCCTTGTCCAGCAGCCAGACGGCCAGCAGCAAGGCGCCCAGCAGGTACAGCGCGCGCACCGGATCGGCCGGCACACCCACCAGCGGCAGCACGACGGGTGTTCCGGTGATGAGTTCCGTCGCCACGTCCACGAACAGCTTCGCGACGCCCAGGACAACCAGCGGCAGCACGGCGCGGATCAAGGTCAGGGCACCCTGCAACGACGACAGGCCCGGTGCTGCCCGGAAGAACAGCAGCACCGCCCGGGGAATCGTTCTGAGAACGCTTGGCCACTCACTCGGAGCTTGGGCTCTCTTCGATGTTATGGTTCACCTCCAATCCATTGCGGACACGTCGCCCGCTATAGGTGTAGCGCGGGCGCAACTCGGTAGGGACAACTACTGAATTCGGGATACGGCGTTGGTGCCCCGCCTGGGCGTCTGCGCATGATCGTCCACAACGGCGGAGGCGTTCAGATCGTCACGCTGCACTGGGGCACACGGGCCGGTGGGGAGTACTTCGCCGGTTACGGTAGCGCGCCGGTCGCGACTGAAGCAAGACCGTGCGCTTGTTGGTGCTTGTTGGCCGGGATGGCGCGCGTGACGTGCAGCTCTTCGTGCCGCCGGCCGCTACTTTGTTCGCGCCACGATCGCCTCGACCTGCGACAGGGTGTCTTGCAACGTGCGCCCCGCGGTGTCGACGACATGCGCCGTCGTCCACGGTTCGTAGTGTCGATCCAGGACCTGCTGCCAGGTCGGGAGTACGAGACCGGGGATGTCGGTGCTGCGCGACTCGACGCGCCTGCGATGCTGGTGCTTGTCGCTGCACACCACCTCGATCTCCACCAGTTCCACCGCCAGTCGCGCCGCGGTCTCACGCCAGTAGTCGCGAGTCGCCCCCACTGGATTGACCGAGTCGACGATGACCGTGTGGCCGAGGCGCAGATTGTCCTCGGCAAGATCGCGAGCTACGAGATACCCCTCCGGCCCGAACACATTGAGGCCCGCGTTCCGCAGCGCCTGCTCGATCGTGTCGATTCGCAGATGCACCGCCCCGATGCGCCGGGCCAGCGACCTGGCGAGGGCCGACTTTCCTACGCCGGGAAGACCGCCCAGGGCAATCAGCATCACCACCGCCGGCCGGCGGTCGCTCGCTCAGCCGTGCGGGTCGCCGGGAGCGTCCGGCACCACGTAGCCGAGCACCACGGTGATCAGGTAGGCGACCAGCAACACGAAGCCGAACCCCTTGCTGAACTGGCCCTCCGCACGGCTCACGCCGACCCGCAGCACCAGCACCACGAACAGCATCGAGGGGAAAAACAGGAAGAAGAACTGCGGCGGAACCTCGAGGCCGCCACGGGTCACGGCGGCCGCCGCGCCGCTCACGAACAGCACGTTCAGCACGTCGGCGCCCAGTACGTTGCCGATCGCCAGCGCCCCGTGTCCCTTGCGCACCGCCGTCACCGAGGTGACCAGCTCCGGGAGCGAGGTGCCGAACGCCACCAGCGTGGCGGCGATGATCGCATCGGGAATCTGCAGCCGGTGGGCGGTCTCCTCGACGGCGGGGATCAGCAGGCGCGATCCGATCACCACCATCGCCAGTCCCGCCACCAACTTCAGCAGGGTGAGCAGCGTGCCCGCATCGGCGTCGGCGTGAACCTCCTCCTCCCCGTCCGGGGCGGGGGCATCCTTGGACCAGGCGATGGAGCGCCACAGGTAGAGTGCGAGCAGCACCAGGAAGGCGACCCCCACCAACTGCGGCAACCTGCCTCCGTCGCTGAACATGCCGCGCAGCGCCAGGTAGGGCACGCACACCGCCACCAGCAGCACCGCGCTCGCCACCTGGATCCAGCTCTGCCGGCTGACCAGCCGCTTCTCGACCGGTACCCTCCCGATGATGATGGCGAGACCGAGGATCAGCCCGGTATCGGCGATGATCGAGCCGACCGCATTGCCGAGCGCCAGGCCCGGCGCCCCCTGCAGGGCGGCGAACACGCTCACCGACGCCTCCGGCAGCGTGGTGCCGATGCTGACGATGGTGGCCCCGATCAGCATCGTCGGCACCCCCCAGCGCAGCGACAGCGCAACCGCCTGGTCGACCAGCAGGTCCGCGCCCTTCACCAGGACCAGGATCGCCCCCGCGATCACCGCGAACAGGGCCACGAGGGGTAGTTGCTGAACCACACCGGCCAGCCATGCTTCCATCGATGCGCCATAATGGCGTGGACCAGACGATGAAGCAACGGCCGGATGTCCTGCTGCTGTGCGTGGACGACATGAACGACTGGGTGGGCTGCCTGGACGGCTACCCGGGCGTTCACACGCCAAACATCGATCGGCTGGCGGCGCGCGGCACGCTGTTCAGCAACGCCCACTGTCCGTCGCCCGTGTGCAACCCTTCGCGTACCGCCATCCTCACCGGGCTGGCGCCGCACCGCTCCGGCGTCTACGACAACCAGCACTGGTGGCGCCCCGCGCATCCCGACCTGGTAACCCTCCCCATGCGCTTCCGGGAGGCCGGTTACCGGGTGGCGGGCGCCGGCAAGATCTTCCACCACACCGACGGCTTCAACCCGCCCGACCAGTGGGACGCCTACTTCGACCAGGTGTTCGACGATCCCTGGGACCGCGGCGCGCTGCACCACAACGTGCCCGCGGCGCCGGCTCCGCCGCGGCATCCGCTGAACGGCATCGTGCCCTACGAGCACGAGTTCGATTGGGGCGTGCTCGACCGCGCCGAGGCCGACTACGGCGACGCGCAGGCCGCGGACTGGGCGATCGCGGAGCTGCGCCGGCCGCACGACCGGCCCCTGTTCCTGGCCTGCGGCCTGTTCCGCCCACACCTGCCGTGCTACGCACCGCGGCGCTACTTCGACCAGTACCCGCTCGACCGCGTGCGGCTGCCCGCGCTGATGGACAGCGACCTGGAACGCCTGCCGGCGGTCGGCGCCGAGCTGGCTGCGGCGCGCCGCAACTGCTTCGAGAAGGTGCTGGAACATGACCAGTGGGCCGCCGCGGTGCAGGCCTACCTGGCGACCATCTCCTTCGCCGACGCCCAGATCGGGCGCATTCTCGACGCCCTCGACGCCAGCGGCCGCGCGCCGCGAACGGTCATCGTGTTCTACTCCGACAACGGGTTTCACCTCGGAGAAAAGCGCCACTGGCACAAGTCCACCCTGTGGGAGCGCGCCACCCACGTTCCGTTCGTCGTCGCCGCACCCGGCGTGGGGCGGCGCGGGCAGCGCGTCGGGCGTCCGGTGTCGCTGCAGGACGTGTACCCGACCCTGGTGACCCTGTGCCGGCTACCGCTGGGGGAGGATGAGCGCCTCGACGGCGATGACCTGGTGCCGCTGCTGCAGGATCCGGATCGCATGTGGCGGGAAGGCGCCGTTTCCACGTTCCGCCCCGGCAACCATGCCGTGCGCACCGCCCGCTGGCGCTACATCCGCTACCACGACGGCGGCGCGGAGCTCTACGACCGCGACGCCGATCCGCACGAGGAGGCCAACCTCGCGGGCCGGCCGGAGTTCGCCGCGACCAGCGCCGATCTCGCCAGCCTGTTGCCGGTGACCGACGCGGCTGCCGTGCCGGAAAAGCGCGATTATCGATTCGATCCGCGCCACTACCGCTGGCGCAAGCGCGCCGATCCCCGGTAGCTGCTGGTGCGCCGGACGGGAACCCGTTGCGGGCGCGGCGGCCCTCTACCCGGCCGGACCGTCGAGCGGCGCCAGTCCGAGGGCGCGCGCCGCCCATGGCAGCGCCGTGCGCAGCTGCTGCAATTGCACGCGGCGCACCCCCGGAGCCGTCGGGAGCGGCGGCTTGCCGGCACGCTCGGCAAAGAAGCCGCTGATCACCGCCGCCAGCGGCGCGGCCCTGGGCAGGATCTCCTCCGGTGCCGGGCCGCCCTCGGCATGCAGGCTCGGCAGCCAGAAGGCGATGTCGAGGTCGGGGTGGGCCAGCACCGCCAGGTTCCAGTCCACCAGCAGTGCGCGGCCGCCACGGAAACAGAGGTTGTCGCTGCGCACGTCCTGATGGGTGGGATACGGCCCGTCTAGCAGCGCACTCTCCGCCGCGTCGATGAGTGACGGAGCGCTGCGGCCGAGCCAGCTCCCGGTTGCCAGGCCCAGGGACAGAAACTGCGCCGGCGCCGCGGCCACCCGCCGCCAGCTCGCGGCGAGATCGCGGTCGGCGACGCTCAGCGGCGGCAGCACGCCGCCGGGGTCGGCGGCCCGCAACTCCGCCAGCGCCGCCAGCACACGGTCGACGTCCGCGGCGTGCCACGGCGGCGGCCACCGGCAGGTGCTGAGATCCTCCAGCAGCAGCAGCGGCCGTACCCCATCGTCCCAGGCGCGCACCTGCGGCATGAAGTCGCCCCGCAGGGCGGCATACACCCGCTGCTCGGTGCGCAGCCAAGCCGACGTCTTGCGATCGACGCCGATCTTGGCGAACACGCATGAGCCGTCTGCCAGCGCCACGATCCAGCGCTCGGCGGGCGTGTAGCCGCGGCTGGCGCGGCGGAAGCCGACCGCGCGCTGCCCCGCCAGGTCACCGATGCGGGCGATGTCGCCGCTGCCGGGCCGACCGGTGCCGGCCTCTTCACCCATGGTGCATGGTAACCGGCAACCCGCGTACTCGGGGACCGGTGGCGGCGGTGACAAAAAGCGCGGCGCCCGCGGGAACCGTTGTAAGGGAGCGTATGCATACCTCGGTCTCTCCCCCCGCAAGAGGTCGGCCCGCAGCCGGCGACCGCGGCGCAGGTCCGCCTGGCGAGCGTGCGCCTGCACAGCCGGCGTCCTACTCGACCTCGATACGCGAGCTGCCCAGCGCGGAACGGCCGCGGGAACGGCTGCTGGCCTTCGGGGCAGGCTCGCTCACCAACTCCGAGCTGATCGCGATCCTGCTGCGCACCGGCGTGCGCGGCGAAAGCGTGCTGGCGCTCGCGGTCCGGCTGCTGACCACGTGCTGCGGCCTGCGCGGCCTGCTGCAGGCGTCGGTGCCGGAGATCTGCACCCTCAAAGGCGTGAACGAGGCCAAGGCGGCGCAGGTGGTCGCCGCGCTGGAACTGGGGCGCCGCGCCGCCAGCGTGGCGCCGGAGGACCGCGCGCGGATCCGCACCCCCGAGGACATCTACAACCTGATCGGTGCGGAGTTGGCGCACCAGGCGCAGGAGAAGCTGTGCGTCGTCCTGCTCAGCACCAAGCAGGAGGTGCTGCGGGTCCACCACGTGTACCAGGGAACGGTCAATTCCGCCTCGGTGCGCATCGCCGAGGTGCTGCGGCCGGCAATCAAGGAGAACTGCCCCAACTTCGTCGTCGTGCACAACCACCCGTCGGGCGATCCCACCCCCAGCCCCGAAGACATCCGCATCACGCGCCGGCTGGTGGCGAGCGCGGCCACCATGGACATCGACCTGCAGGATCACCTGGTGATCGGCGCGCGCGGCTTCGTCAGCATGAAGCAGCGCGGCCTGGGCTTCGACGAGTCGGCCGAGGGTGCTAGCTAGAGGTCGAGTTCCGCCGCCAGTTGCGCCACCGCCTCGCGCATGAACACGACCTTGGGTTCGGCCATCGCGCGGGCGCGCTCGTAGTGGAAGGTGTCGGCGTAGCTGAGGCGCTCGCGGATCAGGTCCAGCACCTCCTGCATGGTCCGGTAGTGATGCCAGAAGAAGGCGCCGATGGCGAGCCGCGCGAACCCGATCGCCCCCATGGTGTCGAGCAGGTTGGCGTCGTACAGCAGTTTCCCCTCCACCGTGGAGGGACGGCTGCCGGGGCGGTGCTGGCGGATTGCCTGAATCACCAACTGGGTGCGGTCCGGCGGGAAGCCGGTCTCGGACAGGATCAGCTCCGCTTTTTCCGCCGCCTCGGCCAGCCGCCGTGCCGGTATCTCGATGTTGTGCAGAAAGCAGGCGGCGTGCAGTACGTCGTCGTCGTACTGCTCGTCTTCCCCGATCTCCCGCGCCAGGTGGTAGACCCGGTAGGCGTGCTCGAACCCGGAAGCGAGACGCCCCGCGGTCAGGTCCTTGACGTATTGGACAATCAACTTGCGCACCGCTGCAGTGTAGCCGGCAGCGCGCATCTTGACACGCCAAAAGCGCACTCCCTAGGGTCAGCCATGGTCGTCGTGCTCGACCGCAGCATTAGCGAGTCGCAGAAACGCTCGGTGCGCGAACATCTCCAGGCACATCGCTACCAGATCCGCGAGTTGCGCCAGGACGGCGAGACGGTGCTCGGGGCGGTAGGCGGGGACCCGATCGATCGCCGCCAGGTGGAGCTGCTGCCCGGAGTGTCGCAGGTGGTCCCGCTCAGCCAGCCCTACAAGCTCGCCTCGCGCGAGTTCAAGCGCGACGAAACCGAGATCCCCGTCGGCCCGGTCAAGGTGGGCGGCGCACGGCTGGCGGTATTCGCCGGCCCCTGCGCGGTAGAGTCGCGCGAACAGATCTTCGAAGTGGCGGCGCTGCTGCGGGAATCGGGTGCCGTGGGGCTGCGCGGCGGCGCCTTCAAGCCACGTACGTCCCCCTACTCGTTTCAGGGTCTGGGGCAGCCCGGCATCGAGCTGCTCAAGGAGGCCGGCGACCGCTATGGGCTGCCGGTCGTCTCCGAGGTGGTGTCGACCGAGTATCTGCCGCTGCTGAAAGACTGCGTGGACGTGCTGCAGATCGGCGCGCGCAACATGCAGAACTTCGAGCTCCTCAAGCGGGTCGGCGAGGTGGGCAAGCCGGTGCTGCTCAAACGCGGTCTGGCCGCCACCATCGAGGATCTGCTGATGTCCGCCGAGTACCTGCTGGCGCACGGCACCGACGCGGTGATTCTGTGCGAGCGCGGCATTCGTACCTTCGAGACCTATACCCGCAACACGCTCGACCTGTCGGCGATCCCGGTGGTCAAGAAGCTCAGCCACCTGCCGATCTTCGTCGACCCCAGCCACGGCACCGGCATGCGCGACAAGGTCGGGCCGATGGCCCTGGCGGCGGTGGCGGCCGGCGCCGACGGCATTCTGGTGGAGGTGCATCCCGATCCCGAGGCCGCCCTCTCCGACGGCCCCCAGTCCCTGTTCCCTTCCCAGTTCGAGAAGCTGATGCGCGACATCGAGCGGCTGGCGCCGGTGCTGGGCAAGGAGGTGACGCGGCTGCCGAGATCCGATCGCCCGCGGCAGTCGGCGTCCGCGGCCCATGCCGATACCGTTTCGGTGGCGTTTCAGGGCGAGCGCGGCGCCCACAGCGAGAACGCCATCCGCCGTTACTTCTCCCATCCGCAGTCAGTGCCGGGACGCGAGTTCGCAGACGTGTTCCGAATGGTGCTGGACGGTTCGGTGGACTACGGCATGCTGCCGATCGAGAACTCGCTTACCGGCTCGATTCACCAGAACTACGACCTGCTGCTGCAATTTCCCGACATCAGGATCGTCGGCGAGATCACCACCCGCATCGTCTGGTGCCTGATCGCGGTACCCGGCGCCACCACCGCGCAGATCCGCCGGGTGCTCTCCCACCCGCAGGGGCTGGCGCAGTGCGCGCAGTTCCTGGCCGGGTTTCCCGAGTGGGAAGAAGTGGCGTTCTACGACACCGCCGGCGCGGTGGCGGAGGTGGCGCGGTCCGGCGACGTGGCCCAGGCGGCCCTGGCCGGCGCCGCGGCGGCTCGCGAGCACGGCATGAGCGTGCTGGCGGAGGGAATCGAGACCAACATCCGCAACTACACCCGGTTCGTGGTTCTCGCGCGCGACGACCACGCCGCCGTGGTGGATCCCACCCGCGCCTCCATCGTGTTCTCCGCCCGCGACGAGCCGGGCAGCCTGTTCCAGGTGCTGCAGGTGCTGGCCGATCGCAATCTCAACATGAAGAAACTGGAGTCGCGGCCGATCCCGGGCCGTCCCTGGGAGTACATGTTCTACGTCGATCTGGACCTGCCGCCCGAGCGCGGTGAGTTCGAGCGGGCAATGGAGCAGGTGCGCGCCGCCGCGGCCAGTTACCGCCTGCTGGGGATGTACCGCTCCGGACGCACCACGGCGCCCACCGGCGACCGCTAGCAGCTTTTTCGCCCGAATAAGAGCGACACTGACAGCCGGCCGTTGTTCAGGGTGTGACACGTAGCACAGCGGCGCGGTGCGCCGCGCGGGCAATGGTAACGGCGGTCCTGGGTATCGCCAGCACGGTGCTGGCCGGGTGCGACCTGTGGCAGGAGCACCGGCTGGTGCACCTCCCGGAGCTGCCGCCGGCATGGCGCCACTTCGAAGTGGTCCTGGAGCTTACCCTGGTCGACGGCCGCGACGGCCGCCAGCGGCAGTTGCCGGCAGCGCGCCCCGGCGCCACGCTGGCGCTGCCGCTCGGACGCTACCCGGCTTCGGTGATCGTGGCCCGGCCCCGGGTCACCGGACCCGCGGCGGAAGGGGGCGCGGCGGCGGTTGCGCGCGCCGGCAACGGCAGACTGCTGCGTCCCGCCGGTGCGGTGGTACCGGTCAGCGCTGCCCGTTCGGGGGCCCTGGAGGTTACCTGGGAGCGCGGCCTCCTGGCCAGCCTGGTGCTGGACCTGTGGCGGGGCGGCGCCGCCCCGTGGCTGCTCAACGTGGAGCGCCTGGACCGTGAGATCACGGCTCGCGCGGCGGGCAACCCCTGGCAACTGGACCGCGCGGCCATCCTCGCGGCGCTGGGCGCCGACGCCATGAGCAGCGCGGCGATCCGGCCGCTGCCGCAGCGCGGCGTCGAGGTTCAGCTTCCGGCCGGGCGCTGGGTGTGGTGGAACCCCTTTGCCCCGCCGCTGCTGAGCGACGGCCGCGCGCGGCTCACACTGGCCGTGCCCGGCGGCTACCACCTGTTGCTCGCCGATGACGGCCGGGCTCTGGCGCTGCAGACGGACGGCACCGGCGTGACCATCTCGCCCGTGGCCCCGAGGTTCGACCACTGACCTCGCCGACCCGCTGACCGACGTGGGTGGATCAAGCGCACCGGCGCGCTTAAGATACCGCGTCTTGCGCAGCCCTCGCCTTCCACCGCCCGGAGCCGTGATCTTCGACCTCGACGGCACGCTGGTCGACTCGCTGCCTGACCTGGCCGCGGCCATGAACGCCACCCTGGACGAGCTGGGATACCCCACCCACCCGTTCGAATTCTATCTGCCGCTCATCGGAGCCGGCATCGAGGTGATGATCGCCGGCGCCCTGCCACCCGCCCGCCGCGACCAGAGCCAGGTGACGGCCGCCCGTACCCTGATGCGCACCCACTATCGCCGCCACGCACTGCGCACCACCCGCCCCTACCCGGGAGTCCGCTGGTTGCTGGCCGAGCTGCTCCGGCGCCGCGTCCCGCTGGCGGTGCTTTCCAACAAGCTGCACGAGGAGACCCTGATGGTCGTGCGCGGCGTGTTCCCGGACGTGCCCTTCCACGCGGTGCTGGGGCTGCAGCCGCCACGGGCGGCGAAGCCCGATCCCGCCGGGGTCGTGGCCGTGGCCCGCATGCTGCGCCTGGCGCCGCGGCACCTGCTGCTGGTGGGGGATGGCGAGACCGACATGCTGGCCGCGCGCCGCTGCGGTGCCCTGCCGGTCGGCGCCACCTGGGGCTACCGCAGCGCGCGCTCCCTGCTCGCCGCCGGAGCCGCGCGCCTGCTCGCACACCCGCGCGCGGTAGCCGCCTACCTGCGGACGGGGAACGGCGTCACGGACGTACCCGCTTGCGGTCGCGCGGGAACAGGGTTGCCTGCTTGACGCTGGCGAGGCCGAGGATGGTCTGGGTCAGCCGCTCCAGGCCGATGGCGAAGCCGCCGTGCGGCGGGCAGCCGTAGCGGAACACCGACAGGTAATCGGCCATCGCGGCGGGCTCCAGGCCGAACCGCCGCAGGCTCTCCACCAGCGCGCCGTGGTCGTTGATGCGGCGCCCGCCGGAGGTGATCTCCTGGCCGCGGAACAGCAGGTCGAACGACATGGTCTTGTTGCCGGCGCTGGGGAAGGTGTAGAAGGGCCGCTTGCGGCGCGGATAGCCGTACACGAACACCGCGTCGACGCCGTGCTCGGCGGCCGCCCATTCACACAGCACGCGCTCCCCCTCCGGGTTGATCTCGTAGACCCGGCGGCCGCTGGCGGCGCCGACCACGGCGCGCGCCTCGTCATGGGTCAGGCGCGGTATGGCGGCCACGGCGGCGGCATCCGGCACCTGCGCGTCCCACTGCGCCAGGATTCCGGCCGCGTCGCGCTCCAGTCCCGCGAATATGGCGCCCAGCAACCGCTGCTCCAGGTCCATCAGGTCGTGCTCGCTGTCGATGAACGCCATCTCCACGTCCAGCGAGACGTACTCGTTGATGTGCCGCGGGGTGTCGTGCTTCTCGGCGCGGTAGGCCATGCCGATCTCGAACACCCGTTCCAGGCCGGCCGCCACCATCGCCTGCTTGTAGAGCTGCGGCGACTGCGCCAGGTACACGGTACGGTCGAAGTACTCCACCGCGAACAGCCCGGTGCCGCCCTCCGTGCCGCTGCCGATCAGCTTGGAGGACTTGATCTCGGTGAACCCTTCGCGGCGCAGGTGCTCGGCAAACAGGCGCACGATCTCGGCCTGCAGGCGGAAGATCGCCAGCGTCTTGGGGTTGCGCAGGCTCACCATGCGATGCTCCAGCATCGCCTCCAGGCTGAGCTGTCCCGGATCCTGGTTCACCGCCAGCGGCAGCTCCGGCGCGGCACTGGAAATCACCGCCAGCGACTCGGCCTGCACCTCGTAGCCGCCGGGCGCCTTGCCGTTGGCCGCCACCGCACCGCGCACCTCGACCACCGACTCCAGGGTAAGCGGATTGCCCGCCGCGTCGGTGGGCGCGCTGCGGAACACCACCTGACACAGCCCGGAGCGGTCGCGCAGCAGCAGGAAGCACACCCCGCCCAGGTCGCGCTGGCGGTGCACCCAGCCGCGCAGCAACACGCCGCAGCCAACCTGGCGCGCCAGCTCGCCCGCCAGGACCCGCTCGGGGGGTGCCGCCAGCGGCTCGCCCTCCGACCTGCTCATTGGTGCGCCTCCGGGGCCTGCTGCGCGTACAGTGCTTCGATCAGTCCATGCACCTGGTCGGGCTGGGCACGGCCGGCGGTATGGCGCATCACCTGGCCGACCAGGAATCCCACCGGCTTGCGGTCGCCGGCGGCGATCTGCTCGCCGACGCGCGGATTGTCCGCCAGCACCCGGTCCAGAACCGGTTGCAGCGCGGCGGCGTCGGTGACCTGGCGCAGGCCGTCCTCCGCCACGACAGCCTGCGGGTCGCGGTCCTGCTCGATCACCGTCTCCAGCACCTGCTTGGCGATCTTGCCGCTCACCGTACCCGCCGCCAGCAGCTCCAGCAGCGCCGCCAGCCGCGCCGGCGACAGGTGGCTCGCGCCCAGGGTCTCCCGGCGCCGGTTGAGGTGCTTGCGAATGTCGGCGCCCAGCCAGCGCGCCGCCTGCGATGCATCGCCACCGGCGGCCACCGTCTGCTCGAAGAACTCCGCGGTCTCCGGCTCGGCGGTGATGAAGGCCGCCTGTTGGGCCGGCAGCGCATGCTGTTCTTGCAGCCGGTCGCGGCGCGCCAGCGGCGACTCCACCAGCCGCTCCTCGACCGCGGCCAGGAACGCCTGGTCGGGCCGGAACGGGGGCAGGTCCGGCTCCGGGAAGTAACGGTAGTCGTCCTCGCTCTCCTTGACCCGCATCGGCTCGGTGCAGTCGCGGTTCTCGTTCCACAGCCGCGTCTCCACCGCCACCTGCTCGCCACGGGCGAGCTGCGCGCTCTGGCGCTTGATCTCGAAGGCGAGGGCGTTGCGCACGAACTTGAAGGAGTTGAGGTTCTTGATCTCCACTTTGCTTCCCAATCCGGCGCCGGGACGGTTCACCGATACGTTGGCGTCGCAGCGCAGCGAGCCCTGCTCCATGTTGCCGTCGCACACCTTCAGGTAGCGCACCAGGCGCCGGAACTGCTCCAGGAACTGCTCGGCCTCGCCGGCGCCCTCCAGGTCGGGCTGGGTGACCACCTCGACCAGCGGTGTGCCGGTGCGATTGTAATCGAGCAGCGACACGTCGCCGGCATGGATCATCTTGCCGGCATCCTCTTCCAGATGGACCTCGCGGATTCCCACCGTCTCGCGGCGCCCGTCGATCTCGCTGCAGAAGCTGCCGGCGCGGCCCACCGGGGCCCCGTACTGGGAGATCTGGTAGTTCTTCGGCAGATCGGGGTAGAAGTAGTTCTTGCGCTCGAACACGGTGAGCGGGCTCAGCTCGCAGCCCAGGGAACGCGCCAGCACGTACGCCTTCAGCACCGCCTCGGCGTTCAGCGCCGGCAGAATGCCGGGATAACCCAGGCACACCGGGCACACGTTCTCGTTGGGCCGGTCCCCGAACGCGTTGCGGCACTGGCAGAACACCTTCGAAGCGGTGATCAGCTGGACGTGAATCTCCAGCCCGATGTGGGCCTGCCACCCGGCGCCGGTCATCGCGCCGCCTCCGCCAGCGTCGCCGGGTCGAGATAGCCGGGCGGGTGCGGCGCCGCGTACTGCGCCGCCAGCGGCGTGGCCACCTGGAACAGCAGGTCCTCGCGGAAGTGGGGGGCGATGAGCTGCACCCCGATCGGAAGCCCCTCATGCACCGCGCTCGGCAGCGCCAGGGCCGGCAGGCCGGTCAGGTTGGCGGTGCAGGTAAACAGGTCGCCCTGCTTCTGGTGAAAGGCGTCCAGTCCGGCGTCGCCGAGGGCGAAGGGCGGGACCGGGAAGGTGGGCAGCAGCAGCAGGTCGACCTCCTCGAATGCCTGTTCGAACGCGTGCCGGATCAGGGTCCGCACCCGTTGCGCGCGTTGATAGTACTGTTCCTGGAACCCGGAGCGCAGCACGTAGGTGCCCACCAGGATGCGCAGCTTCACCTCGGCACCGAAGCCGGCGCTGCGCGCCGCCACCGTAAGCTCCTCGGAATCGGCCGCGTCCTCCGCGCCGCGGGCACCGTAGCGCACCCCGTCGTAGCGCGCCAGGTTGGCGCTTGCCTCCGCGGTGGCGATCACGTAGTAGGCCGGCACCACGTAGTCGAGGGACCCGAGGGCCACCGGTACGCACCGGATCCCGAGACTCTGCAGCCGCTCGCGGGTCGCGAGCACCCCGGCCCGCACCGCCGGGTCCACGCCCTCCAGGACGCCCTCCGGTATGCCGATCACCAGCGACTCCAGCGGCGCCTGCCGCGGCGGCTCCGGGTAGTCCACCGATGACTGGTCGAGCTGGTCCACGCCGCGAATGGTCTCGAACACCGCGCGCGCGGTGGCGACCTCCGCGGCGGTGATGCCGATCACGTCCAGGGACGAGGCGTACGCCACCAGACCGAAGCGGGACACGGCGCCGTAGGTGGGCTTGAGGCCGTAGACGCCGCAGAACGAGGCCGGCTGGCGCACCGAGCCACCGGTGTCCGAGCCGAGCGCAAAGGGCACCATGCCGGCCGCCACCGCCGCGGCCGAACCGCCGCTGGAGCCGCCGGCCACCACCCCCCGGTCCCAGGGGTTGCGCACCGCCCCGAAGCAGGAGTTCTCGCTGGAGGAGCCCATCCCGAACTCGTCCAGGTTGGTCTTGCCCACCACGCGGGCCCCGGCAGCCTGCAGGCGGGCGACGGCGGTGGCGGTATAGGGCGCCGTCAACGGACGCAGCAGCGCCGAACCGCAGGAGAGGGAGAAGCCGCGTACCGCGATGTTGTCCTTGACCGCAAACGGCACCCCGGCCAATGCGCCGGTGCCGGCGGCAGACTCGCCGGTGCCCGCGGCGCCATCGGCGGCGCCGTCCCGGTCGCGTTCGGCGTCCACCTCGGTGAACGCGTTCAACTCGGCGTTGGCGGCAACCGCCGCGCGCTGCCAGCGTCTGGTCCCGGCGCTGGTGGCGAGCAGCTCCCGCCACACCGCAACCCCCGGTGCGGCGCCGTTCACCACCGCCTCCTCCCCGTAACCGCGCGGCGCGTCGCCGTTGTGACCGCTGAAACGTTGCTCATGAGACTCCCGACACGGCCCGTTACAGGACGTTCGGCACGCTGAAGTGGTCGTCTTCGCATTCCGGCGCCGCGTCGAGCAGACGCTCCGGCGTGGCACCGGGCCAGCGCCGGTCGGCCGCCACGACCCGATCCGGGCGCAGCCGATTGCGCGGCTGCAGCGCATGGGTCGTGGGTTCGACGCCGCTTACGTCGAGCGCCGCCATGAGGTCGAAGTAGGAGAGGATCTGCTGCACCTCGGTGCGGAGGCGTTCGCGTTCCGCGCTGCTCAGGCGCAACCGCGCCATGTACGCGGTAACGTCGAGCTCCGCTTCGCTGAGCGTGGTGTGTTGCTGCATCGGATCGTGCTAGCATGGGTGCTCGGTCGGCGCCCTGTCAAGGCAAGGGCCGGCGCCGCACGCCGCGCATGCCCGTTCTGCTAGCAAACAGCGGGCCAATTTGACGCGGGCGGAACCAGACCCGTATAGTCTTTCAGGATAGCACCGGCCAGCGGCTGCCAGCCAGCCACGTCACGGTGACCGCCAGCATGGGTGACGCGATACGGCAACGGGCTGTCAAGTCCGACTTCCCGGAAATCAACTTCTACGACCAGGACCTGGTCAACCTGTACGAGCGCTCATGGTCGTGGATCCGCGACCAATGGCACAAGGGGACCTGTGCCAACGGTTTCACCGCGCGCTACTTCTGCCACCCCGCGGCGGAACGCATCAACCAGTTCGAGGCCTGCTTCTCCACCTTCTTTCTGGTCTACAGCAACCGTACCTATCCGGTAACCGCGCAACTGGACACCTTCTACCAGAAGCAGGAGGAAGACGGCGCCATCCGCGGCGAGTACCTGATCGAGGATGGCAGCCCGGTGCTGCCCAGGTCCAACCCCACGGGTGCGGCACCGCCACTGTTCTCCTGGGCGGAGTTCAACCTCTACCACAAGCTGGGTACCAAGAAACGATTGCGCGAGGTGCTCCCGACACTGGAGCGCCATTTCGAATGGCTGCAGACCACGCACCGCAAGGAAAACGGCCTCTACTCGGTGCCGGCGGCCGCCACCATGATGGGCAACAGCCCTCGCGACGGCTGCTACTACCCGCTGGACTTCAACGCCCAGCAGGCACTCAACGCCCTGTACCTGTCGGCGATCGGCGACGTGCTCAACGACAAGGACACCAGCTTCAAGTACAAGCGCGCGTACTTCGCCCTGAAGACCCGCATCAGCCAGAAGATGTGGGATGACGCGACCGGCTTCTACTACGACCTGGACCGTCACCAGCAGCGTCTGTCGGTGCGCACCATCGGCGCGTTCTGGACGTTGCTGGCGGAGATTCCCAACGAGGAAAAGAGCGAACGCCTCATCGCCTACCTGAGCGACGCGAACGAGTTCGGCGTGGAGCACCCGTTTCCGACCCTGTCGGCCGCCCACGCGGCCTTTTCACGGGAAGGCGCCGGCTACAAGGGGTCGGTGGTACCCCCGTTCAACTACATGGTGATCAAGGGTCTCGAGAAGTACGGGAAGTACGACATGGCACGCGAATTCGTCCTGCGCCATCTCTACTACGTGCTCGACGGGCTGCACCCCGAGGAGGGGGCTGCCGGATCTCTGTACGAAGCCTACGCCCCGCAGCGCGAGGGTCCCGCCAGGTGGAACGGCAAGCGCGGGTTTCCGCGCCAGTTGCTGATGGCCTACAACGCCCTCAGCACGGTGACGCTGATGATCGAGAACGTGGTGGGACTGTTCATATCCCTGCCGCGCAAGACGGTCGACTGGCGCATCCCGGTGATGGAGATCATGGGCATCGAGAACCTGCTGCTCAAGCGCAACCTGATCTCGATTCTCAGCGCCAAGAGCGCGCGCGGCTGGGAAGTGCGGCTGGAGTCGGAGAAACTCTACTATCTGACCATCAACGTGCTGCGCGAAGAGCGCCGCAAGACGCTGCCGATCCCGTCCGGCAAGTGCTCCATCCTGATCGACAAGATCTGAAGTCAGTCCAGACGCACCCGTCCGCGCAGCGCGCGGCTTACCGTAAGGCGATCGGAATACTCCAGATCGCTGCCCACGGGCAGGCCATGGGCGAGCTGCGAGGTGGTCACGCCGAGGGCCTTGAGCTGCTTGGCCAGCAGCAGCGCGGTGGCCTCCCCCTCCACCGTGGGGTTGGTCGCAACGATTACCTCGCGCACGTCCTCGGCCCGTACCCGTTGCAGCAGCGGATCGATACGCAAGTCCTCGGGTCCAACTCCGTCCAGCGGCGAGAGCACCCCCATCAGCACGTGGTAGCGGCCGCGAAACTCGCCGGTCGCCTCGATCGTCTCCACGTCCTGCGGCTGCTCCACCACGCACACGTAGTTCGGGTCACGCCCCGGATCGGAGCAGATCCGGCAGTGCTCCGCCTCGGTGTAGGCCCCGCACACGCGGCACGGCCGGATGCGCTCGCGCAGAGCCACCAGGTCCGCGGCCAGCCCACGCACGTAGGATGGATCGGCGCGCAGCAGGTGATAGGCCAGCCGGGCCGCGCTCTTGCGCCCCAATCCCGGCAACTTGGCCAGGGCGGTGACGAGTCGCTCCAGACTGTTCACGACGTGTGCGCCGCTACGACGCCCCGAACAGTCCCGGCGGCAGCGGCATGCCCATGGCGGAGCTGAACTCGCCGCGCAGATTCTCCTTTACCTTGCCAATGGCATCGGTGAACGCGGCGCGCACCAGGTCCTCGAGCATCTCCCGATCATTGGGGTCGATGCTGTCGGGGGCCAACTTCACCTGCAGCACCTCCAGGTGTCCGTTGAGCACCACCTCGACCATGTCACCGCCGGCGCTGCCCGTGACGCGTACGGCGCGCAGCTTCTCCTCCATGTTGCCCATGTTGCGCTGCAGGCCCTGGATCACCTTGAGAAAGTCCAATGGGTTATGTGCCAAATGAGATCTCCTTTACCACTTCGCCGCGGAACACCTTCAGGAACCGTTGTACGTCGCCGCCACCGGCAGTGTCCGCTCGAGGCTGCTCGCCGTCGCGGCGGTAATTCACCTTGACGCTTACCGGACGCCCCACCACCGCGGCGGCGGCGGCGGCGACCGCGCGCTGCTCGCCGATCACGTGCTGCCCCGAGTAGCGCTCGCCCGAACCGAACGTGATCGTTACCTGGTCATCGGAAAGCGCCGCCTCCTGTGCCCGTTCCAGGGATGCCGCGAGGGCGAGCTGTTCGTGTGCGCGGATCTGCGAACCGAGCTTCGCCAGCAGCCCTTCCGCGGCCGGCGGCGGCGCGGGTTGCCGTGCGGCCGGTTCCGGGGCCGCCGCGGGTGCCGCGCCGGTGTCCGCTGGCGCGGTCGGGGACACCGGCGCCGGCGCGGCGGCCGGCGGCGCGCCCTGGCCACCGGCGCGCGCAGCCGCCGGTGCGGCTTGGGCCGTGCCCGACTCCCGGCGCAGACTGCCGGAAGGGGCAGGTGCCGGCGCGTCCTGGCGCGCGGCCGGCGGTGGCGCCGGCCGGCTGCCCTCCGCCTGGAACTGGCCCTTGATGGCGCTGACCTCGGCGAGCAGCTCATCCGGGGTGACCAGCCCCTGGACCCGTGCCAGACGGCTCAGGAGCAACTCCAGCTCGAAGCGTGGATTGACCGACTGTTTCAGGTTGCGGTGCAGCTCCAGCAGCATTTCACCGGCCAGTTCGAGCTCGCTCACCTTGAGCCGCGAGCGGGCCCGCTCGCTGAAGCTCTGCGGTGCGTAGCCGAGTATCCCGGGCCGTTCGACTCCGTGGCGCAGCAACAGCAGTGAGCGCAGATAGTCCGCCAGCGCGAGGCCGAAGCGCTCCACCGAAACGCCACGCTCCAGGATGGTGTCGGCCAGGGCGAGCATGGCGTTGCCGTCATCGCTGCCGATCAGCTCCCCCACCTGATTGAGTTCGTCCATGCTCAACGCGCCGACGGTGTCGCGGATGGCGCTGACGCTGATCCGCCCATCGCCGGTGAACGAGGCGATCTGGTCGAAGGTGGTGTAGGCGTCGCGCAACGACCCTTCCGCCTCCTTGGCGATCCAGATCAGCGCCTCCTCGTCGGTCTCGAGCGCGAGCTCGCGTGCCACCTCGGCGAGTCGCTGGCGGATTTCATCGGTGGAGAACAGGCGGAACGTGAACTGCTGACAGCGCGAGCGGATGGTGGCCGGAACCTTGTGGATCTCGGTGGTGGCGAAGATGAAGACCACGTATGGGGGCGGTTCCTCGATGGTCTTCAACAGCGCATTGAACGCGCTGTTGGAGAGCATGTGCACCTCGTCGATGATGTACACCTTGTAGCGCGCGGCCGCGGGGGGAAACAGAACCTCGTCCTTGATCGCCCGCACGTCGTCCACACTGGTATTCGAGGCTCCGTCTATCTCGATTACGTCGAGCGCCGATCCTGCAATTATTTCCTTACACTGACTACAATTATCGCAAGGCTCCGGGGTCGGCCCGGAGGCGCAGTTGAGAGCCCGCGCGAGGACCCGGGCGGCGGATGTCTTGCCCACCCCGCGCGGTCCCGAGAACAGGAAGGCGTGGGCTATCCGGCGCCGTTCGATGGCCCCGCGCAGGGTCGCCACGACGAATTCCTGGCCCACGATCTGATCGAAGGTACGTGGCCGTTTGCGTGCCGCAGTCACTTCGTAGGCCATCGCCTCATCCCCCACATGGCGCAAATCATCGGCACAGCTTCGCCCACGGGCCCCTGCCCCGGCGTCCTGGCCCCTGAAAAGGCCCGGCCGGCCGTCTCCGACGAGCTACGGCTCCTGCCCGCATCGCTTACCGCTGCTACCTTCCGGTCCTGACGGGGTTGGGCGGACGGGCATAGCGTAGATCGGAGACGGACCAGACGGGCTTTCGGAGAGAGTGGGATTCGAACCCACGGTACCCGGTAAGAGTACACACGCTTTCCAAGCGTGCACCTTCGGCCCCTCGGTCATCTCTCCCGAGCACGGGCGGTAGTGCGCATCGCGCCGACTGCACCGCCACCCTGAGGCGGAGAGAGTGGGATTCGAACCCACGGAGCCAGCATATGCGGCTCAACGGATTTCGAGTCCGCCCGATTCGACCGCTCTCGCATCTCTCCGTGCCCCGGCGGCCCAGGCGCGGTTGCCTGCCCGCCGGGTTTGCGTGCCCAAGAGGACTCGAACCTCCGACCTCTAGATCCGCAATCTAACGCTCTATCCAGACTGAGCTATGGGCACGAGTCGGCGCGACACCAGGTCGCGCCGTTCGGAGAGGGTGGGATTCGAACCCACGGTACCCTTGCGAATACAACTCCTTAGCAGGGAGCCCGATTCGACCACTCTCGCACCTCTCCCGGCATGGCGGGGCGCACCGACCTCAATGGGCGCCGGCCACCCCCGACGCGGAGAGGGAGGGATTCGAACCCCCGGAGCGAAACGCTCAACGGTTTTCAAGACCGCCTCCTTCGACCACTCGGACACCTCTCCGAGGCGTGCGCACTACCAGAGAAACCAATATATAGACGACCGCCACCCGGTTGTCAATTCCCGCTCCGGGAAAGCCGGGAAGTATCAGCCCGCCCGGGCTGTTGTCCGGCGTATCCGGCGATGTCCGGCCCGGCACCGGCCCGGCGCGGGCGACTGTCCGTCCACCGCGCGATGTGAAATACTGTTCCGCCAGCGTCATGAAAGCAACCAGGATCGCTACGCTGGAGCCCATCCTCTGGGATCGGTGGCTGTTGCTCAAGGTCATCTGCGAAGATGGGACGGCCGGCATCGGGGAAGGCGGCGTGCACGGGTGGCAGCGCCCCACGGCGACCATGCTCGAGGTGATGAGCGCCTATCTGGTGGGCCAGGACCCGGCGCGCATCGAGCACCACTACCAGTGGCTGTACCGGTCGTCCCACTTCATGGGCTCGGTGATTCAGGGAGCGCTGGCGGCGATCGACATCGCCCTGTGGGACATCAAGGGCAAACGCCTCGGCGTGCCGATCTACGACCTGCTCGGCGGCAGGACGCGCGACCGGATCCGCTGCTACATGCACGTGGCCGGGGCCACGGCGGAGGCGCTGGCAGCCGACGCCCAGGCCAAGGTGGCGGCCGGCTTCACCGCGGTACGCTTCGATCCGTTCCGGCTTGACTTTCCGCGCCAGAGATCGTACAGCGAGTGGGCCGACGAGGCGGTGCGCCGCGTCGGGGCGGTGCGCGAAGCGGTGGGGCCGGCGGTGGACCTGTGCGTCGAGATCCACCGGCGCATGAATCCTGCCGAGTCGATCTGGCTCGGCCGCCGCCTGGAGCAGTTCCACCCCTATTTCTACGAGGACCCGATGCTCCCCGACAGTCCGGAGGTGATGGGCGACATCCAGGCCCGCTGCAACGTACCGGTCGCCACCGGGGAACGGTTCACCACCATCTTCGAGTTCCAGCAGGTGCTGCGGGCGAAGGGCGCGGCCTACGTGCGCCCCGACCTGTGCCTGTGCGGCGGGCTGTCGGGCTGCAAGAAGGTAGCCGCCCTGGCGGAGGCGAGCCACGTGAAGGTGATCCCGCACAACCCGCTGAGCCCGGTCAGTACCGCGGCCTGCGTGCAGTTGGACGCCGCCATCCCCAACTTCGCGCTGCAGGAGTACACCGGCGAGTCGGAACCGCCCAAGAGCGAGCTGCTGAGGGCCCCGCTGGTGCTGGAGGAGGGCCACCTGCTGGTCCCCGACCGACCCGGGCTCGGGGTCGAGTTCGACGAGGACGCGCTGGCGCGCTACCGGGTGCAGGACAAGACGCTGGCCACGCCGCTCGGTCACGACGGCTCGGTGCGCGACTGGTAGATTCCCTTTACCGCGACCCGTCTACTGCGGCCTGTGGCTGGGAATCCAGTGCCGGGCCGGCGGTGCGCCCGACCTGGTGGTCGAGGCACGAGGTCATCCCGTAGTAGGTAGCGCGTACCGCGCGCCAGGTCGCCGCATCGATCCGGGAGTAGTCCAGCGGGGGCGTGCCGAGGATGCGGTCGGTGCCGGTCCCTTCGCCGCGAAAGATCGAGTCGTACCAGCGTCAGTAGTCGTCGAACCGCGCCGGATCGATGCCGGGCAGGGTATCCGCCTTCCAGATGTCCACGGCCGCGTCGTTGCTCTGCGCCGCACCCGGCGTACTGCGGCCGGCAGCCACCAGCCGTTTCAAGTGCGCCACCATCTCCCGCACCACCGCGGGGCGTTCGGCATGCAGATTGTGGCGCTCGGCCGGGTCGCGCTGCATGTCGTAGAGCTGGACCAGCGGCAACCCCTCGCCGGCCGCGGCGGCGTCGTTCAGGGTCCAGCCGCCCGACCCGGGACACAGCACCAGCTTCCAGCGCCGGTCGCGGATGGCAAACTTGCCGGTGATGGAGTGGTGCACCACGTGGTCGCGGATCGGCTCGTCGGCGTCCCGGAACAGCGGCAGCATGCTACAGCTGTCCTCTCCTGCGGTGGCCGGCAGCGGATCGTCCAGGAAGTCGGCGCAGGTGGCCAGCAAATCGGTCAGGCACACCAATTGGCCGCTGCTGCTCCCCGGCGCGATCACGCCCGGCCAGCGCGCGATGAACGGAACCCGGTGGCCGCCGTCCCAGGCGTCCGACTTGTAGCCGCGGAACCCGGCACTCGGATGGTGGCCCTGCGCCTCCATCTGATCGACGCCGATGTAGGGCGCGCAGCCGTTGTCGCTGGTAAATATGACCAGGGTATTGTCGGCGACGCCGTGACGTTCCAGGGAATCCAGCACCTGTCCGAACACGGCGTCGGTTTCCATCACCAGATCGGCGTACAGGTTGTTCAGTCCGCTGGCTCCGATCCAGCGCTTGTTCACCGACAGCGGGGTGTGCGGCGAGGTCATCGGCAGGTAGAGGAAGAAGGGTTGCCGCTCGGCGGCGCGGCGGGCGATGTAGCCGTCGGCGGCGCGGGCGAACGTCGGCAGCAGCTGCTCGAAGTGCCAGTACGGCATGGCCGGGCCCTGCAGGCTGGCGAGGTTGTCGCCGAGCAGCCGCTCCGGCAGGAACTCCGAGGGTGTGCCGACGGTGGCGTCGTTCTCGATAAAGCAGTAGGGCGGCCAGTTGGGGACATCGACGCCGAAGTAGTAGTCGAACCCGCGGGTGGTGGGGCCGCCCGCGATCCTGCGGGAAAAGAAGTCTCGCCACAGCGCGCGCTGCCGCTCGTTCGCCTCCAGCTCGGTGGCGGCCGGCTGCTCGTTGGAGTGCGGCGGCAGAAAATCGTCGGTCGCCGCGGTTGGCCAGTCAACCGACCCCGAAGTCGGTCCGGGCCGCTTCTCCGAGGCGAAGGGCCAGTCCATCCCGAGATGCCACTTGCCGATCGCAGCGCAGTGATAACCGTGGCGCTGCAGCAGCCTGCCTACCGTGAGCCGCCGCTGGTCGATCAGCGGCGGGCCGTAGGGACCCACGATGCCCTTCTGCAGCGTCGTGCGCCAGTTGTAGCGGCCGGTGAGCACGCCGTAGCGGGATGGGGAGCAGACCGCGGAGCTGGAATGGGCGTCCCGGCACACCATCCCCTCGCGCGCCAGCCGGTCGAACTGAGGCGTGGCGATCCTGCCGCGTGGGTTGAGGCAGGACACGTCGCCGTAGCCCATGTCATCGACCAGAAAGTAGACGACGTTCGGCTTGTTCACGGTCTCCTCGCGCGGCAGTTGGCGGCTACACGCCGCCCAGGAGAGCCTGGCCGATGCGGTCGAGGTCGTCGGCGGAGAAGAATGAAATCTCTATCTTGCCCCGTTGCGGGCTGCCGGTCACCGTCACCTTGGTGCCGAGGGTGTCGATCAGCTGCTGCTCCAGCTCTTGCAGGTGGGGATCGGCAGAGTGCTGCGGCTTGCCGCCTGAGGGGTTTCGCTCCGGACTGCTCTTTTCTTCCCGCTCGCGCAGTCGTGCCGCGTAGGCCTCCGCCTCTCGCACCGAGTACTGGGCAATACGCGCAAACAGCCGTTGCCGCTCGTCCGGATCGGGGATCATCAGCAGCGCCCGGGCGTGGCCGGCCGAGATGGTGCCGTCGGTGAGCGCGTCCTGCACCTGCACCGGAAGCCCGAGCAGGCGCAGGCTGTTGCTGATGGTGGAACGGTTCTTGCCCACCCGTGCCGCCAGATCCTCCTGGCTGATGCCGCTCACGTCGATGAGCCGCCGGTAGGCCTGTGCCTCCTCCAACGGCGTCAGATCCTCGCGCTGGATGTTCTCGATCAGCGCCAGGGTAAGGCGTTCGTCATCGGTGGAAGTGCGGATCAGCGCGGGGATGCGCTGCAGGCCGGCGCGCCTGGCGGCGCGGAACCGGCGCTCGCCCGCGATGATACGGTAACGGCCGCCCACCGGCTCCACCAGGATCGGCTGCAGCACGCCGTGACTGGAGATCGACTGCGCCAGCTCCGCGATCGTTTGATCCACGAAGCGGCGGCGCGGCTGGCTGCCGCTGACGTCGATTTCGTCCAGGGAAATCTCGGTCGGCCCGCCGCCGGTTGGTGCCAACTCGGGGCGGTCTCCCATCAGGGCGTCGAGCCCGCGGCCCAGGCCTCCGCGGGCCGCGGGGCGGCGCTTGTTCTTAGACATGTCGGCATACCTCGCGGGCGAGCTCGTTGTAGCTGCGTGCTCCGATGCACTTGGGATCGTAGAGCTGAATCGGCTGCGAGTAGGAGGGTGCTTCGCCCAGGCGCACATTGCGCGGAATGATGGTACGGAACACCTGGTGCCGGAAGAACTCCGTGACCTCGCGGACCACCTCCTGGGACAGGCGGGTTCGCGCATCGAACATGGTGAACAGGATCCCGCCGACCTTGAGCCCGGGGTTCAGAGTCCCCTGAACCCGCCGGATCGTCTTCAGTAGCTCGCTCAACCCTTCCAGCGCAAAATACTCGCATTGCAGGGGAATGATGACGTGGGAAGCCGCCGCGAGGCCGTTCATCGTCAGGATCCCCAACGACGGCGGGCAGTCGATGAACACGTAGTCGTACACCGCCTCCAACGGACCCAGCGCATCGCTGAGGTAGAACTCGCGGCGCTCCACGGTTACCAGTTCGACGGCGGCTCCGGCCAGGTTGATGCTGGAGGGAACCATGTCGAGGCCCGCCACTGCGGTGTGCTGAATTACCTCGTCCGGGCCGAGCGTGCCGGTAATCAGCTCGTAGATGCCCCCATCCTCGCCGTCGCACCCCAGGCTGGTCGAGGAGTTTGCCTGCGGATCGAAGTCGACCAGCAGCACCCGCTTGTCGGTCGCCGCCATCGCGGCGCCGAGATTGACGGCGGTGGTGGTTTTTCCCACCCCACCCTTCTGATTGGCGAATACGATCCGCCGCGTCCCTCCCATGCGGTACTAACATAGCCCCGAATCGGCGTCTTACGCAAACTCTCCGGGACCTGGCATCATGCGCCGCGGTTGTTTCACCGTCAGGTTTCCCGTGAAACGTCCCCCCGTTGCGGTTCCCGAACCATGGCGCGTGCGGTCTTCGTCGCCAATGGCGACAGCCGCTCCTGGCAGTCAGCAGCCGGGTGGAACCTGGCGTCGCACCGAGAGCGGCACGGCGTCCGGCTGGCAGGGCGTCGGAGCAACGCAGCCAGCCGGGATGCAATCGCCGCTCGAATGCAGCCGGTGTTGCGCCACGGCTGCTACTATCCGCCCGCCTCGATCCCGTAGCGAGTCTTCATTGCGACATAGCGGTCGTAGCTCCTGCGGTCGAGATCCGGGTGCAGATAGGTGTCCAGCAGCGGGACAATCGTCTCGCGCAGGACGGCGCCCCGAGCCATCCACTGAAAATAGTTGCGCCCGCCGTGGTGGTAGGGCCCGTAGAGGCGCCCTCCAAACCGCGTGACGATCCAGCGAAACAGCGACTCGTGGTCGACGTGCATCCGGAGGGTCACGTGCGGCTGCTTGCCGTCGCCCCCGAAGTGTCCTTCGCCGATGAGAATGCCGACCAGAATCCCCTCATCGACGCCTGATCCATTTTGTTTCACCGTCAAGTTTCCCGTGAAACGGCACTCCGTCCGCGAGGCCACCAAGACGAGTGGCCATACCCTGCGCCGGCGACATTGTTCGGCTTGGCGCGTCTCCGGTTTGCCGATCAACGCTTGTACTACACGATACCGTCCCATTCAAGCACTCGGCCCAATCGCAACACCACGGGCACCTCGTGCACCGCCGCCACAACGCTACAGACCTCGACTGTGTTAAAATTTCTTAACGAATCGGCCTTAGGGGTTGACACGCAGTTGGCCGATTCGGAAAAAGGCGCTAAATTTAGGACCCTATCCTATTGAATACAGGAGCCACATTCCCCAAATGAACGTAATTCAGGAAATCAAGCGAGCGTTTGGGCTGCTTCCTGATCCTACTCCCCCATCACTTGCGCGCTACGCGGACGAAGCTCAGCGTAAAGGCATCAAACGCAGGATTGTAATACGACTATCTCGCGGAAACGTCCGGTTGAACCGTGGCCAGTATACCACTCAAGAGGATATTGAAGCCAGTCGCAAACGAATCTTGACCAGCCGAAACCGTAAACCCAACTAACAGAACGCGCTACTTCCAGCAACTTATGCAGTCTGACGATCTTCACCAAGTCAGGGACCTGTACGCGCATGCGGAACCTTTTGAAAGAAGTGGAGCGTCTGACGGGAGAGGTAACAATCCCGAGCATAAACGAGTTGCGTTATGCTGGTTTCCATATCCTGCAAGCAATCGACGAGACTGGGACGGTTTCAAATAAACACCATGTCTTCCGCGCGAAGGACCACTGCGAACGAGCAATCTACGACGTTGCGGAAGCGGGCCTAATCTTCGTCATCGACACCATCAACCGTTTCCAATGGGAGTACAGGGGCATCGCGATCATAGATGTGGTGCGAAACATTCCACAAATACGGGAACGAGTGGAGGAGGCATCTGCCCTACTACAAGACGGCCGTTCCGACGACCTCCTCGACCTCGAAAAGATCCTCCGCCTGTTTCAGGCTCTTAAGGCCGACGTGGAAGATCTCGATAGGCACGTACCCGACTTGGCGTTCAAAGAGAACGAGAGAAGGAAGGGAACCAGACGGTTCATCTTAGGCCTGGTTTGGGCTGTAGTGGTGACTGTTGTCGCTGCACTGCTGCTAAACTGACCCCTCCTCAATCCTAAACACTTCGCAATTGACGTTGGATTTTCGTCCCTTCTACTGACAAACCTGTCGCAACGTAAACATCCACGAATTCGTGCGCGTGTGGCGGGCACATCTCTTCCATCTTGAAGGCGGAAATTTGCCCCGTAGTCGTACCGCCGCAAACAGACCCAGCTGATGCCGAGGCGACGAAGCCCCTATCTGAGCATATATTTATTTACTATATAAATAATTACGCTCTACATACGCGGCCGGCGTCTTTACTCTTCCTTGGCCACGCGCGCCACGCCGACCACGCTGTCCCCAGCGCGCAGGCGCACGATCCGCACGCCCACCGCCGCGCTGCGCCCGGTCTGGCGTACATCCTGCTGCGACAGCTTGACCGCCTGTCCCTGGGTGGTGATGCACACCAGGTCGTCATTCGGATAGCTGCCGATCATGTGCACCACCGGCCCGTTCTTCTCCTGCTGGCGGTAGCAGAACTGGCCCATGGTGCCCCGTCCGTGCGGCGTCAACTCGTCGAACGCCATGTACTTGCCGTAGCCGCCTTCGCTGATGATGAAGATGCGCCGGTGGTCGTCGTTGGCGGCCGCGCCCACGATCCGGTCGCCCGGCAACAATTTCATGCCCCGCACGCCGCGCGTGGCGCGCCCCATGGGACGCACTTCCGATTCCGCGAAGCGCAGCGCCTTGCCGGAAGCCGCCATCAACACCACGTCGCGCTTGCCGTCGGTGAGCATCGCGGCGACCAGGTGATCGCCGGGGCCGTTGCCGTTCTCGCCGGGGTCGAGGTTGATCGCCACCACGCCGCGCCGCTTGGCGTTGCTGAAGTCGCTGGTGCGCACCTTCTTGACCACCCCGCGCTCGGTGGCCATGAACAGGTAGTCCTCGCGAGAGAACTTGCTCAGGGAGACGATTGCGGTTACCTCCTCGTCGTCCTCCATCTGCAGCAGCGCGCGAATGTCCTGGCCCACCGTCTGCCGGGTGCGGTCCGGCAGCTCGTGCACCTTCAGCCAGTAGGCGCGGCCGGCGTCGGTGATGAACAGCACGTGGTCGTGGGTGGAGCCGATGAAGATCTGGGTGATGAAGTCGGTGCCGCGCAGGCGGCTGCCCGCGCCCTTGCCGCCGCGCATCTGGCGCCGGTAGCTGGAGGCGGGAATGCGCTTGATGATGCCGCGGTTGGAGATCACCACCACCATGTCCTCTTCCTCGATCAGGTCCTCGTAGTTGAATTCCCCGACCTCGGTCTCGACGATCTCGGTACGGCGGTCGTCGCCGTAGCGCCTGGCGATCTCGGAGGTCTCCTTCTTCACCACGTCCAGGATCTTCTGCTCGCTCGCCAGCAGCTCGCGCAGCTCGCCGATCAGCTTGCGCACCTGGGCCAGCTCTTCCTCCACCTTGTGCGTTTCCAGGCTGGTGAGGCGCTGCAGGCGCATGTCGAGGATCGCCTGCGCCTGTGCCACCGACAGCTCGAAGCGCTGGCGCAGGCCGTTTCGGGCGATCTCCACCGTGCGGCTGGCGCGGATGATGCGCACCACCTCGTCGATGTTGTCGAGGGCGATCTTCAGCCCCTCCAGGATGTGGGCGCGCTGCTCGGCCTTCTTCAGGTCGAAGCGGGCGCGCCGGGTCACCACCTTCCTGCGGTGCTGGATGAACTGCCACAGCATGTCGCGCAGGGTCAGCACCTGCGGCTTGCCGCCCACCAGCGCCAGCGCGTTGACGTGGAACGGGTCCTGGAGCTGGGTCAGGTTAAACAGCCGGTTGAGCACGATCTTGGGATCGATGCCGCGCTTGATCTCGATCACGATGCGCATGCCGCGCCGGTCCGACTCGTCGCGCAGGTCGGCGATCCCGTCCAGGCGCTTTTCCTTCACCAGGTCGGCGATGCGGATGATCAGGTTGGCCTTGTTCACCTGGTAGGGCAGCTCGCTGACGATGATCGCCTCGCGGCCGCCGCTCACCGACTCGATCGCCACCCGTGCGCGCACCACGATCTTGCCCTTGCCGGTGGTGTAGGCGTCCTCGATCCCCTTGCGGCCGAAGATGATGCCGCCGGTGGGGAAATCGGGCGCCATGACGTGCTTCATCAGGTCGTGGTTTGTGAGCCTGCGGTCGGCGATCAGCGCCAGGGTGGCGCGCGCCACCTCCACCACGTTGTGCGGCGGGATGTTGGTGGCCATGCCGACGGCGATGCCGCTGGCCCCGTTGGCCAGCAGGTAGGGGAACGCCGCCGGCAGCACCGACGGCTCGGTGAGCGAGTCGTCGTAGTTGGGGACGAAGTCGACGGTGTCCTTGCCGATGTCGCGCAGCATCGCCTCCGACACCGGTGCCAGCCGCGCCTCGGTGTAGCGCATCGCCGCCGGCGGGTCGCCGTCCACCGAGCCGAAGTTGCCCTGGCCGTCCACCATCGGGTAGCGCATCGAGAAGTCCTGTGCCAGCCGCACCAGGGCGTCGTACAGGGCCTGGTCGCCGTGGGGGTGGTACTTGCCCAGCACGTCCCCCACCAGGCGCGCGGTCTTGCGGTAGGGCCGGTTCGGCTGCAGGCCCATGTCGTCCATGGCGTACAGCAGCCGCCGGTGCACCGGTTTGAGGCCGTCGCGTGCGTCGGGCAGCGCCCGGCTGACGATGACCGACATGGCGTAGGTCAGGTACGACTCGCGTACCTCCGTCTCGATGGGCCGCTCGATCACCTTTCCCGTGAGCTCAGCCACGCGCGCCCCCCTGCAATCGTCTGCGCCGCATTACACGTCCAGGGTCGCCAGCAGGGCGTGTTCCTCGATGAACCTGCGCCGCGGCTCGACCGCGTCTCCCATCAGGGTGGTGAACGCGGCCTCCACCTCCTGGAGCTGATCGAAGAACGACTCCTCGGGCACCATCACCTGCTGCATGTTGCGCGTGGCCGGGTCCATGGTGGTCTCCCAGAGCTGTTCCGGGTTCATCTCCCCCAGCCCCTTGTAGCGCTGCACGCTGGCGTGGTTGCGGCCCTGCTTGAGGCGCCCCAGCACCTCCTCCATCTCGGGGTCGCTGTAGGCGTACTCCACGCGCCCGCCGGAGGTGAGCTTGTACAGCGGCGGCATGGCGATGTAGACGTGGCCCGCGTTCACCAACTCGGTCATGTAGCGGTAGAAGAAGGTGAGCAGCAGGGTGCGGATGTGGGAGCCGTCGACGTCCGCGTCCGCCATGATGATCACCTTGTGATAGCGGAGCTTCTCCAAGTCGAAGTCGTCCTTCACGCCGGTTCCGAGGGTGGTGATGATCGGGATCAGCTTCTCGTTGGCCAGCACCCGGTCGATGCGCGTCTTCTCCACGTTCAGCATCTTGCCCCACAGCGGCAGGATCGCCTGGAACTGGCGGTCGCGGCCCTGCTTGGCACTGCCGCCCGCCGAGTCGCCCTCGACGATGTACAGCTCGCAGCGCTCCGGGTCCTTCTCCGCGCAGTCGGCCAGCTTGCCAGGCAGTCCCGTGCTCTCCAGGAAGCTCTTGCGCCGCGTCAGCTCGCGCGCCTTGCGTGCCGCCACCCGCGCCTTGGCCGCCAGGATGGTCTTGTCCAGGATCGCCTTGATCACCCCCGGACGCTCTTCGAAGTGGTGGGACAGCTCTTCGTTGGTCAGCGACTCGACGATGCCGCGTACCTCGGTGTTGCCGAGCCGGGCCTTGGTCTGGCCCTCGAACTGCGGCTCGGGCACCTTGACCGACACCACCGCCGTCAGGCCCTCGCGTACGTCGTCGCCGGAGAGGTTCTCGTCCAGCTTGCTGTTCAGCTTGTGGCGCCTGAGAAAGTCGTTGAGGGTGCGGGTGAGCGCGGCGCGGAAGCCGACCTGATGGGTGCCGCCCTCGCGGTTGTTGACGTTGTTGGCGTAGTAGAACACCTGTTCGCTGAAGCCGCTGTTGTATTCCAGCGCGACTTCCACGCCGACCTGGTCACGTTCGCCTGCGAAGTGCACCGGCTCGGGGTGGATCCGCTGCTTGTTGTTGTCCAGATACTGGATGAACTCCTTGATGCCGCCGGCGAACTCGAACACGTGCTCGCGCGGCTCCTCCCCGCGGCGGTCGCGCAGGGTGATGCGAATCCCCTTGTTGAGGAACGCCAGCTCGCGCAGCCGGTTGGTCAGCACGTCGAACGAGTATTCGATGGTCTCGAAGATGGCGGCATCCGCCAGGAACGAGGTCACGGTGCCGCTGACGTCGGTGGTGCCGGTAGCCGTCACCGGGCCGTCCGGCACCCCGCGGCGGTAGGACTGGCGGTAGATCCGTCCTTCCTTGTGCACCTCCACCCAGCACCACTCCGCCAGTGCGTTGACTACCGAGACGCCGACGCCGTGCAGGCCCGCGGAGACCGCGTAGTTGCGGTTGTTGAACTTGCCGCCCGCGTGCAGCGTGGTCATCACCACCTGCAGTGCGCTGACCTTCTCCGTGGGGTGCTCGTCCACCGGGATGCCGCGCCCGTCGTCGCGCACCGTCACCACGTTGCCCGGTTCGAGGGTCACCTCGAAGGCGCTGGCAAAGCCCGCCGCCGCCTCGTCGATGCTGTTGTCGACCACCTCGTACACCAACTGGTGCAGCCCGTCCGGGCCGGTCGTCCCGACGTACATGCCGGGCCGCTTGCGTACCGGCTCCAGGCCTTCCAGCACCTGAATGTGGCGGGCCGAATACTCGCTCTGCATACGACTCCTTGTCCCCTCCCCCTAATATCGGCACTTATCTCAATGCGGCCGCGTCGGCGGCGCTTTTCGAGCGCGCGACCGCGCTGCCCTCTCCAGCTCCCGTCGGCACCTGTTCAGCGCCCGCCCAAAGCCTTTCGAGGGCGCCGTTATGGGCACGCTAACTGCCCAGGTGATGGTACATTACGGGAACCCCCCGACACTGATAATTATAGCACGAATGGGTATTTGCTGTAAACCCCGGCGGGCCTGATCGGAGCCTGTTTCGGGACCGAAAGCGGACTCTGTTGCGGTGTTCGAAGGCTTCCCTTCGCGGCCTGCCCGCGGCCGCCGAAGGCTCAGCGCTCGCCGTGATAGGAAACCCGAATCTGCTTGTACAGACCGTCGCCTTCGCTCTCCGTGGAAACCCCGCCCATCTCTCCCAACGCGGTGTGAATGAGGCGTCTTTCGAATGGGTTCAGGGGCGCCAGCAGGCGCGGCCGCCCGGTCCGGCGGACCTCGTGCGCCACCCGGTTTGCCATCCGCAAGAGGCTCTGCTCGCGGCGGTAACGATAGTCCTCGGTATCGAGCACGACGCGCACCGGCTCGCCCTCGGAGTTGATCCGGCCGACGTGGATGTTGGTGATCAACTGCAGCGACTCCAGGGTGCTGCCGTGCTTGCCGATTACGATCGCCGGGTCGTCGCTCAGGATCTCCAGGGTCAACCGCCCGGCTTCGCGATGGTCGATGCGGACATCCGCGGGCAGGCTCGCCTTCTCCAGCAACGCGGTGACGAATTCGATGGTCTGCCGCTCCAGCTCGGTTTCCGGTTCCAGTTCCGGCAGCGCATCCTCATCGTCCGCCAGGTGCACCCGAATCCGAACCTTGCCTCCCTTCAGAAACCCGGGTCGCTGCGCCTCTACCACCTCCACGTCGATCTCGTCTTCGGTGAGACCCAACGCTTCGATCGCCTTGTCGATCGCCTCCTCCTCCGTGCGACCCTCATACTCTCGTTCGGCCATAACACTCATCTCCTGCTTAGCGCGGCTTCCCGCGCGGGCCACGTCCCGCCGTCGCCCCTCCGCGATCCGGTCCGGCCCGTCGGCGGCGGTCGTTGATGTAGAGTTGCTGAGCAATAGACAGCACGTTCTGCATGGTCCAGTAGATCACCAGCCCGGACGGCATGCTGTACAGGATGAAGAAGAAGAAGATCGGCATGGCGTACATCATCATCTTCATCTGCGTCTGCGTGGCACCGGGGTTCTGCGATATGCGCGACTGCAGCAGCGTCGTTCCGAGCATCAGGAACGGCAGGATGCGCAGCTCGTCCCAGTTCAGGAGCGGAATGGTGAACCCGAACGGCAGCAAGCTCTCCGGTGCCGACAGGTCTCCGATCCACGGCGAGATGAACGGTGCCCCGCGCAGGTCGAAGGCGTTGTTGAGCAGCTCGAACAGCGCAAAGAAGATCGGCATCTGCAGCAGCAACGGGAGGCAGCCGCCCACCGGGTTGACGCCCTCCTTGCGGTACAGCGCCATCATCTCCTGGTTCAACTTCTCAGGCTTCCCCTGGTGCTTCTTCTTGAGTTCCTCGATCTTGGGACTCAGCATCGACATCTTGCTGGTGGACTCGAAGCTCTTCTGGGTAAGGGGAAAGAACAGGATCTTGATGAGCACCGTAAGGAGAATGATCGCCACCCCGTAGTTGGGGATGAGGCGATAGAAGAAATCGAGGAAGAAGCGCAGGATGTTGGCCAGCCAGCCGATGATGGGATTGGTCCGTGCCGCTTCCTCGAAGTGGTAGTTGCCGATGCCGAACGGGTCGTTGGCGGGATCGTTGTAACGATTCAGAATCTCGCGCTTGAGCGGACCGGCGTAGAAGCGGAACGTGTCCACGTTCTTGGAGCTGGTGATGAGCGGGCGGCTGAAGTGGAGGGCGGAGCGCTGGATCAGCTCCGGATCCTTGCGGCTGTCGTAGGTAATGGTATACAGGGTGGCATCGGGAACCGCGATCACGGAGAAATACTTTCCGGTAATGGCGCTCCAGGTGACCCGCTTGGTGGCCGCCAGCACCGGCTCCCGGCGCATCTTCTGGTTGCGCGCCCTGCCGTCCTCGTAGTTGCGGAAGTTGCGGAACTCGTTGCGCCCATCGAGAGCCTCGTAGGGGGGGCCGATCTGAGGCCCGATTGCGAGCGTATAGGCGCTGCCGTGAAAGTCCAGGTTGGGAAGCTCGTTGGCACTGTTCTCGATCTGGATTTCCAGCTCGAACAGGTAGGAGTTGGGCGGAAACGTATAGGTCTTGGTGAGCGTGAACGGCACGCCGTCGGGGGCCAGCAGCTCGCGCGTGAAGCGCCAGGTGAAATTGTCGATCTCCTGGAAGCTGAATACGGCATCCACCGGCCGGGTGCGAAAGCTGCCGAACGCGATAGTGAAGAAATGATGCTGCTCCGGGCGCAACACCAGTTCCACATCGGTGCCATCCACGTCGTGATGCTGCTTCAGCCGCATCGAGGTCAGGTCGCCGCCGGCGGTGGAGAACACCAGCGAGAACAGGTCGGTCTCCTTGGTGATGAGCCGGCTCCCCACCGGCGTATCCTCCCCCGACGCCTTCACGGTGCTGGCGACCGGGGCGAAGATGTCGGCACTGGCGGCGGTGGCCGTGGCCGGCTCGCCGCTCTCGGTCGCCGGCGCACTGCCGAGGCCCAGCGCATCGTCCGGCGCGGGAAACAGGAACGTCTGTATCAGCAGGCTGCCGACGATGACGACCACCGAGAGGCCGACGGCGATAAGGGTCCTGCGATCCATGTGCGTGCCGGGATCAGCCCTTGCCGGTGTCGCGGGGAGCAGCGCGCTGCGGCGCCGGCACCGGGTCGTAGCCGCCGCGGTGGAACGGATGGCAACGCAGGATGCGGCGCAGGCCGAGGCTGATCCCGCGCACCGCGCCGTGGAGGCGGATCGCTTCCAGGGTGTACTGCGAGCACGTCGGATGGTAGCGGCAACTCGCCGGCAGCAGCGGCGACAGCAACTGCTGGTAGAGACGGATCGCCACCGTCAGCAGGCTGCCGGCAGCAGCGCCGCGCCTGGCGTCTGTCCGGGTATCACACACTGCGCAACAGCCCGGCATCGCCCAGCAGCCTGGCGAGCACCCCTCCCGCGGCCCGGAAACCGAGCTCGTGCCGGCGCGGCCGTACCTGCAGCAGCAGGTCATACCCCGGAGTGATGCGATGCTTGAGCAGGCGGTAGGCTTCGCGGACCAGGCGCCGCTGCCGGTTGCGCGCCGGCGCGCTGGCGAATCCACGGCTCGGGCACACCACCACGCGGCTGCGGGCGCAGCCGTTGGGCTGGAAGTACACCCGCAGGCCGCTGCGCCGCGGCGTCGCGGGTGCGCGGTAGAGCGCCCGCACCTGGCGCGGGTCGGTGACCCGATCCCTTTTGGCAAGGCCCTGGTTCAGCCGAGACCGGGAGCTTGCTGCGTCAAGCGCCCGCTCCCGCTCAGTAAGGCTTCTTCTCATCGGAAACCGAGAGCTTGGTGCGCCCCTTGCGCCGCCGGCGCTTGAGAATGAGGCGCCCACTGCGGGTACGCATGCGCTCACGGAACCCAAAGCGCCGCCGCCGCCGGGTGCGACTTGGTTGGTAGGTACGTTTCATGAGGTCCTTGAATCCGGCTGGCGCCGGTGCCGTTCAGTCCTGCGAGTATACGGATTCAGGTCCGCTCTTGTCAATGCGACGCCGCTCCTGCGCCTCCCGCGGCTCCAGCGGAGCCGGGCCGGGGAGCGCGGTGGCGGGGCCGCGCTCGCGCTCGCCCGCGGGTCGACTCGCGACCACCACGTGCAGCCCGGTCACCGCCAGCTCCGGGAACCGCCGGCGCACGCGCCGCAGGATCTCCCGCTGCCGCATGCGCACCAGCTGCAGCCGCGCCGGATGGTCCACCTCCACCTCCAGGCGCCCGCGGCGGACGTCGCGCAGCCACGCACTGCCGGCCAGATCCGCACCCAGCAGTTCGTCCCACAACCGGTAGAGCAGCGCCTGTGGCGCCTGCGGGTCGACCCCCGCCCGCGCCAGTACCTCCTTCAGCAGGTCAGCGGCTCGGTACATGGTGCGAAATTGCCGGCCGCCACCGCCAGCCTCAGGGTGCGCTCGCCGCCGTAGCGCTGGTGGGGTTCATCCGGCAGGAACGTGAAGAAGGCTTGATCGTAGGCGGGAAGCTGCTCCAGGAACCGCTCGCGCTTGCCGGCGTCCAGCTCCAGCAGCACGTCGTCGAGCAGCAGGATCGGCCGCCGCCCGGTGGTGCGCTGAAAGAACTGCGCCTGCGCCACCCGCAGTACCAGCGATGCCAGCCGCTTCTGGCCGGTCGATCCCTGGGCGGCGAAGCGCGCCCGCTCCATGGTGAACAGCACGTCGTCACGGTGCGGCCCACTGGTGGTGGTGCGCAGTTGCAGATCGCGTTCCCGCTGCTGCTGCAGCAGCCCCTGCGCCTCCTCCGCCGCCGTCACCCCGCGCCACGAAGGACGATACTCCATCTGCGCGGTGGCGATGCCGCCGATCGTCGCGCAGAGTTCGGAGAACACCTCGCTGAACTCGTCACACAACCGCGCCCGGCGCCGCTGTATCTCCACCCCCGCCGCTGCCAGGACCGGGTCGAAGATCTCGACGTGGGCCGTGTCGGCGGCTCGCAGCAGCGCATTGCGCCCGCGCAGGGCACGCCGATAGCGGCGCAGCACGTCGATGAACATCGGATCGAACAGCGACAGGGTGTGGTCGAACAGGCTGCGGCGCCGCTCGGGGTCGCCGTCGATGAAGCGCAGGTCCTCGTGCGTGAATGCAATCGCCGGTGCAAACTCGATCAGCCGCGCGCGGTCGCGGATCCGCTTGCCGTCGATGGCGATGCGCTTGCCGTCGCCGCGCGCCAGCGCCACGCCGACCCCGCGTTCCTCGCCCTCGGCGCTGAGCCGGCCCCAGAGCGTGGTCTCCGGTACCCCGTTGGCAATCAGGTCGCGGTCGTTGCGGGTGCGGAACGAAGCACCGTAACACAGCACGTACACCGCCTCCAGGAAGTTGGTCTTGCCCTGACCGTTGTCGCCGACCAGGAACACGTCGCGCCCCTCCAGATCCAGCCGCAGCGCCCGGATGTTGCGGAACTCGGTCAGCCGCAGTGCCAGCAGACCCAAGGGAGGAGTTCAGTTCGCCTGCATCGGCATCACGATGTGAAAGAAGTCGCCTTCCGGCTCCGGTTTCAGCGACAGTGCCTTGCCCGTGTCGGTGAACTCCAGGACCACCTGGTCGGTGCTCATCTCGCGCAACGGCTCCAACAGGTACTCGTAGTTGAACGCCAGCACCAGCTCAGGCCCCTGGTACTCGCACCCGATCTCCTCGCGCGCCGCACCGATCTCGCCCTCGCTGGAGCGGATCACCAGGTTGTCGGGCTGACTCTCCAGGTAGATGCGGCGCGACTTCTGCTCGACCAGCAGGGCCACCCGTCGCAATCCCTCTTCGAAGGCAGCGCGATCGATCATCAGGCGGTATTCCTGGCGATCCGGTATCACCCGCTGGTAATTCGGAAACTGGGCGTCGATCAGGTTCGAGGCCAACCGCTGCGAGTCGTACCTGACGTGGAACTCGCGCTCGTTCACGGCGACCAGGAACTCCCCCTCGCGCGGTGCCTGCCGGCGCAGGATGTTGAGCAGCTTGGGCGGGATGATCACCCCCTTGAAGTCGGTCACGCTGCTTTCCATGCTCTTGGACGCGTATGCCAGGCGGCGTCCGTCGGTAGCCACCATGGTAATGTGATCACCCTGTTTCTCGAGGTAGACGCCATTCATGAAGTAGCGCGTCTCATCGTCGGATACCGCGAACAGGGTATGCGAGATCATTTCGATCAGATCCTGCTTCGCGACCGGAAAGCTGCCTTCCACGTCCGCGCCCTGGAACGGCGGGTACTTGTCCGCCGAGATGCCCTTGAGCTGGAAGCGGATATTCTTGAACACCGGACTGATGCGCAGCACCATGTCGTCGCGCTGCTCAAACTCGATCTCACCGTCGGGCAATGACCGCAGGATCCCATGCAGCTTGTCGCAGAACACGGTGATGCTGCCCGGCGTGGTTACCTCGACTGGCAATGCCGACTCGTAGTTCACCTTGAGATCGGTCGCTCGAATGGTCAGGGTCTTCTCGGACGCCAGCAGCAACACGTTGGAGAGGATGGAAAGCGAGTTGCGTGCCGATACGATCTCGTAGGCATTCGCCACCTCGCGCAAGATCGCTTCCCGTTCACAGATGAACTTCATGATGCTGACCCCTTCATTGAATACTCTCGGTAGTAATGGTAGTAACTCCGGTGGATATGTGCAAAATGGATGTAACTATATGTATATGAAATAATTATACTTCCACAGCAGGACTGGCGAAAGGTCCGGTTATACACATCGGGACGGGAAAGCCGGCCGCGCGCGACGCGGTTACCGGGTTGTCCACGGTGTACCCACACGTTATCCCGACGGCAGGCTCACGCGGTCAGGCGACGCTTCGCTCGCGGATTGCGTTGGTGATCTTCTGCAGGCTGGTCTCCAGGGTGGCGTCGGTCTTGAGCCGTGCCGCGACCCGCTGGCAGGCATGCATCACGGTGGTGTGGTCCCGGCCGCCGAACTCGATGCCCACCTCCGTGGTCGAGAACTTGGTCAGGGAGCGCGCCAGATACATCGCTACCTGCCGTGGGAAGGCGATGGCCTGGGTGCGTTTCTTTCCCTTCAGGTCGGCCGGGGTGAGCGAGTAGTAGGCGGACACGGCGCGCTGGATGGAGTCGATGCTGATGCTGAGGTGTTCCGGCTTGGAGAAGAAGTCCTGCAGCTCGCGTTGCGCGATCTCGAGGGTGATGGTGCGCCCCATCAACTCCGAGTAGGCGGCCAGCTTGGTGAGAGCCTTCTCCAGGTCGCGCACGTTGGTGATGATGTTGCGGCAGATCAGGTCGATGACGCTGTTGTCGAGGACGAAGCCGCGCTCCTCGATCTTGCGGTTGACGATGGCGCTGCGGGTCTCGTAGCTCGGGGGATGCAGATCGACGTTGAGACCACGCTCGAAGCGGTTGATGAGACGGTCGGGCAGCGCCATCAGCTCCGACACCGGGCGGTCGCTGCTGAATACCATCTGCTTGTTGGCGTCGTAGAGCGCGTTGAAGGTGTGGAACAGCTCCTGCTGAGTCTCCACCTTGCCCTGCAGGAACTGGATGTCGTCGATCAGCAGCAGGTCCGCCGAGCGGTAACGGTTCTTGAACCGGTGTCCGGTCTTCTCCTTGATCGACTGGATGAACTCGTTGGTGAAGGTCTCCACGGTGACGTAGACCACCTTGAGATCCGGAAGCGAGAGGTGTACGGCGTTGCCGATCGCCTGCAGCAGGTGCGTCTTGCCGAGACCGACACCGCCGTAGACGAGGCACGGGTTGTAGGCGCGTCCGGGGTTCTTGGCGATCGCGAGGGCGGCGTTCAGGGCCAGCGAATTGCTCTCCCCTTCGACCAGGCGCTCGAACGTGTAGTAGGGGTTGAGCTGGCTGTGGGGCACCGGGAGGGGTGGCTCCGCCGCCGACGCGACCGCCGCGGGTGGGCCCGGCTCCGGCCGCGGCGCGCTGGCCGGCGCGGCCGGATAGGTACCGTTGGCCACTACCAGTGAGAGCTTCAGGGGCTGCGGCGACAGGTCCGCCAGCTCCCGCTCCAGTGCCGGCTGAAACCGTTGCGCCACCTGGTCGCGATGAAACGTGGAGGGCACCGCGAGCTTGATCACCCCGGAGTCGGAGTCGCTGTATTCCATGTTGCGCAACCAGGTGTCATACTCCTGGTTGGTGATGGCATCGCGAATTCGGTTCCGGGCTTCGTTCCAGAACGCCTCGTAGTCGCGTTCAGCCATTTTAGGCGCTCCTTTCGCGGAGAGATCCGATTACCGCCGGCAGAGGCTGTGAACCACCTCTCCGATGCCAAGTTGTAAACAAGTTATCCACAAGAAAAAGTGGAACGCTTGTTCGAGTTGCCTCACCCGGGGTGCAGTTCCTTGTCCGGTCAGTACTTACGGTGAGTTTCGCATTCATTTCTATAATTCTATACATCATAATGATTTATTTGGAACGATCCGGAATCTTTGCCAGCACGAAGTGAGCGTTTGCCTCCATGATTCCGGCAAGGTTCGGGAGCCGATCCTGGACCGGAAAGTTATCCATAAGTTGTTCACAAGGGAGCGCTTGATTCATGATAGCACCGCACCAGGATAGCGACAAGTCGCTCGAAAGGGTTATTTTACGGGGCGCAAGACCATGACGAAGACGGTCACGCTTGGGGAGCGTACAGTGCTGCTCGTGGGTACCGCTCACGTGTCCGAGCAGAGCGTCCGGGACGTGCGCGAGGCGATCGCCACGCAGCAGCCGGACTGTGTCTGCGTGGAGCTGGATGCCGGCCGCCACGCCACCATCAGCCAGCAGCGCAACTGGATGGAGCTCGACATTCGCCGCGTGCTGAAGCAGCGCAAGGGGTTTCTGCTGCTCACCAACATCGTGCTGCACTCGTTCCAGCGCCGGCTGGGCCTCGACCTGGGGGTGCAGCCGGGTGCCGAGATGGCGGCCGCGGTCGCCGCTGCCGAGGCCGCGGAGGTTCCGTTCGTGCTCTGCGACCGGGAGATCCAGGTGACGCTGCGCCGCGCCTGGCGGCGGTCGCGATTGTGGGGGCGGCTCAAGCTGCTCGCCGCGCTGCTCGCCGGAGCGTTTTCCAACGAGGAGTTGGAGCCGGCCCAGATCGAGGCGCTGAAGGAGAAGGGCGCGCTGCAGAACATGCTGGAGGAGCTGGCCGAGTACCTGCCGCAGGTGAAGGAGGTGTTGATCGACGAGCGCGACCGCTACCTGGCGGCACGCATCTTCGCGGCCGGCGGCGTGCGGACGGTGGCGGTGGTGGGCGCCGGGCACGTACCCGGGATCGAGCGCTGGCTGGCGCTCTATGCGCGCCGGGCGCCGCGCGCGGAAGAGCTGGCCGAGCTCGACCACGTACCGCCGCGCGGCGTGGTGGGGCGGCTGCTGCCGTGGAGCATCCCGGCGCTGTTCGTGGCGCTGGTGGGATACGGGTTCCTGCGCGCGGGCGCCGAGATGACCATCGAGAAGCTGACCCAGTGGGTGCTGGTGAACGGCAGTTTCGCGGCACTGGGCGCGCTGCTGGCACTGGCCCACCCGGTGACGGTGCTGTCTTCGTTCGCGGCTGCGCCGATCACCTCGATAAACCCCACCATTGGCGTCGGCCTGGTCGCCGGGCTGGTGCAGGCCTTCGTGCGCAAGCCGCGGGTGGTGGACTTCGAGAACCTGTCGCAGGACGTGACCAGCCTGCGCGGCATCCTGCGCAACCGGGTGACTCACGTGCTGGCGGTGTTCTTCCTCTCCAGTGTCGGCAGTGCCATTGGCACCTTCGTCGGGCTCTCCTTTCTCACCAGCCTGCTGCGCGGCGGCGCCTGAGCGCCCGGTCAGGGCGCTTCGAACAGCCGCCGGGCGCGGCGCAGCGCGCGCCCGCGATGGGAGACGCGGTCCTTCTCCTCCCCACTGAGCTCCGCCATGGTACGCCCGAGGTGGGGCAGCAGGAATAGCGGATCGTAGCCGAAGCCCCGGGTGCCCCGGACCTGGTCGGTGATTTCACCGGTTACCGCCTCCTGCACCAGCAGCAGCCGGTGCGGGTCCAGAATCAGCGCCAGGCAGCAGATGAACGCCGCCGAGCGATCGCCGCCGCTGCCCATGAGCGACAGCAGGTAGGCGCAGCGGCCGGCATCGTCCAGCTGCGTGCCCGCAGGCGCGAAGCGCGCCGAGCGGACCCCCGGCGCGCCGCCGAGCGCCGCCACGGCCAGGCCGGAGTCGTCGGCCAGGGTCGGCACGCCAAGCAGGCGGTACAGGTGGCGCGCCTTGCCGAGCGCGTTCTCGTCGTAGCTGGAGCCGGTTTCGTCGAACGAGAACTGCACGCCGAGCTCCGCCGGCGTGCGTACCGTGATGCCGTGCAGGATACGCCGTACCTCGGCGACCTTATGCGGATTGTTGCTCGCCAGCGCCAATTCCATCCGCCCGAGCGTAGTCCGCGGCAGACTGCCGGCGCAACCAGTACAGCCCGGTGTCGACCGTGCCCTTGGGGATTCCCAGCAGCGCTGCGATCTCCCGGTTGCTGGGAGCCACGCGCACCCGCGAGATCTCCGCCTGAGCGGTTTCGACGGCGCGGCGATGGCGTGCGGCGCGCTTGAGGGCGTGGGCCCGGTGGTGGCCGCCGTCTACCGCCTGGTGGGCGGCGGCCGACCAGAGCTGGAGCTGGGCGAAGGCGCGGTTGCGGCGTTCCCGCAGCAGGTGCAGGCGCCGGTGGGCTGCGGCCCGGCCGCGCCGCAGCTGCTCGATCAGGAACCGAAGGCGCGGCAGCTCGCAGCCGAGAGTCTGGGCCGCGGCCGCGAGTTGGCGTTCCTCCAGGTGGTGGCCGGTCTTCAGCACGCCGTACAGGAGCCGGCGCCGCGCCGTTTCCGAGACGGCCGCGGGTGGCGCCTGGCCCCGGGGGTGGTGGCCACCGCGAAGCGGTGCCGCGGCCGCGCCGGGGAACGGTCGGACGTTGCTCTGCCCGCGCCGCTGCGGGCGCCGCGCGGGTGCCGCCGCGGGTGGCGGTTGCGCCGCCTCCGGCTCGTCCCAGAGCCGGCTGCGCAGCGCGGTCTGCCACGCGTGCTCGGAATCGCGGCGCTTGGCGAGGAAGCTGCGCAGCTGCCAGCTCAGGACCGAGTTCAGGTAGTGCTCGAACGGCTTGCCGCGGTCGCGGAAGCGCACGATGAGCTGCTCCAGCTTGTCGTGACAGAACAGGTAGAACTCGCCGGGGGCGTCCTCGTCGAGGGTCGGCAGCTTGCGCCGCGGGTAGCGATAGGTGTAGGTGGCCAATTCGTCCAGCAGGGCGCGGCGGCCCTCTCCGGTGCGTTGGCAGGTGAGCACGCGCTCACTCCACCCGGGATGATGGTTCCGCATGTACCAGGTACCTCCACCTCCTGGTAAGCAAGCGGCGTGCCAACACCGGGTGGCCTCGGGACCGGCTGAGCGGCCCGGCTTTACAATTGTTTACACTAGCGATGCGGAGGCGGCGGTGGCGGCGGTCAGGCGCGGCAGCAGCGCGCTGCGCAGCGCGGCGACGGTGCTGTGCCAGGTGAAGCCGGCCGCCTGCCGGTGTCCGCCGCCGCCGAATTCCCGCGCCACGCTGGCGACGTCGAGCAGCGGGCCGGAGCGCAGGCTGACCGAGCAGCCGCCGTCGGGCTTCTCGCGCACGAACGCGACCACGTCACTGTCGGCGACGGTACGCAGCAGGTCGTAGAGCTCGTCGTGGCTGGCCGGGGGTGCGCCGAACTCCTGCAGGTCGCGCCGCGACTGCCAGGTGAACAGCACCCGTCCGCCGGCATGCTGCTCGGTGCGCTGCAACAGGACGCCGAGCAGCCGCCGCTGGGCGAAGCTGCGTCCGCCGTAGATGCTCTGGTAGGTGGCGCGCGGATTGGCACCACGGGCAACCAGCCGGGCCGCGGCCTGGAACGCCGCCGTGTGGCCCGCCGCGACATGGCGAAAGAAGCCGGTGTCGGTGCACAGGCCGAACAACAGCAACTCGACCTGGGCGCGGCTCAGCTCGGCGCCCGCGGCCTCCACGATCAGCTGCACCAGGTAGGCGGTGGCGGGCGCGGCGGGATCCACCAACCGGATGTCGCCGTAGGGCACGGCGCCGGACTCGGGCGGCGCCGCGACGTGATGATCGATCACCACCGAGGGCAGGCCGGCGAGCTGCGGCGCCAGGCTGCCGGTGCGCTCGGGATCGGCGCAGTCGAGCAACACCGCGACCGGCTTCCTGAGCAGCATCTCCGCCTCTATGACGCGGCGAAAGCGCGGCTCATAGGCGCGAATCTCGTGGCGCTTGAACGGCCCCGCCGAGTACAGCCCCACCCGTTTCCCGCTGCCGGCGAGGAACTCGCCCAGCACCAGCTGGGAGGCGATGCAGTCCCCGTCCGGTTCCTCGTGCCCCACCAGCACCAGCGCGTCGGCCGCCTGCAGCGCCGCCAGCACGGCCGCGGGTGTCGCCGCCGTCATGGGAGCAGCAGTGCCCGTTGCGGGGCGCCCCCGGAGATCACCAGCTCGGCGTCCTGGACGTAGGCATTGATCTCGCTGCGCATGCCGTACTCCCGGCGGTACACCCCGGGCTCGATGGAGAAGCAGGAGCCGTCCAGGAGCGGGCGCGGATCGGGGAACTCGACCGCGTCGAGATTGACGCCGATGCCGTGCAGCCGCGTATCGATGGCATGGCCGGTGCGGTGCCGGACGTGGGCGAGCAATCCCTGCTGCTGCAGGATGGTGCGGGCGTGGCGGTCCACCTCGGCACCGCTGACCGGGGCCGCCCGGCGCAGGCGCTCGCGAATCAGCGCCACGGCGCCGTCGCGGGCGGCGCACACGGCGCCGAAGGTGGCCGCGATCTCCGCCGGCAGCGCGCTACCGGTGTAGGCCACCCATGAGATATCGGCGTAGACCGCGCCGGGAGCGGGTTCCTTGGCCCACAGGTCGAACTGCACCAGTTGCCGCGGCGCGATCGGGGCGCCGGCGCCGGCCGGCTGGTAATGAGGATCGCTGCTGTTGGCGCCGGCTGCCACCAGCGGCGGCTCCTCGGTCACCAGGCCATGCTCCCGGAAGCCGTCGCCGATCCAGTCGCGGACCATCCCTTCGCTCACCGGGGTGGCGCTGCGCAGGTGCTGCGCCAGCCGCTGCCAGGTCGCTGCCACGATCGCCCGCAGCGCCGTGGCGGCACGGTCGTGACTGGCGCGCGCCGCACGGTCCAACACGCCGAGCACGCGCTGAATCAGGATCTCCGCCGACACCGTGGGAATGGCGAGCTGCTGCAGCAGCGAGGCCAGGCCGTGATCCACCAGCGACAGGGCGGGGATGGTTGCGGAATAGTTCAGGGCCAGCGGCCGGCGGCTGCGGCAGGCGGCGCGCAGCCGTTGCAGGAACTCGTCACGCGATGCGTAGCGCGCCACCGGCCCCGGCACCTGGTCGAGCACCTGTGCCTCGATCGCATGAACGATGCGCTGCACCGTGCCGTCGGCACGCACCAGGCAGGCCCAGGGACGGGTGTTCATGGTCTCCGGCGCGACGCCGAGGATGGCATCGGCCACGTGGTCGCGATGGTAGATGTTGTAGAACAGCCACCCCTCCAGCCCGGCGGCTCGGAGCGCCGGCGGCACGCGGTCCAGACAGCCGCTCATGCGGCCAGCGCCAGGGTGGCCAGCAGCACCGCCTTGGCCGTGTGCTTGCGGTTCTCGGCCTGGTCCCATACCACCGAGGCAGGACCTTCGAACACCTCCTCGGTCACCTCGTTGCCCTTGACCGCCGGCAGGTCGTGCATGAACCGGCAGGCGTCGTTTCCGGTGCGCGCCAGCAGGGCGCGGTCGACCTGGTAGGGGCGCAGCAGGCGCAGCCGCTCCGCTGCCTTCGCCTCTTCGCCCATCGACACCCAGACGTCGGTGTAGAGCGCGTCGGCCCCGGCTACCAGCTCGGGATCGGCCCCGCTAACGACGCTGCCGCCGCTGCCCGCGGCGTAGTCCCGGCACTGCTGCATCAGGTCGGCGGCGGGCGCCAGCTCGTGCGGCCCGACGGCCACGAACTGCAGGCCCATCAGGGCACAGCCGATCATCAGCGAGCTCGCGATGTTGTTGCGACAGTCGCCGACGTACGCCAGCTTCAAGCCGGCGAGCGTTCCGTGGTGTTCCTCCAGGGTGAGCAGATCGGCGAGCACCTGGGTCGGATGGCGGGTGTCGGTGAGACCGTTGTAGACCGGCACGCCGGAATAGCTGGCGAGCACCTCCACCGTCTGTTGCTGAAAGCCGCGGAACTGGATGGCGTCGAACATCCTGCCCAGAACCCGGGCCGTGTCCTCCAGGGACTCCTTCTCGCCGAGGTGGATCTCCTGGCCGGTGAGAAACACCGGGTGGCCGCCCTCTTCGCCGAACGCGGTGTCGAACGCGCAGCGGGTACGGGTCGAGGGCTTCTCGTACAGCAGCGCCAGCGAGCGGCCGCGGAACCGTTGCTGAACGCGGCCGGCGCGGCGGTCGGCCTTGGCCTGGCGGGCGAGGTCCAGCAGCAGGCGGATGTCGGATGCGGAAAAGTCGCTCAGCGTGAGCAGTGAGCGTCCGAGTAGATGCGCGGTGTGATCCATGGGGAAAGACGGAAACGTACCGGATGCGCCGCCGTGCTGCAAGCGGACCATTGACAGGAACGGCGGCAATGGGCCACCGTGAGGGTCCCGCTGCGGTGGTGGAATTGGTAGACACGCTAGCTTGAGGGGCTAGTGGGCGTTTTGCCCGTGAAGGTTCAAGTCCTTTCCGCAGCACTAACGAAATCAGCGGCCACCGTGCACTGCCCCATACGCAGTTCATGGTCTTCCGGGTCACGGAGTGGCCGTGGTGAATCTTCAAACAGCCAGTTGCTACGGCCGGCTCCAGGCGCCGGCGTTCCCGGCCCGCTGCGGGGTTACGGTATGAGCAGCAGCTTGCCGGTGGTGGCCCGGCTGGCCAGCGCCCGATGCGCGGCGGCCGCCTCGGCCAGCGGGTACTCGCGGTGAACCAGCACGTCCAGCTCGCCGGCCGCCATCCACGCGAACAGTTCGCGGCTGCGCGCCAACAGCTCGTCGCGGTCGGCGATGTAGTCGGCCAGCGTCGGTCTGGTCAGGTAGAGCGAACCGGCCTGCGACAGCCTGGCCGGCTGGAAGTCGGTGACCGGACCGCTGGACTGGCCGTAGCTCACCAGGTGGCCACGCCGGCGCAGCGCCTCCAGCGAGCCGTCGAAGGTGGCGCTGCCGACCGAATCGTAGACCACGTCGACGCCGGCACCGCCGGTTGCGCGCCGTGCCGCGGCGGCAAAGTCGGCGTAGTCCAGCACCTGGTCGGCGCCGAGCGCGCGCACCATGGCGGCTTTTTCGGCGCTGGACACGGTCGCCAGCACGGTGGCCCCGCGGCGCTTGGCGACCTGCACCAGCAGCCGCCCGACGCCGCCGGCGGCGGCGTGCACCAGCGCCGTGCTGCCGGGCTGCAGCGGCACCGTGCTCACCGCCAGGTAGTGCGCGGTGAGCCCCTGCAGGAACACCGCCGCCCCGAGTCGGGTGGAGACGGTGTCCGGCAGTTCCACCACCGCGGCGGCGGGCACGATGGCGTACTCGGCGTAGGAGCCGACGGTCATGGCGTACGCCACCCGCGCCCCGGCGGCGACCTCGGTGACATCGCCACCAACCGCGTCCACCACGCCGGCACCCTCCATGCCGGGAGTGAACGGCGGCTCGATGGGGTACAGGCCGGAGCGCTGGTAGATGTCGATGAAGTTGACGCCGGCAGCCTGGAGTCTGATCCGGACATCGCCTGAGCCCGGCTCGGGCAAGGGTAGGTCGGTCGTGCCGAGCACCTCGGGACCGCCGTGGCTGGTAACCTGGATCGCGCGCATGCTCAATCCCAGTCCAGGGAGCCGGCGGTCTGGTACTCGGTGACTCTGGTCTCGAAGAAGTTCTTTTCCTTGTTCAGGTCCATGGTCTGTCCCATCCAGGGGAACGGGTTGTCCGTGTCGTACTGGCGCGGCAGGCCGATTCGCTCCAGCCTGCGGTCGGCGATGTACTCCACGTAGTTGGCGAACTGCGCGGCGTTGATGCCCAGCAGGCCGTCGGGGCAGGCGTCGCTGGCGTAGGCCTGCTCGAAGTCGACCCCGCGCCGCACCAGGCGGATGGTCTCCGCCTGCAGCTCATCGGTCCAGGCCGCCGGATACTCCTGCCTGATGGTGTTGATCAGGTCGCAGCCGAACGCCAGGTGCACGCTCTCGTCGCGCATGATGAACTCGAACTGTTCGCCGATGCCGACCATCTTCCCCTGCCGTTTGAGTGCCAGCATCATGGCGAACCCGGCGTAGAAGAAGATGCCCTCCATGATCACGTAGTAGCCGATCAGGTCGCGCAGGAAGCGCTGCACGTTGGCGGTGCCGCTGGTGGTGAACCCGGGATCGAAGATCGAGTGCGTGAGGTCGATCACGAAGCCGTCCTTCTCGCGGATGCTCGGGATGGTGTGATACATGGTGTAGATCTCGTCCGGATCGAGGCCGAGGGAGTCGCAGCAGTAGATGAAGGTATCGGTGTGGATCGCCTCCTCGAACGCCTGGCGCAGCAGGTACTGGCGGCACTCGGGGTTGGTCACGTGGCGATACACCGCCAGCACGATGTTGTTGGCGGTCAGCGACTCGGCGGTGGAGAAGAACCCGAGGTTCCACAGGATCAGGCGCCGCTCGGTCTCGCTGAGCACGTGCGCCGACTTCCACTGCTCCACGTCCTTCTGCATCGAGACCTCTTCCGGCACCCAGTTGTTGGCCACGCCGTCCTTGTAGTACTGGCGCGCCCACGGGTAGGTCAGCGGCAGGATCTTGTTGGGATCGGTGGCGGCGGCGCTGATGATGGCCACGGTTACTGGCACACCTCGCAGGACTCGTCGTCGGTGCACACCGCGCGCGTTGCCACGGCGGCTGCCCCGAGGGCCGGCTCCGCGGCGGGGACCCGCGGGTGGGGGGCTGCACTGCCGTTGGCGAGAGTCGCCTCCTGCACACCGGTAGCGGCGGGAGCCGCGGCGTCACCGGCGGCGGAAGCGGCCGCGGCGCTGGCGCGGCGCTGGGTGAAGCCGTAGGCGGCACCGAGGGTGGCCTTCTCCACCTGTGATGCCGCCATGGTGCGCAGGTAGTAGGTGGTCTTCAGGCCGAGCTTCCACGCGTACTGGTAGATGTCGCTCAGCAGGCGGCCCGAGGTGCCCTGCATGAACACGTTGAGGGATTGGCTCTGGTCGATCCACTTGCCGCGCGCGGCTGCCAGCCGGAGGTACCACATCGGGTCGATCTCGAACGCCACCTTGTACTTGCGCCGCAGGTGCTCGGGCAGCTGCCGCATCTGCTGCAGGCTGCCGTCGTGATACTTCAACTCGTCGGCGAGCTCCCGGCTCCATCTGCCCGCCCGGCGCAGGTCCGCCACCAGGTAGGGATTGATGACGGTGAACTCGCCGCTGATGTTGCTCTTCACGTAGATGTTCTTGTAGGGCGGCTCGAAGCTCGGAAAGCAGCCGGCGATGTTGGAGATGGTCGCCGTGGGGGCGACCGCCATGGTGTTGGAGTTGCGCATGCCGTGGCGGGCGATGTGGGCGCGCACCGGCTCCCAGTCGAGTTCCCCGCCGTGTTCCACCTCCAGCGCCATGCCGCGCTCCTCCTCCAGGAGTTGCAGGGTGTCGTGGGGGAGCAGGCCACGCTCCCACTTGGAGCCGGCGTAGCTGCTGTAGGGCCCGCGCTCGGCGGCGAGCCGGGACGAGGCCAGAATCGCGTGGTAGGAGATCAGCTCCATGACGCGGTCGACGGCGGTGAGGGCGGCGGGGTCCTCGAACGCCAGGTCGAGCTTGAACAGCGCATCCTGCAATCCCATGATCCCCAGCCCGACCGGGCGGTGGCGCAGGTTGGAGCGCTTGGCTTCCGGCGTCGGGTAGAAGTTGATGTCCACCACGTTGTCCAGCATGCGCATCGCCACGCTCACGGTGTCCGCCAGGAGCTCGCGGTCGATGCCTTCCGCGCCGACGTGTTTCTCCAGGTTGACCGAGCCCAGGTTGCACACCGCGGTCTCCTCGGCCGAGGTGTTGAGGGTGATCTCGGTGCACAGGTTGGAGCTGTGCACCACGCCGACGTGATCCTGCGGGCTGCGGATGTTGCACGGATCCTTGAAGGTGATCCAGGGGTGCCCGGTCTCGAACAGCATGCTGAGCATCTTGCGCCACAGCTTGAGCGCCGGCACCACGCGGTGCCGCTGCAGCTTGCCGTCCCGGGCCAGCGCCTCGTAGTGGCAGTAGCGTTCCTCGAAGCGGCGTCCGTAGAGCGCGTGCAGGTCGGGCGTCTCGTCGGGTGAGAACAGCGTCCACTCCTGGTCCGCCAGCACCCGCTTCATGAACAGGTCCGGAATCCAGTTGGCGGTGTTCATGTCGTGGGTGCGGCGCCGCTCGTCGCCGGTGTTGCGGCGCAGGTCGAGGAAGTCCTCGAGGTCCAGATGCCAGGTCTCCAGGTAGGCGCAGGTGGCGCCGCGGCGCTTGCCGCTGCGGTTGATGGCCAGGGTGACGTCGCTGGCGATCTTCAGAAACGGCACCACCCCCTGGCTCTCCACGCCGGTGCTGTGGATGGTGGCGCCGGTGGCGCGGATGTTGCTCCAGTCGTTGCCCAGGCCGCCGGACCACTTGGAGAGCTGGGCGTTGTCGCTCAACGCCTTGAAGATGCTGGTGAGGTCATCGTCGATGGTGGTCAGGTAGCAGGAGCTGAGCTGCGGGCGGCTGGTGCCGGCGTGGAACAGGGTGGGCGTGGAAGGCACGAAGCGCAGGCTGGAGATCAGCTCGTAGAAACGGATCGCCTGCTCGTCGCGCTGCTCCTCGGCCAGCGCCACCCCCATGGCCGCGCGCATCCAGAACGCCTGCGGGGTCTCCACCACCGCACCCTCCACGCGGGTGAAGTAGCGTTCGTGCAGGGTCTGCACGCCCATGTACCGCAGCAGGTCGTCCCGTTCCGGGCGCAACGCGGCGGCCAGCCGCTCCAGGTCGAAGTCGAGCAGGCGGCGATCGAAGGTTCCGGCGTCCACCCCGCGCTGCAGGCCGTCGCGGAATGCCCGGCGGTAGTCGGCGTCGAGCCGCTCGCGGTGCAACGGGGAGCCGATCACCTCCTTGTAGATGCGCTGCAGGAACAGGCGCGCCGCGAGCTGGCTGTAGGCGGGGTCGCGCTCGATGAACGAGGCGCAGGCCAGCAGCAGCGCCTTCTCTATCTCGGTCGCGGAGATGCCGTCGTAGATGTTGCGGATGGTCTCGCGCGCCACCTCCTCCACGGCCACCGCCGCCTCCAGGCTGGCAGCGCCGGCGCCGCTCTCGCCGGCGGCGGCGCGGCTGATGCTGCGGGTGAGCTTGGCGATGTCGAACAGCACCTTGCGGCCGTCGCGCGTCTGCACGGTGAGGCGCCCGAGCAGGGACTCGCGCGCCACCCGCTCCCGGCGCTGTTCGCGCGCCTGCTGGCGCTCGGCGCGATACAGGATGTACGCCTTGGCGATCTCGTACAGGCCGTTCTTGACCAGGTGTTTCTCGACGATGTCCTGGATGTTCTCGACGTTGGGGTAGAGCTCGATGAAGCGAGAGTCGATCTCGTCGGTCACGGCGGCCACCACGCCGCTGAGGGTGCCGTTTTCCAGGGAGTCCCACTGGTCACGTGGCGCGGTGGCGCGGATCGCCTTGGCGATCGCTACGCGGATGCGCTCGCGGTCGAAGTCGACCACCTCGCCGGTCCGCTTGATGACCATCAGGCTCATGTGCTCCCTCCCCGAAATTTATACTAGTCCGGCCAGAGCTGTCCCTGGCCGGAAGTGCGGACTTCCTCGTCCAACGTCCGCGTGATCGCCGGCAGGTACTCGCCCCGTTCGCGGGCGCGCTCGACGTCCGCTTCGATCAGCTCGATCAGGCGCCGGGTCATGGTGGTGCCGCGCAGTGCGCACAGGGCGCGAAACTGCTCGCGCAGACTCAACGGCACCTGTCTGAGGTTGATAGCGCCGAACGAGCGCCCCCCCGCCATGGTCGACCCCTCCCCGATTGCTCCCGCCTCGGCGGCGGCCAACCGGAGCCGACCAGCGCCATGCACGCGGGCCTACAACAGTATCACTTGTATCATCGGCAGGCAACCCTCCCTCGGCGAGCGCGACGAGCGAGTTCGAAACCAATCCACCGTCCGGTCAGTCCTCGAAAATCTCCTCGGCGATGCATACCAGCGTGCCGCGGCGCTGCAGGAACCGCTCCGCCACCAGGGCGTCGACGACGGCGGCCAGGCGCGCGCCGGTGGCGCCGGGGAGCCCGCCGGCGGCGCACCTCCGGCCGAGCTCTGCGCTGCTCAGGCAACGGCGCTCGGTGAGCAGCCGCAGCACCTGGCCGCGGAGCTGGCGGGTGGAGCCGGCGAAGGCACTCTGCCGGGTATAGTGGGCGCTGCGCCGGTTCGGATTGGAGCCGCGCCGGCCGAGGGCGGCGCCGTAGTCCATCAGCGCATAGTACCAGCGCCGCGGGTGCGCGCGGTCGAGGGTGCAGGCCACCAGCGGCAGCAGCGCGCGGTCCGGCACCGTCGTGGCGCTGGGAAAGAACTGCTCCAGGTAGACGCGCCGGATGTTGGTCTCGATGAACACCACCGGCCGTTCGAAGGCGAATGCCAGCAGGGCGCCGGCGGTGGCCGGGCCGACTCCGGGCAGCCGCCGCAGCGCTTCGCGGTCGGCCGGGATGCTGCCGCCATGGTCGCGCACGAGCGCCTGCGCGGCTCGCTGCAGGGCCAGCGCGCGGCGGTTGTAACCGAGCCCGCTCCACTGGTCCAGCACCGCGCGCAACGGCGCCCGCGCCAGCGTCGCGGGATCCGGAAAACGGGCCAGAAACCGCGGGTAGTAGCGGACCACCCGCGCCACCTGGGTCTGCTGCAGCATCACCTCGGAGACCAGGATGGCGTACGGGTCGCGGGTGGCGCGCCACGCCAGCGGCCGCCGGTGCCGGCGGTAGTGGGCATAGACGCGACCACGGAACCGCTCCACGGCGGTGGTGTCCAACGGCGGCTGCGTGTTGCCGCCGCCGGCGGCGGACTGGTATGCTGCGCCCGCCCCCGCCCCCGCCTCAGGCACCATGAATTCTCGCCAGTTGATCATCGTTGGCGCCGGTCCCGCCGGACTGGCCTGCTCCATCGCCGCTTGCCGCGCCGGACTGGATCACGTCGTCCTCGAGAAGGGCACGGTGGTCAACAGCATATACCACTTCCCCACCGACATGACCTTCTTCTCCACCCCTGAGAAGCTGGCCATCGGCGGCCTGCCGTTCACCTGCCCCGACCAGAAGCCGAGCCGGCGCCAAGCCGTCGCCTACTACCGCGCCGTCGCCGAGCACTACGCGCTGCCGGTGCGCACCGGGCACACCGTCAGCGCGGTGCGCCGCCACCGGACCGGCTTCACCCTCTCCGTGGAACACCGCGGCGCCGAGCGGAGCGCGCATTGCGCGGCCCTGGTGGTGGCCACCGGGTTCTTCGACACGCCGCGCCGCCTCGGCATCCCCGGCGAGGATCTTCCCAAGTGCAGCCACTACTTCCACGACGGCCACCCCTACTACGGCCGGCGCGTCGCGGTGGTGGGCGGGGGCAACTCCGCCGCCGAGACCGCCCTGGACCTGCTGCGGGCCGGCGCCCGCGTGACCCTCATTCACCGCGCCGCGGAACTGCGACCGGCGGTCAAGTACTGGGTCCGTCCCGAGATCGAGAACCGGATCGCGGATGGCAGCGTCGGCGCCCGGTTCGATACCAGCGTCGAACGCGTGGAGCCGGACGCTATCGTGCTGCGCGGTGCGGCCGGCCGCGAACGGCTGCCCAACGACGCCGTGCTGTTCCAGGTCGGCTACCGCCCCACGGTTACCCTGCTGCGCCAGCTCGGGGTGGCCAGCGACCCGCACAGCGACGTGCCCGAGCATGACCCGGCGACCTTCGAGACCGCGGTGCCGGGCCTGTTCGTGTGTGGCGGGATGCTGGCCGGAAACGTGGCCGGCAGCGTGTTCATCGAGCACTGCCGCGGGCACGGAGAACGCATCGTCGATACGCTCCGCAGCCGCCTGGTGCCACGAGCCGGCGGCTATCTATAGCTGACCGGCAGCGGACGCGGGGCGCACCGCGTCCCTGGTCCCGTCGGGGATTGTCGTATCAGGACCAACATCGGTGATGAACCGGTTCCCTCCCCCTTACCCGGCGAATGTAATCAAATATACAGAGATTCGCTGGTGGAATACGGTGCCAAGGCGGCGTGCTCGTCAGTGTTGCCTCGAACGGCACGAGCGCTTGCTTTGGGTGACGGCGGCACAATCCTCCACAGCGCAGATGGAGGGCGTGCCTGGACATGGCTGCCGGCCACAAGCACAGGGATCCCCCGTTACACGCTCGAGGTCCTTGCCACCGACGGTACACGTTACGTCGCCGTCGGAGAAGATCCACGGTTGTCGTCATGTCGTTTCCGTAGATGACACGGTCGATCGGCTGCGTGAAGAGGTCGCGATAGTGTGGTGCCGATTACGGACGTACCAAGAGAGCGGCGAGGAACGAGAGCGTTTAGGAAGCGGAGCACGGCGCATGGGGAGCGTGTGCACGTCGGCCGCACCGCTGCGTCCCTGCTGATGTGCGTACCTCTTGGTGCCGCGTTGATCGCCTGCGAGAACATGACGGGTGAGCCGGAACCCAAGCCGACAGGTACGCTGTCTGCGAGCACGGCGGCTCTGATGGCAATTCCGGACGACACCCTGGCCATCACCCGGGACCGAGGCTGCTTCGGCGCCGAAGTCGGGTAACGAAGCCGCCCATTTCGGTGAAGTCGGGTTCCAGACCGACGTTCTTGCGGATGTTGAAGCCCGATGTCACGTCGTCCATGGCCACCGGCGACACGCCGGTGATGGAACAAGGACAGACTGTCCATGCCTCCGCTGTGGTCCATACCGTTCTTCAGGGTGGCGAAGAAGCCACGGAAAAGCCGCCGCAGTGGGTGAAAGAATAGTGCCTCCGCACCGTGTCAGCACGGTGTTGGCGAAGTTGTCTCACTCGTCGATCAGCGCATACAGTGGGATGCCGTGGGCGCCGGCGTAGCGGAACAGCTCGGCGAGCTTCGAGCCGATGGAAGCGGCGCGAGAAGCCGCCACCGATTCTCTGGTGGGGATGTTCGAGCAGTTTCAGGAAGCTCAGATCCAGCAGCAGGAGACCTACAAGGAACTTCACTTCGAGCTCCTGGAGGAGCGTTTTCTACGTCACGTATCGGAGTCCGCGGGCCGACTGCGGACCGAGATCGGCGAATCAGAGCGTCGACTGCGGGCCGAGATGCAGGCCGGATTCGACCGCCAGCAGGAACAGCTTGCCAGACAGCAGGAACAGCTGATCGCCCAGCAGGAGCAGACTGCGGGACTCGGCAAGGAGATCGGCGCGGTACGATCGGATCTCGGTAAGCAGATCGGCGCCGTGCACGCCGACGTGAACAGGCAGATTGGAGACGTACACCAGCAGATCGCACGCCAGACTCGGTGGAACCTGACCGTCCTCGGTGGGGTCGCGGTCCTGTCCCCGATCATTCAGCGGGTGATGGCGGTGTTGCTGCCGTAACGGCGTCGGCGATCAGCGCGCCGAGCCGGCGGCGCGCGGCGGGTGTGAGCGGGAGCACGCCTCCGGCCGCGGCGGCGCCGATCTGCTGCGGACTGCGCGCGCCGACGATGACCCCGCGCACCGCGGGGTGGCCCGCGGCCCAGGCGAGGGCGTAGCGCTCGGGGCTGCCGCCGTGGGCCGCGGCATAGCCGCGCAGCGCGGCGGCCGCCCGCAGATGGGCGGCGAGCTGCGCCCCGTTGAAGGCGGCGGCGCGGGTGCGCCAGTCGTCGCCCGGCAGGCGCCGCCGCCGGCGCGCGTCGAAGGTTGCGGTGAGGATGCCCGACGCGAGCGGGCTGTAGGCGAGCACCGCGACGCCGTGCGCGGCGCACAACGGCAGCAGCTCGCGTTCCGCAGCGCGCTGCAGCAGGTGGTAGGGCAACTGCAGCGAGCACACTTCCCGCGCCCGGTGCAGCCGGGTCAGCTCGGCGGCCTGCAGGTTGCAGACGCCGCCGGCGCCTACCTTGCCCTGCTCTACCAGGCGTCCGATCGACTCCCAGGCGGCGTCGATGTCGCACTCCGGGCCCGGCCAGTGGATCTGGTACAGGTCGAGATGGTCGGTGCCAAGCCGCCGCAGGCTCGCCTCCAGCTCGCGGAAGACGCTGGCACGGGTGAGCCGGGGATAGGGGCGGCGGCTGCCCGGCTGCCACAGGAAGCCGCACTTGCTGGCCAGCCGCACCTGCCGCCGCAGTCCGTGGGTGGCGAGGGTGCGCCCCACCAGGCGCTCCGCGTGACCCACTCCGTACACCGGCGCGGTGTCGATCCAGTTGATGCCCAGCTCGACGGCGCGCACGATGGTGGCCGCGGAGACGGCATCGTCCTGGCGCCCCCACGCGTAGCGCCAGCCGGCGCCGCCCATGGCCCAGGTGCCGAGGCCGAGCCGCGACCAGCCGCCGAGGGCGGCGGGCGGTGCGCCGGCGGGTGCGGCCACGGTCAGGGCGCGCGGCGCGCGTCCGGCGCCGGATCGCGGGCGGTCGCGGCGCGCCACGCCAGGGCCGAGAACCGGGTGCGGTCGGAACCGCGGCGCGCCGCCAGCGCCACCGCCTTCTCGCTGCCCACCAGCACCACCAGCCGTTTGCCGCGCGTCACCGCGGTGTAGAGCAGGTTGCGGCGCAGCATCACGAAGTGCTGGGTATGCACCGGTATCACCACCGCCGGGAACTCGCTGCCCTGGGAACGGTGGATGGAGATGGCGTAGGCCGGCACCAGGTCCTCGCGGTCGGCCGCCGCGTACTGCACCCGGCGGCCGCCGAAGTCGACCTGCACGCTGCCCGCCTCGGCGTCCACCGCGACGACGTGGCCGATGTCGCCGTTGAACACCTCGAGCTGGTAGTTGTTGCGGGTCTGCAGAACCCGGTCTCCGTGGCGCAACCGGCCGCCGCCGTCGGCGGCGGGATCCGGGTTGAGGCGCTCCCGCAGGCGCGCGTTGAGCTGCACCGTGCCGAGCGGGCCGCGGTTCATCGGCGACAGCACCTGGATGTCGCGGCGCGGATCGAGCCCGAAGCGGCGCGGGATGCGGGTGGTCACCAGCGTCTCGACGGTGTGCGCCACCTGTTCCGGCTCGCGCCGCGCAAAGAAGAAAAAGTCGCTGTCGGCGGCGCTCTCCTGCCGCGGATCGAACTCGCCGCGGTTGATGGCGTGGGCCGCCTGCACGATGCGGCTCGCCGCGGACTGGCGGAACACCTCGCTGAGGCGCACCGTGGGCAGCCCGGGAATGGCGGCCAGGTCCGCCAGCACGGCGCCGGGGCCCACCGACGGGAGCTGGTCGGCGTCGCCCACGAACAGCACCCGGCAGCCATCCGGGGTCGCCTCCAGCAGCGCCGCCAGCAGCCGGATGTCCACCATCGAGGCTTCGTCCACCACCAGCAGATCGGCCGCCACCGGGTACGACCGGTTGCGGGTGAAGGTGCCGTGGCGCGGGCTGAACTCCAGCAGGCGGTGGATGGTGCCCGCGGGCATGCCGGTGGCTTCTTCCAGCCGTTTCGCGGCGCGGCCGGTGGGTGCCGCCAGCACCACCCGCGTACCGGCGCGGGCGGAGGCGGCGGCGATCCAGCGCACCAGGGTGGTCTTGCCGGTGCCGGGGCCGCCGGTGAGCACCGCCACCTTGCTGCGCAGCAACACCTCGGTGGCGGCCCGCTGTGCCGCGGCCAGCACGATGCCGGCGCCGGCGGCGGTCGGCGCCGGGGTGGCCGTTGAGCCGCCCGCGGCGCTGCGCAGCAGGGCGACCAGGCGCGCGGCGGCGCGCTGCTCGGCGGCGAACAGCGGCGGCAGGTATTGCGCCGCCACCGGCCCGCCGGCGGGCTCCGGGAGCTGCTCGCCGATCACCCGGTGTTCCTGGCGCAGGCTGGCAAGCGCCTCCTCGGCCGCGCGCCGGTCGCGGAGCTGGACCAGCTCGGCGGTGCGCCGGCACAGGATCGGCGCCGGCAGATAGACGTCGCCGTCGGAGGCGGCGGTGTTCAGCGCGTGCAGCGCCGCCGCCTGGATTCGTTGGGGCGAGTCGGCGGCGATGCCGAGCTTGGCGGCGATGCGGTCGGCGGTCTGGAAGCCCATGCCGGGGACGTGGGCCGCCAGGCGGTAGGGGTCCTCCTGCAGCACGGCGCGGGCGCGGGTGCCGAACTGGCGATAGATGCGTCGCGCGTGGGCGGCGGAGATGCCGTAGGACTGCAGGAACAGCATGGTGCCGCGCAGCTCGCGCTGCTGGTGCCAGGCGTGCGCCACGCGCTCGGCGCGCTTGGCGCCGATGCCGGGCACCTCGCGCAGGCGGCGGCTGGCGTGGTCCAGCACCTCGAGCGTGGCGAGACCGAAGTGGGCGACGATGCGGCGCGCGAACCCCGGGCCGATTCCCGGCACCATCCCCGAGCCCAGGTACTGCTCCAGGCCGGCCACGGTGCGGGGCGTGATGGTGGCGTACGACTCCGCCTGGAAGCGGCGCCCATACTTGGGATGCTCGGTCCAGCCGCCGCTCAGGCGCAGCGTCTCTCCGGGCTGCGTGCCCAGCAGACTGCCGACGGCGATCACCTCGGCAGCGTCCGGCCGCTCCTGCAGCGCCACCACCGCGTAGCCGCTCTGCTCCTGGGAGTACACCACCCGCGCCACGACCCCTTCCAGGGTGACCGGCGCCGCCGGGCGACTACGGTCGGAGTTCGCCTCTGGCGCCACGGGCGGCGGCGTGATGCGCTAGCCGGCCTCGCGCCGGGCGGTGCTGCCGAGCAGTTCGATCATGAAGGCGCTGAGGTCATGCTCCCCGGCGCGACGATAGGCATGATTCAGATTCTGCAGCGTGCGCTGCACGGTGCGTACCGAGCTGGCGCCGCCGCGCAGCATCTGCAGCTGGCGCAGGTTGGCCGAGGTGCGGCCGATCAGTTTCTCGGCCTCCACCACCCGGCCGCGGTCGAAGCAGTCGACCAGCACGATACGGCCGTCGTGGATGGCGCGCGCCAGGAAGTGCCGCGGTACGTTGCACCCTTCGATGTCGAGCCCGAGGCGCTGCCCCACCAGCATGTAGATCGCCACCAGGCTGATCGGGATGCCGCGCCGGGAGAGGATCACCGAGATCAGGTTGCTGTTGAGCGGGTTGTAGTAATCGTCGCGATTGCCGCGCAAGCCGTAGTCCTCGAACAGGAACTTGGCCAGGCCGAACACGCTGCGGCGGCGCCGCGAGGCGTCCGCCTCCTCGGCCAGACTGTCGAGCAGGTCACCGAGCGCCAGCGGGAAGTCGACACCCAGCTGGAAGCGCGCCAGCAGGCTCATGGCGGTTTCGATCTGCGCCGTGCGCCCGTCCGCGGCCGACCACCGCGGCCACTGCTCCCGCAACCAGTTCTTGCGCTGGCGCGTCAGCACACGTTGCAACGCACTCTCCTGGTCGGGATTGAGATCCGCCAGGTGAGGCTGCGCCAGCATCTCCAGATCCGGTCCCAACTCCTCCAGGGCAAGCATCACCCTTCGCCGTACCCCGGCGGTGTCGTCATCGAGGAGCTGGAGCAGGTAGGGAATCTGTGCGTGCGTATCGGCCACGGGCCGTCAACCTCCGCGCCGCCAGACTAACCCGGCGGCGCGCCGTTTTCAAGGGTGGCTTGGGGCCGGCGGGGCCGGCTGCGCCCGCTGCGGCTGCGCTCAGGAGACGAACTCTTCCAGGTCCTTTTCGATCTCGGCTTCGCTGAACCCGATCTTGCGGTCGTAGCGAATGGTCTTGGCAACCCGCCGGTCGCGTGCCGGCGAGCGGCGGTACTCCCGCGGCAGCAGCCCCTTGGCCAGGGCTTCCTCCACCAGCGCCGCCGCCTTGGCGGGGGTCATCAGGTAGCGGTCGCTGAAGCGGCGCATGGCTCCGGCGCACCAGCGCAGGACCAGGAAGGTGACCACGCAGGAGACCAGGGCGATGGCGATGTCCTGGATGCGCACCGCGGTGTCCTTGCCCTCCCAGCCGATGCCGGCGCCGATCGCGAGGGAGGCCAGCACGGAGGCGGAGAGCAGCCAGGTTGCCCAGCGCCAGCGCTTCCAGTAGCGCTCCAGGTAGGGATCACTCACGACTGCATGTCCCGCGCCAGGGTAGCGCGAATGACGCCGCCCGTCAGCGTCAGAAGCGGATCACCGACAGCAGCCCGGTGGTCAGCGCAGGCACGTAGGTGATCACCAGCACGACCGCGACCAGTACCACCAGGAACGGCACCACCGTACGGTAGATCTGCACCAGGTCGCGGTCGAAGCGGTAGGAAGCCAGGAACAGGTTGATGCCTACGGGCGGCGTCAGGTACCCGAGCTCCAGGTTGGCCAGAAAGATGATGCCGAGGTGGACCGGATGCACGCCGTAGGAGATGCCCAGCGGGATCAGCAGCGGGCCGAGCACCACGATGGCCGAGAAGATGTCCATCAGCGCTCCCGCGACCAGCAGGGTAAGGTTGAGGAGGATCAGAAACAGCAGGCGCGAGCTGATGCCGCCGCTCACCCACTCCACCAGACGGGTGGGCACCTCGGCGTCCACCATGAAGTAGGAGAGGCCCTTGGCCACGGCCAGGATCACCAGCACGCCGCCGATGATCGGGGTGCACTTGGCCAGCACCTGCGGCAGCGTGCGCACGGTGAGGTCACGGTGCACCACCACCTCCACCAGCAGCACGTAGACGACGGCCACGGCCGCGGTTTCCACCAGCGTGGTGACGCCGCCGAAGTACAGCAGCACGACCAGCACCGGCAACGCCAGCTCCCAGCCCGCACCGCGCGCAGCCAGCAGCGCCTGGCGCAGGCTGAAGCGGGTGTCGGTGGTGCGCCTTGGCGCGGCGCCGTCCGCCTGGCGTCGCAAGCCGTGAAAGATGCCGAACGCCGCCAGCGCCAGCACCATCACCAGCCCCGGCAGGAACCCGCCCACGAACAGTTGGCGAATGTCGATCTGGGCGATCACGCCGTACATGATGATCGGTAGCGCGGGCGGAAACAGCAGCCCGATGCTGCCGGAGGCGGTGAGCAGTCCGATGGAGAACCGTTCCCGGTAGCCGTTCTCGGCGAGCATGAACAGCAGCAGCCCGCCGAGCGCGAGAATGGTCACCCCGGAGGCCCCGGTGAAGGTGGTGAAGAAAGCGCACAGCAGCACCGCCATCACCGCGAGACCGCCGCGGAACCAGCTGAACCAGGCCCGGAACACGCGGATCAGACGGGCGCCCGCCTGGCTCTCGGAGAGCACGAAGCCGGCCAGCGTGAACAGCGGCAGCGCCGGTACCAGCGGCTGTGACAGCATGGCGTACGCCTCGTCCGGCACCACCTCCAGGGCGCCGCCGGTGGCCAGGAACTGCAGCACCGTGAACCCGCTCAGGATCACGAAGATCGGGGTGCCGATAAATGCCGAAGCCACCAGCGCCAGCACCAGCGGCAGGCGCAGCGCGGCGGCGGCGTCGGCAACCGCCAGCACCAGGGAGTAGCTCGGCAGGTAGGCCGGTGCCAGCACCACGAGCGTGTTGACCAGCGGGCCGCAGCCCACCAGCAGACCGCCCGGGATGGCCAGCAGCACGGCAACGCGGCCGCTGCCCCGGTGGAACGCCTCCGCCACGAAGCGCGCGGCCATCGCCCCGAATCCCAGCGGCAGGATGGCGGTCGCCGCCTGGATCGGGATCCCACCCACCCGCTGCGCCGGGTCGAACGCCAGCAGCACCAGGGACAGCGCGCTCGCGGCAAGCGCCGTGGTGACCACCACCGAGAGGGCGCTGGCCGCGGCCCGCACCCGCTCACCCCACGCACCGGCCAGCCGATGGAGGCCACTGCTGAGGGCCAGGTGAGCGCCGCGGCGCGTGGTGACGATGCCGCCGAGCAACGCCACCCACAGCGTGAGGTGGCGCACGTACTCGGTGCTGGCAGCGAGCCCACCGCTGCCCACCAGGCGGACGATCACGTTCGCCACCGGGAGCAGGGCGAGCAGGAACAGCGCCGTGGTAACCGCGCCATCCTCCACCCGCGCCAGCAACCCGCGCGGCGAGGAGACCGAGGGGGCCGGCTCAGCCCCGGCGGGCGGTGTGGGTGTCAATCAGACATGACGTCAGTGAGGCACGACGTCAGTTGCCGGTGGCGCGAAGGGCGGTGAGCCTGTCGGTCACCAGACGGTACACTTCGGGATCGATCACGTCCCCGACCAGGCTGCGGAACTCGCCGCTGGCGAGTTGCTTCCAACTCTGTTCCAGCTCGGCGGTCGGCGCGTGTACCTGCAGTCCGTGCGCCTGCATGACCTGCAGCGCCAGGTCGTCCTGCTCGCGGGCGCCGGTGCTCAACTGTTCGGCGATCACCTGCGCCACGGCGCGGAAGCGAGGTCGGATGTCGGCCGGAATGCGCTCCCAGGTGCGCTTGGTGATGAGCAGGCCCGCGTACAGCGGTGCGATTCTGAGGTCGTTCATGTGCGGCGCGATTCCGAACCACTGAAACGCCGCGGCCGCCAGCGGGCTGGAGAAGAAAGCGTCGATCATGCCGCTTTGCAGCGCCGTGGTGAGCTCCGTCACCGGCAACGCCACCACGTTGAAGCCCGCCCGCTGCCAGACCCGGATCTCCTCCGCATCGACGTTGCCGACCCAGAGCGGTTGGCCGCGGAGGTCGTCGGTGGTGTTCACGGGGGTGCGGGAGAACAGCTTGACCCAGCCGATGTGGGCCCACATCAGCGCCACGAAGCCGCGCTTCTCCAGCTCTTGGTCGAAGTAGGGAGTGACCTCCTCCAGTACCGCGTGCATCTCCTCGTCGGTGCGGATCAGCAGCGGCATGTCCAACACCTGCGCGCCGGGGTAGATGTCGCTGTTGATGCTGCCGGCGGTGAGAGCGGCGGCCTGAAGCTGGCCGATTCGCATCTTGCGGATCATGTCCGGTTCGGTCCCGGCGATGCCGCCGGGAAATATCTTCATCTCGACTTCCCCGTCCGAGATGCGCGACCACTCCGCCGCCAGGCGGCGCAGCACCAGGTCCCAGGGCGTGTTGGCCGGCGCCAGCGTCCCGAGCTTGATGGTGAGCGCGGATGCGCCGGCGGCGCACACCAATGCCAGCACCCCCACCAGTACGGTGCGCCGCAACCAGCCGCTTCCTGCGATGCTCCCGCGGGAGCCGGTTCCGTCACAGTTCATAAAAGTAGTCCTCCATGTGTTCCAACAGCCAGACGGCGTGTTGCTGATCGAGCGTGTTCTGGAGCCGGTACTCCGGAACATCCAGGGGTGTGGCAAGGGCCTGGTCCAGGAGGTTGCGGAACAGCTCCTGGTCCTGTTGCATGATCGCGACCGTGGTCGCCATGCCGACGTAGGGACGCGCCCGGATGCCGTCGCTGGCGGCAACCGCGAGCTCGAAGTGCTGCTGCGCTCGGGCTGCGCCGCCGCCGAGGGCCTCCGGGAGACTGGCGTAGTAGGCCAGGAGAATGTCGTGTGCCGCACCGCCGCCGTAGGCCTCGTCCCAGGCCGCGACCTGCTCCAGCAGCCCCTCTGCAAGGCGCGCGCTGGAGACCAGTTCCATGTTCGCGGGGTCGGTCGACACGGCACCCATCCACGCTGCACCCGACCAGTAGAAGTAGTCGATGCTGGAGGCGTCGGCCAGCGCCAGCGCCGCATCCAGCTCACCGCGGTCGAGCAGTTCCCGAAACCCCGGATGGCGCAGTTCGATGCCGGTCAGCACGTGTTCGCGGGCGCGCAGGTAGAGCAGGTTGGCGCGCTCCAGCTCGGCGATGCGCAGACTGATGTCGCGGTTGGGCAGGCGTTCCGCGGGGCGCTGCACGTACGACGCGGCGTAGACTACGAAGCCGCGTCCCGTGGCGAGTTGCAGCTCGGCGTCGTCCGGCAACTCGGAGAGCAGCAATTCGTGCAGCTTGAGGGTAAAGGGCAGGGCCTCCCCCACCAGTTGCGGGTCGCCGTCGCCGGCCATGACGGCGTTGCTCCCTTCACCACTGATCATCCCGGCCACGGTCTGCGTAGCAAGACGGTTGAGCGAACAGCCGCTAAACGCCGCGGCAAAGAGACCCAGCGCCAGCGCGACGCGGAGCAACCCTGCAACTCTCATGGGACGCAGCATAGGCACCGCCACCGGCACGGTCAACGGCCCTCTCTACGGTTCCTCAGTCGAATGGAGCCCAGCAATCCCAGCGGACATCAGCGTCGCGCAGGGGCGCCCGTGCTCCGGCGCAAGCCCGACGCGCGATCTCCCGTTCCTCGGTTCAGCGTACGGCCGGCACCATCCGTACCAGCTCGGCCAACCGCGAGATTCGCAACTTGCTGTGGGTCTGCTTGATGAGCCACCGTACCGTGCTCTCTGCGCGAAACGTAGTCTCGGCAATCTCGCGGACCGAGCTGCCTTCGGCCAGCGCCGCCGCCACCTGGCTCTCGCCACGGCGGCCGTCTCGCGGCAGCGCCTTCGCCACTATCCTTGCGAACTGTGCATCGTATTCTGCCGCGCGGGCGCAGCAGGCCGTCGCGATCTCGCGGGCGCGCGCGTTGACCTCGACAATCCTGCGGCTCCGGTCCAGGTAGATCCGCCCACCATGGCGTGGGTTGAGCAGGCCGCCGCACCAGGTGCCCAGGGGCGAGACGCGGACCAAACGCGTGCCGCACGCGGACCAACGGACTGAATTGGGGCAGCAGGCGCGCGATCATCTCGATGTATTCGGAGTCCCACCTCCCGCGTCGACGGGTTCGGCTAGCCCACGAAGAATTCCCGGTCCGTGCGCTGCGGACGTGCGTACGTGCGGCCCGTTCCTCCCCTCGGCCCGGCGCAACAGGTCGTAGTAGAGTGCGGATGTTCAGTTCCCGTTCGCCAGCAAGTCGGTGCCGCACACCAGCCCTTGGTGCGGTATTCGCAGCAAGCACTCCACCCTACCTGTCCAGAGAAGCGATGAGCGGCGGGCACGACCAAGATAGCCGCTGTCACGGCCCCGGGAAGCAGGTTGGTTGTCGACTACCGGCGCCGCAGGCACCTGGTACCGGGGCCGGGCTGGCGCTCGTCAAGAAGCTGGACCGATTCGTGGAGGGCCAGGGAGGGCCGCCGCGGTCAGCCCTCAGCCGCGCGGATTTCGCCGCCAGGCTGGAGCGCGCGGGCTTCGTGGGCGCGCTCCACGACATGCCAGCCAGCGTCCAACTTCGCAGAGCCCTTTCGACACGTCTCCCGAGCCGTGCACCGGAACCGAGACGGTCGCTCCCCTTCATCAGAATGTGATGTGAACGGCGGATGCGATCGAGCTCCCAACCGTTCGCCTGGAGGAGCCTGAGCAGGTCGCGGACGGCCGCACCCGGACGTCACCGCACAAGGCCGGTATGAGCAACCCCGATCCTCGCCGGGCATGTCGAGTCTCTGCATAAAGTATTCTAATATAAGGATTTGCGTATCCAAGCCGGTGTCGCGCCTAGAGGTGACACGCGACAGGTCCATTCGCGCTTACGCCAATTCGTGAGTTGAGCCCGATCCGTCGCGAAATTGCGAGCTTCGGAGTAGATTCGCGAACTCGCAGCCCGATTCGCGACTTCGCGAAAGAGATTCGGTGCTTGGGCGACGATTCGGGTACGATACTCCACAGGTCCATTCGCGAAATGGCGGATTTCGGGGTTCGTGGACCTGTATACGCCAATTCGTCAATTTGACTAGGCTTCCGGAAGTCAGCGTTATGACTGTCCGGGCGCTGCGACGACGGCTCAAGGACCTGAGAGCTGGGAGCGTCGTTGCGCAGAGCGCTGCAGGGCACGTAACTGCGCCGGGCGCAAAATACAATATGCTGGGCGACGACAGTGGCGGACTCTCTTCCGGGGCGCGGTGACGGACCGCTTGATGTACGGGAAACAAGTTGTATTGGCACGCTGGAGGATCGCACCCGGAAGTGGTCGAGATGGTGGACGCTGAGCTTCCATGTGGCGTAGGGCCGCGCGGACTCCTTGCCTATTCAATTGGCGCCTTAGTCGTCGCGGGAAGTTGGATCTACGTCGAGACTGCAGATGCCTGTCAACCGGAGAGACAGAGCCAGTGGTGACGAGGCAATCGGATCAGTCGCTGACTTGGCTGTGGCAGGGAATACGATCTTAGTGGGACGTGATTGACAAGATGCTGGAGTCCATATGAATCACGACAGCTCACGACAGAATGTATTGGACCGGGCCGATGAGCCGGGTAAGGGGATCCTTGTACCGTGCGAACTAGGATGGATCTGGAGGCAAGGGTTCTTCATGGCGTCCCAATCCACTCGCGGGTAAAGGTTATCCGTGGATCAAAGAAATCCTGAATCGAACCGTGAATGGGCGCGGTAGCTACACTGGCCGCAAGGACCAGGCTCCGGCACACTGCGCAGCCGGTGAGTTACTCGAGCCGGGAACCAAAGACGAACCCCACACACCAGGATGGCACGCATCATCTCCCACCTGGTCACCCGCCCCAACCTCTACGATGACAACCCCGTGTTCCTGCACCCGCGGCAGGACGCAAACGCCATGAACGTCGACTTCCAAGTCCCGCTCTCGGCTTCCAGCTCGTTCCCGACGGTGCCGACTACTCGTGTTTCCCAGAAGCAGAATCGAGAGCTTCGTCGAACCGCACAACTCGCAGGCAAGCCCGTGGTAATGGACCGCCACGGCTCAATCGAACCTTGCGAAGGTCGAGTGCCTTTGCGCATATATTGTGCGACGCCACACCATTTTGGCAGTCACCGTCAGCCGGGCAGCGGGCCGCCGAGGCGCGGGAACAGGCGTAGCGCGTTGCCGGTCGTCTGCAGGGCGATGTGAGCCGCATCGGTGCCGCGCAGCAGCGCCAGCCGCTCGGCGACGTGGCGCACGAACGCCGGCTCGTTGCGGCGCCCGCGCAGCGGCTCGGGGGCGAGGTAGGGGGCATCGGTCTCCAGCACCAGCCGATCGCCGGGCAGCAGCGCCGCGAGCTGGCGCAGGTCGGCGGCGTTGCGGAACGTGAGCATGCCGCCGATGCCGAGGTAGAAGCCGGCGGCGAGCGCCCAGTCGGCGGCGCTGCGGCCCGCGCTGAAGGCATGCAGGACGCCCGCGGGCTGCGGCAGCGTGGCGCGCTCGCCCCAGGCGCGCAGCCGGGCCAGCAACTCCCGCGTGGCGTCGCGGTTGTGCAGGATCACCGGCAGTGCGGCGGCGGCGGCCAGGTCGAGCTGGGCGTCGAGCCAGCGCGTCTGCAGGGCCGGCGCCGGACCGCGCAGGAAGTCGAGCCCGATCTCGCCGATGGCGACCACGGCCGGCGCCTGCGCCAGCTCGCGCAGTTGCGCGATGGTCTCGGACAGGGAGCCGTGGGTGGCGCACCACAGCGGATGCACACCCACGGCCACGCGCAGCCCCACGTGCCGCTCGGCCAACTCCAGCGCGGCGCGGGCCGCGTCGACGCAGGTCGCCGGGATTACCGCGCGCGTGACACCCGCGGCGGCGGCACGCTCCACGACGGCGTCCCGATCGGCGGCGAAGCGCGCGTCGTCCAGGTGGCAATGGGTGTCGACCAGCGTGGTCACGGGGCTCAAGGGGCCTCCCCGGCGCGGGCGCGGCGTGCCACCGGCCCCGGCACCGGTGGCGTGCCGCCGCGCCGGGTGGCCACGAACGCCGCGTAGTCGTTGGCCGCCGCCGCCATCCGTTGCAGGCTGCTGCCCCGCAGCAGGTGGTAGAGGACGGCCGCGGCGAAGGCGTCGCCGGCGCCGACGGTGTCGGCCACCGGCACCCGGGTGCCGGGATGCGCGACGCGCTGCCCGCCTTCCGCAACCAGCAGGCAGCCGCCGGCGCCGCGGGTCAGGCACGCCAGGCGCAGGTCGAAACGTTCCGCCAGACGGCACAGGACGGCGTCCGCGGTGGCGCCGGAGACGCCTGCCGCCGCCGCCACCGCAGGCAGTTCCTCGTCGTTGAGCTTCAGCGCCGTGGCGGCGCGCAGGGAACGCTCCAGCAACCGCTGCGACCAGAACCGTTGCCGCAGGTTGACGTCCAGCAGGCGCACGCAACCGGGCGCACAGGCCGCCAGGAAGCGCGCGATCACCCCGGCGCCGGTCGCGGTGCGCTGCGCCAGGGTGCCGAAGGTGACCGCGTCGGTGCGCGCCGCCAGCCGCTGCCAGCGCCGGTCCAGCACGGGGAAGTCGTACGCCACCCGCTCGTGGATGGTGTAGCTGGGGTGGCCGGCGGCCGTCAGGTTCACGTCCACCGTTCCGGTGGGATGCTCGGCGTCGCGTTGCAGGTGGCTGCAGTCCACCCCCAGCTCCTGCAGCCGTGCCGCCAGGTCGTCACCGGGCGCGTCGCGGCCGACGCGGCTGGCCACGACCCCGCGGTCGCCGAGCTGGGTCGCGTGGTACGCGAGGTTGGCCACCGCGCCGCCCAACTCGCGGCGGCCGCCCGGGAACAGGTCCCACAGCAGCTCCCCGATCCCGACCACCACGAACGGGCCGTTCCCCGACATGCCGTTACTGCCGCGCCGCTCCCGGTGCGACGCCGGGTTCCACCACGGGCTGCCAGCGCCCCCAAGCGCCGCCCGCGGCGGCGCTCTTGGCCCATCCCGTCCGATCCCCAGGAGGCTGTCGCAATCCGCCAGCCTCCTAGCGCGGCTCTGGCGCCAGGTCCAGTTCCGCCCGCCGCCGCCGCCGCCACGCCGTCACCTCCTCGGGCGCGACCTCCGGGGCACGCCACAGCGCCCAGTTCAGGCACGCGATCAGGTCGTCCGCCGCCTCCACGCCGATGCCGAGACGGATCAGCCGGTCCACGCCGATGCGCAGCACCTCGCCTGCGGCGGTGAAGTACTCCGAAACCGACCGGTGGTGGTTGAGCTTGGTAGCCAGCCCGTCGAAGCTCAGCGCGTAGCGCGGCACGCCGGTCATGGCCAGCACGTCGCACACGTGGCGGGTGGCGTCCTCGTCGGCATCCCGCACCCGAAAGCTGATCATCGAGCCGGGCAGCCGGTAGTGGGCGGCGACGACGGCGGCGTCCGGATGGTCGGGCAACGAGGGGTGGTTTACCTGTTCCACCCGCGGGTGGGCCGCCAGGAAACGCGCCACCGCGGTGGCGGTCTGGCAGCGGCGGACGAAGCGCGACTGCGCCGCCTCCAGGCCGCTCAGGATGGCGCCGGCGCGGCGCCAGTCCAGAATGCCACCGCGCATCGCCTGCAGGTCCATCGCCTCGTTGAGCAGGTCGAGCTGGTTGCCGGCCAGGTAGCCCCACATGTCGCGGTCCTCGCCGGCCAGCGCCTTGGTGCCGCTGGCCACCACCAGGTCGATGCCTGGCACCGTGAGCAGCGGTTCCCGCAGGCCCCACGGGGTGGCTACGGTATTGTCCACCACCACGCGCAAGCCCCTGGCGCCGGCGCCGCGGGCACGCGCGGCCAGGGCGGCCAGGCGCGTAGGGTCGAGGGCCCGCGTCAGCGGGTTGCTGTAGGTCTCGGTAAACAGCAGCGAGGTGGCGGGGCGCACGGCGCGCTCCAGCGCTTCCGGATCGCCGTCGTCCACCAGCGTGACCTCTCCGCCCTGGCGTTCCGCCAGGCGCCGCAGGTAGCTCTTGGTCTTGTTGTAGACGCTGCGGGTGACCACCGCGTGGCTGCCTGGCGCGAACAGCACGTCGAACGCCAGGGCGCACGCCTGCATGCCGCCGTCGGTGAGCAGCGCCCCCGCGGCCTGCTCCAGCCGGCACACCGCGGCAATCAGGCGGCGCCCGTTCTCGGTGCCGTAGCGGCCGTAGATCTGTGGCAGGGCCGCCCAGGACTCGCTGGAGAGAAACACCGCCGCCGCCTTGCGTTCCTGCCACCGCACCATCGGCTCGCTGCCGAACAGGTCGAGCTGCAGGGTCTCGCCGTCGGGGTGCAGGTAGGGCTGGCGGTGGCGGCGGATGGCAGCGTCGATGGCGTCGTGCAGGTCGCGGGTGGCGCGGTTCATGGCGGCACGCGGCGGTGGCGCGGTCGGCACCCGCGGACCGGCCGCCGGGTCCAGGTAGTCGCGTCCGAGATTGAAGCTGACGCCGGCAGCCGCGCCCGCCGGAGCGGCGGCGGCCCCGGCGGTGATCCCGGCCAGCGCCAGCTCGTGCTCCAGCACCGGGGTCAGCACGCCGCTGCCGAGCGCCGCGCGGAGCTCCTCCGGAGTCCAGAAACGCAGTTCCTCGATCTCCTCGGGAGGCGCCGTGAACGGCCCCTCGCTCCGCACCCGGAAGCTGCGCACGTGCTCGGTCTCAACCTCGGAGCTGCCCACGTATTCGTGCAGCGGCTCGAGGTCGTCCGGGCCGATCACCAGGCCCAGCTCTTCCCGCGTTTCGCGCACGGCGGCGGCCGGGTAGCTCTCGCCGACCGCCAGGTGCCCGCCCACCGAGGTGTCCCACTTGCCGGGCTGGATGTCCTTGGCGGCCGCGCGTTTCTGCAGCAGCAGCGCCCCGCGGCGGTCGTACACCATGACGTGTACCGCGCGGTGGCGCAGGGACGGGTCGCCGTGCGCCTGCGCCCGCGCCACCGTGCCGATCACCCGGTTGTCGGCGTCGACCAGGTCGAACCGTTCAGCGCCGGCCGCGCATTGGCCGCCGGCGGGCGCCGCGCGGCCGGCGCGGTCCGTCGCGTTGCGCGGCACGGAGTGACGGTGCCGGCTCACACCAGGTCGCACGCCTCCGGTGGCATCCAGTGGGCGTCCTGGTTCTTCCACTTGACGTTGCAGCCGATCGGGTTGGTCAGCGCCACGGGAACCTCCTTGCCGGCCAGCACCGCCTCCAGCGCGTCGCGCAGCTCGTGGGTGGTCGCCTGCGACGCGTCCATGGGGTTGTCGTCCAGGCGCCCGGTGTAGCGCAGCTTGCGGTCGCCGTCGAACAGGTAGAAGTGCGGGGTACGCAACGCGCCGTAGGCGAGCGCCGTGGCCTGGCTCTCGTCGCGCAGGTAGGGGAACTGGAACCCCTTGTCGCGGGCGCGCTCCTGCATGTGCTCGAACGAGTCGGTGGGGTGGCCGTCGGTCTCGTTGGAGTTGATCGACACCAGCGCCATGCCGCGCCCGCCGTAGTCGGCGTACAGCGCGTTCATGCGGTCTTCGCTGCCGATGACGTACGGGCAGTGGTTGCACGCGAACACCACGGTGAGTGCCGCGGCGTCGCCGAAGCTGGCCAGGGAGTAGCGGCTGCCGTCGACTCCCGGCAGGTCGAAGTCGGGTGCGGTCATGCCCAGTTCAAGGGTGAATGCCATGTGGATCTCCTTACGATCGCGGTTGAGATGGTGTACGCCCGGTATACCGCGAACCGGCCGCGAAAACAAGCTTGCGCAGCAGCGCCTTACACGCCGGCGCCCGCGCGCGGCGCGCGCGGTGGTATGCTGCTGCCGTGGAGGACCGGGCGGTGGGCGGGGCGATCGTGGCCGACGATCTGACCGGGGCCATGGACAGCGGGGTGCAGCTGCTGGCCGCGGGCCCGGTCGTGGTGGAGGTGAGCCCGGCCGCCGACGCCGGGCGCGGGTTGCCGGGCGCCACCGCGCTGGTGATCAATACCCAGTCCCGCGGGGTCGCCGCGACCGCCGCCGCGGGGCAGGTGCGCGCCGCCTGCGCCCGCCTGCGTGAGGAGAACCGGACGGCGTGGTTCAAGAAGCTGGACTCCACCCTGCGCGGCAACGTCGGGGCCGAGCTGGCGGCGCTGCACGCGGCGCTGGCCCCGGGTACCATCCTGTGCACGCCGGCACTGCCGGCGCAGGGGCGTACGGTCGTAGCGGGCGAGCTGCTGGTGCAGGGACAGCCGGTGATGAGCACGCCCTACCGGGACGAAATCGTGGCGGCTACCGGCTCGGCGGTGTTGGACATCGTGCGCCGCCAGTGGCCCACGTGCCGCGGCGAGTGGCTGGCGGCGCCGGCCGCGGCGGCCCGGCTTGCCGCCGCCGTGCGCGCGGGGGTGGAGCTGGTCGTGGCGGATGCCGCCAGCGACGCCCACCTGCGGCAGCTCGTCGCCGCCGGCCGGCGTCTCCCGCGCCCCGGCCGGCGCCTGCTGTGGGCCGGCTCCGCCGCGCTGCTGCGCGCTCTGGCACCGATCGCCACGCCCGCCGCGGCGCAGCACGGAAGCCGGGAGTGGTCGGCGGCCGCGCCGCTGCTGCTGGTCGCGGGGTCGCGCCGCGCCCTCGCCCAGGCGCAAGTACGTGCCGCGCTGGCGGCGGGTCGGCGGCCGCTGGGGGTGTGCCTGCAGGCGCCTGCCGCCGGTGGCGGAGAGTTCCTATGGACCATCGCCGGTGGCGCCGGCGGCGCCGGCGGCGGGCTCGCGGGGCGTGCCGCGGCCGTGGCCCGGGCGGCGCGGACCCTCGCGGCCGGCGGCGACCTGTGCGTCTGGTCGGCGCCGCCGGCGGATGCCGCGGCGCGCAGCTCGGAGGCGGTGTCGCTGGCACTCGCGGAGTTCGCCCGCGAGGTCCTGGAGCGCAGTACGGGGCGGCCAGGGAGCATGTTGCTGGTGGGGGGAGATACCGCCTACGCCTGCATGCGCCGTCTCGGCATCGGCGCCGTGGCGCTGGCCGGCGAGGCCGAGCCGTACGTGCCGTGGGGCAGGGCGGTGGGCGGCCGGTGGGCGGACACCGCGGTGATTTCCAAGGCCGGCGGGTTCGGCGACCCGGGCACCCTGGAGCGGATCTGCTCCCGACTGCTCAGCCCTGCCGGGTCGTTTCGCGGGAGCCTTCCAGCAGGGTCGCCAGGCGCGCCGTTACCGGGATGTTCTCCAGGATCACCTTGACGGCGGCGGTCATCGGCACGGCGAGAAGGATGCCGGGCGGCCCCCACAGCCAGCCCCAGAACAGGAGTGACACGAACACCACCAGCAACGACAGGTTCAGCCGGTCGCCGAGCAATGCCGGTTCGGCGATGCTCCCGGTGAGCGTCTGCAGCGCCAGGGCGCACAGGAACACGCCGAGCGCCGGTGCCCAGGCGCCGAATTGCGCCAGCGCGAACACCGAGAGGGCAATGACGGCGGAGAGGGAGCCTACGTAGGGGATGAAGTTCAACACGAAGGTGAGCAACCCCCAGGCCACCGGGAACGCCACTCCGAACAGCGCCGCGACGATGCTGGTGGCGCCGCCGACCGCGACGCTGATAGCGGTCTTCATGGCTATGAAGCGGCGCAGACTGTCGTCGATGTGTCTCAGAATCACCAGCACCGGGCTCTGTTGCCCGGTCGCGGTGCGGGGGAACGCGCGTACCAGCTTGCGCGGAAAGTAGTGCTTCCCGGCCAGGAACAGCACCGCGAACAGGTACACCATGAGAAACGCCAGCAGCACGGACACGGTGGAACGGGCGGTGGACAGCATGAAGCTGGGGATCGACACCGCGCCGAGTTCGGCCAGCGCGGTGAGGTCCAGATCGATCTCCAACGGCGCGCCGACGGTGGCCTGCAGCCAGGCTTCGACGCCGCGCGCGAGCTGCAGCAGCTCCTCCTGATACAGCGGCAGGCCGCGCCCGAGTGCGGCGATGTTGACCCAGGCCAGGATGCCGAATCCGGTGAGCACGCCGAGGAACACCAGCGCGGTAATCGTCGTGGCCAGCCACACCGGCAGCGCGCGTCGCAGAACCAGCATCAGGGGATCCATCACGTAACTGAGCAGGAGTGCTATCAGCAGCGGGATGAACACGCTCTGGGCGAGCTTGAGGATGGCACCGAGCGCGAGCAGCGCGACGATCAGCAGGAAGATGTTGGCGGTGCGCACGGTGTCCATGGCGGCGCCCGCAGCATATCCGAAGCGTCGCGTCGCGTCGCTGTTCCGCCGGCTCCGCGCCGCGCTGGACAGAGGGATGGCTGTGGGGTAGGGTGGCGCGCGTCGCTGATGGAGACGGCACTCGGGATCGGCGACATCGCCGTCCACATCCCCCGCCCATTGATACCGCTGGAAACGATCATAGCCCGCTACCGGCGTAGCGACCCGCAATGGGCACGCGCGCTGGAACGCTCGAGTGAGCGCACCGGCCAGGTGTCGTTACGCTTCCCCCATCCCTGGGAGGATGCGGCAACCATGGCCGCCCAGGCGGCGCTGCAGGTCGTGGCGCGCCTGTCCCCGTCGGCGATCGCCTCGCTGCGCTACCTGGTGGTGGGCACGGAGACGGGGGTCGACCAGTCGAAGCCGATCGCCGCCTACGTGCAGGGCATGCTGCAACGTGCCGGGTACGCCATCCCCCAGACCGTTTCCACGTTCGACATTCAGCACGCCTGCGCCGGCGGGGCGATCGGCCTGGTGAGCGTCGGCGCGATGCTGGGGGCGAGTCGCGGCGGCGCGGAGCGGGGACTGGTCATCTGCACCGACGAGGCGCGCTATCCGCCGGGGAGCAGCGCCGAGATAACCCAGGGCGCGGCGGCGGTGGCGCTGCTGGTGGAGCGCGCGCCGCGCCTGCTGGAGCTGGACCTCGGAGCGCCGGGTCATTCCTCGCACGACGTGGACGACTTCTTTCGGCCGCTCGGCTCACTCACCGCGCGGGTGAAGGGGCGCTACTCGATCGACTGCTACCGGAGCACGGTGGAGGAGGCGCTGCTCGACCTGTGTGCCCGCCGCGGCTGCACCATGGCCGCGCTGTTGGAGGAGACGGAGTTGTTCGCGCTGCACGTACCGTTTCGCTCGTTGCCGGAGGAGACCCTGGCCCGTCTGGTGCGGCGTTACCTCGGCAGCGACGCTGCCGCCGCCGGCGCGTTCCTGGCCCGGCGCCGGTTCAACGCCGGAACCGCTCCGGCAGCGGTGGTAGGCAACGTGTACTCCGGTTCGATGTTCCTCAGCCTGGCGGCGCTGCTGGCGGCGCGCCACGAGGAGTTGCAGTCGGCGCTGGCCGGCAAGCAGGCCGTGCTGGTCGCCTACGGGTCGGGAAACACCGCGCTGGCACTGGTCGGCCGGGTCAGCGCGCAGGCACCGGCGGTGATCGGCGGCTGGTGCCTGCAGCGGGCGATGGCCCACGCCGAGGAAGCGTCGCTGGAGGACTACGACGCATGGATCGACGAGCGTCACCGTGCCGGGTGCGGCACGGAGTCAGCGGACAGCCGCATCCCGGAGCACAGCTTCTACCTGCAGTCGATTCGCGCTGACGGATACCGGGTATACGGCCTGCGGGGCGGCTGCTAAGCGGTATGCCGACGCGAGCCGGCGCGGACGCCGAGATCGGGCGCCGCAAGGAGCACCATCTCGACATCTGCCTCGACGACGAGCGCTACCCCGATCCCGCACTCCGCGGCTCCAGCCTGGACCAGGTGCAGTTGCTGCATCAGGCGCTCCCCGAGCTGGACAGCGCCGCCGTCGACACGGCACAGCCGTTCCTCCGTGCCACGCTGCGGCTGCCGCTGATGATCTCCTGCATGACCGGGGGCTCCGGCCGCGGCCGCTCCGCCAACCGCGCGCTGGCGGCGGCGGCGCAACAGGCGGGCATCGCGGTCGGGGTGGGGTCGATCCGGCCGCTGCTGCAGGATCCCGCGACCTTCGCCGACTTTCACGTCAAGCCGCTGGCGCCCGACGTTCCGGTGCTGGCCAACCTGGGCGCGGTGCAGCTCCGCGATCTCGACGGCGGCGCGTTGCGCGCGGTCCTGCAGCGGCTGGAGGTGCAGGGCCTGGTGGTGCATCTCAACGCCGGGCAGGAGCTGTTCCAGCCGTGCGGCGACCGTGACTTTCGCGGTCTGTTCGATGCCATCGAGCGCGCCGTCGGCGAGTGCGGCCTGCCGGTGCTGGTCAAGGAGACCGGGTTCGGCATTCGTCCGGGGCTGGTGCGGGCCCTGCTCGGCTGCGGCGTGCGCTACGTGGACCTGGCCGGCGCCGGGGGCACCAACTGGGTGCAGGTGGAGGGGCGGCGGCTGCCGGGCGAGCTTCCGGAGAGCGCCGACAGGTTCGCGGACTGGGGCCTGCCCACCGGGTTGCTGCTGGCGCTGCTGGGCGACGTGGCGGGCAACGTGATCGCCTCCGGCGGCCTGCGCCACGGCGTGCACCTGGCCAAGGCGGTGGCCATGGGCGCCGCCTGCGGCGCGATGGCGCTGCCCTTCATCCGCGCCGTGATGGCGGACGGCAGTGCCGGCGCGGCGGCCTTGATCGAGCGCATCGAGCATGAGCTGAGGACCGCCATGACGCTGTGCGGGGCCGCTTCCCTGGCTGAGCTGCGGCGCGTTCCGGTGGTGCAGTCGGCGGCCTTCCGCTACCAGGTGGAGGAACTGCGGCGCGCCGAGGCGGCGGCCGGTGGCTGAGCTGGCCCTGCGCTACGGCACCAACCCGCACCAGGCGCCGGCGCGCGTGCTGCGCGACGGGCCGTTGCCGTTCCGGGTGCTCGGCGGGAGCCTGGGCTACGTCAACTTCCTCGACGCCCTCAACTCGTGGCAACTGGTACGCGAGGCGCGGGCCGCCACCGGGCTGCCGGCGGCGGCCTCGTTCAAGCACGTGAGCCCGGCGGGCGCGGCCCTGGGACAGCCGTTGAACGCGGCGGAGCGGCGCGTGTTCGCGGCCGGGCGTGGCGAGCTGTCCCCCGTCGCAGCAGCCTACGCGCGCGCTCGCGGCGCCGACCGCATGAGCTCGTACGGCGACTGGGCGGCACTCAGCGACGAGGTGGACCAGGCTGCGGCGGAGCTGCTGCGGCGCGAGACTTCCGACGGCATCGTCGCCCCCGGATACGCCGTCGCGGCGCTGGACCTGCTACGAGCCAAGAAGGGCGGGTCCTACCGGGTGCTGGAGATCGATCCGCGCTACCGGCCGCCGGAATGCGAGCGGCGCGAGGTGTTCGGCGTCACCCTGGAGCAGCAGCGCAACGCCGCGCCGATCGGCCGTGAGCTGCTGGCCGACGTACCCACGGCCGCGCGCGAACTCCCGGAGCACGTGGTGCCGGACATCCTGCTGGCGCTGATCACCCTCAAGTACACCCAGTCCAACTCCGTGTGCATCGTGTACCGCGGGCAGACCATCGGCATCGGCGCCGGCCAGCAGTCGCGCATCCATTGCACCCAGCTCGCGGTGGAGAAGGCGTGCGCCTGGTACCTGCGCTTCCATCCGGCGCTGCAGGAGGTGCGCTTTCGCCCAGGGGTGCGGCGCCACGACCGCGACACCTGGACCACCCAGTTCGTGGGCGGGGTGCAGGCTACCGACGACGCCTGGCTGCGGGCCCAGGTGGAGCGCATGCCGGAGCCGCTGAGCGCGGCCGCGCGGCGCGAGTGGCTGGCCGGCATGGAAGGCGCGGTGCTGGCCTCGGACGGCTTTTTTCCGCATCGCGACAGCATCGACGTGGCGCGCCGTGTCGGCGTACGCTACGTGGTGCAGCCGGGCGGGTCGCTGCGCGACGCCGACGTGGTGCGCGCCTGCGACGAGCATGGACTGGTGATGGCGCTGACGGGACTGCGTCTGTTCCATCACTGACAGACGGAGGGGTGGCGATGGACAATGGCAACGGCATGGTTCGCGTGGCCGCGCTGGCCGAGGTGCGAGAGCGCGGGGTGATGGTGACCCGGGCCGGCGAGCGGGCGGTGGCGGTATTTGCCGACGGCGAGGAGACCCACGCGGTGGACAACCGCTGCCCGCACATGGGCTTTCCCCTCGACCGGGGCAGCGTCAAGGACGGCATCCTGACCTGTCACTGGCACGAGGCGCGCTTCGAGCTCGGCAGCGGCTGCACCTTCGACCTGTGGGCCGACGACGCCGTCACCTACGCCACCGAGGTGCGCGGCGACAGTGTGTGGGTGGCGACGCGGCCGCAGCAGGCGCGTGACGCCGCCTACCACCGGCTGCGCCTGCGGCGCGGCATGGAGCTGGACGTGGGCCTGGTGCAGGCCAAGAGCCTGATCAGCCTGCTCAGCGCCGGCGAGGAGGTCGGCCCGATCCTGGCCGCCGTGGTGGACTACGCGGCGGCCAACGTCTCCAGCTTCGGCGAGGGCATGGTGCGCCTCACCTGCGTCGCGCGCCTGGCCCCCTACCTGAGCCGCGACACCCTCTACCTGGGGCTGAGCTACGCGGTGCGCCAGCTCGCCGCCGAGGCCAACGCGGCCCCGGCGCGGCGGCCGCGCGATCCCCTGGCCACGCCGGCGCCGCACGCCGCGTTGAAGGGCTGGCTGCGGCAATGGGTGCTCACCCGCCACCGCGACGGGGTGGAGCGCACCCTGCTCACCGGCGTCGCCAACCGCCTGCCGCCGGAGCAGCTCGCCGACCTGCTGTACGGCGCCGCCGCCGAGCGCCTGTACGCCAATACCGGCCACCTGTTCGACGCCTGCAACAAGGCGCTGGAGCTGAGCGATCTGCTGAACGGCGCCGGTCCGCCGGACCTGCTGGCGCTGCTGGCGCCGAGCCTGGCCGCGGCCCGCGGCGGGGAGGAGGGCACGCCGTGGCACCACCCGGTGGAGATCGCCGCCGCGGTACGCGCCGCCGAGGGCCGCCTGGCCAGACTGGCGCCCGGCGGCCGTGACCCGGCGCCGCTCCCGGCGGCTGCCGAGGATGCCCTGGTGGCGCAGGTGCTGGGCGACGATCCGCTGCAGGTGATCGCGGCGCTGGAACAGGCCCTCCTCGACGGAGCGGCGCCGGCCGCCGTGGGAGCCGCCGTCACCCGCGCCGCCGGCCTGCGGCTGGCGCGTTTCGCCACCTCCAACGAGGTCAGCGACTGGTTCAACCCGCAGCACACCTTCATCTTCTGCAACGCCGTGCAGCAGGCCCTGCTGCGCAGCGAGGCGCCCGACGTGGTGCGGGCGCTGCTGCAGGCCGGCATCGCGGTCTACCTGGACCGCTACCTGAACGTGCCGCCGGCCAAGCTGCCCGCGGAACGGGGCGCGGTGGCACCGGTCGGCGCGGAGCACGGCCCCGGTGCGCTGCTCGACGAGCTGTTGCGCCGGCTCGACAACCGCGGCGAGGTGGAGCGCGCCGCCGAGCTGGTCAGCGGCTACCTGCGCGCACCGGCCGGCGACTGGCCGGCCCACTTCGCACGCCTGGTGGACACCCTGGCCTTTGCCACGCTGCGCGAGGATCTCGACTTCCACACCTTGCAGGTGTTGGAGGCGGCGGCCACGCAGCTCGCCGCGCGCGGCAACGACGGCGGCGCGGAACAGATCATGGTGGGCGTGGTGCGCAGCCTCGCCGCCCACTGCCCGACGCGTCGCGCCGGCTACCAGACCGCGATGATCGCGCGCCGCCTGCAGCACGGCGAGGAGCTGTTCGCGGCCGCCGAATGAGACGCGGCGACGACCGGTGAGTAGCGCGGCCGCCGGCGCCGGCGAGCGCCCCAGCGCGCCGCGGCTGGACGCGATCCTGGGCCGGCCCCTGCCGGTGCTGGACGACGGCTACGTGCGGGTGGTGGACTACATGGGCTCGGACGCCGCCATCGTGCAGGCGGCGCGGGTCTCCTACGGCGCCGGCACCCGGCGCGTGAGCGAGGACCGCACCCTGATCCGCTACCTGCTGCGGCACCGCCACACCACCCCGTTCGAGATGTGCGAGATCAAGCTGCACGTGCGTGTGCCGATGGACTGCTGGCGGCAGTGGATCCGCCACCGCACCGCCAATGTGAACGAGTACTCCACCCGCTACTCGCTGGCCATCGACGCCGCCAGCCGCACCGATCCGGGGCAGTGGCGGCTGCAGTCCGCGGCCAACCGCCAGGGCTCGGCCGGGCTGCTCGATGCCGAGGTCGGGGCCCGCCTCTCGGCGCGCGAGCGGGAGCACCAGCAGCGGGCGCGGGAGCTGTACCAGGAGCGCCTGGACGCGGGAGTGGCACGCGAGCAGGCGCGCAAGGACCTGCCGCTGTCCACCTACACCGAGGCCTACTGGAAGATCGACCTGCACAACCTGCTGCACTTCCTGAGCCTGCGCGCCGACCATCACGCGCAGGAGGAGATACGCGCCTACGCGACGCTGATCGGGGAGCAGGTGGTGAGCCGCTGGGTGCCGGCCGCCTGGGAGGCGTACCTCGACTACCGCGCCGGGGCGTTGCTGCTGACCCGCGTCGAGCGCGAGATCGTGGCCTGCCTGAACGCGGACCGGCGGCAGGAGGCGCTGCACCTGGCCGAGCGGGCTGGCTGGCTGCGGCAGCGCGCGGACGCGTCCGCCGGCGCTGCGTTACGCCGCAACCGCGAGCGCGCCGAGGCGGAGCAGAAGCTGGCACGGCTCGGTCTGACGGCCCCATGGCTGGCGCCGGAGGAGGAGTAGCATGGACTTCGCAGCCGAACGCATCGCACTCGCCTGCGCGTTCCGCTGGGCCGCGCGCCTCGATCTGCACGAGTCGGTCGCCAACCACTTCAGTCTTGCGGTCGACGACGCCGGTACCCGCTTCCTGATGAACCCGCGCGGCCGCCACTTCGCGCGCGTCAGGGCCAGCGAGCTGCTGCTGCTCGATGCCTGCGACGAGCGCGCCATGCAGCACCCGGATGCCCCGGACCCGACCGCCTGGGCGCTGCACGGCGCCATCCACCGCCGGGTGCGCCACGCCCGCTGCCTGCTGCACGTGCACTCGCGGTACGCCACCGTGCTCGCCTGTCTCGCCGACCCGACGCTGCCGCCCATCGACCAGAACGCCATGCGCTTCTGGGGGCGGGTGACCGTCGACGAAGGGTTCGAAGGCATGGGCCTGGACGACGAGGCGGAGCGCGTCGCCAGCCGCGTCGGCGCCACCCCGATCCTGTTGCTGCGCCACCACGGGGTGATGGTGATCGGCGAGACCGTGGCGCGCGCGTTCGACGATCTCTACTACTTCGAGCGCGCCTGCGCCACCTACATCACGGCTCTGCAGACCGGCCGGGAGTTGCGGCTCGTGTCCGACGCGGTGGCGGCCAGGACCGAACGCCAGTGGCGCGACTACCCCGACCTGAGCGACGACCACTTCCGCGAGCTGCAGGCGATCCTGGACCGGGAAGACCCCTCCTACCGCGATTGAGGGAAGTCGGCGGCCCGCGGGCCGGGACCGGACGCCCGCAGCGGGAGGTTTGACACGCAGCGTTTTGAACACCACGCTAGGAAAGTGATGGCGACTGCCACCGGCAGCTTAGCAGCCGCACGACCGCAGGCGGCGGACGCAGCCAGCGGCGCGGCCCCGTACGTCGAGTTCGAGGGGATCGAGAAGAGCTACGACGGGCGCACGCTGGTGGTGCGGGACCTCGACCTGAGCGTGCGCGAGGGGGAGTTCCTGACCCTGCTGGGTCCGTCCGGCTCCGGCAAGACCACCTGCCTGATGATGCTGGCCGGGTTCGAGATGCCCACCTCCGGCACCATCCGCATCGGCGGCCGCTCGGTGCACGATCTGCCGCCGCGGCAGCGCAACATCGGCGTGGTGTTCCAGAACTACGCGCTGTTCCCTCACCTGACGGTGGAGAAGAACCTCTCCTTCCCGCTGGAGGTGCGCCGGCTCGCCCCCGAGCAGCGCCGCGAGCGGGTGCGCCGGGCGCTGCAGCTGGTACGGCTGGAGGGGTTCGAGCGGCGCCGCCCCGACGAGCTGTCGGGCGGCCAGCAGCAGCGCGTGGCGATCGCCCGCGCGCTGGTGTTCGAGCCTCGCCTGGTGCTGATGGACGAGCCGCTGGGAGCCCTCGACCGCAGCCTGCGTGAGGAGATGCAGTACGAGATCCGGCGCATCCACCGCCGCCTCGGCGTCACCGTCGTCTACGTCACCCACGACCAGCAGGAGGCGATGGTGATGTCGGACCGCATCGCCGTGTTCCACCGTGGCCGCATCGAGCAGGTGGCGCCGCCGGAGATCCTCTACGAGGAGCCGGAGCGGCCGTTCGTGGCCCGCTTCATCGGCGGCAACAACCTGCAGCGCGGGCGGGTGGCGGCAGTCGACGGCGACTACTGCCGGGTGGACGTCGCGGGGCGCACGGTGGTGGCGTACCGGGTGGCGGCGTGCGCGCCCGGCGACGAGGTGACGGTGGCCATCCGTCCGGAGCGGATCGGGGTGGCGGCGCGCGCCGGCGCCTACCGCAACCAGTTCCCCGCGCGCGTGGAGCTGATCACCTTCCTGGGCGATCACCTGGTGATCCATGCCATGGTGGACGGGCGCACCGACTACCAGTTGCGGATTCCCAACATCGTGGGCCACGGCGCGCTGCTTGAGGGTGACGAGATCGAGATCGGATGGGCGGCTGCCGATTGCCGTGCATTGGACCTGGAGGAGCAGGAGCAAGGAGTGAAGATATGACCAGACGGCTGGCGCTGCTGGCCCTGATCGGGGTGCTGGCGGCGGGTGCCGCGAGCGCGGACGGGAAGATGACCATGGTGTCGTGGGGAGGCGCGTACGGCCGCGCCCAGCAGCAGGCGCTGCTCGATCCGTTCGGGAAGACCGTGCACTTCGCCGTGTTCATGGAGGACTTCAACGGCGGCCTGGCCGAGATCCGCGCCCAGGTGGAAACCGGCAACGTCCACTGGGACGTGGTCGACCTGGAGGCGCCGGACGCCGTGCGCGGCTGCGACGAAGGTCTGCTGGAGGTCCTGCCGCTGGAGCAGATCTTCCCCGACGCGGCGGCGGCAGAGCAGGACTTTCTGGCCGGAACCCTGTCGGAGTGCGGCCTCGGGCTGATCGTGTACTCCACCATCTACGCCTACCGCAGCGACCTGTTTTCCGGCGCCAGGCCGTCGACCATGGCCGACTTTTTCGACCTGGGCAAGTTCCCCGGGCGCCGCGGCATGCGCCGCTCGCCGTACGCCAACCTGGAATTCGCGCTGGTCGCCGACGGTGTGCCGGTGGAACAGGTATACGACGTCCTGAGCACGCCCACGGGTGTGGATCGGGCGTTCCGCAAGCTGGAGTCGATCAAGGACCAGGTGGTGTGGTGGGAGGCCGGCGCGCAGCCGCCGCAGCTCCTGGCCGACGGCGAGGTGGTGATGACCACCGCCTACAACGGCCGCATCTTCAACGCCCAGGTGGTGGAGAACCAGCCGTTCGAGATCGTCTGGGACGGCCAGGTGCTGGATCACTCACAGCTCGCCATCCCGGCGGGGGCGCCCAACCTGCAGTTTGCGCTGGAGTTCCTGGCGTATGTGGCCCGGCCGGAGTCGATGGCGGCGATGAGCCGCTACATCTCCTACAGCCCGGTGCGCCACTCGGCGTTCGACCTGGTGACGACCCACGAGACGGGGATTGCGATGGAGCCGCACATGCCGGCCACCCCCGAGCGCCTGGAGCGGTCGGTGTTCAACGACTGGGAGTGGTGGGCCGACTACGGCGAGGAGATCAACGACCGTTTCGGAGCGTGGCTGGCCCGCTGACCGGCGCCCGGCTGCGGGCGCTGGTCCTGGTGGCGCCGCTGGCGGCGTTCATCGGGGTGACCTTCCTGGCGCCGCTGGGCTCCATGCTGGTGCGCAGCGTGCACGACCCCGTGGTCGCGGACGCGCTGCCGGAGACCCTGGCCCTGCTGCGCAACTGGGACGGCAGCGGGCCGCCTCCGGAGGAGGTGTTCGCCGCGGCCGCGCGCGAGCTGGTGGCGGCGCGCGAGCAGCGCACGCTGGGGCAGGTGGCGACGCGCGTGAACCGGGTGCAGGCGGGGTTGCGCAGCGTCTTTACCCGCAGCGTGCGCCGGCTGCGCGGCGCGGAGACCGACTCCTGGGCCACGACCATGGTGGCGGCCGACGCGGCCTGGGGCGAGGCCTCCACCTGGCGCGCGCTGCAGCGGGCCGGTCAGCGCTGGACCCTGCGCCACTACCTGAACGCGGTCGACCGCGACCGCGCGCCGGACGGCAGCATCGTGCGCCAGCCGGAGGAGCGCCGCATCTACCTGCAGCTCTTCGGCCGCACCCTGCTGGTGAGCCTCGCCGTCACCGCGCTGTGCCTGCTGCTGGGCTACCCGCTGGCCTACCTGATCGCGCATGCGCCGCCGCGCCGCGCCGCCCTCCTGCTGGTCGGGGTGCTGCTGCCGTTCTGGACCTCGCTCCTGGTGCGTACCACGGCGTGGATCGTGCTGCTGCAGACCCAGGGGGTAATCAACGACCTGCTGGTGGGCCTGGGGATCATCGGCGACGGGCAGCGGCTGGCGATGGTCTACAACATGACCGGCACCCTGATCGCCATGACCCACGTGCTGCTGCCGTTCATGGTGCTGTCGCTGTACTCGGTGATGCGCACCATCGGACCGCTGTACCTGCGCGCCGCCGGCTCGCTGGGAGCCGGCCCGGTGCAGGCGTTCTGGCGCGTGTACTGGCCGCTGTCCCTGCCCGGCGTGGGCGCCGGAGCGCTGCTGGTGTTCATCGTGGCGCTCGGCTACTACATCACGCCGGCGCTGGTCGGCGGCCGCACCGGGCAGCTCATCTCCAACCTGATCGCCTACCACATGCAGGAGTCCCTCAACTGGGGCCTGGCCGCGGCGCTGGGCGCGATCCTGCTGCTGTGCGTGCTGATGTTCTACGTCGTGTACGACCGCGTGGTCGGCCTCGGCCGGCTGCGGCTGGGCTGACCGATGCCGCCGCGGGGGGCCGGGGAGCGCGCCGCCAGGATCGTGTTCCTGGCGTTCTGCGGCGCGGTGCTGCTGTTCCTGATCGCGCCCATCCTGGTGGTGGTGCCGCTCAGCTTCAACGCCGAGCCCTACTTCACCTTCACCGAGGGGATGCTGCGGCTCGATCCCGACGCCTGGTCGCTGCGCTGGTACCGGACGGTAGCGGAGGACGCCGAGTGGCACCGCGCGTTGGGCAACAGCATTCTCATCGGCATTTCGGCCACGCTGCTCACCACGCTGCTCGGCACCCTGGCGGCACTGGGACTGGCGCACCCGGCGATGCCGGGACGCACGCTGCTCACCGGGCTGCTGATATCGCCCCTGGTCACTCCCCTGATCATCTCCGCGGTGGGGATGTTCTTCTTCTACTCGCGGGTGGGGCTGGCGCAGACCCACCTGGGCCTGATCCTGGCGCACGCCGCGCTCGGCTCCCCGTTCGTGGTGATCACGGTAACCGCCACCCTGTCGGGATTCGATCCCAACCTGATGCGCGCCGCCGCCAGTCTCGGCGCCGGGCCGCTCACCGCCTTCCGCCGCATCCAGCTGCCGCTGATCGCGCCGGGCGTCGTCTCGGGGGCGCTGTTCGCGTTCGCCACCTCGTTCGACGAGGTGGTCACGGTGCTGTTCATCGGCGGGCTGGAGCAGCGCACCATCCCGCGCCAGATGTGGTCCGGCATCCGCGAGGAGATCAGCCCCGCAATCCTGGCGGTGGCCACCTTCCTGTTCGTGTTCGCGCTGCTGTTCATGGCCACGGTGGAGTGGCTGCGGCAGCGCGGCCGCGCCGCGGCGGAGCCGGCGTAAGGCGCGTTCGCGGCCCCTGACATGGGTTGCGTCCGGTAGCGCCGGCCGGCGGCGCCGGCGGCCAGATCAGAGAGCCCGCGGCGCGCCGCGGTGTGCCGGCCGGTGGTGGCCACGGGGCGGATCAGGGCGCGCGCGCCGCGCGCAGGGGTGCCCGCGGCGGTGGGCACGGCTGTGCCGGCACCGGTATAGTGCGCGGTATGGAGCAGTTGCGGGTCGGCATCATCGGTTGCGGCAAGATCAGCGCCGCCTACTTCAGGGGCTGCCGCGAGTTCCCGATCCTGGACCTGGTCGCCTGCGCCGACCTGCTGCCGGAGCGGGCCCGGGCGCAGGCCGAGGGATTCGGCATCGCGCGCGCCGTGACCCCGGAGGAGCTGCTCGCCGACCCTGCCGTGGAGTTGGTGGTCAACCTCACCGTTCCGGCCGCCCACCACGCCGTGTCGCGCGCCGCAATCGATGCCGGCAAGCACGTGTGGAGCGAGAAGCCGCTGGCGGTGCAGCGCGCCGAGGGCGAAGACCTGGTGCGCGCCGCGGCCCGCGCCGGGGTGCTGCTGGGCTGCGCCCCGGACACCTTTTTCGGCGGCGGCCACCAGACCAGCCGCAAGCTGCTCGACGACGGCTGGATCGGCGACCCGCTGCACGCGGTCGCCTTCAATGCCGGCCCGGGCCACGAGAGGTGGCATCCCGACCCGGAGTTCTACTACCAGCCGGGGGGCGGACCGATGTTCGACATGGGTCCCTACTACCTTACCGCGCTGGTGCAGCTCCTGGGACCGGTGCGCAGCGTCACCGGGCTCACCCGAATCACCCATCCCGAACGCCTCATTACCAGTGAGCCGCACCGCGGCGAGCGCATCACGGTGGAGGTGCCGACCCACGTCCAGGGCCTGCTGCAGTTCGCGTCCGGCGCGCAGGCCTCGATCATCACCAGCTTCGACGTGCGCGCCCACCGGCTGCCGTTGATCGAAATCTACGGCAGCGAGGGAACGCTGGCGGTGCCCGACCCCAACGGTCCGGGCGGTCCGGTGGCGCTGGGACGCACGCGGGGTGAATGGGAGCCGGTGCCGCTGACCCACGGCTACACCGAGACCAGCCGCGGCATCGGCGTGGCCGACATGGCCCATGCGCTGCGCACCGGCCGCCCGCACCGCGCCAGCGGCGAGCTTGCGCTGCACGTGCTGGACATCATGCAGGCCATCCACGAAGCGGCCGCGAACGAACGCCAGGTGGAGCTCGCCACCACCTGCGAACGCCCGGCCCCGCTGCCCCTGGGCCTGCTGCACGGCGAGCTGGACTGACCCTTCCGGTCAGCGCAACGGCGGCTGCCGCCGTCCGTCCAGCGCGACCGTGATTGACCGCTACCGCCGAAAGGCGCAACATACCGTTTGCCGTGGCAGCGCCGACGATCAATACCATCGAAGACCTGATCCGCGTACTGGATGAGAACCCCGAATGGCTGGAGGCATTGCGGGTGCGGCTGCTGACGCGCGAGCTGTTGGAGATGCCGCAGAAACTGGCCGCGTTCGCCGCGGCCACGGAACGCCAGTTCGCAGCGATCGACCGCCGCTTCGAGGCGATCGACCAGCGCTTCGAAACCAACGAGCGTCAGTTGGCCCAACTCCGGTCCGATCTTGCCCCGATCAAGGCGGCACACGCTCGCAATTCCACGTTGCGGGAAGCCGACCTGATCGCCGAGGATAATGGGCTGTCGTTCGTCCGCGTTCTCAGCGCTGCCCAGGTCGCGGAACTGGCCCGCTCGCGTGCCGCGTCCGGCGTCGCCAAGAACGAGCTGCGCAGCTTCCGGCGCGCGGACCTGATCGTCGAGGGCCGTGGCGAGGCGGGGGAGACCTGTTACCTGGCGGCCGAAATCTCGTACCCCGTGAACGGGCGGGACACGGACCGTGCGATTCGCAATGCCGGCCTGCTGACGCAGTTCACGGGCCGGCCCGCCTGCGCGGTGGTGGCCGGGCTGCGCCATGACCGGCGCATCGAGAAGCGCCTCGAGGCGGGCGAAGTCTCCTGGTATCAGCTCGATCCGCAGACGCTGGAAGTGGAGTAACGAGCGGAGCTCTGGCGCCGGCTAAGCGCTCCAGGCTTGCTCGATCACCCGCACGCACTCGGCCAGCGCCGGCACCGGGTCGTTCACGTCGCCCTCGTACTCGATGATCGGGATGCCGTCGAAGCCGACCTCGCCCAGCGCCGTGATCAACGCCGGCAGGTCCAGGATGCCGGTGCCGATGACCACGTCCTGCGGCTCGCGCTCGCGGGTGTAGACGAAGTCCTTCAGATGGACGCCCATCAGGCGCTCGCCGAAGCGCCGCACCAGCGCCACCGGATCCTCGCGCGCGTCGATCGCCCAGGCCGTGTCCAGCATCAGCCCGATGCGCGGTCCGGTGCGGCGGAACACCTCTTCCAGCATCTGCGCGTTGCCGATCCAATGCTGCCCGCCGTGGTTGTGCAGCGCGACGTTGACGTCGTACTGCTCGGCCAGCCGCTCGGCGGCGGCGAAGGTGTCCCACGACGCCGGCGGCATGACGTCGCCGCTGATCACCGACAGGCCCGCCTTCTGCGCGAAGCGGAACGGGCCCGCGGCGTCGCCGGCGTCGCCACGGATGGCGTTCACCCCGCAGCTCACCAGCGACACGCCCGCGGCGCGGTAGTCCGCGATGGCCGCCTCGTGGGCCGCATCGTCGGCGAAGTCGATGTGCACGCCGCACGGCTCCAGCGCCGCCAGGCCGATCTCCTTGACCTTGGCGGCCACCTCCGCATTGCTGCGAAACCCGCGGAAGCAATAACTCTGAACTGCGATCTGTTGCGCTGCCACGACCGCGATTCTACCGCCACCCGGCGGAGTTTCTCAATGCGGCCGGGCACTCATGCAGGACTATCCCCCGCTACGCGACAAGCCGGCTGCAAGTCGTTGCTCCCGCTGCCATCGGACCGACGCCCGACCGCCCAACTGGCCCCCCGGCGAGCGCCGATCACGTGGCCCCGTCTGGCGGCGGCGCGTACTCCCGATGCCGAAAGCGGTGGTGAGCTCGACAGCGAAGGCGCAAATTCCCGGGCTCCGCACCGCCGCCGAGGGCGAAGGGAACGATGTGGTCGAGCTCCAGCAGGAAGCGGGTGCCGCAGCGCCGCCCGCTGTACGGATCGACGTAACTGCAGCAGCCGCCGTCGCGGCGCCACACCTCGCGCCGCACTGGCGCCGGAATATACCGGGACCGGGGCGCTCGGTGGGACGGCTGCGCACTGCCTCCGGAGGGGCCGGCTGCCGCCGCCTGCGGGCGCGAACGGCCATCGAGCTGCGCCGCCCCTGCCGGCTGCGCCGCCCTTGCCCGCTTCGCTGGCGAAGGAGCGCTGCGACCGCCATCCGCCGCTGCCAGCACGGTCGGCAAGCTCTGGTCTGCCGGCTGCGCCGGCCGTGACGTCGGTACGGTGGCGCGGGACCCACGATCGGCCACCAACTTCGCCGCCGAAGGAGCGGTGCCGGGCGCTGCCGCCGCTGGCTTGGCACGCACCGGGATGCTGCCGCCGCAAGTCTCGCGCCCCGACGGCGGCGCGGACAGCGCTGCCACCGCCGAGGTGTCGGCACGGCCAATCCCGCACGCGGGTTCCTCTACGGACAGCGCTACCGGCGCCGGGGTGCTGCCACCGGTGATAGTGCCCTCCGGCGCCGGCACTCCGGGCTGCTCTTGCGCGCGCCGCTTCGCTGGCGAAGTCGCCCCGCCTGCCGGCCCTTGCTGCGCCTTCGGCTCCGGCGCCTGGCCCGCGCTTGCCTCCCGGCGCCCACCTCTGCGCCCGCGCGGCGGTCGCCCCGGGTCGTAGCGCTGCAGGCCGTCCTGCACCAGCCGCTCCACCAGTTGCCCCAGCGTCAGGTGCGGGTCCACGTGCGACAGCAGCGCCCGTAGCTGCTCGATCCCGCACTGACAGGCAGAGTCGATCGCCACCTTCAGCTCCCAGCGACCGTCGCCCAGAGCCCGCAGGCGATCGGCCGGCCGCGCCAGCTCGGGAGCCACCCCGGCCAACAACTGCTTCACCTCGCGCGTGCTCTTGCCGCTCGCCTGTGCCACCAGCTCCTGCCGCTGCGCCGCGTCCAGCGCCGGCACCGCTCGCGCTGGCGCCGCTGCCGCGGCCCCCGAAGCCCCCGCCTCCGGCGCCGTCCCCGTGCCGAGCGGCAGCAACTCGGGTGCCGCGGGCGGCGAGCCAGGGTCCGCGGCGGCGGTCGCCGTGCGCTGCAGGAGATCGAAGGTGTTCTGCAACTGCGCCGCCGCGCTCAGGGTGAGCGAGCCGTCCTGCAGCCGCTCGCGTGATCCGGCGGTATCGGAGCACAGGCGCATGGCCTTTATGCGGCGCCAGGCGGCGCCTTCGCTGTAGCCCAGCTCGCGGACGGCGTAGTCGAACAGGCTGGAGAACCCGAGGCGCAGGTGCAGGTGGCGGGCGTGGATCTCGCGCAGGTGGTCGAGGACGGCGAGCTGCAGCGCCTGCTCGTGCAGGACGAGGGACCTGGTGTGCGCCAGCAGCACCTGGTCGGGGAGCCCGGAGAGCGAGGAGGCGAAGCCGGTAGCGGTCGCGGTAGCCACAGTAGCCATGGCGTAAATATAAACATGGTTGAGAAATGCCAGGTTTAGGCAAGTCCCGGGACGGGCACCGGGAAGGGCTTAGGCCGGCGCTGGCGGGGTGCTGACGGTCCTGGAGGTCGTGGCGAGATGTTCGAAGGGTCGGAGGGGCCGGAACGTGCGGCAGGGGGCCGCTACGAGCAGCGCCGAACCCGTCAAGTGCTCAGCGCATTTTTTTGGCACCTTTTCTGCAGAATCCTGCACCGTGGCGCCGACGTGGCAGCCACGCCGTGGCGGAGACCGGTGCGTTGCGGGAGGCGGCGACCCCTCTTTTCTGGACATGTCGTACAGCAAACGAACCACACACCCGGAAGGCGGCGATCTGCGGGCGCCGCGCCGGGGCCATCACCGAAACTCGGCCACACACGGGATGCAGACGTCGTTCAGCATGGGATGGCCCTGGCACTCATGCCTGCGCTCCTCTCCCTGCGTCGGCAGAGTGTAGGCCCCGCGCGCCGGGCCCGCCGCCGCGGCCGCCTTCGGCGCCGAAGTGGCTGCCGCATTCGGTGCGGCCGGCTTCAGAGTCCATGCCGCGGGCGGGATTGGCCGCGGGCGCGGCCGCTCGGCGGCAGGGTGATTGTGCCGCGGGTGCGATTGCCCGCAATGTTCGGCTTGGTGTCGTCGACGGCCGACTCTCCACACGGTGACCTGTTCCGCGCCCGCGGCGCGGCGGAGCGGGCCGGCAGTGCGCCGCTGGCGGCGCGCATGCGGCCGCGCACGCTGGACGAGTTCGTGGGCCAGGGGCACATCGTGGGTCCGGGGCGCCTGCTGCGGCGCGCGATCCAGGCGGATCAGCTTTCTTCCCTGATCTTCTACGGGCCGCCGGGAACCGGCAAGACCACCCTGGCACAGGTGATCGCCGGCACCACCCGGGCCCGCTTCACGGCGCTGAACGCGGTCCTGGCGGGGGTGAAGCAGCTCCGCGAGGCGATCCAGTCGGCGCGCGAGGCGCGAGACCTGCACGGCCAGCGGACCATCCTGTTCGTGGACGAGGTGCACCGCTGGAACAAGGCGCAGCAGGACGCGCTGCTGCCGTCGGTGGAGAACGGCACCATCGTGCTGATCGGAGCCACCACGGAGAACCCCTACTTCGAGGTGATCAAGCCGCTGGTGAGCCGCAGCCGCATCTTCCAGCTCCAGGCGCTGACCCGCGACGACCTGGAGCGGGTGGCACGGGCCGCGCTGGCCGACGCCGAGCGCGGTCTGGGCGGGTTCCGGAGCGAGGTTACGGACGACGCCATGGAGCACCTGCTCAACGTCGCCAACGGCGATGCGCGCAGCCTGCTCAACGCCCTGGAGCTGGCGGTCACCACCACCCCGCCGGCGGGCGACGGGGTGGTGCGCGTGGACCGGGCGGTGGCCGAGGAGTCGATCCAGCGCCGCGCGGTGCTGTACGACAAGGAAGGCGACGCCCACTACGACACCATCAGCGCCTTCATCAAGAGCCTGCGCGGCTCCGACCCGGACGCCGCCCTCTACTGGATGGCGCGCATGGTGTACGCCGGCGAAGATCCGCGCTACCTGTTCCGGCGCATGTTGATCCTGGCCGCGGAGGACATCGGCATGGCGGATCCTGCGGCGATTCAGGTGGTGACCGCGTGCGCCGCCGCGTTCGACTACGTCGGCCTGCCCGAGGGCCGCTTCCACCTGGCCGAGGCGGTCCTGTACCTGGCCACCGCGCCCAAGAGCAACAGCACGCTGGGCTTCTTCGACGCGCTGCGCGCCGTGGCCGCCGAACGCGAGGCGCCGGTCCCGGCGCCGCTGCGCGACGCCAGCCGCGACGCCGAGGGCTTCGGCCACGGCGCCGGCTACCGCTACCCCCACGCCTACACCGAGCACTGGGTGGCGCAGCAATATCTTCCCAAGGAGCTTCACGGGCGGGTGTTCTACCAGCCCGGTGAGGTGGGCCACGAGGCCAGCGTCCGGGTGCAGGTGGAGCGCCGCCGCGAGGCCAACCTGGCGGCCGCCTGGGAGAGCGCCGACGGCGCCGCCGAAGCGGGCGGCGAGATTCTCACCAACGCCGGCCGCGGCCTGCAGCGGGAGCTGGATGGCTGGCTGGAGCGCACCCTCGCCGGCGCCAGCGAACGCCTTGCCGGCGAACGTGACCGGGTCATGCAGGCGGCCGCCCTGCAACGCCACGCCGTGGTGCTCGACCTCGCCCTCGGCAGCGGACTGTTTACCTTCGAGCTGCTGCGGCGCTGCCCCGAGGGCGGGGTGTGGACTCTGGCGCCGCCGGAGGCGCCGGGCGTGCGTGCCCAGTTGCAGGCGCTCCCGCCGAGCCTGCAGCCGACCCTGGCGGCGGCGCCGGCCGAGGTCCCGCCGGAGATCCGGTTCGACGCCGTGGTGGGGCGCAACGTGTGGCGCGCCGCCGGTGGCGAGGCAACGGTCATCGCCGCCGCCGAACGGCTTGCGGCGGAGGGGCGGCTGGTGCTGGCGGAGGCGCTGCCGGAGCGGGCGCCGCGGCTGCACGGCGCGTTCGCCCTCGGCGCACTGGACCCCGCGGACCGCGACGCCGTGGTCGCCGCGGAAGAAGAACACTATCGGGCCCGCGAGCCGCTGACCGAGGATGCCGTGTGCGCCGCGCTCGATCCGCTGTGCGCCGCGCCGGCCACGGAAGTCGTGACCCGGCCCGCGCGCCTCGCGGTGACCCGGTCCCTGGTCGAACGCTGGTTCCCGGAGACCGGCGCCGCTTCCGGCGACTCTTACGCCGCGCTGCTGCGGCGCGCCGGAGTGCCCACCGGCGCCGTTGCCGCCCTGCGGCGCCAGCTCGAGCGCCGCCTCGGGTCGACGCTGGACTGGGAGGTGTCCACGTTGTTCGTCAGCGCGGTGCGGCGCCCGTAGCAGCCCCTCCACTGAATGCGTCCGGCCTCCGCGGCGATGGGCGCGCCACGCCGCCGCGCGCTGCCAACCGCGCGAATTGCTGCCGCGGCAGCCGTGAACGGACCGCGCCGAAACCCTGCGGCGGCGGGCACGTCCGCGCATGCCGCGCGGGGACGCTGGTGCCGGGTGGCGCGGCGCTGGCGCGTCCGCGCCCGGCTCTGGAGCCGCCGGCGGCCTCAGTGGCGGCTGCGGCCGCGCCAGATCGAGACCAGCACCCACAGGCCGCCGAGGACGGCGCCGATGCCCAGCACTTCGAACAGGCGCAGGCCGAACACCACGGGGCCGGTTTCCGCCGCGACCACGACCGCCGCCCCGACGATGAAGGCGGCGGTGACGAAGCTGATCGCCAGCCGGCTGGCGACCCGGTCGAGGCGTTCGCTGAACTGATCGAGCTGTTCCATGCGCACCAGGTGGTGCAGCCGGCCGCCGCGCAGCAGCCGGCGCACGGTGCGCAGGTCGCCAGGCAGGTCCGGCAGCAGCGCGGCCAGGTCGCTGGCCGTGCGCCAGCCGCGCGCCGCCAGGGTTCCCGGCGCATAGCGGCGACTGAGCGCCTCGCGGATCACCGGCTCGATCTCCGAGGCGAAGTCGAAGCTGGGCGCCAACTGAGCGCCGAGACCCTCCAGGGTCACCAGCGCCTTCACCATCAGCGCGAAGTCGGGCAGCAGCGTCAGGTGCTGCTCGCGCATGACGCGGGTCACGTCGCCGAAGAAGCGGGCCACGTTGAGCTGGCGCAACTCGGTGCCGAAGGTCGACTCCGCCAGCAGCTCGATGGCGTCGGCCAGGCGGGCGCGGTCGGGCGTGGCGGCCAGCGCCGGCGCCAGGTCGGCAGTGGCCGCATCGGACCAGCGCAACAGCAGCTCGGCGGCGCCCTCGGAGTCGTGGCCGAGCAGTGCCGCCAGCAGGTCGATCAGCTCGCCGCGGCGGGAGCGGGACAGCCGCCCCACCATCCCGAAGTCGACCAGCGCCAGGCGGTTGCCGCGCAGGTAGATCAGGTTGCCGCCGTGCGGGTCGGCGTGAAAGAACCCGTCCACCAGGATCATGCGGAAGATCTCGCGCGCCGCGCGCCGCGCGATCAGTTCGCCGTCCAGCCCGGCCGCGCTCAGCGCCGCCACGTCGTGGCCGGGAATGCCGTCGACGAACTCCTCCACCAGGAGGCGCTCGCCGCTCCAGCGGCGGTATACCCGGGGCACCTTGATGATCGAGTCGTCGTCCAACTGGGCGGCGATGCGCTGCATGCTGCGCGCCTCGATGGTGAAGTCCAGCTCGCGCCGCAGCGAAACGGCGAACTGACGCACCAGCGCGCTGGGACGGTAGCGGCGCAGTTCCGGCAGGCGCGCCTCCGCCAGCTCGGCGAGGTGCTCCAGCAGCCGCAGGTCGGAGTCGATGGTGCGCTCGATGCCGGGGCGGCGGATCTTGAGGATCACCTCCTCACCCGCCCTGGTGCGGGCGCGGTGGGTCTGGGCGATGGAGGCGGCGGCGTAGGGCTGCTCGTCGATGGATGCGAACACTTCCTCCGGCGCAGCGCCCAGGTCCGCGGTGAGCTGTGCCCGCAGCTGTTGGTATGCCACGGGAGGCGAATGGCGCTGCAGCCGCTGCAGCTCCTCGATCCACTCCCGGCCCAGCAGGTCGAGCCGCGTCGCCAGCACCTGGCCCAGCTTGATGAAGGTGGGCCCCAGGTCCTCCAGCACCCGCCGCACCCGTTCCGGCAGCTCCAGCTCGGTCAGTTCGCGCGCCTCGCCCCGACGCCGCCGGCGGAAACGGGACAGGGCCCGGCTCAACCCCAGCGCCTTGACGATGCCGCCGAATCCGTAGCGGGCCAGCACGCTGCCGATCTCATACAGGCGGCTGAGGTCGCGCGCCGACTGCAGGGGGTTGAACATCAACACCTCCTCCCGTACTCCGCGAACAGCGCATCGTAGGCGGCGGTCAGGGTGCGCCACGAGTAGCGCTGCATGGCGGCGGCCAGCCCCCGCGGCGCGGCCACGTGCGGTGTGTCCAGCAGGCGGATCAGCATCTCGGTCAGCGCCGCGTCGTCGGCGTAGAGGCAGGCGTCGTGGTAGGCGGCGGGGATCACCTCGGGATAGGAGAGCCGGCGCGGCAGCAGTGGATGGTTGCCGGCGGCGACCGCCTCCACCACGGAGATGCCGAAGTTCTCCTGAATGGCGGTCGACACCACCACCGAGCCGCACCGCAGCAGCTCCCAGTAGGCGTCGCGGCTCGGCACATAGCCGTACTGCACCAGCCGCTCCCCCAGCCACCCGCGCGCAGCCTCGAACTCCTGCGGCACCACCTGGAAATTCTCACCCAGCAGCGCCACCCGGAACGCCACTCCGGCCTCCTGCGCCCGGTGCAGCGCGGCGAAGAACACCGCCGGCTGCTTGTCGAACTCCCAGCGGTGGTTCCAGATCACCAGCGGCGGCGCCGCGGGCTGCGCGGCGGCGGACTCGGCCTCTGGCCGCCGTGCGCCGGACTGCTCCCGCTGCGGCGCCGCCCCGGACGTGGCGGGCGCGGCTGCGGCAGTAGCCGGGTCCGGTGGCGACTCCTGGTTCGTGACGGGCCGCGGCAAGCGGCAGCCCGGGTAGAGCACGCGTGCCTTGGGCTCCAGCGCCGCCGGGACCCACTTCGGCACGTGCTCGGGCATGCGCCGCAGGAAGCGCGGCAGCGCCGCGAAGTAGGCGTCGTGGTGGAACCGGGAGTTGAACACCATGACGTCGGCGACGAGCGCCGAGGTGATGTCGGTAAAGCCGAACTGGAAGTCCATGCGCTCGCCGGCCGGCACCGGGTAGCTGAGCTGATTCTCGTGCAGGTAGAGGACGATCGGCGGGCAGCGCGCGCCCCACAGCGCCTTGAGGTCGGCCACTCCCATCAGGTCGGTCACCAGCAGCAGGTCGTAGTCCTCGGGCGCGGCCACCGCGCGGGCGAAGTGCAGCGCCGCGCCGCGCATGCGCCACTTCCAGAACCGCGCCGGCAGGGTGTGCAGCTCGATCCGGTGGCGCGAGTGCTGCACCAGGCCGTCCGCGAACTCGCGGTGCGAACCGCCGTAGAACGGCTCCAGGAACAGGATCCTCAGTGCACGCTCCAGCCGCCGTCGACGGTCAGCGCTGCGCCGGTCACGTAGCTGGACGCGTCGCTGGCCAGGAAGAGCGCCATGCCGGCCACCTCCGCCGGTTCGCCCCAGCGCCCCAGGGGCACCTTGGCCACCACGCCCGCGCTGAGCGCAGGGTCCTCTAACTGTGACCGGTTCATCTCGGTGGCGAACACTCCGGGGATGATGCAGTTGACGGTGATCCCGGCCGGTGCCCACTCCAGGGCGAGCACTCGGGTGAGCGCCAGCACGCCGGCCTTGCTCACCGCGTACGGGGTGCGCTGCGCCATCCCCAGGATCGACAGCAGCGAGCCGATGTTGACTACCCGGCCGTAGCCCTGCGCCTTGAGGTGGGCGGCGGCCGCTCGGCACACCAGCCACATCGAGGTGACGTTGGCATCCTGCACCCGCCGGAACTGCTCCAGGCTCAGCTCCTCGATCGGCCCGCGGATGTTGATGCCGGCGTTGTTCACCACGACGTGCAGGCCGCCGCATTCGGCAATCGCGGCTGCCACCGTCTGCTGCACCGCGCCGGCATCACTCACGTCGCACCGGTAACCGCGGCAACCCACGCCATGCTCGGCGCGCAGCTCTCGTGCCACCTTGTGCACCCGCTCACTGCGCGCGAGCAGCGCCAGCGACGCCCCCGCTTCCGCCAGGGCGCTGGCGATCACCTCGCCGAACCCGCGGCTGGCGCCGGTCACCAGCGCCACCCTTCCATCCAGCCGAAACGAGTTCAAGACGTTGAGCTTCATCCGTCAGCCTGAGGCCCGCATTGTGCAACCTTCCACGCGCGAAGCGCAAACGGACGGAGTGCTGCTGGCCGGAGTCAGCTTCCGTACCAGTGACACGGTCCCTTGGACAAGCAGGGCGCCCAGAATCAGGTAGATCCACCAGGGCATGTTGCGTCCGCAGACCAGCACGTAAAGGTAAGGGAGTGCCGTCGCGCCGAGGAACACCGAGCTCCACAGGGGCACCAGCCTGCGCTGCCTCGTCGCCAGCGCTTTCGTCAGCCGGTAGATCGAGTAGTAGAAGGGGGGTGCGCACACCGTCGTCAGCGCGAGGTACAGGTACGCGTTGACGCCATAGGTCGCCTGGATCGTCGACCGCCACTGGTGCAGGAGCACCGGCAGATCCAGGGCAATCACTTGGAGCCTCCCAACGTAAAGCGACCGATGGCCAGGTCCAGCCACCGGTCCGGCAGGAGACTCGCGATGCGGGTCATGAGGTTGGCTTCGGTCACCAGGTGGCGTGGCCTGGGCCGGCGGCTGCCGAGCGCCTTGTGCACGGCGCGCGCGATCGTCACCGGCGGCAGACCGCCGCTGCGGGCGCGCTCCACCATGAGACGTCCGAAGGCGCGCGCGCGCTCCGCGAAGATCGAGTCGGCGACTGGCGCATCCTCCGGATCGGTCTTGTCCCAGATCGGCGTGCGGATCGCCCCCGGCTGGATTACGCTTACCTTCATCCCGCACGGCTCCAGCTCGCGCCGCAGCGAATCGGAGAACGCCTCCAGAGCGAACTTGCTGGCGACGTACGGTCCCATGAACGGCATCGCTACCCGGCCCCCGGTCGACGAGATGTTCACCACGTGGCCCCTGGCCGCCAGCAGCAGCGGAAAGAAGGCCCGAGTGACGCGGTGGACGCCGACCAGGTTTACTTCCAACTGCTCTCTCATCTGTTCCGGCGTGATGTCCATCAGCGGTCCCGCCACCACGGAGCCTGCGTTGTTCACGAGGCCGTCGAGGGTGTCAGTCAGTCCACGGACCCGAGCGACCGCTGCGTCCACGCTCTCGGGCTGCGTTACGTCGAGCCGCACCGGGATGACGTTCCGCAACCGGCCGAGCTCGCCGAGGTCCCGATCCTTGCGCGCACCGGCGAACACGTGGTCGCCACGCGCGGCCAGATACTCGACGCTGGCGCGGCCGATTCCGCTGCCGGCCCCCGTAACGAGGACGTGCAATACCTGGTTCATAGCGATCACCTCCGCTGACCGTGCAAGCCCGCCAAGGCCGGCTTCAGCGCTCCACCGGTCTGCTGCAGGCGCAGCTCTGCGCGCTCGAACTGGTGCCCGGCGGAACGGGTGAATACCGTTCGCGGCGTGAAGTTACTCGCGACCGCGACGATCTTGTTGAGCGCTCCCGGTATGATGCACGCGCGACCGCGGAGCGTACGGGTGAGCGCGATCCTGGCCACTCGCTCGGGGCGAACCGAGGACAGCCTGCCGCGCAGTCCGTTGGCGCCGATGCGCCGGGCGGAATCATCGTTGGTCGGCATGCCGCCGGGACAGAGCACGCTGACCCCGATCCCGGATCGTTGGAGCTCTTCACGGAGCGCGAGCGTGAAGCTGAGCACGAAGGCCTTGGATGCCGCGTAGATCGGCATGTAGGGCATGGGCCCGATGGCGGCCAGGCTCGCCACGTTCAGGATGTACGACGGCTGGCTGTTCTTGAGCGTCGGGATGAGCAGGTGCGTGGCCCTGACGACGGCCGCCATGTTGAGGTCCATCACCAGTTCGTTGCGCTCCAGGGAGGTCTCCTCGAACCGGCCATGGGTGCTGGCGCCGGCGTTGTTGATCAGGAAGCGCAGGTTGCAGCCGTGGGATGCAACCCAGCGAGCGACCTGCTCCGGTCCCGAAGGATCGGTCAGGTCCAGTTCGAGATGCTGCGAGTCCACCCCGTGCCGTGCCGCGATCTCCGCGCTCAGCGCACGCAGCCCGGTTTCCGGCAGCGCTACCAGCAACAGGTGCATCCCGCGGCGGGCGCACTCCTCGGCGAGCGCCTGGCCCAACCCCTGGCTGGCGCCGGTGATCAATGCGTAGGCCTTTGGTAAGGTTTCCATCATTCGTCTCCTCACCGACGGAGAGATCAAGAACCGTGCCAGGATCGATCACGTGGAATTAAGTGCTTGCCAGGAAGATACTTGTGAGCACCGCTCGTAGACCGGGCTGCGCCTGTCCGCAGGCAACTGGAGTTGCAACGGCGGCAACTCCGGTTGCCGATAGCGTGCTGCGCTGATGGCGCAAATCTGGCAGTGGCTGGTGCAGCAGGGCCCGGATGAGATCATCCGGTTCTGGCGAGAGCCAAGGGATCCGTTCATCCTCGGAGTCTTCTTCGGGATCCTGGCGATCCTTGCCGTCTACCACCTGCTGCTCTACCTGTCGCTGCGCGATCCGAGCTACCTCGCCTATGCGCTCGTGCTGGTGTCGCAGATCGGCTTGCTCTCGGTCGTCGAGGGGCTGGTGCACCGCCACGTGCTCGGGAACGACCAGCCATTGGTCAACAACCTCCTGTCACTCGGGTTTTCGTTCCTGCTGATGATCTGGCTGACGCAGTTCTCGCGCTCCATTCTCACCACCGGGCGGGTGCTCCCCGTGGCCGACCGCGTCCTGGTCGGCGTGATCGTCTTCGACACGGCCAACCTGCTGCTGTGGGTCACCATTCTGGGCGCCGCGCAGTCGACCTATCCGGTCCAGTTCGTGCTGCCGTACGTCGGCGTTCTCCACACCGCGGTCCTGGTTACGGTGGGCACCATCTCGGCCCTGCGCAGGGTGCCCTTCGCCGGGCTGTACCTGGCAGGCTGGGTCCTGGCTGCGACCGGCAGCTCGGTGCAGCTTCTCCGCGAGGATCAACTGGTCGCCGACAACCTCGCGACGCGCTACGCGTACTACTGGGGAGTATTGGGCCAGATCTCCTGCCTGTCGCTGGCGGTCTCATTCCGGCTGGACCGCATGCGCCAACACCGGGAGCAGCAGACCCGCAAGCTGCTGGAGGCCGACAAGCTGGTTTCGATCGGGACCATGGCGTCGAGCCTCGGGCACGAGATCGCCAACCCGACCGGCGCAATCGCCTCGAATGCCGCGTTCCTGCGCAAGTACTACGAGCACGTCGTCCCACTGCTGGACAGCGCTCAGGAGCGCGGCGACGACGGACTGATCGGGGACTTGCCACATCGAATGGTGCGAGACCGGATGCGGCGCGCCATCGCAGGAATCGCGCACAGCGCCGATCGGATCGCCGGCATCATCTCCGAGCTCAGGAGATTCTACCGCCGCACGCGCGTGGAGCACACCGAGATGGTGGACCTGAACGGGGTGGTGGATTCGGCTCTGGTCGTGTTCGGTCACCAGGTCAGGCGCCACGACATCCCGCTGCGGACCGCGCTTGCCCCGTCACTGCCGCCGGTGGCGGGTAATTCGCAACAGCTCGAGCAAGTGGTAGTGAACCTGCTGTCGAACGCGGTCGAGGCGATCCGGGAAGCGCGAGAGGCTGGTCATGGCGGCAGCACCGAGGGCATCACCATCACCACGCGCGCGACGGCCGCCGGCGTCGAACTGGCGGTCACCGATGACGGTGTGGGGATGGAGCCGGGGACCGTGGATCGCGTCGGGGAGGTGTTCTACTCCACGCGCGAGGGACGAGGGGGGACCGGCATCGGGCTGTACGTCTCGAATCACATCCTGGACGAGCACGCCGGCAGTCTCTCGTTTGCGTCGGAGCGTGGGGCCGGGACGACTGCCACGGCCATACTGCCGCCTGCGGGGGCGAAAAGGAAGGCCGATGGCGCACACTAAGCGCGTAGCTGCTCCGCAGCGGCCCATTCTCGTCGTGGACGACGAAGTGGAGGTGCTGGAGAGCACGGAGCTGCTGCTCTTCACCCTCGGTCTCAGCAACGTCGTGCTCTGCTCCGACGGCACGCAGGTGATGGGCCTCGTGGATGCGCACGACCCGCTGCTGATTCTGCTCGACCTGGCAATGCCGGGCATGTCGGGCCAGGAACTCCTGGAACGCCTCACGGCAGCCCGTCCCGACGTTCCGGTCGTGGTCGTCACCGGGACCAACGACCTGGCGGTGGCGGTGCAGTGCATGAAGCTCGGCGCCTACGACTACGTGCTGAAGCCGATCGAGAAAGATGCCTTCGAGCAGGCCATCCGGCGTGCCCTGGAGCAGCGCAGTCTCAAGGCCCAGGTTTCCCGTCTCAAGCAGCGCCTGATCCAGCGGCGGCTGGAGCACCCGGAAGCGTTCTCACGAATCGCCACCAACAACGGGACGATGCTCGCGCTGTTCTCCTACCTGGAAGCGATCGCGCCGAGTCCGGAGCCGGTGCTGATCACCGGGGAGAGTGGCGTCGGCAAGGAGCTGTTCGCCCAGGCGGCGCACGAGCTCAGCGGCCATGACGGAGAACTGGTGGCGGTCAACCTGGCCGGGCTGGACGACACGCTGTTCACGGATGCGCTGTTCGGGCACAGGAAGGGAGCGTTTACCGGGGCTGACGCCGAACGGCGAGGACTGATCGAACGCGCTGCGGGCGGCACGGTGTTCCTGGACGAGATCGGGGACCTGAGCATGGCATCTCAGGTCAAGCTGCTCCGGCTCCTGCAGGAGCGGGAGTACTACCCCATCGGCTCCGACCTTCCCCACCGCGCCAACGCGCGGGTCGTGGCTGCGACCAACCAGGATCTCGGCCGCGGGGTCGAACAGGGCGCGTTTCGCAAGGACCTCTTCTACCGGCTCAACACCCACAGCGTCCACGTGCCCCCGCTGCGCGAGCGGCAGGACGATCTGCCGCTGCTCGTCGCCTCCTTCGTGGAGGAAGCGGCACGCGGCCGGGACCGGGGCGTAGTGGAGGTGGGGGACGACGTGGTGCCGCTGCTTTCCCGGCATTCGTTTCCCGGCAACGTGCGTGAGCTGCGGTCCCTGATTTTCGACGCCGTGTACCGCCTGCAGGACGACGTCCTCACCGCAAGCGACTTCAAGTCGCTACCCGGTGCGATCGCGCCGCGGCCGCCGGCTGCCGAGTCCGAGCCGGACGTGGCGTTCGGGGGCAAGCTGCCGCAGCTCAGGGAGGTCGGCGACCTGCTGGTCGCGGAAGCGCTGCGGCGCACCGGAGGCAACCAGTCCAAGGCGGCCGGTCTCCTGGGGGTCAGCCACCAGGCGCTGAGCAAGCGGCTGCGCAGTGGCAGGCGGCAGGACCAGTCGCCATAGGCGTGCCCCGCGACCGGCGTTACCCGCCGCGCCGCGCGGCAAGCTGTTGCCGGTACTGCTCCGCCGGGGTACCGCGCTCATGCAGGGCGATGTCCGGGAGCGGGAAAGAGTCGCCGGTGGTCTCGATCCACTCGCCGAGCAGGCGGTGGCAGCGCTCCTTTTCGGCGCGGTAGCGTTCGTTGAACACCTGGTTGGCCTGCTCGAAGGGATCCTCGGCGAGGTTGAACAGCAGCCAGTCGCCGTCCGGGGTGCAGGCGTACTTCCAGCCGTCGCGGGTGACCACGCCGCGCCACGGCAGGTTGACGCAGTCCAGGAAGCTGGCCGGCGCGGTGCCGTCCGCGCCCACCGCGAACGGCCGCGGCGGGAGCTGCTGCAGGTAGGCCGCGCCGCTCCGGCGGCACGTAGTGGTCGAGGTCGTTGGTGCCGTCCAGATGCCACTTGCCGACGTAGGCGGTGTGGTAGCCGGCGGCGGCGAACGCGCTGGCCACGGTGGGCTGGTCGGGCGGCAGCCGTATGCCGTTGGCCACCACCCCGGTCTGGTGCGGGTAGCGGCCGCTGATCAGGGCGCCGCGGAACGGCGTGCACCAGGGCGCGCCGGCCACCGCGCAGTCGAAGCGCACCCCCTGGCGCCCGAGGTTGTCGAGGTTGGGGGTGGCGACGTTGGGATCGCCGCGGTAGCCGGTGGCCTGGGCGCGGTGCTGGTCGCCGAAGATCCACAGCACGTTGGGCCGCCGCAACGGCGGCAGCGCCAGGGATTCAGCCACGGCGCAGCGTCATCGGCGGCCCGTCACTCGAACTGGTTCCGGCTCTGACGGCACGCCTTGCCCTTGCCGCGGACGACGTCGTCGCGCAGCCAGGTGTCGACGGTCCGGCAGATCGCGTGGCTGCCGCCCAGCGTGCGGTGCAGTTCGCTTCGCGTGAACCAGTCGTTGTCGCCGTTGGCCAGTGCGTCCAGGTTCACCTCTTCATCGGAGAATCCGTACACGCGGCAAGCGCCATCTTCCTGCGCGATGTCTTCGATGTAGGACATCCACGGCACGTCCAGCCCGAGCTGGGAGTTGACCAGTGCCTGCAGCGAACCGATCCGTGCGCCGATGTCCCAGCCGACCAGCTCCTGTTCTTCCCAGCCTTCGCCGCCGGGCAACTCCCAGGCGCCGGTGTCCGCGGCGCGCCGAACCAGGAACCTGGATTCCTCGCCCGACGGAGCCTCGATGAGCAGCCGTGTGGTTGCGATCGGCTTGTCGAAACAGACCGGCAGGAGGCGTTTGCCGGCGTCGCTCAACGCCTCCAGCGCGGCAGGATCGTACGGATAGTATCCGGCCGCGGGTGGCGCGTTGGCGGCACAGTACTTGTGGAAGATGCCGCAGCGGTCTTCGCTGGTGGTACCGGGAGGTGCCTCGTGCCAGACGTGCTCGTTGACCACCAGCAGGTCGCCGGCCCTCAGCTCGGGGTCGATGAACGGCGGCAGCTGCCGGGCATCGGGCGCCGTGAGGTCCAGGACGTGTGCCCGCGGGTCGATCACCTGCGCCAGCCGGTGCGATTTGGGTGACACCAGGAACGGACCGTACTCGGCATCGAAGTCGTTCAGCGGAATGATGGCGAACGCCCAGTTCATGGACGAACCGACGGGTCGCCAGCGCTTGTAGTCGCAGTGGGCTCTGCCACCCTGGTCGCTCGGCGTCCGCAGGTACGCCACGAAGGCGGTCAGGTGGGCGGGGCCGCCGAGTGCGGACTCCACGGCGCCGACGACCGTCGGATGTTCCGCGATGGAGGCGAGTCCGGGTTCGGACATCATGTTGCCGCTGACGGTGTACTTGGCCGGTTCAGGATAGGTACGGGTCGCTGGATGCGCGGCACCGCGTTGTACCCGCCGTTGGACGATGCGGCGCAGTTCGGCCGCTTCCTTGGAGGACAGGACATTGCGCACGATGACGTAGCCGTCCTCGTGGTAGTCGGCGATCTGCTGCTGGCTCAGGGACGGGGCTGCCGTTGCCGTCATATCCAGGAGCGTAGGACGGAGCCGGCCCGCGGTCAACATCGCGAACCGGCCAGCGCGGTGGCGACGATCGGCGCCGGCGGTGGACAGTCCGAGTTCAGTCGGGAGGAACGGAATGACGGCAGTTGGTCGCAAGTAATGCGCGATATTCAGGCGTGAATTGCGCTGGCCCAGAAGTGGCCTCTACCTGGACGTGAGCATAGTTCCATCGCCGCCACGGCTCTGCCACGTATTCATCGTCCGATCGCTACACGACCTGCACGTTCAGACATGACTGCCGCGCGAGTGACACGTAATTGCCCGCGGTATGGTGTGCCTGTCCGCAGGCGCTGAGGTGTTCGATCCGCAGTTCGTCAATTGCTACGCCACGCTGGTCCAGTGTATCGACATTCCACACCGAGAGTGCGGGTTGTTTGAACGCTCCGGGCCTCGGGCGGGAATCGCGTGGGCTCCAATCTGCCGGCCGGACGAACCGACACAACGTGTCCTCAGAAGGAACCGACATACTCCGGGCTAGAGCTGCTTGAAGAACTGAGATTCGGTCGCCTGGGACAGGTGTCTGACCACGAAAGTGTCTTGTCCCCTGTCGTCGAGGATGGTGATGTCGAGGCCCCCGTCGATTGTCAACTCGGCAAACATCAGCAGGCCGCTCGCCAGCCTCAGGTCGAACGAGAGCGCACCATCCACATCAATCGTGATTTCGGGCTGGTACGTCCGCTGTTCCGCTGCCCTCACCAGAACACGTGCCAAGTCGACCACATGGAATCCTGGTGTCCTCCCATCCATACCGGAAGAGAACTCGCGAACCCTGGGGTCGAACTGAACGATGTTTGCAGTCCGAGCTTCCGGCTGGCTGCTCCAGCTCGCACGGAGCTGACCAGTTGCTATCTGGCTCGCTTGCAGGCCTACTACCGCCAGACTCATGCTTCGTTGACCGACAGAGGCTCTACCGCGCCATCGGGATCCGTTCGACAGGTGATGATCGCGGGGCCACTTTCGCCTTCTTCATTCTTCGCGCGGACTTCCATCTCGTATTCCGTGTTCGGTTTCAGATCTCGAAAGGTGCAGGAGGTCAGTGGCGTCTCGACGCCAACAAGCCATTTTTCAGCACCCGATTCACGGACCCGTACTACGTAGGTAACTTGCGGTGTCACCTCCGATTCCAACCACTCTTGGCGCTGTTCGCCGGTGGGCCAAGGCAGACAAATGTCGAATGACCTTCCGTTCCACTGTACTGGAGGCTTGGGGCCCCTGACCATCATGCTCAATGGCCCGGATCAGTCGCGGTTGCCGGCCCTGTCATTCTCCCGCCCATGCTCCACCCGATCACAACCAATAAGCTGGTCGAAACCGGTAGCCGAGTCAAGCAACTCCCCGAGCCGCCGTAGAGCCCTCGTGACGAGTCCAACCGCCTCGGTACCCGCGTATCCTTCCCGCCGGCAGACCGCAACAACCCCTGCGCCACATGGCTGGCGCAGGAGTAGCGCGCGCCGCTCGCAGCCGGCGCTGACCCAGTCAACGCACCGCGGCGCCGGAACACTGGCAGGCGGCAGACCGTGGCCCGCCGCCCACCCCGAACGGTTATCGGCTCAGTTGAAGTAGCCGGAGTTCTGCAACGCGTCCTGCCACAGCTCGACGTAGCGCTCCACGCCGGCGCGCTCCAGCTCGTCCACGTAGGCGTCCCAGGTGGCGTCGTCGTGGATGTCGCGCTTGCCGGTGATGAACTCGGCGGCGCGCTGCATCACCAGGCCGTTGCGGCTGGTGATGGTCTCGGTCAGGTCGACCAGCTCTTCCTGCTCCATGCCCTGGAAGATCACGTCCGGCGGGATGTGCTTCTCCACCCGGTAGGGCAGCATCAGGTCGCGGGTCGCCACCATCAGCCGCCACTCGACGCGGGTCGGATCGCCTTCCCACTCCGGCGGCATGGCGCTGTGCGCGTTCCACTCCCAGTTCCCGAGCGTGGTGCGCGACCAGCCGTCGTCATCCAGGTCCAGCGAGTAGACCGCGCTCTCCAGGCGGATGGTCTTGGCCGGCCCGCCGTCGCGGGTCACCCAGCCCAGCTTCTTCTCCTCCTCGGTGAGGTAGCGCCACTCCGATCCTTCCTGCAGGAAGTTGCGCGCCAGCAGCGCGTGTGCGATCGGGTCCTCGTAGAACCAGTCGACCATCTTGGCGATCATCGCCGGGTGCGCGGCGGCGCTGGTGATCACCGACTGCACGTTCACCGAGGGCGGATGGTAGCGCGTCTGCTGCAGCCCGCTGGGACCGCGCAGCGGCGGAATCGGCTTGAAGTCGGCGAAGCGCCCGGTGCCGCCGCCGTGGATGGTGAAGCGGCCGAACCAGCCGCCCTGGAACGATCCGACGATGGGATAGTCGGGGTTCTCGGTGGTCTGCTTGGCCTCCTTCTCGGTCCACACGAACGACTCCTCGGCCAGCAACTCCTCGTCGTGCAGCATGCGCAGGTACTTCAACCCGTCGCGCCACTCGTCGGTGTTGGCCACGAAGCGCACGTCGCTCGGCGAGCGCTCCAGGAGCGCCCCGTAGTTCAGGTCGTAGGGGTGCACGGTGTAGATCCACGCGTTCATCAGGAACGAGATCGGATCGACGTTCCAGCCGCTGGTGGCGGACAGGAACGGGATCTCGTCCTGCTTGCCGTTGCCGTTGGGGTCCTGGTCGCGGAACGCGCGCAGCATGTCGGCGAACTCGTCCGGAGTCTCCGGCGGCCACTTCAGGCCGAGCTGGTCGACCCACGGCTTGTAGACCCACATCTTGGTCGAGTACTGGCAGTGGAAGCAGCCGGCGGAAACGATCGGGAAGTAGTAGTTCTCGCCGTCCGGCATGGTGATGCGCTTGTGCACTTCCGGCACCTCGGCGAGGCGCGCGCTGAGGCCGGGCATGTGCTCGGCGATCAGGTCCTTGAGGCCGACGAAGGCCCCGGCGGCGCCCTGGTCGAACGCCTGCTGCACGGTGATCCGCGAGTGCGGAATCAGCACGTCGGGCAGGTCGCCGGAGGCCAGGATCAGGTTGTACTTCTCGACCGCCTCCTCCCACTCGATCATCTCCACCCAGTCGATGTGGATGTTGGTGAGCTCCTCGAACCACAGGGTGAACTTGGCGTCCTCCAGCGTGCCGGAGGCCAGCCGCTGATCGTAGGTGCCGATCACCGAGATGGTCTGCTTCTCCTGCACGATGGGATACTCGCCGGGCGCGCTCAGCTCCAGGCTCGTGGCGGCGCCCTCCCCCTCTCCGGCGGCAACCGCCAGCATGGCAACCAGCGCCAACAGCGGCGCTGCGAATAGCGTTCTCTTCATGGATACGCTCCTTCTCTGTCGAATGACGACGTCGGGTGACACCCGATCCTCAAAGTCCTCAAAAAAAGTCTTCAAAATCATCCCTTGATCGCGCCGATCATCACGCCGCGCACAAAGTACTTCTGCACGAACGGGTAGGCGACCAGCACCGGCACCGTGGCGACCACGATCAGCGCGAACTGGATCAGCGCCTGCAGGTACTCGCGCTTGGTCATCTGCAGCAGCTGCTCCTCGGTGATGTCGGCCATCAGGTCGTCGATCGCCGCCGACGAGTTCATGATCAGGATCTCGCGCAGCACGATCTGCAGCGGCACGAGCTGCTCGTTGCGCAGGTAGATCAGCGCGTTGAAGAACTGGTTCCAGTGCATCACCGCGTAGAACAGGGTGATCACGGCGATGATCGGCCCCGACACCGGCACCACGATCGCCCACAGCATGCGGGTGTTGGAAGCGCCGTCCACCCACGCCGCCTCGTACAGCTCGTTGGGCACGTTGGCCTCCAGGTAGGTGCGGGTGATGATCACGTTGATCACCACGATCGCCCACGGCACGATCATCACCGCGCGCGTGTCCAGCAGGCCGAGACTCCGAATCAGCAGGTAGGTCGGAATCAGGCCACCCTGAAAAAACATGGTGAAGGCGAACAGGAACATCAGCAGGCTGCGCCCCACGAAGTCGCGGCGCGACAGCGGGTAGGCCACCAGCATGGTCATCAGCAGGTTGTACGTGGTGCCGAACACGGTGTAGAAGGCGGTGTTGCCGTAGCCGACCCAGAGCTGCTTGAACTCGAACACCGCCTGGTAGCCCTCCAGCGAGGGCTTGCGCGGCAGCAGCCAGACGCGACCGGCCAGCACCTCGTTGGCATCGGAGAAGGAGGAGCTGACGATGTAGATCAGGGGGTAGACCACGATGATGAACAGCAGCGTCATCAGGGTCCCGTTGATCAGGTAGAACAGCCGGTCCTCGCGCGCGTGACGGATCCCGGGCCGGCCGCGGCGCAGGGCTCTCACCACAGGCTGGTCTCGCTCATCCGCTTGGAGATGCGGTTCACCGTCAGCAGCAGCAGGAATGCGATCGCATTCTTGAACAGCCCGATGGCGGTGGCGTAGGAGAAATTGGGGCTGCGCGACCGCAGGCCCACCTTGTAGACGTAGGTGTCCACCACCTCGGAGGCGCCGATGTTGAGCGGGTTCTGCATCAGGAACACCTTCTCGAAGCCGATGTTCAGGATCTGGCCGGAGCGCAGGATCAGCAGGATGATGATTACCGGCAGGATGCCGGGGATGTCGATATGCCACATGCGGCGCCAGATGGTGGCGCCGTCCACCTTGGCCGACTCGTGCAGCTCGGGGTCCACCGCCGCCAGCGCGGCCAGGAAGATGATCGCCCCCCAGCCCATGTTCTGCCAGATGCCGGTCCACACGTAGACGTGGGGGAACCAGGAGGCGTCGCCGAGGAAGTTGACCTCCTGCATGCCGAACTGCAGCAGGCCGACGTTGATCAGGCCGATGCGCTGCGAGAACAGCTTCATGATGATGCCGACCATCACCACCGTGGAGATGAAGTGGGGGGCGTAGGTCACCATCTGCACCGTCTTGCGGTAGCGCGCCCAGGGGGCGTAGTGGAGGATCAGCGCCAGGACGATGGGGATGGGGAACCCGAACACCAGGTCGTAGGCGTTCAGGTAGAAGGTGTTCCACATGATCTCGCGGAACTTGAACGACTCGAAGAAGCGGATGAAGTGAGCGAAGCCGATCCAGTCGCTGCCCAGGATGCCGCGCGCCGGCACGAACCGCTTGAAGGCGATCACGTTGCCGTACATCGGCAGGTACATGAACACGACCAGCCACGCCACGGGGAGCAGCACCATCAGGTACATCTCCCAGTTGCGGCTGATGTTGCGCCAGGTCCAGCGGCGGCTGGCGGGCAGCTCGGCGGAGCGGGGAGCCGATTGTACCAGTGGCTCAGACATGGAGGCTGCGTTCCGGCGTTGCGGCAGACTGAGCCCGCAGGGAGTGCCGATGGCTCGCCGGACGGCCCATTATCCGGTCCCCCTCCAGTGGCGTCAACAAAGCCAGCCGCGCTCCTGTGGTAGTCCGTAAGGTGTTATGCTACACTTGACAGGTGACGGTACAGGGCATCGCCCACCGGGGCGTTCGCCGCCTGTTTCTGAAGGACGATCCCACGGAGGTTCCGGCGTCTGCGGTGGACAAGCTCCGCAAGATGCTGGGATTCCTGCAAGACATGGATGCGGAGGAGGAGTTGTACGCGATACCCATCTGGCGGGCTCATCGCCTCACTGGCGACCGAAAGGGCACGTGGAGCCTCCATGTCACCCGTAATTGGCGGCTAACCTTCCGCATCGATGGCGACCAGGTCTTCGACATCAACCTCGAGGACTACCACTAATTGGGGATAAGTGCATGCGCATGCTCAACCCGCCGCACCCGGGTGCGGTCGTAAGAACGGAAGTGATCGAGCCTCTCGGCCTGACCGTCGGCGCTGCCGCTGGGGCGCTCGGGGTGTCTCGCCCCACGTTGTCGTCGTTTCTCAACGGCCGCTCCGACTTGTCCAGCATCATGGCGCTGCGCATCGAGAAGGCGTTCGGCGTCAAGATGGACACGCTCATGCGCATGCAGGTCTCTTACGACATAGCCCGAGCCCGCGAGCGGGAGGGCGAGGTTCAAGTAAGGCGCTATTCTGTGACCGTGTGACGCCCGACATCTGGGTGCGCCACTGCCACGACAGTGAGGCCGGTGATTCCGGCGTAGTCGTCCGGGTTGACCGTGTACAGCGGCAATCCGTTCGCGATCGCGGTGGCAGCGATCAGCGCGTCATAGGCGCGGATGGAGGTCTTGCGCCCCGAGCGCCGCAGATCGGCGGCGACTTGGCCGAACGCGCGTGCTGCCACCGCACCGAAGGGGATTGGCTCGAAGTCCGCCTCCGCCTGTTGCAGGTGTGCTTGCCGCGCTGCCCGTTCCCGCTCCGTCGTGGCCACCAGGGGACCGACCGAGAGTTCGGCCAGCGAGACTGTCGAAATGGCCGGCACCGGCGGCAGCTGCTGCGGATCCCGCAGTCGCGCGAGCAGAATGACGGTATTGGTGTCCAGCAGGCCGTGCGTCGGGGTTTCGCCTTCGCTCAAAGCGCCGGGTCCAGGACTTGGTCGAGATCGCGTCTGAACTGCGCCGCATCGACTGCCGGCAATCGCTGCCACCGCTCGAGGAGCGTGGCCGCATCGAGCCCGCGCGGCGCGAGGGGACGCAACTCCGCCACCGGCCGGCCCGAGCGGGTCACGGTGAGCCGTTCTCCGCCCAACACACGGTCAATCACCTCGCGGCCATGGTTTCTGAGGTCTCGGATCGTCACATTCGCCACGGTCCGGGAATGTATCACGCGTGATACCAAGGCGTCCAGACGGCTTCACCGAGGGCGACGCTGCGGAAGTTCCGGGCGCTGGTAAGCAGCACGCCCAGCACACAACCGGCGGATCACGGTGTCCACCGCGCCGCCCACGTAGCCGGCGCCGCCGCCGATCACCACGCCGTCGCCACTGCGAGGCGAAGTAGTAGCGTTCCTCCGTGCTGGACTCCGCGGCCGCGGCCCGGGGCGGCGCCTGGGATGGGCCTGGGTCGCTGCTCATGCCGCGGTGCAACTTGTCGATGCTCGTCGACTCGTCGACGACGAGGGGGGCGTGCGGGGCGGTGGGCTGATATGCTATGTAGTCCCCGGATTGAGCTACCGGGCCATTGCTGCGAAAGCGCGCGAAGGAGAGAATGCCATGGCGGGCACCAGGAAGAGCACCGTGCAACAAGTCACCGTCCACCTGACGTCGGAAGAAGTGGAGTTCCTGAAGACCCAGGCCGGCATCGATGGAGTCTCCTTCAATGACGTGCTGCGGCGCTCGATCATCCTGGAGAAATTCATCGTGGATCAGCAAAGGAAGAAGCGCAAGATTTTCTTTGGCGCACCGGGTCAGCCGCTCAGAGAAATGATCCGACAGTAGTCGGTCTCCATGAGCGAACGAGCGCGAGCCACCGAAGTGGCGGAAGCGGAGCGGTCATCGGAGCAGGAGATCCATGACGTTCCGGTCCCTCGTGGTGGAGCGATCTATGATCCGAGGCCGCTGGAAGACAAGGCTCGTCGGAGAATCGCGTACCTACTCATTTGCACTGTAGGCGCTCCTGGTCGATTTCGACGAGCATAGCAGCGCCATTCTCCCTCATCGCTTGGTAATCTTGGGACCGGCATAGACGACGTAGACTGGGTTATCCGCGCTACCGGACCACCAGTAGTGCAGCCGGAGCGTCTGATGGGATACCTTTCCGTGCCAGGTGCAGAACAACGACGCTCCACTCCCATCCGGATGCGGGAATGTCAACTTGGTGCGAAATTCCCGTTTCTCGCTGTCGGAGGAGTCGGAGAACAGCGGCCGCGGTCCCATGAAATGCCTGCTGAGAATCTGCTTCCCGGCCGGAGAACCGATGCCGGCGCCGGCGAGCCGATTCAGGATGTCGAGCAGTACCAGAAATCGTTCGGCCGCACCTCGGGCGAACGGCACCCCATCAAGGTACCCGAAGCAATCGCCGGCGAAGGCCAAGTGCTCAAACTGCCGCGTCGATACGCTACTGCGCAATTCATCCCACGACCTGATCGGCGACGCGACCGCACGAAGGGTCTGCTCCAGGGCCACCTCGTCGCGGAAGTTGTCGAGAGCCACGCGTTGGTCTGGCACTCCCACGCCCTGCCACCACGTCACATCTACCGGGGAGAAGTCCCAGTCAGACGGCGTGGCGCTGACCAAGCCGGAGGCGAACCCGTGCAGCGCCCGGTACGCCGCTTCGCCCACCGCTGAGTCGGTCACAGGTTCACATCGGCACTCCAGCCAGTCGCTGCCACCATGCTGGCGCAGGTCGTCCCAGAACGGGCCACCACGGGTCAACCAGTGCATCACAACCCGCCGGTCGTCGACGGCGAGCTGCTGCAGCGATCGGATCATCGGGTGGTTCCGCACGGCGCGAGCCTGAAGGAATGCGCGAGTGCAATACACCTCCCGGCCAAAGCGCAGAGCGGTCGCGCGCATCTTCATCAACCGCGCCAGCGCAGCCCGGAACTCTCCCAGTGTCTGGAACTGTCCGTGGACGGACAGTTCGTTGGCGAGGAGTTCCACGTCAACTCCAATCGGCGAAGTAGTTCATGTCCTTGTCGAACTGATCGAAGAATCCGTCCGGCCACGAGTCGATGCCGCCGTTCGCATCAAGCCGCGGGCTCTGCACCTGCGGAACGGCGTCCTGCTGCTCACGCCGCGGTTGGAAGAAATGAAGGGCCGCGTCCTCAGGCGGCAGCATCCGCTTCTTGACCGCCCTTCTGATGCCGTTCAACACGTGATCGCTGTGGGTTTCGATCAAGATCTGCACATCGGCCGCGGCGACTACTGCCAGGAACTCGCCCATCGTGGCCTGCCCGGCGGGGTGCAGATGGACCTCGGGATTCTCGATCAGCAGGAGATCGTCGCGCTGCGCCGAAAGCGCCGCAACCACTATGGGGAGTACCTGGGTCAACCCGAAACCGGCGTGAATCGGGCGCTGGAAGTCGACGCTCCGCGAGGTGCGCAGCCCCAGCGTTACCGCGTCGGTCTGCGGGACCTTCTGCACCGTCAATTCACATCCGGGAAAGAAGACGCCCATGCGAGCTTCGATCTGCCGCTGCAGCGTTGGGGGGACGCCCGCGATCGCCAGCCCGTCGGCAACCCGCGAGTCGCTACGCCAATAGAGCATGCTGACGGCATGTTCCCCACGCGGGCCAACAATCGAAGCGTGCTGCGGATCTCGCAGTGGATAGGTCTCCCGCGGCCCCAGCCGCTCAGCGGTCAGATAAGTGAGACCTGTCAGGCGGCCCGTTAGCGATGATGCCCACGTCACGCCAGTTTCGCTCAGATCGGTGTGGAACGCGGACGGCAGCAGGCGACGAAGCACACCAGGCCGATCTTCCTCGACGTCACCGGCACGGACGCGCGCGACGCTCAGGGACATCTCGGCGCGGTCGCCGGTGAGTTCCCATCCGTGCTCCGCTGCGTCATCCACAAGGCCAATCCAGCAGGTGCGCTGGCCGTGCACCTGATCGATAACGTCGGCGACGGTGCCGAGGCGGATGGTCGAACCGTTGAGCATCAGGCGAGACGACCACTCGTGCTCTCGCATCGTCTGGTGCAGGAGCACCAGCGCCTGGAGCACGGACGACTTCCCGGATGCGTTCACGCCGGAGAGCAGGGTCAACGGCCGCAGCGGCAGCTTCAGCAGCTCGAAGCACTTGAAATGGCGCAGATCAATCCGTTCCAGCACCGAACACCTCGTCAAGCATCTTCCCGGACAAATGGAACCGCTGCCGTACCTTGCGCGAGTCATTCGGACCGTAGGTGATCGCGGTATTGAACGCTTCGTCCTGCAGCAGCCGGTGCACTGCCGTACGCAGAAACTCCGCCCGTGCCGCCACTCGATCCGGCGCATAGCGGGACAGCCCGGTGGACATCACGTCCCAGAAGGATGCATTGAGAACGCTGCGGCGTCCCTGATCCGGGCCATGCTTCCTGAATGCGTGGCGCCCGAACAACTCGTAGTTGCTGGCAAGGCTTCTGCGGAACTGAACCGCCAGCCGCGACAGCTCATCCTCGGTCATCCGATTCATCCTGCGCAGGCACTCGGCAAGATGGTCGTCCATGTCTCCGTGATACTCATCGAGCGAGAGGAGCTGAAACGCGCAAAAGCGATTTACGAACTCCCTGTCTCGCATCTTCTTCACGTTCAGGCTGCGTCCCGTCGCGTCAAGAAATACGTCGGTCCGCGACTCCGCTTTAAGGAACCGCGTCCCCTTGCCCATGAACAGGCTGTTGCGCATCTGCTGCCGGGTAAGCGGCTCTCCACTGTTGACGCGCTCGAAGATGTCCAGCCGCGCTCGCTCCGGAACCTTCGAGTCGATGATGTAGAAAATGAGATTGCAGTCTTCGACCCGATTCTGCAGTTTCGACGACAGATCTCGAAACGGCATGCCGTCGAGTTCGTTACGGTCGGGAAGCCGGAGTTGCAGGTCGTTTTTTACGAAACGCCGGAACGTGGATAGACGCTGCAGCCCGTCCACGATCACCATCCGACCCTCGTCGTCTTCGGCCAGGTAGAACACCGGCAGCGGGATGCGCATGATTACCGATTCGATCAGTTTGCTCTGTTTGTCCTCATCCCAGATGAAATCGCGCTGGAACTCGGGATCCATGACGTATCCCCCCTGCTCGATACGCCGAATGACGTCGTGAATCGTGCGGTTTTCGTGGCGGATGAGGACATCGTCGAGCGGGTAATCACCCCACGATCCACCACCGTCATCCAGACCTTCCGGTTCCTCGATGGGCGGATCGGTCTGGTCTACGACGGTCTCCACTTCATCATCTCCTCCATTGCGCGCCATCCAAAGCGCACGCCAATTTGGACTCGTCCCCATATCATGGTAATAGCTTCACGTCGCATCAACCCCGACTCCGTTGTTTGAGACCGGCGGGCTGCGTGTAGGGGTCGGCGGCACCGCGCAGGCCGCGCCGAGGAACATGGCCGTCATCACCGTGGCTACCACGACACCGGGATCAGCAGCCAGCGGTTCAAGTCCACGGTGGCGGAAGTTCTAGCCGGTTCGTGAGCAGGACGCACGAGCTCACCTCGTGGTGGAGCGATCTAACCTAGTTGGCGCAAGAGTAACCGTACGCCCGACACAGCCGACTGGGCGCGTGCCCCGACGTCTACCCGTGTCCTCTCACAGGCTGACGCCGGTCCAACTCGATGACGAGGGGCGGAGCGTCGTTCCGGGGCCTTGAGTCAACGTCCAGCCATGCACACAGCGGACGCTTCGCTAAGCTCTTGCTGCCGAGAGCCAAGTGGAGTCGGGAACCGCGCCTGGGACATTCCTCGCTGAAGTTACAAGTGTGACCCGGACACTTCCTGGGGTTGGGATGCGCGGTGCGGTACAGATCGCAAAAGCCCCGGTTCATCAGCTCCTTCAGTGCATGTTCGTGTGCTTGCGTGTAGCCCGACCCACGTGGGCCATCGGCCGCGAATTTGACGTTGAAGTCGCCGCACAGCACACTGTCCACGCACTGGTAACCCTCGCTGTGGACGTGCGCCCGCAAGCGGTCTATCCATGTGATCCTTCCTTTCGGGTTGTATGGGACATAGACCGAAGAGACCCAGAGACCGCCGATGTCCACGGTGAGGAAGTCTGACTTCTTCTCCTTATCACCTGGCAGTCCGCAGAAGAGCAACTTTGATCGCCCCAGGTCCCGATGGCGCCACGTTTGCAATTCTCATGAATGTCCTCTCCTCTGGTGAATTTCATCGGGAACAGGTTTGTTACTTGTAGGGGTCGGCGGCGTCGCGGAGGCCGTCGCCGAGGAACATGAAGGTCATCACGGTGACGACCACGAACAGCACCGGGATCAGCAGCCAGGGGCTCAAGGCGACGGTGCGGAAGTTCTGGGCGCTGGTGAGGAGCACGCCCCAGCTCACCACCGGCGCCTTGAGGCCGAGGCCGATGAAGCTGAGCGCGGTCTCGCCCAGGATCATGTTGGGCACCGCCAGGGTGAGGTGCACGATCAGGTAGCTCAGGAACGACGGCAGCAGGTGGCGGCGGATCACGGCGCCGCCGGTGGCGCCGCTGACCAGCGCCGCGACCACGAAGTCGCCGCTGCGCAGCTCCAGCAGCTTGCCGCGCACCACCCGCGCCAGGCCGGTCCAGCCCAGGATCGACAGGATGATGGTGATGCCGAAGTACACCCGCAGCGCCGGCCACTGGGGCGGCAGCGCCGCGGTCAGGCCCATCCACAGCGGCAGGGTGGGAATGCTGATCAGGAACTCGATGATGCGCTGGATCACGGTGTCCACCGCACCGCCCACGTAGCCGGAGACGCCGCCGATCACCACCCCCAGCAGGAAGCTGATGGCGACCCCGAGCAGCCCCACCGACAGCGACACCCGCCCGGCGTAGAGCACGCGCGAGAACATGTCGCGGCCCAGCTCGTCGGTGCCGAACAGGTACAGGGTGGCCGGGGGCAGCACCCCGAACAGGTGCAGGTCGGTGCGGATGAAGCCCAGGAACTTGTAGCGGTCGGTGCGCACGAACAAGCGGATGCGGTGCGGGTCGCCGGTGTTCTCGGTGTAGATGCGCTGCAGGGTCTCCGGGTCGCGGGTGCGCTCCAGCGAGTAGACGAATGGTCCGAGCAGCCGGCCGTCGTGGAACAGGCGCACCCGCTGCGGCGGCGCGAGCAGGTAGTCGGCATCGCGGGAGGCCTTCTCGTACGGGCTCAGAAAGCCCGCCACGCCGGTGGTGAGGTACAGGAACAGCAGCACCCCGCCGCCCACCAGGGCCATGCGGTGGCGGCGGAACTTGCGCCACATCAACTGCCACTGCGAGGCGACGTAGTAGCGCTCGTCGGCTGCGCTCTCGCGGGCTGCGATGGCGGTGGGGACGGCGCCGGATACCGGGCCGCCGGCCCCGTGGGCGCCACCGGTCGCCGAGGCCGGCGGCGTTGCGGCGCGACCGCGCCTGCTCATGCCGCCGCCCGCTCGAAGCGGATGCGCGGATCCACCCACACCAGCGCCAGGTCGGAGAGAAAGGTGCCGAACACGGTGAGGGCGCCCAGGAACAGCACGGTGCTGCCGGCCAGGAAGGTGTCCTGGAACAACAGCGCGCGCAGCAACATCGGCCCGGTGGTGGGCAGGTTGAGCACGATGGCGGTGATCGCCTCGCCCGACACGATCGCCGGCAGCAGCCAGCCCACCGTGCTGATGAGCGGGTTGATGGCGATGCGCACCGGGTAGCGGAACAGCAGCCGCCGCTCGTCCACCCCCTTGGCGCGCGCCGTTATGACGTACTGCTTGCCCAACTCGTCCAGCAGCGTGCCGCGCATCACCCGGATCAGCCCGGCGGTGCCGGCGGTCCCGATCACCAGCAGCGGCACCGGCAGGTGCTTGATGGCGTCCCACAGCTTGGCCCAGGACCACGGCGCCAGTCGGTACTCGGTCGAGAACAGCCCGCCGATGGAGATGTCGAAGTAGCGGAAGCCGAGCCACATCAGCACCAGCGCCAGCGCGAAGTTGGGGGTCGCCAGCCCCATGAATCCGACCCCACTGAAGACGTGATCGGCCCACGAGTACTGGTGGGTGGCGGAGTAGATGCCGATCGGCACCGCGATGACGTAGGTGATCAGCAGGGTCAGGAACGAGATCAGCATGGTCAGCGGAACGCGCTCGGCAAGCAGCTCCGCGGTCGGCTTGTTGAACGCGAACGAGCGCCCGAAGTCGCCGCGCAGCACGATCTTGCCGATCCAGGCGAAGTAGCGCGGCACCATCGGCTTGTCCAGCCCGTACAGCCGCTTGAGGTTGAGGACCTCCTCCTCCTCCATCTCCTCGCCGGTTTCCTGCACGATCCTGAGGATCATGGTGTCGACGAAGTCGCCCGGCGGGAGCTGGATCACCACGAACGCCACGATCGAGATCGCCCACAGCGACACGATCATGTACAGGGTGCGGCGCAGAATGAGCTGTCCCATGGAGGCTCTTTACGGTAACAGAAAAACGGCCACCCGGCCGGGCAACTCGAGGTGAGCTGCCCGATCCGCGCGGCCGCCGGTCATGCGTAAGCGGCGTTCAGCCGCGCCTGCCCTACTCCTGCACCAGGTAGAATTGGGAGGGGTGCTGGGGGCCGGTCCAGGAGCCGATCGACCAGTCGTGGCCGCCGCGCTCCGGGAAGTTGCGGAGCTTGTTGTCGCGCGGCATCGGCAGGGGCACCTCGCCCACGGTCCCGATCACCCACAGGTTGTCCGCCTGCGAGGCCAGGATCTCCTTGCCCAGGCGGGTCTTCTCGTCGATGTCCATGGTCGCGGTCATCTGCTCCCAGCGCTCCAGGTTGCGCTTGACCTCGGCGGGCGGCTCGATGCCGCTGTCACCGCCGGTCACGTACCACAGCGCCCACTGGTTGCCCCACGGGTTCTCCCAGCCCTGGCGTTGCGGCAGGAAGAACAGCGGCGACGCCACGAACGCCTCCGAACGCGCGTTGAACCCGGCCGAGCCGCCGTAGAGCTGCATCTGGTTGGTCTTGGAGCGCTCTTCGCTCTGCTGGTAGGAGAAGCTCTTCATGGTCACTTCCATGCCGATCTCCTTCCACTGCTCCACCGCCAGCTCGTGGATCGGCAGCACCGCGTTGCCGGTGTCCATGACCACCGAGAAGCGTTTGCCGTCGGACAGCAGCCGCCACTCGCGGTTGGCGTCCCAGGTCAGCCCCAGCTCGTCGAGGATCTGGTTGGCGCGCTCCACGTCACGATCGCGGAACGCTTCGCCGAAGCGCGGCTCGAAGTAGATCGACTCCTTGATCAGGGTATGCTGCCGCGGCGTGCCCAGGCCCTGGAACACCACCTCGTTGATCTCGTCGCGGTCCAGCGACAGCGACAGGGCGTGCGAGAAGCGGCTGTCGGCGAAGATCGGCGCCAGCACCGGGTCGTCGACCGTGCGGTTGACCTGGAACAGCGTCGCCGAGCCCTCCAGGCTGGGCCACAGCTCGACCGTGTAGTCGGCGGACTCCTCGTTCTGCTTCATCAACGGGTAGTCGCTCAACGGGGCGTACCAGCCGATGGAGAGGGTGAACTCGCCGGCGATGATCTTGCCGGCGAACACCTGCAGGTCCTGGACCAGCTCCACGTTGATGCCGTCCATGTAGGGAAGCTGGTTGCCCTCGACGTCGATCTTCCAGTAGTAGGGGTTGCGCTCCCAGCGCGCCAGGTCGGTGCCGATCTCGGCCAGCCGGTAGTTGGTGAGCTGCGGCCGCTCGGTGTTGAACTTGGGCAGCTCGCTCCAGGAGTTGTTCTTGTCGCCGAAGTGCTGCACCCAGTTCTCGAAGCCCGCCTCCTTGGCCAGCGCCTCCGCCTTCTCCGCGCCCACGTAGTTGGGGTGGAACTGGCTGAAGTAGTGCTTGGCCTGCTTGATCGGCGTCACGCCGCGGTTGGGATGTGGCAGCCACTCGACCGCGACCGGATTGGCAATGGCGAACACGAACTGGAAGGTGAGCTCGTCGAGGAAGTTCATCTTCATCAACTCGCCGCCCGGCTGCAGGAACCTGGCCGGATTCGGCGTGAGCTCCTCGTTGAGGATGATGTCCTCGTACCAGAACTTGATGTCCTCGGTGGAGAACGGCTCGCCGGTGGACCACTTGATGCCCTCGCGCAGGGTCACGGTGAGCACCTTGGCGTCGGCCGACAGCTCGTAGTCGGTGGCGACGTTGGGAGACTGGGTCGACAGGTCGCCGGCGATGCGGTTGAGCTGCTCGATGCCGATCAGCAGGTGGGCCTCGCCCCAGTGGCCGGTGCCGTCGCGGCCCATGAAGGCGTAGCCGCCGTACTGGCCGATCTCCTGGTAGGGCACCACCACGTACGGGTCGGCGGGCAGGCGCTCCTCTACCGGCGGCAGGTCGCCGGCGGCCACCATCTCGGCCAGCATCGGCGCCTCGCTGAACGAGGTGATGGTGTTGCCGGTGGCCGCGGTGTAGTCGGCGATGTGGTTGTAGAAGCGGATGTCGTTCCACTCGTGGTCGAAGGTGGTGCGCTCCATGGCGGCCGCCGCGCCGGCGTCGCCGCCGCCCTCCGCCTCGCCGCCGGCGAACGCCAGCGCGGGAACCAGCAGCGCCGCCACCAGCGGCACCGCAACGAGCAATTTGTGCAGTCTCAAGGCTCTGCTCCTTTGGATGTGAGGTATCGCCCGCAAATATGTAGCGCCGCCGTCCTGCGGTCAAGGCACGGCCCGCCCTGACGCTCTGCGATTCCCCGCGTCCGTACCGGATCGCTGCGTGGGGCTTGCGTGGGGCTCGCTCGCTTGTTTCGCCGGTCCGGAAACGTTATAACATTGCTTCCATGCCGAAACCGTTGACCCGACCCCGGCCTGGCGCCGATCCGGATTCCCGCGGGCGGCACTCACCGCGCGAACGGGTCGCGCTGGCAGTATCGATTTGCGAAAGACGCGGCGCACGGATGACAGAGCTGCGAAGACGGGTCCTGGAGCTGCTGTGGGCGAGCGGCGGGCCGACGAGCGCCTACCAGTTGATCGAAGCGGTCAAGCTCGGAGATTCGCGTCCGGTCGGACCGCCGACCGTGTACCGCGCGCTTGGCTTCCTGATGTCGCACGGCTTCGTCTCCAGGATTGAAAGCCTGAACGCCTACGTCCCGTGCGCCCATCCCGAGCGTGCCCACGATTGCCTTTTCTTCATCTGCGGTGGCTGCCGGACATCGTTCGAGCTTGAGGATCCGCGGATCGGAGGGCTGCTTGACGAGGATGCCGCCGGCCTCGGGTTCGTCGCGACACGGCGCACGGTCGAGGTCGAGGGCAGGTGCGCACGGTGCGTGGAAGCCGGTGCGGCGTAGGCGCGAGAGCCAGTGTCCGGATGGACCGTCGCGGCGGCTGGACGTGAGCGCCGTCACGCGATGGGGAGCGCTGGCATGAGAACGCGGCATTACCGTGCGCTTCGGCTGCTGGCGCTCGGCGCCGGGCCCCGGCTGGTCGGCGCGGCCATCATCGTTGCCGCGCTCTGGGGCGCGTTCTTCTGGGCCACGTCCCCGCCGGGGGGGCTATGACCTACGCCATCAAGTTTCACGACCTGAGCCTCGGCTACGACCGGAATCCGGCGGTGCATCGCCTGCGCGGCGAAGTAGCCGAGGGCAGCCTGACAGCCATCGTCGGGCCCAATGGGGCCGGTAAATCCACGATGTTGAAGGGGGTGGTCGGCACCCTCCGCCCGCTCGAAGGCCGGATCGCGTTCGGCGGGCTCACGCGGAGCGATATCGCCTACCTGCCGCAGCAATCGGATGTCGACCGGTCGTTCCCGATTGCGGTCGCCGACCTCGTGGGAATGGGGCTGTGGCGAGAAATCGGCGGCTTTGCCGGCTTGCGGGCCGGTCACCGCAGGCGCGTTGCCGAAGCGATTGCCGCGGTCGGGCTCGAAGGGTTCGAGAGACGGCCGATCGGGTCGCTGTCGGGCGGTCAGATACAGCGTGCGCTCTTCGCGCGGCTTTTGCTGCAGGACGCACGGCTGGTCCTGCTGGATGAGCCCTTCACCGCGGTTGACGTGACTACCATGGCCGACCTGATCGGCGTGGTTCGGCGCTGGCACGGCGAAGGTCGCACGGTGCTCGCCGTGTTGCACGATGTCGACACGGTGCGGGCTCACTTCCCTCGCACCCTGATGCTTGCCCGCGAGCTCGTCGCCCACGGTCCCACGGCGCAGGTGCTGACGGCCGAGAACCAGTTCCGCGCGCGCCAGATGTGCGAGGCCTGCGCCGGCCCCCCGCACACCTGCGGGCGGAGCGCGGCGTGATCTGGGAGGCGCTGGTCCAGCCGTTCGCCGATTTCGGCTTCATGCGGCGCGCGCTCATGGGCTGCCTGGCAATCTCGGTAGGTGCGACGCCCGTCGGGGTATTCCTGATGCTGCGCCGCATGAGTCTGACGGGCGATGCGATGGCCCATGCGATCCTGCCGGGTGCGGCCGTCGGCTATCTCGTCGCGGGCCTCTCCCTCGGGGCGATGACCGTGGGCGGGCTGATCGCGGGCATGGCCGTGGCGCTTCTCTCCGGCTTCGTGACCCGAGCCACGGCGCTGCGCGAGGACGCGAGCCTCGCGGCCTTCTACCTGATCTCGTTGGCGGCCGGCGTGCTGATCGTGTCCACCCGTGGCAGCAACGTCGACCTGATGCACGTGCTGTTCGGTACCGTGTTGGCGCTCGACAACGCTGCTCTGATCCTGCTCGGCGCCATCGCGAGCGTTACGCTGTTCACGCTCGCGCTGCTGTTCCGGCCGCTCGTGCTCGAATGCGCGGACCCGCAGTTCCTGCGTTCGGTCAGCGGGCTCAGCGCCACGGCGCATCTGACTCTTCTCGTCCTCGTCGTGCTCAACCTTGTGGGCGGGTTCCAGGCGCTCGGCACGCTGATGGCGGTCGGCATCATGATCCTCCCCGCCGCCGCGGCGCGGTTCTGGACCGTGAGCATCGGCGCACTGATCGCGGTCGGGACCGCCATCGCGATGCTCTCGAGCGTGAGCGGTCTTCTTCTCTCCTACTATTTCAGCCTGCCCTCCGGCCCGGCGATCATCCTTGTGGCCGGTCTCGCCTACGGGCTCTCGCTGGTCCTCGGGCCGGTCAGCGGTCTTGCCGCGCGGGCCTTATGGGGCCGTGTCCCTGCTCCCCTCCCCGCAGGAGGTGGGACATCGGGGGTCCGAGCATAGCAGTCCGGACAGAGAGTAGTAGTTGCGAATTTTCTTGCCACGCTTAATGAAACGTTATAACATTTCGCCCATGCACCGCAACGTTTTCATACCCAACCGCAGAGTCTTTCTGCACGCCGTCATGGCTATTCTCGTTCTGGCGCTCGCCGTTCCGGCCGCCGCGCAGCCGGCCAAGGAATCCAGGTCCACGTCGCAGGCCCACGGACCGATCCCGGTGGTCGCCACGTTCTCGATCCTCGGCGACATGGTACAGCGCATCGGAGGCGAGCATATCGATCTCACGACGCTCGTCGGTCCTGACGGCGACACGCACGTGTACCAGCCGACCCCTGCAGATGCGCGGGCCGTCAGCGAAGCCCAGATCCTTTTCGTCAACGGGCTGCAATTCGAGGGCTGGCTGGAGCGGCTGACCGAGGCTGCGGACTTCCACGGCGTCCTGGTGGTGGCGACCGACGGCATCGAGCTAATCGCGTTTGACGAACACGCCGATGACGACATGCATGACGAACATGACGAAGACGACATGCATGACGAGCATGACGAAGACGACGAGCATGACGAACATGACGAGCACGACGAGGACGAAGATCACGAGGATCACGACGAGGACGAGGATCACGACGAGGACGAGGATCACGACGAGGACGAGGATCACGACGAGGACGAGGATCACGACGAGGACGAGGATCACGACGACCACGAAGGCGATGACCACCATGATCATGGCGCCTTCGACCCCCATGGCTGGCAGAGCCTCCGCAATGCCTTGGTGTACGTGGAAAACATTGCCGCGGCGCTGGCCAAGGCCGATCCTGGCAATGCCGACGCGTACGAGCGGAATCGCGAGGCCTATGCCGACGAACTCGAGGCCCTCGACTCGGAAATCCTCAAGCTTCTCGCCACGCTTCCCCCGGGCAGCCGGACCGTCGTCACCTCCCACGACGCGTTCCAGTACTTCGGTCGCGATTACGGGCTGACCTTCATCGCGCCGCAGGGGCTCAGCACCGAATCGGAGGCGTCCGCACAGGATGTCGCCCGCCTCATCCACCAGATACGCGATCTGGGCATTCGAGCCGTCTTCGTCGAGAACATCACCGACCCCCGCCTCCTGGAACGCATCGCCGATGAGACGGGAGCCGGCATCGGCGGCACGCTCTATCCCGGCGCGCTGTCCGGCCCGGACGGTCCGGCACCGAACTACCTCGACATGATGCGGCACAACGCGACGACGATCGCGCAGGCGCTGACTTCGGAAGACTGACTCGTAAGGACTCGGGCAACGCGTTCGACGGCGCGTTGCGTCCGCGTCTCCAGGTCTCCGCCGACAGCGGCGACCTGGGGCGCTGGAGCGGCGGCGTGATGTCTACGATCGGGCGACCGCCGAAGCTCTCGTCCCGCCGGTATATCTTCTCGTCCCAGCTCTTGTCGGGATTCGGGTCGAAGATGATCAGGTGCCCCACCCGCGAGCCGCAGCGGTCCATGTACCGCGCGGGATGCTCCAGGCCGTGCGCGATGGTCGTCTCCAAGCCGTGGCGCCGGTGCAGCACCTTGCACTCGATCACCGTCCGGGTCACCTCGCCGGCACCGAAGGGCCAGACGATCAGCAGGTCAGTGCGGCCGTATCCCTACGGCTCTGCGGCTCCGCGGCCCTTCCGGAACGGCCCTGGTATAGTTGCGCCATGAAGATTCGCGACATCACCTGCACGCCGCTTGCCATCGGCAAGGGCCTGCTGCGGGTCGCCACCGACGCCGGGGTGGAGGGCTGGGCGGAAGTCCCGGCCCGTGACGCGGTGTTCGAGGCGTACCTCGACAGCGTGATCAGGCCGTCCTTGATCGGCGAGGACCCGCGCCCGGTCGACCGCCACTGGGAGACCCTGGCGCTGGGGCGCGACGAGCGCGCGAACCGGCTGCCCGGCTGGGTGGTCGGGGTGATCGACGTGGCGCTGTGGGACCTGCTCGGCAAGGACACCGGACTGCCGGTGCACACGCTGATGGGCGGTGCCCGCCGCCGCGCGGTGCCGCTGTACTGGAGCACCGGCCTCGGCTGGCGGCGCCAACCGGAGGAGATGCTGGAGCAGGTCCGAGTTGGCCGCGACCAGGGTTTCCGCGCGTTCAAGATCCGCATGGACTGGCGCGGCTGGCGCCAGGACGTGAACCCGGAGAAGGACTTTCGGATGTTCAAGCTGGTGCGCGAGTTCCTGGACGGCGGCGAGTACCTGGGCTTCGACGCCAACAACGGCTACTCGGTGGCCACGGCGATCCAGCAGGGACGGCGCTTCGAGGAACTGGGCATCGACCATTTCGAGGAGCCGATCCCGCACTACGATCTGCCGGGCCTGCGGCAGGTGGCCGATGCCCTGGACGTGGCTGTCTCGGCCGGGGAGCAGGATGCCTTCCGCTGGTGGTTCCAGCACCTGGTCCTGCTCGGCAACCCGGACATCCTGCAGCCCGACATCCTCAACGCCGGCGGTCCCAGCGAGGTGAAGCGCATCTACGAGCTGGCGACGGTGCTGAACAAGCCCGTGATGCCGCACAGCCCGCAGGCGGGCATCAACTCGATGGCCTCGCTGCACGTGTACGCCACGGTGCAGAACGCCACCCGGCCGCACGAGTTCTCCACCGAGTTCTCCGGCCCGCTCGACGACGTGGCCGACCTGTACGGGGCGGGGGTGCTGCCCAAGGACGGGGCCATCGAGCTCGGCGACGGTCCGGGGCTGGGCATCGAGCTGAACGAAGCCGCGGTCGCCCGCCTGACGGCGCGGTAGTGAGACTGTGAACCGAGACTCCCCCGACTCGTCCACCTCCGACGGGTCGGGAGCGCAGGGCCGGTACACGGCGCTGATCGCCGGCTACACCGGCGCCGTGGGCGGTGCCCTGGCGCGCGAGCTGGCCGGGCGCGGGGAGTGGCGGGTCTACGGCCTGGCGCGGCGCGCGCCCGTCGCGGCGGAGCCCGCCGGACCGGTGGTGGCGGGAGTCACCGGCGTGGCGGCCGACATGGCCGACCGCGACGGACTGCGGCGCGCGCTGGAGCCGCTCGCCGACGTCACCCACCTGTTCTACTGCGGGCGCGCCACCCACGCCGAGCAGGTGATCGAGGATGCCGCCGCCAACCTCGCCCTGCTGGAGAACGTGGTCACCGCCACCGAGGCCGCGGCCCCCGGACTGCGCCACGTGCACCTGGTGCAGGGCGGCAAGTACTACGGCGTGCACGTGGGGCCGTTCCCGACCCCGGCCGAGGAAGCGCAGCCGCGGGCGCCGATCGACAACTTCAACTACGATCAGCAGGACTACCTGAGCGCGCGCGCCGCCGCCGCACGCTGGACTTGGTCCGCGTCGCGGCCCAACACCCTGGTGCACTTCTCCCCGGCCATGGCGCGCAACCTGGTCAGCACGCTCGGCGCTTACGCCGCGATCTGCCGCGAGCTGGGCGCGGCGCTGGACTTTCCGGGACCGCCCGCCGCCTACGCCAGCCTCACCCAGGTCACCTCCATCGAGTTGCTGGCGCGCGCCAGCGCCTGGATGGCCACCGCACCGGCCTGCGCCAACGAGGCGTTCAACGTCACCAACACGGACCTGTTCCGGTGGCACGCGCTGTGGCCGCGACTGGCGGCCGCGTTCGCCATGCCGCTGGGCTCGGTGCGGCCGCTGCGGCTGGCCGAGGTGATGGCCGGCCGCGACGGGCTGTGGCGCCAGCTATGCGCCCGCCACGGCCTGGTGCAGCCGCGCCTGGACCGGGTCGCCAACTGGGGCTATGCGGACGCCACCCTGGAGCGCACCTGGGACGAGATCCTGAGCCACAACAAGGCGCGCCGCCTCGGGTTCCACGACTGGGACGACAGCCTGGCGCGTTTCTTCGCCGTGCTCGACGAGTACCGGCAGGCCGGGATCCTGCCGGTACTGAGTGCAGCCGGGTATTCTTGCGTATGAGCGTGATCCACGACCGCGAGACCGGGAGCGACCTGCAGGGGGCAGCCGAGCCCGACCGCGAGCTGTTTCGCACCCAGGGATTTCTGCAGGGGCCGGTGTTCCTGACCGCCGCCGAGGTGGCGGCGGCCTGCGGCGGGATGGACCGGGTGATCGCCGGAGACTACCGCAGCGGACGTGAGCCGCAACACCGCGGCGTGGCGCCGGGCGCCGCGACCACCGGCCTGATCAAGATCAACAACTCCCACGTCAGCGACGAGGACCTGTTCGCGGTGGTCGCCCACGCCGCGATCGGGCGCTGGGCGGCGCACCTGCTGGGGGCGCGGCGGTTGCATGTGTGGCATACCCAGTTGCTGTACAAGCCGGTCGGCGGCGACCCGGGCGCCGGTATCGGCTTTCACCAGGACTGGAAGTACTGGCAGTTCTTCGACCGGTTGGAAGGGGTGGTCACCGCCTGGGTGGCGCTCAGCGAAATCACCATTGCCGGGGGAGCGATGCGCTTCGTGCCCGGCTCGCATCGCTGGGGACTGATCGACCCCGGCAACTTCGGCGAGAAGAACGAGGCCAGGGCGATCGCCGCGCTGCCGCTGCCGGAGGGGGAGCGATGGCACGAGCACGCCGCGGTGATGCCGGCCGGCGCCGCCAGCTTCCACCATCCGCTGACGCTGCACGGCAGCGGCGCCAACCATGCCAGCGCGCCGCGCCATCGCCGTGCACTACGTTTCGGAGCGCGCGCAGGTGGTGGCGGACAATCCCTACGTGTCGCCGGCAACCCTCGCCCGCCAGTGGGAGAACCCGCTGGTCTACCCCGCCGGCGGCTGAGGGCGTCCGCATACCGCGGGGGCTTCGCGAACGCCCGCCGCGGCCGGTCACTCGATGGCGTACACGTTGCCGTCGTGGGAGCCGACGTAGAGCACGCCGTCCACCACCGCGGGCGAGCCGGTGACCTGGCCCCCGGTGCGTACCCGCCAGCGCTCCGTGCCGGTGGCGGCGTCGACCGCGTAGACGCTGCCGTCGTTGTTCCCCAGGTACAGGGTGTCCCCGGACAGCGCCGGGGAGGAGCGAAAGGCGCTCCCTGCCGGGAAGGTCCAGAGCAACTCGCGCGCGGCGAGGTCGAGCGCGACGAGGCCGCGTTCCCCCGCGAGGTACATGGTGTCGTGCGCGACCACCGGGGAGGTGTAGGCGCCGCCCTGATCCAGGCGCAGCGCCCACCGGCTGCCTGACTGCGGCCTGGGCCGCGGCCACAGTCCCATGGCCCAGAGCTGGATCGTGTATTGCTTGACCCGGTGCTCCAGCGGAGCGGAACGAGCGCGTCCGTCGATCGCCACTGCCCTGCCGGCCGTGGTGACCGCGTACACCGTGGTGTCCGCCACCGCCACGCTCGAGGCTACCAAGCCGTAGGTGCGGAAGCGCAGCCGTCGCCAGCCGCGGCGGGCATCGAATGCCTGCACCGAGCCGACGTATACGATCCCGTTCGCCACCACGGGGGAACCCACCCGGAACGGCAGCTCCAGGCTCCAGCGCGGCTCGCCGCTGGCCGCGTCCACCGCGAACAGGCCGCGGTCGGCGCCGAAGTACACGATCCCGCCGGCCACCGCCGGCGCCGAATCCACGCCGAACTCGGCGTCGAACTCCCAGCGCAGCTCCCCGGTGGCGGCGTCGAGGGCGCGCAGCATGCCGTCCTGGGAACCGAAGTAGACGCTGCCGTCCACCACCGCCGGCGACGACTCCACCCAGCTCTCGGTGCGGTACTCCCAGCGCGGCGCGCCGGTGGCGGCATCGAGCGCGTAGAGGCGCCCGTCGCGCGAGCCGACGTAGACGGTGCCCTCCACCACCGCCGGCGAGGAGTGGACCGCGCCGCCGGTGGGGAACGCCCACCTGACCGTGCCGCGCAGCGCGGCGCCGGCGCTGTTCGCGGCGCCGGTGTTGCCCAGGTCGCGACGGAACATGGCCCACTGTCCGGGCGCCGAGTCGGAGCTGAGGTCGCGGCTGGGAAGCAGCAGCAGGTCAGGCAGGTGGTAGGTGGCGATCCCAAGGGCGGCCAGGAGCCCGCAGGCAAGCGCCAGGCGGGCGCCACGGCGCTGCGTCAGCGGTACTCTGTGCACCCGGCGTTTGGTCATGGAGCTACGCAGCATTGTACGACATGAGTGGCAGGCGGGCGAATCGGGTAACCTGGAGGTCCCGGGAGGTGGAGGCGAGATGAGCATTGAGCGCACGTTGTTCGGCCACGTCGACGGCCGCCCCGTGCATCGCTACCTGATGGGCAACCGCCACGGCACCAGCGTGGCGGTGCTGACCCTGGGCGCGAACCTGCAGTCGGTGCGCATTCGCGGCCGCGGCGGCAGCGACGAGATCACCCTGGCCTACGACGAGGTCGCCGGCTACCTGGACCCGGGCACGCCCTACTTCGGCGCCACCGTGGGCCGGGTCGCCAACCGCATTGCCGGGGCCGCGTTCGAGCTGGACGGGGTCCGCTACCGGCTGGCCGGCAACGCCGGCGGCGTGCACCTGCACGGCGGAGAGGTGGGCTTCGACCGCCGGCTGTGGGAGGCCGCCGCCCGCGAAGGGGACGGTGAGGCGCGGGTGGTGCTGCGCTACCGCAGCCCGGCCGGCGAGGAGGGCTATCCCGGCACGCTGGCGGTGCAGGTCGCCTACCGGTTGACCGACCACGACGAACTGGTGATCGACCTGCAGGCATCCACCGACGCCCCCACCATCGTCAACCTGGCCAATCACGCCTACTGGAACCTGGCCGGCGCCGGCAGCGGCAGCGTGGCACAGCACGAATTGCAATTGCACTGCTCACAGGTGCTGGAGAAGGATGCCGACTCGATCCCCACCGGCCGCATCCTGCCGGTGGCCGGCACCCCGTTCGACTTCACCACACCGCACGCCATCGGTGAGCGCATCGACGCCGCCGGCGGCTACGACCACTGCTTCGTGATCGACGCGGCGCCGGGCCAGCTCCGCACCTTCGCCCGCGTCCGCGACCCGGCCTCGGGACGGGTGATGGAGGTCGCCACCACCCAGCCCGGCGTGCAGCTCTACACCGCCGAGTTCCTGCAACCCACGGCCGGCGCCGGCGGCCGCAGCTTCGACCGGCGCGGCGCCCTGTGCCTGGAGACCCAGCACTTCCCGGACAGCGTGCACCACCCCCACTTCCCCTCCATCGTGCTGCGCCCGGGCGAAACCTGGCACCAGCGCACCGTGCACCGATTCTGGGTCGAGTGAGCGCGCCGGGCAGGGTACGGGCCCCGCGCCCTGCGCTGCCGCGGCGGTGCGTTCGGGTCCCGTGTCTCGGGTGACGCGCCTCAGACGTCCCCGAAGTTCAGCTCCCGCCGCGCGGTCACCTTGGACTCGTCGATGGCCAGTCCCAGGCCGGGCGCGTCGGGGACGGTGATGGTGCCCGCAACCGGGTGCAGCGGGTCGCGCAGGAAGAACTGGTGCACCAGGTTCCACTTGACCAGGTACTCCTGGATCGGGGTGGTGGTGGGCGGCTGGGACGCGATCAGGTGCGCGGTGGCGTGCGAGCTGTGGCCGTGGGGGATCACCGGCAGGTCGAAGGTCGACGCGAGGGCGCAGATCTTGAGCGTTTCGCTGATGCCGCCGCACCAGTAGATGTCGGGCTGCAGCACCTCCATGGCGCGGTTCTCGACGATCGCGCGGAAGCCCCAGCGGGTGTACTCGTGCTCGCCCCCGGCGATGGCGATGGGCGAGCTGCGCTGGATCTCGACGTAGCTGTCCAGCTTGTCCGCCATCACCGGCTCCTCCAGCCAGCGGATGCCGTACGCGGCCAGTTCCTGCGCCATGCGGATGGCGTAGGGCACGTCCCAGGAGGTCCAGGCGTCGAGCATGATGTCGACGTCGTCGCCCACCGCCTCCCTGAGCGCCGCCGCCAGCTCCAGGTTGCGGCGCACCCCCGCGGGGCCGTCGGCGGGCCCGTCGCGGAAGAACCACTTGGTGGCGGTATAGCCCTCGGCGGCGAACTGCGCGGCGCGGCGCGCGGCGGCCCGCGGCTCGATGGAGAACCCGAGCGCGCTGGCGTAGGCGGGAAAGCTGGTACGCGTGGGCCCACCCAGGAGCCGGTACACCGGCTGCCCCAGCGCCTTGCCCTTGAGGTCCCACAGGCCGCAGTCGACCACGCTGATCGCCATCATGGTCTCGCCCTTGCGGCCGTGGATCATGGTCCGGTACATCAGGTCCCACAGCCGCTCGATCGCCAGCGGGTCGCGTCCCACCAGCAACGGCCGCAGCGCGGTGTCGATGACGAATGCCTCGGTGCGGCTGCAGGGTCCGGACAGGCCCGTGACGCCGCCGTCGGTGTGGATCTCCAGGAACACCGCCTGCAGGTCGTAGCCGCCGTCGCCGCGGCCGGGGAGGAAGGTGACGCCCCGGCGGCGGAACTCGGGGTACACGTCCACCGGCTGGATCAGCCGTTCCTCCCAGAACGGTTCCGGGTGCTCCATCACTCCGCGCAACTCGCGCAGCTTCAGGTCGACGATCTTCACTGCTCCCTCCCAGCGCGTCGAGAAACGCGCGCGACTCCTTTCGGGCGCCATCCCGTCGACCTCCGCCGCCGGCCGCACGCCCGGCCACGAAGTCCGGACCGGGCCGTGCAGCGACTCGATCCCCGAGCCCGGGTTGATGCCGGGGACCCTATCCGCCATGCCGGCCGCGGTCAACGTTCCGGAGCCGCAACGCCGCCCGCCGTACCGGTCGACGTAACTGCAGCACCCTTCGTCGCGCCGCCAGACCTCGCGTCTCACGGCAGCCGGAACCGACCGGCGGCGTCGGTTGCAGCGTGGCGCCGATCGCGGCCCAATGGATGCCATGAAGGTGTGCGTGGTCGGTGCCGGGATCTTCGGCCTGGCGGCCGCGCTGGAGCTGCGCCGCCGCGGGCACGAGGTGACGCTGATCGAGCGCGGGCCGATCCCCAACCCCGAGGCGTCGAGCACCGATGTCGCCAAGATGATCCGCCGCACCAGCTACCCGAACCAGGTCTACGTGGAGCTGGTGACTCGGTCCGCCGCGCAGTGGCAGGAGTGGCAGCAGCGCACCGGTCGTTCGATCTACTTCCGCACCGGCGCCCTGATTGCGATGCGCGGGCTCGGACCCGACGACGAGACGCTGACGGGCTTCGCGACCTTGAGCCGGCTCGGGACCGCGGTGGCGGAGCTGACCGCGACCGAGGCGCGGGAGAGGTTTCCGCAGTTCGCGGTGAGCACCGAAGACCGGTTGTTTTACGATCCCTGGGCCGGCTACCTGCGCAGCGGCCGGGCGCTGGCCGACCTGGCGGACCTGGCGCGCGCGGCGGGCGTGACGATCCGCGACCACACGCGGGTGACGACGGTAGCGGAGAGCGCGCACGGCGTGACGGTGCGCGCGGGCATGGGAGCATCGGCGCGGGCTGAGGGTGCGGCGGATACGACGGTGCGCGGGGGCGCGGCGTCCGCGGGGCGAGTCGAGAGTGCGGCGGGCAGGCCGGTCCCGGTGGACACGGGCGCTGGGGCCGACAGCGCGGGCGGCGCGACGAAGCGCGAGCCTGCGGCGGCGGTCGCCGCGGGTACGGCCGGCCCCAGCCGGAGCGATGGCTCCACAGCCCGCCGGTTCGACCGCGCCGTGGTGGCCGCCGGGCCCTGGGTGGCGGAGCTGCTGCCGGCGCTGGCGCCGCGGGTGCGCATCACCCGCCAGCAGATGGCGTTCTTCGCGCCGCACGATCCCGCACCCTTCGAGCGCGCGCGGTTCCCGGTGTGGACGCTGCGCTCGCCGGGAGACCTGTGGTACGGGTTTCCCTATCTGCACGAGGGCTTCGTGAAGGTGGCCGAGGACAGTAAGATCGATGACGCCGCGGTCGCCGTCTCGCGCCAGCCGACCGGGGAGTTTCTGGATTGGGCGCGCGGGTTCGTGGCGCGGCGTGTCCCGGCCTTGGCGGACGCGCCGCTGGTGGGCGGACGCTCCTGTCTCTACACCAACATGGCCGACCCCGCGGACGAGCAGTTCGTGATCGACTGGGCGCCGGGGTGCGAACGGGTGCTGGTCGCGGGCTGCGGCTGCGGCCACGGATTCAAGTTCGGCGGCGCCATCGGCCCGGTGATCGCCGACGCGCTGGAGGAGCGCGACAATCCCCTGGGAGAACCGTTCCGCATCGGGACCAGGTTCGAGCGCGCCGGCAGCGGCACCTGAAGCCGCGGGAGGGAGCGATGAGCTCGCAAGCGAGAAGGATCTACGACGAGGCGATCGTGATCGATGGTCTGAACGTCAGCAACTGGGACAGCGACGCGGTGTTCGAGCGCCTGCGCGCCGGCAACGTCACCGCCATCAATGCCACCGTGGCGACGTGGGAGAACTTCGTGCAGACCATGGCGCACCTGGCAGTCTGGATGCGCCGCTTCCGCGAGCGCGACGACATCCTGCAGGTCAAGGAGACGGCCGATATTCACGCCGCCAAGCGGCTCGGCAAGACCGGCATCATCCTCAGCTTCCAGAATACCTCGCCGATCGAGAACGAGCTGGACCGGTTCGGCCTGTTTCTCGCCCTCGGCGTGCGGGTGATGCAACTGACCTACCACGAGACCAACCTGCTGGGCAGCGGCTGCTTCGAGCGCAACGACGCCGGACTCAGCAATTTCGGGATCGACGCGGTGCGCGAGATGAACCGGCTCGGGATCGTCATCGACCTGTCGCACGTCGGCCCGCGGACCACCCTGGATGCGATCGAGTGCTCCGAGCAGCCGGTCGCCATCACCCACGCCAACGCGCGCGACTTCTGCGACCACCCGCGCAACAAGGAGGCGGCGGCGCTCAAGCTGCTCGCGGAGAAGGGGGGTGTCGTGGGAGCCACCTCGTTCGCGACGTTTCTGCCCAAGGGTCACGCTTCCACGGTGGAGGACTTCGTCGACGCCATCGACGACCTGGTGCAGCGGATCGGCATCGACCACGTGGCCTTCGGCACCGATTCCACCCACGATCAGCCACTGGAGTTCTGGCATTACATCGGTTCCCAGCAAGGCACCCGGTTTCCTTCGACCTTTGCCGACGGCTCGATCCCGTACACCGAGCTGAGCTTCCAGCCGCAGGGAATCGAAACCCCGGCCGAGCTGCCCAACCTGGCCGCCGCGCTGGCCGCCCGCGGCTACCGCGCCGAAGAGATCGGCAAGCTGCTGGGAGGCAACTGGCTGCGCCTGTTTGAACGGGTGTGGGGCTCTTGAGCAGGGGGCCCCGCCCGGCGCACGGAGTCAGACTCGTGCGCAATTTCCGAGGCCGGCGGGGCGTCCCATCCAGTCGCACAACGCGGCCTGGCGCTGTCCAGCCGCCGCGTCGGCATACGTGCGCCGACCCCTGAGCTCAGCCGCAGCCCGTAGCGATGGCGACAGCCCGGCAGACCTTGCGCATGATGGCAGCATCCAGCGTCCCGAGGAACTGGCGGAGGAGCGACTTGTCCACCAATGCTCCATCAGTGCACACCGTGAGGTGGCGATTTTGCAGAGGTCGCGGACTTGGCTCTGGTGACCAGGCTCGGCTCGACGCCACCAAGCCCAGAACTCGGCTGAGCCTTCGGTGGCCTTCCTGGTGGGTTGGATCTTATCCCACATAATCATCCAAGGGATCTCGAAGACCGGCGTCACGATCGGCATTCTAGGCCGCTTTCCAAGCCCGACCTTCCGCTGAGTCTCGCCAGGGTTTCAGGTTGCACTTGTCGGCACTCGGGCCGGAGTCGGGCCCGTATTCGTATTGGTGCCCATGGAAGAGTTCGTGCTCCATGATGTGCAACATCCTTTCCCTTGTGTGCCTGACAACAGTAATGACAGGCACAGAGCCTGTGTCAGATATACATATTTTGCTCTCAAGGCTCCCCTCTTCTACCGAAGTAGGGCTTTGTTCCGGAAGCGTCGCATTCGTGTGCGACGCTCCGGCGTTCCACCACGGGCCAAGTCCGTTGTAGGCCGAGTCCAGGCGCGTGGCGCAATTCGACTATTGCCGTTGGAGGGTCATCCAGTAGTTTCCGAACTCTCTATAATTTCTGTCACCATAGGCCGGGTCTTCGTGCCAGAAGGGCGACACTATCATCTCGTCCGGCCACTGATGGGTAGGAGCGTAGGCAAACCTGGATGCACCCAGAAAAGAGGAGTCCGGTTCCGGTACTCCACCGGTTGGGGTCCAGGTGGCGCTAGCGTCGGTCAGATTGAGATAGTACTCATCCTCAACAAGCTGCCAGTTTGCAGTCATCTCCCAAACTCCTCCGGACTCTCGTCCAGACCACGAATTCTCATATAGCAACGTGCCATCGGCGTTCACCGTAAGCGTGTCAACGACAGACCAATCGTCCCCCATGTCCGACCTCTGCCATACGCCGACTACCGAAGACGGCGATACATTTTGCACGCGCTCGTAGCGACGGAAACCCGGGTCCACGTGAGTGTCAGGCCAAGGTTCCCAGAAGGGAATAAACAACACATTGTGCGCCTCATCCGCCCATACATAGTCCGAGTCCAGACTCCTCCGGATTCGCGGAGTCTCGGGGTCGCCGTCGTCGTCGTAATACCAAGTCCTCGTCACCGTGTCGTCAGATGCCGTCCAAGTACCACTCTCCTGCCAGCTGCCGTCAAACGAACCGTCCTTGTGATAGTACGACCGATATATGATGTACCTGCTGTTGGTAAACGTCCGAGTTTCCACTTCTGTTCCCCCGTCTCCCCATCCATGGGTATTGTGCCAAGAGCCCCACAGCGTCGGTCGTACCGTAACCGTGAAGCTTAGGGTGGCCGCGTCGCCATCTTCATCCGTTGCCGTGTAACGCAACGGATAGATTCCGGCCGCAGTCGGTGTCCCGCTCAACTGCCGGGTCTCGGGGTCGAACGTAAGGCCCGGGACCTCGGGAGCCAAGGCATAGGTGAAAGCACCTTCTCCCCCGGACGCCTCCGGCAACACGACTGCGGAGATGGCCGTGCCTATCACCATTGCCGGTAGCGTCAGCGTAAGGTCGCCCGCGGCGAAACTGATCGGCGTCTTGACCGCCCTTGGGCAACCTGCCAAGAACACCACCGCGGCGACGGCAGCGGACACCGCCAGCAGTCTACTGAGTCGACGAAACTTCACTTGAATCTCCTCTCTTGCACCTTCGAAGCCTGCGCCATAAGCGAATACCTTCGCATCCACTAACCTGAGTTCCCAACCCCCAACCCCAACCCCCTTCCCAAGCATTTGCTCTACGCCCTCCGGAGCGTGCAGCTGCGCATGCCTTGTACGTAGGTCGGAGTTGGGTGACTGACGGGAACGATCCTCTGACACGATTGCCCGAGAATCCCTACCAGGATTGGTAGGGCTGAGAACGCAGCCAAGCAATCGGGCGTCCACCGAGGAGGCGGGCGGCGTTGTGGTTAGTAGCCCAACTCGACGACCGCTAGCACGATGCGTACCAAGTCCGCCTGCCGTGAGATGTGCGTCACCAACGGCGGCAAGTTCATGACCGACAAATCAGATCGTTTCGTAGACCGATCAGGCAGGATCGTCGTCCTGCCTGATCTCCTTGCCGATAGCAGTCTCACGAGGCCGGTGAGACACCTTCTCCAGTCGGATGAGCCGGCATGACGCCCGCCGCTGCAGTCTCCCGCGGAGAGCATCCCGTATCAGTGGACCACGCCAACCGAGGTCACGCCGCCAGCGCCACAGCCGCAAGAAGCCTCGCAGAGGATGGGGCATCGGAAGTTGAGTACGCGGCGCAATTCGACTATTGCCGTTGGAAGTGCAACCAATAGAGCCCGAACTTTCTATAGTCGGTCGGGTCTTCCTGGAAGAAGGACACTATCATCTCGTCCGGCCACTGATCGGTAGGAGCAAAGGCAAACCGAGGCGCAGAGGTTCCAGGTTGCGGTACTCCACCGGTTAGGGTCCAGGTGGCGCTAGCGTCGGTCAGATTGAGATAGTACTCATCCTCATCGAGCTGCCACTTTGCAGTCACCGTATGAACTCCTTCGGGCTCCGAATAATCAAATAACAACGTGCCATCGGCGTTTACCGTAAGCGCAAAGTCCCGATCGTCCGACCGCTCGGAGTTCTGCCATACGCCCACTACCGACGATGGCGATACATTATGCACGCGCTCGTAGCGCGTAAACCTCGTCTCCACGCCGGCGGAATCCCACCAGTCCGGAACGAACAATGTGTTACCTTCATCCGATAGTACATAGTCCTTTTCCAGACTCGTGAGGACGGCTGAAGTCTCGCCGTCTTCGTTATAGTGATACCAAGTCTTCGTCACGGTGTCGTCAGACGCTGTCCAGGCACCATTCTGCCAATGCCTGCGGTACAACGAACCGTCCTCTCTATTCAACGACTCATACAGGATATACCTGCTCTTGGTAAACGTCAGAGTCTTCACGATCGTTCCCACTTCTCCGTCATGGTGCCATCTGCTGGTGTTACGCCAAGAGCCCCACAGCGTCGGTCTTACCATGACAGGGAAGCTCAGGGTGACCGAGGCGCCGTCTTCATCCGTTGCCGTGTAACGCAGCGGATAGCTTCCGGCCGCAGTCGGTGTCCCGCTCAACTGTCGGGTCTCGGGGTCGAACGTGAGGCCCGGGACCTCGGGAGCCAGGGCATAGGTAAAAGCACCTTCTCCCCCGGACGCCTCCGGCAACACGACTGCGGAGATGGCCGTGCCTTTCACCATTGCCGGTAGCGTCAGCGTAAGGTCACCAGCGGCGAAACTGATCGGCGTCTTGACCGCCCTTGGGCAACCTGCCAAGAACACCATCGTGGCGACGGCAGCGGAAACCGCCAGCAGTCTACTGAGTCGACGAAACTTCACTTGAATCTCCTCTCTTGCACATTCGAAGCCTGCGCCATAAGCGAATACCATCGCATCCACTAACCTGCGTCCCCAGCCGCCTTCCCAGGCACCGGCTCTACGCCCTCCGAAGCGGGTGGGATCGCTTGCCGAGGGTGGGCGCGCGGTCGCGCATGCCTTGCACGCAGGTCGGAGTCGGGTGACTGACGAGAACGATCCTCTGACACGATTGCCCGAGAGTCCCTACCAGGATTGGTAGGACTGAGAACGCGGCCAAGCATTCGGACTACCAACCGGGTTAGCGGGCGGCGTTGCGGTTAGTAGCGCAACTCGGCGACCGACAGCGCCAGCCGAACTGGTGGCTCCGCTGCATAGTCCACGTCGCGCCCGAACGCACTGCTGCCCGGTTATCGCTGCCGGCGCTTTGCTTATTGTGCTTTGCTTATTGTCACGTGCGAGACATCATCACCGGCTGGCGCCGATCAGTCGGCACGCCTGCTGCGCTCGGTCACGGCACTGTCGTCATCCGGCCCCGCGACATGGTGATCTCGATGCCTGATGTCGTCTGCCCGGCGCGGGCGCGCACCGGGAAGAGCATCATCTCGTCGGTCAGTTCGCCCTGCCGCTCGAAGAAGAACCACGGATTCGCCAGCCAGGACAAGTCCGGATGTGCGATGAGGATCCAGTCTCCGGGCGGTAGGCCCCGGATCAGAAAGTCGCCGTTCCGGTTGGCGAACGACCCTGTACCGTCCATCAGGCCGCGCTCGTCGGGCCGCACGGCCCATACGTGGATGAACGGAACCGGCCGCCCGTCATCGGTGCTGACTGACCCGGCAATCGAGCCGGTAGTTTCGAGCCAGCCGGGTTTCGGGCGGAGCAGCGACGCCCCGATCTTGTCGTCGAGCCGCAAGGCCGACCCATCGTCCAGAAAGCTCAAAGTGCCGGACGCCCCGTACGACATGATCGGGTCCAGTTGCCAGGCGCCGCGGACATCTCGCCAATAGCCGAGGTCCCCGTCGACCCGTCCGCAGTCATCTGAGCGCGGCCCCGGACAAGGCGAAAAAACAGGGAACGTAGCCGCATGTTCCAAGCCGAGGGTATGGCCGAGAGGGTGCATACCCAGCTCATTGGCGATGTAGGGCCACGGCCTGTCGTAACTTGACACTCTCAGCGAGTTGGGGTCGATGCGATGATCAGCCTCCACCAGTCCGTGGACCCCATCGATAGTCTCGTACCATCTCGTTGGTCCGCTACCACCGCCGTGCACGTACCCCGGGTCTATCCAGAAGATGTTCTTCCCGTCCTTTCCCGGCAAGAGCCCGTCCGCCGGTCCTTCGACTCGCCAGGAGATGTCCGCCGTTGGAACAGCCGACCACTCGGCCAGCATCCTCTCCAGAACTTCCTTCACGTCCGCTGGCGTCATCCGGGCGTCGTCCGGCCAGTTTTCCGTCGAAAGGTGAAAAACAAGCGTATCGCCCGGTCCCCACACTGACGGATGCCACCTTCGATCCGGCGCAACGAGGTAGGACGCAGCTCGAAGTCCGCTTTCCGAGCCCTCGCCCCAGAGCGCTGAATGGAGTGCGCTCGGACTGCCGGATATCGTACGGGATGCCGTCGTCGCCTCGATCGTACATCCCGCCGAATCGCAGACGGCGACAACGGCGCCGGTTTGGCAGCGGAACATGAGTTCCAGGTCGGCCTTGGCTGACCACGAGACATCCATCATGTGGGTGGTGGAGGCGCTTCCGGGATCGAACTGCCACGCCTCGATATGGAAGTCGGGTGGTGGCGGAAAGGGTTTGGCTCTCTCGTCGTAATACGGGTGGTGCTCGACATCGACCCAATGCCATACCTCGCCATATGGGCCGACCCACCGCATCGTTACTTCCCGCGCGCTCGCGTGCCACTCCGAGGTCAGCGAAGTGCGGATCCGGAGCCCTCCAACTTCTTCCACGGGTTCGGGAGGCGTGCCTGCCAGGGTGACGCCAACGCAGGCGGACACCGCGGCATCGGAGATCGTCACCGAGAGCGGCCCTCCGACCTCCGCTCCAATCGCCTCAGGCACCAAGAGCCGCAGCTCGATGGCTTCCTCCCCCTCGGCGAAGGAGTCGTCGGTCCGCGTGCTGAGGGTGAGTTCCAGGGTTCCCAGAATGTCTCTCCCGGCCGGGATCTCGAAACGGGTCTCCGACAATTCGTAGTCGGCCGCCTCGGCCTGGTCCTCAAGCACGGAGACCTGGATCGTCAGCGGCGAGGCGAGCTCCCGGGCTCGGTACCGGATGCCAACGGCCACCTCTTCCCCTTCCACGACGCGCACGGAGTCTTCGACGAACGTCACGGAGACCGCCACGGAGAGCGGGGGCAGGACCGTGACAGTCACGGAATCGGTACCCGTGAGGCCGCCCGAGTCGGTCACCGTGAGCGCGAAGGTGAGCATGGTAACCGCGTCTACGTCGGGTGCAGTGAAGGAGGTTGCGGCCTGGTCCGAGCGCAACTCGACGGTCGGTACGCCACCGGTCTGCGACCAGGAGTAGGTCAGGTTCTGGTCTTCGGCGTCGGTGCCGCTGCCCCGGAGGGTCACGGTGTCGCTCGCGGTCACCGTCTGATCAGGGCCGGCGTCTGCCGTCGGCGCGCTGTTGGTCCCGGTCATGCGCGGCGGCGGAGGTCCGAATCTGTCCTGCAGGTACCGGCACCGGTTTGGTGCTAAGCCACAGAGTTTTTCCAGCTCCTCTCTTGTTCTCTCAAGGCCATATGCCCATTGGGCATAAAACGAGGCCTGATTCTCGTGTGGAACATCCTTTGATGCCCATGCCGAATCATCAAAACCGGAGATGGGGCCAACTTCCCTGAGGTCCTCATCTATGGCGGCAATCCAAGCCCTGCCTTCCTCGGACTGAGTCCAGCCAGGATCAATCTCGCAAGGTGGATTTGTGGAGTTCAAACCTTGCCAAACATGCATTAGTTCGTGAACCAAGATCCACATCCGGCGGTTTCCGTTATTGGTGTGATCCCTAATGATTATGTTAGGACAAACGTACAGTCCCCCCACATCTCCATCAAGGGTATAGAGGAACTCGGTGTCCCCCCACCTCAGGACAAGCTCACCTGAAGCAATCATCTCCTCTAAGCCAAGTTGGCGAATGGCTTCTTTTGCCTCCTCCGGCCACTCGTTGGGAAAGACGATCTCCTGGCCTGACTCGTCCGTCACGGTGGCTGTGGTGGTGATATAGCCGGGTTTTTCAATCCGGACGGTGAGAGGGAGGCTGCCCACGAAGGTAACGCTGCCGTCGGTAGCTGTTTCCTTCACTTTTTCCTGTCCGGACTGGAGGATAACCTTCACTGCTGCTACACCCGGACCATTTCTGTCCGCAAGGAGGGGCTCCACTACCCGGAAAGTGATCGTGGTTTTTTCCGCCTGCTCAGATGGTGTCTTCTCAGGTCGTGGCTCGGCAGCAGGAGTTTCGATCATGCCCATCACCGATCCGCTGCACCCCATGACCAGGGCAACAGCAATGACAGCGACCAGTATCTCCAGTATCGCTACTACTCTTGCTCTCAAGATTCTTTCCTTCCTACCTGAGGTAGGAGTCGTTGACGCTGGGGTTAGACGAAAAGAGATCAGGCAGGATCGTCGTCCTGCCTGATCTCCTTGTCGATAGCCGTCTCACGGGCCCGGTGAGGCACCTTCTCCGGTCGGATGGGCCGGCATGACGCCCGCTGTTGCACTCTCCCACGAGAGCATCCAGTATCAGTGGACCACGCCAACGCAGGTCACGCCGCCGGCGCCACAGCCGCAAGAAGCCTCGCAGAGGATGGCGCTCGGTAGCTGAGTACGCGGCGCAATTCGACTATTGCCGTTGGAAGGTCATCCAATAGGACCCGAACTCTTTAAAATTGGGATGGTCCGGGTCTTCGTGCCAGAAGGACACTGTCATCCCATCCGGCCACTGATCGGTAGGAGCGAAGGCAAACCGAGACGCAAGGTTCCGAAGTTGCGGTACTCCACCGGTTGGGGTCCAGACGTCGGTCGCGTCGGTCAGATTGAGAAAGTACTCATCCTCATCGAGCTGCCACTTTGCAGTCACCTTCCAAACTCCGCCGAGCTCCGAAGCGTCGAACAGCAACGTGCCATCGGCGTTAACCGTAAGCGTAAAGTCCCAATCGTCGTACAGATCGGAGTTCTGCCATACGCCCACTACCGACGACGGCGATACACTTTTCACGCGCTCGTAGCGATCGAAAGTCTCACTGGCACTCCAACGGCGCCATTCGTGCAACAATAACACATCGCGCGCCTCATCCACCCACACATAGTCCTTGTCCAGACTCCTGAGGACTTCCGGAGTCTCGTGGTCGTCGTCGTCATCGACATACCAAGTCTTTGTCACGGTGTCGTCAGATGCTGCCCAGGTACCACTCTCCCAATGCCAGCCGTCAAACGAACCATCGGGCCGATAGTATGACCTGTACATGATGAACCTGCTGGTAGTGAACGTCAGAGTCTCCACGACCGTTCCCACTTCGCCGTCATAGTACCGGATACTGGTGTTACGCCAAGAGCCCCACAGCGTCGGTCTTACCGTGAGCGTGAAGCTCAGGGTGGCCGTGGCGCCGTCTTCATCCGTCGCCGTGTAACGCAGCGGATAGCTTCCGGCCGTAGTCGGTGTCCCGCTCAACTGTCGGGTCTCGGGGTCGAACGTAAGGCCCGGGACCTCGGGAGCTAGAGTGTGGGTGAGAGCACCTTCTCCCCCGGACGCCTCCGGCAGCACGACTGCGGAGATGGCCGTGCCTTTCACCATTGCCGGTAGCGTCAGCGTAAGGTCGCCCGCGGCGAAACTGATAGGCGTCTTGACCGCCCTTGTGCAACCTACCAAGAACACCACCGCGGCGACGGCAGTGGCAACCACTAGCAGTCTACTGATTCGACGAGACTTCATTTGATTCTCCTCTCTTGCACTTTCGAAGGCTGTGCCAAAAGCGAATATCGTCGCATCCGCTAACCTGCGTCCCCAACCGCCTTCCAAGCAACGTGCACCGTCCCCTCCGGAGCGGATGGAATCGCTATCCGAGGGGTTGGGCGCGGCCGCGCATGCGTTTGCGCGCAGGTCGGAGTCGGTGACTGACGAGAACGATCCTCTGACACGACTGCCCGAGAGTCCCTACCAGGATTGGTAGGACTGAGAAAGCCAGCAAGCAAACCGGACTGCCCGCCGAGGACCCGGGGTTCGTAGCCCAACTCGGCGACCGACAGAGCAGATCCTTGCGTAGATAGACCAGGCAGGATTGTCGTCCTGCCTGATTTCCTTGCCGATAGCCCGTGTCACGAGGCCGGTGAGGCACTCTCTCCGGTCGGATGAGCCGACACGACGCCCGCTGCTCAGTGTCCTCCGCGAACCCAGGTCACGCCGCCGGCGCCACAGCCGCAAGAAGCCTCGCAGAGGATGGCGCTCGGTAACTGAGTACGCGGCGCAATTCGACTATTGCCGTTGGAAGGTCATCCAGTAGTGTCCATACTCTCTATAACTATCATAGGCCGGATCTTCGTCCCAGAAGGGCGACACTATCATCTCGTCCGGCCACTGGTCGGTGAGAGCGAAGGCCCACCGAGACGCACCCTCAAAATCTGAGTCCGGTTCCGTTACTCCACCGGTTGGGGTCCAGGTGGCGCTAGCGTCGGTCAGATTGAGATAGTACTCATCCTCAACAAGCTGCCAGTTTGCAGTCATCTCCCAAACTCCTCCGGACTCTCGTTCAGACCACGAATTCTCGTATAGCAACGTGCCATCGGGGTATACCGTAAGCGTTTGAACGAAAGACCAATCGTCCCCCATTCCCGACCTCTGCCATACGCCGACTACCGACGACGGTGATACATTTTGAACGCGCTCGTAGCGATCGAAACTCTGACTGGCACTCCAACCGCGCCATTCGTGCAACAGTAACACATCGCGCGCCCCATCCGCCCACACATAGTCCTTGTCCAGACTCCTTAGGACGTCCGGAGTGTCGCGGTCGTCGTCGTCATTGACATACCAAGTCTTTGTCACGGCGTCGTCAGATGCTGTCCAGGTACCACTCTCCAACGCTCTGCCGTCAAACGAACCATCGGTCCGATAGTGTGCTCTGTACATGATGAACCTGCTGGTAGTGAACGTCAGAGTCTCCACGACCGTTCCCACGAGTTCTCCGTCATCGTGCCATCTGCTGGTGGTACGCCAAGAGCCCCACAGCGTCGGTCTTACCGTGACCGTGAAGCTCAGGGTGACCGAGGCGCCGTCTTCATCCGTCGCCGTGTAGCGCAACGGATAGCTTCCGGCCGTAGTCGGGGTCCCGCTCAACTGTCGGGTCTCGGGGTCGAACGTAAGGCCCGGAACCTCGGGAGCCAGGGCATAGGAGAAAGCACCTTCTCCCCCGGACGCCTCCGGCAACACAACTGCGGATATGGCCGTGTCTTTCACCATTGCCGGTAGCGTCAGCGTAAGGTCACCCGCGGCAAAACTGATCGGCGTCTTGACCGCCCTTGGGCAACCTGCCAAGAGCACCACCGCGGCGACGGCAGCGGAAACCGCCAGCAGTCTACTGAGTCGACGAAACTTCACTTGATTCTCCTCTCTTGCACATTCGAAGCCTGCGCCATAAGCGAATGCCATCGCATCCACCAACCTGCGTCCCCCAACCGTCAACCGCCTTCCCAAGCATTTGCTCTACGCCCTCCGGAGCGGGTGGGATCGCTATCCGAGGTCTGGCGCGGCGTCGCATGCTTCGCACGCAGGTCGGAGTCGGGTGACTGACGAGAACGATCTTCTGACACGATTGCCCGAGAGTCCCTACCAGGATTGGTAGGACTGAGAACGCAGCCAAGCAATTGGACTGCTCACCGAGGAGGTGGGTGGCGTTGCGGTTAGGGCTCTCGCCAAAATAAAGTGGTCGAAAGGAGTAGCCGATAATCTACTCAGACGTAGTGGACCCAATTCTCACCCAAGCGGTCAAGACCAAGTTCGCAGCCCTGAATCCATTGTTTGACGAGCGCCTCCGGCGCCGCTGGGCTGCGGTGGAGGCGCGCCTGCTGGGCCGTGGCGGCATCGCCTGTGTGGCAGCCGCCACCGGGATCTCGCGGACCACCATTCACGCCGGGCTGAAGGAACTGGATGCCGGCGCAGCAGCAGGGGCACAAGCCAACAGCGGACGCCAGCGACGACCCGGCGCAGGCCGTAAGCCGTTGACCGCCCGCGACCCGAAGTTGACACAGGCGCTGGAGCGGTTGGTCGACCCGGTCACCCGCGGCGACCCGATGGGGCCGTTGCTGTGGACCTGCAGTAGCGCGGCGCGGTTGGCCGAGGAACTGCAGGCGGCCGGTCACCCGGTGAGCGAGCGGACCGTGAACCGGCTGTTGCATGAGTTGGGCTACAGCCTGCAGGCCAACCGCAAGACGCTGGAAGGCACGCAGCATGTCGACCGCGATGCGCAGTTCAAGCACATCAACCGGAGGGTGCGCGCGTTTCAGGCTCTGCGGCAGCCGGTAGTTTCTGTTGACACCAAGAAAAAGGAGTTGGTGGGCGAGTACCGCAACGGGGGTCGAGAGTGGCGCCCGAAGGGCCAACCGGAGCGCGTCAAGGTGCACGATTTCGTGGATAAGACGCTCGGCAAGGCGATTCCGTACGGGATCTACGACGTGACCGGTGACACCGGCTGGGTGAGCGTGGGGGAGGATCACGACACCGCGGTATTCGCCGTGGAGACACTGCGGAGGTGGTGGCAGAGGATGGGCCATATGGCGTATCCACAGGCGCGGCGGTTGCTGATCACGGCCGACGGGGGCGGTTCCAACAGCAGTCGCAGTCGGCTGTGGAAGGTGGAGTTGCAGCAGTTCGCCGATGCCACGGGGCTGCGCATCTCGGTGTGTCACTTTCCGCCGGGGACCAGCAAGTGGAACAAGATCGAGCATCGGATGTTCTGTCACATCACCGAGAACTGGCGCGGGCGACCGCTGGTGAGCCGGCAGGTGGTGGTGAACCTGATCGGCCACACGAGGACCAGGAGCGGCTTGACGATCCGCTCGGAGTTGGACCACAACAGCTACCCGACGGGGCAGACGGTGAGCGACGAACAGATGCAGGCACTGAATCTGAAGCGCGATCGGTTTCACGGCGAATGGAACTACATGCTGACTCCCCGACAGTGACTAAAAGACCAACTTATTTTGGCGAGACTCCTTAGTAGCCCAACTCGGCGACCGACAGCACCAGCCGCACCAGATCCTTGCGTAGACAGATCAGGCAGGATCGTCGTCCTGCCTGATCTCCTTGTCGATAGCCGTCTCACGGGCCCGGTGAGGCAACTTCTCCAGTCGGATGAGCCGGCATGACGCCCGCCGCTGTAGTCTCCCGCGGAGAGCATCCAGTATTAGTGGACCACGCCAACCGAGGTCACGCCGCCAGCGCCACAGCCGCAAGAAGTCTCGCAGAGGATGGCGCATCGGTAGCCGAGTACGCGGCCAATTCGACTATTGCCGTTGGAATAGCATCCAATAGACCCCGAACCTGCTATAACTTCCGACGGCCGGGTTCTCCTGCCAGAAGGACACGATCATCTCGTCCGGCCACTGATCGGTGGGAGCGAAGGCAAACCGAGGCGCAATGGTTCCATGAGGTTGCGGTACTCCATCGGTTGGGGTCCAGGTGGCGCTAGCGTCGGACAGATTGAGATAGTATTCATCCTCATCGAGTTGCCACTCTGCAGTCACCGTGTCAATTCCTTCGGGCCACGAATGCTCAAGCAGCAACGTGCCATCGGCGTTTACCGTAAGCGTAAAGTCCCAATCGTCGTACAGATCGGAGTTCTGCCATACGCCGACGACCGACGACGGCGATACATTTTGAACGCGCTCGTAACGATCGAAATTCTGACTGTCACTCCAACGGCGCCATACGTGCAAAAATAACACGTCGCGCGCCTCATCCGCCCACACATAGTCCTTGTCCAGACTCCTGAGGACGTCCGGAGTGTCGCGGTCGTCGTCGTCATTGACATACCAAGTCTTTGTCACGGTGTCGTCAGATGCTGCCCAGGTACCACTCTCCCAATCCCTGCCGTCCAACGAACCATCGGTCCGATAGTATGACCTGTACATGATGAACCTGCTGGTAGTGAACGTCAGAGTCTCCACGATCGTTCCCACGATTTCTCCGTCATGGTCCCATCTGCTGGTGTTACGCCAAGAGCCCCAGAGTGTCGGTCTTACCGTAACCACAAAGCTCAGGGTGGCCGTGGCGCCGTCTTCATCCGTTGCCGTGTAACGCAGCGGATAGCTTCCGGCCGTAGTCGGTATTCCGTTCAACTGCCGGGTCTCGGGGTCGAACGTAAGGCCCGGGACCTCGGGAGCTAGAGTGTGGGTGAGAGCACCTTCTCCCCCGGACGCCTCCGGCAACACTATTGCGGAGATGGCCGTGCCTATCACCATTGCCGGTAGCGTCAGCGTAAGGTCGCCCGCGGCGAAACTGATCGGTGTCTTGACCGCCCTTGGGCAACCTGCCAAGAGCACCACCGCTGCGGCGACGGCAGCGGAAACCGCCAGCAGTCTACTGATTCGACGAGACTTCATTTGATTCTCCTCTCCTGCACTTTCGAAGGCTGTGCCATAAGCGAATACCATCGCATCCACTAACCTGCGTCCCCAACCGTCTTGCCAGACACTTGCACCACGCCCTCCGGAGCGGTTGGAAGCGCTTGCCGAGGTCTGGCGCGGCCGCGCTTGCCTTGCACGCAGGTCGGAGTCGGGTGACTGACGAGAACGATCTTCTGACACGATTACCCGAGAGTCCCTACCAGGATTGGTAGGACTGAGGACGCAGCCAAGCAATTGGACTGCTCACCGAGGAGGTGGGTGGCGTTGCGGTTAGTAGCCCAACTCGGCGACCGACAGCACCAGCCGCACCAGATCCGGCTGCCGTGAGATGTGCAGTTTCTGGTAGATCTGCTTCAGGTGCCAATAGATGGCGCCCCTGGTGTGACCCGTGGCCTGGGCCATTTCGTCGACACTCTTGCCTTCCGCCAGCCAAGCCGCTACCTGACTTTCCCTCGGCGTCAGCCCCAGAGCCGCGGCTATCAAGCGTGGGTCGATACGATGCCGGCGCCCCGGCTCTTCGATCAGTACCAGCGCCGCGATGAACCGCGCTCCGTAGTGCGGTTGCTGGACCGCCACGGGTTTGACGTGCACCACCAACGGCGGCAGCGCAGACGAGCGGCGGAGCGGCATCGACCCACTGAGCGCGACAGCACCGGAAGTCGGCAGAGCGGCGCCCAGCAGACGCTCCAGACGGCGCCGGTCTTCCGGCGTACGGGCATGCAACTCCCCATCCCGGTCGGACAACGCGTCGCCGTGTCGCAGGATGCCGCGAGCGCGGTCATTCACCGCCATGATCCGACCACGCCGGTCCAGGTGTACAACGCCGAGTCGGGGGTTATCGAGCAGGGTGGCCGCGGTCACTGCCCGAGCCTGCGCGCGGACCAGCGCCTGCCGGACGCGAAAAAACTGTCGGATGTACGGCACTAGCCGCGCGATCATCTTGATCTGCGAAGAACTCCGGTCCTCCGAGCCCACGGGATCGGCGAGGCACCAGCGGCCCCAGCTCTTGTAGACGCCATCCGCGGCGACTATGCGCACGGCCAAGCCATTCTGGTACTTGCCTCGCAGCAATATCTCATTGTAGGTGGGCGAGGTCTTCAACTCTTCCGTCGTGTACAGGTCGGAGATCTGCACCAGTCGTCCGTCGGACTGATTCCGAAGGCGCGGTACCATTTCGTCGATAGGGTGGTAGACCTCGGTGTACTCGCGCTCCAGATCGGTACGGCGCTGCCCACGGTAGTAGACCCCGACGAAGTGCGCTTGGATGTCGTCCATCGGGCCTTCCCCAACGAGGAGTGAATTGCCCGTCAGGCCGCAGGCTTCGTCAATCAGGGTGGAAGTAACCGGCCACTGGGTATCGTCGAGCATGGCGTCGTACAGCGACGCCAGGATGCGCTCGAATGCGTCTCGGTCGCTCATGATGACTCTGCCTGCTGCAGCGCTACTTTACTGCCGTGGATTGCGATCTGAGTCCCTACCAGAATTAGCAGGATTCCTTTTTTTTGGGGAGTACGTAGGAGTGACGCCGATGAGGCGACCGTTGACGAGGGATTCTTTTGGCAGCCGGCGCGACGCGGGCACGGGAGAATGATAAGCTTGATCGCGAAATGGCAAGAGCGCGACCGAACTTCGTATTTGTTCTTACCGACGACCAGGGCTACGGCGACCTGGGCTGTCACGGCAACGGCGTCATCAACACCCCCAGCCTGGACCGGTTCCACGGCGAGGCGGTGCGGTTCACCGACTTTCACGTCGGCACCACCTGCGCCCCGACCCGCGCCGGCCTGCTGACCGGCCACTTCTGCAACAGCGCCGGGGTGTGGCACACGATCGGCGGCCGGTCGCTGCTGCGCGAGGACGAGTGGACCCTGGCCGACGCCCTGCGCGAGGCGGGCTACCGCACCGGCCAGTTCGGCAAGTGGCACCTGGGCGACAGCCAGCCGTTCCGCCCCCACGAGCGCGGCTTCGAGCGCGCCGTCTACCACAACGGCGGCGGCATCGGCAACATCGGCGACCCCTGGGGCAACGATTATTTTGACGACACCTACTACGTGAACGGCGAACCGCGCAAGTTCGAGGGATACTGCACCGACGTGTTCTTCCGCGAGGGCCTGCGCTTCATCGAGGAGCACCGCGACCAGCCGTTCTACTGCCACATCTCCACCAACGCTCCGCACGGCCCGCTCAACGTCGAGCCGCACTACGCCGCGGCCTATGCCGACACCACCCCGCACGAGGACCGCGCCCGCTTCTACGGCATGATCACCAACATCGACGAGAACTTCGGTCTGCTGCTGCGCCGGCTCGACGAGCTGGGCCTGGCCGACGACACCATCGTGGTGTTCATGACCGACAACGGCACCGCCACGGGGGTGGAGCTGGACGAGGACGGCTTCCCGCAGGAAGGGCCGGGCAGCTTCAACGCCGGCATGCGCGGCAAGAAGGGCTCACCTTACGAGGGCGGGCACCGGGTCCCCTTTCTCCTGCGCTACCCGGGCGGCGACGCCCGTGGCGGCCGCGACGTCGAGCAGCTCACCAGCTACGTGGACTTCATGCCGACGATCCTGGACCTGTGCGGCGTCACGCCGCCGCCGCAACGCTCGTTCCACGGCCGCAGCCTGACTCCGCTGGTACGCGGCGAGGACGACGGCACCTGGGCGCAGCGCGTCATGGTGGCCGACACCCAGCGCATCGCCAACCCCGCGAAGTGGCGCCTGAGCTCGGTGATGCGCGGCCCCTGGCGGCTGCTGCACGGGCGCGAGCTGTACCATCTCGGCGACGACCCGGGACAGCGCAACGACATTGCAGCCGACCATCCGGAGGTGGTGGCCGAGCTGCGCGCCGGCTACGAGAAGTGGTGGGAGCTGGTCTCCGCGCAGTTCGACCGCGACATCCCGATCGTGATCGGCGGCGACGCCGAACCCGTGCGGCTCACCACCCACGACCTGCGCAACGAGGCGTGCAACGGCGCCTGGAACCAGGCCCAGGTGCGGCAGGGCCACGTCGCCGGCGGTTACTGGGCGATCGACGTGCGCCGCGCCGGCCGCTACCGCATCGAGTTGCGGCGCTGGCCGGAGGACGCCGGCTACGCCCTGGACGCCGGCATCGACGGCGACGACGTGGAGTGGCGCCGCGACGCCATCCAGGAGCAGCACGCGGCGCACTACTCGGGCGGCGTGGCGCTGCCGATCGGCTGGGCCGCACTGACGGTGGGCGGCAGCAGCCACCACCTGGAGACCCCGTCCGGCGAAACCGCCGCGGTGTTCGAGGTGTCACTCCAGGCCGGCCCGGATCGGCTCTCGGCGGCGTTCCACGACCGCGTCGAGCGCACCATCGGCTCCTACTACGTCACGGTCCGACCGGCGGACGCGCCGGCGTCCAGTAACCTGTTGGAGCGCGAATAACATGCGCAGCCGGAGTGAGATAACTGGGTCTCTGTATTCATTCACGCGATCCGTGGCACTGGCGGCGCGCTCAGTATCAGCGCGAAGCCCGGCCGGCTGCAATGATGGCCCTAATGACGAAGCTGTTGACAGCGGCACCTAGCGATGGTATTTACGAGTTATGACGACAGAGACGTTCCGTAGTCCGGGTACGTCCAAGCTCGACTGTTTCTTGTCTGGCGCTTCTTCGGTAGTGGCCCCGCTCATAGGCCAAGGGTGGCCTGACGACCCTCCGTGCTGGAGCTTATTCAGTCCCTCTCGGTTGGAAGAGCCAAGGACAAGCGAGAGTCCGTGGGTCGCTGTCGGTGGTTTCGTTGTCGATGCTCTGAACGAAGCGGTAGCAGAGGACCCTTCTCTGCCAGAGCTTCCCAAAGACCTCTACTCGGCACCGGACGGGCAGCTGCTTCTATCCTTCGAGTGAGCACACCGCGAACTCGGAACCGGAAGAAGGTCCAAAAGGAACTTCAACTCGAAAACGACCCAGAGTCCCAGGCGGACGCCGCTCCCCAGAGCGGCATCGCCACTGACCAGCCACCAACAGGTGACGCTCGGAAGGGTACTTCACAGCGGGTAGTCCAGGTCTCGGAGACCTATAGCGGACCACTACCCCATCCGGCGATCATCAAGCAGTACAACGAGATACAGCCCGACTTTGCGGAGCGCCTGCTCCGAATGGCCGAAGATCAGCAAGCCCATCGGCACAAGATCGAGAGCGATTCTTCCAAGGCTCGGATCAGTGGCGAGACTCAGGGCAGGTGGATTGGACTTACAATCGTCCTTGCCGTATTGGCCTGTAGCACGTACCTGATCACCAAAGGCTATCCTATCATAGGGCTCGGTGCCTCGTTGGGGCCTCTGGCTGCGGTGGTGTCGGTATTCATTGCGGGAAGGCGCAGCAAACGCCGACGCGAGTCATCGCATGCGGAAGCCGACTCGCCGGATCTGCCAGCGGCGACGGAGTAAGAAGTCCCTTTACTTTCGCGCAAAACAGTAACCCGCTTCGGATTCAGCGGCCGGTCCCTGGGTCGGCGCGACTCGCCTCCCGCGGCCCGGCGCCGCTCCAGGGCACGGCGATTCCCAGTTCCCGGGCGACGCCCTCCAGCTCGCGCCGGTGCTCCGGACCCAGCGGGATCCCGAGCCGGCGGAACTCCCGTTCCCGCTGCCGCTCGATGTCGCCGGCGTAGCTGGCGCGGTCGAAGCCCTCCAGCGGCGCCAGCTCCTTGAGCTGCCGCGCCAGCAGGTCCATCTGGGCGCGAAACTCGGCCGGCTCCAGGAACAGGTCGATGCGGAACAGGACGACCAGGGCGCTCTGCCCCGCGTCCCGGTAGCGGCGCGGGCGCTTCTGGCCGCCGGCGGCCGGCAGGCCGGCCAGCAGTCCGCCCCACACCTGGGCGACGGTGCCGAGGCCGATGCAGCGGAAGATGGTGCCCGGGATCCACTCCGCCAGCTCCGCCCAGCGCGGCGAGATGCGCAGGTCGTAGACCGGCGCGAAGTCCACCACCAGCGGCGCCGCCGCGCCCGCGGGCGCGCTGAACGCGAGTGGGGAGCCGATCGCCGGCGTGTAGACCGGCTGGCCCGGGCGCAGGTCGAGCGCGGCGGCGGAGGTGACGAGGGCCACCATGTCGTGCTCCAGCGGCAGGCGCGCGTAGATGCCGGCGGCGCCGATGTGACCGTGGTTGCGGGTCTGCAGCACGCACACGCCCAGCTCGCGCGCCTTGCCGATGGCGCGCAGCGTGCCCTCGTGGGCCGGGAAGTAGCCCAGTCCGCCGTCGCCGTCCAGCACCAGGCTGGCCGGCGCTTCGCGCAGCACCGTGACCCGCGGATCGGGGTTGAGCGCGCCGGCCCGCAACGCCGGCACGTAGTTGGCGAGCTGGCGCGTGCCGTGGCTGAACACGCCGCGCAGGTCGTTCGCCACCAGCAGCTCGGCCAGCAGCTCCGCCCGCTCCGCGACCAGCCCGGCGCCGCGCGCCAGCGCCGCCGCGAAGCGCCGCAGCTCGGCATGGCCGACGCGGATGAACGTCCGCGGTGGCAGGTTCAGCTGGTAGATGGCCCCGTCGACCGTCGTCTCCACCCCGTCAACTGTGCGCCCTGATGAAGTCCAACAGGGCGTCTTCGACCTGTTCCTCGATTTCGCCGAGGATGAACTCGCGGCGGCCGATCCCCAGCGATCCGTACTCCCAGTCCAGCTTCCACATCGCCCCGTCGACCAGGGCCAGGTAGGCCACTTCGAGACTGAACGCTCCCAGGCTGCTGCTGGTGGCGGGCAGGGTGCAGTCCACGGTCACGATCAGGGTGACCTCCCCGGCCGGCGCCAGCCGCTTCAATGGTGTGATCAGGCTCCGGGCCACGATGTCCTCGATCGCTTCAGCCACCTTTTGTCGGTCCAGGAAACAGTCCGTGTCCAGGTAGACCTGGTAGTTGAGCTCATCGCTGGCGCTCCGCTTGCCGATGGCGTCGAGCACGCTCTGCGGGGCGTCGGCCAGCGCCGCCGGAGCGGCGGAGAGTATTCCCAGCAGTGCCGCCAGCACTGCCGCCATGCGTCGGGTACGAGTCATGGCGCCCGGGTTACTGCGCGTCGAACACGAGCATGCCGTGTCCGTCGGGCAGGGTCACCTGCACCTCGGCGTAGCCGTCGCGGTACTCGACCGGCAGCGCCACCCCGTGCGGCTGCAGCGCGGCGCGGCGCGGCGCCGCCGGCAGCTTGACCGCGATCCGCTGCTCCAGCAGCGGGATGGCATCCTCCACGATGTCCAGCCCGGTGGTGCGTCCGAGGCGGTGGTCGAACGACTCGGTGCGCCGCTCGCGGGCGAAGCACAGCAGGTGCACCACGGTCTGCGGCCCGGCGCGCACCACGGTTGTCTCCAGCAGCGATGGGGCGTCCGCGGCGCGCAGCAGCGGCTCCGGCAGCAGCAGGTTGATGCAGTTGCCCAGCAGGCGACGGTGCACCGGCACCGCGTGGCGCCCGTAAGTGCCGAGGATCGGAAAGGCGAAGGTGATCACCCGGCCGTTGCGCACCACCGCCGACCAGGGGGAGAGCTGCGCCGGGGCGGTATAGGAGTGCCCCGAGAAGCGCGCGAAATGGCGCTCGAAGTAGGGCTCCACCACTCCCGCCAGCGATTCCGCGCCGGCCGCCGGCTTGATGCGCGGCCCGCTCTCGTAGGTGACGTGATCGTACTCCGCGATGCCGCCCGCGACCGCCTGCGCCAGGCGCAGGAAGGTGTGGGAAAAGGGACTCGGCCCGCAGCTCTCGATACCCTGCTCCGGCAGCAGCGGCTGCCCCTCGGCGAATCCCGCCGCGCCTGACAGGATCAGCGCCCCGCCCCGCGCCAGGTAGCCGCGCAACGCCTCGCGCAACGCCTCGTCCACGGCGGTGGTCTCCGGCACCAGCACCAGCTCATAGGCGTCCAGCGGCGCATCGGGGGCCACGATGTCGAACTGCTGCTGCAGTTGCTGCAGCGCGCGGGTGGCACCCAGTCCCGCGGCGCCGGGGTCGTCACCCAGCTCCGGGTCCACGATCAGCGCGATCTGGCTCTGGAGGGTGCCGCCGGCGACGAACGGCTCGCACGCCTCGATGTGGGCGTAGGCGTTGCCGATCAGCTCGTACACCGCCGCCTGCGGCACGCCGCGCGGGTGCAGCAGGTCGCCGATGCCCCCGGTCATCCCCTGGCTCAGCACCTGGCAGCACTCGTACTTGAGCGCCGGCGGCGGCTTGAGACCGGCGTTGTCGCCCCAGCTCTTGAAGAAGCGCCCGGTGTGGGTGAGCGTCGGCAGGCCCAGCGGGCGCACGAAGCGTGCCACGTAGGGGAAGTAGGCGTAGCCCCAGCCGCCGGTGGGCAGGGCCTCGATCTCCACCCGGCGCAGGAACTGCTTCTCCACGTGCAGGTTGGTCTTGGGGCGCGAGTTGAACCAGATCCCGAGATGGTCGGCGCCCGTGCCCGCGGCCTCCACCATGGCGCTGAAGCGGCGCATGTAGTCCAGCGCCACCTGCCGCGCGTAGCGCTCCCGGTGCTGCGCCCGGCGCGGGTCGAGGTTGCGCCGCGTCATCCCCTCCACCGCCCACCGCGACACGCTGGGCTGGTCCCAGCACATATCCAGGAAGATGCCGTCCACCGGCCGGTAGCGGTCCAGGATCTCCTCGATCTGCTGCGCCAAGTACTCCTGGTAGGGGCTCGACATGTCCAGCACCTGCCAGCCCGCGTGCAGCGCCGACTCCCCGGGCGGCACGTCGCGCCCCAGGTGCTTGACGCGGCGCCCGTCCGGATCGATCGCCACCCACTCGGGATGGGTGACGGCGGCGTACTCGTTCACCTGGCCGGTGATGTAGATCGGCGCGCGCAGGCCGGCGCGGTGCAGGGCCTCGATCTGGGAGCCGGTCAGGTCCAGGCCGGGGGCTAGGTTGGGGTGCCGGCAGGGGTGGTCGGTCTGGTAGTAGGCGTGTCCGTGGTGGCAGGTGGCGAACACGGTGACGCTGTCGACGTGGGCCTCCTTGAAGGTGCGGGCGAAGCGGTCGGGGTCGAAGTCGCACCCCACGTCGGGTACGTCGGGTCCGGTGTGGAAGTCGAGGTGGATGGTGCGCAGCGGGAAGGAGAACTCGGACATGCGCCGAGCCTACCGGGCCACCGCGGCACCGGCAAGGCGGCTCAACGAGATCGATCGCCGCCGGCTGTGGCCGGCGCAGGTCAGTTGAATTCGGTTCCGCCCTTGCGCGTCAGGTACTTTCCCGAGACGCTCTTCAGGATCACCCGGCCGAATTCGTGCGAAACGCGCTCGGCGGCCGGTCTCACGACCACGCCCTCGCGTACGTGCCCGCCTCCCAGCGCGGTAGCGCCGTCGGTCAGTTCCTGGAGCTGCGCCAGGCTGAACGGCCCCCGATACAGCACGGGCACCAGCGGAAACAGATCGTTCAGGGACTCCGCCAGCTCGTCCGGGTTCAGGAAACGGCCCGTTCCCGGCTCGCCCACGTAGGCGTCGAACACCGCGAAGTCGGGATTCGACTTGCCGTAGTGCAGGTCCTGGACGCCGCGGCCGTACACCTCGCCCAGGATGTAGCACGGCGCACCATCGCCGGCGAGACGGGAGCGCGCCGACTCGAACGCCTGCTGATGCGCCCTCCAGGTGCGCACGTACAGGTTGCCTTGGTTCGCATCGTCCAGCAGCAGCACCAGGCCCTTGTCCGACATCCCCTTGGAGGTGACGATCGGGCCGTGCTCGGCGTGCCATCCCAGGCAGCACCAGGTGCCGTGCAGCTTCTCGGTGATGACCACCGGCTCGCCGTCGCGGAACTCCTCGGGATACTTCTTCAAGTCCTCGATGTCGTACTTGAGCGTGGCGCCATGGGCTGCACGCACCTCGCCCTGCATCGAGATCGGGATCGGCGGCTCGTACTTGACCAGCTCCAGCAGCTCGGTGACGTCGTCCCCCTCCGCCACCTGCTGCCCGCGGATCATCCCGTCACGGACCGGGTAGACCAGTCCCTGCGACAGCGCGCCGCGCAGTTGCACCGCCTTGACGCGGTTCTTCCTGCTGCCGGCCAGCTTGCCTTCCAGGCCCAGCTCGGCGATCAGCCAGTCAGGACAGACCGCGCCTTCCGGGACGTAGGCGGCCAGGTCGCCGTCGGCGAAGCTGCCCTTGCCGACGACGCAGCGGAATCCGCCGATCGCCGCCAGTTCCAGGCGGTCGGCGTTGGGATGCTGCTCGATGCGCAGCGCGTAGACTCGTGCTTCGAATGCCATGCGAGCGGCGGAACATACGAATGCAACCCGGTGGTCGTCAAGCTCTGCCGGCGACTGCGGCGATTGCGGCGATTGCGGCGATTGAAGGCGAGCGCGGCGAACGCGTGCCCGCGGCGCACCTGGCGGGTGAGTGTCGCGGTGCCCGGTGACGGCGACGGCTGGCGGATCGGGGGGCTGGCGCATCGGCGGCTGCCGGCTCAGCCGGCGCGCGGTGGGGGTCGATCATCTGAATAGACCACCGCTCCATGACTGCCCAGACCCGCATCATCCTCGCCATCGTCGCGCTCTCCGGCATCGCCCTCGGGGCCACGGCCGGATTCATGCTGGTCGAGGGATGGACGCTGGGCGAAAGTCTCTACATGGCGGTGATCACCGTGTCCACGGTCGGCTACGGCGAGGTACGCCCACTCTCCGCCCACGGGCGCGCGCTGGCGGTGGCGGTCATCGTGCTGGCGGTGGCGGCCCTCGGCTACTCGGCGACCTCCATCGGCGCCTACCTGGCCGAGGGACACCTGGTGCAGGACTTCAGGAGGAGGCGCATGGAACGGGCGATTCGCAGGCTTCGCGACCACTACATCATCTGTGGCGGCGGCAGGTTCGGGCGCGGGGTGGCGGAGGAGTTCAGCCGCTCGCACGCCCCCTTCGTGGTGGTGGAGCTGGAACCGGAGGAGTGCGAGATCGCCGCGATCCGAGACGCGCTGTTCGTGCAGGGCGACGCGGGCAACGACGAGGCGCTGCAGGCCGCCGGCATCGAGCGCGCCGCCGGACTGGTGTCGGCGCTGCGGGAAGACGACGCCAACCTGTTCGTGGTGCTGAGCGCGCGTCAGCTCAACCCGAAGCTGACCATCATCACCCAGGCCACCGAGCAGCGCTCGATCCACAAGCTGCGGCTGGCGGGCGCCGACCGGGTGGTGTCACCCTATCGCATCGCCGGCCACGGCATGGCGTCGGCACTGCTGCGGCCGACGGTGGCGGACTTCATCGACGTTGCGCACCTGGAGCGCACCGGCCTGCAACTCGAGGAGGTGCTGGTGCCGGAGCACTCGCCGCTGATCGGCAAGTCGATCCGGGAAGCGGCGCTGAGCGACGCCACCGGCGCCACCGTGATGGCCATCCAGCGCTCCGGCGGCCAGTGGGTGAACACCTCCGAATCCGCCACCCTGGAGAGCACCCCGATCCAGGCCCGCAACGTGCTGATCGTGCTGGGCACCGACGACCAGCTCCATGCCCTGCAGCGCCTGGTTGGCTGACCTATTCGGCGCGCGCCAGGTGTGTCCAGTAAGCTCCGTACGGAGCGTCTTCCCCGATTGTCTCGTCCCAGTAGTTCGATAGCACGATGCCGTCTACGGCCGGAGCCACCGCCAGGCGGGTCCCGTCCTCCAGGGGATGGCTATGATCGTCCGGTCCGACCGCCCCGTTCAGCGACGACAAGGTAGCGTCCGTCAGGGTCAGGAAGCCGGTGGCGGGATCGAACGCACCGGTGCCGGCCAGACGGAAAGTCACCTCTACCTCCGTGCCATCCTCGTCGACTACTAGATATCCAGGCTCGTCGAACACCACGGAGCCGTCCGCCCCTACCGTCAGGGTGCTCCCCGGGCTGGGCTCGGTGCTGGTCCAGCGGCCGACCAGGTCCGGCATCGCGTCCGGCACCCGCTCATAGCGGAGGAACGTCGAGGACTCGTCAGTCCAATACCACGCATGCATGAGCACCACGCTGCGCTCGTCGTTGCCCCAGTAGTAGGCTTTCTCGACCCTGCCGTGAACCGGGGCGTACTCGTCGCCATCGAAGGTGACGTCCTCGAACCACAGCCGGGTAACCGTGGTCTCGGTCGCCTCCCAGCCGCTTGCGGAGGCCCCGCTCCACAGGCGGTTGCCGTGCTGGTCGAACGCGGTCTCCGCCGCGATGGCTCGCCCGCCGATGAACGTCAGCAGGGTGACCGAGGTCCTGGCCTCCCCCGTCTCGTAGTCGGTCCAGGCCTCGGTCGTGCGCCACGTCCCTACCAGGGTAGGTGCCGGTTCGGGGTCCGGCTCCGGATCGGTGGTCATGGGCATGCCGCCGCCACGGCCGCACGCGACCAGGATCGTTGCGACGAGAATGGCCGCGAGCGCCAGCCTCCCGCACGGTGCCAAGCGCAAGTGTCTCATCATAGGTTCGCCATCGTAGAGCAATGAGGCAAAAACCAGTTCGTCAAATTCACGAATCGACGAAAAAATCGCGAAACCGACAAGAAATTCGCCATTTCGCGAGTGGAAGTGGGATGGCGGTGCAGGGCGCGCAGCGAGGCTCGCCAGCGGCGCCGAAGTCGGTTCCGCTCGGCCGGCGGGCACGAGTTCGCGCGCAATTGGCTCGGGTCGCGGCCTGAAACGGCACCGGCCGCCGGGGCGTGCCGCGGCGGCCGGGTGCAGGTGGGTTGCGGCGCCTGTCTAGGCGGCGATCATCGCGTGGGGGTCGATGATGAACTTCTTGGCGGCGCCGCGGTCGAAGTCCTGGTAGCCCTGCGGGCCGTCATCGAGTGAGATCACCGTTGCGCCGACGTTGTCCGCCACGCTCACCTTGTCGTACAGGATCGCCTGCATGAGCTGGCGGTTGTAGCGCATCACCGGGCACTGGCCGGTGGTGAAGTGGTGCGACTTGGCCCAGCCCAGGCCGATGCGGATGCCGAGGTTGCCGATCTTGGCGTTGTCGTCCTTGCCGCCCGGGTCGCCGGTCACGTAGAGGCCGGGAATGCCGATGCCGCCGCCGGCGCGGGTCACCTCCATCACCGAGTTGAGCACCGTCGCGGGAAACTCCTCCACCGCGTCCTTGCCGTGGCCGCGTGCCTCGAAGCCGACGCAGTCCACCGCCTGGTCCACTTCCGGCTCACCGACGATCTGCTCGATCTGCTCGGCCAGGGTCGCGTCCTGGCGCAGGTCCACGGTTTCGCAGCCGAAGCTGCGCGCCTGCTCCAGGCGCTCGGGGATCATGTCGCCGACGATCACGCATGCCGCGCCCAGCAACTGGCAGCCGGTGGCGCAGGCCAGGCCCACGGGACCGGCGCCGGCCACGTAGACGATGGAGCCCGGACCCACCCCCGCGCTGTAGGCGCCGTGGAAGCCGGTCGGGAAGATGTCGGAGAGCAGCGTCAGGTCGCGGATCTTGGCCATGGTGACATCGCGCTCCGGCAGCTTGAGCACGTTGAAGTCGGCGTACGGCACCATCACGTACTCCGCCTGGCCGCCGACCCAGCCGCCCATGTCGACATAGCCGTAGGCGGCGCCGGGACGGGCCGGGTTCACGTTCAGGCAGATTCCGGTCTTGGTCTCCTTGCAGTTGCGGCAGCGCCCGCAGGCGATGTTGAACGGCACCGACACGATGTCGCCGACGTTGATGAACTCGACGTCGTGTCCCGCCTCGATCACCTCGCCGGTGATCTCGTGGCCCAGGATCAGGCCGGGGGGCGCGGTGGTGCGCCCGCGCACCATGTGCTGATCGCTCCCGCAGATGTTGGTGGAGACGATCTTGAGAATGACCCCGTGGTCACACTTGCGGTCGCCCAGCGCGAGCTTGGGAAAATCAATGTCCTGAATCTCCACCACGCCCGGCTCGATGTAGGCGAGCCCTCTGTTTTCAGCCATCGGTCTACCTCCTGGAGGGTTGTTGTCGAAATGCTACACCGAAACGGGCAGCTTCGCCACACCACCCGGCGGGAAATCGCGTCGTACCGGCGGGCGGGATGATGGCTCCCCGGCGCGGGGGGCGGGCTGCCCGCGGCAGCCGGCAACCTCAGCGCGCGACCTCGGCGCCGTTCTCCTCTGCGGCTTCGTCGTCGTCGGCCTCATCCTCCACGTCGCCGGGAAGATTGAGGCCCCGGTATTCTGCGATCAGCGTCTCCGTGTCATGCTCTACGGGGTTCGCGCGCCGCTCGCGCTTGCGTTCACGTCTCTCTGCTCGCGCCAGCTCGCGGCGCCTCTTCTGTGCACTGTGCTTGGAGCGTCTTGCCACGGGTCCCTCCCTCGGTATCTCGGAGCCGCACGGCCTTTGGTTCTGGCTCGCTGGTACGGGCAGATGCTCGCGGCGCCTTGGTACTTCGGTATAAAGTAACCTACGTCCGGCTTGGTCTCAAGCGCAAAGGAGAGGAAGATGGCGGATGATCTGGCGATCGGGGTGCGTGACGCGTTGCGCGCGGTGCCCGATTTTCCGCAGCCGGGGGTCCTGTTTCGCGACATCACCCCGCTGCTGGCGGCCAGCAACCTGTTCCCGCGGGTGGTGGCCTGGCTGGCCGAGCAGTGCGCGGGCCACGGCGCCGACCGCGTAGCCTGCATCGAAAGCCGCGGCTTCCTGTTCGGCGCCCCCCTCGCCGAGCGCATGGGATTGCCGCTGGCCCTGATCCGCAAGCCCGGCAAGCTGCCGCATCACACCGTGCGCCAGGACTACGCCCTGGAGTACGGCACCGATGCGCTGGAGATCCACGCCGACGCCTGCGGCTCCGGCGACCGGGTGGTGCTGATCGACGACGTGCTCGCCACCGGTGGCACGGCGGCCGCCGCCTGCGACCTGATCGAGCGGCTCGGCGCCGCGGTCGCCGGGGTGCTGTTCGTGGTCGAGCTCAGCGAGCTGGACGGCCGCACCCGCCTGCGCGACCGCCCCCTGCAGAGCCTGACGCGAGTGTAAACGGCGTCAAGCCGGCCCGGACGCGGGTCAGTCGAAGAAGCCCCTGGGCTGGGCGGCTGCCTCTACCTCGGCCACGCGTTCCGCCATCCAGGCGTCGAATCCGACCTGGTCGTGGACGGTGAAGAAGCCGCGCATGCGGTAGTGGCCGAGGCCGCAGAGCTGGGCGCAGGCGATCTCCCACTCGCCGGTGGCGGTGGCGGTGAAGCTGAGCGGGATGGTCATGCCGGGAATGGCGTCCTGCTTCACCCGCATCTCGGGCAGGAAGAAGCTGTGCACCACGTCGAAGGCCGACAGCTCGATGCGGATCGGGGTGTCCACCGGCACGTGGAGCTGGTTCACCGTGGTGACGTCGTCCTTGGCGAACACGTCGTCGCGGTCCAGCCCCAGGGGGTTGACCTCGGCGTCCACCAGGTCGACGGAGGTGGCGCCGAACATGCCGTCGGCGCCCGGATAGTGGATGTTCCAGGCGAACTGCTGGCCCACCACGCGGACGGTCATGGCCTCTTCCGCGGGCACCGGGTTGGCGATCTGCCGCGCCCACACCGGCACCGAGAGTCCGAACAGCAGGGCAATCTCGATCACCGCCACCGCGCCCTCGATGTAGCGCGACAGGTGGCTGTGGGTGCCGTGGTAGTTGGCGCGTGGCTGCTTGCGCGCCCGGAACCGGGCCAGGATGTAGAAGAAGAAGATGCCCCACCCGACGAACAGCACGGCCATCAGCAGGTGTACCCAGCCGAGCAGGCCGTCGACTTGGCCGGCGTGGGCGGAGGCCGCCTCCGGCATCCACATGGAACGTGCGAACTCGATCATCTTACGGTGCCTCCGTTGGCTGGCCGTGCAGGCGCTGGATGCGGCGCCGCGCGGCGAGCAGGAACCCGCCCACGCCGGCGAACACCAGGGCCACCATCCCCAGCAGCAGCAGGATGCCCGCCTGCAGCCCCTGCATGGACGCGGGATCCGCGGTGCCGAAGCACACCGCGCAGGCGGCGGCGGGCTGCGGCGTCAGCGCGGCGAGCACCCACACGGCGGCCGTGGCTGCCGGCAGCGCGTACAGCGAGTGCGGGATGCGGCGCCACACTAGTGCACCTCCTTGAGCGCGGCGAGCACACGCCGCTCCAGCAGCAGCACGCCGAGCAGCGCCAGCGCGGAGCCGGTGCCGCCGCCGATCGCGAGCAGCGGATTGCTGTTCGCGAAGTGGGTGAAGCACCACACCGACAGGAATGCCAGCCCGGCGCAGGCGCAGGCGATGAACACCACGTGGACCACCTTCAGCGACATGCTAATGGTGCTCCTCCAGCACCGGCGCCTCCACCACCGCCCGCTCGCTGGCGAAGCTGTCGAAGTAGCCGAACAGGAACAGGGCGATCATCACGATGAAGAAGATCGCGGAGAAGATCAGCACCTTGAAGATGAACGGAAACCTGTCGTCGAACAGGTGCATGAAGATGCCCGCCACCAGGGTGCCCTTGAGGCTGGCGACGATCAGCGCCACCACCACGCCGGCGGCGACCGGCAGGTGGATGCGGCTCACCGCAACCGTGACCACGGTCAGCACCAGCAGCGACAGGAAGACGATGAAGTAGGTCCGAACCTGCTGCTGGACGTGCTCGGCGGTATGCTCTGCGCTCATCTCGTCAGGCTCCTTTCCTCATAGCAGATACAGCACCGGGAACAGGAAGATCCACACCAGGTCGACGAAGTGCCAGTAGAGCCCGGCGACCTCGATGCGGTTGGCCATCTTCTCCGGGTTCTCACGGTAGATGGCCGGTGCCGAGAACAGGTGGTACACGTTCACCACCACGCCCAGCAGGATGTGCAGCCCGTGGATCCCGGTGAGCGCGAAGTAGATGGCGAAGAAGGTGCTGGTCTCCGGGAAGCGCCCGTGCACGAACTCCTCGTTGTACTCGAAGCCCTTGATCACCAGGAACGCCAGCGCCAGCAGGATGGTAAGGCCGAAGTACACCTGGAAGGCGGTGAAGCGCTGCAGCTTGAGCGACGCCCACGCCATCACCATGGTCAGCGAGGAGCTGATCAGGATCGCGGTGTTGATGGTGGCCAGGGTGACGTTGAGGTAGTCGGCGCCGTAGGGCCAGCTCCCCGCGATGCCGCCGGCGCCGATGCGCAGCAGGATGTAGGTGGAGAAGAAGGCGCCGAAGAACAGCACCTCGGAAGCGAGGAACAGCCAGATGCCGAGCTTGGCGTTGTAGACCCCGGTTACGGGGTGGTCGTGTTGATCGTAGGGAATTTCCACCATGCGTCGCTACGCCTTTTTCACGAACTGCGGCGAGAAGTCGCGCTTGGCCTTGGGCACGCTGTACTCGTAGGGCCCGCGATACACCTCCACCGGCTGCGGGAAGTTGCCGTGGCCGAGCGGCGGCGAGCTGGTGGCCCACTCCAGGGTGGTGCCCTGCCACGGGTTGTCCTTTACCTTCTCGCCGCTCCTGAGGCTGACGAAGAAGTTGACGATGAAGAACACCTGCGCCAGCGCCAGCCCCCAGGCGGAGAAGGTGATGAGCTGGTTGAGCCACAGGTAGTCCTGGGCGTGGGCGTAGGTGGCGCCGCCGTCCCAGAGGCGCCGCGACACGCCGGCCATGCCGAGCACGAACATCGGCATGAAGGTGCCGAACATGAACACCAGCGTGGGCCAGAAGTGCCAGCGCCCCAGGGTGTCGCTCATGCGCCGCCCGGTGACCTTGGGATACCAGTGGTAGACGCCGGCGAACAGCGCCATCAGGGTGCCCGGCGCCACCACGAAGTGGAAGTGGCCGATCACGTAGTAGGTGTCGTGCAGGTGGATGTCCGACACCGACAGGCCCAGCGGCAGCCCGGTGAGTCCGCCGATCCCGAACATCGGGATGAACGCCAGCGCGAACAGCATCGGCGTGGTGAAGCGGATCGATCCCCCCCACAGCGACAGGATCATCACCGTGAGGATGATGATCGACGGCACCGAGATGATCATGGTGGTGAGCTGGAAGAAGGTGCTGATGGCGGTGCCCATGCCGGTGAGGAACATGTGGTGCGCCCACACGATGAAGGACATGAAGCCGAGGAACAGCACCGAGTAGACCAGCGCCTTGTAGCCGTACAGCGGCTTGCGCGAGTTGTTGGCCAGGACCTCGCAGACGATGCCCATCGCCGGCAGGATCAGCACGTACACCTCGGGGTGGGCCAGGAACCAGAACAGGTGCTGCCACAGCAGGGCGCTGCCGCCGCCGCTGCCGGGATACGCCTCGCCGCTGACCACCAGGCCGGAGGGCATGAAGAAGCTGGTGCCGGCCACCCGGTCCAGGAGCTGCATCACGCCGGCCACCTCCAGCGGCGGGAATGCCAGCAACAGCAGCAGGCTGGTGACGAGCTGCGCCCACACCAGGAACGGCATGCGCATGAACTGCAGTCCCGGCGCGCGCAGCTGCACGATGGTGGTGATGATGTTGACCGAGCCCAGCAGCGAAGAGTTGATCAGGAACACCATCCCCAGCAGCCACCAGGTCTGGCCCGCCGTCTCGATCACCGCCAGCGGCGGATAGGAGGTCCAGCCCGACTTGGCGGCGCCGCCCGGCACGAAGAAGCTGACCAGCATGATCACGCCGCCGGCGAAGTAGAGCCAGTAGCTGGCCGCGTTGAGCTTCGGAAAGGCCATGTCCGGGGCGCCCACCTGCAGCGGCACCAGGTAGTTGCCGAACGCGCCCACCGCCAGCGGCACCACGCCCAGGAACACCATGATGGTGCCGTGCATGGCGCCGAGCTGGTTGTAGAACTCCGGCAGCATCACCCCCTCGGGCATGCGCGTGGCGCCGAACAGTCTGCCGATCACCGGCATGGCCTGCTCCGGGAACGCGAGCTGCCAGCGCATCAGCAGGATGAAGAGGAAGCCGAGCAGCAGGAACACCATGGCGGTGATGCCGTACTGGATGCCGATCGTCTTGTGATCGACCGAGAAGATGTACTTGCGGATGAAGCTCTCCGGCGGTCCGTGGCCGTGACCGTCGTCGTGGTGGGCGCCGTGGGCGCCGCCGTGGCCGTTGCCGGCCGCCGGGGGGTGCGCTGCCTTGCTCATCGCGCGTCCGCCTGTCGTTCCGTGGTCACCTGTTCAGCTCCCTTGCGCTCTCGTTCGCCTCACTCGACAATCGTCGCCACTCACCCGGCCACTCACCCGGTTGCCCGACTCATACGGTCCCGTGCGCCGTTGTCCATCCACCGGCCCCCGCATTCCCCGCTTCCGCGGATCGTCTCGCCCCCGCCGCGCGCGGCTCGCGCTCAGCTCGAGGGCACCTCCATGACGATGTCGTCCAGCGTCGCCTTCTCCCCCGCCGCGACGGTCACCGAGACGGTCTGCGCCGGCAGCCGCTCGTGCCAGATCTCCAGCTCGTAGGTGCCGGCCGGCAGGTTGCCGATGGTGAAGCTGCCGTCGCTGCCGGTGACCGCGAAGTAGGGGTGATCGAACACCGCCGCCCAGGCGTTCATCCACGGGTGCACGTCGCACTTTACCGCGAACGGCGTCGGCTCCGCCTTGTCGAACACCTTCTCCAGCTCGGTGCGGAACTTGGGCATCGCCTCGTTGAACTCCGCGTTGACCTTGGAGAAGGCGTGCACGTTGTGCAGCGTGCCGTCGGGATTGAGGATCTTCAGGGTCTGGCCGACCCGCAGCGCGAACACGTGCGGGCTGTACTGGCAGCCGCCCTGGTCGAACTCCACCACCTCGGCGGGCGCATCATGCTCCATCGACGGCAGGCCGCCCTTGATCTGCACCAGCACGTTGGCGATGCGCTGGCTGTCGCCGAGCACCAGCACCTGGCGCCGCTTGGGGTCTTCCTGGTTCTTCTCGGCACACACCGGATCGGCCGCCATGTCCAGCACCGCCATTTCCGGCGCATCGCCCTTGAAGCTCACGGTGCCGCTGATCGAGGCGTCGTTGCTGTCGGCCACCGGCGCCGGCTCCTTGGCGCCCTGGCCGCTGTCGGGGGCCGGTTCGGCGGCACTGCCGCCACCGCCGTCATCGTCGTCGTCTCCGCCGCAGGCGGCCAGCGCCAGCACCATGACCATGGCTACGAGGACCAGCCCGAGGCGCGTCATGAAACGCGGGTGCGCCGGGCCGCGGCGCAAAGAGTCGCCGCGCGGTACGCCGGCGAGCCTGAGGTCGGCAAGCACGTTCCTGTCGTGCACGGTCCGGAAGAGCACGGTCCGGAAGAACACAGTCCGGAAGAACATGATGGGCGGGCCTCCTGGGGTGTATCGGGTTGGGCTTGGCAAAGCTGAATCGGCAGTAGCGAGCCGGCGGGCATATTAGAAAAATCCGACTCGGCAAGAAGCTACGTCAACCCCCCGCGCGCTGTCAACCGGCCCGGCCCAAGACAGACCCCGGACAGCCTGCCGCGCCTGCCCCCCGAGGCGGGCGCCGGTGGGCCCCGCTCGCCCGCCGCGCCCAACTCGCCGGCCCAGCGACGCGGGCGCCGGTCGTCGCCGCCCGCCCCCACGCGCCCATCGGCTCGCCCGCGCGCCGGAGCAGTCGTACTCGGCTCGGCGGCTGCCGATGATTATGGGGTATGGACCGGGTTGGGATCCGCTTGGGGATGGCGACGGCCATCGTGCTGGGAGTGCTCGTGGTGGCGGCCGTGGCGCTGACGGTGGCTCCTGACCTGTTGCCGGCCCTGGCTCCGTGAGCAGGAGCCGGCGTATGACAACGCTGTAAGGGGTGCCGCTTCCGGGGCGGAGATCCAGGCAGCACGGGAGTTGGCAGCAAAGCGCGTGGGGGTGAGCGAGCAACTGATTCCGGTGGCGGCGCAAGTCACGCTGGGCGGAGCGCTGGGCTTCTGCGTGGGGTACCTGATGAAGAAGGTGGGCAAGCTCGTGGCGTTGTTCCTGGGCTTCACCTTCGCGCTGCTGCAGGTGCTGGCCTATTTCGAGGTGATCAGCATCAACTGGGCACCGGTCGCCACCTGGTGGGACCAGGTGCGGCGCCCGGAGAACCTGGAGCGCCAGTGGCAGGTGGTCCATGGGGTCCTGTTCGCCAACGTGCCGGCCCTGGTAGGGGCTGTTCCTGGTCTCATCTTGGGGCTCAAGAAGGGCTGACCCCTCACCTGCTCAGGGCCTGCTCGGCCGCACACCGGGGCGGAACGCAAATGCTGCTGCGAGAGGCGTGCATGGAGAACGAACTACCTGGGAACCTGGTGCCGGAGGTCCACGTCATGGGCCGGGAGCGGCTGGGCTGTCAGCGGCAGCCCTGTGTCTTCGGGTTGATCATGGCGTTGCTGCTGGGCCTCGCGCCTGGCAGCGCCGCGCCCGAATCGGTACGTGGCTGTCCTCCGCAGGAGAGGACGCTGCAGTTCGGCTTCTACGCGCACTTCGAGCCGGTGAGCTACAGCGTGGATCCCGATCCGGCATCCTCCGGGTTCAACGCGCATCTCGGCTACGAGGCCGACCTGTTGACCGCGCTCGAAGCGATGGAGGGGCTGAACCTGTCGTTCTCGCGCCGTGGCATCGCGGCCTGGGATGGCATCTGGCTGCTGCCGGCCGGGCCGCAGTTCGATGTTGTGGGCGGCGGCATCACGATCCTCGAGGCGCGCACGCACGCCGGTGACGGCAAGCCGGAGATCGTCTTTACCGCTGGCCACATCGTGTTCCGCCAGTCGCTGTTGGTGCGTGCCGTGGACGCGGGGCGCCTGGGGCGACACCGGGACCTGACCAGCGCGGACCGGGTGGGAGCGCTGGCCGGGACCACCGGGGAGGCGCGGTTGCTGGAGCTGACCGGCATCACCGACGCCGCCGGAGTCCTGGCGGCCGGCACGCTAGTCGCCACGGCGACGGGCGGCACAGTGGTAGCCGACGGCAGTGCCGCCTACGCGATCACCGCCGCCGCGGCGACGCCGGTGCTTGACGGGCGCCGGCATCTGCGTCCCGCCATGGCCGGTCAGCCCCAGGTGATCTACTTCCGGGATGACCGGGCGCTGATCGAGGCGCTGGCGGACGGGCGGATCGATGCGATCGCGAGGGGCGAGATCGGCAATCGGGCCGACGCACGCAGCCATGGTGGCGCCTTCGTGGTAGCGGCCCTGGACTCGCGGGCGGAGACCGCCGGCTTTGCGCTGGCGGCCGCGGACACGGAGTTGGTGGCGTGCCTCGACGGTCACATCGGCTGGCTGACCGATCACGGCCGCATCGGCTATCGAGAGTGGCTGGACGACGAAATGGTCTTCATGCGGCGCGCGCGGCGGTGGCCGGCCGCGGAGTAGTCGCGGGAGGAGTGAGCCTACGGGTCCTCGATATCCAAGACCGTCTCAATGGCGGCGATGCGCTCGCCGAGAATGAGGCCGACCGCGACGGTGAGGCCGACGCTGGCGAGGAACATGACGGTCGCCACGATGAGCACCACTACCCAGGGAGGAGTGCGGCGGCGGCTCACGAGCCAGCGCCGGCCGCTGGTCCTCAGGTTGTGCAAGCCTGACACGGTGAGAAGTATCCTCCGTCACTTTAGGTCGCGCGCGCCGGAGGAGCCTCCGGCTCTTGGCCGCGACGCAACCCCGGCAGTGGCAACTAGTCCAGCATCGAGACCGAGATCCGGCGGCTGTAGCGGGGAGCGCCAAGGAAACGCCACACACCGACACAGTACCTCGAATGCGCCGAATATGTGGACATGTGGTGCGGTAGTGCGTAGTGGCAGCGGTTCTCCCCCTGGCGCATGGACCCGTCCGACGCCGGAACTGTCGCAATAGTGAACTGGCGTGGTAGAGTCGGGCCCAAGATGAGGCTCCGGCGCCAAGGGCGAGCGTGCAACCGCAGCATCGGGCTGCTGCGTCTTTTTTGCAGCGCCGCCATGATCCTGGCGGTGCCGTCGGGAGGTCTGCTGTGGGCACAGTCCGTCGCGGACGAGCAGGCCGTCCGGCGGATCCTGACAGACCGGGAGCAGGCCTGGAATACGCGGGATGCGACCGCCTGGGTCAAGGACTTCGCCGGCGACAGCCGGTTCATCAACATCCTGGGGATGCGGTTCCCCGACCGCGCCAGCAACGAGCAGCGCCATGCGGCGCTGTTCGCCACGATCTTTCATAACAGCACACTCACCGTGGAGCCACTGGAAGTGCGATTCGCGGCGCCTGACACTGCGATCGTCGAGGCGCGGCTGCGGCTCACCGGCTACGAGGCGCTGCCACCCGGCATTCGAGAGACGGCTCCGGGGGCCCTGGAGACACGATTGGTCGACGTACTGCAACGGATCGATGGTCAGTGGCGGGTGATCTTCAGCCAGAATACGGCGATCGCACCGCTCCCGCCCCGGAAAACCGACTGATTCCAGCGCATTCAGTATCACGTTGCGCAGTGCCAGACGGCGAACTGACGACTTGACGAGGCCGCAAAGTCGCGAAATGGCGAATTCGTTGTGGGTTTCACGACTTTACGCCAATTCGTGAATTTGACCGATTGATTCCGTCGCATTGCTCTACGATTCTGACGCTTCTCATCAGTTTATTATAGAGAGACGATTTATTCGCTCTCCGATCAGTCGCGAAATAGCGAACTTCAGAGTAGATTCGGGAACTTTCCGCCAATTCGCGACTTCGCGAGAGAGAATTCGTCTTTAAGGCGGGGATTCGGATTCCGGTTCGCGGGTTCGTGCCTTGCCTGTTACCGGTACACCCGCTACGTTGTGAGTGGGAGTTGTTCCCCTCCCAGCCTGCCGCCTTCCCTCCAGAACCCAGGGGAGGCGGCTCTTTGTGTGATTGCCCATAATCCCCGTTTCCCACGCCCGGCCGGCGCCCGGTGCCCTCCCATGACCCTCGAATAGCTGTCCACCGCGAGACCGACCTCCCCTGGCCAACCTGCGCCGCGAGATGCCGCGCGCATCACTGTCGGTGGTGCGACAGACAGCCTCGACAATCTGGCGGAGCGGAAGCGCTCCAGCCTTGCCGATACTCTGAAAGAGAGGGCGCGGGATTTTGCCCCAAACTGCCGGGTGCTGTCCGAGATTCCCGCGCCCTCGCCTTTCCTTCCCGATCGAATAGCAGCGTATCGGCGACCGCACAGCCGGGGAAGCACCGCGACCACCGTTCGCCACCCGTTCGCCACGCCCACATCCGTCTCGCCCCCTGCTGGGCCCCGACGCCAATCGGCTCCGCTGATCGGGCCGTCACCCGCGACACGCGGCAGCGGGCACAGTCCCGAGGACATCATGCCACCACAAATTGCCCCAGTACGGATCAGGGCGTCGGTCGAGCCAAACGTTGCGACGCTCTCCGACACGCAGCGGTAGCGACCGGGCGATGTGCAGAGAGAGCTTGGTCTGGGTGCCGTGAGGCGGGCGGTCTCCTTGCTGGCCACCCGATCGCCCAACTCGCACCCCGGCGAGCGCCGATCACGTGGCCCCGTCTGGCGGCGATCCGTGCTCCCGATGCCGGAAGCGGTGGTGAGCAGCACAATGCAGCCTCAAGTTCCCCGGCTCGGCGCTGCCGCCGAGCGCGAAGGGAACGATGTGGTCGAGCTCCAGCAGAAAGCGGGAGCCGCAGCGCCGCCCGCTGTGCGGATCGACGTAACTGCAGCAGCCGCCGTCGCGCCGCCACACCTCGCGCCGCACCGGTGCCGGAATGTAGCGGGATCGGCGCGCCCGGTGGGCCGGCTGCGCGCTGCCTGCGGACGGGTCGGATGCCGCCGCCTGCTGCCGCGAACGGCCATCGAGCTGCGCTCCTGCCCGCTTTGCCGCCCCTGCCCGCTGCGCCGCTCCTGCCCGCTGCGCCGCCCCTGCCCGCTTCGCTGGCGAAGGAGCGCTGCGACCGCGGTCCACCGCTGCCCGCGCGGTCGGCAAGCTCTGGTCTGCCGGCGGCGTCGGTACGGAGGCGCGGGACCCGCAACCAGCCACCAACTTCGGCGCCGAAGTAGTGGTGCCGGGCGCCCCCGCCGCTGGCTTGCCACGCACCGGGGTGCTGCCGCCGCAAGTCTCCCGCCTCGACGGTGGCACGGACAGCGCTGCCACCGCCGGGGTGCCGGCACGGCCAATCCCGCACGCGGGTTCCTCTGCGGATAGCGCTGCCACCGCCGAGGTGCCGGCGCCGCCAATCCCGCGCGCGGGTTCCTCTGCTGGCAGCGCTGCCGGCGCCGGGGTGCTGCCACCGGCGGTCGTGCCCGCCGGCGTCGATGGCACTCCGGGTTGCTCTTGCGCGTCCCGCTTCGCCGGCGAAGTCGCTCCGCCTTCCGGCCCTTGCTGCGGCTTCGGCTCCGGCGCCTGGCCCGCGCTTGCCTCCCGGCTCCCGCCTCTGCGACCGCGCGGCGGTCGCCCCGGGTCGTAGCGCTGCAGGCCGTCCTGCACCAGCCGCTCCACCAGTTGCCCCAGCGTCAGGTGCGGGTCGACGTGCGACAGCAGTGCCCGTAGCTGCTCGATCCCGCGCTGACAGGCAGAGTCGATCGCCACCTTCAGCTCCCAGCGCCCGTCGCCCAGCGCCCGCAGGCGATCGGCCGGCCGCGCCAGCTCGGGAGCCACCCCGGCCAACAACTGCTTCACCTCGCGGGTGCTCTTGCCGCTCGCCTGCGCCACCAGCTCCTGCCGCTGCGCCGCGTCCAGCGCCGGCACCGGTCCCGCCGGCGTCGCTGCCGCGGTCCCCGCAGCCCCCGCCTCCGGCGCCGGACCCGTGCCGCCCGGCAGCAGCTCCGCTGCCGCCGGTGCCGAGCCGGGGGCCGCGGCGGCGGTGGCCGTGCGCTGCAGGAGATCGAAGGTGTTCTGCAACTGCGCCGCGGCGCTCAGGGAGAGCGAGCCGTCCTGCAGCCGCTCGCGTGACCCGGCGGTCTCGGAGCACAGGCGCATGGCCTTTATGCGACGCCAAGCGGCACCCTCGCTGTAGCCCAACTCGCGCACGGCGTAGTCGAACAGGCTGGAGAACCCGAGGCGCAGGTGCAGGTGGCGGGCGTGGATCTCGCGCAGGTGGTCGAGGACGGCGAGCTGCAGCGCCTGCTCGTGCAGGACGAGGGACCTGGTATGCGCCAGCAGCACCTGGTCGGGGAGCCCGGAGAGGGAGGAGGAGAAGCTGGTGGCGGTCGCGGCAACCATGGCGTAAATATAATCATGGTTGAGAAATGACCGGTTGCGGCAAGTCCCGGGACGGGCACCTGGAAGGGCTCAGGCCGGCGCTGGCGGGGTGCTGACGGTCCTGGAGGGCGTGGCGGGATGTTCGAAGGGTCGGAGGGGCCGGAACGTGCGGCAGGAGGCCGCTATGAGCAGCGCCAAACCCGTCAAGTGATTAGCGCGTTTTTTTGGCACTTTTCGCAGAATCCTGCGAATCCTGCACGGCGGCGCCGACGTGGCAGCAATGCATCGGCGAAGACCGGCGTTGCGGGAGGCGGCGCTCCGTTCATTTCTGGACACATCGTACAGCGAACGAACCCACGCACCTGAAGACGGCGATCTGGCAGGTGCCGCCACACGGGATGCAGAAGTCGTTCAGTAGGGTTGGCCCTGGATCTCGCAACGTACCCCGGTGGTCGAGGAGATCGACCGCCGCTACCGGCATCGCTAGGTCCGTTCGGGGACTTCCAGGCAGCACACTCCCGCGGCGTCGGCCCGGCTCCGGTCTGCGGTGTCGATCCGATACCCCGCCACGACCGGTATTGCCTCCTCTCCGAACACTGCCGCAAGCGTGGCCGCAGTCTCCCGGCTGCGCCTGATATCGTCGGCGTCGACTCTGCCGGCCACTTCGACGGCTACCCAGACCCGAGTCCGTTGGTGCCTCCGTTGCGCATGCATGATGACGTCGGTCGCAGTGATGCGGTCCTCCTGGTCGGAACTGATCCGGCCGGCATCCGCAGCGTCGGCGATCGTAGCATCGAACTCGGTATCGGCCTGGTGCAGCGCGCTGTGCACGATGCGGGCGCGCCTGAGCTGGAGGTGTTGACTGAGCAGCGGGCGAATTCTCCGCAGCAGCCGAACCTCCAAGTCGGATCCTTTGAGCGATCCCACATTGTCCTTAAGCTGGCCCACGTCGACCGTAAGCTGGCCCACGTCCACCTTGAGCTGACCCACGTCGACCTTGAGCTGGCCCACGTCCACCTTGAGCTGGCGTACATCGACCTTGAGTTCCGCAACGTCCTTCTCGATGCGGTCCAGGCGTGCCGGCATGCCGAGGAACTCGTTGGTCAGCAGCGCGCGCAGCAGCAACCGTTGTGCCTGCGGGTTGGCCCGCAACTCCGCAATGATGCGCGCAACCAGGGATTCGGGATCGAGGTGTTCGGATTCCGGTTCACTCATCGTCGGGCGCCATGGAGGAACCAGCAACGTACTGCCATCGCCTGGAGAGTTCAAGCGATCCGGGTGGCGGCCCGCGGTGGCGATGGCGGCTCGCGGTGGCGATGGCGGCTCGCGGTGGCGGTGGCGGCCCGCGGCGGCGGGGGCGGCGGTCAGCGCTGCTGCCGGCGTTCCTCGCGCCGCTTCTCGAAGCCCTCCGCCATGTGATGGCGGAACGGGAGGATGCGGTCGGGGACCGGCACGCCCCGGAATTCGGCGCGGCACAGGTAGCAGACCGCCATCAGCGGCACGCTGCGGTAGATCAGCAGATCGACCAGCGCCAGGACCATCAGGCTGACGCCGTAGGTGAACGGCACCAGGATGGCACCCACCACCACCAGGCCGATGCCGAGCACCTTGGGAAACGCCTTCTGGCGGAAAAACCGGCGGCAGTCGCAGATCGGACATTGCTCCAGGCGCGCGGCCGCCTCGCCGAGCGGATACCGGCGCCGGCACGAAGGGCACTCCAGGACCCCTTGCTCCGCGCCGCCGGCCAGCGCCGCGTCACAGGCATCGCACTGCGCGCGTACCTGGAGCATGCTACAGCACCACTCCGTAGCGGAGCAGGAAGAAGCGATAGGAAAAATCGCCGATGATGGCGGCCACCACCACCACGTAGAGGATACCGGTGGCGGCCTGGGTGGACTTGGCGGCCAGCGTGCGCTGCACCAGCCAGGTGGCGGCCAGCGGAAACAGGGTGCCGAAGAACACCGCCACCGCCACCAGGAAGCCGTCCAGGGTTCCGACGAAGGCGTACAGCGGCAGCGGCAGCCCCTGGTAGGGCAGGCTGTGGGTGGCGAAGGCCACGGCGTCCCACAGCAGCCGCAGCGCCAGCAGCACGCTGTACACGGCCACCGCCCGCGAGAGGATGGCGATCGGCAGCCGGGCCACGTTCAGGTACCAGTGGCCGAGCACCATGGTGTACAGCGCCATGCCCAGGGTCAGCCCGCCGAGCAGGGTGAGCGCCGCCGCACCCACCGGCGCCGCGGCCGGCGGGGTACGCGCCACCGTGGCGGCCGCGGTCACCGCGAGCCCGACCAGCGAAGGCAGCGTGATCAGCGGCAGGCTCGGCCGCGGCCGCTCCCACTGGCTCCAGGTCACCGCCAGCAGGCCTGCCAGCCATGCCACCGCCAGCGCCGCCAGCACGGCGCCCGGCACCGCCATCCCCCCGCCTGCCGCCTGCGAGGCCATCTGCCGCGCCGCCGCCGCGCCGCCCGGCGCCGCGAACAGCAGCGCGAACAGGCCCAGGCTGAGGATGAAGCAGCTCACCCCCAGGTTGAAGCGATAGAAGCCGCGGTCGATGGTGGCGCCGGCGTTGGACCAGAAACACAACGGGTAGGCTGCCGCGAAGGCCAGGAACCCGCTCAGCGAGAGTTCAGTCAGCATGGTGCAATTCGTCGCAGTGCCGCGCGCCGGATGCAGCCGCCCAGGGCGCGGTCGCATGGTACGTCGCGTGGTACCCGGACGCACAGTGCGCGCGCGGTACGCACGCCGCGGGTGGAGTCTACCCCATCAACCGGGACAGCGTGGCGGCGGGTGCGTGCCGCCAGGCGGTGACTCGGATGCCGGCTACTGTCCGCGCTGGTTCAGGAGCTTGCGCACCTCGGCCAGGCCGGTGCGGGCGATCTCCAGGTCCGGGTCCAGGGTCAGGGCGCGCTCGATGCTCTGCAGCGCCTCCTGCGGGCGGTCGAGATGATACAACGCAGCGCCGGCGTTGGAGTGGGTCAACGCATTGTCGGGATTGATTTCCAACAGCGTCCGGTACAGCGCCAGCGCGTCCTCGTAGCGCCTCTGCCCGAAGCGCGCCATGGCCAGGTGATCGAGCACTTCCGGGTTGCGCGGCTCGATCCGCAGCGCCCGCTGGTACTGCTCGGCGGCGGCCTCCGTGTCTCCCAGCTCGGCCCAGGCGCGGCCCATGAACAGGTGCAGCGAGGCCGCCACCGGCAGCTCGGGGTCCAGCTCCAGTGCCCGCTGCATCGACGCCAGGCCCGCGCGGTAGCGCTGCATCTGATACAGCGCAATCCCGAGCGCGGCGTGCGACGGGGCGAACTCGGGGTCCAGCTCCAGCACCGCGCGGTAGCCGGCGATCGCCTCCTCCACGCGGCCCTGCGTTCGGAGCGCCTCGGCGACGGTGTGGAGCGCCGAGGGATCGCGCGGGCGCAGCTCGCGGGCTCGGTCCAGCAGCGCCTCCGCGTCCCGGTCGCGCTGTTGGCTGCGGCGCACGGCCGCCAGGTCGAGAAGCGGCTCCACGTTGTCGGGATCGAGCTCGGCGGCGCGCTGGAAGTGCTCCGCGGCGACCTCGAAGCGGCCCAGCTCGCGCGCCGCGCGGCCCATGAACAGACGCAGCGTGGCCCGCTCCGCCAGCTCCGGCTGCAGGGCCAGCGCCTGCTCCAGCGCCGCCAGCGCCTCGGGGTAGCGCCGCGCCTCGTACAGCGCCGTGCCCATGCCGGCGTAGGCGAGCGCAAACCCGGCGTCGAGTTCCAGCACCGCGCGGTACGACTCCACCGCTTCCAGGTGGCGCCCCTGCTTCCTGAGCGCCTCGGCCAGATTCTGGTGCGCGGTGGTGCTGCGCCGGTCCAGCTCCAGGGCGCGCCGCAGATGCTCCTCGGCCTCCGTGAAGCGCTCGAAATAGACCAGGGCGCGGCCGACGTTGGCCAGCGCGCCCGCCGACTCGGGCCGCTGCTCCACGGCGATGCGGCTGGCGGCAAGCCCCTCCTCCATCCGCTCCGCTTCGAACAGCGCGCTGCCGAGGTTGAGGTGGGCGTCGCGCGCCGCGGGGTTGTGTGCCACGATGTGGCTGAAGAGCGTGACTTCGTCGCGGTAGATTTCGGCCTGACGCCAGGTCAGCGCGCCCAGCAGCACCACCACCGCCACTGCCAGCCCCCAAGCGCCGTAGCGCAGCCCCTGCCCGTAGCGCACGAGCCTGGCCGGCGTAGCGCGCACCTCCGGCGTAGTAGCGCGCACCTCCGGCGCAGCACGGGCCCCCGGCTCGGCGCGCGCCCTCCCGGGAGCACCCACGGCCACGCGCCCGGCGGCCGAGAGCCTGCCCATCCCGTGCGCTGCGCTCCCCAGCAGCAGCGCCAGCACCCCGATCCCCGCCAGGTACTGGAAGCGGTCCGCCACGAACGAAAACTGCATGTAGCCGTAGTCCACGAACCCCAGCACCGGCCCCAGCGTCAGCGCGAAGTACAGCGCCCCCGCCAGCGGCCCGCGCCCGATCCGCCCCCGCCCCAGCCACAGCGCCAGCGCCAACCCGGCCGCCGCCGCCACGTAGCCCCACCCCGCCAGCGACCCCGCGTCGATCTCCCACAGCGGATAGATCACCGCCAGCTCCACCGGCCACACCAGCTTGCCGGCGTAGAACCACAGCGCCCGCCCCGCGATCAGCATCCGCTCCGCCAGCGTGTAGCCCAGCTCCAGCACCTCCCGCCCGCGGTAGAAGGCCAGGTCCGCCGCCGTGATCACCGCCCCCAGCACCATCAGCGGCGCCACCCGCAGCAGATCCAGCCGCGTCACCCGGCCACGGCGCCACCACTGCACCAGCAGCAGCGCCAGCGGCAGCGTCACCACCACCGACTTGCTCAGCAGCCCGGCCGTGAACAGCAGCACCAGCAGCAGGTAGTGGCCCACCCGCGCCACCTCCACCAGGCGTAGCCAGGCCAGCACCGCCCCCAGGTAGAACAGCGCCGACAGCAGGTCCTTGCGCTCGATGATCCAGGCCACCGACTCCACGTGCAGCGGGTGCACCGCGAACACCGCGGCGATCAGCAGCGCGCCGGGCACCGCAAGGCGCCGCAGCAGGCGCCACAGCAGCAGGCAGTTGAGCAGGTGCAGGAAGATGTTGACGGCGTGGTAGCCGGCGGGCCGCAGACCCCACAGCCGGTGCTCCAGCCAGAAGCTGGTGTAGACCAGGGGCCAGTAGTGGCCCTCGTTCTTGATCTCGGCGGGGGCCAACCAGATGCTGCGCAGGGCACCGGGGGAGTGGATCACCGGCTCCTCGGCGAAGATCACGTCGTCCCACACGAAGCCGCCCTGCAGGGCCGGGAAGTAGCTCACCACCACCAGCACCGCCAGCGCCAGCGCCGCCGGCCCGTCGTGCGCCGAGAACGTCCCCAGCCATGCCGCCGGCCAACCCGGCCAACCCGCCCCACCGGGCCCACCAGGCGCGAACCGGTTCCGGGACCGGCGCGGGGGCGCCGCCACCTGCGGGGGCTGGTCCGCCGCCGCGCCGGCGGCCGGCCTCGGGTGGTGCGGCCCTCTGGCCTTCTTCCGCTTCGCCATCTCCGCCGCGCGAACGATACCACGGACGCCCCGCAGCCGGAGGGAAGCGGCGGCATGGAAGCGGCGGCCCGCGGCCCGCGCCAGTGCTACTTGCGCTGCGCCGACGCCATTCGGCACATGACACTCAAGAACCCCGCGGAACCGCCGACAAGATTATGGAGAGGGGGCTTAGAACCCTCCCCCTCGATTTTGGATCGGACCGTTGGGGATGGCCTCCTGGCGGTCCTTCCTTTTTTTGGGGGGCCGGTTCCCGCCGGCAACCCTCCCAACTCCGGCGCCAGGTGGCCGACGTACCCGGCCGCGACCGCTCGGACAGCGCCGCGACCTCAGATGCCCCCAGATGCCCGGTCTCAGATCGCGCGAGCGCGGGCCGAACGCCGCCGACGATCTCCTGGATCGAGCTGCACGCCAGGCTCAGCGAGACGTAGAGAAGACCGGGCCGATGGCCACGTCGATCATCGGGCTGTGCAGCATCAGCGGAGCCTGGCGAGGTCGAGCCGGAGGCTGACGTTGACCAGGTGGGAGAGCCGCAGGTCCACCTCGCTGGCGTCGCCCAGGCCGAGGCGGGCGGTGCCGCGGTAGCGGCCGCTGACGCGCACCGCCTGGTGCCGGTAGACGATGCCCAGCGACGCCGTGTAGCGCTGGCGGTTGCGCTCCGGCTCCTCCACGTAGGAATCGAACAACGGCTTGAGCCAGCCATCCACGGTCACGTCGCCGAGCTTCAGGCTCGACGCCAGCCGGCCGCCGACGGTCAGCAGCTCGGGAGCATCCGTATGGCGCAGAATCAGCTCCGTCCCCAGGTCGAGCCGGTCGCTCAGCTCCAGGTCGAGGCGCGGCTGCAGGCTTACCGCCAGGCTCTCCGAGTCGGAGACCTGCGGGTCACGGCGCTGGGTGACCCGCACCGGCGCCGTCAGCCGGACGCGCTCGCCCAACTCCTGGCGGGCGCTCACCAGCACCGTGTGGCGCACGTAGTCGGGCTGCAACTCCTCCTCGTCATCCTCCTCGATGCCGCGGGCGGTCTCGTAGGTTGCGGTGACGACCGGCGGATCGAGGGCCAGCAGCGGGGCGGCGGCACCGGGCGCCAGCAGCAGCGTGGCGAACGCAAGCATCCAACGTGGCATACGTTCAAGGGTCGGAGCTTGGACGCCGTGTGCTGAACCGACGCGCCCTCGGGCCGGTGTTTTCGTCAACGGCGGTGCGAATGGCGCCGAAGATCATTGCCTGAGACGATGCGCGACCAACTCGAACTCGCGGCCATGCTGCGCGAGCGCACGGGCCGGCGCGCCGTGATCCCGCGCTGCGCCGTGGTGGCGTGCGCTGCGCTCCTGGGCTTGGGTGTGCTGTCCTGTCATCTCGATGCCGCGGACGCGTCGGACCGGCATCGGGGGGCGGACGACACGCCCCTGGTGTGCGGCGGCGAAGCGGGAAGCCGGCTGCAAGACGCCGTGATATGGGCGCTCGCTACCGGGTTGTTGCTGACGGCGGTGCTGATCGTGACGTTCTCCGAGATCAAGCCGCAGGATGTTCCCTACCTGCCGCGCGCCGGGTGCGAGTGGTACGAGGGACGGCTCAACGGCTGCGCCGGCCTGACCGCGGTTCCGCATCAGCCGTTCAATACCTACTCCACGGTCAGCTTCGCCAGCGCCGGAACCTTCTCCGCGTTCCACTTCGCCGGCAACAGCTCGATCGGCCTGGTCTTCATGCTGTCCATGATCGTGCTGTGTATCGGTTCGGCACTGTTCCACGGCGTGCCCACCCGCTGGTCCGGCCACCTCGACGTCACGGTAACGTACTTCGTCTACAGCGTGCTGGCAGTCCTGGCGCTGGCCAAGGCGCTGCCGTCTACCGGCATCCTGGCAGAACTGCGCCTGTACACGGCCGAACTGATGCTGCTGGTGGGGATGGTGGGGTCGGTGATACTGCGGATGTTGTTCCGGCAGTCGGCGCAAGCGGTCATGGTGAAGCTGGCGGTGCTGCTCGGCCTGACCTACGGGTGCGCTGTCTACCTGCTCCTGCGACCGGGTCCGAGAGCACCGAGCGCGGGTTGGAGTCCGGGATGGATGGCGCTGCTCGGCTCGGTGGTCGTGTTCGGCGTTGCGTTCATCTTGCATCGGATCGATTTCCACCAGAGCGAGAGGGAAGCGGAGCGCAACCGCTCAGCGGACGCTGCGCCGGCGGAACCCAGGCCGAGCGCCAAGAGCCGGCCATTGATATGGAAAACGCTGCACGCGTGGTGGCACCTATTGGCGGCCGGCGGTACTTCTGCGCTGTTCTACGCCCTCCTCTACCCGGATATCGCAAGCGGGAGGTGCTAGGGAGGTGCTAGCAGCCCGTATGCCGCCGGACCCGCCGGTGGCAGAACAAGGATTCGCAATAGATCAACTGGACTCATGGCGCGGGCCCCTCGGGCGCCGTGCGAAGCCGGTCGCCGCCTGGTCGCCGGTTCTCGGCAGGCTCGACAGCGCAAGGACGGCCTGGGCCACCTCGAATTGTCGCGAGACCCCGAGCTTGGCGAACAGGTGCTTGAGGTGCGTCCGCACCGTGCTGTATCCGCGACCCGTCGTCGCGGCGATCTGGCGCAGGGTCCGGCCCTCGGCGAGCAGCACCGCGATCTCGGTCTCCGCCGGCGTGAGCCCCAACACCGCCGCCGCGACGTGCGGCTCGATCCGCGCCCGGCTCACCGGGTCGACGATCAGCACGAGTGCCCCCGCGTGCCGGGAGCGACAGTCCACCTCTCGGTTCGCCACCGGCTTCACGTGCAGCGCGAACCTCGCCAGCGACGACCGTCGCCGCACCAGCATCGAGCCGCTCGCGCCCTGTTCGTCGATGCGCGGCAACGCCCGGGTCACCAGGTCCCGGAGCCTCGAGTCGTCCTCCGGCCAGGCGGCACGCAGCGCTCCGTCTACATCGAACAGCCCGTCGTTTTGGCGCAGCAGTTCCCTCGCGCTGTCGTTCGCGTCCACGATCCGCCCGCCCCGGTCGAGCTGGATCACCCCGGCGCGGGTGTTGTCGAGGAGCCCGGTCACGGTCGCGCCGAGCGCCCCCGCTTCGGCGAGCATGGAGCGCACCCGAACATACTGGCGCAGGTGGGGCAGGACGCGCGCGACCATCTCGACGCGGGATGACGACCAGCCGCTCGTATCAACGGGATCCCCAATCCCCCAGACAATGTGCGCGCCGCCGGGGCCGTCCAGACGTACGCCCAGCCCATTCTGAGCCCCGTAGCGCCGCAATGCCTCGGTATAGGTGAGCGACGTCTTCCGTTCGTCGTCGCTGAAGAGGTCGGCAACGTGAACGATCCTGGAGTCCGGGAGCTTCGCCAGTCGCGGCAGGCATTCGTCGGTCGGGAAGTAGTGCCGAAAGTACTCGCGGCGCCACTCCGAGCGCTCTACCCCCCGTTGGTAGCATTTCGCAAAGTAGATCTCGGAGTTCTCGGTCAAGGCCCCGCCCCCGAACAAGAGAATGCTGCCCCTGGCCCCGCAGGCCTCGTCGAGGAGCGCGGAGGTTTCCGGCCAGAGGCCGTCGTCGAGCATGGCCTCGTTGAGCGAGCCCACGATACGATCGAGTGCATCCTGCTGACTCAATTCACTTCCACCCCGGCGGACCACCCCGGCGGACGCTGTCTACCCCGCGAGCTCCCTCAGTTGCGGTAACCCGAGTCCACTTTGGTCCACTTATAGTCGGGTCGGATCGACCGGTCTATCCTCCAATTGGAGGATGCTGGGCAGATCGCTTCGCGACGGCGACCGCCAAAGCCAGCGGCGGCTTTGTGCCGAGTTGCGTGCTATATGCCCTGCTGCGAGGCGTTTGTGCCCTGACCGCGCAGCCACCGGTACTTCAGGTTGAGGATCGTCAGTGCGAGCACGAAGCCCAGGACGCTGATGAAGATGTCGGGAAACAGGCGGAAGGCGTCGCTCTGGATCAGGAACAGGGCGGGGCTTTCGATCGCGGCCGCCGCCGTGTTCGCGACCATCCCCATGAACAGATTGCTCATCGCGTGGTAGCCGGCCGCCACCTCGATGCCGCCGTCGAGCAGCACCATGATGCTGAAGAAGACCCCGGAGGAGAGCAGGGCGAGGGCGTAGGGGGCGAACCCGTACTTCAGCGGTTCCGGATTGGCAAGATGGGGGAGCATGAAGGCCACCCCCGCGGCGATGACCAGCAGAACCCTGCTGCCCAGCAACCGCATCAACCCCTGCAGAATGTAGCCGCGGAAGAACACCTCTTCGAAGCCGGACTGAATCGGAACCAGCACGATCGCGAACAGCAGAAAGATCAGGAACTCGGCACCCGGCGGTTGGAACGTCATTTCCAGCCGGAGGATGAACCGGTTGACCAGGAAGGTGGCCAGGGAGACGATCAGCGCTACCAGCACGCCGAACAGGTAGCGCCGCCATGCGAACGACTTGCGCCCGGTGAGGAACCGCCTGAACTCCTTCCGGTGCAGCGCCCGGGCCGCCAGCCAGGCACCGGCGATGCCGGTCGCGAACCCCAGGCCACCCAGGAACAGCCGGGCGACGGTGGAGTCGCCGCAGGTCGTTGCGAAGGCGTTGGTGCGCGCCAGAACGGTGCAGCCGGCGAATTGTATGAGGATCCCCAGTCCCAGCCAGGCGGCGAGGATGATGAGCAGGCCTGCGACCCACCGCCACCACTGGTTCAGGCCAAGGGAGGAATTGGCGTAGAACTGCTCGGCGGCGTTCGCAGCGTCCGCCGGCGAAGGGATGGAACCGGTCGGCGGTTTGGACGGCATCACCGGAACGAGCCTGCACGCCGCTTGTCACGGCGGCGTTCCACGGAGCACGTCAGGTCACGACGCCAGCGCCGCAGCCGCAAGACGGCTTGTGCAACCTCACGCCGCAGAACGGTCAGATACCGCTCAATTCGCCACGCGCTCGAATGCCATCCCGCAGTGTCCATACGGCGTTGCAGCCTACCACGTTCGACGGAAAGGTCGCCCCTCATTTGCAGTAGTCCAGCAGGATGAATGCCCCGTCCGGTACCGTCCGAAATCGGTCGCCGCCTGGTCGCGGGTTCTCGGCAGGCGCCACCTCGAATTGTCGCGAGACCGTGAGCTCGGTCTCCGCCGGCGTAAATCAGTTCAGAAGTAGGGATGTGTTACGCACCTTGACGGCCAGAGACGCTACGGCCAACGCCGTCTGTCGATAGACGGCGTTGGCACCCGACGGATCGCGAGCGGCGTCCAGGAGTAAGTGATCGGAGATCTCCTCCAGTCGGCCTGCGAGCCGTACCCATGCGTCGTCAGGTCGACAAACTGAGACGGTATCCCCGTTCTTCTCGCTCACAATGAACTCTCCGCAGTGCGCTGCCACGGGTGTCGAGACACCCTGGACTTCGCGCTCCTCACTTCCTAAAAATGCACTCCAAACCTGAGGTAGCCGGAGTATGACTGGGTATCGGTGCCAAACTGCAGCGCCGACCTTAGACCCGCGCCGAGGGAGAAGTCTTCCTGCCGATAGGCGCTGTCAAGACCAATCCAAATCCCGTTCTCGGCTGCCACCGACACCAGATTCTCTCCCGATACCACGGCGATCGTCTCGGTGCCACCGAAGATATGCTCCAGGCCCAGCGCACCACGCAGCGAGATCTCTCCAGTCCCCGAATGGTGCGTGCTCTCCAACGCCAGCCCAATGCCGCCGATCAAGCGATCGGCGGCATTTACCGACACGCGTGAGTTCACCGCGTCCGTGAAGTCGTCCACGGCGATGTTCGGCCAATAGACCCACGCATGAGGCGTCACGCCGAGGTGTGCGCCGAGGCCCAACCCATACCCCAACTCAGCACCCAGAGAGTGCCCGGTGGCCGCGGCGCCGGTCTTGAGCCTGCCACGCTTGTTGGAGTCGAAGTCCACACCAAAGTACACCAGAGAACCGCAGCCGGCGGCGTAGAAGTTGCTCTCGCTGTGCCAGAAAACGCCGGCCACGGCGCCGACCCCCTGGGCGGTTATCGTTCCTCCCCCCGTGGGAGCGGAAACGTTCGCCGTACTGCTCAGGTAGCGCGCCGAAGCCCCTCCAGTTACCTCGCTGCCAAGGCCGAGGTTCACACCCGCCTTGGTATCCAGACGGTCGAAGTCGTACGACGCACCCACCGTCGAGCGTCGCGCTGTGTATGACCCGTTACCGCCCGATATCCGGCCCGCTATGCCCCAGCCCGCGGATGAGGGGCACATCTGCGTGGGCCGCATCAGACGCAGCAGAAAGTCTGGCAGGACCTCATAAAGGGCTGCGCGGGGCGCGAACTCTTCAATGAAGGGACCCTCCGGCTCTGGCGGTTCTGGCGGTTCTGGCGGTTCTGGCGGCTCTGGCGGTTCTGGCGGCTCTGGCGGTTCTGGTGGTTCCGGTGGTTCTGGTGGTTCTGGTGGTTCTGGTGGTTCCGGCGGTTCCGGTGGTTCTGGCGGTTCTGGCGGTTCCGGCGGCTCTGGTGGTTCCGGCGGTTCCGGCGGTTCTGGCGGTTCTGGTGGTTCTGGCGGTTCTGGCGGCTCCGGTGGTTCTGGTGGTTCCGGCGGTTCCGGCGGCTCTGGTGGTTCTGGCGGTTCTGGCGGCTCTGGTGGTTCCGGTGGTTCTGGCGGTTCTGGCGGTTCTGGCGGCTCCGGCGGTTCTGGCGGCTCTGGCGGTTCTGGTGGTTCCGGTGGTTCTGGCGGTTCCGGCGGTTCCGGTGGCTCCGGCGGTTCTGGTGGTTCTGGCGGTTCTGGTGGTTCTGGCGGCTCCGGCGGTTCTGGCGGCTCCGGTGGTTCCGGCGGTTCCGGCGGAGGCGGCGGAGGAGGCGGCGGCGGCGGCGGAGGCGGAGGCGGAGGCGGAGGAGGCGGCGGAGGCGGCGGAGGAGGAGGAGGAGGCGGAGGAGGCGGCGGCGGCGGAGGAGGCGGCGGCGGAGGAGGCGGCGGCGGCGGCGGCGGAGGCGGTGGCGTTGTGTCGTCTTCCCCGGTGAAATCCTCGAAGTTGAAGTCGCGGTCGTTGATGGTCCCGGTCGATCGCGCTGAGATGGTCCACGGACTGGTGCTGGTATCCACGGTCAGGCCATCTTCCCTTACCATCACGTCCCATGCGCCGTTGGGAGCGCTCATTCCGGTGCTGCCGGTAGCGCCGTCATGCAGCTTCACGTCGTTGACCACGATGGTGGTCTCACCGCCGTCGTTGATGATCCAGTCGTCCCCGATGACCGCCGCCAGCCGGCGGCCGTTGAGATCCATGTCGACGTATAGCTTGGGCGAGCCGCCTGACGCGCGAATGGCGATGTCGGAATCCGCGCCGACGGTTCCCGCCGGGCCGATGTACACCCGGCCGCCTCCAGCCAGAAAGACACCCGCCGCGTCACCCGAGCCTCCGTGGACCGAGTCGTTCACCGTGACGCTCTGCCGGAGGTAGCCCTCCGCGTCCAACCCGGCTACCCGCTCCGGGACTCCGTTGGAATCGAGCGCGCCGATCTGGACGCCATTCGCGCCCGCCCCTCTGGTCTCCACCGTCCCATCGACCGTTACCGCCATGGCCCTGGAGTCCATCGTACCGAAGTGGTAGGCCACGATGCCGTGGGCGTTGGCGCCCCGCGTGATGATGGAATGGCTGTCGTCAGTGGTGATGCCGACATCGCCGTCCCCCGAATGGCGACCCTGGATGCCGTAGGAATAGGTTCCGCGAGTCCTGATCGTACCGCCGCGGGCGTCGATCTCCAGGTCGCCGACACCGGTATGAATGCCATAGATGCCGTTCGCCAAGGTCCCGGTATTCCGGTAGATACCCCGGCTCAGCGTCCTGATTATGGCGTCTTGCGGTCTGATAATGAGGTCGCCCCGGCTTTGGTGATAACCCTGAATGCCATCGGCAGCGACACCGCTTGTGGTGATGGTGACGTTCGTGGGGTCGATCGTGATATCGCCATCCCTCAGGATGAAGTTGTCGTCTTCGTCCTTGGCGATGGGTTGATGTCGAGCTCTGATTCCATAGGCCAGCTCGCCCGATGTGTTGATGCTGCCACCTTCGACGTCGATGTCGATATCGCCGGTACCGGTATGGTAGGCATCGATGCCGCGACCCCTGGAACCTGTCGTGGTGATCCGAAGATCTCGAACGTCGATCTTGACGGTGCCCGTGCCAACACTATCGAGGCCTCCGTTGCGAAAGCCGCGGACACCGTAGGAGTTATAACCTGCGGTCTCGATGTCGCCGACGCTGCTGCCATCAACGATGATGCAGATGTCGGCGGTATCCTTTCCTTGATGGTCGACGAAGACTCCGTGAGACGAACGACCCTCCGTAATGATGTCGGAGCGGTTGACGGTCACGTTCACGGGGCCGGTGTCGGTCCCTTGACGCCACACGTAGACGCCATTGCTGCCGAAGGTTCCTGTCGTGGTTATATCCGGGGACGTCAAGTCGATGTCGACCCGGCCCGCGCCTCCGCTATGACGGACAAAAACACCGTGGAAGACCGCTTCGATGGTCACAAAAAAACCACCGTCGATGTCGATGTTGCCGGCCGCCGACGGCGGGTCATCGGTCTCCAGATCCGTATGACCAATGAACGCTTCGATGCCTGAGGCTTTGGCACCCGTCGTGGTGATGTCGGCAAATTCAACATCGATGGTGATGTCGCCGGCGCCGGTGTGGCGGCCGTAAACGCCGGAGCCACTCTCTCCCGCCGTGGTGATGTCGCTGTATACGACGGTGGTTGTTTCATCTTCTTGAAGGATGCTGTAGCCGACGTCAAGGCTGATGTCGCCGGTGCCCTCATGCAGGCCACCGACGCCGTAGCCGTCAAGGCCCGTGGTCTCGATGTCGACGCCTTGCGGGATGATCCAGATGTCTCCGCTGCCTTGATGCTCGGCATGGATGGCGGGGGAATTGGGACCACTCGTGTCGATGGCTGTTCTGACGGTCGTAATCGTGATGCCGCCCTCGTTGTCCCTGGTCAAGCTGTCGGTGTCGTCGACCGCGGATTCATGAAGCGCACCAATGCCGTAGGACTGCGTACCCTTCGTGATGATATCGCCGCCGGTGTCCGTGATGCGAATATCGCCGGTGTTACCGCTCGTCAGATAGGGAGCATTCCTGGCAAAGACGCCATGGGACAGCGTGTCGAAGAGGTGCGGCGGATGGGTGTCCGTGTCGGTAGATTCCGAACGGATGGTTACGTCCTCCAGGTCGATGTCAATCGCCGCAGGCCCTATGCTCCAGGCACTGACGCCGTGGCTGCGCATGTCTTCCGTAGTGATGATGGTATTCTTTACGTCGATGTCGATGACATCGCCGGTCGTAGCGTCCTCCGACAATTGCCTCGCGTAGATGCCGTGACTGTCCAGGCCACGCCGCTCAATGCCCTGACCCGAGGTACCGGTGGTCGTGATATCCGAATCCTCGACGGAGATGGTAACGGAGCCGCGCCCACCTTCGTCGCGCCATCCGAAGACGCCATAACCGGTCCCGTGATAGGTGTAGCTTCGGGCGTCGATATTGACATTTCCGACGCTGGCCTGATTGCGGCCATAAAGGCCGAAACCGTACGAACGGAACTCATTGACGCCCGTTGTCGTGATATCCACGGCGTCGGCATCGATAACGACATTGCCCTGCGAGTTCGGTTGCTGAATGATCCCAAAGACCCCCATGGCGTTCGTTCCCGCGGTCGTAATGGTGGTATCTTCGAGGTAGATCGCAGCGTCGCCACTGGTACCATACTGGGCGCCCTGAATTGCCGTTGCCCCGGCCCCTGACGTGGTGACCATGCTGCGATCTCCCCCGCTGGAAGCTGCGACATCGATAGCGACGTTTCCTGCGCCCATATGCTCGCCATGAACTCCCTGCTTATGGTCAGTCGTTGTTTCGATGCTGACGCCTGCCAGGTCGATGTCGATGGCGCTGGTCGAATCGGAATCCTCCTTGCACTCGACCCGCTGGTTGCTTGCAGGCGTGTTGCTGCACACGGCCGTTTGCTGGGCTCTCGCAGCGCCAGCCGCGGCAACCAGCCAGACCACCAGAAGGAAGGCCGCGCGGCAGTGGGCGCCGTCGGGGAAGCGGTGTTTGCGGCCAAGGTCCACTAGGAATGTCCCATGAGCAGCGCGGTCCTAGTCGCTCATGAAAACGCACTTCCCGCCGACAGGTTGGAATCCACGCCGTAGTCCTCCGATCCGGCTCACTCGTCGGCAACGGTGCGCCTGCAATCCTTTGTTTCTCTGGCAGCAAACGGGTGCGTCGCGTTGGCTGTGCCATCGAGTTGTTGCGCGCGCACGTCAGTTTATGGAGATTGGAAGGTTCGCCGCGCCCCTCATTTGGAGTAGATCAAAAGGACGACAGACGCCCTTCGGTGGCGTCCGAACGCACCTGGCCGTGGCGCGCTACGCGCACCTGCTGATCGACCACAGAGGGAATGGGAGGGCCGCCAAGAAGGTCTCGGCGGCAGTGCGGGCACTACCGGAGCAGCATGGGCAGCTCAGCGGAAGGCGGCGTTGCCGATTCGCTCCAGGGATGGCGTCGCGCCTGCAGGAGGCGGAGTGGCGGAGGCCAGGTGGTAGGCGAACACGGCGACCCCGCCGACGCCGATGGCGCGTGCCAGGTCAATCTGGCGTACCGTATGTTCCACCGGGTTGCGGTAGGCGCCGACGCCGGCCCACACCCGGTCGGATGCTCCGGCCGTGGCCAGGGCCGCGCCGACCCAGCCCTGAAACTGGTCGTCGTCGCCGGTGTACGCCATCGGGACGGCGACATCGATGATGTCGTCCGTCAACCAGGACGACCAATCCTGAAACTGCCAGATTGCCGCGGAGCGCCAATCGGGGAGCACCGCCGCGGAGACCACGAGCTCGGGGCGCCGTGCCTTTACGTCGCGGTAGACGCGGCGCACCAGGTCGGTGACGGTGTCGCGGCGGAACCGGTCCCACAACTCGGGCAGCGCGTCGGCCATGGCGTAGGGGTCATCCCCGACTGCGCTCGCCAGTTCCTCGTACCCCTGCGCGTCGATCAGAGGCCGCACCCAGGCCTGGAACTGCTCCAGGGAGGAGCGGGAATAGTCGAACGCCGAGGTGGCAAACCTGATGAAGTCGTGGTGGATGCCATCCAGGTCATAGCCGGTTGCGAGATCGAGCCAGACCCGCTGCAGGCGCTCCTGGACATCCGGGTGCGACGGACTGGTATACAGTCCTTCAACCACCCCGCTGTTGGCTGCCGCGTAGTCGATCAACCGCTGCACGTAGGTCGGATCGTACGGGTCGCGATCGTACAATTGACGGCCCAGGGCCCGTGGCACGGCCAGCCACTCGGGGTGGGCATTCACCAGGTGGCTCGGGTCGCCGGGCGGATCCGTGGGGCCCCAGACCAGGTACGCGTTCACCCACGCATGCACCGCCAACCCGCGTGCGTGTGCTTCCTCGATTACCAGTTGCAGCGGATCGAACCCCGGTTGGTCGCGCAGGAACTCCGGGGGCGGCTCCAGCAGCGAGCGGTACAGCGCGTCGCCGCGGGCGCGCACCTGGACGAACAGCGTGTTGAATCCACTGGTGGCTGCCTGCTCCACCAGCGTTCGCACCGCGGCCGGACTGTCGAGCGAGGTACGCGCCACCCACAGCGCCCGCACCTCGTCGAACTGCCGCGCGGGAGGCGGCTGTTCTTCGGCGGTGGTCTCGGCCGGAAGCACCGCCGGAGGCTCTGACGCGCAGGAGAGCAGCAGGGCAGCGACGATCAAGAGCCCGGCGCCCGCGGCGCGTCGGAGAGCTGGCTGGCGATCCACAGCGCTGGTGCGCCACCGGTTCGTAGTTCTCATTTCCTCAACCTACTTCGTTACACAAGAAGATATACCCAAGAAGATAATCGTGGAGTGCGGGATGGCAACCCCGTTCCCCGCGGTTCCCCACGCCTCATTGTGACCCGCGGAGGCGATCCCGGGCAACCGGTGCCGGCGCATGCGGCGCATGCGCGAACCTGCGGCGCCGGCCAGCCAGCGGTCACGGTCGCGGCGGAAGCGGTCCCACAACTCGGGCAGCGCGTCGGTCATGGCGTAGGGGTCGTCCGGCAATGCGGCCGCCAGTTCCTCGTACCGCTGGGCGTCGACCAGGGCCGCACCCAGGACTGGAACTGCTGCAGGGAGGAACGGGAGTAGTCGTACGCCGAGGTGGCAAGCCGGATGAAGTCGTGGTGGATGCCATCCAGGTCATAGCCGGTTGCGAGATCGACCCAGACCCGCTGCAGGCGCTCCTGCACGCCCTGCCGGCTGCACAGAGGTGTGCTTTCGGCCCCACGGTAAAGCCTTGCATTCGGCCTGCCGACCATGGGACTGGGAGGGGCTACCGGGAGGAGTCCTTTGATCGATCCAGACCTTCTCGCCCTGGCAGCCGTGTTCGGGGTGATGTCACTCCTGATCATGGTCGCTGCGCTCCGCGGCCGACTGACCCGGCAAGTGGACCGCCGGCGCCGCAATCAACCGCAAGACAAATCGATGGACTAAGGCGACCGGGTAGGCGTTACAGTACCGCGCCGTAGGCCTCGGTGATGGCGTCGGCGGCGTAGTCGTCGGCGGCGTAGGCGAAGCCGCCGTCGCCCCAGCCCGCGCCCCAGCTGTTGCGCACGATGAAGCCGTGCTCGGTGTATCCCACCAGGCACACCGCGTGCCCGCCGCGCTCGGTGTCCGGTCGATACACCTCCAACTCGCCGTGGGTGCGCGTGGCCCGGTCCCAGGTACGGTCCACCGCCACGCGCGCCAGAATCGGTCCCTGGTTGGAGAGCCAGCGGCGCCACCGGGAGAGGTTGCGGCGCAGGTTGTGGTAGCTGGCGATGCGGTACTTGGCGGCTCGGGCATAGAACGCCGCGGTGCTCAGGGAGCTGAGCCTGCCGCTCATCGGCAACGTGCTCTCCAGAACGCAGCCGTAGCGGCGAGCGATGCGCAGCGCCAGCTTGGTCTGGGTGCCGGCGGAATCGATGAAGGTGGTGGGGAAGGAGGTGAGCCGGTCGGTCTCCTTGTTGGCCATCCAGATGAAGCGTGGCGAGGGGCGTTCGCCGGGCGGCAGCAGACCCGCCTTCCAGTAGTGCCAGTGAAGCACGCCGCCGGCGGTGGCGAAACCGACGCAGGCGCCGGTAGTTCCCTGGTCGCTGACCGGCCAGTCGGGGCGGCGCAGGTCGACGGCCGAACGGGCCGCGGCAGCCGCGACGACCCCGGCCGCGACGGCGTCCTCGTAGGTCCAGTCGGTGTCGGCGCCGGCGGACGGCTCGCAGTTGAGAATGAAGCGCCCCGGGCGCGGTCCACGTGATGCCATGGCAAGCTCAGACCGGCACGCTACACCAGCGCGGTCAGGTAGCCGCGGGGCGGCTCCGTACCGCCTGCAGGTTGAGCATCGGCCTCGTCGCCGATGGCCTTAGAGCGTGCCAGGTTGATCTCCAGACTATCCACCCGCTGTTCGAGGTTCCGTGTCCATTGTGCAAGCGTAGCCACGGCTCTCGGTCCCTATCCGTCCCAGGATAGGCGTGTCGGTACGGCAAGACAACCGCGGCGGGCTTCGTAGAACGCGTTGAACCCAGTGCAGCGCGCAATTCGAGGTGCTCGGCAGCACCGCCGCCGTGTCGGCCCGCGACCACACCGGGACCACCAACGCCGGCGGAAGCCGCGGCGGAGTTCAGCCGCGAGACGCGCAACGTCACCGCATTCGAGGTGGCGGACGGCTGACCCTCATGCCGGCTGATACCGCTGAACGTCGATTTCGTCGGCCCGCGCCCGCATCTGCATGGCGTCGTGCCATGCCTGCATCCGCAACAGCAGGTCCATGCTGAGACCGAACGCCTTCTCGACCCGCATCGCCATTTCCGGCGAAAGCGACGCGTTGCCGTTCAGCACGTCGGAGAGCGTCGCACGGCGCACGCCCAGAATCCGCGCCGCCGCGGAAACGCTCAACCCCAACTCCTCAAGGGCCTCGATGCGGATGAAGGTTCCGGGATGCGGGGGAGCCATCCCCATCTTGATGCCGCCGCTGGTCATCAAATGAACCCCTCCATGTTGTCCGCCATGGCCAGCGCGGCCAGGATGCCGCGCACCCGCTCCACGAGGTCCTGTTTCAGCAGCCGGGACGAGTCGTTCTCGTAGAGCTGGCGCAGGCCCCGATGGCGAATGGAACGGACGATCATGTGCCGCGTATGTACGGCAATACCGTGCAGGATGCAAGTGTCCGTCTGTCGCATCCGGACACGGCCGCCCGCCCGCCACCGGGGGCGGCCACGCGTTTCGTGCTCGACCTCAAATAGGCATCGCGTTGCATCCTGCCCCGCGTGACCAATCGCGATCATATCGAGATTGTAGGAGGAACATGGTGATCATAGTGTGTATAATGGGATAGAAACAGTGGCGATATTGTTGATTCCCGTTGGGACTCGCCCAAATGGGACGGTTCGGCAGCACCAGTGCGCACCCCGGTGAAGTCGAACCGCATGGCGACGGGGCGCGACGGGGATGGGCCCATTGAAGAGTGCAGACGAGCTCGGCCGGGAGAATGAGGCGCTGCGCAACCGTATCTCGAACCTGAGCGCGGCGGCGCTGCGCGTCAGCGCGAGCCTCGATATCGACACCGTCCTGCACGAGATCGCCGAGAACGCGCGCGCTCTCACCGGCTCCCGCTATGCGTTGATCACCACCGTCGACGAGGCGGGGAAACTGGATGACCTTCTCATGTGCGGCCTCACGCCGGAGGAGCGCCGGGGGTTGAAGGACTGGCCGGACGGAATGAAGCTGTTCAAACACTTGCGAGATCTGCCCTCCCCGCTGCGCGTGCGGGACCTGCCCGCCTACGTGCAGTCGCTCGGCTTTCGTTCGGACTTCATAACCGCAAAGACCTTCCAGGGAACGCCGATGCGCCATCGCGGGGTGCTGATCGGCAACTTCTTTCTCGGCGACAAGGAAGAAGGACAGGAGTATTCGGGCGAGGACGAGGAGGTGCTGGTGCTGTTCGCCTCGCAGGCCGCGACCGCGATCGCCAACGCCCGTACGCACCGCGACGAGCAGCGGGTGCGGGCCGACCTGGAGGCCCTGATCGACACCTCCCCGGTGGGCGTCGTGGTGTTCGATGCCAGGACCGCGCAATTGGTCTCGCACAACCAGGAGGCGCGGCGGATCGTCAGGGACCTGCTCGATCCGGGGCAGACAATGGAGGAGCTGCTACAGGTGGTGACCTGCCGGCGCGCCGATGGGCAGGAGATCAACTCTGACGAGTTCCCCCTGGCGGCGGCGCTGCGCAGCGCCACCACGGTGCGCGCCGAGGAAATCGTACTGTCGGTGGACGACGGCAGGAGCGTGACGACGCTGATGAACGCGACGCCGATCAAGTTCGAAGGCGGTACCGTCGAGTCGTTGGTCGTGACCCTTCAGGACCTGGGACCGCTGGAGGAGCTGGAGCGCCAGCGGGCGGAGTTCCTGGGGATGGTGAGTCACGAGTTGCGGGCGCCGTTGAGCTCCATCAAGGGGCTGGCGGCCACTGCGCTGGGCAACCTGCGCGTGGTGGACCCGGCCGAGGTGCGGCAGTTCTTCCGCATCATCGACCAGCAGGCCGATTACATGGACGGCCTGATCAGGGATCTGCTCGATGCCGGTCGCATTTGCAGAATCCGGTGCAAAAGAGCCACTGATCCGATTATAAGGGAGCCAGCCGTCCGGAAATAAAAAGCCACCCGTCCGGCGGAAAAAAGCCAATTTGAGGCTGCTGCCCGGACGGGGTCTGGTCCGATCCTCCACTACGCTCTCCCGATCCGTACCGGAGGGAGATGCATGGCACGCAGGAGGATCAACATGGAGAAGATCAAGGAGGTCATCCGCTACGGGGTGACCACCGGTCTGAGTGAGCGAGCGATTGGCCGCGCGCTGCAGGTGTCGCGCACCGCGGTGGCGAAGTACCTGGAGTGCTTCCGCGGCAGCGGACTGACCTGGGAGCAGGCGCAGGAGTTGCCCGACAGCGAGTTGCTGAGCGTGTTGGAGGGCAATCGTGCGGCGCGCACCAACGCGCGCTATGAGCGGCTGGTCGAGCGGTTTCCGATGATGGTCAAGGAGCTGCGGCGCAAGGGAGTGACGCTGCAGTTGCTCTGGGAGGAGTACCTGCGCGAACACCCGGACGGCTATCAGAACAGCCAGTTCTGCCACCATTTCCACCGCTGGCGCAAGAGCGCCGAGGTGGCCATGCACATCGACCACAAGGCCGGCGAGAAGCTGTTCGTCGACTACGCCGGCGACCGGCTGGCGATCGTGGACCCGGAGGGCGGCAAGGAGCAGGCGGTGGAAACCTTCGTCGCGATCCTCGGGGCCAGCGAGCTGACCTACGTGGAGGCCAGCGCCACGCAACAGAGCGAGGACTGGATCCGCTCCAACGAGCGCGCGCTGCGCTACTGCGGCGGCTGCCCGCAGGTCATCATCCCGGACAACCTGCGCAGCGCCGTGAGCCGCTCAGACCCCTATGAGCCGGGCATCAATCCCACCTTCGACGCGTTCGCCGAGCACTATGGGCTCGTCATCATGCCCGCCCGCGTCCGCCAGGCACGGGACAAGGCTCTGGTCGAGAACGCGGTGCGGCTGACCTATCAGCGCATCTACGCCCCGTTGCGTGATCGTACCTTCCACTCGCTCGAGGCGCTCAACGCGGCGATCAGGCCGCTGCTCGAGCAGCACAACCGGCGCCGCTTTCAGCGGCTGCCCTACTCACGCCGTGAGCTGTTCGAGCAGATCGAGCAGCCGGCCCTGGCGCCGTTGCCTGCGCACCACTTCCCGCTGCAGCAGACCCGCGAAGTGACGGTCGGGTTCAACTATCACGTCGAGCTGCGCGAAGACCGGCACCACTACAGCGTGCCCTGGCAACTACGCACCCGCGATCCGCGCACCAAGGTGAAACTGCTGTACGACGAGCGCACCGTCACGATCTACTACGACAACGTGCGCATCGCCGAGTACCAGCGTGATCGCCGTCCGGGTGGCTACACCACGCTGCCCGACCACATGCCGCCGCAGCACCGCTGGTACGCCGAGTGGAGTCCGGAACGATTTCTGCGTTGGGGACGGGCGCTCGGCCCCAACGTCGAGGCGGTGATCGAGCAGGTGCTAGGGGACGCCAAGTACCCGCCGCAGGGGTTCCGTGCCTGCCTCGGCATCCTGAACCTGGAGAAGAGCTACGGCGCAGCGCGGCTCGATCGCGCCTGCCGGCGGGCGCTGTCCTACGGTCTGTGCTCCTACCGCCGCATTCAGAACATGCTGAAGCTGGGCTTGGAGGAGGAGCAAGAGCAGCAGCCGCTGAGCTTCCCCAGCCATGACAACGTGCGTGGCAGCCGCTACTACCACTGAGGGGGGTCCGACGATGACCAATAACCAAGCTACCCTCCACAAGCTCGACCAGATGCGCCTGCACGGCATGGCGCGGGCGTTGCGCACCAGCCTCGACACCCAGGGCCAGTGGACCGCCGACGAGTTGCTGGCTCACCTGGTGGATGCCGAGTGGGACGACCGCCATGAGCGGCGGCTGAAGCGGCTGCTGAAGGCGGCCCGTTTTCGCTACCCGGCCGCCATCGAGGAGGTCGACTTCGCACTGCGCCGCAACCTGGACCGGAACCAGTTGCTGCGGCTGGCCGACTGCCGCTGGGTGCAGCACCACCAGGACCTGATCATCACCGGCAAATGTGGCTCCGGGAAGAGCTTCCTGGCCTCCGCACTGGGCCACCAGGCGTGTCTGCGCGGGTTCCGGGTCGGCTACCATGCGTCCTCGCGGCTGTTCGCGGAACTGCGCCTGGCCAAGGCTGACGGCAGTTACGTCCGCGAGCTGGAGAAGATCAGCAAGCAGGCTTTGACGATCATCGATGACTTTGCGCTGGAGCCGCTGGACGCACTGGCGCGGCTGGCACTGCTGGAGATGCTCGAAGATCGCCACGGTCGAGCCTCGACGCTGATGGTGTCGCAGTTGCCGGTGTCGTCCTGGCATGAGGTGATCGGCGAGCCCACCATCGCCGACGCGATCTGTGATCGCCTCGTGCACGGCGCCCACCGCATCGACCTGGAAGGAGATTCGGTGCGCAAGCTGTATGCCGAGCGCGCCAACCGGGATCCAGCCGAGCCGCTGGGATAGCGCCCCGGCCGGCGCCACGACCGCGCCGGGCAGGAGCCGTGCTGCCGCGCGCGGCGCTCCGTGGTCCACCACGAGGTCGCGGCAGCAACGAGCACCGTCGCGGCGGCGATCTCGGGCATGCGGACCCCTCCACGACCGTCTGGCAGCGCTGTTTGGCCGTCAGCGCGCCGCTCGGCGTCAGGGTCGGCTTCTCAGCGGCCCCCTGAGGCCCTTCCCAACCCGCGGCGGTACTCCAGGGTACCCCCGAACATCCGAAAAATGCCCGTCAACGCCGTTTCTCAGCGCCACTGGCCCGCGCGGTCCGCCACACCGGCGTCCGCCTGGACCCGCAATCGAAGGGCACCCCGCGAGCGATTGTCGGTTGCTATTCCGAGCCAACTACCGCTGCCTGCCGCCGGGCCACCGGTCGAGGTCGCGGCAGCACGCCAGCATGAACACCGTCGCGCCCGCGATCGCGGCATTCGCACCCCTCTACCGCCGGCCGCCACCGCCGTTTCGCCGTCAGCGCGCCGCTCGGCGTCAGAGTCAGCCTCTCAGCGGCCCCCTGAGGCCCTTCCCAACCCGCGGCGGTACTCCAGGGTACCCCCGAACATCCGAAAAATGCCCGTCAACGCCGTTTCTCAGCGCCACTGGCCCGCGCGGTCCGCCACACCGGCGTCCGCCTGGACCCGCAATCGAAGGGCACCCCGCGAGCGATTGTCGGTTGCTATTCCGAGCCAACTACCGCTGCCTGCCGCCGGGCCACCGGTCGAGGTCGCGGCAGCACGCCAGCATGAACACCGTCGCGCCCGCGATCGCGGCATTCGCACCCCTCTACCGCCGGCCGCCACCGCCGTTTCGCCGTCAGCGCGCCGCTCGGCGTCAGAGTCAGCCTCTCAGCGGCCCCCTGAGGCCCTTCCCAACCCGCGGCGGTACTCCAGGGTACCCCCGAACATCCGAAAAATGCCCGTCAACGCCGTTTCTCAGCGCCGCTGGCCCGCGCGGTCCGCCCGCACCGGCTCCGCCTGGACCCACAAATCGAAGGCACCGCGTGCGGTCGCCGGTTGCTGTTCCGCGCCGACTACCGCTGCCTGCCGCCGGGCCACCGGTCGAGGTCGCGGCAGCACGCCAGCATGAACACCGTCGCGCCCGCGATCGCGGCATTCGCACCCCTCCGCCGCCGGCCGCCACCGCCGTTTCGCCGTCAGCGCGCCGCTCGGCGTCAGAGTCAGCCTCTCAGCGGCCCCCTGAGGCCCTTCCCAACCCGCGGCGGTACTCCAGGGTACCCCCGAACATCCGAAAAATGCCCGTCAACGCCGTTTCTCAGCGCCGCTGGCCCGCGCGATTCGCCACGCCTGCACCTCGAACAAACCATTCGACACGGCGCTCCGCCAGCCAGATGCTACTCTCCAGCGCATCACGGTGTCGCTTACACAGATCCAACCACCGCCGATGCAGTCTCCTCAGCCAGGGCGGTGTACCAGGCACCGGCAACAGGCCACCCTGGAGGACTCCGGCCAAGTGGCCGTTACCGCTCTTAACCCCCTCTGAGCGCTCTGAGCGCACTGTCAGATTGATTCAAAAAAGCCACCCCGCTATACTGGCTGGTGCAGGGTCGGACCACTCCCCGGTGGCTTTTTATTTCCGGAATGGGTGGCTTTTTTCACCGGAATACGCACATTGACACCGGCACGCTGTCGGTGGACCTCGGTCCCGTGGAGGTGTCCGCCCTGGTGGACCAGGCGCGCAGCACGTTCCTGAGTGGCGGCGCCCGGCACACCCTGCACATCGACCTGCCGCCGGAGCTGCCGCGGGTGATGGCGGATGAGCGGCGCATCGTGCAGGTGCTGAACAACCTGTTCTCCAACGCCGCGCGGTACTCTCAGGAGTCCGCCCCGATCCGGGTCGAGGCGTTGCACGATGGCGCCGAGGTGGCGATCTCGGTTACCGACGAAGGCAGGGGCGTGGCGCCGGAGCGGCTGCCGTACCTGTTCCGCAAGCACGTCGCGGTGGGCGGCGACGAGGGCGCGCTGGGTCGCGGGGCGGGCCTGGGGCTGGCTATCTGCAAGGGGCTGGTGGAGGCTCACGGAGGGCGCATCCGGGCCGAGAGCGAGGGGCCGGGCCGGGGGACGCGGTTCACGTTTACGCTGCCGGCGGTCGAAGAGGCTGTCGCCGCCCCGATCCGTGCGCGCCCGCCCCGCGACGGCAGTGAGCGCGCTGGCATTCTGGTGGTGGATGACGACCCGCTGACCCTGCACTACGTCCGCGACGCGCTCACCACGGCCGGCTACGCCCCATCGATGACGGGCGATCCGCGGGAGTTGTCGCACCTCATCGAGACCAGGAAGCCGCAGCTGGTGCTGCTCGACCTGCTGTTGCCCGGGTCCGATGGCATCGAGCTGCTGGAGTCGGTCCCCGAGCTGTCCGACATTCCGGTCATCTTCATCTCCGCCTACGGCCGGGACGAGACGATCGCCCGGGCGTTGGAAGCGGGCGCCGCCGACTACATCGTCAAGCCGTTCTCACCGACGGAGTTGACGGCGCGAGTGCGGGCGGCGCTGCGCAAGCGATCCAGGCCGGAACCGTTCCTGCTGGCCGACCTGGCGATCGACTACGAGCAGCGGCGCGTGACCGTGGGCGGGCGGCCGATACGGCTGACGGTGACCGAATACGAACTGCTGCGGGTGCTCTCGGTCAACGCGGGACGGGTATTGACCTACGATTCGCTGCTGCGGCAGGTGTGGGGCAGGCTCCCCACCGGCGATTCGGAATTGGTGCGTACGTTCGTGAAGAAGCTGCGCGGCAAGCTGGGCGACGCCCCCGCCCGCCCCGCCTACATCTTCAACGAGCGCGGGGTAGGCTACCGCATGCCCGCACCCGGCGACCGGTAGTGGCGGCGATACCCATGACGGGTACCGCGGCAGGAATAATTCACTACAAAGACACTGTTCTACCGTCAAGCTCCACCAGTCGTTCATAGACGCCCACATCCGATTCACCTATAGAGTATTCCGTTGGTTGATAGCCCACCCCTCCGTCTCTCAACAGGTGGAGACAGTGAGGGGTGGAGGGGTGGAAGTCCAGGCGGAGGGCGGTGTACGCCAGCCGGTTTCCCCTTGGCGAACGTGGAGGAACGAGGTGGATTCGCAGATTGCGTGCTTTGTTTGTGGTCGCGGTGGCCGACTTGAAGGGGATTCTCATGACAAACGGTGATCGAATCATACTCAACGAAATCCGGGATCGAGTTCGGGACCTGCAAAGACAGCAAGATGAGATTCTTCGAGTTGCAAAAACGGTCGAGCTTTCCAAGATTTCGACAGAGTGGCAGAGTTGGTTTATCGAACTCATTGAACTCGTCAACCGACGACCAAACTGAGAATTGTGGAGGTTGCGAGGTGGCGAATCAGGCACCTCAGACCACGGCAATGTAGAGCACGCGGATGGCGCATCGTACGGACGAGAGGTCGAAGGGTAATGTCGGTCATTTCGCTTGCAACACCGAGGCGAAACGTGGCATGCCCACGGCGGCCGCATCTGGGCCGAGAGTGCCGGTAGGGCCCAGGGCATGCGGAGCGGGTGCGCACCCTGGTGAAGACTCTGCGCCGCAAGCTCGGTGATGTCCCCGCCAAGCCCACCTATATCCTGACCGAGCGCGGGGTCGGCTACCGCATGCCCAGACCGAGCGCGCGGCTCCGGTAGGCTGTGGGTAAAGAAAGTCCCTGCCTCGCTATTTCGTTGCCTACATTGCACCTATGGACAGCGCAATTTCCTCGGTACGCCCGTCCAGACCGAGATGGATTCGTCTTTTGGGTCCGGCAGCCGCAGTCTACGGGGACGTCCGATACGTGAGGACCTCGTGGAGAGTTTCGTGCCGTACCTGATAGTTCGGTATCGAGCGGAGCGGGCAACGGAGGCCATGGTCGACCTGATCAGCGTCACGATCCCCAATCGGATCGCCTACCTTGACGCGGAGCTGTCGGGCTCGTGGTGCCCGGTGGTGCCGAGCGACTGTCCGTGAGCGATACTGGCGCTCGGCGGCGCGCTCAGCTGCCGGGTATAAAGGGGCCCGTTCAGGTTCGCTGCTTTCCGGTCGCGCACGACGTCATTTGTCGATGGTTGCCACCTGGTCGGGCGCAACTACCCTTCCATGAAGCAGTTGCCACACGCCCCCGGAGCGAGCTCGACGATCGGCCTCGGCGGTCGCGGCCTCTCCTGCCACTACCGGCAACACTGGGGAAACCAGGCGCCCGAAAATCCGCGCGCGACGCAGGGCGCGCTCAACGTCGCCGGGCCCGACGCCCCATGAGACTTCCACGACCAGGTACACATCGCTCCCGGAGTCGCGGCGCCGGCCACGAACCACCAGGTCGGCCCACATGACCTCGTCCGCGTCAGCCTCGGTGATCACGCCGTCGTCCGCGCCCGTCTCGAGCTCATCGGCAAGCTCGTCATCGGTCAGCAGCCGCGCGCGGCGGATGAAGCTGCCGAAGTGGGCGTACGCCCGCTCCCGGTAGCGGCGCTCAAGATCGGATCCTTTCAACCGTCCCACGTCATCGACGAGGCCGAACGTGGTACGGGGCAATACTGCGAGCTCTCTGGCAACCTCGCCGACCTGCGCGGCAACTTCCTGGAACCGCGAATCGGTGTCCCGTCGCAGAGCGGCAAGGTCTTTCGCGAACTGAGCCTGGGTCTCCCGCAGAGCGGCGGTGTGTTCCGCGAACTGCTGCTGCGCCTTGCTGATCTTGTCGAACCGGCGCTCGGTAGCGTAACGGAGCGCGGCCAAGTCCTCCGGCAGTTCAGCGAATTCGTCGCTGAGCACCAGGCGGCGGATCTGACTGCGCCACTCCGGCTTGGCTTCCAGAAGCCGCGTCAAATCTCGAAAGTCCTCAACGGTAAAAGGCACAGCTAGATTCTCTTAACTCTATCCTACGCCTGCGGAGCGCGCCGTTCAACCATCGATAGGATATGGCGACCGCGAACCAGCGCTGCGCGGGGCCTGATGGAGAGCCAGGCGCGGCCCCACCGCGGCGATCGGCGCGCACAGCAGGTGCTCGACCATGAGCGGTGAGGCGAACAGGCGCGCTGGTAGTTCTCGTCGTGAAGCATGATTCAGGTACCTCCGATACCTGACAACGGCCGCGCGTCGGTGGCGCTTCAAACGGCGTCCGAAGAAACAGGCGGCGACTGGTAAGTGCGGCGGCGCGCTACGCACTTGGGCGCCCGAGGCCGCCGGTACCACGGTGCCGCTGACGGCTCGCGAGAAGCGGATGGTCTCGCGGCGCGCGTCGCTGCTCCGCCTCCGGTCACTCGCGGCGCGCGCCGGAGTCGCGTCATTCTCGCCTCACGACCACCCCCGACCGAACCGGGGGTGGTCCGGGGCGCCACGGAACCGTCTCAGGCCGTCTCAGGGAGCCGCGTCGTACCTGTCCCGGTAGTCGCCAAACTCGAACGCCACGTCGACATGGGGCGCGGAGACGATGATGGCGGTCGGCGTGTCGGTCGGCGCAACGGCCCACCGGAACGGACCATCCGGCGCGAACGATTCGGTCGACGGTGCGCCGCCGTCCGCGGGGGTAATGGTCAACGTCATATCGCTCGGAACCAGGGCCAGCGCCTCGGCGTCCCACGTGTAGGCGCCCTCGACGCGGTGCGTGTCGTCAGGGCGCACCGATTCGGCCACGAAAGTGCCGTCAGCGTTGAAGGTGAGCGTACCGGCCAGAGAGTAGGAGCCCTCATTCCGGCGCCAGTTCCAGGTTGTACCGATCAGCGCCGCCAGGGGGTCCGCCACCCGCGTGTACCGGTGCGGGGCGGCGCCCGCATCCGCGCTCCATCCCGGCGCCAGGAACACCGCTTGCCGTTCCTCTTGCCAGTAGTAGGCTTTCACTTGCTCGCGCCGGATCGCCGGGGTTTCGTCGTCGCCGTCATGGTCGTCAAGCCACGTCCGAGTTATCGTCGTGTCGGTCGCGGACCAGCCACCGGATTCCTGCCAGTCGTCGATACGGGCGCCCGTGTCGGCGTCTACCGCGTTGTAGGCGATGAAGCGCCCGGCGCCCGTGAACGTCACTACTTGCACCTCGCGGTAGGTGCGGCCGTCGCGGTCGTCGACGTAGCTGTCGGTCCACTGCCATGTGCCTTGCAGGGTGGGCAGCGGCTCCGGCTCGGGCTCCGGCTCCGGGGTCGGAACGGCGGCGCGACAGCCGATCATGGCGGCGCAGACCAGCAGGGCTGCGCCGGTTAGAAGCGAGTACTTCATGGGAGGGCCTCCTGCGGGCGACTGTAGTGCCCCGTTGCCGGTACCCTCGACACCGCCGGGGAAAATCAACGCGGACCGCCGCGGTTTTCTCGCAAAGCCGACTCGTGCCGCACCAGCGGCCGAGTGGTAGCGGCGTCGCGGCGCCGCGGCCCCGGCTCATGCATCACGAACGGGATGTCGTTGACGCAGGTGGCGCCGAAACGGCCGGCTCACGGGCACCATGTCGCCGGTAGTGAGCCGTAGTTCGTCCGGTTGTACGATGGCAGCTACGTGGGCCTGGGCCACCCAATAGCTGCGATGTAGACCAGGTCGCCACACTCGAACACCTCGCGCGCGAGCCGGCGGACACTGGGAGCGACGATGTCCTCGACCACGGTACCCATCTTGTTGGCCAACTCGCCCCACCGCTTGCTTCGGAGCTTCGGGCGCGCCCTGGTCCTGGATCCGGCCGCGAACGCACCGTGCAATACCGAGCAGACTATCCGACGGAGCATGGGGTTGATGCGCTGCTCGGAAGCGTAACGGCGGCGTGTGTAGTACGCTTTCGGTTGCGAGGGTCATGCCGAACGGGACTGGCAGGGCGGCAGTTTGCGCACCGGGAGTGCGGCACCCGGGGCGGCCGCGCAGGAGGAGGCATTTTTTAGCGTCGTCCGCGGCGGCGTTTCTCGAAGCTGCTGTGCACCGGCGGACCGGGGACGAACAGCCCTGGAAGTACCTGCCGCTGGTGCTGGCGCTGGCGTTCGCCGCGCGCGCCGCGGTGGCCCTGTCCGGCGACTTCGTGCTGCACCCGGACGAAATAATGCAGTACCTGGAACCGGCCCATCGGCTGGCGTTCGGCAACGGGGTGATCTACTGGGAGTACTTCTACGGCGCACGTTCGTGGCTGGTGCCGGGCGTGGTGGCGGGGGTGCTCAAGCTGTTCGACCTGGTCGGCCTCGGGCAGCCGTGGTGGTACGTCGGCGCCGTCAAGCTGCTGTTGTGCGCGCTGTCGCTGGCGGTTCCGGCGGCCATGTACTGGACCGGCCGCCGCCACTTCGGGGAAGCCGCCGCCAGGATGGCACTGCTGGCCGGCTCCTTCTGGTACGAGCTGGTCGCGTTCGCACACAAGCCGATGACCGAGTTCGTGGCGACCGCGCCGCTGCTGGCACTGCTGGCGCTGTGCCTGCGGCCGAACGCGGACGGTTCCCGGGTGGTGTGGCAGGGGGCCGGCCTGGCCGTGCTGGCGGCGGCGATAAGGTTGCAGTACGCCCCTCTGGCGTTGCTGCTGTTGGGGATCGTGTTGTGGCGTACCCGAGACCGGCTGCACCTGGTCCTGGCCTCGGTGATGCTCCTGTTTGCGATCGGCGTGCTCGACGGACTCACCTGGGGGCGCGGCCTGTTCCACTCCTACCTCACCAACCTCCAGTTCAATATGGTCATCGCTGAGTGGCGGGTGGGCGAGAGTCCGCCGTATCAGTACCTCTGGTGGCTCACGCTGGGCGGCGGCGGGCTCAGCGTGCTGAGCCTCGCGCTGGCCCTGGTCGCGCCGCGGCGCTACGGGCTGCTGCTCGCGCTGATCGCCATCGCGCTGCTGGCTCATTCGCTCCAGGCGCACAAGGAATACCGGTTCATCTTCGTCGTGATTCCGCTGTGGCTGCTGCTCGGCGCGGACCTGGCGACGCGCGCCGTGGCGGCGGCGTCCGCAAGGGTGCGGCGTACGCCCTGGCTGCGCTGGGCGGCGAGCGTGGCCGGCGCCGCGTGCCTGGGCGTGTCCCTGGCCGGGCTGCTGAACGCGCTGCCGTACCAGGAGCAGGTGTACCGCGCCTGGTCGCAGGAGACCGGCAAGGTGAGTTTCATTCGCCGCCGTGTCCAGGATCCTGTCTTCGCCGCCTACCGGTACCTGGCGCGAGCCTCGGGTGTCGATGCGGTGTGGCAGGTGGATCGCGCCTACCACAGCCTACCCGGCTACTACTATCTGCATCGCCGGATCCCGTTCTACGACGCGTTCACCGGGCGCGGCGTGAGCCAGGACCTGGCGACGCTCTCCACCGCGGTCAGTCACGTGCTGTCGGCCGACCCCGCGGTGGCGGTTGCCGGCTACTCCCTGGAGCGGGAGTTCGGCGGCGTCCGCATCCTGCGCCGAGACGCCGGCGCGCCGCCGGTCCGGCAGTGGCAGGACTACACCCCGACCCCGGTCCACGAGTCGGAGATCCGGGTGATGGGCCGGGTGGACGCGAACGCCCCCACTCCGCCGGCGAACGCGGGAATCCGCTTTTCGGCGCGTTGACCGTCGGCAGCGTCTGCCGCACCTCCGGAATGATGCGGCGCGATCGTGTCGGGTCACCGAGCGCCGCTGTGCGCCTGCCGCGATCGTTGGTCGAACGGGTCGCCGAATGGCCCAAGCAGTGGCTCCGGGAAGGCCGTGAACAGGGCCGCGCACAAGGCGTTGCAGAAGGTCGCGAACAGGGCCTTACCCAGGGAGTTGACCAGCAACGGGCACTGCTGTGCCGGCAGGCGGCGGCGCGCTTCGATGCCGACACCGCCGCCCGCCTGGCCGACCTGCTGGCGCCGATCTCAGACCCGGAACGGCTGGCCGAGGTCGGTGACTGGCTGGTGCGCTGCGACACCGCCGCCGCGTTCTTCGCCCGGTTCGACCCCGCCTGGCCAGCCTGACACCCGCAGTCCGCGTTTGCCGCGCTGGTCGGATCGCTGACGGTTCGCCGAACGGGGGAGGACAAGCCTGCCACCACCGGCACCGCGGCGCTCACGGCCCCTGCAACTCCATACAGTCCGCCGCCATCCACGATGAGATTGGACCTGAAGGAAGCCCAGTACGACCCTGGGCGTATGTCGTGACGATCCTGTCTCCGGGCCGGAGACGTCCACGCCGATGCGCCCGTCAACGGTCGGTCCCACGCTGCTGCCGGTCCACAACTCACCAACTTCACCCTCACCGGTCAGCTGACGGCCGATGGGTACCACACCTCAAGGTCGGCGATGCCTGTGTCGAGCGCGAATCGAAGGTCACGGTTCCCACCGTCGGGCAATTCTCCGGCGGCGCGGTTCTGTGTCTTCGACGGGATCCCGTCGTCACCGGTTCCGGTGACGAACTCAACGCCGGGGTGGCCCGGACCGACGGTCTCGTCGATTGCGGCTGAGCACGTTCGTGCCGTTGGTCGGTCCACCGTATCGCCGTGGCCGTCAGGGCGAGCTGTACCGCTTCGCCATCTTCGCGCGTGGCCCGCGGCATCGCGGGACCGGCACCCCCTCGATTCCGAGGGCGGCAAGCGGCTCTCGTTCTTGTAGCATCCTTCCGGGAGACGCACGAGCCCGCGCAACGACTCGACGCTCGGCGCGGCGGGCGCAGTGACGCTGCCCCGATGTTCCACGGAGTGCGAATGCAATGAACCGCCAGGATGCCTTCGAGCGCGTCATCGATTCGCTCAACGAGGCCCTCTGGCTGCCGACCTCGGCGCTGATCGACCAAGCCCTCGGGTCGAAGGGCAATCACCTGGTGTTCAGCAGTCAGTCGTCGAACGCGGACATCGACATCGTCTTCGTGAGGTTCTGCTACCGCGGAGAGCACCATACGGCCTTGGAGCGCGAGTACTTCCGGATCTACTACCCGGTCGACGATCATCTCCCGGGCCTGCGCCGACTCCCGGATGGCCAGATCGCGCACGTCCGGGACACGTTTCGCGGCCAGGATCTCGCGAAATCGGTGATGTACAACGAGGCGATGCCGCGCTTCGGGTTCCAGAATGGGCTGAACGTGCGTATGGATGCACCGTTCGAGTCGCGCATCATCTTCGGGGTCGCAGATCCCGTCGCCGGGAGCGACTGGTCGTCGGAGCAGCTCAACTTCGTCAAGAGACTGTTGCCTCACATACGCCAGTTCGTGCGGGTGCGCTTGGCGCTAGTCGAATCCGGGGCCCTCGCGACGGCGCACGGCCAGCTTCTCGAGAATGCCGGTACGGGGTTGATTCATCTCGACCGCCGCGGGCGGATCGTGTCACCGCAGGCTGCAACGCCCGCGCGGGCGCTACGCCGCTGCGCGGGCGGTCCCAGCGCACCGGTTTCGGCTGCAGGCGCCTGCCGCGCATGACCGACCTGCCGTAGCGTCGCACACCGCCTCCCCGCGCCCCCGGCCGCGCGCCTCCCGCCTACTCCTCCGCGCTGGTTTTCGGCGACCAGGGTCCCGCTGACGGGTCCCGAGAAGCGGATTGTCTTGCGGCGCACGTCGACCTGGAGACCGACGCCGGTCACCTGCGAGCCGTCGTCGCGGGTAACCGCCACCGTCTCCTCGGGTCCCGAGAACAGCCGGTGGCTGGCGTCCTCCCAGCACAGGGTCTCGGCTTCCAGCCAGACGCCCTGCGACTGGGAGTGCAAGCGGATCGCGCCGGCCAGCTCGGCGTCCTCGCGCTCGGTGAAGTACACGGCACGCTCCGCGTTGCCGGCGGTCACCAGGATGCCATTCGAGGCGGGCGATTGACCCGCGCCGTGGAGCGCAGGTTCAATGCCTGGGTGGACGTCGCCAACCCGATCTACGACGTGGTGTTCAAGTACCTGATGCAGAACGACCGCGTCGCGCGCCTGCTGATCGGCAGGATCACCGGCCTGGCGGTGCAGTCGCTCACCGTCAGCCCGCAGGAGACCGCCGTCCGCCGCACCCCGGACGCCCCCGCGCACGACCTGCCGCTGACCCTGCTGCGGATGGACTTCGCGGCTCGGGTGCAGACCGCCGACGGCAGTGAGCGGCAGGTGCTGATCGAGATTCAAAAGGCCAGCGCGCCCACCGTGATCGAGCGCTTCCGACGCTACCTGGGCCAACAGATCGGCAGCGGGGATAACATCCTCACTCACCCTTCGGGCCGCACCGAGGCGGTGCCGATCGTGACGATCTACATCCTGGGCTACGCGCTGGATGGTCTGTCGGACGAGGCGGTGATCGACGTCTGTCCGCGGGTGACCGAGCGGCGCACGGGGCGGGAGCTGGCGGCGAGCCATCCGCTGGTGGAGGGGATCCATCACCGCAGCCACATCATCCAGATCCCGCGGCTGGCGAGCCGGCGGCGGGACGAGCTGGAGCGGCTGCTGGCGATCTTCGACCAGGGACTGGTGAAGGGCGACGGACGGGGTGACGCGCACGTGCTGACGATAGAGGAAGGGGAGTATCCGGAGGAGTGCGGGTTCGTGCTGCGGCAGTTGCGGGAGGCGATGGCGGAAGAAGAGGTGCGGCGCACCATGGAGGGGGAGGACCTGCTGCTGCGGGACTCGATGCTGTTGGCGCGGCAGGTGGAGCATCGCGACCGCCTTGTGGCACAGGAGCGGCAGCGGGTGCAGCAGGAGCGGCAGCGGGCACAGCGAGCGGAGCGGGCGCAGCAGCAGGCCGAGCAGGAGCGGGGCCTGCTGCTCGCGCAGGCGATCCGCAGCCTGCATGGTCTGGGGCAGGATGTCGAAGCGATCGCCGCGGCGCTGGCGGTGGATGCGGACGAGGTGCGGCGCGTGCTGTCGGGGTGACAGCCCTGCGCAGGCGGAGACGTGGGCGGCGCAGATATCGGGTGGATCGGCGCAGTGCGCGGCCATGCGGGGCCGTCTTCCAGCCACCGGCCAGCACGGTTTCGGTGGTGCTGGCGCCGCGCGCGGTCAATTCGGAAGCTAGGCCGACGCGGCCTGAGTGGCCGGTTATCCTGCCGTCGATCCCGGCGGCCCTGGCCGCCGCCGTGAGGCGGCGCGCGACCCGAGGCGCCGTTGAGGCGGGCAGGCACCCGCTCGGTGGCGTCCTATCGCCCGGAGGGTTCGCTTGCAGGGGGTGGGTCAATTTCTAAGCGGCAAATGGCTCACTTTCTGAGCGGCGTGTGCCGCACCAGGAGCGCGACCGCGGCGGAGGTGCTGGGCGCGGCGGACGGAGGCGGGCACCAGGTAGCGCTGGAGGGCGCGACCTGGAAGCCGGACCCGGACGAGGACGTCGCGGACCCCGATTGGCTGCACGACACGAGCCGCGACCTGGCGCCGGCGCCGGCGGCGAACCCGTGAGCGGCGGCCAACTCGCGTACCGCGAGGCTCTTACTGCGCCCATCTTCGGCGTCGGGGCGGCGGTTGCCGCCATCTTCGCGCTGATGTGCGGGCTGATCGGACCCTACGGGACAGCGCTCGTCTTGCCGGTGCTGTCGCGGCTTCCCTACTGCGCCCTGGCGCACGGGCTGCACCTGGTGGTCGCCTATGCGGGCTTCGTCGCCGTGCTCTACCTGATGCGCGACCGCACGGAGCTGCAGACCGTGGCGGCGTTCGTGCTGGAGGCCGTGATTTTCTCCGCGCCCTGTGCGGCAATCACCTACGCGGTCTACAGCCTGTACGCGGACCTGCACTCGCAGCCGGTCCGGGACTTCCGCCCCCTTATTGGTGGCGCCTACCTCGCGACGGTGCCGAGCCTGATTTTGGCGCAAGCGCTGCTCTACCACGTGATCCGACTGCGCCAGGGTTCGGTTGCTGCGCCGCGGCAACCCGTCGCGCGGGCGCCGGCGGCCCTTGGCGACGGCGCCGAAGTGCGCCCGCCCGCTGAGCCAGACGCGTTCCACCAGCGGCTACCCGAAGAGGTCGGGCGCGATGTCGTCTACCTCAAGGCCGCCGGGCACTACGTGAACGTGGTCACGACGACGGGCACGGCGATTGTCCTGCTGCGCTTCCGAGACGCCATGGCGGAGCTTGGCGACCGCGGGATGCAGGTACACCGCGGCCGCTGGGTCGCGCATGCCCACGTCGCGGCCGTTGAGCGCCGGGCGGACGGGCATATGGCGCTGCGTCTCACGAGCGGCGAGGTGGTGCCGGTTAGTCGGCCATTTCGTGCAGCAGCGAGACAACGCTACGACGGCCAGACTCCGACTCCTTGAAGGTCGTGCGCCGCGAACTGACCGGGCGAACCGTCCCGAGATGCACGACCTGACGGAGGACAACCTCTCGCGCTGGATTTCTCGACCGGTCGGTACTGCCGATGGCGGCGGGCGCTACGGTGATTTCCATGTTGCCACGCAATGGGTTCGTCAGGTTCGTCATGGTCGCGCTACTGGTAGCGCTGGCCGCCGCCGCTACGCTGCTCGGCGGATGTCGCCGAGTGGTGACGCCCGCGCCGGTAGCTCCACCGGAGCCGACGCCGTTCTCGCTGGTCGGGACCTGGACCATCACGGAGGAGGATCTCGTGCAGACGCTCACCTTCACGGACACCCGCTGGGTCCACCACTTTGCGCGGACCGGGAGCGACGGCGCCGTGGAAGAATCCTGGGCCGAGAGCGGCGCCTGGCACGAAGTGGGCGATGTCGTCACGCGCACCTGGGTCGACTACGAGCAGGACCCGCCGACCGTCCGTAGTGTCGACAAGCTGTTCGCACGCGGTGCTGACGACAACGAGCTCGCGATCCACCCCTGGGACCTCGGAGACCCGGCCGACGAGTTGGTCACGTACTCCAGAGTCGACACCCCCCTGCCCGATTCACTGATCGGGACCTGGAGAATGGGGAGTGGCGCCACGGTCGAGTTTGCCGCCGACGCCTTTACCTATCGTGGCCCCCTCCCGCTCGATGTTGAAGGAGGTGACGAGGACGCCGATGTCTCCATTACGGCGTCGTGGACGCAAGGGCCCGACCATACGGTCGTCCTGAGCAACGTAACGTCGTCCTCGCCGCTGATTTCTGCCGCCGCCACGCTGCGCCTCGCGTACGCGCCCACCAACCGGCGCGACCAGATCGTCGTGTCTCCGTTCTGGAACGAGCAGCAGCTACAGACCGACGGCTCCTGGACCGACCATCCGGTCCACCGGTACGGGCGCTACGACGCGACGTTGACGGTGCTTCCGCCCCCGCCCGCGCTGATCGGTACCTGGAGGATGACCGATGCCGACGGCTACCTTCAGACGCTCACCTTCACGGCGAGCCGCTGGATCCACCACTTCGCGCTGATCGGGAGCGACGGCGCCGCTGAGGAATCGTGGGCCGAGAGTGGCACCTGGAGCGTCGAGGGCTACACCGTCACGCGCACCTGGATCGACTACGAGCAGGATCCGCCGGCGCCCCGGAACGTCGACAAGCAGTTCGAGCGCGGCGCTGACGACGACGAGCTCGTGGTCCACCCGTGGGACTTCGGAGACCCGGCTGACGAGTTCGTCACCTTCACGAGGGTCGCCGACCCGGTACCGGAGCCGCCGCTCGGCACCTGGACGCACGTACTCGACAGCGGCGTGGCGCTCTCGTTCAGCTTCGAGGCCGCCGGCGGCTTCACCTACACCGTCGAGGGGGAGGATGCGACCATCTTCTCATTTGACGCCACTTGGACGGCGGGCGAGGGCTACACGGTGCACCTCTCGGAGGTGGTGTTCACCGGCCCCAACCCGGAATTCGACGACGTAACCGGAGCGCTCTTGCGGCTGGCGTACGCGCCCGGCCAAAGCCGGGACGCGATCCTCATATCGTCCTACTGGGCAGAGCAGCAGCGGCAGGACGACGGCACCTGGGTCGACCATCCGATCCACCGGTACGGCGGCTATTGGCAGCTGTACGACCGGCAGTGACAGAGAACCGGAGCGCGGCGCGGCTTACCTACTTGTCACCCAACCCTCCCTACTAACCAGGTTACGGGAACGACACCAAGTAAACGCGCCGCGCTCCCTTTGAGGTACGAAATCGCAGGCGGCCAGTCGCGATCCGAGGCGGGCGATTGACCCGCGCCGCGGAGCGCAGGTTCAATGCCGACGTGGACGTCGCCAACCCGATCTACGACGTGGTCTTCAAGTACCTGATGCAGAACGACCGCGTCGCGCGCCTGCTGATCGGCAGGATCACCGGTCTGGCGGTGCAGTCATCGCAGGAACTCGGCTGCCCCCGCATACTCCATCCGCTTGCGGTTGCGACAAACTAGCTGAACGCTGCATCGCCGTCGGCCTCCTTTAGACACGCTTCCAGATATGCGGCCATCTCCTCCGACGTGTGGAGGTGCTCGGCGACGGTTCCCGAAAGCGCGAGCGAGCCGGCTCCCGTTGTAGAGAGTATGAATCGCAACCTCTCCAGGCACCGGACGCCCCCACCGCTCCCGCCAGCGCCCCCGCCCCGATACGACTATCGCAGCCGCAGCCGCGTGTTATGCTGAGGTCGTCAGGAGGCCCCGAGTCGGTGGCGAGACCCGCCGCGGCGCGGGTTCCCGAACCGGCGCCGCAGGAGGCGCGCTGGCTGCAGCGTTACCGGGTGGAGTTGCCGGATCCCATCGAGGGCTACATGCGGCGTACGGAGGTGGAGGAACGGTGCGCGCTGCTGGAGCACCGTTGGACGGTCCTCTGCGCTCCCGCTGGCTTCGGCAAGACCGCCCTGGCACGTGACCGATCTCGTGTAGCGCGAGAAGTGCACGGCGTCCGCGGCCTGGCCCCGGTCCAGCGCTCGCAGTCGAGTGTGAACCGTCCCGGCCGCGGTCCGTGCCGTGCCATGGACCGAGCGCGGAGCGACTCAGTTGGGATGGGGGCGGTTGCCGGCGGCGGCCTCGAGCTCGTGCTTGAGCCGGTGGAAAGTGGCCTGGTCGATTCCGGTCGCGGTCTGGATGGTGGTCCAGGGGACATCTCGTCCGAGGAGTGCCTCGATGGTCAGCACCTTGCCTCGTAACTCCCCTTCCTTGCGGCCCTCTCGACGCCCTTCCTGTTCCCTGACGTCGCCGTAGATCTGACGCATCCGTTCAGTCTTGTTCATCAGTTCTTCACCTCCCGGTACGCGCCGCCGTACCGCGTCTGCGAACCGTTGCCAGCGCCGCGGTTCTCGCGTTGTCGTGGCTGCAATGTACACTACGATCTCCTCCCAGTCCTCGGCGGCGGCGCCGACCCGTGCCAACTCCGCCAGCAGCGGCACCAACCGCTGCAACAGGGGCCAGTTCTTCCGGAACGTCGCCATCATCGCGAGTTGCGCGATGCGCCCGCGCAACTCGCCGCGCACGTGGTCCGGCCGTGCCCTGGTCTGGTCGATCAAGAGGTGTGCGTAGTGCGGCACCCACGGCCAGTGACGGACCTGCTGCGCAAACAGCTCCGAGAACTCGCGGCCGTGACGCCAGCGGCGCCTGCCCTGGTACAACACCAGAGGCACGATGGGGCGCAGTTGCTTCTCGTTCCGATGCCGCCTGCGATCGCGTTCCCAGATTCGGATGCAGTACTTGAGCGCGAGGGTCGACCAGAGCAACTGACGGCCGATCGCCTGCGGCAGATGTGCGCGCAGCAGGGCGGACGCCTCGGCGGTGTCGCCGAACACGGAACGGAACAGGTTGTTGTGGGGCGTGGTGATCTCGCCGGCCATACCCAGTACAACGGGAAGTGGTTCGCCAGCGCTTTGAACTCATACCCGCCGCTAACCAGAAGGCCGTACCGGGCCGTTATGGGCCGCTCGCCCGACGCTTCCCGAAACCTCGCCATCATCGAGATCTGCAGCAGCCTCGCTGCCACCGCCCCGGTCACCGAATCCGCGCTCTGCTCCGTCTGGTCGATCAGCAGGTGCTCGAACCTCGGTACCCACCGCCAATCCTCCGCATCCGCTACCCAGCTCCGCAAAGTCCCTCGCGTACTCCCACCGCTTGCCTCCCTGATAGAATACCAGCGGCACGATCAGCGGCAACCGCTCCTCCTGCTGGTGGCTGTCCTGCATCAGCACGAAAGCGACGCACTTTGCCTTCACAGTGATCTCTCCTTAGGAGGTTGGGGGCATACTGGCGCCCCTGTAACCCGTGATTTAGCAGCTATAGCTGGCCTGGTTCCGCCCGTCGCAACCGGCATTCCTACTCTCCTTGTGTTCCGAGGGAGTGGCACGCTTACTTGGATCATATAATTCAACTACTGTCATTAGAAAAATGATGTAACGGGTGATGGCTCATCTTCGATTCCATGCTGTGCAAAAGTATCCCCCATGTCGGATACAAACTCCGAAGTCCACTTTTTCCTATTCAGCAATAGTTCGAAATCTCCGTCTACAGCCCGCTCATCGGCAACGTGCTCTCCAGAACGCAGCCGTAGCGGCGAGCGATGCGCAGCGCCAGCTTGGTCTGGGTGCCGGCGGACTCGATGAAGGTGGTGGGGAAAGAGGTGAGCCGGTCGGTCTCCTTGTTGCCCATCCAGGTGAAGCGTGGTGAGGGGCGCTCGCCGGGCGGCAGCAGACCCGCCAGCATTTCTGGACGGCTGGCTCCCCTAAATCGGATCAGTGGCTCTTCTGCACCGGATTTTGCACCGCACCAAACGCTGTCGCGAGCCAAGCTCTGAGTCACGTTAGCGATGGCCGCTGGACTTGCGGACGCCCGTTCACGCTTCGCGACCTCCTTGCTCTCGTCGACGAGCAACACCGACCAGGACCACGCGGGCTAAATCGCGCCATTACAAGCGATGACGCTTGACCGTAGCGTTGTCGCGCCCGATCCGCGGGTCACGGTGCTGCGCGAAGCGCCGGCCAGCCTGGTGCTGGACGGCGACGGCGGCACTCCACGTCGTCGCCGTCGATGCCGGCGTCCAGCGCGTAGCCGGCGTCCTCCGGCCAGCGCCGCAACTCGATGCGGTAGCGGCCGTCGCGGCGCACGTCGACGAGCGGCCGCCGATGGTGTGCCACACCCCGAGCCGGTCCGGGACGGGCGCCCAGCACTCTCTGCAACTCCCAAATCCGTAGGAATCCTCCCAATTGTGGTAGTGATTCGGGACGCGGTAACACGTTAGGAGATTCCGTCGCTTGTTGTCGATCACCCAATTGCGCCCATCCCGAAGTTGCTGGAGGCGGAATCATCATGAGCGATCGAGACGCATTCGAGCGCATCCTGGCGTCGCTGTACGATGCCATGCTCGACGAAACCGTTTGGGCAGCTACCTCCGCACTGATTGACGAAGCGTGCGGTCTGAGCGGCAATGCGCTAACGGTAGGGGAAGGCCCGATCACCGAAGGTCGGACCCACTTCGTGGGCCTCTACTACCGTGGGCAGCGGCGTCCGGACCTGGAGCGCCAGTACGTCGAAGTCTACTATCCCATCGACGAACGGATACCGCGCCTTCGGCAACTGCCCGACAGTCGACTGGTGCGCATGGCCGACCTGTATACGGCCGACGAGCTGAAGGCATCGCCGGTCTACAACGAGGCACTCCTCGTGGGGAAATATCAGGATGGCCTGAACGTGCGCATGGACGGTGCGGATGGCTCCCACTTGACCTGGGGCCTCGGTAATCCCGTCGGCTCGGAGGGTTGGGGGGCGTCGCAGATCGCGATGATCACGCGGCTGGTGCCCCATATCCGACAGTTTTTTCGCGTCCGGCAGGCGCTGGTCAGCGCCAAGGCGCAAGTCATGACCGCGGGCACTTTGCTCGATAACCCTCGCATAGGCGCGGTACACCTGGATCAGCGGGGACGTATCATGGCGGTCAACGACCGCGCGCGCGACATCCTGCGACGCGGTGACGCGTTGTCTGACCGGGACGGGTTGCTGCGTGCCCGGTCGCCGGACGACCGGCTCCGCCTTGAGCGGCTGGTGGCCGCCGCAGTGCCGACGTCCGATGACGTCGCGGTCAGTGGGTCGATGCCGCTCCGCCGCTCGTCGGTGCTGCGGCCGTTGGTGGCGCACGTCAAACCCGTGCCAGTCCCCCAACCGCACTACTACCGAGCGCGGTACATCGCGGCGCTGGTACTGATTGTCGAGCCGGGGCGCCCGCATCCCGTCGATCCCGACTTGCTAGCCACGGCTCTGGGGCTGACGTCGGGTGAAAGTCAAGTCGCTGCCTGGTTGGCGGAAGGCAGAAGCGTGGACCAGATGGCCCGAGCCACCGGCCACACCAGTGGCGCCATCTATTGGCACCTGAAGCAAATCTACCAGAAACTGCGCATCTCCCGGCAGGCGGACTTGGTACGCATCGTGCTGTCGGTCACCGAGTTGCGCTACTAACCCGCAACGGCACCCGCCTCCTCGGTGGGCAGTCCGGTTTGCTTGCTCGCGTCTAGTCCTACCAATCCTGGTAGGGATTCTCGGGCAATCGTGTCAGAGGATCGGTCTCGCCCAGTCACCCGACTCCAACCCGCGTGCAAGGCATGCGCGACCGCGCGCCCACCCTCGGCAAGCGATCCCACCCGCTCCGGAGGGCGGGTGCAAGTGCTTGGGAAGGCGGTTGGGGACACAGGTTAGTGGATACGATGGTATTCGCTTATGGCGCAGGCTTCGAAAGTGCAAGATGAGGAGAATCAAGTGAAGTTTCGTCGACTCAGTAGACTGCTGGCGGTTGCCACTGCCGTCGCCGCGGTGGTGCTCTTGGCAGGTTGCCCAAGGGCGGTAAAGACGCCGATCAGTTTTGCCGCGGGCGACCTTACGCTGACGCTACCGGCAATGGTGATAGACACGGCCATATCCGCAATCGTGTTGCCGGAGGCGTCCGGGGGAGAAGGTGCTTTCACCTATGCCCTGGCTCCCGAGGTCCCGGGCCTTGCGTTCGACCCCGAGACCCGGCAGTTGAGCGGGACACCGACTACGGCCGGAAGCTATCCGTTGCGCTACACGGCGACGGATGAAGACGGCGACGCGGCCACCCTGAGCTTCACGGTCACGGTAAGACCGACGCTGTGGGGCTCTTGGCGTACCACCAGCAGATGGCACGATGACGGAGAAATCGTGGGAACGATCGTGGAGACTCTGACGTTCACTACCAGCAGGTTCATCATGTACAGAGCACACTATCGGACCGATGGTTCGTTTGACGGCAGAGGGTTGGAGAGTGGTACCTGGACAGCATCTGACGACACCGTGACGAAGACTTGGAATGTCGATGACGACGATGACCGCGATACTCCGGAAGTCCTCACGAGTCTGGACAAGGACTATGTGTGGCCGGATGAGGCGCGCGATGTGTTACTGTTGCACGAATGGCGCGGTTGGAGCGACAGTCAGAGTTTCGATCGCTACGAGCGCGTTCAAAGTGTATCACCGTCGTCGGTAGTCGGCGTATGGCAGAGGTCGGATATGGGAGACGATTGGTCTGTCGTTGACACGCTTACGGTAAACGCCGATGGCACGTTGCTATATGAGAATTCGTGGTCTGGACGAGAGTCCGGAGGAGTTTGGGAGATGACTGCAAACTGGCAGCTTGTTGAGGATGAGTACTATCTCAATCTGACCAACGCTAGCGTTACCTGGACCCCAACCGGTGGAGTACCGGAACCGGACTCCAATTTTGAGGGTGCGTCTCGGTATGCCTTCGCTCTCACCGACAAGTGGCCGGACGAGATGATAGTGTCGCCCTTCTGGAACGAAGACCCGGCCTTTGGTGATAGTTATAGAGAGTATGGAGACTACTGGATGACCTTCCAACGGCAATAGTCGAATTGCGACGCGTACTCAAGCTACCGATGTGCCATCCTCTGCGAGGCTTCTTGCGGCTGTGGCGCTGGCGGCGTGACCTCGGTTGGCGTGGTCCACTGATACTGGATGCTCTCCGCGGGAGACTACAGCGGCGGGCGTCATGCCGGCTCATCCGACTGGAGAAGGTGCCTCACCGGGCCCGTGAGACGGCTATCGACAAGGAGATCAGGCAGGACGACGATCCTGCCTGATCTGTCAAGGATCTGATAGGTCGGTCATGAACTTGCCGCTGTTGATGGTGCACATCTCACGGCAGCCGGATCTGGTGCGGCTGGTGCTGTCGGTCGCCGAGTTGGGCTACTAACCGCAACCGCCACCCGCCTCCTCGGTGAGCAGTCCAATTGTTGCTTGGCTGGTTCTCAGTCCTACCAATCCTGGTAGGGACTCTCGTGCAGTCGTGTCAGAGGATCGTTCTCGTCAGTCACCCGACTCCGACCTGCGTGCAAGGCAAGCGCGGCCGTCCCAAACCTCGGCAAGCGATCCCACCCGCTCTGAGGGCGTGGTGCAAGTGCTTGGGAAGGCGGTTGGCGGTTGGGGACGCAGGTTAGTGGATGGGATGGTATTCGCTTATGGCGCAGGCTTCGAAAGTGCAAGATGAGGAGAATCAGGTGAAGTTTCGTCGACTCAGTAGACTGCTGGCGGTTGCCACTGCCGTCGCCGCAGCGGTGGTGCTCTTGGCAGGTTGCCCAAGGGCGGTCAAGATGCCGATCAGTTTTGCCGCGGGCGACCTTACGCTGACGCTACCGGCAATGGTGATAGACACGGCCATATCCGCAATCGTGTTGCCGGAGGCGTCCGGGGGAGAAGGTGCTTTCACCTATGCCCTGACTCCCGAGGTCCCGGGCCTTGCGTTCGACCCCGAGACCCGACAGTTGAGCGGGACACCGACTACGGCCGGAAGCTTTCCGTTACGCTACACGGCGACGGATGAAGACGGCGCCGCGGCCACCCTGAGCTTCACGGTCACGGTAAGACCGACACTGTGGGGCTCTTGGCGTCACACCCGCAGATGGTACCATGATGGAGAAATCGTGGGAACAATCGTGGAGACTCTGACATTTACCAACAGCAGGTATGTCCATCATGAGTCATTATATAGCAAGGACGGTTCGTTGGACGGTAGGCATTGGGGGAGTGGTACCTGGGCAGCATCTGACGACACGGTGACGAAGACTCGGTATCACGATGACGACAACGACCGCGCGACTCCGGACGTCCTCACGAGTTTGGAATACGACTATGTACTATCGGATGAAGGTAACACATTGTTCGTTCCGGACTGGTGGGATGCCGGCGGCTTGGAGACGAGGTTTAGGCGCTACGAGCGCGTGTACAATGTATCGCCGTCGTCGGTCGTGGGCGTATGGCAGAATTCCGATCTGCACGAAAATCGGGACTTTACGCTTACGGTAAACGCCGATGGCACGTTGCTATTCGACTATTCGTCGCGCAACGGAGTTACGAAGGTGACTGCGAAGTGGCAGCTCCATGAGGATGAGTATTATCTCAATCTGACCGACGCTAGCGCCACCAGTACCCCAACCGGTGAAGTACCGAGACCTCGAACCATTGCGTCTCGGTTCGCCTTCGCTCCTACCGATCAGTGGCCGGACGGAATGATAGTGTCCTTCTGGCAGGAAAACCCGGAAGATGATTATTATAGCGACTACGGGGCCTATTGGATGCACTTCCAACGGCAATAGTCGAATTGCGTCGCGTACTCAACTACCGATGTGCGTGTCACCAAAACGGAAGGGACGCCGCAAGGCGCTATGTCGTCGATGAACTCCGCGGAGCGCTCGCCTCCGAAGTCCCGAGCTCCACTACGCGGAAGCGCCGAAGTGGAAGGCGATGAACTTGGAGATCATGTGCGCGAGCTTGCCGAGTGGCAGACGCCGGGAATATGATCGACCGTCGGAACTCCACAAGGATGACGAGAGATGCGCATTTCAAGGACCAGTGTGGTTGGTGCGATTGCCGCGGTGACTTGGCTGACGGGTTCCTGGGCGCCATACGGCGGCCTACCTGGCCGAACGGGTCAAATCGGCATCGACGGCTATCTGGAGCTGGTGCAGCGTGTCTAAGACGGCGACTATCGGACTATCGATGGGCTTGTCCGTGAATCCCACTTAATCGGAGGTTGTTCCTATGTCGGATAGAATGATTACCAGAGCGCTGTCAACAGTGGCACGGTCAAGCACCATTCTGGTCACCTCGGTTGCCAGTGTAGCATTTGTCTCGTGCGATTTGTTCTTGCCACCACCGCCGGCGCCGGATCCTGACCCGATACCTCCGCGAATCACAACTCCGAATCCTGTTGACAACGTGCATCGCAGGCAACTCCTGAGTTTGCCACTTGTACGACAGCAAACTGAAGTCTGGTGCTGGGCGGCTACGTCCGAAATGGTGTTTCGGTACTATGGAAGAGGATCAGTTCAATGTGAGATCCTTTCCGCATGGTTGACTGCAAACTGTTGCTTGAGTCCTCCGCATCCGTACTGTCGACAGGGCGCACCAAGTTTGCAAGTTATTCAACAGACGTTATTTGCGTTCGGCCGGCTCACTTCAAGTCTAAGGGGCGGTCCCCTTTCCCTGAATGAAATAAGGAATGAAATTGACTTAGGCAGGCCAATTATCGCGGCCTACCGTGGTGCTTTTAGTGGACACGTAGTCGTAGTATATGGATATGATTCAAGCGGAAATATCTATATTCATGATCCGTACTATGGAACATTTATTGTCCCATATGCAGCAACTTTCTACTACAACAATGGACAACTTGTGTGGTACGATACTATCTATGAAATCAGGCCATTTTGAGGCTTCTTTAGTACTCCGGAAGCCAAACACGACCTCACACCCCACACGTGTGAATGAATCGTTGACTCTTCGCCGGCGGTGACGGCGACCACCGTTCCGCTGACCGGTCCCGAGACCCGGATCGTCCTGCTGAGCACGTCCGCCTCAAGACCGGTGCCGCGCATCTCGGAGCCGTTCTCACGGTAGAGCTCCACCGGCTCCGGTGACCAGCCGTCGGCGTTCGTTGCTCCCAGCGCAGCGCCTCCGCCCGCAGCCCTTAGACTCGGAGTCCGCGCGTTCCGTGTGGTATACGCGGGCTCGGCGATGCCGGCAGTCACAAGGTCCTGATCAACGTCGCATTCGGCCAGCGCGGGGTGGGCAATGCAGCAACACTCGACTACCTGGGGCTTCACGCACTATTGCACGACGGCCCGGCGAGGTCGTGGCTGCAACGCCCCGCGCGGGCGCCGCGCCGGCGGTCCCAGGGCGCCCGGTTCGGTTGCAGGCGCCTGCCGCGCATGACCGATCGCCGTAGCGGCCGCACACCGCCTCCCGCGCCCCCGCCGCGCGCTTTCCGCCTACTCCCCCGCCCCGGTTTCGCCGACCAGGGTTCCGCTGACGGGGCCCGAGAACCGGATGTCTTGCGGCACACGTCTACCTGGAGACCGACGCCGGTCACCTGCGAGCCGTCGTCGCGGGTGAGCGCCACGGTCTCGTCGGGGCCGGAGAACAGCCGGTGGCTGGCGTCCTCCCAGCGCAGGGTCTCGGCTTCCAGCCAGACGCCCTGCGACTGGGAGCGCAAGCGGATCGCGCCGGCCACCTCGGCGTCCTCGCGCTCGGTGAAGTACACGGCGCGGTCGGCGTTGCCGCCGGTCACCGGAAGGCCGTTGCGGTCGTACTCGTGGTAGAGCACGTCATCCAACTCCGTGCGGCCGGCGCGGGGGAAGTTGCGCACCTGCCGGGCGCGGAACTCGGCCGCCACGCGCCCGTTGCGGACGATGGTGTGGGTTACCTCGGTGAGCTCGGTTTCGGTATGTGCTCAAGCAGTTGCGAGGGTGATGCGTCGGCATCGGAGTATTCGAAGCTGCATGCGGTCAGCAGGGCGGCGCACAGGGTGACGGCCGCCCTGCTCCGGCCGCCGCTCCCGTTTGTCGCCGATCCGCAGGGACCTGATAGATAGCTTGGCCAAGCGTGCCAGAGTTATTCACGCCGAGAATCGGCACTGCGTACGGTGATGAGCCGTACCTCCATCCGCCGAGGAAGTTGATGTTCCTCCCGATCCGGGTGATCCTTGTGGCCCGCGTCCACCCTGCGGCCCTTGTGGTCCGCGATCGCCTGGCGGCCGTCTGCCCCACGAGATCCTGGTCCCTGCTGACAGCCCAAACAGCAGAGAGAAGAAGACCAGCCCCGTGAGAGCGGTCCTTGCAGGCGATGGCTCGGCGAGCGAGGTGCGTTTCTGGGCACCGGAGCGGCGGTGGAGATCCTGCGCGACGACGGCCCCCAGATGACCGGAGCAGGACGGGCCGGCGGCGCTGGCGGTACTGGCGGTGGTGAGCTACTTCCCGGCTCTGCAGGGCGGCTTCGTGTGGGACGACGTGATCTTCGCCGAGGAGCCGGTGATCCACTCCCCCGGCGCCCTGCGCAGCATCTGGTTCTCCCCCCCGCGTATAGCGCAACTGGACGGCGCCGCCGTCAGCGGCGTTCCAGTTGCTGCTTGAGGCGCCGGAACGCGGCCTCGTCGATCCCGGTAGCCGCCTCGATGGCGGACCACGGCAAATCCTGTCGCAGGAAGCCCTCGATGGTGTGCACCTGCCCTTCGTGGCGGCCTTCCTGGCGGCCTTCCTGGCGGCCCTTCAGCTCACCTTCGCGGCGGCCTTCCTGCCGGCCCTGCTCGATCAACTCCTCAACGTAGTTCATCAGGTCTCCTCCCCGTCCCGGCACGTTCCTCCGCAACGCCTCCGCAAACAGCCTCCGGTTTGCTTTTGGCTGCGTCGCCAGCACGTACTCCACGTGCTTGGCTACTGCGTCGAACCCTCTGGCGCGGTACAACTCCCGTATCAATCGCGTCGCCTGCTCCAATAGCTCGCCCGACGCCTCCCGAAACCTCGCCATCATCGAGATCTGCAGCAGCCTCGCTGCCACCGCCCCGGTCACCGAATCCGGACTCTGCTCCGTCTGGTCGATCAGCAGGTGCTCGAACCTCGGTACCCACCGCCATTCCTCCGCATCCGCTACCAGCTCCGCAAACTCCCTCGCGTACTCCCACCGCTGGCCTCCCTGATAGAATACCAGCGGCACGATCAGCGGCAACCTCTCCTCCTGCTGGTGGCTGTCCTGCCACGCCACCCATACCTGCGTGCAGTAGTTCAGCATCCGCAGTGGCATCCACCGGTCCGGGGTCGACTGATGTTCCAGCACCACGTACACCAGCACCGGCACCTCGTCGCTGCCCTTCCGCTGCACCGAGAACACCAGGTCGCCCTCGCTGTCGTGCCAGTCGTCGCTGACGAAGCGACCCGGCAGGTGGGTCAGCGTCGACCACCGCAACGTCCGCGCGAGCGCCGCCGGTACGCAGGAGCGCAACAGGCTGGCGGCGTCCTCTGCATTGGAGAACACCCTCTGGAAGTACTTGTCGTGCGGACGGCTGACCTCCGGCTCAGGCGTGCCGGGGTCCACCTGGTCCGATGCCGGTCCGACTGTTGCGCACGATGAAGCCGTGCTCGGTGTATCCCACCAGGCACACCGCGTGCCCGCCGCGCTCGGTGTCCGGTCGATACACCTCCAGCTCGCCGTGGGTGCGCGTGGCCCGGTCCCAGGTACGGTCCACCGCCACGCGTGCCAGAATCGGTCCCTGGTTGGAGAGCCAGCGGCACCACCGGGAGAGGTTGCGGCGCAGGTTGTGGTAGCTGGCGATGCGATACTTGGCGGCTCGGGCATAGAACGCCGCGGTGCTCAGGGAGCTGAGGCTGCCGCTCATCGGCAACGTGCTCTCCAGAACGCAGCCGTAGCGGCGAGCGATGCGCAGCGCCAGCTTGGTCTGGGTGCCGGCGGAATCGATCGTCCCCTCGCGCCTTTAGCGAGTTGACTGCACCGACGCCAGCACCACGCATAGACGGTCGCCGGCGGCAGGAAGACTATCGCCATGGGGGGAAACAGGGCGTCCTGGCGAAGCAGTTGTAGGGGCGCTAGGACGGGCTGATCGTTACGAGCCAAAGGAGCCGCGAAGGCCGCTTCCTCCAAGGTAGGTCATGGGTACATGCGATTGTTCCGACGGTCGACACCCGCGACACCTGCCGAATCGGTAGTTACTGAGGCGTACGACCAGCTACCGTAAAAACCTTGCTTCCACTGTTGATCCTGCGGTGCACTCGGGACCGCAATATACCTCCGGCCATACGTCTCCCAACTGTTTCGGATGTCGCGTCCTCGTAACGCTGCCCGTAGCAAGCCTTATCGGACGGAGGGGGTAACACCATTGTGAAGAGCGACGATCTGCACAGCAATACCACGCCAACGAGCGACGATGGGAGCATCGATCAACCGTTCTCGTCGCCCATACGGTATTCGTTTTTGTCGATCTCATACGTGGCAATTCTGTACGCCGTCTCCAATTCATTGAATAAACTCGGACCGTTCTCGACATTTCTGTCGAGCCTCGTTGTCGCGATTCCGATTGTTGCCATATCCGCCTATTGTTCTGCGGTGACGCGCATTATTTTTTGGCAGGGTGCACTGAAAGAGCGCAGTTGGTTAGTTCGCCTTCTGGCGGGCTACTGGTGGCGAATGGTATTGGCCATGATCCTGTCCGTTTGGGCGTCCATTTATCTGGTTGTGCGAGTCACTTTCTCACCAGGCTCGGAGTGGTCTCTATGGGCGTCCGTGCTCGTGTCGATACCGTTGCTCTACTTCTTTCTGCATTATGTGTCAAAGCCTTTGCTCACCAACGGCGTCAGACCATTCGCCTGCGGCGCCCTGTTCTCGGTGCCCGCTAGTGTAACCACAGCCTTGGTGGCTACGCTCGTATTTGGTATTGCTGATAACTGGGGTGCTGATCATCCGCGGTACAATGACCTGTCTTCCGCTATAGAAGCTCAGGCGACCTATTCCGGATCTAGCGCGCCTGTCGAGCAATTGTTCAACATCATGAGAACGATAAACGCTTTGAGCGACTTCGGGTTGACTGTTCTGCGCACAAACGATGATGTTGGTCGCTTGGCCTATATAGTTGTATATTTTCTAAGCGTTTTTGGGTTCTTTGTTAGTATAACGGCGGCATTGTCTCCATTCTTGGTTAGACCAAGCGAGCTTATCAATCGCACCATCGCACCAAGCTCAAAGAACGTACCGAAGCCACCGGGGCTACCGAAGAGATCTATAATAATTATCACGATTACATTGCTGTGCTGCGTATACGCGTTACTGTTCTTTGACATTCGTCGAGACGTGGAACTCGTAGAGAACAGGATGGTTCGCCCTGGGACCATCTCAATGATTCACGAACTGGAGGAACAGACGACATCGTATATCGGAGAAATAAGTGCAGATAGTTATAGAGAATTAATTGAGCCTGAACTTGGAGTGGCCTTCGATCAGATGAGGAACAACGTCCCACGATTCTTGGATTGGTACTATAGTATGTCGGCGGAGGTATTTCGGTTTGTCGCTGCGGTCGAGGGAAGTCACGAGCAGAAGATGAGAGAGAGAATGTTCGAGTATGTGATGGAAGGAGATCCGTTCGCGAGGGTTGAAGCAGAGCTGGCCGTTCTGGATCATGTGAGACACAATGATAATACGCTTTCGGGAAGAGCGCGATGGGCTTATCGAGGCGCGCGCAATTGAAGTGGAAGATGGCATTCCGCTGGAGACATCAAAGGAGCTCTCCGCTTCCGAGCTCGCTCGTGCGTTTGCTGCTGAGAGTATCCCGTTCGAGACGAGGCTTTGGGGCAGCGCCGGTGGCGCAGCTTTGGGCGCTGCAGTCGGTCGAGTGATAGGTTCGAGGGTTGTTGCTCGCCTTGCGGCGAAGGGATTGATAAAAAGAGCGTCGGCGGCCCTTCTTGAGGCCGTGCCGCGCACGGTGGCGCGACGGATTCTCGGTCGTTTGGCGGGTGCGGCGGCGGGTGCTGGGACAGGTCTTGCTGCTGGTGCCGCCGGCGGGCCTGTAGGTAGTGTGATCGGCGCAGCAGTAGGCGCAGCAGTAGGCGCTGTCGCTGGTGCGGTAGTTATAAACACCGCACTTCGCAAACTTGAGGAACTGTTGGGCCGTGATAAGTTACGTGAGTCGATTGGGGATGCCATAGATGAGTTGGAAGATGAGACGATCACCCGGATGAGGGAGGTGTTTCTGAGTCCTTGAGAGGTTCTCGGGCCATCCGTGGAGGTGAAGGAACGCAGGACTTGGCGCAGGATGGAGCCGATTCTGATGCGCAGAACGAATGCGGTTTGTCTCTGCTGCTTGCCGCACGCCCATGGACAGATACGGGGTCGCCGTAAGCGCTCACTCGCCGAGCGGGTCCAAGGCCTGCAAGCAGGTAGCCGAAGCGTTCCCAGAGCGTACCGAAGCCAAGCACGTGACCGATCTCGTGCAGCGCCGTGAAGTGCAGGGGCGTCCGCGGACAGGTGCCGCGGATCGGACCTCATGGTAATCCACCCGCAGGTTCTCGCTGCGAAGGCGGTCTGCCTCGGCGAGGAGCTGCAGCCGGAATGGCCCCTGAGGCGTGGGCTTGGCACGGTGATCGACATCTACCGAGTCAGTAGTTACGGGGATTCGCGACGGCTACCATAAAAAACCCCTTGTACTATTGATCCTACCGTCTAGTCGGCGGTTATGCTCCGGACATCGCCTTCAGCACTGACTACGCGACAAACGGCGGTACCCGGCACCGGTCGGGGCCAGAGGCGCTCCGGCCCCCGTCGGGCGGTAGAATCCGGTATTCCGCACGTTCGCAGACGCTCGATCCGCTTGATCCCGGTCGATTGCACGGCCGTGGAACACCTCCGAGGGGGACACTGACCACCAAACCGAGCCAGACTGCCGATCAATCGGAGGACCGGAGGAGTGGCAGGATCGCTGGAGGGATCGAGGCCGCGGTGGAGCGCCACGGCGTCCGGCGCTGCGCGGACGCTCGGGTCGGTGTGTGGGAGGAGGCCGGTGACCTGAGTCGCGTCACGTATCCGCGGCGACGGCGGACTGCGCAACACAAGGCGCTCATTCGATGAAGAACGAGGGAGACCGCGGTGAGCTCGCACCGGAGTCCGTGGCGAGACCCGCCGCGGCGCGGGTTCCTGAACCGGCGCCGCAGGAGGCGCGCTGGCTGCAGCGTTACCGGGTGGAGTTGCCCGATCCCATCGAGGGCTACATCCGGCGTACGGAGGTGGAGCAACGGTGCGCGCTGCTGGAGCACCGTTTGACGGTCCTCTGCGCTCCCGGTGGCTTCGGCAAAACCGCCCTGCTGGGCGAGCGCTGCCGGGAGCTGCGGCGGCGGGGCGTGGCGGTGGCCTGGCTTTCACTCGAGGAAGAGGACGGGCGGGGGTCGGTGGCGGCCTATCTTGCCCTTGCTTTCGAGCGCGCCGGAGTGGCGACCTTCGACTCGGCCGAGCAACGGGCTGCGCCCACGGGATCCGGCGGGGCGGAGTCGGACCGGGCCGCGGACAGTCAAGCCGAGTATCGGCTCAACCTGCTGTTCCGGGCGCTGGAGCGGCACGGTGCGCCGTGTGTGCTGGCGCTCGACGAAGTGGAGCGGCTGCACAGTCCGGAGGCGGTCGCGGTGATCAACGCGCTGCTGCGACACGCGCCGCCCACGCTGCACGTGGGGATGGCGTTCCGGGAACGTCCGCCGGGCCTGGACATCGCCATGTTCGCGCTGGAAGGGCGGGGTGGCACGGTCGGGGCGGAGGACCTGCGGTTTTCGGCCCGCGACGTGTCCCGGTTCTTCGAGCGGCGGCTGTCGCGGCGGGAGTTGGCGACGGTGGTAGCTGACTCGGCGGGCTGGCCCATCGCGCTGCGCATGTACCGCAACGCCGGGCGGCACGGGGCGGCAAGCGCCGGTGCTGGCGACGACACGGTGGCCGGGTGGATCGAGACGCGGCTGTGGCGGGGCATTTCGGCGGAGGATCGCGACTTCGTGCTTGATGTCGCGCTGTTCGACGAAGTCGCCCCGGAGCTGATCGACGAGGTGACCGGGGCGGGCAACGCGGCACGGCGGCTCGCGTCGCTGCGGGCCCTGGCGGGGCTGTGGTCGACCACGGCCGGGCCCCGATCGGCGATGCGGCTGCATCCGCTCATCAAGGACCACTGCGAGAAACGGCGGTTCGAGGAAGACCCGCAGCGCTATCGAGCGATCCACCGCGGCATTGCGCTTGCGCTCGCGCGCCGCGGCCGCGCTGTCGAGGCGCTGCGCCACGCACTGGAGGCGAGCGACGCCGAGCTGCTCGGTCCGATCGCGGAGGGAGCCGGTGGCGTCAGGCTGTGGCTGGAGCAGGGCCTGGACGCGTTGCGCGCGGTCGACGGGCTGCTGAGCGAGCAGGTGCTGGCGAACTATCCGCGCCTGGCGCTCGCGCATTGCATCGTGCTGACCGCTTCCGGCGATGTCGGCGCCACGAAGCGGGCCTACCAGGCCGCGTCCGCGGCGACCGCTGGCTTTACGCGGGACCGCGCGGGCGGAGACGATCGGGCCCTGCAGATTGACCACTTCTTTGTCGTGGGCCAGCAGTACCTGTGCGGGTGCATGCCGTTCAGCGACGGGACGCTCCCGATCGCGGGTGCGAAGACGATCGCGGACGCACCGGGCACCGACCCATTGCTGCGCGGATTGTTCAGCCTGGGAGTGTGCATCTACTACCACCACGTGACCGCATTTGACCAGTCCATCGAGTGGGCAGGGCGTGCCCGGGCGGCGCTCAGACGAGGCTCGCCGTACCAGGCCCACGTCGATTTCCACGCGGGTTCCGTCGCCATGGCGATGGGACGTCCGCAGGAGGCCCGGGACTGTTACCAGCGTGCGCTGAAGGCAGCCCGGGCGAGCCACCTTCGCGACGCGGGGGCGGTGATGATCGGAGAGGTGCTGGCGGCCGAACTGGAGCTGGAGTGCTCGGCAGGAGTGCCGCGCGTGGCTGGCGCGCGGCTGACGCCACGACTGCTCGGCGAGTGTGGCGCCTGGCTCGACATATACGCGGCGAGCATCGGTGGTGAGGTGGAGCTTGCACTGGTGCGCGGCAATCCGCAGGAGGCGCTCCGGCTGGTCGAGGACGCGCGCGAGTACGCGCTGCGAACCGAGCGGCCGGGGCTGACGCGCTGGCTGGCAGCCCTGCGCGTGTCCGTGCTGCTGGCTGCCGGCGATGTCGAGGAGGCGAGCCGCGCCTGGCGCTTCGACCGGCTGCCTGAGCAAGCGGCCGCGTGCACGGACCTGCAAGGTCAGACCTGGCGCGAGGCCGAGATGCTCGCTTGCGCGCGGCTACGGTTGTTCATCGCCCGCGGCGAGTTCGACGCCGCCCGCGAGCTCGCCGCCGCTCTGCACGCAATCGCGGCCGAGTGCGGTCTCATGCGGACGCGAATGCGGGGGCTGGCGCTGGCGACTGTGCTGGAGCACCAGGCCGGCGACGAAGACCGTGCGCGCGCGCACTTGGAGGAGTTTCTGCGGCTGTTCGCCGGGGCCGACTACGGGTGGCCGCTCGCCCGCGAGCGCGCACCATCTGCCCATGCGCTACTCGACGACATCGCCGCCGGCGACTGCGCGGATGTCGCCGTTGTCCAAGCGGCGGCTACGCTGCGGGCGGCCATGAACCGGGACGCCGACGCCGTCCCGGACCGACCGCTCAGCAAGCGCGAGTTCGACGTGCTGGAGCGCCTCGAACGGTATCGGGACAAGGAGATCGCGTGGGACCTCAAGCTATCCTACGATGGCGTGCGTTACCGGGTACGTAGCATCTTCGCCAAGTTAGGTGCGCGCGGGCGCCTCGACGCCGTGCACCGCGCCCGCGCCCGCGGGATCCTTCCACCCTATGAGGACGTGTCGGAGGCACGCTCGTCACGGTCCGAGTCCTAGTTTAGTTGGGAGGTCGACCTCAGGCGGCCTGTCGTTGAGTGCACTCCAGGGTGACGTGCGATTGCCAACGACGGTCGACATCTGCCGAATCGGTAGTTAGCGAGGCGTACGACCAGCTACCACAAGAACCTTGCTTCCACTGTTGATCCTGCGGTGCATTCGGTCCGCAATATAACTACGCAGCGGCGGTACCCGGCGCGGTTCATTCGTGCGACTGGCCGGGTCGCGACCAACCGATAGGGCAACGGTCGGTGCCTCGGAGCAACACGGCTCCAGTCGGGGCGCGGGCCGTCCTCATGCGGGCGCGGCGGCGCCTCGCCCATAGTGCACTTGTCACCGGGAGGGCACCATGTCGAGGTCCAAACCCAACCGGCAGCGGGGCCCCTGTGAGACTCGCGCACTGAATGATGTTGACGGTTTTCAGACGACTATCGATGCTTGTTTTGTTGGTTCTTTCTCCGATATCTATGTGGGCTGAAGTAAAGGACGTAAAGTCGTACGGTATTTGTGAGGTGTTCACGGATATCGATGGTTTTAGCGACGAGATGACGCACGGATTGATTTGTGTCCCAGGTTATAGCATCGAGCCTGCGAAACTGATGTCTCTCGACAAAAGAGTGGCGCGCATCTCTCAAGATATGGTGTTCCTGTCGTGCGATGGCGAGGTGCGCCATAGCATCATGATGAGACCGAATCTCGATGCTCGAAGTTATTATGACGGAGCCAATCCGATCGACGTACGTTATCGCTTTGATAAAGGCGGCATATATGAGGAAGCATGGATAACTGAGAATGGTGGCGCCGTGACGGATGCCGTAGACATAGTGACGAGATTTGTTGCCGAGTTGTCTCAGATTGAAGCGACTCTTGTATTCGAGATACGGGATGCATTGGTGCGTATTGACTATTCGAATACGGACAGTGCATCCGCGACTGGAGACTACAGGAGTCGGTGCGATCCACCACGAGGCGAGTGAATGTACATCAGTGGGGCGTGCTTTCGATGCGGCACGGTCAGTCGCGGTTAAGGACGCGGGCGACGGTCTCGGGCAGATCTACCACCGTCGGCGGTTCCGGGAAGGTATCGCCGGCAAAGTGGATGGTACCGCGTTGCAGCGCGTCGCGGAGCGCGGAGCTGGGACGCGGCAGCCGGAAGGCATCCGCGGCTGCGTAATTGACTGCATAGCCGAGGTCGGCCAAGGAGGCGACGGTCGCCCTGCTGAGTGGTTCGAACCCCGGACGCCTCGCGCGCCGCCGATCATCAGTTCGTCGCCGAACACCGACTCGCGCCAGTGGCTGTCATGGCCGATAACTATCGTTGTGACTAATTCTGATACTACAGACTCGTAAGGTTCAACTCCTATACCGTCGATTTTTTGCATTCGTTGGCTATTTTACTCGCGATCTAAACACAGCTCTATTTTCTTCCCTAGTTATACACTGTCCCACTAAGTAGGTCTCTTGTTCGAAATTCTTATCTGCAAATAGGTATGCTTCATCGTACTCGTCAAAGAACTTAATGATCTCGCAATTGTGTATCACTACGTATTCATTGTGATGATCTTTAACAAGATCATCACGCCTTTGCTCAAAATAGTCTACAAGCGTATCAAAACTCATTACTATAGCCTCCAACACTAACTTTACCTTTGGATGATCCAAGAATCATGATTCTAAATCACCACCCCAGTAGATTAGGGTACCATAAGCCGGGTAGCGCGGTCACGGGTGCTGAACGGGCACGCCGGCGTGTCGGCGGCGCTGGCCCGGGCGCTGGAGCGGATTGGCTGGAGCGACGCAGAACACTGGATGCGGATGCAGGCGATCTACGATTTGGCGCAAGAGCATCGGAAGTACGCGGTACAGCGTGAGGCCAAGCCAATCTCACGAGGATGAGAGATCGTTGCTCGGCTGTGCTCTTCACGGCGCTGTCCGGCGCGCATGCTGTTGTCCTACAGAACCCGCCACGGTCCCGTCGGCAGCCGCGAGCGTGGCCGCGGAAGTGGATCGGTTCCTCCATCACCCACGCGCCGCTGTGCAGCAGGCAGCGCAGCAGTGACACCTGAAAGGCGTAGCCGAGCACGCTGATCTCCCGCACCCACTCGAACGCAACGACCGGCCCGGGATCGCCTTGAGCCTTGAGCCTTGAGCCGGTGCAGTCGCGTATCCGGTACCTCTGGTTGCTATCCGTGGCGGCAATAAGGCTGGCGCAGGATTGCACGTCGACCTTGAAGTAGTGGCATCGGTCCCCGGTTCGAGCTCGCCGCGGATCGGAGAGCCGGGCCGGATGACGGTGGCCGTCGCGGGGCTGCCGCCGATCGCGCCGACTACGGTGACCGTGTACTTCAGGGTGGCGGACCGGTCCTTTTCGTCGGTCGCCCGGTAGGTCGTGGGGTAGGTGTGTTTGCTCCGAACGGTCGACATCTGCCGAGTCGGTAGTTACCGAGGCGTAGGACCAGCTACCACAAAAACCTTGCTTCCACTGTTGATCCTGCGGTGCATTCGGGACCGCAATATACCTAAGCACGTGAGAGAGCGCTGCGTACAACGCCGACTACGGAACCTGCGCAACAAAGGCCGTACCCGGCGCGGTTCATTCGTTCGACCGGCCGAGTGGCGACCAACCGCCAGGGCAATGGTCGGTGCCTGGGAGCAATGCGGCCCCGGAAGGGGCGTGGGCCGTCCTCATGCGGTCGCGGCGGTGCCTCGCCCACAGGGCATTTGTCACCGGGAGGGCACGATGTCGAGGTCCAAACCGAACCGGAAGATCAGCAGCCCGATGCTGCTGCTGCTCCCCGCGGCGCTTGGCGCGGTACTGGGGTTGGCCGCCTGCAGGGGGGCCACCGCGGTCTCCGACACCGCCCCTGCCTTCGCTGATACCGCCACCGTGCCCGACCAGACGTACGCCGTGGGCGAGGTCATCACCCGTCTGACCCTGCCGGCGGCCAGCGGCGGCAACGGCCCGCTGTCCTACTCGCTCGAACCGGCGGTCCCGGGGCTGACGTTTGCCACCGCGTCGCGCACGCTGAGCGGTACGCCGACCGCCGCCGGCATCTATGAGATGACCTACCAAGTGCAGGATGGCGACGCCAACACCGCTGTGAGCGACGCCGCCACGGTTGCCTTCAGCATCACTGTGCAGCCTACCGAGCCGCCCTACTCCGGTACGGTGTTCATCAACCCGGACGTCATCACCGACGCTGACCCGACGATGTTCGAGTCCCTGACCTACACCGGGATCGGCACGCGAGTGATGTTCGACAGGCGGACCGGCAGTTTCGCGGATACCGAGGCGTACCTGTTCGATGCCACGTACGGCGACGGACTCACGATCGAGGTGCAGGTCAACGCCGAGTTCGGCAGCCGGGAAGCTGCGGAGCCGCAGGCGGCAAAGTACGCAGCCTACGTCGGAAAGCTACCGAGGTTGCTGCGCGTGAACGTCGAGACCTTGTGGATTCATCGCGGCGACGAGAGCTTCGGGGGTGGAAACCGCAACATCCTGATTCATACCGATCGCGCCGAGCGCAGGGAGAACGGAGACTATTCGCCCAGCGGCCCCGGCAACTATCTCGAGGAAGTGTTGCTCCATGAGGGGGTGCACACGTCCCTTGACGAGATCCACGAGCTGGCGCCCGGCTGGCTGGCGGCACAGGCCGCAGATCCAACGTTCATCTCCACCTACGCTCAGGACCGTCCGATGCGTGAGGACCTCGCGGAGAGTTTCGTGCCGTACCTGATAGTCCGGTATCGAGCGGAGCGGGCAACGGAGGCGATGGTCGACCTGATCAGCGTCACGATCCCCAATCGGATCGCCTACCTTGACGCGGAGCTGTCGGGCTCGTGGTGCCCGGTGGTGCCGAGCCACTGTCCGTGATGTTGACGTTTTCCCGACGACTATCGATGCTTGTTTTGTTGGTTCTTTCTCCGATATCCATGTGGGCTGAAGTAAAGGACGTAAAGTCGTACGGTATTTGTGACGTATTCACGGATATCGATGATTTTACTGACGAGATGACACACGGATTGATTTGTGTCCCAGGTTATATCATTAATCCTGCGAAACTGATGTCTCTCGAAAAAAGAGTGGGGCGCATCTCTGAAGATATGGTGTTCCTGTCGTGCAATGACGAGGTGCGCCATAGAATCATGATGAGACCGAATCTCGATGCTCGAAGTTACTATGACGGGGGCAATCCGATCGATGTACGATATCGCTTTGATAAAGGCGACACATATGAGGAAGCATGGATAACTGAGAATGGTGGCGCCGTGACGGATGCCGTTGACATAGTGACGAGCTTTGTTGACGAGTTGTCTCAAGTTGAAGCGACTCTTGTATTCGAGATAAGGGATGCATTGGTGCGTATTGACTATTCGAATACGGACAGTGCAGCTGCGACTGGAGACTACAGGAGTCGGTGTGATCCACCACGAGGCGAGTGATTGTGCATCTTGGCAGTCCGTACGCAGTCGCATCAGTAGGGCGTGCTTTTGATGCGGCACGGTCAGTCGCGGTTAAGGACGCGGGTAACGGTCTCGGGCAGATCCACCACCGTCGGTGGCTCCGGGAAGGTGTCCCCGGCGACGTGGATGGTACCGCGTTGCAGCGCGTCGCGGAGCGCGGAGCTGGGACGCGGCAGGCGGAAGGCGTCCGCCGCGGGGTAGTTGACGGCATAGCCGAGGTCGGCCAGGGAGGCGACGGTCACCCTGCTGAGCGGTTCGAACGTACCCCGGACGCCGCGCGCGCCGCCGGTCATCAGTTCGTCGCCGAACACCGATTCGCGTCAGTGGCTGTCTTTCGGCACCCGGGTAGCGGGCGGTATCGTTCTCCACCGGGACCTTGGCGCCGGGATAGCTTGCGCCGCCGGCGCGATTGAAGGCGGCGATGGCCACCTCGCCGCTGAAGTGGGTGTCCGGCGGCCGGGCAGCAGCGGCGGATGGGTCCTGCAGGTATCCGAAGCGGTCCCACAGCGTGCCGAAGCCGAGCACGTGACCTGCCTCGTGCAGCGCCGTGAAGTGCAGTGTGTCCGCGGACAGGTGCCGCGGGTCGAACCACATGGTACCGATGTCGGGCAGCCCCGGTGCGCCGTCCGCTTGCGCTGAGCGTGAAAACAGGGCCGCCGCGTCCCGCGAATCCATCCAGGTGCTCCAGGTAGACGTAGATCAGCAGATCGTCGACGTAGGCGCCGAACGGAGGTGCGATCTCCCGGCACTGCCACTGGGACCTCCTGCACCGCATCCATCGAGTCCGAGGTGTTCGGCTCGTGGCCGGGCACGCCCTCGATGCTGACGACCGTATCCGCGTACCTGTGATTGCCGTCGGTGGCGGCAATCAGGCGGGCGGAGGATTGCACCTCCACCCTGAAGTAGTGGGCGTCGGTTCCGGAATCGTGCGACTGCCGAACTTCGGCTCGGAGGGCGGCAGAAACAGGTCACAGGAACTCAGGTACAAGCCCAGTGCGCTCATCAGGACGAGGCGCGCTGCCATCAATCGGAATCTAGTAGCGCCGCTCATTCTGCATGCCCGCAAGAAGAACGCTGAACCAGACGCATGAGCCATCGGTCCGCGAGCCGATCGATTCGACTCAGCCTTTTATCATGCTCCTCAGCGGACGTGACAAGTATAGCAAGTACGCCACGCCCGCCGGTCAAGAACTCAGACCCCGCCGGTTCAACGCCATCGCTACGATTCGTTACTCGTCGCTGGAGTCAGCGTAGAGCAGATCCCACTCCGTGCAGAACTCTGCAGGGATGGTGTTGCTCGCCGTCCTGTTATCGTCGTCGGTTTCCCAAAACCCGTATCGGACCGAGCCGCAGCCCTCCACGGTTTCGATGCCCTTGGCGCCAAACTGCAGATTAGCCGTCCCACCTAATGTCAGGTTTGATCCTCCGTTGTCTTCAAATTCGTCGGGCGGGTGGTGGAAGAACCCCACCTCCACCGTGTGGGTAACGCCGGCACAGCCCGTCGCGAACAGAACACCAGCAGTCAATATCGCTACCACCTTGAAGACCTTGTAGATCATAGTGCTTCTCCCATTTGGACGCTGGGCACCTGCTCGTAGAGAGATGCCGCGCCGATTTCGACAGACGCCAGCTTACCACACTTGAGATTGCTGTCAACTGTCCAGCATTTATAAATGTGCGATGGCTGGTCAGGCGCAGCCACGAGATGTGGTAGAAGAGCTCCAGTACGCTGGCGAAGCCGAGCTTGGTGACGCCTGTCGTTGACCACCGATTCGGTAGGTTGCACGGTGCTTGACCGGCTACTGAAAAACTACGGCTTCTACCGTTGATCACCACCATCGCGATCTACGACCCTTGGCTCCTGCAAAACAGCCCGGTACCAATCGGGCTCACAAGGCTTACCAAGGCGTCACTTGTTTTAGATTCAGCAAAGGACCTTGTTCCGTGGTATGAAAGATATGAACAGATATTCAATAGTGATCGGAAGAACGGGGCAAACATGTCAACGCTCTGGCGTCTATAGAGCTCAATGTTTTCATCGCCCCGAGATTCCCCTTTCCGAAGATGAAACGTTCCCACCATGTCAGCGCGGAGATCATGGTGTCACGTGGGTATTGATTCGCCGGAGTAATCCTTAGAATCAGGTGCTCCCGAAAGTGACCAGCGCCGCGGGCAGGATCACCAGTCCCTGCAGCCACTCCGGCGCCGCCCGCGACGGCAGCGGGAACGTGCCGTAGCTCACGCCCAGCGCCAACAGGGACACCGCGTTGAACTTCACCGCCCGGATCCGCGTGCTCGATGGCAAGCGGCGAGGCCAGGTAGCGGTGCAGGCCGAGCTGCAGCAGCAGGTGAACGAGCCCAGATTGACGAACAACCGGCTCGCACCGGTCAGAGAGAACTTGATGAAGATGCGGTGGCTGGTCAGACGCAGCCACAAGATGTGCCGCCAACCATCGGAACCTCCGACTCCGTGCCCTCATTCCCGCACGCGGCGACCACAAGTCGGCAACCCCGACCTCCTCCTCGATCCGGGTCGCCGCGGTGCAAGAAGCGGTGCACGTGGCGATCTCGGTCTCCGACCAGGGCAGGGGCATGCCGCAGGAGCGGCTTCCGCACCTGTTTCGGAAACACGTCGGCGGCGGGGACGCGGAGCGCGGACTCGGGAGCTCCGGCTTGGGCCTCGCCATCTGCAAGGGGCTGGTGGAAGCGCACGGCGGCCGCATCTGGGCCGAGAGTGCCGGTGAGGGCCAGGGCATGCGGTTCACGTTCACGATTCCTGTGGTGGAGGCCGCCGCCGGCGCCGTGCGCGAGGTCGCCCGGAGCAGGTCTCGCGGATGGGCGGAAGGACCCGAGCCGACACGCATTCTGGTGGTAGACGACGATCCGCTGATGCTGCGCTACGTGCGCGATGCACTCGCCACGGCCGGCTACGACCCGATCGTCACCGGTGATCATCAGGAGTTGGCCCATATCATCCGCGCCGAGAAGCCCCAGCTCATCCTGCTGGACCTGGTGCTGCCCGGGACCGATGGGATCGAGCTGATGGAGGAGCTGCCCGAACTGGCCGATCTGCCGGTCATCTTCATCTCCGGCTACGAACGGGGCGAGACCATCGCCAAGGCCCTGGAGACCGGCGCCGCCGACTATATCGTCAAGCCGTTCTCGGCGACCGAGCTCACGGCGCGGATCAACGCGGCGCTGCGCCGCCGCAGCGAGCCCGAACCGGGCGAAACCGTTCGTCCTGAAGGGGCTTTCCATCGACTACCTGGAACGCCGGGTGACCGTGGCGAATCGCGAGGTGCGGCTGACGGCGACCGAATACGAATTGCTGCGCGTGCTCTCGGTGAACGCCGGGCGCCTGGTGACCTACGACGAGCTGCTGCGCCAAGTGTGGCGCCTGCCCCACTCAGGCAGCTCGGAGCGGGTGCGCACCCTGGTGAAAACTCTGCGCCGCAAGCTCGGCGATGTCCCCGCCAAGCCCACCTACATCTTGACCGAGCGCGGGGTCGGCTACCGCATGCCCAGACCGAGCGCGCGGTGAGGCGACCCGCCCCTCCACTATCGATCAGGCCCGCGCCATAGCCCACCGAAGATCGCGGTCACGGGATAGGACCTACTAGTCTAATTTGGGAGGCCGACCTCAGGTGGCCTGTCCTGTTAGTACGAACCGTCAATAGGTGTCCCTGGCGCTGACCACGACGCGTCCGGCATCCACCGACTCGCCGCGGCCCCAACTACGGACAGCGGCAATCAGCGGCTCCAGCGTGATGTGGGCGTATCCTGGCCGTGGCCGAGAAATCGCTCCTCCAGGAGCTCAAAGTGCGATCGCCAACGACGGTCGAAATCTACCGAGTCGGTAGTTGCCGAGGCGTACGACCAGCTACCACAAAAACCTTCCTTCCACTGTTGATCTGCGGTGCATTCGGGACCGCAATATACGTAATCACGTAAGGGAGCGAGGGAGCGCTGCGTACAACGTCGACTACGGAACATACGCAACAAAGGCCGTACCGGCGTGGTTATAGTCAAAGAGTAGATCATGGGAAAAGCAGTGGCCATTTTTGGGGATGATCGGCGGACTAATCGCTTTGATTCACTATCTTGATTGACGTTGCTGTCATTGCAGTAATTGGGCTGATCATTGCGCCTATAATTGCGATTATGACCAATTAATAGCCCACTATTGCCGCGTTTGCAACTCCATTTCGTCAAACTCCAGTTGCTCCAGGTCGGTCGCGGAGTCCTTGCCGAACCGGTAGCGCGGCTGGCACGCGGCTGACGCCGCGACTGCTCGGCAAGTGTGGCGCCTGGCTCGACATATACGCGGCGCGCCGTACGCGGTGCCGACCCTGTGCGTGTTGGCCGCGGCCGCCTATCTGTGCCTGGCGAACCTGGACTACGCCGCCCTGTGGCACGACGAGGCGCCGGCGGCGCTGATCGGCCGCAACCTGCTGCAGCAGGGGGACATCACGGGGTGGGACGGGCGCAACCTGGTGGGGGGGACCAATGGCCGCACCCTGAACGACGAGTTGCGCGACGTGCTGCCGCCCCTGATGTACGTGCTGAACGCGGCGGGAATGGCGGTGTTCGGGGTCAACGAGACCGGTGCGCGCATCATGCCGGCGTTGATCGGGATTCTGTCGCTCGGGCTGCTCTACCTGCTTCTGCGGCAGCACCTGGCGCAACAGCCGCGGCTGATCCTGTGCTGCCTCCTGTTCGCCGCCTGCTCGCCGCAACTGCTGCTGTACTTCCGCCAGTCGCGTTATTACGCGTTCATGGCGTGCGCGCTGATCGCCGCGTTCTACTTCTACGAGCGCTGGTGGCGAAGCGGAAAGACGGTGTATCTGGGTGCGCTGACGCTGGTCGCCCTGCTGGCGTTCTTCAATCACTACAACGGCGGCGCGGCGACCATGCTGGCGCTCGCGGCGTGGCATCTGATACATCGCGGCCGGACGACCACGCCGCGGCAGTGGCTGGCCCTGGCGGCCGGCGCCATGGTGGTGGCGGCCCTGGGAACCGCGTATCTCGCCTGGGTGGGGGTGATCGGCGGCGAGCGCAGAGGGTTCCAGGGGTTCACGGGCGTGACCGCGATGGCCGAAGTCCGCCGGCCTGCTCCGTGGTTTCTTCTGGGCGTGCTGCAGCGAATCGGAATCTACACCCGCGACCTGTTCGCCGCGGATTGGATCTCGTGGCCGGTATTCCTCTGGTTCGCGGGGATGCTGCTGCTGCCGCTTGCGCGAAGCCGCCGCGGCACTCCTGCGGCCCGCAAGGCGCGGCGGGGCGCTGGCAGCAAACGGCCAAGGCGCGCCGCGGCCGGCGCCCGGGAGGTTGCAGCGGAACGCAGCCCACGGGAAGCTCGCGGCGCCGAGCTGCCGGTGAAAGCGGTCGCCGGGATCGTGCTGATGGGCGCGCTGTTCGCGCTGTTCTCGGCGGCGCTGTCGGTACAGCCGGTGTGGGCGTTTAAAGTTCCCTTCGCCGATCTGCGCTATTACATGGGGGCTCTGCCGCTGCTGTTGGCCATGAAGGGGCTGTTTGTCGAGTGGACGTGGCGCAAGTCGAAGCTCGCGGGCGCGGCGGCGGTCGCGGTGCTGCTGTTCTCCAGCGCCGGGGCCTGGCCGTTCAACATACGCAGCCTGCACACCGGCGAGCCGACCCTGGGGCTGCACCTGGTCCAGTTCATACGGGAGATCCACCGGCCCTACCGCGACTCGATTGGCGTGGTCTCCGACTATCTCTTGGCGCACGCCGCGCAGGACGACCTGGTGTACGTACCGGGGTTTGCCGACCGCGAGGCGCTGACCTTCACCCGCGGTCGGCAGGTGCTGTTCTGCTGTGTGCTGGATGCAGCCACACCGCTGCCGCCGGCGACGGTGGAGTCGCTGCCCGCGCGGCTCCTGGTCAAGGGCACCACTCCCGACTGGGTGGTGCTGTTCGGGGAGCCGCCGGAGGAGTACTGGAACCAAGTCACGGCGAGTTTCGACCTGGTTGCGCAACCGGAGGTGTTCTCCTATCCGACGCAGCGGCCGGAAATCAACATGCACGCGTTCACGCCGCTGCCTGCGGCGCAGCAGGGCGTGCAGATCCTGCGGCGCAAGGCGGCGGACAGGCTGCGGGAAGCGGCCGCCGCGCTCCTGATGCAGGGGCGCTACGCGGCGGCACTGGCGAGGTATCGCGAGGCGCTGCAGACCGACCCCGGCTACGCGCCGGCGCACGCCGGCATGGGTGAAGCGCTGTTCCGGCTGCAGCGCTACGAGGCGGCGCTGGCGGCGCTGGCGCGGGCGTTGACCTTGCAGCCCGACCTGTCGCGTGCCGGCGCCATGCGCCGTCTCATGGGCCGCGCGGCGTACGAACTGGGCCAGTCCGAGGCGGCAGCGGAGCACTTCGAGCGCGCAGCGCAGTTGGACCCGCACGACTGGGAGGCGCTCGACCGTCTTGCCCTGGTGCGGTTCGAGCAGCAGCGGTACGCCGCGGCCCTCGACCTGTATCGGAGGCTGCTCGAGATCGACCCGGAGAGCGCGCAGACCCACGCCAACCTGGCGGTCGCCCTGTACCACCTGGGGCGGATCGATGAAGCCCTGCGCAGCTTCGAGCATGCGCTCTCGCTGGACCCGGCGCTGGAAACGGCCCGCACCGCCCTCGAGGAGATCCGCAAGACGCACCGGTAGCGCCTCACCCCTCAGACGAACGCCATCGCATCTGTGACGGCCTGGTCAGTGAAGATTGCGACCGCGCAGTCGAGTTCGCGGCGCATGCTGCCGCGGCCGGACGGGTGGAGGCGGTCGAGGTAAACGGCGGCGGAATTTTGTACTGGCGCGGTGTCGCTGGTCGCGACCGACTCGTCCGCGACCTTCATCACGGCAGATACGGAAGCTCGCTGCCTCCAGCGCCACGTCGGGAGCAGGTCGCTGCCCACCTCGACTGCCGGTCCCCACGGTCGCGTCGCGCGCGGGCGCCTGGTACACCGTCTGGGTGATTGCCAACGACGGTCGACATCTGCCGAATCGGTAGTTACCGAGGCGTACGACCAGAAACCACACAAACCTTGCTTCCACTGTTGATCTGCGGTGCATTCGGGACCGCAATATACCTAAGCACGTGAGGGAGCGCTGCGTACACGCCGACTACGCGCATACGCAACGCTTCTACCTTGGAAAGTAGGCACCGCGACGGACTCACGATCGAGGTGCAGGTCAACGCCGAGTTCGTCAGCCGGGAAGCTGCAGAGCCGCAGGCGGCAAAGTACGGCGCTTACGTGGGAGCGATGGCGTCTTTCAGCACCGCCTACGCCTACCGCATCGGACGGCGCCCCGTCGCTGCACGTCGAATGACCGCGGGGGACGGGTGCCGTCCCTTCCGTCCGACCAGGAGGAGAACATGATGAACGGAGAGATGAAGGCGCTGCTGACGATTATGCGACATCGTGAGGCGGTGGCTGAGAAGCTGGAGGAACTCGCTGACGAGTTGCGTCGGCGCGCCCGCGTGCACGACCGCAGCAAGCTGGAGAATAACGAATTTCCGGAGTACGCGGAATTGAGCCAGTGTCCTCGTCACAGTCCCGAGTTCAAAGAGTTGCGGGAGAAAGCCGAGAAGTACGGTTGCGTCAGACGCCATCGCGACCGCGAGAGCCATCATCCCGAGCACCACGAGCGGCATGGCATGGGATGGCTCGACATCATCGAGATGGTGATCGACTGGCGCGCGGCAGCGGTGACGTACAACACCCCCAGCCTTCCGCTGGACATCAAGCATAACGCCGAGGAGCATCGATCTTTCTTCAATGACGCGCAGTGGTGGCTCGTCGAACAGGTGGCGGGGTGGCTGGCCGATGATTGACGTGCGCCTAGTAGTGGCTCAACCGCGCAACATGAGGCGGTTGGGACCGATGTATAGCTCAGACCATCACAGTCACACTGGGAGGGTGAAATTGAGGCTGTACACTATCGATTTGAGTCCGGTAGAACGGGAAGAATTCACGGTGTTGTATTCCACGTAGAATCGCGGGTGGATTCCCAGATTATTTCTGAGAGGGGAGCAAAGGGATTTCCGCATTGTCCCCAAATCGGCGCGAGTCTGCACGGCAAGAGGATGGTGCGAATCACACGAGGACGTGGATGACGGATGACCACTGCGCGCTGAAATAGGTCATGCAGGTGCGCCCGGCGCCGAAAGATCGAAAGATCACGACGCGGGCGAGTTCGATCTGCGCCACTGACCACTGATAGTGGAGTTGACGGCTGGCGCGGTCGCGGGCACTGAAACAGGGCGCCAGGCGGCTGGCCCAATAGGTGGCGCGCTGCCGCGCTCGTCGAGGCGGTCGGCGATGGTGGTCAGCACCTCGGGATCGGCGCAGCGCAGGATCGCGTTGTCTTCCATGCGGAACACGGCTCCCGCCCGTCGCAGTTTCCCGGCGACGTAGGAGTGGCGGTTCGTGGAAGGATCGAGATGCGACGAGCGCCGTTGACCGCGTGCTGCAAGGCGAGCCCTCCCCGGATGGGTAGTCTCCCGACGACCATGGCGAGCCGCAGGAGCAGGACGAGAACGGGAGGAACCGGAGCAAGGGGCCGTGCCCGCGGGCGCGGCAGTGGCACTGCCCGCGCGCCCGGGAACGCTGCCGTGCGGAGCCGGCGCCGGCCCGCGGGGGCGGAGCAGCCTCGCACCGGGACCCGACACCAGGCAGCGGCAGCGGACGCCGGGAGGCGGGACCAGGCGCAGCGCGCCCCGCGGCGGCGCACCGCGTTCGACGGAATGCTCCACCTGATCACGCCGGAGCAGGGGCCCTGGAAACTCCTGCCGTTGATATTGACCCTCGCGTTCGCGGTACGCGCGGCGGTGGCCCTGAACGGCGACTTCGTGCTGCACCCGGACGAGGTGATGCAGTACCTGGAACCGGCCCACCGGCTGGTGTTCGGCAACGGGGTGATCTACTGGGAGTACTACTACGGCGCCCGCTCCTGGCTGGTGCCGGGCGTGGTGGCCGGCGTATTGAAGCTGTTCGACCTCGGCGGGCTCGGCGAGCCGCTCTGGTACGTGGCCGGCGTCAAGCTGTTCTTCTGCGCCCTCTCGCTGGCAGTCCCGGCCGCGATGTACTGCTTCGCGCGCCGCCACTTCGGCGAGACCGCGGCGCGCATCGCGCTGCTCGCCGGCGCCTTCTGGTACGAACTGGCCGGCTTCGCCCACAAGCCGCTCACCGAGTTCGTGGCCACGGCGCCGCTGCTGGGGCTGTTGGCGCTGAGCATGCGGCCCCGCATCGACCGCGCAGGCGCGGCCTGGGAGGCGGCGGGGCTCGCGGTGCTGGCGGCCGCTATCCGCATGCAGTACGCCCCCGTCGCCGTGGTGCTGCTGGCCATCGTGTTCTTGCGCACGCCGCTGAAGCTGCTGCTCGCTGTGGCAGCGGCAGCGGCATTCTTCGCGGTCGGCATCTTCGACGGCCTGTCGTGGGGCGGCGACCTGTTCCACTCCTACCTGGTCAACCTGCGCTTCAACCTGATGGCGGGGGCGGAGTTCATGGGCGGGGATCCGGCGCATGCGCTGCTGTGGTGGTTCGCGCTCGCCGGCGGCGGGTTGAGCCTGCTGTGCCTCGCCGGGGCGTTGCGCTGGCCGCGGCGCTACGCTCTGCTCCTGGCCCTGGTCGCCCTGGTGCTGGTCACCCACTCCATGTCGGCGCACAAGGAGTACCGCTTCATATTCGCGGTGATTCCGCTGTGGCTGCTGATCGGGTCCGACCTCGCGGCGCGCGCTTCGGCGTGGGTCGGCGGGCGGCTGCCGGCGCACCCGGCCGCCGCCCGCTCGACCCTGGGAGCGGCCGCCGCACTGTTCGCGGTGGTGTCCTGCGCCGGCATGCTGAAGGCGCTGCCGGCGCAGGTGCTGGCGTATCGGGACTTGTCGGACGAGGCCACGCTGTTTGGGTTCGTGCGCAACCAGGACCCGCTCTACGCCGCGTACCGCTACCTGGCGCGTGCGCCGGGAGTCGACGCGGTGTGGCAGGTCGACCGCGGTTACTCCTCCACGCCGGGCTACTACTACCTGCACCGCGCGATACCCCTGTACGACGCGTACGTCGGACGCGGGGTGGGCCAGGACCTGGCGACGCTGACCGCCACCGTGAGCCACGTGGTGGCAGCAGTCCCGGGCCTGGTTGTTCCCGGCTACTCGCTGGAGCGGGAGTTCGGCAACGTCCGCATCCTGCGCCGGGATGCCGCCGAGCCGCCGGTACGGCAGTGGCGGGAACACAAACCGGTCATCGTCTTCGACCTCGTGTGGTCGACCATGCAGCAGATCGACGCCGACTTCCCCGCCCCGCCGGCGAACGCCGCGATCCGTTTCACCGCCCGACCGTAGGAGAATGGTGCAACGCCGTCGCGGTCGGAGCGAAGTGGACGCTCCGTGGGACCCCGGGAGTAGTCGCCGTCGCCCGTAGCGCCATGCTCGTGGGTCACCGGGATGGGATGGTCAACGCTGTTGGAATCGGAGGGTCAGCCGGGCGTCGGTTGGCTGCCAGTGCCGCGGCTGGCTTCGGCAGCTCCGGACCATGGGCGGAAGCGTGCGGCCACTGCCTCGCACAGACCCTGCAGGTGCCCTTCCTGGCGACTGTCGATCTCCCGGCACAGCTCCTCGAAGTTCGCAGGCGGATCGCGCCGGCCAGCTCGGCGTCCTCGCGCTCGGTGTAGTACACGGCGCGGTCGGCGTTGCCGGCGGTCATCAGGATGCCGTTGCGGTCGTATTCGGAGTAGTGCACCGCATCCAGTTCCGTGCAGCCGGCGCGGGGGAAGTTGCGCACCTGCCGGGCGCGGAACTCGGCCGCCACGCGGCCGTTGCGGACGATGGTGTGGGTTACCTCGGTGAGCTCGGTCTCGGGTATGTGCCCAAGCAGTTGCGTGGGTGATGCGTCGGCATCGGAGTATTCGAAGCTGCAGGCGGTCAGCAGGGCGGCGAACAGGGCGACGGCAGCCCTGCTCCGGCCGCCGCTCGCCCTCCCGGTTCCTCCCGATCCGGACTGCCCGGCCCACATGCCCGGGCAAGGTGACGGGCCGCGTCACGCTCACGCTCGACGGCGAGGTCGCCTGGACGCTGACCGGGCTCTACCCCTGGGGGTGCTATGCGATGAACGACCGGCTGACGGTGTGGAGCGTGGCGTGCTACGGGGCGGCCACGCTGACCTTGACGCCGGAGCCTGGCCCGGACGCCGGTCCGGGGGACGGGGAGGCGCTCACGACCGACATGGCTCTCGCGTTCAGCCTCGGCACGAGCACGCTGGCGCCCCGGCTCACTCACGCAGACGGTGGGGCGCTCGGAGAGCGGCGGTGCGGACGCGCTGCTCGGGCGGCGCACACGCCACGGGCTTGCGGCGAACGACGACGGCGGGGAGCTCGCGAACCCCCGCTTCGAGATGAAGCTCGGCTACGGCTTCGCCGTCTTCGGAGACCGCTTCATTTCGGACCATGATTCTGGAGCGCACCGACGGCTGCACGCACGCAATCATCTGCCGCTCTGTCGACTACTGAACCCTTAACTTGCTCTAATCTAATCTGTCGACAACGAGGCATGACGACCTCGAACCAGACGGGTGGCAGCTTACGGCTCGGAGTTATCACGGTCGCGCAGCCTGGCTTCGAGTTCGGCGATCCGCGCCTCCGCCGCCTGCCGGGCCTCCCGTTCCTGCCGGCGATCCTGCTCGGCCCGGCGCCACCGCTGCTCGGCCCGTTCGCGTGCCTGCCGCTCCCGCCGCCAGGCCGCGTCCGTCTCCCCGAGGTCCGGCAGCTCGCGCGCCGTCACCGGATCGTGGAACCGCAGCCCGCGCTCGGTCAGCCGCAACTCCAACTCCAGCACCGCGCTCGTCAGCACCGGCGTCCCGTCCGCCAGCTCCCGTTCCGGCAGCCTCGCGTACTCCCCCGCCACCAACTCCAGTCCCTGCAACGCCGGCTCCAGGTAGTCCCCCGTCGGGTCGTACTGCCAGTACTCCCGCACCCCGAGCCTCTGGTACAGCCTCCGCTTCGAGCCCTGGTCCTCCACGTGCGTGCTGCGCGAGGTCACCTCCAGCACGAAGTCGGGCGCCTTCGGCTCCTGCCACAGCACGTAGCTCGTTCGCTTCCGCCGCGGCGCACCCAGCACCACGAACACGTCCGGCGCCACCCGCTCCTGCGTCCCTTCCTCGTAGTAGATCAACAGGTTCCCCGCCACGTACACGTCCTCGCGCTCGCGAAAGTGTTCCCGCAGCCGGTTCGCGGCATAGGTCAGCGGGATGAACTGGTGATCGCTCTCCGCCACCGGTCGTCCGTCCGACGAGGGGTATTCAACCTGGGCGGGAGCGAGTACCGAGCTTGCCATCACGGTCCCTCCTGACCCCGTGAGCATACCACGCGGCGGTGACCACGAGAATCGTACCGCGGCCGGCGCGACCGGGCAGGTGCCTGGAGAAGTTGCGAGCCATACCCGTTACAACGGGACACCGTTCGTTGGCGCTTTCGAGGGCGAGCCAAGTTCCTGCACACCGGATGACGTGGAGGCTGCACCTCCTGCTACGGCGCCGCGGTGGGCACAGCAACCGTGAACCCGGCGCGGCGTCATCACGGCATTGGCGCTACGCCGGTCGCGCGGAGGTAGTGGGCGCGGCGGACGGAGGCGGGCACCTGGTAGCGCTGGAGGGCGCGACCTGGAAGCCGGACCCGGACGACCACGTCGCGGACCCCTGGTGGCTGCACGACACGAGCCGCGACCTGGCGCCGGCGGGGAACCCGTGAGCGGCGGCCAGGTCGCGTACCGCGAGGCACGTACTGCGCCTATCTTCGGCGCCGGGGCGGCGGTTGCCGCCCCGGTAGAACGCCAGGTCGGCGGCCGTGATCACCGCCCCGAGCACCACCAGCGGCGCCACCGGCAGCAGATCCACCGGCGTCACCCGGTCACCCGGCCACCCCGGCCACGTCGCCACCACTGCAACAGCAGCAGCGGCAACGTCATCGCCACCGACTTGCTCAGCAGGCCGGCCGCGAACAGCACCAGCAGCAGGTAGTGGCCGGCCCGCGCCTCCCCCCATCAGGCGCAGCCACGCCAGCACCGCGCCCGGGTAGAACAGCGCCGTTGCCGTCCCGTGGTCGAGCCGGTTCATCCGTGCGTCTCACGGCAGGCTGCAACGCCGGGTGCGGGCGCTGCGCCGCTGCGCCGGCGGTCGCAGCACCAGCCGGTTCGGTAGCAGGCGCCTGGCGCGCATGACCGATTGCCGAAGCGGTGGCACACCGTCTCGCCACGCCCCCCGGCCCCCGGCCGCGCGCCCTCCCGCCTATTCGCCCGCCCCGGTCTCCGCGACCAGGGTCCCGCTGACAGGCCCCGAGAAGCGGATGGTCTTGCGGCGCACGTCGACCTGGAGACCGACGCCGGTCACCTGTGAGCCGTCGTCGCGGGTAACCGCCACCGTCTCCTCGGGGCCCGAGAACAGCCGGTGGCTGGCGTCCTCCCAGCGCAGGGTCTCGGCTTCCAGCCAGACGCCCTGCGACTGCGAGCGCAAGCGGATCGCGCCGGCCAGCTCGGCGTCCTCGCGCTCGGTGAAGTACACGGCGCGCTCGGCGTTGCCGGCGGTCACCAGAATGCCGTTGCGGTCGTATTCGGAGTAGTGCACCGCATCCAGTTCCGTGCGGCCGGCGCGGGGGAAGTTGCGCACCTGCTGGGCGCGGAACTCGGCTGCCAGGCGCCCGTTGCGGACGATATGGTGTGGGTTACCTCGGTGAGCTCGGTTTCGGGTATGTGCCCAAGCAGTTGCGTGGGTGCTGCGTCGGCATCGGAGTATTCGAAGCTGCAGGCGTACGGTTCACCAAGCCGAGTTGTACGGGGCTAAATGCCGGGGGCGCCCTGTCCGGCCGCAGCCGAATCAGGTACCGCTTCGGCACGCAGCTTCTCGGTCCGGATGATCTGGACCGATCGCCATCGCCGCCGGTCACCAGCGGCGCATAGCCCGCGGCCGTCAGCACCTCGCGCACGTAGCGCAGTGTCAGCGGATCGTCGTGTACGTGGAACCGGGCCACCGGCTGGCGTTCGGCAACGGGCCGATCTACTGGAAGTACTTCTACGGCGCACGTTCGTGGCTGGTGCCGGGCGTTGCGGCTCCCTGGTGGTCCGGTGGCGGGGGTGGCTCAGTTGGCGTGGTGGCGGCTGCTGCCGGCGGCGGCCTCGAGCTGGTGCTTGAGCCGGTGGAAGGTGGCCTGGTCGATTCCGGTCGCGGTTTGGATGGTGGTCCAGGGGACATCTCGTCCGAGGAGTGCCTCGATGGTCAGCACCTTGCCTCGCAACTCACCTTCCTTGCGGCCCTCCCGACGGCCTTCCTTGCGGCCCTCTCGACGGCCTTCCTGGTGGCCCTCCCGACGGCCTTCCTGCTCCCTGACGTCGCCGTAGATCTGACGCATCCGTTCAGTCTTGTTCATCAGTTCTGCACCTCCCGGTACGCGCCGCCGGACCGCGTCTGCGAACCGTTGCCAGCGCCGCGGTTGTCGCGTTGTCGTGGCTGCAATGTACACGATGATCTCCTCCCAGTCCTCGGCGGCGGCGCCGACCCGTGCCAACTCCGCCAGCAGCGGCACCAACCGCTGCAACAGGGGCCAGCTTTTCCGGAACGTCGCCATCATCGCGAGTTGCGCGATGCGACCGCGCAACTCGCCGCGCACCTGGTGCGGCCGTGCCCTGGTCTGGTCGATCAAGAGGTGTGCGTAATGCGGCACCCACGGCCAGTGACGGACCTGCTGCGCAAACAGCTCCGAGAACTCGCGGCCGTGACGCCAGCGGCGCCTGCCCTGGTACAACACCAGAGGCAGGATGGGACGCAGTTGCTTGTCGTTCCGATGCCGCCTGCGATCGCGTTCCCAGATTCGGATGCTGTACTTGAGCAGGCGCAGGCGCAACCAGGGGTCCGGGGTCGACTGGTGCTCCAGCAGGACGTAGAGCCAGACCGGCGCGGCGTCGGTCTTGCGCCGGATCAGGTAGAGCAGGTCGGACTCGCTGTCGCGCAGGCGGCTGTCGATGAAGCCGACCGGCTGCAAGGCGAGGGTGGACCAGAGCAACTGACGGCTGATCGCCTGGGGCAGATGTGCGCGCAGCAGGGCGGACGCCTCGGCGGTGTCGCCGAACACGGAGCGGAACAGGTTGTTGTGGGGCGTGGTAATCTCGCCGGCCATACCCGGTACAACGGGAAGTGGTGCGCCAGCGCTTTTGCATACGTAAGCAAGCTGGCGGAAACGGGGACTGGGGATCTTGTTCCATCGGACGCGCGATGATGTCGATGCCGCCACCATGCCCTCCTTTGGCCTGTCGATCGTGACCCTTCGGACTCCGGCATAATGGTGACCGGACCGGTGACGACGACCGGTTCAGATCGCCACGTGATCCTGGTGCTCGCCACTGCCACCGAGTACTACGAGCTCGTCGGAGAGCACCACCGAGCTGTGGGGCCTGCAGCAGCGCAGCGTGATCGTCCACGGGCGCGTGGTACGGCAGGCATACGGTCCCGGCTTCCCCGAGCAGCTCGAGGTAGACGACTTCCAAGTCTTGGGAGGCAAGCACTGAGAGCGGGGTCGTGTACCGATCTCGTACAGGTCGCACACCGTCTCGCCGCGCCCCGCGGCCAGCGGCCCCCGGCCGCGCGCCCCCGCCTACTCCCCCGCCCCGGTTTCAGCAACCAGGGTCCCGCTGACGGGTCCCGAGAAGCGGATGGTCTTGCGGCGCACGTCGACCTGGAGACCGACGCCGGTCACCTGCGAGCCGTCGTCGCGGGTAACCGCCACCGTCTCCTCGGGGCCCGAGAACAGCCGGTGGCTGGCGTCCTCCCAGCGCAGGGTCTCGGCCTCCAGCCACACGCCCTGCGACTGCGAGCGCAAGCGGATCGCGCCGGCCACCTCGGCGTCCTCGCGCTCGGTGAAGTACACGGCGCGCTCGGCGTTGCCGGCGGTCACCAGGATGCCGTTGCGGTCGTATTCGGAGTAGTGCACCGCATCCAGCTCCGTGCGGCCGGAGCGGGGGAAGTTGCGCACGTGCCGGGCGCGGAACTCGGCCGCCACGCGCCCGTTGCGTACGATGGTGTGGGTTACCTCGGTGAGCTCGGTTTCGGGTATGTGCCCAAGCAGTTGCGTGGGTGATGCGTCGGCATCGGAGTATTCGAAGCTGCATGCGGTCAGCAGGGCGGCGCACAGGGCGACGGCAGCCCTGCTCCGGCCGCCGCTCGCCCTCCCGGTTCCTCCCGATCCGGACTGCCCGGCGCACATGCCCGGGCAAGGTGACGGGCCGCGTCATGCTCACGCTCGACGGGGAGGTCGCCTGGACGCTGACCGGGCTCTACCCCTGGGGGTGCTATGCGATGAACGACCGGCTGATGGTGTGGAGCGTGGCGTGCTACGGAGCGGCCACGCTGACCTTGACGCCGGAGCCTGGCCCGGACGCCGGTCCGGGGGACGGCGAGTTCATTTCGGACCATGATTCTGGAGCGCACCGACGGCTGCACGCACGCAAATCATCTGCCGCTCTGTCTAATCTGTCGACAACGAGGCATGACGACCTCGAACCAGACGGGTGGCAGCTTACGGCTCGGAGTTATCACGGTCGCGCAGCCTGGCTTCGAGTTCGGCGATCCGCGCCTCCGCCGCCTGCCGGGCCTCCCGTTCCCGCCGGCGATCCTGCTCGGCGTGATGGCGCGCGTCCCGCTCCCGCCGGCGATCCTGCTCGGCCCGGCGCCACCGCTGCTCCGCCCGCTCGCGTTTCTGCTCCGCCCGTTCGCGTTCCTGCTCCGCCCGTTCGCGTTCCTGGCGCTCCTGCTCCCACCCCTGCTCGGCCTCCCGCCAGGCCGCGTCCGTCTCCCCGAGGTCCGGCAGCTCGCGCGCCGTCACCGGATCGTGGAACCGCAGCCCGCGCTCGGTCAGCCGCAACTCCAACTCCAGCACCGCGCTCGTCAGCACCAGCGTCCCGTCCGCCAGCTCCCGTTCCGGCAGCCTCGCGTACTCCCCCGGCACCAACTCCAGTCCCTGCAACGCCGGCTCCAGGTAGTCCCCCGTCGGGTCGTACTGCCAGTACTCCCGCACCCCGAGCCTCTGGTACAGCCTCCGCTTCGAGCCCTGGTCCTCCACGTGCGTGCTGCGCGAGGTCACCTCCAGCACGAAGTCGGGCGCCTTCGGCTCCTGCCACAGCACGTAGCTCGTTCGCTTCCGCCGCGGCGCACCCAGCACCACGAACACGTCCGGCGCCACCCGCGCCTGCGTCCCTTCCTCGTAGTAGATCAACAGGTTCCCCGCCACGTACACGTCCTCGCGCTCGCGAAAGTGTTCCCGCAGCCGGTTCGCGGCATAGGTCAGCGGGATGAACTGGTGATCGCTCTCCGCCACCGGTCGTCCGTCCGACGAGGGGTATTCAACCTGGGCGGGAGCGAGTACCGAGCTTGCCATCACGGTCCCTCCTGACCCCGTGAGCATACCACGCGGCGGTGACCACGAGAATCGTACCGCGGCCGGCGCGACCGGGCAGGTGCCTGGAGAAGTTGCGAGCCATACCGGTTACAACGGGACACCGTTCGTTGGCGCTTTCGAGGGCGAGCCAAGTTCCTGCACACCGGATGACGTGGAGGCTGCACCTCCTGCTACGGCGCCGCGGTGGGCACAGCAACCGTGAACCCGGCGCGGCGTCATCACGGCATTGGCGCTACGCCGGTCGCGCGGAGGTACTGGGCGCGGCGGACGGAGGCGGGCACCTGGTAGCGCTGGAGGGCGCGACCTGGAAGCCGGACCCGGACGACCACGTCGCGGACCCCTGGTGGCTGCACGACACGAGCCGCGACCTGGCGCCGGCGGCGAAGCCGTGAGCGGCGGCCAGGTCGCGTACCGCGAGGCACTTACTGCGCCTATCTTCGGCGTCGGGGCGGCGGTTGCCGCCCCGGTAGAACGCCAGGTCGGCCGCCGTGATCACCGCCCCGAGCACCACCAGCGGCGCCACCCGCAGCAGATCCACCGGCGTCACCCGGCCACCCTGGCCACGTCGCCACCACTGCACCAGCAGCAGCGGCAACGTCATCGCCACCGACTTGCTCAGCAGGCCGGCCGCGAACAGCACCAGCAGCAGGTAGTGGCCGGCCCGCGCCTCCCCCCATCAGGCGCAGCCACGCCAGCACCGCGCCCGGGTAGAACAGCGCCGTTGCCTTCCGTGGTCGAGCCGGTTCATCCGTGCGTCTCACGGCAGGCTGCAACGCCGGGTGCGGGCGCTGCGCCGCTGCGCCGGCGGTCGCAGCACCAGCCGGTTCGGTAGCAGGCGCCTCGCGCGCATGACCGATGGTCGAAGCGGTGGCACACCGTCTCGCCACGCCCCACGGCCCCCGGCCGCGCGCCCTCCCGCCTACTCCCCCGCCCCGGTCTCGGCGACCAGGGTCCCGCTGACGGGTCCCGAGAAGCGGATGGTCTTGCGGCGCACGTCGACCTGGAGACCGACGCCGGTCACCTGCGAGCCGTCGTCGCGGGTAACCGCCACGGTCTCCTCCGGGCCCGAGGACAGCCGGTGACTGGCGTCCTCCCAGCGCAGGGTCTCCGCTTCCAGCCAGACGCCCTGCGACTGGGAGCGCAAGCGGATCGCGCCGGCCAGCTCGGCGTCCTCGCGCTCGGTGTAGTACACGGCGCGCTCGGCGTTGCCGACGGTCACCAGAATGCCGTTGCGGTCGTACTCGTGGTAGAGCACGTCATCCAACTCCGTACGGCCGGCGCGGGGGAAGTTGCGCACCTGCCGGGCGCGGAACTCGGCCGCTACGCGGCCGTTGCGGACGATGGCGTGGGTTACCTCGGTGAGCTCGGTCTCGGGAATGTGCCCAAGCAGTTGCGTGGGTGCTGCGTCGGCATCGGAGTATTCGAAGCTGCATGCGGTCAGCAGGGCGGCGAACAGGGTGACGGCCGCCCTGCTCCGGCCGCCGCCCGCCGTCCCGTTCCTGCCGATCCGGAGCGGCGAGCCCGGCAACATGAACCTTGCCGCGACCTGGGGCACGGGTTGCATCGCCACCAACAACCAGAACCACCTGCGCCGAGCGAAGCGCTCCGGCTGCTGCTTTACGAGCCGGCTGTAAGCATTTACCCTTGATGGCGCAGAGGAGGCTAGTGTGATGCGCGTCATGCCGGTCACTGGCCGAATACAACCTCCAGACGGCGGGGAGTCGCTACTCCGGCCGGGGAGCGAGTACCAAGGATATGCTGTGGGTCAGGTGTGGCGGCCTTCTCTGCGACGGCTCGGCACCTTTGTGCCGTGCCAGGACACAGGGGGCAGAATGACAGCTGCGCTACAAAGAAGGGTCGCCGTGCTGGCGGCGATCGCCATATCCGTTTTGATTGTCGCGTGCGAGCCGATGGAGGGGCCTCGCGGGCCAGCCGGGCCGCAAGGCGAGCAGGGCGAACGCGGTCCGATGGGCCTACCAGGGCAGACCGGTCCACGTGGGCCGCAGGGACCCTCTGGTCCTCAGGGGGAACCGGGGCAGACCGGCATTGCCGTAGCAAGTCGTCTGTTTCTGATATCCAGCAGCGATTTCTCTATATCCGCGAGTGGCGAGGTCGCCACGGCACTGTACAACGTGCCAGAGATAACCGCGGAAGCGGCCAGCTCTGGAGTAGTCGAGGCGTACTATGATCTTGGTGGCGGTAGATCATGGTATGCGCTACCGGAGGTGTTCCAGTTCTCTGACAACGTAATTCTCAGTACGACATACGCTTACAGCCAAGGTGTAATCGCTGTCCAGATGACGGGTACGCCATCCGCGATTCAGGCGGGCGTGGCCGTAATAGCCGGGTACCGCCTAAAGGTAGTGGTTATCCCGCCTGGTTGAAGTGGTTTCACGGGGAGATTCGGTTGGGTCGACGCCGCTGGTACGGGGTGTGGGCAGCTGAGTTAATTTCAAACGCTACACGGGTCCACTTGCATCTCCTGGATAGTGCGCCACCAGATCGCATATTCTGATCGGGTGGGGCCGTTTGATCCGCACGAGTGCACGGAGGCAAGGCGCGGAGGGGCGTGGGGTCGAGCTGGAAGGGAGTCTTGTGCATGAGGGGAAGGCGAGCAGGCATAGGATGCGAACCCGAACCCGCGCAGGCTGCGGGGCTGGTCACCGCGCGCCCCCTGTGCGAATTCGCGACAGGGTCAATCTCCTGTTCCCAATTATCCCGCTACCGTCCCAGACATCCGCTCTCCCGCCCAACTACCCTGTACCGCCGACCCGCGTCGTGTCGCGTCGTGAGGCCCTACCCACGCCCCAGATGCCCAAGGGCGCCATACCGCCGTACCCGCGCTGGTCGTGGCGATGATCCTGGCGGCAGCAACATCTGTCCCACAAAGTACTCAGCGTGCAGTTGAGTTCCAAGACTTACTGCGTTAGCAAGGAGAGTCAAATGCCAAATCTGAAAGTAGCCCTCTCGATACCTGCGGCAATCATGATCATGTGTTGCGCTACTCCGATGGCGCCGCCCGTGAAGATGCCGAGCTACGATCCAGACCAGCGAGAAAGAGTAGAATTTCGGCTTGTTACCAGCCCGATCTCGGACGCCAGTGAGAACTCGGTCTCGTCGCCCGTTGCCAGGATTTTGCGCGGAAGTAGCGTTGTTATAGACGTTCCGAGACTTCGCGTCGCTTCGGAGGCTTCTGAAGCAACCAACGCAGACGAGTTCAGCACGTCCGGATACTTCAATGTTGCTGAGCGAGCGATGGAAAAACAGCTACTTGTAGGGGGCTTCGTTGTGAAAGATAGAGCCAAGTTCGAGGCCATTCTGCGCGATTTACGCGACGATGGTCTTGCTGACGACTCGGTTCTTGGACCGGCATACCAGGACCTACGGAGTCAACTAGAGAAGGAGGAAATAACACAAGATGAGTTTGCAGATCGTGTACGTGAACTTCGCAGCAAATTACAGATTGAGAGGGCCGGACAGGGCCATCTAATTGATACTTCGGAAGTGATACGGGCCGCGAGTGCAACGGAAGTACGTGCCGATTTCATCTTGCAGATCAGCAAGTTCTCTCCGCTTGAACGAAGATCGGAGTCAGTTAACCTGCTCTCAAATGCTAGTCTAAGGGATTTCGCTGACCAATATCGGGCAGTAGAAACCAAGTTCACCAACGAGTCATTCGGCTACTACAACTGCGACTTCGCGCAAGCCTCCTTAGACGCGAAGCTCATTGAGGTAGCCACAGGAAATGTCGTATGGATAGGTAGTCATAAGGTTACTGAGATTGATCAAGAGGACAATAACGCTGGAGTCGTATTTGAGGTTACGTATGAGCGCACTTGTTCGAATTGCGCACAATTGCGGCGGCGCGTCGCACAACTTAATACCGAGAGTGAGAGAGAACGACGGTTCGGACAGGATCCGCCGAAGCTCACACCGTCCTACCAGGAGACGGTGTCGTCGGCAAGAAAGATCGGTGGTAGTCAATGCGAGTTCACAGCCAGAACGAAGGAAGAGTTAGATGGAGTTCGCCGACAATTGGCAAGCCGAGTAGCTGACGAGTTGATACAGACTATCCGTCTTCACGATGGATAGTGCACAGAAGCTATTCGCTGAAGGTCGGAAGAGCGCACTAGTCGGCGGTACGGGCTCCCATTCAAACCGGTCCTGGTTCCCAGGTTGATACGTGCGCCGGGACTCGCGACTCCGACGACCACGATAGAGAAACTGTCCGAACGGCCATTATAATGCACATGTTGCGAAGGTAGCGATCCGGTGAACTGGATCGCGTATGGCCACATAGGGGACATCGTAAGCCGCGACAGCAGATTCTGGGTAAGATGACCTCCGGTCACGAGCTGCCCGTAACTAGCGCAAGTTGATCATTTTTTGGAGAAAGGTGGCGCGATTTGGTGGAGATACCGGTGAAAGGAGCGCCTGAGGGCGAGAAGATCGGTGCCAGCGGACGGATATGTCGCGTGTAGTTATAACTCACATGGATTTGTATTCTGGTGAGACCAAGGCGTTGACTCATCTTCACCCCTCTGGTATCTTCCAGGTGCGTGTTCATCGGTCAGCTCAAGGTCTCCCGCAACGGTCGCTCCTACACCTATCACCGCCTCCTGGAGTCGGTACGCACCGATAAAGGCCCACGCCAGCGACTGGTCTTGAGCCTCGGCACCCTCGAGCTGCCCAAGTCCGAGTGGCCGCGCTTGGCCGAGCGCATCTGGCAGTGTGAAAACGAAGATCCCGACGCCGTGAATGCCACTTGATGTCCTTCCTCGAACAACCTTGCATCCTCGACTCAGAGTGCCACGACTCGACAAGTACATCGGCGGAACATTCGACCGTGCAGCCGTCCTCATTCAAGGGCTTCGAATATCAAAAGCGGAAAGTATGGCTCAATTTTCCGAAATCAAAGACTTGCGCCACGCCGCTCACCGGATTCGCCTCGAGTAGCCCTTTAATACCCTCAATTGAATTGGGTGCGGCTCTTTTGCGACGACGCGGGGGAGGGCATAGGCGTGGTGGGGAGAGCATGTATTACTCCTGGCTACGGCGGGGATTCCGCGTTGCGATGGGGGCTGCGGACGGCAAGTTAAGTCAGGAGCGTGACGGACGCAGATGAGCCGGTACGCAGGCGGCGGGTGGCGGGCGCAGGTGAGCGCTGGAAAGCTGGGGCGCTACCGGACGAGTCTCAGGTGCGGCACGGGGTTCGGGTGTTCCAGCGACGGCACGTTGCCTTCAGCGTAACGTTGGCGGTGGGTACGCTCCCACTCCTGCTGCTCGTGGAACGTCCAGTAGGCGTCGAAATCGCCGCTGCTGCGCAGCGCCCTGAGGCGCAGTACCGCTTCGGCCGAGCGTAGTCGCCAGCGCGCACCGGTAATGCCAAGGCGGTCGTTGACCAAGTGCCGGCAGGCGCCTTCGACGACGCCCGAGCCAATCGGCAGCCCAGCGGCCAGGTAGCGGTCGTAGGCCAGGTAGCCCTGGTACTTCAGCAGGTAGTTGGCGCACTGGTCGATCGGTCGCCGCTGCCGCTTCGTCAGGCGGCGCCTGGTGGCGCTCCGGCGCATGCCGGCAGCCACCGAGCGGGCGCGGCCTTCCAGGATACGTCCCAGGCGCTGCAAGACCCACTGCTCCAACCGTTGGCTGCCTTCGGCCTCCAGGGCGTGGCCGGCTTTCCACAGGTATTCGAGCACGTGAAAGATGTCCAGCACGATGGTCACCTGCACCCCGTGGTGCGCGGCCAACTCTGCCAGGAGGTCCAACTGCGTCCGGTTGCCGTCGACCACCGCGACCCAGGTCTGCTGCTGCTGCGGATCGCGCTCGCGCGCTTCTCGGAACGCCTCCTGCAACATCTGCCGAGGTTCCTGCTTCAGACTCGCCCACACGCGCTTGTGCTGCGGTCGCGGTCGCGGCGGCGAGCGTTGCTGCTCGGCGTCCTCAGCGCGCGCCAGCAGCGCCAGCATCTGCTGCGGCGTGCGCACGTGGGCGGCCACCGAGTAGACGACCGCCACCGTGGCCATGCGCTTGCGGTTGCGTTTCTCGCCCTTGCTCAGGCGCGTGGCCAGCTTGCCACGCGCCGTGCGCTCGCTGGCCGCGCGCGTGGCAGGTCGCAGGTCCTGCTGGTGCATGACCACGCCCTTGGCGTCGCTGGTGATCACCAGCAGGGCATCCTCAGTCGCCTGCGGCGCGACCGCTCCGTGGTCGGCGACCGTCTGCTCCGCAGACGCTTGCTGGCGCCGCTGCTGGTAGAAGGCGTCGAAGTCCTGCGCCGCCCGACTGACCAGTTCTTCCACCTGCCGCTTGCCGATCTTGGCACCGGTGCAGCGATTGAGCGTCTCCACCGTCTCGTCAAACGAGTTCTTCGATGCTTCCAGCGCTACTCGCCGCCGCACCTCCAGCGAGTAGCGCTCGGCGGGAAGGTTCAACTGCGCATCCAGCGGATGCAGGCTCGCTTGCCCCTCCGCCCCGTAGCCGGTGCGCGCTACCTGGACGGTGCCGAAGATCGTCTCCAACTGGCGCTGCTGGGTCCGCTGGCGCGTGCGCGGCTGGCCTTGCGCATCCACCACCTCTGCGCTGACCTGCGCCTCGGCCTGCTGGTCAAGACAGTTCTGGTAGAGTTGCCGTAACAGTTCCTGACCTTCGCTGGTCAGCAGTCGCTCCAGGTCACTGTGCTTCATCTGTCGCGTCTCTACGTCGTTGGCTATTCGCAGCAGGTGCTCGAACCGCGCCCGCGTGGCAGCGAAGGGGTCGGCGGCCGGCTCACTCGCCCACGCCTGAGGAGCGCCCATCACTCAGCCCTGCGCCAGCCGGCGTTGCGCGTCGGCCACCAGAGGATACACCAGAACCCGCTTCGGCGCTTGCCCATGACGGGTATGGGCGCGGTCCATGCGTCCCCGACCTGCCGTGGCGCCCAACTCGATCCAGTTGGCAGCCCGGTAGCAGGTGCCGGCAAAGCGACCGCTATCCACCAGCGTCTCCAGCAGCAGCGGCTCGACCGCGAACCGCTGCTGCCAATCGGCAGCCAGCCGCCCGGCCAGCAGCGCCAGCAGGCGGCTGGCCAAGTTCTTCACCCGGACCCACGGCAGCACCAGGAAGCGACTGTTGTTGACCACCCGTTGCAGATTGCGTGTCCGAGTCGGTTCGTCCCAGCCGATCCAGCGCTCGCGCGCCGCCAGCCGCCACGCCGGCGAGGACAGTTGCAACGCCGCCACCAGCGTCGTGGTGGGCTCGCTGACGAACGCCAGGTAGCGCAGTTGGGCACCGAACGGCACCCGGTAGCCCAGGTAGTGATAGCGGCCCACCAGCTCCCGCCACCAGCGCTGCTCGCCGGCAGTCGTGACCGGCTCCAGGTGTACGCTGCCGAACTGCCCGACGGTGCCGCATACTGGCCGCCCCGGCTCGCCAGCCGGCGTGCACGGCACCTCGGTGTGCGAGCCCAGCGGGCGCCCGGTGCTGCGCTTCGGCGGCAGGCGCAGGCGACCGCTGCGCTGCAGCATTGCAAACAGATCACGACATTCGCGGACCTTCAGCGCACCGTTCGGGCGCTGCCAGCGCAGCCGCCGACACACCTGCACCATCAACTGCGTACGACTGAGGCGGCCACCGGCGGCAACGATCTGGCAGACGATCCGCAGTTCAGCCTCACTGAACGTTCTGCCGGCGCTGCGCACGCCCTCGTTGTTGGCATTCATCGGCACCCTCCGCTGACAACGGAGGCACCGTACCGAGTCGTGGGGGTTTTGTCCAGCCCCTTGCTATGCCCGTCAGCACGATACGTGGCTACGGCAGCCTATGGCCCCGTTCCCCAAGCGTATGCCGCTGAACCAGCGCCGGGCGTCCGACAGAACTCCCCCAATTAACGCATCAAACTGAAGATAGAGGTCGTCCTAAAAGAGCCGCACCCAATTGAATTGCGGTCACCCGCGAACATCGCCATTCGAGGCTCCATCGTAGCAACACCAAATCCAGGTAGCTTATTCGCCCTTAGGTTGCTCGAAATGTGTGTAACAAGATTGCTTAGCGCACCCGCTACGCCAGTATCCAGCCGTATTACTATTACGTACATAACCTCTTCCGATTCGCGTCGATCTTACAGATGGCTTAATCTCGGCCTGGTTTATAGATCTAAACACGCGACGCTCTCACGTCCACCAAGCCCAACTCAATAGTGCCATCGCCCACACCTTCTTGCGTCATCGCAAGAAGGTGTACATTAAGATTGCAGGACCGATGCGGGATATGTCAAGCCTATAGACCGCGGCTTCCAGCTCGGTAGGGGCGTAGCGGGGAAAGTTCCTTACCTATCGAGCGTGGAACTCCACCAACACCCTTCCGTCGCGCACGATGGTGTGTATAACGTCGATGAGCTCGGTCTCCGGTATGTGCTCTCCGAGCTCATCGGGCCTGCTGCGGATTCGGAGCCTCCATGCATTCACGCCCTATTCCCCGAGCTGACGCAGCGGCGAACCAGGCGTCAGTTCATCCGAATTGGTAGGCTACGCTCTATGATCCATCGGCCCTGAGCGGTCTGCCGGTAAGCGTCCGCCAAAACACACCTTACCGAGCCTGAGATAGACGGATCATTGTTTCGTCCCGGAGGGACGAACGATGAGACAGGGGCGAGACTATTGGAGCCGCCAGGTAGCAGCGTGGCGGCGCAGCGGACAGTCGAAAAAAGCATATTGCGAGGAGCACGGTCTGTCCTATTGGTCGCTGCGCTATTGGACGGCTCAGCTATCGCCAGCGCCGGCAAAGCCGGCAGCGCCGGAGACCCAGCGCCTGGTGGAACTGGAGCGGGTCAGTGGTCCGGAGGCGGGCGCGGCGATCGAGCTGGTGGTGGGCAAGCGCTACCTGCTGAAGCTGTGGCCGAATGTGCGAGCGGCGCAGCTACGCGAGGTGCTGGCGGCGCTGGAGGACGATCGGTGATCCACCTGGAGCTGGGAACGGCGCGGATCTTCGTGCGGCCGGGAGCGACCGATATGCGCAAGCAGATCAACGGGCTGGTGCTGCTGGTGCAGGAGCAGATGCAGCTGAGTCCGTTCGAGCCGGCGCTGTTCGTGTTCTGCAACCGGCAGCGGCGGGTGCTGAAGGCGGTGTACTGGGATCGGACGGAATTCTGTCTGTGGATGCTCTTTCGGTCGCCCAAGAACGCGATCAGTTGCGCTTGGAGAATCGTCGACTGATTCTGGAAAAGGACGAGTTGACCGCGCAAAACGGTCAGCTGGAGACCAGGACCAGTGACCTGGACAGCAAGCTCCAGGAACTGAACAAGAAGCTGGCGCTCTACGAAGAAGAGTTGGCTTGGTACAAGAACAAGCTGTACGGGCGCAGCAATGAACAGCTCAGCGACGCCGAGCGGTTGCAGATGCGGCTGTTCGACGAGATTGAAGCCAGCGCCGACCGCGAAGCGCCGGAGGATGAGCCGGCACCGGAGCCAGCGGCGGCCGCAACCCGCCGCCGGCCGCGGCGCAAGCCGCTGCCGCAGTCGCTGCCGCGGGTGGAGCGGATTATCGACTTGCCCGAGGAACAGCAGCAGTGCGCCTGTGGCCACCGCTTGGTGCGGATCGGCGAGGAGAGCTCGGAGAAGCTGGACGTGATCCCGCCGCGGGTGCAAGTGATCCGCACGGTGCGGCCCAAGTACGCCTGCCATCACTGCGAGGGCTCCGGCGACGAGGAGCATCCTGCGGTACGGGTAGCGCCGCCGCCGCCAGCGCTGATCCCGAAGGGGCTGGCCAGCGAGGGGCTGCTGGCGTTCATCGTCACCGCCAAGTTCTGCGACGCGCTGCCGCTGTACCGGCAGGAGCAGCAGTTCGCGCGCCTCGGGGTGGAGCTGTCACGACGCACGATGTCGGACTGGATGATCGCGGTCGCTGGCGCCTGTGTGCCGTTGCTGGAGGCGTTGCATGCCAAGCTGCGCGCCGGACCGAACTACAGATTGACGAGACCACGGTGCAGGTGCTGAAGGAACCGGGGCGGGCCAACACCACCATCAGCTACCTATAGGTGGCGCGCGGCGGCCCACCGTCAGAGCCGGTGCTGGTGTACCGCTATGAACCGAGCCGCGGCGCACAAGTCGCTGCCGCGATCATCGGCGACTACCAGGGCTACGTGCAGACCGACGGCTACGAAGCCTACGACCGTCCGTGTAGTCAGCCGGGGATCCGGCACGTGGGGTGTTGGGCGCACGTACGGCGTCCGTTCAAAGAGGCGGCCGACGCGCTGGGCAAGGTATCGAGCCGCGCTGGTGCGGCACTGCAGGCGCTGAGCTTCATCGCCAAGCTGTACCGCGCCGAGTCAGAGTTATCCGAGTATCGTGCCGCGGATCCTGAGCGCTTTGTCGCCGAGCGGCGTGCCCAAGTAGAGCCGCCGCTGGAGCAACTGCACGCCTGGCTGCACAAGAAACACGGTCAAGTGCTGCCCGGCTCGGCGCTCGGCAAGGCGGTCGCCTTCGCCTTGAGCCAGTGGCCGAAGCTGATCCGCTATCTGGAACACGCGCAGCTCACCCCGGACACCAACGCCTGCGAGCAGGCGATCCGGCCGTTCGTGGTGGGACGCAAGAATTGGCTGTTCTCTGGAAGTCCGCGCGGCGCGGCTGCGAGCGCGACCCTGTACAGCCTGATCGAGACCGCCAAGGCCAACGGCTGCGAGCCCTACTGGTATCTGCGTGAGCTGTTCGAGAAGCTGCCCCATGCTCGCACCCAGGCCGACTACCTCTCGCTCCTGCCCACTGCCCGGCCAGCGCCCCCTCCGTCATAGACGCTCCGCAGGATCCGCCGTCCCGGCCCCGTCGCGGACTCCCCGACCGTGCCGACGCGCAACCGGACTGGGTTTACCGGACGCTTACGTCTGCCGGGAGTCCTCGCGACGGCCTTGCCGGCCCCACCGGTGGCTTCGGATGACGATCTGGCCGAGACCCTGCGGGCGGAGTTGCCTGTGGCAATCAGGTCGTCGGGGCGGGTAACCATCGAGTCCGCTGTCGGGGTGGCACTGGACGATCGCCCGGAGCCGGCTGCTGCGCGCTCGCCCACAACTGGATCGGGTGGCGACGCCTTCATCGCCAAGGCAGAATTCCATATGGACACTTCCAGGGCGCTGTGCGAGGGCTGGCCAACGACCGGGCGCTGCGCCCCCTGTGCGGCAGGGAGTGCATACACGCGATCCCCCGCGAGGCGACCCTATCGCGGGCTTTTGCCTCTACTGTTACGCATGATGCAGCAGCAACTCAGATCCCTCCGGGTAGAGCGGGTGACCGTCGCGCTCGGTGCCCGTCCGATACACCTCCGGTTCGCCGTGCGTGCGTATGGCCCGGTCCCAGGTGCCGTCGAGCCAGTCCATCCGTGCGTTCCACCGTAGGGCCGCAACGCCCGCGCAGGCGCTGCGCCGGCGGTCCCAGCGCCCCCCGGTTCTCGATTGGCGCCTAGCGCGCATGACCGACTGCCGTAGCGGCCGCACACCGCCTCGCCGCGCCCCCCGCCCCCGCGCCTTCCGCCTACTCCCCCGCCCCGGTCTCCGCAACCAGGGTCCCGCTGACGGGCCCCGAGAACCGGATGGTCTTGCGGCGCACGTCCACCTGGAGACCGACCCCGGTCACCTGCGAGCCGTCGTCGCGGGTAACCGCCACCGTCTCCTCGGGATCCGAGAACAGCCGGTGGCTGGCGTCCTCCCAGCGCAGGGTCTCCGCTTGCAGCCAGACGCCCTGCGACTGCGAGCGCAAGCGGATCGCACCGGCCACCTCGGCGTCCTCGCGCTCGGTGAAGTACACGGCGCGGTCGGCGTTGCCGGCGGTGACCAGGATGCCGTTGCGGTCGTATTCGGAGTAGTGCACGTCATCCGGCTCGGTGCGGCCGGCGCGGGGAAATTGCGTACCTGGCGGGCGCGGAACTCGGCCGCCACGCGGCCGTTGCGGACGATGGTGTGGCGTACCTCGGTGAGCTCGGTCTCGGGTATGTGCCCAAGCAGTTGCGTGGGTGATGCGTCGGCATCGGAGTACTCGAAGCTGCAGGCGGTCAGCAGGGCGGCGAACAGGGTGACGGCAGCCCTGCTCCGGCTGCCGCCCGCCTTCCCGTTTCCCGCCGATCCGGGCCGGCGAACCCGGCAACGTGAAACTTGCCGGCTACCACGTCGGCCCAGTTCTTCGGCTTCTACAACATGCTCCTCCGATCCGCCTTGCATGATGCACACGCCGCTCAGAAAGTGAGCCACATACCGCTTAGATCCAATGGACCTTAATTGTCTCTACAACAAAAGATTAAGTGCGCTCAAACCCTCTGGAACTTCGGCTTAGACTTTAATTTAATGAGGCACGCTTTCCGCGGGGTTAGATTCTTGATGAGTCAGAATGAGTCAGGACGGCTGGTTGACAGCCCGCCATGATCCCACTAGCGCAAGTTGAGCATTTGTCAGACGGATATTGTTGCTGTGCCGAAAGTTGGCATTTTTGTTTGTCACTACAATCGGCTCCTCCCTGGCATCGGCGGGGTGGCCGGTATCCGCAGCGCCCGGTAAATCTTGCGCTGCTCCAACTCCGGCTGCGAAGGTCGCCGCACCCGCAGGACCGTCCCGTCGGTGCACTGGTGCACGATGGTCACCATCTGATGGGTTGACAACAGGTCCCGGATCGTCGGCCAGGAGCGATGGTCGCCGTTCTCCTGCAGGCGCCGTTCGATGGCATGCAGCAGGTGGTAGGCCAGCAACGAGATGAAAATGTGCGCGTCCGCGCGCTCGGTGCGCTGATGGAATACCGGGCGGATCCCCAAGTTGCTCTTCAGGTAGCGAAATGAGCGTTCGATGCGCGCCAGCAGCACGTACAGCTTCCAGAGGTCGGCTTCCGTCAAGTCGGTGCGATCGGTGCGCAGCAGATAAGTCCCGTCAAGCTCCTCGGCGAGTTGCCGCTGGGCGTCCTTCCGGGCCCACCTGACCTCTGCTCGGCCCTCCTCATCGGTGAGCATCTGCACCGTGTAGTAGCGCGCCACGCGCGGATAGCGCCCCAGCAGGCGCCCGATGGCCTGGTTGATCTTCTCCGGCTGCTTCAACCGACCAGCCGCCACCCGTGCCGTGAGCTTGTTGGCATCCTGTTCGAACCGTTGCTCGAACCGCTGCCGTATCGCGCCATCCTTGGCCGCCCGAGCGACGCTGTGGCACAGCACATACAGCTCGCCCTGATGTAACCGCAACTGGCCGGAGACCACGGTCCTGCCTTTCGCGTCCACTTTCACCGGCACGTATCGGCAGGCGTCAATCTCGGGAAACAACTCGTGGCGCTCGCTCTGCTGGCTGGCAACGATGTAGTGCTGGCCGCGCGCCCGCAGCAGGTTCAGATTCTCGTCGCTGGCCAGACCACGGTCCATGATCACCGTGGGTTGACTCGGCCACCCGGCGATGCTGCCGCTGCGGCGGTCCAGGCTGGCGAGCATCTGCGGCATGCTGTTCTCGTCTTTGGTGTTGCCGGTGAACACCTCGTGCGCCTTCGGGAACCCCTCGCCATCCAGCACCAGACCGACCACCACCTGCCTGCAGTCGGGCCGATGATCGCGCGAGTACCCGTGCGCCGCCTTCTTGTTGCGCGTCGCGATGCCCTCGAAGTACGTCGAAGACAGGTCGTAGAGGATGATCGTTTCTTCCAGCGCGAACAGTTCGCGCTCGCGCGCTGCCAACCCGGTCTCGATAGCGACTCGGTGCTCATACAACTGATCGGAGATCCGGTACAGCGCATCTTTATTGACGCTCGGCACGCGGTCGGGCATCAGTTCAGCGAGCGCCGTGCGCGCAAACCAGCCCGCGGTGCCGCGCTCACTGCGTGGCGCTATCAGTCTGCCGGCCACCTGGATCTCGGCCAGCCGGCACTGCCGTGGCGAGAATCCGCAGCGCTGCAACAACTGGTCGCAGTGCAGGCGCTGCCAGAACACATGCGCGACGTATTCCGGGCCGAGTTCGCGAACATGCTCACTGCTGCTGCGTTCGGGATATACCTCCTTGGCCGTTCCCTGTCCCTCCTGCTGCGCGCGGCGCCGCTGCTGTTTGTGGCGGATGCGTTCGGCGAACGGCGCTGCCAGTTGGTCCAGGTCAGAAGCTCCGAACGGAATCTGTTCCTGATGATTGAGCAGATCTTCGATGCGCTCGGCCAAGCGCGGCCACTCGGACTTGGGCAGCTCGAGGGTGCCGAGGCTCAAGACCAGCCGCTGGCGTGGGCCTTTATCGGTGCGTACCGACTCCAGGAGGCGGTGGTAGGTGTAGGAGCGACCGTTGCGGGAGACCTTGAGCTGGCCGATGAACACGCACCTGGAAGATACCAAAGGGGTGAAGATGAGTCAACGTATTGGATCATACAAAAATGTAGATCCATGTGAGTTATAACTACACGCGAAATATCCGTCCGCTGGCACCGATCTTCTCGCCCTCAGACGCTCCTTTCACCGGTATCTCCACCAAATCTCGCCACCTTTCTCCAAAAAATGATCAACTTGCGCTAGGATGCGTGGCAGATTTTCCTTTTCTGGGTCTCGCGCCATGGTAATCACCCACACGTATCTGTCTGCCACTAGCGGTCGCTACAGCTACCTCTTCTTCCTACTCCTTCGGGATGACGTTGAGGAAGAACTTGAGTTCTCGAAAAGACTGATGGCGAGCTTGGAACGCTTTGCACGCAACCTGAAGAGCGAAGCGGCGCTCGTACGACCGTTCACTCCCGATATTCAGGCTACGCGAGGGCAGGTTCTGGACAAGCCTTGGTCGGACCGCGCGGAGCGGGAGATCCTGAAGACCCCGAGCTTGTTGATGATCGACCGCGACTTCGACGAGTTCGACCCCAACGTGCATTCGTGGCTCCATATTCGGATTCCGTTGCAAGAACGCGAGGCCGAAACCGATCGGTTGCTCACAGCTTTGGCGAGCTTGATCATTTCTGGGCCGCACGACGATATCTTTCGGCGAGCCCATTCGATCGGGTCTGGGCAGAATCGTGACCCTGCGACCCGAGTTCCACGGATGCAGCCTCGACTTGAATGCCCTGTGGCAGCTGGTCAGATCGAGAAAGGGTCGAAGCGCCAACTATTGATTGCAGGTCGAGAAGAAACGGCGCACCATTCACGTTCGGTGTATCGTTACCGCCCGCGATCTCCAGTCCGCGACCCAAAGCTTCGACAGGATCCGGTCGGCCAAGCGATTCGCCCGCTCCGCCGAAGCTGATGGTCGTCACTATGGTTGGCGATGGCGCTGAAGGGGTCCCCGGCGTAAGTGCGGGCCGGGAATGGCGTATGTGCCGACTGGCTCGCTGACCGCTAATCAGGCGTACTTCGCAATCACCGGGAATGGCCTGGAACCTGGAGGCGTGGATGCTTAAATCTACTGCGCTTGGGGATGGCGTGGTACTGCGCTGGCAACGCTTTGTGAATCAGTGGATATGGCACGCTGGGTGGTGGCGAAGACCGGTCGGAACACGAATAGCCCAGTGCACACTAGCTGCCGGGCTGGCCACTCCCAAACTGACGAAGAAGTGCGCTACTCGGATGTAGCCGTGGGAAGGAGCATCATGTTCGGTGTCGAACTTCGCTCTCGGAAAGAGAGTCGACGGTTCGGCATAGGACCTATATGATCGCTCCAGCCATAAACGATGTCCGTTCTTCGATTAGCTCACCGGTTGTCGGGTTCAATTCACCGACGATGTCCTCAGCCGTCCACATACCTAGCTAAGGCGCCCGCGATCATGGTTGCCGCCAAGAAACCTGTAACCGCTGGCATCAGCTCCACGGCAGCAGCACTTCACGTTAGCGGTTGGAGCGGCAGCTTGAATCTTTGCGCGGTGAAAACTGCCATCTCTACGTCCCGTGCGCGCCATGCCCGTTCCGTGAGTTCATTCAGTCTACGTGCAGTGAACCGACACCAATCAATCCAAGAACCAATGAACGACCAGTGGCTTTCCTGAAGATTGCCGTTTCGTTCTAAGGCAGGAACATCGGCAAGATTAGGGCCGCCGACTCCTGAGTAGCGATGCCGATCACCATATTTTCTTGCCCATTTTATCACCTGCATGTCCACCATCGGAAACTTCTCGGGACAGATGAACGCAGGGAATGTGGCAGCTGTCGCCACCACCGGCGAGCGAAACAGTTTGTTTCTGAACACCCTGAACGTTTCTACGCCAGGGCTTTCGATGTAGTCCTTGCATGCCGACCACAACTCACCGGGAGAGATCCTGGAATGCAGCAGATGCAGAGTTCTTTCATTTCTTGCCCGCTCTCCCGTGGTATACAGCTTCCAGAACATGACCTCGGCCCATGCCTCCAGATGATGGATGGCCTGTGCCTTGAATCGGGCTTCGAACTCCATTGTCTGGCTCCGATTCCCCAGATTGATGTCCCAGTTGAACCAACTCTGGTACTTTCCGGCATCGCGGAACAGCGTGAGATCGGCCGGGTATCGGTACTCATCGAGTGCTTTTTCCCAGGTCTCTGTAGACTGGCTCCTCGTGGCCGTCGGCAGTGTCATTATTCCTCCTGGATGCGTGATACGGTGGGTTCGCCCCCGACGGCCGGACGCCCGTGCGGTTGCCCGTGCCGGGCGCCCCGCGCCATGCCGGCTCCCGCCTCGCCACGCCGCCAGCCTGGACCATCCGGTCCACGTGCTCGATGAACCGCTCTCGGATATGGCACAACGCCTCGCTGGCGTGAATTCCGAATCTCACTGGCCTACCTTCTGCGTCCGACAGCTGCGCACGTAGCCGCTGTTCCACATCGTCATATAGGGTGGGGTTTTTCGGCGCTTCGCGCATCGCCCTTTTTGGGGTACGTCAAGTGGGCTATGCGGAGAGCGCCCGCCCGTACCCATGCTGCACGACGAGAACTACAAACGCCTGTTCGCCTCCCCGCTCATGGTCCAGGACGTGCTGCGCGCCTGCCTGCCCGCTCACCGGCTGGCCGCCGCCGACCTCTCCAGCTTGGGCAAGCTCTCCCCCGAGTACGTCAGCGACGAGCTGCGCAAGCGCCACGGCGACACCGTCTGACGGGATCCGGCGCATGCGCTGCTGTGGTGGTTGGTGCTCGCCGGCGGAGGGTTGAGCGTGCTGTACCTTGCCGGGGCGCTGTTCGCCGGTGGTGTCCTGCGCCGGCATGCTGAAGGTGCTGCCCGCCCAGGTGCTGGCGTATCGCGGCTGGTCGAACGAGGCCACGCTGTTCGGCTTCCTGCGCAACCAAGCCCCGCTCTACCCCGTCTACCGCTACCTGGCGCTCGCCCTCCGGAGTCGACGGCGTGTGGCAGCTACTCTCCACGCCGGGCTACTATTACTTGCAGAGTCGATACCCCTGTACGACGCGTTCCTCGGACGCGGTATCCGCCGCGACTTGGCGCGCTGACGGCCGCCATGAGCAACATAGTGGCCGCGGCCCCGGACCTTGTCGTGTCCGGCTACTCGCTGGAGCGCGAGTGCGGCAACGTCCGCATCATGCGCTGCGATGCCGCCAGGCCGCCGGTGCGCCAGTGGCAGGAACACCAACTGATCATCGTAGCGGCCAAGCAGAGAGCCGGCGTCGCCCTCGGAGCGCGTACGGGTCATACGTGAACACTTATAGGGAGGCAGAGTATGGAAACGCAAGGTGCTAGTACGTGCGGGTGGACGTTGCACGAATTCGGGGGCACGTAGAGGCCCTCACCGGGATTCGTCATCCGAACATCGGCCCGAAGGGGCTCGACGGGGCGGCAAAACTACATTGGACAGCGACTGTATGAGGCAGGTGCGGCGCTCAGCGAACACTTCTTTACGGTACCCGGCTCTTGCGGAGTGTTTCGCAACGTCGAGGGCTTGATCAACGCGGGAACGGCCAGAACGGCCGGGCTGGAGCTGGTCATTTGCGCCCACTACGACACCGTGTGCAACAGTCACGGCGCCGGCGACAATGCCTGCGCGGTGGCGGTGATGCTCGAAGCAGCCCGGTTGCTGATCGAACACCGCTCCGACCGTCCGATCCGTTGCATCGGCTTCACCTTGGAAGTGGGCAGCCCGGTCGAGGCCGTTCATCGGCAGTCGTGAGTGGGTGGACAGCCTGAATTGCCGCGGCATCGAAGTTGGCGGCGTCATCAACCTGGAATCGGTAGGCTACGTGGCCGACTCTCAGAGCTATCCAGCAGGTATCGAGCCGGAGTGTATCCCCAATTACCGGTTTGATCGGAACCGTGGCAATTTTGCAATTCTGTCGCCATTCTGAGTTGCGAGCACTCGGATGACCTCGGTAGGAAATGTTTCGAGCAGTGCCGCAGACGGGTAGACCTTCCTGCTGTCTTCGTCGATGTCCCGCTGAAAAAGATGGAGTGCCACTTCCGTGATCTGTTTCGGTCGGATCACTATTCGTTCTGGAAACGGGGCTTGCCCGCGATCATGCTTACCGACACGGCGGACCAGCGGTCGCCGCACTACCACCAGCCAAGCGACACTCCGGATACGCTGGACATGGAGTTTGCCCGCAAAGTGTGTCTGGCAACGGTGCTCACGATTCTGAACGCACAGCTGGCGCCTCTGTCGAGAGGTGGAGGGACGGTGCGGTCTTCTGGACCGCCGTCTCACCGTGCTGCAAGCCCACGGCGGCTTCGGCAAGACCGCCCTGCTTGGCGACCGCTGCCGGGCGCTGCGACCAACGAGGCGTCGAGGTCGCGTGGCTCCCGCTCGATGAACGGGACGGCCGGGACCGCGTCGTCGCCGCCCCGACGTGACCGCGACGGCGGCGATACCGGGCGTTGCTGATCGACCACCTGTTCGTCCAGGGCCAGCAGTACCTGTGCGGCTGCAAGCCGTTCGCGGACGGCTTGCAGCCGGTGGCGCTGGCGGAGGGGAGCCCAGAGGCGGCCGAGACCGACCCGTGGCTGCGCTCGATCTTCAGCCTGGGGGGGGGGCGCGCAGATGTGCATCACGTTCAACCAGTTGACGGCGTTGTTCAGTTCCTGGAGTGGGCGGGGCGCGCGCGGGCGACACTTGGGCTCGGCTCGCCATACCTGGCTCACGTCGACTCCAGGCCGGGTCGGTCGCCATGGCGATGGGGCGTCCCCCACGAGGACCGTGAGTGCTACAAGCGTGCCCAGCAGATCGCGCGGGCGAGCCACCTGCGAGATGCCGGCGTGGTAATGGATCCGGGAAGGTGCGGGCGGCGGAGTTGGCGGAACGACACACAGCCACTACTGCGGGCGGGCAGTCCCTTGGCCTTCCGACCCAAATCCTCGCCTAAGCACCGAACTCTCTCTCGCGAATTCGCGAGTTCGCGAATTCGCGGAAAGTTCGCGAATCTACTCTGATGTTCGCTATTTCGCGATAGGTCGGACTTCTATGCACAATATTAAACCAGCGCGAGTAAATCGTCTCTCCGAAAGTAAATTGATGAGAACAGTCAAACATTCGTAGAGCAATGAGATAGACTTCAATCTGTCAAATTCGCGAATTGGCGTAACAGTCGCCAAACGCACAAGAAATTCGCCATTTCGCGAATGGACCGATGGAGTGTCATCTTAGGTAAGGTAGTGTTAGCCGGTGTAATCGAAGTCTCAAGTATGGAGAACGGGCGAAGAGCGCTGATGGTGCCATCCTTGCAGGTAGCTACCAGTTGGCTCGGGAAAATGAAACCGGCAATAGATCACAAAATATTCACTGAAGCAAGGGATCTTGTCACAGAAAGATCACATTGTTCCCTTGTGGACAGTGTTGCGTGGTACTAACCTCGGTTTGCTCGGGCTATAACACTAAAACGGGCGCTGGAGGACTCACCCGATGAGAAACTATCCGATGTCGATGACCGCAGGTGCATTGCTGGCTCTGGTAGCCATGGTGATAGGCGGATGCGACGAAGTAGCCACAACTACGTCTCAAGACCCGCAAGCAACGGGACTTGCATGTCTACCGGACTGCTCTGGTGCAGATCTAAACGATGCGGATTTGGCTGGGACCAATCTGCGCGAGGCCAACCTCAGAGAAGCGAGCCTAGCTGGCGCGAATCTGAGCAACACGGACCTCGACGGGGCCGACTTGCGCGGAGCCGACTTGCGTGGTGCCAGAATGATCTCGACCGTTCTACGTGGTGCTGACCTGAGTGGAGCCGACCTTACCGGAGCTAACCTGAATAACGCCAATCTTGCTGGCGCGATTCTGCGGGGAGCTGACCTGACCAGGGTAAACCTGCGCGACGCGAACTTGGCGGGCGTGGACCTGACGGCCGCCACCTTGACCGACGCCGACCTGCGGAGGGCCGACATGAGAGGTGTCAATCTGACTGCCGTGTCTGGTTGCGATGTGAGCGGGCGCGTGCCTGGCTGCCCCACCATCGGGAATATCATCTGGTGGTTCGTGGATGCCTGCGACGATGCACTTCAGAACTACATACGGTTTTTTGATGTAACCAATGATTTGGTGTGGCCGGGACCCGATAGTGCATATACCCTGGACCAATTAGATTCATACAATCTTGCGTGTAGAACAGATGCGAAGGTCTGTTTTGGAGCAGAGGATGAATGGGGAGTCGATATTTGGGGCGTCGGAATCGACGGCTCTGAAAGCTGCGAAGCCTGCTGTCAAACTTGCCCTGCTGGCGGCGAGACAGTGGAACTCAGTACGATAGGGTTGTTCTGCGGTGGGACTCACGGGCCGGTATCGCTGCCTTAATAACGGGAGTGTGTGCAAATCAGATAGCTCAATGAGTTACGAGGTATCGACACGCGAGAGTTGAGTACAGAGGAACGATCCAAAAAGATCGACTGACCCGTTGCACGGCAACCTGGAAGGGCGCATCTTCCATGCAGGGGAAACCCTTGCCAACGCGCGCTTACTATCCGGGGTGCGGCTAACCAAGCTCGTGGGGCGTAATCAAAGTGTCAGTACGGATCCCGTTGTCGTTGGTATATCCGTTGCAGGGGTTGTTCGCGCCGGCTCTCACCGCCCTGCGCGGCGCCCCCATGCGGCGCGCGTCGCACCTGGATAGCCCCTGCGCAGCGCCCACGGAGCTTACCGAAGGTGGTCTGATCAGGCGGAATCCGGGATGGCGCACTCCTGGTAAGTGCTCCGCGCCGGCCAACCGAAGTCGGCATGTGAGTCGCTTGGGTGCGGCAGCCCAAGCGCCCGCCGGAAGACCATTGATCCAGTTCTACGACAACCGGCGTTGCCAGAGCTTGAACTCCACGTCCACCCAGGCATCGCGGACGTGGTTCGCCACGGTCTCGCCCCCAAGGAGGTGAAGCCGAGATGTGCCTTTGTCAGCACGCTCTCCCAATCAGCGCCGGTAGCTCTGCAGCTCTGCGTCCAGTTGCGTCCGCCACGGTAGCCATAGCCATGCCGGATCAGGGCTTGCTGCAACCGCTGCCGATAGCGGCGTAGCTCCTGGCGCAGATCGTCCCGGCAGCGCGGATAGTCGCGCACCGCCTGGTCCCCTGGCGTCGGCACGTGCACTTGCTGGCCCTCGCCATTGCGTAGCAGCCGCGCGTTTGGGAATCAAGATAGTCAGTTGGAACATAAACGCTTGGCATGAACCGTGGAGGCAACTACTTGAGATGGACGCGGACGTAGCCCTGCTACAGGAAGCCCGCCGGCCGCCGGGAGATGTTGCCGGGAAAGTCTGCACCGGCCCCGTAGAGCACTGGAACGCCAACTATTGGAACTCGTGCTGGTGGAAGCTTCAATTCGATTTCCTGTACGACCGCTGGGCTATGGTGGTACGCCTTTCGGACCGGGTGGATGTCGAGTGGTTCAAACAAATCAGCCCGATCATGGTACCTGGCCTCAACCAGTTTCCCGTTAGCGGAATCGGCACGGTGGCGGCGGCGCGGGTCATTCCCAAAGACCACGCTACGCCACCATTCATCGTTGCGTCTATGTACGCCCGGTGGATCGCGCCGCACCCGGTTACTGGCAGCAAGTGGCGCGTAGGGTTTCCCGACGGATCAGCGCATCGAATAATCTCTGACTTGTCGGCGTTTATCGGCAACGTAGACCCTTCGACACACCGAATACTTGCGGCTGGCGATCTGAACATGGTCTACGGTTCCAAGGCAGGCCACGACCCAAAGTGGGACGTGGCGCGCGAACATACCGTTTGGGACAGGATGAATGTGCTGGGTCTGGAGTTTCTGGGGCCGCAGCACCCCAACGGGCGCCAGGCTGACCCCGTGCCTCCCTTTATGGAGCCTGACAACAAAAATGTCGTGACCTTCGCCCCGAACAAGGGCGGCCCCGAAGCTGCCGACCGGCAACTGGACTACGTGTTCGCCTCACGGGGCTTTCACGAAAGTATCGACGTGAAGGCCATGAACAGCGTGGCAGAGTGGGGGGCCAGCGATCATTGCCGCCTGCTGATGGTAGTCCGTCAAGGTTAAGGTCGTACCTCCGAGTCGCAGCTCCCTGCGCATCCCAATACATCCATCAGGAGAGGCGGATGGCGCAACTTACTCATCGCCGGCGGATGCTGCCATTCGCGGGTTCGAAGCGCAGATCCTGCCATGGAGCGCGAGCTATGTGCCTCAGCAACGGCCTTCGAGCAAGGTCGTCGCGACTTGGATGCCTTTGGCGCCAAGCCCCGCGCAAGGGTGCGTGCGGCGGAAGCAAGAAGGCTCCTTTACCAAGCGGCATCGGGTTGGAGAGCCCGTTTACCACCGACGAAGACGAATAGCCCAGCCCAGTGCCGGGCTGCTGCCCTTCCCCATATTCACAATGAGGCACTACCGAGCTTTCGCGCGAGTTGCGGGAGCGTGGCATTACAGGGTCGTGTCGTAGGCCTCCGTGATGGCGGCAGCGGCATGGTCGTCGGCGGCATAGGCGAAGCCGCCGGCGCCCCAACCCCCAGCCCGCGCCCAACCGTTGCGCACGATGAACTACGCCAGCGGTCCCGACGCGCCGGGTTCGGCTGCCGGCGCCTGCCGCGCATGACCGATTGCCGTAGCGGTCGCACACCGCCCCGCCCGCGCCTCCCGGCGGCGGCCTCCCGCCTACTCCTCCGCGCTCGTTTCCGCGACCAGGGTCCCACTGACGGGTCCCGAGAAGCGGATGGTCTTGCGGCGCACGTCGACCTGGAGACCGACCCCGGTCACCTGCGAGCCGTCGTCGCGGGTAACCGCCACCGTCTCCTCGGGGCCGGAGGACAGCCGGTGGCTGGCATCCTCCCAGCGCAGGGTCTCGGCTTCCAGCCAGACGCCCTGCGACTGGGAGCGCAGGCGGATCGCGCCGGCCACCTCGGCGTCCTCGCGCTCAGTGAAGTACACGGCGCGGTCGGCGTTGCCGGCGGTCACCAGAGTGCCATTGCGGTCGAATTCGGAGTAGTTCACCGCATCCAGCTCCGTGCGCCCCGCGCGGGGGAAGTTGCGCACCTGCCGGGCGCGGAACTCCGCCGCCACGCGCCCGTTGCGTACGATGGTGTGGGTTACCTCGGTGAGCTCGGTTTCGGGTATGTGCCCAAGCAGTTGCGTGGGTGATGCGTCGGCATCGGAGTATTCGAAGCTGCACGCGGTCAGCAGGGCGGCTAACAGGGTGACGGCCGCCCTGCTCCGGCCGCCGCCCGCCCTCCCGTTTCCTGCCGACCCGGAGCAGCGAACCCGGCGACCTGAACCTTGCCGCGACATGGGCACCGGTTGCATCGCCACCAACATACCAGAACCACCGCCCGGCGCCGAGCGGAGCGGCTCCGGCCGCCGCCGGGGCCTCATGGGGCGGCGGCGCAATACGGGGAGACAGGGTGGGCGGCCTGGCACCATCGCGGCAGGTGCCAGCATCGTGGGACCCATGGACGAGTGATGCAACTTGTTCTATGAAAATAGTTAAGCGGTGCTCGACGGGTTCGGAGCGGGCGCGCTGCGCGGCGTTGTTCACCGGGACTCGCCGGCAAATCGGCGTGCTTGACTTGGCAGCCCGTGGGTCATTATGGTAATGCGCGACAGGGAGGGGAGTTGCAGGCAAAGTCAAGGAACCGGCACTACGTGCCGAAAATCTACTCAGGGGACCCGGCCACCGCTGGGTCTATCGCCTGGTAGTGTAGCCGGAAGGCATGCTGCTCACGAAATTCTTCACAGGGTGTTGACATACCTCAGGTTCCTGATGTACAACAACGCCCGGAGGTACGTGACTGTGCACAGAGTATCGCTTACCGCGCGGCATTTCGATCTCGCGCGGCGGTACATGGTCGCCGAACGCCTTCCACATGTAAGGGCCGCGGTCGAGAAGATGATCGAGGACGCGGCCTACGACGAAGAGGAGGTGGGGCAGACAGGGCCACCTAATGGCGAGGGCACCAAGGGCCGCAAGGCCATCGGCAAAGGAGCTCAGGTGATGCCTGAGCGATCGACGGCGTAGTGATGCGCCACGTTTCATACACGAGGTACAAAGTGACCGAAAAAATAGTAAGGCGCTGGCTGACACTCGGCGTCATTTCGCTCATTACCGCTTTTGCCTGGGTAGCGTGTGAGGGCCCCGGGGGCGTGACCGGCCCCGTTGGACCCACCGGACCGGCTGGGCCGCAGGGCGAAACGGGCCCCGCAGGACCGGCAGGACCCGCAGGCCCACAGGGTGAAACGGGACCGCAAGGCCCGCAGGGTGAAATGGGACCGGAAGGACCCGCAGGACCGGAAGGGCCAGTAGGACCGGAAGGACCACAAGGACCCGAAGGACCGGCAGGACCCGAAGGGTCGCAAGGACCGGAAGGGCCGCAAGGACCCGCAGGACCGATCGGCATCAGTCCGTTTGCCGTGAAGGCGATTGATGCATTTGTCTTCAACGACAAGGCGGGGAAGGTGCTGGACACCGATGCCATGGTGCGCGATTTGTCGGGCCTGGTGAGTGGCGGCGTAGCCCCCTATACGTACGAAGTGACGTCTTCTCCAGACGCGGTGGACGCGTCAGTGACCGCAGACGGAATGCTGTCCGTGGCGCTTGTTCACAATGTGAACTTCCCGTACTCGGATTACACGGTGTCCGTTACCATTGGCGATAGCGATGGCGGATCGGAAAAGAAGGACGTTGCCGTGCGGCGTAACAAGGCGCCTGACGGGACCGCTCCTACCACTGCTCTCGATGTCCTCTGGGTTGGCACTCAGCATCCGAATGCTTCTAAGCCGGCAGCTGCGGGTGTCGCTGGCGCCTTCATGGACGACGACGCTCTTACCCTCTCAGGTGTAACGAACATTGCCGGGAAGGGATCTTTCATAATGGTCATGAGCGGGAAAAACCTCATGGTCCAGGGGCTGAAGTCTACTCGGACCGGACCGACGGGAACAGAAGAGCAACCGATTGCTGTCGATGTGACGGCAACCGATAGCGGTGGTCTGACCAAGGCCTTGGCGTCCCTTTTCACCGTCTCAGTCAATGAGGCTCCGAAGCTGAGCAGCACTGGCACGTTGCGCGATGTAGCTATCAGGTTGTCGGAGACCGCGTCGTCTCCTCTGAGGTTGGCACGGATCGACGGTCATTTCGAGGATCCCGAGGATGGAGCCCTCACGTATGAGAGCGCTATCAGCAATAAGAACATTGGGGTCTCGGTAGTCTGTGTCACGGACACTGCCGGTGTCCTCTCGGCGCCGACGGCGGTTAATGCTACTGGTGGGTGCGATGCAGGAGTCCATGGATTACGAATCAATCCGCTTAAGGCGGGAATGACAACTGTTACGGTGACAGCGAAGGAGCCTACTGATACCGATAGTGATAGTGACGTTGATACTCACATCGGTTTCGGACAGACCGTAGCAGACACGTTCACTGTGACTGTTCTGCCAGAGTAACGCGTTAGCTCTTCCCCACCAAGGGGGAAAGTTGGATGGGGTCGGCGGACATCGTTCGTCGGCCCCTTCCTTTTTTGTGCGCCCAACCATGGGCTTTCACTTCGAGGTGAGCGGGGGTCGCGCGGAAGACCGCAAGTCCTCTATCAGGCCGACAAGGGAACGGTTAGCGAGAGGCAAGGGTGCCCGTCGTAAGGCGGGCCTGAAGGAAGCCGGAAGTAAATCGCTGGCCTGACGAACAGGAATTGCATACGAAAGGCAGCCGCGGGGGACGAGGGCGTGGAAGTCCCCTAATCCTGGGGAGGTCTGACAGAACGCCGTCAGAGAGCGCGGCATGCGTCGAGAGCGCGGCTGAGATGTCAGAAGGTCAGCAGAGGGAACAGCACAGTAGGTCGACTCGACAGGACCGAAGCCCGAACACGGGGGAAGGCGGACCGTATGGGATTGTCGCTGAGCAAGACGCGGGGGCTCTTCAGCGCGCCTTGGCATCACGGGCACTATCCGTTGGGACGATGTCCTCGCACTGTGTCGCTCATCACCGATGCAGGCAGATGGTCAGTGAGGTCGCTTACAGCGGTATCCGGATCCTCTGGACGCCGAGGGAATAACACCTGGACTAAGTAAGGTGACGAAGAGCCGATCCAGCGACGATACCATAACGTTACGAGTCTCGCAGCACTTGCGCGCGGACGTCATGCGCTCTGTGCAGGTTCGGGTCGAGCGCCAGCGCGCGGTCCAGGCTCTGCAGTGCCTCGTCGGATCGCCCAAGGTGATGCAATGCGAGGCCGTGGTTGATCCAGACGTCCACGTTGGCCGGGTTGATTTCGGTGGCGGTCTGTAACGCTGCCAGGGCTGCTTCGTAACGCTGCCGAGTGAGCCGCAGTTCGCCCAGATCCGCAAGCGCGGCGCCGTAGCGCGGGCAGGTTTGCAGGGCGCGGAGGTAAGCATCCTCTGCTTCTTCCAGCCGTCCCAGGTGATACAGCGCCAGACCGGCGCCGTACGGGGGCTTGCAGTCCTCCGGGCGCTGCTGCTCGGCGACGCGGTAGGCACCGAGAGCCTCTTCCAGCCGGTTCCACTGCAGTAGCGCGCTGCCGAGATTGAGGTGCGCTTCGCGTGCCTGCGGGTGGTGCGCGATGATGTAGCGGAAGAACGTGATGCCGTCCCGGTACTTGGCCGCGTGCTGCCAGGTCAACGTTCCCAGCACGCCCAGCAGGGCGGCGACCAGCACCGCGGTCAACGCGAAGTGCCGTGGCCCGTCGGTGCCACGATCGGCACTGAGACCGCGCGCGGCGGCCCCAATGAGGACCGCCAGCACGCCGATGCCGGCGAGGTACTGAAAGCGGTCCGCCACGAACGACGACAGCATGTAGTGGTAGTCCACGAAACCCAGCGTCGGCGACAGCGTCACGCCGAAGAACAGCACCCCTGCCAACGGACCGCGTCCGATCTTGTGGCGCAGCAACCAGAGCGCGGCAACGAGGCCGGCTATGCCTGCCAGGCCCGCCCAAGCCAGGGGATCCCCGGCTCTCACTTCCCAGTGCGGGTAGATCAGGCCCACGTCGACCGGCCAGAAGATCTTGCCCACGTAGAACCACACGGCGCGTGCGGCGATCAGGGTGCGCTCCAGCAGCGAGTAGCCGAAGCCACCCACTCCGCGCGATCGGTTGAACGCCAGGTCCGCGGCCGTGATGGCCGCGCCCACCACGAAGAACGGCGCCATCCGCAGCAGATCGGTCACGGTCACGCGGCCCTGTTTCCACCACTGCCGGATCAGCAGGGCTGCCGGCAGCGTGACCACCACCGACTTGGCCAGCAGGCCGGCGGCGTACAGTGCGACCGACGCCACGTACCACCGCGGCCGCGGCGCCTCGGTGAAGCGCAGCCATGCCAGCGCCGCCGACAGGTAGAGCAGGCCGGAGAGCACATCCTTGAGCTCGATCACCCACGCCACCGACTCGACGCGCACGGGATGGACCGAGAACACCGCGGCCACGACCCAGGCTCCGGGCACCGCCAGGCGCCGCAGAAGCTGCCACAGCAACAGCGTGTTGGCCAGGTGCAGCAGGACGTTGACGACGTGGTAGCCGGCCGGGTGGAAGCCCCACAGCTTGTGCTGCAGCCAGAACAGGGTATAGACCAGCGGCCAGTAATGGCCCTCGGCCTTGATCTGGTCCGGCGCCAACCAGATCGTCCGCAGCCCGCCCGCCTCGCGCACCGCCGGGGTGCGGACCATCATCAGGTCGTCCCAGACGAAGTCGCCCCACAGCATCGCCGGCAGGTAGCTCACCAGCACCGGCAGGCACAGCGCCAGCGGGGCCAGCCACGGCCGCGCCCGTACCGCGTACCACACCCCTGCTATTGCTCTTGGCGTCATCTCCCGCTTCAGGACCGGTGTGACGCCCCGCTGGGCGGGGTTCGCTCAGCCCCTACTCGCGGTTCGACTCGCGAAACGTCCACGAGGAGTTGAGGCCATAGTTGACCAGCACCGCCGGCACGATCGCCAGTCCCTGCAGCCATACCGGCGTCACCTGCGGCAGCAGCAGCGACAGCAGCAGAAAGGTGCCGTAACTCACCGCCAGCGACAGCAGCGAGACCAAGTGGAACTTCAGGCCGCGGATCCGCCTGGCGCCGGTCAGCTCGCGGTCGGCGAAGGTCCAGTAGTTGTTGATCAGGAAGTTGGAGATGATGGACAGCTCGATAGCGATCGGCGAGGCAAGGTAGCGGTGCACGCCAAGGACGGTCAGGAGCTGGAACGAGCCCAGGTTGACGAACACCCCGCTGAGCCCCGTCAAAGCGAACTTGATGAAGGTCCGATGGGTGGTCAGGCGCAGCCACCAGATGTGGTAGAAGAACTCCAGCATGCTGTCCATGCCGAGCTTGGTCACCCCGCGCTCGCGGTCGCGGAAGTAGATCGGCTCCTCCACCACCCGCGCCCCGGCATGCAGCAGGCGGTGCAGCAGGGCCACCTGAAAAGCATAGCCGAGCACGCTGATCTCCGCCACCTTCGCCGCCCTCAGCGCCGTCGTCCTGATCGCCTTGAAGCCGGCGGTGCAGTCGCGCACCCCTCTCAAGCCGGCGATCCAGCGCGCCAGGCGGTTGCCCCACAGCGAGAGCTGCCGGCGCCGAAAGCCCCAGCTCTCGTCCACCGAGCCGCCGGGGACATAGCGGCTGCCGATCGCCACGTCGGCGTCCGCCGCCACCCGCGCCACCAGCCGGCCGGCGTCCGCCGGGTCGTGCGAGAAGTCGGCGTCCATCTGGATCACCACCTCGGCATCGAGCTGATCCATGGCATGCGTGATCCCGCGTACGTAGGCGGCCCCCAGCCCGCGCTTCTTGCCCTCCAGCAGGTGCACGCGGGCATCTCCCGCCGCAAACTCCCGCACCAGGCGTCCGGTACCGTCGGGGCTCTCGTCGTCCACCACCAGGAACATCATGCTCGGGTCCCGATAAAGCTCGCTCAGCCGCTGCAACAGGAGCGTGATGTTGTCCGCTTCGTTGTAGGTTGGGATCACGAAGCACACCCGTGGTGTGGAAGTGTCCTTGTTCAAAGAAATCCTCCCGCTGGAACGCTCCGCTACCGGGCATACGAATCATATCCGCGTGGCCGGTACCCGCCTACTGCCACCGCATCGCCGCAACGCAACGCAACCGCGCGCGTCGCGGGCAAACCCAGTCGGGAGGACCGGCAGCCCTGATAGGCTGCCTTGAATGGAGGCTGCCGGTCGGACCTGGTTGAAAGCGCGAGCGAAGGCGCTCGCACGAACGGCCGCGGCACAGGGGGAGGCGCTGCTGCATGCGCGCGTGCCCGCCGAGCCGTCCTGGAACTACCTGCCGGCGGTGCTTGCGCTTGCCTTTGGCGTGCGTGCGGCCATCGCCCTGGCTGGCGACTTCGTGCTGCCCGGACGAGATCATGCAGTACCTGGAGCCGGCCCACCGCCTGGCGTTCGGCAACGGCGTGATCTACTGGGAGTATTTCTACAGCGCGCGCTCGTGGCTGGTGCCGGCGTGGTGGCCGGGGTGCTGAAGCTGTTCGACGTGGTGGGCCTGGGCCAGCCGTGGTGGTACGTGGGCGCCGTCAAGCTGCTGCTCTGCGCGCTATCGCGGGCGATCCCGGTGGGCATGTACCGGTTTGCGCGCCGCCACTTCAGCGAGGCCGCGGCGCGGGCGGCGCTGCTGGCCGGCGCATTCTGGTACGAGTTGGTCGGGTTCGCGCACAAGCCGATGACCGAGTTCGTGGCCACCGCGCCCCTACTGCTGGCCGCGACGATAGGGCTACTGCTGGCGCTGATTTCCCTGGTCCTGCTGAGCCACTCCCTGCAGACGCACAAGGAGTACCGCTTCATCTTCGCGGTCATTCCGCTGTGGCTGCTGCTCGGCGCTGACCTGGTGACGCGCTTCGCGGGCTGGGTGGCAGCTCGCGCGGGGGAGCGAGGACCGCTCACGCCTGGTGGCGGGAGTAGCGGCGGCTCTGTTCGCGGCAGTTTCCGCGGCCGGCGTGCTGAACACGCTCCGTACCAGGAACGCGTGTATCAAGCCTGGTCTTGGGAGACCGCACTGGTGCGTTTCGTGCGCAACCAGGATCCGATCTTCGCCGTCTACCGCTACCTATCCCGTGCGCCCGGCGTCGCCGCCGGCAGGTGGACCGCTACTACTTCAACCTGTCGGGCTACTACTACCTGCATCGCGCGATCCCGTTCTACGACACTTCCACGGACATGCCATCAACCGCGACGTTGCGACAGTCTCGGCGGCGGTCACGCACCTGGTTACTGCGGATCCCGAGTTGGCGGTCCCGGGCTATTCGCAGGAGCGCGATTTCGGCGCCATCCGCGTCCTGAGACGCGCGGCAACTGACGCGCCCGTGCACGAGTGGCAGGAGTACGCCCCCGGTCATCATCCATCCACTCGCGCACGAGATCATAGGCCAGGTCGACTCCCAAGCCCCGCCACCTCCGGCCGACGCCGGGATTCGCTTCGCGGAACGGTAGCCGCCGATCGTTAGAACTGCCCGGAGGCTGACGCTTCGGCCGCGCCGAGTCATGTCATTCTGTCCGTCTGAAAAGCGCAAAACAGGCAGTTGACAGTTTTTCTGCATTCTGGGTATCCTCAGCGACTAATTATGCTGGATCATGACTCGACCTGAAGCGGTTAACCCGCCGCGACAGGATCGGTGTGCATTCAGCACGCTCTTGAGCGGAAGGACTCGGCACCCCCGGTGTCGGGAGCCAGGGAGGGACCCCGATGCACGCGACTAGCACCAATCTGCGAACGTTTCTATCCAGCAATGCAACCCAATGTGCCGAAAATAGGAGTGAGATGCGCACACCTGCCTCCACCTTTACGGAAACGCTGCGACGAAGACTGACGGGAGCCGCCCTCCCGCTCCTGGCCACCGCCCTGCTCCTGGCCCTGCCGACTGTGGCCGCCGCGCAGGTGCAACGGGTCCTGGTGTTTACGCCTTCGGAGTCCCCGCTGACGGTCACCGAGGTCGCCCCGGGCAACACCACTACCTACGAAGTAAAGCTGAGCACACAGCCGAGCAGCGACGTGACCGTCACCGTGGCGAGCGCTGACAAAGCAATCGCTACCGTGAGTCCTGATACGCTGACGTTCACGGCCGCCGACTGGTACATGGATCAGGAGGTTACCGTTGCCGGCGTAGACGACGAAGTGGACAACGCCGGTGACGAGCGCGTGGTGGATATCACCAACACGCCCAGCGGTGGCGGTTTCAGCGCTGCCAAGTCCGTAGAGGTGACCCTCTACAACAATGACGTAGCAGGTCTGCTATTTTATTCTGACCAAATGGACCCACCCACGGTGCTGTCCGATTCCGATGCGGTCGGGGTCAACGAGGGAGGTCCGGACCAGAAGGAGTCCTACTTCGTGAGGCTGGCTAGTAAGCCCACGGATGACGTGATCGTGGACGTAGTCAGTAGCGATACCAGCGCCGCCACGGTGAGTCCTGCAGTGTTGACGTTCTCCCCGGCGAAGTGGATGGACGTGCAGACGGTTACCGTAACCGGCGTGGACGATAAAGTAGACAATGACCCTGCCCGATCGGTGACCATCAACCACTTGCCGACCGGTGGCGGCTACGGGACCGACGAGGCTGGTATGGTGACGGTGAATGTGGCAGACGCAGGGCAAACTGCAACCCCACATGATGAAACCAAGGGACTCGTCGTTTCTCCCACAGACCCGGTTGTCACTGAAGGCCAACAGACGACCTACACGGTGAAGTTGATGTCCGAACCCGAACCCGCCGGTAGTACTGTCACCGTGGAATTGAATAGGAATATACCCAACCACGTCAGGATCAGCCCCCAGTTCCTGACGTTCACCACGGCCAACTGGGACACGGTACAGACCGTTACAGTCACCGGTTTCAATGATGACGTGGACAACGACCCCACCGACGCAAGAACGACGACAATAACCCACCGGCCTTCTGGCGGAGGCTACGTCACAACTGATGGGCTGGACGTGATGGTGGGGTTAAGGGACGACGACACCGCCGGGCTGGCGCTTTCTACCAAGGCGCTCACGCTGGTCGACGAGGGCAATACCGCAACCTACACGGTGGCGTTGCGATCCAATAATCCGGTGACCGTGAACGTGGCGAGTGACGGGGGGGACGCCGTAGCTGACGTGTCTCCGGCAACGCTCACGTTCACCGCCTCGGACTGGAGTAAGGCGCAGACGGTCACCGTTACCGCTCAGGATGACGACATAGACGATGACGGCCCCAATCGGGTGGTGCAAATCACGAACACGGCAAGTGGTGGCAGATACACCACCGCAGGTGATGACACCATCGAATCTGTCGCGGTGACGGTGAACGACAACGACGTCGCTGGCGCAGTACTCTCCGAATCTCGTCTGACGATCGTCGAGGGCACAACGGCGACCTATACGGTCGTGCTGACCTCCGAACCCACCGCCACCGTGACGGTAAACGTCACGTCGACCGATACCAGTACAGCTACCGTTCAGAACGTGACTTTCCCCGCCGCTGATTGGAACGTGGCACAGACCGTGACCGTTACCGCCGTAGAGGACACGATCGACAACGCTGGCGGACGGCGACTTGCGACCATCGAGCATACGTTTACTGACGGAGGTTACGAGCGCGTCGCGCAGAAGAACGTGGCGGTGACGGTCAACGACAACGACGGAACGGCGGGCATTTTGATCTCACGGAGCTCGGCAAGTCTAAGGGAGTCCGCGTCGCAGGGAATACCGTACACGGTTAGGCTGCGGGAGGATCCGGGAACGTCCGTTAACGTAAGCGTCGCCGTATCCGGTAGCGCAGTCGAAGTAGCCGACGAAGGCGGTAGCCCAGGTTCATCTGCGTCGCTCAGTTTCAACAGCGGTGACTATACCCAAGGAAAGACAATCACCATTACTCCGGTGGCGGACGAAGTCGACAACGGTGGCAACCGATCGGCACGCATCAGCCACACGGCAACCGATATCATCGGTGCCAACATGACGGTCACGGTGATTGACGACGACGTCGCACGATTGCTGGTTACGCCCGTAGGACCTGAAGCGGTCACCGAGGGCGGCACGGTCCAGTACGAAGTGAAACTGAACTCCGCACCCGAGACTTCGGTGAACGTACGCGTGGTAAGCACGGATCCGAGCATCGCCACGGTGCCCGACACGCTGACGGATACCGGCTTGGCATTCACATCCGGCACTGAGGTGCACACGATTACCGTTACCGCTGCAAGTGATAACGTCGACAACCCCGGTACAAGCCGTAGCGTCGACATTACGTTCACCCCCAGCGGCGACGGTGACTACGGACCTGCCTTGGCGAAGACCGAGCGGGTAACGGTCAGAGACGACGACACCGCGGCATTGGATATCGCGCCAACCGACCTGTCGATCAACGAGAACGGCGGTACTCAGTCTTACGTCGTGAAGCTTGCGACCGTTCCCACGGGAACGGTGCATGTTGCCGTCAGCAGCAGCAACTTGGACGCCGCTAAGGTGGACAAGAGTATGCTCAGGTTCACGCCCGATGACCACGAAATGACAGGTTGGAACAGGTCGCAGACCGTCCTGGTCACCGGCGTGCTTGATTCGACCCGGGGTGATCGTACCGCCACGATTACCAACGCACCCTCCGGCGGGGGCTACGGCTCGGGTCAGACCGGGCGTGTCACCGTCACGGTGCAGGAAGACACCTCGCCGGGGCTGAGGCTAACGCCGACAGAGCTGACGGTGGTCGAGGGCGCCACCGCTACCTACACGGTCGAGTTGAACGCCGCGCCCGAGGGCGACGTGACCGTAGCGATCTCAAGCGGGAGTCCCGCGGCTACGGTCTCTTCTGCTTCGCTGACGTTCACGACGACAGACTGGGACAGTCCGCAGCAGATCACCGTTACCGGCACCGACGACGAAGTGGTCACCGGCGACCGCAAGGCAACGATCAACCATTCCTCCGACGGCGGGGAGCACAACTACGATTACACGGCAACGGTGGACGTTACGGTGATGGAGGATGACGCCACGCTGGCGCTGTCCTCGCAGGCGGTAACGGTCTCCGAGACCGGCACCGGCACGTACACAGTGAAGCTGGACGGCAGGCCCAATGGCAACGTGACCGTCGAGTTGGAGAGCGGCGATTCCGGCGTGGCCACGGTGAGCCCGGCCGAGTTGACCTTTACGCCCGCCAACTACGCGGCGGTGCAGACCGTGACCGTGAACGGCGTGAACGACCGCGTGGATAACTCCGGCGGCAGCCGCTCGACGAGCATCACGAACACGCCCAGCGGTGGCGGCTACGACAGTACCGAGCCCGTCAGCGTGAGTGTGACGGTAACGGACGACGAGGGCCTGCAGGCGTCTCAGGCGGACGTAACCGTCGGCGAGGCAGGGGGCACGGCTTCCTATACCCTGGCGTTGAGGGCCGAACCCACCGGCAACGTGACCGTTGCGCTGGCCAGCAGCGATCCGTTTGCCGCCACGGTGAGTCCGGAAGAGCTGGTCTTCACGTCCACCAACTGGTCGACGCCGCAGAGCGTTACCGTGACCGGCGTCGATGACGACGTGGACAACCCGGGCGACGCGCGCTCGGCGACCATTTCCCACACGCCCAGCGGTTCCGGCCACAGCACCGTGGAGACGGTCGCGGTGATCGTAACCGACGACGACGCGGCGCCGGCGGGAATCACGCTTACCACGGACGTTCCGAGCGTGAGCGAGGGTGACAACGCGCGGCAGATAACGGTGACGGCGACCCCGGTCGGAACGCGCTTCGGCACTGCGCAGACGCTCACCGTCCAAGTAGGCGCCGGAGGCGACAGCGCTACCGCGAGAACCGACTACGTTGCCGTCGCCGACTTCACGATTACCATCCCCGCCGGCGCTGCCGGCGCCTCGGCGACCTTCACGCTGCAGCCGCGGGAAGACCTCGTGTACGAGGGTGAAGAGAGCATCACGGTAGCGGCGACGTTGCCGGGGGTAGCGGTATTCGGCACCACGGTCGCACTGACCGACAACGACGCGGCACCAGTGCTGTCCATCAGCGGGTCGGACGTTGCCGAGGGCGCGGACGGGACCATGTCGGAGCTGGTGTTCACGGTGACGAAGAGCGGACCCGAGAGCGCCGTGGCGACGGAGGTCGAGTACAGGGATAACCTTAGCGGCAGCGCGGACTCGGGGATGGACTACGCCCCGCTCGTGGCGGGGACCCTGACCTTCGCCGCCGGTGAGACCGCGAAGTCCATCACGGTCACGGTGTGGGACGACAACACCTACGAGGTCGACGAGACCATCTACGTCGAGCTGCTGGACAACGACAACCTGATCAACGGGGAGCTGGCCACGGCCATGGCCGCCGGCACCATCACCAACGACGATCCGGCACCGGAATTCTCGATCGACGGCGGGCGCGTCGCCGAGGGCGATGCGGGCACCAACTCGGTGCTGCTGTTCACGGTGACCAAGAGCGGAGCCACCAGCGAGGTGGCGACGGTCGACTACGCGGACACCTTTCGAGGCACGGCTACCCTGGACAGCGACTATACGGCTGTCACCCCGGGTACGCTGACCTTCGCCGCGGGGGAGACCTCGCAGGAGATCCGCGTCATCGTGCGCGGAGACGCTACCTACGAGCTTGACGAGAGCATCGAACTCTCGCTGAACAACGCGACCCACGCCACGATTGCGGTGGGTACCGCTGCCGGCACCATCGTCGACGACGATACCCGGCCGGTGCTGTCGATCGGCGGGACCAGCGTGACCGAGGGCGAGGACGGCACCATGTCGGAGCTGGTGTTCACCGTGACCAAGAGCGGCGCCGAAACCGAGGTGGCGACGACGGTCGAGTACGTGGATGCCGGCACCGGCACGGCGGATTCCGGCACCGACTACGAGCCGGTCATGCCCGGCATGCTGACCTTCGCCCGGGCGAGGATTCGCAGACCATCACCGTCATGGTGTACGGCGACGCCATCTACGAGGAAGACGAGACCGTCGACATCAGGCTGAGCAACCCGGACCACGCAACGCTGGTGACGGAGACCGGTTCCGGCACCATCCTCAACGACGACGCGCAACCGGTGCTGTCGATCAGCGGCATGAGCATTGACGAGGGCGCGGACGGGACCATGTCGGAGCTGGTGTTCACCGTGACCAAGACCGGTTCGGTGAGTCAGGTGGCGACGACGGTCGACTACGCGGATGCGCTTAGCGGCACGGCGGAGTCGGGCACCGACTACGAGGCGCTGGTACCGGGCACGCTGACCTTCGCGGCCGGTGAGACCGAGAAGAACATCAGCGTCAAGGTGCTGGGTGACGCCATCTACGAGGAAGACGAAACCGTCGACATCGTGCTCAGCAACGCGACGCACGGAACGATAGAGACGGCAATGGCGTCCGGCATCATCGCCAACGACGACGCGGCGCCGGAACTCTCCATCGTCGGCGCCCGCGTCGCCGAGGGAGCGGACGGGACTACCGCGGAGCTGGTGTTCACGGTGACCAAGACCGGTTCCGTGAGCCAGGTGGCGACGACGGTGGACTTCTCCGACGCCGGCAGCGGCACGGCGACCTCCGGCACCGACTACGAGGCGGTGGTGGCGGGTACGCTGACCTTCGCGGCCGACGAGTTCGAGCAGATGATCACCATCACGGTGCTCGGCGATACCATCTACGAAGATGACGAGACCGTGGACATCGTGCTCAGCAACGTGGTGCACGGCACCATAGCGACGGGCACCGCTTCCGGCACCATCGTCAACGACGAAGCGGCGCCGGCGCTCGCGATCAGCGGGACTGGCGTCGTCGAGGGCGACGCGGGCAGTACCGTCGAGCTGGTGTTCACGGTGACCAAGACCGGACTCCCCAGCGAGGTGGCGACGACGGTCGGGTACGCGGATGCCGGCACCGGCACGGCGACCTCCGGCACCGACTACGAGGAGATCGTGCCGGGGATGCTGACCTTCGCGCCCGACGAGGACGTGATGACCATCAGCGTCGTGGTGCACGGCGACGCCGTGTTCGAGGACAACGAGACCGTCGACATCGTGTTGGGCCACGTGACCCACGGCGTGATCGTGACCGGCCTGGCATCCGGCATCATCGTCAACGACGACGCCGCGCCGACGCTCGCGATCAGCGGCTCGACCGTCACCGAGGGCGATGCGGACTCTACCACCGCGCTGCTGTTCACGGTGACCAAGAGCGGACCCACCGAGCGGGTGGCGACCGTTTCCTACCGGGACACCGGCAAGGGCACGGCGGAGTCCGGTACCGACTACCGGGCGGTCCGGCAGGGCACGCTGACCTTCGCGGCGGATCAGACCACGCAGACCATCCGCGTGCTGGTGCTGGGTGACAACGAGTACGAGGAAGACGAGACGGTAGAGATCGAGCTGCGCAACCCGAGCAACGCGACCATTGCCGCGGGCAAGGGCAAGGCGACCGGCACGATCACGGACGACGATCCGCTGCCGCAGGTGGCCAAGGACTGGATGGCGCGCTTCGGCCGCGGGGCCGCGAACGCCACCCTGGACGCCATCGCCCGGCGCATGAACGATGCGGCGGCGGTCGGCGACTCGTCGCTGATGATGGCCGGGCGGCAGGTGTCGCTGGGACCGGCGCCGGCGGCGGTGCAGCTCGCACCGGTGGTCGAGCCCTGGGAGGAGAGCGTGGCAACCGCGCTGACTCTCGAGGAGCTGGCCAACGGCACCGGCTTCGACCTGGAGCGCAGCTTCGCCGAGGGCTACCTGAACGTCTGGGGCGCCGGCGGCTACGGCCAGTTCGAGATGACGCCTCGCGGCAGCTACGAGATGGACGGCGGCGTGATGTCCGCCATCCTCGGTGTCGACCACGAGGGCGCCAACCACGTGCTGGGCCTTGCCCTGGCGTACCATGGCGGTTCGGGAACCTTCAGCGGCCTGGGCTCCGGCTCGGCGGAAGGCGACATCGGGAGCAACCTGTTCAGCCTGCACCCCTACGTGCGCGTGACCGTGGACGACATGTTCCACATCGGAGGCAGCATCGGCTTCGGTACCGGCGACCTGCGCATCGAGCAGGCCGGTGGCGAGACCGTGGAGCTCGGTATGGGCATGCCGATCATGGCGGCGGCGGACGTGCGGGTGGATCTGAGCCTGGCGGAAACCTGGATCCTGGCGATCCAGGCCGACGGCAACGTGGTGCAGATGGGGTCCGCGGAAACGGACGACATGCCGGCGGTGGAAGCCGGCAGCTCCCGCCTGCGCCTGGGGCTGGAAAACTCCTTCGCCTTCCTGTTGGGTGAGGGCGTGAGCCTGGCGCCGGTGCTGGAGGCCGGCGTGCGCTTCGACGGCGGCGATGCGGAGACCGGGGTCGGTCTCGACCTCGCCGGTGCGGTGCGCTTCGATGCCGCGGCGGCCGGCCTGATGGTCGAGGCGCGCGGTCAGGCCTCCCTGGCCAACCTGCCGGAGGAAGAGGCCGACGACGCGGATGAGGCGCCGGCGCTCCGCAACTGGAGCGTGAGCGGTGTGGTCCGCTGGCGGCCGCTGGGCACCGGCGTGGGACCGCAGGTCAGCCTCGTTCCGTCCTGGAGCGGCACGGGGATCATCGGTGCCGCCGGCCTGAACGCCGAGATCGGCTACGGCCTGGCGGTATTCGAGAACGGCATGCTCACGCCTTACGGCGCGGCCAAGTTCTCCGACAACGTGCCCACGGTCTACCACCTCGGCGCCCGCCTGGAGCTGGACCACGGCTTCGAGCTGAGCGCCGAGGGCACCCACGAGGAAGTGGCCGGCGGCGACGCCGAGCAGTTCCTCACGGTGCAACTGAGACTGCTCCAGTAAGCAATCAATGCAGCCGCTCCGCCGGGAACACTACCCCGGCGGAGCGGTACCCATGACCGACAAGAGGCGCACGCAGGCCGCCCCCGGCGCGGGCGGCGCGCCTCGCATGGAGGCCGCTGGGCCGCCGCTTGGCACCGGCCTGCTCGGCCGGGTGCGCGCGGCACCGTACGCGGCACTTGCGCTGGGCGTGCTGGCCGTTGCCGCCTACCTGTGCCTGGTGAACCTGGACTACGCGGCGCTGTGGCACGACGAGGCGCCGGCGGCGCTGATCGGCCGCAACCTGCTGCAGCGCGGCGACATCTCCGGCTGGGACGGCCGCAACCTGGTCGGCGGCACCAACGGGCGCACCCTCAACCACGAGTTGCGCGACGTGCTGCCGCCGTTGACCTACGTGCTCAACGCGGCGGGCATGGCCCTGTTCGGGGTCAACGAGACCGGCGCGCGCAGCATCCCGGCGCTGCTCGGGATCGCCACCCTCGGGCTGCTTTACCTGCTGCTGCGGCAGCACCTGCCGGACCATCCGCGACTGGTCCTCTGGTGCCTGCTCTATGCGGCCTGGTCGCCGCAACTGCTGCTGTTCTTTCGCCAGTCGCGCTACTTCGCGTTCCTGGCGTTCGCGCTGATCGCCGCGTTCTACCTGTACGAGCGCTGGTGGCGCAGTGGCAAGGCCGGGTACCTGGGCGCGTTGACGCTGGTGGCGGTACTGGCGTTCTTCAACCACTACGTGGGCGGTGCCGCGACCATGCTGGCGCTGGCCGCCTGGCACCTGCTGTTCCGCGCCCGCGTCACGGCGCCGCGGCAGTGGTGGGCGCTGGCCGGCAGCGGGCTCGTGGTGGTGGCGGTGGGCACCGCGTATCTCGCCTGGCTGGGGGTGCTCGGCGGGGAGCGCAGCGGGTATCTGGCGTTCACGGGAGTTCCCGGCATTGGCGAGTACCAGGGAGCGACGCCGCTCATGCTGCTGCGCGTCGGCATCTACCTGCGCGAGCTGTTCACCGCGGACTGGATCTCGTGGCCGGTCGCGCTCTGGTTCGCGGGGATGCTGGCGCTGCCGTGGCTCCGGCGGCGCCGCGACCGGCGGCTGCGGCAGGCGGACGCACCGGCACGGTCGGCGCGCGAACCGGGCGCCGCGCAGGTCACGGCGCCGGAACACGCGTCCGGGGAGGCGCTGCCGCTGGCCGCGGCGGGGGCGATCGTGCTGATGGGCGCGTTGTTCGCGCTGTGCTCGGCGGCGCTGTCGGTGCAACCGGTGTGGATGAACCCGACCGCCGACCTGCGCTACTACATGGGGGCGCTGCCGCTGCTGCTGGTCATGAAGGGGCTGTTCGCCGAGTGGGCCTGGCGCCGGTCGAGGCCGGCGGGCGCCGCGGCGATCGCCGTGCTGCTGTTCTCCAGCGCCGGGGCATGGCCGTTCAACGTCACCAACTACTTCAGCGGCAAGCCGACGCTCGGGCTGCACCTGTTGCAGTTCGTCGCCGAGATCCACCGGCCCTACCGCGACTCGATCCGGGTGGTGTCCGACTACCTGCTGGAGCACGCCGAGCAGGACGACCTGGTGTACGTGCCGGTGTTCGCCGACCGCGAGGCGCTCACCTTCGCCGCCGGTCACCGGGTGCTGTTCTGCTGCGGGCTGAACCAGGACTCCCCACTGCCGCGCGCCACGGTGGAGGCGCTCGGCGCGCCGCTCTACTTCGGGCAGCACGTTCCCGACTGGATCGTCATCTTCGGGGGATCGATCGACGAGTACTGGGAATGGGCCGGGGCGCACTACACGGTGGCCGCCCAACCGGACGTGTTCTACTACCCGACGCAGCGGCCGGAGCTCAACATGCACGCGTTTGCGCCGCTGCCCGCGGATTCCGGCCTGTGGGTCGAGGACGACGTGTACATCCTGCAGGTCACGGAGAGCGGCAGGTGGTACCAGGTCGCCGAAACCCGCATGCGCCAGCAACGCTACCCGGAGGCGCTCGCCGCGTACCGCGCGGCAGTGGAAGTCGACCCCGCCCACGCGCCCGCCCATGCCGGCGTGGGCGTGGTGCTGTTCCAACTGCAGCGCTACGAGGAGGCACTGGCGGCGCTGGCGCACGCGTATGCCCTGCAGCCCGACGCGCCGTATGCCGCCCGCCTGCAGCGCCTCATGGGCCGCGCGGCGCAGGAGCTGGGCCGCCCCGAGGCGGCGGCGGAGCACCTGGAGCGCGCCCTGCGCCTCGACGCCGAGGCCGCGGAGGCCGCCGAGGACGCCGAGGCCGCCGAGGCCGCCGAGGCCGCGCCGCACCGTTGACGCTCCAGCGGACCGTTGACGCTCCAGCGGAGCGCCGATACTGTTTTGTGAACCACTACCGATTCACCGATTGCACATGAAACTACGATTAGCCGGGCTCCTGTTCGTTGTCATTCTGGTATTGACTCTCGTGGCCTGCGAGGAGCCGCGCGACCTCGACCACGACGGCGTCGACGACAAGGATGACAACTGCCTGGTCGTCAAGAATCCCGATCAGGTCGATACCGACGGCGACGGCCAGGGCGATGCCTGCGACTTCCGCAACGACAGTGACGGCGACGGCGTCGCCGATGAATTCGACAATTGCCCCGCCGTCAAGAATCCCGATCAACGCGACAGCGACGGCGACGGCCAGGGCGACGCCTGCGACGCGCTCACCGACCGCGACGGCGACGGTGTTGCCGACGCCGACGACAATTGTGTGACCATCCCCAATCCCGATCAGGGCGACCGCGACGGTGACGGCCACGGCGATGCCTGCGACGCCTTCGATGACAGCGACGGCGACGGCATCGCCGATGCCCGTGACAACTGTCGGAACGCCGCCAACCCCGCCCAGCTCGACAGCGACGGCGACGGCCAGGGCGACGCCTGCGACACCGCCACCGCGCAAGCGTCCGCGGGATTGCTCAGCGCCGAGCTGACGAGCTGTTCCAGCCCCACGGCGGAGTTCACGGTCGATCTCCTTGCCGTCGGTCCCGATTCGCAGCTCTATGCCGGCCTGAGTGCTGCCGATTTCGCAATCGAAGAGTTCGAGCTGGCATACCCCGCCGGTGAGCGCCACGTGTTTACCCCGACCAGCACTGAATTGATCGGCCCAGGTTCGGCCCAGCCCTATTCCGCCGCGCTGTTGCTGGATCAGAGCAGCACGGTGTCGACCAGCGATCCGAACGATGCCCGGCTCGGCGCCGCGGCCGCGTTCATGGACAATCTCTCCTCCGGCGACGAAGTCGCGCTGCTCGCATTCGCCGCCGACGGCAGACTCCCGTTCTCCCCCGTCACCAACTACCGCGACACGGACGGCAACGACTTCACCACGAATCCGGATCAGTTCGCCAGCTACCTGCGCTCCCTGGCCAGCCTGGAAGGCGGCACCAGGCCCCTCCTTGACGCCCTCGAGGTCGCGGTCGAGCTTGCCCGCAAGAGTGCCCGCAATGCGCAGCGAGCCGTTGTCGTCTTCACCGACGGCAGCGATGACGGCAGCACCGCCACCCAGCAGCAGGTCATCGACTTCGCTACGGCGAACGGTGTCGAGATCCACCCGGTCGCCCTGTCCAACGAGGCGGATATCGCCGCGCTGTTCGAGCTGGCCGCGGCAACCGGTGGCACCTTGAGCCAAACCTACGACCCACGGCAACTGGTCTCCTACTACGATGCCCTGGGACGCTTCCTCGCCGGCTCGGCCCAGTTCTACCGAACCAACTGGACCATGAACCTGGTGCCCGGCACCTTCGCCCTCTGCTCCTCCGGTTACTGGATCCGCACCTCAATCGTCATCGAATCCCCCGGCGGCACCCTATACGTCCCCTTCCGCCTAACCTTCGAATGACCACCCCGGCCAAGAACCACGCCCCAACCAAGAACCACGCCCCGACCAAGAACCACGCCCCGGCCAAGAACCACGCCCCGGCCAAGAACCACGCCCCGACCAAGAACCACGCCCCAACCAAGAACCACGCCCCGACCAAGAACCACGCCCCAACCAAGAACCACGCCCCGGCCAAGCGGGGTGCCGCCACCGGCGCTCGTGCCCTCCGGCGGCGGCGGCACTCGGGGTTGCCCTTGCGCATCCCGCTTCGCCAGCGAAGTCGCCCCGCCCGCCGGCCATTCCTGCGGCTTGGGCTCCCGCGCCTGGTCCGCGCTTGCCTCCCGGCGTCCACCTCTGCGCCCGCGCGGCGGCCGCCCCGGGTCGGAGCGCTGCAGGCCGTCCTGCACCAGCCGCGCCACCAGTTGCCCCAGCGTCAGGTGCGGGTCCACGTGCGACAGCAGTGTGCCAGTAGCTGCTCGGCGTAGCGGCGCTCCTGGAGTTGCGCCAGCGCCGCTCCCGGCGGCGCCAACTCCACCACCTTGAACTCGAACAGGTAGACGTGCCCGCCGGTGCGCACCGCCATGTCCAGGCGGCCGCGGCTGCTCGCCTCTTCCACGGCGATCGAGCGTGATGTCGGTGAGGTTCCACTCCACCTTCGTTGCCGGTGACCGGCCGGCGGCTCTCGCCAGGCTCCTGCCGGCCTTCGCTCACGCCTCGCCTCCTTCCTGCAAAGCGCCACGAATCGCGTGCCGTTGTTCATTACGAGCAATGGAGGGCTCTTGTAGCATGAAGTATCGCCCGAACTGCCGGCGGCCGTCCGCCTCAGCGCACGAAGCCGCGCCCGGCTCAGGAGTGCGAGCAAGCAAGCGAGCGAGCGGCGTCACGTTGACCGCCCCGGCACGGTCGCATAAGCTGGTTGATCGGTCATGGCGGTGATCTCCGTACGACGTGAGTTGCGCGAGAGGCTGGGCGAGGCGGCCACCGATTCGCTGGTGGAGCTGCTGCATGAGTTTGGCCGCGACCAGCGCGAAGAGCTGATAAGCGTGGTAGAGGAGCGCTTTGCGCGCGGGGTTGCGGACTCGGACGAGGCGGTGCGTGGCGAGATGCACACCGGTTTCAAGGCGGTGCGGGATGAGATGCACGCCGGCTTCATGGGCGTGCAGAAACAGTTCCTTGAGCACCAGGAACAGATCGGCAACTTGGGCAAGGAGATCGCCAATGTGCGGGTGGACCTCACGGAGGAGATCGCCAATGTGCGGGTGGACCTCACGAAGGAGATCGGCGACGCGCGCAAGGAGATCGCCGATGTGCGGGCGGACCTCACGGAGGAGATCGCCGATGTGCGGGCGGACCTCACGAAGGAGATCGGCGAGGTGCGCAAGGAGGTCGGCGAGGTGCGCAAGGAGATCACCGTACAGACCCGCTGGCTGCTGACCGTTCTGGTAGCCGCGACGATCCTGGTTCCCGTGATGCAGAGGGTGCTGGCAGCTCTGTTCCCGTGAGGACTATCCCACGCTGCGCGACAAGCCGGCTGCAGATCGTTGCTCCCGCTGCCCTCGGACCGACGCCCAACCGCCCAACTCGCACCTCGGCGAGCGCCGATCACGTGGCCCCGTCTGGCGGCGATCCGTACTCCCGATGCCGGAAGCGGTGGTGAGCAGAACAGTGCCTCAAGTTCCCCGGCTCGGCGCTGCCGCCAAGCGCGAAGGGAACGATGTGGTCGAGCTCCAGCAGGAAGCGGGACCCGCAGCGACGCCCCTGCCCGCAGCGCCACCCCTGCCCGCTTCGCTGGCGAAGCAGCGTTGCGACCGCGATCCGCCGCTGCCCGCGCGGTCGGAAGGTCTGGTCAGCCGGCGGCGTCGGTACGGGGGCGTGGGACCCACGATCGGCCACACAATTCGCTGCCGAAGTAGCGGTACCGGTCGCCGCCGCTGGCTTGGCACTCACCGCGGGTGCTGCCACCGCACGTCTCGCGTCCTGACGGCGGCGCGGGCAGCGCTGCCACCGCCGAGGTGCTGGCGTCGCCAATCCCGCGGGCGCATTCCTCTGCGGACAGCGCTGGCGGCGCGGGGGACTGCCACCGGCGCTCGTGCCCCCCGGCGTCGGCGGCACTCGGGGTTGCTCTTGCGTGCCCGGCTTCGCTGGCAAAGTTGCCCCGCCCGCCGGCCCTTGCTGCGCCTTCGGCTCCGGCGCCCGGCCCGCGCTTGCCTCCCGGCGCCCCACCTCTGTCCCGCGCGGCGGCCGCCCCGGGTCGTAGCGCTCCAGGCCGTCCTGCACCAGCCGCTCCACGAGCTGCCCCAGCGTCAGGTGCGGGTCCACGTGCGACAGCAGTGCCCGTAGCTGCTTGATCCCGCGCTGACACGCGGCGTCGATCACCACCTTCAGCTCCCAGCGGCCCTCGCCCAGCGCGCGCATGCGATCGGCCTGCGGCGCCAGCTCGGGAGCCACCCCGGCCAACAACTGCTTCACCTCGCGATAGGCACGGTTCCACGGTTCACCAACGGGTCCTCGAACGACGCCACTGGTAGTCTCCTGACCCCGGTCCGTAAAAGCGCCGGCGACGGCGCGCTGTTGTTCAAGGGTACGAACCCATACCATGCTGCACGACGAGAACTACAAGCGCCTGTTCGCCTCCCCGCTCATGGTCGGGGATGTGCTGCGCGCCTGCCTGCCCGCGCCCCGGCTGGCGGCCGCGGACTTCTCCAGCCTGGGGAAGCTCTCTCCCGAGTACATCAGCGATGAACTGCGCAAGCGCCACGGCGACACCGTCTGGCACCTGCGGCTGGGCCGGCGCCGGGTGTTTCTGTTGCTGCTGGAGTTCCAGGCGCAGGATGATCGCTGGATGGCGTTGCGCATCCTCAACTACAGCGGACTGCTGTACCAGGAACTGATACGCAGCCGGGCCCCGGAGGTGGCTGGCGAGCGGCTCCCGGCGGTGCTGCCGGTGGTGCTCTACAACGGCACCGAACCGTGGACCGCAGCCCCGGAGATGCGCGCACTGATCACGCCGGTGGGGCGGTGGCTGGCGCCGTATCAGCCGGCGCAGCGCTACTACCTGCTTGACCTGCAGCGGGTGGCGGCGGATGATCTGCCGTACCGCAACCTGCTGCGCGCGGTGGCGCGGCTGGAGCAGAGCCGGTCATGGGAGGAGGTCGAGCGGGTGGTGGGGGCGTTGCAGCGCTGGTTGCCGAAGCGTGGCGCGGAGGAGTTGCGGCGCGGGTTCGTGGTGGCACCGGTACGGACGCTGGAGGAGGCGAGTATGTCGTTGGTGGAACGGGTCGCCGAGTGGCCCAAGCAATGGCTCCGGGAGGGCCGCGAACAAGGCCTTGCGGAAGGCCTTACCCAGGGGGTCGACCAGCAGCGGACACTGCTGTGCCGGCAGGCGGCGGCGCGCTTCGATGCCGACACCGCCGCCCGCCTGGCCGACCTGCTGGCGCCGATCGCCGACCCGGAACGGCTGGCCGAGGTCGGTGACTGGCTGGTGCGCTGCGACACCGCCGCCAAGTTCCTCGCCCGCTTCGATCCCGCCTCGCGGGCCTGACGTGAGGGGTGCTATCCCGCAACGACTATCGTCTCAGCCGGCCGCCACTTCGAATGCGGTTACGTTGCGGGTGTCGCGGCTGAACTCGACGCCGATCAGGTGGATCGGCTCGCCCGTGGCGCGGTACTTGTCGGCGTAGCGGCGCTCCTGGAGTTGCGCCGGCGCCGCTCCCGGCGGCGCCAACTCCACCACCTTGAACTCAAACAGGTAGACGTGCCCGCCGGTGCGCAGCGCCATGTCCAGGCGTCCGTGGCTGCTCCCCTCTTCCACGCCGATCGAGCGTGATGTCGGTGAGGTTCCACTCCACCTTTGTTGCCGGTGACCGGCCGGCGGCTCTCGCCAGGCACCTGCCGGCCTTCGCTCACGCCTCGCCTCCTTCCTGCAAAGCGCCACGAATCGCGTGCCGTTGTTCATTACGAGCAATGGAGGGCTCTAGTAGCATGAAGTATCGCCCGAAGTGCCGGCGGCCGTCCGCCTCAGCGCACGAAGCCGCGCCCGGCTCAGGAGTGCGAGCGAGCGGGGGTGCATTCTTTCTGTGTGGTAGCGCACGGTACCGATACTACCGGTGTCACCCCGATGAAGCGGGCGGCCGGAGACAATCGTGGTGGCGAACACGACCGAGAGGGCTGCGGTCAGGGCGCGTCCGTCCGGGGGCATTCCCATTTGTGGTAGGCACGCTTGTGTTCGCCGCGATCCAATCCCACGCTGGCACCACCAATACCGGAATGCACCCATCATCGAGCGCGCGGTTGCAGCGGGCCGGGGGAATGCCGTACCGTGCCGGCATGGCTTCGGTACGCACGCTCGGTCCGCAGGTCGAGGCGCCGGCCCCGGGACCGGCTCAGCCCGCGGACCCGGCGCCCGGCGTCCAGCCGCCCACGGCGGCGGACTTCCCCGGCTGCAAGCCGGTGCGCCTGCCGCGCGAGGAACTCGACGACTGCGAGATCCGGCTGGAGTACTGGGACACCGTCTCCGAGACCGCCTGGATCTGCGATCCGGTGAGCTCCTATCACGAAGGCCCCACGCGCCTCTTGACGGAGTCGGCCAAGCTCATTTCCCAGGTGCGCGGCGCGCCGGTGAAGTGCCTCGGCAGCACCGACCTGACCGAGCGCGACGCGCACGGCAAGGCGCGCCTCATCATGCAGGCGGACGAGTTGGTGTACCTGCACCCGGCGCGCGCGCGGTTGCCGCGTCCGGTGCTGACGGTCGGCGAGCACGACTTCCCGGAGGTGGTGCTGGAAGTGGACCACAGCACCGACGCGCGCCGGCGCAAGCTGCCGCAGTACGAGGCGTGGGGGTTCCCGGAAGTGTGGATCGAGGTGCCCGATGCGGGTGCGCCGAGCCGGCCGCGGAGCCGGCGCTCGGGGCTGACCATCCACCTGCTGGAGGATGGGGCGTATCGGCAGGTGGGGCAGAGCCGGGCGTTTCCTGGCTGGACGGCGGCGGAGATCCACGTGGCGTTGAACGAGGACACGCTTTCGGTGCCGACCAGCGCGGTACTGGAGCGGGTGGGAGCGGCGCTCGGGGAGCGGGAGGGCACCGGCCCGGACGACGACCCCCTGCTGGGCGCGCAGCGCCGCCGCAGCCGCGCGGAAGGTCATGCCGAAGGTCGCGCGGAAGAACGCATCGAGTTTGCACGAGCGCTGTTGGGGGCGCGCGGCATCGTGCTCTCGCCCGGATTCCCCGGCGTGCCCGGCTTCGCCGAACTACCCCGCCACGCCATCGTCGCGGCCGCCACCGCCTGCGTCAGCGAGGCCGACTTCCGGAAGCGTCTGCACCGCCGGTAGCCGGCCAGGAGCCGCCTGCCGCCCTACCTGCCGCGCGCCATCATCAAGGGGTGCAATCACCCCGATTACGCGGGCGGCCGGAGACAATCGTGGTGGCCGGCACGACCGGAAGGGCTGCGGTCAGGGCGCGTCCGTCCGGGCGGGCATTCCCATTTGTGGTAGGCATGCTTGTATTCGCTGCGATCCAATCCCGCGCGTGCTCTCTGGCGGCTGGCGCCACAATACCGGAATGCACCCAGCGAGCGGCGTCGCGTTGACGGCCCCGGCACGGTCGCATAGGCTGGTTGATCGGTCATGGCGGTGATCTCCGTACGACGTGAGTTGCGCGAGAGGCTGGGCGAGGCGGCCACCGATTCGCTGGTGGAGCTGCTGCATGAGTTTGGCCGCGACCAGCGCGAAGAGCTGATAAGCGTGGTGGAGGAGCGCTTTGCGCGCCGGGTTGCGGACTCGGACGAGGCGGTGCGTGGCGAGATGCACACCGGTTTCGAGGCGTTGCGGGTTGAGATGCACGCCGGCTTCATGGGCGTGCAGAAACAGTTCCTTGAGCACCAGGAACAGATCGGCAAACCTGGGAAAGGAGATCGCCAATGTGCGGGCGGACCTCACGGAGGAGATCGCGATCGGCGAGGTGCGCAAGGAGGTCGGCGAGGTGCGCAAGGAGATCACCGTACAGACCCGCTGGTTGCTGACCGTTCTGGTAGCCGCGACGATCCTGGTTCCCGTGATGCAGAGGGTGCTGGCAGCTCTGTTCCCGTGAGAACTTCCCACGCGGCGCGACAAGCCGGCTGCAAATCGTTGCTCCCCGTGCCCTCGGACCGACGCCCAACCGCCCAACTTGCACCTCGGCGAGCGCCGATCACGTGGCCCCGTCTGGCGGCGATCCGTACTCTCGATGCCGGAAGCGGTGGTGAGCTGCACAATGCAGCCTCAAATTCCCCGGCTCGGCGCTGCCGCCAAGCGCGAAGGGAACGATGTGGTCGAGCTCCAGCAGGAAGCGGGACCCGCAGCGCCGCCCGCTGTGCGGATCGACGTAACTGCAGCAGCCACCGTCGGGGCGCCACACCTCGCGCCTCACCGGTGCCGGAATGTACCGGGATCGATGCGCCCGGTGGGGCGGCTGCGCGCTGCCTCCGGAGAGGCCGGCTGCCGCCGCCTGCGGACCCGAACGGCCATTGAGCCGCGCCGTTCCTGCCCGCCGCGTCGCCCGTGCCCGCTACGTCCCCCGTGCCCGCTGCGCCACCCCTGCGCGCTTCTCTGGCGAAGCAGCGTTGCGACCGCGATCCGCCGCTGCCAGCGCGGCCGGCATGCTCTGGTCCGCCGCCGGCGTCGCCCGTGGCGTCGGTACGGTGCCGTGGGACCCACGATCGGCCACCGACTTCGCCGACGAAGTAGCGGTACCGGTCGCCGCCGCCGCTGGCTTGGCACTCACCGGCGTGCTGCTGCCGCAAGTCTCGCGCCCCAACGGCGGCGCTGCCAGCGCGCCCACCGCCGAGGTACCGGCGCCGCCAATCCCGCGCGCGGGTTCCTCTGCGGACAGCGCTGCCGGCGCCGGGGTGCTGCCACCGGCGCTCGTGCCCTCCGACGGCGTCGGCACTCCGGCTTGCTCTTGCACGCCCGACTTCGCCGGCGAAGCCGCCCCGCCCACCGGCCCTTGCTGCGCCTTCGGCTCCGGCGCCTGGCCCACGCTTGCCTCCCGGCGCCCACCACCTCTGCGCCCGCGCGGCGGTCGCCCCGGGTCGTAGCGCTGCAGGCCGTCCTGCACCAGGCGCTCCACCAGTTGCCCCAGCGTCAGGTGCGGGTCCACGTGCGACAGCAGGGCCCGTAGCTGCTCGATCCCGCGCTGACAGGCGGCGTCGATCACTACCTTCAGCTCCCAGCGGCCCTCGCCCAGCGCCCGCATGCGATCAGCCGGCCGCGCCAGCTCGGGAGCCACCCCGGCCAGCAACTGCTTCACCTCGCGGGTGCTCTTGCCGCTCGCCTGCGCCACCAGCTCCTGCCGCTGCGCCGCGTCCAGCGCCGGCACCGGTGGCGCGGGCGCCGCTGCCGCGGCCCCGGAAGCCCCCGCCTCCGGCGCCGTCCCCGTGGCGCCCGGCAGCAGCTCGGGTGCCGCGGGTGGCGAGCCGGGGTCCACGGCGGCGGTCGCCGTGCGCTGCAGGAGATCGAAGGTGTTTTGCAACTGCGCCGCCGCGCTCAAGGTGAGCGAGCCGTCCTGCAGCAGCTCGCGTGACCCGGCGGTCTCGGAGCACAGGCGCATGGCTTTGATACGGCGCCACGCGGCACCCTCGCTATATCCCAGTTCGCGCACCGCGTAGTCGAACAGGCTGGAGAACCCGAGGCGCAGGTGGAGGTGGCGGGCGTGGATCTCGCGCAGGTGGTCGAGGACGGCGAGCTGCAGCGCCTGCTCGTGCAGGACGAGGGACTTGGTATGCGCCAGCAGTACCTGGTCGGGGAGCCCGGAGAGCGAGGAGGCGAAGCCGGCAGCGGTCGCGGCAGCCATGGCGTAAATATAAGCATGGCTGAGAAATGACCGGTTTCGGCAAGTCCCGGGACGGGCACCTGGAAGGGTGCAGGCCGGCGCTTGCGGGGTGCTGACGAGCCTGGAAGGCGTGGCGGGATGTTCGAAGGGTCGGAAGGGCCGGAACGTGCGGCAGGGGGCCGTCACGAGCAGGGCCAAACCCGTCAAGTGCTCAGCGCACTTTTTTTGGCACCTTTCGCAGAATCCTGCACCGTGGCGCCAACGTGGCAGCAACGCCTCGGCGGAGACCGGCGCGTTGCGCGTGGGCGGCAACCCACTCGTTCCTGGACACATAGTACAGCGAACGAATCCAATCACCGGAAGGAGGCGATCCGGCCAGGCACGGGGCCATCACCGCGGCTACTACCTTACCTTCCGGAACATCCCTTGCCCCAGGGATGCAGACGTCGTTCAGCAAGGGATGGCCCTGCCCGCGCTACCGAGATCTTCCGCGACCTGGTCGGCAAGATGAATCGCGGGATCATCATTCACGACGATGGTGGAACATGGCCAAGCGAGGCTGGAGGGCTTGCTGGAAGGGTCGCGCGAAGCCATTGTGGCGCGCGGGGCAGCGTAACGTTCTCCGGTCTCAGCCGTCCGCCACTTCGAACGCGGTGACGTTGCGCGCGTCGCGGCTGAACTCGACGCCGATCAGGTGGATCGGCTCGCCGCGGGCGCGGTACTTGTCGGCGTAGCGGCGCTCCTGCAACTGCGCCAGCGCCGAACCGTCCGGCGTCATCTCGACTACCTTGAACTCGAACAGGTAGACGTGCCCGCCGGTGCGCACCGCCATGTCCAGGCGGCCGCGGCTGCTCGCCTCTTCCACGGCGATCTCATAGCCGAGCGCAGCAAAGTAGGAGTAGAACACGCTGGCGTAGAAGCCCTCGTAGTTGGCGATGTGGTTGTTGGTGTACCAATGGTAGGGAATGCTGGCGAAGAAGGCGTGGAACAGCTCCTGGAGGCCGGCGCAGTCGTGCGCCTCCAGCAGCCGCGCCAAGCGCGTGCTGTTGGCCGTCTGTTGTCCTGCGTCCTGCACCAGGTGGCGTAGCAGCACGCGGTTCAGGCTCTGGCGTACTTCCCGGTTCGGATAGCCAAGCCGGTATAGCGGCTCCCCGACCAAGTCCTCTTCCCCGGTGATGGTCAGGTAGCCGGTCTGGAACAGCAGCGCCTCGGTGCCGATGTGCTCCACGTCGAATGTCGACAGCAGGTCCTCCGTGCTAACCAGGTCGCCCAGCGACACCGAGGAGACGTGACGTTCGAACAGCGTCTCCACCAGGAATGCCGGCGTCCCGGTCTCGAACCAGTGCGCGGCGAACCTGCCGCGGCGCAGCAGTAGCAGCACGTCGTAGGGGTTGTACACCCTCTCGTCGCCTAGCCAGCTATAGCCGTTGTACCACTCCCGCACCTGCTCCCGGTCCAGTCCGGCGAGCTCCGGAGCGAACACGGTGTCCAGATCTTCCTCCGTGTACCCGCACACTGAGGAGTACACGGGATCGAGCGTGATGTCGGTGAGGTTGTTCAGTTGCGAGAACAGGTTCACCTTCGAGAACTTGCTGATGCCGGTGAGGAACGTGAACCGCACGTGCGCGTCGCTGTCCTTGATCACGCCATACAGCCCGCGCAGGTAGTCGCGGTTGGCGAGTGCCACCTCCGGTTCCTTCAGCAGGTCCAGGATCGGCTTGTCGTACTCGTCCACCAGCACCGCGACGCGCTGTCCCGTCTGCCGGTGCAGGGCTTCCAGCAGATACGCGAAGCGGCCCGCGGCGGTCAGGTACTCGGACTCCACTCCCAGGCGCCGCTCTGCGGCGGCGAGTTGCTCCATGACGTTCGCTTCCAGCAGGTCCAACCGCCGGAAGGTGCCGCCACCGAAGCTCAGCCGCACCACCGGATGGCGTTGCGACCAGTCGTGGCCGGCGTGGATGTGCAGCCCGGCGAACAGCTCCTCGCTGCCCTCGAACAGCTCCTTGAGCGTGTCCAGGAACAGGCTCTTGCCGAAGCGGCGGGGCCGCGACAGGAAGTAGTGCGTGCCTTCGTCGAGCAGGCGGCGGATGTAGGGCGTCTTGTCGACGTAGTAGCAGTTCTGCTCCCGCAGCGTGCGGAAGGTCTGCATGCCGATCGGCAGTCTGCGCTTGCCCACCGGCCGATAGTACCCCGCCACGCCGAGCCACGAAACCGGCGCCACGGCGTAGCCGGCGTAGCGGAGTCAGCGGCAGAGCTCGGCGATCAACTCTTAGAGCGCACTCTTCTCCTGGTAGCGGTCCAGGCACGCCCGACTCAGGATCTCGACCGACTTCACGTCGAACACAGGTTCCTGAAAGCGCGGGCGAACCGGCGCCCGTTGTAGAGGGTATGGTTCGCAACATCTTCAGGCACCTCGCCGATCGCGGAGGCCGGCACCGCGGCCCCGGCAGGATTCTCGTGGCGACCGCGGCGTGGTATGCTGAGGTGGTCAGGAGGGACCGTGATGGCAAGCTCGGTACTCGCTCCCGCCCAGGTTGAATACCCCTCGTCGGACGGCCGGCCGGTGGCGGAGAGCGATCACCAGTTCATCCCGCTGACCTATGCCGCGAACCGGCTGCGGGAACACTATCGCGAGCGCGAGGACGTGTACGTGGCGGGGAACCTGTTGATCTACTACGAGGAAGGGACGCGGGAGCGAGTGGCGCCGGATGTGTTCGTGGTGCTGGGCGCGCCGCGGCGGAAGCGAACGAGCTACGTGCTGTGGGAGGAGCCGAAGGGGCCGGACTTCGTGCTGGAGGTGACGTCGCGCAGCACGCGGCGGGAAGACCAGGGAAAGAAGCGCAGGCTGTACGAGAGGCTCGGGGTGCGGGAGTACTGGCAGTACGACCCGACGGGGGACTACCTGGAGCCGGCGTTGCAGGGACTGGAGTTGGTGGCAGGGGAGTACGCGAGGCTGCCGGAACGGGAGCATGGGGACGGGACGCTGGTGCTGAGGAGCGCGGTGCTGGAGTTGGAGTTGCGGCTGACGGAGCGCGGGCTGCGGTTCCACGATCCGATGACGGGGCGCGATCTGCCGGACCTCGGGGAGACGGACGCGGCGTGGCAGGAGGCCGAGCAGAGGTGGGAGCGGGAGCTGCAGGCGCGCGAACGGGCGGAGCAGCGGTGGCGCCGGGCCGAGCAGGATCGTCGGCGGGAGCGGGACGCGCGCCAGCACGCCGAACAGGGTCGCCGGCAGGAACGGGAGGCCCGGCAGGCGGCGGAGGCGCGAATCGCCGAACTCGAAGCGCGGCTGCGCGACCGTGACAACTCCGAGCCGTTGTAAGATGCCCGCTGTCTGGTTCGAAGGTCGTCATGCCTCGTTGTCGACAGAGTCACTGCCGAATGTCACACGGTTTATCCATCCTCGGCGGTTTGCGAATGAAACGCTCAGTTGAGCGGCGACGCCGCTTGGCTGCGCGTTCACGGCGGCGGTCAGCCATCCCTCCTGTCCGACAACGACTATCCTCTCAGCCGTCCGCCACTTCGAACGCGGTTACGTTGCGGGTGTCGCGGCTGAATTCGACGCCGATCAGGTGGATCGGCTCGCCCGTGGCGCGGTACTTGTCGGCGTAGCGGCGCTCCTGGAGGTGCGCCAGCGCCGCCCCTGGCGGCGCCAGCTCCACCACCTTGAATTCGAACAGGTAGACGTGACCGCCGGTGCGCAGCGCCATGTCCAGGCGCCCGTGGCTGCTCGCCTCTTCCACGGCGATCTCGTAGCCGAGCGCGGCAAAGTAGGAGTAGAACACGCTGGCGTAGAAGCCCTCGTAGTTGGCGATGTCATTGTTGGTGTACCAATGGTACGGAATGCTGGCGAAGAAGGCGTGGAACAGCGCTTTCAGGCCGGTGCAGTCGTGCGTTTGCAGGAGGCGCGCCAGGCGCATGCCGTTGGCCGTCTGCTGCGTCGTGTCCTGCACCAGGTGACGCAACAGGTACTCGTTCAGGCTCTGGCGCACCTCCCGGTTGGGATAGCCCAGCCGGAAGAGCGCCTTGCCGCCCAGTCGCTCTTCTCCCGTAATCGTCAGGTAGCCGGTCTGGAACAGCAGTGCCTCGGTGCCGATGTGATCGACGTCGAACGCCGACAGCAGCCCCCCGTGGTCACCATCTCGCCCAGCGACACCGAGGACACGCGGCGGTCGAAAAGCGTGTCCACGAGGAACGCCGGCGTCCCGGTCTCGAACCAATGCGCATCGAATTCGCGACCGCGCAGCAACAGGAGCACATCGTAGGGATTGTAGACCTTCTCGTCGCCACGCCAGCGGTAGCCGTTGTACCACTCCCGCACCTGCTCGCGGTCGAGTCCGGCGAGTTCCGGAGCGAACACGGTGTCCAGATCTTCCTCCGTGTACCCGCACACTGAGGAGTACACGGGATCGAGCGTGATGTCGGTGAGGTTGTTCAGTTGCGAGAACAGGTTCACCTTCGAGAACTTGCTGATGCCGGTGAGGAACGTGAACTGCACGTGCGCGTCGCTGTCCTTGATCACGCCGTACAGCCCGCGCAGGTAGTCGCGGTTGGCGAGTGCCACCTCCGGTTCCTTCAGCAGGTCCAGGATCGGCTTGTCGTACTCGTCCACCAGCACCGCGACGCGCTGTCCCGTCTGCCGGTGCAGGGCTTCCAGCAGATACGCGAAGCGGCCCGCGGCGGTCAGGTACTCGGACTCCACTCCCAGGCGCCGCTCTGCGGCGGCGAGTTGCTCCATGACGTTCGCTTCCAGCAGGTCCAACCGCCGGAAGGTGCCGCCACCGAAGCTCAGCCGCACCACCGGATGGCGTTGCGACCAGTCGTGGCCGGCGTGGATGTGCAGCCCGGCGAACAGCTCCTCGCTGCCCTCGAACAGCTCCTTGAGCGTGTCCAGGAACAGGCTCTTGCCGAAGCGGCGGGGCCGCGACAGGAAGTAGTGCGTGCCTTCGTCGAGCAGGCGGCGGATGTAGGGCGTCTTGTCGACGTAGTAGCAGTTCTGCTCCCGCAGCGTGCGGAAGGTCTGCATGCCGATCGGCAGTCTGCGCTTGCCCACCGGTCGATAGTACCCCGCCACGCCGAGCCACGAAACCGGCGCCACGGCGCAACGGCAAAGCGCCACGAATCGCGTGCCGTTGTTCATTACGAGCAATGGAGGGCTCTAGTAGCATGAAGTATCGCCCGAACTGCCGGCGGCCGGCCGCCTCAGCACGCGTAGCCGCGCCCGGCTCGGGAGTGCGAGCGAGCGGCGTCACGTTGACGGCCCCGGCACGGTCACATAAGCTGGTTGATCGGTCATGGCGGTGATCTCGGTACGTCGTGAGTTGCGCGAGAGGCTGGGCGAGGCGGCGACCGATTCGCTGGTGGAGCTGCTGCATCAGTTTGGCCGCGACCAGCGCGAAGAGCTGATAAGCGTGGTGGAGGAGCGCTTTGCGCGCCGGGTTGCGGACTCGCGCGAGGCAGTGCGTGGAGAGATGCACACCGGTTTCAAGGCGGTGCGGGATGAGATGCACGCCGGTTTCGAGGCGGTGCGTGGAGAGATGCACGCCGGCCTCATAGAGGTGCGGGGTGAAATGCACGCCGGTCTGGAGGCAGTGCGTGGCGAGATGCACGCCGGCTTCATGGGGGTTCAGAAACAGTTCCTTGAGCACCAGGAACAGATCGGCAACCTGGGCAAGGAGATCGCCAATGTGCGGGCCGACCTCACGAAGGAGATCGGCGACGTGCGCAAGGAGACCACCGTACAGACCCGCTGGCTGCTGGCCGTTCTGGTAGCCGCCACGATCCTGGTTCCCGTGATGCAGAGGGTGCTGGCAGCTCTGTTCCCGTGAGAACTATCCCACGCGGCGCGACAAGCGGGCTGCAAATCGTTGCTCCCCCTGCCATCGGACCGACGCCCAACCGCCCAACTCGACCCCGGCGAGCGCCGATCACGTGGCCCCGTCTGGTGGCGATCCGTACTCCCGATGGCGGAAGCGGTGGTGAGCAGAACAACGAAGCCTGAGATTACCCGGCTCAGCACCGCCGCCGAGCGCGAAGGGAACGATGTGGTCGAGCTCCAGTAGGAAGTGGGAACCGCAGCGCCGCCCGCTGTGCGGATCGACGTAACTGCAGCGGCCACCGTCGCGGCGCCACACCTCGCGCCTCACCGGTGCGGGAATGTAGCGGGATCGACGCGCCCGGTGGGGCGGCTGCGCGCTGCCTCCGGAGAGGCCGTCTGGCGGCGGCTGGGGCCCCGAACGGCCATCGATCTGCGCCGTTCCTGCCCGCTGCGCCACCCTTACCCGCTGCGCCACCCCTGCCCGCTGCGCCACCCCTGCCCGCTGCGCCACCCCTGCCCGCTGCGCCACCCCTGCCCGTTGCGCCACCCTTGCCCGCTGCGCCACCCCTGCCGGCTTCGCTGGCGAAGGAGCGTGGCGACCGCAATCCGCCGCTGCCGTCGCGGTCGGCCTGCTCTGGTCTGCCGGCGGCGCCGGTACGGTGCCGTGGGACCCACGATCGGCCACTGACTTCGCCGCCGAAGTAGCGGTACCGGTCGCCACCGCCGCTGGCTTGGCACTCATCGGCGTGCTGCTGCCGCAAGTCTCGCGCCCCAACGGCGGCGCTGCCAGCGCGCCCACCGCCGAGGGGCCGGCGTGGCCAATCCCGCGCGCGGGTTCCTCTGCGGACAGCGCTGCCGGCGCCGGGGTGCTGCCGCCGGCGCTCGTGCCCTCCGGCGGCGTCGGCACTCCGGGTTGCTCTTGCGCGTCCCGCTTCGCCGGCGAAGTCGCCCCGCCCGCCGAGCCTTCCTGCGTCGTCGGCTCCGGCGCCTGGCCCGTGCTTGCCTCCCGGCGCCCACCTCTGCGCCCGCGCGGCGGCCGCCCCGGGTCGTAGCGCTGCAGGCCGTCCTGCACCAGCCGCTCCACCAGTTGCCCCAGCGTCAGGTGCGGGTCCACGTGCGACAGCAGGGCCCGTAGCTGCTCGATCCCGCGCTGACAGGCGGAGTCGATCGCCACCTTCAGCTCCCAGCGGTCCTCGCCCAGCGCGCGCATGCGATCCGCCGGCCGTGCCAGCTCGGGAGCCACCCCGGCCAACAACTGCTTCACCTCGCGGGTGCTCTTGCCGCTCGCCTGCGCCACCAGCTCCTGCCGCTGCGCCGCGTCCAGCGCCGGCACCGGTCGCGCGGCCGCCGCTGCCGCGGTCCCGGAAGCCCCCGCCTCCGGCGCCGTCCCCGTGGCGCCCGGCAGCAGCTCCGGTGCCACCGCCGCCGCGCCGGGGTCCGCGGGGGCGATCGCCGTGCGCTGCAGGAGATCGAAGGTGTTCTGCAACTGCGCCGCCGCGCTCAGAGTGAGCGAGCCGTCCTGCAGCCGCTCGCGTGTCCCGTCGGTATCGGAGCACAGGCGCATGGCCTTTATGCGGCGCCAGGCGGCGCCTTCGCTGTAGCCCAGTTCCCGCACCGCGTAGTCGAACAGGCTGCAGAACCCGAGGCGCAGGTGGAGGTGGCGTGCGTGGATCTCGCGCAGGTGGTCGAGGACGGCGAGCTGCAGCGCCTGCTCGTGCAGGACGAGGGACTTGGTGTGTGCCAGCAGCACCTGGTCGGGGAGCCCGGAGAGCGAGGAGGAGAAGCCGGTAGGGGTCGCGGTAGCCACCGTAGCCATGGCGTAAATATAAGCATGGTTGAGAAATGACCGGTTTCGGCAAGTCCCGGGACGGGCATCGGGCAGGGCTCAGGCCGGCGCTTGCGGGGTGCTGACGAGCCTGGAAGGCGTGGCGGGATGTTCGAAGGGTCGGAGGGGCCGGCACGTGCGGCAGGGGGCCGTTACGAGCGGCGCCAAACCCGTCAAGTGCTCAGCGCGTTTTTTGGCGCTTTTTCGCAGAATCCTGCGAATCCTGCACGGCGGCGCCGACGTGGCAGCAAAGCATCGGCGAAGACCGCCGGTGTTGCGGGAGGCGGCACTCCGCTCATTTCTGGACACATAGTACAGCGAACGAACCCACGCACCTGAAGGAGGCGATCCGGCAGGCACGGGGCCATCACCGCGGCCACTACCGTACCTTCCGGAACATCCCGTGCCCCAGGGATGCGGACGTCGTTCAGCAAGGGATGGCCCTGCCGCGCTATGAATCGCGGGATCATCAAGCCGAGATACCACTCCCGCACCTGCTCCCGGTCGAGTCCGGCGAATTCCGGAGCGAACACGGTGTCCAGATCGAGAGTACACGGGATCGAGCGTGATGTCGGTGAGGTTGTCCAGTTGGGGACTCGTCCACCAGCACCCGCGACGCGCTGTCCCGTCTGCCGGTGCAGGGCTTCCAGCAGGTACGCGAAGCGGCCCGCCGCGGTCAGGTATTCGGACTCCACCCGCCACGCCGCGGCGAAACCGGCGCCACGGCGAAACCGGCGCCGAGGCGAAACCGGCCCCACGCCGAGGCGCGAAACCGGCGCCACGGCGAAACCGGCGCCACGGCGAAACCGGCGCCACGGCGAAACCGGCGCCACGGCGAAACCGGCGCCACGGCGAAACCGGCGCCACGGCGAAACCCGGCGCCACGGCGAACCGGCGCCACGGCGAAACCGGCGCCGCGGCGAAACCGGCGCCGCGGCGCAGCGGATTCAGCGACCGGCGGGCCGCGCGGGCATCACTCCTTGACTACCGCCGTGATGCGGTTGTCGCCGAGCGCGCTGACGCTCAGCCGCACGGTTCCGCTGTTGCGCCCGAGCGTGGCATAGGCGACGGAGTGCGGCGGCTGCGTGCGCTCGTTCAGGCTGTCGAGCGAGTGCAGGTAGGGGCCCTCCCAGGCCAGCCGGCCCGGTACCCGGGGCGGCCCGTACACGTAGTGGAACAGGTTGATCGAGCCCAGCCGGAACTCCAGGCCGCCGGTTCGCGAGGTGACCCAGTCGCCGGCGTTGTAGCGGTAGGGGACCGGGGCCGAGGTATCGTCGGAGCGCAGCACCGCCACGCTCCAGTTCTCCAGCGCCTGGCTGAACGAAATATCGTGCCCGAGGGACTCCAGCGCGGCTTCGATCGCACCGGTGCCGGAGTGCTCGCTTTGCACGATGGCGCTGAACAGTGCCGCGCCGCCGTAGTTGCGGGCCAGGTAGGCGCCCAGCGCGAAGTTGATGTCGTAGTTCGCCAGCAGGCCGTCCCACCTGGTGACCTGAATGTCGTTGTACAGGTTGAACCCCGGCAGCCGGCCGCGGACGTTCCCCGGCTCCCCGGCCGTGGGGTCGTCGTAGGCCACCGAGCGTGGCCCATCACCCTCCATCTTGTCGGCGATCAGGTCCGCGGCCATTTCCGATGACATCTCGTTGAGCCAGGTCTCGCTGCCGGCGCCGCGCAAGACCGGTTTCTGATAGAAATGGATCATGTGCTGGTACTCGTGGGCCAGGGTGCCCAACATGCGGCTCGGCCACCGGTCGGTCACCTCCCAGGTGTCGCCTTCGGCGACCGTCAGGAGCGGCGCATCGAGATAGAACATCAGCCGTTCGTTGGACAGTGCGAACACCGGGTCTTCGGGGTCGTTCAGGAAGTTGTCCTTGGCCCAGAAGAAACCGGCGATCCGCGAATCTCCCGGCTCGGGTATCCCGTCGCCCTCGATGTCGAACAGCAGGACATGAACCTCGCCGACAGCCTCGGCGGGAATCAGGAACGGGACGTCGTGCGGACCCCACGGCTCGCCGAAGATCGCCGTGACCCAGTCGTGGATGTCGTTGCTGGCGCCCGGCTGCAGGAACCTGGTCCCCACCGCATCCGCCATCTCCTGGGTGATGCACACCTTGGGGACGAAGTGCGCCGCCACCAGGCGGCCGGAGCCGTCGCCGTCGCTGTCGTCGTCGTGGGGCTCGCAGGCGGTCGTCCAGTCCGCGTCGGCCACCCACACCGCCACCGTCGTGGTGCCGTCGGTGACCACCTGGCGCGCGGTCGAGGGGATTTCGACGACGCTGCCGTCATCGCCGCGGTCGAGGAAGGCGAAGGTGTCGCCTTCCATGACGCCGGGCGCATCCGCGGTGACCGGCTCGACCCCCTGCAGCAGCCTGCTGCTGCGCCTGTCGACTCCGATGCGGGACCCCAACGGCGGGTTGTTGTTGAACTCCGTCACCCAGGACCGCTCCGCCGCCCGCTCGGTCATCGCCGGCCGCGCCCGCGGCTGATACTCCTCGGTGGCGGCCGCACGCAGCCCCTTCGCCGCCGCCTCCACGAGGTCCAGCCGTTCGACGTTCGGTTCCATGGGATAGTGGGCGCCGTTGGCGGCGACCAGGTACACCTCCGCGTCGGCGTCGCCCAGCTCCAGCGTGACCAGGGCATCGTCGAGCGTCTCCCCCTCCGGGTTGAGCACGAACACCTGGTCTCCGCTTCCGCGGTAATGCAGGGGAGGCACTTCCTTCACGCCCGGCGCCGGCGGCGCGCCGCCCGGGATCGTGAAGATCGTGATCACTTCGCCGGCGCCGCGGCCGCCGCCCTCGCCGTCCCCGGTGAAGGTGCCGGTGAAGGTGCTGATCTCGCCCCGGTAGTTCACGCGCACGACGTAGTTCGTCTCCGGCACGTCGCAGCTCGTCCAGTAGTTGACGCGGACCACGTAGACGCCCGGCGGGGGACTCTGGTCCGGCCACGCCACGTGCTCGTTGCGGATGACGCCACCGAAGTCGTCGTCACAGGTGGACTCGAGGTCGAGTATGCCGCCGCTTTCTACCTCGGTCTGCCGGTAGTAGATCTCGTCGCCGTGGGCGTCCACGACGTGCAGATCGAGATCGCTGAGCGCGTCCCACGACACGGTGACCTGCAGCTCGCCGCCGGCCACCGGAACGATGTACAGCGTATGACACACGGTCGGTCCGGCCGTTCCGTCCCGGTCCACCGCCGTGAGCGAGAGACACAACGGCGACATGGCCGGATCCAGCTCGAACGCGACGTGACCGACCAGGCGTTGCGCCGACGCGGCGCCGTCCGGGAGATCGATTTCGTAGTAGCCGAAGCGTTCCTCGCCGAGTGACACCAGCAGCTTGTCGGCACCTGGGTCGGCAACCACGTCCAGGAAGAACGCGCCACCGTTCACAATGACGACGCTGCCGGCCACCTCGACGACCCCGGGGCCGGTCCCCGGCGGTGGCAAGGAGTCGAACCTGAGAACGCCGTCCGTGGCTCCGGCGCTCATCGCGGTCACCACGGTGGCTACCGCCGTCGCGGGATTCACCGTGATGGTGAACGCCAGCGTGGCGGAGTCCTCGGCCGACGTGTTGGCGTCCGAATCCTCCACCCGGTAGGTCATCTCGTAGACGCCTTCCAGCTCCGGGGTCCCGCTGAGGACGCGGGCAGCGGCGTCGAAGCTCAGCCCCCGCGGCAGCTCCGGGCCCAGGGTGTAGCGCAAGGCGCCGTCGCCGCCGCTGGCCTCGGGCAGGGTAAGGCGGACCGCCGCTCCCACCGCGAAGTTCTGGTCCGCCACGGTGGCGGCAAAGCTCGGGGCGGTGTCGGCCGGCGCCGGCGGTTCGACAACCGGAGTGGCTCTGCGGCAGCCGGTCAGTGCCAGGGCCAGCGCGAGGACTATCAGCGCAACGTGAAACAATACCTTGTTCGAATCAGACAACGTTCGGGGTCCTTCTCTCGGGGCGTTTTGGGACGGGCGGTACAGGTGCCCTATCCACAATATAACAGAACGCGTCAGCGGTTGCCGAACAAGAGCCCCAATTGACCGGGCGACGGCGACCATGGTAGCGGCTGGCTCCTCGTCCACCGCGAGAACCCTGGCTCTCGGCGACGTGTTCGTGATCAGGTTGAGCCAATCCGGGACACTGAGTGCATCCACCACCTGTGGCACGGACACCATCGGTCTAGTTCTGCATGAGCGCTTCTGGTATGACTTCGGTGATGACAGCGAGGAAGGCTACAACTTCTGGGTGGCGGCCTCGGTCAGTGCCGGCACGTACTACGCGCCGCCACGGCTGAAGAACTCAACAGGCACGGACACACCGACGCTCAGGGCGATCATTCACGGCGCGTTGCATCCAGGGTTCCGCTCGACATGGAACTGGCCCAGCTCCACGTGGTGTGTAAGGGTCGCGAAGAGCAGCGCTATGCCCATCCCGAAGAATTGGACAGGTAGCTATGGCTTGTGTTCCGTCCCGGCAGCGGTTCATGGTATGATACAGAGCGCTTGGTCAGGAGGTTTTTCCCGTGGTATGGCGTCGTCCCCCGTCGGCAAAGCGGGGTCAAGCGGTACCGTGAACGTGGCCTTGCAGAGGCCGCACGATGAACTACGGTAGCGTGGCTGGCCGCGGAGCACGTAATGCGGTCGTGCGTCGATCAGCAGAGTCAGATTCAAGCGCTGCCACACTTGCACCCGGTGCAGCCGACCATCGGATATCCTTCATCTCAGCTGCCACGAACCAACAGTCATAGCATTACTTACGGAGGACAATAGTGGAAGCGAGCAAGAACGACGCCGAAGTTTATACAACGTGTTCGGAAGAGGTACTTAAAGCAGAAGCCAAGCATATGGATAGATGTCGAACTGAGATGTCTGGCCTCGCCCTCTCCGGCGGAGGCATCCGCTCAGCCGCCTTCGCTCTTGGAGTATTACAGGCCTTGGTCAGAGGCGATGCCCTACGAATGTTCGACTATATGTCCACCGTGTCCGGCGGCGGATTTATCGGGAGCGCGCTTACATGGTGGCTCCGCTCCGGTTTACCCAACGACCAACCCGCGGGAACCAACGCTTCGAACTTTCCATTTGGGTCTCTCCTCTCACAAAGCAACTCATGCGCACAGAACAAAATCTTAAACTTTCTTCGCTTTCACGGCAGCTACCTCGTTCCCACTCGCGATCTCAACACTACTTCTATAGTCGCCATTCTCGTCCGCAACGCCCTCGTATCTCTATCTGTCTACTTGTGCGCCTTAGTTATCGCCATGCTGCTCCTGTCCTTTGGAATAGTCGTCTTAGAGAACGTGTCCAAACAAAAACCCTTAGTTCCCTCTTTCGTTTCGCCGCTCCATACTAGCGTCGAATGGATACACGAGCTCGTCGAAGGACCAGCACGTCTCGACTCTCCCACGGATACTACGACTAGTCCCGTCCAACGTGACGTCGATGGACCGGGTGGCGACGTTAACATAATCATATCAAAAAGAATCTTCGAGATAGTTCTCTACCTTTGCTGGCTCTTTCTCGCGTGCAGTCTTATTTACTCCGCCTTTACTCTCTACTTTCAATTTAGACAAAACCAAGAAAGCAAGAAGTGCACTTATAGAACGCCCGAATCGCAACCAAAGGATACAAGCGAGCGACACCGGTGGAGCGAAATTCGCTATAAAGGAAGAACAAATTCACAAAAGATATTTGGTTTCTTTTTGAAGTGGATAGTTGTAATGTTTAGTGTCGGATTTCTGCCGATTGTAGATCGAATATTGCGCGATATGGGAGACGCTACGCGCCCGTGGACGCACATTCTTTTTCTGCTGATTCTCTTTGCCAGTAGCGTGCTGTTCGTGTTTGTGCCATTTGATGCCAATCAATTCAGGCGACACCGTAAGGGAGAGAAGCCGCTCAAGACTCTGGGTGCTATACTGTGTCTATACGGCCTATTGATAGCTTCTTATGCCTTGATGAGACCCATTATACAGCTCGTGGCGCACTTGATCCACGACGGCGATCTTCCGTCTGTTGTTGGCTCGGTCTTGCTGATATTGGTCCTGACCCTTCTCGTTGTCTTTCTCTTTGTCGTAGGTCGTTCCGTCAACGTCAACTATTTGGGCGTCCACCGAATGTATAGGGATCGTCTTATGGAGATCTTTCTGCCGGACAACGAGGCAGTTAGGCGTCAGAGATGGGAGCGATCTGACGACGCGAATAGTGCGCTGATCGAGGAGATGTGTCGCGGTGTTAATGCTAGACCATATCACTTGATCAATACTAATGTTGTGCTTGTGGATTCAGTGAATGCGAAGTACCGCGAACGCGGCGGTGCTAGTTTTGTGATATCCCCACTATATTGCGGAAGCGACGCTACAGGCTGGGTGCAATCCGATAGCTATATGAAACGAAATGATCCGGGGATGACTCTGGCTACTGCGATGGCGATCTCGGGTGCGATGGCGAATCCTAATGCCGGGGCTGGTGGATCTGGCTGGACGCGAAATCGGTACGTATCGGTAGTGATGTCGGCATTGAACTTGCGGCTCGGGTACTGGGCACCGCATCCGAATCCACGGAAGAGGTCTCGTAGCGAGATACCGAATCTCCTGTGGCCAGGGATCTGGTCGGTTTTCCTCTTTCGTCGATTGAAAGAAGATTATTCGATGTTGGATCTAACGGACGCTGGACACTTCGAAAATCTTGGTCTTTATGAGCTGATAAGGCGCAAACTGAAGCTAATTGTGATTTGCGACGGCTCGGCGGACATCCATAGTCATTTTACAAACCTTGCAACTGCTATAGAGCGAGTGAAGGTCGATTTCCGGGCATTTATTGAGTTTCTGGACGAAGACTACGGGCTACGCAATTTGCGTTCGGCCTATACTGGTGACGACAAGGAGATCGACGGTCGGGGTGACGCGCGCCGTGGTTTTGCCGTTGCACAGATAACTTATGAGTGTGGAAGGAAGGGCGTGTTGGTTTACATCAAGGCTACAGTGACAGAAGGCCTGGACGCTGAGGTGAGCTCGTACAGGAGCCGAAGTGCGGCGTTTCCGCACGAATCGACTAGAGACCAATTTTTTGATGAGGTCCAATTCGAGGCATATCGTGAGCTGGGCTACTCCTTGGGCCTTGAGGCGATCCCGTCAATTAGCTGTGGAGAGTGGTGCGAGGGGAAGTGGCGGATTAAGTGTTAAGGTCATCTCTTGGACCGAGCGGACACTCGGCCGGGTTGCAGTGCTTTGACGATCATCCCAACGTTCGTTGAGTGCCCGGCGCGTAGTGTTCACGTTCAGTAAGAGAAACGTTGTCGGTGGTAGTGTTTGTTGGATACGGTGTGCATTGCGGCGAGGCGTGGGTGCTATGCGATGTAATTGGGGCTTGTAGACGTGGTGCTTCGGATTGAAGGGGGAAGGATGTGGAATCGTGGACCGAGATAGCTCTGCGGATCGCTCTTGCCATCATTATGTTTACGCTCGGCATGGGGCTAACCCTTGCGGATTTCGGTCGTGTGGTGCAGCGGCCGCGCGACCTTCTGGTCGGAGCGTTCTCACAGGTGGTGCTATTGCCGCTGATCGGCTTGCTGATCGTCACCATCTGGCCTGTGCGGCTTGAGCCGGCGCTTGCGCTTGGGGTGATGATTATTGCAGCGGCGCCGGGAGGCGTGACCTCAAACCTGCTGACGGCGTTCGCGCGTGGCGACGTAGCTCTCTCGATATCGCTCACCGCGGTCATCAGTCTGCTCTGTGTGGTGACCGTCCCGTTCATAGTAGTGTTTTCGCACGATCAGCTGATTCCAGAGCTATCGAATGATCAGATCGTGACCATACAAGACGTTACGTCCGTTTCTGTCTTTCGCACCGCGATCGGGGTCTTCCTCATGGTTACCGTCCCGCTTTCTCTCGGAGTCCTTGCGCGTAGACTTGCTGGGAACTTTGTGAGACGCCGCCAGCGGACGGCTCGAACAGTCTCGGTAATACTGTTCGTTTTGGTGGTGGCCTTGGCGATCTTCGAGAACCGCGAGCATTTGGCGGCCTACTTCGCCCAAGCGGGGCTAATTGCTTTGGTGCTCAATGTTGTGATGATGGTGCTCGCCCATTTGCTGGCGCGGCTGTTCGCTAGCGGGCGTAGCCAGCGTATCGCCATCTCTATCGAATGCGGTCTACAGAACTCGGTGCTCGCGATCGCGGTGGCCGGGCTTGTGACGAATGCCAGCGAAGCTGAGATGCCGGCCGCCACCTATAGTCTAATCATGTTCGTGACCGCACTGATCTATATCGGGATAATCCGCCATACTGTTCGACCACGGTGTCAGAAATCGTTGCACTGTAATTCATGAGTGATTCGAATACTTGGTTGGTGCTCCTGGTCCCGATGACGGGCATTGGGTAACGTCAGGTGAACCCCGGCCCTATGGAGCCGGTAGCAAACGGCGACGGCAGCGGATCGATTCCGCGTTCGCTCGCCCGTTGGTTCGATCAACGCCATGCTTCCGTTCGCCTCACTCCTTGACCACTGCCGTGATCCGGATGCCCGGGTCGGCACTCATGCGGAGGCGAACGGTACCGGTGTTGCGGTCCAGTGTCGTGTACACGTTGGAGTGCGGGTTTTGCCAGAAACCGTCGTTGAATCCTTCGAACCAGAAAGAGACTGGCCCGTCCGCGTAATCGTCTTCTTCATAGTAGTAACGATAGTGGTACAGATTGATCGATCCCAGCCGGTAGGTCTCGCCGCCGACACGGGAGGTGCTCCAGGTGCCGGAGTTGTATCGATACGGAGCGGGGGCTCCGGTGTTGTCCGACAGCAGGTTGGCGACTCCCCAGTGTGCCAGCACGTCTCCAAACGAGAGCGCATGGCCCTGGGTACGCAACGCCGCCTCCACGGCTCCGATCCCCGACTTGTTGTTCTGCACGATCTCGCGGAAGAGCGGGGCGCCACCGTAGTTGCGGGCGAGGTACGCGCCCAGCGCGTAGCTGGTCGAATAGTTGACCAAACTGCCGTCCCATCTCGTGACTTGAATAAAATTGAAGAAGTTGTAGCGAGGAAGACGACCGCGCCCGTTGCGCGGGCTTCCTGCCGTGGGATCGTCGTACGCGACCCCGCGCGGACCGTGTATCATGAGCTGGTGGGCCACCAGGTCCTCGGTCACCTCGGACGCCATCTCGTTGAGCCATGACTCGCTCACAGGCCCATACGCGTGCCGCACCCGTTTCTGATAGTAGTGTATCATGTGCTGGAATTCGTGCGCCAAGGTGCCCATCGTCCGCGCCGGCGAATAGTCGGTCACGTCCCAGGTTGGTCCGTCAGCACGTCCCAGGAAATACGAGTCAATGTAGAACATGAGCCGCTCGTTGGAAGCTCTCGAACTGAAACGAGATGAAGGGTCTCGAATGGCCGTATCCTTGCTCCAGAAGAATCCGCCAGTCCCGCCTTCTTCGCCGTCGAAACCGATGTCGAACACGAGGATGTGAATCTGTTCCGCATGCTCGGCGGGAATCCGACCGTGGTATGAGTGCGGTCCCCACGGCTCGCCGAATATCGTGGTCACCCAGTCGTAGATGTCGTTGCCGCTGCCGGGACGCAGGAAGCGCTCGGCCACCGCGTTGGCCATCGCACGGTCGACGCAGGTCGGTGGAGGCGGTTGCGGGCAACTCGTGGTCCAGTCGGTATCGGCAACCCATACGACCAGCGTGGTCGTGCCGTCGTTCACCACCACGCGCGCAGTTGCCGGAATGTGCACAAGCTGCCCATCGTCATTGATGTCGAGGAAGATGTGGGTATCGCTTTGTTTCACCGATGGTAGTGGCTTGCGGTTAAAGCTGCCGCCGACCGCCACCCGCCCGTAATTGTTGGACTCCGTGATCCAACGCTGCCGCCACGGCACTTCGGTTCGCGCGGCCGCCGATTGTAGTCGACCGTCCATCTCCGGGAACGACGGCCGTTGTTCGGTTGGTGTCGCCGGGGTGTCGAGGCGCTCGATAGTCACTGGAGCGGTGTAGGCGTTGGTATTGGTAACGACAAACGACACGTTGGCGAACGCGTCTCCCAGTTGGAGCGTGTAGAGCTTGTCCTCCAACGACTCCCCGTTGGGGTTGACGTGGAACACTTCATCGCCGTGCCCACGGTAGGTGTTCACGATTTCCCGGTCGTCTTCCGGTCCGGGTGGCGGCGCCTCGCCGGACGCCGCGATAGCGATTGCTCTGGGTGCTTCCAGGTCGGTCACGAGATCTTCGACATAGGAGCCATCAAGGTCTGACCGCTGTATCTTTTCCGTGCCGAAGTCGGTCCAGTACATCTTGCCGTTGTGGATGACGATTCCATCGGGGCTTGCCAGGCCGGTAACCAGGTCTTCGATATCGGAACCATCAAGATTGGCCCGCTGTATCTTCTCCGTGCCGAGGTCGGTCCAATACATCTTGTCGTTGTGAATGGCGATTCCTTCCGGCCGCTCCAGGCCGTCAACCAGATCTTCGACGTGAGAGCCGTCCAGGTTGGCGCGCTGTATCTTGTCTGTTACGACGTCAGTCCAATACACCTTGTGGTTGTGAATGGCGATTCCATCGGGGTTCGCAAGGCCGCTGACCAGGTCTTCGACCGAGGAGCCGTCCAGGTTGGCCCGCTGTATCTTGTTCGTGGCTTGGTCAGTCCAATACATCTTGTCGTTGTAAATGGTGATTCCCTCGGGGTTTCCAAGGCCGCTAACGAGGTCTTCGACGGAGGAGCCGTCCAGGTTGGCGCGCTGTATCTTGTCCGTGTCGTAGTCAGTCCAGTACACCTTGTCGTTGTGAACGGCGATTCCAAGCGGGAGATCAAGGCCGGTTACGAGATCTTCGACGTGAGAGCCGTCCAGGTTGGCCCGCTGTATCTTGTCGGTTGCGCTGTCGGTCCAGTACATCTTGGTTCCCGACGTCGGCAGCGTTGCGGTTGCGCTGAACCTCACCCACAGCTCGTAGAACCCGGTCGTGGTGATGCTGGAGCCCATCACTCCGATGTAGTAGATGCCGGGGGTTACCCGGGCAGTCACCCGAAAGTTCCCACCTCCCCCGCTGTTGTCGTCTTCGTCCAACACGGTGCGGCGGTGATGGTCGGTGCGTGCTTCCAGGTACCCGTAGGTGTCGGTACTGCCGGAGGTGCGCGCGGTCAGGGTTCCGGCGTGGCCTACCGTCAGCACGAAGTAGTCGAAGTCGCCTTCCGTCAGAGTTCCTTCGGTGCGGAACTCCACCGACAGAATGTCGTCGGCGGTCGCTGCCACCAGCCGGTTCGTTCGTACCCGGTCGCCATCCCCCAACCGCGTCGCCGTCGCCGGACTGTCCCCATGGTCGTCTGCGCGCGCGGGTGGCGTACCCGGCCCTTGCTGGCAGCCGCTCAGCACCAGCAGTGCGCCCAGGAGCGCGCCAATCCAGCAATCACGTGGGCCAGAACGCGCCGGGACAAGCAGTCCAAGTGCTCGTTGCGTTTCGCCGGGTCGCTTGGATTTCATTGTCGCTCTCCTTGGTACGTGCGCCGGGTCGGGTCGGTCGGGTCCCCCAAATGGGGGACAAGGAGGGAATTGGTGGCTCATTTCGTTGCACCCGTCAAGCTCGCCGCTGGCGCAAGCTCGATCAATGAACGGGGTCACCGGTATGCTCTCGCCATGAGGTTGCGAACCGGGATCGCGGTTGTCCTGGTCGCCGGGGTGGTGCTGGCCTGCGCCTCGTCCGGCGACCGGCCCGAGCCGGAGCGGGTGCCGGAGGGCAGCGGGGATGACGTGGTCGAGATCAGCGGGAGGGTAACGGTGACCGGCTCCGACCCGCACGTCATGCTGGTGCTGGTGGGCGCCGAGGAGCACTACGAGTTGGTCGGCGAGCATGCTCCCGCGCTGTGGCACCTGCAGCAGCGCCGGGTGGCCGTTCGCGGGCGGGTGGTGCGGGCGGCGCACGGCCCCGGATTCCCGGCGCAGCTCCAGGTGGAGGAGTTCAGTCTCCCGGACGGCGGCGAGTAAGACTGGTAAGCGACGCCATCAGCCGGCCGGCGCATGGTATGCTGGCGTGGTCAGGAGGCAGCGTCATGGCAAGCTCGGTATGCGCTTGCAGGGACAGGATAGGTTGCTTCGATCGCAACCCGGAACACGACGATGAACGCGCAACTGTCCGAACAACTTGATCCGGAATCCCTGGTAGCGCGGATAATCGCGGAGTTGCGGGCCAACCCGGACGCTCAGCGGCTGTTGCTGCGCGCCCTCCTGACCAACGAGTTTCTTGGCATGCCGGCGCGACTGGACCGCATCGAGAAGGACGTGGCGGAAATCAAGGCCGACGTGGCGGGAACCAAGACCGACGTGGCGGGAACCAAGACCGACGTGGCGGGACTCAAGACCGACGTGGCGGGACTCAAGACCAGGCTGACGAATCTCGAGACCAAGGTGGAGGCCGGATTCGACGAACTGCGTCGTGCCATAGATCGGCTTGGCGCGCGCTGGGGAATCCGCAACGAGAGCCTGTTTCGCCAGACGATGGCGGCAGTCTTGGAGGAATCGTTTGGCGTCAGCGTCGAACAGCGCACCATCGCCGGCGAGCAATTCGACCTCCTGATCTTCGACGGGCAGCATCTACTGGTAGAAATCGCCGCCAGTGTGGGGCCGTCGATCGCGCAACGCCTGGAACGAAAGCGGCGGTTGTACACGATGGAGACCGGGGTAGAGCCGGCGCGGATGATCCTGGCCGCCGGCTCGATCCATAGTCGGCGCGCGGAGGAGTTGCGGCAAATCGGGATCGAGGTAGTGGAGCCCGAAGACGCCGACTGAAGCAGCGACGAGTCGTAGCACGCTGCAGGTGTCTCACCGCATCTGACCGTACCGGGGCACGCCGCAGTCCCCAGCATGCGATCCGGACGTCAGTCGTCGAGCCGAATCCAGTCCGACACCGGGTCCATGCGCCCAGTCGCCGAGTTGCCCCGGTAGATTCTCCCCACTGGTATCGAGTTGTTCTTGAAGCTCACCGGTACGCCAATCAGGCCGCCGGTGTCCCAATCCTCGATCGCGTCCAGCGTCGCCTTGAGGTTGTCGCCGGTAAGCGCCAGCCCAGCGTCCAGCGTGCGCTTGATCACCTCGGTGAGGATCATCCCCGAGAACCACCCCTGCAACGCGTAGGTCGGCAGGTACTCCTGCCTGGTCACCTGCTTCATCAGCCGCAGCGTCGCCGACTCCTCCTGCTCCCAGTAGTAGCGGTAGGGGAACACGCCCATGTAGCGGTCCGCGAGCGGCCCGAGCTGCTGTATGATCAGCGGCTCCATCGCCCAGAACGTGCCCATGAACATGGCATCCACGCCAGACTGTACCGCCTGCGTCATCACTTCCGGCCAGACGGTGACCACGTAGCCGTGGAATATGACGTAGTCCGGGCGCGCACGGCGCAGCTTCAGCACATCCGGTGCCACATCGATGCCAGCCGGCGGGGTCTCGATCTCCGCGACAATCTCGATCCCGAGTTCCGCCGCCCGTTCCTTCGCCGCCGGGATCGGATCCCGGCCTGCCTCCAGGTTGGAGTAGAACAGCGCCACGCGCGGCGCCGCGCCATCCTCGCCACCCTGTTCCGCGATGTACTCCAGCAGCAGGACCATCATCTCGGCGTACGTGGGTCCGGTCAGAAACTGGTACGGATACTCGACCGGATCGGCGAGTGCGGTAGCCATTGAGGAGCCGCCCATCAGAATCCGGTAGCGCTCGTTGACCTCCGACGCGGACAGCAGCGCGAACCCGGTCGAGTCGCCGTAGAACGCGACCACGTTCTCTTCCTCGGCGATCGCGGCAACTCCGAGCGGCAGGCTGGCTGCCGGCAGTGCTATACTCTCCTTTGAGGCACTTCCATGGCTGACAACGGGCATCCCAACGGCGCCACCGCCGAGGAGATCTGGGCAATCCTGCACGAGGTCGCGGCCAGCCAGCGCGAGACCGACCGCCGCATGCAGGAGACCGACCGCCGCATGCAGGAGACCGACCGCCGCATGCCGGAGACCGACGGCCGCATGCAGGAAACCGATGAACGCCTGCGGAAGCTGGACGAGCTGTTCAACGGTCAGTGGGGCAAGCTGATGGAAGCCCTGGTGGAAGGCGACCTGGTCAAGTTGCTCAGCCAGCGCGGCATCGAGGTCGACCACACGGTGTGCAACCTGAAGAGCAGAAACGGCGCGCCGCGCTGGGAGATCGACATCATTGCCGCCAACGGCGACGAGGTGGTGGCAGTGGAGGTGAAGACCACCCTCAAGGTGAGGCAGGTTGCGGACTTCATCGAGACGCTGAAGGTGTTCCCGGAAGAGGCGCCGGCGGTCTAGCCGGGGCAAGCGGACCTACGGGGCGGTGGCATACCTGAAGGCGGATGAAAAGGCGGACGTGTACGCGGAGCGCCAGGGGCTGTATGTCATCAGAGCGACCGGCAGCAGCGCCAGCATCACCAACCGGGAGGGCTTTCGGCCGCGTAGCTTCGGCCGCACCAATCAGAGCGCAACCCGGCCAACGTGAGGTGGTAAACCGGCAGCGTTGGTGACCTCTCTGGACGCTGTCGAATCGCATCGTGCTGATGCTCACGGGCGGCGACGACAGCGGCAGTACCCCACACAGTGACGCGCTCCCTTCTCGCACTCTCGCGTTCTCGCACCCGCCGGCGTAGAGTTCCCGGTTCGGTAGCATCCGCGTGGCGGTCCCGCTGACCTGCACCAATTCGTCCGGGTGCGAGGCGTCGGCCAGCGTCGGCGCAGATGCTGGCGCCCACGCTTGCCGGAGAACTGCGCGGCGCTGTGCTCGGGCTGGCCACCGTGCCCAACATCTTCAAGCACCTGCCCGGTGGCGCCGGCCGCGGTACGATTCTCGTGGCGGCCGGCGCATGGTATGCTGGCGTGGTCAGGAGGCAGCGTAGTGTCCGAGTACTGGCAGTACGATCCGACCGACGGCAATCTGACCGACGACAGTCTGCAGCCGCGGCTGCAGGGGTTGCGCCTCGCAGGAGGCAGGTACCGCCGGATTACGGAACGTGGGTCGGCAGAGGGCAGGCAGGCGCTGTACAGCAGGGTGCTCGGGCTGGAGTTACGGATGACGGAGCGGGGCTTTCGCTTCCACGATCCGGTGGCGGGCGACGACCTGCTGTCGCTCACCGAGCACCGCGAAGCGCGGCAGCGGGAACGTCAGGCGCGGGAGCGGGCGGAACGGAGATGGCAGCAGGCCGAGCAGGGACGCCAGCGCGAACGGCAGCCACGGCAGGAGGCGGAGGCCCGGATCGCCGAACTCGAAGCCAGGCTACCCGGAACACGACGATGACTGAACAACGGTCCGAGCAACTTGATCCGGACCATCCTCTTGCCGTGCAGACTCGCGCCGATGTGGGGACAATACGGGAAGCCCTTTGTCGGCGACGCTCTCGGGTGTTGATGGCCGCTCAGCGCGTCAACCCGAGCGGTTGCGGAAGCATGGAGCCGTTTATCGCCCTGCGAACGTCGCCCTTCTCTACTGCGAAAATCAGTAGTCCATGACCAGGCGCCGGCTGCCGCTCGGCATCCAGACTTTCCGCGAGCTGCGGGAAGAGGACTGCTACTACGTGGACAAGACGCCGTACGTCGAACGGCTGCTCCGCGAAGGCAAGCACTATTTCCTGTCGCGGCCGCGGCGGTTCGGCAAGAGTCTGTTTCTGGACACGCTGAAGGAGTTCTTCGAGGGCAACGAGGAGCTGTTCGAGGGGTTGCACATCCACGACCGGCACGACTGGTCGCAGCGGCACCCGGTGGTGCGGCTGAGCTTCGGCGGCGGCACCTTCATGGAGCGTGGAACTCTGGAGGCAAACGTGATGGAGCAGCTCGCGGCCGCCGAGCGGCGGGCCGGGCTGGTAACCGAGTACCTGACGGCGGCGGGCCGGTTCGCGTATCTGCTGGAGGCGCTGCACGGGCAGACGGGAAAGCGCGTGGCAGTGCTGGTGGACGAGTACGACAAGCCGATCCTGGACGCGCTGGTGGAGGCGCCGGAGGTGGCGCGCGCCAACCGCGACTACCTGCGCGGCCTGTACGGGGTGATCAAGGACTGCGACGCGCACGTGCAGTTCACCTTCCTGACCGGCATCAGCAAGTTCTCGAAGGGTAACCTCTTCTCGCAACTGAACAACCTCACCGACCTCACCCTGCACCGTCGCTACTCGTCGATCTGCGGCTACACCGAGGATGACCTCGACACGGTGTTCGCCCCGGAACTTGACGGACTGGACCGAGAGCAGGTGCGTGAGTGGTACAACGGCTACCGGTGGCGCGGCGAGACCAAGGTGTACAATCCGTACGACCTGCTCTTGCTGTTCGACCGCCGGGAGTTCGCCGCGCACTGGTTCGAGACGGGTACGCCGGCGTTTCTGGTGGACACGCTGTTCGAGCGCCGCATCGCGTCGGTGTCACTGGACCGGACGGTGAGCACCGAGGCGCTGCTGTCGTCGTTCGACGTGCATCACATCGGCACCGAGGCGCTGCTGTTCCAGACCGGCTACCTGACGATCACGGGGGAGGAGCGGCTGGGTGGCATGGCGCTGTACCGGCTGGGCTATCCGAACCGGGAGGTGCGCCAGAGTCTGAACGATCACCTGCTGCGCCATCTGGTGCAGGATGCGGAGCGGCAGATGGCGAACAGCATGCGCCTGGCGCGCCTGCTTGCGGAGCACGACTGCGCCGGGCTGGAGGAACTGTTCCAGGCATTCTTCGCGAGCATTCCCTACCAGTGGTACACAAGCAACGACATAGCGAATTACGAGGGCTTCTATGCGAGCGTGTTCTACTCGTACTTTGCGGCGCTGGGCTACGAGATCGCGGTCGAGGAGTCGAGCAGCCACGGGCGGCTGGACATGGCGGTGCGCGCCGGCGGGCACGTGTACCTGTTCGAGTTCAAGGTGGCGGAGATGGCGCCACCGGGGTCGGCGCTGGCGCAGTTGCAGGAGCGGGACTACGCGGCCAAGTACCGAGGCCGGGGGGAGCCGATCCACCTGATCGGCGTGGAGTTCAGCCGCAAGACGCGCAACGTCACCGCCTTCGAGGTGGCCGACGGCTGACCCATGAGCACGCCGGCGCCGCGGGCGCCACGGCCGTGTGCGTGCGATTTCCGACCACGGCGCGTCGGTATCCCCCTGGTGAACGACTTGCGCGCGGGCGTCATTTGCCCGTTGCAGGTTCGGGGCCATTGTGAGCGCCCGGTCCAGGCTTTGCAGCGCTTCGTCGGTTCGGCCCAGGTGATGGAGCACGAGCCCCTGGTTGATCCGGACGTCCACGTTGCCGGGGTCGAGGTCGCTTGCGGTTTGTAACGCTACCAGGGCTGCTGCGTAGCGCTGCAGGACACCGCGGGGTGCACTTGCGACCGCCGTTCCCCGACCGGCCCGACCGGCCGAGCACCAGGGCACTTGAGTTGCTGAACCATCGGCAGCGGGCCGGTGACTCTGCGTTGATCTTCGCCCAGGCCGCGGGGCGTTATTGGCCCTGCGATGCGTCTGAGGGCCGCTGAAGGGGCGGAAGTCACGGTTCCGACACACTGTGGTCACGCGGTTTGACTGGTCGTTCCCGGTACTGTTAGGGTGGCGCCCAATTAATCAAATGAATCGCTCTACTGCATGGGGCAGGGTGGCAGCGGTTGCCGTACTGCGATTCCAATGGTGATAGGGTGCCGGCGGGCAGTTACGGCGTCACGCTCGGTCGAGATATGGGCCGATGTATACGCCGACACCGGTTTGCCTGAGTCTCCGTGGCCGGGCAACGATCAAGGGGCATGGTCGGCAACCGATGACAGCATTTCACTGCCGGTGCTCTGTTGGCTGCTGACGGCCATACTGCTGACATGAGCGGGTAGTGAGTGCTGCTGCGATGGGGTCGAGTATTGTAATCATCGTGGTATTCGCTTTGTGTTTCGCAGCGGCGTGCGGATGGGTGGTCTATATCGTGGCCCGCGACCGCAAAGACAAGAAACGCTGAGAAGCTCTCGAGTCGGTTCCGCTATGGAAGCCAGGTGGCGGCGCGTTGGTCGTTCGGCTGATAACGACGGCGGTGGAGAGCCCCTTTGCCAATTGGATGTTCGGCCCGGTATCGTCTCGTTCGGTCTAGAGGCAAGTGCCCACCTGAGCGGGGTCAGGCGTGAGGCAGGCCGCGGACGTTCGCCGCTGGCGCACGCCCTTGAAGACGGCGTATGGACGGCGCCGATACTACGAGCAGTTCCAGGTTGTATAACCCACACCCATTCCGGGTTCGCACCGCGGGGAGGCCAGGTAGCGGTGGAGCCCGAGCGCCGAAAGCGCGGCGAACCGGGGCCCGTTGAAGAGGGTATGGCTCGCAACATCTTCACATCTTCAGGCATCTGCCCGGCGGCGCCGGCCCGGGTATCCGAGGGTATCCGAGCGGGTGCATTCTTTCTGTGTGGTAGTGCACGGTACCGACACTACCGAGACAATCGTGGTGGCCGGCACGACCGAAAGGGCTGCGGTCAGGGCGCGTCCGTCCGGAGCGCGCGGTTGCATCGGGCCGGGGGAATGCCGTACCGTGCCGGCATGGCTTCGGTACGCCCGCTCGGTCCGCAGGTCGAGGCGCCGGCCCCGGCGCCGGGAACGGCTCAGCCCGCGGACCCGGCGCCCGGCTTCCAGCCGCCCACGGCGGCGGACTTCCCCGGCTGCAAGCCGGTGCGCCTGCCGCGCGAGGAACTGGACGACTGCGAGATCCGGCTGGAGTACTGGGACACCGTCTCCGAGACCGCCTGGATCTGCGATCCGGTGAGCTCCTATCACGAAGGCCCCACGCGCCTCTTGACGGAGTCGGCCAAGCTCATTTCCCAGGTGCGCGGCGCGCCGGTGAAGTGCCTCGGCAGCACCGACCTGACCGAGCGCGACGCGCACGGCAAGGCGCGGCTCATCATGCAGGCGGACGAGCTGGTGTACCTGCACCCGGCGCGCGCCCGGTTGCCGCGCCCGGTGCTGACGGTCGGCGAGCACGACTTCCCGGAGGTGGTGCTGGAAGTGGACCACAGCACCGACGCGCGCCGGCGCAAGCTGCCGCAGTACGAGGCGTGGGGGTTTCCGGAAGTGTGGATCGAGGTGCCCGATGTGGGTGCGCCGAGCCGGCCGCGCAGCCGGCGCTCGGGACTGACCATCCACCTGCTGGAGGATGGGGCGTATCGGCAGGTGGCGGAGAGCCGGGCGTTTCCTGGCTGGACGGCGGCGGAGATCCACGTGGCGCTGAACGAGGACACGCTTTCGGTGCCGACCAGCGTGGTACTGGAGCGGGTGGGAGCGGCGCTCGGGGAGCGGGAGGGCACCGGCCCGGACGACGACCCCCTGCTGGGCGCGCAGCGCCGCCGCAGCCGCGCGGAAGGCCGCGCGGAAGAACGCATCGAGTTTGCACGAGCGCTGTTGGCGGCGCGCGGCATCGTGCTCTCGCCCGGATTCCCCGGCGTGTCCGGCTTCGCCGAACTGCCCCGCCACGCCATCGTCGCGGCCGCCACCGCCTGCGTCAGCGAGGCCGACTTCCGGAAGCGTCTGCACCGCCGGTAGCCGGCCAGGAGCCGCCTGCCGCCCTACCCGCCGCGCGCCATCATCGAGGGGTGCATTCGCGGCGAGTGGCTGCGGCACGCAGGTGCGCATCAGGCTGGCGGCGGCGCGCTCGTTAGAGAACACGCGGTGGAAGTACTTGTCGTGCGGCTGGTTGAGCGCCTCGTCCGGCTCGCCACCATGCTTACGACGAGAATACAAGCGCCTTTTCGGTGTACATTGCAGCCACGACGCCGGAAACCCGCAGCGCTTGTACCAGGTTCGCAGGTTCGCAGACGCGGTACGGCGCGACGACGGAGCCGATGCCAGGCAGCGAGAAACCGCGACCCCGAATGAAGAAGCGCGACAAAGATATCTTCGGCGCGTTGTGCCAGCACTCGCACTTCCTCAGGTCCGCTCTGGCGCTCGTTGCGGACCGTGATGAGCAACTCCACCGCACTCTCCACCGTCTTGGTCACTCGGAGATGCCAACTGGCGATGAGGCCTTCCGCGACCTGCAGATGGAAACCGCGAAGGAGATCGGTGGTATCCGCACGATGCTGTATCTCGATGCCCCGCAAGAGACCATGAAGTACCATTTTGGGCCGCTGCAGATAGCACTCTGTCTGCTTGATGCGATGGTCGCCAGATACCGGAAACTGGCTCGCGACCGACCAATGTTTCAGGATGACGAGTTCGACATCTGGTGCAATGAACGCCCTGACTTGCTCCAGCGTCTCAAGGCCGCCAGATACTCGCTGCTCCATGAGCGGCACGACACGATGGTCGACCAAACGGCCTTCGTGGAGGCATTCCGGGAGCAGGACAGCATCGTGTCTTCGCTGCTTGAGGGCGCGGTCGCCTACGAAGCCTGGTTGAGCCGGTTGGCGTCATCGCTGTCGGGATCTGACCATGCATGAACACAGTGAACTCGACTTGTCCGACATCGAGTCGGCGCTTCAGGCTGTGGCGATCTTCCAGACCATGAGGACCAACCTGGCCATGATCATGTCCTTCGTACGTCGGTCGCTCCCCAAGGACCCAAACCTCGAACAGTACGATATCGGGCTGCTCAACGTGCCACCAGGGGAAGCCCAGTTGGCCACCCACGCTCGCGCCGTGACCTGCTTCATTGCCGCGCTGCTGTCCCAGTGTCTGGACAACTACCAGAAGCTGAAGATGGTCAGACCCGACCTGGAGGACGCCGGCCTTGAAGCGTTTCTCGATGGGCTGGAGGATCGGTGCAGATTCCTGTCGGGATTGACCAGGGTGCGGAACGCCGTGTTCCACATCAACGACTTGAAAGCATGGAGGCATCCTGACGTGAAGTTCCTCGCCCACGGCTGCGACCGACACGGGACGTTCCCGGAGGTCCTGGAGACCCTGTTGAGTCACCTTTATGTCGTCACATCGAAGTGCTTCGGCGGCGAACGGCAGATCCTTCCCCGCTTCCTATATCAACGGGCGGCGGAATTACGCATACCGGAACTGAACGCGAAACTGGAAGCCGGCGCCATCGCGGTCGGGGAATATGAGAGAGCATTCGAGAAGCTGGTCGCGGAGCTGATGGCCCCGGCCCCCTCAGACAAGGGACGGGACAAGCTGTGATTGACGGGTCTTGGTAACGCTACGGCGTTCGTGCGGCTGGAACGACTCGCCGAGTTCAGGTGCGCGGTCGGCCGCACGCACGTCTCGCCTGCAGGGCCGTCACCCGGCCAGCACGCGCCGCACCTCGTCCGCATCCACTGCCAGCGCCGCGGCGATCGCTTCGACATCCTGCCCCAGGTCATGCAGTCGGCGGATCGCCTGCGCCAGCAACACGCGCCGCGCCCGCTCCGCTCGCTGCGCCCGCTGCCGCTCCTGCTCCGCACGCCGCTCGTGATGCTCCACCTGCCGCGCCAACAGCATCGAGTCGCGCAGCAGCAGGTCCTCCCCCTCCATGGTGCGCCGCACGTCTTCTTCCGCCATCGCCTCCCGCAACTGCCGCAGCACGAAGGCGCACTCCTCCGGATACTCCCCTTCTTCGATCGTCAGCACGTGCGCGTCACCCCGTCCGTTGCCCTTCACCAGTCCCTGATCGAAGATCGCCAGCAGCCGCTCCAGTTCGTCCCGCCGCCGGCTCGCCAGCCGCGGAATCTGGATGATGTGGCTGCGGTGATGGATCCCCTCCACCAGCGGATGGCTCGCCTCCAGCTCCCGCCCCGTGCGCCGCTCGGTCACCCGCGGACAGACATCGATCACCGCCTCGTCCGACAGCTCATCCAGCGCGTAGCCCAGGAAGTAGATGGTCACGATCGGCACCGCCTCGGTGCGCCCCGACGGATGGGTGAGGATGTTGTCGCCGCTGCCGATCTGCTGGCCCAGGTAGCGCCGGAAGCGCTCGATCACGGTGGGCGCGTTGGCCTTTTGAATCTCGATCAGCACCTGCCGCTCACTGCCGTCGGCGGTGCGCACGCGGGCCGCGAAGTCCATGCGCAGCAGGGTCAGCGGCAGGTCATGCGCGGGGGCGTCGCGGGTGCGGCGCACGGCGGTCTCCTGCGGGCTGACGGTGAGCGACTGCACCGCCAGTCCGGTGATCCTGCCGATCAGCAGGCGCGCGACGCGGTCGTTCTGCATCAGGTACTTGAACACCACGTCGTAGATGGGGTTGGCGACGTCCACGCGGGTTACGGTTCAGCGGAACCGCGGTCGCGCAGCTTGGCCTCCAGCTCTGCAACCCGCGCTTCCGCGCAACCGTTCCCGCGCATAGGCCAGGTAGCCGAACTGAAAGTCGCTCTCCGCCAAGGGCTTGCCGTCCGAGTCGGGGTACTCGACCGCAACCGGGGCGGCTGTCGAGCTGCTCATCGCGCCACCTCCTCACGGGGGGGGGTCAGCATAGTGGGCGGTTGCATCGCAGGCAAGCCGGCGCCGTCTATATCTTCCAGAACGCCTTCAGCACGTTTCGTATGGGCTACGCCTCGGCGCTTTCTTGGGTGCTGCTGGTGATTGTGCTCGTGCTCACTCTAGCTAACTTTCGGATGGCTAAGGGGTGGGTGCACTATGACTAGTGTACGCACGGCGACTGCTGTACGAACGGCGGTCTTCAACTCATCGGGAAAGGTCGTCCTCTATGTGCTAGTGTTTGCGACTGCCGGCTTCTTCGCCCTCCCGCTTGTGGTGATGGTGTTGACGTCATTCAAAGAGCAAACCCAGGTGTTCGCCATTGTCATCAGAGCGACCGGCAGCAGCGCCAGCATCACCAACCGGGAGGGCTTTCGGCCGCGTAGCTTCGGCCGCACCAATCAGACCGCAACCCGGCCGACGTGAGGTGGAGAGCCGCACCGTGGCGTTGTCGCCCGCCGGCACCCCCGGCGTGGTTCGGCGGCTCCTGCCTCCCTGCGCGTGACCACCGCGGCTAGTAAGACTGGTAACTCAGGCGCAGTTCGATACGCTGATCCAGCAGGGTTGGGACATGGTGGGTCCTCGGGTAGGTGTCGGTCCCGGTGCCGGTGTCGCGCTCTTCCGCCAGTTGCGCCGCCATGACGGCGGTCGCCCGATAGCCGAGCCGGAGTTGCAGCGAGTCGAGCAGATCGATGCCGAATCCCGCGCCGACGTGGAAGCCGATGCCGACACCGGCGGCCTCCAGGAAGTCATAGTCGCCGAGGTCCACGGTGCCGGCCGACTCGCCCCACTCGTTCTCCACCGCCGCCAGGTATACCGCGCCCAACCCACCGCCGAGGTAGGGCGTTACCGGCATGCCGCCATCGATGTCGAACCAGGCGTTGGCCATCATGCCGAACGAATCCAGCCGCCGCTCGATGAAGGTGCGGTTGATGACGTTGCCATTGGCGTCGCGCAGCACCCAGGACCAGTGCCCGATACTGCTCGTGGTGTAGGAAAACTCCCCTTCGACGCGAATGTTCCCAAACGCGTAACCGGCTGCTCCGCTGAACGTGTAACCGGGCTCGAACACCCAGGAGGAGTCGTAGAATCGCAATCCGGCCGCGCCGAGATCGTCTGCAATCCTCACGGAGGAATTCTCCGTCGTCTCATCGGCGAAATTCATCGCGGCGCCCAGTCCGAAGTAGAAGCCGGAAGCTGCAGTGTGGTTGTCGCCGAAGACCGGGGTAAGCGAGAGCAGAAGCCCGCTTACGGCACCGCACAGGGCGCGAATTCGCATCGGATACCTCCTGAACTTCGTTCAGCGCCCGGTCACTCCTTGACCACTACCGTAATGCGGTTGCCGCTCACCGTGCTGACGCGCAGGCGCACGGTCCCGGAATTGCGGCCCAGCGTCGCATACATGTTGGAGTGCGGCGGCTGGGTGCGCTCGTTGAACCCCTCGAGGGAGTACAGGAACGGTCCCTCCAGGGAGAAGGACTCCGACTCGTAGCGGTAGTGGTAGAGATTGATCGAGCCGAGCCGGAACGTCACGCCTCCGGCCCGCGAGGTGCTCCAGCCCCCGGAGTTGTAGGTGTAGGGATGAGGCGCCTGGAGACTGTCGGACAGCAGGTTGGCCACCGCCCAGTCCACCAGCACCTCCCCGAACGAAACCGAGTGGGCCGCTCCCAGGGCCGATTCGACTGCCGCGACGCCCGACCACCTGCTCTGCACCATGTCGCTGAACAGCGCGGCGCCGCCGTAGCTGCGCGCCAGGTACGCGCCCAGCGCGTAGTTGATGGCGGAGTTGCGCGCGGTTCCATCCCAGGTGGTGACGCGAATGTCGTTGTACAGGTTGTACAACGGCAGCCGGCCGCCGGTGTTCTCCTGACTCCCGTCCGTCGCCCGGTCATGCGCCACCGCGCGCGGCCCGTCAACTCCGGCGATCGCCAGCTTCTCGGCCATCAGGTCCTCGCCTACTTCCGAGGCCATCTCGTTGAGCCAGGTCTCGCTGGCGACGCCATGCCTGACCCTCTTCTGGTAGAAATGAATCATGTGCTGCAGTTCGTGGATCAGTGTCGCGAGGGCCTGTCTCGGGCCGGGGTCGGTGATCTCCCAGGTCGGACCGTCGGACTGCGCCAGGAGCGGTGCATCGAGATAGAACATCAGGCGCTCGTTCGAGGTAGCGGTAACGGCACCTGACGAGTCTCTCCGGTAGTTGTCCTTGGACCAGAAGAAGCCGCGATCCCGGGTTTGGCCTGCCGCCGGCAGCCCGTCGTCGTCGATGTCGTACAGCAGGATGTGGAGCTCATCGGCGGCCGCGGCGGGAATCAGGCACTGGCGGTCATGCGTACCCCATGGCATGCCGAAGATGGCCGTGACCAGTTGGAAGATGTCGTTGGGTTCGTCCGGCTGCAGGAAGCTGTTGGCGAGCGCGTCGACCATCTCCGCCCTGACGCAATCGGTGCAGGTCTCCCAGTCCTCGTCGGCTACCCACACCACCAGCGTGGTGGTGCCGTCCACGACCACCTTGCGCGCGGTAGCCGCGATGGGCTGTCCCGGGTCCGCATCCAGAAACGACACGCTTGTGATGTTCTCCGTGACCGGCTGCGGGGTCTGCTGATTGGCCCGGCATGCGCGGGGCGGCAGCGGTGACTCGTTGTTGAACTCCGTGACCCACGGGCGTCCCGCGGCCGAGGAGATTCCGGCGGAGCTGCGCTGCGCCCGGCGCCCGGCGGCGCCGACCGGCTGCCCGGCCGCGGCGCTCGCCGTCCGGTCGAGGCGCACGACCTGAGGCTGCATCGGGTGGTGGCCGGTGTTGGTGGCGATCAGATACACATCTGCCGCGGCGTTGCCGAGCTGCAGCGTGAAGGGGGTCTCGTCGAGGATCTCCCCCGCGGGATTGAGGGAGAACACCTCGTTGCCGCTGCCACCGTACGTTTCGGTGATCCCATCCCGGATCACCGCCGGCGGCGTGGGGCCCGGCTCCCGGAAGGAGGCGACCGCCACCTCCTCGCCGGGACGCTTGAGCTTGCCGGAGAAGGTGCTCGTGTCCTGGCCGTGCTTTACCGTGACCACGAAGTTGGTTTCGAACGTGTCACACCTGTCCTGGAGACGTACGCGCACGGCATAGACGCCCGGCGGCTCGCTGCCCGCGGACCACGCGACGTGTTCGTTGCGGACGCGGTCGAGGGCATCGCAGGAGGGGTTGGAGTCGGGACCGAGGCTCCCCGGCGCGCTCCGGTCCATGGCATCCCCCTCCGGGTCCAGCACCAGGAGATCGACGGCACTGTCGGCATCCCACGACAGGATGATCTGCACGTCGCTGGTGACGACGTTGCCGACGGCCATGTCGAGACACTCGGTGGTTCCCACCCGGTCGGTCGCATGCACCGCCGTGACGCACATGCCGACCATCGAGCGGGTCGGGTCGAGATCGTACGGCACCTGTCCGACCAGCAGATAGGGCGGAGCGGCGCCGCGCACGTCAATCTCGTAGTAGCCGGCAGACTCCCGCTCGACCGAGGCGAGAAGGGTGTCGACCGTGGCGCCGGGCTCGGGAGTGACCTGCACGAAGAACGCGCCGCCGGCCACGATGGTCGAGCTTCCCGACAGCGTGATGACGGGGCCGCCGCTTGGCAGAGGCAGCGACTCGAACTCGAGCCGGCCCTCGGCTTCCGCGGCAATCGAAGACGCAACCGTTTCCAGCACCGTCAGCGGCAGAATCGTGATCGAAAACCGCAACGTGTCGGCGTCTCGCGAGGAGTCGTTGTCGTCCGCGTCTTCGACCCGGTAGGTCATGCGGTAGGTTACGGGGCCGTCGCCGGTCAGTTGCGGGGTGCCCGTGAGCTTGCGGCTGCCTCGGTCGAAGCGCAATCCAGGTGGAATCTCCGGCCCCAGGGAATAGCGCAGGCTGCCATTGCCGCCGCCGGCGCGCGGGAGCGTGAGCGGCTCGATGGGAGCCAGCTCCTTGAAGGTTGGCGAGTCTACGCTGCCCCTGAACTCGGGCGCGGTGTCAGGGTCCGGTTCCTCGGCCGCGCTGGGTCCCTCGCAGCCGGACAGCGCCAGGGCAATCGCAAAGGCACCTGGCAGGGTCCGCAGGAGAACGAACCGCAGGACAGCGTGTGGAAGTATTTGATATGACACAGTGCGTATGTTCCTCGATTTTCCGATATTCTAGATATATATCGGCGCGGCCCGCAGCCGCCGCGAGACAGATTCGCGGAGTGGCAGGCATCAGGCGCCGACCGCCTTGGCCCCCGGCACACCGCGGCCGGTACCATATCGGTGACGGCGTCGCGACGCCGAACAAGAATGGAGGTCTTCGATGAAGGCTCAGTTTTCCTCTCTCGCTTTTCACCACCACCCGCGCCGGCTGCGCGCGTGGCAGGTCCTCGCCGTGGCCTTCCTGTGTCTCGGGCTCATGGCTTGTCCGCAAATGACCAGCAAGCCCGAGCCCACCAAGCCAACCGAACCGACAGAGCCCCCGGAACCGCCGGAGCCCCCCGAGCCCCCCGAGCCGGAAGACACCTTTCCGGCGGACACAGTTGAAGCGTCGCTGGGTAAGATGATCGGCGCGCTCCTCGATCCCGAAAGCCTCGTCGATCCTAAGGCAGTACTGGTACTGGTGCCGGGAGACCTCCCCGCGGGAGCTGAAGCCGAAGCTGAGGTGATTGATCTTGATCTCTGTCAGATGGCCTCGATGGGGCCAGATGCAACTGACAGCGACGGCGACAACTATCCAGTCGACGAAACGCGCACCTACGCCTGCGACATCATCCCCGAGAGTCCCCCGGAGAGCCCTTCCTTGCTTCCGCTCTCGGTCGCCGGAACGGCCCGTCTAAAGCTCATGGACGACGACGACATGAATCGGGCAAGCGGCGTCAGGGCCGACGTCGAGGAACTCGAATACGCCATACTCGTCGATGGAGTTCCTCTGTTATCGGTGGGCGTAGAGGCGTTGCTGGATGCGGACGCATCTGGCCCTGGCGCGTACGCGATAGATTTCGACGGATCTGCCGCGCTCGGAATCCTGTACAGCCGGACCGGTCTTGCACACCAGTATGACGCCGCGCTCACCGGTTCGTTCGCGGCCGGCAGCATGACCGTCGACGGGATGTTCGACCTCTCGGTGCAGCCCAGAGACTGCACGCAGGTGGACGCAAGCATGCGCGATGCGTGCGAGCAGGCGGTACAGGCCGTTGAGGCCGCGGAGATCGACCTCGAGGTAAAATCCGCGGGACTCAACTACGACGCGGTCAACTGCCCGACCGTCTTCACCGGCGGCAGCTTCCAGGTGAGCAGCGCCGGCAACACCATCACGGTCAGTTACGGCGCGTGCGGGGAGCGGTCCGTTACGCTCGCCCCCGCGCCGGTACCTCCAGCGGTAAACTAGCGCAGACAACGATCCGACCCCGCCGCCTCTGCCGGACGGCGGCGGGGTCCACGCGGCATACGCGACACGATGTCGGCCGGCTTATCGGCGGCGGTGCAGCAGATATCATGACGCCACCGATGCCGCCGGCCGACGATCCGGAAAAAAACCGCGGAAAAGCTGCAGAAAACACTTGACGCATTCTGAAGGGCTCATGACGGCCGCGTACGGGCCGTTGCGGCGCTTCCGAGTCTCCAAAGAACACTTGGTGCCGACCGGCTCGATAGCGCCCCGCTGGCACCCGTCCTGAAGCATCTCCGACGCCCGTCGGAGACCTGTCAATTCATGTCATTTTCAATCCAGTAGTATATTTACGCCACGATGAACGTGACCAACGCAGCCTCCGAGGAGCTCATCTCCACCGTCGCGCTGCTCCCCGATCAGGTGCTGCTGGAGCGGACCAGGATGCTCGCCCGCCACGAGCAGGCGCTGCAGCTCAGCGTCCTCGACCACCTGCGAGAGATCGAGGCGCGGCGCCTGTATCTGCGCCTCGGCTACTCCAGCCTGTTCGACTACACCGTGCGCGAGTTGCACTATACCGAGGCATCCGCGTGGCGCCGTATAAAGGCCATGCGTTTGTGCCGCGAGACCCGCGGGGTGCGCGCGTGGCTGCAGGACGGCTCGCTGAACCTGAGCAACGCGGCCCTGTTGCAGAACTCCTTCGAGCGCTGGGACCGGAGCGGAGCCGGGCCGGCCGCCGCCGGATCGGCGGGCTCCGGAACCAATGGCGCGCGGCGCGCCGGCTCGGCTCCCGTGGCGGTCCCGGGCAAGGCGGCGGATGCGCCGGCGCCGGTACCGGTGCTGGATGCTGGCGCCCGGCAGCGGCTGGTGGAACGAGCGATGGGCAAGAGCACGCGCCAGGTGCAGCAGATGCTGGCGGAGGTGGATCCCGAGTCGGCGGCGCCCGCCGAGCGGCTGCGGGCGCTGGGGGACGGGCGCTGGGAGCTGAAGGCGGTGATCGACGCCGAGTGTCAGCAGGGACTGCAGCAGTTGCGGGAGTTGCTGTCGCACGTGGATCCGCACCTGACGGTCGGACAATTCGTGGGGCGGTTGGTGCGCGAGGGGGTGGAGCGCTACGATCCGAGCCGGCCGCCGCGCCGAAGCGGAACAAGCCCGATCCTGCGAGCGACGAGCGTTCCTCGCGGACACCGGTGCCGGAGACGGCGGATCGCGATGCCGCCGCGGCGCAGAACCCGTGTCAATCCGGGAAGTCCGCGCCGCCCCCGACGACCCGTTCCGCAACGAAGCAGTCCACGAAGCAGACGACCGGCAGCACTTCGGCGCCGAAGCGGGTGGCGCCGCCTGCAGATCATGGCAGGAGTGCCGGCGGCGCGGAGGCGACAGAGCTCACTTCGGCGCCGAAGCGGCGCGTCGCAACCGGCAGATCGATTCCGGATCGCGGCGCCGGCGGCGCGGGATCGGAGGAGCCGATTACGCCGGCGAATTCCCGTGTCGCGTCCGGCAGATCGATTCCGGTTGCGGTGAAACGAGAGGTTTGGCGACGCGATCAGGGCTGTTGCACCTTCGTCGACCGGTATACCGGCCGGCGCTGTGGTTCACGGTTCTTCCTGGAGCTCGACCACGTGGTTCCGGTCGCGGTGGGCGGCGGAGCGGAGCCGGGTAATTTGAGACTTCGGTGCGCGGCTCACCACCGTTATCGGCACGATCGCCGGCAGCGCTCCGTACCGCGAGACTCGGTGACGTGAGCGCAGCGGCGGTCCCGTGGCGGACGCAGCGGACGGATTCCACGCGGGCCGCTGCGGAGACCGACCCTGCTCCCGAGGCGTGGTGGCGCCCGTTGTCTGACCCGAGATGCCGGACGGCGGGATGATCCCGGTGCGTGATTTGCACAAGGTGCGAAGGTGCCGCGCGGTTGCCCGCTGCCTGCGCAACTAGTACGTTCCGGCGCAATGTGCCATCAGGATACCGTCTTTCAGTCCCCGGCGCCGCTCCATGCACCTGGTGCGTCGAGCGGCGGCTGCGAACGCCGGCCCCTCGGCGCTCGCTTCCGCAAGTTGCCGCGGCGCTGGGCACTCCTCCTTGTGCTGCTGGCAGCCGCTCCCCTGCTGTGGGGGAACGACGACGTGGTGGCCGTGATCGGCGACGAGTCGGTGTCGCACAACGAGCTCCTGGTGGCGGCGGCGCTCGCCCTGGAGGAGAGCGAGAGCGCGCTGCTGCGCTGCCAGGTCGAGGCCACGCGCAGCCGTCATGAAGCGCTCGACGGGGCGTTGCGCGAACTGGTCTGGCAACGGCTGCTGGAGCGGGAAGCGGAGCGCACCGCAACCACCGCGCCCGCGCTGCTGGCCCGCGTCGACGAGGCGGCGCAGCCGGTCGGGGAGCAGGACGTCAACACCTTCTACGAACGCAACAAGGCGCGCATTCGCGGCTCGCTGGAGCAGACCAGCGGTCAGATCCGTGCGTACCTGGAACGCCAGGCGCAGCAACGCGCGCGCAGCGAGTTCTTCACGGCGCTGGAGCAGCGGTTCGCGGTCGAATATCGGCTCGCTCCGCTCCGCTTCGAGGTGGCCGTGGACGGGTTCCCCGCCACCGGACCGCCCGACGCCGCCGTGACCATCGTCGAATTCTCGGACTTCGAGTGCCCGTTCTGCGCCCGCTTCCTGCCGACCCTGGAGCGCGCCAAGAAGGAGTACGCGGGCAAGCTGCGGCTGGTGTACCGCCACTTCCCTCTGTACTCCATCCACCCGCGCGCCCAGAAGGCTGCCGAGGCATCGCTGTGCGCCGCGGAGCAGGGCAAGTTCTGGGAGCTGCACGACCTCATGTTCGCGGAGCAGCAGGCGTTGGAGGTGGCGGATCTCAAGGAGAAGGCGCGCCGTCTGGGCCTGGACGGCGCGGAGTTCGACCGCTGTCTGGACGAGGGCCGCCACGCGGGAGCGGTGCGCGAGGACTATCGGGCCGGGGAGGCTCTCGGCGTCTCCGGCACACCGGCGCTGTTCGTCAACGGGCGCTTTCTGTCGGGGGCGGTACCGTTCGAGCACCTGGCGGAGCTGATCGACGACGAGTTGGCACGCCTGGAGGCGGCCGGTCGATAGACCGCTCGTAGGACGCGACGATCCGTCCCACGGCCTCTCGGGACGCCACCGGCGAGACCGGGCGCAGCGCCGCCGTGGGCGTGCTCAACGCCGAGCCGGCGCCGGCGGCGGGTCGACGGGCGCGGCCCGGGCGACAGACGGGCAGCCGGTCCGGTGCCGGAGCACCGGCACCTGGAGCGCGTCGCCGGGCCATGCGTCGAGCAGCAGCACTATACCGCGTGGCCGGCCCCAGGCCCATGGGCGTACCGGCCTGGGCCGCGGGTGGCGATGCGCGCCACCAGGGGCGAGCGGATCAGTCCCTGCGGCGGTCAGCCCTCGGCTACCTCGAACGCCGTGACGTTGCGGGTCTCGCGGCTGAACTCCACGCCGATCAGGTGGATCGGCTCGCCGCCGGCCCGGTACCTGGCCGCGTAGTCGCGCTCCCGCAACTGCGCCAGCGCCGAGCCCGGCGGCGCCCGGAGTTGCGGTGCAGCGCCTGCAGCAGACGGCGGAAACGCAAGGCGGAGTTCACCTCGCGCGGCGGAATACCAGCTTCTTCCTCCAGGTACTCCAGTTGCAGCGAAACGTCTTCCTCCAGGCGCTCCGGGTCCTTGAAGTTGGCGCTGCCGAAGCTCAGCCGCACCACCGGGTGGCGTTGCGACCAGTCGTGCCGGTCGTGGATGTACAGCCCCGCGAACAGTTCCTCGCTGCCGGTAAACAGTTCCTTCAGCGTGTCCAGGAACAGGCCCTTGCCGAACCGCCGTGGCCGCGAGAGGAAGTAGTGGGTGCCCTCGTCGAGCAGGCGCTGGACGTAGGGCGTCTTGTCGACGTAGTAGCAGTTCTGCTCCCGCAGCTTGCGGAAGGTCTGTATGCCGATCGGCAGTCTGCGTCGGCCCACGGGCTCATCCCATCCTGCCGCACCTGATGCACCAACCCGACGCTGAGCATGTTTTCGAGTATGATCAGTCAGTGCGGTACCGAAGGTACCACGAGAAACCACAGTTGGCCGTGCACAGCGGGCGCCGGTACCCGCCCCGGGAGGGAGGAACATCCAAATGGCCCCAGAAAGTTATCTGAAGAAAGTCCCGCCGGAGCTACTGGACGACAAGGGTAATTACTACCCATCCAGTGATAGCGAATTGATGTGGTTGCTCTCCGAGCAAGTCAAGGAACTGGTAACGCAGAAGCTGGAACCCGAGCAGGCCGAGCGGCTGCTGCCGGAGCTGGATCGACTGTTTCGTCAATCCAACATCTATCCGCCAGGGTAAGACGCAATGTCAAATCACAGCGGCAGCTACATGCTGAACAGCCTGCTCACCATGATTGAGCGGGAGTCCTTCTTCTCCGACATCGGGCCGGAGAGGACCGCGGAGTTCCTCTCCCATGTCCGCCGTCTTACGCTCGAACACGACGGCAACCCCGGCGAAGTCCTCGATGGCATCGGCGAACGTCTCGGCATCTGTTACCATTGCTTCCAGCAATACGACGAGCTCCGTCACGGTGTATGCTCCTCGTGCCGAGACTGGTAACGTGGCCTGCTGCAAGCGCGTTCTCTGAGGACGCTGTGTGATGTCCGACCACTTCAACAGCTACTTGATGAACCAAGTACTGATCCGGCTTGAGTCGGAGTCGTTCTTCAAGCACGTCGGCGAGGAACGAACGCTCAGCTTCGTTCAGGCCGCCCTGGCGCTGTCCCGATACCACGACGGCAATCCCGGCGAAGCGCTCGCGGGAGTGGGGCAGCGTCTGGGGATCTGTTACTACTGCTGGGAGCGCGGCGCTGACTTGCGGCAGGGGATCTGTGGCGACTGCCGTGCCGCCGACTCGATTGGTATCGAGCCCGAGGACGCCGACGAGTGGCCGCATCCGCAGGCGGCGGTCAGCTACGCATTCATTCGCAAGGAGACGATTCGGGCACTGCTGCGATTCCTGCCGGCGGAGATCGCGGACAATCTCGACGTCGGGACGTTGCGGAAGCTGCCGGGCAATTGCGTCGGTTGGGAAGGGGATCTCCGGGAGATACGCTGCGATTCGCCGTGGAGCGTGGACTATCTGCCGGGTCGGCGGCACCGCTGGGGGACGCCGGTGCTTATGATCGAAGTGATGGCGTACCCGTACCCGAGAGTAGCGCAACGACTTCGCCGTTACGCATCCATGCTTTCCGAAAGCCTGCGCAACGGTCGAAGCGTTGAGGAAGACCCCCCGTTCATCATGCCGATACTGCTCTACAACGGCCTCCCCGCCTGGACGCCGCGCTCGTTTACCAAGGGCTGGAACAGATTCGATTACACGTTCATAGACGTACGCCGCCTGGGCTCCGGCGGGGAGCGGCCCTCAGGCTTGATAACGGCTCTGGCGAGCCCCGAAACCGCCTCCCGAGTGACTGATCTGGACGCTATGCTGGAGCCGGCCGGTGAACTCGTCAGAACGGAGCGATGACCCATGGGCCCCCGTCGAAATCTGCCTCCGTGAGCGGCGCGGTGCGTGGGCCGGCCGGCCCGGCCCGCGTGCCTGCGCGGCGTGTGCCGTGCGCTGCTCACGCGGCGTGATCACCCCGTCGATGCGCAGGAACAGGAAGTGGTCGAAGTAGTAGTGGATCAGCAGCGCCGACAGCACCGAGACGTAGAAGGCGAAGTAGTGCTGCTGCAGCGCGTCGTCGGGCCAGACGTCGAGCAGTAGCACGATCCCGCGCAGCGCCAGGTAGACCAGCCCGCAGGCGGCGGTGAGGGCCAGCCCCACGGCGTACAGTCCTGGGCCACGGGTAGCGAATCGCGCCACCACGGGCGAGCCGATCAGGCCCTGTGCCTGGCGACGGCGGTTGAGGAAGATCACCACCGCCAGGTACTGGACCGAGTGCCAGGTGTTGAGGCCCTGGAACGCCACGTCCAGGTTCTGCAGCGCCGGGGTCACGAAGAACAGGCCGGCGGCCAGCACCATGTGCAGCGTCTTGGGCAGGTTGAGACGCCCCCGCGCCGCCTCGTGCAGCGACTTGACCGCGAACGCGGCAGCGCACAGCAGGAACGCCGCCATCAGCGCCCAGGCCAGCACTTCGGCCTGCAGGAAGGCGGGGAACAGCAGGCGGCGGCCGCCGGTGGCGAACTGGTGCTCGCTCAGCTCCGTGCCGAAGATGCGCAGCGGCGCGCCGGTGAACTTGAAGGTGGCCAGCACGAACAGGCTGCTCAGCAGCAGGCCGTAGTCTATGAGGCGCGAGCAGCCCTGGACGGCGGCCGGCTCCGGGCGCCGGGCGCGGTAGCTGTCGGCAACGTAGCCGGCCTGGTGGATCACGTGCAGGGCGGCCAGGAAGAAGAACGCGGTCACCAGCAGGTCGAGGTTCACGATGGCGGTGGCCAGCACCAGCAGCGGCAGCGCCAGCGCGCCCGCGGTGTAGCGCGGGTAGCGGCGCCGGAAGTTGGGCTCCATGAAGGTGAGCGTGTAGGTGGCGAACAGGTGCGGGCCGCCGATTGCCGCGGCGATCACCAGGTCGACCACGATGTTGCTCGGCCACAGCAGGTGGACGGCGTGGGGGACAAAGAGCACCACGGCGGAGCCAATGATGAATGACAGATCGTAGGGAGCGCTGACCAGCCAGCCCGACCGACTCATGTAGTCCACCCCAGGATGTGACAACGTCGTGCGCGCGAAGGAAAAGGCCGCCGGGGGAATAGGGAACCCCGACGGCCAAAGAAAGGGCGCCCTCTTGCCAAGGGCCATATCAGGTTACCATGCTTGGTGGCCGGTCAAGCGAAGAATACGTGAACCGTGCGAGCTTTTCGTGAGTTCGTGTTGCCTGTACGGTTGACGAACTCACGAATTCACGTCCAGAAACGACGCAGTTTCGCTCGCGAATTGACGACATGATTCCCGCGTGGCGCCGCGTATTCGCGATTACGTGGCGACACCACGAAGTGCACTGACGGAGGAGTACGACGATGGCGACTCGCATACCCACCATAGACTCGCAGGTACATGCCTACGAACGTGACCGTCCGGAGCGTCCCTGGCACGGGACGCTCGCGGGTCCCGCCGAAGTGACCGGCGACGACATGGTGGCGGCGATGGACGCGGTCGGGGTCGACGGGGCGCTGCTGGTCTCGCCCTATTCCATGTACCGCTACGATGCCAGCTACGCCATCGAAGTCCACCGCAGGCACCCGCACCGCTTCGGCCTGATCAGGCCCTTCGATCCGCAGTCGGAGACGATTGCCGAAGAGATGGCGCAGTGGACCGCTACGCCGGGCGTGGTCGGTGCCCGAATCATGCTCACCTACGGGTCGTACCAGGCGGATCACCCCGGGATCAATCGCATACTCGCCGCCGGCGGCCGGGCCGGGGTTCCCGTGAATGTCATGTGCTCGGGCCAACTGCCCCTGTTCCGCGAGCTGGCCCGCCGCAACCCCGACACCCGGTTGGTGGTCGACCACGTGGGCCTGGCGCAACCCTTCGAACCGCCCGCGCCACCGGACCCGTTTGCCGACCTGGACAACGTGCTCTCGCTCGCGGAGCTCGACCACGTGGCGATCAAGATCTCCGGAGCCTGCACCTTGTCCCATCGGCCATTCCCCTATCCGGACATCTGGGAGCCGCTGGGCAGGATATTCGACGCGTTCGGCTTCGCTCGCTGCATGTGGGGCACCGACTGGACCCGGGCGGTGAACCTGCTGACCTACGAGCAGGGCGTCGAGGCGTTCCGGGTCACCGACCGGCTCTCCGATTCGGAGCGGTCGGAACTCATGGGCGGTGCGCTCGCGAAGATCTACCGCTGGTCGCCCGGCCTCACGCCACATTGAGCGATCTGGATGAGGCGGTCACGGACGCTGCGGAGGAGGGATTCCCAAGGCCAACCGACGACGCGATTCAGAGTGCAAGACGTCTGTTGACTCAGATGTACGCGATCGTTCCGCAGCGCTTCGAGGTCTATCCGACCGCGGATGGTGAAATCGCCCTGGATCTGCCCAATGAGCGCGGCTCAGTCATTCTCCTGTGTGATTCTCGAGGCGGTGCATTGTGCCTGGTAAATGCCAACGGCGTTCAGCGCCGTGCCCGATACTCCACCGCGACGAGTCTGCCCGACGGATTCGTGCGAGAAGCCTTGACCGAGTTGGGCTCCTAGTTCCAGCGGGTGGCCTGTTGCCAGGTCAGCGGCGGCCGGCTACGAGGTCGTCCACCACGCCCGGCTCGGCCAGGGTGGAAGTGTCGCCAAGCGCGCCCGGCGAGGTTTCTCCCTCGGCGATCTTGCGCAGGATGCGGCGCATGATTTTTCCAGACCTGGTCTTGGGTAGGGCGGGGGTGAACTGGATGAGATCGGGGGAGGCGTGCGGGCCGATGTGGCGGCGCACCTCCTGCCGGATCTCGCCCTCGGTGCCGTCGGTCGGCTCTTCGCCGGCCATCAGGGTGACGTAGGCGTAGATCCCCTGCCCCTTGACGTCGTGGGGGTAGCCGACCACTGCGGCCTCCGCCACCGCCGGGTGCTGGCCGATGGCGCCCTCCACCTCGGCGGTGCCGATGCGGTGGCCGGAGACGTTGAGCACGTCGTCGATGCGGCCGGTGATCCAGTAGTAGCCGTCGGCGTCGCGGGTGCAGCCGTCGCCGGTCAGGTAGTAGCCGGGGAACATGTCGAAGTAGACCTGCCGGAAGCGTTCGTGGTCGCCGAACACGGTGCGCATGATGCCGGGCCAGGCGCGCCTGATGCACAGGTAGCCGGTGGCCGGGTTGCCGCTCAGCTCGGTGCCGTCCTGGTCCAGCAGCACCGGCTCCACGCCGAAGAAGGGCAGCGTCGCCGAGCCCGGCTTGAGCGGGGTCACCGCCGGCAGCGGGGTGATCAGGATGCCGCCGGTCTCGGTCTGCCACCAGGTGTCCACGATCGGGCAGCGCCCCTCCCCCACGCTGTCGAAATACCACTTCCACTCCGGTTCCTTGATCGGCTCGCCCACGGTGCCGAGCAGGCGCAGCGAGGAGCGGTCGTGCGGGGTCACCCACTGGTTGCCCTCGCGCATCAGGGCGCGCAGGGCGGTGGGCGCGGTGTAGAATATGTTGACCCGGTGCTTGGCCACCACCTGCCAGAAGCGGCCCGGATCGGGGTGATTGGGCACGCCCTCGAACATGATGGTGATGGCGCGGTTGGAGAGCGGCCCGTAGATGATGTAGGAGTGGCCGGTGATCCAGCCGATGTCGGCGGTGCACCAGTACACGTCGCCGGGGTGGTAGTCGAACACCGTCTGGTGGGTGAAGGAGGCGTACAGCAGGTAGCCGCCGGTGGTGTGCAGCACTCCTTTGGGTTTGCCCGTTGAGCCGGAGGTGTAGAGGATGAAAAGAGGGTCCTCGGCGTCCATCGGCTCCGGCGGGCAGTCGGCGGCGGCGCTCGCCATCGCCTCGTGCCACCACAGGTCGCGGCCGGCCTGGAACGCCACCTCGTCGCCGGTGCGGCGCACCACCACGATGTGCTCGATGCTCGGGCACTCGGCGGCGGCGAGGTCGGCGTTGGCCTTCATCGGGATGCCGCCCTTGGGGCCGCGGAAGGCGGTGTCCTGGGTGATCAGCAGCTTGCAGGTGGAGTCGTTGATGCGGTCGCGCAGCGACTCGGCGGAGAAGGCGCCGAACACGATCGAGTGCACCGCGCCGATGCGGGCGCAGGCCAGCATCGCGATCGCCAGCTCCGGCACCATCTGCAGGTAGATGCACACCCGGTCCCCCTTGCCCACGCCCAGGCCCTTGAGCACGTTGCCGAACTTCTGCACCTGCTCCAGCAGCTCGGAGAAGGTCAGCGCGGAGTCCTCGGCCGGGTCGTTGCCCTCCCAGATGATGGCGGTGTCGCCGCCGTGGCCGGCCTCGACGTGGCGGTCCACGCAGTTGTAGCAGGCGTTCAGGGTGGCGCCCTCGAACCAGGCGATCTCGGCCTTGACGAAGTCGTAGCGGCGCACCTGGTCCCAGCGGCTGAACCAGGTGAGCCGTTCGGCCACCTCGGACCAGAAGCCTTCGGGATCGCGCACGGAGCGCTCGTACCGCTCCCGGTACTGGTCGAGACTGTTCACGTGGGCGCCCGCGATCGGGTAGGCCGTGGCGCTCGGCGCGTAGGTATCTGCCATGCCCCTATAGTGCGTCTCGCGCGCCGCGCTGCGCAAGGCGCCATCGGCCGTTCATCAGGTCCGCAACCTCCGCCGGAGCGTCGGCAACGGCTGCGAGAGCCTCCGCGAATGCCTGTGGGTTGCATCACTCCTGATTCGTCGAATGAACTCTCCGGGTCGCAACACCGCTATTGCGTTGCGCGCCCAAGGGCGGGGTGAGGGCGTACCGGTTGCAGTGACGATGACGTAGGCGGAGGAGCGACAGGGGCGTAAAGTGTGAAGCCCGCAGCAGGTAAATGCTGCGGGCTTCACTTTTAGGCGGCCTCGGCGAGCGGAAGACAACCGCCCGCCGAGGCACGAGAGGCAGCGAGTGTCCGAGGGTGCAACCGAGGCACACGCGCTCCCGTTCGCGACGACGAACTACCAGGCGGATCAGGACGGAACCTTGCGCGCCGTGCTGCCGTCGCGGTGTGTCTACGCCACGGGGGAGCAGACGTGTGCCATCTTCGTCGATCATTACCGCGAGCGCAAGACCGGGCCCCGCTATCCGCTAGCGGTGGTGGGGTGCGGGGTGCATGGGGGCCGGCGCTACACCCTGTATCCGCCCGGACACTACCCCTACGGACGCGTGGCGGTGGTGCCCTACAGCGCAGGCGGAGACGTGCTGTTGGACGCAACCGGCAAACGACCGCAGTGGCAGGTGACGCTGTTCGGGGCCGCGCAGGATGCGAAGCAGGGGAAGCTGTGGCCAGCTGAGCAGCATTGGTGGCAAGCGTTGAGTACGCCCTGCCGGCGTATCCAGGGACGGCGCCTGGAGCTGGCCGGTCGGTTGACCGGGGTCAGCCCGGAGTTGGACCAGCGGCAGCGAGAGCAGATCGCGACGCGGCTGGGAGTGGCGACCATGACCGTGCTCGCGGAGGCGCAGCGCTGGGGGCGCAGTTGGCAGCGCCGCGGCGCAGCGATCATGGCGGTGCTGCTGGCGCTGGCGGTCAGCGCGACGCTGGGTGACCGCATGGCTGCGGCTGGTGCGGTCAGCGACCTGTGGGGGCCACCGCGTCCGCGGCTGGTGGCGCGTTGGGAGCAGACCGGCAAGAGCTGGATAGTGGCCGCGATTGACCGTTCCGAGGCGCGGGAACAGGGGGTTGTCGCTCATCCTCGGGGACGGGCACCGCCGGCCACGAAAGCGCTTATTTGAATCCTCCCGTACGGCGCTACGGTAGGCGCATGAACGATCCAACACGTCCCCCGTTAGCGGTCTCGGCCACCGCGTTGCTGCGCTACTCGGTGGTCGCCGAGGTGGAGGCCCTGGTATTGCGCGGGTGTCCTGCGGGCGCCGCGGTACGCAAGGTTGCCCGCGCACCGCGTGTCGACCTGGACGGTCGCCCGGTGCGGATCAGCGTGCGTACCCTGCAACGCTGGCGCGCAGCCTGGGCGAGCGACAAGCTCACCGCGCTGGAGCCGCAGCAGCGCACCCTGACCACCACCTCACTGGCACTGAGTCCGCAACTGGTCACCTTTCTGCGTACCGAGAAGCAACGTGATGCGCGCGCCTCGACACCGGAACTGGTGCGCCGAGCGCGCGAGCGCGGCATCATCCCGGTCGACGCCAGGATCGACCGCACTACCGTGTGGCGCGCCTGTCGGCGGATGGGCCTGCCGACGCGCCGGCGACCGCACAAACACGAAGCGGACACGCGGCGCTGGCGCTATGCCGAGCGCATGCAGTGCGTGCTTGCCGACGGCAAGCACTTCCGCGCCGGCGCGGCGCGGCGGCGGCGGGTGGCGCTGTTCTTCCTCGACGATGCCACCCGCTACGGCCTGGAGGTGCTGGTGGGCACCGCGGAGTCCAGCGAGCTGTTCCTGCGCGGCCTCTACGAGGTGGTCATGCACCATGGCACTGCGGATCTGTACTACCTGGACAAAGGCCCGGGCTTCATCTCCAAGGACACCCTGGCCGTGGTCCAGGGCGGCCTGGGCACCTTGCTGATTCACGGCACCACCAGGTATCCCGAGGGCCACGGCGCCATCGAGCGCTTCCATCGCACCGCTTACGATCAGGTGCTGCGTTCCTTCGACGGTGCCGCCGACGTGGACCCCGCTTGCGAGGCACTCACGCTGCGCCTGCGCCACTTTCTGAACCGCTACAACGACACCCCGCACGAGACGCTCGGCAAGGACACCCCGCGCCAGCGCTGGGAGCAGGGACGGGAGTTGCGCTTTCCCAGCGACGAAGCCGATCTGTATCGCCGCTTCGTGGTGCGCGCCATGCACAAGGTCTCCAACGATCACGTCATCAAGGCCGACGGTCGGTTGTGGGAAGCGCCGCGCCGCAGCGCCCGCTGTTGGGTCGAGGTGGCGCGCCACGTACTCGACGGGCGGCTGTGGGTTCAGCATCAGGGGCGCATGATCGAGCTGGCCGAACTGGATCCTCACGCCAACGCGACCTCACCGCGCGGCTCCGGCAGCGCGCCGCAACCGAGCGCCGACGAGGACGGCGCGGAACTCCCCGCCACTGCGGCCGGCATCGCCTACGCCAACGACACCCGCCCGCTGGTCGACCCCGACGGCGGCTACCGCGACCCGCACGACAACCAACAGGACCAGGAGCAGCAGCCATGAGCCACGACCTCAGCCCACTGGGCTTTCGCAAGACCCCCTTTACCCGCGAGTTGACCGTGCGCGAGTGCTTTCCGCTCGAACCTCAGGCCCAGGTCGCCGCCGCACTCACCGCGGCGGTGCAGGAGCGCATGAGCGCCGCCCTCATCGCTCCCGCCGGCACCGGCAAGACCGTCGCCTTGCGCATGCTCGTCGCCGCTCTGCCGGAGGTGCGCTTCCAGGTCCATTACGTCAAGGTCACCGGCCTCTCCAAGCGTGACCTGTGCAAGGAAATCGCGGTCGCCTGCGGCCTCTCTCCCACCGGCATCTATCCCGCTCTGGTGCGCAAGCTGCAGGACGCTTTCGAACACACCGCCAGCGACGGCATGCGCCCGGTCATCCTGCTTGACGAGGCCCATGACCTGCGCCCCGAAGCGTTGGCCATGCTGCGCCTCCTGACCAGCTTCTCCATGGATTCGCGCCTCGTCGTGTCCCTCGTGCTCGCCGGCCAGCCACACCTGAGACTGCTCCTGCGACGCCCCGAACAAGCCGCCATCGCGCAGCGCCTGGCGCATTACGCCGAACTGCGCCTGCTGTCCCGCGATGAGACCCGCGCCTACCTCGAACATCGCTGCACCCTCGCCGGCGCTCGCACCAATCCCTTCGACGACGACGCTCAGGAAACCATCTTCGAGATGAGCCGCGGCAACCTGCGCGCCATCGACCGCTTGGCTCTGGCGGCGCTGCACCACGCCGCCAAGACCCCCGCCACCACCGTCAGTGCCGGTGACGTGATCGCCGCTCGCAAGTACCTGTGGCCATGACCAAACCGCTGCCCACCGTCCCGGTGCATGCCATCGATCCCCAGCCCGACGCTCCCCAGTGGCTGGTGCGCGACCTCTGGACGACCGCGGCTGTCGGCGTGATCGGCGGCAGCCCCAAAGTTGGGAAATCCTGGCTCGGCCTTGACCTCGCGGTCTCGGTCGCGTCCGGCACCCCGGCCCTCGGGCGCTTCCCGGTCGAGGCCACCGGACCCGCTCTGGTCTACCTCGCCGAGGATGCTCTGCCCCGCGTCCGCGACCGTGTCGCCCACCTGTGCCGCCACCGCGGCCTGGATCTGGCTCGCCTCGATCTGCACGCCGTCACTGCTGACCGCTTGCGCCTCGATACCGAGCGCGACCAACTCGCTCTCGACCAGACCGTGCAACGGATCCGCCCGGCACTACTGCTGTTGGATCCCCTGGTCCGACTTCATTGTCTCGACGAGAACAGCGCTTCAGACATCTCTTCCCTGCTCGGCTTTCTGCGCGCCATCAACCGCCGCTATCAACTCGCTGTGGTTCTCGTCCACCACTTGGCCAAGCGCTCGCGCCGCAATCTCGGCCAGTCCCTGCGCGGCTCCTCCGATCTGCATGCCTGGACCGACTCTGCCTGCTACCTGGTGCGGCGTGCCGACGACCGTCTCCAACTCACCGTCGAGCATCGCTCCGCTCCCGCTCCCGACCCGCTCCTGCTGCGCCTCTCCGGCGGCGCCGACCAGCCCCTCTCGCTGCTCGTCGACAGTGCTGCCGCCCCGCCGCCCCCACTCGCCGAGGCGGTGCGCGCCGCTCTCCGCAGCGCCGGCCAGCCGCTCTCCAGGACCGCCCTGCGGCAACGCCTGCGCGTCAACAACGCCCGTCTCGGTCTCGCCCTCCAAACTCTCGAACAGCGCGGCCTCGCCGTCCGCGGCCCCAACGGCTGGCACCTGCCGGCCTGACCGGCACCGTCGCCTGCCTACTCGCTCTCGTTCCGCCATTCCCGCGTTCCGCACCAGGGACGCGCTCGGAACGGAACGACCACCGCACACACTCCGTGCCAACTATCGTGCAACTCGCCTCGGCTCAGGGCGCGCAACGCAACAACCGCAATCTCGTACTTGCATTATGCGTCACTATACTTCGGCGCCGAAGTTCGCTCCGCCGCCGCTTGCCGCCGCTCGGAGCCTGTTGCCAGGGTGAGGCACGGCGCGGCAAGATGGCGGGATGGGCATGTTCGACACCCTGGTCTTTCCCGAGCCGATCGACTGCGTGCAGTGCGGTCAACCGGTACCATCCACGCAGACCAAGAGCCTCGACTCGACCCTGGATACCTACCGCGTGGGCGACGTGGTCTCCGCCGCAGGGATCACCACCGGCGTGCTGACCGAGGAACTCTATTGCAAGCCGTGCCGGAAGTTCGATCAGAAGATCTACGTGACGCTGTGGCACGGTCTCATCACCGGTTTCTACACCGACGAGGCGGAGGCGGAGCGCAACCTGCTGGCGGTGGATCGGGCCGACATCCTCTATTACCTCACCCGGCATCAGCGCGAGCGCCGACGCGTCACCGGCCTGCTGTACCGGGCCCTCAGGATCGTGGAGAGCTACGCCGACTACGCGGCGAGCGAAGACAAGGAAGCGTTCCTGAACAAACCGTTCGGGTTCCTCCGCAGCGACCTCAAGGCACATCTCGGCGCCGCCGACCCGCTGAAGAGCATTGTCGAGGAGTACCGGAAGGAGCTGGGGCGCGCCGGCACGGAGGTCGGCCTGTGGTGAACCGCCGCCGGACGAGGGCTGGACGAGGGCTGAGGGAGTTGCCATGACGTTCCCGAAGATTGCCGAGGCGACCCGGCTGCAGCGGCTGCGCCCGCCCACCGGCCGGGTGCGGGTGGTGCTCGACACCGACACCTACAACGAGACCGACGACCAGTTCGCCGTGGTGCACGCCCTGCTCTCCCCGGAGCGGCTCGCGGTGGAGGCGATCTACGCCGCCCCGTTCTACAACGAGCGCTGCGACGGGCCGCGGCACGGCATGGAGCTGAGCTACCGGGAGATCCTGCGCCTGCTGGAGCGCCTCGGCCGTTCGCCGGACGGCTTCGCCTTCCGCGGTGCCACCGAATACCTGGGCCCCGAGGGCGAGCCGAGCGGGTCGGCCGCGGTGCGTGACCTGATCGGGCGCGGCCGCGCCGCGCCCGAGGGCGACCCGCTCTACGTGGTGGCGATCGGGGCGATCACCAACGTCGCCGCGGCGCTGCTGCTGGAGCCGGCGCTGGTCGAGAAGATCGTGGTGGTGTGGCTGGGCGGCCACGCCCTGCACTGGCCTGATACGCGGGAGTTCAACCTGCGCCAGGACCTCGCCGCCTCCCGCACCGTGCTCGACTGCGGCGTGCCGCTGGTGCTGGTCCCCTGCATGGGCGTGACCAGCCACCTGCTCACCAGCGTCCCCGAGATCGAGCGCCACGTCGCCCCGCACGGCGAGCTCGGCGCTTTCCTGGCAACCCGCTACAAGGAGATGCGCGGCGACCACTTCGGCTGGTCGCGGGTGCTGTGGGACGTGGCCACCATCGCCTGGCTGCTCGACCCGAGCTGGGTGCCGAGCGAGCTGGTGCCGAGTCCGCTGCTGACCGACCAGTGCACCTGGAGCGTCGACCGGCGCCGCCACCTGATCCGCTGTGCCAGCTTCGTCCACCGCGACCCGATCTTCCGCGACCTGTTCCGCAAGCTCGCCGGCGCAGCCTCCTGATGAGAGCCCGATCCCCTCTGATCCCCTCATCGTCTGTTGCCGGCTTCCGGCCTGCGAGCTAATTTGGGAGCGATGCGCATCGCCAACCCGATGTACGACGCTGCCTTCAAGTACCTGATGGACGATCAGGCAGCCGCCCGTCTGCTGGTCGGGGCGGTGCTGGACGAGGAGGTGGAGAGCCTGCAGGCGCTGCCACAGGAGCGCTCGATGCGCGCGCCGTCGCCGGGTCCGTCGGGGGAGCTGCTGACGGTGCGGCGGGTGGACTTCGCGGCGACGGTGCGCACGGTCGCCGGCGAGCGGCTGCGGGTGCTGGTGGAAGTACAGAAGGCGCGCTTCACCGACGAGGTGATGCGGTTCCGGGAGTACCTGGGCCGCCACTACGCGGACCGCGACAACTACGACCCGGGGGCGGACGGGCGGCGGCGGCATCGGCCGTTGCGTGCGATCTACATCCTGGGCGAATGCCTGCCGCGCACGGCGGCGACGGTGCTGCGGGTGGCGCGGGAGTACGTGGACGGGGTGAGCGGGGAACGGCTGAGCGAGCGGGAGGAGTTCGTGGAAGCGCTGAGCCACGACTGCTGGGTGGTGCAGGTGCCGCTGCTGGCGTCGCGGCGGAGGTCGGACCTGGAGCGGCTGCTGAGCGTGTTCGACCAGGAGCTGCGGGTGCCGGGCGACCGGCACGTGCTGGAGGTGGACGAGCGGGAGATACCGGATCGCTACCGGCCGGTGCTGCGGCGGCTGGAGGGAGCGGTGGCGAGCGTGGAGGTGGCGGACTCGATGGCGCTGGAGGACGAGGTCACCGAGACGTGGGGGCGGATGAAGCGCGAGAACGCGGCGCTGGCGCGAGAGCGGGCCGAACAGGACGCGGCGCTCGCCGAGAAGGACGCCGCGTTGGCCGAGAAGGACGCGGCGCTGGCCGAGAAGGACGCCGCGCTGGCCGAACAGGACGCGGCCCACGAGCGGCAACGGGCCGAGCGCGCCGCCGCCGAGGAGCGCATCGCGGAACTGGAGCGCCGTCTGGCCCAGTTCGAAGACGACGGCGGTTGACGCGCACGGCGCCGGTTGCGCTACATGGGCTTGCGCGACGCTGCCAAAGAATGCCCCCGTAACCGGTTCTTGCGGCGTTCATCGATCTCCCGTTTCCATCGCTTCCATGGGATCGTCAGTGCTATGGCGGCGCACAGTAGCGCCACCACGAATACTACGGGGTGGTTCAAAACCTCGTGCATGGCTCACTGGTACAGCATCAGACCGAAGCTGACCAGCCCCAATCCAAGGAACATCGCCACGCTCAGCAAACTCGCCGCCGCAGCTATAGGTCGACCGAGGTCCAGGCCAAACCCCCTCAGGCTGGTCTCCGCAACCGGAAGGTGCGGGCGCGTGGTATACTGTGGCCGGACAGCCCGAACACCTCCACGACTTCGGTGGGTGCCCGGTTTTTTCTGGATCATCCGTATGCTCGAGAGCCTGTCTGTCAGAACATTCAAGTCGCTGGAGGACGTGACCGTTGAGCTTGGAATGGTCAATGTCTTCATCGGCGCCAATGGCAGCGGAAAGAGCAACTTGCTGGAAGCCATGGGGGTGCTCTCGGCGGCGGCGGACGGCAAGGTCGACGATCAGAGTCTCTTGGCGCGTGGCGTACGTCCGGGTGTTCCACGATTGTACAAGTCGGCGTTTCCAGCAACACGCGGTGAGAAGATTCCGTCTCATATCTCTTTTGGCGCATACGCTGCGCAAGCGAAGTATGAGGTCTCGTTGCACAATCCGCTCAAGGATCCGGCGCCCGCCTGGAGATTCAAGACAGAGTATTGGGAAGGCCCCGACGGTCCCTTGGTTGGACGTTCTCCCGCAACGAAGAAGAAGGGCAATCCGGACCGGGGAATGGCCGCATTGAGGGCAGTCGATGTCACCCATGGAGACGCACTTGATCTGCTGAAGTTGTTGCACGGCTACGTCATTTTTTTCCCGACCACTCCGGTCTTGCGAGGAGTCGCGCCAGAGACCCAACCGAGACAACCGTTGGGACTGTCTGGAGGGGATCTTCCGCGAGCGATCCTGGAGCTGCTCAAACAACGGCGCCAGGATGAACACAGCCAACGGGTTTGTCGCGATGTACTTGGTCTGGTCGATTGGGCGGCTTCTTTCGGTGCGGGCTCAGCAGGCCGGCTCCCACTCTCGCCGGCAGCAGCATCTACCGATACCGTGATTCGGTTCCGCGATCGGTTCATGCGCAAGGACCGCAGTCTCTTGTCTGGATATGACGCTTCTGAAGGAGCCTTGTACGCTCTGTTTCTTGCTGTCGTTTCCGGCCACGAAGAGAGTCCGTCGCTGTGCGCCGTGGATAACGCCGATCACTCATCGAGCATCTGTGCGTATGGTATCTGGACGCCAGCGAGCCGCGTCAGATACTTCTTACCACTCACAATCCGCTCGTGCTGGATGGACTGCCTCTGCAGGATGACCGCGTGCGGTTGTTTACGGTGTCGCGGACCAGTTCCGGCCGCACTTCGGTTCGCCGGGTAACGGTCGACGATGATCTGCTCAAGAAGGCGAAGCAGGGCTGGACGTTGTCACGCCTCTGGGTGATGGGCCATCTCGGCGGCGTCCCGGATGTCTGAGCCGCTACGGATTGCCGCTGCCGTCGAGGGGCCGACCGACGCAATCCTCTCAGACAGGCTCTTATCACGTTGCCATGGCCGAACCTTTCCGCAATGCTGACGGAAGCAGTGGTCAGCTAGTGCTGCCGGCAGAATTCGCAGCTACACCGTCGCGAGGGTCCGACGTAGTGTCTGGCTCCAACCATGCGGTCGCCTACCCTGTAAAAGCGCGATGAAATCTTGTCGAACAACGTCCTCTCGCTGTTTTCGAGGTACCTGCGGGTAGCGTACGCGCAAAGGTCCGACATCTGAACCAAACTCGTGAGTTGACTGTCAACGAAGAGTGGGGTTTCGACAATTCTCGGTAGCGACGTCCACCGCGTGCCCTCTTCGTGAAAGCGTCGCATCAGATCCGTGAGGCGCCGCGAGACGGTCGGGTTGTTGTCCTGAACCAGCAAACCGGTCTGCTGCTCCGCTTCTAGGCATCTGTGAAATCGGCTAACGACCTGTGTGAATCCTTCCTCGAAGGGTGGCGACCTTGGCGGGACTCGGGCGAACGCCGTCTTGTCGGTCGCTTCCACAAACAGGAAGCAGTCGTTCCACCCGTTCACCGCATCAGCTAACTCGGACAGCAATGAGTGTCGTTCCGTGTGCGTTAGGTGAATGTAGGCATCCGTCTTCGCGAAGTTCTTGCGGAGCGTGGAGACCTGATTCCGGCCACGGATCGCCGTCCGACGGGCCAAGCGCGTGTTCCGTTCCGTTTGCACGGCAGTACGGCGTTCGTAGTATGTCAGGTCTTGGAATGCTGGTATAACCTCTTGCTCTTGGTAACGTCTTGCGAGCCATGCGGTATGGATCTCACTCCCCTCAAGTTGATACCTACGCTTGATCCCCGTGATTTCAGCGTCTCTGTTCTTCCAAGAACTATCTAGTATGGAAAGACCCAAGAACACAAAGTGGTTAGTCTGCCCCGACAGTGCTGGCGTCCCGGACTCGTCCAAGTAGCAGATTCTCATGGAAAAAATAGCGCCTTAGGGCGGGACCGGAAGGTCCCGCGTGAGACGCATGGCGGCTCAACCTAGGCGCGTTACAGCAAGTGTATCCTTCCGCGCGCACGTCCGGCAACAGGCAGGGGGCGCTTATTTTGATCCCTCGGCGGCGAGGGTCTCGGCGTCGGCCGGGGTGTCGATGTCGGCATCGCCGGCCGGGAAGCTGACCGTGGTCAGAGCGGCGGCGTGGCGCGTAAACAGGGCGCGGGCGCCGCGGTCGCCGGCCAGTGCGGCCAGCTCCGGAAAGAAGCGGCGCGCGAACAGCGCCGGGACGCCGAGGGCGCCGCTGCCGTAGCGGCAGGCGACCAGCGGCGCCGCGTCGCTCCGGTAGCGCTCCAGGATCGCCTCGAGCACCGCTCCGGAGAGGTGCGGCTGATCGGTCACCAGCACCAGCGCGGCGCCGGCGGCGTCCGGCAGGCTGGCGATCCCGCGCGCCAGCGAGCCGCCCATGCCGGCGCTCCAGTCCGGATTGCTCACCAGCGCCACGGCTGGGCCGAGGTCGCCGAGGCCGGCGGCCACCTCGCGGCCGCGGTAGCCCACCACCACGTGCAGCGGTGTCAGGCCAGCGGCGCGCGCCAGGCGTGCGGTGCGGTGGATCAGGGTCTCGTTGCGGTAGCGCAGCAACTGCTTGGGCCGGCCCAGCCGCTGGGAGGCGCCGGCGGCCAGGATCACCCCCGCCACGCGCTCGCTGCCGGCGCCACCTGCCACGTCCCGCTCAGGAACCGGCGCTGCAGCTGCCGGGTGCCCCACTCGGGCCGGCCGAGACCCGCGTCCCGCTCCCGCCTACGTCAGCGCCGCCGGTGGCGCTGTGAATCGGTTCCGGGCGCTCGCGCAGCGGGGCGCCGCCGCGGCCGGCCAGCACCGCCCGGATCTCGGCCACGATGGAGAGCGCGATCTCGGCCGGCGTATCGGCGCCGATGTCCAGGCCGGCCGGGCCGTACAGGGCGCCCGCCGCCGGCGCGCGTTGGCCGAGCTCCTCCAGCAACCGCTCCAGCCGGCGGCGCGGCCCCAGGACGCCGATGTAGCGCAGGTCGCGCGGGGCGAGCTGCTCCAGGTAGGTCAGGTCGGTGGGGTAGCTGTGGGTCACCAGCACCGCGACCTCGCCGGCGCGCGGCGGCACCGCGGCGGCGAACTCCTCGCGCGCGCCGGTGGCCACGCGGGCGGCGCCGGGAAACCGCTCCGGTCTGGCGAACGCGGCGCGGTGGTCGAACACCACCGGCGCCCAGCCCAGGTTGGCGGCCAGGGTCACCAGCGGCTCCGCGTCGGGACCGGCGCCGCACACCGTCAGGGCCAGCGGCGGCTCCACCAGCTCCAACAGCACCTGCACGGGTTCGCCCTCCACCCGGTACGTGGCCGAGTGCGAGCGGCCGCCACTCAGCAGCGCGGACAGGTCGCGGCTCAGTGCCTCGCGCAACGCGCTGCGCAGGTGGCCGAAGTCGTGCAGGCGCGGCGGTGGCGGTGGGGCGTCCGCGGCCGGGACGTCCGTCGCCGGAGCACCCGCCGGAGCACCCGCCGCCGGCGGTTCCTCGACCAGCGCCAGGCGGGCGCCGACCTCGCCCGCTTCGGGGGAGCGGTAGACGGTCGCCAGGGCGCTGCGCCGGCCGGCGCAGCGGGCCTGCTCCAGCAGCGGCAGGTAGCGGCCGGCGGGCGCAGCGTCGGTGGCCTGCACCCGCTCCAGCAGCACGTCGACCACCCCGTTGCAGCCCAGGCCCAGACCCAGCAGTGCGTCCTCGGGGGCGGTGGAGTCGTAGCGCACCGTGCGCGCGCGGCCGTCGGCCAGCACCTCGCCGGCACGTTCCAGCAGGTCGCCCTCCAGGCAGCCGCCGCTGATCAGGCCGATGGTGTCGCCGTCGGGCAGGGCCAGCGCCCGCGCCCCGACCCCGCGGTAGCTGGAGCCGTCGACGTGCACCAGGGTCGCCAGCGCGCACGCCTGCCCCGGTGGGCTGGCGGCGACACGCTCGATGATGCTGTGCAGTTCGTCCATCTTGCAGCTCTCGATGGTGCCGTATGATCGGGGGCTGCGGCGACCGTGGGCGCCGTACCCGCGCGGAGCCGGGTGCGATCCTGTGCGGGCGGGTTCAGCCGCCGGCTACGGCGGGGATGAAGTACACCTCGCTGTCAGGCTGCACCCGCTCCAGCACCGCGTCCTCCAGGCGCTGGCCGATGATCTCGCCGTCGATGGCGATCGCGGTGGTGGCCTTCAACTCGTCGACCAGCCCGGGGAACTTCTCGTCGAGGGCGCGCAGCACCTGGCGCACGTTGCGCCCCTCCACTTCCAGGCGGCTGGTACCGCCGGTGCGCGGCAGCAACCGCGTCGGAATCTCCACCTGGGCCATCGGCTCGCGCTGTCGGGCCCGGTCAGCCCTGGGCCTGCAGCACCGACGCCGCGTCCTGCACCGCGCGCACGATCTTGTCGTAGCCGGTGCAGCGGCACAGGTTGCCGGACAGCCAGTAGCGGATCTCCTTCTCGGTGGGATCGGGATTGCGTTCCAGCAGTGCCTTGGCCGCCACCACCACTCCGGGGGTGCAGATGCCGCATTGCAGGCCGGCGTGCTCCAGCAGTTGCTGCTGCACCGGGTGGAGCTGCTGATCCTTGGCCACTCCTTCAATCGTCTCGATCTCGTGCCCGGCTGTCTCCACCGCGAACACCAGGCAGGAGCACACGATGTTGCCGTCCATCACCACGGTGCACGCCCCGCAATCGCCGGTGGCGCAGCCTTCCTTGGTGCCGGTGAGACCGACCTTGTCGCGCAGCACGTCGAGCAGGCTCAGGTGCGCCTCGCACAGGAATTCGGTGGGCTCGCCGTTGATGGTGGTTTGTACGTGAGTCTGTAGCATAGTCGTTTGCCTCTCTTTGTTGGCCCGGTCAGCGCGCGCGGGCCCGGTTGCGTGCCGCGGCGGCGGCGCGCTTGGTGAGCACTCCGGCGACGTGGCGCCGGAACTCCGCGGTTCCGCGGCGGTCGGTGATCGGCCGTGACGCCGCCGACGCCGCCGCGGCCGCACGCTCCAGGTCGGCGTCCTCGAGGGCCGTTCCGATGAGTGCGTCCGCCGCCTCCGGTACCAGGATCACCGTGGGTGCCACCGCCCCCAGCGCCACGCGCGCGGCGCTGCAGGTGCCGGAGCCGTTCAGGGTCACGCTGACCCCCGATCCGACCACCGCGATATCCATCTCATTGCGCGGGATGAAGCGCAGGTAGGCATCGGCGGAGGCGGCTCCCGGAGCCGGGATCTCGAACGCCACCAGGAACTCCCCGTCGCCCAGCACGTTGACGCCGGGACCGGTGCAGAAGTCCTCCACCGCCACCCGGCGTTCGCCGCCCGGACCCGCGATCCGGCACACCGCGCTCAGCGCCACCAGGGCCGGCACGGTGTCCGCCGCCGGCGAGGCATGGCACAGGTTGCCGCCGAGACTGGCCCGGCTCTGGATCTGGGAGGAGCCGATCAGCTCTGCCGACTCCACCAGGCCGGGATAGCTCTTCCGCAACGTGGGGTGGTCGGTCAGGTCGACGCAGGGCACCGCGGCGCCCAGCACCAGCCCGTCGTCGGAGAGGGAGATCTCCCGGGTCTGGGCGATATTCTTGATGTCTACGATCAGCTCGGGGATGGTGCGGGACAGGCGCATGGCGACCATGAGATCGGTGCCTCCCGCCAGTACCCGGGCGCCGGGATTCTGGCCGAGCAGATCGGTGGCCTCGCTTACGGTCAGCGGGCTCTCGTAGCGCGCACTCATAACGAGGGCAGTATACCGATGGCGGACGCGTCGCGCCATACCCCGCAACCCCGGCCAACCCCCGGCCATGACCCGGCCAGCTACCGCGCCATCTTCGCCGACAAGGACCCTTGAACGGGCACGTGTCAAGCGTCGCCGCGGTCGCCGCGCGCCGCGGCAGCCGGAGGTTCCCGAACCTGCGGCTCCCACAGCGCGTCCAGCGCCCCCACCACGTTCAGCGATTCGCCATACCACTCCGGGGTAGCGGTATGCGGACCGATGCTGATTCCGGCCATCGCCAGCCGCGCCACGGTCGGCGCCAGCGGTTCCCCGGCACCCTGCCAGCGCGGCGCCGGCGCCACCGCTGGCAGCGGAGTGCCATCGGGGCGCAGGAACTGGAACCCCCCAGCGCCGTCCGCCACCACCTGAAACCCCGCCTCGTGCACCAGGCGGTGGTGGAATCGGCAGCAACTGACCAGATTGGAGAGCTGGGTCTTCCCGCCGTCCGCCCAATGGACGACGTGATGGGCGTCGCAGCGGCGCGAGCTGCAGCCGGGAAACTGGCACTGGTTGTGATCGCGGCCCTCGAGGGCACGACGCAGCGCGGTGGGGACCGTGCGCGTGCGGCGGCCGACGTCGAGCACACCGCCGTCCGGGGTGTGGCGCAGCACCACGTGCCCGGCATCGCAGGCGATGCGGCGCGCAGCCTCCTTGCCGACGTGGATGCCGCCCGCTTGTTCAATGACCGCCTGCCCGGCGTCGGGCGCGGGCGCGGGAGCGCCGCAGCGTGGGTCTGCGACCAGGTGGGGACCGCCCGCGGACTCGACGGGCGCCTGGTCCGCAGCCGCGTCCGCTGGCGGGGCGGTTGTGCGCGTTTCCGCGGAAGTGTCCGCCACGGCGCCAGCCGCCTCGCGGGAGCAAAGGGTCTCCGCCTCCACGTGCACGGTCACCTGGAAGCGGTCGCCCGGGCTGCCCGGATCGAGCCCGCCGGCCAGCGCGCTCTCGGCCACCAGCCCCAGTGCGTCCGCGCGCCGCTGCGCGATGCTCGGCTGGTCTCCGTCTGCGGCATCCTCCGCTGCTGCCGGCACCTGCTCCAGCGCCGCCTCCAGGGCGCGCAGCACCACCGCGCCCACCTCCGGCGTCAGCCGCGCCCGCAGCACCACCATGCCATCCTCGTCCACCCGCGTGCTCAGCGTGCGCCGCGCCAGGCGCAACTGCTCGGCGTCCGGCTGCGCCTCGTTGTCCGCCTGCCGCCACGCCCGCACCAGCCGCTCCACCTGCGCGCCCGTGGCACAGCAGGCCACCGCGATCAGCCGCGCCTCGTTGTCGGGGGTGGCCACTCGAGTCAGGGCGCGTACCATGGAGTAGGAAAGGCGGCCGCAGGCCATGGCCGCGGAAAGATGGTTGAGATCGGCCAGCGCGGCAGCGACGCGCAGCTTCTCGCGGGCGGCGCCGAGGTCGAGGCCGATGCGCCAGTTGAGCCAGTGGGCGCAGGAACGGAAGCCCTCCCAGCCGTGGTGGCGGTCGAACTCGCGCAAGTAACACAGCAGCTCGTAGGTGGCGGCCTGGATGCGGGCCGACAGCTCGGCGATGCGGTTCCCGAGCCGGTCCAGGTCGGCCGCCTCGAAGGATTGTGGCGGCGTCGTGGTATCGCTCGCGCCGGGTGCCATCAACGCGGTGGTCACCGCTGGCGTGGGTTGCCCGGTGGTCGTCCGTTCGGGCGGTGCTACCGGCGTCGACGGCCCGGACCGGGTGCTGGTCTCTGGTACCATGACACCATCGTACACCCGGTTTTCGGCGCCCCCGTGCTGGGCCCTGGACGGCCCGTTCGCCCGATTTGGACGTTCGGGGCCCCCAACGCGGCGCGCCGCCCGTGAGCGCGCGCTGAAGGCGGAAACGAGCGCGGAATCGGCAGGATCGGGGAGGTGCCGCAATCGGCCGCCAGGAACCGTGTCAACCCCCAAACGCCCACAATCAGCATTTTTTTCTCCAGTATCCGTGCTGGGAGCGGTGGACCGCAGCGTTGGTCTGGTGGTCTCGCCGTGGTTAGGTCTTCAGCCGGCGCTGGCGCGCGGACCGTAGCTGGTGCCCTGGCGCCGGCGCTGCGCCGCGTAGGGGTCGGCCGGCGGCTCGGCGACGCTGACGTAGCGGGACAGGTCGCGCAACGCGATCACCGTGTAGCCGCCATCGGCCAGCCAGCTCAGGTAGTCGCGAAACGTCTGCGGCTCGATGGATACCCACGGATGGCGCGGGTCGGGCACGCCGTGAAAGGTGATCACCGCGGCGCAGCCGTCGCGCGCCTGCTGCGCGGCCCAGGTCAGGGCGCCCAGGTCCACCGCGGGGCCGAAGCTGGCGGTGGTGGGCACCAGCAGCGGGTGGTCGAGGCGCGGGTCGTAGGTCGGCCCGCAGCCGCCGGTGTGGTAGCCGTCGGGCGGCGTGGGCTCGCAGCCGCAGCGCGCCCAGGCGAAGCCGCGCTCGGCCAGCACCGCAACCGCCCGGGCGTCGGTGTGGTAGCCGGGATAGCAGAAGGTCTGCGGCCGGGCGATGCCGAACTCCGCGCAGCGGCGGTCGATGTGCTCCACGTCCGCGGCCAGTTGATCGGGTGCGAGCGTGCTGACGTCGCGATGGCTGCGGGTGTGGTTGCCGACCTCGAAGCCACGGTCGTGCAGCTCGCGCACCTCCTCCCAGGTGAGGTAGTAGTCCTTGTCCTCGAATCCCAGTCCCTCGGTGATGTAGAAGGTCCCCCCGAAGCCGTAACGCTCCAGCAGCGGCGCCACGAACTCGCCGTTGGAACGCTTGCCGTCGTCGAAGGTGAACACCACCAGGCGATCCGGAATCTCGGCTGCCATGAGGCCGATTATCCCATGTCGGGGTGCGGCCGGACACTCTCGATTTGGCGCGGCGGCGCGAGGCCGCGCACCGCAGTCTGCCGCAGCCTGGTCCTGCAAGGTTGACAGCTCCTGAGGTCGCCCGTAGGGTCGAAATCCGTCATGCCGATTACCGCTACCGCCAAGCGCGAGCAGTTGATCCGGGACGGGTTCTGCGTGTTCGAGCAGGTGCTGGATCCCGAGACGGTGGCACGGCTCAACGCCATGAGCGAATGGACCCTCGCCCAGGTGGATCCCGCCCACTTCGCCGAGAACCGGGCGCGGGGCAGCATCATCCCCTACTGGACGCATCCGCATCCGGCATTCACCGAGTTGCTGGTGCATCCGGCCGCGCTGGCGGCGTTCTCGGAACTGGGCTTCGACCGGCCCCGGGTGTGGAGCGGCTTCGTGATCAGCAAGCCGCCGCACAGCCCGCCGCTGCACTGGCATCAGGACGGCGTGTTGTGGGACCATCCCATCAGCTACACCGATCAGCCGCAGCAGTTCTTCCTGATGTACTACCTGGTCGACACCAGCCGCGACAACGGCTGCCTGCGGCTGATTCCCGGCTCCCACCGCAAACGCCACCCCCTGCACGATCAAGACCCGCGCGCTACCCGGCACAACGACGTGATACGCAACGTGGCGCTGGACCATCCCGCGTTTCGGCACGCCGAGGGCGAGATCGACGTACCGGTGCGCGCGGGCGACGTGGTGATCGGCGACGCCCGCCTCCTGCACGCGGCGCACGGCAACCGCAGCGAGCGCTGGCGCACCGTGCTTACCATCTGGTACTGGCCCGCCTACGACGACCTGCCGGCGGAGGTCCAGGCACTGGTCGCACGCCACATCACCGACACTCCCGAATGGTCCGACTGGGTAACGCAGACCCGGTCGATCACCCGCCCGCTGATCCCGGTCTACGCCGGCGCCGCCGAGCCGCCGGCCTGGGGCCCGGCCCCCGGTGCCAGCCTCCGCTGACCGCCGCCTGCTGGCGGGGAACGTTGCGGTCGTCACCGGCGGCGCCGCGGGTATCGGGCGTACACCGGCAGATAGGCCGATGATGACGCGACCTCGGCGGTCCGCGGCCCGGTGCTCGGTGCGCCGGGCTCTTGCGGGCGGCGGCGTGGGGCGCCACGTTCCGGCGCGATGAAGCTCCTCCACTACCTGGAGATCCGGAACTTCAAACGGTTCGGCGAACGACAGCGCATCGAGTTGGATCACCCGGCGGTGCTGATCGGACCCAACAACTGCGGCAAGACCACGGCCATTCAGGCGATTGCGCTGTGGTCGCAGGCGGTCCGCGCGTGGCACGCGAGCAAGGGCAAGGCGCCGCCCAAAAACCGGACGTCGACCTCGCTCAACCGCCTCAACATCGTTGCGGTGCCGGTGCAGCGTACGCGCTACTTCTGGCACAACGCGGCGGTGCGCACGGGCAATACGGACATTCCTCTGCGCATTACGCTCGGCGTACTGCACGACAACAAGGTCGAGCCGGTGACCATGAGGTTTCGCAACCAGGGAGAGGACCTCGTGTACTGCAGTCCCGACGCAACGACCCTGGAACGGCCGGAACTCATCGCCACCGCCGCCGCGCTCAACGTCGAGTTGCTCTACCCGATGTCGGGACTGGAGACCGAGGAGCCGGTCCTGCAGCGCGGCCGGATCGACGTGTTGCTGGGGCAGGGCCAGACGGCGCAGGTGCTGCGCAACCTGTGCCTGCTGGTGTATCAGGGGAGTCAGGAGGACTGGGGGCGAATCGTCGGATGGATGGAGCGCCTCTTCAACGTCCGGTTCAGCGTCCCGGAAGAGACCGCCAGGGGGAGTATCGACCTGTTCTACCGGCAGGACCCGGTCCGAGAGCCGCTCGACATCGCGGTGGCGGGCCGCGGACTGCAACAGATGCTGCTCCTGTTCGCCTATCTCTACTCGCATCGCCGCAGCGTAATCCTGATCGACGAACCGGACGCGCACCTGGAAATTCTGCGCCAGAAGCAGGTCTACGTACTGTTGCGCGAGCTCGCCGCCCAGAATGAGTCCCAGGTCATTCTCGTTACCCACTCGGAAGTAATCCTGGACGAAGCGCGGGACCACAACCTCACCCTGTTACTGGCCGGTCAAGCCGACGACGTAGCGGCGAAGACTGCGATCAAGAATTCGCTGCGGCATTACGGTGCGGAACACTATGTCCGCGCTCGCCAACGTGGTTACGTGCTCTATGTCGAGGGTGGTACCGATGTGGAGATTCTTAGAGCGCTGGCGAACCGGATCGGGCACTCCGCGGCCACGAGCTGGGATGAGCGCATCAATACGTTCTACGTCGCGGACAACTATCCGGACACCAGCGTGGACTCGGAGCTGGCGCGCGTGGAAGGAGGATTCGGGGTGACCCCGCAGCAACACTTCCACGCGCTGCGCGGGATGGTGCCCGAACTGAAAGGGCTGGCCATTCTCGACAACGACGGCCGCGGGCGACAGGACTCTGACGAGGGTGGGCTCCGGATCTGTTACTGGCAACGGTACGAGTGTGAAAACTATGTCGTTACGCCCGGCACCCTGAGTGCCTTCGCCAAGAACCACTACCACGACACGCCGTTGTTCGGCGGGTTCGAAAGCGACATAGACGAGGCCCTGGACGCTGCGATCCGGGAACATGTATTTGGTGGCCGGGACCAGGACTTCGCGGTTTGGAAGGGTGCCGACGAAGCCACCGGCCGGCTGTTGTGGGAGGCCCGCACCGAACGCCTCAAGCTCAGTGCGTTTGCCGAGGAGTTCTTTCGCCGCCTCGCGGGGCGGCTGGGGCACGCCATGCTGCTGCGCAAGGGCGAGCTGTACCGGCTCGTCGAGTTCCTTCCATTGGACCGCATTCCCGACGAGGTCTCCGAGAAGCTGGACCTGCTCGCCGAGTTGTTCGTCGGTGCTGGCACGGGAGAGACCGGATCCGCGTAGGCGCGGGCGGCGCGCGGCACGTGGGATGCGCGCTCCGGCGCCGGAGTTGCCACTCGTGGGCCTGCGGCGAGGCGCTCAGCGCCGGTCGGCCCTTGCGGGCGGCTGCGTGCGGGGCTACATTCCGGCGCGATGAACGCAAACGGGGACAAGGTTCGCCTGGGGGTGATCGGCTGCGGGATGGTGTGCGACTCCTACCTGGAGACGCTGCAGCGGTTCGACCACGTGGCGTTCGCGGCGTGCGCCGACCTGCTGCCGGAGCGGGCGCGGCGGGTGGCCTCGGAGTACGGCTTCGGCCGCGCCTGCAGCGTGGACGAGCTGGTGCGCGGCGACGACACCGACCTAGTGCTCAACCTGACGATCCCGGCGACCCACGCCGAGCTCAACCTGGCGGCGCTGGACCGCGGCAAGCACGTCTACTCCGAAAAGCCGCTCGGCATCACCCTGCCGGAGGCGCAGGCGGTGCTGCGCCGGGCCGGTGAGAAGGGGCTGCGCGTCGGCTGCGCCCCCGACACCTTTCTCGCGGGCGGGCATCAGCACTGCCGGCAACTGGTCGACGAGGGCGCCATCGGCAGGCTGGTGGCCGCCTTCGGCACGGTGGCCGGGCACGGTCCCGACGCCTACCACGCCAACCCGCACTTCTTCTACGAGAAGGGGGCGGGACCGATGCTCGACCAGGGCGTGTACATCATCACCGCGCTGCTGGCGCTGTTCGGGCCGGTCAAGACGGTGTCGGCGCGGGCCCAGATCGGCATCCCCGACCGCACGGTGCTCACCGAGCCGCGCTACGGCGAGAGGATCGAGGTGCAGACCCCAACCCACCTGGTGTGCGCCCTGGAGTTCGCGGCGGGCGCCATGGCCAACCTGATGATCAGTTGGGAGATCTGGGCCTCGAAGCTGCCGGTGATGGAGGTGTACGGGACCGAGGGCACCCTGCGGCTGCCGCACTGGAACCACTACGAGGCGGAGTTCGACCTGTACCGGCAGGGACCGGAGGGCGGCGACTGGCACGCCATGGTGACCGAGCGCCCCTACGCCGCGGGCTCCTGGCGCGGCCTGGGGGTGGCGGAGATGGCGGCCGCGCTGCTGGCGGGCCGGCCGCACCGCGCCTCGGGCGAGCGCGCCAACCACGTGCTGGAGATCATGGAGGGCGTGGTGCGCTCGGCGGCCAGCGACGCACCGCTGGCGATGACTACCCCGTACACCAGGCCGGAACCCTTCGCCGCCGGGCTGCGCGAGGGCGAGCTGGACCGGCGTACCACATAACTGAAATCCGCGCCGCGATCATGGCGCCGGTACCCCGAGCAACTCCGCGGGCGCGTCCGGCTCCACCTCGAAGCCGCCCATCAGCTCCCAGCGCCCCGCCGCCAGGTGGCGCTTGATCTGCGGGACGAGCGCGGGCGCATCCTCCTGCACCGCGCGGTACACCGCCGGCGTGCTGTGCGCGAACACCATCTCGGGGTAGGCATCCAGCAGCCGGAGCTGGGTGGCGAAGGAGTGTACGTTCTTGTGCCGCGTGGCCGTCTCCGGCCACAGCCACACCACGTCGATGTGGGCGTGCCCGATCAACGCCGCGCGCGGCTGCCACGACTCCGCCGGCAGCGCGGCCAGCAGCTCCCGGCCGCCGCCTTCATCCCCGCCACGCCGCCGTCCACCCAGGCGTCGCAGCAACGGTAGATTCGTGGAGCCGACTCCGACTGCTGCCGGTTCGCGCAGGTTCGCGCCCTGCAGCGATGGCCGGGATCGGGCACACTGGGCGTCGTGAAACGATCTGCCGGCGCCGGTTCCGAGTGGCGCAGCGACCTGCTTACCCTGCTGCGCGGCATGGGCATGGGCGTCGTCGAGCTGGTGCCGGGGGTCAGCGCCGGCACCCTGGCCCTGATCCTGGGCATCTACGAGCGGCTGGTGGCGGCGCTCGCGGCACTGGTGGAGGTGGTGTGGGCGCTGCTGCTGCCGGCCGGCGCCGGTGGTGGCGGCCGGTGGGCGCGGGTGGCCGCCGCCTGGCGTGGCGTGCCGTGGCGCTTCGCGCTGGTGCTGGGGGCCGGGATGGTGGGTGCGCCGCTGCTGTTCAGCCACCCGGTTGGGGCGCTGCTGGACGCGGCGCCGGGGTTGGCGCTGGCCTTCTTCTGCGGCGTGGTGCCGGTGGCGGTGGTGCTGCCGCTGCGCGCGGTGGGCCGCTGGCGTCTTCCGCAGGTGGCGGCGCTGCTGCTGGCCGCCGCCGGCGCGGTCCTGCTGCTGGGGTTGCCGGTGCGCGCCGCCGCCGAACCGGCGCTCTGGTTCCTGGGCCTCAGCGGCGCGATCGGGGCCGCGGTGATGGTGCTGCCCGGGGTCAGCGGCGCCTTCGTGCTGCTGGTGCTTGGCCCCTACCCCTACCTGATCGACGTGATCCGCGACCTGACGCGCGGCGCGCCACAGCTCCTGCCGCTGCTGGTGTTCCAGGCCGGCGTGCTGCTCGGTCTGGGCACCGTCAGCAAGCTGATCACCTGGCTGCTGCGCCGCGCCCGCGGGGTGACCCTGGCGGCGCTCAGCGGCCTGATGCTGGGCTCGCTGCGCCGCCTGTGGCCGTTCCTGGCGCTGCCACCGGGCACCGACGCCGGCTCCCTGCCCCTCCACGCGGTGCCCAAGGTGCCGCCAGCAGAGCTGGGACAGGTGCCCGCCGGCGAGTTCGCGGGCGTGTTGCTGGCGGCGCTGGCGGGCGCGGCGCTGGCGGCGATCGGCGTGGCCTGTGCCCTCCGCTACGCGTCCCCCTCCTCGGGCGCCGCCGACAGTTGAGTTCCGATGGCGGTTTCTACGGACCGGTTGGCTTGCCTCGATTGCGCTGTTCGTCTTCCCACTGCTTCGCTGCTTCCGACGTGGTACGAACTCCGACCTGCGTGATGTGCCCCGTTTCCCAGCCCTCCTTGCGCCGATGCTCCGCCTCACGGCGATCAAGGTCCTTGGTGATTCCAGTGTGGACGATCTTGTTGCCCAACTTGAAGTGGTACTTGTACGTAGTTCTGCTGGTCGCCATGAGATACGTTCTTACAGTTCTTCGCAAACCTGTCAAAGTCGAGCATGGCGCGATTGGCGTGCCGACCCCGTCCGCGCCGTCGTCCTCGGATCGTGATGGTTCCTCTGTGGTACCCGACGTCAGGATCGTACGGGGATTATTTCGACGGCATGAATGACAATGATTCCTCGGCCGCGGTCAAGCAGTCGTCCCGTTCGTCCCGTAGCCCCGGAGTCCGTTGCGGGCTTTTATGGCCGGTTTGCGCTCTGGCGCGGGGCGGGTGTAGCTTAGCGCGATGAGTAGCGCACTCCTGGTCATCGACGTGCAGAACGACTTCTGCCCCGGCGGCGCGCTGGCGGTGACCGAGGGCGACGCGGTGGTGGAGGCGGCCAACCGGCTGATGCCCGAGTACGACCTGGTGGTGGCGACCCAGGACTGGCACCCGGCGGACCACTGCTCGTTCGCCTCCCAGCACCCCGGCGCCGCGCTTTACGACAGCGTCCGCATCGACGGCATCGAGCAGACGCTGTGGCCCGACCACTGCGTGCAGGGCAGCCCCGGGGCGGCGCTGCATCCCGGCCTGGACACCGGCCGCGTCAACCTGATCCTGCGCAAGGGGGTGCGCGCGGTGCTGGATTCCTACTCGGCGTTCTTCGAGAACGACCGCCGCACCGCCACCGGGCTGGCCGGCTACCTCGAAGCGCTTGGGGTGCGCCAGGTGGCGCTGTGCGGCCTGGCCACCGACTACTGCGTGTGCTACTCCGCCCTCGACGCGGCGCGGCTGGGATTCGCCGCCGAAGTGCTCACCGGTGCCTGCCGCGGGGTGGATCTGCCGCCCGGCAACGTGCAGCGCGCCGTGGCGGAGATGCGCGCGGCCGGCGTACGGATCTCCTGACCGAACCATCCGGCGTGGTCTCCGCCCTCGCCACCGACCTGTACCAGCTCACCATGGTGCAGGGCTACTTCCTGCAGCGCCACGATCCCGAGGTCGCCTTCGAGCTGTTCTTCCGGCGCCCGCCGTTCGGCGGCGGCTACGCGCTGGCCGCGGGCCTGGAAGACGTGGTCGACGCGGCCGCGGCGCTGCGCTTCCACTCCCCCGAGCTGGAGTACCTGAAGCGGCTGGGTCCGTTTCGGCCGGAGTTCCTCCGCTTCCTGGAGGAATGGCGGTTTCGGGGCGCCCTGCACGCGCCGCCGGAGGGGACCGCCATGTTCCCCGGCGAGCCGCTGCTGCGGGTGACCGCGCGCCTCACCGAGGCGCAGCTCCTGGAGAGCCTGCTGCTCAACGTGGTCAACTTCCAGACCCTGATCGCCACCAAGGCGGCGCGGGTGGTGCAGTCGGCGGCCGGCGGGCGCGTGTACGAGTTCGGGCTGCGCCGCGCGCAGGGGCTGGACGGGGCCATGTCGGCGGCCCGTGCCGCCTACGTCGGCGGCGTGGACGGCACCTCCAACGTCGCCGCCGGGGAGCGCTACGGGATCCCGGTGAGCGGCACCATGGCCCACTCCTGGGTCCAGGCCTTCGGCGACGAGCAGGCGGCCTTCGCCCGCTTCGCCCAGCTCTACCCGGAGCGGGCGATCCTGCTGGTGGATACCTACGACACCCTGGACAGCGGGATTCCGCACGCGATTCCGGTGCTGCGCGACCTGCAGGCGCGCGGCGGCAGCGGCTTCGGCGTGCGGCTGGACAGCGGCGACCTGGGACGCCTCAGCCGCGCGGTGCGGGAACGGCTGGACGCGGCGGGCCTGCAGGCCGCCCGTATCGTGGTGTCCAGCGACCTGGACGAGGCGCGCATCGAGGAGCTGCACCGGGAGGGCGCTCCCATCGACGCCTGGGGCGTCGGCACGCGCCTGGTCACCGCCCACGGCGACCCGGCCCTGGGCGGGGTCTACAAGCTGGTGGCGGTGCGCCGCGGCGGCGACTGGCAGCCCGCGGTCAAGCGCTCGGAGGAGCCCGGCAAGGCAACCCTGCCCGGCATCAAGCAGGTGCTACGCTGCTACGTGGGCGTGGGCGCCACCGCCACCGCCGATCTGCTGTGCCTGGAGCAGGAAGCCGAAGCAGCGGCGGTCGCAGGCGGGAGTGCGGGCGAGCGGCCCGCGGCCGGCGCACCGAGCGCGCCGCGTGAACGGCGCACGCCGCTGTTGGCCGCGCGGCTGCGGGACGGAGCGCGGGTGGCGCCGCGGGAGCCGCTGGCGGTGATCCGCGAGCGGGCCGCCGGCAGCCTCGCCAGCCTGCCGCCGCCGGTGCGCGCGCTGCGCTGCACCGCGCCCTATCCGGTGCGCCGTTCTGCGGCGCTGGAAAGACTGCTGCAGGACACCTGAGACGGCCGGCAGCGCGAAGCTGAAGGCACGGGAGTACCGGTGGCGTCCTCGCGGCTGTGTCGTGCCCACGTCGTGACTTCGACCAGGCCGGTTCGCCGCTGGCCGGGACACCGCCTGCTGCGGCGCGCCCGAGTCGACGCGGGGAGCGCCTTCGAGCGCGGGCCGCGGTGTGTCAGCGAACGGTGCAGCACGGGCGCCGGGATGCGTCCACGAGCAGCCGCGGCACTGAGGAGCCGCCCCCGCACGCGCGGCGGGCGCTCAGGTCGCGGTCTTGGCGGCGGCGGTGGTGACCATCTCGTCGGGGAGGTCGTCGAACGACGCGTAGTGCATGCCGTACAGGCCGGCGTAGAGCCCGTCCAGCGCCAGCAACTCGTCGTGGGTGCCCTGCTCGGTGATGCGGCCCTCCTGCAGCACGATGATCCGGTCCGCGTTGCGGATGGTGGCGAGGCGGTGGGCGATCACCAGGCCGGTGCGCTGGTGCAGCAGCCCGCGCAGAGCGCGCTGGATCTGCATCTCGGTGTAGCTGTCGATATTGGCGGTGGCCTCGTCGAGCACCAGGATGCGGGTATCGGCGACGATGGCGCGGGCGAAGCTGATGAGCTGCCGCTGCCCCAGGGACAGGTTGCTGCCGCGCTGCTCCAGCAGGGTGTTGTAGCCCTGCGGCAGGCGGGTGATGAACTCGTGCGCTCCCACCGCGATGGCGGCGCGCTCGACATCCTCCTGGGTGGCGTCCCTGGCGGCGTAGCGGATGTTCTCGGTGATGGTGCCGGTGAACAGGAACGGCTCCTGCAGCACCATGCCGATGTGGCGCCCCAGGGAGGCCTGGGTGACGTCGCGCACGTCGTGGCCGCCCACCAGGATCTGGCCCTGCCACACGTCGTAGAAGCGGTGCGCCAGGGCGGTGAGGCTGGTCTTGCCCGAGCCGGTCGGCCCGACCAGGGCCACGGTCTCGCCCGGCTCCACCCGGAACGAGATGTCGTGCAGGATCGGTTGCCCCTCGACATAGCCGAAGGTGACGTTGCGGAACTCCACCGAGCCGTCGATGTCCCCGGGATCGCGCGCCCCGGGTCGATCCTCGATCTGCACCGGCACGTCCAGCACCTCGAAGATGCGCTGGCCGGAGGCCATGGCGCGCTGCATGATGCTGTACTGCATGGTGACCGAGCGGATCGGCGCGAAGAAGCGCTGCACGTAGAAGAAGAAGGCGATCATCACCCCCAGCTCGATGCTGCCGCCCAGAGTCAGCGCGCCGCCCACCACCACGACCAGGCCGATCGCCAGGCCCGACAGGGTGTCGACCGTGGGCAGCATGATCATCGAGTAGCGCGAGGCCCGGATCTGGGTGCGCATGGTGTCGAACACCTTTTCCTCGTAGAGGTCGAAGTTGACCCGCTGGCGGCCCATCTCCTGGATCAGGCGCACCCCGTTGATGCTCTCCGCGAGGGCGCCGTTGGCGTTGGCGCTGGTCTGCCGGGCGCCGAGGAACGCACGTCGCGCGTGCGGCAGCCACAGGGCGCGCACGATCAGCAGCGCCGGCACGATCGCCAGGGTCATCAACCCCAGCGGCAGGTTCATCAGCAGCAGGATCACGATGATGCCGACCAGCAGCACCAGGTCGCCGACCGCGAACACGGTGGATTCGAGGAACTCCTGCAGGGCGTTGACGTCGCCCTGCAGCCGCGCCATCAGCCGCCCCACCTCGGTGCGGTCCATGAACGCCAGCGCCACCCGCTGCAGGTGCGCGTACATGGCGCGGCGCAGGTCGAACAGCACCACCTCCGCCACCCGTGCCACCACCGACTCCTGGATCAGGTTGGCCACGTAGTTGACCGCGATCAGGGCCGCGAACACCGCGCAGGCCCCGAACAACAGGCGCTGCGCGGTGGAGGCGGCTCCCGCCAGCAGTGCCTCGTCGATGACGACGCGGATGATCAGGGGAATCGCCATCTGGGTAAACGTGAATACCAGCACCGCCGCAAGGGACAGCCACAGAGGAGCGCGGTAGGGGCGCACGAACGCCAGGAAGCGGCGTACCACGGCGCCGTCGAAGGCCTGGCCGAACATCTGCTCCTCGCGGTTCACCTGGGAGCCGACCGCGGCCAGCGGCGGGACACCCCCCGTGCGCCGGCGCCGCGCCTGGTAGACCTGCTCGGAGGGGCTGGCGCCGGTGCTGCTCATGAGTGCGCCCCCGGGGCGGCGCCGTTGGCCGCCGGCGCTACGGCTGCGGCCGCGGCCTCCGCGACGGGCCCGGAGGCGACTGGGAGGGGAGTCGCCGCCGGTTCCGCACCGGCGTCGGCGTCGGCGGACGGGCGCCGCGCCTGCAGCTCGTAGAGCGCCGCGTAGCGGCCGCCCTGTGCCAGCAGTTCCTCGTGGCTGCCGCGCTCAACCACGCGGCCGTGATCGAGAAACAGGATCTCGTCGGCGTGCATCAGCGAGCTGAGCCGGTGGGCGACGATGATGGTGGCGCACTGCCGCGTCACCTCGCGCAACGAGGCGCGAATGCGCTGCTCGGTGCCGGCGTCGATGGCCGCGGTGGAGTCGTCGAAGATCATGATCGGCGGCCGCAGCATCACGCTGCGGGCGATCGACAGGCGCTGGCGCTGGCCGCCCGACAGCGACACGCCGCGCTCGCCCACCAGGGTGTCGTAGCCGAGCGGCAGGCTGCGCACGTAGGTGTCGAGCTGCGCGGATGCGGTGGCGTGCGCGATGCGCTCGCGCTCGGCCCAGGGATCGCCGTAGGCCACGTTCTTCTCCAGGGCGGCGGTGAACACGAAGCTGTCCTGCTGGATCACCCCCACGGCATTGCGCAGCGATTCCAGGGTGATGTCGCGGACATCCTGGCCATCGATGGTGATGCGCCCGCCGGTGACGTCGTAGAAGCGCGGCACCAGGTGGGCGATGGTGGACTTGCCCGCCCCCGGCGGTCCGACGATGCCGAGGGTCTGGCCCGGTCCCACTGCGAACGACACGCCCTGCAGCGCCACGTTGTCGCCGTCGTCGGTGCGGTAGGAGAAGGCGACGTCCTCGAAGCGCAGCACGCCGCGGGTCAGGGCCAGCGGCGCCGCTCCGGGCTTGTCCGCCACGTCGGGCTCCTGGTCGAGCACCTCGAACAGCCGCTGGCCGGAGGAGGAAGCGCGGGCGAAGGCGTTGACCATCATGCCGAGCTGGCGCACCGGCAGCTGCAGGATGGTCATGAAAGCGAGGAACTCGGTGAGGCGCCCCACGGTGGCGTCCCCGTTCAGCACCTTGAGACCACCCACCAGCAGCACCAGGCACATGGAAGCATAGTAGGTGAGGGTCATCACGGTGGTGTTCCGCACCCGGATCCTGATCCGCTTGCGCGCCAGCACCAGCGCCCGCCGCGAGGCGCGGTCGAACTTGTTCATCTCGTGATCCTGCGAGGTGAAGGCGCGCACCACGCGGATCCCGTTCAGGTTCTCGTCCATCACCCGGGTGAGAATCGACATCCGCCGCTGGAGTTGGTACCAGCTTTCGCGCAGTTGCAGCCGCGACACGATGGCGCGCCAGCCCACGATCGGCACGAAGCTCAAGGCCACCAGCGCCATCAGCGGGTCGGTGGCCATCAGCTGGTAGGTGCCGAAGCCGATCAGCACCGCGAGGTAGAAGGTGCGCAGCAGCCCGTAGGTGATGAACATGCGCACCCCTTCCACGTCCAGCATGCCGCGGGTCATCAGGTCGCCGGTGTGAACGCGGTCGTGGTAGCTGAAGCTGAGCCGCTGCAGCTTCTCGTAGTAGGCCAGGCGCAACGAATAGCCCAGGTGCTGCCCGAGCGACTCGCCCTGGTACATGTAGAAGGCCATGAACACGCCGCGGAACACGCTGACGGCAAGCAGCGCCAGCGCCGCCGCCAGGAGCTGGTGGCGCGTCGCCGGGTTCCACTGCGAGGCGACGACCAGCAGGTCGTGGATGCGGTCCACGGCCTGGCCCATGAAGCGCGGCAGCAGGAGCTGCACGAACCCGGCGGCGATCGTGGCCAGCACGCCGAGCAGCAGGCGCAGGCGGAAACGCAGCGCCATGCGGGTGATGCGGGCCAGCACGCCGGCCCCGGTGCGGGTGTCGACGAAGGGCTGAAATTTATCGGAGAGAGAGATGGAGCTCATCGGAGCTCTGCTAATATAATTGTCGGCAGGGCGATGAGTCAGACTGACTGTCTAATTTGTCGAATCGTGGCCGGCGAGCTGCCGCCGGAACTCGCGGCGGCGCTGCTGCAGGCCGCGCAGCGGCTGGCCGGCGCCCTCTACCGGACGCTGTACCCGGACGGCATCAGCCTGTACCTGGCGGACCGCGCCGCGGCCGGCCAGGAGCTGATGCACGTGCACCTGCATCTGCAGCCGCGCGCCGCCGGCGACGGGCTGCTCACGATCAAGGCCGGCGAGCCGTCGGATCCGGCCGCGCTGGAGGCGCTGGCCGCACGGATCCGCGCCGGACTGCAGGAGTAGCCCGGCCATGGCGCGATCGGTGATCGTCCTCGGCGCCGGCCACAACGGGCTGGTGGCCGCCACCTACCTGGCGCGCGCCGGCGCCGACGTGCTGGTGCTGGAGCGGCGCGACTTCGTCGGCGGGGCCTGCATCACCGAGGAGCTGTTCCCCGGCTTCCGGGTTTCCTCCTGCTCCTACATCTGCCACCTGCTGCAGCGCAAGGTGATCGACGACCTGCAGCTCAGGGAGCACGGCCTCGCCATCCATCCGGTCGACCCCTACCGCTTCCAGCCCTTCCCCGACGGCAACTACCTGCTGCGCTGGCACCACGCCGCCGACAGCGAGGCGGAGATCGCCCGCCTGGCACCCGGTGACGTGGCGGGGTACCGCCGCTACCGGGCGTTCATGGACCGCGCCGCGGGCATCCTGTACCGCTACTTCCTGACCGATCCTCCCACCCTGGCCGAGGTCAGCGCGCAGGTGCGGGGCAGCGCCGACGAGGCGGTGTGGGAGCGGATGCTGACCGGCAACGTGCACGACCTGGTGGAGGAGCATTTTTCATCACCGGAGGTGCGGGCGGGGTTCATCGACGCCCAGGATGCCTGCGATCCGCGCGCTCCCGGCTCGATCCTGGCGCTGGCCTACTTCGACTGCGACCTGTCCACCGATCCGGCCGACCTCGGCATCCCGCACGGCGGCATGGGCGCCATCACCGGGGCCATGGCGCGGGCGGCGCGCGCCGCGGGCGCCGAGATCCGCACCGGCACGCCGGTGACCCGCATCCTGCTGCGCGCCGGCCGCGCGGTGGGCGTGGAACTGCCGGACGGGAAACGGATCGAGTGCGACACGGTGGTCAGCGGCGCCGACCCCAAGCGCACCTTCCTGGGGCTGATCGACGGCGCCGAGCTGGCACCTGAGCTGGTGGCCGGCGTGCGCCGGCTCAAGAGCGAGGTCTCCTACCTGAAGTTTCACGCCGCTCTCGATGAGCTGCCGGACTTCACCCGCTACCTCGGCAGCCGCTACGACGAGAAGCTGCTGGTCCAGATACGTATCTGTCCCTCGGTGGACTACTTTCTGCGCAGCGGCGACGACGCCCGCGCCGGCCGCCCTTCCTCGGCGCCGGTGATGCACATCCAGATCCCCTCCGTGCTCGACCGGTCGCTGGTGCCGGAGGGCAAGCACGTTATGTCGGTGTGGGTGCTCTACGCCCCGGTGCGCCCGCGGCACGGGACCTGGGACGAGTTGCGCGAGCGGACCGGCGAGCGGCTCATCGACGTGATCGACGAGTACGCGCCGGGATTCCGCGAGTCGGTGCGCGACTGGGAGCTGTTCACGCCGCAGGAGCTGGAGCAGCGCGTGGCGCTGACCGACGGCAACATCCGTCACCTCGACATGACCTCGGCCCAGATGCTGGCCAACCGCCCGCACCGCCTGCTGTCCGGCTACCGCACCCCCGTCGCCGGCCTCTACCTGTGCGGCGCCGGCACCCACCCCGGCGGCGAAGTCACCGGCGCCCCCGGCCACAACGCCGCCCACGCCATCCTCCGCGACTGGGAATCCTCGGCCACGTAGAGCCTATCCGCCTCACGCCCTGGCGGTCGCGATTGCAGGTATTGAAGGGACCGCGCGGCTGCGTGTGTCAATCGTCATGGGTCATCCGCTGATGTGTGGTCGTGGCGGCGTGCGATGTGGAGATCGCAGCGCAACGCAGCGAATGGAGTTGCAACAGGTGGTACAATAGGTAGCGAGGCACCCTCGGTCGACCTTGACGCTACGCGGCGCGAGGGCCGCGTACGGCAACACTCGAGCGCAGACGTGGATGCGGGCCAATGACGCACGGCCCACACATTCCCGCAAGGAGACAAGGCATGGCAGCGGCAAGAATGGTACCTGTCCCTCCGGAGTTCGATATCCCGCAGATTACCGAGGATAGAGTCGCGCTGGAGCGCTCCACCCGGGAGTTCGCTGACAACTTTGACGAGTTGCTCGATGAGTTCCCTGACCAATGGATCGCGTTGTCGGTCCATCCTTCCGAAGGTCGGATAGTGGTGAGCGGCGAAAATCTCGATGAGCTGGACAAGGCGGTCGAGGCGCGCCAGCTATCCAGGAGTCAAATCTTTATTTACTATATGGATACGCAGCCACGCGTCTGGATATTGTAGCCGCTCTCGTGGTAATTCAGGGGCACTTCGGAGAGCGAGGCCGACCTCGTGTCGTCGTCCGTCTCCAATTTCCGCGATTCCAGAAGGACGCGCACGTCTCCTTCGTCGTAGATACAGGAGCTGACCAAAGCCTGCTTTCCGAATGGGATGCGACCAACAAGCTGGGCATCGATTACGGGCACCTCAAGGGCTACACCAGTTGCGAGGGCGTGGGGGGGTCTCTTGGTGTGTATCCCGAGGATGCAATGCTCATCTTCGAGGACCGCAAGGGCAGACGGCTGGCGTTCAATGTCGAAATAAACGTCGCTGAGCAAAAGCCTGATGCTAGCCTCCAGCTTCCTTCACTTCTTGGGCGGGACATCCTTGACGAATTTCAGCTGATGATCGACCGAAGGCGCGACATCCTACGTCTTTCCATCTATTCGGAGCTGTCCTGGCCGTAAGTCTGGGGCGCAGCACCGGATCAGCCGCCATACCCCCCTTGGGCTATCAGAGGTGCGAGGACTTCCGTGATGGCGCGTTCTCCTGGGACCGAGCGCGGGCCTGTCCGGGCCATTGAGGGTGGTGCGCCGCGGTCGGCTACTCGACGAGGGCCTCGGCGATAGGGGGGCGCAGCGCCGGGAGCAGGGGCAGCACGCCGAACAGTCCGCCGATCACCAGTGCCGCTCCGACGCCCAGTGCCGCGGCGCGGAGCGTGATCACGTTGCCGGCGACGTCCGCCGCCGTGAGGCCGCGGAAGATGGGTACTATCTGCTCGGTGAGCGGCGCCGCGAGCAGCAGGCTCAGGCCGCAGCCCACCAGCGCCGACGCGCTCACCGTGATCAGTGAGCGGACCCAGAATGCGCGCGCAACGGCCACCTTCGAAGCCCCGACCGCGCGCGCGACCGCGATCTCGCAGCTGCGGCCGAGGGCCTCCACCGACATGATGCCGAGGATGCCGACGCAGGCGCTGACCAGCAGCACGAAGCCGAGCAGGTTCACCACCAGCGAGAAGGTGGCCACGGTCGTGCGCGCCTCCTCCAGGGCGGCGCTGCCCCCGGTCGGCGGACCTTCCCATACCGCCACCACCACCTCAGGCCCGTACTGCTTCGCGAGGGCCGCGCGCACCTGGCTCTCGACGGTGGCGAAGCGGTTGCCGGCCACGCGCAGCGCGATGCGCGACATCCCGGCACGGTCGACGAACGCGACCTCCTTGCCGGGAAACATGGCGCCGATCGGGACGATCATGTCCGCGATGCCGTAGGCGCGGCGGCCGACCTCGCCCGGATCGGCGTACACGCCGCGCACGGTGAATACCGGCGACAACAGGCGCCCGAGATGGGCCAGGACCTCGGCCATCGCCTCGTCATCCGTCTGGACGACGATGTTGGCCGGCGCCTCGATCGTCCCGCCGAGCGCCGCCACTGGCGACCCGAACAGAATTCCCGCCAGGCTCGCGCTGATCAGCGCCTGGCGCGCGCCCGCCGCCACCTCCGCCGTGGCGAAGGAGGAGCCGGCTACCAGTTCCAGCCCCATCACCTGGAGATACTCCTCGCCGACACCGTACACGGTCCGAATCTGGTACCCGTCTCCATCCACCCGAAACTCCGTCCAGGGGGCGAAGGCAATCGCGCTTGCCGCGACGGCGCCGGTCACTCCGTCGAGCAACGTGGCGGTTGCCTCGGCGTCGAACTGCGGCGGCTTCACCGGCTCCAGGCTGCCGTCCGCGGCCCTCCGTGCGTTGGCCACCATCACCACCAATCCCTCCGCGGCGAGTTGCTCCGCCAGCAGGCGCGAAAACGTGCTGCTGATCGACAGCGCCAGGATCAGCACCCCGATGCCGAGTCCTACGCTGGTCACGGTGACAATCGACTTGACCGGTGAGCGGGCCAGGCTGGCGAGCACCGAGCGGATGGTACGCATGATTCCTCCCGTCCGCCGCTACTCGTAGCGGATCGCGTCGGCCGCCGGCAGCCGGGCCGCCGTGGCAGCGGGCAGCACCGTGCAGGCGGCGACCACCAGCCACGCCGCCGCCACGCCGAGCACGGTGAGGCCGGCGTGGCTCACGCCGAAGCCGATCACCTGCTCCGTCAACCGCGACAGCAGCAGCGCCAGCCCCAGGCCCATGGCGGCGCCGGCCGCGCCCACCACCAGCGCCTCCGCGAAGAACGCGCCGAACACCTTGCCGACGCTGCCCCCGAGCGCCTTGAGGATGCCCACCTCGCGCCGCCGGCGCCGCGCGCGGCTGAAGAAGATATTGGTCATGTTCACCGCGGCGATGGCCAGCGCCGCCAGCTCCACGAACAGGGTAACCGTGATCAGGCGCCGATCGCGGTCGGCAGCGGCAGCCGCCTCCGCACGCGGCGTGTCGATCACCACCCCGCCCTCGCCGTAGGCGGCCGCGAAGTGGCTGGCGAGCTGCGCCCGCGCCTCGCCGAGGCGGGTGGGATCGGCGACGGCGAAGCGCAGGCTGGTGTGGTGCGCCGGCAGGCGGATGCCGGTCGCCTCGAAGCGCTCCGCCGCCGCGGGGGCCGGGGCGAAAGCGTGCCGGTCCATCTCGGTGCCGCTCGGTGCCAGGATCCCGGTGATGGTGTAAAGCCGGTTGAGGGAGAGCACCTGCCGGTCGAGGGCCTTGCCGTCGGCGAACAGCGTGCTGCCGAGCTCGGCGCCGAGCACCAGGATCGGCGCACCGCGCGCCATGTCGGCGGTAGTGAACAGGCTGCCGGCGGCGGGTGCGAGGTTCCAGGCGGCGAAGAACTCGGGGCTCACCTCGAAACCGGTAAGCAACTCGCGCTGCGGCCGCGGCCCTTCGGGGGTGGTCAGCAGGGCCTGCCCGAGGGCGCCGGTCTTCTCGAATCGGAGCTGCGCGTTCCCGCCGCCAGGTGTCGCGGCCGGGCCGGTGGTGGCACCGGATTCGCGCTCGCCATCGGCGAGAAGCTGCATATCGCCGTCCCCGGGCGCCGCGGCTGAAGCGGGCGTCTGCCCGGCGTCCGCGGCCGCCTCGATGGCGGGTCCGCGAGCGCCGGCAGCGCCGGCAGCGCCGGCAGCGGCGGGTGCGGCGGGTGTGCCGACCTGGCCCCCGGCCGGAATGACGATCACCTTCACCGCCGCCGCGGCCTCCCCCGCCTCTGCCGCACCTGGGGAGCGGCCTGGGGAGTCGGTCAAGGCCATCTCCGCGACCTGCTCCGGGATCGGCAGCTCGCCCAGCGGGAAGCCCGTGGGATTGGCGAGATAGGCGTAGCGGACGGCCGGCGCAACCTGGCGGGCTTCGAGGTCGGCGACGGTCAGCACTACGTCGCTGGCGCTCCGCAGCCGCGCCGGGACCTCCATGTCAGCGGCCTGCTGCCGTGTGGCGACGACGATTTCGCGGTAGCGCGGAGCGGCCAGCCGCTCCCGCGACTGCTCCGCGATGCGGCCGGCCAGCGCCAACCCCGCGGCGGTGGCCCCGACCGCCAGCGCCATCCCCAGCACCAGCAGCAGCGACTCCGCGGGCCGCCCGAGCACCGCCCGCAGGCTCAGCAGCAGGTCTTCGCGGCGCAGGTTCATGGCGTCGCCGGCGCCGCCGGCAGCGGTCGGTCTTCGACGATGCGGCCGTCGAGCAGGCGAATGCGGCGCCGCGCGCGCCGCCCCAGGGCATCGTCGTGGGTCACCATCACCAGGGTCACGCCGTTCCGGTTGAGGCCCTCCAACAGCGCCATGATTTCGGTCCCGTGGTCGCTCGGCAGGTTGCCGGTGGGCTCGTCGGCCAGGATCAGGTCCGGCTCCACGGCCAGCGCGCGGGCCACCGCCACCCGCTGCTGCTCGCCACCGCTGAGCATCGCCGGCAGGTGAAAGCGCCGCTCCGCCAACCCCACCTGCTCCAGCAGCAGGTGGGCCCGCCGCCGCCGCGCGGATCGGTGCACCCCGGCATAGCCCAGCGGCAGCATGACGTTCTCCAGCGCCGACAGCTCATGGAACAGATTGAAGCTCTGGAAGATGAAGCCGAAGTGGCGGTTGCGGATGCGCGCCTGCTCCCGGTCCGGCAGGCGCGTGATCTCCACCTCCTCGAGGAAGTAGCTGCCCGCGCTGGCCGTGTCGAGCAGGCCGACGATGTGCAGGAGCGTCGACTTGCCGGATCCCGAGGGACCCATCACGGAAACGTACTCGCCGCGTTCGATGGTGAGGCCGACGCCGTCCAGGGCGGCTACCTGTACCTCGCCGAGGTCGTAGCGCTTGGCGATGTTCACCAGCCGTATCATGATTCGCTTCCCCTTGCCGGCTCCAGGCTGACGGTCTCGTGCTCGATGAAGTTCTGGTAGCCGCTGACGATCACCCGGTCGCCCGCCGCGACCCCGGTCACCACTTCCACCCGATTGCCTTCGGTACGGCCGAAGGTGGCGGCCACCCGCACCGCTCGATCCCCCTCGATGCGGTACAGGTAGCGCTGGCTGCCGGTGGTCAGATAGGGGCCGCGCGGCAGCACCAGCGCCGACTCCTTCACCCCGATCTCCAGCACCCCGACGGCGCTGGCCCCGGGCAGCAGCGGTCCCGCCTCCGGATCGGGCCGCACCCGTACCAGCACCGTGGCACCGAGGCCGTCGGCCGATTGCCGGGCCATGCTGCCGATGGCGGTCACGGAACCGGCCAGCGCCCGGCTTCCCACCGTCAGGGCCACCGGCTGGCCGGCGCGCAGGGCGGGCGCGTGCCGCTCCTCCACCTGCAGTTCGATCACGGCGCTGTCCGGGTCGGCGATGGTGAACAGCCGCTGGTTGCGGGCAACCCTGCTCCCCGCGACGGCGAGCGCGGGCTCGACTGCCAGGACCACGCCGCCGATCGGGCTGGCGATGGCGAGGGCCGCCAGCCGCTCCTCGTGGCGCCGTAGCGCCACCTCCAGGCCGGTGACCGCCGCCGCGGCCAGGGAATCGTCGACCGCCGCAAGCTCACGGTCCTCGGCGAGTTGCAGCCGCAGCTCTTCGCCTTCCGCGAGCACGCCGTCGAGGTGGCGCTGTGTGGCCACCAGATCGCGCCGCGGAGCCAGCCCGCGGGCAACCAGCGACTGCGCCTGGTCGCGGTCGGCCGCGGCCTCGCCGGCGCGCCGATCGAGGTCGGAGATGCGGCGCCGGGCGCGCTGCAGCAGGATGCGCCGCTGCAGCCGCTGCTGCCCCAGCGAGCGTTCGGCCGCGGCCAGCTCGGCGCGCAGGTCATCGAGCGCCTGGATCAGGTCGGGCGCCGCGACCTCGGCCAGAGCCTGGCCGGCCGTTACCCGGTCGCCCTCTGCTACGTGCAGCAGCGCCGCGGTTCCCGACTCGGGGCTGGTCAGGTGCGCCTGCACGGGAAACACCACCTGGCCGCGTGCCTGGGTGGTCCGTATCAGCGGCTCGCGGGTCACCGTCGCCGAGTCGTAGGAGCGCAGGGCATAGCGGGCCGGTCGCGGAACCAGGAGCAGGTAGGCAGCCGCCGCGACTGCGCCGACCAGGCCAGCGACGAGCAGCAGTGCCGTCCACTGCCTGCGCTGTCCGGGCGCACGGTGGGGTCTGACCCTGGTGGGGTCGACAATCGGGTCGCCGGTCAGGCTCGGTCACTCCTCTTCCGGCTCCGGGACCGCCTCGTCGTCGAGCAGATCCTTGAGGCGCTCCTTGGCCTCGCGGATCACCCGGCTCTGCTCGGCGATCTTTTCGTACAGGTCCTTGCGCGCCTTGATTCCCTCGGCGATGAGGAACGCGGCCGCTTCCGAGCGGCTGTTGGTCAGGCCGCAGTCCACCAGCTCGTCCAGCTTGGCCAGGCTCTCGCGGCTCACCCGGATCATCACCACGTTGTCGCGCTTGCTGCGGACCGACTCGATGGTGGTACGCAGCGATTCCCCGACGGTGGCGCCGAGCACTTCGCCGATCGCGTCGCTGACCGAGTCGTCGTCCGCCTTGACCTTGTCGACCTCGATCGCGATCACGCGCGGTCGCTTGGAGTTCTTGTCGCTCTTGCGGTTCTTCGCCATGGTAAGTCTCCATGCTTGGAATGAGATTACATGTAATGGTATACCTAATAGTCGGACAATCGTCAACTCCCAACTTACACGAGGTTCGCCGGTACAGGACTGCGCGGCGCGCCCGAGAGGCCCAACCCGTAGTAGGATCCGCGCAGCCAACAGGAGGTCCGAACATGGCCAGCGCCCCGACCTTTGCCCTCTATCAGCGCCAGTCCCGCCGCACCTGGGGCCGGGTGGTGGTGGATCACGCCATCCTCTACCCGACCCTGGGGCTCACCAACGAAGCGGGTGAGGTGGCGGGCAAGGTGAAGAAGATCTTCCGCGACAAGGGGGGCGTGATCGGCGAGGAGGACCGCGCCGCCCTCAAGAGCGAGCTCGGCGACGTGCTGTGGTACCTGGCCCAGATTTGCACCGATCTCGACCTCTCGCTGCAGGAGGTGGCGGAGGAGAACCTGAGCAAGCTGGCCCGCCGCCTGGAGGCCGGCACCCTGCAAGGCGAAGGCGACGACCGCTAGGAGAGCATCTCGCTTTCGATCCGCTCCAGATCGGCGTCCGTGATAAACCCCGTGTTCTTGAGGTGATGCAGTACAGCAAGAACGCCTGCCTGCAGCACCTGTGCCGCTTCCCGCACTCCGGCACTGGCGTACACCGGATCGGTCAGCCGCGATACGGCGCGCTGTACCAACTCCAGGGGCATCAGAAGCATCGCGGCAAAGGCATTCGCGCGCTCTTCGATGCCACATGGTGCCCAAGGGCCGCTCGCTAGTGCCAGCCGGTGCCCTGCTTGGCGATCGAACAGCACATGACACAGCTCATGGGCCAGGGTGAATCGGCGGCCGAATGCATGTGCATTTCGAGCGTGTCGGGTGTTGACGGCGATGCCAGGACAGTGGTCTGGCCCAGCGATGGCAACGCCTCGAACATCCCTGTCAGACAGTTCCAATTCGACGACCTGGACCCCCAACCAGTCGATCAGGCTGTCAATGTCGACGGACGCGTCCTGTGCGAACTTCCAGTTGAGTTCTTCGTGAACTGACTCGGCCAAGTCATATCCTTGTGCCCACGAAGGGGAATCGAATACGGAGATCGGTTCGGCACGGCCCAATGCAACCAGCGCGGCCGATTCGGCATCCGATGAGGAAAGATCCACCATCGTTCGCGCAAGTGGCAGTATGTCCTGCTCGGCTACGTTAGGAGCCAGGGAGCCGAACATCAACGCCGCCTGACACGAGCCGGATACGACAAGCGGTGACGAATCTGGACTACTCAATATGCCACGCGAAGCTTCGCCGAGTTGCGCTACGATGTTCTTCACACGTTGCCAGCCGGTTGAAACGGTTTGCTCGTCTGTGCCCTGGCCGGCAAGCCACATGATCCGCCGATCCGACTCATCAATCGAGCACAACTCACGGAGGGATCTGTCAAGGGCCTGAATACGAGGCGACTCGGGAGCTTGCGCCAGCAGGTAGTCGCTGGCGCTCGACAACACTTCGTGCAAGGGTTCGGCAACATCCCTTGGGGCCAGCGTGCTGCTTCCCCGTACTGACTCCAAGAAGCTGAAGTGGAGTGGCATCCCTGAGCTTGGTGCCGGCCCCGAGGAGATCTCGATGGAATCTCGGAGACGTCTTAGTACGATGTCGGGAAACAGACCGCCTTCGCTCGCCGAACGGAGCGCGTGTCGAGCCCACCATCGTTGCCACTCGCCTTCCCACGCGGAGGATTTCTCTTCGTTGTTCTCTATCGCCAGTGGTGGGAACCTGGTCGAGCGTAACGACTCCCAGGCGGTATTGGACACATTCTGAACTGGAAGACGTTCTTCGTGAAGCAACGGATTCCAGTTCGTGGCAAACCACTCGATCAGCGGAAGAAGGTACCAGTGAACCGAATCGACTTGACCACCGTCCTCTCGATGAGCGCACAGATTCCGACCTTCGATCCAGATCTGGAAACTGCCCCACGACGTTCCGACCTCGGGATCGATCCCTTGTCCGTGGTCCGGGTCATCAACAAACCTCACCTTGAAGGCAAACAGTCCGGTGTCGCCGGCAATTCTCTCCCATCGAACAGCCACGTTATTGACTCAATCCCAGTGTCTTCCTACGTCTCTCTTTCGCACACGACGTTCTTTCACCCACTTTCGACGCAGCGGTTCGGGAACTTCAACCCAGCCGACTGGATAGCCATGCCATCTGTCCAGGTGCTGCTGTGCGCAGTACGCCCTGCCTTCGTATACGGCGTAGCGTTTGTTACCGTCCAGTTCGCTCTCCTCAAGTAGCTGCTGCGCAGTAGCCTGATCGATATTGCTCGGGCAAAGCGATCCTCGGCGTCCCGGCTGCCACGGCTGACTGTGCTTCCTGTTCTCTTCATAGCGCAACACGCACTACCCCACGCGCCGACGCGACTCTCGTACCTCAACCTAACTCGGGTAGGGCAATCCATCAAGTAAGCGATCGGCCCGATCCGTGGCGGCTGGGTCGTGGGTTGCTCAGCACAGACTCGTTGTCGGAGCACCACCGAATCTATCCTCGGGAGGTGGCGAGCAGGGTGTCGAGGCGGCGGCGCATGCGTTGCCAGTGGCTGCCGGGCCAGTAGAGGCGCCGGCAGCGGGGACAGCGGCTGAACGACTGCTGCTCGACGCGCACCATGGGCGGCAGGTGGTGCAGGACATCCGCCTTGGCGACCGGGCGCAGCGGTTCGTTGCAGCGCATGCAGCGAGAGAACGGCCGCACCGCGCTGGCCAGGTGGAAGCGCCGCAGCACGAACAGCAGTTGCTGCTCCGGATCCTGGGAGCGGACGAAACAGCCGTGGGTCACCGCCTTGCGCGCCAGCAGGCGGCGGTCTCGGGTCAGGATGATGCGCTGCTCGCGGCGCGCCGCCGCCACCAAGCGGGCGTCCTCCCGGTCCGCGGCGCCGGGCGGCAGCATGCCGGCGTCGGTTGCGTCCAGCCCGCACATGCGCAGCAGCGAGGCCAGCTTGGCGAGGTTGGCATCCACCAGGAAGCGCACCACGCGCAGCGGCGCCGGCCGCACCCGGGTCAGGCCGGAAATGTCGAAGCTCTCGAACACCGGGTAGACACTGACGCGCTGTCCGTCCCGCAGCTTGTGGCCGAAGTCCACCGACGCGCCTTCCACCAGCAGCAGGTCGACTTCGCCGTGCGGCACGCCGCAGTGCTCCACCAGCGCCTTGGTGGTGGTGCCATCGTTCACCGCCAGCTCGAACTCGCGGCCGCGCAGGTGGGGTGCGAGGAAGTCGCCCAGCTCCTGGTAGAAGCGTATCCGCACCCGGTGCCGTCGCAGCCCCATTCGGTGTACCGCGCCGGCGACTTTGCAGGAGGGGCCTGAACCCGTCAAGATTGCCGCGGGCTGATGCTGTGGTCGAGGCAGGGTTGAAAGCGCAGGTTGCGGAGCTGGCGGCGGCGGTGCGGGCCGCCGAGCGGGTGCTGGCGTTCACCGGGGCGGGCATCTCCACCGCCTCGGGGATTCCGGACTTTCGCGGCCCGGGGGGAGTCTGGACGCGGCGCCGGCCGGTGTTGTTTCAGGACTTCCTGGCATCGGAAGAGGCCCGCCGGGCGCACTGGAAATACAAGGCGGAGGGGCACGCGGAGTTCGCGCAGGCGCGGCCCAACGCCGCCCACCGCGCGCTGGTGGCGCTGGAACGGCTGGGCAAGCTGGACACCCTGGTGACCCAGAACGTGGACGGCCTGCACCAGGATGCCGGCCACGACCCCGAGCGCATCGTCGAGCTACACGGCACCAACCGCTTCGTGGAGTGCCTGTCGTGCGGCCAGCGCAGTGCGCCGGAGCCGGCGCTGGAGGAGTTTCAGGCGACCGGCGAGTGCCCCCGCTGCCGGGCCTGCGGCGGGATCCTGAAGACCGCGACCGTGTCGTTCGGCCAGCCGATGCCGCAGGCCGAGCTGCAGCGGGCGTTCCGCGCCGCGCGCCGCGCCGACCTGGCGTTGGCGATCGGTTCCACCCTGGAGGTGCGGCCCGCAGCCGACGTGCCGCTCGCCGCCGTCGGCAGCGGCGCCCGCTACGCCATCATCAATCGCGGGCCCACCGGCCATGACCAGTTCGCCGACCTGCGCCTGGAGGGCGACGTGACCGTGATCCTGCCGGCGCTGATCCAGGCCGTCGGCGTGGAGGAGTCGGCACCATGAACGGCAGCGGGGAGCTGGCGGCCCGGGTCGCGGAGTTCGAGCGGCACGGATACACCATCTTCCGCGGTTTCAACGCGGCCTGGGTGGAGCCGTGGCGCCACTTGTTCGAGGAGCGCTACCGGCACGAACTGGGCGAAGATCAGCGCAGCGCCGGGGTAGGGCAGCCGCGGGCGGTGTTGCGCGGCCTGCTGCAGGAGCGTCCCGACCTGTTCCTCCCCTCCCTGGTGGACCCGGCGATGCTGGACTTCCTGGAGGAGTTGATGGGACCGTTCGTCGGCTTCGACAGTCTGCAGATCGCGGTCACCCCGCCGGTGAGCAAGGTCGAGGCGCGCACGGTGCGCGCCTGGCACCGGGACATGTGGGCCCTGCCCGGCTGGAGCGACGACTACCTGCCGCCCAACGCGGTGAACGTGCTCACCTACCTGCAGGAGGGTCCCGAGTATGGCCACCTGCTGGTGCTCCCCGGCTCCCACCGCGGCCGCCGGCTGGTCGGCGAAGGCGGCCCCGGAGCGCTCCAGGCCGGCGAGCAGGCGGTGGAGCTGGCGGCGGGGGACACGGTGGTGGTGCACTCTTCATTGCTGCACAGCACCTCGGGCAACTGCAGCGGCCGCCTGCGCATCTTCGCCAGCTACTTCTACACCAAGTGCTGGCTGCCCAAGCGCGACGCCTACGGCATGCAGAGCATGCAGCGCGAGATCCGCGCCGCGCGCGCCCGCGGCGACCGGCGCCTGGCGCGGCTGTTCGAGCCGGACCGTGAGCTGCTGGCGCGGCGCGCGAGCGGCGACCGTGGCGAGCACACGGAGCGGGAGCTGTGGCGGCGCTGGCGGCAGGAGGAGCGCGCCGAGCGGGAACGGGGCGCCGCCGGAGCGGTGGCCGGCACCGCCACGCCGGCGGGCGGCCGCACGGCGCCGGCCGCTCCAGCCCGCACCGCCGGTGAAGGGCGCTGCCACGGGCGGACCGCCACCCCGCCGGTTGTGCCGGAGCCGGATCTGGTCCTCGATGCCCGTGCCGAGCTGGGCGAAGGACCGGTGTGGCATGCCGCGACCGGGACGCTCTACTGGGTCGACCTGTTTGCCGGCAGCGTCCACCACTACCAGCCCGCCACCGGCCTGGCCGGCCGCGTCGACCTCGGTGAGTTCGTCGGTTGCGTGGTGCCGCGGGAGCGGGGCGGCGTGCTGGCGGCGACCGCCTCGGGGATCTATCACCTCGATCCGATCAGCGGCGTCAAGACGCGCGTGTCCGACATCGAGGCGGACCGTCCCGAGACCCACTTCAACGACGGCAAGGTGGATCCCGCCGGGCGCTTCTGGTTCGGGTCGATCGCCATCGACCGCACCACCGCCACCCGCGGGGACCTGTACAGCCTGGAGCCCGACCTCACCGTAACCCGGCGCCTGAGCGGCATCGACAACACCAACGGCATGGACTGGAGCCCCGACGGGCGCACCATGTACTACATCGACTCGCTCACCCGCCAGGTCACCGCCTTCGACTACGACCCGGCCAGCGGCGACATCGCCAATCCGCGGCCGGCGGTGACGCTGCCCGAGGACAGCGGCGTTCCCGACGGCATGGCGGTGGCGCTGGACGGGACCCTGTGGGTGGCGCACTGGGGCGGCGCCCGCGTGACGCGCTGGCATCCGCTCACCGGAGCCCTGATCCAGACCATCCCGGTGCCGGCCAACCTGACCACCTCGTGCGCGTTCGGCGGGCCGGCGCTGGACCAGCTCTACATCACCACCGCGCGCTACCAGGAGAGCGGCCCGGCGCTGGCCGCGCAGCCGCATGCCGGCGGCGTGTTCCGCATTCAGACCGATACCCGGGGGCGCCCCGCGGAGGTGTTCCCCGGCTGAGGCGCTCCCCGGCGTATGCCGCCGCGCCGCCCGGCAGCTAATCGATCGGGTCGAAGAAGGTCAGGTCGGCGCCGAAGTTGTCCATCGCCACGACCGCGTCGCCGCGCAGGCGCACGCGGATGTCGCGGGTCCGGTGGGCCAGCACCGCCTCGCGGAGCGGAAGCTCGTAGCGCAGTGTCACCGGAACGCCGACCGGCTGCCGCGCCAGGAACAGGAAGTCGCCGGCGAAGCGGCCACCGGCGACCTGGATCTGGCCGCGGTCGGCCCACGACGGGATGCGGATCCACAGCGGGCCGGGCTGCCTGAGTTCCACCTGGAGGGCGGCGCCTTCCACGCCGGTACGTACCGCAATCGCGTCGGTCTCGTGGTCGAACAGCAGATTGACGCGGTGGCCGGTCTGGTCGCGGGTGGTGGCGGCGCGGTACACCTCGCACAGCGACCCCACCGCCCCGCCCACGATATCCATGTTGAAGCTCACCCGGTCGACGCCGAGCGGTTCGTGACCGTAGGGAGCGGGGAACCCGAATGCGCCCCGGTGGCGCGCGGCGAGGTTGCGGCGGCCGTCCGCGCCATCCGGATTCGGCGGCTCGGCGATGAAGCCGACGTCGCGGAGCTGGGACGGCAGCATGTGGCAGCGCACGATGCGCTCGGCATCCTCCAGGTACTGCGGGTAGCCGGCCCGGCCCAGGATCAGGGCGGTCTCGACGATGTCGCCGGTGTTGTTGACCTCGCCGCGGTCCGGCGGACTCTCCGCGCCGCTGTTTTCAATGACCCATCCCAGCCAGTCGCTGATTGCCGGCAGGCCATGGTCGTAGAATGCCTTGACGCGCTGCAGCAGCGCGTTGTCGCCGGTCAGCTCGGCGAGTTGGGCGAGGGATGACATGACGCAGGTGGTGGAGTGGGTGTGACCGCCGTGCACCCGCGGCCGGTAGCGGCCGTCGGCGGCGAAGGCGTCCACCAGCAGGCGCTCGCACACGCGCAGCGCGAGTTCGAGCGCGGGAGCAGAAGCGGTCACCCGGTAGTACTTCACCAGGGGCCCGAGCATCCGTGGGATGCCGTAGATGAAGGTGAGCTCCGAGGGGTCGACGCCGCGCTCGAGACAGCCTGCGCGGTCCCAGCCCCGCTCCGGCGACCACAGCTCCAGCAGCGCCGCGATGCACGCCTCGGCCAGGTCGTGGGTGCGCTCCTCGCCGCGATAGGCGACCAGGGCGTAGAGCGCGTGCAGGCCCTCGCGCAGGTTGTGGGTCACGAAGCTGTCCAGCGGTCCGTCCACCCGGCTCCGGTTGAGCGGCACCGGCAGCGCGCCGCTGAACGAGAAGTAGGCGGCCGCGGCGTGCTTGCGCACCGCGCTCTCGTCGAGCTCGATGCCGAGCGCGTCCTCGGCGTTGAGCAGCGCGTTGAGGTGGCGGCCGGGAACGTGCGACTCGCTGTGCACGGCGCTGAATCCGAGCTCGGCCCGCGGCCGCACCTCGGAGCTGAAGAAGGGGATGTCGCGGTCGTCGGCGTTGAACACGCTCTGCATGGTGCCGCAGCCCAGGCGCACCGCCGCGCCCAGGTCGCTGACGTTCACCTCCCTGAGCCTGCCGTAGAAGGGTATGCCGTCCATGCCCGTGCGCCGCTTAGATGGTCCTGCCGCCGTCCACCACCAGGCTGGCCCCGGTGATGAACCTGCTCTTCAGCAGGCCGACGATCGCCGTGGCCACGTCTTCCGCCTTGGCGGCGCGTCCCATCGGGGTGGCGTCGCGGTTGCTCTGCGCGAACTCCTCGCTCACGGTCGCGGTCCAGCGCGTCTCCACCAGACCGGGCACCACGCAGTTCACCTGCACCGCGGGCGCCTGGCTGTGCGCCATGCCGCGGGTGAGGTTCATCACCGCCGCCTTGCTGGCGGAGTAGAGCAGCGAGCTGCCCAGCCCGTTGAGCCCGGCTATGGAACCGACGTTGACGATGTGGCCGCCACCGCGGCGCTTCATCTCCGGTATCGCGGCGCGGCAGGAGAACAGGACCCCCAGGAAATTGACGCCGAAGATGTCCTGGTAGTCCTCCTCACGGATGCCGTCGAGATTGGGCAGCGGCACCGCCCGGGTAATGCCGGCGCTGTTCACCAGGATGTCGAGGCCGCCGAGCTCCGCCACCGCGGCGGCCACCATGGCGCGCACCTGGGCGTCGTCCGCCACGTCCGCCTTCAGCGCGCAGGCACGCGCCCCGCCGGAGCGCAGCTCGGCCACGGTGTCCTCGGCCTCCTGCTGCGAGCGCGAGTAGTTCACCGCTACCGCCGCCCCCTCCGCCGCGAGCTGCAGCGCCGTTGCGCGCCCGATGCCGGTGCCGCCGCCGGTGATCAGCGCGACCTTGTCCTCGAAATCCCCCATGAAGTATCCGCCTCCTGCTTGCAGCGCAGCTTACGGCGCGCCGCCGCCGGCCGGCAACCGCGGGAGCCGGCGGGTCGGGACCGCCGCCGCCTCGGTGCCGGACCGCGGAGGCGTGTCGAGATGGCCGCAGGCTGAAGTGGCCCGCTCATGCGGAACCGGGGAAGGTGCGCGGTGTGTGCTACAGTAGCGGTTGTGAGAGGTGACTATCGGAGCGTGATCATCGGCGCCAGTGGCGGGCGCGCGCGCCATCACGCGCTGGCCTACCGCTACCAGGCGCGCGCCCGGCTGGTGGCGGTGTCGGCGCGCACCGCGGAGCCGCGCGACAAGCTGGCCGCCGACTACGGCGTCGCCGCGCGCTACGACGACTACCGCGAGATGCTGGCCCGCGAGCGGCCCGACCTGGTGCACGTCAACACCCCTCCGAACGCGCGGCTGGAGGTGCTGGAGCAGGTGGCCGCGGCCGGTGTGCCGGCGGCGATCGTCGAGAAGCCGGTCGCCATCGACGGTCCCGATTGCGCCGCGCTGGCCGCCTTTGCGCGCAGCTCCCCGCTGCAGGTGGCGGTCAACCACCAGCTCCACTACCACGCCCCGCGCCGCCGCCTGCAGCGCCTGGTTGCGGACGGCGCCCTCGGCGAGCTGCGCCTGATCGACGCCGGCAGCGGCCTGAACGCCGCCTACCAGGGGACCCACAGCCTGCAGGCGGTGTTCGCCTTCGCCGGCGCCGCGCGCCCGACCGCGGTGCTGGCCCAGGCCGCCGGCACGGACGGCCTGCAGACCACGCCGCGCGCCCACTACGCCCCCGACGACCTGCTGGCGGCGATCGACTTCAGCGGCGGCCTGCGCGCCGTGCTGCGCTGCGGCAGCGGCGCCCCGCGCCAAGCCGACGCGCCGCCCGCGGCCCGCGAGCAGGTATGGGCGCACAAGCGCATCGCCGTCTACGGCGAGCGCGGCCACGCGACCTGGACCATGTGGTCCTGGGAGACGCTGTGCGACGGCCGGCTGCAGCGCGGCAGGCACGACTACTGGGAGCAGGACGGGCCGGCGCAGGCGGCCCTGGTGGGCTCGGTGCTGCACTGGATCGAGCAGCCGGACTACCGGCATCCACTGGCGCTGGAGCGCGCGACCGAGCAATACGCGGTGCTGCTGGCCGCCTACCGCAGCGCCCTGCAGCGGCGTTCGGTGACCCTGCCTGAAGCGTCGCCGGCGCCGGTCATCGAGCCGTTGCACAACGTGCTCCGCGCCGCGGAGGCTGGGGACTGAACGCGCTCGTGGGTTCGCTCGTCGACGCCGACGTCCACATCCGTACCCCGCGCATCGAAGAGCTGTTCCCCTACCTTTCGGCGCACTGGGTCGAGCACTTCTCCCAGACCCTCGACAAGGGACCCAACCAGTACTACTACCCCAAGGCGGCGCCGATCAGCGGTGACGGCGAGGCCGGCGGCAGCCTGCAACGGCTGCGCACCGACCTGTTCGACAGCGCCGGGGTGGAAGTGGCGGTCAGCAGTTGCCTGTACGCGGTGGACAGCGTGCACAACCCCGACGTGGCGGCGGCGCTGGCACGGGCGCTGAACGACTGGCTGACGCACGAGTGGCTTGAGCCGGAGCCGCGGCTGCGTGGTTCGATCGTGGTGCCGATCCAGATTCCCGCGCTGGCCGCGGCCGAGATCGATCGCGTCGCGGAGCGGCCGGGATTCGTCCAGGTGCTGATTCCCGCGCGCACCGAGCATCCGCTGGGGAGCCGGCTGTTCCACCCGCTGTGGGAGTGCGTCGAACGCCACGGGCTGGTGGCCGGGATTCACTTCGGCGGCGCCCCGGTGATGCCACCGACGCCAACCGGCTGGCCCTCCTACTTCATCGAGGAATACGCGGCCATGGCCCAGGTGTTCGCCACCCAGCTCTCCAGCATCATCGTCGAGGGCGTGTTCGACGCCTTCCCCCGGCTGCGGGTGGCGTTCCTGGAGTCGGGCTTCACCTGGCTGCCGGCCCACCTCTGGCGCATGGACAAGGAGTGGAAGCACCTGCGCCGGCTGGTGCCGTGGGTGCGCCGCCCCCCGTCGGAGTACGTGCGCGAGTACGTGCGCCTGGGGATCCAGCCGCTCGACGCCCCGCCGGCGGCCAGCCAGCTGCTGGAAGTGGTCGACCAACTCGGCGGCGACCAGATGCTGCTCTACACCAGCGACTACCCCCACCTCCACGTCGCCGACCCCGACAGCGCGCTGCTGCCGCACCTCACTCCCTCATTGCAGGAGATGATCAGGAGCGAAAACGCCCGCGCCCTATACCGGCTGTGAGGCAGCCGGCCTCGGCCCCTACCGGGGAGGGGTCAGGAACGCGCATCCGCAACCCGGCGCTCGCGACAGGCGAAGGTCGACGGTGGCCAGTTCGCAGTCCAGGGCCTCCGCCAGGGCCACGTACCAGGCATCGTAGGCCGTAAGGTTCCCGCGCAGTTCCCAGACTCGTTCGGCCAAGGGGGCATAAGGAAAGAGGGAGACTCTCAGTTCGAGCAGGTCGATATGGGCCAACGCTGCCACGTCCTGCGAGATATCCCCGGCGAGGGCCGCCCGCCGCAGGATGTTGGCAGCTTCCACCGGCATCAGGTGCGGCGCCGCGAGGTCGGTTCCGGCCAGCAGCTCGTCCGCCCAGAGGCCGTCCTTGCCGCCGTCCACCAGGGCCGCCACGACGAACCCGGCGTCCGCGACCAGGCTCATCGCCGGTCCGCGTTCCGGTGACGGAGGATCGCCTCCGCCGGCAACCGGGTGCCGGTATGCCGCTTGCGTTCCCGGATGCGCGCCACCAGCGCTTCGGGATCGGGGCGTCCGGCCAACTCGATGAGCTGCATTCTGAGGTACTCCTGCAGCGACCGCCCGGACGCCGCGGCCCGGGAAGCAAGCTCCACGCACGCAGCGTCGGGCACATCGCGAATGGTAACTGACCGCCCCATGCATGCAGTATGCTGCTAATGACAGCAAGATGCAAGCCGTCTTCGTCGTGGTTCGCTGTGCTCGGATCGCCGCGTAAGATCAACGCTCCTGCGAGTCGTCAGACCGGTAGGGGGTAGGAGCTTATGCGAGCCACCGTTGTAATTATCTTGACTGTTGTTCTGGCCGCGACCGCTTGGGCGACCGACGAGGAGGCGGCAGCCGAATGGCTGGCGATCGAGCTGACCGATGTCCGCACCGGTGAGTCGTTTACCATTGCCGAGTTCGCGGGCACCCCGGTGCTGCTGGAGAGCTTTGCGGTCTGGTGTCCGATCTGCACCAACCAGCAGAAACAGGTGCGCGCCCTGCACGAGAAGGTGGGCGACGAGGTGGTTTCGATTGCTCTCAACACCGACCCCAACGAAGACCGCGCCAAGGTCGCCGCACACCTTGGGCGCCACGGCTTCGACTGGCACTACGCGGTCGCACCGGTCGAGCTGATCCTCGCCCTGAAGGAGGAGTTCGGTGTCGGCATACTGAATGCGCCGTCCGCCCCGATGGTGCTGATCTGTCCCGACCAGAACGTCCGCGAGATGCTGCGGCGCGGCGTGAAGCGGGTGAACTTCCTCGAGGAGCAGGTGGCCACCTGCGCTGCTGCGGCGACCTGATTGCTCGCCAACCTCGCCGCCAGCTATCTGCTCGGACTCGCGACGCCGCTGACCGCGGTGTGCGTGCTGCCGCTCTACCCCGGCTTCATCGCCTTCCTGTCCAACCGCCGGCAGGAGGGCGACCAGCGCTCTCCGCTGCTGCTCGGCCTGGCGGTGGTGGCCGGCGTGGTCGCCTGCATGGTGGCGATCGGGCTGGTGTTCTCCACCCTGCTGGAGCTGTCGCTCACCGGCGTCGCCGGCATCGCCTCGCCGATCGCCTTCGCGCTGCTGGCGGTGATCGGCGCGCTGCTGCTGGCCAACGTCGACTTCAGCCGCCTGTTCCCGGTGGTGCGGGCGCCGAGCAGCAGCCGTCCCGTGGCGGCCGCGTTCGGCTACGGCGCCTTCTTCGCCTTCATCATCCTGCCCTGCAACCCCGGCTTCATCGGCGCCTTCTTCTCCAAGCAACTGGCGCTCTCGGTCGGCGACTTCGGTCTCAACGTGCTCAACTCGGTGATCTTCGCCCTCGGCATCGGGACGCCGCTGCTGGTGCTGGCGGTGGCCGGCGCGACCTTCGGCAGGACGGTGATCGGCTTCCTCACCCGCTACAAGTCACCGATCAACCGCATCGCGGGCGCGGCGATGATCGCGATTTCCCTCTACTACCTGATCGCCGTATTCCAGGTGCCGCAGCGCCTGTTCGGCGGCCAGTAGCTAGCACCGCTGCCCGGCTCCGACTGGCGCCGGGATCGTTACTGGAACACTGCGCCGGTTTCGATGCAAGCTGGCGGTCGGCCCGGGGTGAGGAGGCAATAGCATGAGCCAGACCGCAACCGCAGCGCTGATCGATGGGCGGGCCGCAGCCGCCGCCGAGGCAGCCGTCGCCGAGGCAGCCGCGCCGACGCGACCCGCGATCATCGACTGCGACCTGCACAACGAGATCGACTCCCTCAAGGACCTGTACCCATACCTCTCGCGGCGCTGGCGCGATCATCTCGATACGTTCGGCCTGCGCACCGCCAACGGCGGCTACTACCCGCGTTTCATGGGGCCGCGCGAGGATGCGCGCCCGCCGTCCGGCCGCCGTCCCGGCTCGGAGCTGGAGTTCACGCGCCGGCACTTCCTCGATCCCTACCGCGTTGCCTGGGCGGTGCTGAATCCGGTGACGGCCGCCTGTCTCGCGCGGGACCTGGAGTTGGCCACGGCCCTGGCGCGGGCCACCAACGACTGGCAGGTCGCGGAGTGGCTGGACCGCGACCCGCGGCTGCGCGCCTCGATCATGGTGGCGGTGGAGGATCCGGTGGCGGCCGCCGCCGAGGTGCGCCGCCGGGCCCGCGACCGCCGCTTCGTGCAGGTGTTGTTCCAGGGCCGCCACGTGGAGCCGATGGGCCGGCGCCGGTACTGGCCGATCTACGAGGCGTGCGCCGAGGAAGGGCTGCACGTCGCCACCCACGCCTTCGGTGCCTACGGCCAGCCGGTTACCGGCGCCGGCCATGCCTCCTACTACATCGAGGACCACATCAGTGCGGCCCAGGCGGCGCAAGCCAACGTCACCAGCCTGGTGATGGAGGGCGCGTTCGATCGTTTCGGCATCAAGCTGATCTCGATCGAGAGCGGGTTCGCGTGGGTGCCGCCGCTGATGTGGCGGCTGGACGCGGCCTTGAAGCTGCTGCGCGCCGAGGTGCCGCACGTGACGCGGCTGCCGTCCGAGACCATCGCCGAGCATCTCTACCTCTCGACCCAGCCGATCGAGGAGCCGCCGCACGCGGCCGACTTCCAGCGTCTGCTGGCGCAGTTCGGGACGCTGGCGGATCACCTGATGCTGGCGAGCGACTATCCGCATTGGGACAGCGACAATCCCGACGTGGTGCTGCCGCACAACCTGTCCGAGGAGCTCAAGGCGGGGATCCGGTACCACAACGCACGCGCGCTGTATGGGCTGTAGGCAACAGACCACGCGCCACGTCGTCGCCGCGGCAGGCGAGATCGCTCCGGGCGAGCGCAAGATCGTGACCGTGGCCGGGCGCTCCATCGGCGTATTCAACGTGGACGGCGAGTTCTTCGCGCTGCGCAACCGCTGTCCGCACCAGGGCGGCGCGCTGTGCGAGGGCCAGCTCTGGGGCGTGCTGGAGTCGTCGCTGCCGGGCGAGTACCGGTACCGGGAGAGCCGCGAGGTGGTGGCCTGTCCGTGGCACGGCTGGGAGTTCCACTTGCGCAGCGGGCAGTCGTGGTGCGCCCCCGAGCGCCTCAAGGTGAGCCGCTACGAGGTGGCGCTGGTGGACGGTGCGGAGTTGCCGGCCGACCCCGAGGCACCGGCTCCGGGCATGGTCAAGGGCCCCTACGTAGCAGAGACCTACCCGGTGGCGCGCGAGGGCGCCTACCTGGTGGTGGAGTTGCCCCGCGCCGGCAGCACCGGGTGACCTGACTCCGGCCGCGCGGCCTTTCCGCGTTCCGCCGTGGCAACGAGCGGGCCGACGGCCACGCCGGTCTCCCCGTTGGTCCTACATCCCCCACACGACGATCGAGCTCCCGCCGAAGCTCTCGTCCCGCCGATATATCTTCTCGTCCCAGCTCTTGTCGGGGCTCGGGTCGAAGATGACCAGGTGCCCCACCCGCGAGCCGCAGCGGTCCATGTACCGTGCGGTCTGCTCCAGGCCATGCGCGATGGTCGTCTCCAACCCGTGGCGCCGGTGCAGCACCTTGCACTCGATCACGGTCCGGGTTACCTCGCCGGCTCCGAAGGGCCATACGATCAGCAGGTCCGTGCGGCCGTACCCCAGGCCGTACTCGCGCTCGATGCGCCCGCCCCCGTTCACGAGCCGCTGCAGAAACGCCTGCAACAGAAGCTGCGGCCCCGCCTCCCGATAGTCGAACCGCCCCAGCCAATGCTCGGAGTGCTCGCGGAAGAAGGTCTGGAACGCTCCCATCAGCTTGTTTACGTCCAGGTCCCCATCCGGCCGCACGTACCACGCCACCTCCTGCACCAGCCGCGCCTGCGTTGCGTAGGACAGCTCGCGCGGCACCACCTCGGCGTAGATCGGGTTGGCCATGCGCACCGGGTCCTGGCGGGCGATCAGGCCCAGGTCGCGCACGTACTCAATGTCGCGCGCATGTTCCAGGTTCGCCGCCGCGAACTCGCCTTCGTCGTCGCCCCGCAGCAGCGGCTCGATCACCCGCCGCACCCGGTCCTCGTCGAGCTTGTCGGCAAGCTGGTCGAGGTGCGTCTCGCGTGCCAGGATCAGTTGCTCCTGCGCTTCGAGGATGGTGTCCTCCGTGACCGGACGGCTGCGGTCGCGGCGCGCTTCGCCGCGGAAGCAGGCACGCTCGCACAGCGCGTTCACCAGCCACGGCTGGCCTTGCGTCTGCCGCCACACCGCCGCGCTGGCGCCCGCGGTGAACGCCTGGCCGGTCTCCTCGGTGTGTTGGGCCAGCAAGGCCCGTGTCTCGGTCTCCGAGAAGTCGCCGATCCGCAACGACTCCGCCTTGATGTTGAACGCACTGCCCCCGGTGATGATCTCGCCGGAGCTGGACCGGATGCGGTAGTCGCGCACGTCGCGAACCCCGCACAGCACCACGCACTGCGGGTAGCGCTCGGGGCGCTGGTCGTAACCCGCACGGAGCTGCCGCAGCACCGATATCAGGGTGTCCCCGACCAGGGTGTCGATCTCGTCGATGAGCAGCACCAGGGGCCTGGGCGACTCCTCGGCCCAGCGCGACAACGCCTCCTGCAGGGAACCGTCGCCAAAGGCCGCGAAGATGCCGGTCCAGACGCCGTACAGGAACTCGTCGCCGGAGGCACGGGCGCGCGACGCCACTTGGCCGACGATCACGCGCATGGCCCGCTCCACGTTCTCGCGTTGCGCCTGAGCCGGCTCGATGTTCACGTACACACAGTGCAGGTCGCCGGCAGCGCCGCTGTTCAGGAGGTCGCGCAGGGCCAGCAGGGCAGAGGTCTTGCCGGTCTGCCGGGGCGCGTGCAGCACGAAGTAGCGCATGTCGTGCACCAGTTCGAGCACCCGGTCCACGTCGTCCAGCCGCGCCAGCGGCGGAATGCAGTAGTGCCGTTCGGGCCGGACCGGGCCTTCCGTGTTGAATCTGCGCACCGCCGCACCCCTCAGCCGAACATATCCTCAGGCCAACCTTACGTCCACCGCGCGTGCGAGTGCCGCGCATCCTCAGGAGCGGCGGTTGCGCCGTAACCGCGCCGTGTGCCACCGTAGGGAGCGCGGGCCACGGCGCCCGCAGCCCCGACTAGCAGCATGTGCGCGGCAACGGACAACCGGCTGATGCAGTCTCTCGACCGGCCGACCCGGCAACGGGTAGCGGAGCTGGAGCGGGCGGCGGCCGCCGGAGAGGATCCGGGCGCGGACGCGGTGGCGGCGGCGTTCCCTCCCCTCCGCTACCACTCCACCATCGTCGGGGTAGCCCATCACCGCGACCGCATCCACGTGTGCTGGGACGGCACCCTGGTCAGCGTCGGCGTCGCCCAGGTGCGGATGGCGCTCGGGGAGGAGTTGAGGCCGTGGCGGGAGCTGGAAGCGGAGCCGACCCACGAGTTGCTCGACGGCTACCTGCCGGTGGTGGTGACCACGCTGCGCCACGCCGGCCTGGAGCTGCGGCAGACCGTGGTCGGCTACAGCGAGGAACTCTCGCCCGACCGCCCGTTGCTGGCGCTGGCCCGGCTCGAGGTATGCAATCCGAACGGGGCCGCTGCCAGCGTCCGTCTTGGCTTTGCCTTCGAGCGTGCCCTCACGCTGCAGCAGGCGCGCGCCGCCGAGGCCGCCGCTTTCGGCGACCACGCGCTGGTGCGCGACGGTCGCTTCGTGGAGTGGGATCAGGGCGGCATGATCGCCGCCTGCGACGCGGCGTTCGCCGCCACCGCCGAGTGGCGCGGCCACACCCTGGCGGGCGTGCTGGCGGTCCCGGCCGGTGGCTGCGCCCGCGTCGAGCTGCGGCTCGCCCGCCGGCCGCTGGCGCCGGCGCAGCGGGCCACGCTCACCGACCCCGAGTTCGGCGCGGTGGTGGCCGCCACGAGGCGCAGTTGGCGCGGCTGGCTGCAGCGCGGAGCGCAGCTCGAGCTCCCGGATCGGGAGACCTGCGCCGCGTTTCGCGCCTGGGCGATCTACGGCGCGCTGCTGAGCGGGCGCGAGCAGGGGCGCGTCGAGCCGCACGACGCGCCCGACTTCTACGAGCACTTCTACGGCCACGCCGCCGCCTGCTACCTGCACACGCTCGCGTTCCGCGGCGACTTCGAGGAGGCCCGGCTGGTGGCCGCGTCGGTGCTGGCGTGGCAGCGTCCGGACGGCATGTTCTCCGGCGAGCGGCGGGTGAGCCATCAGCACGGCAGCATGTTGCGCGAGCTGTGCCGGCTGTACCTGATGAGCGACGACCGCGCCTGGTTCGCGACCGTGCTGCCCCACGTGGAGCGGGCCTGCGAGTGGATCGTCAGGGAGCGCCGCAAGAGCATGCAACCGGAGGCCGACGGGTCGCGGCCGCTCACCTGGGGGCTGCTGCCCGCCCACCTGTACTGCGTCGACGAGGTGGCCAGCCTCACCGTGGCCCAGGACTACCTCGCCGACGCCCTCAACTGGGCCGGTCTGCAGGAGGCCGCGACCGCGTTGGCCCGCTTCGGCGCGGCCACGGCCGGCCGCATCCGCGCCGAGGCGCAGTCCTACCGCGACGACCTGCTCGCCTCCATGCGGCGCGCCCTGGAGCCTGGAACGCAGCCGTTTCTGCCGCTGGTGCCCGGCCGCGAGCACGCCTACGGCTACCTGCCGGACAGCCGCGAGGGCAACTACTACGCCATCCTCGCGCCGCGCATGCTGGAGGCGGAGCTGTTCCCGCACGACGACGAACTGGCGCTGGTGGTGGCCGACTTCCTGGAGGCCCGCGGCGGGCTGGTGCTGGGGCTGTCCACGTTCCAGGGCAACTTCCCCAGCCGCCGGCGGGCGCCGGGAGCGGAGCACGCGGAGCTCGGCATCGACGCCCACTTCGTCTACGGCTACGCCCTGACCAACCTGCGCCACGACCGCGTCGCCCGCTACCTGCTCACCTACCGCGGCCTGATGGCGTACGGCATGTCGAAGGGAACCTTCGCGCCGCCGGAGTGCTCGCTGATCACCACCGGCGAGGGACCCTACACGCCCGCGAGCAGGCGCTTCGATTGGTGCGCGATGCCGCAACCGCACCTGCACTCGCTGGCGCAGCTCCTGCGCATGGTGCGCATGCTGCTGGTGCAGGAGGAAGGCGACACCCTGTGGCTGGGTCGGGCTACGCCGCGCGAGTGGCTGGCGCCGGGTCAGAGGCTGGAAGTCAAGCGCGCGGCGACCATCTTCGGATTCGTGTCCCTGGTCATCGCCAGCACGGGCGTCGGCGATCCCGGCGGCGCCGGCCGGCTGGGTGCCAGCATTGCCGTCGAGTGGCACCACCCGCCTGCCCGCACCTTCCTGCGCCTGCGGCATCCGGACCTCCGCCGCATCGCGGCGCTGACGCTGGATGGCGCGTCACACCGGCGCCACGATGACGAGACCATCGAGATCACCGAGCTCACCGCGAGCGCACGGCTCGTGGCGACGCTGGAGCGATGAAGTGGCCTCGAACCTGACCCGCAGCGACACGGCGGTACCGCTCAACCGGCGCAGCATCTGGTCCTACCTGCGCCGCGACTGGATGTTCTACGCCATGATGGTGCCGGGCATCATCTACTTCCTCACCTTCAAGTACTGGCCGATCTACGGCGTCAGCTTCGCCTTCCGCGACTACAACATCTTCACCGGCGCCGCGCCGTGGATGGGCACGGAAGCGTTCGAGCGGCTGTTTTCCCTGCCCGGGTTCTGGCGCGCCTTCCGCAACAACGTCATCATCAGCTTCGCCAAGCTGATATTCGGCTTTCCCGCGCCGATCATCCTCTCGCTGCTGATCAACGAAGTGGCGCACCGCCACTACAAGAAGCTGGTGCAGACCTCGGTGCTGCTGCCCTCGTTCATCTCCTGGGTGATAATCGGCGGCCTGATGCTGGCCATCCTGTCACCCAACTCCGGCGTGCTGCAGGCGGCCCTGGAGTGGTTCGGCTACCGCGGCCGCATCGTCAACCTGATGGCCTCCAAGGAGCACTTCCGCGGCGTCATCGTCGCCACCTACGTCTGGCGTCAGTGGGGCGTGGGAACCATCATCTACCTGGCAGCGATCGCCAGCATCGACCCGCAACTGTACGAGGCGGCGACCATCGACGGCGCCGGGCGCTGGCGCCAGCTCTTCTCCATCACCCTGCCGTCGTTGCGGCTGACCATCATCATCCTGCTGATCCTGCGCGTCGGCGACCTGATGGAGGCGGGCTTCGAGCAGATCTTCGCCATCTACAATCCGCTGGTCTACGAGGTGGCCGAGATCATCGACACCTACGTGTACAAGGTCGGCCTGGTCGATCGCAACTTCTCGCTGGCGACCGCGGCCGGCCTGTTCAAGTCGGTGATCGGTCTGGTGATGGTGCTGGGAGCCAACTGGGTGGCCAAGCGCATCGACCGCGAGAGCGGGCTGATATGAGGGCCGCATGATTGCCCTCGCCCGCGGCGAACGGGTCGGCCGCATCGTGGTCTACGCGCTGCTGTTCGTGATCATGGTGATCACGCTGTATCCGTTCTGGCACGTGATCATGTACTCGCTGTCCGATTCGCAGCCGGCGATGTCGGGAGGCCTGTTCCTGTGGCCGCGCGAACTGAATTTCGCCGCCTATGGGCTGATGTTCCGCAGCGGCGCCATCTTCACCGCCTACGGCAACACCGTCTTCCGCACCGGCGTCGGCACCAGCCTGGGTATCGTGGTGACCGCGATGCTCGCCTATCCGTTGTCGCGGCGCCGGCTCAAGGGACGCAACATCATCACCATGGGCGTGTTCATTCCGATGCTGTTCCAGGGCGGTCTGATACCGCTCTACCTGGTGGTCGCCAATCTCGGCCTGCTGAACTCCCGCTGGGCGCTGATCCTGCCGGTGCTGGTGGCGCCCTACAACGTGTTCATCATGCGGAACTACTTCCAGCATCTCCCCGACAGCCTGGAGGAATCGGCCAACATCGACGGCGCCACGCCCCTGCGCACGCTGTTCTCCATCATCATCCCGGTGTCGATGCCGGTGATCGCGGCGGTGGCCATGTTCTACGGCGTGTTCCACTGGAACTACTACATCGACGGGGTGCTCTACATCGACCAGTCGCGCAAGCAGATTCTGCAGGTGTTCCTGCGTGCCATGCTGTCGGGCAGCTCGCTGGCGCAGTTGAACAACCTGGACGACTTTACGGCGACCGAGGGGATGACCGAGCAGACCATGCTGATGGCCACGGTCGGCGCCTCCATGGTGCCGGTGCTGCTGGTCTACCCGTGGCTGCAGAAGTACTACGTCAAGGGGGTGATGATCGGATCGATCAAGGGCTGAAACCGTGGTCCGGCAGGGACGCCCGCCGGACACGATTCTCGAACTGGACCGAAACGCGTCAATCAGGGAGGTTGAACGTGAAACAACGACTGACAGTGATCACCATGGCGGCCGTGCTGCTGCTCGGTGCGACATGGGCGAGCGCCGGTGGAGCCGGCGAAGGGGCCGCGGACGTGACTCCCGTCGTGACGGCGATCCACTCCGTGGCCACCACGCCGGCCGACGACAACCCGGTGCTGCAGGAAATCGAGGCCCGTACCGGGATCAGGTACGAGGTTATCGCCGTGCCCGGCCAGGACTACATCACCAAGTTCAACAGCATGATCGCGTCGCGCACGGTGCCGGACATGTTCGGCGTCGGCACCGTAGCCGACCAGGAGAAGTACCGGGACAACGGCCTGCTGCTGGCGCTCGACGAGCTGCTGGAGCAGCATGGCCCCAACATCCTGGCCGACAAGGGGCACGTGATCCGCAACGGCATCAACGCCGAGGGCACGATCTGGGGCATTCCGCGGCCGGGTTGGTATCCCAACAACTTCGCCTTCCGCACCGACTGGCTCGACAACCTGGGGATGGAGCTGCCCACCGATCTCGACTCGCTGTACGAGGTGTTGCGGGCGCTGACCTACGACGACCCGGACGGCGACGGCCAGCAGGACACCATCGGCCTCGGCCTCTACCTGAGACAGCGGGTCTGCTGGGGATCGATCTTCGCCGCCTTCGGCATTCCGGCCTTCTATCCGATCTACCAGGACGGGGTGGTCACCTCGTTCCTGCTGCACGAGAACTACCTGGACGCGATCCGCTACTACCGGCGGCTCTATCGCGAGGGATTGATGGAGCCGGACTTCGCCACCCTCACCGCCCTGCCGACGTTCGAGAAGCTGTGGAACGGCATCTACGGATCGTTCGACTTCACCGCGGTCGGCACCACCAACAACTGGATCGGGCGCTACACCGAGGACCCGATCCCGACCTTCGACTTCGCCCTGATCAAGGGACCGGAGGGCCACGGCGGATCGCTGGCAATGTACGGCACCGGGATCACCTCCGTGAATGCGACCTCCGGGGTGGCCGAGGCCGCAGTGAAGCTGATGGATTACTTCCACACCGACGACGGCAACCAGCTCCTCTACTTCGGCATCGAGGGTACCTATTACCGGTGGCTCGACAAGGAGGCCGGCAAGTTCGAGTACCTGGAGCCCTACAACGACTCGGCGACGCAGCGTACCGCCGGGGGCTTTATCTACTGGGGACTGCACCGCCGCATGCTCGGCGACGCGGAGACCCTGACCATGAACCCGCAGACGCGGGCGGCGCTGCAGATGGGGCTGGACAACACCATCGAGGACGCCTTCATCTTCGCCACCCCGCCGATCCAGCGCGACCTGGGCACGACGCTGACGGATCTCGAATACGAGGCCCTGGCGACCCTGATCGCGACCGAGGGCGACCTGGAAGCGGAGTACCGGCGCTTCGTCGACCGCTGGCTGCAGGAGGGCGGCGCGACTTGGCAGGAGCAGGCGACGGAAATCTACCGGCGCGAGCGCGGGCTGTAGGGCGCTTGGCGGAGTGGCGCGTCAGCGGCAGATCCGACAGGACTCCGTACGGTCGGCGGGGCGGTAAGACGCGCCGCTACGACCGCACGGAGGAGGGTGCCGCGGAGCGGGGGGCGTAACCGCTCTCCGCTCCGTGCGGGGCGCAGCACGCTGCGCACCGTGCGCCGACCTGGCGCCCGGGGCCGCCGGTCGCACGGCCGGTCTCCTGCCGCGAACGCCGGTCGCCGCGCGGCGCCTCGGCAGTGAAGGGACAGATGATATTCGACTGTGACGTACACAACTCCAGCCCCATGGAAGTGGTGCTCGATTACCTGGACGAGCCCTACCGCAGCGAGGTGGCGCGCTTCGGGTATCGCAAGCTGTTCCCCGGCATCCGCTGGGAGGACGGCGGCTCGCGTGCCGACGCCACCGCATCCGATGGCCGCCGCGGCGGCTCCGATCCAGCCTGGACCGCGGAGGACCACCTGGACCGGCGCGGCATCGCGCGCGCGGTGCTGTCGCACAACTCGGGTGCCGTGGCCGGCATCCCGGACCCCGACTACGCCGCCGCCGTGTGCCGCGCCACCAACGACGCCGCGCTCGCCTACTGGCTGGCGGCGGACGACCGCTACCTGATGACCGCCTGCGTGGCGCTGCAGGACCCGCAGCAGGCGGCCGCGGAGGTGGAACGGCTCGGCGGCCACCCGCGCGTGGTGGCGGCGGGCATCTTCGCCACCGCGCACCGCATCCCGCTCGGCCAGCGCTTCTACTGGCCGCTGTTCGCCGCCGCCGAGCGCGCCGCGATGCCGCTGCACATCCACCCGTCCACCACCTCGGTGATCGCCAACGCCGCCTCGCTGCCCACCGGCATGGCCACCAACTACCTGCAGTCGCACACCTGCCTGCCGCAGTTCTACATGTCCGACTTGGTGAGCCTGGTGCTGGAGGGGGTGTTCGAACGCTTCCCCGGCCTGCGCGTGATCCTGGTGGAGGGAGGCGTGTCCTGGCTGCCGCACGTGATGTGGCGCATGGACAAGGAGTACCAGGCGCTGCGCCACGAGGCTCCGTTCCTGCGCCGGCTGCCCAGCGCCTACGTGCGCGACCACGTGCGCCTGACCACGCAGCCGATCGAGGAACCGCCGCAGGCGCGGCAGCTCGTGCAGATCTACGAGATGGTCGACGCCGCCCGCACCCTGCTGTTCGCCAGCGACTACCCGCACTTCGACGCCGACGAACCGGGCTGCCTGCCGAAGCAGTTGGGGCCGGAGGTGCTGGAGCGCATCTACTGGCGCAATGCGATGGAGCTGTTCGCCCTGGAGGAGACGATGGAGGAGTCAGGCGCCGCCGAGGCGGCCGCCGCACAGGCCTCCGCACCGGCCGCCTCGGCATGAGCTGGCACCGGGTGCTGCGCGCGGATCGGCTCGCCTCCGACGGCGCCCCGGCGCTGGTCGAGGTGCAGGGCAAGTCGATCGGCCTCTACCGCAGCGGCGCCGCGGTGCGGGCGGTGCTCGACTACTGCCCCCACAAGGGCGCGCCGATCTGCCGCGGGCAACTCGAGAGCTTCGCACCGATCACCCTGCCCGGCGAACCGCTGCGGGTGGACCACTCGCGCAAGGTGCTGCGCTGCCCGTGGCACCACTGGGAGTTCTTCCTCGACACCGGCCGCCCGGTGCTCCCGGTCAAGCAGCGCCTCAAGCTCTACCCGGCGGCGGTCCGCGACGGCTGGATCTACGTGGACCTGTAGCGTCCGAAGCCGGCGGCGGTCGGCGTCGCTCTGGCCCGGCCGCGCCGTTCCGTAGGGTCGCCCGGCGCCGTCGAGGCGGGCAATGCCATGTGTGGCACCCTGCCAAGGACGTCCGCCATGGGGGCGCCGCCGTGGCCGGCAACACCCGTGCCCGGCGCTCGCGACGAGCGGCTGCGCAAGGGCTGCCCTGCGCTGCTGGTACACAGCGCCGGTTTCAGTGCAGGGTAACGGTCAGGATACGCGCAGCCGTTACCATCTGCGAGGAGGCGAGAGCATGAGCCAGACCGCAACCGCAGTGCCGATCGATGGGCCGGCGTGTAGCCGTCGCCGAGGCAGCCGCGCCGGCGCGACCCGCGATCATCGACTGCGACCTGCACAACGAGATCGACTCCGTCAAGGACCTGTACCACATTAGTGCGGCCCAGGCGGCGCAGGCCAACGTCACCAGCCTGGTGATGGAAGGAGCGTTCGATCGTTTCGGCATCAAGCTGATTACCTGGTGGTGGAGTTGCCCCACGCCGGCAGCGCCGGTTGACGCGACTCCGGCCTCACAACGTCCAAAGCCATCCATGCTGAACGACGTCTGAATCCGGTGTGGGCAAGGGATGTTCTGGCAGTAGTGGCCGAGCGGCGGTGATTGCCCCGGAGCCTGCCAGGGCGCCTCCTTCAGATGCATGGGGTCGTTCGCTGTACGAGGTGTCCATAAATGAACGGGTTGCCGCCTCCCGCAACGCCGGTCTCCGCCGATGCGTTGATGCGTTGCTTCCACGTCGGCGCCGCGGTGCAGGATTCGCAGGATTCTGCGAAAAAGTGCCAAAAAAACGCGCTGAGCACTTGACGGGTTTGGCGCTGCTCGTGACGGCCTCCTGCCGCACGTTCCGGCCCCTCCGACCCTTCGAACATCCGCCCACGCCCTCCAGGCCCGCCAGCACCCCGCCAGCGCCGGCCTGAGCCTTTCCCAGGGCCGGTCCGGGACTCACCGAAACCGGTTATTTCTCAGCCATGCTTATATTTACGCCATGGCTACTGTGGCCACCGCGACCGCTCCCGGCTTCTCCTCCTCCCTCTCCGGGCTCCCCGACCAGGTGCTGCTGGCGCATACCAGGTCCCTCGTCCTGCACGAGCAGGCGCTGCAGCTCGCCGTCCTCGACCACCTGCGCGAGATCCAGGCGCGCCACCTGCACCTGCGCCTCGGGTTCTCCAGCCTGTTCGACTACGCCGTGCGCGAGCTGGGCTACAGCGAAGGCGCCGCCTGGCGCCGCATAAAGGCCATGCGCCTGTGCTCCGAGACCGCCGGGTCACGCGAGCGGCTGCAGGACGGCTCGCTCTCCCTGAGCGCCGCGGCGCAGTTGCAGAACACCTTCGATCTCCTGCAGCGCACGGCCACCGCCGCCGCGGCCCCCGGCTCGGCACCGGCGGCAGCGGAGCTGCTGCCGGGCGGCACGGGTCCGGCGCCGGAGGCGGGGGCTGCGGGGACCGCGGCAGCGGCGGCGGCGGGACCGGTGCCGGCGCTGGACGCGGCGCAGCGGCAGGAGCTGGTGGCGCAGGCGAGCGGCAAAAGCACCCGCGAGGTGAAGCAGTTGTTGGCCGGGGTGGCTCCCGAGCTGGCCCGGCCGGCGGATCGCATGCGGGCGCTGGGCGAGGACCGCTGGGAGTTGAAGGTGGAGATCGACTCTGCCTGTCAGCGCGGGATCGAGCAGTTACGGGCACTGCTGTCGCACGTGGACCCGCACCTGACGCTGGGGCAACTGGTGGAGCGGCTGGTGCAGGACGGCCTGCAGCGCTACGACCCGGGGCGGCCGCCGCGCGGACGCAGAGGTGGGCGCCGGGAGGCAAGCGCGGGCCAGGCGCCGGAGCCGAAGGAACAGGAAGGGCCGGCAGGCGGGGCGACTTCGCTGGCGAAGCGGGGCGCGCAGGAACAACCCGGAGTGCCGCCGACGCCGGAGGGCACGAGCGCCGGTGGCAGCACCCCGGCGCCGGCAGCGCTGACCGCAGCGGAACCCGCGCGCGGGATTGGCGGCGCCGGCACCTCGGCGGTGGCGGCGCTGTCCGCGCCGCCGGCGGGGCGCGAGACTTGCGGCGGCGGCACCGTGGTGAGTGCCAAGCCAGCGGCGGCGGCGCCCGGCACCACTACTTCGGCGCCGAAGTCGGTGGCCGATCGTGGGTCCCACGCCACCGTACCGACGCCGCCGGCAGACCAGAGCAGGCCGACCGCGACGGCAGCGGTGGATCGCGGTCGCCACGCTCCTTCGCCAGCGAAGCGGGCAGGGGCGGCGCAGCGGGCAGGGGCGGCAAAGCCGGCAGGAGCGCAGCTCGATGGCCGTTCGCGGCAGCAGGCGGCGGCAGCCGGCCCGTCCGGAGGCAGCGCGCAGCCGCCCCACCGGGCGCGCCGATCCCGCTACATTCCGGCACCCGTGCGGCGCGAGGTGTGGCAGCGCGACGGCGGCTGCTGCAGTTACGTCGATCCGCACAGCGGGCGGCGCTGCGGCTCCCGCTTCCTGCTGGAGCTCGACCACATCGTTCCCTTCGCCCTCGGCGGCGGTGCGGAGCCCGGGAACTTGAGGCTACATTGTTCTGCCCACCACCGCTTCCGGCATCGGGAGTACGGATCGCCGCCAGGCGGGGCAACGTGATCGGCGCGCGCCGGGTGCGAGTTGGGCGGTCGGGTGTCGGTCCGAGGGCAGCGGGAGCAACGATCGGTAGCCGGCTTGTCGCGCAGCGTGGGATAGGAGTCTTCCCCCGTCCAACTGCCTGTGGTGCTCACCCATGACGCCAACCCCTGCGAAGGCCTATCCGACCAGGCAGCTCCGCTTCGATCTCGCGCCGATCAGGGAGCGCTACCGGGCAGCCTACGGCCAGGACTCCGGCACCGTCCTGCTTCTCTTCCACCCGGCTCTCGCCGCCGACCAGCCGCTCGTCTACCGGTTCTGACCAGCACGAGCGCCTGCGTACGGGATGGAGAGTATCCCCTCGACGTGAGGGCCCGAGGGGAGCGATGGTCCCCGGTCGCCGTAGTTCGGCGGGTTCGGCGGTTCGGCGGTGAATCGATGACCGAAGTAGCGCGATGCTCTAAACTGGCCGATAACCCCCAATCGTGGAGGTGTGGAATGAAAACGATCATCCTTCTCGCGCTAGCGATCTCTTCCGCCGTCGCCACGGTTTGCGCCCAGGAGCGCGCGACGGCCATGCCGCATCACAGTGCGCTGCTCGCAACGCCGGATGGGTTGCACTGGCTGGCGTCACCGTCAACGTGCCTCGGATCAACCCCGCCAGAATGGTGCGGCCCATCACCGGCGGCGGTCCCGTTCGCTGGCGAGCAGCGTGGGTACGACCTGCATGACCTCTGCGGCCATGTCTTCTACGAGCGCCTGGTACGCTATGGCCGCTCTTCCACGGGGCCAGTTGACGAGTGGGCCGTGGTGCTGGAAGAGCTGGAAGAGTTGGAAGAGATCCGCGTGGTCTGGGCCGGTGACCCGGCAGCCAGTCTCTGCGCCCTGCTCGACACCGGGACCGAGGCACGCTACCTGCTGGTGGACGACCTCGCCGGCTCCTCAACCTCCGCCGGGCTGGAGTTTCTGACGGTGACCCACACGACGGCACATTCCCTGCCATAGGCCATAGGGAGGGACCCAATGAACGCGAGAGAATCCGTGGGGACCGGCAGAGTGCCCGATGTCTACCTCGGGGATCAGGAGCGGCTGCGTATCCGCTTGTGCTCGGTGAGTGTGGACTCGATCCCGCGCCGAAGCCGTCGCGCGGCTGAGAGAGGATCTGCGCGCGATGCTCCAGGCTCTCCGCGGCATGCCAGAGGACGTAGATAAGACACTGCTCGGATACCGGTGCTCAAAGTCTCTCTGCATTGAGGGCGAGCGGATTGACGAGCTGCCGCCTGGTGGCATGGTTCACGGCGTTGCGGAATAGCTGCAGGGCGCCGTCGTCCATGGCCGTAAGCTGCTCCGGCGGCGCGCCGCGCCAGGTGGGGTGATGGTGCCGGTGCAGGAACGCTTCGGGGTGCGGCATGAGGCCGAACACCTGGCCGCTCGGATCGCACAGTCCCGCCAGGTTGCGCAGCGAGCCGTTGGGGTTGGCGGGATAGGGGACCGTTGCCGAGCCGGAATCGGCCTGGCCTGCCGGCGTGGTGTAGCGGGCGGCCCCGAGGTGGGCGGCGTCGACTCGCTGCAGGAGGTCGGCAGGGGCGACCAGCTTGCCTTCGCCATGCCGCACGGGGAGCGCCAGCCGCTCGATCCCCCGAGTCCACAGGCACGGCGAGGCCGGGTCGAACCGCACGTCGACCCAGCGATCCTCGAAGCGGCCGGAGTCGTTGTGCACCAGGGCCACGGACTGTGCCCAGCCGTCGACGCCGGGCACCAGTCCCATGCGTGCCAGCACCTGAAAACCGTTGCACACGCCGAGCACCAGGCCGCCGCGATCGATGAACGCCGCCAGTGGCTCACGCAGGGTGCGCGCCATGAGCGCCGCCAGCATGGCTCCGGAGCCGATGTGGTCGCCGAAGGAGAAGCCGCCCGGCAGCACGAAGATCCCGAATTCGGCGAGGCGCTCCGGAGCGGCGATCAGGTCGTTGACGTGGAGACAGACGGCACGCGCCCCGGCCAGCTCGAACGCCAGGGCCATCTCGCGTTCGGTATTGATTCCGAACCCGGTAACGATGCAGACGCGTACGGTCATAACGCGGTCTGCCACGCTCGTAACAGTTCCTCGACCTGCCACCCGGCGACCGTGGCGGCCCCGTCCACCACGGTCACGCGGCCGTCGCCGGTCACCTCACCTACCGCAGCGCAATCGTGGCCCGCAAAATGCTCGCACATCCGCTCGGCGGCGGCCGGCGGCACGCTGACCAGCAGCCGGCCGGCGGTCTCGCTGAACAGCAACGCGCCGTGCCGTGAGGCAGTGTCCTCCGCAGCCGGCGCCGGTGCCGCGGCCGTGGCGACGCGTACCGCGCCGGCGGCGGCCTGGCCTGCGATGCGGTCCAGGGCGGCCGGATCGGCTGTTGCGCGCTGGTCGCCGGCTTCCGGGCGCGCAGCGCTGGTCACCGGAACCCGCGCCAGGTCCAGGCGGGCGCCGAGGCGGCCGCCGATGGCGCTTTCGGCCAGCGCCACTGCCAGGCCCCCGTCGGAGAGGTCGTGGGCGGAAGCCACCATGCCGGCACGAATTGCGGCGTGCAGCCGCCGGTACCGGCGCATCGCCGCCGGCGCGTCGACCGTGGGGCAGGGCCAGGCAGCCGTCGCCACACCGCCGCTGGAGCCGGCGAGCAGCCGCGCATAGGCGGAACCACCGAGCTCGCCACGGTCCGCACCGACGATGAAGATGCGGTCTCCGGCGCGCTTGAAGTCGGAGCTGACCGAGCGGCGCAGGTCTTCGATGATCCCCAGCACCGACACCAGCAGCGTCGGCAGCACGGAAATGCGGCGACCCTCCACCACCGCGTCGTTCTTCATCGAGTCCTTGCCGGAGATCAGCGGCAGCCGGTAGGCCAGGCAGGCGGCGCGCAGCCCGCGCGCGGCGCGCACCAGTTGCGCCAGCTTGTGCGCGCCGTCGGGGTTGTCGGGGCCGGCGATCGGATCGGGCCAGCAGAAGTTGTCCAGCGCCGCCATGCGGTCGGGGTCGCCGCCGCAGGCGACGTGGGCGCGCACCGCCTCGTCCACCGCGCACATCGCCATGTGCCAGGTGTCCCAGGCCGAGTACCAGGGACAGATCCCGTGCGTCACCGTGATGCCGCGCAGCGAGTCGGGGCGCGGCTGCAGCACCGCGCCGTCGCTCGGACCATCCATGCAGCGGCCCACGAACGGCTTGCCGACGGTCAGTGCCTGCACCTCGTGGTCGTACTGCCGCACCAACGCTTCCTTGGAGGCGATGTTGGGGTCGGCCAGCAGCCGCGGCAGCACGGCGGCCGGCGGCGGCGCCGGAGGCGGGGCCGAGCGTGCGGCGCGGGGCGCCTCCCAGCGTGCCTGCAGCACCATTTCGGGGAGCCCGTCGTGGAGGAATTCCAGTTCGATCAGAGCGACCAGCCGATCCGCGTAGCGTACCTCCACCGTGCCGTCCGCGGTGAACTCACCCACCGCCGTGACCTCCACCTCGCGCCGCCGTGCCAGGTCGGCGAAGGCGGCGTAGTGCTCCGGCGCCACCGCCAGGCTCATCCGCTCCTGCGACTCCGACACCAGAATCTCCCACGGCTCCAGGCCGTGGTACTTGAGCGGCGCGCGCTCCAGCTCCAGCCGCACCCCGCCGCAGGCGCGCGCCATCTCGCCGAAGGACGAGGACAGGCCGCCGGCGCCGTTGTCGGTGATGGCACGATACAGACCCCGGTCACGCGCCTCCAGCAGGAAGTCGGACATCTTCTTCTGGGTGATGGGATCGCCGATCTGCACCGCGGACAGGGGCGAGGACTCGTCCAGGGCCAGCGAGGAAAAGGTGGCCCCGTGGATACCGTCGCGGCCGATGCGTCCGCCCACCATCACCGCCAGATCGCCGGCGCACGGCTCCGCTTCCCAGGCCGGCGCTCCCAGCAGACTCGCCGGCATGATGCCGCCGGTGCCGCAGAACACCAGCGGCTTGCCGACGAAGCTGGGATCGAACAGCACCGCGCCCGCCACCGTGGGAATGCCCGACTGGTTGCCGCCGTCGACGATGCCGCGATGCACTCCCTCCAGCACCGTGCGCGGCGACAGCAGGCCGTTCGGCACCTCCGCCATCCGTGGCGGCGCGAAGCACAGCACGTTGGTGTTGAAGATCGGACGTGCGCCGCGGCCGGTGCCGAGGATGTCGCGGTTCACGCCTACGATCCCGGTGATGGCGCCGCCGTACGGGTCGAGCGCCGACGGCGAGTTGTGGGTTTCGGCCTTGAAACAGAGCAGGGTCTCGGCGTCGAACTCGATCACCCCCGAGTTGTCATGAAAGACCGATCGCAGGAAGCCGTCGCCGGGATCGACCTCGTGCGTGGTCGCGCGGATGTAGCGGTCGAACAGGGAGCGGATGGTCTCGCCGTGGCCGCCCTCGTGGTATTCGATGGTGGCGTTGAAGATCTTGTGCTTGCAGTGCTCGGACCAGGTCTGGGCGATCATCTCCAGCTCGACGTCGGTGGCCGCCGCATCGAGTCCGGCGGCGCGCCGCTGCGCGCGCACGGTGGGCGAGCGGTAGTAGTCGCGCACCGCGTGCAGCTCGCTCAGGGACAGGGCCAGCAGACGCTGCGCGGAGAGATCGGTGAGTTGCCGGTCCGACATGCCGGCGATGGCGAAGCGGGCGACCCGTTCCGCCGGGGTGGTGCGGCCGGCGCCGTTGCCGCCGATACCGGGATATTGCTGCGGCGGGCGTTTCCCCCGCCGCCAATCATCCGCGCTGAGCACAAGTCCGCTCTGGATCAGGGGATTGAACAAGGCACCGAGAGCCGTGCGGTCGAGCGTCCCCGAGCGCATCGAGAACCGGTACTGGCGCGCCGTCTGCACCAGCGCCGCTTCCGGCACCGCCAACTCCAGCACCGTGCGCAGCGCGGCGCGCAGGGTGCCGGCCACCGGATCGGCCACTCCGGGCTTTACCGCCACCTCCAGCAGCAGGTCCCAGTCCGGCTCGGCTCCCGCTTCCGGGTCCCGCGCCGGCACCACGGCAGTCTCCTGCGCCACCCGGTCGCACACCAGTTCCTGGAGCCGGCGCGCCTCCAGGCCGGCCACCCCGGTTACCAGGTACACGTCGCGAATCCGTACCGCGGCCAACGCCGGCAGCGCACCGGCGCGCAGGGATGCCAGCAAGCGCGCCGCCCGCCCGTCCCCGATCTCGTCGCGATACCAGACCTCAACGCGCATGCAATTTCGGGCGAAGCCTACCAGACCGGCGGCGAAGCAGCCATCGAGCGTCGATTTTGCCTGCGAAGGATTCAGCTTGACGGCTTACAAGCCGATTGATAGCTTGGAATTGGATCGCTCAATGCTGCGCTGCTTCGAGACAGGTACCGTGGTCGACAACCTGCGGAACACGAACAAGTTCGCGGCGATTCACGAGGTGGTGGGACGCGCCGGCGTGTTCGCCAACGGCCAGCAGCGCGCCGCCGTGGAGCAGGCGGTGATGCGCCGCGAGCACATCCAGAGCACCGGTATCGGCCACGGCGTGGCCGCGGCCCACGGCCAGACCGACGGCGTCAGCGAAGTCACCATAGCGCTTGGCATCTCGCGCATCGGCATCGACTACCACGCCGTCGACGGTCAGCCGGTCAAGCTGTTGTTCGTCCTGGCCACGCCTCCGGACCGGCATCGCGACTACCTCACCGCCCTGTCCGGCATCTGCCGCCTCAGCAAGCGCGACTTCTTCAAGGACCTGCTGGCCCGCGACATGACGGAACAGGAGTTGCAGGAACAGATCTGTTTCGCGTTCCAGGAAGAAGTGGCGCGCAACTCCGCCACCCGCGGCACGCCGCCCGGCGATCGGTGACGCCGCTACCCCGGTTCGTGCTGCTGCCCGCTACGTGTTGATCCTGCCCGCCATCGACCTGCTCGACGGTCGTCCCGTGCGTCTCACGCGCGGCGATTTCGGCGCCGCCACCGACTATGCCCGCGACGCGGTCGCTAGCGCCGCCGAGCTGGAAGCGATGGGCGCCGCGTGGCTGCACGTCGTCGACCTCGATGCCGCCCGCGGCGGCGGCGACAACCGCGCGCTGATCGGCGCCATCCGCGCCGCCGTGGGGCTGCGGCTGCAGGTGGGCGGCGGGGTACGCACACTGGCCGACGCCCGCCTGCTGGTGGAGATGGGAGTGGACCGCGTCGTGGTCGGCTCCGCCCTGGCGCGCGACCCCGAGCTGCCCTCCCGCTGGGCGGGGCAGGTGGGGGACCGGCTGGTGGCCGGTATCGACGCCTACGACGGGGTGGTCAAGACCCACGGCTGGCAGCAGCGCGGCGGCCTCGCGGACACCGAGCTTGCGGCTCGGATGAGCACGCAGCCGGTGCGCGGCATCGTGTATACCAACATCGCGCGCGACGGCACCCTGGCCGGGCCTGACCTCGAGCGCACCGGCGCCGTGGCCCGCGCCGCCGCGCGGCCGGTGATCCTGTCCGGCGGCATCGGCTCCGAGGCACACGTCGCGGCGGTGGCGGCGCGCGCCGCGGCCGGGGTGATCGGCGTGATCATCGGCAAGGCGTGGATCGAGGGACGGGTCGATCTCGCGGACCTCCTGGAGCGGTATCCGCAGGCGCAGGAGCAGGCGCGATGGTGAGCGAGTCTCCGGCCGCGGCAAGGCCCGCGGTCGTGCTCGATGCGGACGGACGGGTGTGCGCCGTGGCCAGGATGGACGCCAAGGCGTTCCGCAAGAGCCTCGAAAGCGGCGAGCTGTGGGTCTGGCGGGAGGGCCGGGTGCTGCCGCACGCGGCGACTCGGGGCCGGCCGGTACGGGTGTGCGAAGGTGACGGCTGGTACGAGGCGCGGCTGGAGACGGAGCCGGCGCACTGCGGCTCCGGCCGCGCCGAGCCGCAGTCGGCGCCGGCCCCGCTGCAGCAATCCGCCGGCGGCCCGCTGCACGACCTGGAGCAGCTCATCCGCGAGCGGCGCCGGACCCTGCCGGAGGATTCCTATACCAGCTACCTGTTTCGCGAGGGCGTTTCCAGGATTCGCAAGAAGCTCGGCGAGGAGGCGATCGAGGTGATCACCGCCGCTTCCGCGGCCGAGGTTGCCGGCGAGGCGGCCGACCTGCTCTACCACCTGCTGGTGCTGCTGGTCGCCGAGGAGGTAGCGCTGGACCAGGTGCTGGAGGTGCTTGCCGCACGCGTCCGCTGAGCGCGCGGCGGCCGCGGTGCTACAGCAGCGCGCGAATCGTCGCCACCACCTGCGCCGGCGTTCGTCCCTCCACCGTCACGGTGTCGCCCACCGCCTCGTACCGGGGGCGGCGCGCCGCGAGCAGTTCCTCGACCCCCTCCTGCGTGGCAGCGAGCTTCGGCCGTCCCCGATCGGCGCCAATGCGGCGGCGCACCTCGGCAGCGCTGATCTCCAGGTAGAAGGTGCGGCAGCGGGTGCGCAGGAACTCGTGGTTGGCAGGCTGCATCGGCGCGCCGCCGCCGGTGGCGATCACCAGCCCGCGCCGCTGTCCCAGCCCCAACAGCAGTCGCGACTCCAGCTCCCTGAAGCACGTCTCGCCGTCGCGGCGGAAGATTTCGGGAATCGACATCCCCGCCCGTTCCTCGATCAGGAGGTCCACGTCCACCAGCCGGTAGCCGACCGCAGCGGCAAGCAGCCCCCCCACGGTGCTCTTGCCGGAGCCCATGAAACCCACCAGCGCGATTCGATCGGGCGTTGCCATGGCGCCCACCGAGCCTGCCGTGTGGACGCAGTTTCCGCAAGCCGAGCCCGGCGCCGTCCTAGCGCCGTCCCGACCCGGCCGCCGGGCCCGGTAGCGGCTGCCGCAGGCTGACGATAGCATCGCCCCATGGGCAGCAGCAGGCCGCTGGTCACGGTGGTGATCCCCACCTACAACCGCGCCCGGCTGGTACAGGAGGCGGTGGCCTCGGTGCTGGCACAGAGCTATCGGCCGCTGGAACTGATCGTGGTGGACGATGGTTCCACCGACGCCACCGGCACCACTCTGGCGGGTCTGGCGGGCCGGCCGGAGCTGCGCCTGCTGAGCCAGCCGCACACTGGAATGCCGGGCCAGGTACGCAACGCCGGTGCCCGGCTGGCGCGCGGCGAGTACCTGGCATTCCTGGATTCCGACGACCTGTGGCAGCCGCCCAAGCTGGAATCGCAGGTGGCGGCCGCGCTGGAGTCCGGCACCTCGATCTGGCACACGCGGGAGCGCTGGGTACGTTCCGGCAGGGTGATATCGCAGCGCTCGCAACGGCACCGTCGCAGCGGCGACCTGTTCGCGGATTCGCTGCGCAAGTGCGTGATCGGGCCATCGACCGTGCTGTTGCCCCGCGCCGTGTTCGCGCGGACCGGCGGCTTCCGCGAGGACCTCGAGATCGCCGAGGATTACGAACTGTGGCTGCGCCTGACGGCGCGCTACCCGGTGGGCTACGTGGATCAGGAACTGGTGATCAAGCGCGCCGGCCACCCGGATCAGCTTTCGGAACGGTATGGACAGATCGAGATCTTCCGCCTGCGGGCGCTGCACGACCTGGTCGCGGCCGGTCATTTCGGCGTCGCATCCCGGCACCGCGCCGCCTGCGAGGAGCTGGTGCGCAAGGCGCGGATCTACGCCGCCGGCTGTCGCAAGCGCGGCCGGCTCGCCGAGGCCCGCAACTACGAAGCCCTGGCGTGCCGCTGGCGCGACGCCCCGGACGGCCCACCCGCGCCTCCGGCGGCAGGAGGCGGCTGAACGCCGCCGCGGCCTCCCCCGCCTCCCCCGCGGTAGCCGTTGACTGCCACGCATTGCCTCGGCAACCCTGGGCACGATGAAGATCTGGCTCAAGACCGTCCTGGCCGCCGCCGCAGGGCTCCTGATCGGAGCCCTGCTGGCCCGGCGCGACGGCCAGGTCGCCGAGTTGGCGTCTTCACTGGCGCGCATCGCGACCCAGTTCGGCGGTTACGCGGTATTCCCGTGCGTATTCTTCGGGCTGGTCATCGGCACCCACCAGTTGCGTGCGGCGGGCGCGGCGCCGCGCGTCTACCGGCGCCTGGTGCTCTACCTGGCCGGCAGCACGGCCCTGCTCGTTGGCATCGGCATTGCGGCCGTGCTGCTGCTGGTGCCGGAGCGCATTCCCATCGTGGTGATCGTCGACCCGGCGACCTACGCGCTTCCCAGCCTGCTGGACAGCGCGACCGCGACCCTCCCCGCCAACCTGTTCCGGGCGTTCGTCAGCGACGGACCGCTGCTCCTGCCGCTGGTGGTGCTGGCACTGGTGATCGGTTTCAGTCTCGACTTCGACACCACCATCACGGGCCCGGTGATTCAGCTCACCGACTCCCTGGCGCGGGTCTTCTTCCAGATCAACTCCCTGATCGTGGAGGTGTTCTGGATCGCCGTCGTGGTGATCGGCGCGGCAACGCTGATCTCGCTCGGAGCGGCGGAGCTGGCGCTCTACCGGGAGCTGATCATCATCCTCGTCCTCGTCGTCATCGTCCTCTACGTCGGCGTGTTCCCCGGCCTGCTCTACGTGCTCGGTGAGCGCACCAACCCCTACCGCTGGCTGTACGCCGCTCTCGGTCCGGCGCTTGCCGGAGCCCTGACCGGTGATGCCTACGTCAGCCTGGGATCGCTGCTGGTTCACGGTCGCGGGTCGTTCGGACTGCCGCGCACGGTCACCTCGGCGGTGTTCCCCCTGTTCGCGCTGTTCGGCCGCGCGGGCACCGGCCTCGTCATGGGCCTGAGCTACCTCATGGTGCTGCGTTCCTACACCAGCTTCGGGGTGACCGCGGAGCAGGTGCTGTGGGCCGCGTTGTTCAGCTTCCTCGTCTCCTTCGTGGTCGGCACCGCCCCCGGTCAGGGCGCCATGGTCGGCTTGGCGCTGCTGTGGACCATGTCCGGACATGGCCTGCGCGAGGGCTATCTGATCATGCAGCCGATCGCGCCGCTGCTGGTGAGCACGGCCGTGCTGCTGGACGTTACCACCGCGGCCCTGGCGGCACACCTGGTGGGCCGTGGTGAACGCGGTGTCCGGCCGGTGACGGTGCGCGATTTCGTGTAGCTCGGCCGCCGTCAGCGCGTCCGGGGCGGCGTTCCGCCCATTGACCGCGGGTGGGGGTCATTTTTATAGTCTGGATTGAAGTACTGGACAGCGACCAGTGTGCCGGGATGTAGCCCAGCGGCTAGGGCACCTGCTTTGGGAGCAGGAGATCGGAGGTTCGAGTCCTCTCATCCCGATCTGCCGGTACGCAGGCATCGGGTTCCCGCCTCGCACGTGATGCGGATACGGTACGAATTGCCGGAATCGCGGGATCGCGGGTGAGTCCTTGACCCGAGCGCGTCACCTGTGCTTACCGTTATCAGTATCATGGAGGTGTGAGATGTCCACCGAGCCAAGCGTCGCACGGAGCGTCATGAAGGCTGCGGCCCCCTTGTTGGCAGTAGCCGCGCTGCTGTTGACCGCATGTCCCTCAACTCGCTGGCTGGAACGCTCCACAACCTGGGACGCCGAAGGGCGGGAACACAACGCACCTTCGGTCATTGCCTGGGTCAACGAACCGGACCCCGAGGCCACGTGGCCCGGTGGCATCGTCGGACTGTACATGATCGAGGGGTACCTTCGGACCTGGCCGCACTCCGCGTCGGCGCCGTTCCCGTCCGGTGGCGAGTACCTGGTCGTGATGATGCTGCACCACGAAGCGACGACCGCCGACGAGATGGCCGCTGCAGCGGGGCGCGAGTGTCGCCGGTACGATCCGGCGCGCGAGGTTGCGGAGCCGTTCTTCCTGATGCGGGGCGGGGACCTGCGCAGTCACGTCTACCTGTGCGTGACCGCCGAGCTGGCAGCCGCGCTGGAGCAGCCCGCGGAACGCGCGCGCGCCGAAGAATACCTGGACCGAGCCGGGTTCCGCTTTTCCCCGGTCGATCTGCCCCCCGAGCGGCGCCCAAGCTTGTAACGGCGGCGCTGCTGCGTTGGCTGCGTTGCTGCACGCGTTGCCGGAACGCGCCGCTGCCGATAGCATTGCGCCGCTCCTTGCGTCCATAGCTCAGCTGGATAGAGCAGCAGCCTTCTAAGCTGCGGGTCGCGCGTTCGAGTCGCGCTGGACGCGACGGCTCAGGCGGGTGCCGGCCGCGGGCGTTCGGCACCCGCCATGAGGCGCTGCAGCACCGTCAGATCCAGGGCGGGATAGGCCGCAAACCCCTGCAGCAGCCGTGCCACATCCCGACTCACGGCCGACCGGACCTCCGGGTCGATGCGGTAGTGGGTGCGGCTCGCGGCGCCGGCCCGGCGTCCCCTGGTGATGGTGGCCGCTTCGGCGGCGGCGAGCACGCGTGCGATCGCCGCCCCGACTTCGGCCATCTCCGCCTCGCCCATGCCCAGCGTGGTGAGCGCCGGGGTGCCCAGGCGCAACCCGGAGGTGTACCAGGGGCCGTGGCGATCGTCCGGGAGGGCATTGCGATTGGCCATGATCCCGGCGTCGCGGAGCGCGGACTCGGCCTGGCGCCCGGTGAGTCCGCAGCGCGTCACGTCCAGCAGCAGCAGGTGGTTGTCGGTGCCGCCGGTTACCACCTCCAGGCCGTTGCCGGTGCACGCCGCGGCCAGGGCCTGGGCGTTGCCCACGATGCGGCGGGCGTAGCTGGCGAACGCGGGCTGCGCCGCTTCGGTGAAGGCCACCGCCTTGGCGGCAATCACGTGCGGCAGCGGCCCGCCGAGCACCAGCGGACAGCCGCGGTCGACCGCTTCGGCGAACTCCTTGCGACACAGGATCAGCCCCCCGCGGGGGCCGCGCAGCGTCTTGTGGGTGGTGGAGGTCAACACGTCGGCAAACGGCACGGGATCGTAGTCGCCGCGGAGCACGCCTCCGGCGACCAGGCCGGCGAAGTGGGCCATGTCCACCATCAGCACGGCACCCACGGCATCGGCGATCCGCCGCAAGCGGCGAAAGTCGAGGGCGCGCGGGTAGGCGCTGTAGCCGGCCAGGAGGATCAGCGGGCGCACCTGCCGGGCCCGGCGCTCCAGCTCCGTGTAGTCCAGCACACCCGTGGCGGCGTCCACCCCGTAGCCGTGGCACTCGAACATGCGGCCGGAGACGTTGGGCCGGTAGCCGTGCGTGAGGTGGCCGCCGGAACCGAGGTCCATCCCCAGCAGGCGCTGGTTGCCCAGCTCGCTGCGCAGCCGCTGCCAGTCCGCCGCCTCGAGTGCCAGGGGCGACTTCACCGCGAGCTGTGTCAGCCGTGGCTGTTCCACGCGTACCGCCAGGATCGCCCAGTAGGCCACCAGGTTGGCATCGGCGCCGCTGTGCGGCTGCACGTAAGCGTGCTCCGCGCCGAACAGGTCGCAGGCCAACTTCGCGGCCCGCCGCTCCACCTCGTCCACGTTGGCACAGCCGGCGTAGAAGCGGTGCCCGGGCACCCCCTCGGCGTACTTGTCGGTGAGCAGGTTGCCCATGGCCGCCTGCACCGCGAGCGAGGCGTAGTTCTCGCTGGCGATCAGCTTCAGGTGGGCACGCTGATCGGCCAGCTCCTGCACCACGGCTGCGGCCACTTCCGGCGTGCTGTCGCAGAGTTGATCGAGAGCGGCGACGTAGCCCGCCATCGGCGCGGTTACTTCGGCAGCGGGCGTCGCCGCCAGGTAGGAGCTGAGAAGATTGGCCATGGAGTCCGCGAAACATACTGTGCGTTGCGCTTCGTGTCACCCGCGGAAACCGGCGGCGGGCGGCTGCCAAGGCGGCCGCGGACGCGTACAATCGGCGCCATGGTACCCACGCGGAAAGACGCCGAGGAGCTCCTGCAGCGCTACATCGACAGTCCGGCGCTGCGCAACCACTGTCGCGCGGTGGCCGCCACCATGGACTACATCGCCCGCGACCGCGGTGAGGACCCGGAACGGTGGGCGGTCATCGGCCTGGTACACGACCTGGACTGGGAGAAGTTCCCCGAGCAGCATTGCCAGAAGACCGAGCAGATCCTGAATGCCAGCGGCTGGCCCTCCGACTACGTGCGCGCGGTGCTGTCCCACGGCTGGCAGATCTGCACCGACGTGGAGCCGCGCAGCGAGCTGGAGAAAACGCTGTACGCGGTGGACGAGTTGACCGGGTTCATTACCGCCTGCGCGCTGGTGCGCCCCTCCAAGAGCGTACGCGACCTGGAGGTGAAGTCGGTCCGGAAGAAGTGGAAGAGCGCCAACTTCGCCGCCGGGGTCGACCGCGAGGTGATCGTGCGCGGGGCGCAGATGCTGGGGGCGGAGCTGGATGATCTGATTCGTACCGTCATCCTGGCGATGCGGGAAGTGGCGGACGAGATCGGCCTGTAGCAGGCGCAGGAGCCGCCAGCGGGCGGCATGAGGAGGCAGCATGAGGAAGAGGAAACCGATGAGCGGTGATCTCAAGTCCGAGCCGGAGGTGCGCAAGAGCGATGCAGAATGGCGCCGCGAGCTCACGCCCGAGCAGTACCAGGTCACCCGCAGGAAGGGCACCGAGCCGCCGTTCACGGGCGCGTACTGGAAGAGCAAGGACGCCGGCACCTATCGCTGCGTCGCCTGCGGCAACGAGCTGTTCGACTCCACGAGCAAGTTCGACTCGGGCACCGGCTGGCCCAGCTTTACCACTCCGGTCGCCGAGGAGCGGGTGCGCACCGAAGCGGACAACAGCCTGTTCATGCGCCGTACCGAGGTGCTGTGCAGCCGCTGCGAGGCGCACCTGGGGCACGTATTCGAGGACGGACCGGCACCCACCGGCCTGCGCTACTGCATCAACTCCGCGGCTCTGGACCTGCAGCGGCGCTGACCCAGCCGGCACGGCCGGCGGCGTTGGGTTGACAGCGCCAGATCGGTGTGCGTACCCTATGCTTCGCGATACGACGTACGCGCGAGCGGACGGGTCGCACCACTCGGTGGGTGTAGTTCAATGGTAGAGCACCAGACTGTGGATCTGGAAGTTGTGGGTTCAAGCCCCATCACCCACCCGCCCACGTTCCGGTGGTAGCGGCGTTCTGCGGACGGGCCGGCTCGCGGCACGGACCAAGGGTGATGGTGTTCAGCCGGAGCGGAAGTCGCGCAGCGGTCTTCAGCAAGAGGCGCCCGTAGCTCAGATGGATAGAGCGCCGGACTTCGAATCCGTAGGTCGCAGGTTCGAGTCCTGCCGGGCGCGGAGCCGAACGCTGTCGGCCCCTCGGAAGCCAGGTAGTGCTGCTCCCGCTACGGGGTTGGTCCGCTGCGGGGTTGCGTACGGCGAGGAGGTGAAGGTTCTGCGGCTGCGCCGGTGGCAACGAGAGGACCGCTTGGCGGCAGGACATCGAGGGCCGTTAGCTCAGCTGGTAGAGCAGCAGACTCTTAATCTGCGGGTCGAAGGTTCGATCCCTTCACGGCTCAGCATGACAGGTTGGCGGGTGCGGATCCGGCAGTCCGCGACGCGGGGGATCGTGCGGCAAGCTCCGGTGTAGCGAGAGTGGTGAAATTGGCAGACACGCCAGATTTAGGATCTGGTGCCGCGAGGCGTAAGGGTTCGAGTCCCTTCTCTCGCATACTAGCGGGAATAGCTCAGTGGTAGAGCTCCACCTTGCCAAGGTGGAAGTCGCGGGTTCGAGTCCCGTTTCCCGCTCGTTACAATCCAGGCAACATCAGTGAACGTAACCACCCGGGAGCTATCCGTCTCGGACGACAGTGAAGTGCGGCTCACCCTCACGGTGGCCGGCGACAGCGTTCGGGAGACCTATGACAGCATAGTCGCCGATCTGCGCCGCAATGCCCGGCTCAAGGGCTTCCGGCGCGGCAAGGCACCGCGCGAGGTGCTGATCCGCAAGTTCGGACCGGCGCTGCTGGCTCAGGCCACCGAGCAGGTGATCAGGGAAGGCCTGGAGCAGGTGATCGGCGAGATCGAGCACAAGCCGCTGCCGTTCGCGCCGCCGGCGCTCGATTCCGCGCCGCAACTGGTCCTGGGAGAAGACCTCACCTTTACCGTAACCTACGACACCTTCCCCCAGGTAGAACTCGGCCCGTACCGCGACCTGCCGCTGGAACGACCCCAGGTAAGCATCGCGGATGCCGACCTGGAGCGGGAGCTCAGCCGCCTGCAGGAGCAGAACGCGGTGGTGATGGACAAGCCGGCGGACGACTCCGGACAGGTGGTGGTGGCGCAGGGAGACGTGGTGACCGTCAACTACGTCGAACAGGATGACGCCGGTCAGCCGGTCGCCGGGAGCGAGCGTCGCGACTTCGTGTTCGAGGTCGGTACCGAGTACAACGTCTACCAGATGGACGAGGAGCTGGTGGGAATGGCGCGCGGGGCGGACAAGGTAATCACCAAGTCGTATCCCGCCGACTACCAGTACTCCGATCTGGCCGGGCGCACGGTCACGCTCGAGGTCACCGTAACCTCGGTCAAGGAGAAGCAGCTCCCCGACCTCGACGACGAGCTCGCCCAGGACATCAGTGACCGCTTCGAGACGCTCGACGACCTCAAGAGCGACCTGCGCAGCCGGCTGCAGGGCGACGCTGACCAGCGGGTGCGGGCACGGCTCATCGGCGAGTTGATGGACAAGGTGGTGGAGACCTCGCAGGTACCCCTGCCGAAGTCGATGATTGCCGCCGAGCTGGAGGGCGAGTGGCGCAACCTGGTGGCTCGCTCCGGCAGCGGCGATGCCCAGCGCTTCGAGGCGGCGCTGGCGGCGCGCGGGGAGAGCAGGGAGCAGCTGATGGAGCTGAGCCGCCCGCACGTCGAGCGGCGCGCGCGCTTCACGCTGGTGCGGGACAAGCTGGCGCAGGCGGAGGGCATCGAGATCGGCGACGAGGATCTGGAGCGCCACCTGGCGCAGCAGGCGGAGGCCCGAGGGGTCGACGCGGAGGAACTGAGGGCACAGTACGAGCGCCAGAACGCGCTGGACTACGTGCGCAACGAACTACGCCACGAGAAGCTGTACGACCATCTCATCGCCGCCAGCGCGGTTTCCCCGGGGGCCGAGACTTCGTATGTGGACTTGATCGGGGCGAACCAGTAAATTACCGCTGCTACCCGCCGCTGGCGGGTGTAGCGCAGCCCACCATGGACGAACAGCTCAACACCCTGGTACCCATCGTCATCGAGCAGACCGGCCGGGGCGAACGTTCCTACGACATCTACTCGCGGCTCCTCAAGGACCGCATCATCTTCATCGACGGTGAGATCTTCGACGTTACCGCCGACCTGGTGGTGGCGCAGCTCCTGTTCCTGCAGTCGCAGGACCCCGATCGCGACATTCAGCTCTACATCAATTCCCCCGGCGGCTCGGTGACCGCCGGTCTGGCCATCTATGACACCATGCAGTACGTGCGCCCCGACATCCAGACGGTGTGCCTGGGGCAGGCGGCATCGATGGGAGCGCTGCTGCTGGCCGCCGGTACCCACGGCAAGCGCTTCGCGCTGCCCTCGGCGCGGGTCCTGATTCACCAGCCGTGGGGCGGCGTCCAGGGGCAGGCGGCGGACATCGGCATCCAGGCACGGGAGTTGATCCGCCTCAAGAAACTGATCATCCACTACTTCGCCATCCACGCCCGCAAGGAGGACGACGTGATTGCTTCCGATCTGGAACGCGACTATTATATGTCTTCCGACGAGGCCCAGGCGTATGGGCTCATCGACCGCGTGATGACTCGGGGTGATGGTGAGGACGGCGATAACGGATAGCGGCGGACGGGGACAGATGAGTTGCTTGGGGACATTGAGCTGTTCGGAAGCTGATCGACTGATGGCCGGAGCTGCAGGTGGCGAAGACCAGTAAGGCCAATGGACAGAAGCTGTGCTCGTTCTGCGGCAAGAGCGCCGATACGGCGCGCCGACTGATTGCCGGTCCCGGCGTCTACATCTGCGACGAATGCGTCACCGTCTGCAAGAAAATCCTGGATGACGAGGAAGAGAACCTCACTGCCGAGTTCCAGGAGGAGATCCCCAAGCCGAAAGAGATCAAGCGCTACCTGGACCAGTACGTAATCGGCCAGGAAGAGGCCAAGAAAGTGCTGTCGGTCGCGGTGTACAGTCACTACAAGCGCATCGCCATGCGGCACCAGGGCGACAGCGACGTGGAGCTGGACAAGTCCAACGTGCTGCTGATCGGTCCCACCGGAGTCGGCAAGACGCTGCTGGCAGAAACCCTGGCGCGCAAGCTGAAGGTGCCGTTCGCCATCGCCGATGCCACCACGCTCACCGAGGCCGGCTACGTGGGCGAGGATGTGGAGAACATCCTGCTCAAGCTGATCCAGAACGCGGGCAGCAACATCGCCCACGCCGAGCGTGGCATCATCTACATCGACGAGATCGACAAGATCGCCAAGAAGGGGGAGAACGTCTCCATTACCCGTGACGTGTCGGGCGAAGGCGTCCAGCAGGCACTGCTCAAGATCATCGAGGGGACCGTGGCCTCGGTACCTCCCCAGGGGGGCCGCAAGCATCCGAACCAGGAGATGCTGAAGATCGACACCAGCAACATCCTGATCATCTGCGGCGGCGCGTTCGTGGGGCTGGATGCCGTGGTGGAGGCGCGGGTAGCGCAGAACCCGCTCGGCTTCGGCGCCGAAATCCAGAACTTTCAGGAGAAGGATCTGGTGCAACTGTTCTCCCACCTGGAGCCGGACGATCTGATCCACTATGGCTTGATCCCGGAGTTCATCGGCCGGCTGCCGGTGGTGGTGACGCTGGAGCAGCTTTCCGTGGACTCGCTCAAGCGAATCATCGTGGAACCGCGCAACTCCGTGGTCAAGCAGTACCAGGCGTCGCTCAAGCTGGACGATGTCGAGCTCATCTTCGAGGAGGAGGCGATCGACGCGATCGCACGCAAGGCCGTGCAGCGCAAGACCGGCGCCCGCGGATTGCGCTCGATCATAGAAGACATCATGGTTGACATCATGTACGACGTGCCTTCACTGAAGGGACAGAAGCGCGTCGTCGTGACCCGCGAAGTAGTGCAGAACGCGGAGTCGCCGGCGGTCACGCTGCTGGGCGAGAAGAAGTCCGCGTAATGGGCACGGTCCGCGCACTGGGCATTGGGTGCCCCGCGAGCAGCTGAGTGTTGGTCCCGGCTGACATCTGGACCGTGGTCAAGGCCCAGGACGGCAACGCCGTGTTGATCCGTCCCACGGGTACCGACTCGGTGGTACCGATCTTCGTCGATCCCAGCATCGCGCACTCCATCGTCATGGGGCTGGGCGACGTCAACGCGGCCCGGCCACTGACCCATGATCTGTTCCTGTCGGTCCTCCAGCGGCTCGATGCGGAGGTGAATCGCATCGAGATTACCGCCATCAACGACGCCATTTTCTATGCCCGCCTGATTCTGCTGCAGGACGACGAGGAGATGGTGGTCGATGCCCGCCCGTCCGACTGCATCGCGCTCGCGGTACGGGTGAAGTGTCCGATCTTCATCGACGAGGACGTCATCAATCACGCCGGCATGCCGGTGAGCTCGGTGGCGGGAGTCGATGACGACGGCCGTCCGGCGCAGTCCAAGGAGGAGTCCTCCGGCATGGACACCTCCCAGCTTGCCGAGTTGCGCCGCGAGCTCGATGCCGCGGTCCAGGACGAAGATTACGAGCAGGCCGCCAAGCTGCGCGACCGCATCAACGAGCTGGAGAAGGACTGACCGCCGGCGGCCCGCAATGGGCCGGCAGGCGACGCCACAGTACCCATGAGGCGCGGCAGCGGGGTGATCGGTCCCGGGTGGGCGCGCTCGTTGCAGTTCCCCGACTTTCGGCTGCTGTGGTTGTGCGTGCTGCTGCAATCGGCAGCCGTGGGGATGAACTGGGTGGTCACCGGTTGGCTGGTGTTCGAGCTCACCGGTTCCGCGTTTGTGACCGCGGCGGCGTCCGCCATCTCGATGGTCCCGTTCTTCTTCCTGGGCGCCGTGACCGGCGCGGTGGCGGACCGGATGAATCGCAGCCGCCTGTTGCGCATCGTGACCGTGGCCGCCGCCGTGACGTCCGGCGTGATGGCGGCGGCGCTGCTGGCGGACCTGGCGCGGCTCTGGCACATCCTGGCGCTGACGGCTCTCAACGGCTGCGCCACCGCCTTCCTGATGACCACGCGCCAGTCGCTTACCTACGACATCGTGGGGGCGAAGCTGGCGCTCAACGGGATGTCGCTGAACTCGGTAAGCATGCAGGTGGGGCTGGTGTGCGGGTCGCTGCTTTCCGGGATCATCATCTCCGCGATCGGGGCCGGCGGGCAGTTTCTCGTCATCGGCCTGGTGTACCTGGCTTCCGGCGGATTCGCGCTGTTCATCCGCGCCGCTGCCGGGACCCGGGAACACCCGCCGCAATCGGTGGTACGCGTCCTGGCGGAATACGTCGGCATCATGCGCCGCAATCGGATCCTGGTCACGCTGATGCTGTTGACCGGGATCAACGAGCTGTTCGGGTTCACCCACATGAGCCTGCTGCCGGTGCTCGCCAAGGAGGTGCTGGGGCTGGGGGCGGTGGGTCTGGGAGTGCTTACCGGAGTGCGCCAGGTGGGCGGAATCGCCGGCCAGGTCGGGCTTGCGGCGCTCGGCAACTTCCGCCGCAAGGGCATGCTGATGTTCGCCGTCATGGCCGCCTTCGGCGTCTGCCTCATGGCCCTGGTGCTGGTTACGGACGTGGTGTACTACGTGGCCGTGCTGTCGCTGGCGACCGCTTGCGCGATGTGCGTGGATACGTTGCACATGACGCTGATGCAGGAGAACGTTGCCGAGCACGAGCGCGGCCGCGCCATGGGCGCGTGGACCCTGAGCATCGGCGTGGCGCCGGTGGGACACCTCGGGCTCGGTGCCCTGGCCGGCGCCATCGGCGCCCCGTGGGCGTTGTTCGTCAGCGGTACGGTGCTGCTGGGGGCGAGCGCGGCGACGGCGGCCGGGCTGCCGCGCATCCGGCGTCTGCCTTGAACGGCGCGCTCAGCGGTGGCGGGTGACCCCGTGCCGCGGGCAGGTGTCACGCAGCGGGCAGCGGGAGCAGTGTGGGGCGACGGGGGTGCACACCTGCTGGCCGTAGCCCACCATGATGCCGTTGATGGGAATCCAGTACTGCCGCGGCAGCGAGCGCGCGAGCGCCAGCTCGGTGTCGTCGGGAGTGCGCGTGCGCACCCAGCCGAGGCGGTTGCAGATCCGGTGCACGTGGGTGTCCACGCAGATTGCCGGTATGCCGAACCCCAGGCCCAGCACCAGGTTCGCGGTCTTGCGGCCCACCCCCGGCAGCCGTAACAGCGCCGCCAGGGAGTCGGGCACGGCGGCACCGTGGTCGCGTATCAGGATGGCGGCGATCTCACGCAGCTGGCGGCCCTTGGTGCGGTAGAAGCCGGCGGGGTAGATCAGCCTGGAGATTTCCGCGGCGGGTACCGCGGCCAGGGCGGGCACCGTCGGGGCGCGGGCCAGCAGCCGGCGCGACGCCGGTCCCGTGACCTCGTCCTTGGTGCGCAGCGATATGACCGTGGAGACCAGCACCTGGAACGGGTCGCGCCGTTCGCTGGCCAGCTCGGTGACCGCCGGAACGGCTCTTCCCACCCCCCGCGCAAAGGTGTCGAGCGTGCGCTTCCAGGGGATGCGCCGGCGCGCCACCCGTTACTTCACGCCCACTTCCAGGCGCGAGTTGATCAGCTCTTCGACCTTGGCCTTATCCTTGCCCAACGAGAACGACAGCTCGTCCACCAGCAGCGAGCGCGCGTTGTCGTACAGCTTGCGCTCGAGGATCGGCAGCTCCTTGATCCGGCTGCGGTGGTACAGCGCGCGCACCACGGTGGCGATGTCGCTCACCGCCCCGGCCTTGAGCAGGTCCAGGTTCATCTGGTAGCGCAGCTTCCAGTCGGTGGGAATCGGCTCGTAATCCTCGCCGATCAGGGTCAGCGCGCTGCGCGCCTCGGTGCGCGGCACGATGGCGCGGATTCCCAGCTCGTCGGCCTTGTCTACCGGTACCATGATGGTCATGTCCGACACTTCGAGGTAGACCACGTAGTAGAGCAGCGTCTGATCGCGGAACGGCCGCTCCTCGATGTTGCGCACCTGGCCCACTCCCTGCAGGGGGTAGACGAGTTGCTGGCCCACCTTGTACTGCAGGCGGCGCTTCCTGGTGCTCTTGCGGGTGCTCTTGCCCTTGCCGGCGGCGGTCTTGGCGGCGGACGCCGCCTCGCTCTTCGCCTCGGTCTTCGCCGCGGCCTTGGCGCTGGTCCTGGTGGACGCAGTCTTGGTACCGGTGGCGGTGGTCTCCTTGGCAGCGGCCTTGCCGGGCTTGGTGGCGGCCGCCTTCTTCTTCCTGCTCGGCTCGGACTTGGCGGGGGCCTTGGAAGTGCGCTTGCCGCTCGGCTTTGCCGCTGGCGTGGTGGCGGCTTCGGGCTCCGCTGCCGGCGTCTCGGCCGTGGGAACCTTCGGTGACGGCGCGGCATCGGCCGCCGGAGCAACGGTCGAGGCAGAAGCGGAGGCCGCGGTACGCGCGGCGCTGAACTCGGGAATCGAGGCAGCCCTGACACTCGCCAACCGGTTCGGCGCGTCCCCGAGTGCACGCAACGTCAACATCACCGCGGAAATATAACGACAGACCATGCGCCGTGCAAACGGGCCGCTCCTGATGCTCCTGAGGCGCTATATTAGGCGCAGCATGGCTGCCGAACATCGGCCCCCCACATCACTCGCCCGGCGCCTGGTGGCGCTGCTGGCCTATCCGCTCCTGTTCGTCACCATGCTGGTGCTGATCCTGCTGTTTCGTGAGCAGCTCTGGGCCGTGGCCACGGCACCGGACGAGCTGCGCGCCTGGGTGCGCGGGTTCGGGGTCGTGGCCCCGCTGGCGTTCATCGCCGTCCAGATCGTGCAGGTGGTCATCTTCATCGTTCCCGGCGAAGTGCCGCAGATCGCCAGCGGCTACCTGTTCGGGATTGCCGGCGGCTTGGCCCTTACCTCGTTGGGGATCGCCATCGGCTCGGGAATAGCCTTCATGGCCTCACGCCTGCTGGGAATCGACTTCCTGAGCGCCATCCTGCGCCACGAGCAACTCGACCGGATGCGCCAGGTCGCGGCATCGCCGCGGGCTACCATCACCTTTTTCCTGTTCTTCCTGATACCGGGCATCCCCAAGGACATTCTGTGCTACGTCGCCGGGTTGTCACGCATGCGCTTTGCCGTGTTCATTGCCATCTCCACCGTTGGCCGCCTGCCGGGAATCGTGGGCAGCGTGGTGATGGGCGACGCCGCGGCCGGGGAGCGCTGGCTGTTTGCCGGCGTGGTGATGGCGTTGGCGGTGGTGCTGTTCGGCATCGGCGTGCTGTTCCGCAAGCGCCTCACCGCGCTGCTGGAGCGGTTCGCCGCCGGCGGCGAGGCAGCGCGCACGAGCGAACCCGAGAATTGACCAGGAAAGGCAAGACGGGCGCTAGCCGGGCGCGCCCGTGGCCGGCGCCCGCGCCACGCCGCGCGGTCCCTGCAGCGCCCGAAAGCGGATGAAGCGGAACGGATGGATGTCGAGGGCGTTGGGATACCAGCCGTCGATCCAGCCGCGGTTCACCAGGTTGAAGGCGACCATGTGGCTGATGGGGAGGATCACCGCCTCCTCCAGCAACATCTCCTCGGCCTGCGCCAGCGCCTGCAGGCGCTCCGGCCCGGCCGCGCGCAACGCACGCTGTACCGCGCGGTCGTACTGCCTGCTGACGTAAGCCGCGTCATTGAGGTTGCTGGAGCGCATCCACATCTGCAGGAAGGTGAGGGGATCGGCAAAGTCGCCCACCCAGGTCTGGTGGGCGAGGGTGAAGTCGCCGCCGCGGATCTCCTCCAGCAGGTCGCGGTACTGGAACTCCTGGACCGACACTTCCACTCCCAGCAGTCCCTCCCAGGTCTCCTGCATCACCTCCGCCACCGGCACCGCCACGCTGCCGGCCGCCACCTTGATGCTGATCGGTGGCAGCCCGCTGCCGCGCGCGTGGCCGGCCTGATCGAGCAGCTTCAGCCCGCGCCGCTCGTCCCGCTCGCGGATTCCGACCACCTCGGGATAGTCGGCGATGTCCGGCACCAGCACGTCACTGGGGAAAAACATCTGCGAGGTGTCGCGGATCCGGTCCCACGGCAGCAGCAACGCCAGGCCCTGGCGTACCCGCTCGTCGTCGAACGGCTCGCGGTCGCTGCGGAAGTAGAAGTAGGTGGTCGCGAACAGGGGGTTGGCGACCACGTAAGGTCTCAGCTCGCCGCTGGGGGCCCAGATGTTCGCCCAGTGGATCTCGCCCTGCAGGAAGGCGCGCGTGACCTCCTCCGGGTTGTCGTAGAAGCGCACCACCAACCGCTCGATCTCCACCTGCGAGCTGCCCCAGTAGTACTCGTTGCGCTCCAGCACCAGCTCGCGGTCGGTCCAGGAGCTCACCCGGAACGGACCGTTGCCGATGAGCTGCCCGGCGCGGTCCCAGTTCAGGGCGCCGAGGTAGCCGGAGTGGATGGCGGAGAAGCTGTGGTGCGCCAGGACCTTGAGGAAGTGGTCCGCGGGCTCCGTGAGCTCCACTTCCAGCACCCGGTCGCTCAGCGCGCGGATGCCCACGCGCCCCGGATCGTTCAGCTCGCCGCTGCGGTACTCGGCGACTCCCTTGATGACGTCGAACAGGAATGAGTACTCGGCCGCGGCGCCGGGATCGAGAATGCGCAGCCAGGAGGCGCGGAAGTCCTCGGCGCGCAGCGGGTCGCCGTTCGAGAAGCGCGCGTCGGCGCGCAGGTGGAAGGTGTAGGTGGTACGGTCGCGCGAGATTTCCCAGCGCTCCGCCTGGCCGGCGACCGGGTTCAGGGTGATGGGATCGTAGGCCACCAGTCCCTCGTAGACGGCGGTGAAGAGCTGCGCCTCGGTGGTGGAGAAGGTGTGCAGCGGATCGAGCGAGAACTGCTGCGGCGGATAGGCCACCACCAGGGTGTCGGCCGCCAGGGTATCGGTCTGGGCGGCCAGCCCGGGACCGCCCAGGCACATCGCCGCCAGCAGGACGCTGCACGCGGCGGTGCGCGCCGCCCTATCAACGCCGGAAGAATGCATCGAGGGGGTTCCTGCCGAGACGCAGCAACACGTACAGAAAGCCGGCGATCAGGCCGCCGAGATGAGTCAGGTGGGAAACGCCGGGAGAGAACCCGGTCATGGTTCCGAATACCGCGATGCCGGCGAAAATCAGCACCGCCAGCGGAGCCCGCATGGGCACGAACCAGAACGCATAGATCACCGAGTCGGGATACAGCGTGGCAAAGGTGAGCATGACCGCGAACAGGGCGCCGGAGGCACCGATGATGGCCACCGCCCGATCGATCGAGAACAGCATGGCGAAGAGGCCGGCCGCCACCCCGCAGACGAGGTAGAGGGCGAGGAACTCGTGGCTGCCGATGTGGCGTTCCACGGGGGTGCCGAACCACATCAGCCCGAGCATGTTGAAGATGATGTGGTACAGCGAACCGGTGGAGTGCAGGAACATGTAGGTGACGAGGGTCCACCAGCGCCCGCTGACCGCCTCCGGGGGAATCAGCGCGAAATCGCGGATCACGCTGCGGCTGGTGAACTCCAGCAGGAACACCGCCACGTTGGCTATGATGAGTGCCATGGTGGCGTTGTAGTAACGGTAGGCCAGGAGTTGGCGCCGGCCGCTCCTCATGTTGACAGAAGGTACCAGCCGGCTCGCCGCGGAGGCAAACGGCACGCGTCCGAGCGGCGTCGCGTGGTGCTTCCCGGGCTCGCCGCCGCGGTGCGCATCAGCCGATGAGCGCGTCGGTGACCGCCTTCAGCGCCGTCCAGGACTCCGCGCCGGCGATCTTCGCCTCCCGCTCCAGGCCGCGCATGACCTCCCCGTAGCGGCTGCGCGCCTCGCTGCGGGCCTGCTCGATGGCTCCGGCGCGCTCGAGCAGCACGATCGTCTCTTCCACCGCGTCGTCGCCCGCGCCCGCGCCCGCGGTCGAGCAGGCGGCCAGGCGGTCCACCATGCGGCGGCGGGAAGCGGCGTCACGGTTGCAGTAGAGAATCACCGGCAGACTCTTCTTGCCCTCCAGCAGGTCGTCGCCGCGGCGCTTGCCGGGATTGCCGGTGGTCAGGTTGCGTACGTCGTCGATGATCTGGAAGCAGACTCCGAACTCCTCCCCGGCCCGGCGCAGGAGCGCGGCGAGTTCGGCGGGGGCGCCGGCGAGCACGGCGCCGAGGCCGGTGGCGAGCCCCGCCAGGCTGCCGGACTTGCAGCGGCACATGGTGAAGTACTCGGCCGGCGCGGGGACCCGCTCCGGCTCCCGGTGCCAGAGGATGTCCAGCCCCTGCCCGTAGTGCAGGCGCAGCATCGCGCGCAGGTAGAGGCGGTACACCTGCAGCTCGGTCGCGGGATCCAGGTGTGCGGCCGCGATACTGGTCTCCGGCAGGAAATAGAGCAGGTTGCCCGCGTTGATCGCGAGGTCCAGACCGTGGCGGATGTGGGCCGCCGGCGCGCCGCGGCGCAGGTCGGCGCCATCTTCGATGTCGTCGATGATCAGGCTGCCGGTGTGCGCCAGCTCCACCAGCGGAGCGAGCGCCACCGCGGCCGCTTCGGGACCGTTGCACAGGCGGCAGGTCAGCGCCAGCAGCAATGGCCGCCAGCGCTTGCCGCCGCGTTCCAGCAGGTCGCGTCCCGGCGCTTCGATCTCCGGCAACTGCGGATCCTCGCCCAGTTCCGCGGCGGCGGCGCGCCCGGCCGGCGCGCTCGGCAGCGTCGCCGTCACCGTCGCCTCGATCTGTTGCAGCAGGCGTCGCGTCAGGACCGAATCGGTTGCAGCCATCGGCCCCAGCCTCGCCCGAAGTGCGCGCCTTCGGCAACGGCGATCGCGGCGGCGGCAAGACTTTCCCCGCCGCTATGGTTACCTTCGCGGGGCACAGGACGGCGGTGAGCGGCAGAGTAGTGAAATTCGGCGGCAGTTCGCTCGCGGACAGCGAACGGCTGCAGCGCGCCATGCAGATTGCCCGGCAGCGGCTGGAGGCGGGCGGTGTGGCGGTGTTCTCCGCCATGGGTGGAACCACCGACGTGCTGATCGGTGCGGCGCGGGAGGCGGCCGGCGGCGGAGATCCACGCGCGGCGGTGGAAGAACTCCGCGCCCGCCACGTGGGGGTGGTGCGCGACCTGTGCCCGCCGCGCGGCCAGGCGCTGATCCTGACCAGGCTGCAGCTTCTGCTCGCCGAGCTGGACGAGGTGCTGCACGGCGTGAACCTGCTGCGCGAGTGCTCGCCGCGTACCCTGGACCTGGTGATGAGTTTCGGCGAACGGCTGATGACCACCATCACCAGCCGCCTGCTGGCCGACCTGGACCTGGACACCCGCCTGGTCGACGCGCGCGAGCTGATCCTCACCGACTCCCACCACGGCAGCGCCGCGGTGCAGTTCGACGCCACCTACGGCCGCGTGCGCGCGGCGTTGCAACCGCTGGCGCGGATCGCCTGCGTGGTGCCCGGCTTCATCGGCGCTACCGCGGACGGCGTCACCACCACCCTCGGTCGCGACGGGTCCGACTATACCGCGTCGCTGATCGCCGCCGCGCTGGATGCCGACGAGCTGGAGATCTGGACCGACGTCGACGGGGTCATGAGCGCCGATCCGCGCTACGTGCCGGAGGCGTTCGTGATCGGCCAGCTCAGCTACCAGGAAGCGATGGAGATGTCCTACTTCGGGGCGCGCGTGATCCATCCCTACACCATGGTGCCGGTGGTGGAGCGCGCCATTCCGATCCGCATCAGGAACACCCTGCAGCCGCAGCAGCCGGGCACCCGCGTCAGCGATCAGTCCAGCGGTTCCGAGCGCGCCATAACCGGCATTGCGTCGGTCGACTCCATCGCCCTGATCAACGTGGAGGGCGGCGGCATGCTGGGCATGCGCGGCATCGCGGCGCGGGTGCTGGGGGCGCTGGCGCGGGCCGAGGTCAACGTGATGATGATCTCCCAGGCTTCCTCCGAGCACAGCATCTGCCTGGTGCTGGATGACGCGGGGGCGGATGCCGCGCTGGCCGCGCTGCGCTCGGAGCTGGCGCTGGAGCTGGAAACCAGGCGCATCGACACCTTCGACCTGCGCCGCGCGCTCGCCATCGTCGCCATCATCGGCGAGAACATGCGCGGTACCCCCGGCATCGCCGGCAAGTTGTTTGGGGCCCTCGGAGCCCACGGCATCAACGTGCTGGCCATCGCCCAGGGATCGTCGGAGCGGAACATTTCCCTGGTCGTGACCGCCGCCGATGAACGCCGCGCGCTGCAGGTGATCCACAGCGCGTTCCTGAAGTAGATGAGCGCCTTGCCGCGGCGGGTGACCGCCTTTGCGCCGGCCACGGTCGCCAACGTGGGGTCGGGGTTCGACGTGCTGGGATTCGCCGTGGAACGGCCCGGAGACACCGTGGAGGCGCGCCGGCGGGCGGGTGGCGGGGTCACCCTGCTGGAGGTCAACGGCGACGGCGGCCGCCTGCCGCGCGGCGACAGCAACACCGCGGTGGTGGCCGCCGGCAGGCTGCTGGAGCGGCTCGGCGAGCCGTTCGGCGTGGACCTGGTTCTGCACAAGGGTATGCCCCTGGCCTCCGGCCTCGGCAGCTCCGCGGCCAGTGCCGCCGCGGCCCTGGCCGCCGTCAACCGGTTGGCCGGCGACCCGCTGGCGGCGAAGGAGCTGCTGCCCTGCGCCCTTGCCGCCGAGCAGGTCGCGGCCGGTGCCGGACACGCGGACAACGCGGCGCCGGCCCTGATGGGCGGGTTCGTGCTGATCCGCAGCGTCGCGCCTTTGGACCTGGTGCGCCTGCCGGTGCCGGACGGCCTGGCGGTGGCGCTGCTCAGCCCCGACGTGGAGATCCCCACCGAGGCGGCGCGGCGCATCCTGCGCAAGCAGATCCCGCTGGCCGACGCCGTCTCGCAGTGGGGCAACCTCGCCGCCCTGGTGGCATCGCTGTACGCCGGCGACCTGGCGCTCATGGGCCGCTCGCTGGATGACCTGATCGCCGAGCCGGTGCGGGCGGTCCTGATTCCCGGTTTCGCGGCGGTCAAGAAGGCCGCCCTGGACGGTGGCGCCATCGGCTGCTCCATATCCGGAGCCGGTCCCGCGGTGTTCGCCCTGGCCGCCTCCGTGGCGCAGGCGGGTTCCGTGGCCGAGGGGATGCGGGAGGCGTTTGCAGCCGCCGGGCTGACCGCCGCCGCCTACGTGTCGGAGATCGGCCGCGCCGGGCCGCGGATCGTCGCCGAATGTTGACCGTCTGCTCCACGCGCGATCCCGCCATACGGCTGTCGTTCGGCGAGTCGCTGCTGGCCGGGTTGCCGCCCGGAGGCGGCCTCTACCAGCCGTGTCCCGCGCCCGAGCTGGGCGACGTCATCGCCGGCCTGCCCGGCGACGCCCCGTTCGTGGAGCTCGCGGGGGCAATGACCGAAGCGCTGCTGGCCGACGAGCTGGCTGCCGGCGGCGCGGGCGGCAACGCGCGGGCCGCGGCTCGCGAGGTGGCCGCGACTGCCTTTCCCTTTGCCCCGGCGCTGAGCTGGCTGGACGATGGCATTGCCCTGCTGGAGCTGTATCACGGCCCCACCAGCGCGTTCAAGGATTTCGGCGCCTCGTTCCTGGCCACGATTCTGGAGCGCCGGCTCGCCAGCGAGCCGGACGGCGCTCCCGTGGTGGTGCTGGTCGCCACCTCCGGCGACACCGGCGGCGCGGTGGCGCGCGCGTTCTGGCGTCGCGGCGGTGTCGAGGTGGTGCTGCTCTACCCCTCCGGGCGCATCAGCCGCCTGCAGGAGCAGCAGCTCACCGCCCTCGGCGACAACATCCACGCGGTCGAGATCGCCGGCTCGTTCGACGACTGCCAGCGGCTGGTGAAGCAGGCGCTGATCGACCGCGAGCTGGTCGCCGCGGCGCGCCTGTGCCCGGCCAACTCGATCAGCCTCGGGCGGCTGCTGCCGCAGGCGTTCTACTACATCTTCGCCGGCCTGCGCCTGCGCGCCGCCGGCACGCCGCTGTTCTGCGTCCCGAGCGGCAACTTCGGCAACCTGACCGCCGGCGTGTATGCGGCCCAGTGGGGACTGCCGGTGGCGGGCTTCTGGGCCGCAACCAACCGCAACGACGTGGTCCCGAACTACCTCGACACCGGCGCCCTGGACCCTCGCGCCAGCGTCGCCACCCTGTCCAACGCCATGGACGTGGGCAACCCCTCCAACTTCGAGCGCATCCTGGCGCGCTGGAACCACGATCACGCCGCCGTCAGCGCCCACCTCAAGGGCTGTGCGATCGGCGAGGACGAGACCCTGGCCACCATGCGCCAGGTCCATGACCGGGATGGCCGGCTGATCGACCCGCACACCGCGGTCGGGGTCGCCGCCGCCCGGCGACTGCGCGAGCAGGGCGCCGTGTTCGGGGCCCCGGGCTCGCCCGTGGTGGTGCTCGCCACCGCCGATGCCGGCAAGTTCCCGGAGACCGTGCAGCGTGCCACCGGCGTGGTGCCGCCGGTGCCGGCGCCGCTGCAGGAGCTGCTGGAGCGCCCCAAGCAGGCCACGCCCCTGGAGCCCAGCTTGCCGGCCCTACGCGCCTTCATCCTGGCGCAGACCGCGGCCGGCTCACGCGGCCGGTAGTCGCCGGCCAAGTCGCAGCCGATTCCATGGCCCCACCCGCGCGTACCATCTTCGTCGGCGACATCCACGGCTGCTGCGCCGAGTTCGAGGCTCTGCTCAAGGCGGTCGGGTTCGCGCCAGGCCGCGACCGCCTGCTGCTGACCGGCGACGCCTTCACCCGCGGCCCCGATCCGCTCGGCGTGTGGCTGGCGATCCGCGCCACCGGCGCCGAGATGGTGCTCGGCAACCACGAGACCTGGCTGCTGCCGCAACTGCAGGCCATCGTCGCCGGCGGCTCCCCGGATGCGCTGAAGCAGTCCCGCGGGCCGCGGTTGCGCGATCTGCTTCCGCACGCCGCCGAGCTTACCGCCTGGCTGGAAGGGCTGCCGCTGGCGATCGACGAGCCGCGCTTCCTGCTCGTTCACGCCGGCATCAACCCCGAGGCCGGCCTGGCCGGCAGCACCCCCGACGAGCTGGTCGCCATCCGCACCTGGCCGCCGGTCGGCGGAATCGAGGGCCCGCGCTGGCACGACCACGTGGCCCCCGGCGGCAAGCTGATCGTGTTCGGCCATGACGCCCCCGGCGGCCTGGTGGTAAAGCGTCCGCCCGGCGCCGGCCCCGATGCCCGCCCCTACCTGGTCGGCCTCGACAGCGCGTGCGTCTTCGGCGGCCACCTCAGCGCCTACCTGCTGGAGGAAGACCGCATCGTCCAGGTCCCGGCGCGCCGCGCCGCGGCTGTCCGCTGGTGGATGGGCAGTCCTGGCGCCCGGTCGACCTAATGCCAAGCACGTACCGCTTGCACGTTACGACTAGCGGTGGCAGCTCGCGCTTTAGCAACGCTTGCACCCGTGCGCAGCCGAGGCGCAGGCCAGCAGTGCGCTGGTCGCTGGCGGCTGCCACCCGCGACTGCTGCAGAACATCAAAGGCAGCGTCTCCGATCTGGCAGTTATGGCTGATGCGTTGGTCGCGCAACAGGCGTCGGTTGGTGGAAACCCCAGTCCTCTGAGCTGATCGAAGTTGCTCAGCCGTCAGCCGATGCCGAAGTCGTTGCTATCGTTGATAGCCGTCTCGGTGCGGAGCGCACACCCTTCCTTTTGATACTGCTTGATGCGCGAGTGCTTGTAATCGACGTGCAGCGACGCCTCCAAGATCAACCGCACCTGGTCGGGACGCCCCAGGTCCAGATTCACGGATCACGTCCCTCGAAGAACGCACGACCGTGCAGCGGTGGTCGAGCACCTGGGTGAGCGCGAAACTCGGCCTGCAGGATCGACAACTCGTAGCCGATGCCGGCGGGCCGGCCGGCGGCGCTGTACGGATGGGGCAGGCGGGCACTTGCGCAGCAATCTGTCGATACGCGCGGCGCTGAGCCCGTCAGCCAGCGCCTGCATGAGCTGTGGGTCGGCACAACCGAGGATGCCGTTGTCCAGTGCCTCGAAGGCGATGCCACGACGGGCCAACTGCCACTTCAGGTACTCGTGGCCGTCGAGGCACAGCTTGGCGTTGAACGCGAAATAGGAGCAGAACTAGATGGCCCTCACGAAGGCGTGCGTCCGGGCCCCAGCAGCGCCGACGATGGCACCTGGTAGCCGCACACATCACGCAGGTAGTGGGCCACGCCCTCTGGGCGCTGCAACAGCGGCACGTAGACGTTCAGGTACATGCGGTCGACGCATTCCAGTTCCAGCGCGACGTGATCGGACGTCGGAAACGGTTCGTGCCATTGTATAGTCCTGCCGACGCCAGCAGGGACGATCCACTCCCCTCACCGCGCGCTCGGTCTCCGGCTCGCTCGAAGCTTGATGATCTTCCTCTCCAGCTGCGGAATTCATTGCGCGTCAGCGCGGGCGCAACTTTGGCGATCATTCCCGGGCGCGTCACGGAACGCTTCCTCTCACGAGAGTCGCCCGAGACGCCAAAGCGGCCGGAAACAGGTCATGTACCGAGGATGAGGCCGTCAATTGATCCGTACTCATCCGCATTATTGACCACGTTGCCTACTGGGCGTGAGCGTTGGGCACCATGGTGTACGCCAACGTAGTCAATACAAGGACTGAGCAAGCGACGGCTGACGACCCAGAAGGAATGGACACATCGGAATCTTTGACTCCGAACGAGCGATTGCATATTATTGTAGCAGGAAAATCCACCCGGATGCCAGACGAACGTAGCCTACGCCTGTATTGCGACCAGATGGAAGAAATAAAAAAGCGTACAGAAGTAGTGACATGTTTCATTAGTCGTCTTTGTAACGCAAAGTACGATGTGCCTACTGCCGAGTCCGTTGCGTTACAATCCGGAAAATACTTGAACTCATCGCTCTCGCTTCACTGATAGCTAATAAAGACGAATATGGACGACAACATGCGAATTTCGCCACACACTGGCAAGCAAAAAAGATTCTGGACCGAATTAAGGAAGTAAATCCCGGATTCTATCCGGTTCCTACGATTCAAAATGAGGTGCGGAAAGGCTACTTTGAGAATAAGGAAATAGAGAGAGGCTTCCTCACACTCGACAACTTCAAGACACTATATGACCACTGCTCGAAGCTACTACACACACGTAATCCGTTTTCTCCACAGCAAGCTGCTGACGCGCATCGATTCCTTCAAGATGCTCCACATTGGATGAACAAAATCATAAGACTCCTGAATCATCATCAAATCGTCCTTGCCGGTGATGATCAAATGATAATCGTGTTAATGAAAAATAGGACGGACGGGCATTCGCGAGCGACACTGTTTCAAAATACGAACCTAAGTTGACTATAGACGGCTTTATGAGTCGAAGTAAGACAGACGGTCGGACGGCGACGTGACGGAGCTTCATGCCACAGCTGAAAGTTGCGGCAATCTGGGATCAGCTTAACAATCTTGGGATGAACCGGACGCAACGAACTATACTCGCGTGAGGTGCTATGGTCCTGTGCTAAGATCGCGCGAGAAATTGGTAGCCGATGGGAATCAGCATCGTGAACTTCCCATTCGTCTGATCTTGGCGGAATTCCTCCACGGCCGACCTCTGGTCGATGCCAAGTAGATCCGCGAGCTGCCGACTTGTCGCTGGGTCAGGAACGGGAACTCGCTGTTACTACAAGGACGCTGGTGGAGTGAACAAGAGTTTAATGGGCGGTCTGAGTAGTCTGGACTGTGGCTTCTTGGGGACTGATAGCTATCAGGTCGGATTGTGATGGCGTGTGGCTGTGGTACAGCAGGCGATCTAAAGGGCACGGTGTATTATGGAACAAACCGACCCACTGATCGCGGACGGCCCATCTTGTCACAGGCCGTTGGCAGCATGCGAAGAAATCGGTCGCACAACTCAACCGTTTTGGGGTGGCGAACTGCCCCCATGCTTGGCAAGCGGCAGAGGAGCGTCCCCGTGGGAAAGCAGATCGTTTATCGTCGCCACTCTTCAACTATCCGCCGATCCGATCGGAAATGAGTGATCTACAGCTAGTGTCAGTACGGGAGCATTTGGAGTTCCTGTGCGAATATGCTGGAGTTGGGTTCGATACCGTTACCGACCGAGACATCGGGCTATCAATCCTAACCCCGAACTACGAATCTCAGTGTGTCGCAATCCGAAGTGTCCTGCAACGCAACCAAGATGCCGAAGAACAAGCAGCGGCTCGGATCCGTGAACTCCAAGCCGACATCCGCGGGCACCGCTACCCACAACATTGGGCGGATCACCACTGGGACACCCAGATGCACGACTGGACTTTCCTCGAAGCTGCACATAGTATGGCGGCTGTCGGTCTGATCGCGCCACTCATAGAGTCCCTGTTCTGCCAAACCGTCACCTACTTCAAGGACGCGCAGATATGGAAAGAGAGCCGACGTAGGTTCGGCATCGCCAACGCATTTTTGCAGATCGCCGACAACATCGACTTGAGGCGTCACGTGCCCGACGACTTGGGTACGACGGCGCCAGCTCTCTTTGCGTATCGGAACAAGATGTTTCACTTCGGCCTCGAGTGGCCGGACGCGGACCTTGCCAGTTTCGCCAAGCGCGTCGATTCAGATGGTTGGGCAAGTTACTTCTCCCGCGCTGAGTCAGATAACCAGCCTTGGTTTTTCTACATGACCAAGGGATTTGTCGAGCGTTGTCTGGACACCGTCGATGGCATCATCGTCGGTGTTGGCAGCTATGCGAGACCCATCGTCTTTGCTGAGGACCCTTGGGTAGGGTAAGGGCTACGCGGAATCTACGCATGCTACCCCCGATCGGGGGTACTCGATTGTGCCATGCTCGATCGGGGCTGGGCAGCTGATTCGACCTTCCTCTGCAATGCGCTCGCGGTGCTGCTGTACCCCTCCGAGCGCTTCAGCCGCCTGCAGGAGTAGCAGCTCACCACCCTCGGTCACAAGATCCACGCCGTCGGGATCGCGGCTCGTTCGACGACTGCGAACGGCTGGTGAAGCAGGCGCTGATCGACCGCGAGCTGGTCGCCGCGGCGCGCCTGTGCCCGGCCAACTCGATCAGCCTCGGGCGGCTGCTGCCGCAGGCGTTCTACTACATCTTCGCCGGCCTGCGCCTGCGCGCCGCCGGCTCGCCGCTGTTCTGCGTCCCGAGCGGCAACTTCGGCAACCTCACCGCCGGCGTGTACGCGGCCCAGTGGGGACTGCCGGTGGCGGGCTTCTGGGCCGCAACCAACCGCAACGACGTGGTCCCGAACTACCTCGACACCGGCGCCCTGGACCCTCGCGCCAGCGTCGCCACCCTGTCCAACGCCATGGACGTGGGCAACCCCTCCAACTTCGAGCGCATCCTGGCGCGCTGGAACCACGATCACGCCGCCGTCAGCGCCCACCTCAAGGGCTGTGCGGTCGGCGAGGACGAGACCCTGGCCACCATGCGCCGGGCCCATGACCGCGATGGCCGGCTGATCGACCCGCACACCGCGGTCGGGATCGCCGCCGCCCGCCGACTGCGCGAGCAGGGCGCCGTGTTCGGGGCCCCGGGCTCGCCCGTGGTGGTGCTCGCCACCGCCGATGCCGGCAAGTTCCCGGAGACCGTGCAGCGTGCCACCGGCGTGGTGCCGCCGGTGCCGGCGCCGCTGCAGGAACTGCTGGAGCGCCCCAAGCAGGCCACGCCCCTGGAGCCCAGCTTCGCGGCGCTGCGCGCCTTCATCCTGGCGCAGACCGCGGCCGGCTCCCGCGGCCGGTAGTCGCCGGCCAAGTCGCAACCGATTCCATGGCCCCACCCGCGCGTACCATCTTCGTCGGCGACATCCACGGCTGCTGCGCCGAGTTCGAGGCTCTGCTCAAGGCGGTGGCGTTCGCGCCAGGCCGCGATCGCCTGCTGCTGACCGGCGACGCCTTCACCCGCGGCCCCGATCCGCTCGGCGTGTGGCTGGCGATCCGCGCCACCGGCGCCGAGATGGTGCTCGGCAACCACGAGACCTGGCTGCTGCCGCAACTGCAGGCCATCGTCGCCGGCGGCTCCCCGGATGGGCTGAAGCAGTCCCGCGGGCCGCGGTTGCGCGATCTGCTGCCGCACGCCGCCGAGCTTACCGCCTGGCTGGAGCGGCTGCCGCTGGCGATCCACGAGCCGCGCTTCCTGCTGGTCCACGCCGGCATCAACCCCGAGGCTGGCCTGGCCGGCAGCACCCCCGACGAACTGGTGGTGATCCGCACCTGGCCCCCGACCGATGGAATCGAGGGCCCGCGCTGGCACGACCACGTTGCCCCCGGCGGTAAGCTGATCGTGTTCGGCCACGACGCCCCCGGCGGCCTGGTGATAAAGCGCCCGCCCGGCGCCGGTCCCGATGCCCGCCCCTACCTGGTCGGCCTCGACAGCGCCTGCGTCTTCGGCGGCCGCCTCAGCGCCTACCTGCTGGAGGAGGACCGCATCGTCCAGGTGCCGGCACGCCGCGACACGGCCAGCCGTTGGTGGCGCGACCCCGTCAGAAACCGGTCGGTCTCCCGAGGGCCCTCACCATAGCACCAATGAGAATGCGGCACGTGTGAACAACGGAACAACCGTTGCAGCAGGATTATCCGATTATCCAGGAGCGCGAACGTAGCGTCACAGCATGCATTCGTCACCAATCTATTGGTCGCTCTCTGCTTGCATCCTATTCTCCTCGATATGCGGAGACATATCCTGGCATGGTGTAGGCGTAGTAGAGAAACATCTCTGTAAAATGGCACAGGTCTCTCGCAGTAATTTCGTCGGTCTCGTGTAGAGCATGAAGAGCTTCGTTACCTTCATCACGGACGATGTGAGCCCACTCTTGTAGAGCACTCGTCAAGATGCGTAATTCAGCCAGTCTTTCGATTCTCCTGTACAACGACATTTTGGAAGAATCTTCGCCATCAGGTAGTAGTAGCTTCGTTGCCTTGTCGAGAGTTGCTCTACACATTGCTCCTGCAGCATTGAAGTTGCGCCTATCTAAGCTATCAAGCGCTTCTACGTAACTCTGTGCAACTCCTTGGGGAACATGGTCAGGAGCTTGTACTCTTGCCGGTCTTGGGTGAGAGCTGAGCACCCTGTATCCGCAAGAGCAAATCTCTCGATCTATCGTACTAGGCGGGTGCTCGACGGTCCTTCCGGCGAACTCATGAGGTTGCTCCAGCCTAACCACGATCCCTTCGGAACATCTCCGGCATACCCAAAGAGTGACCCAGACAAATTGTTCTGTCCGCACTTCTCCACCAAAAAAGAACGCGGTTTGTTCAGCCTTGCAGTAGGGGCACGTAGTTACGAATTCAGGCATCGATTCGGTTTCCCATTGTTCATAAGTTGTCACGAAACTAGAAATTCATTCTGACGGCCGAAAGTGGAGCTGAGAATAGACACTGACCATGATCACCGTTCGCCGTTCAGAACTGCAACTGCGTTCATGGGCCGAACATAACCATCGGCTTTCCGTGCGTGGACGAATCGATTGTATGCCAGGTCTTGACGCATGTCGTAGTCTCATGAAGGTGTTTTTCCGTCGTCACAATAAACATATCCTCGCCGTCCGCTATTCGTTGAACGAACGGCCCCAGAGCCTCAGAAGATCTCGATCCCAGAGTTCGCCGACAGCTTCTCGGTCGGCGTTAACCGTTCCAGTTTCTGTGGCCTTTCTCATCACGATGCCGTAGCAGATACTCTCGAAATCACTTCGTCCACAGCGGCGATTTCGGTGACCATGGCGTAAGCCCAGTGACCGAAGCTGGCTGTACCGTTCACTGCGCGAACCCAGCGTAGGGCCGCTTGCTCCTTCACCTCGCGGAGCGGATCGAAGCCCTTGGTCTCCAGGATGAGGTAACGCGGCTCGTCGTCGGCGAGCTGGATGATGAAGTCGGGAATGTACTCGTGATGTTCGCCGTTGTGCAGGTAGGGGATGGCGAATCCGAGGCCTGCGTTCTTGACGAATGACTTTACCTGTTTGTGGCGATCTATCTGGTAGGCAGCCGACTGCTCCCACTTGGCGGTGTCGGGGACGACCGCGTTGACGTGGCTCCTGGTCACCGGGTAGGGCTCGCGTCTGGTCTCGAAGTCGACCTCTTCGGTAGATCCCGGTCTCCGGTTGGTCTCGTAGCGCGGTGACTCGCCCTGGTCCCCGTCGTCTGCCGCTGGATGGATCGCTTCCAGAAGGCGTTCCACGAGCCAGCCATACCAGGGTGAGAGGAATGCATCGACGTCTTGCGCCGGCGGGATGGGCCGCACGTTCTGATCGAGGTAACGTTGCACTACCGTCACGAGTTGAGGGAACAGGACGTGGGCGGGCGCCGCACAGTCGGGCGACTGGCGGTAGTTGCGGGTGAGATCGCGAGCCATCTCGAACACCAGACGCTGCGGGCGTCGACCTCGACGGTACGGGTTGAGATCGACCTGCTCCAGGCGCCCGGGACCGATCAATGAGGGTCGCCCGGTGTTGCTCGGCAACCCGGCCTTCATCTCCACCTCGGGCGGAATGTGCAGAGGATCAAGCTCCAGCGGCGCGATGCTGTCCCAGTCGACACGGATTCGATTGCGGATTCGAGAGGTGTATCCCTCGACGCGCGGGAACTTGATCTCCAGATCGGCGCGCTCCGGCAGGGCATGGATGCGCCACGTCTGCGGCGGTGGCTTGGGCACGCCGGGAGGGTTGGTCTTCAGCGGGATCACCTCGAATGGCACCCCGAAGATCTTCGCCACCTCCTCGCCGAGTCTGCCGTCCTCCTCCACTGCATAGCTCAGCCGACGCAACCCCCTGCCCACCACCTGCTCGCACAGCAACTGCGACATGAATGGCCGCAGACCGATGATGTGCGTTACCGTATTGCAGTCCCACCCTTCGGTGAGCATGCCGACGCTGACGATGCAACGCACGTCCCGCCCCGGTGGATGCAACGGCTTTTCCAGTTTCTCCGCGAGCGCCTCGAATCCTTCGGGGTAGAGGGGGCGCGCCTGAGCGTCCTGCGGCCACGCCGTCTTGCCGATGGTGTCGAGCGTCAAACGCATCCATCGGTCCGCGTCGGACCGGGCCTCCCCACCGTCCGACTCCTGCACGACCTTGGAGTCCACCCGTATCGTGTAGTTGTCTCCATCGGTATTGCGCAGTCCATCGAGACGCGCCGGCGGAATCCCGACCGGCGCCTCGTCATGGCCCAGCCAGCGATGGATGACCTTGGCGAGTGCAGTGTTCTTGCACACGATGATGAACACCGGCGGGCGGTCCGACTCGTGGCGCCGTGCCCATTCGTCGCGAAGCAGCTCCCACAGTCCGCCCAGCATCGCGATGGGAACGTGCGCATGCTTGAGGATCGCTTCCGGCTTCACGCTCCCCCGGCGGCCGCCTCGTTCGGCCGGAGTGAGCCGTGGTAGAATCCATCGCCAGATGTTGAAGTAGCCGGGGATTGCGGCCCCGCTCGTGTCGCGCACCGCGAGCTGCGGTATCTTCACGAGCCCCGACTCGATGGCGTCGACCAACCCGAAATCGCTCACGACCCAGGGGAACGGCCGATTCGCATCCTGCCCGACACGTCCCAGGTAGTAGGGGGTGGCGGACAGGTCGACGCACAGGTTGATGCCGCGCAGCTTGTGGATGCGGTCCAGGCCGTCGATCCAGACGGTCGCTTCGCGAAAGAACTCCTCGGTCTGATCGGCATCTCCGTACAGATCCTCCTCGCCGTCGTCGGGCTCGGCGTGGCGAATCCGGTAGGCGTGATGCGCTTCATCGTTCATCAGGAGGATGTTTCCCTTGCTGCCCACTTCGCGTGCAAGCACACGGTCAACGAGTTTGCTATCGCTTTCCACGTAGCGAACCGACTCGACTGCGACCGACTTGAGGCTGCCCTGCCGGTCGCGCTGCTCACCAAGAATGGTAACGAGTCCGAGATCGACCTGCCGCTTCAGATCGTCCAGCGTGAGATAGCGCGATCCGCGCATGGTGGTCGACTTGGTGCCAATGCGGATCGTCTCCCGCGTTCGGATCTCCTGCCCAGTGCGGATCACCCGGCCCGATTGGCCGTCGGCGTGCGCACTCTTCGGCTCGAACACGTGCCAGTTCATTACCAGCACACTGCCCTGCGCCAGCGACGACATGAGATGCGGCGGCACCAGATCCCGCGTGCGGTACAGGCTGGCCGCGCCCCCCTGCGGTTTGAGTTCTTCCAGCCGATTGCGAATCGTAACGTTCGGACACACCACCAGCACGGTATCCGAATAACGGCGATCTCCACGGGCAGCGACCTTGTTGAGGATGCTCCACGCGGCAAGCATACCCATGACGGTGGTCTTTCCGGTGCCGGTTGCCATCTTGCAGGCATAGCGCGTGAAGGCGCGGAACCCGTTGGCCTGCGCCTCGGGACCCGGTTCGTCGAGCGGGATGTCGATCCCCTGCAGGAAGTCCCGGCGCGCCTCGGTCAGGAAGATCACCGTTTCGGCGGCTTCGAGCTGGGCAAAGAACAAACGGTGCCCGCGCCCCTCGCGGCGCCAGTAGCGCAGCAATTCCATGGTGGTACGGCTCACGCCGCCCTCGCCGCGCAGCGCCATCGGCCGCCACTCGGCGAGCTTGGCACGGATCCGGTTGACCAACTTCAGTCCGATCGCCGTCCCCACTCCCTGCTGCTCAGCGGACGACTCATGCCCGGCCGGGCGGTAGAAGTACATGGCCGGACGGCGGCCGGGCACCCGCTGAGGCGGCTCGTGTTCGGTGATCCGCCAGTGCTCCCTGGGCTCCTCGAACGGCGAGTTGAGGATCGGCTCGGGGACTTCGCGTACGTTCACGGCTCGACTCCGAACGCCCGGCAGATCGCATCCAGTTTTTCCAGTACTTCGGGATGGATCTCCTCTGGGAGCATCACTGCAGCGATTTCATGGTAGCGCGTGTACGGCAGGTCGAAGATCTCGGCGGCTTCCAGGAGAGGCGGCAGGAGCTCGGTACGCGCCTTGGTGTTGTTCACAAACGGGTGATCGCCGAGTGGTGCTTCTGTGAGACCCGGCGGAAACTCACGTCGCCACCAGGCAAGCATGTCTTCGACGTGTGGCCGTGCTGCACCGACGCCAACCTGGGCGGTGACGAAGCGCGCAAGGGCGTCCGGATGGAGCAGGTAGCTCTCAATTTCATAGCGCCTCCAGCGCAGGCGTTGTAATCCGCTGCCCGTGATCTGCGTATTCCCGGCCCCCGGTTGTGCGTCGCCGTCGCGCAGTTCCAGACCGGCGAAGTCGTCGCGCACCAGTTGCAATGCCGGAAAGTGCTCACGCGGGGTGATCCCCCTCCCCGGCTGCCCCTCCCGTATCTGAAACGCGACTGGTTTCCACATCAACTCCTTCACCAGCAGAACCAATGCCCGATGCTGCAGCGTCTCGGCCCACGCACGCAGAATGTTGATGTCGGTGTAATCCTCGACGTAGAGAATCCCGCGCAGGTCCAAAGCCTGCATAACATCTGCGTTGCTGAGAACGCGCAGCGACGAAATGAGACGGCTGCGCTCGTCGCTGTCGGCGGCCAACCGCGGAGTGCTCAGTGTGACCATGAGCTCGCGCGGCTCGACGGCGTTGATGACCACTTCGGAGTGGGTAGCGACGATGAGCTGCGAACCGTGTCGGGCGGCGGCGCTCCTGAGCTCATGGTAGATGGCATCTTGCAGGATCACGTGCAGGTGCGCGTCCGGTTCGTCCAGCAGCAACACGGCGCCGTGGCGTGTATTGAGGAACGCCAGCAGCATCAACACCTGCTGGAACCCGCTGCCGGCGCTCGCAACGTCGAACGGCGGGCCCTGCCCGGTCACCTCGTACTCGGCGCGGATGTGCGCCCCGGCGGTGTCGGGCGGCAGCAACCGGTACCCGAACAGCTTGTCGATGGTTGCCTGCAGCGCCTCCCACGCTGCCTCGTCGCGGCTGGCGTCGGCGAGCAGATTGCGGAGCACTTCCCCCGGCCGCCCAAGGCCCAGGAGCTGTTCGATCTTGGGCCACTGATACACCGGTTCATCAACGCCGAGGCCGGTCATCGGCGGCACAAACAGCGCCTGCAGGTCGATCTCCCGCAGGTCGCCTGACGAATCCCACGCCGGCCGCACGTAGATCTGCTCGGTGCTGTCGGCGATGAACTCCATGGTCACCTCCCACCCATCGTCATGGCGCAACTCGATCTCGATCTGTCCGTGATACCGGCGGTCGGTCCACAACAGGTCGAAGCTGCCGAGCGGCACCGCTGCGAACGCCTGCCGGGCGATTGGTACCCTCCGGTATCCGTTCCGGCGATTGAAGTCGTTGAGTTCGCGCCAGCGGCGCAGGGCGAGCGCCCACGAGGCGATCGCCTGCAGCAGGGTGGTCTTGCCGGTGTTGTTGGGGCCGGCAAGCACGACGTGTCCGGGCAGGCGGAACTCGATCTCCCGAAACCGCTTGAAACCGCGAATGCGAACCGACCGGATCAAGTGTCAGCTTCCGCGAGATGCTTCACCACCAGCAGTTCGTTGCCCCGGTCGTCGATCACCTTCACGGCGATCTGCTCGTGGCCGGCAGCGGTGAACGGCGCACTGCTCGCCCCAGCAAGATGTTGCCAGACGCTCGCCTCGAAGTCGCCACGGAGCGATCGCTTGAGCCCCTCCCAGGCGGACGTACGTGGAAAGAATGCCTGACACACGTGGAAGCAGAGGCCGTTGTAGTCGGTGTCCAGAAACCATGCCGGCACGTCGGCGCCGTCGCGATGGTCGGTTTCCATCGTAGCGGGATCGAAAACGTCGAGCCCGGACAGATGCACGCGGTACGCGTGGTCATCGGCTCGCTCGATCCGCACCTCGGGCAGTCCGCACACCGAAAAGATCTGGCTGGAGCGCATGTTCTTGAGCAGGTCACCCATGGTGAGGTCGGGGCTCGCCTGCGCGTAGGTGGCTGGAATACCCAGCACGCGGTCACTGAGCTCGATCAGGCTCCTCGCATCCGGCTGAATGGCAAAGCCGAACACGTACAGGTGCCGGTAGCCCTTCACGTTGCCCTCTTTCGCGGCCTCGAACACCAGGTTCTGCGACACCGCGCCGTTTTCGGGACCGAAGACGATAGCCGCGATCTGGTCGTCCTCGCCCTCGATCTTCGCCTCGGCTGAAAGGCTGATGGTGCGCGCGGGGCGGCGCACGCCGGAGAGGGTGACCGTGCGCCCACCCCCGAGACGCAGGACCGGTGAGCGGCGCAGCACTTCGATCATGCGCTCGACGTGATCATCGTAACCGTCATCGTGTGCGGCTTCCGCGGCCGTCTCGTCATCGTCCCAGTCGGTTGGAGCCGGAATTGTCGCCTCCACACAGAACGGGCCGCACACGCGCGTAACGTTGTCGTCGCGCTCGGGGCGGTCGACCAGCACCTCCTCCTTGGCCGGTTCGTCGTTGGCAATCGACTCCAGTGTGATGTGGGGCACGATGCCGCCGACTTCCTCGCCCTTGGCGTTCTGCCGGCGCTGGTACTCGAAGCCGCCCGCCGGGCCGCGCACCGGCTCTTTGAGTCGGTAGTAGTCCAGTCTGGCGGTGAGCAAGCGTTGGCGAGCAATCGCCAACGGGACGCGCGAAGTGTCGATGGTGATCCAGCGCCGTCCCCACTTCTCCGCGCACCATGCGGTAGTGCCGGAGCCACAGGTGGGATCGAGCACCAGGTCGCCGGGGTCGGAAGTGAGCAGGATGCAGCGTTCGATCACCTTGGGGTTGGTCTGAACCACGTAGCGCTTTTCTTCCGTAAAGCTGCCGGTCAGGGTGTCGGTCCAGAAGTTCCCTCGCTCCCGGTACGGAAAATCGGACGCGAACCGCCGATACTGGATGCTGTTTGCGGCTACGTGGATGCGTCCGTCCGCAGCCAAACGCTTCAAGCCCTCTGGGTAGTTGGCTTTCCAGTGGGAGTTGGCGCTGGGCTGATAGACCCTGCCGTTAAATTCGAAGGGCTGCGGCTCGCGCGACGCACCTTGGGATTGCATGTCCCCCGGCTTGTAGAGCTTGGCGCCTTCGGGGATAGCAGCGGCCCGCCGCCGCTCCTCAGCGCTCACGCCACGGTAGCTACCATCAGGCAGTAGCACCCAACGGGCATTGCCCTCACCCGGGATCAGCGGCTGTTCGTCGAACAGCTTTCTTACCTTCAGCCGGTCACGGTCACGGGCGTACCAGAGCAGGTAATCGCCGAGGGTAGCGAGGGTCTTGGTCTGAAACCCCGAGGTGGTCTGAAAACTGATTTGCGACACGAAGCATTCGGGGCCGAATACTTCGTCCAGCAGCTCGCGTACGTGATGCACGTTGGTGTCCGACATCTGGACGAAGATGCTGCCCGAGGGATGCAGCAGCTCCCGCGCCACCAGCAACCGGTCGCGCAGGTAGGTCAGGAACGAGTGGATCCCCAACTCCCAGGTGTCGCGGTACGCTTGTACCATCTCTGGCTCGCGGATCATGTCGTCGTCGTCGTTGTGCCTGACTTCTCGCTTGCGTACGAACGGTTGAAAGTTCGAGCCGAACTTCACTGCGTAGGGTGGATCCATGTAGATCGTCTGCACCTGCCCGCCAAGGCCCTCGAACCCGAGCAGCGAGTTCATCACCACCAGCGAATCACCGAGGATCAGCCGATTCACCCACCCGTTGCGGTGCTCGTAGGCCTTGAGCAGTCGGTCGTGAATGGGCAGATCGCTCTCCCCGAACAACTCGAACTGCGTCGGCTGGTCGTCACGCCGGTGCCCCTTCAGCGTCTCCAGGATGGCGGCGGTGGACAGCCGTTCGTGCACGAACAGCGGCAGCGTGGGAACCTCGAAGGACAGCCGCTCAGCTTTGCCCGCCCAGTTGAGGAACGGCTTGGAAAGCGCTCGCAGCTCGGCGAGGTGACGCTGCGCGGTGGCGAGCTCGTGGCGTGCCGAGGTGCGATCTTCCTCCGACAGTGGCTCGGAGTCCGCTCTATCGAGGATAGCCAACAGTCGCGTTATGCGCTCCTCCAGCGCCGCGATCTCTGCTTCGCCCTGCTCACGTGCTGGATTCTGCCCGTCCCACTCGAGCGAGGGCGCCAGCGAAGAGTCGTAGCGATACGCGGCTGAAGGCTTCTTTTTGCGAAACTGCGGCTGGATGCCGACATCTGGCCGCAGCAACGCCCCCGCTTCCGGGTGGCGGTAGTTGTCCGAGCGTCTAGGCGGCTTCCTGCGCCTCATCCATGTATCTCCTTGTCTCCTGTGGGTTTGCCACGTTCCATTACGCGCACCGGTACGATAGTCGGCGGTCAGCCGGAGCTATACCAAGCAGGAGATCGATCAACGAGATCACAGGCTACTCCGAGTAGGGCGCGAGTTGCCTCACGCCGGCAACTACGAGCGCATCGACGACCTCCTGCCAACTGGCCGAGAGACCGGCATCTTCAGCCACTGGGCGTGACTCGACTAGCCAAGTCGAGAGCGCAAGGGCGTCCCTAGCGGCATGGTCAGGATCCGCGCTCACGAGCTTTGACACCCACGACAGCCCGGTTCGGACTTGCTCTTCGGGTGTGAGAACGCGGAGGAAGTGGACCAGATGGTCGACACAATACGGTCTACCGGCCGCCGTCGTGAGCCATGCCTCGACCTCTGGTTGCATCTCTAGCGGCCGCCACCATGGAATACGGCTGTCCTCAACCTCCGGGTAGAGAAAAAAAGCCTCGCCCGTGGCGTTCGGGATAAGCGCTGCAAGCGTCATGTCGCCGGAGATTCCAACTTCGAACGGGGTGTGACCTGACTCATTCAACTCCAGGACGTGCCGAACAACGTTCGGCCAAATCCTTCGCGCCGCTGTCGCTCGCTCGAGTGTCTCTTCCGCCGCCGCTGATAGCGCGTTGAGCAAATGGCCGAGAAGTTCGGGGCTATCGGCGTAAGCACCAATGTGCTCGCGAATAGGCGCATCATCGCACTCTTCAGCCAGTGTCAGCAGAGCGCGTGCACTCAAGAGAGTGTGTGAACCTCGAGGATCTGCGTCGTAGTGGTCTTCGCTGAGTAGCGAGCGCCGTTGAGCAGCGAGCAAAGTCAATAGCAACTCGCGCGCCCGAGCCGATACGCATATGCCGGATGTAGCGGCCGGGGCCAGCGCCCGTATTGCAGCATCGAGGCGAAGCACGAGGATCGAGCTGTCGTCAACGCGACGTAGCGACTTGGTGTACGGCTCTTTGAGTGGAAGCACGCTGTGTCCGTTAGTATCTGGATCCCAGCGGATTATGCAATAGCGCATCGTTTCAGTGGCGATTTGCCATCCCACGTCATGATGACAACGCCCATCTTCCGTGCACGGCGTCTTCCAGAGGTGATCCAAGCCACGTGCGAGGTGGAGCGGCACTTCGTCCGTACCAGATTGTGCAAGTTTCATGCCGGCCGCTACGGCGCGCTCGAAGATGGTCGAACCGTCCATCTTGTCAATAACGGAACGGAGTCGGTCGGCAGCCGGTAGAAGTAGCAGCGGCACGGCCCGTGCGGCGCTGCGGTCGGCGCCCTGTTCATAATACGAAGGATCGAACTCGTCCTTCGCCGTCGCCTCCGCCTCTCCGATCTCAAGTACAGTCTCGGCCGCGAATGAAAGCGCTTCGTAAGGGAGATCGAGCCTACTCAGAAAGTGTGATTCGAGTGCTGCTACGGAGACAATGGCGGGCGCCTCCCATCGATCAAGCACTCCGCGGGACGGTGGGTTCTCAAGCAGCCCTCGGGCCGTTGCCAGATCAGTGGTCAGTTCTTCTGGCCCGATCCCACTAGCACCGCCACTCTTTCGCTCGAAATGGTAGCGGACTACCAATCGAGTCGTCGCTTGTACGCGTTTCAGTTCCTCGTTGCTGCGATCCAACGCTTGCGCCACGTTATTCGGTGGCTTGGACTGAATGTACAGGCCATTGGGAGCGTCATAGGCTCGGTACGTGCTGCGATCTAGGCTGCTCGCCCAAGCGCGCACTGCCGCCAACTGGTGTTCAGCGGAATCACTCGCGTCCCTTGCCGGTTCGGTACCACTTTCGTCGCTTGCCGACTCGATGTCGCGACGTGCCTTCGCCACGAGCGTCTCGCCGACCGCGCGTAGTTCCGCCGCACGTCTCTCGTCGGCTCTCAGGACCATGCACCCGGCAGCCTCGCGTAGCGACCATTTCCGTCGGTCAGGATTGACGAGTCCCTCGGAATCGGCTGCGAGTCCGCTCATCTCGTCTGTGATTCGTGTGAACTCGTGATGCCAGATGACCGGTTCTGCAAGGTACGGGTCCAGGAGACGGCCCGTGTTCTCAAGATGCCGTACGAGGAGTCCAACGACGAGGCCGACCATCGCGATGTTGTCGCAATCGCGGAGGAGTATTGCAATCACGGTTTCGATCGAGATGTCGACCTTGATCAATTGGTCGCATACCCGCTCCAGCGCTTGCAGTGCGCTCATACAAGGATAAGGTCCGACAGCGGTTCCTCGGTACCAGCGCCAAACATGCTCATCACCGATGTAGAGTCGGCGTGTACCCGTGATTTCGAGTTCGGTCTCGTGACCAATGCCAACGTGGAACGGCGGGCCGACCGGTCCGAGCCGGGCCAGGGTGCGTACGCGAATGCGTGCGGCATGGTTAAGTAGACGGTTGATCACTGCGACACCGTTGCTGAAGTCGGACTGAAGGAGTGGCATGAACGGGCCACGGAAATACGCGAACTGGTGGAAAATACCGAAGCTCCGAGCACGGTGACGGTGGATCCCGTCGTCACCGAACCTGGAACCGCTGGACTCGTCATCGAGATAGTACGCCTCGGTCAGACGGGCCAGAAGGCCACGGCCATAGTTGCCGAGTGCGCGTCCCGTAAAGGCTTCCTCTACAGCAGGAGCGAGCCACGACGGTGCATCCCGCGCGACTCGGCAGAGGATCGCCTCACCGTCGCTACCAAGGTCCGGACCGCACAGTGCAAGCAGTTCGAGTACGATCGCATCTGTGATCTCGCGGGGAACCCTCGGTCGTTGTCTGCGGCGCCTGCCACCGTCGCCGATCTCCGCGAAGAGCTTGTGGCGCTTGGCGAACCGGCGCGCCTTCTCGACTTCCTTTGGCGTGCGGGCAGAGCCCTTTGAGGCTTGGCCGAAAAGCCGCCGAAGAGTGGGAAGGAGGAACCCCAAGGGCAGCAGATTTGTCCGTTTTGGCCCCAGCGGCCTCTCTTCGGCTGGGCTTCTCGCAAGTTCGGCCTCCCGCTCCTTTGCAAGGCGACGGTCACCTGCTGCGCACGCCTCAACCAGGCGCTCGCGAAGCAGGGTGCGTAGCGGATGGCCGGTGACAGTCTTGGCAATCACATGTGCTCGTAACCAGTCCCGTAGCAGGTCCTGGGCGTACTCGCCGAAACGCCATGGTCTTCCGTCCTCAAGCACCCGCGTGATGATGGGCTCAACGGTGGCGAGGTTGACGATGCCATTCTCATCGCGGTGTCGCTGGTCAACCAGACGGGCAAGCCGCCGCAGGCCCGCGGCGTCATCGGCAAGCAGACCGGGCCACGCTCTCCGGAGCAGCGCCTGGGGATCGGCAGTCGACAGCAGGGCTTCACCGGGTACGTCCCCCCAGCGAGCTCCATGGCCAGCGTCGACGAGCCGGTCAAACGATGCCTGCAACACACCGAGCCTGCCCCCCATCGGAGTACTGCTGGTGTCGAGCCGCCCCAACCATGCCTCACTCGCGAGTCGGGCTGCCGATAGCGACCAGCGCGGCGCGCCAGCTTTCAGGATTCTCGAAGCTGGGGTGTCGCCGGACAGCAGAAGTCTTGCGACCGCGTAGCGTCGCACTTCGTCGTGCGCGAACTCGGGACCGATCGTGAACGGATCGTCCGGCGAAGTTCGCAGTAGTCCGTCGTGGCGCAAACCGTGGAGAGCAGCGGGATCAATCTCCCTGATGACTCCGAAGCGTTCGCCGCCCGTAAGGTCGAGATCGGCGAGTCGAAGGAGTGCCACCTCCCGCGCGTCGGGATCTCCTCTGTCGGACTTCTCGTGTCGGCGGACGAGCCCGGACCATACCTCTCGCATCGCGTCTGCCTCGGTCAGCGGAACGTCGCGGACGCGACCACGAACAAGCAGATCGGCCAGGACAAGCCGGCGCAGGAGTTCACGGGACCGGGCATTGGCATTGAGCTTGCTCAGCTCGGGGAAGGTCCGAACGATTTCGTCTATCTCGCTGTCGGTAAGTGAGGCAACGGAATGGTCCGCGACACCGGTGCCGAAGCGCTCGGTGAGTATGTCTCGCACGACCTGCGCGCTATCGACCGAGGTAACGGCGACTACCTTTACGTCGCTTTCCCGAGCTGCGTCAACCAGGTAGCGGAATGCGTCTTCCATCCCTTCCGCCACGGCGTCTGCGCCGTCAACGATGAGCATGCGTTGCGGTGCACTCAGTTCGCCCAGAATTGCCGAGAGCGGGCAGCCCAAAGTGGCCTCGAACTCGACCGTCAGCTTGGGGGTGTGGCGAAGATTGATGCACAACGCCTGCAGGCTGTCCAGGTCAGCAGTGCACATTGCGGTGATGCCCAAGATCGTGAGTGCGCTCTTGCCTACACCTGACTCTCCGCATGCGACGACCGCCAGGGCGTCCCTCGCAGTTGCAACCAGCTTCGCGACCGCATCGCTTCGATCCAGGCGTATGCGGCGCCCGTCGCCACTCGCAGTGATCTCGTGGCGCACCGATGCAACCGCCCTGCGGTGGAGATGTTCGAGCGCCTGCCAGCCCTGCTTGTGACGTCGCGTCGCCGAGTCGAGTATTGCGTGCACGTCGCGTCGCAACAGCTTGAGATCGACTCGCGCAGACTTCGGCGAATACTCACCGGCAAGGGTGACGAGCCGATCGCAAAGTGCCGACGCTGCTGTGAGATCAGAACCCCGCGCTACCGGAATTAGGCTGTTCGCTACGGCCGGCCAGTCCGTGTCGTCCGGTGACTCGATCCGCGGCATCAAGACGGAAAGCCGCGAGAGCAGCTCCCACGCGCACCGCTCTACCTGCGCTACGTCGGCGTTGTCCACGCCGAGGTCGCGTAGCGCGCGCTCCAGGAGTTTCGCGAGTTGATCGAGCCTGCCGCGAACGGCAGCTTCGAACTTGTGTGGCGTGCGGACGAGACCGAAGAAGCCGGGCGCGTCCAACTGGTCTTTGGCAAGGTCGGCCAGCCTCGCCAGTTGCTCGGCGTGCGATTGTGGTCCCGCGACAACGATGCCGAACCGGTGTTCCGGTCCGTCCGTTGAGGCGTCGAGCAAAGTACGGACGAATTGTCGGACAAGCTCTTGCGTCGACTGGTCACTCGGTACGAACCTCGGCGAACGCCGGATACCGAGGGCGAGCACCAACGACGGCCGCAACTCGTCGGGGCGTGCTGCGTACACCACTAGATCGTCGACCGCGTGGTCCGGGGCCTGCTGGAACGCGACGCTCACGACACGGCGGCCGTCTCCGAGTTCGCTCGCACCATCGCCAACAAGTAAGTGAGCGAGGTACTGGACCGCTACCTTCCGCTCGAAGGTTACGCCGCCACCGCCGGTAGCGTAGGGGCTCATGCCCACGGCTGGAGCCACCGCATCAGTGTCGCCATCGCCTGTTGCGGGACCGCGTATCTCCTTTGGGTTCGCTTCGCTCATCTCGACATCTATGGAAACAGCAGCGACCGAATCTACTGCCGCACATGGGCCACCGGCTATTCTTGTCCTTGTCCGCCTACCCTTCTCGTTCGGGCAAGTTTGCTGCGCACGTCCGCCTCGGGCAGGAAGGGCCGTCACAACTGCCAGCCAGTGGGTAAGGAACTCGTCGATCTGGCGGGTGCGCCGTTCATGGACGGTAGCGCACTTGTCAGGTGAGTGGCATCCAACGTGCCGACGACCCGACGACCGTCGGGTAGCGGCTGCTGCAAGGTCGCCCGCCGCGGCTCAGTGCTCGCAGCCAGCCACTACCGCTTGCTTGTTGTCAGAGGCGTACGTGTCGGGAATGATGGTACGTGACGGTCCTACTGCTATGTCCGCCCGCCCGACGCAGCGCCGACGCCACAACCCCAAGGGACGAAAGGTCCTACCGGTGCCCGCTCACGTTTCGCTCGACGAGGTCTTTGAGGCAAGGCACGGAACTCCGGGATCTGGCGAATACCACGGCTATCCCTTGGAGCCTCATCAGTTCGTGGAAGGCCTCGGGTAATGTCGAACATTCAGTACGAGTGGTGCGACGGCACGGAACCATCTCCTGACCGCGTTTCGCAGCACACGATGGCACGCGTTTTCATCAAGGTTGGGGACCAGATCGTTACGTCAGTATACGATCGCTTCCTGAAGGACTATCGTGATCACATCTATGTGCCTCTCGCGTACGTAGCCGAGTGGCTGGCCGCCAATTGGTGGCACTTGTGGTACGAGGCCGCCAGCGTATCGGGAGACCAGAGACCGGGATTTCGGTCGAGACACGATCTCGCCTACGCGGGAAACGGTTTCGTCCTTCCTAGCCTGACCCTGGTTCCGGTGGGAAGACAGATTCGAGTGGTCGCCCGTGGCTGGACTCCGAGGCACGCGCCACTGGAGTTCCGCGGGGAGTGTGACGTTATGTTCGCTCGTCATGAGCTGGAACGGGAGTTCCGCTCTCTGGTTGGCGACGTAATCGCGCGGCTCCGAGCAAAGCGGACGCCGTTCGAAGCACTGGAGTCCGAGTGGCGCGCGATCGAGTCGCTTGATTCCAATGAACGGGAGTTCTGCAAGGCCACCGCCCTCATGGGCCTCGATCCTTTTGACATTGAAGTCAATACGGCCGAACGGATTGCCCGGGTATGGAATCAAACGGATCCTGCGATTCGCGAAGAAGCGCTGGGTGCAGCGCAGGAGCACTCGCTCGTAGCGATCCAAGATTGGCTTGAGTGTTGGCTCGAATCTGCGGAACAGGCGCACAGCGGCGACGACTGGAAGACCGTGCGGAACGCCATCCGGCGCGCCGGCGTGAGTGAGGACCTGCCATGGCGGCAGGGATACGTCGACGCCCGCGCAGTCCGTGGGGTACTTGCCGACGGCCCTGGGCGGTTCGAATTCGCGCAGGATGGACCTTGCGCGATCTGGAGTGACGACGTCGAGGAATCGCCGTCGCCGCGAATCCAAGGGTGCGTGGCGTCCGATTCTCCTTCGTGCGTGGTGGTCCGCAGGACCGAGGCGGGCAAGCGATTTCTTCTAGCACGGGCGCTCGGCGACTACATAGGGCGCGACGAAAGCGGGCCCGCGATTCTCGGGACGCTCGAGACCGCTCGGCAAGCAAGATCGCGGGCGTTCGCGGCCGAGTTTCTCGCACCGGCCGAATGGCTCCGTACTCAGGTGGGGAGCGCCATACTGGTCGACGGCGAGACTGTTGACGGGTTCGCCGCGGAGTTGGGGGTATCGAGCTGGGTGGTCCGATATCAGATCCAGAACCACCGCATTGTCGAGATCTCAAGTTCCGTATGGCCATCGGGTTGATGGGAAGTCAGCCGCACGCACATCCCGGTCGATCGAGGCATGGGAGGGCGAGATCCTTGGCGCCGCACGCGGGCCCGGAAACAACTACGACTCGGCCAGGATTCTTTGCGCCATTTCCGGTACTAGCCGGTCATGCTCAAGCACCCGCAGCACGTCAGCAATCATGACGCCATCGTCATCGTAACGGAAACGTTGGCAACAATATGGTTGGCAACAGTATTGATGGCAAGCGCTTCGCGAACGATTTGCCCTTACGGGAGCGTGTCAGCGATAACAGCGGAGATCGGGCACGCGCGTCAGACGCATGCGTGCCACGGCCGGGTGAGGTGGCCGCGCCGCCGGTACCACTCCTCGCCTCCGTATACCAGGACCCCATGACCGGCAGCCGGGTCGCCACGGGCGCAGAACCAGTCCAGGCCATCGTAGAGCCCGCCGCTGAGCGTGAGGCCGGCCTTGATCTCTACCGGCAGCAGGCGCGTGCCGTCGTCGATCACCAGATCGACCTCGTGACCGGTGCGGTCGCGCCAGAAGTACAGTGGCGAGCCGATGCCCCGGTGGGTGAATGCCTTCAGAAATTCTCCGACCACGAAGGTCTCGAAAATCGCGCCGCGATTGGCGTGCAGGGCGATCTGTTCGGGATCCTGTATGCGCAGCAGATTGCACAGCAGGCCGGTATCCAGGAAGTAGAGCTTGGGGCTCTTGATTACCCGTTTGGAGAAATTGCGGTGATGCGGGGGCAGCAGGTGGACCACGAACAGCTCCTGCAGCACGGAGATCCAGGCGCTGGCCGTGGTATGCGAGACGCCGCAATCGGAACCGAGCGACGAGAGGTTCAGAAGCTGCCCGCTTCTGCCCGCACAGAGCTGCATGAAGCGGTGGAAGGTGTCCAGATCGCCCACGCCGCCCAGGTCACGCACGTCGCGCTGCACGTAGGTGGTGTAGTAGGACGAGTACCAGTCCGCGGCATCGAGCCTGCGGTCGTGGATGCGCGGGAACAGGCCCTGGTAGAGCATCGCCTCCAGGTCGATGCCAGGCGGTGCGGGGGTATCCGTGTCCGTCGGCGCGTCCGGTTTCCACGGATCGCCGGTAGCCGTTCCGGTCAGCTCGGACCAGGCGAGCGGCAGCAGCACGCACACCGCTGCCCGGCCGGCCAGCGTCTGGCTCACCGAGCGGGTGAGGGGTAGCTGCTGGGAGCCGGTAAGAATGTATCGGCCGGGCGTCGGATCCTCGTCCACCAGGACCTGAATGAAAGAGAGCAGATCCGGCGCTCGCTGCACCTCGTCCAGGATCACTCCCGAGCGGTGCCGCGCAAGGAGTCCGCGCGGATCGTCGAGCGCATGGTCCCGGGTGACTGGATCCTCCAGGTTCAGATAGTCGTGGCTCTCGAACACCGCCCGCGCGAGCGTCGTCTTGCCCGACTGCCGCGGCCCGGTCAGGAACAACGCCGGGAACTGGCCGGCCAGACGCCGCAGCCGCGCGTCGAGGGTTCGCCGATACATGCCGGACAGGATAGCGCGTCGATATCCAGCCTGGCAAATTGAAACCCGTGCTTTCAATCCGCCATCAACGGGCGCGGTCCGCCAGGTCGGGGGGTGGCCAGAACAGGTAGTTGCGGCGGCCGACCCGGCGGCGTTCGAGCAGGCCGAGATCGGCGAGTCTGAACAGGTCGGCACGGGCGGTGGCGTAGGCCACGGCGTGGCTGGTCATGTGCGACCGGATCGTGTATTCGGCGTCCGGGTGGCGGATGGCGTGTGCCAGCAGGGCGAGCTGACGCTGGTTGAGGTCGGTGGAGCGTTTCAGGGTCTCCTCGATCTCCCGGAGCTGGCCCTCCTTGGTAGCGACGTACGCCTCCAGGTTGGCAATGGCGCGTAGCATCACCTCGAGTTGGTGCCCAATGAAGTAGGTGAGATCGTTGTCGTCAGTTTCCGTGAGGAGAAACGCGCGAGCGTATTGAGCGGGGGCGGCGGCGATCACGCTGCTGATCGAGGCAAATTCGAACATCCCGTAGTGGTGACGCAGCATCATCCAGTAGAACAGCGCCCGGGCGGTGCGGCCGTTGCCGTCCGCGAACGGGTGATCGTAGGCGAGCCAGAAGTGCAGGATGATGGCCTGGACCACCGGGTGCAGGAACGAACCGTCGCCGGCGCCATTGGCGAACCGGACCATCTCCCGCAGCCGGCGCGGCAGCTCTTCCGCCGGCGGTGGCGAATGGAGCAGTGCCTGGTCGCGGTTGTCCCAGACCTGTACGCGCCGGTCGGTGGGACGCTGCAGGCGGCCTGCACCATCGGCGTCGTCGAGCGTGTCGGCGGCAATCGTGGCATGCAAATTGAGCATCGCCCGTTCCGTGAGCGGCGCATCCTTCAGCCGCCGGAGCGCTTCCATCGCGCGGTAGTTGTTGAGAATCATCTGTTCGCTCCGGTCCCGCGGCTGCCGGCCGGCGCGGATCATCTCCGCCGCCACCGCCCGCGTGGTGGAAGCGCCTTCCAGTTGACTGGACGCGATTGCCTCCTCGATCAACGAGTTGACTATGAACCCGCTGCGCGCGTGTCCACTGGCCGCCCCCGGCGTCCCCGTCGTGCTGGTGCCGAACCAGCGTCGGCCATGGTTGTCGATCCGGTGCAGCACCTCCTGTGCCCGTTCGGGCAGCAAGTACACGAACGGGCGTCCGCTGGTATCCCGTAGTGGCACCTCGCGAAAGAGGCCCTTGCGGGCCAGCTTGACCCCAAGCCACCATTCCTCGTGACTCCGCAGACCGGCAGGGACAGCAAGAAAACGCAGCTTGTCCCAATGCAGATAGCGGCCTTCGGCGGCAGGACCCGAGCCGTGGCCGATCACCTTGTCGAGGCGGTGATGATGCTCGGCAAGGAGCACGGGCAGTGGTGGCGGCGTGCGGGGCAGCTTCACGATCTATCAATATGGCAGAGACTGATAGGTTGTGACAATGTTACAGCAAGAGACATCAATATCTGAAAAACTGATAATCAACCCTTGAAGCGGCGGGCGCGGGGGCGGGGGCCGCGGCGGCGGCCGGGGTTGCTGGTGCGTTGCGGGAGGGGGCGGCCGCGGAGGTGACGCTGGTAGAGGCGGCAGGCGTGGTAGTAGGGCTCGGGACGGGCGAAGCTGGAGAGCATGTCGGCCCGGTACAGCTCCAGCAGGTGGGGGAACAGGTCGGAGCTCATCAGCTCCTCGGCGTGCTCGGGGCGCACCCGTCCGAGGGCGGCCGGCATCATGTGGTTGCGGCCGAGGAACGCCACCCCGTCGATGAGCCGTGGCGCGAAGCCGAGGCGGGTCAGGAAGCGGCGCCCGATGCGCTCGCCGATCTCGGCGTGGGCGTAGAACCGCTTGTCCCCGTGCGGGACCGCCTGCGGCTTGCCCACGTCGTGCAGCAGCAAGCCGAGCGACAGCAGCAGGTCGGGGGACTTGCGATGGGCGAAGGTCGCCAGGGTGTGCTCCCACACGTCCCCTTCTGGGTGATGATCCTTGGAGTGGGGCACGTTCGCCATTGCCGCCAGCTCCGGCCACCAACTGTCCACGATCCCGGTCTCGTGCAGCAGGCGCAGCCCCCGCTCCGGTGCGCGGCCGGTGAGGATCTGCTCCAGCAGGCGGCGCTGATACTCCACGGACGCCGGCGGCACTCCCGCGCCGCTCCACTTCCGGTCGGGAACGAAGGCGAAGTGATAGCGGGAGGTGAGCTGCGCGGCCTCGGCGATCACCTGCCACCACTCCAGGCCGGCAGGGCGGCGCACCAGCTCGGGCCGGCGCAGGTCGTAGTAGATCGCGTCCGGGTCGAGGAACACCTCGCGCCGCGGGTCGAAGCGGAGCTGCTGTACGGTAAAAGGGAAACCGCCCGCTTCACCGCTGTCGTTGCAGCGCACGCACAGCCGCGTCCCGCGATGCAGCGTCATCGCGTCGACCAGCGGACCGCCGCCGAACTGCAGCTCGTCCACCAGCGGCGCGATCTCGGCTACCGTGGCGTCAGCGGATATGTGAAGCAGGCGCTCGCCGTGGTGTCCCGGCACCCGAAAGTAGCGGTCGAGCGCCGAATAGCTCACCAAGTGCGTGGCTACACCAGCGGTCTCGAACGGCGCAACGGTGGCGGTCAAAGTCGTGGCCATGAGTGGCGGTCAGTTGGCGATATGCTCCAGAAACTGCTCGAATTTTCCATCGGCCCGCTCGATTGAATCCAGCACCGCCCCCAGCGACACTCCCAGCTCGTAGCGATGTTGTTTCCCCTTTCCCAGGTACGGAACCTCCACTACGACACCGTGCTCTTGCAGAACCGGTAGTACGTCGCCAAAAAAGACGGACGACTGATCTCCAAGGCGCTGCTTCAGGGTGTATTCGTTCACGCCGGTCGAGCGGAGAAACGTGCGGCACATCCGTTCTGTGATGGCGAGTTGCTCTTCCGGAATGACCAAGCCTGGCACAGGCGCTACCACACGCGGTGCAGTGAAGGAGACTTCAAAGCCGAGCTGCTGCAAGACCGCTGCGATCGCTTCAGGCTTGAAGACCGCACTCTCGTCGGCGGACCTGACCACGGAGTGACATTGGCAATCGTGCATGCGAGTATGCTCAATCGCGGCCACACCCGTAAGGTCGAGCTGTCCGAAGTCGCATCTCTCAAAAGAGCACTCTCGGAGCACTGATCCGGCCATGTCGGATCGGAGAAAATAACAGTCCTGAAATACGGCATAGCGTATGTCGCGGCCCTTGAGCGCATCAAGTGGAAACGCCATCGTCTGCGCTACCACGCGACTGGCCTCGTCTCTGAGAGGAGCCATATGCAATAATTGTATCGCTATACTCCCCGCATTCTCCTTCACAAATGAAGCATAAGGCTGATCGGCGCAAGCCGTATTCAAAACCTTAATCGCAGAGAGAGAGTCACCGTGCTGCAAAACAACACCAACGGCGGTGTCTACGGTACGCTCAGGTAGCCTGGCAACACGCAAAGCACGTCGGAGGTCAGGCATGTCAGACTTATGTACTTGATTCGCCACTGCGATTCCAAGAAAGAAGTGGTAGAATTCCTCGTGATCGAACTGATACTTGCCATCGGCAGGCACGATGAGTGCGTGCTGTTTAATGCGCTCCAGAATCTGCTGCGTTGCCTCCGGTCCCAGGTGCTGCGACTCGGCGAATATCTCGGTCACCAAGTCGATAACTTCAGCCTTCAACAGGGCCGTCTCGTCGCTCCACATCTCAAGGGCGACGTGAGCGAGAAGCTCGTGGTGTTGATTCGTTGTCAGCAATGGTCGAGGGGGATCACCCGCCTTGTCTACCCACTTGCAGCTTTCCCGGTTCACGATGGCGCGGACGAAATCGCCCAAGTAATCCTTCGTGTCTGCGTCAATGGCGTCAATTACATCGTGCCGGACGGCGCCGTCAGAGGCGATCTTCATCAAGCGCTCTACCAACACGGCCCGCGTAAGGAACGGGTGTGCGCTGCCGAAACGCTTCGCGACCTCATCGAACAACGCTGCGCCATCGCTTACGCCGCGTAGGTGGGCGTACTGAATGAAGCGCTGCTGGTCCCAGCGCTGCAAAGCAAGCCGAACGAACTCCGCAGAGCGATCTCCGAACGAGGCATATAGTGACGCATATAGCGGAGTCTGCACGGATAGGCTCTTGTACTCGAAATATGCCCTCCGAGCTGCGATGAGCGCGGTTCCTGAAGAGTCAAGCATGTTCATCAAGCTGCCAAGTGCGGAATGCGCATCGCCGGCGGGACTCTCGACGAACATCTCCTCGAAACCGTCCAGTGCCGGTACTACGAATCCCATTTTGACCAGCGCCACGAATGCCTCGTAATAGAGAAACGGAAACCTCAGAGTATTCGTCAGTGTGCCGGTGACAACATCATCAAAGCGCAGGAACGTTCGCCCGCCGAGCGAGATAGGGACCAGCAGCCAGTACGTCTCCTTGCGTTTGTACTTCTCGGCTTGAGTGCGAGCGAGATGCCGAATCAGCGTGGTTTTTCCCTCGCCCGCATCGGAAGTCAGGTAAAGACCCGTTGCCGTACCGGCGGGACGCTCACTCAGTAGTTCCAGGACTCGGGCGGTCACGTCGTCCACGTCAGTTTCTTCGTCCTGGGGTGCGTGATCTAGGCGATCGGTCAATCTCCCCGCAGGATTGATAAAGAACTGCTCATTCTGAATATAATTCAGAATTCGGTCGGCAAGCAACGGCAGGCGGGCTAAACGTTCCACGATCCAGCGAGACGCATTCATCGTGGTATCCTGCTCCGTTACGTATAACTCCCCGGCTTCGTTGTGCAGGTCCACTTCAATCAGTTCATCGCGTATCTCTACCAACAGCTTGCCTCTGTCGAGATCTGGCTGTCGATCGGCGAACGCGACAAGGGTGGTGCGAAACTCAGCAAGCGTCATACCTGGTCCTCCTGAAGACTCACTTGCGCATACTGGGCACCACCGCCGTGAAGGTAATCCGTCTTGGTCGTGCGGCCTCTTTCGGTGTGTACATGGACGACTGCTACTCCGAATTGAAGAGCGGTGCTAATCGCCGGCCACAGATCATCGTCTGATGATACAACGGCAATTCGAGGGACCCGCTCGTGCACATTGAAGAACACGTCTGAGGCCAACATGGTATCGACCAGCTTTTGTTCGCGGCGCCGAATGACGAGCGGTCCAGTTACGGTGCACGCCTGCTCAGGGCATCGGCCGCGTACAAAGAAGTCGTATCCAGGTCGTAGTGGGCAATTGGTGGGCAGCTTGCAGCCAAGTGAAGAGGGATTGAGGAACTCCAGTCCTCGTGGGGCAACCTTTGATCTGAGGGTATGTAGCAGATGATGGGCCGGATTACACCTCAAGCTGTATGCAAGCTGTACATCTACGACGATTCGTCGGCCCGGTTCACCAGCAACCGCAGCCGGGTAAGCTGCGCTCAACACGTCGTCGATTTCCTGCGCATCGCGGGTTCGCTTCGCATCTTCGTACCAACCGCCATACAGGCGAACGTCGATACGCTCCTCATCGACCTCTACATGCTCTGGAACGATAGCCGAGACGATCCGATCGACGACGACGTCGACTAAGCGCTGATGCCGGTTTTGCTGCGCTCTGCGTCGCTGTTGTTGAGACAGGTTGTAGTAGTCAACCAGAACGTCCATGCGACACGGGCGTTTGTTGCTTAGCCTCAACCGGCTTCCGCCGAGACTACTTCGATCTCGGGGTTCACTTCGTCGCGCAGCACGCTCTGGACCGCCTGCAGGGTGCCGGACACCGACGCTGGGCAGGTGCCGCAGGCGCCGACGTAGGTCACGACCACGCGGTTGTTCTCGTAGGCCAGCACGTCCAGGTCGCCGCCGTCGCCCTGCAGGTAGGGGCGCACGGTACGGTCCAGCACCTCTTCGATGCGCTGGACCTCGGGCGGCTGGTCGTCGCGCACGTGGCTCACCGGCCCGCCGCTCCCGGCGTCGGAGATCTCGAAGCCGGGATCGTGCTCCTCGACCTGGTTGTTCAGCACCTGCTTTACCCAGTCGGCCACATCTTCCCATGGCGCCTGCTCGATCTTGGTCACCGTGACCACGTTTTCGAACAGGTGCACCTGCTCCACCACCACCAGGGAGAACAGCGCCTCCACCAGTGGGATGCCGGTCGCCTCCTCGGCGCTGCGGAAGGTCACCTTGCCGGTGGACTTCACGTCGCGGTTGAGGATGAACTTCATCGCGTTCGGGTTGGGGGTGAATTGGGTCAGTATCGCCACGCCCATGTCGCTTACTCCTTGCTCTCGGTGGTGGCCCGGCCCAGGCCTTCGAGGGCGCTCTGCAGGGTGTGCCACGGCAGGGTAGCGCACTTGACGCGTGCCGGAAACTGCCGGATGCCGCTGAACACCTTGAGCTTGCCGAGCTGATGCGGGTCGCGCGCCGGATCCAGGTCGCCGGTCACCAGCCCGCGGAACTGCTCCGAGAGCAATTCCGCCGCGGCTCGCGGGTGGCCCTTCACCGCGTCGGTCATCATGCTCGCCGACGCCTTGGAGATGGCGCAGCCGGAGCCCTGGAAGCGGATCTCGGCGATGGTGCCGTCCGCGGCCAGCCGCAGCGCCACCACGAAACGGTCGCCGCACAGGGGGTTGTGCCCCTCCGCGTGGTGGGTGTGCGGCTCCAGGTCGCCCCAGTTGCGCGGCGCGCGGTTGTGATCGAGGATCACCTGCTGGTACAGCTCGCTGGTCGGCGTGCTCATCCGAACACCTCGCTCACCTTGGCGATCGCGCGGGCCAGCGCCACCACGTCGGAGCTGTCGTTGTACACCGAGAACGCCGCGCGGGCCGTGGCGGGCACGCCGAACCGCTCCATCACCGGCTGGGTGCAGTGGTGGCCGGTGCGCAGCGCCACCCCCTCCTGGTCGGCGATGGTGCCGACGTCGTGCGCGTGCACGTCGCCCACGGTGAAGGAGATGATCGCCGACTTGTGCGCCGCGGTGCCGATGATGCGCACCCCGTCGATGGCGCCGAGCGCGGCCGTGGCCTCCGCCAGCAGCCGCTCCTCGTGGCGCCGGATGCGCTCCAGGCCGACGCCTTCGATCCACTCCAGCGCCGCGCCCAGCCCGATCACGCCGGCGATGTGCGGGGTGCCCGCCTCCAGCCGCGCGGGCAGGCCGGCGTAGGTGGTCCTGGCGAAGGTCACGGACTCGATCATGTCGCCGCCGCCGCGTACCGGCGGCATCGCCTCCAGCAGCTCGCGCTTGCCGTACAGCACGCCGGTGCCGGTAGGGCCGAACAGCTTGTGCCCGGAGCAGCAGTAGAAGTCGACGTCGAGCGCGGCCACGTCCAGCGCCAGGTGCGCCGCCGCCTGGGCGCCGTCCAGCAGCACCCGCGCGCCGACCGCGTGCGCCGCCCGCACCAGCTCCGCCACCGGGTTGATGGTGCCCAGCGAATTGGAGACGTGCGCCGCCGCCACCAGCTTCGTACGCGGGCCGAGCAGCTCCAGCAGCGCCTCCCATTCCAACTCGCCGCGGTCCGAGATCGGCGCCACCCGCAGCACCGCGCCGGTGCGCTCGGCCAGCATCTGCCACGGCACGATGTTGGAGTGGTGCTCCATGTGGGTGATCACCACCTCGTCGCCGCGGCCCAGGTTGGCGCCGCCCCACCCCAGCGCCACCAGGTTGATGGCGTCGGTGGTGCCGCTGGTGAAGATGATTTCTTCAAGCGCGGAGGCGCCGAGGAACGCCTGCACCCGCTCTCGCACCTGCTCGTAGGCGACGGTGGCCTGCTCGCTCAGGTAGTGCACGCCGCGGTGGATATTGGCGGTCTCCGCCGCGTAGTGGCGGTGCAGGCGCTCGATCACCGCCCGTGGCTTCAGCGTGGTGGCGGCGCTGTCGAGGTATGCCAGGGGCTTGCCGTGCACCTCGCGCGCCAGCACGGGGAACTGCGCGCGGATCGCGGCGACATCCAGCGCTGCGGGCGCCGGGGCGGTCGTGGCGGCAGTGCTCATGAGGTCGGACTCCATGCCAGGCGGTCCAGGCGCCGGTGCAGCAGCTCCAGCAGGCGCGGGCGCAGTGCGGCGGCCGGCAGGTCGCCCACCACCTCGTCCAGGAACCCGCGCGCCAGCATCTGTGCGGCCGCCGGCCGCGGGATGCCGCGGGTCTGCAGGTAGAACATCTGATCCTGGTTCAGGCGTCCGGTGGTGGCGCCGTGGGTGCAGCGCACGTCGTCGGCGCCGATCTCGAGCTGCGGCTTGGTGTCCACCACCGCGTCGTCCAGCAGCAGGTTCTGGTTGAGCTGGAAGGCGTCGGTCTGCTGCGCCACCGGCCGCACCAGGATGCGGCCGGAGAACACGCCGTGGCCACGGCCGCCCAGCACCGTCTTGTACAACTGGCGGCTGGCGCAATGAGGCGCGGCGTGCTCCAGGTAGGTGTGGTTGTCGATCAGTTGCGGCGCGGGAGTGTCCCCGGCGGGCGCCGCTCCGGCTACGGCCGCCCCTCCGAGGCGGCTGGAGGTGCCGGGACCCGCCGCCAGCAGGTTGAGGGTGTGGCGCGCCAGCCGGGCGCCGACCGCCACGCTCACGGCGTGCAACTCGCTGTCACGCTCCTGCACCACGGTAGTGCTGCCGAGATCGAAGGAGTCCTGCGCCGCCGCCTGCACCCGCACGTAGGTCAGCACCGCCCCGGCGCCGAGATGGATCTCGGTGTCGCCGCAGGCCAGGGAAGGCGCTGCCGCCGGCGCAGCCGGGTCCGCCGCGGTGAAGGTCTCCACCAGGGTGACGCGCGCGCCGGCGGCGATGCGTATCCGCACCCGCGGCGCGCTCAGCATCCCCGCCGCGGTCAGATGTACCAGGTGCACCGGTGCCGCGCCCGCGGCGGCGTCCAGGTGCAACTCGTGGCGGTGACCGAACACGCGCGCCAAACGGGTGAACGCACCGCCGGTGGGTCGGGTGAACAGCGTTGCAGCCGCTGGCGCGGTCCGGGTGCGCCACTCGCGCTTTCCGGTGCCGTTAGCGGCCCCGGCCCCAGGGGCACTTCCCGCGCCGTTCGACGTAACCAGGGCGACCGGTTCGCCGGCGACCAGCGCCGCGGCCACGCCGTCGAGCAGGATCGGACCCGCCGTGGCGGGCCCCAGGCGATAGGTCTGCTCCACCACCGGCCGCACCGGGGTGTGGGCCCACTCCTCGTCGTGGCGCAGCGGGAACCCGGTGGCCGCCAGTTGCTCCAGCGCCGCCGCCCGCGCGTCCGCGTCCGCGGCATCGACCGCCAACCCGGCGCCGTGCTCGCGGTACAGCTTCTGAAACTGCGCCACGTAGGGCGCCACGCTTCCGCTCCCGGTTGCCGCGTCCCGCGCCACCGCGGTGCGCGCGGCCACGGCACCTGCCTCAGTCATCAGCGTGCCGCCGTCCCGTTGACCAGCCAGTCGTAGCCGCGCTCCTCGATCTCCAGGGCCAGCTCGCGGTCGCCGCTGCGGATGATGCGGCCGTCGTACATCACGTGCACCCGGTCCGGGGTCACGAAGTTGAGCATGCGCTGGTAGTGGGTGATCAGGACGAACGCGTTCTCGGCGTGGCGCAGCTTGCCGATGCCGTCCGCCACCGCCTTCAGCGCATCGATGTCCAGCCCGGAGTCGGTCTCGTCCAGGATCGCCAGGCGCGGCGCCAGCAGCGCCAACTGCAGGATCTCGTTGCGCTTCTTCTCACCGCCGGAGAAGTCGACGTTGACGTCGCGCGCCGCAAAATCCTCCGCCATCCCCAGCAGCCGCAGTTTTTCCAGCAGCAGTTCCTCGAAGTCGAGGGGATCGAGCTCCGGCAGGCCCTGCGAAACCGCGATCTCGTTGTACGCGGCGCGCAGGAACACCGCGTTGCTGACGCCGGGGATCTCGACCGGATACTGGAAGCTGATGAACACGCCGTTCTTGGCGCGCTCGTCGGGCTCCATCGCCAGCAGGTCGCGCGGGCGCAGGTTGACCTCGTAGCTCACCCCGCCGCCGGTCACCTGGTACGACGGATGGCCGCCGATCACCCGTGCCAGGGTGCTCTTGCCGGAGCCGTTGGGCCCCATGATGGCGTGCACCTCGCCCGCCTGCACCTCCAGGTCGATGCCCTGCAGGATCGGGATCACGGTGCCGTTGTCGGCCGTCACGGCCGCGCTCAAGTCGTCGATCCTGACCATCAGCCGACGCTGCCTTCCAGCTTCATCTCCAGCAGCTTGACCGCCTCCACCGAGAACTCCAACGGCAGTTTCTTGAAGACTTCCTTGCAGAAGCCGTTGATCAGCAGGGAGATGGCCGCCTCCATGTCGAGCCCGCGGGTGGCCAGGTAGAAGAGCTGCTCGGCCCCGATGCGGGAGGTGGACGCCTCGTGCTCGACGGTGGCGGTGTCGTTGCGCACCTCGATGGAGGGAAAGGTGTTGGCCTGGCACTCGTTGCCTACCAGCATCGAGTCGCACTGGGTGAAGTTGCGCGCGCCGGCGGCGCCGGGCTGGATCCGCACCTGGCCGCGGTAGGCGTTGCGCGAGCGGTCCGCCGATATGCCCTTGGAGACGATGGTGCTGGTGGTGTTCCTGCCGATATGGATCATCTTGGTGCCGGTATCCGCCTGCATGCGGTTGTTGGTCAGCGCCACCGAGTAGAACTCGCCCACCGAGCCGTCGCCGAGCAGGATCACGCTGGGGTACTTCCAGGTGATCGCCGCGCCCGCCTCCACCTGGGTCCAGGAGATCTTGGAGTTGCGGCCCACGGCCTTGCCGCGCTTGGTCACGAAGTTGTAGATGCCGCCGTTGCCGTCGGCGTCGCCGCCGTACCAGTTCTGCACCGTGGAGTAGTTCACCACCGCGTCGTCCAGTGCCACGATCTCCACTATCGCGGCGTGGAGCTGGTTCTCGTCGCGCATCGGGGCAGTGCAGCCCTCGACGTAGTTCACCGAGCTGCCGCGGTCGGCCACGATCAGGGTGCGTTCGAACTGGCCGGTCTCGGCGGCGTTGATGCGGAAGTAGGTGGACAGGTCTATCGGGCACTGCACTCCCGGCGGGATGTAGCAGAACGACCCATCGGTGAACACCGCGGAATTGAGGGCGCTGTAGAAATTGTCCGCCGCCGGCACCACCGAGCCGAGGTAGCGCTGCACCAGCTCGGGATGCTCCTTGAGCGCCTCGGTGATGGAGCAGAACACGATGCCCAGCTCGCTGAGCTGCTCCTGGTTGGTGGTGCCCACCGACACCGAGTCGAACACCGCGTCCACCGCCACGCCCATGACCCGCTTCTGTTCGCTCAGCGGCACGCCGAGGCGGTCGAAGGTGCGCAGGATCTCGGGATCCACCTCGTCCAGCGAGGCGGGGCCCTGCTGGTCGCCGGCGCTCTTGGGGGCGGAGTAGTAGCGAATCGCCTGGTAGTCGATCGGCGGATGCTCCACCGGCCGCCACCAGGGCTCCTCCATCTCGCGCCAGCGGCGCAGCGCCTTGAGCCGGAAGTCGAGCATGAACGGCGGCTCGTCCTTCTTGCGCGAGATGAAGCGGATGATATCCTCGTTCAGCCCCTTGGGCGCCTGGTCGGCGTCGATGTCGGTGTAGAAGCCGTGCTCGTAGACGCGACCGGAGAGCTCGCGTTCGGCCTGCTCCTTGGTGAGTGCGGTGCTGGGGCCGGTGTCGTGGGAGGCTATTTCCATACCAACTGCTCCTGCGGCGCGGCCGCGGCGCTCCGGTGGCCGGCCGATGCCGCGGGTGACGGCGTTACCTTGTGCTGCGCCGGCACGCCGTGCCGCTCCGACACTCCGTGCCGCTCCGACACGCCGTGCCGCTCCGACACTCCGTGCCGCTCCGACACGCCGTGCCGCTCCGACACTCCGTGTCGGGCGCGGATCGCCGCCTCCTGCGGTTCCTCGGCGTGCAGCAACTCTTCCAAGCTCATGCTGTAGAACAACTCCTCGATGCGATTGCTCAGCCGGACGACGGGCGAGATCACGTTGCAGCACTCGGCGAGTTGGCAGCGTACCCGGTCACGGTGCAGGCAATAAGAGAACTGCATCGGTCCGAGCACCGCCTCCGACAGCTCGCCGAAGGTGACGTCGGTCAGTGGGCGGGCGATCTGATAGCCGCCGTGGGCGCCCTGCTCGGAACGCAGCACGCCCGCCGCGGCGAGGTTCTGCAGCACCTTCGACAGGATGGGAAACGCCACCCGGTAGGTGGCGCACAGGTCCTTGGTCGAAACCACCTGTTCCGCCGGCCGGCTGCGCATGTGCTGCAGCGCCATCAACGCGTACTCCACCTTGCGACTGATCTTTATCATCCGCCGTCTCCAAATACGACTTTTCTGGTCGCATATGCAATATAGTCGGTCCCCACCACGGCGTCAATTGTTTTGTGACCTGGCGGTCTAGTCGGGTGCGGCGGCGTCGGAGTCGGAGTCGTGGCGGTCAAGCATGGTGGACAGTGTGGGCGATGCGCGGGTGTGCGGAAAACTGTGACGCAGGGGGCTTGACGGCGGCAGCAAACCATCGTAAATTCTCAGTGTACTAATATTATAGTACACTACTACAGACGATTCCGAGGAGGATGCGCATGGTTGATCTGCAGGGAATCACGTTCGGATACGGCAGGGTGGAGCTGCTGTTCGACCGGCTCGACCTGAAGCTCGCGCCCGGCAACGTGTACGGATTGCTCGGTCGCAACGGTGCCGGCAAGACGACGCTGCTGCGGCTGATGGCGGGACTGCTGTTCCCCAAGGCGGGCAGCGCCCGCGTGGGCGGCGAACAGGTCCGGCGTCGCACGCCGTCGTTTCTGCGCGAGCTGTACTTCGTGCCGGAGGAGTTTCACACGCCCGCTCTGTCGCCGCGGGCATTGGTCCGGCTCTATGGCGTGTTCTATCCCCGTTTCGATCACGGGGCGATGGAGCGCTACCTGGCCGACCTGGAGGTCGACCCGGACCGCAGCATGACGGCGATGTCCTACGGCCAGAAGAAGAAGGTGCTGCTCGCCTTCGCCGTGGCCAGCCGCTGCCGGCTGCTGATCCTCGACGAGCCGACCAACGGGCTCGACATTCCCGCCAAGGGCCAGTTCCGGCGCCTGCTGGCGGGCGCCGCGGCGGAAGACCGCGTGATCGTGGTCTCGACCCACCAGGTGCGGGACCTGGAGCACCTGATCGACCCGATCGTGATCCTGGAGCAGGGGGAGGTCGTGTTTCAGCACTCGGTGGAGGAGATCTCGGCCGCCCTGGCGGTGCAGGACGCTGCTGCCGTGACCTCGCCGGGCAACGGCGATGTCATCTACGTGGAGCCGGGTGCCGGTGTCGGGGGCACGCCCGCAGGGCGTGCCCTGGTGCCCGCCGCACGCGGGGGGCCGATGGCCGAGGCGGCCGTCGACCTGGAGTTGTTGTTCAACTCGGTGATTTCCGATCACCGGCGCGTGGCCTCGGCGTTTCGCCCCGCGGCCGCGAATTAAAGGAGGCTGTGATGCACACGAACGAGGTAATCTCGGTGGCGCGAGCGTGGTATGCGCTGCGCGCCGATCTCCAGCAGCAGGGCCGGGCAGTCCTGGTCGGGGCGGGCGCAGCGGCAGCCCTGATCCTGGCCTTCAACGTGACGTCGGCGAACAACGCACTCGGCGGGGGGTTTCACGCGGCGTTCTTTCCGCTGGCGCTGGTCGTCGGTGGTTTGCTGTTTACGAGTACGCTGTTTGCCGATCTGCACGACAAGCCGCGGGCGCACGCCTACCTGACGCTGCCGATCTCGACGCTGGAGCGTTGGGGCGTGCGCTTGCTGATGTCCACCGTCGGTTACGCCGCCGCGGCTCTGGTCGGCTACTTCCTGGTGACCCTGCTCGGCTCCGGAGTCAGCCAGCTCATCTGGGGACGTTCGCATGCCATCTTCGCACCGGACGCCGACGTCTGGCGCGCCATCCTCGCGTATCTGGTGACCAGCTCGCTGTTCCTGTTCGGCGCGGTCTATTTCCGCCGCTGGCACGCGATCAAGGTAATCCTGGCCGTAGCCGGGGTGTGGCTGGTGTTGTTGCTGCTCGCCGCCGGCCTGACGTGGCTCCTGTTCTCGGCGTTTCCGGTATTCCCGGCGCTTTCCGGTCACTTCGACGAGCTGACACTGAATCTGGGCATCCCGCCGCGCCTCGAGGAGGCGATCACCCTGAGCGCGAAGATCTTCTTCTGGGGGATCATGGGGCCGCTGTTCTGGCTCCTGACCTACCTTCGCCTGAGCCGGGCGGAGGTGTGACCATGGAGTTCACGCAACCGCAGGCGATCTACCTGCAGATCGGCGACTACATCTGCGAGAACATCCTGCGGCGCCTGTGGCAGGGCGGGGACCGCATTCCATCGATCCGCGAGCTGGCGATGGACGTGCAGGTGAATCCCAACACCGTCACCCGTACCTACGCCTACCTGCAGGACCGGGGCATCATCTACAATCGGCGCGGCATCGGCTATTTCGTGGCCGAGCGCGCGTATCATCAGGCACGCGAGCTCAAGCGCCGCAGCTTCGTGGACCGCGACCTGCCGCAACTGTTCAAGACCATGGAACTGCTCGGTCTGGATCTGGGCGATCTGGAACGCCACTACCGTGACCGCAGCCGGTCGACGGGCAATGAAGAAGGAGTCGTACGGTGAACTACAATCGAATTGTGAACTACAATCGAATTGTGAATAACAATCGAATACTGGCGCTCCCGGGAGTCGTGCTCGGCCGCAGATAGGCCCGGGTTCAATTGCCGATTTCTTGTTCTGTTCTCCAGGGAAGGGTCTGGACATCGACCGCCAGCGTTCCCGTGACTCGCGCAACCAGGCGCAGATACTCGCGACCCACGTCGATCCGGTCGAGTCGGATCGCAGGGCGGGTCGCGTCTATGGCGACACCCGGAATCGATCGCTCCAGTTTGTCGAGCGCTTCTGTTGCCATGTCCTCCAACCTCCGAAGGTGCGGCTTCAGATCGAACCTGACATCCTCCAGGGCATCAAGGATCACCGGCTCTGCGATCTCCAGACCGAGTCCGAGCAGCGCCTGGCGCGACGAGGTGTCGAGTTGCAGATTGGCATAGCTCAGACTCTGGTCGTCGACGTCGAGGCGCGGTTCGCCGGAAATGTAAATGACGCCTTTGGCGGGGGTCTCGAACCAACCGGGGGCCTGCACGATGAGCTCCGCGTGAAACAGTACGGAGCGGCCGTAAGGGCGAACCTCAAGGGATTCGAACGTAACCGAGTTGTTGTCGTCGGCGAAGCTCCGGCCCGCGACCTGATCGTCAAGGAACGTGCTCAGCGTGTCATACGTGATCTCCACCGGCAGCACGATGTTGATGCCGCCATCCCTGAAATCATCGCTCGCGACATCCGGAAACCCGCATACGGGCTGAGTTTCGTGATCGACCACGCGCAATTCGAACTCGAGTGCCAGCTCGGTGTTCATGCGCTCGTCGTCGATGCTCGGGCTGGCAACGCTGGCGGCGGTGGGGCGCACCTCCAGCCACACTTCCGGGTCCGAGGAAATCGGGAAACTGCGGCATAGTCCCTGCCATCCCTTTCGGGCGAGCGTCTCGATGAAGTCGCTGTTCGAGATGCTGTCTTCGAGCTTCCTCTGCTCGCGGGCAAGGTAGTCGTCGACGCGTTTGGCCACCAATCTCCGAACCCCGATGTCGGGCAGGATCGACGCTATGTGGGCGGACGCAACGTGCCCCTTCAGTGCCAATCCGGGATTGATCCGCCAGTCCCCTTGAAACGCCGGCGCCATGGTTGCCTGTATCTGCGCGGAAGCGTTGAGCGTGCCCGAAAATATCCACCAGCCGACCGGCCCGGTGATCGACGCCCGGGTCTCGGCGACGAACCCCGCGTCAGATCCGCTGAGCGTGATGTCGGTGCGCTCGACCGCCACCTCATAGTCGACGCTTCCAAGCAGCCACGGTGCGCTTCCCGTTACCTTGCGGGTTCTGGCGATGAGCCGGTCGACCTCCCGCTCGATGCTCGCGACGAGAACGGATACCGGCAAGAGCACCGAAGAGCGCCGCGTCGGCAGCGGTTGCAGCGTCGGGGTCGCCGCCTGCGGCTGGTCTGCGTCGAGCCTGTCCACGGGAAACGAGATCGGGATGCGGGCCGTGGAGAGCTGGGTAGGGAGCGGGTCGAGCGCCGGAGTGGCCTCGCGCGGCATGATCGGATCCAGTTTTGCGATCGGGAACGAAATGGGGACATGTGCCGTCGAGCGGAATGTTTCGAGCGGCTCCAGTGGTGGTGTTTCGACGGCGGGAGGGGTGGTCTCGAAGTGCGCCGGAGCTGTCAGAGCGGCCAAGCCCAACATGAGACCGAAAACGGCAATGACGATAGCGATTGGCCAGTCCATATGGGCTCCTACACGACACGCAAGTCAGGTAGGGCGGGAGGCGGCGTCGAGGGCCAAGCCTCGGTCGTGCCCGTCAAGCGATACCCGATCCTGACCACCGGCGTCAACGGCCCCGGCTCCGGCGAACTCCGGCGACGAGGTCGCCGCTTGCGAGGCGAGCAACGCTGCCTGGCTTTGTCAACGCGGCGATTCGGGGTACCCTTGCTGCAGCCCATCCCGGATGCGGCTGATCACTACTACTGCTACCAACGGGTACCCACCATCCGCGCGCTCCGTCACCTGCTCCCACTCCTGGGCCGCTACGCCCTGCCGCTGGCGGTCGGCTTTGCCTTCATGCTGGCCCAGAACTGGGCGTTCGCCCGCATCCCGGTGTGGATCCAGCGCCTGCTGGACGAGATCGTCGGGGCCAACCGGCTGCCACCGGTACGCGCCGCGGCGCTGGCCGCGACCGGCTTCACCGTGCTGGCCGGCGGCTGCATGTTCCTGATGCGCAAGCTGATCATCGGGGTGTCGCGGCGCATCGAGTATGACCTCAGGGATGCACTGTTCCGGCGCCTGATCAGCCTGGAGTTCGGGTTCTATCAGCGGCGCCGTACCGGCGACCTCATCTCGCGCTGCACCAACGACCTCAACGACGTGCGCATGCTCCTCGGACCCGGGATGATGTACATCCCGGACGCGCTGTCGCGCCTGGCGCTGTTCCTGCCGCTGATGCTGGGACTGCACGCGCTGATGACCGCGGCCCTGCTGCTGGTGGCGGCCCTGCTGGTGGCGGTCAACCTGGTGGTGATCCCGCGCTTCCGCCCGCTGTTCCGCGCCGTGCAGGAGCAGGTCGCCGCGATCAACGACCGCGCCTGGCAGACCGTCACCGGCATCACCACGGTCAAGCTGTACGCCGCCGAGGCGCAGCAGAAGGAGCAGTTCGCGGAGCTGAACCGCGGCTACGTGCGCGCCAACATGCAGGTGCTCAAGATTCGCGGAGTGCTGTGGCCGCTGCTGGGACTGGTGTTCGGGCTGCTGCAACTGGTGACGCTGTGGCTGGGCGGGTCGGCGGTAATCCGCGACGAGCTGAGCATCGGCGAGCTGCTGCAGTTCTCGACCATGGTGGCGCTGCTGGCGTTCCCGATCATGTCGCTGGGCTGGGTCACCTCGCTGCTGCAGCAGGGGGTGAGCGCGATGGAGCGCATCGAGACCATCCTCACCGCGCGCTCGGAGCGGCGCAGCGGGGCGGCAGTGCCGGCCGGAGGTGTGCGAGTCGAGCTGCAGGGCGTCCGCTACCGCTACCCCGAGGCGGTCCAGGAGTCGCTGCGCGGGATCGACCTGCAGCTCGAGCCGGGTGCTACGGTCGGGATCACCGGACCGGTGGGGAGCGGCAAGAGCACCCTGCTGGCGCTGCTGACCGCCATCGTGCATCCCACCGGTGGGCGGGTCACGGTAGGGGGACTGCCGCTGGCGGAGCTGGATCCGCTGGCGTTGCGGCGGCGGGTGGCGGTGGTGCCGCAGGAGACGTTCCTGTTCTCGATGACCGTGGCGGAGAACATCGCGATGGGGGCGGAGGAGACGGTGTCCCGCCAACGCATCGAGGCTGCCGCTGCGGCTGCCGCCCTGAGTGCGGACATCGCGACCTTTCCGGACGGCTACGACCAGCTCGTCGGCGAGCGCGGCATCACCCTCTCCGGCGGCCAGAAGCAACGCCTGGCCCTGGCTCGTGCACTGGTCAGGGAGAGCGACCTGCTGATCCTCGATGACGCCCTTTCCAGCGTCGACTCGGCCACCGAGACGGAGATTCTGTCCGCGCTGCGGGAGCGGGCCGGGAGCCCGACGCGAACCGTGGTGCTGGTGTCACAGCGTACCTCGGCGTTGCGGCTGGCGGATCGCATCCTGGTGCTGGAGGAGGGCCGTGTCGTGGAGCAGGGCAGCCACGAGCGGCTGCTGCGTGCCGGCGGCCGCTACGCGCGGCTGGCCGAGCTGCAGCGGCTGGAGCAGTACCTGGCATGACCGAGGGACCGCGCGACCTGCGGCTGCTGGCGCGCCTGCTGCGCTACGTGCGCGCGCACCCGCTGCTGCTGGCGGTCGCGGCCCTGCTGGTGCTGGTCACCGACCTGCTGCAGGTGCTGGTGCCCTATCTGACCAAGGTGGGCATCGACCGCGACGTGGCGGCCGGCGACCTGGCCGGGCTGGCGCGCACGGCGCTGCTCCTGGGTGCTGCCCTGATCGGCCAGCTCGGCGGCCAGGTGGCGTTCACCTACACGGTCGAGTACCTCGGCCAGCGCCTGCTGTACGACCTGCGCATGCACCTGTTCCGCAAGGTGCTGGGCCTGGGACACGACTACTTCGACCGCACCGCGGTCGGCGCCACGCTCACCAACGTCACCAGCGACGTGGAGGCGATCCGCCAGTTCATCTCCCAGGGGCTGGTGTCGCTGCTCGGCGACTCGTTCCAGGTGGTAGTGATCCTTGGCGCCATGCTGTTCATCAACCCACGGCTGGCGCTGGCGGCGTTCCTCACCCTGCCGTTCTTCGGCGTGGTCACCTGGCTGTTTCGCAATGCCATCCGTCACGGTTACGGCGCCGTGCGGGAGGCCAACGCCCGCATCAACACCACCCTGGTGGAGGCGATCACCGGCATGCGCGAGGTGACGATGCTGAATTACCAGCGGCGGGTCCTGGCCACCTTCACCACCCACAACCGCCGCTACCTGGAGGCGTTCCTGCGGGTGATCAACTCCTACTCCTACTACTTCCCGGCTCTGGAGCTGCTCGCCACGCTCAGCCTGATCATCATCCTGGGCTACGCTCACCGGGCGCTCGGGACCGCGGTGCAGCCGGGCGAGATCTTCGCCTTCTTCGCCTACATCATGATGCTGTACCGGCCGCTGCGGCAGTTGGCCGAACGCTTCAACACGTTTCAGGCGACGCTGGCCGCCGCCAACCGCATCTTCCGCCTGCTCGACCGCGCGGAGTCGATTACCGAGCCCGAGCGTCCGCTGCTGCCGGCGGTGGCGGGCGGCGGCGGTGATCGGGGAACGGCGGCGGCGGTGGCGCTGGAGCAGGTGCGGTTCGGCTACGACGCCGCCCACCCGGTGCTGGAGGAGCTGTCGTTCGCGGTGGAGCCGGGGCAGCGGGTGGCGCTGGTGGGGAGCACGGGCGCCGGCAAGAGCACCGTCATCAACCTGGTCAACCGGCTCTACGACGTGCAGCGGGGGCGGGTCCTGGTGGACGCCACCGACGTGCGGCGGCTGCCCCTGGCCTACCTGCGGCGGCGCATCGCCACCGTGCCGCAGGACCTGTTCCTGTTCAGCGGCTCTATCGCCGACAACATCTCGCTGCGCGCACCGGGCGTGACCCGGGCCCAGGTGGAGGCGGCGGCGGAAGCGGTGGGCGCCACGCCGTTCATCCGCGCCCTGCCGCACGGCTTCGACCACGAGGTGCTGGAGGAGGGCAAGTCGCTGTCCTCGGGGCAGAAGCAGCTTTTGGCGTTCGCCCGCGCCTTCCTGCTCGACCCCGGCGTGGTGATCATGGACGAGGCCACCGCCAGCGTCGACGCCGAATCGGAGCGGGTCATCGAGACCGCGCTGGACACCCTGCTGCACGGGCGCACCGCGATCATCATCGCCCACCGCCTCTCCACCATCCGCTCGGTGGAGCGGATCCTGGTATTGCACCACGGGCGCCTGGTGGAGGAGGGCCGCCACGCCGACCTGCTGGCCCGCAACGGGGTGTACGCCCGCCTCTACCGCATGCAGCTCCTGTCGCTCGCGCCCGGCCGCGAGTAGCCGGGAAACATCGGTGCTGCGGCGTGCGCAGTCGCCGCCGCTCATGGAGAAAACCGGTACACCACCGGGACCTGGCCAGCGTCGGTGATGCCTGAGTCGCGGTGGTGATAGATGTTGATGCGGCCGGTACCGCAGTCGCCGAAGGCGTCGCAGGAGAGGACACCGGTGATGCCCTGGAAGTCGTGCGTGGCGGTCAGCGCCGCCCGCAGCGCGGCACGGTCCAGGGTGATCCTGCCATGCTCCGCCACGGCCGCGGTTGCGATGGCGTTGAGCAGCAGCGTGGCGGCATCGTAACTGCCTCGTTCACCGGGAGTTCATCGCCGTCGGCACGGATTTGGGTATCTTCGCGGCGGACTCTCGTATGCAACCAATCGTACATGCCGAGCAGGTCGAGAAGCGGTTCGGCAACATCCATGCCCTCGCCGGCGTCAGCCTGGAGATCGAGCCCGGCATCATCTATGCCCTGCTGGGACCGAACGGCGCCGGCAAGACCACGCTGATCCGGGTCCTGGCGACGCTGCTCCGGCCCGACGGAGGATCCGCGACCGTGGCCGGCATCGACGTGGTGCACGACCCGGTGGCGGTGCGCAACCGCATCGGACTGGCAGGTCAGTTCGCCGCCGTGGACGAGTACCTGACCGGCCGCGAGGCGGTGGAGATGGTGGGCCGGTTGTACAACCTGAACGCGCGTACCGCCCGCGAGCGCGCCGCGGAGGTGCTGGAGCGGTTTTCGCTGGCGAATGACGCCGACCGCCTGGTGCGCACCTACTCCGGCGGCATGAAGCGGCGCCTAGACCTGGCCGCTTCACTGGTGGGGCGCCCGGACGTGCTGTTCCTGGACGAGCCGACCACCGGCATCGACCCGCGCAGCCGGCTGGAGGTGTGGGCCCTGATCCGCGACCTGGTGGGTTCCGGCACCACCGTGCTGCTGACCACCCAGTATCTCGACGAAGCGGACCAGCTCGCCCATCGCATCGGCGTGATCAACGAGGGCAAGCTGATCAGCGAGGGGACCGGCAACCAGTTGAAGGACCGTCTGGGCGGGGCGGTGATCCACATCGACGTACCCGAGGAGGTGCAGGAGGCCACCTGCGTGGCCCTCGGCGCCGATCGGGGAGCGGCGCGCACCATAACCCTGCCCGCCCCGGAAGGTCCGGCTTCGCTGGTCGCCGCCGTGCGTACCCTCGACGCCGCCGGCATCACTCCCACCGACATCGGGCTGCGCCGCCCGACCCTGGACGACGTGTTCGTCGCGCTGACCGGGCACGCCACCACGCCCACGGAGACCGGCAACGGCAGGCGGCGCGGCAGACGCGGCCGCCGGCGCCGCGCCGGAGGACGGCCATGAGTGGACCCTCGCAGCCGCGGCGGCGCGCCCGCGTCTCGCCGGCCCACGCCCTCAAGGACACGGTGATGATCGCGCGGCGCAACCTGTTGCGCGTCGTGCGCATGCCGCAGCTCGTGCTGTTCGCCACCGTACAGCCGGTCATGTTCCTGATCCTGTTCAACTACGTGTTCGGCGGTGCGGTGGGCCGCTCGATTCCGGCCGCGGCCGGCGGTGAGTACCTCAACTGGCTGCTGCCGGGCGTGCTGCTGCAGATGGTCGCATTCGGCTCCCTGCAGACTGCGATGGGGCTGATCGAAGACCTCAACAACGGCGTGATCGACCGCTTCCGCTCGCTGCCGATGGCGCGCTCCGCGGTGCTCGCCGGGCGCACGGTGGCCGATCTGATCCGCAACATCTTCGTGCTTGCCCTGGTGCTCGTGCTGGGCTACGTGCTCGGCTTCCGGCCGCAGACCTCGTTCCTGCCGCTGATTGGCGGTGTGCTGGTGGCGATGATGTTCGCCTTTGCCCTGTCATGGGTGATGGCCTGCATCGGTCTGGGCGTCAAGAACTCCGAGGCGGCGCAGCCGGCGGCGATGATTCCGACCTTTCCACTGGTGTTCGCCAGCTCCGTATTCGTGCCGACCGAGACGCTGCCGGGCTGGCTGCGCGTGTTTGCCGACCACCAGCCGGTTACCCGCACCGCCAACGCGGTGCGCAGCCTGATCCTCGGCCAGGGGGCGCTGGCACCCTCGCAGACGGTGGCCGGGGAGGTCACCGCCGCCGTGCTGTGGTCGCTCGCCATTCTGGTGCTGGCCGCGCCGCTGGCCGTGCGCCTCTACCGCCGTGCCGTGAGCTAGGCGGCTGGTTGCGGGGATGTAGCCGCGTTGCTCAAGCTGACCATTCTGACTACATTGAATCGCCATGCAGATTGAAGAGATCGGCACGCTGGAAGCGAAGACCAACCTCTCGGCGCTATTGAATCAGGTGCTTGAAGGAAAGAGCTTCTACCTGACGCGCCGTGGCAAACGAATCGCGGAGCTCAGGCCCGTCGCACCGCCGAGCCGGGCGCGTCGGGCCGGTTTCGCCAAGGGGACGTTCACCTACATCGCCCCGGACTTCGACGCTCCGTTGGACGACTTCGCCGACTACCGGTAAGTGACGCTCCTGCTCGATACCCACACGGTGCTGTGGTTCGTGGAAGACGCGCCGGCGCTCTCCCACCGCGCCAAGGCGGCCATCGAGGATCTCGACAACACCCCGACCTACAGCATCGCCTCCGTGTGGGAGATGGCGATCAAGGCAGGTCAGGGCAAGCTCGCAATTTCGCGGCCGCTCTACCCGGAATTCGCCCGCCTGCTGCAGGAGCACGGATTCCAACAACTGGGGATTTCTTACCGCCATGCCAGCGAGGTCGGCCGGCTGCCGTGGCATCATCGCGACCCGTTCGATCGGCTGCTCATCGCCCAGGCGATGGTGGAGAACCTCCCGATCGTAAGCGTCGACCGGGCGTTCGACGACTACGCAGTTACCCGCATCTGGTAGCGGCAATTGCGCTCGCGGCCGTTGACATGGGTGGGGCGGCGTGAGTAACTAACTAGACGGTCACGCGATGCCAAACGGGGCAGTGGCACAGGAAGCGGAACGGCTGTTCTCCAATCTGCTGCACGTCGAGTGTCAGCCCGGTGCCCAATGGACCCTGGAGCGCTGCTTCGAGGTGGCCCCACTCACCTGCGAGATCAACCGCCTCAAGGCGGAGCAGAACGCCATCATCCTGGCCCACTCCTACGTCAACCCGGAAATCGTGTACGGCGTGGCCGACTTCAAGAGCGACTCCTACGCGCTGAGCCTGGAGGCGCGCAACTCCGCCGCCGACGTGATCGTGTTCGCGGGCGTGGTGTTCATGGCCGAGACCGCCAAGATCCTGTGCCCCGACGCGCTGGTGGTGGTGCCCGACATCGCTTCGGGCTGTTCCCTGGCCGACTCCCTGACCGGCGCCGAGCTGCGGGAGCTGAAGGGGCGCCACCCGGAGGCGGCGGTGGTGTGCTACATCAACAGCTCCGCCGAGGTGAAGGCGGCCAGCGACGTGTGCGTCACCTCCGGCAACGTCTACTCCATCATCGAACGCCTGCCGCAGCGCGAGATCCTGTTCGTGCCCGATCGCCTGATGGCGGCCAACATCAGCCGCGAGATGACGGCGCGCGGCAGCGACAAGGTGATCCACAGCTCCGACGGCACCTGCCTGGTGCACGACCAGTTCACGGTGGAGGCGATCGCGCAGGCGCGGGCCCGCTACCCGGGGGTCAAGGTGGTCAGCCACCCGGAGTGTCCCACCGACGTAACCGCCGCCAGCGACTTCGTGGGCAGCACCGGCAAGATGATGGAGTACGTGCGCGCGACCGACGCCACCTACTTCATGCTGCTCACCGAGTGCGGGCTGGTGAGCCGCGTCGAGGTGGAAAACCCCGGCAAGCAGTTCATCGGCTCCTGCCGCCTGTGCCCCTACATGAAGCTCAACAGCCTGAAGAAGATCCGCGACGTGCTGGTGGATCCGCAGCCGCACCAGATCATCGAGCTGGACGAGACGGTGCGGGTGGCGGCGCTGCGCTGCATCGAGCGCATGTTCGAGCTCACGGACTGAAAAGGACCGCACCCGGATGATCCCGTTCTCCGCTCGGCGCGTGATCGAGGCCGCCCTGGAGGAGGACCTGGGGCTGGGCGACGTGACCGGCTCCGCAGTCATACCCGACCGCGCCGAGTGCCGGGCGGCGGTGGTGGCGCGCGAGCCGCTGGTGGTGAGCGGCGGCGAGATCGCCGCGCACGTGTTCTGGCGCCTCGATCCCGACCTCAACGTGGAGCTGGCGCTGGCCGACGGCGCCGCCGCGGAGGCGGGGCAGCGGCTGCTGTACGTGGCCGGCCGGGCGCAGCCGATCCTGGCCGCCGAGCGCACCGCGCTCAACCTGCTGCAGCACCTCTCGGGCGTCGCCACCGCCACCCGCAGCTACGTGGAGCGGCTGCGCGGTACGGCGGCGGTGGTGTGCGAGACGCGCAAGACCACGCCCGGGCTGCGCGAGCTGGAGAAGTACGCGGTACGCTGCGGCGGCGGCCGCAACCACCGCGCCTCGCTGGCCGACTGCGTGCTGATCAAGGACAACCACATCGCGGTGGCGGGCGGCATCACCGCCGCGGTGCGCCAGGCGCGGGCGCAGGCGCCGCACGTCGCCCGCATCGAGGTGGAGACCGACACCCTGACCCAGGTGCAGGAGGCGGTGGCGGCGGGGGCCGACGTCATCCTGCTCGACAACATGAGCCCGGAGACGGTACGGGAGGCGGTAGCGATGGTGGCGGCGCGGGCCATCGTCGAGGTGTCCGGCGGCGTCACCCTGGAAACCCTGGCCGACTACGCCGCCGCTGGCGCCCAGGTGATCTCCACCAGCGCCATCACCGCCGCGGCGCGGCGGCCCGATCTCGGGCTCGACTTCCTGGGGCGGCGGTGACCACCACCCGCAGCGACTGCCTGGTGATCGGCGCCGGCCTGGCGGGTGCGGTCTACGCGCTGCAGGCGGCCCGCGCCGGCCTCCACGTCACCCTGATCACCGGCGCCGAGGAGCTGCAGGCCAGCAACAGCCTGTGGGCACAGGGGGGCATCATCTTCGACGAGGTGGACGGCGACCTGCTGCGCGCCGACATCGACGCCGCCAGCGCCCACTCCGCCAACCCGGCGGCGGTGGATGCCGTAATCGAAGATGGCCCGCGCGTGGTGCGCGAGCTGCTGATCGACGACCTCCAGGTCGGCTTCGACCGCGATGCCGCCGGGAAGCTGAGGTTCACCCGCGAGGGGTCGCACTCGCGTCACCGCATCATCTACGCCAAGGACCACACCGGGCGCGCCATCCTCGGCTCCCTGCACGCGCGGCTGGCCGAGCTGGCCGCCGCCGGCGCGCTGCCCGGCGGTGGCAGCCTGACGCTGGCCACCGGGGCCTTCGCGGTGGATCTGCTCACGCTTTCGCACAGCTCGGTGGACTTCCTCGACCGCTACCGTCCGTTGAGCTGCGTCGGCGCCTACGTGCTGGACGTGGCGCAGGGGCAGGTGCGCGCCATCGTGGCCAGGAAGACGGTGCTGGCCACCGGCGGGCTCGGCCAGATCTACCTGCACAGCACCAACGACGGCGGCGCCTTCGGCCACGGCATCGCCATGGCCTACCGCGTGGGCGCGCGGGTGATCGACCTGGAGTACGTGCAGTTCCACCCCACCGTGTTCCACCGTCCGGGAGAGCGCCCGTTCCTGGTGTCGGAGGCGGTGCGCGGCGAGGGTGGGGTGCTGATCAACCACGAGGGCACGGCGTTCATGGAGCGCTATCACCCACAAGGGTCGCTGGCGCCGCGCGACGTGATCGCGCGCTCGATCCACACCGAGCTGCTGCGAAGCGCCAGCGATTCGGTCTACATCGACCTGTCCACGGTGGATGCGGACTACGTGCGCGGCCGCTTTCCCACCATCAACGAGCGCCTGCTGGCCGCCGGGGTGGACATGACGCAGGAGCCGATTCCGGTGGTACCCGCGGCCCACTACGCCTGTGGGGGCATCCACACCGACATGGCCGGCAACAGCAACATCGCCCACCTCAGCGCCATCGGCGAGACCGCCTGTACCGGGCTGCACGGGGCCAACCGGCTGGCCAGCACGTCGCTGCTGGAGTGCGTGGTGATGGGCGCCCAGGCCGCGCGGCAGCACGCGGCCGAGATCGCCGGCGGCGCCGACTTCCACCTGCCGGAGGTGCGCTCGTGGGAGATGCCCGGCGCCGAGGCCGACGACGAGCTGATCACCCAGGACCTCAGCCTGATCCGCAACACGATGTGGAACTACGTCGGGCTGGTGCGCACCGGCAAGCGGCTGGACCGCGCCACCAACCTGCTGCGCGAGCTGAAGAACGAGGTCGACAGCTTCTACGCCGACAACCGCCTCACCCCGAGGCTGCTCACCCTGCGCAACGCCGTGCAGACCGCGCTGCTGGTGACCTACGCCGCGCTGCGCAACCCGCATAGCCTCGGCAGCCACTACCGCAACGACTCCCTCGACCGCCCCTCCGGAAAGGCATAGGCCGTGACTCCATCAACAGCCGGCGTCGCGGAGGGCCGGCCCGGCATGCCTCCGTCATGGGCGGCGCGCCGAGCCGGGTGACGCGGCGCCGAAGCGACTCGCCGACGGTGGCGGAGATTGTCGAAGCTCACGACGCAGTTGGCAGGCACTCCGTCCCCGCTCGCGCAACGCCTCCAGTTCGGAGACCAGTCCGTGCGCGTGAGTGCGGCCACGACCACCACGGCCCCAGCTTGACATGCCACCCTGCCAACCCCAAGCTCTGCAACATGGCTCCGGGTCCAACTTCCAGCCGTCATCGCTACCGGCCTGCTCACGGACAGCGGTTGGCGTTCCGCCGGCGGTACTCCAATTGGATGCTGCCCGGATCCAGATGCATTACAATTACAACGAAGTTCGCTCAGCTGCGATGGCTTCGTACCGAGCACTGGAGGTAGCAGGCGGCGTGTCGGACGTATCGGTGCACTCGCCACCAGAGAAGATCATTGAGGGCCAGCTTGATGAGCGGATCAGGGCAATCGAAGACCTCATGGACGGCGATGTCATCTGCTTTGTCGGCAGCCTGCTGTTCGGATGCGAGGAGGTGTTCCGCGACGCAGTCGAGAGTGTCGCCGGCACCCCCGAAAGGAGAAAGAAGCTTGTCGTCGTACTGGAGACAGCCGGGGGTTACATTGAAGTCGTTCAAAGGATCGCGGAGACGCTTCGCCACCACTACGACCGGGTCGAGTTCGTGGTACCGAGCCATGCAATGTCAGCCGGGACCGTGTTGGTGATGTCAGGCGACAGCATCTACATGGACTACTTTTCGATTCTTGGACCAATCGATCCTCAGGTGGAGAACTCCAGCGGCAGGCAGGTGCCGGCTCTCGGATATCTGATCCAGTTCGACCGGCTACTCAGAAAGGCCGAGAACGGGACACTGAATACAGCGGAGTTGACATTGCTCGTCGAGAAGTTCGATCCGGCCGACCTGTACCGTTATGAGCAGGCCCGTGAGTTGTCTGTCAGCCTGCTGAAGGAGTGGCTCGTCAGGTACAAGTTCAGGAATTGGAGAAAGACGGAGACGAAGGGAACACGCGTCAACGATCAGATGCGTAAGCGCCGCGCTCAGGCGATCGCCAGGAAGCTGAGTGATTCCGGCTACTGGCATTCTCACGGAAGGGGAATATCCATGGAAGTACTGAGGAAGGATCTGAATCTGCGCATAGAAGACTTCGGCGAAGTGTCCACACTGAGTGAGAGCATCCGACTCTACGGAAAGCTGCTGCGAGACTACATGAGCCGCTTGCGACATGCGGCGGTGCTGCACAGGAGGGGGAGCTATGTTCCACTCGCCTACCGGTGACGGCGGGGTCGATATCGACAAGGTGATGCGAAACAATCCGAAGGTCGACCTTGAGAAAGTGCGCGAGGCCAGAGACCTTCTGCAAGCGCTTCGCAAGCAAGGACTCTCCCCACGAGGGTACACGTTGGCTCCACCCTACCGTCGACAAATGCACGTTACCAGCAAGCATCTTGACGAAGACTCGGATGAGGTCATTTTCGGCAGAGCCGGAGGTGCTCTGCCCCGAGCGGCAGAGTAAAGCAGCGACGTGCCGTGCTGTGCGGCCAAGGCGCTTGTTCGGGGGTTTCGTCATAAGGAATTGATCGGAGATACGGATCGACATATAGTTGGAGGAGCAGCTTCATACGGGAGCCGGCTCGCGGGCGTGGTGATGGTTGCTGGCATCGAGATGTGTCCGACGGCGGCCGCCACGTTCGCGGCAAACTTTCGACCGCCCACGTCGTCACGAGTCGGCTCGAGTATGTTCCGATGGACATCGGCCGAAGGATTCGCCAAGTAGGCTGCGAGAGCCTTCTGCTGACGATCGTGCTGAAGCTCGCTAGTAGCCAGACACCGGTCAACCGTTGTAGGGCGTCCCGCTCCCTGCGAATGAAGTTTGTAGCCGCCGGTTGCCCTCGGTGGATCCGTAGCAACGTCGGATATTGCGTCCATCGACGCATATGCGGTTTCGCCAAACTCCTCGACGTACTTGCTGGCAACGTCGAGTTCCTGTTCCAAGGACTGCCACGCGCGCTCCGCGAAGCAGCCGGTATCCGGGTTCGCGATCATCGCGACAGCACGGAATGACTTCGGCGCCGATGACGCGATCTGGCTCTCTGACTGAATCTATAAGCACCCCGCGCAGGTAATCGGCCGCTCCGTTGGCCTGTCGCGTCGTTCAGCGCACGGGCCGCTCGTTCCTTGTTGAACGCTTCGTATCCTGGATTGCTGCGGCGACGGCCACTGGTCGCCCGCCGCACGGTCGAGGCACGGGAGTAGTATACTGAAGCGGGGTGCAGGTGGTCCCATACGAAAGCGTCCGTAGCGTCCGCCGGCGCCGCCCGCCGTGGAGCGCCGGCGCGGCCAAGCGCCGGGCCGCCGCTGAAACGATGAACAAGAGAGACCTCGCCCAACGCGACATCTGCACCAGTTTATCACCCTCACCCTACGCTGGGCCGGATGGGACGAAACGCAGATCCGCGTGGAGGTCAGCTTCACCAAGGGCGCATCACGGTACGCGGCAAACTGGTCAGCTGCGGCAAGCGGCGCTGGCGCTGGGCTACGCCAGCGCGGCGCAGTTCGACGCCTGGGACAGCGTGCACTTTCACGAGCGGTGGATGGACGAACGCTGCGTCGCCTGCGGGCTGATCCGGGACCTGACCGGCCACGAGGCGCGCTTCCCCCTGGGCGGCAAGCAGCGCCGGCTGCCGCGCATCCGCAACCTGCTGTCCATGACCGGGGCGGAGTCGCACCCGGGGTTGCCGGCGGCGATGGCGGCCTGCCGGCTGCCGCGGCGGCTGCCGTTGATCGCCGCCCTCAACCACTACATCGGCGACGTCAGCGACCACCTGCCGTTCCGCCGCGCCGGGCTGCCCTATCTGTTCTTCTCCTGCGGCCGCTGTTGGCGCGCAGTGAAATACGAAATCCAGGTTTTTTTGACCAATTGTAGGCTACCAACAGCAATGCGTGTTGACGACCATCTCGGGACGATTCGGGAATTGTTGAGGCAGAAGGATGAGAACTTAGCGGCTCGTACTCCACCAGATCATGCAACCGCAGTCGGTAGCGAAGGAGTGCTTGATGAGGCACGGACACTGTTTGGCGCTGGAAATGACAGATCACTGCTTGACGCGTTCGAAGAGCGGCTCGTAGCATGGTTAGACGACTCGACTTCCAGAGATATTTATGAGCAAGTTTATCGGGTCGTTGGTTACTTCAGCTCGGCTTAAAAATCGCTTGCGACGCGGCTACGGGACTTGCTCTCGGTACCCCACGCTATCAAGCGACACCATCTCAATGCGTACGCAAACTGCCTTCGCGATCCCGAGCAGATTGCCCGATTCGCCGACGTCATGGCTGTGCACCTTCAGAGTACCGGATTCAAAGGTCCCAATGACTGGCTTCGTGCCCTCGCCAGGATTCTCCAATACCGGGCGGCGGCTACCGAGCGGATGAAAGATGAGACCTGCGGTATTCTCCTTGACCTTGCCCACGACGTGATGAAGAAACAACTGCGTCATTACGAGGCCAAGTACATCTACCGACACGCCAGTCTGTGTATTGCGTACCTGCTTCGCCGCCGGCGCTACAGCGCTAGTTTCCTAGACCCGGTTTGCACCCGAGCAACGGACCTCAAAAAGACGTTGAAGTGGGCCGCAACGGAGCTGCGGTCGAACCGTATCCAAAGCATTGGCGGGTTCGTCGACTTGGCAGCCGTCACGGAGCTGATCGTCGATTACATCGATCGCCGTGGCAAGGGTCGTATCGTGTTGCTCACGGAATAGGGTGCCGGATTCAGAGAGACTTTGTGCGCTCACGTTTCCAAGTGTCGGCCCGACCTCGTGCGGCTCTGACACCGTGTACCGCGTGGCCGGGCCGGTGCCGGCGACGCGGAGGAGCGGACCGTCGGTGTGTGAACCCGTCGGGCGGTGCGGCTGTGCCGGATGTGCCGTTGCTCGTAAACGGTATCGGTGCGCTATTCTCAGGTATCGGAATCGGTGTTACCGTGATGGGGTTTTCCTTGTGAGTTTGGGAATAAGACAGAATAGAACAGAATAAGACGAAGTGGCTTAAATCATTATATCAACGATAATTGCTCGCCAATAGAGTTCTATTGTTGAGAATGAGACGTCTTATTCCTCGGAATAGGACAGAATTGGAAGCAATGAGAAGTAATGGGATAGGTTATTCTCTGGAATACAATTATAGACTCATTGCAAAGAAATGAGAAGTAATGGGAAGTAATTAGAAGTCTCATTCCATGAGTTCCGCTGATGGAACCTGCCGGCGCAGCCAGCGCGCACCACGGCCGCGGCCTTTGCATATCGCCAAGCCGAGTGTTCGCAAGATCCGCAAATCATCTCGTACCTGCCACCACACAACAGAATCGCCCAATTGGGGGATGATCTCGCGTAAGGCAAGGCCGTCGGACACTCCCGCGAGCAGGGCGAGAATGGCCTGCTGGCGATCGGTTACCTCCCGCTCGACACGACTCCGCACGTAGGTTCCCGGTCTGAAGCGCACCGTGACGCATCCGCCCGCGTCCTCGATCTCCGGTGCCGGCAATCCGGCGCTGGTCGTCAGTTCTCGCATCTTGATGGTTCCCCGGCCCCACTGCTCGATGATCCCGCGGAGGTAGAAGACCCGTGCGATCAGCGGGTTCCAGGGCAACGACTCATGGGGCTCGAACAGCGCTTCGGGTGTGAGCCCGAAGTGCAGCCGACCCGAGGAAGTGACTTCGAGGCGGTCGTCGTAGATCGCCGCGGCCACCGATCCCCCGCCGATGGAGTAGTCCCGGTGACAGATGGCATTGGCGAGCGCCTCACGCAGAGCCGGCGGCGGATAGAGCGGATCATCCACTCGTTCGAATAGGTCTGGCTCGATGCGACCGGCGATGGGCAGGCTCTCCCGGAAGAAGCGTTCTGCGCTGCCCAGGAGGGTGAACGCATTGCCGTGAAACTGCCGGTTGTCCAGAAACTCGTCGGTGCGGGCGATACCGCGAAATCTCGCTACCCGCAGCATGCACTGCGGGTACTCCGCGCCCACACGCTCGGATCTGCCGAACAACACGACCGCGGCGCGGAGCAGCCGGCCGTCGTGGATCAAGCCGAATCCGCGCAGCAGCTCCGTTGGTTCCCGTGTTCCGGGATCTTCCGCTCGACGCCGGCGAATTGCTTCATCAAGGGTGCGGGTGATCTCGCTCAGATCAAGATCGTCGACCGTCCAGTCCGGGGCCGGTTCATTTTCCCATCGGAGTTGTCCGTGCAGGCGTTCCAGCAACACGCGGTGGTATTCGTCACGTGACATCGTCCTGCGCTCCGAAGACATCGGTATGGCGGCCGAATATCGCTTCCCAATCGTCGGTGTGGTGAATGCGGATGACAGTGTATCCAAGCTCGATCAGGGCTTGAGCGGTGCCGTCGTCGTCGCGAATCTGGCCTCCGGGGGCGGGGCGGTGGACGGCGATCATGGCCGCATCATCATGAGAGAGCGCGTAAGCGGTCAAGTTCGGAGCACAATGACCACGATGAAGGAATGGCGCTGAGAGCCTAAATGGCGTCAAGCGAATCGCGTGTGTGGCAGCCAAGACCGGCCGCGTTTCGCTTGGGGGAGTGGCTGAGGCGTTACGGTTGGGTGCGCTCGATGTGCTCGGTGAGGTCGATCGCGTGCAGCGGGCGGCCATCGGGGGGGCGATAGTGTTCGGGGTGGCAGGTGAGCACGAGAATCTGAAACTCCTTCGCGCACTGCTGCATGAGCTCGTACAGCGAGCGCATGCGTGATGCATCGCTCTGCACGAGTTGGTCGTCCAGGACGACGGTGCTGCCCAGCTTCTCTGCGATGGTGAGACGCAGCACGGTGGCAAGCTGATCCCGGGTTCCGACCGACAGCCGCGAGAGATCGCGTTCACTGCCGGCCGCCTCGATGTATTGCGTCGACAGCGTCGGGGCGATGGTGACCTCGCCGTACGAACCGCCGGTCAGTTCGGAGACGCGCCGCGATACCGGCTCGACGAGCGCCTTCCCGAGGTGCACGGCATCCTCCGCCTCGGCCTCGCGCAGCGTGTCGAGCAGCAGCTTCCAGGCGCCATACTCGACCTCGATCTCGCCCTCGCGCCGGTTGACCGCCGTCACCGCCTCGTTCGCCTGCGCCAGTTGCTCCTGGACGGTGTGACCACCGACCTGTTGCAGCGCGCCTTCCGCCTTCTGCAGCTCGGCGTCCGCGCCGCCGCACTCCTCGGTGAGCCGCCGTACCGCATCCACCGCCTGCTCGCGCTCCTGCTCGGTGACTTCCATCTCCGGTACCGGCAGTTGCGCGAGGCTGGCGCGCAGCGCCTGGAGGTGCGCGCGGGCCGCTGCGAGATCTTCCCGCCGCACCGCAGCGGCGCGCTCATCGACAGTACCCGCCAGCCGGTCGCGTTTCTCGCGCGCCGATTCGACCGTCTCGCTGCAGTTCGAGCTCCGCGACCTGGCGACCGCAAGCCGCTGTTCGCCCTGTCGGACGCTGGTTCGTGCCTGTTCCACTTCATTGCTGGCCCCGGTCTCCAGCGCCTCGAGCTCCTTTGCCAGGCCCCGGTCCTCACTTCCGAGGGTATCGAGTTCCGCTTCCGCGCGCGCCAGCACCGACTCCCAGGGATCGGCGAGAGCCTCGCGGCGCTCCGCGAACGCGGCTTCCCGCGTTGCCAGCTCCTGCTGCCCGGACTCGATGCTTCCCTCCGCCCGCGAAACCTGCTGTTGGAGCTCGCCGATGCGCGCCGTTCCGCGCTCACGAGCGGCGCGCAGGGAGGCGAGCCGCTGTTCCAGCGAAGCCGTATCGGCCCCGTCACCGGACGCGCACCGGCGAACGAACTCTTCGAGGTCGTGTTCGCCGAGATCATCCCTGACCTGCCGTTCGAGCCGTTGCAACTCGCGCCCGCGCTCGGCGATGAACTCGTCATCCTGGATCAGAGCCGCGGCTTGCTGGTGTTCCTGATCGGCCTCGCGCACCAGGGCGTCGGCCGCGGCCAGCTCCCGCTCTCCGGCGTGACACTGCGCGATGAGCTGTTCCAGGTTGTCGACCTGGAGCCGTTGGAACAATCCGGAGGTCGCGGCGGCCCACTCCGCTCGTAGCCGCGAGGCTCGCTCACGGGAGTCGCGGCTCCCGCCCCGAATCTCGATCTGCCCGACCCCCTCCAGCTCCAGGCGCAGGTGTGCGGCCGCTTCCATCGACTCGGGCCGAGTCAGGTCGGCGGTCCGGGGTGGTCCGCCGTCGGCGCGGGTGGTAACGGACAGCGGACGGCTCGGTGTGATCTCGACGGAGACTCCCACCTGCAAGGCCTGTTCCGCGACCCGAAGATCGGTCTGCAGCGCGCGCAGGGTTTCCAACTGTTCGGAGTCGGGCAAGGAGCGACCCTTTACCGAGGTGCGCAATGCCTTGGCACGCTGCGACTTTGCGTGCGCCCGTGACTGCAACTCCCTGGCCTGGCGCGCCGACTCGTGCAGCCGCGCGAGCTGCTCGCGGCCGCTCAGCAGCTTCAGCCCCAGGACCTGGCCCGCGATTCGACTGATCTCGGCGGCGGCCTTCCGGTCCTGCTCATGAGCCTTCCGGGCGCGCGATCTGGTCGCGGCAAGCTTCCGCGACCTGGCCTCCAGGTCCGCCCGCAACCGCTGGGTCGCGGCCTCCAGGTCGCGCACACCGGCCGCTTCCGCCTTGCCCCGCTCCACTTCGGCTCGCCGATTCCTGTTCCTGAGCCGGAGGTTCTCGATCTCCTGCCTGCGGATCGTACGCTGCTGCCGGGCGGCGCCACTCTCCGCTTCGGCCAGGTGCCGGCGAGCGGTGTCGAGGCACTCTCGTGCGCGCCGCTCCGTCTCTGCCGCCTGGGCCATGCTCGCGTCGGCCGCGCCGACCGCTTGCTCGGCGGCGTCCAGTTCCCGCCTGGCCTGGTCCCGTTCGTCGTGGAGGCCCTGAATCCGGTCTCGCTCCCGCGTTGCCTTGGCGATCTCGGCGCCGACCGCGTCGCGCGCCCGCTGCCGTTCCCAGGCAGCGTCGATCCGTTGCCGCTGGCGCCGCGCAGCGTCGAGCCGGCTGCGGGCTTCGTCGAGCTGCTCGCGGCAGCGGTCGACGCGGGCGCGGGCATCGTCGCTCTCGGTGACGCGGCGGCGCATCTCGGTTCGGCGCCGGTCGGCGGCCTGACGCTGGTCTCGCAGGTTCATCCATGGCGATCCTCGACGTCGGCTGCGTTGCCCGGTGCCGGTGAACGCCTCGTCCACGCGCTCCTGGGTGCGGGCGACGACCTTGCGGAACACCGGGTCTTGGGCGAGCGCCTGCAGCGCGTCGCTCAGCCGACCTTTCCCCGATTCGTCGGGGTCGTCGTCGAGACTGCGCTCCAGCAGGTCGGCGACGGCGCGCTGATCGGCCAGCAGGGTGGTCGCCAGGAACGACTCGGAGAACCCCTTGGAGCGCCCCTTGCCGCCTGGTGCCGGCAGGCCCCAGCGCAGCAGCTCTCGAATCCGGCCGTCCACGTCACGTCCCTTGGCCTCCTGAGTGAAGGTCGCTCCATCGCGCGAGAAGTCCAGGTAGCTCGATCCATCCACGCCCTTGCCGAAGCTCTTGCGCACGCGCCAGATGCGCTGTGGCTCGGTCTCGAGGGTCAGTGTCACCTGCGCCGGCTGATCGGTGTGCCAGTCGTCGAAGTCGCGGGCGGCGGATGCACCGTGCTGCAGCAGCAGGGCCGCCCGAATGGCCTCCACGAGCGTCGACTTGCCGATCTCGTTCGGTCCGTGCAGGACGTTGAGACCGTGTGCGAGGGTGATTTCGGCTGAGCGGATACCGGCGAAGTGGCGTACCGAGACCTGCCTGATCCACATCGCTATTGCCCTCGGACCAGCTCGTAGAGGTGATGGAGGGCGCGCTCCGCCTTCTCCGGGTCGTCCGCTTCGTGCTCCTTCAGCCGCCGGACGACGGAGCGCAGCACTTCCGGCCAGCCCTCGGTGAACCGCGACGAATCGGTGGTGTCGAGGCGCAGCCGACTGCGATCGGCGAGCAGCACCCCGACCTTGGGGTGGGACGACAGCGACCCCTTCAGTTCCGTCAGTATGCGTGCCGCCTCGTCGTATTCGTGGAGCGGCAGTCGGGCGTCCAGCGTCAATCTCAGCACGGTCTTGCGCAGGTGCTCGTCCCGCAGCCGCTGCAGCTCCGCGAGAGAACGGCAGGTCTCCTCCCGCCACGACCAGGCCGCGACCGCCTCGCCCTCGACCAGTGCCCGCCGCGCCCGGTCGCGCGGGAAGAAGACCAGGGCGACCTGGCCGGAACCGTGCTCCCCGAACTTCGTGGCCTCGGGTGCTCCCGGATAGATGGTCGGTACCCTGGCATCCGGCTGCACGTCGCGGAATCCGTGCGTGTCGCCGATCGCGAGGTAGTCCAGTCCACGCTCCAGCGCGGCATTTCGTTCTATCGGGAACGTGGTCTGATGATCCGGGAGATCGAAGGTCTGGCCGTGAATGAGCCCGATGCGAATCCGCTCATCGCCAGCCGCGCGCGCCGGGAGGCTGGCCGCCAGCCCGGTCTGGCCGGCACGCGACCGGCACGGTCTCGCGTACACCACCGCGCCGGATCCGAGCGCCAACTCGAACTCATCGGAATCGACCACGTGCACGTAACCGGGTAGTCCGCGCCGGAACCGATTGCCTGCCGCATAGATCGAATTCGGCGTCAATGGGTCGTGGTTGCCCGGCAGCAGGATGACCGGTCGCGTCCACGACCGGCGCTGAAACTCGGACAGCAATCCCTGCCACCACTCCTCGTCGGGCCGCGGCTCGTCGAACAGGTCGCCGGCGCAGAGCACCGCATCTACGCGCCGGCTCTCGGCAAGGTCGAGAATCCGTCCCACCACTTCCAGGCGCGCCCGCGTCAAGCGGCTCTCCTGCTCGGGCGTCAGCGCGGGGAACCGCAGGCCGAGGTGCCAGTCGGCGGTGTGCAATATCTTGAGTGCCACGTTCACTCTGTTTCGCCGATCACGAACTCCAGGTCGAACAGCCGTGCAGCCTGCGGCGGCGTGTAGCGGCGGCGGTGAAGCTGCGACCGCCAACGCTCGTAGTCGCCGTCATCGCGGGCCGCCAGCCGTTCGATCCGGTCTTCGGTGACGCTCAGCTCACGTTCCAGGCGCCGAATGCGCTCTTCGGCGCGGCCGCGCGCATCGGCGCCCAGCGCCGCGTCGCGCCGTTCCTCGGCCTGCTTGAGCTGATCCGAGATTTCCCGCTGCCCGCGCCGCAGCACCAGCAGGCGGTCTTCGACGTACTGGTCGAGCTGGTCCAGAGCCCGCGAGAACGCCTCCGCTTCGGCGTCGGCGGCCCGCGCCTGGTCGAAGAACAGTGCTTCGTCCACCACTTCGTCCAGGTCGGCGGCGGTCACGGAGAGGTCGGCAAGCGGAGCCGGCAGATCCTGGCACGGCAGGGCGAGCAGCTCCAGCGCCGCTTCGGCCGGCCGCAGGACCGCGGAATCTTCGAACACGGCGGTCGCTATCAGGCGATCCTCGCGCTCGAACCCGCGATAGGACATGCGGCTCAGCGCCAGGCGTCCGCGTGACCCCCGACGTTGCTTCAGCTCGTCCGGCGCCTGCGTCGTGAGCAGGAATCGCACCGAGAAGGTTCCCGCTCCCCTGCGTCGAGCATCGTCGATCGCCGCCCGCACCAGCGGATGGGCGACGTGCAGGGCATCGACCTCTGCCAGCGCCTGCGCCTGACCCGCGCTGACGGAGAGCCCCGCCGCCAGCGTACCGGGTAGGCGCTCGGAAGGGGGAATCCGGATCAGCCGCCGGCCGTTTTGAGCCTCGCTGGCGTGGTCTACGCCGTTGGCGCGCAGGTAGTCGATGACGACCCGCTCCAGGTCCGCATCCAGGTCGGCCAGCGTGGCGGGCAACTCCTCGGCGATGCGCCGGAACACCTGCTGCACCGAGTCGTCGAAACGAGCTTCGATGAGGCCGGTCGTGTGCTCCCGGATCCGCTCCAGTTCCCGGCGCCGCTCCTCCATGGTCTCGCGCAGGCGGCGCAGCTCCTCCTCCACCTCGTCGATCGAACGGGCACGTTCCCAGATTCGGTTGAGCTGCTGCTCGAAGTCCGGGCCGAGGGCCGTGGACAGCTCCTCGGAACGTTGCGAACGCGCCTGGTGCAGCACCGCATCGGACATGTCCAGCACGTCGCCGAACAGGTCCAGCTTCTGCGCCAGTATCTCCAGCGTCAAGCGCTGGGTCTCGTTGTCCCTGGCCAGGAAATTGACGACCGTCACGTCGCGCGTCTGACCGTAGCGGTGGCAACGGCCGATCCGCTGCTCGATGCGCTGCGGGTTCCACGGCAGATCGTAGTTGACGATGGTGTCGCAGAACTGCAGGTTGAGCCCCTTGGCACCCGCTTCGGTGGCGATGAACACGCGCGCACGGGTCTTGAACTCGTGCACCAGCGCCAGCCGCACGGCGACCTCCGGGCTCGGAGCACGAGGCCCCGGGAGGTGCCTGCCGACCTCTTCCTGCCAGCGCCGCAGCGCCTGCCGTGCGCGCGGCGAGTCGTTCTGTCCCCGGAACAGGGTGATTTCGCCCTCCTGAAGTCCCGCGTGCCGTGTCAGCAGGTCGCGCAGATACCCCTGCGTGGTCAGCGATTCCGTGAACACCACCAGCTTGGCGTTGCCGTCGCACCGGTCGCCGATGGAGCGCACCACCTTGACCAGGCTGTGCGCCTTGCTGTCGTGCGGCAGGGAACGGGCCCGGCGCACGAAGTCCTCGACCTGCGCCAGTTCGGCGTCAAGCGCCGGCGCCGCCGCGACTCGCGCGCCGGCCGGATCATCCTCGATGTGCGGCAGGGCGGGCGGCAGCTCGTCGTCATCGAGATCGGTGATGAGCGGTTCGGTGTCCCGGGGATCCTCGCTTGCGGGCGCACCGCGGCGCATCCTCCGCAGCCGCTCGGCGACCCGTTCCAGACTGTTCGCCAGCGCCGCCGTGGAGGACGCCATGAGGCGGTGGAACCCGATGAGCAGCAGTTGTCGGGAACGGCCCTGAAACGCATTCAGGCTCGGGGACAGGAGGTAGTTGGTCACGTCGTCGTAGAGCTGCTTCTCCTCGGTGCTCATGGCGTATTCGTAGAGTTGGGCGCGGCGTCCCACGAATGGCTTGTCCAGGAACTCCTGCGCCTGGCGGCGCAGCGTCCGCTGCACCACTGCGCCGAGCCGGCGCCGCAACTCGGGGGCCTGCGCGGGAACCAGCCGCCGGCCATCCTGCCCCTCACAGAACAGCGCCTTGAAGATCGGCAGCGAGCCCACCAGCGTCCCGGTCGGCTCGACGTAGTGCAGCAAGCCCCACAACTCGGCGAGCGAATTCTGAATCGGCGTGGCCGTCAGGAGCAGGACCGGCGCCGGGCCGATCAGCTTGCGCACCCGGTGCGCGGTCTGCGCCGCGGCGCTGGTTTCGTCGTACGTGCCGTAGCGGTCGAAGCGCTGGTAGATGCCGGCGAACATCTCGTGTGCCTCGTCGATGACACACAGGTCGAACGGCGGCGCAGCCGCCAGGCGTCCCGAACCGGTGGCGCTGCCCGCGTACTCGCGCCCGGCCAGGAACACGCCGGGTGCCGTGACATCGCTTTCGCTGTCGGCAGCCTCACGGGCGGAGATGCCGAACAGGGTGTAGAGCTCATCCTGCCACTGTCCCAGGAGCGGTTTGGGAACGACGATGAGGATCCGCTCGGCGCCTTCGGCCATGACCTGGGCCACCACCAGTCCGGCCTCGATCGTCTTGCCCAGCCCCACCTCGTCGGCCAGGATGCAGCCACCCTCGGGTATCCGCCGCAGGGCGAACATCACCGCGTCGATCTGGTGCGGATTGGGATCGATGCGCCCCCGCCGCTGCGATGCCGCGTAACGCCGCCGCTCGGATGACCGGCGCAGTCGCACGAGATCCTCGGCCTCGAGACGCCGATGGATCGGATGACGAACGGGCGCCATCTACCTGTCCCACCCCGTGACCGGGGCGCCCGTGCCGGTCGGCGCCGGCCGCATCGCCGGGAATGGCACGATCCGGTAGGGCCGGTCCGCGCGCACCGGCCCGGCGGTGTTGAGCGTGCGCACGGGAGCCATTGTCGCGCTATGTGGTGCGCCTGTCATCACCACGTGGACCTTGGGAACTTGGCGGCGCGGCTTGCGCGACAACCGCGCCTGGATCTGCTCAGGTCCACGCGTGCGGGGCATCCTGTTCAGCAGCCGAGAGCGTCGCGGAGGGTACGGCATGCCTCCGCCATGCGCGGCGCGCCAAGCCGGGTGATGCGGCGCCGAAGCGACGTGCGGGGAACCGTATGGAGGTTGTCGAAGCTCACGACGCAGTCGGTAGGCACACCGTCCCGCGCATTCGAGAGCTTCAGTTCGGAGACCAGTCCGCGTTCGGTGCGCGTGAGTGCGGCCACCACTACGGCGCCGATCCGGGTGGCGACCGGGTCGCGGGTCAGCACCAGCACCGGCCGATCTCCGCCCGGCGTGGTCGCGAACCAGACTTCACCGCGTCTCATGCTCTGTGTGGTCCGTGGCATCCGACCAGTCGGACCACTCCTCGGCCGGCCCCCAGTCGGCGATTGCCGACAGCGAAAGCTCGCCGGCATCGAGCGGCGACCGGGCGTACGCGTCTCCCTCGGTCGACGCTGCCAGGCTGACCAGGTGGCGGTGGAGTGCCTCACGCAACAGGTCCGACCGGTCGATGCCCAGTGCGGCCGCCCAGCGGGTGGCCGCTTGTGCGTCGGCTTCCTGCACCCGAAAGCTCAACATTGTCATACGCCAAGGGTAATCGTAATACGCGGTGGGTCGCAAAGCGTCGTAGCGCTGGACTGCGGTGCGCTCCGCCGTGTGGGGAGGCCATTGATGTGGGCGCATGCCGCGGTTACCTTGCCGACAATGCGTCGCAAGCAGTTCGCGATCAATCGCATGCTCTGCCCGCGGATGGAGGTCGCGGAGTTTCTGCAGTTGGCCGCCGACGTCGGCCTGGAGCAGGTGGAGTTGCGCAACGATCTTCCGGGGTACGGAGAGATCGACCAGTTCGGTGCGGAGCAGTTTCGGTCTCTCACCGAGCGCCTCGGGGTGAGGGTCGCCACCATCAACGCGGTGCAGAAGTTCAACTCACCGGCGCACCGCGAGTCTGCGGCGGCGGAGAGCTCCCGGCTCATCGCGCTGGCGCGCGCGATCGGCTGCGACGCCGTGGTCCTGTGTCCCAACAACGACCCCGCCGACGGCCGCACCGCCTCCCAGGCTTATTCCGACACCGTGCAGTCGTTGCGTGCGCTGGGCCCGATATTCGCAACCGGCGGTGTCACCGGCCTGGTCGAGCCGCTGGGGTTTCCCGAGTCGTCACTCGACTCGCTGCTCACCGCGCAACGCGCGATCGCCGAATCGGGCGCGAACTTCAGGCTCGTGTACGACACCTTCCACCACTACCTGGGGCTGGACGACGCACGCGCGATCGAGCGCAACCTGGACATCTCGCTGGTGGGTATGGTGCACACCTCCGGGGTGCGCCGCGACCGGCTGAAGCCCGACCTCAGGGACGAAGACCGGGGACTGGTCGATCACGACGACGCGATCGGCAACCGCGAGCAGATTGCCCGGCTGCGGCGCCTCGGTTACGACGGGCCGGTCTCCTTGGAGCCGTTCGCACCGGATCTCGCCGCACTCAGCCGTGACGAGCTGGAGCGGACACTGGAACGGAGCCTGCGGCTGCTCGAGGCGAACGAGGGAGCGTCGTAGCGCTCAGGAGCATCGGGGGCCGGCGCGGTCCGTTCAGTGAGCTGCCTTGGCGTCGACGTACCGTACCGGCAGCAGGCGGTGGCCCACCAAGTCAACGGCCGCACCGCACTGCTCCAGGGAAATGTACCCAAGCAATGGCTCGTATTCGCCCTCTTCCGGCTCCATCTCGACGAATAGAACCTCGCCGTGAATGGCCCTGAACCCTTCGATACGGATCAGTGCCGGCCCGCACACGGTGCCGCTTACGACCTGCTGCGTTGCGGTCTGCAGCGCAACCTCTTCCTCCAGCGCAAATGTACCGAACCGCTGCTTCCAAGCCAGCGGAAGGGTGAGGTAGCCGGCGCCCGTATCGACCAACGCGTCGATTCGGACGGTGCGCGTTGCCGCCACGTTCTGCACGATCACCAAGGTAACGATGCGTCCCATGAACCAGGTGGCCTGTTTCGCCCCACCTCCTCGCGCCAGCATACTGCCCGACCCTCGGATCGGCAACGCTTACATGCCCCACACCGTGACCGGGGCATCCATGCCGGGCGCCGGCTCGCGGCGGAAGATCTTCTGCTCCCAGGTCAGCCCAGGCGAGCGGTCGAACACGATCAGGTGGCCGGCCTCGGCAACGCACCGGTCCACGTAGGCCCGCGTCTGCGCCATCCCTTCCGCGATGGTCCGCTCCAGGTCCCCGTACCGCACCTTGCACTCCACCACGTAGCGCCGTTCGCGCCCGCCCTGCGGCCACACGATCAGCAGGTCGGTCCTGCCTCGCCCCAGCGCGTACTCGCGCTCGATCCGCGACAGCGGCGCGATCTGGTAGTGCCGGTGCGCCCGCACCGGGCCGGCGGTGTTGAACGTGCGCACGGCGGCCCATTGTCGCGCTATGTGGCCCGCCTGTCATCATATCACGCAGTCGGTGGGCTCACTCGGAGTTGCTTTGCGGCGATGACGGCGAAGTGAGGGGCGGTACCGAGCAATGTCGGTTCCCGTTCCACCGAGCGGATCAGGTCCAGGAGTTGTGTGCGTTTGGCAGGATCGGCCATGCGCGTGTCGAGGTCCGGGGCCAGCAGGCCGACGCCCTCCACCGGATAGAGACCGTGCTCGCGGAAACCGGACTCGCGAATCTCGGCGCTGAGTTCGTCCGGGCGGTGGAAGTACGCCGTGGTGAAGTACCTGGTGGTGCCGGGTAGCCCGCGGTGCCGGCCCGCTTCCAGGTCGCGGCGCATGATCGGTACGAAGTCCGGGTCGTCGATGAAACCGCGCATGATCCCATCGAGGAGCGATGCGAATCGGTTGATCGCCTGGGCGACCAGAATGCCGCGAGGCTTGAGTACCCGGTGCGCCTCGCCCAGCGCCGCCAGCCGCTGCGCCCGCTCGGGGAGGTGGTAGAGCGGTCCCATGAGGAGTACGGCATCGGCGCTCTCCGCTTCGTATGGCAGGGCGCGGGCGTCACCCTCGGTGACGCTGGCCAGCGGATGTTCCGGCTGCGCCGCGGACGCCGCGCGCCCCTGCTCCACGTGACGCGGAACCGGATCGAGGAGATGGACCTCGTAGCCGCTCGCGGCGAGCCAGCACGCGTACCTGCCGGGACCGCCGCCGACATCCAGCACCACCTGCGGCGGCGGAGCCAGGAAGCGCCCGATCAGTTCCTGCACCCGCGCGAATTCCAGCGCCCCCGAAGCACGTGCGAGCCGGCCCTCTTCGTCATAGCTCTCGTAGTAGGAGAACAGGTCGCGCTCAGGCGGCAACCCACGCACTTCGCGATCCAACCATTAGGTGCCGACGAGGGCCGCGAGCGGAACAGTCGGCCCCAGGAAAGCTGAGACCGTGATCCCACGGTGAGGCTTCGTCCAAACGGGATGTCCCGGTCTCGCCTTCACAGCCTGCTTATCGAATCGCTGTTGCCCCCTTTCACCGATCACCGCGTAGCGGACCTCGACTTCTGCCGGAGCGGCTTGCTTGCAATGGATACAGCACAGCGAGCGCAGGTACTCCAGGAATGGTAGAGATCGACGCAGTTGCTCCCGCGGTTTGTGGTCCTCATCAAGGGTCTTCTTCAACTCGATGAATGCGGCGTGGTAGGTGTCTTCCTTGTCGATGACCATTAGGTAGTCACATCTTTGGTTCCAATCACCCTGATTTAGCCCAGAGAGGCCGCCGAGCCTGTCGATATGGATCGTCGTGACGCGCCCTCTTACGCCCGTTACATGGATCGACATGTTCGCTTCACGTTCGCGGAGAGTTACGCGGTTCGATTCGACACGTCTCAATCGATCGGCGCGGACGACCGTCTCCAGCTGATCGTTCAGACTGAGGCTCACGTTCCCTTGGTTTCGAAGATCCGCGATGAAATCCTATTGGCCACATCGTTGATATCGTCTATGGTGCGATCGAAGTTCGGCATCTCCATGCCGAAGTGATCTACACTGCAAGCAGTCAAGGTGCCGTTATTAGCGACATAGGCACGAATCTGACTCGGGTCGAGAGCATCGTCAGGACTGTACTTGAGCTTCTTGAGCAAGGCCTCCTTCCCGTCGAAGTTACGGCTTAGCATGATCAGATTGTTGAGTTCCTTCACGAGATAGTCACTGTGGGTAGTGATCAGGACCTTCATACCCGCGTGCACGCACCGGACCAACAACCGGGCCATCAGAATCTGGTTGTGCGTATCGAGATGACTCTCCGGCTCATCGATGATCAAGAGGTGATTGGGCTTAGCAACGTGCTCCAGAAAGAAGTAGAGATCCGACAGCCCCCTCGCCGAGGAAGACGCCAAGTAAAGCGGGATGCTGAAACGTCGCGATCCGCGCGCGGTCGAGGTGAGGGCAATGCTGTCATCGGAAATCCTGTAATATGCACCCGTCAGCCGTCTCAGATCCGTGGGCATCCTGTGGTCGGAAAGGTCGCTTTTGTGGCCTCGTAGATCGGGAATACTTCGGGTAAAGTCGATGTTGTCTTGCACTGGCAACGCATACCGGCTGGTCGTCCTATCTATCAGGAGAAACGGATCGTATTGGCGCCGGTTGCTCTCGTTGCTCATCCTTTTTATTAGATCAACGAGTTTGTTTTTTGTAAAATCAAGCTCTCGATAGAAGAGGGAAATACCAATGCGCTCGGATGATAGCACAAACGGATCGGTCGCAAACTCTGGGAACAAGGATCTGAAATAGACGTCCTCAATAACAGAGATATGCTTGTCGATCTCGACACGTTGTCGGTCGGAAGGATCGACCGAAATGACGATTCTGTCCTTTTCGTACTCAACCCTATAGCGATGACCGAACCAAGAGTGAGCCTCCAAAGGCGGCAAATCCGTCGGGAGCGCTGAAATCAGTTCGACCACAGCATTTTCGAAATCATCGGGACGGGAACCAAATACACTGGCCAACTCGGACCCGGCAAGCGGAGGAGTCACGGTTTCTGCGAGGGCCGATCGCTGCCGATCAAACGTGTGGCGATCGACCACACTCCGCGCATGGCCCTTGGCGGCAGCGGCGGATGCCAATGAGCGGGCAACGCGACGGATGCCCTCATTGCGCAGGACATAAACCGAACCGGCCGACCAATTCCATCGTTTGAGGAAGCCGTACAGGGCGTATGCGAGGTAGGTCTTGCCGGTGTTGTTGCGGCCGGCGATTATGGTGAGGTCGCCGAGTTCGAGATCTGCCTGCTTTATCGGACCGAGGTTCTTGAATCGAAACTTCATGGTTCCGCCCGCATCGGAGGTTACCTGACCTGTCCGTGCGCCGCTACCGCGGCCTCGGCACAGCTTTGGTTCCCTTGTGAAGGGTGACCTTGAAGTAGTCTTCGGTGGCTTCGAACTGGGGGGCGGTGCCGTTGTGGGCTCGGGTCAGGGGGATCACCTTGCGGCGGATTCCCATGCTGCGATCCTCCATGAAGTCGTAGTCGCGCAGGATGTTGACGATGTTGGGGTTGCGCGGCACGCGCAGGCCTTCCTTGGCCTTCTCTATCGTAACGCCGTTGGGAAGCGAGCCGGGGCTCTGCACCTCGAGCCGGTCCGCGAAAACGGTGAGCTGGACGTCGGTGGGGCGGGTCCAGTCGCGATGCGCGAAGGCATTCACCAACAGCTCGCGGATCACCTCCTGGGGTAGTCCCAATGCCGACGCCGATACACTCCCTCCAGGCGCTCTTTGCTGATGTGGGCTTGCAGGTAGCTGAGCACTCGGTTCGGTAGCGACTGCTCGACGAACTCCCGCGGCCGCCGCTCCTTCAGCCCGACGAAGGGGATATCGAGCACCTCGTCCAGGTTGGCGTCGTAGTCCATGTCGATGCCTGGCAACACCAGCAGCCTGATCCCGGCCTGCGGCATGCGGCGCCGCGGCTCATGGGCGAACAGGACGATCCCGGCATAGGAGCAGTTACACACCTCCTCCCGCCACTCGTCGGCGATCAACAGCTCGCGGTTGAGCAGGGTGCGCTGCCAGTCCGCCACCGCATCCTCGCCCAGCAGGTTCAGGAAATAGTCCTCCAGGCGGCGCATGTCGAGATCGGCCAACGAGCTGCCGTGCACCGGCATCTTCTCCACGGAGACCAGCCCACCGGATTGGAACAGCCGTGCCATCTGCTCGCGCCCCGGTCAGGCCATGGCCATGAGGACGCCGGCGGCGACGGCGGAACCGATGACGCCGGCGTAGTTGGGGCCGATGGCGTTCATCAGCAGGAAGTTGCTCGGGTTCTCGCGTTGGCCCATGCGCTGCACCACCCGCGCCGCCATCGGCACCGCCGACACGCCCGCGGCGCCGATCATCGGGTTCACCTTGCCGCCCGAGAGCAGGTAGAGCAGCTTGCCGAGCAACACCCCGGAGGCGGTGCCTACGGAGAACGCGGCCAGCCCGAGGGCGATGATCAGCAGGGTGTCGGTGGTCAGGAACTCGCCCGCGGTGAGCTTGGCGCCGACCGCCAGCCCGAGGAAGATGGTGATGACGTTGGTCAGCTCGTTCTGGGCCGCCTTGGAGAGCCGGTCGACCACGCCCGCCTCGCGCAGCAGGTTGCCGAACATCAACATGCCGATCAGCGGCGTCGAAGGCGGCACCAGCAGCGCGGCGGTGAGGGTAATGGCGATCGGGAACATGATGCGGACCGAGCGCGGCACCGGGCGCACCTCCGACATTACGACGGAGCGCTCCTTCTTGGTGGTCAGCAGGCGGATGATCGGCGGCTGGATGATCGGCACCAGCGCCATGTAGGAGTAGGCCGCGACCGCCACCGCGCCCAGCAGGTGGTCGGCGAGGCGCGAGGTGAGGAAGATCGCGGTCGGTCCGTCGGCGCCGCCGATGATGGCGATCGAGGCGGCCTCGGGAAAGGTGAACCCCAGCGCCTGCGCGGCCAGCAGGGTGCCGAAGATGCCGAACTGCGCTGCCGCTCCCAGCAGGAAGGTCTGCGGCTTGGCCAGCAGCGGGCTGAAGTCGGTCATCGCCCCCAGGCCGAGAAAGATCAGCGGCGGGAACACGCCGGTGGCGAGGCCGGTGAAAATGTAGTCCAGCAGGCCGCGCTCGGCGCCGCTCAGGAGCTCATCCTTGGTGTGGAACAGCTCGGTGAGCGGCAGGTTGACCAGGATACAGGCGAACCCGATCGGGATCAGCAGCAGCGGCTCGTATTCCTTGGCGATGGCCAGGTAGATGAGCAGGCCGCCCACGCCGAGCATCACCAGTGGACGCCACCAGTCGGCGCCGAGCGCGATGAAGCCGGCGACGCCGGTGTTGGCGAGGAACTCGCCGATCAGGCCCAGCAGCCCCATTTACTAACCCGATACGCGGGCGAGGAGCTGTGCCTCGACCACGCTGTCGCCCGCTGCCACGGCGATCTCGGAGACGCTCCCGGCGATTGTCACCGGCACCTCGAGATCCATCTTCATCGCCTCCATGACGAACAGGACCTGCCCTTCGGTGACCGCGGCGCCGACCGAGGTGCGCACCTCACGAATGGTGCCGGTCATCGGGGCCACCACGTCGCCCGGGGCGGCGCCGCCGGCGGGAGTCGGGGCTGCGGTTGGCGCTGCTGCGGCGGCCGGCCCCGCTGCCGGCGCCGGCCCGGGGCGCGGCCGCACGGCGCCACTCAGCGTCACCTCGTATTGCTGGCCGTCGCTCTCGATCACCAGGATGTCGCCGCGGCGCTCCACCTCGACGGTGTACGAGCGGCCCTCGTACTCGAACCTGACCTGCTGCTTCACCGGCGCCTCCGCGTCGGGTCCCACGGTGCCGCGCTCACCTCGTCGAACTGGCCCTGCTGCGCCAGCCAGGCGGCCACGGCCGCGGCCACCCAGTGCGCGTCGTGCCGCGCCGGTGCCGCGGCGCGGACGCCTGGATCCTCCACGGGCACCGGGACGGTCGCTGCGTCGTCACCGCCGTACGCGCGGCGCAGCGCGACCATGCCGAGACTCAGAAGTGCCAGGAAGAAAAACACCACCCCCATGCCGAGGATGGTCACGGTGCCCGCGAAGGCGATTGGCGTCGGTTCCATCAGTGCGCGCTACAGCGGGATGTTGCCATGCTTCTTGGCCGGCCGCGATTCCCGCTTGCGGGAGTACATCTCGATGGAGCGCACCAGTTCGGCGCGGGCGGCCGCCGGGTCGATCACGTCGTCGACGAAGCCGAGGCCGGCGGCGATGTAGGGGTTCATCACGCTCTCCTGAAACTCCGCGATCTTCTGCTTGCGCATCGCGGCGGGGTCGTCGGCGGCCTTGATGTCACGCGAGAATATGATGTTGGCCGCCCCCTCGGCGCCCATCACCGCCACCTCGGCGCCCGGCAGCGCGAGCGTACGGTCGTAGCCGAGCGACTTGCAGGCCATGGCGATGAACGCTCCGCCGTACGCCTTGCGCAGGATCAGCGCCACCTTGGGCACCGTCGCCTCGGCGATGGCGAACAGGATCTTGGCGCCGTGGCGGATGATGCCGCCATGCTCCTGCGCCACGCCCGGCAGGAACCCGGGGACGTCCACCAGGGAGATGATCGGGACGTTGAAGGCATCGCAGAAGCGCAGGAAGCGGGCTCCCTTGTCGGACGAGTTGATGTCCAGGGAGGCGGCGTACACCTGCGGCTGGTTGGCGAAGAAGCCCACGGTGCGCCCCGCCAGCCGGGCGAACCCCACCACCACGTTGGGCGCGTACTCCGCGTGCACCTCGAAAAAACTGCCCTGGTCGGCGAGCGCCGTGATCACCTGTTTCACGTCGTAGCCGCGGCGGGCGTCCTCCGGCACCAGGTCGAGCAACTCCGGCGTCGGCCGGTCGACGTCATCGGCGCCGGGCAGCAGGGGCGGGTCCTCGCCGTTGTGCGCCGGCAGATAGCCGAGCAGCGTGCGCACGGCCTGCAGGCAGTCCTGCTCGGTGGCGTAGCGGAAGTGAGCCACGCCGCTACGGCTGCAGTGCGCCGCCGAGCCGCCCAGGTCCTCGGAGCTGATCTTCTCGCCGGTCACGGTGGCGATCACCTGCGGCCCGGTGATGAACATGTTGCTCACCCCGTCCACCATGAAGATGAAGTCGGTGATCGCCGGCGAGTAGACCGCGCCGCCAGCGCACGGCCCGAGAATCACCGATATCTGCGGGATGACGCCGGAGGACGCGGTGTTGGCACGAAAGATCTGCGCATAGCCGTTCAGGGACAGCACGCCCTCCTGGATGCGCGCGCCGCCGGAGTCGTTGATCTGGATGAACGGCACGCGGTTGGCGAGGGCGTCGTTCTGGGCGGCGACGATGCGCGCGGCGTGCATTTCGCCGAGCGAGCCGCCGTTCACGGTAAAGTCCTGGGCCGCGGCGAACACCTGCCGCCCGTCCATCATGCCGCTGCCGGTGACTACCCCGTCGCCGAGCGTCCGGCGGCGGTCGAGGCCGAAGTCGGTGGCGCGTACCGCGACGTAGGGTTGCTGCTCGATGAACGAACGCTCGTCGAGCAGCAGGTCGAGTCGCTCGCGCGCGGTCAGCTTGCCCTTCGCGTGCTGAGCGTCGACGCGCGCCTGCCCGCCGGCTTCGAGCATCTTCCGCCGCGTCTCGCGGCGTCGTTCGAGAGCGTCGCTCAACGGCCTGCACCGGCGAGTGCAAATTGATATGTCATAAGCAAGTACGTGTTACTCACAAGAGCCAGAGTGGGCCGATTGTAGCGACGCACGCCGACCGATGTCAAACGATTGGACGGAGGGCACGGTGGGTGCATTCCCCGGTGGCGGTGACTTCGGCCGCGGTCTGCGAACTATCAGGCGGCCGCGCCACGGCCCGCGGGCGGGGACCCGCGCCAGGCCGGCCGCCAGCAGGGCGGCGCACGCCTCCTGCACCTCGTCGGGATGCCAGTCGGCCAACAGACCGAATCCCGCCACGCGCCAGAGGCCGTCGCGCTCGATCACCGGCGACCGCCCGCCGCACAGGATGTGGCGCCATTGGCGCACGGTGTAGCGCCGCGATCCGCGCCGCAGCACCGGCAGCAGGCGCCGTTCCACCGCCGGCAGTGCCCTCACCTGTCGGTCGCAGACGTCGCACCCGGTGCACTCCTCCTGCTCGCGGCGGAAGAAGCGCAACAGTTGCGCCCGCCGGCAGGTGCCGGAGTTCGCCGCGTAACCGCGGAGCGCGAGTTGCCGCGCTGCGTCGGGCGGCGCCGGTGTCCCGGCCGCGACGGCGGGAGCGGCGACGCCGTGCGGCTGGTAGGCGAGCAGGATCGCCTGCGACGGCTGGCCATCGCGCCCGGCGCGGCCGGTCTCCTGCAGGTACGCTTCCACCGATTCCGGCAGCTCCAGGTGCACCACGGTGCGGATGTTGGGCTTGTCCACGCCCATGCCGTACGCCGAGGTGGCCATCAGCGCACCGTCGTCGCTGGTCAGGAACCACCGTTCCAGGCGCTTGCGCTCCGCCGCGTTGAGGCCGGCGTGGTAGAAGCGGCAATCGACCTCGGGCAGGCGGCGGCGGAGTTGCCAGCACAGCGCCTCCACACCGCGCCGGCTGCGGGCGAACATGATCAGCGGCCGCGGGCAGGTCGCCACCAGCTCGGTGAGCCGGCGCAGGGGGGCCGCGGTGGGGGCCACGGCGTAGCGGATGTTGGGGCGGTCGGGGTTGCCGGCAACCAGGTGCGCGCCGCCGTCGGGGAACAGCACCTCGCGCATGCGGCGCAGCACCGGCGGCGTGGCGGTGGCGGTGAAGGCGGTGAGCAGGCGTGGCTGCAATGCCTCCACCAGCTCGCCCAGGCGCAGGTAGGCAGGGCGAAAGGTGTCGCCCCACTGGCTGATGCAGTGCGCTTCGTCCACCACCAGGTGCTCGATGGTGGCGGCCGCCGCCAGCGCGGCCAGCAGCCGCTCGCCGAGCGCCGCCTCCGGCGTGGTCAACACCAGACGCGCGCGGCGGCTGCCGATCCACTCCAGCGCCGCGGCGCGTTCACCCCGGCTCTGGCGGCCGCGCAGCACCGCCACCTCCAGCCCGGCCCCGGTCATGCGCCGGTGCAGGTCCTCCAGCAGTGCCAGCAGGGGCAGCACCACCAGCGTGACCCCTTCCAGCACCACCGCGGGAAACATGAAGCACACCGACTTGCCGGATCCGGTCGGCAGCACGACGATCTGGTTGCGACCCTCCAGCAGGTTCGAGATCACCAACCGTTGGTAGGGGTACAGGTAGGAGATGCCCAGGTGGCGCTGCGCCAGGGCGTTCAGGGGATCGGGGGTGATGGGGTCGGGGCTGTCTGGCTCCATATATATGCAACGACGGCGCCGGCTCGGCGCCGCTTTGAGGAAGCGGGTTGCGTCGCGAGCGAATTGTGCCGCCAATGAGCGCATGGAGCGGACCTTGCCGGAGGGCAAGATCGATGGCGAGCTGCTCGCCGGCCTGCTGCCCGCTGGCTCGGTGTCCGCGGGGGTGATGATCGGCGCCGCGCTTGGCGAGGACGCGGCGGTAGTGGCCGGCGCGGCGCGGCTGGCGCTGACCGGCGATCCGATCACGCTTGCCGGCAGCGACATCGGACGCTACGCGGTGGCGGTCAACTGCAACGATCTGGTGGCAATGGGCGCCGTGCCGCGCTACCTCACCACCACCCTGCTGCTGCCGCCGGGCACCACCCGCGCCGCACTGGCGGCGCTGTTCGCGGAACTCGCCGCGGCCGCCACGGCCTCCGGGATCGCCTGGGTCGGGGGCCACACCGAGGTCACCGGCGCGGTGACGCGACCGGTGGTGGCCGGGGCCGCGGTGGGCGTGGTCGCCGGAGAGCCGTGGTCGAGCGCACGGGTGCGACCGGGAGATGCCATCGTGCTGACCAAGTGGGTGGCCCTGGAGGGTACCACTGTGCTCGCCCGCGAGCGGGCCGATGCGCCCGCCCTGTTCGGCGCCGAGCACGCCACCGCTGCGGGCTGGCTCGAGGAGCCGGGCATCAGCGTAGTGGCCGAGGGCCGCGTACTGCGTGCGTTCGCGATCCACGCCGCCCACGACCCGACCGAGGGCGGCGTGGCCCAGGGCCTGCACGAACTTGCATCCTGCTCCGGGGTCGCCATCGAGGTGGCGGCAGCGGCGCTGCCGGTCCGCGAGGCGACGCGGCGCGTGTGTCGCGCTCTGAGCCTCGATCCACTCGGCCTGCTGGCCTCGGGAGCGCTCCTGTTCAGCGCCGCTCCCGGCGAGGCGCACCGCGCGTTGCCGGCGCTGCACGACGCCGGCATTGCAGCCGCCATCATCGGCGAGGCAGCCGCCGGCCGCGGCGTCACCCTGCGTACCGCGTCCGGGAGCCGTCCGCTGCCCGCCTTTCCGCAGGACGAGATCACCCGTCTCGACGATCACGAGCCCGGAACCGGGCCCGGAGCGGAAGCCGGCGGCGCGGGGCATTGACCGGAATGACGCGCGCCGCGCCGTGGCCGTTTCCCCTCGGCGATCCTCTGTCGGTAGCCGGCTGCCCGGTCCCGGCGGCACAGGTGGTGGCAGCCTTGGGTCCCACCCTCACCCCCGAGCGCCGGAGGCGAATCGAGCAGGTGGTAGCGCAGCGCACCTTCGCGGTGGCGCCGGTCCTGGAGCAGGTCGCCGACGCCGGCAACGTCGCCGCGGTGCTGCGCAGCGCGGAGGGGCTGGGGTTCGGCGGCGTCCACCTAGTGCCGGCCGCCGCCGCGGAGCAGGAGCGGCCCCCCAACCGGGTGACGCAGGGAGCCGAGAAGTGGCTGCTGACCCGTTGGTGGGAGAGTTCGACCGCCTGCCTGGCCGGCCTGCGCGCCGCCGGCTATCGCATCGCCGCCACCGTGCCGGGCGGGCGCAGCATCCCGCTGGCGGATCTCGATCTGAGCACGCCGCTGGCCGTCGCCTTCGGCAACGAGCACCGCGGCGTAAGCGAGCTCCTGGCCGCGGAGGCCGACGACCTGGTCAGCGTGCCGATGCACGGGTTCAGCCGCAGCTTGAACGTCAGCGTCGCCGCCGCGGTGGTGCTGGCCCACCTGCGCGAGCGCCTGCCGCGCGAGGCGTCACACTGGCGACCCACGGCGGCGCAGCGGCTGCTCCTCACCGCCCACTACTACCTCGCCTCGCAGCCGCACGCGGCCAGCCTCCTGCGGCGCAGCGACGCGCTCGGCATCTGACCGCTTCACCGGGCCCGTCCCGCGGGTCACCGTTCCCGCCTTGACCGCCGCCCGCGCAGGGCGCGGCCCCGGATCGCGGGTAGCGCGGCGATCAGCCGACCACGGGCAGCTCGGCGAGGGCGGCGGTGACCTTCTCCTGCGGATAAGCGTAGTTGACCAGCTGTCCGTCCAGAAACGCACGGTAGGCCTGCATGTCGAAGTGGCCATGGCCGCACAGGTTGAAGGCGATCACTCTCTTCTCCCCCGTCTCCCGGCACTGCAGTGCCTCGTCGATGGCGACGCGGATGGCGTGGGCGGGCTCCGGCGCCGGCACGATTCCCTCGGTACGAGCGAAGAGCTGCGCGGCCTCGAACACCGGTACCTGCGGTACGGCGACACCCTCGATCAGCCCCAGGTCGCACAGGTGGCAGATCAGGGGTGCCATGCCGTGGTAGCGCAGGCCGCCGGCGTGGATCGGAGCCGGGATGAAGGAGTGGCCGAGGGTGTACATCTTGATCAGCGGGGTGGTGGCCGCGGCGTCACCGAAGTCGTACCGGTACTGGCCGCCGGTCAGGCTGGGCGCGGCCTGCGGCTCGACCGCCACGAAGCGGGTGTTGTGCTCGCCGCCCAGCCTGGCCGGCAGGAACGGAAAGATGAAGCCCCCGAACGAGGATCCGCCGCCGACGCAGCCGATCATGACGTCGGGGTACTCGCCGGCGCGCTCGAACTGGAGCTGCGCCTCGCGCCCGATCACCGTCTGGTGCAGCAGCACGTGATTGAGCACGGAGCCGAGGCAGTACTTCTTGCTGCCGCCGCTGGTAGCCGTCGCCTCCACCGCCTCGGAGATGGCGACGCCGAGCGATCCGGGCGAGTCGGGATCGCCCGCCAGGATCTGGCGGCCCGCGTTGGTGCCGGCAGATGGACTGGCGGTCACCGACGCACCGTACGCCTCCATCATAGAGCGGCGGTACGGCTTGCCGTCGTAGGAGACGCGCACCATGTACACTTCGCACGAGACGCCGAGAAACGCGCCCGCCATCGCCAGCGCGCTGCCCCACTGGCCGGCACCGGTCTCGGTGGTGAGCTGCGTCACCCCCTCCTCGCGGTTGTAGAACGCCTGTGCCACGGCGGTGTTGGGCTTGTGCGAGCCGACCGGCGACACGCCCTCGTACTTGTAGTACAGGTGGGCCGGCGTATCGAGTTCCTGCTCCAGCCGGCGCGCCCGGATCAGCGGTGTCGGTCGCCACAGGCGATAGATCTCGCGCACGGGCTCCGGAATCGGAATCTCCCGCTCCCGGCTCACCTCCTGCTTGATCAGCTCCATGGCGAACAGCGGGGCGAGGTCGTCGGGGCCGACCGGGTCCATACGTCCGGGATGGATCACCGGCGGCAGCGGCTCCGGCAGGTCGGCCTGCACGTTGTACCAGGCGGCGGGAATCTCGGATTGCGGCAGATCGTACCGAACGGGCTCCATCGGCGTACTCCTCGTCGGCGCGCAGTGTAGCGTACGCGCCCGCCACCGCCCAGCCAACCGCTGTCCTGGACGGAGCGAGCCTGGCAGGAAGCCCGCGGCACGGCGACCCGGTTCGAGCGGGGCACGGCCTACGTGCGCATGCTCATGCAGTTGACGCCCGACGCCGAGGCGCACGTCGAAGACGCGGTCATCGCCCTGTTCCGCGAGGTGAGCGCGGCGCGGGATGCGTTCTTTCAACGTACCGTCGGTTCCATGCGCCGCGTGGAAACTGAGCTCCGCGAGTGGAATGTCGATGGCAGCCGTGCCGCGAGCCTGGCGCGAATCCGCGCCGAAGTGCAGGCGATCTGCGACACCATCGGCGCTGGTCCCTCGCGCACGAACTGCCGAACATTCCTTGCAGAGCAATCTCAGCAATCTCCCGAGGCGATTTGACAGCGGCGGACGCGTTCTCCTACAGTGCGCGGCGCGGAACGCACCGAGATGATTATTGAACCGAGGATTCGCGGCTTCATCTGCATGACCGCACATCCCGACGGCTGCGCCGCCCACGTGGCGGAGCAGATCGACTACGTGCGGCGCCAGGGAGCGGTCGACGGGCCGCGGCGCGTGCTGGTGATCGGCGCCTCCACCGGTTACGGCTTGGCCTCGCGCATCGTGGCCGCCTTCGGCTGCGGCGCCGACACCGTGGGGGTGTTCTTCGAGCGGCCGGCCGCCCGGCGCCGGACCGCGTCGGCGGGCTGGTACAACAGCGCCGCCTTCGAACGCGCCGCCGGCGCCGCCGGGCGCGGCGCCTGGAGCGTCAACGGCGACGCCTTCTCCAACGAGATCCGCGAGCAGACGCTCGAGCTGGTGGCGCGGGAACTCGGGCAGGTCGACCTGGTGGTCTACAGCTTGGCGTCGCCGCGGCGCATTCACCCCGACTCGGGGGAGACCTTCAACAGCGTCCTCAAGCCGATCGGCAAGCGCTACTCCGGCACCACCATCGATCCGCAGAGCGGCGCCGTCTCCGGCGTGCAGATCGAGCCCGCCGACGAGGCCGAGATCAGCGCCACGGTGGAGGTGATGGGCGGCGACGACTGGCACCGCTGGAGCAACGCCCTGCATGGCGCCGGACTGCTGGCGCCCGGCTGCCGCAACCTCGCCTACACCTACGCCGGCCCCACCTACACCTACGCGATCTACCGCGAGGGCACCATCGGCCGCGCCAAGCAGCACCTGGAGCGCACCGCCCTGGAGCTGGATCGGGAGTTGCCGGCACGCACGCTGGTTTCGGTCAACAAGGCGCTGGTCACCCAGGCGAGCGCCGCCATCCCGGTGATCCCGCTCTATCTGATGCTGCTGTTCCGGGTGATGAAGGAGCGCGGCTCGCACGAGGGCGCGATCGAGCAGATCTACCGCCTGTTCGCCGGCCGTCTCTACGCGGGCGATTCCATCCCCACCGACGACGAGGACCGGGTCCGCATCGACGACTGGGAGATGGATCCGGACGTGCAGCAGGAGGTGGAGCGCCGCTTCGCCGCGTTTGCGGATGGCGGTGGCGCCGACCGGGTCGCGGAACTGGCCGACCTCGAAGGCTACCGCGGCGACTTCCTGCGCCTGTTCGGCTTCGGCCTTCCGGGTGTCGACTACGCTGCCGACGCCGACCCGGAGGTAACGATCCCCTCGATTCCGGCAGCCAACGGTTAGCCCGGGCTAGCGTCAACGGACAGCGAGCCCGGCTCCGTCGCGCCGCTCCCGCTGCTGCCGCCAGCGGCGAAAGCTCGGAACTGGACTCGGAAGCGGTCGACTTCCGAGTTGCTTCCGAGTCGGTTCTGCGCTGGCGCCGGGACAACTCGGAAGCGTAGCGCCGAGCGCAAGTTCCGAGTACACTTCCGAGTTATGAAGCTCGCCGAGATCCTGCGCCGGACCGAGGGGAAGAACCTGGAGTTCAAGCGCGATCTCTCATCGCCCGCCGGGTTCCTCCGCACCGTCGTCGCCTTCGCCAATACCGCAGGCGGGATCATTCTCATCGGCGTCGAGGATCGCACCAGGCACATTCGTGGGGTAAGCGACCCTCTCGATCTGGGGGAACGGGTGGTCAACCTGATCAGCGATTCGATCAAGCCCCGGCTCGTTCCGGACGTCGAGCTGCTGAGCTACCGCAACACCCACGTCTTGGCGGTAGAAGTATTCCCGAGCCCCGCGCGGCCACACCATATCGCGCGCCAAGGGCTGCACCGCGGCACGTACGCAAGGGTCGGATCCTCCAACCGGCTGGCCGATGCGGCACTGGTTGCCGAGATGCGCCGTTTTGCCACCGGCGAGTCGTTCGACGAGGGACCGTTGCCGGTGCTCGACTCGGAAGCGGTCGACTTCCGAGTTGCTTCCGAGTCATTCGCCCCGGCGCTCACACTGACGCGGGGCAATCTCCGAACGCTCAGGCTCCTCACTCTTCACCAGGGACGGCTGGTGCCGACGGTCGGCGGGATCCTGCTGTTCGGGACCGATCGCCTTGCGCACTTTCCCGATGCCTGGATCCAGGCCGGCCGCTTCGCCGGCGCCGACAAGGCAACCATCGCCGACCACCTGGATATCAAGACACCACCGGTGCAAGCGGTGGAAGACGCGGTGGCCTTCGTGCAGAAACATGCACTGCGCGGCGTCAAGATCGGCCAGGTCCGGCGCCAGGACCAGTGGAGCGTGCCAATCGTGGCCATCCGCGAAGCGATCGTCAACGCGGTCGTGCATGCGGACTATTCGCAACGTGGGGCGCCGATCAGGCTCGCCATATTCGACGATCGGATCGAGGTAGAGAATCCCGGCCTGCTTCCGTTCGGGTTGACGCTCGACGATCTGCCCCAGGGCATCTCCAGGCTCCGCAACCGCACCATCGGCCGGGTGTTTCATGAACTCGGCCTGGTCGAGCAGTGGGGCAGTGGAGTCCAGCGAATGATGGCGACATGCCGTGAGGCAGGTCTCGCTCCCCCCGTATGGGAGGAGGTTGGCCTGCGTCTGCGCGTCACCATCTACACCGGAGCAAGCGCAGCAACCAACGCGGGAGTCGCGGAGCGTTACGACGGCCCGCCGGCTGCAGGCGTCGAACTTGTCGGCACCGAAACCGGATACGTCGTCGACGGCACGGATCAGTTGATCCTCGCCCTGCTGGAGAGTGGCGCCGAGCACGGCACCGGCGAGATCGCCAAGGCGGTGGGCCTCACTCCGCGGGCGACACGGACTCGTCTGGTCAAACTGGTGTCTCGCGGACTCGTGCGCGAGGTAGGGACCGGGCCGCATGATCCCAAGAGACGTTACATCGCCAGCCGCGCCGTGCTCGGCGACGGTTGACGGAAAGACGGGATGGGGCAATAGCGACGCCGAGGGCGACGGTATCGGGGCGCTATCCGAGCGCGCTCCTGGCGGCGGCGGCGATGCCGGCGGCGTCCAGGTCCTGCTCGGCCAGCAGCTCGGCGCCCTTGCCGGAGTGAGGAGTGCGCCGTACCGCGAGTACGTGTACCGGTGCCCCGGCGCCGCTCACGGCGGCGGCCACCGCCTCGCCCAGGCCGCCCTCGGCGTAGTGGTCCTCGGCGGTGACGATGGCCGCGGTCTCGGCGGCCGCCAGGCGCAGGGTGGCCGCGTCGAGCGGCTTGATCGAGTAGCAGTCGATCACCCGCGCCGCGATCCCCTCGGCCGCCAGCAGGTCGGCCGCCGCCAGCGCCTCGTGCAGGGTCACCCCCGCCCCGACCAGGGTCACGCGGTCGTCCGCGGAGCTACGCAGCACCTTGCTGCCGCCAAGCGTGAACTCCTCGTCGTTGGCGTAGATCACCGCCACGTCGGGCCGCGCGGTGCGCACGTAGGAGACGCCGTCGTAGTTGGCGCTGAGGCAGGTCAACTTCTCCGCCGCCACGCCGTCCGCCGGACACAGCACGGCGCTGCCGAGCACCGCGCGCAGCATCGCCACGTCCTCCAGCCCCATCTGCGAGGCGCCGTCCTCGCCGATGGAGACGCCGGTATGGGAGCCGGCGAGCTTGAGGTTGGCCTGCGAGTGGGCGGCCATGCGGACCTGGTCGAAGGCGCGCGAAAGGAACGCCGCGAAGGTGGCCGCGAACGCGCGCTTGCCGCGCGCCTGCAGGCCGGTGGCGATGCCGATCATGTTCTGCTCGGCGATGTAACACTCCACGCTGCGCTCCGGGAAGGCGCCGAAGAAGGCGTCGGTGAAGGTGGAGTTCTTGACGTCGGCGTCCAGCACGAACATTCCGGGATCGGCGGCGCCGAGCTTGGCCAGCGCTGCGCCGTAGGCCTTGCGGGTGGCGATCTTCGCGCCCGGTTCATAGCTGGTGGTTAGCGTGAGCGGTCCCAGCGCCGGAGCACTACTGGCCGCAGCGGCGGGCGTGGCTCCCCCGGCGGCCAGGTCCGGCTTGCCGGCGGCCGCGATGCGCGCCTCCACCTCGGCCAGCGCCGCGGCATGCTGGTCGTCCGGCACCGCTTTGCCGTGCATCGCCTCGTCGTCCTCCAGGAAGCTCACGCCCTTGCCCTTGACCGTGCGCGCGACGATGAAGCTGGGGCGGTCGGCGGCGCGGGCGGCGGCGAACGCCGCCTGCAGCGCGCCCACATCATGACCGTCGCACTCGTGTACGTCCCAACCGAACGCCGCGGCCTTGGCCGCGTAGCCGGCGCTGTCCCACTGGAACAGCGTCGGATCGCTCTGCCCGAGACGGTTCATGTCCAGGATGGCGCACAGGTTGCCCACGCCGAGGTGGGGCGCGAGGTTCATCGCCTCCCACACCGAGCCCTCCGCCATCTCGCCGTCACCGAGCAGCACGTACACGCGCTGGCCGCCGCCGTCGTGGTTGACCGCCAGCGCCATGCCGATGGCGGCCGCGAGGCCTTGGCCAAGCGACCCGGTGGCGACGCGCACGCCCGGCGCACGGCCGGGAATGGGATGCCCTTCGAGCCGGCTGTCGAAGTTGCGCAGCTCCTGCAGCTCGGCCACCGGAATGGTGCCCGCCTCGGCGTAGGCGGCGTACAGCACCGGCGCGGCATGCCCCTTGGAGAGCACGAACTCGTCGTTGCCGAGCGCGTCGGGATTGGCGGGGTCGTAGCGCAACTCGTCGAAGAACAGCACGCTCATGATCTCCGCGGCGGACATGCAGGTGGTGGGATGGCCGGAGGCGGATGCGGAGGTCATGTTGATAGAGTGGATGCGCAGCATCTCGGCTCGATACTGCAGGAGAGCGGTAGTGGCGCTCATTGGTGGCTCCTTTCGTCAGCAGGTAGTAGTAACGGGCGACCGGGTGCACAATGCCGCAGGTCCGCGGATCGGCGCCCATGGCACAGTAACGGGGCAGCCCGCCGGCGGCAACGGGGGACGGAGATGGAATATCGGCAACTGGGGCGTACCGGTCTGCGCGTGAGCCTGATGGCGCTCGGCTGCGGAGGCCCGAGCCGGCTGGGACTGAGCACGGGACGGAGCACGGCGCAGTCCGCCGCCATCGTGCAGGCCGCCCTCGACGCCGGGGTCAACCTGATCGACACCGCCACCGCGTATCAGACCGAGCCGCTGGTGGCTGCCGGCCTGCGCGGGAGGCCGCGGGACCGGGTGGTGCTCTCCAGCAAGCGCGGGCTGAATGCCGCCGGCGGCGAGCGGCTGCTGTCAGGAGCGGAGCTGGAGGCCGCGGTGGAGGCCAGCCTGCGGCGTCTGGAGACCGATTACATCGACATTTACCACCTGCACGGGGTGAGCCCGGAGCAGTACCCGCACGCCCGCGACGAGATGGTGCCGGCCCTGCAGCGCCTGCAGGCGGCGGGCAAGGTGCGCTTCCTGGGCATCACCGAGAGGTTCGGCGGCGACACCGAGCACCGCATGCTGCGTGACGTGCTCGCCGACGGCCCGTTCGACGTCCTCATGGTGGGGTTCAACATGCTCAACCAGACCGCGCGCGACACGGTGCTGCGGGTGGCAGGTGAGCGCGGTGTGGGGACCATGATCATGTTCGCGGTACGGCGCGCCTTCAGCCGCCCGCAGCGGCTGCGCGAGCTGCTCGCCGAGCTGGCCGACCGCGGCGAGGTGGACCCGGCACTGGCCACCGCCGATGACCCGTTGCGTTTCCTGTCCACCGAGGCCGGCGACCTCGCCGACGCCGCCTACCGCTACTGCAGCTGGCAGCCGGGCGTCAGTACCGTGCTGTCGGGCACCGGCAACCTCGACCACCTGCACCGCAACGTGGCCTCCTTCGCCCGCGGCCCCCTGTCCGCCACCGTGGCCGCGCGCATCGACCGCCTGTTCGCCGCCGTCACCTCGGCGAGCGGCAGCTGACGGCTGCGCCTCCCCGAGGCACCGATGCGGTGACCGGGCCAGCGGTTGCAGGTGCTGCTGTGGCGAGGAAGGCTACAGTTGCAGGGGGCCGATCGAGGTGCGCAGCAGCGGGCGCCCCTCCCAGGGAATGCTGATCACCGTCAGCACCGCGGCAACTGCGACGAAGATCAGCCAGCGCAGCAGCTTGCCACGGTCGGTGGCGGCCTTGCGCGCGCGGATCCAGCCCACGTGCAGCGCCGCGGTCGCCAGCAGCATGAGCAGCGGGTGCTCCACCGCGAACTCGCGCAACTGGCTGTCGCCCATCGCTTCCCCGAAGTTGGCCAATGCGAACTGGGTAATCGGGCTCAGGAAGTAGAGCACGAGTCCGAGCAGAAACTGCAGATCCCAGACCCGGATCAGCCAGCGGCCCAGGCCGTCGTCGGCGCCGTCCCAGGCGCTGCCGCGGATCAGCCCCGCGGCGCTGCGCAGCAGCACCAGCAGCACCAGCAGCAGGACGGCGTAACGCAGGTAGGAGTGTGCGGTGAGCGCGAAGCTGTACATCTACTGTCGAATATACCGGCCCCGGTTCACACCTGGCGGCAGGGCGCATCCACCACCAGCACGCGCACACCCGGGCCGTCCAGGGCCGCGGGCAGGGCGCCCGGAAGCTCGCTCAGGTGCACCCGCGAGGCATGGCTGGCGCCGCAGGCGCGCGCCACCGCCAGCATGTCGAGGCGCGGCGCCGGCGCGCCCAACGCGGAGCGGCCGCTGCCCGGATGGGGCTGGCGGCCGGTGGTTACCGAGCCGGCGTTGTCGGCCACGATCGCCGCCAGGTTGGCGCCGTGGGCGTAGGCGTTGCACAGCGCGGGCAGCGCGGCGTGGAAGAACGCGGAGTCGCCGAACAGGGCCACGGCGTCCTGACCGGCACGCAGCAGTCCGTCGGCCACCGCTACCGCGGACCCGATGGCGTACTTGGCACCGAGCCGGGGGGCCTCGGTGGCCAGGCAGCCGGGATCCGCTATCAGCCAGGCATCGCGACCCGCTGCCTGCAGCCACTCCTGCACCGCGTCGACGAGCTGATCGAACGGGCAGCCGGCGCAGTGGTTGCGCCGCGGCGGGCGCTCTTCCTGCTCCCCGGCCGCCGTGAAGCGAGCGCTGACCGGCAGCTCCGGGGCGAAGTCCGCCAGCGCCGCGGCGATCTGCCAGCGGTACAGCTCGCCGCAGCGCGGCACCTCGGCGGTCAGCTTGCCGCGCACGCGGGTGGCCAGGCGGCAGGCGTGGGCCAGCGCGGCGATGCGCTGCTCCAGGTAGGGCTCGTTTTCCTCCAGCACCAGTACCTCGTCGTGGGCCGCCAGGAAGGCGCGCACCGGTTCGGCGGGCAGCGGAAAGATGCCGCCCAGCTCCAGCAACCCGACGCCGGCCGCCGTTGCGCCGAGCACGTCGGCCAGCTTGCGGGTGCAGAAGCCGGCGCTGACGATGCCGCGCGCGCCGCCCGCTTCCGCCGGTCGCGCCGGTGCCGTGGCAGCGATGCGATTGAACGCCGAGTCCGCTACCCACTGCGCGGCCAGCGTCAGCCGCCGGTGCAGTTCCCGATGCTTCGCCACCGCGTTGCCCGGGTACGGGACGTAGCGCAACGCCTCGCGCTCCACCCGCCCGGTGCGCACCTGCCAGACGATCTCCGTGCCGGCCGCGCCGCCGGCGGCCTCGCGGCAGGTGTCGAAGCTGCGGGTAACGCGCACCACCACCGGCATCGCGTACCGCTCCGAGGCGCTGAACGCCGCCTCCACCATTTCCAGGCCGGCACGCGGCGTGGCCGGCTCCACCATCGGCAGCTCGATCAGGTCGGCCAGTGCCCGCGTGTCCTGATCGTTCTGCGATCCGTAGGCGCCGGGGTCGTCGCCGAGGATGATCACCATGCCGGCGCTGAGCGGCGTCAGGTTCAACGCCATGAGCGGATCCAGCATCACGTTCATGCCGACGCTCTTGGTGCACACCAGGGAGCGGCGCCCGCCCAGGCAGGCGCCGATGGCCACCTCCAGCGCCACCCGCTCGTTGGCGGACCACTCCAGGTGGCAACCGGCGCCCGCTCCGCCGCGCAGCAGCTCCGTCAGCGCCGCCACGGTTGCCGAGCTGGGCGAGCCGGGATAGGCGGTGATGCAACCGACGCCGGCGCGGGCGGCACCGTAGGCCAGCGCCTGGCCGCCGGTAATGGTCTGCGGAACTTGCATGCGGAGGCTCCTTCAGGTCAGGTGACGCCGAACGCACCGACTTGGCGTAATCGCCCGCGGTCGCCGGTGCGCCGGGCAGTCGCACTATACCGGGCTCGCGTCCGGTCCGCAGCCACGGGTGCACCTGCATGCCGAGGTCGCCAAGGTCGGCTTCGGCGCGCGCTGGCAGGCTCACGCGCAAGTGGCGCTTGGCGCGCAGTGGCGCTAGCGGCTAAGCTCGCGACGTGCATACGCCAGAGCCCGTCAACTGGGGCATTCTGGGGCCCGGCAGCATCGCACGAAGCTTTGCCGCCGGACTGCGTGACGCTACGGGCGCGCGACTGGTGGCCGTCGGATCGCGCGCCGCCGCCCGTGCCGAGGCGTTTGCCGCCCAGTACGGTGCCGCGCGGGCGCACGGCAGCTACGCGGCGCTGGCCGCCGATCCTGCCGTCGACGCCATCTACGTGGCCACTCCCCATACCCAGCACGCGCCCGCCTGCGGCCTCTGCCTGGAGGCCGGCAAGCACGTGCTGTGCGAGAAGCCGCTGGCCGTCAATGCCGCCGCGGCGCGCGCCATGGCGGCCTGCGCCCGCGACCGCGGCGTGCTGCTGATGGAAGCCATGTGGACCCGCTTCGTCCCCGCCACCGTGGCGCTGCGCGCGCTGTTGCAGGCCGGGGAAATCGGCATGCCGGCGCTGCTCCAGAGCGACTTTGGCTTCGCGGCCAAGGTCGATCCCGCCAGCCGGCTGTTCGCACCGGAGCTGGCTGGGGGCGCCCTGCTCGATATCGGCGTCTACTGCGTGGCCTTCGCTTCGATGGTCCTGGGCAAGCCCGAAACCGTGGCGGCCAGTGCCCACCTCGGCGCGACCGGCGTGGACGAGCGCACTGCCGTGGCTCTGAGCTATCCGAGCGGCGCCATTGCGGCACTGCTGTGCGGCATCACCGTGAGGTCGCCGCAGGTCGCCACCATCATCGGCAGCGAGGGATACGTTACCGTCGCCGCGCCGTTCTGGTGCAGCGAGCAGCTCACCGTCCACCGTACCGGCGCGGCCCCCGAGGAGCGCCGATATCCATTGCGCGGCAACGGCTTCAACTACGAGGCCGAGCACTTCATGGAGCTGGTCCGCGCCGGCGCCACCGACTCCTCGGTCATGCCGCTGGCGGAGTCGATCGCCATCAGCGAGACGCTCGATGCCGCCCGCCGCCGCATCGGCCTGCGCTACCCCTTCGAGAGCGCCCCCGGAGGAACATCATGACCTACCAACGTATCGAAGGCCTCGACAAGCCCCTTGCCCGGGTCATCCAGGGCACCGTCATGCTGAGCCGAGAGCGCCTGGAGGAGGGCTTCGCGCTGCTCGACGCCGTGTTCGAGCAGGGCGGCACGACCTTCGATACCGCGCACAACTATGGCGGCGGCGATACCGACCGCGTGCTCGGCCTGTGGATGGAGGCACGCGGCAATCGCGAGCAGGTGGTGATCGTGGGCAAGGGCTGCCATCACAACGCCGACCGGCGCCGGGTGACTCCGCACGACCTGGAGTCCGACCTGATGGACACGCTGGCGCGGCTGCGCAGCGACTACGTCGATCTGTACCTGCTGCATCGCGACGATCCCGACCTCCCGGTGGGGCCGATCATGGACGCGTTCGCCCGCCACCATGGCGCCGGGCGGATCCGCGCCTTCGGCGGCTCCAACTGGTCGCCGGCGCGGATCCAGGCGGCGAACGAGTACGCCGCGCAGCACGGCCTGCCGCCGATGTGCGCCAGCAGCCCCAATTTCAGTCTGGCGGTGCAGCGTCACGAGCCGTGGGCCGAGTGTCTCTCCATCAGCGGCCCGGCCGGGGCCGAGGACCGCGCGTGGTACCGGGGCAACCAGATGCCGCTGCTGGTGTGGTCGAGCCTGGCCGGCGGCTTCTTCTCGGGTCAGTTGCGGCGTGACAATCTCGATGGGTTCAGTGACTACTGGCTCAAGCTGAGCGCGGAGGTCTACGGCACCGAGGGGAACTTCCGGCGCTACGACGCTGCCGCCGAGATCGCCGCACAGCGCGGGGTGAGCGTGGCGCAGGTGGCGCTGGCGTATCTGTTCGGCAGCGGCCTGAACGTGTTTCCCCTGGTGGGTGCGCGCACCGCACAGGAGTTCGCCGACAACGCCGCGGCCGCCGAGTTGAATCTGACGGCCGAGGAAATGGAAGCCCTGGAACGGGCCGGCGGCTGATGCGGCACGCTCGACCCGCGGCGCGCTGCGCACCGATGCGGGTCACCGTTGCCACCGCAACCGGGGATGTCGGCACGTTGGTGGACCGGTATTCTTATGGTACGGTGCAGGGTGGGATTCGGTAGCGGCGAGGGCTTGGCCGCTGGCGGTACCATGGCCGTCATGGGTGGCGTATGCCGCAGCGGCGCGCACCCGAAGAGAGTGAACTGATGAGTGACACGAACGTCGATCAGCTTACCGGCAACGGACAGGCGCCGGCCCCCGGGCTGGAGCTGCCCGCCGCCGGCGCCAACGGCCGCGGAGACGCGGCGACCCCGATGCCGGACGAGGAACTCGGCGAATGGATCGATTCCCTCGAGTACGTGATCCGCAGCGGTGGCGCCGAGCGCGCCCGCTATCTGCTCACCGAGCTGCAGCGCCATGCCCGCCGGCGTGGAGCGGCGCTGCCATTCTCCGCCAACACCGCCTACGTGAACACCATTCCATTCGTGCTGCAGCCGGTATTTCCCGGCCGCCGTGAGATCGAGCGCCGCATCAAGTCGATGATCCGCTGGAACGCCATGGCGATGGTGGTGCGCGCCAACAAGAACTCCGACAACATCGGTGGCCACATCTCCTCGTTCGCGTCCGGCGCCACCCTGATCGAAGTGGCGCAGAACCATTTCCTGCGCGGGCCGGAGGCACCGGGCGGCGGCGATATCGTCTACTTTCAGGGACACTCGGCCCCGGGCATGTACGCCCGCGCCTACCTGGAGGGACGGCTCACCGAGCAGCAGCTCGAGAACTTCCGCCGGGAGCTGCAGCCGGGCGGCGGGCTGTCGTCCTATCCCCATCCCTGGTTGATGCCCAACTTCTGGTTCTCGCCGTCGGTGTCGATGGGGCTGACCCCGATCATGTCGATCTACCAGGCGCGCTTCAATCGCTACCTGCACGACCGCGGGATCCACGACACCTCGGCGCAGAAGGTGTGGGCGTTTCTCGGCGACGGCGAGATGGACGAGCCGGAGTCGCTCGGCTCGATCACGCTGGCCGCGCGCGAGAAGCTGGACAACCTGATCTGGGTGATCAACTGCAACCTGCAGCGTCTGGACGGTCCGGTGCGCGGCAACGGCAAGATCATCCAGGAGCTGGAGGCGGCGTTCCGCGGCGCCGGCTGGAACGTGATCAAGGTGATCTGGGGCGCCGACTGGGACCCGCTGTTGGAAAAGGACAGCGACGGGGTGCTGGTGCGGCGCATGAACGAGACGGTCGACGGCCAGTTCCAGAAGTACACGGTGGCCAGCGGCGACTACATCCGCAACGATTTCTTCGGCACCGACCCGCGCCTGTTGGAGATGGTCAGGAACCACTCGGACGAGCAGCTGCAGAAGCTGCGCCGCGGCGGTCACGATCCCGAGAAGGTGTACGCGGCCTACGCCGCCGCGATGAATCACCGCGGCGCACCTACCGTGGTGCTGGCGCAGACCATCAAGGGCTACGGGCTTGGTGAGGGCGGCGAGGGCAAGAACGTCACCCACCAGCAGAAGAAGCTCAACGAGGACGAGCTCGCCACCTTCCGCACCCGGTTCGGGATTCCCATCTCCGACGACCAGGTGGCCAAGGCTCCCTTCTACCGGCCGCCGGAGGAGAGCGAGGAACTGCGCTACCTGCACCAGCGGCGCCAGGCCCTGGGCGGTTACCTGCCCGGCCGCAGCCGCAAGGCAGCGCCGCTGGCGGCCCCGCCGGAGGAGCTGTTCCGCGAGTTCTACGCCGGCACCGACGAGCGCGCGGTGTCCACCACCATGGTGTTCGTGCGCATCCTCTCCAAGCTGCTGCGCGACAACGAGCTGGGCAAGCTGCTGGTGCCCATCGTCCCGGACGAGGCGCGCACCTTCGGCATGGAAGCGCTGTTTCGCCAGGTGGGCATCTACAGCAGCCTGGGCCAGTTGTACGAGCCGGTGGACAAGGAGAACCTGCTCTACTACCGCGAGGCCACCGACGGCCAGGTGTTGGAGGAGGGCATCACCGAGGCGGGTTCATTCTCCAGCTTCATCGCCGCCGGCACCGCCTACGCCACCCATGGCATCAACACCATACCGTTCTACATCTTCTACTCGATGTTCGGGTTCCAGCGCGTGGGCGACCTGATCTGGGCCGCCGGCGACATGCGCGCCAAGGGTTTTTTTCTGGGCGGGACTGCCGGGCGCACGACACTCAACGGCGAGGGGCTGCAGCACCAGGATGGACACAGCCACGTGGCCGCGCTGAGCATTCCCAACCTCAAGGCGTACGACCCGGCCTACGCCTACGAGCTGGCGGTGATCATCCGCGACGGTATCAAGCGCATGTACGTGCAGCAGGAGGATCTCTTCTATTACCTCACGGTGATGAACGAGAACTACCCGATGCCGGCGATGCCCAAGGGCGCCCGCGAGGGGATCCTGCGCGGCATCTACCGCCTGACGCGGGCACGGGCGGCGAAGGGCAAGCCACGTGCCCACCTGCTCGGCAGCGGCACCATCCTCAACGAGGCACGCGCCGCACAGGGGCTGCTGCGCCGCTACGGGGTGGCCGCCGACGTGTGGAGCGTGACCAGCTACAAGGAGCTGTACCAGGACGTCAACGCGGTGGAGCGCTGGAACGCGCTGCATCCGGGGGAGCGCCGCCAGAGCTACCTGCAGCAGGTGTTCGCCGGCGAGCAGGGGGTCTGCGTCGCGGCCTCCGACTACCTGAAGGTGCTGCCGCGGGCACTGGCGAGCCATCTGCCGGGACCGCTGGTGGCCCTGGGGACGGACGGCTTCGGGCGCAGCGAGACCCGGGACGCGCTGCGCGACTTCTTCCAGGTCGATGCGCGCCACATCACGGTGGCGGCGCTCACCGCGCTGGCCGACGCCGGCGAGGTGGCGCCGGAGTTGGCGCAGCGGGCGCTGACCGACCTGGAGGTGGATCCCGAGGCCCCGGACACGCTCACGCGCTGAGGCGCCCGTCAGCATGAGGGCCGGCAGCGGCCGGCCTCACACAACCCTAACAGTGCTCTAGCAGAAGCCTAAAGCCGCGGCCCTACCTTATCGACAGCTAATCCCTCGATAAGGAGAGTTCTTTGTCTCGTTCATCTATCCTGGTGCGACCGGCTGGCGCTCTGCTGGCCCTTGCGTTGCTGCTTACGGGTGCCCTCGCGGGCGCAGGGGGTGGCGGTGAAGAGGATGCCGGCTGGGCATTCATTCTGGAGGAGTCGGATGACCCCATGCTTCCCGGAATCGACCCCCTGGAGGTGCCCGGCAACATCGTCACGGCCGGCAGCTCTACCGTGTTTCCCCTGTCCGAGCGCATGGTGGAACGGTTCAAGGACGAGGGCTTCGCGGGCAACATCACCGTCGACAGCATCGGCAGCGGCGCCGGCTTCGAGCGCTTCTGCACCGCGGGCGAGACCGACGTCTCCAACGCCAGTCGAGCGATCAAGCCGAAGGAAGTGGACTCCTGCAACTCCATCGGCCGGGAGCCGATCGAGATGCGCGTCGGTACCGACGCGCTTGCGGTGGTGGTCAGCAAGGACAACACGTTCGCCGACGACGTCTCCATGGAGCAGCTCTCGGCACTGTTCAGCACCGCCGCCAACTGGAGCGACATCAACCCGGCCTGGCCCGATGAGCCGATTCAGCGCTTCATTCCCGGCACCGACAGCGGCACCTTCGACTACTTCGTGGAAGAGGTGTTCGACGAGGATGAGGAGCCGATCCTGAGCGCCGGCAACCTGCAGATGAGCGAGGATGACAACATCCTGGTGCAGGGCGTGCTGGGCGGACCCTACTCGGTGGGATTCTTCGGCTATGCGTACTACTCCGAGAACGCCGACAAGCTGCGGGTGCTCAACATCGACGGCGTCGAGGCGAGCAAGGAGAGCGTGGACGACGCTTCCTATCCGCTGGCGCGTCCGCTGTTCATCTACACCACTGGCGACATCATGATGGAGAAGCCGCAGGTGGCGGCCTTCGTCGCCTTCTATCTGACCTACGTCAACGAGGAGGTGGTGGACGTCGGCTACTTCCCGGCCAACCGGATGGCGCTCGACGCCGCCAAGCAGGCCTGGCTGGACGCCGTCGCCGACGCGGCTTCAAGCTGAAGCTGAACCGAACAAACGTCCCGCCGCGTGGTGCCCGTTGAGTGCTCGCGGCGGGACTTCCTGTTTTCCCCGACCATGCCAAGAATCCTGGTGCTGTGCACCGGCAACTCGTGCCGCTCGCAGATGCTGCACGGGTACCTGGGCCGGGAGACCGCGTTCGACGTGGCGTCCGCGGGCGTCGACCCGCACGGCCTGAATCCGCGCGCCGTGGCCGCAATGGCCGAGGCGGGAATCGACATCTCCGGCCATACTTCCAACCACGTCAAAGACTACGTCGGACAGCCGTTCGATCTGGTGGTGACCGTGTGCGACGACGCACGTGAACGCTGCCCGCTGCTGCCCGGTGCCAGACGGCACCTGCACCGCAGCTTCAGTGACCCCGCCAAGGCCACCGGCAGCGAGGCGCAAATCGCCGCCGAGTTCCGCCGCGTGCGCGACGAGCTGGCCGCCTACGCCGACGAGATCCGCAATGATCTGACCTGAGCGGGCCGGCAAGCCGTGGCACAGTGGCGAGGGACGTTCAGGTTACGGTCCGGCTGGCCTTGCGAATGAGGCGGCCCACCACGCCGGCGAGGAGCGCGCCTCCGATTGGACCCGTAACGTAGATCCAGAGGTAGCGCAGCGGCTCGCCGGCGAACAATGCCGGCGCGAACGAACGGATCGGATTCATCGAGGCGCCACTGGTAGGCCCGGCGAACCAGATCGCCAGTGCCACCACCGCGCCCACCGCCAGACCCGAGGAGGGTTGGCGGTTGATCTGCGCGGCGGCCGGAGCCGCGTTGAGGTACCCGGACACGCCGAGAATCACGAACATCAGGAAGAAGGTGAGTATCACCTCCATCGCCACTGAGGCGCCTGCCGGCAGGGCCGGTACGTGCGCGCCCATCAGACCGCGGTCATCGGGCAACAGCAGCCACAGGGCCAGGCTGGCCAGCACGGCACCGACCGCCTGGCTGAGCAGGTACGGCACCACCAGCCGCGTCGGCAGGCGGCCCACGCTCCAGAAGCCGACGGTCACGGCCGGGTTGAAGTGAGCCGCCGAGATGTCACCCACCGCGTAGATCATGGCCGCGACCACCAGGCCGGGGGCGGCGGCAACTCCGATGTGCGTGACTGTGCCACCGGACAGGTCGTTGACCATGATCGAACCGGTGGCGGCGAACACCAGCGCAAAGGTGCCCACAACCTCCGCGAGGAGTGCATCGAATCGATAATCGTTGCGCACGTGGATCCCGGAGCCGGCAGCGTCTCGAACCTCCCTTAGCGCCGTGTTAGGCAACCGTTAGCGTTGTGTGAGCAAGATGAGCAAGAGCGAGCCTGTTGCCGGCCTGCGGCCTGAGAGCTAATGTGAAGCGATGCGCATCGCCAACCCGATGTACGACGCTGCCTTCAAGTACCTGATGGACGATCAGGCAGCCGCCCGCCTGTTGGTCGGGGCGGTGCTGGACGAGGAGGTGGAGAGCCTGCAGGCGCTGCCACAGGAAAGCTCGGTGCGCGCGTCGCCGCCGGGTCCGACGGGGGAGCTGCTGACGGTGCGGCGGGTGGACTTCGCGGCGACGGTGCGCACGGTCGCCGGCGAGCGGCTGCGGGTGCTGGTGGAAGTACAGAAGGCGCGCTTCACCGACGAGGTGATGCGGTTTCGCGAGTACCTGGGCCGGCACTACGCGGACCGCGACAACTACGACGTGGGTACGGACGGGCGGCGGCGGCATCGGCCGCTGCGGGCGATCTACATCCTGGGCGAGTGCCTGCCGCGCACGGCGGCGACGGTGCTGCGGGTGGCGCGGGAGTACGTGGACGGGGTGAGCGGGGAGCGGCTGAGCGAGCGGGAGGAGTTCGTGGAAGCGTTGAGCCACGACTGCTGGGTGGTGCAGGTGCCGCTGCTGGCGTCGCGGCGGAGGACGGACCTGGAGCGGCTGCTGAGCGTGTTCGACCAGGAGTTGCGGGTGCCGGGCGACCGGCACGTGCTGGAGGTGGACGAGCGGGAGATACCGGAGCACTACCGGCCGGTACTGCGGCGGCTGGAGGGAGCGGTGGCGAGCGTGGAGGTGGCGGACTCGATGGCGCTGGAGGACGAGGTCACCGAGACGTGGGGGCGGATGAAGCGCGAGAACGCGGCGCTGGCGCGAGAACGGGCCGAACAGGAAGCGGCGCTCGCCGAGAAGGACGCGGCGCTGGCGCGAGAGCGGGCCGAAAAGGACACGGCGCTGGAGCGGCAACGGGCCGAGCTTGCCGCCGCCGAGGAGCGCATCGCGGAACTGGAGCGCCGTCTGGCCCAGTCCGACGACGACGGCGATTGACGCGCACGGCGGTTCACGCGGTCCACGCCCCCTCCCAGGTCGCAGTCGACGACCCACTGCTGCCTTGTCCCTGTGGTGAGCACTGGTGAGCAGCACAGCAGGCACAGGCACCTTCCACACCTGACAATCGCGAGCTATCGGTGTTATCTTCGCGCGGATAACGGCTCCATGCACGGTGGAGGTGCGCCGTGCTGTGGGCGGAGGATCGATGGCAATCGACGTCAGACTTCCGGAACTCGGTGAAAACATAGAAGCCGGCGACGTGGCCGCCGTGCTGGTGAGTCCCGGAGACCAGGTAGAGAAGGACGCACCGTTGGTGGAGTTGGAGACCGACAAGGCGGTAGTGGAGGTGCCCGCCCCTGAGGCCGGGGTGGTGACCGCCATTCACGTCAAGGCGGGCGACACCATCAACGTGGGTGATACCATTGCCAGTCTGGAGTCTGCCAGTCCGGAGTCCGCGGACTCGGAGCCCGCCAGCGGCGACTCCGCCAGTGCCGCCGCCTCCCCGGATCCACCCGCGCCACCGGCCGGCTCCGCTGCGGGGACGGCGCCGCCGCCGGACCCGGCGCCCGCTCCCGCGCCGCCGGCGGCGCAACCGGAGGCTGCCGCGGCCGAGGAGCCATCCGCTGCACGCCCGATTCCGGCCACCCCGGCCGTGCGCCGCCTGGCGCGCGAGATCGGCGTCGACATCGATGCCGTCGCCGGTACCGGGCCCGGCGGCCGCATTCTCCTCGACGACGTAAAGGCTACCGCCAAGCGGTTGCTGCAGGCACCCGCGGCCGGCGCCCTGCCGGCCGCGCCGCCGCTCCCCGACTTCGCCCAGTGGGGACCGATCGAGCGTACCGCGATGAACGCCGTGCGCCGTACCACCGCCACCCACCTCACGGCGGCCTGGCAGACGATTCCCGCGGTGACCCAGCAGGACAAGGCGGACATCACCGAGCTGGAACGCCTGCGCAAGCAGTACGGCGCGCGCGCCGAGGCTGCCGGCGGCAAGCTCACCGTGACCGCGATCCTGGTAAAGGTCGTCGCCACCGCCCTCAAGCTGTTTCCGCAGTTCAACGCCAGCGTCGACCTGCAGCGTGCCGAGGTGGTGCACAAGCGCTATTACCACATCGGCATCGCCGTGGACACGGAGCGCGGCCTGCTGGTCCCGGTGATCCGCGACGCCGACCGGATGAACATCGTCGAAATCGCGCGTTCCCTCGGCGAGATCTCCGCGCGTGCCCGCGCCCGCAAGCTCACGGTGGCGGAGATGCAGGGCGGGACCTTCACCATCTCCAACCTGGGCGGTATCGGCGGGTCCCACTTCACGCCGATCGTCAACGCGCCCGAGGTCGCGATTCTGGGCGTCTCGCGCGCCGCCTGGGAGCCGGTCTTGCAGGACGGTGAGTTCGTGCCGCGCCTGCGCCTGCCGCTGTCGCTCACCTACGATCACCGGCTGATCGACGGCGCCGACGGCATCCGCTTCCTGCGCTGGGTGGTGGAGGCTCTGGAGCAGCCGCTGCTGCTGGCGCTGGAGGGCTGAAGCGGTGGCGGATCGTTCCCATCTGGCGGTGATCGGCGCCGGCCCCGGCGGCTACGCGGCGGCGTTCATGGCCGCCGACCAGGGTCTGCGGGTCACCCTGATCGATGCCGAGCCCAACCCCGGAGGGGTGTGCCTGTATCGCGGGTGCATCCCATCCAAGGCACTGTTGCACGTCGCCAAGCTGCTGCACGAGGCGCAGGCGGCGCGCGAATGGGGAGTACGCTTCGGCAAGCCCAGGATCGATCTCGACCGGCTGCGGTCCTGGAAGGACGGCGTGGTGAGCAAGATGACCGGCGGACTGGGCACCCTGAGCGCCCAGCGCAAGGTCGATTACCTGCAGGGCCGTGCCCGCTTCAGCGGCCCGGGCACGCTGCTGGTAACCGGCAGCGCCGGCCGCCAGAGCGTGAGCTTCGATCACGCGGTCATCGCCACCGGGTCGCGGCCGGCGCGGGTCCCGTCGCTGTGGCTGGACAGCGAGCGGATGATGGACTCCACCAGCGCCCTGGAGCTGCCGGACATCCCCGCGTCGCTGCTGGTGATCGGCGGCGGCTACATCGGTCTGGAATTGGGCTCGGTCTACGCCGCGCTCGGTTCCCGGGTGACGGTGGTGGAGATGCTCCCCGGGCTGCTGCCGGGCGCCGACCGTGACCTTGCCGGGGTGCTGGCGCGGCAACTGGATGGACGCTTCGCCAAGGTGTACGTCGCTACCCGGGTCGAGTCGCTGGAGGAGACCGGCGCCGGCATCACGGCCGCACTGGCGACGCCGGACGGGGCGGTCACCGAGACCTTCGACAAGGTGCTGATGAGCGTGGGCCGCACCCCCAACACGGAGGAGCTGGGTCTGGAGCAGCTCGGCATCGCCTGCGACCAGCGCGGCTTCATACCCACCGACGAAAAACGCGAGACCTCGCACGCGGGGGTGTACGCCATCGGCGACGTGGCGGGGGAGCCCGGCCTGGCGCACAAGGCCACCCACGAGGGGCGCACCGCCGCGGAAGCGGCCGCCGGATTGAAGGTGGCCTTCGAACCGCAGGCGATCCCGGCGGTGGTGTTCACCGACCCCGAGGTGGCCTGGTGCGGGCTCACCGAGAGCGCGGCGCGCGAGCAGGGCCGCGAGGTGAGCGTGCTGCGGTTCCCGTGGGCGGCATCCGGCCGCGCCACCACCATGGGGCGCCCGGACGGTCTGACCAAGCTGGTGGTCGATCCCGGCAACGAACGGGTGCTGGGGATGGGCGTGGTGGGCGCCGGCGCCGGGGAGCTGATCGCGGAGGGGGTGCTGGCGGTGGAGATGGCCGCCCTCGCCACCGACCTGCGGCTGTCGATTCATCCGCACCCGACCCTCAGCGAGACGGTGATGGAAGCCGCGGACATGTTCTTCGGCCAGAGCACCCACATCTACCGCCCGCGCCGCTGAGGCCCTGTCGATTGGCGCAGAGCCCCGGGCCCCCCGCGCCACGCCGCGCCGCCACCGGCCTCGACGCTGCGGAATGGACCGACTACCTGCGCGCGCTCGGGGCTCCCGCCTACCGCGCGCGCCAGATCCAACGCCATCTGTTCCGCCGCCACACGGCCTCGTTTTCCGCCATGTCGGAACTGCCGGCGCCGCTGCGGGAACGGCTGGAGCGGGATCTCACCCCCTACGGTCTCACCGAGCGCAGCCGCTCCGTCTCCCGCGACCGGATGACCAGCAAGCTGTTGCTCCAGGCCGGTGACGGACAACTGGTGGAGACGGTGTCGATCTACGAGCCGCGGTCCGCTGCCGGACCCGGGCCGCGGGCGCGGCACACGGTGTGCGTGAGCAGCCAGGTGGGCTGCGCCATGGGCTGCGTGTTCTGCGCCTCGGGCTTGCAGGGTCTGGCGCGCAACCTCAGCACGGGCGAGATGGTGGACCAGGTAGCGATCGTGCAGCGCGAGCTGGGGCCGCTGACCAACCTGGTGTTCATGGGCATGGGCGAGCCACTGGCCAACTACCCGGCTCTGAGCGGAGCGCTGGCACTGCTGTGCGCCGGCGACGGGTTCGGCTTCAGCGCCCGGCGCATTACCGTCAGCACCGTGGGGCTGGTGCCCGGCATCGAGCGGCTGGCGCAACTCGCGCTCCCGGTAGGATTGGCGGTCAGCCTGCACGCCGCGGACGACCGGCTGCGGCAACGGCTGGTGCCTACCTCGGGGCGCTGGCCGGTGGCCGAGATAGTCGCCGCCGCCGGTGCCTACGCGCGCTCCACCGGCAGGACGGTGACCTTCGAGTACGTGCTGCTGGAGGGTATCAACGACTCGGAAGAGGCGGCGCGGCGGCTGGCGCAACTGCTGCGGGAGCGTTGCCCCGCGCCGGCCAAGGTCAACCTGATCCCCTACAATCCGGTGCCCGAACTGGACCAGCTGCGGCGGCCGTCGTCAGGCCGCGTCCACGGCTTCGCACAAGTGCTGCGCGCCGCCGCCGTCCCGGTCACGGTGCGCAAGGAAAAAGGCCAGGAAGTGGCTGCCGCCTGCGGCCAACTGCGCCGCCACGCCGGCGGCTGACGACGGCTAGGCGGTCGCCGCGTTACGAGTCGTAGCGCTGCGCCATCTGTTCCAGCGTCACCTGCGGTACGCGGGGAGCGTTGCCGGCCTGGCCGAAGGCGGTCATGCGCGCCTCGCACACCTCCTGCATCGCGGCGCGGGCGGCCTTGAGGAGGTCGCGCGGATCGAAGCCGGCGGTGTCCTCGTGCAGCGCCTTGCGGATCGCCCCCGTCATCGCCAGCCGGTTGTCGGTGTCGACGTTGATCTTGCGTACCCCGTGGCGGATGCCGCGCTGGATCTCCTCCACCGGCACGCCCCAGGTCTGGCGGATGGCGCCGCCGTAGGCGTTGACCAGGTCCTGCAGGTGCTGCGGCACCGAGGAGGAGCCGTGCATCACCAGGTGGGTGTTGGGCAGCCGCCGGTGGATCTCCTCGATGCGGGCCATGGCCAGCACTTCCCCGTCCGGCTGGTGCGAGAACTTGTAGGCGCCGTGGCTGGTGCCGATCGCCACCGCCAGGGCGTCCACCCCGGTCTCGGCCACGAACTGCTCGGCCTCGTCCGGATCGGTCAGGAGCTGCTCGCGGGTCAGGGCGCCCTCGGCGCCGTGGCCATCCTCCTTGTCGCCCATGCCGGTCTCCAGCGATCCGAGGACGCCGATCTCGCCCTCCACGGTAACTCCCCGGCCATGGGCCACCCCTACCACCTCGCGCGTCACGCGCACGTTGTAGTCGTAGTCGGTGGTGGTCTTGGCATCCTCGGCCAGCGAGCCGTCCATCATCACCGAGGTGAACCCCTGCTGGATGGCGCTGCGGCAGGTGGCCGGGCTGTTGCCGTGATCCTGGTGCATGGCGACCGGGATCTGCGGATACAGCTCTACCGCCGCCAGCATCAGGTGGCGCAGGTACGCGTCCTGGGCGTAGCTGCGCGCGCCGCGCGAGGCCTGGATGATGACCGGCGACTCGGTGTTGGCGGCCGCCTCCATGATCGCCTGGATCTGTTCCATGTTGTTGACGTTGAAGGCCGCCAGTCCGTAGTCGTTTTCGGCGGCATGATCGAGTAGGACGCGCATCGGTACCAATGGCATGGCGGCGCCGATTGTAGCCTGTCCGGGCACGCTGGCAACAGCCCCGAAGCGGCGCCGCGGGGTAGACGCCGGGGCGCCGATTGCCGTAGGGTCGGGAGGGCGTCCATGGAAGACTACTTCGCCGACATCGATCCGATCCGTTACGCAGGTCCCGATTCCCGCGACCCGCTCAGCTACCGCTACTACGAGCCGGAGCGGGTGGTCGCCGGCAAGACCATGGCGGAGCACTTCCGTTTCTCCGTGGCCTACTGGCACACCTTCCGCGGCAGCGGGATGGATCCCTTCGGGCTGCCCACCCTGGTGCGTCCCTGGGATGACGGCAGCGACTCCCTGGACAACGCGTTGCGCCGCATGCGCCTGGCGTTCGCGTTCATCCAGAAGCTCGGGCTCGGCTACTACTGCTTCCACGACCGCGATATCGCCCCCGAGGGGGCCACGCTGGCCGAGACCAACCGCAACCTCGACCGGGTCGTGGATCTGGCGGAAGAGCTGCAGGGCGACACCGGCATCCGGCTGCTGTGGGGCACCGCCAACCTGTTCTCCAATCCGCGCTACATGAACGGGGCCGCCACCAACCCGGACGCCCACGTCTTCGCCTACGCCGCGGCGCAGGTGAAGAAGGCACTCGAGGTGACGCACCGTCTGGGGGGTGCAAATTACGTGTTCTGGGGCGGCCGCGAGGGCTACGCCACGCTGCTCAACACCGACATGAAGCGCGAGCAGGAGCATCTGGCGCGCTTCCTGCAGATGGCGGCCGACTACCGGCGCGAACTCGGCTTCACCGGTACCCTGCTGATCGAGCCGAAGCCGAAGGAGCCTACCACCCACCAGTACGACTTCGACGCGGCGGCCGTGCTCAGCTTCCTGCGCGGCTACGGACTCGACCAGTTCAAGCTCAACCTCGAGTGCAACCACGCCACGCTGGCCGGCCACACCTTCGCCCACGAGCTGCAGACCGCTTCCGACGCCGGCCTACTGGGATCGATCGACGCCAACACCGGCGATCCACTGATCGGCTGGGACACCGACCAGTTCAACCTGGATCTCGCCATCACCAGCGCCGTGATGCTGATCGTGCTGCGCCAGGACGGCATCGCGCCGGGCGGGTTCAACTTCGACGCCAAGCTGCGGCGCGAGTCGACGGACGTCAGGGACATGTTCGCCGCCCACGTGGGCAGCATCGACGCGTTCGCGCGCGGCCTGCTGATCGCCGAGCGCATTCTCGCCGAGGGCACTCTGGATGAGTGGCGGCGGGCGCGCTACGCCAGTTTCGACGCCGGCATCGGGGCCCAGGTCGAGCGCGGCGCGGTCGGTTTCGGCGAGCTCGAGCGGTGGGTGCTCGAGGCCGGCGAGCCGCGGCCCTCATCGGGGCGTCAGGAGCAGTTCGAGAACCTGATCGCCAGCTACTGGTAGCCGACGCTGGCCACGTTCACGCCCTGCCCATGAGACAAGATCTGTCGGCGGACGAGATCCTGCATCTGCTGCACCACCGGCGCAGCGACCGTTACGTGGTCAACACCGCCAACACGGTGGAGGTGATCCTGTTCGGCAACTGTTTCACCGGGGTCGAGATCGAGGGCCTCGACGCGGTGCATGAACAGGCGCGCGCCGGTCACCAGCTCATCTTCATTCCCAACCACCAGAGCGAGTACGACTGGATGCTGCTGCAGACCTATCTGGCGCAGCGCTACATCCGCACCGCGATTCAGGCCGGTGAGAACCTGTACGTCGGTCCGGTGGACACCTTCCTGCGCAAGTGCGGGGCGTTCATGATGATTCGCGACCGGCGCTCGTTCTACGCCAGGCACTGGCTGGCCAACCTGCTGCTGAAAGTGCTGGGCACCAAGCCCTTCGTGCTCACCAAGGAGCAGTACAACAAGATGTACCTGGAGCAAATCAAGAAGGTGCTGGCCGAGGGCCTGCACCTGATGATCTTCCCGGGCTACGAGCCGGACCGTGTCACCGGCGAGGTAAAGTACGGGCGCTCCTACTCGGGAGAGTTTGCCGACCTGTCACCCTACGTGTTCCTGGTGTTGCGCACCGCGGTGCGCCAGTTGCAGATCGAGAACGCCCGGTACGTGCCGGTGAACATCTCCTATGAACGGATTCCCGAGGACATCGTGTTCCGCGAGTACCAGGCACGCTCGCGCAAGAGCAAGTTCGCCAAGTACGTGTACGACCACTACTACGCGTTCATGAAGATGCCCTTTGCCCGGCGCATCCGCGATCAGCGTTCGCGGGTCCTGATTCGCTTCGGCGAAGGGATTCCGATTGACCGTGCCCCGCGGGCGCGCGAGATGGCGGCCCTGGTGCGGGAACAAATGGGCAAGCTGATGCGGGTATACGAGAGCACCCTGGTGTTCGCGTCGCTGGACGACCGCTACAAGATGAGCCGTGAGGAATTGGAGGACCGGGTGACAGCCAACCTGGAACGGATCGAGGCTTATGGACTGGACACGTCACCGCTGTACACTGCCGAGCGCCGCCGCCTTTCATTGGAAGAAATGCTGGCCCGCACGGTGAAGATCTACAATTTTCCGGACGTGCCGATCATCCCGTCGAAGTCCTACATGACGCTGGAGTACGATGACCGGGAGATTTTCGTGCACCACCCGCACCTTGCCTCCTACTACGGCAACAAGCTCAAGCACGTGCTGCAGGTCAGCGCCGCGTGACGCGCATTCCCGACGCCCTGCTGGCCTTGAGCGGCCGCTCCGATCCCGGCGAGGAGTACTCGATTCAGCCGCCCGGCTATCGCCCCGGCCAGACCAGGTTCATCATCGTCACCGGCAGCGTAATCAGCGGCCTCGGCAAGGGAGTGTTCTCGGCCGGCCTCGCGGTGCTCCTGGAGGAGCGCGGCTATCGCACCAACCTGATCAAGATGGACGGCTACTTCAACGAGGACGCCGGTACGCTGAGCCCGTACCGCCACGGCGAGGTGTTCGTGCTCGACGACGGCACCGAGTGCGACATGGACATCGGCACCTATGAGCGCTTCGTCGACAAGAGCCTGTCGGAGTACAACATCTTCACCAACGGGCGCCTGGCGCGGCGCATCAACGAGCTGGAACGCAGCGGCCAGTTTTCCGGTTCCGACGTCCAGTTCTACCCCCACGTTACCGGTGAGGTGATCCGCTTCGTGCGCGAGTCGTCGCTGGCCTACCGGGCCGACATCACCCTGGTGGAGATCGGCGGCACGGTGGGCGACGAGGAGAACCGGCCCTACCTCTCGGCGATGAGCGAGCTCGCCTACCAGGAGGGCGAGCGCAACGTGTTCTTCATCAACCTGGCGTGGATCATCGAGGCATCGCATCTGAACGAACAGAAGAGCAAGGCGGCTCAGCACGGCACCCAGATGCTGATGCAGATGGGCGTCAAGCCGCACATGCTGGTGTGCCGCAGCGAGAATCCGGTGGAGCGCGGGGTGCTGCGCAAGCTGGCGCAGCGCCTGCGCCTGCCGGAGCGCAACGTGATCGATCTGCACACCCAGAAGTCGGTCTACCAGGTACTGCCCCATCTGGCGTCGCAGAACGTCGACGAGCTGACGCTGCGCTACTTCGATCTGCCGCTCCGCCCGCGGCGCCCGCGCGTAAACCTTGCGAGCTACCTGCAGCGGCTGACCAGTGCGACGGAGCGGGTGGTGGTGGGCCTGGCCGGCAAGTACCTGGGACCGCGCGACACCTACGCCAGCATTCTCAGCGCACTGGAGCACGCCGGCTGCGCCAGCGGGGTCACGGTGGAGGTGGTAGACGTGTCGTCCGACGCCGTCGAGCACGCCGGCGGGCGTGACGAGCGCCTGCAAGCTGCCATGGCGCAGCTCGGCAAGCTGGACGGTCTGATCGTGCCGGGCGGCTTCGGGCGCCGCGGCTGGGAGGGCAAGATTTCCTGCATCACCCACGCCCGCACCAGCGGCCTGCCAATGCTGGGAATCTGCTACGGCTTCCAGGCGGCGATGGTGGAGTACGCCCGCGAGTGCTGCGACATGGGGCACGCCAACACCACGGAAAACGACGCCGGCACCACCGATCCGGTCGTCTGCCTGCTGCCGGAGCAGTACGAGATCGAGGGCATCGGCGGCTCGATGCGTCTGGGCCGGCACGCGGTGGCGCTGCAGGAGGGGTCGCGGGTCGCCGAGCTGTACGGCGCGTTGCGGGCGGATGAACGCTTCCGCCACCGTTACGAGTTCAATCCGTGGTATCGCAAGGTGTTCGAGGACAACGGCATGGTCTTCTCCGGCTGGGCGCCCGGGCAGCCGATCGTGCAGGTGGCCGAGCTGCCGCAGCATCCCTTCTTCATCGGGGTGCAGTTCCATCCCGAGTTCACCAGCCGCCCGGCGAATCCGAATCCGCTGTTTCACGGCTTCGTTCAAGCCTGCATTGCACACCGCCGTGCCGGGCACGCCCCCTTGGCGTCCACCGGCGTTGCCGAGGCCGGGAGCGGCGTGGCGGTGGCTCACGAATCTGCGGCGCAAGCCGTTGCGGGCGGCCACGGGGACGCTGCGGCGGGGCCCGGGGAGGTCACGCGATCGGGCGGGTCCGTGATTGCCGCGCGGGCGGCGTCCCGGCGGCGGGGTCCGGCGTGACAATGGCGAGGGCGCGGTCGAGGAGCGTGCAATGCCGGTAACGGCCGTGGTCGGCGCCAACTGGGGCGACGAGGGCAAGGGCAAGCTGTGCGACTACCTGGCGGAGTCGTCCGACCTGGTGATTCGTTTTCAAGGCGGGCGTAACGCGGGCCACACCGTCATCAACCGGTACGGCAAGTTCGCCCTGCACCTGGTCCCGTGCGGGGTGTTCTACGACCACACCACCAACCTGCTCGGACCGGGCGTGGCCGTGGACGTGGCTGCGCTGCTGCAGGAGCTGGCCGAGTTGCGTGACCGGGGAGCGCCCAATCCGCGGGTGCTGATTGCCGAGCGCGCCCAGGTGGTGCTGCCCCACCACGTGGAGCTGGATCGGCTGGAGGAGGCGCGGCGCGGCGCGGCCGCGTTCGGCTCCACCCAGACTGGCATGGCGCCGTTCTACGCCGACAAGTACCTCAAGGTAGGGATCCAGGTGGGCGACCTGTTCGACGGCGACCACCTGCGCAAGCGCCTGCGCCAGACCGTGTCACGCATCAACGTGCTGCTGGAACACCTCTACGGCGCGGCGCCGCTGCGGCTCGACCCGCTGGTCGAGGAACTGCTGGCCCTCGGCGCGAAGGTGCGCGAGATCGTGGTGGACGCCGCCACCCTGCTGCAGGCGGCGTTGCGTGACGGCAAGCGCATCCTGCTGGAAGGCCAGCTCGGCGCGTTGCGCGACCCTGACCACGGCATTTACCCCTACACCACCTCTTCATCACCCCTGGCGGGGTTCGCCACGGTCGGCGCCGGCCTTCCCGCGCGCGCCATCGAGCGGGTGGTGGCGACGGTCAAGGCGTACTCCTCCTGTGTCGGTGCCGGGCCCTTCGCCACCGAGCTGAGCGGTCCCTGCGGCGACGAGCTGCGCGAGCGCGGCGGCGACGCCGGCGAGTACGGCGCCACCACCGGCCGCCCGCGCCGCGTCGGCTGGTTCGACGCGGTCGCCACCCGCTACGGCTGCGCGGTGCAGGGCGCGAGCGAGCTGGCCGTGACCCTGCTGGACGTGCTCGGCTACCTGGACGCCATTCCCATCTGCACCGCGTATGAAGTGGACGGCGTCCGGCGCGCCGAGTTCCCGTCGACGGCGCTGCTGGAGCGGGCGCGTCCGGTGTACGAGACGCTGCCGGGCTGGCGTTGCGACATCAGCGATGCCCGGCGCTTCGCCGACCTGCCGCCCCAGGCCCAGGCCTACGTGCGCGCCATCGAGACGGCGGCCGGTATCCCGGTGCGCTGGATCTCGGTCGGCCCGCGCCGCGAGCAGATCATACGCGTCTCCTGACGCTACCGATACGGCTCGAGCAGCCACTCGGCGGCTGACTGGACCTCGACACCCGCGGGCGGCGTCGCGGGACCGGCGTCGCCGGTCAACGTGATCAGGAGCTTGCGGGCGTGCGGGAACCGTTCACCGGCGGCCGCCAGGGCGCGCAGCTCACGGGTGGCGGTTCCGACGTCGGAGAGGTCGGCACACACCTGCAGCAGTTCCACGGAACCGTCAGCGTTGCGGGCGAGGAAGTCGACTTCATAGCCTTGCGGGGTGCGGACGTAGGTGACCTCACGCCGGCGCCGTTCCAGCTCTACCAGGACCGCGGTCTCCAGGGCATGGCCGAGGTTCCTGCGTCCGCTACGGTCGAACACCGAAATCAAGCCCGGATCGACCGGATACGCCTTGCGCGGGTTCACCATGCGCTGGCGCTCGGACACCGACTCCATCCACACCAGGCGCACCAGATAGCAGTCCTCCAGGTGGGCGAGCAACTGGTGCAGCGTATCCCGGGCAACCGCCAGGCCCTGCGAACGCAAGACGGCGTGAAACTTCTCTACGCTGAAGGTTGCCGCGGCGTTCCCCAGGAGGTGACGCACCAGCCAGCGCAGGGCGGTCACGTTGCGCACCTGATGCCGCTCCACCACGTCGCGCAGCACGGCCACGTCCACGTAGTCGCGAACGAGCTGAAACCGCGCGGCGGCGTCGAGGCGCTGCGCTTCGGGAAAGCCCCCCACGGCAAGCCAGTCCAGCAGCGCCCGTTCCAGGTGGGAGCGCTCGCGGCGCCACAGCAGGCCGCCGGCAGGAATCGTCCGATCACGGTGGCGGAGCGCCTCCGCAAAGGAGAACGGATGCAACAGCACCTGCCACGCCCGACCGCGTAACGCGGTGGCGATCTCCCGCGACAGCAGCGCGGCAGACGAGCCGGTTACGAACACCTCGCAACCGCCGCTGTCGAGAAGCCGGCGCACGAACCGTTCCCACCCCGGCACCAGTTGAATCTCGTCGAAGCACCACGTCACCGTCGCGCCATGAGCCTGTGGCACGCGCCGGTAATACTCGTCCACCAGCACGCCAAGCTCGCCGGCTTCCAGGCCGGCCAGGCGCTCGTCCTCGAAGGAAACGAACGGCAGCCGGTCGAGCGGGGTGCCTCCCTCGACCCGCTCCTGGCGAAGCTGATGCAGAAAGGTGGTCTTGCCGGCGCGCCGCATCCCGGTCACCGCCGTGGCCTTGCCGGGCAGGCCGGTGCGCCCGAACACGCGCCGCGGGGTAAACGAAGGCAGCGGCTTCCCCAGCGAGTCGGCAAGCTGCTCCACCAAAGCCTGACGCAACGATCCTACCATCTTAATTCTCCTTGCTGAAAGGAGAAAATATAGGTTATTTCTCCTTTTGAAAAGGAGAAATCGCTCGGACCACTGCTACCGCGCCAGCGACGGGCTCTGCTTCCACAGCCGGACCGTGAAGCGGTCGTCCTCTTCGATCAGGTCGGGTTCGGTGCCGTTGTGCTCGCGCATGCCCCGTACGATCTTGCGCGGCACCCCGAGGCCGGTGGCCTCGATGTAGCCATAGTCGACAACGCCGGCCCGCGCACCGTTGCCCGTTCCTTCGCGTCGTAGTCCTTCTCGACCCCCGCGTAGGCCGCCGCACTGACACCCGCCTGCGGCAGGTAGCGGCCGGGGTTCCTCCCGAACAGGAGCAGTCCGGCCGCACTCGCCATGGCGCGGCCGCGGCCCTCGACCATGATCTCGGTGTTGACGAGCAACCGCGTCCAGGAGTCTTGGTCCGCGATTTCGGGGAAGTCCTGTTGTCGCAGGTCGCGGAAGTAGTTGATCAGCCGGCGCGGATCGAGGTCGGCAAACGACGTGCCCGGCACCGGCTTGCGGTCGTACTGCAGCCGTCCCGACTGCTGGTAGAGGCGCATCTCTTCCTCGTCGGTGGCGTCCCGGGTGGTAGTTCCGGCACGCACCTGGGTAACCCAGGCCGATCCGCGCTTCGCCTTGTAGGGCTTGTCCGGGGCGTCCGCCGGCAGTGACACGACGCCGACAATCATGCCTTCGCGCCACTCAACCGTTTCCCAGTAGGGAATCGTGGCTGGACGCACATGGGTGCGGGCCACCTCCATCACCCACTCCTCGGCCTGCCGCCGACCGCGGGACAGCCCGGTAACCGTTCCGTCGTCCTCCACCCCCAGAAGAACGTGACCACCTTCCAGGTTGAGCAGACCAGCGATTTCTCTCGCCACCCGCTCCGCGCGCAACTCATCCCGCTTGAACTCGACACCGGAGTTCTCCCCGGAGCCGATCAGACCAGCCAGTTGGTCCCGATTCAAGGCCGCTCAACCTCGTCGAGATCAGCCACAATCGTTCCGTTCCGCCTCTTGATCTTCATGATGTGTTTCCGAATGAGAGCTCTTGCTGAGACTCCCGAATCGGTTGTGGAGCAACTCTGTGACTCGTCGAACAGTTACCTTTCGAATCAAGACTTATTACATCTGGTATAAGGAATTGCAGGTCAGTTTCCTGGCCGGTAATCACCGGGAAACCGTAGTGACGGTTGACATGGCGGCAGGGGCGGCCTGCCGCCTCCCGGGATTGCACGAAATCGAGATGGGCATCCAGCCGGCGCCGTACGTACTCGTGTCCCAGCTTCCCGGCGGTCTCGGTCGTGTTGCGAATTGTTTGCGCGAGGCTGTGTTCGATTTCGAATCCGATGCTGGAGCGACCGCTGGCGATGGCGGCGGCGGTGGTGGTGCCGGTGCCGAGGAACGGGTCGAGCACGGTGTCGCCGATCAGGGAGTGCATCTGGATCAGGCGGTACGCCAGTTCGAACGGGTACGCGGCGCTGCGCGCGCGGGCGTCGGGATCATCGAGTCCTGCGCTGCCGAGAAGCTGCCGGGCGCCGACCAGGTCGAGCCACACGTCGGAGAACCAGACGTTGCGCTCTTCCCAGAAGAAGGCGCTGCGTCGGCGGCGGGCCCTGTCGGCGGGCGAGAACTTGCGCGGGCCGCCCTTGCGCGCGATCAGGATGTACTCGTGCTCGTAGGTGACGTAGGCGCCTGCCGGCAGCATGCCCGAGCCGAGGAACTTGTTCGGCGCATTGGTCGGCTTGCGCCACAGGATGTCGGGCAACACGGAGAAGCCGAGCCCTGTCAGCGCGTGCAGGATGCGACTGTGGTTGGAGAACAGCCGGAATTCGCCGCCGGTCTTGCGCGTCGCGTCGCCGATGTTGATGCACGCCAACCCGCCCGGCTGGAGCACCCGATGACACTCGCGCCATACCACGTCGAGGCGGCAATGCATCAACTCGAATGCCTGATTGCCACGCTCGGCTGACAGCGCCTGCGCGATGTGCGGGTCGGCCGCGGCGAACTGTGCGTCCCACAACTCGATCATCGGGTAGGGCGGTGAGGTCACCACCAGGGAGACCGAGTCGTCAGGGACCGCGGCCATCGTGCGCGAGTCGGCGAAGTGGATCTCGTGGCGGGTGGTCTCTACCTGCTCTCCGGGATGATCGATCGGAGGATCGCGGTCAGGTGCCGGCGATGACGTCGATCTCAACGCGGTACTGCTTGGCGAGCCCCACCTGCACGGTGCTGCGGGTAGGGCGCGGTTCGGGAAAGTACTCCTCGTAGACGGCGTTCATCTCCGCGAAGCGCGCCATGTCGGTGAGATAGACGGTCACCTTCAGCACCTTGTCCATGGAAGATCCGCCGGCCTGCACCAGCGTCCTGACGTTGTCCAGGACCCGGCGCACTTCGGCGCTGAAGTCGCCCTCGACGGCTTGGCCGGTCGCCGGGTCGACTCCCACCTGTCCGGAAACGAATACCAGGTCTCCCCAGCGCAACGCCGGGGTATACGGCCCGCCTGGAGGCGCCCCCTGCTCGGAGGTAATCGGCGTCTTGTACATGTGCAACTCCTGTAGCACCATGCGGTGCGAATGCGGGGCCGTGCTGCACGGCCCCTGTTCGTCCCCAGCATGCCGCACACCGCCGATCAACGCCAACCTCCCCAGGCGATTACGCCGGTCGCGGGACCGGTCGACGCGACCGTTTCCGTTCCCGGCTCCAAGAGCCTGACCAATCGCGCCCTGTGCCTGGCCGCGCTGGCATCGGGCACCTCCACCCTGCACAACGCCCTGTTCAGCGACGACACCCACTACTTCGGCGCCGCGCTGCAGGCGCTCGGCCTCGAGGTCCGGCAAGATCCGGACCAGGCCACGATCAGCGTCGACGGCCGTGGCGGCATGCTGCCGGAGCCGGAGGCGGACCTGTTCGTCGGCCTCGCCGGCACGGCGGCGCGGTTCCTCACGGCGCTGCTGGCACTGGGCAGCGGCTGCTACACGGTAGACGGGGCGCCGCGCATGCGGGAGCGGCCGATGGAGGAACTGCTCACCGCCCTCGCCGCTCAGGGCGCGCGTATCAGCGCCGCCACGCAGCCGGTGCGCATGCCATTCACGATCTGCGGCGGCGGCCTGGCGGGCGGCGAGCTGCAGGTGTCGGGCGTGCGCAGCAGCCAGCCGATCTCGGCGCTGTTGATGGTGGCACCCCTGGCGCGGGCGGCGACGACGCTGGAGATCGAGGGGAAGCTGGTGTCGGAACCCTTCGTCGCAATGACGGTGCAGCTCATGCGCCGATTCGGGGCCGCCGTGGGGGAGAACGGACGCCGCTTCTCGATTCCGGCCGGCCAGCGCTATCGGGCGCAGGACCTGGTAATCGAGCCGGACGCCACCAGTGCCTCCTACTTCTTCGCCGCCGCGGCAGTTACCGGCGGGCGGGTGCGGGTACCGGGCCTGGGCCGCGACTCGCTGCAGGGCGACCTCGCGTTCCTGGACGTGCTCGGGCGGATGGGCTGCCGGGTGGAGCTGGATGCCGCGGGGGTCGCCGTGCAGGGGCCGTCGGCGCTGGCGGGTATCGACGTCGACCTTTCCGCGATCAGCGACACCGCGCCCACCCTGGCAGCCATGGCGCCGTTCGCATCGGGGCCGGTGACTATTCGCGGGATCGGCCATACGCGCCTGCAGGAGACCGATCGCGTGCACGCCATGGCTACCGAGCTGCGCCGTATCGGGGTGCCCGTGAACGAGGGGGCGGGCAGCCTCCGCATCGAGCCGGCATCCCCCCGTGGCGCCAGCATCGAGACCTACGACGACCACCGCATCGCCATGGCCTTCGCCGTTACCGGGCTGCGCACGCCCGGCATCTCCATCGCCGATCCCGGCTGCACCGCCAAGACCTTTCCCGATTTCTTTGCCCGCTTCGCGAAGCTCACCGAGTGAGCCGCTCACTTGGTGAACCGGCCACTCTGTAAGTTTCCTGCTCTGTAATTAGCTCACTCTGTATGTCGCACTACTGGTGAGGCCAACACGCACGCAGCGGGGCTACAGCGAACGAGCGCAGCGGAAGCCGAGGTTGGCGGTGGAGCTGTCGGGGGAATTGCTGGTGCGGGCGGCGACCCGGTAGCGGTTGCAGTAGGAGCGGTGGCACAGGAAGGAGCCGCCGCGCATCACCCGGTTGCTGCCGCGCGGCGGGCCGCCAGGGTCGGTGGGCGCTGCGGTGAGGTGGTAGTCGGGACTGAACCAGTCCGCGCACCACTCCCACACGTTCCCGGCGACGTTGTAGAGGCCGTAGCCGTTGGGCGGGAACGCCCGCACCGGACAGGTGCCGGCGTAACCGTCTGCGGCGCGATCGTGTTCGGGAAACCTGCCCTGCCAGATGTTGCAGTAGTGCTTGCCGCCGGGGGTCAGCTCATCGCCCCAGGCGTAGCTGCGCTGCTCCAGGCCGCCGCGGGCGGCAAGCTCCCACTCCGCTTCGCTCGGCAGCCGTTTGCCGGCCCAGGCGCAGTAGGCTCGGGCGTCGGCGTGGGAGACGTGGATGACCGGATGGCCACCGCGCTTCCTGACGTTGGAGCCCGGTCCCTCCGGGCGTTTCCAGCAGGCGCGGTCCACCGCGTACCACCACGCCAACCCCGGCACCGTGCGCACCAGTCGCTTCTTGAAGGCGCTCTTGGGGACGTGGTTCTTGAACACGAACGACCAGCCGAAGTGCTCGGCCTCGGTGACGTAGCCGCTAGCCTCCACGAAGGCGGCGAACTCGTCATTGCTTACCGCGCACAGATCGATGGCGAAGCCGCTCAGCGAGACCTCGCGAACCGGGCCCTCGCCGTCCGCAGGAAAGCCGTCGCCGGCATCGGTCCCCATGAGGAAGGTGGTAGCCGGCAACTCGCACATGGGACGGCCGTCGTCGTGCGCACCGCCGACCGTGGCCCGCGCTGCCGGCCGCGACCCCGGGGTTGCGGCGGCGCGCGCGCCGTTGCCGTTGCGCGTTGCGTCGGGGGTACAACATCCGTCTGCCATGCTCCTCACTCACTTCACTCCGAGTGCCGGATGGGATGGGCCAAAAGCGCCGCCTCGGGCGTCGGTTTTGGGGCGCTATCCGTAGCGGCGCCGGAACTCCCCCATGAAATCCGCCAGTACCCGGCAGCTCTCCGGGGTCACCGCATTGTACAGCGAAGCGCGTACGCCACCCACCGAGCGATGGCCGCGCAACTCGATGCATCCGGCCGCGGCCGCCTCCTCCAGGAAGCGCCGTTCCAGCTCCTCGTCGGCGAGTCGCCAGGTGACGTTCATGTGCGACCGGCTCTCCTGCCGCGCATGCCCACGATAGAAGCCGTCGGAGTCATCCAGCACCCGATACAGGAGTTCCGCCTTGGCGCGGTTGCGGCGTGCCATCGCCTGCAGTCCTCCGACCTCGTCCCGAATCCAGCGCGTCACCAGCAGGGTAACGTAGATCGCGAATACCGGCGGCGTGTTCAGCACCGAGTCCTGCGCTGCCAGCTCACGATAGTCCAGCATCGGGTGCAGCCCGCGGGCGCCGCGTTGCAGCAGGTCGCGGTGCGCGATCACCAGGGTGAGCCCCGCAGGCCCGAGGTTCTTCTGTGCGCTGGCATAGAGCATGCTGCAGCGCTCCATCGGCAGCGGACGGGAGAGGATGTCGGATGAGGCGTCGCAGATTGCGGGTACGGGCCCGAAGTCGGGCAAATCCCGGAGCTGGGTGCCCTGGATGGTCTCGTTGGCGGTGTAGTGGACGTAGGCGGCGCGTTCGCGGCGCGGCCCGTCGAGAGTCAGCTCGGACGCGCCGGGCATGCGCCGGTAGTCGTCGCCGGCGCCGTCCCACAGGGCCGCACTATGCCCCTCCGCCGCGGCCTCGCGGTACGCCTTGCCGGCCCAGTACCCGCTCACCACGTACTCGGCGCAGCGCCCCGTGCCGGCGAGAAAGTTCATCGGGATCAGCGCAAACTGCTGTTGTGCACCACCCTGCAGCAGCAGCACCTCATACTCGTCGCCGATGCCCAGCAGCGCACGCACGTTGTCCTTGGTCTCCGCCAGAATCGCCGCGAACGGGTCCGAGCGATGGCTGATCTCGATGATCGAAGCGCCCGCTCCGGGCAGCTCCAGCAGTGCCTCGCGAGCCTCTTCCAGCACCGCCATCGGCAGTGCTCCAGGACCGGCGGAAAAATTGTGCAGACGGCTCATGCCGTGGCCGCCCGATGCGCGGCCTCTTGGGGATGGCTCACAGCGACTCCCAGATAGTTTGGCGAATTATGGAACACACGACGCGATATCGCGTGGTGGCCGAATCTACCGGCAGCGTGGCGGATGTGCAACCGAGGCCGCTACGAAACGATCCCCTGTTGGCGCAGGAACCGAAGCAGCGCGCTCCAGGGGCGGGGACAGTCGTTGTGCCCGCACGGCATGCTCACCAGAGCGGTTTCGGCGGCACGGGCCAGTGCCTCGCCGTGCGTATACGGGATGATGCGGTCCCGAACGCCGTGCAGCACCAGAGTCGGCGCGACCCGGGCAGCCACCACGGTGAGGCTGTCGAACGGGTCCAGCACCCATGCCCGCGGCAGGAACCGGGGCATCAGGTCCGCGGTACTGGTGAAGGTCGACTCCAGCACCAGCGCCGCAAGCGGCCGTTGGGCGGCGAGCACGCAGGCGGCGGCCCCGCCCAGCGAGCGCCCGTAGGCCACGATGCGACCGGCGTCGACGTCGGGATGGTCACGCGCGAAGTCGTACGCGGCGATGATCGTGGCCGCGATCGACTGCCGGCTGGGCCTGCCCCCGGAGCGGCCGTAGCCGGGGTATTCGACCAGCAGCACGCCGATGCCCGCGGCGGTGATGGCGGAGAACGGTTCGATCCAATGATCTATCAGCTCGCCGTTGCCGTGCGTGTAGATGATGAGCGGGAATGGAGCAGACGCCGCGGTGGGCCGCAGCAGCCAGGTCTCCACGGCGTTCGCCGGCCCGAGCCAGTGCCGCTCGGCGCCGGTCGGCAGTGGTGGCGCAACCGCCGGTCGCGGCGGCCGCGGGTACATCAGCGGCCGCTGCAGACCGAACGCCGCGGCCACCAAAGCGAGCGCGACGAGGAGGATGGCCGCCACGCCGAATGCCAGGGACCTATCCCTCCGCGAGCGCATACAAGGGACCGCTTCCGGTCTTGCCCCGGTTCATCACCCATCAGGTAGCACGGGAGCGGCGGCAGCGTCGACGCCTGGCCCCCGGGCGCGGCCCCTTGAGCGGGCCGTGCAGCGCGGTGACAATGGCGCCATGTCCGCCGCCGCCTCCGTCGCCGCGACCCGTGACGTGCTCACCTACCTGAGCCATTACCGTGGGCGCCTGTTCGTCCTGCGGATCGAGGACGACCTGCTCGGCGCACCACTGTTTCCGATGCTGATCAAGGACATCGTGCACCTGCAGCGCATGGGAATCCGAACCGTGCTGGTGCCGGGCGCCCGCCACGCCATCGACGCGGCACTGGGCAGCGCGGCCGCGGCCCTGCCTGAAACGCCGGCACCACCGGCCGGCATCGGCGAGCGACGCATTACCCGGGAAGCGGATATGGCCGCGGTGATGCGGGGTTCGGCCACCGTGGTCAACGAGCTGCTGTCCCTGCTCACCGAGAACGGCGCGCGCGCCGTGGTGGGCAACTGGGTGCGGGCGCGCACCGCCGGGGTGGTGGACGGCATCGACTTTCAACGCACCGGCAGGGTGGAACGCATCGACGCGGATCTGTTGCGCGCACTGCTGGACACGGGCGCCGTCCCGATCATCTCCAACATCGGCTGGAACGCGGTCGGCAAGGCGTACAACATATCCAGTCTCGAACTGGTGGTGGCGGTGGCGCGCGCGCTGCAGGCGGCCAAAGTGTTTCTGGTGGGGACCGCTGCGGGAGTCGGCGCCGTACCATGCGCGGGAGTCGAACTGGCGACGCGGCCCGACGGGTACTACTCCAGCGTGGACTACCGTGCCGCCGAGCGTCTGCTGGAGCGTTGCGGGGAGCGACTCGAAGCCGACGGCCGCGCCTTGATCCGCGCCGCGGTCAGCGCCTGTGCCGGAGGCGTGGACCGGGTGCACGTGGTGGATGGGCGGCGCGACGGCATTCTGATCGACGAGATCTTTTCCGCCGCCGGCGTCGGCACCATGTTCTACGCCGATCAATACATCGACATCGAAGCGGCACGCGCGGCCGACGTAGCGGAGATCATGCGTCTGATACAGCCGCAGATCGATGCCGGACTGCTAGTGCCGAGGTCCGCGACCGACGTCGCGGAGCGGCTGGACCAATACTACGTGTACCGGGTCGATGACACCGTGCAGGGCTGCGCCGCGCTGCGCCTGCTCGATGATCGCAGCGCCGAGATCGAGAGCCTGGTGGTAAGCGAGAGCTACCGCGGCGGCGGCACCGGCGCGCGCATGGTGAATTATCTGCTGCAGCAGGCGCGGGTGCGAAGCGCGCTCCGGGTGCTGGTATTGACCACCCAGTCGGCGGACTTCTTCATGGAGCAGGGGTTCACCGAGGCGTCTCCGGACACGCTGCCGGCCGGCCGCCGGGGCGGCTACGACCGCAGCCGCAACTCGCGCGTCCTGGTGGCGCAGCTATAGCTTCCGGGATGCCGTGTACCTCAGGTGCTGCGGGAACCCATGACGGCGCGCACCGCGGCGAGGTAGGTGCGGCTCACCGGTAGCTCGCGGCCGTTGCTGAGGCGCACCAGGGTATGGGTGTCCCGCTTCACCAGTTCCCTGGCGTGATGATGGGAGACCCAGTACGACCGGTGCACCTGCATCCCGCGATCTCCGAACTGTGCCACGACATCCGCGAAGCGCGCTATCACGCGGCTGCTGCCGGTGGTGGTGTGAACCTGCACGTAGCGGCCCTCGGTCTTGACGAAGATCACGTCGGCGGCGGATTCGCCGAGCGGGTGATCGAAGCGCGGTGTGCGCGATTCAGGGTCGCCGGGCGCGGCGTCGGTGCCGGTGGCGGGCGGCACAACTGGTGGCGGGGTGGTGGCTGGAGTGGTATCAGGGGTCGCTGTGTCCGCCGGTGGCCCGTCCGCGGGCTGGCCGGGAGGCTGCAGCGCCGGCTCGGTCCCGTCGCTGTCGGCGGCTCCAGGTTCAGGTTCGCCGCTGAGCGCCCGCGCCGGTTCCGGGGAGGCCTGCTTGATGCGTTGGCAGAGCACGTAATGGAAGAATGAGTGGCACACCACCACGGCAATGGCCGTCATCAGGTAGATTGCCAGGAAGCCGATCGGGGCATGGTAGTGGGGGTAGAACAGCGCCAGGACCGTATACAGGATGGCGGTACAGGGCAGGGCCGCGACGGCCAGGACCAGCGCGATTGCCAACCCGGCCTGGCGCGGCGAGCGGAAGCGTGCGCAGTAGGCGGTTACCACGCTCAGCGAGTAGCAGATAGGCCAACTGAAGACAGCGGCGACGGTACACAGCACCACGCGGTCCGGGGCGCTGATCGTGATGTAGGTACCTATCGGGCCGACGATGCTGAAGGTGGCCGTGCCCACGACCACCATCGTGAGGGAGATCCGGATCATCCCTGGGCTGAGCATCTCCAGATACGCCGTCTGCATGCCTCGGGGAGCGCGCGTCCGGACACCCGATTGCGATGCCGAGTGAGACTCGTTATCCATGTGTTTCTGCGCCGCCAAGCGATTCCAGCCGTAACTTGGTCCTGGGTGCTGGTACCAGATCTCTTTGGTTTCCCACCTGAAACTGCGATCCGTATTGGAACCAGATTATACTGGGCGTCGTCGCAACATGCAACACGGCGCCCCCTCCGAGCCACCTCGAGCGGATCGTGGCCGGGCGCCGATAACGTCGGTTTCACAGGTGCTACTGGGGACGACACCGGTGTCATCCGGACCTCTCAACTTGCTGCAACGTCAATGAACATGGTCAGTCTCAAGTGATCAATGTGCTCTCGAGTGATGCAATTGTCGGCGCTTGGTGTCAGGTGATCGGAGTAGCTACGAGTGTGTCTGATGCCATGCGTAGCGGGCTACGGACCATTTCCTTATCTCCTGATGCCATAAGGTGGATCGCCGGTCACCAGGCTGCCCCCGGGCCAGCGTGGAACGAGATCGAACGGTATCCACGGCGCATCGGTTGTACCCCTTGGACGAGCCGTTCATCCCGACTTGCGGAGAGGTCCCGAAGTCAGAAAAAGAGTTGCAGTCTTCCTGGTTGCCATTGTCCGCTCGCGGTGCCGAAAAGAAGAAGACTTTTGAAGGGAGTGTGCGCCGCATTTCGTGGCGGAAGTTGTCTCGAAGTGAATGTCGCAGGTTACTGCCATGAACGTCACCGGGGGTCACTCGAACCGCCGAATACTTGTTTCGTGAATGACATTCGAGGGATCTTGAGTGTCAATTCATGAATTGTGACTGGGCCCGGCCGGGTACGCCTGGACACCGGTTGCAGTCCACTCGATAGCTGGAGCGGCTCGCGTACGACATGAATGACACTCTTGCGTGGCCTCCGCGCGGTGCGGGCGGCTGATCTCCTCCTGCAACTCTCGCGCGGCTTGGTGGCGAAAGGCGCAAGAACCGACCGGTTCAAGCGCGGGTTCGGGGATGGCGGAAGTGGCGCTACGGGCCTGCTGTGCTGGGGATACCGGTACCTGGCGCCGCGGCTGCCCGAGCGGCGGGCGGTGTAGGGGCTGTTCGGGCACGCGCTCACTGCGTGTGCGGCCGCTTGATCCGCCGTAGCCTGCGCGCGACACGGTTGTCATTCGACCTTCGTGATACACTTGGGGAGCGTCCTTTGTCATCAGTGACATCCATCAATACTACATGCGAGGCACGACTGTAATCTGACGAGCATCGAAACCGCGGTGCGTGCAGCAAAGCACTGCGAGGATGGTGGACCCTCTTCGCAGTATGCGCGGCGGCGTGGTGGTCGCCGGTGTCCAGGGCGTGTTTCACCAGCGGCCAATGGCAACCGCACCGCGGTACCGGTTACGCGCCGGGGCAGGCCGTTGCTTTGCGCCGGGCGGCCTGCTATGGTCCCTCGACCGTGAGCACGATTGGCTTCATAGGGGCCGGCAACATGGGATTCGCGCTGGCCGGCTGCCTGCAGGGCGCTGGCTTGGCGGGACGGATCGCCGTGCATGACAAGCTGGATGAGCGCTGCGCGCTGTTCTGTCGCGAGTTGCAGGGCGTGACGGTCGCGGCCGATGGCGCCGCGGCGTGCCGCGGCGCCGACGCCTGCTTCCTGGCGGTCAAGCCGCAGGACGTGGCCGCCGCCACCGCCGGCCTGCACGACAGCGACGGGCTGATCATCTCGATTCTCGCCGGCGTGTCGCTGGCACGGCTGGCGACCCTCATGCCGCGCGCCCGGCTGGTCCGGGTGATGCCCAACACGCCCTGCCTGGTGGGTGCGATGGCGGCCGGGTTCGCCATGGGACCCGGCACGGGCGCCGGCGATCGCGAGCTGGTGGCACGCCTGCTGGCGGCGGCGGGAGAGGCACACGAGGTCCCGGAGGAGCAGCTCGATGCCGTGACCGGCCTGAGCGGCTCGGGTCCCGCCTATTTCGCGCGCTGCATCGAGTGGCTCAGCGCCGCCGGCGTGCAGCAGGGGCTGCAGCCGCGGGTGGCCGCGGCACTAACGGTGCAGACCGCGCTCGGCACCGCTCTGCTGATGCAGCGGCGCGCCATGGCGCCGGACGACCTGGTGCAGATGGTGAGCTCCCCGGGCGGCACCACCGTGGCCGGCCGCCGCGAACTGGAGGCGGGGGCCGTGCGCGGGGCCCTGGAGCGCACGGTGGCAGCCGCCACCAACCGCAGCCGTGAGTTGGGGAGGGCTTGACGCATGGCAGCTGATTCTTCCACGGCCGCGGTACGGGAAACGGCCCAGGCCGCCCGCGCCGCCAGCCACCGCCTGGCCACCGCCTCGACCGCAGCCAAGAACGCCGCGTTGGGACGCATCGCCGCCAACCTGGAAGCGCAGCGCGATCTCATCCTGGCGGCCAACCGCGCCGACCTGGAGCACGCTGCCGTCGCCGGCGTGGCGCCGCCGCTGATCCAGCGCCTCGGACTGGAGAAGAAGTTCGCCGGCGTGGTGGAAGGGGTGCGGCAACTGGTCGCGCTGCCCGATCCGGTGGGCGCGGTGCAGTGGCGGCGGCGGCTGGACGACGACTTCGTGCTGACCCGCATCGCGGTGCCGATCGGGGTGCTGGGAGTGGTGTTCGAGTCACGGCCCGACGCGCTGGTGCAGATCGCCACGCTGTGCCTGAAGGCGGGCAACGCGGCCATCCTCAAGGGCGGCTCGGAGGCGAGTCGCACCAACGCGGCGCTGTTCGCGGCCATCGACGATGCGCTGCGCGCCGATACGGCGCTGGCGGGCGCGCTGCACCTGGCGGCGACGCGGGCGGAGATCCAGTCCCTGCTGGAGTTGGACGAGCTGGTGGACCTGATCATCCCGCGCGGCAGCAACGAGCTGGTGCGGAGCATCAAGGACGCCACCCGCATTCCGGTGCTGGGCCACGCCGACGGGATCTGTCACGTCTACGTGGACGCCGCCGCCGATCTGCCGATGGCGACGCGCATCACCCGCGATGCCAAGACCCAGTACCCGGCAGTGTGCAACGCCGTCGAGACGCTGCTGGTGCACTCCGCCGTCGCCGAGCGCTTCCTGCCGGCCGCGGCGGCGGAGTTGCGCGCCGCGGGAGTGGAGTTGCGCGGCGACGCCGCCACCTGCGCGCTGGTGGACGCCGCGCCGTGCAGCGCCGCGGACTGGGACACCGAGTACCTGGACCTGGTGCTGGCGATCAAGGTGGTGGAGAGCCGCGACCAGGCGATCGAGTTCATCAACGCCCATGGCAGCCATCACACCGACACCATCGTCACCGCCGACCCCGTGGCCGCCGACGATTTCCTGGCCCGGGTCGATTCCGCTACCGTGCTGTGGAACGCCTCCACGCGCTTTGCCGACGGCTTTCGTTTCGGCATGGGGGCCGAGGTCGGCATCTCCACCAACCGCATTCATGCGCGCGGTCCGGTGGGCCTCGACGGTCTGGTCACCTACAAGTACCAGGTGCGCGGCAGCGGCCAGGTGGTGGCCGACTACGAGGGCGGCGCCCGCAGGTTCCACTTCGAGGAGCTCGCCCCATGACGCGCCTGATCAAGATCGGCAGCAGCCTGATCGGACCCTCGGGTCGCCTGGATCACGTCTTCCTGGTGACCAAGTGCGCCGAAGTCGCGGCCCTGATGGCTGCCGGCGACCGTATCGTGCTGGTGAGCTCGGGTGCGGTGGCGGCCGGGATGGAGGTGGTCGGATTGACGCAACGGCCGAGCGAGACCCTGGAGCTGCAGATCCTGGCCGGAATCGGGCAGACGCGGCTGATGAAGTACTACCGCGACTACCTCGGCTACTACGGGCGGCAGACCGCGCAGCTGCTGCTGACCCACTACAGCTTCGCCACTCCCCGCGAGGAGCGCACCGTGACCGAGCTGCTGCTGGCCTATCTGCAGCGCGGGATCGTACCCATCATCAACGAGAACGACATGGTGAACAAGGAGGAGCTGGAGCACCGCGGCCACTTCACCGACAACGACATTCTGGCCGCCCTGGTGGCCGAGCGCCTGCACGTCGACCAGGCATTGCTGCTTACGGACGTGGCCGGACTGATGTACCGCCGGGCGGGTTCCGACGGTGCCTCGGACGAGACCCTGGTACGCACCGTGACGGCGGTGACCGCGGAGACCAAGGCGCTGGCCTGGGGCACGCCGTCGGCCGTCGGACTGGGCGGGATGTATTCGAAGGTGGTCGCCGCGGAACGGATGACGACCCGTGGCATCGAGGTGATCGTGGGCAACGGCGGCCTGCCGCTCGACACCCTGCTCAACGATCCTGAGCAGCGCACGGTGTTCCTGGCACAGCCCGCACTCGAAGCGGCCGCGACAACGGCGGCCCAGGTCGCTGCGCCCTAGAGTCCCCGGCGGGTACCGGGCCCGGTCGTCGAATTGACAGGGCAACCGTTGCCCACCCACAATGCCGACCGTTATGAAGAGAGTCCTGACCGCCGCATGGGTCGGCTGCTGCCTGTTGCTGGGCGGGATAGCCGTGGCCGACGGAGGTCCGTCCGCCGACACCATTTCCTCACAGCACATGATCGCGCAGGCGCTGCTGACGGCCTACTTCATCGACGCGGCACGCAAGGCCGGAATGGCCACGGAAGAGATCAATGCCGCACTGGCCAAGGTGGCGGAACAGTCGATCATCTCCGAATTCTGGATCAGTGACGAGAACGGGCAAATCGCCTTCAGCAATTTACCGGGCGCCGACTTCGCGTTCCCGACCGACCCCCAGGCCGGCACCCAGGCGGCACCGTTCGCCGTCCTCCTCGACGGTATGGAGAGTGTCGTCGTGCAGGAGGCGCAACCGCGCGAGCTCGACGCCGCAATCTTCAAGTACGTCGGGGTCGCCGGGGTCGACCAGCCGCGGATCGTTCAGGTCGGCATCTCCGGCGCCGAGCTGGGCTCCCCCTGACCGCACGACGCGCCCTACCCGGCGGCGGCGACCAGGGCTTGCGCCAGCGCGCGGCACTCGGCGGCGGTGTGCGCAGTCGCCAGAAACCCCACCTCGTAGCCGGAGGGCGGCAGGTAGAGCCCGCGCTCCAGGAAGCCGGCGTAGGCGCGGTTGAAGCGGTCGATTGCCGGTTGCGCGATCTGGTGCGCCGCGCGCGGCTGCCCTGACCCGAAGTAGGGCCACAGCATCGAGCCGCGGCGGACGAGCTGCAGGCCGGGCGTGGCCGCCGTGGCGAGCGACCGCTCCAGGCCGGCGCCCAGTTCCTCCAGGGCGGCGTAGCGCTGCCGATCGGCCAGCGCCCGCAGGGTGGCGCAACCGGCCGCCACCGACAGCGGGTTGCCGCTCAGGGTCCCGGCCTGATACACCGGACCGGCCGGCGCCAGCAGCTCCAGCAGGCGTGCGCTGCCGGCCACGGCGCCGATCGGCATCCCGCCGCCGATGATCTTGCCCAGCGTGACCAGGTCGGGCTGCAGCCGCTCGGCGGCGTCCGAGGCGCCATAGCGCAGCCGGAATCCGGTGATCACCTCGTCGGCAATGAGCAGCGCTCCCGCGTTGCGGGTGGCGGCGGCGACGTGGTCGAGGAACCGCGGGCGCTGCGGCAGCAGTCCGTTGTTGGCCGGAACCGGCTCCAGGATGGTCGCGGCGATGTCGCTGCCGTGGGCGGCGAAGGCGGCGTCTACCGATTCCTCGTCATCCAGACGAGCCACCACCGTGGCCGCCGCCAGCGTCTCCGGGACGCCCGCGGAGCTGGCCAGCCCGGTGGTGGCCAGCCCCGATCCCGCCTGCACCAGCAGGCTGTCGTGATGTCCGTGGTAGCCGCCCTCGAACTTGAGGATCAGCGGCCTGCCGGTGGCGCCGCGGGCGATGCGCAGCGCGGTCATCACCGCCTCGGTGCCGGAGCTCACCAGGCGCACGCGCTCGGCGCCGGGATAGCCTGCCAGAATCAGCTCCGCCAGCTCCGCCTCGGCCGCGTGGCAGGCCCCGAAGGAGAGTCCGCGCGCCGCGGCGTGCTGGACCGCGGCCACTACTTCCGGGTGGGCATGGCCGAGGATCAACGGTCCCCACGACTGGCAGAAGTCGACGTAGTCGTGACCGTCCGCGTCCCGCACCCGGCTGCCGGCGGCCTCGGCGAAGAACACCGGCGTGCCGCCCACCGCCCCGAACGCGCGTACCGGGCTGTTGACGCCTCCCGGCAACAGCTTCTGCGCCCGCGCGTAAAGGCGTTCCGACCGCGGCCGCCGTCTGACCCCACTCATGATCTCACCCTCCGTGCCCTGCCCGCTCACGGCTCGTCAACCAGGCTCCAGTGCGCATCTGCCTCCGTCTCCTCGGTGCCCGGAGGCGCCTCCCCGCCGGCCCACGCGGCGAGCGCCTGGAAACAGCCGGCGGCCGTGTCGTGCAGGCGAAAGCGCCGCCAGCGCCGGTCCGCCGCCGCGGCCGCGAATCCGTAGTGCAGCACCCAGTGCCGAGCCCCCACCGGCGTTGCGAAGGCACCGCAGGCGGCGCCGCAGCCACCGCCGAGCGCCCGCAGCAGGGCCCGCTCCAGGGCCACCGCGGTGCGGGTGGGCGCATGGTCGATGGCGCCAAGTCGGGCCGCGGCGGGACTCCCGTGGCGCGCCTGCACGGCCACCGCTCCCTGCCCCGGAGCCGGCGCCCACCAGGCCGGCGGCAGGGCCACCAGACGCAAGCCTGCGAGCGCCGCCCCGAGCCGCTGCAGTCCGGCACGGGCCAGGAGCAGGGCCGCGACGCCGCCTTCGCGGCAGCGCCGCAGACGGGTCGGCACGTTGCCGCGCACGGCCGTGGACCGCGCCTGCGGCGCGTAGTGGCGCAGCAACGCCGCACGGCGTGGGGAGCTGGTGCCCACCGTGGCACCGGGCCGCAGGCCAAGGGGCGCCGCGGGCCGGAACCAGCGCGGAGCGATCACCAGCACGTCCTGCGCCGCCGCCCGCGGCAGGATGGCCGCCAGACACAGTCCGGGAGGCTGCTCCAAAGGCAGGTCCTTGAGCGAATGCGCCGCCGCGTCCGCGGCACCGTCGCGCACCGCGGCCGCGACCTCGGCGGTAAACAGGCCGGGACTGGTGCGGGCAAGCGCGGCCAGGTCGTGCGCGCCGCCATCGCGGTCACCGCGGGTGGTCAGCGGCATGATCCGGCACGTGGGATTGCCTTCGACCGTGCCAAGTGCCGCCTGCACCAGGCGCGCCTGGGCCAGCGCCAGGGTGCTGCCGCGGGAGGCGAGCACCAGCTCGGCGGGTGATTCCTCGGTCGCGGGTGGCGCCGGCAACGGCCCCGCTTCCGGCGCACCGCGGCCCGGCGCCATCTCAGGTGCCCACCGCGGGTGCCCGGAGCAGGGGCGGCGCGGACGGCTGGCTCAGCACCCGCTGATAGAACGCCTCGAACCGCGGCACCACCGTATCGCAGCTGAAGTTCCGCGCCAGCTCGCGGCCGGCGCTGCCGCAACGGCGGTGCAGGTTCTCGTCGGTAAGCAGCTCGATGGCGCGCGCCGCCATGGCGTCCACGGCGCCCGCCGGCAGCAGGTAGCCGGCGCGGCCGTCAGCCACCACCTCGGGCAGACCGCCGGTGCGGCTGGCCACCACCGGCACCTGACTGGCCATCGCCTCCAGCGCCACCAGCCCAAAGCTCTCCGAGGCGCTCGGCAGCAGCAACAGGTCGGCGGCCTGCAGGAACGGTGCCACGTCGTCGACCACCCCCACCGTGGTCACGTCCGAGGCCACCTCCAACTGGCGCGCCAGCGCCAGCGCGCGGCTCAGATCGGGGCCGTCGCCGACCAGCACCAGGCGGGCGTCCACCCGCCGGCGGATGCGCGCGAACACCTCGATCACGTCGGCGGCCCGCTTTACCGGCCGGAAATTGGAGATGTGCAACACCTGCTTCGGCGCCGTACCCGCCCGCCCGGCGGGCAGCCGGCGCGGTGAACCGTAGTGATCGAGATCGACACAGTTCGGGATCACCTCGATCGGGCGCGTTACCTGGAAGGTCTCGGCGGTCTCCCGGCGCAGGTACTCCGAGACGGTGGTCACCGCATCCGACTGCTCGATGGAAAAACGGGTCACCGGATGGAAGTAGGGCGCCGCCCCTACCAGCGAGGTGTCGGTGCCGTGCAGCGTGGTCACCACCTTGAGGTCCAGCTCGGGAGCCATCTGCCGCGCCAGGATCGCCGCCGGCGAGAAGGGGATGGCGTAGTGGACGTGCAGTATCTGCAGTTCGTTGGCGGCAGCCACCTCCACCATCTTGGCGGCCAGGGCCAGGGTGTAGGGGTACTGCTTGAGCAACGGGTACTCGCCCGCCTGCACTTCGTGAAAGGTGACGCGGGGCGGCAGCTCCACCAGGCGCAGCGGCGCTGAATAGCTGATGAAGGAGACGGTGTGCCCGCGCAGGGCGAGCTGCTTGCCGAGCTCGGTGGCGAATACCCCGCTGCCGCCGTGCGTGGGGTAGCAGGTGATGCCTAATCGCACGGGCCATCCACGGCATATACCAGGATCTCGTGGTCCGGCTCCGCCGGGTCGCAGGCCGCCAGCAGCGCGGCGGGCAACTGCGGGCCGTAGCGGCTCACGAAATGGGCCGCGGGCAGGGTGCGTTCCTGCGGCCGGGCGCGCGGCCAGACCTCGTCGCGCAGGCCTTGCAGCGCGCGCCGCGCGGCGCCGCGGCGGCTCATCAGCGCGCGTGCGGTGCGCTCCTCCAGGCGCTCCACGGCGCGTTCGGCATGGCCGAGGCTGCGCCGCCAGGTGTGTGCGAGATTGGGGTCCGCCGCCGTCACGTGCGCCTCCAGCGGCTGCCACAACTCTCCCAGCCCGCGCCGCAGCGCGGCAAAACGGGCGCGCTCGGTGGCCGGCACCGCGGCGTTGAAGGCTGCGCGCACCGAGAACCCGGGGCCCACGATCTGGCTGGGGACAAGATCGAAGTGGCTGAGGATGGTGGCGGCCTCCGCCGCGAGGAGGGTGTAGCTCTTGCGCGCGGCGATCAGTGGCTGCGGTATGTCGAACAACCGATAGAGCCCCCGCAGCATGGCCTGATAGGCGATTTCACCGGGTCCGAGGACGGTGGCAACGGAGGGCAGCGCCAGGTCCGCCAGCACCGGCCGCAACGCCGCGTCGGTGGACAGCACCGCTTCTGACGGCGGCGTTGCGCCCGCGTCCAGCCGCACGCGGCGCCCGCCGGCGACGTGGAACAGCGTGCCCGCGCGCGCCGGGTCGAGCGGCACGGGGTAGCCGTCGGCCGCCAGTGCCGCCGCGGCATGCTCCAGCGTCCGCGTCACCTGCGGTCCCAGCGCCAGCGCACGGGCGAAGAACTGCGGGAACAGCGGCCGCAACAGGTGCGGCTCCAGGATCACCAGGCCGTGGTCGCCGAACAGACCTGCCAGTCCGGCCGCCAGGGAGCGGGCGAAGCCGCCGCCGCGGGGCAGGAACAGCTCGCGGGCATAGTCCTCGAACGGGGCGTTCTCCTGGCGTTCGAAGAACCGCTCCGCCGCCTGCTGCACCTCCGCCGTGACCGGCAGCTCGCTGATCGAGCGGCCCTCGCCGTCCCAATCGAACCGCACCCGTCCCACGCTGCCGTCGGCGGCAAGGTAGTGAGCGTGGTTGATCTCGCCCAGATCGTGATCCTCGGAGGCCAGCCAGAACACCGGCACGCAACGGCAACCCAGTTCCTCCTGGTAGCGCTGCGCCAGCCGGATCGCCGTGACGATCTTGTACAGGGTGTACGCGGGCCCGCCCATGAAGCCGGCCTGCTGGCCGGTGTGCACGCAACAGGTGCCGGCGTCGGCCAGGGCGGCGGCGCCGGCCAGTGTCGCCTCTGACGCTCCCAGCTCCCGGTTGTAGCGCACCAGTACCTCTGCCAGCTCCGGCTGCGCCGTGCCCGCGGTGCGGCGCGCGTGGAGGGCGGCTGCGGCGGCGCCGGCGGGATGGCTGAAATAGCGGTCGGCCCGCCCCGCCAGGTAATCCAGGTAGAAACGGCTGCCCCCGTACACCTGCGTCATGGGCACGCCGTGCGACGCGGTCAGTTGCACGCGGGATTCCTCAGCGTACTGGCACCCGGATCGGGGGTACGCGGCGCGTAGATCCGGGGCCGCTGCGGAGGTGGCAGCGGAAGTGCAGCCGGGCCGTCAGGCGGGCAGGCGCGAATGGGTCCCGTCGCAGAATGGGTCGTTATCGGTCTGCTTACACTGACACAGCGCATAGTTGCGCTGTTCCTCCACGGTGAACTGCAAGGGTTCGAACGCGGTGTCCTTGTGGGAGCCGTCGCAGAATGGCTGATTGTCACTGCGTCCGCAGCGGCACCACCAGTAGCTGCCAGGTTCCAGCTCCATTACCGCCGGCATGCGTTCGGCGACTTCTCCCTTGGCCTGTTTGTCGGTCATCTCGTGAGCGCTCCTGGCGAGACTGTACCGAAGAACCGAGCCCCCCTGCAACGCGAGCCGCGGCGTCGCGTGCGGGTCGGGCGCCCGTCGGATGCGCTCCGATGCGGCGGGCCGTCCTCCGCGTGCTCCGGGGTCGACGTTGACTTTGCGGGCGAAAATTGGCAGTTATATAACGATCCCTCACAAGCCGACTGCCGTCGGAGTGCTGCCCGTCCCCGAGCGCGGCACCTGCTGTGGCGGCTGGAGTCTGCATGCTCATATTTGCACCACAGGAATCCGACCCGCACGAGCCGCGGGCTGCCATGACGCCGGAGACCGCGGCCCGCCTGGTCAAGCTGGGAGCCAGTGTTGCGGTCGAGAACGGCATCGGCGCCGGCGCCAACTACCCCGATGCCGCCTACGAGAAGGCCGGCGCCAAGGTGCGCGACGACCGCGCTGCCGCGCTGGGCGAGGCGGATGTCGTGCTGCGGGTGCGGCAGCCTCCGCCGGACGAGGTTGAGCTGCTCAAGAAGGGAGCGATTCACATCAGCTTTCTCGATCCCTTCAACGAGGGGGCGCTGGTCGATGCGCTGGCGCAGCAGGAGGTGAGCGCCATCAGCATGGAGCTGGTGCCGCGTTCCACCCGCGCCCAGAAACTGGACGCCCTCAGCTCCCAGCACAGCATCGCCGGCTACTCGATGGTGCTGATGGCCGCAGACCGGCTCAAGACGATCCTGCCGATGATGGTGACGCCTTCCGGCACGCTGCAGCCGGCGCGGGTGTTCGTCATCGGCGCAGGAGTCGCGGGCCTGCAGGCCATCGCCACCGCCAAGCGGCTCGGCGCCCGCGTGGAGGCGTTCGACACCCGGCCCGACGTGGCCGAGCAGGTGGAGTCGCTCGGCGCGCGCTTCGTCAAGGTCGACCTCGGCGAGACCGGCCAGACCGAGCAGGGCTATGCCAAGGCCCTCACTCCCGAGCAGCTCGAAAAGCAGCGCCTGGCGATGGCCGACCGCTGCGCCCAGTCCGACATCGTCATCACCACCGCACAGCTCTTCGGCCGCAAGGCACCGGTGGTGATCACCGCCGACATGGTGCAACGGATGAAGCCGGGCAGCATCATCGTCGACTACGCGGTGGAGTCGGGCGGCAACGTGGAGGGCTCCCGGCCCGGTGAGGACGTCGACGTGGACGGGGTGCTGATCATCGGCTACCGCAACGTTCCCGGACGCCTGGCCACCTCCTCCAGCCAGATGTTCGCCAACAACCTGTACAATTTCGTCGACGAGTTCTGGGATGAGGAGGGCAACTCCTTCACCCTGAACCGCGACGACGAGATCATCTCGGGCAGCCTGGTGACCCACGGCGGCGAGATGGTCAACGAAATGGTCAAGAGCATCACCGGCGGCTGATTCGCGCCGGTACCGTAATCCGAGGAATCCGATGGAAGCGCTACAACAGTTCGAGTTTCTGTTCTTCATCTTCATCCTGGCCATGTTTCTGGGCCTGGAGCTGATTACCAAGGTGCCATCCCAGTTGCACACCCCGTTGATGTCGGGCTCCAACGCCATCTCCGGCATCTCGCTGGTCGGCGCGTTGATCACGCTGAGCGTCGAGAACGCGGACAGCACCCTGACCACCGTCCTGGGAGCGTGTGCCGTGGGCTTCGCCACCATCAACGTGGTCGGCGGCTACCTGGTGACCGACCGCATGCTGGAGATGTTCAAGACGCGGCCGGCTCCGGACAAGAAGGGAGGCGGCGCGTGAGCTTCGTCACCCCGATCCTCTACATCATCTCCGCGATCCTGTTCGTCTTCGGCATCAAGCAGCTCTCCAAGCCCACCACCGCGCGCCGCGGCAACGCCACCAGCTCGCTCGGCATGCTGATCGCGGTGGTCGCCACCCTGGTGGGGCGCGGCTTCCAGTTCCAGTGGATCATCGTCGGTGCGCTGGCCGGGGCGATCATCGGCGTGCTCGCCTCCAAGCTGGTGAAGATGACCGCGATGCCGGAGATGGTGGCACTGTTCAACGGCTTCGGCGGCCTGGCCAGCCTGCTGGTCGGCTGGGGCACCTACCAGGTGGTCGCCGACTCGATGGGCGTCGGCTGGGGAGCTCCCGCCGCGGACGGCGCCGCGTTCCTGGCCGCGGTGGGCGGCGGCTTTTCCTCCGTCACCATCTACCTGGCGATCCTGATCGGCGGCATCACCTTCACCGGCAGCATCATCGCCTGGGGCAAGCTGAGTGGGGCGGTGACGCAGAAACCGGTGCTGTTCACCGGCCAAAACGTGATCAACTTCCTGATCCTGCTGGCCATCCTGGTGGGCGCGGTGTGGTTCACCGTCAGTCCCGACCAGTACTGGATCGCCGTGGTGGCCACCGGGGTGGCGCTGCTGCTCGGCATCATGGTGGTCATCCCCATCGGCGGCGCCGACATGCCGGTGGTGATCTCGCTGCTCAACAGCTATTCCGGGCTGGCCGCGTGCGCCGCCGGCTTTGTGATCCGCAACAACCTGCTGATCATCACCGGCGCCCTGGTCGGTGCCAGCGGCATCATTCTCACCAGCATCATGTGCAAGGCGATGAACCGCTCGCTCGGCAACGTGCTGTTCAGCGGCTTCGGCGCCGCGGGCGGCTCCACCGGCGGCAGCGCCATCGAGGGCGAGGCCAAGCCGATGCAGTCCAGCGACGCCTACTACATCCTGGAGGCGGCGAGCTCGGTGGTGGTGATTCCCGGCTACGGCATGGCCGTGGCGCAGGCGCAGCACGCGGTGCGCGAGTTGGGCGAGATCCTGGAGGGCAACGGCACCGAGGTGAAGTATGCGATCCACCCGGTCGCGGGGCGCATGCCGGGGCACATGAACGTGCTGCTGGCCGAGGCCAACGTCAGCTACGACCAACTCGTGGAGATGGACTCGATCAACCCGACCATGGACACGGTGGACGTGGCGATCGTGATCGGCGCCAACGACGTGGTGAACCCCGCCGCGCGCGAGGACGAGGGCAGCCCGATCTACGGCATGCCGATCATCGACGCCGACAGGGCGCGCACCTGCTTCATTCTCAAGCGCTCCATGGCCAGCGGCTTCGCCGGCATCGACAACCCGCTGTTCTTCCGCGACAACTCCTACATGATCTTCGGCGACGCCAAGGCCACCGTCGAAGGCCTGGTCACCGAGTTCAAGGAGTCTGCGGCATAGCGCCATAACGGTCTCCACATTCAACAGACCGCCGCTGTCTCCATCCCGCGAACATGATGGCGCATCGGGAGGAGATTATACGGGCGGTCGTCGAATGCGGCCCCGGAGAGCGTCCTCGTAGGGGTTCATACGATTTGACCGCCACAACGGCTTGCGGTACAACGGCTACTGTGCAACCCATGATGGCCGGAGCTGCAGTCATCGACACGCGAGTTCGGCAGGTCTGCGTCGCGGAGGAGGCCGCTACTCCGAACAAGATGGCGACGGCACGTCCCACGGCGCCACATCGCCTGCGCGTCTTCCGGCTCCGAACAGCGTGTACCGGTTCTGTGCGGGAGCCACGCATGGCGGTGCTTCTGCCAAGGCGCAAAGCGACGCAGTCTCCCGTACTCATAGTGTCAGACACGCTTCTGCGCCCGTCGGCAACCACAACGGGAGCAACGGAGATTGCATCGTGAAGATCAGCGTGAGGAATCTTGGCGTCCTCAAGCAGGCCGAATTCGAACTAGGCGATTTAACCCTGATATGCGGCGACAACAACACCGGCAAGACCTACGCTACCTACGCACTGTTCGGGTTCTTGTCGAATTGGCGACGGTTGCTGTCAGTCGACACTCCCAAGTCGACAATCGACGAGCTGGTGAAGGACGGCGTAGCGCGAATTGATGTCAGGACGCTCGTCGAGCAGGCGAGTGCAATTGTAAGTACGGGCTGTGACGACTATGTCGATGAGCTGGCCGCGGTATTTGCTTCTCGATCGGACCGCTTCAAACCGGCGGAATTCCGGATATCGCTTAACGGTCGTGCTCTCGGCAAAGCGGCTGACCGCGCCTTCCGAGGTAAATGGCAAGGGGCATCTGAAGACACCCTTTTTTCTTTCTCCAAAGAAAAGGGTGACTTCGATCTGGTGATCTCGCTGCTTACCCGCGACAACAATATTTTGCCTCGTCAGACGATTCACGAGATAATATCGAGTGCTACTTGCGAACTCCTTTTTTGCAGGTTGTTGGCCCGACCATTTATCGCCAGTGCGGAACGTACTGGCGGCACCATGTTCCGCGACCAATTGGAATATAACCCCCACCAAATGAGTCTATTCCTTGGTCACGAACCGGACTATCCGCTTCCGGTTCAAGAAAACGTTGACTTCATTCGGCGGCTCGAACAGACCGTCAAGTCAGATAGTTTCATCGCACGAGACCACAAACACATTCTTGCAGGGTTTTCCGATATTATCGGAGGAGACTATCGAGTGAAAGACGCCGATACGATCTACTTCAAACCCGCTCGCCGACGGCTGCGGCTGACCATGGACGAAAGTTCGAGCGCAGTACGCTCGCTGCTGATCATCGGTCTCTACCTGCGTCACGTCGCGCGTCCGGGCGATCTGTTGATGATCGATGAGCCTGAATTGAATCTGCACCCGAGAAATCAGCGGCGCATCGCGCGCCTGTTCGCGCAGTTGGTGAATGTGGGTGTTCGCGTGTTCGCAACCACCCACAGCGACTATATCGTCAAGGAGTTGAATACTCTGATAATGCTGAATCAAGAAAAGCCTCATTTGCGGCGGATATCGCGAAAGGAAGGGTACGGTACCGAAGAGTTACTAAAACCACGGCAGGTGAAGGTCTATCTTGCCGAACCAGTCGACACCGAATCCAAGGGCGACGCCGGACGGAACCACACTCTGGTGAAGGCGTCGATAAACGAAGAGTACGGAATCGAAGCTCGCAGCTTCGACGACACCATTAACGAGATGAACGAGATTCAAGATTCCATCTTGTGGGGTGACGATGAATGACCTCGACATACTCCGAGATCTGCTCAAAGATGAGGTCTTGGCGCCAGTTGTTGATACTCAGAGAGACCGGAAGGAGCTGTTACTGACGGAACCTCAGGATCGGTCGTACAAACTGAAAATAGTTGATGCTCCTTACGACACCATTGCGTTCAGGGCTGACGCGTTTCCACCTCCACGTTACGTCTTTAGAGGCAACAGGGGTGAACATAGACGGGCAGACTATGTAATCGTCGCCAACGAGGATGACCGGAAGTGGATCGTCTACATGGAAATGAAGGGTGGCAATGACGGTCTTGCGAAGGACATCCATGCACAGTTACGCGGGGCGCATTGCATTGTTGCTTATTGTCGTGCAATCGGCCAGCAATTTTGGCGGGAAGATAGGTTCCTGGAACCACGGCGTTATCAGGAACACTACGTGAGCGTAAAAAACGTCGGATCCAAAAAGAGGCCTTCACGGCCAGTTACGGCCGTGGAACGACAGGCCTGAGAAGATGTGGACATTCCGACACCCCCGGGGAGGCACCCTCTGGTTCATGGAACTGGTCGAAGGAAGGCGTAGTCGGCCGTGACTCGCGCCGGCGGGCGCGAAGCGGTGTCCCGGTTCAGCGCTGGCAGCGGGGGCAGTAGCAGGTGCTGCGGCCGGTGATGCGGATCTGCTTGAGGGGCGTCCGGCAGCGCCGGCAGGGCTGGCCGGCGCGCCCGTACACCGCCAGGCTGGTGACGAAGTAGCCGGGGGTGCCGGCCACGTCGCGGAATCGCGCAGCGTGGTGCCGCCGGCTGCGATCGCCTCGCCGAGCACCGCGCGCACCGCATCTACCAAGGCCGCGGGAAACGAGATCGACCTGCTGCTGCGCTCCGGTCATATCCCGCATCCCATCGAAGTCAAGTCCGGACAGACGTTGAACACCGGCTTCTTCAAGGCCTTCCGACATTTCACCGCGGTGTTCGGTGAGTCGCCGCTGCGGAGCCGGGGAACCCTAGTCTACGGTGGTACACGCGATGAGACCAGAGAAGGGGTACGCGTGTGCGGCCTTGCAGCTCTCGGTGACGCGCTCGCCGAACTCGATGGGGTGTCGCGCCCTGGGGCATAAAAGTTTGACGAGGGCGGCCGGGTAGGGTACAAGGAGTCGCATGGAACGATTGACGGACCGTGAGGTAGACAGCTTTCGAGAGCGTGGCTGGCTGGTCCTTCCGGGCATGCTGGGCGACGCCGAGCTGGCGGCGATGCGCGCCGACATGGAGGGGCTCACCCACCAGGCGCGTCCGGGCCTGGTGGACTTCCTGTTCGGTAGCGGCCACCTGGACGGCTCCGAGGTGCTGCGCCGCATCCAGTACGTAGTCGACAAGTCGCCGGCGGCGCGCGCCATGATGGGGCATCCCGAGGTGCTGCGCGCGGTAGAGGCGATCGCGGGACCGGACCTGTTTCCCACCCAGGACGCCATGGTGCTGAAGATGCCGGGACAGGGGATCGCCGTGCCCTGGCACCGGGATCGCGCCAGCACCGACGACTATCCCTCCGAGCCGCCGGTGTTCATCGCCGACTTCTACCTCGACGATGCCGACCGCGATACCTGCATATGGGTGATTTCGGGCAGCCACCGCTGGTCCGACGCGTATACCAGGGACGCGATCGCGCGTCTGAACCGCGACGGCTTCTCCACCGAGGGGGCGCAGCCGGTGCTGCTGAAGGCCGGCGACGTGCTGCTGCACAACGTCCGCCTGCTGCATGGCTCGCCTCCCAACGAGTCGTCCAAGCTGCGGCGCGTGGTGTACTACACGTTCCACACCGTGCACGTGGAGTGGGAGCACGGCCCGTACACGCGCGAGTACGTCGTGGCCAAGCAGAAGGTGCTGCGCGCCTGTATCCGCAAACGGCGGCAGATGCCCTACGCCGCGGGCGAGACCTGGTTCGAGTACCGGCCGCCTTCCGAGCAGGACAAGGGTCGCCTCGCGCCCGGCGAGCAGCTGGCCACCTTCCGCTACGCCGCCGGCGACTATCAGCGGGCAGGCTGATCCCCGGCGCGGCAGGTGTTCACGGCATTCCGCGGACCCCGATCCGTCACGAAGGTTGCTCCGCGGATCGAGTATCGCTGAAGATAGGCGCCGAATCGTTGATGATAGCCGCCGCCGTACGCACACCGGGGCAAAGCGCCGTGCGGCGCCCGCGCTCGCCGTAGCGCTCATGTGGCACGGGTCTTGCATATGGTGAACGGAGGTTCACGGTGCACAGAGTACTACTCGCGGCGGCAGTCGGCACCGCGCTGGTCATGGCTGCCGCCGCCGACGAAGACGAGGTTTCGACCGTCGACATCCTGGCAGTGCTGGAACAGATCAACGAGAAGCTGGACCGCGAGGCCCCGGTTGCATCGCGCAGAGCGCCTGACTCGGGGTTCGGCGGCGGTCCGTTCTGGCCACTGCGCTACATGCCCGGCGTGGCCGACCTCAACGCCTACTTCGAGCGGCTCGGCTCCTACGAGGCGATGAGCGAATTCTTCATCCCGCTCAAGGACGGCGGCGGAGGCACCTGGCGCTGGAGCGTGGACGGCAACCTGCAGTTCGGCGCGGAGTACGCCGGCTTCGGCCAGGACGTGCTCGGCTTCGCCCGCCACGCGGTCGATCCGCTGGGACCGCGGGACACGGTCGACGAAGACGGCGACGGGTACGACGACTACCACAGCTACGCCGGGTACGGACAGCATTACTTCGCCGGCATCGCGCAGTACAAGTGGACGCTCGCGCCGAGCCTCTACCTGCAGACCGGGATCAAGGCCGGGCTCGGTTTCGAGTCGCTGCGCTACGGCATGAACCGGCGCCAGGTGCTCACCGACACGCTCGGCATAACCGCGGGCGCCAACTCGTGGACCCGCACCAGCCTGCTCGGCGGCGCCTACGCCGGCCTGCAGATCGGCCTCGACGGCGGCCGCAACGTGTTCAAGCTGGGCATCGAGGCAGGGGTAAACGGCCACCACGCACTGGAGGAATGGCGGCCGGAGACCGGCGTGCACAAGCGTATCCCCGAGCCGCCGGCGGACGTGCAGGGGCACAACTTCTGGGTCTGGATCGGCCCGCAGTTCCACTATTGAGCGACCGGTGTCTCCGATCATCGAGGTAGAGAACCTGCACAAGCGGTACGGCGACGTGGTGGCCGTGGACGAGGTGTCGTTCAGCGTCGACGAGGGCGAGATCTTCGGCGTCATCGGCCCCAACGGCGCCGGCAAGACCACCACGGTGGAGAGCGTGATCGGGCTGCGCAAGCCGGATCGGGGCCGCATTTCAGTGCTGGGGATGGACCCGATCCGTGAGCGCACGGCACTCGCGGAGCGGATCGGCGTGCAACTGCAGGAGGCGGCGCTGGCGGAGCGGATCAAGGTGTGGGAGGCACTGGACCTGTTCAGCTCCTTCTACCGGCGCACCGTTCCGTGGCAGCCGCTGCTTGAGCAGTGGGGGCTGGCCGACAAGCGCAACGCCATGTTCGCCGACCTGTCCGGCGGCCAGCGGCAGCGGCTGTTCATCGCCCTGGCGCTGGTGAACGATCCGCAAGTCGTCATCCTCGACGAACTGACCAGCGGGCTCGACCCGCAGGCGCGGCGTGCCACCTGGGATCTGGTGCAGGTGATCCGGGAGCAGGGCAAGACGGTGTTGGTGATCACCCACTTCATGGACGAGGCGGAGTTCCTGTGCGACCGGGTGGCGATCATCGACCATGGCAGGATTCTTGCCCTGGACACGCCTGAGCATCTGGTGAGGAGCTTCGACCGTGAAGTCCGGGTCGTATTCGACATCGCCGCGGACGCCGATCTGGCACCGCTACGGGCGCTGTCCCCGGTCGCCGCGGTGGTGCAGCAGGGTGGGCGGGTGACGGTGTCCGGCAGCAGCGATGGCCTTCTCGCGGCAGCGGTTACCTGGTTGGAATCGCAGCGGATTCCGTTCCGCAACCTGAGCAGCCGGCAGGCCAATCTGGAAGATGTGTTTCTGCGGCTCACCGGACGGACGATACGCGACTGATGGCGGCAACGGGTCCGGCGACTGCCCTACACTCCTACGCGCGACTGGCGTCGGTCCAGTTCAAACGGTTTCTGCGCGAGCCGATCGCGGTGTTCTTTACTGTCGCGTTTCCTGTATTGCTGCTGCTCCTGTTCGGCTTCATCTGGGGCAACGAACCGGGCAGCCCGTTCTCCCCGCCCGGGTTCGGCTACATCGATGCCACGGTGCCCGCCCTGGCCGCGATCGTGATCGGCACCGTTGCGCTGATCACGATCCCGAACGTTACGGCGACGGACCGAAAACAGAAGCTGCTGCGCCGGTACCAGGTCACGTCCCTGCGTCCGATCGTCTACTTCGCCGCGGACGTGAGCGTCCACTTCGGCACTGCCGTGGTGGGAATGGTGCTGCTGATTCTCGTCGCGAAGCTGGTCTTCGGGCTGCGCTTCGGTGGTAGCTGGCTCGCGATGCTCGGCGGCTTCGCCTTGAGCACACTGGCGTTCGTTGCGGTCGGCTATGTCATTGCCAGCGTCGTACGGAGCGATCGCGTGGCGCTGGCGGTCGGGATGGCGATCTATTTCCCCCTGATGTTTCTCTCCGGGGCGGCCATGCCGCTGGAGACCATGCCGGAGAACGTGCGCGAGATTGCCGGGTGGCTGCCGCTCACCCAGGTGGTTCGACTGCTGCAGGACCTGTGGTTCGGCGTCGGATGGGACTGGGGCGCCGGGTCGATCCTGCTGGGTATGCTGGTGGTGGGCACGGCGCTGTCGGCCGCGTTGTTCCGCTGGGAATAGCGGCCGGTGGTGGAACCGGGCTGGATCGCCGCTCGAATTCAGCCGGAGTTTCGCCACGGGCTGGTACGAGGTGGCGTGCGCGCCCGCACGCGGAGTTGAGGGGTGGACCTGGGATCCGTGCTCGACGGCCTGCTGCGTTCCGCCGCGGTGTCGCTGGGCCTGATGGGCGTGGTCGAGGTCGGACTGGAGTCGCCGCAGGTGCGGATCGACGCCGCCGGCGGCATCACCATCAGCGTGCAGCTGCACGACTTCCTTACCGATGAGGTGCGCGACCTGATCCAGCGCTCTGCGCTGGTGGCGATCGACTTCGAGTTCCGCTACTTCCCGCGCTCCGGCAGGAAGCTGCGGATGGTGAGCCGCAACCTGATCCGGTACCACAGCCTCAGCGGGCGCTACGAGGTGCAGCGCGGCGGCCGGGTGGAGTGGGCCCGATCCCTGGAGACGGCGGCGGAGCTGCTTGGCTCGGCAACCGTGACGCTGGGGCCGGTCGGCTCCGGTCTGGCGGTCATCAAGGCGCGCGCCTCGCTGCCCGACGTTCGCGACGGTGACGCTCCCGGTACACTGTGGTCCGGGGTGGTGCCGAGCACGTCGGTGCTGATCCCCGAGGAGGGGGCACGGCCACTCCGTGACACGGAAGACGATTGAATCGAGACACAGGGAGCCATGAGAGGATACGCGTTCGGACTGATCGGGGCGACCCTCGTTGCGGTCGCCGCGGTGACGCTGGCGGCGGTCGGCTCGATACAGCGCCTGTCGGATCCCACCGACGCCGTACGCGCCGCCGGGTATCTGCAGGCGGCGCACGACGCCGTGCGCAAGGCGTATGCCGCCGAGGCGGCGGATGCCCGGACGCTGCTGGAGGATGCCTCGCGGCAGCTCGATGCGGCGGGCGGCCTGCTCGCCGGCGCCGAGGTGGTGCAGGCGGCGGTAAGCCGCGCCGTGGCGGTGAGCGTGGTGGTCGCGGCGCTGCTGGCGCTGCTGGCGGGAGCGGTGCTGTGGTTCGGTTCGTTCCGCTGGGTCATCACGCCGCTGACGAGCCTGGCCCAACACCTGCAGCGGCTCACCGAAGACCCGTCACCCATCGACCTGCCGGCGCGCGGCCCGCGCGAGATTCGCGCGCTGCAGTGTACCTTCAACCGCCTGGTCACCGCGTTGCGCGGCCATCGGGAGCGGATCACGCAGTTGGAGCGGGCCAACATCGGCCGCTTTCTGGCGCACCAGTTCCGCAACTCGCTGACCACCATCCGGCTCGGCGCCGATGAGCTGGCACAGGCGCCGCCGGCGCGCGTCGCGCGCTCGATCGGCGCCATGCTGCACGAGGAAGCGGCCAGGATGGAGGCGGTTCTGGACCGCTTCGCCACTCTCTACCGGTTCCCGGAGCCGGTTCCTGCCGACCTCGACCTGGCGCTCCTGGTACGGCGGCTTGCGGCCAGCTATCCGGCGGTCCGGGTGGAGGCGTCCGGTGGCCCGGTGCTGGTGCGCGCCGACCGCACCCTGTTGGAGCAGGCGCTGGCCAACCTGATTCAGAATGCCGTCGACGCCGCTGCCGGCCGCGGCTCCGTCAGCGTCGCGGTGAACGACCACCCGGCGGCGGTCACGGTGCACGACGAGGGCGCGGGGATGACCCCGGAGCAGCAGCGCCGTGCCTTCGACGACTACTACACCACCAAGGTGAACGGCATGGGCGTCGGCCTGAGCTTCGTGCGCAAGGTCGCCGCCGCCCACGACCTGCGCGTGACGCTGCACTCGCAGCCGGAACAGGGCACGGCCGTGACCCTGGCATTCCCCGAAGGCGGAGTGCCATGACCACCACCGTGCTGATCGTCGACGACGACGCCAACGTCGGCCGCAGTGTCTCCATGGTGCTGGCGCGGCGCGGCATGACGGCGCGCGTCGCGGCGCTGCCCGGCTGGGCCGGCGCCCTGTCCGCGGACGTGGACGTGGTGCTGCTGGACCTGTACCTGGGCACCGTCAAGGGGCAGGACATCCTGCAGCGCCTGCTGGCCGAGCATCCCCTGGTACCGGTGGTGATCATGTCGGGAGTGGCGTCGGCGGAGGAGGCGGTCGACTGCGTGCGAAGCGGCGCGTTCGACTACCTCGAGAAACCGTTGACCGCCGAGCGGCTGGCGATCACGGTCGGCAACGCCGCCCGCTTCCGGCGCGTGCGTCTGGCCGCCCTGGCCGACTGCGTGCCGGTGTTCGCGTCGCACAGCATGCGCGCGTTGGCCGAGGATGCGCGCAAGGTGGCGGCGACCGATTCCGCGGTGCTGATCACCGGCGAGAGCGGCACCGGCAAGGAGGTCACGGCCCGCTACATCCACGGACTGTCGCGCCGCAGCGCGCTGCCATTGGTGAAGGTGGATTGCGGTGCCCTGCCGGAGAGCCTGATCGAGAGCGAGCTGTTCGGGCACGCCAGGGGCGCCTTCACGGGGGCCGATGCGGACTACGCGGGCAAGCTCCAGGCCGCCGCCGGCGGCACCCTGTTCCTGGACGAGGTGGCGGAGCTGCCGCCGGCGGCGCAGACGCGCCTGCTGCGGTTCCTCGACTCCGGCGAGGTGCAGCGCGTGGGCGCGAGCGCGGTGGCCACGGTCGACGCGCGTATCATCGCCGCCACCAACGTGGACCTGGAGCGGGCGGTCGGCGCCGGCACGCTGCGCCGCGATCTGTACTTCCGCCTGAACGTGATCCGCCTGCGGGTTCCCCCGCTGCGCTCGCGGCGCGAGGACATCGTGCCCCTGGCCGCAAGCTTCGTGACCTCGCTGGCGGCGCGCCTGGGGGTGCAGCCGCGCGCGCTGAGCCCGGCCGCGGCAGGCCGCCTGCAGGCGCTGCCCCTGCCCGGCAACGTGCGCGAGCTGAAGACGATCGTGGAGCGCGTGCTGGTGCTGGAGGACGCGCCGGTGATCGAGGCGGCACACATCGACCGGGCGGCCGCCGGCGGCGTAAACGACAGCGACGACCCGTTCACGTGTACGTTGCCGCTGGCGGAGGCGAAACGGCAACTCGAACGCCGCTACCTGCAGCGCCAGTTCGAACTCCACGGACGCTCGGTGAAGCGCACGGCAGCGGCGCTCGGGGTGCTTCCCAACAACCTGAGCCGGCGCGCGCGGCAGCTCGGATCCTGGGACAGCCCTGCGACCGACTCCGGGGAATAGGGACGGCAGCAAGGCGGAATTTGACAGGGGGTGGGTTCGGTTATAGGGTCGGATGACTATGTCGTTGAAGATATTGACCCTCGGTGCGGCGCTGGCCCTGGCGGCCGCCGTGTTCGCTTCGGCTACCGGCCAGGAGGACGCGGCCTCCGATGCCGGCGCCGCTCCGGCGGCGATGGGCAAATACTCGGAAGCACCCATGCTGGCCGCGCTGGTGGCAGCGGGCACGCTGCCAGCGGTGGAGGAACGGCTGCCGCTGGAACCGGTGGTGGTGGAACCGATCGAGGCGATCGGCACCTACGGCGGATCGCTGGCGTTGCAGATCAGCAACCCGCGCGGCTGGGAACCGGGCGTGGAGGGCGTCAGCGAGCCGCTGATCGGCTACGACTACGCCACCGGTGACACGCTGCTGCCCAACCTGGCGGCAAGTTGGGACATGGCCGAGGACGGCATGAGCCTCACCCTGCGCCTGCGAGAGGGCGTGCGCTGGTCAGACGGCGAGCCGCTGGTGGCCGAGGACGTCACCTTCTTCTGGAACGACGTCAACAAGAACCAGGAGATCCTGGGCACCTTCGACGGCGGCGTGCTGCCGGAGTTCCTGCGCATGAAGATCCCCGAGACCATCGAAGCGTTGGACGAGTACACGGTGCAGTTCACCTACGACGCTCCCTACTTCATGGCGCCGTACATGATGTCCGGCTTCGCCAACTACGGCATCGGCGGCACCGCGTTCCTGCCCAAGCACGTCTACCAGGAGTGGCACGCCGACTACAACGACGAGGCCGGCGACCTGGCCAAGGAAGCGGGCTTCGATCACTGGTACCAGCACTTCAACTCGCGGCGCATCATCGGCATCCTGAGCCCGCGCAAGGTGGGCGTGCCCGCGGTCGGTCCGTGGGTGATCCAGGAGTCGAGCCCGAGCGGGGCGGTGTTCGACCGCAACGCCTACTACTTCAAGGTGGACACCGCCGGCAACCAGCTCCCCTACATCGACAAGTTCATTGGCGTGTACATCGGCGACGGCCAGTCCAACCTGCTGCGCACCATCAACGGCGAGTTCGACATCGCCTCCTACGCGCTGTCGCTGGACGACTACCCGGTGATCCGCGACAACGAGGATGCCGGCGGCTACCAGTCGCGCATCATGACCGGCGGCACCGCCGCCGACGTGGCCCTGCGCATCAACTGGAACTACCACGGCGACGACGAGATCGCGGCGATCCTGGCCGACAAGCGGTTCCGGCAGGCGCTCTCGGTGGCGATCAACCGCGAAGAGGTGAACGAGCTGATCGCCAAGGGGCTGGGCATCCCGATGCAGTGGACCGCCAACCACGACCTGCCCTACTACGACGAGGCGTGGGGCAACGCCTACGCGGCCTACGATCCGGCCCAGGCCGACGCGCTGCTCGACGCGACGGGCATGACCGCGCGCGACGGCGACGGCTACCGCATGACCCCCAGCGGCAAGTCGTTCCTGTTCACTTTCGACGTGGCCGACAATTCCACCATGACGGTGAAGTCCTCCGAGCTGCTCGCCGAGTACTGGGAGGCGGTCGGCATCCGCGTCAACCTCAACATCGGCGAGCTGGGCGCCCTGGTGCAGAAGCTGATCTCCAAGGAATGGCTGGCGTTCGGCCAGGAGGTGGGCGGACCCGCCAGCACCCTGGAGATGCTGATCAGCGGCCTGGAGGGGTGGAACTCGTGGGCCACCTTCAACGACTGGTGGCGCTGGAACTCCACCGGCGGCGAGGGCGGCATCGAGCCGCCGGACCAGATCAAGCGCATCTTCGAGATCAACAACACGCGCCAGACGGTGCCGGTGGAGACGGTGATCGAAGGCTTCAAGGAGGCCTACGACTGGGTCGCGGATACGGTGCCGGTGATCGGCGTGCTGGGCTACGTCGGCAAGCCGATCATCTGGAAGACCGACCTCGGCAACGTCGACACCTCGCTGCCGGTGACGCGTATCGGCGGCATGCGGGCGGAGCGGCTCTACACCTTCTACTGGAAGAGTTAGAGCTTCCGATCCGACGCCCGGGGGAGCTGAGCGGTGGCGCACTACGTGGTGCGGCGCTTCATCTACATGGTGCTGCTGCTGCTGCTCATCTCCCTGGCCTCGTTCATCATCATCCAGTTGCCGCCGGGGGACTACTTGTCCACGGTGATGGCGGCGATGCTGCAGCGCGGCGGCGAGATCAACCACGCCGCGGTGGCCTTGCTGCGCAAGCAGTACGGTCTCGACCTGCCGTTGCCGGTGCGCTACCTCAAGTGGCTGTCCGACCTGGTGTTCCGCGGCGACCTGGGGCAGTCGTTCGAGTGGAACCTCCCGGTCACCACGCTGATCGGGCAGCGCCTGCCGCTGACCCTGGTGCTCTCCTTCGCCACCACCGTGCTGGTCTACCTGGCGGCGATGCCGGTGGGCATCTACTCGGCCACCCACCAGTACTCCACCGGCGACTACGTGGCCACCTTCTTCGGCTTCGTCGGGGTGGCTTTGCCCAACTTCCTGATCGCGCTGGTGCTGCTCTACCTGGCCACCAAGTACCTGGGGTGGGGGGTGATCGGGCTGTTCTCGCGCGAGTACATCGACGCGCCCTGGAGCTTCGCCAAGTTCGTGGACCTGCTGAAGCACCTGCCGGTGCCGGTCCTGGTGCTGGCGATGTCGGGCACCGCGGGGCTGATCCGCACCATGCGCGCCACGCTGCTCGACGAGCTGCAGCGGCAGTACGTGATCACGGCGCGCTCCAAGGGGCTGGACGAACGCACCCTGCTCTACAAGTACCCGGTGCGGATCGCCCTCAACCCGATCGTCAGCGGCGTGGGCGGCTTCCTGCCGGCGCTGTTCGGCGGTGAGCTGATCGTCTCCGCGGTGCTTGGCCTGCCCACCATGGGGCCGCTGCTGTTCGGCGCCCTGCGCACCCAGGACACCTACCTGGCCGGCAGCGTGGTGATGATCATCTCGGCGCTGACCGTGGTCGGGGTGTTCCTCTCCGACATGCTGCTGGTGGTGGTCGACCCCAGAATCCGCTTCGACGAGCGCGCCTGATGAGCACCCTACCGCGCCGCGCCGCGCGCACCGCCGCAGCCGAGGCCGACCGCGACGCCCTCTCCAGCGCCTCGCAGTGGAGCCTGATGTGGCGCAAGTTCCGGCGCCACAAACTGGCCGTGGTGAGCCTCTACCTGCTGGGCCTGTTCTACCTCGGTGCGGCCTTCAGCGAGTTTGTCTCGCCGCAGGACATCGCCCGCCGCAACAACGACTACGTCTATGCGCCGCCGCAGCGGATCCGCTTCGTCGACGCGGACGGAAGCTTCCGCCCACGGCCGTTCGTCTACGGCCTCGACAAGAGCCTGGACCCCGAGACCCTGCGCGAGATCTACACCGTCGACACCGCGCAGCGCTTCGACATCTACTTCTTCGTGCGCGGCGACCCTTACAAGTTCTGGGGCCTGGTTCCCATGGACCTGCACCTGTTCGGCACCCGCGAGCAGGTGCTGTACCTGCTGGGCGCCGACCGCTTCGGGCGCGACCTGCTGTCGCGGCTGATCACCGCGTCGCGCATCTCGCTGTCTGTGGGACTGGTGGGCATCGCCATCAGCTTCGTGATCGGCTGCCTGCTGGGCGGCCTCTCCGGCTACTTCGGCGGGCCGGTGGACATGTTCATCCAGCGCTTGATCGAGTTCCTGCAGTCGATACCCGGCATCTCGCTGTGGGCGGCGCTGGCGGCGGCGCTGCCGCCCACCTGGGGACCGCTGCAGCGCTACTTCGTGATCCTGCTGATCCTCTCCATCCTGGCCTGGACCGGGCTGGCGCGCACGGTGCGCGGCAAGCTGATCGTGCAGCGCGAGGAGGACTACGCCATGGCGGCGCGCATCGCCGGGGCCGGCGACATGGCGATCATCCTGCGCCACCTGCTGCCCGCCTTCATGAGCTACCTGATCGTGCATCTCACCTTCGCCATCCCCGGCATGATCCTGGGCGAGACGGCGCTCAGCTTCCTGGGCTTGGGGCTGCGCCCGCCGGTGGTGAGCTGGGGTGTGCTGCTGCAGGACGCGCAGAACATCCGCACCATCGTGGTGAACCCGTGGCTGCTGACCCCGGCCCTGTTCGTGATCGTGGTGGTGCTGCTGTTCAACTTCCTGGGCGACGGCATGCGCGACGCCGCCGACCCGTACAAATAGTCGCCCGGAGGAGCCCATGGCACAACGCCCGTGGTACGCTACCAGCTACCGTCGCAACCTGGTGGACATGCATATCGAGGACTGGGACGAGAGGTTCCTCTCGCGCCTGGACCCGGACGTCTACGTGGAGCTGCTGCGCACGGCGCGGGTGCAGGCGGCGATGGTGTACGCCAACTCCCACGTCGGCTACTGCTACTGGCCGACTCGCTCCGGACGCATGCACCGCGGCATCGGCGGCCGCGACCTGTTCGGCGCGATCGTCGCGGGTTGCCACGCGGCCGGTATGGACGTGGTCGCCTACTACAGCGTGATCTTCAACAACTACGCCTACGAGCGGGAGCCCGAGTGGCGCCTGCTCGACTCCGGCGGCCAGCCGTCGCGGGAAGGGGAGCGGTTCCACCGCTGGCTCAAGCCGCGCTATGGCATCTGTTGTCCCAACAACCCCGGCTACCGCGAGTTCGTGGTGGAGCAGTTGCGCGAGCTGTGCGCCGGCTACCGCTTCGAGGGCTTGTTCTTCGACATGAACTTCTGGCCCGACGTGTGCTACTGCGGACACTGCCAGGAGCGCTACCGGCGCGAGGCCGGGCGCGAGATTCCCCTCGTGGTGGACTGGAGCGAGGAGAACTGGTGCACCTTCCAGGGCAAGCGCGAGCAGTGGATGGCGGAGATGGGCAGCTTCGTCTCGGATACCGCCCGGGGCTTCAAGCCGGGCGTCAGCACGCAGCACAACTTCGCGCAGATCACGATCAACTGGGAGTTCGGCTTCACCGACCGCATGCTGCCGGCGTGCGACTACCTTGGCGGCGACTTCTACGGCAGCTTCACCCACGCCGCCTTCATCGCCCGGCTGCTGCGGCGCATGACCCCGAACCAGCCGTGGGAGTACATGACCTCGCGCTGCCAGCCCGGCCTCACCTTCCACACCGACACCAAGCCGAAGCAGATCCTGCAGCTCAATACCTTCCTCGCGCTGGCGCACGGCGGGGCGCTGCTGTTCATCGACGCCATCAACCTGGACGGCACCCAGGACCCGCGCGTCTACCGCCTGATGGGCGAGGTGTTCGGTGAGTCGATGGCGTACGAGCGATTCCTCGGCGGGACGGCGGTGGAGGACGTGGCCGTGTACTTCGGGGTGAACTCGAAGCTGGACCCGGCCGCCAACGGCACGCCGGTGGCGGACTACTACACCGACCGCGGCAGTTACCCGCACCTGGAGGCGGCGGTCGGGGCGAGTCGCATGCTGCGCGAGCGCCACGTTCCGTTCGGCGTGGTGACCAAGGCTTCCCTGGGGCAACTCGGCGAGTTCGGCACCCTGGTGCTGGCCGACGCCTACCGGCTGGATGGAGAGGAGGTGACGGCCATCGCCCGTTTCGTGGAGGAGGGTGGGAGCCTGTACGCCAGCGGCGCCTCGGTGTCCCACTTCACCGAGCTATTCGGCGTGACCGTGCAGGGCCTGACCGAGGAGCGGTTCACCTACATCGCGCCGCTGGTCGGAGAGGAAGCGTGGCTGCCCGAGGTGACCGCCGGCGCCCCGCTCACCGTGCCCGGCCCACAGGTGCTGGTGACGGCGGAGGACCCCGCAACGGTAAAGGCGCACGTGGCGCTCCCCTCAACCAAGCCGGGTGAGCGCGCCTTCGCCTCGATCCACTCCAACCCGCCCGGCAAGACCACGAGCCATCCCGCGCTGATCTACCGCGAGGTGGGCAGGGGCCGCGCGCTGTGGGTCTCCGCGCCGATCGAGCGCGAGGAACGCTGGGTGCACGCCGGCGTATTCCGCCACCTCATCGACACCCTGCACCCGGGCCGGTTCCGCTTCTCCGCCGAGGCCCCGGCGCAGGTCGAGGTGGTGGTCTGGGACCAGCCAGAGGAGCAGCGCTTCGTGGTGCACCTGGTGAACCTGCAGGAGCGGCTGCCGGTGCTCCCCATCCACCACCTGCGAGTCACGCTCCACATGGACGGCCGGCAGGTGCAGGAAGCCCGGCTGGCCCCCGGCGGCGAACCGCTCCCCTGCACCCAGACAGACGACCAGGCCACCGTCGAGATCCCCGAGCTGCCCCTGTACCACATGCTCCTCGTCTCCTACATTCGATCCACTTGACGTTATGAAGGCTCCGATCACACCGGGTGAGATTCTTCTTGAGGAATACCTCAAGCCGATGGGGATCTCTCAGAACGCGATGAGCCGCGCGATAGGGGTTGCCCCACGCGCTATCAACGAAATCGTACATGGCCGGCGGTCGATTACGCCGGCCATGTCCATTCGCTTCGGCGCTTTTTTGGTCAGTCGGACCAGTTCTGGCACGGACTTCAGGTGGAGTGCGACTTTCGCAAGCTCGCCAGGGACCGGCACCGACTCATCGACGGCATCCATCCAGCCTCTTCGCTCAGTCGGGCATCCTGACCTCTGTTCAGAACCTGCTTGCGCTCGACAGGCACCGGGTTGCCACGCCATACCCCGTTCGGCTGGTCAGGCGTTGGTTATGAGGTTGAGGGAGCGCCAGAAGTACTTGAGGAGATCGTGAGGCGGCCAGCCGGCGTAGAGGTGCTCAGGTCGGCCCACAGCGGCTCGCCGAACAGGTCGTCGAGGACGCTGACCACGGTGGAGTGGTGGCGCGGTCATGCCGGGCGGCGGCGCCGCAGGATCAGGTGCACGGGACCTATCAGCCCGGAGGGAAGCTGGGCCCCCTCGTACTCGTTGGCCATGCTGTTGGTCACCCGCACCTCGATCCAGTGCCGTCCGGCCGCTCGCGGCTCGGTGAAGAACACCTCGTAGGGCGCCCACATGCGCACCTCCTCCGAGGTGCCGTCCACGATCACCTCGGCGATGTCGCCCACGACGCCGAGGCCGATTCCGAACTCCGCTTCCGCGTCCGGGATCTCCAACTCGGCGCGGTAGCACAGGGTTCCCGAGAACAGCTCCAGGCCGGGGTGGCGCGACCAGTCGCCGAGGCCGAGGCCCGCCACCGGCGCACCGGCCACCGCGAACACCTGCCACGACAGCTCGAGCGGCAGGCGCTGTTCGTCGTACGCACCAGGGGTGGCGGGTGCGAAATCGGTCCGCGGGTCGACTGCCAGGACCACGCTCTCCCGTCGCGGCAGGTGCAGGGCGACCGCCACACCGTCAGCGGTGGAGCGCGTGTTCACGTCGCGCCGGACACCGGCCAGCGGATCCCAGCACTCGATCCGGCCCCTGACCCGCAGCTCCACCTCGCCCTCGATGGTCGCGCCGCCTTCGTTGCACAGCAGGTAGAAGTCCAGCCCGCCCTTGCGGTAGTGGAGGTAGCGCAGGTCGGGATGGGCCGGTTCCAGGCGCAGGTCGGCGTCGATCAGGCCGGCGAGGCGGGCCGGCAGGTCCATGCCCTCCGCGAACTCGATGACCTGGCCGCCGGCGGCGCTGAACGCCGCCAGCACGCGACGCGCCGCGGGGCCGAGCGCCGGGTCCCCGTCCACCACCACGACGCGGTAGGCCTGGGTACCCGCCACGAGGGCCGCGCCGTCGACCGCGGCCTCCGCCACCGCGCTGTCATCCAGGTAGAGAAAGTCGATCTGGCGCTGGTAGAGCTGCCGCGCCGCCTGCCACGGCATGGCGCTGCCGTCACCGAGGATGGCGACCTGGCACACCTGCAGGCCGTCGCACAGCAGCCAGCTCAGCCGCTGAGCGTGACGGTTGATCAGCCCGACGTAGGGCCGCCAGGTGTTGTGCAGGAACAGGTCGGGCTCGCTTTCCCAGGCGCGCCGGCCGCGGATCGAGTAGAACACCGCGTGCGGGTCGATCAGGTTGTTGCCCCGCACCAGGTGCCAGTCGAACAGCCACTTCATCTCCTCCAGGGTCAGACGCCAGCCGTAGGCGCCGCACACCTCGGTGAGGATGCGGCGGGCGCCCTGGAGGCGCGCCCCGCTGGTGGCCACCTTGGCGGCGACGCTGTGGCGGCCCTCGATCGCCGTGCGCCGGTCCGGCTCCACGTAGCGCCACACCATGTCCTGCCCCGGAAGCTGGAAGTAGCGCAGTGGTGACAGCTCGCCGCTCTCCGCCGGGTGTCCGGTAAGGGCGATGCCGTGGTCGGCGCACCAGCGCGACTGGGCGCCGAAGAACACTTCCTCAAGCCGCTGCTGGATGGCGGCGTCGAACCGGCGGCGAAAGGCGGCGCTGCCGGGGCCGTAATCGAGCCACAGCGCCGGCAGCCAGGGGCGCGGATCCTCACCCCAGCGTTCGGCCAGCCAGTCGATCAGTCCCGGGGTGTAGGGCTTGGGATCGGCGGGGCGCAGCGGGTGCCGGCCCATGATCTGCGGCTCGTCCGTGAACATGGCGATGATGGTGCTGCCGAAGAACTCCCGGAGGTGCGCGTAGTAGCGGTCGTGGGTGAGGCGCAGGAAGCAGGCCACGGCGTCGGGGTTGAGGATGTCGCCCGCTGGCGGGGCGGTGAGGCTGCCGTCCTCCTCCTCGGGGAACACGCCGCGGATGTTGCCGCCACTGGCCGTGTTCCAGACGCTCATGGCGGTCCAGCGGCCGGCCGGGACGTCGATGCGCACGATGTCGTGCGGCAACGGCTCCAACACGCGCACCGACCGCGGATCGATGGCGCCGTCCTGCCCGTGGCGGCCGACCACCGTGCACACGTGGCGGTCCAGCAGCGCCCGGCCGGTGTTGGGACGCCAGTACCCGACGTAGGGACCCTCCACCGTGCGCTGCCACAGCCCCATCGCCTGACTGGCGTACTGGGGGTTCTCGGCGACCACCGCGCCCTGCGCCGATCCCGACGGGTAGCTGCCCTCGTCGTACAGGATCACCTTCATGCCGAGCCGGGCGGCCTCCGCCACGAGCCGCCGCGCCAGGCGGAAGAACTCGTCGGTGAGGTATCCGACGCGGTGCGAGAGGCCGACCCGCGCGTGCAGCACGAAACCGCCGAAGTGGGCGTCGTGAAAGGCATGGAGCTGGCGCAGCAGCTCCTCCTCTTCGAGATCGTCGTTCAGGAACCAGAAGGGAATCGGCCCGAACTCCCGCGGCGGAGCGGAGAAAGTTGCGAACGCCTGCTGCAGATCCATGCTGTAGTAACCCGGGCGCAGCATAGGGTGCGTTGACCACATCCCTCAATCCGCCTTGTATCAGGGTTGATAAGCTCTTATGAACAAGCCAGAATAGCCTGATGAAGAAGGTCAGCGTGACCGAAGCCAAGAACGGGCTGAGCCGACTGCTTGCGGAGGTGGCCGGCGGCGAGTCGGTGCTGATTGTGCACCGAGGCACCCCGGTAGCTCGGATCGTGCCGTACCAGACCGGAAGCCTCGACGATGATCAGGCCGTCGCGGACCTCATTCGTCGGGGAATCGCGGATCCTCCAGCGGCGTCGTGTTCCGTCGACGAGTTGCAGGCCATGCCGAGTCCGCGGCTGCCCGAGGGGGTCAGCGCCAGCCGGCTGATAGTCGCGGAGCGCGCGGACGAACGGTGAGGTACTGGGATTCGTCGGCGCTGGTTCCCCTGGTGGTCCAGGAGGCGGAGACCGAACAGCGCGAGCAACTGCAGCGCCAGGATCGCCACATCGCCACCTGGTGGGGAAGTTGGGTCGAGTGCGCGTCGGCACTGAATCGGCTCCACCGGGACGGCGACCTCGACGGCGGAGGGCTCAATCAGGCGCTCGCCAAGCTGAACCGAGGGGCGGCCGGCTGGGTGAAAATCCGTCCCTCCGAGGGGGTGCGGCAACGCGCACTCCGGCTGTTACGCGTCCATCCCTTGCGTGCGGCCGACGCGCTGCAGCTTGCCGCGGCGCTGGTTGCCTGCGGCGACGACCCGGAGACCCTGGCGATGGTCTGCAGCGACCGGCGCTTGTCGGAGGCGGCGGCAAAAGAAGGATTCGAGGTCCTGTAGGAGCGAACGATAGTTGCCGAGCCGCAAGGGTTGCCACTCTGGCCCGGTCAATCCATGAGTATCGGTTCCGGCAGTTCCCGGATCTTTCGCCGTGCGCTGAAGACGTCGACCGCTTGCTGAGCGTTCAGCCAGAACTCCGGCGACGTATTGAGGGCTCTCGCCAATCTGATGGCCAGTTCCGCACTGATTGACGTGCGTCCGTTGACGATCCGATTGATCACCTTCACATCACAACCTAGGTGTTCGGCGAGTTGCCGCTGCGTAATGTTCAGTGGCTGGAGAAACTCTTCCGAGAGGATCTCTCCCGGACCGGTCGGTTCTCTATCGAGCGCGAACATATTCCCTCCGTCACCGTCAGTGGTAATCGACAATTCGGACATCTGTCGGACCTGCCTTACTCCACTGAAAGACAACTCGCCAGCGATCATTGATGCGCATGCTGTGATAGCCGACGTAGTCGCCTTTCAGCGCCTCGAGCGTGTTGCCGGGCGGCGATCGCAAGTCACCGACGGCGGCTGCATAGTGGAGCATGTCCAACTTCCGCCGAGCCACACGGGCAACGGCTTGCCATCCGACTGCTTTGCCTATCTGCCCGCCAATGAAGAACTGTTCTGTCGCTGGATCAGAGAAGCTCTGGATCGCCAACGAGCTATATGTACCTGACTGCGGTATACCTTGTCAAGGTATATGGACGGCCAGACTGCCAAGCTGACCGACACGAGCCGCACGAGCCCTACGGTCGTTGCCTCAAGAGACGACGCGCCGGGAGGCTGGGAGGGTCTTTACCGGAGAACGCTCATGATCGTGCGTGCGTCAACGAGGTGCACACCGGTGGCCGAATCCATCTTCGACGATGCAGCGGGAACGACGCAGCGCTGACGACCTCGCGGTGGTTCGTTCCGGGTATGGCGTCGATCCCGACTGGCCGGCCGGCACGGGGAACCTCCCGCTCACGCGCCGACCACTTCACCTCGCCCACCAGCAGCCGCTGTCCGTCGACGGAACGCGCCACGACGTCGAACTCCGGGGCATTGCCGTGCCAGTAACGTTGCGCCGGCTCCCAGGGACCCAGCCGCGCCAGCGACGAGTCGTCCAGGTGGAGCATCGGCACGGCCAACCGGCACAACTCCTCCCACGCATACGCCTCCAGACCGGTCCGGTAGCGGTGCCAATAGGCCAGCCGCGTGTCGCGCGGCGCTTCCGCCAGGACCGCCCGGTGCGGAGCTACGACGCGGAACCACAGTCTCAGGAATGGATCGTCAATGCGGTAGAGACTGCGCTTCCCCGACGCCGGATTGCTCCCGAACGGGATCTCGCGGCGTACGAATCCATCGCCGCAAGCGTCGCCAGCGGCCGCGACAGGCTGGCGGCCGGCCGGCCGAGTCGGCCGGCGATCTCGCTCATGCGGTGCCCGCCGGCGCCGATCACGTCCAGTATCGGACGCAGCGCGGTGGCAGGCGGCATCTCCGACAGCAACAGGCGATCCGGCTCGTCATGCAACGGTCCGGCGGGATCGAGGACCAAACGCGTCGACCGCGGTAGCCAGGTCATCTCCGTATGGCCGGGCGAGCTCCCAGTACCGCGGCAAACCGCCCCATAGCGCACAAAGGGATATCTCCGCTGGATTGCGGATGCCGATTGATCGGCAACCGTATACAGACCGCCGCGCCGCCGCGACCACTCGATGAGCAGCCGCGACTTGCCGACGCGACGCCGGCCCCAGATCACCGCAAACGCGCCCGGCTGCCGCAACGCCCGATCAAGGCGGCGCAGCTCGTCGTGCCGATCTACGAATTCCACCCGATTGGAGACAGCCGGTGGGACGCGCCGGTGACGCTCGCCGGGCTGGTGGAGCGGACGGAGCAGGACGGTGCCGCGCATCTCGCGCTGAGTTACGAGGTGCTTGATCTGGTGGCGGTGAGGAGGGATGATCTGCCACGGTCGAACCTGCTACGGTGGGTGGCGGAATTGGAGCAGAGCGTGCAGGCCGGGGCTCTGCCGGAGCGGGTGAGGGAGTTGGGCGAGTGGCTCGCCGAGGCTGGCGAGCCGGGGCTGACGAGGACCTTTGACCTGTGGCTCGCCGCCCTGGGGCGGAAGTGGGGCGTGGAGTTGCCATCGATCCGCGAGTACGAGGAGGCGAGTGCAGTGTTGGCGGAAAAGATTGATCGCTGGGGAGCGGAAATCCTGGAGCAGGGTATCGAGCGGCAGAAGGCGTTGTTGCGCCGCTTGGCGGAGCGGCGGTTCGGCCCAGCGGCGGCGGAGCGGCTGGCGACGGTGGTTGCTGAAGTGACGGACGCGGATCGTCTCGCCGAGACCGGGGAGTAGATCGTGGACTGCGCCACGACTGCCGAATTCCTTGCGCGCATGGATCGCTGCGGCTCGTAGCCCGGCCGCGCCAGAGCAGTCTCCGGCGCATATCCATCGTCCTCAGCGGCGCTCGTATCGGTCGCCCGACATCCACACAGGGCAAGCGCGGAGTGGCGAGGCCTAAGCATTTGCTCCGCGTCCGCGCGGGGTGCGGCGGGAGGCTCCTCTCTTGCCGGCAACCACCACTCGTACCAGATGGCGGCCTATGGCTCGGCGAAGTAACTGCGCGTGGTCCCCAGCGCTCGACCGTGGCCTGTGGTATGCGCAGCACGCCGTTCGTTCCCGTCAGGACCCGCCACAATCCGCCATCCGTCCGATCCGATCCGATCCGTCCGTCGTATTGACAGGTGGCCACACGTGTGTGACACTTGTCGAGTGGGATGTGAACACATGTGCACCGTTAAACAACCACTTCAGCGCGGCGGCCGGCTGAAGATGGTGCAACCGGCGCGCTCGACTACCCCCCCCTGTACCCCCGGGTAGGCGATACACCTAACTTCCCATCCATCCGAGAAATAACCGTTCCACGTTTCCACCGACCGGGCGGCGTGCGCCGCACCTCCGGGTACGCCCGCCCGGCGCCTTCGGCATCACTCCGTCACATACCAGACCACTCCGTCAACTACCGAGTCAGCCGCCGCCCTGCGTGTGCCTCGCGGCCGCGCGCTCGGCGTCGAACTCCGGAAATCCGCGCAACTGGGAGGTGCAAGCTGATACTCAAAGAACCGCACCACGCGCGCGGCCTGAGTTCATGACGCTCATGCCGCGCGCGTGACCACCAGAGATTGCCCTCTCTGTTTGGCCGCCTACGTTTGCGGGCGTGAGAGTGGACAGGGAACGGCAACTCGCCCGGGAAGCACTCTCAGAATCTGGAGAGAGAATATGAATCTTCCAGGAATTGCACACACCTTGGTGTTTGTGCTCGTGTTCGCACTGGCTGCAACCGGCCTCTGGGCGGCGGCGGCAGAAGAGGAGTCGGCCGCGGCGATGGAGAAGGAGATGGTGCTCGACCCGAGCACCGGCGAGATGGTCACCGCGCCGGAGTATGGCGGCACGATCAGACCGATCTCGAATTGGGAGGAGCGGGGGATCGATCCCTATTTCTCGGGTACTGCGGGACTCTGGATCGGGCTGGTCAACGAGAAGTTGGGCATCGCGGACTGGGCAGCCGACCGGAGCGTCGTCGGCTTTGACACGCTGTACCTGCCCGAGGAGGCCCTAACCGGGCAGTTAGCTGAGAGCTGGGAGACCCCGGATCCTCTCACCTACGTGTTCAAGATCCGCGACGGTGTCTTCTGGCACGACAAGGCGCCGGTGAACGGCCGCCAGCTGACCGCGCACGATGTCGAGTACACTTTTCACCGGGTCCTGGGACTCAGCGGTGGCGAGCCGAGCCCGATTATAGGGCAATTTGACGCGGGGAGAATCAAATGGGAGTCGATTACCGCTACCGACGATTTCACCGTGGAATTCAAGTTGAGCAAGCCCACTCTCATCGCCCTGAAGAGTATACTCAGCGAGCAGCTATCGTACGTGGTCGCCCGCGACGTGGTCGAGCAATTCGGTGACATTCAAGACTGGCGCAACGTGACCGGAACGGGGCCCTATCAGCTAACCGACGTGGTGGAGGGAAGCTCGTGGACCTTTACCAAGAACGATAACTACTGGGGCAACGACCCGAAGTATCCCGACAACCGGTTGCCCTACGCCGACCAGGTCGAGTACGCGATCGTCAACGACCCGGCGGCGATACTGTCCTTGATGCGCTCAGGTCAGGCGGATTGGATTGGGTTCGGGATGAACTCGCAACTCACCAGTGTCGACCAGGCGGTGAATCTACAGAAAACCAGTCCCGACCTGGTGCTCCATCCGTTTGCCTATCGTGCGGAGACGGCGTTCAATTTCGACAACCAGAAACCGCCCTTCGACGATATCCGGGTGCGCCAGGCCCTCAGCATGGCCATCGACCAGGAGTCCATCGCCGAGAACTACATGCAGGGTTGGGGCGACGCGAGCCTGGTCGGCGGTGTTGGCAAAGCGGTGCTCGGGTATTTCATGCCGTATGAGGAGTGGCCCGAGGACGTCAAACAGTACTATCGGTATGACCCCGAGGCGGCGGAAAAGCTGCTGGACGAGGCCGGCTATCCGCGCGGCGCGGACGGGGTTCGCTTCAAAACCATCTACGAGCACTTTGAGTTCTTCGACCTCGGCTACTACCAGATCGCCATGGATTACCTCAGGCAGATTGGCATCGACGTCGAGATCCAGATCGTAAACCTAGCGGACATGGTTCAGAAGGCCCAGACGCAAACAATGCTCGGTATGCGCTCGGATGTATGGGGCATGGCGCATCCCAGTGTCATGGGCTCGCTCGCGAGTTACTGGTCGCTAAACGGATGGCGCCCCCAAAATGTCAACGACGCCTTGTTTGACGAGTACTACGAGAACGCAGCGGCCGCTACTACCATAGAGGAGCAGAAGGAGTGGATGCGGAAGGCCGACATGCGCCTCATCGAGCAGCAGTGGACCATCAGGGGGCCCATAGCTCCCCTGTTCGGTGCCACCCAGCCGTGGATCAAGGGCTACAACGGGGAAAACGAACTCGGTGGGCATCAGCGCAGCACCATCTTCCAGTACCTCTGGGTCGACCAGGATCTGAAGCGCGAGATGGGCTTCTGAGATGAATCGTCCGGAGGGCTGCGCGATGTAGCCCTCCGGGCAGCCTATTGAGACCTCCCAATTGTCCAGCCGCCCGGCGCCGCAGGCCGGGAGGTTTCTCCGACGGAGATGAGATCGTACATTATCCGCCGTGTCCTTCTCCTGATCCCGACCTTCTTCCTGGTCACGATTCTGGTGTTCCTCTCGGTGCGGTTCATACCCGGTGACGCCGTCGACCTCCTCATGCACACGATGATGGAGTCGTCGGGTGGCGCCAGCTCCATCGACCGGGCGGAGCTTGAGCGCAGGCTGGGGCTGGACGTGCCGGTGTACGTGCAATACGGCCGCTGGATCGGTGGGATACTGCTGCGCGGCGATCTCGGCAAGCCGCTGCTGCGGGCCAAACCGGTTGGAGAGCTGATCATCGGCCGGCTGCCAACCACCATCGAGCTCGGTTTGGTGTCGGTCATCGTGGGTGTGCTGATAGGGGTGCCGATTGGGATCTACTCGGCGGTGCGGCAGGACACCGTGGGCGACTACGTTGGTCGCTCCTTCGCCATCTTCGGACTGGCTACGCCCAACTTCTGGCTGGCCACCATCATCCTCATTTTTCCCGGAATCTGGTGGGCGTGGTCGCCGCCGCTGCGGCTGGTGCGCGTGGCCGACGACCCGGTACGCCACTTCGCCATGTTCATCGTGCCAGGTCTGATCCTCGGTACCTACCTGGCCGCCAGCACCATGCGCATGACCCGCACCATGATGCTGGAGGTGCTCAGACAGGACTACATTCGCACCGCCTGGGCCAAGGGCCTCAAAGAGCGTGTGGTCATCTTCCGGCACGTCATCAAGAGCGCGCTCATTCCGGTGGTGACGCTGGTAGGAATGCAGATACCGATCATCGTCGGCGGCTCGGTCATCATGGAGCAGATGTTCGCCATACCGGGCCTCGGGCGGCTGATGATCGACGCACTCAACGATCGCGACTACCCGCTGATATCCGGGATCAACCTCTTCTTTGCCTTCGCGGTGATGACGATCAACCTGCTCATCGACATCCTCTACGCCTACCTGGACCCGCGCGTTCAGTACAAGTAAGGGATCGGTAGTGGGTGAGGTGACCGCGCCGCAAGTGAAGGGGGCGCAGGGCCAGTCGTTCCTGCGCGACCTGCTGCGCCGGCTGATCCGGGAGCGGCCGGTGGGCGCGGTCAGCGGCGCGATCGTGCTGCTGCTGTGCCTGGTGGCGATCTTCGCCGACCTGCTGGCGCCGTTCCACTTCATGGACATGACCATGATCGACCGGCTCAAGGGGCCGTCGAGCACCTACCCGCTGGGCACCGACCACATCGGCCGCGACCTGTTCAGCCGCCTGCTGTACGGGGCGCGGGTGTCGCTCGGGGTGGGGTTCGCCGCCACCACTCTGAGCGTGGTCGTGTCGCTGCTGATCGGCGGGGTGGCGGGGTTCGTGGGCGGCAAGCTGGACTTGGCCGTGCAGCGCCTGGTGGACGCCTGGATGTCGTTTCCCGGTCTGCTGCTGCTGTTGACCATAATGACCATCGTCGGCCAGGGCATCCCGCAGATCATCGGCATGCTGGCGCTGGCCTCCGGGGTGGCCAACTCGCGGGTGGTGCGCGGCGCGGTGATCGGCATCAAGGGCAACGCCTACTTCGAGGCGGCGCATGCGATCGGCAGCTCGTCGTGGCGGACGCTGCTGCGCCACGTGTGGCCCAACATCACGGCGCCGATCATCATCATCTACTCGCTCACGATCGGGTGGGCGATCATGGCGGAGGCGTCGTTGAGCTTTCTGGGCTTCGGGCTGCCGCCGGACGTGCCGAGCTGGGGCACGATGCTGAGCCGTGAGGGGCGGCAGTACATGGAGATGGCGCCGCGGCTGGCGATCTGGCCGGGGGTGGCGCTGACGCTGGTGGTGTACTGCCTGAACATGGTGGGCGACGCGCTGCGCGACCTGCTCGACCCGCGCCTGCGCGGCGGCGGCGGGGTGGCCGGCGGAGTAGGCGCCCGCGCCGCCGAGCGCGCCACGAAGGCCCTGCAGAAGCTGGAACGATCCCGCTGAGCAGCACAGCAGGCGCGGTTTGCCGCTCGGAGACTGCGGATGGACCGGCTCAATCGACTACCAGATACAGATTTCCCGGCTCGATCCCGGCAGACAGCACTCTCTCGATCGACGGAACCATCCTCGCGGTATCCTGCAGCCGATTGCTCACTGATGAAAGGAGAATCACTGCCAGATCATACCGGGGCAAGTGTTGCTGGTGCTGCATGTTCTGATCCATCGTTATGAGCACGTCGAACTGGTCCTCCGCCACGGCCAGCAATTCCCCGTTGCGCATCCCCGACCAGCCCATCCCACGGACGGAACGAACCTCGTGTGCATGGTCGAAAGAGCGTGCCAGACGCCAGTCGAGGTGTTCATCCAGCAAGACGCGGATCAGTGCGCGTGCTCTCGGGGTGTGGACTCGAGCGCTTCCGAAAGGGCGTATTCGAGGAATCCCTCAGCCTGTTCACGACTCACGCTCGGGAACCCCTCGAGGAATTGCTCAAGAGAGTCCCCTGCCTTCAGGTGCGCTATCAGACTGTCCACGGGAACCCGCGTGCCGGTAAACACGGACACGCCTCCCATTATTTCCGGATCGGAGTGGTATATCCGCCTCTTATCCATCGCGCTATCATATATCAACCCGTGCGCAACCTGATGTCAATTGATTGCTTTTCGACGCCATCGCCGAGAACTACATGCAGGGGTGGGATGTGCCAGCCCTTCCGGCCCGATCGGGTGGGCGATTATCGCGGAGGCGTCTTTGAGCTTTCTGGGGTTCGGGTTGCGGCCGGACCTGCCGAGCTGGGGCACGATGCTGAGCTGTGGGGGGCGCCAGTACCTTTGGAGATGGCGCCGCGGCTGGCGATGTGGCGTGGGTTGCGTTGACGGATCGACCGTCATGGAGGCCGGGTCCATGCCCCAGGGCACGGTCGCATACAGGCCGCGCCGCACGTGGAGGATGCGACCCTGCTTGCGGTGGTAGGCCAACAGCGAACTGCGCGTACTCGTGTTGCGTGACCCCCGGTCGGACAGAAACCGGTCCAGCTCGTCCACCGTGAACACCGCGTGCCGCTGCAGAAAGTGGTTGAGCCTGACCGGACCGGTCGTTTGATGATCAATCGACATAATGCTTGCTAACATAATTCCACTCGGAGACGCGGCACGTCGGATCGGCTACAGGGTCAGGCCGCCGTCGACCACGAATACGCCGCCGGTGCAGTGGGCGCTCTCGTCGCTGCACAGGAACAGCATCATCCGCGCCACCTCCTCCGGTTCGCCGTAGCGCCCGTCCAGCGTGCCCCTGGTCAGCCGTTGCTTGAACTTCTCGCCGCGGCCCGGCACGTTCATATCCTCGATCGAGCGCATCATGCGGGTCTCGGTGGGGCCGGGGTTGACCGTGTTCACCCGGATGCCGTGCGGTCCGCCTTCGATCGCCGCGCAGCGCATCAGGCCGATCACCGCGTGCTTGCTCCCGTGGTAGGCGGACATGCCGGTGGTGCCGACCAGCCCGGCGATCGACGAGGTGATGACGATGCTGCCGCCACGTTCGCGCATCGCCGCCATCACGTACTTCAGGCCCAGCCAGACGCCGCGCACGTTGACCGCCATCACCCGGTCGAAGGTGGCGATGTCGTAATCGGTGATCGGCGCCACGTCGCCCTCGATGCCGGCATTGTTGAGGAACAGGTCCACCTTGCCGTAGCGCTGGAGCGCGGTCGCCACGTACGCCTCCGTCTGCGCCGGATCGGTGACGTCCGCCACCGCGTAGCTGGCGGCATGGCCGATCGCGGCCGCGGTCTGCTGCAGCGCCGTCTCCTCCAGATCGACCAGCAGCAGGCGCGCGCCTTCCGCGGCGAACAGCTCTCCTGCCACGCGGCCGATGCCGCCCGTAGCGCCGGTTATGATCGCCACCTTCCCTGCAAGCCGTGCCGACATCAGTCGCTCCCGGTAGCGAACGCGTACCGGCCCTCGGTGCACTCAACTTTCATGGCCGCATCATACGGGATTCCTGGGTCTTGTGAGCCGCCAGCCCCGCTTTATCCAGCGCGTAATGGTGGGGGATGCAGTTGATGCAGTTGTCCCGGCGCGCCCCAGGGCAATCGCCCGCCCAATGCCGCCGTTGCCGCCGGTAACGATCGCCACCCTGGCCGTCAGGTCGAACGAGTCTCGCATGGGGCAACACACTCGCACGGTGCAGACATCGTGGTGGCAGCCCGCAACGAGCACAAGACGGCTGCCGTCGTCAGCGAAGTAGAGGCGATGAGGCGGCGCGGCATCGGTGTGCGCTGCGATGTGCTGCAGCATGAAGACATTACCGCCACCGTGGACACCGCGGTGCGCGAGCTCGGCGGCGTCAACATCCTGGTCAACAACGCCGGCGTGGGTCATGGCGGTCAGCCCACCCACACCGTGCAGTTCGAGACCTGGCAGCGGGTGATCGACACCAACCTGACTGCCGTCTTGCGGTTCTGCCAGGCCGTCTACCCGGAGCTACAAGTAAGGGATCGGTAGTGGGTGAGGTGACCGCGCCGCAAGCGACGGGGGCGCAGGGCCAGTCGTTCCTGCGCGACCTGCTGCGCCGGCTGATCCGGGAGCGGCCGGTGTGCGCGGTCAGCGGCGCGATCGTGCTGTCGGCTACAACCATCCTCGCGGTATCCTTCAGGCGATTGCTCGCTGATGCGCTGATGGAAGCAGAATCACTGCCAGATCATACCGGGGCAAGTGTTGCTGGCGCTGCATCATCAGCCCGATTGACCGCCACATGACTGGTCATGTATCCTGGTCACATAATGACAATGATCAACGCATCGGAATTCAAGGCCCGCTGCTTGGCGCTGCTCGACCACGTGAACTCGACCCGCGAGCCGATCACGATTCTGAAACGGGGGCACCCGGTGGCGCAGCTGACGCCGCCGCTGTTACCGGAACAGGGGTACCCTCAGGATGAACTGCGCGGCAGCGTCCAGGTGCTCGGTGACATCGAGTCGCCGGTGCTGCCTGCGTCCGCGTGGGAAGCCGAGTCAGGCGAGGTTTGAAGGCGCTCCTCGACACCCACATCCTGGTGCGCTGGGTATCACATCCGGACGACCTGAGCGCGGCGCAACGCCATGCGGTGGAGTTGGCAAGCGCCGCACGGCCACTGCTGGTGGCGTCGATCAGTCTGTGGGAGATCGCCACGCTGGTGAGTCTCGGGCGGTTGCGCCTGGACCGGCCGCTACGCCACTGGCTGGAGCGGGCGGTGGCGGCTCCGCTGGTGCGCGTAGTGGAACTTTCTCCATCCATCGCGTCCGAGGTGGCGGCGCTGCCTGACTCGTTTCACCGCGATCCGGCCGACCGGATCATCGTCGCGAGCGCGCACGTACACGGCGCCGCCCTGCTCACCAACGACCGCCGCATCCGGGACGCCGCCCTGGTCACCACCATCTGAAGCGCGGTACCGGGTTGACGACCGGATCGAAATCAACAGTCCGGGCGGTCCCTACGGAGAGGTGTCGGCGGAGAATTTCGGACAGCCGAGCTTCGTTGCGTACCGCAACCCGCTGCTGGCGGAGGCGATGAGGGTCCTCAACCTCGTGCAGAGATGGGGAGCGGGATTGCCCATCGCCCGTCGCGAGTTGCGCGCCAACGAGCAGCCGGACCCGCTGTTCAACGTGACGCCGCAGCGCGTCTTCTGCACCGTCCAGGCGCGCGCTGCCGACAAGAGATGACCACATGCTCCAACGACCACTGGGACGGACGAATCTCGAAGTGTCCGAGATCTCCTATGGCGCCGCCCGCGGCGCCGCGGCGGACCGGAAGCAGTTCTTTGCCACCGCGAGGGCCGCGCTGGACCCCGCCTCGGACGCTGCTGCGTCACGTGTGGCGTGCGCACCGCCGAGCGCGCCACCAAGGCCCTGCAGAAGCTGGAACGATCGCGCTGAGCTGCCGCGTCACTTGATCGCTCAAGACGTGAGACAATTCGGATTGTTGTCGGACCTGATCGGAAACCCGTACACTGCCTCTCATGGCGGGCGATCTTGACGGCGAATTGCGCGGGTTCGTCGAACGGTGGCGTGTCGCCGGCGCCAGGCTGGCGGCGCTGAGACGGTCCGAACTCCGCGACGTCGAAGTGGCCGACCACATCGATGCACTTGATGGTGCGTTCGAAGCGACGCTCGCGGGTCCTGTGCGCACCACCTCCGGGCTGGTGCAGCAGCAGGCGATGTTTGCCAGAATCCGGGATGCGCGACCTCTTTCGCCTGGCGAATGACATCCAGTCGTTCTGCCGGGAGCGCGGCTGGAAATTCTGCTTCATCGGTGGCTTGGCGCTGCAGCGGTGGGGGGAGCCACGCCTCACCGGGGACGTGGATCTCACCATCCTTACCGGGTTCGGCGACGAGACGGCGTATATCGAACAGCTCTGCCGCGCGTTTCCTGGACGCATTGCGGACGCCGCGGAATTTGCAGAACGAACCCGGGTGCTCCTGCTCCAGTCCACGCGCCGCATTCCGATCGACATCTCCCTTGGTACTGCCGTTCGAGCAGCGCGTAGTCGAACGAGCGACCTACCACCAATTCCTGCCGGCGGCCTGTCTGAACACCTGCTCGGCGGAAGACCTGATAACGCTCAAAGCATTTGCTGATCGCTCGCGTGACTGGGCGGATATTGAAGGCATAGTGCTACGCATGGGCCGCCGGCTCGACTGGGCCTTGGTTGAAGCCGAGTTGCAACCGCTGTGCGAGTTGAAGGAAGCGCCGGACACTCTGGCGCGATTGAGAGCGTTGCGCGCATCGCACGGAGACGGACCAGCATCGTGAGCCGGCGTTCTCGCCCTGGACACTGGCGCTACGGGAACCATGATCAACCTCGGGCCGCTTGCAGCCGTAGGGTTGGCCCGGCCGTTGCAGACTGAACGGATCCAGGTCACGACTGGAAGCGGAATATGCTCCGAGGCAACTGTGGCAACCACCAAAGAGGCATCAGCGCCCACGAATCGAGAGAGATCCAGCGAATCATCGAGCGACGAAAGGAGGAGATTGTAAATGCCTGGAATCAGCACTTCGCGAGCTGAGGTTGTGCAGCTCACTCCGGCCGGCCTATGGCTGGCATGGCGTGACACCGAGTTGTTCCTGGACCACGATTGTTTTCCGTGGTTTCGGCGGGCTTCCGTGGATCAGGTGTTCAATGTCATCGAAGAGCGGGATGGGCACTTCCACTGGCCCGACCTCGACGTAGACCTTGACGTTGATCGCATTCAGCATCCGGAGAGGTACCCGCTGGTTGCCAAGGTGGACAAGTAGCGACAAGCGCGGCACGACGCATCGAGCATGGTGAAGGTTCGTCTCACGGTCCCGTTCGTCGCGTCGGTCCCGAAGATGGGCGTCGGAGAGCTGTTCGCGCTTCTTCAACAGCGGATGTCTCTCGGTGGCACCCAGTTCCTGTACAGTTCCTGTTGACTGCCCGCCAAGCACATGGCATTCGTGACCACGCTCGTGACCTGGGACCGTGACCACTTCCTCGACCGATTCGCGGGCCGGGTCGTAACTCCCACAGAGATCCTCGCCTGACGGGCGGCAGCAGACCGGCGCGCACCCCAGACGCCAGTCGAGGTGTTCATCCAGCAAGACGCGGATCAGAGCGCGTGCTTCTCGGGGTGTGGACTTCGAGCGCTTCCGAAAGGGCGTATTCGAGGAATCCCTCTACTCGATCACGATCGGCTGGGCGATCATCGCGGAGGCGTCGTTGAGCTTTCTGGGGTTCGGGCTGCCGCCGGACTGCCGAGCTGGGGCACGCTGCTGAGCCGTGAGGGGCGGCAGTACATGGAGATGGCGCCGCGGCTGGCGATGTGGCCGGGGGTGGCGCTGACGCTGGTGGTGTACTGCCTGAACATGGTGGGCGACGCGTTGCGCGACCCTGCTCGACCCGCTCGACCCGGGCCTGCGCGGCGGCGGTGGCGCGGTGGCCGGCGGAGTAGGCGCACGCGCCGCCGAGCACGCCCGTAAGGCCCTGCAGAAGCTGGAACGAACCCACTGAATGAGGCGCGTTCGGCCTGATCGCAAATCGATTGGGTGCGGCCCACCTTCTCGTGGCGCCACAGCCATCCGCCGCATGCTGCTGCTGATCCCGGCGTCCTTCGCAGGACGATTCTGCGCTGCTCCCGGTGCGGTTTACTCCGCTTGATGCGGTTGCTTCGCCGCGACCCCGTCGGTTGACCGACAAGCGTCCAAGTTCAGGATAGTCCCCTGTGCCGCCGCACATTGAGCGCCTTCCACTCGAGCAGCGGCTGGGCCTGGATGCGCTCCCGCAGGGTCATGTCAGACGTCAAGATCGATGCGTCGACTTCCCCTCGGTCCAGCAGCAGGTCCAGGAATGCGCGCTCGGCGTCGGTGAATGGGAGCACGATGGAAAGCGCCCTCCTGCACTCGTCGACAAGACGCGCCCCGTACTCCGCCAATGTCTTCTGCTCTGGCGGTTGGCGGGTGCGAAGGGCGGGACCGAGTTGCCTCGCCAATTCCGTGCTGTCGAAGTCCACATCGTCGACCGAGACGGTCCGCCAATCCTTGCGGTTCATACCCCCGTAGGCAACGAAGGCGATGCGGAGCCATTCGGGCTGGAGTTCGTCGGTATCGAGAACGCGATGGCAATCGAACAGGTCTCTCGCCTGTCGGCGCGAGAATAGCGCCGAGAGCTTGCCGGCCGCGAGTTCGTGCAGGTCGAGAACAGGAATACCCTTGGCTTGAAACTCCCCGAGCGGGTGAGAATCGGCATGGTGAACCTCCCAGAGCGGCTGTCTGTACATGAAGTTGAAATCCACGTCGAGGTTTGCGGGCTGCCCGGTGAAGCTCGGGTAGCTCAGCCGCCACTTTCCGCCGGCGTGTTCGCTCGGCACCCTCCGAACGGCGAACCCTTCACGGGAAAACACTGCGTGGGCCGCCTGCTCGATCTTGGGACGGTCCGCCAGCATGTCCTCGCGCGCCAGCGCGCCGATGTAGTTGAGGTCGATGTCTACGGACAGCCTCGGATGGCGCAGGACGAACAGGTTCAAGGCGGTGCCGCCCTTCAGGACCCACTTCCCTCTCAGCGCAGGGTGAGAGTTCAGGACGTTCAGGAGATGCACCAGATGGAGGACTTTCTCGACCGTACCCTCGTCGAACCCGTCGGGTCTGGCTATGGGCAGGATTTCCGCCGTGGAGAATCTCACAGCACCTCCCCCCAGGACCGGTTCAGGATCTCGGACGGGATCATGAGGTTCCAGCCTTTGACCCACTGGCAGCCCTTGCGCCTTGCCCGCGCCAGATAATGGGGTTGCTGCGGGCGGAGTTCGCGCAACGCATCGAGATGCGCCTCTTCCACCATCAACGGCTCCCGGTGCTGCTCGAGGAAGAACCCCACCTTTGCGGCGGTGGTCGCATTCTCCAGCAGCCGGGTATACTCGACGACCTGATCCAGGCTGAAGAATTCCACCGACTCCAAAGAGCGCCATATCTCTTCCCAGCTACCGGTCAGGTCGGGACGGTCCAGCACATCGACCAGGGTTCGTTCGTGGTTGGTCACTCGGAGTTGCACTCCTGAGCGATTGTGGCCGGTGACACCGAACATTTCCTGGCCGCTCGCCAGCAGCGGTGGTGGAACGGGTGCGCCTCGGAATCCATGAGACTGGAAGGTGAGCGGAAGCGACTTGCTCGCCGATACGTAGACCAGCCTCCAATGCACGGAGTACGCTCTGCCGTGGAATTCCAGTGCCGTGTGGTAGGCCAATACCGCGTCCTCGGTCATCTTGGCAGCGACTAGATAGGGATCGACCGTCATGGAGGCCGGGTCCATGCCCCAGGGCACGGTCGCATACAGGCCGCGCCGCACGTGGAGGATGCGACCCTGCTTGCGGTGGTAGGCCAACAGCGAACTGCGCGTACTCGTGTTGCGTGACCCCCGGTCGGACAGAAACCGGTCCAGTTCGTCGACCGTGAACACCGCGTGCCGCTGCAGAAAATGGTTGAGCCTGACGGGGTCGTTCGTTTGATGATCGGTCGACATAGTGGCATTTATTTAGCATTGTCTAGGAAATTTGTCAAGTATACAGACGGGATGAATGACACCACCCACCGCTTGGGATAGCTATTCCATCGTTATGAGCGCGTTGAACAGGTTCTCCGCCACGGCCAGCGATTCCCCGTTGCGCATCCCCGGGGCCAAGGCTCTGCGCGAGCGCGTTTGAGTCACCGAGGTGTTTGATTCGATGGCCGCGGGGCGGGATGATCTACTGTCGCCGAGCGGGCTGACGTGGCTGGCGCGCCTGCCGGAGCGGAGGGGGTATTGCAACGCAGTATGACCTGATCGTGCGCGGCGGGACCGTCGTGGACGGCACCGGCGCCGAGCCGTTCGCCGCCGACGTCGCGGTGCATGACGGGAGGATCGCGGCGGTCGGAAGCGGGCTGGGCGCGGGTGTGGAGGAGATCGACGCCGGCGGGTTGCGGGTGACGCCCGGGTTTGTCGACATCCACACCCACTACGACGCCCAGGCGTGCTGGGACAGCCACCGCAGCCTGAATGGCGAGTTCATACCCCACCCTGCGCGCCTACGAGGAGGAGCTCCAGGGGTTGGCACAGGGGGTGCGGGAGGGCGGCCGCGGGCTGCTGGAAGTGGTCACCGAGTGGATCCAGCCGAACCCGGCCGAGGAGTTCGCGATGCTGTGCCGGATCGCGGAACGCAGCCGCCGGGCGGTGCTCTACTCGCTGACTCAGTACCACGAACAGCCGGACGACTACCGCGCGATCCTCGCCCTCAACCGGCAGGTGGCGGCGCGCGGGGTGCCGATTCGCCCGGTGGTGGCGCCGCGCGCGATCGGCGTGCTGCTCGGTCTGCAGGCCAGCCAGACGCCGTTCTCGGGCTGCCCGACGTTCCGGGGGCTGACCGGGCTGCCGCTGCCCGCCAGGGTGGCCAGACTGCGCGACCCCGCGGTGCGCGCCGCCATCCTGGCGGAGGATTCCGGTCAGGGACAGCACCTTTCCCCTGCTGCGGCTGCTCTCCTACGACCTGCCGGCCGGCGGCGCCCGCCTGATGCAGGGCGCGCGCGAGCTTCGCCGGCGGGGCGGTGACCATCTCGCGGTTGGTGAAGCCGGAGCCCGACACGGAGGACGTTCTGATGGTCGACCTGCTGCACGTTACGCCGGCCCTGGAAAGCGTGTGGCAGTCCCGCCGGCGCGTCGCGTGAACCACGGCGCCATCGGAACGGTGTCGCGCGCCGGGCTGGTGGCGTTGAAACGGTTGCGCGGCTGCGGGCAGGATCACGACGGCATCAAGCGGCTGACGGGGAAGACGGAGTGAAGGTGGATATGTCCGCGCAGGCGGTAACCGTGCGGTTGCAGCGCATGAGCCAACTGCGCGCACTCTGCCTGTCGCTGGCCGCGGCCGGCCGACGTGCCGGGCTGGCCGACGAACGCTGGGCGGAGGTCGAAGCGCGCTCGCCCAGTCCGAACCGGACGGCGGCGGACCGACTCGGTGATCGTGGGGCATAATCTCGTCATGAAATGGCGCTGCTGCCCGGCAGCTTCAGTGGAGCGACGGCCGCGGCGCGAGGAGGGCCAATGGCGGCAACGAACAAGAAAGTGGTGCTGCGCCGGCTGGTGGCGGGCAAGCCGAGCCTTGACGACCTGGAACTGATCGCAGGACCGCTGCCGGAACCGCAGGCGGGGGAGGTCCTGGTGCGCACCATCTACCTGTCGCTCGATCCCTACATGCGCGGCCGCATGGGTGCGCCCGAGGCGGTCGGCGAGGTGATGGTCGGCGGGGTGGTGGGCGAAGTGGTGGCTTCGAACGCCGCCGGCTTCGAGCCGGGACAGCTCGTGTGCCAGTACGTGGGCGGCTACGGCTGGCAGAGTTACGGCGCGGTCGCGGGGTCGCAGCTCCGTGTGCTGGACCCGGATCTGGTACCGATCACCACCGCCCTGGGCGTGGTCGGCATGCCCGGCGTCACCGCCTACTTCGGCCTGCTGGAAGTGGGCAGGCCGGTCGCCGGCGAGACCGTGGTGGTGTCCGCCGCCTCGGGTGCGGTGGGCGCGGTGGTCGGCCAGCTCGCCAGGATGAAGGGCTGCCGCGCCGTCGGCATCGCCGGCAGCGCCGAGAAGTGCGCCTACGTGGTGGACGAGCTGCAGTTCGACGCCTGCGTCAACTACAAGAGCGGCGACCTGTCCGCGGCACTCGCCGCCGCCTGCCCCGACGGCATCGACGTCTACTTCGACAACGTGGGTGGCAGCGTGATCGACGCGGTCGCCGCCCACCTCGCCCTGGGCGCCCGGCTGTCGCTGTGCGGGGCCATCGCCGAGTACAACGACACGCTTGGCTGCGAATGGACCGGTCCGCACCTGAGCCGCTTCATCCACGCCCGGCGCGCCACCATGCGCGGTTTCAACCAGGGCGAGTTCGCCGACCGCCACGAGGAGGCGCTGGCGCTGCTGGCGACGTGGGTGCGCAGCGGCACGCTCAAGTACAAGGAACAGGTAGTCGTCGGACTGGAGAACGCCCCGGCTGCATTCCTCGGCATGCTGGAGGGCGCCAACTTCGGCAAGCTGCTGGTGCAGGTGAGCGACGACCCCACCAAGTAGCTGTTGCCGAGCAACCTACGCCGGACCAGCACCGGCGCAACCACCGCGCCTGCCGGCAACGCAATCAGGTGCTCAGACTGACAAGGGCTGAGCGCGGCGCCGTCAGTTGGCGCGCTCCCGAATCTGCCGCCAGTACTCCAGCGGCTCCACGCCTTGCGCCAGCGCCTCGGCGGTAGCCCGGGCCGGGAGAAAACCCGGTGCGAGGTCGAGGACCTGGGCGATCGCCTCGGCGGCCTCGTCGTTGCGACCGAGCCGCGCGTAGGCAACGGCCAGCCACACGCCGGCAAGACTGCGCAGCGCCGGTCCCTCGCCGGCGAACGCGGTGCGAAGCTCCTCAACCCCCCGCTCGGGATCGCCACCGAAGGCCTCGGGGGTGTTGAGAAGCGCGAGCCCGAGGGTGAGGCGCGCCATCTGGTTGCCGGGGTCCAGTTCCAGGGCGAGCCTGGTCACCTGCTCGGCGGTACCGGCGTACGCCAGGGCGTTGGGCGGATTGGCCGCTATCATCCGTCCGAGGATCGAGCCGTACAGGGCGAAGCCGGGCGCGTACGCGACGTTCAGCTCCGCAAACCGGCGGATGTGTTCGTGCGCGCGCTGCAGATAGGTGCCGGCCGGGCCGCTCCACCACAGGAGGTTGTAAGCCTCGTACTCCACTCGGGCCAGCAGGTAGTGCCGCGCCGGCGGATCGTCTTCCACCGTCTCGGCGCGCTCCAGCCAGCGCTGCGTGTCGCCGGTCACCTGCTCTCGGCTGGGGGCGGCCTGCACCGCCCGCTCGTGGTAGCGTTCGTACTCGGCCACCAGGCCTGCCGCCGCCGGGGAAGGTTCATAACCGGCAAGCTCTTCGTCGCCTCCTGCAAACCCGATGGCGGCACTGCACCAGAGCGCGATCGCGGCCGCCACGAAGCGAGATCGTGGCCGACGTGCGCCAGTCATTCCGTTCGCGAGCCGAGGTAGGCTTCGCTCAGCTCGCGGTTCGTCTTGAGGGTGTCGGCCGGGCCCTCCAGCACCACGCGCCCCTGTTCCATCACGTAGCCGTAGCGCGCGACCTCCAGCGCCAGCACGGTGTTCTGCTCCACCAGCAGCATGGAGACCCGGCGCTCGCGGTTGATGCGCGCGATGGCGGCGAAGATCTCTTCCCGCAGGCGCGGGGCCAGACCCAGCGAAGGCTCGTCCAGCAGCATCGTCGTGGGCTCGGTCAGCAAGGCCCTGCCGATGGCCAGCATCTGCTGCTCGCCGCCGGACAGGTAACCGGCGCGGTGGCGGCGGCGCGCCGCCAGCAACGGAAAGAACTGGTACACGGCTTCGAGACCGCCGCGGGGGTGAGCGCGGCGGCCGGTCAGGGCCCAGGCGGCGGCGCGCAGGTTCTCGTCCACGGTGAGCTCGGCGAACAGGCGGCGCCCCTCCAGCACCGCCGCCAGGCGGCGCCGTGCGCGCCGGTGCGGCGGCACGCCGTCCACGCGCCGCCCGTCGAGCAGGATGGAACCCGCCGTCACTGCGCCGTTCTCGTACGGCAGCAACCCGGCGATCGCGCGGATGGCGGTGGTCTTGCCGGCGCCGTTGGCGCCGAGCAGGGCCACGATGCGCCCCTTCGGCACGTCAAGCGAAAGGCCGCGCAGCACCGGGGCCGCGTGGCCGTAGGCGGCCTCGAGGCGGTCGACCTCCAGCGCGGCATCCGCGCGCGGTGAAGGCGCCGCCACGACCACCGCCTTTCGTTACGCCGCCGTCAGTCGTCGAGGACGATCCAGTCCGAGACCGGGTCCATCAGTCCGGTGGCGGAGTTGCCCTTGTAGATCCTGCCGACCGGAATGGAGCCGTTCTTGAAGCTCACCGGAACGCCGATCAGACCGCCGGTGTCCCAGTCCTCGATTCCGTCCAGCGTCGCCTTGAGGTTGTCGCCGCTGAGCTCCATGCCGGCGTCCAGCGTGCGCTTGATCACCTCGTGCATGATCATGCCGGAGAACCACGCCTGCAGCGCGTAGGTGGGCAGGTACTCCTGCTTGGTTACCTGCTTCATCAGGCGCAGCGTCGCCGACTCCTCCTGCTCCCAGTAGTAGCGGTAGGGGAACACGCCCATGTAGCGGTCCGCGAGCGGTCCGAGCTGGCGGATGATCAATGGCTCCATGGCCCAGAAGGTGCCCATGAACATGGCGTTCACGCCCTGCTGCAGCGCCTGCTTCATCACCTCCGGCCAGACCGTGGTCGCGTAGCCGTGAAAGATCACGTAGTCGGGGTTGGCGCGGCGCAGCTTCAGCACCGCCGGCGCCACGTCGACACCCATCGGCGCGGTCTCGATTTCCTCCACGATGTCGATGCCCAGGCGCTCGGCGCGCTCGCGGGATGCTGGGATCGGATCGAGACCGAAGTCGATGTTGGAGTAGAACAGCACCACCCGCGGCGCCGCGGCGCCGGTATCGCGCTCGGCCGCGATGTACTCCAGCAGGATGCCGATCATGTCGGCGTAGGTCGGACCGGTCATGAAGTGATAGCGGTACTTGTCGGGGTCCGCCAGCTCGGTGGCCATCGAGGAGCCGCCCATCAGGATCTGGTAGCGGTCGTTGACCTCCGGCGCCGAGAGCTTGATGAAGGTGGTGGAGTCGCCGTAGAAGGTGACCACGTTCTCTTCTTCGGCCATGATCTGCTTGAACACCGCCAGGGCCTGCTCCGGAACCGATCCCGAGTCGTGCATTACGGTACGCACCGGCCGGCCGTTGATGCCGCCGGTGGCGTTCAGGTAGCCGACGTAGGCTTCCATTCCTACCAGGCCTAGGGTGCCTGCCTGGGCGTACAAACCGGTGAGCGGCGCGGCGCCGCCCCATACTATTTCGCCTTCGTCGGCCACCGCCGCCGGCGCCAACGCCACGGCCGCAACGACCACTGCCGCGATGGCGGCCCGGAAACCCCAATTGCGCCGGACGTATCCGGACTGTCCTCTCTTCATGTTCTGCTCCTTCGCGTCCACCCACTTGGACGCCAGTCTCTGACCCTGCTCCAGATCCCGTGCAGGCCGCGCGGCTCGGCGATGAGAAACACCACGATGAGCAAGCCGAACAGCACTTCCCGCAACGGTGCCAGCATGCCCGTGGCAACCGGACCGAACGGTCCGGCGGCCCAGGCGAGCACCCCCGGAGTGATCGTCATGAAGATAGCGCCTGATATGGCCCCCTGTACAGTTCCCAATCCTCCCACCACGATCGCGGCCAGGAAGAACAGCGACAACGAGAAGCCGAACTGCCCCGGCGCCACCACCTTGAAGAAGTAGGCCATGAGCCCGCCGGCCACGCCGGCGTAGAACGAGCTCACCCCGAAGGCCAGCAGCTTGTAGCGCCGCAGGTCGACCCCCAGCACCTCGGCGGCGAGGTCGCGGTCGCGCATGGCGACGAAGGCCCGCCCCACGCGGGTGCGCAGCAGGTTGCGCGCGAAGACCAGGGCGGCCGCCGCCAGGATGGCGATCAGGAAGTACATCTCGCGTTCCGTTGCCAGGGTGAGCCCGCCGAGCTGCGCCGGCGCCAGGGTCACGCCGCTGCGTCCGCCGGTGACCGGCTCCCACTCGTTGAACACGAAGCCGAGGATGAATTGCGCCGCCAGCGAGGCGAAGGCCAGGTACATCCCCTTCAGGCGAAACGAGGGCAGGCCGGCGACCATGCCGACGCTGGCGGCCAGCAGCCCGCCCAGCGGCAGGCACAGGTAGAACGGCAGCCCGAGGTGGTTGGCGAACCAGGCCACCCCGTATGCCCCCACGCCCATGAACACGGCGTGCCCCAGCGACACCAGGCCGGCGCTGCCGGTCAGCAGGTTGAGCCCCAGTGCGCTGATCAGGTTGATGCCGATCATGCACGCCACGTGCAGGTGGAAGCTGTTGCCGACCAGCGGCAGCGCGGCCGCCGCCGCCAGCACGGCGAGGGTGCCAACTCGCCGGGTGCGCCGGCCACTCACAACCGTTCCACCCGCGGGGTGCCGAACAGGCCGTGCGGACGCAACAGCAGGATGATCAGCAACACGACGTAGGGCATCACGTCGCGGTAGGCGCCGCTCAGGTAGAATCCGGCGAGCGCCTGCAGCCAGCCCACTATCAAGCCGGCGACGATGGCCCCGGCGGGACTGTCGAGCCCGCCGAGGATGACCACGCCCAGCACGGCGAGGCCGAGCATGCCCATCCTCGGGTTGAGGGTGGTGATGGAGCCGACCACCACGCCGGCGAGGGCGGCACTCGCCGCGGCGCCGGCCCAGGTCAGGTTGAACGTCGCCGGCACGTTGATGCCCACCCCGCTGGCCGCGACCTGGTCGGAGGCGACCGCGCGCAGCGCCAGGCCGACGCGGGTGTAGCGCAGCAGCACCAGCAGCAGGCCGATGGCGGCCAGCGCGACCAGCGCGCCGTAGCCGATGTTGGCGGGGAGGTACATGGCGCCATTGGCAGTGTCGATGACGATGGGCGCGTCCGGGAATATCGACGGCAGGAAGAAGTCCTGCCCGGTCCAGATGATCTGCACCAGGCCGTGCAGTGCGAATGCCAGGCCGAACGTCGCCATGATTGTCACGGTCGGGTCGCGCTGCAGCAGGGGCCGCAGCAGGAGCCGTTCGAGGCCGGCGCCGACCAGTGCCGCGGCGGCCAGCGTCAGCGCCAGCGCGATGCCCCACGGCAGGCCCAGCAGCGTTGCGAAGGTGAAGAAGAAGTAGGCACCCACCATCATGATGTTGCCGTGGGCGAAGTTGATCACCCGGGTGGCGCGGTAGACGAGCACGTAGCCCAGCGCGATCAGGGCGTACACCCCGCCCACCGCCAGCCCCACCAGGCTCACTTCGAGAAACAGGTCCATCAGGCATGCTCCCGGGCGGCGCCGCCGAGGTAGGCGGAGATCACCGCGGGATCGGCGCGCACCGCTGCCGGTGTGCCCGCCGCGATCACTCGTCCGAAGTCGAGCACGATCACCTGGTCGGAGATGCCCATGACCACGTTCATGTCATGTTCCACCAGCAGCACGGTGGCGCCGTGCCGGCGTTGCAGATCGCGAATGAGCTGCACCATCTCCTCGCGCTCGGCGCGGTTCATGCCGGCCACCGGCTCGTCCAGCAGCAGCAGGCGTGGCCGCATGGCGAGCGCCCGCGCCAGCTCCACCAGCTTCTGGCGCCCGTAGGGCAGGGTTGCCGCCGGCAGCCGCACCAGGTCGCCCAGCCCGAGCGGCTCGATCACCTCGCGCTCCACCGCGGCCTGCAGGCGCCGCTCCTCGCGGCGCGCGCGTCCCAGGTAGACTCCCGCCGCCAGCAGGCCCGTGCGCAGGTGCACGTGGCTGCCCAGCTTGATGTTGTCCAGCACCGTCATGCTCGGAAACAGCGCGAGGTTCTGGAACGTGCGCGCCACGCCGAGTGCCGCCCGGCGCGGGGTCGGCAGGTGCGTGATGTCGCGGCCGGCGAACCGGATCGTGCCGGCCTGCGGCCGGTAGCTGCCGGAGATGGAGTTGAACAGGCTGGACTTGCCGGCGCCGTTGGGCCCGATGATGGCGGTAATGCTGCCCTCCGGCACGTCCAGCGACACCTCGTCGAGCACGGTGAGGCCGCCGAAGCTCAGGCACAGGCCATGCACTTCGAGCAGGTTGCCGGCTCGTGCCGCCGGCCCCGGGTCGGGCAGCGGCGCGGCCCGTTCGGGGTGTTCGGGGATGGACGCGGTCATGGGACTGCCGGCACTAACTGAACAGGGCGTCTTCGTCGTGATCGGTGCCGGGCCACGGGTACGCATTGGAGCCCGCGTCCGGCGACACCGGCCCGGCGGGGAGGCTGGCCTGCCACTCGTGCGCCCGCGCGCTCAGGCGCTGCACCAGGTCGGCCTCGGCGTCAGCCCGATTGTCGAGCTCGGAGGGATCGTCGGGGATGCGGTAGAGCTCCACCCGATCGCCGTCGGGGTTGCGGAGGAGCTTCCAGTCACCGTCCCGGATGGCCAGCATCGGGCTGCGGTGCAGCACGTGGCCGTAAACGTGGAAGCGCCACTCCCACAGCAGTGGCGTGGAGCGTGGGCGCTGCTCACCGCGGAACGCCGCCGCCATCGACTCGCCGTCCAGTCCGGCCGCCGACGGCACGTCCACGCCTGCCAGTTCGCAAAAGGTGGGGAGCAGGTCCACGGCGCACAGCGGCGTGGCATCGTTCACCACGCCCGCCGGCGTGTTGCCGGGCCAGCGCAGGATGAACGGGACGCGCACGCCGCCCTCGTAGAGCGAACGCTTGCGGCCGCGGAACGGCCCGGCGCTGCCGACTCCGCTGTGCGCCGAGTTACGGATCTCCATGTCCTCGGGGCCATTGTCGGCGGAGAAGATCACCAGGGTGTCGTCGGCCAGGCCCAACTCGTCCAGCTTCGCCAGCAGGCGGCCGATCTGCAGGTCGGCCTCGGTCACCGTGGCGTAGTAGATCGCGGTGGCGCCGACGTGGGGTACGTGCAGCGGCATGTAGTCGACATAACGCTCCAACTGTTCCTCGTTGGGATCGAGCGATGCGTGGGTGTCGTAAAGCCACACGTTGAGGAAGAACGGATCGGCGGCCGCGCCGCTCCCGCCCCGACCCTGTTCGAGGAATCCGATCGCCTGGTCGACGATCTCCTGCGAGGAGGTCGCGCGGGTGCCGGTGTGGGCCGGGTCGGTATAGACGATGGGGCAGCTCGGCTCGTCGAACACGTCGATGCCGTAGGCCGTCGGCGGCGGCGCTCCGGCGCCGTTCCCCAGGTGCCACTTGCCGAAGTGGCCGACGCGAAAGCCCGCCTGCTGGAACAGCCCGGTGACGGTTACGGCGGACGGATCGAGCCAGTTGGGCATGCCGCGGTCGGCGTTGCGCTCGTGGGTGGCGAAGTGGCCGTGGATGCCGAAGCGGGCCGGGAAGCGGCCGGTCATCACCGCCGCCCGGCTGGGTGAGCAGACGCCGGAGCAGACGTAGAACTGCGAGAACAGGGTGCCCTCGGCGGCGAGCCGATCGAGATGTGGAGTCCTGACGTGGCGATGGCCGTAGCAGCCCAGGTCGCCCCAGCCCCAGTCGTCGGCGAATATGAACAGGATATTGGGTCGCTTCGATGTCGATGCCATGTGTCGGTAACAGGATGCCCTGTTTTGTCGAACGCGGAAACGCCGCAGGGACCGTGGACAACTACCCGGCATGCGAGCCAGACGCCGGGCGAAGTGTGCTACGGTGGCGGCGTCCAGGGAGTCCGGGGAGTAAGCGGCCTTGCAGCATCGCGACGGCGGGCGTCGGCCCAACATCGTATTCGTGTTTTCCGACCAGCATCGGGCTCGCACCACCGGCTTCGGCGGCGCGCGGGTGCACACCCCGGTGATGGACCGGATGGCGTTCGAGGGGGTGGTGTTCGACACGGCGGTGTCCAACATCCCGGTGTGCACGCCGTGGCGGGCGGCGCTGCTCACCGGCCAGTACCCGTTGCGCAACGGGCTGTTCCTCAACGACCTGCGGCTGCCCACCGATCGGCCCACGCTGGGCACCATCCTCGGTGCGGCCGGCTACGCCACCGCCTACATCGGCAAATGGCACCTGGACGGCAACCGGCGCGCCGCGTTCACGCCGCCCGGACCGCGCCGCCAGGGGTTCCAGTTCTGGGCGGTGGGCAACTGCACCCACGACTACCTCAGCTCGCTCTACTACCGCGACACGCCCGAACCGCTCTACTGGGACGGCTACGACGCGGCGGCGCAGACCGGCATGGCGATCGACTACCTCAAGGCGCGCGACCGCGACCGGCCGTTCGCCCTGGTGCTGTCGTGGGGGCCGCCCCACAACCCTTACCGCGACCTGCCGCCGGGCTACCTGGAGCGCTACCCGCCCGCCGCCGTCGAGGTGCTCCCCAACTGCCCCGACCCGGCGCGTGAGGACCTGGCCGGCTACTACGCGCACGTCACCGCCCTGGACGAGCATCTCGGCCGTCTGGAAGCGGCCCTCGCCGCCGAGGGGCTGCTGGACGACACCATCTTCGTCTACACCTCGGACCACGGCGACATGCTCGGCTCGCAGGGGGTGCAGCGCAAGCAGCACCCGTGGGACGAGTCGATCCTGGTGCCGTTCCTGCTGCGCGGTCCCGGACAGGCCGGCCGCGGCCGCCGCATCTCGTTCCCCCTCAACGTGGTGGACATCCTGCCCACGCTCCTGGGGCTGGCCGGGGTGCCGATTCCCGCCACGGTCGAGGGCCGCGACCTCTCCCCCGCGGTGCGCGGCGAGCCGTTCGCCGGCAACGAGAGCGCGCTCACCATGTGCATCGCGCCGTTCGCGGAGTACCGGGGCTCTCCCTGGCGCGGCGTGCGCGCCGAGCGCTACAGCTACGCCCGCTGGCTCGACGGGCGCGGCATCCTCTACGACATGGCGGCCGATCCGGATCAGCTCCACAACCGCTATCGGCAGAGCGACTGGCGCGGGCTCAGGGGCGACCTGGAGGACCTCCTGCAGCAGCACCTGGCGCAGCGCGGCGACCGCTTCCTGCCCGCCGCCGCCTACCTGGAGCAGTACGGCTACGCCGTCGATGCGGGTGGCGCCATTCCCTACACGAACTGAGTGGCGCATGCCGTTCTCGATCGACAGCGTAATGCCGTGGGGGCGCTCTCTGGAAGAATACCGGGCGATGTTCTCCCTCTCGGAGGGCGACCTGGCGCGCCGCACTCTCGGTTGCGGAGACGGTCCGGCGAGTTTCAACGCCGAGCTGTCGGCACGCGGCGGCAGCGTGGTCTCGGTCGATCCGCTCTACCGCTTCTCCGCTGCCGCCATCGAACGGCGGGTGCAGGAGACGTTCCCCACCATGATGAAACAGATGCGCGCCAACAGGGATGACTTCGTCTGGACCCACGTGCGGTCGCTCCAGGACCTCGGCCGGCGGCGGATGCAGGCGCTGCACGGGTTTCTGGCCGACTACGAGGAAGGCCGGCGGTCGGGGCGCTACGTCGAAGCCGCGCTGCCGGTGCTTCCCTTCGCGGACGCCGCGTTCGAGCTTGCCCTGTCCTCGCACTTTCTGTTCCTGTACAGCCCCCAGTTCGACCTCGACTTCCACCTCGCGGCACTGCGCGAGATGCTGCGCGTGGCTGCCGAGGTGCGCGTGTTTCCGCTGCTGCAGTTGGGAGGAGCGCCGTCGCCGCACGTGTCCGGGGTGCGGGAAGCGCTCACGGCGGCGGGGGTCTGCGTCACGGTTGAGCCGGTGCCCTACGAGTTCCAGCGCGGCGGCAACCGCATGCTGCGCCTGCGCCACGACGACTGACCAGGACATCCCCCGGCCGGGACCGCGCGCCGGGGAGGCCAGCTTGACAGCGGCAGGGAGCGGGGCGAGACTGCCGCACTACGCAAGGAGGTGTGTTCAGTGCACCAACGAATCATCGCTACCCTCGCTGTGCTGCTGTGCGGGCTGGTGTTCGTTTCGGGGGCGTTCGCCGGCGCCGAAGGCGAGGCCGCCGCGGCCCGCGCGTCGTCCATGGAACCGGGACCCTACGGCAAGTACGACCCGCCGATCGACGTTACCTTCGTCAACCAGGTGGGCGACGTATTCCACAAGACGGTCACCCTCAACGACCAGTCCCTCGAAGACAACATGTGGAACGACCAGTACCGCGAGCGCTTCGGCATCAACGTCAAGTACCTGTGGATCGCCAAGAGCGCGGAGGAGTATCAGCAGAAACTCAACCTGAGCATGGCCTCCGGCGACATCCCCGACATCCTGGAGCTGGACCACCAGAAGCCCCCGGTCAACGTGGCGCGGCTCTACGAGGCGGGCAAGCTGCAGCCGCTGGACGAGGTCTACCCCGCCTACGCCTCGGAGCGGCTGATCAACGACGTCTACCAGCATGAGCCGGAGGCGACCTTCAAGTCGGTGACCTTCGACGGCCAGCTCTACGCCCTGCCGCGGGTATGGGAGTTCGCCGGCGAGGGCCGCGCGGTGTTCATCTGGGCGCGCCAGGACTGGATGCAGAACCTGAACCTCTCGGCGCCGCAGACCTTCGACGACGTGATCGCCATGGCGCGCGCCTTCACCTTCGACGACCCGGATCAGAACGGCAAGGACGACACCTACGGCCTGCTGATGCAGAAGCGGCTGTTCTACGGCGGCGTGGCGGACGCGACGCTGCTGTTCAACGCCTACCACGCCTACCCGGACATCTGGATCGAGAAGGACGGCAAGCTGGTATACGGCAGCGTGCAGCCGGAGATGAAGAAGCCCCTGTCCCTGATGCGCCAACTCTACGCGGAGGGGATCATCGACCAGGAATTCGGTACCCGGGTCGGCGACAAGCTGCCCGAGGAGGTGATCTCCGGGCGCGTGGGCATGGAGTTCGGCGCCCAGTGGAACCCGCTGTGGCCGCTGTTGGACACGGTGCGCGACGCGCCCGAGGTCGACTGGCTGCCGCTGATGGTGCCGTCGTCCGACGACCAGACCGTGCGCTTCTCCTCGACGGTGGGCCACTCCGGCTACTTCGTGGTCAACAACGAGTTCGCCTATCCCGAGGCACTCATGAAGATCCTCAACGGCTACTGGGACATGTACGCCCTGGAGTCCTCGACCATGGCGTATCCGCCCTCCAAGGAGGGAGGCACCTGGCAGGCATGGCTGTTGTCGCCGATCGACGTCAACAAGCCGGGGATGAACTTCAACACCCAGCTCACCATTTCGACCGCGTACCACGAGAACATCTCGATCCAGGAGGCAATGAAGAAACACGGCCACGAGTTCGGCGAGGTGGTCGACATGTACAACTTCGTGGTCAGCTACCTGGGCGGCAAGCGCGAGGACTGGGGCTGGGCGCGCATCTTCATGCCCGGGAAGCCGGGCGAGGTGTCCCAGGCCGGCATGCACCAGCTCATCGAGCAGGGTCGCTTCCTGCCGGAGGCGTTCCTCGGGGTGCCGTCCGAGACCATGACCACCAAGTGGCCCACGCTCACCTCGCTGCAGGAGGAGACCCTCATCAAGATCATCATCGGCGACCTGGAGCTGGACGCCTTCGACGAGTTCGTGCAGCAGTGGCACGACCTCGGCGGCACGGAGATCACCGAAGACGTGAACGAGTGGTTCACCAGCCAGTAAGCACGTTCACCGCGTAATTCGGAGACCCTTCCGCCGCGCGCGTCTGTCGCGGCCGGCGGCGGGGTCTCCCGTTCCTTCCATGGACCATCGCCTGAAGCGCGAGCTTCCCCTCCACCTGATGCTGATCGCCCCGTTGCTGGTGATCTTCGTCTTCTCCTACGTGCCGATGGCGGGCATCGTCATCGCCTTCCAGCGCTTCATTCCGGCGCGTGGCCTGTTCGGCGACCAGAGGTGGGTGGGGTTCGAGAACTTCACCTACGTGTTCCAGCTGCCGTCGGTGCTGCGGGCGCTCAAGAACACCATCGTCATTGCCTTTCTCAAGATCGTGTTCGGGCAACTCACCCCGATCGTATTTGCCCTGCTGATCAACGAGCTGGTCAACGTGAAGCTGAAGAAGACGATCCAGACCAGCATCTACCTGCCGCACTTTTTGTCGTGGGTGATCCTGGCCGGGGTGCTGATCGACATCCTGTCGCCGCGCTACGGACTGCTGAACCGGCTGCTCGGCGCCTTCGGCATCGAACCGGTGTTCTTTCTGGGGGACAACGACTGGTTCCAGTTCACCATGGTGGTGACCCACGTGTGGAAGGAGTTCGGCTTCGGCACCATCATCTACCTGGCGGCGATCACCACCATCGATCCGCAGCAGTACGAGGCGGCGCACATCGACGGCGCCAGCCGCTGGCGCCAGATGTGGCACATCACGCTGCCGGGAATGACGATGATCATCGTGCTGATCGCGGTGCTCAACCTGGGCGACGTGCTCAACGCCGGCTTCGAGCAGATCTTCAACCTGTACAGCCCGCAGACCTATGAGAGCGGCGACATCCTCGACACCCTGATCTACCGCCTGGGCCTGCTGGAGGCGCAGTTCGGCCCCTCCACCGCCATCGGCCTGTTCAAGTCGGTGGTGTCGCTGCTGTTCATCTCCGTGTCCTACGTGCTGGCGTACCGCCTGGCCGACTACCGGGTCTTTTAGGGGCATCGGGGCGCGACCGTGGTATCGACCAAGCAGCGGGACTGGTTCTCGGTCTTCAACCCCATCTTCCTGGTGGTGGCCGCGATCCTGTGCCTGCTGCCGTTCATCCACGTGTTCGCCATCTCGCTGAGCAAGAGCACCGTCGCCATGGCCGGCGAGGTGAGCTTCTGGCCCAAGGGGTTCAACCTGATCTCCTACAAGGTGGTGCTGCGCCGCCACGAGTTCTGGCGCGCGATGGTGGTGTCGCTGGAGCGGCTGCTGCTGGCGGTGCCGAGCAACATGGCGCTGACCATCCTGGCCGCCTACCCGCTGTCCAAGAGCGTGCGCAACTTCCGCAGCCGCACGTTCTACGTGTGGATCATCTTCTTCACCATGCTGTTCACCGGCGGCCTGATCCCCACCTACATGCTGATCCAGCAACTGGGGATGCTGGACTCGATCTGGGCGCTGGTGCTGCCGCCGCCGTTCGGGGTGCCGGTGTTCAACGTCCTCATCCTGCTCAATTTTTTCAGGAACATCCCCACCGAGCTGGAGGAGGCGGCGTTCATGGACGGGGCCAACCACTGGACCATCCTGGGGCGGATCTACATCCCTACCTCGATGGCGGCGCTGGCCACGCTGACGCTGTTCGTGGCGGTGCGGCACTGGAACTCCTGGTTCGACGGCATGGTGTTCATGAACACGCCGGAGAACTACCCGATGCAGACCTTCCTGCGCAGCATCGTGATCCTGCCCGACACCTCGATGCGCAAGAGCCTGACCATCGCCGAGGTGAAGGAGCTGGCGCACATCTCCGAGCGCACCGTGAAGTCGGCACAGATCTTCATCGGCGCGCTGCCGATCCTGGTGGTGTACCCCTACCTGCAGCGCTACTTCGTCAAGGGCATGGTGCTCGGCAGCCTCAAAGGCTGACGACCGGCTGCGGGCCACTCACGTTCGGGGCCGTTGCTGTATGCTGTTCGCATGACGCACATGGACCGGATCACCATCGAGCCTGGCAAGCGCGGCGGCAAGCCCTGTATCCGTGGGTTGCGGATCACCGTGTACGACGTACTCGAGTACCTTGCGTCGGGAATGACTGAACAGCAGATTCTTCAGGACTTCCCGGACCTGGAGGCTGCGGACATTCGGGCCTGCCTGCAATTCGCCGCGGATCGCGAGCGCAGGCTGGTTTCAATACCGCCAGAGTGAAGCTGCTCTTCGATCAGAACCTGGCGCCGCGCCTGGTCGACGAGATCAAGCATCTATTCCCGGGATCCCAACACATTCGAGCAGTCGGTCTTTCGCGTGCGGATGACCTCGCGTTATGGGAATACGCCAAACAGCATGGGTTCACATTGGTCTCGAAGGATGCGGACTTCCACCAGATGAGCCTGGTGCTCGGAGCCCCGGCAGCGAAACTACTCCAAGGGAGTGTGGCACCGGTTGCGGCGCGTGCTCGTAGATGCGTCCGAGGCGTGGGCGCTCGATGAGCGCGACACCGACCGGCTGGCTGCTGGCGGGATGGTCGAACTCGCCGTCGGTACCGAGTTGCACCCGCCCAAGCGTATCTTCTTCGTCAGTCCGGAGAAGCTGATCGAGGCTCCCTCGCGCCGGCGCATCCCGCTTCGGCTTACCGGCGAAATGCTGGCGGTGCGCAACATGGCTCTGGTAGCGTTCGGCGGTTCGCGCGATGTTCCCGAAGGCGATCCCGCCGGACGCCCCGACTCGGAAGATGAAAATGGGCTCTGCATGACGAATCGACCGGCCGCTACGTAGAACGTCGCGATGCGTCCGCGTCCTACTCGACGGTGGCGGTGCGCCGCCGCTTCAGCAGCTCCCAGTCGATGCGGTAGCCGAGGCCCGGCTCGGTCGGCGCGTGCACCAGGCCGCGCTCGTCCACCTCGATCTCCTGCTCCAGGCCGTACTGGAGGGCCCCGGTGCAGGGAAAGAACTCGTAGAACTCGCAGTTGGGCACCGCCATGGTCACGTGCAGGTTGGCCACGTTGGCTAGGCTGTTGCCGCCGTGGTGGATCTCGCAGCGCATGTTGAACCCCTCCGCCAGGTGGCACTGCCGCACCAGCGGGGTGATGCCCCCGGTGATCGCCACGTCGCCGCGCAGGATGTCGGTGGCGTAGCGGGTAATCCAGGCCGCCATGCCGTAGAAGCGGCCCGGCGCGAACTCGGTGGACATGATCGGGATGTCCAGCTTCTGCAACAGCTTGACGTAGCTGTAGAGGTCCTCCTCCACCAGCGGGTCCTCGTACCAGTAGAATCCCAGCTCCTCGATGGCGCGCCCCACGCGCAGCGCGTCGGCGTACTGGTAGGCCCACATGGCGTCCAGCATCAGGACCGTGTCGTCGCCCACCGCGTCGCGCACCGCGGCGCAGATCGCCACGTCGGCGCGCGGCTCGCCGTGCGGGTGCAGCTTGTGCGCGGTCCAGCCGCTCTGCTGGAAGCGTAGCGCCTCCTCCGCGTACTCCTCGCTGGTGGCGTGGTAGGCGGTGCTGGAGTAGGCCGGCACCGCGTGCTTGCAGGTGCCGAGCAGGCGGTGGATCGGCTGCCCGGCGAGCTTGCCGTTGATGTCCCACAGGCATACGTCGAGCGCGCCGATCACGTGCGTCGACATTGCGCGGTTGCGCTTCCACATGCGCCACCAGAGACTGCCGATGTCCTGCGGGTCGCTGCCCATCAGCAGCGGCTTGCCGAACTGGATCAGCTCGCGGACGTAGTGCTCGGCGCCGGCCATGGAGGATCCCATGAATGCATTGCCGCTGATGCCGGCGTCGGTCTCCACGGTGACCACGCCGAGCTGCACCGTGCCCCCGAAGTTGGTTCCCGACCCCGTCGTCCACGGCTCCGTGTGCCAGTTGCACAGATCGACCCTTACATTGGTGATTTTCACGTGTGTGTCGCCTCCACGGCGCATGGTACCCGATGGCGCCGCGGGCTGCCGGCCGGATCGTTGACCCCGCCACCCGGCGGGTCTACGCTGGCCCCATGAACGACGAGCAGCGCTTTCTGTTCGACCTTCAGGGTTTCCTCGTGGTACCGGGCGTGTTGAGCGCTGCCGAGCTGGCGACGCTCAATGCCATCGCGGACGAGAAGTCCGCGCGCTACTCCGCGCCGTTGGAGGACTGGGAGGCGCACCAGTGCAGCCTCTGGGGCCAGCCGCTGGTGGACCTGATCGATCACCCGAAGGTCGTTCCCTACCTGCTGGAGCTGGTCGGCCCCTACTTCCGCATCGACCACGACTACTGCCTCTTCATGCGCCGCGGCGACACACGCGGCGGCCTGCACGGCGGCTCGCACCCGGTCCACGCCGCCGGCGACCACTGGTACCGCTACCACGACGGCGTGATGCGCAACGGGCTGACCGTGTTCGTCTTCAACCTGACCGAGGTGGGGGAGGGCGACGGCGGCTTCGCCTGCGTGCCGGGCAGCCACAAGAGCAACTTCATCGACAAGCTGCCGCCGGACGTGCGCAGCTTCGAGCGCCGCCCGCACTACGTGGTGCAGCCGCCGCTGGCGGCCGGCGACCTGCTGATCTTCACCGAAGCGCTGATCCACGGCACCATGCCGTGGACCGCCGCACACCAGCGGCGCTCCCTGCTGTACAAGTATTCACCCGGGCACTCGACCTGGGCCCAGCGGGGCTACCGCATCAGCGACTACGCCGAGTTCGAGCTTACCGAGCAGCGCAAACGCATCATGCAGCCGCCCAGCATCGGCGGCCGCCAGCCCAGCGTGCAACAGTCCGCGCAGGCGGGGCTGGGCCGATAGCGGCGCCGGCAGGACTCCGTACGGTAGGCGGGCTGGGCCGATAGCGGCGCCGGCAGGCGACGGTTTCGGGGCGCTAACCCGGCGTCCGCGGTCGCAGGAGCGGCAGCAGCACCTCACTGGACACCAGCCGCACCTCTTCCGCCCGTTCCAGGAACGGCGACACGTCCTGGCGCGCGGCCTGCCAATCCACGGAGCGAAGTCGTTCCGCGATCAGCTCACGCCAGGTGTCCGGAGTGGCCTCGGGGCCGGTCCACCCCGTTTGCCGCAGCGCGTTGTTCAGCAGGGTGAGGTTCGGGGCCGGCCACTCCGGATCGGAGAGATACCAGGCGAGGTCGTAGAGGTCTCGCCCCTTGGTATAGCCGCGCGCGAGCACCGCGTGCAGCTTGCCGGCGAGCAGCGACGCGCGGTCGTAGTGCAGCAGGTTGAGCATTCCGAACCGGCGCACGACACGGGTCTCCACAGCGGCGCCGGCGGGGGGATTGGTATCGAGGTCGACTCTGATCCTGAGCACCTCGGCGGCGTGCGGCGAGAGTCCCACCTCATGCAGCAATCCGCGAAATCTCACCATCCCGATCGCGACTGCCTGTCGGGTACGAACCGTCACCTCCACCGCGTAGGCCTCGGCCGCAAGGTCGTTGCGCACGGCGTGCATCAGCCGCTCGAACCTGGCATCTGCACCCGGGGTCGCCAGCGAGAAGTCGAGATCCTCTGAGTAGCGCGGCAGCCGATACAGGAAGCGCAGTGCCGTCCCGCCGAGGAACGCCCAGTCCGTGAACGCGCCATGGTCCTGGAGCGCCAGCAGGATGCGCGCCTGCAGGTACTCCCGGGCCGTGCTGCGCGCCTGGAAGCCGTCGGGCTGATCCGCCAGCAGATCCATAAGCAGCGTCTTCACGGCCATGCCTCCTCGTCGCGCCACAGCCCGAGCAGGAGCCGCACGGCACGCGCTACCTTGCGCGACCCGGCTCTGGCCACCGCGGCGTGCAGCTTCGCCGGCTCAAGGGCGTCGGCCGGGGCGAGACGCAGCTCGCGCAGGTAGGGAACCCGGTCGCAGTGCGGGGTCAGGTACAGCAGGTCGGCGAGTGCCTTCTCCGGCCCGGCCAGCAGCACCCGCTGGTCGCGCGCGACCTCCACCTCGGCGAAGCCGAACAGGTGGCGTGGGGCCAGGTGACGAAACTGGTACCGGCCGCGCGGAGTGGAAAGCTCCTCCGGTCGCCCGCCGGTGACGCTGGTGGTCACCGGTACGTGCTCGGGAATCATCCCGTAGTAGGCCAGGGCCGAGTGCAGGCTGACGTACGAAGCGCGCTGCAGCGCGCCGGCGATGGCGAACGGATGTGCGGGCGTAGCGGCGTACGGCGGCGCGAGCAGATACACCCCACGCCGGAGCCGCAGCACCCGGCCGCCCTTGACCCAGCGGTCCAACTGCCTTCTCACGTGCGCCGGGGCGCTTTCCCCCGCCAGGATCTGTCCCGTGCGGAACAGCCCATTGGGTGGCACGCGCTCCAGGAGACCGGCCAGTTTCATCACGTTATAATGACATATACGTCTACTTATTGCAATATATGTCCAAATAACCGGGTACACCGTCGGTCCGCCGCACAGCACCTCGCTCACGTTGCGCGTCGCCTTGGCGGCCAGCTCCACCGCCGACTCCTCAGTGTACAACCATGTGGTGCTGAGGGTGACGGCTGTCCAGGGCCGCCAGGGCGTCCTGATAGACTATAGAGCGGTGTCTTGCACCACGGTCAAGAAGCAGAGGAATCATACAGACGAATTGCACGCCTCGGGCTTCACCGTTACGTGTCTATATTGAGTTTATACGGATTCGTATTCGTTTAAGTATAGCGTCCGAGATTCGCGCCCGGTGGCTTCCATTCCTTCGATTTCCTCGATACAGTGAAACCTGTAACGTCCACCTACTCTTAGACCGTTCAAACTCGGTCCGCCATCCTTGATCTTTCCGGAACGGACTCCGTCTTCCGTGAGTATCCCCCAGGAGCCTCCATGGCGATTAACTCTCTCAAATTCGCCAACGAGTGTTACTGGCTCACTGCCCAAATTCGATACTCCCGAAAGAACATCCACTAACGAAATAGCCTGGGATTCTGATACTGATCTGTAGCTTGCCCGGGTAGAAATCGGCTCTGCCCATGAATAGCTGAGACTGGTATTGTGCTGGACAAGGAAGTTCAATAGACGCAAATATGAACCTGCCAAGTGACCACGATGTTCCCTTAGTATGGCAAGAGTATCTTGCGGGCTATTTGTATGATCGAAGAGCAGGTCCATTCGCTGTAGAGCACGAGATAGCTCCACCAAACCGAACATATCGGGTGTTTGAGACGCTTCGAGCACTACACGAAACGAACCGGCAGAGGCCGGAATTACCACGTCCATTAGGTGAGCTTCATCTGAATACAGTCTACTCCGATTTCCAGCAGAAAGACCTCGAAGAGACACTCTATAGGCGTGCCTTACGATAGTTTGAACATAGTTCAACAATCCCGTGTATGTACTCACTCTAATACGGTGTTCGCCTATGGCCTCGGGAGGGTCAGCGGTAACCTCAAGTACAAGGTTGTTTCGCATCCGCGCTTCGTTGAGCGCGAGATCGTCGGTAGAATTCTCATGCAATACAAAGCCTTCGTCCGGCATAAGTCCACTTTCGACGAGCGATCTGCTCTGCGGTTCAAGTGCCATGAGTTGGTCTAGGTCCGTGGGGCCCGATGCGAGATACCATTCGTCGTCGCCCGCATCAGCCAACAACGAGCGCAAGTCGAGTGTCCCGCAACGGAATCGACGCAACCGCTCTGGAGGAACACCCGCAACGAGGTACCGATCGTGTTCCTCCTGCGGTTCTACCATCACCGCCACATAGTGGCCTCCGATGGTATCGCGAGCTTCAATAACTTGCGGCCCGTCGTAATAGTAGAGTGTATTGATAGCTCTGACGGTCTTCATAGGGTTTCCAGGGTACAGCGACTTAGAATATCGAAATCCGCTAGTGGCCACCAAGTGTGATGGGAAGGCCTTCGAGTCTGTAGAATGCAACCTGCGCCCGCTTCCAGCCTCAGTCGACAGACAAAGCGACCGCGTAGGTTGGGTAGCTTCGAAGCTTGTTCAGAATCCCGGCGCTCGGTGTGAACAGACAGCCCACGCGCTTCGCACTCGGTGACACCGGGGAATCTGTGGGTCGGCTTTTCGGCGCGTTGCGATCTGAAGTCGTCATCGGTCGGTGGTCTGGTCCGCACCAAGCGAAATACCTCCCGTCGTTCCGAGATCTCCTCTGCGTTGTCGGGCGGACATCCGTTCGGTAGTTGCTCTCGATAGCACATCTACTGCAAGCCTACGTAGCTTCGCACGCTTGGGGCAACACGTAATACCTTTACTACTTGTACTCTACGCAGGACCATGCCCGAGCGAGCGAGTTATGTTGCTTGTGAATAAACAATTATAGGCATTCACTGCCACGGACACGGAGCGGAGACATGGCAAAGCCGGGCACGGACTCTGTCGACCTTTCAGATCTCACCCTACGGGACTGGAAACTGAGTTGATAGCACTCGCTCCAGGAACTCGAGCAGCAGCTCGGTGACCTGTTGCGGTTGCTCCTGCTGTACCCAGTGGCCGGCGCCGGGGACCAGGTGGCAGCCGAGCATGCGGCTGCACACCGTCTCCTGCATGCGCTCGTAGGTGCCGGGACTCTGGAACACGCCCCAGTCGTGGGCGCCGGAGATGAAGCAGGAGGGTACGTCGATGGTGCGGCCGGCGAAGAGCTGCAGCTCGGCGAGGCCCACGCCGCCGGTGCCGCAGCGGTACCACTGCAGGCCGCCCTGGAACCCGGTGGCCGCGTAGGCGGCGCGGTATACGTCCAGCTCTTTTTCGGGAAGCCAGCGGCACGCGGCCACGGTGTCCGCCGATGGGGCGTAAGGGGCCACCGCCTGCGCCATCGTGTCGCCGCGGTTCATCACGTAGTAGGTGGGCAGCTTGGCCAGCTCCGCGGCGGTCCAGCCCTGCAGCCGGTATGGCCGGTTGCCCGGCCAGTCGGCGCTCTTGTAGTGGTAGTAGGCGCGCAGGAAGGCGTGCAGCCCCTGCTCGCAGTGCAGCATGTCGGCGTTGGCGCGGCGTGACGAGTAGTACCACTGGTAGTGCTTGCGCGGCGGCTCCAGCGCCGCGAGATCCTCGTCGAACCGCGCCATCGACGGGCGGGCACTCGGGTCGCGGCGCAACGGCGGCGGTCCGGCGAACGGGGCGCTCATCAGCGCCACCGAGCGGAACAGGTCGGGCCGGATCAGGGCGCACCAGGCAGCCACCCCGGCGCCGGCGTCGTGGCCGATCACCGCGGTCACGCGCCGGTAGCCCAGCGCGTCCACCAGACCCAGCATGTCGCGCACCAGGTTGAGCATGCGGAACGAGCCCAGGTCGCCGGCGTAGGCGGGGTCCCAGCCGCTGGTGGCGCCGTAGCCGCGCTGGTCGGGGGCCACCACGTAGTAGCCGGCCGCGGCCAGCGCCGGCATCACCCGGCGCCAGCTATACGCCAGCTCCGGGAAGCCGTGCAGCAACAGCAGCAGCGGACGCTGCTCCGTGGCCGGCCCGGCCTCCAGAAGCTGCATCGTGAGCCCGTTGATGTCGCTGACGGTGCGGGCGCGAATCCCGTCGCCGGCCAGCCGGCTGAGCGCAACCTGGTACTCGGTCATGGCTCGATGCGGTTGACCGGGTACACCGGCGGGCGGCCGCACAGCACCTCGCTCACGTTGCGCGCAGCCTTGGTGGCCAGCTCCACCGCCGACTCCTCGGTGTACCACGCCATGTGGTTGCTGAGGATGACGTTGTCCAGGGCCGCCAGGGGGCTGTCGGTGGGCAGCGGCTCGGTCTCGAACACGTCCAGGCCGGCGGCGGCGATGGTGCCGTCGGCCAGCGCGGCGGCCAGGGCAGCCTGGTCGACCAGGCCGCCGCGCGCGGTGTTGATCAGGATCGCGGTGGGTTTCATCAGCCGCAACTGAGCGCCGCCGATCATCTGCCGCGTGTCGTCGCTCAGCGGGGTGTGCAGGGAGACGAAGTCGGACTCGCGCAGCAGTGTCTCAAGGTCGCTGACGACGCCCCCGGCCGCGGCGATCTGCGCCTCCGGCAGGTAGGGATCGTGCACCAGGATGCGGGCCAGCCCGAAGCCGCCCAGCTTGCGCACCAGGGCGCTGCCGATGCCGCCGCAGCCGATCACGCCGCAGGTCCGGCCCTGCATCCGGAACAGCGCCCGTGGCCTGCCGTGGCGGCCGGCGCGCGCCAGCCGGTCGTAGCTGCGCAGGTCGCGCACGCAGGCCAGCAGCAGGGCGATGGCGTGATCGGACACGTCTTCCCAGCCGTAGTCCGGCACCCGGGCGACCCAGATCCCGGCGCCGGTGGCGGCGTCCACGTCGATGTTGTCGTAGCCGATGCCGTAGCGCGAGATCACCCGGCAGCGGCGCATGCCGGCGATCAGGGGGGCATCGAACGGCTGCAGGCCGATCATCGCCGCGTCCACGTCGCGCACCGCGGCGGCCAGGTCGGCGCCGGCGTCCACCCGCGCGGTCACGATCTCCGCCAGCGGCTCGAGGATCTCGCGCTCCGGCCGGTGACCGGGTACCGGCGAGCCCAGAATCAGGACCTTGGGTCGTGCTGCCATGCAGTGTTGCTCCTGGTTCGCGTTTATACCTTGCCGGCACGCGTGCGGGAAACGGGTACTGGTGATACTGTTGGCGGAGACATAAGCGCCGGCTGGCGGCGGGAGGTGGCAGCATGGGGGCATTGCGGAGCATTCACGGTCTGGCCGATCGTCACGTAACCATCGATCGCGACGACGACCTGTACCAGGCGTACGCCGACGTCGCGGTGAGCGACGACGGGCACATGATCTGCGTCTGGCGCGAGGCGGCGGGACACTCGAGTGGCAACTGGGCAAGGCTGGTGTTCCGCGAGAGCACCGACCTGGGCCGCACCTGGGGCGAGCGCCGGGTGCTGGCCGACGAGTCGACCTGCCACTGGGCGATGCCGCGGGTCGACAAGCTGCCCGACGGCACCCTGCTGATCACCGCCTCGGGGTTCGCCAACACCGGCACCACCTTCCTGTTCCGCAGCACGGACGGGGGCCGGACCTGGAGCGAGCCGCAGCCGATTCCGGTGACCGGCTTCCAGCCGCGGCGGCTGGTGCAGCTCCCCGACGGCACCCTGCTGCTGCCGCTGGTCGAGGGGATCCTGCCACGGCGCCGCGCCTGGCGCCTGCGCCACCGGGTGGTGGTGTGGGCCTCCACCGACGGCGGCCGCGAGTGGCAGTTCCGGGCGGTGGTGGCGGAGAGCTCGGTGCACTCCCACAGCGAGGGGCCGATCGTGCGGCTCAACGACGGCACCCTGGTGTGCCACACGCGCGAGGACTCCTTCATCCACTATCCCTCCTTCAAGTGCTACTCCTACGACGACGGACACACCTGGAGCGAACCGCAGGAGACGGGCGTGTTCATGGCGCAGCCCAACGCCTACCTGCTGGCCGACGGCGACCTGCTGCTGGCGTACGAGCACGTGGGCGGGTTCAGCGGCGTGGCGATGTGGCGCGGCGACGGCCACGACACCACCGACATCCAGGCCTCCTGCTACGACGGCCGCGACGGCTGCGCCACCCTCACTCCCGAGGGGCTGCGCATCAAGACCAACGGCGACGAAGCGGAGATACCGCCCTACTACCTGCTGCATCCGGCGGAGAACGAGCTGGCGGAGATCGTGTTCGAGGCGCGGGTGCGGGTGGTGGCCAATCCCCGCGGCGACCAGTGCTGCATCAACGTGATGGAGGCCGGCGAGCTGCGCTTTTTTCCAGACCACATTGCCTTCGTCCAGGAGGAGATCGACTACGGCGGCAAGCGCGGCGGTTTCACCGGGGAGGTCGAGACCATCGCCGCGCATGCCGTGGACGCGACCAGGTGGCACACCTACCGCATCGTCAGGACGCCCGACCGCACGCTCACCGTGAGCGTGGACGGCGTGGAGTGCATCGCCACCGACCGCCTGCTGCGCACCCAGCCCCTGATCAAGCCGCGCTGGGGCCCGGCGGGGCACGACATCAACAGCTTCGGCGCCACCTCCCACATCCCCGGTATGCACTCGGTGCGCAATGCCTACGCGCCGCGCGCCAACCCGGGTGAGAGCTACTGGCACTCGGTGTCGCTCACGGTGCGCAACCCGACGCTGCCCGACTACCGCTTCCGCTGGAACGCCGCCTCGGGCACCTACCCCAACCAGTACGAGCGCGATCACCTGCTGGAGGTGGTGCGCGATCCCGGCGGCGACTCGGGCGAACCGGGCTGCGTGGAGTTGCCCGACGGGCGCATCTTCTGCGTCTACCAGACCGCGAGCGACGTGCCGCGGCCCTTTCCGCCCCCCTACAAGCCGCAGCCGTACATCCGCGGCTCCTACGTCCACCCGGGCGATTTTCCCGGCGGTGGCGGTGGCGGTGGCGGTGGCGCGGACCCCGGAACGGGCGCGGCGGCCGGGTCGGGCGCTTGAAGAGCTTCGACGGCGTCGCCGAGCGCCACCTTATCGTGACCCGCAACGATGAGCTCTACGAGGCGTTTCCCGACCTGGTGCTGCTCGACGACGGCACCGTGCTGTGTCTGTACCGCGAGTCGGACGCGCACGCCCCGGCTTGGTCGCGGGTGGCGCTGATCGAGAGCGAGGACCGCGGGCGCTCCTGGCACCGGCACCGCATCGTCCTGGACGCTCCGAGCCGCCCGAACTGGAACCTGCCGCGCATCAGCGCGCTACGGGACGGCCGCCTGGTGGTGATCGGCGACCGCGGCAACGACAACGTTCTGATCTGGTCGGACGACCGCGGCCGCACCTGGTCGCAACCGCAGCCGACCCCGATCCACGGCCAGTGCCCAGACCAGGTGGTGGAACTGGACGACGGCACCCTGCTGGTCACCGTGGAACGCGAGAAGCCCGGCTCCATCGAGCGCTGCTTTCGCCCGCCGCTGCTGCACCTGGTGCAGTATCGGAGCGAGGACGGCGGTGCCACCTGGCGGGAGGACGGCGTGATCTGGGACACCGACGTGCTCGGCGGCTCCGGCGAGGGTGCCACCGTGCAGCTTCCCGACGGCTCCCTGGTGTGCCACATCCGCAACTCCAACGGCTACAGCCACCCCTCGCCCAAGATTTTTTCCAAAGACCGGGGCCGAACCTGGTCCGCGCCGGTGCTGTCCGGCACCTACGGCGGCATGCACCGCTGCGGCCTGCTGCACGACGGGCGCATGCTCGCCACCTACCGCCAGATGAGCGGCAACTCCTCGCTGTACGCCTGGTGCGGCGACCCGTGCGAGCCGGGCGCCTACCGGGTGTCCTCGCGCTGGGGCAACGACGGCTGCGCCGCCCTGACGGCCGAGGGGCTCAGGATCCGCTGCACCGGGGCTCCCGAGGAGGTGCCTCCCGCGTACTTCCTGCCGCCGCCGGAGCACCACGACAGCGTGGTCACCATCGAGGCGGAGCTGCGCTGCGTGAGCAACGAGGCGCGTGCCGGCTGGAAGCACACCTGCGCCATCAACGTGACCGATGCCGGCGAGCTGGTGTTCTTTCCCGACCGCATCGAGATCGGCGGCCAGCCCGACACGGTACGGCGCCTAGACGCCAGCCGCCGGCACCGCTACCGGGTGGTGCGTGACGCAACCAGCCTCACGGTGAGCGTCGACGGCGACCAGGTCATCCGCAGCGAGCGGCTCACCCGCACCGGCGGCCGCCGCTTCGGCCAGTGGGGCCAGGACCGCAGCGCCTTCGGCACCACCTTCCGCGCCGCGCAGCACATGCCCGACGAGTGGGCCGGCAGCGTGTGGCGCTGGGACAACTTCGCCCGCCGCGGCTTCGCCGGCGAGAGCATCTGGCGTTCGGTGAGCGTCCAGGTGCGCAACGCCACCACGCCCGACATGAGCTGGAGCTGGGACGCGGCCGGCGGGGAGTACCCGGACCAGTATCAGCGCGACACCATGGTGGAGGTGGACTGGGACCCGATCGCCGACTTCGGCGGTTCCTCCTGGGTGCAGTTTGCCGATGGCGAGATCCTCTGCGTCTACTACACCGCCGAGGAAACCCGCCACCAGCGCCCCTACCTGAAGGGCTGCCGGCTCTATCCCGCCGACTTCTCCTGCAAGGAGGCGTCATGAACCGAGACGTTGCCGAGTACGCCCACCTGCCGCCGCATCCGATGGAGCCGTTCCTGCGCATCGTCGGGGTCGCCACTTCCCGTCCGACGCGGGTCGGCGAGCCCTGTCCCTGGGGGATCGCCTTCCACGTCGTGTTCCCCCATTCCCCGCGGCCCTACCGCGCGGTGCGGGCGCGCATCTACGAGGAGGGCCGCGACGCGCCGCGGCTGGAGCTGCCCGAGCAGATCTATCCGCGGGGGCCGTGCGTGGCCCACACCGAGCTGTTCGACAGCAGGGTGCTGGTGGACCGCGAGGTGGGCGAGGTGTTCGACGTGCAGCGCCTGGCGCCGGGCCGCTACCGCGCCGAGGCGGAGCTGGTCGACGCCCGCGGGACGGCGGTGGGCGGCGACGCGCTCGCCTTCGAGGTGGGGGCGCTGCCCTACCTGAAACACCGCATCCCGCTCGCGGCCGACCACTGGCAGCGGCAGCCGCGCATGGCCCGCTACCTCGCCGGATTCGCCCTGGTGGGGGACGTGGACGGCGACGGGGAGAGCGAATACCTCAACGTCGCCGGCGCCGCGCACCTCTCCGCCTACCGCAGCAGCGGCGAGCTGCTGTGGCGCTACGACGATCCCGACGGCGCCCTCGGCTACGGCTCCAACGCGCTGCTGTGGGACGCCGACGGCGACGGCCGCGCCGAGCTGTACTGCGTGCGCGGGTCGCTCGGCAACATCCGGCTGTGCAAGCTGGAGGGCGCCAGCGGTCGCGTGCTGCGCGAGGTGGAATACCCGGTGATCAACTCGCTGCAGCCGGTGGCGCCCGACGAACCCGACCTGCACGAGCGGCTGTTCCGCAGCGGCCACCTGATCCGCACCGTGGAGGGGCTGCACATGATCGGCGGCTACGTGCGCCCGGCCGACTTCCAGGGCCACGGGCGGCGCGGCGACCTGCTGGTGCAGGCGGGGGAGCAGAACTGCCTCACCCTGGCGGCGTTCGACTGCGAGCTGCGGCCGCTGTGGCAGTACACCTGCGACAATGGCCGCGCCGGCCACGACCCGGCGCTGTTCGACGCCGACGGCGACGGGCGCCAGGAGGTCGCGGTCGGCACCGAGCTGCTCGACCATGACGGCCGGGTGCTGTGGGAGCTGCCGTTCGAGGCGTTCGCCGCGCCGTGGGAGGACGACCACGTGGACATGTCCGCCGGCGGCGACCTGGCCGGCGACGGCGGCGCGCAGATCGCCTACTCCTCGCGCCTGGTGCTGGACGCGCGCAGCGGCGAGCGGCTGTGGATCGACCCCACCTGGCACGGCCAGAACGTGATCGCCGCCCGCCTGCGCGACGACCTGCCGGGTCTGCAGCTCGTATTCGGGGACCGCGAGTACCGCCATTCGCGCCACTTCATCCACGGCGAGTGGACCGACGTGCGGGACCACCGCGGCGGCCGCCTGTGGGATCGCCGCTTCATGAGCATGCACGGGCCGCACGTAATCGACTGGCTGCCCGACGCGCTGCAGCAGGTCACCTGCTGCTCCGACCTGCAGCGCTTCGCCCCCAACCCCAACTGCCAGGTGTTCGACGGCCACGGCGTGCTGGTCGACGTGGTCCCCACCGAGGTGCCCAACGAGGCCTCCTACCTGCTCTACCCGCGCGGCGAGATCACCCAGCAGCCCTACACCCCGCACCCGCACGGCACCATCGACGTCTACGCCTGCGGGCGCACGGGGTGAGCCGCCATCCGTGGCTCGTGACCTGCCGTCCGTGGCGCACCTGCTGCTCGCGGCCGCCGCCCTGCTGGCGGCACCGGTGGCCGCCACCGCCGAGCTGAGCTTCCGCGACTGCACCGCGGCCGCGGGCCTGTGGGCCACGCCCGACCACGAACAGCCGCCGCCCATCGTCCACTCGATGACCTCCGGCGGCTCGGTGGCGGACTTCGACAACGACGGCTGGCAGGACATTTTCTACGTAACCGGCGGCACGGCGCCCGACGCGTTGTACTACAACAACGGCGACGGCACCTTCAGCGAGCGGGCGGCGGCGGCCGGGGTGGTGCGGCTGCACCGCGGCTACGGCTCGGCGGTGGGCGACTTCGACGGCGACGGCTGGGTCGACCTGTTCGTGGCCAGTGCCGGCGATGACGAGTCGCGCACCACGCTGCCCGGCTACCACCTGCTGTACCGCAACAACGGCGACGGCACCTTCAGCGAGGTGGCCGACGGCGCCGGGGTCAACGTGCTGGCGCGCATCGACCTGGGCTACGAGAGCACCGTTTACGGACTGGGCCCCACCTTCGGCGACTACGACCTGGACGGCGACCTGGACCTGTACATCGCCGCCTTCAGCCACGGCGCCTCGGCGGCGGCGCTGTTCCGCAACCAGGGGGACGGTAGCTTCCGCAACGTCACCGACTCCAGCGGCGTGGTGGGAGGCATGAGCCGCGGCCTTTCCCCGCGTTTCTCCGACATGGACGGCGACGGCTACCCGGAACTGCTGCTGGCCGCCGACTACGGCACCAGCCGCTACTACCGCAACAACGGCAACGGCACCTTCAGCGACTGGACCGTGCCCTCCGGCACCGGCCTCGACGGCAACGGCATGGGCAGCGCCGTGGGCGACTTCAACAACGACGGCCTGCTCGACTGGTACGTCACCTCGATCTACACCGACGCGGTGGATGCGGTGACACCCGGCACCGGCAACATGCTCTACGTCAACCGCGGCGGGCACCGCTTCGAGGAGCGCTCCGCCGCGGCCGGGGTCAAGGACGGCGGCTGGGGCTGGGCCGCGGCGGCGGTGGACCTGGACCACGACGGCTACCTGGACATCGTGGAGACCAACGGCTGGTGGGAGCCCAACGTCAACTTCGAGCGCGAGTGGCTGCACGAGCGCAGCTACGTGTACCGCAACAACGGTGACCTGACCTTCACCGAGATCTCGCGCGAGAGCGGGTTCGACCACCGCCTGCAGGGCCGCGGCCTGGTGACGCTCGACCACGACGCCGACGGCGACCGGGACATCCTGATCTTCAACAACGAGGGCGGCATGAGCCTGTTCTGCAACGACCTCGCCGGCCCCGGCCGCAACTGGCTGCGCATCTTCCTCGATACCGGCGCCGCGCCCGACCTCGCGCCCAACGGCTACGGCAGCCTGGTCACCGTGAGCACCGCCGATCTGGTGCAGTACCGCTACCTGGACGGCGGCTCCAACTACCTGGGCTCCTCCGAGCTGTCCGCCCACTTCGGCCTCGGCACCGCACCCCTGGCCGACGAAGTCCGCGTGCGCTGGGCTGACGGCGAGGTCACCCTGCTGCGCGCCCTCCCCGCCAACCAAACCATCACCATCGCCAGCCCCTGAGCGAGCCCCGGTGCCGAGCAGACGGCCTGCCGGGAGATCGTTGCCCGGGATGTTGGCAGCCTCGATCCGCATGGTTTATGATTCCAATGTGATCATCAAGAATGTAAACCGCATCAAGCGTACCACGTAAGGTTGCGCATATGTTCGGAGACCGCCTGAGACTCGCCCGAAAGAAGGCCGGCTTCTCGTTGCGTGGCCTGTCGGATGCCTTGGCCGGCGAAGTCACCGCTCAGGCCATCGGCAAATACGAGCGCGGCGAGATGATGCCGAGTTCCAGGGTGCTGAACCGGCTGACAAGGGTACTGGGCGTTTCCCTCCAATACCTGCTGAGCGAACAGGTCGAGGAGCTGGAGGGGGTGGCATTCCGCAAGCGTTCGAGCACGTCGGCCCGTGACCGGGCACGGGTGGAAGCTGAAGTGATAGATCGCTTGCAGCGGTATCTGACCATCGAGGAGATTCTGGGACTGGATGACGGCGCATGGCGTACGCCTCGACTTGGGAGTCGCTTCCTCGGACAGGTGGATGACGGCGAGGTCGTGGCAGATGACATGCGCGACGAATGGCGGCTCGGAGTCGACCCGATTCCGAACATGACTTCCCTACTGGAAGACCGCGGAGTCAAGGTACTGGTGATCGCTTTGCCGCAGCGGGTGTCGGGAATAGCCTGCCTGGTCCGCCGGCGGCTCCGGAGTAGCAAGGTGCCGGTAATTGTGGTGAATCGGGAGGTCACGCTTGAACGGCGGCGTATGACGCTTGCCCACGAGCTGGCACACCACTTGGTTGACGCGAACTCGCCGGTGCACCACGAACGTGCCGCGAATGTCTTTGCAGGCGCCTTTCTGATGCCCCGCACTCATCTCGTGCGAGAGATTGGAACCCGCCGCAAGGCGATCGGGTACCGTGAACTGATTCAACTCAAATGGATGTACAGAGTGAGTGCCGCAGCGCTGATGATGCGTCTGAAGCAGGTAGGGGTGATCGATCCATCGACGCTTGCGTACGCGTTCCAGACCTTTGCGCGGGAGTGGCGGTCCAGCGAACCGGAACCGCTTGAAGAGCTGGGCGCGGCAGGTGGTCATGAACTGCCCCGTCGGTTTGAGCGGCTCTGCTACTGGGCGCTGGCGGAGCGTCTGATCTCCTTAGGCAAAGCCTGTGAGCTGTTGCACCAGTCCCCAGAGCAGGTCGCACGAGGATTGAAGGGGCCTGGGCAGGCTGTTGCGCAGCATCGTGAGTGATACTACACAGCTCAGAGGACAACTCTGACACCGCCTGTGAATGGAGAGGGTGAAGATGAGGAACGAGTACGGCTTCGAGGTGATTGCCCTGACCCGGGGACCCAGGCATCACTTCTTCGGGTACTACGACATCCAGACCTGGGACAGCACCGGCAAGTACGTGCTGGCGCTGGAGAGCGACTTCGACGACCGGTTTCCCACGGCGCGGGATACCGCCGTGATCGGCATGGTGGAGTGGGAGACCCGGCGCTTCCACCCGCTGACCGAGACCAAGGCCTGGAACCTGCAGCAGGGCAGTATGCTGCACTGGCTGCCCACCGCCCCGGACCGCAAGATCATCTACAACGACCGCGACGGCGATCGCTTCGTGTCGGTCGTCATGGACGTGTTCTCGGGGGAGAAGCGGGTGCTGTCGCGGCCGGTCGCCGGACTCACCAACGACGGCCGCAAGGCGTTCTCGCTCAACTACGCGCGCATGCGCCAGTGCCGGCGGGTGGTCGGCTACGCCGGCGTGGACGACCCCAACATCGACGTGCCGCACCCGGAAGACGACGGCCTGTTCCTGCTCGACCTCGAGACCGGCGCCAGCGAACTGCTGGTTTCCTTCGCGCAGGCCTTCGAGCTGAATCCCGACGCCGACCTGCGCGACCGCTCGATGTGGTTCAACCACACCACCGTGAACACCGACGACACGCGGGTGTCGTGGCACGCCTGCTACAACCCCGCCGCCGGACCGCGCCAGGGGGTGCGCACGTCGGCCTTCTTCGTCGCCAACCTGGACGGCAGCGAGCTGGCTTGCCTCACCCCGTACTACCACGTCTCGCACCACGACTGGCTCGATCCCGAGCGGCTCCTGGTATGGACCGACCTGGTGGGGGAGGGCGAGCACTTCTACCTGTTCAACGTCGAGACGCGGGAGTCCGAGGTGATAGCGCCGGAGGCGGTCACCGTCGACGGCCACTGCAACTTCGCCCGCGCCGGCGCCTGGCTGCTGGTGGACACCTACCCCGACGCACAGCGGCTGCAGACCCTGCAGATCTGGGACCGGCGGCAGCGGCGGCTGACCGTGCTGGGGCGCTTCTACTCTCCTCCCTACGCCCGCGGCGACGTGCGCTGCGACCTGCACCCGCGCTGGGACCGGCACGACCGCTGGATCGCCTTCGACTCGGTGCACGAGGGCTCGCGCCAGGTGTACGCCCTCGACGCCAGCCCCGCGGGCGAGATCGCCAGGGAAAGGTAATCGTTGCGGCCGATCTGTTTGTCGGCTCCGGTTGGCCAGTCCAACCGCGGGCGTGCATGAGGTGCCCTGCGCTGGATCACCACCAAGCGCAACACGCGCACTTGCCGCCCTCCAAGCTCCTTCAGAGCGGCGGAAGTCCATCTGCGCTTGATTCCCGACCGCACCACTGAAAGGACCGGCTCGTGCGGTCGAACTAGCCGCAGGACATTGCTACGCTGTCTTCGAGCATGACGTGTGCACCGGCCTTACAGTGCGACGCAACTCCACTACGCTCACTCAGCCCCGTGTCAGCGCCGAGAGGATGGAGTAGGAGTCCGAGTCTATGCTACCCTTCGTACGTGCAGCTGTGGTAGCCCGAGATCTCTGCCCTCCGTACTGTCAAGGACGAACCAAAGAGTGTGAAGGAGGGAACGCTGCCCTCGGGGCCGGTGACAAAGGGACTCTCCTTTTTCTGGCTGGCTGGCTCACGCTCAGACTACACCCATGACGTGGTCGATCAGCAGCAGGCTAAACCCGCCATGGACGCGGTGGGGGGAGAGCGGTCCTTGAGTGCAATTCAGTCGGACACACTATGCCGGGCTCGTTTACGACGAGAGTATCATTGCAATAAACAACTGTATTCCGGCGGTGTGGCGCCATTGTTAATAAGGGATGGGTACGCTACGCTCTCAGACTCCAATAGGAGAACTCGCAATGCGGATTAAGCGCGTACAGGTCGAGGAAGGATTCCTCGACGGCCTGGACATCTCCTTTGCTCAGGGACTCAACGTTATAATTGGCGAGCGCGGGACGGGCAAAACGTCCCTTATAGAGCTGATTCGTTTCTGTCTAGGTGTTCAAGGGTACACTGCTGAGTCGGCAAGGCGCAGTACCGCTCACGCCATTTCAGTGCTGGGGAGTGGCCAGATTTCAATCACGCTTACCGATGGTGAGCGTGATACTCTTGTCACACGCACCACGGCCGATAACTCGCAGCGCGCCACGGGACCCTATACATATCCGATTATTTTTTCTCAGACAGAAATCGAAGCCGTAGGACTGCAGGCTCAGGGTAGGGTCAGACTTGTCGACGGGTTCAGTGGCGACCAACGCGAAACGAGAGTGCAAGAATCCGCAACGGCTTCCGAAGTGCGGTCGCTTACTACTCAATCGAAGGTATTGCGACGAGAGATCGATGGAATGCGGGCACAGCTGGAGAAGATTCCTTCCCTGGACAAACAAATCGCTGATCTTGTTCCGCAGGAACAGAGACTTGCCAATTTCAAAGCGGACACAAAGGGAAAGAAGGGACACTTGGACACAATCTCTGACAAAATCGCGTCTGCTGCTGTGAGAATTGCTGCGATTGATCGTTTTCTTAGGTCCGTAACTGAATGGCGTGCTTCCCTTTCGGCGGTTGTTTCGTCGGTTCCTATATTCGATCCGTGGCCGCGAGGAGCCGGTCCGGATGCGCTTCAGTCATCTCGCCAGGGCGTGGATCTCGCAAAAGATCAACTGAATAGGGTGCTTGTTGAACTAGAAAGCGTGGAATCCTCGGTAAAGAAGGCGCGACAGGGTTCGGCAAGCATCAAGATTGATCTTGAGGAACGAGCTAGGCAATTACGGAGGGCAATTGACACACTACAAGACGGGACCGGAGTGATTCTGCGTCGAGGCCAGCAGCTTCGCGAGCAAAGAGCCGAGTTGGAAGCCCTCAAAGGCGTTTTGGCGGATCGTCAGATGGCGCTCGATTCAATTATTCAGCGGCGGAGTGCGGCGTTAGATAGGTTGGAGTCCATTAGGGAAGAACGATTTAGGACTCGCAGCAGTGTTGCTGCGCGACTCACGGAGACGCTTGGTCCGAGTGTCCGAGTTGAAGTCTTACGTGCAGGACAGTATGAAGCTTATGCTGCGGCGGTAGCGGAAGCTCTGCGAGGTAGTGGTCTACGGTACAATGAACTTTCTTTAGTGGTCGCACCGATCGTCAGTCCGCGGGAGCTGGTAGAAGCGGTGGATACGAATGACTTCGGCCTGATCGCCGAGACGACAGGTATCACACGAGAGCGCGCGGCCCGCGTGTTGGGGCAGTTGCGTGATGCGGACTTGGGGACGATAGCTACCGTCGCTGTCGAGGATGCAGTGGCTTTACAGCTCCTCGATGGCGCCGGCTATAAGGGGTTCGGTGAGCTGTCGACTGGACAACGGTGTACAGTAGTTCTCCCACTGGTGCTCTTGCATACCGACCGCGTGGTGATCGTGGATCAGCCCGAGGATCATATCGACAATGCGTTTATCGCAGACACACTTATAGTCTCCGTTCTCCGGCGAAGCAATCAGGGTCAGTTAATTTTTTCGACCCATAACGCGAATATCCCGGTGCTGGGAAGCGCTGATCGGGTCATACAGCTCGGATCAGACGGTAGACGCGGGTTTTCCATCTTGGAGGCTCCGCTTGAAGATCCCCAGGTAGTCAAAGCAATTACTTCTGTCATGGAGGGCGGTGCCGACGCCTTTGAAAGAAGGGTAAAGTTCTATAACCAAAACAGACCACAATGACACGAGAGACCGCGCAGATAGCACTTAACTCCGACGCTGCTCATGAGCGGTTGACTGCTGCTCGTTATCTGGCTCGACACGCCAGCGTTGTAGATCTCGTTTTCTTGCGCGAGGCTTTGCACGTAGAGCCCGTCTCATACGTGCGTAGAGCTCTTAAGTTCGCAATTCGCCGCGCATCCGATTCAGCACCGCTCAAGTCAGTTGCCACAGATGACGAGTACGATGTTCCGTCACATGTAACGAAACACATACGAGGTGAAGTCACTGAAGAGATCACTGGGCTCGTTCTCCACGAAATCGCGTCACCCGTTGGTCTGATCGCAGCATCAGCCAAGCGAGAGGTTCCGAACTACGAGAGCTCTACGACGAGGCGGTTTGTCGAGAACCTGAAGCGCGTTTTTGCGGCAATAGAGCAATTGAAGTCCGCCTCCGCCGCTCCGAGACCGGAAGAATTCGACTTGGCCGAGTTGCTTATCGACACCGTGAAAGCCGAACTCGGAGATCATCAAGTCGAAGTCTCTTTGTACGGCACAAAGCCGATGCCGATCGTCTCCGATCCCGCGCTTATTCGGCTAGCAATTTGTAACGGTATTCGTAACTCTGTCGAAGCCGTATTGTCTTCTAAGCGGATAGCCCCACATCCTATTGTGATAACTTGGGGCGAGACCGATGTCGACTACTGGATTTCGGTTCTCGATCGCGGACCAGGTGTGGTTGGGTCTGCCGAGTCTGCATTCGGTATCGGTAGAACTACAAAGAAGGATCATAGAGGATTTGGCCTTACGATTGCGCGACAGGCTATCGAGACTCTGGGCGGTGTCTGTACTCTACAACCCGGCATGGAGGGCGGTACCCGCTTCGAGATTCGATGGGATAGATGATACTTCATATACTTATCATTGAGGATGACACGGACTTCGTGGACGAGCTGCGCCTGATTATTTCGAGTTTGTCTTGCAACAGCGATATCCGCGTAGCCGGCAGCCGCGACGAAGCCTTCAATATGCTTCAAGAAGGGTTTTCGGATCTGGTGATTCTGGATCTGAAGATCCCAACCGTCAACGGCGCGCTCGACGAAGATCCCGAACATGGGCACGCCGTTTTCAACCGGGTTCGAGTTCTTGCTCCTGGTACACCGATATTCGTAATTACTGGTTCACCAGCTGAGGCATTTCTTTCTGACTTGGTCCTAAAACACGTACAACAGATCGATATCTGGGGCGCGGGAAAAAAGAGCGGGACCGTACTATTTCTGAAGAAGTATGAGATCGACCGATGTCTCGAGTTTGTAGAGCCAATAGCAAGAGCAATCGAAGGTCTGTCAGACGTCGAACTGGAGCGAAATGAGATTGAGCTTAGCGAACCTGAGGATCGCCTAATCAGGATATTCGCTCGGAGATTTCAAGGGGTAAGGTGTGTCGTGTCTGGTCTGAACAACGGCCTATCAGGCGCCAGGATCATCAGGCTTCGAGTCACCGATACACAAGGAGTGCAGGTACACGACGCCGTTGCCAAGCTCTCGACGCATGCTGACATTAGAAGAGAGGGGGACCGTTACGACGAGTATATCGCTCGTTTGGGTCCAGCGGCAACTCCGAGAAAGTTGGCGACTTTGGAATTTGGTGCCTGTAGGTTGGCAGGCATATTTTTCGGACTGGCGGAAGGGTTCGACGACTCTGCGTTCGATGTCGTAGGTGATTCTGAACGGTCGGCATTTGTCGTTCGGTGTTTGAAGTCTGTCACGTTACCGTGGAACAACGGTGTGCCAGAGACCAGGAAAAGTATTGGGGTCCTACGTCACCGAGTCGTAGACGACCAAGCACTCGGTGGTGTCGTACGAGATTTCGATCTGCGGTGGGTTCGGGACTTTGAGAGTCGGCAAATTCAGGCGCGGTGGGCGTGTGGCCATGGCGATCTTCACGGAAAGAACATACTTGTTTCTCGGAACGGTATAGCTCTTATTGACTATAGCGACGTCGGGGCTGGCGCCGCGAGCATGGATCCGATCACGCTTGAACTCAGTGTCCTGTTTCATCCGGATGGCCCAGGATCGATTGACGCATGGCCTAGTACGGAGGACGCACATGCATGGGGAGATGTCGAGGTCTATGTGAAGGAATGCCCTTTCGCGCAGTTCGTTCGAGAGTGTCGTGCGTGGGCACTGAGTGTAGCTGCAGGAAAGAGGGAGGTCGCAGCGTCGGCTTACGCGTATCTAGTGCGGCAGTTGAAGTATGAGGATACAAGGAAGGAACGTGCCCTTGCCTTACTCGATGGTGTCCGAGCATTTTATGACGCCAGTACGTGATTTTCGAGGGCAACTGGGCTACCGAGACTTGGGTCTTGCGTGCCGACAGCAGGGAGCCTCGGGCGCAAGCAGAGTGGGTATCGTGCTGTCAGCAGGGGTTCATGTTCGGCGCATAGTGTGGAAGCAGTCGCTGGATCGGTGGTGCACAGGATGACATGGGTCCAGGAACCCGTCCCAGTCAGTCGGGAAAGGGGCACGTACGGTGTCATTCTCGTATTTGGGGTAGCGTTCCTTCGAGATCGCCTAGGAGTTCCGATCCTGCTGTTGTGCGGTGGTCGTCTCCAACTGATTGCGCGGAGCAAGGAGGGTGAGCGCACCTCATGTATAGAATCGGGCAACCAGAACTGGATCGGATAGCCGGCGTCTTCGTGACCAGGAGGCTGTTCCGCTACCTGGAGGCCGGGGCCGGGGAGTGCAAGCTCTTCGAGACGCGCTATGCACAGCGACTCGGCGTACGCCACTGCCTGATGACGGCGAGCGGCTGCAATGCGCTGACCGCCGCGCTCATGGGGGCGGGCATCGGCCCCGGCGACGAGGTGATCGTCCCGGCCTGCACCTACATGGCCACGCCCGGATCGGTGCTCGCCGCCGGCGCGATCCCCGTGATCGTCGATATCGACGAGAGCATCGGAATGAGCCCCGCCGCCTTGCGGGATGCCATCGGGCCGCGCACCCGGGCGGTGATCCCGGTCCACATGTGGGGCCTGCCCTGCGACATGGACTCGATCATGGCGATCGCCGCCCAGCGCGACCTGCTGGTGATCGAGGACGCCTGCCAGGGCGTCGGGGGTGCCTACGAGGGCAGGATGCTCGGCTCGATCGGCCACATCGGCGCCTTCAGCTTCAACCACTACAAGAACATGAGCTGCGGCGAAGGGGGCGCGTTGGTAACCGACGACGACGCCTTCGCCGAGCGCATCGAGTGCGCGATCGACCCCTGCCGCTTCTACTGGGACGGCCGCAAGGAGAGCTTCGCCGGCTACCTGGCGAACGGGGCGCGCGCATCGGAGATCGAAGGCGCGATCATGAACTGCCAGCTCGACCGGATCGACGATATGATCGCCACCATGCGGGCGCAGAAGAGCAGGATCCTCACGGAGACTGCGGCTTGCGGCCTGACGCCGAGTCCCGGCAACAGCCCGGCGTGGGAGTGCGGCACGCACGTCGCCTTCCTGCTGCCGACCGCGGCGGCAGCCGATGCGCTGGCCGAGAAGAGCGGTGGCTGGGTCGCGCTGAAGACCGGGCGTCACGTGTACACCGAGTGGGACCCGGTGCTGGAGCACCGCGGCGCCCACCACGCGGCGGTGAATCCGTTCGCGCTGGAGCAGAACCGGGGCTGCCGGATGAACTACTCGACGGAGATGTGCAAGCAGTCGCTGGAGATTCTGGGCAGGACCGTGTGCCTGACAACCCATCCCGACTTCTCGGACGATGAAGTGGCCCGGATCATCGAGCGCATAACCACTGCCGCAGCCGCACTGACGGCCGACTAGGCCGCAGAGGCTGCCCGGTAACGGTCGCCACCCGGCCCTCGATCGCTCTGTTGCGAGGACCCTGCTGGGCCTCTCTTTCATCCTTTTTCCTTCCCCTTCCCCTGCGGCAGGTTGACAAATGGCGATGGAAAGTGCATCACACCCGTGCAAGCTGATGCCGGACTCAGTGACTCCAAGAGAAAAGCTGAGGATGCGATGACCGATATCGCACCGCAAGGCCATGGACCTGACCGTGAGTCTCGTAGCTCCAGACTCGACGGGTTAGTTCAGTTCGCCACCACGGGATTCTCATTCTGGGACTCTTGGGTAGACAGTGGGCAACTCACCTAACGTCCATAAGCGGTCGCCATGAGAGAGAAGCTACTCTTTTAGTTCTCCCGATTCTGAACGAGACTGGATATGGAGAGAAAGAAAGAATCGTACACAATCGCCGAACCAAGGGAATCACTTTGGTGGGGCCTGCGGGCCGACGCCCACAAGCTCTGTGCGTTCGGCATGAAGCTGTCCGGTGGCGGCACTCATCAATCCAAGACCATGATGTTTGGAGAGCTGGAAGCTTTGATTAGTACGGGAGCAACAACGCCTCAGGAATTCCGGACGGCTGCGATCGATGAAAACGCAATCGGCAAGGCGACCAGTAGCACAAGACGGCTGACGTTCAAACAACTGGCGTATTTGTACGGGCTTCTAGATCAGCCTCCCTTGACTAAAGCGTTCTTAAAGATGTGGACAATCGACGTACAGAGTCGGCGCTTACAGGCTTTACTCGTCGCCTTGGCTCGTGATCCACTATTGAGAGAAACCGCCCCTGCGATTATGTCCGGTGCAGTGGGACAACGTCTGCAACATCCGAGTCTTCAAGATGCACTGGTCGCCGTATTCCCCGAACGGTTCAGTGAGAAGATGCTGCGGTCGCTTGCTCAGAACTGTGCTTCATCATGGACTCAAAGTGGACATCTGAACGGAGCCGTAAAAAAAATGCGACAGCGGGTGACGCCCACACCAGCGTTGGTCGCTCTTGCGGCGCTAGTCGCGACAGCCTCCGGTTTCGGAGGACCAGCGATTCTAAGCTCGGGCTGGATCGGAGCCATGGACCTCGGACCCGAACGGGCGCTCGACGCGTTGCGACGGGCGGAGACCATTGGTTTGGTTCGTGTTCGCTCAGCCGGGGATGTAACTGAAGTATCAGTTCGCCAGCCGATGGCGAATGCTCTGGGGGTGCCTGAACTTGAACACATTTGAAGAGGTCCTCGCCGCATATAGCAAGCAGGTCGAGCTACCCTGGGCGGCAGACACGCCGCCAGTAGGTCGCGTCTGGATTGTCTGGTACGAGAAGTGGCTCCAAAGACGTTTCACCGGCCGTCTTGCGGAGTTCGAGCACGCGACGCTCAAGGCCGGGCATGGCTGGAAGCAGCTTTCTCTGTCGAAGTGGTTCGGGGACTGGATCGGAAGGCATGAATTCTTTGACGCATTGGTCGAGCAACCAGCGGAGCTTAGAGGTCTCCTTCCCGAAATAGAAGTCGGATTAATAGAAGACTTAAGGGATACACTAGAATCTTGTAGGACCAATGATGTCCTTGCTATTGATGGCTGCGCGTCGCTGTTCGGAATCGTGCGAGTGTCAACTTTGGTCAGTCGCGTGTCGGATTTCATTCCCGGACGACTGCTCGTTGCGTTCCCAGGCAAGTATTCTGCTGGCGTCTACCGTCTTCTCGATGCACGAGACGGATGGAACTATCACGCCATTCCTATTCCGGCCAATAGTGCATTTTGAGGGACGACAACATGCTTAATCGTGAGACCTTCTATACTGATCCGGCCGAATACAGGTTGGCCAATCAGGGCGTTGCCAAGATTTCATTTCCACCGACCCGGGAAGCGTTAGAGACGCTTCGCGGAGAGCTCACCACTTTCGTCTGTGATGGCGAGTACGCTAGTGGTCTGGCACGTATCCTCGAGGCTTTCCTAGGGTCTGTCGGCCGGGGTAGCACCGCCCCCGCCGTGTGGATTTCTGGCTTCTACGGCTCGGGCAAGTCGCACCTTGCAAGCATGATCGCGGCCTTGTGGACGAATATGGAGTTTCCAGATGGGGCAACTGCAGAAGGGCTTGTCCATCAGTTGCCTCCCGAGGTGGCAGCACCCCTTAAGGAGCTTCGCGGTGCGGCTCAGCGAACGGGCGGTGTCATTGCGGCTGGCGACTCGCTTGGCACAGGTCCGGCGGATCCGGTTGAGGCTACGCTCGGCATTGTGCTGCGAGCCGTTGGCTTGCCCAGTGACCTTCGGGCGGCGCAGGTAGCGTTCTGGCTGGCTGATCTCGGTGTCCTTGACAGCGTTCGTACATCGCTCGGCAGCACTTTCGAGAACGATATTCGCAATTTCATTCTGTCTCTCCGCTTCGGTGCCGCGGTTCTGGCAGCCAAACCGGATCTGGCTGGCACGCCGAAGGAATTGAGCGCCCTGCTCCGCTCGCAATTCTCTGAGCCGCCTGCAGTAACTGTCGATCTCCTCGAATCGATGGTTTGTCGAGCGCTGATGCTGGGAGGTGCCGAACTGCCGTTGACCCTCGTGGTCCTCGATGAAGTACAGCAGTTCATTCGCCAGGATCCCAGCTTGACACTAAGAATTCAGACTATCGCAGAGCGGCTATCGAGTCGCTTTGACGGCCGCGTTCTTCTTGTATCAACTGGTCAGCAAGCCCTGAGTGATGTTCCAGATCTTCAAAAGCTTCTTGATCGTTTTCCCGTTCAGGTCGCGCTTGGAGAAGCTGATGTCGACGCGGTCATTCGCAAGACGGTCCTTCGCAAGAAAACGAGCCACGAGAAGCCGATCCGAAGCATGCTCAATACGAATGCGGGCGAGATCAGTAGACACGTGCGAGGCAGCGCGGTGGCCCACACGGTGCAAGACGATGATGAAGCAGTCCTCGATTGGCCGCTGCTTCCGTCTCGTCGCCGCATCTGGGAACGAATTCTCCGCGAGCTGGATCGTACTGGGCTTGGCGGTACGCTGAGAGGTCAGTTACGAACCACTCTCGATGCGGCGCGCAGCTATGGTGACAAGCCCCTCGGGCATGCTGTTCCAGTCGACTTCCTCTACGGAAGGTTCTCAACAGAGGCGTATAACGCCGGGCTTCTACCAGGTGAAACACGAAACCGCATCGAAACATTGCGCGGTGGATCCATAATGGATCAACTGAAGGCTCGCATCCTGATGTTGGTTTACATGCTCGGCCGTATCGCACCCGATGCAGATCAACACGGCGTTCGTACACGAACGGAGACCATTGCTGATCTAATGGTCGTCGATCTTGCGGGAGAGGACGATCTCCGCCAAAAGGTGCCTAGGCTGCTGTTGGAACTTCAGACCGATAGTGCCGTGATCGAGGTAGGCGGCGAGTGGCGCTTGCAGACGAAAGAGAGTGCGGAATGGGAAGCCGCCTATCGCAATGAGGAAAGAGCTGTCCTGGCGGATCAGTCGGGGATCGTGCGCACGCGCCGTGCGATCCTCGGCGACGAGATCGAGACCTCCTTGGCAGGCTCAGCCAGCGTGACGCAGGGCGCCAGTCGGCAGCAAAGGCGCATTCATCGCCTTGGACCAGATGAAAGGACGCCGTCGGATGGCATTCCTTTGAGACTCCGAAGCGGGTGGAACGAAGATCTGACGGCAGTAGAAAAGGAAATCGTAGCAGCACCGGCATCCGATCCTTCTGTTCATATGCTTACTTCGCGCCATCCGACGCGCGATAATGAACTGACGACCGCGCTCACGACGTGGAGCGCTGCTGATCGCGTTCTGCAGATTCGTGGGGCACCCCAAACCGATGCGGGGCGTGAGGCTCATTCCGCGATGCTGTCGCGCGCGAATAAGGCTCTGGCGGCGGCCAAGGAGATTGTTCACGAAGCCGTAGCACAATCCCGAGTCTATCAAGCGGGCGGGAAGCTGATTGCGGGTACTCCATGCGAAGCAGTTAAGGAAGCGGCTACCAACGCACTTGCCCGTCTCTACCCAAAGTTTGCGGACGGCGACCATGCGGGTTGGGACAAGGTACGTGAGCGGGCGATACGCAAGGACCCGGACGCCATTAGGGCGGTAGACCACGCCGGTGCGCCCGAGAGCCATCTGGTTTGCAAGGCTGTGCTGACCGATTTGGGATCCGGTCGGAAAGGCTCTGACCTTCGGTCGAGGTTCACTGCCCCGCCCTATGGCTGGTCCCAGGACGCCGTCGATGGAGCACTCATCGTCCTCGCTAATGCCGGACTGGTGCGCGTGATCGGTGAAGACGGAAGGCCCGCCTCGCTTCCTGATCTACCGCGGCAGAAGCTTGGCACATGCACATTCCGCAGTGAGACAACGATCATCACGATTGAGCAGCGCATGCTGGTGCGGGGATTGCTCACCGATGTAGGCATCGTCTTCGAGAAAAACCAGGAACATCTGGTACTGACGGCGTTGCTCGAGCGCCTTGAGGAAGTGGCGAGAGTATCCGGTGGCGAGCCTCCTGCGCCGGAGCCGGAAAAGGTGATGAACATAGATACCTATAGATCATTATCCGGAAACGATCTGCTTGAGGTACTGGCAACGGACGCGACAACTCTGCGGGCGAAGCTAAAGGTATGGACGGCGGCCGCGCGGAAGATCGTTGACCGGCTACCCAATTGGCGATTGGCAGAACGTCTTGTCGACCTGGGTGCGGTAGATCGGGAGGGCGACCTTGACGATCTGCGCAGCGGACGGCGGCTGCTTGCTGATCCGGATCCGATTCTGCCGCTGATATCGGCTGCCACAGAGACTCTTCGGGCGAGACTCAACGCTGCCCACGCGGATTGGGAGGCGGCATGGATTAAGGGCGAGCTTCGGCTCGCCAAGGATCCGACCTGGGGCAGACTTTCCTCAGACCAGACCGACGCGATTCGCCAGGAGTGTGGGCTCCTTGTGGTGCCGAAGCCGAAGGTGGACATCCCGCAGACGATCGCGGAGGGGCTCTCGCAACGTGGGCTGTCGGAATGGGAGAATATGTCCAAAGCCTTGCAGGCGCGGGTCGAGGATGCGCTCGCTTGCGCCGCTGCGCTACTGGAGCCGAAGGCGCATGCCGTATCCCTCCCCGGAGCGATGCTGAAATCGGAAGCAGAACTCGATGATTGGCTCAGCAGGGTTCGAGAGCGGGTCATGAAGGCCCTGGACCAGGGCCCTGTAGTCCCAAGGGTTTGATGCATGCTCAACCGCTACCTGCCCACCACCCTACGCCGAGAGGTCGAGAGCGCGGTTAAGAACGCCCGGCTTGTTGCCGAGGAAGGCGCGCAGGACGCCATCCGCCGCCTCGGAGTCGCGGACAGCAAAGTGCCGCCGTATCTGAACGAGGACGAGAAGGAGCTTCGTCGCCAACTCCGCGCCCATGCGCGGGCCCTGGGTGACGCATTCGACAAACGTGACGAAACGCAGCAAACGAAGCGGCTGGTCGAGGCTACGGCATATGCGCATTGGCACCGCATGCTCTTCACTCGATTCCTGGCAGAGCGGGGTCTGTTGCGAAACCCGGAATACGACGTGCCGGTGTCGCTGGAGGATTGTCGCGAGCTTGCCGATGCCGAGGGACTGATAGATCCTTGGAGCATCGCAGAGCGTTACGCCGCAGCCATGCTGCCCGCAGTGTTCCGTATCGACGATCCGGTCCTTTCGGTCGAGCTCGACATAGTGCAAGCGCAAACGCTGCACCAGCTGGTCACCAAGCTCGCCGCTGAGGTGTTCCAGGCTGAGGACAGTCTTGGCTGGACCTATCAGTTCTGGCGTGCAGCGGAGAAGGACGCGGTCAACAAGTCAGGCGTGAAGATCGGGGCGGAAGAGCTGCCTGCCGTCACCCAGTTGTTCACCGAGCCCTACATGGTGCGCTTCCTGCTGCACAATACGCTGGGCGCTTGGTGGGCCGGTAAGGTGCTGGTGGCCAATCCGAAGCTGGCAGAGACGGCGGCGGACGAAGACGCGCTGCGTGCGGCCTGCTCGCTGCCCAACTACACGTTCGACATGCTACGTTTTGTTCGAAGCGTGAGAATGGCCCTTGGCGTCCAGCGGCGGGCACCTTCCCCGGCTGGCCGAGGGAGGTGAGGGCGATCACCATGCTTGACCCCTGCTGCGGATCCGGGCACTTTCTGACCGAGGCTCTGGCGATTCTGGCGGCACTGCGTAAGGAGGAGGAAAACCTACTAACCTCATCCGACGCTGTTGCGGCCGTGTTGCGGGACAACCTTCATGGTCTGGAGATCGACGGCCGGTGCGTGCAGATCGCCGCGTTCGCTGTTGCGCTCAGTGCTTGGCGCATTGGGGGATGGCAAACCTTGCCACTACCTCAGATTGCTTGGGTGGGCGCCCCACCCCCCCTTTCGAGGCGGGAATTCGTCACACTCGCCGACGGTGACGCCGAACTGGAATATGCGCTAGGGGCTATCCACGACCTCTTTGCCCAGGCCCCCGCGCTCGGAACGCTGCTTGAACCCTCCGGTAGCGATTTGTTCGAAGCAGAGAAACTGAGAGAGATCGAACGTCTTCTCGCGCCATTGATAGACAAGGCGCGAAAGGCAGAACCGGTGATAATGGAAGGCGTAGTGGCAGCAAGCGGTATGGCCGAGAGCGCCCGAATGTTACTTAGCACGAGCTACACACTTCAAGTCACGAATGTCCCGTTTCTCGGACGGAGAAAACAGACACCGTTTCTTCAGAACTATGTATATCAGCACTTCAAGGAAGGAAGGGCAGACCTCGCAACCGCAATGGTTTTGCGAATGCTCCGCTTGCAGAACGCCGGTGGCGTTAGTGCTTTCGTGTCCCCCCAAAACTGGACGTTTCTGAGGTCCTATAGAGAGTTAAGGAACAGAATCTTGCGGGAAAATCGTGTTTCTCTTGTTGTCGAGGTGGGACCTGGGTCCTTTTCAACGCCAATGTACGATTTCAGCTTCATGTTGTTCATTTCTGAGAGATCAACCCCAACAGATGACTTCTACCGAAGCCTTGTTGCTACACAGGATAGGGGCCCCGAAAACAAGGAACAGTCACTGAGACAAACGCAAATCGAGCGCATTCAACGGCGGGACGTTTTGGACTCTCGAGATCTTCGAATACTGACAAGGACACAAGGTCAAGGAGAGCCTCTGTCGCAATATGTTAACGTGCATTGTGGGCTCCAGACGGGCGACAATGATCGCTTCATTTCGAAGTTCTGGGAAATTCCACAGAAGACCGGTAAATGGGAGTTTTTTCAGAGGACGGCGTCTGAGTCCGGTTTCTTTGATGGAATTGAGAACATTATTCGTTGGGAGCAAGGCTCTGGCGATATCGTAAACCACAGCGGATTTGTAGATCGCGGGAGCTCAGCAATACAGCGGAGCCTCAAGAGGAGTCCAGGTTTCGTTGTTCATCGTATGGGACGGCTTCCAGCATCACTTTGTGTGGCATCTTTGTTCGACCAGAACGGCGCAATCCTGATACCCAAAAATCCCAGTAATGCTCCTTCGATTTGGCACTTTTTGAAGAGTCGTCGTTATCATGATGAGATCAGAAAGATCGACAACAAGGTGGGCGTTACACCGGCGACTTTGGGAAAGGCACCATTCGATCTTGCACATTGGACATCGGTTGCTCGGAAGTCAAAATTAGTCACGTTGCCCGAGCCATTTTCAAAGAATCCTTGCCACTGGATATTCCACGGTCATCCCGCTGAAGCAGCTACGGGGACGGCCCTTCATGTGTCTTTAGCCCGTCTTTGCGGTTATCGGTGGCCCGCCGAGACATGCACTGACACTGAGATGGAGCTGTCGCACGAGGCACGCGTCTGGATTGCAAAGGCTGCAGAGCTCCCACGGGGCGATGATGACGGCCTCGTCAGCGTCTCGTCCGTCGCTGGCGAGAGAGCTCTATCCGACCGCCTGCGCGACTACCTCGTCGCATCATTCGGTTTGGATTGGTCCGATGCCTTGGAGCTTCGTCTGGTCGCTGATGCTGATGAGGCGGTGGACAAGAAGACCGCCCGTGACGGGTCGCTCGAAGCGTGGGTGCGCGACCGCGCCTTCCGCCAACACTGCGTGCTGTTTGGCCAGCGCCCTTTTCTTTGGCACATCTCCGATGCGATGAAGGACGGCTTCTCGGTCTTCGTCCACTATCACCGTTTCGATCAGGCCAACCTGCGTAAGCTCACCTATACCCTGCTCGGTGATTGGCTTGCCCGTGCCAAGGCTGAGAACAACATGCTGCGCTACGAGAAGGGCCGTGAGCTGCAGCAGAAGCTGGAGAAGATCCTCGCGGGTGAGGAGCCTTACGACATCTTCGTCCGCTGGAAGTCGCTCTCCAGGCAACCGCTCGGCTGGGACCCTGACCTGGACGACGGCGTGCGCCAGAACATTCGGCCCTTCATCAACGCGGGCTTGCTAACCCATGACCTTTCGAAGATCCTGAAGGACAAGGATCGTGGGAGGGATGGCGTTTCGGCACCCTGGTACGACAGGTTCAACGGGGAGCGTCGAAATGACCACCACACCACACTGGCCCAGAAGCGGTCCGCGCGCGAGGCCGTTTCAAAGCGGGTTGAGGCGGAGAAGTGACGCCACTCGACTCTCTTGTTACTGCGGTGCGAGATGCCGCGAGTTACAACGCAGCGGCCGAGGCGGCGCCTGAAGCGGTGCTGTGGTGTGACGCGAACCGGGAGTTCCTACCCCTTGTCTCGGCGCTCCGCGAGCGACTGCCGGAACTGCTGACCTACGGCGACTTCGACGCGGCGACACGGACCGGGCCCGCTGTCTGGCTACGCGCCGCATTGGCCAGGGCAGTTTCAGAGATCGACATTTCCGAGGACCTCACGCCGATCCTCTATCTGCCCGGTGTCGGGCGAGAGACTCTGAAGAGTGCCGATGACTGTCCGTCCCTTCTGCAGCCGCTGGTCTGGTACACCGTGGCGGGCGCCCTCTTTGGGCACGTCAACGGCAGGGACTGGACGCTACGGGGGTTTCTCACGTCCGACCGCGGCCCTCTGAAACTTGGCATCGCCGAGGATAGTGCGACCCGCGCAGCTCTCTCACACGCCGCCATACGATTCTGCAGCCGTCCCTTGGAAGACCTGCGCGGAAAGCGTTGGGACGAGGACCGGCTTAACGCGCTGCTCGCCCCCGACTTCGCCGGCGACATGCTCGACTGGATCGATGGTGCATTTACTGAGAGGGGTGATCCGAGTCGGTTCTCCGCCTTCGCAAGCGTTGCGGATAAGCAGCTGAAGTTCGACCCACGTAAGCTGTCCCCACAGGATGCGGTACGACGGCTAGCCAAGCGCGAAGGCAGGTGGGATGAGGTGTGGACACGCTTCGCTGCCTCGATGGGCTTCGAAACCGTCGTCAGCTATCTCGACCTTGAACAGCCAGAAACGCTGTTCGAACTCGCTGACAATAGGGACTCATATCCAAGGCTGAACACGCAGGACGAGATGAAACTGCGCGAAGCACTGTGTTCGCTCGCCGATTTGTCGCTGGAAGCCGCGAAGAAGCGAATCGCTGAACTCGACGACGAACATGCATGGCGGCGAGGAACTGTCTGGGCTCGGCGCGGCAAGGCACCGCTGGCCAAGGCAGTCAGTTTTGTCGCGAGGGTTGCGTCAGCAAAGCCGCTTCCGAGTCATGAGAACAACGCGCTGGCGGAGGCGTACGTGGCGGAGGGCACCGATGCTGACTGGGCCGCAATGTGCGCTCTTGCAGCAGCGCCGCGCGGGCTGGACCGTGAAGCCATTACTGCGGCACTGCGGGCGGTCTATCTGCCCTGGATGGAAGCGGGTGCAGCCTCGCTCCAAGAACTCATTCGGCTTGACAAGGTTAAGCTCGCCACTCCGCCCGATCCAGATCCAGAAACCACTTCGATCCTGTTTGTGGACGGTTTGAGGATGGACCTCGCACGGGAGCTGGTCCGCAGCCTTGAAGCTGAGGGCATGACAGTGACCCTTCGTTGGGTGTGGTCCGGGTTTCCGACGGTGACTGGAACGTGCAAGCCTTTGGTCTCACCCGTCGCGTCTATGTTGGTCGGGCCGCCAACCACTTCCGACGTTCTTCCGATCTCTCCAGACCGAAAGCCGGCGACGAAGCCCGTGCTCTTCAAACTCATGGCGGCGCACGGGTGGGAAACGGATAGCACCCTCCTACCCGACGCGAAGCTCTGGACGGAGACCGGGCGGTTCGACGAAGAGGGACATGCATTAGGGGCACGTCTAGCCGAACGTCTCTCGGCCGGCATCCAGGATGTGGCCGATCGCGTCCTTCAGCTGGTAGGGCCCGGTCGAAAACTGCGCATCGTCACCGACCATGGGTGGCTATTGATGCCGGGTGGGCTGCCGCATGCCGCGCTCGACGCCGGGCTGGTGGAGCCGAATGGCAAACGCACGCGTTGTGCTCTGGTCAAGGCGAAAGCACAAACCTCCTATCTCCAGGTGCCTTGGACCTGGAACCGCGAGGTCTCGGTGGCGACGGCGACGGGAGCGCGGTCGTTTTTTTCGAACGTCGAGTACGCGCATGGCGGTGTCAGCCCGCAGGAGTGCATCCTGCCCGTCCTGGAGGTTGTAAGTGACGAAGCGAAGCGCACCGTCACCATCTTGCAGACCAAGTGGGAGGGGCTACGCCTTCGCGTAGGTGTCGAGAGCGGAGCCGATCTCAGTGTCGATCTGCGTCTCGGGTCGGAGATTAGCGGACCAAGCTTGATCAAGGGTTTGCGGGTCCTCGACGAACGGGGCCGCACTTCGTTCCTGGTGAGCGACGAACATGAGCGCGAAACCGCATGCCTCGTCGTTCTGGATGATGAAGGTCGCGTGCTCGCCTACCGTACGCTGGCGATCGGGGAGGACTGACGTGATCGAACTCGACGAACTGGACCGCAAAGCGGCCGAGGCCTTCCCTGGGCACATCGTGCGCAAGGACCTCGTACGCCGCTTCCGTGGTCAATTCCCCGTTCCGACTTACGTGGTGGAGTTCATGCTTGGGCGCTACTGCGCCAGCACGGTGCCGGAAGAGATCGAAGAAGGCCTTCAAATGGTGCAGTCGCAGCTCTCCGATAGGACGGCACGTGGGGGTGAAGAAGAACTGTTCAAGTCCAGGGCACGCGAGCGGGCCTCGGTGCGCATCATCGACATCGTTACCGCCCGGCTCGACGCCAGGACTGACAGCTACCTGGCAACTCTGCCAAGCCTCCGATTAAATGACGTTCGCATCTCGGACAGAGTCGTCCGTGATCATGAACGAATGTTAACGGGCGGCTTCTATGCCGAGATCGAGCTCGGCTACGACCCGAGTGTCGCGCAGGAGAAGGGTGGGAGACCGTTTGAGATTCTGAACCTCCGTGAGATTCAGCTTTCGACTCGTGACATTCTGGGTAAGGTCGCCTCTGGCCGATCGACCCTGAGCACGCACGAGTGGAGAAACTTCCTTCTGCGTAGCATTGGGCTGGAACCAGCCTCTCTCAGCGCCCGTGCCCAGGACGCAACTTTGCTGCGCATGGTGCCGTTCGTGGAGCGGAACTACAACCTCGTCGAGCTAGGCCCACGCGGTACGGGTAAGAGCCATCTCTTCCAACAAGTCTCACCCTACGCCCACCTTGTTTCCGGCGGCAAGGCCACGGTCGCACGCATGTTCGTCAACATGGCTAACGGGCAGCGTGGACTTGTCTGCCAGTACGATGTCGTTTGTTTCGATGAGGTCTCGGGGATTTCGTTCGATCAGAAGGACGGCGTCAACATCATGAAAGGATACATGGAGTCGGGAGAGTTTTCGCGCGGACGGGAGAGCATCCGCGCCGAAGGCAGCATCGTCATGCTCGGCAATTTCGACGTGGATGTGCAGCATCAGCAGCGGCAAGGGCACCTATTCGGTCCAATGCCGCCGGAGATGCGGAATGACACGGCCCTGATGGACCGAATCCATTGCTATCTGCCCGGATGGGACATGCCGAAGATCAACAAGGAGTTATTCACCGACCGCTTCGGCTTGGTTAGCGACGTACTCGCGGAATGCTTCTCTCGCCTTCGTTCGCAGAGCCGTGTGAATGTCCTTCAGGGGCGACTGCATTGTGGCGGCGCCCTCTCTGGGCGAGATCAGAACGCTGTCAACAAAACGGTGTCCGGTCTGTTGAAGCTGCTCTATCCTGATCCCACTGCCGCTATCCCGGACGACGACTTGGAATGGGCGGTACGTCTTGCCCTGGAGGTTCGTCGTCGTGTGAAGGAGCAACAGAAGCGCATCGGATCGGCCGAGTTCCGTAACACGCACTTCAGCTACGTGTTGGGTTTGGATGGTGTCGAGAAATTCGTGTCCACGCCAGAATTACAGAGCGAGCACAGCATCGGATCCGATCCGCTGCCAGTCGGCCAGGTCTGGGTGATAAGCCCCGGAGGCCAGGACGCGCGCGCGGGGTTGTTCCGGATAGAGGTGACGGAGAGCGCAGGTAGCGGCGTCCGAATTCTGAACCAGTCTCCGCCAGGTCCTTTTCGAGAGAGCGCGGGCACTGCTCAACAGAATCTGTATGCAAGATCGCAGGAACTCGTCGGCGAGCGCAATCCGCGTGAGCATGAGTTCGTACTGCAGCTTCGTTCATTCGACGCTGCGAGAACAGGAGAGCAGCTTGGCGTCGGCGTTCTCGTGGGTCTTTGCTCTGCACTACTCAGCAAGCCGCTGAAAGGTGGCCTTGTTGTCGCTGGAGGAATCACTTTGGGTGGATCTATCGAACCAATTCATAATCCGATCGACGTGATAGAACTGGCCATGGAGAAAGGAGCCGATACCGTGCTTGTGCCCGTATCCACTCGGCGGGCACTGATCGATTTATCGGATGACGTCGCGACGAGGGTCCAGGTCCTATTCTACGCTGATGCGCCCGATGCACTTCGCAAGGCGTTGCACGATTAATCCCGATTTAAGTTTAAGGTTTCAGGGCGCGATTCTTGCTAATTTAAGTTAGATCGTTATTGAATTCAAAATCGCACTCAATGGCCAAAACGTCCGTGTCTGGCTACACTTGGGCGCTGGCCCCGGCAGATCGAAACAGCGCTGCTGCAGTACGGTCGGTTCGCTGTGCATGGTGAACGTGGCCGCGCTGTCCACCATCCGTAAGGTGTTCGCGACTAGTTAGCGTTAGCGTCCCCAACTCGCTCATCGGCCTGCAAAAACTGTACACCGGCAGACCGTCGTCGGCGTTGCTCCGGCGACGAACCGGCCAGTCACGCAGCTTCGATCGTCCACCATGAGAGCAACAGCCTGGGATTAGTTGCCCAACGTTTTATCGCGGTCGTTCGGGACCGGCCAGGACGTCCCTTTCGACCCGAATGATTCCTGAGGCCTCTCGAGTCTTCTCCGGGATGATCTGGGTAGGTTTGACCGGCTCACAGTCCAAGAAGTTCGCGCCGTCCACTCTACTGCGAAGTGTCGCTCATCTTCATCGCTACTCTGCCACGATCGTTACCGTGTGTTGTCCCAGCGTGCCCGCTTTGATGGACTGTATCGACGAAAGTTCGACATCATGACGTCTTACGTGGCCAGCGGAGATCTCGTCGTTTATGTACGATGTACGAGACCAAATATAGGCTGGTGACCAGAACTACTTGCGATGTGTTGGGTCTACCTTCGACAGAGATACACACCTGTTGTCCCGTTGCTTGACGTAGCATTCTTCGCACAAGTCCGTCTTGAGATCCGGTGCGGAAAAACGAATGTCAGCTCTATCTGCGCGAGCTGGCCAATTTCTACAGTTGGTACACCAGTGCCATATGTCACTGTTACGACGACGCGCGTACATGATCTAATCCTTGTTGTCACAGCCAGTCTGGTCGGCCGTCTTCTGGTTTCAGCGGCTCGTCTCGTCGGTGTTATCGCGGCCGGTGGCATTGTACTCGGCTTCGGTCACATGGTTCAGGCACTAGGTCGTACCTAAGACGACAGCCGTCACATGTGGCATATGCCGAAGGACCAAGACGCGCAGGAATGTTGTTCTTACCGGGAAAAGTGCAATAGATCGCCTTTCCTGAATCCGCTGTTGGCGTTCCAATAGATCAAGCGGTATTCCCTATTTCTCACGACTGTAGCCCCGATCGACCAACTACAGGAGGTAGTTTACTAGCACCGACGTTACGCAACGTATCTAAACCTGACAGCAGTGTCAAACACGCGACAGGAAGACACGAACGCGCTGACGGCCGCGCTCATGGGGGGCGGGCATCGGTCCCGGTGACGAGGTGATCGTCCCGGCGTGCACCTACATGGCCACCCCCGGATCGGTGCTCGCCGCCGGCGCGATCCCCGTGATCGTCGACATCGACGAGAGCATCGGAATGAGCCCCGCCGCCTTGTGGGATGCCATCGGTCCGCGCACCCGGGCGGTGATCCCGGTCCACATGTGGGGTCTGCCCTGTGACATGGACTCGATCATGGAGGTCGCCGCCGAACGGGAACTGCTGGTGATAGAGGATGCCTGCCAGGGCGTCGTGGGTGCCTACGAGGGCAGGATGCTCGGCTCGATCGGCCACGTCGGCGCATTCAGTTTCAACCACTACAAGAACATGAGCTGCGGCGAGGGGGCGCGGTGGTAACCGACGACGACGCCTTCGCCGAGCGCATCGAGTGCGCGATCGACCCCTGCCGCTTCTACTGGGACGGACGCAAGGAGAGCTTCGCCGGCTACCTGGCAAACGGGGCGCGCGCCTCGGAGATCGAGGGCGCGATCATGAACTGCCAGCTCGACCGGATCGACGACATGATCGCCACCATGCGGGCCCAGAAGAGGAGGATCCTCACGGAGACCGCGGCTTGCGGCCTGACGCCGAGTCCCGGCAACAGCCCGGCCTGGGAGTGCGGCACGCACGTCGCCTTTCTGCTGCCGACCGCGGCGGCAGCTAATGCGCTGGCGGAAAGGACCGGCGGCTGGGTCGCGCTGAAGACCGGGCGCCACGTGTACACCGAGTGGGACCCGGTGCTGGAGCACCGCGGCGCCCACCACGCGGCGGTGAATCCGTTCGCGCTGGAGCAGAACCGGGGCTGCCGGATGGACTACTCGAAGGAAGATGTGCCGGCAGTCGCTGGACATCCTCGGCAGGACCGTGTGCCTGACAACCCATCCCGATTTCTCGGACGACGAAGTGGCGCGAATCATCGAGCGCATCACCGTTGCCGCAGCCGCACTCATACCTGACCCGGTCGCCCCGCCCGCGCGGTAGCGGCCGCCTCCACGAGAACGCTGCTCTGATCCGTTGCAGGAGCGCGTCTCCGGTGCTATCGGAGCAGATAATGGCAACTGGCTCGGTGTTCGAGAACAATCGTACCCAGGCGGTGCGTATCCCAGCGGAGATGCGGTTTGCCGCCGGAATCAAGAGAGTGAACGTGCGCGTGGTGGGTCCCGACCACGTGCTGTCCCCGGTCGACCGCATCTGGGACACGTTCTTCCTGCAAGAAGCGGCGGCGACGGATAACGTGCTCATCGAACGAGGCGAGCAATCGCCGCCGGAGGAGCGTGAGCCGCTCGCATGAACCGCTTCATGCTCGACACCGACCTGTCGATCTACGTCCTCAACCGTAGGTCGCGGCAGGCGCTCGACACCCTCAACGCGTATGCGGGTGAGATCTGCATCAGCGCGATTACCCTGGCCGAACTGCTGCACGGGGCGGAGAAGAGCGGCAACCCGAGCGGGACACGGCGTCGGGTAGAGGACTTCACTACGGAAGCGATGGGGCTGGCGGTTGGCAGCCGTTGACGGTTCCCCTTCGTACGGTGACGACCCTTGATCGCTTCGCGTTGTGCGAGCCTTCGGAAGCCGGAGCGATGTTACGAATGCTACAGGTACCAGAACTGGCCCGCACGATGGGATTTCGTGACGATCTCATCGTTGATGGAGGGACACGTCGCGACAAGATCATGATTCTGGGGAACGGTGTCTGTCCTCCGGTGATGGAGACGGTCGTGAGAACATTGATGGGTTCCATTCTGATTGCTTTGCATTGAACCGCTGTGATAGGCCAACATGCCGTACTGGGGGATTCAGCCAGGACTCAGCCCCGCCGCGGCTTGGTGAACCTGCACCACGGATGGCGACGGCGAACCGGAGCTCTGATCTTCAAACAACCGAGGCGACATGAGCCTATTCTGCATTGACTTAGCCTGTGTCAACATCAATTGGCTGAGCATCTTCCTCGACACAGCCAGCGGCGCCCCGGGCTGGCACCGGACGGCTAACCTGCTGCGCATCAACCTGATTTAACTCGAAGTAATAGTTACTTGGTTCTCCTGTCACGGCTGAATGTGTCTGAGTTCGACACCGAACACGGCGGGGCTTTTCTGGTACCTCATTCCTTGAGGATCGGTGAAAGCAAGCCAAAATTCAGAGGCTGGATGGGCAGGTACTAGTACAGGATTCGTGCAAGTAAGCCGGGAAAGCCAGGAGACAGTATCTCGTCTCATGTAGGACAGCTCCCGGCGTAGGCCCAGGGCTTCCCTGACGAAGCTCTTCTTCAGGACAGCGTTACTCTTGCACTCCACTCCCAGGAGGATTTGACTGTAGGTCGGGTTGCTACGATCGGTAGGATCCTTGATAAGGACGACATCTAGCTCGTGGAGGGTGCTTAGATCGTTTTGAGTTGCTGCGGAGATGTGGCCGAGCGTTTGGAATTCAATGTCCACATAGAGTTGCAGTTGACCGTTAGGCGAATTAACGACGAAGTGCGGGTCGTTTACGTAAAGCTTTCCAGGTGCTTGCTTGAAGCAGATGTTGCAGCCAACGTGATGAATGTTGAATCCTCTATTGCCTAGGTAACTCACTATGGTGGCAAGGACGTACAGTTCGTAGAGCTTGCCTTGAGAGAGCGATACCAAGTGCTTCTTGTCCTGACGCGTATAGTTGTGGAGGGCGCCCAGAACTGACAAGACCTCCCGAATTGCATGTGTCTTGTTCATCGATTCGTTTCCCTGTCCGGTTCGGGGTCAGCAAGAATCCCTTGGATCAGTTCCTCTAGCCGACCTCGGGCCGCGCTCAGGTCAGGCAGGGCATCGAGTCTGACCTGCCGTGAGTCATCCAAGAGAATGATAGAAGCACCGACTACGCGAGGCCCTTCGATTGACTCATTGATCGTCTCGATAGCGCTGTCGTACGTCCCACGGTCGGTGACTGCAAGGTGCCGATCGAGCGCTCGCAGCAGTTCTACGACGTGATCCCTCGGATGCCGGCGCCGAAGTTCTCCAGATTCTGGGTCTCTCTCCGCATACAGTGACGGATCGTCGACGTCGAGGCCCTCCGCATCGCGAAGACCGGTTTCAAGTAAGTCGATGAGTTCTATGTAGTCCGCTTGGTTCACTATAGATGCTCCCCGTAACTCATTATAGTCGGACGTGGCTTCGGCATAGGAAGACGGCCGGTGCGGTAACAGTGGTCGACGTACTGACTAAACGCCAGCTCTACTTCGTCCGGTCAGCGACATCGACTCTTAGCGGGCCCTTCAACTGCGGCAGCGTCGGGGCACGCATCTCTCTTGTGGCCCGTGTCCTGCCCCGTATCTCCACCAGCGCCGTTTCGGCTCGAGGTGGGCCCGATTGGCCGAGGTGTCGAGAGCGTGAGGACGCCCTCACAAGGCTAGTGCTCACCATCCCTCTTGCTCGCGTTCCCACAGGAGTGCGTCAATGGCACTGCCCGGTCGGTTCCGAAACCCGCGCTCCACGGCCTCGCACGTCTGGCGGCAACCTCGGCAACGCTCTTCAGCACACGGACTTCCAGTACGTGCTCACGCTCCGCGAAGCTCCACGCGAGCCGGGTGCCTAGCTCTAGCTCGACTCCCTCCGCGGCGGCGACCTCGGCCGACACCGTGACCTGATTCTCTCCCGTGATCCTGGTGATCATGGAGCAATCATAAGGCATTTGGTGGTCAAGTGCACTCGCACGCATTTACTCATCAAGAATCTAACCCTGCGAAAAGCGTGCCTCATTTAAGAATCTAACCGAAGAGCTGGACCTGAGGGTCCGGTCCGGAGCCCTTCGTAGAGGGCGAGGAGGTTCCGAGGGGATGGGGCTGACGATGGCTGAACGCAGGGCACTCACGGAGCAGGTGGCGCGGCGCTACCGAAGCGCCAGCAAGCAGGAGAAGGCGGTGATGCTCGGCGAGTTCGTCGAGACCACCGGCTACGCGCGCAAGTACGCGATCCATCTGCTGAACTCATGGGGGCGTAGCCACTGGGTGCGCATCGACGGCAAGCTGGTGAAGCTGGTTGCCGGTACGCCCGCGGCGGGCCAGGCGCCGCAAGCGCCCGCGGCGCTACGACCAGGAGGTGCTGAAGGCCCTCAAGCAGATCTGGTACGTGTTCGACTACATGTGCGGCAAGCGGCTGGTGGTCGTGCTGCGCACCACGCTGCCGGTGCTGGAGTCGTTCGGCGAGATCCCGCTCACCACCGAGGTGCACGCCAAGCTGCTGACCATCAGTGCCGCCACCATCGACCGGCTGTTGCAGCACGAGCGCGCGCGGCTGCGCCTGAAGGGCCGCACCCACATCAAGCCGGGTAGCCACCTCAAGCACCAGATCCCGATCCGTACCTTTGCTGACTGGACCGAGCAGGAGCCGGGGTTCTTCGAGATCGACCTGGTGGGCCATGACGGCGGCGATGTCTCAGGCGACTTCTGCCACACCCTCACCATCACCGACGTTGACACCGGCTGGGTCGACCTGCACGGGCTCAAGAACAAGGCACAACGCTGGACCTATGAGGCTATCGACACTGCCCGTCGCAGCCTGCCGATCGCCATGCAAGGCATCGACAGCGACAACGGCGGCGAATTCATCAATCATCATCTGGCGCGCTACTGCGAGAACCACGCCATCACCTTCACTCGGGGGCGCCCGTATCGCAAGAACGACACCTGCTACGTCGAGCAGAAGAATGGCCACGTAGTGCGGCGCGCGGTCGGCTACCTGCGCTACGACAGCGACGCGCAACTGGCTGCCCTCAACGCGGTGTACCGGCCCCTCTGCCTGCTGGAGAACTTCTTTTATCCTTCGGTGAAGCTGGTGAAGAAAGTCCGCTCCGGCAGCAGGTGCGCCGCATCTATGATGACCCGCAGACTCTGTATCACCGCGTGCTGGCCTCCCAGTCGGTGAGCGACGAGGTGAAGGCCCGCCTCAAGCAGCAGTACGCGACGTTGAATCCGGTCGCCCTCAAGCGCGAGCTGACCCGATTGACCGAGCACCTGTTGCGGGTACCTGGGTCCAAGAGCGCGCCTCCAACACGGCCGAGCAACCGCTGAACGTTGCCGCGGCCGGGGGGACGTTCTCAGGGGGCGGCTTCGCCCACGCCCGGTCCGTGCTCGGAGCGTCGACCTGCGAGGTTTGCCGACCCGTCTGTGGGAGCCCAGGGGGTACTCCTGGTACCAGATCGTTTCTGACACACTGGTTCTGGGCCGCCTGAGAACAGCACACCCTGTCCAGGTATGCCTGTTCCGGGGCCTGCCAGCGTCTCTGCACGGCTCCGTCCTCGTTCGCTCGCTTACACCCGCTGTTGCGAGCAGCGGGGCGACGTTGCGCGCCGGCCGTGGCGGCCGCGATGCGGTGGACGGCTCATGCGCCGGCAGCGCCGCCGTAGTCAGGCAGCCACCACCTCAGCGGGGCCGGCATCAGCCCTCGTTCACCCACCGGCCGCCGCGCAGATGCCCGATTCGCGGTGCCTGGCGGGCCGCCACACAGCGCCGCTGCCGGACCTCGCTGTTGCCGCCTGTCGGGCGGGTGGCCAGCTCGCCAAGCCGACCTTCGAACACCGCGGGTTGGCACCGCACCGGCGGCCCGCACTATCCACTTATCCACAACCATTAGTCTCCCCCCTCGCGCTCCCCCTCGTTTCCCGCCGCCTCTCTGGGTTAGATCCTTAAAATGAGGCATGCCTCCCCGCACGGTTAGATTCTTGGATGAGGCAACAGGTCGTAGCGACCAAGTTCAGGCATCCAGATACTGGCGCGCTGGGGTTGACACGCATTGGACAGGGGGCGGCGGGGGGGCTAAGCTGGCCGTTGATTCCAAGCGAGGAGGGTCCTCATGAAGCGACTGATGGTAGTTTCGCTGTCGTTGATGGTCTTGTTTCCGGCGTGGGTGATGGCCACCGCCGAGGCGGAGACCGCCGCACCCGAGGGACCGCTGACGGTCACCGCCCTGGCTCCATTCTCCGGCACCAACAAGCCGGAGGTGTATCCCTACTGGGCTGAGCTCGGGAACGAGAAGTTCAACCTGGAGATCGAATTCGAACGCGTGTCGCGGGACGGCATCGACGAGAAGATCAACCTGCGCTTCGCCGCCGGCGACTACTTCGACATGCTCGATGCCACCAACGCCAACCCGCCGGAGGCCGCGGTCAAGCGCTGGGGCCTGGAGGGGCACCTGGTGGCGCTCGACGGGCACCTCGACGACCTGCCCAACTACGTGGCGCTGTGGTCCGACAATCCGCCGGTCGCGCTGATCTCGCCGCGTACGCCCGACGACCTGGAGCTGGCACTGGCCCACGCGCGCGCCGCGGACGGCAACCTCTACTACCTGCCGGTGATCAGCCAGGAGTTGATCCCCTACGGCTGGATGTTCCGCAAGGATGTCTTCGACGCCCACGGCGTGGAGTGGCCGAGCACCCCCGACGGGCTGTTCGACGTGCTCATGACCCTGAAGCAGGCCAATCCGGAGTCGTGGCCCTACGTGAACCGCAACGCGCTCGGCTGGTTCCTGTCCCCCTACTACAAGGCGTGGCGGGTCGGCCAGGCGCCGAGCCGGCGCGGCCCCGGGGTGCACGTCGACATCGACAGCGGCGAGCTGGTGTACCCGGCCGGGACCGACAAGTTCCGCGGCATGATGATCTTCATCAACAAGATGATCGCCAACAAGCTGGTGCACCCGGAGTGGGCCACCATCGACTGGGCCGGCTACCAGGAACTGGTCCACAAGCAGCTCCTCTCCTACATCGAAGGCAACAGCGCCGCCGCCGGAGCGGTGTTCTGGAACGAGCAGTCGCTGCAGTTCAATCCCGACTCCGATGTCAACTGGGTCGGCGCCGAGCGCTACATCGCGGCTTATCCCGAGCGCGGCGAGCTGGTGCACCGGCTGCTGCCCGCCTACGCCAAGGGACCGTTCATCACCGCGGGTGCGTCGGACGAGAAGGTGCGGCGGCTGATTCAGTTCTTCGACTTCATGGCCACGCCGGAGGGCGAGCAGGCCAACATGTTCGGGCGTGAGGGCGAGAGCTTCGAGTACATGGACGGCAAGCCGCACTACATGTCGCACATCCAGTACGTCCAGAACCCCGACGGCGAAGTCACCCGTTACCATTACGGCCTGCAGCCGTTCCTGCTGTTCTCCGACTGGTGGGTGCGGCATCACCGCGGCGACCAGGTCGATGTCGGATTCGGGTTCTCGGAGGCGCAGATGGGCAAGGACTGGGTCAAGCCGATCGCCTGGAAGTTCACCCCGGACGAGCGCGACGACCTGGCCGACATCGAGGTCACCGTGAACGACGTGTACAGCGCCTATGCCGCCCGCTTCATGAACGGCGAGCTGGACCCCTCGAACGACGACGACTGGGGCAAGTACATGAGCGAGCTGGAGAAGGCGGGAGTGAACCGGATGATGGACCAGTACCAGGCGACCTGGGAGCGCATGGGCATGCCGAAGTAGCCGCCTCCCACGGCCGGTTCGGGGGACACCCGTGAGCGATACGACCCGGGCGTTGCCGCGCCCGCACGCGGGCCGCTGGAGCGAGCTCCGCGTGCGGGCCGGGAAGTCGAAGTACCTGCTGCTGCTGGTGATTCCCGGGCTGGTCTACTTCATCATCTTCCACTACGGCCCGATGTACGGGCTGCTGATCGCGTTCCAGGACTACAACACGCGCCTGGGAGTGGTGGGCAGCCCGTGGGTCGGCTTCGAGCACTTCGTCAAGTTCTTCACTCACCCGTACTTCTTCCGGCTCGTCAGAAACACCTTCCTGCTGAGCTTCTACAGCCTGCTGGTCGGCTTCCCGGCGCCGATCATCTTCGCCCTGGCCCTCAACGAGCTGACCCAGCGGCGCTACAAGAAGGTGGCTCAGACCGTGAGCTTCCTGCCCCACTTCATCTCCCTGCCGGCAGTCGTGGGCATGCTCTACCTGTTTCTGTCGCCCACCACCGGGTTCGCCAACAAGGCGCTGCAAGTGGTGGGGATCGAGCCGATCTACTTCATGACCAACCCGTCCTGGTTCCGCTCCATCTACGTGGCCTCGGACATCTGGCAGAACGTCGGCTGGGGCGCCATCATCTTCCTGGCCCAGCTCTCGCGCCTCGATCCGCAACTCTACGAGGCGGCGGTGATCGACGGCGCCTCACGCTTCCAGCAGATGCGCTTCATCTCGCTGCCGGGCCTCAAGTCGGTGATCTCCATCCTGCTGATCCTGCGCATCGGCACGCTGCTCTCGGTGGGCGCCGAGAAGGTGATCCTGATGTACCAGCCGGCGACCTACGAGACCGCCGACGTGATCGGCTCCTTCGTCTACCGGCGCGGGCTGCTGCACGCCGACTTCAGCTACGGCGCGGCGGTGGGACTGTTCGGCTCGTTGATCGGCCTGATCCTGATCATCTGCGCCAACCGGGTGGCCAAGAAGGTGAGCGAGTTCACCGTCTGGTAGCGCCGTGGTACGCGACCGCTCGCTCTCCGGCCGCCTGCTCGGGCTCGGGGTCCACTTCGTGGTCCTGTTCATCGTGGTGATCACCCTGTACCCGATCCTGCACATCGCCTCGGTGTCGCTGAGCGGCGACCTGCACGTCAAGTCGAACGCGGTCACCTTCTATCCGCTGGATGCCAACCTGCGCGCCTACGAGATGATCCTGCGCGACGCCACCATCCCCAACTCGTTCAGGTACGCGATCATCTACACGGTGGTGGGCACCGCGGTGAACATGGTGATGACGGTCACCATGGCCTACGCCCTGTCCAAGCAGCGGCTGCTGTTTCGCGGCTTCATCACCGGACTGGTGGTGGTGACCTTCTTCTTCAGCGGCGGCCTGATCCCCACCTACCTGCTGGTGCGCAACCTGGGGATGTACAACACCATATGGGCCCTGGTGGTGCCGGTGGCGATCTCGGTGTGGAACCTGATCATCATGCGCACTTTTTTTCAGACCGTGCCCCAGGAACTGGAGGACTCGGCCTTTATCGATGGCGCCAACGACATCACCGTGCTGGTGTACATCGTGCTGCCGGTGTCGCGCGCGGCGGTAGCGGTGATCAGCCTGTTCTACGCCGTGACCCACTGGAACTCCTGGTTTCCCGCGGTGGTGTACCTGAAGGATGCCGAGCGCTACCCGCTGCAGGTGATGCTGCGCGAGATCGTGATCTACGCCGGGCTGGCTGAGGCGCTGGCGCGCGAAGGCAATTTTTCCGAGGCGCTGGTCGCCTTTCGCGAACGCGCGGAGATGCCGGTCACCGTGGACCGCATCAAGTTCGCCACCCTGTTCCTGTCGATCGTGCCGATGCTGGTGCTGTACCCGTTCATCCAGCGCTACTTCGTGCGCGGCCTGATGATCGGCTCGCTGAAGGGCTGACGGGCGCCGCTTCGTCGGTTAGCCCGACAAGCTCCTCTCGCGTCAGCCCGCGGCGACTCGGGCGTCCAGTTCCTCCAGGGTGAAGCGCACGCTGACCACCGAGTTGCCCTCGCCGGGGCGCAGGCAGACGTAGGTGGTGGCGACCAGGGTGCCGTCCGGCAGCAGCTCCAGGCCGGCGTAGCCGCAGTCGCCGGTGCGGAACGGCGGAAAGTTGTTGTGGTGGCGCAGCAGCACCACCCGGTACTGGCCCTCGCGGCCCGCCACCAGGTCGTCGTAGGTGCCCACCCAGGCCACGAACTGGTACTTGGTGGGGCTGTCGAACGCGGTGTCGCGGAACACCGCCACCAGGCGCCCGTCGGCGGCGTAGCGCAGGTTGTGGCGGTCCCCGGTCACGGCCGCCGCCACCTCCCGTGCCGGCGACCAGGTGCGGCCCTGGTCGTCGCTGGTCACCAGCAGCGAGTTGTAGGCCCGCGACTGCTCGCGCATCAGCGCGGCGATCTGGCGGCCGTCCGGCGAGGCGATCATCCCCGGCTCGTCGGGCAGCGCGTCGGCGTGCTCCAGGATGGTCCGCTGCGGCTCCCAGGTAAGGCCGCCGTCGGCGCTGGTGCTCTGCACGATCACGTGGCCGCTCGGGGGTGCGCCGCGGTCCACGTACACCGCCAGCAGGCGCCCGCCGGGGAGTGGCAGCAGCCGATTGGGCACCACGATGCAGCGCAGGCCGTTTTCCTGGAAGGGAGTCCAGGTCGCCCCGCCGTCCGCCGACAGCGACTGGCGCATGGCACCGTTGCCCTCCACCACCACCAGCCGCTCGACGCCGTCGGGGCCGGTCACCCGGTGGATGCAGGGGCAATTGGTTGCCGTGTTCCAGTTCTCCGGCACCGGCAGCGGTTCGCTCCAGGTGAGGCCGCCGTCGGTGCTCTTCTGCAGCAGGCAGTCGGGCCCGCCGTGGCCCAGCGGAAAGGTGCAGAACATGGTGCGGCCGTCGGCCATCAGCTCGGTGTCGGGATGGCCGAAGTAGCGCCCGGGCTCGCGGGCCAGCACCACCTGGCGCCCGCTCTCGGCCGACAGGTCGAGGGTGGGCACGGTGATTTCGGTGGGCATGGCGCGGTCCCAGTTCAGGGGCTCGCTGCTTCCCTCCAGGCTGAAGTCATGGATCCACAGCGACTCGCGCTCCAGCGCGGCGTAGCGCTCGGCGATGTCCGGCAGGGGGATGTCGTTGGGCGTGAGCGCGTCCGCCTTCTCCTTCATTCTGGGGAACCAGGAGCACAGCCCTACCTTGCCGAACCGCTCGCCGGCATAGCCACAGGTGTGGATCACGGCGCCGTCGATGCGGATCTCGAGACGCGCCCCCGTGCGGATCACCTCGAAGCTGAACGGCTTGCCGCACGTGAACCATTCGGGCTCTATGAAAAAATGCTGATGACGCAGCACCTCGCGCGGCCAGTAGCCGTAGCTGAGGCGCTCGAAGCCCTCCAGGTCGACGTCGCCGGTGCCGGCCACGAAGGTCGGTCCGTCGTCGTGGCTCCACACCGTGAGCCGGGCGCTGAGCCGGAAGTCGCCGGCGCCCACCGCGCGGCCCGCGTAGACCAGCGACTTCTTGTTGTAGATCTCGAGGTATCCGTCGCCGCGCTCCCAGCCCAGGGACGCCACCCGTACCAGCCGCGGCTCCCCGCGCTCCACGAATGTGTGCCCTGCATCCTGCATCGTGATCTCCTCTACTCCATGCGCCGATTCGGCGCCTCTTTGGCCAACGCGGGACATTGTCAAAGTGTTGTGGAGGGCATCCCCCCGCGGGCCCGCGCGGCTCTCCAGCTTGACACAACGCGCGGTGCTCGGCGACCCAGGCGGCCTGCGGAGATGCGGGCAGCGGGCGGCTGCGGCCGCCAGTGGGTGGCGCACCTGTTGCCATCGTTCATGAGCTACCTGGTGGTGAACCTGACGCTGCCGTGCCGTCGATGATCCTGGGAGAAACCGCGCTCAGTTTCCTGGGATTGGGCATTCGTCCGCCCGCGGTGAGCTGGGGCGCCCTGCTCAAGTCCGCCCAGCAGGTGAACGTCGTGGCCCTGTATCCTTGGCTGCTGATTCCCGGCCTCCTGGTCATCGTTACCGTGCTGGCGTTCAATTTCCTTGGCGACGGTCTCAGGGACGCCGCCGACCCCTACCGATAACGGTGCGGTGCGTCGATCGTGGGTCACGAGCAGCGTAGCTGTCCGCCTCGACGAGGGCGGCAGCGGGATCGTCAGTCATTCTCTTCAAACTCGTTGTCGGCTTCGCCCACGGGGACAATGTCCTCAAGTTCGATTCGCTTACGGCGACGAGTCCCGGTCACGATCACCTCGTCATCCCACAGTGGACGCACTATGTCGGTCATCATTCCTTCCGGCACGAGGATTTCGTAGACAGATCCGTTCTGGTCCTCAAGCTTGATAGTGTCTTCACGCCCGATCACGTTGGCGTAGTGCAGAACGCCCCGTACCGTGACACGACGGTCTGACGCGTCAATGGTACTCTCTTTTGGACTATCGGGCAGTACGAAGTCTGCAAGTTCTTTGCGGATTCTTGTGAAGGCAACTCTTCGAATGCGGCCAGGATGATGTGCAGTCAATCCAACCATGGATACCCTTTCACCGTCGGGAGCGATCTTCTTGGCCAATGCATTGAAGTTAACGCGGTACGGTTGTTCAGGAATCCGATGAGCCAATTCATCTCGATCTCTCGCTTGAACAACCTCTAGGAGATCAAGGACTTCATCTATTACTGCCGATGCCTCATCGTCGGAGAAAAGATCCATCTGCTTCGTTGGCCGGCCGAGCTTCAGCGTGAAGGCGAAACTCGCGGCTCGAGGCTCCGACAAGAAAACTCCGAATCTGTCTCTCAGCCTGTGCTTGGGATTTCCGCCTTCCCGATAAGGATACTGTAGTCTTCGTTCGACAGTACGGAGAACTAGCGTTTCGGCGGCCCGGACGCGGCTTACGAACTCATCGCTGCTTGCTACACCGAAACCGACCGCATCGCCCGCAATCGACATCTGCATCTCGGTAGCATCCAGCGTCAGGCCGCGGACTGCCAGGTGCCGCCGAAAGTGAACCTGCTCCAGGAGATCGCGAATCTCCTCTGCGATCTCTTCGGGAGGATACCCGGCGAGCCCCATCGCGAGGAGTTGCTCGGCAACCCGCAGCTCGTTGCAATCCAACGCAAGCGAACCGGCGCTACGGAAGAGCACCGATCGGTCGGGCTCCGCGTCCTGATTGGTAGCGTAGGCGGCCTCCCGCTCGAGTTCCATCGCCTTACGGAACGATGCCAGCGCGCCCGACTGGTCTCCGCGGTCGAGCTGAAACTGACCTTCCTCGGCCCACTCCATTGCCTTGTGATGAAGTTCGAGTACGCTGCTCATTGGTCTACCATCCTCGCCAACGGCGTGCTGAATTCGACCACTACGACGATTCCAGGAAGGCGTTTGGAGGACACCGATATCTGACGGATTTTCTGGTGGACACGAGCTGCGACACGGCGGGTATTTCCCCGGCGAATTCCCGATACTTCGAGCCTTGATTTTGCAGCGAACGGCATGTCGTTCGGCTTACCTAGCCAATAGTCGAACCCTGTTCCCTTCCTCGATCGTTCCACGACTTCATGTCCCCGAATATCTCTCACCACAAGAATCGCGATCCCACACGCGCCTTGCTCAGTGGCTTCCTGCTCGTCCGCGCTATGCTATTGGGATGTTTGTGCCAGAGTGAATTGAGCGGATAGTAGTCTGATGCTAATCCCACATGTGATCGCTTCGTCTCAATTATGGCCATGTCTCCAGGGTGGCGGTGAGCGGGAGGTCGGTGGAGCTGCCGCCGACCATGACGGTGAAGGTGCCAGGCTCCACCACCCAGCGCTCGTCGGCGCCGTAGCAGCAGAGCTGGTCGGGGCCGAGGGGCAGGCGCACGCTCGCCGTGGCGCCGGGTTGCAGGTGCACGCGCCGGAACCCCTTCAGCTCGCGCTCGGGGCGCACCACGGAGCAGAGGTCGTCGCGCAGGTAGAGCTGCACCACCTCGTCGCCGGCCACGGCGCCGGTGTTGGCGACCTCCACCACCGCCTCGGTGCTCTCGCCGACGGCGATGGTGGCGGGTTCCAGGCGCATGCTGCGGTACTCGAAGGTGGTGTAGCTCAGTCCGAACCCGAACGGGTAGAGCGGCTCGGCGTCCATCTCGACGTAGCGCAGGCGGGGGTGGCGGTGGTAGTAGTAGACCGGGATCTGGCCCACGTGCTTGGGAAACGACACCGCCAGCTTGCCGCCGGGGTTGTAGTCGCCGAACAGCACCTCGGCCAGCGCCGTGCCGCCCCGGTCGCCGGGATACCAGGCGTCCACCACCGCGGCGGCGTGTTCGGCGACCCAGTTGACCGACAGCGGCCGACCGTGCACCAGCACCACCACCAGCGGCTTGCCGGTGGCGTGCAGCGCCTGCAGGAGCTGTTCCTGCACCCCTGACAGGTCCAGCGTGGCGCGTGCAACGTGCTCGCCGCAGTCGGTGTTGTCGGAGCGGGCGCCGTTGGTCTCGCCCGCCCGCGGATAGCGGATGCGGCAGGAGTCGCCCACCACCGCCACCACCAGGTCGCTGGCGTTCGCCGCCGCCACCGCCGCCTCGAAGCCGGCCCTGGAGGGATCGCGGATCGCGCAGCCCGGCGCGTGGTGCACCGTGATCCCGGCCGCCGCCGCCCGCCCCCGGATGCCGTCCAGGATGGTCACCACCTGCTCGCGCCGGTGGGTGGGCGCCTGGTCGCCGATCTGGGCCCAGTTGTCGTCGGCGTTGGGCCCGACCACCGCGATCGAGCCGACGCCGGCGGCCAGCGGCAGGGTGCCGCGGTCGTTCTTCAGCAGCACGATGCTCTGCCGCGCCGCCTCCAGGGAGACCGAGAGGTGCTCGGCGCAGCGCGCCACCTGCGCCGCCCGCTGCGGATCCACGTAGGGGTCCTCGAACAGTCCGAGCAGGAACTTCAGCCGCAGCACGCGGCGCACCGAGCGATCGATCTCCTCCTCGCTGATCAGTCCGCGTTCCAGCGCCTGCGGCAGGCCCTCGCCGTACCCCCGGTCGCCGGGCGAGTGGTCCACCACGCCCACGTCGGACAGGTTCTGGTCGAGCCCGGCGCGCAGCGCGGCCGCCGCCGCCTGCGCCTTGTCCGCCGCCACCCGCTGCGAGATCAGGTAGCGCACCGCGCCGGCATCGCCGATGACGATGCCCTCGAAGCCCCACTCCTCGCGCAGCAGCTCGTTCAGGTAGTAGCTGCTGGCCGGCGCCGGGTCGCCGTCGTACTCGGCGCGCTCCGCCATCACCCCCTGGGCGCCCTCCTCGATCGCCTCGCGCCACGGCCGCAGCACCACCTCCTGCATCTCGCGCCGCCCCAGCCCCATGCGGGTGAAGTCGTGCCCGCCCTCGGCGTCCCCCATGCCGGGATAGGCGCGCAGCAACGCCACCACGGTGTGGTCGCTGTTCAGGTCGCTCAGGTCGGTACCCTGCAACCCGCGCACCATGGCCCGCCCCATCCGTCCCACCAGGTAAGGGTCCTCGCCGAAGTTCTCCTCGCAGCGGCCGTAGCGCGGGTCGCGGATCACGTCCAGGTCCGGCGCGTACAGCACAGTCAGGCCCTGGGCCCGCATCTCGGCCGCCATGGCGCGCGCCATCCGTTCCTGCAGCGCGGGGTTGAAGGTGCAGCCCATGCCGCACAGCGCCGGGAAGATGGTGCAGTCGACCCCGAGATGGGCGTGTTGGCCGTCGTCGCCTACCAGCACCGGAATCCCCAGCCGGCCGTGCTCCCTGGCATGGCGTTGCACCGCGTTCACCAGCTCCGCTCCCTGGCGCGGGGCGAGCGCCCGCTCCAGCGGGATCCCGAACCAGGGGTCGGTGCGCAACAGGGCGGCCACCTGGCCCACCGGGGCGGGCGCCAGGGCGGCCTCCAGCTCCCGGTTCAGCGTCACTCGGCCCTCGCGTACGGCATAGCCGTAGCACATCGGCCAGCCGGTCCGGAGCTGGGCGATCCTTTCCTCGAGGGTCATGCGTCCGAGCAGGTCCTCGACCCGCCGCGGCAGCGGCTGGTCCGGATCGCGGTACGGTTCGGTGGCGGTTCGGGCGGTGTTCTCCGGCATGGCACTGGGCTCCTTTGCGTCAGCGGTACGGGTCGGCGGCGTCGCGCAGGCCGTCGCCCATGAAGTTGAACGAGATGACGAAGATGATCACGAACAGTCCCGGCAGCAGCAGCCACGGATACAGGGCGATGATGTTGAGGTCCTGCGCCTCCTTCAGCAGCACGCCCAGGCTGATCACGGGCGGCCGCAGCCCCAGCCCGAGGAAGCTGAGCGCGGTCTCGCCCAGGATCATGCCGGGAATGGAGAGCGTCAGGTTGACGATGATGTAGCTGAGGAAGGAGGGCAGCAGGTGCCGGGCGATCACCGCGTCCGCCGACGCCCCGGCGATCACCGCGGCCATCACGAAGTCCTCCTCGCGGGTGCTGATCAGCTTGCCCCGCACCACGCGCGCCAGCCCGGTCCAGCTGATCACCGACAGGATCAGGGTGATGAAGAAGTAGACCCGCAGCGCCGGCCAGAACTGCGGCAGCGCGGCGCTGAGCGCCATCCAGAACGGGATCGTTGGAATCGCCATCAGGAACTCGATGATGCGCTGCACCACCACGTCGGCGGTGCCGCCGAAGTAGCCGGAGATCCCTCCCATGATGCAGCCGAGCACGAAGGTGATGGCCACCCCCACCAGCCCGATCGAGACCGAGATCCGCAGCCCGTACATGATCCGCGAGAAGAAGTCGCGGCCCAGGCGGTCCGTGCCCAGCAGCAGCAGCACGCCGTCCTCCGGCACTCCCAGCAGATGCAGATCCGACTCGAACAGGCCCCACAGCTTGTACGGATCGGTGCGCGCGAAGAGCTGCAGCGGGTAGCGCCGCGAGGTGTCGTCGGTGTAGGTCATCAGCAGGCTCTTGGGGTTGATGTGGCGCTCGTAGGCGTAGACGAAGGGGCGCAGGTGGAAGGTGCCCTCGTGGTCGACGAAGCGGATCCGCTGCGGCGGCGCGTACAGGTACTGGGAATGGCGCTTGTAGGGATCGGCGACGGCGAAGAACTCGCAGAACAGGGCCAGGAAGTAGAACGCCGCCAGCACCGTCAGCCCGACCATCGCCAGCCGGTGCCTGCGCAGCTTGCGGTACATGATCTGCCACTGCGAGGCGATGAACTGTCTCTCGTCGGCGGCCGTGGCCTCGGCCCCGGGGATCGTCGCGGCGCGCATCATGCGGCGGCGCTCTTCTCGTAGCGGATGCGCGGATCCACCACTACCAGCAGGATGTCGGAGATCAGGGTGCCGACGAAGGTCAACAGGCCGAGCACCATGATGGTGCTGCCCGCCAGGTACATGTCCTGCGACTGCAACGCGCCGTACAGCAGCGGTCCCACGGTGGGCAGCGACAGCACGATGCTGGTGATGGTCTCGCCGGAGACGATGTAGGTCAGGCTCCACCCCACCGTGCTCACCACCGGGTTGATCGACACCCGCACCGGGTACTTGAACAGGATGCTGCGCTCCAGCAGGCCCTTGCTGCGGGCCGTGATCACGTACTGCTTCTGCAACTCGTCCAGCAGGCAGCCGCGCATAACCCGGATCAGCCCGGCGGTGCCCGCGGTGCCGATGACGATGATCGGGACCGGCAGGTGCTTCAGCATGTCCAGGAACTTGGCCATGCTCCAGGGGGCGTCCAGGAACTGCGGCGAGAACAGGCCGATGACGCTGACGTCGAACACCTTGAACGCCAGGAACATCAGGATCAGCGCCAGAAAGAAGTTGGGCGTCGCCAGGCCGACGAAGCCGATGCCGGTGAACAGGTAGTCGCCGAGCGAGTACTGGTGGGTGGCCGAGTAGATGCCCACCGGCACCGCGATGGCGTAGGTCACCACCAGCGAGAACAGCGAGATGGCGATGCTGATGGGGACCCGTTCGCGCAGCAACTGGGCCACCGTCTTGCGCCACTCGAAGGAGCGGCCCAGGTCGAACTTGAGGAAGTTCACGAACCAGCGCAGGTACTGCCGGTAGAGCGGCAGATCGAAGCCGTACTGGCGGTTGAGCGCGTCCAGCGTGGCCTGGTCCGCCGGGTTGCCGCTGGCCTGCAGCCGCTCCGCGTAGGTCGACACGTAGTTGCCCGGCGGCAGTTGGATGATCACGAACACCACCACCGACAGCACCACCATGAGCGTGAGCATCAGCAGGCAGCGGCGCGCCAGATACGCGCTCACGTGGCCCTGACCCGAAAATGCCGGCCGGCGGGCGATCCCTGTGCGTGGCTTCTCATCAGGCGCCCGCGGGCCAGTGTACTCGGACTATCGCGATGCCGGGTCCTACTCCTTCCAGTAGAACTGCCACAGGCGGTAGACGTAGCCCTTGCCGAAGTCCGCGGGGGCAGTGTGGTAGGTCTCGAAGTCGACGTTGCCGAGCTTGACGCTGGCCGTCATCGGCGCCTGCTGATAGCCGAAGGTGCCGATGGTATAGAAGTTCTCGGCCCACCAGTCGAGGATCTCCTTGCCGGCCGCGCGCCACTCGTCGTCGGGAAAACGGTACATGTTCTCGGCCAGGTCGAAGATGCGCGCTATCTCGGGCGGCGGCTCGATGCCTTCGGCGCCGTCGGTCTGCCACCACTGGTCCCACAGCGGCGCCGACCAGTTGATGCGCATCACGTTGCGCGGGCCGTTCCAGTAGCCCGGCGTGCGCCACATGGTCTCGGCGCCGAAGTCCGTGAGCACGAGGGTGACGTGGAAGGTGCCGTTGGGCACGCTGCCGCCGCGCCCGAACACGGTGCCGTAGGTGCCGGTCTTGATCGCGATCTTGATGCCGATCGCCTCCCAGTACTCCTTCACCAGCTCGGCGGTCTCGACGCTGCCCGAGAAGGTGGTCGTCGGCTCCAGCAGCAGCGACAGGGTCTTGCCGTTGGACATCACCCGGAATCCCTCGCCGTCGCGCTCGGTCAGGCCCAGCTCGTCGAGGATCTGGTTGGCCTGCTCCGGGTCGTAATCGATGTAGGCGTCGGCGTAGCGCTGCTCGAACAGGCTGTGGGCGGGATTGACGGTGGTCTGGGTCGGGGTCGCCATGCCCAGGGCTACCACGTCAACCAACTCCTGGCGGTTGATGGCGAACGACAGGGCATGGCGGAACTTCTTGTCGCGCAGCAGGTCGCCGAGCACCGGCTCCTGGTTGTTCTGGTTGATCAGCAGCGGTTGATCGTTGGGAAAGCCGCCCTTCCCCAGGAACGCGCGGTACCCGCCCTGCTCCGCGTTCTCGGCCAGCAGCGGCAGATCGGTGGTGTTGAGGGTGAACGGCGAGTAGTCGTAGTCGCCCGCGATGGTGCGCAGCTTGAGGGTCTGCATGTTGTCTTCGTGGGCGATGGTGCGCACCCGGTCGATGTAGGGAAGCTGGTTACCGGCCGGATCGATGCCGTGGTAGTAGGGGTTGCGCACGTAGGTGCGGCCGTTCTCGAACTCCGACTCCAGGATGTACTGCACCACTACCGGCATCCCCTCCACCACCTGGGTGCCGTAGGCGGTGCGCGCCTGCTCGCGGAACAACTGCCACCACTCCTCGAAGCCGGCCTCGGCCGCCAGCTTGCCGGCGTCGGCGTTGTACTTGATGTGGTACTGCTCCAGCGCGTGCCGGGGCAGGTAGCTGCGGCCCTGCTGGGCGGCGATGTGATCGTTCTGGGCGAAGTAGTACGGAGCGTTGAACTGCGCCGACTGGAACACGTACTGCACGGTCAGGTCGTCGACCTTGCTGATCGCCACCAACTGGTCGTCGGGCCGCCAGATCGACGGCACGCTGGGGGTGAGCTCCTCGTTGAGGGTGACGTCCTCCCACCAGAACAGGAAGTCGTCGGCGCCGTAGGGCGCGCCGTCGGACCACTTCATGCCCTCCCTGAGGTGCAGGGTGAAGGTCTTGCCGTCGGCCGACACCTCGTAGCCGCTCGCCACCCCCGGCGCCACGATGCCCGGGTTGCGCAGGTCGAGGACGAACAGCATGTCGGTGATCATCTGGTTGCCCGGGAACGGGTTGGAGAGATTGGCGATAGGCAGCGTGATGGTGCCGCCGTACTTGCCGATCTCGTTCAGCGGCACGCGCACCAGGATGTCCTGCGGCAGCCGTTCCGCCACCGCCGGCAGCTCCCCGGCCGCCACCCGCTCGGCCAGCAACGGAGACTCGCTGAAACTGGTGATGGCCGTGCCGGTGAGCCGCGTGTAGTCGTCGAGGTTGTACTCGGCCTGGCCCGCGACCGGCAGCTCCATGAAGCTCGCCATTCCTTCGTCGGACGCCTCGGCGGCCGCTTCGCCCTCGGCGCCCGCGAACCCGAGCACGGCCACCGCCGCGGCGAGGATCGCAACGAAAATCGAAATACGTTTCATTGGTGTTCTCCTGGAAGTGAGATGACTGTTCGAATCACCTGCCGAGAGAGTCTGCACCCGGCCTTCGGTGATCTCCTTGCAGCTTGCCTGTATCCGTCGCTACATTCCGACGACAACTCAGCGGCTCAGCCTAAAGTGGAGCCGGTACGCGGTCAAGCAGGCTGAGCAGGTTGGTTTGGCGGCTTCCCGGGGGTAGGTATAACCACTTCCATGGCGCATCCTTCCGAGCTGAAGGGTGACGTCTCTGGACAACGGCTGGCTGGCCGCCTCGGTGACGACGAACTGCCGGCGATGCGCGCCGACGTGGACCGGGTCGCCGGAGAGGCGGCTCCAGATGCGCCTGAACCGGCCCTCTACGGTAAGATGCTGATGATGTCCATCCGGTACCTGGAACGTCGTCGTAGCGCGGTAGTTGCTTGGGGCGACACAGCGACGCGTGGCGCCACGTACCGACGACGCGGTAGGAGCAGCATGGAACTACGGAAGTTCAGTCTGACGAGCTACAAGAGCTACGCCGAACAAGCCGAGGTGGAGGTGGCACCCCTGACGATCCTGGTGGGTCCGAACAACGCCGGCAAGACGGCACTGGCGCAGGCCCTCCAACTGCTGGCCGGCGGGTTCACAGCTCCGGATGACGCTGCGGGTGAACCGCTGCCGCTGCAATCTGGCGGGGTAACACATGGGGAAAGCTTTGAGGATTTGGTGACCGGCCGCGCCGTTCACGGCCTACTTCAGATGTCGATCACACTGGCAGACGAGGCGGGCGATTCCTCGCTTGACGTAGCGGTGAGGAACGTGGTTGAAGCGGCGCGATCCGAACGGCTGCTGTTCAAATGGCGGCTGAACCACAACGGCTGCGAGGTCGTCGCGGAGCGACAAGGTTTCGACACCGGCGCGATGTACCGGGTCACCGCCAAGGGAGAGGAGCCGCAACATGAGTCACTCGACTGGCGTGGGCTGCTGCCCCGGGATCCGGAAGCGCTGGCGCCATGGGTTCGCCCTCACGTCAACAACTTCAGGCAGTGGGCAACAGGGGTTCGCCACCTGCAGTGTCCGCGGCTACTCGGTACGTCCCCGTTCCTGGAGCCGGAGGTCGCGCCCAGGGCCATCGGACCTGATGGAGGCGACGCCCCGTTGGTTATGGCTGCTGATGCTGCCCTGCGCGAGGCGGTCCGCGATTGGTACGGCACCACCTTTGGTGTACGCATCGACATCGCGGCGCAGGGACGGTATCGCGAATTGATAACCGGAACGCCAGTTCGGGACGGCGATGTGAAACTGTCGCAGTCTGGCCGTGGACTCTCGCACGTGCTGCCGGTCGCCGTCACCGCGCTGTCGGCGCGACGGGCTGGACCGGGCGCTGACGTCATTGAGCACCCGGAGGCCGAACTCCATCCAGCCGCCCACGCACACGTAGCGGAACTCTTGCTGAACAACCTCGCAGGCCCCAGACGGCCGCTGGTGGTCGAGACGCACTCGGAAATGCTATTGCTCCGCACGCGACGCTGGATCGCGGAGGGGCGGATACCGGCCGGGCACGTCTTGGTGTACTGGATTCACGCAGAGCATGCACGCGGCTCCCTGGTGGAGAAAATCGCCATCCGGGAAGACGGCGAGATGGAGAAGTGGCCGCACGGCGTCTTCATCGAGGACTACGAGGAGATCCTGGCTATCCGTCGCGCGGCGAGGGCGAAAGGATAGAAGGGCGGTGCGCATAGCGATAGACGGCAGCGCGGCCAACGACCCGGATGCTCACCGGAGTCTGGACCGCATGCTCGACAGGATTGATGACGGCTGGCACGTGTGGGATCTGACAGATTTCCGGGATATCGAAGCGATCAGGAAATCGACGTGGCTCAACGACCCTGGTAGACAGGGGGTCAAGATAGAGGATCTGCTCGTCGCTTCGACCAAACTAGGGGCATGGAACTTGGCGCCACACGGGCGTCGCCTACGGGTGACAGCGGCTCCGCAAGCACCCGACGAATTGGTCGCCGCGCAGGCTCTCCGTCTGGCCCAGGAACCACTCACAATCCTGGTGGAGAACCGGGAAAGTGACGGTGCATTCCTGAGGCGGGTCGTGATGGAGTTAGACGAGCCGTTGAGTTGCCTCTGGAACCGACCGACAGAACCGATTCGATTCGACAGCGTGGGCGGGAAGGGCCAGATGGCGCAGGAGGTACTGAACAGGACACGTAGACCGCGGCCTGCCAGGCTGGTTGCCGTAATCGACAGCGACCGGAAGGGGACGAACGACCAAGAGAGCAGAGAGGCTCGCGCGCTTCGTCGCGCATGCAGGAATAATGGACTACCGTGCTGGGTGCTCGCGAAGCGGGAGGCGGAAAACTACCTGACGAGAAGTCTCCTCGACGCGCGTCCGAACACTGGCGCCGACCATCGCCAGCGCGTTGCAACTTGGGACCGACTCAGCGACGATCAGAAGAATCACCTCGATATGAACAACGGCCTGTCGGAGAGTCCTTCCGCGTCGGAGCGGGCCCTGTTCGCCAGCCTGCCGAACGATGATCGGGCAATCCTCGCCAGTGGCTTTGGCCCGAACGTGCACACGTGCTGGACGATCCAGGATGTCGTGGCAGCCGACGACCTGCGGCTCCGCGGGCAAGGCGACCTCGAACATGGGATCAAGCTGATCCGAGAGGCAGTGTAACGGCATGGCGGATGGGCGACAAAAGCGTACCGAAGTCAGGCCCGAGGTCGTGTTCCTCGGCAGGCTCGTCGATCGCGTCGCGGCCGGAAAGATCCGGGTTCCGAGGTTTCAGCGGGCCTTCGTATGGAAGCAACCTGATCTGACCGCATTGCTCGACAGCGTCCTGCGCGGCTTTCCCATCGGCTCGATCCTGGTATGGGAGACCGAACGAATCATCGACTCGAACGATCGCATCGGGCCGGTAGAGATCGGTCCCCGCCCTGGTGGCGCGGTCGGATACCTGCTCGACGGCCAGCAGCGCGTGTCCACCCTGGTCGGAACGCTGCGGCTGACCGACGATGGAGAACCAAACGTGGATCAGATCGAGTGGCGTGTACATTACGATCTCGACGATCAGGAGTTCGTTACGCGGCGAGATGCGGCAGCAGACCAGCCACCACGGTACTTTCCCGTGCGGCACTTGCTCACCACGTCCGGATTCTTCGAGGCATGCCGCCGCATTGCAGACCTGGACGACGGGAATCAGGCGAAGCGTCGGCTTGCCGAGGCAGACCGTCTGTCGAGCGCCTTTCGCGACTATCAGCTTCCACTGATCAGTATCCGCGACGCCGACCTGGAAAGCGCCGTTACGGTCTTCGCTCGGCTGAACCGCACGGGGCGTAAAATGGCTGCTGATGAACTTGTATCTGCCCTCACGTACGACGAGGGTGAGTTTGATCTTGCTCGCATGCTGAACGAGTTCAAAGCGGAACTCCGGAAGAAGGGATTCGGGAATCTGGATCGCGTCTTGCTCCTCAGGTCCGTGCTCGCGGCACTCGACCGCGACATCTACGCCAAGGATTGGGCCGACCTCATGGTCAAGCAGGAGGTCCGCCGCGCGCTTCCGGATGCGTTCGCCGCGGCAAAACAGGGCATCCTACGTGCCTTGGACCTTCTCGCTTGTCTCGGCGTCACTTCCGACCGGTTGCTTCCGTATGGTCTGCAGATCGTCCTGCTTGGGGAGTTCTATCGACTTTGCTCGAAGCCGGACGATCGTGCGGTCGGCGTATTGAAGCGCTGGTTCTGGGTGACGTCGTTCACTGGCTGGTTCGGCGGCGTAAACTCGTCGCAGGCCAGGGACGCGCTGGAGGAGATCCGCAGACTCGCTCATGACTCGAATAGCCAGATGAGCGTGGTCGATCTGGAAGCGCCGGCGCAGGGATTCCCCAAGCGCTTCGATGCTCGTAGCGCCCGCGTGCGCGCCTTCTTGCTATACTTGGCATCGCTTGGGCCCCGTGCGCTCGCGGGCGGCACACGAGAACTGAAACCGGGTGCACTGCTGTCGCGATTGGGGACCACCGCAATCGGGTACCTGTGGTCCAATCCGAGTCCTCGCGAGTTGGTCTCCAGCCCCGCGAATCGTATGTTCGTGGACGAGGAGCTTCACGGACAGGTATTCAACCACCTTGAGGGGCTGGACGACGACCTTCTCGCAAGGCTGCTGCCCACCCATGGGTTCCCAATCGACTGCAGCGAGTTGTTACGCAACGGAGACCGCACAAGTCTACTCAGATCGCGGCGCGAATTCTTGATAGCAGGTGAGCGTAGATTCATGCAGGAACGAAACGTGAGCGTGCCGGTGGAAGAGACTGCGGCGACCGTTGCCGACAGTGACACGTCGGATGACGACAGCGCGGACGCCGAGTCGATCCCGCCCACGGAGGTAGCGCTACCGTAACGCGTTCCCTTGGCTGATCATCCCCGCCGTGTTCGTGGTGGTCACGGTGCTGGCGTACAACTTCGTCGGCGACGGCCTGCGCGACGCCGACGACCCCTACAAGTGACCCGTCACTTGAACTGGGCCGCCATCAGCCGCTCCAGGATGCGCAGCCTCAGGCGCTCCTCCACCTCACGGTACTCCGGCATGCCGGCCAGGTTGGTGGACTCGTCGGGATCGTGCTCCAGGTCGAACAGCAGGTACGCCCTGCCCTCGGCGTTCAGCGCGCACTTCCAGCGCGTATCCATCACCATCACTTCGCCGTGGATCTCCGACAGCGCATCGCTCCTGGTCGCTACCGCGGGGTCACGCAGCGACGGCATCAATGAGACCGCGAACTGCTCGAAGTCGAGCGCAGTGCCGGCGAATTCCGCCAGCGTCGGCCCCACGTCGAACCACTCCACCGGCCCCTCACAGACGCCGCGGGCCACCCCCGGCCCCTTGACCAGCAGCGGCACCCGCACCGCGCTGTCCAGGAAGTTGCTCTTGTAGATCAGGCCGTGATCTCCGTTCATCTCGCCGTGGTCCGAGCACAGCACCACCACGGTGTTCTGCCACTCGCCGCGCTGCTCGATCACCGCGAAAAGCTGCCCGACCTGGTCGTCGATCAGTGACACGTTGCCCGCGTAGTTGGCGCGCAGCGCGGCCACGTCGGCCGGCGTCAGGGCGGGCCTTCGGGCCAGGAGGGCGTCGAGGTGGCCCTCCGGCCGCTCGCGGCCACGCAGATCGCCGCTCAAGGCGGGTGGCATGCGTTCGGAATCGTAGTGGGAGAACCAGGGTTCGGGCGTATCCCAGGGCTCGTGCGGGCCGCCGAAGCTGACCCAGCAGAACCAGGGCTGGTCGCGGTCGTACGCCTCCAGGTAGGCCTTCGCCTTCTGGCCCACGTGGGTGTCGTAGAAGTGCTCGAAGCCCAGCGAGGAGGGCCGCACCAGGTGTGGCTTGGTGGCAAAGCGCTCCGCGACGTCGCGCTGGTAGGCGTCCCAGATGCCCAGCGATTCCCACTCCGCGGTCATGTGCGACAGCGTCCTGGCCGACTGCCGCGGCCCCACCGTCTCGTAGACGTCGTCGATCCCCTGCGCGGTGAGCAGGTGCGCCCGCTCCCTCAGGTCGTCGCCGGCGTGATTGAGGTGGGTCTTGCCGAACAGGCTGGTGCGGTAACCCGCCTCGCGCACGGCTCGCATCCAGTTCGGCGCCTCCGGGTCGAGCGTAGTCTCCTGGTTGCGCCAGATGCCGGTGTTGTGCGGGTAGTGGCCGGTCGCCATCGACCGGCGGGTGGGAATGCACACCGGTGAGTTGGTCACGCAGCGGCTGAAGCGCACGCCTTCCGCGGCGATGCGGTCCATGTGCGGGGTAACCATCCACGGCGTCACGCAGCCGAGCGCATCGGCGCGCTGCTGGTCGGTCATCAGCAGAAGAATGTTGGGCTTCATGCGGTTACTCCTTGGTGATGGCACTATACCGATGCCGCCGCCCGGCGTGCGCAGCCACGAATGCGATGCATCGAGCCGAGTGGCGCGCCCCAGGTTACCCGCCCCTCGGTGAAGAGTGTGAGGTGCCCGTCGTCAACCCAGGGCTCTACCAGGTCACGCAACGCCGCATCAAAGGCGCGAACGCTGTCAGCGCGCATCGTCTCGCGCGCCAGCCCACCACGTGAACGCGGACGAACACCTCTGCCGTCTCCGCAGGTCACTGCGCAGACTGCTGTTTCTCCAGCCGCTCCAGCCGCGTAATCCACCCGCCAAACCGCGGGCGTTCTGCACGAATCTTGGTCAATCCGATGCTGCCGGCGAGAAAGGGACCATCGACTCGCTTTTGGTAGCTCGGCATCAAGTCTTGGATTCGCTTGCTCGGATGCGTTTCTTTGTTGTCATTTATGTCGATCAAGTGTGGCGTCACCTCCACCGCACGCGTCCGTAGATGCGGAGCGAGGACGCTCTTCACGAACTCCTCTTCGGTTTCCCCTTCCACGGCGACCGCCAGGCGAATCATGGTCGGCCGCCGAGCAGGTTCTTCTCCCAGAGCTGGCCCGGAGAGAATTCGGCAATCCAGCGCTGATATTCGTGTGCTTCGAGCCTGCGACACTCCGTCCGTCCATCACGGAGTTCCAATACCACGATCTCATGCAGGTCGAAGGAATCCACGAACCGTGGTGACTGCGTGGCAACGATGATTTGCCGTTCCTTGGAGCGCTGTTTTATCATGCCGGCTATCAGCCCGATCCCGGCCGGATGCAGGCCAAGTTCCGGTTCGTCCAACAGCACCACGCCGGGAAGCATGTCAGAGGGAAGGTTTAGCAGCGTCACGAGAGCGAAGAGGCGTAGTGACCCGTCCGACGTGAGATGCGGTCCAAACGTCTTGTCGGTGCCTTTGGCCTTCCATCTCAGCAGTACGGTGCCGTTGATCTCCTCGACTTCGAAGCGGTCAAAGACGGGAAGGATCCGACTGATGTGATAGCAGATCAACTCGAAGCGTCGTATGTCCTCCCGCTCCAGGCGGAGCAGGACGGCAGCCAGATTCCCCCCGTGCGAACGTAGTTGCGCGTTGTCGCTTGAGTCCCACCTCTTCTTGAAGCGCGACTCATTGGAGGTGTCGTGAAACTGGTAGACCGCGCAGCTCCGCAGTAGCGCGACGATGACTCGCGCCGTCTTACTTCCGGGGTCGCCGGCCTGGGCGGTTTCCAGTATCTCGGCTTCCGTATGGCCGCCGCCGAGGAGAAACCACTCCCGCTCCGCATCGATTGTTTCAGTGCTGAAGCGAAACGCCTCATCGACGAACATGAACCTGTCCGGTTGAGCGTGTTCAAGGGCGAATCGATAGTCGTTTCGGCCTGCGTCGGTGCGCATGATCAGCGCTGCTTCCATGCGTGGGGTCACGTTGCTGCCGCGAAACAACTGGTCGTCGGCTCCACCATGAAGTGTGATGAACTGAGCCAAGCGGCGAGCCCTCAGCATCCAGCTCATCATCTCGAAGAAACGGATCAGGTTGGACTTGCCCGAGCCGTTTGCACCTATAAGCACGGCGGCACGTGGCAGATCCACTATCTCGACATCGGACAGGGACCGGAAACCTCTAATCTTGATGGCTTCGAGGGACGCGATACGCAATGTATCCTCACGTTCGGCCCTCTGAAACGGCGCATCGTGTCGAGATGACATCGTTTAACGAGTATACGGACTGCACCCGGACTCGAACAATCGCAAGGCTCACGGCTTCATGGGGAGCGACACCCCGTGAACGCCGCCGGATCACGGTATCGATCTCGATCACCCGCTGGATCGCCCGCGCCGATTGACACGGGCACCGGCGGCGCTTAGCGTCGGTCCTCGAAATGCCAAACACGTATCGCCTGATTCAGGTGGGCACCGGCGGACGCGGTGTCCCCTGGGTATCCCGGTTCCTGCCGCCGCACGTGGCCGGCGGCCGCCTGGAAGTGGTGGCCGCCGTCGACGTCGACCCCGACGTGCACCACAACGCGCAGACCCATCTCGGGCTGCCGCCGGAGAAGTGCTACACCGACCTGCAGCAGGCATGCGACGAGAACGCCGCCGACATCTGCACCGTGGTGGTGCCGCCGGCGTTCCACGAGTCGGTGGTGGACACGGCACTGGCCCACGACATGCACGTCATCTCGGAAAAACCGATCGCCGACACCCTGGAGGCGTCGGTGCGGATCGCGGACAAGGTGCAGCGCGCCGGAAAGAAGATGGGCGTGACCATGAGTCACCGCTTCGACCAGGACAAGACCACCCTGCGCCACGAGCTGCGCTCGGGCCGGCCCGGCCGGATCGACTACCTGGTGTGCCGCTTCACCTGCGGCCTGCGCAACTTCGGCGACTGGGGCGCCCACTTCCGCCACACCATGCAGGAGGCGCTGATGATCGAGGGAGCGGTACATCACCTGGACATCATCGCCGACATGGCGGGGTCGAAGTGCGACACCATCTACGCACAGACCTGGAATCCGTCCTGGGGCGAGTACGGCAGCGGCTCGCAGGGCCACGTGATGATGACCTTCGAGAACGGCACACGCGCCATCTACGAGGGCGCCAAGACCAACGCCTGCGGCTTCAACGGCTGGTCGCGGGAGTACATCCGCGCCGAGTGCGAGCACGAGACGCTGGTGATGGACCACCGCCACATCGAGCGCTTCCCATACCAGCCGAAGCAGTACAGCCGCGAGGGCCAGGGCAGGGGGGTGCCGCTGCTGGAGCAGAAGTACTGGGTCGACACCTGGCTGCTGGACCAGTTCCTCGACTGGCTGGACGGCGGGCCGCCGATGGCGACCAACATCGAGGCCAACCTGCAGTCGGTGGCGCTGATCTTCTCCGCCATCGAGAGCAGCCGCACCGGGCAGCCGGTAAAGGTGCAGGAGTTCCTGCAGACGGCGCGCGACCGGGAACGAGTGGCCACCTGATCCGTCGGCGCCGCGCCGCTTCTCCCCGCTCATGGCGCGTCCGCGTCGAGGTACAGGGCGCAGTTGTAGACGTCGCTGCCGCTGCGCTCGGCGAGACCAAACGCCCGGCACATGGACGTGGAAGATGTCACGCACGATTGCCAACTTCACTTCGTGGTGCGCGGCCAGTCGTGCGAGGATGGTCGACGATTACCAGCAGCGAATCGACGCGCCGAAGGTGCTCCATACTGGTACTCATCCGTTCCCCTCCCTAAGTCAAGTCAGCGAGATAGCGGATCCGGACGGCCCGGCGACGGAGACGCTGGAGGAGTTGGACACGTTCGGCGAACCGGCTGTTCTTCCAGATCGACGGCGACGAATTGCAGACGATCTACTTCGGGCGTGGCGGATTGGCCGTCCGGGACTTCCGCGCACGCTGCGGAGCATGGTTGGACACGGACACCGCGCCGGCCCCGCTGTGGAGCCCACGTGCGCGCGGGTAGGGTGGTGGCGTGCCACGCGTAAGGTGCGGCCACTGATTCAGTTTTCAAAATGAGTCACTACCATCGCGTGGCGTCCGGGGCACGCCCAAGCGCACACTCCAGGCTGCCCATCCCTCGCCCACACCGGTGCTTGCGCTCCATGGTCATAGCAGTCAAGCATTACGCCCGTGGCCTGCACCTCGGCGCAGGCGGATGCGTTCCGGCCCGGCAACGTGACGATCGCATGACTGCGGCGGCCCGCTGTGGATGGTTCTCGGAATCCCGGAAGTCTTAGGATTCAGGTGCATGGTGAGGTGACGGTGCATCTCCTGCCCGTGGTGCGACCGCCGCCGAGGCGAGCTGCCCTACTGCCGCCTCGCCGCCAGCGGCCTCGCCCAGGCCACCCCATTGGTCCAATGTTGATGGCGCTGGTGACACCCGCCACACTGTAGGGGAAGGGCAGGAGGCCCTGAGAATGGATCAGATCAGCCCGATGCGCCCCACAGCGTACATTGAGACATCGGTAGTGAGCTATCTGACAGCGCGACCGTCGCGGGATGTGGTCATCGCGGCGTATCAGGAAATCACCCGGGAGTGGTGGCGCGACGCCCCGGACAGGTTCGATCTCGTTTCGTCGGCCCTCGTCATCGCGGAAGCCAAATCGGGCGACCCCGAAGCCGCGCGCATCCGGCTCGAAGCGCTCGGAGCGGTCGCGCTTGTCGATGCGACCTCGGATGCCGAGGGTCTTACGCAAGCGCTTGTCGATCTTGGTGCGGTTCCACGGCAGGCCGCGGACGATGCGGCGCATATCGCCATCGCTGTCACCAACGGGGTCGATTTTCTGGTGACGTGGAACTTCCGGCACATAGCCAATGCTACGATGCGCGTTCGGATCGAGCAGGTATGCCGGCAGGCGGGTTACGAGCCGCCGGTTATCTGCACGCCGAACGAACTCATGGAGGCGAACGATGCGAAGACAACCGATTGACCCGATCATTTCGGAAGTGCGGGCGGCGCGCGACGCGCATGCCGCCCGCTTCGATTACGACGTGGCGGCGATCTTCCGGGACATCCGGGCGATGCAGGAAGAGTCCGGGCGAGAGTACGTCCGCTTTCCTGCACGCCCGGTAGTTACTTCCGATGCCCGATCGGGGATCGCGATTGAGGTCGATGCCGGAGAGAACCGGTAGCGGATGGCTGAGCCCGTAGTAACAAGAGCGACTCCTGCCGGTGCGTTCACGGCGTACGTACCTCTCGCGATCTGTGCGATAGCGGCTCGACCGGATGGTGCCCGGCAGCCGCAGCGGCCAGCCGGTAGAGGTTCAGCAGTTCCTGCAGGCGGCACGCGACCGGGAACGAGTTACCAACTGACCCGCCGGCGGAGAAGCGCGGGGCCGCGAAAGCCGGTCAGCCGGCCGCCGTAACGGATGGGGCGCCGGATCCTCGCCGCCTGCGCCGTGCCGCTTCCCCCCGCTCGTAGCGCTGCGCCATCTCCTCGGCGCGCCAGCGCAGGAACTGCCCCTCCTGGCGGTCTCGGTTGGCGGTCGACGGCGCCGCCGGGATCTCGATGGTGGCCACCGTCACCGCGTCGACGCGCCGCTCGCACGCCACGACTTCGCCCTTGCTGACGATCAGGGTAACCCCCACGTTGGCCTCCACGATGGGGACGCCGTTCTCCCGCGCCCTGGCCAGCACGGCGCGGTCCTGTTCGCGGGCGCGCGACCCGTAGGAGGGGATCAGCAGATAGCGGGCGCCGTCGAGCACCGGGATGCGTGCGATTTCGGGGTTCCAGCGGTCGTTGCAGATCAGCACGCCGCACCTTCCGAACGGCGTGGCGAACGCCCGCGAGCGGGCCCCGAGACGGTTGAACCACCACGACTCGTGGTAGCCCTCGGCGAACTGCATCTTGCGTACCTGCCGCGGATGCGGCCGTCCGCGTCGAGGAACAGCGCGCAGTTGTAGACGTCGCCGCCACTGCGCTCGGCCAGACCGAACGCCAGGCACATGCCGAGCTCTCGGGCCAGATCCCGAAACCGGGCCACCTCCGGCCCGCGGATGGAGACCGCCGCCTCGTGCATGCGCTCGGCCGGCTCGGCGCCGTCGATGATCGGCATCACCACGTACCCGTCCAGGGCGCCCTCGGGCGCCACGGCGAGCTGGGCGCCGGCAGCCGCGGCGCGGCGGAACAGCGCCTCCAGCCGCTCGGCGTTGGCGGCGGTGTCGAACTTCCTGGGCCTGAACGAACTGGCCGCAACCCGAACCGGGGTGAACATGCCGCTACGCTACGGGCGAGGTCGCCCATCGATCAAGCGCGCGGCGCCGTGACGAACAGCCGCCGGATTGGCGCCAGCCGGCCAGGAGGTGCGCCGAATTCGCGAGTGCGTATAAGATGCGCGGAACGACTCGAACAACAATGTGTGGAGGCGAACCATGAGCTCTCCCCGAGAAATCATCCTGAGCGACCTGAGCGGGTGTCAGCCGGCTACGGCCCTCTCCAGTCGCCGCCGCCGGCGTCACTGGCAGCTCATCCCATACGAAACCGAGCACTTCGCAGGCACCATGCTGAGCGCCGGCCCGATGACCGACCCGCCCGAGGTCCGGCTTGACCTGAAGCTGGAGGGTTGGCACGCGATATTCGTCGGCATGTGGGCCGCCGGCCGAACCGATACCCTCTATGCCAAGAGCACCGAAGGAGCAGACAACGTCGGCGCCATACGCGTGCGTCTCGACGGCGATCCGTGCTCCATCATGATGCGACGCGAGCAGCCCGGCCGCGACACGCTCGAGGAGGCGTTCTGGAAGTACGCGGACCTCTCGGAACGCACCCTGGTCGTGAGCCCGCAGAGCGAAGGCTTTCGCGGCGACTGCTCCCTGGCCTACGTACGGCTGGTGCCACTCACTCAGAGCGAGGTCGTGGATCTCGAAGCGGACAGGCGGAGGACCGATACCAGGCGGCTGATCGCCACCAACGATGCCTTCGGCATCTTCTTCCGCGGTCGCATTACCAGCCGTGAAGGCATCCGGGAGCACGTCGAGCCGTACCGCGACAGCGACTTCGGGAAGCTCTTCTGGGAGGTCGTAGCGGGCATGTTCGGCGGCTGGCGCGCCGCCGGCAAGCTGTATGGCGACGGTGTCGAGGATTTTCCGCGAACCGGGGACCTCCAGCTGCGAGACAGCATCCGCACGCTGGTAGCCAAGGGTATCAACCCGTTGCAGACCGCCATGGACCATGCCCACGGCATGGGACTCGAGTTCCACGTCAGTCAACGCACCGAGATGTTTCAGTGTGCGCCGCCGTTCGAGGAGGTATTCTCCACCGACTTCTACGCCGAGCATTCGCAGTACCGGCTGCGCGATCGTGACGGCACCGAGATTACGGGATTGAGCTACGCGTTCCCCGAGGTTCGCGCCTACCTGACGGGGATGTTCGAGGAGGCGGTGTCACTGGGCGCCGACGGGGCGGCCGTCATCTATCCGCGTTCCGCGCCCTACGTGTTGTACGAGGAGCCGGTGGTGCGCCGCTTCCGGGAGCTGCACGGGACCGACCTGAGCGGTGTGGAAGCCGGCGACCCGCGACTGCTCCAGGTGTGGGCACAATTCATGGCCGTGTTCATGGGCGAGTTGCGGCAGACGCTCGACACGGTGGGCACCAGGCTCGGAAAGCGTCTGCAACTGTCCGCCATCACGTTCGCCACCGCGGCGGAGAACCGCCGCTTCGGGCTCGACCCCGCGGCCTGGATCCGAGCCGGCTGCGTCGACGCGTTGATCGCCTATCCGTGTCTTGCGGATCATTCGTTCTGCGAGATCGACGTCGAGCACTACGCGGGACTCACGCGAGACTCAGCGTGCAAGCTCTACATGAACGTCATGCCGCGGCACATGTCTCCCCGTGAGTATCGTGAACGAGCGATGGCGTACTACGAAGCGGGTGCCGACGGCCTGCTGTTCTGGGATACCTACCAGCGCCACGACGCGACCTCGCAATGGGAGACCGTACGGCGGCTGGGCCACGTCGAAGAGCTCAGGAATCGCGTGGAGCGCGATGCGGACGGCGCCGCACAGGCCGGCGAGATTGAACCGCGGCTGCTCGCCTTGCGCATGCTCGGCGGCCACAGCATGCTGCCGTACTCCCCGTATCGAGGAACGTGAACGGGAGCGAGCGGCGCGAGCCGAGCGAGATAGCGAGCCGGTTACCGAAGACCTCCGCGCGGCAGCGTGCTATCATGAGTCTCCATCGATCCATAAGTCAGACCGGCCTGCGGTAAGCCGGGGGCCGGCTCTGTTCAACCGGGAGGGATACATGACTTCAAGCCAAGCGCTGCGTCATCGCAACCTCACCACGCCGTTGCGCGCACGTTGATGGCCGCCGCCGTGGATCCGACCCAGACTGCCGAGGCGTTCGCCGCGACGGTTGCTCCGTGGACGCCGGCGCACCCGCGCCATGACCACCAACTGGTGTTTCCGCTCAGCGATGGCCGCCTGATGCTGGTGTGGTGCGAGTACTACCTGCGCCGCCCGAGTCAGGCCTTCGCCACCCCGTACTCGGGAGAACGCAGCGAAGATGATGCGCCCTGCCAGATATCCGCACGGATATCGACGGACAACGGGCGCAGTTGGAGCGCCAAGCTGACGCTGCAGGAGAATACCGACGTAGACAACGTCAAGCATCCCAACCTGCTGCGGCTTCCCTCGGGCCGCATCCTGTTTTCGTACACGGCGCGCGACATGCGCAACAATGACCTCAGGATCTACCTCAGGTATTCGGATGACGAGTGCGAGAGCTGGAGCGCACCGGTGCGGATATCGACCGGCGCCGGGGTCTACTTCACCAACGCCGACCACATCCTGTGCCACTCTTCGGGGCGGATCCTGCTGCCCAGCCACGCCGGTCCGATCTATGGCAAGGGGGATCACTGGCAGGCGTTCTGCCTCTACTCGGACGACAACGGCCGCACCTGGCAGGAAAGCGCGAAGCGGGTCGACCTGCCGGCCCGGGGAGCGGAGGAACCGGCCGTCATCGAACGCGCCGACGGCTCGCTGCTGGCAATTCTCAGGACCTCGCTGGGCCAGCTCTACCAGGCCACTTCGGAGGATCGGGGCGAGACCTGGTCGGAGGCCGAGTCCACCGGCCTGGACTCGCCGGCGGTCGCTTCCTGCATGAAACGCATTCCGAAGACCGGCGATCTGCTGCTCATCTGGAACAACGCCAAACCCTACTGCCACACGGTGCCGGGCGCGACCAGCACCCACCAGCCGCGCAACCCGCTTACCTGTGCCATCTCCCGCGACGACGGAGCCACCTGGGAACAGATCAGCAACGTGGAGGACCGGCCGGGCTTCGACAATGGCTACCCGTCGGTCACCTTCGTGGGTGACGAGGCACTGATCGGCTACTACGCCAACGTCAAGTCCGGAGTAACCGGTATCGTCAGCGAGTTGCGGCTCAAGATCTACCCGATCGACTGGTTCTACTCGTAGCGGCATGAGGTCGGCGCGGTGCTGAAGTTCGTCATCCGCCGCCTGCTCGTCATGGTGCCCACGCTCGCCATCATCTCGCTGATCTCCTTCATCATCATCGAGTTGCCGCCGGGGGACTTCCTCACCCACTACATCCAGACGCAGGAGGAGATGGGCGGCGTATCGCAGGAGATCGTCGACGGGTTGCGGGCCCGCTACGGGCTCGACCGGCCGTGGTATACGCGTTACTTCAAGTGGATCTTCCGTTTCGTCCAGGGCGACTTCGGGTACTCGCTCTCGTTGCGGCAGCCGGTCAAGAACCTGATCGCCGAGCGGCTCATGCTGACCATGGTGGTCAGTCTCTCCTCGCTGCTGTTTGCGTGGGGTTTGGCGGTGCCTATCGGCGTGTATTCCGCCGTGCGCCAGTACTCGGTGGGAGATTACCTGTTCACCTTTTTCGGCTTCATCGGCCTGGCCGTGCCCAATTTCATGCTCGCCCTCATTCTCATGTATTTCTCGTACCAGGTCTTCGGAACCGGGCTCGGCGGGCTGTTCTCGCAGCAGTACCTGCTGGCGCCGTGGAGCTTCGGCAAGGTGCTGGATCTGCTGAAGCACCTGTGGGTGCCGATGATCGTCGTCGGCACCGCCGGCACCGCGGCCACCATCCGCATCATGCGCGCCAATCTGCTCGACGAGCTGCGCAAGACCTACGTCATCACCGCGCGGGTCAAGGGACTGAGCGAGGTGAGCCTGCTGATGAAGTATCCGGTGCGGGCGGCCATCAATCCGCTCATCTCGACCGTCGGCTGGCTGCTGCCGTACCTGATCTCCGGCGCGACCATCACCGCGGTAGTGCTGGGATTACCCACCGCCGGTCCGTTGTTCCTGCAGGCGCTACGGGTCCAGGACATGTTTCTGGCAGGCTCGTTCGTGATGATTCTGGCAGCCCTTACCGTGATCGGGACTCTGGTATCGGATATCCTGCTGGCGGTGATCGACCCGCGCATCCGTTTCGACTGATGGAGGTGCCACGACGATGAGCAGCCTGAACCGGTCCGACTCCGTCGGGCGCGGCGAGAACGACACCGGCTCGGAGGAGGCTCGCTATCAGATCCCACAATGGCGCCTGGTATGGGGCAAGCTGAAACGCCACCGGCTCGCCGTGGTATCGCTCTGGGTGCTGCTGGCGTTCTACGTCACCGCACTGTTCGCCGAGTTCTTCGCCCCCGCATTGCCGACCTCGCGCAAGTCCGAGTACCCGCTGGCTCCCCCTCAGGCGCTGCGCCTCGTGGACGCTCAGGGGCGCTTGCACCTGCGCCCTTTCGTTTACGGAATCACGCTCCAGGTCGACCGGGAGACCTTCAGCCGGAACTACCAGCTCAACACCGACGAGATCCATCCGCTACGCCTGTTGCAGCGCGGCGACCGGTATCGATTGTGGGGCTTGATCGAGTCCGACCTGCACCTGTTTGGAATCGCCGACCAGGAGGCCGCATTCTTCCTGTTCGGCAGCGACCGGCAGGGGCGGGACATGCTGTCGCGCACCATCTTCGCCTCGCGCATTTCGCTCTCCATCGGCTTGATCGGTGTCGTCATGAGCTTCGTGATCGGCATCGTGCTGGGCGGGATCTCCGGCTGGTACGGAGGAATTACGGACAACCTCATTCAGCGTTTCATAGAGATTCTGCGCTCGTTTCCGACGCTGCCGTTGTGGATGGCGTTGAGTGCCTCCCTGCCGATCGACTGGCCGATCCTGCGGGTCTACTTCTTCATTACCATCATCCTGTCGCTGATCGGATGGACCGGGATGGCGCGCGTGGTGCGGGGCAAGTTCCTGTCGCTGCGCACCGAGTACTTCGTGATTGCCGCGCAGCAGGCCGGAGCGCGCGTGCCGCGAATCCTGTTCAAGCACATGCTGCCCTCGTTCATGAGCCACGTCATCGCCTCGGCCACGCTGAGCGTGCCGGCGATGATTCTCGGCGAGACCTCGCTGAGCTTCCTCGGTGTCGGGTTGCGCGCCCCTGCCGTGAGCTGGGGCGTCCTGCTGCAACGCGCCCAGAACGTGCAGAGCGTAGTCAGAACCTCCTGGCTGCTGATTCCTGCGCTGTTCGTGATCGTGGCGGTGCTGGCGTTCAACTTTCTCGGTGATGGAATGCGCGATGCAGCCGACCCCTACCATTAGCGCCCCGAAACCGTCGCAGCACCGGCCGTTGCTGGAGGTCGACGACCTTGTCACGTACTTCGAGCTGGAGGAGGGCACGGTGCGCGCCGTCGACTCGGTCAGCTTTCGCCTCGAGCGCGGCGAAACGCTCGGCATCGTGGGCGAGAGCGGCTGCGGCAAGTCGGTGACGGCACTGTCGATTCTGAACGTCGTACCGTGGCCGGGACGCATCGTGTCGGGGAAGATCCTGCTGCACACCCCTGACGACGGAGTGGTCGATCTTGCCGCATTGAGTCCATTCGGCAGGGAAGTCCGGGACGTCCGCGGCAAGCAGATCTCCATGATATTCCAGGAGCCGATGGAGGCGCTCAGTCCGCTCTACACCATTGGCTACCAGATTACCGAGGGGATGCTTCTGCACCACCGCTCGTGGACACCGCAGGATGCGCGCGCCAGGGCCGTGACGCTGCTGCGTGATGTCGGCATTCCGAGTCCCGAGAAACGCATCGACTCCTACACCTTCCAGCTCAGCGGCGGGATGCGGCAGCGCGCCATGATCGCCATGGCGCTGGCCTGCAACCCCCGGCTGCTGATCGCCGATGAGCCGACCACGGCGGTCGATGTCACCATCCAGGCGCAGATCCTGGAGCTGCTGAGGAAACTGCAGCGGCAATACGGAATGTCGATGATCATGATCAGCCACGATCTGGGAGTGATCGCCCACCTGTGCGATCGCGTGATCGTCATGTACCTGGGCAAGGTGGTGGAGGAAGGGCGCTTCGTCGACGTGTACGACGACCCGCTGCATCCCTATACTCGGGCCCTGCTGGAGTCGATCCCGCGCATCGGCGAGCGCTCCCGACAGCGCTTGAAGGCAATTGCCGGCGCCGTGCCGGACCCGTATACGAGACCGGCGGGCTGTTACTTCGAGCCGCGCTGCGAGCAGGCCCAGCACGACAGGTGCGAGGTGCGGCAGCCCGCGCTCGTTACCGCCCGCGGCCGCCAGGTGCGCTGCGTGCTGTACGGCAACGGTGACCACGGGGATGGCTGAGGCGGCCACGACCGGAGCGGAATCTTCCGGGTGCCTGCTCCAGGTGGCGGATCTCAAGACCCACTTCCACGTGCGGGAGGGATTGTTCCGCAACGTGTCGGGCAGCATCAAGGCGGTCGACGGCGTGAGCTTCTCGCTCGAACAGGGGGAGACCCTGGGCGTGGTGGGAGAGAGCGGCTGCGGCAAGACCACCCTCGGCCTCACCATCATGGGCAGCGTGCGCAGCCAGGAGGCGACGATCACCGGCAACGTCCTGTTCCATCACCAGAGCGGGGTGGTGGACATGAATGCGCTGAGCACGCGCGATCTGCGCGCCGCGCGCCGGCACATCCAGATGGTGTTTCAGGATCCGCAGTCGTCGCTGAATCCGCGCATGACGACACGCGACATCATCGGCGAGCCGCTGATCATCCATCGGCTGGCACGGGGCAGGGTGCTCGACGACCGGGTGGTCGAGCTGATGCAGGACGTGGGCCTCGATCCGCACTACCTGCGGCGCTACCCGTACGCCTTCAGCGGCGGCCAGCGACAGCGCATCGGGATCGCCCGCGCTCTCGCCCTCAACCCCAGCCTGATCGTGGCCGACGAGCCGACCTCGGCGCTCGACGTTTCGGTGCAGGCGCAGATCCTGAACCTGTTTCAGGACCTCCAGCAGCAGCACAATCTGTCGTACCTGTTCATCTCCCACAATCTGAGCGTGGTCGAGCACGTCAGCGACCGGGTCGCGGTGATGTACCTGGGCACTATCGTGGAGCTGGCGCCGACCGAGGAGCTGTTCTCGGGTCCCCGCCATCCTTATACTGAAGCGTTGCTGACCGCGGTTCCGGATCCCAATCCGCATCACCGGGTGGAGCGCGTGATCCTCGAAGGCGACGTGCCGGATCCCGGCGCGGTGCGGGAGGGTTGTGCATTCGATCCGCGATGCCGGTATCGGGCCGACCGGTGCCGGCAGGAGACACCCGTGCTGGAGCCGATGCGACAGGCTGCCGGTCACCAGGCGGCGTGCCACTTCGCCGCTGACCTGGACCTGCGTGGAGTGAGCAGTGGAGGACAGGCATGAACATCGGAAGCTGGGACAGCACCATGCTCAACGCGGCAGAGGAGGTCCAGACCTTCGTGGACGACCTCCTGATCGCCTCGGTGCAGGACGTGAAGCGGAGCTGGCATACTCCGCAGCGCAAGCAGGAGCAGCCCCTGATCACGGAGGACCGCCCCTGGGAACAGGTGATGTGGGCCGCCTACTACGGCTCCACCACGGTCCTGCGCGATCCCGCGGACGGGCTGTTCAAGTGCTGGTATCAGGACCAGAGCGGAGTTCCGGCGCAGGGCGCACGGGCCGGAGATCGGCCGCCGGTCAACTTCGACCTGCGTGCCACCCAGCTCTACGCGTGCAGCAGCGATGGGCTGATCTGGGAGAAACCGGAGCTCGACGTGCGCCGGGTCGGCGGCAGCAAGACCAACATCGTACTGGGGGGCGGCGCGTTCGGCGACGCCCATGCGATGACCGTCGTCCTGGACCCGCACCCCCCGCGCCGGGAAGAACGGTTCCGCGCCATGTTGCGCCACATCTGGAGCGATGCTTCCGGGAGCCATCGGCAGACCCACTGCGTGCACTCCCCCGACGGCATCCACTGGCGACTCTACGACGAGACCCCGCGCTTCGGCTTACAGGGCAACCGGCCCGGGGACGTCAACACGGCGTTCTACGATCCCGAGGCGCGGGAATTCGTGGTCAACATCCGCGCCCACCTCGGCGGGCAACCGGGCGCCGTCAACCTGCGCCAGCCGCGCAAGGGCGCCGGCTTCCTGTGGTCGCACCAGCCATACCAGCCGCTGGCCATGAGCAAGCGGCGCATCTGGCAGAGCCGCAGCTCCGACTTCCTGCATTGGAGCGATCCCGTATTGGTCGCCACGCCGGACGACGACGAGCACGAGCTCGACGTGTCGTACTACGGCATGGCGCAGTTCCGTCTCGGCTCCCTGCACCTCGCTACCGTCGGTGTCTTCCACCAGGTCGACAACATCATCGAGGTACAGCTCCTGATGAGCCGCGACGGCCTGCACTGGCAACCGACCAAGAACCGCAGGCCGTTTCTGCAACCACGCGGCGCGGAACACTGGGATGCCTACATGGTCAGTCTGTTCAGCCAGCCGATCGACGTGGGAGACGAACATTGGTTCTACCAGGGCGGCTTCAACTACCACCACGACTGGTGGCTGGCGGGCTCGAACGAGGGACTGGATCACGCGGAAGCGCGCCATCCCGAGCGGGCCTCGGCGGGCCTCGGGCTGGTGACGCTGCGCCGGCACGGCTTCGCCTCGCTGGCAGCCAACCGCCTGCGCGAGGGGATCGTGGTCACCCACCCGGTACTCAGCGACGGCGATCGTTTGCAGATCAACGCGCGCTGCCGCCCCGGCGGCTCGGTCCGGGTCGAGCTGGCCGATCGCAGTGACACGGTGATCGCGGGTTGCGCGAAGCAGGATTGTGACGCGATGACCGGAGACTCGGTGGCGCACACGGTCACCTGGAACGGGCGGCCGGAGCTTCCGGCGAGCGCCCGGGAGTCAGCGAACTGGCGCTCCTTGCGCTTCTTCCTCAGGGACGCGGAGCTGTACTCCTTCCGCTTCCAGCGCGGCCACTCGCGAGCCGGAGAACCCACGCCATGAGCGGCGCCACCTTCGCGACCATGGAGACCGGCAACAGCGTAGCGGCCATCGTGGGCGCAATGGCCAGGTCCGGCTACTGCGTCGTCCCCGAAGTGATCCCGGCCGGCAAGGTGGGGCAGGTACGGCAGGAAGTGGTTGCGGCGCAACGCGCCCATCGGCAGGCGGCCGCCGCGGAGTTGGCCAGGACGCGGTCGCGCGGCCATCGGGTGGGCGCGGCGGGGGTCGACAACCTCAGGCAGGTAATCAACGCAACCCAGTGCTTCGCTCCCTATCTCGCAGAGCAGCGCATCCTCGGCGCCGCCAACGCACTGCTGGGCGACTTCGTGCGCATCTCGTGCACCGATTGCGTGATCACCAACCCCGGCAGCGAGCGCGGCTACTGGCACGCCGACTGGCCCTACAACGCCACCAATTCCACCCACGTGAAGGCGCCCTACCCCGACGCTCTGATGCATCTTTCGAGCATCTGGATGCTCACCGAGTTCAGCGCCGCCAACGGCGGTACCTTCATCGTTCCCGGCAGCCATCGGCGCACCGACAACCCGGCCGGAGAGACGCTCCGCGGCTTCGACCGTGACGGGCCCCATCCGCAGCAGACCCAGGTCACCGGCAGCGCCGGCAGCGTGCTGCTCTACGACAGCCGCCTGTGGCACGCGGTGGCACCCAACGTCAGCAGCGAGGCGCGGGTGGCCCTGATCATTCGCTACGCTCCGTGGTGGCTGAACCTCACCCCCACGATTCGCGGCACCCCCGACCATGAGCGCATGGTGGCCGCCACCGGGGGCAAGAACTACGACTCCCTACCGATAATGCGGGAGGTGTTCGAGCGGCTCCCGCCCGCGGTGCAGCCACTCTACCAGCACTTCGTCACCGACTGAGCAGCACCCGGAGCATCAGGGACCGCGCGGTGTCGGGCGAGGCGAGTTGCCCGGTTGACGATCATGCACCGCGCTCTCCTTCACGCCACCAGGCGTACGCCGATTTGACAGGGGTATGGGCGTGAGGTAGATTGACCGGCTACCGCTTCACGAAGCGAGGAGGTGAAGTCATGAGTACGAAATGCGTGCAGCGCACGCTGCTGGTGCTGCTCCTGTCAGGCGTCGCCGTGTCGGGTTTTGCGACCGGGGAAACCGAACAGACGGCGGCGCCACAGGAGACTGCCGCCGTGCCCGCGGGCAAGTACAACGAGGCGCCCATGTTGGCCGCCCGCGTTGCCGCCGGCGAGTTGCCTCCGGTGGACGATCGCCTGCCGGCGAATCCTTTCGTTCGCGAGGTCGAGCAGGAGATCGGCACGTACGGAGGCACCTGGTACCGGACCACCCGCGCGGCGAGTCCGGTGGGAGGTCCGGGAATCCCCGGTTACCGGCAACTGGACAAGCTGATGATCATCGACTACTGGCAAGCACGGGTCTATCCGGTTCACGTCGAGGCGCTCGAGATGCAGAACAACGCCACCACCTGGACCTTCGACATGAGGGAAGGCCTGCGCTGGTCGGACGGAACGCCGTTCACCTCCGAGGACATCATGTTCTGGTGGAACGATGCGGTGCGGAATGAGAAGGTCACCCCCAAGCTGCCTTCCTACTGGACGGCCGGCGGTCAGGCGGCACGGGTGTCCCAGGTCGACGACTACACGGTGCGGTTCGAGTGGGACGCTCCGTTCCCGCTGTTCGACCGGATCGCGGCGGTACGCGGCGAAGTCATGGCCCGCTATCCGAAACACTACCTGAGCCAGTTCCACGAGGACCACGCCGACCAGGAAGAGCTCGCCGGCAAGGTCAAGGAGGCCGGCTTCGAGACCTGGTTCGAGCTGTTCACACACCACGCCAATCAGACCTGGCGGCGCGTTCCCGACCCGGAGAAACCCACCCTGCACGCCTGGATGCCGGTGTCGGTTCCCTCCATGGGGCCGCTCGTGTTCGAGCGCAACCCGTTCTATGGTTCGGTTGACAAGGCTCGCAACCAGCTTCCCTACATCGATCAGGTGGTGATCGAGCTGGTGAGCGACATCCAGACCATGAATCTGCGTGCCATTGCCGGCGAGCTGGACGGGCAGCGGATCTTCGGCAAGGAGATCTGGTCCGACCTGATGGAGCTGGACAGAGCGGGCGAGCTGCAGGCGTGGGGCTGGCCGGGGCCGAATCACACCGGTCTCGACCTGGCGTTCAACCTGACCGACAACGATCCCGGACTGCGCGAGGTGTTTCAGGACAAGCGCTTCCGCATTGCCGTTTCCCACGCCATCGATCGCGACGAGATCAACCGCATCGCGTACTTCGGATTCTCCTGGCCCGTACAGTCGGGCCCCAAGCCGGGCGAGCCGTTCTATCACGCGGAGCTCAAGAGCGCGTATCTTGAGCACGACCCCGACAAGGCCAACGGCCTGCTCGATGAGATGGGGCTGACCGGGCGCGACCGCGACGGCTATCGGCAGCGCGGCGACGGCAAGACGCTTGAGTTCGTGCTCATGAACAGTCGTGGCGACCTGATAAGCCAGGACGTGATGGAGCTGCTCTCCGACTACCTTGCGGCGATCGGCGTCAAGACCATCATCAAGTGGGGTGACGCCAACTGGGACAAGCTGGAGACCGGGGACTGGAACGCCTTCGTCGGTGCCGGCCACCATACCGGAAGCATCTACACCGGCGATCAGATCGGCGGACACTATGTGCCCTGGGCGCGCAGCGCGGATACTTCATACCCCGGCTACTGGGCGGGTGAATGGTCCCGCTGGCTGGCCTCGGACGGTACCCGCGGCGAACAACCACCCGCGCTGATCAAGCATCTGTACGACCTCAACGAGCAGTTGAAGACTGCCATCACGGAGCAGGAGCGCAAGGCGATCGCCAAGCAGATCTTCGACATTGCGCTGGACAACCTCTGGGTGATCGGCATCGTCGCCCATCCCGGCGAGTTCTTCGTCGCCGCCACGAAGTTCGGCAATGTGGCTCCTCAGGGAGAACGGATCATGTACGACGTACGCGTCAAAGCCGACCAGTTTTTCATCAAACAGCAGTAGGTAACGTGGCAGGGTCCACTCTTGCGTGGACCCTGCCGTGCTGTTCGCGGTGTCGGTTCGGCGCCGTCAGCTCTTGAAGAAGAACTGGTCTACCGGCAGTACGCTCGGGCCGACCGGGGAGGCGGGAATCGGGCTGTCGCCGATGTTTCCCATGTTGTTGCTCGCCACGAATCCCATCCCGGGGTCGCTCACGTAGCCGATCACCCACAGGTTTTCGTGGGCGATGTCGAAGATCTCCTTGGCCAGGACTCTCATCTCGGCGGGATCCTCGGACACCTGCAGCTTGCGGTACGTCGCCACGATCTGCTTCATGAGCTCGGGAGGCTCCTCGCCAACCTCTCCGTTGCTGACGAACCAGCGCGCCCAGTCGTTGGCCCAGTAGCCGAACCACAGGTTGTTCGGCCCACCGGTGAGCGGCACGACGTGTCCCGCGCCGGTTCCGATCTCGAAGCCGAACGGTACCGTGTTGTGACCGGCGCCGAGCATCGCATCCCACTCTCCGGTGTTCAACACGTTTCCTTGGCGTTCACCCCACTTCATGATCACCTCGATGCCGAGGTCCTCGAAGGAGTCGGTGACCATCTCCATCGGATCCTGCGGAATGCGGTCGCCGCGCGTGTTCATGAGCACGAACGAGAAGCGCTCGCCGTCGGCCCGCAGGCGATAACCGTCGCCGTCGCGCTGGTCCAGGCCGATCTCGTCGAGCAGCGCGTTGGCCTTGTCCGGATCGTACTCCAGGTACGCGTTCTTGAGCTGCTCGTTATAGAATCGCGTGCCCTGGTACGGTCCGATCTGGGTCGGCTGCACCAGGCCTCCATAGCCGAGCAGGGAGAGCTCTTCCCGGTTCACGGCATGTGACATGGCGATGCGAAAGCGCTTGTCCTGGAAGATCTTGCGCAGCTCCGGGTCGTCGTGGGTGAGGTTGAACGACAAGTCCAGACGGGTCGGATTCTTGCCGCGTCGATGCCAGGCCTGCAGCTCTCCGCGCCGTTCCGCCTCCAGCAGCTCCGGCAGGATGGTAATGTCCATGATGCGCTGCGCGTCCAGCTCCGCGGAGATGGCCCGCAAGCTCTGGGTCTGAACATCGCTCACGAAGTCGATCACGACCTCGTCGATGTAGGGGAGCTGGTTGTCAGCGGGATCGACTTTCCAGTAGTAGGGATTGCGCTCCAGCACGAAGGGCCCCATCGAAGGTGCCGAGATGGTGATCCAGGGGTCGAGCCGGGGTTTTTCGGGCGCCGGCACGGTGGACCACCTCTCATTTGCGGCGAAGGTATAGAGTTCGGGCCAGGTCTCGAATCCTCGTTCCTTCAACAGCGCGGCAAGCTTGGCCTCATCGGCGTAGGTCTGGTGGAACTGCTCCATGTAGTGGCGCGGATGGCGCGGAATCACCTCTCCGCTCACCATCAGGAACTTCATGAAGTGCGGATGCGGTTCCGCGAAGGTGAAGCTCACCGTCCACTCATCGATCTTCTCGACCGTAGAAGGTGCGCCACCGACTCTGAGCCAACTCGGAAGGTTCGCGACGATCTGTTCATTCAGCGCGACGTCGTTCCACCAGAACATGATGTCGTCGGCGTCGAACAGCTCCCCGTCCGACCAACGGAGTCCGCTCCGCATGTGCATGACCCAGGTGCGGCTGCTGTTCTGACGCTCGAGCTCTGCCAGTACCTCGGCGTGCATCTCGAAGGTGTCCCGGTTGTACCACACCAGGCGATCGGTGCCGCGATACGATGGGATTCCGGGTTGATAGACGGGACTGGCCGACAGCGTGGTTCGATGCCAGGTGCCGCCGTAGGTCCCGATCTCCTCCACCACCTGCTCGACGAAGGGAACATCGGGCAGCCGGTCGTCCACCGGTGGCAGCAGCCCCTGAGCGACCCGTTCGGCGAGCATCGGCGCTTCGTGGTACCGGGTCTCCGCCATGGGCATGGTGTTCGCCGCGGATGACTCTTCCGTCACTTCGGTGTCGCCTCCGGCGACAGCCACCGCGGCCGAAAACAGCAGCCACGGGAGCACGAAACAGACGTGCTTCATATCATTGCCTCCCGAAATAAGGATCAGTCGATTATCCGCCGCACCGGGCACCCGTCAAGCTTGCGTGGCCCGCCGGCCCGCCGGCCCGCCAAGCCCGTCCGGCTTGGATGCCTCTGGCCTAAACTGTCGCGCTTTACGGCGGAGCGAGTGGGCCGTGTTGCAAGCCACCGCTCCGGCGCGTATGAACTGCAAGTGACGTGTTGAGCGAAGAATCAGGGGTGAGCGAGGTGGCGGAGTCGGCCGCGGGCTCGCTGGCGCTGGGCATCGACACCGGGGGCACGTTTACCGATCTGGTGGCGATTGGCAGCGACGGGTCGGTGCGGGTGGCCAAGGCGCCGTCCACGCCGGACGCACCGCTGGGCGCCCTGCTGAGCGTGCTGGACAAGGCCGCGGTGCCGGGCTCCGCCATCGAGCGCATCGTGCATGGCACCACGGTGGCCACCAACGCGGTGCTGCAGCGGCGCGGGGCCGAGGTGCTGTACCTGACCACCGCGGGGTTCGAGGACATCCCGTTCATCCAGCGCATCAACCGCAAGAGCGAGTACGACCTGCACTGGCTCAAGCCGCGGCCGCTGGTCCGGCGCCGCAACTGCCTGCCGGTGGTCGAGCGGATCGACGCCCAGGGCCAGGTCGTGGTGCCGCTGGAGGCGGCGGCCCTGGAGGGGCTCGCGGCGCAGGTCGCGGAGCGCACCCCCGAGGCGATCGCGGTGTGCCTGCTGTTCTCCTACCTGAACCCGGCCCACGAGCTGCAGCTCGGCGCGTTCCTGGAGCGGCGCTTTCCCGGCATCCCGGTCTCCCTCTCGCACCGCGTCGCGCCGCTGTGGCGGGAGTATGAGCGCTCCAGCACCACGCTGGCCGACGCCTACCTGAAGCCGCTGTTGAGCGCCTACTGCCCGAGCATCGGCGCGGCGCTGCGCGAGCGCAGCGTGAACGCTCCCTGCTCGCTGCTCAAGTCGGACGGCGGCACCACCGGGCTCCCGCAGGCACCGGAGCGGCCGGTGGAGCTGCTGCTCTCGGGCCTCGCGGGCGGCGTGATCGGCGGCGCCCACTTCGCGCGGGGGGCGGGCTTCGCGCAGGCGATCACCCTCGACATGGGAGGCACGAGCTGCGACGTGGGACTGCTGCTGGAGGGAGAGCCGCACTTCACTACCGACTACGAGATCGAGTGGGGGCTGCCGGTGGCGATTCCGGTGATCGAGGTGCGCACCCTGGGCGCCGGCGGGGGTTCCATCGCCCGCATTGACAAAGGCGGCATGCTGGCGGTGGGACCGGAAAGCGCGGGCGCCCGGCCCGGCCCCGGCTGCTACGGCGCCGGCGGTGAAGCCGCCACCGTGACCGACGCCAACCTGGTGCTGGGCCGGCTCAACCCCGATTTTTTCCTGGGTGGGGAACTGACGTTGCACCCGGAGCGCGCGGTGGCGGTGATCGACCCGCTGGCGCGCGCGCTGGGACTGGGGCGGGAAGCGGCGGCGCGCGCCATCGTCGACCTCGCCGACGAGAACATGACCAATGCCATCCGCCTGCTGACCATCGAGCGCGGGATCGATCCGCGCGACTTCGTGCTGGTCGCATTCGGCGGCGCCGGGCCGTTGCACGCCGCGGCCATCGCCGCCAAGCTGGGGATCCGCCGGGTGGTGGTGCCGCCGCATCCGGGTCTGTGCTCGGCCTTCGGGGCCGCCCTGGCGCGGCTGCGGGTGGAGCGGATGCAGACGCTGGGGGTGCGGCACTCGGAGGTGGACGATGCGGAGCTGGCCGCGCGCTTTCGTACCATGCTGGAGGAAGGGCGGCGCGAGATCGAGGCTGAGGGGCTGCGCGGCGCGGCCCGCGAGCGGCTCGGCCTGAGCATGCGCTACGCGCAGCAGAACTACGAACAGGAGGTGGAGTACCGGTTCGCCGACGGCCTGCCCGCCGCGGTGGAGCGCTTCCACCGCCGCCACGAGGAGTTCTTCGGCTACCAGTTCCCCGATCACCCGGTGGAGCTGGTGCATCTCAAGGCGTCGCTTGCCGAAACCGCGGCGGAGCCCACGGCCGTCATGGCGGTACCGGCTTCGGCGGCCGCCGGAGCCCGTCCGCCCGCCCGGGCCGCACGTGCCGGGGGCGCAGCCGACGCGCCCCCGGAGCCATCGCCTCCGGCGCCGGCCGCACCCGCCGCGACCGCAGCCGGCGTCCAGGCTGAGCCGCAGCGTCCGGCTGAATGCGGCTACTACCGCCGCGACCGGCTGCCGGCGGGCACCGAGCTGCGCGGCCCGGCCGTGATCGAGGAGCTCGATTCCACCACCTTCGTGCCGGACGGGGTGCGACTGGCCGTGGACCCGCACGGCAACCTCATCCTCACGCTGCCGGCCACGGCGCCCGAGGAGGCCTGAACGATGGCGAAGCAACTGGACAGCGTCACCCTCACCATCATCAACAACTACCTGGTCAACACCTGCCGCGAGATGGGGCTGGCGATGATGAAGACCTCCTACTCGTCGATCTTCAACGAGGGGCTCGATTTCTCGTGCGTGGTGTTCGACCGCGACGCGCAGATGGTCTCCTACGCCGAGTTCTGCCCGGCCCAGATCGGGGCGATCCTCTACACCATGCAGTGGACCATCGCCGAGGTGGGCCTGGAGAACTTCGCTCCCGGCGACGTGGTGATGCACAACGATCCCTACCGCGGCGGCTGCCACCTGCCCGAGCACACCGTGATCAAGCCGGTGTACCACCGCGGCGAGCTGTACGGCTTCGTCGGCAACATCGCCCATCTCACCGAGATCGGCGGCAAGGCGGTGGGCGGATTCGCCGCCGACGCCCGCGAGATCTACCAGGAGGGTCTGCGGCTGCCGCCGGTGAAGATCATGCGCGGCGGCGAGTACGTCGACGACCTCTGGAAGGTCATCCTCACCAACCACCGCACGCCGCGCACCTCGTGGGGCGACTTCCACGCCATGATCGGCTCGCTCACGGTCGCCGAACGGCGCCTGCACCAGCTCCTGGACCGCTACGGCTTCGACACCGTGCTCGGTGCCGGCAAGCAGCTCATGGACTACGCCGAGCGGCGTATGCGTGCCGAGATCGCGGAGATCCCCGACGGCGAGTACGCGTTCGAGGACTGGATCGAGAACGACGGCGTGGTGGCGGACGAGCGGTACCGCATCCACTGCACCGCGGTGGTGCGCGGCGAGCGCATCATCTTCGACTACAACGGCTCCAGCCCGCAGGCGCAGGGCCCGTGCAACTGCACTTACGGGGTCACCGCCTCGGCCACCTACAACGCGATGCTCAACCTCACCGACCGCACCATTCCGCGCAACTCCGGCTGCTACCGTCCCATCGAGCTGATCATTCCGCCCGGCACCGTGGTCAACGTCGAGCATCCCGGTCCCAGCGTGGGCGGCAACTCGGAGATCCACGAGCGCATCGTCGACGTCCTGTTCGGCTGCCTGTCGGCGGCGCTGCCCGAGCGGGTGGCGGCCGCCACCGGCGCCAGCTCCTGCAACTTCCTGTTCGGCGGCACCCATCCGCGCAGCGGCGAGTTCTACGCCAACTACCACATCGAAGGCTGCGGCTGGGGCGGCAAGGCAACCGGCGACGGCAACGACATCCAGTGTCCGATCAACGGCAACTGCCGCAACACGCCGGTGGAGGTGTTCGAGACCCGCTACCCGTGGCTCACCCACAGCTATGGCCTGGCAGACGACTCGGCAGGCCACGGCCGCAGCCGCGGCGGCGCCGGCAGCCGGCGCGTGATCGAGGCGCGGGCGCCGGAGATCACGGTGTCCAGCTTCATGGACCGCCACGAGACGGGGGCCTGGGGGCTGTTCGGCGGCCAGCCGGGAAGCCCGGGAGCGCTGCGTATCCGCAGGCACGGCGACGAAGCCTGGGGCACCTTCAGCGAGGCGTTCGGCACGGTGTCGCCCAACAAGTTCGCGGACATCCGGGTCCGCCAAGGCGACTGCATCGAGATCGTCAGTCCCGGCGGCGGCGGGTACGGGCCGCCCGCGCAGCGCGACCCGGAGCTGGTGTGCGAGGAGGTGCGCGACGGGGTGCTCAGCGAACGTCAGGCGCGCGAGGTGTACCGCGTGGCCCTGGTGCCGGATGCCGCCGCCGGCTGGCGCCTGGACGCGGTCGCCACCGCACGGCTACGCTCGGGGCCGTGAGCGACGCCGAGGGACACTGGGAGCCGATTCCCGACGCCCTGTACGCCACCACCACCGCGCGCTGCGACCTGTGCGGCAAGATGATCGTGGGACGGCTTTGGCGCGCGCAGCATGCCGGGCGCTCGTTGTGCCTCTGTGACCGGCGCTGTCAGCGCACCTGGCTGGAATACTGGCTGCCGCGCTACGGCGGCGCCGAGCCCGGCAACGCTGAACCCCGGCCGGGCACCACAGGCGCAACGCCGCCCACGTAGCGAGGGGCTCTAATCGGCTCGCGGGTGCAAGGTCCTCGTCGAAGAGCGCCGATTATTGGCCGGATTCCACCTGCTCCACGATCCCGTGACGTTGCAACAGCGCTAGCAACGGCCCACGGAGTGCAAAGATGTCATCCTCGCCGAGAACCACCTGGTAGGCATCGCGGATGGCCGCCGGCGTCGCTCCGGGCAGCGCCCTGGACACGCTGACGGACGGCCGCTGCGCAGCCTGCAAGTCCAGAAACCGAATGGTGAGATCAAGGCCGTCGACGGTTCTGATCTGCCAATACTCCGGCACTCCCAGATCGCGGTAGAAGTCCTGTTCGCTCTGGTCTTCGTGAGTAACGCCTACCTCTACGACCAAGTCCACAGGATGGTGCAACACGTAGTGATCGGCGGCTTCGACTCCCTGAGCTCTGGCCTGGCGGTATGCCGCCGCGTTCGCACCCAGATAGAAGCAGCAGTCCGGCTCCGCACCGGTGTTCTGCGGATCCAGCAAACGGCGCAGGCGGGTAGAGCCCAAGGGTGCTCTGCTCAACCCCAGGAGCGCGGCGAAGCCGTCGACTACACGTTCAATCTGGCCCCTGGTGTCTTCATGCACGCGGTCCGGTGCCATCAGTACCACCAGCCCCTGCACCGGATCCAGTAGCATACGACGAAAAAAACGTCCCAACTGCAGGTTGGCAAAGGTAAGCACGGTCTCGCGGTCGGCACGAAAGGCCAGGTATCTCGAACCCACTGAACTCTCTTGCAACGTGATTCTCGCCGCTGAGCCCGGTACGGTAGATATTGTCGATTCTGCTGACGAGCTCATCCCGGCACCCACTACTGCCGACTAGGCTCCGGTGGGCATGGCCACCGGTTGTCGTGCGGCTGCAACACGGTAGCGATCATCAATCCGGCTGTCACCGTACGCGGCACCTCCCGCCGCGTCAACGCATCATGGCGTGGTGGAGACGGAACGAAACTGGCCGGCCGAGCGCAGCGCCTGCACTCCCGAATCGGTCAGGGTCACCGGAAACGAGACGGGACGGTTGCCCTGCAGTTGCGACTGGTATACTGCCATGATCATCTCCAGCGAGCGGCGCCCGATGCGGCCGTCGCTGCGCAACTCCGCCTTCCCCTCCACCGCGTCCAGCAGTTCGTTGAGCGCGACGCTGTAACTTGAGGCGTCGGGCGGGGACTCGACCGCAGACGCGGCGAGCCGGCGCCACTGGAAGCCGCTGTCTGGCTCGCTGCCGGCCGGCCGCGACTGCAGCAGGCGCACCCGTTCGTCCTGCATCCGGATCACGCCGCTGGAGCCGCTCAGCATGAAGCTGCAGTACTCGTAGTCGGTGAGCTCGGCGCCGTGCGCGATGGCGGTCACGCCCGACTTGAACTTGATGAAGGCGGCGCTGAAGTCTTCCACCGCCCAGGGGCGGGCGCGCTGCTCGGCCATGCCGCAGAGCCAGGCCGGCTCGCCGGCGAACAGGTCCAGCAGGTCGAAATAGTGGCTGAAATCGTGCAGCAGCGGTCCCTCGTTGGCGCTGCGCCACGCCGGTGTCGGCTTGCAGCCGTCCATGTAGCAATGGAGGTAGTTCAACTCGCCGATGGCGCCGGCCGCCAGCAGCCGTTGCGCCTGGATCCAGTGCGGGTTCCAGCGCCGGTTGTGGTTGATCTGCAGCAGCACCCCCGCGCGCTCGCAGGCGGCGATCATGCGGTCGCACTCCGCCAGTGACAGGGCCATCGGCTTCTCGCAGATGATGGCGCGGGTGGCGGGCGCGGCGGCGCACTCTTCTACCATGGTGCAGTGCAACTCCGGGTGGGTGGCGACGATGCACAGCTCCGGCCGTTCCCGCTCCAGCATCTGCCGGTAGTCGTGGTACAGGGCGTCGACACCGAAGCGGTCGCCGAACTGGAGCAGCTTGTCGCGGCCGCGGTTGACGCCCGCCACCAGACGGCAGCGCCCACTGGCCGCCACCGCGGCGGCGTGGTTGTCGGGCAGCGCGCTGAAGCTGAACTGGTAGCCGACCCGGCCGGTGCCGATCAGGGCGACGCGATACGGTGCCACGGAGGCTGCACCATAGGCCCCGATCCGGCAGTCGTCAAACGCGGCTCGGGGTTGCCGGCAGGCTGTGATTGAGGGCAGGGTGAGCCCTATGGAAAGCTCCTCCGAGGACCGGGAACTCGACTACCTGTTCGATCTGCAAGGCTACCTGGTATTGCCGGGTGCGCTCGCCGAGGCCGATCTCGCCGCCATGAACCGGTGGCTGGACGACCACTGGAGCTACGTGCAGGACCCTCCCTCACGTCAGGGGCCGCGTGATCAGGTCCGGGAGGGGCGCTGGATCGGTCACGTGGAGTTGCACAGCTACGGCCCCGACGACGGCGTGAACTTCCAGAACATCGTGGAGGGGGGAGCGGTGTTCGAGCGCCTGATCGACTACCCGGCCTGGCTGCCCCTGGTCAGCCGCTACGTCAATTCGGTCAACAGGCTTTCGATCCACGAGACCCTGCTCAACGTGCGCACCAGGGGAGGCTTTCTCTTCATCCACTCCGGCGGCCACGTGCCGCTCAGCTACTTTACCTTCCGCCAGCACAACACCGGGGCCTGGATGGTGGGCCAGATCAACGTGCTGATGGCGCTGAACGACATCGGTCCCGGCGACGGCCCCACGGTCCTGGTTCCCGGCAGCCACAAGGCCTCCGAGGTGCATCCGCGGCTGGAGGTGGAGGGCAAGCCGATCACCTCGGCCAACCGCGAGCGCCAGGGAGCCGGCGACGCGCTGGGCATGCGCGAGGTGCACCTGCGCGCCGGCGACGTGCTGCTGTTCACCGACGCCGTGACCCACGGCTCCGCCGAGCGCACCAACCCCGGATACCGCCGCACCGTGGTGTACCGCTATTCGCCGCGGCACATCCGCACCCGCTTCAACTACCAGCTCTCCCCCGCGCTGCGGGAACGCCTCACCCCCGAGCGGCGCGCGATCCTGGAACCGGTCGCGCCCCGCAGTCCCGACCTCACGCAGGTATCACCTTCGGTACGGTAGACGAGCATCGACCCGAGCAGGGGTGGGTTCACCCACGACGATGCGCGGAAAGTCTGCGTGCCGTTGATTGCAGAGCACGTTGGACTCGTACGGAGACACGACGGATGGAACCCACAAGACCGCGCTTTCTCCGCGCTCGTACCAGGCGTCGCCGATACGTCGCGTTGCGCGGTAGTCGTGGCCGATCAGCAGCGCCGGATCGATCTCGTCGGCCAACTCCTGCGCAACATCGTCGGGGATCGCGATCCGAACGCAGACCAGGTCGTTCGGCAGGTCCGCAAGGGCCGCAAGCAAGCAAGGGCAAGTGAGGGGCTTTCTTGACAGTTGCGCGGCCATCTGCAAGGTTGGTTCAATTCAGCCCAAATGGAGGGGCATGCTATGAGACGACTCGCGCTACCCGTCATCGTGGTCCTGACCGTCAGCGCGGTGCTGGCGTTCGGGACTGGAGAACAGGAAACTTCCACGGCCGACTCCGCCGCCGGAATGACATCGGACGGTGCCTACCAGGAGGCCCCGATGCTGGCGGCGCTGGTGGCCGCCGGCGAGCTTCCTCCAGTCGAGGAGAGGCTGCCCGACGAACCCCCTGTGCTGTCTTCGATGGCTTTGGCAGATCCGCAGATCGGCCGCTATGGGGGCACCCTGCAGGTGTTCGCCCTGGACAACTACCCGTGGCAGGACATGACCGAGATGCCGGAACGCGGCGGCCGCATGGTGCGCATCACCGAGGACGGCGAGATGGTTCCGGAGCTGATGAAGGGGTTCGCCATATCGCCCGACAAGAGGATCTATACCTTCACCCTGCACAAGGGAATGAAGTGGTCCGACGGGGCGCCCTTCACGGCCGACGACTTCATCTTTGCGTATGAGGACATGTTCTACAACGAGAAGGTGGAGAAGTGGCAGATCACCGAGCCGCTGTCGCAGGTGACGAAGGTAGACGACCATACCATCCGCTTCGAGTTCGACGAGACGTTTCCGAAGTTCATGTCGAGCCTGATCAGTTGGCGGGGCGGCGAGTGGGGACGCTTTGCACCCAAGCACTACCTCAAAAAGTGGCACATGAACCATAACGAAAACGCGGACGCCCTAGCCAAGGAAGAGGGCTTCGACAACTGGTGGGAAGCGTTCAATCACCACTATCAGATTGCGCCCGCGGCCGACCTTGAGAAGCCCAGCCTGCAGCCGTGGATATTCACCGAGTTCACCAGCACCTACCGCGACTACGAGCGCAATCCCTACTACTACGCGGTGGACGCGGCCGGCAACCAGCTCCCCTACATCGACCGCATCGTCTCCACCATCGTCGATCCCGAGGTGTATCAGCTCAAGATCATGAGCGGCGAGGCGGACATGGCCATCATGAATACGTCGTTCGAGAACTACCCGTTGTACAAGGAGAACGAGGAGCCGGGCGGCTACCAAGTGACCCTGGTGGCGGGCCGGAACGGATCGGAGGTGCCCTACTTTCTGAATCAGAACCATCCGGATCCGGTGCTGCGCGAGATCTTCCAGGACATCAGGTTCAGACGCGCCCTGTCGCTCGCCATCAACCGCGACGAGATCAACGAGAGCGTGTTCTTCGGGGTAGCCGTGCCGCGTCAGGCGACGCTGCATTCCAGCGCCTCCTTCTACAAGCCGGAGTGGGGAGAGGAGCATCCGTACGCCAGGTACGACCCGGCCGCGGCGCAGGAGCTGCTCGACGAAATGGGGCTGACCGAGCGCGACGCGGACGGTTTCCGGCTGCGTCCCGATGGCAAGACCGCGCTGCTGATCATCGAGTATCCTACCTCGATGTCGTCGACCTCGGTGACCGTGCACGAGCTGGTGAAGGAGTACTGGGAGGATATCGGGCTGAAGGTGCTGTTGAAGCCCGGGGAATACGCGCTGACGTTCGAACGCATGGAGGCCGGTGAGACCGAGATCCTCTCGGAGACGGAGATCTTCCGCAAGGAGCTGCGCGAGTACAACATCAGCCCGGAGACGATCCGCTGGGGTTCCAAGTGGCACGTCTGGCTGGAGGCGGAGCAGGCGATCAAGGACGGTCGCCAGAAGCTGGACGAATTCGAGGGCGGCAAGCTCCCCGGGGAGGAGCCGCCGCAGAAGATCAAGGACCTGTTCGCGCTCCTGGTGCAGCGCTACAGCTCGGAATACGGGTCGCAGGAGTACCTCGAGGTGAGCGAGAAGATATTCGACTTCTACGCGGAGGAACTGCTGATCATCGGCACCGTGGGTCTGGCGCCCACCGTGTACACCGCCAACACCAACCTGGGGAACACCATCAAGGGTGACTATGCGATCCCCGGAAGCCCGGGCGGGGTCGCCGTCACGCTGGGCAAGTTCCTGTTCTTCAGGAGCTAGCAGCCCGCCACGGCTGCTTGGAATTCCCCGCGTGCTGATCCTGGCGGCGGTGCTTGCGGCGGTCGCGACGGCCGCCGCCGCGCAGGTCCCCGCCGCCAGTTCCTACGATCCGGTGCAGGCCGGCGAGGTGCCGCCCGGCTACTACCAGTCGGTGCCGCGCGGCGTGATCCGCGCGGTCTACGAGCCGGAGTTCGTGGCGGCCGACCGGGTGCGCTGGCCCGACGCCACCCTGGTGATCGGCGTCGCGCATCAGGGCAGTGCCAAGGCGTATCCGGTCTCCTTCCTGAACTTCCGCGAGATGGTGAACGACGCGATCGGCGACTGGCCGATCCTCGTCTCCTGGTGACCGCTGTGCGCCACGGCGATGGTCCATCGCCGGGAGCTGGAAGGGGAGCTGATCTGGTTCGGGAACCAGGGCGGGCTGTGGGGCAACGCCATGACCTGGTTCGACCACGCCACCGGCAGCGTGTGGAGTCAACCGCTGGGGCTGGCGATCGCGGGACCGCGCCGCGGCCAGCGGCTGGAGCTGCTGCCTTCGCTGCTCACGAGTTGGGGCGCGTGGCGAGAGGCGTATCCCCATACCGTGGCCTTGAACGCCCGCGGCGGCCGCAGTGGCTTCGACCTGGCCTCGATGGTGATCGTGGTCGAGTTGGAGGGCGCCGCGGTCGCCTACCCGGTGCCGGCCCTCCGGAGCACCGGCGTGATCAACGACGAGCTGGCCGGAGTCCCGCTTGCGGCGGTGGCCGATCCGCGGTCGCCGGACCGCTGGAACGTGTTCTCGCGCCGGACCGGCAGCGGCGTCGTGGAACTCGCCGTCCACGGGCAGGGGATTCGCGACGCACAGTCGGACACCGTGTGGGATCCCACCACCGGCCTGGTCAGAAGCGGGCCGCCTGACGCCCAGCCGCTGCTCCGAATCCCGGCGCTCACCTCGTTCCCGCGCGACTTCCGCACCTTCTGGCCGCACGGCCGCTTCTGGAGCGAGCCTCACTGACCCTCCGCCTCCCGGACGCCGTGGCGCCACGAAGCGAAGCAGCGAGCCGCGCCGGCAACCGATTCGGGCCGGTCGCCGCCGGTCGACCGACAGCGCGCCCGTAGGCCGTGCGTCGGGCCTAACGGCGACCCTCGCGCCTCGCCCTGAGCACCACGCGCACGTAGGCGATCACCCCGATGGTCAGCCACGTCAGGTTGAGTGCCGCCGCCGGGTAGGCGCGGTAGTAGAAAGTGTTGGCGAGCAGGCCGACCGACCCGATCACATTCAACGTCTGGTAGATCCGCGAGGTGCCGCGCAGCCTGCCGGTAGATACCAGCCAGTAGGCGGAGATCAGCGAGACCATGCCGATCCACCCCGCCACGTCGAGCAACGGACGTGGTTCCATGGCGCTAAAGTCAGCCGAAAAAGCCGCAGAGAATCCACTACCCTCGAGTGCGGGGTCACTACACGTCGCGACCCATCATCGCGACGGTGCTGTCGAGCCACCTGCCGGCCCACCCGCAGTCAACCGCTCCACGCCGGGACCGTTTCGTCCGTTCGTCCGCACTTCGTTCGCTCGTTCGCGTCGTTGTTGTTCGTTCGGATTGTTCGGATGCGCACTTGACACCGGCGGTTCGGACTGTGTCATACTCGTTGATCCTATGCGTAGATTACGAAGTATGGCCTCTGGCCAACAGCTCACTCTTGGAGGAGCATCGCTTAAGCTGCTGACCGCCCTGGTCGCCATGGCTCTGGTGGCCCAACTGGCGGTCGCCGAGCCCAGCCGGGAGGACGACGACGGCGCAATGGCCGCCATGGACTGCAACGGCCTCGGTCGCGAGATCGTGTTCGCCGGCCTCGACTGGCCCAGTGCGCAGTTGCACAACCATATCGCGGGACAGATTCTGGAGGCGGGTTTCGGCTGCGAGTACACGGACATCCCCGGGTCCACCATTCCGATGGTCCAGGGGCTGGTGCGCGGCGACATCGACATCAACATGGAGATCTGGTTCAACACCGCGCCCGACGACTTCCACACGGCGGCCGCCGACGGCGTAGTGCTCGACCTGGGCCTGAACATGGAGGCCTCCGAGATGTCGTTCCTGGTGCCGCGCTACGTGATCGAGGGCGACCCCGAACGCGGCATCGAACCGATGGCGCCCGACCTGAAGTCGGTGGCCGATCTGCCGAAGTACGCTCAGTTGTTCCAGGATCCCGAGCAGCCCGACAAGGGCCGCTACTACAACTGCATCATCGGCTGGCAGTGCGAATTGACCAACAACAAGAAGATGGAGGCATATGGCCTCGACGAGCACTTCACCAACTTCCGCCCCGGTGCGGCGCCGGCGCTGGATGCGTCGATGGCCGCCGCCTACGAGAAGGGCGAAGCGTGGCTCGGCTACTACTGGGGCCCCACCCCGCTGTTGGGCTCCTACCCAATGATCCCACTCGAGGAACCGGAGTTCACGCAGGAATGCTGGGATGGCGACCGCGGCTGCGCCTTTCCCCCGTCGATCGTCAACGTCGCCGTAAGCAAGGAATTCGCGGATTCTGTTACGGAAGAGATGATCGAGTTGCTGCGCGCGTACGAGATCGACCAGATGATGGTCAGTGCGTACCTGGCGAAGCAGAGTGAGATGGATGCGGAGTGGGCCGATGTCGCGCGTGAGTTTCTGAAGAACGAGACCGACGTGTGGACCGCCTGGGTGTCCGACGCGGTCGCCAGTAGCGTGCAGGCGGCACTGGACGGGTAGTTCCGCGGCCGGTAGATCGCCTCGAGGCGGCGACGGGGCAGGCGCACCGGTTGCGCCTGCCCTGACTCTTATCGCGTCGGACTCGAGAATCTGCAATTCATGACCACCTGGTTGCAGGAGTGCGCCGGCAGTTTCAATCGGATCCTCACGGCGTTTCCGGAAGGGTGCCAGATCCCGCTCCGGGAGTGGACCAACGATGGCCTGAAGTTCCTGGTCCGGAACTTCGGCAGCGCTTTCGATACCTTGAACAGCCTGGTGCTGGTGTTGTTGCGCCAGGTCGAAACGTCCCTGGTCTGGCTGCCCTGGTGGTTGGTGATTGCCATCATATGCGTGGTGGCGTGGAGTGCGTCGCGCAACCGCACGCTCGTGCTCGCCCTGGCGGCAGCGCTGGTCTTCATCGGCATGATGGACCTCTGGGAAGAGACCATGCGGACGCTGGCGATCCTGTTCATTGCGACTTCCATCACGGTGGCGGTCGGTGTCCCGGTGGGCATTCTGATGGCTACCACCCGATTTGTGCGCGCGGTAATCAGCCCGCTTCTCGACGCAATGCAGACCGTGCCGCCGTTCGTCTACCTGATCCCTTTCATCTTCTTCTTCGGTCTTGGCAACGTGGCGGCGATTTTCGCCATCTTCGTGTACGCCGTCCCGCCGATCGTCCGGCTCACCGACCTCGGCATCCGGCTGGTGGACAGCGCTACCGTAGAAGCGGCGGATGCCTTCGGTGCTACCGGGCGCCAGATCCTGTGGGGAGTGCGCATACCGCTGGCAATGCCCAACATCATGGCCGGTGTCAACCAGACGATCATGATGGCACTGGCGATGGTGGTGATCGCCTCGATGATCGGAGCGCGCGGCCTCGGCCAGCAGGTGCTGCGCGGGTTGAACAACGCCGACGTGGGCATGGGGCTGGAGGCGGGTCTCGCCATTCTGGCGCTGGCGATCATCTTCGATCGCATCACGGCCGCATTCGGCGTGCGGCTCGATCCGACCAAGACGGCGCGCGCCTGAGGCGGTCGTGGGGACTGAAGTGAGACCCGGAGACCAAAGCGGCAGTCCCGGCGCCGATGCGGTGCACGGCGGGAACGGTGGCGCCTCGCAGCGCGGCGACATCGAAGTCCAACACCTGTACAAGATATTCGGCCCCCGGCCGGGGGATGTGCTGGCACGGGTGCAGGAAGGGGCCGGCAAGGATGAGATTCTCGCCGACACCGGGCACACCATCGGCCTCCACGACGTCAACCTGCACATCCAGGCAGCGGAGACTTTCGTGGTGATGGGTTTGTCGGGGAGCGGAAAGTCCACCTTCGTGCGCTGCGTCAACCGCCTCATAGAACCCACGGCGGGGGAAGTGCTGATCGGCGGCGTCGACGTCGTGGGATTGACCGCCGCGGAGATCAAGGCGTTGCGGCGCACCAGGATGAGCATGGTGTTCCAGCGTTTCGGCCTGCTCCCGCACCGCAACGTCCTGCGCAACGTCGCCTACGGGCTGAGCGTGCAGGGGATGGCCAAGGAGGAGCGCTGGGAGCGTGCCCGGCGCTGGATCGACGTGGTCGGTCTGAAGGGTTACGAGGGGATGCGTCCCAATCAACTCTCCGGCGGCATGCAGCAGCGTGTCGGGCTGGCGCGGGCGCTGTGCACCAACCCCGAGATCCTGCTGATGGACGAACCGTTCAGTGCGCTCGATCCGCTGATTCGGCGCGACATGCAGGACGAGCTAGTTCGTCTGCAGCGCGAATTGAACAAGACCATCGTGTTCATCACTCACGACCTCGACGAGGCGCTGCGGCTCGGCGACCGCATCGCGATCCTGAAGGATGGCAAAGTGATCCAGGTCGGTACCCCGGAGGATATCATCACCGCGCCGGCGGATTCGTACATCGAGGACTTCGTGCGGGACGTCAACCGTTCGCGCGTACTGAGCGCGGGCCTGGCGATGGATCCGGTGACGTCGCTGGCGTGCGATACCGATCCGCGCAGCGCGCATGCGGCCCTGGAGCACGACGGGCGCAGGGTGGGGTTCGTGACCGATGCCGACAACCATTACCGCGGCATGGTGCTGATCAGCGACGTTGCGGCCGCGGCGCGGCGCGGCGACCGCGACCTCGGCGACGTGATCCGCGACGACGCCCCCACCGCGCGTGCGGAACAATCTCTCGACGAGTTGCTCGGGGTGGCCGCCGAAAACCGCCTGCCGATCCCAGTGCTCGGGGAGCGGGACCGGTTCCTCGGAGTCCTGACCCGCCGCACCACGCTGGCCGCGCTTGCCGGCGACCGCGACCAGGAGCCCGCCGAAGACGAATGACCGCCCGCGGGCCGCGACGACCCGTGGGTGCCGGTCGCCTGCATGGTGCCTGACCACGGACGGCCACCGCGACATCACGGCATGGTGACTGCGGCGGAGACACCGCTCGATCGGGGGCGGCTCTATCGCGGCGAGATCCTGGTGTTCCGGCGGCTGCCCGCGATGGCGGCGCTGGTCGCGCGGGCGCGGGCGCTGGCCTGCGAGGCGTTCGCTCCGCAGGCGCCGCCGGAGGCGCAGGAGTGGTTCGACCGCGTGGAGTTCCTCGCGAGAGCGGCAGCCCTCAGGCGTTCCTTCATGCGCGACGCGGCAGTGCGCGCCACGTTTCGATCGCTGATCGAGTCTCTGGGCCTCGACCTCGCCTTTACTTACGCCGACCGCCTCATCCTGCGCCTGCAGCCGAGCGGCGATACCCATCGCGGCCGCCGGGTGCGGGATCTCCCTCCCCACCGCGACACCTGGGGCTCCAACGTCATGGCTCAGATCAACCTCTGGGGCCCGGTGTTCCCGGTCGAACCGGGGGCCACCATGGTGATATGGCCGACGCTGTTCGGCCGGCCGGTGCCCAACACCAGTGCCGACTGGGACCTCGAGAAACTGCGCGCGGCGCCGGGGCGCTATCCGCTGCTGCCCGAGTGTCGGGCCCCGCTCGACGGCGCGCCGGAGGTCCCGGTCCTGATCGAGCCCGGCGACCTGCTGTGCTTTTCCGGGGCTCATCTGCACGCCAGCCGGCCCAACCGGACCGGCCGGACCCGGCTGAGCATCGACACCCGCATCGTCGAGGGGGGCGACCTGGGGGCGGGCCACGGGCCGGCCAACGTGGACGGCCACGCTCCCCGGGTCGTCCACGAGTGGTTTCGCAACGTCGCGAGCGGAGAGCCACTGGCAGCGCCGTGATTTGACTGGCCGGGAGGGAGGGCATAGTCTGAACGTCCGGACTGCGGGCGGTGTCGAACGCGAGAGCCCGCGGACACCGAGGAGGACCCAATGAAGCCTTTTATGCACGGTCTGCTAGTCGCCATCTTGCTGCTCTTCTCGGCGGCGCTGCTGAGCGCTGGCGCAGAGAGTGAGAGCGAGGGTGCCGCGGCGGCGGAAACCACCGCGGCCGCCGACATCCCGGATCTGGAACCCGGGTACTACAACATCGACGAGTACCAGCAGCTTACCGGGCGCGAGATTACCGGGTTCAGCGAGTCTCCGATGCTCAGCGGCGGAGGGCTACCGCCGGTGGCAGAGCGGTTGCCCGACAATCCGCTGGTGATGATCCCCCTCGAACAGGTGGGACGCTACGGCGGCAACCTCCGGTTGCCGAACTTCCGCCCCAACGCGCACGTCCACATGCACCTCATCAATTCGTTCCGGCTGGTCCACCAGCCGCCGCACGGAGCGGGCGGCATCTACTGGTTCGCGGGCCCGCGGTTGTGGCGCGCGCAGCCGGGGGTGTTCGAGAGCTGGGGCAAGAGTGCCGACGGCCACACCCATACCTACACGATTCGCGAGGGTCTGAAGTGGTCGGACGGTGTCCCGGTTACTACCGATGACATCGCCTACGCCTTCAACGACGACTTCATGAACTCGGATCTGCGCGGCTCGCCGCCTGCCTGGATGCGCTGGCAGGCGACGGCCGGGGAGGCCACGGTGAGCCTGGAGATCGTCGACCGGTACACCTTCAGATACGTCTTCGACCATCCCAATCCCAGCTTTCTCGCCGGTACCGGAATCGCACCTGATCGCTGGGAGAACTTCATCCAGCCGGCGCACTACATGAAGCAGTTCCACCAGGACCACACCTCGTGGGACGAGCTGCTGCCGGTGATGAAGGAGAAGGGATTCGAGACCCAGGAGGAGTGGCCCAAGTTCTACCTCGGCATGCGCACCAGGGGTGCTCACGTGGTCACCCTGCAGTTGAATGCCACCGAACAGCCTACCCTGGATCCGTACATCCTGACCGAGATAGGACCTACGGGGGACTTCTTCTGGGAACGGAACCCGTATTACGCCATCGTCGACACCGCCGGTAACCAGCTTCCGTACATCGACCGGGTGCACAGCGTGCTCGTGGCAGACAAGAACGTCGGCGATCTGAAGCTGATCGCCGGCGAGCTGGACATGGATGGCATCTTCGAGACCATCGCCGACTACCCGCTGTTTGCCGAGAATCAGGAAGCCGGGGGCTACGAGCTCCTGCTGCCGCGGCACCCCTCCAACCAGATCCTCCTGTACCTGGTGAACATGGGCCACGCGGATCCCGAGATTCGCAAGATCCTGGGCGACCTGCGCTTCCGCGCGGCCCTGTCGCACGCGCTGGACCGCAATCAGATCAAGGAGACGATCATGCGCGGGACGGGGCGGGTGGCCCAGTTCGCCACCGACCGCGGGGGGCCGTACTACGAGGAAGGAATGGAAGAGGCGTACGCGGCCTACGATCCGGAGAAGGCGGAACAGCTTCTCGACGATCTGGGCATGGTCGATGTCGACGGCGACGGCTGGCGGGACCGGCTCGACGGCGAGCCGTTCCTGTTCATCTTCGAGTACCCGCAGGTGCAGGCGCCGCTCGCGGGAGCCGACTTCGCCAAGCGCTACTGGGAGGCGATCGGCATCCGCGTCGACGTCAAGGAGACGTCGGGCGGCGCTTACGCCAAGGTGCGCAACAGCTATGAGAACATGGTGACGATGTGGCACGCCGCGGGTACGCTGACTCCCATCGATCCATGGTTCCTCGGTGGCGCCGTCGCCAACGTGTCATGGAACCACTGGTACAACACCAGTGGCGAGAAGGGGATCGAGCCGCCGCAGTGGTACATCACGATTCGCGACAGCCAGAAGGCGTACCTGGCCGCGGTGGACGAGGCGGATGCGACCGAGGCGGCGAAGACCGCGTGGCGCATGCAGACCGAGCACCTGCCGGTGATCGGCACTGTTACCGGGGTCGGCCACCCGTTCGTGTTCTCGAAGAAGCTCGGCAACATCGCCCGGGCCGAAGCGCTGGACTGGGACAGCAACGCCATCCTCGAGTACTCCGACCAGTACTTCTTCAAGGAGTAGCGGTTACGCGAGGCGTCCGACCGGGCAGCGGGCGCCTCGTTTCGGTAGTGCCCGCAGGGCACACGGCTTCTGCTGAAGTACCTCGCGCGTCGTGTGATTTGACGCACCCGGAGGGCGGGCGTAGTCTGAACGTCCGGACCGCGGGCGGTGTCGAACGCCGGAGCCCGCGGACACCGAGGAGGACCCAATGAAGCTGTTTATGCACGGTCTGTTTGTCGCCACCTTGCTGCTCTTCTCGGCGGCGCTGCTGAGCGCCGGCGCAGAGAGTGAGAGCGAGGGTGCCACGGCGGCGGAAACCACCGCGGCCGCCGACATCCCGGATCTGGAGCCCGGGTACTACAACATCGACGAGTACCAGCGGCTCACCGGGCTGGAGATTGCCGGGTTCAGCGAGTCTCCGATGCTCGCCGGCCGAGGGCTGCCGCCGGTGGCGGAGCGGCTGCCCGACAATCCGCTGGTCATCATTCCCCTCGAACAGGTGGGACGCTACGGCGGGACCCTCCGGGTGCCGAACTTCCGCCCCAGCGCGCACACCCACATGGCCTTCTTCAATTCCTTGCGGCTGATCCACCAGCCACCCTACGGAGCGGGCGGCATGTACTGGTTCGCCGGTCCGCGCTTGTGGCGCGCCCAGCCGGGGGTGTTCGAGAGTTGGGACAAGAGTGCCGACGGCCACACCCACACCTTCACGATTCGCAAGGGTCTGAAGTGGTCGGATGGTGTCCCGGCGACCACCGAGGACATCGCGTACGCCTTCAACGACGACTTCCTCAACTCGGATCTGCGGGGCTCCCCACCTTCCTGGATGCGCTGGCAGGCGGCGGCGGGCGAGGCCACGGTGAGCCTGGAGATCGTCGACCGGTACACCTTCAGATACGTCTTCGACCATCCCAATCCCAGCTTTCTCCCCGGTACCGGCATCGGACCGGATCGCTGGGAGAACTTCATCCAGCCGGCGCACTACATGAAGCAGTTCCACAAGGACCACGCCTCGTGGGACGAGTTGCTGCCGGTGATGAAGGAGAAGGGATTCGAAACCCAGGAGGAGTGGCCGAAGTTCTACCTCGGGATGCGCACCAGGGGTTCGCACGTGGTCACCCTGCAGCTGAACGCGACCGAACAGCCTACGCTGGATCCGTACATCCTGACCGAGATAGGACCTACGGGGGACTTCTTCTGGGAACGGAACCCGTATTACGCCATCGTCGACACCGCCGGCAACCAGCTTCCGTACATCGACCGGGTGCACAGCGTGCTGGTGGCGGACAAGAACGTCGGCGACCTGAAGCTGATAGCCGGCGAGCTGGACATGGACGGCCACTTCGAGACCATCGCCGACTACCCGCTGTTTGCCGAGAATCAGGAAGCCGGGGGCTACGAGCTGCTGCTGCCGCGGCACCCCTCCAACCAGATCCTGCTGTACCTGGTGAACATGGGCCACGCGGATCCCGAGATCCGCAAGATCCTCGGCGACCTGCGCTTTCGTGCGGCGCTGTCGCACGCCCTGGACCGCAATCAGATCAAGGAGACGATCATGCGTGGCACGGGGCGGGTGGCCCAGTTCGCAACCGATCGCGGGGGGCCGTACTACGAGGAGGGAATGGAGGAGGCGTACGCGGCGTACGACCCGGAGAAGGCGAAACAGCTTCTCGACGAGCTGGGCCTGGTCGATGTCGACGGCGACGGCTGGCGGGAGCGGCTCGACGGTGAGCCGTTCCTGTTCATATTCGAGTACCCCCAGGTGCAGGCGCCGCTCGCGGGAGCCGACTTCGCCAAGCGCTACTGGGAGGCGATCGGCATCCGCGTCGACGTCAAGGAGACCTCGGGCGGCGCCTACGCCAAGGTGCGCAACAGCTACGAGAACATGGTGACGATGTGGCACGCCGCGGGCACGGTGACCCCCATCGATCCATGGTTCCTCGGTGGCGCCGTAGCCAACGTGTCGTGGAACCACTGGTACAACACCAACGGCGAGAAGGGGATCGAGCCGCCGCAGTGGTACATCACGATCCGGGACAGCCAGAAGGCGTACCTGGCCGCGGTGGACGAGGCGGACGCGACCGCGGCGGCGAAGACCGCGTGGCGCATGCAGAGCGAGCACCTGCCGGTGATCGGCACGGTTACCGCCGTCGGCCACCCGTTCGTGTTCTCGAAGAAGCTCGGCAACATCGCCCGGGCCGAAGCGCTGGACTGGGACAGCAACGGCATCCTGGACTACTCCGACCAGTATTTCTTCAAGGAGTAGCGGCGAAGCGAGGCGTCCGGCCCGGCCCCGGGCGCCTCGTTTCGGCAGTGCCCGCAGGGCACACGGCTAATGCTGAAGTACATCGCGCGTCGTGCGCTCTACATGGTGATCATGATGGCGCTGGTGTCCGTGTTCGCGTTCGTCCTGATCAACCTGCCGCCGGGCAACTACCTCGATCGCCTGGTGGAGGAACTGGAGGCGAGCGGGGAGTTGGTCGACCAGGCCGAGCTGGCCGACCTTACCCGGCGCTACGGCCTGGACCAGCCGCTGCACGGCCAGTACCTCACCTGGATGCGCGGCATCGTTCTGCGCGGCGACTTCGGCCATTCGTTTCAGTTCAACCGGCCGATCGGGGATCTCATCGCCGTGCGCCTGCCGTTCTCGGTGGTGCTGTCGTCGGCGACCCTGCTGTTCACCTTCGCCCTGGCCATCCCGATCGGGATCTACGTCGCCACGCACCAGTACTCGGTGGGTGACTACTCGGCCACCGTGTTCGGCTTCCTGGGGCTGGCCACGCCCAACTTCCTGCTCGCGCTGGTGCTGATGTTCGTGCTGCTGAGGCTGTTCGGCATCACGCCCGGCGGGCTGTTCTCCTACGAGTACGCGCAGGCGTCGTGGAGCCTCGGCAAGCTGGTGGATCTGCTCGGGCACCTCATCGTGCCGGTGGTGGTGATCGGAACGGCCGGTACCGCGGGCCTGATCCGGAGCATGCGGGCGACCCTGCTGGACGAGCTGCACAAGGCCTACGTGGTGACCGCGCGCGCCAAGGGGGTGGCCGAGACGCGGCTGCTGTTCCGCTATCCGGTCCGGGTCGCGCTCAACCCGCAGATCAGCACGGTGGGGTGGCTGTTGCCGGAGATCGTCTCGGGCGATGCGATCGTCTCGGTGGTGATGAGCCTGCCCACGATCGGCCCCCTGCTGCTGGGGTCGCTGCTGTCGCAGGACATGTACCTGGCCGGCAGCGTGGTGCTGATCCTCACCTTCCTGACCCTGGTGGGGACCTTCGTCTCGGACCTGCTCCTGGTCTGGTCGGACCCGAGGATTCGATTCGAATGAGCGAGCCGGCGGTTATGCGATCCTCGCCCCAGCGGGAGCTCGATTTCTATACGGCGTCCCAGTGGCAACTGATGTGGCGCAAGCTGCGGCGCCACCGGCTGGCCGTGCTCGGGGGTGGGGTGCTGGCGTGCTTCTACTTCGCCGCCATATTCGCGCCCTTCCTGACCCTGTATGATCCGCACCGCTACTTCGACGCCTTCCAGGATGCCCCGCCGGTGCGGGTGCGGTTGGCCGACGCGGGGGGAATCAGCCTGCGGCCGTTCGTGCACCCGGTGGTCGGTGCGCGCGATCCGAGGACCCTCCGCATCGTGTTCCAGGAGGATCCCAGCGAGCGCCACTACCTGCGGTTCTTTGCCCGCGGTGACGAGTACCGGCTGCTGGGGATCATTCGCTCCGACATCCATCTCGTCGGTGTGGCGGAGCCGGCGCACCTGTTCCTGTTCGGGACCGACGACCTGGGCCGGGACGTGTTCAGCCGCACCATCTTCGCCTCCCGCATCTCGCTCACCATCGGACTGGTCGGGGTGGCGATCACGTTCCTGCTGGGCTGTCTGCTCGGGGGGATTTCCGGATACTTCGGCGGCCGGGTGGATACCGTGATCCAGCGGATCATCGAGTTCATCATGTCGATCCCGACGCTGCCGTTGTGGATGGCGTTGTCGGCGGCCCTGCCGCGCGAGTGGCCGCAGATCAGGATCTACTTTGCGATCACGGTCATCCTGTCGCTGAGCAACTGGACCGGGCTGGCGCGCGTGGTGCGCGGCAAGCTGATGAGCCTGAAGACCGACGACTACGTGCTGGCGGCGAAGGTGGCAGGGCGCAGCGACTCCAGCATCATCGGCCGCCACCTGCTGCCCGGCTTTCTGAGCTACCTGATCGTGCGCGTCACGCTGGCGGTCCCCGGCATGATCCTGGGCGAGACCGGGCTCAGCTTCCTCGGACTCGGCCTGCGGCCACCCACCTTGAGCTGGGGCGTGCTGCTGAGCGAGGCGCAGAACATCAGGACCGTGGCGCTGCACCCGTGGCTGCTGCTGCCGTCGACCGCGGTGGTGGTGGCCGTGCTGGCGTTCAACTTCGTGGGCGACGGGCTGCGCGATGCCGCCGACCCCTACAAGCAGTTGTGACGGTTACGTGGACCGGATGGCGTCCCGTGGCACGTGAAGGCCGGTTTCGTCGGCGACGATGGGGTAGGGGTCGGAGATCATGCTGCCGCGCGCATCGCCCAGCGTCGCCAGCAGGAACCACTCACCCTTGAAGTTGACCAGTTGACTGGCATAGCACCAGGGCGCCGGTGCCTCTGAAAAAACCTCGCCGGTGCCGTGGATGCGGAACGGTCCGAGCGGGGAGTCGCCCACCATGCTGTAGTCGGTGCAACGGAAGCGGTGGCCGGGGAAGCGGCGCTTGAACGCCGGGTCGAGCAGGTCCGGGATGCGCTCGTGTCCGGAGCAGGTGCAGAACAGCAGGTACCAGCGGCCACCGATGGGGTAGACCTGCGGCACCTCCATCTCTTCCGCCATGCGGTCGTGGCGTAGCGGCGGCAACACCTCCCAGTTCCGCAGGTCGCGCGACCGCGTCACCGCCACGGTGCCGCGCGAGGTCACCGGGCCGTCCTTGCGCCGCGCGGTGATGAGTTGCAGCACGCCGGCGTCGGTGCCCAGCGTAGCGTCTGCCGGCAGCAGGAACGGGTCGCGCCAGTGCACCTTGGGGCGCTTGCCGGTGGCCATCAGCTCGTAGTGGCTCGCGCTCGCTTCGCTGACCGGGTTCTCCGCCAGCTTGGTCCAGCGGTGCAGGTCGGCGGAGCTTGCCATGCCCACCCGCTGCACCATCGGATCGTCGCCCGAGTGGTGACCGGTATAGGCCATCCAGTAGGTCCCCTGGTGGCGGATGACGCTGCCGGTAGCCAGGCGCAGGTCGTCCCAGGCACCGGCCGCGCCCCGCCGCAGGGCAAAGCCGGCGCTCTCCCAGTGGCGCAGGTCGCGGCTCACCAGGTGGGCGATGTCGCCCCTGCCGCCGGTGCCGAGCAGGCAGAACAGGTGCACCGTGTCGCCCTCGGCGTAGTACCACGCATCGCCGATGTCGTACCCTTCCTGTTGATACACGGGCGCCATCCTACCACGCCCTTGACGCGGGAGCGCTGACGTTCAGCATTGGGTGCATGTCAGATGTGTCAAGGGAATTGGCGGCGTTCAGCTCCTACCTGGAGCAGGCCGCCAAGATCGCGCCGCAATCGGTCGCCACGGCGGTTTCCATCGTGATGCTCTCCTGCGCCCGCCAATGCGCGGAGATCGCGCGGCTGCCCGCGGAGGACCGCTCCTGGGAGCCGTTGCTCCGGGACCTCCATGGCCGAGCGCGGCAGGAATGTCGAGCGGCGCCGGCGGCGGCCCCGCTGGTGCAGCGGCTGCTGCACCACTACCAGGCGTTCGGCGAGCGCCACCTGCGCAACGATGCTGTCGCCGGTTGATGTCGAACGGTACGGGCGCGATGGCTACGTCGTCCCCGACTTCCGTCTGCCGAGCGAGACGATCGAGGCGATCAAGGCCGACCACGCGCGGCTGATCGCCCGCCACCCCGAGTTCTCGGACTACTGCAGCTCCCTGCTCGTGCACGACCTGTGCTTCCTGAATTACGCCCGCAATCCCGCCCTCCTGGACTTGGTGGCGCAGCTCATCGGGCCGGACCTCGCGCTGTGGAACTCGAGCCTGTTCGCCAAGCCTGCCAGGGTGGGCACGCGCACGCCGTGGCACCAGGACGGCGAATACTGGCCGATCCGTCCGCTGGCCACCTGCACGGTCTGGATCGCGCTGGACGCCTCGACCCGCGAGAACGGCTGCCTGCGCTTCCTGCCGGGTACCCACCGCAGCAGGACGCTGGCCAGCCACCACCACAACGACGCCGAGGGCAACGCGCTCCCCCTGGAACTGGACGCCGAGCACGTCGACGAATCGAAAGCGGTCGACGTCGAACTGCAGCCGGGCCAGATCTCGCTCCACGACGTCTACCTGATGCACGGTTCGGAACCCAACACCTCCGGCCGTCCGCGGCGCGGCATGACGCTCCGCTTCATGCCGACGTCGTCCGTCTACCACCACGACTTCCGCGACAACCCCGTCGACGCGCAGCGCACCGTGTTCCTGATGCGCGGCACCGACCTCTCCGGCCGCAACGACTTCCGCCTGCGCTAAGCCATGCGACAGCCGGTTACTTGGCGGCTTGATGCACTACGGAACTCTGCGATGACTTCGCACGTCCCACCGTGGTACCCTTCCCGCGGAACTTCGACGAGAGTCGCGGGTGAACCGGCAGAGACCATGAACCTTCATTCGCCAGATGAACGACTACCTGGTGGGTCTGTACCAGTAGGAGTGGGCCCGGCGCCTCGGTCGGCGCCGGCCGGCAACGCAACGGTACCGCCGCACGAGCGAGATCGGCGCTGCCACAGCCACGCCGCTCCTGGCGTCCTGATGGTCGGCGCCCGATCTCGCTCGCGCGAACCTCGCTCACCCGGCCCCGAATGCGCGACTCGTCGGTTAGCCGATCGGGGAGAAGTTCACGGTGCCATGGTATGCAGGGGCGGCCATTCTGAGGCCGGGGCAATCAAGCGCAGCGGACGGTGTCGTTTAGAAAGCGTAGAAACGCGGTTGGGGCCTGCCTCCACGCCTTTCAAGCGACCGACCCGAGACCGTTCTTGGCGACCAGCGTCAGGAGTTTCAGCGAAGCGCCGCGTGGCCGCTTCTCGCCGCGCTCCCACTGGCTCACCAGACCCGCGGTCACGTTGAGATAGCGGGCAAACACCGCTTGGCTCGCGTTTTCGCGCAGTCGGATTTCGCGGATTTTCTCCGGTGCCATGTCCTCGACCGGCGTCAGGCACATCTCGTCGAACACCTTCATGGTCCGCTTGGCCATCACGCCGGCATCGGTCAAACTCAGCGCCGTTTCATGGACCGCCGCAAGAGCTTCGCTCTTGTACTGTTCATTCATTGCACACCACCTCCGCTATCGTCCCATTCGCGAGCGCCGCACGCAGGCCGGTCTCCTCCATTCCAAGCATCTGCTCCGCCAGCAGCCGGAACGCCTTGAGTTCGTCCCGGCGGAGATTGTCCCGGCCGCTCTTCGCGAACCCGTAGACGAAGAACAACCGCTCGTCTCGGCGGAACAACACGATCGCTCGGAAGCCGCCGGACCTGCCCTGTCCCTGGCGAGCGATACGCTGCTTGATGACGCCTCCACCGAGGTCGGAATCTACCTGACCTCGACCGGCGCGACGGGCGGCATCGCAGAGGGCTGCATCCGATATGCCCTCACGTCTGGCGAAACGCATAAACGGTTTGGTTTTGAATGTACCCGGCCCGAACCCCGTTTGCGCCATCCCGCCAGCGATATGATATAGCACTCAGTGCTATATCAATCAATCCGCACTCCGTTGCGCGCGGTGCCGCAGCCCGCTCGAGGTGCTCGGAATCGCCGCCACGAGGCGGCGGGCTGCGGAACGCTGTGGTTGCCGCCCTCGATACGCTGGTGGCGGAGTTGATGGCGGAACGACCTGCCGACTCGGCAGCATACGTCGAGCGTCTGCAGACGTACCTGGTGGCCCGCCCGCACTGTTGGATGAAGCAAACGGCGTCACGGTGAGCCCGTACGTCTATCGGACCGCAGAAGGCTACCGGGCTTTCGATCTTGCTGCGCCCGATTACAACATCGCGGCCCAGGAGTCGATCACGATGCCGCTGGCCGCAAACGCGAGCATCTGGACGCCGCCTTACTTCGATGCGGGCGGCGGTGAGATCTGGATGGTTACGCGCTCGGTCCCGGCGCGCGATCCTGACGGAACCATTTTCGCCATCGTCACGACTGATCTGCCCGGTGTCTCTGGGCAAATGAACGCCCGGTCCTGCCGCCGTTGCGTACCGCGCCCCGCTCCGATGAGGGCTGCCGGCCTTACCCCAGTGGCTTGAGGTCGGCCAGCATGGTCGGGATCAGCTCGGCGACGGTGGGGTGGATGTGCACCGCGCGGCGGATCACGGTGTAGGGGGCGTTGGCGTACATCACGTCCTGCCGTCGAACCGCCCATGGCGCTGGTACACGATGCAGTTGTCCAGCGACTCCAGTCCTCGACCGGCGTCAGGGGACGAATCGTCGAACACCTTCATGGTCCGCTTGGCCAGCACGCCGGTCTCCGTCAGACCCAGCGCGGTTTCATGGGCGGCCGCCAGGGCCTCGCTCTCGCACACCACCTCCTCCGTTATCGTCCTGCGAATCCAGGGTGCTTGCGGAATCCGCCGACTTCGGTAGTCTTCGGACTACGCTACCGGAATGAGTCAGAAGGTCAGGGATGCACTCAAGATGGCCAGAGAAGCCGGTTGGATACATGTTCGGACGACCGGCAGCCATCGCCATTTCAAGCACCCGTCCACTCCCGGCACGCTTACCATCGCGGGTAAACCGAGCGACGATCTGCACCCCAAGACCTGGGAATCCATTCTCAATACCATCAACCCCGACGGGGAGGAGTCATGAGTCGTAAGTACATCATCATCATCGAGAGCGGAGAACGAAACTGCTCCGCATACGCTCCTGACTTGCCGGGATGCATTGCCACAGGCAAGACCATTGAGGACGCCAAGCGCAACATGACTGAAGCCATCAAGGCACACTTGCAATTCATGCGCGAAACCGGAGACCCGATCCCGGAGCCCACCACCGTGGTAGCGGACTCGGTAACCGTTGGATGATCGACTTGGTCGGCACCGCCGCGGGCATCGGCCATCGTATCTGACCGTTGCAGAGCGATTCCGACCCGCCGCCCGCTATGGTGCGAGCGGCTTGAGGTCGGCGAGCATGGTCGGGATCAGCTCGGCGACGGTGGGGTGGATGTGCACGGCGCGGCGGATCACGGTGTAGGGGGCGTCGGCGTACATCACGTCCAGGATCGAGTGGATGACCTCGTCGCCGCCGACGCCGAGAATGGCGGCGCCGAGGATGCGCTCGGTCTCCGCGTCCACCAGCACCTTCATGAAGCCCTGCGTTTCGCTCTTCTCCACGGCGCGCCCGACGCGGGTCATGGGGCGGGTGGCGACCAGCGCCGGGCGGCCCGATGCGCGCACCTGCGGCTCGGTCATCCCGACCCGGCCGAGCGGCGGGTCGATGTACAGCGCATAGCAGTCGATGCGGTCGCTTACCCGCCGCGGGTCGTCATGCAGCAGATTGCCGGCGACGATCTCGTAGTCGTGGTAGGCGGTGTGGGTGAAGGCGCCGCGGCCGTTGCACTCGCCGAGCGCCCACACGCCGGGTACGGCGGTCTGCAGGGCGTCGTCGACCTGGATGAGACCGCGCGCGTTCACCTCGATGCCGGTCGTGTCCAGCCCCAGGTCGTCGGTGTTGGGGCGCCGCCCCACCGCCAGCAGCAGGTGTGAGCCAACCACCTCGGGCTCCTGGTCGTGGCACTCCAGGGTCGCCGCCACCGCCGCCCCGCGGCGCTCGAAGCCGAGGCACTCGGCCCCCAGCCGGAGCCGCACTCCCTCGCCCTCCAGGATTGCCGCCACCGCCGCCGAGACATCCGGCGACTCGCGCTTGATCAGCCGGTCGCCGCGGTCGATCAGCGTCACTTCGCTGCCGAAGCGGCGGAACATCTGCGCGAACTCCAGCCCGATGTAGCCGCCGCCCACGATCAGCAGGTGCTGCGGCAGGGTGTCCAACTCCATGATCGTCGAGTTGGTCAGGTAGTCCACCTCGTCGACACCCGGAAACGGCGGCACGAAGGCGCGCGCGCCCACGTTGATGAAGATCCGCTCCGCCTCCAGCACCTTCTCGCCCACCCGCACCCGGTGGTCGCCGTCGAACCGCCCGTGGCCCTGGTACACGGTGCAGTTGTCCAGCGACTTCAGCCATCGTTCCACGCCGGTAGCCGAGCGCCGCACGATGGCGTCCTTACGCTTCTTCACCCGCGCCATGTCCACGCCGACATCGCCGCCGATCACCACCCCGAAGTGGGCGGCGCGGCGGGCGACGTGGGCGGCGCGGGCGCTGGCCACCAGCGCCTTGGTGGGGATGCACCCCACGTTGACGCAGGTGCCCCCGAAGCGGTGGCGCTCGATCACCGCCGTGCGCATGCCGGCGGCGGACAGCTCCGCGGCGAGACTGGGCCCGGCCTGGCCGGTGCCGATGATAATCGCGTCGTATGAGTGTGCCATCAGGTTCCCCTGATCACATCGTACCGCACCCGAAGGGCAGTGATGCTAATCGGCGATTATCTGGCTGCCCCACCAGTCGGCGTTGGGTTGCCAGTCGGGGTCGAGGTAGGCGGCGTGCAGCGCCTCCAACTCGGGCACCCTCTCGTGCTCGAACTGGTGCAGGAACGCCTGCTCCCCGGCCGCATCGTACTGCGGGTCGGGTGCCGGCAACTTCGCGCCTGTTTCGTCGAGCCAGCGCTGCAGGCGAAGCCACAGGTCGACGACGGTGGCTTGCCGCTCGCTCCGCACGTCATGCCGCTCTCCCGGATCGGTGTCCAGGTGGTACAGCTCGCGGTGGCCGTCCTCGTGGTAGTGAATCAGCTTCCAGGGGCCGTGCCTGATCATCGATGAGGGATCGCCGCCCTGGTTGCCGTAGTGGGGGTAGTGCCAGAACAGATCGCGTTCGGAGATGGCCGGGTCGTGTCGGCCGCGCAGCAGCGGGACCATGCTGCGGCCGTCTATCACCTGCTCGGTCGGCACCTCCAGACCGGCCAGTTCCAGGAGCGTGGGGTAGAAGTCGATGCCCGAGACCGGTACCTCGCAAGTGGTTCCGGGCTCCACCACGCCGGGAAAGCGGACGTACAGCGGCTCGCGGATGCCGCCCTCCCACTGGCGTCCCTTGCCGCCGCGCAGGGGCAGCATCGACGCCGAGAAGGCATCACCGGTGGCGGCTCCACCGTTGTCGGAGGTGAAGCAGACGATCGTGTTCTCGGCCAGCCCGAACCGCTCCAGGGCGTCGAGCACCAAGCCCACCGCCTCGTCCATCGCCTCGATCATGCCGGCATATATGGGGCAGTCCTCCACCAGCCGCACCGGCCGGCTGCCGTCGAACCGGAACCGGCGCCGTTGCCGCGTGGCCCCCATGGAGACAGCCTTGGCGCGGAACCGCTCCCAGCGGTCGCGGCTGGTCTGGATCGGCCCGTGCACGGAGTAGAAGGAGAGATAGGCGAGAAACGGCAGGTCGCGATTGTCGCCAATGAACCGTACGGTCTCCCTGCCCAGGCGCAACGGCAGCGACTCGCCGGCGGGCCCCGGCTCCAGCTTCGGGTTGTCCCACGGGGCGAAGTAGCCGCCCATCGGCGAGCCCATCTTCCAGCCACCCTTGTTGATCTCGAAGCCGAAATCCTCGGGATCGGCGCCGGTGTCGCCGAGGTGCCACTTGCCGGCGAAGAAGGTGCGGTAGCCGGCCCTGCGGAACACCTCCGCAAAGGTCACCTCGTCCGCTCGCAGGCTCCATTCGTATTCGGCAGGCAACAGCTTGCTGTGCCGCCCGAACTCACGCCACGCGGCGCCGGAAGGGGCGCCGATCCAATCGGTAATCCCGTGGCGCGGCGGGTACTTGCCGGTCAGGATGCTGGCACGCGATGGGCTGCACACTTGGCAGGCGGCGTAGCCCTGGGTGAAGCGCATCCCGCCGCGGGCCAGGCGGTCGAGATGCGGGCTCCCGTAGAAGCGGCTACCCTCGATGCCGAGGTCGCACCACCCCAGGTCGTCGGCCAGGATGAACACCACGTTGGGTTGGCCGTGCGCCATCACTGCTCCGATCCGGTGGCAAAGACACCGGGAATGTTGTCGAAGTGAGCGTCCATCGTGACGAGTTGCGCGCCCCGTTCCAGAGCGACGGCCGCGATCCATATGTCGTTCGTGGGTAGCGGTGTGCCCTGCTGCCTGAGCCGGCTGACCAACATGCCGTAACGCTCGGACGCAGCCTTGGTGACCGCGGCGACGGACACGCCTGGTCGGCGCAGGAACTCCTCCAGTTCGGCGACGTTACTGCGCGTACGCGACCCCATGCGGAAGCCGGCGAACAGTTCGCCGAGGACCATGCTCGGGACGGCCACCTCGTCAGCGGTCTCGACGAGGTCGACGATGTCCGGATCCCCGCGCTTGAACGCCGAGTAGGCGTTGGTGTCCAGGCAGATTCTCACTTCTTCCAGATCTCGTCGTCGACTTGCCCGAACACCCGCATGTTGGCTTCGAACTCCTGCGCGTCTTCATCGCTCCACGTTCCGGCAAGATCGGACACGTCACGTTTCCGATCCTTCCCGTCTCCGAGATGGAGCGACTCCATCAGGACCTGGATGATGGTTCTATTCAGGCTCCTGTTCCGCGCCCGCGCCAGCTCGCGCAGTCGGTGATCCAATTCCTGAGGGACGTCTCGCAGCGTGATCTGACTCATAGCAATGCCTCCATTGTGTCACGGTGCCGAGTCATGCTTGCCAGTGGACGGCTGTCCAGTCAATCCCCCAGTTCGCCCCGGTGGCCCCCGGTGGCGACAAGTGCTTGGCGCGGTTGATCAACTCGGCCTACATTGGTGCCGTGGGGCGCATCGACCCAGCTTTGTTGGCGGAATTCGAGGCTGCCGCGCGCCGGCCGCTTGCGGTGCGGTGGCGCTACTCCTTCATCCGAACCTACAAGCCGGTGCTGGACGACGCGGAATACCGATCGTTCGACTCCATGGAGGAATATCGTCAGTGGTGCGAGCGGGAACTGCCTGACTGGCTGGGCTATGGCCGCGTTCGAGTACCGGCAAGCTGAGGAGATACGGGACGTCCTGGAACGCCATGGCGTCCGATACCTGTTCATAGGCAAGTCGGGCGCAATCCTTCTCGGTTTCCCCGATACGACTCAGGATGCCGATCTGTTCGTCGAGAAGAGTGCCGCCAACGGCCGGGCCATGGTGGGTGCGCTCCGCGAACTCGGGTTCGCGGTGACCGGCGATCAGGCAGAGGAGATCGTCCGCGGCAAGGACTTCGTTCAACTCAAGAACGGTCCGTTCGATCTGGATCTCGTGTTCGCGCCCGATGGCATCGAGAGATTCCAGGATGCGTTCCGGCGACGTGTCGATGTCGAGGGGTTTCCGGTCTGCTCGCTGGACGACATCATCGCCAGCAAGGTTGCTTCGAACCGGGCAAAGGATCGTGAGACACTGCCGCGGCTTCGTTCGTTCCGCGAGTACTGGAATGAACGCGGGCGCGGCGGTTAGATTCGTACCCTGTCGGCGACCCGGAGCAGTTGCCACGGGCTCTGAGAACAGCGGCCCTGCGGCGGTTTCACCTCGTAGCATGATGGGCGGGCTTGACGCGGGCGTGGGGGATGTTGGGACTGGCCGGATCGACCGTAAGCTGCCGGCGACCGGGACTCACGACCAGGTCCATGTCTTCCATGGGAACCGAGCCCAACAACACCTCGTCGGCGAGCACCAGCGCGCCGACGTAGCAGAACCGCTTGGCGTAGGCGACCTTCACCGGGCCCACGTAAGGCACGGTCGCCTTACGGCTATCGGCTACCCGACACCTCTCGCTCCGATTCCGTCCGCAGGTCGAGTTGGCGGGCAACATGCTCCGGGATGCACAGCATCAGCGCCCCCGTATCCACGAGCGCGTTCACCCGCACCGGGACGAAATCCGTGCGCCTCGGATTGCTCAATTCCAGTTCGGCAAATACGTGACCCATGCCTACAGTTCCAACGCCATCCAACACTCAACGAGGCAGCGGGGGCAGGTAGCCGCGTAGCCGCGGCGTTGCGTTGACAGGTGCCGCGGCGCGCCCTAGGGTGGCGGGCGTGTCTGCCGGACCCGCCGACCGGGCGCTCACCAGGACCAGACGCCACCCCATCGTCAAGTCGCTCCGGCACAACTATGACCTCTACCTGCTGCTGCTGCCGGCCCTGGCCTACCTGATCATCTTCAAGTACGCGCCGATGTACGGGTTGCAGATCTCGTTCCGGGACTTCAACCCGGTGCAGGGCATGTGGGGCAGCCCGTGGGCCGGACTCAAGCACTTCTTCCGCTTCTTCGACTCCTACATGTTCGTCACGGTGGTCCGCAACACCCTGGCGCTCAACCTGTACCAGCTCCTGGTCGGGTTCCCGATCCCGATCATGCTGGCGCTGCTGCTCAACCAGGTGCCCAATCAGCGCTTCAAGAGGAGCGTGCAGACCTCGATCTACGCCCCCCACTTCATCTCCATGGTGGTGATGGTGGGCATGCTGCACATCTTCCTGTCGCCGCGCTCCGGGCTGGTAAACCACGCCATCGGGCTGCTCGGCCTCGAGCCGGTCTACTTCTTCGGCAAGGCGGGCTACTTCCGCAGCCTGTACGTATGGTCGGACATCTGGCAGAACGCGGGCTGGGGCACCATCATCTACTTGGCCGCGCTGTCGGCGGTGGCCCCCGAGCTGCACGAGGCGGCGATCGTCGACGGCGCCACCAAGGTGCAGCGCATCAGGCACATCGACATCCCCGGCATCCTCCCGATAGCGGTGATCCTGCTGATCCTGGAGATGGGCAGAATGATGTCGATCGGCTTCGAGAAGGCGTACCTGATGAAGAACCCGCTGAACGCCGACACCGCCGAGATCATCGCCACCTACGTGTACGAGGTGGGCATCGAGAACGCCCAGTACAGCTTCTCCGCCGCGGTCGGCTTCTTCAATGCCGTGATCAACCTGATCCTGCTGATCACCGTCAACCGGATCGCCCGGCGGCTGAGCGGGACCAGCCTGTGGTAAGACGATGGTGACGTCGCACACGCTCTCCAACACCGCCTCCGACCGCATCTTCAACGCCGTCAACTACGTGTTTCTGAGCGTGATCCTGCTCGCCGTGGTCTATCCGCTCTATTTCATGGCGATCGCCTCCTTCAGCGATCCGCACCTGGTCAACAACGGCAACCTGTGGCTCATCCCCAAGGGCATCACCTTCGAGGGTTACCGGCGGATCTTCAGCGACTCGCGCATCTGGAACGCCTACCTCAACACCACCATCTACACCCTCGGCGGCGTCACCGTGAACCTGCTGGCCACCATTCCCGCCGCCTACGCGCTGTCCCGCCGCGACCTGTGGGGCCGCAACCTGGTGATGGTGCTGTTCACCTTCACCCTGCTGTTCGGCGGCGGCCTGATACCGACCTACCTGATCATCCGCGGCCTCGGCATCCTCAACACTCGCTGGGTGATGATCATCCCCAACGCGATCGCGGTGTGGAACCTGATCATCGCCCGCACCTTCTTCCAGACCACCATCCCGCCGGACCTGCTCGACGCCTCGCGCATGGACGGCGCGACCAACCTGCGCTTCTTCGTGAGCGTGGTCATTCCCATCTCGCCGGCGATCATCGCCGTGCTGGCGCTGTTCTACGGGGTGGGACACTGGAACGCGTTCTTCGAGGCGCTGATCTACCTGAAGGACCCGGAGCTGTACCCGCTGCAGCTCGTGCTCAGGAGCATCCTGATCATGAACGAGTCGGCGGCGGAGATGATGGAGGCCGCCGATCCCGACACGGTGGCCGAGCAGCAGCGCATCATCGAGGTGATCAAGTATGGCCTGATCATGGTGGCGAGCGTGCCGGTGCTGCTGCTGTACCCGTTTCTGCAGAAGTACTTCATCAAGGGTGTGATGATCGGGGCGCTGAAGGGATGATCGCGCGATCAATGCATGGCTTTTCGATAACATGGCCACAGCGAATTGCCGGAACGGCAAATCAACCGTAAGGAGTTCCCATGAGAAACGTCGTGTCGCTGTTGCTGCTCACCGCGGTGCTGATGCCGCTGTGGGCGGCGGGAGATGAGGAGGGCGCCGCCGGGGAGGCGGAGCTGGCCAACCTGAACCGCACCGGACTGCCCCTGGTGCAGGAGCAGGTCACCCTCACCGTGATGGGCCGGGAGGCGCATCTGGCGTCGGAGCCGACCAACTGGAACGCCCTCAAGGTACCGCAGATGTTCGAGGAGTTGACCAACGTCCACATCGAGTGGCAGGTGGTGCCGGGCAACGCGGTCCAGCAGAAGAAGAACCTGGCGTTCGCCAGCGGCGATCTGCCGGACCTGTTCTTCCCGGGCATCATCAGCCAGGCAGACGAGGTGAAGTACGGCGGCCTCGGGCTGCTGATTCCGCTCAATGACCTGGTCGAAGAGTGGGCGCCGAACGTCGCCGCGCTGTTCGAGCGGGTGCCGCAGGCCAGGCTCGCGGCCACCACCCCGAGCGGCAACATCTACTCGCTGCCGAACAGCGGGAGCTGCTGGATCGGGAGCAGCCCGGTCACCCTCAACATCCACACTGGCTGGCTGGAGCAGGCCGGCATGGACATTCCCACCCACATCGACCAGTTCGAGGCCGCGCTGACCTGGTTTCGCGACCATGACATGAACGGCAATGGCGATGCCGGCGACGAGATCCCGTTCGGGCTGCGCGGCGGCAACGTCTATCAGTTGATGTCGATCTTCGGCGTGGTGGACGCTCAGAGTCACCGCATGGTGATCGACGACAAGGTGATGTTCACGGCCGCCGAGCCCGAGGTGAGAGCTGCCATCGAGTGGTTCCACGACATCTACCAGAAGGGGCTGATCGACCCCGAGGTGTTCACCCAGGACAACCGGCAGTTCATCGCCAAGGGCCGCGGCGAGCCGACCCTGTACGGCGCGTTCATGGACTGGCACGGCGAGAACATCGTCGGCACGGCGCTGATGTACGATCCGGAGACCCTGCAGCGCACGGTGTACCAGCCGCTACGGCCGCTGCAGACCCATACCGGCAAGCCGCCCCTGTGGCCCACCACGCGCCGCTTCAAGTTGCGTACCCGCGACCTGGCGATCACCAGCACCAACGAGCACCCCGAGGTGACCATGCGCTGGATCGACACCATCTACGATCCCTACTGGGGCATGCACTGGGCGACCAGCCTGCCCGGCGAGCAGTGGCTGGAAGAGGGCACCACCGACGATGGCCGGCCGATCTACCGGATCACCGAGAACCCGCCCGGCATGTCCTACGGCGAGTGGAAGCACATGTACTCGCCGGCCAACTCGTCACCGCCCGGCAACTCCAACTCGCTGGCGTTCGTGCAGCGCATTTGGCAGCCGGCGGCGCTGATGAAGCAGGAGTCGAGCACCACCTATTACGAGGACTTCATGCCGCCGCAGGAGTATCCCAATCCGGGCCCCTACTTCTCCGACGAGCTGACCGAGGAATTGTCGATCCTGATGGCGGACGTCAACGGCTACATCAGCAAGACCTACGCCCGCTGGATCGTCGAGGGCGGCGTGGAAGAGGAGTGGGACGACTACGTCGCCGAACTCCGGAAGCTCAAGATCGACCGCCTGGTGGAGATCTGGCAGCAGGGCTACAACCAGTTCTACGGGCTGTAGGCCGGTCGACGGCGATCGTCAGCCGTGACGGCGTGACCGGGGGTCGATCCCGCGCGGGTCGACCTCCGGTGTCGTGACTTCAGATGGCGGTCGGCGATGGGCAGGTCGATGTCATTCAGGTTACTTCCCCTGAGTGAGCGGGAAGTGGCAGGAGACCAGGTGTGAGTCGTCCTGAACCGGTTCCAGGCTGGGCGGGGTCGTGACACAAAAGCTCTGGCGATAGCGGCAGCGCGTCCTGAAAGGACACCCGGACGGTCGCCGGGCCGGATCGGGTATGTCTCCACTGAGCAGAATCCGTTTCTTCTTCCGTTTCCGATCAGGCTGTGGGATCACCGAGAACAGGGCCTCCGTGTAGGGGTGACGTGGCGTGTGGAACACCGCCCCGGTTTGCCCGATCTCAACGATTTCTCCGAGGTACATGACGGCGATGCGATCGCTGACGTGTCTGACGACGCTCAAGTCATGGGTGACGAAGAGCATCGTCAGGTGCATCTCGGCCTGCAGTTGCAGGAGCAGGTTCAGAATCTGGGCTTGCACCGACACGTCCAGGGCAGAGGTGGGCTCATCGGCCAGAATGATCTGGGGATTGGTTGCCAATGCTCGTGCTATGCCGATGCGTTGTCGCTGTCCTCCGCTGAGCGCGAATGGGTAGCGATTCATGTGGGTCTGATCCAGCCCGACCCGTGCCATGAGCTCGCGCACACGGCTATAAGCTTCAGCACGACTGCTCACCAGGCCATAGGCCAGCAGCGGCTCAGCCACGATGTCGCGAATCTTGAATCTGGGATTGATGGAAGACTCCGGGTCCTGGTACACCATCCGCACTTGTTGCCTGAGTCTTCTCAGCGATTGGGGATCGCTCTGCAAGACATTGATCCGATCTCCGTTGGCGTGATATTGAATGGCGCCGGCAGTCGCATCGACCACCCTGACAAGTGACATAAGGACGGTCGTCTTGCCGCAGCCGCTCTCACCGACCAGCCCCAGTGTTTCCCCTTGCTGCAGTTGAAAGGAGACACCGTCCACCGCCCGGACCCAGCCCACCGTGCGGCGCAGGAAGCCCCGTTTGACGGGAAAATACATTTTGAGATCCGCAACACTGAGGATGGTGTGCTCATCCATCGTAGAGAAAACACGCCACTTGGTGGTGGTCCTTGACTGCGCGCAGGTCTGGCGCAGCTACATCGCATTGACCGGGCACGAAGTCCGGACAGCGATCGCTGAACGAGCACCCTGGCGGGCGCGACAAGGTGGCCGGCACCGAACCCATGGTGACCAGCTTGCTCTTTGGAGGGACCTCCGGCGTTGGTATCGATTTGAACAACATGCGGGTGTAGGGATGATGCGGCTCGCTGAAGATGTCGTCGATGGGCCCGATCTCTACCACTTTACCCAGATACATGACAGCAACCTGCTCGCAGACTTCCGCCACCACGCCCAAATCGTGGGTGATGAGCAGCACGGCCATCTGGCGCTCTTGCTGCAGACGCTTCAGGAGCTCCAGGAACACCGCCTGGATCGTGACATCGATGGCCGTCGTGGGTTCGTCGGCAATGAGCAGATCCGGTTCAGCGGCCAGCGCGACCGCGATGAGCGCGCGTTGCAGCATGCCACCGCTGAGCTCGAAAGGATACGTCTTCAAGCGAGAAACGGGATCAGGGATACCAACCTGATCAAGCAATTCGGCGGCTCTGTGCCGGGCTTCCGAACGGCTGGTGCGTGGGTAGTGAAGCCTGATGGACTCCGCAATCTGAAAGCCAACGGTGTGTACGGGACTGAGGCAGGACATGGGATCTTGGAAGATCATCGAGATGCGTTTACCCCGGTACTGCCGAATCTCGACTCCTCTTGGCTTGAGGCTCAGGAGGTCCATGGGTGGGGATCCGACCGCATGATGGAACCAGACTTCGCCGCTGTCGATGCGCCCTGGCGGCTGCACGATATTGATCAGTGCGCGGGCGGTCACGGACTTGCCGGACCCGCTTTCGCCAACGAGTCCCAAGCTTTGGCTGCGTCCAATATTGAATGAGATATCATCGACTGCCCGCACGATACCATAATCGGTATAGAAATTTACGCTCAAAGCTTTGATTTCGAGCAGGGAATCGGCACCCATGCTGGACCTATTTGTAGGGATCCGCTGCATCGCGCAGTCCATCACCAAAGAAATTGAAGGCGAGTACACTGACAACGACAAAGACGCCGGGCAGCAGCAGCCATGGCAATGAGATGAGCGTCTTGATGCTTTGTGCAGCATACAGCAGCACGCCCCAACTAATCGCAGGTGGATGGAGCCCAAGACCAAGAAAGCTGAGCGCGGTCTCGCCGATGATCATGCCCGGAATCGCCAGTGTAGCGGTCGCGATGATATGACTCATGAAACTGGGGATCATGTGTCGAAACATGATCCCGACCGAACCGACGCCATCCAATGCCGCCGCGGTGACAAACGTCTCCTCACGCAGCGCCAGGAATCTGCCTCTGACCTCGCGGGCGACCTGAGGCCAACTAAGAAACGAAAGGATGATGACAATGGCGAAGAATACGCGCTCTATCGGCCAATCTTCCGGAATCGCGGCGCTCAATCCCATCCACAGCGGTAGGGTAGGCACTGAGGTGATGATCTCGATGAGCCGTTGCAGCACGATGTCGAGCAAGCCCCCCACATAACCGGACAGCGCGCCCAGCGTTACCCCCAGGAGGAAAGATATGGTGATGCCAATCAAGCCGATTGTGAGGGACAGGCGCGCGCCAAAGATCGTACGAGATAGCAGATCACGCCCTTGTTCGTCGGTTCCGAACAGGTAGATGCGCGCGTCGCCCTCGATGCCAAACAAGTGGAGATCGGTTTCGATCAGGCCCCATAGCCGGTAGGGATCAGCCCTCACGAACAGATGCAGCTCATGCTTGCTGTCCTCGTCGATGACATAATAGCGCTCGAAGGTCGTCATGTTCTTCTCTTGGCGCAGGTCATACACGAACGGCTTGCTGAAACCGTTGTGGTCAAGAAAACGAATGGTCATGGGTGGTGCTGCCACATACCCGATGCTGCGCACAGCAGGGTCATTGGGGGCAATGAAATCGGCGAAGATCGCCATGAGGTAGAACAGGAGCACTGTCAACCCACCTATGACAGCCGCTCTGGATTTCTTGAACCGTTGCCAAATCAACTGCCATTGGGGAGCGTCGTGGCTGAGAAACTTGCTCTCGTCCGGCCCAGTTGCTGGCATTGGCTGCTTGGTCCTCAACCGTACCTGATTCTGGGATCGTTGATTGCCAGCAGAATATCGGAGAGCAACGTGCCGAAGATAGTGAACAAAGAAATCAGCATGATGTAGGCCCCAGCCAGCTGCATGTCCTGGCTGAGCAGAGCATTGAGGAAAATCGGCCCGGCCGTTGGAAGCCCCAAAACCACGGACGTAATAGCTTCCCCCGATACCATGACCGGGAGCACCCAAGCCATGGATGAGAGAAATGGATTGATGGCGATGCGTACCGGGTATCTGAGGAGAAGACGTCGCTCACTCAGCCCTTTGGAACGGGCCATCTCCACGTAGGGCTTATTCAACTCGTCCAAAAGGTTGGCACGTAACACGCGGATAACCGCGGCTGTTCCCGCCGTCCCCACTACCACCACGGGGGCCCACAAGTGACTCAGAAAGTCGCCAAACTTGGCGAGGGTCCAGGAAGCATCCTGGTACTCCGGCGAGAACAGACCGCCAACGGAAATCCCGAACCACCGGTAGCCGATAAAAATCAGGATAAGGCCGAGTAAGAAATTAGGGATTGACAGTCCCAGGAACCCGACCAGGGTGGCCATGAAGTCGTGCCACGAATACTGGTGGGTGGCTGAGTAAATGGCGATGGGAAACGCGACGACCCATGCAAAAAGGACTGAGGCCAGCGAGACGATTACGCTCAAGGTAAAGCGGGATCCAATTACATCAATCACCGGAATCCGCCACTCCAGTGAAAACCCGAGATTGCCGCGTGCGAACTGCCCGACCCAGTTGAGGTAGCGGATGTGCAGCGGCTTGTCGAGCCCATACAGCGCTTCAAGGTTTGCTATGAGCTCTCCACTGGCGTATTCTCCTCCGCTCGTCTCCAAGAGACCGGCGACGTATGAGTCGACGAAGCTTCCAGGTGGCAGGTCCATCACCACAAAAGCAATGACGGAGACGACAAAGAGCGTGGGAATGAGGAGTATCAGCCTTCGAAAAAGATAGCTCAACACGACTATTGACCTGATCTCCTACGCGCGCGCTGCCCCCTGTAACCGTTTCATCCATGACCTGGCCACACTCCCGGTAGGGTGAAGCCAACGGTGGCGGAGGGGAGGAACGCGCGCTCCCCTCCGAACGAGATTTGCAATCAAGTACTCTCGTCGATCCACCACAGCGCGGGATTACCGGTGTCGCCAGCGCGATGCCAGGACCTGGCCACTGCGGGGTAATTCCTCAGCCGAGTTGAGAAGATGAACATGTGTCCCAAATGCTGAACCGTACCTATTTGCCAGAGGTTTTCCTCGTAGGCATCGAGGATTTTCCGCATCGCCGCTGCCCGCTCTGCAAACACCATTGTGTTCATGGCATCCTGGTACCAGCCCAAAGCATCCTCTACGATCTGGGGCGGCTGCTCTCCTGCAGCACCATTTGAAAAGTACCACTCGGTCCAGAGTGGGGCCCAAAAGTCCGCCGCCCCGTGTGCCGGCACCCAGTGCGCGACGGTCCCATTCTGCCAACCTCCCTCTATGGTTCCCCATGACTGCAGGATCGCAAGTGCATAATCATTGGCGTCCCGTCTGGCCACTTGGAGTTCTGGTTCCACGATCCGGAGATTGACGTCCAACCCAACTGCCCGCAGGTTGTCGACGACGATCTCAGCATTCTCCGGGGTCCGGTTGCCGGCATCGGTCCTCACCAGCGCTGTGAACGCTAGTTGAGATCCATCCTGCCTTAGCCGAAAGCCGTCGTCCCCCCGCTGCTCCAGCCCGACCTCGTCGAGCAGACGGTTTGCCAGGTCAGGATCATGCTCGAGGTATGCATTGGCGAGGCCCTCGTGATAAATCGGGCTGCCCTCCTGAGGTGCTACTTGCCAAGGTTGGCTCATGCCACGATAGACCGCTTCGTTGATCAACGCGCGGTCAATCGCGTGTGAAACAGCAATCCGAAATCGCTTGTCTCGGAAAATGGCGCGTAGGCCCTCGTCTTGGGTGTTAAGATTGAAGTTGAGGACGGCTGTGTTCAGATCCACACTCGGCCAGCGAACTGCCACGATCTTACCGTCGGCTTCGGCTTGTTTGGCTTCGGGGAAGAGATCCATGCTCAATCGCACCACATCCAAGTCGCCCGACAGCGCGGCGAGATTCAGCACCTCGCCGGTAAGGGAGGTGTCCTCGTGGATCTCGTCGATATAGGGTAACTGGTTGCCCTGGGTATCGATTGCCCAATAGTACGGGTTTCTCTCATAAATCCGCACCGGATTCGGATCCCCCTCAACCAGAACCCAAGGAGTGAGTCGCGGTTTCTCGGGATTGGTCCGCGAGTGGTGGTCAAGTCTGAAATCCAGAAGTTCGACCCAGGTCGCGAAACCCTCGGCTTCGATCATGGACTGAAGCTTGTCGGCATTCTGGTAGTTGGGATGGAACTGCTGCAAGTAGTGCTTGCTATACACCGGAATCGTCGAGCCGAAGGCGCTGTTGAGCAGAGACTCAGTGGGCTCGTGGAACTCAAATTGCACGGTATAGTCATCCACCTTGACCATGCTTTCGATTACCCCTGAACCGCGCCAGGCGAGTGTGATGTAATCGGCTGCGACCGAAGGGTATTCCTGATTGAGAAAAAAATCTTCATACCAGAACAGCATGTCGTTTGCTGTATAGGGCATGCCGTCGGACCATTTGAGGCCCTCGCGCAAGTAGAAGACCCAGGTCTTACCGCCGTCCATGAAGTCGTAAGACTCGATCAACTGCGAATAAAAGTGGTTCGTAAAACCGTACTCGGCAGTAACCGGTTTCTGAAAATCCTTAGACCGTTGCCAGAAGCTGGCGCCGGCACCGAAACCGGTTCCGCCATACTTGCCGATCTCCATGTTGCGCCCTACACCAGCCAGGACCAACGGATTGACCGGCAGCCGGTCAACAACCGGAGGAAGTTCGCCTTGCGCCACAAGTTGTGCCAAGGCCGGTGCCTCGCCGTAAGAGGTGATGGCAATCCCGGTGTCCGCTTCGAACTCTGCCGGGCTGGTCCAATGGTACCGGTCGTAGCCGGCAGGATTGCTGCTAGCCCCTTCCGCTGCTGTTGCCGTGGCCGTGTCGGTATCGACAGCACCGCTGGCCCACAGTCCTGCCGTGAGCGTGGTGGCGAGTACTGCCAGAATCAAGAGTATCTTGGTCATATTGAATAACTCCCTCCGGAGTGGTTCCGCTGCGTTGCGCGGACAGCCATAGCGGCACGGAATGTTGCCGCCGGGATGGGCTGGAACGTGACTCGTGCACGTCAGGTTATCGTGTTTGCGATTCAATCCTCCTCAATGCTGATTGCTGATTTCTTGCGCGGCACGCTAGCATGCTAGCATGCTGCTGACACGTATGCAAGCTGGCGCGCGACAATCAAGGAGAGGACGCCGCGACAAACAGGATCAGAATTGGAAGCCGGCTGGCTGCCGTCTGATCGAGGCACTCAACGGCGCGGCTTGGGTTGGGGATGGGTCGGCCGGTAGAGCTGGCCGTACCCGACACGCCCGTGGCCACCAGGCGACTCTGGGCCATGAGTGGGGCATTCGACTCCACGTCGGCGCTGCGCTGACTCCGGCGCTTCGGCGACACGGTTCGGGCTCGACGGCATGTTGGACGTGCAGTACGTGCAGTATACGTGTGACTGATGCAGCGCAGGCTCAGTATCGCGATCGATGAAGCTGTCTAACCGCGGGCCCTGATCTGACCTCCGGATCCGTGACGCCGGAATCCGGATACACAACGTACGTTGTGTTATTTTACATAATTGATATCATGTAAATCGGAATGATCGGCGATCCGCGCTTTGCGCCGCACAACCTTCATCTCGACGATCCCGAGTTGTTCCGCCGGATGGACCCGCAGCTTCGGGAGCTGCAGCGGCTCCCTATTGCCTACCGCTATCCGATGCTGGAGCACCTGCCGGTAGACCAGCCCGGCGTGTACTCGATCACCGGGGGACGGCGCGTGGGAAAGTCCACGGTGCTCAAGCAGTGGATGGCCGATCTGCTGGATTCGGGAGTACCGCCGCAGCGCATTCTCTACCTGACCGGCGAACTGATCGATGACCACCACGCGCTGGTCTCTCTGCTGGGCAGGATAACGCCGGAACGGTCTCCCTCCCGGCCGGCGTACCTGCTGGTGGACGAGGTCACCTACATCCGGGACTGGGATCGCGGCGTCAAGTACCTGGCCGACGCGGGGCTGCTCGACGACGTGGTGCTGGTCCTGACCGGCTCCGACTCCGTCGTCATCCGCGAGGCTCGTGCCAGACTCCCCGGTCGCCGGGGGCGCGCGGCGCGGGTCGACTTTCATCTCTACCCGCTGTCCTTTGCCGAGTACCTCGGTCTCGGGACGAGGCGCACCGCGCACGCGGACCTCTCCTCCATGGAGACCCTGGTCGATGCGTTCGAGCACTACCTGATGCATGGAGGATACCTCACCGCGATCAATGACCTGGAGGCGCATGGGCGTATTCTCCCGGCGACATTCGCCGTCTACGGCGACTGGGTTCGGGGGGACATGCTCAAACGCGGCAAGCAGGAGCGCTTCCTCGCGGAAGTCGTCAGCAGCGTCATCCGGCGCTACGGAAGCCAGGTGACGTGGCCCGGCCTGGCGGCGGACCTGTCGATCGATCATCCCATGACGGTGGCCGACTACCTGCAACTGCTGGCGCAGATGGACGTGCTCATCATCCAGCACGCGCTGCGTGAAGACCGGCTTGCGGCCGCCCCGAAGAAGGCGCGCAAGGTGGTGTTCTGCGACCCGTTCATCTTCCACGCCCTGCGGAGCTGGATCGAACCGGTGGACGATCCGTTTGTCTCCCAGGTGACAACGATGACCGCCAACCGGGAGTGGGCCGGCAAGCTCGCAGAAGCATGCGCGTCCGCGCATCACCACCGCTTGCATCCCACCTACTACATCAAGGGCGAAGGCGAAGTCGACATCGCCTGTGTCGAAGGCTCGACGTTCCGGCCGATTGAGGTGAAGTGGACGGGACAGGTTCGGTCAACCGACCTGAAGCAGGCGCGCAAGTACCGCAACAGCATGATCTGCTCCAGGCTCGCCGCGGACCAACTCCACGGAATGCCGAACGAGCTGCTGCCGGCCCACCTGCAGCGCCTCGGCCCGTCACCGCACTACGTCACCTGGTAGCAAGCACCGGACGCAATCGGACGCACCGGACCTGATGACGAAGCGACCGCGCTGCATTAGGATAGGTCCGGATCAATGCAGACGGCCGCCGTAAAGATTCCGTGGCACCGGACGCCGATCGACAAGGGCCTGCTCGCCGAGCTGAACCGGCGGCGCAATCTGCGCCCGCTGGTGGACAACCTCGGTCAGCTCGGATTCATGGCGGCGACGGCCGCCCTCGCGCTGCACGCCTTCCACCACTGGAGCTGGCCGCTGGTCGTGCTGACCCTGTTCGTTCACACCACCTTCTTCGGGCACTACGGCAGCGCCGGCCATCATGAGCTGTCCCACAAGACGGTGTTCAAGGCGCGCTGGCTCAACGAGTTCTTCTACGCGATCGCCTGCCTGCTGAACTGGAAGAACGGCGTGCACATGCGTCACAGCCACGGCGCTCATCACCGCTACACGACCCATCACGAGCACGAGATGGAGGTCGTCCTGCCCGGCGACCCGCTGCGCTGGAAGAACCTGCTCTGGGTCCTTACCCTCAACGTTCCCGGCCTCTACGGTCTCGTGAAGCAGCAGCTTCGCTGGGCCTTCCGGGGGGACTGGAACAGGATGTTCACCGCCGAGTGGGAGCGCCGGATTTTCCCGCGGGACGATGCGCAGGGGATTCGTGCGCTGCGGCGGTTCGCCCGCTTCACGGTGCTGGTCCACGCGGCGTTGCTCGTGCTGTTCGTCGCGAGCGGGAACTGGTATCTCGTCGTCCTGGTGCAGTTGGCCCCGTTCGCCAACCAGTGGTACCGGGTGCTCACCCATTCCCCGCAGCACATCGGCATGCGCCCCGACGTGGCAGACTGGCGGCAGAACACCCGAACCTACCTCGGCGATCCGATCTCCGCCTTCTTCTACTGGAACCTGCAGTACCACGTGGAGCACCACATGTACGCCGCGGTGCCCTACTACAACCTCCCGAAGCTGCGCCAGGCCATCGGCTGGGACTTGCCGATTGCATCAAAGGGCCTGCTCGCCACCTGGAAGGAACTGGTGGACACCGTGCGGCGCCAGCGGCGCGATTCCAGCTACTTCTTCACGCCGCCACTGCCCGCGGGCGCGGCTCCGTACGTCGACCCCGACTACCGGGCAAGCGCGTAGCGCCCGCCCGCGGCGACCTCGCCGGCGCCTGCGCTACAAGTACTTCCTGGCGATCCGGGGCACCTGGTAGTGATTCTCAGGGACCGGATGCAGGCGACTGATCTCGGTGGCAGTCAGCCAGCGGAGCAGCTCCCGGCGAAGGTGTTCCCGCGCGACTCCGAGGCGGCCGGACGGAACCAGGTTTTCCAGTTCCTCGGGGTCCGCGGCCAGATCGTACAGCTCCTCGTACTCATGACGGCCGTCCACCAGCGTGTAGATGTATTTCAGGTCCCCGTGCCGCACGACCTTGGATTGGCAGCTCTGCACCAGGTGACGGAGATGGAGCGTCTGGTCGGACTCGCAGTAGAGGTACTCCCGGCCCTTCTCTCCGGCGTCTCGCACTACCGGCAGCAGGCTGCGCCCTTCGATGTTCCACTCGGGCCGCTCGGGAATCGCCACGCAGTCGAGCAAGGTCGGCAGGAGATCGATGTGACTCGCGAGCTGGCGTCTTGATTCGCCGGATGGCACATCGGGACCGCTCATGATGAAGGGAACCCGTATCGACCGTTCGTAGAGAATCGTCTTTTCGATGCAACCGTGGTCGAACATGAGGTCGCCGTGGTCGGTGGTGAACAGGACCAGCAGGTCATCGCCCAGGCCGAGGTCGTTCACCTTGCGCAGAACCTTGCCGATGTTGCGGTCCACCATGGCGATGTCGTTGCATACGTTGCGCCGGTACTCCTCCTTTTCGTGCGCCGGTCTGTTCGACAGCTCTCGTACGGCGCGCTGCTGAGGTGCCGGCTTGTGTTCGCCGGAGTCTTCAATGATCGGGGGCAGGCGGATTGCTTCCAGGCGCGATCGCAGCGCCTCCGGGGCGTTCCTCAGCGCGTCTCTCGAACCGCCGTGCGGCTCCACGAAGGAGCAGAACAGGAAGAACGGATCGTCTCTCCCGGCGTAGTCTTCGAGTAGACGGCACGCGGTATCGCCGGTCCAATTGACCTTGCTGCAACTGAATGGGAGGTTCCGCGCCTCGACCCGATCCTTTTCTTCGATCCAGGTGGCCGGATCGTAGCGGAACAGCCCCTGTTCGCGGAGAAAGCGCAGGTACGCGTCCTGCTCTCCCAGTTCGGGGGACAGGTGGTTGTCGATGGTCAGAAACGTGTCCTGGCACCCCAGGTTTGAGTTGGGCGGCCACCAATGCGTCTTGCCCACGATCCCGGTGCGGTAGCCGTTCGCCGCGAGTATCCCGGGCAGGAGCGCCGGCTGCGGTGCGAGCGGCATCTTCAGGTGTGCGGACTTGCCATGGGTGTGTCCGTACTGGCCGCACATCATCGACACCCGTGCGGGGATGCACGGCGGGCAGGCGCAGTAGGCGTTGCTGAAGCGGATCCCGTTCGCCGCCAATGAATCGATCGCAGGCGTCAGGCCGGCGGGGCCGCCGTAGCAGGAGAAGTGCACCGCCGAAGCCATGTCCGCACAGAGCAGCAGCACGCTCTTGTGCCGTGTCATGGGACCGGCGCCGCGGTGTCGAAGAGGCGCATCCTCACCTTGTGTGTCCCCGCGGCGCGGCTTCTGTCAACCCGACAGCCGCCGTCACGGTCGCATGATTCCGGCATGATCGAGCCGGCTCGACACGGCTTCACAGTGCGCACTACGGTGGAAGAACATGGGTGTGTACACCGGCGATCGCCTGAACCAGATCTCGTTTCCGCTCGGGGGCATCGGCAGCGGCTGCATCGGCTTGGCCGGCAGCGGCCGGCTGATCGACTGGGAGATCTTCAACCGCCCCAACAAGGGCAGCATCAACGGCTACAGCCACTTCGCCGTAAAGGCGGAACGCGACGGGCGGCTGCTCGACGCGCGCGTCCTCAACGGCGACCTGACCACCGAGCATACCGGCGAACTGATGGAGGGCGCCGCCGAACGGTTCGGCTTCGGCCCGCAGCGCGGGCGCATGGCCGGCGCACCGCACATGGAGGAGGTGACGTTCCGCGGCGAGTTTCCGCTCGCGCACCTGGAGTTTTCCTGCGCGGCGTTCCCCGGAGCCGTGGCGATTACCGCGTTCAACCCGTTCATTCCCCTCAACGACCGCGACTCCAGCATTCCCGCGGCGTTCTTCGAGATTCAGGTACGCAACACCGACAGCGCGGCGGTGCGCTACACGGTGGCGATGTCGCTGTCCAACCCGGCGCCGCTGGGCGCCAGCCGCAACGCCTTCGAGCCGGCCGCCGGCCACGCGGACGGCCCGGCGACGCTCAAGCTGAGCCGCACCGGGGAGGCGGACGACGACCCCGCGCGCGGCGACCTGTGCGTGGCCACCGATGCCGCCGCCTGCGGCGCGGAGGTGTGGGCCCAGGAATGCTGGTTCCGCGGCGCCTGGTTCGACAGCCTGGAGGTGTACTGGCGCGAGTTCGCCGCGCCCGGTCCGATGCCGGAGCGCCGCTATTCTCATGGTGAGGCCGCACCGGGCAGGGTCCGCTTCGAGAGCGGCGACACCGGCACGCTGGGAGCCTCCTTCGACCTGGAGCCGGGCGCCGAGCGCGGCGTGCGCTTCGTCATCTCCTGGAGCTTTCCCAACTTCGCCAAGTACTGGGCGTCCGGCGCGGAGCGCGAGGCCCCGGCCACGCCGCCGACCTGGAAGAACTACTACGCCACGCTGTTCGAGGACTCCGCCGCCAGCGCCCGCTACGCCCTGCGGCACTGGGACCGCCTGTACGGCGAGACGGTGCGGTTCAAGGAGGCGTTGTACGGCTCCACCCTGCCGCCCGCCGCGCTGGAGGCGGCCGCGGCCAACCTGGCGGTGCTGAAGACCCCTACCTGCCTGCGCCTCACCGACGGATCGTTCTACGGCTTCGAGGGACTGCGACCGGAAGAAGGCTGCTGCGAGGGCTCCTGCACCCACGTCTGGAACTACGCCTACGCGTTGCCGTTCCTGTTTCCGAAGCTGGAGCGGTCGATGCGCGACCTCGACTTCACCTACAACCAGCGCCCGGACGGCGGCATGGGGTTCCGCCTGCGGCTGCCGCTCGGCGCGGAGCGCACCCCCTTCCGGCCCTGCGCGGACGGCCAGTTCGGCGGCGTGATCAAGACCTACCGCGACTGGAAGATCTGTGGCGACAGCGACTGGCTGCGGCGCCTCTGGCCCGCGGTGAAGAAGTCGATCGAGTTCGCCTGGGCGGAGAGCAACGAGGACCGCTGGGACGCCGACCGCGACGGCGTCCTGGAAGGCCGCCAGCACCATACCCTGGACATGGAGCTGTTCGGCCCCAACTCCTGGCTCACCGGCTTCTACCTCGGTGCCCTCAAGGCGGGCGCGGAGATGGCGGAACATCTCGGCGAGGTGGAGACCGCCGGCGAGTATCGGCGCCTGTTCCAGCGCGGCCGGCGCTGGGTGGACGAGCACCTGTTCAACGGCTCCTGGTATCACCAGCAGATCGACGTGCGCGACCGCTCGATCCTGGAGCGGTTTCTGCCCTCCGACCCCGACGTCGTCGCCACCTACTGGAACGAGGAGGCGGGCGAGATCAAGTACCAGATCGCCGAGGGCTCGGAGATCGATCAGCTGAACGCTCAGTGGCACGCCAACCTGTGCGGCCTGGGCAACCTGTTCGACCCGGAGCAACGGCGTACGGCGCTGCGCTCGCTATACCGCAACAACTTCAAGGGTTCGATGCGCGACTTCTTCAACGCCTGCCGCATCTACTGCATGAACGGGGAAGGGGGCCTGGTGATCAGCGACTGGCCGCAGGGCACCTACCGGCCGGTGGTGCCGCTGCCCTACGCCGGCGAGACCCAGAACGGGTACGAGTACCAGGCAGCGATCCTGATGATTCAGGAGGGGCTGGTAGAGGAGGGGCTGAGCGCGGTGGCGGCGATCCGCGACCGCTACGACGGCGCCCGGCGCAACCCCTGGAACGAGTTCGAGTGCGGTTCCAACTACGCCCGCTCGATGGCGGCCTGGTCGCTGATCCCCACCTTCAGCGGCTTCGAATACGACATGGTGCACGGCATGATCGGCTTCGACCCGCTGCAGGCGCCGGAGGAGGGCTACCGTACCGTGTGGTCGCTGGATTGCGGCTGGGGCACCTTCGCCATGGCGCCGGACCGGCTCGCCCTGGCGCTGCTGGCCGGCGCGCTCACGCTGAGCACGCTGCGCGTCCCGTCCAAGCGGGCGGACCGGGTGACCGGCGCTACCCTGCGATCGGCGGATCCGGAGGTGCCCGCCACGCCGGTGCGGGTGCAGCACGCCGGCGGGCGCAGCGTGGCGTTCCCGGACCGGGTGACGCTGGCCGCGGGGCAGGAACTGGTCGTGGAGTGCGCGACGTGAGGGCCGCTGCGATCCCGCTGGACCTGCGTCTAGGGCTGACCGACGCCGCCGACGTCGCGCATCCGTTGCGCTGGGGGATCATCGGCACGGGAAGCATTTCGGCGCAGTGGGTGGCGAGCCTGGCGGCGTGTCCGGGAGCCAGCGTGACCGCGGTGGCCGCCCGCGATCCGGAACGTGCGCGCCGGTTCGCGCGGCGGCACGGAATCGCCACGGCCTGCGCCGGTTACGCTGAGCTGGCGGCGTCTTCGGAGGTGGACATCGTCTACGTCGGGACCATCAACCGGCTGCACCGCGAGCACACGCTGCTGGCGCTCGCCGCCGGCAAGCACGTGCTGTGCGAGAAGCCGCTGGCGGAGACCGCGGCCGACGCGCGCGCCATGTACGCGGCAGCGGATGCGCGCGGCGTGATGCTGCAGGACGGCATGTGGACGCGCTACTTCCCGGCGGTGGAGCACGCCCGCTTCCTCATCGAGGAGGGCGCCATCGGCGACGTGGTGCTGGTGCAGTCCGACTTCTTCGACCCCATCTACGCGATCCAGGCCCCGCCCCTGGGGTTCGGCGGCGCGGCCAGACCCACCGCGATTGCCGTCGCCGGACGCAACGCCAGTGCCGCCGTGGCGGAGTACGGCGCCGACCGCTGCGCGGTGCTCACCTTTCCGCCGCGAGCGTGCGAATCACCCGAGACCACCGAGGTCGTCGGTAGCGAGGGGCGGATCACGCTGCAGCGGCCCGCCCACTGTCCGACCCGGCTCACCGTGCGGGTGCCGGAAGCGGGCGGAGTGCCCTCCCTGTATCAGACCGACAACGTGCCGGCGCAGGTGTTCGAATACCCGCTGCCGGGGGCGGTGAGCCTCCCCACCTCGTACCCGAACCAGCACGGCTTCCTGTACCAGGCCGAGGCGATCGCTGCACGCGATGGACCTGCTGACCGGCATCGCCAACGCGAACCGGGCCGCGGAGCGCGCCTGACGCCGTCGCCCAGCCCCCGCTGATGTCCCACCGGGGCGTCGCTGCTACAGCAACCCCTTGAGCGCGGCCAGGGCCGCCGCGTAGTCCGGTTCTTCGGTCACCTCCGGCACGAGTTGCCCGTAGACAACCTTGCCGTCGGCATCCAGGACGTACACGGCGCGGGCCAGAATCTTCAGCTCATTGATCAGCGTGCCCCAGTCGGCGCCGAACGAGCGTTCCCGGTAGTCGCTTCCGGTGCGCATGTTGCCGATATCCTCGGCGCCGCAGAAGCGCGCCTGGGCAAAGGGCAGGTCGCAGCTCACCGTCACCGCGTTGACGCTGTCGCCCAGGGCGGCGAGCTCCTCGTTGAAGCGGGTGGTCTGCGTCGCGCAGACCGGCGTGTCCAGCGACGGGACCACGCTGACCAGGGTCGGCTTGCCCTTGAGATCGGCGAGCGTCAACTCGTGCATGCCGTCTTCGAAGTAGTGCAGGGTGAAGTCGGGGGCCTGCTGCCCGACGCTCAATTCCTCGCCCGCGAGAGTAAGCGGGTTTCCTGCGAGGGTAACTCCACGTGCCATATGTTGCTCCTTTCCAGCCGTCGGCTGAAGGGTTTGGGGCTCCAGTATAGTCGACCGGGGGACCGCACGGCACCGGGTTCCGCGCTGGTGGTCGCTGGTGGCGCGGCCGTTGTACAGGAGGCGGTTCGCTACGCGGTCCGGAACAGCTCGGTCGCCGGACGGAAGTCGGGGCTGGCGGGAAGGCGGCGCTCGACGACCCGGCCGCGGTGGACCGCGTGCGTGTACGCGGCAGCCTCGCCGGTCGCCGACAGCACGCGGTACTCGGCGTCCACGAAGGCGACGCCGCAGAGCTCGTCCAGCGCCAGGCCGGGGCCGCCCTGCTTGCGCAGCATGGCGTGGAAGTCGTCCCGGCGCGGCACGCCGGCGGTGTGGCCGTCGTAGTGCGGACATGCCATGCCGGGGAGCAGACCCACGCCGGTGACGGCGATGTAGCTCCATGCCTCGGGGTGATAGAACGACATCGAGTCGCTGTGGCCGCGCTCGAACCAGCAGATGGCGCCCGCGCTGACGCCGCACAGCACCGTACCGCCGGCATGGGCTTCCCGCAGCAGCGCGTCGACTCCCAGCCGGCGCCAGCGCCGCATCATCTTGAGAGTGTTGCCGCCGCCCACGTAGACGACGTCGGCCCAGCGCACCTTGGCCGCAATCCGTTCCGCGGGAGGCGTCGCGCCGAGCAGAAACAGCACGTCGGTGCGACAGCCGTAGACGGTGCGATAGGCGTGGTCGAACGCTTCCCAGTACTCGGCCGAGTCGCTGCTCGCGGTGGGCACGAACAGGACGTTCGGCGACGCGCGTCCGGAAAGCTCGATGACGGCGCGGTCGATCGGCTCGGTGGCCAGCGTGTGGAGGTCTCCTCCTCCAATCGCGACTATGCTCTGCATCTGCGCCTGTCGCTGCAGAATAGGCGAGCGAGCGCGGCCTGTCAGCAACTTGCCGGAACAGAGTCAACGGAATATCGTGACAATCATGGAAACGGAAACGCTGGTCAGCACCACTGCCAACGGCAGCACCGTCCAGTCCGGCCCGCTCAACCAGGCGGACGTCGAGTTCTATCGCGAGAACGGATTCCTGCGGATTCCGGCGGTGTTCACGCCGGCCGAAAGCCAGGCGCTGGCGGACGACCTGGACCGGCTGGCGCGCGAATGGGCGACCGTCGACAAGCGCTGGACCGGGCCCTGGCGCAAGGTCTACATGGACGAGGAAACCGAGAAGACGGCGAGCCTCGAAGCGATGCACGAGCTGTCCTGCTACTCCCAGCCGTGGCTGGCGGCGGTGACCAACCCGAAGCTGGTGGCGGGCCTGGTGCAACTCCTGGGGCCGGACATCGAGCTGCACCACTCGGTGATGCACAACAAGCCGCCGGGCGGCCAGCCGTTTCCGATGCACCAGGATCATCCCTTTTACCCGCACGACGACGGCCGCTACGCGGACGTGCTGATCCACCTCGACGACACCTGCCACGACAACGGCGAGATCCGCTTTCTGGCCGGCTCCCACAAGCAGGGTCCCCTGCCCCACATCCTCGGCACCGAGGAGGAGCCGTCGGCGCCGCACCTGCCCACCGACCGGTACCGGCTCGCCGATTCGGTTGCGGTGCCGGCTAAACGCGGCGACGTGGTGGTGTTCAGCTACTACACCGTGCACGGTTCCTACATCAACGCCACCGATCGGACCCGGCGCATGGTGCGCGTCGGCTACCGGCATCCGCACAACGGCCAGCACAACGGCGTCAACACCAGCACGCCCGGCATCATGGTCGCCGGCTACCGCGAGCGCCGCGGCGACGAACCATTGCTGAATCGTTAAGCCCCGCGCGTACGGTCCAGCCAGGATGAACGTAGTGTGCATCTGCCTCGATACCTTTCGCGCCGACATCGTGGGCCCGGGGAAGAAGTACAGCCACGTGCGGACGCCGAATCTCGACGCCTTGGCCGCGGAAAGCATCAGGTTCACCCGCGCCTTCGGGGAGTGCCAGCCCACGCTGCAGATTCGGCGCGGGCTGTTCACCGGCCGGCGCAGCTTTCCATTCCGCTACAACTTCGACCGCCGCGGCCACTGGCACCACGCGCCGGGGTGGCACAAGATCCCGCCCGACCAGGACACCATCGCCGAGGTCCTGCTGGCCCGCGGCTACCTCACCGCGCTGATCGCCGACACCTACCACATGTTCAAGCCCACCATGAACTTCGCGCGCGGCTTCGCCCACCTCGACTGCATTCGGGGCCAGGAGTCGGACAACTGGAACAGCGGCGATCCGCGCCTGATCGAACAGCAACTCCGCAACCACGTGCGCGAGCCGATCGACTGGCCGCGCCATGCCACCCTGGTCAACTACCTGCTCAACCAGCGCCACCGGCGGTCGGAGGAGGACTACAGTTGCGCGCGCGTGTTCCGTGCCGCGTGCGACTGGCTGCAGGACAATCACACCATGCATCCGTTCTTCCTGTGGATCGACAGCTTCGATCCGCACGAGCCCTTCGACCCGCCGCCGGCGTACGCCGATCGCTACTGTCCCGGCTACCACGGCAAGGACTTCATCATGCCCGGCGCGGCGCAGGAAGGCGACGGCGCCACCGAGGAGGAGCTGCGCCGTATCGAGGCGCTCTACCTGGGCGAGGTCACGTTCGTGGACAAGTGGGTGGGCGTGCTGCTGGAGAAGCTGGAGGAGCTGAAGCTGTTCGACGACACGCTGGTGGTCTTCCTGTCCGACCACGGCACGCAGCTTCGCGACCAGGGCCGCTTCGGCAAGTCGGCGAGTGAGCTGCATCCGTTCAACACCCAGTTGAACCTGTGCCTGCGCCACCCCGGCGGGCCGGCCAACCGCGACGTCACGGCGCTGGTGCAGAACCACGACCTGATGCCGACGATTCTGTCGCTGCTCGGAGTCCCCTGTGGCTGGACCGAGGGCGAGAACCTCTGGCCGCTGGTCACCGGCGAGAGGGCAGCGATCCGGGAGCGGATCGTCACCGGCTGGGCGGACGGCGGACCGTCGGTCAACGCGCGGGCGCGCGTCAGCGTGCGCGACGACCGCTGGAACTTCTGCACCGCCGTCGGTTACGCGGACGAGGGTGGCGACGAGCTTTTCGACCTCGACCACGACCCCGAGGAGCTCCACAACGTCGCGGCCGACCATCCTGGCGTGGTAGCCGAATGCCGCGCCGAGGTGGAGGCGCTCATCGGCCAGCCGCTTCCCGGGACCATGGTGGAGGTGTCCGACCCGGCCGCCGGGCCGATGGTGGAGTGGCTGAACCGGAAGCTGCGCGAGCTAGGGACACGGACCGGGTCGCCAGCGCCGCCGCCTTGACCGTACGGCGCAACGAAACGAGAATCGATAAATCTCATCGCAGGGAGGAGTAGTCCGTGGCAAACGCTGCAACTTCCTTTCCGCGCGACCGGCGCGGCGAGTGGGTGCCCCGGGATCTCCCAGGACCATCGCCCGTGTTTTCGCGCCCATGGCGGATCAAGCAGGTGCTCAACAGCCTGTTCGGGCTCGAGGGTCTGCTTGGATGGCAGGCGATGATCTACACCGGCCTGTGCGTGGTGGCCTGGCTGTTCTTCACCCCCGAGATGGCGCGCATGCGTACCTTCGGACTGGGCTGGATCGCCGAGATCTACCTGCGCAACGCGGCACTGCTGCTGCTGGTCGCCGGACCGATGCACCTGCGCCTGTACGTGCTGAAGTCGCAGGGCGAGCGCTACAAGTACAACTCTCACTTTCCGCACGCCGGCAACCGCAAGTTCCTGTTCGGGAGCCAGACCTGGGACAACGTGTTCTACAACTTCGTCAGCGGCGTCACCATCTGGACCGCGTTCGAGGCGGTGAGCATGTGGGCCTACGCCAACGGCTGGCTGCCGTTCGTGGAGTTTCGCACCAACCCGGTGTACTGCGTGGTGATGTTCCCGTTGATCGTCCTGTTTCGCCAGGCGCACTTCTACGGGACTCACCGGTTGACGCACTGGAAGCCCTACTACCGGGCCGCCCACTACGTCCATCACAAGAACGTGAATCCGGGGCCGTGGTCGGGATTCTCGATGCATCCGCTGGAGCACCTGATCTACCTGTCCGGCTTCCTGATTCACTGGATCGTGCCGTCGCACCCGATTCACGTGGTGTACAACCTGATGGACGCCGCGCTGACGCCGGCCAACGGCCACAGCGGGTACCATCGGATCGAGGTGAACGAGAAGCCCAACGTCAAGAGCGGCGACTACTTCCACTACCTGCACCACCGTTACTTCGACTGCAACTACGGTACCACCCTGGTGCCGCTGGACCGGTGGTTCGGCAGCTTCCACGACGGCTCGCCCGAGGCGCACGCGGCGATGCGCGGCCGCCACCGCCGGATCAAGCAGGGCAGGCAGAAGTACTGGGAGGTTGACGCGTCGGTGTCCACCGGCCTGCGTTGATCGAGCGCGCACGCTTGTCGGAGCAGCGCGTAACGCGTTACATTAGGGTGCTAGGAGGAGTCGGCCTATGTCTCAATCTGCCGCAGAGCGGATGCGGGCGCTGCGCAACCGCCGCCGGGCACGCGCCGAACGCGAGATCAGAGTAACGGTCCCGGATGCCCGTGTGGCACAGGTACGGGCACGAGTAGCGCGGTCTGTCGCGCGACTCAGTTCTTCCAGCGAATCCGATGCGCTTGCGGGGATCGAGGCAGTCGCGGATTTCGATGAGGATCAGGCGCGGTGACGTAGTGACGGTCGCGGCCTCCGGAGACTGTGGCAAGCCGCGTGCGGCCGTGGTCGTGCAAAGCGACGTGTTTCCCGTGGAGCATGCGTCGGTCGTCGTGTGTCAGATGACCTCGACGCTGAATGACGCACCGGACTTTCGGGTAACCATCGATCCGTCGATGCTGAACGGTCTCCGGATACCGTCACAGATCATGGCAGACAAGCCGGTGGCCGTTCGACGAGAGAGAATCGGGGCCCGGATCGGCCAACTGGATCGGCAGGACGTGGCGCGGCTCAATCGAGCACTTGCATTCTGCCTCGGTTTGGCAGACTGACGGATTGACCGGTGATTGCGTCGGAGTTCGACCGGCCGGCCGGCAGGGCGCCGATGGTCACCGCGCCGGTGACGCCGTTTCCGGACGCCGGCGCGCCGGAGACCGCGGTGCTCGGCGCCATCCGCCAGCGGCTCGGCGAAAATCCGTTCGATATCGACAGAGACTTCGGCAACTCCTACTCCGGCATTCCACACCCGATCACCCACCAGCTCGAGGAGGTGACGAGAAGCACCTGGTTCGTGGAGTGGGCGGCGGAGCAGCAACCCGGCACGCTGGCGCTGGAGCGCGAGGCGGTGCGCATGGTGGCGTCGCTGCTGGGCGCGCCGGAGGGGGCGGGGTTCATCACCAGCGGCGGAACCGAGTCGAATCTGGCGGCGCTGCGGCTGGCACGCTGCCACGGCGGGCAGGCGGAGCCGGAGATCGTGGCGCCGGTCACCATGCACTTCAGCTTCCGCCTGGGGGCCGAGCTGATGCGAATCGGACTGGTCGAGGTGGAGGTGGACCGACACCGCTTCGTGCCGCGCATCGAGGCGGTCGAGCGGGCGCTCACGCCGCGCACCGTGGGCCTGGTGTGCTCGGCCCCGGCGGGTGGCCTCGGCACCCTGGAGCCGGTGGAGGCGTTCGCCGACCTGGCGCAGCGCAAAGGGCTGTGGCTGCACGTCGATGCCGCGTTCGGCGGCTTCATGCTGCCGTTCAAGCGCGATCTCGGCCATCGCGTCGAGCCGTACGACTTCGCCCTGCCCGGCGTGACCTCGATGATGACCGACGGCCACAAGCTGGGCCTGATGCCGATCGCCACCGGCTTCTTCATCGCCCGTGAGCCGGCCCTGTTCGACGCCATCCCCACCGAGGAGACCCTGATCCACACCACCTCGTCCACCAAGCCGGGCAGTCGCGCGGCCGCCGCCTGGGCGGTGATGAAGCACCTCGGCCGGGCCGGGTATCGCCGCTCCACCGCGCACCTGATGGAGCTGGTGCGGACGCTGGCGGCCGGTATCGCCGACATCCCCGGTCTCAACTTGCTGGCCGCGCCGGCGGTCTCGGTGATCGCCTTCACCTCGCAGGCCGTCGACCTGGAGGACGTGCATAGGCGCCTGGCCGCGGACGGCTGGGGCCAGAGCTATGGCGAGCTGCGCGGCATGCCGTTCATCCGGCTCTCGGTGCATCCGTCCCGCACCGGCGACAGCGCCCTCGGCTTTCTGGAAGCGCTGGACGCGGCGGTCCGGCGGGGCGCACGCGGTGAGAATCGATGACCATCGTCGGCTACACCGACCGGCTCAGCGCCGCCCCCGGCGAGGAGATCCGCTTCATGGTGAGCTGCGAGCGGCCACGCTACGACGTGCGCCTGGTGCAGCTCATCCACGGCGACACCAACCCGGAGGGTCCCGGCTTCAAGCAGCGACCGGTGCCCTCCGCCATCGACGGCTCCCGGCCGGGCAAGCGGGAGTCGATCCACGGCGGCTCCTGGTTCGAGGCGGCGTTGGACGGGGTCCACCTGTCGCGGGCGCTGACGTTCTGCGCCTTCGTGCAGGCGACCAACCCCCTGGCCGGTGTGGTCCAGGTGATCGCCAGCCAGGGCCGGCCGTTGGACGGCGCCGGCTGGGCGCTGGCGCTCTCCGCGCGGGGCGAGCTGCAGGTGATCGGCGCGGATGGGGTGGTTGCCCGGCTCGGTCCGATGCGGCGCTGGCAGTGGTACCTGGTGGCCCTGTCGCTGCAGGCCGGCGAGCCTGGTGATGGCCGGGGCGGTGGCGGTCCCGCCGTTTCGGGCGCGGCGTGGCGCCGGCCGGTGCGGGCATGGCCCGATGATGCGCCGGTGGAGGCGGCGGTCACCGCCGACGGGCTGCTGCCGCCAGCGGATACGCCTCTGCTGCTGGCCGCCGCGTGCGACGCCGCGGGCGCCACGGTGTGTCACCTCGACGGCCGTATCGACCGGCCCCGGCTGCTCGCGGGCACGGTCTCCGGCGCGCAACTCCAGGCGTGGGCGGCCGCGCCGGACGACAACACCGCGCCGGGAGGCGGGACCGGGCTGGTCGGGGCATGGGACTTCTCCCGCGACGTGGCCGGCGACCGCGCCTGCGACGTTTCCAGGAACGGCAGGCACGGGCGCCTGGTCAACCTGCCGGCGCGGGCGGTGACCGGCCACAACTTTGGCGGCGAGGCGACCTGTTTCCGGCTGGCGCCGGAGCGGTACGGTGCGATTCACTTCCATCGCGACGACCTGGAGGACGCCGGCTGGGCGGTCGACTTCTCGCTGCGTATCCCGCACGACCTGCCGAGCGGCGTCTATGCAGCCTGGCTGCGGACCGACGATGGTGAGCACGAGGAATACCTGCCGTTCGTGGTTCGCCCGCCGCGGGGCCGCAGGCGCGCCCCGGTCGCGGTGCTGATGTCGACCCTCACCTACCAGTGCTATGCCAACTTCACCGATCTCGGGGTGGGGGCGTGGCGCGAGGGTGCGACCGGCGCCTGGCCCTCCAACGCGCCGTTCGCCGACCCGTCGCTGTCGCGCGACCGGTACCGCTACATCGACGAAAACGCGCTCTACGGGCTGTACGACCTGCACCTGGACGGATCGGGCGTGATCTACGGCTCCATGCTCAAGCCGAACCTCACCATGCGCCCCAAGTTCCGCTACCGCACCATGGCGGCGCCGACGCGGTTTCCGGCCGACCTCTACCTGGTGGACTGGCTCGACGCCAAGGGGATCGAGGTGGACTACCTGACCGACCACGACCTGCACGCCGAGGGTGCCGAGCTGCTGGCCCGCTACCGGGTGGTGATCTCCAGCTCCCATCACGAGTACTGGACCGGACGGATGCTCGATGCGCTGGAGCAGTACCTGGGCGGCGGCGGCCGCCTCATGTACTTGGCGGGCAACGGCCTGTTCGGCGTCGCCAGCGTCGACCCGGCGCGGCCGCACGTGATGGAGGTGCGGCGCTGGGGCACGAGCTGGCCGTTCGAGGTGCACCCGGCCGAGCGCTACCACAGCACCACCGGCGAACCGGGCGGGATCTGGCGCAACCGCGGCCGGGCGCCCAACCGGCTGGTGGGCGTGGGCACCGCCGGCGCCGAATTCGGCCCCGGCGTCCCGTTTCAGCGCCAGCCGGACAGCCGCGACCCGCGCGTCGCCTTCATCTTCGCGGGGATCGGCGACGACGAGTTGATCGGCGACTTCCCCAACCTGCAGGTGCGCCACGGCGCCGCCGGCTACGAGTTCGACCGCGTGGAGGCCGAGCTCGGCTCGCCGCCCGGCACCCTGGTGCTGGCCTCGTCGGTGGGCTTCGACTCGCGGCTCGCCAACCCCATGGTCGACGAACGGCTGTGGTTCACCTCCGGGCGCGACGGTGCGCGTCCCGACGACCCGCAGCACCCCGGCCGCCCGCACCGCTTCGTGCGTGCCGACATCGCCTACCTGGAGTATCCCAGCGGCGGCGCGGTGTTCTCCGCCGGCGCCATCTGCTGGCGCGGCGCGCTGTCGTGGAACGGCTACGCCAACAACGTGTCGCGGATCACGGAAAACGTCCTGCGCGCGTTCGCGTCTTCGTAAGTCCCGGCTACAGACCCCAGCGCTTGCGGGACTCGGCCATGGGAATGGCCGCGCTCGCGTAGTGGCCGGCGGCACCGGCGCCACTCCAGCGTTCGTCCATCGGCTCGGACGCGGGCTGGAAACGCACGTCGCAACTGAGGCGGAAGCGGTTGGTGGTGTTGTTGGTCGAGCCGTGCAGGGTATAGAGGCCGAAGGTGATGATGTCGCCGGCGCGCACGTCGGCGGTGAGCCAGCGGCCGCCGAAGCGGTCCCGGATTTCTTCAGGATCTTCGCTGAACCAGCCCTCGGTGCGGTCGCGGTCCACGTCGGACCTGCCGTAGGTCGCGCGCATCCGGGCGAAGCTGTCGAGGCGGTGCGATGCCTCGCACACGACCAGCGTCCCCTGCGCGATCGGGATGTCCCCGAACGGGATCCACACCGTGTTCACGCGCTCGCTGCCGCGGCCCATGTACACCACGTCCATGTGCGAGCCGGTGAACTTCTCGTTGCCCACCGCGCGCAGCCACTTGTGGTCGTAGGTCGCCGGTTCCTCGCCGTAGAAGCGGCGATAGAACGACTGCAGCTCCGGTCCTTCGAGCACCCGCAGCACTTCGGGGCGGTGGGCGGTGCGGCCGACGCCGACGCTCCTGCCGGCGCGCGGCATCACGCCCTCCATGAGCGGCGTGCCCGCGACCAGCGCCTCCTGCCCCTGCAGGTGCTCCAGCACGGCGCGGCGCGCCTCCAGGACCGCGTCGCGGTCGATCAGCCCGCGCAGCAACAGGTAGCCGTCCGCGGCGATGCGGCGGCGCAACTCGCCGACGTCGTCCAGCGCCTCGGTGCTGTCGCGCAGGTAGCCGAACCGCGCGCTCGGGAACTCCATCTGCTTGCATTGAAACTCGACCAGCATCGGTAGCGGCGCCACCTTGTCACATCCCCCGTGCGTTGCATAGCCCGGCGGGGCGGCGCGCCTTATACTCGGCAATCGCGATGATCGAGGTTACTCCGACGGCGCCGGAGCGCGTCGCCGAGCGGTTCGGCGGAGCCGCGCTGCAGCGGGCGGTGACGGCACTGCAGGAAGACGGGTTGGTGGTGATTGACGACGTGGTCGACCACAGTCACCTCGACCGGCTGCAGGAGCGGATGAGCGAGGACCTGGTGAAGATCCGCGCCCTGCCGGTGGTGCCGCACAACTTCGTGTGGGGCAACATCCAGCAGAACCCGCCGCCGGATGCCGACCTGGTGTTTCGCGACGTGGTAGCCAACCCGTTCGTGTGCCAGGTAACCCGCGCGCTGCTCGGCAGCGGGGCGTTCAACGAATGCCTGACCGGCAACACCAATCTTCCCGGCAGCCGGTTGCAGCCGGTGCACGTCGACGAGGGGCAGCTCTGGCCGAACCTGGGCGCGGCGCATCCGCCGGCGCGGCTGGTGGTGAACATCGCCTTGAGCGAGACCACGGACGAGAACGGCGCCATCGAGCTGTGGCCGGGTACGCACCTCGACCCGCGCATGGTGATCGGCAACAACATCCGGGTGCCGGAGGAACAGGTCGCCGCGCGGCGAGCGGTGCGTGGGCCGGTCCGCGGGTTTACCCGCAAGGGGGCGGTGCTGATTCGGGACATGCGGCTGTGGCATCGCGGCACGCCCAACCGCAGCGCTGCGCCCCGGTTCATGATCGCCATGATCCACAACGTGGCCTGGTATCGGCGCCACGGACGCTTCCAACTGGCGCAGGAGTGTGCGCCGGTGTTCGCCGGCTGCGCCATCGAAAACGCGATTCCCCTGGTGGCCGACCCGAAGGACCACCTGGCCGGCAACGCCCCGTACGACTATGCGGGACCCAACTGAAGAACGCTTTCGCGGCCTCCTGACCGAGGCGGACGTAAAACGCCACCTCCCGCACGTGGTCCAGGTCCCGGCGCCTGCCAGCCGGGTCAGGGTCGAACTCCGTTTCGACCCCGCGGTGGTAGCCGGCCATCGCAACATGATCTGTCTCACCCTGTTCGACCCGGCCGGATTTCGCGGTGCCGGTCACCGGCATGGCAATCGGCACGTCGTCGAGATGAGCCGCGATGCGGCGACGCCGGGCTTCTTGCCGGGGCCCCTGCCGGCCGGTCAGTGGGTCGTGCAACTGGACACCCACATGGTCATGCCGGGGGCAACGTGCCGCTACGAGCTCGCGGTAGTGTTCGACCACGACGTTGCGCCGCCATCCGCGGCTGCGATGCCGCCGGCGCCCCGGTTCGAGCGGATCATCGACCGCCGGGCGGGGTGGTACCGGGGGGATCTGCATGCTCATACCGTGCATTCCGACGGTGCCTGGGAAGTGGCCGAGCTGGTGGCCGCCGCGCGCAGCAGGGGGCTCGATTTCGTCACCCTGACCGATCACAACACCACCAGCGGCCTGCCGGCGATGGCCCGGCACTCGGGCGACGGCCTGCTGACCATGGGTGGCCAGGAACTCACCACCTTCTGGGGGCATGCCCTGTGCCTGGGCGGCCACGCGTGGCATGACTGGCGGGTGACACGGAGGGGGCCGGAGATGGCGGCCCTGGCCCGGCGGATCGGCGCCGCCGGCGAACTGTACGTGATCGCCCACCCCCGAACGCAGGGCGATCCGCACTGCACCGGCTGCCGCTGGTGCTATCCTGCAATGATGCCGGGGACAGCGAGGCTGGTGGAGGTGTGGAACGGCGAGTGGTTCGGCGGCGACCGGGAACGCGACCGGAACGAAGCGGCGCTGCAATTGTGGTACGGGTGGCTCAACGACGGCCACCGAGTGGTCGCTACCGCCGGGACCGACGTGCACGGTCCGGGCCGGCAATATCAGAGCCCCGGCACCGGGTTCGGCACGGTGTACGCCGACCAGCTCTCCGAGGCCGCCATCCTGCGTGCCGTGGCAGCGGGCTGCCTCTACCTCAGCGCGGGTCCGAAGCTCAGCCTTACGGCGCGCCGCGAGGCGGGACGGCAGGCCATGATGGGCGACTCCCTGGCCATCGCCGAGCGCTCGGCGGAAGCCACCCTCGTGGCGGCCTGGGACGGCGTACCGGAAGCCGCCAGGCTGCGCCTCATTGCCGACGGCAGGCCGCGGGAAACGTTCCCGGTCGCCGCCACCGGCCGGCGCAAGTGGTCCGTTCCCGGCAACGCGGCGGCGCGCTGGTACGTCGTGGAGCTGCGCGCCCGCGATGGCGCCATGCTGGCGCTGACAAACCCGATCTTCTGCGATCGCGAATAGCCCTTCCCGCTACTTGTAGGGGTCGGCGGCGTCGCGCAGACCGTCGCCGAGGAAATTGAACGCCAACACGGCCACGATCACGAACGCGGCCGGGATCATCAGCCACGGATAGAGCGCCACCACGCTGAAGTTCTGCGCCTGCTCCAGAAGCACTCCCCAGCTCACGATCGGCGCGCGCAGTCCGAGGCCCAGATAACTCAGGCTGGTCTCGCCCAGAATCATGGAGGGAATCGAAAGCGTGAGGTTGACGATCAGGTAGCTGAGAAACGAGGGCATCAAGTGGCGGCGAATGATCGTCATGGTGCTCGCTCCCGAGGTCTTCGCGGCCAGCACGTAATCCTGCTCACGCAGTTCCAGGAACTTGCCACGCACCACGCGTGCCAAGCCGGTCCATCCCACGATCGACAGGATCACGGTTATCCCGGCATAGACGGCGATCGGCGACCAGCGTGGCGGCAACGCGGCGGCCAGCGCCATCCACAGCGGAATGGTGGGCAGCGACTGCAGGAATTCGATGATACGCGACACCACCATGTCGACCCGGCCGCCGAAGAAGCCGGCGATTCCGCCCAGCAACAGGCCGAGCAGAAAGCTGAGCAACACGCCGATCAGCCCGATTGAGAGGGAAATCCGCGAGCCGTAGATGATCCGGGACAGCAGATCCCGGCCCAACTTGTCGGTGCCGAGGAGGTGCAGCGTGCCAAGCCCGTCGGTACCTCGCAGGTCGACCCCGAACAGATGCACGTCGGTCTTGAACAGCCCCCAGAACTTGTACTCGTCGGCGTGCACCCAGAGCCGGACCGGGTACTGCCGGCTGGTGTCCTCCCGATGCCGCCAGGTGAAGGTGTCCGGATCGAGCACGGTCTCCGATCCGTACACGAAAGGTCTGAACGGACGCCAACCGGAAGCGTCCTGAAAGCGCACGGGTTGCGGCGCCATGTACAGCTTGTCGCGTCTGGTCAGCGTGTGATAGGGCGCGATGAACTCGCAGAAGATGCCGCCGGTGTACAGGATGAGGAGCAACACGCCGCTGAACCGGGCCAGCTTGTGCTTCAGGAACTTGCTCCACATCAGTTCCCACTGCGTGGCCGTATAGTAAGCTTCGGCGAGTTGCTCCGGGTCCCTGGCCGTTGTCATCTGCCTAGTCCGAAAACCATGTCCAGCAGACGAAACAGGTGCGACCGTTTTCATGGTCTCTGGCGTCACGTAGTGGCATTGCGTACTAGTCCTCGAACTTGATGCGCGGGTCCACCGCAATCAACAGCATGTCCGAGAGAAAGGTGCCGAGCAGCACCATGAGGCCCTGAAACATGATGATCGCTCCCGACAGATAGACGTCCTGCTTCAACAGGGAGTCGAGCAGGAGCGGCCCTACGGTGGGCAGATTCAGCACTGTCGCGGTGATGGTCGAACCGGACACGATCCCGACCAGGATTCCGGACATGCTGCTGATCATTGGGTTGATGGCGATTCGCACCGGGTACTTCATCACCAGCCTGCGTTCCTCGACCCCTTTCGAACGGGCGGTAATGACGTACTGTTTGCGCAACTCGTCCAGCAGCGTAGCGCGCAAGGTACGGACCACGACTGCGGTCCCGGCGGTGCCGATGACCAGAATCGGTATCGGCAGATGCTTGAGCAGGTCCCACAGCTTGGCCACGCTCCACGGCTCGCCCTGAAACTCCTGCGACAGCAGACCGCCGACGCTCAGTCCGAACAGCCGATGGAACAACAGCATCAGGATCAATGCGAGGATGAAATTCGGCGTAGCCATACCGATGAACCCGGCGACCGAGGCGGTGTAGTCGCCCCACGAGTACTGGCGGGTAGCCGAGTAGATGCCGATCGGCAATGCGATCAGGTAGGTCATGATGAGCGTCGCCATCGACACCATCGCGGTAAGCCCGAGCCGGTCCTCGAGCAGGTCGATCACCTGCTGGCCATAGCCGAACGACCTGCCGAGCTCGCCCTGTGCCAGGTTGCCGATCCACTTCCAGTACTGGAACATGAACGATCGGTCGAGCCCCCACAGCGCCCGCAGCGCTTCGACTTCGGCGGCGGATACCCGCTGTCCATCGTTGATCTTGTCGTTGATGTAGGTCGTGACGTAGTCGCCGGGCGGGAGCTGCACCAGGAAGAACGCCACGAAGCTGACCAACAGCAGCAACACCAGCATGTAGGCGAACCGCCGCGCGATGTATTTCGTCATTGGCCTAACCAAAAGGAAGCCCGCCGCACTCTGCGACGGGCTTCCTTGCACTCAATGAACCACCTGGGTCCGGCTTAGTTGCGGATAAACCAGGTATCGGCGTTGGCGTACTGTGCATACTGCAGAAAGTCATACGTATAGGTACCGTTCTGCAGTACGTTGCCGAGCCGGTTGCTGGCGACAATCGGCTTCACGCCGCCGGTGGTAATCCCGATAGTCCACAGGTTTTCGGCCTGTGACTTGAGCAGGATATCCGCCAACCGCCTTACCTCGTCTTCGTCGACCTCGTACTTCAGCTTCTCCCAGGTGTCGATGAGCTCGATCACGTCGTCGGGCGGCTTCTCGAACACTTCGTGGTTCTGCCCTTCGTAGGTGTTTTCGCGCCAGCGCGCCCACAGCGTGGCCCAGGTATCGGTGCCGCCCACCTCGACCGGCAGAAACATGTCGGGGCGGGCGATGAAGGCGCCGTCCATCATGCCGTACTTGGTGATGTGCACGTCCAGACCTTCGTTCTGCTCCATGTGCAGGTGGAACAGCTCGCGGTCGATCAGCTTGATGTCCATGTCGATTCCGACCGCCTTCCAGTACTCGGCGAGCAGCTCAGCCGCTTCGATCGGTCGTTCGCCGCCTTCCTCGAGTAGAAAGGAGATCTTCTTGCCGTCCGGCCCGATTCTGAATTCGCCGTCCGCATCCCACTCCAGTCCCAGCTCGTCCAGCATCTGATTCGCCCGGTCTACGTCATGCTGTGCCCAACTCTGCGCGTACTCCTCCTTGTAGAAGCGCGAGGTTGGCAGCAGCGTCATCTGCTGCGGGATGGCAAGTCCGGTGTTGATCACGTTGTTGAAGTCTTCACGGTCGATGGCGATCGACAGCGCCTGACGGAACTTGAGGTTCTGAATCAACTCCTGATTAGCGGGCGTGGGCGCGTTGAAATTGAGCAGCACCATGTAGTCGCCGTCGCCCACCGCGTTCCACAGCAGTACGCGATAGTCGCCGCTGTCTTCGCCGCTCTTGTAGAGGGCGAGCTCCTTCAGATCGGTGCGTCGGGCGGCGAAGTCGGCCTCGCCGGCCGCGACCTTGCCGTGATACAGCTCTCTGCCGACCACCTGGATGTGGATGTCGTCGATGTAAGGAAGCTGATTGCCGTTCGAGTCCACTTTCCAGTAGTACGGATTCCGGTCCAGCTTGAAGTAGTTGGGCCCGATTTCCGACAGCACGTAAGAGTGCAGGCTCGGTGCACCAAGATTGTCCTCCGAGCGGGTATCCCAATACGATTCCAACTTGGAATCGAACAACTGAGTCCAGTCTTCGAACCCGGCTTCGGCTACCATTTTGGCGAGCTCGCCGGCATCTGCGTGATCCTTGTGGAAGCGGCTCAGATAGTGCGCCGGCAGCAACGGGAAGCCGTGTTGATACTCGCTTCGCTTGGTGGCGGTTTCGATATAGAGCGGGTTGGGATCCTGGAACTCGATCTTGAAGGTGTAGTCGTCCACGATCACCACGTTGGCGACGCCTCCCGGCGTTACGAAATCGCCGTGCGGGAGGCCGGAGGGGCGCAACTCCTGGTTGAGTGAGTAATCCTCCCACCAGAACCGCACGGCGGCGGTGGTAAGCGGAGTGCCGTCCGACCACTTGGTGCCCTCGCGGAGCCCGAACACCAGGGTCTGGCTGGACTCCCAGAAGAACTCCTTGGCGAGATGCGGAATCACGGTAACGGTGTCGACGTCGGCCTTCACCAGACTTGCCACGGTGACCCCGTTGCGGCCATCGCCGAGCTTGCCCGCTTCATTCGAAACCAGCCTCAGGGTGCCGCCGTAGGTGCCGATCGACTCGCTGACCGTGGCGACGAACGGATCGCTTGGCAAGCGATCGCTCAGTGGCGGCAGATCGCCGGCGTTCACCATCGCTGCCAGAACCGGGGACTCATTGGCGGCGGACACCGACGCCGTCGTGTCAGGCTCGTCGGTCTGGCCGGTAGCAAATAGTGTTCCCGCGATCCAGACCGCGAGAAACACGCTGCCCAACTGCTTCATTCTGTCCTCTCCTTCGAATGCCTCATTTGGCGAGCCGCCAGTATAGGCACAGATCGTCTGGCCGGCAACCGGCAATCCCCCGCCCCGTGACCGTGGCGCAAGCCAAGTGGAGAGGCTCAGGACGAGCCGACTCCCGTGCGGTGGCCCTAGTGCCCAGGAGGCGCGCCGGGCCGGTCAGTTCAGCTCGTCCAGGGCCAGGGAGAAGCTGCGCACGAACTTGCGCATGAAGTAGTTGACCTCGGGCAACTCCATTCCGGCGATTTCGCGTTCGATGCTGTCCTTGGCCTTGGCGAATTCCTGGTTGCCGGCCTTGAGCTCTTCCAGACACTTGGCATAGGCGCTGATCTTGTCCGCGGCTTTCACTACTTTCCAGCTTTCGGTTTCGGCCTCCTCCTGGAACAGCACGGTACGATAGTCGGCTTTCAGTTCCGCCGGAATCATGTCCCACAGCTTGCGCCGGGCGACCTGCTCGATCTCGGAGTAGGCGCGGCTGATCTCCGGATTGAAGTACTTGAGAGGGGTCGGCAAGTCGCCGGTGATCACCTCGCTCACCTCGTGAAACACCGCCAGGACCAGCACCCGTTCGGGATCGAGATCGCCGTCGAACAGGCGGTTGCGAATGAGTGCCAGCGCATGCGCGATCAGCGCCACCTGCAGGCTGTGCTCCTGGATGTTCTCGACCTGCGTGTTGCGCATCAGGCCCCACCGGTGGATGAACTTCATCCGCGACAGGTAGGCGAAGAAGTGACTGCTCTCGCCCATGGGACCGGTGGCTCAGGTCAGACGCTGGTCGGGAGCCCGGCTCGGCTCGGGAGGCTCCAGCGGGCCGTCGTAGCGGGCCAGCACCTCGCACAGCTCGTTCCAGCCAGACTCGCTCCAGCCCACGGACGCCGCGCTGAGATCGGCATTGCTCTTGCCGTAGAACGCCCTCAGGTGCTCCGGGAGGTCGGGGAAGGTGGGCAGGAACCACAGGGTGATGACGGTGCGCCGCCGCGGCGAGCGGTTCGGGTGCGCCGAGTGCAGCAGGCGCGCGTCGCCGATCACCAGGTCGCCGGCGCGTACCGGCACGTCCACCTCGTCCGGGTCGTTCTGCAGCGACGGATGGCGCGGCCCGGCGCGGTTGATTTCCTCGCCGTGGGCGTGTGGCAGGGCGTGCAACCGGTGGCGCCGGCGATGGGAACCGGGGATGACGCGCAGGCAGCCGTTGTCGCGGCTGGTGTCGACCAGGTAGTACATCAGGAACACCTGCACCGGCTGGTCGGTGTAGCTGATCGGTTCGTCCCAGAGGATTCCATCCTGGTGCCAGTACAGCGGCGGCGCCACCTGCGGCGGCTTGCTGATGATGAAGCCGCTGTAGAACCTGGCTCCCGGGTAGCCCATGCCGGCCAGCACCGCGCGCGCCGCCGGCAGCGCGATCAGCGGCAGCATCCCCTCGTGCCGGTTTACCTGGATCATCGAGCCGGCGAAGGGGTAGCGCTCCCGTTCCTCCGCCGAGAGGCCGTCCGCCGCGGCGTCGGCAATCGTGCGCATCCGCTCGACCAGGTCGCCGGGAACCACCCCGGGCACATGACAGTAGCCGTCCTCGATCAACCGCGTACGCAGCGCTGTCGGATCTGCCGTCGACACGCTCATCCGTCCAACTCCTCTATCTATCGGTACCACTGTGGCCGCAGCACGTCGCGCTGTGCCTCCAGCAGGTCGGCCATCACCGCCTTGGCGTCCTCCAGGTTGTTGACGATGGGATCGGTGCACAGCGCGCGCAGCAGCACCCCGCGGTCGTAGCTCGCCGCCGCCTGCGCGGTCAACTCGTGGGTGTCGAGGATCAATTGGGTCATGCCGTGGATGCCGGGCGGGATCGTGCCGCAGGGACGCGGATTGACGCCGCCCATGTCGACGTCGCAGCGCAGCTCCAGGATCGCGTCGTCGGCCATGTTGGGCACGGCGCCGCGGTTGCGCGTGTTGAGGTAGAAGCGCTTGCCGAGGTCGCCCCACATCGACTCGATGATGTCGGTGGCGTGGTCCGGCTTGCCGCCGGCGAGGAACTCGGCGATCGGGCGCTCACCGGCGGCGTACTCCTCGTTCTCCCGCCACCAGGCGTCCATCTGCTGCTGCCGGGTGCCGGCGTCGAACACGGCCAGCGGCTCCGGGGTGACCGGCGCGGCGCCGTAGCCCTGGAAGAAGGGCACGTACTCCTTGGTGTGGGCGATGCGGTCCGGGTAGGCGCCGAACACGTCCATGAGCTGCAGCGCGTAGTTGGCGTTGAAGCGCGCCTTCGAACGGGCGTTGTTGTCGCTGCCGCCCTCCCGGCTCTCGGTGCTGGCCAGTTCCTCCGCCGCATCCTCCGCCAGCAGCTCGCGCCAGCGCGGCAGGTAGTCGACGCCGTCGTAGGTGAGGCGGGTGACCCAACTGAAGTGGTTCACGCCGACGATGTCGAACTCCAGCTTCTGCTCCACCTCCAGCGGCATCGCCACGGTGTCCTGCGGCACGATGCCGAGGCGCTTGAGCAGGCGCACGCGGTTGTGCGGCTCGTGCGGGCCGTCGCAGATCGAGAAGCTGCGTACCTCCGGCGCGTAGCGGTCGAGGGCGATGCCGATCACGGTGGAGGGATTGACGAAGTTGATCACCCAGGCCTCCGGCGCCAGCCGCTCCACGTCGGCCGCGATCTCCAGCGCGATCGGGATCTCTCGCAGCGCCCGGAACACGCCGCCCGGCCCGATGGTGTCGGCGGAGCACATGCGGATGCCGTGCCGGTTGCTGATGTCGCTGTCGACGCCGCGGAAGTAGGCGTTGCGGTCGCTGAAGGTCAGCACCACGAAGTCCGCGCCGGCCAGTATTTCGTTGCGGTCGGTGGCGCCCTCGACCGTCAGTGGGGCCCCGGTCGCCTCGGCGGCGCGCCGCGCCACACCCATGACCGTCTCCAGCACCCGCGGCTGCGTATCCACCAGCGTCAACGTGCCGTCGCGCAGCACCGGGCTGTTGACCATGTTCCAGATCACGGGACGGGCGAAGAAGTAGCTGCCGGCCCCGATCACCACTACTTTCGGGCTGTTCATGCGGCGTCCAGCTTATACCAACTCGCGGCGGGGTGTGTCCGTCGCCTTGGCTACCGGCAGCGGTCGCAGCGGCTCCAGCTCGGCCAGCCGGAACTGTTCGAAGGTGCAGGCGCCGCCTTCCACGAAGCAGCCGGCCGCTCCGGCCCGCGGCTCCTCCGTCAGCGACACGGAAAGCGCAAGCCGGTCGTCGAGGTAGACCTCGGCCACCTGGTCACGGGCCAGCACCCGGAGTAGCACCGTATCGCCCACGTCCCAGCGGCAGCGGTCGCAGGTTCCCAGGTCCAGCGCGCCGAACTGTCCCTCCGGGCGTGCCGGGCCGAGGCTGACCTCGCCGGCCTGGCGGTCGACCGTGACGGCCAGGCCCACCGGACGTGGTTCCGCCGGTAGCCGCAGCACGATCCCGGCGCGTTCCGCGTCCGCGAAGCGCAGCCGGCAGGTGACGTGCACGTCGGCGGCATGCCGGGGCGCCAGCAGCGCGCTTGATACGTGCTGCGACAGGCCGTGCGTGGCCGTGCCGCGGTGCTCCCACTCGCCGGTGGTGCGGTAGCGGGTGTCGGCGCCGGCGACGTCCAGCGTCTCCGCCAGCACCCGCGCCTCCAGTGCGGCGACGGCCGGATGAAAGACGAGACCGAGGCTGCGGTCGGCGTTCTGGACCAGGTACTTGGGCAACGCCAGCGACGGCCGGAAAGAAGCGCGTGACCGGTGCGAATCGGGCCAGCCGTGGTGATGGAAGGCGAGCCGCCGGTGTGGTGCGCCACCGGAGTCGTCGAGCGTGAACAGGACCGTGGGACCCTGGCCTCCGTGTCCGGCTCCCAGCAGACACGGATCGTCCGGGAACTCGAACGGGCCGTCCGCGGTGGCACCGACCATGTAGAAGGAGCCGCTCGGCTTGGGGCGGGTCGGGCTGGCGATGCGCCGCCCCCAGGTGGAGGCGCTGTTGAAGGTGAGATACCAGGTGCCGTCGATCGCGAAGCGATCCGGGACGTCGGCCACCAGCAACCGGTCGCCCACGTCCACCAGCGGCTCGAGGTGGCTCCAGTGCACCAGGTCGCGCGACCGCGCACGGGCGATGCAGGTGCCCGACTTGCCCTGCCCGCGGTAGGGCAGCCGCGCTCCGACCAGCATCTCGTAGCAGCCGAGGTCCTCGCGCCAGGAGATGTGCGGGTCGCGCCACCACACGTTCACATAAGGAGGCTCACGCGCGTCGCGCTCGTTGTGATATGGCGGCGCGGAGCCCACCAGCGGGTTGGCGGGGTGCTTGCGCCAGGTGACGAGGTCGTCGGAGAGCAGGGCGCCCAGGCGCTGCACGCCGCCGTCGGAGGCGCCGTAGAACATCCAGAACCGTCCCTCGTGGCGGAGCAGCGTGCCGGTCAGGCCGATCCGGGACTCCCAGCTCCCGGCGACCTCCTCGATCTCGATGGTGGGACGCCGCTGCCAGCGCACCAGGTCGCGCGACACGGCGTGCCCCAGGCCGGCCCAGCGGTTGGCAACCGTACCGTCCTCCAGCTCGGCGAGCGTGTACTGGAGGTGGATCAGGTGATACTCGCCTTCCCACGGGAGGATCCAGCAGTCCCACAGGCGCAGCGGATCGGGCGGCAGATAGTTCATGACCTGTGGCGGAGTCTATGCCTCCGCCCCGGTCAGATCCAGGCGCAGGTCGGCGCGACTACCCGGCCGGGCTGGGGATGGCGAGGGGGGCTGCAAACTGTCCGCGATGGCGTTGCAGGGTATCCTGGAACCCGGGATCGTTGCGCAGCCACTGGAAGTCGAACTCCCGGCAGCTGCCGTTGCGGCTCAGATCGTCCAGGTATGCGGCCCCCAACTCGCCGCGGGTCCGGCCCTCCGGCAGTCGCGCCGCCGGGTCGGCGGCCAGAAAGCCAAGCAGGTCCTCGAGATAACGCAGCGCCTCGTCTCGTATCCGCAGCCGGGAGAATGCCAGGACCAGGTAGTGCAAGGTCAGATGCCTGGTCGTGTCTTCCGTGCGCGGCATTATGTTAATCATCGGTGCAACCTCGTACCCATACAACGGCCTGAAGTTCGCTGTTGCTTCAGCGCCGTGCCCGTCATACCACCTAGCCTACCGCGGCTGCCGGTCCGCCTCCGTGAACATCAGGTGAATCATTCGTTAACGCTCACCAACAGAGAGATCGGAAGACCCGCCGCGACCGACTGCAGGCGAGCTGTCGGACTGCCAGTGGCTGTCCGCCCACAGATCGCGACGTAGCCGCGGTCAGGGAGCGCCACGCGCCACGGCGGCCGGCGCTTCCCGAGCCGGCGGCTGCCACAGCACGTCGAGCGCCGCCGCCAGGTCCAGCGATTCCCCGTACCAGTCGGGGGTGGCGGTATGGGGACCGATGCTGACACCGGCTTCCGCCAGACGCGCGTCGGTCGGCCCCAGCGGCGCCCCCTCCCAGCACACCGCCGGTGGCTTCGCCGGCAACGGCACGCCGTCCGGACGCAGGAATTGGAACTGCCCAACGGCGTCGGCGACCACCTGAAACCCCTCTTCGTGCACCGCGCGGTGGTGGAATCGACACAGAGAAGCCAGGTTGGCGAGCTTGGTCGCTCCGCCGTCGGCCCAGTGCACGATGTGGTGGGCGTCGCAGTGGTGGGATTCGCAGCCGGGGAACTGACACTGACTGCGATCGCGGTCCAGCAGGGCACGGCGCAGGGCGGTCGGGATCGTGCGCGTTCTGCGACCGACGTCGAGCACCTCGCCATCGGCGCCGTGGCACAGCGCCACGAGGGCGGCATCGCAGGCGACCCGGCGCGCCGCCTCCCTGCCCAGGTGCAGACCGCCTGCCTGGTCAATGACCGCCTGACCGGCGTCGAGGTCCGTTGACGGGGCCGCGCACTCGCAGGCGCCGTCGGTCGCTTCCGGCGTTTCCGCTGCAACGTGCGGCGTGGCGGTGGCCGGCTCCCTGCCCGCGGGCGCCGCGGCAGTGACCGGTTGCGAGGGCGCCTCACTGGCCGCACGCGTTTCCGCGGAAAGGTGCGGCGTGGCGCTGGCTGGCTCGCGCGCGGCAAGAGTGCCCGCCGGCACGTGCACAGTCACCTGGAAGCGGTCGCCGGGGTTGCCCGGATCGAGCCCGCCGGCCAGCGCACTCTCGGCCACCAGCCCCAGCGCATCGGCGCGTCGCTGCGCAATCGTGGGCTGCTCGCCGTCCGCGCCCGCCGCCGGCGCCGGTACCTGCTCCAGCGCCGCCTCCACGGCGCGCAGCAGCACCGCGCCCACCTCAGGGGTCAGCCGCGCGCGCAGCACCAGCATGCCGTCCTCGTCCACCTGCGTGCTCAGCATGCGGCTTGCCAGGCGCACCTGCTCGCTATCTGCCTGGGCGGCCTGGTCCGCCTGCCGCCAGCCCCGCACCAGCCGCTCCACCTGCGCCGCGGTGGAGCGGCTGGCCACCGCCAGCAGCCGCGCCTCGGTGGCAGGCGAAGCCACCCGCGTGAGGGCTCTGACTTTCGAATAGGAGAGCCGGCCGCAGGCCATGGCGGCGGAGATGTGGGGCAGCTCGGCCAGGGCGGCGGCCACGCGCAGCTTCTCGCGGGCAGCGCCGAGGTCGAGGCTGGTGCGCCAGTTGAGCCAGTGGGCGCAGGAGCGGAAGCCCTCCCAGCCGTGCTGCTGATTGAACTGGTGCAGGTAGCACAGCAGCTCGTAGGTGGCGGCGTCGATGCGCGCCGCCAGCTCGGCGATGCGGTTACCGAGGCGGTCCAGGTCGCGTGGCGCGGCAGGTTGCGGCAGCACGGCTGCCGCCGCCGACGCCGGAGGGTGAGCGGCCTGAGCGGTGGCGCCCGCGCCCGCGGGCAGCTCGGTCAGCGCCGGCTGGGGGCACACGAGCGCCGTCGCCTGGCGCGCAAGGATGGTCGTGTCGGGTTCCATGATGGGCCATCGTACACCCGGATTTCGTCCACCCCCTGACGGCCCGTAGGGGCGTCGGAAGCCGATTTGGGGCTTTCAAGGTCACTTCCTGCGTGGCGACGCACCGAGCGCGCGCCAGGCCCGTTCTGAGACCCAATCCGGCATCGTCGGGGACGGCGCCGAATTGGACTGCCCAAGGCGTGTCAACCCCTGAACCGGCGAAGTCGGGAAATTCGCGGTTTTTTTTGGTTGGCTACGCCACCACGAGGCGGGCGACCAGCTCGTCAACGGCAGCGGCGCCGGGCATAGCAAGGCATCCTGCGCGGGCGCGGTGTGGCAGTGGCGGCTGGCAGGGCAACATTCAGCCCTGCAGTTCGGCGAGCAGTTCCTTGAGCAGGTCCATGCCGGCGCCCCAGCCCTTGTCCATGCCGGCCACGGCGTCGGCGAAGCAGGCGATCTCGGCTTCGCTCGCCGCGTGCGGCACCCAGGTCAGGCGCAGCCTGGTTTGCGCGTCCTCCTGCTCGAACGTCACGGTGGTCAGCAGCACCCGCGGCCAGCCGGGCATCATCGGGTTGTCGATGACGTTCCAGTCGGCGTCGGCGGACGAGTGCAGCCACACCAGGCGCTGCGGTGCACTCACCTCGGTGTACTCCACGCGCTGATACTGGGAGTTGCCACCCCATTGCATCTCCAGGAGCCACAATCCGCCGGGCTTCAGTTCCAGGCGATGGACCGTCGTCTCCACCCCCGGACCGTACCAGTGAGCCAACAGCTCCGGGTCGGTCCAGCCCTTCCACACCAGTTCACGCGGTGCATCGAACGTCCGTTCCAGCACGTAGGTCGGTAGATCACCCACCTTCGGTCCTCCTTCTTGCCCGCTGCAACTCGCCGGGCGAGATGCTTCGCTGCAGGCGGCACCAAGATAGCCCCACGTGGTCCGGGGGGAAACCGCCGCCGCCGCCATGGCGGGTATGATGCGCCCCATGCCGAGTGCCGCACGCAACGTCCTCCTGATCACCTCCGACCAACAGCACTGGAACACCCTGGGTTGCCTCAACCCGGAGATCCGCACCCCGAACCTCGACCGGCTGGGGGCGCAGGGCACGCTGTTCACTCGCGCCTACTGTCCCAATCCCACCTGCACCCCGACCCGCGCCTCGATCATCACCGGCAAGTACCCGAGCCAGCACGGTGCCTGGTCGCTGGGCACCAAGCTGCTGGAGTCCGAGCACACCGTGGGCGAGGACCTGCAGGCGGCCGGCGTACGCACAGCGCTGGTGGGCAAGGCGCACTTCCAGCCGTTGGCCGGCAGCGCGGAGTTCCCTTCGCTGGAGGCGTATCCCACGCTCCAGGACCTGGCGTTCTGGCGCCGGTTCCGCGGCCCGTTCTACGGCTTCGACCACGTCGAGCTGGCGCGCAACCACACCGACGAAGCGCACGTCGGCCAGCACTACGCCCTCTGGATGGAGCAGCGGGGGCTGAGCAACTGGCGCGACTACTTCCGCCCGCCCACCGGCACCAACGACCGTCAGCGGCGAACCTGGCAGATCCCGGAGGCGTTTCACTACGGCACCTGGATCGCCGAGCGCTGCTGCGATCTGCTGGACGGCTACGCCGGGCGCGGGGAGCGGTTCTTCCTGTGGGCGAGCTTCTTCGATCCTCACCCCAAGTACCTGGTCCCGGAGCCGTGGGACCGGATGTACGATCCGTCCGCGCTGACCGTGCCGGCGCTGGTACCGGGCGAGCACGACGCCAACCCGCCGCACTTCCGCCTCACCCAGACGCAGGACCCCGACTTCTCGCCCTGGCGGGAGAGCGGCCAGGGGCTGCACGGGCTCACCTCGCATCTCCACGACCGGGAGGAGCTGGCCCGGGACGTCGCCTGCTACTACGGGATGGTCAGTCTGCTGGACCACCAGGTCGGGCGCATCCTCGAGCGGCTGGAGGCGCTGCGACTGGCCGCGGACACGCTGGTGGTGTTCACCTCCGACCACGGCCACCTGTTCGGCCAGCACGGCCTCACCGCCAAGGGGCCGTTCCACTACGAGGACCTGCTGCGCGTGCCGCTGATCGTGGCACAGCCGGGCGCGGTGCCGGCCGGCCGCCGTTGCGCTGCCCTGCAGTCGCTGGTCGACTTCGCGCCCACGTTCCTGGCGGCCACCGGCACTCCCATTCCCGCGGCGATGACCGGCATCGATCAGAGCGCCGTCTGGTACGGCCGCAGCGATGCGCTGCGCGATCACGTGCTGGTCGAGAACCGCCACGAGCCCACCACGATCCATCTCCGCACCTTCATCGACGAGCGCTACAAGCTGACCGTCTACTACCACCGCGACTACGGCGAGCTGTTCGACCTGGCCGCCGACCCGCACGAGGTCCGCAACCTCTGGGACGTGCCCGCGGCCCGCGAACTGAAGAACGACCTGATCCGCAGGTTGCTGCACGCGGAGCTGGGCAGGGAGCCGCTGCCGATGCCGCGCATCGCCGGCGCTTAGGGTCTGTGTTACGTTGACGTATTCTGACCGGCGGCACCGGTGAGTGCCGTCCGAGGAGCTTCTATGGCGACAGTGGACGAGGCGGCCCGTGCCCGCCTGGCCGAGGATGGCTACTTGGTGGTGCCTGGACTCCTTGACCCGGAGCGCGACCTGGCCCCGCTTCGTGTCGAGTATGAGGCGCTGCTGGACGCGGTAGCGGTACAACTCGAGTCCGAGGGAGTCGTCTCGTCCGCGCACCCGGATCTGCCGTTCGGCGCGCGTTTCCAGGCGCTCGTCAGGGAGACGGGAGGGACGCTTGCGAACCACCTGGACATCTGCCTGCCGCAGAAGGGAGTCACCACCGACACGCCGGTCCACTGCGGCCCAGCCGCCTTCGGACTGTTAACCAACCCACGCCTGCTCGATGCGGTAGAGGTCATGGTCGGCCCCGAGATCTACTCCAATCCGACCCAGCATGTGCGGATCAAGCCTCCCGAAGAGTGTCTCGCGGGGGCTGCTACGATTGTCGGAGAAATCGCCCAGACGGTCTGGCACCAGGACTTGGCGACGATCATGCCGGAAGCGGACGACAGCCAGATTCTGACGGTGTGGCTGCCGATCACCGAAGCTACCCGCGACAACGGCTGCCTGCTGGTGGCGCCGGGCAGTCACCGGCGAGGTCTCGTGACGCACTGTCACGATCAACGATCGAACTACAGCCGCCAGGGGATACCCGAACGGCTGGTCGGCGCCCGCCGCGTCGCGCTGGAGATGGAACCCGGTGACGTGCTGTTCCTTACCAGGCTGACGATGCACGCCTCGTTGCCCAACCTGAGCAACGACATTCGCTGGAGCGTGGACCTGCGCTATCAACCGATCGGCGAGCCCACCGGCCGGCCGTGGTTCCCGGGCTTCGTCGCTCGCAGCCGCCGCGCGCCCGAGAGCGTGCTCCCCGACGCTGCGGCGTGGGCGGCACTCTGGGAGCGCGCGCGGGAGCGACTCGCGGCAGCGCCCCCCGCGTCATTTCAGCGCTGGCCGGAAGGAGATCCGGACTGCGCGTGAGTCTTCCGGGTCTTTAGAGCACCTCGGCCAGCTCCAGGGACGCGTAGAACACGTCCTTGCGGTTCTCATAGAAGAGGTGCAGCCGGTTCCCGTCCGGATCGAGCTCGGCGTCCGGATACATCGTGTGCCCGTAGACGTCGAGGATCACGATACGCTCGAATGTGTGCCCATCGTCATAGGAAATGTGCATCGCCAGCGGCGATCTCCGGTCACGGCCGTTGCCGATGAGCGAGGCGTTCGGGTTGTTGAGGCATATCACCGGACCCTGGGGCAGCTTGCGCACATGAAAACGGGTGCTGGGGTTGGCTATGGCGGTCGGATAGAACTCGCTCCACGTCTGCCCGCGGTCGCTCGATTCCGTTGCATGGAGCAGCCCCCAACTGTTCCGTACCAGGATAACCACGGTGCCGTCCTCGCGCTGAAAAGCGCCTGCCTCGTGCACGCAGATATCCTTCGGACCGTACCCGCTCTTCTCGAAATCGCCCGACTTGTACCCCGTCCAGGTGGTCCCCGCGTCCGCCGACACCAGCGCACCGACGGCGTAGAAACCCTCATGGTACGGCCGGCCGCGGCTGGGCTGCGTGCGTACCGTCACCGGTATCAGCCAATCGCCGTTGTCGAGCCGGATCGGTTTGTTGTTGAAGAAGTAGTCGCCGATTTCGGGCCCAGCGATCTCCTGCGGAGCGCTCCAGACAAGCTGCGGGGCGGCCGGGTCGGCACAGGTATGGCGCACGAAGGTCCAGTCGCCTGCGTCCAGGCGCAGGTCGTTGATTCCGTAGGTGATGTTGACGATGCCGTCGTCGTCACGCCACAACACCGGATCTCCCGCACGAACCAGCCCGGGCGGGTCCGCGATCACCTCGGGCGCAGACCAGGTATGGCCCCCATCGAGGGACCGAGACCATACGACCTGGTTCTCGGGCGCGGGTTCCGTGTCTCCGCCCGTGTACCAGCTTGCCACCAGCGCGTCCGTGGTCCCGGAAATCCCACCGCAGCCATTCCAACGGAACCGGGCATTGGCGTGGAAGATCACCCTGCGCTCAAGCAGGTGGGTGGCCTTGCGTTTTCTCATTCGGATGCCTCCTCTTCGAGTCGATGGCCGTAAATGTCTCGTGCCCGCTGCGCGCTTACCAGGCCCTCCGCAACGTCGCGCCGCACCTCCGCCGCGGGACGCTGCCGCGGGTCGCCCCAGCCGCCTCCGCCGGGGGTCTCCACCCGGAACAGGTCGCCCCGGCCCAGCTCCACCACCACCTTGGTCGGCACTTCACGCACGCTGCCGCCGGGGGAGGTGACGTAGGCGTGCGCCCCCGCGGCGTGGTGGCCGCCCTCCAGCCCCCAGGGCGTGAAACGGCGCCGGTCGGAGCCCATGCTGACCACCGTGCGCTCGGCCAGGCAGCGCAGCTCGCGTATCATGCCGCAGCCGCCGCGCCGCGTTCCCGCCCCCTCGGTGTCGGGCAGCAGGCCGTAGCGCACCACCTCCAGCGGATAGGTGCTCTCGATCACCTCCACCGCGGCGTTGCGGGTGTTGGTGAGGTGGGTGTGCACGCCGTCGCCGCCGTCCAGGTCGTGGCAGGCACCCTGGCCACCGGCGTAGGTCTCCACGTAGTTGTAGTAGACCCCCTCGGTGGGTCCGTGCCGGCTGTCGATGCCGCCGATGTTGACCAGGTTCATCTCGCCGCTGCAGGCGGCACACACCCGCTCCGGCACGCACTGCGCCAGGGCCCCGAGCAGCACGTCCACCACGCGCTGGTCGGTGAGGATGTTGGCCTGGCCGATGGCGGCGGGGTAGGCCGCCTGCAGGATGCTGCCCTCCGGGGCGTGGACGTGGATCGGGCGGTAGGAGCCGGCGCAGGTGGGCAGGTCGGGGTCGATCACCGCCTTGCAGGTGTAGTAGACCGCTGATTGCGCGGCGCTGATGCGGGCGTTGAGCGGTCCCAGCACCTGGCGGCTGCTGCCGCTGAAGTCCGCGCTCAACTCGTCGCCGGCGATGCACACGGCCACGGCGATCTTCACCGGCTCGTCGGTGACGCCGTCGTCGTCCAGGAAGTCCTCGAAGCGGTAGGTGCCGTCGGGCAGCGCGGCGATGCCGGAGCGCATGCAGCGCTCGGCGTGGTCGAGAATCTCCTTCATGTAGCGCACCAGTTCGGCGGCGCCGACGCGGGCCAGCAGCTCCGTCACCCGCTGCTCGGCCTTCCTGGCCACGGCGTACTGGGCCATCAGGTCGCCGCGCACCTCGTACTCGGTGCGCACGTTCTGCTCGATCAGGCGCAGCAGGTTCTCGTCGAAGCGGTCCTGCCGCACCAGCGGCAGCGGCGGGATCTGCAGTCCTTCCTGGTAGATCTCGGTGACGCCGAACGGCATGCTGCCCGGGGCGTAGCCGCCCATGTCGACGTGGTGGGCGGTGGACGCTGCCAGCGCGATCGGGCGCCCGTCGTGGAATATGGGGGAGACCAGCGACAGGTCGGGCAGATGGCCCGGCCCCTCCGGGTAGGGCAGGTTGGTGCCGTAGACATCCCCCGGCTGCATCCGCGCTACCGGGTAGCGCGCCAGAATGGCGCGGATCACGCCCGGCATCACGCCCAGGTGCAGCGGGGTGCCCACCTCGGCCTGGGCCACGATCTCGCCATCCGGCAACGCCAGCGCCACCGAGCAGTCACGGCGGTCCTTGATGTTGGTGGAGTGGCTGGCACGCACCAGCGCCGCGCAGCACTCCTCGGCGATCCCCTTCCAGCGGTTGCGCATGATCTCGAGGGTGACGGGATCGAGCGGGCGCCCGGCGCTCATGAGGCGCTCTCCAACGGGCCGAGCAGGAACTGTCCGTGACGGTCCACCTCCAGGCGCTGCCCGGGCCACAGCGCCGTGGTGGCGTCGAGTTGCTCGATGATCGCCGGGCCGGTCAGGGTCGTACCGGCGCCCAGCGCGTCCCGCTGGAAGACCGGCGTCTCGCAGCTCGCGCCGGCGAAGTGCACCTGGCGCACCGCCGCCGGCTCGGGGTCGCCGCTGGCGCGCGCCACCGGCGGGAGGCGCAGGGGCTGCAGGTCGGCCTCGGCCGACACCCAGGCGCTGTGCACCTCCACCGGGTGCTCGGCGCGCGCATAGCCGTAGGTGCGCTCGTGCTCGGTGTGGAACCGCTCGGCGATCCGGCCCAGGTCGAGCGGTCCCGGCTCCACCGCGACCGGCAGCTCGTACCGCTGGCCCAGGTAGCGCTGGCCGAGGGCGCGGGTCAGGCGCAGCTCGCCGGCGCCGTTCGCCGAGGGCCGCAGCCGTTCGCGGGCGGACTCCTCCAGCGCCGCGAACAGCCGCTCCAGTTCGGTCGCGGTGGTACGGTCCAGCCGCCGCACGAAGGTGGCGATGCGATCCTCGCGCAGGTCGGTCATCAGCAGGCCGATCGCGGAATTCACGCCGGGTGCCAGCGGCACGATGGTGTGGCCGACGCCGAGCTCCGCCGCCAGCTCGGCACCGTGCAGCGGGCCGGCGCCGCCGAAGGGACAGAGCGCGAATTCGCGCGGGTCGTGACCGCGTTCCACCGTCAGCTTGCGAATGGCGGCGGTCATCGCCGCGTTGACCACCCGGATCATCCCCTCCGCGGCCGCCTCGACGGTGATCCGCAGCGGGCCGGCCAGCCGGTCGTGGATCGCCCGCCGCGCCGCCTCCGGAGCGATCGCCATGCCGCCGCCGAGCAGCGACTCCGCGCCCAGCCGCCCCAGCACCAGGTTGGCGTCGGTCACGGTCGGCTCGGATCCGCCCAGTCCGTAGCAGGCCGGTCCCGGCCGCGCACCCGCCGAGTGCGGGCCGACGCGCAGTGCGCCGCCGGCGTCGATCCAGCCGATGCTGCCGCCGCCGGCGCCCACCGAATGGATGTCGAGCATCGGGACGCTGATGGCGAGCCCGCCCATCTCGGTGTCGCGGGCGAACCCGACCGCGCCCTCCTGTACCACGCCGACGTCGAAGCTGGTGCCGCCCATGTCCGCCGTGATCAGGTTGCGACAGCGCGCCTCCGAGCGGGCGACCGCGGCGCCGGCCACGATGCCGCCGGCAGGGCCCGACATCACCGTCTCAACGGCGCGGCGGGAGGCGGCCTGCGCCGACATCACGCCGCCGCTGGACTTCATGATGAACAGCGGCGCGTCGACGCCGTGCGTGGCCAGGCCCCGCTCCAGGCGGCCCAGGTAGCGCCCGACCACCGGCTGCACGAAGGCGTTCATCGCGCAGGTACTGAAGCGCTCGTACTCGCCCTGCTCGCCGGCCACCTCGTGCGACAGGCACACCTCCGTCTCCGGCAGGCGCTGCGCGAGCACGCGGCCCACCTCCAGCTCGTGCGACGGATTCGCGTAACTGTGCAGGAGGCCGACGGCAACCGCCTCCACCCGTTCCCGGCGCAGTGCGTCGACCAGGCCGTCGAGCTGCGCGCGGTCGAGCGGGGTCTGCACGCTGCCGTCGAAGCGCACCCGCTCGCGCAGCTCGAAGCGCAGCGCGCGCGGCACCAGCGGCCGGGCGCGCCGGCCGCGCAGGTCGTACAGCCGCGGGCGGTCCTGGCGCTGGATCTGCAGCACGTCGCGGAAGCCGGCGGTGGTGATCAGAGCCACGCGCGCCCCGGCACGCTGCAGCACGGCGTTGGTGGCCACCGTGGTGCCGTGGACCAGCAGCTCGATCTCCTCGGCGCGGGCGCCGACCCGGTCGACGATCTCGCGGATGCCGCGGATGATGCCGCGCGCCGGATCGTCAGGCGTGGAGACCACCTTGTGGAACGCCAGCGTTCCGCCTTCCGGAGCGAACGCCACCAGATCGGTGAAGGTCCCCCCGGTGTCGATGCCGACCCGGATCATCTGCCAGCCTTACCGCGAGGCGTGGCTTGTTTCATGTCCCTCACCATATCGCGCGAAAGATCTTCGTCAATCTGCTATTACAGCGACATGCCGCGATATATCGAGATCAGCCTGCGCCGGCGCGGAGTCACCTGTGTCGCCGCCTTGCTCGACGACCAGGCGCCGCGCACCTGCCAGGCGGTATGGGATGCGCTGCCGCAGGAAGGGGACGTATATCACGCCAAGTACGCCGGCAACGAGTTCTATGCTCTGGTGCCGGCGTTTCCCGCCGAGCCGCTCGGCATCGAGAACGGAACCATCGTGCCGGCCAAGGGCGACGTGGGCTACCTCCACCTGCCGGCCGGGGTGCGCCTGCCGGCGGACGCACAGCAGGGCCTGAGCGGTCAGGCCGCGGTGGATCTGGCCGTGTTCTACGATCGCAACAACATCCTGCTGTCGCCGAGCGAAGGCTATCTGCCGTGCAACGTGTTCGCCACCATCGTGCGCAACCTGGAGCAGGTCACCGCCGCCGGCAATGACATCTGGCGCGCCGGCGCCGTCGGTGAGCGGCTCTGCTTCCGGCGCCTGGAACACTTGTGAAGCGCCTCACCATCGGCGGCGTGTGGCCCGATGACGTCTGGGTGGACCGCGACAAGCAGCCGGTGTGCGCCGACTTTGCCCAGTACCTGCCGCTGGACGTGGAACTGGTCACCGCATCGCATCCGGTGCTGCCCGGTCCCAGTTCCGTGGCCCTCAACCGCGCGATTGCCGACGGCGGCACGGTGGAGGAGGCAGCACGGCGCCTGTTGCGGTATCGGCCGGACGGGATCGCCTACTACTGCACCACCATCAGCTTCGTGCGCGGCGTTGGCGGTGACCGGCGGCTTGCCGATGCCATCGCCGCGGCGACCAACCTGCCGGCGACTACCACCTCCACGGCGATGGTGGCCGCGTTTCAGGCCCTCGGCCTGCAGCGGATCGCCGTGGCGAGCCCGTACCTGCCCGAGGTCGAGGCGAAGTTCGCGGACTTCATCCGGCAACAGGGGGTGGCGGTGGTGGCCAGCGAGTCGCTGCATCTGCCGGAAGATCACTCGATCGTGCCGGTGCAGGTGATGGCGGAGGTCGCCGCAGCCGCCGACCGGCCGGATGCAGAGGCGGTGTTCATCGGCTGCAGCGGCCAGCGCCTGGCACCCCACCTGCAGTCCCTCGAGCGGCGCCTCGGGAAGAAGGTGCTGAGCGCCAACCAGGTGACCGGCTGGCACCTGCTGCGGCTCCTCGGCCGCAACGAGCGCATCCGGCAGCTCGGCTGCCTGGCAGACGTGTGCGCGCCGAACCGATACGTCGTGCCGGCACAGAGGCCGATATAGAAAGGAACAGGGGGCTGCCGTGATCAAAGGTGTGCATACGATGTTCTTCTCGTCGGAGCCGGAGGCGCTGCGCGAGTTCCTGCGCGACAAGCTGGGCTTCGACTCGTTTACCGACGTTGGCGGCGGCTGGCTCATCTTCGACCTGCCGGAGGCGGACATGGGGGTACATCCCGCCGATCCGTCCGGCAGCCACGGCCAGCCCGCCGGCACCCATGACGTCTCCTTCTACTGCGACGACATCCAGGCCACGGTCGCGGACCTGAAGCAGCGCGGCGTGGAGTTCGAAGAGGAGGTGATCGACGCCGGATTCGGCTTCACCACCCGGTTCGCGATGCCGGGCGGCGTGAGCGTGCAGCTCTACCAGCCGCACTACCGCAAGGGCTCCGGCTGAACTGGAGTTTTGAAAGCGGGAGCGGACAGGGCTACGTTAGTATGGGCATGGGAAGGATAGTTGCTTCCGTCACGATCGCCAATCTCGGCGACCCGGCAGCTCACCTCCGCTGTGACGCATTGGTGGACACCGGCGCCTCCCACATGGTGCTGCCGGCCGCCTGGCGAGACCGCCTCGGCGATCTGGAGCAGGTCGCGACGGTTGCGCTGGAGACGGCGACGCAGGATTCCGTGGAAGGCGCGATCTGCGGTCCGGTCAGGATCGAGATCGAGGGGTTCCGCCCGATCTTCAACGAGGTCCTGTTCCTGGACATGACTCCCGCCAACGGCGAGTACGAGCCGCTCATCGGCTACGTGATACTGGAACAGTCGCAGGCGGCGGTCGACATGCTCGGACACCGCCTTATCCCGGTCACAAGGATGGACCTGAAGTAGCGTTCCCGTGGTACGCTAAGGAATACGATGCTGACGCGACGGGTGCTGATTCCGGTGCTGGCGATCGTCGTGGTGCTGGCGGTTGCGATCGCGGTGTACCTGGCAGCCAATCCGCCGGACACCACCTACGAGTTCGTGGTGCGCGACGCGGTGAGCGGGAACTGGGTGTGGGATGCCACCTTCCGGCTGCAGGGACGGGTGATTCGGTCGCACTTCCAGAGCGACCAGGGGCCGCGGCCGCAGGTGTTCACCCGGCTCGCTCCGGGTGCGGCAGCGCTGGAGGTCAGCGCGCCTTCCTACGTCGCCCAGACCGTTGCGGTGACCCTGAAACGCGGCGCGAACCGGCTCGCCGAACCGATCGAGCTGGTCGGCTACGAGTTGCCCGACCTCAGCGGATGGGTGGTCTTCGAGCAGCGCGAGGGCAACGACCTGGTACAGGAGCTGCGCCCGGTCAGCTCGGCGGGGCCGGCGGTGGTGAACCATCCCGCCCTGGACCTGTGGATCGGAGCGCGCGTCTCCGTGCAGATGATCGACGGCGCCCCGGCCCGTGAGGAAACCGAAGCCGGTGCCTCCCGCGGCGCGGAGCTGTACCGGGGCAAGCTGCAGTGGCGGTGGGACGCTACACCCGAGACCGTGTTCCGTTACAGCGCCTCCATCCCCGGCGCCGAGATCGAGGCCAACGCCGATCGCTACTGGGTGATCGACTACCTGATCGTCGTCCCCGACCCCACCACGGCCGAGTCCGGGGAAATCGACCGCATCATGGAACAGATCTGGGACCTGCCGCCGGAGGCGATCGCGGACCACCTTGAGCCGTACGAGAACACCGGCACCCTGACCGCCTACCGCTTCACTTCCTGGAACGTGCAGGGACTCGGCTCATGATCCGGACCGAACGCCTGACCAAGCGCTACGGGTCGTTCACCGCGGTGGCCGGCATCGACCTGAACATCCCGGCGGGCGAGATCTACGGCTTCCTCGGGCCCAACGGTGCCGGCAAGACCTCCACGATCATGATGCTGCTGGGCGTGGTGAAGCCGACCGCCGGGGAAATCCGCCTGTTCGGCGAGGCCTACAGTCCCGCGCGGCTCGACCTGCGGCGCCGTATCGGCGTGGTGCCGGAGAAACATCCGGCCGGGATGTGGACCTGGATGACCGCCGGGGAATACCTGCGGATGTTTGCGGAGCTGTTCGCCGTGCCGCAGGCCGAACGCCGCATCGACCATCTCCTGGAACGGGTCGGCCTGGAGCAGGTGAAGAACAAGAAGTTCGGCCAGTTTTCGCGCGGCATGCTGCAGAAGCTGTCGATCGCGCGCGCATTGCTGCACGATCCCGACATCCTGTTCCTGGACGAGCCGATCTCGGGACTGGATCCGTTCGGGGTGAAGCAGATCCGCGACCTGATCCTGGAGGAGAGCCGCGAAGGGCGTACCATCTTCGTCTCGTCGCACCTGCTGTCGGAGATGGAGAAGGTGTGCCAGCGGGTGGCGATCATCTATCGCGGCAAGCTGCTGGCCGAGGATCGAATGGCGAACCTCCTGTCCACCCTGGCCAAGGACCGCGAGATCCACGTCGACCTGGAGCAGGTCCCGGCAGACCTGCCGGCGAAGGTCAAGGCGCTCGACTTCGTGCAGGACGCGGCGCCGCGGGGCAACACCCTGGTGGTGAAGGTGGCCAAGACCGGTGACAGCCGCCGCGCCCTCAGCAAGTACCTGATCGACCAGGAGCTGGTGCCGCTCAGCCTGCAGGAGCAGAGCCTCAGCCTGGAGGAGGCGTTCGTGACCATCACCAGCGAGAATGTCGACCTGTTCGCGGGGATGGGCGGCGCCCGGTGAGCCCGCGCCTCCGCGCCACGGCGGTCATCGCCCGGCGCCGCATCCTCGAGACGGTGATCAGTCCCGGCTGGTACGTGGCCCAGACCATCGGCCTGCTGCTGGCCTATCTGCTGGTGGCGGGGTTCGTCCGGGCGGTCGATTCGAGCGCCTTCAACTTCGCCCTCGACCCCGCCTACGACCTGATCGGCAGAAGCCTGGCCGGGGCGTTCGGGAGCACCTTCGTGAGCAAGCTGTTCGCCGAGGGGCCGTTCCTGTTCACCCTCTACGTCGGCTTCCTGCCGGTGCTGCTCTACCTGGCGGTGAGCTCGGTGTTCCGCTTCGGCCTGGAGAAGAAGGTCGGCGCACTGGAGCTGCTCACCTACGGGCCAGCGGACGCGACTGCGTACTTCCTGGCCGCGCTGGTCAAGGACCTGCTGCTGACGCTGGTTTCGCTCGTGGTGCTGCTGCTGTTCCTGCTGCTCGCCGCCGGCCTCAACAACCTGGTGCTCGGGCCGGCCTTCTTCTCCAGCCTGATCATCCTGTTCTTCCTGTGCATCGCCATCTACGGCTACGGCATCCTCGCCGCCTCCCTGACCGACAATTCCGCCTCCGCGATCGCCCTGTTCCTGGGCGTGGTCCTGGTGTTCAGCATCGTGATGATCGGTTCCTTCACCGTGGTGAGCGGCTATGTGCGCAACCTGGCGAGCGTGTTCGCATGGGTCATCAAGTGGATCTCGCCGCTGTTCTACTGGGACCTGGCGCTGCGCTTTGCCGAGGTGGGCAACTGGGGGCTATATGCGCTGGGAGCGTTGCTGCTGCTGGTGCTGGCGGCGGCCGTGCTGGCGCTCAGCCACCTGACCATGAAGGTGCGCGGGGTGCGGCCGTGAAGTCCCGGCGCCGAGTGGCGCTGCTCATGATCCTGCTGGGCGGGGCGCTGGGTGGCGGATCGCTGGCCGCCCAGGCGCCGGAGCGGGTGGAGCAGTTCGTGTACTCGATCGCGGCGTTCAACGGGCTCGACTACGCCGGCACCTTCGCGCGCCGCGAGGCGGACACCATCTACCTGCTGGCGGAGGTGGACAACTTCCTCACCGCGCGCAACGGGCTGGTCTACTTCTGGCCCATCACCGGGGAGTGGAAGCTCGACCTGTCGGCGCTCGACGTGACGTTCGAGGGCACGCTGGAGCTGAGCGCGCGCGGGCAGCCGCCGCGGTCACTGGGCATGACCCCCTACACCTACTACAACGTGCGCGGCGAGTACGAGCTGAACTGGAAGGTGGCCACGGAGGCCGAGGCGGAGGCGGTGGTGCAGCACTCGCGCGACCTGATCTCGGCCTACTACGAAGCGGTCGCGGATTACCGGCGGGAGCGGATGGAGTACGAGCAGGGGCTGCAGGAGATGGTGGGCACCATCGTCGCCATGCGCGAGGCGGGGGAGGACGTGACCGAGCTGGTCGCGGAGGTGGAGCAGATGGAGCCTCCGTCCGAGCCGCAGCCGCCCACCCACTACGTGGTGCCCCCGGTACCGGTGCAGCAGGCGTTCATCATCAACCTGCCGGTGGGGGAGTACCGGATCCGCATGCTGACCGCGGACGGCGCGGTCATGGAGGGGTCGGAGCGCCGCATCGTGACCTTCGCCCGGCGCCGCGCCGAGGCGGTCGGACTGGAGGTGATCCCCGGCGACAAGTGGACGCGGCCGGTGGAGTCAACCAGCCCCTCGTCGGTGCTGTACGTCGACGGCTCCACCGACCTCTACCTCAGGCCGTTCTACCAGCGCGAGTTCAACGACCTGTTCTACGAGAAGATGCGCCGCAACGACGCCAGGGGAAACCCGGGGCTGATGAAGTGGGTGCGGATTCAGCAGGTGCCCGGGGCCGTGGTCGAGACAGCCGCGGGGGCGCCGGCGGCGCAGCCGCGCACGGTGCAGGAAGCGCCGTTCTTCGTCGAGCAGCTCCCGGGCGCGGCGCTGGGCTACCGGATCGTGCCGTTCGATCCCGTCGAGCACGCGGACCGGCAGGCGTCGCTGCGCGCGTTCCACCTCCCCCTCTCACGGGAACGCCCGGTGCTGCGCGTCCGCGTCCTGGACCGCGACGGCCGGCCGCTGCCCTCCAGCCAACGCCAGGTGCGCATCGTGGCCCCTTCCGTCCGGGCGCGGTGGGCGCTGCTGCTGGCCGCCGTGCCGCTGCTGGTGCTGGTGGTGGTCTTGGTGCTACGCTCGCGCCGGGTCAGCAGATAGCGCCCCACACCAGGTGCCACTTCTGGCGGTGGCTGTAGCTCCGCATCAAACGTTGGCCCCGGCCTGAGCTGACCCCGCGTGGGGGTCGCGGCGCTACGCCGCCGACCGTCGTGGCGTTACTCGTTCGATAATCTTGCGGCCTGACGCAATCTCCGCTCGGCGCAGCTCCCAGGTCTTCTGCAGGTTCAGCCACATCTGCGGCGTCGTCCCGAAGTACCTCGCTAGCCTCAGCGCCGTGTCCGCGCTCACTCCGCGGTCGCCATTCAGGATCAACGTGATCCGGTTCGCCGGCACATCCAGCGCCTTCGACAACGCACTGGCCGACAGACCGAGCGTCTCCAGCTCTTCACGTAGCACCTCGCCTGGATGCACCGGCCTCATCCTGTTCTGCATGCCCATGCTCGAAGTACCTCCAACTCAGTGATAATCCACGATCTCCACATCGTATACGGTTTACGTACACAGTAGTGTGGCCGCGCCCCACAGCAGCGGAGGATGACCCACTACGATGGAAATCATGGCCAATCAAGCTTCCTACCGGCCCGCGGGCCGGCGCAGTCATGGAAGAAACGGTAGCTTCTCAGGAGAAGACATGAGATCGTCAATGGCCCTGTGGCTGATCTTCCGAGAGCAAGTCACCTCTCCGTCAATGGTAAGATCACATGCAACCGATGTATCGTTCGTCTTCCATCGGTGAACCTTCCCACCAACTGTCATGGGAAGTTGACACTCTCGTCTAAACGTAATATATAAGTGAGGGGTAAGTCACGTGCAATCCGGTAGCCAGGAGGAAGGTCCCGTCAAGGTGTTCGACGTGGCCGCCTACATTATCAAGCAGATCGGTGTCGTGCCAGCGATGAAGTTGCACAAGCTTGTGTACTACTCGCAGGCTTGGTCCCTTGTGTGGGACGAATTGCCGCTGTTCCTGGAGCCTATCGAAGCTTGGGCCAATGGGCCGGTGGTCCGCCGTCTGTACGCGAGACACCGTGGGGTGTTTCTTGTCTCCAAAAAAGATGTTGGAGGGAAGCACAAAAAACTCAACAAAGACCAACGCGAGACTGTTGACGCTGTACTGGATTTCTACGGTAAGAAGAGCTCCCAGTGGCTGAGCGACTTAACCCACCAAGAAGACCCATGGAAGGATGCTCGGTCGTCTGCCGGATTGGCTCCGGGGGAGCGCGGCAACGCGCGGATTTCCGACGCTGCCATGGCTGAGTACTATACCGGTCTCTCATAACTTTCTCATCCTGTCTTGTCCAAGCGCAAACGTCGCGCACGAGCAGCGCACAATCCTTCTGGTGAGAAGCGACCAAGGAAGCTCAACACCAAGGGTTCTGACTTCATCTCCTGGCGGTTTAGCGAGGTTGATCTTGGAGGAAAGTGGGGATGGAATAAACTCTCGGACGGCATACACAAAGATATTGTTAGCAAGCTCGGCGGTTTTGAGAAGATGAATTGGAATGAAATAATTAGACAAGGAAGTCATCCGATTCAAGTCGAGAAACTGGTCAAGGATGCCAAAGACAGGCTTAGGGAGATCAATCGAGACGATATCGACGAACTCATGTCGTTTCGAATCTCTGGCAAGAGAAGGCTGTGGTGCATCAACCGCTCTAACATAATGCACGTTCTATGGTGGGACCCGGGACACAAAGTGTGTCCATCCGCCAAACACGGAACGTGATCAGTGAAATGAGCAGTCTGTATAAGTACGTTTGCATCGACCGGTTGAAGCAATTTCTAAAGGACCGCAAGATCAGGTTTACGCAGCCGGGCGCATTCAACGACCCGTTCGAGTTGGTCCCACTTCTTCTGGTTCCAAAAGATATTGTTCCGGTGATCATGAGTTCTTCGAGTGGGCTTTTGAGATTCACTAGTCATCCCATCGCACTGTCCGAGACTACAGGTCGTATTTGAACGCTCCGATTCCTATTGCCGAATTGTGCGAGAAATCAACTGATTGGGCATTCGAGCAGGAAGTACGAGTTCCCAGAGCTCTGTCAGATTGCCAGCACGTTCATAGTCGCCGGAATCCCAACTATCCTGTTTTTCTCACGGAGGTTCCTCCTGAATGCATAAAGCGAGTGATCCTCGGCGAGCGGTTCGACGAGGATGAAGCGTTTAGGATTTCTCGTTTGGCAGAGGGCGCCAACGTTTTGGTTGCCCGGTCGTATGGCAACCACTGTGATTACAATCTGAGACTATTTGAAACCTCATACAAGAAGGGTGGACGTACAATCAATCCTCCTGCATTGCGCAATCCGAGAGACTTTCCAAGTCTTTAGAATGTTCACTGCGCGGCCCTGATGTCGCTGTGCTCCTTGCCAACCTTGAGATCCCGGTAGTGTAGCCGCTTGCCCCACCATCCTCTGCGCCATCATGTGCATCTGGACCTCGGTGACCAACGGGTGCTGGTTGTAGTGACCGGCGAACTCGTCGATGTACCGCTGTAGGTGCGCAGGGCTCATGCGGTGATCGTTTAGCCCCGCTTGAGCAAGGCCCCCATCGTACAGGCTGCGGCCCTGTTCCCCGCACTTCCTGATCGGGTGGCACATATACCACGCTGTTTTCTGCATGGCGCCGATCTCGCGATGCATGTTCATGGTGTTCATGCTGGAGATGCCCTTGATGGACACACAGCCGCGAACCGGCGCGGCCTATAGGCAGTGGACGCCAGCGCCAGCATGCCGACTCCAACGATTCGCCGGCTCGGCTATCCGACACACCTCGATCTGCGAAACGAACGCCGTGCCGCCGCGGACGCTGAGCCGCAATTCGCCGCCCGCGGGGCCGAGTCGGCGGGCAACCAAGGTGTACCGGCCGTCGAAGCAGAGATCGATGATCCCGGCGGTGACGATCAGGTCCAGGGCGTAGGGACGATCCAGACCTGCGACCGGCTGCAGCGCGGGAGGCTCGGCACCGGCTCCCGCACGGTCGAGGGGGCCGACAATCGCTACCCGCCGCCGCACCGGATCCAGATGCACGCTTATCCCCTCACCGTCGCCATCGGTGAGGCCCAGGCACAGGGCGGCGCCCCCCGGCTCCACCCGCAGCCTGATGCGCGCGTCAGCCGGAACCTGCGCCACGCGTGCGGCCGCTTCCTGCTCTCCGGCCGCCGCCAAGCGTAGGCGGCCGTCCTGCCAGCTCGTTTCGCCGTGCAGGGGTTCGGGGGCCAGCGGTAGCGGCCGCCCGGTCCGCGGGATCATCTTGGGCGGGAATCTGGTGCCCAGGCGGCCGTCGGCAAACTGCACCAGCTCGCGGAACAGCAGGTCGCCGCCCCACCCCGCGTGGCCGATCCAGCCGGCCGCCAGCAGGCGGTTGCCGGTGAAGGGAGCGGTCTTCGGGTAGTTCAGGCCGGCCAGCGGCGCGGGGTGCTGCTCCTGCCAGGGGCCGGCGAGGGAACGCGCCTTCCACAGCCGGTTGCCCATGGCGAAGTAGCACCAGTCGTTCCAGGTGAACAGGTGCGGGCACGCGCCCATGGTGCCGGCGGCGAGGAACGGTTGCGGTTGGCGGCGCCATGCCGACAGGTCGGTGGACTGGTAGTGGGCCACCAGCGGCGCGCCATCCGCGTCCCGGTCCTGGGTCAACAGGTGAAACCGGCCGCTCTCCGGGTCATGGAAGATCGAGCAGTCGGCGCAGCCGGTGGCGCTGGTCGGAACCACCGGCACCGGGTCCTTGCGGTAGTGGATGCCGTCGTCGCTGACGGCGCGGAACACGCCGCTCCCGGAATGCGGCTTGTCCTCGAACTGACAGCGTCCGCCACAGTCGGTGTAGAACGCGTACCAGCGGCCGGCGTGGTGGATGAAGTCGCCGGTGCCGATGGCGCACTCCCAGGTGTGGCTGAGCGGTATCGCCAGGGGATGGCGCTGCCACTCGACCAGGTCGGTGGTGGAGAGGTGGGCGTACTGGTGTGCGCCCAGGTTCCACTTGCTGGTGTGGTGGCGGCGGTCGAACAGGTAGAACAGGTGCAGCCGGCTGCCGTCCCACAGCAGCATGCAGTCACCCGCGTAGACGTTGTAGCCGCGCGGCCGCCAGTAGTGCGGCAGCGGGCGCTCCGGCCCCAGGATCTCGTCCGCGCGTTGGGTGGCGGCCGTCGCGCCGCCGCTGAGGCTGGCGATCTCGGCGTCGCTCAACGCGCGGTCCCACAGCGCCACGTAGTCCACCCGACCGTGGAACCCGGACCGCAACCGGCCCTGTTCCCAGGCCGCCCCGACCAGGAACGGGGGCTCGAACCGATGCAAGAGGCCGTAGCCCCACTCCTCATCCACCAGCACGCCGTCGACGAACAGTTCCAGGTTGGCTCCGCGGAAACGGAACACCACGTCGTGCCAGGCCGTCGGACCGACCAGCGCCACCGGCACGCTCACCTGCAGCACGCCGGCGCGGGCGTCCGCGAGGATGCTGTCGGCCGCGGTCCCGCGTTCGCAGAACCGGATCACCGCGGCGTTCGGCCGGGTGCGCCAGCGGTATTCCAGCAGCGCGCGCGAGCCGTCCCGCCGGCCGGGGCCGCCCGGCTCCGCGAACAGGTGGTACCAGGGCGTGGCCGCCCCCGGCTCCGCCCCGCGCGCGTAAGTGAGCGGCTTGTCCGCGCCGTCGCTGCCGTAGAGGATGGTGCCGAGGGCGTCGCCGGGGTCGTCGCGGGCGAACAGGGGCGCGTCCCAGCGCCCGGTGCGGTCGCGCAGCCGCATGGCGAACGTCATCGCGTCGCCCCGCAGGCGGTCAGCCGTCAGCGCGCGGCCCTCGAGCCGGATATAGCCGCCCGCGAACTCCGCCACGACGCCGTTGCCGCCGCGTATCAGCGATGCCTCCCGCTCGGCGCCGGTCAGCGCGACCCCGAGCCGCACCGCCCCCGCGACCGACAGCTCGGCAGCGGTCCCGCCGTCCGCGGCCATGTGCCAGGCGGCCAGCGCGTCAGCCAGCGGCTCTGGAGCGCCCAGGCTCCTCATCTGCTCGCTCTCTCCCCTGCGTCCCAGGGGACCGGGGCCGTGCCGAGGACGCGCTGATTTCGAAGCGATTTGCATCCACGTGTGTGCATGCGGTATGTCATTCGCATGCGCACTACTATTGCCCGCGTTCGCGGCTCACTCAATGCGCAAGCGGCAGCGGTGGAAGCCCGCCGTCTGGCCGAGGTAAGGGCCAACTGGCGCACGTGACCGTCCTGGACACCAGCGTAGTCATCGCGTCATGTCCGATGTGAGCACAGGAATGGAAGAACGTCACCTGGTGCTTGATACACGGGTGATCGACCGCAGCGACAACGCGCGGCTGAAGGTCACGGCCGCGGCGAAGAGCGCTGCCAACCCGCTGTTCGGCGAGGACCGGCCGTGGGAGATGCGCTTCGACAACCTCTATCCCAACGTGCTGTGGGATGCGGAAAAGAATCTGTACCAATGCTGGTACAGCCCGTTCTGCATCGACCATCGATCGCACGGCATGACCCTCGAACAGCGTCAGGACACGCTCTACCACGGTCCGCCCGACCGCGAGATGGCGCTCTGCTACGCCACCTCGCGCGACGGCATAGCATGGGAGAAGCCTGAGCTTGGCCTGGTCGACTACCGGGGCAGCCGGGCCAACAACATCGTGCTGCGCGGTCCGCACGGCGCCGGGATACACAAGGATGCGCGCGAGACCGACCCTTCCCGGCGCTACAAGATGTTCACCTCGCTCGGTGAGCAGGAGCAGGCGGTGGCGTTTTCGGCGGACGGCATCCGGTGGAGCCGGTTCCTGCCCTGTCCCGCCGTCAACCCGTACCAGGTGGACGGCACCCACTACAACGCCCTGTGGGCGGAGGACCGCGGCGAATACGTGGGCTTCACGCGGCTGCGCGACCCGCGTACCGCCGGTGCCGCCGAGGTCGACGGCATCCGCGGCGCGTGGCCGCCGCGCCAGGTAGGCCGCACCGCGAGCAACGACTTCGTGAACTGGAGCCCGGCCAGCGCCGTCCTGGAGGGCAGCGACGAGAACCTGCAGATCTACTCCATGCCGGTGTTCCGCCACGGCAATCTCTACCTGGGGCTGCCGGCGATCCACAACCAGCGCACCGACCAGGTGTGCACCGAGCTCGCCTGGAGCCCCGACACGGTTGCGTGGCACCGCGTCTGCCCCGGATCGCCGCTCATCGCCAATGGCGGACTGGTCGGCAGCTACGACTGGGGCTGCGCCTACGCCGCCGCCTGCCCGGTGACCCTGCCGGACGAGATCCGGCTCTACTACGGGGCCAGCAACTTCCAGCACACGAGCTGGCGCGACGGCTACCTGTGCCTGGCTACGTTGCGGCCGGACGGGTTCGCCTGCTACGAGCAGGTCAGCGGCGATCACGCCGCCACCGTGGTGACCGCCCCGCTCGCGTGGAGCGGCGCCCCGCTGCGCGTCACTGCCGACCTGGCCCCGATCGGCTCGATCGCCGTCGCCGTGCTGGAACCGGAGACAAGCCGCGTCCTGGCCCACGGGCAGGTGACCCGCACCGTTACGGACGGGGCCGTGGCCTGGAGCGATCCGCCCGCAGAGGCGATCTCGGACCGCACCATCCGCCTCCGGTTCACGCTCAACGGCGCCCGCCTCTACTCGTTCAGCTTCGCGCGCAGCTCCGCTGCAGGCTCCTCCCACGGGTGCCGCTGACCGTGGTTGTGCGCCGCATTGCCCGCTGCTAAGATCGGCCTGCCAGTCGCGAAAGGAAGGATGGAAGGTTGCGCGCATACATAGTCCGCCGTCTGCTGCTGATGATCCCGACGGCGTTTCTGATCAGCGTGATCGTCTTTCTGCTGATGCGCCTGGTGCCCGGCGACGTCATCGACGTGATGATCGCCCAGTTGTCCGAGTCGGCCGATGAAATCGAACTCGACCGCGAACAACTGGAGCGCAAGCTTGGCCTCGACGCACCGCTTATCGTGCAGTACGCCCGCTTTCTCGGCATCGCCCCGCAGGTGGACGGCAACGTCAGCGGCGTGCTGCAGGCCGACTTCGGCGTCTCCTGGCGGCAGCGCCTGTCGGTCACCGAGCTGTTGTTCAAGAAGATGCCGGTGACCATCGAGCTGGGGCTGATGGGCCTGGTGATTGCGCAGCTCATCGCCATTCCGATCGGGGTGTACTCGGCCTTGCGGCAGGACACCTGGGGCGACTACGTGGGGCGCAGCTTCGCGATCCTGTCGATCTCGGTGCCCGGTTTCTGGCTGGCGACGCTGGTGATCGTCTACCCTTCGATCTGGTGGGGCTACATGCCCTCCATCTGGCTGATCAAGTTCGCCGACGACCCGATGGGCAACCTCAAGATGTTCATCGTGCCGGCGATCGTGCTGGCGCTGGCCATGGCCGGCGGCACCATGCGCATGACCAGGACCATGACCCTGGAGGTGATCCGCAACGACTACATCAGGACGGCGTGGGCGAAGGGGTTGGCCGAGGCCCTGGTGGTGAGCCGGCATGCCCTCAAGAACGCCTTCATACCCGTGATCACCATCGTCGGCCTGCAGATACCGATCCTGATCGGCGGCACGGTGATCATCGAGCAGATCTTCATGCTGCCCGGCATGGGCCGCCTCATCGTGGAGTCGCTGCTGGTGCGTGACTACCCGGTGGTGAGCGGCATCATGCTGTTCTTCAGCTTCGGTCTGATGCTGATCAACCTGCTGGTGGATCTCACCTACGGCTTCCTGGATCCGAGAGTCCGAACCTCATGAGTGGCATCGGGGCGCCGCAGTCCGTACGCCGCTCGGCCGTGGTCACCTTCTTCCGGCGCATCGTCAAGGAGAAACCACTGGGTACGGTGGGCGCGGCGATCACCGCGCTGCTCCTGCTGGTGGGGATCTTCGCCGACGTGCTCGCCCCCTACGGGATGAACGAGACCAACATGGAGCAGCCGCTGGAGGCGCCGTCCGACAGCAACTGGCTCGGCACCGACGACCTCGGCCGGGACGTGCTCTCCCGAGTCATCTACGGCGCCCGGGTGTCGATGATCGTGGGCCTGTCCGGCGCCACTCTGGCCACGCTGATCTCCGTGCTGATCGGCCTCATATCGGGTTACCTGGGCGGCACGTTCGACCTGCTGGTCCAGCGGCTGGTCGATGCCTGGATGTCGCTGCCGGACCTGATCGTGCTGATGGTGATCATCGCGTTTTTGGGCGGTGGGATGGTGTCGATCATTGTGGTGCTCGGCTTGGCGGGGGGCATCACGGGCTCGCGCATCATCCGCGGTGCCGTGCTCAGCACCAAGGAGGATGCCTACGTGACGGCGGCGTCGGCGATCGGCGGGCGCACCAGCCGCGTCCTGCTGCGCCACATCCTTCCCAACGTGCTGGCGCCGGCGGTGATCCTGCTCACGTTGCGCGTCCCTGCGATCATTCTCTCCGAGGCCAGCCTCAGTTTCCTCGGCTTCGGGATCCAGCCGCCGTTTCCCAGTTGGGGCGCCATGCTCAGCGGGCGCAGCCGCGAGTTCATGTTCGTGGCGCCGTGGACGGTGCTGTGGCCGGGTCTCGCCCTGGCCACCGTGGTGTATGGAACCAACATGTTCGGCGACGCGGCGCGCGACATTCTCGATCCCAAGCTGCGCGGCGGCGTGGGGCGGTTCGGCGCCAAGGTGGTCAGGATGGCGCGCCGCACCAAGTTCAAGCGCTGACCGGCCAAGCCCTTCAGATCCGCCAAGTGCTCAAGGCTGTCGACAAGCTGGAGGAGGTGCAATGATGGATCGCTACACCTATCGCGTCATGTGGTCCGAGGAGGACGAGGAATACGTTGGGCTGTGCGCTGAGTTCTCGTTGCTCAGCCATCTGGCCGACACTCCGGAAAAGGCTTTTGCCGGTATCCGCGACCTGGTGGCCTTCTGCGTGGATGACTTGCGCAAGAGGGGCGCTCCCGTCCCCGAGCCGCTTTCCACTCGGCGCTACAGCGGCACGCTCACGATTCGTATTCCGCCCGAGTCCCACCGTGCTCTTGCCCTGGACGCCGCGGAATCCGGCGTCAGCATGAATCGCTTGGCTGCTGAGCGATTGTCCTTGCGCCAGAGGTAGAAGTGGGCACGGTTCAGTTGGCGTGGGATTCGTCGCAAGCACCAACACCTGGCTGGAGGCTTCCGGCTGGGTGGTGGATCGACCAGAAGCTGAAGCAGGAGATGGGCTACTGAGCCAAGCCCGGATCTGAGGCCTGAGTCGGGCAATCATGCGGCCACGGGAGCGGATCTCGTGGCCGTCTTTTCTTACTCCGGCGGCGTTCCTTATATTTGACAGGAGGCGCGGGCACCGGTAGCCTGCCCCGTGCGGCCGTTTCGGTCGCAATCCAACAGGAGGTATTGCATGAACAAGACCTATGGAATCGCCGTGGTGCTCATCACCGCCGCGGCGATGTTGCTCTCCGCGGCAGGAGAGCAGGACAGCGAGATGGCGGCGGGCACCGACGGCCCGCAGTACGGGGGCACCCTGACCGCGGTCGGCGGTGCCTTCGGGTTCGGTCCCGAGAGCCCCGACCCGGCTGACGGCCAGGGTCACACAACGCACTTTCTCACCTTGATCCAGGAACGGCCGCGCATCGGCGACCATGAGAAGTACGGCCCCAAGGGCACCGGCGAGTATCCCTTTACCCTGGTCGGCCCTCTGCCCGACAAGTACGCGCGCGGACTGCTGCTGGAGAGCTGGGAAGTCACGCCGGAGCAACAAACCTGGCACCTGCGCAAGGGCGTGATGTGGGCCGCGGACAACGTCGACTACATGGAGAATCGCGAGATGGTCGCCGAAGACGTAGTCGCCGACCTGAAGTACTACCGCGAGGCGCCCGCCGGAGCGCGCTTCAAGGGTGTGTCCGGCGACATCACCGCCACCGACCGCTACACCCTGGTGATCGAGTTCACCGAGCTCGACGTCGGCATGCTGGACATCCTGACGCTTGGCGGGACCACCGGCATCTCGCCCCCTGAGATGGAGGCGGCGGGCATGGACAAGTTGGAGAACCAGGTAGGTACCGGACCGTTCATGTTCGGCGGCTACGAGATCGATTCCCACATGACCTACGAGCGCAACCCCAACTACTGGGACACCACCACGATTGAAGGCCAGGAGTATCAGCTCCCGTTTGTGGACAAGGTGATCGTCCCGATCATCGCCGACGAGGCGTCGATGGTGGCCGCGCTGCGCACCGGCAAGGCCGACATGGCCAGCTCGGTGTTCGCCGTGCACTGGCAGACGCTGGACGAGACGGCGCCCGAGCTGCAATCGCACCGGTTTCCGATCTCGTTCGGATCGACCGCCTACCTGAAGACCACCGAACCGCCGTTCGACAACCGCGACGTGCGCCGCGCCATGATGGTCGGCACCGACCTGACCGGCTTCCAGAAGCTGCGCCAGGCGGGCGACCTGGAGCTGCCGACCCACTGGTTCCCGGTCGACCCGATCATGCCGTCCTATACGCCGATTGACGAGTTGCCGGAAGAGACGCGCATGCTGTACGACTACAACCCGGAGAAGGCGAAGCAGATGCTCGCCGACGCCGGCTACCCGAACGGCTTCACCATCGACTACACCACCATAAGCTGGCCGGAGTTCATGACCGACGGGGCGCTGCTCAAGGACCAGTGGGAGAAGATCGGCGTCACGGTCAACCTGCAGGGCTTCGAGATTGCATTGTGGAGCGGGAACGCGCGCGACCGCACCTACAATGGGGCCATCCGGCAGGGCCACTGCGGCGGCTGCCCGGTGACCACGCTGCCGCGGTTCACCACCGGACACACCCGCAACTACACCGACTGGTCCGATCCCCAGTTCGACGCGATGGTGGAGGAGCTGGTGAAGGAGCTGGATCCGGCCAAGCGCAACGAGATGATCAAGGAAGCCTCGATCTACCTGCTGAACGAGGCGATCGCCATTCCGCAGGCGGTCAAGGTGCAGGGCCGCTTCTGGTGGCCGTGGATTCAGAACTATTACGGCGAGTCCTACATCGCGAGCACCAACACGTGGCTGGAGGCTTCCGGCTGGGTGTGGATCGATCAGAACATGAAGCAGGAGATGGGCTACTGAACCAGGCCCGGATCTGAGCCCGCAGCGGGCAATCAAGCGGCCACGGGAGCAGCGTTTCCCGTGGCCGTTTTCTTACTCCGGCGGCGCTCTTCGATTCCTGTCCCAGTCCTGGTAGATGTCGGCGATCACGTCGTCGATGCGGGAACGGTGGGTTTCCACGTCGTGGATGGCGGTCTGGGTCGACGCCTGCTGCAGCAGGGCGGTGATTTGGGTGCGGGCGGCGTCGAAGGTGAAGTGGTGGCGGTTGCCGTCGCTGCCGGTGAACCGGACGCCCGTGAGGCGGGGCGGGTCGGCGGCGCCGGTTTCGATGGTGAGGTGGCGGCGGTCGCCGAAGCGGCGGCGCAGTTCCACGAAGTCACCGTCGTAGGCGATGCGGCCGCGGTCGATCAGCACGATGCGCCCCGCCAGTTGCTCCAGCTCGTCCATGTCGTGGCTGGTGAGCATCACGGTGACGCCGCGTTCGCGGTTGAGGGTCTTGATGAAGTCGAGGATGTTGCGCTTGGCGAGCACGTCGAGACCGATGGTGGGCTCGTCGAGGAACAGGATCTCCGGCTCGTGCAGCAGCATCAGCGCGATGTCGGCGCGCATCTTCTGGCCCAGGCTGAGTTGTCGCGCCAGGGTGTGGAAGAATTCGCCGATGCCGAGCAGCTCCTTGACGAATTCGAGCATCGCCGCATAACGGGGGCGCGGGATCTCCCACACCACCCGCTTCCACTCGAAGCTGGCCGCCACCGGCTGGTCCCACCACAGCTCGGTGCGCTGGCCGAACACCACGCCGATGCGGCGCACGTACCTTACGCGCTCCTTGAGCGGGTCCATGCCGAGGCAGCGCACGGTGCCGGCGGTCGGTGCCAGCACGCTGGAGAGCAGCTTCACCGTGGTGGACTTGCCGGCGCCGTTGGGCCCCGCGTAGGCGACGATCTCGCCGTGACGGATCGCCAGGTTCACCCCGCGCAGGGCATGAATCTCGCGGATCGCGGGCCGGAACAGGTTCTTCAGGACATCGCGGAACCGCTCGGAGCGCTGGCGCTGGAAGAAGGTCTTGTCGACCTCCCGCAGCTCAACTGCGATGTCCCCAGGCGATGTAGCGCTGCGATCCGGTCTCTGCATAGTGCTCCATCCCCTTCTTGAACACGTTCACCGCCGCGAGCGTCAACAGCAGCGCGACCAGCGGCGTGTGCCAGAGTTGCGGCGCGGCGATGCCGAGCAGTTGGCGGCACGGATACCAGGCGACGAAACCGACCGGCAGCACGCTGAGCATGCCGGTCAGCACCACGGCGCTCAAGCCGTCCAGTGGAAACGCCTTGAGCTGATACAGGAAGTTGACCGCACGGCTGCTGATTTCTTCCGCGGCCAGCGGCGCCCAGAACGCCAGCGCGCCCCACAGGAACGAGAACGCCAGCGCCACGGTGCAGGAGGCGAGCAGGTTGGCGGCGAACCACAGCCACCACTGCACCGGGAAGCCGGTGCCGAACTGGGAGATCGCCCAGGCGGTGATGCCGATACCGGTGAGCAGCGACCAGCAACCCGAGAACGGCATGAACCCCTCGGTCAGCAGTCCCATCCACAGCGGCTGCGGCTGCACCAGCAGGTGGTCGAGCTGGCCGCGGCCGATGCGGCGGCTGATGTGCAGCACGTTGTAGCTGAACCCCACGTCCAGGAAGCCCCGCACCAGGGCCGCGTAGCCGAGCATGAAGATGACCTGGTCACGCGACCAGTGGCCGATCCCCCCGAACCGCTCGGCAAGCAGAAACACCGCGGTCACACCGGCCAGGTTCAGGATCACGTCGGCGACGACGTTGATCAGGAAGAAGCGCAGATCCTTGGTCATCCACATGAAGTCGAGGTGCGCCTGCACGCGCCAGCGCGCGGCGAGCGTCCGCAGTACAGCCATCGCCGGTTACCCGCCGTGGGTGACCAGCCGCTCGCGGTTGCTGTTCCACAGCAGGTGCGCGAGCGGCCACAGTACGGCCGCCCACGCCGCCTGCAGCGCGAGCAGGAGCAGGGGTTCGCCGGTGCCGGTGTAGATGCGCAGGGGGGCCGAGGCCAGCGCCGCGAACGGCAGGTAGCCAAATACGTCGCCGATCCCCCACGGCATCAGAGCGAGCGGGATGACGGCCCCCGAGAGCAGCGCGCTGATGGCGGTGCGAAGCTTCATCATCGCGTACACGCTGTGCTCCAGCAGCACCATGATGCTGGCGAAGATGAAGTCCAACGCGGCCGCGACCAGCAGTGCGAGGGCCAGGCTGCAGGCGAACAGCAGCCCCGCGCCCGCGCCGGCCGGCAGCGGATTCACGCCCAGCAGAGGCGCGAGGCAGAGCAGCGGCAGCGAGAACAGCAGCAGGTCGCGCAAGCCGGCCCCCACCATCTCGGCCGTGAACTGGCCGAAGACGCCTGCCGGCCGCAGAAACCGGTTGGCGATGTCGCCGCTCGTGAGGGCGAGCTCGATCCCGGTGCCGAGCGAGAGCTGGCCGGCGAAGACGGCGGCGATCAACGTGTAGGTCAGCACCGCATCGCGCGTCATGCCCGAAGTGGCGCCGGTCTCCGGCAACACGATGCGCCACAGCGACAACAGCAGCACCACGCGCAGCAGGCGCAGCCCGAAGTCGCCGGCCAGTACCCAGGCGCGGTCGTCCAGCGAGCGCACTGCCGCCGTGGTCAGCGTCTTGAGGTGCTTGCGTGCCGCGCGAATACCGGATCGGGGGTTGGGCCTCACGGCACGGGGGTGCCGCGGCTGGCGTTGAACAGCCGGTACCATTGCTCACGCGTCAGGTCGAGGCCGACGGCAGGCACCGCGGCCTGAATCTCCCGCGGGGTCCTGGCGCCGAGGAGCGGCTGGATCCGTGCCGGGTGGCGAAGAATCCAGGCGATGGCGACCGCAGCCGGCTCCACCCCGCGAGCGCGCGCCAGCGCTGCCAGCTCACGGCGCACCGCGGCCAGACGGGAACCCGGCTCGGCGGGGGTGTCCCGGACCAGTCGCCCTGCACCGAGCGGCGCCCAGGCCTGCACCGTAATGCCGTGTTGCATGCAGTACTGCAGCGTCCCGAACCCGCGCACCGCCCACTCCGGCTGCGCGTCGTTCACCACCACCGTCTCGTCGATCAGGTCGGGGTGGGCCAGGCTCAACTGGAGCTGGTTGACCACCAGCGGGCGGTCCAGCGCCGCCGCCAGCAACTCGACCTGGGCCGCGGAGTAGTTGCTGACGCCGAAGTGGCGCACCTCGCCGGCGGCGTGCAGGCGGTCGAACGCGGCCGCCACCTCTTCCGGCTCCATCAGCACGTCGGGCCGGTGCAGCACCAGGAGATCGAGGTAGTCGACGGCCAGGCGTTTGCAGCTCGCCCGTGCCGCGGCGACGATGTGATCGCAACTCGAGTCGTAGTAGATGCGCGAGCGGTCGCCGGGGAGCCGCACCACGCCGCACTTGCTCTGGACGATGACGCGCGAGCGCAGCGCCGTATCGAGTTCCCAGATCGCGGAGAAGGCCTGCTCCGCTCTCCCGTAGGCGTAGACATCGGCCAAGTCGAAGTGATCGATGCCGGCCGCCAGCGCCGCTTCCAGCGCATCGAGAGCCTGCCTGCGGCGTTCCGGGGTCAGCTCTCCGGCCTCCCACGGACCTGCCAGGGCGGCGCAGCCGTAGGCAAGCCTGCTGACTTCCGGGCCGCCGCGGCCCAACTGGAGTCGCTCCATCATGGCGCCGCCAACACTACCGTCTACAGCACGCTGACGGTAGTCTCACCGCCGCTACGAGCGACCTGCACGAAGAACGGCTGCGAGCTCTGATCGAGACACATCTCGATACTACCGAATTTGCGGAGGGCGATCGTGTAGAATCGCGGCATGCGGCTGCTGCAGCTCCCCGAACCCACGTACGAAGGGCGGTTGGGTGACGTGCAGGCGGACTTCCGCAGGTGGCGTCCATGATGATACGCGCGCCGGTCAGACCACAGTTGCTGCGTTGGGCACGCGAGCGTGCGGGCATCGAGGCGGACGCGCTGGCGCGCCGGTTTCCGAAGTACCACGAGTGGGAGAGCGGGCTTGCCCTGCCCACGCTGAAGCAGGTCGAGAAGCTCGCCAACGTGACCCACGCGCCGGTCGGCTACTTCTTCCTCACCAAGCCGCCTCGCGAGGCGCTGCCGATCCCGGACCTGCGCACGGTCGGCAGCCTCCCGGTTCGGGAGCCGAGCCCCAACCTGCTGAGCACGATCTACCTGTGCCAGCAACGCCAGGAGTGGTATCGGGAGTTTGTCCGCGCCGAAGGGGGCGCCCCGCTGCCGTTCATTGGTTCGGAGACGACGGCGAGCCGCATCGAACGAGTCGCAGCCCTTATGCGCAACTCGCTTGATCTCGACCTTGCAGCGCAGGCGGCACTGCCCACGTGGACCGAGGCGCTGCGTCGCTTGATCGACTCCACGGACTCTCTTGGCGTGCTCGTGATGGTGAACGGCGTCGTGGGCAACAACACCCATCGCAAGCTCGACCCCGAAGAGTTTCGTGGATTCGCGCTCGCGGACGACCTCGCTCCACTCGTGTTCATCAATGGAGCCGACACGAAGGCCGCCCAGATGTTCACTCTGGCACACGAATTGGCGCACCTCTGGCTGGGCGAGTCCGCGCTTTCGGATTCGGCGCTGAACGCAGTCTCGTCGCATACCGTCGAAGCATGGTGCAACCGCGTGGCAGCCGAGCTTCTGGTGCCGCTGTCGATCTTGCGGAACGAGCTACGTGCGGGTGAGGACCTCGCCGCGGCGTTGGCACGTCTTGCTCGACGCTTCAAGGTTAGCACCTTGGTGGTCCTGCGAAGGATCCATGACTCGGGAGCACTCGGCGATGGCGCGTTCCGTTCGGCGTACCAGGCCGAGTTCGAACGTTTGCAGGCGTTTCCCGGAACCAGTGGCGGGAGCTTTTTCCCGACGCTCAGAACACGTGTGGGCCGGCGCTTCGGTCACGCACTGGTGACGAGCACTTTGGGTGGCCGCACGTCGTTCTCGGAATCGTTCCGACTGCTCGGCGTCAAGACGCCCGCCGCTTTGCGGGACTTCGCGGCCAGTCTCGGGATTGAAGCGTAGATGCTGGTGCTGCCAACTCCGTGACCTGCGTCGGTCAACACCCTCCATGCAGCTTGCCTGTACAGTAGGACATGCGGCTGCTGCAATATCGTAATTCAGGCGGTGGCGTGGGTGTCGGCGTGGTGCGCGATCGCGAGCGGATCGAGGAACTGACGGAGCCGACCTCCGTGCGCGAGCTGGCGGGCATCGCCGAGCAGAGCGGTGAACCGCTGGAGCACGTGGTGCGGGCGCGGCTCGCCGGGCGTTACGCTGACTACGCGGAGTTGGTGGCGGAGCCACGCCTGCTCGCTCCGGTGCATCATCCCGACCCCGCTCACCTCATCCTCTCCGGCACCGGACTCAACCACACCGGCAGCGCCATGGCGCGCGACGCCATGCACGGCGGCGGAGGAGCCGGCACGGCCGAGGAGGTCACCGACTCCATCCGCATGTTTCGCAGCGGGGTCGCGGGCGGGAAGCCGGCGCCGGGGCGGGCCGGCGTCGCGCCCGAGTGGTTCTACAAGGGCGACGGCACCGCGCTGGTGGCGCCCGAGCAGCCGCTGCCGCTGCCGGGGTTCGCCGGGGACGGCGGCGAGGAGGCGGAGCTGGCGGCGCTCTACCTGATCGGGCGCGACGGCCGGCCGCGCCGCATCGGCTACGCGCTGGGCAACGAATTCTCCGACCACGTGGTCGAGCGGGAGAACTACCTCTACCTCGCGGCGTCCAAGATGCGCGCGTGCTCGGTGGGTCCCGAGCTGCTCCTGGGCGAGCTGCCGGCTACGGTGGAAATCGAGGTGCGCGTCGTACGCGACGGCGATGCGATCTGGTCGCAGCGGTTCAGGACCGGCGAAGCCAACATGACCCACAGCCTGGCCAACCTGGAGCACCACCACTTCAAGTACCCGGCGTTCCGGCGCCCCGGCGACCTGCACTGCCACTTTCTCGGTACCGCCGCGCTCAGCTTCGCCGCCGGCGTCGCCGCGCAGACCGGTGACCGGTTCGAGATCGAATCGGCCACCTTCGGGCGACCGCTGCGCAACGAGCTGGGACCGCGCGAGGAAGATCGGCTGATCTCGGTCACGCCGCTGTAGTGGCGGTGTACGTGCTCAGCGCTGGCAGCGGGGACAGTAGTAGGTGCTGCGCTGGCCGGCGCGCACCAGGCGAACGGTGCCGCCGCAGCGCAGGCACGGCTCTCCGTTGCGCCCGTACACCGCGAGCCGGGCGCTGAAGTAGCCGGGGCGTCCGCCCGCGTCGCGGTAGTCACGCAGGGTGGTGCCGCCGGCTCCGAGAGCGGCTTCCAGGACCGCGCGCACGGCGTCCACCAGGACAGCATAGCGGCGGTGCGAAATGTTGCCGGCGGCGCGCAAGGGATGGATGCCGGCGCGGAACAGCGCCTCGTTGGCGTAGATGTTGCCGACACCGCAGACGATATGGGAATCCATGAGAAACGCCTTGACGGCGCTGCGGCGGCGGCGGGCGCGGGCGTAGAGATGATCGGCCGTGAGGTCCGGGCCCAGCGGCTCGGGACCCAGGTCGCGCAGCAGCGGGTGCCGGCGCGGGCCGTCCGTGAGCCACAGACAGGTGCCGAAGCGGCGTGGGTCGGTGAAGCGCAACGCGCAGCCGTCGTCGAGCACCAGGTCCAGGTGGTCGTGCCTGGCTACCGGGGTGGGTGCCGGAATCACGCGCAGGCTCCCCGACATGCCGAGGTGCAGCAGCACCGTCCCTGGCGGCGCCATCTCCAGCAGCAGGTACTTGGCACGCCGTTCCACTGCGCGGATCGCACGGCCCGGCAACTCAGCCTCCAGCTCCGGCGGCACCGGCCAGCGCAGTTGCCGCTGGCGCACTACCACGTCACGCACCCGGCGTCCCAGCAGATGGGGCCGGATGCCGCGCCGGGTGGTCTCCACCTCCGGCAACTCAGGCATGGTGCTCCGCGAGAGCCATCCGCCGCGCACCATGCCACGCGCCGGCACCGCTGGCAACGCATGACCGTGCGGCAGCGGCGTGGTACGCTCTCCCGGTCATGCAGAAGCGACTGCAACTCACCGCGCGGCGGCGGGAGTTGACCCTGGACGCGCACGGCTACCGCGGCTGGCGACTGCACGAGGAACCGCTGGAGCTGGATCCGGCGAGTACCGCACTGCTGCTGTGCGACGTCTGGAACCATCACTGGTGCCGCGGCGCCGAGGAGCGCCTGGAGCTGCTGTTGCCGCAGATCGACGCCACCGCGCGCGCGGCACGCGACCTGGGAATGCTGGTGGTGCACGCACCATCGGGCACCATGCAGGCATATGCCGAACACCCCGCCCGCAAGCGGGTGCTGAAGGCGCCGCCGGTCCCGGTCCCGGCGGAGTTGCCGCACCCGGATCCGCCACACCCGATCGACGGCAGCGATTCCTCGGACACCACCGGTGACGCGCCTCGGAGCCCCGTCCGCTGGACTCGTCAGCACGCGGGGGTGTGGATCGACCCCGGGCTCGACGCAATCGGCGACGATGGTCGCGAGCTGCTCGCCTACTATCGCCAGCGCGGCATCGAGACCGTGCTGCTGGCGGGTGTCCACACCAACATGTGCGTCCTCGAACGCAGCTTCTCGATCAAGCAGCTGGTGCGCTGGGGAATCCCGGTCTACCTGGTGCGCGACCTGACCGACTGCATGTACAACCCGGCACGGCCGCCCTACGTCAGTCACGCCGCGGGCCTGGAGCTGGCGATCAACTACATCGAGCAGTTCTGGTGTCCGAGCATCACCGGCGCGGAGCTGCAGCGCTGCATACGCCGGTAGCCGTCGCCGCCGCCGGTTCAGTACCTTTGCGCCATGGATGAGCGGCGACAACTGGCGCCCGGAGCACCCGGCGCCCTGTTTCTGGCCGGCAGCGGCCTGGCCATCCTGCTGGCCAATGGCATCCTGCTGAATCCGGTATCGCGCGTGATTCTGGCCGCAGTAGCCGTGGGGTGGGGGCTGTGGACGGTACTGACCAAACCGCACATGCGCCGCACCGGATGGTTCAGCGTGGCGGGCGGCGGCGTCATGCTGCTGTTCGGCTCCCTGCTGCAGGGCCTGGTCGGCGTCGGCGGCGTGATACTGATCGCCGCCGGGGGTATCTCCTTCCTCAGCGGGCTGTTCCGCCGCGGGCACCGGTAGCTGGACGACTCGCCGGGCGGGCTACGGCCGGGCTGGCTACGGCGTCACCGAATAGGGCCACGACGGGATGGCCAGCAACATCAGCGTGGTGCCCGCCAGGGCCATGTTGCGCATGAAGTTGAGCTTTTCCTGCTGCCACGCGCGGGTGTCGTCCTGCGTCGACGGGCGGTGCGCCAGGAGAGCCGACAGCAACAGAAACACCACCACGATGATGACCCCGGCGGTAGGGTGAAACCCGAGGCCGATGGAGAACGCCCCCGCGATCAGCGCCAAGCCCGTCAGCGGAACCGACACCAACGGGACCGGCACCTTGCGTCGGTAGGCGTAGTCGATCAGTTCGGGCAGGTTGACGAAGTGGTTGACTCCCAACAGCAGGTACATCAACGCGGCCATGAGGCGGCCGATCAGAAACAGGACCTCCAATGCGCCTCCTTCGCCGGCACCGCTGAGCGGCCGGGCGAGACTCTCCGAGCACCGTGGTTGCTCGGCTGCTATACCCCGAGCCTACCACCAGGCCGGCAAGGTCGTCAGGGGTACCTGCGTTACCGCCATCGTGCCGGCATCGTCAGTCGAGCAGCCGGTTTCCTTGCGACTCGGCGGGCAGCCGGCAGCGGTCGGTAGTCCCGAACCAGCGCCTCCGGCGACGGGCCAGCGCCCGGTAGAGGGCGTCGCGCAGGGGAGCGGGCACCAGCCATAGCAGCGCGGCGCCCGCCCGGTACCAGCCGCCGAGCGCCACCGCGACGGCCAGCACCGCCGCCGACCGGAGGCGGATACGGCCGTCGCTCCCGCGCCACACCAGCGATCCGGGGCCGACGGCTGCGGGCTGGTCCGCAGGTGCCGGCTGGCGGAAGATCCCCGTCCGCCGATCTTCATCGCCTTCCCCGCACAGCGCCGCGGGCAGCAGCCGGTGCGCGGTCCTGCCCTGCAGCGCGGCCAGCGCCACCCGTCCGCGGCGGTCGTGACGCAGCACCCACTGGGCCGCCCGCTGACACAGGACGCAATGCCCGTCGATGAACAGAATCGGTCCCGCGGTGTCCCGCTCCGCCCGCGGGTTCTGCCCCGCGTTGGATGGCGCCGGAGACGCGCCGGAGCGCGCATCCGGGGTTGCATTCGACTTCACCGCTCGCATTGTGAGCTGCGCCATGCGTCCTTTCAACTCACCGCACGAAACGAGCTGTCGTGCGGCCGGTGTACGTAGTCCTTCACGCTCGACTCGGCGGGTCGCTCGTTGCGCGGGGCGCCGGGAGCGGCACCGGGCGGTGGCCGTAGGCCGCGCACGCCGGAGCCGCTCCCAAGAGCCGGACGGTTACGATGCGAGCTCCGCCGCCGGCTCGGCCTGTTCGCCAGCGGCGGCGCCGTTGCGTTCGCCGTTGGCGGCCCGCCGCGGCTGAAACTCGACCTGCTCCGCCACGATCACGACCTTGGCGCGGGCGTTGCCCTCGGAGTCCTCCCAGCGGTCCTGCTTGAGCCGGCCGACCACGCGCACGCCACGCCCCTTGGCGAGGTGTTCGGCGCACACCGTGGCGAGCTTGCCCCAGGTGGTGGTCTCGACGAACGAGACCTCCTCCTGGCGTTCGCCCTCCACCTTGTAGGAGCGGTTCGAAGCCAGCACCAGGGTGCACACCGGCGTGCCCTTCGGCGTGTAGCGAAGCTCGGGATCCCGGCACAGGTTCCCTTCCAAAAGCACGGAATTGAGATTGTTCACACATCCCTCCTGATCGGTTCGACGGAGCCGCGCCGCGGTCGCGGTCCGTTCTACACTCTCTACTACTGCGGCGCGTCGGCGCTGCTTTCAGAATGACTGCGCAGTACCGGCGCTGGCGCAAATGGCGTACACTCGGCGCATGGCTGCCGAGCATCCGAACATCATTGTCCTCATCACCGACACCTTTCGCCGCGACAACCTGGGCGCGCGGGCGCGGCGGCCGGTCCACACGCCGGAGCTGGACCGCTTCGCCGCCGAGCGCGCCACCGAGCTCACCGGGCTCACCATGAGCAGCTTCCCCACCATCCCGCATCGCACCGACTTCGCCAGCGGCAGGGTGGGCTGGCCCCACTACGGCTGGCAGCCGATCAGTCACAGCACGCCCAATCACATCGCCACCCTGCTGGCCGGGCAGGGCTACTTCACACAGCTCATCTGCGACTGCCCGCACCTGTTCAAGTCGGGATTTCAGGTGGGCTTCCAGGGCAGCTACCAGCATCGGGGGCAGGAGGGGGACATGACCCTGCTGCACATGGACGACCCCATCGCGGAGGCGGTGCCGCGGGCCAAGACGCGCCTCTCGCCGGAGACCTTCGGCGCCACCCTGGTCGACCTGCACGGCTGGCTCAACGACATCCGCACCGAGGCCGACACCTTCTGCGCCCGCACCGCGCTCACCGCCGCCACCTGGCTGGAGCGCAACTACCGCTCCGGGCCCTTCTTCCTGTGGGTGGACTTCTTCGATCCCCACGAGCCGTGGGATCCGCCGGAGTACCTGGTGCGGCGCTACGATCCGGACTACGACGGCCCGCCAATGCTGCATCCCAACTACGGTCCGGCCGACCGCTACGGCGACGCCGAGCTGCGCAACCTGTGGGCCCACTACGCCGCGGAGTCGGAGCTGGTGGACCGGCACATCGGCCGCATCCTGCAGAAACTGGACGACCTCGACCTGTGGCAGCGCTCGCTGGTGGTGGTGATGGCCGACCACGGCATGTCGATCGGCGAGCACAACTGCTGCGGCAAGAGCAACATCACCACCGACGACGGCCGTTTCTGGCCGCTGTACCCGGAGCTGAGCAACGAGCTGTGCCTCATCGCCGGCAACGCCCAGGCCGGTCCCGTGCCGGCGGGCGGCAGTCTCGACCTGATGGCGCAGCCGATGGACCTGCTACCCACCCTGTGCGAGCTGGTGGGAGTGGCGATCGATCCGCCGCAGCCGCTGCAGGGGCGTTCCTTCGCACCGCAACTGCTGGACGGCGGGGGCACGTTGCGCGACCTGGTGATCACCGGCGCCCATGCGCGGCCGGCGGCGGCAACGCCACACGAGCTTCCCGCGCGCGCCTCGACGCCGTTTCTGCGCACCGGGCAGTGGGGGTACGCCCCGGTCGGACCCGAGGGCGCCCCGCAGCTCTTCGACCTCGGGGCCGACCCGCTGGCCGAGCAGGACGTGGCGGCGGCCAACCGGGCCACGGTGAACGAGCTGCACGAGTCGTTCCTGCGCACGCTGGGCGACTACGGTGCAAGCGAAGCGGTGCAGGCGCTGTGGCGCGCTCCCGGCAGCGGCGCCGCCGGCGGGAGCTGGGCACGCGACTACCTGGACCGCTGAGCGCGGGCATCGGGAGGCATAAATGGCAAAGCCACCTAATATCGTCCTGCTTGGGATCGACTCCCTGAGCGCCGGCCACATGAGCGGCTACGGCTATCAGCGCCTGACCACCCCGCACCTGGATCGATTCGCCGCCGACGCGGTGCTGTTCGAGCGCACCTTCTCGCCCGTGGTGCCCACCACGCCGGCCTACTGCTCCATGCTCTCGGGGCTGGACTGCTTCAGCACCCAGGTGGTGGCGCTGCGGCACCAGGGCCCGGTGGGCGCCGCCGTGACCACGCTGCCGGAGTTGCTGCGCCCGCATGGCTACACCAGCACCAGCGTCGGCTTCAAGGGCAACCCCAGCGCGCGCGGTTTCGACCGTTACCTCGAGTACGAGGCGTGGCACGGCGACCCCAGCGGCCGTGCCCCCAAGGCACAGCTCCTGAACGAGGTGAGCCTGCCCGAGCTGGACCGGCTGCTCGATGCCGGCGATCCGTTCCTGCTGTTCCTGCGGCACATGGATCCCCACTCCCCCTACCTGCCGCCGCACCCCTATGAGCGCATCTTCTACCACGGCGACGAGTGCGACCCGGCCAACCGCTCCATGGAACCGGTAATGGCGTTCAAGCCGTTTTGCGACTACTTCGCCGCCTGGCTGCCGCGCGGGATCACCGACAAGGAGTACGTGATCGCACAGTACGACGGCGCGATCGCGTACATGGACGCGGCGATCCAGGGAATCTTCAATGCCCTGGCGGCGCGCGGCGTGCTCGACGAGACCATCGTGGTGGTGAACGGCGACCATGGCGAGACCCTCTACGACCACGAGTGCTGGTTCGATCACCACGGCACCTACGACAACGTCCTGCACGTGCCGCTGATCCTGCGCTATCCGCCGGCGCTGCCGCGCGGCGTGCGGGTGCCCGGCTACAACCAGCACCAGGACCTGGTTCCGACGCTGCTGGATCTGGCCGGGCTGCCCCATGACCCGGCACAGTTCGACGGCCGCAGCCTGCAGCCGCTGGTGCGCGGCGAGGTCGCCAGCTACGCCAGCGAGTTCTACATCGCGGAGTGCACCTGGATGCGCAAGCACGGCTGGCGCACGCCGGAATGGAAGTTGATCGTGGCGCTGGAGCCGGACTTCCACTTCAAGCCGCCGGTGGAGCTGTACCGTCTCACCGACGACCCCGAGGAGCTGCACAACCTGGCCGACGAGTTGCCCGACGTGGTGGCGTTCCTGCGCGAGCGCATGGAGGGCTGGATCGACGAGCGCACCAGCACCACCCGGTTGCCGGCCCCGATCCTGACTCAGGGTGACTGGCACGGCCACGCCGGGGTGGGGCCGTTCAGCTCCTCGCAGCAGGCCTACGACACGATGCACATCGGCGACCCCGGCGCGGCGCAGCGGCTGCAAGCCGGGGATGGGGACTGAGTGAGGGGCCGGTGGCGGGGCGTCCTGGAGACGGGCGCGTTGCCGGGCGCGCCGCGGACCACTGGCCCGGCGTGCGGCGCGGCGGGGGCGGGCCGGCGGTGAAGCGCGTCGAACTGGCCTACGGGCGCCGCGGCCTGAGCGTCGAGGTGCCCGACCATGCGCAGGTGGTACGTCCGCGACCGGTGGCCGGCGTCGGCGACGAGCGCGCCGCGCTGGAGGCGGCCCTGGCCGACCCGGTGGGCACGCCGCCGCTGGCGCAGTTGGCCGCCGGCAAGCGCCGCGTGGTGGTGACCCACAGCGACATCACCCGCGCCACGCCGAACGACCGCATCCTGCCGGTGCTCCTGGGGGCACTGGAGCGGGCCGGGGTGCGGCGTGGCGACATCACCCTGATCAACGCGCTGGGTACCCATCGGCCGCAGACGGCGGCGGAGCTGCGGCAGATGCTGGGCGCGGAGGTGGTCGACCGCTACCGCTGCACGCAGCACGACGCCTGGGACGACACCGGCCTGGTGGCGGCCGGCAGCACCAGCCGCGGCAACACCATCCGCCTCAACCGGACGGTCATGGAGGCTGACGTGGTGATCTTCACCGGCTTCATCGAGCCCCACTTCTTCGCCGGCTTCAGCGGCGGGCCGAAGGGCGCGCTGCCGGCCCTGGCGGGCCACGAGAGCGTGCTCACCAACCACGGCTACGCCATGATCGGCGATCCACGGGCGACCTGGGGCATCACCGAGGGCAACCCGATCTGGGAGGAGATGCGCGAGGCGGCGCTGCTGGTGGAGCCGCTGTTCCTGCTCAACGTCACCCTCAACGCCGGCGGCGAGATCACCGGCGTGTTCGCCGGCGACGTGATCGAGGCGCACCGCCGCGGCTGCGCCTTCGTGCGCGACAGCGCCATGGTACCGGTGGAGGAACCGTTCGACGCGGTGGTCACCACCAACAGCGGCTACCCGCTGGACCAGAACCTCTACCAGACGGTGAAGGGGATGCAGGCGGCCAGGGGCATCGTGCGCGCCGGCGGCGCCATCGTGCTGGCGGCTGGGTGCGAGGACGGCCTGCCGAGCCACGGCCGCTACGCCGAGCTGCTGGCCGAGGCCGGCTCCCCCGACGCCATCCTGGAGCTGCTGCAGCGTCCCGGTTTCTCGGCGCAGGACCAGTGGCAGGTGCAGATCCAGGCGCAGATCCAGCGTCACGCCGACGTCTACGTCTACAGCGACGGCCTCGACGACGCCGAGATCCGCGCCGCGCTGCTCACCCCGACCCGCGACATCGAGGCCACCCTGGCGCAGTTACAGCCGGTGCGCCTGTGCGTGCTGCCGGAGGGCCCCCTCACCATCGCCTACCTGACCCACTCCGGGAACGGCGCCGCGCGCTGAACCTGCTGTCGGGCGCGGTGGGCCGAGGCCGCTCCAGATCGTGTTCGCCGGCCGCGCCGCCGCTCAGTCTGCATGATGGCGGGTACAGCCGGCCAGTTCCAGGTACCGTTCGAGTGGATGCTTCGATACAGCATCAGTCTGCATTTCGCGCGCAGTTGACAGACCAGTAGGCGCGGGGTACAACGAATGCGCCCATTTCCAGAAAGGAGGTTCGAAATTGTAGTTCCAAGTACATGTACACTACTGGAAAATCCAACATGTACAAAAAACATTTATTAGGAGAGTGACATATGTCAAAGAGGACCGCGTTTTGCATAATGGTGTGCCTGCTGATCGCATCATTCACTGTTTGGGCGGCCGGAGAAGGTGAAGCAGCGGCAGCCGAAGAGATAACCCTTAGCTATTGGGGCCTTCATGGCGACAACTATCGAGCGGCAGTAGAAGACGTCTTCGCTGCGTACAACGAACAAACCCCGGGCGTAACGGTGGTATATGAACAAATCGCAGATCTGTGGAACAAATTCATTACCGCTCTGGCCTCTGGTGATGTGCCGGACTTCTCGTTTACCTGGTCGCAGACGTTAGCCGAATATGCACTGAGAGGTCAGTTGGCACCACTTGATGAGTATTTCACCGGTGACATCACCAAGGATGATTTCATCTCCACGCTGGTAGATTTTGCAACCCACGGAGACGAACTTTATGGGGTGCCAATCTATCCTTGGACCTGGAATCTGTATTGGAACAAAGCAATCTTTCAGGAAGCGGGGCTTGATCCGGAGTCTCCACCGACCACAATCGAGGAACTGAACGAGTACATTCACCAGGTAACGAAACTGAGTGAAGACGGCTTTATAGAATCCATCGGTATGATGCCTTTTGCCAACTGGGACGTGTACCAATGGTTCTACTATTTTGGTGGATCGATTTACGATGAAGAGACGGGTGCGCTCACCTTGAATCACCCCAAGAACGTAGAGATGCTGGAATGGATGACGTCCCTCGTGGCAGAGTGGGGAGTCCAGAACGTGCAGAGATTTCGGGGTGCTCAAGGAGGCTACGACACGGAGAACTATCAATTCTGGACCGGAAGGTTGACCTTCGACATGATGGGCTTGTGGAATTTCGAGTTCATCAACCGTTTCAAGCCTGATCTGGAGTGGGGCGTGGCCGCTCCTCCGCTGAACCCAGGAGCCCCTGCGGGAACCATTCTGATGACCTGCGATTACAATGTCATTCCCGCACAGTCGAAACACCCGAAAGAAGCCGGCAATGTACTGAGGTTCTGGTACGAACAGGAGAGTGCAACTCGAATCGCGTACGGATTCGGCACCTACACTCCGATTGTGAAGTGGAACCGGGATCCGGCTTTCATCGCAGAGCATCCCAATCCGAACATCAAGATGTTCTCGGAGCAGGCGGCCGGCCCGAATGCGTTCATGTCACCACCGGTGCCAATCGCGAACTTCGTGTTGACTGAGATCAACGCTGCGATTGAAGAAGCCATATACCAGGTCAAGACGCCGGAGCAGGCCCTTAACGACCTTCAGGCGAAGGCCGAAGAGGAGTTTGCGAAGTTCAAGAGACGGTACAACTTAGAGTAGCAAATCTTGAAACGGAGAATCTCCGTCGGATTGCTCTTTGCCTCGCCCTGGCTCGTGGGCATGGTGGTTTTCAGATTCTATCCCATTGGGGCATCGATATACAACAGCTTCACTGAATTCGATATCGTCACCCCGCCGTTTTTTGTGGGACTGGAAAACTACGTAAGCCTTCTCAGAGACGAGGTGTTCTGGGTTTCACTACAGAACACCATCTATCTGTTTCTGATTGGACTCCCGATTACGGTTGCGGTAGCACTGTTTGTAGCGATGCTGCTGAACCGCCGCTTCCCGGGAGTCAGGGTGAGCAGGGCAATCTTCTATCTGCCCAGTGTAGTACCTATCGTGGTAATTGCGATAGTCTGGCGCTGGATGCTTGACGCGGAGGTCGGCATGTTGAATGCCATCCTCCAACTGGTCGGTATCCGTGGCCCGGGATGGCTTGGCGACCCGCGCTGGATCAAGCCGGCACTGATAATGATAAATTGCTGGCTTATCGGTGACCTGATGCTCATCTTCCTCGCCTCCTTGAAGGATGTTTCACCGCAACTCTATGAGGCCGCGGACCTGGAGGGTGCTTCTCCTGTCCGCAAGACCCTTTATATCACCCTGCCGATGATATCTCCAATTATTCTATTCAATGTAATCATCGGAATAATACGCACATTCGTGTACTTCGACATACCCTACATAATGACCACGACGGCGGGGGTGACGTACGGTGGGCCTTTGCGCAGTGCCACCTTTTACTCGATGTACCTCTATAACAATGCATTTCGGTTTTACAAGATGGGTTATGCGTCGGCCATGGCTTGGATCTTGTTTATCATAACTATCGCGGTAACTCTGTTCGTCATCAGGCGCTCCTCCAACTGGATCTACTACGAAGCGGAGAACAGATGAGAACCATCGCCATGAGAGATCGGCACGGCAACACGATGGTCGCTGCCGCTGCCACCATCGTCGGGGTAGTATTGTTTCTCTTGCCCATCTATTGGATGGTGGTAACATCATTGAAATCCAGCGTACAGATCTTTCAATACCCCCCGGTGTGGATGCCCATTCCGGCACAGTGGAGCAACTATGTTGAAGCCACCAGGTTTATCCCATTCTTCAACTACATCAAGAACTCAGCCATTTACTGTGCGCTGACAATACTGGGGGCGCTTTTTTCCAATTCCCTGGTCGCGTACAGTTTCGCAAGATTGGACTGGCCGTTCAAGAAGTTCGGCTTCTTGTTGACATTGAGCATGATGATGATCCCCTTCCAGGTCACCATGATCCCGCTGTTCTTGATGATGCACAAGTTGGGCTGGGCCAACACGTATCTGCCTTTGGTGGTCCCGCATTTCTTTGGCAACGCCTTTTTCATCTTCTTGCTGCGGCAGTTTTTTATGACCATTCCCGAGGAGTACAGCAGTTGTGCACGAATTGACGGCGCCGGGGAGCTGATGATTTTCGCGTGGATCATAATCCCTCAATGCAAGGCCGCGTTGTCGGTAGTGGCTCTGTTTCAGTTCATAGATGCGTGGCGTGACTTCTTAGGTCCTTTGATCTACTTGAATGACGAAAGCAAGTTTCCCATTTCTTTGGGGATTCAACAATTTGTAGTGACCTATTACAAACCGGAATGGGGCTTGTTGATGGCTGCCTGTGTAATGACCACGGTTCCCATAGTTGTTCTATTCGCATTCTTTCAACGATACTTCGTCGAAGGCATTACCATTACCGGACTGAAGGGCTGACTTGCAAAGAACAAAGCTTGGTTGGTTGCAGGTCTTGACTGGGCCGTTACCAACTCCGGCCCGGCGCGCTGCGGCCGCCCGCGAGGGGCGAGCGTAGCGCTTTACGAGAGCGCTCATGTCGAAGTAAAGCGATCAACTGCGATCTTCGGACACGATGTCTGACAACGGCCTTCCTTTGATTCGTGGGGGCATGTAACTCTCGGGAGATGAATTCTCGGCTGGCAGAGTTACTAGCCCGGATGTCGCAAGACGTTGCAGCCGCTCCGCGTCGGAGTCTGAATCCTTGGGTTCCCTGATAATGCGGGCCACAGAGCGACCGTGATCGGTGATGACCACCTCATCGCCGGCTTTCACAGCATCCAGGAAGCTGCCTAGGTGAGCTTTCGCTTCGTTTATATCGGCAACGCTGTGCTGAGCAGCGCGACTACCTACGCCGCCAGGGGGCGGCTTCGACCGTCTGCGCCAGTTCGCGGTAGCGCTGGTAGCCTTCCGTGTAGCGGGCCGCGCGCTCGGGGTGGGGCTCGTAGGTGACCTTGAAGCCGGCACTCATGGCTGCCTGCGCCTCTTCCACCGTGGCGTGGTGGCCGGCGGCGGTGGCGGCGCACATCGCCGCGCCGAGAGCGCTGCCCTCCTCGGTGGCGGCGACCTTGATCGGCATGTCGAGCACGTCGGCGGCAACCTGCACCGCGAAGTCGGAGCGCTGGGAGATGCCGCCGAGGGCGATGATCTCGTCCACGGCGATGCCGGCGGCGGTGAAGTGCTCGTTGATGGCGCGGCTGCCGTAGGCGGTGGCCTCGACCAGGGAGCGGAACAGCGCCGGGGCGTCGGCGCCGAGACTGAGCCCGGTGATCGCCGCCTGCAGCGTGGCGTCGGCGTTCGGGGTGCGGCGGCCGTTGAACCAGTCCAGGCTCAGCACGCCGGCCGGATCCACCGGCAGGGCGGCCGCGGCGTCCGCCAGGTCGTCGAGCAGGCGCGCCTCCAGCGGCTCCCGCTGCGCCGCCGGCAGCGTGCGCAGCGGCCAGCTCAGCAGGTCGCGGAACCAGGCGTACACGTCGCCGTAGGCCGACTGCCCCGCCTCCAGGCCCACCAAGCCGGGAATGATGGAGCCGTCCACCTGTCCGCAGATGCCGGGGATCAGCCGGTCGCCGAGGGTGGCGGCGTCGGTCACGATCATGTCGCAGGTGGAGGTGCCCAGGATCTTGGTCAGGGCGCCGGGACCGATGCCGCCGCCCACGGCACCCAGGTGCGCGTCGAAGCCGCCCACCGCCACCGCGATGCCGGCTGGAAGTCCGAGTCGCGCGGCCCACTCGGCGGTGAGGGTGCCGGCACACTGGTCGGCGGTGTAGGAGTCGTCGTACAGGCGGCCGCGCAGCTCCGCCAGCCGCGGGTCAAGCTGCCCCAGAAACTCGGCGCTCGGCAGGCCGCCCCACGATTCGTGCCACATCGCCTTGTGGCCGGCGGCGGCGCGCCCCCGGCGCAGTGCCTCCGGTGCCGTGGCTCCGACCAGGAGGCCGGGGATCCAGTCGCAGTGCTCGCTCCAGGACCAGGCCGCGGCGGCGACCTCGGAATCGGCGCGCAGCACGTGCAGCACCTTGGCCCAGAACCACTCCGAGGAGTAGATGCCGCCCTCGAAACGGGTGTAGTCGGGGCCACCCCAGGTGCGCGCCAGGTCGTTGATCTCGTCCGCCTCGCGCACCGCGGTGTGGTCCTTCCACAGCACGAACATCGCGTTCGGGTTCTCGGCGAAGCGCGCGTCGAGGGAGAGCGGAGCGCCCGCCTCGTCCACTGCGCAAACCGTCGATCCGGTGGTATCGACTCCGATTCCGATGATGGCGTCGCGCTGCGCCGCGCTCAGCGCGGAGGTCAGCTCCTGGCAAGCACGCTCCAGGCTCTCGGTGTAGTCCAGGGGATGCTGGCGGAAGCGGTTGGCCGCCGCGTCGCTGTAGCGCCCTTCGTTCCAGCGGGGATAGGCCGCCACCGCGCGCCCCTCCTGGTCTCCGGTGTCGACTCGCACCAGCACGACGCGTACCGAGTCGGTGCCGAAGTCGATGCCGATGCAGCGCGGTTCAGCCATGGTTCACCTCCGCCGCGCAGTGTAGGCAAGGGCATCGACTACGGTCCAGCCCGCTGGCTCCTCCGTCGGGCCACCATCGCGGCGGCACGCAACCGAGTGGCTACACGAGTTGGAACCCTCGCTCTTCGAAGTGCGGATCGTAGGCGAACGCCTTCATGATCCCGCGCTGCCGCATCACCGCGAAGCTCGCGCAGTCGACGAGACTCAGCCGGCGGCGGTCAGCGTCGAGCAGGGTGGCCACGGCCTGGTCGTGCAGCGCTTCGTCGATCACCACCACCGACACAACTGGCAGGAGATCGTCGAACAGCGCCCGCACGGCGCTCATGCCGATCCGCGACTGAAGCAGGGCGGCACTCTCCACGCATACGTAGTTGGAGGTGCACATCGACTGCTGCGTACGGATCAAGTCGGTCCACGCCTCGAGCGCCGCGGTGTGCGCATCATCATCGGCATCCAGCACCGCATAGAGCGCAGAGGTGTCGACGAAGACGCTCATTCCGCGCCCGGATGCGGTTTTCCATAGGCCTCGGCGAGGTACCGGTCGTGCCGTCGCGCTACGTCGTTGCGACCGGAGCGAAATCGCCCGGCGACCGCGAGCGCCCGCCGCGCCCTGTCTGTCTGCGGCGCGTGTTTCGCTGCGTCCAGCAACAGGTCCACGCCATTTCGGACCAGCTCGGCAACTGAGACGCCACGGGCCGCGGCCAGTCGTTTCAAGAGGCTCAACTGCTGCTCGGTGAACTGCACCTGGGTCCTGATCATGATATCATGTTGGCATCAATCAGACTACGTGACAACACCGCTCTGCTCCCGGCTACTCCTCCGCGCAGGTGAGGCGGGAGTCGCAGTGCTCGGTCCAGGACCAGGCCGCCGCCGCCACCGCGGGGTCGGCGCGGAGCACGTGCTGCACCTTGGCCCAGAACCACTCCGACGAGTAGATGCCGCCCTCGAAGCGGTGTAGTCGGCGCCGCCCCAAGTGTGCGCCAGGTTGATCTGCTCTGCCTCGCATACCGCGGTAGGGTCCTTCTACCGCACGAACATCGCGTTGGGGTTATCGGCGAAACGCGCGTCGAGGATCAATCTGGATGACAATCTCGTCCGGCGTGCCATGTCGATTCATCAGGGCAAGACCAAGACCGCCGTTCTGGAACTGGGGCTGAGCGAGGCGTCCGGTTCGCCGCCGAACTCCGCTTGAGAAGGCGCGGATTGAGGAACGGACCTTCACATGGCAGGCAGACGCTCAGGTCCGAGGTCGACTCTTGGCCAGCCCTAAAGACCTGACATACTCAGCAAGAGTGATCCCCTTGTCCACCGCTTTCTGCTGCAGAAAAGCGCGCGCCAAGTGCACTTGCTGAAGTGCCTCGTCTCCCGGAAACTCGTCCCTGATCCTTGATTCTGCTTCTTGCTTCTCCACTACGTATCTCCTTGACCTCAGAGCAGTTCACCAGGAGAAACAATCTCCATGTGAGGGTAGCCTACGGTCGTGTTGACCATGTTCACGATGTCGCGTGTCTTCCGTCGCACTATGTGCCTGAAGTTCCAACTCACCAAGATGTCGGCAGTGCACACTACAGCGATAGCGATGTGATAGGCGTCAGCGGTGTAGGTACTGCCTACAGCACCGGCTTCGACATATCGGTGAGCCAGTCTTTCGGCATCCTCGGTCACCGAGACCACGTCGTAGCGATCCGTGATCGTCCGCATTGACCGCCGCAAGTCTTCGCTCGGCGTGTTCTCGACCTCAGCAAGCGTGAGCTCTGATACGAGGAGTCGGTCCGCGGTCCTGCCTTCGAAGAAGTCTTTTGTAAGCACTTTCCTCTCTGGGTTGCGCTTGTCAAACAGCGCCGAAATGACTGACGTATCCAGATAGAGCGTCATTCTCGCTCCAATTCTGGGCTTTCTTTGGTCTTGAGGCAACAGGAGCTTCGGGTGGCACGGGCTGCCACGCCGTCCAGCATGCCTCGGAAGATCAGGGCGTGGGCCGGGTACAGCAGGTACCAGTATGCCAGGCCGGTCAGTCCCACGGGGTCGAACAGCGCGGTCTGGCGGATGTGCACGCCGCGTGCGCAGGGGGTCACCTCGAATTGCAGCCAGGCGCGCCCCGGCAGGCGCATCTCGGCCTCCAGCGTGAGCCGCCGCGGCGGTTCGCAGGCCAGCACCCGCCAGCAGTCGACCACGTCGCCGGGCCGCAGCTCCCGCGGGTCGCGGCGCCCGCGCTTCATGCCGGGACCGCCGAACAGCCGGTCCAATATCCCGCGCAGGCGCCACAGGGAGTTGCCGTAGTACCAGCCGGCGGCGCCGCCGATGCCCTGCACCGGTGCGAACGCCACGGTCGGCGTTGCGGCGGCGGTCACGGTACGCGAGTCGACCAGGCGCGTGCCGAAGCGTACCCCGCCCCAGCGGCGCGGCACGCCGGCGACGGCGGAGCCGGCATCCGCCCAGCGGGTGGCGACGAAACGGGCGTCCTCCTCGGCCAGCGCCCGACGGATCGCAGTGCGGTAGTCGCACGGGCGGATCGCGAACGCACGCGCGGCGCCGGCGTCGCGCACCACGCTGGGCACGGTGATGCTTTCGATCAGCTTGCGGCCGACGCGTGCGAACAGGGGCGTCACCAGGCCGAGCCACAGGCTGGAGAGGTGCGGCGTCAGCAACGGCACCGGCAGGAACAGCCGCCGCGTGCCGCGCTGCCGCGCATACTCCTGCATCAGCCCGCGGTAGGTGGTCACCGCGCCGCCGCCGATCTCGAATACCCGCGCGCCGGCCGGCAGCAGGTCGAGGGCGGCTACCAGGTAGGCGAGCACGTCGTCTATGGCGATCGGCTGCGCCTGCACCGTCACCCAGCGCGGCGTCACCATGACCGGCAGCCGCTGCACCAGGGCGCGGATCATCTCGAAGGAGAGGCTGCCGGCGCCGATGACGATCGAGGCGCGGAACTCGACCGTGGGTACGCCGGAGGCGCGCAGGATCTCGCCCACCCGCAGCCGGCTGCGCATGTGGGCGGAGGAAGCCAGCGCAGTGCCGGCGGTGACCAGGCCACCGAGGTAGACGATGCGCCGCACGCCGGCGGCGCGGGCCGCGGCGGCGAAGGTGTGCGCCGCCCGTTCCTCCTCCTCCTCGAAGCGGCCGCGGGAGCCGAGCGCGTGCACCAGGTAGTAGGCGCTGGCCACCCCCGCCAGCGCACCACGCAGGGAGGCGGAATCCAGCACGTCGCCGGCAACCAGCTTGGTGCTCGCGGCGAAGCGGCCCGCGAGCAACTCGGGACGACGCGCCAGACAGCGCACCCGCTCGCCGCGCCGCTCCAGCAGCGGCACCAGGCGGCCGCCGACGTAGCCGCTGGCCCCGGTCACCAGGACCGGTCCGACCGTCCCCTCAGAGGAGACCGGCAAACCACTCCCTGACGCGTATCTTGTCCGCCGCATCGCCGAACCCCAGGCTGAACCAGCCCGTGTAACCGGCTGCCCGCAGCCCGGCGAACAGCGCCGCGAAGTCGATGTTGCCCGCGCCCGGGACCAGGTGGATCTCGTAGTCCCCACGATTGTCGTTGAGCCGCACCTGGCCGATGTTGTCGGCCCCGAACGCATCCAGAAAACCGCGCCACCCCTCCGGCACCAGGTTGCCGTGGGCCACGTTGAACGCCCACTTGAAGTGCGGCGAGCGGATGGCGTCGAAGAACCAGCGCGTCTCCTCCACGTTGTGCGGCAGGTAGTGCATCTCGGCGTGCTCCGGCTCCCGGTTGTGGTTTTCGAAGAACACCGTGAGCCCCTTCTGCTCGGCGCGGTCGACCAGCCGCCGCAACCGTTCGATCGCCGCTGCGCGGCGCAGCTCCAGGTCGCCGAAGTGGTAGCCGCCGTGGCCGATGATCCAGCCGCAGCCGAGCCGCTCCGCCAGGTCGAGATTGGCCGCCAGGTACTCGCTGGCCGCCTCCGCCATGATCGGGACGTACTCCGCGTTGTTGATGGCGGAGGAGGGGTGGATGCCGAGCGCCACGCCGTGCCGCTCGCACAGCTCCCGCACCGTGCGCACCCGGCCGCGGTCGAAGGAGGCAATGGCGTTGGGCGGCACGTCGGCCTGAAAGTCGATGTAGCGGAACCCGTTGCCCGCCGCCCATACGATCGAGTCCTCAATCGGCTGCGACTTCGGCGCATCGAATCCGAACCGGTCACTCATATCACATGCCCTTTCCTAACGCGCGTATGGATCGGCCGCATCGCGCAAGCCGTCACCAATGAAATTGTAGGCCAGCACGGCAACAATCACGAAGATGCAGGGGGTCAGGTACCAAGTATAGTTGAATATCAGCGTGACGTCGTTGGCCTCCCTCAGCATCGCGCCCCAGCTCACCTCGGGCGGGAGGATCCCTATGCCCAGGAAGCTCAGCGTGGTCTCCCCGAGGATCATGGCAGGAATGGCCAGTGTGATGCTCACCACCAGGTAGCTCATAAAGCCCGGCAGCAGGTGAAGACGGATAATGGCCCCGTCCCGGCGCCCGGCAACCCGCGCCGCCATGACGTAGTCTTCCTCCCGCATCGAGATCAGCCGGCCGCGCACCACGCGCGCAAGACTCGTCCAGCCGACCAACGAGAGGATGACCGTGATGGCGAAGAAGGTCTGGATGCCCGTCCATCGGTTCGGGACGGCCGCCGAGAGCGCGATCCACAGCGGCAGCTGGGGCAGGGTTATGATGAACTCGATGAAGCGCTGGATGATTTCGTCTACGGTGCCGCCGAAGTAGCCGGAGATCCCGCCCAGGATCACGCCGAGGACGAAGCTGATCGCCACACCGACAAGCCCTACCGAGAGGGAAATGCGGCTGGCGTATAGCGTCTGGGAGAGGATGTCTATGCCCAGATTGTCGGTACCGAACAGCGATATGTAGCCGGTATCCACGCCAAAGAGGCGGTGGGAAACTGGGATGAAGCGCAGGAGCTTGTAGGGATCGGTCTTCACGAAGAAGCGCAGGTACCACTTCTGGCTGCGGTCGGTAACTGTCTCGTAGGTGAAGGTCTTCATATCCAACTGCCGCGTCACCGCGAAGACGAACGGCCGGGAGAAACCCTTGCCCGGCTCGTATACCCGCACCCTCGTAGGAGCGCTGAACTGCACATCGGGAATGCGGTAGTTCTTCTCGTATGGTGCGATGAAGTCGGCAAAGATGGCCCCGATGTACAGCAGGCTGAGCACCGCCAGGCTCCCCATGGCGACCTTGTGCTTTCGAAAATTGTGCCATACCAGCTGTCCCTGCGAAGCAAAGGCGAGGTCCTTTTTTGGCTCTTTGACCGTCGCGCGGGGATGCGATGAAAGGCCTAGTAGTGAGAGTACTCTGCTAGTCGTCTTACTCAAACCTGATTCTCGGATCCACCGCCACCAGCAGGATGTCGGAGATGAGCGTTCCCACGAGGGTCAGGGAGCTTAGGATGAACAGGATACCGCCTGCCAGGTACATGTCCTGGTCCAGGACCGAGGATAGAAGGATGGGGCCGGTCGTGGGCAGGTTCAGCACCAGGGAAACCACGATCTCGCCGCCAACCGCCGCAGGCAGGAGCCACCCGATAGTGCTGATGAGTGGGTTGATCGCCACGCGCACGGGGTACTTGAACAGGAGCCGCATCTCCCGTAGTCCCTTCGACCGCGCGGTGATGACGTACTGCTTCTTCAACTCATCCAACAGGGTGGCGCGCAGGATGCGGATGAGCGCCGCGGCCCCTGACGTGGACAGCACGATCATGGGAATAGTCATGTTCTTCACCATGTCCCAGAACTTGGCGAGCGACCAAGGTGCATTTTCGAACGCGGAAGAGAAGATGCCCGTAATGGCCCACCCCGTGTATTGGAAGACGAGGAACACCAGCACGATGGCGAAGAGGAACGCGGGAAAGGATAGCCCCACAAAGCCGAGGAACGTGAAAACGTAGTCGGAGAAGGAGTATTGGTGAACGGCGGAGCAAATGCCGATTGGCACCGCGATGAGCCAGGAAAGCAGGACACCCGCAAGGGTAATGGCCATGGTCCGCGGCACCCGTTCCCGGAGCATGTCGGTAACCGGACGGTCGTAGGTGAAGGAATTGCCGAAATCCCCCTTGGTCACGATGTGCCTCATCCAAATGAAGTACTGCACCAAAAGGGGCTGATCCAACGCGTAGCGCTCCCTCAGCTGGCCTGCAAGGTGGAATGCGTCTTCGAAGGGGATGCCGCCCATTTGCCTGAGATTCTCGATGTAGGTTTCCACATAGTCCCCGGGCGGGAGTTGGATGATGACAAAGGACAGCAGGGAGACAATGAACAGCATGGGAATAATAAGGAGGATGCGCTTGCTTATTAGTCTCAGCATCAGGGGTGGCTCTTGTCTCTAATGATCCCAGGCCCGCCCTGTGGCGGGCGGGCCTGGGAAAAGGAGGTCCGCGGAAAAGAGGTTTGCGGACGTACTAAATGGCACGTCTGAAGGAGCAAGCCATCAGACGCGCGCTAGCCCTAAGAGACTACTCCGCGAAATACCATTGCGGGATTGCATGGATCCAACCGAACAGAATCCCATAATCGTCCTTCACGACGTTGCGAAGGTCGCTCGAGGCGATGATGGGCTGCACGATATTGCCAGTGGGCCAGATCATGACGTTGTTGTCGGCGAACCACTCTCGCAGCCTCGCATACTGCGCCGCGCCCTCAGGCGTCCCGGGAGGAACCGCCTTGCGATCGACGATAATATCGAAGAATTCCTGGATGTACGCAGGGGGCTCTCGTCCCTGCTCGCCAGCGGAATCGATATATTTTGCGCTCTCGGGCGCCCACGCGCCCTTGAAACTCGGCCAGAAGTCCACGGAGATCCCGGAAGGCCACGCCGGGACGTCATTCCAAAAGACCGTCATCTGGTACTCGTTGTTAGCCGCTTTCTGATTGAAGATTCCGCCCTCGACCCCCTGCGCGTCGATGTTGAGTCCTACGGCCTGCAGGTACTGAGAGAACAGCTGGGCCACGTCGATGCCGGCCGGGTCGATCGCGATGGCATTGATCGTGATTTCAAGGGGCGAGCCGTCGGGGTACGTGCGGAATCCGCTGGCGTCTTTGTTGTCCAGCCCGAGCTCATCCAGGAGTCGGTTTGCCTGGGCCGGGTCGAAGTCGGACCCGGTGATAATGTCGTCCATCTTGTACTGGCCGAAGAACAGCGTGTCATTGACGTCGTGGTTGTCGATGGCGAGTGCCACCGCCCTGCCGAAGCGACCGCGGGGGTCCTGCATCAGCTTCTGCCACTGGCTGTTCGGATTCTCGTAATCGTAGTCGTGGTTTATGAACAGCGTGGGAGGGCCGACGAACCCGCCGGCGAGCTGCACGCGGTAGTTGCCCTGCTCGGCACCACTGACGTAGGTCGGCATCGACGGCAGCTTGGCCCAGTCACTGGTCTGAAAGTCCGTCTCGCCTGCAAGGATCTTCAGGTTTCTCGCGCCTTCGTCCTCGACCATGGTCGTTTCAACGAAGTCTATGTACGGGAGCTGCTGCCCCTCCGTGTCAACCATGTAAGAGTAGGGATTCCTCTCGATCAGCAACGTCGTATCGGTTGCCTCAGTAAATATGTAAGGCTGGATAGAGGGTACCCCGATCATGTGCGGGCTGCCGAGCAGGATCTGCCAGTGGTTACCGGTCTTCGCTTGTAGCAGCTGTTTCCAGTCGGCCAGGCCGGCATCCTGCGCCAGGTCGTTCAGCGTAGCGACGGCCGTGTACCTCGGATGGTACTGCTTCAGGAACTCCGAGGGCTGAAAGATCCCTTCCCCTACCGTGCTGATCCAGGATATCAGTTCCGTGACGAAAAAACCGTATGGCCTGTCAAAGGTAAGCGTGAATGAGTGCCGATCTTGGACCGTCAACTCGGCCACTGGGAACCGTGGGTTGCCCAGGGAGTGCAATTGCACCGGGTATCGAATCTCGGCGTCTGGATACTCGTAAAGGTCCTCGAAGGCGAATTTCACATCGTCAGTGGTGACCAGATCGCCGTTGGACCACTTCAGCCCCCTGCGGATGGTGAAATCGAACACTGTGTAATCATCGGAAAAACTGAAGCTTTCAACTATGGTCCCGACCGGGTCCGTCGTTGTGTTGTCAGGAGACCACAGGATGTTGATGTGTCCGGCACCCGGTATCTTCTGGTGAAGCGAATCTTCGATAGTCCTGACTTTCCTCCCATCGGAGTAGTGGCCTGGAGTCCAATCCACCCACTGCGTGCCATTCAGCACGCCGGGACCAACAACGAAGGGATTGTCCGGAAGCCGCTCGTCAACCGGTGGAAGCTCACCGGCCGCGACCAGGCGCGCGAGCATCGGCGCCTCCTTATATTCCCCAAAACCGAGGGGCGCCGCTAGCAGCAAGACGAGAAGCGCAACGAGAGGCGCAACGACTATTTTTCCTGGAAAAATTTTCATCTTCCATCTCCTTTGGTGAGCGTATCGGGCTCCCTGCCGTATGCGATAACTCAACGATTCCCGTCAAGTCCCCGCCGCGACCGGCAGGTGCGGCCACTATGTGATACCTCAACGATTCCCGTCAAGCTCCCGGCGCGACCGGCAGGTGCGGCCATAGCTTGCGCATCGGCGGGTGGCGCTCAAGCCGCATGGTCGCCCACTACGCCGTCGGCGTAGCCGCCGAACAAGGCGCCGTCGCCAAGCTCCGCTACGGCGTCACCACGGGCGGGTAGGCTGGGGTCGCGCTCGCGGCCAGCACCTCACGGGCCGCGTCGACGAGCCGCATCATCGTGGGCGGCAGGCGGGTCACCGCTCCAGGCGCTCCAGGAGCGCTAGGGTTGCTTACCTATCGCCGGAAGCGGAGAAGTCGGCGAGGCGCTCGGTTGCAGCCAGCACACCCTCGGCGCGCCCGTCCTCGATGGCCTCGATCACCGCCTGCACGTCGGCAGATGGCGGATCGGCCAGGTAAGCAGCTGATTTCCTCGTCGGCGCCCTCTTCGTCCCCCTCCTCGGCGCAGAAAATCGTGGGCTGCTGGCGGCGCCAGGCGGCCATCTCCCGGTCTATGGCGCGCTGGTGCGCCTGCTCCACTGCCGGGGCCGGGTCGGCTCTCGGGTCTTGGCGGCGGACCGCGTGCGCCGCCATGGTGGCGTCGATGTTGGCTGCGCTGACCGCCGCCTGGTACGCGCGCGCCTCAATGCGAGAGACGTTGGGGTCGCCGCTCCTGTACATCAACCACGACTACGACTACGAGAACTCCGACAGCCAGTGGCAGGTACTGGTGCAGGATTCGGAGCGGCGCTTCGGCCGGGCCGTGGCGCTGGCCATCGACAAGCACGACATCAACGAGTCGCTGTACTTCGGCCGCTACCACATGGACGACCTGGTCACCCCCATCGACTACGATCCGGAGCTGGCCAACCAGCTTCTCGACCCGTCCGGGATCTCGCAGGACTACTGGCCACGCTCGAAGGGCGCCTGGGCGCCGGCGAGCGCCCTCTATGCCGAGACCGCGGGCGAGAGCGGGCGCCAGCCTCCTGCCTACCTGCAGGAGTTCTTCGACATCCATACGGCGCGCAAGGCGGTACCGCCGGAGTCGCCCGAGGGTGCCGAGCTGTGGCAGCAACTGCTCGACTACTTCGCGCGCAACTACGTGATGATCTGGCCGGTCGGGTGGATCGGGAACATCGTCCTGCGCGGCGATTTCGGGTCTTCGTTCACCTACAAGCGAGCGGTGGGTGACATCCTGGCGGAGCGGGTGCCGCGCACCATGGCCATCACCCTGGCGGGACTGCTCCTGGCGTGGCTGTTCGCGCTGCCGATCGGTACCTACTCGGCGGTGCGCCAGCATTGACAGCTCCCCGATGCCGTACCAGGATGAACACGGGAGGTGCGGAAATGACACAGATTCGCACATGGATCGGCATCAGCGTGCTGATTCTGCTTCTGCCCGGCATGTCGCTGTGGGCAGGCGGCGCCGAAGAGGGAACGACCCCGGCCGGCGACGCGAGCATGCCGGCGGCCTCCGGAGGTACCTACTCCGAGGCTCCGATGCTGGCGCGGATGGTGGCCGCGGGAGACCTTCCACCGGTGGAGGAGCGGCTGCCCGACGTACCCGTCGTGGCCGGGCCCGGGGTGCTGAACGGCACCCAATACCTCGACTGGAAGCCCGGCAAGTACAGCGATGGCAGAACGTTGCGGACCGTGGCGCTGAGCACCAAGGTCAGCATCCTGGACATCAGCACCAATAACTTCCTGTGGGCGCCGGAGCAGCGCACGAAGGACATGATTCCGGTCCTGCTGGAGGACTTCAGCACCGCGGACGACTACCGGGTGTTCAACTTCACCATCCGCAAGGGGTTGAAGTGGTCCAACGGTGATCCGGTCACCACCGAGGACGTGCGCTTCACCTTCGAGGACCTGTACGGTTGCGAGGAGTGCAACATCGTCCCGCGCAACAACCTGCACGCGCAGGGCAACCGCCTCTACCCGATGGGCGTGGTCGAGATTCTGGACGAGTACTCCTTTCGCATCACCTTCGACCGTTCCTACGGGTTCTTCGTGGCCGATCTGCGTTCCTGGATCACCGACTCGACCATGATCATGCGCCCGTCCAAGTTCCTGAAGCAGTTTCATCCCACCTACGCGGACCAGGCCAAGATCAGCGCCATGGCCAAGGAAGCCGGCCTGGTGGACTGGCAGCAGCTTCTGGCCATCAAGGGCGAGACCCACTGGCAGCGCTCGGGACGCAACCGCCTGCTGATCGGGGTTCCCCACTTCCAGGCGTGGGACCCGATCGAGATCACCGACACCCACACCCTGGTGGAGCGCAACCCCTACTACAACTGGGTGGATGCCGAGGGCCAGCAGCTCCCCTACATAGATCGCATCCTGAGCACCAAGGCGACCGACGCGGATGCGGCCAACGTCAAGATTCTGTCGGGCGAGATCGACTACGTGCTCGATGACTTCGTCCGGCTCCCCGGCATGCCGCTCTACCTGGAGGGCGCCGAGCGCGCCGGCTACTACGTGCAGACCTCCGGCGGATTCAACAGTCCGCCGCTCCTGTTCATCAACCAGGACTACGACTACGAGAATCCGGACAGCCAGTGGCAGGTACTGGTGCAGGATTCGGAGCGGCGCTTCGGCCGGGCCGTGGCGCTGGCCATCGACAAGCACGACATCAACGAGTCGCTGTACTTCGGCCGCTACCAAATGGACGACCTGGTCACCCCCATCGACTACGATCCGGAGCTGGCCAACCAGCTCCTCGACGAGCTGGGGATGACCGAGCGGGACGCCAAGGGATTCCGCACCTATCCCGATGGGTCGACGTTCGAGTTCCAGATCGTGACCAACGGCCTGTCGCCCGATCAGATCGACCTGTCACAGCTCGTGGCGCAATTCCTGCACGCGGTGGGCATCAACGCCAGCGCCAAGCAGGTGGCGCCCCAGATCTGGCGGGAGGAGCTGCGCAACAACGAGTACGCGATGACCGTGATGTGGAACGACATTCCCGGCCACCCGTCCGGGATTTCGCAGGACTACTGGCCACGCTCGAAGGGCGCCTGGGCGCCGGCGAGCGCCCTCTATGCCGAGACCGCGGGCGAGAGCGGGCGCCAGCCTCCTGCCTACCTGCAGGAGTTCTTCGACATCCATACGGCGCGCAAGGCGGTACCGCCGGAGTCGCCCGAGGGTGCCGAGCTGTGGCAGCAGCTCCTCGACTACTTCGCGCGCAACTACGTAATGATCTGGCCGGTCGGGTCGATCGTCCAGCCCAACATCTTCTCGAGCGACCTGCGCAACATTCCCGGCGACGGCTATCCGATCATCTTCGGGATGACGGAGGCCGCGCCGCAGTGGTACTTCGAATCGTAACGTTCCCGTGAGCGTGGCGGGCCGGGTGACTGGTATACCCGGTCCGCCGCGTCGGTGCGCATGCTGAAGTACGTCTACCGCCGATTCACGCTGGTGCTGCCGATGCTGGCGGCGCTGTCGCTGTTCAGCTTCGCCGTCATCCAGCTCCCGCCGGGCGACTACGTCGACACCTACGTGCAGAACCTCGCGCGAGCCGGGAACATCCTCGACCAGGCGCAGATCGAGGTGTTGAAACAGCGCTACGCCCTGGACAAGCCGTTCGCGGCGCAGTACCTGCGCTGGATCGGGAACATCGTCCTGCGCGGCGATTTCGGGTCTTCGTTCACCTACAAGCGAGCGGTGGGTGACATCCTGGCGGAGCGGGTGCCGCGCACCATGGCCATCACCCTGGCGGGACTGCTCCTGGCGTGGCTGTTCGCACTGCCCATCGGTACCTACTCCGCGGTGCGCCAGTACTCGCCCCTGGACTACCTGTTCACCTTCTTCGGCTTCGTCGGCCTGTCGATTCCCGCGTTCCTGTTCGCGATCGTCCTGGTGTTCACCGTGTACCGGTACACCGGCTGGGCGGCGACCGGGCTGTTCTCGGCCGAGTTCCGGGATGCCGCGTGGTCGCTGGCACGACTGCTCGACATGCTCAAGAACCTCGCGATACCGCTGCTGGTGCTGGCCTCCTCCAGTGCCGCGGCGCTGATTCGCATCCATCGGGCCACGCTGCTGGACGAGCTCAAGAAGCAGTACGTGGTCACCGCCCGGTCGAAGGGCGTGAGCGAGCTGAAGGTGTTGTTCAAGTATCCGGTGCGGGTGGCCATCAATCCCCTCATCAGCACGATCGGCTGGGTGTTGCCCGCCGCCTTCGGCGGTGAGGTGGTGGTATCGATGGTGCTCAACCTGCCCACCACCGGGCCGATCATGATCGAGTCGATCATGAACGAGGACATGTACCTGGCGGGGGCGATCTTCATGATCCTGAGCGCCCTCACCGTCATCGGCACCCTCGTCTCCGATCTCCTGCTGGGCATCGTCGACCCGCGCATCAGGCTGAGCGATTGAGCGTCACCGCGAAACCCACGGCACCCGCCACGGCCGCCGCGGCGCCGCAGTCCGGCGACTCGGGCGCCGAGCGCCTTTCCCTTGCGTCCCAGCGCCAGCTCGTCTGGCTGAAGTTCCGCCGCCACCGGCTGGCCCTGGTCAGTCTCGCCGTGTTGGGGGTGCTCTACCTGCTGGCGATCTTCGCCGATTTCTTCGCGCCCTACCCCAAGAACTACCGCATCCCCGACGCCCAGTTCAGCTCGCCGACGCGTATCCGGGTGTTCGATCCGGCCACCGGATTCAACGCGCCGTTCGTATACGCCGCCCGCAAGGAACTTGACGAGGCAACCTATACCTATCGGACGGTGCCGGATCGCAGCCGCAGAATTCCTGTCCGGTTCTTCACCAGCGGTGCACCGTACAAGGTCCTCGGACTGATTCCGGCGCAGACCCGGCTGTTCGGAGTGGGCGAGGGGTACGTGGCGCTGTTCGGGACCAACAACATCGGTATGGATGTCTACTCGCAGACGCTGTACGCGGGCCGCATCTCGCTTTCGGTGGGGTTGGTCGGGGTGCTTATCAGCTTCGTCCTGGGGGTGACCCTGGGAGGCATTTCCGGCTACTTCGGCGGCTTCGTGGACGATGCCATCCAGCGCCTGATCGAGTTCATTCTGAGCCTGCCGCAGCTTCCCCTGTGGATTGCGCTGTCGGCTGCCATTCCCAACAACTGGAGCGGGATCGAGACCTTCTTCGCCATCACCATCATCCTCTCGTTCATCGGCTGGACCGGGCTGGCGCGGGTGGTGCGCGGGCGCCTGATCTCGATGCGCGAGGACGACTACGTGATGGCCGCCAAGGTCGCGGGTTCCACCGATCGCAAGGTGATCGTGAGCCACCTGCTGCCGGGGTTTCTGAGCTATCTCGTGGTCAGCATCACGCTGGCCATTCCTCACATGATTCTGGGCGAGACCACGCTCAGCTTTCTCGGCCTGGGGATCCTGCCGCCGGAAGTGAGCTGGGGGTCGATGATGCAGCAGGCGCGCAGCCTGATCGTGATCTTCAACTACCCGTGGCACCTGATTCCGACCATCTTCATCGTTACCGCGGTGCTCGCGTTCAACTTCATCGGCGACGGGCTGCGTGACGCCGCCGACCCCTACAGCCGCTGAGCGCTGCTACGGCTCCGCGCCGTCGTGGATCGACCGCAGCGGATAGACCCGTACGCGGTGCAGCACGATTTCACCGCCGCGCGCCGCGATCCGCAGCGGCACGTCCGGCTCCAGGCGCCGGTAGTCGCGCTCCTGAATCACGTAGGCGGCGCCGTCGTTCACCACCGCTTCCACCGACGGAACGTCGAGCAGGAGGTGGAGCGAGATGCGTCCGCCCGGTGCCGGACCCGGGATCGTCACGCGGTTTCCCTGCAGCCGGAAGTCGCCGCTGGCGGCGTGCCAGGTCAGTTCCAGCTCGCTGCCGCTGACGACCAGCGTGGCCCCGGGCGCCGCGGTCGCTTCCAGCAGCATCTCCAACGGGCGCGAGGTGTCCCCGGTGCGGTAGCTGCGGCCGGCGCCCACGGTCACGTCCGCTGTTTCCCACCCAGAGAGCCGCAGGCGGCGCAGCTCGGGGATGAAGCGCGCGAACAGGCGCACGCCGGCGGCGGTCGTGCGCAGGCCGAGCTGCAATGGAAAGGAGGCCATCTGGCAGAACTCGTGGGCGTAGTTGCAGCAGTGCGCCCACCCGATCTGCACGATCCTTCCCGCCGGCGCGTTGGCGAATACCTGCGAGGCGGAGAACGCGCCGTAGTGGGTGCGCAGGCGCGCGCCGGAATCGGGGGTGAACCGGTGGCCGTCGAAGTCTCCGACCAGGTACTCGGTGGAGGAGCCCCAGACGACCCACCGCTGATTTTCCGGGTCATCGTCGACCGGTAGCCGGAACAGGTTGGGGCACTCGTACATCCCCGCCAGGACCCCGGTTTCGCGCCAGCTCCGCAGGTCCCTCGATTCGAAGAAGTGGAAACTGTGCTCGCCGCCGGGGGGACGGTTGTAGACGACCATCACCCACTTCCGCTCCGGCTCCCACCACAGGATCATCGGGTCGCGGGTGCCGCCGCCGCGGCGCTCGGCCTGTGGCGGCAGCGGGTGGTACATCATGCGCGGGTCGCTGCTGCAGGTAAGGCCGCCGTCGGCACTGACGAACGTGCACTGGGTAAAGGCGTCGGGGGCGTCGCTGCCGTTGTTGGCAGCGAACACCACGGCCGGCCGCCGCGCGCTGCCGCGGCCGCTGGCATTGGCCAGGTCCACCGCGGCGCCGCCGGTCCAGAACGAGTGGCGGCCGCGCTCCGGGGCCAGCAGGAGCGGCAGTTCTTCCCAATGCAGCAGGTCGCTGCTGACGGCGTGCGCCCAGGCGTTGTCGGGTCCGGCCATGCGGTTGGCGAAGCGGTTGTTGGCGTAGTACAGGTGCCATCGGCCGTCGAGGTAGAACATGCCCGATGGGTCGTTTAGCCAGCCGCGCAGGGCCGAGAAGTGAACCCGCGGCCGCCCCGGCTCGGCGTAGGGCGGGTGGCGGCCGGGGATCCGGTCGGTTACCCGGACCAGCTCGATGCCGGCGGCGTGGGGGCCGGTGATGGTGACGGTCAACTCCCTGCCCTGGAGCAGGCTCAGGTCCAGGTAGCTGTAGAAGTCGGGATCGGTCGCCGCCAGCGCCGCACCGTGGGCCGAGAACCAGGTGCCCGCGTCGGTCGCGACGTGGAGCCGGTCGCGGCCGTCACCGGCCCGGTCACCGGCGTAGTCGCGGGCGCGCGGGAACACCAGGTACCGGGCGTCGGCAGTGAGCCGCTTCGTGCGGCGCCGGCTGTCACCCATGGGAATGGCGCTTGTGGTGATGCGCCGAGCTCAGTAGTGGTAGCGACACTGGACGACCACGCACTGGCCTTCCGCGACCTGGTACACGAGGCGGTGTTCCTTGGTGATTCGGCGTGACCAGTAGCCGGAGAGTTCGTGCTTCAGAGGCTCGGGATGTCCGAGCCCCTGAAAGGGATCGCGCAGGCACTCCTCGATCAGCCGCGCGATTCGTCTCGCCACGTTCCGGTCGTGCTGTACCCAGTACTGGTAATCTGCCCAGGCTTGCCGTGAGAACGCGATGGCGGCCGCGCGGCCTTCCCGGCTCACAGTCGCTCGGCGATTGTCCCATCGACGAGATCGGCGTGCACTACCTTGCCCGCTTCGACATCGGCGATTGCCGCCCGCAGGCGTTCCGCGTTGCGCGGTGAGCGCAGCAGATGGAAGGTCTCCATCGTTGCGTCGTACTCCGATTTCGCCATCATGATCACGGGTGCTCCCGTCGTCCGCGTGATGATCACGGGGACCCGATCCTCAGTGGCTGAGTCCATCAACGACTTCAGGTTCTGTCGCGCCTCGGTGTAATTCGTTATCCGCTCACCCGCCATCCGTACATAATACTGTACGTTCCGGCTTTGTGGTATGGTGCGGCATGGCATTCGGCAGTGGTGAGTACCGATACGAAGTGGCCGAGGGATGGGGCCGGCTGCCCGACGGCTGGAGCTGGGGCTGGATCCCGGCGGTGGCCTGCGATTCGCAGGACCGGGTGTTCGTCTACTCGCGCAGCGAGCATCCACTGGTGGTGTTCGACCGCGACGGGCGGTTCCTGGAGGAGTGGGGCGCCGACGTGCTGGAAGACGCCCACGGGATCTTCATCGACGACCAGGACAACGTGTTCTGCACCGAGCGCAACACCCACTGCATGCACAAGTTCGACCGCAACGGCAAGCTGGTGCTGACCATCGGCACCCCCGGCCGGCCGGGTGCGCGCGACGGCGACCCGTTCAACCTGCCCACCGACGTGGGCGTCGCCTCCACCGGCGAGCTGTTCATCTCCGACGGCTACGGCAACGCGCGGGTGCACAAGTACTCACCGGACGGTGAGCTGATCCTGTCGTGGGGCGAGTGGGGCACCGGCCCCGGCCAGTTCAACCTGTCACACGCCGTGCGCGTGGACTCGCAGGACCGCGTCTGGGTGTGCGACCGCACCAATGACCGCATCCAGATCTTCGACACCGAGGGCCGCTTCCTCACCGAGTGGGCCGGGATCACCAAGCCCGACACGCTCCACTTCGATCCCGCCGGCGACGTCCTCTACCTCGCCGGGCTGGAGCAGGAGGTCAGCGTCTACTCGATGGACGGCGAGCTGCTGTCGAGCTGGGGCGGCGGCCGGCCCAGCCGCAAACCGGGCGAGTTCCTCGCCGCCCCGCACGGCATCTGGAGCGACTCCCGCGGCGACCTCTACGTCGGCCAGGTACAGGTCGACGGCCAGCTCCAGAAGTTCATCCGCCAGTAGCGCGAGGAGGGATTCGCGGCGCGGTCACTTTCCGCGCAGCACGCTCGCGATGTTCACTGTCGGTACCCGTAGCCGTCCGAGTCCCGTAAGGCCCGTCACCGACTCGATAATGCCTCGGGCAGCGCCGTACAGCATGGCAGAACCGTTAAAGATAAGCATTTTCGGGATAGCCTCGTCGCCGTCATCGTCGGCCTGCACGTGGAATACGCCGCAAATCGTCAGATCGATCGACCGCACGTCCCCTTGCGCCGCGCGAATTCTGAAGGTCATCAAGAAGGTGTCTGTGTCGGTAGCATTTTGGTGCAGGACCGGACGCGAAAGCCGCACTGTGGGTTCAGGGGGCTGTTCGGGAGCCTCGTCAGCCTCCTGGTACTCGATCCGCTCAATCCAGAAGCTGCGCAGATCAATAGCTGCCTGAGCGGGCTGGCGTAGAGCAAGCTTGCGAGACAAGGGTATGCCAAGTCAGGCAGCGACTGCGGATTCCGAGGGATCGCCCGCGGCCGCCAGTCGCACAGTGGCACTGATGGGACGCCACTGAGGCCGTGCTGGTTTCGTATTGATCTCCTTGCCCTTCAACCGTAGCTCGATTTGGCTTTCCAGCCCGGCAGCAACTGCGACAAGACTCTTCAACGTGAGATTGTCGTACCCGCTGAGGATCTGGCTGATACGCGCCTTGCTCACCCCGACCGCTGCTGCCAACTTGGTACGGGTCATCCCGAGGTCTTCCATCCTCTCGACGATGCGTTCCCCTACCTCGATGGCAAGCAGGTCGAACTCGTACTCCGGATCTCCCCTGTACTGACGACTCCACTCCTTGATCACTGTCTCTCCTTTCATTTGGTGCTCAGTTCTTGCTGTACTTCGCGATACGTCTGACGGCTGGGAGGCCTTGAACTCCCAGAAGTCCTCGCCCGCCATCTTTTGGCACTTCTCTCGGTTCCGAGGCGGTCCGTGATGGGCTATCCGCGTCAACAGTGCGATCATCCTCTTCCGATCGCGTTCATTGAGGCTCTCTAGGTGTGCTAAGACCTGACACCTACCACCAGTCGTGGCGTAGGCCTGAATCTCGTAAGCTGAATCATCCCACAGGGATCTGAACGGCAAAATCTACCCTCCGGCCGGTCTCCGTTCATTTGCCTTTCCTCCATGGGTGGTTAAGTTAAAACTTTACGATCTATAGGTCAACCCTGAGAATGAGGGCGTGTTTTTCGGCACTCAGCGATCCGCCCCGTGGCGACATCGGGAGGGGGCCCGAGAAATGGTGCCGGGGTGACCTGACGGTCCTCACGCTGCGCGGAACCGTTCGTACCGCCATGCCAGACGATCACGGTCGGGACGGTCTGCTCGCCGGTTGGGCAGGGCGACCCGCGACTCATGCAGTTCCTGCAGGCCATGCAGGAGCATCGGACCGTCGCTCTCTTCGCGTACCTCGCGGCGGACGTGCACGGTGTAGTCGGGTGAGATTCCGATCAGGTCGCTGTCGTAGGCGGCGTGGTGGATCTTGCACAGACACAACCCGTTCTGGACGACCGGGTCACCACGGTCTTCGCCGTCGGGCACGATGTGGGCGGCGTCGAGCAGTCTGCGATGACGCAGGCGGCACAGGGTACAGCTCTCGGCGTAGGCATCGATGACACGTTCGCGAAAGGCGGTCTGGTGGAGGCGACGCCTGGTTTCGTTGGTGATGTAACGGCGGATCCCGATGATCGAGTCTGTTCCTATGACGCTGGGAGATCCCTCCGCCGGGCTCAGACCGAGAGCCGGCTCGATCGCTACCATGCAACAGAGTTGGTGCGGGAGATCCTCGACGATGAACACGGGCCACACCGGCATGTACTTGGCGTGTGCCACGCCGTGGAAATAGATCAGCGGCGTACGGGTGCGGCACAATTCGCGCAGCCCCGCGTTGTCGCGATGGTGAGGATCCGTACCTCGGTACCGATACGCGAGGAATCCTTCCGCGGTGAACGAGTCGTCGTAGGGACCGTCAGGTACCGAGGTGATGGAGAGTGGAAGAGCCAACACGCGCGGCTTCCAGATGCCGGACGGTCCCATCAGCGTCACCCGTTCGCCGCGATACGTGAAGCCGGTACGGAGAGTCTTCGTGGGTACCGCGTTGCCATACCGGGCGGCTTGCTCGGAGATCCATGAGAATGCGGCAGACCTGATCTCGGCGTCCACGGACATCTCATCGAAGACGATACCGTACAGCCCGTGCAGTTCGCAATGGAGGCGGGATGGCCCGGCACCCCGCGGTTCGGACAAGAGTGCACGTTTTGATGAGTCGGCCTATACTTACGGCGATGGCTGGCTCGCTTCCGTTACGTACCAAGATGGGCTATGGGGTCGGCGACCTCGGCGGCAACCTGTTCTTTACCATCATGGGGTTCTGGTTGCTCAACTTCGTCACCGACAGCCTCGGCCTGGCGGCGTCGCTGGCAGGTGTGGCGCTGCTGCTGGGACGGGCTTGGGACGCGGTGACCGATCCGTTGATGGGGACGCTGTCCGACCGCACCGTGTCGCGCTGGGGACGGCGGCGCCCGTACCTGCTGTTCGGGGCGGCGGCGGTCGTGGCGGGGATGACGCTGGTGTTCCTGGAGGTGGGCGGCCGCGGCTGGAGCCAGGGCGCCCTGTTCGTGTGGGTAGTGTTCGCGTTCTGCCTGGTGAACAGCGCCTACACCGTCGTGTTCGTGCCCTACGCGGCGCTCACGCCGGAGTTGGCGCGCGACTTCCAGGAGCGCACCAACCTCAACGGCTACCGCATGGCGTGGGCGATCGTCGGCACGCTGCTCGGCGCCGGGGCGTTCACCATCGTGGTGGAGTTGGCCGCAGGCGCCGGAATGGGATCGGGCTACACGGTCGCCGGCGCCGTGTTCGGGCTGATCACCGCCCTGGTGGTGTTGATCACCTTCGCCTCGGTGCGCGAGCGGCCGGTGACACGGGGCCGGGCGCCGGCAGGCAGCGTGTTCGCGGCCTACGCCGCGGCGATGAAGGTGCGGCCGTTCCGGCTGGCGCTGTTTCCCTGGACGCTGTTCATGACCGGCATCGTGGTCGCCACCAGCACCGTGCCGTTTTACTTCGAGCACGTGTACGGGCGCCCGGAGCTGGCGCAGTTCGCCTCGCTGGCGCTGCTGCTGGCGGCGTTCGCGGCGATTCCGGGCTGGGTATGGCTGTCGGGGCGGATCGGCAAGCGCACCGCCTACAACGTAGGCATGGCGGTGTTCGGCGGCGCGCTGCTGGCCGCCTATCTGTTCGCGCATCGTGACGTCACCGCGCTGTTCGTGGTGATGGTGGTGGCCGGCGCCGGCCTGGCTACCAACTACGTGATGCCGTGGTCGATCATCCCCGACGTGGTGGACTACGACGAACTGGCCAACGGCGAGCGCCGCGAAGGCGTGTTCTACGGCATGTGGACCTTCCTGCAGAAGCTGGGGCTGGGCCTGGCGGCGCTGGTCAGCGGAGCGGTGCTGCAATGGACCGGCTACGTGCCCGACGTGGCGCAAACGCCGCTGGCGCTGCACGGCATCCGGCTGTTGATCGGGCCGGTCCCGGCGCTGTTCTTCATCGCCGGGATCCTGGTGCTCGCCCGCTATCCCATCGACCGCGCCGCCCACGCCGAGATCCGCGCCAAGCTGGACGCCGCTTAGGGTCCAAGCCAGGTAAACTCCAGTTTTTGGCGAGTGAGTGAGATGATGAAAGGCGGTGGCATGTAATGCGCGAGAGCAAGAACCGAACTTCTGTGCTTACCGATTACATTGGCAGCCTCGTCCTCGGTCGAGTCTTTGGTAGCGATCACCACTACTCGTAACCGCGCATTCTGTATTGCTTGCCTCTCTGCTCGCTTGCTCCGGAGTTTCTTGTCATGGGTCACCGCAATCCACTTCCGGTTCGCCACTTTGGGTATCCAGGCCGTGTCAGGATCCGCAGCATCGATGTCAGGCACGTCGCGGTAGGTCACCGCTCGCAGGTTCATCTTTTGCAGCAAGCCGACGAGCCGAGGACCGTAGGTCTCGTCCACATAGAATGGAGGCGGCGTCACGCCGCGCGGCTCGATTCCTCGTAACTGATTGCGCTGATCACTTCGATCACAGGCCGTTCGTATACCGCAGCGAGCTGCTCTGCCGTTTCACGGGCGCTGCGTTCGTAGATGGTCGCCGTGGGGATGCCGGTGCCGGGGATTCGTGGTTGCCCGAACCTGATCGCCGGATCCACTTCCGCCGCCACGATTGACTCGTTCTTCGGGTCCATCAGCCGTAGTCTGTCGGGAAACCCATCCATTCCCCTGTCGACCTGCATCATGCACTGATTTAGCTGCTCTTTCATTTCGAGTTGGCCGGCGCGGCTGAGGTTCAGGTACTTGCCCGCCTTCTCGACGAACAGGTCTGAGCGGTCAGTGAGGAGGTCACAGTCAGCTAGAGGATGATCGGTTCGTACAGCCTCTCGGAGATAGGCGATAGCGCTGCGGACGTTCTTGAGCGGCACAGTGTGGAATCTGCGCAGCGAGGAAAGCACGTACAGCTCCACCAGATTCTGAAACGACATATATGGTGGATCGGCAGGTACCACGGGTGGCCAGAAATGCTGGCCGGAGCTGGTCGTATAGCGCGAGCCGCGTGTCCACGATCGTACAGTCGATACCGGTCGCCTGATGATCCGCGCTGCCTCGGTTGGTGTGTAAGCGGGGACCTTAGCGGGGTGCAGGCCGCCGTGGATGTCGTCCGCCATTATGGCAATTCTGAGTCAACACGGTGGATCTGTCCAGCATTCGCCTGCAGGAGCGTGCTACCGGTACCGCCGAGCGCGGCGCTCAGCGCCTGTACGTCCAGGTACTCGGCGTCCCGGTCGGGGTAGATCGCGTCGAAGATGAACAGCGCGTCGCCCACCCCGGCCAGCGCAGCGAGGTCGATGCCGCTGCCGTGGACCGGCAGATGCGCGTCGTAGGTCTGGCCCGCGAGGTCCACCCGCGGCGCGCACAGAAGCACGGCACCGAGACGCTCGCCCACGAGCTCGATCACCTCTGCCGGCGGCTCGGCGTCCGGCCACAGGTGGCCGACGTTGAGCGCGTAGCGCAGGTTCGGCTCGTCGATCGCGGCGATCAGGTCGAGCAGGGCGGCGCCGTCCTGCAGCCGTTTCCAGTGATCGGTCTGCAGGTGCAGGGTCACGCCGTGGTCCGCGGCACGGCGGCACAGCTCGCCGATCCGGGTCGTGAACTCGGCCCGGGCGCGCTCGTCGCTCCAGTGGTTCTCCGGCTTGCGGTGGATGGCGATGATCGCGTCGCGGGCGTGGCATATCCGCATCTTTGCCAGCACGTCGTCGATCGCCGCCACGCTGGCCGCGAAGTGGGGCGGATAGCTGTCCAGCAGGGTGAGCCCCGGAAACAGGTTGAGGTCGTGGCTGAAGTCCACCACCGCGCGCACCTGCTGGCGCGCCAACCAGTCCTGCTCGCGCCGCAGCTGGCTGACGTCGCGATCGCGCAGGTAGCTCCACTCCAGCTTCACGCCGTCGAAGTGCTCGAAGAAGGTGGGCCGGCGCAGGATCTCCTGCTGCACGGCGGCGGCCGTGCGCAGCGCCAGCAGGCGGTTGCGCGGGCGCGGCGGCGGCTGCGGCGCGGGGAGCAGGGTCACCCCTTGCTCCTCCACCGACACCGCGAACAGGCGGATGTCGCCGCCGGCGATGGTGTGCGCGTCGCTGCTGCCGGCTCCGGTGCCGTCGTGCCCCTTGGGCCACTGGCCCACTGCGCCCTGCTCGGCCCGGTCCAGCACCAGCTCCTGCACCGAGCGGATCGTTCCGCAGCCGGAGGCGATGCGCCAGGGAAGGGCGCGCTGCCCGTTGTTGTACAGCGCCAGCAGGTAGTCGCCCGCGGCCCGGCGGCAGGTGATGAAGCCCAGGCCGTCGCCGACCGTGAAGAGCTGCTCGGCGGCAAAGGCCGCGGCCAGGGCCCGGCGCACGTGCCGCAGCAGCTCGAAAGGACACGCCAGCGGCTCTTCCTCTGCGTTCTCGATCGGCCCGGTGTGCTGCGCGTCCGCGGGCAGGCCGTAGGGGGACAACAGCAGGGTGACCTGCCCGGCGCCGTGTGCCAACCGCACCACGCAGGGCAGCTCGCCGCAGGTGGCCAGCACCTCGGCCCCGGCGGGCAGCGCGGCACGGCACAGGTGGAAGGCGTGCTCCTCCGCCTCTTCCGCGCCGTCGGCCCAGGCGATCGCGGCCCCCGCCTCGACCCGGTCCTCCGAGCCGTCCACCGTCAACTCGGGCAGCAGGCCGCGCGCGTTGGCGGCGGTCACCACCAGGTGGCCGCCGCCGGCCACGAAGGCGCGCAGCTTGTCACCCAGCTCGCGGGTCATGGCCAGCGCTCCCGCGGCCACCACGAGGCCGTACTGGCGCAGCACCCACAACGGCGCGTCGGAGAGCAGACAGTCGGTCATGTCCCCGAACGGCGTCGGGCTCAGAAAACCGCGCTCGTCGTGGAAGTAGCTGGCGTCCTCGTACCCCGGCAGCAGCAGCGACAGCACGCCGTGGGTCAGGTAGTCGCCCGCTTCGTAGGGCATCGCGCCCCACACCTGGTAGACGTACGGCGTGTACAGGTGGCGCGGCGGCACCCAGCCGGAGAAGAAGTCCAGCAGTAGCGCAGCCGGAGTGTGCATCACCCCCGGCTGGCCGTGGCGCGCCACGAACTCCACGCCGCCGCGCTGGATCTCCCCGACCGGGGTGAGCGCGTACGGCGGCGACTCGGTCAGCCAGCCGCTCTCGAAGCCCACGGCCACGCAGTTGTACAGGTAGTGGGTATACAGCAGCCGCTTCAGGAGGTTGAGGCTGGACCCTTCCTCGGGACCGGAGCGGTACCTGCCGTCGCGCTTGGGCGGGCCGTAGTCCTTCCATCCCCAGCGGTTGAACACCGACGCGTTGCCGAACCAATGTACGCCGTACTGCTTGCCCGCACCGCGGATGAAGGCGTAGTAGAGCTGGCTGTTGGGCAGCGCCTGCGCGGTCTCGGCGCCCAGCAGAACGTGGTTGCCCTCCTTCAGGAAGTAGTGGCCGAGGGTCAGCGAGGAGAGCGCGGTCATGTGGTTGCCCAGCTCGTCGCAGAGCTTCTGGAAGTGGCGCTGAAAGCTGAGGTATTGAGCGAACCGTGATTGCGTCCGCGGACACTGCTGCTCGGCGGTGGCCCAGATGTAGCGACCGTCCTGCTCGCCGTTGTCGATGCCCAGAAAGCGGTCGCCGAGGGTCCGTCGCAGGTGCCGCACCATGCCGGCAGGGGGCGTGATGTTGGACCACTGCGCCTCCAGGGGCGAGCCGGGAACGTAGCTCCAGAGGTCGAACAGGTAGAGGCCGCGGCGGCGTATTTCCTCCAGCACCTGGGCCAGGTGACCGCAGTGGAGCAGGTTGAGCAGCGGCCACACGATGCGTCCCAGCTTGAATTCCTCGGTGTAGCGTTCCAGGTCCTCGCGCCAGGAGGTCTGGGTCAGGTCGCGCAGGGTGATGAACTGGGTGGTGTGCTCGAAGGTCTCCCAGGTGGGAACCCTGACACAACGGCGGCTGTCGTCAGGATGGATGCGCGGATCCAGGAGGTGCGGGAAGTGGCAGGCCATGGGACAGCCTAGGCCGGGTTACAACGCGCGGTCAAGCAAAGTGTTGGCTCGTTGGCTCAGTCCTTGAGCGAGCCGATGACCAGACCCTTGGTAAAATACTTCTGCAGGAACGGGTACACGCACAGGATCGGTGTGATAGTGATGATGAGAGCCGCTGCTTTCGCGGTCCGTGAGCTGATGTTGTTCATTACCTGCAGGGCGGAGGTATTCTCGATGCCCTCCAGACCGACGAGAATGAGAATGCGCCGGAGAAACAACTGAATCGGTTGCTTGTCCTGATCGCGCAGGAAGATGAGTGCCCAGAAGTAATCGTTCCAGAAGCCGACCAACGAGAACAGCACGAAGGTTGCCAGCAGCGGCTTGGAGAGCGGCAGTACAATCCTGAACAGCACCAGGAAGTGGCCGGCGCCGTCGATGTGCGCGGACTCCCGGAGAGCGTCGGGAACGGTGCGAAAGAAAGTGCGAAAGATGATCACGTTCCAGGCGACGATGGCGTTGGGCAGCACCAAGGCCCAAATCGTATCGACCAGTCCGAGGGCAAGCACCAGGAGATAGTAAGGCACCAGGCCGCCGGAGAAAAATATCGTGATGACGAGCAGGACCATGACCAGCTTGCGGCCGCGAAGTTCGCGGAAGGTGAGTGGATAGGCCATCAGAGACGTAGTGGCGATCATGATGAAGGTACCGACGGAAGCGTACTTGATCGTATTGATGTAATAGCGCAGAATGACGTCGCTGGAGAGCAGGGCGCGGTAGGAGTCGGTACTGAAACCGACCGGTATGACGGTGACCCCTTGCCAACCGAGTTCGCCGGCGTCGCTGATCGACAGCGCAAGCTGATTGGCGATGGGGTAAAGAAACGACAGGCTGAGCAGGATGAGGAACAGATAGATGAGGAAGTCGAAGATCGAGAAACGTGGGCGGACCATCATCCTGTGACGGAGATACGGCAATAGCGCCAGCTTGTCAACCGGAGCTCGGCGTCAGGCTGCGGTTCCGGGGCAGCGAGGGCGTTCGCTCCGGCAGGTTTGGCTGGGGCGCGCTGGTAGCCGGCGCAGGCGCACTCCTGCGCGGGTGCAAGGGGACTGGATTGACAGGGCGACCGGTACCGTATAAGCTCCATGAGTTCGGGAACAAGGATGTCGACTTTCAACGTCGAGCGTGGCATTACCAGTATCGATTCGCTCGGGCCATCGGTTCACGAGAAGGGCTCGTGGTGGAGGTACGTGCGCCGGAACCCCGCCCTCTACGTGATGCTCATTCCCGGACTGCTGAACCTGCTGCTGTTCAAGTACCTGCCGATGTGGGGCATCGTCATCGGCTTCCAGCAGTTCCATCCCGCCCTCGGCGTGCTCGGCAGCAAGTGGGTGGGCTTCAAGCACTACATCGATTTCTTCAACGATCCCTACTTCTTTCGCCTGATGCGGAACACCCTGCTGCTCGGCGTGTACACCCTGGCGTTCAGCTTTCCCGCCCCGATCGTGCTGGCGCTGCTGCTCAACGAGCTGCGCAGCGTCGGTTTCAAGCGCGTCACCCAGACCATCTCCTACATGCCCTACTTCATCTCGACGGTGGTGGTCATCGGCCTGCTGCGGGAGTTCACCAGTCCCAACGACGGCATCGTGAACGCCGTCATCGCCGGCTTGGGCGGCGAGCGCATCCCCTTCTTCCTGCGCCCGCTCTGGTTTCCGCCACTCTACATCATCTCCGGGATCTGGGCCCAGATCGGATTCTCCTCCATCCTCTACCTGGCGGCGATTGCGAACATCAATCCGGAGCTCTACGAATCGGCGGTGATCGACGGTGCCAAGCGCTTCCGCCAGGTGTGGCACATCACCATTCCTTCGATCCTCCCGGTGATCGTGATTCTCTTCATCCTCGCCGTCGGCGGCATCCTGGCCACCGACTTTCAGAAGATTCTGCTCATGTACAGTCCGTTTACCTATGAGACCGCGGACGTCTTGTCCACTTACATCTACCGGGTGGGCATCGAGAGCGAGGGCTCCAACTTCAGTTACTCCACCGCGGTTGGCGTGTTTACCGCGCTCATTTCGCTGATTTTCCTTATCATCACCAACCGTGTAGCGCGGGCCGTGAACGAGACTTCACTATGGTGATCCGGGGCCTCGAAGCATGTGGGTAGAGCACAAGGCCAACGCCTTCGACATCTTCAACTACGCCATCCTGGTAGTCATGAGCGCCTGCTTTCTCTACCCCGTCGTGATGACGCTCGCACTTTCGCTCAGCGACGCCGACAAGCTCGGTAACGCCACCGTCGGCATCTGGCCGATCGGATACTCGCTGAATGCGTATCGATTGCTGCTCTCCGACGACAGGATTCTGCGCTTCTATCTCAACACCATCAACTACGCCGGCACCGGCACCTTGATCATGTTGATCAGCACTTCGATGATGGCTTATCCTCTCACCTTCCGCGACTTCCGTGGCGGCAAGCTGGTCTCCATTCTGCTCGTCATTTCGCTCTTCTTTTCCGGGGGCTTGGTACCTACCTACCTCGTGGTGCTCAGACTTGGGTTGGTCGACACCATGTGGGCGCTGGTGCTGCCGCCCGCCATCTCCGCGTTCAACGTAATGATCTTCCGCACCTTCTTTGCCAATATTCCGTCGTCACTGCGCGAATCGGCGAGCATCGACGGAGCCGGTCACTTCACCGTGTTATGGCGCATCATCATGCCACTGTCGAAACCGTTGTTTGCTACCTTTGCACTGTATACGGCGGTGATGTTCTGGAACGATTTCTTCTGGTCCCTGATTTTCCTGCGCGACCAGGACAAGCAGCCGATCCAGCTCTTCCTGCGGCGCATCCTGGTGCTGCTGGACTTCCGCGACGTGGAAAACAGCACGATCCTGGAGGTCATTCAGAACATCAGCTCGCGTACCGTGAAGGGAGCCGCCGTCATCATCACAATCGCCCCCATTCTGTGCGTCTACCCATTCCTGCAGAAGTACTTCACCAAGGGAATGATGATCGGGGCGATCAAGGCATGATCGGCTCCCGGTTTGCATATTACCGGACGCCGTTGGCGTCGCGAATAACCTGGTTGAGGAGGACACTATGTCCAAACTTACATTAGTGCTGATGGCCGCACTGTTGCTGGCGGCCGGTCCGCTGTTTGCCACCGGGGAGGATGAGGCCGCGGGCGCCGACATGGCACCGGGCGCCATCTTGCCGTGGACCGGCGCGGAAGTCGTCTACAATGGCTTCGGGGCGGATCTCGGGATCCAGGAGGATCCGGAGGCCCCGGTAGTGCAGGCGTACCGCGAGACGACCGGCAACGTGAGGATAGAATGGGACACGGTGCCGTGGAACGACTACGACACCAAGCTCAACCTGTACCTGCAATCGGGCGACATGCCCGACATCGTGTGGGCGCGCGAGTCGGTGCCCAAGGCCGCCACCTACGGTCCGGTGGGGATCTTCCTGGATTGGGACCAGTACAAGGAGTACATGCCCAACATGCAGCGCTGGGCCGCCGAGTTCCCGCACGTCAACAACGTGCTGACCGACAAGGGCGAGCGCTTCGCCATCAACGGCATCACCACCGCCGAGTACATCGGCGAGGGCTACTTCTACAATGCCAACATCCTGGCGCAGGCCGGGATCGACGGCCCGCCGGAGACGATGGCCGAGTGGCTGGAGCAGATGAAGCAGATCAAGGCCGAGCTGCCGGACGTCGACGCGTTCCTCACCTATTGGGGACTGGGCTACTTCCTGCAGGCGTTCGGGCGGCCGATGAACGCCAAGGTCAGGGGTATCGAGTACGACCAGGAACTCGGCAAGTGGGTCTACGGTCCGACCCAGGACCCGAACTACCGGAAGCTGATCGAGTTCATGCGCGAGGCGTATGCCGCCGGCGCGTTCAACGTGGATACGATCGGCGAGTCGATCACCTCCGACCGCGTGCGTGAGCTGCAGGAGGAGGGCAACTACGCGTTTACCTACTTCTACTACTTCGAGACTGCGAACACCTGGGACTACGCTGCCGGCAAGCGGCCGCCCGAGGGATTCCAGGGGATGAAGCCGCCCAGCTTCGAGGGCAACACCTACTACTGGATCACCGTGGCGCACGACACCATCCCCTACTGGGGCTACATGGCCAGCTCCAAGGTAAAGAACCCCGAGTTGCTGGCGGCGTACGTCGACAACAACATGTCGGTGAAGACCTACGAGCTGTTCGAGTGGGGCATCGAGGGGCTGACCTTCCGGCGCACCGATGACGGCGGCTACGAGTACCTGCCGGAGTTCGCCGACGACTCCGCCGGACTGCGCGAGCTGGGCGTGGGCAACTTCCACGACCCGCGCTACATCCAATACAACGACTACGACCTGATCTGGTTCGGCAAGTACTTCACCAAGAAGGATGACGTGGGCCGCACGGCGGCGGCGGCGGACATCAAGCGGCTGCAGGCCGGCGAGATGATTCCGCTGGTGAACTGGCCGCGGCCGCTGATGACCGGCGAGCAGAACGACGAGATCAGCAAGATCATGACCCCGGTCAACACCTTCGTCGAGGAGGAGCGCATCAAGTTCATCACCGGCGACCGCGACATGTCCGAGTGGGACGACTTCGTCGCCGAGATCAACAAGCTGGGCGACGTCGACAAGGTGCTGTCCTACTACAACGGCGGCAAGCAGTTCCCGATGGGCGAGCGCCGCTATCCCACGCTGCCGGCCGACCTGCGCTGAGCCGCGGGGCACCGGAGGCCGACCCGGAGGCCGGGGGATCCAATCTTGTGATCGTCCGGCCTCTTTTTTGGGTTCTGCCCGCAAGGTCCTGCCGTGGTGTAGAATCGGCCACTACACCGTGAAATTTCCGACGCCGTTGGCGTCTCAATCGAATCTGGTTAAGGAGGACACTATGTCCAAACTTACTTTAGGGCTGATGGCGGCGCTGCTGCTGTCGGCCGGACCGCTGTTTGCCACCGGCGAGGGCGAGGGCACGGGTGCCGGCACGGCGCCGGGCGCCATGTTGCCATGGACCGGGGAAGAGGTCGTCTGGGACGGCTTCGTGGCCGATCTCGGGATCGACGAGGATCCGGAGGCACCGGTGGTGCAGGCGTATCGCGAGACCACCGGCAACGCGAGGATCGAATGGAGCTCGGTGCCGTGGAACGACTACGACACCAAGCTCAACCTGTACCTGCAATCGGGCGACATGCCCGACATCGTGTGGGCGCGGGAGTCGGTGCCGAAGGCCGCCACCTATGGCCCGGTGGGGATCTTCCTGGATTGGGACAAGTACAAGGAGTACATGCCCAACATGCAGCGCTGGGCCGCCGAGTTCCCGCACGTCAACAACGTGCTGACCGAAAAGGGTGAGCGCTTCGCCATCAATGACATCCTCACCGGCGAGTACATCGGCGAGGGCTACTTCTACAACGCCAACATCCTGGCGCAGGCCGGGATCGACGGCCCGCCGGAGACGATGGCCGAGTGGCTGGAGCAGATGAAGCAGATCAAGGCCGAGCTGCCGGACGTCGACGCGTTCCTCACCCAGTGGGGGCTGGGCTACTTCCTGCACGCCTTTGCCCGTCCGATGAACGTGAAGATTCGGGGCGTCGAGTACGATCAGAGCACGGAGACGTGGGTATATGGGCCGTTTCAACCGAACTACCGGAAACTGATCGAATTCGTGCACGAGGCGTATGCGGCCGGCGCGTTCAACCTGGACACGATCGGCGAATCGATTACCTCCGATCGCGTGCGTGAGCTGCAGGAAGAGGGCAACTACGCCTTTACCTACATCTACTACGGCCAGACCACCGGCATCTGGGACTATGAAGCCGGCAAGCGGCCCCCCGAGGGATTCCAGGGGATGAAGCCGCCGAGCTTCGAGGGTGACACCTACTACTGGATCACGGTGGCGCACGACACCATCCCCTACTGGGGCTACATGGCCAACTCCAAGGTGAAGAACCCCGAGTTGCTGGCGGCGTACGTCGACAATGTCATGTCGGAGAAGAGTGCCGAGCTGTACGAGTGGGGCATCGAGGGGCTGACGTTCCGGTTCAACGACGAAGGCGCCTACGAAGTCCTGCCGGAGTTCGCCAACGACTCCGCCGGACTGCGGGCGCTGGGAGTCGGCAACCTCCACGACCCGCGCTACATCCACTTCAGCGACACTGCGAATACCTGGTTTTCCAAGACCAAGAAGGATGACGTGGGGCGCGCGGCGATGGCGGCGGACATCAAGCGGCTGCAGGCCGGCGACATGATCCCGCTGGTGAACTGGTCGCGGCCGCTGATGAGCGGCGAGCAGAACGACGAGATCAGCAAGATCATGACCCCGGTCAACACCTTCGTCGAGGAAGAACGCATCAAGTTCATCACCGGCGACCGTGACCTGTCCGAATGGGACGACTTCATCGCCGAGATCAAGAAGCTGGGCGACGTCGACAAGGTGCTGTCCTACTACAACGGCGGCCAGCAGTTCGAGATGGGCGAGCGCCGTTATCCGGTGCTGCCGGCCGACCTGCGCTGAGCGGGGTACGGAAGCTGACCCGAACGGCCGGGGGATCGTCCGATCCTCCGGCCCGCATGGCGCGCCGGCACGGGGCGCCATGGTCCTGCCATGGTGTGGTATATTCGCCGCACCATGGCAGGACCGTATGAGATTCGAAATTACGTAGGCGGCGCCTGGGCGTCCGATGGCGCCGCCGCCACCCGGCCGGTGCTCAATCCGGCTACCGGCGAGACCCTCGGGGCGGTGCCGCAGTCCACCGCCGCCGACGTGGACCGCGCCGTCGCCGCGGCCGCCGCCGCCTACCCGGAGTGGCGCAGCACGCCGCCGGGCGACCGCATCCAGTACCTGTTCAAGCTCAAGGCGCTGCTGGAGCGCGAGACCCAGGAGCTGGGCCGGGCCATCACCATCGAGAACGGCAAGATTCTTTCAGAATCGCTCGGAGAGTTGACGCGTGCCATCGAGAACGTGGAGGTGGCGTGCGGCATCCCCACCATGATGCAGGGCGACGTGCTGGAGGATGTCTCGCGCGGCATCGACGAGCTGATGATCCGCCAGCCGGTGGGGGTGTGCGCCATCATCTGCCCGTTCAACTTTCCGGCGATGATCCCGTTCTGGTTCTTCCCCTACGCCCTGGCGTGCGGCAACGTGGTGATCGTCAAGCCCGCCGACCGCACGCCCATCACCCTGCAACTGGTGACCCGGCTGATCGAGGAGACCGGCCTGCCGCCGGGGGTGTTCAACGTCGTGAACGGCGGCGCCGACACGGTCAACGCCCTGCTCGATCATCCCGGCGTGCACGCGGTGAGCTTCGTCGGCTCCACCGCGGTCGCCGAGCACGTCTATGCCCGCGCCTCGGCTTCCGGCAAGCGGGTGCAGGCGCAGGGCGGCGCCAAGAACCCGCTCGTGGTGCTGCCCGACGCCGAGATCGACATGACCACCCAGATCACGGTCGACTCCGGTTACGGCAACGCCGGCCAGCGCTGCCTGGCGGCATCCCTGGCGATTACCGTGGGCGCAGCGGGCGACACCTTCACCGAGGCGCTGGCCGCGGCCGCCACCAGCCGGGTGGTCGGCGACGGCCTGGACGAGTCGGTGGAGATGGGCCCGGTGATCACCCAGGCCAGCAAGCAGCGCATCGAGCGCCTGATCGGCGTCGGCGAGCAGGAGGGGGCGCGGGTCGTGGTGGACGGCCGCGGCACCTCCATTCCCGGCCTGGAGGGAGGCTCGTTCGTGCGCCCCACGCTGCTCGCGGACGTCCCTCCCGACAGCACCGTGGCCACCACCGAGATCTTCGGGCCCGTATTCGGGCTGATGCAGGTGGACACCGTGGAGGATGCCATCGCGCTGGTGAACTCGGGCCGCTATGGCAACATGGCCTGCCTGTTCACCACCGATGGCCGCGCCGCGCGCCAGTTCCGCTACGCTGCGGACGTGGGCAACATCGGCATCAACATCGGCGTCGCCGCGCCGATGGCCTATTTCCCGTTCTCCGGCTGGCGCCGCAGCTTTTTCGGCGTGCTGCACGGCCAGGGCAAGCACGCGGTCGAGTTCTTCACCCAGACCAAGGTGGTGGTGGAACGCTGGCCCGCGGACTGGTCGCGCAAGTTCTGAGCGGGCCGCTCACCGTCGCGTCATTCTCTCGTACCGGCACTTGGCGGTTGCTCACCAGCGCCGCCAGGACCTGAAGCGCGGACGAGCCCGGGATAGGGTGCGGGGTTGCCACATGAGGCCGCCACGCCTTCGGAAACCCTCCCGGCGGCGCTCATAGTCGCGCTTGACTCGCCCGAGAGCCTGCTGATGCAACTCCTTGCACCGCCGGCGGTGCAAGGAGGCGGGGCGATCAGCCTCAGTGCCATCGTGTGCCGCGCGTGCGTGTGGCCCGGCAGGTGCCGATGCGCCCAGGCGGTGCACGCCGTCGATCGGTGGAGGGGCTCAGGCGGGTCGCTACGTCGGCGACGGCGCCGCCCGTCCTCCTGACACCTCGGCCAGGCGCCGGGTCAGGTAGCGGCGCTCGGACGTGTTGGCGGCCAGTGCCAGCGCGGCGCGGTACGCGGCGGCCGCCTCGTCGTAACGGACGAGCCGTCGCAGCAGGTCGGCGCGCGCGGCGTGCAGGAGATGGTAGCGGTCCAGCCGCCCGTCGGCGCGCAGCGCCTCGATCAGCTCCAGCCCGGTCTCCAGCCGCCCGGACATCGCCACCGCCACCGCCCGGTTGAGGGCGACGACCGGTGTCGGCGCCAACCGCATCAGGGTGGCGTACAGCCCGGCGATCTGCTTCCAGTCCGTTTCTTGCGGGCGCCGGGCCTGCGCGTGGAGTGCGGCGATGGCCGCCTGCACCTGGTACGGTCCCGGGCGCCGGCGGCGCAAAGCGGCCTCCACCAGCTCCGACCCTTCCCGAATCCGGCCGCGGTCCCACTGCGACCGGTCCTGCCGCTCCAGCACGACCAGGTCGCCGTGCGCATCGGTCCGCGCCGCGCGCCGCGAGTCCTGCAGCAGCATGAGCGCCAGCAATCCCGTCGCTTCCGGCTCCTCCGGCATCAACTCGTGCAGCACTCGGCCCAGGCGGATCGCTTCGGTAGTCAGATCGGTCCGCAGCAGCGCGCCGCCCTCAGTCGCCGCGTAGCCCTCGTTGAACACGAGATAGATCACGACGAGCACCGCCTCCAGGCGCGCCGGCAGGAGATGGGCCGGCGGCACCCGGTACGGGATGTTGGCGGCGCGTATCTTGCGCTTGGCGCGCACCAGCCGTTGCGCCATGGTCGGCTCCGGCACCAGGAACGCGTGCGCGATCTCCCGCGTCGTGAGGCCTCCGAGTGTGCGCAGGGTCAGCGCCACCCGTGCCTCCAGCTTGAGCGCGGGATGGCAGCAGGTGAAGATCAGGCGCAGCCGGTCGTCGGTCAGCGCGCCGTGGTCGTGCCCGTCGGGCATCTCGTCGTCCGCGGCGGTCAGGGCGGCCTGGCGGCCAAGCTCCTGGAGCTTCGCGATACCGAGCCGGTCCCGCCGCAGGCGGTCGATCGCCTTGCGCCTGGCCGTGGTGGTGATCCACGCTGCCGGATTGGCCGGCATGCCGTCGCGCTGCCAGCGGTCCATGGCAACGGCGAGAGCGTCCTGCATCGCGTCTTCGGCCAGGTCGAAGTCGCCGAACACGCGGATCAGCGCAGCAACGATGCGCCCGGACTCCGCGCGAAAGGTGCGTTCCGCGGCAGCGGCCGCGGCGGCGGCCGAAATCATCCTACCGCCGATCCTCCGCCTCCGCCGCGCCGGCGCACTACCCCATACCGGCGTCCTTCATCATGTCGGCCATCTCGTAGATCGGCCTGATCTCCACGGTGCCGCCTTCCCTGGTAGTCGGGATCTTCGCCGCCCACTCGATCGCCTCGTCCAGGTCCTTCGCCTCGATCAGGTAATAGCCGCCAAGCTGCTCCTTGGTCTCGGCGTTCGGTCCGTCGGTGGTGACGAGTTCCTCTCCCCGGCGGGAGACGGACGTTGCGCTGCTGGTCGGACGCAGAGCCTCGCCACCGAGCTTGACGCCGGCCTTGGTGAGCTCCTCGTCGAAAGCCCCCCACACCTTCATCGCCTCCGCCATCTGTTCCCGGGTAACGTCGGCCATCCCCGCCTCATTGTCGTACAGCAGACACAGGTACCTCATGGTATACCTCCAAAGGATTGAGTTCGGGGCCCGTTCCATGGGCCTCATGATTACGACGAGCGGCGTGCGCCGAAATCGACACCCCGATGCCGATGCCCGCTGTCGCCACCGGCCCACACCCGCCCGCCGGTTGCGCAAGTGGTGGGTGCAAGCCGGTCACACTCGCCGATGCCCGAGATGTTCGTCCGCATTTGCTGGCGCCGTTCCGCCGGACAGTTACCGTTCTGCGGCGAGCCGCCTGCGGAGTGAATCGATCTGGTTCAGCAGCCGGTCCGCCCGTTGCACGCATTCCTCGTCATACGGCGATGCCTTCCCGCGACACGTTCTCGTAGAAGGGCGAGTGGTAGCGGTGCTCCAGCGCGAAGCTGGTGGAGTCCTTGATCACCGGATCGAACGGAATGCCGCTGCGCAGTTCTTCCTCCACGCAGGTGTCAATGACGACGCGCTCCACCTCCGGGGTGCGCTCGCCTACTACCACGAGCAGGTCGAGGTCCGAGTCACCCCTGTGATCACCGCGCACGCGCGACCCGAAGGCGTAGATGCCCTCCAGCCGAACATCGTCCCCGCTCCTCTCGATCCGTGCTCGTATCGCCGCGCCGACTCGTGTCAGCGCCTGCCGTGTGGGTGGGTAACACGTCGCGCTCCACAATCAGGATAACCGCAACCTGCCCAACCGACCACAAGGGAACCCGGGTGTCAGTCGGGAGTGAGGGTGAAGGTGTAGGCACCCGAGCCGATGCGCAGCTCGACCTGGGCGGTGTTCTCGCTCCCGCCCTGCACTCCGGCGACGGTGCCGCTGAGGTCACCGTTGCGGAACAACACCTGTCCCTGCTCTCTTACGGTCACGTTGTGCCAGCCCAGCTTGGGGATGCAGAGCGTGGCGCGGCTGTTGACCGGTATCTCCACCTTCACGGCGAGCGAGTCGCCGGTCAGTCGCCAGCTCGCTGCAACCGTGCCGCGCACGGTCCGGATGCTCGCCCGCGCCCAGGTCACGTCGCCGGTCACGTCGTGGGTGACGTAGGGCACGCGCACGCGGTAGTCGGTCAGCGCCGGATCGAGCACCCGGTCGCCGACGCGCGCGCCGTTGATCGACAGCTCGTACAGTCCCAGCCCGCACAGGTAGAGCCGCGCCCGGGCGACCGGCCGCTGGAGGGTGAATTCCTTGCGCAGCAGCGGCGCCGCGAGGTCGCTGTCGGCGCCGATCCAGATGCCGTTCCAGTCGCGGGGATCGAGCAGCCCCATCTCGAAGCTGGCTCCGGCGCTCCACGCCGCCGCGGCGCCCCGGCCGTCCCAGACCCGCACCTTCCAGAAGCAGCGCTCGCCACTCGCGAGGGCCGCGCCGGCGTAGGCGACGTTCACCGACTGGTCGGAGGTGACCACTCCGCTGTCCCACTTGTCGCCGCCGTCGCCGCGCAGGATTTCTTCACTGCTGGCGACCAGGATCCGGTAAGCGGATTGCAGCTCGCCGCGCCGGCTCGAATCGAGGATCCAACTGAAGCGCGGCTCCGGTACGTCGATGCCGAGCGGGTCGACCGCGTATTCGCACCACAGCTCGGCGGGTGTCACGGCGCCCGTCGTGTCGCCCGACAGAGCGCTCAATCCTCGCGCCAGGGGAGCCGCCAGGTGCCCAGGGCCATGGTGACCAGGGCGAACCCCGCCAGCACCGCCAGCTCGAACCAGACGTCGGTCTGCCCGGACAGCGACTTGGTGATGCCGTCGGCGGCGTAGCGCAGCGGCGACACGTAGCCGAGCAGCTTGAGCAGCAGCGGCGACTGCTCCATCGTGAAGTAGACCGGCGACAGGGCGGCCAGCACCAGGGACAGGAGCGCCGTGATGAGATTCCCCACCTGAGCCGAGGGCGCGAAGCTGACCACGAACAGGGTGAGACCGGCCATCGTCAGCACCGCCAGCGCCAGGGTGGGGGCGAGCCCCCAGGTAAGGTGGGTCTGCACGCCCGCCAGCAGCCCGAAGCCGAACAGGGCGGGGATGATGACGGCTCCGGACAGAGCCGAGTAGAGCAGCGAGCCCAGGATGTAGGAGCCCTTCGACACCGGCATGGCGATCAGCAGCTTGAGACTGCCGTTGAAGCGCTGCCCTACCCAGTTCTGGCCCACGAACATGCCGATGGAGAAGGTGACGCCGAACACCAGCGTGCCCGCCATCAGCCGGCGCAGCACCTGCGGATCTTCCGGGGCGATGGTGCGGGTGACGTAGAACCAGGGAACCGGGATCAGCGCCGCGGCGAGCACGGTGACGTACCAATGCCGGAGCGCCGGGATGGCGTTGATCTGGAAGATGCTGACCACGTCTCCCAGGAACTTGCGCAGCCCCAGGGGACGGAGGCTTCCCGATACGGCGCTGCTCATTCCCCGGCCCCCTGGATCAGGCCGAGGTAGACGTCCTCCAGGGTGGTACGCGAGACGCTGTACTGGTCGCTGCCTCGTTCCTGGGCCTGCCGCACCAGCAGCCGGTCGTCATTGCCGTAGAGGGTCTCGCCGCCGTCCGCGGTGGCGAAGGTGATCTTGTACTCGTAGCCGTACGCGGAATACAGGTTCTCGACCGTGTCCAACGCCCGCAACGAGCCGCGCTGGATGATGCCGACGCGGGAACAGAGCGCTTCCGCTTCCTCCATGTAGTGGGTAGAGAGCAGCACGGTCTTGCCGCGCTGCCGGTAGGAGCGCAGCAGCTCCCACAGGTCGCGTCGTGCCTCCGGGTCGAGGCCGACGCTGGGCTCGTCGAGGATAAGGAGCGGCGAATCGGCCACCGCGGCGATGCCCAGCAGCACGCGCCTCCGCAGCCCTCCCGAAAGGGTCTCCGTGCTCTTGTCGCGGTGCTCCTGCAGGCCCAGTTCGGCGATCAACTCCTCGCAACGGCGCGCTGCGGCCCGCCGGCGCAGGCCGCGCAGCTTGGCGAAGATGCGCAGGTGATGGCGCACCGACAGGCCCCAGTACAGGGTGGCCTCCTGCGGCATCACGCCCATCATCTGTTTGACGGCATGCGGCCGCGCGACCGCGTCGATTCCGAACACCCGTACCTCGCCCGAGGTGGGGCGCAGCTCGGTGGTGATCTGGCGGATCAGGGTGGTCTTGCCGGCGCCGTTGGGGCCGACGATGCCGAGAATCTCCCCGCCGAGCGCGGCGAACGAAATGCCGTCGTTGGCCCACGCGCCCTTCCCGTAACGCTTGCGCAGGTTGCGAACCTCGACCGGTACGTCGGTGTGGGCGAGCGCTGGCTTGCTCACAGGAAGCGGCGCAGGCCGGCGAGGGTGTCGCGGGTGGACTCGGGACCGTCGTCGCCGGGCTTGCGCCAGTGGGTCTCGACGCTGATCACGCCAGCGTAGCCGTCGCGGCGCAGGGCGGCGATCTGGCCGGCGTAGTCCACGCCGCCGCTGCCGATGCAGGCCCAGCGGGTGAGGCCGGTGGCGGCGTCCACCACCGCGGCGTCCTTCACGTGCACGTGCACGAGGTAGGGGAGCACCGCCCGGTAGCCGTCGGGGTAGGGCACGCCGCCGGAGACGTAGTCGTTGCCGGGGTCCCAGATGGCACGCAGGCGGGGGTGGTCCACGGCGGCCAGGATGCGCGCCGCGTTGGGCCCGGAGTTGCCCCAGCAGGAGCGCACGTTCTCCAGCCCGAGGGTCACCTGGTGTTCGTCGGCGATCGCCACCGCGGCACGCAGCCCGGCGACGATCTTCGGCAGCAGGTCATCCGGGATGGTGCCGCCCCCCGGTTCGCGCGGCGAGGGGTTGCCGGCTCCGACCATGTTGCTGCGCCGGAACGAGAACACGCGCACGATGCCGGCTCCCAACTCGCACGCCACCTGGCAGCCGCTGCGGATCTGGCCGAGGTGCTCGACCACCGCCGGGTGACCGGTCACCTCCGCGACCGGTACATCGTCCAGCTCGATCGCCTTGAAGGCGGGCGGATCCACGGCCACTACCTGCAGCCCCTCCGCCTCGAGCATGCGCCGCAACTCGGCCACGCCGGCGTCGTCCAGCTCATGGATTCCGAGGTCGCCGACCCGGTTCAGCTCGACGTGGGTCAAGCCCATCGCGCGCGCCGCCGGCAGGGCCACAGTCGGGTCCGCCGCAATCTCGTCGGTCACGACGCCCAGGCGCCAGGGGTGGTCGCTCAATCGTAGTTCCCCATCGGGTGATCCCCCAGCATTCGCCGCTGGCGTTCGGTCGTGATCGCCACGATCTCGGGATCGACATTGAAGCGGTGCAGGTAGGGCGGGAACCGCTGCGCGATCCCGCGTTGGGAGTAGTGCACCTGCAGCAGGTAGCGCACCCGGTCGCTGTGGTTGGCGGTGCCGCGGTGCCACACCTCGCTGCGGAAGATCACCACGTCTCCCGCGTTGCACAGAATGCTCTGCTCGCCGCGCCCATTCCAGGTGGTGTCGCCGTTGGGGGCGCGGCCGGCGCGGTGGCTGCCGGGCACGAAGCGGGTGGGGCCGAGCTCCTCGGTGAGGTCGTCCAGGTAGAAGTGGGCGGTGGAGATGTACACGGGGATGCGCACCCGCGGGTCGGCCATCACGTCCTCGGGCAGGGTGAGCGGCTGCCAGTCCGCGTGCAGGCCCTGGTCCGGACGCCCCGGTCCGGTCATCCACGCCGTCATGCCGATCACGTGGCAGTCGCCGCCGTGCAGCGCCTCGGCGATCTCGATGACCCCCGGGTAGTCGAGAAACTGGACGAAGTGGGGATCGCGGTTGAAGGCGTTGTTGATGTGGCGGTTGATGAAGCCGTCGGCTTCCAGGTCCAGGCCGCGGTCGAAGCTCTCGGGGTTCGGCTGCAGCCGGTCCATGTGCGCCCGCAGCTCGGCGGTCTGCTCCGCGTCGAGCACCGCCGGCAGGTAGACGTACCCGTCCTCCTCCACGGCGCGCACCTGGCTGGGCAGATCGGGCTGTGCCACGAGGGGCAGCGCTTCCGGCATCTCAGTTCGTCCCAAAGAGCGGGCCAGTGGCGGCATCTTATCCCTGAGCCGTCAGCTCGGCAACGATTTCGTGGTGGTCGGAGAGTACTCGGTCCCCGTGAGAAACATGTTGTTGCCGCGTCCTACGGCGCTGGCGCGGCATGGATTCCGGGCGATCGACTCCAGGATGGAGGGCGTACGTTCCGGGTCCAGCCACTCCCGGAGAACGAAGAATCCCGGCACCATGCGAGACTCGATCCTGGCCGCTCCCGCGGCGTACTCCACCAGCAGCTCGCCGTCACGGCGGTAGAAGCGGTGGGCCAGGGTCTCGGGATCCAGCACCCAGTACTCGGTAACGCCGTGCTGCTCGTACTCGGCGAACTTGACCCCCACATCGCGGTCGGCGGTCCGCGGGCTCAACGCCTCGACCACCAGGTCGGGTGCGCCTTCGACATGATTTTCGTGGATCCGATCCTCACGTTCGGCACGATAAAACGCCAAATCCGGAAGATACACGTTCCGCGAACTGAGTCGGACCGCGACCTCCTCTCGGAACAGTTGCCCAAGTCCGAGTTCGTCCACATACGTACCGAGGAGGCGATCGAGGAAGTTGAGCAGCTTGGCGTGGCGGATGGACACGGGCGAGTGCATGAAGATTTCTCCGTCGATCAGGTCGGCCGAGACCTCCGGATCGAGCCATTCGAGGAAATCCTCGGCGGTAAGCAGCACACGCTCCAGGTCGGCGCCGGCTGACAGGTGCGTCGGCATCGTCAGGCCAGTATAGGTCGGCGACAGGAGCTGGGGAAGGTGACGGGCGCCACGGTGGGCGGGCGGTACGTGGCGGTTGCGGGGCGCCGGGGGCGGTAGCTACACTGAACGGCGCCATGGCCTCCCACAGCTCCCACAACGGCTCGCCGACGCGTTCCGGCGGGCAACTGGACCTGCCGATCCGGCCGCGCCGCAACCGCCGCACCGCGGCCCTGCGGGCGCTGGTACGGGAAACGCATGTCACCCCGGCGGACCTGGTGCTGCCGCTGTTCGTGGTGGACGGCTCCGACCTGGAGGAGCCGGTGGCCTCGATGCCCGACACCAGCCGCCTGAGCCCGGACCGCGTCGTGGCCCGGGCGCGCGCCGCGCACGCCCTGGGCATCCCCGCGGTAGCGCTGTTCCCGGTGGTGGCCGACTCGCTCAAGGACAGCCACGCCACCGAGTCGGCCAACCCCGACGGCCTGCTGCAGCGCACGGTGCGCGACTTGAAGGAGGCGCTGCCGGAGCTCCTGGTGATCACCGACGTGGCCATGGACCCTTACTCCAGCGACGGCCACGACGGCCTGGTAGTGGACGGCAGGATCGTCAACGACGAGAGCGTCGACATTCTCTGCGACATGGCGGTAGCGCAGGCGCAGGCGGGGGCTGACCTGGTGGCGCCCTCCGACATGATGGATGGCCGTGTCGGGTATATCCGCGACGCCCTGGACGACGCCGGATTCACCGAGGTGGGCATCCTCGCCTACAGCGCCAAGTACGCCTCGGCGTTCTACGGCCCGTTCCGCGACGCCCTCGACTCGGCGCCCAAGCACGGCGACAAGAAGAGCTACCAGATGGATCCGGCCAACCGCCGCGAGGCCCTGCGCGAGATCCTGTTGGACCTGGACGAGGGCGCCGACATGGTGATGGTGAAGCCGGCGCTGCCCTACCTGGACGTGGTGGCGGCGGTGAAGGCAGAGTCGACCGTGCCGGTGGCCGCATACCAGGTGAGCGGGGAGTACGCCATGATCAAGGCGGCGGCGGCGCGCGGCTGGCTCGACGAGAACGCCGTGATGCTGGAGACGGTAACCGCCATCAAGCGCGCCGGCGCTGACCTGATCCTCACCTACTTCGCCCTGCCCGTGGCGCGCGCGGTCGGAGGCTGAGCCGGCTCCGGGTGCGCGCCGCGGTCAGTCGGGCTGGATGACTCCGATGGTGAGCAGCAGGTTGGCGTAGATGCGCTGCTCGCCGGTGGCGATGGCGAGCGCCACGTCCGCGCCGCGACCCGCTTCGTAGAACGCGAACCGCTCGATCTCGTCCAGCGGCCCGTCGTAGCCGTTCGCTGCCAGCAGGTCGCGGAACTCGGCCCAGATCGGCGGGTCCTCGGTCATGGCGTAGGGCCCTTCCTTGGCGGTGGCCATCACCGCGGCCGCCTCAACCGGGATCGCGGCCGCCACCGCTGCCAGCACGTCGCTGGCGCTGACGATGCCGGGAGCCAGGTTGAGGCTCACCAACTCGGCGTTGGGACCCAGGGTGGTGCGGAACGGGTAGTTGCCGTCGGCGATCAGCACCTGCGAGCCGTGTCCGGCACGACCCAGCACGCGCAGGATGTCAGGATGGATCAGCGGTAGATCGAGCATGGGAGCGTCAGTGTACAGGCTCCTGGCGGCTGCGCAGACGGTGCTGGAAGTCGGCCTCGCTGACGCAGGCGGTGGCGGCCTCCGCGATGGCGTCGGCGGGCAACTCGGCGAAGCCGGGCACGCCGGGGAATCCGGCCGAGACCTCGATGCCGCGCGCCGCCAACAGCGCCCGCGCCAGTTCGGTGCGCTCATCCGCCCGGCTCCGGCGGCGCAGTGCGCCCAGCAGCGGGTCGTCGTCCGGGCCGGTGCCTTCCCGCTCCCCGAGCACCGCCCCCACCCGCTCCAGCACCGCGCTGGTCCGTGCGGAGAACGTTTCCTCGTTCAATGCCGCGTGAATCTCCGTCGCCGTCCAGCCCGGAAACGCACGGCTCTGCGCCGCCTCCCGATACGCTCCATCCTCCAGCAGGTGGATGGTCAGCGCCGAACGCCGGCTCCGCGGACGGCCGGACGGGCGCGCCTCCGGCACTTCCACCCACACCTCCGGGAACCCCCACGCCTCATACTGCCCCAGCTTGCGCGGCCGCACGTCGGTGGTGTGGTCCACTTCCAGCACCACGTCCGGGAAGTCATGCTCGCCGATCGTCAGAGCCGGCCGCGGCAGCCGGGCGCGCGCCGGGTGCAGGTACACCATCTCGTCCGCCTGCATGATGAGCTGCGGCTCGCCGTGCTCGTCGCGTTCGGTCAGGTCGGTGCTGCCGAGGCACTTCACCGGCGCCCCACGCACCGCGGCGATGCGCTCGGCCAACCTCCCCAGGCAACGCGTGGGGTCTTCGTGGTCGGAGCTGACCGGGTCGCAGATCCAGGCGGTCTCGGAGGCGGTGTCCCAGTACTCGAATCTCACCTCGCAGTGGTCGAGTTCCTCCCGCGGCAGGCGGACCGGCCGGCAGCCGGGGAACTCGGCCGCCGTCGGCGGCTGGGCGCGCGGGACCGCCTCGACGGGTGGGTCGACGGGCGGCCGGAGCGTGCGCACGGAAGCCATGCGGCCAACGTAGGGCATTCCGCCGGCTGCTGCAACCCGGCCGCCGCGCCACGGCTGAGCCTGGCCCGGACCTGCAGGTGGTCCGAGCGCCGTGCGCGGGTGCGTATGGACAGGCCGATACGCGCCCAGTCTAGCCTTGCCTGTGGCGCGTCGGCAGGCCGACGCGCCACAGGGCGTGGGCGACGCCGTCGGCGGTGTTGGCGGTGGTGACGAAGTGGGCGGCGGCACGTGCCTCGGGCGTGGCGTTGGCCATGGCGACCGCGGTGCCGGCGTAGCGCAGCATGTCCAGGTCGTTGTTGTTGTCGCCGATGGCCATCACTTCCTCCGGCGTGAAGCCCAGCCGCTCGGTCAGGCGCCGCAGCGTGCAACCCTTGGCACCACCGGGAGCCAGCGCTTCGAACAGGTCGGCGCCGGAGCCGGTTGACGGGCTCCACCAGCTCTCCACGCTCCCGTTCAGCGGCGCCACGGCGCTTGCCGCGGCGGTCACGGAGTCGCGCGACCCGAAGCTCACGATCCCCAGCACCCCGCGGTCGCAGGCCGCCGCCACGTCCGCGACCAGTTCCAGGATGGGCCCCTTGGTGCGCAGGTATTCCTGCGCATACGCGGAGTCCCTGGCGTCCCGTTCCAGCACCAGCGTCACGTCGTCGCCTCCGGCGCCGGCGACGCCGACGTACAGCATCGGGTGCAGGCCGGCTCCGCGCACCAGCGGCAGGGCCGCCGCCACCGCCCGCGGCTGCATCGACACCCGCCACAGCTCGGCGCCGGAAGGGTCCAGCATCAGCGCGCCGTTGTGGAGCGCCGCGTAGGCCGGCACCGGCAATGCCTCCAGCACCGGGCGTGCGGTGTGCAGGCCGCGTCCGGTGGCCACCAGCACGGCGACCCCGGCATCGACCGATCGGCGCAAGGCGTCGGCGTCACCTGCGCCGATCCGCCGGTCGGGGGTCAGCAGGGTGCCGTCGAGGTCGACGGCCAGCAGTCGCGGCAGCCGGTTGGCGTGCTCCATCGGTTGTCGCACTGTACCGGCGCACGCGCTTCTGCTCCACCGCAGCCCGTAGCCCGCCGTCCACTCCGTCGACGCGCGAGCTTGTCGGTCCTCCGACAACGCCCGTAGAATGGCAGCCACCATGGCCAGTGAATTCCTGGGCGAGGACTTCCTGCTCAGCAACCCCGCCGCCCGCCGTCTCTACTTCGATTACGCCCGCGAGATGCCGATCTTCGACTATCACTGCCACCTGCCCCCGGAGCAGATCGCGGACAACCACCAGTTTGCGAACCTGACGGAGATCTGGCTCGGCGGCGATCACTACAAGTGGCGGGTGATGCGGGCCCTGGGCGTGTCCGAGGAGCTCATCACCGGTTCCGCCGACGACCGCGCCAAGTTCCACGCCTGGGCCGAGGTGGTGCCCTACACGGTGCGCAACCCGGTGTACCACTGGACCCACATGGAGCTGCGGCGGCCCTTCGGCATCGACGAGCTGCTTACGTCGGCCAATGCCGACGCCGTGTACGACCGCTGCAACGAGCTGCTGGCGAGCGACGAGCTGCGGGTGCGCGGCATCATGCAGTCGTTCGACGTGCGGGCGGTGTGCACCACCGACGATCCCGGCGACGACCTGGCCTCGCACCGCGCCATCGCTGCCGACCCCGGCTTCTCCGTGGTGGTGGCGCCGGCGTTCCGTCCCGACAAGGCGATGGCGGCAGCCGATCCGCCCGTCTACAACGCCTACCTGGACCGCCTCGGCGCGGCGGCGGGCATCGAGATAGGCAGCTACGCCGACCTGCTGCGCGCCCTGGAACAGCGCCACGGCTACTTCCACGAGCAGGGCTGCCGGTTGTCCGATCACGGCATCGAGGAGATCTACGCCGATCCGTTTACCGGCGCGGAGGCCGCGGCCGCGTTCGCCAAGGTGCGCTCAGGCACGCCGCTGGAGCGCGCCGAGCTGCGTCTGCTGCAGTCGGCGCTGCTGTATGAGCTGGCGGTGCTGGACGCGGGACGCGGCTGGACGCAGCAGTACCACCTGGGCGCGCTGCGCGGCCTCAACACCCGTATGGGCACGGCGCTGGGGCCGGATACCGGCTTCGACAGCATGGGAGACCAGAGCATGGCGCGCCCCCTGGCCCGCTTCCTCGATCACCTCGACCGCGACGGCAGCCTGGCCAAGACGATCCTCTACAACCTCAACCCGTCCGACAACGACCTGATGGCGTCGATGATCGGCAACTTTCAGGACGGCACGGTGCGCGGCAAGATGCAGTTCGGCACCGCCTGGTGGTTCAACGACCAGACCGACGGCATGCGGGCGCAGATGGCGGCGCTTTCCAACTCCGGCGTCATCAGTGCCTTCGTGGGCATGGTCACCGACTCGCGCAGCTTTCTCTCCTACCCGCGCCACGACTACTTTCGGCGGCTGGTGTGCGATCTGTTCGGAGAGGACGTGGAACGCGGGTTGTTGCCCGCCGACTACCCGCACCTGGGCAGCGTGATCCAGGACATCTGCTACGACAACGCCGCCCGCTACTTCGCCGTTCCCGGCGTCACCCCGACCCGCGGGGACGGCGGCAACGCGGCGTAGGGCGCGGGAAGCGGCGATGACGGCGCAGGCCGCGGCGTCCGGCGGAGCCGGGTTCCGGCCCGGAGGCCGCCTGGAGTGGTACGGCACGGTGCTGGCCAGCGGGCTGGTGCCGCTGTTCTACCACGGCGACGCCGCGGTGGCGGCCGCGGTGGCGCGGGCGCTGGTGGACGGCGGTGCCGCGGCGGTGGAGTTCACCAACCGTGGTCCCGGCGCCCTGCAGGTGTTCCAGGAGCTGGCCGGGCAGCCCGTGCTGCGCGACACGGCCAGTCTCGGCGTCGGCTCGGTGATCGACGCGCCAACCGCCGCGCTGTTCATCGCCGCGGGCGCCCGCTTCGTGGTGAGCCCGAGCTTCAACTCCGAAGTGGCCCGGCTGTGCAACCGCCGCAAGATCCCCTACCTGCCCGGCTGCGCCACGCCCACCGAGATCTCCGCCGCCGAGGAGTGGGGTGCCGAGATCGTCAAGGTCTTCCCCGGCAAGATGGGCGGCCCGGCGTTCATAAAGGACCTGCTCGGCCCGATGCCGTGGGCGCGGCTCATGCCCACCGGAGGCGTGCGGCTGAGCGCCGAGAATCTGCGCGAGTGGTTCGCGGCCGGGGCCTGCTGCGTGGGAATGGGCAGCGACCTGGTGCGCGCGGACCTGGTCGCCGCGGGTGACTACGCGGCCATCACCGCCAACGTCCGCACCGCGCTGCGGCTGATCGCGGACGCCCGCGGCCGCTGAATTCCGGCGCTCCGGTCAGTCGCGGGGCAGGGGCCGGCGCCCGGCGTAGCCGTCTTCGATGCGGTGGTAGTAGCGCAGCTCGGGCTCGTCGCTGCGCCAGCACAGGAACACCACCTCGTCGTCGATCAGCGCCGGAAAGTCGACCAGGCCGATCTGGAAGTTCCAGTCCTTGTAATAGCAGCCCATGCCGCTCAGTTCGGCCAGCAGGTCCTGAAGCTGATCCTGCAGCTCTTCGATAGAGGGTTCCTCGGCACGCCCGGAGAGCACCTCGCGCGCCTGCGCCCCGAGGGCCAGAATGTCACGCACGATGGTGCGCACCAGCGGCAGCGTGCGCTGTGCCTCGGCGGCGGTGAACAGGCGCGGGAAGTCGTACTCGGTCGCAGCAGCCATGCCAGTTTCGCCGGTGCAGGGTACGCTGCCCGTCGGCGAAGGTAAACCGCGCACTGCGTGGACTCCGTTCGTCCAGCTCAGGACATCGGCATCGACGTAGGCCCCTCACCTCTGGAGCCGATGCATGGAGTCTTCGAAGGTGGCCCGTATCCGGCGGTGCAACTCGTCCGGTGCTTCCGACCGCCGCCAGGCGCCGAACGATTGATCGAGCGGGTCCTGCTTCTGCTCGACCGTCTCGTTGTAGAGCCGGATGGCGTCCTCGACGATGCGCTTCCTGGACGTTTGCAGAGTGCGAGCGAGAGCATCAAGAGTCTGAACGACCTCTTCATCGACTCTGATTGAGAGCACTCTGTCCATAGGTAAGGATACTGTAACTATTCAGCCCCGCGAAAAAAGGCTCAAGGAATCTGCGCTCCCGGCCGAAGGCCAGAGAGTGGGCACCAGCTTCAAGATCACGCGGGAGGAGATTCTCAAGGTCTACGCGGCCGGCCCGGAAGCAGTGCTAGCCTTGATCGAAGGGATCATCGAGCAGCAGGAGCAACGGATCACGGCGCTGGAGCAGGAACTCAAGGAACTGAAGCAGGACAGTCACGACAGCGGCAAGCCACCGTCACGCGACAGCTTCCAACGCAAGCAACTGAACCGCAAGCAATCACGCCGCAAGCGCGCCACCGCCAAGCGGGCGGGCGGTCAGCCTGAGCATGCCGGCGCCACACTGCGCCAAGTGGCGCAGCCGGACACGATTGCCATCCACCCGGTGGAGCGTTGCCGGTGTGGCTGCTCACTGTACGGTGAGCCAGTGGCAGACTACGAGCGCCGCCAAGTGTTCGATCTGCCGCCGCTGCCGGTGGCGGTCAGCGAGCATCGAGCGGAGCGCAAGCGCTGCCCGGACTGCGGCCAGCTCAACGCCGCCGAGTTCCCCGCCGCAGTCACGCAGCCGGTGCAGTACGGCCCGCGGCTGCAAGCGGTAGCGGCATATCTGCGCAACTATGGGTTGCTGCCGTATCAGCGCACGGCCGAGCTGTTCGCGGATCTATTTTCGATCCCGGTGAGCGTGGGAACCTTGGTGACCATCAACGAGCGCTGCGGCGAGCGCTTGAGCGGGATCAACGAGCAACTCCGTGCTGCCCTGAGAACTCAGCCAGTGGTGTGTTTTGATGAGACCGGGATGAGCATCGGTGGCGAGTTGCACTGGCTGCACGTGGCGAGCACGGAGTTGTTGACCTACTACGAGGGACATGCCAAGCGGGGCCGGGAAGCGTTCGCGGCGATCGGCATCTTGCCCGAGTTTGGCGGCACGGCGGTGCACGATAACTGGCAGAGCTACTTTGGTTACCCCTGCGACCATGGACTGTGTAACGGCCATCATCTGCGGGAGCTGACCTTCATCCACGAACAGTACGGGCAGGACTGGGCAGCGACCCTGATCGAGTTGCTGGTGGAGATCAAGGGCGCGGTGGAGGCAGCAGTCCAGGAGCAGCGTCGCCAGCTCCCCGAGTCGGTACGGGAGCGCTATGTGGCCGCCTACCACCGCATCATCAACGCCGGACTGCAGGCCAACCCGGCGCCCCCCGAGGTTCCGGGCAGCGCCAAGAAACGCGGTCGCAAGAAGCAGAGCAAAGCGCGCAACCTGCTGCTGCGGCTGGCCGGCCGCTGGCCCCAGGTGTTGGCGTTCATGGATGACTTTGGGGTGCCGTTCGACAACAACCTGGCGGAACGAGATCTACGGATGATGAAAGTGCAGCAGAAGATATCTGGGACGTTCCGGAGCGCCGCAGGAGCTGTCGCCTTCTGCCGGGCCAGATCCTATATCTCCACCATCCGCAAGAACGGCCTGAACGTACTGGAAGCCCTGACGAACGTCTTTGACGGCCACCCGACGACCCCGCCTTGCCTCACGCCCGCCACCCAGGCTGAATAGTTACAGGATACTTACGTATGACCAGCGCAACTCGACGGTGATGCCATGCTGATTGGCGATCTTCCGTACCAATGCGTCAATGATCTGACGATGTGCGTTGTCTTCGCCAAACAGCGCGATCTCATACATCAAAGTCCCCTCTCAGAATTCGTTCTGAGACGGAAAGTTGCGATGCGCCGTCGGCGAGCGCTTCCCCGATACCTGAACGGCGATCCAGTGGACCCCATGTGGAGAACGGGTCGACCTGTGTCTTGTTGTTGGTCCGACGCACGACGAAGAGCGCCCGGTCCTCCAGCAAATCCGGCAGAAGCGGAGAGTGGGTGGTCATCAGGTATTGGGTTCTGCGGAAGCTCTCCTGGGTCTTCAGCAGTTCGGCGATCAAAGCGATGCGTCCCGGATGGACTCCGTTCTCCGGCTCTTCGAACCCGACAAACCTGCATGATCGGCGCACCACTCACCCCGACGACATGAAACGCGGACGACGTGTCGGCCCGGAGTCTCAAGCGTTTCGGTGCGGAGGCGTGTCGTGGCATCCTCAAGGGGCGGAAGCGGGCACAGTCGTCGTAGCTCTTTTCGGTGGCGGGAGACGACTCCCTTCCCCGTTGTCAAACTGACGCTGCGCGCTGGGCATCGAGCCCCGAACCGTACCCGGCCTGTGGCCGTGGACGAGCAGCAAATCGAACCCCGCTTGGCGGCGGGTGTTTCCTGCACCCGGCGTGCTCGCCCGCTTCCGCCGTCAAGGAGGGTAGCTGATGAGTTACACCACTGTCGACAGCGACCGCGACACCTTGTGCACCGATGACATGCACGTGGTGTGTGCCCGCGCTGCCGGCCTCGACGTGCACAAGATGCACGTCACCGCCACGGTGCGGCTGTGCGAGGCCGGTAGCGGACCGGCGCGCACGGCTACGCGGGAGTTCAGCGCGCTGCCGGACGGCCTGCGCGCCATGACCGAGTGGCTGTGCGGACACGGCGTCACGGCAGCGGCCATGGAAGGCACCGGGGTCTACTGGAAGGCGCCGTTCGAGGCGCTCGAAGACGCGGGCATCCAGGCCGATCTGCACCATGCGCAGCAGGTCAAGCAGATCCGCGGGAAGAAGACGGATGTCAACGACAGCCTGTGGCTGGCGCGTATCTGCCAGTTTGGTCTGGCGTTGCCGAGCTACGTTCCGCCACGTCTGTTCCGGCAGCTGCGGCAGTTGACCCGCTACCGCCGCAAACTGGTCGACGAGCGCAGCCGGGCGCGCAACCGGGTCCACAAGACTCTTGACCACGACGGCTTGCGGCTCGGCGGCGTGTTGAGCGACATCTTCGGCGTCAACGGGCGGCGCATCCTCGACGGGTTGGTTGCCGGGCACTCGCCGCGTTACATCCTGGCCAATCTGACGCACCACGTGGCCGCCAAGCTGGCGCCGCTGACCCAGGCACTGGCCGCCACGCTCGACCCGCTCGCGCTGTTCGCGCTGGGCATGCAGATGGAGGCCGTCGACCGCGCCGACACCGCCCTGGTGGCGCTGGACAAGCGCATCCGGACCGTACTGGCCGATTACCAACGCTCGCTACGGCTGCTGCAAACGATTCCGGGTATCGATTACGGCAGTGCCTGCACCATCCTGGCCGAGATCGGGCCGGACCTGGGGGCGTTCCGCAAAGCGTGTTCTATCGGCCCCTGGGCCGGCGTGGCCCCGGGGAACAACAACAGCGCCGGCAAACGTCGCTCCGGGCGCGCGCGGAAAGGGAATCCGACGCTGCGCGCCACGCTGGCCGAGTGCGCCCACGGGGCGGTGCGGACCAAGAGTTCGCAGTTCTACGGCCATCACCGGATGTTGGCCGGGCGCATCGGCTACAAAAAGGCCATCCTCGCCAGTGCCCACAAGCTGTTGCGAGTAATCCACGCCGTACTGCGTGATGATCGGCCGTACACCGATCCGGACATCGACTACGAAAAGCTCGTCGTCGAGCGCAACGCGCCGCGCTGGCTGCGCATGCTCACCCGGCACGGCTTTCTCGCCGAAGTGCAAGCAGCAGCGCGCGGCTGAAACGAACGGTTCCGTATCACGCGGCGCCGTGACGGGCCATAGAACGGGGCTGCCCGCACCGCCGAGCCGATCTGGAACCTCACCTGCTCGTGCCCAAGGGCCGCCAACCCGCGGTCACGCTTCCGTGCGCCCAAAGCACCGGCGCGTTTCACAGCAAGAGCGGGTGGGTCTTTCGCGCCCGTGAGCGCCAGCAGTCCGAGCATTCGCAAGGCACCCTCGGAAAGCACCCGAGAGGGTATGGCGATGCCACCCTCCTTCAGACGCAACTCGACCTCGCCAAGGTCGCTTACCTCAAGCTCGATTCCGCTGATCTGAGGCATCAATGCCTGCAGCGCCTTCTCGACTGCCAAGAATCTGCCCTTGTCCAGGGCCTTCATGGTATTCAGGAACGCGGCAAGCTCCTCACCCATGAGCCCCAGGTGGTGAACCTCCGACCAGCGACTTGTAGCCCCGGACCTGAACGCGCTTCAGCATTGGAGTCCTCAAGCGTATCTCAACGGACCAGTATGTGCCACCTTCCAAGCGGCGCCGGCGTGGGAGGCTTGGTCAGTCCAGGTCCCAGGCGTCGAGGGTGGTGCAGCGCGCGTTGCCCCCGTTGCTGAACAGGGCCAGGCCCAGGCTGTCGCGGCGCGCCGGGTAGATGCGCTGGGTCATGCATTGGCGGTCGTTGGCGAACACCTCGATCACCGAGCGGTCGATGAACACGCGCAGCTTGAGCGGCTCCCGCGGCTGCAGCGCCAGCGGCGCCCGCTGCACGTACACCTGCTCGGTGGCGGGCAGCTTGCTGACCGGATCGCTGAACAGCGCCGCCCACGGACGCGGCCACGGCTGCATCAGGTCGCCACGGCGGCTGGAGGCGCTGGTATCGATCACCAGTTCACCGGCCGCGGCGCGGTAGGAGATGGCGGTGGACTCGCTGCCGTCGGGGGCGCAGCGGACGCGAACCCCGACCTCGCCGGCGTCGCCCGGGTCGCACTCCAGCGCCAGCTCCAGGCAGTCTCCCTGCACTTCGGGGATGGGGTGGTCGCCGCCGAGGCGCAGGTCAGTCCAGCGGCGGTGGTGGCGGCGCAGCACCTGCAGTTCCGCGGCCGGCTCGATCAGCAGACCGCCCGCTGCATCGAGGGACAGCACGCGCGGCAGTGACAGCATGCCGGCCCACCCCGCCGCGCGCTGCGCGTCCTTGGTGCGCGCTTCGCACACCCAGCCCCACATCAGGCGCCGGCCACTGGCGTCCAGCAGGCTCTTCGGGGCGTTCAGTTGCCCTCCGGCCCAGTTCATGTGCCCGTGAGCCTCGGGATGGAAGGTCTCGTCGCGCCAATCCCCGAGGTAGTACTGGGCGCCGGTCTCGTGGCTCATGAACAGCAGCATGTGGGTGTCGCCCAACGGAAAGAAGTCGGGTACCGCGCAGTCGTCGCGCGCGCTGGTCCAGTCCCGCCGCGACTCGTAGAAGTCGTGCACGAACTCCCAGTGCAGGGTGTCGTGCGAGCGGAACAGGCTGGCGGTATCGCCGCCCCGCGGGCTGCGGAAGCCGCACAGCGCATACCAGCGGTCGCCCTCCCGCCACATGCAGGGGTCGCAGGCCCCGTACCTGCCGTGCTCCGGCTCGCCCGGCCGCGGCCGGGGGATCACGACGCGCGGGTGCTTGGACCAGCGCTCCAGCCGGTAGTCGCTGCTGGTGGCGATGCAGCTCCCTCCGGGAATGCCGCAGTAGATCATCGTCGCCACGCCGTCGTTGTCGACCACGTGGCCGCTGAAGCAGGCCCTGTCGTCCACGCCTGGCAGCGACGGCTGCAACGCGACGGGGTGGTGCTCCCAGTGGATGAGGTCGCTGCTGGAGGCGTGGCCCCAGCAGATCCGCAGGTGCTCCTGGCTGCCGTCGCGATGCTCGAGCACCGAGTACGCGGCGTCCGGGTAGTACTGGTAGAACAGGTGATAGCGGCCGCGCCAGTAGAGCGCCCCGTTGGGATCGTTGAGCCATCCGCCCGGTGGCAGGAAGTGGAAGCGCGGCCGGTAGGGATCGCGGGCGAGCCGCTCCTGCAGTTGCCGGGCGCTGCGCAGCGCCAGCTCGGTGTCGTTGATCAGGTTCTTGCTCACGTGGTGTAGGGGTCCGCGGCATCGCGCAGACCGTCTCCGAGAAAGTTGAACGACAGCACGGTCACGATGACGAACAACGCCGGCAGCAGCAGCCAGGGGAAATGGGCGATCGACACCAGTTGCTGCGCGTCCTGCAGCAGCACCCCCCAGCTCACGGCGGGCGGCTGCATGCCCAGGCCGATGAAGCTCAGGGCGGTCTCGCCCATGATCATGGCCGGCATGGTGAGGGTGAGCTGGACGATGATGTAGCTGAAGAACGAGGGCAGCAGGTGGCGCCAGATGATGCGCGTCTCGCTGGCGCCGACGATGCGGGCGGCGACGGTGAAATCATCCTCGCGCAGCGCCAGCAGCTTGCCGCGCACCACGCGCGCCAGCCCGGTCCAGCCGATGATGGAGAAGAACACGGTGATGGCGAAGTAGGTCTTGACCACCGGCCAGTCGCGCGGCACCGCGGCGGCCAGCGCCATCCACAGGGGGATGGTGGGAATCGAGATGAGGAACTCGATGACGCGTTGGATCAGGTTGTCGGCGAGCCCGCCGAAGTAGCCCGAGATGCCGCCGAGCGCGAGTCCGATCACGAAGCTGAGCAGGATCCCGACCAGGCAGATGGTGATCGAAATCCGGGTGCCGTAGATCACCCGTGAGAACAGGTCCCGGCCGAAGCGGTCGGTGCCGAAGATGAAGAACGGGCCGTCCTCGGTGCCGAACAGGTGCAGGTCGGTGCGGAACAGGTTCCACAGCTTGTAGTCGACCCCGCGCACGAACAGGCGGATGACGTGCTTCTGCTCCTGGTCCTCCTGGTACACCCAGCGCAGGGTCTCGCGGTCGCGGGTGCGGTCAAGGCCATAGACGAAGGGCCGTTGCAGGCCCTCTCCGGCATCCACGAAGTGCACCTTGGAGGGCGGCACGAACAGGTACTCGGAGTCGGTGGTGGGCGTGTACGGAGCGATGAACTCGGCGCCGATGGCGATCAGATAGAACCCGGCCAGGATGACGACCGCCGCCAGCGCCAGCCGGTGCTTCTTGAATTTCCACCACATGAGGGTGAACTGGGAGGCGTAGTAGTAGCGTTCCTCGCGCTCTGCCATGTCAGCGGGTGACTCCCGCGAAGCGGATGCGCGGATCGACCCACACCAGCATGATGTCGGAGACGAGGGTGCCGACCAGGGTCAGGAAGCCAAGGATCAACACGATGCTGCCGGCCAGGAACATGTCCTGGTTGAGCAGCGCCTGCAGCAGCAGGGGGCCGATGGTGTGCAGGTTGAGCACGATGGAGACCAGCGCCTCCCCCGAGAATATGGCCGGCAGCATCCAGCCGATGGTGCTGATCAGCGGGTTGATGGCGATGCGCAGCGAATACTTGAAGACGATCCGGCCTTCGCCCAGGCCCTTGGCGCGAGCCACGATCACGTACGCCTTCTTGAGCTCGTCCAGCAGCGTGCCGCGCATGATGCGGATCAGGCCCGCGGTGCTGGTCAGGCCGATCACGGCCACCGGAACCCAGACGCGCTTGAGCAGGTCGATGACGCGGGCCACGCTCCAGGGCGCGCTGATGAACTCCGGCGACTGGATGCCGACGGCACTGATGCCGAGCCACAGAAATGCCAGCCACATCACCAGCAGGGCGAGGAGGAAGTTGGGCGTGCCCAGGCCGACCACCCCGACGAAGGTCCAGAAGTAGTCGAAGAAGCTGTATTGACGGGTCGCCGAGTAGACACCGATGGGAACGGCGATCAGCCACACCACGACGATGGTGCAGAGCGAGATCACCACCGTGAGCAGCAGCCGTTCCTTGATCAGCTCGTTGACCGGCCGGTCGTGTTGCAGCGAGCGCCCGAAGTCGCCGCGCAGGACGATCTTGCGGACCCATAGCAGGTACCTGGTGTGGACGGGCTGGTCGAGGCCGTAGATCTGCGACAGCTTCTCCACCTCGTCCTTCGAGACCTCGTGGCCTTCGATCTTCAAGCGCTCGACGTAGGTGGTCAGAAAATCGCCCGGCGGCAACTCGATCAGGATGAACGAGACGATGGAGAGCACGATCAGGAGCGCCGCCAGAATGACGACTCTCTGGGTGATGAAGGGAAGCACGTTACGCCGGCCCGAGGCCCGAACCCGGTCTGGAGCTCGAACCTCGGGTCGCCCACCAGGAACCTACTCTTTCCAGTAGATCAGCTCCAGGTGGTAGTTGTTGAAGTTGGTGTAGCCGGTGACCACGGTGTTGCCCAGCTTCTTGTTGACGATGGCCGGTTTCTCGGCGTACTCGATGATCGGAATCCAGAACAGGTTCTCGCTCAGCTTGTTCTGGATCTCCGTCCACAGCCGATCACGCTCGGCGTAGTCCTGCGAAGTCTTCATCTGCCGGTGCAGCTCCCACAGCTCCTGGTACTCGGGCGGCGGTTCTTCGCCCTGCATGCCTCCCGACTTCGACCAGTTGAACCACTGCTGCGCCCAGCGGATGCCGAGGAAGTCTTCGTACCAGTGGTACGGCCAGATGCCGTGATGGAACCACAGGTTGCCGGCGTAGAGCTGGTTGGAGTTGTGCCGCTCCCAGAACAGCCCGCCCTCGCGGAGCTGGGTGCGCACCGCGATGCCCACCTTCTCCAGCTCCGACTTGATCGCCTCCGGCATCACCTTCATCTCCGGGTACCAGGTGGTGTGCTCGATGAAGATCTCGAACCGTTCGCCGTTCGGTCCCAGCCGGAAACCGTCGCTGTCCTTCTTGTCGAGTCCCATCTCGTCGAGCAACCGATTGGCGCCGTCCGGGTCGTAGGCGGGAATCGCCACGGTTCGAGGGGGACCCGCGAAGCCGGCGTATACGGTGTCGATGATGCGCTGCCGGTCGAGCGCCATGCTCACCGCCTTGCGGAACCTGATGTCGCGCACCACCTGGCGCCAGTTGGGATCCTCGTTGGTCAGGTTGAGGAAGAACTCGGCGGCCGCGAAGTGGTCTTTCAGCAACCGCACGTCGTAGCCCTTGTCGTCGCCGTACTGCTTGTAGAGGGCGGCGCTGGCGGCGTCCGGCGTCTGGTGCGCCAGGTCGATCTCACCGGCGATGATCTGCATGTTCATGGCCTCGGTGTCGGCGGTCTTCACCCAGACCCACCCGTCCAGGTAGGGAAGCTGGTTGTTGGCCGCGTCCACCTTCCAGTAGTAGGGGTTGCGCTCCCACACCATCTGCTGCGCATTGTTCTCCTTGAGCAGGAACGGGCTGATGGTGGGCAGGGTAGTGGGCAGCTTGGGCCAGCCGCTCAGGTGGCGGAACAGTTTCGCCCACTCGCCCTTCTCGAAGCCATGCTCGACCGCCGCTTCATCGATCTCCGCCACCGGCGTGTAGTCCGCGTGGTACTGGGAGAAGAACGACTTGGAGTACGCCACCGGATCCCAGTCGACGTGGGAGAAGTACTGCAGCAGGTCCCACGGGGTCTCGTCGTAGATGAACTCGAAGGTGGACTCGTCGACCACGTTCAGCTTCATCACCTCGGCATCGCCCCGGCTTCCCGACATGAAGTCGATGCGAATCGAAGGCGTCAGGTCGCCGTTCAGGAGCACGTCCTCGTACCAGAAGCGGACGTCCTCGGTGGTGTGCGGCATGCCGTCGCTCCACTTCAGGCCTTCGCGCAGGGTGAAGGAGTAGACCTTGCCGTCCGGCGAGACCGAGAAGTCCTTGAAGAAGTGGGGATAGGCCTCCTGTGGGTCGAAGCGGACTCCCTTCTTGCCGATCGCCTCGATGCGCCACTGGTTGTGCGGGGTGTCGCCCTTGATGATGCCCCCGTAGCGACCGATCTCGAGTCTCCCTCCCTGCAGATCGGAAACCGGAACCTGGTCGATTCCTACGTAGGGTTCCTTGGGCAGCCGTTGCCCCACGGGCGGCAACTCGCCCGCCGCCACCATGGCGCTGAGCATCGGCGCCTCCTGGTAGGTCTGCGCCACCGAGTAGGTGCCGCCCAGCGCCAGCAGCAGCAGCAGGCTGACGGCGACGATTGAGAGTCGTCTCATCTGTGTCTCCATACGGCCGGGAGGATGCTGTTCCTGAGACCGGCATCCTGTTCCATAGGCCGGTCCGCGTTTCTTGTCAGCGAACATCCGATCGCGGCGAGGCGCGGTCCCTCGGCACGTGCTCGCCCCTCATGGGTGACAGATGGGGATTATCCAAGAGCACCGCCGAGCGATTGTCAAGGAGTTGGCCAGTCGGTCCGGACATCGATGCGGGCGGCAAGCGCCGCGAAGGAGGGCGGCGCTGCGGCGAGCGTCGTCGCCGCGCGCGGGTTTACACGAGAGTTTACACGGGGATGGGGTTGGTCCAGGCGCGCAGGCCGTCACGATCGGTGACGGTGAGCCGGGCGTAAGGCCCCTGGACCGCTTCCAGGCTCAGCTCCGCCGTGGTGATGTCGGCGTCTCCCGCTACGACGGAGGCGGCGGCGCCGCGGCCGGTGAGGCGCATGGCACGCACCGGTGACGTGCGCACCGCCAGCTTCGCGCCACCCTGGAGCGGCGTGACCTCCAGGATCTCCGGACCCTGGCTGGAATAGAAGTCGCCGCCGTGCAGCGCCGCGAGCAGGCGCGCGGGATCGAGGCTCTCGCTGCGTACCATCACCCAGTTGCGGCACCAGTCGGGCCGGTGGAAGTGGGCATCGTCGGTGGCGATGATCTGGTAGTAGTGCCCCTGGCTGAGCAGGCGGTCGATGTAGCCGGTGCTGTCCCCCTTGCCGTTGGCAACCGCGCACGTGGTGTTGACGATTTCGATGGCGCCCGCAGCCGGCACCGAGAGCACGTCCGCATCGGTCAGGTCGTACCACGCGGGATGGGCGGCGGCCACGTAGGCGCCGGCCGCCTTGGCCCGATCCGCCAGTTGCGGTCCGGTTTCCTCTGCGCCCGTTGCAGCGAAGTCGGCGGGCAGCCCCACGGCCAGGATGTGCCAGTTCTCGCCCAGGCTGGTAGCCGGCGCGTGCAGCTCCGCTCCCAGGATGGTGGTGAACCCGTCGCCGCGGTAGGGGGTCGTGTCGGTGATTGGGAACCGGTAGGTCTCCAGGAAGTGATCGGTGAGGCTGATGAAGTCGTAGCCCTGGGTACGATAGAAGGCGCACACCTCGGCGGGAGTCTTGCGTCCGTCCGATGCGGTGGAATGAGTGTGCAGATTGCCGCGGTACCAATTACCAGGCTGGGTGAAGGGAAGTTTGTCAAGGCTGTCCATTGCTGGCGCTCCTCGGTTGGAAGGTGTCGGGCCGGTTGCCATTGTCCCGAATCGGCGCGTTCTGTCGACCCTGCGGCCCGCGTTTCCTCGTGTCAATCGCGTTACCGGCGTCAGAGCGCGCCGGCGAACGTGAGCACTGCAACGCCTCCTACGATGACCACGGCGCCGGCGACTCGCGTCGCAGGTGCCGCCTCGCGCAGCAGCAGCGCGCCCACCACTACGCCAAGCACGATGCTGAACTGCCGCAGCGCCACCACGTAACTGGTCTGCCAGCTCAGTTGGTAGGCCCACAGCACCAGCGCGTAGGTGACGTACATCAGCGTCGCGATGAGGACGCCGTGCATGCGGCCGGCGGCACGGGAGTGCTGCGGCGGAGCCTGACGCCGCGCACTGCCGCGGTTGATTACGGACATCAGCGGCAGGAAGCACGCCGCGCAGATGGTGAATTCCCAGAGACCGTAACGGAACGCGGCAGCGGCTCCCATGCCGCCGGTCACGGTGATCGCATCGGCGGCAAATTTGTCGAACACCGTATAACCGACCGTGCCGAGCGCGGCTAGCACGGCCCAGCCCACGGCCGCCCGCGGCCGACTCCCGGCAGCCTGCGGCGTCGCGGGCGCGCCGGCACCGGTGTGCTGCCGGGCTGCAGGCAGTGCCACCAGCAGACAACCGCCGAGAACCAGCAGCAGACCGGACCAGCCGGCAGCGCCCGGAGGCTGACCGCGGGCCACGTCGAAGAACCCTATCAGCAGGACCGGGAGGGCGCGCACCAACGGATAGACCAGGCTCAGGTCGCCGGCGCGGTAGCCCAGGGTCAGGCCCACAAAGTACGCCGCCTGGCAGGCCCCGGCGGCCAGCACCAGGGGCCAGATGTGCGGCAGCAGCGCCGTGCTGCGCCACTCCGCCAGCAGCCCGATCACGAGACCGGGAATGGCAACCGCCGCCAGGACGCGCGGGAACAGTTCCGGCGTCGCACTGCCGCGCTTGGCGAGGATGTTCCAGCTCGCGTGCAGCACGGTAGAGAGCAGCACCAGGATCACGGCGAACGGCGGCATCTGCACCGATAGTAGTGGTGGTGGCCAAGGTGTGCGAAGCGCGGAACGGGACATTAGTGCATACCGCGTTTGACAAGGCTTGCCGTTCGCGAAATGATCAGTCGCTGAACCGTCGCTCCGGTTCGGAACCTGCCTCAGGATAAACGGAGGGAACATCTAATGCTCCACAAGGGTCTCGGTCTCACCTTACTTGCCATCGCAGGCGCTCTGGTTATCCAGACAGGTTGTGTTTCCCCGGCAGGCGTCGGGGTCGACGAGTCGGCGCCGGAGTCGGCTTCGGAGCCGGCCCCGGAGGCGGAGGAAACGGCCGCCGAACCCTCACCGGCGGAGCAACGGGTTGCCGCCCTGGAAGCGGAGGTAGCCGCGCTGGAAGCAACGGTCGCCGGACTCGAGACGGAGGCGGGTGATGCGCGGATGGAGCTTGGCGAGGCGCAGGCCGCGGCGCAGGCCGAGGCGCAGGCCGCCGAGCAGATGATCGCCGAAGCGAAAGCCCAGATTGGCGCAGCGCAGGAAGCTGCCGCTGCGGCACGAGCCGATGCGGGCACTGCCGTGGCCGCGGCGCAGGCGGAACGCGATTCGGCCCTCGCGGAAGCCGCCGCGGCAAGGGATCAGGTTGCCGCGGCGCGGGCGGCGGCCACGGAAGCGCAGGCCAAGATCGACATGATGATGGCGGCGCAGCCGGCTTCGGCGTTGACGGTAGCCGCGGATCGACTCGACCTGAGCCGGTTGGACCTCGATTCCGCGCGGGTGTCCCTGGCGGGGCCCGATTCGGTCTACGTCTCGTCGATCAGGTATGGCGGGAAGGACTACTCCGCGCTCCTGAAGTATCAGGGAGGCACCACCGCTATCGTGGAGCAGGTGTTCGGTCCCGAGGGGATGCTGATTCCCGTCACGGTCGGCCTGGCGCAAACGGAGCTGGCGTTCGTACCGCCCGATGTGCTGGACATCGCGTACGTCGAGGTGGGCGGCAAGGGATACTCCGGGCAGTTGCGCCACGCCGGCGACAATCGCCTGGAGGTGGCCGGGATTCAACGGGTAGAGCTGCCGCCGACCGCGGCGGAGCGGCTTGCCGATGCGGAAGCCGCCGCTGCCGCTGCGCTGGCCGAAGCACGAGCGGCGGCCGCCGCCGAGGCCGCGGCCACCGCCGAGGTGGCTGCCGCACAGGCCGCCGCAGCCGCCGCCGAGGCCGCGGCCGCCGCGGCGATGCGCCAGGCGGAGGCGGCCGCCGCCGCAACGGCAGAGGTGCAGGCCCAGATCGAGGATCTCCGCGGCCGCCGCGTGATGGTGCCCGCCGGGCTGGACCTCGATCTGATTTCGCTCGACGCGGCCCGGTTGTCGGTTGCCGGTCCCGATTCGATCTACATAACGGGTATCGGTTACGGGAACGGGACGTTCGCCGCCCGCATGCGCTACCTGGGAGGCAACCAGGGCATACTGGAGGCGCTGTACGATGCCAGCGCAGGGCGGATTCCGGACGTGGACCTGTCCACTCCGGCCCTGGAAGTGGTAGCTCCCGACACGCTGGTCGTGTCCAACGTCGGGATCGGCGGTGCCGCATACACCTTCTCCCTGCGGTTCAGTCTGGACGGATCCATTGTCGGAGCGGCCCAGGAACAGGGACACCGGGTCAGAACCGCCGCCGAGTTGAAGCGCGACGACCTGCTGAGCTCTGCCGCTGCCGCCAGCCTCGTCAGCGGCTTCGGGGCCGGCGCGCCATTGCCGGGCGAGGGGGCCTGGTCGATGACCGTTGCCGGGACGGTAGCTCAGACCGATTCCGAGGCCAGCCATGCCAAGTTCGCGGTCGCCGACGTGGCACAATCGGAGGCGCTCACGCTCTACGGTTTGACGGCTCGGGTCGACGGCGGTGCGCGGGTAGGCTACGGGCTGCACTTCCTCGCTTCCGGAACCCCCGATTCCGGCAACACCTGGAACTTCGGCCACTCCTACCTCGTGTGGGTGACGCGTGAGCCCGGTTTCTACGACACCGACGAGACGCAGGTGCAGCTCTACGAGTCGCTGGACGGCAATCGGCTGGTGTGGCGCAAGAGCCGGAACATCGAGCGGGCGTTGTCCTCCGAGTTGACGCTGGAGGCGCTCTACGACCCGAACGACTGTCCGGAGACGATGGGTGACGCCCCGTGTCACGGCTCGATCGCGGTGCTGGTGGACGGCGCGGAGCAGTTCAAGGTAGCCGTCTCCGACGCGATCGCCGGGCGCGCCGCCGATACCGTTGCGCTGCGTACCCTGGGAGGGCCGGTCGAATTCACCGACCTCTACGTGCGCTCGGGCCGATGACGCTTACCGGGCAAGAGGTCGACCAGTTCCGGCGTCAGGGCTACGTGGTCAAGGAGGGCGTCTACTCGGCGTCCGACCTGCAGCCGATCAAGGACAGCCTGACGCGGATCATCCAGCACGAGGCGTCCGCGCTGCAGGCCAGGGGCGAGCTGGATGACCTGTTCGAAGAGGAGCCGTTCGAGACCCGTCTCGCGAAGATCCGGTTTGCCGATCCGGCGGCGTGCGAGGTGATCTACCGGGCGATCATGGGACGCGGCGGCGGCGGGTTTCACGGCCCGGCGATGCTCCACTTCCTGCGCCATCCGCCGCTGCTGTCCTGCATCGAGCGCCTGGTGGGGCCCGAGATCATCGGATCGTCGGTGTATCGCATCCGACCCAAGCTGCCGCGCTGGGATCATGGCGAGGTGCCGTGGCACCAGGACTCCGGCTACCTGCTGGCACACTGCGACTCCTACCTGATCGTGACCTGCTGGATTCCGCTGGTGGACGCCACGCTCGACAACGGCTGCCTGCACGTCCTGCCGGGGGTGCACCGCGGCGGCATCCTGCGGCACTACACCGGCGGTCACGCCGGCTACCTGGAGGTGCCGGACGAGGTGCTGCCGGAGGTGACGCCGGTTGCCCTGGAGATGAGCGCCGGCGACGTGCTGTTCATGACCAACTTCACGCCGCACGCGTCGTTCGAAAACCACAGCGGACAGGTGCGCTGGAGCCTGGACCTGCGCTACCAGGGCACCGATGCACCCAACAACATCGGCGAGGGTCCGGAGGACTACACGCCGGAACGGGAGCCGGTCACGATGGCGTGCTATCCGCCGGAGGCGGACTTCGTGATTCGTGACGACCGGCACCCCGAGCGCGAGATCACCAGCCCCGAGCGGTTCCAGGAACTGCGGCGCCGCTTCGACGCAGCGCGCGCGTACTCGCCCGGTCGTGGCTGGACCGGACTCTCCGAGCGCGGCTGACGCTGCCATCGGGTGCCGGCGTTACCCCGCCGCGGATGATTCTCGATTGGACCCGGCCCGCGGATCGCGCACGCCTGCAGGAGATCGCCGATCGCTACGCGGCGCGCTCCTGGGTCGGCGGCGAGCTGGCGGCCGACATGGGCCGCTTCATGGACGACCTGCGCGCCCGTGGCGATGCCGCCGTCGTCGACTACCTGCGACGGCATACCCGCGGCGACTACTCCGAGGATGCCATTCGCGTCGCTCCCGAAACGATCGCGGCGGCCGAAGCGGCTCTCAATCCTGAAGCGGCGGCCGCCTTCCGCCGCGCGGCGGACAACGTGCGCGCCTACCAGGCCCACGTCAAGCCGGTCGATCCGGTTCCGCTGCGGCGCCACGGCGCCGAGCTGGGCCTGCGCCACACGCCCGTGGCCAGCGCCGGGCTGTCGGTACCGGGCGGGGCCGGCGCCTATCCCTCCACCCTGGTGATGCTGGCGGTCCCGGCGCAGGTCGCGGGAGTGCCGCGGCTGGCCGTGGCCACGCCGCCGCGCAGCACGGGGCAGACGGTCGAGATCGACCCCACGGTGCTGGGCGTGTGTCACCTGCTGGGCATCGACACGGTGTACCGCATCGGCGGGTTCGCGCTGGCGGCCCTGGCCGTCGGCACCGAACGAATTGCGCCGGTGGAGATGATCGCCGGGCCCAGCAACGTCTACGGCCAGGAGGCCAAGCGCCAGCTCTTCGGCGTGGTCGGCATCGACGGACTATACGGTCCCAGCGAGATCGTGGTGCTGGCAGATGCCGCGGCGCACCCCGCCTGGGTGGCGGCCGACCTGCTGGCACAGGCCGAGCACGATCCCGGAACCGCGATTCTGGTGGCCGTCGAGCGGTCGGTGGTGGAGGCGGTGGCGGCCGCGTTGCAGGAGCTGCTCGAAGGGCGCGCACGGCGGGACGCCCTGGAACGGGCGCTGCAAACCAATTGCGCCCTGGTGCACGTGCCCGACCGGACAACGGCCTGCGAGCTGATCGACCGCCTGGCTCCCGAGCACCTGACGCTGGCCGTGCGTGACCCGCAGGCGGTGCTGGAGCAGGTGCAGCACGCCGGTGCCGTGTTCGTGGGCGATCGCTCGCCGGTGGCCAGCGGCGACTACTGGGCCGGGCCCAGCCACTGCCTGCCTACCGGCGGCACGGCCCGCTTCACCTCCGGTTGCAGCGTCTACACGTTCCTCAAGCGCACCAGCATCGAGGCCTACCCCTACGGGCTGCCGCGGCAGGCATTCGACGACATCGAGTTGCTCGCCGGCCTGGAAGGGTTCGAGGCCCACCGCCACAGCGTGCACCTGCGGCGTCCGGCCGACTGACCGCGCTGCCAACGCGCCGCGCGGCCAGCGCCTACCAGGCGTTGGCAGGCATCATCTCCCAGGTTCGTATGGCGCTGAAGGCGGCCCGTCCACCGCGGCACCACAGCGTTACCAGGTCGCTGGCCTCGCCGTCGGGGAACACGCGCCGGGAAATCGCCTGGCGGTCGTTGGCGAACACTTCGACGACCGAGCGGTCGATGAACACGCGCAGTTCCAGGGCCTCGCCGGCGGCCAGGGCGAGCGGCGCCTGCTCTACCACCGGGCGGCCCTTGCTGCCGCTGCGGGTAGCGTCGAACATCAGGCTCCGCGCCGCCGCGTCGTAGTAGAGGAGGGTGGTCTCCGAGCCGTCCGGGCTGGTACGCACCTGCAGGCCGACCTGCTGCGCCGTGCCAAGCTCGATGCGCAGGCCGATCTCGCACGACTCGCCGTTGATGCCGCTCAGCAGGGCCGCGCCGCCGTCGTCCAGCGTCAGGTCGTCAAACTTCCGGGCCTGATAGCGCAGCCGTTCCAGCTCCGGCGCAGGGGCCAGGTGCAGCGTGCGGTCATCGTTCCCCAGCCACAGCACGCGCGGCAGGCCGTACACTCCGCACCAGCCGTCCCGCAGCGCCTCGTCGTGCTCCCGCGCCGGGTAGTCGGTCAGCCATGCCCACATGATCTGGCGTCCGTTGCCGTCGATCAGCGCCTCGGGTGCAAAGAACGTGTTGTCCACCCAGCTCATGCGCCCGTGTCCTTCCGGAATGAACACCTGCCGCTCCGTGTCGTAGCGGCCGACGTAGTACTGGCATCCCAGGTTGTGGGAGATGAAGAGCTGGAGATGCTTGCCGCTGGGCGGGCCGCCTTCACGGGAACGGGGCAGTGGCAGGAAGCTGGGGCACATGTCATCCTCGCTCTCCTGAGTCCAGGTGTTGTCGCCGCGGCGCTGGTAGAAGCGGTGCACGTACTCCCACTGACGAAGATCCTGCGACCGGAACAGGTCCACCCAGTCGCCGCGGTACTGCGGCGGAGAGTCTGGCTCGCGTCCCAGCTTGTTCAGAATCAGCAGGTTGCCGGCCTGCAGGTAGTAGGTGCCGTCCTGCTTCCAGATGTTGCTGGGGTCGGCGTTGCACAGGTAGCGCGTCTCCCCGCCCGCCGCGGAAGTCTCCAGGATGCCGAACTCGGTGCCGTCGAGGGAGGGGACCATCAGCTTTTCCCAGTGATCGTAGTGACGGTCGCTGCTGCGGGCGATGCCGATCCCGGTGCCCGCGGACGACTCGTTGACGCGCCAGTAGGTGAGGTAGGCGGTGCCGTCGTCGTCCAGGAACGCGCCGCCGCTGAAGATGCCGCCGTCGTAGTCGTCGGGCAGCAGGGCGTCGGGATGGTGGCGCCAGTGGACCAGGTCGGTGCTGGAGAGGTGGCCCCAGGCGTACCCCTTGCCGCGCCAGGCGGAGATGCCGCGGCGATCGTACAGGTACATCAGGTGGTAGCGCCCGTTGGCGTAGAACGCGCCGTTGGGGTCGCCGGGCCGGCCGATGTCCTCGGGAGTCGCGAAGTGGTATCCGGGCCGGTAGCGGTCGCGCAGCAGATGCTCGCGCAACTCACGCGCAGCCTGGATCCTTTCCGCCATGTTGTCGCTGGCCATAAGGGCCATTCTACGCCAAGCGGTTAGCTGCCGCCACGACCTATGTTGCGCGCTATCGACCCGGCCGGCTGAGGGGGATACCTGCTACCGACGGCTTCCGTGGGTCATCACGGCTATTCGTTCTCAAGCTGTTCCAGGCGCCGGATCCACGCATCGAAGTGGGGGCAGGTCGCCCGGATCTTCTGCAGCCCGATGAGCTTGGCCATTTGCGGCCCGACGGTCGCCTTAAGTCGTTCGTACGTGGGGAACTGAGCGGTGATTCTCTTCGATGGCGCAGTGTGCTGCCCATCGTCGATCAACTCCGGGGAGCTGGCGCTGTTGGCAACCGTCTGGAGTTCTCTCACTCCGTGACCGGCATTGTCAAAGAACTCCTTGAATCTGCCTACTTCGGTATACAGGTAGGCTTCAAATTCGTGCAATTGAATGAAAGGGATGAATCGTGTGTCGTTAGTCTCACCACTCCACGAACGCTCCAGTGATTCTACGCGATCATAGGGTCTGTTGCGTAAGCAATCTGCCTCACGTCGTCCAGGGAAATCGCAGTGGAGAGCATACAGGTCAATCATTGAGGTAAAGTGGACATCCGTTCCATGATCCTCTTTCAGTCGTCGTTCAATGTCGTTTTGCATTGGACGAAACTTTCTTCCTCCACCTCGATGGACTCTTCCCTTTTTGTGGGCGTGTGCGATCAACACCGGATTGTGCAGAAAGACGTCGTAGCTCCACAGGTGTGGGCCCAGCACTTCGCGAGCGAATACCAGTTCCGTAGTACCTTCCGCGAACAGGTGAAGTCTCGCCATTAGCTTGGACTGCCACCGATCACGTTTTTCTCCCAGACTTCGCCGAGGGAATATTCCTCCAACCAGGAGTCAAGCATCGCCGGGTCGGGCCGCTCGAACGTCGTAGCTTCCCGCTTCCGTTCCACGACAACGATGTCCCGAGGTTCGAACCCATCGACAAACCTGCTGGACTGCGTACTGATAAGGACTTGTACGTGCTCACTTACCGCCTGGAACAGAGAAGCGACCAAGTCGAGCGCCTGGGGGTGCAGTCCTAGCTCCGGTTCGTCGACCACGATGAGGTAGGGCAGATCCTCAGTCGGCTGCTGCAACAGCGCAATCAGGCATATGGCGCGCAGAGTACCATCCGACAGTTGATGTGGGCCGAATACCAGATCAGACGCTCGATGTCGCCAGTTTAGAATGATATCCTTCTCATAGGGCCCCGAAGGTTGCAGCTCGAAGTCCTCGAAAAATGGCGCTATCTGGGCGATATTTCTCACAATACGGCGATAGACGCGCTCGTTCTCGGACTTGAGACGAAAGAGGACCGCCGCAAGATTCGCCGCGTCCGGCATTAACCAACGGGCGTCTCCGATGTAGCAGTGCTGACGAATCCGTGCCGTCTGTGAGGTGTCATGAAAGTGATATACTCGACATCGATTCAGGAAGTTCCGTAGCACGTTAATCAGGGGGACATCTTCCGTGTAATCTCGAACAAGAGCTTCCTGATGGCCAGCTCCTAAGGACGTCTGTCGAGGCGTATCGAATCCAATGCCGAGAAACGAGAGCGTCTCATCGGCAAAGATCAGAGAGTCTCCGGCAGCATAAAACAACCTCATGTAGTAGGTATCGGTGCCCTGATCGGCCTCGAATCTGAGCTCGGCTTCAAGTTGAGGGGTTACTTTGGGGCCGAAGTGCAGATTAGCCGTAGCCCGCCCCGTGGTAGCGATGTATTGTTGAAGCCGTCCGCCCATCAATTCGTTGATCATCTTGAAGAACTCAATGAGATTGCTCTTGCCGGCTCCGTTGGCTCCAATACATACGTTGAGCGGCCCGAGTTCCAGATCCATCTCCTTGATGGACCTGAAACCCCTGACGATGACCTCTTTCAATCTAGGCATACCGCTGTCCAACGAGATTATACGAACCCACTAGTAGCATTGCGAGCAAACGCGCTCCAACCGTTTCAGAGGAGGTCGGCCGGGTGGCGTTGGTGCCAGGAGGTCAGCTTCTGGTAGGCGGTGGCGACGGCGAGGATGGCCGGCTCCTCGTAGGCACGGCCCACGAACTGAATGCCGGTGGGGAGTCCGGCCTCCGAAAACCCGGAGGGAACGCTGATCGCCGGCAGCCCGGCGCAGTTGCCGGCGGCGCTGAGCGGACAGCGCGCGCGGCGTTGACCGCGCTCCGCTCCGGCACGCGGCGGCTGCTGACCGTGGCGGGACCAGGACTCGTCGAGGGCGGAGGCAACGGCGGGTCGCGACGGCGCCACCAGTGCGTCACAGCGCGCCAGGAGGCGGTCCAGGTCGCGGGCCAGGAGCCGGCGGATGCGCTGCGCGCGCAGGTAGTCGGCCGCCAGCGCGGCGCCGCGGGCGTGGATCCCGTAGCGGTCCTCCGGTGCGGTCATCTGCGCCGACTTCCCGCTGCGCGCGAACTCGGCAAAGATCGACGCGGACTCGCTCATCATGATCGCGGAGATCACCGCCTGGTAGGGATAGTCGGGCAGCGTCACCGGCTCGATGTCGGCGATCTCCCCCAGCACCTCCAGGGCGGCGGCGAAGTTGTCGCGTACTGCCGGGTCGGCGTCGTCGGTGGCGCCCGCGGGCAATGCCAGGCGGAAGCGGCGTCCGGGAGCGGCGGGCGCGTAGGAGAACGTACGCCGGGTGGTGGTGGGGTCATCGGCATCGAAGCCGGCAATGGCCTCCAGCACCAGGCCGCAGTCGTCGGCGGTCAGGGCCATCGGTCCCGGCTTGTCGAGGCTCCAGGCCAGGGGCATGCCGCCGCGCCGGCTCACCCTGCCGTAGCTGGGACGCAGGCCGGCGATGCCGCAGTTGGCCGCCGGGCTGATGATGGAGCCGTTGGTCTCGGTGCCGATGGCGAACGGCACCAGGCCGGCGGCCACGGCGGAGCCGGAACCGCTGGAGGAGCCGCCCGACCAGGTGTCCCCGCCCCAGGGATTGATGCCGGGCCCGGTGAAGCTGGCATTGGGCTGCCGGTAGCCCAGTCCGCCGGCCAGCTCCACCATCGCCAGCTTGGCCGCCAGCACCGCTCCCGCACGTTCCAGACGGCGCACCACGGTGGCGTCGTAATCGAACACCTGGTGGCGGAACGGCGCCGCCCCCCACGAGGTGGGGATTCCGGCGGTGGCGAACAGGTCCTTGATCCCGTACGGGATGCCGTGCAGCGGCCCACGCCAGTGGCCGGCGGCCAGTTCCTTCTCCGCCCGGCGCGCCTGCGCCAGAGCGAGACCGGGCGTCAGGGTAACGACGGCGTGGTAACGCGGTCCCAGCGTGCGCAGGCGGTCGAGAAAGGTCTCGGCAAGCGCCACCGGCGACACCTGCCGCGTCCGCACCAGCTCGGCGAGCTGCCGCAGCGGCCGGAAGATTACCTCCGGCTGTGCTCCCGGGTCACTCGTCACTGCGATAGGGGGTGAACAGGGGCTGCGGCTCGTCGGCAGGGTCCAGCGGCACCTCGGCGAGCGCCTGCGATACCTCGACCAGCTCGGTGCGCACCTGGCGCCGCACTTCCTCCCACTGTTCGGCGTCGAGCTGATCGCCGTACCAGTGCCGCAGCATGGCCAGCCGCAACTCGACCGCGCGGCTCACCTCGGGTGATTCAGCCATCGTCCGCGGGCCTTCTCGCGTCCTCCGCCGCGGCCACCAGGATCTTGGCCGCAGCTCCCGCCCCCAGGGTAAGGGCGCTGCGCCCGGGAATGGTGATCGTCACCGCATCGGCCTGCGGGTCGTGGTGCTGCACCACCAGCTCGGCCCCCGGTACCAGGCCGGCGCGCTCGGCAAACTGAAGGAACCGGGCATCCTGGTCGATTACCCGGACGATCCGCAGGCGGTCGCCGGTCGCTCGCTGTGCCAGCGGCTCGAAGCGGGTGTCGTCGATTTCACCACGGTTGGTAGGGATCGGATCGCCGTGCGGGTCGACCCGCGGCCGTCCCATCAACTCGTCGATCTTCTCCAGCACCTTGTCGCTGATGGCGTGCTCCAGCAGTTCCGCCTCGCTGTGCACTTCCGACCAGTCCAGCTTGAGCACGTCCACCAGGAACGCCTCCACCAAGCGGTGGCGCCGCAGCACGTTGAGGGCGAGCTGCTCGCCCTCGCGGGTGAGGCGGCTGCCGCCGCGTGGCTCGTATTCGATCAGGCCGGAGCGCGCGAGGCTCTTGACCATGGAGGTGGCAGTGCCGGGTGAGACCCCCACGCCGTCGGCGAGGCGCTTCATCGGCACTCGCTCGCGGGAGTCCTTCTGCGCCTCCAGGTAGATCTGCTTGATGTAGTTCTCGACCGTGCTGCTGTGAGCGGATACCGATGTGGCTGTGATGGAGCGCTCCGGCAGGTAGGATCGTGCGTCATCCGCCGCGTGTCAAGCCACTGAGTGTCTGTCTCGTTCGTCTCGTCTCCTGCTCTACAACTATGAGCTGGCGGTGCAAGTCGCGCGCGTGGAAAGCAAGGACCCACGGGCGGACTCTCCGACTATGAATCACCAGCCTCCCGAGCCCGGCACCGACGGTCACGTTCGCACCACGGGCTCTGGGATCGCGGATAGCGGGGAGAGTCCTATTTCGTCGATTCGCTTGCGAACGTCAGCCGCAACCTCCAGCATCTCGGCGGGAGCGCGCACCGTCTCTCCGTCGCGCTGACGCAGGGCTATGGATAGCGGTGCGACACGTGCGACCTGCTGCGGTTCGCTTCGCAGTACCTCGACGAGCTCGCGCTCCGGCACGCCGGCGGTGACCGCCATGGCTACCGCTTCCACCAACTCCGGTATCATCGTCTCGTTCTCAGGAGCAAACGCGGCGTACAAGGAGCAAAACGCGTCAACGGCTGCCCTGAGACTTCCTTGCGACAATTCCGCGGACATCCGGATGTACCGTGCTTTCCAGTCGAAAGAGACACCGATGTCATGACCCACAACCTTGCGCCGGTGATCGAGTTCGTTTGCTGCCAGCAACGCTTCGTCCGCGCGACCGATCCTGATCTGAGTCATGCCCTTTCGGAACAGGGCGGTGGCGACTTCCGCCTGCATCTCCGGCACTTGGCTAGATCCGAAACGATCGACGAGGGCATCGCTGGTCGCAATCGTCGCACTCACGTCGCCCATCAACGCCAGAGAGGCCCCCTTGTTGTTCATGGCCCGAGCCACCACCTCGTGTAGCTTCGGATCCGCGTCGTGGGCGTACTGCGCCATCACACTCTCGGCGGCGGTGATCGCCTCAGGATGGCGGCGAAGCTCTCCTAACGATGCACCTTTCTGTAGTAGAGCACCTGCGACCTGCGCTTGAACGGCCGCCTCCTTGGAAGCCCCAAACCGCTCGATCACCTCTTCCGATGTTCTTATTGCAGCCTCGTGACTGCCGAGTCGAGCCTGCATCGCGGCCTTGTACGACAATGATTGCGCAACCCACGCCTGTAGCTCAACCACGTCACTTCTTTCATAACGCTGTTTGACGTCTTCGAAGGTTGCAGCCGCCGCCGAAACCCAGCCAAGCTCGGCTTGCGTGACCCCCTTGTTGATCAAGGTCCGAGCAACTCGACTCTGCAGTTCCGCTACGTCACTCGTGCCATAGCGTTTCACCATTTGATCACACACTTGGATCGCTCCGTGATGGTTACCCAGTCGAGCCAGCGCCCCTCCTGCGTTGAACATAGCGGAAGCGACTTCGACCTGTAACTCGGGAACGTCGGTCGCTCCATGGTGCTTTACGAGCTGGAGGTAAGCCTCCATCTCAGCGTTTCGGTCACCAAGTTGCCCAAGTAGAGAGCCCTTGTTGATCAGACACTTTGCTGCCAATACTTGTACTTCTCTCTTTCGGCTACTTCGGAATCTCCGTACGACTTCGTCGCAAGTCTTGACTGCGTCTTCGCGTTGTTCGAGTCGAATCTGTTCAACTCCGATATTGAAGAACGCGGTGGCAATGTAATGCTGCAACTCCGGAGCGTCGCTGTCACCGAAACGCGCTAGAGCCGTGCGGTTGGTCTTGATTGCCGCGCCGGAGTCTCCGTTGCGTCCTTGCGCCACTCCCTTGCGGGTATACGCTTGCATCACGGTCGCTTGCAGCTCGGGTGCTTCGCTCGCACCAAATCGGGAAATCACTTCGTCGCAATTGACGATCGCCGCCTCATACTCCGCGCGTTCAAGTTTTTCGACCGCACTATCGATCAGCTCGTGGGCACTCCGCGCAATATCGGCGGAAAGCGCGCCAAGTTCCGGTACGTGGGACAGGGCACCTTCGATTCCTGCCAGAATGACCGGAGATTCCAGAGCCTGCAGCTTCAGCGTGCCGAACAGCTTGGCAAGCTCGGGGCCCCGGTAGAGTACTGTCATGAAGCGCAGGAGACTCTGTACGACAACCGCGTCGTCACGTTGTCGGCGCAATTGGTAGTAGATGCAGTATAGGCGTTCCGTAGCTCTGTACAGCCGCTTGTTGCCTGTTCCATCCCGGATCACCGCGCCACGGTTGACCAGCCGACCGATCATCGTGGAGACGGTACGTACGTCCATTCGCGCGCGCGCCGCGATCTCGCCCGTGGTCGACGGCTGCCACAGGTCGGCGATGGCCAGAAAGACGCGGCGTTCGGTCCTGGGGAGGGCCTCTTGGTAGCCGCGAAAGGTGTCGGTGAGATCGTCGATCAGTAGCACCAGCTCCTCCATCAACCGGCGCACGGAGCGGTGGTGCGCGAATCCGGCTACGATGACCACGAATCGGGGGGAGCCTCCCGTGAGGATCTCAAGCGCCCGTTGCTGGCGTTCGCCCGCCGCATCACCACTGACGACCTTCCACAGCCGTCCGCACTGCACTGCACTCAACGGTCCGAGACAAATGACGCGGAACAGCTCGAAGAACGGTTCCCGCGCGTCTTCTAGTCCCTCGAAACGGCTGGTCGCGGTGGCGACCAGAATGATCTGTGGCTCCGTCTGCAGCGTCTTGCGCAGCTTCCAACCGAAGTCGCCTTCTGCGTTGGCGCATAGCGCTTGCAGGTTCTCGACCATGAGGACGAGGCGCTTGCCGAGCGTGTCCGCCGCCTCCAGTACCGCGGTGCGGGCACGTTCGTCGAGTTCCCGCTCGCGCCACCTAGAGGTGAGGTCGGCCCGGGTGTCCCGCAGGCTCCGTGCGAACTCGGGGTTCTGCCTGTCGACAGCCAGCGCCAGATAGAACAGGACCTCCAGCCAGAAGTCCGCGGTGTTGAACACCTCGTCGCTCTCCTCCATGAAGCGGACCGGCAGGAGGCCCGAAGCAAGCTGCGCGTCGGTGCGCAGTTCGGCCGCGACGCGTGCCAGGAGCATGGTCTTCCCCCTGCCTCTGGGAGCGACGATCAGCGTGTGCTGGCAGGAGTCGGCATTGAGGTTGCCACGAAGAATATCGAGCACAGTGGCGAGTTCGTGCTTTCTGACGGTGAATTGTTCAATAAGCTCCTCGTCCGGCTGGAGCATCCCGGGGTTGCGCTTGCGAATGATCCGCCCTTGCACTTCGCTCATCGAGCCGTCCCCTCCGCGGTGGCGGACGAGCGGTCAGCGACCGGAACGTGGTGATCGCGGAAACGAGCCGCCCACCAATCTCTCAGCAGGCGCGACGGGAACCCGTGGTCTCGGCCAGACGCCTCCAGATAGCCGTCATGGACCAGTACGTCGAGGACCTCGGTGACGCGGCCGTGTGCGTCGGCCATCACGCGGGAGTAGAGCTCGCCGAGACGGGTGCGCGCGGGGGCCGTGAGCGATCCTTGCGTGGCGGCCTCCGCCAGGATCTCCATGGCGATGGAGCGGCTTTCGTCGTCGAGTCCGTCGCGGAGCCGCGTTTCGTAGTGCGCGAGGTCGTTCTGGCCGGAAGGGCCGAGCAGACCGGTGTGGTACACCCTCTCGACGTCGGCCACGGTCACCCGGTCGCGGTTCTCCATGACGGCGAAGTCTCGCAGCCGTGCGAAGAACGACTGTACGTGATGAGGGATTCCGATCCCGAGCGCATCGTATACGGCTCCAGCGACAGCGTCGTCGACAGCCAGCGAGGTGCTCTTCGCGAGCCGGTCGAAGCACTCGATGCTGGCTTCTCGGCTCCAGGGACCCAGACGGAACGGATCAAGGTAGTTGATACGATCGGGTATGCCGAGCTGCTGCACGAGGGGCATGAGTCCGATGCTGCCGGACACGATGAGGACCGGCGAGCCACTATCAATACCTTGCAACACCCCGCGCAGCCAGCTCAGAAACGTCTCGACACGGGTAACGCCATCCTCGGCGCGAAGCATCCGCTTGAGATAGATCGGCAGTTCGTCGATCACCAAAAGAACGCGCTGGTCATGTTCGGCACAGCTCCGGAGCAGCCGTTCCCCGTGGTCTCGGTCGATGATTTCAAGGCAACTCGCCTCCAACCCCAACCTACAGGGAAACCAAAAAGTTGTCAACCAGGTAGTTGACCACCATTCGGTTGATCTGATGACGGCGCTCCGAAGTGAGCGGCAGGTGTCAGATCATGTTCTGGGCGGCGGTGAACAGCGGCTGCATCTGGCGGCGCTCGACCGCGGCGCCGGCCGCCGCGGCATGGCTGTCGCCGGCGGGGCTGAAGCGGGCGGCCGCATCGAGGATGCGCGGCAGCAGGGTCATGTCGCCGGCGGTGTTCAGGAATACGCCCTCGTGTTCCAGGACCCAGTGCACCGCGGCGTCGATGTCCTGCTGGCCGGCGAGCGGCTCGTACCAGGTGCGATGGGGACGCTCGCTGCCGGTCCAGCGCCGCCGCGCGATCGCCTTGATGGTCTGCACTGCCACCCCCCGCTGCCGGCACAGCTCGCGCAGCTCGCGGAAGTCGGCGGCGTACTCGGGGATCTGGAACATCGGGTAGTTGAGCGGCAGCAGCACCGCGTCGAAGGGATGGCGCTGCAGCGCATTCAGGTGCATCCGCGCCACCGTGACGCCATGGCCGGTCACGCCGATGTAGCGTGCCAGGCCCTCCTCGCGCGCCCGGATCAACGCCTCCAGGGCGCCACCGCCACCCAGTGCCTGGTGCCAGTCCTCCGGCTCGGTGAGGCTGTGGAGCTGAATCAGGTCGACCCGCTCCACCTGCAGGCGTTGCAGAGAGCGTTCCAACTGTTCGCGGGCGCCGGCGGCGCTGCGCTCACCGGTCTTGGTAGCCAGGAAGAAGCGGTCGCGGTGGCGCCGCATCCAGGGACCGATGCGCAGCTCGGAATCGCCGTAGCCGGCGGCGGTGTCGATGTGGTTGATGCCGTACTGCAGCAGCAGCTCCAGGGTACGGTCGGCCCCTTCCTGCGAGGCCCGGGACAGGGCGGTTCCGCCGAAGATGCAGCGCGTACTGTGGTGGCCGGTGCTGCCGAACGGAGTGCTGGTGATGGTCATGCGTCCTCCCGCTGCTCCGCAACCTCGTCGATGCGGCGCAGCACGTTGCTCGTCTCCAGCGCCGACAGGGCGGCGCTCCAGCCGAGGTTGCCCTGCTTGGTGCCGGCGCGTTCGATCGCCTGCTCGATGCTGGAGGCGGTGATGATGCCGAAGGTCATCGGCACGTCGGCGGCCGCGGTCTCGCGCGCAATTCCGGCGGCGGCGTTGCCGGCCACGTACTCGTGATGGTCGGTGGCACCCTCGATGACGGCGCCCAGGCATATCACCGCGTCGCAGCGCAGCCGCCGGGCGACGCGCCGTGCGGCGAGCGGAATCTCGAACGCGCCCGGTACCCACACGAGCGTGATGTGATCCGGGTCCACGCCGTGACGCCGCAGGCAGTCGCCGGCCCCTTCCACCAGGCGGGTGGTGATCAGCTCGTTGAAGCGGCTGGCCACCAGCACGAAGCGGCGCCCGGCGCCTTCGTAGGTGCCCTCGATCAGTTGCATGACGCCGCCACCTCCGCGACCTCGTCCACGCTGACCACCGGCAGGCGGTGGGTCCGCGCCAGCTCCAGCAGCTCGGCGTCCCCGGCCATGCTGCCGTCGGCAGCCATGATCTCGCAGATCGCCGCCACCGGGCGGCAGCCCGCCAGCCGCATCAGCTCGATCGCCGCCTCGGTGTGCCCCGGCCGCGCGTGCACTCCGCCGCGGTCGCCGACGATCGGAAAGATGTGTCCGGGGCGGGCGAACTCCTGTGCCGTTGCGGCGGGGTCGGCGAGGGCGACGATGGTGGCGGAACGGTCCGCCGCCGAGATGCCGGTGGTGGTGCCATGCCGGTAGTCGACCGAGACCGTGAACGCGGTGCCGTGCAGCGCGCTGTTGTCCGGCGCCATCGGCGGCAGGTCGAGTGCGGCCGCGCGCTCGGCGGTCAGGGGCACGCACACCATGCCGCGGCCGTGGGTGACCATGAAGTTGACCCCGGCCGGGGTGGTGTGCTCGGCGGCCAGCACCAGGTCGCCCTCGTTCTCGCGCGCCGCGTGGTCGGTGAGGATGATCATGCCGCCGGCGGCCAGCGCCGCGGTGGCGGCCTCGATGCCACTGGGAACGGGATCCTCCGAGCCCGGTACCGGTGGGGCGTGGGTCTGCAGGGATTCGATGTACTTGGCGATCATGTCCACCTCCAGGTTCAACGCAGCGCCCGGTTTGCGGTCGCGCAGCGCGGTGTGGGTTGCGGTAAAGGGAATGATGGAGAACGTGACGCGAGTGCCTTCCAGCTCGGCGACCGTGAGGCTGACGCCGTTGACCGCCAGCGATCCTTCCAGGGCCACGTAACGCAGCAGGTGCTCGGGTATGTCGATCTCGAAGCGCCACGCACCGCCGGCGTCGTGGTCGTCAGTCTCCGCGGAGCCGGATTCCTCCGGCGCAGCGGTGGAGTCGGGCGACCAGGCGCGCACGGTGCCGGTGGCGTTCACGTGGCCCTGCACGAAGTGGCCGTTGAGGCGGCTGCCCACGGCCAGTGCGCGCTCCAGATTGACCCGTTCGCCCACCTGCGCCGCACCAAGCGTGGTCTTGCGCAGGGTTGCGCCTCCGGCCTCCACGACGAAACCATCCACGCGGCAGCTCACCACGGTCTGGCAGACTCCGTCCACGGCGACCGACGCGCCCGGGGCCAGGTCCTCCAGGACCGTTGAGCAGCCAACGGTCAGCCGCACGCCGCCGCCGGAGTCGGCGCGTGCGCGGATGGTACCGACCTCTTCGACGATTCCGGAGAACATCGTCCGGCGCCTCAGCCGGCCCGCGCGGCGCCGGCCGCCGGTTGCCGTTCACGGGCGGGCAGCACCATCCGGCGCAGAGCATCCAGGTCGCGGTAACCCGAGACCACCACCTGGTCGTTGACGGTGGTGGTGGTGACGCCCTGCAGGCGCACCGCGTCGGCAATCCGCTCGCTGCCCAGGGCGCCGACCGCATCGATCCCTTCCCCGATCAGCAGCGGCGCCACGAACGCGGTGACCTGGTCGAAACGCCCGCTGCGCAGGAAGGAGGTGTAGACCGCCGCTCCCCCTTCCACGAGCAGCGAGCGGATGCCGCAGCCGTGGAGGGTCCGCAGCACCGCATCCACGTCGGGACGCCCGGAAGCGTCGGCGGTCACGGTGTGCACCTGGACGCCGTGACCCTCCAGGACCTGCCGCCGCGCCCGATCCGCCGCGGCGGTGGTCAACACCATGGTTCGCGGGGCGTGCTCGTCGCTGGCCAGACGCGCCGTTGCGGGAAGGGCGAGCCGGCTGTCCAGCACCACGCGCCATGGCACTCCCGCGGGGAGCGCCGCGGGCTCGACGCCGCGTACGGTGAGTTGCGGGTCGTCGCGCAGCGCGGTGCCGCGTCCCACCAGAATCGCGTCGTGCTCGGCCCGCATCCGATGCACCACGCGGCGGGCGTCCGTATCGGTGATCCAGCGGGAGTTTCCGTTACGGGTGGCGATGCGGCCGTCCAGGGACTGCGCCACCTTCAGATGGACGAACGGACGCCGGTAGTGCACGGCGGTGAAGAACGGCACGTTGAGCCGCAGCGCGTCCTCGGCCTCCACGCCGACGGTCACCGCGATGCCGGCCTCGCGCAGCAGGCGGACGCCCGCGCCGCTGACGTGCGGATTGGGGTCGAGCGTGGCCACGGTCACCTGCGCGATCCCGGCGCCGATGATGCGGCCGGCGCAGGGCGGGGTGAGCTTGCCCGGGTAGGTTGCGGCACACGGCTCCAGGTTGCAGTAGAGGTGAGCTCCGCGCGGGCTCTCGCGGCACGCGTCGAGGGCGGCGGCCTCGGCGTGGCGGGCGCCATGGCACTCGTGGAAGCCCTCGCCGATCACCCGCCCGGCCTTCACGACCACGCATCCGGTGAGTGGATTGGGCGAGGTGCGGCCGCGACCGCGTGCGGCCAGGTGCAGCGCGCGCTGCATGTGGTGGCGATGGGCAGTTCCCGTCACGAATCACGCTCCGAGAACTTCGGCGCCGGCGGTACGCACCGGGCGTACTGCCACCGCGTGGGCGGGTTGGGCGCAGGATGCACAGCACGCTCGTCGCCACCTGGTGGCGGTACGGGCGCACCGCGCCTGCGCGCGTTCAGAAGGTCGTGCGAACTTCTCCCATCCGGACTGTTACCGTCGGCACCGGAGTTGCACCGGTTCAGTCCCGTCCACCGCAGGTGAACGGGAGTAGTGGGCTGCGCGCATCCCTCGGGATGCCCATCACCACCGGTCTGGAATTACACCATGCCCCGAAGTTCTCTCGGGAAGTGTAGGCCGGCTTCGGAAATGAGTCAACGATTCGGGATCGGGTCCATCCCCAGGGCTTGCGCGTTGTTGCGGATGTTCTGGTCGAGCGACAGCATCGCCACTTCGGTGACCAGGTTGCGCGCCTCCAGGGCAGTGGCCAGATGCATCGACTCCGCGGTCCGGATCGGTTCCTGGGGGAACGGGCGTCGCGCCCGGTCCACCACGTCATGGTCGATCGCAAAAATCGCCCAATGCTCGGTCACCGAATTGAGCGCGGCGCGGGTCTGAGCGACTAGCGAAAGACTCAGCACCCCACGCGCCTGGCCGCGCTGCAGCACGCGGTCGCACTCGATGAGCGTGAGATCGGAGGTCACCACGAGCTGTGCCGTCTGCAGCGCCTGGCGCACCTCCTCGCCGCCGTCCTCGCCCAGCAGCCAGGCCAGGATGGCGCTCGATTCTGCATACAGGTTGGGCGGGCGAGTCATCGGTTTCCGCGTTCTTCGTCCAGCAGGCGCCGGGCGGTTCCCTGACTCAGCGAGCGCGGCACTCGCGGATAGGAGGCGGCGATGTTGGGCGCGCCCAGCCGCACCTTGCCGGCGCGCGCGTGGCGGATCAACCCGGAGTACTCCGCCCCCGTGGGAACGCCGGTCGGCTGGCGCAGCTCGGCTACCACCCTGCCGCGGTCGGTCACCAGGAACTCTTCGCCGCGGCGGACGCGGCGCACATATTCACTGAGCCGGTTCTTCAGCTCGCGGATTCCGACGGAGGTCATGGTGGCTACAATGTACCCGTTGTCGTGGCCACATTGTCCAGCGGGCGAACCCGGCGCTACCCGGGCTCATCCGCCCGATGGCATCCAGTGGTCACCGAGATAGCGGGCCACGGCGTCATCGTCGTTGGCGCCGATCACCGCGGTCGCCTGCCGCTTCAATTCGGGCTCCGCGTTGGCCACCGCCAGGCCGACGTCAGCCGCCTGCAGCAGGCCGATGTCGTTGGCACCGTCGCCGAACGCCACCAGCCGGCAGCCCTGCAGCTCGGGACGCAGTCGCCGCAGCGCGGCCACACCCTGTTCCTTGGTGGCGCGCCGGTCCAGCAGGGTCAGCCAGTGCCAGCCGGGTGAATAGTGGTTTTCGAAGCAGTAGCTGCGGACCACGTTCTCGTGACGTCGGTCGATTGTCCGTTGTAGCGCCAGCAGCCCACATCGGCGTCCGATGACGGTGAGACACACCACCTGATCGCGCAACCCGGCGCGCAGACTCGCCAGCCGACACAGCCGCGGATCGCGGTGGCGCCGGCGGTCTTCCAGGTACCAGGCCATGCCGGCGTTGCGCGCCCGGTCGTAGTAGAGGCGATCGGCGTTGCCGTCGAAGGTCGAGACGAACGGGACGTGGCCGCCGGCCTGCAACAGCGCCCACAGGTCGGCGGCCACCGCCGGCGCCAGGGCGTGCACCAGGTGGTGGCGCCCGGTGGCCAGGTCCGACACGAATGCGCCGTTGAAATCGATGATCGGGAGCGACAGCTCCAGGCCCGCCAGCAGGGAGCGTAGCGAGGCACAGCTCCGGGCACTGGCCACGGTGAACCGGAGGCCCTGCGCGAGGAGCCGGTTCAGCGTCACTCGGCTGTGGTCCGACAACACTCCGGCGCCGTCCAGCAGCGTATGATCCACGTCCGATACGTACAGCTCCGGGAGGCCGCTCACGTGGCGCCGTGCCGTTCTCCGCGCCCGCGCTGCGCTGTGCCTTCTTCGAGGCCACCGGTGGGCAGACCCAGGGTGGCACGCGCGTGGCGGGCGAAATCGGGGTCGAGGTCGACCGGGGTCAGGTCGACCCCCTTGGCGAGCTGCTTCGCTACCAGCCCGAGCGCCGCGAGACGGGCATACTTCTTGTCGTCGGCGGCTATCAGGCGCCACGGGTGCGCCACCGTCGAGGTGTTGCGGAACATGTCGTCGATGGCAGCCTCGTAGTCGGGCCGGCGCGCCCGGTTGCGCAGGTCCTCCGGCGACAGCTTCCAGCGCTTGAGAGGATCGTTCAGGCGGGAGCGGAAGCGCTTGAGCTGCTCCTGCGGCGTGATGTGCAGGAAGATCTTCACCAAGCGGATACCGTCGTCGGCGAGCAGCCGCTCGAAGTCGTTGATCTCGGCGTAGGCGCGGCGCCACTCCGCTTCGCTGGCGAATCCCTCGACCCGTTCCACCAGCACCCGGCCGTACCAGGAGCGGTCGAACACCACGAGCTGCCCCGGGTAGGGCAGGCGGCGCCAGAATCGGTACAGGTACGGCTGGCCCAGTTCCTCGGGACCGGGGGCGGCGATCGGCCACACCTTGAAGCCGCGCGGATCGAGCGGCCACCCCAGCCGCCGGATGATGCCACCCTTGCCGGCGGCGTCCCAGCCCTCGAACACCACCGCCGCCCGCCGCTGGTGCGCCCGGTAAGCGAGCGAGATCTCCTTCAGGTCATGCTGCCGCCGGCTGAGCTTGGCCTCGTACTCCCGGTGCCCGACGCGCGGGGACATGTCCAGTCCCACCAGGCTGGGCGGCTGCCGCTGCAGCCGGTTCGGCGGCCGCTGGCTGACTCTCCGTTTCGGTTTTGCTGCCATTCCACTCCCATTATAGGAGTCTGGCGGATTGCGACAGACTCCTATATGCAGGCCGGTTGGGCCGAAAGCGCCGCCGTCGGTGGCGCTTTCGGGGCGCTTGTGCGCCGAAACCGCCACGCCCTGCAACCGCAGTTGGCCGGGCCGTACCTCTCGCGTTAGGGTTGATGCCGAGCATGCCGGCCCGGCACCGGGAGCCAGCCGGCGGACAGGGCCAGCAGGCGGAGGTGTGAGGATGGCGACGATGAAGGCGGCGATCTACACGGGCATTGGGGAAATCGAGGTACGGCGGGTGGAGCGGAGCCGGCCCGAGCCGGGGCAGGTGCTGCTGGACACCCGCTGCACCGGCATCTGCGGCAGCGACCTGCACTCCTACCTCGGCACCTGGCAGCAATCGCACACCACGGCCGCGGGCCACGAGACCTGCGGCACCGTCGCGGAGCTGGGGGACGGGGTCAGCGGCTTCGAGATCGGGGACACGGTGGCGGTGGAGTGCTTTTCCCACTGCGGGAGCTGCAGGTACTGCACCACCGGCCAGTACAACCACTGCCTGCAGCGCCAGGGCGTCTCCCCCAACACCCACGGCGGCTTCGCCGAGTTCACCGCCGTGCACGCCTCGGGGCTGTTCAAGCTGCCGGCCAGCATGAGCTACGATGAAGGGGCACTGGTGGAGCCGCTGGCGGTGTCCTGGCGGGCGCTGGCGCAGGCCGCAGCCGGCTCCCGCGACCGGGTGGCGATCATCGGCGGCGGCACCATCGGCCAGTTCGCGCTGGCGGCGGCGCGGGCGGTCGGCGTGCGCGAGACGCTGATCACGGTGAAGTACGGCCAGCAGGCAAGGCTCGCGGCCGACCTGGGCGCCGATCACGTGGTCGACGTCGGCAGCCGGGACCTGGGCGAGTACGTCAGCGACCTGACCGACGGCGTGGGGATGGACGTGGTGATCGAAACGGTGGGCGCCGCCGGCTGCCTGCGCGACGCCCTGGCCGCGGTGCGGCCGCGCGGGCGCGTGGTGCTGGTATCGGGTCACTACGACACCGCCGACCTCGATCTGACCCGAATCGTGTGGTCGGAGGCGATCGTCACCGGCTCCAACTGCTACGGCTACAGCGGCATGGAGACCGATTTCGAGGCCGCCATCGACCTGATTGCCTCGGGCGGCGTGGCGGCCGGCAAGCTGGTCAGCCACCGGCTGCCGTTCGACGACATCGCCGAGGCGTTCCGCATCTCGGCCGACAAGAACCGCGGCGCGATCAAGGTGCACGTGTTCCAGGAGTAGCGCCCCGAAACCGCCGCCGACCGGCGTCGCTTTCGGCCCAGCCCCGCCTACCGCCGCGTTCGTTTACCCCGTGGTCGCTTCGATGGCGATGCTGTCCACGTAGAAGCCGCCCGCGTCCCCCAGGGCGACCACGATCGCGGCCAGCGCCGCGTGATGCGGGTAGGTGTCGTCCGACACGACGGTCGCCCATGGTTCGGCCACGGGGTCGTCCTCGGTTCCGGTGGCCACCGTCACGGTGCCGCCGGCCAGGCGGATGATGCTGCGCCACCACCCCGTGCCGGCGGCGATGCCGGACCGGTGCGGGACGCTGCGGCAGTCGCGCAACCACAGGTCGTCGTACACCGAGTCGCTACGCAACTCGACGATGGTGTTGGCGTCCTGGTCGGCCAGGCGCACGATGGCCACCCGCTGCCGGCCGCGATGCACCAGGGTGAGCGCGACCGTCTCGCGCTCCAGGTCGTAGGGGCCCACGTCCAGGCGCACCACCTCCTCGTTGCCGCCGAGGTTGCGCGATCCGGTCATCCGCTCGCCGTCGATCACCACGTAGTTGCCCAGCGGGCCGTAGTCCACCCGTTCCAGCCATTCGGTGGTGCCCCACAGGGCGGGAATCTGGCGCACCCATCCCGCCTGTCCGGCCAGCTTGCCGCGGCGGTAGTGCGGCGGTGTGAAATCGATCTTCCGGTTGCGCCGCGGGAAGAACAGCTCGTCGCGGGGAATGCGGTAACCGCGGATCTGCGGCCGGTCCACGGGCGCGTCGTCGACCAGGTAGTTCACCACGTAGACGTCGCCGCCTGGCAGCTCCACCCAGTCGCCGTAGCCGTGGTCGGCGTGCGGGCTGGTGTCGTTGTCGATCGTGCCCCAGACCGTGGCGGGCGGGTTGCGGCGCGTGGCGGGCAGGTTGGGTGGACGCGCCAGCGCCGTCTCCCGGTCCTCGATGAAGTAACCGAACCAATGCTGCGGCGCGAAGCCGCCCATGCGGTGCACCACCAGCACCTCGCCGCTGGACAGCAGGCCGGCGTTGACGCGCCCGATGATCGGCCAGTACCCCGCGGCGTAGGGCCCGTCCCAGCTTCTGCCGCCGTCGCTGGAGAACGCCTTCATGCCGGTCCGGGCGGGGTTGTTGTCGCAGCGGATGTACAGCACCAGGGTGCCGTCCGGCATCTCCACCAGGTCGCCCTCCGAGCAGAGGAGGCGGCGGTCATCCACCACCGTGATCGGTTCCGACCAGGTACGCCCGGCGTCCTCGGAGCGGTACAGCACCTGCGCCTCGTACTCGCCCGCTGTCCGGAAGTGGCCGCCGGAAAGGAACAGCGTGCCGTCGCCGATCTGCCTCAGGTTGAGGCTGGTGGTAAGGCAGCCGGTCTTCTCGGGACCGCTCCAGGTGCGGCCGTGATCGAGGCTGCGATACAGCCACGCCTCGCTGAGCGGACCGCTGTCCGGGTCGAAGGTCCAGTTCCACGGCAGGCCGCGATGGGCGTACCAGCGCTCGGACGGACCGGCGATCGACTCGGTCCTGTTCCAGTCCGCCGCCAGCAGCAGCGTGCCGTCGAGCAGCCGGACGATCGAGCGGCACATGAAGTAGCCCGACGCCGGACGATCCATGAGGGTGCCGACCACGATCGGCTGCGACCAGGTGACCCCTTCGTCGTCACTGATGCGCACCACGGCGCTGGGCACCGCCCCCCCGCCGTGGCGGTCCGCCTCCGCGTAGCAGCACACCAAGTTGCCGTCGGCGGCCACGCAGATGCTCGGCCACGCCTCGTGATAGCGGTCGTCGCGAGAAACCGTGAAACGCTGCACAGTGAAACTCCTTACGAACCATACTCCGCCTCGGCTTGCCCGTCACGCCCGACGAGCGCTTCCAATTCACGTCGCGCGCCTGACACTATAGGGTTGATCCGCAGCGCCGGTACAGGACAGGATGTGATTGACGATGCGCGCGAACACTAACCGCCGTTTACGGTTCGCATTCGACAGGAGGCCGCAAGAATACGATCAAGGAAGGCCATCGTTCCCTTGGACGATCGTGTCACATGTCATACGAAGGCAAGGCTCTCGGCAGGGAGTACCGTGCTTGCGACCACTCTACGACAGAACTGTCCGGACCGGCGACTTGAGATTGTACTACAGACGTTCGAGGAATTCTGCGCACGACAGGAATACGATGCCGTAGTGGCGGCAAAATTCGTTTCATTGGCTCGATCCCGAGGTGAGCTACAAAAGACTTGCACTATGCTGAAGCCAAAAGGATCTTTGGTCACGCTTTGGAATCACCCTATAATCGCTGATTCCGTCCTCCAGGATGAGCTGAACTCTGCCGTTGTTGAATGTGGATTCCCGGATCTGGCGCGAGAACCTCGCAGATTCGAGAGCTATCTCAACGAGTTGATTCAAGCGGGAAAAGCGGAGCTATATGAGCGCGGTTCTTTTTCTGACAGAGAGTGGACACTGTCACGCGAGTCTCTCACTCTGACTGTGGAAGAGTACACGAATCTTCTGAGTTCTTTCGCACACTCAGTCGGTCACGAGGAGCAACTATCCGCGGCTCTAAAGAGCGCGATTGGACCTCGCAAAGAGATCCTCATGTACAGTTGCCTAGTGCTTTGTGTTGCAAGGACTTAGGGAGACATCGGGAGGAATGAGTCGTGGCGAAGGTGGTGCTGTGATCCAGGATGTGTGCTGTAGGCCCGGTGGTTGCGGGATATACTGAGCGTGCATGCTGGAGGCGGTGTTCTTCGATGTGGACGGCATGCTGATAGACGACGACGCCGACTGGCGATCCTCGGTGAAGCGACTGCAAACGTGGTCACGGAACGCCATCGGATAGGTCGCGCCGGGCTTCTTACGGCCTACTACACGGCTGCCACGCAGGTCTGGCGTACGATCCGAGACGAGCCTTCGCCGCCGTGAGGGAACATGGACGAGCCGAGCGTTGTACGCGAAGTGTGGCTCGGCACTCGTCGAATGTCCGCCTCCGCATAGCAGCACACTAGGTTGCCGTCGGCGCGACGCAGACGCTCGGCCAAGCCTCGCGATAGCGGTCGTCGCGAGAGACCGTGAAACGCTGCACAGCGGAACTCCCGTGCACCATAGTCCGACTGGGCTCGGCCGTCACGCCGGCCGTCGCTTGTAGGTAGTGTCCTCCCAGGCGGTGCGGTGCGGGAGGACTGCGACTGCGCGAGCTGCCGCGTCAGCAACGTGGACTTCCGCCACACCGTCCCGACAATGGTGCTTACGCAAAACTCGTTTGGCAGCTACAGGACGACGGAAGCGAACTGTGGAAGCTGTACGTCCTGCTGGCGCGCACCGTTTCACCCGGCTTCTGGTGCGGTACCCGCTGCCGCCTGCTCGTTTCGTTCACTCTGCCTATGTAGCGAACCCTGCGGCTTGATGCGTATTCCGGTGAAAAAAGCCACCCATTCCGGAAATAAAAAGCCACCGGGGAGTGGTCCGACCCTGCACCAGCCAGTATAGCGGGGTGGCTTTTTTGAATCAATCTGACAGTGCGCTCAGAGCGCTCAGAGGGGGTTAAGAGCGGTAACGGCCACTTGGCCGGAGTCCTCCAGGGTGGCCTGTTGCCGGTGCCTGGTACACCGCCCTGGCTGAGGAGACTGCATCGGCGGTGGTTGGATCTGTGTAAGCGACACCGTGATGCGCTGGAGAGTAGCATCTGGCTGGCGGAGCGCCGTGTCGAATGGTTTGTTCGAGGTGCAGGCGTGGCGAATCGCGCGGGCCAGCGGCGCTGAGAAACGGCGTTGACGGGCATTTTTCGGATGTTCGGGGGTACCCTGGAGTACCGCCGCGGGTTGGGAAGGGCCTCAGGGGGCCGCTGAGAGGCTGACTCTGACGCCGAGCGGCGCGCTGACGGCGAAACGGCGGTGGCGGCCGGCGGCGGAGGGGTGCGAATGCCGCGATCGCGGGCGCGACGGTGTTCATGCTGGCGTGCTGCCGCGACCTCGACCGGTGGCCCGGCGGCAGGCAGCGGTAGTCGGCGCGGAACAGCAACCGGCGACCGCACGCGGTGCCTTCGATTTGTGGGTCCAGGCGGAGCCGGTGCGGGCGGACCGCGCGGGCCAGCGGCGCTGAGAAACGGCGTTGACGGGCATTTTTCGGATGTTCGGGGGTACCCTGGAGTACCGCCGCGGGTTGGGAAGGGCCTCAGGGGGCCGCTGAGAGGCTGACTCTGACGCCGAGCGGCGCGCTGACGGCGAAACGGCGGTGGCGGCCGGCGGTAGAGGGGTGCGAATGCCGCGATCGCGGGCGCGACGGTGTTCATGCTGGCGTGCTGCCGCGACCTCGACCGGTGGCCCGGCGGCAGGCAGCGGTAGTTGGCTCGGAATAGCAACCGACAATCGCTCGCGGGGTGCCCTTCGATTGCGGGTCCAGGCGGACGCCGGTGTGGCGGACCGCGCGGGCCAGTGGCGCTGAGAAACGGCGTTGACGGGCATTTTTCGGATGTTCGGGGGTACCCTGGAGTACCGCCGCGGGTTGGGAAGGGCCTCAGGGGGCCGCTGAGAGGCTGACTCTGACGCCGAGCGGCGCGCTGACGGCGAAACGGCGGTGGCGGCCGGCGGTAGAGGGGTGCGAATGCCGCGATCGCGGGCGCGACGGTGTTCATGCTGGCGTGCTGCCGCGACCTCGACCGGTGGCCCGGCGGCAGGCAGCGGTAGTTGGCTCGGAATAGCAACCGACAATCGCTCGCGGGGTGCCCTTCGATTGCGGGTCCAGGCGGACGCCGGTGTGGCGGACCGCGCGGGCCAGTGGCGCTGAGAAACGGCGTTGACGGGCATTTTTCGGATGTTCGGGGGTACCCTGGAGTACCGCCGCGGGTTGGGAAGGGCCTCAGGGGGCCGCTGAGAAGCCGACCCTGACGCCGAGCGGCGCGCTGACGGCCAAACAGCGCTGCCAGACGGTCGTGGAGGGGTCCGCATGCCCGAGATCGCCGCCGCGACGGTGCTCGTTGCTGCCGCGACCTCGTGGTGGACCACGGAGCGCCGCGCGCGGCAGCACGGCTCCTGCCCGGCGCGGTCGTGGCGCCGGCCGGGGCGCTATCCCAGCGGCTCGGCTGGATCCCGGTTGGCGCGCTCGGCATACAGCTTGCGCACCGAATCTCCTTCCAGGTCGATGCGGTGGGCGCCGTGCACGAGGCGATCACAGATCGCGTCGGCGATGGTGGGCTCGCCGATCACCTCATGCCAGGACGACACCGGCAACTGCGACACCATCAGCGTCGAGGCTCGACCGTGGCGATCTTCGAGCATCTCCAGCAGTGCCAGCCGCGCCAGTGCGTCCAGCGGCTCCAGCGCAAAGTCATCGATGATCGTCAAAGCCTGCTTGCTGATCTTCTCCAGCTCGCGGACGTAACTGCCGTCAGCCTTGGCCAGGCGCAGTTCCGCGAACAGCCGCGAGGACGCATGGTAGCCGACCCGGAACCCGCGCAGACACGCCTGGTGGCCCAGTGCGGAGGCCAGGAAGCTCTTCCCGGAGCCACATTTGCCGGTGATGATCAGGTCCTGGTGGTGCTGCACCCAGCGGCAGTCGGCCAGCCGCAGCAACTGGTTCCGGTCCAGGTTGCGGCGCAGTGCGAAGTCGACCTCCTCGATGGCGGCCGGGTAGCGAAAACGGGCCGCCTTCAGCAGCCGCTTCAGCCGCCGCTCATGGCGGTCGTCCCACTCGGCATCCACCAGGTGAGCCAGCAACTCGTCGGCGGTCCACTGGCCCTGGGTGTCGAGGCTGGTGCGCAACGCCCGCGCCATGCCGTGCAGGCGCATCTGGTCGAGCTTGTGGAGGGTAGCTTGGTTATTGGTCATCGTCGGACCCCCCTCAGTGGTAGTAGCGGCTGCCACGCACGTTGTCATGGCTGGGGAAGCTCAGCGGCTGCTGCTCTTGCTCCTCCTCCAAGCCCAGCTTCAGCATGTTCTGAATGCGGCGGTAGGAGCACAGACCGTAGGACAGCGCCCGCCGGCAGGCGCGATCGAGCCGCGCTGCGCCGTAGCTCTTCTCCAGGTTCAGGATGCCGAGGCAGGCACGGAACCCCTGCGGCGGGTACTTGGCGTCCCCTAGCACCTGCTCGATCACCGCCTCGACGTTGGGGCCGAGCGCCCGTCCCCAACGCAGAAATCGTTCCGGACTCCACTCGGCGTACCAGCGGTGCTGCGGCGGCATGTGGTCGGGCAGCGTGGTGTAGCCACCCGGACGGCGATCACGCTGGTACTCGGCGATGCGCACGTTGTCGTAGTAGATCGTGACGGTGCGCTCGTCGTACAGCAGTTTCACCTTGGTGCGCGGATCGCGGGTGCGTAGTTGCCAGGGCACGCTGTAGTGGTGCCGGTCTTCGCGCAGCTCGACGTGATAGTTGAACCCGACCGTCACTTCGCGGGTCTGCTGCAGCGGGAAGTGGTGCGCAGGCAACGGCGCCAGGGCCGGCTGCTCGATCTGCTCGAACAGCTCACGGCGTGAGTAGGGCAGCCGCTGAAAGCGGCGCCGGTTGTGCTGCTCGAGCAGCGGCCTGATCGCCGCGTTGAGCGCCTCGAGCGAGTGGAAGGTACGATCACGCAACGGGGCGTAGATGCGCTGATAGGTCAGCCGCACCGCGTTCTCGACCAGAGCCTTGTCCCGTGCCTGGCGGACGCGGGCGGGCATGATGACGAGCCCATAGTGCTCGGCGAACGCGTCGAAGGTGGGATTGATGCCCGGCTCATAGGGGTCTGAGCGGCTCACGGCGCTGCGCAGGTTGTCCGGGATGATGACCTGCGGGCAGCCGCCGCAGTAGCGCAGCGCGCGCTCGTTGGAGCGGATCCAGTCCTCGCTCTGTTGCGTGGCGCTGGCCTCCACGTAGGTCAGCTCGCTGGCCCCGAGGATCGCGACGAAGGTTTCCACCGCCTGCTCCTTGCCGCCCTCCGGGTCCACGATCGCCAGCCGGTCGCCGGCGTAGTCGACGAACAGCTTCTCGCCGGCCTTGTGGTCGATGTGCATGGCCACCTCGGCGCTCTTGCGCCAGCGGTGGAAATGGTGGCAGAACTGGCTGTTCTGATAGCCGTCCGGGTGTTCGCGCAGGTACTCCTCCCAGAGCAACTGCAGCGTCACTCCCTTGCGCCGCAGCTCCTTGACCATCATCGGAAACCGCTCGACCAGCCGCTCATAGCGCGCGTTGGTGCGCGCCGCACGATTGCCCTCCAACACGCTCAGCAACTCGCTGTCGGGCAACTCCTGCGCCTGCTCCCAGGTCAGTCCGCTGCCGCGGAAGCACTCCAGGTACTTCGCCACCGCGGTGCGCGACACCTGCAGCGCGCGGCCAATCGCTCGCTCACTCAGACCGGTGGTCACCCCGTAGCGGATGACCTCCTTGATCTTCTCCATGTTGATCCTCCTGCGTGCCATGCATCTCCCTCCGGTACGGATCGGGAGAGCGTAGTGGAGGATCGGACCAGACCCCGTCCGGGCAGCAGCCTCAAATTGGCTTTTTTCCGCCGGACGGGTGGCTTTTTATTTCCGGACGGCTGGCTCCCTTATAATCGGATCAGTGGCTCTTTTGCACCGGATTCTGCAGCTTGAGGAACCGAGTGCGTCAATCGCGCAAACTCGGGACTGTGGGGGCCTGGGGTGGGTGACCGCCCTGGGCTACCCGCACACCGCACCACACCGCACACGCAATCCTTGACGCCGACATGCGCAACGCGTACCATTCGACATGAAGCCGACGTTCACCATTGGCGTCTTCGCCATAATCCATGACCGTGATCGCCGGGTGCTGCTGTGTCACCGCCGCGATCACGACCTCTGGAACCTGCCGGGGGGCGTGCTGGAGCACGGCGAGGCGCCCTGGGAGGGCGTGATCAGAGAGGTCAGGGAAGAAACCGGGCTTGAGGTTGAGGTCTCCATGCTGGCCGGGGTCTACAGCAAGCCCGAGGCCAACGACTTGGTGTTCTCGTTCCTCTGCCGGCGGGTAGGCGGCGAGATCGCGCTAAGCGACGAGGCGGACCGGACCGAGTTTTTCCGAGCCGATGAGCTCCCTCCGAACACGATTCCGAAGCAGGTCGAACGGATTGCAGACTCCTTCCGTGACACCGGCACCGTCGTCTGCCGCGTGCAGAGAGGCGTGTCGGCGATCCAGTTCAGCAAGGCCGGGACTCTGTAGCGCGGCCCGCCCGCCTCGCTTCCGACGACTCCGAACGTGCCAGCCCCCAGGAGGAGATGAAGTTCAGTCCGTGCCGATGGGCCGTTGTGTGTAAGCGCCTTGGCGCAAGTGTAGGGTGACCCCGGCGATCAAGCGCTGCCTGCCCATCGCCATCGAGATGGTCTGCAGCGCGAGCAGGACTGCTACCACGTGGACAAGACGTCGTATACCGGCTACAGTGCCAAGGAGTCGCGGAAGAATTCGTAATGCGGGTGAGGTGAGGAGAGTTACTTGAACATTTCGGCTGTCTCTTTTGATGCGGATATGACCTTGTGGGATTTTCGGAGGGTTATGCGCCATTCGCTCAAGCACGCACTGCTGGAGTTGCAGAGATGTGTTCGAACCCCGCGTACTTTAGAACTTACGGTAGATAAGATGATTGCAATTCGGAATCAATTTGCTGAAGGGGTAGAAGGCAAAATCTGGAACCTGGAAGAAATCCGGAGACGGGCGTTTGAGCGGACACTTGAACATGTTGGATGCCCAGATGGAGACCTTGCCGCGCATCTGAGTGCAATTTATCTGAAACACCGTTTTGAAGACATAGAGTTGTATTCCGATGTGCTACCAACCTTTGATATGTTAGTGCCGCATTTCCGGTTGGGGTTACTCTAAAATGGAAATACTTATCCAAAGCACTGCGGTCTTGCAGAATGGGTTGCGTTTGTTGTCCTTTCCCAGGACGTACAGATTAAGAAGCCGGATCCGAGAATCTTCGAGATTGCTGCCCAACGAGCAGGGTGTGAACTTGTGCAGCTGCTCCATGTAGGCGACTCACTTGATAACGACGTGGCGGGAGCGCAGAGTGTCGGTGCACCGGCAGTCTGGCTCAACAGAGAACGTGTCGCGAACGACACCGACACCCAACCTAACTACGAGGTGACATCGTTGACTGAGATCCCCAAGATCTTAGGGTTGGAGACGAGTATGAGTCCGAAAGCTCTTTAGATGAAATGGGCTCGACTCACGCCATAGAGACGCACATCGAGTTGTTCGCGGGTCGTGTCACGCTGAGTTGACCCGCCTGTCGTGGTTGCCGGCGCGCACGGCGATGAAGCTGGCTGCGATGATGAGAGCTGTGCCAGCAACCATGAACCAGTCCACCCGTTCATCCCACAGCACCCATGCAAGCAAGGCGGCGAAGAAAACTGACGTGTAGTTGAGGATACTGACTCGGTCCGCAGGAGCGATCAGGCAGCCGCGTGCAAATAGCACGTGGGCGGCCGTCGAGAACACGCCCAGCATGACGAGCGCGGGCCACGCTTCGGTAGGTGGCAAGCGCGGCGTCATGAGCGCCGGACCGGCAGTGATGACGATTCCGATTAGCGCGAAGTAAATGGCGATGCGGGTGGCGTCCTCGTTTCTCGGCATGCGGCATAGCGCGACGATGGCGAGCCCGCCGAGTATCCCAGAGGCCAGCCCAATCAGAGCAGTCGGCTGGAAGAAGCCCGTGCCCGGCTTGAGGATGAGGGCGGCACCCACAAAGCCGATTGTCACGGCTACCAGCACGGTTCGGTTGAAGGGAAAGCGGAATAGCAGGAAGCCGAGAATGGGTACAAAGATCGGCGCGCTGAAATTCAGCAGAACGGCTTCGGCCAGAGGGATAAGGGTAACCGCGTAGTAATAGCAGAGCAGCGACACGACCACAGTCACGCCGCGCATCACCATGAGACCGGCGTGCGCCGTTCGTACTGATTCAGGCCAACGCAACACCACCCACGGCGTCAGGATCAGCATGCTGAGGGTGTTGCGCCAGAACAGAATCTCGACGCTGGACAGTGTCGCGCTGGCCATCCTGATCGCCATCCCTGCCAATGCGAACATGAGGCCCGCTGTAGCGACCAAGGCAGCCCCGGCGATCACCTGTCCGCGGTCTGGAGACCTCTCGGATGCCCCAACCCGATCGTCGATCTTCGGTATGAATCTTGTCACAGTCTCGTCACTCCCGCGCCTGCGCTGTCGGCGGAGAGTCGTCGCGCAAAGCGCGGACGAACGCAGTGGCCGCGGGTTCCGTCCGTTGGTGAGCGGACCAACTCGCACGGCGTGCCGTCCGCCTGTGCATACGGCACCCGCTCAATAACGTAGGACACCACCTGGAAGCCAGTCACGGGTAGTGTATCAGTCTGCCTGATTTGAGTCGTGGCGAAAGGGGCGCGGCGACCCAGGATGTGTGCTGTAGGCCCGGTGGTTGCGGGATATACTGAGCGTGCATGCTGGAAGCGGTTTTCTTCGATGTGGACGGCACGCTGGTAGACGACGACGCCGACTGGCGATCCTCGGTGAAGGCGACTGCACACGTGGTCGCGGAACGCAATCGGATAGGTCACGCCGAGCTTCTCTCAGCCTACTACACGGCCGCCACGCAGGTCTGGCGTACGATCCGAGACGTGCCTTCGCCGCCGTGGGGGAACATGGACGAGCCGAGCGTCGTACGCGAAGTGTGGCGCTCGGCACTCGTCGAATGTTCAGTCGCGGGGTTACCAGCCGCAGAGCATGCGGCCAGCGTCTACGTCCGACAACGGTGGGCACGAGCGTCGGTGTTTGCCGATGTCCGCGACTGCCTCGTGGCTCTGCGGGCGAAGTATCGGCTCGGCGTGATCACTAACGGATCAAACGCCACCCATCTCCCAAAGATTGCGGCGGCCAGCCTGGACGAATACTTTGAGTCGGTTACTACCACCGACTGCGGATCGGGCAAACCTCTCCCCGCGATCTTCGGCCACGCCCTCGCGTCCCTGGATGCCGAACCGGCGTATAGTGTCTACGTAGGAGACTCGCTGTCTTGGGACATCGGTGGAGCCAACCGTGTGGGCATGGTCTCCATCTGGCTGAATCGGTCGAGGGCACAGCGCAGCGTCGTCGACCCGGAACCGCGTGCAGAGATCGCCTCTCTCCACGAACTTCCCAATTTGCTCAGCCGTTTGTCGGCGTAGGCGCAAGAACCGAAATCTGATCTGCGCCGGGAGGGTTGCGAACCAACGTACACGGTCCCACTGCTTGTCCTCCTCGTTGCGGAACGCCATGTGGCCGCGGAACGGGTCCAGGCCTGCGCGGCAGCCGATGTTGCGGAAGATGGGCGGGGAATCGTTGCCCCACAGCAGGCGTTGCGGACCGAATGCGTCGTAGATCCGCTCGTACACCGCGTGCAGGTCGGAGAACCGGTAGATTTCGGTGCGGGATCCACCCGCGGCGTGAACTTGACGTAGCCGTTGGGGTAGCGCGCCAAATCGAGGACCTTGCGCAACAACGGGAAACGGCGGATCTTCATACAACGGGGCACCGACGACGTGAGGCACTGTGTATTAGCACCCCAGAAACTACCTCACGGTGCCCGCCAGCTACACTCGCGAAAGGAGAACCGGGCCATGATACGGATCAGAGAAGCCACGTGTGACGACGGAGATGAAGTGTTTTCTCTCGCGTGCGACTTAGCTACTTCGTTTGATGTAGAGAAACTGGCGTTCTCGACGGCGTTTCGACAAGTATTGACGGATGAACATGCCAGACTCCTGGTGGCCGTAGATAGCAAGGAAGTGGTCGGCTACTGTCTCGGCTTCGAGCATACTACCTTCTTCGCCAATGGCAGGGTGGCTTGGGTGGAGGAGATAGTGGTGAGCTCCACCCACAGGAAGAAGGGGGTCGGACGTTCGTTGATGACGGCGTTCGAGAGGTGGGCAGCTCGCCGGGCCACGAGGCTCGTTGCGCTTGCCACGCGACGGGCCTCCGGTTTCTACCGAGCACTGGGTTATGAAAAGTCTGCTACCTATTTTCGAAAGCTGTTGTAGTCCTGCACCGGTGTATCAAAGATAAATCCCAATTAGAAGAGTAGCGATGGCACAGATTAAGCAAGACCCGAGAGATCAGATCAAGGTCAATGTCGTTCTACAGACACATGACGGTAACCAGACGGCATGCTGCTGAGACGATTGCTGCCACTCTTGCGGCGGACGCGTATCGGGGTGTACGTCACGGAGTTGGTTCCTGATCACAACAATAGTGCACGCCGAAGGCGCTTTGCGCGGAGCGAAGAGAGCTAGATATCGTATCCATAGGTGTAAGCGTAATCGTGTCTGCTACTCGGATCTGGATTTCTGGGTTGGCGAATTGTTCCGGAATGCGCAGCCCGATTATGCGTTTAGCCTGGAGCTGCTCGGCGAGTCCGCAAGGCAGGTGCAGGATTGTTCCTGTCGAGAGGGCCGCAGCTTTGCCACGTGACCTCCAGTTAGGACTAGCTACCCGCACATGATGGTGACCGCCGGATACACGATCAAAATTGGCGGTGCAGAGTTGCTCGAATCGGTGGATCAAGTGGACTTCCCACATGCCCGGATTGCAGTTGGGGCAGCTCATCAGGGCCGCGATGTCCCTGTTGCAGCAGTCTCGGCGCACCGCACAGTCGGCAGGTTTCCATCCATGCTGGACGTCAGTCTATACGACGGCGAAGTAGGTTGCCTCCGGCGGACCGCTCGTACGGCGTGCCACAAACTCGCGCAGGTAGCGCCCGGTCCATACGGCGAGCCTCCCTCAGCCGAAACACCATCACATTCGGCGACCGGAATCGGCACCGCTCCAGTGCCACAGGCTGTGCTACTTCCTGGCCAGGATATTGATCCTTCGGAACATTTCGAAGCACCGTCCGTCAGGACGCGCGGTTGCAACGATCATACGTTCGTTCACCGCTTGCTGGAACTGCTCTGCAATCGGTCCTTGCAAGTGCTGTTTGAACGGAACAATCGCGGGATTGTCAATCCACATGAGCATTGCATCCGTGTTCGGAAACAATCTATCTGCGGTTTCGCCCCACACGTTGGTGCTGCGAAATCGTGATGCCTCCATAAGTTCGCTATACGCATTGACTGTTGGCATGTACCACGGCCAATCGAAGTCATCGAATTCGCCTCTAAAATCTTCACTCTCCATCAGAGATCTAACAACTCCACTTAGCGTTTCACAGTTCCCATGGCCGGCGAAGTTCGCTCTTAATACGCCGCCCTCCTTGAGCGCACGATGGAGAACCGTAAGCAGTCTCTGATGGTCCTTTATCCAATGCAGCGTAGCATTCGTAAATACGACATCGAATTCGTCGGAGTACTCAGATTCGCACACATCGACCAATCGGAACGATAGATTAGGCCGAGTCAAACGACTCGCTGTGCGGATCATTCCCGCCGACGAATCAATGCCGACGACAGAGCCATCCGGAACTGCTTCTGCAAGGCTGGCTGTCAGCGAACCGTCGCCGCAGCCAATGTCGAGGATATCTTCGTTGCCTGTTAGCGTGAGCTCATCGATCAGCCGTGCACCCCACTCCTGTTGGTGTGCCGATGCCGCTCGATAACGACTACCATCGAAGTCTACAACCACTATCACCTCCCTCGGACCGAAGTCTGCCTAAGAACCTGCTTCGTGGTTCGTTCGTAGCGGACTCTGAACCGTCGTACCGGCGGATCTTCCTGGTCGACAAAGTCCCGGAATCTGGCTTGGGTTAGCCCTGTGCCAGCCACAGCACTGAGCTCCTTCAGTGTGACCGGCCAGGGTAACTTGCCTTCGTCGCCGTCCCGGCCGCGAGTAATCAGCAACGACGTTCGCCCCAGGGCCACCAACGCGACCATGGCGACGGGCGCCGGTGCGCGCAGATGGGTCGGAAGTACCTGCAGGGTATAGATCTCTGCTACGAGGTCGAAGCGTTCGCTCCAGTGGGCTGGAAGATCGAACAGATCACGCACTTGATAGTTCACGCGCGAGCGTGGAAACCGGGTTCGGCACCGCTCGATAGAGCTGGGGGCGATGTCCAACGCCCGTAACGCCGGCGCCCGCGAGGTACTCCCCGTCGTCATCGAGACCGCCGCCGACGACCAGACACGCGTGGCTGCTCAGTTCGTGCCGAGTCCCGCGATGCCAAGTGAGCAAGTGGGAGGTCGGCGCCCGATCTGCCCACGGGATGCGTGCGTTACGGTCTCGTGCCGCCTGATACAGCGCCTTGAACCAGCCGAGATGGTCGTCACGGCGGGCGTGCTGTTCCTGCAGTTGCCGAGCGAATCCGCGATCAGTGACGTCCATTGAGGGCCCGGACGTTAGTGGGGGAATACGGCGTTAGTCAAGCGTGGCTCTGCAATTCGATTTGGCCTCCGCTGCGATGCGTCCGCCCTGAAGCACGAGGATGCGCGGCAGGTCGACGATGGGACTGACCCGGTGGGGCGATGAACGATCACGGTTCCCGGTTCGCGCGCCCCGAGCAGTTTCGGACTGATCGGCCTTGCGGTAAGCTGCGAGGTCGCTTCATCCGATACCAGGACCGGACGATCGAGCAGCATGGCGCGGGCGAGGGTCAGCCTCTGCCGTTCGCCGGCTGAGAACAGACGCTCGCGCTCGCCGACAGCCCGATCGAGGCCTGCGGGCAGGCGCTGGTCGATATCCAGGGCTGAGCGCAACGCGCACCGCCAACGGCTCGGTATTGGTACTTCGACGCCGGGCCAACAGGAGTTCTGGGCGATTAGCTTTGCCCAGATCTGTTTCTCCTGCGCCATTCCTGGTTAGAATGTTGTGATCTGATGGCGACTCTGGTGAGGGAACTGGGATTTCGTACAGCGCATGCCAACGACAGCGAGTTCGTTTTTTCTGTAAAGAAGGCCGCATTCCAAGAGTATGTGGAGAATGTCTGGGGCTGGGATGACAGCTCTCAACGAGAACTACACAACAGGCGGTTTGCCGCACAAGACTTTCGGATCATCCGCCTGCGTGACGCAGATGTCGGCTTCTTGGCAATGTCTCGTTCTTCGAACGTGATCAAGGTTAACCAACTCTTTATTCTCCCTGAGTACCAGGGTCGTGGAATCGGTTTCGCGTGTATGACACGGATTGTTGATGAGGCTAGGCTCGCCCGGAAATCTGTGAACTTCAGGTGCTGAAGGTGAATCCGCGTGGTCTCAGGTTCTACCAGCGGTTGGGATTCACGATTGTCGGCGACTGCGCTACGCACTATCAGATGGAAAGTCCGCGGAATAGCACAGGATCTCCTGAGACTTGATGAACTCAGCAGTGACCGGCTTGTCTCCTGACACATTGCTCACCTCACTGTTTATGCGTCCGATCTGATGGCGATTGCTCGGTATTCCACTGGCGGATTGACGCGAGCAGTCACGCCGTGCGTCGTGGCCGCTCGCCGCGCGTCATTTCGCGATCAGCGCGAGCGTTGAACCGCTCGGGTACCACTTGATAATGATCCCCTATCTATTGACGGACCTCTACGAGGTGTTCAGGATGCGAGACATGTCCAGGACGACTGTCCCGTGAGTGCTGGCGAAGAACGCCATGGTCTTCGCTCACGTTCCCGGCAGCGGCTCCACGGGTCGCGCTATACCCTGCTGCGCGGTCTCTGGATCGTGTTCCAGGACGCCCCGGTCGCCGCTGTGGTACGGGCCCTCGTGGCCCTCGCCGCTGGCGCCGCCACCGGTCCACTGCTGGTGCTGGCCACCGAGCGCTTCATCGCCACCGCGCTCGATGTCGCGGGCGGCCAGCTCGCGTTCGCCGAGATCGCGATGCCGGTGATCATCCTTCTCGCGCTACTCGCGGTGGAGGTCTTGGAGACGGTCGTTCGCGGTCTGGCTGACGCCCGCATCGAAATTGGGCTGCGCAACGGCTTTCGCTCCGACCTGACCGAGAAACGGGCGCAACTGGAGTATCGATACATCGAAGATCCCAAGACCGCTGACCTGTTGCGTCGCGTCGCTTCGGGCCCGCAGATGGAATCACAGCCGGCACCTGAGCGAGGCCCCACGAAACAAACCTTCGACGATGGCATTGCGTTGGTCGCCATCGCCGTACGGGTGTTGGGAATAGCCATCGTCCTTGCCCGACTCGAATGGTGGATCGTGCTGGTGGTGATGGTGGTCATGGTACCGTTCGTTCTCCTCGGAGTGAGGAGCGGGCGCCGGCTGTACGGTTTCGAGCGCCGGGTTGCACACCGCCGGCGCCGTGCCGAGTACCTGTCTGAAGCGGTGCTTCAGGGGCGCGAAGCGGCCTCCGAGCGCACCTTGTTTGGTTATACCAGGTACGTGAATTCCCGTTGGCGGGCGTTCTTTGACCCTGTGATCCGATTGCAGGCGCTGTGGAACCTCCGGACTTGGCTCCAAACCAAGACCGCAGCACTACTGATCATTGTTGGCATCATCGCCGCTATGCTGGCGTTTCTCCAGCCGCTGAAGGCCGGCGTGATTGACGTCGCCTTCTACGTGGCGGCGGTGACCGCACTATTGCATGCACAACGCACCATCAGCCAGGAGCTGGTCGATGTCACGTCTCGTCTCGCCCAACATCGGGAGTACTTCGTCGATCTGACGTGGTTCGCGGCCCTGACTGAGACACACCGGTCGCTAACACGACGGGTTTCGGAACGCGCCTTCAAGTCAATCGAGTTCGACAGCGTCAGCTTTCGGTATCCGGGTACGGAGGTACCGGTCCTGAACGGGGTCAGTTTTCGGATTCATGCGGGGCGCCACTACGCGCTCGTCGGTGCCAACGGGTCTGGGAAGTCCACTATTACGAAGCTGATGCTGGGATTGTATCAGCCAACGGGTGGCAGGATTGTGATCAACGACATACCGATCGAGGAGTGGTCACAGGATGCCCTGAATGGGCTCTTTGGTGTCGTGTTCCAGGATTATGCGCGCTACTCGCTTACGGTGCGCGACAACATTGCCCTTGGTGGTCTCTCCACCGAGGACGACTCCTCGGTAGCAGCAAGCTTGGAGCTCGCCGGCCTCAACGGCTTCGTAAAGCACTTGCCACGCGGCTACGACACGCCGCTGGGGAAGGTATTGGCTGGCGGCGTGGACGTGTCGGGAGGCCAGTGGCAACGGCTTGCCGTGGCCCGCTCGCTGGCCAGTGCGGCGCCGGTACGCATCCTCGATGAGCCAACTGCAGCGCTGGACCCGCTTGCGGAGAGCGAGGTGTACGAATCCTACTCCCGGGTGTCGGTGGGGCTGACGACTCTGTTCATCAGTCATCGCCTGGGGTCGACCAAGATTGCGGACCAGATCCTGGTGATCGACGGGGGTGTGATCAGCGAGTCGGGCACGCACACCGATCTGATGCGTCAGGATGGCATGTATGCGGAGATGTTTACGGCACAGAAGAGCTGGTATGAAGCAGAATAGCCGTCCTTCCTATCTACGCATCCTGGCCCGCATCACGGGCATCGTGGGCCGCCGGGTTCCAGTCGTATTCCTGTCACTCGTGATTGTCGATCTCGTCCTCATGGCGACCAACGTACTCGGATTTCACCTCCTGGAACGGGTGATCTCGCGGCTCAGCGACACCGAGCGCTTGCATGAGCTGGTTGAGGCTATTGTGGTTGTCGGGATTGTGCTTGTGATCCCGGAATTGCTGGAGATGATTGCTGATCCGATCGGCACGTTGTTTTGGGGCAAGAGCGTTGGTGCACTCACCGAGACGATGAATGAGAAGGTCAGACGGTTGGAGGTGATCGACTTCGAGACCCTTGATGCGCACGAACGTCTGGAGTTGGCTTCTGCGGGAAAATACGGTGCGGTTTCAATGCTTCTGTCCTTTCTATTCCCCGTCTTCCAATTGGTGTTCTTCACCCTTGCCGGCATATATCTCTATACGCTCTCTCCACCGCTGGCGTTGGTGATACCGCTGATCTTCGCCCCGCGTATCGTGAGCCACTTGGTGCGCGGTAGTCGCTACTATCAGCTCGAACGTAAGACGGTTCCAATGCTACGGGAGTTCCAATACCTGGAGCAGTGCATGGTCGATCGCGAGTATTTCAAGGAGACCCGCATTCTGGGAGTTGGATCTCACCTGCTGCAGCGCTATCGGGACACGATCCGCCGTTTCAACACGCACCGCTGGCGCGAGGACCGGCGCATGGCTCGGATAGACTTGGGCCTGAACGTGCTCGTCGTGCTCGGCTATGGCGGTGCGTTTGTGCTGGCGGCGTTGCTGCTGGCGCGGGGCAGCATCAGCGTCGGCGGGTTCGCGGTGGTGGTCTACGCGGTCAGCAAGTTCATGCTGATGACCAAGGCGGTAACGGAGATGTTCGGCGAGTCCTATCGCGCCAGTGCCACGGCAGCGCACTTCATCGAGTTTCTCGAGCGCGATGAGGGTCGGCCGATGGAGAATGGTGCGGGTGGCGAGTCCGCGGTCGGCATAACGGCGCGGGCGGTTACTTTCACCTACCCGGGGACCGAGCGGACAGCGGTGAGCGGGGTCGATCTGAAAGTCGCGCCCGGCACCACGCTCGCCCTGGTGGGCGCCAACGGGGCCGGCAAGACCACGCTCGCCAAGTTGCTGTTGGGCCTCTACGTGCCGACCGGCGGACAGGTGGTCAGGCGCGGCGTCGATACGCGGGAGGCGACCAGGCGCAGCATCCAGGCCGGCACTTCGGCGGTGTTCCAGAACTTTCAGCGCTACCAGATGAGCCTGCGCGACAACGTGATCCTGGCCGACACCACGGCGGTGGACGACGAGGAACGATTGCTGCGGGCGTTGCGTGAAGGAGGCGTCCCCGAACAGCTGTGGCAGGGCCCCGACGGCCTGGACGTGATGCTGTCGCGCGAGTTCGGCACCCGCGACCTCTCCCTCGGGCAGTGGCAGCGGCTGGCGATCGCACGCGGGCTGTTCCGCGAACATGATACGATCCTGCTGGACGAACCGACGGCGTCGATCGACCCGCTGGAGGAGCAGGCGGTGTACGAGCGGTTCATGAGGATCGCGGCCGAGCGTACGGCCATCATCGTCACCCACCGCCTCGCCTCGGCGCGGCTGGCCGACCGTATCCTGGTGCTCGACGGCGGCCGCGTCGTCGAAGACGGCACCCACGGGCAATTGCTCGCTCGCCGCGGCCTGTACCACCGCATGTTCACGGCCCAGGCCGCCTGGTACCGAAGGAGTGACGATTCGTGACCTGCGAGGTGTGAGGGTCACTTGCGTGTAAGCGGGCGGCGTTGCCGCCGTGTTCTGGACCGAGCGCCGGCAACGGAATTCGGCTGAGCAGCTCAGGACGACACAGTGTGAGCCCGACGCCTGACCTCCGCGACCGCTGGCGACTGCATCGCTGGCGGCGGTCCGGCACGGCGCGGCGTGATGTCAAAGTGGCTGAGCGCGACTCTCATGCGGAAACGTGCCGAGCCGTGGCAGCCGCTTGCCCGCTCACTCGGTCAGGCCGGTGCGGATGCGGGCGGCGAGGGCGGACAGCTCGGCTTGGCCGGACGGGTCGCAGGGACGGACGGTGAGCACGCCGTCTCCGGGGGCGCGTGGGCGGATGTGCAGGTGCACGTGCATGAGTTCCTGCCCGGCGGCGCGGCCGTCGGCCAGCGTGAGGTTGATGCCGGCGGGTGCGAGTGCGCGGTAGATCGCCGCGGCCAGGCGCAACGCCGCCCGCGTCATGGCGCACGCCAGATCGGCCGGCAGCTCGCCCAGGCGTGCGTAGTGGGCGCGCGGCACTACCAGCACGTGGCCCGGTTGTGGCTGCCGCAGATCCATGAATGCGACCACCCCGGGGGCCTCCAGGACCGGAGCGGAAGGCAGCTCGCCGGCCACGATCCGGCAAATCGTACAGTCTGTGTTGCCCATGTTTGCCCGCATACTAACGGAGCACCCGCCCTTAGTGCGGCGAGTCGAGCAGGGCCAACGAAACCGAAGTCGCTAACCTCATGAAGCGAGTTGTTGTTAGGTCCTGGAGAGAGGTGAGTCCCGTCCTCCGTACCGGGCCTGCGGCACTACGCCGCGCACCCGATCGGTTCAGGCGTAATGGAGATCATGCCCGGCATCGGAGGCTCCAGCGACGCATGGGGCGTCGCAATCGAATTTGACAGGGAGTCCGAGATTCCGCTAGCGTGAGCCAGAACTGGGAGACCTCATGCAGACCGACGATTCCGCCCGCCGCACCGGCGTCCGCTACGAACCGAACGACAAGCCGCCGAAGCTGTTGACCTTCGGCCTCGGCCTGCAGTTTACGATTCTGTGCATCGCCGGGGTGGTGCTGACGCCGGCGATCGTGGTGACCGCCGCCGGCGGCAGCGAGACCTACCTGTCGTGGGCGGTGTTTGCGGCGGTCGCGGTCAGCGGCACCACGACCGTGCTGCAAGCGGTCCGGGTGGGCCGCATCGGCGCCGGCTACGTGCTGCTGATGGGTACCTCGGGGGCATTCATAGCGGTGTGCGTGGCCGCTCTCGCCAAGGGCGGCCCGGCGATGCTCGCCACCCTGGTGGTCATCTCGTCGTTGTTCCAGTTCGTGCTCGCGGCACGCCTGTCCCTGCTGCGCAGGATCCTCACGCCCACGGTGGCGGGAACGGTGATCATGCTGATCGCGGTCACGGTGATGCCGATCGTGTTCGACATGCTGACCCAGGTGCCGGAGGGTGCGCCGCCGCTGTCCGCACCGGTGAGCGCCGTGGCGACCGTGCTGATCATCACCGGCATCGCCCTGAAGGCGGCCGGCCCCCTGCGTCTCTGGGCCCCGGTCATCGGCGTCGTCGCCGGCTCGGTGGTGGCCGGGGCATTCGGCCTCTACGACATGCAATCGGTCGCGCAGGCGGGGTGGGTAGGCATCCCGAACACCGCGTGGCCCGGCTTCGACCTCGGCTTCGGGCCGGTGTTCTGGGCGTTGCTGCCGGCATTCGTGTTCGTGACCCTGGTCGGCGCCATCGAGACGATCGGCGACGGCGTGGCGATCCAGCGCGTCTCGTGGCGCCGGCCGCGGGCGGTGGACTTCCGCGCCGTGCAGGGTGCGGTGGCCGCCGACGGCACCGGCAACCTGCTCTCGGGCCTCGCCGGCACCGTACCGAACACCACTTATTCCACCAGCATCGCGGTAACCGAGCTTACGGGCGTCGGCGCGCGCGGCGTCGGGATCGCCATCGGCGTCATCTTCGTGGCACTGGCGTTCCTGCCCAAGGCGCTCGCCGTGGTGCTGGCGATTCCGCCCCCGGTAGCGGCGGCCTACGTCACGGTACTCCTGGCCATGCTCTTCGTGACCGGAATGAAGATGGTGATTCAGGATGGAATCGACTATCGCAAGGGCCTGGTGGTCGGGGTCTCCTTCTGGGCCGGGGTGGGGTTCCAGAACGGCGTGATCTTTCCCGAGTACTTCGCCGAGTTCGCCGGCGGCCTGCTGCAGAACGGCATGACGGCCGGCGGCCTGGTGGCGATTCTGATGACGTTGTTCATGGAGTTGACCGCACCGCGCCGCCGCCGGCTGGAGGTCGAGGCGGATCTCTCCAACCTGCCGCAGATCACCCGCTTCCTCGACACCTTCGCGCAGCGCAACGGCTGGGACGCGGCGATGACGCAACGCCTGGAGGCGGCGGGCGAGGAGACGCTGGCATCGCTGGTGGCACAGGAGGATGCGGGGGGCGAGGCTCGGCGCCTGCTCCTGGTCGCGCGCAAGGAAGACGGCGGGGCGGTGCTGGAGTTCATCGCCTCCACCGGCCATGACAACCTCCAGGATCGACTGGCCCTGGTCGACGCCAGCTCGGCCGAGGTTCCGGATGAGCGGGAGATCTCCCTGCGCCTCCTGCGCCACCTCGCGTCATCGGTGCGCCACGAGCAGTACCACGACACCGAAATCGTGACCGTCCACGTGGACACCCCACGGACGGCGTAGAGCCTTCATGCGCTCCGCGGCCTCCGCCAGCCTCTCCGCGGTGCCAATCACTCCCCGCCGGCGGAAGGATGGCGATGCGCCGGTGGCGACGGAGTAGCGCGCGGCAACACGATTTCGGAATCGAAGCCGCGGGCTCTCCGCTCCTTCGGCGGCAACTGGTTGACCCGGTTCAGGGGATGCTGGTCGCTGATGGCCGGCAAGTCGTAGATGCCGCAGGGTCGGCGGCCGGGGCAGTGCCATGTGGAACCGCCGCGGAAGCTGACCCGGACGAGATACAGTTCATCGGGAGGGAAGTACGCGGCCATCGGCTTCGGCTCGGTGCTGAGCAGGTCGGCCTTGCGGCGAGCGTGGCGGCGCCCGGTGAGAACCACGGCGTAGTCGTACGGCCGGTTGGTGACCAGCGTCCGCAGATTGATTGAGCGGAAGCATCCGGACGCGCGACATGCCGCTCAGGCCGTGATGGTTCGGGTGCGCACCATCGCAGAGCAGGCGAGCGTCGGCCTGGTTACCCCGATCTACGCCTGACCTCCTTGTCCGAACTGGCGAGGCAGCAACTCGACGCCCGGACGACAAGCAGGCCCGAAGGGATAGTTGGCGGCACCCGTGATGCTGTCCGTTCCGTACCAAGCGCCCCAAGCGCCCTGTTTCGACGACCGACGACCAATCCGGCGGGGGGTGAACTACACGACGCTCCGGGCGAAAGAAGCAGTCTTACCGGAAGTGGCGGGTCACTTGGCGGTGGCTTCCGGGATGCCGCCCTTGGGTGCCACTGCAGGCGAGCCGTTGGTGGGACGCCAGGGCCGGTCCTCACCACCGTACGGTGGCGCGCCCGGAAAGGTGGGTGTCCGACGCTTATTGTTTTGCCGTTTCCAGGCTTTGGGAAGGCATGGTAACTGGTCGGGTGGTACCGTTAGTGGGCGGCGCTGTTCGTCGTGTTGGGTAGCTTCCGGTCGCGGAGCGTTGTTGCTCCCAAAGGTCAATCGCGGTCCACACTTCGTCAATTCTGATGGCTAATCCGATTGCTCCTGTCCTGATAAGCACCGGCTCGCCATTCGCGCCTGTAACCCACTCGCCCGCGGCCGCATGGGCGACTCCTACAACCCACCCGTTAGCGTCGAAGATCGCGCTACCGCTCACGCCTCCTGTCGTGTCCAGATTGTGTTGTAGGATTCTGTTGTTCTCTGGACTTGGCTGCGTCGATAGCAGGTACGGTCGGAGTGCACTAATGGTGCCTTCCTTGAAAGTTGATATTACGTAACGGGTGTGTCTGGAAGTCGTTTCGCCGGGGAAACCGATCGAAGCAATTGGCTGTCCTACTTGTAGCTCAGTGACGAAGCGGCGAGGCAGAAGCTCGGCTAACTGCGGAAGAGATTCATCGATCCCGATGAAGGCGATATCGGGTGACGCTGTTGTTCCGTCATAGTATGGGTGTAAGATCTGATACCTTTGCGTGTAAGTATCCGGGCCCCCTATAAGGGTTCCTGACTTCGCCACAAACGGCGTTACGGTCCAGCCTGATACTTCCTCTTCCAAGTAGCGTATCAACATAGCTACATGGGCATTCGTCCAGACGCCGGTTGAGTAATACGCAGCAAAAGCGGAGCCGACAACATAGTTGTAGCGGGAGGTACTCGAAGCCAGGGTCACACCAACGCTGTAGATGGCGTCGGATATTCCGCTTTCGGACAGCACATCGGCCCAGTTCAACGGGTCGCCGGGGTCACCTTTCGGCCCCTGCGGGCCGGTTTCGCCCTGCGGCCCCATCTCGCCGGGTTCGCCTTTCGGCCCCTGAGGTCCTTGCTGTCCGGTCGCCCCGGTGTCGCCTGGGTCACCCTTCGGCCCCTGTGTTCCGGGCCCTTGTTCGCAGGAAAGCAGCAGTACGACTGCCGCGAGCAATAGCGATCCGAGGAATCGGGCGCGCTTTCTGTGTGTGCTCCGGCGGCGGAAGTGGCGGGTCACTCGCCGGTGCTCTCCGGGGAGCCGCCCTGGGGCTCCACCGATCCAGGCGAGCCGTTGGTGGGCCGCCACAGGCCGGTCAGCGCACCCTCGATGCGGGCAACGCGCTCCGCCAGGGCGTGCAGGTCGCGGCGTAGCTACTACACGGCCACGCAGGGTCAGGATCAGCGGCACGAGCACGGCGAGCAGGGCCACGCCGACGCCAACTATGGCGGCTGCCTCGGCACTCACAGGTTGCACCATGCCCGACTGGACGCAGCGACGTCAAGCTGGAATCCGCCCCAAAATCTTCGCCTAATCACCGAAGTTTCTGTCATGAATTCGCGAATTCGCGTAATTACTATAGTGTGTACTCTGAAGTTCGCGAATTCGCGATAGACCCGTCACCTCGGCATACTATAGAACCAACGTTAGTAGATCCTCTCTCTAAAACAAATTGATGAAGACAGCCACCATCGTAGAGCAATGAGATGGAAATCGATCTGTCAGATTCACGAATTCGCGTAACAGTCTCGTAACTAATAAAGAATTCGCCATTTCGCGAATGGACCGATCGATTGTAGAATGCGTGGGAACGTAAATCCATGCTTTACAATAATTGTGCAGAGATTCAGCATGGACAGCGAGGATCGGTGCGCGCCGGGGTGTCCGGTAACCCAGGACGGTTACCCACCCCAGGCCCCCACAGAACCGCGCGAGCGCGATTGACGCACACGGTTCCTCAAGCGGCAGGGTTCGCTGCCCGAGTAGGCGGGGTCGTTACCGAGCCCCGCCCGTCAGTTGCGGTAGGAATGCTCATTGCTGTGCACCCCCGCTCAGATCCGGACGTCGTCGTTCAACCATCCGGCTCCTACCTCGGGTGATTGACGGCAAACCGCGGGTCCGGCCATGGGTGGCGGATGGACGCGCGTGGCCACAGGATTTCGGCCATGCGGGCCAGCCGCCTCCAACTGAACGCGCGCGCTGGGGACCGCCGCCGTAGCGCCCGCATCCACACAGGTTGCAGCCTGCGGTGGAACGCACGGATGAACCGGCTCGACCCCGGGACGGCAAAGTAGTTGAGCCAGCCTTCACAGACCCGCCCCCGGCCATCTCCCGACCTCCCAGATGTCGTGGTACCAGCGCCTGCGCAGCACATCGTCGATGCGCGCCAAGGTCCTGTTGACCCTTTTGGCGACCGGCTTACGACCAAGCCGACTGAGCGCGCCATCCAGTGCGAGCAGCACCGAGGCTCCTCCCTTGGCAAAGCTCGCAGGTCACGGCGCTGACCAGCTCGGGAGCTTCGTTGGTCCCGTGGACCTCGCCGAACAGGATCATCCGCTGTGGGAGTTGGCGAAAGAAACCCACGTTCTCGAGAGCCGTGTGGGAACGTCCCGGCTGTCACTGCATCTCGTTGTGGAGCGAGAGGATGACCGCGTCCACCCCGCGTCCCGCCCAGGGCATCCGCTTCAACCGGACGCCACCGAACCCGACCAGGAACCCGGCCGTACCGCCAAGGCGCTCCAGCGCACGGCGATGGCGCTTGACCAGCGCTGGCTCGTGGCGGTGCGCTGCGTTGAGACGAACGGTAAGGCATTGGTCGATACAGAACGGCGTCACCCCGGCCGCGCGCCGGAACCGCGATCCCATGAACTCGACCTTGCCGTCAGGCAGTCGGAGAGATCGTTTGAAGTGATGTGACCAGCCGCACCAGACCATGAGCTTGGCGCCGGCGGACAGACGCCCGAAGGCGGCAGCCAAGTTGTGGGCTTGCTGGGTTTGCCGCTGGTTCGCGGTGGGCATCAAGTGGGGATCTCCCAGCGGCACGTCGGCTTCGTATGCGATGAGCGACCAGCCGAACTCCAGCGCCGCCGTCATCAGATCGCGCAGTTCGGGCTGCGCCAGGTAGCCATCGCCAGATCCGAGGCGCCGGTCGCGGTTCGCGGTCGCGGCAAATTGGAGAGTGAATGCCTCCACGGCCAGATGCCGCGTCCCTGCCGCATGCGCCGGCTCGATCATTCTGGCGCCGACGCGCCGCGTGCGGATGCAGCGCCTCAGGTGGTCATGCGCCTCGTTCACCATCAGCACGCGGCTCCGCGAAAGGCCGATCTCCGCCAGCTCTTCAGGACTGCGCCAGCGCCGCACCAGGACAGGTTAGCGATCTCGGATTGCCGGCTCAATTGCGTAAGCGCCGGTCGCGCCGCCATACTCGGTAATGGGCGACGGATGGGAGATCTCGGCGATCGCGACAGGATGCCGTTTCAGGTTCTCGTTATCCCATATCGCCGAATTGCGACGCGTATCGAATACGCGGTATTCCTACGTGCAGATTCGAGCGTGTGGCAGTTCATTGCAGGCGGCGGTAGCAGAGGCGAGAGCAAGCACCAAGCTGCACGGCGGGAAGCCGAAGAGGAAGCAGGAATCCCGCAGGACACCGAGTATCTTGAGTTGCAGACGGTTGCGTCCGTTCCGGCGCACCATTTTCGTGCGCGACGCTACTGGCCACCGAACCTCACTGAGATTCCCGAGTACTGCTTCGCCGTAAATGCCGAGCGTCTGCCGATCAGGTTGTCGCCGGAACACACGCGGGCCGAGTGGCTCTCTTTCGTGGACTGCACGGAGCGTCTGCATTGGCAGTCCAACCGGGCAGCTCTGCGGGAGCTGCATGAGCGACTTGGACACGCACGTTGACCGGGTAAACCGCGCCACCCCATTGGTTGGGGCATGCGACGGTCCTCCGGCGCCGGCTTTGCGCAGTATGTAACCCTCGTCCGTGGCCACACGCGGGGGCGGCGCGGGTGGGTCGCGGTGGTGGTCGCCGCGCTGGTCGCCGGGGCGGGCCTGCAGGTGGCTAGCCCGCTGGTGGTGCGGGCGTTCCTCGATCTGGCGCAGGCCGGTGCCGCGGTCGAGCGGCTGGTGGGCGTGGCGGCGCTGTTCATCGGGGTCGCCCTGGCCGGCTCGGGGCTGGAGATCGTGCGTTCCCACGCCGGCGCCGTGCTGGCCTGGCAGGCGATGAACAGCCTGCGGCGCATGCTGTTTCGCCATACCGTCGATCTCGGGCATTCGTTCTTCGCGCGGTCCACTCCGGGCACCCTCCTGGAGCGCATCGACGGCGACGTTGCCAGGTTGGGCCGTCTGCTGTCGGACCTGCTGCCGGAGCTGGCCGCCAACCTGCTGATGACGGGCGGCATCGTGGTGGTGCTGCTGCTTGAGGACTGGCGCGTCGGGGTCGCGGTGGCGGCGTTCGCGGTGGTGGGTGCGGTGGTGGTGGACCGCGTCCGTGCCTGGGGCGTGCCGCGCTTCGCCCGCAGCCGGGCGGCGAGCGCTGCCTTCTTCGGGCGGCTGAGCGAGTGGCTCCAGGCCGTGGAAGAGCTGCGGCCGCTGGCCGGACAGCGCTATCTCCGTGCCAGCTTCGAGCGGGTGCTGGCGCGGTGGCTGCCGCGCGAGGTCGCGGCCGAGGTGGCCGGCCACGCGCTGTCCCTGGTCAACACGCTGCTGTTCATCGGCGGGATGGCGGTGGGGCTGAGCGTCGCGGCGGGGCTGCATCGGGCCGGGTTGCTGACCCTCGGCACCGTGTGGCTGGTGTATCGCTACAGCGAGCTGATCCGGGGGCCGCTGTCCGCGCTGCGCACGGAGATGCAGCAGCTCCAGCAGGCACAGGCCGCCCTGACCCGCATCGACCAACTGCTGTCGGAGGTAAACGCCGCACTCCACGGCGCCGCTCGCCTGCCGGCAGGTCCCTGCTCGGTCGAGTTCGACCGCGTACGCTTTTCCTACGTTGCGGGTGCCCCGGTGCTGCGGGAGGCCAGCTTCAAGCTGGCGGCGGGGACGGTGCTGGGACTGGTGGGCAGCACCGGCGGCGGGAAGTCGACCATCGCCCGCCTGCTGGTCCGGATGACCGAGTTGCAGGAGGGAAGCGTACGCCTCGGCGAGGTGGCGGTGGGCGATCTCGGCAGCGGGCACCTGCGGGAACGAGTAGCGATGCTGCCGCAGGAGACCGAGATCGTGCCGGGGAGCCTGCGCGACAACGTTGCCCTGTTCGACGACTCGGTGTCGGGAGCGGCGGTGGCGGGCGCCTTCCAGCGCCTGGCGGCCGGTACCTGGTTGCGGGGCTTGGGGGACGGCGTCGACACGGTCATAGGGCCCGGTGGCCGCGAGCTGTCCTCCGGCGAGCGGCAGCTCGTGGCGATCGCCCGCATCCTGTTGCGCGAGCCGAGCCTGGTGATCCTGGACGAGCCGGCGGCGCGCATCGACCCGGCCACCGAGGCGCTGGTACGCGGTGCCCTGGCGCAGCTCCTGCGCGGCCGCACCGGCCTGGTGATCGCCCACCGGCGCTCGACGCTCGACCTGGTGGACAGCGTTGCGCTGCTGGAGCGCGGCGCCATCGTCGAGCGTATCCCACGGTCCCGACTGGAAGCTGCCCGCGAGAGCCGCGTAGCCGCGTTCCTCGCGCGGGGAGAGATGGCGTGAGCGTCCTTGCCTATTTTCGGGGATTCGTCCGCGCCCGCCCCGGCGTCGTGGCCCTGAGTCTGGCTCTGTGGCTGGCACAGTCTCTGGCCGAACTCGCTCCCGGGCTGATCGTCAAACGCTTCTTCGACGCCCTGGAGCAGCAGGCATTTGGCCAGGCCGGACGCTGGGTGCTGCTGCTTCTGGTGTTCGCCGCCGGGTTTGCGGGGATCATCATGGCTACGGCAGTGGCGAGCGCTCGCCTGCGGTTCCACGTTGCAAATGCTCTGCGCCGAGGCATCCTGGAGGCGCTCCTGCACCGGAAGCCGGTTGCGGCGCAGCCCTCGATCGGCGCCGCGCTGGCTACCGCGCGCGATGACCCGCCGGTGCTGGCGGCTCTGGTGGCGACCGCGGTCGACCAGATCAGCATCGTGATCTTCACCGCGATTGCGCTGTTTGTAATGGCGCGGATCGATCCGTTGATCACCGCGGTCGCCGTCGCTCCGCTTGCGCTGGTCCTGGTGGTGAGTCAGCTCGCCCGGCGCCGGGTCGACCGAGCACGAACCCGATCCCGGCAGGCCGCTGCGGATGCCACCGGCTTCATGGTCAACGTCCTGTCGGCGTGGCAGACGATCCAGCTCGGCGGCGCGCAGGGGTCCGCCGCCGGGCGGCTGGCGCGGCTCGACGCGGAGCGTGCCCGGTGGGCGATCCGGGACCAGTTGCTGGAGCGCTCGATCCGGTCGGCGTTCGCGGCCACCTCGACCATCGGCAGCGGGCTGGTTCTCGCCGTTGCCGCCGCGGCGATGCGCACCGGGGACTTCACGGTCGGAGACTTCGCGCTGTTCGCCTACTACCTCACCTTCCTGGGGGAGTTCTCCGCGGAGTTCGGCGGCTTGCTGCTGCAATACCGGCAGGCACGGGTCTCGTGGCGCAGGATCGGCGCGTTGAGTGGCGCAAGGCCCCGTGGCCACTGGAGCGAGACCGCCCGTCCACTTGGGGTGGTCCGTGACCGAGCGGGCGATGCAGCGGCAGGCCCCAGCAGCTCGGCACGGCCCGCTCGCCGGGGCGTCCCGGTGTCGGGTCTGGAGCCGTTGCAGGAACTACGACTCAGCAACCTACGGGTGAGTCATCGGGCTGATCCGTCCGCACCCCCCGGAGCTGTCGACTTTACCCTCCGCGCGGGTGAGCTGGTAGCGGTCACCGGCCGGGTGGGCGCCGGCAAGACGACGCTGCTCAAGGCGCTCCTGGGACTGGCGCCGCTGGAGAGCGGTACGATCCTGTGGAACGGCGAAGTGGTGCTCGACCCGGCCTCCTGGTTCCGCTGGCCGGTGTGCACCTACATCCCGCAGGAGCCGCACCTGTTCAGCGTCTCGATCCGCGAGAACGTCAGGCTGGAGCACAGCGCCGGCACCGGCGTGCACGATCCGACCGTCGACGCGGCGCTGCAGGCCGCCGTGCTGGCGCCCGATGTCGCGGCGCTGCCGAACGGCGTCGCGACGGTGGTCGGCGCCGCGGGGACCAGGCTGTCCGGCGGTCAGCGGCAGCGACTCGCGTCGGCGCGCGCGTTTTTCCACCACGCGCCGCTGGTCGTTCTGGACGACCCGTGCAGTGCCCTCGATCCCGCCACCGAGCAGGAATACCTCCGTCAGGTAAGGCTGCTGGCGCGCGAGGGCGCCCTGTGCGTGGTAAGCGGCACCGGCAGGGCGCTGCTCACGGTCGCGGACCGCATCGTGGTGCTGCGCGATGGCAGGGTCGAGGCGATCGGGACGCAACCGGAACTGCGCGACACGGCCGAATTCTCCCGGTTGTGGAAAACCCCTTCGGGCGGCAAGTGACGCCGACGGGGGTGTGTTCCTGCCCCCCTGCCTCCCGCGGGGTCTTGCCTGTCCCACGTATGACATGACCCGGTAAGATCGCCGCCAGAGAAATGGCGCTGCGTGCCCTGGTATTCGACTTCGACGGGTTGATCGTCGACACCGAGAGTTCTTCGTTCGAGCTCGCACGCGAATTGTATGCGCGCCATGGCGTCGAGCTTCCGACTGCGCTGTGGCGTCGCTGTGTGGGGTCTCACCTCGATCCGTACGGACATCTGCAGCAAGTGGTCGGTCCCGGCGTCGACATCGCCGCGCAGCGAAACGAGTTGGGCGTCAGGCATCGCCGCACCATCGCCTTGCTTGGTGCCCGCGCCGGCGTGGCGGAGCTGGTGGCAGCGGCGGTTGCGGCCGGGCTGCGGCTCGGGGTGGCATCGTCCTCCTCCCATCTCTGGGTCGACGCGCGTCTGGAGCGCATCGGTCTGTTGGACTCGTTCACTGCCGTGCGCTGCCGCGACGACGTGCAGCACACCAAGCCGGCGCCGGACGTCTACCTGGCGGTCCTGGAGGGCCTGGGGACGAGTGCCGCCGAGGCGGTGGCGTTCGAGGATTCGCCGAACGGGGCGCAGGCGGCCAAGGCGGCCGGGATCTACACGGTGGCGGTGCCGAACGACGTCACGCGCGGGTGGCCGTTCGATCACGCCGACCGGGTCGTCGACTCGCTTGACGGCGTCACGGTGCAGCAGGTGAATCGCTGGCTGGCCACTGCGGCGCTGACCTGACTAACGCTTGGTGCGGCTGGGTTCGGCGAAGGGCGAGTCGGAGAGGATCGCGGCCGGCTGACCGAGCACCAGGACGTTGCGTGCCCGCAGCGCGGTTGCGGCCGCGACTTGCCTGGCCTGCTCGCGGGACATCAGCAGCGCGACGTGGCGGCCGGCGAACGGGTGTCCCTCGACCAGCCCGATGAGCGGGTGCGAGGGAGCGCGCACGAAGCGGTGGCCGAAGGGGAGGTTGGCTACCAGCCGCGTTGGCTCCGGCAACCGGTCCAGGTCGAACTCCTCGAAGCGGGCATTGAAAAGATGCGACGGCGTACCCGACAGCCGCTGCCGAGCGGTCAGGAAGGCGTCGCGCGAGACCTCCAGGCCGTAGCAGGACTGCACGCCGAAGCGTTGCGCCGCCACCTTCAGGATCGTCCCGGTGCCCATGAATGGATCGAAGACGGCGCTGCCCGGAGCGGCTCTTGCCAGCACCAGCAGGGAGGCGGCGAGGTGCTCCCGCAACGACCCCGCCCGAAGCCCCGGGTCCGCGGACAGATTGGTGGCAGTCTGCAGCGCCAGGACGGCGTACTCGGGGTCCGCCTTACACAGGAAACGCGCCCCGGCCTCCGGCGCCCGCTGCCAGCGCGGGAAGGCGGTCAGGATCGCCCGCTCGACCGAAGCCGCGAGTTGCTTACGGTTCGCCGAGGTACGGCCGTACACCTCGGTGGCGATCGAGTAGCGGCGCAGGCCGCGCCGGGCACTGCCCTGCAGCGCTTCGACTATCGGCTGCTTGAGCGCCGCCGTGCGCAATGCGCCGAGCAGGGTGGACACGGCGTCTGCACCGCGCGCCGCCACGGCACCCAGCAGGATCCGAAACGCCACGGCCGGGGTGGACAGGGCCGCGGGGCTGGTGCGGCGCAGGTCCGGGACCAGCACCGACGAGCCGCGATGGCGAACCGGGAAGCGCCCCGGCACGCCCAGCGTGCGCAACTCCGCGGTGACGGCCACGTCCCACCCCGGTTGGGTGGTCAGCAGCACGCGTGGACGGGGCGGCGCGGGTGTCATGCCCTCCGCGGCGGCGCCGGGGAAGCGCGCTCCCGACCGCCTCCGGTCAGCCGCATTGCAGCGACATGGCCGCGAACGACAGCGGCGGCAGTTGGCAGTACGCGCGGCCGGCGCGCGTGGCGACCTCGAACGGCGCGGCCTTGACGACGTCACCTCGCTCGAACGAATTGGCCGCCTCGGCATCCGGGCCCGTCAGCACCTCGGCGCTCCGGCACCCCACGATCGACACGTCGGCCGGGGCCAGGGTCACGTCCGCGGCCGCATCGACGCTGCGGTTGGTGAGGAAGAGGTGCAGCGTGCTGCCGTCGAGTATTGCGCTGGCATCGACGTAGTTCACGCGGCCGTTGCTCTTCCCTTCATACTCCGGACCCTCCACCGCAAGCTGGAGCGCATCGCCGGTGCGGCGCCTTGAAAACATCTCGAACGGGTAGAAGATGCTCTGGATCAGCAGGTCGTCGCCGCGCGTCAGGAGGGGAGCGATCACGTTCACGATCTGGGCCAGGTTGGCGATCTTCACCACGTCGGCGTGGCGCACGAAGCTGTGCAGGAACCCGGCCACGACCAGCGCGTCCTCCAGGTTGTAGACCTCCTCGACCAGGTGCGGCGCGAACTTGCCCGCGCCGTCCGTCTGATCGCCCTTGTACCAGACGTTCCACTCGTCGAAGGCGAGAAAGGCCCGCTTCCGGCCCCGCGCACGGGCCTGCGCAAAGCGGCAGGCGGCGTCCATCTCTTCGATCTGGCGATCGATCGACGCCGTGACCGCGAGAAAGTCCGGCGTGTCCCCGTTCGCATTGCCCACGTAGCGATGGAGGCTGATGTAGTCGGCCAGGTCGCCCAGGTGGGTGAGCACCTCCCGGTCCCACTCCATGTAGGTGGGCAGGGTGATGACGCACGATCCGCAGGCGACCAGCTCGATGCTGGAATCGGTATCCTTCATCATCTTGGCGGCCTGCTGGGCACGGATCGCGTACTGGTCGGCGGGGACGTGGCCGAGCTGCCACGGCCCGTCCATCTCGTTGCCCAGGCACCACAGCTTCACGGCATGCGGTTCGCGGCTGCCGTTCGCGGCGCGCAGGTCGGCGTAGCGGGTGCCGGGAGGGCAGTTGCAGTACTCCACCCAGTCGCGTGCTTCTTCCGGCGTACCGGTCCCGAGATTCACCGTCAGCATCGGGGTCCAGCCCATCTTCCGGCACAGGCCGATGTACTCGTCGGTGCCGAACCGGTTCGGCTCGATGCTCTGCCACGCCAGTTCGCGCACCGTCGGGCGGTTCGCCTGCAGGCCGACACCGTCCTGCCAGTGGTAGCCGGAGACGAAGTTGCCGCCCGGATAGCGCATCGCCGTCATGTCCAGCCGCCGCAGGGCCGCCAGCACGTCCTCCCGGCAGCCGTCGGCGTCGGCGTGCGCGCTGTCGGGGTCGTACACTCCTTCGTACACCGCCCGGCCTATGTGCTCGAGGAACCCGCCGAATACGCGGGGATCGACCGGTGCAATCCGAAACTTCGTATGTGCAGTGATTTCCGTGGGGCCCATGTCGCGGGCACGATACACGCTTGCCGCTGCGATTGACATCCCGCCGTGCGGGCTCTGCGGGCTTCAGGCGATCAATACGTAGCCCGACACGTACGTGGGCCGCTGGCGATGCGCGCGGTCGGGGGTGCGAAGTGGCTGCCGAGCACCAGCGTGGCGTGCAGATGGGTTCATCTCCTCGACACGGGTAACTTCGAGGTCGCCGAGCCGGATCGGAGCCATCTCCTTCATGGGTACGGCCATGATACTATGCCGCGCATGGCGACGAGCAATCGGCAGTGGCGGCTGGCCTCGTACCCGGAGGGCATGCCGAGCGAAGACAACTGGGCGCTATCGGAGGGAGCGGTTCCGGAGCCCGGCGCGGGGGAACTTCTGGTACGTTCGTTGTATGTCGATGTCGCCCCCTACATGCGGGGACGGATCAGCCGGCAGCAGAACTACACAGCCGGCGTCAGCCTGGGCGAGGTGATGACCGCCGCGGCCGTGGCCGAGGTAGTACGCTCGAATGCGGACGGCTATCGTCCCGGCGACCTGGTGGTGGCGACCACCGGCTGGCAGGAGTACGCGGCGGTGCCGGCGGCAACCGCGCAGCGCGTGGACCCGGAACTGGCCGACCTGCCGCATTGGCTGGATGCCCTGGGCACCAACGGTCCCACGGCGTACTTCGCGCTGCTGGAGACCGGCCGCATCAAGCCGGGGGACACGGTGGTGATCTCGGCCGCGGCCGGATCGGTGGGTCAGATCGCCGGCCAGATCGCCAAGCTGTGCGGCTGCCGGGCGATCGCGGTCACCAGCTCTGCGGAGAAGCTGGCATGGTGCCGCGAGATCGGCTACGAAGACGGCATCGACTACCGCGCGGAGCCGGACCTGAGCGCCGCCATCGCGCGCGTGTGCCCGAACGGCGTGGACGTCTACTTCGACAACACCGCCGGACCGATTCTGGACGCGGTGATGCAGAACCTGGCGACCTTCGCGCGGGTGGTGGTGGTGGGCACGATCAGCCTCGCCGACCGCTTCGAGCAGCCCGACATCGGGCCGCGCTTCATGCGCAGGATCCTGGTCGCCCGCGCCCGCATCGAGGGGTTTCTGTCAGGCGACTACGCGCACCGGTCGGCCGAGGCGTACGAGCGGCTGGCCGCTTGGCAGCGCGCCGGCCTCCTGCGCTCGCGCTTCGACATCGCGGAGGGCTTCGAGAGCCTGCCCGGCGCGTTCCTGCGCCTGCTCACCAGCAAGAACATCGGCAAGCAGTTGGTACGCGTCGCCGAGCCCTCCACGGCACGATAGCATCACCCGACACCGGAGGACCGAACCATGGGAAAGATACGAGTGGCGCAGGCAGGTTGCGGCAACCGTGGGACGACACACCTCAAGGGGTGGCTGGCGCACCCCGAACGCTTCGAGGTGGTGGCGTTGTGCGAGCTGGACGAGGCGCGGATGCACACCGTCGCCACGGAGCTCGGTCTCGACGTGGCGCAGTACGCGGACGCCGACCGGATGCTGGCCGAGACCCGCCCCGACCTGTTCTGTTTCGTCACCCGGCCCGACGTGCGGGTGGCGATGGTGGAGCTGGCCGCGAAGCACCGCGTGCGCGGTCTGGCATTCGAGAAGCCGATGGCCATGTCGCTGGCCGACGCGCGGCGCATCTACGATCTCTGCCGCGGTGCCGGGATCAAGGGGACAGTGTGCCAGCAGCACATCTATACCAGCTCGTTCCAGCAGCTCAAGCGGGTGCTTGACGCCGGCGACATCGGGCGGACCACGGAAATCCACGCGACCACCAGCGGCAACCTGTCCGACCGCGGCACCCACTACACCCACTACCTGCTCTGGGCCAGCGGTTTCGCACAGCCGCAGTGGGTGGTGGGGCACGTCCACGGCCGCACCCAGCTCCAGGACATCCACCCGTCGCCCGACCTGTGCCTGCTGCGGCTGGAGCTCGCCGGCGGCGTGTACGGTCTTGGCGAGTACGGCGGGGTGGCGCCGCGCTACGACTCCGGGGACCTCTGGCAGGTGAACCGGCTTACCGTGCGCGGCACCGAGGGCACGGTGTGGGCGGAGAACACCGGCATCTGGGGCACGCAGAGCCGTGCCACCAAGGGCGAGTGGACGCGTGGTGAGAACCCCGGCTACTCGAAGGAGGATCCGGGCGCCGGCTGGACGTGGGAGTCGCCGCGCATTCAGCAGGGCTACGCGGCCCAGATCGCCGACTGGCTCGACGGCTCGCTGGCCGACCACCCGTGCAACGTCGAGCACGCCTACACCGGCTTCGAGGTGCTGGCCGCGGCGTGCTGGTCGAGCCTGGAGCAGGTGCGCGTCGACCTGCCGCTCGCGGACCCCACCGCGCTCACCCGCGACGGCGTCGACGTGTTCGAACGCCTCCACAACGAGCTCCCGGAGATCCCGCTGCTGCGGCCTCTTAACTGAAACAGCCGAACTGGTGGTAGCTGGCTGATCTGGTATCCTGCGCGAGGGGAATAGATGCAGTATCGGGTTACGGAAGGGGCGGCGAGCTTCGACTCGTCCCTGGGTACGCGTTCCATCGAGGCGGCGGCACTGCAGGCGTTCACGGCGCGGGTGTTCGAGGGCCTCGGCATGCCCGAGGATGACGCCGCCACGGAGGCCGAGGTGCTTGTGTGGGCCAACCTGCGCGGCATTGACTCGCACGGGGTGCAGCGCGTCGCCGCCTACAGTTATGCGGTGGACCACGGCTTGATGAACCCGCGTCCGCGTATCAGGGTGGAGCGGGAGACCGCCGCTACCCTGTTGATGGAGGCGGACCACGCGTTCGGTCCGGTGGTGACGGTGCAGGCGATGGAGCGGGTCATGGCCAAGGCGAAGGCTGTGGGGATCGGCTGGGGATTGATCCGCAACACCTCGCACCAGGGGGCGATGGCCTACTACGCGCAGATGGCCGCGGCGGCCGACCTGGTCGGTCTGGCCGTGGTGTGCAGTCCGCCCAACATGGCGCCGCCGGGGGCGAAGCAGGCCGGCACCCACAACAGCCCGATCGCGGTCGCCGTGCCCGGCGCGCGCCGGCCCGCGATCAGCCTGGACATGGCCACCAGCGTTGCTGCCGGCGGCAAGCTGGACGTGGCGCTGGACAAGGGTGTGGCGATTCCCGAGGAGTGGGCGCTGGATGCGGAGGGCCGGCCCACCACCGACCCGGCGCAGGCGGCCCTGCTGCGTCCCGCCGCCGGCTACAAGGGTTATGGGCTGGCACTCATCTTCGAGTGCATGTCGAGCCTGATGGTCGGCAACCCGCTGCTGGCCACCACGATCAGCGGCCAGGACGCTCCGCGCCGCGGCACCCAGAACAGCTTCGTCGCCGCCATAGACATCGCCGCGTTCACCGACGTGGCGGCGTTCAAGCGCGACGTCGACCGGCTGTCCGACGCCATGAATGGCTTGGCCACCGTGGACGGGGCGCCGCCGGTGCTGGTGCCGGGCCAGCCGGAGGAGCAGGTGCTGGCCGAGCGCACCGCCAACGGCATCCCGCTGCCCGCCGGCACGGTCGGCAAGCTGCGCGCCGCCGCCGAGCGCTTCGGCCTCGACCTGCCGCCCGCGCTACGGTAGCGCGCGGATGCGTTGTCCGAAAATCATGGTTCGCCTCAGGAACGCGTTTCCGGCAAACGATCCCACTCGGGAACGGGTCGTTCCGGGACCGCGGCGAGGATTTCATCCACCGCCCGCAGAAGCTGTTTCTTGTTGATCTTGCTTAGAATAGCGTCGAAATAGGAACGATTCTCGAGTTCCGCGATCTCCTTGGTGAATGCGTACAGGGCAAACTGATTGATCGATACGCCTTGCAGGGCTGAGACCCGCTCGATCCGATTCTTCAGGACTTCGGGAACCCTGATCGTCAGCGTGTGCGTGTTATTTCCCATACGACTCTCTCCACTCAACGAGAAACTGATACGGCGTCACAACTCGAAAGGAATCGTGCGTCAGCTCGGCGCCAGACACAAAGTCTCTCGTGTTCTGCGTAATCAAGTGGCTGCTTTCACTTGCCACCGCGAGCTCTACGAACATATTGTCCGCCTCGTCCCGCAGATTCGGGCGCCACAGGTAGTACACGAGGCTTGGGCTCGAAACAAATGCGACGAATCGCAGTATTGTCTCGATCTGATCCGCAGCGAGATTCATCAACTCCATGTTCTCGGGGCGGGTGAGCACAGCCCGATACTCCTCGAACACGGGGACCGACAGCGCCAGCCGGAGATGCCCGTCTCGAATCAAGCGAAACACCGCGTGCGACGCACCCGACCGACTGCAGAACGCCTGAAACAGAACGTTCGTATCGAGGGTGACGGTCACAGAGAAATGATGCCATATATGCTTGCAAAGCGCCAAGCACCGGAGACTCGAGCACCGACGGCACCGACTGTCTCACCTTGACTGTGCATGCACATCATGCCTATGCTGCCTGCTAAGGATAGATGCAGATGGCGCAGTACACGATCCGCAAGGTGCCGGCCTCCGTCGACAGGATGCTGCGTGAGCGAGCTCGCACGGAAGGAAAGAGCCTGAACGAGGCGGCGATCGAGGCGCTGCAGGCCGGTCTCGGCCTGTCAGAGGAACCGGTAGAGTTCGATGACCTGGATGACCTGATCGGTACCTGGCAGCACGATCCCGACACCGACCAGGCGCTCGCCGACCAGGATGTCGTCGACCCCGAGCTGTGGCGGTAGAGATCATCATCGATACCAATCGGTATCGCGACTTCTGCGACGCGGAGCCTCACGCGGTGGAAGTATTCAGGCGAGTCCACGTCATCCACATACCGATCATGGTAGTAGCCGAGCTCCGCGCGGGATTCGTCATAGGCTCACGGTCGGCCAGTAACGAGTCTGTGCTCGCAAGGTTCCTGTCACGTACGCGCGTCCGTGTGCTTCGTCCGGACATGGCGACTACCCACCACTACGCGGGGCTCTTTCGTCAGTTGCGAGTTGCCGGTACACCGATTCCGATAAATGATCTGTGGATCGCCGCACTCGCGGCGCAGCACGAATTGTCGCTGTTTACGCGTGACAGCCACTTCGACTACCTGCCTCAGTTGCCGCGGGTAGACTGACCCGCCACGCACGTAACCGGCTGCTATGCTGCCCGCCAGGGGAGGGTAGTGCCGGCGGCGAGGCGGCGGATCAGCAGGGCCAGCTCCAGGGCGTGGTAGTCGCCCCACTGGCACGACTCGCCGCACGGGATCCGGCGGCCTTCCGGGACGTGGTCCCAGCCGTTGGGGCGGTGGTAGATGGTGTGCAGCAACAGGCCCTGGTGCGCCGGGTCGGTGGCCAGGTAGGGCTCCGCGAACAGGGTGCGGGCGACTGTGAGGCCGGCGGGCAGCAAGCGGTCGGCGCCGGGCGGGCGGGCGGCCGCGGGCAGCATGGCCAGGCGCAGCAGGCCCTGGGCGGCGATGGCGGCGGCGGAGCTGTCCACCGGCTCGTGGTCGTTGAAGGGGTCGGAAGCCGCGGCGCGCCAGTCGCCCAGGGCGGTCAGGCCGGGGGCGCCGGTGTCCCAGTAGGGGATGCCGTCGGCGGCGCTGTTGGCGAGGTAGAACCCGGCGGTCACGGTGGCCGCGGTGCCCACCCGCTGCAGCGCTTCGGCATGGGTGGCCAGTCCCGGAACGGCCGCCTCTGTGATCGCCTCCGGGGACCCTTCGGCGAGGTACTCCAGCATCTCCGCGCAGCCGAGGATCGCCCACGCCAGGCCGCGGGTCCAGGTCGAGAACGGCGAGTAGCCCTGCTGGGTGCTGGGACAGCGGTAGTCGCCGTTGTTGACGTTGAACAGCGCCTCGTGGACGACCCGGCCCGGCACGTCGTAGTGGTCGCGGCCGGCGCCGAAGAACACATTGTAGCGGAGGGTGGTTTCGAGGTGTTGGAGCAGGCGCCGCAGCAGGGAGATGCGGCGGTCGCGCTCGCCCATCAGCACCTGGCCCAGCTCGTGTGCGGCGGCCAACACGCGCAGCGAGCGGATGGTGTCGATGAACAGCGACTGCGGGCCGTTGAAGGAACAGATGTAGCCCAGGTCGTCGGGCAGCGGGATCCAACGCGCGGCCTGCACCGCGCCCGAGACGCGGATCGCCAACTGCAGGTGCTCCAGGTCGCCGGCGGTAGCCTGCCAGCGCCCTTCGCGGGCCAGGCGCAGCAGGTTGCCGTAGGTGCTCATGGTGTTGAAGCCGTGGTCGTGCACCCCGACGTGGGTGAGGTGGGCCGGCATCACGCGGCGCATGCCGGCGCGGCCCAGCTCCAGCAGGCCGGCGTCGCCGGTGGCGTCGAAGGTGAGCAGCGCGGCCCCGTACTGGAACCCCTGCGTCCACTCGGTCCAGCCGCGGGTGGTGTACTCTCCCGCGACCGTGAACACGGGTGCGCCGCGCGCGGGATCCCAGTTCGCGTCCAGGTCGCGGATCTTGCCGGCCGCCAGCGCGAATGCCGAATCGACGGCCGGAACGAGGTTGTGCGGCTGCAGTGCGGTGTCGATGTTCATGTGCGTTACCTCGGGGAATGCTACAGGCGCAGCAGGCTGAAGCCGCCGTCCACGTCCACCACCGTACCCTGGGAGAAGTCGAAGTCGCCACCGACCAGCGCCGCCACCGCCCGGCCCACGTCCTCGGGAGTGCCCCAGCGGCCCTGCGGCACCAGTCCGTCGGCGATCAGGGCGTCGTACTTCTCCTTGACCGCCCGCGTCATGTCGGTCTCCATCAAGCCCGGCCGCACCTCGTAGACGCCGATCCCGGCCTCCGCCAGGCGCACCGCGAACAGCTCCCGCGCCATGGCCAGCCCCGCCTTGGAGACGCAGTACTCGCCGCGGCTCACCGAGGCGTAGGCGGCGGATATGGAGTTGACGAAGATCACGGCCCGGCGCCGGGCCGCCTCCGCCGGCTGGCCGAGCCAGTGGCGGGCGACCGCCTGGGTGAGGAAGTAGGGGCCGGTCAGGTTGGTCGCCAGCACCTCGGCGAACGACTCCTCGGTGGCCTCCAGCAGGTCGGCGCGCTGCCGCGGCGCGATGCCGGCGTTGTTCACCAGCACCTCCACGCTGCCGAACCGCTCCAGGGTGGCGGCCAGCAGGCGCGCCCGGTCGGCCGCCACGGCGACGTCAGCCTGCAGCGGATGGAAGCGCTGTCCGTCACCCGCGGCGCGCTCGCGGCAGGCCGCCGCGGTGGCCGCCGCCGCCGCCGCGTCGCCGCGGTAGTTGATCGCCACCGAGTAGCCGGCCGCCGCCAGCGCCAGTGCCACCCCGGAGCCGAGGCCGCGACCGCCGCCGGTCACCAGTGCCACCGGTGCCGCGGCCATCTACATCACCCCCGGCCGGCCGGCCAGCAGGGTCATCGGATCGGTAATCGGGACCGGGTTGCGCATCAGGTAAGCCTCTCCGAATTCGGCGCCGATCATGCGCCCGTAGTAGCGGTGGCGACCCTCCCAGGCGGCCAGGAAGTCGGACCGCGAGAGGTAGGTCTCGGGCTCCCCATCGGCGTCGGGCGGCGCGTCCGCGGCCGCCGGCCGGTGCAGTTGCGAGGCGTAGCAGGTCACGGCGCGCGCCTTGGTGGCGAACTGCTCGCTGATGTCGACGATCAGGGAGGGACGCGCAACGTAGCGCGACAGTTGGAACAGCATCGCTTCCGGACGGTGCGGACTTGGGCCGCCGGGGTGCTTGGCCACGCCGGCGAACCACCAGGCGTCCTTCATCAGCAGGCTGGTGGCGACGTGGTCCGGGTGGTGATCCTCCCAGTAGGGGCCCACCAGCATGCGCGGCCGCTCGCTGCGGATCACCTCCACCAGCCGCGTTCGGTACTCGACGCTGCGCTCCACGAAGCCGTCCGGCAGATCCAGGTCGAGCCGCACGTCCATCCCCAGGATGGCCGTTGCCCGGGCGCGTTCCTCGTTGCGCAGCGCCGCGTTGCCACGGCTGCCGAGCTCGCCGCGGGTCAGGTCCACCACCCCGACGCGGGCGCCGGCGGCCTTGCAGCGCAGCAGCAACCCGGCGCAGCCCAGCTCGGCGTCGTCGGGATGTGCGCACACCGCCAATACGTCAACAGCCATGTCGGCGGCGATAGTATCAGAACGGCACCATCGGTACGATGAGTTGGCATGATCGACTACCGGCAGCTTGGGGTGCGTACGCTGATCAACGCGAGCGGCACCATCACCACGCTGGGCGGCAGCCTGATGCCGGCGCCGGTGCTGGAGGCGATGCAGGCTGCGGCCCGCGCCTACGTGGACCTGCCGGATCTGCTGGTCAAGTCCGGCGAGTACCTGGCGCGGCGCATCGGCGTGCCGGCGGCGTTCGTGTCCTGCGGTGCGGCGAGTGGCATGCAACTGGCGGCGGCAGCCTGTCTCACCGGCGGCGACGTCGAGCGGGTGCGCGCCCTGCCCAACACTTCGCGGTGGGCCAACGAATTCGTGATCGGCAGCGTGGACCCGCACGGCTACATCCATCAGGGCATCGAGGCGTGCGGCGGCCGGCTGGTTCGGGTGGGCACCAGCGCCGCGGTGAGTACCGGGGAGTTGGTAGGCGCCATCGGCCCGCGCACCGCCGCCGTGGTGTTCTTCCTTGGCAGCCAGCGCCGAGAACAGCTTGCCGAGGTGGCGAATGGAGCCGCCGAGTGCGGCGTGCCGGTGATCGTCGATGCCGCCGCGCAGTTGCCGCCGCGTTCCAACCTGACGGAGCTCACCGGAATGGGCGCGGCGCTGGCGGTGTTCAGCGGCGGAAAGGGACTCGCGGGACCGCAGAGCACCGGACTGGTGGTCGGCACGCCCGAGCTGGTCTCGGCCGTGCGCATGAATTCCAGCCCCGAAAGCGGCATCGGCCGCGGGATGAAGGTGGGCAAGGAAGAAATCATGGGACTGCTGGCGGCGGTGGACCTGTTTCTTGGCTCCAGCGACGGGGCGGACCTGGCTCGCTGGGAGGCGCAGGCGGCCGATATCGCCCGGATCCTCGTCGCGGGGTCCGCAGCCGCTCCAGCGACCGTGTCGGTGCAACGCTGGGGGCAGGATGCGCATCCCGATTTCGCGCCCCGCGTCCATGTCGAACTCGATCCGGGGCGGGCGTCCGCGGTCATCTCCGAGCTGTGGAACGGCGAGCCGTGCATCGCCATTCGGCGGACCGGAAGCGGCGTGCTCGTAGACCCGATGACACTGCAGCGGGGCGAGGAACGAATCGTGGCGACACGCCTGCGCGCCGCCCTCGACAACGCGCCGCGACCAACTCCGTCCGCGGTCAGGTAGTCGGGGCGCTGCGCGAGATGAGCATGCTCGGGGATGCGCCGGCGCGACTGCTACACCGCCGAAGCAGTGCCATTCAGAACACCTCTTCCATTACGTAGAAGTAGTTCTGGTCGGTGCCGAAGATCAGGTGCTTGCCGGCCACCACCGGGGCGCTCAACACCGCCCCTTCCAGGTCCATCTCCCACAGCAGCTTGCCGTTCTGGGCCGACAGCGCCACCAGCCGCGGCGGCTGGCCGCCGGGAACGCCGTCGCCGCGCACGCCGAAGTAGACGCGGTCGCCGGCCACCGTCGGCGCGCTGCTGGTGGGGTACTGGAAGGTGTAACGCCAGGCGGGCCGGCCGGTGCGGGCATTGAAGGCGCGCACCACGGCATCGCCGCTGGTGTAGATCACGGTGTTGCGCCACAGCGCCGGTGCCAGGTAGTCGAGCAGCCGCAGGTTGTCGACGAAGGTCCGATACGGCTGGTAGATCAGCCTCCCCTGGTCGCCGAAGAACGACTCCTCCGGATGCGTCCACAGCTCCTCGCCGGTGAGCCGGTCGATCGCGTAGTAGACGAACTGCAGGTTGCCGGTGATGGTGCGCCCGGTGCCGGCGGCGGAGTAGAACAGCACTTCGTCGCGCAGTGCGGGGAAGGAGTACCAGTTGAGCCCGGGGGTGGTCGATTTGACCCACAGGTACGCCTTCTCGTAGACGTCGTAGGCACCGAAGCTGGCGCCGCGGCCGAGCGGGCCGGGGGCCCAGTACATCACCCCGTCGTACACCTGGAAGGTGTGGTAGGACCACACCGGGTTGGGGATGTAGTGCACCTCCTCGCCGGAGTCGGCGGTCACGAAGTGGGTGTTGCCGCGGTCGCTGGTGAACATCACCAGGTCGTCGTAGCGCAGGATCAGTGACTGCACGGTGTATTCGGTGGGGAAGCGCCAGCGTTCCTCGCCGGTTTCGCGCCCCACGGCGTAGACGTGGCCGTCGTTGGAGCCGAAGTACAGGTGCTCCCGGTCGGCGAACGGCACCGAGTTGACCGGCGCCTGCGCCTTGAAGATCCAGCGCATGTACCCGCTGTGCACGTCCAGGGCGTAGAAGTTGCCGTCGTCGGAGCCGAAGTAGATGGTGTCGTCCACCACCACCGGCGGGTTGAACGAACGCGCCTGCTCGCCGCCGGCCTGCAACTGGAGTTGCCACTTCACCGCCAGCGGCGGCTGAATCCGCGTGCGCGTGATCCCGCGCCCCTCCTCGCCGCGGAACATCACCCAATCGTGGCTCGCGCCCCCATGCACCGTGGCAGGCACCAGCGTACCTACCAGCGCCACGAGAACGGCCAGAGTGGACAGGAACGGGCGTACCACGCGGTTACGACTCGTCATGTCTTCTCCCCCGGTGCCAGTCTCATGTCCTCGCTGCCGATTCGACCCAGCCATCACACCGACTATGGTACCCGACTTTCCTCGTCGTGGTGGGCGCGCCGGGGCGGACCTGCCACGTGGCTTCTCAACGGCTCCGGCACTCGGGATACGTACGCTCACGTGACGGTCGTCTCTGTGGCGATCCTTCCTGATCCTTCCTTGACGGCATGTGTCACGGTGTGTCACTTTTGTGGGCATCGTGAGAGTGGTTTCGATTCGAGAACTCCATGCAAGCACCGGCAGGATCGTGCGTCAGGCAGCGCAGCAGCCGGTGATCGTCACCGATCGGGGAACCCGGATCGCGTTGCTCAAGCCGTATTCGGAACAGGAGATCGCCAGCCAGCCTTTTCCTCGGCGCGATCCCGCGAGCATGCCGGCGGTCGGCGTAGATTCGACCGAGCTGATCTCCAGGGACCGGTCGCAACGCTGATGCTCATCTATCTCGACACTTCGTACATCGCCAAGTGCTATCTCAACGAGCCGGGGAGCCCGCGGGTGCTTGAGTGGTTGGCCGGAAAGTCGGGATTGAGTTGTTGCTCCCATGGCCGATTGGAGTTGTTCGCGGCGTTGAAGCGGCATGAGCTGGAAGGGAACCTGGACGCTGACGCGGTGCGTGCCGTTTTCGAGCGCCTGCGTCGCGACGAGGAGGGCGGCCTGTGGAGATGGATTCCGGTCACTGACGGACTGGTGCGAGCTGCCTGCGTCAGAGTCAGGACCGTCTCCGGTGGTGCGTTTGTTCGGGCAGCCGACGCGCTCCATTTGACATGTGCTGCAGACAACGGCTTCGACACCGTCTACAGCCATGACCAACGCATGCTCGACGCGGCTGACTGCTTCGGGTTGGAGGGGAGAGACATCCTCGCCTGACGGGTAGCCGACCGGCGCCGCCGACACTCGAGCTTGCGCGCGTCCCGGCGCCGAGCCTCAGTAGTAGAGGGCGCGCAGGCTGAAGGCGCGGCGCAGCAACTGCACGAGGCCGCCCTGGCGCACGCCCTGGAGCGCGGCTTCGTACTGGGTGCGGAGTTCCTGCCAGGTGCTGGCGCGCTCGCCGGGGTCGAAGGCGGTGCGGTAACGGAGCATGGTGTAGAGGGCGGCGAAGCGGCCGATCTGCGGGTACTGCCGGGCGTACTCCTGGACGGTATGGGCGTGCGGCTTGAGCACGCAGCCGGCGCTGGCCATGCGCATGTAGAGCAGGCGGCCGAGAGCATGCAGGCCACCGGCGTCGGCCTGGCGCGCGCGCAGCGTGAGCCAGCCCTCGCGGCCGTAGCGGAGGCCGTAGGCGCCGACGATGCCGGCCGCGGCCAGGGTCCCCAGCACGGCCAGGGCGAACCGCCACGGGAATATGAAGTCGCGCGGCACCGGCACCTCTTCCACCTCGATGATCGGGATCACGATGTCGAGCGAGTTGGCGTCCATGCCGGGTGGCGGGGTCTTGGCGTGGGTGGTGGTCTCGAAGTCCATCCAGCCGAAGTCCGGCAGCCAGAACTGGGTCCACGAGTGGCGGTGCGCCGTGGTGATCAGGTACAGGTCTTCTGGCGGGTAGGCCTGCAGCGGTTCGATCGACTGGCGCAGGACGGCGGCGCCGCGCGCGTGCTGCGGGGTCTGCAGGGACTTGGAGCCTAGATAGCCGGTCACCACTCGCGTCGGGATGCCCAGCATGCGGCCCAGGATCGCCGAGGTGTTGGAGAACTCGGTGCAGTCGCCGGACTTGGTGTCGAACAGGAACTCGTCCACGTGGGAGATCGAGACATCGTCGGTAAAACCGATCTCGTACTGGTAGTTGGCGTAGCTTCGCAGGAGTTGATCGATCTTGTCGAAGTCGTTGTCCGCGTCGGCCACGTACTCGTCCAGATAGCCCTGGAACCGCGCCCACTGCTCACCTTCCAACGGAACCTCCAGGAAGGGGCTCATGCGCTCTCGTTCGGCCGCGTTGAGGGGCCGTGCCCGGCGCCAGGCGGCGGGATTGGGATCGCTCACGTCGGAGATGACCCGGTAGGAGAGGTCGAACGGGTGATAGCGACGCTGCTGCACCGTGGGCTCCACCGCCAGCGGGCGGTAGGCCATAACGCGCTCCGGGATGGTCGAGAAGAAGCCGTGCTCGATGGGACTGCGGCCGCGGTCGAGGGACGGCTCGGGATTCTCCCAGGTCTCGAACAGGCGCCGGTGCACCAGGTCGTTGAGTGGTTCCTCGCGCGAGTAGGAGAAGCCGTACACGCCGTCGAACAGCCCGAAGTAGCCGTCGGCTGCGTACACCGGATCCACCTGGCTGGCGATGACCATCACCGCGTACTGCCGGTTCTCGCCTTCGCCGTCGCCGCTGTCCTGGTTGCCGTCGCCTTCTTCGCCCTCCTCGCCCTGGTTGCCCTCGCTGGGCTGGCCGCCCTGGCCGCCGCCCGCCTGACCCTGCTCGCTTTGCGCGCCGCCGGAGCCGCCGCTCTCCTCGGCCGACCCGGGCTGCGGTTGTGGCTGCTGCGGCTGCCGGCGTTGGTCCCACTCCCGCGCCGGGATCCCTACCAGGCCGGGCATCTGGCCGGCGTCGCCTTCGCCGCCTTCCCCTTCCTGCTGGTTCTGCTGCTCGCCCTGGCCACCGCCGGGTGCTTCCTGGGGATCGAACTGCTGCTGGCCACGCAGGTTGCCGCCGGGCGGCGCGGTGCTGAAGTCGTCCACCGGCACCGGCGGCGACGGCGGCAGCTCGTTGAGCTCATTGAAGGCGATGTGGTGCTCGACGAAATCGGGCGGCAGGATCATGGCCAGCACCACGATCAGCGGGATGATGACGGAGGAAAACAGGGTCACCTCGCGGCGCCCGCGCCGCCGTTCCTCGCCGCGGGCCGCCCCCGGGCGGCGGTTGGGGAACGCGGCCTGGTAGATGACGATGCCGTGCAGCAGGAAGCCGCCGATGCTCACCAGCAGGATCACCGTGGTGAGCAGCGAGCTGGCGCCGGAGATCGCCTCCGAAGCGCGCGAAAAGCGCAGCATCTTGACGTAGATGTAGCCGATGAAGAACAGCTCGGCCGCGGCGATGGTGTGCCCGTACTCGCGCGAGCCGAAGATCAGCAGGGTGAGCAGGAAGGCGCCGGCTCCCGCCGCTGCCACCAGCCACGCGGCGCTGTCGAAGCCGGTGCCGAAGGCGATCGCGGCCACGATCGCCAGCCCCGCGGCGGCCAGCAGGTGCGTGGGCCGCAGCCAACTCCGTAGACCGCCGACCAGTCGAGCCGTCCGGCCGCGGGCGGCCGGCGGCGTGGTCCCGGTCGCCGCGAAGCGCAGGGCATAGGCCAGCAGCATCTCCAGCGGCACCAGGGCGAACCACACCAGGTAGCCGGCGCGGTCGTAGGGCACCGTGACGGCGGGGTGTACCAGCGGCATCGCCACCGCCATGGCGTACACCAGCAGGCGGGTCAGGAAGAGAAGGTGCACAGGTAGCTCACTTTGAGCGGCTGTTCTTCACGCAGGCCCGGCCGCGGTCCGGCGACCGGGTCCGTGACCGGCAGGCGCCGCTCGCGGGCCAGCAGCCAGCCGCCGCCGACACAGGTGGGCAGCGGCGCCTCGCTGAGGCTCATCCGATAAGGGTCCGCGGCGTCCTCGTCCTTGCGCCGGACGGGTACGCTGCGGAACACGTTGACATACTGCGCGCCGCTGCGCTCCACGAAGCGGGGCAGATCCTCGTCGAACACCGTCGAGAAGATGAACAGCTCGCGCGCCGGGTCGTTGTCGGCGGAAGGCAGCTCGGAGGTCAGGGGCAACTCCGCGAGGCGGCGCGCCAGGGCCTCGATCTCCTCCGGCGTGTCGACCCGGTGACTCTCGCCACCGCTGTCCACCACGAACACGAACTCGGGGTGCTGCTGCTTGACCACGCGCAGGAAGGTGAGCAGCCAGCTCTTGATGAAGTCCAGGTGCAACACCGCCGCCAGCGACTCGCCGCCGCGGCGGCGGAAGCGGCGCAGCACCACGTGCAACTCCTGGGTCTGCTCCTGGGTGATCGGCGAGATCCGGGTGATCAGCTCGCCGAGCCGGCTGGTGGCCTTCCAGTTGATGTCCTTCATGCGGTCGCCGGGCATGTACTCGCGCATGAAGTACTGCTCTTCGTCGGCGGTCTTGGCGCGCTGCGTGGTGTCGTAGCCGGCGGAGATTTCCACCGGTGGGGAGGACTGCTCGCCGAGCAGTCCCGGCCGCACCACCAGCGTGCGCCGCTCCGGCGGGCGAATCTGCGCGCGGGTGAGACCGAACACGTCGCGGATCGTGAGCCGTCCGGTCAGTTCCAGACGGCCACTGCACGGGAACCACAGCGGAATCGCCGCCTCGCCGCCCGGCGTCGCCACCTCGCGGTAACCGCGCAGGGTGGCGCGCCGTCCCGCCCGCAGGCACCAGACGATGCGCAGGTGGATGCGGTAGAACAGCCAGCTCCGTGCGGCGCGGGTGCGCAGCCGGTGCTGGGCCCCGCGCTCGCGGGCTGCCAGCGGCGCGGAGCTGTCCCACTCGAACTCCACCAGCTTGCAGCGGTACGCCTGCAGACGGCCGAGACCGGCCAGCACCAGCAGCACCAGGAAACCGGTGATGGAGAGCAGGAACTCGTGCGCCGATCCACTCGCGAACGCGCTGCCCAGGAGGTAGACCGCCGCCGCGGCGAGGGCCGTGCCGGGAAGCGTGAGCGGGTAGTAGTGCAGCACCCGCCGCGCGGCGTCGTGCAGGCCCTGGTGCCGGGCAGCATCCGTGCGCCGTCCCGTGGGCGCCGGCACCGGTCCGCCGGCTTGCGCCGCGCCCGGCCGTTGCCCGCCGCCGGCGCCTGCTTCGCTCGCGGAGCCGATCCGTCCGTAGCGCGTGCGCTGGCTGCTGGGGGCGGTTGCAACGCCGCTTGCGGGCATGCTTCGGCTCAGGAGGTGGCGGCCACCGTTGCCGGCCGCCCGCCATCCAGCGCGCCTCTCGGGGCTGGCCGCCGGCCGTCCACGGGCACGGTATCCAGGATCTCCTCCAGCACCCCGGCCGCCGGGGTGGCGGGATCCTGCATGATCATCCGGTGCGCCACCGCCGGCCCGAAGATCTCCTTGATCAGGTCGACCGAGACCCAGTTGTCGCCCCGCACCAGCGCCAGCGCGCGCGCCAGCCGCGACACCTTGACCCCCGTGCGCGGGCTGGCGCCGGTCTCGATGGCGGGGTGGCCGCGGGTCTGGCGGATCAGGGTCACCAGGTAGGAGATCACTTCCTCATGGATCGTGATCGAATCCACCATCGTCTGCCACTGGTTGAGCCGCTCCTGCGCGACCACCGGCGCAAACCCGCTCCAGGAGTCGTCGCGGCCGTGCTGGTGGACGATGCGCTCCTCGTCGTCGTCGCTCGGATACCCCAGGGAGAGCTGCACCATGAAACGGTCGAGCTGCGGTACCGGCAGCGGGAACAGGTGCGCGCCCTTGAGGTTCATGGTGGCGATGATGAAGAACGGGTCGGGCAGGTGGTAGGTGTTGCCCTCGATGGAGATCGCCTGCTCCTCCATCGCCTGGAAGAAGCTGCCCTGGGTCTTGGGGGTGAGCAGGTTGATCTCGTCGCACAGCACGAAGTGGGCGAAGATCGGGCCGCGGTTGAAGATCAGGGAGCTGGTGCTGAGCTCGTAGCGGGAGAAGCCGAGGATGTCCTGCGGCAGCAGGTCCACCGTGCACTGGATGCGGCTGAAGCTCTCGATCGGCACGTGTTCCGCCGACACGTCGGCTTGAGCGAACTCGGCCGCTTCGACGCCCTGCCCGTTACTGCTCCCCGGTCCCATCCACTGGATCGATTGCGCCAGGGCCCTGGCCAGCGAGGTCTTGCCGACGCCGTGGGAGTCGGCCAGGATCACGTGGCCGCCGGCGATCTTGGCCGCGATCAGGTACTCCAGCGTCCGCGGGTCGATGTAGATCAGCGAGCGGACGTTGTCCAGCAGGCGTCGGATCTCGGCACTGACCGTCTGCGCCTCGGCGGCGCCGAGGACTGGATGGCCGTTGCCCGGCGCCGCAGCATCATCGAGGCTCCGCACAATGCCGGAAATGATACCGCACCCTCGACCCTGGGGAAAGGCTCTCGGCTGGACGTTCACTCGGCGTTCATGGCGCAGATCGCGACCGGTGCCGCCAACTACCGGGGCGCGGTCGCCTGCGCTCTGACACCGGGGACGGCCCAAGGCGGCAACCGGCGCTCACAGGACGTTTACCGACGGCTAACCCATCGCTCGCCTCCACCGGCGCAACTCCACTACAATCGCTCCGCATGAATAATCCGCCTGACGGCTGGCCGAGAATCTCCCCCGCGGTGTTCTACGACGACGCGGCGGCCGCGATCGACTGGTTGAGCCGCGCCTTCGGCTTCGCGGTGCGCGAGAGGATCGCCGATGACCAGGGCCGGATCGTCCACTCACAGCTCGTCCTGAACGGCGGCTTGGTCATGGTGGGGCAGGTGGGCCTGCACCCGGACCGGACCTGGCCACGGTCGCCGCTGGCGGTCGGTGGCGCCAACACGCAATCGCTGGCCGTGTACGTCGACGACGCCGACGCCCACTGCGAACGGGCGCGGGCGGCCGGCGCCGTCATCACCACGGAGCCGGCGACGCAGGACTACGGCGCGGGCTACTGGGCGGACCGCAGCTACGAGGCACGCGACCTCGAGGGCCACCACTGGTGGTTCATGCAGCGCCTACGCTGACGCTGGAGAACGTCTCGGTAGTAAGAATAGACCGCTATGTTGACGTCACGTCAACATGGCGGTCAACTTCTCAGGGTATGCGTGGGATGCGGGTCGAGCTGCCCATCGATCATCCGTTCGACTACCAACTCGCCATGGACCGGTTGGCGGGCTTCCGCGCGCCCCGGAACAAGCTGCGTAGTCTCTGCCTGGGCGGCGACGTGGTGCGGGTCAGGAAGGGGCTGTACGTGGCTCCGACGTTCCCAGGGCGACCGCCGTCAGTGGATCCCCTGGTACTGGCGCCCCTCGTCTATGGGCCGTCCTATGTCTCCCTGGAGACCGCGCTGGCCTGGCACGGGCTGATTCCCGAACGGGTCGACGAGATCACCAGCATCACCTGCAAGCGAGCGAGAGTGTTTCAGACGCCAATGGGCCGGTTCACCTATCGTCCGCTCAACGAAGTCGCATACGGCTTTGGTGTCGGTCTGCAATCCGGTGCTGGCGGGTCGTTCTTTCTGGCAGAACCGGAGAAGGCGCTGTGCGGCCGCATCGCCTGCGTTACCCAGGTGCGCGCGCAGCGGGACATTCCAGGATTGCTGGAGGATGACCTCCGCGTCGACCTCGACGCGGTCGTGCGCATGCGGGTGGCCGTGGTGCGGGAAGTGGCGAAGCGCTATCGCCGGCAGAGTGTGAACGCCTTCCTGCGCTGGCTGGAGCGCCACGCGGAGGCGACCCGATGAACGTCGCGCTGCAGGGGATGCTCGACCGCTACCAGCCGCAGACCCTGGCCGATCACGAGAACGCCTTGAAGGAAGTCGTTCAGGAGTTGGCCCTGTTGGGACTGTGGCGTGCCAGGTTCTTCGAGCACGCGGCGTTTTATGCAGCAACCGCGTTGCGCATCTTCCATCGTCTGCCGCGCTTCTCCGAGGACATCGACTTCTCTTTGCTGCAGCCGGACCGCGAGTTCGATCTCGCGCCCTACCTCGAAGCGGTTCGCAAGGAGCTGGCGGCGTTCGACTTCGACCAGGCGAAACGCGACGTGCGTCCGTTCATCCGCGACGCGGCCGTGTTGCAGTTGTGGGACAACGCCTTCTTCCAGTCCCTGGTGGGGCGAGTCGAAGCATCGCCCGTGTAGCCACTCAGGCGCGATCACAAAGGCTGCGCACGGTCCGTAACGACGCCAAGTGCAGTGACATGGGCGAATGTTGACCTGTACTCGGTGCGGCTTCGACATTGTTATTACATGGGAGCGGGCGCAGGCCAACGCGTAAGCATGAAGCGGGCACCGGGATCGGCGTATCGGGTCCTGGCGATCGGCGCCGCCGTCAGCCTCGCGTTCACGCTGCTCATCTGGCTGCTGGGAGAGCGGCTGGCCGACGTCCCCCATGCCCCCGACGCCGGTGCATCCTGGTACTACTGGAAGCTGATCGAACCGACCGCGGCCAGCCGCCTGACGGCGTGGGGCTTCTACCTGCTGCACCAGGTCTCGTTCTGGGCGCTGATCGCCTACGCACAGCGCACCGCCGGGCGCGTCCGGCCCCGTTACAGCGCCTCGCTGCGCTCCGCAAACTACCTGGCCCTGGGGGTCAACGGCTTCTTCGTCGCGTTGCACCTGGTGCAGACCCATCTCTGGTACGACGGTTTGGCGCAGGACGTCTCGATCTGGAGCTCGCTGGGGTCGGTGGTGGTGATGCTGGTGTGGGTGCTGCTGATGGAGAACCCGCGCCGGGGGCTGTTCTTTGGCGCCAGGATCGGGTTCCCGCGCCGGCTCACGGAGGTGGCGCGGCGCTACCACGGCTATTACTTCGCCTGGGCGATCGTGTACACGTTCTGGTACCACCCGATGGAGGCCACCAGCGGGCACCTGATCGGGTTCCTGTACCTGTTCCTCCTGTTGCTGCAGGGCAGCCTGTTCCTGACCCGCGCGCACGTGAACCGCTGGTGGACGCTGGCGTTGGAGGTGGCGGTGCTGGCCCACGGCACGCTGGTGGCGATCATGCAGGGCGAGGGCATGTGGCCGATGTTCGCGTTCGGGTTCGGCGGAATCTTCGTGATTACGCAGATGCACGGCCTGAGCTGGTCGCGCCCGGTACGCGGCCTGGTCCTGGCGGCCTACGTCGCCGGCGTGCTGGCGGTATACGTGCCGCTTGGCTGGGGCCGGTTGAGCGAGGTGCTGCGCATTCCCCTGATCGACTACGCCGCCGTGTTCGCCCTGGCCGGCATCATCGGCGGCGTAATCGGTCTCCTGCGCCTGCTCGGCCGGTCGGCCCGTTGGGTGAGAGAGCCAACCGCGGACTGAGTCCAGCGCAGTGGACTGACTGTCATGTACACCTTGGATCACCACGTTGATGGATCGGCGCGCACGCCATTCACCACGCCGACCGCGTCGCGCACGTCGCGCATGTCGGTGTGACACGAACGAAGTGGACGTGGCATAGTGCAGGAGGTCGGGTCGCCAGACCGCCGTTCGTCAGCGCCCGACGCCTGGCAGGCTCTCGCCCTCAGGCACCCCCATGCCGCGCAGACATGACGACCCTGACGATATTCGACACCTGCCGCCCACGGGCTGAAATCCTCGCCGGAAGCGTCGCGGACGCCGATCCTTGCGCCGATGAGAAACCGACATCCGTGCCGTAGCTGGGCAGGAATGGCGATGCACCGCCGGCATTCGCGTCGCATGCTGATGGCGCTGCTTATTCTGCTGACCGACGGCGCGGGCCATAGAGCGTCATACCGGCCGCGGTCCCGCGCGGCTAGCTCGCCCGAGCGCACCAAAGGCGCATAGCGTGAGGACTCACCCGGAGATCGACGGTGTGGCAGTCGTGCTCCGCGGGAACTTCAATCCGGCGATTTTCACTCCGGCCTGGTTCGTTTTGCACGAACTGCTCCCGAACACCGCTGCCGACACGGCAACGTTGCAGGTCGCCCATGCGCAGGTGACCCAGTTTTCTTTCGACTGGCTCTCGCTGCAGGTGACGACCGATACGTTCGTAGCGGAGACCGCCCAAGCGCCTCACATCCGAGTGCGGGACCTTGTCTTGCGCGTGTTCAAGGAGTACCTCCACCATACGCCCCTCCGGCTGATAGGTATCAATCGCAACGTTCATGTCCCTGTAGCCAACTTGGCTGAACTGGACCGCATCGGCAGAGCCCTGGCACCGGTGGAACCGTGGGGGTGTTACGTTGAGGAACTTGAATTGAACGCTGAGTCTGGTGGAATGACGACGCTCAAGATGTCGCAGCTCCGGCCGAAGGGCCGGCCGCCGGGCAGTGAGATCAATGTAACTGTAGGGCCGTCCCACCGGATTAGCGGTGGGAGGTTGGGGGTCTACGTCCAAGTGAATGATCAGTATGCAGTCGAAGATGCCGAAAGCGCGGACGGAACGAGACTCATGCGATTCCTCGGGGATGAATTTGAGGTTTCCCTCCGGCGAAGCCAAGGTATAGTCGATCACATATTGTCTTTAGCGAAAGAGAGTTTACTTTGACAGGAGAGACTATCCAACCTGCCGGGCCGTACGGGCTCCATAATGTCTCAAGTGACGAAGGCTCTGGTGCAGAGGCCCTTGACACACCACTCATGAGGGTGGACGAGGCGGTGCGGATGGCGTTGATCCTAGATCCGGCGAGCAACTCCGGCGAAAGCCGTGGTCCGGTTGGTGTGGGAAGGGGGAGTTTCTCGGTTTCGCTTCATGAAGTGCAGTCTGGGACAGGTGCTGTCTCGGTTGTGAATGCACCGCCGAAACTATCGCACGCCACCGCAGCCGCCACGTTTCACGCTCTGCAGGAGTGGGAAGGGCACGTGCTTGAGATTGGCGGCGACGAGTTTGTGGCGGCGTTGACCGACCTGACGGTGGGCTCGTCGCACGAAGAGGAAGAAGCGATCATCCCTTTGACCGAGATCTCGGATGGCGACGCGGCCACATTGCGGGTAGGGGCTATCTTTCGCTGGGTAATTGGCTACGAGCGCTCTCCTTCAGGCACTAAGAAACGTGTCTCCCAGATCGTATTCCGCGATCTTCCCCGGATTACCGATCGCGACCTGCAGCAAGGCAAGGAGTGGGCACGAGAGACAAGGCGGGCATTCGAGCTGTGACGGACGGGGGCAATCCCCCAAGGAACGATGAGTTTGAACTGACGCTTCTTGGACCCGGGTACGGTGAAAGCATCGTCATGCACGTTGGCGATGGCGCCTGGGTGCTGGTCGACTCATGCGGCCGTACGGACGCCCCAACCGCCTTGGAGTACCTGGAGATTCTTGGCGTCGATCCTGGCGAAGCTGTGAAGCTCATCGTGGCTTCGCATTGGCATGACGACCACATACGTGGCATCGCGCAAATGGCAGCAGTATGTAGGAAGGCAAAGTTCTGCTGCTCCAACGTCCTCTGCGCCGACGAGTTTCTCGGCGTGGTCCATGCCTTGGACAACCGGCACTTTGCTGCATCCAGTTCAGGCGTCCGAGAGATCTATAGCGTGTTCTCCAGGCTCCGCGAGGTGGGCGGCGTGCCGACATGGGCCGTCGCCAATCGCCGCATCTTCGTGCATGGATTGTGCCGCATCTGGGCACTCTCGCCCTCCGACGACGCGTTCGTGGATTTCATGCGAGCGATGTCCCCTTTGCTGCCGAGGGCGGGCCAGGCCGAAACCAGAGTCCCTAGCCGCTCACCAAACGAAATCGCGGTTGCCCTGCGGATTGAGGTCGGCGACATTGCTGTGCTGCTCGGAGCGGATCTTGAGCAGCGTGGCTGGTCGAAAATACTGGAGGATGAAGCTCGGCCATCAGGAACGGCATCTGCGTTCAAGGTCTCCCACCATGGCTCTGAGAGCGCCGACGAATCCGCTGTGTGGGAAGAAATGCTGGAGGTTGATCCAATCGCCATTCTGACGCCGTGGCGACGAGGTAACCGTGCTCTGCCGACCAACCGTGACGTGCGGCGAATCCTGGGCAGATCCTCACACGCATACGCTACGGCGAAGACCGGCGTGGTTCGTCCAACTCGCAGGGGCCGTGCTGTCGAGCGTACGATTGGCGAATCCGGGATCAGACTACAACGAACGCCAGCGCCGGGTGTCGTTCGACTACGTCGTCAGATCGCTCTGCACACGCAATGGCAGGTCGAATTGCTGGGTCCCGCGTGCCATCTGAGGGAGTATTTAGGGTGATAAGCGTGCGGACTTGGCCCCGGACCTTGGTACGCGGATCAATCACGGTCAACGCGTTCACAGCGAGCAGCGGACCACGGTCCGGGGGCCGGCCCCGCGGCGAGTTCCGGTGCGGAGTCGAGGCTCATTCACCGAGCCGGAACCGCGGGGCGTAGCCGAACGCTTCGCGCGCCCGGTCGATGGCCAGCAGGGGAGCGCGTCCCGGTAGCGGCGCGGCCAGCGTCCGTGCCAGGAGCGGACGAAACCGCCGCACCAGTTCCATGGTCGGTTCCGGGCAGCGGGTATCCGCGGCCCCGAGCGTGTACACCCCGAAGCCGGTCAGGTGGTCCGCTTCCAGCGCCTGGCGGATGCCGCGCGCGACGTCTTCGACGTGCACCCACTGGTACAGGTCGTCCGACCAGGAGGTGGTGGGCGCCAGTCCGGCCTCCCGCACCTGCGCGTACCTGGCCTGCGGCCACACGCCGGCGAAGCGGAAGGCGATGGCGGTCATGCCGTAGGCGCGGTGGTAGGCGGCGCAGGTGTGCTCGTTGACCATCTTGCTCAGGCTGTACGGATCTTCGGGTACCGGCTCGAAGCCTTCGTCCAGCGGCAGGCTCCGGTAGGGCGCCGGCTGGCCGCTCAGGCGCCAGAAGAAGGTGCCGAAGGCGTTGATGCTGGAGGCGCACAGGAAGCGGGGTACGCCGCTGCGCTGGGCGGCGTCGATCGCGACGAAGGTTCCCAGTGCGTTGCTGCGGAAGGTGTGCACGGCGATCTCCGGCAGGCCGCGCGGCTCGCCGGCCAGGTGGACCACCGCATCCATTCCGGCGCAGGCGCGCACCATGGCCGCCTCGTCGGTGATATCCGCCTGCACGAACGGCCAACGGGTTTCCAGCGGTACGTGTGCGCGTGCCCGCGCGCCCTGGAACATGGTGGCGTGCTCCGGGCGCGTCATGTCGAGCAGGCGCAGCTCGTGCCCGCGCGTCTCCAACTCGCTGATCAGGTTGCGGCCGATGAAGCCACAGGCGCCGGTAAGAAGGATCTTCATCGACCGGCTATCCCGAGAATCATGTGAAGCAGACGAACCAGTTGCACGGTTTCCATAGTCTCCCGCGTCACGGAGTGGGCTTGCATGCTACCCGGTGTTGCGCAGCCCGGCGGCGAGGCCGTTGACGGTGAGCAGGATCGCCCGCTCCACGCGCGGATCCACCTGGTCGGCGCCGCGATGCCGCTCCAGCAGGACGATCTGCAGCAGGTGCAGCGGTTCCAGGTACGCCGCGCGCACGTCCAGGGTGCGCTTGAGCACCGGATAGTCGGCCAGCAGCGCCGGCTTGCCAGTGGTGGCCAGCACCTGCTGCACCGCGCGCTCGTGCTCGGCGGCGATCAGGTCGAAGATCTGCCGGTGCACTTCCGGCACCAGGGTGTCCACGTAGCGCCGGGCGGTGACCAGATCGGTCTTGGCCAGGGTCATCTCCACGTTGGAGAGGAACATGCGAAAGAACGGCCAGCGCTCGTACATCTCGGTGAGGCAATCCACCCCCGCGTCCCGCGCCGCGGCCAGTCCGCTGCCTACGCCGTACCAGCCGGGCACCACCTGCCGGGTCTGGGTCCAGCCGAACACCCACGGGATGGCGCGCATGCCGTCGATGCCGGCGCCGGTGCCGGGACGCCGCGACGGCCGTGAGCCGATCTTGAGCGAGGCCAGCTCCTCCACCGGGGTCGCACTCAGGAAGTAAGGTACCAGCGACGGGTGGTCAACCAGGCCCCGGTAGGCGGCGTACGCGGCCCGCGAGGCGGTCTCCATGGCGGAGTTCCAGCGCTCCATGTCTGCCTCCGGGCGCTCGGCGCTGCGGTGCAGCACCGTAGCCTCGATCGAGGCCGCCAGGGTCAGCTCCAGGTTGTCGCGCGCCAGCCGCGGCAGCGCGTACTTGTCGGCCACCACCTCGCCCTGCTCGGTGATCTTGATGGTGCCGTTCACGGTGCCCCACGGCTGCGCCAGGATCGCCTCCGCGGTGGGGCCGCCGCCGCGGCCGACGGTGCCGCCGCGGCCGTGGAAGAAGCGCAGTTGCACGCCGCACTCGGCGGCCACCGCGCGCAGGCGCCGCTCGCAGCGGTGCAACTCCCACTGCGCCGTGGCGATGCCGCCCAGCTTGTTGGAGTCGGAGTAGCCGAGCATCACCTCCTGCGGGCCGCCGCGCAGCCGCAGCAGCTCGCGGTAGCTGGGCTCCCGCAGCAGTTCGCGCAGCGTGGCATCCGCCTGCCGGATCGAATCGGGAGTCTCGAACAGCGGCACGAAGCCGATCGCCGCGTGTCCCGCGGCCAGGTCCACCAGCCCCGCTTCGCGCGCCAGCACCACCGCCGCCAGCACGTCGTCCGCGCCCAGGGTCTCCGAGATGATGTAACTTTCGATGGCGCGGCCGCCGAACCGCTCCAGGGCCGTGCGGACCACCTGCATCGTCGCCAGCGTGGCGCCCGCCTCGTCGGCCAGCCTGGTGGCCGGCGTGCCTATGGGACGGCGGTGGGCAAGCTCGGCGGAGAGCACCTCGAACCGTTGTGCCGGGGTCAGCGACCCGTAGTCGGGGCCTTCGGGAAGGCGCCGGTACAGCGCGGCCAGCGTGGCGTGGTGCTTCACGGCGTGCTCGCGCACGTCGAGGGTCGCGAGGTGGAAGCCGAAGGCGGCGGCGCGGCGCAGCAGGCGGCGCACCGCCCCGTCCGCGATCACCTCGCCGCGATGGGCGCGCAGCGAGCGCTGCAGCAGCTCCAGCTCGGCGACCAGCTCGTCGGCGGTCAGGTAGTCGCGGCGCGGCACGTGGCGTGCGCGCTCGGCGATGCGCCGGCGCGTGTTCTCCAGGCGCGCGCGGATGAAGGCCAGCTTGAGCCGGTAGCTCTCATCGGCATTGCGGCGCCGCGCCGCCTGGTCGGTGGCCGGCAGGGCCACGGCGTCGCGCTGCAGGCTGTCGGCTAGCTCCTGCGACACGCCGTGGATGTGCTCCGAGCTGCTGAGCTCAGCGGACAGCGCGTCCACCGCCCGCAGCAGCTCCTGCAGGGCGCGGTCGTGCTGCAGTTCCAGCACCGCCGTGGTCACCTCCGCGGTGACCAGCGGGTTGCCGTCGCGATCGCCGCCGACCCAGCTCCCGAAGTTCAGCGGCCGGGCGTGGGCCGGCAGCTCGATGCCGACCCGCTGGAGTTGGGCGTCCAGCTCGTCGAACAGGTCGCCGCTCACGCCGCGCAGCAGCTCCTGCAGGTAGTAGATCGCCGCCCGCGCCTCGTCGGTGGGGGTAGGGCGGTGAACACGCAGCTCGTCGGTCTGCCAGATCAGGTCGATCGCCTCGGCCAGGCGGCGCCGGATGCGCTGCTGGTCCACCGCGGTCTGGCGCGGGTCCGCCTGCTCGTAGAGCAATTCGCCGATGCGCTGCAGCTTGGTGAGCACGGAGCGGCGCGCCGCCTCCGTAGGATGGGCGGTGAACACCGGCCGCACGTCGAGGCGGCCGGCCACCTCGTGCAGGGCGGCGCGCTGCGCCCCGTCCTGCTTGATGTGATCGAACAGCGCGCGTAGCCGGCCGCGGGCGATGCCGCTGCGCGGGCCGTGCTCGTCCACCCGGTGGGTCTGCTCGGCCACGTTCGCCAGGTGAAAGAAGGTGGAGAAGGCGCGCACCAGGTTGGTGGTGTCGGTCATGTCGAGTCGCGCCAGCAGGGCGTCCAGTTCGGCGGCGGCGCGGTGGTCGGGGGCCGGATCGCGGGCACTCTTGCTCAGGGTGCGCACCCGTTCGACCAGTTCCAGCAGGTGGCGGCCGTGTTGCCGCACCAGGGTCTGGCCGAGCAGGTCGCCGAGCAGGTGGATATCGGCACGCATCGCCGTATCGCGTGCCTCGGCCGCGGTCATCCCATCCATGTCCCCAACATTGTGCATTGTTTGCCGCCGTTGGGTACGCTGGGAGCGATGTCGAGCATGCCGGCCCCGGACTTCGTCCATCCGCTCACCGTGCGGCTGCACCACAGCGACGCCGCGGGGGTCATCTTCTGCTCGCGCCTGCTGGAGCTGGCACACGAGGCCTACGAGGCGCTGCTGGAGCAGGCAGGGCTGGGAATCGGCAAGGTCCTCGCCCAGGGTGAGGTGCGCCTGCCGGTGGTGGCGGTGGAAGCGGAGTTCGCCCGGCCCATCCGCGTGGGGGACCGGCTGCAGGTGGAGCTCACCCTGACCCGGCGCGGCGACCACTCCTACCAGGTGGGGTACCGCTTCCTTGATGCGGCCGGTACGGAGGTGGCGCGAGCCGCGACCCGCCACGTGGCGCTGGACGCCATCCACGGCAGGCCGACCGCGCTGCCGGAGGCACTGGGCCGCATCGTGGACGGCGCCGCGTCAGGGTAGTACGCAAGGCAACTCCGTGGCGCCGGAGGCCATGAAACCGCTGCACCTGGTTCGTCTGCTGGACGTGATTTCGGACCAACTTCAAGCGCCTGCCGGGCGCGCCAGCGGTCGTAGTAGGGCAGCATGATCGCGGAGGGATTCAGTTGCGCGCCAGCGATGCCTGGATGAGATAGAACTCCTCGATTACGCTGGAGACGTCGATGCGCTGGGAGCGGAGTCTGCCGTGCGCGATCTGATTGCGGACGCGGTAGTGCTGCAACACCTTCTTCCAGTTGTCGGAGCCCTTCTCGAGGACGAGTGTCAACCGGTTCTCGAAGTTCAGGCCTGACAATCTCCGATCATCCGGGTTGTACAGAGTCCAGGCACGACGTTCGCGCCAGTTGCCATGCGTTTGAGCGTGCCGAATCGTGCTGCGACACGCATCCACTATGTCGGCCTCCAATTGACCCCATGCGAGCACAAAGTAGGCTTGGTCGTTTATTCTCTGTTTGTGTTCGATCCGAGTTCGCTCGGTGGCTGCGGCTGCGGCACTGGCCCTGTCGCGCAATACTTCCAGGCTGTCGTCGACTTCGGCATATAGATCCGCGATTGCTTGCAAATCACTCACTGAAGGACGCTGAGCAGCCAGTCACGGGTGACGGGTTCGCGCTCACCTCGCCGGTGGGCATTAGCTGCCTGCCAGTCCGCCCTTTCAAAATTCTCGGCGCGATCGACAATCAGATAATGATGACTGTCGCGTTTCAGGTCGACACGGCCGTTACAACCAATGACCCAGAGCGCACGTGGCTCCAACCTGGCAGCATCGCCGGTCTGGTGGACGAGTTCGAGGGTCGGAACCTCCTTCGGGGCGATACCGAATTCACGCATCATTTCTTCGTGCATGCGCACCGGCGCACCCGCACGGGCGGTCCACCCCGCGGGCAGCCAGCCGCCGATCATGCCATAGAGCGCGTGCAAGCGCTTGTCCCAGTCCTCGACGCGTCGCCGGATATGCTGTGCGTCGATTCTCTCATTCGTAACGTCGTCAAGAACAGTGCTCATTGAACCATCCAAGCTGGTTGATCAGTTCAAGTTGCCTGATCCGAGCCTGTGTTTCAAGTCGCTGATGCGCCAAGAGCGAAGTGTGCCAAGGACATCATCCCGCCCAGGGCTCCGAGATGATGCAGTGCTCGAAGTGGTACGAGCCACGACCCGCCACGTGGGGGCTGGACGGCACTGCCGGAGGCGCTGGGCCGAATCGTGGACGGCGCCGCGCCAGGGTAGTGCTCAGGGCCACTCCGTGGCGCCGGAGACCATGAGAGGGGTGCACCTTGTTCGTCTGCTGGACATTTCGGAGTAGCTTCAAGCCGCCTGTCGGGCGCGCCAGCGGTCGTAGTAGGGCAGCAGTGGCGCGGGCAGGTTGGCGCGCACGTCGTCGCGCAGGCGCCAGCGCAGGCGCTCGTCCACCGGTTCCGGCTCGCCTTTCTGGTGCACGCTCCAGCCGGCAGACACGGTCAGGCGCTCGGTGTCCTTGCGATTGAGCCCGCGGTGGATGGTGTTGCCGGACCAGAAGACGGCCTGGCCCGCCTTCAGCCTGATGCTCAACTGACCGGAGATGTCCGCGTCACGAGTCTCCAGCAGGCAGCGGCGTTCCTGCGCGGTGCGGTAGCGGCGGTGCGTTCCCGGCACCAGTTGCAAGGCGTCGTCGTCGACCGTCGCAAGGTGCCAGCGCCAGCTCGTGAGTGGTCGGTCCAGGATCGCCATCTCCGCGTCGTAGTCGGGGTCGCGCTCCAGCTTGCCCCAGTCGCGATGCCAGCCGATCGAGTAGTCGGCGTGGTGGGGATTGGTGAAGATCAGGATCGCGCCCATGGTCAGGTCGCTGCCGATGAAGTAGTGGACGTAGTCCATGACCGGCTTCGACATCAGGTACTCGGCGAATACCGGCTCGTCGAACTCGGGCGCCAGCAGGCCGCGGATCGCCCACGGCTCGGTGTTCTCGTCGGTGGCCCAGTGGGTGAAGACATCGACTTGTCCAGAGCGGACCTTGTGCTTGACGCGGCGCGCGGCGGCGGCTAGTTCGTCGAACATGCCGGGGTCGACGGCGTCATCGGCAATGAAGTAGCCGTCCCTCTCGAACTGTTCGGCCTGCTGGCGGGTCGGCATCGGCGCCTCCTCTGGCAAAGCTGCCATCATGCAACGGATCGGTCCCTCACCCTAATCACGGCTGAGCAAGCATTGGATTTTCTGTACACTGCGTACAGCATCATTTGCCCTGTCGAGCCGGGAGCTACGGCTGAGGCCGCTCGAAGGTCCAGTCGTGGGTCTTCCAGTCGCAGCGCAGCACGTGCTCGACGGTGGCCTCCACTTCGGGGTGCGGCAGATCGTAGTTGGAACCGAGGTCGCGGGCGACCAGGCACAAGCGGTCGAGCGTGTCGACCTCGATGACCCGGTTGTCGCGGTCGTAGACCAGAATTTGGGTCGGTATCGGTCGTACGGCGTCGTGAAGCGCGAAGCCGAGCCCGAAGATGGTGTGATTGGCGCGCTGCCCGGAACTGCCGGTGCCGCTGCTGGCGACCGTCTTCGACCCCTTGAGAAAGAAATACTGCTGATAGCTGTTGCGGCTGTCCCAGAAGTCGAACGGGCTCGGCAGCAGATAGCGCCGTTCGCGCTGCGTCTCCTTGCGGGGACGGGTCACCGCGTCGCGATCGAACGGAATCTCCCACTCCCCGTACTCCTCTTCGAGAATGCGCAGGGCTTGCTTCTCGTACTTCGCGAACACCTCCTCAAGGTGCTTGTCGTCAGGATCGCGATGGTGCTCCAGCCAGGCCGCCATCTCGTCGTTGATCTCCCGCTCGAACCGGCGCCAGGCGGTCTCCCGCACTTCCGACACGATGTCCTGCTCGCGCAGTATGACGTAGTCCTCGTCGTCGAAGTGCTCCTCCGCCAGCAGCTCCGAGATGATGATTACCGACTCCGCTCCGGCGCCTTCGTCGTCAAGCTGCGCGGCAATCTCCGTGTGTCGGGTGCCCCACTCCGCGTGAGTCCAGGAGTAGCCGGCGAACCGATCCAGGGGCTCTCCCGGATCTGCAGCCGCGGACCGTTCGATGGAATGCTCCTTCTCGACCCCCCGTCCCCGAACGCGGATCGAAATCAGTTCGCCGTAGCTCATGGCAGAACGAGATGATAGGCTCGCGCCGATCTCTCTGTCGAGGAAGCCGCGAGAGACGACACGTCCTCCTGCATCGGCGGGGGCGGGGACCAGCCATGGACCGCGGTGCTACGGAGTACTACCCTGATGCCAAGGGGTTCAATGTGGCGGTCAAGTCCTCGGTCTCGCTTACCGACCAGCAGCACGCCTTTGCCAAAGCGCTGGTGGAGGCGGGGCGCTACGCAAGCCTCAGCGCGGTGTTGCAGCAAGGCGTCGACCTGCTGCGGCAAAGAATGGACGCCGAGGAGTTGGAGCACGCAGCGCTGCGCGAGCTGCTGTCCCGCCGGCGCGGAGGCGAGTTCGTCAGCGAGCAACGGATGGACGCACGGCTGGACCGGATGATTGCCGGGAAGCGCCGCGCGCATGGCCTTCCGTGACGCATGCCGGGTGGTCCGCGTCCTCGCGGTGTTCTTCGGCGGACAGGAACACGTTCGCCACATGATGCTCCGACTCCTCGACGACCGGAGTCAGGAGCGCGAGTGAGCTGATCCCACGGGTATTGCAGTTCAGGAGTCGATGCGCCAGATGGTGGTGGCCTGGCGGGCCATCCATGCCTGGCGCGAGCGGATCTTGTCCGGGGTCCACGTGTCGTAGTCCTCGGCGAGCTTGCGGGTGATGGCAAACTCGCTGCCGTGGTAGATTGCCCGCTTTGCCGGATAGCCGGAATTGCCGGCGTCCCGATTTTGCGTGGCGGTCAGCAGTGTCAGGTTGCCGAGACGATAGGTGCACGCCTCGCGCTGCTGATCGTCGAACTGCTGCCAGTCCTCGCCCGGGCGTTCGGGCAGCACGTGCTCCATGTCGTATCTGGCACTCTCAAAGTCGAAGCTGCGTCCGGAGGCATGCCGTTCGAGTTGGAATAACACGAAGCGCGCGACCTTCTTGTTGCGGCTGCTGGTGGTGCGCAGCGTCTTGTCGATGAATGCCGCCCGGAACTCGTTGTCTTGCGGATAGACCGGTTGCAGTTGCTCGATTGCCGCGCCGGGACTGTCGATGCGCTGCTCTGAAATCGCGACCGCTATCTGGTTGAAGACCGACTCCTGCTCGTTGCTCTGGCGCCCGCAGATCACGTTGTAGCGCAACGAAACCACGACCACCGCCCGCAGCACGCGTGCAAACCCGATCCGGTCCTGTTCCGAGAACCGTTCGAATGTGGCCAGCAGCAGGGCCAGGGGTTGGCGCACGTTGAACATCTGCAACTGGGACAGGCCGGCCCGTTCCTCGGCGCTCCACGAGCCGTCATCGGGATTGCGCAGCGCCGCGTATACCCGCACCTGGCGGTCCAGGTCGCGAACCAGCGCGAACGCGCTGCCGCGGTCGTCGATGACGCTGCGAATGGTTTTGAACAGATCCGCCTTGCGGACCAGGCGGTTGCGGCTGTTCCAGTACACGCGCAGGAACTCGGGCAAGCTCTCGCTCCCGAGCAGTCCGACGATACCCTCCCAGCGGCGCTCCAACGCGTTGATTTCCGACTCGTGAGCATCGCCGCGGGCGACCACCGAGAACAGGTAGTTCTTCAGCAGGTCGGTGGCCGACAGGCGTACGCCGCGGGCATTCAGCGTTTCGAGGACCTTGAATGCATTGAGCTCGTCGGTGACCGTGATCACGGTGAAGAACAGCTTGTCGACCGCCCCATCGACGAAGCTGGCAACCCCTGTTCCATCGTCTTGCGATCGCTCCTTGATTCGCTCCTTGAACCAGGAGAAGGCCCGCCGCAGGAGATGCTCGGAGGCGTTCAGTCCCCGCTGCGGCAGCCGCTCCAGCGGCACCAGGTAGTTCTGATAGAAGCTGTCGTTGTGGCGATTCAGCGTGAGCTTCGAGCGCGGCACCAGGCTGACCGGATCCAGGTAGCCGATGTAGCTGGCGCGAAGCTGCTCCGCGCGCCGTATCTGCGGGTCGCTCGGGTCGCTCGGGTCGCTCGGGTCGTCCGGCGCGGCCAAGTCGGACAGATGGGAAACCGCGGCGAGCATCAGCAGGCTGAGTGTCGTCATGCGCTGCTGGCCGTCGATGATGTCGAATGCCCGATTATCCGCGGACTGCAACACCAGGTAGCCCAGGTAATGCGCGGGTTCGGGGTCGTCGTCGACCAGGGCGACGATGCTTTGCCACAGGTCGTCCCACTCGTCAGGTCCCCAGGAGTAGTCGCGCTGGAACGGCGGCACCCGGTAGCTGAGGCCGTTACCCATCAGTTGGCGGAACGTGGTATTGGTGGCGTTGAAGTTCATCGTCGGTACGCCTGATGCACCGCATGGCAGTGTATCACGACGGGAACCGGGCACACCGCGGCGGGACTTCGACAGTGTCAGTTTGGCTGTGGCAACGGCAGCGACGGCTGTCGCAGGCGCGGCTTGGAGATGGCGCGCGCGGCGAGGGCGGCGAGGGCGCTGCGGGAGTGCTTGATGGCGCTGACGGTAGCGCTGGTCGCTGAACCGGAGGGTGTCGCCGGCAGGGCGAAATAGTGTGCCGGGTGCTTGAAGCGCGCCAGCCGGGTGGCGAGGTGGGCTTCGATGTCGGGCGGGGGGAGCGTACCCGACTCGACGGCAAGAAAGGCTGCCGGCCGGCTGCCGAACTCGGGGTCCGGCACCGCCACGCACACCGCCGCCAGCACCGCGGGGTGTTCGAGCAACGCCTGCTCCACCTCTTCAGGCTGGATGTTCTCGCCGCCGGAGATGAAGCGGGCGTCGCGGCGCCCGGTGACCGACAGTCTGCCATCGTCGAGCCGGCCCAGGTCACCGCTGGCGAACCAGCCGCCAGCGCCGGCAGCGGGCCGCACGCGCTCCTGGTCGAGGTAGCCAAGGCACAGGGTGCGGCCGCCCAGCAGGATCTCGCCGTCGGCGGCGATCGCGGCCTTGCGGTGCGGCAGGACCCGTGCCGCGGTGAAGGTCTCGTCGGGGTCGCCGGGGCGGGTGGTGGCCACCTGCGAGGCCATCTCCGTGCAGCCGTAGGAGGCGCACACCGGCAGCCCCTGGTCACGGGCCTGGCGCAGCAGCGGTGCGGAGAGCGCGCTGCCGCCGATCAGGGCGGCGCGCAGGCATCCGGTCAGCGCCTGCCAGCGGGGGATCTGCAGCAGGCGGCGAAGCTGCGTCTGCACCAGCGACACGTGGGTGGCGGCCGGCAGCAGGCGGGCGGCCGGGTCGTCGGCGTCGCGGAACGCGCCGCCCTCGGCGAACAGCGCGCAGGCTCCGGCGCTGAGCGTGCGGAACAGGATACTGAGCCCCGCCACGTGACTGAGCGGCAGCACCACCAGCCAGGTGTCTTCAGGCTCCAGCGGGATGTTCGCCGCCGAGCCGGCGGCGCTGTAGAGGTGGTTGGCGGTGCTGTGCACCACCGCCTTGGGCGCGGCGGTAGAGCCGGAGGTGAACACCACGGTGGCCGGGCGGTGGATGGCGATGCGCACCGGCGCCGGCCGCGGCGCACCTTGCGCCGGCCTGCCCTGCCACTTGATCGCGCGCGTCTGCGCGAGCAGCCGTTCCCGTTCCCGCGGCGCGGCGCGGGCCGGCAGCAGCACCGCCACCGCGCCGGCCGCGAGGATGCCGAACAGGGTAGCGGCCCAGGTCGGAGGATCGAGCTCGGCCGGTAGCGCGACGCGCTGGTTCGGCCGCACTCCTGCCTCGGCCAAGGCGGCCGCGGTCCGCGCCACACGCCGCGCGTAGTCGCGATAGCTGACCGTCAGGCCGTGCCATTGCAGCGCGGGTGAGGTACCGAAGCGCTCGCCCAGGGCGGTAAGGTCGAGGATTTCTTCCGGTGCCAGCGTGGCGACAGCGTCGCCAGCGGCGGGCGCGTGCATCATCCGGAGCGCACTGCGGCCAGCAGGGCGGCAAGGACGGCAGCGGCCAGCAGCAGGAGCGCCTGCAGCAGGAGCACCTGGGCGGTACGCGCCAGCAGCCCGTTCATGGCGGGGCCGGGGGCCGTACCGCGCAGCTCCGCGTTCAGGCGCAACGCGGGAACCAGCGCCACCAGCGGCAGCAGCGCGGGCCAGCGCGCGGCGCCGGAGCCGGTCGCCAGCAGCAGGACCGGCGGCAGCAGCACGCCCGCCAGCAGGCACGCCAGGTACTCGCGGCGGGCGAAGCGGTCGCCGAAGCGGACCGCCAGGGTGCGCTTGCCGCTCTGCTCGTCGGTGACGCGGTCACGCACGTTGTTCACCACCAGGATGGCGGTGGCCAGAAGACCCGGTCCCAGCCCGACGGCGACCACCAGGGGCGGCAGTGCCAGCGCCTGCAGGTAGTAGGTCGCGCCCACCGCCACCGGGCCGAAGAACACCAGCACCAGCAGGTCGCCGAACCCGAGGTAGCCGAGCGGCCGCGGGCCGCCGGTGTAGCTCACGGCGGCCGCGATGCAGGCCGCCAGCAGCAGCGCCAGGGGCCACCCGGCCCGCACCACGCCCAGCACCCCCAGGGCCGCCGCGCCGGCAAACATCGCAACCGCGCCGCCGAGCACCTGGGCCGGTGGAATCAGCCCCGCCTGGGTCACCCGCGTGGGGCCGACGCGGGCCGCGGTGTCGGCGCCGTGGCGCGCGTCCGCCCAGTCGTTGTGCAGGTTGCAGCCCACCTGGATCAACAGCGCGCCGGCGAGCGCCACCAGCGCCCACAGGGGGGCGAAGGCGCCGTGCCACAGGGCCAGGGCGCTGCCGGCCAGCACCGGTGCCACCGCCGCCCACAGGGTGCGCGGCCGGATCGCCAGCCACCACCTGCCCAACGCCGCCGCCGGTGGCTCAGGCATCGCCGTTCCCTCGCGGCCAGTCCCAGTGCACCAGGTCGTCGCTCCAGGCGATGCCGAGCGAGGCATGTCCGTGCACCTCCTGCAACGCGCACCCGGCCGGGCTGCTGCCGTGGAAAAACATCACGTAGCGCCCGATCCCCGGCTCGGCGCGCAGGTCCAGCACCTGGCCGGCGGTGATGCGCCCCTGCGCCCACGGCCACTGCCGCTGCCCCAGCGTGAGCAGGCCGTGATCGGTCCACCGCTCCAGGTCCCGCGAGCGCTTGATCCCAATGCCGTTGGTGGGGGAGTGGAACATCGTGTACTCGCCCCCCTCTGCCAGCAGGCATACGTTCTCCCCCGCATCGACGCGCCCGGCATAGGTCCAGTGCCGAAGGTCGCGCGACCACGACCGGCTCGCTCCGTTCTGCTTGTAGAAGCACCACCACCTGCCGGGCTCCGCCTGGTCCTCGATCAGGTAGGGATCGATCATCCGCCCCATCTCCGCTCGCGCCACATCCGGTCCCTTGACCCGCAACAGCTCCGGCTCCGACCACTCCTGCAGGTCGCTGCTGTGCATGGCGAAGATTCGCGCGGTGTGGTCGCCCGGTCTGCCGTCGCGGCTGGGATAGGTCTGCAGGCACATCAGCCAGCGGTCGCCGTGGCGGATCACGTTTCCGGGGCTGGAGTAGTTGAGTGCCCGGTAGCGCGGCGTCACGTCGCGCGGCTCGCTCCAGGCGACCAGGTCGCGGCTCTCGGTGACTGCCGTGGCGGCGCTCCAGCTCGAGCCGGCCGGGCCGCGGACGTTGCTGTGCCACACCCGGAACATCCCGTTGTGGTAATGCCCGCAGGGGTCGCGGTACGCCTGCTCCTCGTTGCCGCGCAGGATGATGGGGCTCGGGATGGCGGCGAAGTCGAATGCCGGCGTATTCATCCGGGCGGCTACAGGCGATAGAGCTCGCCGAACTTGTCCTCCAGGTAGTTCAGGAAGTAGCTCGCGTCGAGCGGCTCGCCGGTCACCCGGCGGCAGATCTCGGTGGCGGAGTAGACCCGGCCGTGGCGATGGATGCGCTCCCGCAACCAGCCCAGGATCTGCTCGAACTCCCCGCGGCGCACCTGCTCCTCCCAGTCGGATAGCTCCCGTGCCATGGTGGCGTGGAACTGGGCCCCGTACAGGTTGCCGAGCGAGTAGGTGGGAAAGTAGCCGATCAGGAACATCGACCAGTGGATGTCCTGCAGCACGCCGTCGGCGTCGCGCTCCGGCACGATCCCCAGCAACTCCCGCGACTCCTCGCGCCAGGCCTCCGGCAGGTCGGCCACCTCGATCTCGCCGTCCACCAGGCGCCGTTCCAGGCCGAAGCGCAGCAGGATGTGGAGGTTGTAGGTCACCTCGTCCGCCTCCACCCGGATCAGCGACGGCTTGACCGCGTTCACCGCGCGGTAGAAGCGGTCCAGGTCCACATCCGCCAGCGCCGGGAAGCGCGGTTGCAACTGCGGGTAGAAGTGCTCCCAGAAGGCGCGCCGGCGCGCGATCAGGTTCTCCCAGAAGCGCGACTGCGACTCGCAGATGCCGAGCGAGGTGCCGTCGCCCAGCTCGGTGGTGGCCAGCTCGGGCGCCACTCCCAGTCCGTGCAGGCCATGCCCGCATTCGTGAATGGTGCCGAAGATGCTGGCGCTGAGCAGGTCGGGATAGAACCGGGTGGTGAGGCGCCCGTCGTTGGCGCCCAACGTGGTGGAGAAGGGGTGCGCCGAAACGTCCAGCCGTCCGGTCTGCGATGAGAAACCCAGCGCCGCCAGTAGATGATCGCTAAAGGTACGTTGCGCGGAAACGTCGTAATCGCGCCGCAGCACGCTGTCGTCGAGATCCATGTCCGACGCCGTGATCCGCTGCAGCAGGTCCACCAGCGGAGCGCGCAGCGAATCCAGCACCCCGCGCAGCTCCGCGGTGGTCATCCACGGCTCGAACTCGTCCAGCAACGGATCGTAGCGCGTCTCCGTAGAACCCAGACAATCCGCCTTCTCGCGGGTCAGCATCAGGGTCCGCTCCAGGTCGTCGCGGAAAATGGCGAAGTCGGAATCGCTTCGCGCATTCCCCCAACTGGCGTGGTTCACGCTGCCCTGGCGCGCGATTGCCTTCACCAGGTCCGCCGGCAGCCGGGTGGCGCGGTCGTAGGAACGGCGCAGTTCGCGCACCAGCGCGCGGTCGTTGGGGTCGAGGTCGGTGCGTGACTCGGCGGCCGCGATCAGGTCGCCCATTTCGGCCGAGGTGCGGCGCGCGTGAACCTCGCCCTCCAGCAACGCGAGCTGATCGCCCCGCTCTTCCACCGCGCCCGGCGGCATGTACGTCTCCTGGTCCCACTGCACCAGCAGGGTCACGTGCTCCAGCAGGTGAATCTCGCGGTCGAGTTGCTTGAGGCGGTCGAGGGAGCGGGCTTGGTCGCGGCTGTCACTCATCGCACTGCATCATAACGGCTACGCCCCACTCCGTGTCCCGGCTGAAGTGGCCAGCCAGGCACGCGGCGCGGGCTCCGACCCTACCTGCGCTGGCCGGCGAGGGTGGTGGCGAGGCGGCGGAGGCTGGCGGCGTTATGGGCGGCGGCGAACACGTCGACGAACGGCAGCGCGGCCTGCATGCCGCGGGTCTGGGGCCGGTAGTCGGGGTTGCCGAGCAGCGGGTTGAGCCAGATCACCAGGGCGGCGCGGCGCTGGATCTCTTCCATGCCGGCGCCGAGCAGCTCGATGTCGCCGGTGTCCCAGCCGTCGCTCAGGATCGCCACCACGGTGCGCCGGTCCAGGGCGGTGCGCCCATACTGCTCCAGGTACTGGTGCAGCGAGGCGCCGATGCGGGTGCCACCGGCCCACTCCGGCACCGTGGCCGCAAGCAGGTCGAGCGCCAGCGTGAGGTTGCGCCCGCGCAACTGGTCGGTGACGCGGTGCAGGTTGGTGCTGAACACGAAGGTCTCGATGCGGCGGTAGGCGCGCTGGAAGGCGAACATGAACTGCAGCAGGAAGCGGCTGTAGAGATCCATCGACTTGCTGACGTCGCAGATCAGGGCCAGCTTCAGCCGGCGCCGGCGGCGCTGCAGCAGGGCCAGTTCCAACAGCTCCCCGGAGCGCAGTCCGGCGCGCAGGGTGCGGCGCAGGTCGAGGCGGGAACCGCGCGCCGCGGGCGCATAGCGGCGCGACAGGGAGCGCGCGAGTTGACGTCCGATCAGCAGCAGCAGCTCGGTGATCTGTTCCATCTCCTCGGCGCTGAGCTGCGCGAAGTCGGTGTGCGCCGGCACCTGTTGTGGGCTGTAGGCGGCGGCAGAGACCTCGCGGCCGGAGTCGGTAGCGAGGTCGGCGGCAAACTGCGCCGCCTGCTGGGCACGCTGCGGCAGACGCGCGGGGGGCAGCACGCGCTCTCCCGGGCCGGGATCCTCGTCGGTGAGCGCCGCCTGGTCTTCCCAGTAGCTGGCGTAGCAGGCGTCGAACAGCTCCTGCTCGGCGCGGGTCTTGGCGGTGGCGGCGCGTAGCGCGACGCGGAAGCGTCGCGGGTCGTGCAGCGCCAGCGCCGCGGCACGCAGGGCGTCGGCCTGCTCGCCCGGCCCCAGGCCCACGCCCTCGCTGCGCAGCAGCCGGCAGAAGCGAACGATGCGCGCCGACAGGCTGCGGCCGCTCGCACCGGTTGCGCCGGTCGCGGTCATCGCGAACTCCTCGGGCACGTCGCGCCCGAAGCTCACCCCGCCGCCAACGCCGCCAGCATCTGCCGCGTCTGGTGGCGCACGTGGGTGACGTCGTCGTGGCTCTTGAACACCACGCCGAGGGTGGCGGCGACCACCTCCTCGTCGAGACAGTCGCGGTGCAGCGCCACCAGGGTGGCGGCCCAGTCGAGGGTCTCGGCGATGCCCGGCACCTTCTGCAGCGGCTGAGTGCGCGCCGCCTCCACGAAGCGGCAGATCTGGTCGGCCAGCGCGGCGTCGATGCCCGGCACCCGCCGCCGCACGATGGTCAGCTCCTTGGCGTAGTCCGGGTAGTCGATCCACAGGTACAGGCAGCGCCGCCGCACCGCATCCGACAGCTCGCGGGTGCGGTTGCTGGTCACCACCACGTAGGGCACGTGGCTGGCGCTCACGGTGCCGAGCTCGGGAATCGAGATCTGCCAGTCCGACAGCACCTCCAGCAGGAACGCCTCGAACTCCTCGTCCGCACGGTCCAGCTCGTCCACCAGCAGCACCGGACTGCGCTGCTGCGTGATCGCCTGCAGCAGGGGCCGCTTCAGCAGGTAGCGTTCATCGAACAGCTCCCGTTCCCGTTCCGCCAGCGAAGTGCTCTCCTGCTCGCTCAGGCGGATGTGCAGCAACTGGCGCTTGTAGTCCCACTCGTAGAGGGCGGTGCTGGCGTCCAGCCCCTCGTAGCACTGCAGGCGGATCAGGTCGGTGTCCAGCGCGCGCGCCAGCACCTTGGCGATCTCGGTCTTGCCGACGCCGGCCGGCCCCTCCACCAGCAGCGGCTTGCGCAGTTGCTCGGCGATCAGCAGCGAGGTGACGATGGTGTCGTCGCCGATGTAGTTCTGTTCCTCCAGCAGCGCCGCGATGCGGGCCGCTTCCTTTTGCGTATCCATGTGATGCTTGCTCGCCTACCGAAGATGCTACACTCGGGGAGAGATGGCCACTACTACCCATACGGCGACCACGGAGACCGTGAGTCAGGCAGTGCTCACCCAGTGGCGCGAGCAGGGCTACGTGCTGCTCAAGCAGGCGATCCCCCGTGACGAGGCCGCCGCGTTCCTGGCCGCCGCCGACGCGACGATCGCCAGCTACGAAGCGGCCAACAGCCCCAGTGGATCCTATACCATCATCCAGGCGATCGAGCATACCGCGGGCCTGGACGCGCTGATCGACCATCCCGGCACCTTCCCCACCGTGGTCGGGCTGATGGGACCCTATCTCCAGCTCATGGGCACCCAGATCTACGTGCGGCCCGCCGGCCGGCGGGGCGACTTCCGCTGGCACACCGACGCCGGCCCGTCACTGCAGCGCATCCGGGTCACCGCCGACAGCCTGCCGCTCAACTTCAAGGTGCAATTCTTCCTCACCGACATCACGCAGCGGGACCGGGCCAACTTCTGCCTGGTCCCGGGCAGCCACCGGGTCGAGTTTCCCGCCTCCGGCATTCCCGACGGAGAAGATCCGCCCGGCGCCGTGCAACTCCTCGTGGAGGCGGGGGACGTGGCCATCTTCCCGCACAACCTGTGGCACAGCGTGGCCCCCAACCTGGGCGACAGCGTGCGCCGCAGCGTCACCTTCCGCTACGGCCAGATGTGGTGCCGCCCCTACGACTACGAGAGAGTGCCGGCCGCGGTCCTCGCTCGCCTGAGCCCGCGGCGCCGGCGCCTGCTCGGCGACATGGGTTCCGACTACCACGCCACCGACTACTACAAGCCCCTCGACCAGCTCGAAGTGATGCTCGGGCCCGATCAATAGGCCCCCCGGTCGGCCTTGCGTCGCCCTCCTCGCTCGATGCACTGTTCTCCCCGGAGCGCGGAAGTGAGGATGCGGTGAGGTTTCTGGTCGTCGGTAGCGGCGGGCTCGGCACGGTGTTTGCCGGACTGTTGGCGCGGGACGGGGGCGACGTCACGGTCCTCGTCAAGGAGTCGCAGGTGCCGGCGCTGCAGGCCCGCGACAACAGGCTGTGCATCGAAGGGCTTGTGGCCGCCGAGGTGCCGGCACGCGTCGCCACCACGGGGCGCGACGTCGGAGACGTCGATTGGCTGCTCGTCCTGGTCAAGAACAAGGACACCACCGCGGCGCTGGAGGCGGCGGCAGGTTGCCGTCCCGGTGCAGTGCTCTCGCTGCAGAACGGCCTGGCAAAGGACGACACCCTTGCCGCCGTCTTCGGTGCCGGGGCCGTGGTACGCGGGGTGACCATGATGCAGGCGACCAAGCTGGGGGCCGGTCACGCCCGGCTGAACACCAGCGCGCCCACGTGGGTGGGCGAGACCGATGGCACGCTCTCGCCTCGCATCCAGGAGCTGGCACAGCGCCTCGAGGCAGCCGGCCTGCCGGCGAATGCAGTCGAGGATGTCGCGGCAGTCGAATGGTGGAAGCTCATCGGGATGCTGAGCACCTCACTTGCCAGCTCATTGGCGCGGTGCGATATCGCGGCAGTCTTCACCCATCCGCTGCTGGCCGACGTCTACGTCGACATCGCCGAGGAGGTGATGGCCGTGGCCAGAGCCGAGGGGGTAACCGTGGTCGATCCCCCCGGCACCGCGACGCCGCTTGCTGCCTGGACCAACGGCCCGCGCGACGATTTCCTTGCCGCGCTGGGCGAAATGGCGGACCGGCTGCGCGCCACGGGGCAGAAGGCGGTGGCGTCGATGACCCAGGACGTCCTTGCCGAGCGCCGTACCGAGGTCGAGCACGTGGCAGGCGACGTGGTCCGCCGCGCCGCGGCGCGCGGGGTGCGGGTGCCGGTGCTGGACACCTGCTACCGGTTGCTGCGGGGGCTCGAGGACGGTTTCCGTGACCACGCTGAGCCAGTCTCGTAAGGTGACGGGCAGCACGCAAGGCGGCCTCCGATCGGGAGCCGACGGCAGATGCCGCTAGCCGCTGCCGACCTGGACGGCAAGGTGACGCTGGTCACCGGCGGTGGCGCGGGAATCGGGCGCGCGACAGCGCTGGCATTTGCCGACGCTGGCGCCAGTGTGGTCGTGGCCGACGTGGACCAGGCCGGGGGCGAGGACACCGCACGCGCGGTCCGCGAGCGTGGCGGTGCGGCTCGCTTCATCGCGACCGACGTGACCCAGGCGGGCTCGGTCGAGGCCATGGTCGCCGCCACGGTAGCCGTGTTCGGCCGGCTGGACTGCGCATTCAACAACGCCGGCGTCGGCAGCCTGAGCCGCACCCACGAGTACCGTGAAGAGGACTGGGACCGGGTGATGGCGGTCAACCTCAAGGGCGTCTGGCTGTGCGTCAAGTACGAGGTGCTGCGCATGCTGGAGCAGGGAAGCGGTGTCATCGTCAACATGGCGTCTGCCACCGGTCTGGTGGGGGCCCGCAATGCCGCCGCCTATGTGACCAGCAAGCACGGCGTGGTGGGACTCACCAGAGCAGCGGCGCTGGAGTATGCCGAGCACGGGATCCGGGTGAACGCAGTGTGTCCCGGGGTGATCCGCACGCGTATGCACGGCGGGCGGCTGGAGGACGCGGCGGATGTAGCGCATCTGACCGCGTACCATCCGATCGGACGCCTCGGCGAGCCCGAGGAGGTCGCTGCCGCCGTGGTGTGGCTGAGCTCCGACGACGCCGCCTTCGTCACCGGGACCATGTTGTCGGTCGACGGCGCCTGGACCGCCGGCTGATCTAGAGGATCTCGTGCTCCCAGGCCGTAGCAGGGAAGGCCAGACCCTGGTAGCTTGGGGCTCAACACGAACCGCAGGGGGACGTGACAATGGCTGTTCATCTCGAGTGGGTGGGTATGGCGTGCTTCCGCCTCTGGCAGGACGGCGGTCGCGCCATCGCCATGGACCCGTACACGCCTGCCGCGATCGGGTTGGTCGATGATGGATCGAAGATCCAGGCCGACACGGTCATCGCCAGCTCGCTCACCGACGTGGCCCACGGCAATGTCGGGCTGATTGCTGGCGAGCCCCGGGTAATCAACGCCCTGAATGTGGCGCGCGATCCTGGCGCGACGCTGGTCGACGGCGAGCCCCTGGTGACCGTCGAGGCGGCGGAGGCGCCGGACCACCCCGACGGCGCCGACGACAACGCCCTCTACGCGTTCCAGGCGGGCGGTCTGTGGTTCCTGCACATGGGCGACCTCGGGTACGGGCTCGACGCGGAGCAGCTCGCGCCCTTCGCCGGCCGCTGCGACGTCCTCCTTGCGCTGACCGGCGAGGGACTGACGCTGACGCTGGATGAGCTGGAGCCGATGATTGACATCCTGAGCCCAACCTGGATCGTGCCGATGCACTACAACCTGGCGCCGGTCAGCGGCCAGAAGAGGGTGATGACCAAGATCGACGCGTTCCTGGAGCGCCGGCCGCGGGATCCCATTATCTATCCCCGCCACCACACGGTGACCTTCCCACTCCCGGCGTCCGAGCTCGGACGGCCTTCGATCGTGCTGCTCGAGCCCTCCGGCTATCAGCCGAGCTGAGCGGCTCGGGAGCGTGCCGTGAGACTCGCGACGCTGGTCGAATCCGGCGACCCCGAACGGCTTGCCACCGGATTTCGGTTCACCGAGGGCCCGGTGTGGATGCCGGACGGCTACCTGCTGTTCTCCGATATCCCGGCCGACCGCATTTACCAGTGGCGGGCCGTCGCGGACCACAACGCCCGATCCGGTCGGCCGGAGCAGTCCAGCGGGTCCGGCGGATCCAGTGCGCCCGTCCGGGCCGGCCAGTCCGACCGGCCCGCGGCGATCGCCGGGCACGTCCAGCTGTGGCGCGAGCCCACTGGCAACGCGAACGGCCTGGCCACGGACGGGCAGAGCCGTGTGGTGGCCTGCGAACAGGGCAATCGGCGCGTATCACGCATCGAGGCCGACGGTACGCGGACGGTGCTGGCCGATCGGTACCAGGGTAAACGCCTCAACAGCCCCAACGACGTGGTCGTCAAATCCGACGGCAGCGTCTACTTCACGGATCCGCCCTACGGCATCACTCCCGGTGAGTCGTCCTCGGTTCGGGCGGAGCAGGAACAGCCCTGCAACGGCCTCTACCGCATTCGGACGGACGGGACGGTGGAGCTGCTCGTGGGCGATTTCGATCGCCCCAACGGGCTGGCGTTCTCGCCCGACGAGTCGCTGTTGTACGTCGGTGATTCGCCGCGCCGCCACGTGCGCGCCTTCGCCGTAGATGCCGGCGGAGGCCTGACCGACTCGCGCATCTTCGCTGACATGGACCACCCCCAGCCCGGCGCTCCCGACGGCATGAAGGTCGACGTGGAAGGCCACCTGTACGTGGCGGGCGCCACCGGCGTCTGGGTCTTCGAGCCCACCGGCACCTGTCTCGGGGTCATTGTCACCCCGGAGCGCCCGACCAACTGCGCCTGGGGCGACGACGACCGCAGGAGCCTCTACATCACCGCCCGCCCGTCCCTGTACCGCGTTCGCGTCTCGGTGCCGGGCGCCGCGGGTGCCGCTGTCGCCTGGCGCGGGTAATCGTGTAACGTACACGCCAACAGCGAAGGGACCAATGGACAAGGACACGCAGCCGCTACACGACCGACTCGGTGATCTCCTGCAGGAGCACGAGTCGCTGTTCGGGGTGATCTGCCGCGACGCCACGCTCACCGATATCGAGCTGATGGCCCAGGCCGGCTATCACGTCGTCTGGCTCGACATGGAACATGGTGCGCAGTCCACGGCGGAGGTGCTGCGGCTTGGCCGCACGATCACCCATCTGGGTATGGTGCCTCTGGTGCGGATGCCGGAGCTGTCGCGCACCCACGTGCAGCGCCTGCTCGATGGCGGCATTCAGGTCCTGACGCTGCCGGACGTGAGCAACGCCAGCGAGGCGGCCCGGTTCGTGCAGATGGGCAAATACCCCCCTCTGGGGCAGCGCGGGGTCTCCAGCGCCAGCGCCGGCACCGAGTTCACGATGGGCACCGATCCACGGCAGCGGCTGCGCGAAGCCAATGCCCGGACCCACCTGATGGTGATGATCGAGAGCGACGAGGGCTACGCAGCGCTGGACGCGATTCTGGAAGTCGAGGGTATCGACCTGGTGACGGTGGGGCCGATGGACTGGGCGGTCGGCCTCGGGCTGTACGGCACCGAAGCCCAGGACCGGCAGGCTGCCAAGATCGAGGGCGTGATCAGCGCGGCGGCCGCGGCGGGCAAGATTCCGACCGCGGGCGCCTTCAGCACCGATCAGGCCAGTCACTACCGCGACCTCGGCGTGCGGGTGTTCTTCGTGGGTGTGGATCTGGTGCTCAAACGCCAGGTGCTGACCACGGCTCTCGCCGATGTTCGCGACGCGCTCGGGCAGTGAGCGCAGGGGAGATGAAATGAAGCTCGGCGTGATCTCTCAGAACCTCGAGCAGTTCGATTTCGAGGATGGGCTGCGCTACGCACGGGACAAGGGATTCCAGGCGGTGGAGGTCGGAGCCTGCGGGCTCTGGGGGCGGGGCTACTGCGCTACCGAGCGGCTGCTCGCCGACCCAGGCGAGATCCAGCGCTGGTTGGACACCTTCGCACGCTACGACCTCGAGATCAGCGCGCTCGGGGGGCACGGCGCACCGCTCCTGCCGGACAAACAGACCGCCGCGACCTATTCGCGCGAGTTTCGCCAGACCTGCGAGCTGATGGAGCGCGCCGGCATCAAGCGCATCACCTTGCTGGCCGGTCTGCCCGAAGGGGCCGAGGGCGACACCGCCCCCAACTGGGTGACGTTCGCCGAGTGGCCGTTCCTGCGCGACACGCTGGACTGGCAGTGGGAGCAGCGCCTGCTTCCGTACTGGCGGGAGCATGGCAAGATCGCCGCAGATCACGGCGTGACGCTGTGCTTCGAGATGCACGGCGGCGACATGATCCACAACCCGGTGACGCTGAAGCGGCTGCACGAGGAGATCGGCCCGGTCGTCGCCTGCAACTTCGACATCTCCCACCTCTGGTACCAGGGCATCGATCCGGTCGACGCGCTGTACTACCTGGGCCCGCTGGTCCAGCACGTCCACGCCAAGGACATCCTGATCAATCGGCACAACGCCCGGGTGCGCGGCATGATGGACAGCACCTCCACCGAGCAGTCTGCCGAGCGCTCCTGGACCTACACGCTGGCCGGCTGGGGCCACGACGAGGCGACCTGGCGCGAGTTCGTCACGACGCTGCGCCTTACCGGCTATGACCACGTCATCTCGCTGGAGATGGAGAGCGAGTACTTCGAGGTCGAGGAGGGCCTGGACAAGTCAGTGGCGTTCCTGAAGCCCCTCGTCCTGGAGAAACCGCCGGGGGCCAAGTGGTGGGAGATCGCCGGCATGGAACGAGCCGGCGGGCTGGGCGAGACGCGGTCGGGAGACTGAGCGGATGGCGGTTCAACTGCAGTGGGTGGGATTGGCGTGCTTCCTGCTGCGCCAGGAGGACGGCTCGGCCATCGCCATGGATCCCTACGATCCTGCGGTGGTTGCCGCGGCGTGCGGCATCGCGGATCCGGCGGTGCTGGACTTCCGCCTGGAGGCGGACACCGTCATCGTAAGCTCGCTCACGGACCAGGCGCACGCCTACCACCAGGCGGTCGCCGGCGAGCCGCGGGTGATCAACGCGCTGGACGTCGCTCAGGGCCGCGAGGAGCGTGTCAATGATGAGCCGCTGTATGCCGTGCAGGCGGCCGAGGCCCCCCACCATCCGGAGGGACCGGACGACAACGCTCTGTACGCGTTCAGGGCGGGCGGCCTGTGGTTCCTGCACATGGGCGACCTGGGCTACGGCATTGGCGCCGATGAGCTCGCGCCCTTCGCCGGCCGCTGCGACGTGCTGCTGGCCCTGGTCGGCGAGAACCTCACCTTGCGGCTGGACGAGCTGGACCCCATGATCGACATCCTCGACCCGACCTGGATCGTGCCCATGCACTACAACCTGGCGCCCCTCACCGCGGGGATGACCACGCTCGACGTGTTCCTGGGGCGCCGCTCCCGGCATCCGCTCATCTTCCCGCGGCACCACACGGTGACGTTTCCCCTGCCGGAAGGAGGGCTCGGCCGACCGACCATCGTGGTGCTCGAGCCGTCCGCCTACCAGCCGACGTGACGAGGGAGCTGATGGCGTCACGCGACCTGGCCGCGCTCGGCGCGCAGTTGAGCCAGCAGGGCTTCGTGGTGCTGGAGGGGCTGCTGGAACCCGACCTGCTGGCGGAGCTGCGCTCGGTGCTCGCGGATCTGTTCGCGCGAGAACGGGAGACCCCGTACGATCCGGGTGACGGCCCCGCCCGTCCCGAGGATGCGGAGATCCGCGCCTACCTTGCCGAATCATACGCGGTGAGTGACAGCGAGCTGGACCGCATGATGCGGCGCATCCGCCATACCCGCGCGCAGAACTTCGACACGCCATGGCCGGTCGAGCTGCGCAAGCTCAACAAGACGTTCATCCACATCCCGAACCTGTTCGACGACGATCGCTCGCAATACGTGCGCAACCTCCCGGTCAAGACCGAGCTTGCCGATCGGCTCGCAGCGCACCCGGTGGTCCACGGACTGGCTGGTCTCCTGCTTGGTGGCGACTGTGTCATCGGCGACATCTCCGCCACCAGCATTGGCGCGGGCACCAAGGGCGGCTCCTGGCATCTGGACAATCCCCTGACGCAGATGCGCGAGCCGCTGCCGGACTTCCCTCTGGGTATCCAGGTGGCCTGGATGATCGACGACTTCACGCACGAGAACGGGGCGACACGGATCGTGCCAGGCAGTCACCTGACCCGCAGGAAGCCAACGTGGGCGAAGGGCGAGCGGGACGACGAGGTGGCGTTGACGGCGCCTGCCGGTTCAGCGGCGATCTGGCTGGCCAGCACGTGGCACCGCGCCGGGCCCAACTCCACCAGTGGCCCGCGGCGCGCAGTCATCTCCTTCTATCAATGCGGCTGGATCAAGCCGTTCTCGGAGTACCGGGCCTGCATCACCGAGGAGCTGGCGGCCCGAATGTCGCCGGCGGTGCGTTATCTCTACGGGCTGTCGGCGTACGGCGTCGTACGGGGATAGCCAATGTTCGACAAGACCCATCTGTTCGAGGCCCAAACCCAGGGCTATCGCACGTATCGCATTCCCGCCATCCTCTGCACGAAGTCGGGGGTCCTGATCGCAACGGCCGAAGCGCGTCGGGGCAAGGGCGGCGACTGGGACAGCAACGATGTCGTCGTACGTCGCAGTGACGATGGGGGCGGAACCTGGCGACCGATGGACGCCATCGCGAGGTACGAGGACTTTGGTCCAGGGCCGATCAGCAACTTCGTGATGATCATTGACAGATCCGACGGGGCCGTGCATGCGCTCTTCTGTCACAATTACGCCCGTGTCTTTTCCACGCGCAGCGAAGATGACGGTGCTACGTGGTCAGAACCTGTCGATATCACGTCGACCTTCGAGCCTTTCCGAGAGGACTACCCGTGGCGCGTCATCGGGACGGGCCCCGGCCACGGTATTCAGTTGCAGACCGGACGCTACATCGTCCCGCTCTGGATGTCGGACGGCAGCAGTACGGAGTTCGGTCCCGGCAATCTCGGCCATCGTCCATCCGTCGTTGCCGGCGTCTACAGCGATGACCACGGGGCGACCTGGCAGCGCGCCGATATTCTCTGCCGCCACGGGCAGGGCGATGTCGTCAACCCGAGCGAGGCGCTTGCGCTGGAGCTTTCAGACGGGGGGGTACTCTTCAACATCCGCACCGAGTCGCTTCGGCACCGTCGCTACGTTTCGATCAGTCCGGACGGGGTTACCCGGTGGTCCGAACCTGAAACGGATGACGACCTTCTCGAGCCCGTCTGCATGGCCAGCATTCTGCGTGTGGACGATGGGAGCGTCCTCTTCGTCAACTGCGACGTCCTCGAGCACGAGCTCACCTCTCCGGATCAGGTCGCCCACGACCGCAAGCGCCTGACCGTCAAGCGTAGTACCGACGACTGCGCCACCTGGACGGCATCGCGGGTCATCGAGCCCGGACAATCAGGTTACTCCGACCTCACGCAGAATCAGGAACACCTTGTCTGCTGCCTCTACGAGGACCAAGCGATCGGGCGTGAGTACGACACGAAGTACGTCACCTGCGCGCGGTTCGATGTCGGCTGGATCCTCGAGGGTGAAGATGGCCGCCAAAGCGGACGCGATGATCGCCGTCTATGACACGGATGCTGGGATCGACCGAAACTGCTCCGCGGCAAACGCCTGCTGAGATTCGTTTCGTATGTTGCCGGCTGCCAACAGCCGATAACGCCGAGTCGCCGTTTCATGTACTCCGAAAATCAATTCGTTTGCCGGGTTCGTCTGCGATTCACCAATCGATCGGTCGGTCCGCCAAGAAACGCATCACCTTGCGCCAGCGGGGGTCTCCACTGCGATAATGGTCACGTTGGTAAAACGGGTAATATCTTCCGCGTGGATAGATTGCAACGACGTCGTTACCCCGGCGCACCAGAGTGTACTTTCTTTTCTGTATGAACACCTCGTCAGTCCGCTCGGCAATCGGGAAGGTGAGCGTAACCCTGTCTTCGGGCTGCACCCCGCCCACCTGGGCATATCGGCCAGCCCAGCCCAGGCTGCGCTCGCTGCCGTTCACCTGCACTCGAGCCTCTCGTGGCGCTACCCACTCCGGAATGCGCACCGCCAGGTCCGCTGGCTGCTTCACTTTGACGTCCACACGCCCCTGATAGGGGATATAGCTGTCCACATCCGCCCATGGTGAAGCCCGGTTGAAGAGCAGGTTCACGTTCAGTTTGCCTTGGTTGTAGGTGAGGATGCGCTGCCAGATCCAGTAGAGGCCGCGCCCGCCGGCCGCCGTGTCGCCATGCACGAACCCGTCACCATGCAGATGCTCGCTCGAACCGATAAGGCCCTCGTACCAATCATTCGGCGTCGCATTCGTCGCCCATGCGCCGAGATTACGTTCGGCCACCCGCTCCGTCGTCTGCCCCGGTTCGAGTTGCAGGGACACACGTGCCGAACCTGGCAGGTGGTAGACCCAGTCAGTCTGGAGCAGCTGAGATTCTGCCAACATATTGCGCGTCCAGCGGTCGACGTCATCCCAATAGTCCGCAACACCGGCTTCGCTCAACTGCAAGGCGATGGCGATCAGGTCGACTAACCCCATGATCTCACAGCCGTTGTAGGAATCCTCCACGAACGACGCATCCGTGCCTTCGTCCAGGTCACCCTCGATCACGGGCTGCTGCCATTCGGGGCTGGGTATGAGGTTGGGGATGTAGCCGGTCAACGCCTCTGACCGGGATCTGGCCCATTCATAGCTTTTCACAACGAACGCGAGCAGCTCCTGGTCATCCGTCAGCAGAGCGTACTCCGCCATCGCCTGCACAGCCCGGGCATGGCCGTGGACGTGGGATTTCCATGCGCCCTTCTGGGTGGTCAGATAAGCGCCCTCCGGCGTGAAGAAGGTGGGTCGGTGAAACGCAATGAGCTTGCGCGCCAAAGACAGGGCCGGCTCATAGCTGATCTGCCGGTACGCGGACAACAGACCCCAGAATACCAGACTTATCTCAGTCATGTGGAACTGATACTGGGGCTTCACATCGGGCGGCGGCGCCTTTTCGGCATACAAGGGGCCCGGCCAGTAGTAGGCGTAATCCCCCGCATCGATGGCTAATGCCACCAGCCCATCTACGGCCCGGCGGAGCGGGTCGTTCCAAAACGAGCTTCCGTCTCGTGCGGCGTACAGCGACATCGTGCGCAGGAACTGGCCGTTGATAAAGGGAACCACGGTCTGACCGGCGCCGGCGTTTGGCGTGCCGGCCAAGTGCGCCGGATCGAGTCGGAAGGCCCAGGGCCGCCCCCCGGTCGGGGTGTATATGAGACCATCCGGGCCTTGCATGTGGAGGGTGATCTCCATCCAGCGCCGGTCCACGTGGAGATTCTGCTCGCTGCCGCTCATGATCCGATCCAACACCACGGACTCTTGAAACTTGGGAGTCATTGTAGAGCTATGAAAATCCGATGTCATCGTGGGAACAGGCGTCCATTTGATGGCCCAGTAGGACTCATAGTCAGCCTGTGGGTTGGGGTTTTCGGTCATGGCGTGGATAGCCAGGCGCGCCCGCTCGGCCAGATCGAGCGTGTCCGGCACCATGGTCTGGTAGCGCTGGCCTGCGTAGGGCGGCATCTCGAACTCGGGGATCTCTGGCTGAATGTAGTCGATCGGATCGCCAGGTTTCCATTCAGTTGCCACGTCGTCCACCACTTATCCTTTAGCGCTTACCATGTGACAATGGTCTTTTCCGGTAGGAACCTCATCCTTTTCCTCATCGGGGTGGTATCCTTGCGCATGTGCTCCCGAAGGTACAGAGGATAGCTCACAGGTGAGTCGTCGCGTGGAGAAATGTCTACCAGCGTACTGCCGCGGAATGTGCAGGTGTAGGCCTCTTCCGTGTTGGTCCCCGAGCAAGCAGTGTAACGTGCGGTGGTCTCCTTGATCGGAAACTCGATATGAATCTCGTCACCCGGCTTGAGATCATCGAATCGAAGGTAGTTTGTCATCCAGGTGGGACCTCGGCGCCTTCCTGAGACGTCGCACAGAATATTCCTGCGCATCACCCACGCAGGGATCCGCACGTAAGCTCTAGCGGCACTCTTGTTGTGAATCGTGACCTTTCCCTGGTACGGAAGATAGCTATCGACATCCAGGTATTTCGCTGTGCGGTTCAACAACAAATTTACCGTCGCCGTGCCATTTTCCTCCCGAACCGCACCTTCCCAGCAATAGTAGAGACCTTGCGTACCGTTTGCCGTACAACATTGGGATACCCACGGTTTCGGGATGCTCACGGGGGTCGAATGGCATCCGTAGCAACCGAGACTCCGCTCGATGACGTGTTCTTCGCATTCCTGTTTCGGGTAGGGGCTGTAGTCTTCAGGAGGGCGCACACTGGATGCACTCGAAACTGTTTCCAGCAGATCAGCACTGATAATCTGTTGTTCAGTCAAATGATTGCGAACAACTGCATCCACGTCGTCCCAGTAGTCCCCTGCGCCTGAATCAGTCAGCCGTATTCCCAGGGCGACGATATCGCCCAGGGAACATCCCTCGCAGAGATTCCATGCACCAGGAAAGTTGTTGATCCAACCGATGCGGGCGATAGAGAAGCTCCAGGTGTATTCATACGCCCTCCGGACAAACTCGAGCGCACGCTCATCACCGGCAACGCTGGCATAGGCAAGCAGTCCCCGTAGCGCGATAGCACGGCTGTGAAAGAACGAATACCAGTGGCCCAGCTCATGTCCGGCTATACCGACAGGATCGGGAAGCCTCTCTGGCACGTGCTTCTGGCCGGCGATGAGCCGGTTTGGATCGGGAATCCCTCCCCAAAACTTGGGCAACATACAGAACCGGGCCAAGCGCCCTGCAAGGTCCCGGGCTCGGAGGTCGCCGCTTACCGAATACCAGCGAGAAAGCCCCTCTATTGCTGCTCCATGAAAGCCAACGACTGTTCCCTCTCCGCCTTCGGTTTCAGTTTCTGGTTCGTCGGTTCTAAGCCATCCGGAGCGAGGGTAGTTGAAAGCCTGGCCGAAACCGCCGTCAGGGTAGTAACAGTAGTCTTCATGATCGATTGCTATTCTTCTCATGCCTCGTACGAGGTCCCCGATGTACCTATCCCACTGCGTATCATTGTCGAACTCACGCCACGTGAGCATGGTTCTGAGCATCCGCGCGTTACCGTGCGGCTGGGATACGTCCTCGTTGCGGATGGCGCCATCGAATTCCGAGTTGAGATTATAGCGAAACTGCCAGGGTTGCTGCGGATCGTAGAGGTCCCAGTAGAGGCCGTCTTGGATGCGCGAGATCAGCGTGGCATTTTGTGTTGCTTCGACATCAGCATAGCGATCACTCCCGCACATCACCCGCATTAAAGGAAAGGATTCTGCGCTTTTGGCATCATCCGTGCCCCACATGGCGTAGTGTCGCATGAAAGGCTTTTTCCATGCATAGTACACGTGGAAAAAGAGCTCGTGGTGCAAATCTGGGTCTATCGTTCCACCTATACCGTTTAGGCCAATCTCTGCTCGATCTACCAGCTCGAGGGTATCGGGCACCGTTGCTTCGTAAAGCCGTCCCGGACACGTAGTTTTCCTCATATCGCTCAAGACATGCCCCCTGCACTAGTTCACCGGCATGAACCACCCGAAAGTCCGTACTCAGAAATCTTCCAGACCGAAGTGGTACCCGCGAATCTGCGCCAATGGCGCATCGGCATTGATGTACGCCGCGACCAGAAAACGGCCCGGCTCGTACTCAACCCATCCCGTGTAGCCGCTGTCCGCCCCGAGGTTGTTGTTGTCCAGGTCCAGCGGCAGCAGCAAACCTTTCTGGGAGTCGACGTCGGGCTCGAGCGCGCTTGCCAGGGGCTCGATGAAGGCGAAGGTATGGATGGAGGTGCGGCCCATCGCGCTGATCACTTCGGTGCCTGTCTTTACCACCCCCGCGTCCTCTTTGAGCCCCGCCACAAAGTCCTCGTTGGCGGGCACCTGAGGAATGACAACGGACCGCCTGGCGAGCCGCCGCTGCATCGTCTCCTCGCTGTCGTCGACGCGCCAGTCGCAGTCGAGCGTGAAGCGGCCCGTAACGAGCACCAGATCGTCCCGCGTCAGCCCAGCCACCGGCATGCCCTGGGCGGCCGGATTGAGCGTGGCATAGGGTCCCTCCCAAGTTGCTCCGCCGTCTGTGGAGATCATCTTTTGCAAGGGCCTGCGCTGGCCGCTGTTCTCGCGCAGGTAGACCACCAACTCTCCACCCGGACATGTCACGACACTGGCTTCGCACATCTCGTAGCGCCGGTCTTCGCAGATGACCACCGGGGCACCCCACGATTGCCCACCGTCCGGGCTGCTGGTTATCTGCTGCAACACCTGTCCCGTTTCCTCGTGGCGCACGCTCGTTGGCAGCAGCCAGCGGCCGTCGGGCAGCTCGGTGATCTTATCGGGGGTGATTCCCCCCACCGGCGTGTGCACCGGCTCCGACCAAGTGCGGCCTTCATCCTCACTGAACCAGAGCGCGTTGTGTGGACTGCCCATGCCATGGCCCCACTCTCCGGGTGGAAAGTCGACCTTGTCGCACGTCAGCACCACGCGACCATCCTGAAGCTGTTGGATCTTCGGACAGTTCCACGCTGTAAGCACGCCAGATGACCGGTCCTCTTCACGGACCACTCGACGCTCGGACCAGGTGCGTCCCGCGTCGTCGCTGGAGCGGACGACGAGGCGGCAGAATTCGCTGGCGACGTGTCCGTTGCTCTCGCGATATACCAGCAGCACGCGGCCACTATCGGTGAGGCACAAGTCGGGGAAGGCCTCATATACGCTATCGTCCCGTGAGATCGTGAACTTCTCTACCGCCATACTGTGGGCCTCGCCATCTTGCGGTGCTCAGTATAGCCGCGGCCTCCAGGGCATACAAGCGTATGTGCAAGATCGACGAGCGCATGGGCTGGCCACGCATGGCGCACTGCTTCCAGGGGCTCGGGCACGCCCTCGCTTGAAGGAAAAAAGGCATCGTTGTTTGACACGACAGCTCACGCTGGATGACGAAGCTCGTCGTCCGTCGCGTTCTGCTCATGATCCCGACCCTGATCGCAGTGTAGCGTCGGCTTGTCCGTCCAGTGCAGATCATCGAGCACGATCGTCAGTGGCCGCGACCTCGAGGCTGCCTTCAGAAAGGTGGCCACGGTGGAGGCGAGGTAGGGTGAGCAAAGGTGACTTCGCTTGAAGGAATGAGGCGTGGATGGTACAAGAGCTAACGCCACATGATCAAGTACATCGTCCGTCGCGTGCTGCTCATGGTTCCCACGCTGATCGCCGTCTCCATGCTGTCGTTCCTGATCATCCAGGCGCCGGCTGGGGACTACGTGGATACCTACGTCGCGGGCCTCAGGCAGCTCGGGCGGATCGTGGAACAAGGCCAGATCGATGCCTTGCGTGATCGTTACGGATTGAATCAGCCGGTCCACATCCAGTACATGAAGTGGGCCTCGCACCTCCTCCGCGGCGACCTGGGACGGTCGTTCGCCTGGAACCAACCGGTGAAGACCCTGTTGCTCGAGCGGTTGCCCTGGACGATCCTGATCGCCTTCAGCTCACTGCTGGTCGTGTATATCCTCGCCATTCCCATCGGCACGACCTCTGCCATCAATCAATATTCGGCGCGCGACTACGTGTTCACGACGATCGGCTTCATCGGGCTGGCGGTGCCGAACTTCCTGTTCGCCCTCGTCTTCCTGTGGCTGTTCTTTCTGTGGACGGGCAATGCGGCGGTAGGCCTGTTCTCCAGAGATTACCTCACGGCGCCGTGGAGCGTAGGGAAGGTCTTGGACTTGCTGTCTCACCTGTGGATCCCTGCGCTCATCGTCGGCACTGCCGGCACCGCCAGCCTCATTCGCATCATGCGCGCCAACATGCTCGACGAGCTGCAAAAACCCTACGTGATGGTGGCTCGCGCCAAAGGCCTGGCCGAGAGGCGGCTCCTCTACAAGTACCCGTTTCGGGCCGCTGCGAACCCGGTGGTGAGCACCATCGGGTACACCCTCCCAGAGATGGTGAACGGTGCCCTGCTGACCTCGATCGTCCTGGGTCTGCCGACGATCGCTCCCGTCTTGCTAACTGCCCTCCTCAGTCAGGACATGTTCATGGCCGGAAGCATCATTTTCGTCTTGAGCGTACTGACCGTCGTGGGAACGTTGATCTCCGACATCCTGCTGGCGTGGCTGGATCCGCGCATCCGCGAGGCGGTCTGATCGATGGCGCAATCGGCACCGCCGACGGTTGCTAGCGCGCCCTCCGAGGAACGACTCTTCGTTGCCTCGCAGTGGCAGCTGATCAGGTGGAAATTCGTCCGCCACCGATTGGCGGTGGTGGCACTGGTCGTGCTCGTCGCGTTCTACCTGGGGGCGCTCTTCCCGGAGCTCGTGGCGCCACACGATCCCCGCATGCATGACGCCGAGCGTATCTTGCAACCGCCGCAGGCACCCCGTTTCGTGGAGCTCAATGGCCGTTTTCACCTACGCCCATTCGTCTACGGGCTGAAGCAGCAGATCAACCCGGTCACGTACGGCAAGGAGTACTCGATCGACGAGGAGCAGCGGTACCCCTTGGCGCTGTTCGTCCGCGGCGACCCCTACCGCTTCTGGGGTCTGTTCGACAGCAGTATCCATCTGTTCGGCTTCCGCGGCGGCCGGGCGTACCTGTTTGGCGGCGATTCGCTCGGGAGGGACCTGCTCTCGCGCATCATTCACGGCAGCCGCGTCTCGCTTACCGTCGGGCTGCTGGGGATCGCGCTGAGCTTCGTGCTGGGCATTCTGATCGGGGGCATCTCGGGATACTTCGGCGGCCCGGTGGATGTCATCATCCAGCGCTTGATCGAGTTTCTCCGCTCTATTCCGACACTGCCGCTGTGGATGGGGTTGAGCGCGTCGCTGCCGCCCCACTGGACCGTGGTGCAGCTCTACCTCGCGATCGTCGTGATTCTCTCGTTCGTCGGCTGGACCTCGCTGGCGCGCGTCGTGCGCGGCAAGTTTCTGTCGGTGCGGGAAGAGGACTTCGTGCTGGCGGCGCAGATCCACGTCGCCGGGCGCGGCTACATCATCCGCAAGCACCTGCTGCCGTCGCTGTACAGCTACATCATCGCCTCTCTTACGCTATCGGTTCCGGGCATGATCCTCGGAGAGACCGCCCTCAGCTTCATCGGGCTCGGCCTGCGAACCCCGGCGATCAGCTGGGGGGTACTCCTGAAGGATGCGCAGGCAATACGGGTGCTCGCCAGCGCCCCGTGGCTGCTGATCCCGGCGCTGTTCGTCATCGTATCGATCCTCGCGTTCAACTTCCTCGGCGATGGGATGCGCGACGCCGCCGACCCGTACGCGACGGTCTGATGGCAGGGGATACGATGTCGCACGAGGCCACGCTGCTCAGCGTCGAGGGTCTCAAGACCCACTTCTTCTCCCGGGAAGGGACCGTCAAAGCGGTAGACGGATTGAGCTTCAGCCTCGGCCGTGGTGACACGCTCGGCATCGCCGGGGAGAGCGGCTGCGGCAAGAGCGTCACCACGCAGTCGATTCTGCGTATCGTGCCCAAGAACGGCGCCATCATCGCCGGCAGCATATTCTTCGACTCGCCCAGCCAGGGACGCATCGACCTGGTGACGCTCGATCCGCAGGGCAGCGCCATCCGGGAGATCCGCGGCGCCGAGATTGCCATGGTGTTTCAGGAACCGATGACCTCGTTCTCGGCGATGCACACTATCGGCAACCAAATCATGGAAGCGATCATGCTGCACCAACACGTGACCAAGCGCGAGGCGCGCAACGAGGCCATCGAGCTGCTGGCGCGCGTGGGTATGCCGCAGCCGGCGCAGATCATCGACGCCTATTCGTTCAATCTGAGCGGCGGCATGCGCCAGCGCGCTATGATTGCCATGGCGCTCTCCTGTCGACCCAAGCTGCTGATCGCCGACGAGCCGACGACGGCCGTCGATGTGACGATTCAGGCCCAGGTGTTGGAGCTGATCAAGGACCTGCAGCGAGACCTGGGCATGGCGCTTATCATCATCACCCATGACCTGGCGGTCATCGCCGAGCTGGCTGACAACGTGCTGATCATGTACCTGGGCCAGGAGGTTGAGTCGGCGCCGGTAGACGACCTCTTCTACGACGCCAAGCACCCCTACACGCGGGGCCTGCTGGAGTCGGTACCGAAGCTCGGCGAAGGTGCTACCCAGAAGATCCATCCGATCCAGGGGGCCGTGCCGACCCACGTCGAGCGCGTGAGCGGTTGTCTGTTCCATCCGCGCTGCCCGGAATTCATGCCGGGCGTCTGCGATGCTGCGGTCCCTCGGCTGCAGCCGGTGGGATCCCGCCACAGCGTCGCCTGCTATCTCTACCAGGACCACCCGGTAAGGGAAGACGTCGGTGAGTGACCAGGGCCCGGCGCTGGAACCGCTGCTGGAGGTCAGGAATCTCAAGAAGCACTTCCTGCGCACCCGCGGGCTGCTGCGCCAGGTGAGCGGCACGGTGAAGGCGGTGGACGATGTGAGCTTTTCCGTGCAACCGGGAGAGACCTTCGCCCTGGTCGGCGAGAGCGGCTGTGGCAAGACCACCACCGGCCGCTGTATTCAGCGCGGGGTAGAGCCAACGTCGGGTAAGATTCGCTTTCGGGCGGATGGCACCGGTGCGCCCGTGGAGATCACCACGCTCGGCCGCCGCGAGCTCAAAGCAGTCATGACCCAGATGGGAATGATCTTCCAGGACCCCTACTCGTCGCTCAATCCGCGCATGACCGTGTTCGAGACCGTGGCCGAGCCGTTCGTCATCCATCGCACGGTAACCAACCGGCGGGAGCTGGAGGATCGCGTCGCCGAGCTGCTGAAGATGGTGCGGCTCGACCCGGTCTACATGATGCGCTACCCCCACGCGTTCAGCGGCGGTCAGCGCCAGCGCATCGCCATCGCCCGTGCCCTCGCACTCATGCCCAGGTTCATCGTCGCGGACGAGCCGGTGTCGGCCTTGGACGTTTCCGTGCAGGCGCAGATCCTGGAGCTGCTGCAGGATCTGCAGGAGAGCTACCACTTCGCGTACCTGTTCATCGCCCACAACCTCGCCGTGGTGGAATACTTCAGCGAGCGTGTCGCGGTGATGTATGTCGGCAAGATCGTGGAGCTGACCTCGACTCGGACGCTGTTCGCCCAGCCAAGACATCCCTACACGGAGGCGCTGTTCTCGGCGGTGCCGAAGCCCGACCCACGCTACCGCAAGCAGCGTATTCTGCTCGCGGCGGACATCGCCGATCCTGCCAATCCGCCCTCTGGGTGCTACTTCCACCCGCGCTGCCGTTTCGCGCAGCAGATCTGCAGAGAGAAGGAACCAGCACTGGTCGATGTGGGCAAAGATCCGAGCAACCCCCACTTTGCCGCCTGCCACTTTGCCGAAGAGCTCGAGCTGGCCGGAGTGGTGGTTTGACACTCATCGAGATACACAGTACGGTTACTGTTCGGTCCGTGACTCTCGAGTCCTGACGATTAGGAGGAATACGATGAAGACGACACTCATCGTTCTCGTGCTGGCCCTGATTGCGGCGATGAGCTTCGCCGGTGCCGCCGTCGAACAGGGGGCCACTGATTCCGGGGCGGCGGTGCGCACCGGGCAGTACGGCGAAGCACCAATGCTCGCGGCCTTGGTCGCCAGCGGCGAGCTGCCGCCGGTTCAGGAGCGTCTTCCCGAGGTGCCACGGGTGCTCGAGGTGGAAGAGATCGGTAGCTACGGTGGCGCTCTGCAGCAGGTGCGCGACGCCGACAAATCTGACTGGCTGGCGTGGACCATGAGCAAGGAGCCGCTCACCATCATTGCGCCGGATCTCCAGAGCACGCTGCCGAACGTGGTCCAGGAGTACCGCGTATCGGCGGACGGCACCATGATCACCTTCAAGCTCCGCAACGGCATGCGCTGGAGCGACGGCGAGCCGTTCACGATCGACGACGTCATGTTCTGGTACGAGGACGTCCTCAACAACAGGGAGCTGACTCCGGAGCCCGCCAACCTCTTCGCCCGCGATGGCAAGCTGATGGTGGTGCGTAAGGTCGACGACCAGACGTTCACGTTTAACTTCAGCAAGCCCAACAGTCCCTTCGTCGACATGATGGGGACTTGGTGGATGTACTGGGTGCCGCAGTACGCGCCCAAGCACTACCTGAGCCAGTTTCACCCCACCTACACCTCGCAGACCAAGCTCGATGGCATGATGAACGAAGCGGGGTTCAGCACCTGGCCGGAGCTCTACCAGAGTAAGGACTGCGTCGGTAGCCCCGCCATGGGAGTCCACGATCCCGCCTGTGCCACGCTGGCACCCTGGCTCAACCAGAATCCCAAGACCACTCCGGTGCAGATTGCGGTGCGCAACCCGTACTACTGGAAGGTCGATCCGGAGGGCAACCAGCTGCCCTACATCGACCGCGTGGAGCGCCCCTTGGTCGCAGACACCGAGGCGTGGCTGCTCAAGGTCGTGGCCGGCGAGGAGGACGTAACGCTCGCCTCTTTTCTGGACCCCGGAAAGAACTTCACGTTCCTGAAGGAGAACGAGTCCCGCGGCGACTACAAGGTCAAGTTCTTCGACTGGTGGAGGAACGCGTCGACTCTCTACTTCAACCACACGACCTCCGATCCGGTGAAGAGCAAGCTCTATGCCGACAAGAACTTCCGTATCGCCCTCTCCCACGCGATCAACCGCGAGGAGATCAACGACCTGCTCTTTGGCGGCCGCTACACCCCCTCTCAGCTGGGGCCCGATGAGGGTCCGCCGTACCACGGCGAGCGCGCCATGTTCAAGCAGTACATCGAGCACGACCCCGACAAGGCCAACCGGATGCTCGACGAGGTGGGTCTGTCCGCGCGCGGCAGGGACGGTTTTCGTCTCGGTCCCAATGGCGAGCCGCTGCAGTTCATCATCTATCACCCCTCGTGGCCGCCGGAGAACGCGGAACTCGGCGAGCTGATCAAGGAGCAGTGGGCCGCCGTGGGGGTCAACGTGGCGATCAAGTTTCTGGGCGAATCGGCGTGGAGCGCGCTCGAGGATGCGGATGAGGACGACATGCGTCTGCGCGTGGGCTACTACGTCGGTGCACCGATGGTGCCGATCATGAGCAACAATCTCTTCGCAACCAGCTTCGAGACCGAGCGGGAGTGGTCGAAGTGGCTCAACACGGCCGGGGCCGACGGCGTCGAGCCGCCGGATGACCTGAAGCAGTTACGCGTGATCCAGAGCGAGATCTATGCGGCGACCGACCGGGAGGAGCAGTTGGCGCTCTACGACAAGGCCTTCAAGATCCACACCGACAATCTGTGGGAGCTCGGCCTCTTGAAGTGGGACGCCACCGGCTTTACCTACATCCACAACAACCGGATCGGCAACGTACCCGATCCGATGCCGGGGGAGATCATCCCCTCGCAGCGGAGCGCTTGGTACATCAAGTACTAGCTTATTGGAGAATCCGCGCTAGGCGCGAGTCGATAGGAGAAACAGAGGGGAGGTGACCGCGGTTGCGGCGCTTCCCCTCTTTGTCGCCCAGAAATACGATTCGAACGGAGATCGAGTCAAGCTACCTTCACATCCACCAGCGCCGCTGCTTCGATGAACGATTGCCAAGTGTATACCCTTTGTGTGCCCCAAAGGGTAGATGGCCTCCACCGTGAAAAAAGTCGTTGGGATTGGTGGTAGCCTTGCCATCTTCATCGACGATGCAGTCTGGCGGCAACCGTTCGCCTCTGTGATATGCATGGTCCACCTTGACTCCCGACAGAGCGGTCGTGGCCCAATCAAACATCATGGTGCATTTGCGCGAGACCTACAATCGCGATACTCTGTGCTTTGGCCTTTTCTATGGCCAACCCCATGGCAGGAGAGCATGATGATCGGAACGACCCAGAAACTCGCCCTGGAAGGTGGATCAACAGCCGTACCCGCCCACCTGGTGGACCACGACTGGGAGCGCTACCGCAAAGCCGGGAAAGAAGAGATCGATGCGGTGGTCGAGGTGATGCGAAGCGGACATCTAAGTATTGCGGTGCCCGTTGGGATGCCCCAGTCCGAGGCGCTGGAAAAGGCATTCTGCGAGTGGACCAGGGCCAAGTACGCTCTGGCGGTTTGCAACGGTACGGCCGCGCTGCACTGCGCGGTTGCGGGGGTGGGGGTGGAAGCCGGGGACGAGGTGATTGTGCCGGCGTTCAGTTTTGTTGCTTCGGCCCTGGCGGTTTTGCACCACAATGCGATTCCGGTGTTTGTGGATATCGACCCCGAGACCTATACCATCGACACTTCGAAGATCGAGGCGGAGATCACGGAGAGGACGCGGGCGATTATGGCCGTGCACGTGTACGGTCTGCCGGCCGACATGGACGCGGTCAAAGAGATCGCTGGCCGACACGGCCTGAAGGTGGTCGAGGACTCGGCGCAGGCCTACGGCAGTCTGTACCGCGGCCAGATGACCGGGACTATTGGAGATGCAGCCGGGTTTTCCATGTGTACGACCAAGCAACTGATGACAGGCGAAGGCGGGTTGATGACCAGCAACAGCAAGGAGGTGTACGACCGGGCGGCGATGACACGGCTGTTCGGCGAGCCGGGCGAAGGGCTGAAGGCCGACGTCCGAGCGTATATGAATGAACGGATCGGGTGGAACTACAAGATGCCGGAGGTGATTTCGGCGCTGGCGCAGGTCAAGCTCAAACACCTGGATGGCTACATCAGCGCCACGCAGCGCAACGCGGAGTACCTGACGCAAAGGCTGAAGGGGATCGAGGGGCTGGCCACGCCCACGGTTCCGGAAGACCGGACGCACACGTATTACATCTATTCCGTACAGGTGGATCCGGAGAAGCTGAATCTGGACGTGGAAGCCGGAAAGTTGAGGAACGCCGTATTGCAGGCGCTGCAGGCGGAGAATGTGGACGCGGCGCTCTGGCAGAAGGTGCCGCTGCCGGCACAGACGGTGTTGCAGAGAAAGATCGGGTACGGCAACGGCAGCCCTTGGAGGGAGCACGGGAGCGACGTGACATACGATCTGAACGACTACCCGAATGCGTTTGCCATTCTGGACAACTCTTTCTGCGTTCGGCGGCTGATTCCGCCCAACGGTTGTGAGCTGATGGACCGGTACGTGGAGGCGTTCGAGAAGGTGTTCGGACAGATCGACCGCGTCATGGAGCTCTACGATGCGACAGGAGAGTACATGCCGCTGGAGGAACGGAAGGCACGGCTGGCAGGGCAGGGTGTGTGAGGCCTGCGACGCAGGAAGGTGGCGTTGCAGATCCGTCGTTCAAGCGCGATTCACCCCCTCTCTTGGTGCGTATGAATCGTGGTGTCAGAGACGAGGCCCAGCGAGGAGGTAGCCTGTGACGGATGCGTTACGGCATGTGACCATCGTGCGCGACGATGATGTGTATGAAGCCTTTCCCGACATTTGCCAGCTGCCAACGGGCAAGCTGCTCTGCATCTACCGCGAATCAGATGTGCACAGGGCCAGCACGTCGCGGATGATCCTCATGGAGAGCGAGGACCGCGGCCGCACGTGGACGAACAAACGGCCCTTTGACACAAGGCGCTCCTTCGCCCAGAACAGGTCGACCTGGAACGCGCCCCGTATCCGCGTACTGCCCGACGGGCGTCTCGTGGCAAACTTCGACGCATTCCTGTTCCCTGATGAGGCTGACGATTGGAATTGGCCCCAGCATCGGCTCTGTTTCCGGACCTTTCTCTGGTTCAGCGACGACGAGGGGCGTACTTGGAGCGAGCGCCGCTCGACGGAGATCGAAGGCGCATGCTCGGACAAGCTGCGCGTGCTGACTGACGATCACTGGCTGATGGCGATCGGCTACTGGAGCGTCAGGTTTCCCGGCGCCATGCGGGTGAACGCGGCACATTCCTTCGACGGCGGTCGTACCTGGCCGCTCAACGCCCTGGTGGCCGAACAGGACGGAGTGCAGCACAACGAGCCATCCGTGGTGCCGCTGGCGGACGGGCGGCTGCTGTGCGTCATGCGAGAGAATGAGCATATCAAGCGTCCCTCGCATTACTGCCTGTCAGAAGATGAGGGCAATACCTGGTCTACGCCAGCTCCGACGGCCTTCTACGCGGATCGGCCCGCCGCAGGCCTGCTGCAGAGTGGTCGGATCCTGGTGACGTACCGCAACGTGGAGCCCGCCCCCGGAGAGCGAAAGCTGAAGGTGGGAGCACGTCCGGGCACCTGGGCCTGGCTTGGGGACCTGGCAGGCCTGGGTGGCTGCGGCGGTGAGTCACGCTTTCTCGAGCTGGAACACGACGGGTGCAAGGATCCTGCCGACTACGGCTACGGCGGGTGGATTCAGTTCGAGGACGGAGAGATCTTCTGCGCTTATCACCACCGTGATGAGGCACCCAAGTCCTACATCCGGGGCTGCTGGTTCCGCGAGGAAGACTTCGCTCCGACTGACCACTCGCAAAAATAGACGAGGCGGCGCGCACTCCAGTGGCCCGGCGCCGATCCTGCGCCACGGGGCGGAAAATCTGGTAAGGTCCTCATCGCGCCACCGGACACTCCGGTCTTTCACGGTCGGTGTGTCCGGTGCGGCTCTGGTAGGCGCTGTCACCACCAGCGCTGCACGGCGCTCCGTGCAAGGAACCCGACGTGAACATCGCACAAGTGACGGCGATCCCGCTGGCCATTCCCCCCAAAGACGGCACCATCCCTTGGATATGGGAAACGTTCAACCAAGTGATGGTGGAGGTCAAAACCGATGATGGATTGGTCGGCTGGGGCGAGGCCTACGGCTACGGCCAGGCCGCATCGGTTACCGCGATGGTCAATCATACCCTACGCCCGCTTCTCGTCGGCCGGGACGCATCGGACATCCGGGGAATCCTGGACAGCTTGTTCCGGAAGACTCACCTCTTCGGTCGGTACGGGGTGACCACCTTCGCAATCAGTGGAGTGGAGGTCGCCCTGTGGGACCTGGCCGGGAAACGCGCCGGCAAACCGCTCTACGAGCTGCTGGGCGGCGCTGCAGAACGGGAGATCAAGGCCTACGCCAGCCTGGTGCGCTACACCGACCGCGATCGGATGGCCGAGCACGCGGCACAGGCTGTCCGCGAGGGCTACGAGATGGTCAAGCTCCACCAGATCGACGTGGAGAGCGTACGCGCGGCGCGGGTGGCGATCGGCGACGGCACGCCGCTTGCGGTGGACATCAACTGCGAGTGGTCCCCTCTCGAGGCAGCCCACATGGCTGTGGCCATGGACGAGTACGACTTGTCAGAGTCAGTTCGGACGTTGTGAATGATGGCCGAGTTTATCTGTGCTTGACGGGAGAAACGCGGTGAGTTACGAAAAGTCGAAGGCTCTATATGAACGATCAAAGCGGTCCCTCGCGGGAGGCGTCAGCAGCCAGGTCAGGATCGGCGAGCAGCCGATTCCACTGTTCTTCGAACGCGCTAAGGGTTCAAAGCTGTTCGACGTAGATGGCAACGAGTATATCGACTACCAAATGGCCAACGGACCCGCATTCTTCGGCCATTCTCCTGACTTCCTCCTGGAAGCCGTGATCCGGGAGATGCAGCGCTTCCAGGTCTTTTCGGGCCAACATGACCTGGAGATCGAGGTCTCCGAGATGGTCCAGAAGGCAGTCCCGTGTGCTGAATTGGTGCGCTACAGCAGCTCCGGAACGGAGGCCGTCCAATCGGCTCTGCGCATGGCTCGAGCCCACACCGGTCGCAACAAGTTCATCAAGTTCGAGGGTCACTACCATGGCTGGATGGATAGCGTGATGTACAGCACCTTGCACCCGCCTCTAGACCGTATTGGAGAGTATGACTGCCCTACGCCGGTTGCTGTTTCCGCTGGACAAGCGACCGGTTCTGCGGAGGAGGTCATCGTCCTGCCCTGGAACGATCTCGATGTGCTAACGAAAGCCGTCGAGGAGCACAAGGACCATTTGGCTGCCATCATAACGGAAGCCATCGCTTGCAACGTCAACTCGTCCCTGCCTCGAGCCGGATACCTCGAGGGCGTCCGCAAGCTGTGCCACGATAACGGGATAGTCCTCATCTTCGACGAAGTGATCACCGGGTTTCGCATCGCCTTGGGAGGCGCCCAGGAATACCTCGGCGTGACCCCGGACATGGGTGTCTTCGCCAAGGCCATGGCCGGCGGGTTTCCCATCTCGATGGTAGCCGCGAAGCGCGACTTGATGGCCTCGCTGGAGGACAGCACCACGGTACTGGCAGGGACCTACAACAGTAATGTCATGGTGATGGCCGCGGCCCAAGCCTGCATCAGCAAGCTGATGGAAGACGACGGCGCCGTTTACGAACACATCTATTCTGTGGGAACAAGGTTGATGGATGGGCTACGGACGCTCTCTGTCACCCACCAAGAGGATGTGCTCATCCAGGGTCTTGGGCCCGCGTTTCACCTGATCTTCACTACTGAAAAAGAGCTCCCCGACTACCGCTCGGATGCCACAAGCTCGGATACCAAAAGATATCTGCTGTTCAGGACCGGGATGCTGGAACGAGGTGTGCGGCTGCTGAATGACGGGAGGTGGTTCCTGTCCACGGCTCATACCGAAGAGGACATCGACAGGACCCTGGAGGCCGCTGACCAAACGCTCCGGTCGATGTAGCTTCGGCTTCAAGAGAGCAGGGATACCATGAACTCTTCCAGGTGGTTATGGCCGATCGCCAGATGGGTGTCGAAGCGCACCGCCGTCTGGCGCCAATGGTCGCAATCGCCTTCGCGCGGCGCATCGAAGCCTACCGGCCTTTCTGGTTCGAGGAGCCGATCTCGTCCCGCGACCTGGTTTCGCTGGCAGAGGTCCGCGCCGCGGTCGACGTGCCAGTCGTCACCGGCGAGGAACTGTACGGCATGGCTGAGTTCCGCGACGTATTGGTCCTCCGCGCCGCGGACATCGTGAATCCGGACGTGTGCGCGACCGGGGGCATCCTCGATCTGCGCCAGATAGCGGCGAGTGCTGAGAGCCACCATGTGGCAGCGGCACCGCACCAGTACAACAGCCTAACGTGTGGTCTGGCAGCCACCCTACATGCCGCCGTGGGGATGCCAAATCTGCTCATCGTGGAGTGCTTCATCAACCATGAGCAACCGTCTGCCGCCATCGCCACCGGCGGCACGCTGCCGTGGCCGATCGAGGACGGGGCGCTGGCCTTGCCGCCGGGTCCCGGCCTCGGCATCGAGCTGGAGGAGAGCGCGCTGACGCCGGCGAGCGGCGCGTCAGTTGCCGGCGGCCCGCAGCCGCGCACCAGATCTGCGGACGTCGCGTGGGGACGCCCGTTCGCTGGACCGCAAGACGAGCCCGGCCGGTGTGAGTGTTCAGTCGCCAGCCGAACGGCAAAAGGACGGGATAGAGCTCGTCCGTAGCTTCGATCAGGCTCCCCTGGTTTCCTGATACTGGGCTACGGGGTCCTGGATCACCGCGATGGCCTTCATCTCGTGGCCGCCTGGAGGACAAAATGAGCGGTCGATATCGTTCCGCTATCACAACTCGAAGCGCGCGTGTAAGATGCGCTCGTGGCAAGATCGGGATGGAGCTGCCCCCTTTTTTGATGAGATCCACGCATGGCACCTGAGGAAGATCGGAGCGACCCCCGCCACCTCGCCAGGAGACATCCGAGTGCGCGAGCGGATTGGACCCGCTCGGGTTCGCGCGAGGAGCGCGGGTCGAGGCGACGACGGCGTGTTCCCATTCTCGTCTACCATCACGTCTATCACGACGATGCCCCGGAACTGAAGCAGTCAGCCCGTGAATCCGGGGCGGGCGTGGTCGCCGAGTCTCAGTTTCTCCGTCAGATGCAGTACGTCGCGGACGCGGGTTGGCAGGTGGTTTCGACCACACAGATGGTCGAATGGCTCACTGCTGACGCTGCCCTTCCCGACAAGGCTCTCGTGCTGAACTTCGACAACGGTTGGCTTGATACACTCACAGTCACCCTACCCATCTTGCACCGATTGGGCATGGTTGCTACCTGTTTCCCAATCACGGACGGGGTCGAAGCCGCATCCCAAGGCGAGGCTGCCACGGTCCGCACACTCACCGAAGGGGTCGTCGAGAACCCCTTCATGACATGGGATCAGGTGGGACGACTCTACGACTCAGGTTGGGAAATCGGCGCTCACACCGCGACCCACTGCAAGCTCGTTGACAGACACTCGGCGAGTGGCGACGAGGGCGTGCTATGGGAAGTGCAAACATCCAATGATCGGTTTCAGGAGCGCCTCGGCTTCCTGCCCAATCATTTCGCCTATCCCAGTGGCTCACGCAACGAGCGCACCGATGCGCTGTTGGCGAAATACTACCGGTCGCTTCGCTTGTGGCACTTCGAATGGCCGATCCAGTGGACATTTACCGATGGCAACACCTCCCCTCTGGCGATCGACTGCCAGAACATCGATCTACGAGTGCCGTTCGAAGCGTTTCAAAGCGTCTTTCGGGAAGCTCTCGCGACGTGAGTCGGTGATGATTCTGGTCGCTGCTGTGGTAGGTGTGGGCCGGGTACGCCGCGTCGGTCGCTCGATCCGTTGACGACCGCCGCTGAACGAGCCCGCAATTTGAGCTACAGTGCGACGCACGATGTTCCAACTTTCAGTATGTGAGGGGACGGTGCTGCGCCATCTGCCGTTTCTGCAGCGAGTGCAGGAGATTGCCCACGCCGGATTCGGCGTGGATCTCTGGGGCTGGGAGGACAGCGCCATCGACGTGATAGCCGCCGATCCCGAGATACGTATCTGCGCAGTCCCCGGCTGGGGTGGCGGCAGCATGGTGCACCCCGACGGCGTCACGGAGTTTCTGGACGGCGTGCAGCAGAATCTGGAGGTCGCGCAGAGGCTCCACTGCCGCAACCTCAGCATCACGACCGGCGAGCTCGACGCACAGGGGCATGTCGTGCATGCGATTGCCGAGCATCCGGCCACCATGTGGATCACCGCGTACAAGACCCTGTCGCAGGTCGCCGAGCTGGCCGAGCGCCACGATGTCGTCTACAGCCTGGAACAGCTCAACACCAAGGTCGACCATGGCGGCTACCCCTTGCCACACACGGAGGACGTGGTGCGGTTGATCGAGCAGGTGGGCAGCCCGCGCATCCGCCTGCTGTGCGACGTCTATCACGCGCAGATCGAAGAAGGTAACGTCACGCAGCTGATCCGCGACTACCACGCGTACGTGGGTTACGTTCATGTGGCGGACGTACCCGGCCGACATGAGCCGGGCACGGGCGAGATCGACTACCCGCACATCGCGTCAGTGCTGCGCGAGGTCGGGTACGAGGGCGTGATCGGCATGGAGGCGTTTCCCTCAGCCGACGATCACGACGCAATGGCGCGATTTCGAGCGGTGTTCGGCACTTAGCTGGGGCCCGATCAACAAGCCTCGGATCAGCGCGCAATCAATGGGTGGTAGTAGCGCTCGCGTTCGTCGGGGTCCTTGTGCTTCAGGCTGTAGCGGTGGTAGTGGCGGTAGTGGGCCGCGTACAGGTCGCCGTGGCGGGCCGCCGAATAGGTGAGGTAGAGCTGGCGGCGGCTGCGGCTGCCGGAATTGGTGCCGCTGCGGTGCGGGGTCCGCGCCGAGAACAACAGCAGGTCGCCCGGTTCGGTCTCCAGCAGGGTGCCATCCGCCTCGCGCACCTGCCCCGCCTCGTCGGCCGTCAGATTGCGCAACTCGCCGGGGACGGACAGCAGCTCGTGGTGGTAGCCGGCGAACAGTTCCAGGCCGCCGTTGTCGGCGCCGGCGGAGTCGATCGCCACCATTGCCGTGAGGATCTCCGTGATCGGGAAGCCCGCCCACCAGGCGCCATCCTGGTGCATGGTGTAGCCGCTCATGCCCGGCAGCTTGAAGATCAGCTTGTCCTTGAACAGGAGCGGGGTATCACCGAGGAGCTGGGAGAGCCCTCCGAGCAGGCGCCGGTCGCGGGCCAGATCGTGGAACACGGGAGAGACGTCCTGCACCGGGTCGAAGCGCTCCACCACCGCCTCGCCGTCGACGTCGCGCCGTCCGACGCGCATGTCGTAGGGGTCGGCGGCGGCGCCGACGGCGAGCAGGCGGTCGCACTCCGACTGCCAGCGCGCCACGTCGGCGCCGTCGAACAGGCCGCGCAGCAGCAGGTAGCCGCGTTCGCGGTAGCCGGCTACCTGCTCCTCCGACAGCGGGCCATCGCTCACCGGCCTACTGGACCGATGCCCACCAGTCCGCGACCGCCTTCAGGGCGGTGGCGCCGCCGAGCTTCTCCCAATGCTGCACGTAGTCGTCGAACGCCGCCACGGGGAGCTGGCCGAGAATGATCTTGTCGAAGGTCTCGTTGGTGAGGTCGGTCAGGCTCTGCTTGACCTGCTCGTAGGCCTTGATGGGCGGCGCGTAGGCGACGATCTCCGGGTACAGCGAGTACTTGAAGGTGGGCTCGTACACCGGCCAGTAGTGCTTGAGCTTGGCCCGGTCCAGGTGCCCCTGCACCGTGTTCCAGGCTACGTAGTAGATGTTGTACTTGCGGGTCTCCGCCTCCGGCGTGACCTCCTTCAGCCCGTCCTCCCGCACCGTGTAGTGGACATTCTCGATGCCGTAGGAAACGAAGTCCTGAATGTCTTCGCGTCCTGCGTACTGCGCCAGGAAGTCCATCGCCTCCTCCGGGTGCTCGGAATCGATCGCGATCACGCTGAAGCCCCGTACCGGCTCGCGCTGCCGCACCCCGGCCTGTCCCTGGCGGTCGACCGCCGGCGCGATGAAGAGGTACTTGGCGCCGGGGTTGTTCTCCTCGAAGGCGGGCAACAGATCGCGCAGCGACCACGGACTGGAGGACCACATGCCCACCTTGCCGCTGGCGACCTTCTCGTTGATCTGCTGCCCCTTGTTGATCACGTACTCCTGATCCAGCAGTCCTTCCTCCACCAGGCCGCGCAGCAGCGCCAGCATTTCCCTGGTCTCGGGCTCCACGCGCGTGTCCACTACCTTGCCGTCGCGTTCGATGAAGGTCGTGCAGGCCCCGTAGTAGCCGCAGAACGGCGAAATGCCGCCACGCACGCCCCATGCGTTCCCGGTCATCGGAATGGAGTCGGGATGGTTGCGCTTGAACGCGCGCAGCACGTTGACGTAGTCCTCCACCGTGACCGGCGGCTCCAGACCCGCCTCCTGGAGCCAGTCCTGGCGCATCAGCGGGCCGCCGTGGGACTGCACGGCTCCTTCCTGCGGCACGCCGAAGATCTGTCCGCCAGCCTTCGCCGAGGCCCACAGGCTCTCCGGTACGATGGTGTTGAATACTTGGCCGTGCGAGTCGATCAGGTCGTCCAGGGGCAGCAGCACGCGCTGCTCGATCAGCTCGCCGAAGAAGGAGGGTGGCAGCGGCGTCATCAGATCGGGCGGGTCGCCGGAGGCGATCAGCAGGCTCAGCTTGGCGAGCTGGTCCTCCCGCGATCCGATCAGCCAGTTGAGCTGGTAGCCGGTCTGTTCCTGCAGAAACGAGTGGATCTCGTTGTTGTTCTCGTTCTGTCCGTCGGGAAACGCCTCGACGTTGGCGGTCGTCCACACCGTGAGCGTTACCGCCCCATTATACGCGGCCGGCGCCGGCGCGCTATGCTGCGCGTATGTCTCCCCCACTCGATGCGGCACAGCTCGCGCAGTTCGCGGAGCGGGGCTACCTGGTGCTGCCGGAGGTCTTCGACGCTGCGGAAGTGGCGCGCATGCGTTGCGAGGCGGATCGCATCCTGGAGCTGGTGATCAACTCCTCGCTGGTCCTGGGCCGTACCAGCGGTCGCCTCGACCTGACGCAGGACGAATCGGGCCGCCAGATGGTGCGCAAGATCCAGCCGATCAACGACCTCTCCCTCTACCTGAGCGAGGTGGTGGCGGACGAGCGCCTGCTGGGACCGATGCAGCAGATCATGGGCGACGAGCCGGTGCTGATGGAGGAGAAGCTCAACTACAAGGAACCGCTCCCCGAGCCGCTGCCCGGCCTGCGGCCGTCACGTGCCGACACCCACTTCCCCGTGCACAGCGACTGGGCCTACTACAAGGCCCAGAACTACCCGCAGAGCATCATCTCGTCCGCGGTGTCGATGGACGACTGCACGCCGGAGTCGGGACCGCTGCGGGTATGGCCCGGCAGCCACGCCGCCCACCTGGAGCACGAGCGGCTGCCGGACGGCGACATCCAGGTGCGCGCCGACCTGATCGACCTCCAGGGTGGACAGGACATCCTCGCTCCGGCGGGATCGGTGATGCTGTTCCACGTGCTGCTGGTGCACAACTCCCGGGGCAACGGCTCCGGTCGGCCGCGGCGGCTGATGATCTACAGCCACTTCCCGCAGGCCGCCGGCATCGGCTTCGACGTACGCAACGGACGCCGGCGCTTCCTCGAGTCGCCGTTCGAGTGGGAGTACGCGGCGCGGCTGCTCCGCGGCGAAGCCGCCGGCCCATTTCAGGCGCCGCGCTTCTGAAGCGCGGCCGCGACAGGAGCTTGTCGGGTTCACCCGACGAGGGCCTGCCGGTAGGTGAGGCTGGGCGAAAAAGCGGCGCCAGCGGCGGCGGTTGCGGGCGCTACGAGCTCGCGGCGCGCACCTCGTTGATCCACTGCAGCGCCTCGCGTCCGCCTTCAGCGATCAGCCCGTAATCCCCCAGCGCCAGCACGAACAGGTAGCCCTCCTTGAGGTACTGCTCGGCTGCCCGGCCGCCGGTGGCGATGCCGGGCAGCTTGCCGACCCGAATGCAGTCATCGCGGATCTGGCGGATCGTCTGCGCATGGCGCTCCCGGTCGGCAGGCTGACTCAGGTCGAGGCCCATGCTGCGGCTCAGGTCGGCCGGTCCGATCATGCAGCCGTCCACGCCGTCGACGCCGAGGATCTCGGCCGCCGCCTGCGCCGCGCGCTCGGTCTCGATCTGGACCATCAGCAGGACCTCGTCGTTGGCGCTGGTGGCGTAATCGCCGCCGTAGGTCAGGTAGCCGACGGGGCCGCCGCCGGAGCGGGATCCACGCGGCGGGTAGCGCACCGCCCGCGCCGCGCGCTGCGCCTCCTCGGGGCTGTTGACCATCGGCACGATGATGCTCAGGGCGCCGCGGTCCAGCAGCCGGCCGATTCCGGCGTAGTCGTTGTCCGGCACCCGTACCGACGGCGTCGCCGGCCCCAGGCAGATGTGATGGAAGGCCTCGAACGCGGTGCTGTCGTTCCACATCCCGTGCTGGCAATCCACCTGCACGAAATCGAATCCGGCCAGCGAGAACATCTCGCCGATCACGGGACAGCCGAGCGCCAACTCGGCTCCCACCACCGGCTGGCCCGCCAGCATCTTGCGCTTCATGGTGTTGTGCTTCACGCCTGCAACCATGACGCCTATCCCGCATACATGTCCAGCAGACGAATCACGTGTTCCGATTCATGGTCTCTGGCGCCACGGAGTGGCCCTGCGTACAAACCCGGTGCCGGTAAAGAGCCGGCATAATTACCGCGAAGCTCAGCCTGATACGTCGGTGTCTTGGTCCGGCAGGTCGGCATCGGCTGGCGGCATGTCGTCCGCTGGCTGTTCGCCGGCCGCCAGGAACGCGCTCATCTCCTGCACGCTGTTGCGGGCAAGCGCGACCGCCCGTTCGGCATCTTCGCGGGTCGGGGTACCCAGAGGGAGGAGACCCGACTCGGCCGGGTACCTGCCACGGTAGATCTCATCGATGAAATCGACGTCAGTCGGCTGCAACTTGACCGGAACGCCGTGATCCTGAGCGACGACGGTCAAACGGTGAATGCCGTGAATCTTCTCCAGCTCCCAGCCGCGTTCCAGCAGCATCGTCATGAGCGACTTCTCGACGCATTGCTGCGCGTGACAGCACGCACCACGAATGAAGTCCCCCGCCAGCAGGTACTCCGCGGTGGCGAGTTCTTCCTCGGTCTGCCGGCGCCATGCCTTGATCCCGTCTCTCATGTAGATGCAGATCCCCTCGCTGACGATCTTGCGCAAGAACACGCTTCCGCGGCGGAGCTGTCGAGCGAACTGGGTGTGGGTCAGATGGTAGTCGTCGATCTCGAACCGGCGCTTGAGAGGCCGCAGCGCCGAGCGCAGGTCGCCATCCGTCGCCGCCGAATCGTCGCGGCGGTCCGTCACCACGAGCACATCGAGGTCGTTGCCCTGCGCAGCGACCGCTACCGACCCGAAGAGGATGATCTCCAGCGGGTCCACCGCGGCCACGACCGCCTCGCGTACCAGGGCCGCAGTCTCACGCGTTACCACCCCCACAGCATACCACCTGGATGACAACGGGTTTCGGACGCGGACGGACTACCAGATTCCATTCGCGACACCACCGTCATGCGGGTGCGAGACGGTTGGGAAGATCATGCACCTCCGGCGGCGCGGTTCTCGGGGCGAGAATGTCCGCCAGACTCATGCCCGCGTCGAGCAGCGCCTGGATGTCTGGAATCGAGCCAGCCGCCTCGGCCTCCGTGCCTTCCGCTTCCGGCGTCAGGAGCACGACCTCATCCTTGCCGAGACCCGGGTCTTGCAGGATGTCCGTTGCGTGCGTCGTCAGCAGAACCTGCGGACCGCCGGCCCTGCGAATCCGGGCGAGAATCGTCGGAAGCTGCCGGACCACCGACGAGTGCAGGGACAGCTCCGGCTCTTCCAGCAGCACCGGCCCTGCGTTTCTCCTGCCTTCGAGCAGCGACCACAGCAGGCCTATCAAGCGTAGCGTACCGTCCGAAAAATCCTGCTCGTTCTGTCTGGCAGGTTGCGGCCGCCAATGTTCGTAACGTGCCTGCAAGTGCCAGTGACCGATCTCGTCCTGAACCAGGTCAAGCTGGTCCAACTGAGGGACCGCCAGTCTAAGGGATTGGCTGATCCGGTGCAGCCTGCGAGTGCGTGTCCGCGCTGGCGTCTTGGCCATCCTGAGCAGGAAGTCGGCACCGTAGGGATCGTCGCTGCGGTCGCCGCCGCGGTCCGGCTCGCGGATCAACTGCGGAACCAGATGCAGGTATCGGATCGACCCCAGGTAGTCGACGATCTCGCGGAATTCGCGGTTGGCGTTGACCTGCTCCAGGTGTGTCTGCGTCATCCGCTCGGGATCGTCGGTGTCTTCCGTGGTTGGCCGCCGGAGGACAGTCTCGCCGTCTCTCTCGACAGTCTCGCTTCTGAGAATCGGGCGATGGCGACCGCGCGACTCGGCCGTGAAGGTGATCTGGTATGACCATCGGGAGGGTCGTTCGTCGTCGCCGATGGTAACTCCCATGGTGGCGTGGCTGTGGTTGAAGTTCCTGGCGGCGAGACAGCGCACTCGAGACATGCCTCCCCGTGTCACCACTGCGTTCTGGAAGCCACCGCCGGGTGACGCGACCTGCCGGAGAAACCGCAGTGCGTCCAGCAGATTGGATTTGCCGGATGCGTTGGGGCCGATGACGAACATCCGGTCCTGCATGTCGAAGTCCGCCTGCTTGAAGTTCCGCCAGTTCCTCAGCGTGAGGTGAGTGAGGCGCATCGCCCTGCTAATCTATCAGATCCTGCCGTACGGGAGCGCGAGACTCCCCATCCGGACCATCCAGGGGACAGCCCCGGAAGAAGTCGGTCAACGAGCGATGGCTGACCCCCGCGAAGTCGGCGGGTTGATGGGGATCGAGGGAGAGCAGAATCCGGGGGTAGGCGTCGGAGACCGCGGCGAAGGCGCTCAGCTCACGCTCGATGGTGGCTGGCGACTCCAGCAGGTAGGCCACCTGTATATAGCAGCGCCCGGAGGTGTTCTCGGCCACGAAGTCGATCTCGCGCGATCCGGCAGCGCCTACGGTCACGTGGTAGCCACGGCGTGTGAGCTCCAAATAGACCAGGTTCTCGAGGACTCCTCCGATGTCGCTCTCCCGGTGGCCGACCATTCCGTTACGCAGTCCGACGTCGCCCAGGTAGTACTTGGGGTTCACCTGCAGCAGCTTCCTGCCGCGCAGGTCGAATCGTGGTACGGAGTTGAGCAGGAACGCGTCGCCGAGATGGGCGAGATAGTTCAGCACGGTGTCGACGGATGCGGAGCGCCGCTGGCTCTTCAGGTAGTCGGCGATGCGCTTCGCCGACATCAGGCTGCCCACGCCGTCCACGGCGAAGCGGGCAACTGCCTCGAACAGCGGAACGTCGCGGATTCGATGGCGCCGAATGACGTCGCGGATGAAGATGGTGTTGACGATGTCGGTGAGCATCTGCTGGATCACCAGGTCGCTCAGATCGGTGTGCAGCAGTCCTGGCAGTCCGCCGATGCGCAGGTACCGGTGGATCAGTTCCGCCGTCTCCGGCGTTGCGCCAGTGCGCTGCCGGTACAGCTCTTCGAACTCGGCCAGGTTGAGGGGGAATACCTGCAGCGTCACGTAGCGCCCGGCGATGTGGGTGGCGAGCTCCGACGAGAGCATCTGCGCATTGGATCCCGAGACCACCACCTGGGTGCGTTCCTGACCGTTCAGGGAGGCCACGGCGCGCTCCCAGCCCGCAATCTCCTGCACCTCGTCGATAATCACCACCCGCGGCCGGTCGCGCTGCGTGGTGGCCTCCACCAGGTCGACGAGGTCGCGCGCCGAGCGCACCTGGTCGAACTCGAGCGACTCCATGTCGACGTACACGACCTGGCGCTCGTGGCGCAGCGTGGCCGCGAACTGGCGCAGCAGCACGCTCTTGCCGACGCGACGCAGGCCCGTGACCGCGGTGATGACCGGGGCATCGAGGAATTGGCGCAGTCGAGTGTGGTAGTGCTCGCGATGGATCTCGATCATATTTCGACTATATCGGAAAAACTGAGCAAAATATGGATATTTTCGATTGTAGTCGAATGATGTGCGAGCGTGTCCTGCGCCGCGGCTACGCGGCGTGGTGGAGCTTCCAGTACGACTCGCGCGGTGCGGTGGGTTGGAAGTCGTAGCGGTCGACGCCGAGGGCGTGCAGGGTTGCCCGCTGCAACTGCATCGGCTCGCGCAGCACGATCGGAGGATTGGACATGAAGCGCGGCCGTCCGGAGTGGTTGTGGGACGAGGCGTGCAGCATGAAGGGGTGCAGGATCACCAGCGTCCAGCAGGGACCGGTCGGCCGGCGTCACCGGCGGTCCGGCGTTTCTATTTCTCAAGTTTAGCGGTGTGTATTGCGGGGCTGCGTCCGCTGCCGGTAAGGTGGCGCGGCACCCAAACGACCATGGCAAAGGACAGAACTGAAAGCACCACCGGCGCGGTGGCCGAGCTGCAGCGCCGGTCAGCGGGCGAGAAGGTACGGGAAACGGTGCGCTACCTGCTGCGCTCCTGGGAGCTGTACGCATTCGTGCTGCCGGCCATCATCCATGTGCTGCTGTTCCGCTACCTGCCGATCTACGGGCTGCGCATCGCCTTTACCGACGGCTTCTCGCTGCGCACCGGGCGCTCGGCCCCGGAGTGGAACGAATTCGCCCACTTCATCCGCTTCTTCAACTCCGCCTACTTCATCCCCGTCATCCGCAACACCATCGTCATCTCGCTGTACAGCCTCGCCACCTGGCCGATCCCGCTGGCGCTGGCGCTGATGATCAACGAGGCGCGCAGCCGCTTCTTCAAGAAGACGGTGCAGATGGTGACCTACGCCCCGCACTTCATCTCGACGGTGGTGGTGGTCAGCATCATGTACTTCTTCCTGAGCCCGCGCATCGGCGTGGTGAATTCGATCATCCAGCTCCTCGGCGGCGAAGCGATCTTCTTCATGGCCAGCCCGGCCTGGGGGCCGTCACTGTTCGTGCTGTCGGAGCTGTGGCAGAACGCGGGTTTCAACGCCATCATCTTCCTGGCCGCCCTCAGCGCCGTCGATCCGTCGCTGCGCGAAGCCGCATTCTGCGACGGCGCCAACAAGCTGCAGATCATCTGGCACGTCGACCTCCCCTGGATCATGCCCACCATCGTGATCCTGTTCATCATGCGCCTCGGCCAGCTCCTGACCATCGGTTTCGAGAAGGTGCTGCTGATGCAGAACGACCTCAACCTCTCCACCCTGGAGGTGGTGGCCACCTACACCTACCGCTCCGGCATCCTGCAGTCGCAGTACGACTACGCCACCGCGGTAGGCCTGCTGGAGACGGTGGTGAACTTCGCCATCCTGGTGCTGGCCAACCGGCTCGCGCGCCGCGTCGGCCAGACCTCCCTGTGGTAGCGGCCCAGTGGTAGATTTTCGCAGCCGCGCCGACCGGGCGTTCGACCGCGTCAACGTTGCCATGCTCACGGTGATCCTGGCCGCCACCCTGTATCCGGTCTACTTCGTGGTGATCGCGTCGGTCAGCTCCCCGACCATGGTGTCCGCCGGCCATGTCTACCTGTGGCCGGAGGGCTTCAACGTCGAGGGCTACAGCTACATCCTGCGCGACAAGCGCATCATGATCGGCTACCGCAACTCGCTCATCTACGCGGTCGGCCAGACCATCGTATCGCTGGTGCTCACCATTCCCGCCGCCTACGCCCTGTCGCGCCGCGACATGCGCTGGCGCGGGCTGATCATGTTCTACTTCGTGTTCACCCTGTACTTTACCGGCGGCATCATTCCGTTCTACGTGGTGGTGCTCAAGCTCGGCCTCAAGGACTCGGTGTGGTCGCTGATGCTGCCCAACGCCGTCAACGTGTTCAACCTGATCGTGGCCCGCACCTTCTTCCAGTCCAACATCCCCGACGAGCTGCTGGAGTCGGCGCAGCTCGACGGCTGCACCAACACGCGCTTCTTCATCAGCATCGTGCTGCCGGTCGGCCAGGCGATCATCGCCATCGTGGTGCTGTTCAACGTGGTGCAGAACTGGAACGCCTTCTTCCACGCCCTGCTGTTCATCAACGACCAGGCCAAGTACCCGCTGCAGCTCGTGCTGCGGCGCATGCTGATCCTCAACCAGCTCCTGTCCGGCGGCGGCGAGGGCCTGGAGGCGCTGTCGCCGGAGGAGATCCAGCGCCGGCAGCTCCTTGCCGATCTGCTGCGATACGGTACCATTGTGGTAGCCATCGCCCCGCTGATGATCCTCTACCCCTTCATCCAGCGTCACTTCGTCAAGGGCATCATGGTCGGTTCCATCAAGGGTTAGTATTTTCTCAGGGAACGGGTCCCGCCTGTGCGGGACAAACATTTCCCAAGGAGGGATGCAATGCAAAGAGCATTCACATTGATCTGTGCGGCGGTGCTGCTGGCGACGCCGGCGGCACTGTTCGCATCGGGCGAAGACGAGGCAGGGGCCGCGGCGGACGAGCTGACGGCGCCCGGCATATTCCCGGTACAGCCGGAGATTTCCATGGTGGCCGGCCATACCTGGACCCACGACCCCGACGACAACCCCTGGGTGCAGAGCTGGCGCGAGCCGACCGGCGTGAACCTGGAGTGGGTGCTGATGGACAGCACCGAGAAGATGTCGATCGTGTTCGCGTCGGACGACTATCCGGACATGATGTTCGGCGTCACCGGCCTGCACAAGAACCTGATCGCGCAGTTGCTGCAGGAGGGCGTGGTGACCGACCTGCGCCAGCACCTCGGCAAGGGCTACACGCCGAACCTGGACCGGATCTTCGCCGAGAAGCCGGAGGCGCTGGCCTACATGATGAACCCGCAGGGGCAGATGCAGGCGCTGGCGCGGTTCCACTTCCTGGAGTCCAACTACCTGGAGCAGAACTACATGATCAACCGGCGCTGGCTCGACGCCCTGGGCCTGGACGCGCCGACCACCACCGGCGAGTTGCGTGACGTGCTGATCGCGTTCCGCGACGGCGACCCCAACGGCAACGGCAAGGCGGACGAGATTCCGTTCGCGTTCGTGGTCAACGACGGCTTCGCCCAGCACCTGCGCTCGATGTACGGCATCTGGGGCATGCCCACCAAGAACGGCATCGCGATCCGCGACGGCCAGGCCTACTTCGCGCCGATCACGCAGGGCTACCGGGACCTGATCACCTACATGGCGGACCTGTACAGCGAGGGGCTGATCGATCCGGAGAGCTTCACCATGAACTCCAACGACTTCAACGCCAAGGTGGACGATCCCTCCGGCAACATCTACGGCTTCGTGATTGCGCGGCGCGGGTTCACCCCGGTGAACGATGCGACCGCCAACCGCGGCGAGTTCGAGTCGATCCCGCCGCTGCGCGCGCCCGGCTACGAGCCGGAGATGTGGGTGCATCCGGGCCGGCTGGCGATCAAGAACGTGTGGTTCATGACCGACGTCAACCCCTATCCGCAGCACACCATGGCGTTCGTGGACCGCTTCTACACGCTGGAGAACAGCGTGCAGGCGCAGTTCGGGTTCGCGCCCGAGGGCATCGCGCAGGAGAACGGCGTATGGGTGCCGCAGCCAATCGATCCCGAGCGGCGCGCGCAGATCGCCACCGCCGGTACCTTCCCGAGCATCTTCCGCGAGGACGACTTCGGGCCCAACCTGGCGATGGATACGGCCACCCAGTTCCTGTTCGACCAGTATTACGAGCACTACGTGCGGTTCAAGGCCAAGGAGCAGTGGGTGCGCGCCGAGTTCGCCTCCGACGAGCAGACCGAGGTCAACACCCTGCGCACCGATATCGAGAAGCTGTGGAAGACCAACCAGGCGCGCTGGATCACCGGCGCCGGCGATATCGACAAGGAGTGGGACGGCTACGTGCAGCAGATGAAGAACATGGGCATCGACCGCTACGTCGAGTTGCACCACGCGGCGCACAGCCGCTTCCTGAGCGAGGTCGGCGACTACCGCTAAATCCCTCTCTCGACTCCGCAGGTGGGACCGGCAGGGCTGCAGTGGCAGTCCTGCCGCCCCCCATTTTCCTGATCCGGGGCGATTCCCTCTGACCGTTACCGCGCAGCAACGAGATTTCTACCGCCGCGAAGGCTACCTGCACCTGCGCGGGGTGGTGCCGCGCGACCTCCTGAGCCTTACCGAGCACGTGCTGGCCCGCTGGGCCGACGAGACGATCGCCCAGTGGCTCGAAGAGGGACGCATTGCCGACCCGCGGCGGGACCTGGACTTCCGGCACCGGCTGGTGCAGGTGTGGCACGAGGCCGGCAGGCCCAAGTACATCCGCAGCCCGCGCCGCGACCTGGTGAGCCCGGAGATGTACCGGATCCTGGTGCACCCGGCGCTCCTGGATGTAGCCGCGGACCTGCTCGGCACGTCGGAGGTCTCGGTGCACGGCATCTTCAACGCCCGGCCCAAGCTGCCGGACCAGGTCTGGACCCGCACCCCGTGGCACCAGGACGCCCAGTACTACCGCGACGCCGCGGACGGCCACGTGCTCTCGCTGTGGTACCCGCTGCAGGCGGTCAGCGAGCACAATAGCTGCCTGCAGGTGGCGCCGCGCACGCACCGCGGGCCGTTGTTCGCCGGCCACCACGACCAGGAGACCGGCTTCCTCGGCCTTTCTCCGCAGGACCGGCAGGGCTTGCAGGGCGTGTCCATCGAGATGCAGCCGGGCGACCTGCTGTGCTTCACCCAGAAGACTCCGCACCGCGCGCTGCCCAACCGCTCCGACGCGGTGCGCTGGTCACTGGACGTCCGCTACGAGGCCACCGACCGTGCCACCGATTCGGGCAGGGCCAAGGGCTTCATCGCCCGCAGTCCGCGCAATCCGGCGGCGGTGGTCCCTTGTGCCGAGTGGGAGCAGCGCTGGGCCGGCGTGCCCAAGGGCAGCTACTGACGCGCCAGCCGCCCGTTGCCCTGACGCTTCCTTTACCTGCTCCCTGGGGGCTTGTAGGGTGACGCGGTCAGGAGGCTGACGATGAGGCTGGCGATACAGGGGCCGTTGCGTGACGAGGTGCTTGCCTTCGGCAGGCAGGTCGGCGCCACCGACTACGTGAGCGGCCCACCCGCCATCTCGCGGGAGCGGGGCTACTACGGCTTCCAGGAGCTGATGATCGCCCGCAACCGCGTCGAGGACGCGGGCCTCAAGTGGTCGGTGTGTGGTATGCCGGAGGAGTGGACGCACCAGATCAAGCTGGGTCTGCCGGGCCGTGACCAACAGCTTGCGAGTTGGTGCAAGAGCATCGAGAACCTGGGAGCGGCCGGCGTGCCGGTCATCAGCTACTGCTTCGCGCTGCGCAGCGCCATGGGCAACTACGGCCTGCGCACCTCGCGCACCACCCCGGGCAGGGGCGGCGCGCGAGTGACCAGCTTCGACCACGACCAGATCCGCTCGGCCACGCAGGACTTCTGGGACCCGCCGGTCGACCGCTCGCTGGAGGTCACCGACCAGCAGATGTGGGACAACGTCACCTGGTTCCTGGAGCGGGTGGTCCCGGTCGCCGAGGATGCCGGCGTCAAGCTGGCCCTGCATCCGGACGACCCGCCGGTGTCTCCCATCGGCGGCGTAGCACGAGTGGTCCGCGATCACGCCGCGCTCAAGCGCGTGGTCGACATGGTGCCCAGCGACGCCAACGGCCTCACTTTCTGCGTCGGAACGATCGCGGAGATGCCGGGTGACGTATTCGATGCGATTCGCTGTTTCGGCACCCGCGACAAGATCCACTTCGTGCACTTCAGGAACGTGACCGGTACGGTGCCCACGTTCGCCGAGACGTTCGTCGACGAGGGGTGCGTGGACATGGTGCAGGCGATGGGCGCCTTCCGCGAGGTCGGCTTCGACGGCCCCATGGTGGAGGACCACGTGCCGCAGATGGCCGGCGGCCCCGAGCAGTGGCCGGCCAAGGCGTTCGCGCTGGGCTACATGAGAGCCGTCATGCAGGCGGCGGAGGCGGATCGAGCCCGATGAAGGACTACTCGGATACGATCTTCAACCTCGTGGAGTACGAGGTATGGTGCAATCTTCGAATGCTCGACTTCTTTGCCGGCCTGTCCGAGGAAGAGTGCCGGCGCGACTTCGGATTCGGACTACGCACCCCCCATCGCACGCTCTCCCACGTCGCCGACGTGATGGGAGCGTGGAGCGGCTGCGTCGGCCCGAGAATCGAGCCGCCGACCTGGCCGCCGTACGACGAGGCCGAAACACTGCAGCAAATCCGGCACCGCTTGGCCGCTACCGGTGCCGCATGGCTCGCGGCCGCCAGAGAATCTCATGAGCACGGCGTCCTCGCGGAGGAGCGCCGGCTGAATCAGGTGTTCCACCTCGTGACCCACGGCACGCACCATCGCGGACAACTGCTGAGCATGATCACCCTGCTCGGATACGAGCAACCCTTCGAGGGCGGCGACTACGGCGGCTGGTCGAACACGGGCTGACGATGAGGCTGGCGATAATGGGACCGTTGACCGACGAGGTGCTTGCTTTCGGCCGGCAGGTCGGTGCGACCGACTACGCTTGCGGCCCCTCCCATATCTCGCGGGAACGCGGCTACTACGGCTTCCAGGAGTTGATGATCGCCCGCAACCAGGTCGAGGACGCGGGCCTGAAGTGGACGGTGGCCGGCATGCCCGAGCAGTGGACGCATCAAATCAAGCTGGGACTCCCAGGCCGCGACCAACAGCTCACGAGCTGGTGCAAGAGCATCGAGAACCTGGGAGCGGCCGGGGTGCCGGTCATCTGCTACTTCTTCTCGCTGCGCAGCTCCATGGGCAACTACGGCCTGCGCACCTCACGCAGCACGCCCGGCAGGGGCGGCGCGAGGGTGACCAGCTTCGACCACGACCAGATCCGCGCGGCCACGCAGGACTTCTGGGATCCGCCGGTCGACCGGTCGCTGGAGGTGACCGACCGGCAGGTGTGGGACAACGTCTCCTGGTTCCTGGAGCGGGTGGTCCCGGTCGCCGAGGATGCCGGCGTAAAGCTGGCCTTGCATCCGGACGACCCGCCGGTGTCTCCGATCGGCGGCGTGGCTCGGGTGTTCCGCAACCACGCGGCGCTCAGACGCGTGGTCGACATCGTGCCCAGCGACGCCAACGGCCTCACCTTCTGCGTGGGAACGATCGCGGCGATGCCGGGGGACGTGTTCGAGGCGATCCGTTACTTCGGCACCCGCGGCAAGTTCCACTACGTGCACTTCAGGAACGTGACCGGCACGGTGCCCGCATTCGCGGAGACGTTCATCGACGAGGGGTACGTGGACATGGTGCGGGCGATGCGAGCCTTCCGCGAGGTCGGCTTCGACGGCCCCATGGTGGAGGACCACGTGCCGGAGATGGCGGGGGGCCCCGAGCAATGGCCGGCCAAGGCGTTCGCCCTGGGCTACATGAGAGCCGTCATGCAGGCGGCGGCCGCGGACTGACGGCAGCGACCGCCGGCGGCAGGGGAGACGTCAGCGAGGCAGCTCCGGCTTATCGGCACCGTCGGCGCGGCCGTTGGTCTGTTCCGGGTCCAAACGTTCCTTGAGCGCCCGCAGTGTGTCGGGATCGTTGCCGGCGGCCGACTCGATCAGCGGCCACTCCATCCCGGAGCGGACCATCTGTTCGAGAGTCTCGATTCTGCCTTCCTGGCGGCCCTCCTGACGGCCCTCCTGGCGGCCTTCCTGGCGGCCTTCCTGACGGCCCTCCTGACGGCCCTGCTTGATGAGCATTTCCGCTATGGTCACGAAGTCACCTCCCGCCTCCGGCGCCCGCCGCCGCCACTCCTCGCTGAGCTGCGGCAGATGGGCCTCGTCCTGAGTCTGCAGCAAGTAGGTTACGAACAACTTGACGATATCGAAACGTCCTGTTGGCGGCAACGCCGCCAACAGGCGCACCACGCGCAGCGCCAACTGCAACTGCTCGTGGCCGTGCCGGTATGCTGCCATCAGCGCCAGCAGCGCGATTCGCCCACGGGGTCCACCGCCCAACCGCTCACCTGCGGCCTGCGACTGATCGATCAGCAGGTGGGCGAAGCGCGGCGTCCATGGCCACTCCCGTTCTACCGGCGCGTACAACTCGGACAACTCGGTGGGCCACGGCCACCGTCGGCGGCCCTGATAGAGCACCACCGGCACGATGGCGCGCAGCCGCCCTGGCTCCTGCTCCGCCTGTTCCCAGATCCGGCAGCAGTACTTCAGCAGCCGCAACCGCATGTAGCGGCTGGGCTCTGATTGGTGCTCAAGCAGCACGTACAGCGCCAGCGGCGCCTCGTCCGCGTTACGCTCGATAGTGAACAGCAGGTCCAACTCGCTGGCGCGCGCATCGTCGTCGATGTAGCTGCGGTTCAGCAGGCTGAGGGTGGACCAGTTCAAGGCGTCGGCCAATGGCGCCGGCAAGTGCGGCCGCAGCAGGGCGGCGGCCTCGCTGCGGTCGCCGAACACGTTGCGGAACAGTCGGTCGTGAATCTGCGGGATCGTCATACGGCAGTGGCCGTCACTCGGAACATCGGGCGAGGCCAACCGTTCCTTGAGCGGCTGGAGCGTTGCCGACTACCGGCTTGTGGCCGCTGCGGCGTTGCCGGCCGTCGGCCACCGCGCGGCAGGCGCGCGCTTGACGGGAGCGGCGGGCGCCACGTACGGTGCCGGGAAGGGGGGACCGTGGGGTTGCTGTCGCAGCAGAATCGGGGGCTCATCAGGCGCTATTCCGCGCTCTATCTGCTGCTGATTCCGTGCCTGGCGTTTCTTCTCATCTTCCGCTACTACCCGATCCTGCTGCAGGCCGTGCTGGCCTTCAAGGACTTCCGTCTGCGCGGCGGCGTGTGGGGCAGCGAGTGGATCGGGCTGGCCAATTTCGAGCACATCTTCACCTCCCCGCAGATGCTTCAGGTGATCAGGAACACGGTGAACCTGAGCCTGTTGCGGCTGCTGGTCGGGTTCTTTCCGCCGATCATCCTGTCGATCATGCTGTTCGACCTGGCCGGCCGCAGGTTGAAACGCACCTGCCAGACGCTGGTCTACATACCGCACTTTTTTTCCTGGGTCATCGTGTATTCCATTGTGTATGCGCTGTTCTCCAATGCCGGCGTGTTGAACGCGCTGCTCGGCCGTTTCGGGATCGAGCCGCAGAACTTCCTGATGGGCCGCTTCTACTTCCTGCCGTTGTTGTTGCTGTCGGCGTTATGGAAAGAACTTGGCTGGAGCACCATCATCTACCTGGCGGCGCTGATGTCGATCAACACCGAGCTGTTCGAGGTTGCCAAGATCGACGGCGCCGGTCCCCTCAAGCGGATCCGTTACATCACCCTGCCGAGCATCTCCTTCGTGATCATTTTTCTGCTCATCCTGTCCCTGGGGAACATCCTGCGGGGCGAGTTCACCGAGCAGATCCTGCTGTTCTACAGTCCGCCGGTGTACAGCATCGCCGACGTGATGGACACCTGGGTGTACCGCCAGGGGCTGTCCAAGATCCAGTACAGCCTGGGCAGCGCGGTGTCGTTTTTCCAATCGGTGTTCGGGCTGATCCTGGTGCTGGTGTGCAACAAGCTGGCCACCCGGTACGCCAACGTGGGGCTGTGGTAGGGTCGATGCAGCAGGCTACCGCGGAGCACGTCTACCAGTACGTGATCGGCACCGCCATCGTGCTGCTGTGCGTGGCCTGCGTATATCCGCTCACCTACGTGGTGGCGCTGTCGCTGACCAGCGAGAAGGAGTGGGTGGAGAGCGGCGGCTTCCTGCTGTGGCCCACCAGTCCCACGCTGCGCGCCTACGTCAACGTGATCGTGCGCACGCCGGTGTTCACCAATTCGCTGATGGTGAGCGTGGCCCGGGTCGTGATCGGCACTCCCTGCATCCTGCTGTTCACCATGACCATGGGCTACATCCTGTCGCGCCAGCGCCTGCCGGGGCGCCAGACGCTGATCGTGCTGGTGCTGATCACGATCCTGTTTCCCGGAGGCCTCATCCCCACCTACCTGGTGGTCGCCGGACTCGGCTTGCTGAACACGTTTCCGGTGTTCTTCGTGCCGCTGCTGATCGACAGTTGGGGGGTGATGGTGTTCAAGCAGTTCTTCGGCAACACGCCGCGCGAAATCGAGGAGGCGGCGTACATGGACGGGGTCGGCGAGGTGCGGCTCATGGTGCATATCATGATCCCGATGAGCACCGCCGTGATCGCGGCCTGGTCGCTGTTCATCGCCGTGGCGCAGTGGAATGCCTGGTTCGACGCGCTGATCTACGTTCGCAACGAGTACCTGATGCCGCTGCAGCTCATCATGGTCAATCTGTTCAATACCAACCTCGGTTGGGACATGAACTTCCAGACCGGAGAGATGGTGAACCGGGTGTCTCTCATGTCGCTGCGGATGGCGATTACGGTGCTCGGCACGGTGCCGATTCTGCTGGTGTATCCGTTCCTGCAAAAACACTTCGTCTCAGGCGTATACCTGGGATCGATCAAGGGATAGCTCAGGCTCGCGGCACGGTGCCGCGGCCGAATCGTGAACCATGAGGAGGTAACGAATGGTTCCCAAGACAACACTGTGGACGGCGGCGTTGCTGTCGCTGTCGCTGCTGGTGCCGCTGACGGTCGGAGCGTCGGGAGAGGCCGATGCCGCGGCCGCCGAAGATCCCGACCGGACGGTCGCCATCGAGCTGATGCAGGGCGCCTGGGTGGGCACGCCGAGGGGCGAGGACGACCCCTACCAGAAGTGGCTGAACGAGACCTACAACGTGGAATTCACGCTCAACAATACGCGCGAGTTCCCGTCCCAGGTGCTGGTGCGATTCGCTTCCGACGACGTGCCGGACATCATCAGCCACTACAACAAGGACCTGATGGTCAACCTGTGGCGCGAGGGCGTGCTGGTGGAGGACTGGAACGCCTACGCCGGCGAGGTGCCGACCGTGCTGCGCGAAATGGCCGACCTGGCCAAGACCGCGCTCACCTTCGACGGCAAGCTGGCGCTGCTCGCGAGCCCGCCCAACCCCGCCATCTGGGCGTGGAAGGTGCGCACCGACTGGCTGGCGAACCTGGGCCTGGAGGTGCCGACCACGCCCGAGGAGCTGCTGGAGGTGGCGCGCCGGTTCACCTTCGACGACCCCGACGGCAACGGCAAGGACGACACCTACGCGTTCACGTCCGCGGGCAACAAGTCGGGCGTGGGCGAGATCCGGAACCTGGTGCAGATGTGGGCCGAGGAGCAGACGTTCGGGATCGCGGACAATGCGGTAACCCATCCGATCGTCAACGGTGAGTGGAAGGAGTTCCTCGATTTCCTGCGCACGGCGGTGAGCGAGAAGCTGATCGATCCCGACTGGTACACGATCTCCTGGAACGACCGCAAGCCGGCGCTGTTCGCCGGTCGGTATGGCTTCGCCTGGTATCCGGGCGTGCTCGCCAACGAGTCGGAAAACGGCACCGGCAACACCGGCAAGACGATCGGCTGGTGGCAGACCATGGCCACGCCGATGGGCGGGGAGCGCGGCGGCACGATCCCCGAGGGTTCGCTGTGGGGCATTTCCCGCACGGTGAGCGCCGAGGCGGAGAGCGATGCGGTGAAGATGGGGCGCATCCTCAGGATCATCGAAGACACGGCGTATCCCAATGACGGCTTCTGGAGGCTGCGCTGGGGCGTGGAGATCGACGGCTTCGTAGTCAAGGACGCCGGCGACGGCTGGAAGTTCATGAATGTGCAGGGCGAGGTGGGCGTCAACAAGCGCGGCTACTGCGACGGCTGCAACCTGGGGCTGTACGACTGGGGCTACTCGATCGCCAGCCGCGGCGACAAGCTGATCGAGGGCTCCGGCGACGAGCTGGAGGGTGCCACGCTGGCCGAGCTGGAGATGAACAAGGCGGCGCTGCGGCTGCCCACCTATCCGCGCTACGACCTGCTGCTGACGCTGGATCCGACGCTGGTGGAAGAGCTGGCGGTGATGCAGGCCGAGTTCGACTTCCGCTACGCCACCGGCGAGACCTCGGACTACGACGGCTTCCGCGAGCGCTGGCTGGCCGCCGGCGGCCAACAGCTCCTCGACGAGGCCGAGGCCCAGTTCCGCAACTTCGGACTGATCAACTGATCAAGTAGTCGCCAACGGGCGGGCGGCGGCCGGTCTGTGGTGGCCGCCGCACCGCCCGTGGGCCGGCCGGAACAGGTCAGGCGAACCCGTCCGCGGCGTGATCCTGGGGCGCGCGAGGCGCCGGGCGGGGACTGGCGGCCGCGGCCGCCCCCGCGCGTTCACGCCGATGACTGCCCGGGATCTTCGTTCGCCTGGTCAGGCTCCCGGCGCTGGCGCGGGGGCTGTGCGCAGTCCAGCACGTAGGCCATCAGCGAAGGGATGCCTGGCTCGTACTGAACGGGCGGTTGCTGCCCGGGTGGGCACCAGACGAAGCCCAGGCGCTGCAACGCGGCCAGGGCAGCCGGCACGGACTTGGGGTCCGGCGTTGCGGTGAGGCCATCCTCGATGGCGGACTTCAACTCGGCGTAGGTCAACGTCGGCATGGTTCGAAGCCGCGTCGCCACCTGCTCGCCGACAGCCAGCCAACCCGACTGATCCAGCTCGAGGTACCGATCCTGGTAGTAGTCGGTTACCCGGGCGGTGACGTCGCACTGCGCCTCCTGCGCGTGAGCGGCGGTGAGCCGCGTCGCGCCAGTGGTCAGGCGCCGCTTCCACAGCGCCTCGCCCCAGAGCTGGACGAAGTACGGGTAGCGCTGGCTGTCTTCGACCACCGCATCGAGGACGTTCACGTCGATGCTCACGCCGTGGGCCGCGAGCGGCTCGACCAGCGCGGCGCGGGTGGCCGCGTCGCTCAGCAAGCCGATGCCCAGGCGCCCTTCACCCAGGCGGCTCCAGAAGGATGCGTCCATGGCGCTGAGTTGCGCCAGGAGGCCCGGCGTGCCCGCCAGCACCAACAGGAACGGCGCGTTCGCTCGGACCTCCTGGCTGACGTTCAGCAGCAGTTGGCCGACGTCACGCTCCAGCACATGGGCTTCGTCGAGCAGGACGACCAGCGGCCTCTTGCGGCAGCGAGCGGCCAGTCGCGCTGTCAGGTTCTGCGCTGACGGGGATGACACCGCCCATTCGGCCTCGCCGACGCCCGCGATGCCAAGCTTCCGGGGCAGGATTCGCTTGATGCCGGTCGCCGGCAGCAACGCGTCGACCAGGGCCTGCTCGGTCCGTATTCGGCTGGGGGACAGCCGCGCTACGTCCACCTTGCCGGCACGGCGGCAGCGTCCCTCGAACCAGTTGAGCAACACCGTCTTGCCATTCCCGCGCGGCCCCATCAGCGCGACGTCGCGGGGCGGCGACCTGCCGCCGGCCAAGTCCGCCAGGCAACGGGCCATGACCGCCTGTTCCGGCTCTCGTCCCGTAAGCGCCGGCGGAGCGGCTCCCGTGCCGGGTTGGAATACCCGTAGCGGTGGTTCGCTCACGGCTTTCAAGCTACCCCGGTGCGCCGGCGCCGGCAAAATATTCAGCGCGCCGCCAGCGCCCGTACGGACGTCATCCTTCGTCCTCGTCGGTTCCGTGCAACTCCGCTTCGATCTCTTCGATGGTCGGCAGGCTGCCTTTGAGGTCGTCCGGCAGGACCTCGACCAGGCGGGTCTCCCAGTCCGCGACGCCCAGGGGCTTGGCGAGGTCACGCAAGGCGTACTCCACGACCATCCGGTCCTTGCCCTTGCAGAGCAGCAGGCCGATGGTGGGCGCGTCGTCGGGGTGGCGCATCAGGTCGTCCACGGCGGAGAGGTACAGGTTCATCTGGCCGACGAAGGCGGGGCTGAACGGGACCGCCTTGAGCTCCACGACGACGAAGCGACGGAGTTGGAGGTGGTAGAAGAGCAGGTCCACGTGAGAGTCGCTGTTGCCGACCTCCAGGAGCACCTGCCGGCCGACGAAGGCGAATCCAGCTCCCATCTCCAGCAGGAAGCGCTGGATGTGGTCCACGAGCCCCTGTTCGAGCTCCCGTTCCGTGCGCGGCTCGGCGGTGCCGAGGAAGTCGAACAGGTACGGGTCCTTGAACGCCTGCGTGGCCAGATCGGAGTCGGACGGCGGCGGCGTCCGCGGGAAGTTGGTGACGGCGCTGCCCTGGCGCTCGTGCAGCCGGTTCTCGATCTGAATCGCGAGCACGCTCCGGCTCCAACCCTCCTGTCGAGTCTTGGTCGCGTACCACAGTCGGGTCCGGCGATCCGACACCTTGTCCAGGAGAACGCAGTTATGGAACCACGGAATTTGTGCAGCAGCCTGCTGCACAAATTCGCGTTCGGGCCACGCAGCGGCGAAGGCGCGCATGTACTTGAGGTTGCGGGGCGAGAATCCCCGCATGTCCGGGAACGCCTCGCGGAGGTCGTGCGAAAGTCGGTCGATGGTCCCGGCGCCCCAGGCTTCCCGCTCCTGGCGGGCGAGAATCGCCTTGCCGATGTCCCAGTAGAGCAGCACCATCGCCTGGTTGGCAGCCAACACGACACGCACGCGTTCACTGCGGATGGGGTCCTTGATCTCACCGAGCAGGGCGGCATAGTCAGCGGGCAACTCTCCCTTTCCCACTGGCGCAGGGATCGAAGCGCCCGCGCGACGGCGCCCCATGGACTTACGTTCCGTCACAGGACCTGCGCGCGATCGGCGCCGTCAGACAGGGAGACGAGATGGTCGAACTGCGCTTCGGGATGCAGGAAGATCGCGCTTTTCCGGGAGAAGTCCTCCTTGGTGAGTGCGCGTGACCTGCCGCCGCGCGTCGGCAGCGAGGGCTCGATCTCAGCCTTGACCCTGAGGAAGCGGCTGTAGGCGTGGCGCAGGAAGATCAGCCCCATCACGGGAAGGAAGTACTCGTTGCTGGCGAAGGGGAGTTGGCCCGCAGGTTGTCCGCGCTGGACCAGAGCGGTTTCTCGATCTCGCCGATGTGTCCAAACCGTATGTCTCCTGCCGGTCGCGTGATCTGGGAAACGCTACCTGTCCTGTGAGCCCCGTGCTTGCACGATCCGGTTGGCCTGTAACTCAAGGTCCGGCAGCGCCGCGAGAGGCAATCATGCTCGTGATCGTAACACGACGTAGAGGCTGGCGCGACCCGGCAGCAAGCGCCCAAGCGCGCCCAAGTGCCCGATGTGTCCGCTGCGGCGTCCCCAAGGACGGAGCGGTGACGAATCCGATCAGCCTGGAACACCGTCTCTCGGCTGAACGGATTCGCGGGAGGCGGCGGCCGGCCGCTATGATTCGCCCATGCAGATCGCGGTAGTCGGTGCCGGGTGTTCGGGCTTGCGGCGGCGATCGAGGCCGGCGCGAGGGGCCACGACGTGGCGCTCTTCGATCAGGGTGAGGTCCCCCATCCGCCCGCCAGCTCGACCGACGTTGCCAAGGGGATTCGCCGCACCTGGTACGCCAGCGACAACGAGACCTACGTCGAGCTGGCGGAGCGAGCCGCGCTGCAGTGGAGCGCGTGGGAAGAGCTGGCGGGCGACAGTTTCTACCACCCGAATGGGAGCCTCACGGTCGTCTCCCGGTTCGACCCGGGCGGCCCGCTGCACGCCAGTGCCCAGTTCCTGCGGAAACGCGGTGCCGAGATCATGGTGCTGTCCGCGGGCGAAGCCGGTGAGCGGTTTCCCCAGTTGCGCTTCGCCGACGGTGAGGTATGCGTCCTCGACCCGTGGGCCGGCTACATCGAGAGCGGCCGGGCAATCGGCGTCATGGCCGGCATCGCCCGTGCCGGCGGCTGCCGCCTGTACCAGTCGACCCCGGTGACGAGCATTGAGGAGCGGCCCTCCGGAGTAGCGCTGGGCTACCGGGACGGAAGCGGCGTGTTCGACCGCGTCGTGGTGTCGGCCGGGGCGTGGGTAGGCCGCCTGCTGCCCGCGATCGGTGCCAAGGTGCGGGTGACCCATCAGCAGATGCTGTTGATCGCACCGCCGGACCCCTCGGCATTCAGGCGCGATCGCGTTCCGGTCTGGATGATCGATCCCGGCGGCGAGGGCTGGTACGGCTTTCCCCTGCTCCGGGAAGGCTACGTCAAGGTCGCCAAGGATCGCCTGGGTGAGGTCGTCGACCCGGACATCGACCGCGCGGGTACCGCGGATTTCGCCGCCGAAGCGCTCGCCTTCGTGCGTGCCCGCCTCCCGGATCTGGCCGCCGGTACTGTGGTCGAAGGACGCTCCTGTCTCTATACCACCACACCGGATGATCACTTCCTGGTGGACCGCGTCCCGGGCGCGGACCGGATCTTCGTCGCTGGCGGCGGCAGCGGCCACGGCTTCAAGTTCGGCGGCTCACTCGGCCCGCTGATCGTCGACGCCGTCGAGGACCGGCCCAATCCGTTAGGCGCCCGATTCCGAATCGGCACCCGCCTGGACGCCGACCTCGCTCCGCCCTCGGCCGCGCGCGGCTACGGCACCCGCAACCCGCCTGAACAGGTGCTGTTGGTCAAGGTTCAGGCCGCTCAGGAGTCGTCGTTCCAGGCCTGGTCGTAGTCGACGATGGCGCCCTGGTCGCGCAGGCGTTGGCGCAGCGCGGGGACGCCCACCTCGGCGAAGCCGGCGCCGGCGGGGACCAGGGAGGCCGCGGTGCCGGCCGCCTGGCCCATGGCCATGCACGGCGCCTGTTCGCGCAGCGGACCGAGCACGTGGCGCTCCACGCTCACCGCCCGGCCCGGACAGATGAGATTGGGCACCGGCCGCGGCAGCAGGATGCGGTAGGGAATCGAGGTGACCGCGATGCGCCTGGTGCCCGCCGCCGTCATCGGCTGATGGCTGGGCTTGACCGGATCCGGCAGGTCCCAGCCGTAGGCGGTGAAGCCGATGGTGTCCGCAACCGCGCGCCGCTCCACCACGTCCTGCACGGTGAAGCGGTAGTCGCCGACGATGCGGCGGGTCTCGCGCACGCCCAGCAGCGGCGCCACCGCGCGCAGCCGCGCGTTGCGGCAGCCGGGGAAGTGCTTGCGCATCACCTCCAGCAACTGCAGGATCTCGCGCCGGCCCTGGATCATGCCCTTGGTGACCGAGGCGCCGTCGGTGCCGTCGATGCCGGTGATGCGCGGCGTGTTCACCATCATCGTGCCCGGCTCGGTCATCTGCACGGTGATGAACCGTTCGTAGATGAACGGCCATTCGCCCTTGCCGCGCAGCTCCTCGATCTCGCTCAGGAAGCGCGGCGAGTCGTTGCGGTTGATGTACTCCGCCAGCGCCTCCTGATCGATCCCGTCCATGTGCACCTGGAGGGTGACCGGGGTCATGAGCCGGTCCTGCCTGCGCCCGATCACGGTCTCGCAGCCCGACAGCACCGCCACGTCGGCGTCGCCGGTGGCATCCACCACCAGGGTGGCGGGCACGGCGCTGAAGCCGCTCTTGTTGTGCAGCACCAGGTGGGTGATGCGGTCGCCCTCCTGCAATACGTCCACCACCCGCGCCAGGTAGAGCAGGGTGACGCCGGCCGCGGCCATCTTCTCGTCCAGCAGGCCGCTCATTGCGAAGGGATCGAACGGTACGCCGGCGGTCAACTGGCCGCCGCGCTCGGCGTTCCAGCCGAACGGCGAGTAGCCCTTGCCCGGCTGCGGCCTGGGCAGCAGCGCGATGCCCCGCTCGGCCCCCTCCATCGCCAGCTCCCGGAAGATCCCGCCGACCACCCAGTGCCGACACCCGTTGGTGCGCCCGCCGAGCCAGTGCGACACCAGCCCCGACGTGCCCATGCCGCCGAGCTGGCCCTGCCCTTCGACGACCAGGGTCTTCAGCCCGTTGCGCGCGGCGGCCAGCGCGGCTCCGACGCCCGACGGGCCGCCGCCGCAGACCACCACGTCGTAGGGCTCGGCAATCGGTATCTCCCGTGGCTGATAGGCGATGGTGGCTTGCATGAGTATCCCTTAGCATATCCCATGGTGTGCAGCGCCCCGCGAGATCATGGTCGTCCCCGGCAGCTACACGTGGTCGCACGAGCAGCGCGCGACTTTGGAGGATGGCTGGCCCCTCCGACATCCTCGCCGTCAAGGTGCCGACCGGCAGCGTAATGGTTCACCGACGACTGAGACACCGTGCCGCTGAAGGCGTGGGACGAGGCGCGCGTCGGAGGCCCGCCCACGCCACAACCATCCGCACGCCGCCGAGGAGTGGCTGTTCTTCGCCGGCCGCGGTGCCTGCCGGCGGGACGTGTGATGCTTGACTGTATGTATCGCTCTATGACATGATGCCTCAGAATCTTGTTTTTTTGGCAAGATTCAGGCAGCAGCCTGTTGTAGCTGGTTCATGGTAACGGTTCGATACTGAAGGACCGCAGTCACCACAGCTCGTCCATTTTCGGTGAGCAGATAGCGATGGGATGATTCCACTTTGCGGATTATTCGGTGCGCTCGCAGCAACCGCAGCTTGCGGGTGACCCGAGAGGCCGCACGAGCTCGTTCGGCGGCTACCCCGAGCGCGTCGGGATACAGCGCGGTCAGCAGATCGCGATTGCGCAACCCGTGGAGAGCGAACTCGCCGCCGCTGATCGTTTGCAGCAGCAGGCCATCCTCCTGCGACCAGGGTCGCAGTGCGCGGTGGCGACGGCCTTGCCACACCGTGGGCCGACAGACCGGATCGATCAGGTGGTGCAGCGGGTGTTCCACGTCGAGACTCGCGAGCGCCTGCAAGTAGCGTTCGTTGGCCGCCTGCGAGAGTTGCGCCCGACTCGCCAAGTCGCTGATGCCACGGCGCATCGGGCGCCGGCTCTTGGCACCGTCAGGGTTACCCTCTGCGGCGCGCACGATCTTGAACGGACTCGGGTCGTTGAGCGTGGTCTCCACCCGCAAGCTGATCCCGTGCTTGTCGTACATCTTGATGGAGTTCGCCGCCAGCGCGTGTTTCACCCGGATCCCCTCGCGGCGCCGGCGATAGTCGCTGAGCACTTCGCCAGCGAAGTTGCCGTGCAGCTTCTTGCCCAGAAATCGCATCACGTCGGGACTCGCGAAGGTGCTGATACCGGCGCTCACCAAGCGCGGATAGAACTCTGCCAGAGCGCGGCTGGAGCGGAATACCACATCGGTCGCCCATTCACTCTGATACACCGTCCAGTAGTACTCCACCGGATAGTCACCGAAGACCTCCGCGAAGGTCGGGTGGATACGCTCGGCGATCTCCCCCAGGGCCGCCGGCCAAGCAAACTCCACCTGCTCTTCCAGCAACCGCTGCGCCTGCTGCCAGTCCGCCACCTGCACGATGCAGTTGTCGAGCCGCTCATACGGCACGCCCGCGGTGTCCAACTGGCGCGCCAGCCATTCCCGCCCGTTCAGGCAGATCTGGATGGCGAACGGAAACCAGGTCTGCAACCGCGCGCTCATGAAGCCGAACACCGGATCGATCCAGTAGTGGTAAAGATGCAGACACTTCCTCTGGCGTGGCTCCAGTACCAACCGCTGCTGCTCGCGGTCGCGGCGAATCTCATAGCTCAGGCACGGTTCAACGCAACTCAACAGACAGATCAGGCCGTCGCTGACGACGTCGCGGGTGGCGATCTGCTGCGCCAGCGCTTCCTTGCTCGGCGCGCTCGACGGAAGGTAGATCACCGGCCGCTCGAGTTGTCGCGCCATCTCGTAGCAGGCCGTTCGCAGGTGCTTGGTGGTACGTTCGACGTAGCCGCCGAATTCCTTCAGCAGCACCCCGATCTCGTACAGGAAGTTCATCATGCCGGCGCTATAGGAGAGCGTCCGTAAGGTGCCTCGGAGCACCAGCCGATCAAAGCCGCTCAGTACACCCGTGACGTTATCCTGGTGGCGCTGTATAAAGGGACCCATGGCGTCCTCCTGCGTGGAGTGGTTTGGAGTTACTCCTTATATCGCGGGAGCGACGCCTGTTTCACCTCATCAGCTTGCTCGTGCCGGTAGTCGCGACCGGGACCTGTTCGCTACCTGCCTCGTCAGCTTCCTTTGGTTGCGGCCATAGGCCGCGCTGTGATACACGGATGATCGCGATGCGCGGGGGGAGCGTGGCTACGCTGTCCGAGGATTCCGAGTGCCGACCGTCGTCACGGAAGGACAGTTTCGGTTCGTTATCAACACGCGGGAAGCCATTCATGGAGGATAGGCGATGGATGCGGTTCTGGTAAAGAACGCAGATCGGATGATGATGGCCGCTACCATAGTGGCCGATGGAGTCCAGTTGAGCTTCGCAGATGGGTACAAAGGCATGATACCCTATAGCGATATTGATGAGATCGATGACGCTACGGACCTGTCCAGTCTTGAATTGCCGAACCCATACCAGATGATTCTCAACACGGTCAACGGGGAACACATTGAGATTCCCTGGGATTTCGCGCGTCACTACTGTGACGAATCCTACCGATTCACCATTGAGGCGATAGCCATGGGCGGAAGGCGGATCCTCGGCGAGCGACTCAGAGCGTTGCGAGATTCGGCGGGATTGACTCAGGAGGAGCTATCACGAGCGGCAAACATTGGACGCGTTACGCTGGTACGGCTCGAGAACGGCGAACAGACGCCCAGGGTAAAGACATTGACTGCAATCGCTGAGGCTCTAGGGAAGCGAGTCTCGGACCTTCTTATTGAGCCCGAATCATTGGTGCGGCGGATGCTCGACGGTCCCGCAGAGCACCGGCCTGATCCTCAAGCCCCTGCGGGTCTCTCCTGAGCGGGCGACGCTGCTACACTACGGAAGCGCGGTCACCGCCCGTATCCGGCGTGATGAAGCCGCAGCCGTCCTTCAACTCGGGACTTCGATTTACAATAGTATCACTGAATTCGATGTTGTTACACCACCGTTTTATTCGCCTTCTTTCAAAGGTACTTCGTCGAAGGCATAACAATCACCGGGCTGAATTGCTGATGGCAGAGTCAGGACTCCCGCTCGACGGAAACGGAACCGCCAAGCGCCATAACAACGACCTGATCCTGTTTCTGCTGCCGGCGGTAATCATCGTCTTCGTGGTGAACTACGTCCCCATGTACGGCATCATCATCGCCTTCAAGGACTTCCGCATCGCCCGCGGAATCGTCGGCAGTCCCTGGGTGGGGTTCAAGCACTTCGAACGGTTTTTCAACTCCGCGTACGGATGGCCGGTGGTCTTCAATACGCTGCTGCTGAATCTGTACATCCTGGTGATTGCGTTTCCGGCGCCCATCTTCCTCGCCTTGCTGCTGAACGAGGTGCGCAACGAACGGGCCAAGCGATTCGTCCAGACCGTCACCTACATGCCGCACTTCATATCGATCGTGGTCATCGTCGGCATGATCAAGCTGTTCCTGTCGCCCCAAGCCGGCTTGTACGGGGCCGCGGTCAGAGCAATCGGCGCCACTCCGATCAATCTGCTTGCCGCGCAGCAATGGTTCCGAACCATCTACGTCGTCAGTGACGTGTGGCAGCACATGGGCTGGTCGAGCATCATCTACCTGGCCGCGCTGTCGGCCGTGGACCCCAACCTGTACGAGGCGGCGCGCGTCGATGGCGCCACCAGGCTGCAGAAGATCATCCACATCGACATCCCCTCGCTGCTGCCGACGATCATGATCCTGCTGATTCTCAGGGTCGGGGTGCTGATGACGATCGGCTTCGAGAAGGTGTTTCTGATGCAGAACAGCCTCATTCTCGATGTTGCCGAGGTGCTTCCCACGTACGTATACAAGGTCGGCATCGGCCGCTCGCAGTTCAGTTTCGCCACTGCGGTGGGCCTGTTTCAGACGTTGGTCAACTTTGTCCTGCTGTTGGCGACGAACCAGCTTGCGAAGTCCATGAAGCAGACGACGCTATGGTAGCAGCGGCATGATACGGTCGAACTCGGAAGCATTCAGCGACCGCGCGTTCCAGGTATTCCTGAGCGTGACGCTGGTCCTGATATGCGCATCGGTCGTGTATCCGCTGTACTTCGTCATCGTCGCTTCCTTCAGCGATCCGGACTACGTGATCAATGGCTACGTCTGGCTGTATCCGCGCAAGCCGAACGTGCAGGCGTACGAGAAGGTGCTCGAGGACGAGAAGATCTGGCGCAGTTACCGAAACACCTTCGCATACACGTCCGTGGGAGTGCTGTTTCATCTGCTGTTGATTCTGCCGGCTGCGTATGCGTTGTCCAGGAAAGATTTCCGCTTCCGCAACCTGTTCATGGTCTACTTCGTGATCACCATGTTTTTCAACGGCGGCCTGATACCCACGTACCTCACCATCCTGAAGCTGGGTATGCTCGATAGCTTCTGGGTGATGGTGCTGCCGTTCGCAGTCAACGTGTTTCACATCATCGTGGCGCGGACATTCTTCCAGCAGACTGTGCCGGACGAGCTGAAGGACGCCGCATTCATGGACGGATGCACCAACCTGCGCTTCTTTCTTGCCGTCGTTCTGCCGCTGTCCAAGGCGATCATTGCGGTGGTGGCGCTGTTCCATGCCGTATCGCAGTGGAACCAGTTTTTTATCCCGCTCATCTATCTGAAGAGCGATGTTCTGATGCCGCTGCAGATCATTCTGAGAACCATACTGATAGCGAATCTCACAGCGGACATAACCGATGCGGTGCACTGGGGAGATATCATGCGCGTCGGAGAGATCCTCAAGTACGCGCTCATCGTGGTTTCCACGGTACCCATCCTGATGGTGTATCCGTTTCTGCAGAAATACTTCAGCCAGGGGGTCATGATAGGCTCGATCAAGGGGTGATCGAAGTGGAACCGACCAATCACAAGGAGTCTTTCTTGAAGACAGTTTTCGTAGCTGCAGCAGTCAGCATCATGGTGCTGCTCATCCCGGTTGCCGTTTTCGCCGGCGGCGAGGAGGAGGCGTCGGGGACCGCCGTTTTCAACGCCACCGGATACCCGGTCGTCGACGAGCAGATCCAGTTGACGTTCGCTTTCAGCCACACCGGCACGAAGGACGACATGGATACCCTGGAGTTCCTCTGGCCGATCGAAGAGAAGACCAATATCGACATCGTCTGGGAGGTTCTGTTGCGCGAGGGGGCAGCCGAAAAGGTCAACCTGATGCTAGCATCGGGCGACCTGCCGGACGGGTTCTATGGCGGCGTCACATTGACGAACGAGAAGATCACCCTGAATAAGGAGAGATTCCGCCCGCTCGAGGAGTTGATCGAGGCGTACGCGCCGAATATCCGGAAAATGATGGAGACCGAGCCCGACACCCGGGCCGTGATGACCGCCCCGGACGGGCACATCTACGGCCTGGCCAGCTTCATTTCGACACGGCCGAATACCTTCAACACGATCTGGATCAACAAGACGTGGCTCGATGCCCTGGGCCTGGAAGTACCGACCACGCTGGATGAGCTGTACGTGGTGCTGAAGGCGTTCAAGGAGGGCGACCCGAACGGCAACGGCAAGGCCGATGAGATTCCGATCACCGGAGCCGGAAGCTGGTTGCTCGGTGGCATGACCGGGGTCGGCACCTACATATTCCCGGCCTTCGACATTCTCTTCTCACCGCAGACGCCGCGAGGGTGGCACTTCTACCACACCGTGATCGATGGCGAAGTGGTGTTTCAGCCCACCCTGGAGAACTACCGGGATGCCGTCAAGTATATCCGCAAGCTGTGGGCCGATGGGCTGATCGACATCGAGTATTTCTCCAACAGTTGGCCCGAGTTTTCGGGCCGGGTACGCAACCCGGAGACCATGCTGGTCGGCCTGGCGTCGGCGTGGACGGTAATGGATGGGGTCGGCGTGCAGTACCTCGACGACTACCTCAGGCTGCCGCCGTTCATCGGTCCCGACGGTACCCAGGCGCACCAGAGCCAGACCGTGGACATCAGGATCTACCGAAACCGGTTCGCGATGACGACGGTCAATGAGCATCCGGAGGCAACGATCAGGTTCGTCGACGAGGCCTATGAGTCATCCGTCGCACTGCAGTATGCGTTTGGCGCGCTCGACTCCGGCACCAGGATGTACGATGACGGATCGATGGAGATACTGCCCGCACCGGAGGGCTACACCGACGGCGAGTGGAAACACAAGAGGGCGCTGGACGAAGCGATGACCGCCGGTTGGCTGAGCAATGAGTTTGTGCTGAACAAGCTTCGCATGGGCAACAACGAGGCCTATCGCAAGATCGCAGACAACGAGTTCTATATGCCTTACTTCAAGCCCGATCGGACCTACCCGCCGATCTTCTTCGACGATGAAACCGCCGAAGAGTTGAGCTTCCTGGAGGCCGACATCGGCAACTACGTGGAGAGCCAATATGCCAAGTGGGTCGTGGACGGCGGCATCGACGAGCAGTGGGACGACTACATCGCCACCCTCAACCGGATGGGGCTGGAACGATACATGGAGATCCTGCAGCGCGAGTACGACAAGTTCACCAGCTAAGCGCTGAGCGGGGACGGCAGCGCTGCCGTCCCCCGCGGGCGGCGGCGGTGAGCACCTCGACGAGGTAAGATGAGCCCGATGGCCCGGCGCAGACTGCCGATCGGGATACAGACGTTCCGCAAGCTGCGGGAGCAGGACTGCTACTACGTGGACAAGACCGCCTTCATCGAGCGGTTGCTCCGCAGGGGCACACATTACTTTCTGTCGCGGCCCCGGCGGTTTGGCAAGAGCCTGTTTCTGGACACGCTGAAGGAGCTGTTCGAGGGCAACGAGGCGCTGTTCGCAGGGCTCTACATCCACGACCGCCACGATTGGTCGGAGCGGCATCCGGTGGTACGGCTGAGCTTCGGCAGCGGCAGCTTCACCGAGCCCGCGACGCTGCACGAGGACGTGGCATTCCAGTTGGAGGACCTGGAGGAGGCGGCGGGCATTGCATCCCACGACGGCGGCGCGTCGCCGCGCTTGCGCCGTCTGCTGCGAACGCTGCACCGGCAGACGGGGCAGCGGGTGGTGGTGCTGGTGGACGAGTACGACAAGCCGATCCTGGACGCGTTGGGGACGCCGGAGGTGGCGCGCGCGAACCGCGACTACCTGCGCGGGCTGTACGGGGTGATCAAGGACTCGGACGCGCACGTGCGGTTCACGTTCCTCACCGGCATCAGCAAGTTCTCCAAGGTGAACCTGTTCTCGCAGTTGAATAATCTCACCGACCTCACGTTGGATCGACGCTACTCGTCGATCTGCGGCTACACGGACCCGGATCTGGACACGGTGTTCGCGCCGGAACTGGCCGGGCTGGACCGGGAACGGATCCGTGAGTGGTACAACGGCTACCGCTGGCGCGGCGAGGAGAAGGTGTACAACCCGTACGACGTGCTGCTGCTGTTCGACAGCCGCGAGTTCGCCGCGCACTGGTTCGAGACCGGGACGCCGGCGTTTCTGGTGGACCTGCTGTTCGAGCGGCGGGTGGCGTCGGTGTCGCTGGACCGGATGGTGGGCACGACGGAACTGCTGTCGAGGTTCGACGTGGGCCAGATCGGCACGCAGGCGTTGCTGTTCCAGACCGGTTACCTGACAGTAACGGGGGAAGAGGAGCTGGGCGGCAAGGTGCTGTATCGGCTGGGCTACCCGAACCGGGAGGTGCGCCAGAGCCTGAACGAGCATCTGCTGCGCCACCTGGTGCAGGACGTGGAGCAGCAGACGGCGAACAGCATGCGGCTGCAACGGCTGCTTGCCACGCACGACTGCGCGGGGCTGCAGGAGCTGTTCCACGCGTTCTTCGCGAGCATTCCGTACGAATGGCACACCAACAACGACATCGCGCAGTACGAGGGGTACTACGCGAGCGTTTTCTATTCGTACTTCGCGGCGCTGGGGTACGAGATCGTGGTGGAGGAGTCGAGCAGCCACGGGCGCCTGGACATGGCGGTGAGGACCGGCGGGCACGTGTACCTGTTCGAGTTCAAGGTAGTCGAGCTGGCGGCGGCGGGGTCGGCGCTGGCGCAGTTGCGGGAGCGGGGCTACGCGGACAAGTACCGGGGGCGGGGTGAGCCCATCCACCTGATCGGAGTGGAACTTAGCCGCCAGACGCGCAACGTGACGGCATTCGAGTTGGCAGACGGCTGACATCGGGCCAGGTGCTCGACTTCTACGGCGGCGAAAGGGTCGAGCTCGACCTGACCATGGAACCGGTGCGCAGGCAAGCCAACCCGTCGGTGCAGGACGACCGGGGCAGAGTCGCCGTGCAGGCGCGGGCCGGTTCTGTACTGCTTCGAGGCGGTGGACAACGCGCGCCTGCCGGAGCCGGCCATCGGCGTCCACCCGCACTTCACCGAACGCCGCGAGGCCGGGTTGCTCGGTGACGTGGTGGTGATCGAGGCCGCTGCGGGAGTCTGCTCCCGGCTTACGGCGGTCCCGTTCTACGCCCGCGGCAACAGGGGCGACGGCCCCGACAAGTTCGAAGTCTGGGACACGCAGGAAGGCGCGGTGCCCGACAACCGCGACGGCGCGCCCGCTTGGCTGTACCGCCACTGTACCGCCCCTACCGATAGCTACAAAGTGCTACATATGCTACACTCATCACCATGCGTTCCATCACTCAACGGGAGATGCGCAACGACTCCGGAGCCATCCTGCGCGAGGTGCAGGCGGGGCAGACAATCGTGGTCACGCGCAATGGCACGCCGGTAGCGGAGCTGCGGCCACTCCCGCCGCACCGCTTCGTGCCGCGCGCGGCTCTGGCAGCGGCAGCCGGCCGCGCACCGAGGGTCGATGCACGTCGCTTCCTGGCCGATCTCGACGCGGTGGTCGAACAGAGCGTCGATGGCTGACGCCAAGGGTCTGCTGGACACGTCCGTAGTGCTGGATCACGACCTCCTCGATCCGGCGCTGCTGCCGGATGAAGCGGCGATCTCGGCCGTCACCATCGCGGAACTGGCGGCCGGTCCGCACGCTACCGACGACCCGGACGAACGGGCGCGACGGCAGGATCGGCTGCAGTGGGCCGCGGCGACATGGGCCCCGTTGCCGCTCGACGCCGATGCCGCTCGTGCCTACGGCCGCGTCTTTGCGGCGGCGCGCTCCGCGGGTCGTACCGGCTCGCGGCGGTTCGCGGATCTGCTGATAGCCGCTACTGCGGTGGCCAACGACGTGCCCCTCTACACCCGCGACACCAAGGACTTCAGCGGGCTGGAGGACATCCTGCGCGTCGAAGTGATCTAGGCGCGGGCGACGGCGTCGCGAAAGGACGCCACCACGTCGTCGAGACCGTCGGCGGCGAAGCGAAAGTCGGCCGGTATCGACCGGTAGCGTGAGTCCACGCGAGCAAGCAGCGCCTGCTTCCGGCCGTCGGAGCTGTCGCCATTCGTCCCGGGACGCGATACGGCCTCCCGGAACAGCGTCAACTCGGCATCCAGGAAGTCCTTGAACGCCTGGAACATCTGCTGATGACGGGTGAACTTCTCGAAGTGATAGCCGAGCGCCGCCAGGCGGATCGCCTCCGCCAGCATGGACGGATGGTCCTTGGAGACCTTCGCGATGAACCTGCTGTAGGCGGGGATCTGGCCGGGGGAGAGGCGCCCGCGCACCATCATCAGCGCCGGATAGACCTCGTGCCTGGCCAGGGACGGACTCACGTGCGGCAGCGGCTTCAAGTGCTTGAACAAGGTCAGGCAGCGCTCGAAGTAGTGCTGGAGGGTAGGGTCGTAGACCGTGGAATTCACCCGCAGGTATCCCTCGATCAGTTTCCCCGGGTCCATCTGCGGCACGAAGTTCAGGGCCGTCGTGCTGGTCCCGACCGGCACGTCCAGGAGCCGTCCTTCCGATTGCAGCCGTTGGTAGAGGTCCGTTCCCTTCAGGGCGGTCAGCAGCCCGACCAACGCCATGGGAATGCCGGCGTCCTGAATGAACTGGATCTGGGAACCGAACACCCGCTCGTCATCTCCGTCCAGCCCCAGGATGAACCCGCCCATCACCTGCATGCCCTTGTGCTGGATCTTGCGGACGGCGTTCAGCAGGTAGTCCTGTTCGCGCGTGCTGATGTTCTGCGGTTTCTTGGTGATCGCCAGTGCTTTCGGGTTGGGCGTCTCGATGCCCAGGAAGACGCCGTTGAAGCCCGCCTCGATCATCGCGTCCATCACCGATTCCATGCGGGCCAGGTTCACGCTCGCCTCGGTGAACAGCCGGAACGGATACCCGTGCGCTTGCTGCCACTGCGCGATGGCCGGCAGCAGCTTCAGGGCGTCGCGCTTGTTGCCTATGAAATTGTCGTCGACCAGGAACAGGTAGCCGCGCCAGCCCAGCCGGTACAGCGCTGCGAACTCCTCGACCATCTGCCCCGGCGACTTGGTACGCGGCACGCGGCCATAGAGCTTGGTGATGTCGCAGAACTCGCAGTCGAACGGGCAGCCGCGCGAGAACTGCACGCACATGGCGTGATAGTCCTTCAGCTCGACGAGGTCGAAGCGCGGGATCGGCGTCCGCGTGACATCGGGTTTGCGCGGCTCGCGATAGATCGGTTTGGCTCTGCCTGCTTCCAGGTCCTGCAGGAACCGGGCGAGGGTCTCCTCCGCCTCGTCCAGAATGAAGTAGTCGACGCCCGCGATCTCCTCGTGGCACGCGGTCGGATAGGGCCCTCCCGCGACCACCGGCACGCCGGCGTGGTTGCAGCGCTCGATCACCGTGCGCAGGGACTCCCGCTGCACGATCATGGTCGACGTGAACACCATGTCGGCCCAGTCCAGGTCGGAGTCTTCGAGCTCGGTAACGTTCATGTCGACGACGCGCAGTTCGTACTGCGGGGGAAACATCGCCGCGACCGTGAGCAGCCCGAGCGGCGGGAACGCCGCCTTCGCGCCGAGCAGCTCCAGCGCGTAGTTGATGCCCCAGTAGGAGGGCGGATAGTCGGGGTAGACCAGCAGGGCATTACGCATGGCTGATGGACCGCTTACTGGACACACGGTACCACAGTTCAACGACCACTGACCACGCCGCGAGCCGCGAGTGTCATTCTCCTGCACATCCTGTGGAGCATCCTGATCCCGTTGGCGATGCCGGCCATCGTGGCGGCCGGGCTGCTCGGCATCATCATGTCGTGGAACGCCTTCATCTTTCCGTTCATGCTGGCGGGTTCACCGGCGGGCTCAACACCGACGACGGACCTGGCCGGCCCCTCTGACGCGCGCCCGGATGGTGTAGGATCGGGGCATGGAACGACGGCCACTCGGCAATACCGACCTCATGACTTCCCCCATCGGCTTCGGCACCTGGGAGATGAGCACTACCATGTACGGCTCGATCGATGTCGGCGAGGCGACGCGGGCGGTGCATTCGGCGATCGACCGCGGCATCAACCTGTTCGACACTGCCGAGGTGTACGGCCCCTTCTACTCGGAAGAGCTGCTCGCCAGGGCGCTTAGCGCCCGCCGCCGCGAGGTGATCCTGGTCACCAAGACGGGCTTCCGATTCGGCGACGAGAAGTACCGGGTGATCGGCCGCAACTCGCGTTGCGAGCACATCATCGCGCGTACCGAGGGCTGCCTGCGCCGCCTGAACACCGACGTGATCGACCTGATGCTGATCCACTGGCCCGACTACGAAACCCCGTTCGACGAGCCGATGCGCGCGCTGCAGAAGCTTAAGCAGGACGGCAAGATCCGCCACGCCGGCGTGTCCAACTTCAATATCGAGACCATGGATTACTGCCGGCAGTTCACTGACGTCGCGGTCAACCAGGTGGGCTATCATCTGTTCGACCAGCGCATGCAGAAAGCGATCCTGCCCTACTGCCTCAAGCACAACATCGGCTTCATGGCGTACGGCACCCTCGGCTTCGGGCTGCTGACCGGCGCGTTCCAGCCGGACCACACCTTCGAGGAAGGTGACTGGCGGCGCAGCAACTACACCGCGTTCGGGTTGCCGTTGTTCCAGCGCGACCACTTCGCGCGCGAGTTGCGCGTGGCCGGGCGCCTGGCGGAACTGGCGGCGAGCCACGGTAGGTCGCTGGCGCAACTCGCCATCGCCTGGGTACTCGGCCACCCGGCGGTGTCGGTGGCGCTGGTGGGCATGCGCAACGACCGCGAGCTGGCGGAAAACGTCGCCTCCACCGAGTGGCGCCTGAGCGACGAAGACCGCGCCGCCATCGACCGCATCTTCGCCGAGGAGAACTGCCCCACCTACGAAGACTATCCGCAATCGCAGCTCTTCTGAGGCCGCCGCCGGGAGGAGATCCTGGTCACCAGGATCGTGAGTAGACCGGGGCATGAATGTGGCCCACACTGCGGCGATGGAGCGGAAGTCCGTTGACGGGTTGGCGCTGTCGGAGGCGACTTTGCCGGCGCTCGGTCGCGCGTTCGGGGAGGGGAGGCTGACGGCGGAGCGGCTGGTGCAGGTCTGCCTCGACCGGATCGAGGCGTACGACCGGCGCGGGCCGCGGATCAACGCCGTGATCCACCTCAACCCGGAGGCGTTGCAGCGGGCGCGCGACCTGGACCGGGAGCGCGAGCGCGGCGGGCCGCGGGGACCCCTGCACGGCATTCCGGTGGTGGTCAAGGACACGATCGACGTCGCCGGCATGCCCACTACCGGCGGGTTCACCCTGCTGGCTGGGTCCCGTCCGCTGCGCGATGCGGCGGCGATCCGGCGGCTGCACGATGCGGGCGCCGTGATGCTGGCCAAGGTCAATGCCAACGATTGGTTCGGGCAGGCGCCGATGAGCGCCAGCACGCTCGGCGGCCAGACCCTCAACCCGCACCACCTGGACTACGTGCCCGGCGGGTCGAGTTGCGGCACGGGGGCGGCGCTGGCGGCGAACTACGCGCCCCTGGGCCTGGGCACCGACGCCAGCGGCTCGGTGCTGATGCCGGCCGCCGACAGCGGCGTGCTGGGCCTTATTCCGTCGCGCGGGCTGGTGAGCCGCGCCGGCAGCATGTGCATGGCGCCCACCATCGGCCGCCTCGGCATCATGGCGCGCTCGGCGTTCGACCTGGCCGCGCTGCTCTCCTGCCTCACCGGCTGGGATCCGGAGGACATGACCACCAGCGAGGCGCTGGAGTGGTTTCCGCGGCAACCGTACGAGTCACAGCTCGCCGGTGCCAGCCTGGGGGCGTTTCGGATCGGCGTGCTGCGGGAGATGTGGCGCGACGAGCCGCGCCACGGTGAGGGAATCCGCATCATGGAACGGCTGCTGGGGCTGCTGCGCGGCGAGGGGGCGATCGTGGTCGATCCGGTGCTGACCGGCATCGATCTGCAGGATGTCGGCACCCTGGAGACGTGGCAGAGCTCGGCCACCTCCTACGAGTTGCTTCCGGCGCTGAACGCCTACTTCGCGCGGCTCGGGCCGGACGCTCCGTACCGGACCGTCGAGCAACTCATCGAAAGTGCGGGAGTGGATCGGCTCAAGGGAAGATTCCGGGAGGCGCTTTCACTGCCGCCTCCGGAGCAGAGCGACTACTACCTGGCGCGGCTGCAGGCGCAGGCGATGCTCCGGGACGCCCTGATCGACGTGGTCGGCCGCCACCGGCTCGACGCGCTGCTGCTGCCCTACAGCCTGGTGGGCGCCAGCCGGGTTGGGGAAACGCGGGTCGACGGCACCAACAGCCTGGCGTCCCACGCGGGGCTGCCCTCGGTGGTGGTGCCGGCGGGACACACCGCGGCCGGCCTGCCGATCGCGGCGCAGCTCATCGCAAAGCCCTACGCCGAGACCACGCTCCTGCAACTGGCGCACCTGCTGGACCAGGCCGCCGGCGCCATGAAACTGCCGGAGGCCACGCCGCCGCTGCCGGGAGAAGAACTCTGAGTCGGGCAGTGGAACAGATGCGCGCCGACGGTCGGCGCATCGCGGCGATCGACTTTCGAGCGGCTCGGCGGCGGCGACCGCACCGGGCGCGAGGGCACGGAACTTTGTAGAGCTAAGTTCGGAATGACATCGCGGTGACCGACGTGGGACCGAATTGACAGCGCGGGCGTCCCGGTCAAATCCAGAGTTGGGGTTGTTCCGCGAGTACGCCCTCTCCGTACGAGCCAAAGTATGCCCTATTGGTTGAAAAAAACCGTGTTAGTTTGCCGTGTTCGTCCGGAATAAGCTCGCTGCGGACCGCCGCTTCCATCAATTCGACGTCGTCAAAATGCTGACTCCAACTGTCCGATAGGGCGTTCCAGTGTTTCTCCCTAGCCAACCGTAAGCGCTCAACGTTGAGCCCTAGAATGTCGAGTGTCTTGCTCACGTCCTCCGCTGCAAACCAATTTTCTCGAAGGTTTCTTGACGTGCCACCAGTGCAGCAGGCGATCATATTGGTGTGGTCGAGAGTTCGTGCATGTCCGGTATGCCGATCGCTTCGAGGGACTACGTGTTCAACTTGTCGGTCGAGACAGGTTAAGTCAATCCCGCAGTATCCACAGAATCCGTGCTGGACCCCTATGAGTGCCTCAACGAGTTCACGGTAGGCGTCGCCTGTTCTGAAGTTGCGAAAGTCCTCCCAATTCTTGGTCCCGAGATTAAGACGCAAGTAACTTTCCAGGCCTCCAGGAGGTGCGTACAGCATTCGGATACGTTTCATTTAGATCGACGGACCATAGATAGGATCTTGTGCCGTCTGATCTCCACGTCAGCCCGGTCGAGTCCGGGATCGTTGGGTGAGAGCTCTTCAAGGTATTTCCGAAGAGATAATGCTGCAGGAGACTCGCCTTCTCCATCGCTGACGAGACGGACGTACTCTTCAAGGGTGGCCTGGAAGGTGTTTTTTGGACACTCGTCAACGCCCATTACCGAGGAAAGCACATCTCCTGCCTCTGCTCCATAAGTAGGTGCGTTAGTTCCTGAAGCTACGATATCATCCACACCTCGCCGCAACTCAACGACTTGATCCGGATGTACGGTGGTGAGAACCTGTGGACTGTGCGTTGATACAATGAACTGCGCGTTAGGGAATGTCCTCATAAGGTCGTCCAGAATTCGCTGTTGCCAAGCGGGATGGAGATGCAACTCGACTTCGTCTATTAGGACGACCACCTCCGACTCGAGCGCATTTTTTCGATGTGGGTTACCTTGTGCCATTCGCCACGCTAGATCCGCAGCTAGCGCGAGTACAGCGCGGCATCCACCGCTCAACTGGTCAAGGGTTCGAACAACTGGAGGCCCTTGATCTGATTGTTCGGAAACCACAAAGCGCGTTGGCCGTAGTTCTACGTGCGGCTCGGATACTCCATCGAGCATAGACGAGATCGCTTGCCGAACGGCAGAAAGATCCTTTAGCTTAAAATCGAGATTGCGTCGGTTTCTCTGCTCTCTGAGCTCCTCATTTTCCTTTGAATAAAACCAATCGAAGAATTCGCGGAAGCTGGTTCGGGCCGAGAGTGCACCGGCTAGTGCAGAGAACCGATTGGTGTCAGTCGCTGACTTGCGGCGCAGCGTCGCTAGGCCTAGCACGGCTCGATCCGTATCATAGAATACCATTATGGGAAGGTCTACGGGACTGCCCCAGGCTTGAAGGCCGTTCCGCTCCAGCCACTGTTTCAAGTCCCTCGTGCGATGTCGATTTCGGTCTTGGAGCCGCCCTCTTGTACACTCCCATGTCACTGAATCTGTCGTGGTAAGTGTGACCCTCACACCTTTTTGTCCGTCACGTTGATCGGCCTTAAGGAGCCCGACTCCAGATACACCAGGTAGCAACCGAGGAATGGCTCCGAGACCTGTGGCAATCGCACTCAGTACGCTAGTTTTCCCGTGAGCGTTGTCACCATGCAACACGGTCAAGCGGGGATGGAGCTGTAAACCGAGATATCCAATGGCCCGATAGTTTTCGATCCGAACCGATTTGAGCCTCACCTCCGTCTCCCTTCCACTCGTGTCACGTGTTTGTCGATGGTCACACCAGTATCGAGGAAAGCAGATCTCCACATATAGGTCTCCGGCCCGTCATACGATCTCGTTATATCGTGCGCCACAGTCCTGTGCCTCCTGCCTGCGTACATGTATGTAAGCATTGATGAGGATCGGCAAGGATTCAGGACGCGACGCGAATATGTCGGAAGCGAACGTGGCACCGCTCGTATCAACAACGGACTCGAGGCCTTGAGCGTGAGCCGGTTTCCTGTCGTGTTCTCATTGGGCAACGCGTAACCGAAGACATGAACGAGATCGCTGGGCTCACTCTCGCCAGATCAGGAGGACGCCGAGCGCGTCCTGCGGCGAGTGCCACAGGAAGTCGAACGCTTCCTTGGCCCTGGTGTAGGGGAAGCGGTGGGTGATCATGCGCTCGGCCTGGATCTGGCCGCGCTCGATCATGGCGGCGGCGCGCAGCGCGATCTGCGACAGCGGCTCGTCCACCAGGATGCCGGCCACCAGCCGCCGGTGCATGATCTTGAGCGTGTGCAGCGGCAGCGGGCGCTGCTGGTAGGCGGCGATGAGCTGGATCGTTCCCCGCCGCCGCACCATGTCCTGGGCCTGCTCGAACGAACGCACGCCGTCGTAGCCGCCGACGCAGTCGACCACCAGGTCGGCGCCCGTGCCCCCGGTGAGCCGTCGCACCGCCGCCACGGGATCCTCCTGCGCGGGGTCGATCACCAGGTCGGCGCCCAGCTCCCGCGACATCCTCTGGCGCAGTGGCAGCGGATCGACGGTCACGATGCGTTGCGGCCGGTAGCCGCGCAGGATCTGCAGCATCAGGCTGCCCACCACGCCCTGGCCGAGGATCACGACGGTGTCGCCCTGCCGGGCGCCCGATGACGCGGCCCAGGCGGTCGCCTCCATGGCCAGCCGCAGCAGCGTCCCGTGCTGGCAGCTCACCCCCACCGGCAGGGGCACCAGGCGCCCTTCGGTCGAATCGACCTCGCCCACCGCGTACTGGGCGTGCGGCGCGGCCACGTATACTCGCTGCCCGACCCGATACTCGGTGACCGCCGAGCCCACCCGCTCGATGCTGCCCGCCAGCGAGTAGCCCATGATGCGCTGCGGCACCTCTTCTTCCTTGATGTAGCGCCGGAACAGCTCCGACCCGCGGCTGATCAGCGTCGCCTCGGTGCGCACCAGCACCTGGCGTTCGCCGATCTCCGGGATCGGAGCCTCCTGCAGCCTGATGTTGCCGAATCCCTCGGGCTTGACGACGCGGATCATGTCCATTCCGGCAGCGGCTCGCCGCTCTGCGTGACCGCGTGGCACAGGCGCCGGTGCAACGTTGCCTGGAGCGCCGCGGCCGAGCGGCTGTCGAACAGGTTGCAGAGTTGCAGTTCGTCTTCTTCGTTGTCGAACAGCAGGCGGAACGGCTCGTCGGGCCCCACGCAGTAGGTGTGGCGGCGGGTGCGGATGGCGCGGTAGGGATAGCCGTCGTCCCATGCCGTGCGCGACGGCCCCAGCCACTGCACCAGCCCCGCGTCGCGCACCGCGCCGGTGTCGCCGAGCAGCGCCGGAGCGTGGTCGACGCCCTGCTGCGCGGCGAACAGCGGCACGCCGCACAGTCCGGCGCAGGTCGCGAACAGGTCGAGGCCGCTGACCACCTCCCGGTACACCGTTCCGGCGGCCAGGGTCCCCGGCAGGCGCAGCAGCAGCGGGATGCGGATCGACTCGTCGTAGGGGCGGTACTTGCCGAAGAACCCGTGGCTGCCGGCCAGCTCGCCGTGGTCGGAGAAGAACGCCACCAGCGTCGACTCGGCGCGGCCGCTCTCCTCCAGCCAGTCGAGCACCCGGCCGACGTTGTGGTCGAGGTTGGCGATCATGGCATAGTAGCCGGCCAGCTTGGCCCGTGCCTGCTGTTCCAGGTGCGCCGGCACGTTGCCGCGCAATTCGACCTCTCCCGGCGCGAAGCGCGCCTCGTACTCGGGCGGGGCCGGCTGGCCGTCCCTGCAGTCGCGCCCGATGCCGTGGTGCGGCGCCTCCACGCTCAGGCAGTGGAACCACGGCCGGTCCGAGCTGCGCGCGACCTGGTCCAGGTAGCGCAGCGAGAGATCGGTCAGGGCGTCGGTCTGGTAGCCCTCAAGGGGGATCGGTTCCGCCTCGTCGCCGTGGCAGTAGCAGGTGCGGTAGTAGTTGTTGGACACGTTGAACCCGTACCAGTCCTCGAAGCCGCCGCGCAGCTTGGGATCGACCCAGAAGTCCAGGTGCTCGCCGGCGAGGTGCCACTTGCCCACCCAGGAGGTGCGGTAGCCGGCCTGGCGGAACGCATGCGCGATGGTGCGGCGCCGCGGCGGGAGCAGGTCCCCCTGCACCCGCAGCCCGTGCACGTGGGCGTACTGGCCGGTCACCAGCCCGGCACGGAACGGCATGCACACCGGGTAGTGGCTCACCGCGTGCGTGCAGCGCACGCCTTCGCCCGCCAGCCGGTCCAGGTTGGGGGTCGGTACGTTGCGGTCGCCGTTGCACGCCAGGGCGTGGTACCGGAGCTGGTCGCAGAACAACCACAGCAGATTCGGTCTCGCCGCCATTCCGGGACAGTACCACGTCATCCGATCATATTGATAACGACACCCCGTCCAGAGTCTGAAGGCTCTGCAGGAGGAATAGATTCGTGACCGAGAGCAAGGCCGATGCCACCTATACGATGGGACGCAGCGCCGGCGAGACCGAGCGGCTGATCGAGCAGGCGCATCTCTACGAGAGGGTGACACTGAGGATGTTGCGCAATGCGGGCGTGGAGCCGGGGATGAAGGTGCTCGACATCGGCAGCGGTGCCGGCGACGTTGCCATGGCGGCGGCGCAACTGGTCGGACCGGAGGGCGCCGTCGTCGGGGTCGACATGAACCCGGAGATCCTCGAAACCGCACGCGCGCGGGCGCAGCAGGCCGGGCACGCAAACATCGAGTTCCTTGCCGGCGACGCCCTTGAGCTGGAGCTGCCGCGCGACTTCGATGCCGTCATCGGCCGGCTGGTGCTGATGTACATCGCCGACCCCGGGGCCGCGTTGAAGCAGTTCGTCGCGCACCTGGGTCGCGGCGGCATCGTCGCCTTTCAGGAGGCCGAGCTGACCCTTTACCAGGCGGTCCACAGCCCGGATACGCCGCTGATCAACCAGCTCGTCGAGTGGGGGTTGGAGGTGTTCCGGCGTTCAGGGGCGGACGTCGGCATGGGGCTGAAGCTGCAGCGCGTGTTCACGGAGGCGGGCCTGCCGGCGCCGGTGGCGCACCTGGAGGCGCCCGCCGGGGCAGGACCGGACTGGGTCGGCTTCGGGTTTCTCCAGCAGGCCTTCACCAGCCTGCTGCCGCTGCTCGAGTCCTTCGGCATCGCCACTGCCGCGGAGGTCGACGTGGAGACCCTGAGCGAACGGCTGCAGCGGGAGGCCGAGTCCTCCGGGCGGCTGATCGTGCTGCCGCCCCACGTCACCGCCTACGCCAAGCTCCCGACCTGAGTCCGCGGGAGCCGTGCGCCGCTATGTGTCTACTCGGCAGATTGCCAGGTACTCGACTACGGTACGGCGCACCGACTTCCCGGCACCGTTTCCGAACACCGCATAATCGGTGCTCGCGATGGTCGTCGCGCCGCGTGACGCCAGCGCCGCCTTCAGGTCGGCCAGCGGGATGATCCCCTCGTTGCTGTAGCTGACGAAGATGAAGCGGGCCCTGATCCGCTCGATCAGCTTCCGGAAGGCGGCAAGTGCCGTGCTGCGCCGTGAGTAGTCGCTCTTCAGGGACTTGCGTTCGAATTTCATGGTCTTGCCGCTGAGTGCCGGCTTCCGCCACGCGGCGATGTTCTCGAGCACGTGGTAGCAGTCGACGTACTGGCGCTCGTTGTACGGCGGATCGAGATACACCACGTCCGCGTCGTGGTCGGCGGCGATCGCGTTCATGTCGGCCTGGAGCACGGTCGCTCCCGCCGTGAAACGGAGCGCCGGCATGCGCAGGCGCAGGCGGCCGTAGACGTTGGAGTCGACCATGTGGCGGCCGCTGGCGTCGTAGCTTCCGGCCCCCAGGTTCTTCAGGTAGGCGTCGTACTGGCCGACGGTGTTGGCGACCTTGTCCGCGGCGAACAGCAGGCTGGCGATGAGCACGTGGCCCTCCTGCTCGCTGCAGTCGCCGGCCTGCTTCCTGAGCTCGATCTGGTCGCGGATCGCGTCGATCAGCCCGGCGTTCTCGGCGGTGAAGTAGCGCCCCGCGTAGTGCGCCGAAGCGTAGCCGTCGCAGGGCCTCAGCCGGTTCAGGTCGCGTAGGGCATCGGACACGTAGCCGATCCGCACGTTGTCCTCCGAGGAGGTGAAGAAAGCGCGGTTGATCGAGTAGTTGCTGGCCAGGTTGTCGACCAGCGTGAGGCGGCCGGTGTGCGCACGCATGCGGTCGGCGACCACTCCGGTGCCGGCGAATCCATCCAGGAAGGAGTCGATGCGGCCGGCGGCAAGCTGGATCTCGCGCTCGATGAAGTCCAGCAGCCGGACCTTCGAACCCAGGTACTTGCGATTGCGCAGTGCCACCGCGCCATGCTCGTCCAGCGCCCGGACCAAGTGCGAATCACGGTCGGTGAGTAGTCCAGTCTGACTCGGCACGGTCACTCCGTGGCCTGGATGACGTGGCCGACAAAGCACGGGTATCGCCTGCCGGCCGGTGGGTTCGGCGCGGAAATCAGGACGCGGATTCCGCGGTGGCGCGCCGCTTCGGGGCGGCGGCCCTGGTGTTTGTTTTGCCTTGAGGAATGGCTCACAGTACCACTTGCCCGGAACGTGCGGCTATACTCGGCGCATGGATCTCGGGGCACGCAACGGTACGGTGCACCACGTTGCGGAGTGGCGTCTGGTGTCCGAGGTGGAGCGGGACGACCCGTTCAGCCAGGTGACGGTCGACCTGCTGGTCACCGATCCGGGCGGCGGGAAGCAGGTGATTCCGGCCTTCTGGGGTGGGGGCAGGGAGTGGCGGGTGCGCTACGCGCCGGCCCAGGCCGGCCGGCACCTGGTGAGCAGCCGCTGTTCCGATGCCGGCGACGGCGGCCTCCACGGCTGTGCCGGCGAGCTGCACGTGACGGAGGCGGCGGGCGCAACCACTCCGCTGCTGCGCCACGGTCCCGTGCGGGTCGCCACGGGCAACCGCCACCTGGAGCACGCGGACGGCACGCCGTTCCTCTGGCTCGCCGACACCTGGTGGATGGGGCTGTGCCGGCGCCTGCGCTGGCCCGACGAGTTCCACGCGTTGACGGCGGACCGCGTGGCCAAGGGGTTCAACGTGGTGCAGCTCGTTGCCGGCCTGTACCCGGACATGGAACCGTTCGATGAGCGGGGAGCCGGCGACGGCGGCTTCCCCTGGCGGCCTGATTTCTCCACCATCGAGCCCGCCTACTTCGACGCCGCCGACCGCCGCATCGCCCACCTGGTGGCGAACGGCATCGTGCCGTGCGTGGTCGGTTTCTGGGGCTACTACCTGGAGGTGGCCGGCGTGGCGAAGCTGCAGGCGCACTGGCGCAACCTCATCGCGCGCTGGGGTGCGTACCCGGTGGTGTGGTGCGTGTGCGGCGAGGCGCTGATGCCGTTCTACCGCAGTCCCGAGTTCGAGCAGATGAAGGAGGTGATGCGCCGCGGCGAGCGCTGGCTGCCGGCCTCCCGCCGCGCCACCTGGTCGGAGTTGGCGCGCTTCATCCGCAGCACCGACGGCCACCGGCGGCCGCTCACGATCCATCCCACCCGGGTCGGCACCGAGCAGGTGGACGATCCCGCGGTGCTGGACCTGCACTGGCTGCAGACCGGGCACAACGGCTACCCCTCCACCGAGCAGGCGGTGGCCATGGTGGAGCAGGCCCGCACCCGGGAACCGCCGCTGCCGGTGATCGACAGCGAGGGCAACTACGAGGGCATCCGCGGCGCCAACCGCGACGACGTGCAGCGGTTCCAATTCTGGTCCACCATGCTGAGCGGCGCCGCCGGCTACAGCTACGGCGCCAACGGCATCTGGTAGGTGGACCGCTCCGACCGGCCCTACGGAACCTCGCCCCACGGCACCAGTTGGGGCGGCCGGCCCTGGGACGAGGCCGCCGCACTGCCGGGTGCCGCACAGGTCGGCGTAGGCAAGGGCGTGCTGGAGCGCTTTCCCTGGTGGCGCTGCGAGCCGCACCCGGAGTGGGTGGAGCCGCACCAGCACGCCGGCAACCGCCACCTGGCCTACGCGGCCGGCATCCCCGGCCGGCTGCGCATCCTTTACCTGCCGTGCGAGCTGAGCGACCCGGTCACGGTGTGCGGCCTGGAAGCCGGGCTCGCCTACGATGCCGAGTTGGTGCACCCGGAGACGGCAGAGGTGACTCCGTTGGGCGCCGTTTCCGGAGACGCCGCCGGCCGCTGGCAGGTGCCGCCGGTGCCGGTATTCCGCGACTGGCTGCTGGTGCTGGAGCGCCGCCCATGAGGTACCGAGTCGTCCTGATCGAGTCCGACGAGGGGTACGCGGTGAGCTGCCCGGAGCTGAAGGGGTGTCACTCCCAGGGAGCCACGGTCGAGGAGGCACTCGAAAACATCAAGGAAGCGATTCGTGACTGGTTGGCAGTTCAGCAACAGCAACGCTCACGCCCCAAGGTGATCGGGGCTGACCCATGAGCGGCGCCGGGATCAAGGCCCTGCTGTTCGACGTGTTCGGGACGGTGGTGGACTGGCGCGGCTCGGTGATCCGGGAGGCGGCGGCGTTCGGCCGGGCGCAAGGCATCGCCGCGGACTGGGAGGCATTCGCCGACGCCTGGCGCGCCAAGTACGGGCCGTTCATGGACAAGGTGCGCGGAGGGGAGCTGCCGTGGACCAACCTGGACGGACTGCATCGGCTGGCCCTGGAGGAGCTGCTGGAGGAGTTCGGGCTCGAGGACGTGGACGATGCCGCCAAGGCGGAGCTGAATCTGGCGTGGCACCGGCTGGATGCGTGGCCCGACGCGGTCCCGGGCCTGACCCGGCTCAAGGCGCGCTACATCATCGCGGCGCTGTCCAACGGCAACGTGGCGATGATGACCAACCTGGCGCGCTACGCGGGCCTGCCCTGGGACTGTGTCCTGGGGGCCGAGCTGGCGCGTGCCTACAAGCCGGATCCCGATACCTACCTGACCGCCGTGCAGCTGCTCGGGCTGGAACCACGGCAGGTGATGATGGTGGCCGCCCATGCCGGCGACCTGGATGCCGCGCGCGGCCTCGGCCTGCAGACCGCATTCGTGCCGCGTCCGCTGGAACGCGGTCCGGGCGCCTCCGCGGAGCCGATCCCGGCCGCCTCGTCCGACATCGTAGCCGCCGACTTCCGCGATCTGGCCCACCAGCTCGGTGGCTGACGTCTCGAAACGGGCACTGGCGGCCGCCCCGGCCGCGCCCCGCGCCGAGCAGACCCTGCACGCCTGCTACGCCGCCTACGCGGCGCTGCGCTCCGAGCTGTCGCGATGGCTGGAGCAGAGCGCGCGCTGCGACGGCCCCGGTCCCAACGGCGGCGGAGAGGATGAGGCCAACTACGCCCTGGCCTGGTTCCCGCACTACCTGGTCACGGGCGGTCCGGCAATTGCTGACTGGTTTCGCACCTTGCTCGCCGCCCTTGCCGGATGGGTCGCCGAGCAGTGCCACCACGGCTACGAGCCGGAGGCGGAGGCGCACCACGGCACCGAGCCGTTCATCCTGTTCCTGCCGCGCTACCTCGCCCTGTTCCCGGACGACCGGACCGCGCGGCGGCTGCTGCTGGACGCCGCCGAGCACGTCGGCAACTGGTGCGCCGAGGTGCCGGACTGGTTCGACTACGAACGCGGCTGCTTCCGTTCCTTCGCCATCGGATCGCGGGTGGTGGGAGGCGATCCGCACCTGGCTTTCGAGCTGGCCGAGCACTTCCGGTTCGTGCATCTCGCGCTCGCCGCCTATCGGGTGTCGGGCGAGTCGCGCTACCTGGAGTGGGCCGAGCGCTACGGCACCGTATGGGCGCGCCGCATTACCGCCGTGGAAAAACGCTTCCCGCTGCTGTGGACCCAGCGCGGCGAGCCGCGGTTCGAGGAGCAGGTGGCGGGCCAGCCGATCGCCGCCGCGGCGGGCGCCGGCCATCACGTACCCGGCGATCCGTTGGCCGGCCTGGAGAACCTGCTGGCCTCCGGCGCCGTCCATGCCCTGGGCGACCTCTACGCGGCTACCGGCGACGACCGGTTCCGTACCGCCGCCCGCAGCCTGGCGGCGCCCCTGGTGGCCGAGCTGGCCGACCCCTGCGCGGACCCGGCCGCCGCCGCCATCTGCCACTACCGTCACACCTGTGCCGACCGCTCGCTCGACGATGCCATCAGGGCACAGTTCAGATGCTTCGCGCCGCCGTCGCCGCGCCCGCTGGCGATGGTCTTCCCGCAGGAACATGCGCGCCACGTGCCGGGCGTCGGCAGGCGCAATGACATGATCCACTGGGCCGAGTGGCACGACGACGGCTCCACCACGCCGACGCGCGAACCGAGCACCGCCGCGCTGACGCTGGCCTACCAGGTCACCGGCGACGCCGGCTACGCAGCACGCGCCCTCGACACCGCCGCGCGCAAGCTGGCAATGGCGCGCCGCGTGCTGCGCGGCGGCCGCGAGCACGCCGACATGGGCGGCGCGGTGTGCTCCGTCGCCGCCGGCCACGGCCGCAACTGGGGCATCGGCGCCGCAACCGGCTGCTACGGCCCGTTGCTGCTCGGCACCTGCGACCGGATGGGCGCCGTCACTCCCCGGATCGAGCTCCGCGACCGGCCCGCCGGCCTCCTCTCACTCGTGTCCGACAGCGCCGTGCACTTCTACAACGGCTCCGGTGCCGCGGTCAGCTGCCCCTGGCGCCCTGCCGGGAGCGACCGCTGGAAGGATCTCCGCCTCATCGCCGGCGCGACAACCACCGCGTCGCTCGCATGAGCGCGGTCCGGTGGCCGGCTCCATTCATTCACCGTGGACCTGGGTAACGACTCGCACTTCGACGCGGTGAAGGGAGTGCAACGCCTCGCGTTCTGATGCGCCCCGGATGACGCGAGATTCCGGGCGTCCGCGACCGGGCCGTCCCATGCTCAACGACGTCTGAATTCCGTGTGGGGAAGGGATGTTCTGGCAGTAGTGGCCGAGCGGCGGTGATGGCCCCGGCGCCTGCCAGGTCGCCGCGTTCAGATCGGGGGTTCGTTCCCTGTACGAGGTGTCCAGGAATGAACGGGTTGCCGCCCACCCGCAACGCGCCGGTTCTCCGCCGATGTGCGTTGCTGCCACGCCGGTGCCGTGGTGCAGGATTCTGCGAAAGGTGCCAAAAAAGTGCGCTGAGCACTTGACGGGTTTGGCGCTGCTCGTAGTGTCCCCCTGCCGCACGTTCGGGCCCCTTCGACCCTTCGAACATCCCGCCGCGCCCTCCAGGCCCGCCAGCACCCCGCCAGCGCCGGCCTGAGCCCTTCCCGGTGCCGGTCCAGGACTCGCCGCAACCAGACATTTCTCAGCCATGTTTATATTTACGCCATGGCTACCGCGACCGCCACCAGCTTCATCTCCTCGCTCTCCGGGCTCCCCGACCAGGTGCTGTTGGCGCATACCAGGTCCCTCGTCCTGCACGAGCAGGCGCTGCAGCTCGCCGTCCTCGACCACCTGCGCGAGATCCAGGCGCGCCACCTGCACCTGCGCCTCGGGTTCTCCAGCCTGTTCGACTACGCGGTGCGCGAGCTGGGCTACAGCGAAGGCGCCGCGTGGCGCCGTATCAAGGCCATGCGCCTGTGCTCCGATACCGCCGGGACACGCGAGCGGCTGCAGGACGGCTCGCTCACCCTGAGTGCCGCGGCGCAGGTGCAGAACACCTTCGATCTCCTGGAGCGCACTGCCATGGCCGCCGCGGCGGACCCGGGCCCGGCACCCGCGGCACCGGAGCTGCTGCCGCGCGGCACGGGGACGACGCCGGTGGCTGGGGCTTCGGGAGCCGGGGCAGCGGCGCCAGCGCTACCGGTGCCGGCGCGACCGGTGCCGGCGCTGGACGCGGCGCAGCGGCAGGAGCTGGTGGCGCAGGCGAGCGGCAAGAGCACGCGCGAGGTGAAGCAGTTGTTGGCCGGGGTGGCTCCCGAACTGGCGCGGCCGGCCGATCGCCTGCGGGCGCTGGGCGAGGGCCGCTGGGAGCTGAAGGTGGTGATCGACGCCGACTGTCAGCGCGGGATCGAACAGCTACGGGCACTACTGTCGCACGTGGACCCGCACCTGACGCTGGGGCAGCTCGTGGAGCGGCTGGTGCAGGACGGCCTGCAGCATTACGACCCGGGGCGGCCGCCGCGCGGGCGCAGAGGTGGGAGCGGGGAGGCAAGCGCGGCCCAGGCATCGGAGCCGAAGGCGCAGCAAGGGCCGGCGGGCGCGGCGGCTTCGCTGGCGAAGCGGGGTGCACAAGAGCAACCCGGAGTGGCGCCGCCGGCGGGGCGCGAGACTTGCGCCGGCAGCACCCCGGTGCGTGCCAAGCCAGCGGCGGCGGCGCCCGGCACCGCTACTTCGGCGGAGAAGTCGGTGGCAGACCGTGGGTCCCAAGCCACCGTACCGACGCCACGGCCGGCGCCGCCGGCGGACCAGAGCATGCCGACCGTGCTGGCAGCGGTGGATCGCGGTCGCAACGCTCCTTCGCCAGCGAAGCGGGCAGGAGCGGCGCAGCTCGATGGCCGGTCGTGGCCGCGGCCGGCGGCTGCCGGCCCCTCCGGAGGCCGCGCGCAGTCACCCCACCAAGCGCGCCGATCCCGGTACATTCCGGCAGCCGTGCGGCGCGAGGTGTGGCGCCGCGACGGCGGCTGCTGCAGTTACGTCGATCCGCACAGCGGGCGGCGTTGCGGGTCCCGCTTTCTGCTGGAGCTCGACCACATCATTCCCTACGCGATTGGCGGCAGCGCCGAGCCGGGGAACTTGAGGCTCCATTGTGCTGCTCACCACCGTTTCCGGCATCGGGAGTACCGATCGCCGCCAGACGGGGCCACGTGATCGGCGCGCGCCAGGATGCGAGTTGGGCGGTCGGGTGTCGGTCCGAGGGCAGCGGGAGCAACGATCGGTAGCCGGCTTGTCGCGCAGCGTGGGATTAGGAGTGTTTCCCCCGTCCAACCTAGCCGCACATCTACCAGTTCTGACCAGCCCAGCACGAGCGCCTGCGTACGGGATGGAGAGTATCCCCCGACGTGAGGGCCCGAGGGGAGCGATGGTCCCCGGTCGCCGCGGTTCGGCGGGTTCGGGCGTCCGGGATGCTTCCTTGACACCGGTGGCGGGCGGGTTCATCCTGTCGGCTACTCTGCACAACGCGGAGACAGGGGGTAAGTGATGATAACAGCCCGAATTCTCGCTCTGAGCACAACGTTGCTCGTGTTCGTGACTCTGCAGGCCACGGCCGGCGCGGACATGGAAGGCGCGGCGGTGGAGGAGCCGATGGAGATTTCCTGGTTCGGCCCGTTCGGAGGGGAGATCCAGGACGGCAACTGGTTGCAGGCGCACGTTGAGGAGAAGTTCAACGTCGATATCGTCAACAAGCAGCTCTGGCGGCGCGACCGGGAGAAGTACAAGCTGCTGTTCGCATCCGGTGAAGAGCCCGATGCCGGCTACATGTACGTCACGCCGCGCGACTACTACATGCAGGGGGTGTTCCGCTCCATTCCCAAGGAGATGATCGAGCAGCACGTGCCGTCGATGGCGGCCTGGCTCGACTCCATGGGACCGGCCGCGTGGATGTACGGGCTGGTGCCGGGCACGGAGGACGAGTACATGGGGCTGGTGCGGAGCTACGACTACGCCGGCGGCGTCTCCTACCATCCCGTGTTCCGCCTGGACTGGCTGGAAAAGATCGACATGGCCCCGGCGGACCTGATCCACGCCGGTGCCGGCGCCTCCGAGGGGAAGACCTACTGGAGCAAGACAGCGTACACCTTCGCGGAGTTCGAGAAGATCCTGTACGCGTTCCGCAGCGAGGACCTGGACGGCAACGGCATGGACGACACCATCCCCTACGCCATGGACAGCGACGTCGGATCGCGCGGCCTGCACATGCTGCTGACGCTGTTCGGTCTCAACGGCGTGGACAACTACGACGACGGCGGCAATGCAGTGAAGATGGCGGTCCACCCCAACCTCAGGGAGGCGTTGAAGGTGGGCCAGCGCTGGTACCAGGACGGCATCCTGGACTCGGAGCTGCCGACGGTGTCGCGCGAGCAGCGTGACAACAAGGTGATCAGCGGTCTGGCCGGCGCCTATACCAGCGCCTCGGTCTACATCGCCTCCGGCGCCAACCCGCGCGGGGAGAACTGGCTGCCGCAGCCGATCTACCGCCAGGACGCCGCCGCCAAGGTGGTGATGACCCAGGTGCCGATGGGGCCCGACGGCACCCATACCGGCTACGCCAAGTCGGGCGGCACCCTGCCCATCGACGCCCGCCAGATCATGTTCATGGTCTCGAAGCGGGTCGACGATACCAAGCTGGCGAAGATCCTGGAGATCGTGGAGTACCTCAACTGGGACACGGAAGGACGCATCTACGGTTATTTCGGTCAGCCGGGGGTACACTTCAACTGGACCGGGGAACCGTTCGCGTCGCCGGTACGGTACACGGAGGAGTATGAACGGGGCGGCACCACCGGGATTCTTTACTACCCGTACATGAACTTCTACCGCGACCTGCACCTGCTGTACGTGTCGCCGGAGCAGGCGCCGCTGCAGGCCTACTTCGGCACCGGCGGCGAGGGAGGCGAAATCGCCACCCCGAGCTATCGCGAAGACCTGTTCAGCGAGACCGACTACTCCGCGGTGTGGGCCAAGTACGCGGGCGGGCTCGACACCATTCGTGACGAGTTCATCTGGGGGGCGATCACCACCGACATGGACATCGACGCCGAGTGGGACGGTTACGTGCAGAAGTGGCTGAGTGCCGGCGGCAGCGAAGTGAACGCCGAAATGGCCAAGATGCCGATCGTCGCGGAGCTGCGCAAGGGTAACGTGGTCTATTAGGGTCGACGGTCAAGGGAATGGCGCAGGAGCGGAGATGTGCCATTCCCTGTCGATATGACATCAGTGAGGGCAGCAGCGCCGGCAACGCAGCGCGCGAGCGAGGGGTTCGAGGCCTTCCGCGAAGACCTCGACCTGCTGCGCGCGGTCGTTGCCGATCCCGACAACATCGCCATCGGGCCGGAGGCGTTCTACCTGGATTCCTACGGCTACGAGGGGTTCGCGCTCGACCTGGTCAGCGACTTCCGCGTGCTGTCGGTGGTCAGGACCAGGCCGGGGGCGGCGTTCTTCGTCAGCCGGCCGGCGCGCGGCACCTACTACCCGGCGTTCATCATCTACGACGAGCAGGGCGTCCCCGACCAGGTGGTGTCGCTGTTCGTCGGCAACGAGCGCAAGGGAGTCGCCGTCGCCGCCGCCCACGACAACCGCTCCTACCTGTACGTGCTGTCGCAGCCGTGCGAGTTCAACGGCACGGCGCTGATCACGCTGATGACGCCGGACGGCCCGGACAGCGCGGACCACGGCAGCGGCTCCTATCGCATTGAAAACCTGCTGCTGCTCAAGGAGATGCCGCGCCAGGAGCCGCGCCGGTACGGCTTCAGCTCGGTGCGGGCGGACCCGTTCGAGCGCGCCGGCAGGCACCAGGCGCGCATCACCTGGATCACCGACTGGGCCACGCGGTCGCGGCTGGAGTACGGGCCGACCACCGGCTATGGCAGCCGCGTGGAGACTGAGGAGGCGACGTTTCCGCCTTCCGCCGCGACCTACGCGCAGGTGTACGTGCCGCCGGTCACCGCGATCTACAACAACCACCGCCTCATCCTGGACGGCCTGGAGGGAAACCAGACCTACCACTTCCGGCTGCTGGGGACGGCGCCGGACGGCAGCGAGGTGGTGTCGCGTGACCATACCTTCTCGACCGCTCCGCGGCGCCGGACGCGGGGGACGGTGGAGCGCGGCCACGTGCCGCTGGAGGTGGCCAGCGAGGCCCCGGTGGAGCGCCACGGCTGGCCGGTGACGTCGGGCATCCCGTTCCCGCAAGGGGCGCTCACGGCGGGCGAGAACACGCGGCTCCTGGGTCCGGCGGGAGCGGAGGTCCCGCTGCAGACCGCGGTGCTCGCGGCATGGCCCGACGGCAGCGTGAAGTGGCTGCTGCTCGACTTCCAGGCCGACGTCGGCGCCGCCGGCAGCGCCGAATATCGGCTTGAATTCGGCTACGGCGTGGTGCGGCGGCAGGACGGACCGGACACGCCGGTCGCGGTTGCCGAAGACGGCCCGCGGGTGGAGCTGAGCACCGGACCGCTGAAGCTGCTGCTGGACCGCGAGGCGCCCTCCTTCCCCGGCAGAGTGTGGATGGCGGACGGCGACGGCGTGTTCTCGGCAGACGAGGAGATCACCGATCCCGCGGCTCCCGGCGGCGTGGAGCTGGTGACCGCGGACGGCACCGTCTTCAGCTCGCAGGGTGCGCCCTGCTCCGTGGTGGTGGAGGAACGCGGCCCGTTGCGCACCGCGCTGAAGGTAACGAGCCGGCTGCAGGCCGCGGACGGCAGCCGCACGTCGACCTGCACCACCCGCATCAACGCATACGCCGGCAAGGACTTCCTGCGCATTCTCCATACCTGGGAGAACGACCACACGGCGGACAACTTCCTCGCCGTGCGCAGTCTCACGCTGCGTACGCCGCTGCGCCTGGGCGGCCCGTCCTGCACCCTGTTCGGTGCCGACGACGCTGCCTACCGGAGCGACGGGCAGCCCACCCTGACGCAGTTCGAGGACGACGAGTTCTCGGTAACCGAGCGCGGGGCCGTCCGTCAGCGCGGCCGGCGGGCGCAGGGCGCCATCGATCTGAGCGATGCGGCGCGCGGACTCACCGTCGCCGTGCGCGACTTCTGGCAGAATTATCCGAAGAGCCTCGGCGCCACCGACAGCGCCGTGGAAGTAGGCCTGTGTCCGCCCCTGCCGGATGGCCGCTACCGTGACCGCGGCGAACTGGAGGACAAGCTCTACTACTACCTGCAGGACGGCGCCTACCGACTCAAGCAGGGCGTGTCCCGCACCCACGAGCTGGTGTACCGGTTCCACGCCGCCGGTGCCCCGGATGCGCCGCCGCACCTGGAGGAGCCGTTGCGGGCCCGTGCACCGGCCGCCTGGTACTGTGACAGCAAGGCGTTCGGCGATCTGGCCGCGGCCGACGCGGCGAAGTTCCCCGAGTACGAGCGGTACGCCGACAACTGTATCGCCAACTACCTGGAGACCAGGGAAACCGGCCGCGAGTACGGTATGCTCAACTTCGGCGACTGGTTCCACGTGCAGAAGTGGGGCAACATCGAATACGACACCCCGCACGTCTTTTTTCTTCACTACGTCCGTGGCGGCGACGCGCGGTTCTTCGCGGCCGGCGAGCAGGCGGTGCGCCACTACCTGGACGTGGACACCTGCCACCACCACGCCGACCACGGCTTCGTCGACCGGGTGTACGCGCACTGCATCGGCCACGTCGGCGACTACTACCCCTACTACCACCGCAAGGGGGGCGCTCAGAGCGTGGTGGAAGTGGAGGTGGACCACACCTGGGTGCAGGGACTGCTCGACTATCACCTGCTGAGCGGCGACCGGCGCGCACTCGAGATCGCCACCCGGGTGGCCGACAAGTACGACCAGCTCTACACGGTCAACTTCGACTTCTGCAACTGCCGCCGGCCCGGTTGGCACCTGATCCTGACCATGGCGATGTACCAGGCCACGGGCGACCACTTCTATCTCAACGCGGCGAAGCTCATCATCCAGCGGGTGCGCGAGCGCTACACGCCGAACGGCTGGCCGCACCAGTTGCTGCTCGGGCACTGCGAGTGCCTGCCGCGCTGCATCGGCAACGCGGACTTCATGGTAGGGGTGCTGCTCTCCGGCCTGAAGCGCTACCACCAGGCTACCGGTGACGCGGCGGCGGCCGAGCTGATCGTCGGTGGGTGCGAGTTCCTGATCCGCGAGCACTGGCTCGCCGACCGGAAGGCGTTCCGCTACACCCGCTGCCCCAAGAGCGGCACCAGCGGCGTACGGAACAGCCTCATCCTGGAGGGGCCGGCATACGCCTACCGGCTGAGCGGCGACGAGCGCTTCCGGAGCGCCGTGCTGGACGGCTTCCACGAGGGCCTGAGGGGCGCGGCGCACGCGGCCCAGCCGATCGGCAAGCACTTCGGTGAGCGCGCCTGCGTGGCCCCTCACATCCTCTACGACATCGACACCTGCATGCGCTGACATGGGGCAGGCGCAGTCGGCAGCAACCATGAGCGAGCAGGCGCTCGCCGCCCATCGCGGCATCCTCAAGCGGCAGACCATCCGGCGGGCAATCCGCATGCGCCCCATCTACCTGCTGCTGCTGCTCTCCCTGACCCTGCTGGTGGTGTTCAAGTACGGTCCGATCTACGGTCTGCTGATCGCCTTCAAGGACTACAACTTCTACGACGGCGTGCTGGGCAGCCCGTGGAACGACTTCGACCACTTCAAGCGCCTGTTCAAGGATCCGTTCTTTCTCCGCGTGTTCTTCAACACCTTCTGGCTGAGCGTGCTGCGGCTGCTGTTCGGGTTCCCCTGTCCCATCATCCTGGCGCTGCTGCTCAACGAGGTGCGGATGTCGCTGTACAAGCGGGTGGTGCAGACGATTTCCTACCTCCCGCACTTCATCTCGTGGGTGATCCTGGCGGGCATCCTGACCGAGATCCTCTCTCCCCAGCGCGGCATCATCGCCTACTTCTACACCCTGGTGGGGCTGGAGCCGGTGCACTGGCTGACCAACAAGGCGACCTTCCGCGGCATGCTGGTGGTGACCGGCATCTGGCAGGGGATCGGCTGGAGCAGCATCATCTACCTGGCGGCGCTCTCCTCCATCGATCCCGGGCTCTACGAGAGCGCCTCGATCGACGGTGCCAACCGCTGGCAGAAGGCGCTGCGCATCACCCTGCCGTCACTGATTCCGGTGATGACGATCCTGTTCCTGATTCAGATCGGCAACATCCTGGACGAGTCGTTCGCCCAGATCTTCAACCTCTACAACCCGCTGGTGTATCCGGTGGCGGACGTGTTCGAAACCTACATCTACCGTTCCGGAATCGAGGAGGCCAAGTTCGACTATTCGGCCGCCGTGGGGCTGTTCAAGAACGTCGCCGGGGTGATCATCCTGGTTGCCGCCAACAGCATCATCAAGCGGTTCAGCGAATACGCGATCTGGTAGCACGGTGCAGATGGCCTCTCCCATGCGCCAGCATTCGATTCCCGGCCGCATCTTCGACGCCGCCAACGCAATCGTCCTGTTCCTGGTCAGCATCACCATCCTGTACCCGTTCTGGAACCTGTTGCTGAGCTCGTTCGCCCCCTTCGACGAGGTCTCCTCGCTCGGTCTGCACCTCTGGATCAAGCGCTGGACCCTCGCCTCGTGGCGCTTCGTGTTCATCGACAACGACCTGTTCGTGGCCTACGCCAACACCCTGCACCGAGCTTTTTTCGGCACCTCGCTGACGCTGCTGGTGACCTTCACCGCCGCCTACGCGCTCTCCAAGCGCGACCTTCCCGGCCGCAGCTTCCTGACCGTCTGCTTCGTGCTGACCATGTTCTTCTCGGGCGGCCTGATCCCCACCTACCTGCTGATCCGTTCGCTGGGATTGATGAACTCGCGTTGGGTGCTGATCCTCCCCGTCGCGATGAACGTCTATTACATCATCGTGGCGCGCAACTTCCTGATGACGATCGACCAGTCGATGGAGGATTCGGCGATCATCGACGGTGCCGGCTACTGGACCATCCTGCTGCGCATCATGGTGCCGCTGGCCAAGCCGGTGTTCGTCACCGTCGGGCTGTGGGCGGCAGTCGAGCACTGGAACGCCTGGTTCGACGCCCTGATCTACCTCGACGACAGGAACAAGCAGGTGCTGCAGCTCCTCATCCGCGACATGCTCAAGGTGCTGGACTTCGCCGAGCTGGACGAGGCGGGCGACCTGCTCGGGCTCAGCGAGCCGGTGCCGGTGCAGTCGGTGCAGGCGGTCACCATCCTGCTCACCATCGGGCCGATCGTGGTGGTCTATCCGTTCATCCAGAAGTACTTCGTCAAGGGCATCATGCTCGGCGCCATCAAGGGCTGACCCGGCATCTGGGGCCGACCCGTCGCACCTTGCCTTGCTCGGTGGGGTGCACGGCCCCGCACGCAGGCGCGTGGCCCCCAGGCGCCCCACGCGCCATGCCCGTCAGGATGACGAGCTGGGTGGGTTCTTCTCCTGGACGATATTCTGAGCCCGGGCCTTAACCGTTTCCCCGACATCCTGCCCCGCTTCCCGGAAGCCCTGGACGCCGATGTACAACTGGTCGCGCGCCAGGCCGTCGAACAGGATCTGGGCCAACTGGTCGGTCGTGATTCCTGCGGTCAGCCACCCGCGCCAAGTCTCCCGGTACTCGTCGGTCACCTCGGTCGTCTCCCCCTTGAAACGCTCGGGACGAGATTGATCCACCCGGTAGAACTCGGTCGCCACCCAACCCGGGCAGAGCGCCGACACCTTGACGTGGGGCGCCGACTCGGCCAAATCCTGATAGAGCGACTCGGTCAGGACCAACACGGCATGTTTCGAGACCCCGTACGACCCGCCCCCCGGGAGCACGCCGGACAGGGATGAGACATTGACCACGCGGCTGGGCTGCTTCCGCTTGATCATGCCGGGGACGAATGCCCGCAGGCAATAGAGCACGCCGTAGAAGTTGACCCCCATTACCCAGTTCCAGTCGTCAAGGGTGATCTCCAGTGACTTGCCCGGCTGCGCGACCCCGGCGTTGTTCACCAGCAGGTCGACGTGGCCAAAGGCCCCCACCGTGGCTGCCGCCAGGTTCTCCACCTGTTCTACCTGGGAGACATCCGTCTGGACGATCAGCGTCTCGGCCCCCAGCGCGTCCAGGTCAGCGGCGGTCCTGGTGAGGGATTCCATCCCGAATCCGGCCAGAACGACCTTCATCCCCTCCTTGGCACAGCGGAGGGCGATCCCGCGGCCGATGCCGCGCCCTGCGCCGGTGATCACCGCGACCTTGTCTCGATAGTCTTTCATAGCGCCTCCAGGATCACCCCACTCCGGTTGTGGGTCAACCGAAAAACTGAGCGCGGTGCGCGTTGGGGGCGTCGGGTGTGTCGGGGCGGTAGCCCAGCACGACCAGGATCGCCCGATCGATTACACTCAACGGGCCATGAGCGAAGCCCTTCGCTACAGCACCATCGTCGAGATCGCACCACTCATCAGGTCGCGGCGGCTGTCGCCGGTCGAACTGACCAGGAGTGTGCTTGACCGCATCGACCGGCTCGACAGCGGTCTGCACAGCTACGCGACGGTACTGGGGGAGCAGGCGCTGGCCGCTGCCGAACGCGCCGCGGCGGAGATCGCCTCCGGCAGCTATCGCGGACCGCTGCACGGAGTCCCGGTGGCGGTAAAGGACCTGTGCTTCACCAGGGGGGTGCGCACGATGGGCGGCACGCAGGTGCTGGCCGATCACGTGCCGGAGTTCGATGCCACCGTGGTCACGCGGCTGAGCGCGGCCGGCGCGGTGCTGCTGGGCAAGCTCAACCTCACCGAAGGCGCCATGGGCGGATACCACCCGGCGTTCCCGGTCCCCTGCAACCCCTGGGATGCCGGGCGGTGGGCGGGGGCATCCTCCAGCGGCTCCGGCGTGGCGACCGCGGCCGGGCTGTGCTACGCCTCCCTCGGCAGCGATACGGGCGGCTCGATCCGCTTCCCGGCCGCGTGCAACGGGACGGTGGGTCTCAAGCCGACCTGGGGCCGCGTCAGCCGCTACGGTGTGCTGGCCCTGGCCGAGTCGCTGGACCACGTCGGTCCCCTGACCCGAAGCAGCGCCGATGCCGGCATCATGCTGCAGGCAATCGCCGGACCGGACCCCAACGATCCCACCGCGCTGCCCGCGCCGGTGCCGGACATGCTGGAACGCCCTGACCGGAGTATCGAGCGGATCGAGGGGGTCCGCATCGGCTTCGACGAGCGCTACGCGGTGCGGGACGTCGAGGCGCAGGTTGCCGTGGCGGTGGTAGCCGCGGTCGAGATGCTCGAGGGGCTTGGCGCGCACATCGTCGAAGTGCGGCTTCCCGACATCGACGAGTTCGATGAGTACGTCGCCGCGTGGGCCGTGTTGTGCACGGCCGAGGCGGTGGCCGCTCACGGGGGCACCTACCCGTCGCGCCGGGACGAGTATGGCCCCTGGTTCCGCGGCTGGCTGGATCTGGGGGCGCAGGTGAGCGGTGCCGACTACGCCAGAGCGAACAACGCGCGGGCCGCCTGTACCGGGCACCTGCGACGGGCATTCGAGCAGATCGACGTCCTTGCCTGCCCCGCCATGCCGGACCTCCCGTTGCCGGTCACACCGGAGGGGCAGCGTTCCTCGTCACCGGTCGTCGACGAGACATCCTATCGGTTGCAGCGGTTCACGGTGCCGTTCGATTGCAACGGCGCGCCGACGCTCACCCTGCCCTGCGGCAAAAGCAGCGAGGGATTGCCCCTGTCGCTGCAACTGGCAGGGAAACCGCTCGGCGAACCGTTACTGTGCCGGCTTGGCGCCGCCTACGAAGCCGCCACAGAGTGGCACAACCTGCATCCGGACCTCTGAGCGCCCGCTGGTGGACCGCCACCGACAGCTCGACGGTGGTGATCAAGCTGGCAGCGCCACGCCGCGGTGCTCTTGCCGCGATCATCCAGGGGGCCATGAACTTCATGTACGCCCCCGAGGTCATCCGGGCCAAGGGGAACGAACACCTCCGAGGTCGACGCCGAGTGGTACAGGGCAAAGATCGAAGAGTTCCAAGCCGCGACCACGCCGTGGCCGTAAAAGAGAATCCCGTAGGGAGCCGGTCGACGAGGGTGCGACGAGTGCGTTCCGCGATCAACGTCCGGGCCGCTGCCACTCACCTCATCAATCGTGCCAAGCTGCGATCTCATCGACCGCATTTCGCGCTTCACGCTCCAGAAACCATGAATCCGAACCGTACGCTATCCAACGAATGCCACTCTCCAACAATGATTTCACCTCGCTTGGAGCGGGCGGTAAAGCCCACTAACAGAACGCTATACCTTTCGTCTGGCACATTGCACGGACGCGGTCTCTGGCTTCAGTTATCTTGGGGTGGTCAAACTGGCCGGCTATACCCAGAAGGTGTGAGTAATCGGTACGGCAGCTTGGCAGCTTGAAAAGTATACATTAACAGATGTAGATGTTATGTTAAGTATACTTTTTCCACCGCATCGTGGCGGACAGCGGTTCCGGGAGCAGGTTCGTGAAGCAGGGTGAGGTCCAACAGATGTTGGCTGCCACCAACCGGTGGTGGCGCAATCCGCGTGACTGGCCGCGGGACGACCCCGATCTGCGGGAGGCCGATGGTGCGCCGTTTCGCTACGCTGCCGGTGTCCTCGACGACTTGGTCCCGGGCGGCCTGTACGTGCTGCGCGGTCCACGGCGCGTCGGCAAGTCGGTGGAGATCAAACGCACCATCGAGGCGCTGATTGCCTCCGGGACCGCGCCCCGCGGCATCGTGCACGCCGCGGTCGACGGCTGGCAGGCCGCAGATCTGGGGCGGCTGGTGAGTGCCGCAGGGCTGCTGACGCCGCGCGGCGGCCGGCGGTGCTGGTTCATCGACGAGATCACCGGGATTACGGACGGCTGGCCCGAACGGATCAAGTGGCTGCGCGACAACGATGCCCAGTTCCGCAACGACACGGTCGTGCTCACGGGCTCATCGGCAAGCGACCTCACAGCGTCGATCAAGGCGCTCGCCGGCAGACGCGGTACGGCCGGTGATCCCGAACGCGTGTTGCTGCCGATGGGATTCCGGACCTTCACGCGGCTGATCGCGGACGAGCCGGTGAGCACCGGTATCGGTCCGCTGCGCGTGGCCGACCTGACCCCACGCCTGCTGACGGATGCGGCGCATGCCTTGGCACCCTGGCTGGACGTGCTGGTCGAGGCGTGGGAGGGATACCTCCTGGCCGGAGGCTTCCCGGCAGCCGTGGCGAGCTACATCGCCGCGCGGGAGGTTGCCCCGCCGTTGGTCCGCGGGCTGGTCGACGTGGTTCACGGCGACGCGTTCCGGCGTGCCGACTGGTCGCGGGCACAGACCGCCAGATTCATGCACCGCATTGCGCAGGCCTTGTGCGCGCCGATCAACATCTCCGCGGTGGCCGAGGACGTCGGTGTGTCGTCGTCCAGCGTCCGCCGGCGACTCGATGAGTTGCGGGAATCGTTCGTGGTGTGGCCCTGTTACCGGGAGGATGCATTACGACCGAAGCTGAGCGCGCAGGCGAAGGTCTACTTTACCGATCCGGTCTACGCACGACTCGAGGTCGACGTGCCCCCCGACGCAACCGTCCTGTCCGAACAGCAACTTGGGTTGGCGCTCTGGCGCAGTCTTGAGCGCGAGCGACCGGGCAGCTACCTGGGCTTCGACCGCGTTCTGTACCATCGAACCCCCACCCGAAAGGAGATCGATTTCGTCGGTCCCGAACTTGGCGGCTGGGCCATCGAGTCGAAGTACGTCGACGGCCGTTGGCGGCGGGACGCGCAGACGCTGGCTGCCTCCGGATGGCGCGGCATTGTGGCCACGCGCTCCGAGTTGAACCTCGACGATCCCGAGGTTGCAGCCATTCCGGTAGCGCTGCTGGCTTGGCTGCTCGATAGTTGACGGCCTCAGCGGCCGCAGGACCGCTCCGGCGTGACTCTGCGCGTCCACACCCCCGCCCGGACCGCGGCTGGCCCGGCTGCCGTTTCCCGCGCCGCTCACCGGCCCCGACCAGGCGCGTCCGGTGCTGATCGAACTGCTGCAGCGTGACCTCAAGGTCCTGGTCGACAAGGGCCTGCTCTTGCGCTCGGGGCGCACGAGCCGCTTGGAGTACCGCCCGTCCGTTGCCGGTGTGTAGGCTTGTGCCAATCTTGCGCCACGGCTTGCGCCAATCTTGCGCCAATCTTGCGCCAAATGCTGCGCCGGTTGGTGGCGGTGCGACGGTGCGGCGGACAGCCGGGGGCCGATAGCGGCGGCGGCGTTTCTTCTGTGATAATCTGAGGAAGGTTCCCGTATAGGAGAGTGATTCTGAACCTGATCCCGCGACCGCTGTATACCGAGCGCGTCCTCCAATTCATGAACAAGCCGTTCATCAAGGTGATTCCTGCGAACCGGCGCCACCCCGTTGAGCAACGGCCCGGAGTCGAGGAAGGCGGTGCAGCTGGTGGCGGCGATCTATCGCAGCCTCGACACCGGCGCCCCGGTACCGCTACCCGCCCTGGAGTAATCGGGTCGTAGAATTACTGCCGCGTCGCTTGTGCTTGCACTACCCGGGCGGGCCGTCTACACTGGCACGGGTAATGGGTGACGACATGATACACCCGACTACCCGACTACCCGACTACCCGACTACCCGACTACCCGGTCCCGACTACCGCGCGCCGCTAACTGCCCGAGCCAACCACGCGACGGCCGAGTGCGCGGCGCGGTGTTGACCGCGGCACCATCGATCCGCCGAGCGGCGGCGGCCATAGGTCCGCACATCCACCGTTCCACTGCCTCGGCCAGCCCCCCGCATCTCCCTCATCCACCAGCCACACCGGCCGGCGTTGCCGGCAGCAAGCGCACTAATGGGTCGCCCCATGGCGACCCGAGAGGAGGAACCAGTATGGTTTCCAGATTCGTATCGATGGCACTGGCGTTCGCGCTGGCGGCCACCGTTTCGTTCGCCGCCGGCGAAGACGAGAGCGCCGGCGCGGCAGCCGCGGCCGACAAGAAGTACGTCACCGACCCCACCAACGGCAAGGTGTACACGGCGCCGGAGTATGGTGGGACGTTGACGTACGGCTCCTCGTGGGAGCCTCCGAACTCCGACGCGATGGTCGGTGATATCGGGGCAGGAGCTGCCGCCAGCGGCGTGGTCGAGAAGCTCAGCATCGCCAACTGGGGCATAGATCGGAGCGTGAACAATCTCGCGAACGAGTTCCTGCTCGAGGACCAGTTTATCGGCGCTCTGGCCGAAAGCTGGGACATCCCCGACCCTTCGACCTATATCTTCCACATCCGTCAGGGCGTTCGCTGGCACGACAAGGCACCGATGAACGGTCGCGAGCTGACGGCCGACGACGTGGTGTACAACATCGCGCGCTGGCGCACCAGCGACAAGAACACCCGATACCCCGACCTGTCATGGGAATCGGTCACCGCCACCGACAGATACACGGTCGAGGTCAAGCTGGTCGATCCACCCCTCGATGCGCTGTTGGTGCTGATCGAGGACAGTATGGGGTTCGTAAACGCGCCCGAGGTGATCGAGCAGCACGGCGACGTCGCCGACTGGAGGAACCTGGTCGGTACCGGTCCCTTCATGTTGACGGACTGGGTCGACGGCAGCGCCATCACCTGGGTCAAGAATCCCGACTACTGGGGCCACGACGAGAAGTACCCCGAGAACCGCCTGCCCTACATCGACGAGCTGGTCAGACTGATCATGCCAGACCAAGCGACACGCATCTCGGCCATGCGTACCGGCCAGATCGACTACCTTGCTCACAACGGCCGGGGACATTTTCAGACGGTGGACCCGATCGACAGCCTGCAGCGGAGCAACCCCGAGCTGAGGGTGAACCCGTACTATTTTCGGGCGGGGGAGAGCGCTGCCTTCAACGTGACCAAGCCACCCTTCGACGACATCCGCGTGCGCCACGCCATACAGATGGCGGTCGACCTCGAAACCATCAACAACACCTACTACAAGGGTTGGATGCGGCCCGAACCCATGGGGTCGATACAGCCGTTCACCGGGTTTGCGATTCCGTTTGCTGAGTGGCCCGAGGAGGTCAGGCAGTACTACCGGTACGACCCGGAAGCTGCCGAGAAGCTCCTCGACGAGGCCGGGTATCCGCGCGGCGCCGACGGCATCCGATTCACGATCAGCGACATGATCACCAACCCCCAGAGCATCGGGCATCGTGAGATCGTCCAGGGCTACCTTGCCGAGATCGGGGTCCAGGTCGAGATCCGGCAACAGGATTGGCCTACGTTCCAGGCCAGCTTCGGGGGTGGCAAGGGCGAGTATGACGGCCTCGGCAACTGGAGTCAGGGCACTCCGTATCGCCCTCTGGTAATTCTGAACGCCACGTCGTCGGGCCACCCCAACAACGTCCCAGGACTCAGTGACCCGGAGTACGACGCGCTGTTCGAGGCACTGAAAGTGGCTGCCACCGCGGAGGAATATCAGCGGCTCGCGAGAGAGGCCGATTACTGGCTCGTAGAGAACCACATCTTCATGTGGGGAGGCCTGAATCCATGGTTCAACGTCACCCAGCCGTGGCTGCAGGGCTTCGACGGTGACTTCTACATGGGGGTCTGGAACAAGAACGCCGTCTATGCCCGCCTCTGGATCGATCAGGCGCTGAAAAGGGAAATGGGCGGCTAGCGCCCCGCGCCCCTTCTCCGCCTGATCTGTACACGAGGGAGTCGGGAGCCTCGCGCAGGCTTCCCGGCTCCCCTCTCATCTCCGCACGCCGCGTGATAACAGCCAGGTATCTGCCATGAGAGCGTACGTCATCAGAAGGGTGCTGCTGGTCGTCCCTACGCTCCTGATCCTGAGCATGATCGTCTTTCTGCTGGTCCGGTTCATCCCCGGCGATGTCATCGACGCCATGCAGGCGGACTACGCCTTCACCGCCGGCGAGATCGACCGCGAAGCTCTCGAGCGCAAGCTCGGCTTGGACCAGCCCATTCCCGTGCAGTACGCGCGCTGGCTGGGCGACATCGTGCTGCACGGGAGCCTGGGTCAATCCCTGCTCGGCCGCTTCTCCGTAAACGAGAAGATAGCGGGTAGGTTGCCGGTGACGATTCAGCTCGGCGCGACGGCGCTGGTGATCGGGCTGCTGATCGCACTGCCGGTGGGCATCTACTCGGCGATCCGCCAGGATACCGCCCCCGACTACGTGGGACGCTCGGTTGCCGTCATCGGCCTGGCAACGCCCAACTTCTGGCTGGCGCTGATGGTCATGCTCTACCCGGCAATCTGGTGGGGCTGGTCGCCGCCGATGCGCCTCATCCGGTTCAGCGCCGACCCGCTGGGGAACCTGGGGATGTTCATCATTCCCGGCGCCATCCTGGGAACGGCGATGGCCGCGGCCACCATGCGGATGACACGCACCATGATGTTGGAGGTGCTGCGGCAGGACTATGTCCGCACCGCCTGGTCCAAGGGTCTGAAGGAGCGGGCGGTGGTCGTGCGGCACGCGGTCAAGAACGCCATCATTCCGGTGATTACGCTGGTGGGCTTGCAGCTGCCCATCCTGGTGGGCGGCTCGGTCATCATGGAGAACATCTTCAACCTGCCTGGGCTGGGGCGTCTGATGCTGAATGCTCTCGAAGACCGAGACTACACGGTGGTCTCGGGAATCAACCTGCTGTTCGGCAGCTTCGTCGTGGTGGGGAACGTGCTCATCGACCTGACGTACGGGTTCCTCGATCCGAGAATCCGCTATGAGTGACAGACAGACCACCGCGGTGAGCGCTCCCAGCGAGCCGAAGACCCGCACCGGCGCCGCCTACTTCTTCGCTCGGCTGTGGAAGGAGAAGCCGCTGGGAACCGCCAGTGGGATCATCATCGTGCTGTTCGCGCTGACCGCCATCTTCGCCGACGTGCTGGCTCCCCACGGAATGCTGGAGATGAGCCTGGCCGATCGGCTCAGCGGCCCCTCGGCGCGCTTTCTGCTCGGCACCGATCATGTCGGACGCGACCTGCTGACCCGCCTGATCTACGGCGCGCGTGTTTCGCTGACCGTTGGCCTGGCCGCGACCGCCCTCAACGTCGTGGTCGCCATGGTGATCGGCGGTGCCTCCGGCTTCGTTGGCGGTAAGGTGGACTTGGCGACCCAACGATTCGTCGATGCCTGGATATCGATACCCGGACTGCTGATCCTGTTGACCATCATGTCCATCGTGGGGCAGGGGCTGGTGCAGACCATCGTGGTCCTCGGGGTAACCGGCGGCATCGGCGGATCGAGAGTGGTCAGAAGCGCCGTCATCGCCATCAAGGAGAATGTCTACTTTCAGGCGGCCGAGGCGATTGGGTCCTCGCGGTGGAGGACGCTCGTGTGGCACGTCGTGCCCAACATCGTCGCTCCCGTAATCATCGTCTTCAGCATCAACATCGGTGCGGTGATCATCAGTGAGGCCTCGCTGAGCTTTCTCGGCTTCGGTCTGCCACTGGAGGTTCCCAGCTGGGGTGGTATGCTGAGCCGCGAAGGGCGCGAGTACATGGAACAGGCGCCGTGGCTGGCGTTCTGGCCCGGTATCTTCCTGACCGTGCTGGTCTACAGCCTGAACATGTTCGGCGACGCGGTGCGGGACCTGCTCGACCCGCGGCTGAGGGGCGGCGGCGGCCGCCTGGGCCGCGAGCCGGCGAAAAAGGCGTAGGAGGCTGTCCATTGGGCAGACCATCCCATCGTTGCGTGGTCGCCTACGCCGCCATAGCAATCGTCGATACTCGTTGCTATAGTCGAATCGCGGATTCGTCCCGCCATACGCTGCTAACCGTCTACAAGATAGCAACGGCAAGGAGTGTTACACTTCGAAAAGCGGGGACTGATTACTCGGGTTCCGAGGCAGCCGCGAACGATCCGTGTCTTGTTGTCGCGCGCGGAACTTCCAGATCTGGAATGAGGAACGACGACGTGAAGTCCGACGAGACGTATCCGCACCGCGGACTGGATCAAGAACCGAAACAGGCACGAACAGGTCTTGCCAACCGTCCCGGTCAAAGTCGCCGACGGCGCCGCCGGCACTGGTCACGGAGTGCCCATGGATGGTAGGGGTGTGCGGCCAGCGAAGTCCGCTCCGGTCGGGGCAGAGCGCTGGCCCGCTGGCGCACGTGGCCGGAGCAACGTGGCGGCCGCCAGCTGGCCTGGCGTTGTCCGGGCGCAGATGCTGGCGGCGGGAGCGCGGGGCGCGGCCCTCACGCTACGAACGGCAGTTGGCAACTGCACTACCGCGTCGTACGTGCCGGCACGACCACCTGATCACAACGCCTGGGACGCCTGGGTGACCGACTTGGTGGGCCGCCTCACTGCGGTTAGAGTGCCGCTATGACCTCTCGTACGCAACAGATTCTCCGCGATGCCCTGACGCTGCCTGCCGAAGAACGCGCCGATATGGCTGCCGAATTGCTCGTCAGCCTGGACGAGGCCGAAAGCGACATGCAGGATGTCGAGACAGCCTGGGCGGCTGAAATCGAGCGGCGGGCGCGGCGGATTCTCTCCGGCCAATCAGCTGGGATTCCCTGGGAAGATGTGAGACGGCGAGCCGAAGAGGAGCTGCGTCGGCGGTGAGCCGCGCTATCCGGTTTGAAGACGAGGCAGAACAGGAATACCGCGCTGCCGCCCGCTGGTACGACGACCAGCGAGCCGGATTGGGCACCGAGTTCCTCGACACGGTAGACGCCACCCTGGCCCATATCGTTCGCTTCCCGCGTGCAGGTGTGTTCGTGCCTCGCGTGCCTGCCGAGCTGCGTGTGCGGCGCGCACCTGTCAAGCGCTTCCCGTACCATATCGTCTACATCAACCACGAGACCGAAGCCACGATCCGAGTGCTGCTGTCGCCCACGATCGTCGCAAGCCTGGTTACTGGAAAAGTCGGCTTTAATCGAGCTTAGGACTCTCGCCAAAATAAAGTGATCGAACGGAGTAGCCGATAATCTACTCAGACGTAGTGGACCCAATTCTCACCCAAGCGGTCAAGACCAAGTTCGCAGCCCTGAATCCATTGTTTGACGAGCGCCTCCGGCGCCGCTGGGCTGCGGTGGAGGCGCGCCTGCTGGGCCGTGGCGGCATCGCCTGTGTGGCGGCCGCCACCGGGATCTCGCGGACCACCATTCACGCCGGGCTGAAGGAACTGGATGCCGGCGCAGCAGCAGGGGCACAAGCCAACAGCGGACGCCAGCGACGACCCGGCGCAGGCCGTAAGCCGTTGACCGCCCGCGACCCGAAGTTGACACAGGCGCTGGAGCGGTTGGTCGACCCGGTCACCCGCGGCGACCCGATGGGGCCGTTGCTGTGGACCTGCAGTAGCGCGGCGCGGTTGGCCGAGGAACTGCAGGCGGCCGGTCACCCGGTGAGCGAGCGGACCGTGAACCGGCTGTTGCATGAGTTGGGCTACAGCCTGCAGGCCAACCGCAAGACGCTGGAAGGCACGCAGCATGTCGACCGCGATGCGCAGTTCAAGCACATCAACCGGAGGGTGCGCGCGTTTCAGGCTCTGCGGCAGCCGGTAGTTTCTGTTGACACCAAGAAAAAGGAGTTGGTGGGCGAGTACCGCAACGGGGGTCGAGAGTGGCGCCCGAAGGGCCAACCGGAGCGCGTCAAGGTGCACGATTTCGTGGATAAGACGCTCGGCAAGGCGATTCCGTACGGGATCTACGACGTGACCGGTGACACCGGCTGGGTGAGCGTGGGGGAGGATCACGACACCGCGGTATTCGCCGTGGAGACACTGCGGAGGTGGTGGCAGAGGATGGGCCATATGGCGTATCCACAGGCGCGGCGGTTGCTGATCACGGCCGACGGGGGCGGTTCAAACAGCAGTCGCAGTCGGCTGTGGAAGGTGGAGTTGCAGCAGTTCGCCGATGCCACGGGGCTGCGCATCTCGGTGTGTCACTTTCCGCCGGGGACCAGCAAGTGGAACAAGATCGAGCATCGGATGTTCTGTCACATCACCGAGAACTGGCGCGGGCGACCGCTGGTGAGCCGGCAGGTGGTGGTGAACCTGATCGGCCACACGAGGACCAGGAGCGGCTTGACGATCCGCTCGGAGTTGGACCACAACAGCTACCCGACGGGGCAGACGGTGAGCGACGAACAGATGCAGGCACTGAATCTGAAGCGCGATCGGTTTCACGGCGAATGGAACTACATGCTGACTCCCCGACAGTGACTAAAAGACCAACTTATTTTGGCGAGACTCCTTAGTTGTTTGTCGGTTGAAAGTGTGTGTGGGGGGTACAGGGGGCGGTAGGATGCACCGGCTGCGTGGCATGCGTGAGCGGCCCGATGCTGCGGCTGAGGTTCTCGGGGTTCACGTCAGCGCCCCGAAACCGCCGCCTCGCGGCGTCGCTTGCGGCCCAGCCCCGCCTACCGTACGGAGTCCTGTCGGAGCTGCCGCTAACGCGCCAATCCGACAGACTCCTGACGCGCCACGATGGTGAGGGTGCGGTTGGTGGGCACCTGGTGGTAGGTGGAGGTGCTGCCGTCGGGCCAGTGCACCTGCAGCTCGTCCACCACCGGCGCGGTGCCGAGACCGAAATGGGCCGACAGCTCGGACGGGCCGAGGTAGCCCGCCGCCGCGCCGACGTAGCGCACCTGACGAAGATCGCCGGCGCGCACCGCAACCAGGCTGCCGAAACCGTCGGGCGCCAGATCCGCCCGCGCTGTGGTATCCAGAAACACGCGCAGCCAGCGCCCGCTGCCGTCCGCACCCGGGTCGAGTTCGTTGCGCACCAACGTGGGTAGGCCTCGGTTGTTGAAGATGACCAGGTCCTGGTCGCCGTCGTTGTCGTAGTCGAGGTGGACCACTCCCCGGCCCTGCCCGCGGTGCACCAGGCCCGCGTCTTCGGCGACGTCGGCGAAGGTCAGCCCAGGCGAAACGGCGGTGAGGTTGCGGAACACCCTGGTCGCCTCGGACGCCCACTCGGGATCGTCCCGGCCGTTGTGCCCCTCCCAGCCGTTGGTCTGCACGAGGTCGAGCCAGCCGTCGTGGTCCAGGTCCACCGCGACGGCACCCCATCCCCAGCCGCCCTCCTTGACTCCGGCGCTGGCGCCGACCGACTCGTAGCGATGGTCGCCCTGGTTGCGATACAGGAAGTTCCCGGTACCCGGCGCCTTCTCGATCGCATACCGTGTGCTGATTGAGGTGACGAACCAGTCGAGCCTGCCGTCGTTGTCGAGATCGGCTGCCGCCGCACCCATGCCGTTGGCGTCCAGCCCGGTCTGGGCTTGCTCGGTAATGTCGGTAAAGCCGCCACCACCATCGTTGCGGAGGTAGCGGCTGGTGAAGTAGTCGCCGGCCCACAGCAGCTCGGGGTAGCGGTCGCCATCCATGTCGGCGAACAGCGGCGTATACCCCATCGGGGCACGCTTCCCCTGGAATGGCAACAGCGAGGTCACGTTCTCGAACGTCCCGTCGCCGTTGTTGCGGAACAGCGCGTTGCCGCCCTCGCCGTAGAACCACGAGGCAATGGCCAAGTCCAGGTCGCCGTCGAGGTCGTAGTCGCCAAAGCTGGCGCTGGTGCCGGTCGGCTGCTTGAGGCTGGTGGTGGCCACCCCCGCCCGAGCGGCGATGTCGGTGAACGTCCCGTCGCCGTTGTTGCGGTAGAGGCGGTGGTTGCCGGGCATGGTGAAGCGTTGGTCCACGCTGCCATAGCTGATGACGAAGATGTCGAGCCAGCCGTCGCCGTCCACGTCCCCGACGGCCGCGCCGTAGCCGTGATGTCGGTCCGCGATTCCCGCCTCGGCGGCGCGATCGGTGAACCTGCCGTCGCCGTTGTTCATGTACAGCCGGTCGGGCTCGGTGCCGCCCGACGGCACGAACAGGTCTTGCCAACCGTCCCGGTCGAAGTCGCCGACGGCGCCGCCGGCACTGGTCACGGAGTGCCCATGGACGGTGGGGGTGTGCGGCCAACGAAGTCCGCTCTGCTCGGGGCACAGCGCCGGCTCGCTGGCGCAGGTGGCCAGCACGATGGAGTTGGGCACGGCGCCGACGTGGCCGGCGCGCTCCGTAGCCGGACCACCGTCGAGTCGCAGCGCCGCCCGCTGGGGCCCCAGCAGCGCCCCCAACAGCAGCACCGCGCAACCCCCGAGTACGGCGATGGCCCAGGTGCCGCCCGCGTAGACGGCGACGCCGCGGCGACCGAGTGCCTTGGCGAGCGCGAGGAAGGTAACCGGTCCGGCGGCGGCGGCGGCGAACAGCAGGGCCGCGGCCGGCGCCGTGCCGGCGCCGAGGATCAGCAGCAGCGCGACGAGCGGGATCTCGAACAGCAACGGCACGTTGATCAGAACACCGAGCGTCGCCGCGATGAGGACCCCCAGCAGGCTGTCGCCGAGGTAGGCGGTAACGGTCTGTGGCTGCAATACCTGGATCGCCGCGCCGCTGGCGAAGCCGGCCACGATCATGAGCGGCAACATGCGCCGCACCAGGCGGACGAACGAGCGCAGCCAGTGCGCGCCGCCGGTGCGCAGCACCTCCGACCAGGTCGCAGTCTCCGCTCCCACTACCGGCAGCTCGCACGCGACCTCGGCGCCCGCGCGGTGGTCGAGGCTCGCGCCCCGCCGGCGGGTCGCCCACGCGACCAGGGGCCCCAGCGAGAACGCTGCGACCAACCCGAGAACGAGCCGGCTCGCACCGAGCAGCGGGGTGAAGACCACGGCGATCATCAGCAGCGACGGCACGTTCAGCGTGGCCGATCCGTGCACCAGGGCGAGCGCGCCCTCGACTCCCATGCCGCCGCGCCGCAGCGTGCTGGACACCGGAGCGATGCAGGCCGAACAGAGGTTGAGCACGGGGCCGAGACCGACGCCCTTCAGGATGCGCCGCCAACGTCCGGGTCCAGTGGCCGCGGTCGCGGGGCCTGCACGCACCGACAGGTCGGAGACCAGAAACGCCTCGGCGATGGCGGCGGCCGCAAACGCGAACAACATCCCGACGGCAACGAGCTGGAGGTAGGTCACGGAGAATCGCCACCAACGGTCGAAGAAGCCGCTCTCTTTGCTCGCCCGGTCGGGATCCTCGATGCAGAACCCCTGAAAACACTGAGCGGTGGGGGCGAGCGCGGCGCGGAGGTCCTCGCGAACCGTATCCAGCTTGGGGAGCCGGTTCAGCGCCGCGAACGGCACCAGGATGACCAGCAGCAGCACGACGCCTGCGACGCGGCGCTTGGCGGCCGCGCCGGCGAGAAACGAACGAGACGTCAACGCCGCAGTCTGCATCACCGCAGCATAGTAGCACGGACCGTCGCGGCGGGCCCGCACGCTGCGCACCCCCACTCACCAGCGGCTGTCGATGGCGATTCGTGGGCCGTTACCACGTGCGTCCGCACGCGTCCTGCGTGTGGCGGCCCGGCCACCCGCCGCCGTTCGATGGCGCAATCCGCTGTCCACGTTGCGCGCGGCATGTGCTACGGTGTGGCCATGGCAGCCGCGCCGCGCCGCGCCCCGGATCATCCGCCTGCGGAGGCGGAGGCGAACAGGTGGGATGCGCTGATCGTCGGAGCCGGCATCTCGGGCATGTACGCGCTCTACAAGATGCGGGAGCTGGGGCTGACCGCTCGAGTCATCGAAGCCGGTTCGGGAGTAGGTGGCACCTGGTACTGGAACCGGTACCCGGGGGCACGCTGCGACACCGACACCATGGAGTACTCCTATAGCTTCTCCGAAGAGCTGCAGCAGGAGTGGGAGTGGCCTGAGCGCTATCCCACTCAGCCCGAGATCCTGAAATATCTGCAGCACGTAGCGGCGCGATTCGACCTGGTGCGCGACATACAGTTCGACACCCGCGTCCGGTCCGCGGTCTTCGACGAGGATGACAATCGCTGGCGGGTCGCCACCGACCACCGCCAGATGTTCGACGCGCAGTTCCTGATCATGGCCGCGGGCTGCCTGTCGAAGGTGAACTACCCGAAGATTCCGGGCATCGACAGCTTCGCGGGACCTACGGTGCACACCGGGCTGTGGCCCGCCGACGGCGTCGATCTGGTCGGCAAGCGGGTGGGCGTCATCGGCACCGGCTCATCGGCGATACAGGCCACCCCGGTAATCGCGTCGCAGGCCGCCGAGCTGGTGGTGTTCCAGCGCACCGCCCAGTACTCGATTCCGGCGCGCAACCGCCCGGTCGACCCGGCCGTGGTAGCCGCGATCAAGGCGGACTACGCCGGCTTTCGCGCCCGCAACCGGATGGAGTGGAGCGCGCAGCTGTCCCACGTGCCGCGTCGTGATGTGTCGGCGCTGGCAGTGGACCCCGAGGAACGCGAGCGGGTCTACGAGGAGCGCTGGCAGCTTGGCGGGTTTCCGTTTCTTGGCTCGTTCAACGACCTGCTGCGCCGTCGCGCCGCCAACGATACCGCGGCGGAGTTTGTCCGTCGCAAGATCCGTGCCACCGTCGAAGATCCCGAGGTCGCCGAGCTGCTGTGCCCCGACTACCTCATCGCCTGCAAGCGTCCGGTGCTCGACAGCGGCTACTTCGAGACCTTCAATCGCAGCAACGTTCGCCTGGTGGACATCAAGTCCAACCCGATCGAGTCGATTACGCCGGTGGGCGTCCAGCTCGTTGACGGCTCCGAGGTCGAGTTGGACGTCATCGTGTTTGCCACCGGGTTCGACGGCATGACCGGGGCGTTGCTGGCCATCGACATACGTGGACGTGATGGCACGTCACTGCAGGAGGCATGGGCCGCAGGCCCCCGTAACTATCTGGGGCTTACGGTCGCCGGCTTTCCCAACATGTTCACCATTACCGGCCCCGGGAGCCCATCGGTGCTGACCAACATGGTCGTAGCGATCGAGCAGCACATCGAGTGGGTGGCCGACTGCATGGCCTACCTGCGTGAGCGCGACCTCAGCTGCATAGAAGCAGACGGCGGCGCGCAGGATGCCTGGGTCGATCACGTCAACAGCGAGGCCGACACCTACCTCTACCCGCAGTGCAACTCCTGGTACGTGGGGGCCAATATCCCCGGTAAGCCGCGCGTGTTCATGCCGCTGCCGGGCTTCCCCGACTACGTGAAGCACTGTGAGCGGGTGGTGGCCGACGGCTACCAGGGCTTCCTACTGAGCTGAGCCGACGCGGGGCCGGCGGCCGGCGGCGGGGCGGGCGGCCCCAGGCGGGCGGGGGCTGCAGGCGGGCGGGAATCGGCGACTCGGTTTGCCCACAGGGCCGGTGCGGATTCGACCCGTAGCTCCACCCTGATAGCGTCAGCCCACCGTCGGCGCGACGGGATGGCTGGAAGCGGAACCCTATAACCGCAATTTCACCCCGGTGTCCCCCCTCCCGGCCGGCGTCGAACCGGGGGAGCCGTGCTACGTCATGTGCCCGGCCCGGCCCACCGAGGACTTCCTGGGCAAAGAGCCAGCCCCGGAGGAGGTGACGATCCTGCGCCGGGTCTGCGTGTTCAAGTACAATCCCAACCACCAGCGGCAGCGCCTCCGAGGTAAGCGGGGCGGCGATCTTCATCGACGGGGAGGCGCACCCACCGCTCAAGACCGGCGTCTTCTCTGAACAGCTCGTGCCGGATGTCGCCATCGTCGACCACGGGCTGACCCTAACGATGCCACCAACGGTCACGGCCGACTGCGGATATGATGCCCTCATTCACGCCGTAGAGGGGTACGTTACGTCGATTGATCATCCATCTGCGCGCGACACCCTCGCTCTCCGGGCAGCCAATACCAAATTCAAATGGCTGCCGACGGCAGTAGCCGACGGCAGGGATCTCCAAGCCAGAGAGAAGATACACCTGGCCTCTCTGCAGGCAGGGATGGGGATGCAGGGAGGAACGCTCGCCACGACAACAGCGGCAACCGGACCGGACGAGCACTCTTGTCCCAGATGGCCCCCGCTCCCATTCACGTCCCCTCGCATGCCATGGGCGCCGCGTTTCGCATTCCTCATGGCCGCGCCAATGCCTTCTTGCTCTGCCCGGTGTTCGCCTTCCTCTACCCCACCCACAGGGCCCGCCTCTGCAGCCTGGCCACGTCACTGGGCATAGCAGGAGAGGATGACCAGACGCAGATCAGCAACCTCCTGGATGCGTTGGATCAGCTCAAACAGAAGGTCGGTATTCCCCTGTCCATCAGGGATTCGGGTGTGGACGAGACGCGCTGGCTGGAGCAGGTCGACCTGCTGGCCACCGACACCTGCAGCCGGTCTGGGGCAGCCGATGTTGGCCTCTCAATTGACGAGCTGAAGGAGATATACATGCATGCCTGGATCGGGACCAGAGCGGAGCTGAAGGATTAATGCGCGCTGGTCGATGCCTGGACGGCGTTCCCGGGGCACCGGCAGGTTACATGCTCGCGCGATCGCCGTAACGCTCACAGCTACCTTCGCGCAAGAAGTCTGTCGTACTCGTGGTGTGCGCCGATCCAGAACCACACGATGTCGCCGTGGTCCATTACGCCGAGAGCGCGATAGTCGATGCTTACGCGTACCGAGTACACCGGAGACCTCTGACTCACGCGCTTGAACCCCAGGCTTGGGTGACGCGGATCCAACACAAAGAAGCGGTAGGACTCCCGAGCCTGTCGGCGCACATGGTCTGGTAGGCGTCGATATGCCTCCCAGAAGCTCTTTCGGGCGAACGAACGCACATCTATAGATCTTCTGCCTTGAGCGGCAGCGTCCGCCCCGCATGGTGCTCCGACAAGGCCTCACTGGCCAGCAGCTCCAGCAGGTCCTCCGACTCGGGACGACCAAACAGTTCGGCCCATCGCCGCTCGGATTCCAACTCGGCCAGGAGAAATCGCGCGAATCTATCCTGTTCCGCCTGCGGGAGTTCGGCCGCCTTGCTGAAGGCCCTTTGCAGAAGCTGGTTCATCAACATCCATCCCTGTATCAGAGTTCGCGCAGCCCCGGGGACCGGCGAGACCGGACCCCTACCAAGTATGGCCGAACTCCTCGCTCGAACAATCGCACGCTCCACGAGCGCCGTCAACAATCATGGCTGCTGGGTAGTGCATCATTTTGAATAAAGATATTTTCAGGCTGCCGCCGGGCGCTTCCGGTAGGTCTTCGGCCGGTTCGGCTTCGGCGCCCGCTCATCCATGAGCTTCACCAGTTGACCCAGCGTCGCGGGGCGCTCCGCGATCCCTGAAGCCATCGCCGGCGTCACCCGGTTGTCGCCCTTCGTCCGCAGCGAGCCGTGCGGCTTCACGTGGTTGTAGCTGAAGAAGTAGATCGCCTGCATCGCCGCGTGCTTCTCCAGCTTCTTCGAGAACGCGTTGGTCAGCCGCGTGAACCGCCTTATCCCCATCCGCATCGACAGATTGTGCCGCTCCACGTAGCTCGTGTTCGCCGTGTCCAGGTCGGGCGCGCCCTGCACGACGATCTTTTCCATCGCGCTGCACGTCGCGGGGCTGTAGCGCCGCTCGTTGTCGATGCCGTCCGCCTTGCAGTACTCCTTGATGATCTGCGCGAAGTCCACGTCGGGGCCGAACGCCTCCCATACTGCCTCGCGGTACGCCTTTAGTCCGTCCGTGGAGAGCTGGATTCGATTCTCGACCCGGCGGTGCAGATCGTCCATGAAGTGCAGGGCGGCTTCGCCGTCGCGGTGCGAGCTGACCCGGTAGCTGACGATCAGCTTGCTTTCGGAGTCGATGGCAGTCCAGGTCCAGGAGTCGCCAGCCTCATCCGGGGCCGCCTTGGCGAACTGGCGACTGCCTTCTTTGCAGTGGATGAATGCCCATATCTCATCGCACTGGATGTGCCGGTGGCCCTGAAGGCCGCGCACATGCTCATCGTGGTAGGCGTCCGCCGCGTCGGCGGCCTCCATGAGCAGCTTGGCGATGGTGTTGAACGAAACGCCAGCAACGCGGGCCGTAGCCCGCATCGACATCCCCTCGACCAGCATCTTAAGGATCTGCGCACGCTTCTCAGTCGGCAACCTGTTCATGTCTCTAAGGTACCATGACGAAGCGCTCGGGTCAAGCATATTGAGCATTTTGAAGATTCACTCAGAATTGTCGATTTGCAACCGACCATTGTGGGAGAACTTGGTACATGACTGCCACGATAATCGAGGGGGACTGCCTTGAGGTGATGCCCCAGCTCCCTGATAGATGCATCGATTTGGTGCTTACCGATCTTCCTTATGGTACGACACAAAACAAATGGGACTGCACGATTGATCTACGTTCCCTTTGGGTCCAATATAAACGGTTGTTGTCGCCACGCGGAGCGGTGATCCTAATGGGACAGGGAGTCTTTACGGCAAAACTCATACTAAGCTGTCCTGAATGGTTCAAGTACAAAATAGCTTGGGTGAAGTCTAAGGCAACCAATTTTCTCAACGCAAGTCGTCAACCGCTTCGCAAGCACGAAGACATATGTGTGTTCTACGGACGCCAGCCGACATACATACCGCAGATGACCAACGGTGAGGCGTATGACAAAGGTGTCCGAAAAAATCAACTAACCGGCTCCTATGGAGTATTTCACCCTTCTCATATTCATTCTTCTGGCGCTCGATACCCTACCGACGTAATCTACTTCAAGACGGCAGAGTCAGAAGCTGAGAGAACAGTATGGCACCCTACCCAAAAACCGGTTGCTCTCGGTGAGTACTTGATCGAAACCTATACAAAACCAGGCGATATGGTTCTCGATAGCTGTTTTGGCTCAGGGAGCTTCCTGGTGGCTGCCGCCAAGACAGGACGACAGTGCCTTGGGATAGAACTCAACGAGCAGTCTTACAGGTTCACACGTAGCAAGGTAGATTTGATTGAGGTAGCGCGGAGTCGCCTTGAGTTAGAGGCTAACTGTTGCGCTATGGTTTCCAGGAGACAGAATCTCATTCAATCTGAAGATGAAACGTCCCTTCTGAATCTCTACGAATCGTACACTTGCAGCCAGAGTAGTCAGCGTCATCAAGCCAGCTTCGTATCACCGCATCCCAAATGATATGGGTTGTCGGAGCATTGTTGTTTTGGGGCCGCGCCGGATCATAGCTTACCGTAAGCCGCCGGACTCCTATATCCTGTCCATCTATCGTGACAAGAAACGGAACCTTAGCTACTTCTGATTCGTATCTGGTTGTCCAGTTGCACCCTCCGAAGAACACATCTCTAAACCAGTTTTTACCTATATTCTTGTTCCGTAACGAACTTTGTGTGAGTCGTATACGGTTCATTTGGCTCCCTGAACCTGGACGATTGGCGTCTGCCTTGGCCAAGAACTTCCACCATCTAAGCTCTCTTGCTTGTTTCCCCATCGTTCTCCTGTGACTTCTTCCATCGGGTAGCGGCTGCCTTCTTGGCAATCTCACGGCGCCTCTCTGGAGTCAGGCTGCCAGCCCTGGCTTTGCCGCCTTTGCGGCCTCCCCGCTGACTGTCCAGATCAACGTACTCTTCATCGGCCTCGCCGGCGGCGATCTTGGCCGCCAGCACTGCGTTGGCTATCACGTCGTTGGGGCGCTTCTCCCCGTTGGGCCCGATCATGCCTGCAATGTGCGGGGCGGCGCGGCTCCCAGTCAAGGGTGTTGCAGTCTGATTGTTGAAACTGCTACGGTGGGCAGGTATGGCCGAAGACCAGACCGACGAACAGAAAGAAGCAGACGAAGTTCGACGTGGCAAGTGGGGGTGCCTCGCGGTGATCGCCGTAGGCGTGGCAGCGGTGGCCATGATCGTGCTCCTATCGTCCGGAGGTGACGACGTGGCCACCGTGACCCTGAACGCCGCGGCACAGACCGATGGTCTGGGCAACCTGTACGTCACGAACAACGATGCCGAGCCATGGATCGGCGTCAAGCTCGAAATCAATGAGACCTACATCCGCCATTCAGACTCGTTCTCGGCAGGCAAGGAGATCAAAATCCCGCTGTACGAATTCATCCTGGACGACGGCACCAGGTTCAACTACGTGGCGACCAAGGTGCTCAAGCTTGAGATCACAGCTTGCGTGTACCTCGAAGGGAACGGAGAGGACGTGCTGTGTCCGGCTGACTTCGCCTGGGGCTACAGCGGGCTGGTCTGGAACTAGTCAACCACCGCCGGTTTCAAACTGATGCACTACCGGCTGCTGCACGACGGCAGCGTCACACCGCTCGAGCGACACAAACCTCGGCATACCCTGGCGCTTCGCGCGCGAGGTCGAGATGATACGGACGTTCAGGGAGGGGGGCCTGTTCACCATGTGCTATGTCCACTCGGCCGAGCACGCGGCCGAGATGGTGCAGGCGGGCGTGGACGTGGTGTGTGCCCACGTCGGTGGAACCTCGGGCGGGCTGGTCGGCTTCGCCGCCGCGCCGATGGCCGAGGCTCTGACCAGCGCCCAGAAGATCATGGAGGGGGCCTGGGCGGTGGAAGTGGACGCTATCTGCCTGGCGCACGGTGGGCCCTTTGCCGAACCCGAGGACACGGCGGCGCTGTACGCGCAGACCGACGCCCAGGGATTCGTCGGAGCTTCGAGCATCGAGCGCATCCCCGTGGAGAAGGCCGTGATGGGAGCGGTGCAAGGGTTCAAGAGCCACGCGATCACGCAGCGGAAGGGAAGCATCTCGGAAGCCGCGACGACCTGAACGTGCCGGCGCGATGAGCGCCGGTATCCCGGCCCGCGAGGCGGCCATGCAGCGCTCCGGCCCGGCGCTCGCCCCGCCGCCGCCAAGTGGGGTGACGCGCTTTCAGCCGAAGCGCTACGTCGGCGCGGCGGCCGGGTGATCGGTTGACAATGTCGCACCTTGCGTGCACCCTCGCAGACGCGGTTCACGCTATTCGCGATGGGGCACCCATCCTGAACACGAGCACGCTGGCGCTGTAACCGTCGGGGCATGGAGCAGGTGATCCGGCTCTACAAGGCGCCCGGTACACGCAACTTTGGGATCAGAATTGGCATGAGGATCTAAAGTCTTGGAATGCCTCTCTATCGGGATGACGGCACAAGAGATTGCCAACGATTATCCTGGTTTCCCTGCAGAGAGTGTGCCTGAGGTTCTGAGATTCGCTTCAGCCCATGTGGCTGCTTGACCACAATCTACCGAAGCAACTGGTAGGTTCACTGAAGTCCCTCGGAATCGACTGTGATACGACCGCACATCGGGGTTGGAACGATCTGGATAATGGTGAGCTCTTGTCTGTCGCGAGTCGTGCTGAATTCACCTGTCGCGCCGGCGCTTCACTGGAACACGCTCGGGACCCGGCCGCCGTGCCAGGGGAAGGCGTAGCTGGGACGGCGCGCGAAGCGCTTCAGCTCCAGGTCCAGCTCGAGTGATCGGAAGGGCGGCAGGTGAACGGTGAACGAGGTGCCGTTCACCATGTGGCGGCGCTGCGTGGTGGCGCGCTCCACGGCGTGGCGGCCGCTGTTCCAGATGGTGCGCTGCATGCCTCGTTCCTCGGTGTGTCGAAAGTGCACGTCGCGAATCTCGTGCTCGCCGAAGGCGCCGGCCTGGACGATTGCGGAGCGAGTATGGTCCGGGCTCAGGTTGATGAGTGTCAGGGAGGTGCGGTCGGCGCTCAGCCTGGTGACCAGGGCGGCGACGTCGGGAGGGAGGCCGGGACGCCGCCGCTGCTCGTCGAAGTAGCGCACCTGGGCGCGTAGCAGCCCGCCGTTGTAGACGCTCTGCGGACTCCCCAGGGTGAGCTGGGTGAGCGCCTTGGTGGCCACGGGATTGGGCGGCACGACGTTCTGCTCGATCCGTTCCTCGATGCTGCGCCGGTCGAGGCGGATGGTCTCGCACACCTCCATGACGCCGCGAAACTCGGCCTGCAGTGACGCCTCGGGCCAGCCCGGGTTCTCTCCGGTGTAGTACTGGAAGCGGGGCCGCTCGGTGGCGCCCTCGTTCTTCTCGCCCTCCACCGCCGCCTCGTTCCAGTCGTGCTCGGGATCTCCCGCCCGCAGGGTGGCGATCAGCTCCCGGTCCGCCTCGGCCAGCGAGGCATGCCACAGGTGGACCGGCTCGCGGACCCGCATCGGCCGATGCATGGCCCAGCCGTCGGGGCCGTGGCGCCACGGCACCAGCAGCCGGCCGCGGTCGTCGTGGACGGCATGGTCCAGCAGCACGTGGAGCTGGGAACGGAGCAGCTCCAGGTAGCCGAAGTCGCCGCTCAGCAGCAGCGCGCACTCGGCGGCGATGGTGACGGCGTGGAGGATCATGCGGCAGCCGAACTTGCTGTTCCAGCCGTACATGCCGCCCCACCACACGCCGTCGCGCCGCTCGCCCGGCTTGCCGGTGGGCCCCACGTTGTCGGGAATGATGCCGCCGTTGGCACGGATCCGCTCCAGCCACGCCTCCACGTAGTCCAGCACCCAGCGGCGATACTTCTCCTCGCCGGTGTAGAGGTAGGCGTTGGTCACCAGCGCGGTGGCGGCGAGGTTGTTGGCACTGTCGCTGTTCAGCACCACGCGGTTGAAGGCGTAGATGATTTCCGGGACCCGCTCCGGCTTCTCGTACCAGTCGTTCTCCAAGTGGGCGATTGCCGGGTAGAGGGAAGCGTGCTGGCCCATAGGCTTGGGTTCCCACGGCAGGTTTTTTCCAGGGTAGGGACCGTTCAGGATCGATTTCACCGCTTCCACGTCGTCGGTGTGGAGCCAGGGACCGACGCTGGACTGGAAGGGCGAGCGGAACACCCGGTTACGCAGGTCGTAGTTGGGCGCCTCGGGGTCCTCGCCGATGTACATGGCGGCGAAGCGACGCGCGCGGCGCACGTTCTCCGAGCTGTGCGGGTAGGCCAGGCCGAAGTGGTAGAACGCCATGTTGCCCTCGCCCTTGTGGTGCCACTCGGCGACGGCCGGCTCCGCCAGGTTGTAGTACTCGTTGTGGATCTGCGGGTTGAACGTGCGCCGCAGCCGGCCCCGCTCGCCCAGGTTCATGTGGAACTCGTGGTGGTGGCGCCGGTTGACGACGCCGTCGTCGCACCAGCGGGTGGTCGCGTTCCACTGCTGCAGCGCTATCTGCGCCACCCGCTCGTCGGCGCCCATGGCGTAGAACAGGCTCCAGTTGGCAAACCGTTCGTACATGTCGTCCACGTCGTCGGCGAAGTACAGGGCGCCGCCGGGTTCGGTGTACTTGGCCAGCATCGCCTCGGTGGCCTGCTCCATGGTGTCGATCAGCCGCCGCTGCATGAACGCCCACGGCGGCGGCGGCGCCAGGCTGGTCGCAGTTACGGCGTTCAAGGCGCGGTTCCGCCGTTCGACGGCTCGGACACCCGCGCCGTGTGCGCGATGCCGGACAGCCAGTCGTGGTGGAACAGGTAGAGGCCGCCCGACTCGCCGCCGATGATCAGGTCCGGGGCGCCGTCGCCGTTCCAGTCGTAGGCGGTGACATGGCTCTCGTGCTGGGAGAGCTTGTGCGCCTTGCCGTCGGGGGTGCGGATCGGCCGCGGCCGCTCGAAGCAGGGCGCCTCGCGGGTGCCGCTGTTCTCCAGCAAGAACGTGTACCAGTTGGACGAGATGAACAGGTCGAACACCCCGCGCCGGTGCCAGTCGCAGGCCGCCAGGGTGATGCTCGGCTCGCGCCACAGCGAGGGCAGGCCGTCCGGGAAGGGAACCCCGTCGGTTGCGGCCAGCCCCCGTCCGATGTCGGAGTTCAGAACCGTGCCGCCGTCGCGGTAGGTGAGCGGTACCGGCGGCTCCAGCACGAGCGTGCCGTCGGCGCCGCCGCCCTGGTGGAACACGCTGATCCGCCCGAGGCTGTCGACGGCCAGCAGCTCCATGCGGCCGTCGCCGTCGAAGTCGACCACCGCGGGCCCCTTGCGGAACCCGAACGGGTCGATCATGCCGCGCACCGCCAGCTCGCGCCGCCCGGCGATGCGGTTGCTGTTCGGGTCGTAGCCCTGGAGCCAGAAGATCCGGTTGGTGTTGTTGCCGACGATCAGGTCCAGCCTGCCGTCGCCGTCCCAGTCACACAGGAAGGGCTTGAGCTGGCCGCAGTTCCGCTCCGAGTTGTTGTCGTGCAGGATGCTCTCCCGGTAGATCCTCACCGGATCGCCAGCGGCGTCGCGGATCCGCTCGGGCGGCGTGAAGGCGGGCGCCGCGGCGGTGCCGGTGTTGCGCACCAGCGTGAAGTAGCCGGCGAGGTCGCCGCACACCAGGTCGAAGGCGCCGTTGCCGCGGGGGTCGATCGGGTCGCCCTTGACCATCCCCTCGTGCTTGACCTTGCACGCCTCGCCGAGCAGTGCGCCGGAGTCGTGGAAGTTGCCGGGAACGAATACGTCATTGCCACGCCGCTCGAAGTAGCGAAACCCGTAGTCGTCATACCAGCTCGCCCGGATGCAGCCGTGGAACGCTGCGTTGCGTGCGAAGTGGAAGCCGAACGCCATGGCGTCGCGGCTCCACGGCAACTGGCCCTGGTTCATCATCGCCGGCTCGTCGACCGAGCCGACGTTGCGCCACAGCTCGATGACCGGGCTGCGCAGGTCGAGCACGTGGCAGCACAGCAGCTCCAGCATGCCGTCGCCGTCGATGTCGAACACGTCGATGCTCAGCGCCCGGTGGTTGGAGAAGTTGGAGAATTCCGGATCCGCGATGCGCACGTCGTGGCCGATGCGGGCCCCCGATATCGGCAACACCATGGGGGAGAAGGCCCAGTCGCCGGTGGCGGGGTCGCGGCCGGTGTTGCGCAGCAGCACGATCTGCTCGCGCGCCACGTGCGTCTGCTTGTCGTGGGAAACGCTGCCGATGATCAGCGAGGGCCGCCCGCTGCCGTCCCAGTCGCGCACCTTGACCTGCAGGTAGCGGCCGGCCGCGAGCAGCGGCGGAAACGGCACCGTGGCCGCCAGCTCCAGTGCCGGCAGGCCGGCGGCGTCGCGCGCGCCGGTGTTGCGGTACACCTTGATGCCGCCGCGCTGGCTGATGGTGATGAGGTCCTGGCGTCCGCTGCCGAACCAGTCGAACACGTCGCAGCTCAGGTAGTCCTCGCTGATGAACTCCCGCTGCGGTGGGATTTCGTGCATGCGGTACTCGCGCTGCACCAGGTTGACCCCGTCGGCGTAGAGGCGCATCGGCGGCGCGAAGCGCGGCTCGCGGTTGCTGCCGATGTTGCGCCAGAAGAACACGCCGCCCCACGGCATGCCGAGGCCGTTGGCGTGGTGGCTGGCGCACAGGATGTCGACCAGGCCGTCGCCGTCCCAGTCCGCAGTCAGCGGCATCGCGTGGCGGCCGGGGGCGGCGATCGGTTGCCAGCGGTCGCCGTTGTAGTGGATCTCGTCGCCCACCCCTACCATTGGCAGACAGGGCGCCGGCGCCAGCCCGCCGTCCGCCGCCCGCGGCGCCGCCTCCACCCGCCATTCGCCGCCGGCAGCGGGATCGTCCACCAGCCAAGCGACCCAGCCCCGCGGCCCGTAGTACAGGCCCTCGTCGAACTGTACCTGGTAAGCCCGCTCGCGCCCGCCGACGCGGCGCCGGGCGACCAGGGTATGCGGATCGATCATCCGGCCGAAGTCCAACTCCACCTTGACCGGGGTGGTGGCGCCGGCGCGGCGGTCGAATGCGATCTCCAGCGGAAACTCGCACCTCTGCGGGTTCTGGCTGCTCTCAGGCACGGAAGCGTGCGTGGTTATCCTCACTCAGCGTCCCTCCGGTGCTCCTGTGAGGGCTTTGGCTCGGACACGGGTACAGTGACCGCAACGTCAACCATTGAGACAGCGGTGTACTTGAAGATCAATGTGCCGGGCGAACGCACGGGAACACCATTTATCCTGGCCGAGAGCCGGGTGCGTCTCTTGCCCGCAAAATCCACTTTCGAGGGCAAGGTGACTATGGTGTCCTCATTGTTTGCGATGGAGATACGACCATCGATAGTTTCGGGCTCACCTTCTTCTCGTATTAAGACGATCGTGAGCACCAACCCTGGGATGATTAGTGGCAGAGATACAGGGTCGATATGATCTACAATATTGAAGATTGAGAGTACGTTTGTCTCGCGATCAACTGAGGAGCTCTCAGAGACCACGAATAGGGATACCGTCATGTAGAGTCTCCCGTCACAACGATTGGATTGTTATTCGCACTTACCGAGATCGTGTGAGTCGGTTCGATCAATTGGGGTGGAATGTCTACAGTGATCGAATTCGAAGGCACAACTGTCCGTTCGTAGTGACTGACTAGCTCTTCGATCCAGCGGAGGCCGCCGGTCCGTACCCAGCCGAGTTCACCCTTAACCTGTGAGTATTCATAATACGACATCACGATAAACAGAGCGTACATGTACGCTACTCTGTGCAGATCACGATTGGAAGCTTTAGCGATCTCTCTTTGCAACTCATGGACTGCCCGATCAAGCGGAATTCTGCGGGAAATGTCGGCAAACAAGTGACGCAGACGTTTGAACAAATAAGCTGGCGTGTTGGCAACGAACACAATACCAATTACTAGTTCCATGCGTGCCCCAATCAGGTCTATCATTCCACCACCCGGTAGTACCTGGCATCAGTGAAGGTGTACGGACAATCATTCGCGAAGTGGATCACCTCCCGCCATGCACCCCACTTACTAACCACCTTGGGAATGCGAAGGGAATCGGGGTTCGGTGCGGAAACCACGATTCCTGAGTGCTCGATGTCTCCGTCTGAGTCAAAGTACAGAATGACGTCGCCAGGCTTCACACTCGGCAGCTCGATTTCAGAGTAGCCATCTTCGTTGAGAATCTTGTGAACCTCACCAGAGTATACTTCCGTGCGCCGCGAAGCGAACACGAGCCCATGACAGTTGTAGAAGCCGGACGGCCCGGTGCGCTGGACTACCCTAGGATAATCACGCTGCAGCTTGGATAATTGGGCCGCCTGCCACGTTGCGATGACGGGTGATTGAGAGTTGCGAATGGAGGTTCCCCGCCTGGTCTCAAGGTGAATGCTACGTGCTTGCTGTACGCCGGCAGGCGTTACCAATTGCTTCAAATCACTGGCCTTCTGTAGGTCCACAATATGCGCGATACCGCGCCCACTAAGCAAGCGGCAGAAGACGGACAGGGCACCATCCATCGCCTTCCGCAAGTTCGTGTTGCGCCCGTACCGGCGACGCATGCGCAGAAGCATGACGACAGTCTTGAGCCCGGTGGTGAGCAGGTAACTATAAACTACCGGCCGCCTGGGTAGGGTGTCACCACGGGCGGCTCATCCAACTCGGCAAGCCGTCATCGGTCACGTACTACAACGCGCTCCCGTCGCTCCTGCTTCGATTCGTCACCGCGGTGCCCGTAGGCTCAGGCGGGCGTCGCAGCTTCGCGGCGCACGATCTTCTTGACGTCCTGGTAGCCGGCGTGGCTGGTGAGCTCCAGTACTTCCGGGGTGAGCCGCCGTTGCACCGCCTCGGGGATGTCGGGGGCGTGGCTGTACTGCGGCATGTAGCGCAGCACCAGGATCATGCGCCTGCGGTCGCGCGGGGTCCACGGCAGCGCGCCGTGGGTCACCAGCTCGTTCATCACCACCATGTCGCCGGCGCGCGGGGTGATGTTCTCCACCCCCGCCGGGAACTGCTCGAGGGACTCGACCACCCCGTTGTTGAACAGTTCCCGCGGCCGCTCGAACAGCGACTTGTGGGAGCCGGGCACCACCACCAGCCCGCCGTCGCCGGGATGGACGTCGGTGAGGTAGGGAAACACCACCGTGTGGTCGCAGAAGATGCGGCCGTCGCGCACCTCGTAGCGGATCGCGTCCCAGCCGTAGTCGTCGCGGGCGCAGTGCAGGCGCAGGGGCTGCACCTGGTCGGTCGCCGCGGCGTTGATCTGCAGCGTGCCGCTGACCAGCCGCGGGCGGCCGCGGGTCAGCTCGGTGACGATCGGCCAGGTCGCCGGGTGCATGGTGAGCCGCTCCAGGGCGCGGTCGAAGGCGAAGCCGTGCTCGTAGCGCCTGCCGTCGACGCGGAACCCCTCCGGCAGCTCGTCGGGCGGCGAGTCGACGTAGCGCTCGGCCGCCGCCCGCGCCGCGGCCAGCTCGTCGGCGGAGAGCACGTTTCTCAGGTGCAGATAACCGTGCAGGTCGAACAGGTAGCGTTGCTCGGCCGTCATCATTGCGGTATTCCTCCCGGCCCTTGTTGAGCGCACCGCGCGGCGAAAGCCGGAACTTCCGCCACGCGAGCGCCGAAGCGGTCGCCGCCTACTTGGCGAACTCGCTGCTGTCGTATGCCTCCTGGGTAATCTCCAGGTAGCGCTCCACGCCGATGGCGCGCAGCTCGTCCTGGTAGTCGTCCCATTCGGTCTCGATGTCCTTGGTGCCGGTGATGAACGCGACCGCCGACTCGTACACGAACTCGTCGAGGGTGGCGTAGATCTGCGACAGCTCGGAGATGCTGTCCATGGAATACCACAACGGCGGCATCATCTTCTCCAGCGCCGCGCCGAACGGCTCGTACACTTCGCTGAACACGTACAGGAACCGCTCCGAGTCTCCCGGTCCGGGGACCATGTAGTCCTGATGGGAGCTGCGCCAACTGTGCAGGAACGAGTAGTAGCTGCTGCGGTTGCCCCAGGTGAAGTTCTGATAGTAGGGATCGTCCTCCGGCACCGCCTGCGGGGCGATCTTGGCGGGCTTGCCGTTGACCGCCAGCTCACCCGGTTCCGGGCTGCGCCAGCTCTTGCCCTCCTGGCCGTACGCTCCCGCGGTTGAGCCCTCGTCGGAGTAGAGCCAGTCGATCAGGCGGAACGCCACTTCCGGCAGCCGCGCCTGGCTGGTCAGGAAGGTGGTGCCGGTGTTGAACGGATAGCCGTAGTAGGGCGTCTCGCGCCCCATGGGCCCGTCCAGCGGCGGCACGCCGGAGTACTCGCGCCAGCGCACCTCGGGTCCGCTGCCCACCGAGAAGTAACCGTGGTGCATCGCCGGGACCGCGCCGAAGATGGCGTGCTCGCCCGACTGGTTGAGCCGCTTCGACTGGTTCCGGTCCTGGGTAAAGGAATCGGGGTAGATCAAGCCCTCGTCCCACATCCGCTTCAGGTAGCGCAGGCCGTCGCGGTAGCCGGGCTGCATGTAGGCGGCCTTGATGGTGCCGTCATCCACGTACAGGCGGCGCACCTGGCTCTGACGCACGTCCGAAAACTGGAACGGCATCATCAGGAAGCCGTCGATCTGGACCCAGGCGCCGGCCTTTGCCGTGTTGATCGGCCACTCGTCATTGGGGTCGCCGTTGCCGTTGGCGTCCTGTTCCTTGAACGCCTTCATCACCTGGTAGAACTCGTCCGTATTGGTAGGCATTTCCAGGCCGAGGCGATCGAGCCAGGTCTGGTTGATCCACATCTTCTGCCCGTACTTGCAGTGGAAACAGCCACCGACGGTGCCGAAGTCGTAGATGTGGCCGTCCGGGGCCGTGACCGCCTCGCGGAAGCCGGGCAGCTCGTCCAGGCGCTGCTTGTACCAGACGCTCTGGGTCTCGATGAGATCGTCCAGCGGCATCAGAATGCCCTGCTGGATCAAGCGCATCTCCTCGGGCCGCGACAACTGGGTGAGCGAATTCCCCTGGGCGATGATCACGTCGACGAACTCGCCGCTGGCGATCATCAGGTTCATCTGCTCCTTGAACCGTTCCGTCGGCGTCAGGTGGAAATCGATCGAAACGTTGGTCTTCTCCTGCAGGAAGGCGGTCAGCCAACTGTTCGGCAGGTCGCCCTCGGCGGCGCCGCCGTAGGTGAACAGCGAGATCTCGCTCGGCTCCTCCGTGATCGGGAACGTCCCCGGCTCCGTCAGCGTGACGCCGCCGGTCGCCGCGGCTTCACCTTCGGCACCGCCAAAGGCGGCAGCCACCATAACCATACTGAGCATCACGGTCAACGCGAATGTCAGCAGACTCTTCATATTCTCCTCCTTGGAAGGCTCGCCGTTGTTCGCGGCCTTCTCTCCGGTCGGGTGCGAATTCGACTCATCCCTTGAGCGAACCGATCATGATTCCCTTGATGAAATAGCGTTGCACGAACGGATACAGCAGCATGATGGGCACTGCGGCAAATACGATCACGGCGTACTTCATCACCTCGATCTGCTCCTGTATCAGCATGGCATTGCCGATGTCCTGCTCCTCGCCGATCAGCCTGGCGGCGCTCATGATGATGTTGCGCAACACGAGCTGAAGATTCCACAGGTGCTCCGACTTCAGGAAGATCAGGGCGTCGAAGTAGCGGTTCCAGTGGACTACCGCGTAGAACAGGCTCAACACCGCGACGATGGGCCCGGACAGGGGTACTACGACGCTGGTGATGATGCGCACGTCGCTGGCACCGTCGATCTCGGCGGCGTCGTACAGCTCCTGCGGAATGGTGTTCTGCAGAAAGGTACGGGCGATGATCACATACCACACCAGCACCGCCTCCGGCAGAATCATGGCCCATCGCGTATCGACCATGCCAAGCGACTTGACCATCAGGAACCGCGGCACGATGCCACCGGAAAAAAGCAGCGTGAAGGCCAGGATGATGGTGATCAACTTCCTGCCGTAAAAGGTCTTCCGGGCCAGCGGATAGGCCGCCATGATGGTCAGGGTCACGTTCAGGACGGTGCCGATGGTGGTGTAGAACAGGGAGTTGTACATCCCGCGCAGCATCTGCCCGTCCTCGAGGATGCGCAGGTAGGAACCCAGGGTGAACTCGACCGGCACCAGCCACACCACGCCGCGCGCCACCGCGGTTGCGGAGCTCAGCGAATTGCTCAGCACGTTGGCCAGCGGCAGGATCACGACGACGAAACAAACGAGCAGGAACAGGCCGATGACGAGGTAGAAGACGCGGTCGGTGAAGCCGACCCGCACCCGCTGACGGCGGCCCGGCAAGCTTACCACAGGCTGGTCTCGCTGTAGCGCCGCGCTACCCAGTTCACGGCACTGAGCAGGATCAGATTGGCAACCGACTTGAACAGGTTGACGGCGGTGGAGTAGGAGTACTCGAAGTTGACCAGGCCCTGGCGATAGACGAAGGTGTCGATGACGTCCGAGGAGCTCATGTTCATCGGGTTCTGCAGCAGCAGCACCTTCTCGAAACCGACGTCGAACACGCGTCCGGTCTCCAGGATCAGCAGGATGATCGCCACCGGCAGGATGCCGGGAATGTCGATGTAGCGGATCTGCTGCCACTTGGAAACGCCGTCGACACGGGCAGACTCATACAGTTCCGGATTGATGCCGGCCAGGGCAGCCAGGTAGATCACCGCTCCATAACCGGAGTACTGCCACACTCCGGACCACACGTAGATCGACTTGAATGAGCGCGGTTCGCCGAGAAACTGTATCGGCGGCAGCCCGAAGAGTTCGATGAACTGATTGACGATGCCGCTGATCGAAAGAATCTGGATCAGCATGCTGGTGACGATCACGGTGGAGAGAAAATAGGGTGCGTAGACCGCCATCTGCACGCTCTTTTTGAACATGACGTTGCGGGTCTCGTTGAGCGCGATTGCGATCAGAATCGGCGGCAGCAACCCGGCCACGATGCTGTACACGCTGAGGCCGATGGTATTGGACAGCAGGCGGTTGAAGTGGTAGGACTTGAAGAACAGTTCGAAGTGCCGGAATCCGACCCATGGACTGCCCCAGATTCCGTCCAGGATCAGAAAGTCCTTGAATGCGAGCTGCAGCCCGTACATCGGCAGGTAGCGGAACACCACCACGAATGCAAGCGGGAAAAACACCACCAGGTAGAGCTGCCGGTGCCGCCGTACCCGCTTGCGGATGTCCGCGATCCTGCCGGAACCGTGCAGCGTGTTCGAGGTAGCTGTCGATGCGGTCTGCGTACTCATGGGAGAACTTGCACTCATGGGCTGCGCCCGGTTCGCAGCGTGGCGAGCCTAGAGCGGCGCCGGACCGGTGTCAAGCCGAGGGCGCTCCGGGTGCTCGGGCGCTGCGAACGCCGAACGCGGCAGGAGGAAGTCATTGACCCTGGAGGCGATGGCGGCGGCGCATTGCCACGCGAAGAGTCCACACACGAACGCCACAGCGTGTACAGCCACCAGCGCTGCGACACCCGGCGCCCGCGGCTCGGCGCCCAGGAGATGTGTCGCGCGCTGAGCCGATCTCCGGCGCTGCCATTTTGCTCACGTCACCGAGTCTCGCGGCGCGGAGCGCTGCCGCCGACCGTGCCGGTAACGGTGATGAGCCGCACAGCGGAGCCTCAAATTCCCCGCCTCCGCGCCGCCGCCCCGCGCGACCGGCACGATGTGGTCGATCTCCAGGAAGAAGCGCGAGCCGCAGCGCCTCCCGGTATGCCGGTCGACGTAGCTGCAGCAGCCTGAATCCCGCCGCCAAACCTCGCGCCTGACCGCAGCCGGAATCAATCTGCCGGACGACTTTCCTGACTTCGCCGCCGCAGTCCGCGCGGTCGATCCCGCGCCGCCGGCCCCGTCAAGCTTCGCCGCCGAAGTCTGCTCCGCCGATCCCGCGCTGTGGGAGCTCGGAACCGCGATCGAACTGCCGGCTGCCACGCGGACCTTCGGCGCCGAAGTCGGCTCTGTCGCCACCGCATCGCCGGCGCTCCCGGCGCGCTCTGCACGCGGCGCTACGTATCTCGGCGCCGGAGTACGGCTGCCCGGCGGCGGCCCGAGGCCTCTCTTGGGCGAAGCTTCCCCAGAGCCTCCGCCTGCTGGCAAGACGGCCGGCGAAGTGCCCACTGCCGTCGGCTTCACGGATCGGTTAGGTGCGGACGGGGAGGTCGTCGGCGCCGCAGACTTCCCGGCCCGGCGCGGGTTCTCCGCCGCAGCGGCAACGCGATCTGCCGTCTCCCGTCCCGCTGTCTCCGCGGAACACTCATCACCGGCAGGATCGGACTTCCTCCGCTTCCGGCGCGGGGGTCGGCTCGGGTCGTAGCGCTCCACTCCCTCCCGCACCAGCCGCCCGACGAGTTGCCCGACCGTCAGGTGTGGATCCACGTGCGACAGCAGCTCCCGCAACTGCTGCAGTCCGCGCTGGCATTCGGCGTCGATCACCGCCTTCAACTCCCAGCGCCCGTCCCCCAGCGCGCGCAGCCGCTCGGCGGGCGCAGCCGCCTCGGGATCCACCTCGGCCAGCATCTGTTGCACCTGCCGCGTGCTCTTGCCCATCGCGCGCTCCACCAGCTCTTGCCGGGCGTGCGCATCCAGCACCGGCAAGGGCGCACCCGCCGCCTCGCCGGGCGCCGCCGCGGGAGCCGAGCCGGCGCGCGGCGCGGCGTTGGTGCCGGCTGTCGCCGATTCCGCGGCGCCCTGTCCGGCTCCCGCCGATCCGGCAGCGACCGGACCGCCTCCACTGCGCTCCCAGCGCTCGAAGGAGTTCTGCAACAGGGCGGCGTTGCTCAGGTTCAGCGAGCCGTCCTGCAGCCGCTCGCGGACGCCGCGGGTCTCACGGCACAGGCGCATGGCCTTGATACGCCGCCAGGCGGCTGCCTCGGTATAGTGCAGCTCGCGCACGGTGTAGTCGAACAGGCTGGAGTAGCCGAGGTGCAGATAGAGGCGACGGGCCTCGATCTCGCGCAGGTGGTCGAGGACGCTGAGTTGCAGCGCCTGCTCGTGGCGGGCGAGCATCCTGGTCTGCTCCAGCAACACCTGATCGGGGAGCGCGGCCACGGTGGAGAAGAGCTCTTCGGAGGCTGATATGGTCACGTTAGTCATGGCGTAAATATACCATTAGATTGAAACTACCATGATCTGTCAGGTCTCGGACGGGCGTCGGAGAGGCTTCAGGACGAGCGTAGCAGCGCGCTGTCGAGCCAGCGGGCGTCAAGTGTTCTCTGGAGAGTCGGAGGCGCCGGAACGGCCCATGGAAGGCCGCCATGAGCGGGTGAAAAAGCGTCAAGTGATTTCCTGCAACTTTCTGGGATTTTCTTCGGGATCGTCGGCCGGCAGCATGGCGTGGGCCGGTTCTCAGACCTCCTGGTCCAGGATGTGGTGCGCGCCGCGCCGGTCGCGGATCGTGAACCCCACCTTCCGGTACAGGTGGAGGGCGGCCGGGACGTGGGCGGTGACGACCTCGATCCGCGCCACTCCCAGCGCCTTCAGCTCCTCGATCACCCGCCGCACCAGCCGGGTGCTGATGCCCCGGCCCTGGTAGTCGGGATCCACCGCGTTGTTGTGGATCACCCCGGTGCTGCCCGCGACCGGCCGGTAGCCGGCCAGTCCCACGACGCGGCGGTCGACGATGGCGACGAAGGTCTCGCGGTAGTGGTCGCGGTACCACGAGGTGATCTCGGCGCGGCGCTGGTCGCGCCAGGCGGCGTCGCCGGCGCGGTCGCGGGCCGCGGCGTAGGGCCCGGTGCCGAAGGCGCGCGCGTCGACCGCGCAGATCGCCTCGAGGTCTTCGCGTTGCGCGCGCCGGATCAGCATCCCGCAAAGGTAGACGGTCACTGGCGGTTGTGCCAGTCTGCCAGGCGATGATCGAGATCGCGAGACAAGAGATTGCGGGGATTCCCTGCATCGTGCTGCGCGACACGCGCCTGGGCGCGGCTCCCGTGGTGGTGCACTACCATGGCTGGACCGGCAGCAAGGGGACGGTCGAGAGCCCGGACCAGTCCCTCGTGCAACTGGCGTCGGCCGGCTTCCTGATCGTGGCCCCCGACTGCCACGAGCACGGCGAGCGCAGGACCGATGCCTGGTTTCGCGCCCGGTTCAACGGCTGGGCCTTCGTGTGTCAGGCCATGGACCGGACCCGCCGGGAGGCGGCGGGGCTGCTGGAGGCGGCCATGGCCCTGCCCTTCAGCTCAGCCCGGCAGCCGCAGGTGACCGGCACCTCGATGGGCGGCCTGATCGCGCAGATGGTGTTCGCCGAGAACCAGGCGTACGTGTCGATGGTGTCGGTGGTCGGGCGTTCCAGCTTCTTCCAGGCCGACGAGTGGTGCCGCCAGGCGCAGCAGGGTACCTGGTGCGACGACTGGTGCGCGGAATATGCCACCCAGTCGCATCCGGACCGGTTCATCCACCGGCCGGTGCTGTTCATCGACGGCGGTCTCGACACCGACTGCCCGGCGGCCACCAACGCGGAGACGGTGCGGCTGATCAATGCCCGCGGCGGGCAGGCCGAGCACTTCGTGGACCCGGAGGTGGGGCACGCCTTTTCGCCGATCATGCGCCGGAAGTTCGTCGATTGGGTTACCGGCCACGCCGAGGCGGCGGGGTAGGCTGGCATGGTCTATAAGGCTGAAGGCGATCTGTACGCCTTGGTGCGGCGCGTGCTGCTGGCGGTGGGCGCCGACCAGGACAACGCCGACGCTGTCGCCGCCCACCTGGTGCGCGCCAACCTGAGCGGTGTGGACTCCCACGGCGTGTGGCACCTGTGCCGCTACGTGGAGGAGGTGCAGGAGGGTTCGATCGTGCCCGCCGCGCACCCCGAGATTCTGCAGGAAACTCCGGGCAGTGCGCTGATCAGCGGCAACTGGGGCTTCGGTCACCCGGTCGGCGCCTACGCCATGGAGGCGGCGATTGCCAAGGCCGCGGAGCACGGCATGGCGGTGACCTCCGTGGTGCAGAAGCATCACATCGGCCGCCTGGGGCACTACGTGGAGATGGCCGCCGAGCGGGGCATGATCGGCCTGGCGCTCGCCGCCGGCCAGGGCGTGGCGGATCCCGCGGCGGTGCCCTACGGCGGCGCCGAGAAGCTGCTGCACACCAATCCGCTGGCGGTGGCCTTTCCCACCGGCGTGGCCGACCATCCGTTGATGTTCGACTTCGCCACCTCGGCCACCGCCGGGGTCAAGGTGACCAATGCCGAGCGACGCGGGCAGAAGCTGGAGCACGGCTACATCGTCGACCGGCACGGCAGCCCGACCGACGATCCGCGCGAGTTCTTCGCCGGCGGCGGTCACGCGCCGTTCGGCGGCCACAAGGGCTACGCCATCATGCTGATGGTGGAATACCTGGGCCGGATCTTCGCCGGCGCCGACGCCTTCGCCGACCCGGGCCGCGGCGGGATCGTGCGCCACGAGGGAGCCACGATGATCGCCATCAAGGCCGACCTGTTTCAGCCCCTGGACCAGTTCGAGACGGGTTCGGCAGGGTTCGCCGAGCGCATCCGTGCGGTACCGCCGGCGCCGGGATTCGCCGAGGTGCTGGTTCCGGGCGACCCCGAGGCGCGCACCCGCGCCGCCCGCCGCCGCGACGGCATCCCGATCGAGGACGACGTCTGGCAGACGGTCGTCGAGGCTGGAGCGCTGGTCGGCGTGACGGTGAGCTGAGCGGGAACGCGACTGTCTTCAGCGCGGCTGTAGGGCTGTAGGAACGGTTGCCATGCCAGTCTTTTCATGGCACCTTTTTTGGATCCGAGGTCACGATGGTAGACATTAGAACAGCCGTTCGCCCCATTTCCCATGTCAAGAGCAACGCCGCCGCCCTTATTCGTCAGATCAACGAGACCCACAAGCCGATCGTGATCACTCAAAACGGCGAGGCGCGGGGCGTGCTCGTCGATCCTCGCAGCTACCAGGAGATGGTGGATGCCTTGGCCATCCTGAAGCTGATCTCGCAGAGCGAACGGTCGATTGAGCTCGACGATGTCACGACGCACGAGGAGGTGATGGGCGAGCTGCGGAGGCGTCTGACCACCGCGTGAGCGGCATCATCTGGGCGCGGCCTGCGCTCGGCGACATCCAGGATGTCGTCGACTGGTTGCGGCTGGATTCACCGAGCGCCGCGCTCAGGTTCGCGGATCGGGTCGATGATGCAGTCACAAGACTGGCCTCCCAACCTCGTGGCACAACATAGGCCGCTACCGAGAGCTCGTAATCGCGCCGTGGCGTCTGTTCTACCGGATCGACCAGGGACAAGTGTACGTACTCGCCGTCATCGACGGCAGGCGCAACGTCGAGGACATCCTCCTGCGACGATTGCTCCGAGAATAAGCCGCGGTGTAGCGATCACCCGTCAGCAGGCCTCTCCGTGAAGTCATCCTCCCGGAACCAGCAGCCGCGGAGGTACGAGTGGGGCGCGGCGTCGCGGTGATGGTACGCGCAGAAGATCTCGCCGTCGTCGAACTGCACCCAGCCGCTGTAGCCGTAGTCGCCCGGGCTCTCGCATGAATCGTGCTCCAGTTCCAGGAAGCGTGACTCACCGCCCTCTCCGGTGAGCCCGGCCAGGTCGCCGAGCCAGGCCCAGGTGCCGGGATTGCGCCCTCTGCGCATCGTGCGCTCGTCGGGAGCCGGTTCCACGTTGCGGTAGGTCACCAGCAGGCGGCCGCCGGCCAGCGATCCAGCGGCGGGCCGATCGGCGAAAAACGGAGTCGGCCGCGGGGTGGACCAGGTGCGCCCCTCGTCGCTGGACAGCACGTAGTGCGACGGTCGGTTGATGTGCACGTTCTCGCGCATGACGCACAGCAGGCGCCCGTCGGGCAGGCGGACCACGGCCGGCTCGTCGTGCTGCAGGCCGGCCTGCTCGGCCACCAGCGCGCTCAGCGGCCAGGTGCGGCCGCCGTCGAAGGAGTGCGCGGCGTGCACGCGAAAGGCGCCGGGAAAGCGGATGCTCCAGTGCGAGCTGACCATCAGCCAGTGGCGGTCGCCGAGGACCCGTACCTTGTCCGGGCAGATGCCCTGCACCTCGGTCAGTTGCGGGTCGCTCCAGGTGCGGCCCTGGTCCTCGCTGAACCAGAGGAAGGTATGGTTGCAGGTGCGGCTCTGCGGCCAGTTCCAGGAGTCCGCCTCGTCGGGGAACACGAAGGCGTCGAAGTTGGCCACCACCCGGCCGTCGGGCAGCAGGCCGATGCGGGGAGCGTTCCACACCGAACGGTGCTCGGCAAAGGTGCGCGGCCGGTCGAAGGTACGGAAGTTGGTCCAGGTGTGGCCGCGGTCTTCGCTCTCGGCCAAGACGACCCGCGAGGTGCTGGCGACGTGGACGTCCGCTTCCCGGTACAGGCACAGCAGCTTGCCGCCCGGCAGCAGGCAGAGGTCGGGGAACGCCTCGTAGAGACCGTCGTTGCGAGCGATCGTGACGTGATCCACGGCGGTCAGCCGAGGTGCTGCTTGAAGAACGCGACGCTGCGTTCCCACGCCAGGTCGGCGGCTGCCTCGTCGTAGCGGGGCGTGGAGTTGTTGTGGAAACCGTGACGGGTGCCGGCATAGCTGACCATCTGGTAGTTCTTGCCGTGTTCCTTGAGGGCGTCCTCGTAGGCGGAGCGTCCCCGGTTCACGAAGTTGTCGGTTTCCGCGTAGTGGATCAGCAGCGGCGCCTGGATGTTGCCCACCTCCCCGGTGGGCGGCGCGGGTCCGTAGAACGGCACGCCGGCGTCGAGGTCGGCGCCGAGCCTGACCGCCAGCACGTTCACCATGCCGCCACCCCAGCAGAAACCGACCGCCCCCAGCTTGCCGGTGCACAGCTCGTGGTTCTTCAGGTAGTGGGCGCTGTTGACGATGTCCTGGCGCAACTCCTGCTGATCCAGGGAGCGCTGCATGGCGCGGCCGTCGTCGTCGTTGCCCGGATAGCCGCCGATCGGCGCCAGGCCGTCCGGCGCAAGGGCCAGGAATCCGGCTACCGCGGCGCGGCGTGCGACATCCTCGATGTAGGGATTGAGGCCGCGGTTCTCATGAATCACCAATACCGCGGGGAACGGGCCGTCGTTGGTCGGCTGCACCAGGTAGCCGCGCATCTCGCCGGAGGTGCCACCCGGCGAGGGGTAGTCGACGTAGCGCGCCTTGATGCGCTGGTCGTTGAACGAGATGGTCTGCGCTTCGGCGTAGCGCGGCAGCAGTGCCTGCGCCATCGCCAGCGCCGATACTCCGCCGACCGTGATGGCCGCCGAGCGCGACAGGAACTGCCTGCGACTGATGCGACTGTGCGTGTAGTCGTCGTACAGGTCATAGATGCGGGGATCGATCTTCTTGGGCGCCATGGCTCCTCCTTCCGACTAATGAACCCCGGCGCAGCGCGGGAGTCAACCGCGTGCGTGCCCGTGTCGGAGCGGCCCCTGCACATGCTGTGCCGTGACGTGCGTGACGCGCGAGACGCGGTTCGGCTTTGCAATGCAGCGGAAAGCGGGCATGATGAGTATCCGAATTCGCCGATGAAGCCGGTTGCAACATTCACCGTGAGTCGCGACGACGACATATACGAGGCGTGGCCGGACCTGCTGCTCACTCCTTCGGGGCGCCTGATCTGCATATTCTGGGAAGGTACCTTCCACACCGACCGCCGCTACTCCCGCGTCATGCTCACCGAGAGCGACGACCGCGGACGCACCTGGACTCCGAAACATCCGCTGAGCGCTCCCGGCAACGGCTGGGGTGCGCCGCGGCTGTCGCTGCTCGGCGACGGCCGCATCGTGGCCATTGCCAACCGCTGCGCCGAGGAGCTGGTCGACGAGAAGCTGCTGCCGGTGTTCGTCTGGTTCTCGGGGGACCAGGGCGCGACCTGGGACGGCCCGCACGCGCTGCCCGCGCTGGGCTGCGTTCCCGACAAGCTGCAGGAACTTCCCTCCGGGCGCTGGCTCGTGAGCTGCCAGTACTACAACCCTCCCGTGAACTACTGGCAGCAGCGGTTGTGGTACTCCGATGACCGGGGGCGGTCGTGGCACGGTCCGGTGAGCGTTGCCGAGCAGCGCGGTCTGCATCTCTGCGAGGCGTCGATCCTGCGGCTGCCGGACGGCGTCCTGGTCGCCTTCCTGCGCGAGAACTCGGGCGAGGGGCGCGACTGCTACAAGGCGGTCTCCCACGACGACGGCGAACATTGGGAGGGCCTCTACCGGTTCCCGCTGCCCGGCTGCCACCGGCCGGTCGCCGGGCTGTTGCAGAGCGGCCGGGTGATGATCACCTATCGCTTCATGCAGGGTGGCAAGCCGGGGTTCGGCTACTGGACGCAGAACTTCTTCGCGGCGTTGACCGACGTGACCTCCGCCGCCGCCACGGAGCGGGACCGCGCCTGGACCCGGATCATGCCGCTCGACTTCGACCGCAGTCCGGTATCGGACGTGGGCTATTCGGGCTGGGTGCAGTTCCCGGACGGCGAGATCTACGTCGTCAACTACCTCGTCGACGATGCCCCCAAGGCGCAGATCAGGGGCTACAGCCTGCGCGACGAGGACTTTCTCCTGACCTGAAGCGGACACCCTCGCCGAGCAGGTGCCCACGAGCCCCTTGAGCCCTTGACTATTCCTCGTGGGGATTGCCAGAGTAACGCGATTGTCGATGATGCCGAGACGACTGCACCCGGACGTTGGCGTAGCTCGGCGACAGCGAGACTGGTGCGTTCGGGACAGCACACCGTCCAGCGTGTGCTGGGAGACGCTGGAGGCGACGGCACACCAGCACATCCGGCGTTGGCTGCAAGGCGCGCTTGGCAACGACGTGATGGGCTCCCGGAGGCGGTTGATGCGGGTGGCAGTCGAATGCTGATCTTTATAGTTCGGCGCGTTCTGCTTGCGTTCCCGACGCTTCTCATAATCTCGATCGTATCATTCGTCATTATTCATCTTCCGCCGGGAGATTTCGTGACCACCACCGTGGCCGATTGGATGGCAGAGGGCGAGATTATTTCCGAGGAAACCCAGATGATGCTCAGAGCCCGCTACGGGGTAGATCAGCCGGTGCAGGTTCAGTACCTGAAGTGGCTCCGCAACATCCTGCGGGGGGATCTGGGCGTGTCCTGGGCGTGGAACAAGCCGATAGGAACGTTGATTGCCGAACGGCTGCCGTGGAGTCTGCTCATTTCCTCGATATCGCTGCTGTTCGTATATGCCGTGGCGATTCCCGTGGGCGTGCTCGCCGCCACCCACCAGTATTCGCTGGCCGACTATGTTTTCACCTCTTTGGGATTCATCGGCCTGGCCATACCGAACTTCCTGTTCGCGCTCGTATTCATCTGGATCTTCTACTTGATTACCGGCAACGCTGTGCTAGGTCTGTTTTCGCGGGAGTACCTGTCGGCGCCCTGGAGCTTGGGCAAGTTCGTTGATCTGCTGAAGCACTTGATAGTGCCGATTATCGTCATCGGAACCGCCGGTACTGCAGCCCTTATCAGAATCATGCGGGCCAACCTGTTGGATGAGCTGAAGCGACAGTATGTCATCGTCGCCCGCGCCAAGGGGTTGACCGAAAGGAAGCTGCTGTTCAAGTATCCGGTACGTATCGCGACCAATCCTATCATCAGCACGGTCGGATGGACGCTGCCGGCACTGGTCAACGGCGAGCTGCTCACCTCGTTGGTGCTGGGGCTGCCCACGCTGGCACCGATATTTCTCAAATCCCTGCTGACCGAAGACATGTACTTGGCCGGCAGCATCGTGTTTGTTCTGAGCGCGCTGACGGTGCTGGGGACACTGCTCTCGGACCTGCTGCTCGCCTGGAGCGATCCGCGCATACGAGGCGCCGTATGAGACCGGCAAGAAGCGCCAGGATCTCCGAGGAGAGCTACTACGTCGCATCGCAGTGGAAGCTCGTCACACGGAAGTTCTTCAGGCACAGACTGGCGCTGGTGTCACTGGCGGTAATCGGGGTGTTCTACCTGGTAGCAATATTTGCCGAGTTCGTAGCGCCCAACGATCCGCGTGATTTCGAAAAGGAACTGGTGCTGGCGCCGGTACAACGGATTCACTTCAGAGATGACGAAGGCAAATTCCATCTGCGACCGTTTGTTTACAAACTGGAAAAGAGTATCGACAAGACGACCTGGCAATTGTCCTATGCCGAGGACCGGTCGACGCGCTTTCCAATTCATTTTCTGGTGCGTGGAGACTCCTACCGTCTGTGGGGCCTGTTTGTCGGTAATCTGCATCTGTTTGGCACCAAGGAAGGAGCGTTCTCGGTACTGGGAAGGGACCGGGGAGGACGCGACCTCTTCTCTCGGGTGGTATACGGCAGTCGCGTGTCGCTGTCTATCGGGCTGCTTGGAATCGCACTGAGTCTGTTCATCGGCGTTGTCATTGGAGGGGTCTCGGGATATTATGGGGGACAACTCGATCTCTTGATCCAGCGGCTCATCGAGGCGCTCAGGTCCATTCCGACGTTGCCGCTGTGGATGGGCTTGAGCGCGGCGCTGCCCCACGACTGGCCGGTGATCAGGGTCTACTTTGCGATCGTGTTGATCCTCTCGCTGGTAGAATGGACCGGGCTGGCGCGCGTGGTCAGAGGAAGATTCCTGGCACTGCGCGCCGAGGACTTCGTCATTGCCGCGAAGATTTCCGGGTGCGGTGATATGGCGATAATATTTCGCCACCTGTTGCCCTCGTTCATCAGTCACATAATCGCGACGATCACACTGGCGGTACCGGGCATGATCCTGGCCGAGACCGCCTTGAGCTTTATCGGTCTGGGCATGCAGGCGCCCGCGATAAGCTGGGGTGTTCTTCTCAAGGACGCACAAAGTGTGGAGGTCCTCTCCAAGGCGCCCTGGATGCTGACGCCGGCGCTGTTCGTGGTGGCGAGTATCCTGGCCTTCAATTTTCTGGGAGATGGCTTGCGCGATGCGGCCGATCCGTATGCGGATCTTTGAGCTGAGAGGAGGTGTCGAGAGAGAACAGCAGGTTCGTGAGAATTCGTTTCGATCATATACGAAGGAGAAAAGTGCAATGAGGAAACCACTATTGGTTTTACTGTCCCTCGTGATTTCCGTGTCCTTTGCGTTTGCGGGAGCGACCGCGGAGGAAGGCACGGCGGCCTCGACAGAGGTGGACATGGGTGTGGACATGGGTGAGGCCCTGGGGCTTTACCCGGAGTTCTATCAGTTTGCCTCGCTTACCGAGATGGAGGAGAAGACGGGCATCAAGATCACCGAATTCGGCGAGTCGCCGGCGCTGGCCGCGCTGGTTGCCAAGGGTGAGCTGGATCCCGTCGAGGAGCGGCTTCCGGAGCAGCCGCTGGTAATCGTCCGCAACGAGATCGGCAGGTACGGCGGCACCCTGCGGACCTCCCACGACGGTGGGGCTTCCGACGTGGTCCGGACCATCAACAAGTTCATGGAGCAGATGCCGTACACCTACGACCCCGACTACGACAGGCTCGGGCCGAACATTCTGCTGGAGAGTGAACTGTTGCCGGGTGGCACCGAATTCATCTGGCATCTTCGCAAGGGAATGCGGTGGAGCGACGGTATGCCGATGACCGCCGACGACTACATGTTCTGGTATGAAGCCGTGGCGCTGAACAAGGATCTGGCGCCTGGCGGAATACGCGAATTCAAATCCGGCGGCGTCATGGGGACCATGCAGAAGGTTGCTGAAGACCAGCTCAAGATTACCTTTCCCGGGCCCTTTGGTTACTTCCCCGAGCAAATCGCCATATTCCGGCCCGGTCCTTTTTTGCCGGCGCACTACATGAAGCAGTTTCATCCGGATTACACTACCGACGATGATCTCAATGCGACCATCAAGGAAGAAGGGTTTTCCGATTGGGTGAGCCTGTGGACCGCCAAACGAACTCACTGGACGGTCGAGAATCCGGATATGCCGCATATCCGGCCCTGGATAATGACCACCGACGGCAGGGCGCCGGTGAACCGGATGTTTCGCAATCCCTACTACTGGAAGATCGACACGGCCGGCAATCAGCTTCCCTACATCGATGAAGTGGAGAGTGTGCTGATCGGCGATCAGGAAGGCAAGAAGCTGAGTGTCATCGCGGGTGACATCGACTACATCACCGGCGGAGTTCTGGGAATGACCGCAGAAACCTTCGCGCTGCTCAAGGAGAACGAGAGCAAGGGTGGATACAATGTGGTGTCTTCACCCGGTGCCGTAGGCAACCAGCACACCATTTTCGTGAATCTTGCCCACCCCGACATGGTTCTGCGTGAGATTTTCCTGGAGAAGGACTTCCGCATTGCGCTGTCTATCGGGATCGACAGGAACGAGGTCAATGAGGTCCTCTTCAGAGGCTCTCGAACCCCCACCCAGGTAAGGCCGAATACGCCATATGGCATGTCCGATCCTCTGTTCGACACGTATCTGGAGTACGATCCTGACGAAGCCAACCGGCTTCTCGACGGCATCGGCCTCACCTGGAACAGCGGCAGAACGAAGCGTCTGCGGCCAGACGGGAAGCCCCTGGATCTGATTATGGGGGTCTACACGGCGGTCGGTCCAATCCAGATGCAGTCGGCCGAAATGTACCAGCAGTACTATAGTGATCTGGGTATAGGCCTCACCTTGAAGCCCTACGACGAAGCCACCATAAACAAGATCTACGAGGCCGACAAGTACGACCTCATGTTCGCCCAGGCCTTTGGCGGAGGGAGAGGATATCCGATTGTTTCGAGGCACAATGTCGTGCCCATACAGAAGCTGTACTATCCCGCTCCGGGCTGGGGGAAATGGCTGTTCTCGGACGGCCAGGAGGGTGTCGAACCGCCTGACGAGATCAAGCGGCTGGCCGAGATTCCGGCAGCCTACTATGCGGAAGGAGACCCCGCCAAACGCGAGGCGATGGAGCACGAGATCTTCGAGATCATGATCGGCAATCTGTACCTCATCGGCGGCATGGATGAAGATGGAAGCATCAATTTCGCCGTCTATTCGAAGAAGTTGAGGAATCAGGTCGGCAAGATATGGGCTCGGTATCATCATGTTGCCTCGGCCTGGTATCTCGCAGAGTAAGTCAGACCGAGTAAGCCAACAAGGTATTCATGGGAGCCCCGGTGGAAGACTGCCGGGGCTCCTGACTGTTACAAAGGAGCTTTGCTATGCCACAGGAACTGATCGCCGACCGGCCGGGACACGCGGTGTTGCGGGAGTACGACGAGGTCGCCCTCGGGCCTGGTAAAGTTCGCGTGCGCAGCCTCTTCGGCGCGGTGAAACATGGCACCGAGCTACGCTACTTCAGAGCGGATTCGCCCGATGCATCCGACCGTTGGGATGCTGAGCTCCGGCTGCACCGGCGCGGCGAAGCGGCCGCAGCCGGCTTTCCGATGGCTCTGGGCGACATGTGCATGGGGGAAGTGACCGAGGTGGGGGCAGGTGTGGATCGCTTCAGTGTGGGCGACCGCGTGTTTGGCCACCTGCGCGTGCGCGAGACCCATGCCGTCGATGCCGGCCGGCTGGAGCGCGTCCCACGAGGGATCACGCCGCAAGCGCTCATGTACGCGGACCCGGCCGATTGCGCGGTGGGGGCGATGCAGGATGGGCCCGTGCGACTGGGGGATCGGGTGGCCGTCTTCGGCCTGGGGGCCATAGGACTGATGGTAGCGCAGGCGGCACGACTTTCCGGGGCCCGGTGGGTGGCGGTGATCGACCCTGTTCGAGTCCGTCGGGCAGCGGCTGAGCGCCACGGGGCGGATCTGGCACTGGATCCAACGGAGAGTGACGTCGGATTGGAACTGAAGGAGCGGACGGGGAACCTCGGAGTGGATGTCGCCTTTGAAACCAGCGGCTCCTATGCCGCGCTCGAAGACGCCTTGCGTGCCACGCGCTACCGGGGAACGGTCGTCTCGACGGCTTACTACGCGGGCCGGCAAGGACTGCACCTGGCCGGGGAGTGGCACCGCAACCGAATCCGGATCATCTCGAGCCGGGCCAACAGCGAACCTCTCCAGGACTATGGTTGGGACTACGCGCGGATTCAAGCCGAGTCGCTGGCCCTCCTGGTCGAGGGTCGCCTCCAGGCCGATGACCTGATCGAGCCGATCGTGCCCCTCGGGCAAGTCACGACAGCTCTTCAGGCGATCAACGAGCATCCGGGGCGCTCCATAAAACTGGGTGTCGACTATACCTTGTAGATGAGTAGATGAAAAACGAGTACGGGTTCGACGTAGTCGCCCTGACCCAAGGCCCGCGGCACCATTTTTTTGGATACTTCGATATTCAGACCTGCGACTCGACCGGTAGTTACGTGCTCGCCATGGAGAGCGATTTCGACGACCATTTTCCAAGGGCGGACGATACTGCCACCATCGGCATGGTAGAGTGGGAGACGAAGCGATTCCATCCGCTCACGGAAACCCGCGCATGGAACCCGCAGCAAGGCTGCATGCTGCACTGGCTGCCCACGGCGCCCGACCGCAAGATCATCTACAACGACAGAGATGGCGATCGGTTCGTAGCTGTCGTTCTGGATGTCTTTTCGGGCGAGAAGCGCATGCTGCCAATGCCGGTTGCCGCTTTGACCAACGACGGGCACATGGCACTGTCTCTCAACTACGCGCGTTTGCGACAGTGCCGGCGCACCGTCGGATACTCCGGGCTGGACGATCCCAATTCCCATGTGCCGCACCCGAGCGACGACGGTCTGTTCGCGCTTGATCTGGAATCCGGAGATTACCGGCTGCTTTGTTCCTACGAGCAGTTATTTGAAATGAATCCAGTGGAAGAGGCAAGAAACGCGACCATGTGGTTCAACCATCCGACGGTCAACACCGACGACTCACGGGTTACGTGGGTGGTGCGTTATCTGACAGAGGATGGGCCGTGGATTGCCAAGTCAGCTTTCCTGGTGGCAGACCTGAACGGTGCCGGGCCGGAATTTCTGATCCCGTACGGCAATGTGTCTCACCACGACTGGCTCGATCCGGAACGTATCCTGGTGTGGACCGATTTGGACGGGAGGGGCGAGTGCTTCAACTTGCTGAACGTAGTGAGCGGGGAGAGTGAGGCGGTTGCCCGCGACGATATCCTACAGGACGGGCACTGCGCTTTTTCTGGGGATCGCAGGCGACTGGTGGTGGATTCCTATGCGTCGAATTCGCCGGACAGGATGCAAACGCTGTTTCTTTGGGACATGCAGCAACAGCACCTGGAAGTGATGGGACGCTTCTTTCAACCTCCCTATGCCGCCGCGGAGTGGAAGTGTGACCTGCATCCCCGCTGGGACCGGCATGATCGCTGGGTTGTCTTCGACTCCACTCACGAAGGCTCCCGGCAGATGTATGCGATTGATACAAGGAGTCGCTCATGATGGGTAACGAGCTCGGGTTCGGCATGTTTCTGATGCCGGTGCACGATCCGCAGAAACCGCTGGTGCAGTGCTACGACGAGGACCTGGAACTGGCGCAACGCTGCGAGCAGCTCGGGTTCGCCGACTTCTGGGTGGGGGAGCATCACTCTTCCACCTACGAGAACATCGTGATGCCCGAGATCTTCATCGCCAAGGCATTCGGTATGACGGATTCCATGAGGTTCGGGCCCGCTCCCGTGTGCCTGCAGTACCATCACCCGGCTCAGGTCGCCGGTCGGCTGGCGTTCCTGGATCATCTGTCCCACGGGCGCTTGAACGTCTGTTTCGGCCCGGGCGCGATTCCCAGTGACATGGAGCTTTTCGGGGTAACGCCGCAGGAGTCCGGTGCCCGCGTGAGCGAGGCGATCGAGATGATTCTCGACATCTGGAGTGGCGATCCACCTTATCGTATCGACGGGCAGTTCTGGAGCGTGACGCTGCAGGACAGCATCGACCCGGAAATGGGGCTTGGGGCGCTGCACCGGCCATTGCAGCAACCTCACCCGCCGATCTTCGTGCCCGCCATCACGCGCGGCTCGGTGGGCGTCAGGAAGGCGGCGGGTCGCGGCTTTCGCTTGATCAGCCATCACATGGTGTCGGAGGAGACGCTGTGCGACCACTGGGAGACCTACCGTGCGGGGGCCGCGGCAGTGGGCCGCAGCGCGCATCCGTCCGACTGGTGCGTATCGCGCAACGTGTTCGTCGCCGACAGTACCGAGGAAGCGCGCCGGCTGGCGCGCAGCAACTCTCTCGGCAGGTGCATCGAGTACATTCTGGAGCTCACCCGGCGTGGCCCGGGCGTGGATATGTGGAAGCGCAACCCGGCCATGAGCGACGCCGAATGTGGGCTGGACTACTTCATGGACGAGGTGGTGATCGCCGGCGATCCGGCGACGGTGACGCGGCAGATCAACGACCTGCGCGCCCGGATCGGCGACTTCGGCACGCTGGTGCTGGTGGCCCACGACTGGGACGACAAGCAGCGCTGGACGCGCAGCCTGGAACTGTTCGGGACTGAGGTAATCCCGGCCCTGACGGCGGAACCGTGAGACCAGAGGCTGCGCCCGCGGACGCCCTTGAAATTGCCAGGCAGGGCAGCTTTTCCGTAGGCGGTCGTTTGCTGCGGGGCGCCGGCACGAGCGCGGGACAGACTACATGGGTCGATCAGATGTATGTGCAGTACCAGATCCCGGTCAAACCGCGGGTCTATCCGCTTCTGCTGGTTCATGGAGGCGCCGGCACCGGTCGCGTATGGGAATCGACCCCTGACGGCCGTGAAGGCTACAACACGATATTCCTGCGCCGCGGCTACTCGGTATACATCGTCGACTTCCCGCGCCGTGGACGTGCCGGTCTGCCCACCTTCAATGGTGCCTTTGGCAATCTTGATGGAGAGCAGGTGGTCCCCAACCATACCGCGAAGCATGCAATCGAGTCAGCCTGGACGATTTGGCGCATCGGTCCGAGGTATCCCGACGTCTTTTCGGTGCAGCAGTTCCCGGCAGACCGAGCGAGCATTGACCAGTTCTTCCAGGCGCTCGTCCCCACTATTTCCGATGACGAGAGCGTCATCACCGACGCCCTGGTGGCACTGCTCGACAAAATCGGACCGATGATTCTTGTCACCCACTCGCAATCCGGCCGTATCGGATGGTTCACCGCCATTCGCCGGCCGAATCTCGTGAAGGCAATTGTGAGCTACGAACCCACTTGCATCTTTCCCGATGGTGCCCTGCCGGAACCGATTCCGCTATTCAAGGGAACTTATCGAGGCGGCACAACCGTTTCCGAGGCCGACTTCGATCTCCTGGTCAAGGTTCCGCTGCAAATAGTCTACGGCGACAACATACCATCGAGTCCTTCCGATCACGTAACCGACACGCGCCGTGCGCAGATGGTTTTTTCGCGGTTGTTTTGTGACACCGTCAATCGGCACGGGGGCGATGCCGAAATACTGTGCCTTCCCGACGCCGGGATTCGCGGCAACTCACACTTCATGTTTTCCGATCTGAACAACGTCGAGGTCGCCGACCAGCTCGGCCTGTTCCTCCGCAAGAGAGGCCTTGACGGGCGTCATTAAACACGCCCAACGGCCCACGCAACCACCGGGAGACCTACCGTGCGGGCAGCGGCGGCAACGGGACGCAGTGCACATCCGGCCGACTGGTGCGTATCGCGCAACGTGTTCGTCGCCGACAGCACCGAGGAGGCGCGCCGGCTGGCGCGCAGCAACTCTCTCGGGAGGTGCATCGAGTACATTCTGGAGCTCACCCCACGTGGCCCGACTATCCTCCGCGACGACGGTGATCACTGTGAGGGCATCTCCGCCGGGCTCCGCCGGGCCAGGTTCTTCGTCCAACCGACTTGATCTGATATGCTGGCCACCGCATGGACCGGGCGCCAGACCGGCCGCGGTGCGGAATCGAGCCTTTGAGTTACGGATCGACCGCGGTCACGGCATCACTGTGGCGCTGGCGCCCATAGGACGGGCCGTACCCGAGGAGGCTCCGGCATGCTGAGCTACATTGTCCGCAGGATCATCTACATGATCCTGCTCCTCATGGTCCTCTCCTTCGTGTCGTTCGTGCTGATCGAGTTGCCCCCTGGGGACGCGATAGCAACGATGGTCAACCAGTGGCGCCAGAGTGGACGGGCCGTAGCCATGGACGACATTCGCGAGTTGGAGGAGCGCTACGGCTTGGACAAGCCGTTTCACGTGCGCTATCTCCGCTGGGCGGGCAATCTTCTCCGCGGAAACATGGGCCAGTCGATCATCTATGGTCAGCCGGTGGCGCGGCTGATCGGTGAGCGTTTTATGCTCACGGTTTGTCTGACCTTCGCCACCATGATCCTCACCTTCATGATCGCGATCCCTATCGGTATCTACTCCGCCACTCACCAATACTCCGTCGAGGACTACGCCGCCACCACCTTCGGCTTCATCGGCCAGGCGACGCCGAACTTCCTGCTGGCACTGCTCCTCCTGTACCTCATCTACCGGTTCACGAACTGGAGCGTGGGCGGTCTGTTTACCGCGCGCTATGCGTTTGAGCCCTGGAGCTTGGCAAAGCTGGTAGACCTGCTCAAGCACCTGCCGGTTCCCCTCATCGTTATCGGCACCGCCGGTACCGCGGGAATCATTCGCACGCTGCGGGCAACGCTGCTGGATGAATTGCCCAGGCAGTACGTGGTGACGGCTCGAGCCAAGGGAGTGGGCGAGAGAGCCCTGCTGTTCAAGTACCCGGTCCGGATTGCCCTCAATCCGATCGTCAGCGGTATCGGTGGGATTCTGCCTGCCCTCGTCTCCGGAGAAACGATCACCGCGATCGTTCTCAGCCTGCCTACCATCGGCCCGCTGCTGTTGGAGGCGTTGCTCGGCCAGGACATGTTCCTGGCCGGCAGCATGGTCATGGTGTTGAGCGCCTTGGGTCTGTCGGGGGCGCTGATTGCCGACCTGCTGCTGGTGGTGGTAGATCCACGCATCAGATTCGAGGCGAAGGCTACCGAATGAGCGACGCCGGAACTCGCTCGACCGAGCTACAGACTGTGGCCGCGGAGCGTGGCCTGGAACGGTACTACCTGCTCTCCAGTTGGGCCCTCATGTGGCGCAGTTTCCTCAGGCACAAGCTGGCGGTCGTCGGTGGCGCGATCCTGCTGGTGATCTACGTGAGTGCCATATTCGCCGGCTTTCTCTCGCCGCACGAGATCTTCGAGCGCCACCCCGACCACTTGCTGGCTCCTCCGACCAAGGTGAGAATCGTCCACGAGGGGATGCTCCGCTGGCCGTTCGTCTACGCGCTGAGTTCTTCCCGCGATCCGGTCACGCTGCGCCGCACCTACGTGAACGACGAGTCGCAGCCGTACCCGATCAATCTGTTCGTGCGCGGCGATGAGTACAAGTTCTGGGGCCTGTTCAAGACCGACCTGCACCTGATGGGGGTCGACGAACCGGCTCAGCTGTTCCTCTACGGCACCGACGGCCTGGGACGGGACATGTTTTCTCGTGTTCTCCACGGCGCCCGTGTCTCGCTGTCAATAGGAATGATCGGCGTGGCCATCAGCTTCGTGCTCGGATGTCTCCTGGGCGGCATCTCGGGCTACTTTGGCGGCGCCGTGGACATGCTGATCCAGCGGGTCATCGAGTTCCTCGGGTCGCTCCCTTCGCTGCCGATCTGGATGGCTCTGGCAGCAGCGGTGCCGCTCACCTGGCCGCCACTGAGGATCTACTTCATGATCACGGTCATTCTCTCGATCATCGGCTGGACCGGCCTGGCGCGAACGGTGCGCAGCAAGCTGCTGCAGCTCCGCGTGGAGGATCACATCATGGCGGCTCGTATCGCCGGCGCCAGAGAACTTCGCATCATCGTCCGGCACATGCTTCCGGGGTTCCTGAGCTACCTGATTGTCCACCTGACGCTGGCGGTGCCGGCCATGATCCTGGGCGAAACCAGCCTCAGCTTCATCGGCATCGGCCTCCAGCCTCCGGTGGTGAGTTGGGGAGTGATGTTGCAGCAGGCGCAGAATGTACGCGCGATCGTCAACACCCCGTGGCTGCTGCTTCCGGCAATCTGGGTGATCGTAACGGTGCTGGTGTTCAACTTCGTCGGCGACGGCTTGCGCGACGCCGCCGACCCGTACAAGTAGCAACGGAGAGGCGGATACAGAGAGGGCTGCCCCGAAAGGCAGCCCCCGAGTCGAGATCAACGCCGTCTTGGGGGCGGTGATCCCGGTTTCCGCGATACTACAGGTCCGTAAAGTAGAGCGCCCAGTCGAGTTCCCCCGGCCAGTCGTGATACAGAAAGTCGGCGCTCATGCGGTTCCCAATGTTATTCTTGTAGATGATGGGACTGGGGACAAGGCCGACTGTCCCGATGACCCACATCTCCTCGGCAAAGATGTCCTGAACCTTCTGGTTCGCGCGCCGGTACTCTTCAGTCCCGAAGATGGTATTGTGCGCTTCCAGAATCGCGTCCCACAGCTCTCGGACTCTCGGAGGTGGCTCTTCGCCGGGCAATACTCCGCCTTCATAGTCGTCGAGCGTCGCCCGACCCTCTTCGATGGCAAGCTCGGCCTTGAGGCGGTGGGCCCATGCAGGCGCCCACGATGGTCCACTCAGCGGGCTAGCGAACGAGCCTTCGACGATACCACGATCGGCTGCCATCTCCATGGCATTGGTCAGCGGTCTGGTGGTGATCATGTATTCATTGGACAGGGTGAAGTCCCAGTAGAAACCGCCCTCCACGTTTCTCAAGGTGAACTTGATACCGATCTCTTCCCAGTAGTCCTTGACCAGCTCGTGTCCCTCATCCGGGAGTTTCCCGCCATTCTGCACTACGGAGAGGTTGATGGTGCGCCCATCCGGGTAGGTTCGGAATCCGTCCTTGTCCCTGTCGGTCAGGCCCATCTCGTCGAGCAGACGGTTGGCCTCGGCCGGGTCGTAGCGGGCGTATGGATGATCCTCCCCCCACTCGCTCTTGTAGTAGCTTACGCTCGGTACCAGCGTTCCCGCACGCGGGACGCCCATGCCCAGATAGACCGTCTCGTTGATCTCGTCGCGATCGATCGCCAGCGACAGGGCGCGGCGGAAGCGGATGTCCTGAAAGATCTCGCGAATCACTGGATCCGCCTGGGTCTGGTTCACATGGTAGGTGTGCTGCGACCCCACGGTACCCGGGATCAACACTACCTCGTAGTCCGCGGCGGCCTCGTTCTCCTTGAACAGCGTGAAGTTGGGGAAACGGGTCCATTGCGCAATGGTCGCTTCCCCGTTCAACACCTTGAGCTTGTAGGTCTCGAAATCCACCTGAACCGACTGCACCCGATCGATGTAGGGGAGCTGATTGTTGGCCGGGTCGACCGCGTACCAGTACGGATTGCGTTCGTAGAGTCGATTGACGTCGCCGATCTCGCGCGGCACGAACATCCGCAGACTCGGCAGCTCAGGATCGTTGAAGTTGTTGGTCGCGCGATGGAAGGCAAGCGCCTGTTCCCACGTCTCGAAGCCCTCTTCCTCGGCTATTTCTTGAGCATCTTCGTTGTAGTCGGCGTGCCACTTGATGAGGTAATGCTTGGGTAGCCAGCGAAACCAGTCGGCCCCGTTCTGGTTCGCCATGTTGATGACTATTCTGGGAAACGGCTTGCTCAGGTTGATGCGCACCGTGTAGTCGTCCGGGGCCACGATGGATTCGATCGGCTCCAGCCGGTAGCCCTGCCTGCCCGCCAGACTCTCTTCATAGCGGTACAGGAAGTCCTCCGAGGTCAGCGGGTGTCCGTCCGACCATTTCATCCCTTCCCGCAGGAACAGGGTGAAGGTCATGGCATCATCCGAGAGCTCGTATCCCTTGGCCATGCCGGCGGCGACTTGGAAGGTTTCCTTGTCCACCTCCAGGGTCCAGGTGGCGTGCCACCAGCCACCAATCTCGACCGCCCAACTGGCGAACGCGAAAGTGGTCGCGGTACCGCCATATTTCCCGATCTCGGGCGGGGTAAGGACCAGCGGCTCGATGGGGAGTCGCTCGTCCACCGGTGGCAGCTTGCCTTCGGCCACCAGGGCTGCGAGCATCGGCGACTCATTGTACTTCGACTCGCCCATCGCCGTAGTGGTGGTCGCGGCACCCTCTTCGGTGCCGCCCGCCCACGCATTCACGCTCAATAGCACCAGCGCTACCGTGAAAAGGACTAACGTTCGTCCCATAATGGTTCCTTTCTAAGTTGACCTGCGCTCGCGGATTCAATCGAGGGAATCCGCCCTGTACTTATCTGATCTCCTACCAACTGACCCCCTGTCCGAAAGCGTACACCGCGAGGTGCAATCCAGAACCATGAGAGGTTCTCCTACCGTTGTCAAGGAGAAGTATCGGCTGAGGTCGGCTGGGTCGGCTGGCTGGAGTGGCTGGGCGCGGGCCCACGGACGTCTCCTGGGTCACGCTGCTGACGTCTGGTAGGGGTCGGCGGCGTCGCGGATGCCGTCGCCCAGGAAGTTGAAGGCCAGGGCGGCGATCACCACGAACACCACCGGCAGCAGCAGCCATGGTGACAGCGCCACGCTCTGCACGTTCTGCGCCGTCTGCAGCAGCACGCCCCAGCTCAGGGCGGGGGGCCGCAGGCCGATGCCGAGGAAGCTCAGCGCGGTCTCGCCGATGATCATGTTGGGGATCGCCAGGGTGCCGGAGGCGATGATGTGGCTCAGGGAGGAGGGCACCAGGTAGCGAAAGATCAGCCGCCCGCTGCCCGCGTTGTCCAACTGCGCCGCCACCACGAAGTCCTGCTCGCGCAGCGACAGGAACTTGCCGCGCACCTCGCGCGCCAGGCCCGGCCAGCTTATCAGCGACAGGATCACGGTGATGAAGAAGTAGACCCGCGTAATCGGCCAGTTAAGGGGGATGGCCACCGCCAGGGCCATCCACAACGGCAGGCTCGGGATCGAGGTGAGGATCTCTATCAGGCGTTGAATGACCAGATCCACGGCGCCCCCGAAGTAGCCGGAGAGACCGCCCAGCGTCACCGCCAGCAGGAAGCTCATGGTCACGCCAACCAGACCGATGCTCATCGACAGCCGGGTGGCGAAGATCACCCGCGACAGCAGGTCGCGGCCCTGATCGTCGGTGCCGAACAGGTGCAGGCGCTGCTCCCCGGCCACCCCGAAGAGGTGCACGTCCCAAGAGATCAGATTCCACAACCGGTACTCGTCGCCGCGCACCAGCAGGCCGACACGATAACGCCGATCCGTCTGCGGCTCGTAGAACGGGCTGAAGGTCTCCGGGTCGCGCTTCTGCTCCAGGCCGTAGACGAACGGGAAGCGGACCCGGCCCTCGGCGTCACGCAGGTGCACGCGCATCGGCGGCACCAGGGGCGAGCGCATCTCCCGGAAGTAGGGATCGTACGGGGCGATGAACTCGGCGCCCAGCGCCATCAGGTAGAGCAGGGCGATGACGATGCCGCCGGCCAGCGCGGCGCGGTGGCGCCTGAAGTCGCGCCAGATGAGCTGCGTCTGGGTGAGACTGAACTGGACTTCGCCGCCGGCGGTGGCAGCCATGGTCAGAAGGCGGCGATGTTGAGCACCGCCTTTTCCTCGGGGGTGAGTGCCGCGATCTGCTGTGCGCTCATGCCGCGGAAGTGGGTGTTGGGGGGAACCGCCGCCTCCAGTCCCCAGAGGCGCCGCTCCTCGCGGCTCATGGCCTCGCGCACCTCAGCCGGCACCAGGCGGTAGGAGTCATTGAATCCCTTGAGCCACCAGCGGTGAAAGTAGAACACCAGCGAGTAGCGCGGGGCGCTGCCGCAGTTGGTGCCGCTGGTATGCCACAGGGCCGAGTCCCACAGGATTACCGACCCGGCCGGGGCCTCGGTGTGGAGGTATCCGGGCGGCAGCGTCTCGGGCTGTTCCGGCGGCACCTCCAGCGACAGGTGCGACCCCGGCCAGATCAGCGTTGCGCCGTTTTCCACGGTGAACTCGGAAATGCACCAGGCGGACTGCACCGCCATCGGATAGTGCTTGCCGCCGAGGAACGGGGTGACCGTGAAATGGTGCCAGTCGGCATGCAGGTAGCCGCCCAGCCTGGTCCAGTCCTTGTTGCCGGTGGGGAGCGGTTTGCGGATGGCGACGTCGTGGGCGAACAGGTCCTCCCCCAGCACGCCGCGCGCCACCTCCACCGGCTCCGGGTTGCGCACCAGCAGGCCGTAGAAGTGAGGATGCTTGCCCTGGGCGTTGTACGCCATCTGCAGGTCCTCGTTCTGCAGGCCGTACTTGCGCGCGATCTCGGCCTCCGCGTCGAGGGTCTCGTCGATGGCGCTCCTGGTGCGTTCGATCTCGGCGCTCGAGAGCACTTCCGGGAGAATGGTGTAGCCCTCCCGCTCGAGCTGGTGCACATGCCGTTTGCGGTCTGCAGCGGTCATGACGGCCTCCTGGTCACTGTCCGAACGTCATTGGTCAGCGGCGGATGCCTGCGCATCAGCGTTCGTCGCCTTCCGTGTCACGGAATCACCTGTGTTCACTCGTGGGGGATGATGCGGCGCCGCAACTCCTCCAGGGAAAAACGATCGCTGGCGAGAAAGTCGAAGTACTCCGCTTCCTCCGCTTGTACCTCACGCGCGCGGCGCGCGGTTGCGTCCGCCAGCCCGGTGGGAATCGCGACCAGTCCGCTCTCGTCGCCGTGCAGCAGGTCGCCGGGGGCGAAGGTCATGCCGCAGAACGACACGGTAACGCCGAATTCGAGATACGCCGGGTAGCCGTGGGAGACCACCTGGCCGGTGGCGAACACGTGCAGGTCGGGCGTGCGCTCGCGGATGGCGGCGCGGTCGCGGATGTTGGCGTCGGTCACGATCCCGACCCCGCCGAGCCGGCTCAGCACGGTGCAGAACATGTCCCCGAACAGGCAGCAGCGGGTACGGTCGTGGCCGACGTGCTTGACCACCAGGACCACCGGCTTGGGCGCGTCGTGGATCAGGCTCACCACGTCGTCGACGCGCGAGGTGCGGCGGTCGCCGGGGGTGGTTGAGTCGGCGGTGGCGGTCACCGCGTAACCGACCATCGGCGCGGTCACCTCGGGGGTGAGGCAGCGCAGCTCGTTGTTGGCGAAGCCGGTGGTGGGATCGCGGGCGGCGAAGTGCTCCACGGCGTTGGAGACGGTGGCGCTGTCGAAGCCGCGCAGTTCCTCGATCGCGTTACCCATAACGTTCCGTCCCCCTAAGGCAGCAGCGCGTGCGCGCGCTCCATCTGTTTCATGAAGGCGATGGAGTGGCTCAGCGAGCTTCTCCAGTCGGGCAGATGCGGTACGCAGTCGAGCGCCAGGTAGCCGCCGTAGCCGATGCTCTTGAGCGTGCGAACGAGCTGCAGGAAGTCCAGGTGGCCGGTGCCGGGCGCGTAGCGCGTGCTGTCCGCCAGGTGCACGTGCAGCAGCCGGTCTCCGGCCCTGGCGAGCGCGTCCACCAACGACCTGTCCTCGATGTTGACGTGGAAGCAGTCGGCCATCACCCCGAGCCAGGGCGAGTCGATCTCGTCCACCAGCTCCATCGCCTCCGCCACGCTGTTCATGAAGCCCTGGTAGCCCTCGAAGCGGTTGATCGGCTCGATCGCCACCGGCACCTGGTGTTGCTCCGCGTGCGCCGCCAGTTCGGTTACCGAGCGGCGGAAGTTGGCACGCGCCTGGTGCAGCAGCGTGGCCGGCTGCATGTACTCTTCGCTCAGCCCCGGTACCGCGGCGATCTCGAACACCGGCCGGCCCACCCGCGCCGACAACTCGACGCACTTCCTGGCGTAGTTCACCGCGTAGGCGCGCTGCGCCTCGTCCGCCGAGCCCAGGTCGCGCGCTTCCCCGGCGTGCCCGCGTCCCCAGGCGGCCAGCAGTGCCGGGGTGTGCAAACCCAGCGAACGGGCGATGGACCGCACCTCCTCGAAGCGCTCATGGGGTATGCGATCCGGTTCCGCATCCAGATCCACGGCGTCGTACCCCGCCGCCGCCACCGCCTCCAGCACCTCGTGCGGGTGCTCCCAGACGTTGGCGTCGGCCGCCAGATATTCCCCGAAGCCGTGCAGCGTGCGCAACACCACGGAGTACTTCAGTGCGTCACCGTCGGTAGCAGACATGGCGCACAGCGTCTACCGTGAGGCGACGCCCGTCAAGCGAAGGAGCAGCCGATGCAGCCGAAGGCTTTGAACCGATTGTATCTGTGCGTGCACGCCCTCAGTTGGATCGAGATCGCGCCCGCGGACCAGCGCCGGCGGGAGCTGCTGTGGGGCGGGGGAGAGCACTGGCCGGGACGCACCGCGGCGTGTCGCGAGCTGGACCTGGTGCTGCGGCGGAAGAAGCAGCGGCTGATCCGCGAGATCGCGGACCGCGACGACGAAGCGTTCCTGATCCTGCCCACCGGCCTCAGGGGCAACCGCGAGCTGATCGAGTTTGCCCGCGCCCACCTGGGTCCGCGCTGCCTGGTATGCCGCCTCGGCGGCGACCTCGCGGAAAACCGGCGCGCTCTGGGAGCCGAGTTCGGCCGCGGGCTGGAGGCGGACCGGGCCGCGGCCGCCGCGGCGCACGGCGCCCCGGTCTCCGCGTACGAGCTGGCGGCCTGGGAGCGATCGAAGGCGTGGGCGGCGGATCTCGATCGCCAGCTCGCCGCCGCCGGGTACCGCTACGACCCCGAGTCCGTGGAGTTCGTGACCTTCGGCGCCAACTGGGTCGGCTGCGGCGCCACTTATGCGATTCAGATGGCACGCGCGTTCGGACTGACCCACCCCATGCAGCGGCGCTTCGAGTTGAGCAACCCCGACTGGAGCCCCCTGCTGCTGGCCGCGGACCCGGTCGCGCAGAACCTGCCCGTCGGCGACCAGGTGCTGCTGTACCTCTTCCGCAACGGCCACCTCGGACCGATGGCGGCGACGCCCAGTCCGGACGTGCGCGGCCGCTACCTGGCCCAGTACTGGGAGGGCATTCGCGGCATCATGGACCCGGCCCACCTGGTCACGGTCGACTTTCCCGCGGGATCGGTGCGTGAGGTGGACCTGTTCGGCGTGGAGGTGGCCCGCGCCCGCGGCCTGTGGGCGGAGCCCAACCGCGGACCGGTGACCATGAGCGTCGGCAGCGGCGTCTTCACCCCGTACCACTCGACCCTGATCATGGCGGAAGAGCACCTCTCGCTGGAGGAATTCCGCGCCGCCCTTCTGACCGCCACGGTAACGGAGCGCCCTTCCTGACTTCAGGACTATCCCACGCTACGCGACAAGCCGGCTGCAATCGTCACTACCGTAGCCCTCGGACCGACGCCAACCGCCCAACTCGCACCCCGGCGAGCGCCGATCACGGGGCCCCGTCTGGCGGCGGTCCGTACTGCCGATGCCGGAACCGGTGGTGGGCAGTGCAGCGAATTCTGAGATTCCCCGGCTCGGCGCTGCCGCCGAGCGCGAAGGGAACGATGTGGTCGAGCTCCAGCAGGAAGCGGGAGCCGCAGCGCCGCCCGCTGTGCGGATCGACGTAACTGCAGCAGCCACCGTCGCGGCGCCACACCTCGCGCCGCACTGGTGCCGGAATGTAGCGGGATCGGCGCGTCCGGTGGGACGGCTGCGCGCTGCCTGAGGACGGGTCGGATGCCGCCGCCTGCTGCCGCGAACGGCCATCGAGCTGCGCTCCTGCCCGCTGCGCCGCTCCTGCCCGCTGCGCCGCTCCTGCCCGCTGCGCCGCTCCTGCCCGCTGCGCCGCTCCTGCCCGCTGCGCCGCCCCTGCCCGCTGCGCCGCCCCTGTCCGCTGCGCGGCCCCTGTCCGCTTCGCTGGCGAAGGAGCGCTGCGACCGCGGTCCACCGCTGCCCGCGCGGTCGGCAAGCTCTGGTCGGCCGGCGCCGTCGGTACGGAGGCGCGGGACCCGCAACCAGCCACCAACTTCGGCGCCGAAGTAGTGGTGCCGGGCGCCCCCGCCGCTGGCTTGGCACGCACGGGGGTGCTGCCGCCCCAAGTCTCGCGCCCCGACGGCGGCGCGGACAGCGCTGCCACCGCCGAGGTGCGGGCGCCGCCAATCCCGCGCGCACATTCCGCTGCTGGCAGCGCTGCCGGCGCCGGGGCGCTGCCACCGGCGCTAGTGCCCTCCGGCGGCGCCGGCACTCCGGGTTGCTCTTGCACGCCCCGCTTCGCCGGCGAAGCCGCCCCGCGCGCCGGCCCTTGCTGCGCCTGCGGCTCCGGCGCCTGGCCCGCGCTTGCCTCCCGGCGCCCACCTCTGCGCCCGCGCGGCGGTCGCCCCGGGTCGTAGCGCTGCAGGCCGTCATGCACCAGCCGCTCCACCAGCTGCCCCAGCGTCAGGTGCGGGTCCACGTGCGACAGCAGTGCCCGTAGCTGCTCGATCCCGCACTGACAGGCAGAGTCGATCACCACCTTCAACTCCCAGCGGCCCTCGCCCAGCGCCCGCATGCGATCGGCCGGGCGCGCCAGCTCGGGAGCCACCCCGGCCAACAACTGCTTCACCTCGCGGGTGCTCTTGCCGCTCGCCTGCGCCACCAGCTCCTGCCGCTGCGCCGCGTCGAGCGCCGGCACCGGTCGCGCTGCCGCCGCTGCCGCGGTCCCCGCAGCCCCCGCCTCCGGCGCCGACCCCGTGCCGCCCGGCAGCAGCTCCGCTGCCGCGGGTGCCTCGCCGGGGTCCGCGGCGGCGGTCGCCGTGCGCTGCAGGAGATCGAAGGTGTTCTGCAACTGCGCCGCCGCGCTCAGGGTGAGCGAGCCGTCCTGCAGCCGCTCGCGTGTCCCGGCGGTATCGGAGCACAGGCGCATAGCCTTGATACGGCGCCAGGCGGCACCTTCGCTGTAGCCCAGCTCGCGCACGGCGTAGTCGAACAGGCTGGAGAACCCGAGGCGCAGGTGGAGGTGGCGGGCGTGGATCTCGCGCAGGTGGTCGAGGACGGCGAGCTGCAGTGCCTGCTCGTGCAGGACGAGGAACCTGGTGTGCGCCAGCAGCACCTGGTCGGGGAGCCCGGAGAGCGAGGAGGCGAAGCTGGTCGCGGCAGCCATGGCGTAAATATAATCATGGTTGAGAAATGACCGGTTTCTGCAAGTCCCGGGACGGGCACCTGGAAGAGTGCAGGCCGGCGCTGGCGGGGTGCTGGAGGGCCTGGAGGGCGTGGCGGGATATTCGAAGGGTCGGAGGGGCCCGAACGTGCGGCAGGGGGCCGTTACGAGCAGCGCCAAACCCGTCAAGTGCTCAGCGCACTTTTTTGGCACCTTCTCACAGAATCCTGCAGCGCGGCACCGACATGGAAGCAACGCATCGTGGAGACCGGCGTTGCAGGTGGGCGGCAACCCGCTTTTCTGGACACGTCGTACAGCGAACGAACTACGCACCCTGCACGCGATCTTAGAACATCACCCGCCGACACGGGATTCAGACGTCGTTCAGCATGTGATGGCCCTGTTCCTGACTTCGACGGCGAGAGACCGGAGAGATATACTGTAAGACGATGTCAGTCTATGTCGTGATCGCTACGGGGGAGCCCCTTGACTCGGAGGTAGCAAGGGTGTTCGACGACCAGAGCCGCTCGAAAGCTGCAGCAGGCGTCTGGTTCGTAAAAGCCCGCGCGTGTCCAGTTCGGATGTCGTGAAGGATCTCGGAATAGGGATGGAAACCAAGAGCGGGATAGTCGTGTCTGCACAGTACTATGACGGTGTGGGCCCGTCCGACCTCGTAGAGAAGCTCGTCAGGTGGATCTCGCTGGCATCAGGGAACGGCTGAACCATACCGCCACGAAGGCGTGGGTTCTCGGGGGAGTCACCACGGTCACTCCGTGACACGGAAGACCATGAAAACGGCGCATGGGGCAGTGCAGGGTGGCCGCCACTTTCGGACCAGTCCTTTCAGGCATGGGAATAGCTGGCGCTATCGGAGTGGGGCTTGCGCGGCTGCTCTCGAGCGGAGGAGGGTAAGTACGGAGCGCGGAGGCCGTGCCGCAGCAAGCTGGCGACGCTTGGACGTTCACGGCGCTGTATACCGATAGCAAGCTGATCGTCAGCTATCTGGTCTGGGCCGCGCGATACCGAGTCCACCATGGCGTTCGCCAGAAGTGCGCTACGCCAAGACCTGCCGTGCGCACTGTGCGTGCGGCGCGCGACACTCATTTGACAGGAGCGGCGGTTCGGTACTGAATGGGGACTACGCTGCGTGACCGGACGGCGAGGCCGTAATGCACGGCGAGCCGGGGCGCGCGGCACACCTGCCGGGTGGCAGGTATACCAAGGCGAGGAGGATCGTCATGAATCGATCCGCAGCAGGCATCTGTCTCATCGCGTCGGCATTCCTGGTTCTGGCCGCAGTAGCGGTCAGTGCGGGAGGGGAGTCCGAGGGCGCCGCATCCACGGCCGGCCCGGAGGCCGCCGCGCCAACGGCGGACTTCGCGGGCCTCGACCGTGACACCTACTTCACGGTGGCGGAATTCGAACGCCTTACCGGCCGCACCATCGCGCAGTACAATGAGTCGCCGATGACGGCGGCGCTGGTGGCCGAGGGCAAGCTGCCGCCGGTGGAGGAGCGGCTTCCCGAGCAGCCGTTGGTGCAACTCCCGTTCTCCACGGACAGGAGCATCGGCAAGTACGGCGGCACCCTGCAGATCAACTCCTGGACCCCCTACATGGGGCCGACCAGCGCCGAGAAGCAGCACTTCATCAGCGCCGAGAAGGAGTACACCCAGAACATCTTTCCAAACCTGGCGGAGTCGTTCGAGTCGCCGGACGGCGGCAAGACCTGGATCATCACCATGCGCCGCGGCCTCAAGTGGTCGGACGGAACCCCATGGTCCACCGGCGACGTGATGTTCTGGTACGACGACCTGGCCAACAACAAGGAGTTCCAGCCGCAGACCAACTACGTGCTGTTGACCGGCGGCGCGCCGCTGGTGTTCGAAGCGGTGGACGACATCACCTGGAAGATCGTCGCCGACGCTCCCTACCACCTGGAGGAGAACGTCGAGGACCTGATGACCCTGCCGCCGCTCTATCCCAAGGAGTACCTGAAGCAGTTCCATCCCGACTACGCGGACGCGGACGAGCTGGCGGCGCTCATCAAGGAGGGCGGGTTCACCGGCTGGGTCGACCTGCTGGAGAACAAGACCAACCGCTGGAGCCAGAACGCCAACGTCGACAAGCCGGTCATGACCCCGTGGATGCTGATCCAGGGGGCACCGGCCAAGACCGAGATCTACCACCGCAACCCCTACTTCCACGCCGTGGACATCGCCGGCAACCAGCTTCCCTACTTCGACATCGTGCGGAAAGAGGTGGTGGCCGACATCGAGACCGCCAAGCTGCGCGCCCTGGCCGGCCAGGACGACATGTTCGCCACCGGCGCGCTGGACTTCTTCCCGGTGGCCAAGCAGGAGGAGAGCGGCGGCAAGATCAAGGTCACCCGCTGGGCGCACTCGCAGTACAACATGGCCACCATCGAGTTCAACCTCACCGCGCCCGATCCCGTGACGAGAGAGATCTTCCAGAACAAGAGCTTCCGCTTCGGCGTGTCGCACGCCATCAATCGCGAGTTGCTCAACGAGCTGGTCTACAGCGGCATGCTGGAACCGCAGCAGGCGTGCGAGAGCGAGCGCTCCCCCTACTACAACGAACGGCTGTGCACCACCGCCATCGAGTTCGACCAGGCCAAGGCCAACGAGCTGCTGGATGCGGCCGGACTCGACCAGCGTGACGCGGACAACTGGCGGCTGCGCCCCGACGGCACCCGCCTGGAGCTCAACATGATCAGCATGATCCCCTGGGCGCTCGACAAGACCGCCGAGATCATCGTCGACAACCTCAAGGAGGTGGGGCTGTTCACCACCATCCGCATGGTGGAGTGGGGGCACGGCCAGGAGCTGGTCAAGAACAACGAGATCGACGTGTTCATCAACGGCTTTACCTGGTTCGGCAACGAGGGCGTCCCGCAGTTCTCGTGCCAGCTCGGCATACCCTGTCCGGTGACGTTCTGGGCGCCGCAGTGGAACTGGTGGCTGCGCAGCAACGGAGAGACCGGCGAGCAGCCGATCCCCGAGTTGCTGCAGGTGTGGGAGGCGTACCAGGTGATCCTGAACTCCTTCGACCCCGAGGAGCGCAAGGCGCAGTTCAAGACCATCACCGACATCGCGGCCGACACGTTGTGGGTGATCGGCATCCTCAGCCCGGGCGGGTTCGTGGTGACCTACAACCCCGATCTGCGCAACATCCCGACCGAGTTCGCCATGTGGAACCGCGGCGACAACGGCCGGCCCTGGCTGTGGTACCTCGAGTAAGGATTCGCCTCCTGATGTTGTGATGTTCGCTACTGCGGGGCGCCGGAAACCGGCGCTCCGCACTGCTTCCGCGGGCGCATGCTGAGCTATATCGTGCGCCGCCTGCTGCTGGCGGTGCCGACCATCATCGCCATCTCGGTGATCGCCTTCATCGTCATCGAGCTGCCGCCGGGAGACTATGCCAGCACCTACGTGATGCGGCAGCAGTGGGCGGGCCGCGAAGTCACCCCGGAGATGGAGGAGGTGCTGCGCCACCGCTGGGGCCTCGACCGTCCCGCCTACGTGCGCTACTTCTTCTGGGCGAGGAACTTCGTGACGGGAGACTTCGGTCTCTCCCACGACCTGGGAGTGCCGGTGCGGGAGGTGCTGCTGTCGCGCCTCGCCGGCACCGTCCTGGTGACCGTGTCGGCGTTGCTGTTTTCCTGGATGGTGGCGTTCCCGATCGGCCTCTACTCGGCGTTGCGCCAATACTCGGCGGGCGACTACTTCTGGACCTTCGCCGGGTTCCTGGGCCTGTCGATTCCCAATTTCCTGCTTGCCCTGGTGCTGATGTTCGTGTCCTTCAAGTACCTGGGTGCCGGCATCGGCGGGTTGTTCTCGCCCGAGTACCAGGAGGCGCCGTGGAGCTTCGCCAAGGTGTTCGACCTGCTGCAGCACCTGTGGATTCCCGTGGTGGTGGTGGGCACGGCCGGCACCGCGAGCCTGATCCGGGTGCTGCGCGCCAACCTGCTCGACGAGTTGAAGAAGCCCTACGTGGAGGCGGCGCGCGCCCGCGGGCTGAACGAGATTCGGCTGGTGATCCGGTATCCGTTGCGCATTGCGGTCAACCCCTTTGTCTCCAGCGTCGGCTGGGTGCTGCCGTCGCTGATCTCGGGCGCGGTGATCACCGCCGTGGTGCTCGACCTGCCCACGGCGGGGCCGGTCTTCCTGCAGGCGCTGCGCAGCGAGGACATGGCGCTGGCGGGAGCCTTCGTGGTCCTGATCGGCATAATGACGGTCGCCGGCATCCTCATCTCCGACATCATCCTGGCGATCATCGACCCGCGCATCCGTTACGAGTAGATGGCGACGGATCGGGTCATCCTGGCAGCCGGCAAGAAGCGGGGGTTGCTACGGGACCTGGCGGCGCAGAAGTACCTGCTGGCCATGGCGGTGCCCGCGGTGACCCTGGTGATCCTGTTCCACTACCTGCCGATCTACGGCATCGTGCTGGCCTTCAAGGACTATCGCATCGGCAGGGGAATCCTCGGCAGTCCGTGGGTCGGCCTGCGCTGGTTCGAGCTGTTCTTCGACAGCCCCTACATGGGCCGGCTGCTCAAGAACACCTTTCTGCTCGGCCTGTACTCGCTGCTGTGGACCTTTCCCGCCCCGATCCTGCTGGCCCTGCTGCTCAACGAGATCGGCAACGGCGCCTACAAGAAGGTGGTGCAGACCATCTCCTATCTGCCCCACTTCATCTCCACCGTGATCATCGTCGGACTGCTGAAGGAACTCCTCTCCCTGCACGGGATCGTCAACGATCTGATCGCCAGTGTCGGCCTGGAGCCGGTGCACTTCTTCGCCCGTCCCGGCTGGTTCCGCACCATTTTCATCGGCTCCGGCGTGTGGCAGACGGTGGGCTGGAACAGCATCATATTTCTGGCCGCGCTGTCCGGGGTGGATCCGGAGCTGTACGAGGCGTCGCTGGTCGACGGCGCCAATCGGGTGCAGCGCATGATCCACGTCTCGGTGGCATCCATCCTCCCCACCATCATCATCCTGTTCATCCTCAGCCTCGGCCCGACTGCATTCCCGACGGCTGGGTGTGGTCGATGCAGTGCTGCACGGGAACGGCGGCGCAGGGTCTCTACTATGCGTGGGAGGGGGCCGTGCGCGAGCGAGGCGACTCCGCCACCGTGAACCTGCTGCTCAACCGGGTCGCGGCCGGGCTCGAGGTTGCGAGCCATCTCCCGTTTGCCGGCAAGGTGATCATTCGCAACAGGTGCAAACGGCGGATTGCGGTCCGGATTCCCCACTGGGCGCGGCACCATCGGATCGCGTTCCTCGTGTCCGGCCGCGAGGTGGCGCCCGGGTGGCTGGGCGGGTACGTGGTGTTCGAAGACCTGCGGCCAGGCGCCGAGATCACGCTCCGGTTTCCGGTTCACGAGTCCACCGCGAGCTATACCGTGAACTCCCGCACCGAGATGGAGCGGCGCTTCACCTGCACCTTTCGCGGCAGCACCCTGGTGGAGATCGAGCCCCGTGACGAGAGGCCGGCGAGCTATCCGCTGTACCGGCGCGGCCACCTGCGTCGCGACGAGGCGCCGATCAAGGCAGCGACCGGATTCGTGCCCCGCAAGCACATCGTCCGGTGGTGACTCACTGACGCGCGGCGCAGTTCCGCTATAATCGGTGCTTCGGTGGTGCGGGGGTAGTCGGTGAGCCTGCGACGCAAATTCAACATCGCGTTCGCCGCGAGCACGCTGCTGGCGGTATTCGGCGTCGGCGTCCTGGTGCAGCTTCGCCGCGACATGAACGACGCCCTGGAGCGCGAGCGAGTTGCCGTCGAGGTGGTCGAAGCGGCCCTGAACCTGTCGCTGGTGGCCAACGATTTTGCCGTGTACGGGGGCGAACGACCGCGTCAGCAATGGGAGATCGGCTACCAGAGCGCAGCGGCGCTGCTCGCGACGGCACAGGAGCGTTTCCAGGAACCCGGTGACCGCGACATCGTGGCACGAATCGAGCTCGACCACAGCGCGGCCGCCGAGCTGTTCGAGCGACTCGCGAACGCCGCGGACGCGGTGCAGGAACGTGGCGCCTCCCCGGAATTGCGGGCACGTCTGGCCAGTCACTTGGCGGTGCGCCTGCAGGAGGCGGCGGCCGGGTCCTTGGAGCTGGCCGCGCGTACCCGCGGTCGGCTGGCTCGTACCCAGGCTCGTACCACGCGCCTGGTCATGTCCGCCCTGGTGGTGATGGTCGGCATCGTCGGCGGCCTGCTGGCCCTGGTTCTGGTTGGCGTCGTGCGGCCGTTGCGCAAGCTGCAGGCCGGTACCGAGATCGTCGGTGCCGGTCAGTTGGACCATCGAGTCGGGATGGCGGCACAGGATGAGATCGGGGAGCTGTCGCAGGCCTTCGACAAGATGACTCGGCGTCTGCGCAGTCTGACCGTTTCCCGCGAGGAGTTGCAGGCCGAGGTGAACCGAACCATGCGGGCGCAATCCCTCCTGCAGAGGCGCACGCGCGAGCTCGAACGGTCCAATGCCGAACTGGAGCAGTTCGCGTATGTGGCATCCCACGACCTCCAGGAGCCCCTTCGCTCCATCACGGGGTTCGCGGGTTTTCTGACGCGCCGCTACCAGGGCCGCATCGGTGGTGACGGCGAGCGCTACCTGCAACGCATCGTGGCCGCGGCAGCACGCATGGAGAAGCTGATTCTCGACCTGCTCCAGTACTCACGGGTGGGCCGTGACGCCGCCGCTCTGGCGCCGGTCGACGTCGGAGCGATCGTGGCGCAAGAGCTGGCCAATCTGGAACGCACGACGCGCGAGTCGGAAGCGTCGGTCACCTGGCGCGCGCTGCCGAACGTGCGCGCCGATCCGGCGCTGCTGGCACAGTTGTTGCGCAACCTGATCGGCAATGCGCTGAAGTTTCGCGCCGAGCGGCCCCCTGAAGTCGAGATTTCTTGCCGGCGCCGGGCGCAGGAGTGGGAGTTCGCGGTCAGCGACAACGGCATCGGCATCCCGCCGGAGCACGCCGGCCGCATTTTTGACATCTTCAAGCGGCTGCACACGCGAGCGGAATACTCCGGTACCGGGATCGGGCTGGCGGTGTGCAAGAAAGCGGCGGAGAGCATGGGTGGCCGCATCTGGGTGGAGTCGAGGCCGGGCGCCGGCGCCACCTTCTTCTTTACCGTGCCCGCAACGCCGAAGGAGGGCGAAGACCATGACTGACAGCGCGCAGGTGCGACCGGTGGAAATCCTGCTGGTGGAGGACTCACCCGACGATGCCGAGTTGACGACCGAGGCACTCAAGGAGGGCTGCGTCCTGCACCGGCTGCACGTGGTGGGCGACGGGGTCCGGGCGCTGGAGTTCCTGCGGCGCACCGGTGATTACGCCACCGCGCCGGAGCCGGACCTCATCCTGCTCGACCTCGACCTGCCGCGCAAGGACGGCCGCTCGGTGCTGCGGGAGATCAAGGCGGACGATCACCTGAAGCAGATTCCGGTAGTCGTGCTGACCGGCTCGAAAGCGGAGGAGGACGTCGTGCGCAGCTACCGGTTGCACGCCAACTGCTACATCTCCAAGCCGGTAGACATGGAGCAGTTCCTGAGGATCGTCCGCTCGCTCGAGGACTTCTGGCTGACCGTGGTGAAGCTGCCGTCGGTACACTCCGATGCCTGACGGACCGATTCGGATGCTGCTGATCGAGGACAGCCCCGACGACGCGCTGTTGATCGAGGAGTCGGTGATGGAGAGCGCGCGCGAGCGGTTCCGGACCCACTGGTCGGAACGCCTGGCAGACGGCCTGGACTGGCTGCGCGGCAACCCCACGGACGTGGTACTGCTCGATCTGTCGCTCCCGGACAGCCACGGCCTGGAGACCTTCAGCCGGGTCCACGAAGCCGTCCCCGAGGTTCCGATCGTGCTCCTGACCAACCTGGAAGATGAACGCATCGCGGTGCAGGCGGTCCAGTCAGGGGCCCAGGACTACCTGATGAAGAGGAGTGCCAACGGCCCGCTGTTGACCCGTTCGATTCTGTACGCCCTGGAGCGCCAGCGACTGAACGACGAGCTGCGCGAACGAACCCAGGAGCTGGAGCGCTCCAACCGCGACCTGGAGCAGTTCGCCTCCGCCGCGTCGCACGACCTGCAGGAGCCGCTGCGCATGGTGCGCAGTTACATGGAGCTGCTCACGGAGGACTACTCCCCCCAGCTCGATGCCGAGGCGCGACAGTACGTCGCCTATGCCCACGACGGCGCCGTCCGCATGCAGCAACTGGTCCAGGACCTGCTCGCCTATTCGCGAGTCGGCTCGGAGGGCAGGCCGTTCGCGCCGGTCGATACCGCCGCGTTGCTGCGCAACGTAATGCATGACCTGCAGCAGGCAATCGCCGACGGCAATGCCGCGGTGACCGGCGGCGAGCTGCCCGAGGTGCGCGGCGACCGTACGCAGCTTGGCCAGCTCCTCCAGAACCTCGTCAGCAACGCCCTGAAGTTCCGCGGCGACCGCGACCCGCGGGTGGAAGTCGCGTGTCGGCGCGACCGTGGGCACTGGATCTTCTCCGTCCGCGACAACGGGATCGGGATTGCCGCGGCCGACCATGCGCGCATCTTCGACATGTTCAGCCGCCTGCACCACCGTTCGGAGTACGCCGGCACCGGCATCGGTCTTGCCGTGTGCCGCAGAATCGTGGAGCGCCACGGAGGCCGCATCTGGCTGCACTCCGAGCCCGGGCAAGGGACTACCTTCTTCTTTTCCCTGCCGGCCGACGAGCCGGACGCGGCCGGCGAGTGACGGGTACCCGTTTCGACGGCACGCGACCGCGCAACTCCGAGCAACTCCGCGATCGTGGTTGACGTGAGTGCCCGTGTGGGCCACGATGGAATGACAATCACGTGGCTGCGGACGCCGATCGGGCACCCACGGTTGCGGAGGTGGCACCCAAATGGCGGACGTTTCCGAGACTATCCTCAGCGATCTTTCCGGTCAGAACATCGATACGTCCCACCTGGGCGTGGAGATCAGACGCGCAAAAGGACTCTTCAATCGGCGACAGCTCCTCGACGTGTTTGGCGCGGTGCGCTCCGAATCTGAGAAACAGGCTGTCCTGCGGGTCGCTACGCGGCACGCCGGCGACGACTACGACGTGGAAGACAACGTCGTGGTGCACCCGCGTACCTGATTGATGGAAAGCGCGGTGGCTTGGCCTGCAAGCCGACAACGCGGAGGAGGAACTGGTGGCGGAACAACCTGACAAGATCGAGATCCTTCTGGTCGAGGATAATCCCGGTGACGTGCAGTTGACGCAGCGCCTCCTGCGGGACGTGGATACGCCGCTCAACTTCACTGTCGCCGAGGATGGCGAAGTAGCGATGGAGTGCCTGCGCCAGCAGGGATCTCACGCCGGTACGCCGCGCCCGGACCTGATTCTGCTGGACCTGAACATGCCGAAGAAGGACGGCTTGCAGGTGCTGGAGGAGATGAGGGCGGACCCGGAGTTGAGCCATATACCGGTGCTCATTCTGACCAGCCGGGAACAGGAATCGGACCTGCTGACGAATCTCGGGATGCACCCGAGCCGGTGGGCCAGGAAGCCCCTGGACGTGGAGCGGTTCAATCGCCTCGTCCACGGTCTGCGGTATGCTCCGACTGCCGCCTCGATGGCGCCCCGTCGAGCGCCGGAGCCGGAGCAGGAGCCGACGAAGAAACGAGGCTTGTTCGGCAGGCACGGATAGGGGAACCCGGATGTCCCGTTCGGCCCACGGCGTGGCCGGCGGAGCCCACGCGTGCTGCGTCCGCCGGGTGAGGACCACCTGGCCGAGCGCCGTCCTCCGTTGGGGCATCTCGCTGCTGGTGCTGGTCGCCGTGCCCATGATCGCATCCGGCGGCGGCCGGGCCGCGACCGAGGTCGGGTCGTTGCGACTCGGGGCCTACGCCGGAGACACCGGGGCGCTCGCGTGGCTGGCCCATGAGCATGGCCTGTTCGCCGCGCACGGCCTGGACGTCGAGATGGTGCCGTTCGAGGCGGGCAAGCTGGCGGTAGATGCACTGCTCGCCGGCGACGTGGACGTGGCCACGGCCGCGGAATTCGTGGTCGTGAGCAACTCATTCGAGCACCCCGAGTTGCGAATCCTGGCCACGGTGGCCATCGCGAACAACAACGAGCTGGTGGCCCGGCGCGATCGCGTCCGTGAACCGCAGGATCTCGTCGGCCGGAGGATCGGCGTCACGCGCAAGAGTGCCGGCGAGTTCCTGCTCGGCGTGTTTCTGACCTTGAACGGGTTGAACGTGTCCGACGTGGAGCTGGTCGATCTTCCGCCGAGCGCGATCGTCACGGATCTCCTGGCGGGCACGATCGATGCCGGCTTCACCTGGGACCCGAACGTGTACCGGATGCGCCAGGAGCTGGCGGACAACGCAGTTGGCTGGCCGGGCCAGCGCTGGCAGCAATACTACTTCGTACTGGTTACCACCGATCGGTGGCTCGCCGAGCATCCCGCGGCGGCGCGGGCGTTGCTCGAAGCGGTGCTGGCAAGCGAGCAACGCGCCGGCGAAGATCCGGAGGACAGCAAAGCGCGCCTGGCCCGCCGCTTCGGCTACGACGCGGCGTACGTGGACTACTCATGGCCGCGACATGACTTCCTGGTCGAGCTCCCGCAGGCACTGTTGCTCGCCATGGAGGATCAGGCTCGTTGGCGCATCGAGAACGGGCTGTCACCGGCGGGCAGCATTCCCAATTACCTGTCGACGCTGGCCACCGCGCCCCTCGCCGAACTACGCCCGCAGACGGTGACGGTCATCCGGTAACCGGAGCATCCCGGCCTACCACTCGATTCGGGAACAGCGTGGTGGGCGCGAGGCGCGACTACCGTTTCCGTTCGCGCGCGGCACGCCGGCTGCGGGTGGCCCGGTGCGGCGCTGATACAGAGGTCCGGCGCGTCCCGGCGGGTCGATCGCCAGCACCGTGTCGCCGCACCAGGACACGCGATACTCGTCACCGAGCACGCGCACCGTCTCGTCATGTTCCGTCAGCGGGAAGTTGATCGCCACCTCCTGCCCCGGCACCAGGCCGTCGACCTCCACGGACCCGTCGTTCCAGGCCCAGCGGTTGGGCGAATCGACGGTGATCTCGTCATGCCGGACATCGTCAGGAATGCGGACGGACAGCGCTCCGTGCTGGCGCATGGTCACTTCGACCGTGCCCGCCCGTGGAAGATGGCTGCGGACGTCGGCCCACGGCGTGGAGCGGCTGAACAGCAGGTTGACCCGCACCGCGGCCGGCGTTGCGCGCACCGCGTGCTGCCACAGCAGGTACAGGCCGTGCACGCCATGGGCGTTGCAGCAGCCCATCCACCAGTGGCCGCGGCGCGTGTCGACTACAGCATTGGGTGCGCTGCCGCCGGAGAATGCCCCGGGCAACACGTCGCGCACACCGGCGCGCTTCAGTTGCGCCGGCGGACACGCGGCGATGTACTCGGCGGCGGCCGTGGGGGAGAGCTTCGGCACCTGGCGCTCCCAGGCGGCATCGAGGAACTGCGATTCCACCAGGTGGTTGCGCCCGAACCGCTCCGCGTCGCCCCAGTACTCCCGGTATCCGGCGCCGGCCAGCAGGATGGCCAGGTCGATCATGTCGGTGATGCAGCAGGTCTCGCAGGCGTGCTGGCCCACGAACTCGGGGAACCAGCCGAACCGGGTGCCGATGCCGCGGGCGTAGCGGTAGACCTGGTGCGCCCACCGCACCAGGTCGGCCTGTCCCGAGTACCGCCCCCACCGCAGGATCCCGGCGGCGGTGGCCACCCGGCTGTGAAAATGGCCGCGGAAGCTGCCGTCGGCTCCGTAGTCGCCGCCGCGTTCCACCACGTAGCGCGCCAACCCGTCGCACAGGGCGCGGGCCTCGGGATTGCCGGCGCCGGTCATCAGGTACTGCACGATCGGCCGGATGATGGGAGCCGTCGCGCACATCACGCCGGTGCCGTCCGGCTCCTCGCCCCCTGCCCACCCGCCACGGGGGTAGAAAAGCTCATCGGCGTCGACGGGACGGTCATCCGCCGGCACCGGATAGTAGCAGTATCCGTCGCGCTCGATGGCGATGCCCTTGAGCCCGTGGATCAGCGCGTCGATCCGCTGCCGCAGGGCGGCGCGTTCCTCATCGTCGGTGCTGCGCTGGTAGGCGGTCACAAACGCCATCAGGCAGCCGCGCTGGCCCCAGAACTCCGCCACCGGCGGGCGCGGCCGCCGGGTAGGGGCGGGGGGATAGTCGGGCGCGGGGATCCAGCACAGGCCCTGCGCACCCTGATAGGAGGCGACCAGTCGTTCGAGGTGAGCGTCGGTCTCGCTACGGTAGCCGCTGCCCGTCATCTCGCGTGCCAGCAGCAGGGCGGAGACGGCGCGGCCGGTGCCGTCGCAGTGGTCCCAGTAGGGATGATGGCTGAGCACCGGCGGATCGAGCTCCAGGCGGCAGTCGAAGTAGGGGGTGTAACGCAACGCGGGATCGACGTTGCGGGTGAGCGCGTTGAGGGCAAGCTCGGCGCGCTGCTCCAGGTCGAGCGGAGCGGCCACACCGTTGTTCGATCCGTTTCCCATGGTATTGGCTACCCTACGCACGGGACCGCTCCTGGTCGAGCGCCTCGCGGCAAGCACCGGCAGGCAGCGACACCGCCTCTGAAGCAGCGCCGATACGCCGCAGTTGTAATGTGTGTTCAGACAACGTTGGCCTCGGTTCCCGGGGGAGATGCCCGCTACGGGGCAACCGGAACGCCGTTTGGTGACATCATGGCCGCCGGAGCGGTAGACTGCCAGCAGGGAGCGGAGGGCGCCGGAGGGGTGTACATGAGCCTGGAGCTGATAGGGATCATCACGGCGGCGATCGCCCTTGGCGCCGTGATATTGGCGTCCAATCGCGGGATCCGTCGGGAGTTGCACGAGTTGCGCGACAAGATAGAGGCCGTCGATAGCGGGTCGCGCGAGGAGATGAAGGCGCTCGACAGCGGTCTGCGAGAGGAGATGAAGGCGCTCGACGACGGTCTGCGAGAGGAGATGAAGGCACTCGACGGTGGGTTGCGCGACGAGATGAAGGCGCTGGACAGCGGTCTGCGCTACGAGATGAAGGCGCTCGACGGCGGTTTGCGCGGCGAGATGAAGGCGCTGGACAGCGGTCTGCGCGACGAGATGAAGGCGCTCGGCAGCGGTTTGCGTGACGAGATGAAGGCGCTCGACGGCGGTTTGCGTGACGAGATGAAGGCGCTCGACGGCGGTTTGCGTGACGAGATGAAGGCGCTCGACAGCGGTCTGCGGAGCGAGATGAAGGACGTTGGCAACGGGTTGCGGGACGACACCAAGGCCGTCGAAGGTGGGCTGCGGACGGAGATGCAGGCCGGCTTCAAGGAACTCACGGCGCGCGTGGTCAACATCGGAGACCGACTGTCCAAGGTCGAGGGGGTCATCGAAGGGTTGTTCTGGAGCAGCCACAACCAGCCGCCCGACAAGCCGCGAGAGGGCGTCGCAGTCGTCCGCTGAAGGAGAAGCTACACATGAGCACGCCGGCCGACCGCGGTGAGCTGCCGTCGCTGGAAGCCAATTACGCGATTTCGGACGCGCAGGTGGAACGCTTCTGGCGCGACGGTTTCATCGTCCTGCGTGCGGTGCTGACCCCGCGGGAGATCCGCGCCTACGCCCCGTTGATCCGGGAGACTGCGATGCGCCGCTTCGCGGCCAGGCAGATGCAGGCCGCCGCCCACGGCGCGTTCCTGCAGACCCTGGGTCTGCGCTTCGACTCCGAGGGGGTGCGCCGCTTCTGTCTCGCACCACGCTTCGGCGCCATCGCCGCCCGTCTGCTGCGGGTGCCGGCGGTGCGCATCTTCCACGAGCAGGCGCTGTTCAAGCAGCCCGGCGGCAGCGACTCCCACTGGCACCAGGACCAGTACTACTGGCCGCTGGCCACCGACCGGTCGCTGGGGCTGTGGATGCCGCTGGTCGACTGCAGCCGGGAGATGGGCTCGATCCGCTTCGTGCGCGGCTCGCATTGCTACGGCGACCTGGAGGGCCAGCAGATCAGCGACGAGTCGGCGCACCACTTCGATCGGTTCATTGCCCGCGAGCAACTCGAGATCCATCAGACCGAGGAACTGGCCGCGGGCGATTGCACCTTTCACCTGGGCTGGACCGTGCACGGCGCGCCGGCCAACCACTCGGACGCCATGCGTGAGGCGATGATCGTCACCTTCTACCCCGACGGGACCCGGGTCGATACTCTCAGCAACCCGTCGCGGGTCAACGACGCGCGGGTGTTTCTAGGCGGCCGCAAGCCGGGCGAACTCGCCGACAGCGAGCTGAACACGGTGGTGTACCGCACGCCGCGAGGTGCATAATGCCGGTGGCGTGCGAGCCGCGGGGCGGCGCTGCTGTCTCGCCCGCGGGAACCGGGTATGATGGGGTATGATGGGAAGACTGGTCCGAAAGTGGCGGCCACCGTGCACTGCCCCATGCGCCGTCTTCATGGTCTTCCGTGTCACGGAGTGACCCTGCTGACCTATGGAAGAAACAGTCGTACACAGGAATCCCAGGATCCAGGGGGGGGTACCGGTATTCACTGCGACGCGCATTCCGGTGAAGAACCTCTTCGACTATCTGGAGGCGGGGGATACTCTTGATCAATTCCTGATCGACTTCCCCGCTGTAGATCGCGCCAAGGCAATCGCCGCGCTGGAGATGGCGCGGGCAGCTCTGGGCGCCAATGCGAATACTGCTCGATGAATCGTTACCAAGAAGACTCGCCCGTGAGCTGCCTGGGCATATAGTCTCCACGGTAACCGACAACGGGTGGTCCGGTCTCGATAACGGTGAATTGCTTCGAGCCGCGGCGGGTCAGTTCGACCTCTTTCTGACCGCCGATCAGAACATCGAATACCAGCAGAATCTACGCGAATTACCGATGGCCGTGGTAGTGCTCGTAGCCGTGACCAACCGCCTCGACGCCTTGCGCCCGCTCCTGCCCGAGTTGCTGAACCGGCTCGATCGACTCGAACCGCGCACCCTGGTGAAGGTGGGCGAAAGACAATCGAGCGGGTCGGCATAGGCCGAACGACAGGTTCTTTCACTGCTCTCTTGTACCCCTGTGTTCTGTCCGTCCGCGCCTCCGCGCCTTTCTTTTGACAGCCGTTCGCGGCGGCTCTACAATGCGCTCCACACTATCGGGCTGCGGATGAGCGGCCAAAGGAGTAACTGATCGTGAGAAAATCACTCGCACTGGGTGTGGGGCTGTCATTGATCGTGGCGGGTTTCGCCGTAGCCGGCGGCACCGAGGAGGGGACGGCCTCCACCACCACCACGATGAGCACCGGCAAGTACAACGAGGCGCCGATGCTGGCCGAGCTGGTGGCGGCCGGCGAGTTGCCGCCGGTGGACGAACGGCTGCCGGACGACCCCAAGGTGAAAGAGGTGGTCGAGGAGATCGGCCAGTACGGCGGCACCATCAACGCCTTCGCCATCAACATGGACTCGTGGAACGACATGGGCGAGGTGATCGGCGGCAGCTCGTTCCTGCTCGACATCACCCCTGACAACGAGATCGTGCCCGATCTCGCGGCCGGCTACGAGCTCGCCCCGGACGGCAAGAGCATGACGCTGTCGCTGCGGCCCGGCACCAAGTGGTCGGACGGGCATCCGTTCACCGCCGACGACATCGTGTTCATGTTCGAGGACATGCACTGGAACGACGAGGTCAGCACCTGGAACCTGTACGGGCGGGTGAACCGGATCCGCAAGATCGACGACTACACCGTGCAGTTCGAGATGGACAATCCCTACCCGGTGCTGCCGGTGGTGATGGTCACCTGGCCGGGCGGCGAGATCGCGTCCTACGCGCCCAAGCACTACCTCAAGAAGTGGCACATCAAGTACAACGAAGACGCCGAGGCGCTCGCCAAGGAGGAAGGTTTCGACAACTGGTGGGAGGCCTTCAACAGCCACCAGATCTTCTATCCCACCACCGACACCAACCAGCCGACCACGATGCCGTGGGAGTTCGAGGAGCAGACGGCCACCGTGAAGTACTTCAAGCGCAACCCGTACTTCTACCAGGTGGATCCGGCCGGCAACCAGCTTCCCTACATCGACGACGTGGTGGTGACCGCGGTCAACAAGGAGGTCTACCAGGCCAAGATCATGTCGGGCGAGTCGGACATCGCCGTGGCCCTGACCAGCATGGAGAACTACTCGCTGTACAAGGAGAACGAACAGGCCGGCGGGTACCGCGTGATCGCCGTGCCGGGGGTCAACGCCTCCGAGGCGGCGTTCAGCATCAACCAGAACCATCCCGATCCGGCGCTGCGCGAGATCTTCAACGACGTGCGCTTCCGGCGCGCGCTGTCCACCGCCCTGAACCGCGACGAGATCAACGAGACGGTCTACTTCGGCCTCGGCACCCCGCGCCAGGCGACCACGCTGGCCAACGCCAGCTTCTACAAGCCGGAGTGGGGCGAGGCGCACCCCTACCTCGCCTACGGTCCCGACAAGGCCAACGAGCTGCTCGACGAGATGGGTCTGACGGCGCGCGATGCGGACGGCTTCCGGCTCGTCCCCGGCGGCGACACGCTGGTGCTGCTGCTGGAGTACCCCGAGTCGTTCCCGGATCCCACCATGTTCGAGCTGATGAAGGAGTACTGGGAAGACGTGGGTCTTAAGATCCAGATCAAGGGTGAGTTGGCATGGGCGCTGTTCGGCCAGCGGACCGCCGCGCTCGACCACATGATCATGGTGCACCCCTACCAGACGGTGGGCGAGATCGCGTTCCTGGTGGAGCCGTTCCGGCCGCGCGTGCACGGCGTCAAGGAGGCGCCGGCCTGGGCGCGGTGGATGAATGCCGACCGCGACGTGAACTATCTCGGCACCAAGACGGTGGACGACTTCGAGGATGGCAAGTTCCCGGGCGAGGAACCGCCGGAGCACATCAAGGAGCAGTACTACCGGGTCGAGAAGGCGACCTCATTCCCGCTGGGCTCGGAGGACTACAAGGTGCTGATGCAGGAGATCTACGACTACAACGCCGAGTACCTCTACCACATGGGCACCATCGGCCTGGCGCCCAAGCTGCACATCGCGAAAAACAACCTGCGCAACATTCCCGACCGCTTCGGCGCCGACGCCGAGCACGGCCTGGAGCTGTACTACGAGGCGCAGCAGTTCTTCTGGAAGAAGTAGACACGCCGCAACAGCGGCCATACCGGACGGGGGGTGAGCGCATCGCCCCCCGCCGTCTCTGATCGTGCTGTCCTACATCGGCCGCCGCGTGCTGGTGATGATCGTGGTGATGATAGCCGTGTCGGTGGTCGCGTTCATCATCATCCAGCTCCCGCCGGGCGACTATCTGACCACCATGCTGGAGAACCTCCGAGCGCGCGGCATCAACATCGACGAGGAACGCATCCGCTCTTTGGAGCGGCAGTACGGGCTCGACCGGCCCCCGCACATGCAGTACCTGAAGTGGGTGTGGAACATGCTGCAGGGCGACCTGGGTCGATCGTTCGAGATGAACCAACCGGTGAGTGCCCTGCTCGCCGAGCGCCTGCCGCTCACCGTCGCCATCTCGATGGTCACCCTGGTGTTCGTGTACGTGGTGTCGATCCCGATCGGCATCTACTCCGCCACCCACCAGTATTCGCTCGGCGACTACGCCTTCACCGTGGTCGGATTCGCCGGCCTGGCGACGCCCAACTTCCTGCTGGCGCTGATCCTGATGCTGATCCTGTCGAAGTTCTTCGGCGTCAGCCCCGGCGGCCTGTTCTCGCTGGAGTACCAGTTGGCGCCGTGGAGCCTGGCCAAGGTGTGGGACATGCTCAAGCATCTGCCGGTGCCGATCATCGTGATCGGCACCGCGGGGACGGCCGGCCTGATCCGCGTCATGCGCGGCGGCCTGCTCGACGAGCTGAGCAAGCAGTACGTCATCACCGCCCGCGCCAAGGGAGTCGCGGAGCCGTCCCTGCTGTTCAAGTACCCGGTCCGGATCGCGATCAACCCGATCATCAGCACCATCGGCTGGATCCTGCCCGGCATCGTGTCCGGCGAGACCATCACCGCCATCGTGCTGAGTCTGCCCACCACCGGCCCGCTGCTGTTCCGGGCACTCATCTCCCAGGACACCTACCTGGCCGGCAGCACGGTGATGTTTCTCACGTTCCTGACCGTGATCGGCACGTTGCTGTCCGACATCCTGCTGGTGTGGGTCGACCCGCGCATCAGGTACGAGAGCAAGGCGGCCTGAAGCGGTGCTGGCGCGAACGAGGCAGCAGGAGGTCGACCGTCAGGAGCGCGAGTTTGTCGCCTCGCAGTGGCAGCTCATGTGGCGCAAGCTCCGCAAGCACAAGCTGGCCCTGTTCGGCGGCGGCTTCCTGCTGGTGTTCTACGTCGGCGCTCTCTGCTGCGAGTTCTTCGCCCCCTACGACACCGCCACGCGCCATCCCGACTACACCTTCGCCCGCCCGCAACAGGTGCGCTTCTTCGATGCCGAGGGCCGGTTTCACCTGCGGCCGTTCGTCTACGGCCTGAAGCCGGAGCGCGACCCGGTCACGCTGCGCTGGAAGTACCAGGACGACGTAACGGTCCGCCACCCGATCCACTTCTTCGTGCGCGGCGTGGAATACAAGCTGTGGAGCAGATTCCCGTCAGACCTGCACTTCTTCGGGGTGCGAGACGGCGTAGTGTTCCTGTTCGGCACCGACAAGCTGGGCCGGGACGTGTTCTCGCGGGTGGTGTACGCGTCCCGCATCTCGCTCACCATCGGCCTGGTGGGGGTGGCGATCAGCTTCGTCCTGGGCTGCATCCTGGGCGGTATCTCCGGTTACTACGGCGGCACCACCGACGCGGTGATTCAGCGCATCGTCGAGTTTCTGATCTCCATTCCCACCATCCCGCTGTGGATGGCGCTGAGCGCTGCACTGCCGCCGCTGTGGCCGCCGATACGGGTCTACTTCGGCATCACCATCATACTCTCCATCGTCGGCTGGACCGGCCTGGCGCGGGTGGTGCGCGGGCGCTTGCTGGAGCTGCGCGAGGAGGACTTCGTGATGGCGGCGAAGATCAGCGGCACCGGCGAGCCGTCCATCATCGGGCGACACCTGCTGCCGTCGTTCATGAGCTACCTGATCGTAAGCCTGACGCTGTCGATTCCCGGCATGATCCTGGCGGAAACCTCGCTGAGCTTTCTGGGGCTGGGGATTCGGCCGCCTTCGGTGAGCTGGGGTGCGCTGCTGAAGGAGGCCCAGAACGTGCGCACCGTGGTGCAGAACCCGTGGCTGCTGATCCCGGGCCTGTTCGTGGTAACGGTGGTGCTGGCCTTCAACTTCCTCGGCGACGGCTTGCGCGACGCCGCCGACCCCTACAAGCAGTAGCCCGGAGTGGCAGGCGCTACCAGCCCTCCACGTTCAGGCCCGCAACGCGGCTGAATTCGTCCACGTTGCGCGTAGCGAGCGTAATGGCACCGGCAAGTGCGATCGATGCGATCATCAAGTCGTTCGCCCCAATCGGGCGGCCTTCCCGGCGCAGCTGGGCTCGTACGGCTCCGTAGTGCTTCGCCGCCTCGTCATCGAACGGAAGTGACGGAAACGCCTCGCAGAAGGTCTCCAATCGACGCACGTTCTCTGCCACTCGTTGCGAGTTCTGGGCCCCGAAGTGGAGCTCCGCCTTGACGACACTGCAGAGGTAAATCGATCCGGGCGCGTGGTTGAGCAGCCGGCGTGCCAAGTTCTCATCCGAGCGATTGATCAGAGGCACGCAGACGCTGGTGTCGAGCAACCACGTCACCGGAACGTCTCGACATCTTCGGGGGGCGGGTCTTCAGGCTCGATCAGGTCCGCGCTGCCGTGATGCAACAGGTCGACCAGGCTCTTGGGCCACTCCGCAACGCTTTCCCGGCGCACCAAGCCACTGAGCCACGCCGACAGGCTGCTGTTCTGTTCCTTGGCCAGCTTGCGCGCCGCATCCAACACGTCCTGGGGCAGGTACACCGTGACCTGTGCCATAGGGGGAACATACGTGGCCAAGTATCGTTATGCAAGTACCTCAACCGGGCGCGACGTTGGGTGCCGGCTACGCCGTTCCGGCAGACCACCTACAACACGATGGCCATTCGCCGCGGGGGACTTCGACAACGACGGCCGCTTCGGGCTGTTGGCGGCGGACGTGAAGCCGTATCGTTCCGGCTCCGAGGTCGAGGCCGCGTGGGCACCGGTGCTGCCGGCGGACGCCGCCGACCGCGGCGGCGGTGTGCGTGGTGTACCGGCTACTCGGTGGCGTCCGCTTCGTCTGCTTCCCAGTTCAACGTGCGGGTCTCGTCGGCAGGGCCACGCGGCTGGCGCGGCGGCCGCGACCGATACTCGGCATTCAGCGCATGGAAGTCCGCTGGAGCGAGTCTCGGCTCAAGCGCAAACCCAAACACGAACTGGCCGCGGAAACTGCGCGGCGGTTCAGGCTCTAGATCGTCGTCCCACTGTAGCTGACGTTCCGGCATCATCCTTCCTCCGCCCGCCTAATATGGAAGCAACGTGTCACGTAATCAATATGCCGTCGTGGCGACCTGCCGACTGATCGCGGCGTCTCCCCGGGGCGTCAGCAGGTGACGGACTTGCCCTCGGCGCCGAACACGGCCATGCGCTGTTCTTTGCAGATACCTGGAGCGCCGGCGGGGGCGTAGTGGAACTGCAGGGCGCGGCGGCGCTCGGCGGCGGTGTTTGTGGGGGTGCCGTGGTGCATGAAGCTGGAGAACAGCAGGCAGCCGCCCGGCTCCAGGGGGACCGCCAGGGCGCCGCGGTTGTCCACGTGGGTGTCGCAGATCTGCCAGTCGCGGCGCTGGAAGTGGACCACCGGTCCGCGGCGGTGTGAGCCGGGAATGATGGTCATGCAGCCGTTGTCCGTGGTGGCGCGGTCGAGGGCGATCCACACCCCCACCACCGGCGTATCGAGCGGCAGGTCGAAGTAGGCGTGATCCTGGTGCCACGGCTTCTCGCGGCCGATCCGCGGCGGCTTGAGCAGGGCCATGTCCTGAAACAGCGCCGGCCGTGCGCCGATCACGCGGCTGACCACGTCCAGCAGCTCGGGGTGTTCCGACAGCGCCTTCATCCGCGGTGCGAACTCGACGAAGTGGAAGAACTTGCGCACGTAGTCCTGGCGCAGCGCCGGGGCCATCGCCTCCAGCTTCTCCTGCGGCGCCGTGCGCTCGAACTGCACGCCGGTGAAGGCGGGGCGCGGGTGGGTGAGCAGATCCAGCATCTCGTCCAGGGCGCCCGCCACTTCCCGCTCCGAAAAGGCTTGGTGAATCACCAGGTAGCCGTGGCGCTGGAAGTGAGCCACCGCGGCGTCGTCCGCCGCGGCGAACCCGGTGACCCCGTCGGCCGTCCCCGCGAAGCGGTAGAGGTCGGCGGGGTAGTCCGAGACGGCGCCGTCAATCCACAAAGCGTCCGGTGTTGGCTTCGTCATGGTACTTGTTGATGTTCGGCACCTCGCGCATGCCGTGCCACACTCCGCGATACAGCGTGCGCCGCAGCGGTGGCATGGCTGCGATCACTGCGGGGGGCGGACACGCCTTCCCCCACTTCGCGTTCACCGTATTGTAACAGGTGAACAGGCTCAAGCGGTCGCGGCTGGTGTTGCTCCACCGCGTTCCGGTGTGGCACAGCGCCTCGGTGAAGATCACCGCCGAGCCGGGCGGACAGGAGTAGGTCTCCCACAACGCACTGTCGCGGCCGGAGAGCGACTCGGGCCGCGCGAACGCGCTCTTGTGGCTGCCGGACAGGAACAGCGTGCCGCCCTCTCCCGCGGCCACCTGGTTCAGCTCCCACACCACCCGTACCAGGCCGGCGTGGACCCTGCCCGGGTGCATCTGGTAGAGGTGCGAGTTGCCGCTGAAGTTGAACAGCCCGCCGCCGCCGTGGGGGTTGAAATTGTCGTGGCCGGCCTGCCGGTGGCTGGTATAGGTGTGGTCGAAACGGAACCCGTAGCAGTCCTCCGCCGCCAGCGGCTGATGGGAAATGATCTCGTTCAGCACGCCGACCACCGCCGGCGCATCGAGCAGCACCTGCGAGGGGCCGCCGTGGTTGTCCCGTTCTTCCGGCGGCAGCGTCTCGGGGTGATAGAGAAACTGCATCTGGTGGGCGCGGATCCGCTCCAACCGCCGCTCCTCCAGCAGACCCGGCAGGGTGATCCAGCCCTTCAAGTCGAACAGGTACTTCTGCTCGTCGCTCATCGGCACCACCGGCAGGCCGTCGGCGTTGACAGCCGGCAGCAGCTCGGTGGCCGCGGGGGCGGTTGCCGGCGCCATCACGCGGCTCCGGCGCCCGTGCGGCGCAAGTTACGGTTCATGCTCCCTCCTCGGGGCGGCGCGCCGGCTCAGCCGGGTGCGATGCGCAGGCGCCGCCACTTGTCCTGGAACGAGGCCTTGGCCAGCACCTCCGGGTTCACCATGCCGTGTGGCCGGCGCCCCTGGGCCAGGTCGACGATCCCGCGGCACGCCGCCCTGCCCATGTCGCGGAACAGCTCGTCGGTCCAGCCGATGCAGTGCGGCGCCAGAATCACGTTGTCCAGTCCCTGCCACCGCTGCGGATCGGTGTGCGGCTCGTCGGCGAAGCAGTCGAGGGCGGCACCGGCGATGCGGCCCTCGCCGAGCGCTGCAAGCAAGGCGTCCTCGTCCACCAGGCCGCCGCGCGCGGTGTTGATCAGGTAGGCGTCCGGTTTCATCAACGCCAGCTCGCGGGCGCCCAGCAGGCCGCGGGTGGTGTCGTTCAACGGGCAATGCAGCGACACGAAGTCCGCGCCCGCGAGCAGGGTGGCGAGATCCACCAGCTCCACCCCCAGCGCCGCGCCGACGGCCGGGTCCACGTACGGGTCGCAGGCGAGCGGCGGCCGCATGCCGAACGGCGCCAGCAGGCGGATGGTCTCACGCGCGATGCCGCCCAGTCCGATCACCCCCAGAGTACGGTCGCGCAACTCCACCCCGACGCAGCGCGACCGCTCCCAGTCGCCCCGGCGCACCATGCGGTCCTTGAGCAGCGTGTGGTGGGTGATGGCGATCATCCAGCCGACGGTCGCCTCCGCCATCGAGCGGTCCACCGCGCCGGCGGCAATCAGCAACACGACGTCGGCTTCGGTGCAGGCGGGAACGTCGATCTGATCGTAGCCGACGCCGAACCGGCTCAGCGCCAGAAACTCCTCGCTCCGGCTCAGCGTCGCCGCGTCGACGCCGCCGTCGAGCACCAAGAGGCCCTGCAGCCCCTCCAGTTGGCGGGCTTCGAGAACCGGGCGGTACTCGTCCAGCGGCCGATACTCCACCCCCGGCGTCCGTTCGAGGATCTCCAGCCCCATCTCCGCGAAGCGCGGCTCGCCGTCGGCATCGAAGGCGTCCGCCGTTACCGCTACCCGGAACTTCTGCGCTACCTGATCTCCCATCGCTGAAACCCCACGATAGCACGACCTGCGCGTCAACGTTCGGCGAGCTGCGCCGCGACGAGCTGCGGCAGCCGGCCCATGCGCTGCGCCACCTTGCTCAGCGAGGACTCGTACAGGCCGGCCACGGTGGTGCGGATCTCGTCGTGGAAGGGCGCCAGCCAGCGCGCTTCCGGCGCTCGGCCGTGCAGGATCCCCAGCAAGGAACCGGCCGTGGCGCCGTAGCTGTCGGTATCGTTGCCCTGGCTCACCTGCATGCAGATGCCCTCCTCCACCCCGGCGGCGAAGCGCAGGGTGTTGATGAGGGTGCCGGTCTCCTGGTAGATCCGGCAGTGCCCGTAGCAGCCATAGCGGTCGTGGATCCGGCGATAGCCGTCGTGCCAGTCGCTCGCCTGCGCGACCTGCTCCAGGCAGTCGCCGACGCGCTCGTGGAAGCGGCTGCGGCGTGGGACACAGCGCAGCGCCATGCGGCACAGCTCCAGCGGATCGTCGATGACGAAGGCGCCGGCAATGGCCGCGGCGGCGAACATGGCGCCGTAGACGCCGGTGCCGCGATGGGTCCAGCCCGCGTCGCGCCAGGCCAGGGTGGCGGCCAGCCGCGGCCGGCCGGGACAGGCGTAGCCGTAGGCGTCGGCACGGATCTGCGCACCGCACAGCTCGTCGCCCGGGTTCCAGCTCGCCACCAACTCCGCCAGGACCGGCTCCGGGTCGTCGCCGATCCCGTCCAGGCCGCGGCCCTGGCGCAGGCGTTCGGCGATGCCGACCGCGGACGCGCGCGTCAGCAGCATCCGCTCCGGCCCGAAGGTATAGGAGAGCGGCAGGTTGGTCAGCCACATCTGCATCACGTCGCCCCGGCTGAAGCCGATGCCGTGCCGCTCCAGGATCAGCATCCCCAGCACGGTGTAGTTGATGTCGTCGTCGCGGGCGACGAAGCGGATCCGGCCGCGTACCGCCTCCCGCCAGCTCCGGTGGCGGTCGCCGAGGGCGTCGAGCAGGGCCTCGCTCAGGTAGTCCCGGATCGGCCACTCGCCGGCGGCCTCGGCGGCACGCTGCAGGGCTTCCATGGTGGTGCGCACCTCCACCGGCTTGCCCAGCACGCAGCCGCACACCGACCCCAGAAACCCGGCCTCCGCCCTCCGGCCCGCAGCGTCGAGGTCGACCTGCTGCAGCGGATCGGCAGGCAGATCCGGACACTGGTCCCAGATCGCTTCCAGGTCGTCGGGCTCCACGTAGGGCCAATCCGACCGCCGCGGCGCTTCGTCCAGCGCGCGATGAATGGCCGCGAGCTCGTCGTAGCTCGCGGGCGCGGCCTGGACCCGTTCGCGGAATCCGGCCACCTCGTAGCCGCGCTCGGCACGGTCCGCGATGACGTCGAGCAGCACCACCTTCAGGTCCTCGATCCGGGGCAGCATCGGCGATCCTTCCTCCTGGATCTGCACAGTAACGGGAATCGGGCGCGACGTCCTGGCACCCGATGCCGTTCTGGGCAAGTATTTCTCAGGAGGAGGGAAGTGACAGATGGCGACGAAGATCGAGCAGGTCGAATCGATTCGGGTTGGCGAGACCTACGTGGTGCGGATCCGCACCGAGTCCGGGTTGACCGGGCTGGGGCAGACGGCGTGCTGGGGCTACCCGGAAGCGGTGCAGCAGATCGTGGAGCGGTTCGCGTCCTACCTGGTGGGGCAGGACCCGTTCCGCATCGAGCACCACTGGCAGGCGAACTACCGCACCGGGCCGTTCCGCGGCTCCGCGCTTTCCGGGGCGGTGAGCGCGGTGGACATCGCGCTCTGGGACATCAAGGGCAAGCACTTCCAGGCGCCGGTCTGGGAGCTGATGGGTGGCAGATGCCGGGACCGGGTCCGTCTGCACCTGCTGATGGAGGGGGGAGACACCCCGGACGAGGTGGCCGCTCATGCGCGCGCGGCCGCGGCGGAAGGGTTCACGGCGGTCAAGTTCGATCCGCTCCCGGACGGATACCAGGATATGACTCACGCGCGCCAGATCTCGTCGGTCCGCGACCTGGTGGCGGCGGCCAGGGAGGCGGTGGGTGACGACGTGGACCTGATCCTGGAGATACACCGCAAGCTCACGCCGCTGGTCGCGGTGCCGCTGGCGGAGGCCGTGGCCGAGTTCCGTCCCCTGTTCTACGAAGACCCGATCCAGATCGACAGCATCGTGTCGCAGGCGGAGGTCGCGCGCCGCATCTCCATCCCGGTGGCCAACGGCGAACGGCTGCACTCGATCTGGGAGTTCCGGGAGCTGCTTGCCTGCGGCGGGCCGCAGTACGTGCGCCCGGACGTGGGCCTGGCGGGAGGCCTGACTCACTGCAAGAAGATCGCCGCCATCGCCGAATCCTTCCACTGCGCCGTGGTGACCCACAACTTCCTCGGCCCGGTGCTGACCGCGGCCTCGGTACACCTGGACACCTGCATCCCCAACTTCGTCACCCAGGAGTACACCAGGCAGGACGAGGCGCCTGCGAATGCCGTGTACCGCACCGCCCTCCGGCGGGCCGGCGGGTTTCTCTCCGTGCCCGAGGCGCCCGGTCTGGGAATCGATCTCGACGCCGCGGCACTGGAGCGGGCACAGGCATCCACCCGCGCCGAGCTCCCGCCGCGCGAACCGCTGCTCCGCAGCGACGGCTCGGTCGCCTGCAGCGTATAGGGCGCTTGCCGGCCCGCGGGCGGCGAATTAATCTGAAGCGATGCGGATCGCCAACCCGATGTACGACGCCGCCTTCAAGTACCTGATGGCCGACCAGGCAGGCGCCGCCGCGCTCCGCCGTCAACCTCATCAGCGTGCGCGCGGAACGCCACCCGCGCCTCGCCAAGGAATGCGGCTGGTGCTCAGCGAGTGGAGATCGACGTCTCCTGCCGCTACCCGAACGGCCCCTGAGTCCCGCCGCGGCTTCATCCCGAGGACGTAGGCAGAGCGGATTCGGAGCGAATGGAGGGCGGTGACCTTGAGCAGCAGCACGATGCCGCACGATGCCGATGGGGCGTTGGAAGGTTGCCATTTGCTCGGATATAATCGCGCGTGCCCCTGCGTATAGGCAGGGGGTGCCGCTAACTTGGCGGATGACCGGCGGCAGACAGGAGGCACTGTCACATGAGTACTCCTCACCTGGAGGACCGATGGATTGAAGCTAATGGGGAACTGGCCGTAGAGCCAAGAACCGAAATCAGCGTTCACGACGACGTCGTCCAAGGATTGGCCAAGTTCTCACGCGTATTTCGGCCCGGAATGGTATCGAAGCTGAGTATCCACGTTGAAGGATGGGAAGACGACATCCACGTGCGTTGGGGTTGGAGTTGGGATCCAGCCTCATTCGTCGGTGGCGTAGCGTACAGGTACGCTTTCGATGGCGTGTGGAAGCGCTGGGCAGTCGACCATTCCTATGGGTATACGCCGGGCAATAAGCCCAATTCCGATGGGTTGGGGATCGCCATGAAGATACCGGAATATGGCGTTTCGTTCGAGGTCGAAGTAGTGCCGCTGGGGTTGTGCTGCATGTCGCGAGGACCTGCTGCAAGACTTGCCTGTCGAATCCCCCCGAAGGACGACATCCCGCCTCGGGAACCCATTTTGCTGAACGCGATGGTGAGTTCCGAGGATCACGGTGATCTTCATGGCGGGAACGCTCAGCAGCATTCCGCCGACTCGCGCGAGCGCCTTGTTCGTAGTCTTCGATAGCAACATCTGGATCTCGCAGCGCGGATTGAAGTCCGCTCGCGGGATAGAGGCCAAGAATCACATTTGGGCCAATTGTCTTGAGTTGCTTGAGGAAGCGGATGTCTGTCTGGTTACGGGGGACAAAGCCTTCTTCAAGGACAGAGACTATAACAATGGACTCGCACCTGATCTTGCCAAGGAGGAAGGACTACGTCCCCACACATTGAGGCTGTTTTCCCGTTTGGAAGATCTGCTTCAGGACGCCGACAGAGACGTGGCCCGCGTCATTCCAGAAAGCACATGAAAACGACGTTGATGTCGCCGCCCTTTGCGCACGAATTCCTCAACCGTGGGAGTACGGATCAGCGGCGTCGCGCACCCCGTCGCCGACGAAGTTGAACGACAGGATACAGACGACTACCGCGAGCGCCGGCGTCAGGATCCACGGCGCCTTGGCCAGCGTCTCGAGGTTCTGGGCGGCCTTGAGCAACACTCCCCAACTTATCGCCGGAGCCTGCATCCCCAGGCCGATGAAGCTCAGCGCCGTCTCCGCCAGGATCATGTGGGGGATGGCGAGAGTCAGGGTAGCGATCACGTGGCTCAGGAACGACGGGAGCATGTGACGGTAGATGATCTTCGCATCGCCGCTGCCGGCTATCGCTGCGGCGAGGACGAAGTCGTCACGGCGCAGGGCCAGAAACTTGCCCCGTACGACCCGAGCCAGCTCGGTCCATCCCACCAGCGAGACGATGAGCACGATGGCGAAGTAGACCTTGGTCACCGACCATGTCAACGGCAGCATAGCACTCAGCCCCATCCACAGCGGCAACGTCGGAATCGATCGAATCGCCTCGATGGTGCGCTGGATGGCCAAATCGACGCGGCCGCCGTAATAGCCTGAGACTCCGCCGATGGCGATCCCGATGATGGCACTTACCACGACGCCGAGCAGACCGATGGACACCGACACCCGGCTGCCGTAGACGACGCGGGTGAACAGGTCGCGCCCGCCGCGGTCCCTGCCCAGCGGTGAGTACACTCCTTCCTTGGTGCCGAACAGGTGCAGGTCACCGGCAATCAATCCCCACATCTTGTACGGCGCCCCGCGCACCAACAGATGAATCGGATAGCGAACGGAGCGCACCTCGGTATAGGAAATCTGCCACGTCGCAGGGTCGATCGCCTTCTCCATCTTGTAGACAAAGGGTCGCAGACGAAAACGGCCATCATCGTCGATAAATTTAGGCAGTTGGGGCGGCGCCAGCACCAGATCCTTGTCAAAGTTGTGAGGATCGTAGGGCGCGACGAACTCGGCAAGCAAGGCAACCAGATAATACCCCGCCAGGATCACCAGCGCGATCACAGCCATCTTGTGCTTGAAGAAGCGCCACCGCGCGAGCTGCCATTGAGAGGCCAGGAAGTAGCGTTCCTGTGCAGCCTCGTCGCGGATCAGAATGGAACTCATACGGCGTCTCGAATACGCGGATCGGCCCACACCAGGAGCAAATCAGACAACAGAGTACCCACGACGGTAAGAATGCTGAGGATGAAGATGATGCTGCCTGCCAGGTACAAGTCTTCGGTCAGCAATGACTGCAGCAGTACCGGCGCCAAGGTAGGTAAACCGAGCACGATAGAGGTGAGCAATTCACCGTTTACCAGGGCCGGGAGCGTCCATCCTACGGTGCTCACGATGGGGTTGATCGCCATCCTCACCGGATAACGAAACAGCAGTTTCCCCTCGGCCAGTCCCTTGGCTCGGGCAACTATGACGTACTGTTTTTTGAGTTCATCCAGGAGGTTGGCACGCATCACGCGGATCAGCGATGCAGTACCCGCCGTGCCTACGATGATAACCGGAATGATGAGATGTTTGAGCAGGTCGAGAACCTTGCCCACACTCCACGGCGCCGACAGATACTCCCTCGAGAACAAACCTATCGCGGAGTTACCCGTGGCCAGAAAGAACAGCCACAGGAAGATCAATGCAAACAGAAAATTGGGGATGGCGAGACCGACGAATCCGACGAACGTAAACGCATAGTCGGATAACGTGTATTGCCTCGTGGCCGACAACACCCCGATGGGGATCGCCACCAGATACACGAACACCAGCGAGATGCAGGAGACCAGCAAGCTCCACGGCAGTCGCTCCGCGACCAATGCACCGACGGGCTTGGCCCATGCCCACGACACCCCGAGATCGCCGCGGATGAGGTTGCGTAACCACTTCAGGTACTGCAGCGCGACCGGTTGATCGACGCCGTAGCGAGCGCGCAGCATGGTCTCTGTCTCGGCATCCACCGACTCTCCCTGGGCGATCCACTGCGAGACCCTGGTGGTGACGAAGTCTCCCGGCGGGAGCTGGATAATTGCAAAAGAGACGATGGAGATGAACAGCAACGTCGGCAAAGCCAGTACCACGCGCCGGAAGATGAGGATAATCACTTATTCTCGTTCGCCCAAAAAACGAACGGGACCCGGCGGTCGCCCACCGAGTCCCGGGTACGATCTTACGATAACGGAAGCGTCCTTACTCGTCGAAGTACCAGGCCGACGCGACGTGGTGATAAGTCGCCCACACGGTGCCGACGCGGTTTCTTATCCTGTTCGAGAAGGGGCTGAAGTTGAGATCCGGATTGGCGTTCATGCCGCCGATGATCCACATGTTGTCGAGGTGTATGTGAAAGATTTCCTCCTCGATCTGAGCCCGCTTCGCGGGATCCGCCTCTTGCATGAAAAGATTGGGAATCTCGGCCAGCCGCTTCACGTCTGCGGGCGGCTCAACGCCTTCTGCCCCGTCGGTGACGATCCACTGAGCCCAGCGCGGCGTGACCCCGAAGCGAGCGTGAATCGGTACGATCTCACCTCGACTGATAGCCGGGTAGCCCTTCATGCCACCGAACGCCTGACTCATTGCCAAGTGCCAATCTGACTCGACAAAGATCTTGTTCCATACGCCTTCACCAAATGGCTTGAGTAACACGTCGACACCCAAGTCGCTCCAATACTGCTTGTACATCTCTGCCATCTCCACCATCCAGGGCCCGCGCGCGGTGTACACGAACATCACCAGTTGCAGCGGCTCTCCGTCCGGCCGCAGGCGCATGGTCTTGTCGCTGTTCCAGGCCAGGTCGAGACCGTCGAGCAGTCGGTTGGCGGCATCCGGGTCGTACCGGATGTACTGCTTGAAGGTATCGTCATTGCCGAATGGTGTATTGGGAGTTACCTGGGAGGGAATATAGGCGCCCCGGTGAATAACCTGGTTGATTTCGTCGCGGTCCAATCCCAGAGACAGGGCAATGCGAAAGTCCTTCTCAAGGAACAGCTCGCGTAGAACCATGTCGTCGTGGGCCATGTTCACGTTGACGGTTCCCTGATTGTTCAACGTGCCCCGCGTCGAGATAAGAGTGTACCCGCCGCGTTGCTCATTTTCTTTGAGCAGCGCGAACGTCTCCGCGGTCTTGCCGAGCATCTCGCCGTAGATGTAGTCGGCATCCCCTGATATCACCTGCAGCTTCTTCGCCTCCTGGTCCCCCACCAGAATGCTTTCCACGCCGTCGATGTAGGGTAGTTGGTTGCCCGCGGTGTCGATTTTCCAGAAGTAGGGGTTGCGGATCATGGTGTTCACCTGGGCGCGTCCGTCGGTCTCCATGATCCACGGCCGGATGTGCGGCATGTCAGGGTTCTCCACCGCCCAGTGGGTACGCTTGGAGGTCCACATGCTCTTCCAGTCGGTAAACCCCTCTTCCTTGAGCGTTGCGCTGAGCTGCTCCTCGGACGCGTACTCCGGGTGAAACTGGGTCATGTAGTGCCTGGGAAGAAACGGCCCGGGACGGAAGATCGCGATCTGCTCCGGAAAGTAGCCGAACTTCGCCGGGAAGGTGATGCGGAGCTGGTAGTCGTCGACCTTCTCCATCACTCCCATGATGCCGTTGAGCTTGAACTCGCGAACGCCGTTTGGCTGCAGCTCCTTGTTGGTGGCTACCGCCTCGTACCAGAACATGTAGTCGTCGGCGGTCATCGGCTCGCCGTCGCTCCAGCGCATGCCCTTGCGCAGGTGCCAGATGAACTGGTCGCCGCCTCCGATCAGCTCGCTTTCCTGCAAGATGTTCGGGCCGACACGGTCGTAGTCGGGATCGAACGTGTAGGGCATCTGTTCCATGAACTTGTTCACGGTCAGAATCACGTCGGTGGCTGTCCCGTCATGCGCCGTTCTCAGTGTGCCGCCGTACTTGCCGATCTCATTGCGGACGATGACCAGAGGCTCCTCGGGAAGCCGTTCCTCCACGGGAGGCAACTCGCCGCGCGCAACCATTTCCGCCAGCATCGGAGCCTCGCCGAATTGGGCTATGGTGTTGCCCGTTACCTGCTCGAACTCGGAAAGGGTGGCGAATTGGAAGTACTCGGGATACAGGCCCAACGCCTGGCCCTGGGCAGCAGCGCCGGCCTCGCTGGTCTGACTGGCGCCCTCGCCGGTTCCGCCGGAAAATGCAACCGCGACGCTTATCATCAGCGCCGCCGCGATCAGTACGGTAGTTCTCATGACTACTCCTTGTTTGCTCGGCGGTGCTCGAGATGATCCGTTCCATCCACGAGGCACCGCAGACTGAACCAATGACTATACATCTCACCGCCGTTGTGGACAACCGCTCCCGGGACCCGGTTCGACCCGGTTTCGACCCGGTTCGACCCGAGCGACCCGAGACGGTGGCTGGCACTGAAACGATCCTCTGATCCCCGGCTTGTCAGGAACGACCAGATCTATTGGTCGGGCACCGATCGTCCATACTCTCAGATTCCGGCGCGGCCGCGCACCCGCCGGTTGGGGTGCCAGGACGACGACTCGGGTACGTCGGGACGCGTGGGGTGCAGTTGCATCGACGCGAGATCGTCGATGTACGGCTCCATCCGCTCCCGCCAGAAGCGCTCGACGTCCGCGAAGCTGTTCAGTCCCCGTGCAGCCGGTTGCCAGTCCGCCAGGAGCTCGTGCCCCTTGCGACCAGCCACCGCACCTCGTCGGCAGCCATACGCTCGCCCGTGCCCCGGTTCGCCTGCCGGGCGTCGGGCCCCATGGCAAAATGCGGCCCCGGTAAGTCGGCGCCGGGCAATCGTGATACGTCCACGCATTCCGGCTCCAGCGCCCACAGTAGCGATGTCTCCACCCGGCCGGCGTGGTCGCCTCCGGAGTCTCCATCGCGGTCGAAGCCCGGCTCGTTAGCCTCGAAGTCGGGCAGCGCGTACAGCCGCACGGCTACCTCCGGCTGGATACGCTCCACCAGGAGCTTGAGGTCGCGCCAATTCGGGCCGTAATGGCCGGTCATCAGAATGGCGGCGTGGAACCCCTGCATCTCGGCGGCGCGGATATGGTAGCAGACGTTGCGAAAGTGCACCCACGGCGGCACTGCGGTCAGCCAAGTGCGAGCCACGTCGCCGACGCTCGCATGACCCCAGGCGCCGTAGCCGGCCACCTCATGGACGTGCCAGTAGTCCGGCGGCGCGACAATGCCCCCACCCTCCCGGGCGGCGCGGCAGGCGATGGCGTGTGCCTTGAGCGCGTCCAGCCCCACCGCGTTGTGCGGCCCGTGAGGCTCGCACAACCTGGGCCGCCGAACGCTGCAACGAGTTCCTAACCAAGGGACGCGATCCGGCGAAACCGTTTTTCCTCTGCTGCGGAGTCTTCGATCCTCACAACCCATACTGGAACCACCCAGCGACCACGGCGACATGATCGGAGACCATGGCATCTGGGCGAAGGGGCCGTTCTTCTACGAGGCTTGCACGCGGGTGCCGCTCATTATCCGCCGCCCGGACTCGGCGGCGGATTGGCCGGCGGGCGGGTCGGTGGACGCGCTCTGTCAGTTGCATGACCTGGCTGCCACCTGTCTGCTGGAGGCCGGTGTCGACCGGGGGCAGGTGCGGTCATGGATGCCGGACGGGATCAACGTGTTCGACGTCGATGCGCTCCGGCGCCGCGGGTATGCAACGGCAATGCACATGGGGCGCGACACCCTGTCGGCCAACGGCTACGACGGCGAGGCGATGCTCGGTACCATGTGGCGCCAGGAGCGATGGAAGCTGAACCTCTGGCGGCGCTCCGGTGCAGCGGACGCGGCCCAGGGCGAACTCTACGACCTGGAGCGCGACCCCCGGGGGGTGAACAATCTCTGGGACGACGCGGACCACCGCCCGGTACGCGACTACCTCTCCGGCAGGACCAGTGCCTGGCTCTTGCGGCAGACGTACCAGGGGCGCCGCGGAGCTGGGGCGTAACGGCCGCCGATCGCACAGCCCACCACGCAAGATCCGGTCCGGGTCTTGGCCCTCGTGCCCTGGTAGGTCATGCTGCCGGCATGCTTACGCCGGAACAGTTCGAGGCCCTCAGGAAGATCGACACGCCCACCATCTGCAACGCCATTGAGCCGTTCGAGGTGCGGCGCGATTCGGAGGGGTTCATGGGCTGGGAGATCCGCTGCCAGTTCCCGGAGCTGGGGGTGATGCTCGGCTACGCCGTGACCGCCACCGTCGACTCCATGACCCCGTCGCGGCAACAGAGCCGGGCGCCGATGATGCGCCTGTGGGAGGCGGTCGCGGCCGCGCCCAAGCCGGCGGTGCTGGTGTTCAAGGACCTCTCGCCGCGCAACTCCCACTCCTGCCACTGCGGCGACGTGATGGCGAACACCGCGCACGCGCTCGGCGCCATCGGCCTGGTCACCGACGGCGGTATCCGCGACCTGGAGGGGGTGCGCCCGTTCGGGTTCCATTACTTCGCGCCCGGCATGACGCCGGCGCACGGCCGCTACCAGGTGGTCGACGTGAACCTGCCGGTGGTGGTCAGCGAGGTGGAGGTGCTGCCCGGCGACCTGATTCACGGCGACGAGAACGGGGTCGTGAAGATTCCGCTGGAGATCGCCGACCGGGTCCCGCAGGCGGCGGCGAAGATCACCGCCCAGGAGCAGGAGATGATCGACTTCGTGCGCGGCGAAGAATTCACGCTGGAGGGGCTGCGCCGCCGCTTCGGTCTGTCCGACAAGGCGGTCGAGTGAGCGGCACGCGGCCCGGCCCGGCCACGGCCGCGACTCCTTGGATACAGCCGGTCACGGAGCCGAGTGCCTGGAGCGGCGCCGACCTGGAACGCGACCGCTCATGGGAGTTTCGCTTGAGCCGGGGCCAGCAGGACGAGGTCGAGACGGCACTGCGGCGTGTCGAGCAACAGGGGCTGACACTCCCCGAGATCACCCGGGAGCGATTCCCGCTACCGGCTCTGGAGGACACCCTGCGCGCTATCCAGCACCAGTTGCGGGACGGTCGCGGCATGGCGGTCCTGCACGGCGTACCCACCGGCGGTCACGCGCTGGATGCCCTGGAAAAACTGTACTGGGGGCTGAATACGCACCTCGGGACCGGGGTCACCCAGAACAGCGAGGCGGGCCTGCTGCATTACGTGACCGACGGCAAACTGCGCCCGCAGCAGGGTACCCGCGGCGTGGGCAACCCGGGCAAGGTCAAGCTGCACGTGGACCTGGCGGACTGCGTTGGGCTCTACTGCGTGCGCCAGGCCCCTGACGACCCGCACAGCCACGTCGCCAGCTCGATGACGGTCTACAACGAGCTGCTGCGCCACCACCCCGAGTGGCTGCCGCGGCTGTATCGTGGATTCGTGTGGAACCGCGCCGAGGAGGAGGCGCGGGGCGAGGCCCCGGTGTCCGAGTACCTGGTGCCGGCATTCAGCGTGGCGCAGGGGAGGGTGAGCTGCCGCTTCAACAGCAGTTGGATCAAGCGCGGGCGTGAGCGCTCCGATGTCCCCCTCACGGAGGAGGAGCAGGAGATCTTCGACTTCATCCAGGCCACGGCCGCGGCCCACAGCTTCGCCTTTCCGCTGCACCCGGGCGACATCGTGTGGTGCAACAACTACACCGTGTTCCACGGCCGCGCCAGCCACGAGCCGGTAGCCGAGGAGTCGCGCAAGCGGCTGCTGCTGCGGATCTGGATCGACCTGCCCGAGGTGCGTCCCTTCGCCGACGAAGGACGGATCCGCTACGGCGTGATCCGCCATGGCAAGCTGGGCGGACGGCGGCCGACCTCCTGGCCGGCAACCACAATACCCCGCACCGGCGCCGGGCGGACGGCGTGCCGGTGGTCAGTTGAGCGGTCCCGGGTCGAATTGCGCCGGCCCGGTCAGTTCTCTTCCTCGAGGGAATCGTAGAAGCGTATGATGTCGCCGCGGTGCTCCGAGTCGTTGAACCTCATCCCGGCGCGGGGATGCTGGTTGAGCACACCGGTGATCATGTAGGGGTAGTCGTAACCCCACTTCAGGTCCTCGCGCAGCGGTTCGATGGCATGCTGGACGCAGTGCAGCACCGGCCGCAGCCGGAACTTGGGGTTGTGCAGGAAGCTCAGCAGCAGCTCCATGGGGCAGTTGCCGGCGCCGCGCCCCAGCCCCGCCATGCTGGCGTCGAGCCGGTTGGCCCCCCGGATGGTGGCCTGGATGGTGTTGGCGAAGGCCAGTTGCCGGTTGTTGTGGGCGTGCATCCCCACCTCCTTGCCGGCCGCCGTGGCGTAGCTGAGGAACTTGTCCATGTAGTCGTCGATCTGTTCGCCGTAGAGCGCGCCGAAGCTGTCGACGATGCAGATCACCTCCACCTCGGACCGGGCGACCAGGTGCAGCGCCTCGTTCAGCTCGCGCTCGGGCACCGTGGAGAGGGCCATCAGGTTGAGCGAGGTCTCGTAGCCCTTGTCGTGGGCGTCCTTGATCATGTCCAGGGCCAGGGGAATCTGGTGGATGTAGGTGGCGACGCGGATCATGTCCAGCACGCTCTCCGAATTGGGCAGGACGTCCTCCTTGTAGTCGCTCTTCTCGGCGTCGGCCATGGCGGACAGCTTCAGAGGCGTGTCGTTGTCCCCCACGATGCGGCGGACATCCTCCTCCTGGCAGTGTTTCCAGGGGCCATTCTCGCCGGGGGGAAACTGCACGCGGGAGTTGATGTAGCCGATTTCCATGTAGTCGACGCCGCCGGCGACGCAGGCATCGTAGACCGCGCGTACGGTCTCGTCGGTGAACTGGTGATCGTTCATCAGGCCGCCGTCCCGGATGGTGCAGTCCAGCACCTTGATCTCCGGGCGGTAGGACACCCAGCGCCCCGCGGGCGTGGGCTGCGGCTCTCGCTTACTCATGGCATTCTCCCGACCGTAATGGCCGCGTAGTGTCGCGCACTACCCGGCAGTGGATCAAGTCCTTCGTTGCCGTGCGGTTGCCGTGCGGCTTCGGCCTGTTTGGGATCGCTGCCTTGACTCCGTCAAGGTGTCGGACGACACTGTCGCACCGACGAAGGATGGTTACCCCATGACGGTGGCCAAGATGAGTGACATGATATGTTGACACGGCTCTATGTATCAGGCTTCAAGAATCCCGTCGATGTGGATCTACACCTTGGCGCGTTTACTTGTGTAGTTGGGCCCAATGGTGCGGGCAAGTCCAACCTCTTCGATGCAGTTCGCTTTCTTAGTGCACTTTCCAACCACACACTTCTGGAAGCGGCCACCTCGGTCCGCGACCAGCACAGCCGGGCTGCCCAGATACGGGACCTGTTCCATCACGTAGGCAATCACTATGCCGACAACATGAGGTTTGTTGCGGAGATGATCGTGCCGGGGGACGCGATCGATGATCTCGGACAGGAGGCCAAAGCGAGCATCACGTTTCTGCGCTATTCTTTGGAACTCGCCTACCGAGAGTCCCATGACACCTTGGCCCCGGGCGCGTTGGAGATTGTCAAGGAAGAGTTGGTCCATGTCGCACAGCGTGACGCACCACGTCACCTTCGGTTTCCCCATAGTGCCAAAGACTGGCGCAAGTCGGTAGTGCAGGGACAAAGGCGTGCGCGTTATTTCATCTCAACCGAAGGGGAAGGTGAGAGTAGGGTCATAAAGCTGCATCAGGATGGCGGCAGTAGTGGACGTCCCTTGCGCCGGCGGGCCGGCAATCTGCCGCGTACCGTACTCTCGGTGGCGAATGCGGCGGAGAGTCCCACCGTGTTGACCGCGCGGCGCGAGATGGAAGCATGGAAACTCGTGCAACTGGAGCCTACCGCCATGAGACAGCCGGATGAATTTGTTGCTCCAACGCACCTGGGAACTGATGGACGGCATCTGGCAGCTACACTGTATCGCTTGGCACGAAATGCGGAACAATACGGGTACGATGAGGCCGCTGACGTCCCTGGTACGAGCTTCCATTCCTCTGCTCCGAACGGAGACGCAAAAGTATACAGTCAGATCACCAACCGTCTCGGCGAACTCATCGACGACGTCCACGGCATCCACATCGATCTTGACGAAAAGCGAGAGTTGATGACGTTGTTCGTCAACGATAGAGATGGCACTCCTCACCCCGCCCGGGCTCTGTCGGATGGTACGTTGAGGTTTCTTGCATTGTCCGTACTGGAGAGTGATCCCAAGATGCAAGGCGTTCTCTGTCTGGAAGAACCCGAAAATGGCATTCATCCGGAGCGGATTCCAGCCATCCTCAAACTGCTCATGGATATCGCGGTTGATACTCAACTACCGGTCGGGGATGATAATCCGCTGCGTCAGGTAATCGTCAATACCCACTCACCAGTGGTATTCCAGCAAGTTCCGGATGACAGCGTCGTATTCGTCAAGGCCACCGAGGCTGTGGACCAAACTGGAAATTGTTTCAAGAAAGCGCAGTTTCTCTGTTTGTCAGACACGTGGCGTGCGGAAGTCAGTGAGAACGCGATCCGCGGCGACCTCCTTCCCTACCTGAGCCCAGTGCTTCCCGAGGAGCAGCCGCGGTCGGCCGTCAAGAAGCGAGTAGTGGATCGGGATGATATGCAACGACTGCTGCCCTTTCCTCAGTAGCCCGGCATCCATTTGCAGAGACTCAGTTACACACTGGTGGCAGACGGCGCGTCCGATCGCGCCTTGATACCGATTCTCACGTGGCTGTTGCGGAGGTGCTCCGTCTCCCTCCCCATCCAGCCAGGATTCGCTGATCTGCGGCGTCTGAGAATCCACCGAAAGCACTTGCCGAACGCATTGTCACGAGCATCGGCTCGAGCAGTTGCCAGATCCAAAACAACTCCTTCACGAGCTTTTACGCCGGGCAAGTGGTCTCCGTGGCCGCCGCCTTGCCAGCTTCAACCGTCGCTTGCAGGGATTTCGCGTTGCCGACTTGATCCATGACTTCAGTCCGCTGTATCGGTTGCCTGCGTTCCAGAGATTGGCCGCGGATCTGGAGCAGGTGGTGACAGCGCACAGCTGGGGTGACTCGCACCGCAACTAACGAGGCGAAATTCAGACGGCGGGGAGTGCAGCGTCGTCATCGGTCTCGAACTGCCACAGGCGGATGCGGGCCGCCAGCTCGCGGACCCGGTCGCGCTGCACCGGGTCGGCGATGAGGTTGGTCTGCTCGAAGGGGTCGTCGTTCAGGTCGAACAGCTCCGACTGGTCGCCGGCGCACAGGTTCAGCTTCCAGCCGTCTCCGGTGACGACGCTGCGCCACGGCAAGGTGGCCATCAGGTTGGTGACCGGGTTGCCCAGGTCGCGGTCGCCGATGCCGTTCCACTCCATGAACGCGGCGTGCCGGCGCAGGTCGAAATCGCCGCTGAGCGCTCCGGCCAGGCTGTGGCCCTGCAGGGCGTCGGGAAGCGCCATGCCGGCCAGATCGAGCAGCGTCGGCACCAGGTCGGCATGGCCGAATACGCCCTCGATGCGGCGCTGGGTGCGCGTGAGCCACGGCACGGACAGCAGCAACGGTACCCGCGCCGACTCGTCGTAAAACGCACGTTTTCCCATTATTCCGTGGTCGCCGAGCATCTCGCCGTGGTCGCTGGTGAAGGCGAAGATGGTGCGTTCCATCTGGCCGCTTTCCTCCAGCACCCGCACCATGCGCCCCACCGCGTCGTCGATAATCTTCACGTTGCCGTAGTAGTTGGCGCGCTGCTCCAGCAGGTGTGCGTCGTCGCGCCACGATTCGCCCGGCACTCGCGGGTTGGGGTGGTGGGCGGCGCGCGAGCGGTTGAACAGCGAGTGTCCCTCGGGAAACGCCTGGAACGTTGGCCGGCTCGGGATCGCCCGGGCGTCGTACAGGCCGTTGTAGGGACCGTGCATCGGCGGATGCGGCTCGAAGGTGCTGAACACCAGCAGCCAGGGGCGGTCGGAGTTGGCGCGGATGAACCGCTCCGCGTGGCCGGCCACGTAGGCGGCCATCTGGTGCTCCGGGCCCAGCTTCGAGCGCTGGTCTGGTGAGAAAATCAGCTCCCCGGTGGCGCCGCGATCCTCCGGCTCGATGCCCTGCTCGCGCATCCAGTAGTAGTAGCTGCTGAACGGCAGTCCGGGCCGGGTATAGCGGTCGCGGTGGTCGTCCTCGCTGCTCACCCACTCGTCGAAGCCGTGCTGACACATAGAGTCGTCACCCAGGTGCCATTTGCCGAAGTGGGCCGTGCGGTAGTTGTCCGGCAGCATCTCGGCCAGCGCCGCGAACCGTTCGGCCAGCTTCACGCGGTTGACCAGGCAGCCATGGGTATGCGGGTAGAGGCCGGTGATCAGGGAGCCGCGTGCCGGGGTACACACCGGCTGCGTGACGTACGCGTTCTCGAACAGGAAGCTGCGCGCGGCCAGGGCGTCCTGTTGCGGGGAGCGGATCCAGGAGTTGCCGTAACTCTCCATGGTGTCGGTGCGCTGCTGGTCGCTGATGAACAGCAGGATGTTGGGTTGATCCGGCCGTTCGGTGCGGCCGCTCGACGCGTAAGCTGACTCCTGCATGCTCCTTCCTTAGCCGGTTTCCGCTGCCGCTGCAACGGCTCTCAGATCGATGCCAGCCGGCGTACCGCTGCGGCCACCTCGGGCGCGGACCGGTTGTCGGTGACCAGGTGAGTTGCGAACCGAGGTGCCTGGAAGTATGTCGAGTCCGCAACCGTCATCGGCACCAGGAGCAGACCCGGATGATCCTGCAGCACGCCTTCGATGGTGGCTACGGTGAGGCGGCGCCAGGCGCGCAGGTCCTGGAAGTCCGCGCTGCGTTGCGCCGCGGGGATCACCTTGCACAGCATCCCGCCGATCTCTTCGGGATCCAGCGTCATGGCGTCGGGCAGAACCGCCGCCAGCTTCCGCGCCACCGTCGTCTTGCCGACGCCGAAGGCTCCGTTCAGCCAGATTACCTGCCGTTTCGGTTGTGTCGTGCCAGACACCGTGGCTATGGTATCTGACCGTGGCAACTTCGCATAACGGTCTGACGGCCGAGCAGAAGGATCGCTATCGGCAGGACGGCTATGTCGTGCTCGAATCCGTGTTCGCTGCCGAGGAATGCCGGCGGTTCGTCCGCCACGTGGACGATCTGAGCGCCGGCAGGAAGCAGCTCCACGGGTTCGGCCAGCAGGAGAACTACGGCCAGCGCACGTTCAATCAGCATCTCTACGATCCGTTCGCGCTGCAGTTCCTGATCGACGCCCGCCTGCACCGGCCGCTCGCCGATTGCTTCGAGGACGAGCCGGAGGCGATCCAGACGATGCACTTCTACGAGGGCTCGGAGCATCCCCTGCACCAGGACCAGTACTACCTCCCGGACTGCATGTCGGCGTGGATCGCCATGGTCGATGTGGACAAGCACAACGGGCCCCTGGTGGTGCAGCCGGGTTCGCACCGGGGGAGACTCGTCACCAAGAGCGACGCGAGCCACGAGCTGCGGCCTGGTGAGACTTACATGGACCAGCAGCATCGCCGTTATTTCCCGCTGGTGCGAGAGGTGTTCCATGACAACGGACGCGACCAGGTGCTGGTGCTGGTGCAGCAGGGCGACGTCGTGCTGTTCCATGGGCGCCTGATCCACGGCGGCGCGCCGCTGCGGCGCCCCGGCACTCCCCGGCACGCGCTGGCGTGCCACTACATCCCATATCACTCCGAGAATTGGGACCGCGACTGGCCGCGCATCTCCTTCGATGGGTCGCGGCGGGTCCACTACCGCGACCGGGAGGAGCGCGACCGGTCGTAGCGGCCCCGCGCTACGCGCCCTGTTCCTTGTTGGCGGGACTCCAGGATTCGCGATAGGTCTCGCCGAGGCGCAACCGGGCGAGGTAGAGCACCTGGCCCGTGTGCAACTCCAGGTGGCACATCGTGTCGTAGGTCGCGGCGAGGACGCTGGTGTCGAAGCCCTGAATTCGTCTCGCGGCGAGCAGCTCAGTGGCGTCCACACTGGAGTAGACTTCCGCGACCTGGTCGAGCAGCCGGTTGAACTCCGTCTGCAGTTCGTCTTTCGGGCTCGCATTCACCACGCGGAACTCGCTGGGGCGGTCCCTGACATCGGCTTCGCCGCCGATACCCGATACCGCCCACTGGCGGAGATTGCCCACCAGGTGCTGGATGATGACGCCGATCGAGTTGCAGCCACTCCGCGGCACCCACCAGACATCCTCGGTTGCGAGCTGATCGAAACAGTGGTTGATCTTACTCCGAGCATGATCAAGCTGCTTTATGGAACTCGCTACGAACGCCTGCCCTACATCGCTGCTCATTGGGGTCTCTCCGCTACCTCTTGCTTTGGCAGTCTACCCGGTGACGCTGCGCTCGTTCCATGCGCTGGCGAGCGGGAAGACACGATTGACCACGCCGGATGGATCGACCGACACTGCACGAGGAACCGCCTGATGCCATCTCTGTCCGAGAAAGTCGCCCTCGTTACCGGCAGCGGCCGCGGAATCGGTCGCGCGATCGCCCTCGCCCTTGCGCGCGAGGGGGCGGACCTGGTGCTTGCCGCCCGCAACGCCGCGGAACTGAATGCGGTCGCCGACGAGATCCGTGGCCTCGGCTGCAAGGCCCTCTGCGTCCCCACCGACGTCATCCGGCGCGACCAGGTGGCGGAACTGGCGGCCACCGTGCGGCGGGAGTTCGGCCGCCTCGATGTGCTGGTCAACAACGCGGGCGGCGGCCTGGAGCGCAGCAGCATCCTGGAGAGCGATCCCGACCTGTGGGTCGAGGATGTCACGGTCAACTGCATCAGCGCCTACCTGGTGTCGCGTGCGCTGCTGCCGTTGATGATCGAGTCGGGCGGCGGCCGGGTGATCAACGTGGGATCGGGCATGGGGCATCGGCCCACCGCGAGCGCTTCCGCCTACCACGTCGGCAAGGCGGGCATGTGGATGTTTACGCGTTGCCTCGCGGAAGAGGTGTGGCAGCACAATATCGCGGTGAACGAGATCGTTCCCGGTCCGGTCGCGACCCGTCTCACCAACAGCCGCATGCAGGTAGGCGGCCCGCCGCCCTTCGCGCCCAGCGAAGTGGTCAAGGAGCCGGCGGACGTGGCCCCTCTGGCACTGTTCCTGGCCACCCAGCCCGACACCGGGCCAACCGCCCAGAGCTTCAGCCTCGCCCGCCGTCCACTCTGACGCGCGCCCCCACCGCGGATGGACGTGGTTTCGCTCGGGCCGGGCGGCAGCTCGTCGCGGTGGGCGAGAGACCGCGAATCTGCGTATCCTGAGCGGGCGATGAATAGCCATCTGTTGTCCGACGCCGCGATCCGTCAGTTCATCGTCGACGGTTTCGTGCAGGTACAGACCGATCTCCCCGAGACGGTGCACCGCACCATTTTCGACAAGACCGACGCCATCTTCTCCAAGATCCGCAGCCCGGAAGTGGAGTGGGCGTACAATCCGCTCAACAACGTGCTGCCGGTGGTGCCGGAGCTGCAACAGATCATGGATGCGCCGCAGGTGCGCGGCGCATTGACCAGCCTGCTGGGCCGGAACTACGTCATGCTGCCGCATCGGCACTGTCATCCCAACTTCGTGCGGCCCGAAGCCTCCGTCGCTGCCGGGCGCCAGCTGGTCATGGGGATCCACAAGGATGGGCACGCCGGCGGCCAGAAGCCGCGCCACCGGGTACCGCGCTGGGCGATCCTGTTCTACTACCCGCAGGAGTGTCCCGACGAGCAGGGACCGACGGTGATCGTGCCGCGCTCCCACTATCAGCACAATCTCGCACGCCGTGGCGACAGCGATCCGCTGCTGGCGCTGAACCCGCGCGGCGACGGTACCTACGGGCTCCCCGACCACTACATCCACCGCACCATGCTGCCGCTCGCCTGCGGCCTTGGCGCGGTGGCGATCATGCACTTCGACGTCGGCCACTCGGTGATCGAGAACCTGGCGCAGCAGCACCGCTACGGACAGAAGTTCGTGTTCATGCGCACCGAGGAGCCGGAGCCGGAACGAGGTCCAACCTGGGACAACCAGGTAGAGGAGTGGGAGCAGCCCGACGTCGCGGCGATTCCCGATCACGAGATACTGTGGACCTACATCTGGAACTGGATGCGGGGAGCCGGCGATCGCTTCCAGCGCGCCGCTGGAGCACGCCTTCAGCGCCGCGGCGCCGCCGAGTTGGTCGGCCTGCTGGAGGCGCCCGAGCCGGCACAGCGGCTGCAGGCGGTCAACGAGCTGGGATTCCTGCGCAGCGCCGCGGCGGATACCGAGGGCACGGTTGCGGCGCTGGTGCGGGCGTTGCGCGACGAGTACGAGCCGGTGCGGCTCAACGCCGCGTACGCGCTCGGCGCCATCGGCACGCCGGCGCAGGCACCGTTGCTGGAGCTGCTGAACACCGACGCCGCGTTCTTCGAGTTCGACCCGGTTACGCACGTCTCGATCGCCGCCCACGCCCTCGGCGCCGCGGGCGGTTCCGCGGTGACGCCGCTGGCCGAGCGGCTCGCGGCCGACGGCGAGCACACCCGCTGCTGGGCGGCCTACGCCCTCGGCGAGATCGGGCGCCCGGCGGCCGGCGCGCTGCGGCAGCTGCTTGCGGCAGCGGGCGACGGGTCGCCCAACCTGCGCCGTCACGCGTTGTCGGCGATCGGCATCATCGCGACGCCCGCCGACGGCGTCGAGGAGGCCCTGGTCGAGCGGCTTCAGCGGGAACCGGAGAGCGAGCTGCGCCAGTACGTGCTGCAGGCGCTGTTCCGGATCGGGCCGAGCAGCGCGGCCGCGATTCCGGCCCTGGCCGCGGCCCTGGCCGATGACGACGGCTACGTCGGCGCCTACGCCGCGGAGCAGCTCTACCGCACCGGCACGCCGGAGGCGTTCGCGGCGCTGGTGCCCTACCTGCGCGGCCAGCGCTGGTTCCCGCACGAGCCGCTCAGCGAGCAGCGCATCGTCGAGCAGCGGGAACGGCGCCGGGCGCAGTTCCTCGCCAAGCGGAAGCGGGCACCCGAGCTGTCGGTGACCGTGGGCGCCGGCTGACCGTGGCGCCGGCGCTCGCGGGGTCGCCGGCGCCGTCCGAGCCATCCGCCGACTGCCGTCAGGACCGATAAGGACTATCCATTGCAGAGCACGGAACGAATCGGACAGCGGGTGTCGAGCCTGTTCGGGAGCACGTTGCGCCACACCCCCGCCGAAGCCGAGCTGGACTCGCATGCGCTCCTGCTGCGCGCCGGCTACGTGCGCCAGGTGGCGGCCGGCATCTTCTCCCTGCTGCCGCTCGGCTGGCGCGCGCTGCGCAAGATCGAGCAGATCCTGCGCCAGGAGATGGACTGCATCGGCGGCCAGGAGCTGTCGCTGCCGGTGGTGCACCCCGCCGACCTGTGGCAGGCCACCGGGCGCTGGCACGCCGTCGACGCCACCCTGGTGCGCTTTCGCGACCGCCGCGAGCGCGACCTGGTGCTGGCCATGACCCACGAGGAGGCGGTGGCGCTGCACGCCGCCTCGGAGATCACCTCCTACCGCCAGCTCCCCGCCCTGGTGTACCAGGTGCAGACCAAGTTCCGCGACGAGCTGCGTCCGCGCGGCGGACTGATCCGGGTGCGCGAGTTCCGGATGAAGGACTCCTACTCGCTGGACCGCGACCAGGCCGGGCTGGAGCGGCAGTACCGTGCCCACTACGAGGCCTACCAGCGGATCGGGCAGCGTACCGGGGTGCCGCTGACCGCGGTGCGCAGCGACACCGGCATGATGGGCGGCGCGGTCGCCCACGAGTTCATGTACCTGACTCCCGGCGGCGAGGACAGCCTGGCGCTGTGCGAGCAATGCGGTTACGCCGCCAACCGCGAGGTCGCGGAGTTCGGCCTGCAGCCGGCCGCCGGCGAGCCGGCCGCGTTGGAGGAGGTGCACACGCCGGGGGCCGCGACCATCGAGGAGCTGGCCGCGTACCTGCGGATCGCGCCGCAACAGACGGCGAAGATGGTGTTCTACGCGTCGGCGCCGGATGGCCCGGAGGCGCGGGTGGTGGCGGCAATTGTGCGCGGCGACCTGGAGGTGAACCTGACCCAGGTGCAGAACCTGGCCGGGGTGGGGGAACTGCGGCCCGCGCACGCGGACGAGATCGCCGCCACCGGCATGGTGCCCGGCTTCGCCTCGCCCGTGGGCATCGACCCCGGAGCGGCGATCTTCGTGGTCGACCGCTGGGTGGCCGAGAGCGCCAACCTGGTGATGGGGGCCAACAAGAGCGACTACCATCTGCGCAACGTCTGTTGCGGGCGCGACTACCAGCCGACGGTGGTAGGCCAGGTGGCGGCCGCCTTCGACGGCGCGCCGTGCGCCTCCTGCGGCAGCCCGCTGCGGCTCGCCCGCGGGGTCGAGGTGGGCAACATCTTCCAGCTCGGCACCCGCTACGCCGAGGCGCTGGAGGCACGCTTCGCCGACGAGGCGGGCGTTGCACATCCCATCGTAATGGGCTCCTACGGCATCGGCCTGGAGCGGCTGCTGGCCTGCGTTGCCGAGGAGCACCGCGACCAGCACGGCCTGGTGCTGCCCGTGGCGGTGGCCCCCTACCAGGTCGCCCTGGTGGCACTGGCGCGCAAGGAGGAGACCTGGCAGGCGGCCGAGCAGGTGTTCGAGGCACTGGTCGCCGCCGGCATTGAGGTGCTCTACGACGACCGCCGCGACCTGAGCGCCGGCGTCAAGTTCACCGACGCCGACCTGCGCGGCCTGCCGTTACGGGTGGTGATCGGCGAACGCTCCCTGGCAGCCGGCGGTGCCGAGCTGTCGCGCCGCGGCGAGAGCGACCGCCGCATCGTTCCCCTGGACCAACTCGTCGCTACGCTGCAGCAAGAGATCGCTGCGCTGCGCGCCCCCTTCACCCTCGTTCCTTAGCCGCGGCTCCTGAGGGGCACGCTTGCCGGTACTACGCCGACCGCGCCCACCGCGCCACCCCCGCGTTGACAGCCGGCCGCCAATCGCTAAGCTGACGCGAGAGGAGGGCGCAATGAAACGCACGCTCATTAGTATTTTCGCCGTCGTATGCCTCTTGGCAGCAGGGACGGCGTGGGCCGCCGGGGCAGAGGAAGGGGCGGCAGCCGAAGCAATACCGGAGGTCTACATTTGGCCGACCATCGGTAACGTTACCGCACAAGGCTCGCCGCCGGAGGTGTACGAGCGGGTACAGCAAGCCATAACCGACGCGGTCGGCGTCAAGCCGGTCGGTCACGCAACCGACCCGTACTCACCCGAATTCAGGACCAAGCTGAACCTGGCGCTGTCGTCGGGCAATCCCAGGATCGATGTCTTCACCGGCAACTGGCCCGAATACCTCGAGGCGGTGCAGCCCATCAACCAGTTGCTGGACGATTACGGGCCCAACATCAAGGCAGCCTTCCCCGAGCTGTGGTGGAACGGAATGACCGATTCCGACGGCAACATCTGGGGAATCCCACGGCTTGGAATCATGGCACATACGTTCTTCACGTGGTTCCAACAGAACATGCTGGATGACGCCGGAATGGAGTTGCCAACGACTTTCGAGGAACTCGAAGGCGCGCTGCTCAAGATGCGCGAAGTCAATCCCGATGCGGTAATGCTGTCGAGCAGTTTCGAGCATCTGCGCAACGCCTGGGCCGGCGCCTTTGTGGAAGGCGGCAACGCCCGCTGGCTGGACCACCAGGGCAACGTACAGATCCCGGAGTTCGCGCCCGGTTACCGCGACTTCATTGCGACCATGGCAGAGTGGTACGGCCAGGGCTACTTCCACCCGGACACGTTCGTCAAGCATGATGACGCCGAGATCATCAAGCGCGGCAACGTTGGTATCTTCGCGGGCTGGTATTCGCGGATGACCATCCACGTGCAGCGCCTGATCGCGGCCGGCGGATTCGACAAGACGTACGTGTTCCCGAAGCCGCTGGTGAGTGACAATGGACCGGCCGCCACCAATTTCGTGAGTCTCACCGCGGCCTTCATGATCTCCAAGGACAGTCCCGATCCGGCAGCCGCGATGAAGCTCATGAACTGGCAGTTCGACACCAACAATGCGGAGAATGCGGCAACCGCCGAGTACGGCGTAAAGGGGATAGACTGGGAGTGGGAGGACCCCGCGAATCCGTATTTCATAAGGCGCCTCAACCAGGACTACGTGTCGGAGTTCATGGTCGCGACCAGTCTCCCGATTTCGATCCTGTACGCCCCTGACTCGGAGGATCTGAAAAAGCATTACCTGCACATGAAGGACTACCAGTACGAGTACGACTTCGGCAAGATGCCGTTCGACTACTACGTCCCCTACGACTTCAAGGCGGCACAGGACAACGTCGGGGCGTGGAGCGACATCACGCGTATGCTGAGCGAGGAGCAGGTCAAGTTCATCATGGGCATCCGCCCTATGGCGGAGTGGGACGATTTCCTCAATGAACTGAAGAAGGCGGGCTACGAAAAGGTGTCCGCGGAGTACACCCGGCAGTACAATATCCACAAGAAGTAAGCGGAGATCGGAACCATCCGCAATCGCATGCCGACGAGCCGGGGAACCGACCGGGTTCTTCCGGCTCGTCGTCGGTTAGTGACGAATGATCCGTGGTAGTTGACACTTCGGACTTCCGCAAGGCTTTGAAGAAGAGCCTTCCATACTATGCCATCGCCGCCGCGGGCGTACTGTTCTTCTTGTTATTTCGATACGTCCCGATGTTCGGTATCATCATAGCGTTCAAGGACGTATCTCCATTCTCCAGCGTTCAGGACATCCTTACCAAGCCCTTCGTCGGCATCAAGTGGTTCCAGCGCTTCTTCGAGTCGTACTATTTCTGGGAAATCCTGCGCAACACGATACTGATCCGCGTCATGCTGATCATGTTCGGGTTTCCGATCCCGATCCTCCTGGCGCTGTCGTTGAACGAGGTACTGCAGCGGGGATTCAAGCGCACCATACAGACCATCGCGTATATTCCGCACTTCTTTTCGACGGTGGTGGTAGCCGGGCTGGTCATGATGTTCCTGTCCGTCGACGGCGGCATTCTGAACAGCGCGATCGTCCTGCTGGGCGGGCAGCCGCACCTGTTTCTGGGAGACCCCCGGTACTTCCGCTGGATCCTGGTGGTAACCCACATCTGGCAGCATACCGGCTGGGAGAGCATTCTCTACCTGGCCGCCATCAGCAGCATCGATCCCGAGCTCTACGAGTCAGCGGTGATCGACGGTGCCAACAGGATGCAGAAGATCCGTTACATCACGCTGCCCAGCATCAGTTTCATAATCGGGTTGCTGCTGATTTTCGCCGTGGGCAGACTGCTTGACGCCGGGTTCGAGCTGATACTGCTGTTGTACTCGGAGCCGGTGTACGAGGTGGCCGACATAATAGACACCTACGTCTACCGTTCCGGCTTGCTCGCCATGCAGTACTCTTTCGCAACCGCGGTCGGCGTGTTCAAGTCGGTGGCCGCGATGGTGCTGCTCCTGTTGTGCAACTTCGTCGCCAAGAGGCTGGGTCATTCCGGGCTGTTCTGATGGTTGCAATGAAAAAGCACAGCGGCGACATCCCTTTCAACGTGGTGAATTTCGGCGCGCTGGCGCTGTTCGCGATATTCTGCCTGATACCGTTCCTGAGCGTGATCGGGACCTCGTTGACCAGTCAGGCCGAGTGGACGCGGAAAGGGGCTTTCGTGCTCTGGCCCGAAGCGCCGGTGCTGGATGCCTACCAGACGCTGCTGGCAACGCGTGGTCTCGTGTTTCGTGGAATGGCCGTGAGTGTTCTGCGCATCACCGTGGGTACGTGCTGCAACATGGCGGTCACCATCCTGTTGGCGTACGCGCTCAGCAAGAGGTTTCTGGGACGTACTGCCGTGACGCTGGCGGTGTTCTTTACCATGGTGTTCAGCGGCGGCCTCATTCCACTGTACATGCTGGTGGAGAAGGTCGGCCTGATCAACAGCTTCTGGGCGCTGGTGCTGCCCAACCTGGTGAACGCCTGGTGGATGCTGATCATGCGCAACTTCTTCATGGAGCTGCCCAAGGATTTCGAGGAAGCCGCAATCATGGACGGGGCCTCGATCGGCTACATCATAGTCCGCATCGTGCTGCCGCTATCGACGGCGGCAATTGCGACCATAGGGCTGTTCTATGCGGTCTACCATTGGAACGAATGGTTCCAGGCCTTCATCTTCATCAGTGACCCGCGCAAGCTGCCGCTGCAGAACCGACTTCGTTCCATTCTCATCCGCGGCCTTCTGGACGAGGCCGAGGCGATGATAGACCTCAGGACGATGCCGCCGGCGCAGTCGCTGAAGACGGCGATGATCGTCATCACGACAGTTCCGATCCTGTGTGTCTATCCGTTCATCCAAAAGTACTTCGTACAGGGCGTCCGGCTGGGGGGCATCAAGGGATAGCCCGCTCCTGCTCCAGAAGCGCGGCAGCCGAGACCGCGAGTTCCGTTTCGGGACGTCGGGCGAGACGCTCGCGCCATTCGTGCCGGGACAGTTCGCGTTCGACGGCGGTGAGCACCACCTCGCTCATGCTGCTCCTGCGGGCTCGGGCATGGCGGCGCAGGCGCGCGTGCAGATCGGGCGATACGTTCTTGACCTGGAGATTCATCCTGGCATGCTTATATCATGCTTTTGTCATGCAGTCGAGGGGCGCTCAGACGCGATCGGCCGCGGGAATGTGCAGCGGCAGCGGGCACCACGTGTGGAGGGGGGCGGGGAGCGAGGCGGCGTCGCTCAAGTGCGTGGGAAGGGGACCGAACAGCACGCGCATGGCGGTGAAGGGGTCCAGCGTCACCTGAGGCGTGTCGCTGGTGGCGGTGCACCCGGCGGCGGGGCCATCCACCCACAGCCGTAGCCGGCCGGTGCTGGCGATCTCGAGCACCGCCTCGCCGCCGGGCAGCGACCCGGCTCGAGCTCGTTCGCCCAGCACCGCAGCCAGCAGGGCCGGCCAGTCGAACACCTGCCAGTTGCCGCAGCAGCCCAGCTCCGACTTGTCGGCAAGGGCGCCGAGACTGCGCCCGGCGACCGTCTGCCAGGGTGAGGCAGCCACGGCTATCCGTCCGCCGCGCGTCGCACACCAGCCGGCGGCAAGGCGCGGCGCGTCCGCGGCATCGACCGCGACCAACTCCACGACCCGGGACGGGTCACGGCCGGCAATCAGGTAGCCCGCAAACTCGTCCCCATCCAGCGCGGCGTACAGTTCGGCGTTCCAGCTCATGCAGATGGTCAGGAACTCTGCCGGCGATCGCTGCCAGTGTACCTCCTGCCGCGCGTGCAGCCGCTGCGCCTCGGCCAGCAGCCCATCCCCTTCCCGCAGGCGCCGAATCCGCAGCCCGGCGGCGTCGATGCCGGCAGCGGCGAAGTCGCGGGCGGCGAGGCGGAAGCCGAGCTCCGTACCGCAGCGCTCGTAGCCGAAGTGGCGGTAGCGGCGGCGCAGGCCATCCAGCCAGGAGAGATGACAGCCCGCCGCCCGCGCCTCGGCCACGCAGTGGCTCACCACGGCACCCATCAGCCCCTTGTCGCGGTGACGCGGGTGGGTGGCCACGCCGGCGATGCCGGTCACCCGCAGCGCCGTCGCGCCGACCTGCCAGACCAGCGGGTAAGCGCCGGCGACTGCCACCAACCGCCCGTGAAGGCGGACGCCGTAGTTGCAGCGCATCAGCTCCTCGGTGGGCCGGTACAGCTTCGGCAGCCGCCGTTCGAAGTCGTGCGGGTCGTGGGCCTGGCTGAACACGTAGTTGATGAGGTCGATCGCTTCCTCGAAGTCATCCAGCGACAGTTGCACTACGTCGGGGTTCATGGGGCCTCCTTGCGAGGCAGATTAGCCCCGGACTCGACCGCGGACAATCCTGGACGAGAGAGTACGCTGCCTTGACGCCACCGCTGGCGGCCGCGGAACGGGGGAACGGGGGAACGGGGTGATCCGGATGCAATCGAGACCCTGATGCTGATAGAAATGCGCGATCCGGACCCGGCCAAGAGACAGCGCGCAACCGATCTCATGGCTCGCCTGTGCGCAGCCGCTCAGTACCGAACTACTTGATGAGCTCCTGCAGCGGCACCACCGCCAGATCGATGTTGTTGATATTGGGGGACGACCCGGCCGAGTGGACCACGTACACGTCGCCACCTGACTCGATCAGGTGGGGGTAGGCCAGGCTGATCATCTCGGCCTTGCCAGCGGGCGACGGAGAACGCTGTATATCTCTGAGCAGGTACATTCGATTGAAGATACGGGTGCCGGGGTCGCCGATGGCGATGGTCAGGAAGCGGCGCCGATTGCCGTGATCGTACACGCAGTTGCCGAGCAGGTAGATATGGCCACTGCTGAGCACCCCGCAATACGGCTTGGAGATGGTCATGGGCAGATTGGTTTCGCCGGCCGTGGTCCAGGTCTCGCCGTAGTCTTCGCTCACGCTCAAGATCGCGTAGGTGACGTACTTGTTCCACGGCGCCTGGTTCCTGATCACCTGGTACACTCGGTTCGCCGCCAACCAGCAGGTCGACTCGTTTCCCATGAGACCGCCCAGCGGCGGGTGGATGACGCGCCAGCGCCTGAAGTTGTCGCCGTCGCTGATGGCGATCGCCGACAGGAAGTCCTTGCTCATGCCGGGGATGATCCAGTTGCCGTTGTCCATCCTGAGCGGCTCGTGGTAGGGCCAGAAATTGTCGGCTACGACCCCTTCCGGATGCCACGTGTCGGCGCTCTCGTCGAGCGTCCAGGCGAACATGCGCAAGCCGCGGAACCGGTTGTAGAAGTAGGTCTCCGGCGGTGGCGGGAAGGGATTGTCGCCGAACTGCGGATGAAACGCCCACAAACGCCCCTCTTGAGCCATGAACACGCCGTGGGTGTAGCCGGTGTGCGGCGGCGGTGGCTGCATGATCCGAGGGTCGGTCCAGGAGCCTCCCCGATCGGTGCTGCGCTGCACCAGGACGGTCTCGCCGGCCGTGTTTTCCTTGCGCTTGTTGACGGCATACGAAACGTACATGGTGTCCCGGTGCTCATAGATGGCGGGACCGTGGTGAAACTGGTACCCGTCGTGGTATGGATCGTAAGGCTTGATCGTCGTGAGGCGCACACTGGGCAATGCCTCGATGTCGTTGCCGGACGGCAGTGGGACGCGGGGATCCCACAGGACTGCATGGTTGCTCACAGGTAACTCCTTCGACCGGTCTATCCCTTCACGGCTCCGATCATCAATCCCTTGACGAAGTACTTCTGCAGGAACGGATACACCAGCAGAATCGGTACCACGGTGACCACGGTGGTGGTCATCTTGATTCCCTCTCGCGTTATCCCGGCCCGTTCCTTGGAAGTGCTGGCGCCGACCGGATCGTGCTCGTCGATGATCAACAGGTTGCGCAACAGCACTTGCAGCGGACGTTTCTTCGGATCCGAGATATAGATGACGGCATCGAAGAACGAATTCCAGTAGCGTACCGCGTAGAACAAGCTGATGGTAGCCAACACCGGCAGCGACAGGGGCAGCATGATGCGGAACATGATGGTGAAGTCGCTAGCGCCGTCCATGTTGGCGGATTCGGACAGGCTCGCCGGAATCTGACGGAAGAACTTGACCATGATGAAGATGTAGAATGGATTGACCAGTTGCGGAAGAATCAGAGACCATCGCGTATCCAGCAGACCGGTGGCCTTGACGATCACGAAGGTAGGAATGATGCCGCCGTGGAACACGATGGTGATGTAGGCCAGCAACGAAATGAGGGGCACGCCCGGGATTCTCGTAGACAGCGGATAGGACAATAGCGCGGTAACGATGAGGCTCATGATGGTACCGGGTACCACCACCAGGAAGGTGGTGTAGTAGGCGTCCCGTACCTCGGGAGAGCTGAGCACGAAGCGCAGGTTGTTCAACGTGAATTGTTTCGGGTAGAAGAGCAGCTCTCCACTTGACACAGCGCCTCTCGAACTGACGCTGAACATGAACACGTACCACAGCGGGTAGGTCATCAATATCGCGATGAGGAGCAGAATGGCGATGTTCAGATAGTAGCCGAAGTGGCGTCTCGGGCGGGTGTTCACCGGGTCACCACATCCCCTCGTTGCCGGCGGTCTTGGTGAGCCGGTTGGCGAGCAGAACCAGGGCCATTCCAATCACCGACTTGAACAGGCCGGCAGCCGCCCCGAGCGCGTAGCGGCCCTGCTCGAAGGCGGCCTTGTAGACGTAGGTATCGATGATCTCACTCTTCTGGTACACCATTACGTTCTGGAGCACAAATATCTGTTCGAAACCGGCGTCCATCACGTATCCCAGGCGCAAGATGAAGATGATTATGATGATCGGCATGATGGCGGGGATCGTGATGTACCAGATCTGCTGCAGCTTCTTGGCACCGTCCATCAACGATGCCTCGTAGAGATTCGGATCGACGCCGACCAGCGCCGCCAGAAAGATGATCGTGCCCCAGCCCGCCTCCTTCCAGATTTCGCTGATCACCAGCAGAATGCGAAATTTGTCCGGATGGATCAGCATGTCGATCTGCCTGCCGGCCAGCGTCTGGAGGAAATTCGACAACACTCCGGTGGATGGTGCAATCAGGATGAAGATCAGGTTTCCGATCACTACCCAGGAAAGAAAGTGGGGCAGGTAGAGGACCGTCTGAATGGTCTTCTTGAGGCGTAGCCCGGACACCTCATTCAACATGAGCGCCAGGATGATCGGCACGGGAAACACGAAGATCAGCTTTAGTCCGCTGATGATAATGGTGTTGCGCAGGATCATCTCGAAGAACGGGGACAGGAACAATTCCTCGAAATTGATCAGACCCGCCCACGGACTTCTCAGGATACCGCGTGCGATTCGGAAGTCCTTGAAGGCAATGACGACGCCGTACATGGGCAGGTAGCGGTACACGAAGAGAAACAGAAGACCGGGAATCATCATGAGATAGAGCTGTCTGGCCTTCCAGAATTCGCTGATCTTCGGTTGCTTGCTCACGGTTTCAGCAGGTGGCGTCTATGGTAGCCGTCAGCCGCATCACCGCAGGCCTCGGAGGCGCTCCTCCGAAGCCCGCGATGACCACGGTCAGTTCAGTGTCTGATAGTAGGCGTTCACCTCTGCGGTGATCTCACGGCCGCCCTTGTCGAGCCACTCTGCCACCAGGGCGGCGTACTCGGCGTCGACGTCGATGTCGCCCGCCGTAATGATGGTGGTGATGCGGCTCAATACGAGATCGGTCAAGCCGGCCCCGTACTTGACACCCGCCGGGAGCGGCGGGAAGGTCAGCTTCGGCTCCACGAACTTGAGGTAGTTGGCCACGATGTCAGCGTGATACTCGTTGATCGGCAACACGTTGGTCTTCCTGAAGAACCAGGAGTACACGTATGCTCCACTGCTTTTCCTTTCATCTTCGGTCATCTCGGTGACGATGAGGTTCTGGCCTTCGTAGTGGTAGTGCACGTCCTCCTGACCGTAGGAGGCCAGCAGTGCGCCCTCCTCCGTGGCCAGGAAGTCGATCAGCTTGATGGCGTTCTCCGGTTGGCTGCTCTCGGAAAATACCGACGACTGGAAGCTGCCCGTGCTGATGCCCATCTCCAGGTGGCGGCGTCTGCCCTGGGGATCGGTGAACGGCTCGATCCAGGCGAATTCCAAGCCCGGATTTCCGTTGGTAAGACCGGTCCACCACGACGAGGTGCTGTCCAGGTGGGTGAACGGCCAGCGATGCACGCCGTACGTCCCGGCGTAGATCTTGTCGAGCCGGTTCGGCCGCGTCATGATTGCATACTCGGGGTCGATGAGACCTTCCTGGTACAGTCGCCGTTCATACTTGACCACGTCCAGATAGGCGGGGTTGACCAGCCAGTTGACCAGTTCCCCATCTATCACGTCCCAGGCCGTTCCGCCGCCGTGGCTGGGGTTGACCCCGAAAGCGGTCGCTATGATTCGGTTCAGGTCGCAACGCCACCCGGTCTGGCGTCCCGAGATGATCGAGACGCAGTCCGATCCGAACGTGTCCTTGCGTCCGTCCTGATCCGGGTCGTCGTTGGTAAACGCCTGCAGTACCGTGTAGAGCTCGTCCAGATTGGTCGGTACGGAGAGCCCCAGATTGGCCAACCAGTCGGTACGCACGAGCAGCCCATGCTCGGCCAGCCAACTGTTGAACCGTGTCGGTATGGAATAGACTTCCCCGTCATCCAGCGGCTTGTACCACTGTTCGTCATAGGGACGCGCTGCCAGAATGTTCTGGCCATGCTGTTCAAGCAGATCGTTCAGGGGTCTGAAGACTCCGTCCTCGGCGTTCTGCCTGACATCCTTGAAGATGTCGCTCCAGAGGAATTCCATGACGTCGGGATAATCTCCGGATGCCAGTACGACCAGTTGTTGCTCGCGGTAATCGGATGAGGACTTTCGCGTCCAGTCGATCTCGAAACCGAGCCGCTCCTGCAGCAGGTCCAGGACGTCGTTTTCGTCGTATACATCGATAAAGGTCCTGGAGATGACCTCGAGCGGAGCCGCCACGGTGGTAGCGGTGGCCGCCTGTCCGGTAGCGAACAAGGGTACTTGCGATACGAGCGCCAGCGCAGCGCACGCTATCAGGTGTCGTAAAGTGTTTTTCATGACACACTCCTTTCGGACTTGGGTCCGACAATCAACCGAGCGATGTTCCCCGATGGGTTTCCGGTGGTCTTTGTCTCAGCCCCTCCTTGTGGATATCACGGCAGCACGCCGACGCCGCGGCGTCTGTTCAGCGCGCGCATCCGAAACAGATAAGGATGGAAGCTAACACCATAGGGCGGCAACGGGCGGCCGTCAATGGGGTCAACAGGGGTCAACGGGGTCAATGGGGCGACGCGAGGGCCGCGTGACCGCGACCAGGCCTAGATGCCACTATTCCGGGCTACTCTGGGCGTCACTGGAGCCGTGTCGCGGACACCACGGCAGCTCCGCCGGTCGGAACCGGCCACTGCCGCGGGTCCGGGAACTCCCTGTTCGAGTCCGTGACAGGCCACGCCGGTGCGCTATAATGGCGCTTCAGCGAAGGACACGCGGTGGCGAAACGAACCCACGGCCGATTACCTGCCACACCATGAGTGCCGGAGCCACCGAGGCGCAGGCCGCGGCTACGCGGCGGCGGGCGTGGTACGCGCCGCTGATCACCCACCGCTACCTGTACCTGATGCTGCTGCCCGGCGCGGTGGTGCTGCTGGTCTACCGCTACCTGCCGATGTACGGGCTCACCATCGCGTTCAAGAACTTCCGCCTGTCGCGCGGCATCTGGCGCAGTCCGTGGGTCGGGTTCGAGAACTTCGAGCGCTTCTTCAGCTCCCCCTTCTTCGAGCTGATCATCACCAACACGGTGGTCATCAGCCTGCTCAAGCTGGTGTTCGTGTTCCCGGTCCCCATCGTGCTGGCGCTGATGCTCAACGAGGTGCGGGTGAGCTGGTACAAGCGCGGCGTGCAGACCGTGCTCTATCTGCCGCACTTCCTCTCCTGGGTGGTGATCGGCCACCTGGCGGTGGTGTTCCTGGCCCCGCAGACCGGCGTCATCACCAACCTGCTGCGCGACTCGATCGGGCTGGCGCCCAACATGCTGATGGACCCGGGGGCGTTCCGCGGCACCCTGGTGCTCACCGACATCTGGAAGGAGGCGGGCTGGGGCACCATCATCTTCCTGGCCGCCCTGGCCGGGGTCGATCCCGACCTCTACGAAGCGGCCACCATAGACGGGGCGCGCAAGCTGCAGCAGATCTGGTACATCACCCTGCCCTCCATCATGCCGGTGGTGATCATCATCTTCATCCTGCGCATCGGCCACATCCTCGATGCCGGCTTCGAGCAGATCTTCATCCTGCAGAATCCGGTGGTGTACGACGTCAGCGAGATCCTCGACACCTACACCTACCGCGCCGCGTTCCAGGAGGGGCAGTACAGCATCGGCGCCACCGTCGGCTTCTTCAAGTCGGTGGTGGGACTGGGGATGGTGCTGGCCGCCAACTGGGCGATCCGCAAGGTGGGCGAGGAGGGCGTGTTTTGAGGGCCGCCCCTGGTGCCGCAACGTTCCGGCTGCCGGCGCCCGGCGTGGCGCTGAACCACCTGCTGCTGGCGCTCACCGGCGTGGTGATGCTGTACCCGATGTGGTACGTGTTCATGTTCGGGCTGAGCGACCCCCAGGCGGTGCTCGGCAAAGGCGCCATCCTGCTGCCGCAGGAGCCGACGCTGGCGGCGGTGTCGTTCGTGCTGCGCACGCCGGAGATCATGCGCTCCTACCTCAACACGGCGTTCGTAGTGATCGTGGGCACCCTGTTCAGCCTGGCGGTGACCTCCCTCTACGCCTACCCGCTGTCGACCCGGATTCCCGGTGTGAGGGTGATATCGCTGCTCACCTACTTCACCATCCTGTTCAGCGGCGGGATCATCCCCACCTACGTGATCGTGCGCGAGACCGGGCTGATCAACTCGCTGTGGTCGCTGATCGTGCCGCAGCTCGTCTGGCCCTTCTACGTGTTCATCATGATCAAGTTCTTCAAGAACATCCCCGACAGCCTGCCGGAGTCGGCCAGGATCGACGGCGCCAACGACCTGGTGATCCTGCTGCGCATCATCCTGCCGCTGTCGCTGCCGGCGCTGGCCTCGGTGGGGCTGTTCTACGCGGTGCGCTACTGGAACGAGTTTTTCACGGCAATCATCTATCTGCCGAACAAGGAGAAATGGACCTTGCAGGTGATCCTGCGCAGCCTGCTGATCACCCAGCTCGAGGACCAGTTCGACATGCCCTCGGGCGACCAGACCGCGGGATCGGTCACCGCCGACACGGTCAAGATGGCCACGGTGATGGTCGGCACGCTACCGGTGATGCTGATCTACCCGTTCCTGCAGCGGCACTTCGCCAAGGGCGTTATGATCGGCGCCGTAAAGGGATGAGCTCCGGCGCGGTGGCGCCGGAAATCGCTGTAGGCAACTTAGGAGGGTTGTGATGCGATACGTAAGACTATTGTTCGTTGCAGTGCTGCTGGCGGCGCCGGCGGGGCTGGTGCTGGCCGGCGGGGAAGGCGAAGCCGCCGCCGGTGAGGTGCCGGAGCTGCACATCATCTCGCGCATGCTCGGCACCTACCAGGAGGGCAACCTGGTGCAGGGCGAGCTGGAGAAGGCGGTGGGCGCCAAGTTCAACTGGGAGCCCAAGTCCCCCGGAGAGTACCGGCAGACCACCCAGACCATCCTGGCGTCCGGCGACTACCCGGACCTGCTGGAGGCGTGGTTCGCCGATGCCCAGCGCGAGATCATGGAGCTGGCCGAGGACGAGGTGATCATCGGCCTGGACGCGCTGCTCGCCGAGCACGGCCCCAACGTGCTCAAGGCGCGGCCGTTCGAGGCGCAGTGGTACCGGCCGTTCGGTCCCGACGGCGACACTTACAGCATCAACGCGCGCTTCAACTCCTGGGGCTTCGAATGGGGCTACACCATCCGCCAGGACTGGCTCGACACCCTCGGGCTGTCGGTGCCGCAGGACCTCGACGAGTACTACGAGGTGGTGCGGGCATTCACCCACGACGACCCGGACGGCGACGGCAAGGCCGACACCTACGGCCTGTCGGGCGGCTATCCCGCCAAGGGGCGGCGCAGCATGATCGAGTACATCCTCGGCGGCCACGGCGTCCTGATCAGCCACTGGGACGAGCTGGACGGCGACCTGGTGTGGTGGGCGGTGCACCCGGGCACCAAGGAGGCGATCCGCTACTTCCGCCGGCTGTTCCAGGAGGGCCTGGTGGATCCCGAGTTCCCGATCATGACGCGGCCGCAGTGGCTGGACAAGCAGCGCCAGGACACCTACGGCACGCTGTGGTGGTGGAACACCCACCTGGACGAGGGCTACTCGCAGTGGTGGACCGAGTTCAAGCGCGGCGTGCCGCACGCCCAGGTCAGCTTCATTCCGCCGGCGCCCGACCCGCAGGGACGGCGGCGCATGCCGGGCCAGGGGGTGAAGGGCTACTCGCCGGGGCTGATCATCTTCTCCCACGCCGAGCATCCCGAGAAGGCGATCCAGCTCATCGACTACCTGGCGACCGACGAGGGCGCCGCGCTGGCCGCGTTCGGCCTGCCCGGCGTGCACTGGGAGGAGGGCGACAACCGCGTCATCTCCAAGATCGACACCGCCGAGGACCAGGCAGCGGCCGGCAACTACATCTTCTCGTGGTTCTTCCGCCGCGACAACATGATGGTGACCAGCCCGCTGGTGTTCGAGAACCGCGCCGCCTACGTCGACTACGTGCAGCGTCCGATCATCGAGGACCGGGTGGAGGCGGAAGGCGAGTACCGCGCCGGACTCGGCGGACTGGAGTCGAGCCGCCTGCTGCGGATGCAGATCGAGCCCGACATCGACCTCGACGCCGAGTGGGAGGCCTACGTCGAGGAGTGGTACGCCAGCGGCGGCCAGGCGATTACGGACCAGAAGAACGCCGTGTGGAAGGCGATGCGCTGACGCGCGTCACCCTTCGCAAGCAGGAGTGCCCCGTACCCTGCCCGTGTCGGGTGGGCGGGGCACTCCGCCGTTTCATGACGATGGCACGTGAGTAAGGCTGCGCAGCGGCTCTGGGGCGGCGACGCCTTCCCCGCGGTGGACCGCATCCCGCTGCTTGACGAGGTGACCCACGTGGTGGTGCACCGCGGCTCGCAGGGGGACGGGTTCCTGCACGGCGCCGCCATCGTGCACCACGCCGGTACCTGGTACGCGAGCTGGGGCAGCAGCCCGGTGGACGAGAACAGCCTGCTGGAACGGGAGTGCGGGCGGCGCGGCGCGGCCGGTGACGGTGCCCGCCGCTGGGGGCCGGCCGAGGTGATCGGTCCCAATCTGGACGGTGCGGAGGCACGCAGCCACGGCGTGTTCCACGTCCAGGACGGGGTCCTGTGGTCGCTGGTGCCACGCTTCGGCCGCCCGCGCGATGCCGCCGACGCGGCGAGCACGTTTCCAGGGCTGGTGACCGACGCGTTTCGCCTCGACCCGGACCGCGGGCGCTGGGAGCTGTACGCGGAGGCGGTGGCGCACGACTTCTGGCCGATGGACGCGCCCACCCGGCTGCCCGACGGGCGCTGGATCATGGGCGGCCTCAGCGGCCGGCAGAACGCGGTGGTGGCCACAAGCAAGCAGGCCCCGCTGGCCTGGGAGCGCACGGAGATCCCGCGCCCGGCGGGGTGCGACATGCAGTTCGCGGAGACCAGCGTGCTGGTGTGGCCCGGAACCGGCGACTGCACCGCCATCATCCGCTTCCGGGCCGGCAGCCTGCCCGGGCTGCGGGAGCAGGTGGCGCTGGTCTCGACAAGCTCCGACGCCGGCCGCACCTGGACACCGCTCGCGGCCAGTAACGTGCCGCTGACCGCCAGCAAGCCCTACGCCGGTCACCTCTCTACCGGTCAGGCGTTCCTGGTCGGCAACGTCGGGCCCGACCGCCACACCCTGGTGCTGGCGGTCGCCGCGCCGGGCGAGCGCGCCTTCAGCCGCGTGTGGCGCATCCGCCACGGCGCCAGCCCCGCCCTGCGATTGCCGGGGCGGGCCAAGTCGCCGCAGTGGTCCTACCCCTACGCCCATGAGCACGACGGCAGCCTCTACGTGGTCTACTCCATCGGCAAGGAAGACTGCGGCCTCTCCATCATCCCGCTGTACGCCATCTCCCACCCGCAAGACGCGCGTCGGTGCGAGGGCGCGGCGCGTCTTGCGCGGCAGGGCACCGCTCAGGCTCGGTTGCTGCGGTGACCGCTCTTGGTGTGTCGATGATCTATGGGTTCCCTTATTGGTTGGCATTATGGGAAGCGAGCTAATCACATTCATCATAAGACGAATTTTGTTCGTTATACCAAATCTGGTCCTCATTTCAATCGTCTCGTTTGTCATAATCCTGGCTCCCCCAGGAGACATTCTAACCACACGGATTCTGGAACTACAGGAAGCATACGGAAGTATTGCTGATGAGCAAATTGCCGCCTTGCGTCACCGTTACGGCCTCGATCAACCAATATTTATACAATACTACAAATGGATACAAAAAATCCTTCTTCAAGGTGATTTTGGCATGTCTTTTGAAGAAAATCGTCCTGTCAAGGAGATCTTATTATCAAGAATACCACCTACCATTCTGATAACTACCGTGACCCTGTTATTCATCTACATCGTGGCAGTCCCTATCGGCGTATACTCGGCGGTTAAGCAGTATTCTCTTTTCGACTACATTTTTACGTTTTTTGCATTTATCGGCGTCGCCACTCCCAATTTCTTATTGGCCCTCGTCCTCATGTTTATCTTTTATGAGGCATTTGGCTGGAGTCTGGGCGGGCTCTACTCCCAGGGTTTTCAAGGTGCGTCATGGAGTTTGGCGAAGCTTATCGACCTTAGCAAGCACTTGGTCCTGCCAGTGATCGTGCTCGGCACCGCCGGCACCGCAGGGCTGGTACGGGTGCTGCGCGGCACCATGCTGGATGAGATGAGAAAGGCGTATGTACAGACGGCGCGTTCCAAGGGACTCGCCGAACGGATTGTTCTGTGGAAACACATCTTTAGGATCGCGGTGTTACCTGTCGTCAGCACTATCGGATGGTTGCTTCCTGCCATTATCTCAGGAGAGGCAATTACCTCGATTGTCCTCAATCTTCCCACCACCGGCGCACGCCTGTTAGACGCACTAAAAGCTCAGGATATGTACGTTGCCGGAAGCTTTATCCTCATCTTGAGCACACTGACCGTGATCGGCACGATGATATCAGACATTCTCCTGGCGGCGTTGGATCCTCGGATCAAGTATTGATTGATAAATGATTGATAAAGAGGTGGAGAACACTACCGATACTGAAACCTTCCAGTCACAATGGGCATTGACCTGGCGACGATTCAAAAGACATAAAGTGGCTCAGATCAGTCTCTATTTGTTGGCGTGTTTGTACTGTGTATGTGTTTTGTTTCCGGAATTCTTTGCGCCCTACGGGCAGCACGAGCAGTTTCCGGGTAAGTACTTTCCGCCCCAAAGACTACACTTCATAGATGCGGATGGTGTATTTCATGTGCGGCCCTTTGCATATAGCCTAAAACAGAGTCTCGATAGGAAAACATTCGAGTTGACCGTGACGGCGGTTACCGACAGACGCTATCCGCTTAGCTTGTTCGTTCGCGGTACGGAGTATAGATTGTGGGGATTGATTAAGACGGATATACACTTTTTCGGCCTAGCGGATGGAGGCCTAATTTTTCTTTTTGGAACAGATAGACTTGGGCGTGACCTATTCAGCCGAACCCTCTACGCATGTCGGATCTCTCTCACAATAGGGTTCGTGGGAGTTTTTATCAGTTTTGTCTTGGGGCTTGTGGTTGGGGGAATGTCGGGACTTCTAGGCGGCCTGGTTGATGAGACGATCCAACGCGTCATCGAAATGTTGATGTCGATACCACAGATCCCGTTATGGATGGCGTTAGCGGCGGCCGTACCTAGAGAGTGGAGCCCGATCCAAGTGTATTTTGCCATAACCGTGATCCTCTCAATCATCGGTTGGACGGGGCTGGCGCGAGTGGTCCGGAGTAAGTTCATTTCGCTCAGAGAGGAGGATTTTATTTCTGCTGCGGTTGCTTATAACGCACCTAGTACAACGATAATCGGTCGTCACTTGATTCCGAATTTTATCAGTTACGTGATCGTCAGCGTCACCCTCTCTATCCCATTCATGATTCTTGCTGAGACAGCGTTGAGCTTTCTTGGCATTGGCTTGAGACCGCCGGTGGTAAGTCTAGGCGTTCTATTGGAAAGGGCGCAGAGGTTTCAGACGGTGGCCCTGTACCCCTGGATGTTGATTCCGGGAGCCTTTGTTGTGGTTGTCGTTCTTGCGTTTAATTTCGTCGGAGACGGCTTGCGCGATGCAGCGGATCCGTATCGCTAGAGCTGGCCGACCTGGTCGCCGGTGGACCGGTCGCGGCAAGCACGGTCAGTTCATAAGGTCGAGTGGGATATTCGGCGCTGGCGCCAACGGCAGGGGCGACGTGATGAGTCACTCAGGGTGCCCTGGAACGTGTTACGTTTGGATGTGGTTTGGCCGCAGTTCGCGGCATTTGCGAATGTAGGACGGCTAATGCTGACCGAAGAGAAGAGACTATTGGAGGTCGAGAATCTTAGTACTTACTTCTATCTCGAAGAAGGAATCGTAAAGGCTGTAGATGACGTAAGTTTCTCGATAAACAGGGGCGAGACACTCGGAGTTGTCGGCGAAAGTGGGTGTGGTAAAAGCGTAACTGCTTTGTCGATCATGCAGTTGATAGCGAAACCGCGGGGGAGGATTGAGTACGGCACTATCACCTACTACGGTCATGACGGAGATCCGATAGAAATCACCTCACTCGATCCCCACGGTAAGAGGATGAGAGCGATTAGAGGAAACGAGATCGCGATGATCTTTCAAGAGCCAATGGTCTCTCTCAATCCGGTATACCCGGTCGGCGAACAGATCATGGAGGCGGTCAGAACGCACCAATCGGCTGATAAGAAAAGGGCCCGTGAACGAGCCCTGGAAATGTTGGAGAAGGTACGTATATCCGCCGCGGTGCAGTGCCTCTCGCAATATCCGCACGAGTTGAGCGGTGGGATGAGGCAACGGGTAATGATAGCTATGGCGCTCTCCTGTAACCCCACCTTGCTCATTGCCGATGAACCGACGACCGCGCTCGATGTCACAATTGAGGCCCAGATATTGGACTTGATCTATGAGCTGAAAAGCGACTTCCAGGCAGCGGTCATGTTTATCACTCATGACCTCAAGGTGATCGGTGATATGGCAGACAGAGTGATCGTGATCTATGCCGGCAAGATCGTAGAGAGAGCGCTCGTTGATGATATTTTCTATAACCCCAAACATCCGTATACCCAAGGACTTTTGGAATCTATTCCCCAAATCGGTATGAACAGGCGGCTGATTCCTATCACTGGGACGGTGCCCGGACCGACCGATTTAGCGAAAGGATGTTACTTTGAGCCGCGTTGTCCACTGGCGATGGAAATATGCCGAACCGAGCAGCCGCCGATCTTCGGAATTGAAAACGACCATGAAGTGAAGTGCTGGTTATATGAAAATGAATAGGAAGTCATGTGACTCGGGATAGTCCGCTGCTAGAGGTGGAAAATCTGCGGAAATATTTCCCCATACGTAAGGGTATTTTCCAGAGGATCTCACGTCACGTCAAAGCGGTCGACGGCGTCGGATTCTCCATAAGGGAGGGCGAAACATTGGGCCTTGTCGGTGAGAGTGGCTGCGGAAAATCGACTACCGGCCGCTGTATCAATAGGTTGATAGAGCCCACTGACGGGAGAATCAGGTTTCTGCACGATGAGCGATTATTGGATGTTACTGCGGCGGACAATGAGGAGCTGAAAAGTGTACGGCGTAATATCCAAATCATATTTCAGGACCCTTTTTCCTCTCTGGATCCAAGGATGTCGGTTCGCGACATCATGGCGGAGCCCCTAAGAGTAAACAAAATCGGTAATCGGACGGAACAAACGGACCGCGTGGAAGAGTTGCTTGAGCTTGTCGGTCTGGACCGACGTGGGATGTATCGTTATCCCCATGAATTCAGCGGAGGGCAGAGACAGAGGATAGGGGTAGCGAGGGCGTTGGCCGTGAATCCCAAACTGATCATATGTGACGAGCCGGTTTCGGCATTGGACGTGTCGGTCCAAGCGCAAGTCTTGAATCTACTGGAGGACTTGCAGGACGAGTTCGACTTGACCTATCTCTTTATCGCCCATGATCTAAGCGTGGTAGAACATATAAGTGATCGGGTCATGGTTATGTATCTTGGCAAAATAGTAGAGATAGCAGAGTTCAAGGATCTGTACCAGACACCGCAGCATCCCTATACCGAGGCATTACTTAAATCGGTTCCGGTAGGAGATCCGCGCTCAGGTAGGAAGCGCTTACCGTTGGGTGGCGATGTACCGAATCCGGCCGATCCGCCGGCAGGTTGTAACTTCCATCCTAGATGCCCTTATGCTCAAGACAGATGCCAACAAGACGAGCCGGAGCTCGCCCCCGTTGGCGGTAGGCCGGAACATTTCGTTTCTTGCCATTTTGCCGAAGAGCTGAGACTTTCAGGTTACGGAGAGATGAGAGCGACGCAGTAGGGGAGGTGACGCCGAGGCATGACCCGAAGTGCCTACGGCGGGTGGATGGCACGACGTCAGCACCCAGTGGAGCTCCTTCGATGCTGACCACCATCATCGGGCGACGCTTTCTGCCAGCGGCGTTCGAAATCGCTGATCCGGTCGCGCAGTATCTCCGGAGCGTGGTGACGAGCGCGGCGTAGAACAGGGGCTCGGAGGCCTCGAGGCGGTGGGACGGTGGAACGCCGGTACCGGCGTTTGCGACGCTCAAGGCTTCGCTCGCACGCCCCACTACCGATGCTCACGTGCCCCTCTCGGTTGCCAGGCGCACGGCTCCGATGAACCGATCTCGCGCTGTCGCCTTCCAAAGCGCAGGCTCCGAAAACCGAGCGCTGCCAGTAACTGGTGCTTGGCTGGTGGCCATATAGCGCATCTGTGCTCCCGGCAGCGGAGCGCAAGCCGAGGCAATGGGAGCGGTCCACGTACTTGCGCCACAGCAGGGTCTCTGACCGGATCGCCGGCGGTCACAGTTCCAGGTCCGGCAACTCGTGCCCACGCTACCACTTCCGGTTCCACCGGCCGCTCACTATTGCTCGCGCCGGCCATGCCGGCGTGTTGCGCGCTGCTGTCCGCCGCCCTTGCCATCACGCCCTCAGGCCGCGCCGTCCGCTCTCCCGCTGCCGTGCGGGATCTGGCGATCCCGCAATTGAGAACCTCCTTAGAAACCAAGCATTCAGGCAGCCTCCGGAACGAGTTTGAAGCCGAGAGCGCGGGCCTGATTTCGAAGTCGCCGTTCATGGCGTTTACGGTCCTGGCGCTGTTGCTGGAGCAGAACGTTGTCATCGTAGAGGACGTGGCGGGTCACCAGGTGGTAGATGATGCGCGCCAGCTTGTGGGCGGTGTCGGTAATCGCCTGCGGGGAGCCGACGCGGGCCCGCTTGCGGCGGAAGAAGTCACCGAGCGCGGAGTGGCTGCGGTACAGGGTCTGGGTTGCCATGCGCAGCGCCTGTGCCGCACGGTTGGCGCCGGGCCCCGTCTGAGAGCTGATCACCTTGCCGCCGGTGATCTTGTTCTGCGGACAGAGGTTCAACCAGGATGCGAACTGCGCGGCGCTCGGAAAGCGTGACAGATCGGGGCCGAGTTCGCTGAACAGCACCAGCGCGGTAGTGTCGCCGATACCGGGAATGAGGGTCAGGTCGGTGCCGAACAACCGCGTCAGGTGGGCTTTCATGTTGCACGCTTGCGGAGGCGACGCAGGCGGTTCCGGGCCCGGTTCAGGGGATTCCGGCGGTTGCTGGTCGGTAGCGGTCGCGGCGGGCGGCTCCTGGGTCTGCTCGAACGCGCGGATGCGGGCCATGATCTCCTGGTCACACTCACTGATGAGCTGCTGGTAGTGCGCATAGGTCTGGCGTGCGTGGCGCAAGGTGAACAGATGTTCGCTGCGCCAATCACCCTCCAGAGCCTTGATCAGGGTGGCACGGCTGGCCTTGATCCGCGGGTGCGCCAGCTTCGCCAAGCGCGTCGGGTCGCGCTCTCCGTCCAGGATGGCGTCGGTGATGGCCAGGCCGCTGAGCCCGGTCAGATCGGAGATCGCGTGGTGCAGATGGACGTTCATCTGATCGAACGCCTTCTGCATGTGCAGTACGCTGCGGGAGGCGGTCTTGATCACGCTGTCGCGATGGCGCAACAAGGAGCGCACCGCACATACCTCGTCAGCCGGTCGGAACGAGCCGCGCAGAAACCCTACCGAGTGCAGGCAACGCAGCCATTCGCAGTCCTCGACGTCGCTCTTGCGACCGGGCACCGAGCGCACGTGGCGAGCGTTGACCAGCACCACCTCGAAGCCGCGTGCTTCCAGGATCTGGTGCACCGGGATCCAGTACACGCCGGTCGACTCCATGGCCACCGTGGTTACCTGGCAGGTACTCAGCCAATCGGCCAAGGCATGCAGATCGCGGGTAAAGGTCGGGAACGATTGGATCGGCTGCTCGGCGCGCTCAGCGCGTACCGCCGCGTAGATCATGGTGGCGCCCACATCCAGGCCTGCCGCCTCGGGGTGCACCACCTGCGGCTGCGCCGAGCGATTGCCCTTGCCGCTGCGTTTGCTTCTGCGTTTGCGTCGTGCCATGACTCCTCCTGGGAATGAGTGGAGCGGCCAAGGCGTGAAGCAACTGCGCATTCTCCTTATCGGGATGGATCACCACCGCAACCGGTCGCGGGCTGAGCCTCACCAATGACAACGCCACGGGCCTCGGGACCAAGCTTGACAACGGGTTCGCCGCAGGGCGCTACACCAGTGCATCGCCGGCCTACTTCGCGCTCCCTCGAAGACTAACCCCCAGTATAGGCTTGCAGCCCTGTTTCTCCCATGCCAACTCCGGTCCGTCCCGGCCCGGGGGGTGAGCTTGACAAGAGCCAAAATTCATCAATAATAGAAACTAGGAGGGCAGAAAAATGAAAAGATTTTTTCTCGCCATGTTGGCTCTTACGTTGATCGTCCCTGCAGCCGTCTTCGCTGAGAAACAGGAGGTGATCAAAGGTTTCATCGAGAGAGGCCTTGTCGACCCCAGTATTCCCGACAGCTGGTTTGTCGCTCCACAGACCGCATCCCAATGGGGAATAAGGGAATTCAACCAATCCCCGTTACTCGATGAGCGAGTAAGATCCGGTCAGCTACCCCCGGTGGCGCAAAGACTGCCGGATGATCCGCCTGTTATCGAACCGTATGAAAATGTCGGTAAGTACGGTGGCACCGCCGTAGTGTGGGCAACTCAACTAGCTTCTACCGGATGGGCAAGTGAAGCACTGGTGTGGATACGCGGGGCGAATTATCTGCGTTCGGACCCGACCGCAACTGAGATGCTTCCCTATATCGTCAAGGATTGGGAATACTCAACTGACAACAAGTCCTTCACGGTCTACCTGTGGGAAGGCTTGAAGTACTCGAACGGAGATCCGCTTACGGCCGACGACTACCTCTTCTGGTGGAAGCACGTGGCAAACAACGAGGATCTAAGCCCGATACCGCCCGAGGACGGGGTGCCGACGGGCATATCAAATGTGAGCAAGATCGATGACTATACCGTACAATTCGAGCTGACTCAGCCTGATGCCTGGTTCCACGTACGATTGGGGGACAGGGGAATCGATACACCTCATAAATACTTGCAGAACTACCATGCTGATTTTGTCGACAAAAACGAATTGGAAGCAAAGGCGAAAGAGCTGGGCTTCGATCACTGGTATCAGTTCTACAGTTACATGAACGGCGGCCAGCATGGAATCGTGTTTCCTGATCGAGTCAGACCCAACGTCAAGCCGTACATCCCGATAGAACGGTCAGAAACTCATATCCTATTCGAGCGCAATCCCTATTTTGCATTCGTCGACACCGAAGGTAATCAGCTTCCCTATATCGACCATATCCGAGTTAATCTAGCCTCCAGCAATGAAATGATGACAATGAAGGCGGTAACCGGAGAAGCGACGATGGCGGGCCAGAACTTGAGATTCGTCGATCTTCCCATAATTAAGGAGAACGAAGAAAAAGGGAACTACAGAACCTACGTGTTTACTCATACCGGAGGAAACGCGGTTGCCATATATCCCAACTTTACTCACCCTGACCCTGTCCTCAGAGAGATTTTCAACGATGTTCGTTTCAGAAAAGCTCTATCGCATGCTCTCGATCGCGAAGCGATCAATGAAAAGGTCTTTTTCGGTATGGCCGTTCCGTCACAATCGACGGTAACTACCACGAGCCAGTTTTGGGAAAAGAGCTATGAACAATCCTTCGCCGACTATAGCGTAGAAAAGGCGAATGAGCTGCTCGATGAAATGGGAATGGTGGACGTCGATGGAGACGGATTCAGGGAGGGTCCTGACGGAACAAAATTCAATCCGACACTGACCACCGCAGAGTACTTGACCCCCAAAGTGGATGTCCTGGAAATGGCATTGGAGTATTGGAAAGATGTCGGCCTGAACATCGATTTGGAAATGATCAGTATCGGCCTGAAAATAACTCGCTGGAGGGCCAACGATTTTGACATGGGGGAATGGGTAATTGAGAGAACTACAGATCCTATTCTGACTCTTACACCGATTTTCACGCTGGCTCCCGCGTGGCCGCTTGGACAGGTGCCCTGGAGTCCCATGCCATTGTGGCTGCAATGGAACGCTACCAAAGGAAAACAGGGAGAGGAACCGCCGGAGCATATCAAGAAGCTTATTAACGACCTTGTAACATTTACCCGTTCGGCGGATCCCGAGGTTCGCTTTAGAGCGGGGAAAGACCTGGTAAATGCTCAGACGGAGAATCTCTGGACGATAGGAACGGTGGCCCAGATGCCGTTTCCGGTGATCGTGAACAATAATCTGCAAAATGTCCCGCATATCGGACTCAAGGGTTCAGATACGCACAACTGGAGTTCATTTTACCCGGTTCAATTCTATCTGGATGAGTAGGTAACGGAACCTAGCGACAAGGAGAAAGGGAACTCCACAAGCTAGCTTTGTGGGTTCCCTTTTTTGTTGGGTGGCAGGTCCCCAAAAGGAGCCTGGAGAATGAAAGGTAGACTAAGGGATCTCGCCAAAATAAAGTGGTCGAAAGGAGTAGCCGATAATCTACTCAGACGTAGTGGACCCAATTCTCACCCAAGCGGTCAAGACCAAGTTCGCAGCCCTGAATCCATTGTTTGACGAGCGCCTCCGGCGCCGCTGGGCTGCGGTGGAGGCGCGCCTGCTGGGCCGTGGCGGCATCGCCTGTGTGGCAGCCGCCACCGGGATCTCGCGGACCACCATTCACGCCGGGCTGAAGGAACTGGATGCCGGCGCAGCAGCAGGGGCACAAGCCAACAGCGGACGCCAGCGACGACCCGGCGCAGGCCGTAAGCCGTTGACCGCCCGCGACCCGAAGTTGACACAGGCGCTGGAGCGGTTGGTCGACCCGGTCACCCGCGGCGACCCGATGGGGCCGTTGCTGTGGACCTGCAGTAGCGCGGCGCGGCTGGCCGAGGAACTGCAGGCGGCCGGTCACCCGGTGAGCGAGCGGACCGTGAACCGGCTGTTGCATGAGTTGGGCTACAGCCTGCAGGCCAACCGCAAGACGCTGGAAGGCACGCAGCATGTCGACCGCGATGCGCAGTTCAAGCACATCAACCGGAGGGTGCGCGCGTTTCAGGCTCTGCGGCAGCCGGTAGTTTCTGTTGACACCAAGAAAAAGGAGTTGGTGGGCGAGTACCGCAACGGGGGTCGAGAGTGGCGCCCGAAGGGCCAACCGGAGCGCGTCAAGGTGCACGATTTCGTGGATAAGACGCTCGGCAAGGCGATTCCGTACGGGATCTACGACGTGACCGGTGACACCGGCTGGGTGAGCGTGGGGGAGGATCACGACACCGCGGTATTCGCCGTGGAGACACTGCGGAGGTGGTGGCAGAGGATGGGCCATATGGCGTATCCACAGGCGCGGCGGTTGCTGATCACGGCCGACGGGGGCGGTTCCAACAGCAGTCGCAGTCGGCTGTGGAAGGTGGAGTTGCAGCAGTTCGCCGATGCCACGGGGCTGCGCATCTCGGTGTGTCACTTTCCGCCGGGGACCAGCAAGTGGAACAAGATCGAGCATCGGATGTTCTGTCACATCACCGAGAACTGGCGCGGGCGACCGCTGGTGAGCCGGCAGGTGGTGGTGAACCTGATCGGCCACACGAGAACCAGGAGCGGCTTGACGATCCGCTCGGAGTTGGACCACAACAGCTACCCGACGGGGCAGACGGTGAGCGACGAACAGATGCAGGCACTGAATCTGAAGCGCGATCGGTTTCACGGCGAATGGAACTACATGCTGACTCCCCGACAGTGACTAAAAGACCAGCTTATTTTGGCGAGACTCCTAAACCCCAAGTGGCCTGTATTGACTACCTACGATCAGCGGCATCTCCTACGCGCGGCAATGCCGATAGGCGGTATCGGAACCGGAACCATCTCACTAGGAGGCCGCGGCGACCTTCGCGATTGGGAGGTGGGGAACAGGCCGGCCAAGGGTTTTTTGCCCAAAAACACATTCTTCTGTATCAGTGTGAGAGGTGCAGGCGGTAGCAGGGTTACCAAAGCGCTGGAAGGCCCGCTCGAATTTGAACACTATGAGGCCTACAACGGATCTACCGGTCCAAACTATGCGCTGCCACGTTTTCGCCGCTGCGGTCTGGCTACAGCCTATCCTCTGGCCCAGGCGCTGTTACAAGATAAGGACGTGCCGGTGGACGTTCGCCTGGAAGCCTTCAATCCTATGATTCCCGGTGATTTGGAGTCAAGTGGTATTCCTCTTGTGCTACTTCGCTATGTCCTAAAAAGCAGAGCCAGGGAGCCGATCACGGCGTCCGTGTGCGGCAGTCTGGGTAATTTCGTCGGCGCGTTGGAATTGGGATCGAGTCGTGTAAACAAGGAGTCTCCTACCATAGCAGCTCCTTTTGTGTGGCAAGGACAACAAGACACCGCCACGGGGAGCGCCATACCCGGAAAGATGAAACTCCGACCTGACCACGCGGGCCCTATGGAGAGGCGCAATCGCTGCCGGGTGGAAGAGGGTTTTCAGGGAATCTTTATGGATGGCGAGGGGATGGCTACGGATTCCGAAGGATTCGGCTCTATTGCCCTGTTGACAACTGCAAAGAGGGGAGTAACGCGAAAGCAGGCATGGGGATTTGGCGATTGGAGCTGGCAACCGCTGCAGGATTTCTGGAACGAATTCTCGCTGAATGGAGAATTGGAAGAGGAGTCTAACGGCGGAGATAGTCCGGCAGGTGCTACTGCCGTTAGCGTCCAATTAGAGCCGGGTGAGGAGAAGGCGATTACGTTCGTGATCACCTGGTATTTCCCCAACCGTTACGAATGGGGCGGGAATAGCGCCTCTAGTGGCTGGGTTGGCAATCATTACACCGGGCGATTCCGCGATGCCTGGGATGTAGCGCTTCAGACAGTGCCTCACCTGACCGACCTGGAGTCGAAAACCGTTTCCTTTGTGGCATCGGTTTGCGCCAGCGACCTCCCCGCGGTGGTTAAGGAGGCAGCACTCTATAACGCCAGTACGCTACGCACGCAGACGTGCTTTCAGACAGCCGACGGTTTCTTTCACGGTTGGGAAGGGTGCGCTGATGATGTCGGAAGCTGCCACGGATCTGCTACCCATGTGTGGAACTACGAACAGGCGACGGCCTTTCTTTATGGCGAGCTCGCCTGTTCCATGCGCAAGATCGATTTTCTCTTTTCGACGAGGGAAGATGGATTTATGAACTGCCGCTCGACGCTGCCTTTGGGTACCGGAAAGGAGTGGGGGCTTACCGCAGCGGATGGACAGATGGGGGCACTTATGCGCCTCTATCGCGAGTGGCAATTGTCGGGAGACGATGAGTTTCTTCGCGACTTGTGGCCGCGGGCACGAAAGGCCCTGGAATTCGCCTGGATACCCGGAGGCTGGGATGCTGATAAAGACGGCGTCATGGAAGGCGCCCAGCACCACACCCTCGATACGGAGTACTTCGGTCCAAATCCGTTGATCGGCGTCTGGTATCTGGGTGCTCTGCGGGCCGCCGAAGAAGTCGCTCGGTATCTGGGTCAGGGCGACTTTGCCGGGGCGTGCCGTGACCTCTTCGATCGCGGCAGCGCTTGGATTGATGGCAACCTGTTCAACGGCGAATACTACGAGCAGCAGATCCGCCCGCCAGGAAACCTCTCCGGGGTTGCCCCAGGATTGGTTGTTGACAGGGACCGCACCGACCTGGAGAACCCGCAGCTTCAGCTCGGCAAAGGCTGCCTGGTGGACCAGCTAGTGGGTCAGTGTATGGCCCATGTCTGCGGATTGGGATATTTGCTCAATAGAGGAAATGTAGGCAAAACCACTCGCAGTATCATGAAATACAATTTCATGGAGGATTTCTGGAACCATCTTAACAATTCCCGTGGATACACGCTGAATGGGGAGCAAGGCCTGCTCGTCTGCTCCTATCCTGACGGCGGCCGCCCTGACATTGTCACCGGCGGCTACAGCGAGTGTATGACGGGATTCGAGTACGCCGCGGCGATTGGGATGCTGCAGGAAGGCCAGATCGACTCCGGTCTGAAGTGCATCGAAGCGATCCGCTCGCGCTTTGACGGTACCCGGCGCAGCCCCTGGAACGAGGCCGAGTGCGGCCATCATTACGCTCGGGCCATGATCTCGTGGGCGGCGCTGACCACACTCACCGGATTCCAGTACTCAGGAGTTACCGGTACGATGTCTTTCGCGGCGGCGGATAAGGATACTCAGTGGTTCTGGTCCAATGGCTATGCATGGGGAACGTTTTCGCAGAAGAAAACGGATAAGGGGACTGAAGTAGAGTTGAAAGTGCACCATGGAAGCCTCAAGCTGTCGGAGCTTGCCATCACCAAATTCGGCAGCATCACGTTCCCTTTAGGTCACACTGTTAGCGAAGGCCAAAGCGTACTTGAAGTCATCCCTCGGCGCCCCATGGAGACCTGAGCCCGCGCCAGTAGTCAGTATGTAAGCCCTACCATCTCGGGGCCCTGACGCCGGCAGGGTCACGGTATCCGGACTCAGCTTCGATCCAGCAGGTGGGATACGTGCTTGCCCTCTTCAGGTCGGAAGTCCCGGGAATGCTTGCCGACGTAGTGGCAGATGAAGCTGCGCCGCCAGCGGTCGGTGGTGCGGTTGGCGTATGAGCCGTGGATCGTCTTGCCGTCGAAGAACAGGGCGTCGCCCGGCTCCATGGTCACGCCGACGGTCTCGGCACCCTCCGGCAGCACCGATTGCACCTCGGTGAATGAGACCGCGGTATCGGCCGCCTCCACCGGCATCAGACCCAGCCTGTGCGACCCCGGTATCACCGTCATCGGGCCCACCGGCTCGTCCGACCGGTCCAGCGCAACCCACACCCCGAGCAGCGGCTCGACGGCGATGAACTGCGCGTCCTGGTGCAGCCCCTGGCCGCGGCCCCGCGGCGGCTTGAAGTAGATCATGGTCTGGCGCAGCACCGGCTCGTCGTCGATCAGCTGCCGCACGGCCGATTGCAGCTTGGCAGCCGTGGCCCAACGCGCGCTCGGCGGATCCCAGTCGTGCATGTTGATCATGCGCGGATAGCGGTGGGTAGGATCTTCCGGGTGGTCCGGGGTCCCGCCGAAGTCGCCGGGCAACGGCCCCGTGGCACGCGCCGCCATGTAGTGATCGATCATCCGCCGCGCGGTGTCCGGCTCGAACAGGCGCGGTACGACCAGGTAGCCGGCGTCGCGGTACTGACTGCACTGCTGCTCGCTCAGAAGCATGATCCCTCCTGCGTCCGCCACCACGCTGAATGCAACCGTTTCCGCCTGTCAACTCCCGCCGCTACGGGTGGAGCGCCGGCAGGCTGGCCGTATCGTTGGCTCCGGTCACGGATGGCGCGCATGGCGCGCGCGTGCGGTTGACGGTCGGGTTGGTCAGGTTCTAACCCGGTGTATCTGACCGCGGACCGCACCAAGTTCTTCCTGCCGCGCGTGGTGGCCGATTTCTACCGCGACTGGGTGCTTGCCGATCCGGGCCAGCAGTACACCTTGCGCCCCCACCGCTGGGACATCCTCAACGAGACCGGTCTGGCGGACGTGCGGGCGCGCGTGGGCGCCACGCTGGAGACGCTGTTCAACGAGTTCTTCTTCAAGGCGATCACCGGCGACCTCGACGCCGCCGCGGATTGGGATGCCTACGTTGCCGAGTGGCGCAAGGCCGGCGGCGACGACATCATCGCCGAGTTGCAGAGGGCGCCGATCGTGTCGGAGTTCCGCCAGGGCCGGCTGACCTACTGACCTTGCTGCCACTCCTGGCCTGCCGCCGCCGGCAGGCCGGCGATTGACCGGGTGCGGGGTTGCGCCGTTGCGCCGGCGACGTGTGCGGCCCCGCCCGCCGCAAGCTGCTATGATGTGAGCACCATGGGTGACGCATATCTCGCGGACGGGGTGCGGCGGGCAGCCGCACTGGGCAATCGCGGCCCGCTGGAGTTCACGGCGCGGGGAGAGCTTGCGCCGCACATCGCCAGCGCCTACTGGCGCACCGGGTTCTACATCTTCGTGGACCTGATCGACCCGGAGGAGACCGCCGACCTGGTCGCCGACTTCGATCGCATGATGGAGCGGATGCCCACGTCAGGTACGGCCACGACCGACGTCGCGGGGCGTCCGGCACTGTCGCCCGGCCCGCGCGGGAGCAACCGCTTCAAGTTCGGCCGGCCGCTGAGCGATCCGTACGGCGGCACCGGCGCCTCACGCGGCCGCTACCAGGCCAGGATGACCGAGTACGACGCACCCGCCGATGCCCCGGCCGAGGTGCTGGTCAGCATGATCGGCCCCCTGCAGTTCATGGACAGCTTCCTGCGGCTGTACGGCCACCCGCGGCTGCTGGCGGTAGCCGAGCAGCTCAACGGTCCCGACTTCGTGCCCTTCCGCGAGGGGATTTGGGTCAAGGAGGCGGGGCTGGGGCCGTCCACCGCCTGGCACCAGGACGGCACCACCCACTGGGACGACCCGGCGCTCGACGCCGGCACCCACGGCTTCAACTTCATGGCCCAGCTCTATCCCACCACCCCCGAGAACGGCCTGTGGCTGATCCCTGCCTCCCACTGCCGGGGCAAGATCGACATCAAGGCCTGGGTCGCCGCCAACGGCGGCTCCGACCGCCTGCCGGGCGCGGTGCCGATGGTGTGCCGTCCCGGCGACGTCGCCCTGGTCAACCGCCAGATCCTGCACGGCGCATTCGCCAACCGCTCCGACCGCCGCCGGGTGTCACTGACCTTCGGCTTCCACCGCCGCGCCAGCGTCGCCGGCGTGCTCGCCGAGGCACCGGAGCCCTACGACGACGCGCGCATCCATCGCCGCGCCCGGGTGATCGCGCTGGCCATCGACGCGCGCCGGCAGCGCTATCCCGACGAGCCGCGCTTCGCCTACCAGCCGCTGGCAGCCGAGGCCGACGCCAACCGTTGGAGCGACGCCGCCACCCGCGCCGAGGTGTTGCGCGACTACGAACTCTGCGACCTCGGCATCTGACCCGCATCGGCGCTTCGCGTGGGCCACGCGGTCGCCGCTATCCGGCACATGAACGCGCATTCTTACCAGGAGCGGACGGCGGGTTGGTGGTCATCAGCAACGTGAGGGCGCACTCTGACCAGGAGCGGGCGCCGCTGCTCGCGGGGTTGCCGCCGATCCTGCCCGCCGGTCCGGTGCGCGCACTGGTGCTCGGCTCGTTCCCGAGCGTCATGTCTCTGGAGTCGAAGCAGTACTACGGCAACCCGCACAACTGGTTCTGGCGCATGCTCTGCCACTGCGGCGTGATCGAGGATCCCGCCGTCCCGTACCCGGAACGGATAGCCGCGCTGCATCGCACCGGGTTGGCGGTGTGGGACCTCTACGCCCGGGTGCGGCGCCCCGGCTCCGGCGACGACCGCATCAGCGACGCTACGCCCAACCGGGTCGGCGCGCTGCTGGCCGAGCGCGGGCCGTTCCCGATCCTGCTCAACGGCCGCCGCGCCCGCGAGTGGCGGCTGCACTTCTCCGCCCTGGATGCCGCCACCGTGGAGCTGCCGTCCACCAGCCCGCGCCCGCTGCACTGGAACACGCCCGCCTCCCGCGCGCAGGCGCTCGCCGAGTGGTGCGCCGCGCTCGCCTCCGCGGGCATCCCGAGCCACTGACAGGTGGCCGCGCTTACCGTCGCGCGATGCGGCACGGGCGCCACCGCTTCGACCAATGCTCGTCGGACTGCACATGACCCTCGCGAACGCTCTTGCACACGTTGCGCTCGAAGTCGGCAGCCGGGAATCCCTCCGCAAGGCGGATCACGACTCCCTCCCGTGCTCCTCCCAGAGCCGACGGCTCGGCGTGGGCCGTGCGGAAGAAGTCGCGAACTTCCTGCACCGAGCCGAACGTTCCCTCGAACAGCACCGGCACCACCGGTATGGAGCGCGCCCGCGCATACTCCACCATCTCTCGAAAGGAACCGAACGATCCATCGGCGAAACGTAGCGCGAACGCATAGAATGTCCTGTCCTCCGGCACCGGATCGTACTCGATGCTGTGCACGCCGTAGATTTCCTCGCCGTAGAGAAACGTCTCCGGTTCGGTGACCTTCCACGCATGATGCTTTCTGACCATCGCCAGCCACTTCGCCGTCGCCGGAGCGGACACGCTGCGCGCGTACACCTCACCTCGATGCAACAGCGTGTTGCTGCCGTCCAGCTTCTCGGCAACCACCACCGCCCGCGCCACGAACCGCTCAGGATCGGCAACAACGCCTGCATCTCGGGATTGCGCTGGCGAGTATGGCCAGTACGGCGTTCGCGGGTACTTCCAAATTCGGGAGGCGACAGTGAAAGTCGCGCTCACTGTGGACTCAGCATCAGTCTTCGCCATGCCTCGAACTTGGTAAGATAACGCCTTCAACATCCGTTGTGCTCCTCAAGTCGCGCGGTTGTCTCATATCGGGCTTTGGTTTACCCACGAGGGAAGGGGTTGGTGCCCCAGACATCGAGGTCGCGGACCAGGGTGCGGCCGGGGAGGCGTGCGAGGTGGACGATGGTGGCGGCGATGTCGGCGGCGTGCATATGGATGCCGGGGCCGTGCGGAGGGCTGGTGTCCTCGCCGGTGTCGGTCTGGCTCGGGTTGATCACCATCACCCGGATGTTGGAGCGGCGCACGTCGTACAACAGCGCCTGGGCGAAGCCGTGCAGGCCGAACTTGCTGGCCGAGTAGGCGGCGGTGCCGGGGTCGGCCCTCTTGCCGTTCATGGAGCTGATGATGAAGATGTCGCCCCGCTCCTTTTGCAGCATGCCGGGCAGGAAGCGGCGCGTGGTGTAGAACACCCCGGTCAGGTTGGTGGCGATCACCTGCTGCCACGCCTCCAGGGACATGGTCGGTACCGGACCCCCGCCCCCGCCGCCGGCATTGTTCACCAGGATGTCCGGCGCTCCCCAGGTCTCCTGCACCGTGTCCGCAAGCGCTTCGATGGCGCGCGGGTCGGCCTGGTCGCACACCACCGGCAGACACTCTCCGTCGATGGTGGCCAGCGCCGGCTCCAGGCGCGCCCGCGACCGGCCGGTGACCACCACCCGCGCTCCCGCTGCCGCGAACGCGCGGGCGATGTGCAGGCCGATGCCGCGGCTGGCGCCGGTAACCACCGCGATTTTTTCAGTGAGGTCATACATCGCTGTTATCCTACTCGTTCGGGGCGCGCGTGGGACGGCCTCACGCTCCGTCGCCGGCGTCACGCGGCAGGCGCCGCGCCACGTCCGGCAGCGACGGCACCGCACATGGCCCGTTCTGGTACCAGAATGCGGTCGACGAATAGTCGTCGCCGCGGTGGTTGTTGTGGCCGTGCTCCAGGGTCACGCGGATGCTGCTGCGGAACGGGATCGGGTCGAGCACGTGAAAGCGATACATCGACCAGCGTCCTTCCCAGTTGCGGTGGCCGTGGTTGAACAGCGGCGTTCCGAAGTAGGGATATTGCACGTCCTGCATGCCCCACCCCTGGCCGAAGTACTCCTCCTGGCCGGTGCCGTGCAGGGAGCCGGGGAACGGCTTGCCGTCGACGAACACCATGTCGTCGCCCTCACCCCACCAGCCGCCGGCGTGGTTGTCCACGGTCAGGTGGCAGCCGTAGTAGGTGCCTTCGCCGGTGGCGTCGAGGATCACGTAGTTGCGCTCGCCGGTGAGGTTGGCGCCCTCGCTGCCGTCGGCCTCCAGTGGGGTCGCCGCGCAGGGCATCTCGCAGCGCCAGCTCGCGTGGAAGTGGCAGGTATCCGCCGGCAGGCGCTCCCAGCGCTGGTAGTCTACGTGCCAGAAGGCGCGCACCGGCAGCTCACCGTCGTTGCGCAGCACGAAGCGGGCACGCTCGAAGAACGGCATCCTGATCCAGGAGGTGAAGGAGCCGCGGCCGGCCCCGGGGTGGGCGCTTACCTCGATCAGCGCGCTGCTGTAGCTGCGCACCTCGCCGCTGCCCATGCCGAAGAAGTCCCCCACCGGTACCTCCACGCTGGGATGACCGGCGCCGTCCCAGTACACCAGCAGCACCGTCTTGCGCAGCAGCAGCGGATCGGCGACGCACAGCCGCTGGCCCGGCGGTATTCTGCTACCGTTGTCGAGAGCGAACCACAGGCGGGTTACGCAGCCGCAGCCGCGGATGTCGGCCAGCGTGAGCTCCTCGGCCGCCGGTATCAAACGCCAGTCGCGGTTGTAGCCGTCACGCGACCAACTCGCCTCGCGCGCGGCCACGAACGGCTGTCGACGCCAGGGTTCCGGGAGCGAGACCGGGTGAACGGGGTTCATGCCGGCAACGTAGTCGGGTGCCCTGGCGTGAGCAACCTTCGCGCCAGGGCCGGTAGCGCCGCCGTCAGTGCGTGCCGACGGCGGCAAGCTCCGCGGCGGGGGCTGCGGGCCGTGGCGCCGCACGCGCCCGGAACTCTTCTACCACCGCCCGCGCATGAGCCAGGTCGGTAGTCTCCATCAGCGCCACGCGCAACCGCTTGGTGCCGTGGAACCCGTTGAGGTAGGCCTTGAAGTGGCGCCGCATCTCGACGAACGGGCGCACCTCGCCCAGCAGCCGCTCGAACAGCGCGGCGTGCTCCAGCATCACCTCCAGCACCGCGTCGAGGCCCAGCTGCTGCTTGCTGACCGTGGGGTGGAACAGCCACGGGTTGCCGAAGATGGCGCGGCCCAGCATCACGCCGTCGGCGCCGGTCTCCGCGGCCAACTCGCGGGCGTGGGCCGGGTCGCGCGCGTCGCCGTTGCCGATGATGGGGACGCCGCTGCCGCGCGCCAGGGCGACCGCCCGCGCCACCGCGTCCCAGTGGGCGGCGGTGTTGGACAGCTCGCGCACGGTACGCGCGTGCAGGGTGATGGCGGCGGGGCGCAGCTCCAGCAGCACGCCCAGCCACTCCTCGAGGATGTCGTGTTCGATGCCGAGCCGGGTCTTGATCGACACCGGCAGGCCGCCGGCGCCGTCGCGGGTGGCGGCGTAGATCTCGCGCATGCGGCCGGGGTCGCCGATCAGGGCCGCCCCGGCGCCCTGCTTCAGCACCCGGCGGTCGGGGCAGCCGGTGTTGATGTCGATGCCGTCGAAGCCGAGGCGGCGCGCGAGCTGGGCGCACTGGTAAAAGGTCTCCGGCCGCGGCCCGAAGAACTGAACCACCAGCGGGCGCTCGCTGGGATGGAAGGTGAGCTCGGCCAGCAGCCGGTCGCGACCGCGTGAGCACAGCCCCTCGCAGGAGGTGAACTCGGTCATCATCAGGTCGGGGCGCCCGCAGCGTGCAATGATCTGGCGGAACGCGGTGTCGGTGACGTTGGCCATCGGCGCCAGCAGCAGCATCGGGCGCGGCAGCGTGTCCCAGAAACTGGCGCGGGTGGCGTGAGGCGGCGAATTGACTTGCACGGCCCCGCAATCTACGTTTGTTACCATCCTCTGGTCCAGAGCCGGAGGACGAAATAAGGCGGTTCGTCATCGCAGCGCTAACGACAAGCTCGACATCCGTGCCTCCGGCCGCCGTGCCGGCCTCGAATCCAGTGCCCACCACCTATCGGCGGAAACCGCCCTGGCTGCGCACCCGGCCGGTGGCCAGCGAGGCGTTCGGCGAGGTGCGCCGCCTGATGCGCGCCAACCGGCTCACCACCGTGTGCGAGGAGGCGCGCTGCCCCAACATCCACGAGTGCTGGGGCGTGCACCGCACCGCCACCTTCATGATCCTGGGCAGCGTCTGCACCCGTCGCTGCCGCTTCTGCTCGGTGGATACCGGGCTGCCCACCGAGCTGGACCTGGCCGAACCGGAGCGGGTGGCCGAGGCCGTGGTCAAGATGCAACTGCGCCACGTGGTGGTTACCATGGTGACCCGCGACGACCTGGGCGACGGCGGGGCCGCGGTGTGCGCCGCCACGGTAGCGGCGATCCGGGCGGTCTCGCGTTGCAGCGTGGAACTGCTTACCTCCGACCTGGGCGGTTCCCGCGAGGCGATCTCCGCGGTGGTGGCGGCCGCTCCCGAGGTGCTCTCCCACAACGTCGAGACCGTGGCGCGCCTGACCCGCCTGGTACGCTCCAACTCCACCTACGAGCGCTCGCTGGCGTTCCTGGAGACGGCCCGCACCCTGGGCCCCGAGCTGCTCATCAAGTCCAGCCTCATGGTAGGGCTCGGCGAGACGGGGGACGAGGTGCTGGCCACCATGCGCGACCTGCGCGCCGCCGGGGTCCAGATCGTCAACGTCGGCCAGTACCTGCAGCCCACCACGCACCAGCAGTCGGTGGTCCGCTACTGGCACCCCGACGAGTTCGCCGAGCTGCGCAAGGCGGCCCGCGCCATGGGCTTCATGCACTGCGAGGCCGGCCCCTTCGTGCGCTCCTCCTATCACGCCGGCGACCAGTTCTCCGAGCTGGCGGCGCACAGCGAGTGAGCACCGACTCCACCATCGCCGCCGCCATCGCCGCGCGGGCGGCGGCCTACGCCCCCTATTCCGGATTCCACGTCGGCGCCGCGGTGCGCGGCGAGAGCGGTGCGATCTACCACGGCTGCAACGTGGAGAACGCCGCCTATCCGGAAGGGATCTGCGCCGAGGCCTCGGCCATTGTGGCCATGGTCATGGCCGGCGAGCGCCGCATCACCGAGATCGCGGTGGCCGGCGGCGGTGACCAGTTGTGCACCCCGTGCGGCGGCTGCCGCCAGAAGATCCGCGAGTTCGCCGCCGACACCGTCCCCATCCTGGTATGCGGCCCCGACGGCCTGAGGCAGCGCTTCACCCTGGCCGACCTGCTGCCCGCCTCCTTCGGCCCCCACAACCTCACGTAGACACTCCCGACGGCCGGCACGGGTGCCGCCTCAGACCCGGATAGCACGTAGGCGTGTTACACTCGCCTCTGGGATCGGTTGCCCTGCACGCGTGTGACAACCGATGCCTCGCCCCTCGGGAACCAGGAGAAGGCAGCTTGCTCACCAGGATCGAAGAATCTCGCGTTGCCCTGTCACAGGCTACGGATCGTCGCCGAAAGTCGCAGTTGGGACAGTTCTTTACTCCGACTTCCGTGGCTCAGTTCATGGCCGGCCTGTTCGTGCCGAACGAACTCGGACAATGCCGTTTGCTTGATCCAGGGGCCGGTATTGGTTCCCTGTCGGCAGCGTTTCTGGAGCGCTGTGTTGTGCGCGATTTCGGATTCTCGGAGGTTTCGGTTGATGCCTTCGAGATCGACGGAAAACTGCATCGCGACCTGATCGGTAATCTCGATGAATACCGTCGTCTTTCTGAAGCGCAGGGCCTTCAGGTCAAGTCCAGCGTCCGAGGAGATGACTTCATATACACTGCGGTGCAATCGCTGGGCCGCTACATGTTCGCCGAGGTGCTGCCCAAGTATTCCCACGCCATTCTCAATCCTCCGTATCGAAAGATCCGCAGCGACTCCGGATACCGCACGGCGTTACGGACTGTCGGAATCGAAACTGTGAACATGTACTCGGCGTTCGTTGCGCTCGCCGTGTCTTTACTTGACGCAACGCAGGGGCAGCTTGTTGCCATTATACCACGCAGTTTCTGTAATGGACCGTACTACCGCCCATTTCGCGACTATATCTTGAGCCGCGCGAGTCTTGATCACGTACATCTGTTTAATTCTCGTGACAGAGCATTTAGAGACGACGATGTGCTTCAGGAAAATGTCATCATCAGGTTGCGTCGAGGGGTGAATCAGCGAAGTGTGACGATCACAACCTCCGGCGACGACAGTTTTTGCGATCTCGTCACACATGATTGGCCATTCGAACAGATTGTGCTTCCTGATGATCCGGAACGTTTCATTCAAGTGCCCACGTCTTCACCTGGGATCTCAGCCTGGAGCAAGTCGGCTGACCGGTATACGTTGGATCAACTTGGCATTTCTGTTTCTACTGGTCCTGTTGTCGATTTCAGGTTGAAGGATCATCTCCGCGATACCCCGGGCGCGGATACGGTGCCGCTGCTGTACCCGGGCCACGTCAAGGGTTGGTATGTTGACTGGCCGCTGCATGATGGAAAGAAGCCGAACGCGATCCTTTGCAACGACGAAACCCGGAGATGGCTCTATCCGAACGGATACTATTGCGTTGTCAGGCGCTTTTCTTCCAAAGAAGAGCGCCGGAGGATCGTGGCCAGCGTGATCGCTCCAGGCGACTTTCGCGGCTTTCAGTTGGTTGGCTTGGAGAATCACCTGAACGTGTTCCATGGCGGACGGAAGGGGCTGCCAGATGCGCTTGCGCACGGCCTGACGGTGTACCTCAACAGTACCGTCGTGGACGAGGAGTTTCGCCGGTTCAACGGCCACACGCAGGTTAACGCCACTGATTTGCGAAGGATGAAGTACCCGAGCTGGAAGGCTCTTATTGGTTTGGGCAAGTGGGCGATGCAGCGCGCGCAGCACTCTCAGAACGAGATCGATGAACAGATTGAGAGTCTGTAGATTGCAGGATGGCAAGCAAGGTCGACCAAGCAGTTTCCATCCTCGCGTCGCTGGGCCTGCCGCGCGCGCAACACAACGAGAGATCGGCGCTCTGTTTACTCGCGCTCCTCAACCTGCTGCCTGACGCTGATTGGAGGTCGGCGAAGAATCCGCTCATGGGAGTTACTCCGATCATGAGTTGGGTCCGGGAACACTACGGAAAGGAATATGCGCCGAATACTCGCGAGACATTTCGCCGAGAAACGATGCACCAGTTTGTGCAGGCTGGGATTGTGCAACGCAATCCGGACAAACCTGATCGACCGGTAAACAGCCCACATACCGTCTATCAGGTTACCAAAGAGGTGTTGGGGCTGTTGCGCAGTTACGGCACGGATGCCTGGCGCTCGAATCTGACAGACTACCTTGCACGCAGCGGAGCACTCGCCTCCGAGTATGCCAGGGAGCGCGCCAGACATCGGGTTCCCGTGCGCATCGAAGGGGACCGACGGATCGATTTGAGTGCAGGTGAACACAGCGAGCTGATACGCGACATAATTGAAGAATTTGCGGCACGATTCGTCCCTGGTAGTACGCTCATTATGTCGGAGACACCGGCGACAAGTGGATCTACTTTGATAGCCACCGGCTCGCTGCTTTAGGTGTGATAGTAGACTCTCACGGAAAGATGCCGGATGTGGTGCTGCACGATGCAGAGCGAGGATGGCTCGTGGTTGTCGAGGCAGTAACGAGTCACGGACCCGTAGACGTTAAGCGGTACGCCGAGCTGAACGAGCTCTTCGCGGGAGCCACAGCCGGCATCATCTATGTGACCGCGTTTCGCAGCCATGCCACGATGGCCCGGTATCTCGCCGAGATCGCCTGGGCTACGGAAGTATGGATAGCGGAAGTTCCGTCCCACCTGATCCACTTCGACGGTGACCGTTTTCTTGGCCCGTACGAGACAGAATAGTGCAGGTCCCAGAGACTTCGTCAGGTTCACTGCTCCAGCGGCGTCCTGCACCTGCCGGATCGCGTGTATGGACACTCCACAGAACGATGTTCGCGCACCGGTGAGGTCGACAGACCGCTGCTGGACCGTAGCGGACCGTTTACGGTAGACTGACCTCATCTCTTCTACCCCAATAGGGCTGAGTTCATGAGCCTGAACATCAAGAACGAGGAAACCTGCCGCCTTGCGGCGGAACTCGCGAGCCTAACCGGACAGAGCATGACCGGCGCGATCACGAGCGCGCTGCGTGAGCGCCTCGCCCGCGAGAAACGGTTGCGCGGCGTGGAAGTCCGCGCGCAGCAGTTGCTTGCCATTGGCGAGCGCTGTGCACAGCGCCTCGGTCCGGGCCCCGCTGCCATAGACCACGGTGACGTGCTCTACGACGAGAGAGGACTGCCCGGGTGATCCTCGATACCTCTGCGATTCTGGCGATTCTGTTCAAGGAAGCGGATGCACCGTATTTCGCGCGCCAGATCGCGGCGGCGGTCCCGTGTCGCATGTCGGTCGCCAATCTACTGGAAGCGGCGATTGTGATCGGCGGACGCGGCGAGGCCGCGGAATCGGATCTGGATCGCTTCGTCGATGCGGCGGAGATCGAGCTGATGCCGGTTACCGCGGAGCAGGTGGCGCGTGCCCGCGAAGCCTGGCGGCGATTCGGCAAGGGCAACCATCCCGCCGCGCTCAACTTCGGGGACTGTTTTGCCTATGCGCTCGCGCTGTCAACCGGAGAACCGTTGCTGTTCAAGGGGGAGGATTTCTCACGTACTGACGTGGAATCCGCATTCGCCGCGGGCGATGCCGACCTGTTGGCCCCGGCCGAGGGAGGCCGAGGTGGCGCTGAAGGTGTGGGCTCACAGCGCGACAACTCGGAACCCGATTAGGACGCAAGGGGTCAGCGGGGCTCGGGGATCAGGCGCAGGCCGCCGCGCGGGCGCAGGGTGATGCGCGGCTCGGGAACCGGTTCCGGCGCGTTCGGAGGGAGGCGCAGGCGCCAGCGGTAACTGACGGCGGCCAGGATCAGCGTCGCTTCCAGCCACGCCAGCGGTTCGCCGATGCAGACGCGCGGTCCGTCGCCGAACGGAAAGAAGGCGCAGCGCGGGAGCGCCGGGGCTGCGTTGCCCGGGTCGGGCACGGCCCAGCGGTCGGGCAGAAACGCTTCGGGGTCGGGGAAGAAGCGAGCGTCGCGGTGCATCAGGTACTGGCTCATCAGGACCGTGGTGCCGGCTGGGATACGGTAGCCCTCCAGCACGACGTTCTCGACCGCCTGGCGCCCTACCAGGTAGGCCGGCGGGTACAGGCGCAGGGTCTCGGTGATCACGCTGCGCGTGTACGGCAGCCGCTCCAGGTCGCCGGCCTCCAGGGTCACCACCTCGTTGCGGCGGCCGCGCGGCGCCAGCAAGGCGTCCACCTCGGCGTGCAGCCGCAACGCCGCAGCTTCGTGGCGCGCCAGCAGGTAGCAGGCCCAGGAGAGGGTGTTGGCGGTGGTCTCGTAGCCCGCCACCAGCAGCGTCACGACCTCGTCCCGGACCGCGCGCAGCGTCATGCGGTTGCCGTCGACGTCTTCCGCCGCGAGCAGCATCGGCAGCAGGGTTCCGGCGGCGGCATGTGGGTTGCGTTGCGCGGCATCGATCATCCGGTACACCAGCCGCTCCAGGCGCCGGACGTCGCGTGCGGCGCCGAGCACGAAGCGGGTGACGATCGCCACCGGTGATCCAATTGCTTTTCTGAAGCGGCGCTGTGCCAGTGTCAGGGTATCTTCCAGCCGGGTAAGGTCCTGCCCCCCAAAGGGCGCGCCGAGCACTTCGCAGATGACCGCCAGGGTCAACTCCGCCATCTGCCCGTGCACCGCGAGTTCTTCGCCCGGCTGCCAGCGCGCGGCGCCGGCCGCGGCCAGCTCGGAGATGGTCCGCGCCCAGCGCCCCGCCGCGCGTGGCTGGAGGCAGGGCTGCAGCAGGTGCCGCCGGTGTCGGTGCAGCGCTCCTTCGGAGGTCAGCAGACCCTCGCCCAGCAGCCCGCGCGTCATCTGCAGGCCGGCGCTCTTGATGAAGTGCCGGTGCCCACTCACCAGCACCGCATGGATCAGCGCCGGCTCGTTGACCAGGTACACGCAGCCGCCGCCAAAAGGCAGGTTCACCACGTTACCGTAGTCGCGTACCAGATCGCGCAACAGACCGAGGCTGTCGCGCCGATAGCGGCGCACCACGTCCAGCAGCGCCGGCAGGCCGCGCGGGCCGGGAGGAATGACGCCGCCGACGGCGGCCGATGGGTTGCGGGCCACGCGCCGATTATACGGAGTCGGCATGGAACAGGCCGGTCGCACGAGTGTAACCGCGGCCGCACTCGGGTACCTCGGAACGGAACCGGTGCCGGTTGACACAAGCGCGCCCGGCAGCTACTACCGGGCCGCGGGGAGATAGTCGAGGCACCAGTGTACGTCACCCACCTGGAATGTTCGTCGTGCGCGCGCCGTCACGAGTGCAATGCGCTGCAGAACCTGTGCCGTGACTGCGGCAAGCCGCTGCTGGTGCGCTACGACCTGGCCCGCGCGGCGCGGGAATCGGAACGCCCGGCGCTGGCGGACCGGGAGCCCAGCCTGTGGCGCTACCGCGAGTTGCTGCCGGTGATGCATCAGGAGCACGTCACCACCCTGGGCGAGGGCTGGACGCCGTTGCTCCCGGCTCCCAACCTGGGCCGCCGGCTGGGCCTGGAACGGCTCTTCATCAAGGACGAGGCGGCCAATCCCACCGGCTCGTTCAAGGCGCGCGGCATGGCCGTGGCCGTGTCCATGGCGCGCGAGCTGGGCGTCCGCCACCTGGCGGTTCCCTCGGCCGGCAATGCGGCGGGGGCGCTGGCCGCCTATGCCGCGCGCGCCGGCCTGGACGCCACCGTGTTCGTGCCGCGGGATTCCCCGCAGGCGCACCGCATCCAGTGCCGCCAGAGCGGCGCCGAGGTGGTGCTCGTGGACGGCCTCATCGGCGACTGCGGTCGCCTGCTGGCCGAACGGGCCCAGTCCAACGGCTGGTTCGACCTGTCCACGCTCAAGGAGCCGTATCGCGTCGAAGGCAAGAAGACAATGGGCTACGAACTGGCCGAACAGTTGGGCTGGACGCTGCCCGACGTGATCGTATACCCCACCGGAGGCGGCACCGGCCTGATCGGAATGTGGAAGGCGTTCGACGAGATGCAGGAGATGGGCTGGATCGACGCCCGGCGGCCACGCATGATCGTGGTGCAGGCTGGCGGCTGTGCGCCGATCGCCACCGCGTTCGAGGCCGGCGCCGACGGTGCCGAGGCCGTGCCCCGGCCGCGCACCGTGGCCGACGGCCTGCTGGTTCCGCAGCCGATCGGCGACTTCCTGATGCTCGACATCGTGCGCCGCAGCGGCGGGCGGGCACTGGCCGTGGAGGACGCCGAGATTCTCAACGCGGTGCGCGAGCTCGCTGCCGCCGAAGGCGTATTCGCGGCCCCCGAGGGGGCCGCCTGCGTGCCGGCGCTACGCCGGCTACAGGAGTTCGGAGAGCTGGAGCGCGACGACCGCGTAGTGGTGTTCAACACCGGCTCCGGGTTCAAGTACCTCGATCTCTGGAAGTCCTGACGCCCGCATGCCGGCAGGGTGCGTCGGAGTCGCACGCGGGCGCCGGTGTGGCGTGCGCACAACGCTCGGGGCTGCCAGTCAGCGCTTGCTCATCCGTTCGCGGTTTCCCGCCTCGAACAGACCTGCAGCGAGTTCCGTGATGCGCGCCCGCCAAGCCAGCTTTGCGAGCCAGGAGGCGGGCGCTGCCGACATTCCCCACAGCGCGCCGGCAAGCTGTCCGGTGACGGCGCCCACCGTGTCCGCGTCCGCGCCCAGGTTGGCGGCCAGAATCAGGGCGTCCGCGATCGACTCCGATCGGCCCACGCACCACAGCGCCGCTTCCAGCGTGTGCAGCACGTATCCCGAGGAGGAAATGTCGTCCCGCGCCTTGGTGCGCCACGAACCGGCCGCCACCGCGGCGACCCCCGCATCGCCGGCCCAGTCCCGGGCCTGCAGGACGCGCTCCTTCGGCGCCCCGCCGATTGCCTCGACCAGCAGCTCGGCGAACAGCGCGCACGCCTCCACCGCCTGCGGCGCACCGTGGGTGATGCGGCTCTGCAGGCGGGCGGCCCCGACCGCCGCGGCGCGGTCGTGCCACCAGCGGATCGCCACCGGTGCCAGGCGCATCAGCGACCCGTTGCCGGCACTCCGGGGATCGGTGCTGCCGCTCAGCGGCTCCCCGGTAGCGCGGTAGGTGCGCAGCGCCTCGCACGTAGTCACGCCGATGTCGAAGCACTCGCCCGTAACCGAGTTGTAGCCTTCCTCGTGCCAGCGACAGAAGCGCTCGACCAGGTCGCGCGCATCGAGTGCGTTCCGTTGCAGCAGGGAATCGGCGAGACACAGCGCCATGCTGGTGTCGTCGGTCCATTCGCCGGGTGCGAGGCGGAACGGGCCGCCGCCCACGAGGGCGTTCACCGGCGGCTGCGAGTCGCGGGCGGAGAACTCGAGCGTCGTGCCGAGCGCGTCGCCGAGCGCGAGCCCGATCAGCGCACCCTGCGCCCGGTCCCGCACCTCCGTCGCCGCTCCCCCGTCAGGCACCTCCATGACGTGTCAGGCGGTCTTTCGTTTCCCGCTTGCCTTGAGCTGCGAGAACCACTCGGGGCTGGACCCGGGCAGCGCGTCCGGAACCACCGTCCGATAGGGAAACGGGGTCTCGTTCGGAAAGCGGCTTGCGCGCAGCGCAATGGCGTCGCACAGCGTCTGCTGCGCCCACAGGTAGATGCGGCGCCACTGGTCGTCCGCGGAGCGCATTGCGACGTCGGCGTAGTTGTCCCAGTGGAAGTACAGGGTGCGCCGCAGCCGCGGCGTACGGCTGGCGAACGATCCGTGCACCACCGAGTTGGCGTGCAGGTTGACGTCGCCGGGCTTGGCCACCACCGGCACCGCTCCCGGTACGTCGCCCGCTTCCCTGCCCGCGGTGAAGCTGGCGATCACCTCCTTGCGCAGCTCCGGGTTGTAGCCGGCCAGATGGCTGCCGGGAATGCCCCACAGGCCGCCGTTGTCGGGGTCGCTCTCGTCCAGGTAGATGTCGGTGTCGAACACCGGCCAGCGGTTGACCGTCACGCCGTCCTGATGCCACCCCACCGGCACCTCCGAGCTGGGCAGCTTGAACACCACCGCCGCCGCGGAGGAGGCGAAGTGCTCCCGCTCCACCACCTGGTGCACGGCGCTGAGCAGGGGAGGGTAGGCGAGCATCAGCTTGACGCTCTCGAGCTGATGCGTGCCGATCAGCTCGTTGATCCGGTACAGCCATGAGCGGGCTCCCGCGCGCGGGGCCGTGTAGTACATGTAGGTGTAGTCCGGCGCCGGCCCACCCTTGGCGGCTTCGATCATGCGCTCCAGATCGTCCCGCACCGGACCGTACACGCTCTCCGGAATAAGCCCCGGAATCAGCAGCAGCCCATCGGCGCGGAACTGCTGCACCTGGGCGTCGGTGAGTACCTTCTCCATCTCACGGGAACCATAGAGTATCCCGCCGCCGAAAGTCCCGCCCACGGGTGCCAACGGGTGCGAGATCCCGTCGCCGAGCACCCGCGCAGCCGGCCTTGGGTGGTCGAGTACGGCCATTCACGCGACGGCGCAGGTGCTGGCAGCCGGTTTCAGCTACGGAAAGCGAGCCGGCGAAGTGGCCCTGATCGTGAAGCTGGTACGCATTCTGCTGCTGGCGCCATGCGTCGTGGCACTCGGCCTGTGGTACGCGCGGGAGCGGCGCCGCTGGCCGGAGCCGTACGTGCGCCGGCGCCCAGCCGCGACCACACTGGTGCCGCCGTTCATCGTTGGCTTCGTGTTGCTGGCCGTGGCTCGCAGCCTGCACCTGTTCCCTCACTTCACCCTGCAGCTCAGCGACAGCGTGCTCTGGCAGGAGCAGACGCTGTCCTTTTCCACCGACCGACTCGCCGCCGTGGTCGCCGGCTTCCTGATCACCGTGGCCATGGCCGGCGTCGGCCTGGGCGTGAACGTGCGCGGCCTGGTGGCGGTGGGTCGCCGTGCGTTCGGCGTAGGTCTGTTTGCGGCGGGACTGCTGGCCCTCCTCAGTCTGGGCCTGGTGACACTGCTCGTATAGACAGTTCGGAGCGGCCTGCGGACGGTGCGGCGCGATTGACCGCAACTGCTGGCGTCACTAAGGTGAGGGCCGCCTGATGCTGGGCGAGCTGCTGCGCGATCCGATCGCGGCGATCAATCACAACCCACTGCTGAGCCTTGCCGTCCTGATCCTGGCCGGCTACCTGTTCGGGCGCCTGTGCCAGGTGCTGCATCTGCCCACCATCACCGGCTACATCGTCGCCGGACTGCTGCTCAGCCACTCGGTGAGCGGTGTCATCGAGCACCACACGGTCGAGTCCCTGGGGCCGTTTACCGAGGTGGCGTTGAGCTTCATCGCGCTCACCATCGGCGGGGAGTTCCAGCTTGCCAAGCTACGGCGCACCGGCAGCAAGATCCTCGTAATCACCCTGTTCGAAGCGGTGCTGGCGACCGTTGCGGTGACGTTGGTGCTGGGGTTCCTGCTCTTGCCGTTCAGCTACGCGCTGCTGCTCGGCGCCATCGCCGCCGCCACTGCACCGGCCGCCACCCTGGTGATCGTGCGTGAGCTGCGGGCGCGCGGCGAGTTCATCGACTACCTGTTCGGGGTGGTCGCCTTCGACGACGCGGTGAGCGTGCTGCTGTTCTCCATCGGCTTCGCCGTGGTCGGGCCGCTTTTGGCCGGCACCGGCGGGGCCGGCGCTTCAGTCCTGGCCGCGTTCGGCCACGGGCTGGCCGAGATCGGGCTGTCAGCGGTTGCGGGGGCGCTGGCGGCCCTGGCGATTCACTTTGCCGCCGGCGGGCGCAAGCGGGACAGCGAGGTGCTGCTGATCACCCTCGGGATCCTGTTCCTGCTTACGGCGCTGGTAACCCTGCTGGAGCTGTCCGCCCTCATCGCCAACATGTTTGCCGGCTTCATGCTGGTCAACATGGCGCTGCGCAACCGGCGTATCTTCGCCGCGTTGGAGCCGCTCACGCCGCCCATCTTCGCGTTGTTCTTTATTCTGGCGGGGGCGGAGCTGGACATCGGCGTGGTCAGCAAGGGCATCGTGGTGCTGATCGGGCTGGTCTACCTGGCGGTCCGCTTCGGCGGCAAGGTGGCGGGCGTGACGCTCGGATCGCTGCTCGTGCGCGCGCCGGCCAACGTGCGCCGCTACCTGAGTTTCTGCCTGTTTCCCCAGGCCGGGGTGGCGATCGGGCTGGCGCTGGTGGTGCAGAGCTCGTCGTTGTTCACGGCGGCGCCCGAGGCGGTGCGCGAGATGCTGCGGCTGCTCACCAACGTAGTGCTGTTCAGCGTCTTCGTGAACGAACTGATCGGCCCGCTCATCTCGCGTTTCGGGATCGTGCGCGGGTCCGAGCGCGAGTAGCGGACGGCACACGGAGGTGGAACCGATGGAATCGGCCGGGATCCTCGATCAGCGGCGCTGTACGGTGGCGCTGGAGGCGAAGAACAAGGCGGAGTGTCTGGAAGAGCTGGCGACGTTGATGGCGGAGTCCGGCCTGAAGGTATCGCGGGAGGCGCTGCTGGCCGCCCTGCGCGAGCGGGAGGCACTCGGCTCGACCGGGTTCGAGCACGGTGTCGCCATTCCCCATGCCCGGCTGCCCGGCGACGTGCCGTTCGCCCTGGGGGTCGCGGTGTCGCCGCGAGGCGTCGACTACGACAGCTCCGACGGCGCGCCGAGCACCCTGTTCTTCGTGCTGGTGGGACCCGAGGAATCGCCCCAGGAATATCTGCGCTTTCTGGCCCACATCTCGCGCGTGGGGCTCAACCCCACGGCCCGCGACGAGATCCGTGGGGCGCCGACGCGCGCCGCCTTGCGGGCGTCGGTCGAAGCCTACCTGACGCCGGTGGCGCCCGAGCCGGCGCGCAGCAGCGGCGGCCGCAAGCTGCTGATCATCGTGCTCTACGAGCTGCGGTTCCTGGACGATGTGGTGACGCTGTTCCTGGAGCACGGGATCCAGGGCGCCACCATCACCGAGTCCACGGGGGTGAAGAACGTGCTCAGCAACGTGCCCCTGTTCGGCGACTTCCTCAACTTCCTCGGCGACCGCAGCGAATCCAGCCGCACCATCATGGCGGTGGTTCCGGAACGTGAGATCCATCCGCTGGTTGCGGAGCTGGAGCAGATCACCGGCGACCTGGACACCCACACCGGTGCGGCGGTGCTGGCGGTCGACCTCTGGTTCAGCAAGGGTTCGCTGGGAGTAACCTGACCCGAAGCGCGCCGACCATGACGGCGCAGTGCCGTGGCGTGCGCACGGCGTTCGCGCGTGCGTGCGCGGTGGGTCGATTTTGTTGGTCCGTCCGACTAAGATGCATCCGTCATATGGCGACGGAAATCGTAATGCCGCGACAGGGGCAGTCGGTCGAGGCGTGCACCATCGTGCGCTGGCTCAAGCAGCCGGGAGAGAACGTCGGATCCGGCGAGGTGCTGTGCGAGATAGAGACCGACAAGGCGGCCTTCGAGGTCGAGTCGACGGCCAGCGGGACGCTGCTGGCACAGTTCGTTCCGGAGGGTGAGGAAGTCCCGGTGCTCGCACCCATTGCCGCGGTGGGCGAGCCCGGCGAGGAGGTGCCCACGCCCGCGGCCGCCGTCGGCGGTTCCGCACCGGCAACCGGCGATGCTGCCGGAGCCGGGCTCGTGGCGCCGCCACCGGTAGCCCCCGCTCCCGTTGCTGCCCCCGAGGCGGCAGTTCCCGGCCCGGCCGGCGCCGGCGCCCCGGCCGCTGCCGCCGGCGCCGCGCCCTCCACACGCCGTGGCGGACCGGCCATCTCTCCGCGCGCCCGCAGACGCGCCGGCGAGCTGGGAGTCGATTACACCGCCCTCGGCGGCAGTGGTCCCCGCGGCCGCATCATCGAACGCGACGTGGTTGCGGCTGCCGCGGCGCGGCCCGCGCTTACCGCCGCCGCCCGCGCCGCGGTCGCCGCCGGGGCCGAGGTGCCCGCGGTGGGGAGCGGCATCGGCGGCCGCGTGACCCTGGCCGACCTCGCAGGCGTGGCAGCCCCCGCCCCCGCTGCCGCGGCGGCACCGGAGCAGGTCGAGACCGTCCCGGTCACCGGCGTGCGCAAGCTGATCAGCGAGCGGATGCGGCAGTCGCTGCTCGACACCGCCCAGCTCACCATGAACGCCAGCGCGGACGCGGAGGGGCTGGTGGCGTATCGCGCGCGCCTCAAGAGCAGCGCCGAGCACCTCCAGCTCCGGCAGGTCACCATCAACGACCTGATCCTGTACGCCGTGGCACGCACCCTGCCGCAGTTTCCGGAGCTCAACGCCGTGGTGCGCAGCGACGGCGGCGGCGACCGGGTCGAACGGCATCGGGACGTGCACCTGGCGTTCGCGGTCGATACCGAGCGCGGCCTGGTGGTGCCGGTGATCAACGCCGCCCACCAGCTCTCCATCGCCGGGCTCGCCGCCCGCGCCCACGAGCTGGCGGCGGCAACCCAGGCCGGCTCCATCAGCCCCGACCTGCTGCAGGGCGGCACCTTCACGGTGACCAACCTCGGCGCCCTCGGCGTGGAGAGCTTCACCCCGATTCTCAATCTGCCGCAGGTCGCCATCCTGGGGGTGGGAGCGCTGGCGTTGAAGCCGGTGGCAGCGGACCTGACGCAGCCCGGACCGCCGCGGGAGGTCAGCTACCGGCGTCACATCGGCCTGTCGCTCACCATCGACCATCGCGTGGTCGACGGCGCCCCGGCGGCGCGCTTCCTGCAGGCGCTGGCCGCCGCCATCGCCGACATCGACCTGCTCGCGGCGCTGTAATGCGCAGCCCGCGACACCGGCGCGCCGCCGCCGAGGGTAACGGAGACCGGCGATGAGCGACTTCGACCTGGCCGTGGTAGGAGGCGGCCCCGGCGGCTACGTAGCCGCGGAACGCGCCGCCGCACGCGGTCTGCGGACCGCGCTGGTGGAGCGCGACCACCTCGGCGGGGTGTGTCTCAACTCGGGCTGCATTCCCACCAAGACGCTGATTCACTCGGCCAAGCTGCTGCAGCAGGCGTTCCACGGCGCCGGCTACGGGGTGGCGGTGGAGGGCGCCCGCTACGACCTGGGCGCCGCCATGGCGTGGAAGGCCACGGTCACCGAGCGCCTGCGGTCGGGCGTGGCCGGGCTGATGGAGCGTCACGGCGTCACCGTGGAGGCCGGTAGCGCCCGCCTTGCCGGTCGCGGCCGGCTGACCGTGGACGGCCGCGAGCTGGGCGCCCGTAACATCATCATCGCCACCGGGTCGCGCGCCGCGCGGCCTCCGATCCCCGGCGCCGACCTCCCCCACGTGGTCGACAGCACCGGCGCTTTGCAGCTGGAGCAGCTGCCCGCGCGGGTGGTGATCGTGGGCGGCGGCTATATCGGGATGGAGTTCGCCAGCTACTTTCACGCGGTCGGCGTCGACGTGGTAGTCGTGGAGATGCTGGAGGAGATTCTGGCGGGCGTCGACGGTGACATCGTGCGCCAGCTCAAGAGCGCGCTGCCGGAGGTGGTGTGGCACCTGGGTTCGCGGGTTACCGCGGTCACCGCTTCCGGGGTGACGCTGGAAACCCCGGCGGGGGAGCGGGAGGAAGCCGCCGACCTGGTGCTGCTGGCTACCGGGCGCGTCCCCAACGCGACGGAGCTGGGACTGGAGACGGTAGGCGCGCTGTTCAACCGCCGCGGCATCACGGTGGACGAGTTCATGCGCACCAACGTGGCCGGGCTCTACGCCGTGGGCGACGTCACCGGCCGCTCGCTGCTCGCGCACGCCGCCTCGCGCATGGGCGAGGTGGCCGCCGACGCCATCGCCGGTGCGCGCCCGGGCAGCAACCGCATGCGCTATCACGCCGTGCCCTGGGTGGTCTACACCCTGCCGGAGATCGCCGGGGTCGGCCTGACGGAAGAAGCCGCGCGCGCCTCGGGGCGGCGTGTGCGCGTGGCGCGCATGCCGTTGGCCGCCAACGGCCGCTTCCTGGCCGAGCACCTGGCACCCCCCGGCGCCGGCGATTCCGGTGTCGCAGATGCGGTGGCCGTCACGTCGCCCCTGCGCGTGCAGCCGACGCCGCGCGGGATCGTCAAGGTGATCGTCGACGCCGACAGCCACGTGCTGCTCGGGGTGCACATGATTGGCACCCCCGCCTCGGAGATCATCTTCGGCGCCGCCACCATGATCGAGGCGGAGCTGCGGGTGGAGGAGTTGCGCGAGATCGTGTTCCCGCATCCCACGGTGTCGGAAGCGCTGCGCGACGTGCTGTGGGAAGTGCAGCTGTAGCGAGAATGAATCCGCATTACGCGGTGGAGTGACAGGCGATGCCGAAATCGATGGTGGTGGCACCGGAGCAGGTGCGCCGTGAGGGGTGGCTGGAGACGGAATCCATCCCGCTGAATCAGTACCGGCCGGACGCGGCGGCGGAACGCGAGCGCTGGGGCGCCGCGGCGTTGCGCGGGGTCTTTACCGACATGGTGACGATCCGCGCCTTCGAGAGCATGCTCAGCGACATCAAGACCCAGGGCTCGTTCCGCGGCATCGAGTACGAGCATCCCGGCGCCGCGCACCTGTCGATCGGCCAGGAGGCGGCGGTGGTGGGACTGTGCCTGCCGCTCGATCCGGAGGACCTGATCTTCGGTTCGCACCGCAGCCACGGCGAGATCCTCGCCAAGTGCCTGCAGGCGATCCGCTCGCTGCCGGAGGCCGAGCTGCAGCGCACCATGGAGGGCTACCTGAAGGGAGACGTGCTGCGCGTCATCGAGCCCGCGGCGCAGTGGGACTCGGTGCAGGAGCTGGCGCGCCACTTCATTCTCTACGGCGTGCTGGCCGAGATCTTCGCCCGCACCACCGGTCTGAACCGCGGCCTCGGCGGCTCCATGCACGCCTTCTTCGCCCCGTTCGGGAGCATGCCCAACAACGCCATCGTCGGCGGCTCGGCGCCGATCGCGGCCGGCGCGGCGCTGTTCAAGCGCTGCAACCGACGCCCCGGCATCGTGGTGGCCAACATCGGTGACGCCGCGGCCGGCTGCGGGCCGACCTGGGAAGCGATCACCTTCTCCGCCATGGAGCAATACCGGACCCTGTGGGATCAGGATCTGGGTGGCGCCCCGCCGCTGCTGTTCAACTTTCTCAACAACTTCTACGGCATGGGTGGCCAGACCGTGGGCGAAACCATGGGCTTCGAGGTGCTGGCGCGGATCGGCGCCGGCGTCAACGCCGAGGGACTGCACGCCGAGCGGGTGGACGGCTACAACCCGCTGGCGGTGGCCGCGGCGGTGGCCACCAAGCGCGAGATCCTGGAGGCGGGGCGCGGCCCGGTGCTGCTCGACACCATCACCTACCGCCTGGCCGGCCACTCGCCCTCCGACGCCGCCTCCTACCGAACCCGCGAAGAGGTATCGCAGTGGCAGGAGGTCGACTGCCTGGCCGGTTACGGCCGCTACCTGGAGGAGAACGAGCTGGCCGCAGCGGCCGAGCTGGAGCGGGAGCAGGAGCGCGCCGCCGACAGCATGGAGCTGGTGTGCCGCCTGGCGGTGTCGCTGGAACACTCCCCCCGCCCCGACCGCGAGGCGCGCCTGATCGCCGGGGTGATGTTCTCCAACCAGTCGCGCACCGCGCTCGCCGACGGGGCGCCGGAGCTGGCCGGCACGTTGGCGGACAACCCGCGCGTGGGCGCCATCGCCAAGCGCTCGCGCAGCGCCTTCGGGCCCGACGGCAAGCCGCTGCCGAGGTCGCGCGTGGTGTCGCTGCGCGACGCGCTGTTCGAGGCCCTCGCCCATCGCTTTACCGTCGACCCCACGCTGGTCGCCTACGGCGAGGAGAACCGCGACTGGGGCGGCGCGTTCGCCGTGTATCGCGGCCTCACCGAGCTGTTGCCCTACCACCGCCTGTTCAACTCCCCCATCTCGGAGGCGGCCATCGCGGGCAGCGCGGTGGGCTACGCCATGAGCGGCGGGCGCGTGGTGGCGGAGCTGATGTACTGCGACTTCATGGGCCGCGCCGGCGACGAGATCCTCAACCAGATGGCCAAGTGGCAGGCGATGTCCGCCGGCGTGCTGCGGCTGCCGCTGGTGCTGCGGGTGTCGGTGGGCAACCGCTACGGCGCCCAGCACTCGCAGGACTGGTCATCGCTCTTGACCCACATCCCGGGTCTGAAGGTGTACTTCCCGGCGACCCCCTACGATGCCAAGGGAATGCTCAACCGTGCCCTGCAGGGCACCGACCCGGTGATCTTCTTCGAAAGCCAGCGCCTGTACGACTATGGCGAGGAGTTCGTGGCCGGCGGGGTGCCGCAGGAGTACTACGAGGTGGAGGAGGGGCAGCCGGCGCTGCGCCGTGAGGGCGGCGATCTCACCATCGTCACCATCGGCGCGACCCTGTATCGCGCGCTGGAGGCCGCCGACGAGCTGCAGGAGGCTCACGGCCTCGGCGCCGAGGTGTTCGACGCCCGCTTCCTCAACCCGCTGGACCTGCAGCCGATCGCCGAGTCGGTACGCAAGACCGGGCGCGTGGTGCTGGCGTCCGACGCCTGCGACCGCGGCAGCTTCCTGCACACCGTGGCCTCCAACCTGACCCGACTCTGCTTCGAGGACCTGGACGCGCCGCCGGTGGTGGTGGGCGCGCGCAACTGGATCACTCCCGGCGCCGAGCTGGAGCAGTCGTTCTTTCCGCAGAAGGGGTGGATCCTGGACGCCATCCACGAGGAGCTGCTGCCGCTGGCCGGCCACGCCAGCGTCACCGACCCGACCCGCGGCGAGCTCACCGCCCGGGCGCGCGCGGGACTTTAGGAGTCGGTGCGCACCCGGGCGTTCCAGCGCTTGGCCCGGCTGGTGGGCGATACGCCGCTGGTGGAGATTTCGCAGTCGATCACCCGTTCGCGGGTTCTGGCCAAGCTGGAGTTCTACAACCCCAGCGGCTCGGTGAAGGACCGTGCCGCCAAGGGTATGCTGGAGGCGGCCCTGGCGGACGGCCGGCTGGCGGGACAGACGATCCTCGAAGCCACCAGCGGCAACACCGGGATCGCGCTGGCGATGTTCGGCAGCGCCCTGGGGCTGCCGGTGGAGCTGGTGATGCCGGCCAACGTCACCCCCGAGCGCAAGCGCATCATCGCCAACTACGGCGCCCGCTCCACCTTTACGTCCAACCTTGAGGGTACGGACGGGGCCCAGCGCAAGGCCACGGAGCTGGCGGCGGCACATCCGCAACGCTACTTCTACCCCGACCAGTACAACAACGAGCACAACTGGCGCGCCCACTACGCCGCCACCGGTCCCGAAATCTGGCGCCAGTCCGAGGGCGCCGTGACCCACTTCGTCGCCGGCCTCGGCACCAGCGGCACCTTCATCGGCACCGCCCGCTACCTGCGCGAACGCGGCGTGCGCTGCGTCGCCGTGCAGCCGGACAACCCGATCCACGGCCTGGAGGGCTGGAAGCACATGCCCACGGCGCGAGTGCCGGGAATCTACGACACCGCGGTGGCCGACGAGCTGTTGGAGGCGGACACCGAAACCGCCTACCGCTACGCCATCGCCGCGGGCCGCTACCTCGGCTACGCGCTGAGCCCCAGCGCGGCGGCCAACCTGTGGGCGGCGCTGGAGGTGGCGCGCGGCAACTCCGGCGCCACCGTGGCCACCCTGTTTCCCGACAACTCGCTGAAGTACCTCGACGATCCATATTGGGAGAACGATGACTACGTTACCGAAGACCCTTTTCGCGACGCTTGAGTGGCACGCTTGCGAGGCATACCCGGAGGAGTGCGTGGGCGCGCTGATCGGCACGGTTGCCGAGGGCGGCGCGGCGCGTACCGTGGAGCGGCTGTTCCCGATCGACAACCGCTCGCAGGCCGATCGCAAGCGGCGCTACCTGGTTTCTCCGCTTGATTACCTGGCCGCCGAGCGCGCGGCCGACGCCACCGGCCAGACCCTGCTCGGTTTCTACCACTCCCATCCGGAACATCCGGCGCGTCCCAGCGCCACCGACCTGGACTTGGCCCAGCCCAACTTCGTCTACGTCATCGTGTCGATCCGGCGTATGGAAGGAGCGTCGCCGCGGGTCGTCGCCAATGGCGCATTCCTGCTCGATACCGACCGCGCCGGCTTCCTGACCGACGAACTGGTCGTCCGTCCCTGACCGGGACGAGGCTCATTGGCGTATGAAGATGCCGGCGGCCTGCAGCTTCTTGCGGATCGCCGGGGTAAGCTTGGTCCCGGAGAGCAATTCCACCGTGGTGGGGGAGAGGTTGCGGCCTGCCTTGCCGGCTACGGCCAGCACCCGGGCGGCCGTCTCGGCGTCGCCGCAGTCCACCACGACCGCCGGGCGAACCTCGATCCAACGCACTTCCGAGGCCCACGCACTGACCTGCCGCTCCACGTTCTTCGGCAGCGGATGCTTGGACAGTTCGTGCAGTGAGGCGATGATGCGGTCCCTGTCCTGGCCCGCCATGACGGCGCGTTGCACCGATTCCCGGCGCAGGACGAACAGCGTGCCCACCGAATCCGAGCCTTCCAGCGCGTCGGTCGGCTCCGCAAGGGAACGGGCGCGGAGTTGGGCTTCCACCGACGGCGCCAGAAACACGATCTCGAAGTTGGGTTGCACCAGGACGTCACCGGTCTCTTCGGGCGCGCCCAACTGGAGTTGATCGGTCTCTCCCAGCAGATACCTGCCGGCCGGGGTGACACGGAACCCGACCTGGCCGTCGGTCAGCGGGCCAAGGGCCACCCCGCCGAGCGCAATCAGCCGTCGGTTGAAGAAGCTGTACAACGCCGTTTGCCACTGCTCCGCGATGTCTCCTTCGTGCAGGTAGGGCATATAGGCGATAGCGGTCAGGGGATTGCGCTCGCGGCACTCCCGGCCGACAAAATCGGCCAGACAGACCACGGCGGCGTCCGCGACTGAGCGAAAGGCATCGGTCACGGCCGCGCGACAATCCACTCGGTGGACCCACGGATACTCCAGGCCGGGGTCGTACGGCAGGTAGTCGAGGCCCAGGTTCAGGGCCGCAACCTCGCTCTCCCGGCCGCCGGCGTACGGCGACTCCTCGCCGGAATACCAGAACTCTTCGGCTCCCTCGCGCACCATGTCGAGCACCTGCTTGAGTCGTGCCTGGGCGTCGAGCGTCAGCCAATGGCGGCCGTGCTCCGTCACGGTCAGGCTGAGATCCTTGCCGCGGGTACCCGTGACTGCCGCCAGCCCGAGCCGGCGGGCAGACAGCGCGGCCATGTCGACACGCACTTCGATGGCCAGCGGTCCATCATCGGACCTGATCCAGCCCGGCAACGCCGTGAGCGCGGCGCCGATGGCCTCGCGCGCGCGGGCAAACAGCGTGGAGCGGTCGGCCTTGAGGCGCGGCGGTACCGCCATCGATTCGACCAGCAGAGCCGCCATGTCGTCCACCAGCAGCGGCCGGCAGAACAGCGGCAGCGTGTCGACGAACTCGGGCGCCGGAGCGCGGACATCCGCGCCCGGCGTGGAGCGGGACGCCCGCCACAAACCGACGAAGGGCTGCGCCCCTGCATCGAGTCCGAACAGCAGCAAGGCCTCCCTGGACACGAAACCCAACCCCAGCGCCAGGGCGTTCCGCTGGGAGGTCTGGTCCGCCACCGCGAGCATCTCGGCAAGGGAAACCGGTGCGCCGTGCTCCTGCACCGTTTCGATCATCTCGCGCGCCGTGGAGATGGCCGCCGGCATCGCGCGGCGCCATCGTTCCGCGGGTCCTTCTGCGCGCGGGCCGGGACCCTCCCAGAGGAGAAAATCGCGTAACCACTCCTCGCAGTCCATCTCCGAGGCCAGTTCGGCGCGCCCGGTCGCGGCGTCCGTGCGACCGAGCGTTGCGCAGTCGCGCGGTGAGTAGTGCTCGGTCACATACTCGACCAGAAGCTCCAGGTCGCCGTGTCCGTAGTCGTCCAACACCGGCACGCGGGACAAGGCGCGCAACACGCGATGAAAATAGCGGCGCCGGCGCGGCACCTCGTAGTGCTCGCCACCGATTGGAGTGAGCCAGCCACCACTGACCAGCGCCTGGTTCTGGCCTGGGAACGCCACGGTGTAGAGTTTGGCCGGCTGCAGCTTGAGCCACTCCAGGCGCAGGTCGGGTTCCAGTGCGTCCCACTGGGGGAGCAGCGTCAGGAACCGCTGCCACTCGAGCTGGGCCAGCTTCACCGAGACCGACTGCCGCCGCCGGGACGAACCAGTGTCAAAACGGGCTCGTGGCCCGCTCCGGCGGTAACCTGCGTGGCGCCACTGTCGTCAGCCGCGTCCGCGGGCGCTTCGGCGTCGACGATGGCGTACTCGTAGCCCTGCTCGCAAAGAAACCGCTGGCGGTGCATCGCGTACTCCTGCTCCACCGTGGCGGCGCTGACCAGCGAGTAGAAGTGTGCCTGACCGCCGTCTTGTTTGGGGCGCAGGATGCGGCCGAGGCGCTGCGCCTCCTCCTGGCGCGAGCCGAAGGTGCCGGAGAGCTGGATGGCGACGTTGGCCTCCGGCAGGTCGAGCGCCAGGCTGCCGATCTTGCTCACCGCCAAGCGCCGAATCTCACCGTTGCGAAACGCGGCGAACAGCTTGTCTCGCCGCTTCTGGGAGGAGGTGCCGGTAAGCACGGGGATGGCGAGTGCGCCGGCCAGCTCCCTGATCTGCTCGACGTACATCGCCATCACCAGGATGAGGTCGTCGCGATGCTGCTCCAGCAGCGCCTGCACCAGGGCGGTCTTGGCCGGATTCTCCGCCGCCATGCGGAACTGCCGGCGCGGGCCGGCCGCCGCGTAGCTCAGGCGCCGTTGCGGTGGCAGCGGCACGCGCACCTCGGTGCAACGGGCGGTGGCCACCCAGCCCTGCTGCTCCAGCTCGCGCCACGGGACGTCGGCCTTCTTGGGACCGATCAGGGCGAATACATCGTCCTCACGGCCATCCTCCCGCACCAGGGTCGCGGTCAACCCCAACCGTCGACGCGCCTGCAGGGCCGCGGTGACCTGGAACACCGGCGCCGGCAGCAGGTGCACCTCGTCGTAGATGATCAGGCCCCAGTTGCCGCGGTCGAACACCTCCAGGTTGGTCATCGGCTCATCGGCCCGGCGGCGGTAGGTGAGCATCTGGTAAGTGGCCACCGTGAACGGCCGCAAGGCGCGGTCGGGACCGGCGTAAATGCCTACCTGCTCCGTATCCAGAGTGGTCTTGTCCAGTGTCTCGGTGATCCACTGCCGGGCCGCGGTGACGCTGGTGCAGAGCACCAGGGTGGTGCACTGGAGGGCGTGCGCGCAGGCCAGGCCGACCACCGTCTTGCCGGCGCCGCACGGCAGCACGATCACGCCGCTGCCGCCAGCGGTATGGCGAGCGTCGTCGAAGGCGCGCGCGGCGTCTGCCTGGTAGTCGCGCAACGCGAACGGCTGCCCGCTCAGCGTGTGCTCGCGCAGGGAGAAGCTGAGCGGCAGGCCGCGGGCGTAGCCGGCTTCGTCGTTGGGCGGCAAGCCGGCGCGCACCAGTGCCAGCTTGAGCAGGCCGCGCTTCTCGGCGTCCACCTGGAACGCGCGCCGGCCGATCGGTTCGCCGAGCCACTTGGACACCTCGCGATGGCGCCGCGCAATCTCCAGCGCTTCGTCATCGCTGGATTCCAGGACCAGCCCGTCATCCCCGGCCAGCAGCCGCAGCTTGCCGAAACGGGCGGCGTGGGAGCGGATCTCCGCCAGCGTCGCGGCGGGCACCGGGTAGCGGCTGAACTCGCGCAGGGTGGCGACGATCTGCTCCACGGTGACGCCGGCCGCACGCGCGTTCCACACCGACAGCGCGGTGACGCGATAGGTGTGCACGTGCTCCGGCGCCTTGATCAACTCCGCAAACGCCAGGAGCTGCGACCGCGCCTCCTCGAATCGGGGACTGGCCACCTCCAGCAGCAGCGTGTCCACGCCCTGCACGATGAGCGGCTGATCACTGGCCATGGATGCACTCACAACATAACCCGACACCCGTTCACCGCACCACCCTCGTTCTCGTCCTGGACGGGCGCGACACTGCCGCCCGATCCGCCCGCCCGTCCTTGTTCAGCCGGCGCTGCCGTTCCTGCACCGGCTGGTGTAGGCCTACGCGCCCGGTTCCGCGGCGGTCGCTGCGTCCACTCCCTCGCGGGTTTCGGCGATGACCAGGTCCACCACGGCGCGCAGCGCCTCGGGGACGCTGTCGCCTTCGTGCCGGCGCAGTCGGAACAGGTCGAGCTGGCGGTCGGCACCGGTGCCGCGGCGGATAATCTCCGCTGCTCCCTGCAGCTCCTGCTCGCAGCCCAGGACGGAGGCTTCCTCCGCGAGGTCGGCCACGAGCCGGGTGACGTACTCGTCGATGTCGATGCGGCCACCGGCGTCCATGTTGCCCAGGAACGCCACCACGCCGTAGCGCGACGCGTACCAGCGGTTCTCGGCGATCAGCTCGGTCGGCGGTTCCGGCGGCAGTCCCGAATCCGCATCCTGGCGCAGCAGCCGGAGCACCAGGCAGGCGAACAGGGCCACGATGCTCAACGCGTCCTCCAGCTGCGGACAGATGTCGCAGATCCGCATCTCCACGGTGGGAAAGCGCGCCGCCGGGCGCATGTCCCACCACAGCTCGCTGCCGTCGTCGATGAACTCCAGCGCCCGGTAGTCGGCGACCAGGCGGTCGTATTCCGCGCGGGAGCGGAACGGGGGCGGCAGATTGGTACGCGGCATGGCGCCCATCAGCATCAGGCGGTAGGACTTGAAGCCGGTCTCGCGGCCGCCGTTGAACGGGGAGGAGGTGGACAGTGCGTGCAGCACCGGGAGGTAGCGGCGCAGCGCGGTCATCACGCGAACCCGCGAGTCGGCATTGCCGAAGCCGACGTGGACGTGCATGCCGCCCACCAGGTAGCGGCGCAGCACTTCCTGGAACCTCATCGCGAGGCGCCCGTAGCGTTCCTTCGGGGTAAATGCCTGGGCGCTCCACTGGGCGAAGGGATGGGTCGAGGCGCCCATCACGGCGGCACCGAACCGCGCCGCCGTGCCGATCACCAGCGCCCGGGTCTCGCGCAGGGCGGTGCGCAGGTCGGCCACCGACGTGCACACCCGCGTATTGGTCTCGATCTGGGTGCGCAGCAACTCGTGCACCACCTTGTGCGGGCCGCTGTCTCGCTCGCAGGCTTCGAACAGAGCCGGGTCGGGATCGGCAATCAGGTCGCGCGATTCCGGGTCCACGAGGAAGAACTCTTCCTCCAGTCCCAATGTGATGGTCGACTCGGCAGGGCTCACGGCGCCGGATTATAGTCGGGTGGCGCGATGTTGCACACAGCGTGCCGCGAGGGCGGGGGCGCGGGCTGCGGTGTTTGGCGCCGCTCCGGTTCGGCATTATTATCGTAACGATCATGGCCATTACCATTCACATTCCCACGCCCTTGCGGCCTTTCCTGAACAACCAGGACACGGTCAGCGTCGACACCGAGGGGGCCGTCGGTGAGGTGCTGCGCCAACTGGCGGCCGCCAACGGCGAGCTGGGCAAGCACCTGTTCGGCGCCGACGGCTCGCTGCGCAACTTCGTCAACGTCTACGTGAACGAGGAAGACATTCGCTACCAGGACGGCGAGGATACCGCCGTAAAGAGCGGCGACACCATCTCCATCGTACCCTCCATCGCCGGCGGCAGCGGCGCGGCTTCCCTGAGCGCCGCCGAGCTGGCGCGCTACAGCCGCCACATCCTGATCCCCGATGTGGGCGTCGAAGGCCAGGAACGGCTCAAGGCCAGCTCCGCGCTGCTGATCGGCGCCGGCGGCCTCGGCTCGCCGCTGGCCCTGTACCTGGCCGCGGCCGGCATCGGCCGTATCGGCATCGTCGAGTTCGACAAGATCGACGAGACCAACTTGCAGCGCCAGATCCTGTACGGCACCTCGCAGGTGGGAGAGTCGAAGCTGCAGCGGGCAACGGACCGCCTTGCCGACCTCAACCCCACCATCACCATCGAGCCGATCGAGGAGCCGCTGACCTCGGCCAACGCCCTGGAGCTGTTCCGGAACTACGACGTAGTTGCGGACGGCACCGACAACTTCCCGACCCGCTACCTGGTGAACGACGCCTGCGTGCTCACCGGCAAGCCCAACGTGTACGGGTCGATCTTCCGCTTCGAGGGCCAGATCTCGGTGTTCAACTACCAGGACGGCCCCTGCTACCGCTGCCTTTACAGCGAGCCGCCGCCGCCCGGACTGGTGCCGAGCTGCGCCGAGGGCGGAGTGCTGGGCGTGCTGCCCGGCGTGGTCGGCGCGCTGCAGGCCAACGAGGTGATCAAGGTGCTGCTCGGCATCGGCGACGTGGCTGCCGGACGGCTGGTGATCTACGACGCCCTGAAGCTGAGCTTCCGCCAACTCAAGCTGCGCCGCAACCCCAACTGCGTGGTGTGCGGCGAAAACCCGACGGTCACCGAGCTGATCGACTACGAGCAGTTCTGCGGCGTGCCGGCATTCGACGGCAGCAGCGGCGGGCAGGCCGCGGCGGGGAACGGCGCGGCGGACGACGGCGAAGGCGGCATCCGCGAGATCGACGTATTCGAGCTGCAGGGGCGCCTCCAGCGCGGCGAGCGGTTCCAGCTCATCGACGTACGCGAGCCGTGGGAGGCGGACATCAACCACATCGAGGGAGCTGAGCTGATCCCGCTCGGCGAGTTGCCCGACCGCCTCGACGAGCTCGATCCCGCGGCCAGCTACGTCGTGCACTGCAAGATGGGCGGCCGCAGCGCCAACGCCGTGGCCCAGATGCAGGAGGCCGGCTTCCGCGACGTGGTCAACCTGGAGGGCGGCATCAGCGCCTGGGTCGACGAGATCGACCCCGACCAGCAGTCCTACTAGCGGTGGTCGACGAGGCGCAACGCTGCCCCGAAACTGCCCAACGTCGAGGATCTGCCTACGTTCCAGCGCTTCCTGCGGCTGTGCGCCGGGGCAGTCGGTCCCCCCGCCGACCTGGCCCGCATCGGCAACGACGCCGGTGCACTTCTCGATTGCCATTGACACTCTGTCCGGTAAACCCGGTACAGTTCAGAGAATGTGCTGGATGATCGTCGCAGGATAGCTCAGTAGCTCGTTGAGAGCGCTCGGTTAGGATCAAGCGAGGCAACCGATGGGGGTTATTCGCAGAGCCGTCGTCAACGTTCCGCTTCCCGCCTTCGTTGCGGCGCTGTTCTGCGTGTTCGCAAGCAACGCAGGCGCGGAGCCAATCACGCTTCGGCTGCACACGTTCAACTCGCCCAGGTCGATCGCCGTTCAGTTGTTTCTGCAACCATGGGCCGAGGAGATCGAGGAGCGCACCGAGGGCCGGGTCGAGGTGCAGGTATTCCCGGCGATGCAGCTCGGCGGCAGGCCGGCGGATCTCTACGGGCAGGCGCGCGACGGCGTGGTCGATATCGTCTGGACCCTCCCCGGTTACTCGGCGGGGAGATTCCCGCTGACCGAGGTGTTCGAACTGCCCTTCGTCTGCGGTGACGCGGAGGCGACCAGTCAGGCGCTGCACGAGTTCTACGGGAAGTGGCTGCGGGACGAGTACGGGGATACCCATCCCTTGGTGTTTCATGCGGCAGCGCCCGGCCACATCCACACCGCCGACCGGCAGGTCCGCACGCTGGAAGACCTGCAGGCGTTGACGATACGAGCCCCCTCGCGAATCAGCGCCGTGATGCTGGAAGCGCTTGGCGCCGTGCCGATCGGCATGCCCGTCCCGAGGGTCTACGAGGCGCTCTCGCGGGGCGTGGTGGAAGGCGCATTGATCCCCTGGACCATCATGCGGCCCTTTCGCCTGCATGAAGTGACCCGGTACCACACCGAGGTTTCCTTCTCCTGCGCCCTGTTCCTGATGACCATGAACAAGGCGCGCTACGATGGACTGCCGGCAGAGATCCGCACGATCATCGACGACACGACGGGAATAGAACTGGCCCAAAGACTGGGGCGCCTGTGGCAGGACGATGAGCAGCCCGGCCGGGCAATCGCGCTGGAGCAGGGCCACTCGATAGTTCCGCTGGCGGAAGCGGAGCGCGAGCGCTGGCGGACCGCCCTCGAGCCGGTGACCGACGGCTGGGTCGAGCAGGTCAACGCCATGGGCCATGACGGGGAGGCGATGCTCGCCGATGCCAGGCGCCTGGTCGCCGAATACGGCGATGACCTCCGCCGGTAGGCCTACCGCGCGCGGCCCGGACCCACATCTGCCAGACCATCACATCGGAGCCCACTTGGAACGGCTGGCCCGAATGGTTGCGATTGCCGGTGGCATGCTGATGATCGGAGTCGTGCTGATGACCGTGATCAGTGTCCTCGGGCGCTATCTCTTCAACGCCCCGATCCCGGGCGACTACGAGCTCACCGAGCTCGCCTGCGGCATCGCGGTGTTCGCCTTCTTCGCGCACTGCCACGCCAGGAGCGGCAACATCGTGGTGGAGTTCTTCACCGGCAGATTGCGTGCTCGGCACAAGACGGCGCTGGCCACGGTTCACAATTTCGCCTTCACGCTGGTTGCCGGCCTGATCACCTGGCGCCTGTTCGTCGGCGGCATGCACAAGCTCCAGGACGGCGAGACCACCCTGTTCCTGGGCATTCCACTCCACTGGGCCTACTTCCCGGCGCTGCTTGGAGCCGGACTGCTGACCGCGATCTGCGTCCTGGTGGTCAGCCGTCACGTTCGCGCCCTGCGGCGATGACGAGCATCGAGTTCGCCGGACTCCTGTTCGCGGTCTGCCTGGTGCTGATCGCACTCAGGATGCCGGTGGCGGTGGCGATGTTCGTCGTCGGTGGCTTCGGCTTCGCCTCGCTGGCGGGATGGCCGGCGTTCCTCAATCTGCTGAACACCGCACCGTTCGGCCGGGTATCGAGCTACACCCTGTCGGTGCTGCCGCTCTTCCTTCTGATGGGCCAGTTGGCGACGCGTTCCGGGCTCAGCCGCTCGCTGTTCGACTCTGCTCGTGCCTGGGTGGGTCATCGCCGCGGCGGACTCGCCGTCTCCACCGTTCTCGGGTGTGCGGCGTTCGGCTCCGTATGCGGATCCTCGATCGCCACCGGAGCGACGATGGCCTCGGTGGCGCTGCCCGAGATGAGACGCCACGGCTACTCGGGAGCGTTGGCCACCGGCACTCTGGCAGCCGGTGGCACGCTCGGCATCCTGATACCACCGTCCATCATCCTGGTGATCTACGCGGTCATCACCGAACAGTCGGTCGGCAAGCTGTTCCTGGCCGCGCTGCTTCCGGGGATCATCGCAACCCTCGGCTACGCGGTCGCGATCGCGGTCCATGTCCGGCTCAGGCCCGACTCGGGGCCGCCCGCTCCGGCGCTTCCGTACCCCGCACGCATCCGCAGCCTGGCCGCGGGGTGGCCGGTGGCGGCCATCTTCCTGTTGGTCATCGGCGGAATCTACTTCGGCGTCTTCACCCCGACCGAGGCTGCGGCGATCGGGGTTGCGGCGACCGCGCTGGTCGCGCTCGCCTCCCGCCGACTGAGTTGGTCGGCCTTCGTCTCGAGCCTGCTCGAAACCGCGCAGGTCACCGGGATGATCTTCCTCATCCTTATCAGCGCCGAGATATTCAACAGCTTCCTGGCGCTGTCCCAGGTCACCACCGCATTGGCAGACGCACTGGCGGGCTCGGGCCTCGCGCCGATTTCGATCGTGATCGGGATCGTGCTCGTCTACCTGGTCCTCGGCTGCGTCATGGACAGCCTGGCCATGATCCTGTTGACCGTGCCGACCCTGTTTCCGTTGGTGACCGGGCTCGGCTTCGGCTATACCGAGGAGGAGATCGCCATCTGGTTCGGCATTCTGGCCGTGATCGCGGTCGAGATCGGCCTGATCACCCCGCCGATCGGCCTCAACGTCTACGTGATCAACGCCCTGGACGGGAAGACCCCGCTCGGCGAGTCATTCAAGGGCGTCGTGCCGTTCGTGCTGAGCGCGGTCGTGGTCCTCGCGATCATCGTGTGGCTGCCCGGCATCTGTCTCTGGCTGCCGGGCCTGGAGTAGGACGTGGGACTCGACGAATCCGACCAGCGCTCCGCGGGTCGCCGCCATCCCGACGCCAGAATCCCGGTTTCCCTCAGCGTGGGCCTCGCCCTGCAGATTGCCTGCCTGGTACTGCCCGGAGCCGTGATGATTCCCACGGTGGTGTTCAGGGGGGCCGGTCAGTCCGAGAACGTGCTGCTGTGGGCCGTGTTCGCCTCCGTCGCGTTCTGCGGGGTGACCACGATGCTCCAGGCACGGCGCATCGGCCGCTTCGGCGCCGGCTACATCCTCGCGATCGGGACATCCGGGGCCGCCATCGCGGTCAGCATAGCCGCTCTCGCCGCCGGCGGCCCGGCGTTGCTCGCAACCATGGTGGTTATCGTCTCCCTGGTCCAGTTCGTGTTCTCGACGCGCCTCTCGCTGTTCCGACGCATCCTCACACCGACCGTCACGGGGACGGTACTCATGCTCACGCCGGTCACGGTCATGCCGGTGATGTTCGACCAACTGAAGAATGTGCCGGGCGGCACGCCGGCGCTGGCCGCGCCGCTCAGCGCGGTAACGACCCTGGCCGTCATTGCCGGCATCACCCTGACGGCAAGGGGACGGGTGCGACTGTGGGCGCCGGTAATAGGAATGATCGCGGGCTCGATGGTCGCGGGCGTGTTCGGTCTCTATGACGTAGAGCGGATTGTCCGCGCTTCGTGGTTCGGTATTCCGAGGCCCGAATGGTCGGCCCCGGACCTGCAGTTCGGGCCCGAGTTCTGGACCCTGCTGCCCGCCTTCGTGTTCATCGCCCTGGTGTGCACGATTCAGACCATCAGCGGCGCCGTCGCGATCCAGCGCGTATCGTGGGCCGGGAGCCGGGCGGTGGACTTCCGGGCGGTACAGGGCGCCGTGGCTGCCGACGGAGTGGGCAATCTGCTGTCCGGCCTTGCGGGCGCGATGCCACTCGGCTTCCGCCCGCATGGTGCGTCGATGGTCGAGATCACCGGGATCAGCTCGCGCCGGGTCGGCCTCGCGCTCGGCGCGGCGCTGATCGCGCTGGCGTTCGTGCCCAGGGCGCTTGCCGTGATCCTTGCGATACCGGGGCCGGTCATCGCGGCGTTCGTTACCGTCACCATGGCGACAATCTTCATCGTCGGCATGAGGGTGATCATTCAGGATGGAATCGACTATCGCAAAGGCATGATCGCCGGGGTCTCGTTCTGGGTCGGCGTGGGCTTTCACAGCGACGCGGTATTTGCCGGGCAGGTCTCGGAATTTGCCGGCTCCCTGTTGCGCAACGGGATGCTGACCGGCGGCATCGTAGCGGTCGTCATGACCATGTTCGTGGAACTGACCAAGCCTCGGCGTCGCCGGATAGAGGTGGATCTCGATCCCTCGGCCCTGCACGAGCTGCGGCAATTCACCGCTGCATTCGCGTCGCGAAGAGGCTGGGATGCAGCGATGGCGGAGCGACTCGATGCCGTGTGCGAAGAGGCGCTGCTGACGCTCCAGCAACAGCGCGAGCCTGGTGCGGACACCGGGAAGCGGCGTCTGCTCCTCACCGCACGCGGCGAAGATGGTGGAGCGGTGCTGGAGTTCGCGGCCGCGACCGGCAAGGAGAACCTCCAGGACCGAATTGCGCTACTGGGCGAGGCCGCCGCCGGAGCCCTGGTCGAACGGGAGGTCTCGCTGCGGCTGCTACGTCACCTGTCCTCCTCGGTCCACCATCAGCAGTACCACGATACGGACATCGTGACCGTCCGTGTGGAGCGGCCCGGGACCGTCCGCAGCGTCACCCGAGCGGCGTCGATGCGACCCTGAATTGCCTGTCCAGATATTGACAGCAGACGATGCTCCGGCGTAGCGTCGTTTCCGATGTACATCGTCGTTTATGTCACTCACAAGCCGGGACGGGTGCAGGCAGGCAGCGAGCTTCAGGACGCCTTTATCGACTATCTGCGTAATCATCCCGACCATCCCGGCGTCGTCGTTCACAACGGCGGCCCGACACTGTCTGATGACTCGGAGTCCATCGTCGGCCTGCTCCTGACCGTCGCAGCGCCTTCCCTGGAGGCGGCGCGAGCGTTCCTCGCTGACAGTCCCTACGGCAAGGCGGACGTGTTCGCGGAAACCCAGTTCCGGCCATGGGAGTGGCGGACCGGACGGCCCTCATAGCAGCATCCCGCACTCACGACTAACGTGCCCCCCCCGATCAGCGTCAGCGCGTCCAGTTCGGAATCGCGGTAGTCGATGGGCACGTCCGCGTCGGCCAAGAGAATTATGAGAACTTTGTCTCCACGGCGCGGTCGAGTACGTAGCCCATCAGCGAGGGGATTCCAGGCTCGTAGCGAACCGGGGGAAGCTGTCCGGGTGGGCGCCAGACGAAGCCCAGGCGCTGCAGGGCATTCAGGGCCTCATGCACCTGCCCCGTGCCGGCGTTGGCAGCCAGGCCGGCGGCGACCGCTACCTTCAACTCCTCGTAGGTAATCGTCGACATGGATCGAAAGCGATCGGCCACACGCTCGGCAACACCCAGCCAGCCAGATTGATCCAGCTCCAGGTACCGGTCGTCGTAGTAGTCGGTGACCCTGGCGTCCACGTCATTCCGTGCAGCCGCCGCGTGGGCGGCGGTCAGCCGGGTCGCGTCGGTGACCAGATGCCGCTTCCAGAGCGCATCGCCCCAGAGTTGGATGAAGTACGGATAGCGCTGGCTGTCGTCGATGACCGTGGCGAGCGCGTCGGCGTCGATCTCCTTGTCATGGGCCACGAGCGGCTCGACCAGGGCGGCACGGGCGGCCGCGTCGCTCAGCAAGCCGATGCCCAGACGCCCCTCTCCCAAGCGACTCCAGAAGGACGCGTTCATGGCGCCAAGATGCGCGGCCAGTCCCGGCGTGCCTGCCAGCACCAGCAGAAACGGCGCCTCGTCGCGCACCTGCTGACTGGCGTTGAGCAGCGTTCTGCCCACCTCCAGGTCGAGCGTATGCGCTTCGTCGAGCAGCACCGCCAGCGGCTTCTTCCGACACCGAACGGTCAACTCCGCCTGCAGGTTCCTCACAACTCGCGACGGCGGCGCCCATTCGACCGAGCCGACCGCCGCCACGCCAAGCTTCCGGGGCAGCAGCCTCGACATCCCGGGCGGCGACAGAACCTCGATCAACGCGTCCCAGGTCCTGATGTCGTCCGGGGTCAGGCTCACCACGTCCACTTCCCGTTCCCGCTCGCGGCAGGCGCGCTTGAACCAGTTGAGCAGCACGGTCTTGCCCATGCCGCGCGGCCCCGTCAGCACGACGTTGTGCGGGGGAGAGCTGCCGTCGAGCAGGTCCGCCAGGCACCGCGTCAACACGGCTTCCTCCCGCTCGCGTCCGGTGAGGGCCGGCGGCGTGGCGCCGTCGCCGGGAGTGAAAAGGCGCTGCTCAGTTGCCTTCATGCCGACCAACGTAGACGTAATATCAGACCTTCGCATCAGTCCCAACAGGCGCGGTCCGGTATCCCGGAGTCATCACCTCCCGCTGCCCAAGTTCATGCGCGAGCCCGATCAGTCCCCGGTGGATGTCAGGCCAGTCACGACTCAGGTCGACGCTGCGAACGAGCAGCCTGTGACCGCCCAACCGATAGTCGAGCCGTGGCAGCTCTCCGGCGCCCGCATACAGCAGCACGCCGACGGGCGCGCCGGACCCGGAGTGGCGCGCAGCTGCGACAGATACGTGAGAAGCTGGTAGAGGTGACCGGATATGAGCTTCCTCGTGCCGTAGTGCTTCCGGTACGGGGTCGCGTAATACTTCGTTTCGACAACCACGCGCCGGTGGGAGCTGGTCAGCATCACGTCCACCAGCATCTGCGGCAGCCAGGCCGAGTCCGCTTCGTCCGCCGGGTCGACGTCCCACGGCACGGAGCGCCCTGAGACCTGGAACAGGTCCTGCTCGCGCTTGAGGAAGTTACGGACGAATGCCTGGAACAGCAGGCCCATTTCCTGCTCGCTGGCCGTGAACGGCTGGAACCGCTTGCCGCCGTTCTTTTCGTCGGGTAGCAGGCTGCGCGCGATCAGGCTGCACAGGTTGACCACGAACGCGTAGCGCGCAACGTTGCGATGCAGTTGCACGTGACGGAAGGCCGCTGGCGACAGGTCTATGTCGGCGACCGTGCCCATGCGATGGCCAAGACTGCGAAGCGTGACTCGCAGCTCCTGATCCAACCCCGGCAAGGCAACCAACACGGCCATGGCTGCTTTGATCAGCCGGTTGTGCGGCACGTCATGGCTGAGCTCGTCTACGGTACAGACGACGCGGCCACGTGGCAGAAGCGTCCGCTTCACTACTTCGGACAGGAGCATTTTGCCGCGCAACCGACGTCCTTCCTCCTCGAACGGAACGTAACCTCGGTCAAGACCGCGACGGATCAGATCCGCGACCGCGTGAGACAGGACGGAGCCAAGCAGGTTCTCGATGCGGTTTCCGGACACGGCCCCCACGTCAACCAGTTCACGCGCCTCAAGCCGATTCCATGCGTAGCACAGCAGGTAGTAGATGTTCCTGACGGGAACTGCCACGGTCAATCGTCGCCCGACAGGCTCGCTACCTCGTCGTCCGCGCGGCTGGCGTTGTCGAACCAGTATTCCTCCAGCAGCGGCTTGATCTCGGTCCGAACGATGCGTTGGTACCACGCTTCGTCCGCTGTTTTCCCGTCGGAGTGACAGAAGTAGCTGTGACCAACGCGGAAGCCGCCGCCCAGGTTCTGGTCATCCGCGACTCGCTCGTTCAGCAGCTTGAATCGTTCGACTATGCGGTTGCGCAACGTGGGCTCCACGCCGAGACTTGCCAGCTTGTGAACGAAGCCGGCGTGTTCGAATGCGGGCTCCACGTCGAAGAATGCGAAGCGACGCCGCAATGCGTAGTCGACCAGTGCCAGGGACCGGTCGGCAGTGTTCATGGTGCCAATGATGTAGAGGTTGTTCGGGACGTAGAAGGGCGCTTCATCCTCCTTCGCATACGCAAGCGTCGTTGCCCACGTTGCGTTGCGCTTGTCGGCCTCGATGAGCAGCAGCAGTTCTCCAAAGATCTTGCTGAGATTGCCGCGGTTGACTTCGTCGATCAGCATCACGTAGGGCGACTCCGGGTCTTGCAGAGCTTGGTCGCAGAAGCGCAGGAATGGGCCGTCGGCGAGAGCAAATTTTCCATCCTCGACCGGTCGGTAACCTTGCACGAAGTCCTCATAGGCATACGACTGGTGGAACTGCACTTGGGAGATGCGCTGCGGATCCTTCTCCCCTACCAGCAAGTATGCCAGACGCTTGGCAACGAACGTCTTCCCGACGCCCGGTGGACCCTGCAGAACGAGGTTTCTCTTGTACCGTAGCAGCGCCAGCGCTTCTTCGATCTGCGCGCGGGACATGAACACCTCGTTGAGAGCATGTTCGAGAAGGTAGGGCGGTCGAATCTCGGGTTTGTCGCCGTTGTCGTCACTGCCGTCGTCCAGTAGCCCCAATGCGCGGCGGATGTCCGCGACGAGGCGCGGATACTTCCCGATCTCGGTAAGGGTCTTCGTCACGAGCGGACGCGCCCGCGGCTCCCACTCTCCCCGCTTCTTCCACTCGATGGATCGCACGTGCGTGAAGACGCGACGGTCCGGCCTGTGCTGATACGCCGATGTGACGAGTCCGAAGCCGACGATTTGTCGCTGACCGCGCCTCGCAAACACGAGGTCGCCAACCTGCATCTCATGGGCAAACTGGTAACAGGCAAGTGAGTCGTGCGTTCGGCTTGAATTGCCGCCCTCTATCTCGCGGAGTGCACGTCGGATCGCTTCTCGATCCGAATAGTTGGAAAGGTCTCCAAGCGATTCCCAACCAATCGCAATGATGCCCTCCTGGTAGAACCGGTCGAATTCTGATGCGGCGCGCCCCGGGGCGAACAGCCACACTCGTTCTCCCTGGGAGACTTCCTCGTCGTCGCCGGTTACCTGCCCTTCGTCGTCTGCGTCAGCCTCGGCGGTCTCAACGCGAGCGCAGAGGTGCTCAAGGTCCCAGAACGCGATGCCGAGGCCATTAGCCAGCGCGGTGAACACGCGCGAGAATTCCAGGTACCCGTCGCCACCGGCTACGTCAGTACCGAGCACGCCGTCAACCCTGAGTGCCTTCCGGGCAGAGCGGTAGATGATCGGCCAGCGGTCCGGTTGCTGCAAGTGCCAGACCGCACTGAGGAGGAATGGCGCACGGTTCGGTTGCAGGTCGGCACTAGACGCCGAACCTTCGTGGATTTTCCGGTCCAGGAATCTTGCGAGATCATCGATCTTTAGGTGAGCCGTGTCATCGTCGACGGGGACCGCTAGCGCCGCCTGCAACTCGCGCGTGAGTTCTTCCTGGTCGGGCAGGTGTTTGACCAGCTTGTTCAGAAACATCCCTCCTGACAGGCCCTTCAGGCCGAACAGATCCCATTCGTTTCTGGTCTTTCGGTCGAAAGTCTCCCTGAACTCGGAAACCGCCAAGTCGCGGTGGAGGAACTGCTGCACAAGATCGTTGATTTCCCGAAGCGTCTCCGTACGCTTGGCATCTAGGAGTCTGTGTCGCTCAACCCATGTGGCATCGTGCTGCGCTTCCTGCCAGCGCTCGCGCCAGCGGTCGACAGCGCCCGGCGGTAACATGGCTGGAGCCTTTCGAGTGGCCTCGATGTTCGACATTTCACCCTCCGTCAGTGGCTGACATTGGAGTCGGGGGCACAAGGAAAGTCAATAGCGCCCCTTGGTTGGTTGGTTGGTTGGAGTTGCGCGAATGGCACCGATATCGTGGAGCACGCGGCAGAGCATCCCCAGCTTGATCAACGGCCTCGGAGATCTACTGCAATTCCTGCGCTTGATGGAAGACCACAAGTCGGGCCAAATTCTGGGTGGGAGCCCGCTTCAACCAGTGACGATTTATCCCATTCCAGGTAATGAATGAGTCGGGGTGCTGCTGTTCGCGATGGTTGGCCATGTCTCAAACTTTCTGAGCTGTGTGTTTCTTCTATCAAAACCACGCGTACGTGGCATCGATGACGTAGGGCGGCTCGTCCATGGTGGCGATGTTCTGCGACATCATAAATGCGCACCGAAGCCCACGTGCAGCGTCTTACAGACCTGCGTCGAGCGGTTGGTCGGCCGTTGAACGGCGCCTCAACGAGATCGTCTACTCTCTCTACCAACTCGACGAACGCGACGTCACGGCAATCGAACAGGCGTTGCCGGACGTACGGAGCGATCACTGCATAGCGCCGACTATGAACGAGGCGCGGCTTCCTTCGTCTGCCACCGATCTTCCCCGAGGTCCGCCACCTGCACTGGAAGACCGAGCGCTGCCGCATTCGAGAGACCACTTCAACTTTCGAGCGTCAGTTGACAGCGCACGTCGGATCGCGGTAACATCCATGAACATCGAGAACGACTGCCTTGTGGAGGGCTCAGCGTGCAGTTGAGCAAAGTGAGAGTTCGCAACTTTCGTTGCATTAGAGAGATCAGCGTTGACCTCGACGACACGACCATCCTCATCGGCGAGAACAACACCGGAAAGACCGCGTTCCTCGATGCGATTCGCATCTGTCTCAGCCAGCTTCGCGCGCGTAGCGGGCGCGTGTTCCACGAGTATGACTATCATCTCAGGGACGATGCGGCGACTCCAGCGGATTCCGATGCCATCGTCATAGAGCTGTTCTTCGTAGAACCTGAGACGGAGTCGTGGCATGACGATGTCATCCAGGAGCTAGGCAACGTCGCGGTATTGGGAGATGATGACCGCTATCGCGTCCAGTTTCGTGTGCGATCGGGTTTCGATCGCGACACCAACGACTTCATCAGTGAGTGGGCGTTTCTGAATGCTCAAGGGAGTCCGCTGACTGGACCGGCAACGAGTGCTGCCCAACTCAACACGTTGCAGCGGCTGGCCCCCGTATTCTACCTGTCGGCGCTGCGTGACGCAGCGGCCCACTTCGGCTCGCGAGGACCATTCTGGCGCAACTTCTTGTCCGAGTCCAGCCTCCCGAAAGCTGATCGAGAACGTCTGGAGCACGAGTTTGCGGAATTGAACGACCAGCTCATTGCCGCACATCGTCCGTTGAGTGAAGTCCGCACGGGGCTGGAGGACGCCAAGCGAGTGATCGACTTCGGGGGCGGCGACGCGGTTGGGATCGACGCGCTGCCGACCAAGCTGTTCTCGCTGCTGTCCCGGACGCAGGTCAGTCTCACGTCGCCTGCCGGTGCCAAGATCCCGGTAGACCGCCAAGGTGAGGGCACGCAGAGCTTGGCAGTGCTGTTGCTGTTCGGTACGTTTCTGCGGAGCCGATTGTCCGAGCTCGATCCAAGTGCCGAGCCGATTACCTGTTTGGAAGAGCCGGAAGCGCATCTCCATCCATCCGCGATTCGGGCTCTGATGCAGATCGTTCAAGGGTTGCCAGGACAGAAGCTGGTGTCGAGCCACAGCGGGGATCTTCTGGCAGGTGTCGACCCGCTCTCAGTGCGCCGTTTCGTCCGTCGGCAGGCGGGCATCGACATTCACCGTATCCGGCGCGATACGTTCGACCCCGAGGAGATGAGGAAGTTCGACTTCCACGTCCGGCGGAGCCGTGGAGAGTTGCTGTTTGCAAGATGCTGGCTGCTGGTCGAGGGCGAGACCGAGACTGCGTTGTTTTCGGGAGCTGCCAACGCACTTGATCTGGATTTGGAGCGCACCGGAGTGCGGTGCGTGGAGTTCGGCCAGACCGCCGTAGGGATGCTGGCGAAGATCGCCAACCAACTGGGCATTTCGTGGTACTGCGTCGTCGATGGCGACAGTGGGCGGAGGAAGTACGAGAACACCGTGCGGGCGCAGTTCGGCGGTTCGGCAGAGGCTGACCGGTTGACTATTCCGTACGAGAACGTGGAACAGTTTCTGTGCGAGAATGGTTTCGGCGAGCTGTACGAGTCCCGGATGTCGTCACAGAAGAGACAACCTGTGGCTGACCACGGCACAGCGGCCTATTGGAAACAAGTGCTGGCGGCGCTGCCAAGGGGCTATAGCAAGCCATCGGTGGCGGTCGAGGCGGCGTTGAAGATGAACGCCGCCGAAGTTCCGGTCCCACAGGTGTTGCAGGGTATTCTTGAGAAGGCTGTTGAGTTAGCCAACGAGTGACATGATGATACACGAATTGGGCAAGCTAAACGCAAACCAACGACAGGCGGTGCAGTGGAACGCCGGCCCGCTTCTGGTCCTGGCCGGTCCAGGTTCCGGTAAGACATTCGTCCTAACCATGCGGGTGGCACGTCTGATTCGAGAGAGTATCGACGCGCGGTTCCGCGTACTCGCCCTCACCTTCACGACGAAAGCCGCCGACGAGATGCGCAACCGTGTGGAGTCTCTCCTTGGTCCGGAGACGCGCAGGGCACGGCTGACGACGTTTCACTCGTTCTGCGCCGAAGTACTGCGCCAACATGGGAGCCACCTGGGCCTGCGTCCAGACTTCGAGATACTCGCCCAAGACGCTGACCGACTGCGAGTGCTTGACGAGGTGATCCGCGAGAGCCGCTGCCCTGACATACCGAACGTACGGTCCGACGGCATGGTGCGGATGATCGATCATCTGTACCGCGAGGGTCACGACGGAGGTGCTGACACACCGATACCGTTTTCCGGTTCTCCAAGACGCTGGATTGGTGACGTCTACGGAGCTTACTTGGACACGCTGATCCGTTACAACTATTTGGACTACGGCGCCCTTCTGATCTGCTGCTTGCGCCTGTTTCGCGAACGACCGAGAGTGGCGCGACATTACCACATAGTCTATCCGTACGTTTGTGTCGACGAGTACCAGGATACGAACAAGTGTCAGGACTTGATTCTGCGATTTCTCTGTCCGCCGGACAAGCCCAATCTCTTCGTTGTCGCGGATGACGACCAGATCATCTACCAGTGGAACGGCGCCAGTCCCGCACGGCTCGAAAAACTCCGCCGCGACTATGCGATGCGGGTCATCCAACTCCCCGATAGTTACCGGTGTCCCGCTGCGGTGATTGAACTGGCGAACAATCTCATCCGGTTCAACCTTGAACGATCGTCGAGCAAGGAACCCCTGCGATCCATGGTTCCGACGCTTGATAACCACTCCATTCGAGTCATGCGTTTTTCGGATCATTCTGCCGAAATGGAGTGGATCGCTAGGGACATTCGGCGTCGCTCGCTCCGTCCGGATGATTGTGTAGTATTGGCTCGTAATGCCAAACTTCTGGAGACTGCGTCCGATGCTTTGCGACATGCCGGTATTGTCACCTACCTGATCAAACGCAGACACGACCTCAGATCACCGCCCCTGCGCTTCGTTCAGGCAGCGCTGCGACTTGCAATAGCTCCGCGGGATCGTGATCAGATCGGGATACTCTGTAAAGCCTTCTTCTATTTGACTGCGATCGACGTAAGGGTAGAAGATGCGGACGCGGAGAGTGAAGCGCACGGAGGATCGCTACTGAAGGGTTTTCTTGAGGTCGCCGAAACGGACTCCACCGCCTCGGATTCGGCGCCATTGCTGGAAGCGTTGCGTAACCAGCTTGTAGAACGGATCCACTACCAGGAATTCGTCGACACGGTCTTCGATTGGTACCATAAACTTGAGCGGCAGAGCGAGTCCGAAGGAACCGACGAAGATCTGGATGATGGCGAGGAAGAGATCAAAATTTGGAACAATCTGAAACGGGAGGTGTGTCGACAAGTAAACGGCACCCCAACACTCAGCACGTTCCTGCAAGAGATGGATCTGCGGCCCAAAGTGATACCGCCTGAGCGCGATGCGATACCGTGCCTGACGATTCACTTGGCCAAAGGACGGGAGTTTCCCCACGTCTACTTGGTGGGTCTCGCCGAGGATCAGTTGCCGTCGTATCACTCGACACGAAGTGGATCCGGTAGCAGGGAACTCGAAGAGGAACGCCGCGGTTGCTTCGTAGCCATCACCAGGGCACAGTCGACGCTTACCATGACGTATTCGGAACGTTACTTCGGATGGAAAAAAAGACGATCACGATTTCTGGCCGAGATGGGGTTGAATTGAACAGGTCAATCGAACCAGGATCGCTCGTACGTCCCGGATAGGAGAACAGTGGGAGCGGATCGTTTCAGTTGACCCACTCACGAACGCGCTGTCGCATCTGCTCCCGGCTCAGACCGAGGATCTCCGCGCTGCGGCCAAGGGAGATGTGCTCCTCCTGCAGAGCTTTGCGCACGAGGCGAGACAGGCGGTCCTCAACGAAGTCATGGCGCGACAGCCGCTCCGGCTCCCCGGAGCGGCCCCAGTGCCAGGCGAACTCGCTTTGTTGCAACGCGACCGGTTCATCGGCCTTCCGCAATGTGCTCCCGAAGTAGAGACGATGCTGGTGCTGGAACGCGCTCCACACCTCGCTGGTCGCCCGCCGGGACGCCACCAGCCGATAAAGCACGGTCTTGTAACTCACGCGGAAAATCCGCTTGACCTTCAAGACCCGCAGCACCAGGGGATGCCCGTCCGTCTGGACCCAGGCGGCCTCGAATGTCGCATCCGGCATCAGGAACTCACTCGCAAAAGCGTCCGCTTCACGTTCCGTGTCTGTCGGCAGGTGCGTGGCGTTGCTGTCGAACTCGGCAGGATGCAGCAACAGGTGACCCAACTCGTGTACGGCAGTGAAGATCCAGCGCTCGACGGATATCCGGTCCCAGGTGTTCACCACCACTGCTGGCCCGCCGTCTTCGGGCCCGACGCTCAACCCGAAGAACGAGTCCCGCCGGGTGTCCAGCAGCAGAACCTTGACGCCGTGCTGCTCCAGCAGGCCGCAGATATCCTGTACCGGCTGGTGCGGTTCGAGACCAAACCGCTCGCGCGCAACCCGTGCAACAGCGGCGGGGTCGCGGCCGGGCGCGGACAGCCCCTCGACCGTGAATGGCTCGGCAGCATCAAGAAGTGTCTCCAGCGCGCCGTAGGCGTCGAGCCACGCCGCAACCTCGGCCAGGATCTGCTCACGGGCGTGAACCCGCTTTCGCGCGCGGAAGCGTGCGCTCGCCCAACCGTACCGGTCCGCACGTGGCGGCCCAGACGGCGGCTGCGATGACGGCGGTCGACGCGGCTGGGCGTGCCGACGCCCTTGCCGCCGACCTGTGGCGGCAGGACCAGGCGTTCCGGGACGCACTGCGCGAGATGCAGGTTGTGGAGAACTTCGTCAACGCGCCCGAGCACATACTGGGCAACGCAAGCACCAAACACGGCGAGATCGCGGAACAGGTCCACGTCGGGGTCCGTCGAGCATTCGACGTGCTGCATCAGCGGACGCCTACCGCCACGTTCGAGGGCGTTGGTCGGCTCGCTGTCGTGGACTACGTCGATGGCGGCGACGTCCAGTCGAAGTACTACAAGAGCCTGCCTGACACCCTCGACGGAGTCGCGTCGCACGCTGACCGAAACGCAGACTTCGCGACGGAGGGCGGGCGCTACCACATTCCGCAGGACCAGTTCGAGCAACTCGCGCAACTCAGGCAAGCCGGGACGATAGACGGCTTGTCGGACCACACCGTTGCGAGCGTTCAGCGCCAAGTCGAGTCGCTGGAGCAGAAGACCGGTCGACCGCTGGACCAACTCGTGGCTCCGGGGGAAGCGAACTACGACGAGGTTCAGCAGGGTCGCGTCCACGATACCATCCAGGACGCGGAGAACGTGCTCGCCGAGGAGCACGAAGCGCTGCAGGACATCGCGCGCGGCGCATATGGTCCGGCATTGGACGGAGCGGTGGCCGGCGTGGGCAGCGGTGTTGCAGCTGGCGCCGGCGTGCGCCTCGCACAGGCGGTCTGGGACAAGATCCGAGCGGGCAGGAACCCGTTTCGGGGCGGGTTCTCGGCAGAGGACTGGAAGGACGTGGGGCTGCACACCGCCCGAGGCGCCGCTGCCGGTGCGGTGGCAGGCAGCGCCCTCTACCTGCTTACCAACGCGACCGATCTTGCTGCACCGTTCGCGGGGGCACTCGTAAGCGGTCTGATCGGCATCGGCAACTTGGTCGGCCAATACCGAACCGAGAAGATCGACGCCACACAGTTCGTGGATCTTTCGCTCACGGTTGCGTCCGACGCGGCGCTCGTGGCCCTGGGAGCGGCGGCCGGGCAGATCATCATTCCCCTTCCGCTGCTCGGTGCCTTTCTCGGCAGCACTGCCGGGAAGATAGTCGCCGCGGCGCTCGGTGGCGTCCTTGGGGATACTGCACCGGAGCTGGTGCAGCGGATCGAGGCCTGCGAGACAGCGACGAGTGAGCCGTTCGCCGACAATGACGCACTCCGCTCCGCATTGAACAAGGTCGATGCCTGGGTCGGGCGGCTGACGGACTTGGCCCGTATCGCGTTCGACGAGGCCGTAGACGTCGATTTGAGGTTGTCCGCGAGTGTCCGGATGGCCCAGGCAGTCGCTGGGTCGGACCATCCGACCCTGCGTTCCACAGCCGAGACCGACGCCTACATCCAGGAGTGATGGAAGCTCACGGGCGCGAACGGCATTCGAGCGCGGAGGCGCACGCTCGCCGAGCGCCGCACCCGGGAGAGACCTCCTGCCGGCGCTCCGTCCGGGCGTGCTGTCGTCCGCCGCGCGACGTGAAGTTGTGCCGACCTCTGATGCAGGCGGCGGCGTGGCGCCGAGCGCTTGATACGAGAGCGTAGCAGCTTCATCATTGGGACGCATGAGAACGATCCAACGGCGTATCTTCCGATTGCCCGGCTGTGTCGCGGCACTGCTGGCGGTACTGACCCTGAGCGTGCCGGTTGCAGCCGACCAGGCGCTGACCGTGGTCTCCTTTGGCGGCTCCTATGCGCGGGCCTGCCAGCAGGCGTATCACGAGCCGTTCACCGAGGCCACCGGGATCGAGGTGCGGCTGGAGGACTACAACGGCGGTCTGGCCCAGATCCGGGCCCAGGTGGAGACCGGCAACGTGCACTGGGACGTGGTCGACCTGAACGTGGCCGACGCGGTGCTCGGCTGCGACGAGGGGTTGCTGGAGTTCATCGAACCCGGCGACCTTCCGCCGGGCGCGGACGGCAGCCCCGTGGATGAGGACTTCGTACCCGGCACCCTCACCGACTGCGGGATGGGCACGATCTTCTTCTCCTCCATCTACGCCTATCATCCGCAGCACTTCCCGAGCGCCAGGCCGGCCACCATCGAGGACTTCTTCGACCTGGAGCGGTTTCCGGGCCGGCGCGGCATGCGGCGCGTGCCCGGCGACAACCTGGAGATCGCGCTGCTCGCCGACGGCGTGCCGCTGGACCAGGTATACGCCACGCTCGAGACGGCGGAGGGCGTCGATCGCGCGTTCCGCAAGCTCGATACGATCAAGGACCACATCGTGTGGTGGGAAGCGGGTGCGCAGCCGCCGCAGATGCTGGCCGACGACGAGGTGGTGATGAGCACCGCCTACAACGGCCGCATCTTCAACGCCCAGGTGCTGGAGAACCAGCCGTTCGAGATCGTATGGGACGGCCAGATCCTGGATAACAGCCAGCTCGTCATCGTCGCCGGTGCGCCCAACCTGGAGGCGGCGCGCAGGTTCATCGCCTTCGCCGGTCGGCCCGAGTCGATGGCGGCGGTGAGCAAGTACATCTCCTACGGTCCCGTGCGCCGCTCCGGCACGCCGCTGGTCGGCACGCACGTGGAGACGGGGGTGGAGATGGCACCGCACATGCCGACCACGCCGGCCAACCTGACCCGTGCGCTGCACCACGACTGGCGCTGGTGGAGCGACCACGGTGACGACATGAACGAACGCTTCAGCGCCTGGCTGGCGCGCTGAGCGGCGCCCGGCTGAAGCATGCATCCGTGGAAAAGCTACACTGACCACGTAGAGATTTCTTATCTGTCGAACACGTTGTCCTTGAATTGACTGTATACGATATAAACATCATCGGGATCGGGAACAACTGGCATAGCCCGCGTCCTGCCATGGGCATACCAGTGTCGAAAAGTGAAGTACCCCTTGGTTAGCGAACACACTCTTCCAAACTCGTTGTTTGTCGCAGAAAAGCAAGCTCTTAGGTTGTCCAAGATAGGTTTCAGTGATATGCGTTTACATGCTTGTAGGTCTTGCTGGCCAACCTGACGAGTATCTCGTCGAAACTGAGCACACAGAGCACGGTACGATCTACTCACAGGGTCACGTTTTCTTCTTCTCAAAGAGACGAGGAAGTCCTCTCGTATGCGCGCCTCCAATAGTGTGATGAGTTTGAATGAGTAGTCTTTCTTGACCTCGTCAAGCAATGCTTCGCGAAGATCACGCAGTTCGTTGGGTGTTAGATACATGACACGGAAACCACTTAGCGTCTTGATACTCTCGGAGACGATGTAATAGTCATCTAGCAGGGTATCCTCAGTGAATCGCGAACTGACCGAGTCGCTCATTCTTCAAGAAATTGAGAAAGAAACTCATCGAATGTGTCTTTGTTAAAGGGCCATGTCTCAAACTGTCTGAGCTGTATATTTCTCCTGGCAAAGACCCATTTGCCGGATTCCTTCGTCAACAACATTACGAGATATGTCCCTCCCGCGACAACGTCAACACGGCCACTGGCACCGATAATGAATCGTGCAACAGGCCTGATCTTTATGATGTCACGTTGAAGAAAAACAATCCGAAGTGCATCTACCTCATACGTTCCGAGCTGGTCTTCGGAGATTGGAATCGTCTCGGATTGGATCTCCAAGAGGCGTTGATTTTGAAGCGGTATCAACCAGTCAGTGATAGTTGCCATGAGATTCGCACAACTGGAAATCCATGCCTCCCGGACTTGCTGATGATCGATCATGGATTCTTCTTGTTGTTTCAGTTTTTTTTTGAGTATCTTCTCGAGCCGTTTGGACATCCTGATTGACCTCCTGTCTGCTTATGTTCTATCTGCTGCGCGAAGTCGGCTGGCACTGCGTGACTCTCATCCTACCGCTTACCGGGGTAGACGACTACTGCGATTGATGAAAAGCAAGCTCGGCGCAGCCCAGGGCCGTCACGGCACACGGCGTGGCTATCGCCGACGCGGAGATGGCATTGCGATGGCAGGGTCCGCGTGTAGAGCGCGCTGGAACATCCCTCGCTGGCGCTTCGGTACGGTCACGGTCCGGCGTGAGTCGCAGCGGGCGGCTCAGGGCGCGGGGTAGGCGAGAAACAGGTCGAGTTGCGCCGCCGTCAGGCGCGCGCGCGTGGCGTCGGTGAGGTAGGGCGGCTCGTCCATGGTGGCGATGTTCTGCGACATCATGAAGTGCGGGCCGTAGCCCACGTGCAGGGTCTTGCGTACCTGCGGCGAGCGGTTGGTCAGTCCGCCGTGGCGCAGCGCCTCGGTGAAGAAGATGGCATCGCCGGCCTTGACCTCCAGTCCGACCACGCCGGGCTCCAGGTCGGGATCGTTGGTGTCGTAGGGGCAGTCGAAGTTGCCCTTGTGGGTCCCGGGGACGACGCAGAACGCGCCCTGCTCGTTGCTGACGTCGTGCAGGAAGTAGACCATGCGCACCATCATGCAATCGATACCGACCGGGTTGACGTTGTAGCGGTACTTGCCGTTGACCGCGCGCGTGCCGCCGTGGTTGGTGCTCTGGTTGCCGCGGTAGCGGATGCGGATCTCCGAGTTGTTGATCGTGGCGCGTCCCTGGATCACCGCGCTGACGTAGTCCATGGTCGGGGCGTGCGCGATCAGCAGGTCGAAGGCGGGATCGGCGTTCCAGAAATCCTCGATGATGACGGTTTTCCCCTCCTCCCGGGCGCCCTGGACGTGGTACCCGAGGTCGGGGTCGCGATGGTACTCCGCGCCCCACGGACTGCGCTTGCGCGGCGGTGCGTCGAGCCGGGCCACGGCATGCTCCTCGAGCGCGTCGACCGCGGCCGCCAGGCTCGCCACCTGCGCCGCCGTGAGCATGTTCTCGATCACCAGAAACCCCTGCCGGTCAAACTCGTAGCGCTGAATCTCGTTCACGTCGGATGCCTCCTTGCCGGACACGATACACCGGTTCTTCGTAGCGGTTGCACGCGACAACGACACATCATGGCTGCTGGCGGAGTTCGAAGCCGTTGCCCTCACAGTCTCGAAACGTGCCAACGCGCACCGGGACACCGGCATCCGGTTCTCGCAGCTCGATCAGCCGCCCGCCGAGGCGCTCGATGTCAGCCTGCATTTCTTCGATGCTGTCCACTTCGAGGTTCAATCCGGCGTGGGGCAGCGTTCCCTCCGCGTCACCTGACTGAGGGAGGATGTGCAACGCGAGGTGAATGGCGCCGAAATCGAGGGTCGTCCATCCGGGCGACTCGAACGCAGGCACTACTCGAAAGACCTCGGTGTAGAAGGTCGTTGCGCGCTTCATGTCATGCACGTAGTGGATGACGATCGGGTTTCGGGCTTTCATCGATGCCTCCGGTCATGCCCTGCCGGCGCGGACTCAGTGATGGTCCGGCTCCGTGGCGGTGCGGTAGAAGGCCATGCTGGCGTAGCTGACCAGCGAGCCGGTGTCGGGCTGGCGGTTCTGGCCGTAGCTGAGCAGGGAACCGCGGCACTCGGCGCCGGCCAGCAGCGGGTAGAGCGAGAACAGGCCGGAGACGGCGTCCACGTTGCGGCCGTTGCGGTCGGCGTGCAAGGAGCGGGTGAAGCCGGTAGCGTCGAAGTGCTCGGCGTAGCCCAGCAGTTCGCGGTCGGCCTGCTCGCAGGCGGCCGCGGCGGCATCGTCGATCCGCTCGCCGTGGCCGAACTTCGGACCGATGTGGGCCAGATCCACGCTCAACAGATAGAGCGCGCGCTTGCCGCTGGCGTTCACCGCCGCCCGCAATGCGGCCAGCTCGGCGGCGACCTCCGGCGCCTGCAGCGGATCCTCCCCGGCGTGCACGTAGTGGTCCACGCCGCCAAGCAGGACCGGCACCACCGTGTACCGCGGCAAGTCCGCCTGGGCCTGGATGTACTGCAGAAACAGCAGCGGAAACTCCACCGAATGCTCGGTGCGGTGCAGCCACTGCCGCTCGGTGACGTCGCGGCCGGCGCGTCGCGACCACTCTTCGATCAGGCGGCGGTCTGCGGGCGCCTGCCCGAGCGGGGTAGCGTAGTGCTTGTCGGTGGCGATGGCGAAGCTCTTGCCCGGCTCGGTGCCGCCGTGGTGGGCCACCCCGAGGATCACGTAGAGCTCGACGGGCGGTTCCCCGGCGGCGGCCGCGGCCAGCGCCCGGAAGGCGGGAGGATAGATCTCGCCGCCGGCGCGCAGGTCGATATGCGGACACAGGACGGCGGCAAGCTGGTGCGTGGAATCCGCCGCCACTGCGGCCTCCGCGGCCTGTGCCGGCGCGGCGGCGAAAAAGCGGTCGAGCATCGCCGCCAGCTCTCGCGGGTCGTGCGGGTAAGCCGCGCCGGCGTGCCACGCCGGGCGCACCTCTGCACCCTCGAACTCGGCGCGTACCCGGTTTATGCGCGCCGCAGCCACGTGGTCGTCCAGGTAGCAGCCCTTGCGCAGCACGGCGAGCAACCCGCGGATCTCCGCCAGGCCGATGTCGCTGTCCGGAAACTGCCGCAACGCGGCGCTGCGCACCTGAGCGGCGCTGTTCCGGCCGTCGAGTTGGGACACGATGAACAAGCCCGCGGTGCCGAGCACCAGCGGCTCCGGGGCGAACGCCAGCGGGTCGCGCAGGTAGAACGCCTGCCGGCCCTGCAGCTCGACCGGGATCACGTCGACGTGGCGCATGCGGGGAAGGGGAGAGTCGGCGGCGAAGGGCATGGCTTGGCGTGGAAACCTACCGTGCCGGAGAGTCGCGGTCAAAGCATGTCAAAGCGCGCAAAGCACGATGGTCTATTGATAACGACCTCGCGATATAATAGCCTGTCTGCATGTTCTTCTCTTCCAAGACCGCGCTGCTGGTCCCCGTGCTCGCACTTGCAGCCGCCTGCCTCTTCGCTTCACCGGCGGGCGAGCAGCCTGCGGGCGACCAGGTGGCCGTGGTAGCGACCACCACCATTGTCGGCGACATCGTCGCCGGTGTTGGCGGGGACCGGATCTCTTTGTACGTGATGCTGGCTCCGGGCGTCGATCCGCACGTGTTTCACCCGACTCCACGTGACCTGCGCCAGGTTGCCGATGCCGATGTCGTGTTTGCCAACGGCGCCGGGCTCGAGGCCGACTTCCTCGGCAGCCTGCTGGAGACCGCCGAGCCGCGTCTCCTGGTGGAGGTCTCCGCGCACCTGCCCCTCCGCAGGATGGATGATGCCGAGGAAGAGGAGCACGAGGAGGGTGACGAAGACCATCACGACGAGGAAGACGAAGACGCCGACGAAGACCACCACGACGAGGAAGAAGACGAAGACGGCGAGGAAGATCACCACGACGAGGAGGAAGACCACCACGACGAGGAACACGATCATGGAGAATTCGATGCGCACGTGTGGATGGATCCCACGCTGGTCGCCCGGTGGACGGACGAAATCGCGGAGGCACTCTCCGAGGTGGACCCCGAGCACGCCGCCGGCTACGCCGCCCGCGCGGCCGCGCTGAGCAGCGAGTTGCATGAGCTGGATGCATGGATCCGGAACCAGGTGAGCGCCGTCCCCGCAGCGCGTCGCCTCCTGGTGACCGATCATGACGTAATGGGCTACTTCGCCGAGCGTTACGGCTTCCGGTTGTTGGAGACGATCGTACCCGGCGTCAGCACGGCGTCCGAGCCGTCCGCGCGCCATCTGGCGCAACTGCGGGAGACGATCGCTGAACACGGCACTCCCGCGATCTTCGTCGGCACCACCGTGAGTCCGCAAATCGCAGAATCCGTTGCCGACGACCTCGGCATTGAGCTGGTGGCCATCTACACCGGTTCGCTGAGCGAACCCGATGGCCCTGCCGCCACCTATCAGGACTTCATGCGCACCAACGTCGAACGGATCGTGGCCGCACTGGCACCTTGATCGTGCGCCAACCGCATGGCGGTCGCTCCGCTGCCGCCATGCGGCGAATCACTTGAACCGCTTGGCTTCGAGGCCGCGAGTGGGTGGCCTAACTCGCGGATGGTCCGTGCGGATTTAGAAAAACACGATCAGCAATACGATGCTGCCGAGGCCGCCGAGCAGGAACGCGCCGGTGCTGACAATCCCGCAGAGCGTGGCGTAATCGGCGAGTCGAAAGGTATGTTGCTCGATGGTGAACAGCGTCTGGGTGCGGTCCGTATCACCGTCGACGAACCGTTTCAGTCCTTTTTCCGCTCCGTGCGCTTCCTGCACCGACACCGCCGTCACCAGGAGCATGGTGAGCGCCGCGACCAGGGTTCCGCAGGCGAACAGGACCAGCGTCAGCAGCGCGAGCCAGTGGAAGGAGGCGGTGTCAGCGCCGCCGAAGGCGCTCATGAACCCGATGATGAGCGCCACGCCGCCGCCATTGCCGAACAGCAGCAGCCGTACCGACTCGGTGATCAGCCGGAACATCGAACTGCGCCGCATGGTTATGACCTTATAGAGTTCGCGTAACCACTCCTCGCCGGTTTCCTCGGTGGAGAATTCCTCCAGCTTCTTCAACCGCTACTCCCCTTGTGTGTCATCATCGCCGCCCAGATTGGTCAATCTGATGTAATCGGAGCCGACATTGGTTCCGGGTTCGAAGCGAATGGTCCAGTCATCGATGGCAACCGGATCGGGCGACAGCGCGGTGCTCAGAAAACGTTCACGGGTCAACTCGACTTCCATCCGGTCCAGTACGTCGATCACGAACCTGCCGAGGACGTATCCCTCCAGGGACACCGCGTCGATCAGGTCATCCGTCTCCGGGTGGTGCGCCGCCATGGCGTTCCGGAAGCGTCGCACCAGCGCCCGGCTGGTGTCCTGCGGGTCGGGTACTACCTCGGATACCAGGATGCGCTCGCTCGGGACTTCCACCAGCTCCCGCAGGGCTTGCGAGTCGACGAACGAAAGGTTGGCCATCACGTACTCATGTCCCAGGGCCTGGGCAAGGTTGATGATCAGCGAATTGACGGGATAGCTCCCCACCAGCAGCAGAGCGTCCAGATCGGCCTTGGCCAGGGTGAACAGGCTGGTATGGACCGCATGCGTGTTGCGCGAAAAGGTGGATCGAGCCAGCAGCGGAAGGTCGTAGCTGTCGAGCACGGAGTGGAAGTTTCTGAGGACCGAGCGGCCGAAGGCATCGTCCTGGTAGATGATCCCGAAGCGCCGGGTTCCCAACTCGCGGATCATGAAGTCGACCAGGACGCGCGTCTCGTCGAGATACCCGGCGCGCAGGTTGACCACGTTGGGAAAGCGCTCGGCGCTACGCAGGAAGTCGGCCCCGGTAAAGGGACCGACGAAGGGTACTTGCGCCGCCCGCAGGATCGGAGCGATGCGCTTGGCGGTAGGCGTACCTACTCCGCCGATGACGGCAAACACGTCGTTCCTTTCCACGAACCAGCGGGCGTTGGCGGCCGCATGCTCCGGCTCGTAGGAGTCATCCAGTGAGCGGATTTCGAGCAGCCTGCCGCCAACGCCGCCGCGCCGGTTGCGCTCGCTGAAGGCGGCTTCGATGCCGGCGCGGTAGTTGATCCCGAGCTTCCGGTTCGGCCCCGTCAGACTCGCGCTCTGCCCGAACACGATCGCGTTGGCGGTTATCCCCGGCGCCGCGGCCGCCGGCAGGGAAGTTGCCAGCAGAACAAGGCAGAGCGCCGCCACCGAGCCCCGCCGCCGTGCCGGACGCTCACTCATTCGTGCCATAATCACCCTTGTTCGATACGCGCTGAGCCTCCACCGAGGGCTGTTCCTTGCTCTGCGGCGTTGGTTCCGGATCGGTTGGCGCCGGTTCCGCGGCAGGCTCCGCCGCCGCCGGTTCGGCCGCGGCGGCGTCCTTCACCTGGTCCGCAGGTTCGACCGCGGCGCTCGGCACCCCCGCCGGCGTCGGCGCGGCTGGCTGGATCCGGCGGGTGACGACATGCCGGTGGCGAAAGATCGACGGGGTGTCGAACAGCAGCGACCTCGGGTGCGCGGCACCGTGGTCGCGTTCCGCGAGCGGCTCGTGGAACTGCCCGTCGAGCAGCGGCTTATCCGCGTCCACGGTCTCGATCGTATGCATTCCCGGCGGTCGCAGCGTGGTCAGCAGCGGCCGATCCGCCGATTCGTCGGGCACGGCAGCCGCCATCACGTCCGGCGGCACGGCCGTAGGCGGATACGCCGCGATGCCGTCCAGCATGTTGATGTCGATGGTCGATTCGGCATCCGGATTGACCGCCGCCAGGTGCGCCTCGGCGAAGATGGTCCGCATGCGCTGCCAGTAGCGTGTGATCGCCACCTGTTCCGGCTGCACGCGGTACTCGCCGAGCAGCGCCGAGAACGCGGTGGAGCTGGCCCGCGCCTGTACCATACGCTCCACCGCCTTCGCCTTCGCGCTCAGCAGCAGCGCTTCCGCCTGACCGCGGGAGCGGGCCAGGAGCTGTTCCCGCAGGCGGTGGGCATTGCTCACCGCCTGCATGCGCTCGGCGAGGGCGTCGTTGACGTCCCGGAAGGCGGCAACGGTTTCCGCGATCGGGCGCACGTCGACGATGTTCAGCGAGACGATCTCCACGCCGATGCCGTACTGTTCGAGGTGGAAGGCGGTCCCCTCCGTCAGGTGACGCTGAATGTAGTCGCGGTTCTGGGTGAAGATCAGGTCGACGAAGTTCCTGCCCACGATGTCGACCAGTCGCTCGCGCGCCACCATGGCGAGCAGGCGGTGTGGATCCGACGACGCATACAGGTAGTCCCGCAGGTTTTCGATGCGGTACTGCACGACCAGGTCGATCTCCAGGAGATTGGTATCGCCGGACAGGATGGTGAACGCGGCAGAACCGCTAGCGCCCCCCTGGCTGGCGATGAGCTGGCGTTCGATCCGCATCACCTTGCGCACGTGTACGCGCTCGATCAGGGGGATACGGTAGTGCAAACCGGGTTCGACCTCTGCCGTGACCACTTTCCCGAAGCGCACCCGAACACCGCGCTCTTCCTTCTTGACGATGTAGAAACCGCTGGCCACCAGCATCAGCAATGCCAGCGCGACGCCCAGCGCCAGAATCCGGGTCTTGTGCTTCCCGGCATAGTCGAACACGGCATGGATGATGCGCGTGCTCGGCGGTAGCTGGGTTGCGTCACTCATCCGCGCGTGCTACTTCCGCCGGCGCCGGAATGCGGTTGGCGTCCAGATACATGAACAGCTCGTTGTCGGCCGGCAGCAGGAGGGTGGTGCGGTCGTCGATGATCGCGTCGTAGCTGTCGAGTGCGCGGATGAACTTGTAGAAATCGGGGTCCTGCCGGTACGCGGCTCCCAGCAGCGCCATTGCCTCGGCCTCCGCCTGGCCGAGAATGGCCGTCGCCTCCGCATGGGCGTTGGCCATGAGCCTCTCGTGTTCGTTGATCGCCAGGGCCTCGATGCGGAGTGCCATCTCTTCGCCCTCGCTGCGGTAGCGGGCCGCGATGCGGGCGCGCTCGGAGATCATGCGCTGGATGACGCTCGGCCGGTTCTCGGGTGGCAACGTGTACTCGATGATCCCGGCCTTGATGATGTCGATGCCGTACTCGGCGGCGGCAACCGGCCTGATCCGGTCGAGGATTTCCTGGGCCGCGATGTGCTGCTCCTCGCGCAGCAGCCCCAGGCTGACGAAGGCGTCGCGTGCCTTGTTGCTGATCACGATGCCGCTGCTGGAAAGGTACAGGTCGCGTATGCGGGCGACGGCATTGGCCTCGGTGCGGATCGCTTCCACGTACCTGACCGGATCGGAGACCTGCCACAGCAGGTACCCGTCCACCAGCACGTTCTTCTGGTCTTCGGTAATCAGCTCCTGGACCATTCCGTCCAGGGTATGGATACGCCGGTCGACCTTGTAGATCTTTGCGATGGGACGCGGAAACTTGAGGTGCAGGCCGGGCTGCCGAACGGGAAGCCGGATCTTGCCGAAATGGGTCAGTACTCCCTGCTGCGCCTCGTCGATGATGTAGAAGCTGTCGGCTGCGACCACCGTTATTGCCAGCACCACGACCACCGCTACGACTCTGTTCCTCAGCTTCCCCGATCTGTTCATCGGTCCGTGTGCTCCTCCGCCGATCGCTTCCACAGCGCCACCTTGGCCAGGCTGTCCTGACTCGGGACGATGATCTTGTAGTTGTCGCCGGCGAGGGCCGTTTCCAGTTTCTCGCGCCAGAGCATGCTCTGGAGCACGTCGGGGGCCGCTTGCACCGCCCGCGACACCACGCGGATGGCATCGGCCTCCGCGGCGGTCGCGGTCACGTTCCGGAACGCCTCGCCGGCCGCCTGCTCGACCTCGTACACCGCGTTACCGTGGGCCCTCGGAATCAAGGTGACCATGAACCGCTGCGCGTCGACGATGATGCGTTCGCGGTCCTCCTGGGAGCTGGAGATTTCCCGAAACGCGCTCATCGTCTCAGCGATCGGCTGGACGGCCACGAGATTCACCTTGATCAGTTCGACTGCATCCAGCACCGGGGCCGTCGAGTCCGAGGAGCCCGAGAACAACCGGTGAATCGTCGCTTCCAACTCCTCCCGCCGGACGTTGAGCAGCTGATTCAGGTCGCCGACGGCCACAAACGCACGCACCTCGTCGCGCACGCTGTCGGTAATCGCCCGCTCCGGATCCTCTGTCCGGTAGTGATAGACGTAGGGATCCCGCACCCGGTACTGCACGTTCACCGTGAGCGACAGCAGGTTCAACTCGCCCGACAGGTACTCGAACGGCACATCGTTGGTGACCGACTTCACTTCCCGGATCGGCCAGTGGTCGACGCTGGCCAGCGGCCGCGGCGCCAGGTAGTGCAGGCCCGGTGGCAGGTCGCGCCAGACCACCGCACCGAACAGCCGGCCGTAGCCCACCGCCGCCGGAGGCACCGCGGTAAAGCCGGTGGCCAGAAACGCCACGATCAGCAGAATCCAGAGCGACATGCCCAGCGGCGCAGCGGGAGAGATCACTCCGGCCAGCCGCCGCCCGCGGGTCAGACGGCGCAAGAGGCGCTTCCAGGGCGGGGAGAAGGTCCGCAGGTTGGACACCAGATCCTGGTAACCGCTCTTCAGGGCGCCGGCCTGGAACCGCCAGATAATCAGGGCGATGAGGAGGAAGGCACCGGTCCATTCCAGGATCTCGATGGCCGGAGCTTGGACGGCACCCAGGTTGACCGAGAGGGTGGCACCGGCGGCGAGCACCAGGGTGTCGACCAGGATGCCGATCGCGACGGTCACGACGATGACCACGGTCACATACACCGATGCGAAGCGGGCACCGAACTGGTTGGCGATGATCGCGATGGTACCGGTGTTGGTAGCCGGTCCGGTCATGAGAAAGATCAGCGCTGCCCCCGGACTGACGCCGCGGGCGACCAGCGCGGCGGCGATGGGTGTGCTCGCCGAGGCGCAGATGTAGAGTGGCACCCCCACCAGCACCATGATCGGATAGGAGATCCAGCGTGCGTATTCGTTGGCCATCAGTTCGCTGGGTATCACCAGGTAGAGCACGCCTCCCAGGGCGACGCCCACCAGCAGCGAGAACAGGATGTCGTCGGCTATCTCGACGAACCCGTAGCGGAACACGTGCTTGATGATGTGCTTAAAATCCAGGTCCTCGGCACCATTGGGCGGTCCGCTGTGGCTGGCGCGGGGTTGCTCGGCGACAGGAGCCGAGCGGTAGAAGTCGGGCTTGACCCAGGTGACGGTCTTGCGTCGCCCTATCCTCTCGGTGACGCTCTGCACCGTTCTCCGCGCCCAGCCGGTCAGGGCTGCCTTCAGTTGCGAGGGCCGTACGTAGCAATCGTCGCTGCCGGGCAGCAGCGGCTCGTGCTCGGCGTGGTCATGGCCCGCATGACCGAGTCCGTGGTGGTCGTGCTCATGGTCATGATCGTCGTGGTCGTGGTCGTGGTGCGGCGCAGGACGGCCGCGGATCAGGCCGATGCAGAAGATGCCGGCCACCACCGCGGTGATGAAGCTGATCACGGGACGCGCAACCGCGGCCAGGAATCCGAAGAACGCGTTGGTAATGAGAATCGAGTCGGCGCCGGTCTCTGGAGCAGTGATGAGGAACGACATGCAGGACGAACGCGATGCGCCCTTGCGGTGCATCTCGGCGACCACCGGCACGACCGAGCAACTGCACAGCGGTATCGGCACTCCGACCGCCGCGCTCGTGCTGACCGACTTCAAGCTGTCGTGGCGCAGCCAGCGGAGAATGGACTGCCGCGAAATCATGACGTGAATCACCCCGGCCAGGAACAGGCCCAGCAGCAGCATGGGCGCCAGCAACAGGAACGACGACCAGAGAAAATCGAAGAATCCGGTGAATATGCTCAACAACCAGTCCGTATCGCTATCCTCAAATTTGAGCTACTGTACGGACTCTGGCAACCTTGTCAATTGAAAAACATGAGCCCCGATCCTCGCCATATATGCTTGATCTTTGCACAAACTATTGTAAGGCATCGATTTGCGTTCCCAAGGCTTGTATAGACTCGAGATGACACTCTTATCGGTCAAGTCGCGAAATCGCGAATTTCTTGTGGGTTTACGACTGATACGCGAATTCGCGAATTTGACGGTTTGGCCCCCTGATCTCACTGGCACGAGATGCAGACTATTCTCAACAATTAATTGTAGGAAAACGATTAATTGCACCGGTTCTAGAGCCATCCCTTATGCGACCCATCCATCGCGAAATCGCGAACCTGCAGATTCGTCCGCCGATTCGCGAATTCGTAAGAGGAAATTCGGTGCTTAGGCGTTGATTGGGGGAGAATTTGGGAGTAGGCAATTTGCTGGCAACTGGCGATTCGGCTGGCGCGGCGTCCACGCCGGCCGGGTGGTCGAAACGAGCGGTTGCCGGGGCGGGCTACTAATGATAATGATATCTCGAAGTATGTTGTGGAACGTCATGAAAACAGGCAGAAAGTCCGCGCTAATGGTCGACGGTTCATTCCCGTGGCGTCGGTGATGAAGGGCCGCAGCGGCAGCCGTGAGCCGGCCCATGTCGCGGGTGCGGTAACCCTCGAGCTCAACGGGGTACGGGCGTACTATGCCGGGCGCTGTGCGCTCGACGGGGTTTCGTTCCGTCTGGAGAGCGGCGAACGCACCGCCGTGGTAGGCCCCAACGGCGCCGGCAAGAGCACCTTGTTCAAGGTGATCGCGGGTATCCACCGGCCAGCGGCGGGCTCGGTGAAGGTCTCGGGCAGCCAGTCGGAGCGCCATGTGTGCATCGCCTACATTGAGCAGAACGCCAACCTCAACTGGCGTTTTCCAGCGACGGTGGAGGACGTGGTTACCATGGGGCGCACCGCACGCGTAGGATACGGGCGCTTCCTGCGGCGCCGTGACCGCGCGATCGTCGCCGAAGCCATGGAGCGGGTCGCGATTAGCGACTTGCGGCGGCGCCAGATCGGGGAACTCTCAGGTGGCCAGCGGCGGCGCATGTTCATCTCCCGCGCCCTGGCGCAAGAGGCGGAGATCATGCTGCTCGACGAGCCGTACGCCGGGCTCGACGCAGAGGCAGGCGCGCAACTCACCGCCACCCTTGACGCCGTGGGCAAGGGCATCGCGGTCATGGTCTCGACCCACAACCTTGCAGTCGCGCACCACCTCGAACAGGTAATGCTGCTCAATCGGCGGGTGATTGCCGTCGGTCCCCCCGGCCAGGTGCTGGTGGCCGAGCATCTGGCCGCCGCCTACGGCGATTCTCCGGGCCGCAACGACACCGACGAAGGCGTTCCCGAGAGCCCGCCGGAACTTCCGATCGCCACCTCGACGTGAGATGATCGACCTGCTGCTGGCTCCGCTCGCCTACCCCTTCGTGGGCCGGGCCCTGCTCGCCGTCACCATGGTGGCATCGGTGTGCGCCCTGGTCGGCACCTTCGCCGTGTTGCGCGGCATGTCCTACATCGGCACCGCCCTGGCCCACTCCCTGGTGCCGGGCATCGCCGTCGGCTACCTGCTGGGCGGGGCCGACCGCAACCGCCTGTTCTGGTGGGCTGCGGCCACCGCCCTCCTCGCCTCGCTGGGCATGGCCACCCTGGTGCACCGCTCGCGGGTCGGCGAGGATGCAGCGGTGGGGGTCGTCTACGCCGGCATGTTCGCCCTCGGTATCGCCATCATCTCGACCGCGCGCAACTTCGCCGTGGATCTGCTGCACTTCCTGTTCGGCAACCTGCTCAGCGTGACCAACGCCGACCTGGTACGGGTCGGCGCGGTGTCGCTCATCGTGGTCGCGGTCGTCGTGCTGCTCTACAAGGAGCTGGTGGTGGTCACCTTCGACCGCGTGTTCGCCGTTTCGCTCCGGCTCAAGAGCACCGCGCTCACCTATCTGCAGTACCTGCTCATCGCCCTTGCCATCGTGGTGGCGCTGCAGACCATCGGCATCGCACTGGTGGTGACCCTGATGGTCGCCCCGGCCGCCGCGGCGCTGCAGATCACGCGCCGCTTTCACCACACCGTGCTGGTGGCCGCGGGAGTCGGCATCGTCTCGGGCGTGGTCGGACTTTATCTCTCCTACTACTTCAGCGTCGCGTCGGGTGCGGCGGTGGCCCTGGTGTGCGTGGCCATCTTCCTGGTGGTGGCGGCGCTTTCCAGGCTGCTGTCGAGAGCGCCGCGAGGCGAACCCGCGGACGAGGGCGCGGTGGAGTAGCCAGCCGCTCGCCATGGCGGCACAGCGGTTGCACAGCGGCCGTGGTGGGCGACACGCAGCGCGCCGATGTGTATATTGAGGCGCTGAAATGAGCTCCTATCCGTACACCCCGATCAGGGTGCAATGGAAGCGGCCGCCGATCGACCGCGAGCTTCTGGCGCGGTTCATGCGGCGTAGCGACCTGCAGGGTCTGTGGCACTCGCTCGGCGTGCTGGCGGTGCTGGCGGCCTCGGGCGCGCTCTGCTACTGGTTCTACCGCACCGGCCAGTGGGTGCTGATGGCGCTGGCGCTCTACCTGCACGGCGGCCTGTTCGCTTTCGGTCCGCAGACTCACGAGCTGTCGCATCGCACCATGTTCCGGTCGCGCTGGCTCAACAACCTGTTCGGGCGGATCTTCGGGGTGGTCCATTGGAACTCCAACCTCGCCACCTACCGCATGAGCCACAAGTACCACCACCGCTACACGCTGCACCGCCGCAGCGAGGGCGAGCGCGTGCACCCGAAGGTCAAGACCACCGAGCAGGTGCTGCAGCAGGCGTTCCAGGTTGTGGATGTCAGCGCCCTGGTGACCGCACTGTACGACCAGGTCTACTCGATCTTCCGCCCCTACCTGGGCAACCCGCGGCGCAGCGTGTGGCAACGCTACGTGTACCAGGAGGCCAGTGACGGCGAGCGCCGCGAAGCGTACTGGCGCTCGCTCACGCAGTTCCTGCTCCACGTGGCGTTCGCGGTGTGGGCGATCGCAGCCGGCGAGTGGTTTCTGATCGTGGTGGTGAGCCTGCCGCAGTTCTACGGCGCACGCTGGTACCACACCCTGGTGCACGCCACCATGCACGTGGGACGCGAACCGGAGGCGGACGACTTCCGCAAGAGCTGCCGTTCGGTGAAGGTCGACCCCTTCACTTCGTTCATGTACTGGCACATGGAATGGCACACCGAGCACCACACCTTCCCCGGCGTCCCCTGCTACCGCCTGAAGAAGTTCTACGAAGCGACCAGGGAGCATTGGGAAGCACCGCAGAGCCTGCCCCAGGCGTGGAAGGAGATGAACGCCCACAGCGCACGGCTGCTGGCGCTCGCCGCCGACCCGGCCGGGTAGCGGAGGGGCGCGCCCGGCGCCGCCCGGCAAGGCTCGGTCCGCCTTGGCAGCGCGCGCCGGGGCGTCTTCCCCAACTTCAGAATCCGCCGTTCCAGCCCATCTCCGGGATGCGGTCCACCACCTCGAAGGTACTGGTGGCGCGGAAGGTACGGCCGTAGCGGTCGGTGGTGGATACCTCCAATGTGTGCACGCCGGGGGCGAGGTCGGCGGGCAGGTCGGCGCGCTACAGATGGCTGGAGCGTCGGGTCAGCATCCACGCCTGGAACGGGCCGGCTACCCCGCTCCAGCGAGTCCCGCGCCAGGTGGTGAAGCCGGCGGTGTCGTCGCCGCCACGGTCGTTGCGCACGGCCATGCGCCCGTTGGTCGACTGCAGCGCCACCGCCCACGGGTCGGCGTACTCGGGGCCTGAAAGCGAACCTTCGCCCGTGCCCGGCTGCGTGCGCGCGGCCGCGATCGGCGCACCGCCGTCAACCGCCACCGACACCATGCTCTGCCGCGACCCGTTCCACACGTTGACCGCGACCCAGGTGCCGCCGCCCAGGTCGGCGTGGGTGAGCATGTTCATGTCGCCCAGGTCGTTGATGGTGACCGGCGGCGGAACCTCGGAGGGCGCGCCGTGCAGGTCGACGTAGGCGAACAGGTCCGCCGCCCAGCGCCGGAACCGCGGCGTGTTGAACGAGGCATGGAACTGCTGGTCGGCGCTGCCGCCGAATCTCAGGTAGGTGTCCACGTAGTCGGCTCCGTCGAAGTCGAGCACGTAGTAGCCGCGCGGCGAGCCCAGGCGCTGGGTGGCGTGCGGGATGCCCGCGTCGTCCAGGTCGCCGGCCCACCAGGAGCCCGACACCGCGCCGGTCACGATCTGGTGGAACTGCGCCGGGCCGGTGCCGGTGTTCTCCTGCCAGCCGTGGAAGTGCTCACCGGGCATGATCTGCTCGATGGTGTGGGTGTGTCCCGACAGGCCCAGCGCGGGCCGGTCGCCGACGATCGCGTACAGCTCGTCCAGGTTGTCCACGTCCGCGATCCCGCGTTCGCCCGTGTCGAGCCGGCTGTTGCGATTGGCGTCCAGAAACACGGTGCCGCGCGCCACCGCGCCCACCGCATCGGTTCCGACCGTGTGTACCGAGCCGACGTAGCTCGGATCCTTGGCGTGCGCCAGACACGCCCCCAGCGCCAGCGCCGCCGTCAGCAGGAGCCGTGCCGCGCCGGGTGCGGTCGGCTGGTCACTCTGTCTCATGGTTCCTCCTGCGCCGGCTGTCCCGACGCAGCCCCAGGTTGGCTCTCAAGCAACGGGTCAGGCATTCGTGAGCGGACCGTGAGCCGGCGTTCAGGTAACCGGTCAAGAGATGCCGAGGCGCTGCTTCTCCTGCGCCAGCATGCGCGCCTGGATCGCTTCGCGCTCCGGTACCACGCGTGCGCGCGGTGCGGTATGCAGGAACTCGAGCCGCTCGACGCCGAGGGCGTGCAGCACGGCGCGTTCCACCAGCGAATAGTCGGCGGGATCGTTGCGGCTGAAGTTCATGGGAGCGTTGAGCGCCACCGCCGGGTTGGTGATGAAGCGCGGCCTGCCGGATGGGTTGTACGAGGCGGAGTGCAGGATGTAGGGGTGGAGCAGCACCACGTCGCCGGTGCGCCCGGTCAGCTCGACGAAGCGCGAGCAGTGCTCGATCAGCGCGCCGAACCCGGCCTCGGCGGGGAGCAGACCTTGCGGATGGTTCGCCAAGTGCCGTGCGATCGGCCGTACCGAGTCGGTGGCGACGAAGGTGCCGCCGCTGCGCGGCTCGATGTCGGACCAGACCACGATGGTCAGCAGCCCCTGCTCCGGGCTGTCCAGGAAGTGGCGGAAGAAGTCGCCGTCCTTGTGCCAGCCCGCGACCTGCGGCGAGGGCGGTTGCCACGGCTGGTCGGCGCCGTGGTGGAAGTTGATGATGAAGGAGTCGCCGAACGAGTAGTCCGCCCCGGTGCGGACACGCTGCTCCCCGCCGAGCAGGTCGCAGATCGCGGCCCAGGCGCGCGGCGCGACCTCGGACACCTTTCTGCGGTTCATGACCGGAAGGTGGACCTTTGGCTCCAGCCAGGTGGCGGGATCGTGCGGATCGTAGCCGAGGCGGCGGTAGGCGAGGTCGCGCCACTGTTCGGCCAGGTCGCGCGCCACGGCCTGCTCGATCACCACGTAGCCGTGGTCGAGAAACTGCCGCTCCTGGTCCGCCGTCAGCTCGCGGTACGCTGTTCGTGTTGCCATCACCGTCAGGGCAGGTCGGTCGACGGAAGACCCATCCGCGGCGGCAGCTTCGCAGGCGTAGCGGATACGGCGGCGGCGCCATCTCTGCCCCGATACTCGGGATCGACCTGCGGCACCTCGTCGTAGCCGTAGCGGAAAGCGCGATACATTCCGTATTCGGTCTTGGTCAGATTCTGGTTGTGATGGGCGCCGTGCCCCACCAGCGTGGTACCCCACGGGAACGGACTGATGTACTCCCAGACGATTTCCCCAAGTGGGGTTACTTCGAACAGCCGCCCCTTGTGGGTATCGAGCGAGAAGGTATTTCCGTTGGGGAGCCGTTGCGCCGAGCCCCACGAAGATGACAGGAATTTCGATGATTGACGCTGGTAATACTCGTAGCCGTACTCCCACACCGTGTCACCGGTGAGCGGATCGATCTCCAGCAGTCGTGAGTTGAATCGATACCTGGTGGGGTACCCGGCTTGGCCCCCATTGTCGTAGATCAGGATGTTTCCGTTTGCCAACATGGTGGGGTGGTGCTGGCCCACGAGCTGAGCTTCACCGGTGCCCCACTGCCACACTACCTCACCGCTCTGCTTGTCGATGATGTAGATCAGGTTGGTGTTGCGTTGACTGCCTAGGATGTTGCCCTTGGCGAAGCGCGTGTCACGACGGCCCAGGGCATTGCCGGGCACCACGGTGGCGGTGTTGTCATGAAAGATGTCGCCGCCCTTTTCGCGCATCAGGCTGCGCGCCGCGGCGGAGAATTCGAACTCGTCGAAGTGGTCGCCGGCGTTCCACTCCCAGACCGTGCGTCCTTCCGCATCCACCTCGGCAAACACGATGTTCTGCATCAGGCGATCGGAAATGTGTGGCAGCTGCTCCATGCGCAACATCAGGACCAGGGTATTGCCGTTCTCGAGCCGCTCCAGGTCGTGATGCGGGACGCTCCCCGCGGGCGGGTCATAGCGCCACACCACGCTGCCGTCCCAGGCCAGCTGCGCCACGCTGTGTTGCGGATACGGGGGTGACAGCCGCGGCGCCTTTGCCGGCTCCCGCCAGCGCAGGCTCATCCAGGCGTCAGCAGCCTGTTTCTCGACGAAAATCGGATAGAGCGGGTCGCCCTCCTCGTCCACCTCGCGGCATTGCCAAGTGTGCACCACCCGGCCGCTCATATCAATCAGATACGCGGTCCGGGAAATGAACGGATTCACGACCGTGTAGCCATTGTAGCACTTGTCTGGCTGGTAGACGGAAACGCCGGTTGGCCAATCCAGTACGGACCGGTTCATGAACATGACGCTGCTCCCGTGTTCGACAGAGTCCGGCGACCATCGCTGGCGACCGGGGCTTCCATTCTACCGGCCGCTGCCGGTTCAGTGAAGCCGGCGGATCCCGCGGCCACCGCGGCGCACGCGGCCAGCGCACCAGGCGAACGACTCAGCCCGGCAGGATGGCTTCGGCGGGGAGCGGCAGCGATGCCGTTCCTCGCAGGTTGTCGGAGACTCAGGTCTCTCCCAAGTCTCAGTGAACGAAGCGAGCATGCGAGAGTGTTGGCATGGAACCTGGTGTTGCCATCAATGCACTCGATGATCCAGAATGCAAACTAAAGGGACCTTGATGACCCATTCCGTTGATGAACGACACAACGACTATCTCTTCGACTTGCGCGGCTATCTGTTACTGGAGAATGCGATCTCGGGTGCCGACCTCGCCGAGTTGAACGCTTGGGTGGATGCGCACTGGGACTACGTGGAGCGGCCGCAGGAAGGTGCAGGCGAAGAGGCCCGAAGTCGGTGGATCGGGCACGTCGAAACACACAGTTATGGCATCGACGACGGCGTCAACTTCCAGAATATCGTGGAGGCTGGGCCAGTGTTCGAGCGACTGATCGACCACCCAGCTTGGATCGACCTCGCGAAGAAGTACATAATCCTGTCAACCGAGTGTCGATTCACGAGAACCTCCTGAACGTGCGCGGGAGGGGCGGCCACCTGTACATTCACTGCGGCGGCCATGCGCCGCTGAGCTATCTGACATTTCGACAGCACAATACCGGCGAGTGGATGGTCGGGCAGATCAACGTGCTCATGGCGCTGGAGGATATCGGTCCCGGGGACGGCCCGACCGTGCTGGTACCCGGAAGTCACAAGACGACTGAGGTCCATCCCCGCCTCATGGAAGACGGCAAAGGCATCGTCTCGGCTGGAAGTGGAACCGAGGCGGCAGGCACCGCGCTTGGTATGAAGGAGATGCACCTCAAGGCGGGGGATGCTCTGTTTTTCACCGACGCCATTACACACGGATCGGCGGAACGCACGAACGACGGGTATCGGCGCGCGGTCATATATCGCTACTCTGCGAGGCACCTGCGGGCGCGCTTCAACTACGACATGTCAGATGGGCTCCGCTCCCGCCTGACGTCGCAGCGGCTTGCTTTGCTCGAGCCGATTCCAGCTCGCAGCCCTACGCCCATTCCTGACAGACAAGACAGTATCGGACGCGCATAGCTCCGTGGCTGCACCCGTGGCTGCTGATACCAGCATCTTCGTGGTCGTCACGCAGCTGTGCTTCGACTTCATGGCTGACGGCCTGCGAGACCCACCGTGAAACCACCCGCGGCCCCGACGATCGGTCGCCAGCTGTTGCGCGGCGCGTAGCGAACGGACTCGCCTGGCGCCACACTGTGAACTGATTCTACCTCTGCCCGTCGTGTAGCCAGAAACGGACGCTTTTATTTGCCGAGCATCTCACCGACGAGGTGCTTCTGAACTTTCCGCAGCGCCAGTTCGTGTTCGCCCTGCCGAAGGCGCTGCGCATCTTCTTCCGCCACGACCGCCGGCTGTTTGGCCATGTCTCGCGGCTGATCTACCACATCATCCAGGAGTTCTATCATCAAGCTGCCGGTAGGCCGATTCGGACCGGTGTCGTAATCGCTCACCAGACATTCGGCGACATGTTGCGCTGGAACCCTCATTTCCACGCAATCGTCTTGGAAGGCGGTTTCGACGATCAGGGTACCTTCGTGTACATACCGCTTGGCCACCTGCAGGCCATGACCGAGCTGCTGCGTCGCCGTGTGGTCGCGTTGCTGGTGGATCAGAAGCTACTCGACCGCCGCTTCGCGCGTAACATGCTCTCCTGGCGGCACTCCGGCTTTAGCATTGACAATTCAGTTCGCATCCTCGATCAAGGTGTGCAGCGATCTCTGGCTGAATACGTCTCACGCGCTGCGATCTCCGCGCAAGCGCTGGAAGAAGATCCGCTATGAATCTTTCAAAGGTCGTGTGTTGTTCCACACTACGTACTCGGACTATTTCAAGCGCTGGGAGTGCCAGCGCCAGAAATCGTGCACCTCTTCGACGCTCTGGACTTCCTTGCCGAGCTCGGAGATTGCCTGCGGCAACTCTACAGCACATCCCACCGGCGCGGGTGCAACTCATTCGTCGTTATGGTTTGTACTCCTCGCGGATCAAGGGCCACTGGACGCGCATGCCCTACGTTCTCCAGCGGGCGCCACCAGGATGGACGAGTCAAAATGACCAGAATGCCGCCACCGCATCCAACAGGGCCGAGAGCCCAAAGGTGCCCGCAACGGAAACCGACGCTCCCGACGCGCGTGAACGTCGGCATGCGTTATTACGTTGGCCCGCCTGCTCGCTCGGGTCTACGAAGTCGACCCACTTGTCTGCCCCCGCTGCGGAGCTCGGTTAGAGGATTGCCGCAGGCAATCCCGTGATCGCAGTGATCCAGAATCCCGTGCAAATCAAAAAGATCCTGAACCACCTGGTGAGAACCGGTCGGGCACCGCCGGGACTCGATCCGACCACCCTTCGTGGCGCAGCGGGTGATCGAGGAGTGGATCGAGTTCTACAACGACGTGCGACCGCACTCGGCGCTGGGTGGACGGACGCCGGTGGAGGCCTACCGAGGCGCCGCGGCGCCCGGACAGCAGGTGGCGTAGCGGACATGGGGAGCGGGTGGCAACTGCGGGATACCGGGTCAGGGGGCAAGCGGGTGTGCAATTCGGAGCGGGGAGTTATCCACATATCCACAGGATCAAACACCCCCCGCCCCCGTATCCCCACCCCCCGTTACCGCCGCCTGTTTGGAGCATGGAGGGGTGGGTTGACAACCAACGGGATACACCTTAACCTTACCCTTCGGACTGCCCAACAGACCGGGACCACCTCAGCTTGACAGCGCCGGTCTTCGGCACGACAGTGGGAGCAACCGATGGCAGGCTACATCCTCCGGCGCATCGTTTACATGGTCTTCGTGCTGTGGCTGGTGTCAGCGGTTTCCTTCATCCTCATCCAACTGCCACCCGGCGACTACATTACCGAGTACATCTCCCAGTTGGAGGCTACCGGCGAAGCCGTCGATCAGGCGATGATCGCATCGCTGACCAAACAGTATGGTCTCGACCGTCCACTGCACGCGCAATACCTGCTTTGGATACGGAAGATGACCTACGGTGATTTCGGCGTCTCTTTCACCTTCAACCGGCCGGTTTCCGAGCTCCTTGCCGAGCGTCTTCCAATCACCATAACGGTGTCGATCCTGTCCTTCCTCGTGGTCTACGTGATCGCCATCCCGATCGGCATCTACTCCGCTACCAATCAGTATGGATTCGGCGATTACGTCGTTACCGTGATCGGCTTCATCGGTCTTGCCGTGCCCAATTTTCTGCTGGCATTGGCGCTGATGGTGGCCTTCTTCTACCTGTTCGGGTTCAGCATCGGGGGACTGTTCTCGGGCGAGTACATCGACGCCCCATGGAGCCTCGGCAAGGTCATCGACCTGCTCAAGCACCTGCCGGTCCCCGTCATCGTCATCGGCATGGCCGGTACCGCGTCGCTGATCCGCGTGCTGCGCAGTTCCCTGCTCGACGAACTGGGCAAGCAGTACGTGATCACCGCCCGTGCCAAGGGCTTGACTCAGCGTCGTCTGCTGCTCAAGTATCCGGTTCGCGTGGCACTCAATCCGGTGATCAGCACGGTCGGCTGGCTGCTGCCCGCAATCGTGTCGGGACAGACCATCGTCGCGATCGTGCTCGGTCTGCCCACCATCGGCCCGCTGGTGTTCACCGCGCTGCTGCAGCAGGACATGTTCCTGGCCGGCAGCACGATCATGCTACTCAGTTTCCTGACGGTCATCGGCACGCTCGTTTCGGACCTCATGCTGGTGGTGGTGGATCCCCGCATCCGCTTCGAGAGGGTGGCCCGATGAGCGACCGTATCGCCGCCGACGAGCGTCATTTCGTGGCGTCGCAGTCGCAGCTCATGTGGCGCCGCTTTGTCAGGCACAAGCTGGCGGTGGCCGCTGCCGCCGTCATGCTGGCGGTGTACCTGGTCGCCATGCTGTGCGGGTTCTTCTCGCCGTCGGTGCCGGCCCAACGCCACATCAAGTTTGCTTTCGCTCCGCCCCAGCGCGTACGCCTGTTGCACCAGGGAAGATTGCACGCTCCGTTCGTCTATGGAATGGAGAAGCAGATCGACCGCAGCACCATGTTGATCACCTATCAGGTGGACCGCTCGACGCCCTTTCCGATCAAGTTTTTCGTGCGCGGCGAGGAGTATCTGGTGCTGGGGATGTTCCCTGCCGACATCCACTTCGTCGGCGCCGAGGGACATCCGCTGTTTCTGCTTGGCGCCGACAAATTTGGCCGTGATCTGTTGACCAGAAACCTGTACGCGGCGCGGGTTTCCCTCACCGTGGGCCTGGTAGGAGTTGCCCTCAGTTTCTTCCTCGGCGTGATCCTCGGCGGGATATCGGGTTATTACGGTGGCGTGGCGGATCTCGTGATCCAGCGCATCATCGAGTTCCTGATGTCGCTGCCGACGATTCCCGTGTGGATGGCGCTGGCCGCCGCGCTGCCCGCCGAATGGTCGTCGATTCGGGTCTACTTCGCCATCACCATCATCCTGTCGGTAGTCGGCTGGACCGATCTCGCCCGTGTCGTGCGCGGCAAGCTGCTGGAGTTGCGCGAGGCCGACTTCGTGATGGCGGCCGCTCTGGCCGGCGCCACCGAGAGCAACATCATCGTGCGCCACCTGCTGGTTTCGTTTCTGAGCTACCTCATCGTCAGCGTGACGCTGAAGATACCGGCCATGATTCTCGGTGAGACGGCGCTCAGCTTTCTCGGCCTGGGGATCCGCCCGCCCGCGGTAAGCTGGGGAACGCTGTTGCAGGATTCGCAGAATCTGCAGACCATAGTGCTCTACCCTTGGCTCATGTTTCCGGGGCTGTTCGTGATTGTCACCGTGTTGGCCTTCAATTTCGTCGGCGACGGGCTCAGGGATGCCGCCGATCCGTACAAGTAGTCAGCATGGGACGAGGAGGTGAACAGGAAATAGTCGACCAGGATTGGAATAGGGACGCCAGGCTCGCGTCCAACAGGTAATCAGGAGAACAGGAAATGAGATTCAACTGGATCAAGGCAGGAATGGCGACCGTTGCGGTGTGGCTGTGCGCCGGCAGCCTGGTCTTCGCCGGCGGCGAAGCGGAACCGGAGCAGGGTGCGGCGGGCGGCGCCATGGAGGAGGAGCGGCTCGGCTTCAACCTGTGGGCCACGCCGGCCGCCTACGAGGCCGAAACGGGCAACCGCATCGACTCGTGGCAGGAGGCGCCGACGCTGGCGCAGCAGGTGGCCGCGGGACAGCTCCCGCCGCTGCAGGAGCGCATGGGCGAGGAACCGCTGGTGGTGCGCCCCGACGAGCAGATCGGCACCTACGGCGGCACCGTCAACACGATTCTCTGGCGGGCTGACTTCATCGACCGGCTACAGCAGCACATGGCTTCCGGGGAGATCCTCCAGGCGCAGCGCTCGGACCTCACCGCCGGGGCTTGGCCTGGTCTGGCCAAGCGGTGGGAATCCAGTGCCGACGCTACCTCTTTCACCATCGAGTTGCGCAGCGGGTTCAAGTGGTCCGACGGCGCACCGTTCACGGCCGACGACGTGGTGTTCAACTTCGTCGACATGTATGGCAACGAGGAGCTGTTCCCGGTGTATCCCGGTATCTGGAAGCCCGGGGGCGTGCCGGTCAAGGTGGACAAGGTGGACGACTATACGGTGCAGTTCAGCTTTGCCCAACCCTGGGCCACCGCCGAGTATGCCTTTTCCGCCGGCACCGGATGGGGCTCCGCGTGGTCGAACCACGGCTCCTACCGTCCCGCTCACTACCTCAAGCAGTTTCACCTGGAGCACAACGCCGACGCCAACAAGCTGGCCAAGGAGGCGGGGTTCGAGCATTGGTTTCAACTCTTCATGGCCCGGCAGGGCTGGATACGGAATCCCGAGATCCCGCAGATGGGAGCCTGGGACTTCGAGAACTTCTCGCCGGAGCGGGCCACGTTCACGCGCAACCCCTACTTCTGGGCCATCGACACCGCCGGCAATCAACTGCCCTACCTGGACCGTGTCGTGGCCATTGTCTCCGAGGACGAGGAGTTGCGGGCGGGCCGCCTGTTGAGCGGAGACGTGGATTTTTCCTGCATCGACGTGAGCGTCGACAAAATCGGAATACTCAGTCAGAGCGTGGCGGCCAACAACTATGTCCTGGACACGTCGCTACCGGCGTGGGAAAACTGGCACACGCTGGAAGTGGTCATGCTGTTCAATCACACGGTGCCGGACCCCGTGCTGCGGGAGCTGTTCAGCAACGTGACCTTCAAGCAGGCAATGTCACTGGCCATCAATCGGGAGGAGGTGAGTGAACTCGCCTACCTGGGACTGGCCGAGCCGACCCAGGCCGCCGCCCCGGCCAACTCGCCGGTATACGACGAGAGCCGGGCGCGCGCGTTTGCCGAGTACGATCCCGAACGCGCCCGCAGGCTGCTCGACGACATCGGGCTCAAGCGCAACGAGGATGGCTTCGTGCTGCGTCCCGACGGCGAGGTGCTCAACGTCATCCTGACCATCTCCAACCGCCTCGGGAGCCACGCCGGGGCCGCCGAGCTGATCGCCTCCCACTGGAACGACATCGGCGTCAAGACCACGGTGGACGAGCTGACCGGAGGCGGGCTGTGGCAGCGCTACGATGCCAACGAGTCGCACATCAGTCTGTGGAAGATCGACATGTCGAGGACCGACATTCTGTTCACTCAGGTGAACTGGTGGGCCGGAAGCCAGTTCTGGGGACGCGAATGGAAGCGTTGGTTCCAGACCGATGGCGAGCATGGCGAGGAGCCGCCGGCCGAGGTGCGGGAGTGGTACAACCTGTGGGAGACCATCCCCGTCACTCAGGATGCCGATGAGCGGGTGCGCCTGGCGCGCGAGGCGTACGACCTGCGGGTGGAGAACCTGTGGTATGTCGGCGTCGTGGGACCGCCACCCTCGGTGCGGCTGCGCCGCGACACGCTCCGCAACGTGATGCTCAAGGAGCACACGACCCACCTCAACAACGGCGTATTCGCCTATCAGTGGTTCTTCGACCAGAGCTGAACGACCCGAGTTGAGTACGACCCCACCCGGACCTCAGCCGGCCGCCGGCTGGCCGGGTGGGGTCGTACTTCTTCCGGGTATGGGGTAGGGTAGTGGACACGAGCATTCGCGATGTCAGCCGCCTCGAAGCCTTCCCCAGCCGATCCAGTCGCCGCGTGGGTGGACGCCGCGCGCCGCAAACTGCAGGCGGGAGGCGGCCTGAGCGAGAGCGACCTCGACCGGTTACTGGCCGATGCCCGCGGCTCCCGCCGCCGGCTGCGCCAGCGGCTGCTGTACCTGCACGCCAACACGCCGAGCATCCACGCCAACCTGGTGGCCGCCGCCATCCACGAGCCTGTCGCCGGGGCGGTCACCGAGATCGATCCGCAGGCTCCCGAGCTGCCCTACCGCAACGTCCACGACGCCATAGTTGAAGGCTGGCGCGTGGTCCACTTTCCGCAGCAGCGGGCGCCGTTCGACGATCGTGAGATCGACCTGATGGGACATGAGTTCATCCTCGAGAAAATGGAGGAGTACGATGACTGATCTGAGCACGCAGCCGCCACGGCTGCTATCCGACGACCAGGTGCTGCGCTTCATCACCCACGGCTATCACCTGCTGCACCCCGAGTACCCTGAGGGCCTCAACGAGGCGATCGCCGAGCAGTGCGGCGAGGTGAAGCGCGTCGGCAACGAAATCCTCGATTCCGTCCCGCTGCTGCACCAGGTCTACGCCCACCCGGAGGTGCGCGGCGCGCTGATCAGCCTCCTCGGCGGCGACTACGTGATGAATGGCCATCGCCACCTGCACGTAAACGCGCCCGGGTCACGCAGCCAGAACTGGCATCAGGACGGCACCAACGTACGCCATCACCAGGTCTGGTGCGTGCTGGCGATGTATTACCCGCATGACGTACCGCCCGAGCAGGGACCGACCATCATCATGCCCGGTACCCACTTACGCAACGCCCCCACCGAGCGGCTGGCGACCTACGCCAACATCAAGGGCCAGGTGCCGCTGGCGGTGGCCGCCGGGACCGTGGCCATCACCCACTACGACCTCTGGCACGCCGCCACCCGCAACCTGACCGGCCGCTACCGCTACATGCTCAAGTTCCTGTTCGACCGGACGTCCACGCCGACGGAGCCGAGCTGGAACCACGAGCCGGAAACGCTCCCGGAAGTCGCCCCGCGCCACATCCGTGCGCACGTCGGACCCGTCGACCACTCCTCCGACCACTACAAGGAGTGGGAGCTGCGCACCGAGATGTGGCAGTGGATGCTCGGCCGGCCCGTTCCGGTGCCGCCGGGCGCCTTCAAGGACATGCTCGCCTAGGAGCCCGCCGGTGGCCAGCCGGCGCCAGATCAGAGGATCGTGACTTCCGGCGCAGGCAGCATAGTCGCCCTCCGGCCGCGCGGGTCGTGCGAGGCGCCGGCCGGCAGGGCGAGTTGCAGCGCACGGAGCAGGTTGGGCGCCGCGGTCCTCGCCGTCGCGCTTCATGCCGCCGCCAGCGACGCCCACGGCGAACTCAGGTTCACGGACGTCAGTGGCGCCGCGGCGCTAACCGCGGCCCGTGCGCCGTTGCCGGACGGGGTTCCGGCGATGGGGGGCGGCGGCGCCGTGGGCGACTTCAACAACGACGGCTGGCAGGACCTGCTGTTCCTCGCCGGAGGCGGCGCTCCGGACGCGCTCTACCTGAACAACGGCGACGGCACCTTCAGCGACCACGCGCGGGAGGCGGGGCTGGCGGCAGCCCACCGTGGCATCGGTGCCGCGGTCGGCGACTACGACGGGGACGGCTGGCTCGACCTGTTCGTCACCAGCCTGGGCGAGGCGGGAGTGCCGGCCGTGCCCGGCCGCCACCGGCTCTACCGCAACAATGGGACCGGCGGCGTGAGTGAGCGCGGCGTGGGCGTGCCCACCTTTACGGAGGTAGCGGGCAGTGCGGGAGTCGCATACTCCTCGCGGGACAGCGCGGACGGCATGGGGGCGGCCTTCGGTGACTACGACCTGGACGGCGACCTGGACCTGTTCGTGACCGGCTACCTGCCCGGCTCGTTCGGCAACGTCCTGTACCGCAACAACGGCGACGGCACGTTCGCGCTGGTGACGGGGGGCGCGGGCGTGGAGACGGACGTGATGGGCTTCGGCGCCACCTTCGCCGACATGGATGGCGACCGCTACCCCGAGCTGCTGCTGGTGGCCGACTTCGGCATGAGCCGCTACTTCCGGAACAACGGCAACGGGACGTTCTCGGACCTGACCCCCGTCTCCGGCACCGGCCTCGATGCCAACGGCATGGGCAGCGCCGTCGGCGACCTCGACAACGACGGGCTGCTCGACTGGTACGTCACCTCGGTGCAGGTGGACGAGCCGGTGCGCCTGGTGGGCAGCGGCAACATGCTGTACCTCAACCGGGGACAGCACCGCTTCGTCGAAGCGGCACGCGAGGCCAGGGTCAGCGACGGTGGCTGGGGGTGGGGCACGGTGGCCGTGGATCTCGACCACGACCTGCGCCTCGACCTCGTGGCCACCAACGGCTGGCCGAAACGCAACCTCGACTACGAGCTGGAGTGGGACCACGAGATCACGCGCGTGTACCTGAACCGCCAGGCGGGCTCCGGACCGCTCCTCTTCGCCAACGCCTCCGGCGCCCACGGGCTGTCACACACCGGGCAGGGGCGCGGCCTGGTCAACGCCGACTTCGACAACGACGGCGACCAGGACATCCTGATCTTCAATCAGCTCGGGCCGGTCAACCTGTACCGGAACGACCTGGGCGGCCCACGCACGGCATGGCTGCGGGTGTTTCTGGACACCGGCGGGCACCCTCACCTGGCTCCGAACGGGTTCGGCGCGCGGGTGTCGGTACGGTTGGGAGACCAGTGGCAGCACCGCCTGATACACGGCGGCAGCACCTATCTCAGCGTCGCCGAGCTGTCCGCCCACTTCGGACTCGCGGAGGCCGACAGCGTCCCCGAACTGCGGGTGGACTGGCCCGACGGATCGCGCACCGAGTTCGTCGAGGTGGCCACCCGGCAGACGGTCGTGATCACGCCTCGAGGTTTGCTGCGGACGCTCCCGGCGAACGGGTGAATCATCGCTTGTAGGGATCGGCCGCATCGCGCAGGCCGTCGCCCAGGAAGTTGAACGCCATAACGGTGATGACCACGAACAGCGCGGGGATCAGCAGCCACGGAAACACGGCGATGCTGCGAAAATTCTGCGCCCGCTGCAGCAATACTCCCCAGCTCAGCGCGGGGCTCTGCATCCCGAGTCCGAGGAAGCTGAGCGCCGTTTCGGCAATGATCATGTCGGGTACCGCCAGCGTCAGGTGCACGATGAGGTAGCTGGCGAAGGAGGGGAGCAGGTGGCGGCCGATGATGCCGATCTCACGCATCCCGGCGATGCGCGCAGCCATCGTGAAGTCGTGCTCCCGCAGCTCCAGCAGTTTTCCGCGCACCACCCGCGCCAGTCCGCCCCACTTCACCAGCGACAGGATCAGCACGATGGCGAAGTAGATCTGAATCACGCTCCACTCGCGGGGCAGCGCGGCGGCGAGTGCCATCCACAGTGGAATGGTAGGAATGGAGATGAGAAACTCGATGATGCGCTGGATGAGCATGTCCACGCGTCCGCCGTAGTAGCCCGAGAGACCCCCCAAAGCGACCCCGATGACGAACGAGGACGCCACGCCCAGGAGCCCGATCGAGAGCGAAATGCGGGCCGCGCAGATGGTGCGCGAGAACAGGTCGCGGCTCAGCTTGTCGCTGCCGAACAGAAACACCGCACCCGGCGCTTCCACGCCGAACAGCCGCACCCGGCTCGGGAACAACCCGAGCAGACGGTACTCCGCACCGCTCGTGAAGAAGCGCAGCGGAAACCGAACGCTGCGATCCTCGGTGTAGACCCTGATGAACGCCTCCTGATCCACCTCGGAGGCGATGCCATAGACGAACGGACCCACCAGTCGTCCTTCGTGGAACAGGCGGATGCGGGACGGCGGATGGTGGCCGGCGTCCCCGATCAACTGATCGGGCGGATAGGGCGAGAAGAAGCCGCAGAAGACTGCCGTCAGGTAGAACACCCCGAGGATGATCGCCCCGACGATCGCCAGGTGATGACGCCGGAACTTGCGCCACATGAGTTGCCACTGCGAGGCGATGTAGTAGGCCTCGACCGCGGCGTCGGCATCGCTGCGCTCGGCTGCCGGGGCACTCATGCGTTCTGCGCGGTAAATCGAATCCGCGGATCGGTCATGGTCAGCAGGATGTCCGAGATCAAGGTGCCTATCACCGTGAGAAAGTTGAGAAACAGCAGCAACGTCGCCGCCAGGAACATGTCCTCACTGGTGAGCGCCGTGAACAGCAACGGACCCACGGTTGGCAGCCCCAGCACCAGGGAAACGATTATCTCTCCGGACACGATGGTGGGCAGCAGCCAGCCCACGGTGCTGATCATGGGGTTGATTGCGACGCGGACCGGATACTTGAACAGCAGCGTACCTTCCCGGACCCCCTTGGCGCGCGCCGTGATCACGTACTGGCGTTCCAGCTCGTCCAGCAATTGTCCGCGCATGATCCGGATCAGGCCGGCGGTACCCGCGGTCCCCACGATCACTACCGGGAGCGGCAGGTGCTTCACCAGGTCGAGCAGTTTCCCCAGGCTCCACCCGGCGCGCATGTACTCCGGAGAGAACAGCCCGCCCACGCTCAGGCCCACCTCGAGAGAAAAGAACATGAAGATGACTGCGAGCAGGAAGTTCGGCGTGGCCAGACCGATGAATCCGAGCACCATGAACAGGTAGTCGCCCGGACGATACTGGTGGGTCGCGGAGTAGATCCCGATGGGAATCGCCATGCAGTAGGTGAACGCGAGCGAGCACACCGATATCAGCATGGTGAGTGCCAGCCGCTCGCCGATGACCTCGTGCACCGGCTTGCCGAGCAGGAACGAATGTCCGAACTCGCCCTGCAGGACGTTGCCGAACCACTTGAGATACTGAATGTGCATCGGGCGGTCGAGACCGTAGCGCCGGCGCAGGCCATCGAGCAGTTCCCTGCTCACCTCCTCGCCGCGGATCGACAGCTTGAGGGCGATGGTGGAAACGTAATCACCCTTGGGCAACTGGATGATTACGAACGAAACCACCGTGAGCAGCCACATGAGGAGGAGCATGTAGATCACGCGGCGCAGGATGTAGCTGGTCATCGGTTGGTGTACCGAGGGAGGCCCGAGCGGCTGGCGAACCTGCTCGGGCCCCTCTCAGTGCAGTCGCGCCGGCCCGGCGCGCCTACTGCTTGATGTAGAGCGTGTCCATGTTGAACGGCTCCGCGGCGCTGAGCAGGAAGAAGCTCTTCTCCGGCACGTTGCCGATACGGTTGTTCACGGCCACCACCACCGGCGGATTGCTCACCGTCCCGACCAGGTACATGCCCTCGACGTTCAGGGTGAGCAGCTCGTTCGACGCCGCCTCGTACTCGGGCGTGCCGGGCCGGGCCGCCAGCCACTCGTCGGTGATTTCAAACAGGCGCTTGATCTCGGGCGGCGGCTCTTCGCCCTCGGCGCCGCCGCTGTGATACCACTGGCCCCACGGATAGGCCGCCACGGGGCAGCAGTGAATCCAGTGCCACGGCGGGATGAGGCGCAACGGGTAGGCTGACTGGGCCGTGACCTCGGCGCCGCCGCCGGTACGATCGAACGCGGCGTCCAGCTCGTTCGCCTGTCCCAGCTCGAACCACAGCGGATACTGCACCCGCTTGGGCTCCATCCTCACCCCGACTGCCGCCCAGTAGGTGGCCAGGAGGTCGATGGCGTCGATGAGGGTCTGGCTGGAGTGCAGGTGCGTGCCGTCGATGAAGATCGGCTTGCCGTCCGGCTGCAGCCGCCACTTGCGATCGGCATCCCACTCCAGGCCCATCTCGTCCAGCAACTCGTTGGCGCGCTCCACGTCGTACTCGGCGTAGTGCGTGGCCATCCAGTCCTCGAAGCCGGTCCAGTGGCGCGGCACCGACGGAATGAACGGTTCGACCTGGCCCAGGAACAGCTTGTCGCTCATCTCCTGGCGGTTGATCGCCAGCGACATTGCCTGACGGAACCGCAGGTCGTTGAAGATCTCCCGCTTGACCGGATCCTTGTGGGTGTAGTTGAACGCGATCGCCAGCGTCGTGGAGGTGGATTCGTTGGTCCACAGGTGGGCCTGGTACCCGCCGGAGTCTTCATTGCGCCGGTAGACCGGCAACTCGGCCGGATCCATCATCCAGAAGCCGGGCCAGTCGATCTCCCCTGCCATCACCTTGCCGGGAATGACCTGGGCCGGGTTCTCCAGCTTCAGTTGCTGCACCCCGTCGGCGTAGGGGAGCTGGTTGCCGGCGGTATCGATCTTCCAGTAGTAGGGATTGCGTTCCCAATACTGCACGCCGGGATTGTCTTCCTTGAGCACGAAGATGTCGGTTACCGGAAGGTCCGTGAAGCGATAGGCCACCGGCAGGGATCCGGTGTGCCCGCGGTCGGAGTGGTGGGCGGCGAACGCCTCCATCCAGGTCTCGTAGCCCTCCTCCTTCGCCAAGCTGGCCGCGTCGGGGTTGTGATCGACGTGGTACTGGCCGAGGTAGTGTGCCGGAGCGAAGGCACGCCCGCGCGCCCAGCCGCCCCGGGTCGCGTTGAAGAACGGAACCGCGAAGGTGTACTCGACCGTGTAGCGATCGATGACGCGCATGGTCATCAGCTCGCCGCCCGGGCGATAGCGCTCGCGGGGCTCGGGTACGATCGCGGTGATCGCCTCGTTCTTCAGAATGCTCTCGTAGAAGAACTCGAAGTCCTCGGCGTCGAAGTCGTCGCCGTCGGACCACTTCATGCCGCGCCGGAGGTGCAGGGTGAACACCTTTTCGTCGGCTGAAAGCTCCCATGACTTCGGGATGTTGGGAAAGAAGACCGATGCATCCGGCGGCCACTTCGCCATCGGCTGCTGCGACTCCTCGATGATCTGGCCGGACTCGAATTCGGGACCGGCATCCTGCAGCACACCGCCGTATTGACCGATTTCGAACGCGGGACGCACCACCTGCGGATCCTGGCCAATGCGCTCTTCCACCGGCGGCAACTTGCCCTCGGCTACCAGGGCGGCCAGCATCGGCGCTTCGAAGAACCGGTCGATGGTGTTTCCGGTCGCGGCCGCGTAGGCCTCGGGCGTGGCGTGGATATGGTCGACGTAGGGTTCGCCCTCCACCGTGCTGAGTGCCATGTTGGCCTGGGCGCCCATCGCGCCCTCCTCCTCGGCACCGCTTGCCGCCAGTGGCAGGGCGCCGACGAGCAGCAGCGCCAAGGTGGCGACGACGTATCTGGCTGTGTGAGTCATGGGAACCTCCTCAAAAAGTCCTGACCGCCACTGCTACCCCATATGACTCCCCTCGTCAACTGAGCGAGTGGGGCGAAACGGGATCGGTGCTGTCCCGTCCGCTCGCTTGCGGGTGTGTATCGCGCTGCTTCCTCGGATTGAGGCAGCGCCGGGAGCCTTCGCCGTCGAGGTGGAGGTCGACGACAACGTGCGCGACGACGTGCGCGTGGAACTGCGCGGCAACACGCTGCGGTTCGGCCTGCGGCAAGGGGCGAGGTGGTTCCGGCGCGTGAGTCTGCGCGCACGGGTGTCGCTGCCAGAGCTGGAACGGGTTCAGGTCAGCGGCAGTGGTCAGGTGGCCGCCCACGGGTTCGAGGCGCCGACGCTGGAACTCGGCGTGTCGGGCTCGGGAAGTGTACATGTGAACGGTTGCCGGGTGGGCGCGTTGGAGGCCGATGTCTCCGGCTCCGGCGACATCACCGTAGAGGGTTGTAAGCTCGCTGGCGCCACGATCTCGATCAGCGGTTCGGGAGACGTTTTCATCCACGGCGAAGCCCCGGCCTGTAAGGGAGATGGCGTCTCTGTTAGCATCAGCGGCTCGGGCTCGGCTGACCTGCGAGGGTGCACGTTTACGGGCGCGGAAGTGAGGATCGGAGGTTCCGGTGATGGGCTGCTGACGCTGGGAAGCGGCGACCTTACCGGCAGCATCTCGGGGTCGGGAACGATCCGCTACCGTGGTTCACCGACGCGGGTAGACGTGCGCACCTCGGGCTCGGGACGGGTGATCAAGGAAGGGTAGCAGCATAGGTTGCGGACCTGCGGCAGTGTGCTCGGCGTTCGGCAGGTCGCTACGCGGCATACATGAAGCGTGGTTGCTGGCGCATTGTCGCCGGGGCGCCGTTGCGATACCTTGAGGCACCCATGTCGCAAGCTACGTTGTTCGACAAGATCTGGGATCTGCATACCGTCGGCACCCTGGAGACCGGCGAGACCCAGTTGTTCATCGGTCTGCACCTGGTGCACGAGGTGACCTCGCCGCAGGCGTTCCAGATGCTGGAGGAACGCGGCCTGCCGGTGCTGCACCCCGAGCGCACCTTCGCCACGGTGGACCACATCGTGCCCACCGACCGCCAGCAGCGGCCGCTGAGCGATCCGCTGGCCGAGGAGATGTACCAGGCGCTGGAGCGCAACGCCGCCGCGCACGACATCGCCTTCTTCGGCCTGGACTCGGAGTACCAGGGGATCGTCCACGTCATCGGGCCGGAGCTGGGCCTCACCCAGCCGGGCATGACCATCGCCTGCGGGGACTCCCATACCTCCACCCACGGCGCCTTCGGCACCATCGCCTTCGGCATCGGCACCTCCCAGGTGCGCGACGTGCTGGCCACCCAGACGCTGGCGGTGACCAAGCCCAAGGTGCGCCGCATCCGCGTGGAAGGAGCCCTCGGCACCGGCGTGTACGCCAAGGACATCATCCTCTCCATCATCGCCACCCTGGGCGTGAAGGGCGGCATCGGCTACGCCTACGAGTACGCCGGCTCCGCCGTCGAGGCGCTGTCGATGGACGAGCGCATGTCGATCTGCAACATGAGCATCGAGGGCGGCGCGCGGGTCGGCTACGTCAACCCCGACCGCACCACCGCCGACTACGTGCGCGGCCGGCCCTACGCCCCGAGCGGCGCGGCGCTGGAGCGCGCCGACGAATACTGGCGCTCGATCGCTTCGGCCGACGATGCCCGGTTCGACGACGAGGTGGTGCTGCGCGCGGAGGAGATCGAGCCGGTGGTCACCTGGGGCATCAACCCGGGCCAGTCGCTGGGCGTGTCGGACCGGCTGCCGCGGCTGTCCGCCGTGGCCGCCGATGAGAAGGACACGGCCGCCGCGGCCTACCGGCACATGGGCCTGACCGAGAACGACCCCATCGCCGGCACCAGGATCGACGTGGCGTTCATCGGCTCCTGCACCAACAGCCGCCTCACCGACCTGCGCGAGGCGGCACGTGTGGTGCGCGGCCAGAAGGTCGACCGGCGCGTCAAGGCGCTGGTGGTGCCCGGCTCCCGGCAGATCGCGCAGCAGGCGGCGGCCGAGGGGCTGCCGGAGGTCTTCACCGAGGCCGGGTTCGAGTGGCGCGGCGCCGGCTGCTCCATGTGCCTGGCCATGAACGCCGACAAGCTGGTGGGAGAGCAGGTGAGCGCATCCTCCTCCAACCGCAACTTCATCGGCCGCCAGGGTTCCCCCACCGGCCGCACCCTGCTGATGAGTCCGGCCATGGTCGCCGCCGCCGCCGTAAATGGCGCCGTCACCGATGTCCGCGAACTGCTGAACTGACCGAACTCCGGTGTACTTCCGCTGGTTGGGATACGGTGGGTCCACCAAACGCCGTGACCGGCGCTGTGGAGGAGGACACTTGCGATGGACATCAAGATCGAGAATGTAACTCTCGCGCGATTCCGCACGTTCCGTAAGTTGCACGTGCAAGGGCTCGGGCGCGTGAATCTGATCACCGGCAAGAACAACACCGGAAAGTCGTCATTTCTCGAAGGGATCCGTATTCTCGCTACGGGTGCAGCGCTCGATGAGTTGCAAAGAATACTTGGCAATCGTGAGGAGTATAGTACCGGACCGGAAGCAGCACAATCCGACCGTCCGCTCTACCAGTTCTCCGGTCTGTTCCACGGATTCCCAGAAATAACCGAACGTCCTGATCCACTAGTCATTTCCACTGACGGCGGCATTGACCCCAAAGAAGTGTCAATTCACGTCAGTTGGTTCTCGCGTAAGCGGGACGAGAGAGGGAATCTTCGGTTCGAGGAACACGGTCCGGATGAACCCGAGGGTGCAGCTTCCATTGTGATCACGACTCCCGCCGGTACCCGTATCCATGAGATCGAAAACCTCGACTCAGGCTTTTCCCTTCATGTGTCTGGCTCACGGCGCCCTGGGATCGGCTGCTTCTTCATCGGTGCGAACAGCGGCGACAGCACTGCAGAGCTGGGGACGCTGTGGGATGGAATCGCACTCTCCGACAACGAGCAGGAGGTCGTGGACGCGCTCCGGATCATCGATCCCCACGTATCCAAGGTTACGATGGTGGGCGGAGAGGGGGCTCGTATGCGGCGTACCGCCTTTGTCCGAACCGACGACTTGGCGCGTCCCGTTCCGATGCGACTGTTGGGCGACGGGATGAATCGCTTGTTCGCGATGATTCTTGCACTCGTGAACGCCCGCGGCCGGCTGATGTTGGTCGATGAATTCGAGAATGGGCTGCACCATACCGCTCAGCTCAACGCATGGCGCATCATATTCTGTTTGGCCCAGAGACTCGACACGCAGGTGTTTGCAACCACGCATAGCTGGGACACGATCGAGGCGTTCCAGCAGGCGGCCGAGGAAAGTCCCGAAGTTGGTGTCCTGTTACGCCTGACACGCCTAGGAGACGAGATCGTGCCTACGGTATTTGCGGAAAAAGAAGTCGCCGTAGCTGCCCGAGAGAGAATCGAGGTGCGCGGAATTTGAGCCGAAGGATACTGCTCGTCGAAGGCAACAACGATGCCCACGTAATGATGCATATATGTGGCAATCGCGGTGTGCCGAAACTGGACGACGTACGTCCGCACGGCGACGTGGAGAGTCTTCTCGCAGCATTCCCGGTTCAGCTCAAAGCAAGCCAAGAGGGCGATGTCGTGGGCGTTGTGGTGGATGCCGACGAGCGAATCGATGCCCGGTGGCGTTCGGTGCATGACATCTTTGTGAGCGCAGGTTACGAGAACGTACCGGAAGAACCATTCGTCGATGGTACTATTCTTGAAGCGCCCGGGAGTACGCTACTGCCACGTGCAGGCGTCTGGCTGATGCCCGACAATCGCACTAATGGTATCCTGGAAGACTTCCTTCGTTTCCTTCTGGGAGCCTTAGGTCCCGTGGTCGCGGTTATCGGCGGTGTTGGGAGTGAGTCGTGAGATGCTTGAGAGGCTTGGGGGCTCTGGTGTCGTCGCCGGTGTTGGGATATGGTACGGCCCTGATGTACTTGCCATATCGATTCTTCCGATCGGAGGGCGGCCCGCGCTCGGCCGTCGATAGTCGGCCATGAGCGATGCCGTGCGTGCGCTGACCACCGGCCGCGCTATACCGATGCCGGGCAACGATATCGATACCGATCGGATCATCCCCGCCCGCTACCTGAAAAACGTGACCTTCGACGGCCTGGGAGAGGCCGCGTTCATCGACGAGCGCGCCGCCGAGCGCAAGGCCGGGCGTACTCACCCATTCGACGACCCCCGCTACGAGGGCGGCTCGATCCTGCTGGTGGGGCGCAACTTCGGCTGCGGTTCCTCGCGCGAGCACGCGCCGCAGGCGCTGCAGCGGTTCGGCATCCGCGCCCTGGTGGGTGTGTCGTTCGCGGAGATCTTCGCCGGCAACTGCACGGTGCTGGGGATTCCCGCGGTACGAGCCGCCGATGCCGACGTCGAACGGCTGCAGGCGCTGGTCGAACAGCATCCGGAAACCGAGGTGAGCGTAGACCTCGAAGCGGGGACGGTGGCCGGTGGGGCGCTCCAGTTCGCAGCTCACATGCCGGACGGGGCTCGCCACGCCCTGGTGCGCGGCACCTGGGACTCGACCACCCTGCTGCTCGCCAACCGCGACCGGATCGACGCCACCGCGGCCCGGCTCCCCTACCTGAACGCTTTCGCCGGCTAAGCAACGTCGAGTTGCGCTTCCGGGGATCAGGCGCGCAGGAGGCGGACGATCTCGCCGAGGGAGCCCTTGCTGCCGGTGAGCAGGATGCCGAGGCGGAACACCTTGGCCGCGGCCCACACCGCGATGACGGTGACCAGGACCATGCCCGCTACCGACACCACCACCTGCAGGGGGCCGGGTTCGCCAAGGATCACGCGCATGAACATCACCACTGGCGCGGTCGCCGGGAACAGCGACAGCGCCACCGCCAGCGGGCCGTCGGCGGCGGTCAGCAACCCCGACATGAGTATCATCGGCAGCATCAGGATCACGATCACCGGCCACAGGAGCTGCGAAAAGTTCTGCTCGTCGGCGGCTATGGCACCGGCCATCGCGAACGCGGTGGAGTACAGCAGGAAGCCGAGCACGAAGAAGCCGACCAGGGCGGCCAGGGTTTCCACCCGTACCAGCGGTGGCACCGGAAGGTGCAGCCGCGGGCCGAGAAGTTCGATCACCACGATACCGATCAGGACCCAGACGCACACCTGGATCAATCCCGCCAATCCCTTGCCGAGCAGCTTGCCGGCCAGCAACGCGGTTGGCGGCAGCGAGGACAGCATGATCTCGACGGTCTTACCGGTCTTCTCGGTCAGGATCGCGCGCCCGAGTGCCTGGCCGTAGAGCAGGATCGTCATGTAGAGCAGGACCACGAAGGCGATCACGGTGAAGACCACTCCGGTCCAGTCCTGCTCGACTTCTCCTTCGTCGGCCAGGGCGCGGACCTGCAGTCGCGGGCGCTGCGTCAGCGTGCCGATGCGCTCGGCGTTGAGCCCCTCGTTGGCCAGTCGCTGCCGCACGACCGTGCGCCCGATCGCCGCGGAGACCGCCTCGCGCAGCGCAAGGTTGGCGATGTCGTCGGTGACGAAGCGCGGCCCTTCCGGCCCCAGGCGCTGGTCGGGAAACACGACGAATCCGTCCAACTCGCCGGCGCGCACGCGGTCGGCCAGACCCGCTTCAGCGGAAGCCTCCTCGACGGCGACTCCGGGCGCCGCGAGTTCCTCCCTGATCGCCGGCAGCAGTGGCCCGGCCGCGACGAACGCCAGGGAGCGGCCCTCCACCGCCGTGCGGTTGTCGGACACGTTCTCTCCCAGCAGTACCAGCACGGCGATGAAGGCGGCCATGAGGAAGGGCGCGGCCACCGTTGTGATCACATAGGACTTGGTGCCGGCGGTCATCGTCAGCTCCTTGCGCGCCACCAGCCAGAGCTTGCTCATTTCTGCGCCCGCTCATCGGGCACGCGGTCGGCGCGCACCCGGTCGAGGAAGATGCGGTGCAGCGACGGGGCCATCACCTCGAAGCGGCGCACCGCCAGGCGGCCGAGCAGGAGCTTCAGTATGCTGTCGGGCGCGACTCCCTCGGCCGGCCTGATTTCGAGGTGGTTGGGAAAGGAGATCACGTCGGACACCAGGCGATGGTTGCGCAGGAAGCCAGCGTCGCCGTCGACCTCCATCTGGATGCTGTGCGAGCCGAACCGGTCCTTGACTTCCGCCAGCCGCCCGTCCACCACCGTGCGGCCGTGGTTGAGGATGTGGATGCGTTCGCAGATGCGCTCCGCATGTTCCATCAGGTGGGTGGAGAACAGGACCGTCTTGCCGGCCTGCGCCAACTCCACCAGGGCGCCGCGCAGCACGTCGGAGGCGACCGGATCGATCCCGGAGAACGGTTCGTCGAAGAACACGATCTCGGGATCGTGCACGATGGCGGCGATGAACTGCACCTTCTGCGCCATCCCCTTGGAGAGCTGTTCCACCCGCCGGTCGGCCCAGTCCGACAGCTCGAACCGTTCCAGCCAGGAACCGATCGCCGCAGCCGAGCGCGCCGCCGGCACCCCCCTGAGCGCAGCCAGGTAGGTCAGCACTTCCCGGACCGTCTGGCGCGGGTACAGGCCGCGCTCCTCCGGCAGGTAGCCAATGCGCTCCTGATCCGCGCGCCGAATCGGCTGGCCGTCGAACAGCACCTGCCCGGTGTCGGGCACCAGGATGTTCATGATCATGCGGATGATCGTGCTCTTGCCGGCGCCGTTGGGTCCGAGCAACCCGAACACCTCGCCGGCGTGGGCGCGAAACGTCACCCCGTCGACCGCCAGGTGGTCGCCGTAACGCTTCACCACATCACGAATCTCGACCATGAGGCTGAGGCAAGAATAACCGATCCACGGCCCGACGCACGACCCGCACGACTTCCCGAATGCTCGCCTGAGCACCGAATTCTCTCTCGCCAGGCCGCGAATCGGCGGAACGTTCCGAGGTTCGCCATTTCGCGATGGTCCGGTCTCCTACGCACAATGTAGAGCCGGCGCTATTAAATCGTGTCTCTACAATTAATTGACGAGAATAGTCAGCATCGTAGGGCAATGAGACAAGGACCAATCCGTCAAATTCACGAACTGGCGTATCAGTCGAAAACCCACAAGAAATTCGCCATTTCGCGACTGGATCGATGGAGTGCCATCTTACGTCTATACCACTCTTGGGAACGTAAATCGATGCGTTACAATAGTTTGCGAGTTTGTGCAAAGGATTTGGCATGTAGGTCGAGAATCAGGGGACTTGGCTCTGCGCTGCGGTGCCGTCGACGACATGATCCGTGTCAGGCGCGCACTCGTGCGCTGAGGTCGCGCGCGTTGACAGCGGTTCGCGGTGTTACTACCGTTGCGTGCGCCGGGCGCGGCGGCGGTCCTTCAGCCGCGCAACCGCACGTCGGCGGCGTTCGCGGGCGCCGCCGGAGCGGACCGGTGCGATGGGTCACGTCCCGTCAATGCAAAGACTCCAGGAGCACCACGTGAGCACACCACTGAACAGTCGCAGCCGCAACATGACCGCCGGCATCGAGCGCATGCCCAACCGCTCCATGCTGCGCGCCGTTGGCATGGACGACGCCGACTTCGAGCGCGCCCTGGTGGGCATCGCCAGCGCCGGCTCCGAGGTGACGCCGTGCAACATGCACCTGGACGACCTCGCCGAGCAGGCCAAGGACGGCGTGCGCCGGGCGGGCGGCTTCCCGCTGCGCTACAACACCTTCGTGGTGACCGACGGCGAGGCGATGGGCCACGAGGGCATGAAGGCCTCGCTGGTGAGCCGCGACGCCATCGCCGACACCATCGAGCTGGTCACCATCGGCCACCAGTTCGACGCCATCATCGGCATCGGCGGCTGCGACAAGACCATCCCCGGCACCGTGATGCCGATGGCGCGCATGAACCTCCCCAGCGTGTTCGTGTACGGCGGCACCATCCTGCCGGGCGTGTTCCGGGGCCGCGACGTGGACATCATCTCTGCCTTCGAGGCGGTGGGTGCCTTCAGCGCCGGCCGGATCGACGAGGAAGAACGCGCCGGCATCGAGCGCGCCGCGATCCCGTGCCAGGGGGCGTGCGGCGGCATGTACACCGCCAACACCATGGCCTCCGCGGTGGAAGCCATGGGCATGGCGCTGCCGGGGAACTCCTCGATCCCGGCGGTGGATCCGCGCAAGGAACAGGACCTGCGCGCCGCCGGCACGGCGGTGATCGAGTGTCTGCGCCGCGGCCTGAAGCCGCGCGACATCATGACCCGCGAGGCGTTCCTGAACGCGATCCGCATCGTGATGGCGCTCGGCGGCTCCACCAATGCCGTGCTGCACCTGCTGGCCATCGCCCACGAGGCGGAGGTGGACCTGACCATCGACGACTTCAACCCGATCGCCGAGACCACCCCGACCCTGGCCGACCTCAAGCCCGCCGGGCGCTACGTGATGAAGGACCTGGACCAGGTGGGCGGGGTGCCGATGGTGATGCGCATGCTGCTCGACGCCGGCCTGCTGCACGGCGATTGCATCACCGTCACCGGGCGCACCATCGCCGACAACCTGGCCGACGTCGCAGTGCACCTCGACGGGCAGGACGTGGTGTACCCGGTGGACAAGCCGCACAAGGAAAGCGGCGGCATCCTGGTGATCAAGGGCAACCTGGCGCCGGAGGGCGCGGTGCTGAAGTCGTCCGGGGTGACGGTGCGCCGCCACCGCGGCCCGGCGCGGGTGTTCGACGCCGAGGAGGGCGCGCTGCAGGCGATTCTCAAGGGCCAGGTGAACAAGGGCGACGTGCTGGTGATCCGCTACGAGGGCCCGCGCGGCGGTCCCGGCATGCGCGAGATGCTGGCGCTCACCTCGGCAATCGCCGGCGCCGGCCTGATCGCGGACGTGGCGCTGATCACCGACGGCCGCTTCTCCGGTGGCAGCCACGGCATCGTGGTCGGCCACATCGCCCCCGAGGCGCAGGCCCGCGGCCCGATCGCGGCAGTTCGGGAGGGCGACATCATCGCCCTCGACCTGGAGCACAAGTCGATCCAGCTGGAGCTGTCCGACGAGGAGATCCGGCAGCGGATCGCCGCCCTCCCGGAGCGTCCCATCCCCTACACCCGCGGCGCGCTGGCCAAGTACGCGCGCCTGGTCTCCTCCGCCAGCTACGGCGCCACCACCCACTGACGGCACAGTACTGTGCGCGGGCTGTGACCGAAATCACACCAATATGAGACTCTTGTAAGTTCGAAGAGTGGCTCATGATCAAGGAATTCGTACTGCATGATGTGCGATGCTTTCAGGGCGAGCAGAGGGCGAAACTGGGCCCAATCACGTTGCTCGTTGGAGAGAATAGCACAGGCAAAACTACGTTCCTTGGGTGCTACCGCGTTCTCCATCGGTTGATTTCGCGCTCCGCTGTGTCCGGCGACCCGGTGGACTTCAATCAAGAGCCGTTTGCGATGGGATCGTTCCGTGAGATAGTGCGGTCCGGGCGCGGCCGAACTGGACGGATCGAACAGTTCAAACTCGGATTTTCTATCATGCCTAGGCCCAGTTCCGGGCTGAGATCCTATCCTCTTCTCGTGACGTTTTCTGAAGCAGGATCGCAGCCGGTAGTAACGTCGATTCACATCCAGTTCAAGGAGCACGTGTTTCTCAGCATTCGGCGCAGCAGTTCCGGAGGTACGATTCTAGAGATTCCCGAAAGAAAAGCATCGATAGACTATGCCATTGACAACTGGGTTTACCTCTTGGATCACTTGCTGCGGCCAAACGGACACTTGCTCGAGTCGGAGGATGTTCGAGCTGTCGTCGAGTCTCTCTCAGGGCTGCTTCGCGGGCGCGAGAGCCCGGTAGGATGGCGACTATGGCTTCCAGATATTTCACAGGTCGTGCCGATTGCACCGCTTCGGTCGAAGCCCAAGCGTACCTATGACCCAGTGCGTGAGGCCGCCGCGCCGGATGGCGAGCACATCCCGATGTTGATGATGCGGCTGGATCGGACCGAAAAGGATGACTGGAGTTCGCTGCACGATGACTTGCTGGAGTTTGGCCAGGATTCGGGACTGTTTTCCGACATCAAGGTGCGCAGCCATGGCAGGCAAATGAGCGATCCGTTTCAGTTGCAGGTGAAGGTACGATCTGGGTCCTACGCAAATATCATGGATGTTGGTTACGGTGTTAGTCAGAGCTTGCCGATCCTGGTGGACGTCCGAAGAGCAAGCCGGCGCACGTTTCTCCTGCAGCAGCCGGAGGTGCACCTGCACCCACGTGCACAGGCTAGTCTTGCCGGGCTATTTGCCGAGTCATGGAGAAAGAACAAAAACCGGTTTCTGATCGAAACCCATAGCGACTACATAGTCGATCGGATACGGATCCTAATGAGGAAGGGAGTGTTGAGGCCGGACGATGTTTCGATTCTGTACTTTGAGCCGAACAGAACTTCGGTTGTGATTCACAACATCAGCCTAGATGGCGACGGTAACCTGCACCACACGCCCGCTGGATATCGAGACTTTTTCTTGAAGGAAACGGATCAGTTACTGGGATTCGAGTGAGCTTGAACCGAGTTCCATGTGCATGATCATAGACGCAAACCGGTTGCGACTGTTCCTTGCCGATCCAGTGCACGCGGATGCCGCGCCGGTGCGAAGATGGCTCGATGAGCAGGGTGGACGCATCGTCTATTCGACCGGAGGCAAGTTCGCCGACGAAGTTGTCGGTAGGACCAGAGCCAGGCTCTTGGACTATTCGAGGGCAGGCAAGGCCGTGTACGTGTCGCCCCAGCATTTCGAACGAGACGCAGGTGCTCTTGCGCCTCACATTCGTTCTGACGACCCGCACGTGCTCGCGTTGGCAAGGGCGACGGGAGTACGGCTTCTCTACACCGGAGATGGCGCCCTGATCGACGACTTCAAGGACCGGCGCATCATCCAACCTCGGGGTAGGGTATACTCGCGCGCGGCCAATGCTCGGCTGTTAACGAGGTCAGCATGCGCGCGACTTGCTTCGCCGAGCAGCAATTGAGGGTACGTGAACCGTATCGATGCCCGTGGATGAGAGGAAGCGCACAGCACCCGTAGAGTTGTGCGTGCGCGGTGCCCAACTGCTCGTAACGATGGATGCCGAGCGGCGGGAGATTCCAGGCGGCTGGGTCGCAATCGACGACGGCATGATCAGTGCGCTGGGGCAACCGGGGCGGGAACCGGCGGCCGAGCGGGTGATCGACGCCTCCGGCTGTCTGGTGACGCCGGGCCTCATCAACACCCACCACCACCTGTACCAGAACCTGACCCGGGCCTTCGCGCCGGCGCTGCAAGGGGACCTGTTCGAGTGGCTGCGCACCCTGTATCCGGTGTGGAGCCGCCTGGACGAGGAGGCTGCCTACGTGTCGGCCTGGATCGGGCTGTGCGAGCTGGCGCTGGGCGGTTGCACCACCAGCACCGATCACCTGTACCTCCATCCGCGTGGCGCCGGCGACCTGATCAGCGCCGAGATCGCGGCGGCGCGCGAGCTCGGCTTCCGCTTCCACCCTACCCGCGGGTCGATGAGCCTGTCGGTCAAGGACGGTGGCCTGCCGCCGGATGAGGTGGTGCAGGAGGACGACGAGATCCTGGCCGACAGCGAACGGCTGGTTGCAATGCACCACGACCCGGCGCCGGGCGCCATGGTGCGCATCGCCCTGGCTCCCTGCTCGCCGTTCTCGGTCACCCCGGAGCTGATGGCCCGCACCGCTGAGCTGGCCGAGCGCCTGGACGTGCGGCTACACACCCACCTGGCCGAGGACCTGGGCGAGAACGCCTACTGCCGGGAGGCCTTCGGCTGCCGTCCGGTCGAGCACTTCGAGCGGGTCGGCTGGGGGTCGGACCGGGCCTGGGTCGCGCACTGTGTGCATCCGAATCAGGCGGAGATCGAGCGGCTGGGACGCTGGGGCACGGGGGTGGCGCATTGCCCGAGCTCGAACCAGATCCTGGGTGCCGGCCTGGCCCCCGTGCGCGAGTTGCGCGACGCGGGCGTGCCGGTGGGCATCGGCTGCGACGGCTCGGCATCGGCCGACTGCGCGTCCCTCTGGCTGGAGACCCGCGGCGCGCTGCTGCTGGCCCGGCTGCGCGGCGGGGCACGGGCGATGCAGGCGCGCGAGGCGCTGGAGCTGGCGACCCTGGGCGGCGCCGCGTGCCTGGGCCGGGACGACATCGGCTGCCTGGCGCCGGGGCGCGCGGGCGACCTGGTGGTCTGGCCGCTGGCCGGCGCCGCGGATGTCGCGGGCATCGCGTTCGCGGGAGCCTTGTCCGACCCGGTCGAGGCGCTGCTGCGCTGCGGCCCGGTGGTCCCGCGACACACCGTCGTCGCGGGCCGCTCCCTGGTGAGCGACGGAAGGCTCACCGCGGCCGCGACCGGCGAGCTGCTGGCGTGCCATCGCCGCATCGCCGAAGAGTGGCTGCAGGCGGCTACCGCGCGCTGATCGGCAGCGGACTACCGTACGGTGGTGAACTCCAGCGCTGGGTGCACTGCGAGTGGCATGACGGTGGCCGTGAAACAGGTGCCGAGTAACGCCTGCGAATGGCGCGGCGCCGAGTCGGTTGAGTGCTGTGAGCAGCGCTGGATGTGCTTGACGACAGGGGCAATCGGGCGGACTATGCCGTCCACGTGTACAAGGTGAATTCGGTTATTTATCGGGGTTACAGGACCAATTCATGGAGCAGCAATGACGACCTTTCGTTCCAAAAAAACGCGCGCTGAACCTGAGGGGAGACAGATAGTTCGCGGCGACCAACGCATCGCGATCGTGGGCATGGCGTGTCGCTTTCCGGGCGCCGACAGCCCGGCCGAGTTCTGGCGCCGGCTCGCCGCCGGCGCGGACCTGATCACCGAGGGCGAACCGGGTTCCGGGGTCGGGCGGGTCGGCCAGCTTTTCCCGGACACCGCGGAGCGGCGTCCGGCATGCCGGTTCGGCGCCTACCTCGACGAGGTTGACCTGTTCGACGCCGCGTTCTTTCGCATTTCGCCGGTCGAGGCGCAACTGCTCGACCCGCAACAACGCCTGATGCTGGAGACGAGCTGGCGCGCGCTGGAGGACGCCGGGATCGATCCGGAACGGCTGGCCGGCAGCCGCACCGGCGTGTACGCGGGAATCAGCAACAACGACTACCGCGGCCTGATCCTGGACGGCGCAGACCCCGCCGAACCGGCGGCCAGCCTGTACATGGTCAGCGGCTCTTCCTACAACACCGCCATTGGCCGGGTGGCCTTCGCTCTGGGTCTGGAGGGACCGGCCATGGCGGTCGATACCGCCTGCTCCTCGTCGCTGGTGGCGCTGCATCAGGCGACGTCGGGCCTGCTGCGCGGCGAGGCCGACCTGGCGCTGGCCGGCGGCGTGCACGTCATTCTGTCCGGGCGGTTGCTGGAGTTGCGCGCCAACGCCGGCATGCTGGCGCCGGACGGGCGCTGCAAGACGTTCGACGCCGCGGCCAACGGCTACGTCCGCGGTGAGGGCTGCGGCATCCTGGTGCTGAAGCGGCTGGCCGAGGCGGAGGCGGACGGCGACCGCATCTGGGCGGTAATCCGCGCCTCGGCGCTGAACCAGGACGGGGCGAGCCCGGGCCTGACCGTGCCCAGCGGCCCGGCGCAGCAGCGAGTGATCGAAGCGGCGCTGGAGCGCGCCGGTATCGCGCCGGCGGACGTGGACTACGTGGAGGCGCACGGCACCGGCACCGAGGTGGGCGACCCGGTCGAGGCCAACGCCACCGGAGCGGCCTACGGCCGCGGGCGTCCGGCCGACCGGCCGCTGCTGATCGGCTCGGTGAAGACCAACATCGGCCACCTGGAGTCGGCGGCCGGCGTCGCCGGCGTGATGAAGGTGGTGCTGGCGATGCAACAGGGGATCATTCCCCCTCACCTGCACTTCCGCAAGCCGAGTCCGCAGATGGACTGGGAGCGGCTGCCGTTGCAGGTCACCGCGGAGGCGACGGATTGGCCGACGCACGCCGAGCATCCACCGCTGGCCGGCGTAAGCGGCTTTGGATGGTCGGGCACCAACGCGCACCTGGTGTTGGAGGGGAACGGCGCCCGCCCCGGCGTCGAGCAAGCGCACTGGGCCGCCGGCCCCGCCAAACGGATTGCCGTGTCGCTGCCCGCGCCGGTCGCCGAGGTGCCGGCGCCCCGTGACGGGCTCGCCGCCCGTGCGTGCCGGTTCCTGCCGCTGTCGGCCAAGTCGGAGGCGGCGCTGCACGACCTGGCACGCGGATACCTGGGCTGGCTCGACGAGCACGGCGCGGAACTGGACGGGGGCGGTGCCGCAGCCGACCCGCCGCTGTCGGATCTGGCCTGGACGGCCGGGGTCGGCCGCGGCCACTTCAGCTACCGCGCCGGCGTGGTGTTCCGCGACGCGGAGTCGCTGCGCGAGGGATTGCTCGCGGTGGCCGAGCCGGACGCCGGCGCGGCGCCGCGTTCGGCGGCGAAGGCGGCGCCGAAGGTAGCCTTCGCCTTTACCGGGCAGGCCAGCCAGTGGGCCGGTATGGGACAGACGCTCTACGCGAGCGAGCCGGTGGTGCGCGCCGTGCTGGACCGCTGCGATGCGCTGCTGCGTGCCGAGCGTGGCGCCTCCCTGCTGGACGTCATGTTCGGGCGCCCGGGTGCTGCCGGCAGTCTGGATGAGCCGGCCTGGAAGCAGCCCGCGATCTACGCGCTGGAGTGCGCGCTGGCCGCGCTGTGGGCGAGCCTGGGGATTCGCCCGGACGTGGTGGTCGGGCACAGCCTGGGCGAGATTGCGGCGGCGCAGACTGCGGGCGTGTTCAGCCTGGAGGACGGGCTGCGCTTCGCGGCGGCGCGCGGCGCCCTGATCGGGGAGCTGCCCGAGGCGGGAGCGATGGCGGTGGTGTTCGCGCCGGCCCGGCGGGTCGCGGCGGCGGTGGAGGAACACAACGCAGCCGCCACCGGAATGGGGCTGTGCGTGGCCGTGGACAACGGCTCGAACCAGGTGCTCAGCGGTCCGGCGGCGGACGTCGCGGCGATCCTGGAGCGGTTCGAGACGGAGCAGGTGCGAGTAAGATTGCTGCGCCACAGCCCCGCCTACCACAGCGCGCTGGTGGAGCCGGCCCTGGATGACCTGGAGGCTGCGCTGGAGCGGGTCACGTTCGCGGCCCCGGCGGTTCCCCTGGTGAGCAACCTGAGCGGCCGCCTGCTGGCGCCGGGCACGGTGCCGGACGCCGCCTACTGGCGCCGCCACGCGCGCGAGAAGGTGCAGTTTCGCCAGGCGGTGGAGACCCTGGCCGAGCTCGGCGTGGAGGCGCTCGTGGAGCTCGGCCCGCATGCGGTACTGGGGCCGATGGCGGTCCTGGCGTGGCCGGCGGCTGCGCCGGATGCAGCGCCGGCGGTGCTGGCCAGCCTGCGGCGCCCCGCGCGCGACACGCCGCCCGCAGAGGTGGAAGGCGCGTTCGCGGCGGCGGTCGCCGGCGCCTACGAGGCTGGGCTCCCGATCCGGTTCGAGGGGCTGTTCGCGGGCGAGGAGCGCAGGCGCATCTCGCTGCCGGGGTATCCGTTTCAGCGCGCGCGCCACTGGGTCCCGGCGCCGCGCCGGCGCCGGGCGGGCGCCGGCCACCCGCTGCTGGGCGAGCGGCACGAGTCGGCGCGCGGTGAGGTGGCATTCGACACCGAGTTGCTGCCGGACGATCCGGCGTGGCTGGCCGATCACCGGGTGTTCGGCCGGCTGCTGGCGCCGGGCGCGCTCTACGGCGCCATGGCAGCGGCGGCCGCCGCTGCCGAGGGCGGCGGAGCGGCCGTCGTCGAGGAGATGCAACTGCACAGCCCGCTGCTGCTCCCGGAAGGGGACGCGGCGGACGGGGCCGGCGCCGCGGCGGCGCGCAGGGTCCAGGTGCTCCTCGACGCAACCGAGGAAGCACCCCGCCGCGTGCAGATCCTCAGCCGGGGGCCGGACGACGAGGGCTGGACCCTTCACGCGGAAGCGCAGGTTGCTTCCGGGACCGCCGCCCGCACGCCGGCCGCGCCCTCTCACGTGAACCTGGAAACGCTCAAGGCGGGCATGGAGCCGGTGGACGTACCGGCCTTCTACCGTGCCAAGGCGGGTGTCGGGATCGAGCTCGGTGCGTCGTTCCGCACGCTGCGGCGGGTCTGGTCCGGGGCCGGCGAGGCGGTGGCCGAGGTGGAGTTCCCGGAGGAGCTGGGCCGCAACGGGCTGACAGTCCATCCGCTGCTGCTCGATGGCTGCTTTCAGGTAATGGCGGCCGCGTGGAGCCCTGCCGGCGCCGTCCGGGCCACCTACCTGCCGTTCGGCTGGCAGCGGCTGTGGTTGCGAGGGCCACTGCCGGATCGGTTGATCTGCCATCTGCGCATGTCCCAGCCCCCGCCCGCACCGGTGCCGGAAGGGCACAGCGAGGAGCCCGAGGTCCTGACCGCGGACCTGCTGATCTACCACGCGGGCGGAATGCTGGCCGGTGAGCTGCGTGGGTATCTGGTGAAGCGGGCGACCCGGTCGGCGCTGCTTGCGGCCGTCGAAGGGGTGCAGGAGCTGCTGTACGAAGTGGTGTGGCGGGACCGCGCGCTGGCCCCGAGCGTGCTGCCGGCTGGGTTTCTTCGGCAGCCGTCAAGCGTCGCGGCGGATTCGCGCCTGTTCACCGACTTCCTCGCAGCGGAGGGGGTTGCGGCTCGGGACCGGGCCGCGCTGATCGCGGACCAGGAGCGGGTTGCCGCGTGCTATGCGCTTGCGACTCTCGACAAGCTTGGATGGCAGCGGCCGGCGGGCGCGGTAATCGACGCCGACGAGCTCCGCCAGAAGCTGCGGGTCGAAGCCGAACACGCCCGCCTGTTCCGCCGCATGCTGGAACTGCTGGCCCGTGCCGGGGTGCTGGCGGAGCAGGACGACGGTTTCGTCGTGGTGACCGGAATCGAGGACTCGTTGCCGCAGGACGTGCCGCCCGATCCCGAACGATTCGCACGCGGCATGAGCGAACGCTACCCTCACGCGGTGCACGAGATCGCGCTGTTTCGGCGCTGCGCCGGTGCCTTGCCGGACGTGCTGCGCGGACGGGAGGATCCGTTGGGGCTGCTGTTCGGCGAGGTGGAGCCGAACGCGGCCGATTTGTATCGCAAGGCGCCGGTGTGGCGAGCGGCCAATCGGATGCTGGGCGACGCGGTTTCCGCACTCGTGGCCGATCTACCGGAAGGCCGGCGGCTGCGCGTGCTGGAGGTCGGCGCGGGAACCGGATCGGCGACATCCTGCGTCCTGCCGGCACTGCCGGCCGGTCGGTTCGACTACACCTACACCGACATCTCGGCGGGCTTCTTTGCCGAAGCGGAAGCGCGATTCGCCGACAGCGGCGCCCCGATCGCCTACCGGGTGTTGGACATTGAGACGGATCCGTTGGCCCAGGGCTTCGATGCGTACGGCTATGATCTGGTGATTGCCGCCAACGTCCTGCACGCCACCCGCTACCTGAACGAGACGCTGAACCACTGCCGGCAACTGCTCGCCCCATCCGGGCAGCTCGTGGCGCTCGAGAACCAGCGCGCACGTGCCTGGATGGATCTCGTCTTCGGTCAGTTGGACGGCTGGTGGCGGTTTGCCGATCGCTATCGACCGCACCATGCCCTCGCCGGGCCGGCCGTGTGGCGGCAGGCGCTCGCCGATGCGGGCTTCGGGGAGATCGAGATTCTGGGGGTGGACGAGTCGGACGCGGACGTGTTGCCCGATCGCGGCGTGATCGTGGCGCGGGGGCCGGCAGAAGTGACTCCGCCGCGGAGCGCATGGCTGGTGGTCGCGGACCGTTGCGGGGTGGCGGTGGAGCTTGCGGCACAGCTCGCGGCGCAGAACCAGGCGGTGGTGGTGGCGAGCGGCGAGTCGCCTACCGACGGCGCATTCGCCGCGGACGAACGCGGAGTTGTAATGCGCGCCGTCGACGTGCTGCGGCGTGAGTCCTGGCGTTCGCTCGTCGCGGACCTGCCGGCCGGCGTGCCGCTCGGCGGCGTGGTGCACTTCGCGGCGCTGGATGGTCACGGCTCGCATGCGACCGCCGCTGAGATGGCGCAGGACACGCGTCGCGTGGCGGGGAGCGCCCTGGCGCTGGTGCAGGGGCTGGCCGACGCCGATGCGGCAACCGCCTCCGGGGTGTGGTTCGTAACCCGTGGCGCGCAGGTGCTGGAGCGGGAGCGCGGCGGCGAACTCGCCGGCGCGACGCTGTGGGGCTTCGGCAAGGTGGTGTCCCGCGAGGCGCCCCATCTGCAGGCGCGGATGATCGATCTCGACCCCGACGCCCCGATCGCGGTGGCCGATCTGGCAAGTGAGCTGCTGTCCCCCGGCGCGGAGGATCACATCGCGTACCGCGCCGGGCGCCGCCAGGTCGCGCGTCTGGCGCGGGCAGGCGCCACGGCCGGGCGTCTCGTGCTGCCGGCGGGGTCGGACTGGGTGCTGGCGCCCGACCCCGGCGGTGCGCTGGAGAACCTCCACCCCGAACCGCGGCCGGCGCCATCCCTGGAGCCAAAGGAAGTGCGCGTCGAGGTGGAAGCCCGCGGCCTGAACTTCCAGGACGTGCTGCGGGGGATCCGCGTCATCGGCGAGGGGCCCCTCGGCGAGGAGCTGTGCGGCCGGATCGTCGAGGTCGGCTCCGAGGTGACCGCCGTTGCCGTGGGCGACCGCGTAGTGGGTCTCGCGTTCGGGACATTCGGACCGCAGGCGGTTACCCGCGAAGAGCTGGTGGCGCATGCGCCGGCCACGCTACCGGTCGCAGCGCTGGCCACCATGCCGACGGCGTTCGTGACGGCGGCCCTGGCTTACGATCTGGCGGAGTTGCGCCCCGGCGAACGGGTTCTGGTTCACACCGGCGCGGGGGGTGTGGGGCTGGCGGCGATCCAACTGGCGCAAGCTGCCCGAGCGGAGGTCTTTGCGACTGCCAGCGCGCCGAAGCGGGCTTTCCTGCGGTCGCTCGGCGCAAGCCGCGTGTGCGACAGCCGCTCGACGGCGTTCGGGAAAGAGATCCTCGAAGCTACCGGTGGCACGGGTGTCGACGTGGTGTTGAACAGCCTGACCGGAGAAGGCTTCATCGCGGCCAGCCTGTCCTGTCTGGCGCACGGCGGACGGTTCGTGGAGTTGTCCCGGCGCGACATCTTGAGCAAGGAAGAAATGGCGGTGGTGCGGCCGGATGTCGCCTACTCCATTCTGGAGTTGGATGTACTGAAGCAGGACGATCCCGCGCGTGCGGGAGCCGCCCTGCAGCAGGTGATGGCCAGGCTTGCGGCGGGCGAGTTGAGCCCCCTGGTACACAGCCTGTGGCCGCTTGCCGAGGCGGGCGCGGCGATGGGATTCATGCGCGACGCCCGCCACATCGGCAAGATCGTTCTCACCTCGCCGCCGCTCGCGAGTGGAGAGTTGCGCCGAGACCGGACCTACCTGGTGACCGGCGGTCTGGGTGGGATCGGCTGCGCCGTGGCCGGCTGGCTCGTGGAACGGGGCGCCGGCGCGATCGTCCTGAACGGCCGGCGGGCGCCGGACGCGGCCGCGGAGGAAATCATCGCCACGCTCCGGGATCGCGGCGCCACGGTGCAGGTCGAAATGGCGGACGTGACCGACGCGGCGGCGCTGGACGCGATGCTGGCGCGCATGGACCGGGAGCTGCCGCCCCTCGCGGGCGTGATCCACAGCGTCGGCGTGCTGGCCGACGCCGCGCTCGGCAACCAGAGCTGGCAGCGGTTCGAGCAGGTGCTCTGGCCCAAGGTGCTGGGCGCCTGGCACCTGCACCGCGCGACCGCGGCACGCGATCTGGACCTCTTCGTGCTGTTCTCGAGCGTCGCGGGCGTACTGGGCAATCCGGGTCAGGCGAATCACGCGGCGGCCAATGCGTTCCTCGATCAGCTCGCGGCGCACCGGCGCGCGCTCGGACTCCCCGGTCAAACGATCGCCTGGGGGGCGTGGTCGGGGCTCGGCGAAGCCGAGGAGCAGCGGGAACGGATTGCCGGGCGCCGGGCCGCATCCGGAGCCGGCTGGATCAGCGTCGAGCAGGGGCTGAGGGCGTTCGACCGGCTGCTGCGCGCGGACTCCACGGCTGCCGCGGTGATGGCGGTCGACTGGCCGCTGTTCGGGGAGATGCTCGACGGCCGTCCGCCGCTGCTGGAGGATCAGCTTGCGGCCATCGCCGAGGCTGGAACGGATGGCGCCGACGCGTCCGACGACCTGCCTTCGCGCCTGCGCAGCGCTCCAGAGGAGGAGCGCACGGGTGTGGCGGTGTCGTTCCTGCAGCGCGAGGTGCAGTCGGTGCTCAGGCTGCCGTCGCCGCCGGCCCCAACGGTGGGGTTCTTCGAGCTCGGCATGGACTCGCTGATGGCGGTAGAACTGCGCAACCGTCTTGGTCGGGCGTGTGCCGGGGAGTACGTGGCGCCCAATACCGTGGTGTTCGACTACCCGGACATCGCCGCACTGGCCGGTCACCTCGTCGACGCGCTCGGCGAGCCCGCCGCCGCGACGGCGCCCCAGTCGGAGCCCGAGCCGCCGGCGTCGCCGCCCTCTTCCGGGGAACGCACGGGTGACGGCATCGCGATCGTCGGCATGGCCTGCCGTTTCCCCGGCGCTCCCGATCTGGCGGCCTTCTGGCATCAGCTCGAAGCCGGTGTGGACGCCGTGACCGAGGGCCGGCGCGATGGCGGTTCCTGGAGTGGTGTTTCCGGAGACCCCGCGCTGGAAGATAGCTTCGCCCGGCGCGGCGGGTTTGTCGACGGCATCGACCGCTTCGACGCACGCTTCTTCGGGATTCCGCCGATCGGGGCGCGAACGATGGATCCGCAGCAACGGATGCTGCTGGAGACGAGTTGGCAGGCGCTCGACGACGCGGGGATCGATCCGGACCGGTTGCGGGGCACGCGCACCGGCGTGATTGCCGGCATTGCCCCCAGCGAGTACCGGGACCTGATGCGTGCCGGCAGCGCGGACGTCAACTACCTGGGCACCGCCGGGAGCATGGCGGTCGGACGCGTTGCCTTCCAGTTGGGTCTGGAGGGGCCGACCATGCCGGTGGTGCTGAACTGCGCGTCGTCGCTGGTGGCGGTGCACCAGGCGGTCACCGCCTTGCGCCAGGGTGAAGTGGATCTGGCCCTGGTGGGAGGCGTGAACGCGGTGCTGTCGGCCGGCCTGACCAGAGAGATGGCCGAGTTGAGGATGCTGTCTCCCGACGGCCGCTGCAAAACCTTCGATGCCGCAGCGGCCGGATTCGTGCGCAGCGAGGGCTGCGGGATGGTCGTGCTGAAGCGGCTTGATGACGCGGAGGCGGACGGCGACCGCATCTGGGGCGTAGTCCGCGGCACGGCGGTCAACCAGAACGGGGCGAGCGCTGGACCGACCGTGCCGAACGGCCCGGCGCAGGAGCGGGTTATCGAAGCGGCACTCACGTGTGCCGGGGTAGCGCCGTCGGAAGTGGACTACCTGGAGGCCCACGGGGCGGGGTCGGAACTCGGCGACACGATCGAGGTGCAGGCGGCGGCAGCGGTGTACGGGCGGGGCCGGGCGGCGGACCAACCGCTGTTGATCGGCTCGGTGAAGACCAACCTCGGCCACCTGGAGTCGGCCGCCGGAATGGCCGGTCTCATCAAGACCGTGCTGGCGATGCAGCGCGGAGTGATTCCGCGGCACTTGCACTTCCATGACCCGAACCCGAACCTGGACTGGGACCGGTTGCCGGTACGGGTTACCGGGCGGCCGACCGATTGGCCCGCGAACGGCGGCCGAACACGGCGCGCCGGGGTGAGCGCGTTCGGTGTATCCGGCACCAACGCCCACGTCGTGGTGGAGGCGTACCAGGCGGCAAGCGGCACCGAGGAGTGGCGGTGGCCCGTCGGAGCCGCACACCAGGTGGCGGCGCAGCAGGAGGGACTGAAACCGCACGCGGTGCGCCTGCTGCCGTTGTCGGCCAAGTCGGATGACGCGTTGCGCGAGCTGGTCGGGCGCTATCTGACTTGGCTCGACGAACGGAGTGGAGAACTGCAAGGCGGCGCCGGTGATGGCTTGCTCGCGGACATGGCTTGGACCGCGGGCGTCGGACGCAGCCACTTTGCCCACCGGGCAGCGGTGGTGTTCCGCGATGCCGAATCGCTGCGGCAACGACTACTGGCGCTGGCTGAGGCGCCGGAGTTCGCTGAGCCGCGGACAGCCACGAAGATGGCGTTTGCCTACACCGGGCAAGCCGGCCACTGGCTGGAGATTGGCGCGAAGCTGTATGCCAACGAGCCGGTGGTGCGCGCCGTGCTGGATCGTTGCGACGACACGCTGAGACCGGTGCGCGGCGCCTCCCTGCTGGAGGCGATGTGCGAACGGCACGGGGCGACGAGGCACCTGGACGGCGAGGCGTGGACCCGGTCGGCGATCTACGCGCTGCAGTGCGCGCTGACGGCGCTCTGGTCGAGTGTGGGAATCCGGCCAAGTGCCGTGATCGGGCACGGGTTGGGGGCGCTGGCTGCGGCGCAGGCGACGGGAATGTTGGACCTGGAGGAGGGGTTGCGCCTGGCCGCCGCCGAACGCGGCACGGGCGAGCCGACATCGGTCGCGCTGACCGGCGGGACCCCTCCACTGGTGGATTGCTCCACCGGCCGCATTGTCGAGCCGGGGGCGACCGTTGACGTTGCCGAGTGGCGATCACCGGCGCCACGACCGGCGATCGCCACCTGCCTGAGGACGCTCGCCGATCTGGGGATCGAGGCGATCGTGGAGACGGCGCCGCGCGCGCTGCCGGACGCGCTGGCGGATGGCTGCGGCATTCCGGTGGTGCGGGCGAGCAGCGCCGAGTCACCCGGCGACGCTGCGCCGGACGCCGGGGACGCCACCTTCGCCGAGGCTGTCGCGGCCGCCTACGTGGCGGGACTTTCCGTTTCCTTCGCGGGGTTGTTTGCGGGAGAGTCGCGGCGCCGGATCTCCCTGCCGAGCTATCCGTTCCAGCGCCGGCGCCACTGGATAGACACGCGCTAGGAGCCAGTCGGATTGGCGCGTCAGCGACACCTCGACAGGGCTCCGTACGGCATCAGATACGAGCCTGACGAGCGGCCTCCGGCAGCGCTGACCGTCGGGCTCGGATTGCAGCTCGCGATACTCAACCTGGGTGCGGTCATACTGATCCCGACGGTGGTAATGCGGGCCGCCGATGCGTCCGAGGCCTCAGCTGCCTGGGCGGTGTACGCCACGGTCGCGGTGTGCGGCATGACCACGATGCTGCAAGCGTTGCGCATCGGCAGAATCGGTGCGGGCCACGTGCTGGTCATGGGGGCATCCGGGGCCTTCATCTCGATCAGTATCACGGCGCTGGTGGAGGGCGGGCCGGCGCTGCTCGCCACCCTGGTCGTCCTGTCGGCGTTCGTCCCGCTGGTGATTTCCTGGCGGCTTGCATCGTTTCAGCGGATTCTGACCCCCACCGTCTCGGGAACCGTGCTCATGCTGATTCCGGTCACGGTGCTGCCAGCCGTCGGCGACCTGCTGACGAGCGTACCGGCCGGGAGCGCGGCAGCGGGCGCGCCGCTGAGCGCCCTGGTGACGGTGCTCCTCATCGGCGGCCTGACGCTGAAGGCACCGCCGGCATGGCGCCTGTGGGCGCCGATCGTCGGGGTGGGTGCCGGAGCCGCGATCGGCGCCTGGTTCGGTCTGTACGACGTGAGCCGCCTAGCAGGGGCCGCATGGATCGGCCTGCCACGGGGCCGGTGGCCGGGTTTCGATCTCGAATTCGGGTCGAGTTTCTGGGCGCTGCTGCCGGCCTTCCTGCTGGTCGCCGTGATCGCCGCGGTGCGCGCGATGAGCAGCGCCGTCGCCGTGCAACGCGTGTCGTGGCGCGGGCGCCGGGCGGTGGACTTCCGCGCGGTGCAGGGGGCGGTGACCGTGGACGGCCTCGGTACGCTGGTCTCCGGTCTGGCGGGCACCGTTCCGAACAGCACCTACTCGGTCAGCGTTCCGCTGATCGAGCTTACCGGCGTCGCGGCCCGAGGCCTCGGGGTCGTGGCCGGCGCCGCATTCGTCGTCCTTGCGTTCATGCCCAAGGTACTGGCCGTGGTTCTGGCGATACCGGACCCGGTACTTGCCGGGTACCTCATCGTGCTGCTGGCATTGCTCGTCCTGATCGGCATGAGGATCGTGGTTCAGGATGGCCTCAATCCGCGCAATGGACTGATCATCGGCATCTCCCTTCTGATCGGGATCGGCTGTCACTATGGCTTCATGTTCCCGGAACTGATCTCGGAATTCGGCGGCGGCCTGTTGCGCAACGGGACCAACGCCGGAGGGTTTACGGCTATCCTCATGACCGGGTTCGTGGCCCTGTCGGAGTCCCGCCGCAGTCGTTTCAAGGCGGCGCGGTTCGACCCCTCCGTGGTGCCGGGAATCCGGGAGTTTCTCGGTACATTCGCGGCCCGTAATGGGTGGGATTCCGCACTCGCCGAACGTCTCGCCGCCGCCGCTGAGGAGACGCTGCTCACACTGCTGCAGGAACCTGGAGGCGCGCCAGGACGTGACCGCCGGCTGCTCCTGACGGCGCACCGGGAAGAGAGCGCCGCCGTCCTCGAATTCGTGCTCGGACCCGGTGCGGATAACCTGCAGGATCGAATCGCGCTACTCCGCGAGCACACGGATGAGGCTTCGGTCGAGCGGGATGTGTCACTGCGTCTGCTGCGCCATCTGGCGTCCGCGGTGCGCCATCGGCAGTATCATGACACGGATATTGTCACGGTCCGCGTGCCAGCCGCGACGGCCGCCCACGGAGCGTCCCCGTAGCCCGACTAGAACTTGCGGAGCGATCGCGGGGAGCTCTGGTGGCTAGGTCAGGCCCTGAGACTCGACGAAATCCCCAATCAGCGCCGCACACTCTGCCGGTTTCTCAAGGGGAAACAGGTGGGTAGTCTCCGGCAGGAAATCGTAGTCCAAGCTGGTCATGTCGCCGAGGTCGAGGGTTGGCAGATAGGCGTAGGGCAGCGTCGGATCGCAGCCGATCACCTTGGTCGGGCACGGAAGCTCGTCAAAATCCACCAATACGCAATAGATGCGCGTGTACTGCATGATCTGTGCCTCGTATTCGCGTGGGCACCGCAACTCGTAATCATGTCCGTCAGGCGACCGGCGCAGTGTAGTTCTTGCCATCAGTTCCCGAACTCCCGGAACGACCCGCAGGAAGGCGGGAGCGTAGCGGAGGAGTTCCGCGAAGTCTTCTCGGGACTGAAAGCGGTACCCCCGCCGTCGGATCAGTTCGGCAGAGCGGACGGCGGCTACCTCGAACTCCAACTGGCTGACACCCGGCCGGCACAAAGTCGGATCCAGTAGTACCTGAGCGGCCAGGGGGCTGCGTTGGACGCAGGTCCGTAGGGTGGTAGTGGCTGACGCCAGCAACGCGATCAGTGCGGAAACCGAGTGGTATACGCCAATCTTCGGTTTGTCTCCGTAGTGCTGGTCAATTGCTTCGAGTATGAGTTCATGGTCTCGAATCAAAGTCGGAATGTTGTGGTACTCGCGGTCGCCGACCGAATTCCAGCCGTGATTCCTGAGGTCATACATGACCAGGTCGAAGTCAGGTGCGAGCAGCGACCAGAACGGATAGTAGAGATCGATTGCGAAACCGTTGCCGTGACACAGCACGAGCCGTGGACCGTCCGGATTCCCATGCCGCCTCAGGATGGTGACCGTGTCCCTGTCCAAGCGCACCTCACGCGCCGAGAGCGGCTCCGGTATCTTCCAGTCATTCTCGGGGGTCACGTCGGTACCTAGCTCAGCTCATGGGCGACGGCGGCTGCGAACCTGGCGTTGCCCACATTCTCGAGTCGCCATCCCACCATCGGGGCATGCGGGAATCGAAATACGCTGGTGGGAGAGCCTCGACGCATTTCCGGGGGGATTTCGAACGTGGAGGTATCGATCGAGAAGCCTATGCCCAGAGCCTTGATCAGTGCTTCCTTCATCGTCCACAGAGCGAAGAAAAGGTCGACTTTGCGGGTCCCGCGTGCCGCTGCAAGCTCCGCGCGTTCGGCCGGCGCAAATACCGTCCGGATTGGCCCGTCGGGATCGGGCCGGGAGCGCCGTTCCTCCACATCCACCCCGATGCGTCCCTCCGGCGCCAATGCGATCAGTCCATGGCTGCCACTGTGACTGACGTTGAAGCTGATTGGGGCCGGCCTGCCCCGCACCAGGGCGACCGGCTTTCCGTGCTGCGCCGTCCCGAACGCAAGTTCATGGTTGTCACAGCCGAGTCGGCTGCAGAGCGTGGCACGCAACGCCGCGCGACACAAGCCGAACTCACGGCGAGGACGGGCATAGCGGTAGCGGTGCCAGCGCACCCGTTCGGTCTGATCGAGCCACGCCAGGGCAGCGGCCGAGCGGGCCGCCTGCTGCGTCAGGTCGACATGAATGACGACACGGTCGCCGGTTTCACGATATCGGCGCCACCAACAGTCGTCCATCGAACGGACGCCAGACGCCGGCATCGCGGACCCGGGCGCCTACCCGGAATTCGTATCCAGGTATTCGGCGAGGTCTCGCAGCGTCTCCATCTCCGCGACCTTCTCCGGCGGAATCGTAATGTTGAAATCCTGATTCACGACCCTGATGAAGGCGACCGCGTCCACGGAGGAGACACCGGAATCGCTGAATTTGACGTCGAAGTCCGGCTCGTGGCCTAGATCCAGATGTTCGTTGGCGAGTTCTTTGAGGCGATCAGCCGCCGTTGCCATAGGTACACTCCAGTGGTGAATGTCAGAGCACGCAAAGCGAACTTCACGTGATCCAGCTTCACGCAGCCTATAAACAGCGACGCGACATTGTCAATCTCCTTTGGCCTTGGCCTTTCCTGCTGGGTGGTGACTCTCAGGTCAGCCGGGTCGCCGGCCGATGGCGTCGGTGGCGGCGGGCGGGTCGTGCCGGATCAGCCGGCCGCCGGCATCGGCCAGGATCCTCTCGCGCGCCAACGCCGCGCGTTCGGGCAGCCGCTCGGCGACGTTGTTGCGGCACGCGGGGTCGGCCTCCAGGTCGAACAGTCGCGGGCCGGTGAAGTCGAGACCGCTGAAGAACCAGGTGCGCAGGTCGCGGTACCAGACGAAGTTGCCGTAGCGGCAGGTGAGGTGGTCGTAGCCGGGGTAGGCGCCGTCGGCGGCTGCGGCGAGGCTGGTCCCGTCGAGCGGCAGCCCGCTCAGGCCGGCTGCCGTGGCCACCGTCGCGGGGATGTCGGCGGTCGAGGCCAGGCGGTCGCACGCGGTGCCGGCGCCACGCCCGTCCGGCAGCCGCACCAACAGCGGAATGTCCATGGTGCCGGGGTACATCCAGCCGGCCGGCTTGCCCACGATCCCCTCGGGGTTGTCGGCGAAGTTGGTGCCGTGGTCGCTGAAGAACACGATCAGCGTCCGGTCGCGCATGCCGAGCCGGTCGATGGTGTCCAGCAGCAGGCCGCACCAGCGGTCGACCATGGTCACCAGGCCCGCGTAGTTGGCGCGCACGCTCGGCAGCTGCGCTTCCAGTTCGGGCACCTCCGCCAACGGCCCGTAGGGCACGCTGAGCCAGATCGGTTCGCGCTCGGCGCGGCTGCCGTAGAGGTCGTAGTAGTGCAGCGGCGCCTCCCAGGTCTCGTGCGGGGTAAAGCTGTCGACGTACAGGTAGAGCGGCTTCTCGCCGCCGGCGTTCTGCTCCAGGAACTGCTGCGCCCAGCGGAAGGTGCGCGCGGTCGGCCACTCTTCTTCCGCTGCCCGCGGGCGCACGTTGACCAGGTGGCGGCGCCCGATCTTGGCCCGGTAGCGCGGCAGCAATGCCGGGTCGGCCGCGGCTTCGGCCCCGAAACGGTCCTCCGCCTGCCCGCGCACGAACTGCCACTGGCGGAAACCGCGGGTGAAGTTCATCCCCGGCACGAAGTAGTGGGGTACGTCCGCGACGAAGCCGGTGTGGTAGCCGGCCGCTTCGAGGGCCTCGGCGACCGTCGGCTCCTCGGCCGCCATGGGCTGCCAGCCGGGGAGGTAGACATTGTCCCACGGCACCGGCCGGTAGTCGGCGAATGGGTACACGCGCCGCCCGCCGTGCACGGTGCGCCGCGTCGGAATGGTCGGCAGCGCCTCCGGGTGGGCGCGGGTGAAGCGGAGCGACTGCGCCGCCAGCCGGTCCAGGTGGGGCGTGTGCACGGCGGTGTTGCCGTAACAGCCGAGGTAGGCCGGCCGGAGCGTGTCGGCGGCGATCACCACGATGTGCGGTCGCTCTGAAGCGGTCACGGAACCGAGCATCCCGGTTGCGACCCGATTCCGCAACCCATCCGGCACGGGAGTCTGGATACCGTCCGTCCCCGGTGGTACGGTCACGGTGTTCGCGAGGAGGTACACCATGGTCCGAGACGGCGCACTGACCGACACCGAGCGGCGCCAATGGGCAAGCGACGGCTATCTGGTGCTGAAGGGTGCGCTGCCGAAAACGATGGTGACCCGGCTGCTGCGCCAGGTCGACCGGTTGTACCGGAGGGAAATCCGGAGCAACGCCCATGCCCAGGCGCGGCCGGGCATGGACCGCCGCAACATCCTGCCCGACAGCCAGGAGTTCATCGACCTGATCGACCATGCGTCCATCCTGGAACCGGTGGTGGAGCTGATGGGCCCCTACGTTCAACTCAGCATGGCGGAAGCGATCGTGCGTCCGCCCAACCCCGAGGACAAGGGCTACATCCACACCGACGGCGGCGAGGCGCTGCGCCGCATCCGCGTGAGCGAGACGAGCTGGCCGCTGCAGATCAAGGTGCAGTACTTCCTGACCGACCTCCGCAGGCCCGGCAGCGGCAACTTCACCCTCTTTCCCGGCAGCCATCTGCGTCCCTATCCCGAGGGGGACAACCCGGTCACCACCTCCACGCCCGGTGCGGTGCAGCTCTGCGCCGAGGCAGGTGACGCGGTCATCTTCCCCCACGCGCTGTGGCACGGCGTGTCGACCAACCACTCCCGCCGCGCCCGCAAGTCGCTGATCTACTGCTACAGCCAGATGTGCTTCCGCACCTTCGACTTCAACGGTCACGCCCCGGATCTGCTGGACCGCTGCACCCCCCGGCAGCGGCGCCTGCTCGGCGACCTGAGCGCGGAGTGGCGGCCGGGCGCCTACTTCTACAGTCCCGAAGACCAGCCCGCGGTCATCGCGAGCCCGACATGACGTAAGGCGTCGTCTCGCGGTCACGCCGGCGAACCAGCCGGCAGGCGCGCGGCTTCCATCGCAGCGGAGCGGCTGCGATGGATCCACCCCGCTCGCTGGTCTCAACGGCGGTCGGTGACGCGCGGAACCACGTCGCAGGTCTCCTGGTACCAGCGCAGCAGCCGCAGCCGCAGTTCCGCGAGCAGGTCGCGGTACGCGGGATCGTCGATCACGTTGCGCTGCTCCCCCGGATCGAGCCCCAGGTCGTAAAGCTCGTCGCTCTCGTACAGGCGTTGGACGTACTTGTGGGTCGCCGTGCGGCACATGGTTGCCTTGCTGTGGTACGGCGCATCGAGTTGAACCTGAAGTTGAACCCGCGGTGCGTACAGGCCGAGCGAGCCGCCGGCGCTGGCGCTCTCCAACTCGGAGGCCTGCACCTCGCCGAGACGCCGTCCGCCTTCGCAGAACACGGCGTCACGTCCACCACCGGTGCTGGCATCGGCCACCAGGGGCAGCAGGCTGCGCCCGAAGTGGTCGTAGCCGGGGGCGATCCCGGTCAGGTCGTACACCGTCGCCGAGAAGTCCACCAGCTCCACCAGGGCATCGCAGACGCGCGGCGTCACCGGCACCCCTGCCGGTGGCTTGACCACCAGCGGCACCCGCGTCAGGCAGTCCTCGAACGTATTCTGGGTCTTCTCCACCAGCCCGTAGTCGCCGGTGAAGTCCCCGTGGTCGGAGAACAGGAAGATCGCGGCGGCGTCGTAGCGCCCGCGCTCGCGCAGGGCATCGCAGAGCAGGCCGAACTGGTGATCGACGCGCGCGCACATCCCGTAGTAGGTCGCCCGCAGCTCGGTCCAGCGCTCCTCGCTCCAGCCCTGCAGCCGCTGGCCGCGGCGGATGCCGCCCAGAAGCGATGGCTTGCCGGTCTCGTCGGCGGGCGCCGGGATGCGCGGGGGCAAGGCGGCGCGGTCGGTGATGCCGTACCACGGCTCCTCCACGCAGTAGGGCGGGTGCGGAAAGGAGAGCGGCAGGTAGACGCAAACCGGCTGGTCGCCGCGGTAGTCGCGCAGGAAGTCGATGGCGCCGAGCACGTTCGCCCAGTCGCGGTCGCAGTAGAACGGATCGTCTTCCCGGTCCAGCCGCCCCTTGAAGAAGCTGTAGAAGTTGTCGCCCTTCGGGTCGCCGCGCCAGTGCAGATCGCCGCCGTGGGTGCCCTCCCGCCGGGTGCAGCCCCAGCGCCGGTAGTCCTCGTCGGTCGGCTCGAACTTCACGTCGCAGTAGGGAGAGAAGTCGCCCTGCCCCGGCACCAGGTCGTTCTTGCCGCCCCACCATACGAAGTAGCCGTGCTGCTTGAGAATGCGCAGCAGGTTGGGCTCGTTCCACTCGGAGTGCAGCATGTGGTGCATGGTGCGGTGGCCGCGCACGTGCGGATACCAGCCGCTCATGAAGCTGCAGCGGCTCGGCGTGCACACCGGGTTCTGGCAGAACGCACGCGAGAACGAGACTCCCTCTTCCGCCACCAGGCGGTCGATCGCCGGGGTCACCGCGGCCGGGTTGCCCACGTGGCCAAGCACGTCCCCCCGCCACTGGTCAGGGTTGAAGATGATGATGTCGGGCAGACCGCCGCCCGTCCGCTCACCGTTGCGTTGCATCGGTCACAGGGTACCAGAGTCGCCCTCGTGCCACGAGCCAGCCGCCGGCCGGTCCGCGCGCTACAACCTACCGCCGCCCATACCGAGGAGCTGGCGGCGCCGAAACCCGCTGGCTTCCGGAATGGGACGCTTGGTAAGCCAAGGCATGATGGTCTGAGAGGCTCTGGCGAGATGAGCCGACAAGCTCCTCGCGATGGAAGGTGGGCGGTGCAAGAACGTTGCTTTTGCGTAGCGCGGCGCCTCGAATCAGTTGCTGTTGACAAGCGCATCCACCAAATTGCGATAGTGATAGCATTGGTTCTCTAGACGAGGAAACCCGCCTGAATGATTCACACAATAGGGAAGTCTTCGGTCAGGGTTCTTGTCGATGTGAACGAAGTCTTCCATCGGGCGGTTCTCGAATCGATGCAGAGCAGTCATGAATTCCCGACAAAGCGCAATTCCGCGAAGAGTTTCTGGATCGACAGAAAGCTGTCGGAACGCTGCGATGCACCATGTTTCTGTTGACTCTACGGATGGTGCGGGAATGTGCCGTCTCAAGTCAGCGGTTGTAAGCGTTGCGAATTCTCCTACAATCTTGATGATTTGTGTGATTTCGTTCCCACGTTCGAGTGGGTCCGGGTGGTCTGCCACAGAGTGGTCGTAGTGCTCTTTCGTCCAGCGCTGGAAGCCCAGGTCTGAGAGTATATCGACAGATCGTAGTCAAATAGACCTCCATGGAAATAGGTCCTGGTCCTTGATCTCGGTGGGTTTTTCTGCAGCCAAAGAAACACTGCGCCCCACCCACCGTCGAGTGGTCTCGTGTTGTCTGTGTCGGGTTGAATCGGAATGAATTCCGGCGTGATTCCGCGGTGGGTCAGTGACGCCTGCAAGAAACACGCAATCGCGTGAGCGTCCGTCGGACCTTCACATACGACGCCGATGCGCATGGACTATACTCTCTGTCCAAGAGCACCGCGGATCTCACCGTCCAACCAGAGCTGCGATAGATTCCGACCGTTCTTGGCTTCCTCCCAGTCGTCTCTCGACATCCCCGGCCTCGGTCGGAGCCGGGTCACGACCGTCTGACCGATGTCATCTCGCTCGACTACGAAGATGCGTTGGTCGTCGTCAAACAAGTCAAATGCGTCCAGCGACGTAGGATTGTGGCTGGTAAGGAAGACTTGTCTGGGTCCGCAATGCAAGTCGTGAGCGGCCGCGTCTTTGGTCGTCTCGATCACCGTCTCAAGCAACGATCTGGTCATTCGGGGGTTCAATGCACTGTCGACATTGTCCAAAGCGAACAGATTCGGGGACTCGTCGTGCGCGAGTAGGACGGCGATGAAGAGAAGGAACAGTGTTCCCTCACTACTGTCGTACACCGATAGTGTACGTCTCTTCAAATGCATGAATCGGTCGAGAAAGTAGACCGTATCTTCTCCTTGATCGAGCAAAGCTCTAGGCACCAAATGACTGTCGATTCTACCAACACGGACACCGCTAGCCCAGCGTGGCAGGTAAGCCAAGTCGAGCGCCCGACGTTTGAGCTTCCAGGAATGATCTTGTTGAGACGAGTACTTCGAATTCGATTTTGGGTTCTTCAACTTCGTTATCTGTGCAATCAATCCACGAACAGCCTGTGGCAGACCTTCACCATGCAAGCCGACGGGTGGAGTATCGACACTCCCTGTCTTGCCACGCAAGAAATCGGTCTGTGGTGAGTAGATTGCGTACTCGGAGAGCATATGAAATGCTTGTCTGACGCGAGCCGGAAACTTGTGACCGAAACGTACTTGATCCCAAATGCTCCGATTGATATAGATGTCGTCGTAGATGCTCTTCCCCAATACTTGAACGCCATTGGTCCCTTGACCGAACATCTTGCGATTTCCGTACGTACAACTCTCGCTGAAGAACGCAAGCAATGGGTCATCGTCTCTTCCCGTGAGATTGATCTTGTAAGTTACGGCCCCTTCTAGTTCGGCGGTAAGTTGTAGCGTCTTCGGAAGTTCGTAGTTCTTGAATGCTGACTTCATCAACGCAGGAGGCGTGATTCGTACACCTTTTCTTGCCAGATCGCTGTCGCCAAGACCTCGGTATGCCGCGGCAGACATGACACCTATCGCTTCGAGAATATTGGACTTTCCGGCACCATTCCCACCGATGAGCAAGTTAATTCGTCCAAGCTCGAGGGTGGCGGTGCGAATCGACTTGAATCGATCTACTATGAGCCTCTTAACCATGGTTGTGCACCCGCGCTTTATGACGCGGGCTTGGTGTGTAGGGTATCAATCGGCATATGGCATGGCACAGGCACATTTTGCAACGGAGGGAGAGTACCACAATCGAACCATGCTCGCCAGAAGTCGAGCACACTTGCAGCCATCCGCATGGCGAAGGAGAGCAAGTACGATGGCGTCGGAGGTGCTGTTACTCTGACAAGCCCGACGTGGTCCGCCCACCGGCGGGACTCTCACGTCAGGGGCGCGTCTTTCGGGTCCGCACTCGTTGGAGGTAGTGTCGCAGATAGTCCGATCGGCTATCATGAGATGACGGATGAGTGCATTCTGGGAGCGGGTGGGCGATTACCTGGAGCGGGGAGAGCGGGTGTTCGTTGCCTGTGTGGCTGAGCATACCCGCGGCTCGCCGGGTACCGCCGGCGCGAAGCTGCTGGTGGCCGAGGGCGGGGGCCTGCACGGGACCATCGGTGGCGGCATGATGGAGCATCGGCTGGTGGAGCAGGCGCGGGAGTTGCTGCGCAGCGGTGGGGCGCAGCCGGAGAAGCACACCCTGGTGCACAGCGACACGGCCGAGGGAGAGCGGTCCGGCATGGTCTGCGAGGGCAGTCAGACCAACGTCTTCTGCATGCTGGCCGGCGACCGTGACCGGGCCAGCGTGAGTGCGATTGGCGCCGCGTTGCGGGAGGATCGGCCCGCCTGGATGACGATCGACGCGAACGGCCTGCGGCTCTTGGATCGGAAGCCGGACTTCTCCCGCCCACCCTTCGCACTTTCCGGGGAAGGGGAGGGCTGGCGCTATGAGGAAGACCTGCTCAACCGGCGCCGGCTGGCGGTGATCGGCGGCGGTCATTGCGCGGTGGCCCTGGCCGAGGTTATGGCCCGGCTCGGGTACCGGACGCAGATCTTCGACACCCGCACGGAAGTGGTCACCCACGACCGCGCCGCGGCGGTCGGAACCGTATCCCAGGTGGCGGACTACGCGGCGGCGGGTCCGCTGATCGGCTATCCCGAACTGACCGCCGTGGTGGTGATGACCGCGGACTTTCAGACCGACGTGCGGGCGTTGCTCGGGGTGGCGGACCAGCCGGTCCCGTTTGTCGGCCTGATGGGCGGCAGGCGCAAGATCGGCCGGATCTTCACCCAGTTGCGGGAGGAGGGGATGGCGCAGGAGACGCTGGATCGAGTGCACGCACCGGTGGGCCTCGACATCGGCAGCGACACTCCCGAGGAGATCGCCGTCAGCGTCGCCGCGCAGATCCTGCGCCAACGTAACCGCGGCGCCTAACCCGATGCCGCCGAGCATCCGCTTCATCCTCAACGACGGGGAGGTGAAGACCGACGCTCCCGCGGGCCTGCTGGTGCTCGACTTTCTGCGCAACAGCGAGCGGCTGACCGGCACCAAGGAGGGCTGCAAGGAGGGGGACTGCGGCGCCTGCGCGATCCTGATCGGCGAGCTGGAAGGGGATTCCGTCCGCTACCAACCGGTCACCTCCTGCCTGGTGCCGTTGGCCGAGGTGCACGGCAAGCACGTGGTCACCATCGAGGGCTGCAACCAGGCCGGCCTCAATCCGGTGCAGGAGGCGATCGTGGAGTTCGGCGGCACCCAGTGCGGGTTCTGCACCCCCGGCATCGTGGTGTCGCTGCACGGCCTGCTGCTGGACAACGCCAAGGGACTCTCCCTCGACGACGTAAAGTACGCCCTGAGCGGGCACCTGTGCCGCTGCACCGGGTACCGCTCGCTCAAGGACTGCGCGGCCACCCTGGAGCGCGACCTCGGCAGTCGGCTGCAGACCAACGGGAGCGGCAGCCGCGTACCGGCGCTGGCCGCCGCCGGGGCACTGCCGGAGTACTTCACCGGCATTCCCCAACGGTTGCGGGGCCTGTGCGCCGCGAGCGCCGCGGCGGAGACGGCTGCCGGGTCGGGGGATGGCGACGGCTCTCGACCGCCAGCGCCGGAGCTGCTCATTGCAGGCGGCACCGATCTGTATGTGCAACAGGGTGAGACGATTCCGGAGCGCCACGTCGCCGTGCTGGGACGGCGCCCGGATCTGAAGGGTGTCCGCCGCACCGCAGGCGAGTTCCGGGTGGGTGCCCTCACCACCTTCGAGGAGCTCGGCACCCACCCGGCGGTGATCGCGGCGATTCCCGGCATCGCGGCGTTCAATCACCTGATCGCCTCCTGGCAGATTCGGAACCGCGCCACGCTCGCCGGCAATATCGTCAACGCCTCACCGATCGGCGACTTCACCGCTCTCCTGCTGGCGCTCGATGCCCGCGTCGTGCTGGAACAGGGCGCCACGCAGCGGTCCGTTTCTCTGAAAGAGTTCTACCGCGGCTACAAGCAGATCGACCTGCGGCCGGGCGAGTTGCTCACCGCGGTGGCGTTCGCCGATCCGACCGGCGCGCGGGTCAACTTCGAGAAGGTCTCCAAGCGCACCTGCCTCGACATCGCCTCGGTCAACAGCGCCTGCTCGATCCGCTGTACCGGAGATACGATCGATGAAGCCCACTTCAGCCTCGGCGGCGTGGCCCCCATCCCGCTCTACCTGCATGAGACCTCTCAGGCGGTGCGCGGCCGCGTGCTCGACCTGGACACGGCGTGGGAGGCGGTGCGCATCTCGCAGCGGGAGATCGCGCCGATCTCGGACGTGCGCGGGTCGGCGGAGTACAAGCGCCTGCTGGCGCGGCAGTTGCTGATTGCCCACTTTGTGACGCTGTTCCCCGACCGCTTCACCGCCGAAGCGTTCTACGCGGGAGAGCGCCCGTGAAGCGGGACGACGCGAAGCACATCGACTCCCACCTGCATGTGCGCGGCGAGTCGCAGTACGTGGACGACGTGCCGCCGCCGGCAGAGATGCTGCATGCCGCGGTGTTCGGCTCGCCCAAGGCGCACGGCATCATCACCCGGCTGGCCACCGATGCGGCCGGTACCGCTGCCGGGGTCGTGGCCGTGCTCACCGCCGCCGACATCCCCGGCGTCAACCGCTTCGGCCCGATCTTCGAGGACGAGCTGCTGCTGGTGGAGCGCGAAGTGAGCTTCGTCGGCCACCCGATCGCGCTGGTGGTGGCGCACACCGCCCACCAGGCGCGCCAGGCGCGCGAGCTGATCGACGTCGAGATCGACGAGCTGCCGGTGGTGGTCGACCCGCGCGAAGCGTTCGCCGCCGGCGACCTGATCCATCCGCCGCGCACCATGGCGGCCGGTGACGTGGCCGGCGCCTGGAGCGACTGCGACGTGGTGGTGGAGGGGCGCTGCGAGATCGGCGGCCAGGAGCACGTCTACCTGGAGACCCAGCGCGCGCGTGCGGTGCCCCGCGAGGACGGTGCCATGCAGGTGTTCTCTTCCACCCAGGGGCCGGCCGCGGTGCAGCACGTGGTGGCGGCGGTGCTCGGCAAGCCGATGCACAAGGTCGAGGTCGACGTGAAGCGGCTCGGCGGCGGCTTCGGCGGCAAGGAAGACCAGGCCACCCACTGGGCGGCCCTGGCCGCGCTGGCCGCCGCCCACCTGCAGGTGCCGGTGGAGCTGGTGCTGAACCGGCTCGACGACATCGGGATGACCGGCAAGCGCCACCCCTACTCCGCCGACTTCAGGATCGGGCTGACCGCGGACTGCAAGATCCACGCCTACGAGGCCACCTTCTACCAGAACTCCGGCGCCTTCGCGGACCTCTCACCGCCGGTGCTGGCGCGCACGCTGTTTCACGCCACCAACGCCTACTTCGTCCCCAACGTGCGGGTGACGGCGGCGCCGTGCCGCACCAACCTGCAACCCCACACCGCCTTTCGCGGCTTCGGCGGCCCCCAGGGCATGTACGTGATCGAGGCCGCCATCAACAAGGCCGCCGACGCCATGCGGATCGAGGCCGCAGCGATCCAGCGCGCCAACCTGCTGCGCGACGGCAACGTGTTCCACTACGGGCAGGTGGTGGAGCGGTCCCGCGCCGAGCGGACCTGGGACGAGCTGCAGACGACCTTCGGGGTGGACCGGATCCGGCAGCGGGTGGCGGGATTCAATCAGCGCAACTTCGCGCTCAAGAAGGGGTGCGCCCTGATGCCGGTCTGCTTCGGGATCTCGTTCACCAAGAGCCACCTCAACCAGGGCAACGCCCTGGTCCACGTCTACACCGACGGCAGCGTGAGCGTGACCACCGGCGGCATCGAGATGGGCCAGGGCATCAGCAGCAACGTCGCGGCCGTGGTGGCGCGCACCTTCGGCATCGACCAACGCCGGGTGCGCGTCGAAAGCACCAACACCACGCGGGTCGCCAACATGTCGCCGAGCGCCGCCAGTGCCACCACCGACCTGAACGGCAACGCGGCGCTCATCGCCGTCGACACCATCCTCCAAGGCATGCGCGAAGTGGCGGCCGCGGAGCTGGCGGCGGCGGATCCGCGCACGGTAACCGTTGCCGATGAACAGGTGTGCGTCGCGGGCAAGCCCGCCGGCATGAGCTGGATCGACCTCGTGGGGCTCACCTACCGCGCGCGCAAACGGCTGTCCGCACATGGCTACTACGCCACCCCGGGCATCCACTACGACGATGAGCGCGAGCACGGCCACCCGTTCGCCTACCACGTCTACGGCACGGCCGTGTTCGAGGTCACCGTCGACTGCCTGCGCGGCACCTACGCCGTCGACCAGGTGAAGATCGTCCACGACCTCGGCCGTACCATCAATCCGACCGTGGACCGCGGCCAGGTGGAGGGCGGCTTGGCCCAGGGCATGGGCTGGATGACGATGGAGGATCTGCAGTGGGACGCGGAGGGCCGCTGCCTCTCCCATGCCCTGTCCACCTACAAGGCCCCGGACGTCTACTTCATGCCAGACGACATGGCGGTGAAGTTCCTGGAGCCGGAGGACAACCCCTACGGCCCGCTCGGCGCCAAGGCGGTCGGCGAGCCCCCGCTGATGTACGGCATCGGCGTCTTCTTCGCCCTGCGCAACGCCATGAAGGCCTTCCGCCCGGACGCCGACCTCACCCTCGACGCCCCCATGACCCCCGAACGCCTCCTCCTCGCCCTGCATCCCCTGCATCAGGTGCGTGCGGTACCTATCCTTCCAGATCGTGCTTGGGGTCAGCGCGTGGTGTGAGGTACGAGAACGCGCCGGTGGTACAGTCGCCGTCAGCGGCCCCGAGTCACGCCTCCGGGGCGGGAACCGGCTCGGTCATGACGAAGTCCCAGGGATTCACCAACGAGAATACGCGCGGACGCAGGGCTCCTTGGCTGCCGTGTCCGCGCAGCGGCTTCGGTGCGCGTCAACTGCCGCGGTAGGTGGTGTAGCTCCAGGGCGAGACCAGCAGGGGCACGTGGTAGTGGGCGTCCGCGGCGATCCCGAACGCCACCGTGACCTGATCGAGGAACGGCGGCTCCGGTAGCGCCAGGCCGGAGTCCGCGAAGTACTCCCCAACGTGGAACACCAGCTCCCAGCGCCCGGTACGGAACCTGTCGCCCTGCAACAGCGGTGCGTCGCAGCGCCCGTCGGCGTTGGTACGCGCGCTCGCGACCAGGCGGCGTTCCGGCGCCGCGGAGTACAGCTCCACCCGGATGCCGGCGCCCGGCTTGCCCTGCGCGGTATCGAGGACGTGGGTCGTGAGCTGGCCCATCACTGCCTCCTCAGGGTGGCTTCGATCTGGCCGTTGGGCTCGTCGGTGGGCAGGAACAACCGTCCCCTTCGCATCGCGCCCGAAGCGGGAGAGGTCGATCGCCAGGTAGTGGACGTTGGGCATGGCCAGGGTGATTTCTTCGATCGCGGGAGCGGCGGCCAAAGCGGCCTCGCCCATGCGGTACAGGCTGTCCTGCACCGAGTGGCTGTAGCTGGTGGCAAAGACCCGCAGCAAGGCGCAGCGGATGGCGTTGGCGGCGTCGCCGAAGGCGCTGGGCGCGCTGAGATCGGCGCCGGCGAACCGCCACGTCGCGCACAGCCGGGTCGCGAGGACGCGGTCGGAGGTCGGCGGTAACGTGGTGTACTCGTCCTGCAGGTAGTCGACGAAGCCGGACGCGGTGGTCTTCATGATCTCCAGGTCGCGGATTCCAGCGACGATCTCGCGCGCCGACCGGGTGGCCGTGACGCACGCGAACGGCGTGCCGCTCTCCGACCGCACGAAGTTATGCTCGTGCGGCCGGCCCGCGATCGACATCCTGTTCCACACGGTCTCGTCGATCTCCACCTGCACTTCCGACACCTGCTCGTAGCGGTCAAGAAAGCACTCCGCGATCGCCATCGCGAACGGCTCGTTGGCCGCCTCCAGGTGCTCCAGCGCCAGTACGTTGACCAGGTTCTTCATGGTATCGGTAGGTACCACCGAGCCGTTGTCAGCCGCGGTGTAGGCGCGGGCGAAGTCGCCGTCGAGGGTTACCCTGATGCGCACCTCGCGCACGTCGTGGCGCCCCGCGTCACGCTGCACCCGCAGCACGCGCACGTTCGCCTTCCCGTATCGCTGTCGAACAAATGCCATCTCGCTGATCCGGCGCCATATTGGTGGTACTCCCCGTGCCGCGTCCAGCCCGGCGGGGGCGTTTCAGGTGCGACTGAAGGCGACCCGACGCGCCTGCAGCGCAACCGCGTGGCCGATCAACTCCTCGCGCGTTGCGATCAGTTCGGCGTCGGGGTCCAGATCGAACTTCTCCAGCAGCCGGTTCATGGTCCGCGGGTGTGATTCGACTTCGCCGCCGGCCAGAATGTGGGCTACGGCGACGTCCTGCCGGTCGAGCGCCTGCGCGATCAGCAGCGTCCGGTGGCAGTCCAGGGGCTCCTTCTCCGCGCACATGAGGGCGATGCGTCGCGACGCTGCGGTCGCGAGGAGTCGCCGTAAGCCGCCGCGGAACCGCTCCGTCCGGCGCACGCGGTCGTAGCAGACGCGGCCCCGGTCGTCGTAGCAGGCGGAATCGTCGGGGCGCCCGCCGAGCTCGCGCCCGAGGAACAGGTACTGCATGCCGCGGTCCTCAAGGGCGGAGCTGAGCGCACGGCGGTTGAAGTGGGGACAGAATCTGCTGTACGGCGCGGAGCGCACGTCCGCCACGGCGGTGACATCGTGCTGGGCCAACAGCGCCAGGAAGCGTTCCAGCGTTTGATTGGAGTGCCCAATGGTCAGGATCGCGGCGGCGGTCACGGGTGCGACTGGACTACGGGGATGTGGGCGAAGCGGGAGACGTCGACCAGGCCGAGATCGGAGATGCGCAGTTCCGGGATCACCACCAGGGCGAGCAGGCTGAGCTGCATGTAGCCGTTGTTGAGGGAGCAGCCGCAGTCGCGCATCGCCTGCATCACCCGGGCCGACTTCGCGGCCACCACCTCGGCGCGTTCGGCAGACATCAGGCCGCCGACCGGCAACTCGATCAGCGCGATCACCTCTCCCGCCCGTACCACCGCCACCCCGCCGCCCGTATCCGCCAGGGTGTTCGCGGCAAGTGCCATGTCGACCGTGCTGGTGCCGGCGACCAGCAGGTGATGGCTGTCGTGGGCCACCGTCGAGGCGACGGCGCACGAACCCTGAAATCCGAAGCCGTGGACGAAGCCGTTCACCACCTTGCCGCTGCCATGGTGGCGCTCCACCAGGGCCAGCGGCAGTACGTCGCCAACGCGATCGGGCTGCACGATGCCGGCGGTCACTTCCAGCTCGACGGTAAGGTGGCGGGTCGGCGCCTGGTTCTCCAGCACGCCTATCACGTTGGCGGTCACGGTGCCCCGCGCCCGACCGGCCGCCACGGTGAAGTCTGCCGCGGCCAGACGGCGCGGAATCCGCACCGACTGCCGGAAGCGCTGCTCGTGGGTCCAGGCGGGCAGGTCGAGCAGCAGGCGGCCCGCCTCCGCGGCCACCGCGCCGCCGACGATCACCGTGGCGGCGGCGAACTCCTCCAGGTCGTCGGCCAACACCAGGTCGGCGCAGCGCCCCGGCGCCAGGCACCCCAGGTCGCGCTCCACGCCGAAGTGCTGCGCGGTGTTGATGGTCATCATCTGCAGCGCCACCAGCGGGTCGCAGCCGAGATCCACCGCGTGGCGCAGCACGCGGTCCATGTGCCCCTCCTGCACCAGGGTCGCCGCATGCGCATCGTCGGTGCAGAGGATGAACTGGCGCGGGTCCAGGCCGCGCTCGGTCACGGCGCTGATCTGCGCGGCCACGTCGAACCAGGCGGAACCGAACCGCAGCATCGGGCGCAGGCCGCGGCGCGCACGCTCCACGGCATCGACCTCGCGCGTGTTCTCATGGTCGTCGGCCGGCCCGGCGGCCAGATAGGCGTGAAAGTCGGGGCCCAGGTCGGGGCTCGCGTAGTGACCGCCCACCGTCTTGCCGGCGCGCATCGTGGCGGCTACCTCGGCGTGCATCCGCGGGTCGTTGCCGGCCAGGCCGGGGAAGTTCATCATCTCGCCCAGGCCGATGACGCCGGGCCAGGTCATCGCCTGTTCCACTTCCCGCGGCGTGATGCGGGCGCCGGGAGTCTCCAGGCCGGGTGCCGAGGGCACGCAGGAGGGCATCTGCACGAACACGTGGATCGGCATGGCGGCGGCCTCGGCGGCCATCATGCGCACCCCCTCCAGGCCGAACACGTTGGCGATCTCGTGCGGATCGGCGAAGATCGCCGTGGTGCCGTGCGGCAGCACGGCACGTACGTACTCGGTGATGGTGCACATGCTGCTCTCGACGTGCATGTGGCCGTCGCTGAGGCCCGGCACCAGGAAGCGGCCCTCGGCCTCGATCACGCGGGTGTCGGGCCCGGTGCAGTACCCGGCGTCCTCCACGATGCAGGCGATGCGGCCGCAGCAGACGGCGATGTCGATCCCCTCCACCACCTCCCGCGTGAGTACGTTCACCCAGCGGCCGCCGCGGATCACGAGTTGCGCCGGCGCGCGCCCGGCGGCCACGTCAACCAGCCGGGTAGCTGCCTCGTGCCACGGTCTGTGCTGCACCAAGGCTTGGCGGTCCGTTCCGGGAGCGAGCCGGCCTACTTCCAGGCGTCGTCAGGCGGCCAGATGTTGGAACTCCCCGCTCCGGCGCCCTTGGGGCCGTCCGCGAACCAGTCCTTGACCATATCGCGCCACTTGATGAAGTGAGGCGTCCGCGTGTGCGCCTGAAACGCCGCCTCGTCCACGTACACTTCGTAGAGCCAGATCCGATTCGGGTCGGCGCCATCCTGAATCACGTCGAACCGGAGACAGCCCGGTTCATCCCGCACCGAGCCCTTGGCGTCGCCCAGCATCGCTTCGAGGAACGCCTCCCGGTGTCCTTCCTTGATCTGAATCGGGGCCACGATCACGTACATGCGCTCTCTCCTGGGTTCTGACCTTTACATGCGGGCCGGGCGGGTAGCAAGGATGCGCGAACCAACTCCGCAGACTGCTCAGGTTCGTCCTTCGGCGTCGCTATTGGCCCATCCCGTCGCTCCATGCCTGCCGTCCTGCGACGTAGGTGGCGCGCACGGCCCGGTCGTCGCCCAGGATCGCCAGGGCGAACAGGGTGTCCTCGAGCTGGTTCGATAGCGCGTCGCGGTCCTTCAGCACCGGAGTCGCGGTTGGATCGAGCACTACCAGATCCGCCCAGCGCCCCGGTTCGAGGGTGCCGATCTCCGCGTCGAGCCCGAGCCGCACGGCATTGCCGCGGGTGGCGAGGTGGAACAGGTCGTGCGCGCTCAACGTCTGCCCGCGCAGCATCGCCACCTTGTAGGCCTCCCCCATGGTGTGCAGCATCGAGTAGCTGGTGCCGCCGCCCACGTCGGTGCCGAGGCCGATTCCCACCGGGCGCTCCGGGTTGCGGAGGCGGGCGGCGTCGAACAGGCCGGAGCCGAGGAAGGTGTTGGAGGTCGGGCAGTGCACGACGGTGGCGCCCGCTTCCGCCAGGCGTCCACACTCCCGCTCCGAGAGGTAAATGGCGTGCGCGAACAGGCTGCTCGGACCGAGCAGGCCGTAGCGGTCGTAGACGTCGGTGTAGTCGAGCGCCCAGGGAAAGTCGCGCCGCACGACGTCGATCTCCGCCCGGCTCTCGGACAGATGGCTGTGCACGTGGCAGTCGCGATGCCGTGCGGCGAACTCTCCTGCGGCGCGAAGCTGTTCCTCGCTGGAGGTGACCGCGAAGCGCACGCTGATGGCGTAGCGCAGGCGCCCGCGGCGGTGCCAGCGTTCGATCAGCGCTTCGCTGTCGGCCACGCCCGCGGCCGGGTCGTCGCGCAATGCCGGGGGCGCATTGCGATCCATCATCGTCTTGCCGGTGACCAGGGCCAGGCCGCGCCGCTCGGCCGCCGCCAGCAGCGCCTCGGTGGCGCCGCGATGGACCGTGGAGAAGACCACGGCGGCGGTGGTTCCGTGCCGGGCCAGGCGGTCGAGGAACACCTCCGCCGCGGCGCTGGCGTGCGCGCGTGCCGCGTAACGGCTCTCCTCCGGGAAGGTGAACCGCCGCAGCCAGTCGAGCAGGTCACGGCCGGGAGTCCCGAGCATGCGGTACTGCGGAAAGTGGATGTGCGCGTCGATCAGCCCCGGCAGCACCAGCGCCGAACCGTGGTCGTCCACCGGCAGCGAGCGGAACCGCTGCGGCAGGCGCGAAGCGGGGCCGCGCCAGGCGATGCGGCCGGTGCAGTCAATCGCTACGGCGCCGCGGCGGTGGAACTGCACGGCCTGGCGCAGGGCAGCGCGGGCGGGGTCGTCGCGGTAGGTCAGCACCGCGCCGCGCACCACCCGTCCGGCGGTCGCCGGGTTCACGGCGCGACCCGATCTTCGAGCCGAAAGCGCAGGATGCGCTCGACGTTGGCCAGGGCCAGGGCCCGCTCGGTGGCGGCCGAGTGATCGATCCGCTCCGCGAACGCCGCCAGGATCGCGTCCTTGGTGGCGCCCTTCACCGCGAAGATGAACGGGAAGCCGAACCGCCGGCGGTAACGGGCGTTCAGTTCGCCGAAGCGGGCGAACTCCGCGGCAGTGAGGCGGTCGAGCCCGGCACCGGCCTGCTCGCGCCGCGACTCCGCCGCGACTCCGCTCCCCGCGGCGTCGGCCGCCACCGCTGCCCGATCCGCCAGGTCGGGGTGTGCGCGCAGCAACGCGAGCTGTGTCTCGGGAGGTGCGGCCCGTACCGCGCCGACGAAGGCGCCGATCAGCGCTTCGCGATGGGCGAACGGCCGCGCTCGGGCAGCAGCCTCGGCAACCCAGGGCGAGTGTTCCGCGACATCGCCGAACCGCGCGGTGAACGCCGCGGCGTCCAGGGCATTCACGGCATTCATGGACAAGGGGGTGGCCTGCATTCTCTGGTTTCCCGTTTGACTATCAGAATGCCCACAAACTTACTTCGGATGACGCGGACGCGAGCTCAGGCATGCAGCGGCTGGACCCGCGGGGTGCGGCTCACCCCGCGGGTCGCTGGTTACGGATTCGGCAGGCAGGGCCGGATGGACGACCGTATCACGATCGCCGCCCGGTCGAAACGCAGGTAGCAGGTATGCGCGCGTTATTCGGGCAGCTTGTCGTCGACGCCCTGCACGTACCAGTTCATGCCCAGCAGCGTGCCGTCGTCGAGCACCTCGCCCGCGCCGATCACCATTTCGCCTTCCTGGTTGTAGATCGGCCCCTTGAATGGGTGCAACTCGCCCGAGGCGATCGCCGCTTCGGTCTCGCGCGCCAGGGCGGCCACCTCTTCCGGCATGTTCTGGTACTCAGACATGCGGACCATGCCCGGCGCGATGCCGTCCCACGTATCGATGGACTCCCAGGTGCCATCCAGCACCGCACGCGTGCGGGCGACGTAGTAGGGGGCCCACTCGTCGATGATGGCGGTGAGCTGCGCGTTGGGGGCGAACTCGTGCATGTCGGAGGCCTGGCCGAAGCCGACCACTCCCTTTTCCTCCGCGATCTGCAGCGGCGCGGTGGAGTCGGTGTGCTGGCTGATGATGTCGGCGCCCTGGCCGATCAGCACCTTGGCTGCGTCCGCCTCCTTGCCCGGATCGAACCAGGTGTTGACCCAGATCACCTTGAGCTTGAAGTCGGGGTCGATGGTCTGTGCGCCGAGCAGGAACGAGTTGATGCCGCGCACCACCTCGGGAATCGGGAACGACGCGATGTAGCCGGCCACGCCGCTTTCCGACATCTGCGCCGCGATCTGGCCGATGATGTAGCGGCCCTCGTAGAAACGGGCCGAGTAGGTCGAAACGTTGTCGGCGCGCTTGTAGCCGGTCGCGTGCTCGAATTTCACGTCCGGAAAGCGCGCGGCCACCTTGACGGTCGGATCCATGAAGCCGAACGAGGTGGTGAAGATCAGGCCGGCGCCCTGGCGCGCGAGGCGGGTGATGGCGCGCTCGGCGTCGGGTCCCTCGGCGACGTTCTCGACGTAGATCGTCTCGACCTGGTCGCCGAACTCCTCCTCCACCGCCAGCAGCCCCTGGTGGTGCTGGTAGGTCCAGCCGTGGTCGCCGATCGGGCCGACGTACACGAAGCCGACCTTCAACTCGTCGCCAAAGGCAAGGGTAGCCAGCGACAACAGCGCAAGGCTGACGATCATTGCGAATGCTCTTCTCATAGGAGTGCTCCTTTGGGTAGCCCCCATGACGGGGTTGTTGCTTCCCGATGTGGTGAGGTAATGAATAACGCCGAACTCTGAGCACCTCGGCGGGCCTGTCCAACGGCCGCCCAAATGCAACCACGCGCGCCCGCCTTCGTCAAGGCGCTGCGCCGGCAGTGCCCGCGCCTAACGGTCCGGTACGAAGGGCAGGCCAAGGCAGGCCGGGGTGTTCTTGCGCGTCAGCAGACGATTGCCGGAGATCAGCACCAGCGCCGCAATCGTGGCCAGGTAGGGCAACGACGAGAGCAGTTGCGGCGGGATCCCGATGCCCACCCCCTGCGCGTACAGGCCCATGATCCACACCGTGCCGAACAGATAGGCGCCGATCGCGACCCGGCGCGGCGCCCAGGTGGAGAACACTACCAGCGCCAGCGCGATCCAGCCGCGCCCGGCGGTCATGTTCTCGATCCACTGCGGCGTGTAGACCAGGGAGAGGTAACCCCCGGCCAGCCCGGCGCAGGCGCCGCCGAAGGCGATGCAGGCATAGCGCACCGCGATCACGCGGTAGCCGAGGGCGTGCGCGGAATGGTGGTTGCCGCCGGTGGCACGGATCACCAGTCCGACCCGGGTGCGCGCCAGGACCCAGGCCACCAGCACCGTGATCGCCACCGAGGCGTAGACCAGCGCGTCCTGGCCGAACAGCACCGGACCGAGCAGGGGGATATCGGTCAGCCCGAGAATGTGAATGCGCTGCAGCTTTACGCCGGGCAGGCCGGTGAAACTCTCGCCGATCAGTCCAGAGAGTCCCAGCCCGAACAGGGTCAGTGCGAGCCCGGTGGCGACCTGGTTGGTCACCAGCGTTTGAGTGAAGTAGGCGAACAGCAGCGCTACCCCCGCCCCCATGGCGATCGCTGCCGCCACGCCCACCACCGCCGACCCGGAAGAGTAGGCGGCGGCGAAACCACTCACCGCGCCGATGATCATCATCCCCTCAACGCCCAGGTTGAGCACCCCCGAGCGCTCCACCACCAGCTCGCCGATGGCCGCCAGCAGCAACGGCGTCGAGGCGGTGATGATGGTCAGCACCACCGCTTCCAGGGCGGTCATCGAGCCACTCCGGAGGTGTCCGTGTCGTTGCGGGGCTTGGCGCCCGGTGCACTCGATCTACTTGCCGAGCCATTCAGGATAGTGAGAAAGCGCCGAAGTCTGGAGAATACGGGATGCTGCGGATTCCAGTATCCCTTCCGGGCAGCAACGCCAACAGACGCGTTCGGACGCGGCTTCGCAGCCAAGTACGCGTGGACACGTGCTTTGTCGGGCCGAGTGATAGTGACTCCTTCGATCTCTTCCAGACATCCAAGGAACTCCTGGATGCACGGCACTTCCGGACTCGAATTGATACTCCTCCAGATTAAGGACTCCAGATTACCCGGGCTGTTTTCATCCGGAAGTATCAACACCGAAACGGCCGGATAACCGGAGCTTACCTCATCGGTACTGTCGGGAGCGTCAAGACCGGCGTTCTGTAACGGATCATGGACGCTCTGGAATGCCGACCTTGCGGACTCTTCAGCGTCGCGAATGATCCCAATCCTCTCGACATTTGGAAATCCCGGTGCTCTTACCATTCCATCGAGGTATGGTCGTAGTTGCGTGATTCCACCGAAGTTGCATACTTCGATGTCAGACAAACTCCATGATTTGCAGAACTCGCGAAACACGTGGTAGGGATCCGTTCCCTCGACGAGAAGCTGAGCAGCGGACGCAGGCGATTTCATCGCCTCAACGTACCTCCATGTTGTGGCGTAAAGCCGCTTCTATGTGTTGCGGACGGTAGGTGACGCAGCGATGGCTGCTCTCCGTAGCTTCGATCCGATGCAACATCAGTTCATCGCTGTTGAGCGACTGTGCCGCTGCTACGCATTCGTAGCTGTGCGTTGTCGCAAACACCTGAACATCCAGCTCCCGCGCGCCGCTCAGGATGAAGCGCCACATGTCGCCGGCGATGGAGTGATGGATACCGTTTTCTATCTCGTCCACGAGCAGTACTCCGCCTCGGGCGAGCACCATGCACATCGCCAACCTTGCTACGCGTACCATGCCCTCGCCCACGGTTGGCAGTGGAACCAGCTCGGACAAGCCGGTGTCTGCCCAGATCATGGGCGAACCTGTTTGCGAAATGACTTCGAGACTGGACAGGGAGGGATCGACGAGCTGCAGCGCTCTTACAACTCGATGACCCTGCTTCTGTTTCTTCAAGGCGCCAAGACACTCGGCGTCCGATTTCAGGTCTCCGATTCCTGCAGGAACGATGTAAGCCGAGAACAGGACGGGCTGTTTTCGGCGCTCCATGCGAATCTCCTTGTCCGTTACCTGGATGCGTCGTTGCCAGCGATCATCACCGCGTCGGATGGTGGCCAGGAGCTTAGGATCTTGCAGGTCCTCTCCTAACAACACTTCGTTGGAGTTAGTGAGTGACGTCTTCACGATGTCCTCATGCTCCATCTCGACCGTCATGCCTAAGGATCCGCACGATTGGTGTTCGCCGCTGATCTCTATGGGTGTCCCGAAATCAAGCGAGGTAAACATCTGTCTCCAATAGATCAGCGGAATCGCGGAAGGCGGTAGACGCTCCGACGTCATCCCGCGGATGATGGAAGTATGCAAGGTGATTTCCGGATGTCCCGCGGACAGCAGCAGCAGAGCTTCGAGCACTGTCGTCTTGCCGGAGTTGTTGCGGCCGCTGATAAGATTGATGCGGCTCAATTCGTCCAATCTGAGTTCACGAAAGGCGCGATAGTTCGAGATTCTCAAGCTCCTCAGCATTGATCGGATCTCCTTGAACGCAAGGCCCGGGCGACTGTGGGCCCGTGTACGAGGCTGTAAGGTATCATTTCTGTACCACCCGCACCCGGTAGCGGATCAGGGTGTCGCTGGCCAGGATGAAGAACAGCAGGGTGCCCTGGAACACCTGTGCGGTCTTGTCGGACAGGCCCAGCTCGATCTGCGCCCCTTCGCCGCCGAGGTAGCTGATCGCCAGGATGATCCCGGCGAACAGCACGCCCAGCGGGTTGAGTCGGCCCAGGAACGCCACGATGATGGCGGTGAAGCCGTAGCCGGGCGAGATCACCGGCTGCAGCTGCCCCACCGGGCCGGCAATCTCGCCGATGCCCGCGAGCCCGGCCAGGGCGCCCGAGAGCGCCAGGCAGAACCACACGGTGCGCGGTCGCGAGAAACCGCCGAAGCCGCTGGCGCGTGGGGCCGCGCCGCTCACCTCGATCTCGAAGCCCTTCAGCGTCCGCGCCATGAACAGGAACAGCACCAGCACCGCGAGCACCGCGAAGGCGCCGCCCAGGTGCACCCGGCTGTAGCCGAGCGTCGGCAGCAGCTGAAACCCCTCCATCGCTACCGACTCGGGGAAGTTGTAGCCTTCCGGGTCGCGCCACGGCCCGCGCACCAGCCAGTCGAGCAGGAGCTGGGCCACGTACACCAGCATCAGGCTGGTGAGAATCTCGTTGGCGCCGAAGCGGTTGCGCAGCAGCGCCGGGATCGCCGCCCAGGCGATCCCGCCCGCCATGCCGAGCAGCATCATCAGCGGCAGCACCAGTGGCGACTGCCACTGGTTGGCCAGGATCGGGATGGCGGCGCCGGCGACGGCGCCCAGGGTGAGCTGGCCCTCGGCGCCGATGTTCCACACGTTGGCGCGGAAGCACACCGCCAGGCCGACGCCGATCAGCACCAGCGGCGTGGCCTTGACCACCAGCTCCTCGATCGACCACAGGGAGGCCACCGGCTCGATGAAGTAGACGTAGAGCCCGCGCCAGGGGTCGACGCCGCGCGCCGCAAACAGGATGGCGCCGACGATCACCATGAGCACGATGGCCAGGACGGGAGAGACCACCGTCATCACCCGGCTCGGCTGCGGGCGCTGCTCGAACAGCAGCTTCACGCCGTGACCTGAGCGCCGGTGGCGCTCTCCTGCGCGCCGGCTGCGCTCTCGTGGGCGCCGGCCATCAGCAGGCCGATCCGTTCGCGGTCGATCGTACCCGCGGGATAGGACTCCGACAGCTCGCCGCGCGAGATCACCGCGATGCGGTCGGCGATCTCGAAGATCTCGTCGAGGTCCTGGCTGATCACCAGGACCGCGGCACCGGCCTGAGCCATGTCGGACAGCACCTGGCGGATCAGGGCCGCGGCGCCGGCGTCAACTCCCCAGGTCGGCTGGTTGATCACCAGCACCTGCGGGTTGCGGTCCAGCTCCCGTCCCACCACGAACTTCTGCAGGTTGCCGCCGGACAGCGACCCGGCCCGCGCATTCTCCTGGCTGACCCGCACGTCGAACCGCTCGGTGACGCGCGCCGCCGCGCTGCGCGTCCTGGCACGGTCGATGAAACCGGCGCGCACCATGCCGGGGTCGGAGGCGTGGCGGGTCAGGAGCACGTTGTCGGCCAGCATGAACCCGGGCACGGCGCTGTGGCCGAGTCGTTCCTCGGGTACGAAGGCGGCGCCGAGCTGGCGGCGCGCGGTCACGTCGCGCGTGCCGCAGTGGTGGCCGCCGATCGTGATGGACTCGGCCGCCGGAGCGATGCGCTCCCCGGACAGCGCCTCGAACAGCTCGGACTGGCCGTTGCCGGCCACCCCGGCGATTGCCACCACCTCACCCGCACGCACCTCCAGGGCGACATTGCGCAGCGCCACCCCGAACGGTCCGCCGGCCGGCAGCGACAGGTTGCTGACGCTCAGCATCGGCGTGCCGTCCGTGGTGTGACCCGCGGCCTCCACCTCGTGCACGTCCGCCCCCACCATGAGGCGCGCCAGCGAGGCGGCGGTCTCCACCTCGGGGTCGACCTCGGCCACCACCTTGCCGAGGCGCAGGATCGTGGCCTCGTGGCACAGCCGCTTCACTTCCTCCAGCCGGTGCGAGATGTACAGCACCGCGCAGCCGTCGCGCGCCAGGCGGCGCAGGGTGACGAAGAGCTGGTCCGCCTCCTGCGGCGTGAGCACCGCGGTCGGCTCGTCCATGATCAGGAGCTCCGGCTCCTGCAACAGGCAGCGCACGATCTCGATCCGCTGCCGCTCGCCGACCGAGAGGTCGGCTACCAGCGCACTGGGCTTCAGCGGCAGCCCGTACTCACGCGAGACCCGTGCGATGCGCCGGCCCAGGGCCGCCGGGTCGAACGCGCCGCGCATGGCAAGGGCGATGTTCTCGACCACGGTGAGTGCCTCGAACAGCGAGAAGTGCTGGAACACCATGGCGATGCCGAGCCGCCGGGCGGCCGCCGGATTGGGGATGGAAACGGGTTGCCCACGCCAGTGCAGACTGCCCGCCGTGGGTTGCAGCGCGCCGTACATGATCTTGACCAGGGTCGACTTGCCGGCACCGTTCTCGCCCAGCAGGGCGTGGATCTGGCCCGAGCGCAGGCGCAGGGTCACTCGATCGTTGGCGGTGAAGTCGCCGAACCGCTTCACGATGTCGCGCGCCTCCAGCAGGTGCCCGCCGGCGGCGTCGCGTCGCTCGCTCATCCATCCTCCGGAATCAGGCGTTGGCGGCGTCGCGGCGGAAGGCCCACCCGGTGAGGCGCCGCTCCAGCCAGGCGAAGGCAGCATACATGCCGATCCCCTCCGCGGCCAGAGCAAACAGGCCCGCGAACACCAGCGGCACCTCGAAGTTGGCCTGTGCGATCAGCATCATGTGTCCGATGCCGACGTTGGCGGCCACCGTTTCGGCCACCACCGAGCCCACGAACGCCAGCGTGATCGCGACCTTGAGGGAACCGAAGAAGTAGGGCAGGGAGCGTGGAATGCCTACCTTGAACATGATGTCGCGCTTGTGTGCTCCCAACGCCCGCAGTACGTCCTCCAGCTCCGGCTCCAGGGTCGCCAGCCCGGTGGCCACGTTGACCACGATCGGGAAGAACGAGATCAGGAACGCGGTCAGGATGGCCGGTGGAGAGCCGATGCCGAACCAGAGCACGAGAATCGGCACCACGGCCACCTTTGGCACGCAGTTGAAGCCGATCATCATCGGATAGAGGCCGTTGTAGATGGTCTTCGACCAGCCGATGATCAGCCCCAGCAGCAGCCCGAACCCTACCGCGATGCCGAATCCGGCCAGCGTCGTCCACAACGTCTGGATCGAGTTGACGACGAGTGCGCGGCGAAACTCGGCGAACGTGGCGAGGATCACGCTGGGAGTCGGCAGCACGTAGGAGGGAATCCGGAACACCCGGCACACCGCCTCCCAGATCAGGAAGCCGCCCAGGGTCATCACCCAGGGCGACAGCTTCTCGCGCCAGCGGATCCACCCTGCCTGCACCGGTGCAGCTGCGGCGCCGGACCGGGCATCCATCGAGTCGCTCATATCACCCGGAACTGCGCGATATGGTCGCGCAGCTCCTGTACCACGGCGACGAACTCCGGCGTGTAGCAGATATCGGGCTCGCGCGGGCGCGGCAGGTCGATCTCGCGGGTCACTTCGATCCGTCCCGGACGGGCGCTCATCACGTGCACGGTGTCGGCCAGGAACACCGCCTCGCGCAGGTCGTGGGTGACCAGGATCACGGTGAACTGCTTGCGCTGCCACAGGTCGCGCAGCACGCACCACAGCTCCTCACGGGTGAATGCGTCCAGGGCGGCGAACGGCTCGTCCAGCATCAGCAGGTCGGGTTCGTGAATCAGCGCCCGACACAGCGACGCCCGTTGCTGCATGCCGCCGGAGAGCTGCCACGGATAGTGGTCGCCGTAGCCGGACAGGCCCACCAGCGCCAGCAACTCCTCCGCGGCCGCCACGTACGCGGCGCGCTGCGCCCGCAGCCGGCGCCGGTGCGGCTCCACGATCTCCAACGGCAGCAGCACGTTGTCCAACGTGGAGCGCCACAGCAGCAGGGTAGGGTTCTGGAACGCCATCCCGACGATCTTCAAAGGCCCGGTGACCGGCTGCCCGGCCACGATCGTCTCCCCGGTGCGGGCCGGGAGCAGGCCCGACATCAGCTTCATCAGCGTCGACTTGCCGCACCCGCTCGGGCCCACCACGGCGGCGAACTCACCGCGCTCCACCTGCAGGTCGAGACCCTGCAGGACCAGCGTACCGGTGGCACCGCCGCCGTAGGTCAGGCTGACGTCGCGCAACTGGACGAACGCGTCCGCCTGCGTGGTTCCGTTCCCACCCGCGCCCACTGCGGTCCTACTGGAGCATGCGCTCCGCGGCCGCCGGCAGGTACTCGTTGGTGAACACGGCCTCGGGTGTCGGCGGTGCCGCGCTGAACTCGTAGGTCACGCCGATCTGCTCGATCGACGATGCCAGCCGCGCCAGGTCGACGCTGCCGAACCCGTGCTCCATCACATACGAAGTGTTCACGTTGTCGGCAATGCACATCTCCAGGCGCTCCAGCTCGACCGGCTCGCGCGCCACCAGGTTGCGCTCCAGCACGTGCTTCACCGCGGCCGCCGGATCGGCCACCGTGTCCTGCCAGCCCCTGATGATGGCGCGCACGAAGCCGGCAACCGCCGCTGGGTTCTCGGCGGCGAACTCGGGGTTGACGATGACCGTGTTGCCGTACAGTTCGAGGCCGTAGTCCGACATCAGGAACACCCGGATGTCGTCCGGCGCCACACCCTTGGACTTGAGGTTGAGGAACGAGGAGAAGGAGTAGCCGGTGATGGCGTCGACCTGGCCCGCGACCAGCATCGGTTCGCGCACCGGGAAGCCGACGTTCTCGATGGTCACCTTGCTGGCGTCGATGCCGTTCTCCTTGACGAACGCCTTCCACTGCGCGTAGGCGCCGTCGGGAGCCGGCGCGCCGAGAATGCGCCCCTCCAGGTCGCGCGGGGTCTCGATGCCGGTCTTGGCCAGCGTCACGATCGCGAACGGCGGGGCGTCGTACACCATGAGAATGCCCTTGATGCCCACATCCGGATTCTTGTCGTGGAACTTGATAAGGGAATTGATGTCGGCGAAGCCGAACTGGTAGACGCCGCTGGCCACGCGCGGGATCGCCTCCAGCGAACCCTGGCCGGTGTCGATGGTGACGTCCAGGCCCTCATCGGCGAAGTAGCCCTTGTCGAGGGCCAGCAGGTAAGCCGCGGCCGGACCCTCGAACTTCCAGTCGAGCGAGAACTTGACGGCGAGCTGATCGGCGCTCACGGCGACGGCAGCCAACGATGCGCAGACGGCGGCGGCCAGCACCAGCGCCGCGCGATGGAACGTTTTCATGGAGAACCTCCTGTCCTATCCAAGCAAGAATCACGCCAATCGGCCGCCAGCGATCGGGCCAACGCTGCGCCACCAGATCGTGCGTGCTTCGTGCATCAATATAGAAGTGGATCATAGTACGCAGCACGAATGTCGGCTACGTGCGGTTTCCGGGGGCCCCGGGCTGATTGCCGGCGCCGCTGGCAGAGGGTTCCGAGTGTGGTAGGCTCATGGTGAGATGGATCTCGGTGCGTTCTCGGTGAGTCTGTCAGTCAAGGATCTGCAGGTCGCCAAGGCATTTTACGAGAAGCTCGGCTTCTCCCGCGCCGGCGGCGATGGTACCGGCTACCTGATCATGGTCAACGGGAGCGCGACGATCGGCCTCTTTCAGGGCATGTTCGAAGGCAACATCCTCACCTTCAACCCCGGTCTGCGCCGCGATGGCTCACAGCTCGACGAGTTCACGGACATCCGGGAGATCAGGGACTCCCTCATTGCGGGGGGAATCGAGTTGCAGACCGACACCGATCCCGACGGCACGGGTCCGGCTCACATCGCATGCCGCGACCCGGACGGGAACGCGATTCTCATCGACCAGTTCTTCCCCAAGCCCGGCACCGGGACCGATCATCCGTCCGCGCCGTGACCTGGCGGCGGCGGCAGTTTACTCGCTGACCTCGACGCCGTTCCAGAACGCCACGTAGCCCTTGACCTTCATCGCGGCCGGGAGCGGATCGGGGTAGTAGAATGCCGCGTTGGCATTGGTCTCACCGTTCACCTGCAGATCGTAGTAGCTGGCTTCGCCCTTCCAGCCGCACACCGTACGGTGCGAACTTTCGACGAAGTGCTCACGGTTGATGGTATCGGGCGGGAAGTAGATGTTCCCCTCGACGGTCTCGAACGTATCCGACGCGGCGAGAACGGCCCCATTCCAGGTTGCAGTAGCCATGGCGGCAGCATAGCCCGGACCGCGGTGGTCTTGGAACCGACGGCGATCAGGCCTCGATATCGGGTGCGCGGAAGGCGCGCTGCGCAGCCGCGTAGGTAGCGGGAGTACCTACATCGTAGCTGGGGCCCGGGGCGACGTAGCCGTAGACGGCGGCACGCTGCGCCAACCAGCCCAGGAAGTAGCCGGGAGCGTCCGCGTCGCCGCCCTGCAGCAGGTACTCGCGCACCAGAGGCTGCACCGCCACCGGCAGCACGTAGATCGCCAGGCTGGCGAGCCGCGACTTCGGGTTCCGGGGTTTCTCTTCGAAGTCGACGATACGCGCGTCGGAGTCGAGCAGCACGCAGCCGTGCCTGCCTGCAAGATGGGCGCGACTCGACAGCCGCACGCACACATTGACCGGCGCGGCACGCTGCCGCGCCCAGCGCAGGAGGGCCGCAAGCTCGAAGGTGAGCAGTTTGTCGGTCGCCGTGACGAGGAGATCCTCGCGACGATCGAGGTGGTCGAGAGCAAACTGCAGATCGCCGAGCGCGCCGAGCCGATCCTGTTCGGTACCGGTCCCATCGGTGAGCAGGCAGGTGGAGAGGCGCGGCGGATGCGAGTCGAGGTAGCCTTGCAAGGCGGGGTGGTAGCGGTCGTTGGTAACGATGGTGACACCATCGACGAGGCCGGACCGGGCGAGATTGTCGAGCAGGTGAGCGAGGACGGGACGCCCGGCGATCTCGATCAACGCCTTCGGCGTATCGGGGAACAGCGCCCGGAGGCGCGTACCGTAGCCCGCGGCGAGGAGGACGGCATTCAAGGCCGCGCCGCAGATCCGACGCGCACCGTGGGAGAAGCCGGTGCTCCGGGTTTGCCCACTACGGCTTCATCAAGGACGGCTCGGGCGCCGGCCGCGGACCGGCACGGCCTGTGCGCCGCGGCCACCCGGACCGGCACCACCGTGAACCCTTCGTCCTCGTAGGCCCCCTTGAGCAGCCGCAGATGCGCAGCGTCCACATAGGTGCCGACGGCGGCCCCACCGGATCCGGTGAACTTGGCGTGTGCTCCCTGTTCGCGCGCAATGGCGATCATGCGTATCTGATCGGGGGGCAGGCCGTACACCGACTGGCGCAGGTCGAAGTCACGATCCATGATCGCGCCGATGCGCTCGCCATGCCCCTGATGCAGTGCCGCGAGCGCTTCGTCGACCAGGGCGGCCTTGGCGGCCATGGCCTCCGTGATCGCCCGGTCATGCTCGACCTCGGCACGGTAGCGCACGACGTTGTGGATGGAGCCCGAGGACTTGGACAACCCCTCGTGGTAGGCCACGAACAGCGGCGGGAGGAGATCCGGAGCCAGCCGCCGGTAATCGCCATGGCGACCGCCATTGCGGGCATAGGCGCCGGGGGAGAAGTCCATCGCCACTACGCCCCCGTAGACCGCTACCACGCGGTCCTGCGGCCCGGCGCTGATTCCCAGCTCCACCGTCTCCGCCTCCAGAATGACATTGGGCTGCTCGGCCTTGGGAATGTCCGCCTCGGTGAGCTCGTAGAACTGCATCAGCGCGTTGAACACCGCGGCTATGATCGCCGACGAGCCACCCAGCCCCACACCGAACGGAATATCCGAGTGGTACTCGATGGTGCAGTTGCGCCGCGGCAGGGCGATGCCGCGTTCGCGGCAGCAGTGGTCGAACCGCACCAGGATCGCCTCGATCAGGCGCAGCCCCCCGTAGTAGCCGTGCTGGCGCCGATAGCGGACCAGCTCCGCCATGTCGTCGAAGCTGGTAGCGTCCCGCGTATTGGGCAGCACCGTCAGCCGCTCCGACTCGTACAGCGAGACGTGGGCCGCGAACGCATCGAACAGCAGCGAGATCACCTTGCCGCCAAACAGGTCGGACGGGTTGCCGACCAGCCCGGCGCGTGCATGCGTGGTACTGCGAATGACAGTGGTGAGGTGGTCTCGCGGCGACGGTCTATCGTGGTTCAGGGCTCCAGCATCCAGCGTACTCCAGCTGCCACCAGCGTCCTGGGCATCGATCACAACGTGATTTGATCCGATAGGGAGCGTGCTCGTCAAGACCACCTTCGCTGCCCTTTCGAGTAGCGAGATCTACGCTCGCAATACCTGATCCACTCCACGTTGAGGCGCCCTGGCTGACGGCCACAGGCAAGACTCCAACCGATCTCTGCACCGCATCATATGTTGTCAACGCAAGCCCGAGGCCCCCTGAGCGGCGCCAGCCGGTGTATCGGATGGCTACGGGTTCAGCCCCGTACACTTGAATGTGTACTCGCTTGCGCCGTGATAGCGACGTGGGAGATACTGCCCGCTGTCGATGTCTGGCCAGAATCAGCAAGATATCAACAGTTACTCCGACGAGCAGTCTCGATACTACCAAGTAAGAGATGCCAGCATACGAGGAACGGGAGCTGGCATCGTCGCGATGTTGTCTCAGGCGTGTCTCCGTTTTGGAGCAGTCGCCGTGCTTGCCCGGCTCCTAACTCCCGAAGACTTCGGAATCGTCGCGATGTGCAGTATCTTGCTGAATCTAGTTTCCCTAATCGGTGATTGGGGGTTGACCGCTGCATCCACCCAGCGCTTGAACTTGAGCGATGATCAACTGTCGAAGTTGTTCTGGATAAACAGCTTGCTGGGCCTTGCGCTGGCTGGAGTCACCGCGCTATGCTCCCCGCTCCTGGCTCTGCTGTTTGACGAAACCCGGGTAATCGGCGCGACGATAGCAATGTCGGTCACGGTTGTTACGATTGGTGTGGGAGCTCAGCATGAAGCCTTGATGAGGCGACAGCTGCGGTATCGGACGTTGCAGTTGGTACGCATAGGATCCAATGTGATCGGCATTTCCGTGGGTGTCACTGTGGCTCTATCAGGTGGCGGATTCTGGGCTCTAGTCGCAATGCATGTGGTGATGCAGACGGCACGTACCGTGTGGAACTGGATACTATCTGGATGGACACCTTGTCGTCCAAAAAAAGCCACGAATGTATCTTCTGTTCTACGATTCGGAAACAATCTTGTACCTTCGACGATCCTGTTCTACTTTTCAAGGAACGCGGCACCAACCCTGTTGGGGGTCGTCGCCGGGGCGTCGGAACTCGGATTGTACAATCGCGCATCGGTGAGCGTGATGACTCCACTGTCATATCTTGTGGAGCCATTGGAGCGTGTGGTCCCAGCATCTCTTAGTCGTCTCCAACGGGACGTTGCCGCGTTCGACAGACTATTTGCTCAGACGCTAACGGTAACCGCATTTGCAGGCTGTGGGGCGCTCGCCTTATTGGCGGTGGAAGCTCCGCTGGTGGTCAGTGTGCTATTGGGCAAGCAGTGGGACGCAGCGATACCGCTGGTGCGCTGGCTGACACTCTCGGGGGCGACGTGGATCGTCGGTAAGCTTGTCGGATGGCTGTTGGTGCCACGGGGGCACTCCAGGAGACTGATGGTGGTCCGACTGATGCGCTGTGTAGCAAGCGTTGGCGGCGTGGCGGTTGGCTGGACTTGGGGCCCAGTGGGCGTCGCTGCCGGTTACGGAATAGCGACCGCAGTGAGCCTCGTCGGCGAGATATGGTACGTAGGGCCGTCTTTGTCGATGCGTGGAGGTGCCGTCCTCGGATCAATTTGGCGACCCTTCGTAGCGGCGCTGATTGCCGCGGGAGTGGTACTGGCGGTCCCCTCAGGAAGTGGAATCTGGTGGATCGCGCTGAACATCGTGCTGTATGTCGGAGTGTTTATTGGTAGTCACGCAATGTTGCCAGGAGGACGGCGCTTCATGGAGGATCTAAAGCGCGCCATAGCAATCGCGACGGTCCGCGAGAGGAGACATCAACATTGAATTGGGAGACTGGTGGATCGAGCAGTGGACTTTGCCCTTGAAGGAGAGATCGGTGCGTGCTCATGGGCCAATTCACACCGGGCTGTTGGCGATTGCGAGGACGTTGCGGGCACACCTTCCAGCTGGAACACCAATAGACAAACTGTACTCCACGCTGCGCTATATTTCTGGGCAGCGACGTGTTCCCAGGTATCGAAACCCGAGGTTGTTCAATGACTGTCTTTTTCGGCTCAGAAATGATGGAACCCTGCTTTCACCGTTGCGTCAGTTTGTTACCGACAAAGAGTTCGTAAAGTCGTACATTGGAGGCATGGTCGGTTGGCAGTACACGATGAAGACGCTGGCAATTATACGTACAGAAGAAGAAATCGACCGTCTTAGGTTAGGTGCGTTTCCATGTGTAATCAAGCCTTCCCATATGAGTGGACAGGTTATTCTGGTCAGAGAGAAGAGTCAGGGGTTCGACCGCGCCGTGCTCAAGCGCTGGCTGAGGATGAATTACTATCGGGTGTCACGGGAGTCTAATTATCGCTATCTTGAGCCGAAGATCCTGGTGGAAGATTTTTTTGACGACGGCGGTAGGCCTGTGCCGCGGGACTTCAAGGTCCACTGTTTTGGCGGTGTACCGAGGCTCATTCAGGTTGACTCTGGACGCTATACGTGCCATACAAGGAATTGGTACGACGCGTCTTGGAAGAGGCTGGATCTCGAGTGGGCGTATCCACAAGGGCGCATTGCTGACGCGAGGCCGAAGCGTCTTGACGTGATGCTCAAGCTGGCACGCTCGCTGTCACACTCACTGTCCTACATTAGAGTCGACATGTACACGGACGACAGCACGGTCAAGGTAGGTGAGTTGACCAGCTGCCCGGACGGCGCCAGACGTCGAATGCGACCACGCTCGGCAGAGCTAAGGATAGGTGAAATGCTGGCCGGTGAGCTCGACCGAGGAATCTAAGCGACGGCGCCAACGGGTCCATGAGTAACTACCTTAGGAATCACCACCATGACCGGCGACTGGGAGCTGTCGCGGCAGGCTTTCTGATTGGGACGTTTCAATTGGTTGGGCGTTCATACCTGGGTCAGTTCATCGGATCCGAGGAGGTTGTCTGGTACTTACAGCTCAGGTTGCTCGTGCTTGCGGCGCTGTCGGTGTGGCTGTTGGGCGTCGCCGCGGGACGAGGTCCGGGGGCGGTACGGTCGTTCGCCGGCGGCGTGCGCACGTGGTCGGCCGTGATCGTTGTGTTCGTCGTATACATGGTGGCCACGACGTTGTGGGCACCTGATCTGTCTCTGGCTGGAGCCAAGGCCTACGACCTGATGTTTGTTGCGTGGTCCTGTGTGCTTACCGTTGGTGCGCTACGGCTATGCGGAATCGGAAGTACAGTCAGTGGTTTCTGGTATGCTATCTTTGGGCTCGGCTTGGTTCTCGCAGTTGCGGGAGTGGCATCCGTGTTTACCAACCCGTCACTGGGAAGGTTGAGTGTATTGGGCGGTGGTCCTAATGTGTTCGGGCGCAACATGGGGCTCTTGACCCTGGCAGCCCTTCGTATTGCGTTCCAGTCCAACCATCGTTGGGCTAGATTCGTCGGCTTGATAGTGGTACCGGTTGGTTCCTTCCTCGTGCTCCTCTCCGGTTCTCGAGGAGCGCTGATAGCACTGGTTCTTGGTGCTCTCGCGTATGCCGCAATTCGCGGATTAGACCGTCGCCTACGGGTCACGTTATTGCTCTCGGTGATCGCCGGAGGGGCGCTCGTACTCACCGACCTGGGAAGCCGCGCCATAGCGGTGTTTGCCACTCGATTTATCCGCCTTCTGCTAATTGAGGGTTACACTTCCAATCGTGGCATCCTGTTAATTGATGGAATCGTAGCAGGACTAGGGAGCCCTGTCGGCGGAATCGGCTTGGCCGGTTTCGCACAACTTGATACGTTTGGCCTTTACCCTCACAATGTATTCGTCGAAGCGTTTGCCGAAGGTGGTATCATAGGACTATTGCTTTTCTGTCTTCCGTTATTGGTGTTCATCAGACGTTGGCGCAATGGCCGTGGTCTCGGCGACCCGGCAATTGCCGCAGCACTGATCTTGCTCCTAATCTCGAGCAGTATATCCGGGGACCTGTTCGACGCACGCGGTGTCTTTGTCCTGCTCTTGATAGCGCTGGCAACTCAGTCTACACCCATCGGCGCGTCAACGTCTCGTAGTCGAGTTCGCCTGACCTCACGGCCCTACACGAATGTCCATAGCACTCCTTAGTAGACCGGTATCCCGATCAGAACCACCGACAGAGTGAGATGTCTGATCCTCTGATTTCGATAGTAATTCCGACCTGCGCACGTCCTCTCCTACTGCGTCGAGCGATAGCATCGGCGCTCTCCCAGTCGTACCAACACATTGAAGTCATCGTGATCGACGACAGCAGCCGCGGTGAGGGTCTTGAGGTCTGCGAAACCATCCAAGACGAACGTGTGCGTTGGTATTCGAACCGTCGCACCAAGGGAGCCTGTGGCAGCCGCAACACCGGGATCGACCTGGCCCGGGGCACCTTCTATACCGGTCTGGACGACGATGATTACTTTCACCGAGACCGCGTCGTGACCCTCTTGAGCGCCTATCAACCAACGTATTCCTTTGTCGCATCCAATATGATGCAGTTGAGAAACGGATCCACATCACCACGTTTCCGTGGCCAGATACTCGTTCATCTGCCCGATATTCTATGGGGCAACTGCGTCGGCAACCAGATTCTTACTGAGACCGACAAGGTTCGCGAGGTCGGTGCTTTCGATGAAACCTTGGCGGCAGGACAGGATTTCGATCTATGGATTCGGATGATAGGGCGGTGGGGTACAGCCTTGCGGGTTGCCCAGTGCTTGTACACCATGGACCTCGGTCACGGCGGTGACCGCATCGGTACAACGGTGGAAGTCGTGACCCGAGTTCGTGCCATTCTTGATCGTCATGAAGGCAAATTGAGTGCGCCTCAGCGTCGGTTGTACTCGTTGCGGGAGCGAAGACACGGTGGGATGTCGTACCTTGGATGTGCCGCAATATCGCTCTGCTACCCGGCAACTTGGAACTACTGGATTAAGCGTTTGACTCGCGTTTGGTAGGTGCGCTGGATAGCAATGCGATTGAGCAAAGACATAAGGGTGCTTCTGGTTGGGCCGCTGCCTCCTACCGAGCCCACTCGATCGAACCCGGTGGGCGGTGCTGCCGTCAACTTCTCGGAGATGGTGCGAAGCTTGCGGGACCGAGATTTCGAGATATCTCTGGTCGACACAAGTCGTCCACGAATCAATCTTACACGGTGGCTGGCCTTACGCAACAACATCATGACGATGTTTCGCATCTTCCGCCAAACTGCTTCGCAGGTAAAGCATGTTCAAGTTGTATTTTTGAACGTCTCGGCCGGCACCACCTGGACTCTGGGCGCGTTCATGTGGCTGCTCTGCACACTTGCCGGACGTCCTTTGGCGTTACGCGTGTTTGGTGGTGACCTAGCTATACGCTACCAACGGTGTCGCTCTATTCTTCGTTGGTGGGCGGATCATACGTACATGCGTTCGGATGTCATCTATGTACAGACTAGACGTCAACTGTTTTACTTTCGTACCCGTCCTAACTTCCGATGGCATGCGAACACCAGGAATGTAGCGGCGGGCCCCGTCAGGATCCGGACCACGATTTTCCGGTTGCTGTTCATGTCCCAGATCCGTCCGGAGAAGGGCTTCCGGGAGACCCTTGAGGCCTGTCGCAAACTTCCTGGTTCCTGTGTGCTCAGCTTCTATGGGCCGGTGCTTCCCGGCGTTGACATGAGTTTGCTGGTGGACCACCCGATAGCCACCTACTGTGGTGCGGTGAGTCCCAGCGAGGTACCGGAGATAATCCGGCAGCACGACGTGTTGCTGCTGCCGACCTATTGGGAGTCAGAAGGCTACCCGGGTGTCATATTGGAAGCAATGCAGTGTGGTCGACCGGTCATCGCGACGCGCTGGGCTGGGATCCCTGAGGTGGTCGAGGATGAGAAAAGCGGGCTCCTGGTCGAGCCTCGATCGTCTGCGTCTTTGAGAGACGCGATAGTACGTCTAATGCACAATCCGGAGCTCTACAACAGGCTCTGTGGGGGCGCTAGAGCTCGCGGGGAGTTCTTCCGAAGCCACTATTGGTATGACCGAATGGCGGCTGATTTAACAAGAATAGTGGGACCATGAGACGGCCCGGGAAAACGTCTAGTGCGGATCATGGTCGCTTCGAGAGTGTGCGCAGCTTCAAGGCTTCGAGAGCATAACCGCTGAATAGCCAAAGGGATTTTCCGGTACTGAACCTTTCGACTTCCCGTAGCAACTTCCAGGAGTACCTAGCGGCGGTCAATTTGTTTGCCGAAAGGGAATCGGCATGCAGCCGGTACCAGACCAGCGGTTCTGTGACACCGACAGCGGTTCGTGTTCCGTCTCTCAGTAATGCGAGCCAATAGCCGTGATCCTGGCGTCGTCTTATGAGCGGCATCCTGAGGCTGCCGCAGGTCCTTCTCCTCACGATTGCGGTGGAACATGCGATGAGATTACGCCGCAACATGGTACGGTATTCGACATGTTTGGGAACCTGGACCACGACCCCTTCCCGGTCCCCATCGCGGCGTCGTCTATATCCAGTGTATGAGATGTCGGCTCCATGGCGATGCATCGCCGAAAGTTGCTTCTCGGTTTTTTGTGGGTGCCAGATATCATCGCTGTCGATGAATGCAATCCACTGGCCGCGGGCCTGATCGAGTGCGAAGTTGCGAGCGTACGCTGGTCCTTGGTTACTAGGTCGGCGCAGTAGTCGAATTCGCCCGTCCTGCTCCTGGTACTCTGCAATGATCTGTTTGGTGGCATCAGTGGAGGCGTCGTCGACGACCAGCAACTCCCAATCATCGATAGTCTGTGCGATGACCGATTCTATGGATTCGGCAATGAAGCGCTGCGCGTTGTAGGTGGGCATGATCACCGTGAGGAGCGGCGTCGGCATTCGGCTGGGAAATATACCATGGATCCGGGGTAGGATGAAGCAGCGGCGGAGGGTCGTATGGCGACCATAGGGATCCTTGGGGGCCGGGGGTTCATAGGGAGGCGACTCGCCGGATTGGTGAGGGACGGCGGGCACGATGTGAGGACGGTGGACGTCGTGGCTGCTAGGGGCGATGGGATGCAACGCCTGGGGGACGTACGTGACTGCCAGGGCCTGACAGCAGCCCTAGATGGGACTGAGATCGTCTATAACCTGGCGGCAGTGCACCGCGATGATGTCAAGCCGGTCTCGCTCTACCATCAAGTAAATGTGGCGGGGGCCGCTAACGTCTGCCGCGCGTGTCGAGAGCTGGGTATCGATCGGTTGATCTTCACAAGCTCGGCGGCAGTCTATGGCTTGGCAGAGCCCAATAGTTCCGAGGGGACGTCCCCCGAGCCGTTGAATGCGTACGGGCGTTCGAAGCTGGAAGCCGAGCAGATCTATCGTGCATGGCAGGCTGAGGCACCCGAGCGGCGGTCGCTAGTGATCGTCCGTCCCACGGTGATATTCGGGGAGGGCAATCGGGGCAACGTCTACCAGCTCCTGCGCCAGATCATGTCCCGGCGATTCGTGATGGTAGGCAGCGGCCGTAACCGGAAGTCGATGGCCTACGTCGGAAATGTAAGCGCGTTCCTGGTGCACGTGCTCAGCCTGGGGGCGGGCACCCATCTGTTCAACTATGCCGATGGTCCCGACCTCTCGATGGGAGAACTGGTCCAGATCGTCTTGACGACGCTAGGCCGGCCCCCAGCCATCAGAGCCCGAATTCCGTATCCCATAGGGTACCTGGGCGGTGTTGCATGCGATGTGCTGGCCGCTGTCACCGGGAGACGGTTGCCGATCAGCGCGGTCCGCATCCGTAAGTTCTGCAGTACCACGACATTCTCGACTGACCGCATGCACGGAACCGGATTCCGGCCCCCGATAGGTTTGCGCGAGGCTCTGGAACGGACCATCAGGCACGAACTGAGCCAGCGTGACAGCGGTGCCTCCAGCACCGACCGGTGACTGATCGGGGCTGATCTCACCAGCCATCGCGCGACCGCCGCGCTCGGCACGCGGCCAAGCTGGCCCGGCGGCTAAGCTAGGCGCCGACGCCGAGGTGGGTGGAGGACTCGTCCACGAACAGCCGCCATACGCGGTACTTGGGGCTCTTCAGGCGCTGCACGATGGTCGGGTTGGTGCGCGGCTTGGTCGGCGTGCGATGCAGGCGCATGTTGGCGGCCTGGGGGGTGCGGCTGCCCTTGCGCGAGTTGCACGGTACGCACGCGGTCACCAGGTTCTCCCAGGTGTCGCGCCCGCCAAGGGAGCGCGGGATCACGTGGTCGACGGTGAGCTCGCGGCTCGGGAACCGCTGGCCGCAGTAGTGGCAGCGACCGAGGTCGCGGGCGTGGATGTTACGGCGGGTAAGGCGCACCTCCCGCTGCGGCCGTCCGCTGTAGCGAAGCAGCCGAATGACCCGCGGTACCGCGATTACCAGGCGTGGCGTATGGACCCAGTCGGGCGGATCATGTTCCTCCGCCTGCGCGTCGACGCTGTAACCGGTGCGGACCAGCTCCGACCACAGAATCCAGGCTGCCAGATCGTAGGTCTGGAATTGGCCTGCATCCGTGGTCACCACCTCGGCCGCCTCCCGGATCAGCAGAATGAAGGCGCGCCGGGCGTTGGTGATACGGACTGCCGTGTAGCCGCTGTTGAGGACGAGGACGCTCGATTCTAGGGCTGACACTTGTGTACGCCACCTCGGCACGAGGTGTAGCACGCCCGCTTTCTCGCGGTCAAGCTGAACCGCCGCCCCCGCCGGCCACGCGCGGATTGCCGGACGGTCACCGCAGTGCAAGTGCAACTGAATGGCCCGCGCTACCTGGGCCATCACGGTCCCTGGACGCTCGTGACCAGACGGCCGAGCTTGCCGCGCTGGACGGTCTGAGATGGTCGCAGTTCACGGCGTATGCGCGTGGCATTCCGTGGTCTGGCGAGAGTTCCACTTCGCTCGGCATTCCTGTATCAAGCGCCCGTCCCGTGACGGATCGGGTACCACTCCGACGCCGGGCCGGCGATTAGGTGGGTCATTTTTTCCCATTCCACGGACACCGAGCATCCGGGCTCCCGTGCTTGGCGCTGTTACGGCCTCGCGCAGGGGTCGGTGACCTTGCGTCAAGTGACTTTTCTGAAAGTATTTATCCTGTTTTCGGGAGAACCGGCCGCTGGTGGTCTGGCGATGGCACGGAGCTTGCATCAATGCTGACAGGGAGATGGCCATGACGAAACACTCCACCCCGATCGCCGCCGTGTTCACCGCCGCCGCGTATCTGCTGGCCATGGCGGGACTGCTGGTCGTCATCGGCTCGTACCTGCTCGGAACCGCCGGCCTGGCGCTGGCACTCGGCGTCGGCGTGGTGCTGCTGGCTGCCGGCATGCCTCGAGGATCGGCAGTTGCCAACATGCTGCACCTGGGGGCGGTTCCGCTCGACGCGTACCGGGCGCCGTGGCTGCACCGGCAGGTGGCCGAGCTGGCCGGTCGCGCCGGCGTCCGGCCTCCCGCACTGTTCCTGCTGCGAGCTCCACAGCCCAACGCCATGACCATGGGCACGCGCGACGCCGCCGCGCTGCTGGTGACCGATGCGTTGCTGGCGTCCCTCGACCGGCGCGAGGTGCGCGGCGTGCTGGCCCACGAGATCGCGCACATCCAGGCCAACGACGTGTGGCTGGCGAGTCTCGCCGGTTCCATGCGCCGCCTGACCGGCGGGTTGGCCCTGGTCGGCGGATTGGGACTGTTGTTCACGTTGCCCGCGCTCGCCCTGGGCGTCATCGGCATTCCGCTGTCCGTGGTGCTGCTGATGCTGGCGGCGCCGACGCTGAGCGGCCTGTTGCGGATGGCCCTGGCGCGCTCACGGGAGTTCAACGCCGACCGGATCGCCGCTGCGCTGAGCGGCGATCCGCGCGGGCTGGCCTCCGCGCTGGTGTCCCTGGAGCGGCGTGCCCGCACCTGGTGGGAGTTGATGTTCGGCTACCGTGCCGCCCCCGCGCAGGCACGGCTGACCGACAGCCATCCGCCGGTCCGCGAGCGCGTGGGTCGCCTGCTGGCGCTTGCCGGCGACCGCCCGCCGGCACCGGCTCGCGCACGCACCATTCCGGTGCGCGTACGCAGCGCCGCGATGCGCGTGAACTGAGTTTGATGCTACGATCCGGGTATGGCCGATCCCCGTTACCAGCGCCTGGCCGACATCATCGTCCATCACGCCTGTGCCGTGGGCGACGGCGACAAGGTGCTGATCGAAGCGTTCGACATGCCGGAGCAGTTTCTGGTGGTGCTGATCGACACGATAGCCGCCGCCGGCGGCCATCCCCTCTGCGTCACCAAGAGCAACCGCGTGCTGCGCGCCCTGTACCGCAACGCCACCCCCGAGCAGATGCAGGTGTGGGGCAGCGTCGAGGCCCGTCAGATGGAGCAGGTGCAGTGCTACGTCGGCCTGCGCGGCACGCTGAACAGCACCGAGCTGGGCGACGTGCCGCACGAGCGTTACGCCCACTACTCGCGTTACGTGTGGAACGCCGTGCACACCGAGATGCGCATCAAGCGGACCCGCTGGGTGGTGTTGCGCTGGCCCACGCCGTCCATGGCGCAGCAGGCACAGATGAGCACCGACGCCTTCGAGGACTTCTACTTCGAGGTCTGCACCGTTGACTATCCCGCCATGGCCCGCTCCATGGTGCCGTTACGGGAGCTCATGGAGCAGTCCGACCGGGTGCGGATCGTGGGGCCCGGCACCGACCTGCGCTTCTCGATCCGCGACATCCCGGTGATCGGCTGTTCCGGCCATCGCAACATCCCCGACGGCGAGATGTTCACCAGCCCGGTGCGCGACTCGGTGGAGGGCACCCTGAGCGTCAACACCCCCAGCCTCAACCGCGGCATCGTGTTCGATGACCTCCGCTTCGAGTTCGCGGCCGGCAAGATCGTCGGCGCCGACGCCAACCATCGCGCCCGGCTGGAGCAGATCCTGGACACCGATCCTGGCGCCCGCTACATCGGCGAGTTCTCGCTCGGGTTCAACCCCCGCATCATGCAGCCGATGCTCGACACTCTGTTCGACGAGAAGATCGCCGGCTCGTTCCACTTCACTCCCGGCCAGGCCTACGAGGAGGCGGACAACGGCAACCGCTCCGAGGTGCACTGGGACCTGGTGGTGATTCAGCGTCCCGAGTACGGCGGCGGCGAGATCTACTTCGACGACCGACTGATCCGCAAGGATGGGCTGTTCGTGCCGGAGGAGCTGCACGCGTTGAACCCGTAAGAGTGGTCGCCTACGACGCCGCGTCCTCCCCGTGGCGGCTGGCGAACTGCTCCCAGGCGATCGTGGCCAGCGTCGCCAGCATGGGGCCGATCACGAAGCCGACCAGTCCCAGCCAGGCGAGCCCGCCAAGGGTCGCCAGCAGCACCAGCGCCGGATGCAGCCCCGAGCGATCGCCGACCAGCTTCGGGCGCAGGAGGTTCTGGCTGACCATTGCTCCGGCCACGCCCACCACGATCAGCCCGACGCCACGGCCCACGTCGCCCATGATGATCAGCACCACCCCCGCCGGCACGACCACCGCGTTGATGCCCAGCAGCGGCAGCACCGACACCAGCACCATGATCAGGCCCCACAGGGTGGCGGAGGGGAGTCCGAACAGCGCAAACAGCAACCCCCCGAAGGTGCCCTCCAGCACGCCGATGAACAGGGTGCCGAGCACGGTCGCGTCCAGGGTGCGGGCGGCGTGCTGCATCAGTTCGTCGGTGCGGGCGCGGTCCAGCGGCAGCAGCCGGTAGAGCCGTTCCACCAGCTTCTCGCCTTCCAGCAGCAGATAGATCACCAGGAAGGCCACCACAACCGCGCGTACGATGCCACCGGCGAGGCTGCTCAGCGCCGTCTGCGACAGGCTCAGGATCTGGCTTGCGGCGTTGCCGAGCAGATCGGAGATGCGTTGCTCCAGCTCGAACTGCTCCACCAGCGCCTGCACCCCCGGCAACCGCTCCTGTGCCCATGCCAGCAGCTTCGGCCACTCCGAGCGGACGATGCGCACTCCCTCTTCCAGCTCCGAGGTGACCAGGATCCCGAACAGGCCCAGGAACACGGCGCCGAGCACGATCAGGGCTACCACCACCAGCGCCGTCGCCAGGCCGCGTGCCACACCCCGCCTCAGCAGCCAGTTCAATGGGTGGCGCAACAGCAGCGCCAGGATCACCGCCACGGCGACCGCCACCAGGTAGGGTGCCAGCAGCCGTATGAAGGCCGCGCTGAGCCCCATCAGCAGCACGACGAAGAACGCGTCCTGAATCTGCTTGCGTTGCACGACGGGGGGCAGATTGAAGTGCAGCGCCGAAAATGTCGAGTGGGGAACCACGGCCACGGTGATGGGCGGGAGATTGTTTGACGCCACGCAAAGCGGAGCTGCGACAGACCGGACCGCGGGCCCCACCGTCGTGCGCCTGTAGCCGCCATCCTGGATTCTCTCGTATCTCTTCGCTGTTGAGGTGTATCGGGTGCCCGCCCGCCCTGTGTGAGAGATCCACCCGAAGGACCTACCGCATTCGTCCGACTGTGGTATCCTACGGACTATGTCGGGCAATTGTAGTAGAGATGATCTCAACATGCGGATCGTAGATTCGGTTCGCCAGTGCTGGGAGCATGAAAGGCTCCCGCTGCTGCTAAGCCGTCTGGGAAACCAAGATGGCGCGGAGCTGTCCACAGAGATAAAGAGACTCGGAATGACCCTAAAGCAGTACCTGACCACCCGACTTTCGGATCAGGTACAGGTAATCCAACACTCAACTAAGACACAATTAGTTGGAGCGCTTCCTTTATCGGTCGACGTCGATTCAGAGGGCGGATCGGAGCCGCTCTTGGAGCGGACTCAACGGACTGAGGCAGAAAATATACCACGATTCTATCCCGCATTTTGGGCAGCTTTTCGCGTGCCCCTGGAAGAGTCTAAGCGGCGTTACCTGACTGATCATGAACCAATTGAGTTCCGAGATCTGTCCGCTGATGAAACACCATTCGGTAGAGAAGTCAGCCGCGAGTACGTACTTGGACGTGATGTGGACTCGTCTGAGATTCGAAGTAAGATACGTCAGTGGTTGGAAGAGAACCAAGTTGACTCCGAAGCCTATCGTCTTTCACCATCACAAACATCGCGGACATCAGGATCTCAGGATTTGCTTGACCGTGTGTTGGAATCTCTTGAACCCAGCGAGCTCAAACGAGTTGTCATTCCCTTGGACGTGGTTCTCAAATTGAGGCGCCAGTCGCCGTGAAAAAGAGGATGTTTGTTGTCGTGGCCGGACTTCAACCTCAGACACTGTGGCAGTTAGCAGGGTGGTTTGAACGAACCCGAAATGAGGAGTTAATTCCACTGAGACGTCTTCGTTGTCCGCATGGCTATACGAAGGAGTACGTCGCAAGACTTTACGAACGTGTCGCCCATGAACTCAAGGAGCGCCTTCCGGACGACCGTGACACGCTTCTTCGCAACGCTAGGCTGATCTTACTATATGCTGACCGGATTGACTCATGCGAACATGCGATCTTCGAAAAGTTTGGCGTGGAGGCACTCATTGCACCACTCCGTGCAACCGGGGTTGTCCGCATGCGTACCAAAAATGAAAGGGGCTTTGCGGCCAACGTGCTGTTCAAAGAGATCAAACGGGCACTGAAGAAGGTGCAAGCGTTCTTTTCAGTAATCTCTGAGGAAGTCACCAATCGGGACAATAGGACGTGTCTCCTGCTTCCACCAAAATCATTCGGACATGGTTTCTTGAAGGTTTGTGAGCTCGTCCATGCCGCGGTTCGAAGTGGTGAAGAACCCGATGACTTTAGGATACGCCTAAAAAGACTGGCCAACTCTCTCCCTGTCAAAGAGGGTAAGTACTTCGTGGGGAACAGAGGATTGGTTTTCAAGTGCCCTGCAAAGGCAGCTGCGAGACATGCCCTTGCGCCGTTTTGGGAGGAAGGATCGCACAACGCATCTTGTGTGATCCGCGGTCGACTTAGATTCGGTGTCTCCTTCGATCCACGATTCCACTACGACTGCGAGGTGAGCAAAACGAAGAACAGGAACTTCCCCGGCTGCCACGAAGAACAAACCGTTGCACGGAAGCGACGCCACATCAATGTTGCGCCTAACGACAACATCAGATAAAAATAGCCGCGCTACAGACTGTGAGGCGGCTATTTCCATTTGGTTCGTTGCTTGAAGGTTAGCGACGAATTGGTACGGAAGTTATCAAAATAACTTAAGAATAGTATCGTCCAACTCCATCTCCACGCCTTTAAGTCAAGCTAGCTAACGAAGAGAGGGCGGTACCGCCCAAGTCTTCGCTCTGGCCTCTTGACCGCGTTCCGGGCCGACACAACGCATCGACAGCCGGAACTCCGCATGGGATTCTCCACTCAACGGTGCACAAGACACCAGAACTTTGAAATCCGCGCGAAACCTATGGCTACGACAATTACACAATGTGCACCATCGTGTCAAGCGGTCGAAAGCGGCGGACCACAAGGCGTGAGAGGCGGCTGGGTCGGTGCCTCCCAACTCAGGCTTGGTAGTAGACGCGCTCCATCTGCTTCCAGGTGGGTTCCCCCGGCAGCGGGATCTGCATCGGGTCGCACATTGCCAGCCACTCCCGGTTGCGGGGCTCGGCGGCCAGCCTGGCCATGTCGGCCTCGTAGTCGGTCCCGTCGTACTCGTAGTAGCCGAACAGGTAGTGGTTGCCGTCCGGCAGCTGCTGCAGGTAGATCGAGAAGTTGCGCATGTGGACCGTGTCCAGCAGGTCGCGCACGCCGGGATGGGAATCGGCGTGCAGCGCGCGGTACTCCTGCAGCCGCTCGGGCCGGACTCCGATGACCATGCCGAAGCGCCGTGTTTCGCTCATGGCTAGCTGGGTACCCGGCGCGGGCGCTGGCGTCAAGGGACCGGAGGGTGGCCGTGGCGTAGACGCCAAACCTGCGGTCGGGCATGCTGAGCGTCATGGATGCCACCGCAGCGGCAATCGACGCCGCCTACGACAGCCTCGCCGCGACCCTGACCCGGAGCGGGGTCGACGTCGCCGCCGTCAAGGAGAAGCTCAAGGCGCAGGCCATCGAGACGCCCTCCTGGGGCTATGGCAACAGCGGCACCCGCTTCAAGGTGTTTCCCTGGCCGGGCGCGGCCCGCAACGTGCATGAGAAGCTGGATGACGCGGCCTATATTCACCGCCTCACCGGCGCGGCGCCGACCGTGGCGCTGCACATCCCGTGGGACCGGGTGGACGACTGGCCGGCGCTCGGGCAGTACGCCGCCGAGCGCGGGGTAGGCATCGGGGCGATCAACCCCAACGTGTTTCAGGACGAGATCTACAAGCTGGGCAGCATCTGCCACCCCTCCGCGGAGGTGCGGGAGCGCGCCGTGGAGCACATGATCGACTGTTGCCGGATCATGGCCGCCACCGGCAGCGACCTGCTCAGCGTGTGGCTGGCGGACGGCACCAACTACGCCGGCCAGGACAGCATGGCGAGCCGCAAGGCGCGCCTGGAGGGCGCGCTGGCCGAGGTGTACGCCCACCTGCCGTCGGCCGGCCGCATGCTGCTGGAGTACAAGTTCTTCGAGCCGGGGTTCTATCACACCGATCTGGCCGACTGGGGCATCGCCTACGCCACCGCGCTCAAGCTGGGAGCGCAGGCGGAGGTGCTGGTGGATACCGGGCACCACGCGCTGTCCACCAACATCGCCCACATCGTGAGTTACCTGCTCGCCGAGGGACGGCTCGGAGGATTTCACTTCAACTCGCGCCGTTACGCTGACGACGACCTGATCGTCGGCTCCACCAACCCGTTCGAGCTGTTCGAGATCTTCTGCGAGCTGGTGAGTGCGGGCGCGGCCGCGGCGGACGTGGCGTACATGATCGACCAGAGCCACAACCTCGAACCCAAGCTGGAGGCGATGCTGGTGAGCGTGCTCAACTGCCAGACCGCCTACGCCAAGGCGCTTGTCGTCGACTACGAGACCCTGCGCGCACGGCAGGCGGAAGGAGACGTGCTCGGCGCGCACCGGGTGTACGTGGACGCCTTCGAGACCGACGTCCGTCCGCTGCTGGCGCAGGTCCGCCTGGAGCAGGATCTGCCGCCCGATCCGCTGGCCGCCTACCGCTCCGACGACCGCGCCGAGCGCGTCGCCGCGGAGCGCGGCGTGGCCGAGACCGGCGGCGGGGGATACCCGGGCTGACGCAGCCCGCCAGTCAGTCGTCGTCGACGGGCGTGTTCTCGCCGGCGCTGCTGAAAGCGGCGATCGCCACCAGCCCCGAGATCACGGCGTTGCCCACCAGCCAGGCGCGCTCGTCGGCGATGGTGTCCTCCAGCAGCACGCCGAAGAACGGGAACGTCAGGTAGGGTTCGGGGGCGAACACCTCGGTGGCGAGGCGGATCGCCAGCGCCAGGCCCACGCCGATGGCGGCGCCGGTCGCGAACAGGCGGCTCATCAGGCCGCTCTCCTCCAGCCACGAATTGAGGAACAGCAGCACCACCGGCACGGCCGCCGAGTAGAACAGGAAGAAGCCGCGCCCTTCTTCCCCGAGGAGCGCGACGTCCAGGTCCGGGATGCGGTAGGCGAACACGCCGGCGATCACCGCCACGATCACCACCAGCAGGAGGCGCAGCATCGCCGCATCCTGCACCGGAGCGCGTGCCCTGGAAAAGGCCGCCCACCGGCACCCCGCCTCCACCCGGTACCTGAACAGAATGCCCGCTTCTGGTAGGGTGCATCCCGAAAAGCGATGCTCAAGACCGACAAGACCGCCCGCCAGATCCGCCAGGAGTTCTTCGACTACTTCGTGGAGCGCCAGCACACGCTGGTCCCCAGTGCCCCGGTGGTCCCGGCCGACGACCCGACGCTGCTGTTCACCAATGCCGGCATGAACCAGTTCAAGGACGTGTTCCTCGGGACCGGCACCCGCAGCTACGTGCGCGCGGTGGATACCCAGAAGTGCATTCGCGTCAGCGGCAAGCACAATGACCTGGAAGAGGTGGGGCACGACACCTACCACCACACCTACTTCGAGATGCTCGGAAACTGGTCGTTCGGCGACTATTTCAAGAGCGAGGCGATCGCCTGGGCGTGGGACTTGCTGACGAACCACTGGGGCATACCCAAGGAACGGATGTATGCCACGGTGTTCGCCGGCGACGAGCAGGACGGCCTGCCGGCCGACGAAGAGGCGGAGGGGTTGTGGCGCTCGGTTACCGACATCGACCCCGCACATGTGCTTCGGTTCGGCAAGAAGGACAACTTCTGGGAGATGGCGGACACCGGCCCGTGCGGCCCCAACTCCGAGATTCACGTCGATCTGACCGAGGACGGCTCCGGCGGCAGCCTGGTGAACGCCGACGATCCGCGCGTCATCGAGATCTGGAACCTGGTGTTCATCCAGTTCAACCGCACCGCTGCCGGGATCCTGGAGCCGTTGCCGGCGAAGCACGTCGACACCGGCATGGGCTTCGAGCGGCTGGTGGCGGTGCTGCAGGGTACCGACAACTACAGCACCGACGTGTTCAGCCCGCTGATGGAGCGGATCGGCGACCTGGTGGGGCAGCGCTATGCGGACGCCGCCGGGGAGCAGCAGGTGGCGTTTCGCGTGCTGGCCGATCACGTGCGCATGCTGAGCTTCTCCATTGCCGATGGCGCGCTGCCCTCCAACGAGGGCCGCGGCTACGTGTTGCGGCGCCTGCTGCGGCGCGCCTCGCGCTACGGCCGGCTGCTGGAGAAGCATGAGCCGTTCATCCACCGGCTGGTGGCCACGGTGGCGGAGATGCACACCACCGAGTTCCCCGAGGTGGCGGCGCGGGTCGACTACATCGGCGAGGTGATCAAGGCGGAGGAGACCAGCTTCAACCGCACCCTCGGCCGCGGCCTGGACATCTTCTCCGGCATCGTGCAACAGGTGGCTGAGCGCAAGCAGGGCGAGGTGCCCGGCGCCGAGGCGTTCCGCCTCTACGACACCTACGGTTTTCCGCTGGACCTGACCCGGGTGATGGCCGCCGAGCGCGGTCTGACGGTGGATCAGGCCGGTTTCGACGCCGCCATGGCGGACCAGCGCGAGCGGGCGCGGCGCGCCGGCAAGTTCACCGCCGCCGGGGTGGAGGCCTCCGAGTGGGTAGCGGTGACGCCCCTGGAGCAGCAGCGCTTCGTCGGCTACGAGCAGCTCGAGGTGACGACGAGTGTGCACAAGTGGGCCGTGACGGATGGCCGCCTGCACGTGGTGCTGGCCGAAACGCCATTCTACGCGGAGGCGGGCGGCCAGGTGGGCGACCGCGGCGCCATCGAGTCGGGTGCGCTGACCTTGACCGTGGAGGATACGCAGCGCGACGGCGATCTGAGCATTTGCCGCTGCCGGCTGCCGGACGGCGCCGCCGCAAACGGCCTCGCGAGTGCGGACTGGAGCGCGCCGGTCACGGCCCGGGTCGAAGCCGCCCGCCGCGGGCCGACCACCTCGAACCACACCGCGACCCACCTGCTGCACATGGCGCTGCGCCGCATCCTGGGCGACCACGTGCACCAGTCGGGCTCGCTGGTGGCCCCCGACCACCTGCGCTTCGACTTTACCCACTGGCAGCGGGTGGAGCCCGCACAGCTCGGCGAAATCGAGCGGATCGTCAACGAGGTGGTGCAGGACGACCACGCGGTGGCGTACTTCACCACCGCCTTCGACGAGGCGCTGCGGCTCGGCGCCACGGCGTTGTTCGGAGAGAAGTACGGCGACACGGTACGGGTGGTGCGCGTCGGCACCGAGTCGGAGCCGGTGAGCCTGGAGCTGTGCGGTGGCTGTCACGTCGGCCGTACCGGACAGGTCGGCCCCTTCGTGGTCACCTCGGAGGGCAGCATTGCCAGCGGTGTGCGCCGTATCGAGGCGCTTACCGGCGCCGCCGCAGTCGGGCTTATGCAGACGCAGCGCGCCACCCTGCAGCGGGTCAGCGCGCTGGTCGGCGGCTCGGTCGCCGAGCTGGACCAGCGCGCCGAGGAGCTGGTGCAGCACGCCCGGCAACTGGAGAAGCGCGTCAAGACGCTGGAGGCGGAGCGGAGCGCTCAGCAGGCCAGGCTGTTGGCCGCCGAAGCCCAGGAGATCGGCGGCGTGCGGCTGATCCTGCGTTCCTTCGACGACCAGCAGCCGGCCGCGCTCAAGACCCTCGCCGAACGGCTGCGCACCGGGGCGCCTGGCACGGTGGCATTCCTGGTGTCGACGCTCGGCGGTCGGCTGGCGATCGCCTGCGCGGTGAGCGACGATCTGGCCGCGGCGAAACCCGGCATCTCCGCGGCCGTCCTGGCCAAGGAGGCGGCGGCCAAGGCAGGTGGCGGCGGCGGTGGCCGACCCACGCTCGCCACCGCCGGCGCAAGGCACGTGGCCGACCTCGACGCCGTGCTTGCCTCGGTACGTGCCCGTCTCGAGAGTTCAGCGGCCGGCTGACGGGAGACCGCTGTGCGTACATGCTCGATGCAGCGCAGAGTCATGTCACATCCCTTAGTTGACATAGAGGCATCAATTGTGCTGCGCTTGAACTGCTAATGGCGAAAAGCGAAGGACCAAAAGGGCCGTCCGTTGCGTGGGACGGCAACACCGTTTTCGTCGTGCTCCCTCAGAGAGAGGGACGTGTTATAGAGGCTCAATGGAAACCGGGTATGTACGTATGTGGTGCGCGTCAGGGAGATTGGCTCCAACAAGTGGTCACTCGGTTTTGAGACGCCGCTAACGCATGCCGGTGTCGTTGGCTTGAAGCCAGATACTGAGTACGAGTTCTCGGTTGCTGCCAAGAACGCCGCCGGGGAGAGCGAGCCTGCAATTACCCGCGTCCGCACGAATCCCGATGGGGAACTCGTGAACGGATCATGCTGACTTGGAAATCAAGTAGTCCCGGGGCAACTGGGAGTGTTCAGGGAACAGTCGCTGGAAGGACTCGGAGAATGCTTTCCAGTCGAAGTTTCCATCTGGAAAAGCGATTGGTGCACTCGTTGCATTGAGACGCTGCAACGTAGCTGCTGCGTATCGAACCGCCCGCTCCCTTGCCCTTTCAATATTCTCAACCGGCTCCCACTCTCCGTTTTCGACGGATTCGGCGAGCTCACGCTCTTCGTCATCGAGATACTCGAATCGCCGCCCGGTGTCTACCCTCATACCCGTGCCCCCTATGGCAAATACTCCCTGGTGTACTTTCGACTGGGGAAATCGTCCTCATTAGCGCGGTCTCCGAAAACGACTCCATATCCACGGGAACCACATAGATATAGTTGTTGTGGTTGACGAGGTAGAGTTCCTGGTTTGGATGCCGCGTCCGGTTGGGGTGCTGCAGCACGGTCACCAGTTTCCCTGCGCTAATATCTGACACGATCTCCTCAAACGTAATCCCACGCTTCGCCTTCAGTGTCGCGTTCTTCTTCTCATCCCAATTGAACTCCACTCTCAGGTGGCACGATGCGCGAACTTGCGTGCTCTGTCAATATCGACACTTTGTGCCGATCCTGCCGACCGCGCAACTGCACGATTCGCTCATCGGCTGCCACCTGCGGCGCACCGGCCAGATTGGTGCATTCCACATAGCCGGAAACCAGGACACAGAGGTATCGGGCGAAATCAGACAGAAGCTCGACGTCAGCGTGGAGATTGCCGGCACGCGAGAAGGTCGTATCGAGTTGCCGGCGTTGTCTGGCAACCTCCGCGCGTCCGGTCATTCCACGTTTGCGAAAGCTGCTGTTGCTGCGTTGATGCGGGTGTCGACATTGGATTCGTGTGCTGTGCGGTCAGCGATTGCCCGTTGGTAGTCATGATCCTTCAACAATGCTTCGTACCTCTGTGCCACCTGCGATGCATCATGTATCGGTGCCCTCTTAATCCGGCGAGCCAGTCCCGTCATGACCGAGTCCGCGACCGCCGCGTTCACCGCCCTGAGCGGGCGCAAGGCGTTATGGCCAACGGCGCCATCAAGAAGCGTGACGGTATCGGTAAAGATCTGCACCAGCTCATCCTTGCCCTGGCAAGCCAGGTCCTTGTTGCTTGCCATGTAGGTGTTCAGGAATTCCTTCATCGGGCTCTTATAGTTGCCTGCACGGTAATAGAAGGCGAAGAACCTCAGAATCAGTTCCATGTCCTTGAGGCGGCGAGACCGTTTGCCGTATAGATTCCTCCAGGCGGGTAACTCATTGAGCTGCCGGAGCACGCGCACCAGTTCTCCGTGGTAGAGTGCGACCCTGATTTCTTGCGGCTGAAGATTCACACCGCCGGTATTGAGTCTCTCGAAGATCATGTAGACGCTACTCTGATCCTCGGTTGGCTCATCCTGCCGAATCACGGTCGCGTGGATGATGCTGTCATCCAGCCGGCGGCGGTCCTCGACGTCGAGATCCTCGTAGCGCTTTTTCTGGAAGCGAGTCTCTACGCCATCCAGCCGGTACACCTTGCCATGAATCTCACCGCTGTAGAATGACTGCAGGGTGTGCAGACGCTGGTGTCCATCAAGCACCAGGAAGCGACCGGACGGCTCCTTGACCAGGAAGATCCCCGGGACTGGTAGTCCAAGAAGAAGAGATTCGATGAACCGATCGGATTTCGGGCGCGGCCACACATATTCACGTTGGAATCCGGTGATCTGGGAGGCCGCGTCTTGCCAACTGAAGCGAGGAACTACAATGTCACCGGAATCTATTCGCTTCACGAGAGAGTCGACCGGGTAGTCGGCCCCATACGCCGTGATCGAGTATACGTATGGGATTATCTCGCGGGACTCATCGATATCGTCGACGGCTTCTTCACCCTCCAGGATGTCCGCGGCAGCGGAACCAGAATTCATCTCCGCACCTCCAGCAATATGGGTTCGACGTCTCGTCCTTCCCCATGGCGCGCAGATCCGACGCCGCCGCGTGCCGTGTACCAGACTGACGAAGCATGGGGTCGCGGCGTGCGCCGAGCGCGCCACACGCTCCTCGTTGGCGCTGCTGCCACCGTGGTGGGGGCGCGCATGGCCCAAGCGAACGCTTGGCGGGACCCATACGAATGTAGCATATTGCCGCAACAGAGCACTGTCATGTCACGAATCTGCAAGATCACCGGCAAGAAGCCGATGGCCGGCAACAATGTATCCAAGGCCCAGAACAGGACGCGGCGCGTGCAGCGGCCCAACCTGCAGCGCAAGCGCCTCTACCTGCCCGAGGAAGGCCGCACCGTCACCCTGCGCCTGTCCGCGCGCGCGCTGCGCACCGTGGACAGGAAGGGGCTGATGCAGTACCTGCACGACGAGGGGCTGGAGCTCCGCGACGTGACCTGATGGGCGTTGCGACCGAGGCGCGGATCGGCATCATCAACGTTTCCGACCGCGCCGCTGCCGGCGTATACGAGGATGTGCCGGGCAAGGCGGTGGTAGCCGCTCTCGGCGAATACCTGGTCTCGCCGTGGAGCAGCGAGTACCGGATCATCCCCGATGAGCGCGATCAGCTCACCGCGGCCATGATCGAGATGGCCGAGGACAAGGGCTGCTGCCTGATCGTCACCACCGGCGGCACCGGCCCGGCGGTGCGCGACGTCACGCCCGAGGCCACCGCAGACGCGTGCCAGAAGATGCTGCCCGGATTCGGCGAGCTGATGCGCCAGGTCAGCCTGCAGTACGTACCCACCGCGATCCTGTCGCGGCAGACCGCGGGCGTGCGCGGCAGCACGCTGATCGTCAACCTGCCCGGCCGCCCGCGTGCCATCCGCCAATGTCTCGATGCGGTGTTCCCCGCCATCCCCTATTGTGTCGACCTGATCGGCGGTCCGCGCCTGGAGGTGAACCCGGAGGTGGTCAAGGCATTCCGGCCGGGCGAGGGCAAACCGGCCAAGCCGGCCTAAGCTGCTTGACCCCGCTGAGTTACTGATCCATCACCGAGCCGTCGCTCTGCAGGCGCGTCTCCACCGCACGCGGCCGGTAGGGATGCCGCTCGCACGCGTCCGGCGCCAGCTCGATGCCGATGCCCGGACGATCCGGCAAGAGCAGAAATCCCGCGTCCACCGCCAGCGGCCGGTCGACGATGGTGCGCTTCGGGGGGACCTCCTCGCCGACCGGAAGCTCCTGCAGGGCGAAGTTGGGAATGGCGGCGGCGAGCTGGATGCAGGCCGCGGTGCTCACCGGGCTCAACGGATTGTGCGGCACCACCTGCACGTGAAACGCCTCTGCCAGGGCCGCGATCTTCCTGGCGTGTGAGATGCCCCCGACCATGCACACGTCGGGCCGCACGTACTGCACGGCACCGCGCTGCAACAGCGCCTGGTATTCCCAGATGCTGTGCAGCCGCTCACCGGTGGCGATGGGTACGTGAATCCGTTCCGCTACCAGGGCCATCTCGTCGAGGTTGTCGGGCAGAATCGGATCCTCGTAGAAGAAGGGATGGTAGGGCTCGATGCCACGGCCCAGCACCACCGCCTCGGCCGGGGTCAGGCGGCGGTGGATCTCGATGCACAGGTCCACGTCGTTGCCCACCGCCTCTCGATAGCGGCGCACCGTGTCGATGGCATCCGCCATCTTGTCGGCGTGGGTCTTGAAGTAGGGGCGATCGGGCGGCTCGTCCAGAAACGGCGTCAGGTGGCCGACGGCGGTGAAGCCGCGCGCGTGGGCGTCGATGCAGCCCTGGATCAACTCCTCCTTGGTGCCCCCGTTCACGTGGTAGTAGACCCGTGCCCGGTCGCGGCACTTGCCGCCGAGGAGTTGGTACACCGGTACCCCGAAGTGCTTGCCGGCAATATCCCACAGGGCGATGTCGACGGCGCTGAGCGCGCCCATGATGGCGGCTCCGCGGAAGTGCGACCAGCGGTACAGGTACTGCCAGTGGTGCTCGATGCGGAGCGGGTCCTGGCCGACCAGGTACCGGGCGAAGGTCTCTACGGCCGCGGCCGACGCCTCCAGGAAGCCCCACGCGCCTGACTCGCCGAGGCCGGTGATGCCGGCGTCGGTATGGACCTGCACGAACAGGTAGCGATCCACCAACAGCGTCTCGACGGCGGTGATCTGCATCAGGTTTCTCCTTGTGGCGGCCGCGGCAGTGCGCGAGTGAAGCGCCGGCCGAGCAGCCGCGCTGCCAGCATCAACAGCGTGATGCCTGCAAATGACAGGGTATACGACAGGAACACATGCCGGGTACTGGTGAGAATCGAAGTCCAGCTTGCCGCCAGCGGTCCGAGGCCGAAACCGAGTCCGCCGACCATGTTCTGCAGTCCGAACAGCATCCCGTGCCGCGCCCGCGCGCTGTGCACCGACAGGTACGACTGCACGAACGGCTGCACGCTGCCCAGGACGAACCCGCTCGCGATGAAGAACAGCGCGAACAGCGCCAGGTTGGGGGCGAAGAAGGTAGGCAGCGCCACCAGTGCCCCTAGCCCGGAGCTGACGGCGATCAGCCACAGCTTGTTGAAGCGGTCCCCCAGCCGCGCCAGGGTGATGCCGGCGGCGGCGGCCACGGCGGCGGAGCCGGCCATGATCAGGCCCGTGATGGCGGCGTCGCCCGCCACCGCAGCGCCGAGACTCCCGGCGCGCAGCTCGGCGACGTAGAGGGGAATGAACGCCGTCGGCTGGGCGCGGGCGAAGCGCAGCAGGAATATCACCGCGAACAGCAGCAGGAAGGGCAGGCTGAGCAGCTCGCGGACCGGCGGCCGGCCGGCGCGTGGGGGCCGCGCGGCCAGGCGGCGCCGTGCGGAGGGCTCTCCGCCCGGCTCCTGCAGGAACAGCACCACCAGCACCAGTCCCACGGCTATCAGCCCGGCTCCCACGAAGAACGAGAACCGGAATCCGAACAGGTCGGCGGAAACCCCGCCCACCAGCGGCCCCAGACTGGAGCCGATGAAGGTCGAAGAGCCCATCAGCCCCAGGGCCCGGGTCAGATGCACGCGCGGCGTGCCGACCGCCACCAGCGTCGCCGCGGCGGTCACCGAGCCGCTGAACAGTCCCTGCAGCGCCCGCAGCGCAAACACCACCTGCACCGTCGGTGCGAAGCCCAGGGCTACCGCGATGATCATGGACGAGGCCAGGGCCCGCACGATCATCACCTTGCGCCCGAAGCGGTCGGACACCATCCCCCAGAACGGGGCCGCCACGGCCATCACCAGGCCGGGCGCCCCGGCCGTGAGGCCCGCCCACAGCTTGAGCGATGACGGCTCGGTCACCCCCAGCTCGCGAATGAACAGCGGGATGAACGGCAGGATGAAGCCGAAGCCGCTGAGGGTCAGGATCTGCGCCAGCCAGGCCAGGTAGAGGTTCCTGCGCCACTGTTCCACGGGCGTGCTCAGCAGCCGGCGTGGGCGGCCAGAAAGGGCAGCACGGCGGCGAGAAACTCCCGCGGCCGCCCGTCGTGGATACCGTGCCCGGCCCCCGCCACGTGGCGCACTCGGACCTGGCACCCGCTTCCAGCCATGGCGTGGCGCGCCTGCACCTGCCGCGCCACCAGCGGGCTGACGATCGCGCCCTGGTCCAGATCGCCGGTCAGCAGCAGCGTGGGGGCGACCAGCTCGGGTACGAAACGGCTCCAGTGTTCCCGCTCGACCAGCCACTCCAGCACCGCCGGCGTGAGCCGGCGGCGGTCCGCCAGCGCCTCCTCGGCCAGCGCCGGCGGGAGGCCGGGATCGGGGCCGGCGCGCTGCGCCCGCAGCTCCGCGTCGGGCAGCCGCTGCTCCGCCAGCAACTGCGCGTGCCACTCGTGGCGCATGGCGCGGCGCGCGCTGAGCGGGGCCTGCGGCAGGGGCCACCAGGGCGGATCTTCGAGCACTACGCAGGCAACCCGTTCCGGATAGCGCGCGGCGCAGCAGGCGACGTTCTCGGCGCCCATCGACTGCCCCACCAGGGCTGCACGCGCAATGCCGAGCCGGTCCAGCACCGCGACCAGGTCGGCCGCGTGATGACGGGCCGCATAGCCGAGCCGGTCGGCGGCCGGGCCTGCCAGCGCGCTGCGACCGTGACCGCGGGCATCGACGGCGATCACCTCGTAGCGGCGTGCCAGCACCGGCACCACCGGGTGCCATTGCAGCGCGCTCGCGGTGAGGCCGTGCACCAGCAGCACGGGAGCGCCCATGCCGGAGCGGTAGACCATCAGCGGACCGCCGGGGCCGGGTACCGTTATGCCATGCCCGCGCAACGGCACCAGCTCCGCGGCCATGGAGGCCGTGATGCGGTCGGGTAACGCTGCCGCGACGCTACCGTGGTTGCGGAGCATGCGCTACACCCCTGGGCGCCGAAGCTGAAGGTAAGGGTGTCTCCAGAGCCGCCCGCGATGGTGCGCCAGTACGATCACCCCGGTGGCCAGTCGCTGCAGGTCGTCGAGGTCGAGCGTGGCGCGCAGCCCGAAGCAGAACAGCGCCGTGTCGGCGCTCTCGAACGCCACGGGCAACTCGACCAGCGTGTCGAGCGAACGCGGCAGGGCGGGCGTCTCCACTGCGGCGAACGCCGCCGGCGTATGCGCGGCCGCGAGCAGCGCCGCCACGCCGGGCGCGCGGCCGCCGGCCTGCACGTGCAGCGGTCGGTCGCCGGCGACTTCGCGCAGCCACCGCGCCAGCGCCAGAATCTGAGCCACCTGCATCCCCAGCAGCGGCCGCCCCACGGTGCCCAGCAGCAGCGTGGAGCGGGGCTCGGGACGCAGCGCACCGCAGCCCAGCAGGTCCACCGCCAGCACCGTGTGGGCGAGCCCGGCGGCCCGCGAGGTCAGCTCGGCCGGCGCCGGATGCGCGCCGTCGCCCACCACCAGCGCGGCTCCGACAGGCGCCTCGGGCCGCACCAGGACGGCCGGCAGCGGCCAGCGCCGGTCCATCTCCAGCAGCAGTTCCTCGGCCAGCACGGCACCGTCGTAGACCCGGCTCGTGAGCACCGTGACCGCGGAGACCGCGCTCTCCCGGTAGCGCAGCACCCGCGCCACCGCGGCGCGGTCGGGCGCGCGCGGGGCCGCCGCCTCTCGGTGGCGGAGCTGTTCCAGCAGCGCGCCGGCCATGGTGGCGAACGAGGGGCGGGCCGGCGGCAGTCCCACCGCCAACTCCGCCTCGCTCAGCACCTCCTGCTCCCACGGCAGGTCGGCGGCCGGGGTGCGCAGTCCGAAGTGGCGGTTCAGCCACCGGTAGAGCTGCGACCGGTTGTCGGGGCCGTAGTTGTGGGCGGGCTCCTCGCACACGTGCAGGGCGCAGGCGTCGGCCGCCCCGAGCAGGGTGAACGCGGCCCGTGCCGGCTCGTAGGTGCCGGCGACCGACTTGTGCGGCTGGAAGCAGCAGTCGTCGTAGCGATTGAAGATGAACAGGGTCGGGCGCGGGGCGAGCAGGGCGGACAGGGTGTCGTAATCCGCCACGGTGCACAGGTCGGCGGGCAGTTGTTCGGCGTCCCCCACGTCCGGCAGGTCGCGCCGCGCCCAGGCCGGCATGTGCCCGGCCACCGGCACCACCACCCGCACCCGCTGGTCCAGCGCTGCCAGCAGCACGGTCTGCCAGCCGCCGCCGGAGAGACCGGTCATCGCGGTCCGTTCCGGGTCCGTCGCCGGGTGCTCCAGCAGCAGGTCCAGGGCGCGCTTCATCACCACCAGGAACACGCCCGCGCCGCACTGGCCGAGCAGGTCGAGCAGCAGTTGCTGGTTGTGGGCTCCCAGGCTCGCGGTCTCTCCCATTCCCAGGAACTCGAAGCTCAGCGCCAGCATGCCGCGCTTGGCCAGGTTGATGCAGCGCGCCTGCTTGTAGTCCATCGCCACCCCGCCGGCGTGGTGGCCGTTGGAGTTCAGCACCGCCGGGACGGGGTCCTGTCCGGAGGCGGCGGCCGGCTCGTACCAGAGCGCCGGCACCCACACCCCGGGATAGCCCTCGAAGCGCAGCTTGCGGATGCGATACTCGGGCGCCGGCTGCAGGGTCTCTCCCCACACCACCTGGGGGCGCTCCTCCAGCACGCCGGTGGGATGGCCGCGCAGCAGCAGCTCGCGGCAGCGCACACGCAGGGCGGCCGCCTGCTCCTGCCACGCGGCGGCCTCCGCCGGCAGCTCCAGCCGGCGCGCGCTGCCCTCCACGAACGCCGCGATGCGTTGCTCCACGCCGGCGCCCAGGCTCACCGACCGCAACGGCGCGGCGGCTTGCCCTTGCGGGGTCTGGCGCAAGGATGAGACACTGTCCATGACGGACGGATCATACGCCGCCGCCGCTGCCTACGTCTGTGCCCAACAACGCTGCTCCGCCCGCGACCGGCCACACCCAGCTCTCCGCGTTCCGTATCAACCGTCGGTTTCTGGCCTACCTGGCGCCGCGCTGGCGTCGGGTGACCGCCATCTACACGGTGATGCTCCTCGGTACCGCCACCCTCACCGCCATTCCGCAACTGGTGCGCTGGATCGTCGACCACGGCATCGCCAGGCAGGACCTGCAGGTGGTCTGGCGCGCGGTCGGGATCCTCCTGTTGCTGGCCCTGTTGCGAGCCGTGCTGGCATTCCTCATGGGCCGCTGGACCGAGATGGTCTCGCAAGGAGTGGCCGCCACCCTGCGCCAGGAGATGTTCACCCGCTTCACCGCCATGTCGGTGTCGCTGATCAGCCGCATGGAGTCGGGCCAGCTCCTGCAGCGCGCGGTGCAGGACGTGGAGCGCATCCGCTTTCTCACCGGGCGGGCGGTGCTGCGGGTGGTGGACGCGGCGGTGCTGTTCCTGGCCACCCTGGCGGTGCTGATCGCCATGAACCCGCTGCTCGGCGTGCTGGCGCTGGCGACCATGCCGCTGCTGGTCGTTCGCGGCTACCAGTACGGCCGCCGCCAGCGGCCCCTGGCCTCGCGCCTGCAGCACCAGCTCGGTGTCCTCACCTCGTTGCTGGAGCAGAACCTGCGTGGCGTGAGGCTGGTCAAGGCGTTCGCCCAGGAGCGGAACGAGATCGAGCGCTTCCGTACCGAGAACGATGCCTGGTTCGACATTGCCGCACAGAACGCGCGTCTGACCGCGGTGAATTCGCCGCTGCTCGACCTGATCGCCAACTTCGGCCTGGTGCTGGTGGTCGGCGCCGGCGGCGTGTTCACCATCAACGGCAGCCTCACCATCGGCGAGCTGGTGGCGTTCACCACCTACCTGACCCAGCTCTTCGCGCCGATTCGCCGGGTGGGCCTGGTGATCCCCATGCTGGCCATGGCGGCGGCCTCGGGCGAGCGCATCGCCGCGGTGCTCGATGCCCCCGACGGGGTGGAGGAGCGCCCGGACGCGCCCGCGCTGCCGCCGATTCGCGGCACGGTAAGGATGGCGGGCGTGTCCTACCGTTATGCCGGCAACGGCATGGGTGACGCTGCTCACGCAGACGGCGTGGACGGCGGCGATGGCGGCTGGGCTCTGCGGGACGTGGACCTGGAGGTGCGCGCCGGCACCACGGTGGCGCTGCTGGGAGCTACCGGCTCCGGCAAGACCACGCTGGCCGGGCTGGTGCTGCGCCTCTACGATCCGGACGCGGGCAGCGTGAGCATCGACGGCCACGACCTGCGCGAGGTGACCCTCGCGTCGCTGCGTTCCCAGGTCGGCGTGGTGATGCAGGATCCGGTGCTGTTCGCGGCCAGCATCCGCGACAACATCGCCTTCGGGCGCCCGCAAGCCACCGACGCGGAGGTGCACGAGGCGGCGCGGGCGGCGTGCATCCACGACTTCGTCAGGAAGCTGGAAGAAGGCTACGACACGATGGTCGGCGAGCGCGGCGTGACCCTGTCCGGGGGACAACGGCAGCGCATCGCCATCGCCCGCGCCTTGCTGGTCGATCCGCGGGTCCTGATCCTGGACGACGCCACCTCCAGCGTGGACGCCCACACCGAGGAGCTGATACACGAAGCGCTGCGGCGACTGCTGGCGGGACGCACTTCCTACGTGATCGCACAGCGGCTGAGCACCCTGGAGCTGGCGGACGTGGTGGTGGTGCTGGACGAGGGCCGCATCACGGCACGCGGGCGGCACGCGGAACTGATGGAGGCCTCGCCCACTTACCGCGCAATCTGCCGGGAGCAGATGCAGCGCGAGTCGGCGGGTAGCGCGGAGGGTGGCACGGCGTGAGCTCGATGTTCGGCGGAGGCGGTCCCAACTCCCTGCTGCGGTCGTTCGGAGCGGTGCGCGAGGGCGGCTCCGCGGGTGCGCTGTTGCGTCTGGTGCGCTATCTGCGGCCGCACACGCTGCGCATGGCGGCCGCATTCGGCTGCATGATCGGCACCACCGGCCTCAGCCTGCTGGCACCGCTGCTGATAAAGGTCGCCATCGACGGTCCCATCGCCAATGGCGACGTGCTGGGGCTGATGGCAATCACGGCGGCGCTCGGAGCGGCGTTCGTCGGTATCTACGGGCTGTCCGCGTTGCAGCGCTACCTGCTTTCCTGGGTCGGCCAGCGGGTGCTCGCCACCCTGCGTGCGGAGTTGCACCGCCATCTGCAGCGGCTGTCGGTGAGCTATCACGACCGCCACATCATCGGCGTCACCATTTCCCACGTGATCGGGGACGTGGCGGTGATCAACGAAGCACTGTCGCAGGGACTGGTAGCGATCGCCGGGGACACGCTGCTGCTGGCCGGCATCGTGGTGGCGATGCTGACCTTCGACGTGGAGCTGGCGCTGGTGACCTTTGCCGTAGTGCCGTTGATGCTGCTGGCGACGTGGGTGTTCTCGTTGCGGGCGCGGCGGGCATTCCGCATCACGCGGGAGCGCGTAGCCGGCGTCGTGGGCAACCTGGCCGAGGCTATCGCCGGGATGGGCGTGATTCAGGCGTTCGGCCAGCAGCGCATCGCCCGCCGCCGGTTCAGCGAGGTGAACGAGGCCAATCGCGACAGCCACATCGCGGCCGCCTCGTTGACCTTCACCTTCATGCCCAGCGTGGAGTTGCTGGCGATGGTTGCCACCGGCGCGATTCTGCTGGTCGGCGGGCTGGCAGTGGCTCGCGGCACCCTGACGCTGGGCGTAGTGGTGGCGTTCCTGGCCTACGTGAGCCGATTCTTTCAGCCGATTCAGGAACTCAGCCAGCTTTACGCCACCATGCAGTCGGCCATGGCCGGCGCCGAGAACGTGATGCGGCTGCTGGACACCAGACCGGCGGTGCGCGACCGCCGCGGCGCCGCGGCGGGACCGGAGCCCTGGCAGCCATGGCTCACGGGGCGGGTGGAGTTGCGCGGCGTCGACTTCGCCTACCACCCCGGCGCGCCGGTGCTGCATGACGTCGACCTGGTGATCGAGGCGGGTCAGACCGCCGCCCTGGTCGGTCCCACGGGAGCCGGCAAGACCACCATCGTCAGCCTCATCTCCCGCTTCTACGAGGTCACTGGCGGTGCGGTTCTGCTCGACGGCCACGATGTGCGCGACCTGGCGCAGGAGAACCTGCGGCGCCATCTGGCATTGGTGCCGCAGGAGCCGTTCCTGTTTGCCGGCACCATCCGCGACAATATCGCCTTCGGGCGTCCCGATGCCGACGCGGCCGCGGTGGCATCGGCGAGCGCCGCCGTGGGCCTGGACCGGTTCGTGGCAGCCATGCCACTGGGGTTCGATACGGTGGTGACCGAGTTCGGTCGCAATCTCTCGGTGGGGCAACGCCAGCTCATCTCGGTGGCGCGCGCGGTGCTGGCCGACCCGCGCATCCTGATCATGGACGAGGCTACCTCCAGTGTCGACTCGATCACCGAGTCGATCATTCAACGCGCCCTGCAGCGGTTGCTGGCGGGGCGAACGGCCATCATCATCGCCCATCGGCTGGCTACCATCCGCAACGCCGACGTGATCTTCGTCATCGACGACGGGCGCGTGGTGGAGCGCGGCAGGCACGACGACCTCATGGCCCGGGACGGCCACTATGCCGCGCTCAACCGGCGCCAGATGTCGGCTCTCGGGAGGGGCGGCCGATGATCATCGCCACCTGGAATATCAACGGGATGCAGGCGCGCCTGGGGTTCGTGCGCCACTGGCTGCAGGCGCGTGCGCCGGACCTGGTGCTGCTGCAGGAGCTGAAGCTGAGCGCCGACCGGTTCCCCCACGCGGAGCTGGAGGAGGCCGGCTACCAGGCGGTAGTGCACGGCCAGAAGAGCTGGAACGGGGTTGCCATTCTGGCCCGCAGCGCCAGCATCGGCGCGCTCCGGCCGGTGACTCGCGGCCTGCCCGGGCTGGAGGAGCAGGGCGCGCGGCTGGTGGGCGCCGAGGTGGAGCTGACCGGCCTCGGTACGCTCTCCTGCATCTCCGTGTACGTGCCCAACGGGCGCCGCGTCGGACATCAGGAATTCGCCCACAAGCTGACGTTTCTCGACGCGCTGGTGCCGTTCGTGCGCCAGGAACTGGCCGGATCCGGCGCGCTGGTGGTGGGCGGCGACTTCAACCTCTGTCCCGGCCCCCTCGACACCTGGGACGAGGCCACCTGGCAGGGCAAGATCTTCCACACTCCCGACGAGCGGGAGCGGTTCGGCGCGCTGACCGCGCTCGGTCTGAACGACCTCTACCGTCATCGCCACCCCGAAGGAAGCCACTTTTCCTGGTGGGACTACCGGGCCGGCAACTTCCACAAGAATCTGGGCCTGCGCATCGACTTCCTGCTGGCGACCGGGGAGCTGACGGGGTACACCCGGGAGGTGTGGATCGACCGCGACTACCGCAAGAAGAAGGAGGGGATGATCGCCAGCGATCACGCGCCGGTCATCGCGGAGTTGTTGCCGTAAGGCCGCCACCTACGCCGCCGTATTCTGGTTCACCAAGTACCTCGGCATCTGGTTCGGATAGGATCGACCCAAGCGCGCGCAGCGATTCTGCTGCGGTGCTCCCTTGTCGCGTTGGCGTCCCTTCTGCACACTGCGTCGTACCGTGGAAGGGCCCCGCCTGCTGCGGCCACAGGAGCTTGGCGCCGGCACTCGGTACGGCAGCGGCGGCTGGCGCGGCGAGGACGTCTGGCAAGTGCTGACCGCGGCCCGCGCCGGCGACCTGGATTCGCTTCGCGGCGCCCTGGAGCGAGATCCCAGCCTGGTGGCCGCCGGCTACTGGTACATGCAGCCGTTGCACTTCGCCGTGCGCGAGGGACACCTGGAGGCGGTGCGGTTGCTGGTGTCCGCCGGAGCTGATCTCAGCCATCGCAACACCCTGTACGGTAACGACACCCTGTTGCAGATGGCCGACGATCGCGGCCACCCGCAGGTCGCCCGGTTTCTGCGCGAGACTCTTGATCGGCGCCTTTCCTCCGCGGGCGTCCGGCACGCCGTGCACGCGGCAGTTGTCGGCGGCGACGCGGCAGGGCTGGCGCGCCTGCTGGCGGACGATCCCCGCCTCGTCGACCGCGGCGACCATCTTGGCCGGAGGCCGCTGCACTACGCCGTGGCGGCCGGGCGCGGGGACCTGGTCGACCTGCTGCTGGACGCCGGCGCGGACATCGACGCACCTGGCTTCGGCGGCGACGACCGGCTCGGAGGGGCCGGCTTCCGCCCCGTGGTGCTGGCTCTGTGGCGCGACCCGTACTGGGGGCGGCGCGACGACCTGGCGCTGGCTCGGCACCTGCTTGACCGCGGCGCGGACTATTCACCGACGATAGCTGCCGCTCTGGGCGACGAGACGCGCGTGGAGGAGCTGATCCGCGCCGATGCCGCTACGGCCAATCTGGCCGAGGCGTGTGGTAAGCGGCCGCTGTCCGCCGCCGCGGAACGCGGCCACCTGGCAATCGTGCGCCGGCTGCTGGCGGCCGGTGCCGACCCCAATCTGCCGGAGGGGCAGAACTGCCCGCGCGGCTTCGCGCTGTGGGCAGCGGCCCACCATGGCCATCAGGAAATCGTCGCGCTGCTGCTGGCGGCAGGCGCCGACCCGAACGCCGAGGTGGAGTCTTCCGGGACTCCCACCACGGCCGCGGCCAGCGCCGAGTTGCGGGCGCTGCTTTACCGTTACGGCGGCCGGATGGGGCTCGCAGCCCACTGCTACCGCGGCGACGTCGACACCGTCGCGGCCCTGCTGGAGGCGCGACCGGAGTTGTTCGACGCAACGGCGGTGGAGCAGGCGTTTCCTCACTGCATCCAGGCAGGCCACGAGGGGTTGCTGCGCCTGCTGCTGGCGCGCGGGCTCCGCGTGCCGCCGGTGGTCACCTACTGTCAGACCTACCTGTGGCTCTCGCTGCCTCTGGCGCGTTTGCTGTTGGAACAGGGGATGGACCCCGATCTGCCCAATTGGCAGCAGATCCGGCCGCTGCACCACATCGCCGCGCGCGGCGACGTCAAGTCCGCCGAGCTGTTCCTGGAGTTCGGCGCCGACCTCGACGCGGTGGACGAGGAGTTCCGCTCCACGCCCCTGGGTTGGGCGGCGCGCTGCGGACAGCCGGAGTTCGTGCGCTTCCTGCTGGCGCAGCGGGGACCGCGTCCGGAACCGGCGGCGGTGCCGGCGTGGGCGCAGCCGCACGCCTGGGCGCAACGCCGCGGGCACGCGGAGGTCGCCGCCCTGCTGGCGCCGGGCACCTGACCAGTCTCGCCACCGCCCGGTGCTTGCCACGACCGCGCCGCGCGGTTCAGGCTGGACCCACGATGGCAGATACGACGCCTCCTCTTTCGCAGCAGTTGGGCAGCTACCTGGATGGCCTGGTGCCGGCACGGCATCCCGAGCTGGTATCCATGGAGCAGTGGGCACGGGAGCATCGCTTCCCGATAGTGGGTCCCGCCTCGGGCAATCTGTGCTACCTGGTGGCGCGCATGATCGGCGCCCGCCAGGTGTACGAGCTCGGCTCCGGCTACGGCTATTCCACCGCCTGGTTCTGTCGTGCGGTCCAGGAAAACGGGGGCGGTGCAGTGCATCACGTGGTGTGGGACGAAGAGCTGTCGCAGCGTGCCCGCCGCCACCTGGCGGCACTGGGCTACGGCGACCTGGTACGCTACCACGTCGGTGAGGCAGTGCAGGCGCTCACCGCGGAGGAGGACGCCAGCTTCGACCTGATCTTCAACGACATCGACAAGGACGGCTACCCCGCGGCGCTGCCGGTGATCGCTGCCAAGCTGCGCCCGGGCGGTGTGCTGATCATCGACAACATGCTGCTGCGCGGGCGCGTCTTCGATCCGGAGGCGAGCGGTGCCGATCTCGATGGCGTGCGTGAATTCACCCGCATGGTCACTGGCGACGACGCCTGGATCACTACCCTGGTGCCGATTCGCGACGGGCTCATCGTCGCCCGACGGCGCTGACCGAAGGCGCGGCCCATTGAGCAAGTACGCAGCTCACGCAGCTTGACTTGCATGCTCCGGTAGCACATGGCATAAATGGTGCCCATGCCTGTCACCGATGCTCATCCCGGCCTGGAGCGTGACCTGCGCTTCTTCCCGGTGGCCGACGGAGCTCCGCGCCACCTCTCGGCCGAGCAGATCGCACACTTCAATCAGCACGGCTATGTCTTTCCGTTGGAGTTGCTCGATGCCGAAGAGACCGCGGCCCAGCGCGCCTATTTCGATCGGCTGCTGGAGATGGCGACGGCGGCCGGACTGGACAACTACGCCGTGAACGGCTGGCACAACCACTGCCGCGGTCTGTATGACCTGGTTTGCCACCCCCGCATGCTCGACTACGTGGAAGACATCGTCGGGCCCAACATCATCTGCATCATGACCCACTACTTCTCGAAGAACCCCACCGACAGCAAGGCGGTGTACTGGCACCAGGACGCCCAGTTCTGGGCGATAACCCCGAGCAAGGTTGTCACCGCCTGGATCGCCATCGACGACGTGGACGAAGCCAACGGCGCCATGCAGCTCTGGCCCGGCACCCACCTGCGCGGAATCATTCCCTTCGAGTACGTCACCGACGAGGAGAACGGGGTGCTCAACGAACACGTGCACAACCCGGAACGATTCGGTACGCCGGTATCGGTGGAGTTGCGTGCCGGCCAGCTCTCGCTGCACACCGACATGCTGTTGCACGGGTCGCTGCCCAACCTCTCGGGGCGGCGCCGCTGCGGGCTGACCATTCGCTACATGCCGCCCGACGTGCGCCACGCCGGCGAGGTGGAGGAGCCGAGCGCCATCATCGCCCGCGGCTGCGATCCCAGCGGATACTGGCGGGCGGTGGAGCGCCCGGAGGCGGACACCATCCCCCCTCAGCAACTCGCCGGGTAGCCGGCCGCTGATGAGGCTGTACCTCGTCGACGGCACCTACGAGCTGTTCCGCGCCTACTACGCCGACTTCCGCAACCACCGGGGCGCGGATCAGCGGCCGGCGTCCAACGGTGCGGTGCGCGGACTGGTGCAGTCGCTGCTGGCCCTGCTGCGTCGCGAGCAGGTGGAACACATCGCGGTGGCGTTCGACCATGTGATCGAGTCGTTCCGCAACGACCTCTTTCCCGGCTACAAGTCCGGCGAGGGCGTACCCGAGGAGTTGCTTGCACAGTTCGGGACCGCCGAGGAGGCGGTGCGCAGTCTCGGCGTCGTGGTGTGGCCGATGATCGAGTTCGAGGCCGATGACGCCCTGGCTACTGCCGTCGCCCGCTGGCGCGATCATTCGGAAGTGGAGCAGATCATCATCTGCTCGCCCGACAAGGATCTCACCCAACTGGTGCAGGGCACGCGGATCGTCACGCGCAACCGAATGCGCGACAGCGATCTGGACGAGGACGGCGTGCGTGACAAGTTCGGCGTGTCGCCGGCATCGATTCCCGACTACCTCGCCCTGGTGGGGGACAGCGCGGACGGCATCCCAGGAATCCCGCGCTGGGGCGCCAAGTCGGCGGCCGCTACGCTCTCCTACTACAGTACGGTGGACGATATCCCACGCGACGCCGCGAACTGGGCAGTGGCGGTGCGCGGCCGCAAGGCGCTGGCGGAGAATCTGCGAGCCGCGGAAGAGGACGTGAGGCTGTACCGCCTGCTCACCACCTTGCGCCAGGACGTGCCGCTTGCCGAGGAGCTCGCCGACCTCGCCTGGGACGGCGTGCCGCGAGCGCCGTTCCTGGAACTGTGCTCGCGGCTCGGCTTCCCGGAGCTGAGCACCCGTCCACACCGCTGGCGTACCTGACACCTCGTCCTTCGCGCGGTACGCCACTTGTGCGGTACACTGAACGTGGAGACAGGTCTATGATGGCGTGGGAGCGGCAGAGCGAGTGATTTGCAAACAACGCCCCATGCGGTTTACGCTATGGCTCTACCTGGGAGGTTCCAGGACTTAACGTACAGTTTGCTACAGGAGGTAAGCTGATGATGAGAGTTCACGTGAAGGTGGTGTTGCTCGCCGCCGCGGTGGCGCTCGTGGGGGTCTTCGCCGTGCAGGCGGGGACACTGGAAGATGTACAGGCCGCTGACGAATTGAAGTGCGGCATCAACACCGGCCTCGCCGGATTCGGCTTCACTGACGACATGGGGCGCTGGACCGGGTTCGACGTGGCCTATTGCCGCGCGCTGGCCGCCGCCGTCCTTGGAGACCCGGACAAGATCTCGTTTGTCAACCTGACCGGCGCGAACCGCTTCCCGGCACTGCAGGCGGGTGAGATCGACGTGCTGGCGCGCAACACCACCTGGACGCTGTCGCGCGACGTCGACCTGGGTCTGACCTTCGTGGGTGTCAACTACTACGACGGTCAGGGCTTCATCGGGCGCACGGCGCTGGGCGTCATGAGCGCCACGGAGCTGGACGGCGCGTCGATTTGCATCCAGACCGGCACCACCACCGAGCTCAACCTGGCGGACTTCTTCCGCACCAACAACATGAGCTACGAGCCGGTGCCGATCGAGACCAACGCCGAGGCACGTGCCGCCTATGAGGCCGACCGTTGTGACGTGTACACCACGGATGCATCCGGCCTGGCAGCGACCAAGGCGACCTTCGACGATCCGGACGCGCACATGGTGTATCCGGAGATCATCTCCAAGGAGCCGCTGGGGCCGCTCGTACGCCACGGTGACGACCAGTGGGCGGACATCGCACGCTGGGTGCTCAACGCGCTGATTATCGCCGAGGAGCTTGGCGTGAACCAGGGCAACGTGGAGGACATGGCCATGGGCACCGACCATCCGGAGATCAACCGCATGCTCGGCTCCGAGGGCAGCTACGGCGAGATGCTCGGGCTTGACGCGAAGTGGGCCGTGCGCGCGATTGCGGCGGAGGGCAACTACGCCGAGATCTTCGACAGGTACATCGGTCCGGACACTGCGCTGGGCCTGCAACGTGGGCTGAACGCGCTGTACAAGGATGGAGGCATCCTCTACGCACCGCCGTTCCGGTAGACCGCCAAGCAGGTCTACATCGTCTGGCCGCCGCGGAGGACCGCTCATGAGCGGTTCTCCGCGCAGCCTCGTCCTGCAGCTCCTGCTGGTGCTGGGGGCGGCGCTCTTCATCGCGTTCATCGTCTCGAACACGATCGCCAACCTGCAGCGATACGGGCTTACGGCGGGTTACGGCTTCCTGTTCGATACGTCCGCGTTCGACATCAATCAACGGCTCATCGAATACGATTCGACGCACACCTATGGGCGTGCGTTCATCGTCGGCGGCCTCAACACCATCCTGGTGGCTGCCCTAGGCATAGTCGCGGCCACCATCATCGGCTTTCTTGCCGGCGTGTTGCGCCTGTCGCGCAACTTCCTGGTCAGCAAGATCGTCACCGTCTACGTCGAGTTCACCCGCAACGTGCCGTTGCTGCTGCAGATCATCTTCTGGTGGGTGATCCTGCTGGCGCTGCCGCGGGTGCGCGACAGCATCAACATCGCCAACACCGTGTACCTCAGCAACCGCGGCGTGCGGATGCCGGCGCCGGTGTTCGGCGAGGGCTCGATCGTGATCCTGATCGGGCTGGTCGTCGCCATCGCGGCGACCGTGATTCTGGCGCGCTGGGCCAGGATCCGTCAGGACGCCACTGGCGAAAAATTCCCGGTGGGCTGGACCGGGCTGGCGCTGATCGCCGGGCTGCCGCTGCTCATGTACTTCATCATGGGCCGCCCCGTCGCCTTCGACATGCCGGTGATGGGCAGGTTCAACCTGCAGGGCGGTTTCAACGTCACGCCGGAGCTGGTCGCCCTGTGGATCGCCCTGGCGACCTATACCGGCGCCTTCATCTCCGAGATCGTGCGCGCCGGCATTCTGTCGGTCAACAGGGGGCAGACCGAGGCGGCCGGCGCGCTCGGCCTGCCGTCCGGGCTCACGCTGCGCAAGATCATCCTGCCGCAGGCGCTGCGCGCCATCGTCCCGCCCCTGACCAGCCAGTACCTGAATCTGACCAAGAACTCCTCGCTGGCCGTGGCCATCGGCTACCAGGATCTGGTCTCGATCGGAAACACCGTCCTGAACCAGAGCGGTCAGGCGCTTGAGGTGATCTCCATCTTCATGATCAGCTACCTGTTCCTGAGCCTGCTCACCTCCGCGTTCATGAACTGGTACAACCGCCGCATCGCGCTGGTAGAACGATGAGAACGTATAGATCGATGAAATCGTCGGGAACGGTGAGCGATCCCGAAGCCGCGGGGCAGGCCCGCGCCAATGGCGCGTTCCACCGCAGCCGGGCGGACATGCTGCCCGGCCGCCCGGCCCCGGTCACCACCGTGGGCGTGATCGGCTGGCTGCGCGCCAACCTGTTTTCGAATTGGCTGAACACGGTGCTGACCATCGTCGCGCTGGTGCTGCTGTGGCGCATCATTCCGCCGCTGCTCGGTTGGGCCCTGTTCCAAGCCGACTTCAGCGGCGTTATCGGGGAGGAGTGTACCGGCGAGGGCGCCTGCTGGGCGTGGGTCGACCAACGCATCACTCAGTTCCTCTACGGCTTCTACCCTGCAGATTCCTACTGGCGGGTCAACGTCGCCGTGATTCTGCTGATTCCGGCGGTGGCGTACGTGCTGTTCGACAAGCTTCCCTACGCCCGCTACGGCCGCCGTTTCTCGATCGCCTACGTGCTGATCGCCGGCTTTCTGCTGGTTGGCGGGTTGCCGATATACGACGAGCAGGGAGAGGTCGTCGGCAGCCTGTTTGGCATTCGCAGCATCTCCACCGACCAGTTCGGCGGCTTCATGCTCAACCTGGTGGCGGGACTTGCCGGCATCGTGCTGTCGCTGCCGATCGGGATCCTGCTCGCGCTCGGCCGGCGCTCGAGCCTGCCGGTGGTCCGGCTGGCCTCCGTCGGCTTCATCGAGGTGGTGCGCGGGGTGCCGCTGATCACGCTGCTGTTCGTGGCGATCATCATCCTGGAGTTGTTCCTGCCGGCGGGCGTTTCGCTCGATCAGCTCATCCGCATCATGGTGATGATCACCGCCTTCTCCTCGGCCTACATGGCGGAGGTGATCCGCGGCGGTCTGCAGGCGATTCCGAGCGGCCAGTACGAGGCGGCGCAGGCTGTCGGTTTGAGCTACTGGAAGATGATGCGCCTGGTCGTCCTGCCGCAGGCGCTGAAGATCTCGATTCCGGGGATCGTCAATACCTTCATCGGGCTGTTCAAGGACACCACCCTGGTGATCACGATCGGCCTGTTCGACATTCTGGGCCAGGCGCGGCTGCTGCAGACCAACCCGGACTGGATCGGCAAGGTCGATCACGAGACCTTCCTGCTCGCGGCGCTGTTCTTCTTCGTAATCTGCTTCTCCATGTCGCGCTACTCGATCAACCTGGAGAGGCGTCTCGACACCACCCGTCGCTAAGGACAAGGAGCGAAGCATGTCAGACACCGACCACGCATCTGCCCACGAGCCGATCATCCGCATCGCCGGCCTCAACAAGTGGTTCGGTGCCCTGCACGTGCTGCGCGACATCGACCTCACGGTGACGCGGCAGGAGCGCATCGTCATCTGCGGTCCCTCGGGTTCCGGCAAGTCGACGCTGATTCGCTGTATCAACCGGCTGGAGGAGCACCAGCAGGGATCGATCGTGGTTGAGGGCACCGAGCTCACCAACGACCTCAAGAACATCGACGCCATTCGCCGCGAGGTCGGCATGGTGTTCCAGCAGTTCAACCTGTTCCCTCACCTGACGGTGCTGCAGAACTGCACGCTGGCGCCGGTCTGGGTGCGGAAGGTCTCCAAAGAGGAAGCCGATGGTGTGGCGATGGAGTTCCTGGAGCGGGTGAAGATACCCGAGCAGGCGCACAAGTACCCCGGTCAGCTCTCCGGCGGCCAGCAGCAGCGGGTGGCGATCGCCCGCTCGCTGTGCATGCGTCCCAAGATCATGCTGTTCGACGAGCCCACCTCGGCGCTGGACCCCGAGATGATCAAGGAAGTGCTCGACGTGATGGTGGACGTCGCCGAATCGGGCATGACCATGCTGGTGGTGACCCACGAGATGGGCTTCGCCTCCCAGGTCGCCGACCGGGTGATGCTGATGGACGAGGGCCAGATCGTCGAGCAGAACACCCCCGACGAGTTCTTCAACAACCCCCAGTCCGACCGCACCAAGCTCTTCCTCAGCCAGATCCTGTAGCGCGCGTCAACAGTTCAAGGAGTAGAGTATTGATGATGGCTGAGTTTGTAGAATCCAATCCGGCGGTCATGATGGGGAAGCCCGTAATCGCCGGAACACGCATTACCGTTGAACTGATTCTCGAAAGATTGTCCGCAGGTGAGACTATCGAGCAGATTCTGGACGCGTATCCTAGGCTGACAAAGGAAGGGGTGCTGGCCGCGTTGAGTTTCGCCGCGGAAGTCTTGCGAGCCGATGTGGTATATCCCGTAACGGTCGAGAGTGGATGAACCTCGTTGCAGACGAGAGTGTGGATAGTCCCATTGTCGAGCGTCTACGCCAGGACGGACACGCTGTGTTCTATATTGCCGAGTTGGACCCGGGGATCGATGATGATGCTGTATTGGATACAGCCAATCGAAGCGGAGCCTTGCTGATCACGTCGGACAAAGACTTCGGCGAGCTTGTTTTTCGTATGGGTCGGATCGCTACCGGTGTCGTGCTCGTTCGTCTCGCAGGGTTGTCTGCCGACGTGAAAGCGAACATGGTGTCGTCCGTGTTGGGTAGCCGCGGCGACGAGCTCGTTGCTGCTTTCAGCGTCATTTCTCCAGGTAGAGTGCGGATACGGGGCCGGGCTGTTAGACCTGACGCCGAAGCGTAGCGTTCTTATTTCCCCGAGGGTCAGGTTGCCTGGTCGTGGGGCCAGACCAGGATTGGGCGGCGGGCGGCGGTGACCTCGTCGAGGCGGCCGAGCGGGGTGGAGTGGGGCGCTTCGCGCACCAGGTCGGGGTTGGCGGCGGCCTCTTCCAGGATGGCGCGCAGCGCGGCGACGAAGTGGTCGAGGGTGGCCTTGGACTCGGTCTCGGTCGGTTCGACCATCAGCGCTTCCGGCACGGTGAGGGGGAAGTAGATGGTCGGTGGGTGGATGCCGTAGTCGATCAGCCGCTTGGCGAGGTCCAGGGTGCTCACCTGGTGCTCCGCGGCGAGTTGACGGGCGCTGAACACCACCTCGTGCTTGCAGGCGCGCGGGAACGGCACCTCCAGCACCTCCTGCAGGCGCACGCGTACGTAATTGGCGTTTACCACCGCCAGGCGGCTGACCTCGGCGAGGCCGTCGCCGCCCAGCGAGCGAAGGTAGGCGTAGCCGCGCACGGCGTTGTTGACGTTGCCGTGGAAGGCGCGCACACGGCCGATCGACTGCGGGCGGTCGTAGTCGTAACGGAAGTCATCGCCCCGGCGGCACAGCACCGGTTCCGGAAGGAACGGAGCCAGCTCCGCGGTGACCGCGATCGCCCCCGCGCCGGGGCCGCCGCCGCCGTGCGGGACGCTGAAGGTCTTGTGCAGGTTGAAGTGCAGGATGTCCATCCCCAGGTCGCCGGGACGGGCGGCACCGAGCATGGCGTTCATGTTGGCACCGTCCATGTAGATCAGCCCGCCGACCGCGTGCACTGCTTCGGCCGTCTCCAGGATGCGTTCCTCGAACAGCCCAAGCGTATTCGGGTTGGTGATCATCAGGCCGGCGACATCGTCGTCCAGCGCCTCCTGGAGCGCGCCGAAGTCGAGGTTGCCGCGAGGGCCGGTCGGCACCGTGCGGGTGCGGTAGCCAACCATCGTCACGGTGGCGGGGTTGGTGCCATGGGCGGAGTCGGGCACCAGCATCGTGGTGCGCTGCCGGCCGGCGGCCTCATGCCGGGCGCGGATGATCAGCGCTCCGGTCAGTTCGCCGTGGGCGCCGGCAGAGGGCTGCAGTGACACCGCCGGCAACCCGGCGATCTCGCCCAGCCACTCCTGCAGCTCGCCGAGCAGGCGCAGCATGCCGGGTACCGTGGTCTCGTCCTGGTAGGGGTGGATCAGGGCCAGCCCCGGCAGATCGGCGACGCGGTCGTTGATCTTGGGGTTGTACTTCATGGTGCACGAGCCGAGCGGGTAGAAGCCCTGGTCGATCGAGAAGTTGCGCCGCGAGGTGTTGGTGAAGTGGCGCACCACCTCCGGCTCCGAGAGTTCCGGCAGCGGCAGCTCGGTGCGCAGCAACGCGGCCGGGAGCGGCGTGGCGCGCGGCACATCAAGCGCCGGAAGCTGCAACCCCCGACGACCGGGAACCGACTGCTCGAACAGCAGCGGTTGGTCCGGCAGCAGCCCGGCCCCGGGCGGCGCGGGAACCGGGCCCATCCGCGCTTCGTGCGCTCCCGCCGTGGCGGTGGGTCCGCGGTCTCCGTTGCCGGAGTTGCGTCTGGCGGTCACGCCGGCGCCTCCGCCAGGGCGGTCGCCAGCCGCTCGATGTCGGCGCGCGAGTTCAACTCGGTCGCCGTCAGCAGCCAGCAGTCGTCCAGCCCGAGGCCGAAGCGTCCCAGATCCAGCCCGCCGACGATGCCGTGCTGTTCCCAGAGCCGGCGGTTGATGTGTGCCGGGGGTCGCGGCGTACGCAACGCGAATTCGCGCAGATACCGCCCCGAGAATCGCAGGCTGAAGCCGGGCAGCCGCGCCAGTTCGGCTTGCAGGTAGTGCGAGCGATGGTAGCATTGGTCGGCCACCTCCTGCAGCCCGTTCGGACCGAGCGCAGCCAGGTAGATGGCAACGGCAGTGGCGATCAGCGCTTCGTTGGTGCAGATGTTGCTGGTGGCGCGTTCGCGGCGGATGTCCTGCTCCCGCGGCTTGAGGGTAAGCACGAACCCGCGCCGGCCGGCGGCGTCGTGCGCCACCCCCGCCAGACGCCCCGGCATCTGCCGCACGTTGCGCATCGACGTGGCCAGCAGGCCGACGTAGGGGCCTCCGTAGAACAGCGGTATGCCGAGCGGCTGGCCCTCGGCGGTGGCGATGTCCACGCCCAACTCGCCCGGCGGGCGCAGCATGGCCATGGCTACCGGGTCGGCGGACGCCACCGCCAGTGCGCCCGCGGCGTGGGCCATCTCGACCAGCTCGGCCAGCGGCTCGATCACTCCGAGGAAATTCGGGTATTGGGTCAGCACGGCCGCGGTGTCGGCGTCGAGCACGCCGGACAGGGCACCGCGGTCGGTTTCGCCGGTCTCCCGATCGAAGGGGACGGTGACAATGCGCAGGCCGATCCCCGACAGATAGGTGGCCAGCACCTGCCGGTACTCCGGATGGACCGCCTCGCTGACCACCACCGTGCGCCGCCCCGCACGCAGCCGGGCGGCCATCAGCGCGGCCTCGGCCAGAGCCGTGGAGCCGTCGTACAGCGACGCGTTGGCCACCTCCATCCCGAACAGGCGGGCGACCATGGTCTGAAACTCGAAGATGGTCTGCAGCGTCCCCTGGCTCACCTCCGGTTGATAGGGCGTGTAGGCGGTATACAGCTCGCTCCGGAACAGCAGGTGCGGCACCACCGCCGGCGTGTAGTGGTGGTAGGCGCCGGCGCCGAGGAAGCAGCTATGGGTGTCGAGTGCCCCGTTGGCCCCCGCATGGCGCCGGAATAACGCCGCTACCTCGGGCTCGCTCATTCCCTCCGGCAAGTCGAGTCGCGGGAACCGATGCGCGTGCGGCACGTCGGCGAACAGCTCCTCGACCGAATCCACGCCGATGGTCTCCAGCATCGCCGCCAGCTCGGCTTCGGTGTGGGGGGCGTAGCGCATCCGGCACCCGTTTACGGCAGGAGCTGGCGGTAGCCGGCACCATCGAGCAGCGCGGCGCGCTCGGCGGCGAGGCGGCTGGGTTGCACCTTGATCAGCCAGCCCGCGCCGTAGGGGTCTTCGTTGACCTGCTGCGGCGCGGACTCCAGGTCGCCGTTCACCGCGGTTACGGTGCCGCTGACCGGCGCAAACAGGTCGCTGGCCGCCTTGACGCTCTCGATCACACCGAAGGAGTCACCCTGGGTGATCTCGGCCCCCACCGCCGGCAACTCCACGTATACGATATCGCCGAGCTCGGCCTGGGCGTGGTCGGTGATGCCGATGGTAACCGTGCTGTCCTGCTCGTCGCGCACCCACTCGTGTTCGGCCGTGTAACGCAACTGTTCCGGAATGTTCATCCGCCCTCCCGCTGATAGAATGGCCGCCGGACCACGGTGGCGGCGTGCGGGCGGTCGCGAATCACCACCGCCAGTTCGCCGCCGACCGTCGCATGCTGCCGTGCAACCAGCCCCATTGCCAAGCTGCGTTCCAGCCATGGCCCATAGCTGCCGCTGGTTACGCCGCCGACCGGCTCGCCCTCCGCGGTGGTGACGGCACAGCCGGCGCGCGCCACGGCACGACCGTGCAACTGCAGATGGGCCAGCGCGCGTGGCACTCCCTCCGCGCGCTGCCGGCGGATCGCCGCCGCTCCGATGTAGCGGCCCGTCTTGGCTACGAAGCGTCCGAGGCCCACCTCCAAGGGGGAGACCTGGCGGCTCAGTTCGTTGCCGTAGAGGGGCAACGCCGCCTCCAGCCGCAGCGTATCGCGCGCCCCGAGTCCGGCGGGTACCAGGCCGACAGCGGCGCCCGCTTCGAGCAGGCGCGACCACAGCTTCTCCGCCTCCTCGGCCGCGACGAACAACTCGAAGCCGTCCTCGCCGGTGTACCCGGTACGCGCCAGCAGCACTGCCACTCCGGCTACCTCGGCGCTCCGGCAGCGGTAGCGGCCGACCGCGGCCGCATCGATGTCCGCCATGCGCTGCACAATGTCCACGGCGCGCGGTCCCTGGATCGCCAGCAGGCCCAGTTCGGCGCTGGAGTCGCGGAGTTCGGCGGCGGTGCCGGCGGCAACCGTTCGCGCGTGATCGGCCACCGCGGCGGCGTTGGCGGCGTTGATCACGATCCGGTACCGCTGGTCGTCCAGCCGGTACACGATCACGTCGTCGATGATGCCGCCCGCCTGGTTGAGGATCATCGCATAGCGCGCCTGACCTGCCGCGAGTCGTTCCACCGCCACGCAGGTAAGCCGCGCAACGCAGGCGGCGGCTGCCGGGCCGGTGCAGTCCAGCTCGCCCATGTGGCAGACGTCGAACAGGCCGGCGGCGCTGCGGACGGTGCGGTGCTCGGCGATGATCCCGGTGTACTGAACCGGCATGCTCCAACCGGCGAACGGCACCATGCGCGCACCGAGGCGTTCGTGCGCCGCGTGTAGGGGAGTTCGTCGCAGGCGACTCACTGGTCCACTAATACCGCATCGCGCGCACCCGCGCCAACCGGCGACGGGGACGGCACCGTGCCCAGTGGCGCGCCGCCAGGCGGTATAATGACGCCGACAGCGCGTCGGCCGTCGAGTGGTGCGAGGTTCCAGCCTTCGTCGGCGTGTGCCGTTACCCGGTGTGGTGTTGAACTTTCCGAAACCTGATCCGCCCGACCTGCAGGCTGCGTTCCGGGCCCTGTCGCCGGAAGAACGGCTTACGGCGCTGATCTGCGGCGTCGTGAGCCCCGTCCCCTACGAGCCCAGGCAACTGGCCCGCATGCTGCGCAGCGCCGAGTTGGGGCAGGGGCGGCGGCCGCTCACGGTCGCGGCCGTGGAGGACGCCTGCGAGGGACTGAAGCGGCGCGGACTCCTGACCGAGTCCGGCTTCAGTTCCCAGGTCACGGCCGTCCCGGACTGGATGTCGTGGCTGACCATGGAGGCGCATCGCCAGGACCTGCTGGAGCGGCTCTGGGCGGCCTGCGAGGAGCAGCCGCCCTCCTACTATCCGCACTACTGGGAGCGGCCATCGCGACGCGAGCTGGCGGAGTTGCGTTTCGCTACCGTTGCCGGCCACTTCGATCTCCTGCCCGAACAGGTCGCTCCGCAGAGCTGGACGTTTCTGGCCCGGCCGGGGGCGGCGGAACTGTTGGCCACCCTGCCCGGGCAGCACCGGGAACCTGCGCTCGCAGCATGCCTCAACGCGGTGATCAACTTCGCCACGTTCCCCGATCCGATCGTCGCAGCCTGCCGCGAGCTCACCCCCGGCCCTGGTCTCGCCCGGTTTGCAGTGGATATCGCCCTGATCCGCATTCTGCAGGGGCGGCTGGAAGTCGCGGAGGCGATCTTCGGGGAGCTCCCCGACGACCTGCAGGACGCGAAGCCGATCCGCATCGACCGCGCCGCCGTGCGCGCCCTGGTTGCGACCCTGCGTGGCGACGACGACCTGGCGCTGCGCTCGATAGAGGAAGCCATCGCCGCGCAGAAGGCGGGCACCAGGAAGCGCGCCGTGTTTCCGCAGTCGGCACCGTTCGCCCTCTCCCTGCTGTCCCTCGTGCGCAGCGATACGCCGGCCACCAGAAGCCTGCTCCAGGGACTCCTGACTACCGCCCGGCGCCTGAGCCTGGACCCGGCGATCGTCGATACCGTCGCCTGTGCCGCCGAACTGCGTGCCGGGTACTCTCCCCGGCGGGAGATCGAAATCGAGCCGCACCTGGGCGCGCTGCTCAACGGTTGGGCCTACTGCTGGGAGCAGCCTGCCCGGTCCCTCCTGCCGCCCGCGGCACCGGCCGCGTTCAGCAGTTACGTGGAGCGGCTCACGGCCCACGGTTTCGCCTGGCTGCTGGCCGAGTGTCTCGCCATTATCGGCTGCGCCGGTCCCAAGCTGGCAGCCGGCGGCCGCGCGGCTCCGGCGGCCGCGCGGCAGGCCGCGGCGATGCACCGCCAGCTCGGTACGCAGACGTTGACCACCCTGGTGCCCGCCACGGTGCCCGGCTGGGAGTTCTCCCTCAAGGCGCTGGAGCAGTTCGCTTTCGAGACCCGCAACAAGCGGCGGCCGGCGGCCGCGCGGCCGGTTTCCGGCGGCCGCAGCCGGCTGGTCTGGGATCTGGCGGTCGAAGGCGGTCAGGTCAGCGTGACCCCGCGGGAACAGCGCGGCTATCGCAACGGCACCTGGTCGAAGGGCCGCTCCCGGTCCTTGCAGTGGCTCGCCGCCGCCGAGACGGAGGAGTTGGCGCAGGCCCAGGACCGCGCCGTAGCGGCGCTGATCAAACAGCAGGGCCTGCGCGCGGGGCACTATTTTTCGCCCGCCCCGCTGCTGTTCGAGCTTGCCGGCCATCCGCACGTTTTCAACCAGGCCGGCGACAGCGTCGAAGTGGTGCGGGACGAGCCGGAGCTGGTCATCGAGCAACACCCCGGCGGCATTCGCGCCGCCGTCGTTCCTGACGACTGGGAGGAGGAGCACTACTACGTGCGCATGGCGGACGCGCGGCGCTGCGAGGTGATGCGCTTCACGCCCGCTCACCGGCGCTTGCTGGAGATTGTCCCGCCGGGAGGACTGGAGTTGCCGGCAAGCGCCCGGCCACGCCTGTTGGAGGCGGTCTCCGCGCTGGCGTCGGAGGTGCGCGTTCACGGTGGGGTCGAGGGCGGAGCGCGCTCCGCGCGCCGCATCGAGGCGGATCCGGAGCCGCGCGTGCGGCTGGAGCCGCACCGAACCGGACTGACCGCGGAACTGGTGGTCGAGCCGGTCGCGGGCTCCGAGACCAGGTTCGCTCCCGGCGTGGGGGGCACCCTGGTGTTCGGCCAGCTTGGTGGTGAAACGGTACAGGCGCAACGCGACCTCGGCGCCGAGTTGACGGCTGCCGGGCGTCTGGCGGCGGCCTGCTCGGAGCTCTCCGGCGTTGGTCCGGGACAGTGGTCGGCCGAGTTTCCCGATCCGACTGCCGCACTCGAGCTGCTGGAGCAACTGGAGGCGGCAGATGCGCGCTGCCTGTGGCCGCAGGGAGAGCGGTTCAAGATCGTGGCGCGCGCCGCGACCGGCCAGCTCAGGCTGCAGATCAAGACCGCTGCCGAGTGGCTGTACGCCTCCGGCGAACTGCGCATCGATCAGCAGCGTGCACTCGATCTGAAACAGTTGTTCGCGCTGCTGGACGCCAAACCCGGTGCGCGCTTCCTGGAGCTCGGGGCGGGCCAGTTCCTCTCCCTGACCGCGTCGTTCCGCCGCCAACTGGACGACCTGCGCAGCGTGTCGTCCCCGGCGCCGCGGGGAGCGGTGCGGGTGCCACCCGTGGCAGCGCTCGCTCTGAACGAGTTCGTCGAGCAGACTCGGCTCGACGCGGACCGCCAGTGGCGCGCGCTGCAGCGGCGGCTGCGGGACGCGCAAGAGTTCGAGCCGGTGGTGCCGAGCACCCTGCAGGCCGAGCTGCGCCCCTACCAGCGGGCGGGGTTCGCCTGGCTGGCGCGCCTGAGCCGCTGGGGAGCGGGCGCCTGTCTGGCGGATGACATGGGGCTTGGCAAGACGGTGCAGGTACTGGCGCTGCTGCTGGAGCGTGCTCCCGCCGGGCCGGCCCTGGTGGTGGTGCCGACTTCCGTGGTGGCCAACTGGCTCGACGAGGCACGCCGGTTTGCACCCACCCTGAACGCGTCCGCCTACACCGGCCCCGGCCGTTCCTCCCTGCTCGACGATCTCGGCCCGTTCGACCTGGTGATCACCACCTACGCCCTGTTGCACCGCGACGCGGAACGGCTCGCCGCCGTCGCCTGGCACAGCGCGGTGCTCGACGAGGCGCAGGCGATCAAGAATCCGGCCACCAAGCGCGCCCGCGCCGCCCGCGCGCTCGCCGCTCCCTTCCGGCTGGTGACCACGGGGACGCCGGTCCAGAACGCCGTGACCGACCTGTATTCGCTGTTCAGCTTCATCAACCCCGGCCTCCTCGGGTCGCTGAAACAGTTTCGGCGCAACTTCGCAACCAGCATCGAAGAACGGCGCGACGACGCGGTGCGGGAGCGGTTGCGGCGCCTGCTGGCGCCGTTCATCCTGCGCCGCCTGAAGACGGAGGTGCTGGACGACCTGCCGGCGCGTACCGAGATCACGTTGCACGTGGAGATGTCGCCGGCCGAGGCGGCGTTCTACGAAGCGTTGCGCCGGCGCGCGGTGGAGGACCTGGAAGCGCTGGCCGCCGGCGCGCCCGGGTCCGATCGATTCGAGATCCTCGCCCACCTGACGCGGCTGCGTCGCGCCTGCTGCAACCCCGCGCTGGTGCACCCGCCCACGGCGCCGCCGAGCTCCAAGCTCGCCGTGTTCGGGGATACCCTCGCCGAGCTGCTGGCCGGCCGCCACAAGGTGCTGGTGTTCTCGCAGTTCGTGGGCCATCTGAAGCTGATCGAGGCGTACCTGAAGGAGGCCGGGATCGGCTACCAGTATCTCGACGGAGCCACTTCCATCACCGCACGCCGCGAGCGCATCGCGGCCTTTCAGGTGGGACGGGGCGACGTGTTCCTGATTTCGCTGACGGCCGGCGGCGTGGGGCTCAACCTGACCGCCGCCGACTACGTCATTCACATGGACCCGTGGTGGAACCCGGCGGTGGAAGATCAGGCTTCGGATCGCGCCCACCGCATCGGCCAGACGCGCCCGGTGACCATCTACCGCCTGGTCACCAAGGGCACCATCGAGGAGCAGATTGTCGATCTGCATCACCGCAAGCGCGACCTCGCGGAGCGCCTGCTGGAGGCGGGCGACACACCGGCGCGGCTCGACCCCGAGGAACTGCTGGCGCTGTTGCGCCAACCGCTCGACTGATCGGCCGGGCGGACCGCCGGACGCCGGCGCAGATGGTTCCGAGGCGCACGCGGCCAGCGGTCGGCACGGGTGGCCCGCATCGGTACACTGGAGCACGGGAGGTGGAGATGGCGCATGACCGACCGCCACCGGCCGCCGCGCCGGACGACGAACATCTGCCGTCCGAGTATGGCGTGCCCAGGCTGCGGCGCCGGATCCTGCAGCGCCTGGCCGACGCCTACGCGGACGACAACCTGGAGCTGGCCGAGTATGAACGCCGCGTGCGCGCCGCCGAGCACGCCAGCAGCATCGGCCAACTGGAGGCGCTGGTGGCTGACTTCCCGGACGCCCGCCAGGTGGCGCCGAGCGAAGCTTCCGGTCCGCCGGTCACCGGGGCCGGCACTTCCGTCACGGTGATGGGGGAGCGCGATCTCGACGTAGAGAGCGTGCAGGACCTGCCGCGGCAGGTGATCAACGTCATGGGTGCGACCCGCATCGACCTCAGCGACGCGCCGCCCGGGGTGTACGAGCTGCGGGTCTACAACGTCATGGGCGAGCTCCAGGTCGCGGTTCCCTACGGCACCCAGGTCAACCGTACGCTGTGGAACCTGCTGAGCGAGGTCTCGGTGCGCCCGTGGAAGGTCAAGCGGGCCACCCGGTCCCGGTTCAGCAGCCACCAGGTCACCCTCGCCGGCGTCAGCGTGATGGGCGAGGTGACGATCCGCGAGGAGGCCTCATCATGAAACATCTGCAACTGCCGGCCAGTGGCCGCTACCTGATCCTCCCGGTACGCCGGGGCCCCGTCGCCGGGCGCATGCGCCTGCGCGCGCCGGGGCTGGGAGTCCGCGAGTTCGACATCGAGCTGGGCGACGCGGCGCATGCCGACTACGAGGCGTTCACCGATCTCGGCGCCGCGACGGCCACGGGAGCGAGCGTGGAACTGGAGTACGAGGGCGCTGCCGCCCTGGATGGCGTACGTTGCGCGGCGCAGCCGCCGGGCTCGGCCGAGCTGTACCGTGAACCGCTGCGTCCGCAGTTCCACTTTTCGTCGCGCCGCGGCTGGCTCAACGATCCCAATGGCCTGGTCTGGCACGACGGGATCTATCACCTGTTCTATCAGCACAACCCCTACGGCACCGAGTGGGGCAACATGCACTGGGGCCATGCCGTCAGCCGGGACCTGGTGCACTGGACGGAACGACCGGTGGCCCTCTACCCCGACGCCCTCGGGACCATGTTCACCGGCTGCGCCGTGGTGGACCACCTCAACACCTCCGGACTGGGCAATGGCTCGCAGCCGCCTATCGCGCTCCTCTACACCGCCGCCGGCGAGTGGGCCCGGCCGCCTGCCGCATACACCCAGTGCCTGGCGTTCAGCGCCGACGGCGGCGCCACCTGGCACAAGTACGACGGCAATCCCGTGCTCCCGCACCAGGCCGGCAAGAACCGCGACCCCAAGGTGATCTGGCATCCGCAGAGCGAGCGCTGGGTCATGGCGCTGTACCTGGAACGCACCGCCTACGCCCTGTTCGCCTCGCCCAACCTGATCGATTGGGAACGCACTTGCGATCTCGACCTGCCGGGCTGTACGGAGGTGCCCGACTTCTTTCCGCTGGCGGTGGACGGCGACCCCGGCGAGGAGCGCTGGGTGTTCTGGGGAGCCAACACCACCTACCTGGTGGGCGACTTCGACGGCCGCACGTTCACACCGCAGGGCGGGCCGCGCCGCCTGCAGCCCTCGGGGCAGCATTATGCGGCGCAGACCTTCAGCGACATCCCCGCCGCGGACGGACGCCGCATCATGATCGGCTGGATGCGCCAGTCCCTGCCGGGCATGCCGTTCTCGCAGTTCATGAGCGTGCCGCACACGCTGCACCTGCAGCGTGTGGCCGATTCGGCTTCCGCGCCGCCGGCGCTGGTCACCGCCCCGGTGCGCGAACTGGAGACGCTGCGCGAGTCGACGTGGGAGGTCGCCGACCACCCGCTGCACCCCGGGGCAGGCGATGCCGCGGAGTTGACCGGTGAGCTGTTGGACGTCGAGGCCACCATCGAGCTGACCGGCGCCGAGGCCGCCGGCATGGCGGTCCGCGGCGTGTCGGTGTGGTACGACCGGCGCAGCGGCACCGTGTTCAACGGCTCCCACGCGGGTCAGTTGGCACCCGGTCTGGACCAGGTCAGGTTCCGGGTGTTCGCCGACCGTGCCTCGGTGGAGCTGTTCGCCGCTCCCGGCGGCGCTGGCGCCGGCGCAAGGGCACCGGTCATGCTGGCCGCCGGCGGCGTGACGATGCCGGCGCAGCGCGAGGTGCACTTCGTCGCTGCCGGTGGCAGCGCCGTGCTGCGGAAGGCCCGCGTCTCGCGGTTGCGTTCCACCTGGCCGGCACCGCCGGCTTCCGCGTAGAGTCCCCGCGATGCCCGCCGCCCGCCCCAACGTCCTGTTCTTCTTTGCCGACGATCAGCGCTTCGACACCATCCGTGCGCTCGGCAATCCCGACATCCACACCCCCAACCTGGACTGGCTGGTGCGCGAGGGCACCGCCTTCACCCGTGCCCACATCATGGGTGGCACCGTGGCGGCGGTGTGCATGCCGAGCCGCGCCATGCTGATGACCGGCCGCACCTTGTTCCACCTGCAGGACTCGGGTGCCGCAATCCCGGAGCAGCACGTGATGCTGCCGGAACTGCTGCGGGGCGCCGGCTACGACACGTTCGGCACCGGCAAGTGGCACAACGGCAGCGCCTCCTACGCGCGCTGCTTCAATCACGGCGACCAGATCTTCTTCGGCGGCATGGACGACCATTGGAACGTGCCGGTGTGCCGCTTCGACCCCGGCGGTGCCTACCCGGAGCCGCGCCCGCATCCGTTCGATCCCGGCACCGGCACGGTGCAGATGAACCCCAAGAGCTACGATCACGTCGCCGCCGGCACCCATTCCTCGCAGCTCTTTGCCGACGCCACCATCCAGTTCCTGCTGCGGCGGGCGGGCTCCGGCGCCCGTGCCCGCGCCGGCGGCGAGGGTTGCCGGCCGTTCTTCGCCTACCTGTCGTTCATGGCACCGCACGATCCCCGCACCATGCCGCAGCGGTTTCTCACGATGTACGACCCGGACCGCGTTCCGTTGCCGGAGGCCTACCTGCCCGACCACCCGTTCGACATCGGCTGGCGCGGGCGTGACGAGCTGCTGGAGAGCTATCCGCGCACCCCGGCCGCCATCCGCCGCCACCTCGCCGAGTACTACGCCATGATCAGCCATCTGGACGCCGAGATGGGGCGGGTGATCGACGCCCTGCGCGCTACCGGCGAGTTGGACAACACCATCATCGTGTTTGCCGGCGACAACGGACTGGCGCTGGGACAGCACGGGCTGATGGGCAAGCAGAGCACCTACGATCACAGCGTGCACGTGCCGCTGCTGATGGCGGGACCGGGGATTCCGCGCGGTGCGCGACGTGCTACCCTGTGTTACCTGCTCGACATCTATCCTACCCTGTGCGAGTTGCTCGGCGTGGCCGTGCCGGAGTCGGTGGAGGGCCGCAGCCTGATTCCGGCGTTGGAGGATCCCGGCGTCGCGGTGCGCGACCACCTGCACTTCGCCTACCAGGATCTGCATCGGGCGGTGACCGACGGGCGCTTCAAGCTCATCGAGTACGTGGTCGGGGAGGAGCGCCACACCCAGCTCTTCGACCACGCCGGCGACCCGCGCGAGCTGCGTAACCTGGCGCACGAGGCAGTTCACAAGGACACCCTGCAGCGTCTGCGCACGCGGCTGCGGGAGTGGCGCGAACTCTGGGGCGATACCGCGGACCACCTGTGGCACGCCCTCGATCAAGGGAGCTAGTCATGGAGATGGACAGAACCACCATTGTCTTGCTGTGCATCGGTTTCATCATCGTCTGGGTGGTGTTCAAGCGCTTCAGCCAGAAACCGCAGCAGCGCGCGGATGCGAACGGCGCCGCCGCTCCGGAGCCGCGCTTCGACCTGGACAAGTGGTTTGGCCGGGCGCAGGACGTGATCGGCGTGATGGACGGCGACCAGCGCGAAGCCCGCGAGGAGGAGTGGCGCGCGATGGATGGGGAACGGCAACTCGCCCTCGCGGACGAGTTCCTGCAGCGCAACGCCGGCGCCGCGGAGGCGGCCCGCCTCAATGTCGACGAGCGGCGCCGGGTGGGCTGGGCCTACTTCGTGAGCCGTCTGGAGTCGTAGCCGGTGCGCGCGGACGGTCGCCGTCCCGAGCAACTGCGGCCGACCTGCATCACCGTCGACGTGCAGAAGTTCGCGGACGCCTCGGCGTTGATCGACTGCGGCGACACCCGCGTGCTGTGCGCGGTCAGCGTCGAGGAGGGAGTGCCGCCGTTCCTGGCGGGCCGCGGTAGCGGCTGGCTCACCGCCGAGTACCGCATGCTGCCGCGTGCCACCACCACCCGCAACGCGCGCGAGACGCGGCCACGGGGCCGCACGCAGGAGATCCAGCGCCTGATCGGCCGCGCCCTGCGCGCGGTGGTCGACCTGCAGCTCCTCGGCGAGCGCACCCTGCTGGTGGACTGCGACGTGCTGCAGGCCGACGGTGGTACGCGCGTGGCCTCCATCACGGGCGCCTGCGTGGCCGTGCACCACGCCGTCCACCGCTTGCGCACGGCGGGCCTGCTCGAGGCGGATCCGCTGGGCGGCACCGTGGCCGCCGTGAGTGCCGGCGTGGTAGGCGACGCGGCCCTGCTCGATCTCTGCTACGAGGAGGATCGCAACGCGGAGGTGGACCTCAACGTTGCAATGACCGATCGCGGCGCATTCGTCGAGGTACAGGGTACCGCCGAGGGCGTGCCGTTCTCGCGCGCACAGCTGGATGCGCTGCTGGACCTGGCAGCCGGCGGTATCCGCGAACTGCTGCAGATCCAGCGCGCCGCCCTGCCATAGGACGCTTCAGCTTATACCGAGGCCAGCAGCGCGCCGCCGGCCCGCAGGCCGGCTTTCTCGCCCTCCTCGCTGCCGTTGAAGTGCTTGTCCTCCAGCTCGATGGCGATGCCGCCGCGGTAGCCGGCGTCGCGCAGCACCTCGAAGGCGACCGTCCAGCGCATCTCGCCGTGGCCGGGAATGGTGTAGCGCCAGTGATTGTCGCCGAACCCCGGCTGCTTGGCGAGCGGCGGCTGGCGGGTGCCGTACTGGTACTGTGCCTCGGCCGAGATCTCGGTGTCCTTGCCGTGGGCGTGGCGCACGTCGGCGGCGAACTCCTGCACGAAGCGAATCGGATCGATGCCGGTGGCGATCAGGTGCGACGGATCGTAGTTGATGCCGATGGTGGCGGACTCGCAGCCGTCAATCACCGCCCGGTACGACTCCGGGGTGGAGGCGACCGCTCCCGGTCCCGGCCAGCCCTCGATCGCCAGGCAGGAGCCAGTCTCCTCGAACACCGGCACCAGCTCGCGCAGCGAGGCCACGAAGCGTTCCAGGTTCTCGCTCCGCGGCAGGGAAGGGTCCTCGGGGATGCCGCAGATGTTGAAGATCCTGGCGCCGCCTGCGGCAGCAGCCCGAATGTACTGTCCGGCCCGCTGCACGCCGTCGCGGCGGTTGGCCGGGTCCGCGGAGGTGATCTGCTCGCGGCCAATCAGGTCGGCGGCGCCGATGGCGAAGCCGGCGCCGGTGAGGAGTTGCGCCGTCTCGTCCGCATCCTCGTCCAGGTCCAGGAACTCGAAGCCGTTGTCGGTCGCCCAGCGGGCCACGGCCAGCAGGTCGCTCTTCCAGGTGAGCTGTTTCACGTAGAAGCCAATGGGGAAATTGCCGGTACGGGTGGTCATGGGCGACTCAGATCGCATACCGGCGCGGCGTCTGTCAATGTCTCCACCCGACCGACTTCACGGCGACCGAGCCTCGCCGCCGGCCGTACCGCTGTTCGCGCAGCCTCACCTGTCGTAGACTCGCTCCATGCGTGTCTATGTGGGGACCTACACTCGCGGCGCTACCGGCAGCGAGGGGATCTATCAGGCGGAGCTCGACGTCGCCTCCGGGGAGTTCACCGTGCAGGGCGTGGCGGCGCGGGCGGACAATCCCGCGTTCCTCGCCCTGAGTCCGACGCGAGACTTCCTGTACGCCGTGAGCGAGGTAAGCGATCTCGGCGGTGCACCGCAGGGCGCCACCGCCGCCTTTCGCGTACAGGGCGACGGCGCCCTGGCGCTGCTGGGAAAGCAGCTCACCGGCGCCGCCGGCCCGTGCCACGTGGCGCTCCACCCGAGCGGCGCCCTGGCGTTTACGGCGAACTACGCGGGAGGCGCGCTGACCATGTATCGGTGCGAGGCCGATGGGGCTCTGAGCGAACCGCTGACAACGCTCCACCACGAGGGCAGCAGCGTGAACCCGGAGCGGCAGCAGGAGCCGCATCCCCACTCGGTGAACCTCTCGCCGGACGGCAACTACCTGTACGTCCCCGACCTCGGCATCGACCGCATCGTGATCTACCGCATCGATCTCGAGGCGGGCACGCTGACCGCCGCCGGCAGCGTCGTGATGGCGCCGGGAGTCGGCCCGCGCCACTTCACCTTCCACCCGCGCGGCCGGGTCGCGTATGTAATCAACGAGCTCGGTTCCAGTATCACCGCGCTTGCCTACGACGCCGGCGACGGTGGCCTGACCGAGATAGATACGGTTTCCACGCTGCCGGATGACTTCGCCGGCACCAATCACTGCGCCGATATCCACGTGCATCCCAACGGCCGTTTCGTGTACGGCTCCAACCGCGGCCACGACAGCATCGCCATCTTCGCCGTGGGCGGCGACGGCCGGCTCGATCCGGTCGGCCACGAGTCGACCCGGGGGCGCACGCCGCGCAACTTCACGCTCGATCCGTCAGGGTCGCTGCTGTTGGCCGCCAACCAGTCGACCGACAACATCGTTACCTTCCGGGTCGACCCTGCCCGCGGTACGCTGCAGCCCACCGGACACGGCGCGTCGGTGCCGGCGCCGGTCTGCCTGGTACCCGTGCCCGGCACCTGACCCGGCCCTCCGCCGGCGGCACAGGCAGCACAGGGCGGCCGTTGGAAGCGGACCGCCGATAGCGTAAGCTGCGACCATGCATCCTCCCAAACCGGACACCGACGCGGGCTACCTTGAAGCTGCCGCGCGCATCATCTTCATGGGCGGTCTCAACCGCCAGGTGGTGGACGGCAAGTGGGCCGGCTTTCGCCAGGTATTCTCCAACTTCGACGTAGCCGCCGTGGCGGCGCTGTCCCCGGACGACGTCGATCGTATCGCCGGGGACGACCGGGTCATCAAGTACCGCGCCAAGTTGGCGGCGGTGGTGACCAACGCCCGCGCCATGGCCGACATTGCGGGTGAGCACGGGTCGTTCGCCGCCTACGTGGACGATCTGTACACCACCAAGGGGGCCGCCGGCGCGAGTCGCGCGTTGGCCAAGGAATTCGCCTACGTTTCCGAGCAGGGTGCCAGGCACTGGCTCTATTCCACCGGCTACGACATTGGCGAAGTCACCGAGAAGGTACAGCGCAAGTACGCACCGTTCAGCGCGTAATCCATGTCAGTAGACGCGCTGGAACTGGCGCAACAACTCGTAGCCATCGACTCGGTGAGCCGGCACAGCAACGTGGCCGTCAGCAACCTGCTGCACGAGGTGCTGGAGGGGGCCGGGTTCGAGGTGGAGCGTCTGGAGTACGACGATCCGGACGGCGTGCGCAAGGTCAACTTGGTGGGCCGCCGCGGCAGCGGCGAGGGCGGCATTGGTCTGTTCTCCCACAGCGACACCGTACCCGGCGACAGCTGGGCATCCGAGGCGTTCACCCCGCGGCGTGAGGGCGATCGGCTGATCGGTCTGGGGAGTTGCGACATGAAGGGCCCGCTGGCGGCGACCATCGAAGCGGCGGCGGCTCCGGCTGCGGAGTCCCTCAGTCGTCCCGTCTACGTCGTGGTAACCGCGGACGAGGAGGTGTCCGGGCGCGGCGCGCTGCACGTGGTGGCCAACTCCCGCCTGTACCGCGGCCCGACGCTGGGGGTGGTCGCCGAGCCGACCCGGCTGATCCCGGTCTACGCCCACAAGGGTGGTGCGCGCGCGGTCGTCACCGCCCGTGGCCGTGCGGCTCACAGCAGCACCGGCAAGGGGATCAACGCCACCTTTCTGATCGCCCCGTTTCTGGCCGAGATGGCGCAGCTCGCGCGCGAGATCCAGCACGACGAGTCGTTCCTCAACCGCGAGTTCTCACCGCCCCACAACTGCCTCAACGTAACCATCGACGACGGCCGCACGCGCCCCAACGTCACCGCCGCGCGCACGGTGTGCACGCTGGCCTTCCGCCCCATGCCGGACGACCGCAGCGAAGACCTGCTGGCCATCATCCGGGAGAAGGCGGAGCGCCACGGTCTGCAGTTCGAAGGGGTGATAGGGGCAGCGTTTCGGGTGCCGCCGGAGAGCCGGGTCGTGCAGCTCGCCCTTCAGGCCACCGGTGCGGAGCGGGCCGAGACGGTCGGGTTCGGCACCGACGCGTTTGCCTTCATGAACGACCTGGAGCTGGTGGTGCTCGGCCCGGGCAACATAGCCCAGGCGCACACCGAGGGCGAGTGGATCGCCGTGCCCGAGCTGCGCCGTGCGGTGGCGGTCTACCGCTCCATGATCGACGCCGCGTGCGGCCCGCCGGCAGAGCGCGTACCGAGTTGAGCGGCGGCCTGGAGCGACAGCATGCCTGAAGCGGTCGACAACGGTGGCGGCCCCCTGTTCAGCCTGGAAATGAAGGTGCGCGACTATGAGTGCGATCTGCAGCAGATCGTCAACAACGCGGTCTACCAGCATTACTTCGAGCACACCCGCCACGAGTTTCTGCTGCAACTGGGCATCGACTTTGCGGCCCTGCACCGGCGCGGCATCGACCTGGTGGTGGTGCGCGCGGAGCTCGACTATCACCACCCGCTGCGCAGCGGGGACCGCTTCGTGGTGACGCTGGATGTGGAGCGCAAGGGTGCGATTCGCTTCCTGTTCCGGCAGTCCATTTTTCTTTTGCCCGACCGAAGGCGTATAGTTACGGGAGTATTCCATGGGGCAAGTCTCCGCGCCGGGCGTCCTGCCGCGGTGCCGGAGGTGGCAGATGCCCTCTACCAAGCGAGCACAGGTACATGAGCAAGAAGATCTTCTTTCTGGTGGGCGAGGATGAGTATCACTCCGCGCGCACCATACCGCCCTTCGCCGAGCAGGTAGCCGGGGAGCTGGGATATGAGGCGGTACTGAGCGTCGGGGTGGAGGCCGATCCCCTCGACCTCAGCGGGCTGGCGGACGCCGCGTTGCTGGTGATGGCGGTCCGCTTCCGCAACCCGACGCCGGAACAGCTCCGGCAGTTGCACGACTGGTTCGCGTCCGGGCGGCCGGCCGTGGGCCTGCGCACCACCAGTCACGCCTTCAGCAACGCCCGCGGCTGGTGTCCGGACTACTTCGGCGGCCACTACATGAGCCACGCGCCCAACCCGCAGGGCCAGTTGGCCGTAACCTACCCCGCGGCTTCCTCGCACCCGATCGTGCGCGACCTGCCACGGGTCACGGAGATGGGCTACGGCGGCACCTACAACGCCGTGCCGCTGGCCGACACCGCCAGTCCGCTCATGTTCGGCAAGACCGCCGAGCTGCCGGCGGAGCCGGTGTCGTGGATCAACCGCTACACCCCGAGTTCGCGCGTGTTCTTCACCTCGCTGGGCAGCGCCGAGCATTTCGAAGTGCCGATGTTCACCCAACTCGTGCGCAATGCCATCGCCTGGTGCCTGGACGAAGGCGCCGCCGAGGCGGCCGCGGGGGAGACCGCTGCCGGTGCCCTGCCGCCGCCACCGCGGCGGCCGCCGCACAGCGCCACGGTGCTGTTCACGGGCGCGCCGCTGCAGGGCTGGCGGCACTGGGATCCCGGACGGCAACCGCCGGGTATGCGGCTCGACCGGCGTGCCGAGAGCACCGCGGGCGGCCAGCGCTTCGACGCCGCCCGCTGGTCCGCCGCCGGCAGCGTGCTGACCGCGGTGCCGGGCTACGGCGACATCTACAGCGAAGCGCGGTTCGGCGCGCATCGCCTGCACCTGGACTTCCAGCTGCCACGGGAGCCGGAGTGGGTGCCGGGGACGCTGCGCGGCACCGGTGGCGTGTTTATCTCCGGCCGTTACGAGATAGAACTGCGCGGGCCGGCGCCGGAGTCGGCGCCCGAGTACCGGTGCGGAGCGCTGAACGGGCTCAAGGCGCCGGATGTCGACGCCGCCGGTGCGCCGGGAGCGTGGCAGGAACTGGAGGTGGAGTACACCCCCGAAGGTGACGGCGGGCGCATCTCGGCATGGCTCAACGGCAGCCGTATCCACCACGAGGTCGCGGTGAGTGAGCCGACGCCGCGCGGCTTCGTCGAGTTGCCGGAGGCGTGGCAGAGCAAGGGCCCGCTGCGGCTGCAGGCCGACGCTTCTCCCGTGCGCTTCGCCAACATCTGGGCTTCCGAATAGGGAGGCGCCGTCAGGCGAGCGGAATCTCTTCGGCGGCGGCTACTCCGCGAATGTGGTCGGCCCCGAGGTCATACTCTTGCTGGGTGTGCAGGTGCTCCAGCATCAGCGGCACCACCTGCGGCAGCTCGTGGAGCACCCGCAGGTAGGCGCCGTAGTCGATGTTTCCGAGGCCGGGCCGGACTTCGTGCATGATCACGCTGACTTCCTCCTGCATCGCCAGGTCCTTGGCATGGGCGGAGACGATGCGGTCGCCGAACAGGCGCACGCACTCGTGCGCCAGGGCGGCGTTGTCGTAGTACAGCCGCGGGCAGTTCACCAGGTTCACCAGGTCCATGTGGGCGGCGAACTGGGTCCGGTCGACGGCGTCCAGCAGGCGCCGGATGTTGCTCGGTGAGTCGGCGACGCTGAAGGGATAGATCTCGTACACGAAGCGAGTGCGCTTGGGCTTGACCGTGTCGATCAGCCAGCGCGCGTTCTCCACCGCGGCGTCGAAGGCATCCGGCGTGAAGTTGAAGGCGTCGTGGGAGCCCTGGCCCGGGCCGCCGGGCGAGCCGATGCAGGTGATGGCGCAGAGCGCCCCCACCTCGTCGGCTATGGCCAGGTACTCGGCCATGCGCTGCCGCTCGCGCCGCGCCTCGGCGGCGTCCGGGTGCAGCATGTTGCGCCAGCCGCCCACCTCGGCCAGCAGAACGCCCTCGCCGGCAAACGCATCGCGGATGTCGCGCATCCGCTCGTGGTCGTCCACCGCCACCTTGGGACAGTAGGCGGCGCTCAGGCCGCGGTCGCGGTGGGCCCGCGCCAGGGCGTAGACGTCGGCGACGTCCGAGCCATGCGCCGCGCCCACCGCCGCGTCGCCCTCGCGTTCGCCCATGATCACACTACCGAGTCGCACCATAACGGCCCCATGGTAAGCCGGCGGAGGGCGCCGCGGCCAGATAGCGGCCGGCGGCGCGCCGAGCCGTGCCCGAATCAGCGCCTGGTGCGCAGCACCACCCCGCCGACGTTGTGCAGGATCCGCTCCAGCCGCTGCGCCTCGCGGTCCACCAGGTCGGCGCGGGTCAGGATGTCGGTGAGGAAACGCTGCACGCTGCGCGCGCCGGAGCTGCTGAAGAACCCCACCTCGGCCAGGGCGCAGGTCAGCGGCTCCGCCATGCGTGCCACGCGTTCGGCGCCGACGGAGCGCTGGCGCGGGCGCGCGCGCCTTGCCAGACGGCCGTGCTTGTATACCTCGTAGGCCACGATCTGGACCGCGTGCGACAGGTTCAGCGAGGGAAACCGGGGCGAGGAGGGGATTGCGACGGCCACTTGGCAGGGCTCCATCTCCACATCGGAGAGGCCGTTCTTCTCGTTGCCGAACACGAGCGCGACGCGACCCGGCCGCCGCGCCGCCAGCCGCTGTCCGAGTTGCTCGGCGGTCCAGATGCGATACTTGCGGCGCTTGCCGTCACGGCGGGTGACCGCGGCCGCGAGGGTACAGCCCTGCACCGCCTCCGCGACGCTGCTGCAGACCACCGCGTGCTGCAGGACGTCCGCCGCGTGCACGGCGATGATCCGCGCCTCGCGCCAGTCGATCTCCCCGGGCTGCACCAGGACGAGATTCTCGATGCCCATGGTCTTGGCGGCGCGGCAGGCGGCGCCGACGTTGCGGCCCTCCTCCGGACGCACCAGCACCACGCGCAGGTCACGCTCCGGGAGCGGCGCGGCCCCCTGCGACCCGGCACCGGGAGGCAGCGCCGCCGCGGCGCTGTCAGCGCTGCTCACGCGGTCAACTCAGTGCCGCGTCAAGCTGCTCGAACAGGTCGTCGTCCGGCTCGAAGGACGCCAACTCGATCGGGCGCCGCTGCAGCATGCTGGCGTACAGCGCGAGCACGGTCCGGTACTCGTGCAGCGACTGGTCGAGGTTGGTGCCGGGGAGCGCGGCAGGGTCCTCCACCCAGTCCAGCGTGGCGCGGGTCAGGGCGGCCTGCGCCAGCAGGTTGTTGGCGCGCCAGGTGTCGCCCGCGGTGCCGCGCTCGATGCCGTCGGGGCCGGCGATCTCCCAGTCGCGGAACTCCTCGTAGAGCACCCGCCCGCGCTCGGCATACGCCGCCACCCGGACGTGCTGGTGGACAGTTTCGGGATCGCCGATCAGCGGCGCCGTGGTGCCGGTGTTCCACATGCCACGCACCCCGTTCTCGAACAGCAGGTAGCCGATGGTGGTGTCGGGCGCGGGATGGGTGGGATCGCTGCCGCTCAGCCCGCTGGCGGAGCCGAACACCATTCGGACACGAGCGTCGCGGTTGAGCGACATCAGGTAGTTGAGGGCGTGGGTCCCCTGATTGGAGATGTTCATCCCGCACGAGGTCTCCAGGAACTTGACCGCGCCCAGGCGCCCCGACTCCAGCGCCGTCCGGCAGCGGGTCAGATCGACGTGCCAACGGAACTGGTGGCTCACCGTGAACCTGGTGCTGCAGCGGCGCTCCAGCTCCACCAGGGAGCGCCAGTCGGCAACCCCGGCCGCCAGCGGCTTCTCCACCACCGCCGCCGGCACGCCCAGCTCCGCCACCAGGTGCATGAGCGCCGCCCGGTCCGCCGGCTGGGTGACGACGTGGACGATGTCGGGCTTCTCCCGCTCGATCATCTGCGCCGCGTCGGCGTACGGAGTCAGGCCGTACTCGCTGGCGTGTCCGCTGCGGCGCTTCTCGATCAGGTCGCAGCAGGCGGTCATCACTGCATCCTCCACGTGCTCGTAGGAGCGCACGTGTGAATGGCTGCGACTGCCGCAGCCGATCAGCGCCGCCTTGTAGCGTGGGGTACTCATCGCAACCACCCTATCCCGAACCCCGTCGCGCTGCACAGGTCCGCGAGCGAGTGCGAGGCGGCCACGCGCGCTGAGGCTGGCCGCCGACAGCCAGGACCGCCGTCGCCGAGCACGGCATAGCCATAAGGGTCGAGCAGCGGGACGCTTCGCAACCGCGTGCGTCGTGGACCCGATCTGAGCTTGAGGGGCCGTCGCACGGGCGATAGAGTGTCGGCGGCACGGTCTGCAAGTGGACGAGGCTCCCGCGTACCCGCACATACCCTATGGCCAAGGCGACTTCCGGCGCATCCGCCTGAACCGGTGGCTGTACGTGGACAAGACCCGCTTCCTGCGGCGTCTGGAGCAGGAGCACTACGCCTTCCTGATCCGCCCCCGGCGGTTCGGCAAGACCGTGTGGGTGTCGCTGCTGGAGAACTACTACGACCGCTTCTGGGCCGGCGACTTCGACGCCACCTTTGCCGGCACCGACATCGGGCGGAGACCGACCGGGGAACAGAGCCGCTACGTCACCCTGCGCTTCAACTTCTCGATGGTCAGCGACTAGCTGGAGACCCTGGAGCAACGCTTCGAGGGGCATTGCCACACGGAGCTGCGGGGGACGCTGCGACGGCTATCAGGACGTGGGCGTGTTTGCGGTCGACCTGTACCGGTTCGAGCAACTGATGTTGCGCATGGCCACCGAGGGTGAGTGGCGGCCGGTGCTGGAGTTCCTGAGCGAAGCGATCGCGGCGCAGACGGCGATCCGCGACTACATCGGCGGCGAGAAGGTCATGGCGCCCCGTGCCGGGGCGCTGGGGTTCCTGGCGGCCTACCTGAGCGTGGCCGACTACTACGTGTTCCGCTCGGAGGCGGAGCTGGGAAAGGGCCACGCGGACATCGCGCTGGAACCGCTGGTCGCCCGCTATCCGCAGTTGCGGCGCGGCTATCTGATCGAGCTGAAGTACCTGGCGCGCAGCGCTCCGGCGGACGAGGCGGGCGTCGCGGCGGTGGCCGGCGCAGCCACCGCGCAGTTGCGGCGTTATCTGGCCGACGAGCGCCTGGCGCGGGAGTTTCCGGGGGTGCGGTTCACCGGCCTGGCGGTGGTGTTCCACGGCTGGGAGCTGGTGTTCAGCGCCGCGGTGGCGTAGAGCGGCGGAGTCGACCTGACGGGACAGGTGGTCCCGCGCCACCACCAGCGACCACGCACCACCTGGGGTTCGATTCGCCCTGGTGATCCACCACCGCCACTAACGCGGAACGTGGCGGTGGTTCCTGTCGGCGCGTTTTCCGGATCCTCTGTGGCACGCCGTGCAGCCGACTACCGGTGTGTTGCGTTGCGCACTACCGGCAGGTATCGTCTGTATCGAATGCTTGAACGGCTGGAGCTTGCCAACGTCGGCCCGGCGCCCGCGATGACACTGGAGCTGGCTCGCCGGATCAACCTGATCACCGGAGACAACGGGCTCGGCAAGAGTTTCCTGCTCGACGTTGCCTGGTGGGCCCTGACTCGCAAGTGGCCCCGCGACCTGAATCGGAACCTCACTGCCGGTTACGCGGCACGGCCGACCAACGTCGGAGCGCGCGCAACGTTGCGCTTTACCATACGCACCGTAGCGGGTGGCAGTCGCAGCTACGCGAGCGTTTACTCCGCGCGGCAGGAAGGCTGGCCCGGGCCACGGCAACGACCGTATAGCGAGGCACTTGTAGTCTACGCTCACGCCGATGGCGGCTTCTCGGTGTGGGATCCGGCGCGGAACTTCTGGCAGACACAAGGCAACCTCGACGTTCAGGATCAGGTTCCCGGATACGTGTTTTCACCACAGGAGGTGTGGAAGGGACTGGCGGTGTCCATCAACGGCAGCCAGACCCGAGTGTGCCGGGGCCTGCTCGACGACTGGTCGAGCTGGATCAGGGAGCGGGGCACGGAAGCGGATCTCATGACGCGGGTGCTCGGCACCCTGACCGTCCGGGGGGAACCGCTGAAAGTCGGACCGATTGTGCGCCTCTCTGTCAACGATGTGCAGGATATCCCCTCGATCGGGACGGAATACTCCGACTCGATACCCATTGTGCATGCATCCGCAGGGGTGCGCCGCATCGCCTCACTCGCCTACATGCTGGTGTGGTCGTGGAGCGAGCACCTCCGCGCCGCAATGCAACTCGGACTGAAGAGCACTCACCAAATCGTGCTGTTGTTCGACGAAATCGAGGCGCATCTTCATCCGCGCTGGCAGCGGGCCGTCGTGCCCGCCGTGCTCAAGGTACTCAAGGTAATGGACATACTGCCCGACGCTCACAGTCCCGTGGTTCAACTCCTGGCCGCCACCCATTCACCTCTGGTGCTGGCTTCGTTGGAGCCGCTCTTCGACGAAGAGCGCGACCGGCTGTTCCATCTCGACTTGCGTGACGGTCAGGTCCACCTCGACGAGGTGTGCTGGGCAAAGCAGGGGGATGTCATCAACTGGCTGGTATCGGACACATTCGGGCTGCGGCAGGGACGATCAGTGGACGCGGAGCGCGCTATCGAAGCGGCCGAGGCGCTCATGCGGGACGATACGGAAGGACTCCCCGAAGGCCTCAGAAGCAGGGATGAGATACAGCGCGAGCTGGAACGGGTTCTGGCAGGACACGATCCATTCTGGCCACGCTGGATAGTGCATTCCGAGCGGATCGCGGACGCCGTGGTGAATGCCGGCCTGTGACTGGCCGGAGCAGGAGAAGATATGGACAACACCGGTTACCGGCTGACCGACGCTGAGCTGCAGCGGTTTCTGATCGACGGCTATCTCACCGTGCGGCCCGATCTGCCGGCGGCGTTTCACCAGCGGGTGTACGACCGCATCGGCACGGTGCTGGAGCGAACGGGGAATCCGCGTAACAACATCCTGCCGGAGGTGCCGGAGCTGCAGCGGGTGTTCGGGCACCCTCGGGTGACCGGCGCGCTGGCCAGCATCCTGGGCGACGGCTACTACCTGCACATGCACCGCCACTGCCACGACCGTTCCCCCGGGACCGAGCCGCAGAGGCTGCACAAGGACAGCCTCGGCAACAGCCGCTTCGCCGTGGACGGCAATCGCCGGCACCATCACGCGCGCTGGGCGATGGCGTTCTACTACCCGCAGGACACCGACGAGGCGATGGGACCGACCGCGGTCGTGCCGCGCAGCCACTACCTGAACCAGCGGCAGGGGGAGGAGGATGAGATCCACCTCACCGGCGAGGCAGGCACGGTGGTGATCGTGCACTACGACATCTGGCACCGCGCCACCGGTTACCTGACCGGCGACCGCACCCGCTACATGGTCAAGTTCCTGTTCACGCGGATGGCCGATCCCGTGCGCCCGAGTTGGCGCCACGAGCCGGCCTCCGACGCACCGCTGTGGGAGCGCAACGGCGCCGCCGCCGACGGCGAGCGTCCGATGCTGCGCGGTGTGTGGGACTATCAGTGGCGGTGGCATCTGGGTACGAACGAGCATGCGGCACCGGCCCCTGCCGACGGTCGGCTGGCGAATCTGGTGCACCGACTTGCCGCAGTCGATGAGCCGGTTGCCCTGGACGCCGCGCACGCGTTGGGCAACCGCGGCGCGGCCGCCGGCGTCCCGCTCGCCGAGGCGTTGCAGAGCGGCGACGAGCGGGTACGGCTCAACGCGGCCTATGGCTTCGCACCACTGGGCGCCGCGGCTGTGCCGGCGCTCGGCGGTATGCTGACGGATGGCGCCGCCGAGGTGCGCGCGCGCGCCGTCGACACGCTGGGTGACGTCGGTCCGCCTGCCGCCGGCGCCGAAGCGGCGTTGATCGCCGCGCTGGGAGACGAGTCCGAGCTGGTTCGCGGCCACGCCGCCGACGCCCTTGGTACCGTGTACGCCGATGCCGCGGATGCCGCTTCGGTCGCCACCGCGCTGGCCTCCGCGTTGGAGGACGAAAACGAGGTGGTGCGGCGCAATGCCGCGCTGTCGCTGGCGCGCGTCGGAGCGGCAGCGGGGACGGCGGCCGACCAAGTGACTGCGGCTCTCGCCGCCGGGCTCGGCGATCCCAGCCACTACGTGCGCGGCTACTCGGTGCTCGGCCTGCGCCGGTTGGGTACTCCGCGCGCACGGGGCGAGCTGCTCGCCTACCTGGAGTCGACGCGCTGGGACCCGTCCCAACAGCAGGACTGACCGCGGCGACGCGAGCTCAGCCGGATCCGCGACGATGGCACGCAGCAACGTATTGAATACGCGTACGATCAACTACCTGGAGTTGATCGGCAATGGCAAGCACTATCGCGTGCCGCCCTATCAGCGAGATTACTCCTGGTCCGAGGAGCAATGGGAAGATCTGTGGAACGACCTCGTCGATCTGCGCGCAGATCCGGAGGAGCGCCACTATCTCGGTGCCCTGGTGATCGAGGAGCGGGGCGACCGCGAGTTTCTGATCATCGACGGTCAGCAGCGCCTCGCCACGCTCAGTGTGCTCGCGCTCGCTGTCATCGCGCGTTTGCATGCCATGGCCGGCGAGGGGATCGCGACCGAAGCCAACAGCGAACGGGCGCGGGAGTTGCGCAACCGTTTCATCGGCGAAAAAGACCCCGCATCTCTCACCGAGAGCAGTCGGCTGTACCTGAACGAAACCGACGACGGCTTCTACCAGGACTACCTGGTCCAGATCCGGGAACCGCGGAATCCCAGGCGCTTGCCGAAGTCCAATCGGCTCCTCTGGCAGTGCCTGCAGACCTTCGACAACCGCCTGGACGAGTTGCCCGACCTGCGGCACGACGGCAGAGCGGTTGCGAGTCTCCTCTCCGAGACGGTGGCGCGGCAACTGCTGTTCATACTGATCACCGTCGACGACGAGTTGAACGCCTACACCGTGTTCGAGACGCTCAATGCCCGCGGCCTGGAGCTGACCACCACGGATCTGCTCAAGAACCACCTGTTCTCGCGCATTCGCGTCGCCGCCGACCTGGAGGCATTGCAGCGCCGCTGGCGATCACTCATGGACACCGTCGAGCAGGAGCGGTTTCCGGAGTTGCTCCGTTACCATGTGCTCTGCGAGTTGCCCAGGGTGCGCAGCCAGCGGCTGTTCAAGCTGGTAAGGCAGCGCACGACCACCCCTGACCACGTGTTTGCGCTGCTCGGCGAGTTGGAGGGACGCGCCGAGTTGTTCGTCGCGGTCGCCGATCCCAACCACCACTATTGGGTCGGGTCGCGAGAGGCCCGCAACCACGTCCGTGAATTCGATCTGTTCCGCGTCCGCCAGATGATGCCGCTGCTGTTCACCGCCTGGGAGTCGTTCTCACCGGAGAACTTTGTCCGGGTGCTGCGAATCGTCAGCGTGGTGAGCTTCCGTTACACCGTGGTCAGCGGCCTCAATCCCAGCGTCCTGGAGGCCGCGTTCCACCACGCCGCCAAGGCGGTCAGTGATCGAGTGGCGACGACTCCCAGCGCAGTGTTCGAGCGTCTGAAGCCGATCTACGTCGACGACGCGAAGATGCGGCAGGACTTTGCCGGCCTGGAGGTGGGAACAGGCGGCCGCAAGAGAAAGTTGGCCAAGTACATCCTGGCGCGGTTGGAGGAGGATGCATCCGGTCGGGCATGCGACCCCGACACCGACCCCGGCACCATCGAGCACATCCTGCCCGAGAACCCGGCGGACGAATGGGACGAAGATTTCGATCACGCACGTTGGGATGCCTCGGTATACCGGATCGGCAACCTCACGCTGCTCGAAGCGGCCACTAATCGGAGGATCGGCAACGCCACGTATCGCGACAAGCTGGCCGCGTATGGCGAGAGCAAGTATGCCCTCAGCAGGGAAATCCCCGGAATGGCGCCGGAGCAGTGGACGCCGGAGCTCCTGGAGGCGCGCCAGATGCGACTCGCGGCGCGCGCCGTGCACCTGTGGCGAGTCGATTCCGTCTGAATCAGCTGATAACCGCTACGCACGACTGCTCAAGCAGGGACGTCATCTCTTCCCGCTGATCGCATGTTCGACGAGGTGATGACAGCGACCATCCGTTCAACCCATACCCACGTAGAAAGGTCGACCGGAGCATCGGTACCCGAACGTGTCCTTGTGCATCCTCCTGGATGAACTGCGACGGGTGCGATAGAACCGTTTCCCGCAGACCGGGCACTGATAGACATAACGATGGCCGCTGTTGCGGTTGGACGATCTTGGACTCATGACTCTGGGTGAGAGTCCGATCGAGCGGCTTGCGGTAGGCTCGACGATCAAAGGCCCAATCGAGCTGAGTTCGACAGCGTGACGAGGTGCGAAGGTCAGGCTTGTGATCCTGGCACCCTGAATGCGGTCGACGCGGTAGCTGCGGTGAGCGTTCCTGAGCATGTCATGAGCGTGGAGGATGATGTTGCCTTCGGCACTGCGCCGAAGGGAGTAGGGTTCAATGCGTCGCGTCTGGTCACGATAGCGCAAGTCGACGCACAGCCGGTTGGAGGCGGCGAACCGTATCACTTCCAGAGGACTGCGCTGTGCCCGACAGCGGCAGCCGTAGCGTGTGTTCCCGTTGTCGGGGCCGTCGCTGTAGGGATGGAATATGGACACGGGCCGGGGGCAAGGGCAACATGCTCGTCGGCAGTGAGATCCAGCGTGCGGGTGGGCGCCGATCGCGGACGGAAAGTGGACGGCTGCAGTGGTGTGGCCACGATTCCGTAGCGTGCGCCGCAGCACCGCGGTCGGGGCTTGATCGGAGCCGCGTTAACCTCTAGGGTCGGGCATCATGATCAGAGCAGGGATCATCGGGCTGGGGGGCATCGCGCGCTCCCATGCCGCCGCCATCGCGGAGTTGGACAACGTCGAGATCGTGGCGGTTGCCGATCTGTTCGCCGACAAGCGCGCGGAGTTCATGGATAAATGGGGGGTCGCGAAGGGATACACGACCCACACCGAGCTGTTGCAGGACCCCGAGGTGGACGCCGTCGCCATCACCCTGGGGCATCAACTGCACCACCGGCTGACGGTGGATGCCTGCAACGCGGGCAAGCACGTGCTGGTGGAGAAGCCGATGGCGCTCAGCCTGGAGCAGTGCGATGCCATGATCGACGCCGCTGACGCCAACCGGGTCAAGCTGATGGTGGGCCACACGCAGCACTTCTACGGCACCAGCCTCAAGGCCAAGGAGATTCTTGACTCCGGACGGCTGGGACCGCTGATGACGGTGGTGTGCTACATGTCCAAGAACTGGAACGTGCAGACCCGGCGCCCGCAGTACCGCAGCCGCTACCACGGCGGCGGCATGTGGCTGGCCAACGGCGTGCACGTGGTGGACCGGCTGATGTGGCTGCTGGGCTCGCAGGCGGTGGCGGTGAGCGCGGTGGTGGGAACGCGCGCTCACTACCAGGCCTCCGACGACACCGCGACGGCGCTGGTGCGTTGCAAGAACGGGGTCGCGGGCGTGGCCGTGTCCTGCGGCTACGCCAACGGCGGGCCCTCGTTCGAGAGCCACGTGATCGGCGCCAACGGCTCGCTCAAGTTCAGCCAGCACGGCGAGAAGTTCGTCCGCCTCGGTACCGGCGAGCAGTGGGAGGATGTCCCCTTCGACGAGCCACCGGCGGAGTTCTTCCACGAGTGGAAGTCGTTCGCCACCGCAATCGAGCAGGACCTGGAGCCGCCTTCGGACGGGATGTGGGGACGCCAGGTGATGGAGATCCTGTTCGCCGCCGAGCGCTCCTCGATCAGCGGCCGCGAGGTGGTGCTGGACAGCGGCCTGGGCTGGATCAACCAGCGCACCGGTTCGCCCATCACCATCGAGCATGGCTGGCACTGAGCCGTTGGAAACGGGTAACGAGTGATGAACTGCATACTGGTCGGGGCGGCAGCCGCCGCCCGCCATGCCGATGCCCTGCGGCGACTGCCGCAGATACGCGTCGTCGCCGTGGCCGACGCGGATGCGACCGCGCGCCGCGGCGCCGCCGAGCTGCTCGGCGCCAGCCACCAGGCGGCCGGCCTCGGTGAGCTGCTGGCCGGCGGCACAGAGTGCGACGGGGTGCTGCTGGACGGCCCGCCCGATGCCCGCCTCGCCGCTGCCCGTACCGCCCTGCAGCATGGCAAGCACGTGCTGCTGGCGCTGCCCGCCGCCTCCGCCGCCGAGGAAGTGCGCGGCCTGGCGGATGAGTTCAGCGCAGCCGGCGTCTGTCTCATGGTCGGCGGGACGCTGCGGTTCGTGCCTTCGCAGTGGGTGCTCAAGCAGCGCTTGGAGGCGGGCGCCTTCGGCACCCTGGGCCTGCTGCGTGCCCACCGCTGGAGGGGCGGCGACGACGCGGCCGGCGCCGCCCTCTCCACGGCCGACCGCTGCCGTGCCCTGAGCGTGCCCTACCTGGACCTGGCCAACTGGCTGTTCGGGGCGCCGCCGGATCGGGTCTATGCGCGTGCCGCCGAACCCGGCTATCTGCAGATCCACCTCGGCTTCTCGGGCGGCGGCATGGCCCTGATCGACGTCAGCGACGACCTGCCGCCGGGCGACGGCTACCGCTCGGTGACCGTGATCGGATCGGCCGGCGCCGGCTACGCCGACGACCACCGCAACCGCAACCTGGTGTTCGGCGGCGGCGACGCGGCCGCCCGCGACCCGGGCGAGGGCAGCCTGGAGCTGGTGGCCGAGCTGGAAGAGTTCGTTGCGGCCAGCTCCGGCGGGCGTGCACCACAGGTTGCCGGCGCCGATGCCGCCGCCGCCCTGCAGGTGGCCGCCGCCGCTGCATCCTCCGCCGCTACCCGCGCTGTGCTGCAGCGCAAGGGAGACCGCTATGAGTGATGTGATCTACCGTTGCGCGGCGCTCAGCGCGGTGAAGCACGACTACCTGCCGCGCGCGGTGCACGCCCACCCCTGCTTCGAGCTGGTGGTGGTGGCCGACGACCCGCAGGTGCCGCAGTGGGCGCACGAGCGCAACGCGGAGTTCGCCGCCGAGTACGGCGTGCCGTACGTGCGCGACGTGGCGGCCGCCATGGCCGAGTACGACGTGCAGGTGGCGGTGGTGAGCAGCGAGGCGGAGCGCCACTGCGATCTGAGCGTGCGCGCCGCCCGCGCCGGGCTGCACGTGATCCAGGACAAGCCGATGTCCACCGAGCTGTCCGAGTGCGACCGCCTGGTGGCGGCGGTGCGCGAGGCGGGGGTCCGCTTCCTGCTGTGGAACCGCAACCTGCTGCCGGCGCTGGTGCAGGCGCGCGAGGAGCTTGAGCGCGGTGCCATCGGCGACCTGCGCGCGATCCACGTCGATTTCTACTTTGCCAAGGACGCCGGGCCGCCGAAGGGCAGCCGCCAGCCCGGCTACCCGCCGATCAGCTGGCTGGCGCGGCAGTTGGAAGCCCACCTGGACGGCTCCGACGGCGGCGTCGGGATTGCACCGATGGGCGAGTTGCAGATCGAGGGCATCTATCCGCTGGGCTATATCCACCTGCTCACCGGCAGCAAGGTGCGGCGCGTGTTCGCCCGCACCGCGGCCCACTTCCATCAGGCCAACGCGGACAACGACGTGGACGACCTGGCCACCGTCACCCTGGAGATGGAGAACGGCATGGTCGGCTCGCTCTGCATCGGCCGCATCGGTGCCGCCAGCCACCCCGAGATCGGCGAGATCAAGCTGCACCTGGTGGGCAGCAAGGGCGCCCTGGTGGTTACCGAGGCGCGTCCCGAGGTGGGGATCTACTACCGCGGCCAGCCCGCCGCGGAATATCCCCACGTGCGCGTCGCCGACAGCAACAACTTCCTGCTGATGGAGAACTTCAAGGCGGCCATGGAGACCGGCTCGGACACCATGCTCAACGCCCAGGCGGGACGTGACATCGCGGCCACGGTGGCCGCCGCCATCGAGTCGGGCCGCACGGGGCAGCCGGTCGACGTCGCCTGAGGCGCCGCCGGTCGCGAGCCGGCGGCACCGCTGAACCCGGTCAGCCTACCGGCAGCGTCCGGCCGCTGTGGGCGCGGCCGATGCGCGCGATCTCTTCGCTGCCGCCGGAGACCACGCGCACGCCGCGGTCGATCTGCGCCGCCACGGTGTCGGGCCTGGCTCCCTCCAGGAACGCCACGCCGTTGGCGGCACATGCCGCGCGTACCCGCTCGTTGGCCTCGATCACCCGCGGGTCATGCTGCTCGGGGACCCGGTCCACACCGTAGGACATGTGCAGGTCGCCGGGACCGCATTCGGCGAAACCGAGGCCGGGCACCGCCAGGAGCTGCTCGATGTGGGCCACCCCGCGCACCGACTCCACCTTGATGCCCAGCAGCAGCTCCCCGTCCGGGTTGAGCGGCCAGGGGTCGCACCTGGTGATGTAGTCGCCGGGGTCGATGCCCCAGATCGCCGCCGCCGAAGACTCCGAGCCGACGCCGCGGGTGCCGCGCTCCAGGCCCCGGCCGACGCCGATCATGTGGCGCGGGTAGCGGCACGACTCCACGAACGCGCGCACGGCGTCCGGGGTCTCCGCCTGACACAGCAGGATGCCGTGCACGCCGCGGCCCAGGATCTGCCGGAACTGCCAGGCGTTGTAGCGGATGGTCGCCTCGCTGGAGCCGTCCACCGGGACCTCCACGATCACCGTGGGCGTACGGTGGCCGCTGTTGGTGGGCCCGCCCGCCACCAGGCCTTCCATATAGCGGGCCAGCCCGGCCAGGTCGAAGGCGCCGTGCTCCATGCCCACGTTGATATAGTCCGCCCAGGTGTGCGCGTCCTGCATCCCCTGTTCGTAGGTGAGCACTGCTCCGGTATGCCCGCCGGTGTAGTAGACCGGCTGGTCGGCGGCCAGCAGCTCGATGTTGCGGTTGACTCTCTTTGCTCCCATGCGGTGCTCCTTTATGCCTCCGCGTCCAGTTCGGCCAGCTCCACCCAGGTGCCGCGGCGCGCGGACTCGGCGGCGGCCTCGGTGAACACCTGGGTGCGCCAGCCGTCGTGCAGCCCGGGGTGGTCGCAGGGCCGGCCGGAGGCACGTTCGCGCAGGGCCGGCAACACGAACCGGGCCCAGCGGTTGACCCGGTCCTCGGGGATCCGCTCGACTGCGTCCAACTCGCCGTCGGCGCGGGTCAGGTTGACGGTGTGGTTGACCCGGTCGACGGAGAGCGACGCCTCGCTGCCGTGCAACTCCAGCTCGGGGGCCAGTCCCTTGCGCAGCACCGGGGCGTGCGACAGCAGCATCATGCCCACCACGCCGTTGTGGAACTCCCAGGTGATGGCGCCGTAGTCGTAGGCCGTGCCGGCGCGGGTGCGCTGCGCCTGCCCGGCCGAGTGCGCCTCGCCCCATTCCAGCGCCTCCGCCAGGTCGATCGCCCCCAGGTCCGGTTTCGGCGGTGAGATGACGCCGGCCTGGGTGACCACCCGGCGCGCCTCCGAGCCGATCAGCCAGCGTACCGCGTCATACGCGTGGGAGCCCACGTCGCCGATGCTGCCGGCCGCCGACAGGGTGGCGTCATCGCGCCAGGTGAACGGGATCGACGGCGGCCGCGGGTTGTGCCAGCGGTAGACGACCACCTTGAGCTCGCCCAGGGTCCCGTCCGTCACCAGCTCCCGCGCGCGGCGGAACTTCGGCTCGTAGCGGGTCCAGTAGGGCACGTAGTGGGCCAGCCCGCTGTCCCGATACGCCGACCAGATCCGGTACGCCTCGCCGACGTCGGCACCGATCGGCTTGTCGCAGAACAGGTGCTTGCCGGCCGCCGCCGCCGCCAGCGCCGGCTCCAGGTGCAGCCGGTCCGGCGTCACCACCACCACCAGGTCGACCTCCGGGTGGTCCACCACCTCGCGCCAGTCGTGGGTGATGAAGTCGCAGCCGTCCAGGCGCGCGGCCGCCTCCAGCCGCTCGCGCCGGCGCGCGCACAACGCCACGATGCGCGCCGCGTCCGGCGCCCCGCGCATCTCCTCCCGATAGGGCGTACCGATGAACCCGGTAGCCCCGATCACTCCCGCGTGAAACCTCATACCGTGGCCCTATCCTTACCCGATTCGGCGCCCAACCGCCAGTAGCACACAACCGGGGGCGGCCGCTGCTGCCAATGCGGACGACACGTGCACGGAACCGGTCTGTCAACGCTTCACGCTGCGTGCACGGTCGGTGCGGCGAGACGGCCCCGGACTGCTGATCCGTTGCAGTTTCCGCAATACCTTCTGTACGTCGGCGGGAACGGTATCCATGGCATCGACGATCTTATCTTCGGGAATTCGTAGCGGCAGTCTCTGTTCCTGAAGCCAGGCTCGAAGCCGACTGATGACATGTTTTGCATCGCACCACCGAGTCGGTTCCTGCCAGGCTCCGCTCAGAAATTCATCTGCTCGGCCAAGCGCAGTACCAAGCGTGAGTCTCCGATCGTCATTCTGAATGCGGGTCGCTACGGCCTGCCTGACCGGCTCTTGTTGCTCGCTCAGCAGAGAATCCCACTCATCGACGAACTTGCGCTGTTGACTGCTCCAACGGCCTGCGACACCCTTCTCGTTGGCTTCCCGGCAAAGTGTGGCAAGCAGCGCGGTTTGATCGAGCAGGTAGTTCTCGATCTCGTTGGCCTCCCACAGGCTCAAGGTGAGGTCAAGTTGATATGCAGAAGACTTTGCGCGTGTGGTGTGGGCGCGGAGTTCCTTGCGCCGCGCCGCATCGGTGCGGTAGTCGCGGTCGCCGATCGCCAGCATGCGGACCGGCTGGGTCAACGACAGACCTGGACTGTTCAAGAGGTCCTTGACTTGGCGGGCCAGATCAAGCACCCGTGCCTCTACCGGTCCCTGGTAGGTATACATGAAGGTCAGCACGCGCCAGATCTCCTGTTGTTTTTTCTCGCCCCAGTGCTTGCGTGCGAACTGCTCGAGCAACTTCTGATCGCTCCGATTCTCGACGAACACGATCGCTCGATTGGTCAGCAGCGGGACGATCTCCATGCGGTCCATGGCACCCAGATCTTCGAGCAGCCGGAACTGAGCGGGGCCGACGTCGAACGGGACCACTGCGCCTTCCATGCAGACTCTGATCGAGCCGCTGGGTGCGGCGCTCAGAAGCTGTGGCGAGTGCGTCGCGAGGATGAATTGCGCAGGTTCCTCGCGCGCCAGCCGTTCCAGGACTCCCATGAGCTGAGTCTGCAGACGAGCATGGAGATGAGCGTCCGGTTCGTCGAGCAGGAGCGTACGGGCGCCGGGAGCGAGCACCGAAACCAGGATCTGCAGTGCCTGATGAAATCCCGAGCCCGTAACCATGACGTCGAGCTCGCGGGTGAGCACACGGTCTCGATAGGTCGCGTTGAGAAATCGGTCGATCTCGACATCGAAGTTGATGTGCAGGACGCTCTCGGGAAACAGATAACGAAGGAGATCCACCAGTTTATCCCAGCGTGATTCGTGATGCTCTCGCAGGTCCCACAGGAGGTTGCGCACGGTCTCTCCATGACGTTGGAGTCGCACTCGTTCCTGGCGTGCAGGTGGGGTCAAGTATTCCTCACGAGGGATGAATCCGGAAAAGATCGGTATGAGTCGGATGTCTTGTTGGCGAATGGCTGTCGCCGTGTCTCCGCTCAACTTTGGGGTGATGCTGAACCTGTTGTAGCTCAGTTTCAGCGTAAAGCCGATCTCCGCACCGTTGTCGTACTCTCCCTGCAATTCAATGGTCTTGCTGCCGGTGGTGCGGCCGTTGGGCCAGAGGTCGGTCGGCTCCGCCACCGGCAGGACGCCGAATTCGTCCGGGCTTACCGAACGGGATGACAGGCTTGACTGTCTCTTGCCGCCGGCCTTGCCGTTCGCACGCCGAGTAGTCTCGAGGCAATACTGAAACAGCGTCAAGGCTTCGAGGATGGTCGACTTGCCGCTGTTGTTGGCCCCCACCAGCACGGTTACCGCGTCCAGATCGATTTTCGTCTGGTGCTCGAATCGCTTGAATCCCCTGATCGTGAAACGCCGAATCATGTGGAGTATCAACCATATCCGATTCTGCAAGAGCGGTGCAGTAGTGGGCGGCCGCCCCCGCGTGTTAAGATGCGGGCGATGCGTCTGGTCGCCCTTTCCTACAGTCATCACGGTCGCGGCATCGCCGGCACGGTGCGCGATCTAGGCCATGAAGTCGTCGCGGTCATGGACCCGGAGCCGAAGCCGCGAGAGCAGCTCCAGCAGCAGTTCGACTGTCCCGGCTACGCCGCTGCCGGCGCCTGCCTCGACGCGGCGCAGCCCGATGCCGCCATCGTGTGCGGCAAACACGTCGCCATTCCCGGTTACGTGCAGGCGTGCGTCGAGCGCCGTATTCCGTACCTGTTGGACAAGCCGTTCGCGGACTGTGCGGCGCGCCTGCGCCCGGCGGCGGAGGCCACCATGGCGCACGCCATCCCGCACGCGCTGACGCTACCCAACCGCGGCAGCCTGCTAATCGAGCGAGTGGAGCAGATGGTGGCGGACGGCAGCTTCGGCGAGTTGATCCTGTACAGCAGCCGGCTCAACAACGGACCGCCCACCCGCTACGACCCCACCCCCTCCTACTGGCTCAACGTTCCGGATCAGTCGGGTGGTGGCTCCTGGATCGTCGAGGCCTCGCACGGCATCGACACCTTCCTCCAGTTCGCCGGAACGGGGCCGGTCACCGTGCTCGGCGGCGTGCTCTCCAACCTGATGCACCGGCGCGAGGTGGAAGACACCGCGGTCGGCATCATCCGCGCCGAATCGGGCATCACGGGGATCATCGAGTCGGGCTTCAACTACCCCTCCGGCACCCGCGCCGGCGACCACTTCTTCCGCTTCATCGGCAGCAAGGCGTCGGTGTTCGAGCGTTACGGCGACCACGGCGAGCCACTGATCGAGGTACACACCAGCGACGGCGTCGCCATCACCCCCGACATAGGCCACGGCGAACGGATGCGGCGCGTGGTGGAACGGGGACTGGAGGCGATAGCCGGCGGCAGGATCGGCGTCCCCGACGTGATGCAGGCGGTACGCGTGCTGGAGGTGCAGGACGCCGTGTACGAGCACGCCCGCGCCACGGCCGCCGCGGCCGGCCCGTTCCCCCTGGGTGCTCCCCCGCCAAACCGGGATTAGAAGCCGGCGCGCTTGTCGGTGATGTTCTGCAGCGGCTGGCCGGTGAGGTAGCGCTCGAGCTGCTCCAGGGCGAAGGCATGGGTCTCCGCCGGCCGCCGCTGTGAGAACCCGGCGCGGTGCGGCGTCAGCACCAGGTTGGGCGTGGTCCACAGCGGGCTGTCGTCCGGCACCGGCTCCACCTCGCACACGTCGAGCCCCGCGCCCGCGATGGTGCCGGCGTGCAGCGCCGCCATCAGCGCCGGCTCGTCGATGATGCCGCCGCGGCTGACGTTGACCAGGTAGGCGCTCGGCTTCATCCGCGCCAACTCCGCGGCGCCGATCAGGTGGTAGGTCTCCGGCAGCAACGGGCACGTCACCGCCACCGCGTCGGCGCGCGCCAGGAACGCGTGCAGGTTGTCGGGTGTCGGCGGCAGCAGCTCGGCCACCCCTTCCGGAGCCGGTCCGGCGCTCTTGACCGGGTCGAGCGCCAGCACCGTCATGTCGTAACCGGCGGCACGCTGCAGGGTGTGCATGCCGAATCCGCCCAGCCCGATGATCAGCAGCGTGCCGCCGGTCAACGAGGTCACCGCGCCTCGCTCCCAGCGCCGGGTCACCGCCGCGTGCACCACGCCGCGGCTCAGGGCCAGCAACAGCGCCCAGGCGTGCTCGCCCCCCTGGACCGCGTACTTGCCGGCCATGTTGGTCAGGATGAACGGCAGCTCCGCAACCTCGGGCGTGAGCACCTTGTCCAGGCCGGCGCTGAAGGAGTGCGCCCACTTCAGGTTGCGCGCCTCCAGGAACAGTTCCGGGGTGAGGGAGCCCATCGCCACCTCCACCTCAGCCGCTGCTGCCAGAGCCGCTGCCGGATCGTCGGCGTGGATCACCTCGTGGCCGCCGTGGCTCCGGGCCATGGCATCCAGCTCCGCGCGCTGCGCGGCCGAAAACGAGAAACTGACCAGGATCTTCATGCCGACCTCCCCGTCCCGGCGGGCATCGCGATCTCCTCCGGAGGAGGGTATCCGTGCTGGTTGCGGTGCGGCGGGGCGTCGAAGTGCTGGGTGGACTTGTACCACTCCAGGCGCCCGTCGGCGGCCACCGGCCGCACGCGCCGCAGCAGCGCTTCCTGCTCGTCACCGGCCATCGGCACAAAGTCGCGCGCCAGGGCGCTGTTGCGGTCCACGAGCTCCACCGAGGTCATGCCCGACACCAGCGTCGCGATCGGCTGCGACCAGGCGAAGCGCAGGCACTCTTCCAGCGACAGGCCGGCGGCGGTGAGGAACTGGGCGCGGCCGCCGAGCGTCTTCATGGCGATGACGCCGATGCCGCGGCGCTGCGCTTCCGGCAGCACCCCACGGATGAAGCTCTTGTAGTGCGGGTCCATCACCGTGACCGGCATCTGCACCGTGGACCAGGGAAACTCGTGCCCGAGCATGGCCAGCAGGTAGGCGGGGTCCTTGTGCCCGGTGCAGCCGACGTAGCGCACCTTGCCGTCTTCCAGGGCCCGGAGGGCCGCCTCGGCCGCCCCGTCGGCGGCGAACACCAGCTCGTCATCGGTGGCGTAGTTGATCTCGTGGAACTGCCACAGGTCGATCACGTCGGTGCGCAGCCGGCGCAGGCTGTCCTCCAGGTTGGAGAGGGCGCCGGCGCGGTCGCGGGCGCACACCTTGGTCATCAGGAACACCTCGTCGCGGCGCTGCTCGATCGCCTCGCCCATGAGGGTCTCGGAACGGCCGTCGTTGTACTCCCAGGCGTTGTCCATGAACGTGACCCCGCGGTCGATGGCGTGCCGGATGATGCGCACCACCTCACGGTCGGAGTTGGCGGCGCCGGCCCCGGCCACGTGGCCGCCGCCGATGCCGAGCATCGATACCTGTTCCCCGGTGGCACCCAGGGGTCGCGTCGGAAGCGAGTCGCTCATGGCGGGACCGTACACCAGGGCTCGCCGCCGCCGCCAGTGGGAGTATGCACTGGAGTGGCTGGTGCGCGCCGGTGTCGCACTTTCCAGGCACTCGTTCGCGGTCAGAACACCGCCACCGCGTCACGCTCCACGGCCCGCTGAAACGGGAATCCCTTCTCCTTCCGGTGCTGCCATTCGTCCTGCGTGTAGGCCAGAATCGACGGTACAGCCCAGGATGTTGCCGCCAAGTCGTAACCGATGTCCCGGAGCGTTCGCTTGAGGCCGCCGGCGTCGTTCCTTACGATGATGAGCACGTCCAGGTCGCTGTCCGCGTGCGCGTCGCCGCGCGCCTTGGAGCCGTAGATGACCATGCGCAAGACCACGTCGGCGTGCCGTTCACGGAGCACCTGCCGGTATTCGTCGAGCCAGGTCTGCTCGTCGGGACTGAGTCTGAGCATGGTTTACCCCACCTCCAGGTCGAACGCCTGCGACGTGTCGTTTTGGCAGGCAGTGATTGTAACCCGTGGCGTGTTCGATCGCACCGGGCGGACGGCCCTGCGAGGCCCGGTGTGAGACGGCAGGCAAGCTTGCGGGCGGCAACGGGGCGCCCTATCATGGAGCGGTCGTGGCTGCAGACGCCGCAACCGCCACCGCCGTCCCGATACGCCCGCGCAAGAGCCTCGGCCGCCGCATCGTCGAGCACCGTACCCTGTTTCTGCTGTTCATCCCGGTGCTGGTCTACTACGTGCTGCTGCGCTACTGGCCGATCTCGCTGGCCTGGATCATCGCCTTCAAGGATCTCAAGCTGGGGCTGGGCATCGTCAACAGCCCCTGGGTCGGGCTGCAGAACTTCCGCGAGATTTTCTCGGACCCCGACATCCTGCGGGTGATCCGCAACTCGGTGGAGATCTCGGTGCTGCGCATCGTGGTCGGATTCGCGCCGCCGATCATCCTCGCCATCATGTTCCACGACATGGTGCTGCCGTGGTTCAAGAAGACCACCCAGACCATCGTCTACATCCCCCACTTCTTCTCCTGGGTGGTGATCTGGGGCATGGTGTTCGCGGTCTTCTCCACCGGCACCGGGCTGATCAACAACCTGATCGAGTGGCTGGGCTTCGAGCGGGTGGAGTTCCTGCTCAGCAAGCGCTGGTTCCGGCCGATCCTGATCGGCTCGGCGCTGTGGAAGGAGCTGGGCTGGGGCACCATCCTCTACCTGGCGGCGCTGGCCACCGTCGATCCGCAGCTCTACGAGGCGGCGGTGCTGGACGGCGCCGGGCCGCTGAAGCGGATCCGCTACGTCACCCTGCCGAGCATCCTGCCGGTGGTGACCTTCGTGCTGTGCATCAACCTCGGGCACCTGTTGCTGGCCGGCTACGAGCAGGTGCTGCTGTTCTACAACTCGGCGGTGTACGAGGTGGCGGACATCATCGAGACCTGGATCTACCGCGTGGGATTGTCGCGCCAGCAGTTCAGCATCGGCACCGCCATGGGTCTGTTCCAGTCGTTCATCGGCATGATCCTGATTCTCGCCTCCAACTTCCTGGCCAAGCGCTACACCGGCCGGGGCATCTGGTAGGCGCCCGGCATGTGGTACCGGCGCGGCACCGAGGTCACCTACCAGGTAGTGATACACGCCCTGGTCGGCGTCATCGCCCTGAGCGCGCTGTTCCCGTTGGTCTACGTGATCGGCATGTCCCTCACCTCGCAGGTGGAGCTGATTCAGCGCGGCTACTTCGTGATCATCCCCCACGAGCCCAAGCTCAACGCCTACGTCCGGTTGCTCGACAGCGCCGCCATGTGGCGCGCGCTGCTGGTGTCGGTGCTGCGCAGCTCCGTCGGTCCGTTGCTGGGCGTGGCGCTGACCCTGGTCGGCGCTTACGTGCTGTCGCATCGCACGCTGCCGGGGCGCAACCTGCTGCTGCTCATCGTGCTGCTCACCATCCTGTTCCACGGCGGCATGATTCCCACCTACCTGGTGGTGCGGAACCTGGGCGTCATGAATACCTTCTGGGCCCTGATCGTGCCGCTGCTGGTGGACAGCTTCGGCTTGCTGATCATCAAGATCTTCATCGAGAACCTGCCGGAGGGCCTGGTCGAGTCGGCGCGCCTGGACGGTGCCGGCCACGTGCAGCTCCTGGTCTGGATCGTGACCCCGCTGGCGGCCCCGGCGCTGGCCGCGATCGGCATGTTCAACATCGTTCAGCACTGGAACAGCTGGTTCGACGCCCTGCTCTACCTGCACAACAAGAACCTGTGGCCGCTGCAGCTCGTGCTGCGCAACCTGCTGGAGGGGCAGGCCCACCTCGGCGACGACCTGGTGGTCGAGATCATGAAGGGAGAGAAGATGGCGCTGGAGAGCTTCAAGATGGCCACCGTGATCATCGGCGTGGTGCCGATGCTGGCGCTGTACCCCTTCCTGCAGCGGTTCTTCATCCACGGCGTGTACCTGGGAGCCGTAAAGGGCTGACGAGGTTGATCAAGGAGGGACTATGTAGAGTCCATGAGCAGCATGAGGTTCGATTTCGATGAATCACGCTGAATTGCAGGAGGATTACCATGCAGATGATTCGTTGTTTTGTAGTAGCGCTGGCGGCGGTTTCACTGGCCGCGACGGCGTTCGCCAGTGGCGCTGAAGAAGGAGCGGGCGCGGGCGCCATCGAGCTGCACCCGGTCCATTTCTACGACGACTTTCCCGACAGCTTTCCGGAGATTCCGCAGCCGGTGGATCCGGAGTCGTACGCCTACGACGACATGAGCGAGAGCCACGACTTCGAGATGATGACCTACGGCTACACCGTGGCGCCGATGCCGGACAACCCGATCACCGACTATCTCAACGAGCAGTTCAATGCCGACATCACCTTCACCGACGTGCCCGGCAGCGAGCTCTCCAACTCGGTCGCGGTGCGCTTCGCCTCGGGAGATCCGCCCGACTTCTTCCACCTGGCCGGCAGCGGCGGCAAGAACGCCGCGTTGACGCTGTTCGACCAGGCGCAGGTGATGGAGGTCTCCGGGCTGCTGCACTACCTGCCACAGGCGCGCCAGTACATCACCAAGCCCTATGCCAAGTGGGCGACCGTCGGCGACGAGCAGATGATCGGCATCGTCAAGTATCCGATCTTTCAAAACAACTGGGGGCTCTTCATCCGCGTCGACTGGCTGGAGACGTTCGGCATGGAGAAGCCGCAGACCGAGGACGAGCTGTTCGAGTTCGCGCGCGCTTCCGCGTTCGACGATCCGGACGGCAACGGCGAGCAGGACACCTGGTTCATGGGCGGCGCCGGCGCCGGCAGGAGCTTCGGCATGTTGCGCGAGCTGCGCAGCATGTTCGGCCACCCGAGGTGGAACGTGGCGGACGGGGTCGCCAACAATCCGATGCTGGACGGCACCACCCGCGACTTCCTGATGTTCATGAACCGGCTCTACAGCGCCAAGGTGCTGCTGCCCGACTGGTACACCATCGACTGGAACAACTTTTCCGCCTATTCGTTCAACGACAAGATCGGCATGGTGCACTATCCCGGATGGAACCTGATGCGGGAGTACATCGACGCCCAGGGCGGGGACCTGGACCGGCTCGCGGTGTGGGAGGCGCTCGATCCGCCGAGCGCCAACGACGGCCGCGGCGGCAGGTACCAGCCCGGCCAGGGGCCGGCGGGACTGCACCTGCTGCGCGCCGGCCTCGACCAGGAGCCGGGCAAGCTGAAGCGGATCCTGCACGTGTACGACACCCTGGTATACCCGAACAAGAACTACTGGGCGGCGTCGGTGGGCGGCGGCCCGGAGATTTGGCCGGACGGCTCGCGCGTGATCCTCAAGGAAGATGGCACCAACATCTTCGAGCGCTTCCGGGACGTGCATCCCGCCTACGTCGATCCCGCGCGCAACCCGCTGCAGAACTGGCAGACCTTCGGCTACACGCTGCTGTGGGAGGTGTTCGACGACCCGATGGGCATCGTCGGCGGCATGTGGAACCAGTACGTGAACAAGCTGCCGCGGTACTTCAACCACGACATCTTCATCACCCTGGACCCGGAGATCGACACCAAGATCCGCGAGTTCGAGACCACCAACGAGCTGGAGTTCGTGCTCGGCGAACGCAGCTTCGACGAGTGGGACGCGTACGTCGAGGAATGGAAGCGGGCCGGCGGCCAGGAGCTGCTGGAGCAGGTCGCCGAGCAGCTCGGCGCGGCGTTGCCGTAACTCTATTTCGCCGGGTGCCGCGGGTCTGTCGCAGCAGGCAGACCCGTGGTGCCGGCGACGGCCCGGCAGCCGGGCACTACGCGACGTAGGGCTGGTCGCCGACCGCGGCCTGCAACTCGTGCAGGAGATCGGTCAACTCGGCGGTCAGCCCCGCGTAGCCCGGCTCGCCGTACACCGAGCGCAGCTCGTACGGGTCGCGCTGCAGGTCGAACAGCTCCCACTCCGGCTCCTCGCGGCGGCCGGTGTTGCCTTCGATGGCGAGCGGATCGGCGTAGTAGTAGATCAGCTTGTGGGTGTGGGTACGCACGCCGTAGTGCGCCCACACGTTGTGATGCGATCCGTGCATCCAGTAGCGGTAGTACATGGCGCGACGCCAGTCCGCCGGGGTGTGCCCTTCCAGCAGCGGGCGGAACGAGCGGCCCTGCATGTCGTCCGGAATCGCCACCTCGGCGAAATCCAGGAAGGTTTCGGCGAAGTCGACGTTGAGGATCATGTCGCCGTTGACCGTGCCCGGCCGCACCGCGCGCGGGTAGCGCACGATGAACGGCATGCGCAGCGACTCCTCGTACATGAAGCGCTTGTCGTACCAGCCGTGGTCGCCGAGGAAGAACCCCTGGTCGGAGGTATAGACGACGATGGTGTCGTCGGCGATCCCCTCGGCGTCGAGGTAGTCCAGCAGCCGCCCGACGCCCTCGTCGATCGCGTCCACGCAGCGCAGGTAGTCCTTGATGTAGCGCTGGTAGAGCCAGCGCTTGCGCTCGGCCGGCGTCGAGAACCGCACCGGTTCGCCGCCGGTTGGCGTAAGCGGAGCGGCACCGGCACCGAGGCGGCGCTGCGGGTGGTCGGGGTCGGGCGCCGCGACCTTCACGTCGCCGGGAAGGAAGTCGCGTTCGATGCGCATCTCGGCCGCTGCGGCGGCCCGTGCCCGGTGCGCGTAGTCGTCGTCGAAGGTCTCCGGGTAGGGGATCTCGTCGTCGGCGTAGCGGCGCGCGTGCCGGGGGTGCGGGTCCCACGGCCGGTGCGGCGCCTTGTGGTGGCACATCAGCAGAAAAGGCCGTGACCGGTCGCGCCGCTGCAGCCAGCGCAGCGAGTGGTCGGTGACGATGTCGGTGGCGTAACCGGGGATTACCTTGCTCTCGGCCATCTCCACCATCTCGGGGTCATAGTAGCGCCCCTGGCCGGGGAACACGGTCCAGTAGTCGAACCCGGTCGGCCAGTGCGACGGCCCCTGTCCCAGGTGCCACTTGCCGACGTGCGCGGTCTGGTAGCCGGCGGCCTGCAGCAGCTTGGGAAAGGCCTGCAGGCGGTTGTCCATCAAGGTGGCCAGCGTAGTCACGCCGTTCACGTGGTTGTAGGTGCCGGTCAGGATCGTGGCCCGGCTCGGCGTACAGATCGAGTTGGTGCAGAAACAGTTGTCGAAGCGCATCCCGCCGTCGGCGATGCGGTCGAGATGGGGCGTGCGATTGATGCGGCTGCCGTAGCAGCTCATCGCATGCGACGCATGGTCGTCGCTCATGATGAACAGGATGTTGGGTGGCCGGCTCATGATCCGAGAGTGATAGCGGCCCTGCGGCAGCGTGTCTACGCGTGCCTCTCCTTGCTGGTCCAGACCTCCTGCCATGCCTCGAACTCGGACGGGCTGACCCGGTAGCGCGCGAAATTGCCCTCGTGCAGGCTCAGCAGCTCCCTTTCGGCGACGTCCCGAAACCGCTCGCGCTGCGGCTGATCGACATGCTCCTGGGTCCACGCGGTGATCCTGGCGGCGGCGTGTTTCTTGTCCATACGCTCGCGAATCACCGCACCGACCACCTCGCGCAGCGCCGCGCGGTGCCGCAACCGAAACGGGTCCGGCTCGCCCAGGGACTGCCGTACCGCGGCGTAGCGGGCGGCGGATCGCCCGTAGGCCCAGATGAACACGTCGCGCAGCAATTCGATACGCTTCAATTCGTACACGCCGAGAATCGCCTCGGTATACAGTTCGCGCGGTACGTCCTCGAAGGACAACGGCACCAGGTTCGCCTTGATCAGTGGAATGTTCGCAGCGAGTCGCGAGACGCGCTTGTTGACGTCATCGAACGGCTGTAGATAGGGAAGCTGCACCATCACGAAGAATGCCTGCTCGAACGGATCGCTGATCGCGGAGGCCGTGGCAAGAACCTGTTCAAAGCACTCTTCGATCACGGCCGGCGTCTCCAGCGGATGAAAGACCGACCCCTCGATCCCGACGGTGCCATGGCGGAGCCGCCCCGTCGCACGTGGATCGGGAAGCAGGTTGTCCGCCAGCAGTGCGTGGAGATTGAGGATGGTACGGCGATCGAAGCCGGTCATCCCTGCGTCCTCGACGAGAAACTCGATCGCTGCCTTGTGGTTGAGGATCATCTGCGTTTCGCGTTGTTGCTTGCCCTCCGTCTCCTCGCCAAGTTCGAGCAGGCGCGTGGTATCGAGCAGCGAATAGGTGTTGCCCTCGAGGCGGCTCGAGTTCCAGGACAGATCGATCAACAGCCGGTTCAGGATTTGCCTGGCGTAGGTGCCGGCGGGTTGGTTGGCGTCCACCGGCCGCCCTACGTCCTGGAGGTGCTCTCGTTCCGCCTGCGAGAGATAGAAGACCTTGTTGGGCCGATACGATTCCAAGAATGCACGGTCGTAGCCGACCGGTAGGCGCCCCGCCGGCGGCTGGCGGACATGCTCCCGAACCTCGGCACCGGTCTGCGACAGCGCCGGCACGACTTCAAGCCGAACACTGCCGCCGAGATCGCCGAGGTCTCCGTGGGCCGCCAACGGAGTCGTTCGCGGCACGCGGTACCGTGCCCATCGACCCGCGCCATCCCTGATCACGCGCTTGCTGTCGACGAGAGACTTAAGGCGGTATTGCAGGGTCCGCCGGGGCGGCGCAGGGACCAGGGCGCCCTCGATCTGCGATGCCGTCCTGCCCTCCGGGTGCTGCCGCAAGACCGCTTCGATAGCCTGAAGACTCTCTTCCGGTACCTGCCTTGCCACTTTACCTCGCCATAGTTGCGCGTAAGACCATACGCGCAACTATGGAGGCTATACGCGCAACTAACAAGCCTACACGCAACAATTCTTGCGCATAGGCTTGTTCGCGCAAGTAAACCTGTCCTACGCCAGTTGCGGGGTGCTCGACTTGTTGAGCGGATCGCCGCGGCGCAGCCCGGCGGTGCCGAAGCCGTGGGCATGCTCGACCCGCGAGTTCCAGTCCGGCCAGTCATAGACAGCGGCGGCGGACACGTAGGCGACGGTCATCGCCTCGCGCATAGCGGAGGTGCGGTTGGCATCGGCGCGGTGGTAGACGCAGCCGGAGTGGAACGTACAGTCGCCGGCGGCGAGCGGCACCCACTGCCATGCCAATTCGCCGGGCAGGGCGAGATCCTCCGTGACATTGAAGATGTCGACGAACTCGGGGTCGTCCCCGGCGCGGTGACTGCCCGCGGCAAACGCCATGCAGCCGCGCTCGCGCGGCACGTCCACCAGCGCTACCCAGATGGTGGTGGTGTGCGCTGCCGGCCGTACCGGCCAGAACGCCGCGTCCTTGTGGTAATCGGTGAGCCGGCCACCCGGCTGCTTGTAGAGCGCCTGATCGAACCACAGCCGCACTCCATCGATCCCCATCAACCGGCGCGCCAGGTCGGCGAAGCGGAAGGCATGGGCGAACGGCCGGATCGCCGGATAGATCGCCCCCAGGTTGACCGCCTGCAGGAAGCTGCGTTCGTACACCCGCTTGTCCGCCGGGACGCGGTCGTCGTCGGCGAAGTAATGGCCGACGGCGTAGCCGATCATCTCCCGGAAGTAGCGCAACGGCTCGCCCGAGATCACCTGCTCCAGTTTCACGAACCCGTGCTCCCGATAGTACTCGACCTGCTCCTTGGCGAGCGCGTAGGGCTCGGCCAGAAACTCGCTTATCGACCTCGGCGGCGGCTCGTTCAACCGTCGCTCCACGTCCGCCGGCAGCACCGGCTTCAGAGCCGGCGTCAGTCCGGCCGCCTCGTCGCCGAACGCCAGAAATGATTGATCGGCTAAGTCGCTGCCCATTGCAGTCGCTGAGAGCACCGAGCCTCAGTGCCGACCATAGGTCCGGGTCAGTCCTTCTTGGATTGCTGTGGAGGAGGGTCCGTCGCCAGCGTAGTCTCGCCCGTCCCTCCCTTGGGTGGAACTATTTTCTCTGGAGGAACGGTGGTCTTCGGGGTGTAGCCCCTTCGATGAAGTGGCCAATCATCGACTCTCTGCCGTGGTGTGTTCTTCCGATCCTTCATTCGAAGATCCTCCTACTGCGTAGAATTCAAGGTAGTCAATGACCTCGTGGTTGACAAGTGCTCCCATGGTCGCTTCGATTCTCGATTGAAAGCGTCCGTGCTCATCCACTTTCCACACCTCAACAAGATAGATGTCTTGAGACTCGGGATAGGAAGAAGCAAACGACTCACCGTTATACAACCCGCCGATTACTTTGCCGTCTTTGAGATGTATAAGGACGAAACACGAGTGTCCTTTGCGAAAGAAATAGTCCCAAGCCAAGGGGTCAGGGTGGATGATACGCCCGCGCAGCGCACGTAAGTTGAGTGTTGAGCGAATCAGTATTGGCCACGCAGCCGGAGCACCGATGAACACGCCGATCCCAAACGAAAACTCGTAACCACAGCGGAGATTCAGTTGTGACCGACAGCAGCCACGACAGTGCTGCGAAGTTCAGCGTGCTGAAGGCAATATCCTGCGTCGTACCTCACCAGCTCCGCGGTGCGCGCAGCGACCGTTATTGTGGCGCGCGGCACCCGCTATTCCTCGGCGGCCTGCGCCGCGCGCGCCTTCATCGCGGTCATCTCGGCGTTCAGCGGCACGGCGCGGCCCGGGTGGCGGCGCGCCCGGTCGTGCAGCCAGCGGCCCTGGTTGTCGCGCAGTACGGGCAGGCGCGCGGCCACCAGCGGCGGCGCGGCGGCGGCGGTCGGTGCAGCGGCGTACCAGTAGGCGGTGGAGGCCATCTCGTTGGCCAGGTGGTTGCCGTGGCCGTGCTCGATGGTCACCTTGATCTCCCGCTGGAAGCGCACCGGGTTCTCCAGGTGCAGCACGTAGCTGGTCTGGTAGCCGCCGGTGTTGTGCTCGTAGATCGACGAGCCGTTGCGCAGAAAGGCGTTGTCCTGCATGCCCCACGCCTGGTTCAGGTAGTCTTCGCTGCCGGTGCCGTGCAGGTCCGGGGGCCAGCGGTAACCGTCCACCCAGATCATGTCGTCGCCTTCGCCCCACCAGGTGCCCTGGAAGTTGGTCACCGACAGGTTGCAGCCGAGGTAGTGCCCGCGCCCGCTGGTCTCCAGGATCACGTAGTTGTTGTCCCACGCCTCCCGCTCGCGGTTGACGACGTTGGCCTCCGGCGTGTTGACGCGAATCTCGTGTCCCCAGCCGCCGAACGGGTTGGTGCGGCGGAACTCGGCGTGCAGGTAGCCCGCCTCCGCGCGCGGCTCCGGCAGCCGTTCGTAGTCGAGGTAGAAGTACTGCAGGTGCTCCTCGTCGCTCTCGTTGACCAGTTCCACCAGGGCCCGGCGCCGGAACGGCATGGGGACGTAGCTGTTGAGGGCGCAGCCCTCGTTGAAGCGGTTGTTCCACTTGGTCGAGGCGGTGAACAGCGCCGACTGGTAGCTGTTGACAATACCGTGGCCAAGGCCGAAGAAGTCGCCGAGCGGCACCAGCACGCTGGGGGAGGGCGCATCGTCCCAGGTGATGCGCAGCAGGCACTCGCGGTAGTGGTCGCGCTGGGTGAACCAGAGGTGAGTGATGACGCCGGGGCCTTCCAGGTCGGCGAGCACCCGCGTCTCCCCCGGCTTCAGGAGCCACCGGTCCTGGTTGCGGCCGCTGGTGTCCCACGAGGAGACCCGCCCGGTGCGGCCGCCGGCGAGGGTGGCAAGATGGTCGTACATGTAGTGCCTCCGGTCTTCGACTCAGTCCATGTTCACTCCACCGCACACGTTCATCGCGATGCCGGTGAGGTACGCGGCCTCCCGGGAGGCCAGGAACGCCGCCGCGTTGGCGACGTCGAGGGGATCGGCGATGCGCCCGAGGGGATTCCCCGCCTGGTATTGGGCCTCGAACTTGTGCAGCCCCGTCTCCGCGTCCAGGTCGGGGAACGCGGCCGCGGCGAGCGGCGCAACCCGCTCCGTCTGCACCAGGCCGGGGCAGAGCGCATTCACGGTGATGCTCGCCGAACCGAGCTCGTGGGCAAGCGCCTGGGTGAAGCCGATCACGGCGAACTTGGAGGCATTGTAGGCGGAGTAACGGGGGCTGCCGCGCTTGCCGGCGACCGACGAGATGTTGATCACCCGCCCGCCGCCGCCCCGTTCCAGCATGTGGCGCGCGACCGCGCGCGAGCACAGGTAGGTGCCGCGAACGTTGACCCGCTGCACAGCGTCCCACAGGTCCACCTCCAACTCCACCACCGGCACCCGGTCGCGGCCGGCGAGCGCGCCGGCGTTGTTCACCAGGATGTCGATGCGGCCCATCTTGTCGAGCGCCTCGGCCACCATGCGGTCTACCTGCTGCGGGTCGCCGACATCCGCCACCACTGCCGCGGCACGCCGGCCCAGCGTCTCGATCTCGGCGACGGCCGCGTCGAGGCCGCCCCACTCGGCGTCGGGGTAGGGGCGCGTGACGAAGTCGTTGACCACCACGTCCGCTCCCTCCGCGGCCAAGCGCCGGGCGATCGCGCGGCCGATCCCATGCTCGCCTCCGGCGCCGGTAACCAGCGCCACCTGACCCTGCAAGTCGTACATCCGTTGTCCTCATGTTCCGCGCGCCGTGGCGCGCCGGGATAGTTGTGGGTTAGGGTAGCCAAGGCAGCCCCACCGCCACGCCACGCTACCGGCGCCGCCCACCTGGGTCAACGTCCCGGCGCCCCCGGAACGCGTGTCGAACCGCCGGCTGCCCCAGGAGAGTCCTGCAATGCAGTCGCCGGCCGCGGCGCGGCGGCCCAACATACTTTGGGTAATGTGCGATCAGCTGCGCTGGGATGCGCTCGGCTGTACCGGCAGCGGCTACGTGCACACCCCCAACATCGACGCCCTGGCGCGGCGCGGGGTGGTACTGCGCAACGCCTACTGCGCTTCGCCGGTGTGCTCGCCGGCGCGCGCGAGCTGGCTGAGCGGCCTCTACCCGCATGCCACCGGGCAACTGGCCAACTACGGGCCGAAGCGCGCCGACCGGCCCGGCTGCCGGATGCGCGCGGAGACCGTGACCATGGGCGACGTGCTGGCGGCTGAGGGCTATCGCTGCGCCAACGTAGGAGTGTGGCACCTCGGCGATGACGAGCACCCGCAGCACGGCTTCGACGCCGGCTGGGTCACCTACCGCTACCACCGCGACCCGGACGATCCGCTGGTGCGCTACTTCGCCGACTGCGGCGTGTCCAACCCCTACCGCCACGGCGCCCCGGAGGTACAGCGCTACGGGCCCAACACGCTGCCCTTCGGCACCATCGGCGATCCACGCCAGCAGCGCACCACCTGGACCGTGGACCGCGCCATCGAGCTGCTCGACGGCCTGGCCGGCGCGCCCTTCTTCCTGTTGTGCGGGGTGAAGGATCCGCACCCGGAGATGATGGTCATGCCGGATCTGCTCGCACGCTACCCGGAACAGGAAGTGCCCCTGCCGGCGACCCGGCACGACCCGCTGGCCGGCAAGCCGCGCTACCAGCACGATGCGAAGTTCCGCATCCCGCCCCGCACGCTCGACGACCGCTCGTACCGGCGCATGTTCGCGCACTACTACGCCTTGATTACCCACATCGATACCGAGATGGGACGGCTGCTGGGCCATCTGCGGCGGCTCGGCCTTGCCGACGACACCGTCGTGGTGTTCAGCAGCGACCACGGCGAGATGCTCGGCGACCACGGCTTCGTGGAGAAGTGCCTGATGTACGAGGAGTCGGTGCGGGTGCCGTGCATCCTGGCGTGGCCGGCCGGGCTGCCCGCCGGCGGCGAAGTGCACTTCCCGGTCGGTGGCGTGGACCTGATGCCGACCCTTCTGGACCTGGCCGGGGCGCCCCTGCCCGCGCCGCTGGACGGCCGGTCGCTGGCAGCTGCGCTGCGCCGCGGCGCCGAGCCGGAGCCGGCCCCGGTGCTGGCGGAGATCGCCGGCATCACCAGCCAGGAGGCGATGGAGCACGGCAACCTGGCACCGGACCAGCTCGCCGCGCACGTGATGCTGCGCGAGGGCGACTGGAAGTACGTGCGCAACCGGCACGACATCGACGAGCTGTACGACCTGGGCGCCGACCCGCGCGAGATGCACAACCTGGCCGCGGTGCCGGCGCATTCCGGCCGCGTGGCCTCGATGCGGCGCCGGATCGCGGAGCTGGTATCGAGAACCGGCCCCGGCCCCTACGCCTGGTGCGCGTGAACGCGTGGGCACGCCACGTTGCACTGCGGAGGACGCTGTGTCACCATTGCATCATGGAGTGGAAGCCCACGTGTCGGTAGAAGCTCATCGCACCGTGTTGATGCGCTTCCATGAAGAGGTATTCAACCAACGCAACCTCGCCGTGATCGACGAGGTGCTGCACCCGCACTATGCGCACTACGACGCCGGCAGCAAGAGCGCCGACGAGCACAAGAGGATCCTGGCCGATCAGCTCGCCGGGCAGAGCGATTTCCGGGTCGAGGTCGAGCACATCATCATCGAGGGAGACCGCGCCGCGGTGGAGGTGTCCCACTATTTGGGAGAGCACCGGTATCGCACGGGGGTGGCGCTGTTCACGTTTCAGGACGGACTGATCATCAGCGACCGTTTCTGGTACCGCCTTACTCCGGAGCCCGAATCGGAGGGATGAACGCTTGAGCGATCAGGAGCAGCACTGGGCCGAGGCAAAGCGGCGCTACTGGGAACGCGGCTGGACCGTGGTGGAAGGGGTATTCTCCGTGGAGCGCGCGGCAGAGGTCGCGGCGCTGGCGCAGGAGATCGGCTATCGGGACCTGCAGCGCACTCCGGCTTCCGAGGTGGGCGACTACCTGTTCGACCGCGCCGCATCCGGCGCCAGTGCGCCGCGCAAGATCGGCAGTCCCTATACCCGCCACGCGGGGTTCCGTGCCCTGGTGTTCGATCCACGGCTGCGCGCCCTGCTGGAAGCGGTGATCGGCGCCCCTGTGGAGCTGGCCACCGACCAGATACTCATGAAGCCGCCGGAGATCGGCAGCGCCAAGCCGTACCACCAGGACAACGCCTACTTCCGGTGCGACCCCGGCGATCACGTGGTGACGGCGTGGATCGCGCTCGACGACGTCGACGAGGAGAACGGCTGCCTGCGCTACATCGACGGCTCGCATCGCCAGCCGATCCTGCCGCACGAGCTGGTGCCGGGAGAGCCGCACAACAAGGTGCCGCCGCCCGAGGTGATCGAGCGCGTTCTCTCGGGGACCCGCGAGTCGATCGCTCCGGTCGGCATCGGCGGGGTGGTGCTGCACCACAGCCATACGTTGCACACCTCGCACGTCAACCGGTCGCAGCGCTGGCGCCGCGGCTACGCCACCCACTGGGCGGCCGCCGACGTCACTTCGGCGAGCGGCTTCGTCGACAACGCATACTTCAACCGGCCCGGCTACCCGAATCCCGATGCCTGACACCGGGCGACCGGTGCGGTTCGCCCTGGCTGGCGTGCGTCACTTCCACATATTCGAGCTGGTGGCGGCCCTGGGCGCGCGCGACGATGCGGAGCTGGTCGCCGCCGCCGAGGACAACGCAGACGCGGCAGCAGCCGCGCATGCGCGTGGCGTGGAGTTCACCCACCGCACCGTCGCAGAGTTGCTGGCCGAGCCGGAGCAGTTCGACGTGCTGGCGGTGGGCGACTACTACGCGCGCCGCGGCGGCCTGGCGATCAGGGCGCTGGAGATGGGGAAGCACGTGCTGCTGGACAAGCCGATCTGCGTCGACCTCTCCGAACTGGACCGGATCGCCGCCTTGAGCAGCGGCCCGGGCACCCCCGTGGTGGGCTGCATGCTCGGCAACCGCGGCAACGGCAACCTGCGGCAGTTGCGTGCGCTGCTTGCCGACGGGGCGATCGGGACCGTGCATACGGTGACCTTTCTGGCGCAGCACCCGCTCAGTTACGGTCAGCGGCCCGGCTGGTACTTCGAGCCGGGCAAGCACGGCGGCACCATCAACGACATCGCCATCCACGCCTTCGACGTGCTGCCGTGGCTGGTCGGCCGGGTGCCGCGCCGGGTGCTGGCGGCGCGCTGCTGGAACGAGCGGCTGCCGCAGCACCCTCACTTCCAGGTGGCGGCGCAGATGATGCTGGAGCTGGAAGGCGGCGTCGGCGTGCTCGGCGACCTCTCCTACCTGGGGCCGGACGGGCAGGGCTACCGGGTACCGCAGTACTGGCGCTTTACCATCCACGGCGACGGCGGCCTGGCGGAGACGGCGGTGCAGGACAACGCCGTGCGGCTGTGGCGCGGCGGTGCCGAGAGCGGCGAGCTGTTCGCTCCGCTCGCCGCGGAGCCGGACTGCTACCTGGACGACTTCCTCACCGAGATAGCCGGCGGCGCGCCGCGCGCGCTGAGCAGCGGCGACGTGCTGAGCGCATCGCGCTGGGCGCTGCAGGCCCAGCACGCCGCCGACCACCAACGATGCGACGCGGCTCTGTGAGCGACGCCAGATTCGACCCCACGGCGATCGTTGCCGCGGAGCTGTTCGTGATCACGATGGCGCAGATCATCCCCGCCGACCACCTCCAGACTGGCGAGAAGGTGCCGCACCTGGTCTACCAGGCCCTGCTCGATTAGCCCGTACCTCGTCGATTCGGCTGCCGCCGCCAGCTTTCGAGTCGGGAGCGGATACGCGCCAATATGCGTTCGGCGCTGCCCGGCGCCATATGCGCGGAGCGGTCCAGCGCCTCGTAGCCGCCGCGCGCCAGGTCGTGCTCGAACGGCAGGTAGCCCTCGTAGCCGTTGGCATATGCCACCAGGACGGCGTGCGGGTCGCTGCGCTTCATTTCCAGCGCGAGTTCGGCGAGCACCTCGAACGGCAGCGCCACCAGTGTGACCGGCCCCAGGCGCAGGTATTGGATCGCCACGGTGAAGCGGTCGCCGGGCCAGCGGCGCGCCTTGTAGGCGAACTGCAACGCTTGGTCCCACGCCCCGGCCGCCTGCGCACGTTCTGGCAAACCCACCTCGGAGGCGCCCCCGCTCTCGGTCAGCGCGCGGAGGCGGGCGGTGGCGGCATCGAGGCGCGCCTCGGTGTCGATCTCGGCCGTGGGGGTGCGCGTGCGTTCCTCCAGCTCGTCCCACGCCACCTCGACGGCGTCTACCGGCAGCGGACGGAAGGTGCGCTCGCCGAGCAGGACGGCGTGGGCCAGGGTGGCGCCGATCCAGCGCCGGCTCTTGCCCAGCCGGCGCAGCGGCACCACGTCGCCGGCGGCGCCTTGCAGGAAGAACGCCGGGCAGCCGAACTCGGCGCCCAGCTCGGCGCGCAGGTAGTGGACCCAGTCGGCGGAGACGAGCAGCGATTGGCGGTCGCCGAGATGGTCGCCGGTCACCGGGTGGCAGGCGAAGTTCACCAGCATCGCCCCGGCGGCGTCGGTATCGTCCCCGATGAAGCGCAGCGCCACCAGCTCGTCGTCGGTCGCGGTGAAGGTGAGGTCGGCGGCGACGGCCTCGTCGGCGGGGTAGACGAGGTTGCTCTGCACCGAGCCGTCCGGCAGCCGCGGACGGCGGTTGAAATGCACCTGCGGAACGCGCGTGCGCATGATCTCGACGCGCCCAGGTCGTAGCCGCTGCAGGCCCTCGGTGGCGCACGAGACCACCGCGGCCCACAGCTCCTCGCGGTAGGCGGTGTCAGGCTCGTTGAGGCCGAGCACCGGCGCAGACAGGCGCTGGACCCAGAGCGACGGCGCGTAGTGAGTATGCGAGCAGGCAATCAGAATCGCCTGCTCCGGCACTCCGGTGGCCGCTGCAATCCGCCCGCGCAGGTCGCGCTGAGGCACATCGGGGACCCCTACCACGTCCAGCGTGACGATCAGAACCGGCGCCTGCTCGCCGGACTGCACGGCCAGCACGCCGGCGATGATCGGTTCGCTGACGCCGCGCGAGCGCTCCTTGCGACCGCCGTAGCCGGCCAGCCACACCGGGTAGGCCGGGGTGATGTCGCGGTACGCGGCGCCGAACTTCAGCGTCGCGTACGGCACTCCCGCGATCCCGTTGGCGACGCTGGCATGCGGCCGGCGGCGGTTAACCCGTCTCCCGGGCCGGCGCGTGCGGTTGCGGCAGGTGCCGGGCTACGAAGCCCAGCTCCTGCTCGATGCGGCGCACGTCGTAGGTGCTGTCCCACTCGTGGCCCGGCTGCTCGAACCAGCTCAGGTCGACCTCGTCGCCCCACCAGCTCCTCAGCACCTCGGCGGTCGGCACCGCCACCCAGGCGCGCGGCCCGGTGGTGTTGAGGATACGCAGGCCCGGCTTCAGCGGCGCCTCCACCGCCGCGGTGAAGGCGGCCACGGCGTCCTTCAGCGTCATCATCGTAATGCCGCCCAGCGCCCACTCCCGTAGCGGTCCGGGAGTCGCCAGCGGGCGTTGCGCGTCGTCCCGGCACACCGACGACAACCGCAGGTTGATGATGTCCAGCGCCGGGTCCTGGCGCTGCACGTAGCGGGTAAGCTCCTCCATCAGGTACTTGGAGACCCCGTAGCCGTCCCGGTCCAGGCACGGGTGCTCGTCGGGAATCGGCAGTTGCAGCGGACGGAACGCCTTGGTCTGGAACCCCACCGCGGCAATCGAGCTGGCGGTGACGATCTTGCGGCAGCCGCGGTGGCGCAGGTAGTGCAGCAGGGTACGGGTGCCGACCGCGTTCACCATGATCGCCGTGTGCTCCGGCGCGCCGCCGGTCACCGCGCCCAGATGCACCGCGCCGTCGAAGCGGTGTTCGTCCAGCCGCAGCAGGTCCTCGTACTGCTGGAAGTCTCCGCGCACCACCGGCACCTCCAGCGTCGGGCGCCCGCGCGCCAGTGCCACCACCTCATGGCGCTTGGCCAACTCGCCTACCAGCGCGCGGCCAATGAACCCGCTCGCCCCTGTCACCAGAATCTTCATGTTTCGACTACTCCTCTTCCGCGTTCGTAGATCGGAACCCCCCACCGGTCGATGTGGGCCTTCAGCGGGGCATGGTGGATCTGCTCGTACGCCAGCAAGCCGCACTCCTGGGGAATGGCGAGATCGTCCAGGTCGAGGGAGAGGCGCCCCAGCCGATGCCGGTCCAGGATGCCGCGGCTAGCCAGGTCGATGTCCGAACCCTCGGTCGCTCTGCCGGTGGCCGGCGAGCCGAACAGAATCACCTGCTCCAGGTCGGGGTAGCGTCTGAACACGGCGACCAACTCACGCAGCGCAGCAGCGGGAAGTTCGACCTCTTTCATGATTCGTCCGTTTCCTGTTCAGCCATCTCCCGGCTCAGCCGGACATGCAACTCGTCCAGCCGATTCGAGATAGGTCTCTTCGATCTCCTTGATGATTGCGTCGAACGTATCGCTGTCGTACTTGTGAGACATATCGGCTTACGGAATGCCCCGCGTCGCCTACTGGTAGTCGCGGTCGTAGGTGCTCTGCACCAGTTCCAGGTAGCGGTCGATGCCGATCTTGTCCAGCTCCGCCAGGTAGGCGTCCCAGTCGCTCTCCGGATCCAGCTTGCCGGTCACGAACAGGGCGATGTTCTCGCGCACGAACTCGTTGATCGTAGTGCGCAGCTCGTTGAACTCCTGCTGGTCGGTCAGCGACACGAACAATGGCGGCAGTACCATTTCCGCGGGCGCACCGTACGGCTCCTGGCCGCTCTTGGTGGCGTCGTAAAGGCGCTTCTCGATGTACCAGATGTCGTCCGGGTTGGTGGTGCGGCTCTGGATGATAGCCCAGCTCGCGTGGCGCGGCGACATGTGGCTCCAGGCCTGGTTCTGGCCCGGCACGCCGCGCACCATGGTCAGCTCCTCGAACAGCGCCGGCTTGTCATCCACGCCAACTTCGCCCGGTTCCGAGTACTTCCAGTCCACGCCCTGCTCGCCGAAGTAGAGCGTCAGCGTCGCCTCCTCGGCGTACATGTAGTCCGCCCAACGGAACGCAACCTCGGGATGCTCGGCCTCGCGGGTAATGACGAAGCGCCCGTTGCGGAAGCCGTGCTCCGGCGGAAAGAACGGCGTGCGCCGCAGGCCGCTCGGCCCCGCCACCGGCGGCAGCAGGTAGAAATTCCTGGTCGCCTCGCCCTCGTTGAGCGAGAATGCCGCCGGCACGCCTGCCGCGATCGCCCCGTACAGGATCGTCTCGCCCTCCACGCCCTGCTTCATCTGGTTCTGGTCCTGGGTGAACCCTTCCTGGTCGATCAGCCCTTCCGCGTACAGCCGGTTGATCCAGCGCAGCCCGTCCCGCCAGCCGTCGGTGGTGAACGCCGCCACCACCGTGCCACCGTCCAGGTAGAGGCGGTCGCGGGCGTCGTTGTACTCGAACGGGTTCATCAGGTAGCCGTCGAGGGTGGTGTTCCAGCCGGTGGTGGCGCCGGTGAACGGCACCTCGTCGGCCTTACCGTTGCCGTTGGGATCCTGGGTCTTGAACGCCGTCAGCACCGCGTACAGCTCGTCGGTGGTCTGCGGCACCTCCAGGCCGAGCTTGTCGAGCCAGGTCTTGTTGTACCAGACGCGCTGGCTGTAGTAGCAGTGGTAGCACAGGTCGTAGTTGCCCAGGCTGTAGATGTTGCCGTCCGGCGAGGTGCCGATCTTCTCGATCAGCGGGTTCTCCTCGAAGAACCGTTTCACCTCGGTGCTGTACCGGTCGATGAAGTCGTTCAGCGGCAGGAACAACCCCTGGCCGCCGTACAGCGCCGCCTGCTCCGGCGTGACGACGCCGTTGCCCAGGAACACGTCAGGCAGGTCGGTGGCGCTGGTCAGCATCAGGTTGATCTTCTGACGTGCATCCTTGCGCGGCAGCACGTTCCACTCCACGTGCACGCCGGTCTGCTGCTCCAACCATTCGGTAGCGTAGTTGGTGGGCAGATCCTCCACCGTCACACTAGGGATCGCCGCCACCCGCAGGGTCACCGGCTCCTCGACGATTGGCAGCACCCCGGGCGCCGACATCGCCACCCCGGAGGCCCCCGCCTCCGCCTCGCCCGCCGCGAACGCGGTCCCGGCCGCGCCCAAGCTCAACAGCGCGGCAATCAAAACAATCGCAATGGTCTTCGAAATGCGCATCTCTTCCCTCCTCTTCGGGATTCTGACGGTCGATCATAGCGCCGGCATCCGCGACCCTGCAAGCTCGCGCTCGCCGGTTCCTGCCTGAAATCGCCCGCGACGCCGGCCGCGGTCGTTGACGTCCGATTGGCCGTTGGCTACTACTAAGGCGTGAAGTGTAGTTCAAGTGGGAGCCAAGAGTGACGCCTGCTTCAGGCTTGGCGGCTTCGGTTTCGCACACGCGAGCATCACTCCAAACTCATCGAGTGGATCGACCACAACGTGGGCGAGGCGCGTAGGGCCCTATTGGGACTGTGGTCCGAAGACGACCGAACGTCCGGCGACCGCGTTCGCCAATTCGATAGCAGTCTGCCCGAAAGCGTGTTCTCACGAAGAGCCACGGGCACTCGTCTCAATGTCGCATCAAATTTCATGATGGGGATCGACCCGCAACGGTATCCGCCGTACCGGAAAGGCGCGTTCCGAGACACCTACGAGAGGCTGGGCTTTCCGCTACCTTCCGACCGCGGCGCATCGTGTTCTCCGATGTGCCGCCTTCGACCAACCTGGACGACGACTGGGTGCGGCATCGCGTCGATCGGTCGATGCCACACTACGACACCGTGATGCCGTGGGTCGGATTGTTCCTGTTCGGCCACGGCCTCGGTACCTTCGCGGGCCCGCACGTCAACCGTGCGCTGCTGTTTCCGATGGAGGAGGTTTTCGAGGACTTCGTCACCGCCGCTGTCCGCCGACACCAGCGGCGTTTCACGGTGCGTGCACAAGGGCCGATCCGGAGCTTGGCGAAGGACTGTAGCGGTAACGATGCCTTTCGGCTGAAGCCCGATGTCGTTCTGATGGAACACGGGCAGGTCCGATTCGTGCTGGATGCGAAGTGGAAGCGTCTCGACCGCGACGCTGCAAATCATGGCGTCAGTCAGGACGACGCGTACCAGCTCTTTGCCTACGGGATGCGATACGGTTGCCGGCGCGTCGTGCTGGTCTTCCCACGGACGAAGGAGTTTCACGAGACGCTCCACTTCCGGTTCGTGAATGAACGCGGTCTCGAGATGGCCTGCTTCCCGTTCAAGGTGACCGACCCTGCGCAAACCGTTGGCGCGATGATGCGGGATCTGCTGCGCTGACGACCGGGCTCAAAGTCGGCGAGCCTAAACCGCCGGCTGCGTACTGCTGCAGCGCGCGTACCGCCCAGTAGCCGAGTGTGGCAGGCCAGAACGCCCCCGAGATGAACGCCATCGGCACCGATGCCGACGCCGCCGAGGCGATGCCGACGCCGATCCCGACCAGAATGTACGTGCCGCCGCTGACGCTCGTGGTGAAATTCCCACCCGGCCTGCCATTGCTCATGGGGCCAGCGTTGCCGGACCTCCGCAGGAACGTCAATCAGCCCGCAATATCCCACAACCACCGAACGCGGGATCCGCTCCGACCGCGCCCTCGCGAGTTGGGCGGCGTCGCGTGGGGACTGATAGAATGGGAGGTATGGCTGGCGCGCAGACGGCAGCGGCACGATCGGTCGGGCGGCGCAGCGTACGGCTCCTGGCGCGAATTCGCGGCAACTGGCAGCTCTACCTGATCCTGTCCGTGCCCATCGCCTTCTTCGTCATCTTCCACTACTTGCCGATGTACGGGGCCCAGATCGCGTTCCGCGAGTTCATCGCCATCAAGGGCATCTGGGGCAGCCCGTGGGTGGGCGTCGACCAGTTCGTCAAGTTCTTCCGCTCCTACCAGTTCACGCGGGTGGTGGGCAACACCGTCGGCATCGCCGTGTACACGCTGGTGGCGGGGTTCCCGATTCCGATCATCCTGGCGCTGCTGATCAACAACTCGGAGGCGCCGCGCTTCAAGAAGACCGCGCAGATGGTCACCTACGCGCCGCACTTCATCTCCACCGTGGTGATGGTGGGGCTGCTGCTGCAGTTCCTGTCGCCCCGCTACGGAGCCGTGAACGCACTGATCAAGGCGCTCGGCTTCGACCCGGTCCACTTCATGGGCGAAGCCGGCATGTTCTGGAGCGTGTACGTGTGGTCGGGCATCTGGCAGGAGGCGGGCTGGGGCACCATCATCTTCCTGGCGGCGCTGGCGAGCATCGACCCGACCCTGCACGAAGCGGCGATCGTCGACGGGGCGAGCAAGCTGCAGCGCACCTGGCGCATCGACGTGCCCGGCATTCTGCCCACCGCGGTGGTGCTGCTGATCCTGCGCATGGGCCAGCTCATGAACGTCGGCTTCGAGAAGGCGCTCCTGATGCAGAACCCGCTCAACCTGCAGGCTTCCGAGATCATCCAGACCTTCGTCTACAAGATCGGCATCGAGTCCAACCTGCCGGCCTACTCCTACTCGTCTGCGATCGGCCTGTTCAACTCGGTGATCAACTTCGCGCTCATCATCACCGTCAACGAAATCGCCAAGCGGGTGAGCAACACCAGCCTGTGGTGAGGTGAGGCGAGGGGAACGCAGGGCGATGGCCATCGAACGCAGCCACGGCGACCGTGTCTACCAGTGGTGCAACAATGCCCTGCTGGCCCTGGCCATCGTGGTGGTGCTGTATCCGCTGATCTACGTGCTGTCGGCGTCGTTCAGCTCCACCCGCGCGGTGCTCGGCGGGCGGGTGTGGCTGTGGCCGGTGGAGCCCACCCTGCTCGGCTACCAGACCATCTTCGACTACGCGCTGATCTGGCGCGGCTATGCCAACACGGTCTTCTATACCTTCTTCGGCACCATCATCAACGTGGTGCTGACCATCATGGCCGCCTACCCGCTGTCGCGGCGCGACCTGGTGGGGCGCAACCTGTTCATGTTCCTGATCACCTTCACCATGATTTTTTCTGGTGGGCTGATCCCGACCTACCTGCTGGTGCGCGAGCTGGGGATGATCAACACGCGCTGGGTGATGATGATTCCCAACGCCATCGCCGCCTGGAACGTGATCATCACCCGCACCTACTACCAGACCACCATCTCCGACGAGCTCCTGGAGGCGGCGCAGCTCGACGGCTGCAGCGACGCCCGCTTCATCTGGCAGATCGTGGTGCCGCTGTCGGGGGCGATCACCGCTGTCAATACGCTGTTCTACGCCGTCGGCCACTGGAACGCGTTCTTCAACGCCTTCATCTACCTCAACGACGACCGCCTGTTTCCGCTGCAGATCGTGCTGCGCGAGATCCTGATCGCCAACGACATCGACCTGGAGCTGACCGGCGACGTGATCGACGACGAGGCGCGCCAGGGGCTGCGCGAGCTGCTCAAGTTCTCCCTGATCGTGGTGGCCAGCGTGCCGGTGCTGATGATGTACCCCTTCGTGCAGAAGTACTTCGTGCGCGGCGTGATGATCGGCTCCATCAAGGGATGAGGAGTCACCAACAGGCCAAGTTGCTTCGAGTCGTGGGACGAACGCGCCGGCGCCGCTGCTCGCTGACCTGCGCAGTCCGACCAGGCCGCCCCCGGCCGCCCGACGGCAGCTTGCGGTAGCCGGACGCGTTCACGTACTATCGCAGCCGGGGGTACTGCGGGATGACGCGACTGAAACCGGTCGGTTTGGTCGTTTTGGCAGTTGGCTTGACTTGCATCCTGGTGCTCGGCAGTTGTGCCACGCAGCCGCCGATTGCCGAGTCTGGCGCCGCCAGCCGCGAACTTCGATCGCCCCTCGGCGAGAGCGCGCCGGCGGTACGCTCGCGCACCTACGAGGCGGCGAAGCCGGTCGTGTTCGAAAGCGTGATCTCGGTGTTGGAGGCCCTGGGATACACCATCCGAGGGATCTCCCCGGATACAGGAGTCATAACTGCCGAAGGTCCGGTGGAAGAACCTGCACCGGCCTCCCTCGGCGTTTCGAGGACGCCGGTGGCCAGTGCTCTCGTCGAAGAAGCCGGAGTCGAGGTACGGGTCATTGTCCACTTCGCGATACGTTCGGAGTATTCGGGAGCATACGGACGGGGAGCTCCCGAAACCGTTACCGCTTTCGAGACCGGATTGACCGACGATTCTTACAGTTACAGTTTCACGACCACGATATACTCCGATAGAGACCCGAATTCCTACCAGGAGTCGGTGCTGGATGCCGACCTGTACCGGAACGCGTTCGACCAGATCGAGGAGGCGATTCTGGCCCGATCGTAGTGCCCCGCGGACCTGAATCAATCTCCATCACGGGATGACGAAGCTGTCACCAGCGCGAGGCGATCCTCAGAGGAACCCGCGTCGGCGCCGCCTGCCGCGGGCCACCACCTGGATCGCGCTCGCGATCGCACTCAACGGCGTGCTGCTGTTGACGACCGGCTTCGCACAGATGGTGGGATGGGAGCTCCCCGGCGACAACGTGCCGGGCCTCGTCCGGATGCTGTTCGGCGTTTTCCAGGTGCTGGTGGCCAAGGGTCTGTTCGAGCGCCGGCGTCGGGCCTGGGGCATCGCCTTGGCGCTGCAGGCATTGGACCTGGCGTCCAGCCTGTACTACCTGTTTCAAGGGCACGGCATCGCCACTCTGGTACCGACTCTGCTGGTGATTGCCGCACTGCTGGCGTTCCAGCACAGGTTCTCGGTGCGCGCCGCGAGACGCCTCACCTACGGGCAGGTGGTGGCGGTGATCGCCGTGGGGCTGGCCCTGGTCTACGGCATCGTCGGCACCTACCTGATGCGGGACCAGTTCAAGAGCATCGACGGCTGGACCGACGCGGTGTACTTCACGCTCATGACCTATACTACGCTCGGCTACGACGACGCGGTCGCCGAGACCGTACCGATCAGCTCGGATGCCCGGTGGTTCGTGGTGTCGATGTTCCTCATCGGCCTGACCCTGTTCCTTACCGCGCTGACGGTAGTGCTCGGCCCGATCGTCGAAGGACGCATGAAGGGGGTGATGAACCTGGTGAAGCGGTTCCAACGGCTGAGCGATCACGTGGTGGTGTGCGGCTACAGCGGTGTCGCAGCCAGCGTCATCGACGAGTTGCGCGAGCGCCGCGTATCCGTGGTGATCGTCGACGACCGCGAGAAGGTGGTACAGCAGTTGCGTGGCAAGGGCCAGGACGTGCTGGAGGCAGACCCGACCCTGCGCGAGACGCTGGTCGAAGCCAACGTGGCCACGGCGCGGGCAGTCATCGCCGCCTGTGACAGTGACTCGATGAACACCCTGATTGCGGTCAATGCCAAGGACCTGCGCGACACGACGCCGCACGTGCAGTTTGTGATCCTGGTGCGTATCGAGGACGAGGAAAGCGTCGCCACCGTGCGCCGTCTGGGTGTGGACAGGGTGATTTCCCCTTCAACCCTCGGCGGGCGGCTGCTCGCCGAGCAAGCCGTGGAGCTGACCGAGTCTGGTAACCAGACACCGGCGGACGCGTAGAGCCTTCAGCGCTCCTTGTTCAGTGCCGTCGAATCGTCCTGATCTGCCACCATGAACACCTGCACCGTCGTGCTGGCGAACAGCGAACCGTCGGCCTCGTTGACGTCCCGCACCTCGATGCTGACGGGGCCGGCGGCATCGGTACCCACCAGGGCGATCGACTTCGCGAACGTGCCGCGTTCACCGAGATCGCCCTCCACCATGATCCATCCCCGGTCGATCACGACGCCGCCTTCGCTGTAGATCCGGTAGGTCAGGTTGTTCTCGAACGGTACGGTGCTGATCCACCCGCGCACCTCGATGCTCGCGCCCATGACCGCGCCGGTTACCGGCGCCTGGAGCACGATCTGCCGCGGCACCGGTTGCTGCGGCGGGGGTCGCCGATCCGCCGTGGCTGCGAGCAGGACCTGCACCGACGCCCGAGCCGATGCCGAACCGTCGCTCCGGCGCACGTCGACGATTTCGATGCGTCCCGGTCCGCCGCCGCCGGCAAGGAAGTCGACCGGTGCGGCAAACGTTCCCGCACTGCCCAAGCCTGCCGCAACAGGGACTCTCCCCATGCCAATCACGCCGCCGTAAGCGTCATATACCAGGTAGGCCAGGCCGTCGCCGGACGGGGGCGTGCTCGTCGTTCCCCGAACTTCGATGCCCGGCGCCACCTTCCCGCCCGGCAGGGGAGCCTCGACCACCAGGAACTGACTCGGCACCAACCTGCGCCCTTGCAGCGTGAACGCGCGCCTGATCTCGACCGATGGGCAACACAACCCGTCCCCGGGACCGTGCGCGAGCATCGTCACGAAGATACGCCTGCCCGAGATCGCGATGCTTTGCACGCGCACCCGGTCCCCCAGGAACTCGCGAGCGGCCTGCACCGGTGTGCCTTCGCGGTCATGCATCGCCAGCAGGTGGATAAACGTGCCGCTGCCGCCCGGATTGATGAAGACCACAACCACCGCATCGGCGACCAGGTCGCCGTCGAGGTCGCCGAAGGCGACCAGGTCGGTGAGCAGCCCGGCCTGTACCCGCTCCGTCGCACCATCGCCGTACCTGACGGTCCCACGCCCCCGGTGGAAGCGAATCGCCGTCTCCTCGTCGCCGCGAAGCGGCAGGCGGTAGCGGCCGTGGTGAAGCTGTTCGAGCGTTACCCGCCGCAGCTCGCGGTCACCGGACGTCGTCGGAAAGGCGCGCTCCTGGGCGTGTGCGGCAACGGCCGCAACGAGTAGGCCGACCGCGCAGGTCAGTGCGTTGAGTCTCATTTGTCAGCCTGGTTCGTCAGCTTCGCGCACCCACGCACCTGCGTTCTAACCTTCCTCGGCGCAGCCGTCAACGTGGCACTGCACCCGTGCACCCGTGCTTACCTCCGTGGACACCGACTCGTCTTCCGTGCTTCAGGGGCCGGACGCGCAAGCGCGCGGGGCCCGGCGCGCTTGCGTCCTTGCCGGTGGGTAGGGGGTAGGGTAGGATGCGCGTCCGATGCGGTTTGTTCGCCGTCAGCGCCATCTTGATGACCGCGGTGAACAGGCCATGGCGGTTGGCGAGCGAGTAGAGCGTCTGCACGCGCGGAGCATCGGGCTTAACTAAATCCCTTTATTTGAAGCGCTAAGATATTAAAGGATAAATTATTTCCACATAAGTAGTTGAGACCTACCTGCGACGGGCATTGTTCTCGTTTCCGAAAGAGTTTCTAATTTTGGAAATGCCTCAGGCGCGAGTCACGGAGCCACGGTTGACACCCACTTGGGGCGGGAGCGGGTGCCTTGGTTGACGATCTGACCGGAGCGTCGCAGCTCCTGCAAGAGATTGCTCACCCTCGATTGCTTCTGTGCATGAGTCAGCCTGTCAGGGAGCTTTGAAATGAGGGCCTGATCGATCTCGCTCCGGCCGACCGGACCGTGCTCTCGTACCAACGCGAGGATCAGATCCTCGTAATACCGCTTGTCGAAACCGCGTTCGCGAATGTAGCGGCCGGCGGTTCCGGTGGCTCTGGCCACGGATCCGGCGACCGCGAGGTTCGGGTAACGGCCTTCGACCAAGCGGGACCGCTTCAAACGGCGATGTCCTTCCCGGTCGATGCGCAGTCCCTTCTGCACTCGGTCCAGAAGCATCACCAGATCGAGTTCCAGGTCGAGACCCTCCATCAGAAGCCGGGTGTAGTGCTCGTCAAGGATGCGGCCGTGGGGTGGTGACGGCCACGCTGCTCGTGTCTGTCAGATCGTAGTCCGGGAGCGGAAACGAACGCCTCCTCTGCGTTTCGAACATACGGGTCGGTACATGCGGCGTTCCTTGCCGGCGGGCGGGGGGTGGGGTAGGATGCGCGTCCGATGAGGCCGGCCGCCGATTCCCTGGCGGCGCCGCGGGTGCGGCGTTCGCTGCTGCGCGACGCGCGCGTCAACTGGCAGCTGCACCTGCTGCTGCTGCTGCCGCTCATCTACCTGCTGGTCTTCAAGTACGTGCCGATGTGGGGGGCGCAGATCGCGTTTCGCGACTTCTTCGCCGTCAAGGGCATCTTCGGCAGCCCGTGGGTCGGCATGGCCAACTTCAACCGCTTCTTCGAGTCGCCGCAGTTCTGGACCGTCCTCCGGAACACCCTCGGCCTGTCCGCCTACCAGATCGCCGCCTCGTTCCCGATCCCGGTCATCCTCGCCCTGGCGCTCAACAACGTCGAGCACCGCCGCTTCAAGAAGACGGTGCAGCTCACCACCTACGCCCCCCACTTCATCTCCACCGTGGTGATGGCGGGCATGATCATGCGCTTCCTGGCGCTGCACACCGGGGTGGTCAACAACGCCCTGGTCGGGCTCGGGCTGGAACGGATCTCGTTCATGAGCAGCCCGGAGCTGTTTCAATCGATCTACGTGGTCTCCGGCATCTGGCAGAACGCCGGCTGGGGGACCATCATCTACCTGGCGGCGCTGGCCGGCGTCGATCCGCAGCTCCACGAGGCGGCGATTGTGGACGGTGCCTCGAAGCTGCAGCGCACCCGCCACATCGACGTACCGGGCATCCTGCCGGTGGCGATCATCCTGCTGATCCTGGAGACCGGGCGCATCATGCAGGTGGGATTCGAGAAGGCGTTCCTGCTGCAGACGCCGCTCAACCTGACCGCATCCGAGGTGATCCAGACCTACGTGTACAAGATCGGGCTCGCCTCGCCGGTGCCCGACTACTCGTTCGCCACCGCCATCGGCCTGTTCAACTCCGTGATCAACCTGTCGTTGATCCTGGTGGTGAACTGGCTTGCGCGCCGCCTGAGCGATACCAGCCTGTGGTAGCCCGCGAGTCCGCCCTCGATCTGCACCGCGTGGTGCGCCGGCGCATCGGCAAGAGCCGTGTCGACCGGGTCTTCGACGGCTTCAACTACGCGTTCCTGGCTCTGGTGCTGGTCGGCGTCACCTATCCGCTGATCTATATCGTCAGCGCCTCGCTCAGCGCGCCGGAGGCGACCGTGGGCGGGCAGGTGTGGCTGCTGCCGGTGAACCCGACGCTGCGCGCCTACGAGGCCATCTTCGAGTACCGCAAGGTGTGGATCGGCTACGGCAACAGCCTGTTCTACGCCACCGTCGGCACCGCCATCAACATCGTGCTCACCGTGATGGCCGCCTACCCGCTGTCGCGTCCCGACTTCAAGGCGCGCCACATCTACATGGCACTGCTGGTGTTCACCATGCTGTTCAACGGCGGCATCATCCCCAACTACCTGTTGGTACGCGACCTGGGCATCCTCAACACGCGCTGGGCGATGCTGCTGCCGCAGGGCCTGCTGGTCTGGAACGTGATCATCACCCGTACCTACTACCAGACCACCATCAGCTCGGGCCTGCTGGAGGCGGCCCGCATCGACGGCTGCAGCGACCTGCGTTTCGTGTGGTCGATCGTGGTGCCGCTGTCGGGCGCCATCACCGCGGTCAACGCCCTGTTCTACGCCGTGTTCCACTGGAACACCTTCTTCGACGCGTTCATCTACCTGAACAAGGAGGAGCTGTACCCGCTGCAGATCTTCCTGCGCGCCATCCTGATCATCAACACCATCGAGGCGGACCTGATCGACCCCAAGGAGCTGGAGGCGCTGGAGGGGATGCGTGACCTGCTGCAGTTCGCGCTGATCATCGTCGCCAGCCTGCCGGTGCTGATCGCCTATCCCTTCGTTCAGAAGTACTTCGTACGCGGCGTGATGATCGGGTCCCTGAAGGGATGATTCTGCGCGGGACGGCGATGGTGGTACAACTACCTGGGGCAGTTGGAGGCGCTGAAGCTGAGCCGCTTCGTGGAGATCCTGCAGATCGCCTACGACCGCATGTACCGGTAACCGCCGGTGAAGGACACGGCGCCGCCACCTTACCTCCTGGCCATGATCGTCACCGTTCTTGTGCCCGACTGGGTGGAGCCGCCGGTCGTGTGGAAGAAGCTCTCGGTGAGGTGCAGTCGCAGGAAGGCTGAACTCAAGGTGTAGTCATACGTAGAGGTCCCCTGTGCTCCGGCGAGCGAGCGTCCCGTAAGGGTGAGAGTGTTCCTGCTCTCGTCCTGTACGTAGGTGCCGTTCCCCGCGGCGACTTCCGCTGCCGGCCCAACCCCCTGCAACGGAGGATGGTACGCGAACGAGTATGACCGCGGGGACTCATTGAACCTGACGGTGATATCCGACCCGAGGCTCGTCAGATCGACGTTGGCCTGGACGGTGCCCGTGATGGATACCTGATACTGGTAGACATCCCACTCACCTACGATGCTCGGCGGGTCTGCTGGCATGCTGCCATTTACCGGCTCACAACCGGTAAGCCCTAGCCCGGCGACTGCCAGTCCGATTCCCAGCGTGATCGCGGTGACCCGCTTTGCACGAGACGCCGGACTTGAGGTCAGGATTCGTAGCACCAGGGGGATTGAGTTCTTCATGACTCGGTTGCTCCTTCGTGCGGAGGGTGAACCGCCAATCCTGGGGCCATCGGGTATGCCTGTCAAACACCGGGAGAAACGTGAGGTCCTGCCTGGGCGTACGACGACATCGGCTGCTACAACCCGCCTCGCGCATGCCGGCCCAAGTGGCCGGAACTGGTCCACCGCTCCGGCCCCTTCGAATGCACCGGCGCAGGGCGCGACCACCCGCTCCCCGCACCAGAGTGCGGTTGCGTGCGGTGGCGGACGGGTCATCTGAAACAAGCGCCCGAGCCGCGCCGCTCGCGCCGCCACGCGCCACCCGCCAACCAGGGCCATCCCATGCTGAACCGTCTGCATCCCGTGTAGGCAGGAATGTTCTGAGGGTAGTGGCCGAGCGGCGGTGATGGCCCTGGTGCCTGCCAGATCGCGGCCTTCAGGATACGTGGCTCGTTCGCTGTACGATGTGTCCAGAAATGAACGGGGTGCCGCCTCCCCGCAACGCCGGTCTCCGCCGCTGCATTGCTGCCACGTCGGCGCCGCGGGGCAGGATTCGCAGGATTCTGCGAAAGAGTGCCAAAAAAAGTGCGCTGAGCACTTGACGGGTTCGGCGCTGCTCGTAATGGCCCCCTGCCGCACGTTCCGGCCCCTCCGACCCTGCGAACATCCCGCCACGCCCTCCAGGCCCGCCAGCACCCCGCCAGCGCCGGCCTGCACTCTTCCCGGTGCCGGTCCCGGGACTCGCCGAAACTGGGCATTTCTCAACCATGATTATATTTACGCCATGGCTTCCGTGACCGTCACCGGCTTCGCCTCCTCCCTCTCCGGGCTCCCCGACCAGGTGCTGCTGGCGCACACCAGGTCCCTCGTCCTGCACGAGCAGGCGCTGCAACTCGCCGTCCTCGACCACCTGCGCGAGATCCACGCCCGCCACCTCCACCTGCGCCTCGGGTTCTCCAGCCTGTTCGACTACGCGGTGCGCGAGTTGGGCTACAGCGAGGGTGCCGCGTGGCGCCGTATCAAAGCCATGCGCCTGTGCTCCGAGACCGCCGGGACACGCGAGCGGCTGCAGGACGGCTCGCTCTCCCTGAGCGCGGCGGCGCAGTTGCAGAACACCTTCGATCTCCTGCAGCGCACGGCGACCGCCGCCGCGGACCCCGGCGCGGCACCCGCGGCACCGGAGCTGCTGCCGGGCGCCACGGGGACGACGCCGGAGGCGGGGGCTTCCGGGCCCGGGGCAGCGGCGCCAGCGCGACCGCTGCCGGCGCTGGACGCGGCGCAGCGGCAGGAGCTGGTGGCGCAGGCGAGCGGCAAGAGCACCCGCGAGGTGAAGCAGTTGTTGGCCGGGGTGGCTCCCGAGCTGGCGCCACCGGCCGATCGCATGCGGGCGCTGGGCGAGGGCCGCTGGGAGCTGAAGGTAGTGATCGACGCCGCGTGTCAGTGCGGGATCGAGCAGCTACGGGCACTGCTGTCGCACGTGGACCCGCACCTGACGCTGGGGCAACTGGTGGAGCGGCTGGTGCAGGACGGCCTGCAGCGCTACGACCCGGGGCGGCCGCCGCGCGGGCGCAGAGGTGGGCGCCGGGAGGCAAGCGCGGGCCAGGCGCCGGAGCCGAGGGCGCAGCAAGGGCCGGCAGACGGGACGACTTCGCCGGCGAAGCGGGGCGCGCAAGAGCACCCCGCAGTGCCGCCGCCGGAGGGCACGATCGCCGGTGGCAGCACCCCGGCGCCGGTAGCGCTGTCCGCAGAGGAACCCGCGCGCGGGATTGGCCACGCCGGCACCTCGGCGGTGGCAGCGCTGCCCGCGCCGCCGTCGGGGTGCGAGACTTGCGGCAGCAGCACGCCGGTGAGTGCCAAGCCAGCAGCGGTGGCGACCGGTACCGCTACTTCGGCAGCGAAGTCGGTGACAGATCGTGGGTCCCGCGCCTCCGTACCGACGCCGCCGGCGGACCAGAGCATGCCGACCGCGCCGGGAGCGGCGGATCGCGGTCGCCACGCTCCTTCGCCGGCGAAGCGGGCAGGGGCGGCGCAGCTCGATGGCCGTTCGCGGCCGCGGCCGGCGACAGCCGGCCCGTCCGGAGGCAGTGCGCAGCCGCCCCACCGGGCGCGTCGATCCCGCTACATCCCGGCACCAGTGAAGCGCGAGGTGTGGCGCCGCGACGGTGGCCGCTGCTGTTACGTCGATCCGCACAGCGGACGGCGCTGCGGGTCCCGCTTCCTGCTGGAGCTCGACCACATCGTTCCCTTTGCGCTCGGCGGCAGCGCCGAGCCCGGGAACTTGCGCCTACGCTGTCGAGCCCACCACCGCTTCCGGCATCGGGAGGACGGGTCGCCGCCAGACGGGGCCCCGTGATCGGCGCCCGCCAGGGTGCGAGTTGCTCGGTTGTGCGGTTGGGCAGTTGGGCGTCGGTCGAGGGCAACGGGAGTAGCGATTGCAGCCGGCTTGTCGCGTAGCGTGGGATAGTCCTGCCCGCCAACGGGTGACCGGCGCGCCCACCGGTGGTACCATAGCAACCTGTCGATTTGCTGCGCCGGGAACGGCGCGGTTACGGACGGGCCGGTCCGCACGGCCCGAAGCACAAGGAGGAAGTCGCATGAATCGACTCCACACGATCATGGGGGCCGCGCTGCTGTTGCTGGCTCCCGTAATGGGATTCGCCGGCGCCGAGGGAGAGGGCTCCGGCGCGGCGATGGACGCGCTGTCGGCGCCCGGCGTCTACCCGATCAGCGACGAGCTGATCACCGTGACGGCGCTGGCCAACGTTCCCGCGCGCATACAGGACATCACCACCAACTACGCGGTGACCTGGATGGAGGAGCAGACCAACCTGCACATCGAGTGGGATCAGGTCACCGGCTCCGACGCCGCGCAGAAGATCAACCTGGTGCTGGCGGCCGGCTCCGACCTGCCGGACATGATCATCAACTCCGGGATCACCACCGAGCAGCAGTTCCTGTACGGCTCGCAGGGTTTCCTGGCGCCGCTGGAGGGGTTGATCGAAGAGCACACCGTCGACATCAAGCGCGTGTTCGCGGAGGATCCGCTGGTGCCGCGCCAGCTCACCGCGCCGGACGGCCACATCTACGCGCTGTCCGAGCGGCCGGTGGCCTATCACTCGACCCTGTCGCAGAAGCTGTGGATCAACGTCGAGTGGCTGGAACGGCTCGGCCTGGAGATGCCCACCACCACCGCTGAGCTGCGCACCGTGCTGGAGGCGTTCCGCGACCAGGACGCCAACGGCAACGGCGATCCCGGTGACGAGATTCCCTACTCCGGGTTGATCAACTACTGGCGCAGCAGGGCGGGCGCGTTCGTGATGAACGCCTTCATCTACGACGACGGCTTCGGCGACCCCACCAACTCGCACCGCATGGTGGTCAACGACGGCATCATCTCGCTGGCGTTCACCACCGACGAGTGGCGCCAGGGCCTGACCTACCTGAACGGCCTCTACAACGACGGACTGTTCGACGGCGAGGCGTTCGTGATGGACCGCAGCCAGCTCCACACCCTCAACAACGGCGGCGTGGAGGGACCGGCGCGGGTCGGCGCCCACCAGGCCGGCGTGCCGTGGGGAGCGCTGGCGCCGCAGGGCACCATGCACCGTCAGTACCGCGCGGTGCCGCCGCTGGTCGGCCCCAACGGCGCCCAGTTCACCGGCTACTACCCCAAGAACCAGCGCGGCTCCAAGTTCAGCCTGACCACGGCCGCAACCGACCTGGAGCAGGTGGCGATCATCAAGTACTTCGACTTCGCGCATCGCCCCGGCGCGTCGCGCATGGTGCCGTTCTTCGGTCCCGAGGGCGAGGGCTGGCGCTGGGCGGAAGAGGGCGAGATGGCCTACACCGGCGAGACCGCGCTGTGGAAGCAGATCAACGTGTACAACACCGCGCACAACCACCTGGTCGGCCACATGTACCCCAACTACTTCGAGGAGGGGTTCTTCGATCGCCAGGTGCCGGTGTCGGACGACCCGCTGGCGATCGAGCCGCGCCTGTACTGGGAGTCGCTCGACAAGTACGAGGGGCACCAGCCGGACGAGATCGTGCGGCCGCTGATCCATGAATTCGACGAGGGCCGCGAGTACGGCCAGTTGCGGGCACCGCTCAAGGAGTTCGTGGACCAGAGCTTCGCCCGCTTCGTGACCGGCGACCTGGACATCAACTCCGACGCCGACTGGAACAACTACCTGGCGCAACTCGACGCGTTGAAGGTGGACCGCTTCGTGGAGATCCTGCAGATCGCCTACGACCGCATGTACCGGTAACGTCCGGTCTCCACTTCGCCGCCGTGACGGACGCGGCGCGGCCACCCGCATCGGCACCGGTGCCGCGTCCGCTCGCTGCATCTCCGGCGCCGCCGCGGCCCAACGTCGTCCTGATCCTTGCGGATGACCTGGGCTACGGCGATGTCGGCTGCTATAACCCCTTATCCCGCATCCCCACGCCGCACATGAACCGGCTCGCCGCGGAGGGCGTGCGGCTCACCGACGCGCACGCCGCGTCCGCGGTGTGCACGCCGTCCCGCTACGCGCTGCTCACCGGCCGCTACTGCTGGCGCACACCGCTCTGCCGGCGACTTGCGCGGCTACAAGGCGATGATTTACGACGGCGGCCACCGCGAGCCGTTCATCGCCCGCTGGCCGGCTGCCATTCCGGCCGGGCAGGTCAGCGATGTGCTGGTGTGTCTGTCCGACCTGCTGGCAACCTGCGCCGCCATCGTCGGCGTCAAGCTGCCGGAGGACGCAGGGGAGGACAGCATCAACGTGCTGGCCGCCCTGACCGGCGGCGAGAGGCGGCCAGCCACGGCGGCGCCGCGGACCGGCCTGGTCCACCACTCCTCCGCTGGTGTGTTCGCCCTGCGCAGCGACGAAGGCGCGGCGCGCTGGAAGATGATCTTCGAATGCGCCGGAGACGGGCGCGGCGGCCCGCTGCCAGGCAGCACGGGCCAACTCTACGACCTGCGCCGCGACCTCGGCGAGACCACCAACCTGTGGTACCGCCACCCGGAGGTGGTGCACGCTCTCACCGCCCGCTTGGAGGCACAACGTGGCTCCAAGCGCAGCGTCGAGCTGTCAGACTGAGCGCAATTTTGGCGATGCTTGGGGCTTCGGGTGTCTCTTGGCGACGGGCTGTTGTCGAGTAGAGCGCCCGAGCGGACTCGAACCGCCATCACGAGCTTGGAAGGCTCGGGTAATGACCCTTATACGACAGGCGCGTGGGAGTTCAAGGTACGTGTTGCGCGCGGGTCGTGTCCACTCGCTGCCTGCTGCTGCTGGCAGGCTGGCACGAACGCCTGGACATCAGGTGACGGCCGCCAGCTCGGGCTCGGCGATGCGCTCGACGGCGGGCAGCCGCAACGTGATCAGGCGCGAGACGCCGTGTTCTTCCATGGTGATGCCGTACAGGTGCGTGGCACCGGCCGCGGTGCGCTTGTTGTGGGTGATCACCAGGAACTGGGTGTGCTCACTGAACTCGGTGAGCAGTTCCACCAGCCGGCCCACGTTCTCGTCGTCCAGGGCGGCGTCGATCTCGTCGAGAACGCAGAACGGTGACGGGCGCACACGGTACAGGGCGAACAGCAGCGCCACCGCGGTCAGGGCGCGTTCGCCGCCCGAGAGCAGGGCGATGTTCTCCAGCTTCTTGCCGGGTGGCTGGGCGTAGAACTCGATGCCCGACCCGAGCACGTCATCCGGATCGGTGAGCTTCAGCTCGGTACGTCCACCTCCGAACAGGCGTCGGAACATGGCCTGGAACGCTGCGCGGACGTCGTGGAACGACTTCAGGAACAGGGCGCTGGACTCCGCACGGATCTGCTCCGTCACCTGCTCCAGGTCGCGGGAGGCGGTCTCCAGGTCGTGGAGCTGGCGGCGCAGGAACTGGTAGCGTTCGTCAACCTCGCGGAATTGCTCCGGAGCCATCAGGTTCACATGTCCGATGCGGCGTACCTGTTCGCGCAATCGCGCCAGGGTGGCACGCAACTCGCCGCGTGACTCGGTCTGGGTGATATCCAGTTCGTACTGCGACAGGTCCTGGGCATGGGTTTCCTGGAAGGTGCGCAGCACGGTGCGGATCTCGGTGCCGACCTCCGTATCGCGCAGCTGGAGCTTGCCGATGCTCTCTCCCGAGCGCTCCAGCTTCTGGTCCAACTTCTGAACGCCCCGGCGGTAGTGGAGCTGCCGGTCTGCCGCCCCCTGCAGCGCTGCGTCCAACTCGGCGAGGCGCTCGCGCAACGCTCGGTCCTCTCGTTCCAGCTGCGTCTGTTGCGACTCCAGGTCGTCGAGGGTCGCGGTCATGGCGGCGACCGCCTGAGCGGCGTTGCGTTCATCGTTGGCCAGCTCGCGGCGCCGTCCCTGCTGCTCGGCGACCTCCCGGTCGATGCGCTCGCTCTCGGCGCCGAGACTCTCCTTCCGAGTGTGGTTGCGCGCTCGTTCTACCTGCAGATCGCGGATCTGACGCCGGAGCTGCTCGAGTTGGTCCGCCAACTCGTGATTGGCGCGGCGACCGGCTTCGGCCCGTGCGCGGGCCGCGGCAATTCGCACCATGGTGGTGCCGAGCTCCTCGTCGAGGCGGCGTTTCCGGGTAACGATGCCGCGCGGCGAGAGGAAGTCGTCGATGAACGCCGAAGCGAGCTGGCCGTAGGATTGGATCAGGCCCTCCAGCTCCTGTACCTGTCCGCGGGCGACTTCCAGGCGCCGGGCGGCGTCCTCGTCGCCGTTGGCGTCTGGCGTCAGCGTGACCTTCAGCTCCCGCAACAGGCGGGCGATGTCCTGTTCCGCGGCAGCCCGCGCCTCGGGAGAGTAGCCCACGGCCTGGAGCCTGGAATCGAGACTGGCAACGATGTGGTCGGTGATGTCGCGCAAGCGGGCGCGCAGCTCTTCCAGCCGCTGATCTCCGTCGCGTACGGCGCTGCCGGCCTGTTCCACCGCCTCGTCGTTGCGCCGCATCCGCTGCTCCACGCCGTCGATTGCGCCGGTTGCCCGGGTATGAGCTTCATGCAATTCCTCGAGCCGTATCGCGGTGGCCTGCAGGGCACTCCGTCTGCCGTCGCGCAGCCGCTCCAGCTCGGCGATCTTGGCCACCACGCCGCGGTCGCGGTCGCGGTAGCCGGCCATGCTGCCTTCGATCTCGCCGATACGCTCGCGCGTCGTGGCCATCCGTTCGCGGGTGTTGCCGCGGGTCAGGTCCACCCCGTAGAGCTGGCGTTTGAGCTCGACCACCTCCGTTTCCATGGTGCGGATGTGGCCCTCGCCGCGCTGCACGGCCTCCCGGGCGCGGCTGCGCTCGGCGCGCAGTTCGTCATGCCGCGCCCGCGCCCGCTCCAGGTCGCGGCGGATCGTCGCGTGGCGTGCCTCCAGTTCGCGCAGGCGTATCAGCTCCAGGTCGCGTTCGGCGCCGAACACCCGCTCCTGGAGACTGCGATACTGATTGGCCCGTTCCACCTGATCGGCGAGCACGTCGCGGGAACGCTTGACCTCGGCGATGATCGCTTCGATCTGGTTCATGTTGCGGCGGGTTTGCTGCAGCTTGCGGTCCGCTTCCACGCCGCGCGCGCCGGAGCGGGCGATGCCGGCAGCTTCTTCGAACACCTGACGCCGCTCTTCCGGCTTGGCCGCGAGCAACAGATCGATCCGACCCTGCTCCATGACCGAGTAGGCGTTCTTGCCCACGCCGGTGTCCAGAAACAGTTCACGCACGTCGCGCAGCCGCACCGGCTGACGGTTCACCAGGTACTCGCTCTCGCCCGACCGGTACAACCGGCGGCGCAACTCGACCTCGGTGACGTCGATTGGCAGCGACTGGTCGTCGTTCTCCAGTACCAGCGTGACCTCTGCCACACCTACGCGACTGCGATCCTCGGTACCGCCGAAGATCACGTCTTCCATCCGTTCGGCACGCAACGCGCGCGGGTTCTGCTCGCCGAGTGCCCAACGTATGGCGTCGACGACATTGCTCTTGCCGCAGCCATTGGGGCCAACGACAGCGGAGATGCCGGCAGCAAAGTCTACGATGGTCCGCTCAGGAAACGATTTGAAGCCGAGTAGCTCGACTCGTTTGAGGAGGGCCATCTCCCAGTTCAAGGATCACTGTACCACCGGAAACAGCGCGCGGTCAACGCCATGGCGGCCCTCCCACGGCCCTCCCACGCCTCCCGCAGGTGAACGGCGACCCCCTGCGATACGCAAATGTGCCCGGGCTCGGCCTGTGCCAGGCGGCAGTGCCACACGGTATGCTGGGCCGGTGCCAGCGCTGCGCTGCGGAGTCGATGAGGCCGGTCGCGGCCCCCTTGCGGGGCCCGTTACGGCCGCCGCCGTGGTCCTGCCGCGGGGATTTCCCACAGCCTGCCTGAATGACTCAAAGCAACTCACCGCGGAAGAGCGCGCGACGGCGGCCGCAACCATCCGCCAGCAGGCCACGGCCTGGGCCACGGGCTGGTGCTCCGCCGAAGAGATCGATCGCATCAACATCCACCGCGCGTCGCTGCTGGCCATGTGGCGGGCCCTGCGCGCCCTCCGCGTGCAGCCGGACGAGGTGCTCATCGACGGCCGCTTTCGCCTGCCGCTGGCCGTGCCGTGCACCGCCATCGTCAAGGGCGACGCCCTGGTGCCGGAGATCATGGCCGCGTCGATCATCGCCAAGACCGAGCGGGACCGCTTCATGACGCGTTACGCGCGCATCGAGCCGGCCTGGCGGTTTCACGAGCACAAGGGCTATGCCACCCCGAGTCATCGCTTCCTGGTTCGCCTGCACGGTCGCTCGCCGATCCACCGGCACTCGTTTCGGACCGGTTCCTGAGCGTCCCGAGCGGGCGGACGGACTACTGCCGGCGCGCGGCGGATGGTCGCGGTCGGTCCGGCCGGAGGTGCCGGCGGGCGTAGCCGACGGCTTGCTCGAAGGCGGCCACGAAGGCGGCCAGATCCTCTTCGTACACCATCAGCGAATGGCGTTCGAAACCTCGGTCGGCAGCGCCGTCGAGCGACTCGCGCTTCCGGCTCTCGACGATGTTGAGGAACAGGTCGCCGCTGCGATTCTCCTTGACGTTGAAGAAGTAGGTCCGTTTGTCCGTGTTCGCGCGCGAACTGAACAGCTCACCGCGTTGCCCCATGGCCACTCCTCTGCCGCCTGACGGCGGGCTGCATGTCCGGCTGCCGGAGACAACCTCCGGGCAATGACGTAGTTTGGCTGGACTATACGGCAGGATCTGGTAGATTATCTACTGATCCGTGAGTGCCGCCCCGGGCGGCGCTGGAGATGACTATGTCCGACAAGCCAAACGAAGAGCGCCCCGTCGAGAGTCAGGAAGGCGCGCCGGCACCGGAAGCGGCGGCTCCCGACGCGGCCCAGAACGGCAGTTCCCCGGACTCCAAGCAGCAGGGCTTCTGGCAGAACGTGCGTGTCCCCGACCTGGTCAAGCACCGCATCGAGGTGGTCAAACAGCAGCGTCGGCTGAGCAAGAAGATGCGCCAGCTCATCCGCAAGGTGGCCCCGCTGGTAGTGATCGCCGGTGCCGCCGTCCTGATCTGGTCCAACGAGACGCTGCTCAACGTCTTTCTGGGGCTCCTGCAGTTCCTTGGCCAACTCCTGTTCGCGATCCTGTTCATGCTGGTCCAGTTCGGGTCGCTGTTCTGGTTCATGTCGCGCTCCAAGATCGAGCGCATCCGCCCGGAAGATCCCAAGATCATCACCTTCGACGACTACTGGGGGCAGCCGCGTCTGAAGCGGCTGGTACGCCAGTGGCTGGGGCTGCTGTCGGACCGCCAGCAGTTCGTGGAGATGGGCGGCCGCTACATCAACGGCCTGCTGCTCTACGGTCCTCCCGGTACCGGCAAGACCATGCTCGCGAAGGCGATGGCCGGCGAGGCGGGGGTTGCCTTCATATCGATCGAGGGCTCCGGGTTCCGCGCCATGTTCTGGGGCGTGGACGTGATGAAGATGATCTGGTTCATCCGCAAGGCGCGCAAGCTGGCGCAGCGTTATGGCGCGGCCATCGCCTACATCGACGAGATCGACGCCGTTGCCCAGAGTCGCGGCGGCGTGATGGGTGAAGGCGGCGGCGGCGGCATGGGCGGCTTCATGGGCGGCGGCACCGGCGCGCTGACGCGTTTGCTCTACGAAATGGATGGAATCGACAGCAAGACCCTCAAGGAGAAACTGAAGGGCAAGCTGTTCCAGATCATGGGCAAGAAGGCTCCCGAACGCAACTGGCACGTACTGTTCATGGGCTCGACCAACCGGCCCGACGTGATTGACCCGGCCCTCAAGCGGCCCGGACGGTTCGATCAGCTCATCAAGGTCGATCTGCCCGACCGTACCGGCCGGCGCGAGATCGTCGAAGGGTACCTGCGCACCGTAAACCATGACGAATCGGTGGATATCGAAGCCATCGTCATGAACAACCGCGCCGCCACCCCGGCCCAGATCATGGCCGCCATCACCAAGGACGCCGTGCGCGTGGCTCTGTTCGACCACCGCAACGCCGTATCGCAGCAGGATATCGAGAGAGCGTTCCTGCAGCAGTACACCGGCATCGAGAACCCGATCGAGGAGATGGCGGAACAGCAGCGCTGGGAGGTCGCGGTGCACGAGGCGGGCCACGCCGTCGCCCAGCACTACCTGATGCCCGACACCCGCATCGCCCACATCACCATCGTGCGCCGGGGTGACGCCCTCGGCTTCGTGCTGCCGATGGACGAGGTGGAGATGTACTCGCAGCCACTGAGCCGCATCGTGCGTGACATGATGGTGTGCCTGGCCGGCCAGGCGGCGATGCGCGTGGTGCTGGGAGAGTCGTTCACCGGCGCCTCCGGTGGCGATTACCCCATGGTGCGGGAGCGGTTGTGGCGCCTTTACAACGAGGGCTACTTCGGTCCGCCGGTGGTCGACTGGCGCACCGGGCGCGACTCCACCGGCGGAAGTGTTGCCGATCGCGACGCGCAGGCAGCGCTACGGCGCATGTGGGTGGACCTGCAGGAGCGTACCGAACGGCTGCTGCGTGACCACCACGCCGAGTTGATCGAGCTGGCGGAGAACCTGTTGGAGCACAATTCGCTCAGCACCAAGCAGGTGATCGCCATTCTCGGCCCCAACAAGCCCGAGACCCCGCCGGAGTTGCTGCCACCACCACCGTCTGAGCCGGAGACTCCAGCCGCCGCGGCAGCGAGCGAGCTGCCGCGTTGAGTGAGCGTCAGGCTCAGCGCGACCAGAAGGCGAGGTCGCCGGCCGCCACGAACTGCGGACGCAACGCGCCGCTGGCGGCTGACACGAAGATGCCCGGACCGCCGACGGCGGTGAGCGCGGCGTAGGTGAGGAAGCGGCTGTTGGGTGACCAGATCGAGGTCGAGCGCAGGTACTGGTCGAAGAACGGCAGGTGGAGACGCAGGAACCCTTCGCTGAGCGGGAACTGGACTACCCGCCAGGAGTTCCCCCGGCGCACGTCGGCCACCCGCAGCTCGGCGTAGAACAGGCGTCCCTCGCGCGCAAACACCGGGTCCAGCTCCAGCCCCTGCTCGTTCTCCGGACGCGCCGGCACCAGATAGGCGATGCGGTTGCCGTTCGGCGCCCAGAAGAAGGCTATCACGTCATCGTGGGGCAGGATCGTCTCGCGGCCGCTGGAGGTATCGATGATCGCCAGCTGGCCGTCGGCGGAGGGCCCCGGCGTGGCGCTCTTCATCACCGCGATCCGGTCTCCGCGCGGCGCGTAGGCGAAGTAGGCGAAGCCTGGCACGTCGGTCAGCAGCCGTTCATCGGGGCCATCGAGTTCGCGCGCTACCAGGCTGGTGCCGTCCCTGGTGGTGGTGACGTACGCCATGTAGCGGCCGTCCGGTGACACCGCAGGCGACTGGAAGGAGGCCGGCGGTACGTTGAAGTCGGCCTTGCTGCGCAGTGGATCGAGTGGCACCAGCGACAGTCGCGCCGCGGCGTTGAGGCGCACGTCACCGCCCACGTGGGTCACCAGCGCGCTATTGTCCGGCAGCCAGCTCCAGTAGTAGGGCTGGCCCTGATCCAGGGTTCGGTACACGTCCTGGTCGAGCTCGATCACGCCAAGCTCAAGCTCCGCGGAGCCGAGCGGTTGTGACAACAGGGTCAGCATCTCGCTGTCCGGTGACCAGTAGAGATAGATGGGGCGCAGGGAACTGGTGTTGAACACCTCGCGCGGCGGACTGCCGGGACCGGCGGTTACCCAGATCGAGGCCAGCAGGCGGCGCTGTCCGGTGACCGCCGTGCGCGCAAACGCCATGCGCCGGCCGTCCGGAGCCCAGGTGGGTTGCATGTAGGCGACGGCGGTCCGCGCCGCCCGGTTGGTGCCGGCATCTTCCGTCAGCGGAGTCTGTCCGCCGCCGCTCTGATCGATGCTGTAGACATTGCCGTCCGGGCCGATGAAGCCGATGCGGCCGACCTTGCGCTGCAACACCTGCAGCAGTGGGCTGGTCTGGAACTGCGGCCGGCGTTCACCGCAGGCGGTCAGCAGCAGGGCGGTCAGCAGCAGCAGCAGCAGGCCACGCCCGATCCCGCGGCGCCGCCATCCGCGCAACGAATCTGCCGCCCTCAGCGCCAAGACCAGAAGCCGATCAGGCCATCGGTGACCCTGCGCGGGGCGATGTTGCCGTCGGCCTTTGCCACCATGATGCCGGGCCCCTGCTGCGAGAGGGCCGCATACAGGATGTTGCGGCTGTCCGGCGACCAGACCCGGGTCGCGAGATAGAACTGGTCGAACTGCTGCACCACGGCCATGAACTGCGAGGTGGGGACGAAGCTCTGAATCTCGCGGGACGACTGCTTGCGCAGGTTGTGGACGTACAGGGTCAGGAAGATGGTCTGTTGGGCCTCGTCTTCGGGATTCACGTAGGTGCCGGGCACGAAGTAGGCGATCTTGTCGCTGTCGGGCGACCAGAAGAATCCCAGCACGAACGTGTCCTCGGTCAGCACCTGCGGCTCGGCGCCACGAGCCTCCAGGTCGACCACCGCGAGGTTCCCCTGGAGCCCCGTTTCGCCGCGGTTGCGCGCCACGTACGCCACCTGCTTGGCGTCCGGCGACCAGGCGAAGGCGAGGGCGGCGTCGGCCCGGGTCAACACCCGGTAGAGCGATCCTTCGCGATTGGTCACCACCAGCTCGGCCTGGTCCCCCGACTGTGCAGCCACCAGCAGACGGGTACCGTCCGGCGACCATGCCGGGGCCTGGAACGCGGCCGGCCGCAGCGCCATACCCTCTTCGTAGATCGCGCCCTCGACGTTGAGGAAGGCGAGCCGTGAGCGATAGGCCATTCCGGAGCCCCCGGCGTGCACCAGGATGGTACGTCCGTCCGGAGCCCACGACCAGTAGAACGGGTTGCCGGCGTCAAGCTTGGTGGCCTCGCCGCCGGCGGCGGGCACCATCTGCAGCGCCGATGCCGTGCTGCCCGAGGTGGAGGTGAGAAACGTGAGCCATTCGCCATCGGGCGACCAGTACAGGTTGCGCGGCAGGTACTGCCCGCTGGAGAAGGCCTGTACGATGTTGGAGCCGTCCGGCGCCGTCGTGAACACGCTGGTGGTGGTGGCGAACTGGTCGTTGCCCTGGTAGCCGATGAACGCCAGCCGCGAGTCGTCCGGAGCCCAGGCCGGAAACTGGTAGTAGCGCACCAGCCCCTGGGTCTCGTCGGGAATGACCGCATCTTCGGTTACCGCCACCTGCGCGCCGCCCGCCTGGTCCATGGTGTAGATGTTGCCGTCGGAGCCCATTACCGCAATGCGCCCCGACTTGCGTTCGACGAAGCGCAGCAGCGGGCTCTGGCCGATGGTCACCTCGTCGCGCGCGCAGGCCGCCGTCAGCAGTGCGCTCAGCAGCAGCAGCCCGAGCCCGATACGCCAGCGGCGCGCGGCTCGTGACGCTCGCGTGCGACCGACGCTGCGCCGGTATCCGGGCATCAACCACCCACCCTCAGCAACGCCGCCTGAGATGCCTCGCGAACCGGGTCGGCCTGCTCCGAAACGGCGTCCCAGTCGTATCTCACCGGCAGGTTGGGCTCCAGGCCGCTGAGACCTACATCCAGCCCGGTAGAGGTGCGGTACGAGGTGCTGGAAATCAGCACTCGCGACCCATCCGGGAGCGGTACCAGGTGGTTGTTCTCGATGTCGCCGCTGGTACGGGAGCCGAACAGGATCGCGCGGCCGCTGCTCTGCAGCGCGGCGGCGAAGATCTCCGGCAGGCCCTCCGTGTCGGGCCCGATGAGCAGCGCCAGCGGCAGCGACTGCGAGCCGGCCACGTCCTGCCCCGTGACCTGTACCGGCAGGGTTTCCGTGGTCGTGTACATCTCGCCCAGGGCTCCGTCGCCGAACATGGTGAGCATTTCCTCGAGCGGCCAGCCGCCCCCCAGCGCCGCGATGCGCAGATCCAGGATCAACCCCCGCAGGGCGGTCTGCTGCGTCATGAGGGTGAGAGACTGCGCCACCTCGGTGACCAGCGACGAGGTCGTCTGCCGTGGCAGCAGCAGGTAGCCGATGTCGGACTCCGGGAGCACGGCGTAGCGCACCCGGTTGGCACCCTCGGTCAACTGCACGCGGCCTCGGGTGACCGCTACGTTGCGCGGTTCCTGGTGCGGCGAGCGCACGCTGAGGTTCACCACCGAACCGGCCGGTCCGCGAATCCGCGTGACTACGCCCTCGCCCTCTTCGCGGCGCACCGGGATTCCGTCCACGGCAAGCAGGCTGTCGTGATCCCGCAATCCCGCCTGGGCGGCCGGCGAGCCGGGCAGCACGGACAGCAGAATGACCCGCGGCAGCGGGTCGGGGCGGAACGCGATGTAGGCGCCGATTCCCTCGTAGGAGCGGGCGTCGGTGGACTGCAGATCGATGCGCTCGTCGCGAGACTGCCACACCGCCGCGTCGGCGGGCAGCTCGGCGAGCATGTCCCGCACCACGTCGGGGAACTCGGTGCTGCGCAGCAGGCTCAGCACCTTGGTGCGGTAGCGGCTCTCCAGGTCGTCCCACGGCACCGCGTGGTGCTCGCTGTACACGTAGTGCTCGCGCAGCGCACTGACCAGCTCGTCGAAGGTACGAAGCTGAACGCTGAGCAGGGACTGGCTGTCGTCGCTGCTCTCCTGACTGCGGGTGACCTGTTGCTGCTCGGCCACCGCGAACGGTGCCTTCTCCGCCACCGGCTGGTCGCGCGGGCCGCAGCCGGTGATCAGCAGCAGCGCGGAGCACAGAGCGAGCACTGCGGCGGCGGACACAGCGGCGGCAGATACAGCAGCGGCTGTTCCAGTGCTGGCGGATTTACCTCGAACGGCAGACACAACTGGCGGGCGCGATTCCCCCTGCAAAGATAGCGGATCGGCGCGACGCCGGTAAACCGGGTAGCTCGGCGACATCTCCGGACATCTCCCCTCCACGTTGACACGAGGATAGCGGGACGGCTATACAAGAACGCCTATGTTCGACGGGCTCACCAGCAAGCTTGGAGACGTAATGCGTCAGGTCTCCGGCAAAGCCCACATCACAGAGAAAAACATCCAGGATGCGGTTCGAGAGATCAAGGTAGCCCTGCTCGAAGCGGATGTAAATCTGCGCGTAGTGCGCCGCTTCGTCAACCGCACCACGGAAGCGGCTCTCGGCGCGCGCGTGCTGCGGGACGTGTCGCCCGGCCAGCAGTTCGTCAAGATCGTGCTGGAACGGATGACCGCCCTGCTTGGCGGAGAGAGGTCCGAGCTGGGCCTCAGGGGCCCCGACACCCTGACCAGCATCCTGCTGCTCGGATTGCAGGGTTCGGGCAAGACCACCACCGCCGCCAAGCTGGCGCATCATCTCGCCGGACAGGGTCGCAAACCGATGCTGATCGCCGCGGACCGGGTGCGCCCCGCCGCCATCGAGCAGCTGCAGCAGCTCGGAGCCGCTCTCGACGTGCCCGTGTTCAGCGGCCCGGACGGCGCCGCCGGGGCGACCGGCAAGGCCGCCGTCGCCACCGTGCGGGAGGGGTTGCGCCACGCCGAGCGGATCGGCTGCAACGTCGCGATCGTGGACAGCGCCGGGCGGCTGCAGGTGGATGACCAGCTCATGGCCGAGTTGCGCGAGATCCACGCCACCGCCACACCGCAGGAGACCCTGCTCGTTGCCGACGCCATGACCGGCCAGACCGCCGTCGACGTGGCCGGAGAATTTGATCGCCAGGTCGGACTCAGCGGGGTTATTCTTAGTAAGTTCGACTCCGACACCCGCGGCGGCGCGGCGCTGTCGATTCGCGAGGTTACCGGCAAGCCGATCAAGTTCGTCGGCACCGGCGAGTCGCACCAGGCGCTGGAGCCGTTCTTCCCCGACCGGATGGCATCGCGGATCCTGGGGATGGGCGACGTGGTCACCCTGGTCGAGCAGGCGCAGGAGACCTTCGACCAGGAACGGGCGCAACGCCTGGTGCGCAAGATGAAGCGCCGCCGGTTCACCATGGCCGACTACCTGGAGCAGCTCGTCGAGTTGCGCAAGATGGGTAGCCTGACATCGGTGCTCGAGAAGCTGCCGGGCATGCAAGGCGCCGTTGCCTCGGGAGCGGTAAACGAGAAGGCGCTGCGCCGCGAGGAGGCGATCATGTTGTCCATGACTCCGGCCGAGCGCGACAATCCGCGTATTCTCGGTCCCAGCCGGCGTAAACGGGTGGCGAGAGGCAGCGGCACCACGGTGTCGGAGGTGAATCGGCTGGTGCGCAAATTCGACAAGATGTCGCTGGCCATGAAAAAAATGACCAAGAACAAGAAGCTGCAACAACAGATGGTCGCGCAGTTGGGCGGCTGATCCATACGCCAAGGAGCCAGATCAGATTGAGTGTCAAGATACGATTGAAGCGCTTCGGTACCAGGAAGCGCCCCTACTATCGGATGGTGGTCATGGATACGCGTGCCCCGCGCGATGGCCGCGCCATCGAGGAAGTTGGCCTGTACCACCCCATCGAGCCGGAAGAGGAGCAGATCCGCATCGACGAGCCGCGGATCAGGGACTGGTTGCAGCGCGGGGCGCGACCGAGCCCGACCGTACGGCGCCTTCTGAACAAGAAGGACGTCCAGATCACCAGCGGCTAGCGGGCTGCTAGGGAGCCCCTCGGGGCCTTTCTGACCAGGAGCATCACGTGGAAAAGGAACTCGTAGAGTTCATCGCAAGGTCATTGGTCGACGAGCCGGAAGCGGTCATCGTAAATATGATCGAAGGCGAGAAGTCGACGATCCTGGAGCTGCGTGTTGCCGGCGACGACCTTGGCAAGGTGATCGGTAAGCATGGCAGGATCGCCAAGTCGATTCGCACCATCCTGAGTGCCTCCGCAACCAAGACCGGCAAGCGCGTGGTACTGGAGATCCTCGACTAGGATCTGGATCACCAGGACGGGATGGGCCAGCAGCGACGCCGAAAGGCGACGGTATCGGGGCGTTAGGGTTCCCTGCCAGAGGGTTCCCTGTCTCGGGTCGGAGCGCCGCTGTGCCGGTGAACGATGGTCCCATGCGCGATGCGAAGGTCGCCACTGCACGCCTCGGTGCGCCCTACGGCGTGCACGGCATGCAGGCGGTACGCAGTTTTTCGGGCGATACCGAACACCTGTTCCGGCTGCGTGAGGTGGAGCTTCGCGAGCGGCGCAGCGGCCGGCGGCGGTGCGGCACCGTGGCCGAGGTGCGGCAGGTTGGCGCCAAGGTGATCATGCGATTCGATGGGGTGAGTGCCCGCGAGCAGGCACGCGACTTGACCGGGTGGGAGCTGTGGGTTCCGCGCTGCCAGGCCAGCATGCTGCATCCGGGCGAGTTCTATGCGGCCGACCTGTGCCGCTGCGCCGTCTATCAGGGAGCGCGCGCGGTCGGTACGGTGACCAACGTGATCGATGCCGGCGGTGGCGACATGCTGGAGGTTACCGATACCGCCGGCGAGCCGTTCCTGGTCCCGTTTCGCGAAATGTTCGTACCTTACGTGAACGTAGACGCGCGGCGCATCGAGCTGGCGGACGAATTCGAGCGGCCATGAAGTTTACCGTCCTGACCCTGTTCCCGGAGATCTTCGCCGGGTTCCTGGATACCAGCATTCTCGGTCGTGCGCGGCGCGCCGGACAGGTGGAGATCGAGCTGGTGGCGCTGCGTGAGTTTGCGAGGGACCGACACCGTACCTGTGACGACTACCCCTACGGCGGCGGCGCCGGTATGGTACTGCGGCCCGAGCCGCTGGCGGCGGCTCTCACCAGCCTGGACGCGAGCCACCGGTGGACGGTGTATCTGTCCCCCGCCGGGCGGCTGCTCAACCAGCGCGTGGTGCAGGATTATGCGGCGCGTGAGTCGATTCTGCTGATTGCAGGACGCTACGAAGGGGTCGATCAGCGCATCATCGACCGCTATGTCGACGAGGAACTGTCCATCGGCGATTACGTGCTCGGCGGCGGCGAGGTGGCCGCGATGGTGGTGATAGAAGCGGTGGCACGGGTGGTACACGGGGTGATCAACCGGGAGTCGCTGCGTGATGAGAGCTTTGCGGACAATCTTCTGGAGTACCCCCATTACACCCGGCCGGAAGAGTTCGACGGCCAGCGGGTACCGGGCGTGCTGCTGTCGGGGAACCATGCCCGGATCGAGGCGTGGCGCCACGAGCAGCGTCTGATGAAGACCCAGCGCTACCGTCCCGACCTGTTGGCGCGACCGCCCGCGCCGACGCCGATACCAGCACCGATTGGAGGCAAGGAACATGAGTAACCAGCTATTGCGCGAGGTGGAGCAGCCGCAGGCGCGGGACGACCTTACCCCGTTCGCCGTGGGCGACACGATTCGCGTCCACTTCAGGATCATCGAGGGCAAGACCGAGCGGGTGCAGGTTTATGAAGGGATCTGCATCAGTATTCGCGGCAAGGGGTTGGGTCGGACCTGTATGGTTCGCAAGATGTCGTACGGAATCGGCGTCGAGCGGGTATTCCCGATGCATAGCCCCAAGATCGCCCGCATCGAAGTGGTTCGCCGCGGCCGCGTGCGGCGTGCCAAGCTCTACTACCTGCGCGATCGCGTGGGCAAGGCCGCCAAGGTCAAGGAACTGGTCGCCGCCAAGCGCTGAGGGCGGGCGGCGCCGGCGGGCGAGGCAGCCCGCACGGCAACCGGCGCTTCGAAAGTTCATAATCTGCGGCGCGAAGTTGACGATACTATTAGCGAGGAGTCGGTGCGCCGCGACCAAGCCCCGCAGGGCTTGAGGCCGGACCGCCGGCTGGCCGTCACGGGGCGGCTGGACCCCGGTCCAGCGGGCCCGGTTGGATGGCCCGGCGCCGCCTGTCAACGGCGGGCTTGGCGAAGGCCTCATGACTGGCATGAATGGAAAATGGCCACTTGGCAAAAGCGCCGCGTCACGGGCGGGCATTGATACTCTTGGAGAATGTGGCGGAAGCCCGCACCGCAGCGGCAGGACGCTGGAGCCGTTCGTGCCGCTGAGCTGCTGCGGGCAACGCCCGGCCGGGAGGTGCGGGGAGATTGGCGCGTGGTTCGGCACAACGGGGCCCCATCGGTGAATCCATCGCCGCGGTCTACCTGCGCCGGCTCGGCTACCGGGTCGTGGACCGTAACGTGCGTACCCGTCGCGGTGAGATCGATCTTGTCGCACGCCACGGCGAAGAGTTGGTGTTCGTGGAAGTGAAGTCCTGGCGCAGGCTCCCTGCCGAGGGCCTGGAACATGCCGTAGATCGCCGCAAACAGCGGCGCATGGTTTCGGTGGCGCGCGTGTACCTGATGCGTAATTTCTCTCGTTATGGGTCATTGCGGCAGCGGTTCGACGTTATCCTGGTCCGCGACGGCAGTGTCGCGCTGCATGTCGTGGGAGCGTTCGAAGGGTGAACGGAGCGCTGGACGCCCGTCGCCTGGCGGAGTATCGCCGGAAGCTCCGCGATCCGCACTACCTCGCGTACGCGCTGGTTCAGGTAGCATCGGTGCTGGCTGACATCCTGGTCCCCGGCGACCATCCGCTTACCCGCCGCAACAGCCGCAAGGGAGACTAATCCGAATATGCCGGCTTCGGGGCGGTAGCGTGCCATGCAGGTAATCTTCCCCGGTACCTTCGATCCTCCCACCAATGGGCACCTGGACCTGATGCGCCGCGCGGCGCGCATGTTCGGCAGGGTGGTGGTGGTGATCGCCGTCAATCCCGACAAGGCTGCCTTGTTCTCGGCTCAGGAGCGACTGGAGATGATCACCAGCCTGGTGCGGGATCTTCCCAACGCCGAGGTGCACGTGTGGCAGGGGCTGATCGTCGAGTTCGCTCGCCGCGAGGGGATCCACACCCTGTTGCGCGGGGTGCGTGCCCTCTCCGACTTCGAGTACGAATTCGAGCTGTCGATGATGAACAAGGCGCTGTTCCCCCGGATCGAGACGATTTTCCTCCCCACCGACCAGAAATACTTCGTGTTGCGTTCGTCCGGCATCAAGGAGGTGGCCCGCTTCGGTGGCGACGTCCGCAGCATGGTGCCGGAAGTGGTGGCCCGGGCACTGACGCAGAAGCTGGGCCGCCTGGCCACGTCACCGACAGGCTGAGCGCGCGGCACCTGCCCACGGCCAGCCGCTGGCAGGTCGGTGGAGCGGCGGGTGGCGAACCGGGGCCGCGAGATCACCAAGGTCTCCCGCCTCTCCCGCCTCCTGTCGCTTGACATTTGCGTGCGCGGTACGTTAGTTTTCGCAAGCTTTGCCACGGCTGCGCGTCCCGTCAGGGGGCCGGACCGTGGCGGTCCACTAAACTATTACGTGAGCGTCGTTAGCCGGCGCGCCGAATCGGGAACAGAGAATGGCGTCTATAGGGCCAAGACGGAAACACTCCAAAGCGCGGAGCCGTCGCAGGCGTGCAGTCAACATGCGTGTTTCACTTCCGAGCATCATCGAGTGCCCACAGTGTGGCAGTCGGATGGTATTGCACCGCGTGTGCCATGCTTGCGGCCACTATCGCGGACGTCAGGTGCTGAGTCCGGACGACTTGGCGTAACCGGCTCGTAGCCTTGGAGGGCATTTCGATGGACGACCAGCTTTTCGACAAGATGAAGAAGCTCATCGCCGACCGTCTGGAGATCGACGAGGGCAAGATCACGCTCGAATCGTCATTTCGTCAGGATCTGGGAGCTGACAGTCTGGATACCTACGAGCTCGTGTACGCCATTGAGGAAGAGTTGGGGATCACCATCCCCGACGAGAAGGCAAACGAGTTCGAGACGGTCAAGGACGCGCTCGCCTTCATCGAGTCTCAGGTCAGCAACAAGTAGCCGCCCTCCGTCGGGCGTGGATCGCCACCCCGACGCCGCCGCTCCCCGGCGGGAGAGGAGACATGCCCTTCATACGTCGTCGCAGGAGCCGCGCATCCGCGGAGCCCGCTCCGCCGGTCGACCGCGCCCGCTACGCCCGGCTGCGGCGCTTCGAGCGTAGCGCGGCAATCCGTTTCCGCGATGCGAGCCTGCTCAATCTGGCGTTGTGTCACCGTTCGTTCGCTCACGAGGCGGGTCCCGGTACGCTGGCCAACAACGAGAAGCTCGAGTTCCTCGGTGATGCCGTCCTGGGTCTGGCGATCAGCGACGAGTTGTACGCGACGAGCGGTCGCCGCACCGAGGGCGAGCTGGCGCGTATCAAGTCGTTCGTGGTGAGCGAGGAAACCTTGTACGACTGGGCGACGCAGCTACGCCTGCAGGACTACCTCCTGATCGGTCGCGGCGAAGAGCGTTCGGGCGGCCGCGGCAGGAAGGCGATCATGGCCGATGCCATGGAAGCGATAATCGGCGCCTATTACCTCGACGCCGGCGGCGCAGCGGCGCAGGAGTTCGTGCTGCGTCACCTGCGGGTGGAGATTCACCGGGTGCTGAGCAACACCCACCGCCAGGACTTCAAGACCCTGCTGCAGGAGCTGGCTCAGAAGCGCTATCGCTCCTACCCGCGGTACCGGGTAGTGCGGCAGGAGGGGCCCGATCACGACAGAACCTTCTGGATCGAGGTACGGCTCAACGGCCACGTCTACGGGCCGGGTTCCGGCAAGAACAAGAAGGAGGCGGAGCAGGAGGCTGCTTCTCACGCCTACGCGGCACTGAACGACTCCGCCCCGTCCAGCGACGGCCCATCGGGCCTCCGGCGCGCCCGTTCCTGACCGCGCAGCGCTCAGCCCGGCGGTTGCCGGCGCGCAGAGGCGGCGGTGCCGTCCACCAGACGTGAGCGGTGGAAGTTGCCGGCGTAGTGCAACAGGCGGTCGCGCTCGTTGAGCGCCGGATCTTCGAGCACCGCTTCCAGGAGCTGCCGCAGCAGGATGCCGATGATCGGTCCCGGCGCCAGGTTCAGATGCGCCATCAGGTCGCTGCCGTTGACCGCCAGGTCGCGCACCGTAACGGCTTCCCGGCGCTCCATCACGGCGCTGACCCGTTGCGCCAGGGCGACCAGCCGGGGCGAGGGGCGCGTTCGGTGCTCCTCGCCGTAACGTCCGAGCTGGTCCGCTCTGCGCAGCGCCAGCAGCTTGTCGATCCGGTCGCGGCCGACACGCGCCACGAAGCGGCGAACCGCGGCGTCCGACCATTGTTCGTCGAAGTTGAACATGTGATGCGCGACCAGGTGGGCAACGCCGTCGCGCAGCGAGTGCGGCGCACGCAGCCGCTCCAGGATCTCGTGCGCCATGCGGGCCGACTCTCGGTCGTGATGGTGGAAGCTCAAGGATCCGTCGGCGGCGCGGACCAGGGTGGTGGCCTTGCCGACATCGTGCAACAGGCCCGCCCAGCGCAACTCCAGCTCCGGCTCACTGGCGTCGCAGGCCGCCAGTGAGTGGGTGAACACGTCGAATTCCGGCGCGCCGGCGGGGCGGCCGGGCGGCTGGCGCTGCTCGACTCCGACGCAGCGCTGCAACTCGGGAAGCAGAAGGTCGAGCAACCCGGTCTCCTGCATCAGCCAGAGGCCTGCCGAGGGCTTCGGGGCGAGCAGGATCGCCTCGATTTCACCACGGATGCGCTCCGCGGACACGCGCTGCACGGTGCCCAGGCTGGGGCCGATCGCATCCTGCGTGGGAGCGTCGACCTGAAACCCGAGTTGCGCGGCGAAGCGGCAGGCGCGTAGCGGTCGCAGCCCGTCCTCGGCGAAGCGCTGCGCGGCGTCCCCGATGGCGCGGATCAGCCTGCGCTCCAGGTCGCCGCGGCCGCCGAACGGGTCGACGATGCGTCCGCCCGGCACCTCCATGGCGATTCCGTTGATGGTGAAGTCGCGCCGGCTCAGATCCTCCTCGATGGAGGTAGCAAAGCTGACCTGGGCCGGACGCCGCCCGTCGCGGTAGTCGGACTCGCTGCGGAAGGTGGTGACTTCAATGTGGTGCCCGGCGTACGGGACGGTCACCGTGCCGTGTCGCACGCCGGTGGGAATGGCGTGCCGGTACAGCGCACGCACCTGCTCGGGTCGGGCATCGGTGGCCAGGTCGTAGTCGCCGCCGGAGCGACGCATGAACAGGTCCCGCACCGCGCCGCCCACCAGCCAGCATTGGAACCCACTGGCGGCAAACGGGCGTGCGAAACGCTTGACCACTCGGGGAACGGACGGCACCACGGTGATAGTGTACCTCGCTTCGGGACTCCTCCGCCCTGCGTTTGGCGCCAGGCGCACGGGCGGCCCACCGGGGTCGGTTGTGAGCTGCGCGAACGGCGCGTTACAGTGTCGCGATGGCTGACTCCGCGGGACCCGCCGGCCTCCTGCTGCTCGGTGGCGCCGGGCCGTCGCGCGAGGTCGTTGCACCCTACCTGTGCGGTGTTGCCGAGGTGGTGGCCGCGGACAGCGGATTCGACCTGGCCTTGGAGCTGGGGCTGCAGCCGGACCTGGTGGTCGGTGATTTCGACTCCGTGATCCACCGTCGGGAACTGGACGCGCTGCCGCCGCAGCGCGTCCGCCGGGCCGCGGCGGACAAGGCGCTGACCGACGCCGAGCTCGGTCTGGAAGCGCTGGCGGAGCTGGGTTGCGTCCGGGTGATCGTAGCCGGCGGCGGCGCTGGGCGGTTCGACCACCAACTCGCCGTGCTGGGCCTGTTCGAGCGCGATCGGCGGCTTCGCGTCTGGCTTACCGCCGCCGAGCACATGGAGGTGATCGCCGGCACCGCGCGATTCTCCGGGCATCGCCACAGCACGGTGTCGCTGTTCCCGCTGTCCGCGAAGGTGTCCGGGTTGGTCTCGCGCGGTTTGCGCTGGCCGCTGGATGGACTGTGCTTCCAGCGCGGCTTCGCCAGCGTCAGCAACGTGGTAGTGACCGATGAGTGGCAGGTGACCGTGGGCCAGGGCCGGATGCTGATGATCCGCAACCTGGCAGCGCTTCCCTTACCGCCCGGCTGAGGCGGCGGGCTGTCAGGGGGTCTCCGTGGCTGAAAGCGGCTCCGGCAGGTTGAGAAAGGCGTCTCGGCCGGCGCCGTTCTGCAGGGCCAGGAACTGGATCAGGACGGGATACTCCTGCAGCACCATCCCGTACTCGCGCAGCACCTGCAGCGCGGCGCGGCGCGTCTCCTGGGCGGCGAGACCGCGTTCGCGCTCCTGTGCGAGGTCGACAACCGCCGCCCGCCGCGCTTCATACTGGGAGTTCATCAGCTCCAGGTAGGCGCGTCGGCCGCGTTCGTAGATCTCGATGTCGGGCAAGTGGAGATCGCTGAAGCGGACGCCAAGCACCTGCAGCTCGGGAAACCTTGCAGCCAGCGGGTCGCGAATCTCCGCTTCCAGCGCTGCCAGATCCGACAGCGCCGCAGCCTGGGCTCGCCGTTGCAGCAGCTCCAGGGCGGCCCGGGCCACCGCGGTTCCCTTCATCCCGGTCCAGTGGTCCAGGTCTTCCGGCGTCAGGCCCTGGCCGGACACCAGCGCGGGGAGCGCGTCGGGACGGATGGCGAAGGTCACGCTGACCGTCGCCTGGTAGCGGAAATCGGCAGCACTGGCAGCGCCGGGAAGCATGCTGGCGACCGCTTCCGCGGAAGGCAGTTCGCCACTGAGGCGTGTCTCGATGGAATGGGGCTGTACTTCGAACAGGAACAACGTCACATTGTTGGGAATGACCCGTTCCCAGCGCCAGACGAAGACGCCCGGCGCCATGACCCGGGGGTCGAATCCGCCCGTCTTGGAAAAGAGTACCCCGTAGGTGGCGGGGGGCAGCAGAATCTGGATCCAGCCGGCCACGAAGATGGCGCCCGCTGCACCTAACAGCAACAGGATGCTGATCAGGGCCCTCATGCGGCGAGTATCGGGGATTCGCTGAACGCAGTGCAACCGTGGCGACTGGATGTACGCGGCATGGCCGTCGCGCTGGGCGAACTCAGCGGCCGCGTCTTCTGGTACGCATTCGTCCACCTGGCGCTGTTCATCGCCCTGTACCTGCTGGGCAACGTCCAGGAGTTCCTCGATCAGACTCAGCTCATGTTGCTGCGTCTCATGCAGCTGGCGGCCATCGTCGCTTCCGGCAGCGGCGTATATCGGCTGGGTTACGGAATAGTGCGGGTCTTCACCGGCGCCTCCCCGGCGCTGTTGAGGCTGTTCGCCACCCTGCTGGCCACGGTGTTCTCCGCCGCGATGGTGCTGGCCTCCATGTACCTGCTGATCTGGTTCCAACTCTGAGGCCGGAACGCTACAATTCGGCTGCCATGAACTGCTGGTTTCCGCGCCCGTGGGATCGGGGTCGTTGTTAGCCTCGGAGCGGTTCCGCTTCGCGGCGCCGCCGGATGGGAACCCGGTCGCCTTGAGTGCGGCACAGCAGCGTGCACTGGTGGCCCGAGTGGTACTGGGGAGATGACGTGATAGTGGCGGTACGCGGCGCCATCAGGGTGCGCGCCGATGACAAGGAGGCGATCCACACGGCCGCAGTCAGACTGGCGACCGAGGTGGTCGCCAGGAATCAGATCGAGATCGAGCGGATCGTCTCCATAATCTGCTCGCTGACTCCGGACCTGACGGCGGCCAATCCGGCGACCGGCTTGCGCCTGGACCGGTTCGGGGAGGTTCCGCTGTTCTGCGTCCAGGAAGCGGCGGTGGAGGGCCTGATGACGCGGGTCCTGCGGCTGTTGGTCACCTATGACACGCAGCAGGTCGGACGCCCGCAACCGGTCTACCTCGATGGGGCGCAGCGCCTGCGGCCCGATCTGGAGCGGCCATTCTGAACTTGAACGCGGGTACGCTTGGGACCGGCGCACGGGCGTAGTATGTTTATGGCCTCCTTCCCCTGCCACCTTAGCTCAGTTGGCAGAGCGCGTGACTTGTAATCTCGAGGTCGTCGGTTCGAATCCGACAGGTGGCTTATTGACAGCGGCGGGGATTCACTGTTATAGAATCTGTTGATAGATGTCGGTTCTCACACCCGTGGGGTGGGCCGGCAGACCGGCGCCCTGGGCGCATGGGGAGATTCCCGAGTGGCCAAAGGGGGCAGACTGTAAATCTGTTGGCAAAGCCTTCGCAGGTTCGAATCCTGCTCTCCCCAACTTGAGTTTGCAAGCCGTGGACGAGCGTCCGTTCCATGCCGACGGGTTGCGCTTCGACTGCACCCGCTGTCAACGTTGCTGTCGCCATCAGCCTGGTTTCGTGTTTCTCTCCCAGAGCGATCTGGACCAGCTCTCCGTTTTCTTGAAGCTGCCTGCGGCCGAGGTACGCGCACGCTACTGCCGCGAGGTGAATTGGGGCGGCGCCACCAGGCTGAGTCTGCGCGAGCAGGACAATTTCGACTGTGTGTTCTGGGGCGAGGGTGGGTGCACGGTGTACCCGTCGCGTCCGTTGCAGTGTCGCAGCTTCCCGTTCTGGCCGTCGCAACTGGCCGACCGGGAGAGTTGGGAGACGGCAGCACGGGATTGTCCCGGCATCGGCCTGGGGCCGCTGCACAGCGCAATCGAAATCGACTATTGGCTGGCGCGACGCGAGGAAGAGCCGCACCTCGACATGGAACCATCACCGCCAGGTGACCGGCACGGCGACGAGGCGGACGGGTGAGCCGCCAGCGCGGAACGCCCCGAAGGAACTGGATGAGCACCGATCGTTACAACTCGCTGTCTTGGAAGATCAACCCCGCCAGGCGCACCCGACTGCTGGTCGGCGCCCCGCTGTTGTTGGTGGCGACACTCGCCGGCGGCCTGCCGAACAGCGGTGACCTGCTGTCGTTGTACGCGCCAGCCGTGCTGGCCGGCGGACGTCACCTCACCTTGACCGGCGTGCCGTCGGCGCACGTGCTCAATCCTGCTCTTCCCGCCACCGACGAGCGACTCAACTTCGAGGTGGGCTACATCGCATTGCTGTCGACCGCCGGCGACGGCGGGCTCGGCCATGCGGCCAACGCCGGCGCCACCGTACCTACCCGGATCGGGACCTGGGGATTCAGCGGCCACTTCTTCGGCTCGGAAGTGCCACAGATGAGCTACGGGCCGCTGGGCGCGGTTCACGTCTCCTTCGCCAAGGAGTTGTACCGGGGCCTGTTCGTGGGTGCCGGTGCCGGATTCCAGTTCGGCAACGACCACACCACCGAAGAGTTCGCTTTCGGTGCCGGCCTCGATCTCGGGCTGCTGCACCAGGCGGGCGACCTCGGACCCTTGCAGAACCTGTCCTGGGGGCTCGCCTTCCGCGGCATCGGCCTGAGCTTCGCCGAGCAGAAGGACGAATATCGGGTCTACGTACCGCCGTTCACGCTGGCGGCGGGCCTGGCGGTGTCCCCGCTGGCGAGCGAGGATGTGGCGCTGACCACCAAGCTCGATCTGTGGTCGCCCACCCTGCAGGCCGTGAAGCTGGAGCTCGGCCTGGCGCTGGAGATCCGCGATTTCCTGCAACTCCGGGCCCACTATCCGGTTACCGTGTTCGGTGACGGTGACGAAGAAGGGATGGAGGTAGGGAAGAACGGACCGGGCTTCGGGGTCAGTGTCAGCATTGGCTTCGGGGAGCCGGCGCCCGAACCGCAGGACGAGCGCGCCGGTACCCCCGGTGAGGTCAAGGTTCACGTCGCGGCGGCCCCGCTCCGCGAGGAGCTTTGGGGCCTGGGGCTGGGCGCCGGCATCGCCGTGGGCACCGTCGATACGGCGCCGCCGGAGGTGTTCATCGACAGTGCAGAGGTAGCGTATCGCTCGCCCAATCTGGACGGGATTCAGGATGACCTGGTGCTGCCGATCCGCATCACCGACGGCAGCCTGGTGGAGGGCTACGTGCTGGTGATCGAGGACGAGGCCGGCAACGTGGTGCGCATGATCCGCAACAAGGAGTGGCAGGCGGAGGCGACCGGGGTGCCGGACGCCTTCGAACGCCTGTTCACGGTCAAGGCGGGAATCGAGGTGCCGGAGTCCCTGGTCTGGGATGGCAGGTCCTCGGGCGGCAACGTGGTAGCCGACGGCAGCTACCAGTACTACCTGGAAGCGTGGGACGATCGCGCCAACCACGCGCAAACCGCGCGCCGCACCGTGGTCGTGGACAACACCCCGCCACAGGCCACGGCACTGGCGGTGGATCTGTTGTTCTCTCCCAACGGCGACGGCAACAAGGATTCCCTGACCATCGAGCAGCAACTCTCCTCCGAGGAGCGTTGGCAGGCGCAGCTGCTCGATGCCTCCGATGCGCCGGTGGCCAGCTTCGTATGGGAAGGCGACGCACCCGCTACCGTGGAGTGGGACGGGCGGCGTGACGACGGCACCATGGCGGCCGACGGCGTCTACGGCTATCACGTGTTCAGCACCGACCGCGCCGGCAATTTCGCGGAGGCGCGGGTAGGCGGTATCGTCGTCAATACGCAGAGCACTCCCATCTCGGTGCGTATCACCGACGCCGACATTTCGCCGAATGGCGACGGCGAGGACGACAGCACCAGTTACCGGTTGGAGGTCCCGGTGCTGGCCGGCGTCGAACGCTGGGAGCTGGCCATTCGGAACGCGGCACGCGAAGTGGTGCGGCGCTATACGGGCGGCGCGCGGATCCCGGAAGAGCTCACCTTCGACGGTCGCGACGATGCCGGCCGCAGCCTGCCGGAGGGCGTCTACCGCGCGCGCTTGGACGTAGTGTACGAAAATGGCAACCGGCCGTTCGCCGAGCCGCCCGAACTGGCCATCGACCTGACCGGTCCTTCCGCCACCATCAAGGCGGAGCTGACGGTGTTCTCCCCCAACGGAGACGGCAACAAGGACACCGTGACGGTGTTCCACGAGAGCTACGATGAGGCGGTCTGGACCGCTACGGTGCGCGATGCGGCCGGCACGGTGATCCGTACCCAGATCTGGCACGGCACACCCGACGACAGCTATACCTGGGACGGGCGCCGCGCCGACGGGCGGCCGGTCGCCGACGGAACCTATCGTTACACGCTGGCCGCCCGTGACTCGGCGGGCAACGAGGGCCGCTCGAACAGCATCGATCTCCAGGTCGACACTGCCGATACGCCGGTATTCATCACCACCAGCGCCACCCACTTTTCGCCGAATTCGGACGGTGTTGCCGACCACGTGGTCCTGCTGCCGAGGTTGGAGGACAAGGAGGGAATCGACCGCTACACGCTGCGTATCCATGCCGGACGCGGCGATCCGGCCACCGCGAGGGTGGTGCGCACGCTGTCCGGCCGTGACCGGGTTCCCGAGCAGATCATCTGGGACGGCATCGACGACGCCGGCGACCGGGTAGCGGACGGGTCCTACTTCGGCTCGCTGCAGGTGTCCTACGCCAAGGGGAACAACCCCAGTGCGAGCAGCCCGTCGTTCGTGGTCGATACCAAGTATCCGGAGGCGGAGCTGGCGGCTGACTCGCTGGTGTTGTCGCCTGACGGCGACGGGCGCCGCGACGAGATGCACGTGCAGCAGTCCTCGTCCCGCGAGGAGAAGTGGGAAGGGGAAATCACCGACGGTGCCGGCAGCGTCGTGCGCAGTTTCTTCTGGCGCGGTGAGCTGGCCGACTTCACCTGGGATGCTCGTGACGAAAACGGCAACGTGGTCAGGGATGGGCAGTACACCTACCGCGTGACCGGGCGCGACCGCGCCGGCAATACGGCCACCGCGGTGCTGGAGGGCATCGAGGTCGACGGACGACCGACGTCGCTGGCGGTGACTCTGGCGACGGAGGGCTTTTCTCCCAACGGCGATGACGTGCGCGACACCCAGGCGATCGGCGTCGACGTGGGGGTGAACGAGGGAATCCGCATCTGGGAGGTGAAGTTCGTTCATTCGCGCCGCGGATCGCAACGCGCCATGGGCGGTACCGGCGCCGTGCCGGAACGTGTGGTCTGGGACGGGCTGGACAACCAGGGCGCGTCGGCACCCGAGGGTGCCTACGTCGCCGAGGTGCAGGTCGACTACCTGAAGGGCAACCAGCCGCGCGCGCGCACGGCGACGTTCATCCTCGACCGAACCCCGCCGCGCGTCAGACTGGCGCTGTCGCCGCTGCCGTTCTCGCCGGACGGCGACGGCGTGGACGACGTGCTCACCCTGGCAGTCGAAGTCGAGGATCTCAGTCCGATCTCCGGCTGGAGCATGACCATCACCGATCCGCTGGGGGCCCCGTTCACTACCCTCTCGGGCCGCGGCGCGCCCAGCGACCGGGTCACGTGGGATGGGTTGTCGGACAGCGGCGAGCTGGTGCAGTCGGCGCTGGAGTACCCGGTTGCCCTGGCCGTAAGCGATGTGGTGGGGAACGCGTCCTTCGTGAGCACCACGATTCCCATCGACATCCTGATCATTCGCGACGGCGACAAGTTGCGAATTCGCATCGCCGCGATCACCTTTCCTCCGGACTCGGCGGATCTGGCCCTGGTGACGGGGGAGGCGGCGGCACTCAATGCGCGCACCATTACTCGGCTGGGACAGATCTTCAACCAGAACACCAGCTATACGATACTTATAGAGGGGCATGCGAACAGTGTGCTGTATGGCAACCCGGAGGCGGCGGCGCGCGAGCAGAGGGACGTGCTGCTGCCGCTGTCCGCGTCCCGCGCCGAGGCCGTCAAGCGCGAACTGGTGGCCTTGGGTGTGAGTGTCGACCGAATCACCACCGACGGCGTCGGCGGCGCCAACCCGGTGGTGCCGTTCTCGGATCAACAGAACCGATGGAAGAATCGGCGAGTCGAGTTCATTCTCACCGGCCGCGGCTCCTAGCGCCGCCCCGCCGTTCGAGCGGAGTCGGTCGGACATGCCGCTGACGCGCGGTTGCAGCAGACTGCCGGCGGCCGTTGCCGCGGCCCTGCTGGTCGGGACGGTCGCGGCCGTTGCCGCCGCCGGCTACTACCTGAACCAGGCTCCTGCCACGGTGGCACCGTCACGCACGTTCACGGTTCCGTCCGGGGAGTCGCTTACCGGGGTGGCGCAGCGCCTGTACGGCGCGGGGTTCATTCGTTCGCCGGCGCTGCTGCACCTGCTGGCCAGGGCCCGTGGTGCCGAAAGCGCCATCCGGGCGGGCTACTATCGCTTTCCTGCCGACGCCACCAGCGCCGAGATTCTCGGTCTGCTGATGGCCGGCTCCAACGACCTGATACGCGTCACGATACCCGAGGGCTGGACCAGCAACAGAATCGCCACCCACCTGGAGGAGCACGCCATTACCAGTGCCGCCGAGTTCCGTGGTGCGGTGAACGCCCCGGAGTTGATGCAGAGCTACGGGATCGAGGCCCTCACCGCGGAGGGGTATCTGTTCCCCGATACCTACTACTTCCCGCGCGGGTACGGCGCGGAGGCGGTGGTCCGACACATGGTCGACACGTTCTTCGGACGCCTGGAGGAGATTCATCCCGGCGCCAGACCGGACGCGGCAGAGTTGCACGACACGGTGATACTGGCATCCATCGTCGAACGCGAGTACCGCGTACCGAGCGAGGCTCCGCTCATCGCGTCGGTGTTCAACAACCGGCTGCGGAGCAACCTGCGCCTGGAGTCGTGCGCTACCATCGTGTACATCATCACCGAGATCCAGGGTCACGAGCACCCCGAGCGCATTTTCGAGGCCGATCTGGAGATCGAATCGGCGTTCAACACCTACCGCTCGCGGGGACTGCCGCCGGGCCCGATTGCCAATCCCGGGCTCACCGCCCTGCAGGCCGCTCTGCACCCGGCGGAGACCGAGTACCGCTACTTCGTGGTCAAGGATCCCGCCACCGGGGCACACCACTTCTCGAGCGTCCTGAGCGAACACTCCGAGGCCAGGTTCGTCTACCTGAAGGGGATCGCTCAGTCCCCAAGCCGTGCGCATTCCTGAAGCTCAGATCGCCCAGATCGTCGACCGTCTGGACATCGTCGACGTGGTCGCGGAGTACTCGGCGCTGCGCCAGCGCGGCGGCCGCTACTGGGGACTGTGCCCGTTCCACACCGAAAAGACACCGTCGTTTACGGTGTCCGCGGACAAGTCGGCGTTCTACTGCTTCGGCTGTGGCAAGGGGGGCGGGCTGATCCAGTTTGTCATGGATGTCGAGCAACTCCCGTTCCCGGAGGCGGTGCGCATGCTGGCGGAGCGCGCCGGCGTGCAACTGGAGACCGAGCAGCGGCCGGCTGGTGCCATCTCGCGGCGCGAATACGTAGAACTCAACAGTCGGATCGCAGAGACCTTCCATCACGTACTGCGTACCTTCGGTGAAGCCGCACCTGCACGGGATTACCTGGAGCAGCGTGGAATCGGCCCGCAGGCGGTGGCGGCATTCAAGCTGGGCTGGGCGCCGGCAGCTCACGGCTGGCTGCTGAATTTCCTCCGCAGCAAGCAGTTCTCCGACCGGTTCCTGGCCCAGTCGGGCCTGTTCACGCGCCGCGGGGGCGACGCTGGCGGGGCCGGCGCGGCAGAGTTGCGGGCCCTGTTCTGGGGGCGGCTGATGTTCCCGATCATCAACGCGCGTGGCGAGGTGCTGGCATTTGGCGGCCGTACGCTCGCGGCCGAGGGCGGGCCGAAGTACGTCAACTCCGCCGAGACTCCCTTCTTTCGCAAGCACGAGCAGCTGTTCGGGCTGAATCACGCCCTTCCCCTGCTGCGCGCCGGTGCTCACCGGCGCGGCGGCACGGGTCCCGCAGAAGGCGCCGAGCCCACGGCCGCGACCGGCGCCTCCGGAGACCCTGCCGGTGGCGCGGGCCCCGCGCCGTCGCGGGTGGTGGTGGTGGAGGGCTACACCGACGTGATGGCTCTTACCAGTCTGGCGGTGCCGGCCGTGGCAACGCTGGGGACGGCCTTCGGCTCCGCGCACGCCCGCCTGCTGAAGCGATATCAACTCGCGGTGGTGGTGATGTTCGACGCCGACGAAGCGGGACACACGGCGGCGCTGCGCTCGCTGCGTGAGCTGGCCAGGCACGAGGTGACGGCAACGGTGGTGCCGCTGCCGGCGGGGCGTGACCCTGCAGACCTGGTAGCGGCCGGTGAGGGCGGTGAGTTGCAGCGGATGCTCGAATCGCCTATAACAGCATCCCGGTACACGATACAGGCCGCGTGTTCCGGCAAGGACCTGAGCACGGCGGAGGGCAAGGAACAGGCATTTCGCGACATCTACCCCTACCTGAGCGACATCGACTCGGTGATTACCCGCGATGCTCTGCTGCAGGAGGTGGCGGCGCACTTGCGGCTGGACTACGACACGGTGCGCGCCGAGTTTCGCCGGCGCGCCGCCGGGCCACAGTCCGCCGGCCGCCCGCCGGCGCCGGCAGCGTCGGCCCCGGTGCCCGACATCGCGGAGCGTGCGGGGGCCGAGTTGCGACTGATGCTGGCGGTGACCGTGAATCGGGAGCTGTTCGCTGCCGTGCGCAGCCGGCTGGAGGTCGATGATCTTGAAGACGCGCGCGCGCGCGTCCTGTACATTGCTTTGGAGGACTGCTATCGGCACGATCAGACCGACACCGAACATCTGCTGCTGCGCCTGGAGCCGCCCGAGTTGCGCTCGTTGGTTGCCCGGAAGCTTGGCAGTGACGAATTTACCGTCAACGCCGATGCCTACGTCAGCGAGGGCATACGCCACGTGAAGTCGCATGCGTTGGAGCGCAAGCGCGATCGGCTCATGGAGCAGGTGCGCCAGGCCGAGCACGCCGGCGCGTCGCAGGTGGTGACCGAGCTCCTGGCCGACAAGATCTACTTGGACAGCGAGCTGAACAAGCTGCGCGGGGAGGCCGTGTCTCGATGAGAGCACCATTGGTGAGTGATCTCCAGCAGGACCCGGTAGTGGAACGTCTGCTGGACTTCGCGCGCCGCAAGAAAACGGTGACCTACGACGAGGTAACTGACTTTCTGCCGGACTGGATCGTCAACTCCGATCGCATCGACGAGGTGGCGGCGATTCTGGAGAAGAATGGCATCAAGCTGGAAGACGAGGACGTAACCGACGATACCGACAAGCCGCCGGCGTCCAATCGCAAACTGGTGTACAACGACAAGGATTCAGCGGTCGACGATCCGATCCGCCTGTACCTGCGCGAGATCGGCCGGGAGAGACTGCTCACCGCGGAGGATGAGGTTCGCCTGTCGAAGGAGATGGAGACCGGCGAGAACATCATCAAGGACGTGTTTACCTCCAGCGGCGCCCTGATTCCGCAGTTTTATGACATCGCCGAGCGCGCCCGTTCCGCCAAGGATCCGCGGGAGCTCAACCTCACCAAGAAGGAGGCGTCGGAGTTCCTTGCCGACCGCCGGCGGCTGAACGCCTGGTACAAGGACACGATCCGCGAGTTGTACTCCACCCTCAAGGGCTACGTGGACATCAAGAAGCAGATCGCGGCGGATGGGGGCCTGGTGCTCGGCAACGATCGGCTGGCCGCCTTGAGAGCTCCCATTCTGCGTGCCCTCAAGAACATCGCCTTCCACCAGGACGAAATCAACGAAGTCTCCGACCTGTTCGCCGACGCAGCCCGCAAGATCCACACGGTCACCGAGGAGCAGCGCAGCATTCAGCACCAGCTGCGGGTAGCGAACGCCAAGGAGCTGCGCAACCTGGGCCGGGGGCTTGCCCAGAAGGCCAAGCAGGTGCGCATCGAGGAAGAGTTGGACCTGCCCGCGGAGAAGATCAAGGAGCTGATCCGCATCTTTCAGGTCAATGAGCGCAAGCTGGCCGGTCTGGAAAACGCCTTCGAGCAGACCTGTGACGAGATTCTGGCCATGACCCGGCAGATCGAGCACGGCCGGGTGATGATGAAGGGGGCCAAGGATCGTCTGATCCAGGCCAACCTGCGGCTGGTGGTGAGTATCGCCAAGAAGTACACCAACCGTGGGCTGCATTTCTTCGACCTGGTGCAGGAGGGCAACATCGGCCTGATCAAGGCGGTGGAGAAGTTCGAGTACCGCAAGGGTTACAAGTTTTCCACCTACGCCACCTGGTGGATTCGCCAGGCGATCACCCGGTCGATCTCCGACCAGGCCCGTACCATCCGCGTTCCCGTGCACATGATCGAGCAGATCAACAAGGTGGTGCGGGAGTCACGCCAGCTCATGCAGGTGCTCGGGCGCGAGCCGACCGACGAGGAAGTAGCCGAACGTCTCGGCTGGTCGGAAGCACGCATCAAGTCGGTAAAGGGCGTGGCGCGGGAGCCGATCTCCCTGGAGACCCCCATCGGGGAGGAGGAAGACTCGATTCTCGGCGACTTCATCGAGGACAAGGATGTGGAGAACCCGGCCAACCAGACCGCGTTCACCCTGCTGCAGGAACAACTCGACGAGGTGTTGCGGAAGCTGCCGAAACGGGAGCAGGAGGTGCTCAAGATGCGGTTCGGTCTGGATGACGGGTACTCACTGACCCTGGAGGAGGTGGGCTTGTACTTCAACGTGACCCGCGAGCGCATCCGTCAGATCGAAGCAAAGGCGTTGCGCCGTCTGCGCCACCCCAAGCTCAGCCGCCGCCTCAAGGATTATCAGGACGAGTAACAGACGAGTAGGAGATGAGTAGCAATATGCAACATACGTCCGCGCACATCCCCGGTGCGCCGGAATCGGCCGCCGGCGGCAACCTGGAGGACGTGCTCCAGAAGTTACGCACTTTGCAGGAAGTGCTGTTTCAGCGCTTTCGCACGGAGAACGAGATCAGCGAGATTCCGCGGGCCCTGTCCACCAAGACCGAGGTGCTCAACCGGCTCAAGCGATCTTACGTGGAGAAGAGCGAGCTGTACGACCAACTCAGGGTGCGCATCCACGATTTGCGCGAGCGTGCCATCGAAGCGGAGCGTGAGCGGGAGCATTACGAAGGTCAGATGGACGCGATTCGCACGCAGCGGGAGTACGAGGCCCTGGACAAGGAAATACGTGACTCCGGCGAGCGTGAGGTGGAAGTGCGGCGTGAGCTGCAGCGTGAGGAGGAGCACCTCGACGAGATGGCGGCCACCCTGGAGCAGGAGGAGGCGCTGATCAAGCAGCAGGACCAGGAGGTGGCGGACGAGCAGCAACGCATCGAATCCGAGATCGCGGATCGCGAGACGGTGTTGCAGGATCTCATCGACGAAGAGTCGAAGATCACCCCGGGACTCGACACCGAGCTGCTATTCAAGTTCGAGCGCATCATCCGCACCAAGGAGGGCCTGGGCATCGTGGCGCTGCGCGCAGGGGTGTGCACCGGTTGCCAGATAGTCCTGCCGCCGTTCTTCGCCAACCGGGTGCGGACCGGCCTGGAGATCATGTTCTGCCCGAATTGCAGTCGTATCGTGTTCTACGGCGGCGACGAGGAGTTCGACGCGGATGCCTTTGATGCCTCCAGTGCCGAGTTCGACGACGAGGATCTGATGTTCGACGACGAACCTGCGGAGAGCGACGACGCCGAGGAGGGCGAGGATGCCGCGATGCTGGGGACGCGGCCCGAGCCGTCGACCGGGGACTAGCCGATAGCAGGCGCGCGGGCTGGTCTGGCGCGTAAACAGCGCTTCATGGCGCTGCGAAGGAATTGAGAGGCGGGCCGCTGCACCGCCGCCGGGCGGCCCCTCGGGGCGGCCGCGGCGGAGGAAAGTCCGGGCTCCATGAGGGCATGGCGCCGGGTAACGCCCGGGCCGCGGCGCCCGCGGGCGCCGCGGACAGAGAGTGCCACAGAAAACATACTGCCGGCGGCGTGCGGCTGCGCCGCGCGCCTGCCGGTGAGGGTGAAAAGGTGGGGTAAGAGCCCACCGCGTCGCCGGCGACGGCGGCGGCACGGTAAACCTCGCCAGGAGCAAAGCCGAGCAGCAGGTGGACGGCCCGTCCAGGAGTGAAACTCCGGCCTGCGGGTAGGCTGCAAGAGCCGGCCGATGACGGTCGGTCCAGATAGATGGTGCATGACGGTGGGCGCCACCGGCGCCCACCGTACAGAACCCGGCTTACAGGCCCGCCTCTTTTGTTTTGGGCCCTCATGGAGTACAGTTTCAGGCGAAGCTCAGGCAGCGGCGGCTGGCCAGCGTTTTCGGGTCAGTCGGTACGGTCACTCCGTGACACGAAAGAGGATGAGAATCGACGCACAGGAAGCGCCTCGCGGGCCGGAATCTTCGGGTCAGTCGGTACGGTCAGTCCGTGATACGGAAAACGATGGCAGGTTGTACCCTGGTATCGTCTGCCGGCTGGCATTCTCGGGTCGGGGGTAGGAGGCGTGGCGCGCGGGTCGGTCAGACGTAGCGATTTCCGCCTGCAGCGGTACCAATACACTCGACCGCGTCAGTCCTGGGGGCGGCGGCTGCCGCTTCTGGTGGCAGGCGTTGCAGGTCTGGGGGTAGCGGCGGTGGCGATCTTCGGCGCGCCCTGGAGCCTTCCGGAAGCGGTGTTTCCGAGTCGGCAGCCGGCGTTGCTGGAGCTGTCCAACGAGGGCAGCTATGCCGAGGTGCTCAGTCGTAGCGCGGAGGTGCTGGCACAACGGCCGCTGGATGCCGAAGCGCTGCTGTTCCGCGGTATCGCCCACTTCTATCTGGCGCTGGCCGAGACGGACCGGGCAGATCCGGCCCCGCGACTGGATCAGGCGATCATCGCGTTGCGACGTGCTCGCCTCAGTGGCGAGTTGCGGTTTCGTAGCGAGGCGGCGTATGTGCTCGGCAAGGCCTACTACCACAGGGGCCCCTACTTCTACGATCTCGCGATTCGCTTCCTCTCCGAGTCCGTGGAGCAGGGTTACGATGGGGCCGATACCCACGAATACCTGGGCATGGCCCTGGTACGGTCCGGCTCACCGGAAAGCGGAATCGAGCACTTCCGCAGCGCCTTGCAGCGCCGTCCCAGCGGCCTTCTCTACCTGTCGGTCGGTCAGTTGCTCAAGCGGCTCGGGGAGGACCAGGAGGCGGAACGGCACTTTCTGGCGGCGGCCGGTGCCGGTGACGAGGCACTGGAAATCCGTGCGCGATTCATGCTGGGAGCGTTACTATTGCAGGGGGGCCGTTATGCGGACGCGGGCGAGCAATACCGCCGGATACTGGACCTCGCTCCCGGTTCGGCGGATGCGCACCTGTTTCTGGGTGATGCCTACGCGGGGCTGGGCAATGTCGCGGGGGCGCGTGCCGAATGGCGGCGGGCGCGAAATATTGACCAACAGCATCACGGGGCCAACCTGCGGCTACGTGGTTAGGAGACCAGAGTGAGCATATTCGGCAACTTGGCGATGGACATCGGCATCGACCTCGGCACCTGCAACACGTTGGTGCACGTCAAGGGCAAGGGCATCGTGCTCTCCGAGCCATCGGTGGTGGCGGTGGAGAAGAGCACCAAGAGCGTAGTGGCGGTGGGCAAGGAAGCCAAGCGGATGCTGTGGAAGACGCCCGAGGACATTGCGGCCATCCGTCCGCTGCAGGACGGCGTGATAGCCGACTTGGAGCACACCGAGAAGATGATCCGCTACTTCATCAACACGGTCACCCAGCGGCGCTGGCTGGTGAAGCCGCGCATGGTAATCGGCATCCCCACCAGCATCACGGAGGTGGAGCGGCGCGCGGTGCGGGAAAGCGCCGAGCAGGCGGGCGCCCGCGAAGTGTATCTCATCGAAGAGTCGATGGCCGCCGCGATCGGTGCCGACATCCCGTTCCTGGAGCCGGCCGGTCACATGGTGTGCGATATCGGCGGGGGAACCACCGAGGTGTCGGTGATCTCGCTCGGCGGCATGGTGGTGTCGAGCGCGATTCGAATCGGCGGTGACGAGTTCGACGAAGCCATCATCAAGCACGTGCGCTCGGTACACAACCTGATCATCGGCAACGAGACTGCCGAAAACGTCAAGATAAACATCGGTAACGCCGCCCCCGACAAGAAGATCGAGAAGATGGAGATCATGGGCCGCGACGCCATTACCGGCCTGCCGCGCCGTCTGGAGGTGGACTCGGTAGAGATACGCGAGTCGCTCACCGAGATAACCAACTCGGTAGTCGACGAGATCAAGCGCAACCTGGGCAAGACTCCTCCCGAGTTGGCGGCGGACATCATCGAGCGTGGCATCATGATGACTGGCGGCGGATCGCTGCTGAAGGGGTTGCCCAGCCTGATCCAGCAGGAAACGGGTGTGCCCGTGGCGGTAGCGGAGAATCCGCTGCTGTGCGTGGCGCTGGGCGCGGGTCGGTTTCTGGAGAGCATGCGCGACCGCGATCGCAAGTATTTCAACTACCGCAATTAGCCGCCCGTGGGGAAATTCCGACAGCATTCGAGTGACGATCCGTCGCGGCTGGCTGATATGCTCGTCCGTCGCGCCTTGCCCGCCGGTCGCCGCGCCGCTCCCGGTGCGACGCCGGGCTCCAGCGCCGGCTGTTAGCTGCTCTCAGTCGGGACTTCGTGGTAGCCACCGGGAGTCAGCCGTCGGTCGGCGCCTTCGTGTCGCGTCACCGCACCGGCGTGCTGCTGGTTGCGCTGCTCGCGCTCGGCACCGTCATGGTTGGCCTTACCCACCGGCCGGCCACGGCCAAGCCGGAACAGATCGGCCGCAGGGTGTTCGGCGCGTTGCAGTCGACGCTGCACGATGTGGGGCGGTTCTTCGACGGTTCCTGGAATGCCATTGCGGAACTGCGCCGTATGCGCCTGGAGCTGACCGCGGCGCGGCAGCGGCTCCTGGAGCTGGAGCAGGTTGCCGCCGACCTGGCGGAGCTGGAGCACCAGTACGCCGAGCTGCGCCGGCAGCTTGCGTTTTCTCCCCGCACCTCCTATCGCACCGTCTCCGCGGAGGTGACCGCCCGCGATCCGGGCAGCCTGTTCACCACCTTTACCATCAACCGGGGGACGCGCCATGGCGTGCATGCCGGAATGTCCGTAGTCGCCCTGCAGGACGGCCTGGAGGGCCTGGTGGGGAGGGTAGCCGAGGCGGATGCTGCGACCTCGCTGGTGCAGCCGATCAGCGGCCGAGCGTCGTTCGTGGCCGCCCGGCTGCAGGAGCTGCGCTACGACGGACTGGTGCAGGGGCGTGGATCCGGGAGCGCTACTCTGCTGATGCGCCACGTCAACAGCGCGGCGCGGGACCAGATCGTACCGGGAGAGCTGATCATCACTTCCGGACTCGGCGGCGTGTTCCCGCGCGGTCTGCAGATCGGAAGGGTGCGGGAGCTGCGGGCCGAGACCTACCAGAATTCGGTGGACCTCCTGGTGGAACCCCTGATCGACGTCTCGCGGCTGGAATACGTGTTCGTGATCATCCCCGAGGGGCGGCGCTGACCGCGGCGGCGATCGTTGGGTGCTCATCGACCTGTCGTCTTTATCATCCTGCTGATGGGGGTGGTGGTTCTGCTGCAGACCACGGTGCTCGGCATCGTGGCGGTGCGCGGTGTCACGCCCGATCTGCTGCTGATCCTGCTGGTGTTCCTGGCGCTGCGGCGCGGTTCCATGAGCGGCCAGATTGCGGGGTTTGCCGGTGGCTTGCTGGAGGATCTGGTAAGCTTGGCACCGCTCGGGTTCCATGCCCTGGTACGGACCCTGGTAGGTTTCAGCAGCGGGATGCTGCATGGACTGATACGCACGAGCGCCATTGCGGTGCCGGTGCTCATTCTCGGCGCGTCGGTGGTCAAGGGTTTGGCGAGTGCGTTCCTGGGGCTGGTTTTCGATATTCACCCCGATCTGCACCTGTTGGAGGGGAGGTTCTGGATCGAGGCGGCGTACAGCGCGGTGCTGGCGCCGTTCCTGTTTGCGCTGCTGGGGCGGGTGCGCCTGCTGCGGCCGTCAAAGCGTGAGGCGAGCTCGTGAGTGACCGGTCCGGCTCTGCGCCGACTCCCATGCTCAGGCGCCGTGCGATCGGTCTGGCGGTGGCGACCGGAGCCGTCTTCGCTCTCATTGCCGGCTACCTGTACCTGCTGCAGGTGGTGCGCGGTGTGGAGTTTCGCAACCTGGCCATCGACGTGGCGCGGCGCGAGGTCGCCATTCCCGCCCAGCGGGGCAAGATCTTCGAACGTAGCTACACGCTGCCGCTGGTGACCAATCGACCGGCATTCTCGGTGGACCTGATCCCGGGAGAGGTGCCGGCGGCGGACCTGCCGCAGCTGTTGGAACGGCTGGGCGCGCACCTCAACATGACGCCGCAACAGCTGGCCGCCCGTATCCCGAGACACCAGCGCCACCTGTTCCGTCCCATCGAGCTGAAGCGCCACGTCGATTTCGCCACCATCGCCACCCTCGCAGAACAGATCGACTCGTTTCCCGGCGTTACCTGGCATAGCGAGCCTGCCCGCGACTACGGGGCCATCGGCGCCCTGGCGCACGTCACCGGTTACGTGGGCGACATTACCCGCGAAGAACTGCAGGTGCTGTTCAACCAGGGTTACGCAGTGGACAGCACCTTGGGCAAGAGCGGAGTGGAGAAGCAGTACGAGGACGAATTGCGCGGGGTGGACGGTATCGGCCACCGCACCGTCGACGTCCGCGAGCGGGCGGTGTCCGAGATCTGGCAGACGGCGGCCGCGCCGCAGCCGGGAAGGGACGTGGTGCTGACCATCGACTGGGACCTGCAACGTGCCGCACAGGAGGCGCTGGGACCGCGCATCGGGTCGGTGGTGGCGCTGCAGCCGGCGACCGGTGCGATCCTGGCGATGGTGTCATATCCATGGTTCGATCCGCAGACCTTCATCGGCGACGGCGGCGCTGCCGCGTTCCGCGCCTTGGCCGCGGATCCTTCGTTTCCCTTCGTCAACCGCGCCATTCGCTCCGCCTATGCCCCGGCCAGCGTATTCAAGATTCTCATGACGGCGGCCATCGAGGAGGAAGGAACCTTCAGCCGCAACTATCGAATCCGCTGCGAGGGCTTCCTGGTGTACGGCGATCGCATATTCAAGGACTGGGTAAAGGAGGGCCACGGCCCGATCGATCTGGATGACGCCTTGGCGCAGTCGTGCGACGTCTACTTCTACCGCGCCGGCTCGGCTCTGGGGATAACCAGCATCGCGCACTACGCGCGCGAATTCGGTCTCGGCGCGGCCTCCGGCATCGACCTTCCGGGGGAAGCGGTCGGGAACGTGCCCACGCCGGACTGGAAGCGTCGCGAGCACGGCGAGCCCTGGGTCGGCGGCGATACCGTCAACCTCTCCATCGGGCAGGGCTACATCACGGTGACCCCGCTGCAGCTTGCCAACCTGGTTGCCCTGGTGGTCAACGACGGTGTGATCTACCGGCCGCACGTGGTAAAGGAGATTCGGGACGGGGGCAGCGGCGAGATCGTGTCTCGAACCGAGCGCGAACCGATTCACACTTCGGACATCAGCGATGAGACGCTGGCGTTCGTGCGCGAGGCGATGCGCCTGGTGGTAACGGACGGAACGGCGCTGCCGGTGATGACCACGGATGCCGTGGCGGTGGCCGGCAAGACCGGTACCGGCGAGGTGGGGATCGAAGACCACTATCACTCCTGGTTTGCGGCCTACGGCCCCTACGACGCGGCGGACCCTCTGGAGCAGATCGTCGTCGTGGTGATGGTGGAGGCGGTCAACCTGTGGGAGTGGTGGGCGCCGAAGGCCGCCAACCTGATCTTCCACGCGGCCTTCACGGGGCAGACGGTGCCCGAGGCGGTGGCCTATCTCAAGCCGTGGTATGGTGAGGCGGTGTTCAACCCGCTGCAACCTCCCGCGGAGGATGGGGCCGACGAGGCCGCGCCGGCCGACAGCCCCGAGTCCGCCGTAGCGGACGGGAGCGAGTCCGCCGTTGCGGACGGGAGCGCCGCACCGTGAGCGGCCGTGGCAGCCTGCGTGCACTGGATCCGATTCTGCTCCTGGCGAGTTTGACCCTGATAGCCATCGGCATCCTGTTCGTGTACTCCAGCGGCGTCAACTCGGCCGGCGAGTCGGTGTCCAATGAGTGGCTCAAGCAGATCGTCTGGGCGGGCAGCGGCTGCATGCTGCTGGCGCTGTTCGCGGTCAACAACCACCAGAAGTACAAGCCACGTACTCCCTATGTCTTCCTGGGGGCACTGGCGCTCCTGGTGCTTACCCTGCTGTTGGGCCGCGAGGTAAACGGGGCGCGTTCGTGGTTGGGCATCGGAGACCTGGGAATCCAGCCCTCCGAGTTCGCCAAGCTGGCGACGATCCTGTTCCTGGCGGCGTACCTGTCGGAGATCGGCAACGGCATTGCGGAGCTGCCGCGATTTCTCCTGGCCCTGCTGGTAGTGGCCGCACCGATGGGACTGATCCTGCTGCAGCCGGACATGGGGACCGGCATGGTCTACTTCCCGATCTTTCTGGTGATGGCACTGATCGCCGGCGCCCGCATTCGCCACCTGCTGTTCGTGGGCCTGGTGGCGCTGCTGATCATAGTATTCGCCGCGATTCCGGCGGTGCAGCGCCTGCGGGCGGCGGCCGAGCCCGGTTTCTGGCGCATGATCACCGACGTCGGCGTGGCCCGCTACACGCTGCTGGTACTGGGCCTGGTAGCGGCCCTGGCGGCGGTGGGACAACGGCTGTTCCACCGTGCCTACTACTATTGGCTGATGTATGGAGCGGCGCTGCTCGGGGTGGCGGTCGCCGGCGGCCTGCTCATGTCCGTGGTGCTCAAGGAGTACCAGATCATGCGCCTGGTCATCTTCGTGAATCCCTGGGTGGATCCGCGCGGCGCCGGCTGGAACATCATCCAGTCGGTCACGGCGGTCGGCGCGGGTGGGCTCTCCGGCACCGGCTTTCTGCAGGGCACCCAGAGCCACCTCCGCTATCTGCCGCAGCAGAGCACCGATTTCATCTTCTCCATTCTCGCCGAGGAGTCCGGGTTTCTCGGCGGCATGCTGGTTCTGGTGCTGTTCGCCGTGGTGATCGCCCGCGGCATCGTGATCATGTACGCCGCGGGCGACGAGTTCGCTACCCTGGTGGCAGCCGGGGTAGTGGCCATGCTGCTGTTCCACACGGTGGTGAACGTGGGCATGGCCATGGGTGTCCTGCCGATCACGGGGATTCCGCTGATGCTGGTCTCCTACGGCGGGTCGTCGCTGTGGACGGCGCTGATCGGTATCGGCCTGCTGGCCAACATCGGTCTTGCCCGCGCGCGTCGCGGCCATGCCCGCACCGCGGTCGCGGGACGGGCGCCGCTGGAGCCGCGCCGCCTCATCCGACCGTAACGGTCACTCGACCGTTACGCTCTTCGCGAGGTTGCGCGGGCGGTCGACGTTGTGGCCACGCGCTACCGCCGCGTAGTAGGCCATGAGCTGCAATGGCACCGTGGTCACGAGCGGCGACAACAAGGGGTTGGTCTTCGGCACGTAGATCACCGCGTCGGCGAGCTGTGCCAGATAGTCGTCGCCTTCGGTGGCGATGGCGATGATGCTGCCGCGGCGGCCTTTCACTTCCTCGATATTGGCGATCACCTTGTCGTAGGTGTGGTCGTGCGGCGCCACCACCACCACCGGCATGCCGCGGTCGATGAGCGCGATCGGGCCGTGCTTCATTTCCGCGGCCGGCAGCCCCTCGGCGTGGATGTAACTGATCTCCTTGAGCTTGAGGGCGCCTTCGAGGGCCACCGGATAGTTGACGCCGCGGCCCAGATAGAGCCAGTTCTCGCGCTCGACGTAGCGCTCGGTCAGGTCGCGAATGGCGTCCGCCATGGCGAAGATCTTTTCCAGCTTGGGGGGGATCGCGTTGAGCTCGCGCAGCAACTCCGTGGTGCGCTCCCCGGACAGGTGGCGCCGCCGGCCCATGCTGATGGCGAGCAGCGCCAGCACCGCCACTTGGCCGGTGAATGCCTTGGTGCTGGCGACACCGATCTCGGGACCCACGTGCAGGTACACGCCAGCGTCCGTCTCGCGGGCGATGGTGGATCCGACGACGTTGACGATGCCCAGGGTGGTCGCTCCCTTGAGCTGCAATTCTCGCAGCGCGGCCAGGGTGTCCGCGGTTTCTCCCGATTGACTGAGGATGACGGCCAGGGTGTTGCGCGGAACGATGGGATTGCGATAGCGCAGTTCGCTCGCGTATTCGACTTCCGTAGGCACCCGCACCAGTTCCTCGAACAGGTACTCCCCGACCAGCCCGGCATGCCAGGCGGTGCCGCAGCCGGTCAGGATGACGCGGCTGTAGCGTGCCAGTTCACGCTCGCGGTCAGCCAGACCGCCCAACAGCACCGAACCCTCGGCGGCGTTGATACGTCCGCGCAAGGTGTTGCGCAACGCGGCCGGCTGCTCGTAGATCTCCTTGATCATGTGGTGGCGGTGGCCGCCGAGCTCGATCTCTTCCAGGCGCGCCTCGAGGGTGCTGACGCTCTTGGTGAGGGGGATGTCGTCGATGGTCATGGCCCGCAGTCGGTCCCGCGTCAGCAGCGCGATCTCGTTGTCCTCCAGGTAGACGACGCGCCGCGTGTGCTCGATGACCGCCGCGCCGTCGGAGGCCACCACGTGCTCGCCGTCACCGATACCCACCAGCACCGGGCTGCCGCGCCGGGCGGCGATCAGCTGGTCCGGGTGGTCGCGGCTCACTACCACGATGCCGAAGGTGCCGCGCACGTCGCGCAGCGCCCGCCGTACCGCCGCCAACAGGTCTCCCGACTCGCCGTTGCCGCCGCCGTCGTAGAGAAAGCCGATGAGCTGCGCCAGCGTTTCGGTGTCCGTGTCGCTGGTCGGCTCGATGCCCTGCTCGGTCAGAAACGCACGGATCGAGCGGTGGTTTTCGATGATACCGTTGTGGACCACGGCGAGGTGCCCGCCGGCGTCCAGATGTGGATGCGCGTTGCGTTCGGTGGGTGCGCCGTGGGTGGCCCAGCGGGTGTGGGCAATGCCGGTGGTGCCGGGGCAGGCGCCGCCGTTGGTAAGGAGATCGCCACCGACCGCCCGCACCAGGGCGTCCACTTCGCCGACGGCGCGGCGGCGGTACAACGCTCCATCGCTCAGGGTGGTGATTCCCGCCGAGTCGTAGCCGCGGTACTCCAGCCGCCGCAACCCGGTCAGCAGGATTCCGGCGGCGGGACGCGGTCCCACGTAACCCACTATTCCGCACATGTCGCTGTTCCCCCCCAGGGACAAGCTACGCTCATATTCCACGTGCGTCTACCAGCGTCTACCCGATTCGCCTTGACACTGCGGCAATCGCGCCTATGATCGCAGGCGGTGTCCGGCGGATCACAGCCTTCCGGGAACGCGGCGCCCGTGGCGGTGCGCACGGCTGAGCAACTGGTGCCGTTGCTTGCGGCGGCCATGGGAGCGGCGGTCCGTGGTGGGGCGCTGGTGCGGCGGCTGCAGCGCGGCTCGCTGACGGTGCAGCACAAGGCGGACGCCACGCCGGTCACCGAGGCGGACACGCAGGCACAGGTGCTCATCGAGCGGGAGCTGGCCGAACGCTGCCGCGCAATCCCGATTGTCAGCGAGGAAGGCGCCATCGCCTCCGAGGTGCAGCGGCGGCGCTGGGAGCGGGTCTGGCTGGTGGATCCTCTGGACGGCACCAAGGACTATATCCGCGGCGGCACCGAGTATTCGGTCAACGTTGCGCTCTGCCTGGCGGGCGAGCCGTGCCTCGGAGTGATCTACGCGCCGATGCGGGACGAGCTGTTCTACGGTGTGGTCGGTTGGGGGGCGCGCCGGCTGCGCCGGGCGGGGGCCAGCGGGCTGCAGCCGGAGAGCGGCGAGCGACTGGTGCCACCGACGCCGCGACGCGACGGACCGGTGGTGGTGGCGAGCCGGAGTCGCCTTTCAGCTTCCACGCTGCGGGTCATTGCGACCCTGCGGGCGGCGTACGGCAGGGTGGAGTTGCGGCGCATGAGCAGTGCCATCAAGCTGGGTCTGATCGCGGCCGGCGAGGCCGACTTCTACCCGCGCTTCGGTCCCACGATGGAGTGGGACACGGCGGCGGGAGACGCCCTGCTGCGTTCCGTGGGCGGCCGCATCGTGCAGGCCCGTACCGGGCGCCCGTTGCGCTACAACAAGCGCGACCTGCACAATCCTCCGTTCCTCGCGCTGGGCCCGGGACGGACATTGCCCCGCGGCTGGTGCACGCGCCGCTCCCCGGCGCCAGCCGCCATGACCACCCGGTGACCCGGGTCACACACCCCGACGCCGTGCCCGGGGCTTCCGGCCGGGCGGACTGTCCGCCGACCCGCGTTACCGCTCGTTCTCGATAAGCTGCTTCAATGCTTCCAGCTGGCCGGCGTCGGTCTTCTTCATGGCCATCCGAATCAGCGGCGCCAGGATGCGCCAGGGCAAGCCGTGCATGTGGCAGTCGGCGGTCAGTCTGACCCGTGTGATGCCGTCGCCGAGGTCCTCGACGGCGTACTCGTAGTCGGCGCTCACGCCCCCATGCTCCGAGTGCAGCACCAGCAGCCGTCCCGGTTGCAGGTCGGTGATGGTGGAGGTGCGGTCCTGGTCGCGTGCACGGAAGGTGATGCGGGTCCCCTGGGCCGTCTCTCCTTCGGCCTGCAGCCGGTCGACGCCGGCCATCCAGCGATGGGCGTTGCTCCAGTCGGTGAGAGCCTGCCACACATCGGGTGCCGGCTTGGCGATGGTCGCTTCCACGGAGAACGCTCGCGGCATCGCCGAAGTATATACCAATGCGCGTCCGACTGCGGCCTGGGGCAGCGGTGCTTGGCGGCGCTTGACCGAAGGTGCAGGTAGTGCTATTTTCGATTTTGATTAGTCAAAAACGGTTGTTCTAAAATGCAAAAGAGAAAATATTGTCGTACCTGCGCGCTGATGGCCGCGGCGTCCGTGGTGGCCACCGCATTAGCGGCGGGATTGCTCGTCACCTGCAGTGGCGGCGACCGCCGGGGTGCCGAGGACAGCACCCCGGAGGCAGCCGGAGCCGTGGCCGGACGCGACTATCCGTTTCGAATCGCCGCCACCACCGGCATGGTGGCGGACATCGTGCGGCAGGTGGCCGGCGGCCGCGGCGCGGTGACCTCGATCATCGGCGAGGGGGTCGATCCCCACCTCTACGTGCCGACGCGCAGCGACGTGGCGGCGCTGATGGAGGCGGACATCGTGTTCTATTCCGGCCTGCTGCTGGAAGGGAAGATGACCGATACGTTGATCAGGGTGGCGCGCAGCGGCCGGCCAGTGCACGCCGTGACCGAACTGGTGGACGAGTCGGTGCTGCTGCAGCCGGAGGAGTTCGCGGGCCATTTCGATCCTCATCTGTGGATGGACGTGGCCGGCTGGAAGCAGGCGGTGAACGCGGTGACCGAGGCACTCGCCGCTTTCGACCCGGAGGGACAGGACGGCTACCGCGAGCGCTCGGAGACCTATTCCGGGACGCTTGCGGAGTTGCACGAGTACGCCCGACGGGTCCTCGGCTCGATCCCGGAACAACAGCGCATCCTGGTGACCGCCCACGATGCATTCAACTACTTCGGACGGGCCTACGGTCTGGAGGTGGCGGGGATTCAGGGGATATCGACGGAGTCGGAGGCCGGCCTCGACCGCATCAACCGGCTGGTGGATCTGCTGGTCACGCGGCAGATCAGTGCGGTGTTCGTCGAAACCACCATCGCCGACCGCAACGTGCGGGCGCTGATCGAGGGCGCCGCGGCGCGCGGCCATACCGTGGTGATCGGCGGCGAGCTGTACTCCGATGCCATGGGCCGGCCGGGAACCTACGAGGGCACCTACGTGGGCATGCTCGACCACAACGTCACCACCGTGGCCCGTGCCTTGGGCGGCGCGGTCCCGGAGCGCGGCTTTCAGGGTCTCCTGGCGCACGCCGGGGAGGCACCGTGAGTCGGCAGCCGGCCGCGGCGTCCACGGCAGCCGCGCGCGGCACGCCGTCTACTGCACCACCCGAACCGGAGGCCGCGGGCGGCCGGCGTAGGCCCGGCGCTCGCGGTCCGCGCCCGGAGTCGGTGCCGGCGCGCGATCTGCCTCACGCCGCCGACCCGGCACGCAGCCCATTGGTAGTGCGTGACCTCACGGTCGCGTACCGGCGGCGACCGGTGCTCTGGGACGTCGACCTGGCGGCGGCGGACGGGGTGATCACCGGCATCGTCGGACCCAACGGCGCCGGCAAGAGCACCCTGCTGAAGGGGGTGCTGGACCTGGTGCCGCGGGTATCCGGCTCGGTGACCATCTACGGCAAGCCGTACCGGCGGCACCGGCGGCTGGTGGCCTACGTACCGCAGCGCGAGAGCGTCGACTGGGACTACCCGGTCAGCGCCCTGGAGCTGGTGGCGATGGGTCTCTACCGGGCGCTCGGCTGGATGCGCCCGGTGACCCGCGCCACGCGCGAGGCGGCCCGCGCCGCCATGGACCTGGTGGGCATGGCCGACTATGCGGGGCGACAGATCTCGGAGCTCTCCGGCGGCCAGCAGCAGCGGCTGTTCCTGGCGCGCGCGCTGGCCCAGGACGCGCGCATCTACTTCATGGACGAGCCGTTCGCCGGGGTGGACGCGGCCACCGAACGTGCCATCGTCGAGTTGCTCCAGCGCCTGCGGCGCGAGGGCAAGAGTGTGTTCGTGGTACATCACGACCTGCAGACGGTGAGCAGCTACTTCGACGAGTTGCTGCTGCTCAACCTGCGGGTGGTGGCGCACGGACCGGTGGCCGACGTGTTCACCAACGACAACCTGCAGAAGACCTACGGCGGCCGGCTCACGCTGCTCGACCAGGCGGTGGATGCGCTCGGCCGGCGCCGGAGGAGCGGATGAGCTACCTGCCGCCGTGGGACCAGGTGTGGCGCGTGCTCACGCTGAGCGACTTCAACACCCGCGTGGTGGTGGTCGGCGTCGCGCTGCTGGGGATGGCCGCGGGCATCATCGGCACCTTCACCCTGCTGCGCAAGCGGGCCCTGGTGTCGGACGCCGTGAGCCACGCAACGCTGCCGGGAATCGCCGCCGCGTGGCTGGTGATGGTGGCCCTCGGGGGCACCGGCAAGTGGTTTCCAGGTCTGCTGCTCGGCGCCGCGGTGGGCGGTCTGGCGGCGGTCGCGGCAGTGCTGGTGGTGCGCTCGGTGCTGCGGCTGCACGAAGATGCGGCGCTCGGCATCGTGCTGTCGGTGTCGTTCGGGATCGGCATCGCGCTGCTCGGCCTGATCCAGCAGATGCGGCGCGGCTCCGCCGCCGGGCTGGACTCCTTCATCTACGGCAAGACCGCGTCGATGCTGGTCGCCGACGCCACGCTGATCGGGATCACCTCGCTGGTGCTGGTGGTGGTTGCGGTGCTGCTGTTCAAGGAGCTGAACCTGCTCTGCTTCGACGCGGCCTACGCCGCTTCCCAGGGCCTGCCCGTGGGGCTCCTGGATGCAGCCATGCTGGCGCTGGTGGTGGCGGTTACCGTCATCGGCCTGCAGGCCGTGGGACTGATCCTGATCGTGGCCCTGCTGATCACCCCGGCCGCTGCGGCCCGCTTCTGGACCTACGATCTGCGGCTGATGACGATTCTTGCCGCGCTGCTCGGGGCTGCCGGCGGGTTCGTCGGTGCCGGCCTCTCCGCTCTGGTTCCGCGTTTGCCGGCCGGTGCCGTGATCGTGGTGACGATCGCGGTCGGGTTTCTTGTCAGTGCCCTGTTCGGGACCCGCCGCGGCCTCCTGCGGCTGCTCCTCGAGCGGCGCCGCGGCGATCGGCGCATCCGCCGCGAGCACCTGCTGCGGGCCGTGTTCGAGCAGGTGGAAGCGCAACTCGGGACCACCCCGCAGCGTGCCGATCTGGAGGCGGGTGAGGTCAGTCCGACCGGTCTCTCGCGGCGCCGCGCATGGACGCGTTCGCAACTCGCGGCCGCGCTGCGCCTGGGACACCGGGAACGGTGGTTGCGGACGGCGGTGGGCTCCGGGGCGGTGCGTCTGACCGCTGCCGGAGCCGAGCAGGCGCTGCGCATCGTACGCAATCACCGCCTGTGGGAGCTCTACCTGATCCGCTATGCGGACGTCGCCACCACCCGTGTCGACCGCGGCGCCGACCGCATCGAGCACGTGCTGGAGCCGGAGCTGGTGGCCGAGCTGGAGGCACAGCTGGAACGCCTGCCGGGTGCCGGTGCGGTGGCCGCCAGCCCCCACGCGCTGGCCGGCGGGACGCCATGAGCTGGACCGCCCTCGACACCGGCATCGTGGTGGTGGCCGCGGTCAGCGCCATGGCGAGCGCGCTGATCGGCAGCTTCCTGGTGTTGCGGCGCATGAGCATGATGGGCGACGCGATCAGTCACGCGGTGCTGCCCGGCATCGCCGTCGCGTTTCTCGTTACCCTGAGCCGCGATACCGCCGTGATCGTGGTGGGCGCGGCCGTCGCGGGGGTGCTTACCGCGGCCTTCACCCAGCTCATCCACCAGGTGGGCAACGTCGACCGGGGCGCGGCGATGGGCGTGGTGTTCACCACCATGTTCGCGCTCGGCCTGATCCTCATCGTGCGCAGCGCGGACGCCGTGCACATCGACGTGCACACGGTGTTCTACGGCGCGGTGGAGCTGGCCCCGCTGAACGACGTGGTGGTCGCGGGGGTGCGGATGCCGCGTGCGCTGCTGATCCTGAGCGCGGTGTTCGCCGCCGACCTGGCGTTCGTGCTGCTGCTGTTCAAGGAACTCAACCTGACCTCGTTCGATCCGGAGTTCGCCCGCGCCGCCGGTTTCGACTCCCGGCTGATGCACTACGCGTTGATGGTGATGGTCGCGGTGACCATCGTCGCCGCGTTCGAGAGCGTCGGCAGCATCCTGGTGATCGCGATGCTGATCGTGCCCGGGGTGGTGGCGGGCCTGTTCACCCGCCGCCTGTGGTCGCTGCTGCTGTTGGGCCAGGGGGTGGCACTGGTCTGCGCCGTCGGCGGGCACCTCGGCGCGATCACGGTACCGCGCTGGTTCGGATTCTCCGACACCAGCACCGCCGGGATGATGACGGTGGTGGCGGGAGCGGTGGTGGCGCTGGCGCTGGTGGTCGCCCCCGAGCGCGGCCTGGCGGCGCGGGCCCTGCATCGCGGCCGCGTGGCGCTGGCCGTGGGGCGCGAGGACCTGCTGGTGGAGCTGCTGCGGGTGGAGGAGCGCGGCGCACCGGCCCCCGGCCGCCGCGAGCTGGTGCGGGAGGAAGCGTCGCGCATCGCCGGCCGTTCCAGCCGCCTCGACCGCAGCGTGGCGCTGCTGGTGGAATGGGTGCGCGGCCGCGTGCGGCGCACCGGTGCGGGGTATCGGCTCACGGCAGGGGGCCGCCGCCTGGCCACCGGCCTGCTGCGCAGCCACCGGCTATGGGAGAGCTACCTGTTCGCCGAGGGCGACCCCGCCGCCGAGGTGCACTTCGCCGCCCACCAGCTGGAGCACGTCACCTCCGCCGGCATGCGCGCCGACCTCGCCCGCACCGCCGGCGCCACCGACCCCCACGGCCGCCCGATCCCGGACGCCGCCGCCGACCCCGTGCCCACGAAAGGCTCCTCCCGTCGCAAGGCGTAGCTGCTAAAGGCCCATGAGTGCCGCCGCAGCGTCTCCTCGCCAGGCGCCCCCGAGCCGCTACCACGGGCTGGACGGGCTGCGCGCTTTCGCCATGCTGCTGGGCGTGGTGGTGCACGCCACGCTGCCCTACTTCTCGCGGCTGGCGGGGATCGAGTTCATGTGGCCGGCCGACCCCGACCAGTCGCTGGCACTGCTCTTGCTGTTCGACTACATCCACGCTTGGCGCATGCCCGTGTTCTTCCTGCTGGCCGGCTTCTTCGCCCACCTGGTGCTGGAGCGCCGATCCCCGTCGGAGTTCGTGCGCGACCGGCTGTGCCGCATCGGCGTGCCCCTGGTGCTGTTTGCCGTCGTGATGGCGGTGCTCATTCCGGCGCTGTGGTGGTACGGCTGGAAGGGGGAGTTCGCCGTCGATCTGCGGATGCTCGATCCACGCAAGTGGCCGAGCCTGATCTCTCAAGGCATACCCCTGGCGCACCTCTGGTTCCTCTGGTACCTGCTCTTGCTGTACGCGGCGCTGCTCGCGTGGCGCGCGGCTCTGCGTGCGGTGCCGGCCGCTCCGGCGATCGGGCGCCGGCTGAGCGGCTGGATCTACGCCCGTGCGCCGTTGTTGCTTATGCTGGCGGCGGCGCTGCTGCTCGCGGCACGCGGCGGCGACGAGTCGAAGCCGATCTGGCCGCCCAACGTTCCCGACCTGCTGTACGCGGCGCTCTTCTTCTTCTACGGCCATGGCTTGTGGCCCCGGCGTCAACTCCTGGACCGGCTGCGGGGGAGGAGCAGGCTCGCCGGGTTGTGGACGGCGGGAATGCTGGCCCATGCCGTCCACGTCGCCGCCCTGGGCGCGCAGGACCAGGGCCTGGCCGGCACCGCGGTGGGGATCGTTACGGTGGTCGACACCCTGGCCTACGGTTCGGCGGCGGTGCTGCTCAGCCTGGCCCTGGTGGGCAGCTTTGCAGTGCTCCTCAGGACTCCGCGCCGCTGGGTGCGCTGGATGGCCGATTCATCCTACTGGATCTACCTCATGCACCTGCCCGTGGTGGCGTTTCTGACCTTCTGGCTGGCCCATCTGGACGCGTCGGGACGGCTGGCCGCCCTGACCGGCTTCGACTGGGGGCCCGAGCTGAAATTCTCGGTCGCATTTGTCGCCACCAGCGTCGTCGGGGTGGTTTCGTACCGCTACCTGGTGCGCTACACCCCGCTTGGCACGCTGCTCAACGGCAAGCGGGAGAAGCCCGCGGCGCGGGTGCCGTCCTGACGCAACGGAGGCGCGGGCTGCCCCGCGCCTCCGTGAAGTGCAACCGGAACGGCTGCCAGGTAGCTCGGCTGCTACTGGCGGAAGAAGAGCTGGTCGCCCCAGTAGTTGAGGCCGATCGGCCACTCCACGCCGATGCTGTACTCCTTGGGGACGTTGCCGATGTTGCTGCGCGAGATGTAGATGGTCGGGCTCATGCCCACCACGCCGATCGCCCACAGCTTGTCAGCCTGCAGTTGCGAGATGTTGGTTGCCAGCTCGACGTACTCGGGGGAGCCGAACTCGGTAACGCGGATCGCCCACGACCACTCGTCCAGGTCCTTGATCTCCTGCGGCGGCTCCCAGCCGGGCATCTCGCCGCCGAAGTCGGCCAGCGTGTGGGTGCCGGCCTCGATGGCGGCGTTGGCGGCCAGCCACTTGCCCCACTGCCAGCCCCAGCCGTTGTCGGTGCCGCACGGCATCCAGCGCGAATCCGCGGTGACGCCCCGCGACCGGTTGCAGGTGAACTGCTCGCCGCCGCCGGTGATGTAATTGCCCGTCTCCGATGCCTCGCCGATGCCGCTCGCCCGCACGTCATGCTCGTTCAGCGTGCGGGTGACGTTGCGCGACTGGCCGGTCTCCACCTTCAGCAGCACCTTGACGCCGACCGCCTCCCAGTACTCCTTGATCAACTCCATCGCCGGCACGGGTGTGCCCTCGGCGTACTCGATCAGGATCTGCAGCTCCTCGCCGCCCGGAGCGCTCCGGAAGCCGTCCCGCGTGCGCTCGGTCATGCCGATCTCGTCAAGCAGGGCGTTGGCCTGGTCCGGGTCGTAGTCGGCCCACGCCTTGCCCCACTCCTCCTGGTAGTAGCTGTGCACCGGCGGCACGGCCGCCTGCCGCGGGGTCGACAGGCCGAAGAACACCTGTTCGTTCACCTCGTCGCGGTTGATGGCCAGCGACAGGGCGCGCCGGAAGCGCACGTCCTGATACAGTTCCGCCCGCCATTCCTGCAAGTGGTTCTGGTTCAGGACCAGCCCCACCTCGGCGGCGGACAGCCCCGGAATCAGCGTCACCCGGTAGTCGCCGGCCTCTTCGTTCTCCTTGTAGAGGGCGAAGTTCTCCAGGCTGGTCTGACCGTACGCCAGGTCGGCTTCGCCGCCGATGATCTTGAGGTTGTACACCTCCTTCTCCACCACGGTGGAGACGATGCGGTCGATGTAGGGGAGCTGGTTGCCGGCGGTATCGACGCGCAGGTAGTAGGGGTTGCGCTCGAACACCCGCACGGTGGGGGTGATCTCGGTGAAGCGCCAAGCCTGAATCACCGGCAGGTCGAGATCGGTCGAGGGCTTCCAGAAGAAGTGGTCGGTGAACGCCTGCTGCCAGGTCTCGTGACCCTCCTCCTTGGCCACCTCGTTGGCCTTGTCGTTGAAGTCGATGTGCCACTTCTTGAGGTAGTGCTTGGGCTTCAGCATCTCCCAGTCGCCGCCGTGCCAGGTGGCCAGCTTGACCAGCATCTCGGGGTGCGGCGAGTCGAACTCCAGGCGCACGGTCTGGGCGTCGACCGCGACCGCGTTGGTGACGAACGGGCTCTTCTTGTAGGTCACGACATCGGGGTGGTTGTGCATCGACATGAACTGGAACACCACGTCGTCGGAGCTCACGGGGTGACCGTCGGACCACTTGTGTCCTTCGCGCAGGGTGATCGTCACCGAGGTATTGTCGGCGGCCATCTGCACCGACTCGGCCACGTCGGGCAACAGCTTGCCGTCGACCCCCTTGAGCATGTAGGGACCGCGTTCGACGCTCTCGGTCATGTCCTGCCACGGCCAGTTGTCGAGGGCGAACACGCGCACCGTGCCGCCGTACGTTCCGACCTCTTCGATCGGGGTGCGCACCGACGGGTTCACCGGCAGCCGCTCGTCCACCGGCGGCAGCTCGCCGGCGGCCACCAGGGCGGCCAGCATCGGCGCCTCGCCATACTCTCCGGTGCGTTCGACGGCCATCGCCTCGCCGCTCGAACCCTCGTCGGTGGCGCCGGCGAACGCCAGCAGCGAACCGCCGAGCAGCAGGCACGCGATCAGCATGCACTGTCTCTTCATCATCTCTCCCTCCTTGTGGGATGTCGGAAATTCAGGGACTGATCGTCAGGCCTGAGCCGCCGCTTGTCAAGCGTCCAGCCCGCGCCCCATGGCCACGGTGGCCCCACGCTCCACGGAGGCGCGGGTGGGCCCGCACCTCCGTGGAGCCGCAGAGGCGTTGCTGCCTGAGCGACGCTACTGGCGGAAGAAGAGCTGGTCGCCCCAGTGGTTCAGCCCCACCGGCCAGGTCACGCCAATCCCGTACTGGGTGGGGACATTGCCAATGTTGCTGCGGGAGATATAGGCGGTGGGGTTGAGCCCCACGACGCCGATCACCCACAGCTTGTCGGCCTGCAGCTGCGCGATGTTGCTTGCCAGCTCGACGTACTCGGGGGAACCGAACTCGGTGACGCGCAACGCCCACGACCACTCGTCGAGGTCCTTCACCTCCTGCGGCGGCTCCCAGCCGGGCATTTCGCCGCCGAAGTCGGCCAGCGTGTGGGTGCCGGCCTCGATGGCGGCGTTGGCGGCGAGCCACTTGCCCCACTGCCAGCCCCAGCCGTTGTCGGTGCCGCACGGCATCCAGCGCGAATCCTTGGTCACGCCGCGCGAGCGGTTGCAGGTGAACGACTCGCCGCCGCCGGTGATGTACCAGCCGGACTCGGAGCCGCCGGTCCGCCCGGCGCGAGCGTCATGCTCGTTCAGCGTCCGGGTGACGTTGCGCGACTGCTCGGTCTCCACCTTGAGCAGCACCTTCACGCCGACCGCCTCCCAGTACTCCTTGATCAGCTCCATCGCCGCCACCGGGAGGTTCTCGGAGTACTCGATCAGAATCTGCAGCTCCTCGCCACCGGGTGCGCGCCGGAACCCGTCGCGAGTGCGCTCGGTCATGCCGATCTCGTCGAGCAGGGCATTGGCCTGGTCGGGGTCGTAGTCCGCCCACGAACGGCCCCACTCGTCCTGGTAGTAGCTGTAGGCGGGGGCCGGCGCCGCCTGGCGCGGGGTGGCGAGGCCGAAGAACACCTGCTCGTTTATCTCCTCGCGGTTGATGGCCAGGGAGAGGGCGCGCCGGAAGCTCAGCTCCTGGTACAGCTCCGCCCGCCACGGCTCGTTGTGGTTCTGGTTCAGGACCACCCCGACGGCCGCGGCCGAGAGCCCGGGAATCAGCGTCACCATGTAGTCACCCTGCTCCTCGTTCTCCTTGTAGAGCGCATAGTTCTCCAGGCTGGTCTGGCCGTACGCGAGGTCGGCTTCACCGCCGATGATCTTGAGGGTGTAGACTTCCTTCTCCACCACGGTGGAGACGATGTGGTCGATGTAGGGAAGCTGGTTGCCCGCGGTGTCGACGCGGTGGTAGTAGGGGTTGCGCTCGAACACCCGCACGGTGGGGGTGATCTCGGTGAAGCGCCAGCCCTGCACCACCGGCAGATCGATGTCGGTCGAAGGCTTCCAGAAGAAATGGTCGGTGAACGCCTGCTGCCAGGTTTCGTGGCCCTCCTCCTTGGCCACCTCGTTGGCCTGGTCGTTGTAGTCGAGGTGCCACTTGGAGAGGTAATGCTTGGGCGCCAGCATCTCCCAGTCGCCGCCATGCCAGATGGCCAGCTTCACCAGCATCTCCGGATGCGGCGCGTCGAACTCCAGGCGCACCGTCTGCTCGTCCACCTTTACCGCGTTCTGGACGAATGGGCTGGTCTTGTAGGTAACGATCTCGGGGTGGTTGTGCATCGCCGCGAACTGGAACACGACGTCGTCCGCGGTCAGCGGCATGCCGTCCGACCACTTGTGCCCCTCGCGCAGCCGGATGGTCACGGATGTCTGATCCTCGGCCATCTCCGCCGACTCGGCGATGTCGGGCACCAGCTTGCCGTCTACCGCCTTCAGCATGTAGGGGCCGCGCTCGACGCTCTCGGTCATGTCCTGCCACGGCCAGTTGTCGATGGCGAACACCCGCACGGTGCCGCCGTACTGTCCGATCTCCTCCAGCGGGGCGTGCACCGCCGGGTTCAGCGGCAGCCGTTCGTCCACCGGCGGCAGCTCGCCGGCCGCGACCAGGGCGGCCAGCATCGGCGCTTCACCGTACTGCCCGGTGCGTACCGCGGCAGTGGTCTCGGCGGCGCCGGAATCGGCAGTGCCGCCTGCGAACGCCAGCACCGAACAGCTCAGCAACGCTGCGACGACGAGCGGAAGCAATGGTCTGCTCATGTCTCCTCCTCGCGACTTCCTGGAGTCGCGGGCACCGATGATTGGCCAGCGCCTGGCGCTTGTCAAACGCGGCGGGCGCCAGCGGCGCCGGCGTAGCGGCAGCAACCGGGCGGCGCAGTCCCACGGCCACCTCGTCGGGTGGCGCGACCCCGGCGCCGGCGCGCGGCGCGTGAGCACGAACCTGCGGGACACCACACTACTATCAATCGAACGATGGCAGGTTAAGCCAGTAGCGCGTGTGGCGGCGCTCTCCGGTTCGACGCAGTGCTCCGTTGGCGACCAGGTCGGCGAGGTCTCGCGTGGCGGTAGAGGCGGATGCGCGCGTAATTCGACGGTAGTTGTCGGCGCTCAGCCCGCCTTGGAAACCCTCGGGCTCTTCTCGAAACAGGCGCAGCAGAGCCTTCTCCTGGCGTGGATTCAGGCGCCCTCGCAGCCGGTCGAACATCCGCGTTTGCTCGATTCAGCCGGACCAGCCGGCGCTCGCTCCAGCTCTGCCCTTCCAGCACGGTTTCGGCGAACCACAGCAGCCAGTCGGTGATGTCGAGTGAACGGCCGGCTGACTCCAGCGCCGCGTAGTAGGCCGCCTGACGGAGGATGATCGCTCGCGAAAGCGCAATCAGAGTCGGTTCACCGAGCGATTGGGCCAGCGCCTTCTCGGCCAGCGCGCGGCCAATCCGACCGTTGCCATCTTCGAACGGATGGATGCACTCGAAGTAGAAATGAGCTACTCCGGCACGGACGAGCGCGGACATCTCGCGCGTGCGCTCGTACCACCCGATGAAGCGCTCCATCTCGGTCATCATCAGGTGGGACGGCGGCGCTTCATAGTGAACTCTGCGCCGGTAGTCGGGGCCGGAGACCACCTGCATTGGCTCCTGGTGCTGCCGGTATCCGCCGATCACCGTAAGCCAGTGGCGTTCGCGCATGAGCGTCCCGTGCCACCGCCAAAGGGTTTCATGGTCAAGTGGAGCAGCAAAGGTCCGGTAGACGTCCACCATCATCTCGGCGACACCGGCCACGGCGGGCGAGACGCGCCGCGGGTCGGTTCCGAGGCCGAAGTGACGCCGGATCGACGACTGCACCGAGGCACGGTCCAGGATTTCTCCCTCGATCGCTGAGGTGTCGAGCGCCTCGTCGGTCAGCCATTCGATCCGCAGTAAACATTCGGTCTACCGGTGTGGGACCGCTGGACACATCCGGACCGGTGTGCTACGAATGAGGTGTGGGAGGGTTCTGGCGGAAAACGAGTGGCTGCACGGCGGCGTGCCAGAGCCAGATGGACGAGTTGCGGTGCGAGGTAGTAGAGCTGCGACGACAGGCGCGCTATTACCGCAGGATGCACGGCAAGGCGGTAGCGCGCGAGCAACGGCTGAAACAGAAACTGCAAGCGGCACGGGCCAAGCTCAAGGAACTGCGCCAGCGCCTGCGGGAACGCTGGGCACGGCGCCGCGGCAGCGAGAAGCGAACCAGGAGTGGCGGCGCTCCTGAGGCAACCGCCGCGCCACCGCGGCGCCGCGGTCAGCAACCCGGGGCGCCAAGCCATGGTCGGCGCCGGCACGCACACCTGCCGGTACAGGTTGAAGCACACGACGTTGCCCCGGACCGGCGCCGCTGCGCGGCCTGCGGCGCTGAGTATCATTCGCACGGCAGCGAGGATTCCGAGCAGTTGGAAGTCGAGGTGCGCGCCTACCGGCGGGTGATCAAGCGGCGGCGCTACCGCCGCAGCTGCCAGTGCACGGCGGCCGCGGCGGTGCTCACGGCGCCAGCGCCGCCACGGCTGATCCCGAACGGCATCCTGGGGATCTCGATCTGGGTGACGGTGCTGCTCGACAAGTATCTGCTGTACCGGCCCACGCATCGGTTGCTCGCGGATCTACGCACGCATGGGCTGGATCTTGCCCAAGGCACCGTCACCGACGGTCTGCGGCGTCTGGCGCCGTTGTTCGCGCCACTGCGCGAGGCGCTGATCGAACGCAGCCGCACGAGCGAGCACTGGCATGCTGACGAGACCAGCTGGCAGGTGTTCGAGGCGGCCAGCGAGGACACCTGCCAGCGCTGGTGTCTGTGGCTGTTCTGGAGTGCCGAGGTGGTGGTATTCACGCTCGATCCAACCCGTTCGGCGCGGGTGCCGAAGCAGCATTTTGCGACCGTGACGGGGGGCGTGGTGAGCGTCGACCGCTTCTCCTCGTACAAGCGGCTGGCCAAGGATACCGAGCTGGAGTTGTCGTTCTGCTGGGTGCACATGCGCCGCGACTTCATCACGGTAGCCCATGAGCGGGACGATCAGCAGGAGTGGGCCGAGCAGTGGCTGGCTGACATCGCTACGCTGTATCGCCTGAACGACGAGCGTCTTGAGGTGCGTGGTGAGCCCGCGCAGTACGCGGCGGCCGATGCGGCGTTGCGGGCGGTGGTGCAGGCGATGGAAGAGCGACGAGAGCGCGAACTGGCGCAGCAGCCGAAGCTGGCGGCAGCGTGTGCGAAGGTGCTGCGCAGCATGCGCAACCACTGGCAGGGGCTGACGCGGTTCGTCGAGGATCCCGACTTGCCGCTGGACAATAATCAAGCCGAGCGTGCGCTGCGCGGCCCGGTGGTGGGGCGCAAGAACTACTACGGCTCGGGGGCGCAGTGGAGCGGTGAGTTGAGCGCGGCGCTGTTCAGCCTGTTCCACACCCTCGAACGATGGCAGATCAACCCGCGTACTTGGCTGACCGAGTACCTGAGCGCCTGTGCGGTCGCCGGCGCTCGCGTGCCTGAAGACTACGAGCGGTTCCTGCCCTGGCACCGTCCCGAGGCGCGCTTGCTGCCCCGCGGCTCACCCGCCAAGCTGGTCGACGACCGTGCCGCCTGAGGCGGTGCGCTACTGCGGCCGGCCCTTCAGCGAGCAGGAGCTGCAGTTGATCCGCGCGCTCATCGCTGAGGACCCTACCCGCCATCGGTTCGCCCTCTCGAAGGTGGTGTGCGAACGGCTGCACTGGCGGCGTGCCAACGGACAACTGAAGGACATGAGCTGTCGCGTCGCGATGCTGCGCATGCACCGCGACGGGCTCATCCGGCTGCCGGCGCCGCGGCGGCGTCACTACAACGGCACGCTGCGCCGCCGTCGTACCGCGCAGGCGGAACCGGAGCTGCCGATCAGCGCCCGCGTCGATGAGCTGCCCGCGCTGCAGGTACGACCGCTGGCCGATCAGCGCGAAGCGCTCCTATGGCGCGAGTACGTGGACCGCTACCACTACCTTGGCTATACGCCGCTACCGGGTGCGCAGCAGCGCTACTTGGTCACCTGCCAGCGGCAGGTGCTGGCGGTGGTCGGCTTTGGCGCCAGCGCCTGGAAGGCGGCTCCTCGCGACCGCTTCATCGGCTGGAGCGTTGCCCAGCGCGAAGCGCGGCTGCACCTGGTGGTGAACAACGCCCGCTTCTTGATCCTGCCTTGGGTGCAGGTGTGCAATCTCGCTTCCACCGTGCTGGCGCGCATCAGCCGCCGGCTGCCCGCCGACTGGCAGGCGCGTTATGGGTACCGACCGCTGCTGCTGGAGACCTTCGTGCAGTCCGACCGCTTCGCCGGTACCAGCTACCGCGCCGCCAACTGGACCCACGTCGGACAAACCCAAGGACGCGGCAAACTCGACGTACGTCGAATGCACACGCTGCCCACCAAAGACATCTGGCTCTACCCGCTCAGGCGCGACTTCCGCCGTCGACTGTGCGCTCCTCTTGATCCGCCCCCCAACCTGTAGACCGAATACTTACGATCCGCAGGTCGGTCCGATCGCGGTCGGGCAGGTGGCGCCAGGCACCGACCCGTCTCCCGGATTCGTGAAGGAACCGAGCCTCCAGCGACTCCAGTCGTCGCTCATCCCAGGAGAAGCAAGGCCACCCCGGCTGCTGCCAGATCCACGCCATGAGCAATGCACCCTACCGTATCGCCCGTGATATAGCTATTTGATGGGCGATAGGACGTTACCTCTATCGCCCACGGCTGCCGGTCTCGTGGGCGATTGGCCGTTAGGCTAGCGGTAGGGGTCGGCGGCGTCGCGCAGGCCGTCGCCGACGAAGTTGAAGGACAGCACGGTGATGACGATGAACACGCCGGGGATGAACAGCCATGGCGCCAGGGCCACGGTACGCACGTTCTGGGCGTCCTTCAACAGCGCGCCCCAACTGATGGCCGGAGGCTGGATGCCGACGCCCAGGAAGCTGAGCGCGGTCTCGGCCAGGATCATGCCGGGGATGCTCAGCGTGAGGCTGACGATCAGGTAGCTCATGAACGAGGGCAGCAGGTGGCGTGCGATGATGCTCCGCTCGACGGCGCCGGCGATGCGCGCGGCCATCACGAAGTCTGCCTCGCGCAGCTCCAGCAGCTTGCCGCGCACCACGCGCGCCAGCCCGGTCCATCCCACCACCGACAGGATCACGGTGATGCCGAAGTAGATCCGCAGCGGCGGCCAGTCGTTGGGGAGCGCCGCTGCCAGCGCCATCCACAGCGGGATCGAGGGGATCGAGATCAGGAACTCGATCAGCCGCTGAATGAAGGTGTCCAGCGCGCCGCCGTAGTAGCCGGAGATGCCGCCGAGCAGGCAGCCGAGCACGAAGCTCATCGCCACGCCGACCAGCCCGATGCTCAGCGAGATGCGCGCCGCGTACACGTTGCGGGAGAACAGGTCGCGGCCCAGGTTGTCGGTCCCGAACAGGAACAGGAAGCCCGCCTCCTGGCGCACGCCGAACAGGTGGATGTCGCCTTCGAACAGGCCGAACAGCCGGTACGAGTCGCCGCGCACGAACAGCGCGATCGGGTAGCGGGTGTCGCGGTCGATGGCGAATTGCCAGCGCAGGGTTTCCGGATGGCGTTCCCGGTGCAGGCCGTAGACGAATGGCAGGACCGGTCTGCCGTCGTGGATGACGCGTACTCGCTGCGGAGCCGCCAACTGGTAGTCGGGGAAACGGCGGAAGGCGTCGTAGGGGGCGAGGAACTCCGCGAACAGTGCGCCAGCGTAGAGGACGATCAGCACGGCGGTGCCGAGCAGGGCGAGGCGGTGGGCCGCGAACCGGCGCCGGATGAGCTGCCACTGGGTGGCGAGGTAGTAGCGCTCCTCCGCGGCGCTCTCGGGGCGTGTCACCGTGATCGTGCTCATGCGCGGCTCACACGCGTTCGAAGCGGATGCGCGGATCGGTGATCACCAGCAGCAGGTCGGAGATCAGCGTCCCGATGATGGTCAGCGCGGCCAGCACCATCAGCGTGCTGCCGGCCAGGAACATGTCCTCCTGGACGAGCGCCGCGAACAGCAGCGGCGCCACCGTGGGCAGGCTGAGCACGATGGCGACGATGGTGCTGCCGGAGACGATTTCCGGCAACAGCCAGCCGACGGTGCTGATGATCGGGTTCAAGGCAACGCGTACCGGATACTTGAAGGTGAGCGTTGCTTCGGCCACGCCCTTGGCGCGGGCGGTGATCACGTACTGCTTGCGCAGCTCGTCGAGCAGGGTCCCGCGCATCACGCGGATGATCGCCGCGGTGCCGGCCATGCCGATCACGATGATCGGCAGCGGCAGATGCGCCAGCCCGTCGAGCAGCTTGGCGAAGCTCCACGGAGCGTGCTCGAACTCGGCGGAGAACAGGCCCCCCGGGCTGACCCCGAACAGGGTCAGGAGCAGGTACATCAGGATCAGGGCGAGCAGGAAGTTGGGGATCGCCAGGCCGACGAAACCTATCACCGTGAACCCGTAATCGCCGAACGAGTACTGATGGGTGGCGGAATAGATGCCGATCGGGATCGCCACCACGTACGCGAACAGCAGAGTGATGCCGGAGAGCAGCACGGTGAGCGGCAGCCGCTCCAGCAGCAGCACGGTCACCGGCCGGCCGTATACGAACGATGGCCCGAGGTTGCCGCGCAGCAGGTTGCCCGCCCAGCGCAGGTATTGCAGGTGAGCCGGCAGGTGCAGGCCGTACTGTTCCTGCATGGCGGTGATCTCCTCGCCGCCGAAGCTGGCATCGGCGCCGCCCGCCTCCATGCGCGCCAGCATCACCGTCAACATGTCTCCCGGCGGGAGCTGGATCACGATGAACACCACCACCGACAGGGCGATGAGCAGGAGGACCATGTAGGCGAGGCGCCTGAGGATGTAGGTTGCCATGGACGGTTGCCGGAGAGCGTCGCCTCCGGCGCGCCTGCGCGATGGTGGCAACGACCGCGCCGCTCTGTCAAACCGCGCCGCCGGGCCGGTACTATCGGGATAGTACGCAGGGCCACCCCGTGGCGCCAGAGACCATGAAACCGATGCAGACTGGTTCGCCTGCTGGACAGGTTCGCGGACTAGGGAGGGGCGGATGAAACCTGATGCAGAGACGAGCGGCGCGCAGCGGCCGGCGACCAGCGCGATCCACGCCGGCGAGCCTGCGGCCCGGCCGGGGCAACCGGTGGTCGCGCCGGTCGTGCGCAGCTCCACGTTCCACGCACCGCCGGCCGCCGGCGGCGCGCCGTTGCGCTACAGCCGCTACGGCAACAACCCCAACCAGGAGTCGGTGGCGGCGAAGATCGCGGCCCTGGAGGGGACCGAGGCGGCGCTGGCGCTGGCCAGCGGCATGGCGGCGACGGCGATGACCCTGCTGGCGGTCGCCGAAGCGGGCGACCACATCGTTGCCAGCCGCCACCTGTACGGCGCTACCGGCGTGCTGCTCACCGAGGAGCTGCCTCGGCGCGGCATCGACACCACCTTCGTGGAGCCTGCCGATGCGGCGGCGTGGCGCGCCGCGCTACGGCCGCGCACCAGGGTGGTGCTGATCGAGCTGCCCACCAATCCGACCCTGAAGGTGTTCGCCATCGAGCCGGCGCGGCGGGCGGCGGATGAGGCGGGCGCGATCCTGGCCGCGGACGTGACCTTCGCGACGCCAATCAACCTGCGTGCCGCCGAGCACGGCGTGGACGCGGTGATCCACTCGGCCACCAAATACCTGGGCGGCCACTCCGACCTGATCGCCGGGGTGGTGGCCGGCAGCCGCGGTTTGATCGACGCCGTGGCCCGCATGATGAAGCTGTACGGCGCCTCGATCGATCCCGAGACCGCCTGGCTGCTGGAGCGCGGCATCCGCACCCTGCCGGTCAGGATGGAGCGGCACAACCGGTCGGCGCAGGCTCTCGCCGAGTGGTTCGCGGGCGTGCCCGGCGTGCGGCAGGTGATCTATCCCGGCCTGCCGAGCCACCCCGACCACGCCTGCGCCGCCCGCCTCCTGGACGGCTACGGCGGCATGCTGGCGATCGTCCTCGACGGCGGCGGCCCGGCGGCCGACCGCTTCTGCGCCGCGCTGAAGCTGGCCGCGGTGGCGCCCTCGCTGGGCGGCGTGGAGACCCTGGTGTCGCAGCCGCGCCATACCTCCCACCTGGACCTGACCCCTGCGGAACGCGCCGCGCTCGGTATCGACGACGGCATGGTGCGCATCTCCGTCGGCCTCGAAGACCTGGACGACCTCAAGGCCGAGTTCGCCGTCGCCGCGGCCGCCGCGGCACGCACTGACGGCTGACAAGGGAGCCGATCAGGGGGCTTGCCTGTGGCGTGCTCCCTCAATGCCTCGTCCCGAGGCCCACGGAAGCACCGTGAGCCTGGGCCAGTGTCGAGTCCAGCGCGACACTTTCCCCCGGTAAATCTGCGGTGTGATCTGAACCCGGTTCGCCCGTACGACGAGCCCGAGCAGATCGTCGAGACCGCAGGGCGCGAACACTACGGGACGGCCGTGCGCCAGCCGCACGCCGACCGCGGTCGCCGTCGTCGGCCAGGTTTCGATGGCGTCTTCGGTCGAGGCGTACGGCACGATGTCGTAGCCGAACCGCTGCCGATACCACAGGTGCACCCGCGCCTGGTTCTTGACGTCGACCGCGACCGGGAGGCCGGCCATCGCGTTCTTCACCCTCGCAGCAACCGCGTTCTCGCCCGCTTCGGTCAGATCGGCGGCGTCGAAGTAGACGATGTCGTAGTCACTGATGTCCGCCCCTGGAGGCTTGTCATGGGCGGCGTTCCACACGGTCTGCGCCACGCATCCGGCGCCGAGGTAACAATCCGGCAGGCTCAGGTCCTCCAGCCGTTCCAGGCACTCCCACAGAACGGAACTGCCACGCAAGTGATCCACCAGCCGGTCTACCGCCGTGCGATGTCCCGTGCTTACGCGATCGGCTCCCTGCTGCACGCCGCTCAGATCGCTCACGGTGCTTGCGCCTGTCTCCGGATGAATCGGCCCAGCAGCGGTACTGCGAATGAGTATCTGCCATGCCGGTTCTTGTACACCAGACCTTGCGACGCCAGCGCGCCGAGCATCTGATTGACGTGGCTGCTGCTGAACGGTTTGTCCAGGACCCGCTTCGAGGCCTCGACCACTTCCTGGACGGTGAATTGATCGTCGCAGTTCTCAAGCTGAGAGATTGCGGACAGCAGCTCCCGTTGCCGATCGGTGGCGCGCGCCCAGCGTCCCGCGAAGAAGTCGGTGTCGAGCTTCTGCTCAATCTCGGCGACAGGTACCGATGCTCGTTCGCCGTGGTCGATCCGTTGAATGAAAGCGTCGAACACCTCGCGGCAGATGAACTGGATGAAGTAGGGGTAACCGCCCGACATGGTGACGATCGTCGCGACGGCGTCATCGTCGAGTTCCAGTGGACAGTCTGAGTCCGCGACAGGCTGCCGAATCGCGTCCTCGCTCTCGTGTCTGTTCAGGCTCTGCAGGAACAGGATGCGGAACATTCTCTCGGAGAAGGTCCTGGCCTCCACTAACTTCGGGAACAGAGTCGGAAGGCCGGTGAGAACCAGCATCAGCGGAAGACCTTTCCTTTGCAGAGACTGAAAGCAGTCGAGCAGCAGCGACAGCGGGTACTGCTCCTTGGCGGACTGGTCCGACAGGTTCTGCGCTTCGTCGTAGGCGAAGATGATTCCCTTGATCGGGGCTGCCTTCGACAAGGCACTCCAGGCAAACTCCAGAACGCCCTTGATCTTGTCCAGCGCCAGGCCGGGGATGCGGTGATAGAGGTCGATGAGGGCTTCGTAACCGAGCGTATGCTGTACTTCCCGAGTACCGGCTTCGAAGCCCACGTCGTGTAGCTTCTCGGTCTCCACCACCACGCCCGACGTGATTGGCGACAGGTCCGTGCACAGCCGGATGGCCATGTTGTCCTCGCTGACACTGGTGGACTCCGAGAGGTCGGTGCCCACCCATATCCATCCGCACTCGATCGCCAGCGGCCTGAACGAGTCGAGGAGGACCGTCTTGCCTACGCCACGAAGTCCTGTCAGCACCATGTTTTCCAGGATGGTGGTCTGCCCGAGCAGCCGTTGGAACTCCGCGCGCTCCGCCTGGCGTCCCGCCAGGTACGGGGGTGGATGACCCGCGCCGGGGCGAAACGGGTTGGTGAACTCAGCCATGCACATATTTGTCCCTCCGAATGCCGGGAGATAAATTAATAGATAGAGGTAAAATTAGCCAAGCGCGTAATCGGAGGTAAACATCGTCACTGCACGGCATCCGGACGGGAGCCAGGTAGGGTGGGGCGGGTGGCGATGGCGTCCTGGACCAGGCGCTCGACCATGGCGCGTTCTTCGCCGATCAGGGGGAGGCGCGGGGGGCGTACGCGTTCGCTGCCGAGGCCGGTGAGCTGCATGGTGAGCTTGATGTACTGCACCAGCTTGGGCCTGGTGTCGAGGTGCAGCAGGGGCATGAACCAGGCGACGATGCGGCGCGCCTCCTCCCAGCGGCCCGCCGCCGCCAGCTCGAACAGGGCGACGCCCTCTTCGGGGAAGGCGTTGACCAGACCGGCCACCCAGCCCACGGCGCCGAGCAGCACCGACTCCAGCACCACGTCGTCGACGCCGCAGAACAGCAGGTAGCGGTCGCCGGTCAGGTTGGCGATGTCCACCAGCCGGCGCGGATCCTCCGAAGACTCCTTGATCGCCGCGATGGTGGGCTCCGACGCCAGCTCGACGAACATCTCGGGAGTCACGTCGACGCCGTAGGCGGGCGGGTTGTTGTAGATCATGACCGGCAACTCGGTGGCGGCGGCCACGCTGCGGAAGTGGGTCAGGGTCTCGCGCGGATCGCTCTTGTAGACCATGGCCGGCAGCACCATCAGGCCGGCGCAGCCGACCGCCGCGGCGGCCTTGGCATGGGCTACGGCCTGGGCGGTGGTGAACTCGGAGATGCCGGACAGCACCGGCGCGCGGCCGGCCGCCGTGGCCACCGCGGTCTCCAGCACCAGCACCTTCTCGTCCGGGCTCAGCGAAGTGTTCTCGCCCAGGGTGCCGAGCATGATGAGGCCGTGGCAGCCCGCTTGCAGCAGCCGCTCCAGGTGCACGGCGGTGGCCGCGGCATCCACGCTCAGGTCGTCGGCGAGCTGGGTCATTACCGCCGGGTATACCCCGCTCCACGCGGGCCGTAGCGGGCTCACGTCGTCACCTCGGGCGTCCAAGGATCAACCATCTCCATCACGTTACCTCCAGTACCGGTGCGCCGAGGACCTCCTGGCGCGGCTCGACGCCCAGTCCGGGGGCGTCGGGAGCCATCATCGTGCCGTGCTCGCGTTGCGGTGCTCCGGCCGCCGTGCTCACCGTCACGTAGCTGTTGAAGTCGGTGGCGGCGAAGCGCTGCTCCGGGGGCGTGCTGTGGGCCAGGTGGGCGATGGCCGCGGTGATGATGTCGCCGCCCCAGCTGTCCTCGACGATCATCGGGATGCCCAGCTCCACGCACACATCGCGGACCAGGCGCGCGCGGGTGAGCCCGCCGAACTTGCTGATCTTGACGTTGATCGCGTCCACCGCACCGTCGGCGGCGGCGCGCTGCAGGGCGCGCAGGTCGCGGATCGACTCGTCGAGGATGAACGGCAGCCCGGTGGCCCGGCGCACGATCAGGCACTCGTCGTAGCTGGCGCACGGCTGCTCGATGTAGACCGGCAGGTCGCGGGCACCGTGTACCACCTGCAGCGCCTGGTGGCTGAGCCAGCCGGTGTTGGCATCCGCGATCAGTACGTCGTCCGGCTGCAGTTGCGCGGCCACCGCCCGCAGCCGCGCCAGGTCCTCGTGGGGCGGACCGCCTACCTTGAGCTGAAAGCGGCGGTAGCCCTCGGCACGATAGCGGGTGACGCGGTCCGCCATCTCCTCCGGCGTACCCTGGGAAATCGCCCGGTACAACGCAATGTTCTCGCCGAAGCGGCCGCCGAGCAGGGTGCACACCGGAAGCCCGCCGGCCTTGCCGAGCAGGTCCCAGCACGCCATGTCCAGGGCCGACTTCACGTAGGGGTGACCTGCCAGGGTGCGGTCCATCAACCTGTTGATCGCGGCGATCCGGCGCGGGTCGGCCCCCAGCAGGGCCGGTGCCACCGCGGCGATGCCGGTGCGGCAGCCGGCGGCGTACGCCGGCAGGTAGACCGGGCCCAGCGGGCACACCTCGCCCCAGCCGGAGACGCCCGCGTCGGTCACCACTTCCACCACCGTGGCGTCGAACACCGTCACCGACTTGCCGCCGGACCAGCGGTAGCTGCCCTCACGGAGCGGCAGGTCCACCTGGAACGCGTTGACGGCGGTGACCTTCATGCGGCGCTTGGGGCTCCGGGCGCCGGCTATCCCGTTGCGGCGTCGATTGCGTCCAGTACCCGCGGCGGGGTCATCGGCAGCGTCGTGACTCGCCCGCAGCCGGCGTCGCGGATGGCGTTGGCCACCGCGGCGGCGGTGGCGATGACCGGCGGCTCGCCGACGCCGCGGGCGCCGTAGGGGCCGTGGTCGGAGGTCACCTCCACCATCACGACCTCCAGGTCGCGCGCGGACTGGGTGATGTTGGGGATCGCGTAGTCCATCAGCGAGCCGGTGCGGAACTGGCCCTCGCGGTCGTACTCGATCGCCTCGTACAGGGCCCAGCCGAGCCCCTGGGTGGCGCCGCCCATGAGCTGGCCGCCGGCAGTCAGCGGGTTGATCGCCTTGCCCACGTCCTGCACCACGGCGAGCCGGTGCACCTCCACGGCCCCGGTCTCGGCGTCCACCTCCACCTCCGCGAGCTGGGCGCAGAACGCCGGCGAGCGGCCGCCGGGCACGAGACGGCCATTGCCCTTCACCGGCGAGTAGCGGGCGCCGAACTGCATCGTCTTGGCGGCGATCTCCGCCAGCGACAACGCCGGCGTAGGGGCTCCCTTCACCCGAACCACGCCTTCCACGATCTCCAGGTCCGCCTCGTCGGCCTCGAACTCGGTGGCGGCGATGCGCAGCGTCTGCTCGCGCGCCTCGCGCGCCGCGGCGAACACCGCCGGGCCCACGGTGTAGTTGATCTTGCTGCCGCCGGAGGCGCCGGCGTGGTAGCCGCCGTCGCTGTCGGTGCTGATCACCCGCACCTGCCCGGGGTCGATGCCGAAGGCGTCGGCGGCGATCATGGCGAAGCCGGTGGTGGTGCCGGTGAGGTCGACCGATCCCACCAGCACGTGCAGCGTACCGTCCCGCTCCAGCGCACACGCGGCCGTGGCGCCTTCGACGCCGCCCAGCCAGCCGCCGATGGCGACTCCGACGCCGCGGCCTGCGGCCTGCGCCTGCTCCCGGTCCCTCCAGATGGGATGCTCGCGAGCCCGCTGCAGCACTTCGCGCATGCCGATGTTGGGCCACGGCTGATCGTTGCCCATCGGCTCGCCGGGCCGCGATGCGCTGCGCAGCCGCAGCTCCAGGGGATCGATGCCCAGCTCCCGCGCCAGCTCGTCCAGGGTGCTCTCCAGCGCGAACGCGAGCTGGGGGCTGCCCGGCGCCCGGTAGGCTCCGCTGGAGGGCTTGTTGGTGACCACTGCCGCGCCGTGGATGTCGAAGTTCGGGCACTGGTACAGGCTGCCGGTCATCAGCGCCACCGCCGAGTGCGGCGTGTTGGGAAAGCAGCCGCCGTCAAACTTGTAGTCGGCGGCGATCGCGGTCAGGGTGCCGTCGGCGTCGGCCGCCAGCTTGACGGTCATCTGCGCCGCGGGAGCGGGAATGGCGGCGAGCATCTCCTCCTGGCGGGTGAGTACCAGCCGCAACGGGGCCCCCACCGCGCGCGCCGCCAGCGCCACCAGCGGCTCGTAGAGCATGAACTTGCCGCCGAAGCCGCCGCCCACCGGCATCGGCTTGACGTGCACGTCCGACTCCGGCAGTTCGAGGAGGTCGGCCACCTCCTTGCGCACCGCGAACTGTGCCTGGGTGCAACTCCACACGGTCACGCCGCCGGCGGGCTGGTTCGGGTCCACCACCGTGGCGTGCGGCTCAATGTAGCTCTGGTGCACGATCGAGGTGCGGTAGCTGCGCTCCACCACGGCGTGCGCCGCCGCGAACGCGGCTTCCGGATCGCCGCGCCGGAAACTGACGGGGCCGGCGAGGTTGCTGCCCTGCCGGCCACCCTCGTCGACCGCCACGTCGGTGCCGTGGGCGGCGGCCTCTTCGGAATCTTCGGTCGCCCCCTCCGGCCACACCAGCGGCGCGTCCGCGGCGAGTGCGCTCTCCAGGTCGGTGGCCGCCGGAAGCGGGGTGTAGGTGACCTTCACCTCGGGCGCGGCGTCGGCGGCCGCGGCTTCCGACTCCGCCACCACCAGCGCCACCGGCTGGCCCACGAACATGACCCGCTCCCGCGCCAGCAGCAGCCGCGTGCGGCTGGTAGGTTCGACTTCGGGCAGGTCGTCGGCGGTGAGCACCCGCACCACGCCCGCCAGCGCCTCGGCCGCACTCGCGTCGATCGCTTCAATGCGGGCGCTCGGGTGCGGGCTGGTGACGAAGCGCGCGTGCAGCACGCCGCTGTGCGGCAGGTCGGCGGTGTAGCGCAGCGCGCCGGTAACGCGCTCGCGCCCGTCGATCAACGGATGCGGTCGGCCGATGATCGCGCCGGCCTCGGACGTGGTCGTGGATGCCATGGCAGTGACCGCAGCATAGCGCGATTCTCGTGGCCGTCTCCAGGGCTCGGCACGCTCGCTGACCACGCCCGGCGGGGCGCGATTGACCTGCGCTCCCGGTGCTCCGTAGGGTAGGGCCGTGTCACAGCCAATCGCCATCTCCGTCAACGTGAACGGCCGCCGTTACGAGCGCGCCGTGGAACCGCGTACGCTCCTGGTCCACTTCCTGCGCGACGCACTGGGGCTCACCGGCACCCACGTCGGCTGCGAGACCAGCCTGTGCGGCGCCTGCACCGTGCTGGTCGACGGCGCCGTCGCCAAGTCGTGCACCTTCCTGGCGGTGCAGGCCGACGGACGCAGCGTGACCACGATAGAGGGCGTGGCACGGAACGGCGAGCTGCACCCGGTGCAGGAGCAGCTCTGGCACCACCACGGCCTGCAGTGCGGCTACTGCACCTCGGGGATGGTGCTGGCCACCATCGCCCTGTTGGAGCGGGAGCCGCGGCCCAACGACGCGCAGATCCGCGACGGCCTCAAGGGCAACCTGTGCCGCTGCACCGGGTATGCCGCTGTGGTGCAGGCCGTGCACGCCGCGGCCGCCGCCGGGGAGGGCAGCTGATGTACCCGGCAGCGTTCGACTACCTGCGCATGGTGAGCGTGGCGGAGGCCCTGGCAGCGCTGGAAGCGCATCCCGACGGCCAGCTTCTGGCGGGTGGCCACAGCCTGCTGCCGGCGCTGAAGCTGCGCCTGGCGCAGCCGGCGACGCTGATCGACATCGGCCGCATCTCGGAGCTGGCGGGCGTGGAGCGGCTCGACGGGACGCTGCGCATCGGAGCGCTCACCTGCCACGACCGGGTGGCGCGCTGCGCGGAGGTGGCTGCCGGCGCCCGGATGCTGGCCGAGGCCTGCGCCAAGGTGGGCGACCCGGCGGTGCGCAACTGGGGTACGCTGGGCGGCAACCTGGCGCACGCCGATCCCGCCTCAGATCCTCCGGCGGCGCTGGTGGCGGCGGGCGCCGAGCTGGAGCTGACCTCGACTGCCGGGGTGCGGCGGGTGGCGGCGAACGCGTTCTTCAGCGACCTGTTTCTTACGCAACTCGCAGCGGGCGAGATCATCACGGCCGTGGAGCTGCCGGTAGCGGGCGCGCGCAGCGGATCGGCCTACCTCAAGCATCCCCACCCCGCCTCGGGCTACGCGGTGTGCGGCGCCGCGGCGCTGGTGACGGTGGATGCGGACGGCCGCTGCAGCGCGGCGCGGCTGGCCGTCGGCGGCGCCGGACCGGTGCCGGTGCTGGCCGACCTCGGCGCGCTCAGCGGCGCCAGGCTGGATGCGGCGGCGGTGGATGCCGTCCTGGCGGACTTCAGCGTGGACGAGCCGCTGGAAGATCCCTACGCCTCCAGCGCCTACCGGCTGCGCCTGGCCCGGGTCCTGGGACGCCGCGCCCTGCTGCTCGCCGCCCAGCGCGCGGCTGCCGCCTGAGGCGGCAGCCGCGCCGGCCCCACCCGCCGTTCAGAACGCCCCGAACTGGTCGTAGCTCTCTTCCAGCGTATAGCTGCGCGGCCTGGCGCCGCGTGGTGGCTGGTGGGCGATGCCGTTGTAGCCGCCGCCGTAGAACAGCAGCGGCTTGCCGCCGCTCAGCTCGCCGCCGACCACCGTACCGACCACGATCTGGTGATCACCGCCGGGCAGCCGTTCGCGCACCTCGCAGTCGAGGAACCCGAGGCAGTCGGCGAAGATCGGCGCGCCGCTGCGCCCGAAGGTGATCTCGATCCCGGCAAAGTCCTTCGGACCGGGCGCCGCGAAGCGCGCCGACAGCGCCTCCTGGTCGGCGCGCAGGATGTTGATCGCGAACACCGGGGTGGACTCCAACTGCTGCAGCAACTGGTTGCGCAGGTCGATCGCGAACAGCACCAGCGGCGGATCGAGCGACAGGGAAGTGACGGAGTTGGCGGTCATGCCCCACTCGCCACCCGCCCGGCCGCCGGTGGTGATCACCGTCACGCCGGTGGCGAAGTGGCCCATGATGCGGCGCTGGGCGTCGCGGTCAATCGCCATGCGCCGCCACGGCCGGCACCACCTCGCGCGCCAGCAACTCCAGGGAACGGGTCCAGCGCGCCCGGTCGTCCCAGTCGTGGGCGATCATCAGCAGCGTCCCGAAGCCGCCGGTGGCCTCCTGCAGCGCGCGCAGCCGCTCGCTGCAGGTCTGCACGCTGCCCACGATGCACAGCTTCTCCATGGCGTAGTCCACGGTGATCTCGGCATCGGGCTGATCGGGGTGCTCCTTCATCACGTAGAGCACGCCGCCGGCGGTGAGGATCTGGATCAGGTACTCCAGCGAAGCGGCGAAGGTACCGCCACGGGCGTGGTCCCACGCTTCGGCATCGCTGTCCGCCACGAAGATGCTGCGCGAGATGCGCCACAGCTCGCGTTCCGGGGTCGGCCGCTGTGCCTCGGCGGCGCCTTCGCAGTAGGTCTCCCAGTGCGACGCCAGGGTCGACTCCGGCACCAGGTTGGTGCTGATCGGCAGGAAACCGCGCTGTCCCGCGGTACGCGCCGCCATCGAGCCCGCCTTGATCACGCTCATGCCGATCGGCGGGTGGGGCTGCTGATACGGCTTCAGCATCACCCCCACTCCCAGCTCCAGGTCGGGGTCGCCGGCGTGCACGTGCCAGAACTTGCCGCGGAAGTCGAACGGTGCGTCCGCCTGCCACAGCTTCATCACCAGCTCCATCCCCTCCATCGTCATCAGGCCCTGGGTTCCGGGATCGGGCAGGTCGAACAGTCCCCAGTCGGTGGGCACCCCGCTCTGGCCGAAGCCCGCGTTGATGCGCCCGCGCGACAGGTGATCGAGAAACGCCAGCCGCACCGCCACGTTCACCGGGTGGTGGTGGGGGATGATGGAGACCCCGGTGCCGAGCCGGATCGAGCTGGTGCGCGGTATCAGGGTGGCGATGAACAGGTCGTTCGAGGGGATCGGCTCCCAGGCCACCGTATGGTGTTGCCCGATCCACGCCTCGGTGAAGCCAAGCGCCTCGGCGCGAACCACCTGCTCGATATCCTCGTCGAAGCACGCCGTGCGGTCTTTCTGCGGCGGATGCAACGGCATCATGAACATCCCGAGCTTCATGGCCGCCACTATACGGCAGATCGCCCTGGTTCAAGTAGCAGCCGAGAGGCGGCGTTAGCTCCGGCGCGCAGCCGCGGGCTCCCCAACGCTCCCCGGCGGCTCGGCAGCGATGGTAGTGTGGTGCGCCATGATGGAGTACAAGGGCTATGCTGCCGGGATCGAATTCGACGACTCCGTAGGCCGTCTGCACGGCAGGGTCGTGAACAGTGGCGCGTATCCGATCGCCACCTTCGAGGCGACCGACGTGGAGGGGCTTCGGAGGGAATTCCACCGTTCGATCGACGAGTATCTCGCTTCCTGCGAAGAGGATGGGGTCGAGCCGCGCAAGCCACACTCGGGAACGCTCAACGTGCGCCTTGGCCCGGAGTTGCACCAGCGAGTGGCGCGCACGGCGGCAGAGAGCGGGATGAGCCTGAACCGATGGATTCGACAAGCGCTGGAGAAAAGCGTGTCGGGATGATCCACCGGTTGACTTCCGCGCCCTGCGTTGCTAATAGTATCGTTCACGGCGGTGATACCGCCGTCTTTCCCCTGTAGCTCAGTTGGTAGAGCGGGTGGCTGTTAACCACCGTGTCGGCAGTTCGAGTCTGTCCGGGGGAGCTCCGTTGCACAGGTTTCGCTACTGATATGGATTCGTCGCCGACGCCGGCCTCCGAATGGCGCGGCGTATATGGCGTGCTGGGCGGTGATGAGCTCGCACGGTTGCTCGGGATTTCCACCTCCAGTGTGCGCCGCTATCTGTCCGGGAGCCGTGCGACTCCGGACGCGATCGCTGCCCGCCTCCACTTCGTGGCGCTGGTCATCGGCGACCTTGCCGGGGCCTGCAACGACTTCGGCGTCCGCCGCTGGTTCCAACGCCCGCGCAAGCTGCTCCGCAGCCGCTCTCCGGGCCAGCTCCTCAGTGGAACCTGGCGTCCGGAGGATCCCGGACCGCAGCGCGTCCGCGACCTTGCCGCCGCCCTGGTGCACTCGCCGGCAACGTGATCGCGTTACCGTTGCCGGGCGCCCCGGCAGCGAGCTTCTTTCCCGCGTGCGTCACCTCTGATCACTCCGGCCGACAAGATGGCGCGCAAGCTGGGCGCCGAGCGTGGCGTTGCGTTGGTAGTCGGCGACGCCCTGCTCGACCCGCGGCTGTGCGGGCAGATGGCGCGACCCGACGGCGCCGCCGGCGCCAGCCGAGGATGACAGCCGCGCCATACTCTGCAACGATGGTGACCGTGCGCAAGTTCAACACGGAGGGGCCCGTGCGCAAGGGGTTGGAGCGAACCGTCGCCGAGGGGGTGGAGCAGACCCGCGGCTACATGAACCGGTGCGGGGCGGAGGCGGGCCACCTGGTCGTGTCCGACCGCGCGCCGAAGCGACCCTGGGCGGACAAGATCTTCCGCCGCCCGCCGTCGCGAGCCGGCGCGCCGGTCACGGTCTGGGGGCTGTAGCGGCAAGCGCGACCTGCGCGTTGGTGGCAAGTTGGACCTGACCGTGCAGCGAGGTTGAACGGATTGAACAAGGGAAGAACAAACAGCGATATTGGCTTTGATGTCATTAGTACGATAATCTTTGTTATCGCCATTATTGTTTCACTTTATCCATTTATTTGGACGACTCTGAACGCCTTCAAAACCATCAAGGAACTGTTTCAAAATCCGTTGGGCTTGCCACAGGAAATCACCCTTTCAGTTTACGTAAGAGCCTGGGAGCGGGCGAAGTTCTCATCCGTATTCTTGAATAGCTTATTGGTTACGGTTGGATGTGTTTCTCTGGTACTGGCGACGGCGACACCTGCCGGCTTTGCGCTGGCGAGGTTAGATTTCAGAGGCAGAACTTTCTTCTACAGATTATTTGCATCTTCCATAATAATCAGCGCGACGATTATCGTAATACCACTTTTCTATATCGTACGAAACCTGGGCCTATACAATAATCTGGTGTCGGTAATACTGACTCAGTCAGCATTGGCGCTTCCGGTAGCACTCATTCTTCTGACAGGTTTTTTCAAGGAGATACCAAAAGAAATAGAAGAGTCGGCAAAAATGGATGGATGTACAAATCTCAGGTTTCTAATTGGTTTTGTTGTGCCGCTGTCGAAACCGATTATAACTACCGTTGTCATCTTTGAATCACTCTGGAGTTGGAATGAGTATCTATACCCACTGACATTCCTGAAAAAGGAATCTGTCAGAACCGTGCCCCTGCAGCTCCAGATGTTCTTTTCAGAATTTCGAACAGAGTGGACCCTTCTGTTTGCGGCGCTGTCCATCGCGGTTACTCCGTTATTGATACTCTATATCATCTTGCAGAAGAACTTCATCAAGGGCCTGACAGCGGGTGCAGTCAAGGCGTAAGGCATGATGAAGGAGTGGAGAGAGAGCTTATCACCATATATCTTTATTTTGCCGGCAAGCGTGCTGATGGGTGCATTTTTGTATCTTCCGTTGCTCCAATCGATCGGGTATTCATTTTTTGAGCTGGACGGCTTTACTCCCGAGTCCTTTATAGGCCTTGGCAACTATGCTGCACTATTCCAGGATCCGATTTTCTGGAATTCGATCGGACTTACCTTACAGTGGGCACTCATGTCTGCCTTTATCCCTCCGTTTGTTGGGCTGATACTGGCAATATTGCTGGAATACCGGACGAAGAATCGTGTGTTTTCGGCGGCTTCCAGATTAATACTATTCTTGCCGCAGATGATGTCTATGGTGGCATTGGGTCTGCTGTGGTCGCTGATCTACAATCCTCTCATCGGTTTGATCAGCAGCCTGTTCAACTCTCTCGGCATAACGAGCACCACAGACCCGATTAATTTACTGGGCGATACCCGTACTGCCATATATGCGGCATTTGCACCGGCGGTGTGGTTCAACGCGGGATTCTCCATGATAGTCTTTTCAGCGGCCATACAGGGTGTGCCGCGGGAGATCATCGAATCTGCAATTACGGATGGTGCAACCAAGCTGCAGCAGGTCGTGTTTATCACGATCCCATGTATTCTGCGCACTATGATGCTGCTGATCATGGTGAACATGATTTCTGGATTCAAGGCATTCGATATCCTGCATGTGTTGACGAATGGCGGCCCGGGGCTTGCCACGAACATCACTTCGCTGTACATGTACCGACAGGCATTCTTCGCGTTCAAGTTCGATTACGCGGCGACGATGGCCGTTGTTCTGTTCTTTCTTACGGTGGTGTTTGTGATCGTGGTCGGAAACATTACGGACAGGATCTTCAGGAGATTTGGTCACTGATGTTGGTGATCAGCGTGAATCCGGTGATACGATCAAACAAGGAGGCGTTTCTAGAGACAGAGGTTTGCTATACAGGTATTTTCGTGGTGACTGCACTGATTCTCGGCAGTCATGGAGGACATTTGTGCAAGGAGTTTGGAAGTGAAAACGATATTGATGTGTCTGCTTTTCTTTGCCACCGCTGTTTCGATGGTGGGAGCTGCCGCAGCCGCTGAAGAAAAGGTCGTCCTCACGGTGTGGACGGATCTGCCCCAGGATTGGAATGTCGATTATATCGAAGCATATAGGGACCTGCAGCCGGATGTGGAGTTGGATCTCACGGTGATGAGTGACTACCACGCCCAGTCCAGGATTGCTTTGGAATCTGGTGACAAACCAGATGTGTGGCCTACCGCGGTGGGGACTTGGCTGGACCAGTTTATCGCCGGCGGCGGCGCCATGGACATTACGGAGATCGCCGCAGAGCGAGGATTCCGTGATGTCGTTGCTGAGCCGTTTTGGGACTTTACCACACGCGAGGGGCGAGTCTGGGGCGTTCCCTATGGCGGTATATATCTGTGGCAGGCACTGTTTGCCAACAAGAAGTTCTTCGAAGACAATAACATTCCGTACCCCGAGACGATGGATGAATTGATAGAGACCGTTCCGCAGATTAAAGCTGCCGGGATGCAGGCAGTATCATGGGGTAACCTGGACGGATGGCCGAGCACGCTTTGGCTAGGAGACCTGGTGGGGCAACTTACCGATGTCGGTATTGTTGGGAGACTGAATAGCGGTGAGGAAAAGTGGGACGAATCGCCTGCCATGTTAACCGCGTTTCAGACCTTTCTCAAACTGGACAGAGGAGGTGTCTTTGCTACAGGATATGATGTTCAGAACCATGAGCTAGCGATTCAAGCCTGGGTTACCGGGAAGGCCGCGCTACTCTACAATGGAACATGGTTCTATAATGTTGCTCAACAAGCCGGACTCGATTTCGAAGTGAAGACAATCGCTCTGCCTTCCATAAACGCGGAGTCTTCGTTGCAGTTTGTTCAGAATTCACCGGGCTCTTGCATCATGATCAATCCCGATACCGAAGTATTGGAGGCGGCGATCGATTACCTGGACTATATCGTTTCTCCTGGTTTCTTCAGGGCTTGGGGACAGGGCGAGTCTACTCTGACCCCCAGTCCAATAGTCAACCCGGAAATTCAGTTGCCAGATTGGCTGAAGGATGAAGCACTCATCAAGCAGTTTGATTTGCCTGCATCCGACTTCTGGACAACCAGTTTCCCGATACCGGTTTACGAAGCCGTTATGAACAATATCAAGTTGATGCTGGCTGGTTCTGTAACCCCGGAGGAGGCGTTGCGGAACATCGAGCAGGAGCATGTGAACAATCGCTAAGTGATACCAGTACCAGCAGGGTGACCTTGATGCTGCAGGAGGGAGTTTCTCCCTCTTGCAGTATTCAGTCGTCCTGTGGCTCGGGCCGGCGGCGCCGGCGGTCTGGTGGTGCAGGCGGACAGGGCCGGCGACGCCAAGGTGCGGACGATGGTGGCGGCCACCGTGGGCGAGGTTCGGCCGCTCCTACTTGGTGGTCAACAGTGGCGGGGGCACGCGCGCGGTGCCGGCGCCCGACCTGGAGTGCGTCGGCGACCAAGAGTTCGGACGAGCAGTTCGGGGTCGACTTCCAGGGCTCCTTACTGATGCTCGCGCGCGGCCATCCCGGAGAGGAAGCGCAATGGCGGTGGCCACATTGGGGACGTCGGCTCGATCGCCGGGTGACCGGCCTTGGCGGCTCGCTGATCTCCTCCGCCAGCAAGGCGGCGGTGATGGACTCACCCGAGCCATGGTGCACAGCCAGGCACGCGAGGTGCGATGCCGTACGGAGGTGACCGCGGCAGACAGAGAAACCCACCCGAATTCACGCATTTGACTCTGCCGGGGGGTGTGTTACAGTGGGTTTTTGGGATTTCGGGGGGGGATCCGCAGGATGCGTAACGACACTGCCCAGCGCCGCGGCCGATCAGCGGTTCACGCAGCCGGTATGCCCTGCGCCTTCGACCTTCGCACGCGAGAGCCACCAACGGCTCCATCCGACCGCGCAGCTCCCGGCCTGCTTTCGAGGCCGCATCCGGCCACGAACGCGACCCGTGGTGCCGGCAGCCGGCGCATGCCAGCGCCACGCACGTTTGTCCATCACGCACGTTGTGCGTTCCACAATCCACAGAGACGGGTAGAGGAGGGCCCGCCGGAGCAGAGTCACCCGGACTTCGGGGAAAGACTCCGCACTTTTTCGTTTGAAGGAGTTCTTTATGAGTCGCACGATTTCGCTCAGATTGTTGCCGGTTGCGCTGTTGCTGCTGTTGCCGGCGCTGGCGTTTGCCGCAGCCGAGCAGGAGACGGCGTCGGAGGCGGCGCCCATGGAAGGCCCGTGGACACTGGCCAAGGCAGCCAAGCCGTACCAGGGGACCACGGTCAAGTTCATGCGCCACCCCGGCTTCGGCGAGACCTGGATGAGGGAGATGATCGCTCCCTTCGAGGAAATCACCGGAATCAAGGTGGAGATGGAGGTGATCGGCACCCTGGAGTCGCACCGCAAGCGGCTGGTCACCTGGGGTGCGGGCAACCACCCCTGGGACGTGCACGACGTGCCCGACTTCTGGTTCATCGAGTACGTGAAGCCCGGCTGGTTGATGGAGTTGAATCAGTTCTTCGAGAATCCGAACCTGTACCAGCCTGACTTCGACTGGGAGGACTTCTCCGAGTTCGCGCTCAAGGTCAATTCCTACGAGGGCAAGCTGTACACGCTGCCGGGGCGGACCAACACCGACCTGTACTACTATCGCACCGATCTGCTCAGCGACTCCGGACTGGAGCCGCCGGGGTCCTGGAGCGACCAGGTCGCGGCGCTGCAGAAGCTGCATCAGCCCGATGCCGAGCAATACGGCGCGGGCTCGGCGTTCACGGTGGATCTCGCCGCCGACAACTTCATCAGCCTGCTGCATCGCAACGGCGGCGCTTACCTGAACAGCGCCAACACCGAGGCGGCGTTCAATTCCCCTGAGGGCGTCGAGGCACTCGACCATATGAAGCAGGTGCTGGAGCACAGCGCGCCGGGAGCGCTCAACTACGGCTGGGGAGAGCCCGCCAACCTGATGGCGGAGGGCAAGGTGGCGACGATGCGCAACCTGATATTCTTCCCCTCGGTGCTGGAAGACCCCGAGAAGTCCATGGTCGTCGGCAAGATGGGCTACGGTCGCGTGACGGCTGCCAAGGAATCCAAGCATTGGGTGTCGACCTGGGCCAACGCGCTCGACGCCAAGACCAAGGTGCCCGAAGCGGCCTACCTGTTCATCCAGTTCCTCTACAACAAGGAGAATCTGGCCAACTTCGTCGAGTTCACCCGCGGCGGCATACTGCCCGGCAGGGTGAGCCTGCAGACCGACCCCGCGCTGCTCGGGAAGTACCCTCACTACGGCCCTGCCGGAGACGGCATCAAGGTCGGATGGACCCGCCCGCAGATCGAGGTTCACCAGACGCTGTGGGAGGCGGTCGGCAAGGAGGTCCAGGAAGCGCTGCTCGGACGCAAGTCGTCGGCGGAAGCGCTGGCGGACGCCGAGACGGTGGTCAACGACAAGCTGGCGGAGTTTCACTCGCAGTAGATCGCCCGCCATCTGAACCAGGCCGCGGGCCCGCCCGTTCTACCAGGAGCCTGCCGGATTGCGGCAGGCTCCTGGGGCAGGCCGGCCGGGCCGGAAGCGGCGCCGCTGGCGGCTATTTCTCGCGACGCTACGCATGAAACCCAGATTCAGATACATCACCCTGGTGCCGGCGCTGGTCCTCGTGCTGGGGGTGGTGCTCTACCCCTTCGGATTCATGATCTGGATGGTGTTTCACCGGATCAGTCTGGTGGCAATGAGCGAGCCGAGATTCATCGGCCTCGGCAATCTGGCCAAGGTGCTGAGCGACGCCCAGTTCGCGATGACGTTCAGAAACACCGCGTTGTTCGTGGGCGAATCGGTGATCCTGAATCTGCTCCTCGGATTCCTGCTGGCTCTCCTGGTCAATCGCATGCGCTGGGGGAAGCTGATCTTTCGCAGCATCTTCCTGCTGCCGATGATGATCGCGCCGCTGGCCGCTTCCGTTATCTGGAAGCTGCTGTACGATCCGGCGCAGGGAGTGTTCAACCGCACCCTCATCTCCCTGGGGCTCAGCGGACCGGACTGGCTCGGCGGCTATCATCTGGCACTGCAATCCACCATAGCGGTGGACGTGTGGCTGGGAGTGCCGTTCGTGTTCGTGGTGCTGCTCGGCGGATTGGAGTCATTGCCGGTGGAGCCGTTCGAATCCGCCAAGATAGATGGCGCATCAGCCTGGCAGACCGTCAGGCGGATCACCATACCGATGATGCGACCGCTGCTTCTGATCGCGGTCACGTTTCGCATCGTGTGGTCGTTCAGGAACTTCGGCGTCATCTACGGCCTCACTCAGGGAGGGCCGGCAGGGGCGTCGGAGACGATGATCTTCCGCGTCTGGCGAGTGGCGTTCGCGGACCTGGACCTGGGCTACGCGGCGACCATCGCGTTGCTGATGGCAGCGCTGATCCTGTTCGTTACGATTCTGTTCGTGATCGGCCTGGCGCGCCAGTCGACCACTTCCTGATCTGCATTGCGCGCGTTGCTGCTCCGGCCCCGCCACCGGCAAGACCTGCTCACCTACGCCGTCGCGGTGCTGTTGGTCCCGATCTACCTGTTTCCGATCCTGTGGCTGCTGCGGGCTTCGCTGGTCACGCAGCAGGAGCTGTTTCGGATAAGCTGGACGTTTACTCCGACCCTGCGCAACTTCGTGCTGGTATTCAGCGACCTGGGATTCGCGAAGTACGTGGCCAACAGCCTGCTGGTAACCACCATGGCCACGGTGATTTCCATGGCCGCCGGCTCGGTTGCGGCATACGGCCTGGTGCGGCTCGACATCAAGGGCGGAAAGTGGATCGCCTACCTGCTGCTGTTCACCCGCTTCGTTCCTCCGGTGGCGGTGCTGGTGCCGTTTTTCGTGCTGATCTCGTCGCTGGGGCTCTACGACTCCCACCTGGCGCTGATCCTGGCCCACATCTCGATCCTCATACCCTACGTGGTGTTCGTGATGTACGGCTTCTTTCTCTCGATTCCGCTGGAGATCGAACAGGCCGCCATCGTGGATGGCTGCTCCATGACGCAGGTGTTCGTCAGGATTGTCCTGCCGCTGGCGTTCCCGGGGCTGGTCGCGGCTACCATATTCGCCGCCATCACGAGTTGGAACGACTTCATCTACGCACTCGTGATCACCGGATACAACAGCGCTACCTGGCCGATCTTCTTTACCCAGTACACGGGCGAGGTGACGATCAAGTGGACCCAGATCGCGGCGGGCGCGGTGGTCGTCGCGGTGCCGGTGGTGTTGCTGGCCACGGCCATGCAGAAGTTCGTCACCCGGGGGCTTACGCTGGGTGCCATCAAGTAGGAAGGGCGGAGGAAGGGCGCGGCGAAGGCAGTAGGACGCGCGAAATCCAGGTAAGATGCTGAACGGCCACGCAACTCCATGAAGGATCTGATGCAATGAAGAAGAGGTTCGAACGAGGCGAGATCGTCGAGCGCCTGCGGGACGCGATCGGTAGCGGCACGCCGATTGTAGGTGCCGGCTGCAGCGCCGGCCTGATCGCGCGCGCTGCCGAGGTCGGCGGCGCCGACCTGATCATCTGCTACAGCACCGGGCAGTCCCGAATACGGGGCTTGCAGACGGTCAACATCGACCACGCCAACCCGCAGACGCTGAGCATGTACGACGAGATCAGCAACGTGGTGAGGAACACGCCGATCGTCGCCGGCGTGGAGGCGTGCGACCAGACGGTCTACGACCTGGACGAGCTGTGTGGCAGATTCGTGGCGCGGGGTTACGATGGGATCATCAACTTCCCCACGCAGGGAGGAAGCGAGATCGTCAACCCGCAGATCCGCAGACAGAACCAGCAGACCGGGCGCAACCTGGAAATGCCCTGGGGCTTTGCGCGCGAGGTCGAGATGGTGCGGACGTTCCGGGATCGGGACGTATTCACCATGTGCTACGTCTACTCGGCGGAGCACGCGGCCGCGATGGTGAAGGCGGGCGTGGACGTGGTATGTGCCCACGTCGGCGGAACCTCGGGCGGGCTGGTCGGCTTTGCGGCGGATCCGGTCGACGAGGCTCTGGCGCGAGCCCAGAAGATCATGGAGGGAGCCTGGGCGGCGGACTCGGAGGCGATCTGCCTGGCGCACGGCGGGCCGTTTGCCGAACCGGCGGACACCGCGGCGCTGTACGAGCAGACCGACGCCCAGGGGTTCGTCGGCGCTTCGAGCATCGAGCGCATCCCGGTGGAGAAGGCCGTCATGGGAGCGCTGCAGGGGTTCAAGAGCCACACGGTCAAGAAGCGCAAGAAGCGCTAGATGACGGCCGCAGGGCGACCGAGCGTGAAGACCGTCGTCATCGTCGGCGCCCTGGACACGAAGGGCCGGGAGTTCGCTTTCGTCAAGGAACTCATCGAGCAGCAGGGGCTCGCCACCCTGGTCGTGGACTTCGGCATCCTGGGTGAGCCGACCATTCCTGCCGATGTGCAGCGCGAGGAGGTGGCGCGGGCGGGAGGCGGCGACCTCGACCACCTGCGCCGCAACAAGCTGCGCGAAGCGGCGATGCCGATCATGGCCGCCGGCCTGGCGGTGGTGGCGCGGCGGCTGTACCACGAGGGCAGGCTGGATGCGATCCTGGGCATGGGCGGCGGCGGCGGCACCTCGATCGCCACCGCGGGCATGCGTGCCTTGCCCTTCGGCGTGCCCAAGGTGATGGTCTCCACGGTTGCGGCCGGCGACATGCGCGAGGTGGTCGGGCCGAAGGACATCATCATGATGCCGTCGATCGTCGACGTGGCCGGCATCAACCGCATCAGCGCAAGGGTGTACGCCAACGCGGCGGGCGCCATCGCCGGCATGCTCGGCGTCGAGCCTCCGCTCATCGGGCAGGACAAGCCACTGATTACCGCGTCGATGTTCGGCAACACGACACCCTGCGTCGACCGCGCCCGCGGCGTGCTGACCGACCACGGCTACGAGGTGCTGGTGTTCCATGCTACCGGGATCGGCGGCCGAACCATGGAAGGCATGATCGCCGACGGGTACATCGCGGCCTGCCTGGACATCACCACCACCGAGCTGGCCGACGAGGTATGCGGCGGCAGGGCCACCGCCGGGCCGGAGCGCGGCATGGCCGCCTCCCGCGCCGGGATCCCGGCGGTGATCGCGCCGGGCTGTGTGGACATGGCCAACTTCGGTGCCCTCGACTCGGTGCCGGAGCGGTACCGGGGGCGCAATCTGTTTCAGTGGACGCCGACCGGCACGCTGCTCCGTACCAGCGTCGAGGAGAACGAGCGTATCGGTGCGATGATCGCCTCTGCGGCCAACGCGTCGTCGGCGCCGGTGACCATACTCCTGCCCCTTGGTGGCGTGTCGATGCTCGATATCGAGGGCGGCGCATTCTGGGATCCCGAGGCGGACAGCGCCTGCTACGAGGCAATCAAGGACAACCTGAAGCCCGGCATCGACGTGCTGGAGCTGGACCACAACATCAACGATCCGCCATTCGCCGACCGCGCGGCAGAAGTCCTCCTCGGCATGCTGAGTCAATAGATACGGTTGTGAAGGTGTCGCTTGATCTGATCGTAGGAGATCGTATGCTTGCGCTGACCCCGATGCATGAAGGCCGAACACTCGATCAAACAGTTCTCGACGAGATCATCCGGCGCATCGTGGCGGTCGCTCAACCGGAACAGATCATCCTGTTCGGTTCCGCCGCGCGCGGGGAGATGGGCCGTCATAGCGACGTCGACCTTCTCGTCGTGAAAGACGGCGCGGACCGACGACGTACAGCGGCGAGGATCTACCGCCGCCTTCACGGCGTGGGTGCAGCGGTGGACGTGATCGTTGTGACGCCGGACGACGTAGAACGCTACCGGGACAGTCACGCGCTGATCATCAAGCCCGCGCTCCACGAAGGAAGAGTGGTCTACGATGCCGCCTGAGCGCTTCCCGCCCGACGATCCACGAGAATGGTTGAACCGCGCCCAAAGCAATCTGGCGATGGCCAAGAACCGCGTTGAGGGTGCCTACTTGGAAGACCTGTGCTTTGAAGCGCAGCAGGCCGCGGAGAAAGCGATCAAGGCCGTGATGATAAAACGGAAGACCGAGTTTCCCTACGTGCACGATCTGGGCCGTCTGTTGGAACTGCTGAAGCAAGCAGGTGAAGAAGTCACCCCTGACCTCGCGAGAGCCGGTGAGCTCACTCCGTATGCAGTAGATACACGCTATCCGGGAACGTCAGAACCCGTCGACGAACAGCAGTACCGTGATGCGATCGAGATAGCGGAGACAGTTGTTCGCTGGGCGAAGAGTCGACTGTGCCCCATCCACTAACGCTTGCCAGCTGGAGGCTCTTGCAGAAACTCCGTGAGCGTTGATGAGGAAGTTGGGGAAGCGAGACCAAGAGGACTGAATGGTATAACCCGACTTCGGCCGGGACGCCTTCAGAGCGTCGGCGGCGCCGCGAAGCGGCCAGAATCGGCAGGTCATGCTACCTTCGTGGCTGGGTGCGGACAGTACTGTGGCCTATCTCCGAGAGATCAGCTTGGTCTCGCGCTACCGGATCGGAACGAAGGTCGAGTTCAGTTCACCAGACGTAACAACTGATCCACGGTCAATGCCAGGACCCCGGCAAACCGCCACACCCGGTTTCCCGGCACATCGCCGGGCGGGCGACGCGATGGCGCGTGCGAAGGTCCTGTTACCAGATCGTGTCGGCGCCGAGCGTGGCGATGGCGGGGTCGGGAGTCGCTACCCGGATCGTTTCCAGCATGCCCTGGGCGGCGATCATGCGGTCGAACGGATCGCGGTGCTCACCGGGCAGGGAGCCCGCGCGCAGCGCGTGAGCGCAGGAGATGTCCAGTTGGCGGAACCCGTCGCGAGCGATGCGGTCGCTCCACTCCACGATGATGGCGCCGCCGGCCGGGTACTTCCCGATCCGATGCTTGGTGGCGATCTCCCAGGCGCTGGCCGCGCTGACCCATATCCGGTTGTGCGGGTCTTGGAGGAGGCCATGAAGCCGTCCGCTGAGCCACGCACGTATCGGGCAGGAGGGTCACCGGTCACCCTCCCAGGAGGCCAGCTCGGTTTCATCGAGCGGCTCGAAGAACGAGTCCGGCACCGCGCCGTCACGGTCGCGATAGCGCCCCAGGGTGCGTGGAGCAGGGGCTTGCAGCGGCACCAGCCGGGCGTACGGCGTGCCCGCCTTCGCGATGACGATCTCCTCCCCGGCGTGCGCCCGGTCGAGCAGCCGCGAGAGCTGGGTCTTGGCCTCGTGGACGTTCACGGTAGCCATGGCGGGCATGGTAGTCCATCTATCAGACTTAGTCGACCAATAGCATGCCGTGGCCTGAGCGGGGCGTCCTGCGTGCCCGCCTTGGCGATGAATAACGGCACGCGCGGCGATTGCCCCGTTCCGCGCGGATGCCTAATATTGGGGCTGATCAAGGCCCGGCGAGGGCCAAAGGAAAAGGAGCAACGATGTATCGATACGTTCTATTGATGATCGCCGCCGGTCTGCTGGCCGTGTTGCCGCTGGCCGCGTCCGGTGGCGACGAGAGCGCCGCCGTCGACAGTGACGAGCCGGTCAAGCTGGTCGCCACGTTCTGGGGCGGCGCGGTCAAGGCGGAAGCGTTCGAGAACTCCGCCAACGCCTACCAGGAGGCGAATCCCAACGTCTTCATCGAGCTGATCAACATTCCGGGCGGCGATTACAGCAGCAAGCTGCTGGCGATGATCGCGGGCGGCACGCCGCCGGACGTGATCAACATCAACAGCTTCCTGACGCTGGAGCTGGACGGCATGCTGGTGGAGTTGACCGACAAGATGGACGACCTCGGCTACTTCGACCCGCAGCGCGGCCTCTACCAGGGCTGGTTCACCATGCTCTCCTCGGACGGCTTCTACGACCGCGGCGACAAGCTGTACCAGGCCCCGCTGGGCACCGGCACCACGATCCTGGCCTACAACCAGCGCCTGTTCGACGAGGCGGGCGTCGGTTATCCCAGCACCGACTGGACCTGGGAAGGCGAGTTCCAGGAGGCGGCCACGAAGCTGTCGGAACCGGAGAACCAGTGGGGCGCCAACGGCTTGAACCGCGGGCGCTTCGGCATCACCGGCGCCATGCCGGCGGCGTGGGGCGGTGCCCTGATCGACACCGAGACCATGACCTTCACCGGCGACACGGAGGAGACGCTGGCGTCCCTGCAGTTCATGCAGGACCTGATCTACGAGCACGGCGCCCATCCCACGCCCGCGGAGCAGGAGGCGTTCGGCGGCCAGGTCGGCATGTTCGAGAACGGCTCGGCGGCGATGTACATGCTGCATACCTTCGAGATGCCCACCATCTACGACATGCAGGATCCCTGGGACATTCAGTTCCTGCCACAGGGTCCGGCCGGAAGCTGGGCGCCGCTGTATGGCGGGCGGCTGGCGGTGATGGCATCCAGCGAGAGTCAGGAGCACGGCTGGGAGTTCATCAACCTGATCAACGGCCCCGTGGGCCAGGGCTTCTTCAGCATCTCGTCCGGGTTCAACAACCCGCCGCTGCAGCACGTCGCCAACACCGAGGAGTTCCGCAAGGGACCCGAGGGCGCGCCGCCCAACAACTGGATCCGCGTCGACGCCCTCAAGCAGGCGGTGGTGACCCAGCCGATCGTGCCCAACTTCGGTCGCGTCAGCACCCTGATGGACGACCAGCTCGCGCTGTTGTGGCAGAACGAGGTCACGGCCGAAGAGGCGATGACGGCGATCAAGGAGGAGGTGCAGTCGCTCCTCGACGAGGGATTCTAGGTCGGGCCAGGTCGGTCGAGACGGCGAGCGCGGGGACGGGCGGCGTGACCCCGATCAAGCGGCAGGAGATCGTCTCCGCGTACGTGTTCACGGCCCCGTGGTTGATCGGGTTCCTGGTCTTCCTGGCGGGGCCGATGCTGGGCGCATTCGTGCTGGCGCTGTACGAGTGGAACGGCATCGGCGCCATGAAGTGGCGCGGGCTGGGCAACTTCGCCCGCGCGTTCGGCGACTTCGACTTCTGGCAATCGCTGCGCGTCACCTCCAGCTTCGTGTTCACGGCACTGCCGGCACGGGTGGTGGTGGCGCTGGCCCTGGCGTTGCTGGTCAACCGCATCCGCACCAACCAGAACCTGTTCTCGACCGTCATCTTCATCCCGGTGGTGATCCCGGGGGTGGCGCTGGCGATCCTGTTCGCGCGCGTGCTCAACCCGGAGGTGGGGCTGATGAACCGCTTCCTGGAGCTGTTCGGCATCGTCGGGCCGGGCTGGCTGTTCTCGCCGCAGTGGGCGCTGCCGGGCCTCGGGCTGATGTTCCTGTGGCAGTCGGGCGGTGCGATGATCCTCTACATCATTGGGCTGGAGGGCGATTCCGGGCGAGCTGCTGGAGGCGGCGGCGATTGACGGCGCGGGCGCCTGGCGGCGCTTCGTGCGCATCACGCTGCCGCTGCTGACGCCGATCATCCTGTTCAACCTGATCGTGGGGGTGATCGGCAACTTCCAGTACTTCGCGCCGGTGTTCGTGATGACCCAGGGCGGCCCCAACAAGGCGACCCTGTTCTTCGTGTACAACGTCTATCGCACCGCATTCCAGTACTTCGAGTTCGGCTACGCCTCCGCGCTCACCGTGGTGCTGTTCTTCCTGATCGCGCTGATGACCTTCGGGCTGCTGCGCAGCTCGCGCGCCTGGGTGTTCTACCGGGGTGCCGCGTAGTGGCGGCAGCGGACCGGCCGGCGGCGGCATGCGGTTGGGCATGCGGCGGATAGGGAGGCGCTGATGCCCGCGACGCTGTCGGGGGCGCGGTCGCGGCACGCGGTGGGCCAGGCCGGCACCTACCTGGTGGTGATCGCCATCGTGCTGGCGGTGCTGATACCGCTGTTCTGGATGGTCTCGGCCAGCCTCAAGACCCAGAACGAGGTGTACGACTTCGCCTGGCTGCCGCGTGTGCCGCAGTGGCACAACTACGTGGTGGGGCTCACCACCTTCCAGTTCGGGCGTTACTTCTTCAACACCATCCTGGTGACCGGCATCAACGTGGTCGCCGGCGGCATCGTGGCGTCGTGGACCGCGTTCGCGCTGGCGCGGCTGGAGTTTCCCGGCCGCAACCTGATCTTCGCCCTGGTGCTCGGCACCATGATGCTGCCGTTCGCGGCCTACATGATCCCCAGCTTCGTGCTGTTCCGCTGGCTCGGCTGGATCGACACCTATACCGTGCTCACCGTGCCGTTCTTTCTCGCCGTGCCCGGCTTCTTCGTGTTCCTGATCCGCCAGTACT